>NZ_LMJB01000001.1 GCF_001429765.1 Flavobacterium sp. Root901
TCTTCGGCTCTCTGCCAGAACTCCCTTGCATCGGTGCCCTGAAAAACAACGCCGTCTTTTTGCGACTGGTGTTTGAAGATTCCGTGGCGTTTGGCCAAAACCTGATCCGGGCTCATTGGTACTGCCATCTCCACTTCGTCAATTCCCCATTCCTGCCATGCGCCTCTGTAAAGCCAAAGCCAGCAGTCATTCATAAATGGCTGTGGTTTTAATGCTTTTACAGCCTCAAAAATAGCGTCCAGACAAACTTTATGCGTTCCGTGAGGGTCTGCAAGGTCTCCTGCAGCGTAGATTTGATGCGGTTTGATTTTCTCGATTAAATCCATGGTCAGCTGAATATCTTCTGGTCCAATTGGTTTCTTTTCAATTGTGCCGGTTTCATAAAAAGGAAGTTCCATAAAATGAATCTGGTCATCGGTCAGTCCAACAAAATGGCTGGTTGCCCTTGCCTCGCCTTTTCTGATCAATCCTTTGATATACCTTACTTCTGGAATATCTATTTCGCTGTTCTTTTTGTTTTTTAAGAAAGAAACGGCTTTTTCATAAATCGCATCTGCCTCAGGACTTTTGATTCCGAATTTCTCGTTATAATCAATTACGAAATTGGCAAAACGCAGCGCTTCATCATCCGCCACAGCGATATTTCCTGATGTCTGGTAGGCAACATGCACTTCATGTCCCTGCTCCTGAAGGCGCATGAAAGTCCCTCCCATACTGATAATATCATCATCGGGATGCGGGCTGAAAATCAATACGCGTTTCTTTGCCGGTTCTGCCCTTTCAGGACGGTTGGAGTCGTCTGCATTTGGTTTCCCGCCAGGCCAGCCTGTAATGGTGTTTTGTAATTTATTGAATATCTTAATGTTAATATCGTAAGCCGGACCCGAATCTGCCAGTAAATCGCTCATTCCGTTCTCGATATAATCGGCATCGGTAAGCATTAAAATTGGTTTTTTCAGTTTAAGGGCCAGTCCTAAAACGGCTTTTCTGGTCAATTTGTCTGTCCACGCCACTTTCTCTACCAGCCACGGACTGTTAATTCGGGTTAGTTTTGAAGAAGCTTCCTTGTCTAAAATAAAAACCGCATTGTCATGTTCCTGCAGGAAAGAAGCGGGAACTCTATTTGTCACCTCATCTTCAACCGATTTTTTAACAATACTGGCTTTTCCTTCTCCCCAGGCCAGTAGAATGACCCTTTTGGCTTCCATGATTTTTTTAACCCCAAGTGTTATGGCCGTTCTTGGTGTATTGTTTAATCCGAAGAAATCTTTACTGGCCGCCACCCTTGTAATATGGTCCAAAGCCACCAGACGGGTTTTTGAGTTTTGAAGCGAACCTGATTCGTTAAAACCAATATGTCCGTTTCCTCCTATCCCAAGAATCTGAAGATCAATGCCGCCCAAAGCTTCAATTTTTGCTTCGTACTCGTGGCAGTAATCCGCAATTTGTTCTTTTGTTAAAAGTCCGTCCGGAACATGCGCGTTTTCAGGCAGAATATCAACATGGTCAAACAAAAGTTCTTTCATAAAACGAACATAACTGTTRATTGAGTTTGGCTGCATCGGATAATATTCGTCAAGGTTAAAACTGATGACGTTTTTAAAACTCAKTCCTTCCTCTTTATGAAGCCTTACTAATTCTGCATAYARTCCYTTTGGGGAAGATCCTGTGGCAAGCCCCAGGATACAAGGTTTGTTTTCTTGTTCTTTCGAACGGATCAAAGCTGCAATTTCCTGTGCAACCGCTTTTGATGCCTCAACTGAATTCTCAAATACTACCGTATTGATCTTCTCGAAGCGTTTCTCAAAACCGGTCGCTTTGTCTATTTTACTTTTTAACATGGTTACTATTTTTAATATTTTTTATTTTAATTTTTTGGATGCTGTTTGGTTTANCGCTTTTGATGCCTCAACTGAATTCTCAAATACTACCGTATTGATCTTCTCGAAGCGTTTCTCAAAACCGGTCGCTTTGTCTATTTTACTTTTTAACATTGTTACTATTTTTAATATTTTTTATTTTAATTTTTTGGATGCTGTTTGGTTTAAAAAAGGCATGAGTTGAGCCAGGGCACTTCAAATTTGGGTGCTTGAGTACCTGAATATATTTTGAATGAAATGTTTGTGCTTTCTAAACTTTGTCAAACTTTTAAACATGACAAGGTTGCTGCGTCATTTATTTACCACTTCCTGTATTTATGCCCTTTAAAAGCAAAAAATACAATCATTAAATAAGCCGGTATTAATATTAAATACGCCAGTTGATTTCCGCTTTTTGCAGTTTCAGCAATTCCTGCAGCTGTATTTGAGGCATTGATTGTATCAGCAAGCAGTCCATAAAATAATGGAAATACTGCTCCTCCAATAATTCCCATAATTAAAATTGCACCTCCAATTTTTGTGTATCCGCCTAAATCCTGAAGTGCCATAGGCCAGATCGCCGGCCAGCAGAGGGCGTTTGCCAATCCTAATAAGGCAACTAAAATAATTATTACAGGTAATTGTGGAATTCCAGGTAACTGAATCATAATTTTAGGAGAAAGTATTACGATTAATGCAATTAAAATAAGTCCTAAAAATCCAGATACTTTTAAGGCAGAAACCTGCGACACGTATTTCGGAATCAATGTAATTCCCAGAACATAGCCAATAACCATAAAAGTCATGGTAAATGAAGTCAGTTTTAAGTAAAAGGAACCGCTTTCGCCATAAACTCCTAATTGTTTTCCGAATCCGCCGATGGAATCTCCGGCCAAAACTTCTGCAGCGATATAAACCATTAAAGTGATTACTCCAAAAACCAATTGCGGATGTTTAAACGCTTCTTTTATTTGTTTAAAAATACTTAAATGTTCAACCTGGCCTTCATCATCTAAATTGATTTCAGGAAGCGGGGAAAATTTCACCAAAACAGCCAAAATGAGCATAATGACTGCCATATAAATGTAGGGCGACTGCAATTGCAAAGCCAGCGCATCTAATGCACTTTCTTTTTGGACTGAAGTCATAACAGCAATTTTATCTGCAGAATAATCTCCAATATTGGATAAAACCAAAGAAGTCAATAATAACGGAGCCAGAAAACCTGCCAGTTTATTGGCAATTCCTAAAACACTGATTCTTGCCGCTGCACTTTCACGCGGACCAATTACAACAACATACGGATTTGCTGCTGTCTGTAAAACCGCTAAACCAGTTCCCATTACAAATAATGCTATCAGGAAAAAAACAAAAGTTCTGGAGGCAGCAGCAGGATAAAATAATAATGCACCGAGCGCTATAATTAACAACCCTAATGAAATTCCGTTTTTATATCCTAATTTTTCGATTAAGTATGAAGACGGAACCGCCATCACAAAATAGGCAATATAAAAAGCAAAAGTCACAAAATACGATTGTGATTCGGTCAGTTCACACGCTAATTTAAAAAATGGAATCAGCGGACCGTTGAGCCAGGTTACGAATCCAAAAATAAAAAACAAAGAGGTTAAAATAACCATGGGAATCAAAGTGCTGTTTTGCTCTTTTTTTAAGGTAAGATCGATTTGTGACATAATTCTGGTTTTGGTTTAGATTACTATTTTTGCCGGTAATGATTTTAACACAGAGAAACATAGGTTTAAATGTGTTCAACTATTCTCATGCATTACAAATTGGTTAATTATATTTTGATCAAAAAATTATTTGCCGACTAATTCCTGATGGTAAAAAAGAATGGTTTCTTCTAATGCCTCATCAATCGTATATTTCGGTTTGAAACCTAACTGATTGAATTTCTCCGGATTTGCTTTTGAATGTTTAATATCGCCCGGCCTTTCGTCTAAAAATTTGATCTGTGATTTAGAATTAGTGATCTTTATAATTTTTTCAGCCAGTTCTAAAACAGATGTGCTGTGTCCTAAAGCAACATTATAGGTTTCATTTCCTTTTTGCGATGCCAGGATATTGGCTTTTACTACATCTTTTACATAAATAAAATCTCTGGTCTGCGATCCGTCGCCGTAAATAGTGATGGGCTCGTTCTGAAGTGCTTTATTAATAAAAATCGGAACTGCGGCCGCATAAGCCGATTCTGGATTTTGTCGCGGTCCAAATACATTGAAATACCTTAAAGATGCTGTTGGAACCTGATATTGGTCTAAATACATTTTTAAATAATATTCGCCGTCTAATTTTGTGATCGCATAAGGCGTCATAGGTTCCGGAAACATGGTTTCTACTTTTGGTAAAACCGGATTATTACCATAATTGGCCGCCGATGTCGAAAGTACAACTTTACAATCTGGATTATTTTTTGCGGCTTCGAGAATATTAATGGTTCCAAGAGTATTAATTTCAATACATTCCTTGATTTTTAATAATGATTCCGGAACACTTACTAATGCAGCTAAATGAAAAACACCGCTTGCACCGCTTATTACTTCATTAACCAAATTTTCGTCGCGGATATCACCTTTTATAAATTCAACATTTAATCCGTTCAGGTTATGTTCGAATCCCGTTCTAAGGCTGTCAAGTACCAAAACCTGATGTCCCTCATTAGATAAATATTCTGCAATGTGGCTTCCTATAAAACCGGCGCCTCCGGTAATGACATATTTTTTCATCTGTTTTATTTTAATGATCCAATGAAATTCAAATTATAATCTTCCATTTCCCTAAATTGTTCTGAAAGGCTTTCAATCAATTTAAACTGGTTTCTTGAACGATCGAGATTATGTTCAGGATATTCTGTTTTATAATAGATATCATCATTTAGGAAATCCGTTAAAAAACGAAGCGCCATTATAAAAGTCATCGTTTTGGCTCCAAGCGGGAGATATTTTATTTCTAAAGTTGAAAGCGACGCATTTGTTTTTTCTAAAAAGCCTTTTATATAAGCTTTATAAAAATCTAAATTGAAGTTTACCAAATCCAGATTTTTTTCGTCTTCGGCCGCTGTGTTGCAAATAGTTCTAATGGCGTCTCCAAAATCATAATGAATAATTCCTGGCATAACCGTATCAGTATCAATTACACAAAGTCCTTTTTTATTTTGATCAAAAAGTGCATTTGAGATTTTTGTGTCGTTGTGGGTTACTCTGAGTTTTATTTTTTTTGCGTCTTTTAGATTCTGAAGAATGTGCATTTCTTCTTTTAAATCCTGAACATTACGGATCAAGGTTTTTGCGCGCTCAATTCTTTGTCCCGAGGCCTCTTTTAAAGCAGTGTCAAACTGGGAATACCGAAACGCCATGTTATGAAAATTCGGAATCACTTCTGTTAGTTTTCTGGCATCAAAGTCGCTGGTCAGATTTAAAAATTCACCAAACAGTTTCCCACCTTCATAAGCAATTTCTTCATTTTTTACGGTTTCAAAAGTCAGGCTTCCTTCAATATAAACCATTACATTCCAGAAATTTCCGTCCTGGTCTTTATAATAAAAAATGCCTTTTTTTGTACCAATAAAAGTCAGAACCCTTCTTTTAAGTTCGGCTTCAGATAAGTGTTTTAGTTTTTTCTGCAAATGTTTGCTCACACTTACTTTATTGGCTATCAACCCCGGAACATCTTTAAAAACGCCTTCGTTGATTCTCTGCAAAATAAACTGTTTACCACTTTCAGTCGTTAGTAAATAAGTGTCATTAATATGACCGGAAGACAGTTCTTCAAAGGTTTTAAAAACCTCGATATGGTCAAACTGCCCAAATATAAATTTTAATTGCTCGGCTGTCATATTACCAAAGATTTGCTGGATAAACTTTTTGCGCTCTTAACTTTTCAATTTCTTTTTTTACTATTTCCTTATCTTCTTTATAAGTTACACCAAACCATTTGGCATTGGACTGAAGTACTTCGACAGAGGCATTATCTGATTTTAAAATCTCGTTTACCACAGATGTAATAAAAAATTCGGCTTTTAAATCGTGTTCGTTGTCTTTAAGAAACTGCTCAAAAAGCGCTCCTCCAAATTCAAAACATTTTGGCGTAAATCCCCAGAAATTCATCGACACAATTGTATTTTCATCAATAGGAATAAATGCTCCGTTATCGTCTTTGCGCATTAATTTTCCGTCTATTTTTTCAATATGCGTACGTTCTGTAACATCAGTAAGATAATTATTTTCATCTACCTGACATTCTCCCCTGGAAACAAAACCATGATCTGAAACCGTATTTTTAAGCAGGTAGGCCATCATATTAAAGTTGTATGATTCCTTATCCATTTCTGTCAAAGCTTTTGCCATGATTTCAAAAGCTTCTTTTCCGTAAAAATCATCGGCATTTATGATCGCAAAATTTTCAGTTACTTCCTCTTTCGCCATTAAAAGTGCATGTCCGGTTCCCCATGGCTTTTTTCTTTCCGGATTTAAATATTGTGCCGGAACGTTTTCAATTTCCTGAAACACATATCCTACTTCTGCTTTTCCTTCTAATTTTTTATTGAATATTTCTTTGCATTCTTCTTCAATATTTTTGCTTATAATAAATACAAATTTTCCAAAACCAGCCTGTAATGCATCATATATCGAAAAATCCATAATGGTATCTCCTTCGGGCGTAAATGTATCTAACTGTTTTAATCCTCCATATCGACTACCAATACCTGCCGCCAGGATCACGAGAGTAGGTTTACTTTTGCTCATTTAAATAGTATTATTAATTGGTTATTATTTTAAAGTTTCTGGTTATTTTTTGCTTTCTGAATCTATTTTTTAAAAGCAGATATTTTACAATTTTTAGTTATTGAAAATTTATCTTATAAATTGAAAAATAAATATTAATCTGACAATTATATCGTTAATATCGTGCACTATATGATTAATATTCGGCTAAAGTATATATTAAAACTTTATAAAAAAAGAAAATTGTGTTAAAATGTGCTCGAACACAATAAAAATGTTTTCGAACACATTAAATTAAATATTTTCTTCTATTTGATTTTTATATATATTTGTTTTTATATGGATAAGATTTATACAATTAAGGATATTGCAGAGCTTGCGGGAGTCTCAAAAGGGACCGTTGACCGCGTTTTGCACAAAAGAGGAAAAGTATCCGAAGATGCTTTGAAAAAGGTAAATGAAGTGCTGGACAGAATTGATTATCAGCCTAATCTAATGGCCCGAAGTTTAAAGAAAACGCAGATTTATTCGATCTGTGTCCTTATTCCTGATTCTGCAAACGATCCGTATTGGCAGCCTTGTATTGATGGTATAAACGAAGCAAGGAAAGAATTTAAATCCTTTAACGTAAAAATTGAAATTTTCCTGTTTGATCCTACAAGTACTTCTTCGTTTGTAGAAACGAATCAAAACGTTTTAAATTCTTCTCCGGATGCCGTTTTGCTTGTTCCGCTATTTCATAAAGAAGCAATTGAAGCAATTGAGAATTATAATTCTAAAGGTATTATTTCGAGTATTTTCAATAATCAGCTTAAATCCAGCTCCATAAAAAGTTTTGTTGGACAGGATTTATTTCAAAGCGGAAGAATTGCAGCAAGATTAATAGATTTACTGGTTAAGAAAGGTACTATTGCAATTGTTCATATTGATGAAGATTACGAAAACGCTGTTCACATGCAGGAAAAAGAAAAAGGTTTCCGTAATTATTTTGACAATCTTGAAAGTGGTAAATTCGAAATTAAAACATTCAAAGTAAAACATCCACAGTTTAAAAGTACGCTGAAAGAGTTTTTAGAAGCCAATCCAAATATTGAAGGGCTTTTTGTAACGACTTCAAAAGCATATCAGGTGGCCAAAATTATAGCTAAGAACCCTGAAAAGAAAATTGCACTTGTTGGTTACGATTTATTAGAAAATAATCTGGAATACCTAAACAATAAAACCATAGACTTTTTGATACATCAAAACCCGAAACGACAGGCTTATTTGGGAACAACAAGTTTGATTGAGCATTTTATTTTTGAGAAAGAAATCAGTCCGGAAAAATTACTTCCAATTGATATTGTAAACACCGAAAATGCCAAGGATTACTTTTTATAGATTTTGTTTTTTTAACCTAAAAATTGGCAAATACAGACCGCAGTTTTAACCATGGGAAGAGTATTATAAAAATTTATTGTGCTCACATTGCGTCACAGTGGTTGAAACCTTTTGCTATGTTTTATGCAGTTAGCCTAAAATTAGTTTTCCAAAAGAACTTGCGATATGAAAATTTGGAGTTTCTGTCTTTGGGTTTACCCACGTAATCCAGGTGGGTTCAAACAATTTGTTTTCCTGTTTGATATATTTGGCCCTGAAAATTCCGGCTTCAATAATGTTATCTTTTATTAAATTGAAGTTTTTGAGTGACTGAATGCTGATGGCTATTTCTACAATATAATAATCGCTTTTTATACTTGACTTTACAGTCAGGGTATTTTCAGGCCAATTCCAGTCAAAATCAAATCTTTTTTTTGGAGAAGCTATGAAATCCATGATTCTTGGCGTTGGGTCAATTTCAAGACAATAATATGGATTTAGATTTTCATCTGTCCTGAAAAAAATCTCTACCCGATCTGATTCTCCAATACTGTCAACAGAATCATCCTGTCTGTCAGTATGGATATTATTGTCAAAAACTTTATAGGAGAAATAAATATTTTCGGTATCCCATAAAGATCTGAACTCCATTTTTCCGGGTTCTAAATCGCTCCAGGGCGAAGTAAAATCGGTTAAAATTTCTGCTTGTTTCCAAAAAGGGTTATCTCCCAAACCATTTATTTTCAAAATGTTTTTTTCGATTCGGTTTACGTTGTAATTTTTCATTCTAAAAAGGTACGAAAATTTGAAAAGAAAAAGGAGCAGAAAAAAGATTCAGCCACAAATTTCAAGAATTAACACAAATTAATATTCGGTTTGATCCGAAAAAAATTAGCGGAAATTAGTGTAATTCGCGGCAGAATCTTCTGCTCCTAAAATAGTATTATTTTAAGTAAATCTTATTGTGTGTGATTTCGTTATCGGCATTAATTTGAAGGATGATCAATTGTGAATTTATTTTCAAATTAGAAATATTAATTTTTACCGAATCAACAGAAGTAAAATCTTGTTTTAAAAGTTCTCTTCCGTTTAAGTCCAATAAAGTAATATTGGCCGCATTTATGCTTTTTCCGAAATTAATATTGATTTCATCCGAAGCCGGATTTGGAAAAACAGAAAAGCTTGTGGAAGTTTGTTCTTCAGCTGCTGCTGTAGCCGCTGCTTTTTTGGACGTAGATCCTGTCTGAAGCTCGGAGCATCCAATATCGATTCTTCCGTTTCTTTTTCGAATATCATCATCAAAATCCAGTGTTCCGGAATAAGTTGAATTGTATGTCGGATCTCCTTTGTCTGCTGCAAAAGCTCCGGAAGCGAGTGTAAAATTAAACGCCGCAGCATTTACAAATCCAGGTAAACCTACAACAGAATTTACATCCTGTCCCGTTGCTGTGGCAAACTGTGCTGCATTATATGATCCGGTTGTTGAGCTTCCGTTAAAACTTGTCCCCGTTAAATCGATGATAAAGTCGGTATTTGTTTCTCTGTAATATAAATTATAATTTGAAACAAAACTTGAAATCGTATATCCGTAAGAAGCTAAAAATGCTTTTTTACCGGTTGTAGCGTACATAATATTGTTCTTGTAGGTAATTCCGGAACTGTTTTGAAAATGCACTTCACCACCATAAATATCGGCTAATGCAGCAACCGAAGTTCCCTGAATAGTAGTAACTCCGTTAATAGTTGCTCCCGTTCTGTTTTTGTAAAAAGTATTATTGAAGATTTTAGTATTTCCTACACTTGTCGTGTAACCAGAACCATTAACGCCTCCAAAAATTGCTCCGGTTATAACATTGTTATAAACCGAATTGTTGTTTACGATATGCCCGGTAGAAGGACCTCCGTTTCCGGTTGAAGTGTTTTGTTCTGCTCCTACAGAAAGGCCTACTCCACATCGGTAAACTTCGTTTCTTTGTACTGTACAATTTAAAGCCCCGTCAACATAAATTCCTGCGCTATTGGCAACAGCACTCATACAATTAAAAACTTCGTTTGAAGCAATAATACCATTTCGCGCCTGATTGTTGCTTGCTGCTCCGGTTGACAAATAGTTTCCTGCAGCCACAATTCCAATATTGGCAATGTCATAAACGGTATTTCCTGAAACCGAAAATCCGTCTACATTTCCTGTCACAGTTACCGCTTCACCCCATCCGGTAGCGCAATTATTAACTTCGTTGTTATCAATTTTTACGTTCGTAATAGCATAAGTTCCGTTTCCTCCATCGACTTTAATGGCGTTGGCAACGATTCCGCTGTTTGCAGGAATTGAAGAAAGATTATTGCTAATCCATCCAATATTTCTAACTATACAGTTTTTAATGGTAATATTATTCAAATTAGCCGTTGCGCCGGAATTTGCTAAAATCCATATCCCTTTGCTTCCATTGCCAATTTTGTTGGAAATAGTTAAACCATCAATCGTAACATTGCTTGTATTTACAATTCCAAGTACATAAGTATCCGTACTTGTCCACCCTGAAGCGTTTACAACTACCGCACCGGATCCGCTTTTTTGAATTGTCAGCGGTTTGCCGACATAAATTGGACCGGTTACTGCATAAGTTCCTGAAAGAACTAAAACTGTTCCTCCAGATGGTGCTGCCTGAACTCCTTTTACAATGGTTTTATAGGGCAGGGCTGCCGTTCCTGTTCCTGTTGTGTCATTTCCGGTTGGAGACACATAAGTCTGCGAAAAACCTTGTACAAAACACATTAAAATAAAAAATGTAATTTTCTTGACTTTCATAATTTTGATATTTTGGGTTAACAATTAAAAAAAATTATTTATAGAATATTGCAATATTTTCTATTTCAAATAAGCCTTTTCCTGATTTCAATTTAGAACTTAAAACATCTGTTAAATGTTCTGTTTTTATTCCTTTTGAATAACAAAAAATGCTTATTTCTGACTAAAGTAAATATTGTATTCTAATTTGCAAGAAAATAATTAGAAAAAGTGTGTTCGAACACAAAATTTTAATATTTTGAAAGTTTTTTATTACATAAAATTGATGAAATTTGAGTAAATTAAAAATGTGCTTGAGCACAAATACATATTGTACTACAAAAAATTAAAATAATTGCATTTAAAATTTAGCAGATTATATTTTTTAAATTTCACAAAATTGTAAACGGTAACAAAAAGCCTTAGATTTTTTTGATGCTAAGGCTTTTTTTGTTAACGCTGTTTTTAAAAGTATTTTTAAATGTTTAAAAGTGAAGAATTTTGATTTAGGTTTTCAGCAAATTAATAACAGCCGATATTCGCCTTTGTTTTCTATAGGTGCCCTATGAATGCAAGGCAATACCTTTTGTTCCGGATGTTCGACTGCCAGACGCCAGAGATGCCCTAACCCTAAATTTACAGGTTCTGAATTCTGATGCGGCTGATAATGCAGATCAAAGTAATTCTCTTTTAAAAAGTTTTCGAATTCTTCCTCCGTACCATTATGGAGTTCTTTTAGTTTTGTCCGGATTTCCGGAATTAAAATTTTCTGCTCTGCCTGCGAATTAGATATAATATCAGTTGATGCTCCGTGGTATGTACATAAAAAAGTATCTGCAGCAATAGGCGAACGATCGACATGAAATGAATATACATCAGTAGATATAAAATCAAACTCATCATCACGCTCATAACACTTCAGTAAATTAAGAGAAGGCGAAGCTCCAAAATCAGTTAGTAACTGCAAATCATTTAAGATTATTTCTCTTGCCTTATTCCCCTTTTCCGACAGCCGGAGTGCCAATAAATCTTCCGAATAAACCTCTGTTATATTTTCTTTTATACAGAGCTGATCTACAATTTCTTTAAAATTGCCATCTAAATCCCTGTGCCAGCACATCGCGTTTATTTCTCCCTTAAAGTCGGTATGTACAAGATCAGAGAAACCAGATACAATGCCTATTTGGCTTATCGCAGAATATGTATTACTCATAGTTTATATTAATTGCTTTTGCGCCTTACAAAATTAGGCAATAGCAGCCAGATGCAGTATTTTTTACAGCTTAAACTTTAGCCTTCTATCTTATTAAAATCTGAAACTTTTGCTACATGCCTTCAGGCAGACGGTCGGTTTCTGTTTTCTTTCGGTTAAAACGATACACTACATTTACATTAATATAACGCCCTTGTGATTTGTATTCGGATTTAAGAAAATATGATTCCGAATTTGTTTCTCTGACTCTGATTTGGGAATCAAAAAGATTATTAACATTAAGTGTGACTGACATTTTTTCTCCAAAAAAATCTTTGCTGATTCCAAGATTTGCCATATACTGTGCTTCAGTAACTGTCTGAACGCCTTGGTTTTTACCTCGGTATTTCAAATT
This sequence comes from Flavobacterium sp. Root901, assembly GCF_001429765.1. Taxonomy (GTDB): domain Bacteria; phylum Bacteroidota; class Bacteroidia; order Flavobacteriales; family Flavobacteriaceae; genus Flavobacterium. The sequence continues at coordinate 12,359 of NZ_LMJB01000001.1, forward strand.
AAAATCTGCTGAAATGATATTTGGAAATTTTAATACAGATCGAAAACCTGAAAACCATGTCTGGTCTTTTACATTATAAGTAACATTCTTGTAACTTCCTTCCTGTTTAAAGGAATAATAATTAAAATCTAAAGATAATCTCAGCCAGCTTACAGGATTATAAGCACTCGAAAATTCGGCACCATAACGATCTTCTGTACCAAGATTTACAGGCGTATTGATAAAATAATCAGAACTTGTACGCTCTACAATATATTCGAAAAAGTTGGTAGTATGCTGATAATACAATGCCGGATTAATACTAAACTTGCCCGGTTTAGCCAAAACTGTAAATTCAAATGAATCGGTAAACATAGGATTTAAATCTGGATTTCCTACTCTCATATTTCGTACATCAGAAAGTCCTGCGAAAGGATTAAGCTGCCAGAATCTTGGTCTGTTAATACGTTTGCTGTAGCTAAGCTGTAAATCTGTTTTTTCCGTAAGATTGTATACCATGTGCAGGGTCGGAAACAAATTAATGTAATTTTTTGAATTATTAAATGTATTATTGATATCTGAAATTTTGATATCTGATAATTCAGACCTTAAACCTGCCATATAATTAAACCTTTTAATCTTGCCCGAATACTGAAAATAAGCACTGTACAAATTCTCATCATAACTCAGTTTATTAGTAAATTTATCCAGTATACTTCCGTCCAGAATAGTATAATAATCACTCCTGATTGCTCTGAGGTCACTCCTGATTCCCATTTCGATTTTAGAATTGGCATTAATCGGGTTTACAAAATCAGATTTTATAAAAATATCTTTACTGCTCTCAATATCATTGGTATATAAATCAGACACAGGAGATGCTTCAGGGTAAGTTTTTTGTTCATTAATGTATTGATTTTCATTATCATTCCAAAAAACATACTGAAGGCTTGATGTCCATTTTTTATCTTTTTTATCAAAAGTTTTTACATAATTTAATTCTAATGCATTATAAATCTGCGGTTCTTTATAATTTTCAGATCTCGAAATAATACTGTCCGTCATATTCATCGAATTTGAATAATTATAATCGTATTTTGTAAATTCCCTGCCAATATTTTTAGAATAATAATAGCTTCCGGTCAATGTGCTTTTATCATTAATATAATAGTCGCCGCCAACATAAACATTGGCTGTATTACTACTTGAATCCGTGTTATTGTATTGGTTCAGAACAGAATTTCCTCCTTCGTTGAAATTTTGTTGAAACTGCTTATTCCAGGAATAAAAATTGATTTCACGATAGCCTAAATTTCCAAACAAATTTATTTTTGATGTTTTGTAACTTAGGTTTGTATTCAAATTGTAGTTTGTCGGATGCCCTATTCCGGCCTGAATCGAGCCATTGAAACCTTTCATACTGTTCTTTTTCAAAATAATATTAATAATACCGGCGCCGCCCTGAGCTTCATAAGCTGCAGATGGATTCGTGATTACTTCTATCTTTTCGATATTTGCAGCCGGAATCTGAGATAATCCATTATTAGCCGTCAGCATCGACGGTTTTCCATCGATTAAAACCGTTACACTGTTGTTTCCTCTCAGGCTGATTACACCGGCCATGTCGACAGCAACAGAAGGTACATTATTTAAAATATCGCTTGCAGATCCTCCGCGGGATAAAATATCTTTTCCAACATTAAACACTTTTTTATCCAGTTTTAACTCAACGGCAGATTTCTCACTAATGATGTTGACTTCTTTTAATTCATTGGTATTTTCCTCCAGAGCAATATTTTTTACCAAATCTTTATTGAGTTCAAAACTTTCTGTGGTAACGGTTTTGTATGACATAAATGCTATTTTTAACTGATAAGTTCCGGGAGAACTTTTTAATATATAATCGCCATTTTCGTCAGCAGAAACCTCTTTTGTTTTTTGTGATGATGACATTAAAGCAATCGTTCCATACGGAAGAGGCTGCTTTGTTGCTGCATCAATAATTTTTCCTTTAATAATAAATTCTTTTGATTGTGAAAACGCTGCAGCGCTTAACATCATAATAATTAGTAATACGAACTGTTTCATTTTTGATTGGTTTTAAATTTCGAACAAATCTCTATTTTAATTCCAGTCAAAATTTGCACACAGGACATAAGCAGCTGTATCGTCGATAAATACTCAAAATAATGGCATTTGTTAGGTTTGTCTCCGTTTTTTATTTGTTTATGCTGTTTTTTTTCCTGTTTGTCGACAAAAGTTTTTCTTTTTTAAATAAATATTAACTTTGGACACATGTCACCATTTGAAAAGCTCATCAACTTCGCCACAGTTAATCGTATCAGTACGCATGTCGTATTCTGGACGGCTATTTTTATTATGTTTTTTAGTGAAAATACTTCTTCAAACCCTGAGGAAGTAAGAATCGATATTATTTATACCCTTTATTATGAAGTGTTTTCGATTATAGGAGCTTATTTTCTGGCGTACAGGATTCTGCCTCGTTTAATGTCTCCCCAAAAACACTCGCGCGTATGGGCAGAACTTATTTTAGGCAGCTATTTAATTTCAATCACTGCCAGAATAGTAATGGTATATGGTGTGGAGCCAATTGTACGCAAACCGCCTTTTGACCAGGAATCAATTTTAGAAATCCTTACCGATATCCCTACTTTGGTAGGGTCTTACATTGCACACATCTTTTCGCTTTCGCTGTTTTTTTTGTTTATAAAACTTATTAAAGATCAGTACATTATTCAAAAAAGATCGTTATTGCTGGAAAAACAAAAAGCCGAAACAGAATTAAAGATTTTAAAAGCGCAGTTAAATCCGCATTTTCTTTTTAATACGCTCAATAATATCTATTCTTTATCTATTATCAATTCACCTGTAACGTCAAAATCAATTGCGGTTCTTTCAGAAATTTTAGATACCATATTATACCGATGCAGCAGTACTTTTGTTCCCATTTCACAAGAAATTAGTCTTCTTAACAATTATATTTCACTTGAAAAACTTCGGTACGATGATCGCCTGAGCGTTAGATTTAACCACGAAATGGATCAAAACGGACAAATTGCACCGCTGATTCTGCTTTCGCTGGTAGAAAATGCTTTTAAGCACGGAGCCGGTGAGGATATAAGTTCGCCTCAAATTGAGATTGATTTAAAACTGCTAAACGATAACTTCGATTTTATTATCAAAAACACAATTAATAAAACAGAGCCGCAAACTGACAGCGGCAGAATAGGCCTGATTAACATTACGCAGCAGCTTGATAAAATTTATTCCGGAAATTATACATTTGATGTTATAAAAACTGAGAAAGATTTTACGGCACATCTTAAAATAAAAATTACTCCGGAATTTAACGCTTCTTAAAATGAAAATAAAATGTTTATTAGTTGATGATGAACCACTTGCAATTAGTTTATTGCAAAACCATATCAGTAAATTAGACTATTTGGAAGTAGTCGGAACATGTTCTAATGCATTAAAAGCTGCCGAAATTTTAAGAACTGTTAATGTAGATTTGATGTTTCTGGATATTAAAATGCCTCAGATTACCGGAATAGATTTTTTAAAAACACTTCGAAATCCTCCTGCTGTTATTTTTACTACCGCTTACCGCGAATATGCCTTAGAAAGCTATGAGCTTGAAATTGTAGATTATCTATTAAAACCTATCACTTTTGATCGCTTTTTTAAAGCCGCAGACCGCTATTTGAGGATGAATGCGCCAGTTAACAGCAAAATTATTTCGCCGGTTCAGGAAGATTTTATTTTTATTAAAAACGGGGCAAAATTCAATAAAGTCAGTGTAGATTCTATTTTATATATCGAAAGTATTAAGGACTATATTGTTGTACATCAGAAAGAAGGAATAAAACTCACCGCAAAATACAAAATCAGCGATATTGAATTAGAATTGCAGGATAAGCATTTCTTACGTATCCATCGTTCTTTTGTAGTCAATTTAAAAAACATAACAGCATTTACTGCTTATGATGTAGAATTTGGATCTATTGAAATTCCTATTGGTGCAAGTTATAAAGAGTATGTTTTTAAAGTCTTAAAAAGCAGTTAACCTCACTTTTAAAATAAGATAAAAACTGGAATTCATTTCAGTTTAACAAATACACAGGTGAGAATTGTGTAACATTTTCCTAAAATTATATAAGTTTCAAATATTCCTATTTCGCAATTTGTAAGAATTATTATAAATACATTCGAACTATTTCTGAAATAAGAATTTATTATGAACCAACGTGTTTTTCAAAACATCTTTTTTATAAGCAAAATCAGAGCAATCATATGTGTATGCTCTTTATTTTCGCTGAATGGTTTCTCTCAAACTAGTGGAAACACACCGAAGATTAATATGGCAGTTGAAACATATTCGTATCTGAAAGGACAGAATGCTGCTTTGCAAAGAATTTCCATGCAGTTTCCGTCGCTTAAAGATAATGTGGAAGCACTGCAAAAAAATTCTGTAATGCTGTTCAGCCGGGCTGAGAAAAATATAGAACACATTTTAGAAAAAGAACTCGAAAAATCAGAATATAACAGATTAAAAAACCAAATACGGTCTTTTCTGAGCAAATTTAAAGATCCCATTCAAAAGAAAAAGCATGCTGAGGATTTTCTGGACAAGGTTAAGGAAAGATCACTTGTTAAAGACGATTCGCAAATATCAAAGGCTTTACTTTCTTTTGCATATCATGATAAACCGCATCAGGAAATCACAGACGGGCATCTAAAAACCTTTACTACAAAAGGACATCCAAAGGCAGTAAAAAGCACTGTAACTATTCCTATTCCAAAAAGCTGGAAGGCAGAAGATGCTGAAATGCCGGAAACTATACAGCAGTTTACCAGTTTTAACGGAAATGGTTCAGAAAAAATACTTATAGTTATATATGAACCTGATCACGGATTTGTTCTCAATGAAAGCGTTGTGCCGCAGATGCTTGATCCCCAGACGGATTTAATACGGACTGAAACAATCACTATTGACGGCAAACAGGGTATCATGGCCGAATGCGAACAAATTCTGGATCCGCCTAAAAATAAAATAAAAATACGAATGCTGCAGTTTATGGTGGCCGCAGAAAAAAAATTATACTGTTTTCAGGGAAGTATTGGTCCGGCAGCTTCTAGTGAAAATCTTGAAATTCAATTAAAAAAGTTTGAACCGCTTTTTCGTCTTATTGTTTCAAAGGCACAAATCGAAAACTAATTTGATATCTGTCCATACACCTTCTTTTTAATAAAAAATAGAAACCGAACCTTTCATAATATAGAAGATTCGGTTTCTGCTTTATAAACATTAATAATTACTTTGTTAACCGGCAGATTTTATGGTTTTACGGTTCCGTTAATAGAATCCCTTGATTTGTCTGTTCCCTTGCTGCCTGATTTCGATTTGTCTGTATGACTTCGGTGCTTTACTGTATCTTTTGTTGTACCAGAGTTTTTTTGTGTACTATGTTTACTCTTTTTACTGTACACGGTATCCGTCTTTGTTTTTGATTGTTTTGTTTTTGACGGAGTATCTTGTGCTGATACAATTCCGAAACATAACAGCATACTTAAAGTTACGATTAAATTTTTCATAATAGTTTTTTTTAGTTAATAATCTGATTTTCAAATAATAATATTTTACTTTATACAAATTTGAATCGTAAAAACAAGTTTTTTTTATACTATAAAACTTATAATTTATAAAATTATAACCAAAAAAAATTAAAATACTAGTCTATAAATTAGTATTAGCGGAGATAAATTGTTCCAATTCCTGATCAACCTCTTCATTGCGATCTGTGGAAGTGAGGATTTTACTGTGAAGGTGAATATTGTTTTGAGTAATAAATTCCTGTATTTTATTCAGACATAATAACAAAGAAGAAGCACTTTCTTCTGCAGATAGTTTTTGGTCTGAAGTAATGTCGTCCAAAATCACAGTAAAAATAAAATCTTTAGGCTGATTGGTATCAGCAGTAGAAATCTGTATGGATAGTTCAAAATCGTTGTCCACATCATTTAAGGAGCCTGTTAGAAAGTAAGTGATTTTCATAATACAAATAATAGTTTTACAGCAAGTTACAAATAATATAAATTAAAAAATATTAAAACTCTTGTATTTACTGTAGTTGTAATACAATTTAGAAATTAGAAGATAGCTGCTGATTCTGATAAAAAATCAGGGGATAATACTGACAGCCTGCAACTGATTTTTTATAAATTGTTTCTAGCATTATCATCCTTTTTTTTAAACACAGAATTCAGCAAACCCAGAAATGGTAAGGGATTGCGAAAATAATCTATAAATAAAAACTTTTTCGCACTACTGCGGATTTCCTAACTGTTCATCAAGGCTTCAAAAATTGTAATTTTATTACAATAAAAAAATTACGGCTCTCTAATGCCTTAAAAGGTAATAAGAGTTTTTTGTTGTTATAAACTTTAATGAAAATGAAATTTAGCAGAGGACAAAATGTATTTTACAACGCAAAAAGCGGAAAGGTTTATCCGGCAGCTGTAGTAGAAATAAAAAGAAGTTTCAGCAGGAGATTTTCTTTTCAATCTGACAGCAGCTTTCATTATCTTATTGAGATTATAAGTTTCGGAATTTCAAAAAAGATTTTGTGTACAGAGAATGAACTTCAATTCAATGAAGAAATAGTTGCTATAAAAACAGCCGCTCCTTTACTAGACTGCCCAGTGCCTGTATCGGTAAAGAAAAACAAAATCAGAAAAATCTAAAGATTATTCCGGGAGTTCATCAATACTTTTAGGCTCAACCCTAGGCTGTGCGTTCATATGGTGTCTGTATTTGCTGGATGTTTCATACGCCAGCCTTCTTACTCTCATAATATTGCCCAGCGGACGATGCTCCGGCAGACAATGAAACGGGTTAAAACTCAGTACATCATCTGCATATACGCGACGTTGTGGACTGAAAGTTTCCTGCGGAAAAAACACCAGTTTTGCTACAGGCTGATAAGGACTTTCTTTTTCGGGCCACTGCACAGATCCGTCTTCCACCGGCATAGTATCCAGATTCGTACAAAGCTGTACTCCCATCTCATATTCTGCGGTTTGATTGTGGAAAAAATCAGAAATAATCCTCGTTAAAAAGGCATTTTCGTCCTCATCGATAATTTTCTCATCAATTTTTTGTCCTGAAAGTTCCTTTACATTTTCCGATAATGGTTTTACGTTTATTTTAGCTACATAATTACCATAACGAAGTGCAGCCATACTGAAATAGGTATCACCTAAAATATGCGGACCGGGCGCGCTCAATTCATTAGTATCATCAGCGAGTCCAACGGCTGCCAGTACATTCTGAACTCCAACTGCGGCTTTCTGAGCAATCTTCTGAAACAGTTCACCACTCTCTGCCTGACTTTCGAGACCTTCCTGCATTTTAAGATATTCTTTTATTGTTCCTGTAGGTATGACCGGATAGTTGACCAAAAGAAAATCCTGAGTAACTGCATCGGATAATTCCGGAAGCAGTTTTTCGCCCTCCACTCCGATTATTTTTACAGCCATCCCTCTGAATGCCGACATTTTATCGGGCACTATAGATCCTTGTGCCGTAGAAAAACGCACGATCACAGGATAGGTTTTTGCTTTTTTAAACATACCCTGCGCAAGATGCTCCGGCAGATTATCATATACTGTAAGTTCTCCCTTTAAAACAGCGTGGCTTTTTGAATGGGCATCACGTATCGCATGACGGTATTTTTCATACATGAGCCTATTGACTCTCGCCATGGAATCTACAATTTTCTGTATAATCTGCTGCTCATCGGTCTGCTGGACTTCTATATTTTCATTATAAGGTACGTAACTGTGGAAGGATGTCATAACTATCTTGTTTATTGAGACCTAAAAATAGAGAGATCTCAACAGAAAATAGTTATATAGTTTACTGCTGATTTTATATAATACAACAATTGGTACTTTATTATACCAAATGAAAATCTTGAATTATACTGGAAGAAAACTTTCCGTCCGAATAATTTTATAATGCTCTGGATGCATTTATATAATCTATAAAATCCTGACTAACAGTAATCCTGTAAGTTTCAGCGTATTTTTTGTAAGAGAACAAATTTCCATAAGCTGTAAATTGCAGGTTCATTTTAAAATTAACTGTAATGGAAGAATTAATAAAACAATTTGAATCTGAACTGGCTGCATATCTTGAATTCCGTTATAATGCTTCGGCGGAACAGGATACCGTGAAAAGATTTAATGAAACGGAAAAAGAAGCATTCGGTTTTATAGACCGCTGGATTCTAAACTCACAAGAGCTTACTGCCGGAGATGTAGAGCTTTCGGCAAAACACGTCATCGATGAATTTCTAAATTCAAAAATGAATACTTAAGCTCATTATAGATAACCTCTTCCATCTGAATCACTGAGCCTGCGAAACGTAATGCTTGAAAAAATAGTAACTGCAGCAAGAACAATAAAAGTATAATGGAAAGACTCTGTAATACTAAATCCTGAAGATCCAAAAAACGAAAGGATTAAACTGGCTGCAGATACACCAAAGCTTATCGATAACTGCTGCATGATAACCAGCATTGTATTACCGCCGCTTTTTGTATTTTCGTCTAAATCAACAAGTGTGATAGTATTCATTGCCGACATCTGGATGGAAGTAAAAAAGCCGTAGAAAATCATCAGTATAATATAATAAATAAGCGGTGTATCTTTTGTAACAAATCCGAGTACAATTAATACAAACCCGAGCAATATGGTATTACTGATAAGAACTGTTCTATATCCCAGAGCCTTGATAATTCGAACCATAAATGGCTTTATTGCAACATTTGCCAGTGCGGAAGGGAGTAAGAGAAGTCCGGAAACAGAAGCTGAATATCCAAATCCTGTCTGCAGCATCAGAGGCAGCAGCAGCGGCAGACCTCCGATACCCAAGCGTGTAATCAAACTTCCTGAAAGCCCAACTCTAAGTGTTTTAATATTAAGCAGTCTAAGATCAATAATAGGTTTATCGGTATGTTTGTAGTGATAATAATACAGGGCTGCAAGTGTATTGAAAAGCAATAATCCTCCTAAAATAATAAACCAGTTAGTCAGACCGCTGCTTATCAACTCCAGCATCATGGTAATGACAATTAATGCAAGACTAAAATAAATAAGTCCACGGAAATCAAATTTTCCGACCGCCTTCTTAAAGTTGGGCATAATTCTTTTTGCCATAGAGATACCGATTATTCCAATAGGAACATTTACCAGAAAAATCCAGTGCCAGGAAAGTTTATCCGATAAAAATCCACCAAGACTCGGGCCAACAACCATACCCAGAAGTCCGAAAATTGTAATAAAGTTCATTGTTTTTAAAAGCTTACTTTTTGGATATTGATACAATATGGCCAGCCTCGCAATGGGCACCATCATAGATGCCCCAATCGCCTGAAGTACACGCGAGAGATTAAAAGTCAGCAGATTTACCGAAAGGGCACAGCATAAAGATCCGGCTACAAACAATCCTACCGCAGTCATAAACATTGTGCGCGTACCAAATTTATCTGCCAGCCATCCCGAGAGTGGAATAAACAAGGCTAACGTAAGAGCATAAATAACTATCACAGAATGCATCTGCGACGGCGAATACTGCATATCTCTCGCAATTGAAGGAAGTGAGGTGTTTAGAATTGTTCCGTCCAGCGACTGGATAAACATCGCAACTGCCGTTACCCACGGAAGTAAGTGTACAGCAGTTCTGTTTTTCTTTTTTTTAATCTGTTTTTTATTTATTTCGGCCGTTTCCATATTACTATTTATCATTAGCCATTTAACTTTTCCTGTAATGATTTGTTATTAAAGCGTACAAAGATCTGAAAATTATAACCAGTCTTTTTACAGCACTTAATTTCAGGTTTATATAATTAAATGAAAAAGAACCATTGATTAAATATTAAACCCGGAAAATTTTTGTGCCTGAATATTCTGCTAATTATATAAGGCTGACTCTTTATTGTATAAAATAAACCAATGTAAACTGAGTAGCTTTAAATTAATTATAAATCACAAAATTACAACCTATGGAAAATCTAATAAACACCGAAAACCTTGAGGAAATCAGAGAAATAATTGAAGATAAAATAGCTGACATTCCGGGCCATTACATATTATGCGGAGCTCTTGGCACCTTGCTTTTATCAACTTATCTTGAAAAAACAGGAAAAAAACAGGCCGCTTCTGTAATCGCAAAACTTTCTATTCCAATTATTGGTATTGGACTGGCAAAATATAAAGACGTTATCAAGTCAAAAATACAAGAACAATTGGATGAGTTCTCAACTAATAATGACAATACGGACAGAGTAAACTTTGGGACATCACAAAGCTAAATCTTCATCAGTAAAGTTAAAATAGTATATTAACTTTTGAAAGGTCAGTGCTTACGACTTACGAAGAACCTGACAGAAAAAGAAAGTTCAAGTACAATCCAACAGCTTTTAATCGTAAAGAAAAAGATCTGTCAGCAGCCCGCCGGCCTGAATTTCAGGCTCATTCTATGCTTGGAATCTGGCCGGAAAAAGGCTGAAATCTTATAGGAGCTAATTGATAATTTACTACATTTACGCAGAAACAGCACAATTTCTAAACAGGCTTCAGGCTGTTATAAAATGATATAATTTGAACAATCCCGATAAGACTTCCGATTACTTTTTTCTTCAGAATGGCGGAGAAGCCGCTGAAATTATTCAAAACATTGACTGGTCATCTAATGTACTCGGAACACCTGAAAAATGGCCTGAAAGTTTAAAAAATACACTTGCTACAATTTTATCATCCAAGTTCCCTATGTTTCTTTGGTGGGGCGATGACTTAATACAATTTTATAATGATTCTTATCGCCCGAGTCTTGGAATTCAGGGAAAGCATCCGAATGCAATGGGAAAGAAAGGAGCAGATTTCTGGCCCGAGATCTGGTATTTTATTTATCCGCTCATTACCAAAGTACTTTCAACAGGTGAAAGTATATGGTATGAAGACCTGCTGCTCCCAATTTATCGTAACGGAGAACTTGAAGATGTTTACTGGACCTTTAGTTACAGTCCGGTACGCGATGACGAACGCAGAATTAAAGGAGTCCTTGTGGTTTGCAATGAGACTACAGAGACGGTAAATTATAACCGTAAACTCAAAGAAAATAAAGATGAACTCGAATTTGCCATAAATGCGGCAGAATTTGGAACCTTCGACCTAAACCCAAAAACCAGCAGATTCTCTGCAAATGCCAGATTAAAAGAATGGTTCGGTTTAAAAGCAGATGACGAAATACTCCTCAGCAGTGCCACAGCCGCTATTGCTGAAGGCGACAGAGAACGGGTTATTGATGCCATTAATACTACACTCCAGTATGAATTCGGAGGCAGATTTGACATTGAATACACCATTATAAATCCAAGGACAAAAAATGAACGCATAGTACACGCACTGGGAAAAGCCTGGTTTGATGATGATAAAACTGCATACCGATTAAATGGTACGCTGCAGGACATAACCTCACATCGTAAAACCGCTGAAGACTTGCTTAAATCAAGACAACTGACCGATCTTACAATTAAAAGTATGGGACTCGGGCTTTTTAATGTTGATTTTGCTGATAATACGATAGATTACTCGCCGGAGTTTGCAAAGATTCTTTCCGGTTCTGATAAGGAAAGCCTGACCCGCAGGGACTTTTTAAAATATGTACATCCAGATGATCTTGCATTGCGTTCACAGGCAATAGAAAGCGGGATTCAAAACGGAACTTTTTATTATACGCCAAGAGTAATCTGGGATGACGGAAGTATTCACCGAATTGCAATCTCTGCTGCCAGAATGATCAATTCAGAAGGCAGGGCGACCACCTTTTCAGGAACCGTTAAAGACATCACTGAACAAGAACAAAACCGGATTGCACTTGAAAAAGCCGACACCGTACTACAGCAGACCAAACGCGATGCCGACAGATTATTTCGAAATGTGACGGACAGCTCACCTACCGGTTTATGGCTCTCCGATAAAGATGGCGCTCTTACCTATTTTAATAAAACACTGATTGATTTTACCGGAATGACCGAAGAAGAGCTTCTTAAAGGACAATGGTCGTCTGTTATCGTTGAGGAAGATCTGAAAGCAGCTGTAAAAGCCTATAAGGAAGCCATTCCCAGAAGAGCACATTTTGATGTTTTGTTTCGGGCACGCAAACCTGCAGGTGAAGTGATCTGGTGCCGCGCAGCAGGAGATCCCTTTTATGATGCAGACGGCAGCTATGCGGGATATGCAGGATTCTGCATGGATATGGACGAAATAATTTCAGGCCGAAAAGCTATGAGCGAAAGCCGCGAGCGAATAAGCCTGATGATCGAACAATCTCCTGTTGCTATTTGTCTTTTCACAGGAAGTGACATGAAAATTGAAATTGCCAATGACATCATGATCAGCTACTGGGGTAAAGATAAATCGGTTATTGGACAGCCAATGGAAAAAGGGATTCCCGAACTTAAAGGTCAGCCCTTTATGGATATTCTTAGAGAAGTATACCGTACAGGTGAAACCTACTATGGCCGTGCCATGCCGGCTGATCTTAAGGTAGATGGAAAAGTAAATACCTACTACTTTGATTTTACATACACCCCGATTCGTGATTCAAAAGGCGAAATCTACGGCATAATGGATATTGCTATCGATATCACTGATCAGGTCATTGCTTCAAAAAAGCTGGACGAAACCCGTATAGCCCTAGCCGGTGCTATTGAGCTAGCAGAATTGGCCACCTGGCGTCTTGAACTGGCAGCAGATAAAATTGTTTGCTCCACCAGATTCAAGCACTGGCTTGGTCTCTCTGAGCACAGTATTCCAAAAGAAGAACTTTTTGAACTAATAAGTGAAACGCACAGAGATAAGGTAATTCATTCTATTGAAGAAGTATTAAAACCGGGGTCTTCGGACTTTTACGATTACGAATTTCCCATCTGTAATAAGCTGACCGGTCAGGTACGCATCATTCATGCCAATGCACAGGTACTTTACAATAAAGACGGCAGTCCGGAATGTCTGAGCGGCACAGCACAGGACGTAACCAAAGAACGTGAGCTTCAGGAAGAACTTAAATTCAAAGTAAAAGAACGAACCGCCGAACTGGATGCTGCTAATATGGAGCTTCAAACCAGTAATCAGGAACTTAAACAGTTTGCCTATATTGCCTCTCATGATCTTCAGGAACCTGTGCGTAAAATAAGTGTTTTTACCGAAATGCTTAAGAACAGCCTGGAAAAAAATCCGTCGAAAGCCGAGGTCTATCTTGAAAAAATTATAAGTTCTACCAAAAGGATGGAAACACTAATTAAAGATGTATTGGGATTTTCGCAGCTGGCCAGTACTGTCAAACAATATGAGCCGGTAGACCTTAACCTCGTGCTGAGCGATATCTTAAATGAGTTTGACCTTACAATTGAACAGAAGAATGCCGTTATTACCACCGAAAATCTGCCGGTTATTGAAGCTATACCACTTCAGATGTCACAGCTTTTTGGCAACCTGATATCCAATGCATTGAAATACAGTAAAACCGATGCTGCACCGAGAATCAGTATCAGTTCTGAAATATTATCGAAAGCAGAAATAAAGGAGATTCCAGCCGATCTGCAAAATGATAAATATGCCCGAATTATTGTCCGTGACAACGGAATCGGATTCAGTCAGGCCTATGCAGAACAGATATTTAATATATTCCAGCGTCTGCACGGAAGAGATGAATTTGCAGGAACCGGAATAGGACTGGCCATGTGCCGACGCATACTCCAGAATCATAATGGCCGAATTACAGCAGAATCCTCAGAAGGAAAAGGAACATCATTTATCATCATTATACCAATCAAACAGCAATAAATATTAAAAAACGGAGGATTTACTTATATAAAATGTATCTTTGTACCTATACGCCTTATATATGAAAACAGTTTTTTTGATCGACGACGACATGGATGACCGTGAAATATTTGAAGAAATCCTTTTATCTTTGAATATGGATGTACGCTATGAAGAAGCACGCAACGGCGCAGATGCAGTTGAAAAATTAAACAGTGGCTTAGTTAAAAAACCGGATCTTATTTTTCTGGATCTTAATATGCCTGTCATGGATGGGAGACAGTTTCTGACTTATATTAAACAGGAAAGCAGTTTTATGGATATACCTGTTATTATTTACTCCACTTCCTCCAATGAAGAAGACAGGGCTTATGCTCTTAAAAATAAGGCTGCACTTTTCATGACAAAACATTATTCTTCTACACAGCTGGAGAAAGACCTGCGCAAAACTATTACTGATTTTCTGAATTTTTAAAGCATTCCTTTAATCCTTCCGTTTCTACTAACTAAATAAAACTTTAATTAGTTTCAATTTCTATTGTGCATTATTTCGCATAAATATCAGCACAACTTTTAATTATATAATCTATGGGCATAATTTTATAAGTCCTAATGCGGCTGCTACATCTATTTTTGGATTACGAAAAAGTTACAATAATCATCCAACAAATAATTATGAAATCGCTGCAATTAAATCCAAATTCCGTTAATAGTTTCAATTCAACATCTACTGCTGCTATTATAAATACAAACTCTGAAATGCAAAATTTAAGTGTTATTGATCTTTACAAAAAACACCATGACGAACCTGATTTTGACTGTGAGTTTTTGTACAGCACAAACCAGTATGATGAGCAAGACGAAACCATACTGGACTTAGAATCAGATGAGGAATTTGATGACCAATACAATGACAAAGATTGGGATGTAAGTATCTACGATCCATACCTGGAGTCGACATATTTTTAGGTCTATATTTTATTCTGTGTGGTATTTGGAATTCATACTTAATTTCAGTAATCTAATCTTTATTAATTTATAAGACTATCAAGGTACTTACACTTTGTCATGAAGTTTAAATACATATTCCACATCAACTCAATTATAAAATACTGTCAAGGGCAATTTTAAGTTCTTCAAAAGAAGTAGGCTTTGCTATGTACTTAACAAATGCATTATTATTGTGAAGCCATGGAATCATGACCTCTTTGGGTGGAGTTGACATTACCACAACATCTATTTCGGCAGACTGTCTGATATTCTTTAGACGTTGCAAAAACTCTAACCCGTTTATCATAGGCATATTATAGTCTATCAGGATTACGTCAGGAAGTTTATCTGAACCGCTTAGTTCCTCTAATGCTTTAGCAGGATTTAGTTCAGTCTGGCACTGAACTTCCTTGTCAAGGGCATGAATTGCTTCAACAAAAATCTCGACATCATCTATATCATCATCAATAAGAAGTATTCTTTTACTAGACATTTTAATTTTTTCTTTTATTCTAATATACGGATTTTGAGAGTCATAGGTTTTCCGTTTATAAAATAAAATATCTGCTAAGATTAATTTTGAGCATTAAAAACAGCCTGACAAAAAACTATCTGCAAATTATAAAGGAAAAAGCCAGAATAATACTCTGGCTTTTATAAGTTTCTGATTTATTTTTTTGCTGTTTGTTTACGAATACGGCTTAAAGTTTCTGGTGTCATGCCGAGATAGGAAGCAATCATAGTCTGTGGAATACGCAAAGCAAATCCCGGATATTTATTGACGAAATTTAAATATTTTTCTTCGGCCGTTAAAGTCAGCGAAGCCTGAATTCTATTTTGAGCTGCAATAAAACTTCTTTGTAAAATAGTATTGACCATAGTATTAAAAGCGGGAATTTCTCTGCATAACAATTCAAAATTTTCATGTGTAAAAAGTACAAGTTCAGTATCTTCGATTGCATCAATATTAAATTGGGATGGCTGCTGCGTCATTAAGCTCTCGCGGTCTCCGGTCCACCAATTTTCGACACTAAAACTGTTTACATGTTCAATTCCTTTTCCATCTACAGTATAAGTTCTTAGGCAGCCTTTTGTGATAAAAGCATCATATTTCCAGACATCTCCTTCCTGAAGCAGGTATTGTCTTTTCCTGAGTTTTTTAATTATAGCAAATGATTGAATACGCTCTGAATCTGCCTGAGTCAGTTTTGCTTTTTCTTCGAGGTACTTTTGGAATATTTCATACATGATTGTAAAATTATACAATTACTGTCTTAAGCCCAAATATTAAATTTAAGGATTAAAAAATATTAATTTTATTTTGATTACAAGATGTATTGATACAGTCTGAAAGTTATTTTTTATATTTTTACAAAAACAAATTATAATGAGATTTTACATCAATCAAGAACATCTCAAAACAGAAATTGAATACCCTGATCGATATCGTTCTCAAAACCTTATCAAAAGTTCAGTTGTTGTATTTCTCATCATCTTAATTTTTCTTTTATTATTTAAGCCATTCGGAGTCTATGATCCGGAACTTAAAATGCATTATTTGTTTATTTGCTTTTTCCATGCCTTTGCTCCTGCCCTGATTTTATTATGCTATTTTGGAGTACTTCACAATTTTAGAAAAACAAAAAAACAGCCCAAATGGAATTTATTTAAGGAATATATTCACATAGGGACTTTGTTATTTTTAATTGGTGCTGCAAGCTTTTTAATGCGTGATCTTCTTTATAATAATCCGGACAACTGGTCCTGGAATTATTTTTATGAAGAAATTAGAAATTGTTTTGTTGCGGGTATTTTTTTTTATTTGTTTTTAAGATTATCCAGTTTTTATCTGGAGACAAAAAAAGGATCTCCGTTTGTTCTTCAGTTTATTCCATTGGCTGCTGAGCCTGTAAAACAAACTTTAGAAAACAATCTCTTTATTACTACACAAGTAAAACAAGATGATTTTAGTCTTGACATTGATGAATTGCTATTTGCAAAAGCAGATGGTAATTATATTGAATTAATTCAATCAAAAAAGAATCAGGTTTTTAAAGAAGTAAAGAGAATTTCTTTAACTCAATTTGAAAGTCAGGTTGCAGATTATCCACACTTTTTCAGATGCCACAGAACTTATCTGGTAAACATGTTTAAGGTAGAAAAAGTCTCAGGCAACTCTCAGGGTTATGCATTATCTTTTAATGAAACCGATCTTAAAATTCCTGTTTCCAGAAAACAAATCGATAATTTCAACAACTATTATCAGGAGCTTAGAAATAAGTATACTGCTTAAGCTAGTTGTTCGTCACAAAAGCTAGCCGCTGGTAACAACGCTTACTGCGGCTGCATTTCTTGTTGTAGGTTTGCCATCAATAACGCAAATCAATTCATCTATGACAACTGCAGCTTTTACCAAAAATCAATACCCGGACTCTTCAAAAAAATTATTGTATATCGACAACATCAAAGTTTTGCTAACCATATTGGTTGTACTGCATCATACTGTTATTGCTTACTCTTCATCTGATGGATGGTATTATACAGAACAAACATCTTATATGGGAGCACGAATTCCTATGACAATGTTTCTGAGCATCAACCAGTCATTTTTTATGGGTTATTTCTTTATGCTGGCAGCTTATTTCACGGCTTCTTCTTACGCAAAAAAAGGAACAGCAACGTTTATGAAAGACCGTCTTGTGAGATTGGGAACTCCTGTATTATTCAATTGCTTTATTCTTTCTCCATTTATGAGTTACCTTGTTTACTTTTTTGCAAAAAAGCATGATATTAATTATTTTGAATATTTGAGCAGATATGACAGCTGGATCGATTTAGGAGTGACCTGGTTTATTGCTGCCCTGCTTATTTTTACTCTGATTTATGCTTTAGCTAAAAAAATATTCAACATTAGTTTCACAAAAACTGTAGCAGTACCGGATACAACTATGATCTTATTTTTTGCTTTTGCATTGGGAGTTTTAAGTTTTCTGGTTAGGATCGTATTTCCTGTAGGCTGGGTTCTCGAACCAATCGGATTTCAATTAGGTCATTTTCCTCAATATATTGCCTTATTTATTATTGGATTACTTGCAGCAAAAAATAACTGGTTTGAGATGCTGACTGAAAAAACGGGACGACAGCTCAAACGATCAGCATGGGCATGTCTATTACTTTTTCCGGTGTTTTTTATCATCAAATTTAAATCAAATATTCCATCTGACTGGTTTTCGGGCGGTCTGCACTGGCAGGCATTATTATACGCAGTATGGGAACAATGGATTGGTATTTCTATATTGACTGCATTATTAATTAAAGGAAAAAGAAGCTGGAACTTTCAGTCAAAATTACTTTTTAAATTATCAAGATGCAGTTTTGCTGTTTATATTTTTCATCCTTTAGTGATCGTTGCTGTTACATTAGCGCTAAGAAACTGGAATGTTGATCCTGCTGTAAAATTTCTTGCTTCGGCACCTCTGATAGTTTCGGGCAGCTTTTTACTTGGATCGCTGATAGTGTCGATTCCAGGCGTTAAAAAAATCATTTAAGGCATCAGAATAAAAAATTTTACTCTGAATATAATTGCAGATAAAAACACATTCTTGCAGCTTTTATAATTAAAGTTTTCGCTCTTCTCTGCTTTTCCCAGCATTAAATGCAACATCTGTATTATATAATGCTTCAAATATGCTGTTGTAATTACAGCTGTAAAATTACATTTACAGCTGTAGATTTACTTTTTTCATGCTTTGATTTTAATTTTTATGATCTGAATTGATTATAGGTAAAATTCTATAAACTTTTATAATCTAACATAACCACATAAATAATTAAAAAACAATGATTAAAAAATACGGAGCTTTATTATTAATCGTTTTTGCAAACGGTTTTTCCCAAACAAAAAAACATCTTGACACCAGTAAACCAATTGAAGACCGAATTTCTATTTTGATGAAAGAAATGACATTAGAAGAAAAAGTAGGCCAAATGAATCAGTATAATGGTTCATGGGACGTTACCGGACCAAAACCAGAATCTGGCTCCAATGAAGAAAAATACAATAATATAAAAAAAGGCTGGGTAGGTTCTATGCTGACTGTGCGCGGCGTTAAGGAAGTTAGGGCCATACAAAAAATTGCTGTCGAAGAAACCCGTCTTGGAATTCCGTTAATTTTTGGTTTTGATGTAATACACGGTTACAAAACTCTCAGTCCAATTCCATTGGCAGAAGCTGCCAGCTGGGATCTGGAAGCTATTAAAAATTCATCACGGGTAGCTGCTCTTGAAGCATCTGCTTCCGGGTTAAACTGGACTTTTGCACCAAATGTTGATATTTCTAATGATGCAAGATGGGGAAGAGTTATGGAAGGAGCTGGCGAAGATCCTTATTTGGGAAGTAAGATTGCTGCGGCCAGAGTGAAAGGTTTTCAGGGTGAGCGTTTCGATAATACCTCAATTATAGCTTGCGCAAAACATTTTGCAGCCTATGGTTTTGTAGAAGCCGGACGAGAATACAATAGTGTCGATATGAGTAATTCAAAACTGTATAATACCGTATTACCGCCTTTTAAAGCAGCTGTTGATTCAGGAATTCGAACTTTTATGAATTCATTTAATACTTTAAACGGAGTTCCCGCAACAGGAAACAGTTTTTTACAAAGGGATATTTTAAAAGGAGCCTGGGGATTTAAAGGCTTTGTTGTTTCTGACTGGGCTTCCATAGGCGAAATGATTACACACGGTTACGCCGCTGATGGTGCCGATGCTGCTAAAAAAGCAGCCAATGCAGGCTCTGATATGGATATGGAATCCAATATTTATGTCACGGAATTGGTTCAGTTAGTAAAAAAAGGACTCGTTAAAGAAAGTGTAGTTGACGATGCTGTTCACAGAATTCTTCGCGTAAAATTTGAATTAGGTTTGTTTGACGATCCTTATAAATATTGCGATGAAGCTCGTGAAAAATCAAATATTGGCAGTAAAGCAAATAATGATGAGGTTCTGGATATGGCCAAAAAATCTATTGTATTACTAAAAAATGATAAAAATCTTCTGCCTTTAAAAAAGACAGGAGCTAAAATTGCTTTAATTGGCGCTTTGGCAAATGACAAAAACAGTCCTTTGGGAAGTTGGAGAATTGCTGCCGACGATAATACCGCGGTATCCGTTCTTGAAGGAATGCAGCAATACAAAAACAATTCATTAGTTTATGAAAAAGGAACAGATGTCGCTGTAAATAAACAAACCTTTTTAGATGAGGTAAAAGTTAACACCACTGATTTCTCTGGATTTGAAGCCGCGAAAAGAGCCGCAAAAGAGGCAGAAGTTGTGGTAATGGTTTTAGGCGAAATTGGTTTTCAAAGCGGCGAAGCACGCAGCAGAACCGAATTAGGTTTACCCGGAAATCAACAGCAGTTACTGGAAGAAGTTTACAAAGTAAATCCGAATATTGTTTTGGTTTTAAATAACGGACGTCCATTATCAATACCATGGGCAGCAGAAAATATTCCCGCTATCGTCGAAGCGTGGCAGTTAGGAACTCAAACCGGAAATGCAGTTGCACAGGTTTTATATGGAGATTATAACCCAAGCGGCAGACTGCCAATGTCTTTCCCAAGAAATGTAGGCCAGTGTCCCATTTATTATAATTTATACAATACCGGAAGACCAACTGATAAGGATCAGAATGTTTTTTGGTCTCATTATTCTGATGTTGAGAAAACACCGTTATATCCTTTTGGTTATGGTTTAAGCTATACTTCTTTCGCCTATAAAAATTTAAAAATAGCAAAACCTTCTTTTCAAAAAGGAGAAAAAATCCAAATTTCTGTTGAGGTTACCAATACAGGAAATTATGATGGAAAAGAAGTGGTTCAATTATACATCAATGATCCTGCAGCCAGTATTGTGAGACCCGTTAAAGAATTAAAAGGTTTTGAACTTATCGAATTAAAAAAAGGAGGAACCAAAACAGTTCAGTTTACATTAACAGATGCAGAACTTGGTTTTTATGACAACGATGGAAAATTTTTAGTAGAACCGGGCTTATTCAATGTTATGGCGGGCTGGAATTCAAATGAAGGACTTACTGATAAGTTTGAACTAAAATAAAATGCCGAAAAATACAGCTTGTATATATTAGCCCGCGGATTACACGGATTTGCTTCGCAAAAACACGGATTGACGCGGATTTTCTTAAGTTTTATGTAAATAAATCCGTTTTTATCAGCGTCTTTGCGAAGCAAATCCTTGTAAAACACTACATCCTGAGCACGATAATTCCTTAACAGGCAGTTAATCGGACTCAGGATTTTGGCAATATGTCAAATTTGAACAAAAAAAATTAAGTGTTCTGTTTAGTTTTATTAATATTGTTTGATATAAGCCTTAAAAAGAATCTTTCCACACATTTTATTTTCAATTATGCTGATAAATAATACAGTTACATTTAAATGAAAAATATCCAATATATTCTTTTTATCTTCTTCAGCTTTATAAACTGCCTGTTTTCACAAGGCAGATTTGACAGCTATCAATTTAGAAGTATACAGGAAACTACTTCAAAAAGAGCTGTTTCATCGATTATTCAGGACAACAATGGTTTTATATGGATAGGCACAAACGGCGCCGGATTATATCGATATGACGGAGTAAATTATTTTGGATATAAATATGATAAAAAACCCGGCTCTGTAAACAGTAACTTTATTTACACCACTTTTATTGATTCTAATAACAACTTATGGATTGGAACTGATGAAGGATTGTGTTTGTACAACAGAGATTTGGATAATTTCACCAAAATCAATATTGAAGATGTAATACGAAAAGGATACAGTGAGCCTATTACAGTAAAAACAATCATTGAAGATAACAACGGTAATTTATTCCTGGGAGCTTACGGTTTTGGGTTATTCAAACTTAATATAAAAACTTTAAAAGTTTCTTTAGTACAGTCAAAAGTACTGAACAAGCCCAATTTTCTAATAAAATCATCCGTAAAAAACAAACAGGGTACTATTTATTTAGGAACAAGTTATGGCCTGTTAGAAATCGATTTAAACGGAAAACTCAAACAAGTTTATAAAGATAAATTTAAGAGAGAACCATTATTAGACGATATAGAAAGCCTTGTTATAGACAAATTTGGTTATTTGTGGATGGGAACAACTGAAAATGGCCTTATAAAAATTAAACCTGAAACAGACAATTATCAATTTGAAAATTACTTTATTACCAAAAATAAAATACTTTCTATAATACAAAGCAGTCTTGATTATATTGTTTGCGGTACCGAAAATGACGGCTTACTTGTGGTAAACTATAAAGGACAAGTGCTCAAAAAATACCTGCACAGCAAGTACGATAATTTCAGCTTAAAATCTAATTCTGTGTGGTCGTTATACGAAGACAAAGAAAACCGGCTCTGGCTGGGTTATTTTAATAAAGGTCTTGGTGTATTTGACAAACCCAACAACAAATTCAATTCGCTTGAATCACTTGTAAACAATGATAATTCTCTACAGACCAGCCATGTAACTTCAGTTATAAAAGATAAAAAAGGAAATTTATTAATAAGCAATGAAGGCGGCGGACTTGATATTTATAATCTCATTGACAAAAGTTATATCCATATTAATAAAAATAGTCAAAGTTATTATTCCGGACTGGATGCGGCTGATATTCAGACCATATTTATAGACAGCAGACAGAATATTTGGATAGGAAGCTGGGATCGCGGCATCTATTTTTTAAAAAATGGCACTACCCGATTCGTAAATTACAATACAGCAAATACGAGTGGATTAAAATCTAACCGTATTTTTAGTTTTTCTGAAGATTCAAAAGGCCGAATCTGGATTGGAACTTTTATAAAAGGTCTCCATTATTTTGACAATAAAACAGGCACATTTGTACATTGTGACTTTAAACCCTTTGTCAAAAATGCTTTGGATAATGCTTTTATCCGTAAAGTTTTTGTAGACTCAGATAATGTGCTTTGGGTTGGAACCATTTTAGGATTATATCAGGTTAGCCCGAAAAACGAATCAAATTTTAAAGTGACCAAAATGCGCGACGCGATGTTCAGCGGCATCAACAAACACAACAGCATTCAGACTATTTTATCTATTTACGAATCTAATGATAAAACGATATGGATAGGAACCGACGGTCAGGGATTATTCAGCTACAATAAAAAAAATAAGAAGTTTTATAACTATGATGACTTTCAGGGTTTAACAGAAAAGTCTGTTCGTGCTATTATTTCTGACAATAACGGCTCTTTATGGATAAGCGGCGGATCCGGATTAACAAAACTTAATTTTAAAAATAAAAAAGCCACCAATTTTAATAAAGATGACGGTCTTATTGATAATGATTTTAATAATAACGCGGTTTTTAAAGATGGAAATGGAGAATTGTATTTTGGCGGTTATGAAGGTGTAAATTATTTTAATCCCAACGAGATAAAAAAAGCAGAAAAAGCACCCCGATTGTATTTCAGTGATTTTAAATTGTTCAATCAATCTGTAAAACCAAATGAAGAGGGTTCGCCGCTGACCAAAGTAATTTCTCAGACTAAAGAAATTACGCTCAACTATACTCAATCTGTTTTTACGATTGAATATGTGGGAATCAATTATAATTATTCTAAAAAAAATCAGTACGCCTATTATCTGGAAGGTTTTGAAAAAGATTGGAATTATGCCGGAAATAACCGGACAGCAACTTACACCAATCTGGCACCGGGCAATTATGTTTTTAAGGTAAAATCAGCCAATGCAGATGGTTCCTGGAGCAATGACAATTTAGAATTAAAAATAAAAATACTGCCGCCATGGTGGAAAACTATCTGGGCTTATTTAATTTACTCTTCTATTTTAATTTTCCTGATCTTATATTTCAATAAAATCTATCAAAATCGCTTTAAAGCTAAGCAGGCTATTATTTTAGAAAAAGAGAAAACAATTCAGTTAGAGAAATTAAACAACAAAAAATTACAGTTTTTTACCAATATCTCGCATGAATTCAGAACACCGTTAACGCTGATTATCAACCCTCTTGAAGATATTTTAAAAAGTAAAAAATTATCTCCTGAAATACATAATAAATTAAAAATCGTACACAAAAGCTCTGACAGACTTTCCAGACTTATTAATGAGCTTATGGATTTTAATAAATTAGAGTTTAACAAAATTTCACTTCAGGCAAAAAAAATTGAGGTCATAGCATTTACAGAAGGAATAATTGGTTATTTTGATGAAGAAGCCGCTGCACGAAACATTAAAGTTAATTTTGAGTCATCACTTGAGGAACTTGAAGACTGGCTTGATCCTAAAATGCTCGAAAAAATACTCTTTAATATTATTTCAAACGCATTTAAATTTACACCGGATAACGGTTCTATAACTATTTCTATAGATACCTTAAATACTGAAAATGAATTGGTAATCGACGGAAAAAAAGTTCCTTCATTCTTCATCACAATTACTGATACCGGTTCCGGAATCCGCAAAAAAGATTTAAACAGAATCTTTGACAGATTTTATCAGGTCGATAATGTAAATAAAGGTTATTACGGCAGCACCGGAATTGGTTTAGAGGTTGTAAAACAATTTATTGAACTTCACAAAGGGAAAATTGAAGTGGAAAGTCAGGTTGGTAAAGGCACTACATTTAAAGTTATATTTCCTTTGGGCAATTCTCTTTATAAAAAAAATGAAATTATAAACGAGAGTTTTAAAATAGAAAAAAACAAAAATCAATTTTTATTTGATGCGGTGAATAATGAAACAAATGAAGATGATTTTACCAAAAAAACTATTGAAAGCTCCGCAAAAGAAACAACAAAATCGTATACTGTTTTGGTTGTCGAAGATAATCCGGAATTACGAAATTATTTAAAAGAAGAACTTAGTAAATCATACAAAGTTATTACAGCTGAAAATGGCAAAAAAGGCTACGAACTTGCAGTGCAGAAACTTCCGGATTTGATAATTACAGATGTTATTATGCCCGTTATGGACGGACTGCAATTGTGCCGAAACATAAAAGGAGATTTAAAAACAAGCCACATTCCTTTGTTAATGCTTTCAGCAAAAGCAATGGTAAAAGATCAATTAGAAGGAATTGATTCCGGAGCAGATATGTATTTGAGCAAACCTTTTGAATTAGACATTTTAAAATCCAGTCTGGCACAGCTTATTACGAGCAGACAGATCTTGTTTAAGAAATTTTACAGCGGTATTACCAAGCAGGGAAAAGAAAAAACAACATCGCTGGATAATGATTTTATTCAAAAAATTCTGCATTACATTAATGAAAATATCAGTGAGCCGGATCTTACTGTTGAACTCCTTTCTTCTAAAATTTATTTAAGCAGAAGCCAGCTGTACCGAAAAATAAAAACATTAACAGGCGTTTCTGTCAACGAATTTATTCGAAATGTACGATTAGAAAAAGCAAAACAACTCATCGAACAAGGCAGTAATAATATTAATGAAATAAGCTATAAAGTTGGATTTACTTCTCCCTCCTATTTTGCTAAATGTTATAAAGTTAAATACGGTCATTTACCAAATCAGGAAAAAAAGACAAAAGAATAAACTATATAAAAACAATTTAAAAAAGACAATAATTAACCCGTTGGGTGAAATTAATTTAAACACATAGAAACATAGATTTGGAATGCTTAAAAAAGGCGTTTCACTTGTTTAAACATAGTTGGCTATGTGTTAGAAACGAGTTTCTTTTTAAGCTCTTTCTTAGTAGAAAAATCTATGTCTCTATGTGTTAAATGAAAAAGTATATGCATTACACCCAACGGGTAATAATTAATTAGTAAAGAGCTTCGGTATAAAACTGAAGCTTTTTTTTGTAAGTCGATTTTTTCAAAAACAAAAACTTTTCACTTCAAATAAAAATCAACATATAGAAAATATTCCTGTAGTTTTTTAAACAAACAATATTTTTTAAGTGAAATTTTTAGTAATACCTCAGCACAAATTTTAATGGCTTAAGATCTATTTTACTGATAAATAGACATTAAGACGCCTTTTTTGCATCATCTGTTGTACAATATGCATCATATGTTCTACAATACAACACCTCTACAATTTACTTTCGTTAAGAAATATTTAAGAAAAAAGTTGTCCTGCCAAAACTCAAAATAAGCAACCGGCAAAAAACCAAAATTTTAAATGTTTTTCTAAAACTTAACGATTAACTAATTATTTCAAGTCAACTAACAACCAAATTTTATGCAGAAAAAAACATTAAAAAAACTATTGTGTTTGATAGTATGTATGTGGGGAAATTTTTTCTTCGCTCAAACTGTTAAAGGTAAAGTAACATCAGGCGGCGCCAGTCTGCCGGGTGTTAGTGTAATAGTACAAGGAACAAAAAACGGAACAGTCACAGATTTTGACGGCAGTTTTGTTTTAAACAATGTAGAACCAAAAGCTTTGCTTCTTTTTAGTTATGTAGGATATAAAAATTTATCATTACCGGCAGATACAAAATCAGTTATGCAGGTGACTATGGTAAATGACCTGGAGAAATTAAATGAGGTAGTCGTTATTGGGTACGGAACTTCAAAAAGAAAAGATATCAATGGTGCTGTCTCTTCTATCAAAGCTTCTGAAATTCAGGACAAGCCGTTTACCTCTATCGATCAGGCTCTTGTTGGTAAAGCGGCTGGTGTAAATGTTACTCAAAATTCAGGAACGCCGGGCGGCGGAATTTCTGTACAGATTAGAGGAATTACTTCTATTAACGGAAATGAACCTTTATATGTTATTGACGGAACGCCGGTTTTTGCAGATAAAAATAACGACTCCTTTTCGTTCAGCGCATTGGGCGGAGGAAACGGACAAACTAAAAACTCCGCTTTGTCTGGTTTAAATATTTCAGATATTGAAACTATTGATATCTTAAAAGATGCATCGGCAACGGCAATATATGGTGCAAACGGCGCAAACGGTGTGGTTTTGATTACAACTAAAAAAGGAAAAAAAGGAAAATCAAAATTTACCTATGAAACCTATTTAGGAACTCAGGAAGTAACCAATACGGTTGATGTTTTAAACTTACCCCAATACGCAAAATATCAGGCCAAAATCTATAAATTAAACGGAGAGCCTGTTCCCTATCAATATCAAAAACCAGATTTATTAGGAAACGGAACAAACTGGCAGGACGAACTTTTTAGAACTGCTACGATGTACAATCATCAATTGTCATTTTCGGGAGAAAAAGAAGGAACACGTTATTATACTTCTCTGAACTATTTTGATCAGGAAGGAATTGTTTTAAATTCAGATTTCAACAGATTATCGATGCGATTAAATGTTGATTCTAATGTAAAATCATGGTTAAAAATTGGCAACAGCTTATCTGTAAGTAAATCATCTCAGCAAGTCGTAAGAAACGATGACAGGGGCGGTTTGGTAATGAATGCATTAAGACAATCTCCGGAATTACCAGTCAGATCTGCGGATGGTTCGTATGCAGGGCCAACAACAGGTTTAGGATCGTCGGCAAATGAAGCAACTAATCCAATCGCTTTGGCGGAATACAATAATTCGACTACTGAAAGATTTAAAATTAATGGTAATTTATTTGCTGATTTTACTCTTATCAAAGGACTGGTTTTTAGAACCGAATTAGGATATGATCTGAACTTTTCAAAAAATAAAGCTTTTGCCCCAAAGTATACTTTAGGCAATGTATCTGAACTTTTAAATAAATCATTTAAACAACAAGACCAAAGTTATTATTGGAACATCAAAAATTATTTAACGTATAATAAAACAATTAACGAAAAACACAATTTTACTTTCTTATTAGGTCAGGAAGCACAGGAAAGTCAGTATGAATATTTAAGCGGCTACAGAACGGGTGAGTTTTTAAATAAAGATTTTACCAACTTAAATATTGGTGATATTGATACTGCATTGAATGGAAATGGTTCCGGAAGATGGTCTATGGCTTCTTATATCTCGAGATTAAATTACAGCTTTTCTGACAGATATTCTTTTTCGGCTTCTCTAAGAGCAGATGCTTCTTCAAATTTTGGTCCAAATAATAAATGGGGTTATTTCCCTTCTTTTTCAGCAGGATGGACAGTAAGTAATGAAAAATTCTTTGAGCCTTTATCTTCAAGCATCAATTACCTGAAATTTAGGGCCGGTTACGGTCTGGTAGGAAATCAAAATATTCCGGCCAACAGATACCAGACTATTTTATCATTGCTTTCTTCTCCCTTTGGAGGTGTTTCTCCAACAATTGACAATTTAGGAAACCCTGATATTAAATGGGAATCTCTTAAATCTTTCAATGCCGGTTTTGAATTGGCAATGCTGAACAACAGAGTAAAATTAGATTTTGATTATTATATTAAAAATTCATCCGATTTCCTTACCAAGCAAATCAATGATGAATCCAATCAAAGTGCACTTAATTATTATCTGAATACTGGTGAAATTGTAACCAAAGGTATTGAGCTAACTTTAAACACAAGAAACATTTCGACCGAAAATTTTACCTGGGACAGTACAATTATCTTTTCAAAATATAATAATGAACTGACACGCTTTCAGGGTCAGGGCAAATCTTTGTTAGGAAAAGTACAATTTGATTTGTATAACGTTACCAGAACTACAGAAGGAGAACCGGTAGGACAATTTTATGGATATGTAACAGACGGATTGTTTAAAAATGCTGCCGAATTAGCGGCAGGACCAATTCAGGAAACAGGAACAGGAATTGGAGATATTCGTTTTAAGGATCTTAACGGTGATGGAAAAATTGACAGTAAAGACCAAACAGCTATTGGCGATGCAATTCCTGATTTTACTTATGCATTCACAAACAACTTTAAGTATAAAAACATTAGTCTATCTGTGGTGTTAACAGGAAGTCAGGGCAGCCAAATTTACAATTTTACCCGTCATTATACTGATGGAATTTATCCGGGATTTGGGGATAGATTTGGAAATGTCACTACTCAGGCAATGCAGGCTTTTGAACCCGGAGTAAACGAAAATACAGATGTACCAAGAATTACACTTAATGACCCAAATGGTAACGGAAGAATTTCCAATCGATTTGTTGAAGACGGTTCTTATTTACGAATTCAAAATGTTTCTTTAAGTTATGATCTTCCAAACAAAATATTCGATAATTCTTTTATTTCTAAAGTAAGATTGTATGTAAATGTTCAAAATTTATACACGTTTACAAAATATACCGGTTTTGATCCTGCCCTTGGAAATTTAGACCAGAATATAACATTAAGCGGTATTGATTTAGGACGTTATCCTGTGCCTAGAACAACTTCTGTTGGAGTGAATTTAGAATTCTAAGATTGATAAAAAACACCTTTAACTTAATGATCTACAATCATTAAAATAAAAAAAATAGTTATGAAAAAACTTTTTAAACTTTTTATGATGGGAATGCTGATACCATTGCTGTCTTTATTTTCCTGTTCAGATGAGTTTTTAGATGCACCATCTGAAAATCAGTTAACTCCTGGCGATTTGCCTGAAGGCGTTACAGCTTTTGACGGAATTGCCGAGAGTTTGTATTTTAAACCGTGGTTTACCTTTAATGATAAATTCCTGATTGCTGTTGGCGACATGTATGCCGGAAATGCTTTTACATTTGATGGAGCGTATGCGCAGTTTAAAGATGCTCAGGTAACGTCACAAAACCCAATCCTGACAGAAGGATACGTTTCGTTGTTTTCGGTTATCGATCAATCGAATAATTTAATGAGTTTAGTCGAAGACAGAAAAAGCGAGCTGCCGGAAGCATCTTATAAAAATGCTATCGCAATATCCCGATTCATGAGAGCTAATGCTTATTTCTATTTGGTAAGAACTTTTGGTGCAGTGCCTATTATCAATAAAGCAGGTTCTGCCGCACAGCCAAAAAGGAACCTTGTTGCTGATGTTTATAAATTCATTAAACAGGATTTAGAATACGCTGTAACAAATTTACCAGAGAGATCATTAAAGAAAGGATATGTTACTAAATATGCCGCTATGGGTATTCTTGCAAAAGTGCATTTAACTTTAAATGAATATGCAGAGTGTGCTGCGCTGACTCAAAACATTATTGGAAAACAATATACTTTAATTCAGGATTACGGAAACTTGTTCAGCAGTCCGGAGAATAATAACAGTGCAGAAAGTATGTTTGCCCTGCAGTGGAAAGCTATTGCTACAGAATGGGGAACACAAAATACAAATCAGGCCTATATAGTTCCCGGAGGTACGGGAATTACAGGCGGAGGTGACGGATGGGGCGTTTATCTTCCTTCAATCTCATTACAAAATGGATTTGAACCAAAAGACACCAGAAAAAAGAGTACAATTATGACAGACGGTGACTTTTATCCTGAATTATTAAAAAATCAGGGCGGTTTTCTGTACAAAAAAATCTACTCTTCTACGGCAGCTAATTTCAGGAAATACATTGTAGGTTCTGCAGCCGAAAGAAACGATGTGTTTTTTATGAGAACTTCACAAAACACAATCATATTACGATATTCTGATATTTTACTAATGAATGCTGAAGCGATTTTGGCCGGAGCCGGTTCAACTACTTCTGCGGCTGCCTTAAGTTCATTCAATGAAGTTAGAGCAAGAGCAGGATTACCAGCCAAAACAGTACTGACAAGAGACGACCTTTTTAATGAAAGAAGAGTTGAATTTGCACTTGAAGGACAGTATTTCTTCGATTTGAAACGCCGCGGTCTGACTGAAGCAGCAGCAATAATTTCGCAGCAGGAAGTTGGATTTTATTCTGATGATGCCAGAACAGAATTAATTTCCAGAAAGATAACTCCCGGAAGCAATTATTTTGAACTGCCATTACCACAGTCTGCTATTGATACTAATCCATCATTATTAGAGCCTCCGGTTCCTTTTAACTTTAACTAACTTATTATGATCAATAAAATAAAATATACAATTCTAATTCTTTTCGCATTGACTGCTTTTACAGCTTGCGATAACGATGATGCTGTTACTGCAAATGTAGATGCAATGGTTGCAGAACCGGGAGATTTACTTAATCAGGCTTTTCCATTAAATAAAGTCAGAGTGGAAGGAAAAGGTTTAGAAGGATTAAAAAAAATTACGCTGGATAACAAAATTGATATCAGTTTTAATCCAAACTACAATTCAGATAAGTCTTTTATTTTCACTATTCCCTTTGATGAAAAACTAGGAAGCAGGTTTGGGGTACAGCCTATTACATTTGTAACTACTTCTGGTTCACTAACTAAAAATATTGAAATTTTACAGCCTGTTCCAACAATTACAAAAACAACTCCGGCAGTAGCTACTCCCGGATTTCCTCTGGAAATTGAAGGTACCTGGTTTTATAATATTTCATCGGTAACCTTAGCAGGAAAAACACTAAGTTATACTGTAAAATCGTCTTCTTCAATTATTGTCGGTTTACCTGCAAATGCAGTTTCAGGATCAGAACTTGTCATTACGACACCAGGAGGTGCGGCAAAAAAAACAATCGATTTTGCTACAATAGTTTTGGTATCTGATTTTGACGGAAATGGTGTTAGAACCGAGTGGACTTCATATGGTGATGTCGAGAGCTTTAATACCAGTACTTCCGGAGGCCCAACAGGTAATTATACTACATTAGTATGGGCTGGTTCAACCGCAAATGGTTATAACGGAAGCAGCGGCGGCGGCGGCGCGAGTTTTCTAAGTGCATCTAATACAGATGCTGCAAAAGCTTATATAGATATTGATGTAAGTGCAAATGTAGTCGGTGCTCAATTTGCCATTCAGTTAAATACTATCGACGGCGTAAATTATGGCTATAATTTTAAAATTACAGATGTAAACTGGACGACAAAAACAATTTCAATTGCTGACTTTAAAGATAATTACGGATTTGGTTCTAACACAGCTGCCACTTTAAATCCATCTAAAATTAATGAAATTAAAGTCGGGATTGCCCAGGGAGACACGCCAAATCCAAGTGCAATTAAATTTGATAATATTAAAATTCGCTACCAATAATTGTTTTCAGCTTTAAAAAGAGGCTGCAGTTGAAACAGCCTCTTTATAAAAAGTAAACCAAATAAATAACTATAAATAAGGACATTCTGTAAAAAGAATATTCTATAATAAAAACACAGTATGAAAATTAAATATTTATTAATGCTGATATGCCTGGTCTTTTTAAATGCCTGCTCAAAAGACGATAATGAAGAGGCTTCTATTTTAGAAACGCCAGTTGCAAACCCGGCAAAGGATATAAATGATAATGGTTTTAAAGCAAAATGGAATTATGTTTCTAATTCAAAAAGCTATCTTCTGGATGTTTCTGCCAGCGAAGATTTTGCCACTTTTATACCTAATTACAATGCAAAAGAAGTTACGGATTTAAATGAAGTTGTTGTAGGTTTAACTGGAGGAACACAGTATTTTTATCGGGTAAGAGCTAAATCAGATACTCAGATCTCTGATTACTCAAATGTAATTAGTATTGTTACTACCGGTTCCAGCGGTATTCCTGAAGATCCTGCTTTTTTAAAAGTAAAGGTAAATCAATTAGCAAATCCATTCTTTGTTGGTATGGCGATAAAAGCCTCGCAGCTTACTAATGGCAGTCCTTATGATGTTATTCTGAAAAATGAATTCAGCAGTATTTCTGCCGAATATGAAATGAAAATGGATCAAATTTCTACGGCAAGCGGTGTTTACAACTGGACTACAGCTGATAAAATTGTAGCATATGGAAATGCCAATAACATCAATGTTCACGGTCATGCATTAGTATGGCATAATGCTGTACCGCAGTGGTTAAAAGATTTCTCTGGTACTGATGCTGAATTTGCTGCAGAAGTAAAAAAATATATTACAGTGGTTGTTACCCATTATGCGGGAAAAGTCAAATCATGGGATGTGGTTAATGAAGCTGTAGATGACAATGGCGGCACGATGAGAAATACCATTTTCCTTCAGCGTATGGGACCTAATTATGTAAAAGATTGTTTTCAATGGGCAAGAAATGCTGCAATTGCCGCTGGTGATACCTCTTTATTACTATTCTACAACGATTATGCTACTTCTACAAATATTGCAAAACAAGATAAGGTTTTTAGTATTGTAGATGATTTAAAAACAAGCAATGTAATTGATGGCCTTGGTTTTCAAATGCACAACACTTATTTAAGCCCAACCAAAGCCCAGATAGAAACTGATCTTAAAAGAGCTGTTGCAAAAGGTTTAAAAATCCATGTTTCTGAATTAGACATACAGGTAAACCAATTTAATGATATTTCTTCTTTTACAAACGAAAGAAGACTTGCACAAAAAGAGAAATACAAAGAAATGGTGAAAATTTATAATTCGCTTCCTGCGGCAAATAAATACGCCTTAACAATTTGGGGAATGAAGGATAACGAATCTTGGATTCCGTACAGTACAGAACTAAATCACCCGGGAAATGACTGGCCTTTACTCTATGATTCAAATTTTGCTGTCAAGAGTTCGCATACCGGATTTCTTGAAGGTTTAAATTAAACTGAAAATACAATCAAAACAAAAAACACCACTTTAAATAAGTGGTGTTTTTTATTTAAGTGCTTTTACTTCTGAAAATACTTAATTTATTATAGAGATCTTTTAGACACTGAAACATCATCTACCCACATCATAACAGCTGTAAACAGATTAATTTTATTGGGATTTATAAAACTAGCATCATTTGATCCCACATTCATATTTAAAATTATATTATGATTTCCGAATTTATTTAGATTAAGTTTGGAAACACTGTTGTTTGTATAAGTAGAGACAATTGTATTATCGACTTTAATTGTTATAGTTACTACATTATCCTTCATCTTCCAGAAACATTCGTATAAATGCCATCCATTATTTCCATTAATATTAAATCCGGAAGGATATTGTCGCTCTGCCTGATTTCCTAATTCATTTTTTCCGATAACTGTGCCATAAAAAAGATTGGATGCAAAACGAGATGCATTTGGAGCAAAGGAATATCCTTCCATAATATCAATTTCTCCATAAACAGGCCATCCGTCTTCCTGAACTGACCAAAAAGCAGGCCACGCTCCGTATGTATCTGTAAATGACTTATAATTGGCACCATCCATTGCTATTAACTTAATATTAGCCGCCAGAAGGTATTCTGTATTATTTTCAGGTTTAAACTGGTAAATTGATTTTACCAATCCGGATTGATATTTACCTGTTCCCAGTTTTTCAGCCTTTATTTCCAAACATCCTTTTCCATCTCTTGACTGTATTGAAGGTACAAAACTTTTATAGTCACAATATTGAGAGTTATAATCTGTACGCTGTACTTTTGTCCACTTGGCAAGTGCCGACCCTGCATCAAAAGTATCTTCAAATTGTTTTATCCAAGGAGATTCCGCTTTTTTATTGTCACTTGTATTTGCTTTTTTTTCCAGCCCCGAATTTTCAAAGCATGACGCAAACACAAGAGCGCATGTCAGTGTTAAGGTAATCCCGCTTAATTTTTTCATCAATTGTTTTTTAGAGGTTAATTTATTAATTGTAGTGAAGCTGATTATATTTCGTTTTCATCCAAGCCATTTAAAATAAGTATTCTGAAATCATTATTTTAAATCACTCACACACCTGAAAATACTAAAATCATTTCTCACAAAAATAACTTTATACTAAAAAACCAGAAAGTAAATTTGATGCACTTAATAGCACAAATGTTGTAATTAAATACCGCAGCTGCAGTAAAATAGTAAGTTTCTTGAGGAAATTACCCTATACAATTTTCATTTTAATCTGTAAATCAGCCCTTGAATAATCATTAGCCATATAGTTGTCAAAAGCATGGTTAAAGTAATCACGGCCAGTGTTAACTGATAAGTAAAATTTTCTACCAGTTTTAAATTAGCAGCCATAGTCATCAGAACAAAACTAAACTCGCCAATTTGAGCCAAAAGAGCACCACCGTATATACTGTCACGCCATGAATTTTTTACGATCCTGAACAGGATGGCATTAAGAAAACTATTAATTACCAGTACGGCAAGAGAAATTATAATGATGGTCATCGCATTTTTTATGAAGAAATGAAGATCTAACTGCAATCCAACTGCCATAAAAAAGAATGCCATAAAAAATACTTTAAACGGAATAAGCGATTTTCCCAGCCAGCGCGTTGCCTTATCATGACCAATCACTATTCCTGAAATAAATGCACCAAAAGCTGTAGAAAGCCCAAACCATCCACTTAACCATGCCATACCAAAACATAGCGAAAAACCAATAAAAACCTGTAATTCATGATCAGCAGCAATCTCTTTTCCCATAGGAATTTTAAAATTCTTTTTTGTAATAACTGCTCTTAAGAAAATAATCATCAATGCTCCTCCTAAAATTACTTTTAGAAATTGTAAAGGAGAAACATTAGTTCCTGACATACAATTAAGTACCAGCATCATAGGAATTACCAAAATATCCTGTATCAGTAAAACCCCGCATGTAATGGTACCAAGCTGACTCTTAATTTCTCCGGTTCTTGCCAGATATTGAAACACTATCGCCGAGCTGCTGATACTTATAACAAAAGCAGTCAATATTATGGTCCTAATGGGCCATCCTGCATAAGTACCTATAAAATACATGCATATAAAACTCAATATTACCTGCACAAATGCAATGAGAAGAGGTTTAGAAAAATTATGTTTCAGATACTGAAGATCAATCTCGTTACCAACTGAAAACAGTAAAAAAACAATCCCGATTTCGCCGAGTTCTAAAATCACATCAACCTCGTGAATAATATTTAAAATATGTGGTCCCAAAAGAACTCCGCATGCGATATAGGCAATAAAATAAGGCTGCTTTAGTCGTCGAAGCAGTAAAATCAATAATAAAATTACAAAGGACATCACCGATATCCCGGAAAATAATTGAGATAACATAATGAAGCGTTTATGAAGAAAGCTGCCTTAATGGGCAGCTTTCAAGGTGTTGCAATTTAATTTAATTAAAGAATATCAATCATTCTTGGAGCTTTTTGTCTGGCCTGCTCCATTTTTGGAATAGACAGCAATAAAAGTCCGTTTTCATAACGGGCGCTTATCTTTTCCTCATCAACTACGTTTTTAGGAAGTACAAAGCTTCTCTGGAAGGACTGATAGCTGAACTCTCTGCGGGTAAAATTTTCTTCCTGACTGTTTACCTCATTTTCTTTTACAGAAGAGATAATCAGCTGTCCGTTGTCCAGGGTAATTTTGAAG
This sequence comes from Flavobacterium sp. Root901, assembly GCF_001429765.1. Taxonomy (GTDB): domain Bacteria; phylum Bacteroidota; class Bacteroidia; order Flavobacteriales; family Flavobacteriaceae; genus Flavobacterium. The sequence goes on from NZ_LMJB01000001.1 coordinate 48,538, forward strand.
TCATCCTTATTCATACCCGGAGCGGCAACTTCAACTTCATAATTGTCAGCAGTTTCTTTTATGTTTACTGACGGCAGCGTTGTGCTTGTTGTTGAAAAATTGTTGTTTTCCCAATTGAAAAGATCGCGGCCAAAAACATCATCAAAAAACAAGCCTGGAAAAGCCGGAATACGGTTTCCATTTCTTTTAATAAGATTCATAACAGTAATTTTTAAATTGTTATACAATAAATTTTTGAACTTGCACGGTGTGCGTTATCAAAAAAACAAAAAATATGCCATTGGAAAATTATGTCATTTTTTCAGAATTTCAAAGTGAAAAAATGTCATTTTTCTGACAATTCAATTAAGTCTTTTTATCATAAGCTGAAAGTGAGTTAATATTATAATCAGGTTAAGGCTCTAAAAATAAAAGCGGAGCTAACTCTTTAAAACTTCGGCGCCAGGTTAAAAATTCATGAGCCGTATTTTCAGAAATATAAGAAACAGCATTGAACCCGGCATCTTTTAAACTTTTTACTGCATTTTGTACAGATTCCGGTTTTTCGCGGCTGCCGCAGCTTATAAAAACCAGCTTTACTTTTGATTTATCTTTTATTTCTTCTGGTTTATAAGTACCACCGCTCAGCAGTGCAAAATGCGAAAAAATATCTGGCTTGTTGATCGTTATGCTATGAGTTTCCATTCCTCCCATTGACAGTCCGGCCATTGCACGATTGGCCTGATTAGAAAGTGTCCGAAAGTTTAAATCTACATACGGTATCAATTCTTCTGTAAGAACGGTTTGAAAAGGTTCTATTTTGAAACTTGCCAGTCCGCCATATTTAATTTCATTTGTCATTCCGTAAGTCATAACAATAACGAATGGTTTTATTTTGTTTGCTGCAATCAAATTATCCATTATTAAATTTACATGCCCCTGATTACTCCAGGCTGTTTCGTCTTCTCCCCAGCCATGCTGTAAATATAAAACCGGATATTTTTTCGTTTTGTCATTGTCATAACCCGGAGGAGTATAAACAAAAGCTCTTCGTGAAGTACTGGTGCTTTTTGAAGGAAAAAGAATTTGCTGCACATTTCCATGAGGTACATTTTTTAATGCATAAAAATCTTTATCGTGCGCTGGTATTTCAATACCGCTTTCCCAACGTGTAGAACCATAAAAATTGAGTGTCCCGGGATCATTAAAAATGCCTCCGTCAATAGTTACATGATAATAATGAAACCCTTCGTCCATTGCGCCGGAGGTTGTTCCTCTCCAATAACCATCTTCTCCCTTTGTTAGAACGGTTCCTCCTTTTGCGCCTCCTAATCCAAGGCTTACTATTACAGACTTAGCTTCGGGAGCCAAAATTTGAAATCGTGCATAACCCTGCGAATTGACCTGAGGATATTCCTGCCCGGGCTGATTAAGTGTCGAAGGCTTAAAATCGTCCATAACAGAAGTCTGGTTTGTTTGTGCAGAACCTGCAAAGCCAGACAAAATAAAAACCAATACGATAGTGATAAAATACTTTTTCATAGTTTTATTAATTAACTTTTCGGTGTTATAATTTGATAATTGCCGCTTAAATGCATTAAGCTGAAAAGATACATTAAACCATCATAATAAGGATCAAAATAGCCATCGCTATAAGGTTCGAGTCTGGCATTCCAAACTGCATGAACAAAATCCATGCTTTTTTGATCTTGATTTACTAATGAGGCCGCAGCTGCTGTCGATACTAATCCGAACGAATGTCTGAGCTTTTTAACAGGTCCGGCCTGAAGGATAAAATCCGGAGTAGAACCATCCACATTGTATTGATCTACATAGGAATCCAATCCTTTAGACCGAAGAAAATCCTGAAATCTTTTAGCGTATTCTTCCTGCCGCTTTTTATCTTTTCCGTACCAGGTATAATCCATCGCTATATTCATCGGAACACGCCAGGAATCATATCGAAACGCTGGCGGCATCCATGGTGCAGGATGCGGTTCTCCGCTAAACTCAGTATAATCTGAGGTTAATCCCGTTACCGGATGACAGGCCTTATGAAGAAAATCACGGGAAACCTCAGCACATTCTTTATAAAACTCTTCATGGCCGTCTTTAGCATATAAAGCCCATATTTCATAAAATGCGGGAACATGGTAAGATGGGTCTGTCCAGTTATAACCGCCTCCTTCGGGCACAAAAGAGATTTGTTTATGCTCAGTATTTATAATATTATACACATTATTGGAACCGTCTTTTTTCCACATCGCATCTAATATCCTTCTTGCTTCCTTATAATAATTTATTCCTGTTTCATTGCCCCATTTATTGGAAGCAAAAAGCAGGCTGGTTAAATAATATAATTCTCCATCTGAAGCTGAACCCGGAGAATTTTGTTTTTTAGTATGCGGATTTACACTCCACGCAAAATAAGCTTCACGCGGACCATCCTGATGCTGCATGTATTTTACAGACCAGCGCCACAGACGGTCAAAAACATCTTTTTTATTGAGTTGTACGGCAACCATCATTCCATACGACATTCCTTCCGTTCGGGCATCATTATTTTTGATATCCGAAACATATCCTGTCGAATCGTTTTCTTCAAAATAGACCTTGTTTGGTCCTTCAAAAATATCATAATAAGCTTTGGATAATTTTTTGTCAATTTCAGCCTGACTGTAACCCGCTTCCTTAAAAAGATTGCGATAATGAGGGTTTTTGAAATTTGTTTTTTCAGCTTTATTTTTATTTTGACCTGTCAACAGAACGGGAATAAGCAGTACATAAATCCAAATCATAATTGGGATTTTATCCCAGAGTTGAGTTTTACAAATGTTATTTTTATCCATGGATTTTGTTTTTAATATTAAGAATGGTAAAAAATAAAAAACAGATGATTTTTACTTAATTTCACTAACACCTTCCGTAGTTTGTATTATTTTTTGAATACTTCCATCTTTATTATAATACATATAATCTACACAAACTGAACGTCTGTAACTTCCGCCTGTGGGCAGACTTCCGTTATGATAAAAAAAGTATGATTTGCCTTTATAATCAATAATACCGGGATGTGTCGTAAAACTATTCTGTACATTTTCCTGAATAATTCCTGTGTAATTCCATGGTCCCGTTGGACTTTTGGCTGTACAATATTCAATCATTTCAGGCTTTGTACCTTCGCTGGCATAAACCAGATAATACAATCCTTTTCTTTTGTATAACCAAGGTCCTTCAATATAATTTTTAGGTTTAAAAGTATGGATGGTTCCATCTATTTCTGTCATGTTATCTTTTAGTTTAACCCATTTACAACTGCCATTTCCCCAGTACATATAGGCTTTTCCGTCATCATCGATAAATACGGTAGGATCTATATCATCCCAGGCATGTTTCATATCTGTTGTCATTTCGTTGGTAATTAATGCCTTACCAATTGCGTCTTTAAAAGGTCCAACCGGACTGTCAGAAACCGCTACGCCAATTGCCGCACCTCCTGCACTTCTATCGTCTTTTTTGTGAAATGTAGAAACAAACCAATAAAACCTGCCGTTTTTCTCCACACACTGAGCCGCATAAGCATCACCTGTTGCCCAGGAAAATGTTTCCGGTGAAAGAGGTGCTCCATAATCTTTCCATGTTTTCATATCTGTAGTCGAAAACACATGCCAGTCTGCCATTTTATAATTAGTGTCTTCCGGAACAGCGACGTCATGTCCGGTATACAAATAGAGAATTCCGTTGTGTACCAGAGGAGCCGGATCTGCAGTAAAAATATCTTTGATTATAGGATTTTGTGATTTTGCCTTAAAAACTACTAAACAGCATATCAGCAATAATGAAATTTGGACTGTATTTTTCATTTTTTATTTTTTGGGTTGAATTAGAATAATGAATCCCTTTAAGTAAAAACAGAAAGATTATATAACAATAAACAGCGCAAAACCAATGCGCTGTTTATCAAAAAAACTAACTTAAACTAACCAATATTTAACTCTTTTAATAACCAGGATTATTATCACTTGGTTTTATATTAGGATTCGAAGAGGTTTCTCTGTTTGGTATAGGCCATAATTCACTTTTACCAGCGGTAAAGCCTGTTCCCTGCAATTCGGTATTTGCAATACCCCATCTTATAATATCGTCAAAACGAACTTGTTCTCCCGCTAATTCAACTTTACGTTCGTGAACAATAGCAGCAAATACGGCTTCTTTTGTAGGAGCAATATTTGTTGGTAAATTGGCTCTGTCCCTAACTTCTTTAATGTATGCAATCGCTGCCGTTTGAGAACCGCCGTCTCTTTGGTTTTCACATTCAGCTTTCATCAGCAGCACATCTGCGTAGCGCATCACTTTAAAATTAATACTTGACCTTGTCGCTTCATCTTCTCTTGTATAATAGTTTTGATATTTTTTCCAGCCCGCTCTTCTAATCCCCGCAGAGGTTGTAAAATTACTTGGCACCATTACCTTCGTTCCTTTCAAATAGGTTGAACCCGGCACATAAAAAGTATCTCCAAAACGATTATCTCCTGCTTCATACGAATCTAACAAATCGTCTGAAGGATAGACATTGTACCAGCTTAGATTACCATATTCCTGTCCTCTTAGTGTTGATTCTTCAAAACCGGTTCCGCCGCTGTCTCCTTGAGAACCCCATTGGTCTCCTGTTCCATTCTTTTCATCAAATTCAATTTCAAAAATTGATTCTTTACCGTGTTCGGTTTCTTCCATAAAGTTGTTGTAAAAATTCCCTTTATCTTCCAGACTGTATCCTGTCACGTTATTAAAAGCAGCAAGGGCTTCATTATATTTCTTTTGGTATAATAATACTTTGCCCAAATAGGCATACGCTGCTCCTTTGTTTGCTCTTCCCGGCGATTCTGTGCCTTTTGATAAAAGGTTTTGAGATGCAAATACCAGATCCTCTTCAATCAGGGCATATACCTCTGACTTAGGGCTTCTCGGGTTTCCTACTATCGTTCCGGTTTTATAAATTGGGATATCTCCAAAACGTTTCACCAGCAGAAAATAATAATAAGCTCTTAAAAAATGGGCTTCTGCTAAAAATTTATTTTTCTGTTCTTGTGGTAAAACTGAATTTGACAAGGCATTGATTTTATCAGCATTATCCAAGACAAAATTAGCTCTGGATATTCCTATATAACAGGATTCCCAATAAAATTGAATAATATCGTTTCCTGCATTAAAAGAAAAATCCTGAAAAGGTTTTTTGTTTCCTTCTAATTGTGGATTTCCTAAAGCTTCCTGACTCATAAGATCCATTGCAAAGGAAAAATTTCTTCCATAAAGTCCTCTGGTCTGTAAATTAGCATAAGATGCATTTACAGCCGACTGTACCTGATCTTTAGTTTTAAAGAAGGTATCAGGGGATAAAGTGTTCGGATTAGTTAATTCTAATTCACCACTGTCACAAGAAGTTATGGCTAAAACTCCTGACAGCATTATAAGTATATATTTTATTTTTCTCATCATCATTATAAATTAAAATGTAACATCAAGTCCAAAAATTACAGATTTTGGCTGTGGATATCTTCCTAAATCAATACCTGCAGAATTTGCATTGGCGTCTGCACGTGCAATTTCAGGATCTAACCCACTGTAATCTGTAATTGTAATAAGATTTTGCCCGCTTAGGTAAAATCGTACTTTTGAAAAATAAGCTTTAAATGCATCTCCGGATAATGTATATCCTAATGCAATGTTTTTTAATCTTGTATAAGAACCGTCTTCTATATAACGCTGGTTTGCTGAAGACCAGTTTATGTCTGCTCCCTGCGCTCTTGGCAATGTTGCAGATGGATTGGTAACAACGCCATTTACCACATTTGCTCTGCCTAAAACATCTGTACTGGCATTAAACAAACGGTTCATCCCTTTTAGGTCAAAAGTGTTGGCATTGTAAATATCGTTTCCGTGAACTCCTGATATAAAACAATTAAAATCGAAATTTTTATAGGCTGCGTTAAGATTAAGACCGTAAGTAAAATCAGGATATGGATTTCCGATATTGGTTTTATCATTTGCATTGATAATTTTATTTCCGTCGCGGTCAACAATTTTAATATCTCCCGGTTTGATTGTGGTCTGTCCCGGCCCGAAAACAGCATCTACTTCTGCCTGATTCTGATAAATTCCGTTAGTTTGATATCCGTAAAAGTAAAATAACGGCTGTCCTACTTCAAGTCTTGAGAAATTTTCCAGACCTGCCCTAGGTGCAGGTCCTCCTAAAACACTGGTTACACCCGGCGCTAAACTTACTACTTCATTTTTACTGGTTCCTAAATTTGCTACTGCAGACCATGTAAAATCTCCTTTTCTATCGTTAAAACCCAGCGTTATTTCATAACCGCTTACTTTTACGTCGGCAATGTTTTGAATCTGAGTTCCTCCACCGGCCGATCCAACAGAGGCAGGAAGCGGCACTGCAAAAAGGATATCACTGCTTTTGTTGTTGAAATACTCAAAAGAACCCGTTAATTTTTCATCAAATAAACCAAAATCCACACCTATGTTTCGATCCAGTTTTGATTCCCATTTCAAATTAGGATTAGAAGCAACTCCCAGAGAAACACCCGGCGCATTTCCTCCCCCGATAGGGTAATTATAATTGGCTATCAAGGTTGCACTGTATTGGTAATTATCAATTCTGTCATTTCCTGTTGTTCCGGTACTGGCTCTTAGTTTTAATGTACTGAAAACCGAATTTTCCATAAAACTTTCTTTGGCTATATTCCATCCTAAAGCAACCGAATAAAAATTGCCCCATCGGTTATTGGCCCCAAAACGAGATGATGCATCTCTTCTTCCTGAAACAGCAAGCAGGTATTTATCATTATAATCGTAATTAATACGGGCGATGTAACCAATATTTTTTTCTTCAAAATTAGCCGAGCTTAAATTCCCTTCATTGTATCTCAGCTGATCGATTTCGTCTGAAATATTATAACGGCTTCCCGCAATTAAGTTTTGTGATTTTCCGTCAATCTTTGTAATTACTCCTAATACTTCAATATTATGTTTTCCGGCAATTGTAGTTTTATAGGTTAAACTGTTATCAAAAACGATGGTCTGTCCTTGAGAATTTGTTTCTGCTGTAGTAGAAAATGCTTGTTTGTGGTAAGAACCATCCTGATAACTAGGAACAAATGTATGGTCTTTACTTGTAAAATAGTCTAACGAAACCTGCGATCTAAATTTTAAACCTTTGTAAATTTCCAATTCAGCAAAGATGTTTCCAATTATAGATAAATTATTGATTTTCTGATATCCTAAATTAGCTACGCGAACAGGATTTTCTGCATCATTTCCGTCTATAGCGCTTGGTCCCTGATAACCTCCTAAATTCTGGTCATTATAGATTGGAAAGTATGGCGCCATTTTGATTGCATGCTCCAATAAGGTTCTGCCTCCTGAACTGCGCTCCGGATTAATGGTACTAAAGGAAACCCCCATATTGCTTCCTACTTTAAGTCTGCCAATATCCTGCGTATTATTTGCCCTAAAGGAATAACGTTCGAAACCGGTATTGATAACTGCCCCAACCTGCTTTAAATATTCAGCAGAATAACGGCCTGTAGAGGTTTCTGTTCCATTAGAAAAGCTGAGGTTATAATCCTGCATTAATCCGGTTTGAAAAATCTGATCCTGCCAATTGGTAGTTATATTCCCAAATTCTGCAGCTCTTGCCGTTAAATCACTTCCAAGATCTTTAGCATATTGAAGATATTGCTGTGTATTTAAAACACTATATCTTTTTGTGATCTCCTGTCCTCCTATGTAAGTACTAAATGTCAGTTGTCCTGGGCCTTTTTTTCCTTTTTTTGTAGTAACAACAATAACGCCATTAAAAGCTTTTGAACCGTACAAAGCCGTTGTAGAAGCATCTTTTAAAACAGAAATACTTTCAATATCATTAGGACTCAGACCCGAAAGATTACCGGTTAAAACGCCGTCAATTACATACAACGGTGCACTGTTGCCCATTGTGGCCAGACCACGAATACTAACTGTAGGATTTGATCCGGGTGCGCCATTAACAACGGTAACCCCTGCTGCACGACCCTGTAAAGCCGACTCGGCATTTGTAATAGGCACAGCGGCAATGTCTTTTGAACTTACCGTAGAAATTGCTCCCGTAACTTTGGTTCTTTTTTGAGTTCCATAAGCCACGACAACTTCATTTAAATTTTGTGTAGAAAGTACTAAAGTAACATTAATTGAACTTCTTTCTCCAGGCGTAATAGTCTGTGAAATTAAGCCTACATATGAAAAAGTAATCTTATCTGAAGAATTCACTCCTTTTAAAGAATATTTACCATCAAAATCTGTGGAGGCGCTATTCTGTGTACCTTCAACAATAATACTCGCACCGGGAAGCGGAAATCCGGAAGGGTCAGTAACAACACCCTGAATCGTTTTTGATTGTGCGATTAAATGCTGGCCGCCGGTTATCAGCAGCCCGATGAGTGCAATTTTAATTTTTAACATCATACTAAGTGGTTTTTTGTTTGGTTTAAATAGTTTGCTTATTAGAACAAATATAGAAAAACAAACATAAAAACAATCGGTTGTTTTATATTTTTTTTAAACTATTAATAAAAATATATAATTATAAAAACATATAATTTAATTAAAATTTAAATAATTTAAAAATATGATAAATTAATAATATCGCAAACTTAAAAAGATAATGAATTAATAGTCATTTTGACCATTTGATAAAAATTACATATTATGTTATATTTATAAAATTTGCGGTAAAATCTTATTTTAAAACCATAATAGTAAGTTTTACTTTACTAAAAAATAAAATTAATCACCAGAAATGAAGTTTTACTTACAAGCAAAAACAGCTTATTTTTACTTTGAAAAGAAAAACAAGCTGTTTGCAATCGGTTGCTATATACTATCTTAAGTACTGAATTATGATATAAAACTAATTCATACTAAAAATTAATTTTTTAAAAGTATGCCGCCATTGTATGGAATTTCGATTTCGACATTTTTGTTTTTATTTACGCTGATTCCGGTTATTTTTCCATTAAGCTGGTCATCATCTGAATAACTTTTTAGCTTTGTACCAGCAGGAAGCATTTCAAGTTTTAGTTTAAGCTTTATTTTTTTATTCTGAGCATTTACGCCGGCTATATACCAGTTATCTCCTTTTCGACGTGCCATTATAATATATTTACCTGGATAACCGTCAATAAAACGAATTTCATCCCATGTTGTTGGAACTTCTTTCATAAAATTTATGGCCCAATCAGGCGCATCATTTAAATTATTTGGAGCAAGGGCAAAATGCTGAACACCGCTTTGAAACAATACTGCTGTGGCTAAAGCAAAAACATCAGAAGTCATTCTTTTTGAGCCTTTATTTGGTATGTTATCACTATTGTAAAATTTATTTAATGCGCTTCCGCCAAAATCCATACTTCCTACTGCATTTCTAATAAAGGGATGTGTTGCAGCATTTATAGATTCATTGTTACAGCTTTCCTGCCCGAAATGTAAATTCTCACTAGCCAAAACAGCTTCTGCCGAAGCAAAATTTGGATACATCCTCTCCCATCCCCTTGGCAATGTACATCCGTGAAAAATAACCATAATTCCAAAATCGTTGGCATCTGTCAATATATCTTCGTACAATTTCATGGTTACTTGTTTATCTCCGCCAAAAAAGTCTACTTTAATTCCTTTAATGCCAATACTTTTCATCCACGCCATTTCTTTACGGCGGACAGCTGCGTTATCCATTAACCCTCTCGGACCTTGTGGTGCATCATTCCAATATCCGTTTGAATTGTACCATAAATACAAACCAATGTTTTTAGATGATCCGTATTTTGCCAATTCTTCAATTTTATCATGACCTATCTGTGTATCCCAAAGAGCATCGACTAAAATAGTCTGGTAGCCCATAGCGGCGCTGAAATCAATGTATTGTTTTTGCACCGGAAAAGTCGTGTTACCATCCATTTTTATAATCCAGCTCCAGGTTCCTTTTGTGTATTGATATTCTTTTGAAGCTTGATATTTAGGCTTTACCAAATCAAACGGAATAGTAGTTTCTGCAATTGGCGCCAGGGTTTCGCCAACAGTAATAGTTCTCCATGGCGTTTGTCCTTCGAGCGGGATTCCGGGTGCTGTTGTGCCATTGCCATTATTTTCACTTTCCATTGGAAAACCAATAGTATATAATCCCTTTGGATGACCAATCAATCTGCCTGCACAATAGCCGCTGTCAACACCTGTTTCAGAAATTAAAACCCATCCGCTGTTGCTTACTTTAAAAAGGCATGGAAAAGTATAACCATTCCCTAAACCGTTTTTACCAATGGCATCATCAAATGTATAGGAAGTTTCATAACTTGGTGTAGTTCTGGCAAAACCTGTCATTGGTTTGCTTTGCGGACAAAGGAATGTTGTAGTTCCCTCTGGCAGCAAAAAGCCTGAAACTTCTTCCTGAACCACACAGGAAAGAGATTCTTTCTGTGGATAGACTTTATATTTAAATGCTAAATTGTTATTACTTACCCTAAATACAATATCGATAGTTTTTCGGCCTTCTTTCGTAAAAGAAAAAACCGTTTCATTGGCAGTGTAATGAACATTACTTTTTTTAATATTTTTTAATTGATATGTTTCATCAATTTTATTTTGCTGTGAATTGTTTTCTAAAACTAATCCGTTGGAAAAATCTCCCACACTGGTCTTTAAACCCAGCGGTGATTTTTCTATAAAGGTTTTTTCATTATAAGTAACATTGTAAACCGGCATTCCATTTTCAACAAATAAGAATACTTTAAGTTTCTCATCCGGACTTTGTACAATTGATTGTGCATTTAGTTTAAAAAAACTCAGCAGACAAAAATATATAACGTATTTAAAATTCATAGCAGACTTAATTAATGGGTTGAATCTTATTATTTTACTGTATTGTAATTTTATCATTAATATGAAAATAGTCAAAATCGGCAAAACCTCCTGTATTTTGGGTCGCATAGTTAAACAAACCAAATCGGTATCCCATAAAATGAGGAATTGTATACGGCATCTTTATAGGTTTTCCAATACTTATCCATTCTTTTCCGTTTAGGCTGTAATAAAATCTGCCTGTATCGGCTTTGTTTTCAAAGCTGCATTCAGCTTTAAAGTATATTTTGTTTTGATTTAAAGGTATGCTTTCGATTTCTCTTTGGATTCCTTTTTCGGCATCAGTCATGACAATTTTTTTTGTGCTGTTTTCAATTTTTACGGCAGCAAAACCAAATTCTTTCTGTAATAATGCCAGTCCGGCCAAATCACCTTCTTTCATATTAGAGATTTCTAACATTGTACTTGCGGAACATTTTGGACCAAAAGTTCTTTGGGTTAAAGTATTTTTTGCCTGAACAAAACTGCTGTCTGTTCTTTTTGTTTTTAACCTTAAATAGCCTTTTCTTTCCCTGACAGACCACAATGAATTATCCGGATTATGATTCCACTGCCAAACCAGCGGAAGATCATTTTCGCCGCTTTTTCGCGTAAAATCATCAGAATTTACAATCCCGGGAATAAGGCTTTTATTGGCAGGCAGATCAAGGGTTTCAGGCACTTTTCCATTCTCTGCTAAGATGGGCCAGTCATTTTCCCATTTTACAGGAACAAGATACGGAATACGACCTACGCCTCCGGCATCTCTAAATAAATAAGAAAACCATTTTCCGTCCGGTGTATCAATAAGCCCGCCTTGTGCTGCACCCAAATCCTGCAGGCCTATTTTTCCTTCCCACGGACCTGAAATAGCATCAGCCTTATGAATAATTACAGTTCGCATACCGTTTTTTGGCCAGCAGATATTAAACAAATAATATTTGCCCTTAATTTTAAAAAGCTGTGATCCTTCTGACGGCAGCATAATTTGATCTCCCCCAGGTGCACTCGCATTTTCGATTAAAACTCTTTTAGTTTCTTCTTTAACTGCTGAAAGATCGTTTTCTAATTCAATTATATACAGTTTTCCGCTGCCCCATACAAGATATACTTTGCCATCATCATCAAATAAAAGCGAATGATCGTGATAAGAATTGTTTAAGACCGTTCTTTTCCATGGTCCGTTTTCAATGTTTTTTGAAGAAAAAATATAAGTTTTACCCGTTGTTCCGGAAAAAGTGCTGACATAATATATGCCTTTATGATAACGCAGGCTGCTGGCCCAGGAACCTCTGCCATAATCATTTTTATTGTTATCTAAATTGAGTTTGTCATTATTATCTTCAATTGCGCTGCAGGCATAATTAACCAGTTTCCAATTTATTAAATCATTAGATTTCATGATAGGAACACCCGGATTCATGTGCATGGTTGTACTGCTCATATAATAAGTATCACCCACTCTAATCATTGATAAATCAGGTACATCTGCATATATCACAGGATTATGTGCTTTGCTTTTTTGAGCTCTGCCGCCAAAAGCCGTTAGCAATATCAATAAGCAATACAAGAGTTTAGTTTTCATTTTAAATTGATATTATTATGAATGAAAAAATATTTTTATTCTGAGATCATCTTACTTTCCGGAGCTCCGAGATAAGAAGGCTTTAATCCTCCGGTATTAATCAGAATCTTTTGCAGTACAATTCCCGGATCTAAAACACGAAAACGGAGTATATGTTTTCCTGCTTTTAAAATCGTATGTTTTGTAGCGGAATGAATCATGTGTTCTGCCTGCCATCTTCCTAATTCGCCTCGATAATGTCCGTTAAAATTTACCTGCTGTGGTTTTTCTTCATCAAAAGAAATTTCATACCGAAGTCCTTTATTGCTGTTAAAATTAAGTGTTGGTGCTAAAAGAAGTTCTACATCACATTCTCCTGTTGAAGTAAAATTAATTTCATATTCAACAGAAATATTTTCGTTAACAGCTGGATAACTATTTTGTGGAAATGTGGTAATCCCGCTGAGTGTTTTTCCGAAATCCGGAATCACTTCCCAATGCGTTTTTTTTGAATCATTTGCTTTTGAAAAATGTGCAGCCATAATAGACACATAACCGTCCTTTTCTTCAAAAACTTTTGGCACAACAATTTCCTTCTCCGAAAGATATTTCACCTCAGGCATGATATTTTTTGGCGTGTCGTGCCATGCTTTGTAGCCTATTCGCATCTGATCCATCATGTGTGTCCATTTGCCGCCCGAAATTTCATTATTGTATTTATTTTGAAGAATCGAATCGCGCTCAAAATTCTTTTTTACTTCAGCTGCATAATAATTCGCGAGGCTGTTTTTTTCTTCTGCCAGTTTTTTATTTTTTGCCTGTGCAAAATACATTTCATAAAGATTACAGCAGGCATCTATTGGATATAAAACCAGCTGAAAATAAGCATCTTTATATTCGGCAGGAAGTTCATTATAAACACGGTATGCATCGAGTGCTAAGTTTTTATAGTCATTAACTACGGTTTCAAATTCGTTATAATTTTCTAAACTGTAGGTTTTGCTGTCGAGCATTTCGGGCGTAACCCGACGATTGAATTTTGGATAAGTATTTAATAACCGGGCGATTTCTTCTGCATGTTTTTCTCCAAACTGTTCGGCTGCCCATTTCTTAGTAAATTCAAAGAGATTTTGTGAATTAAACTGCTTCGGATTCCATGCCATATCCAGGAAAAAACTAATTGGAAATTCCATTGGCTTTAAATCGCCGACATTTACAATCCAGATTTTATCGACTCCGTGTTCGTAACTCAAATTCATCTGTTCCCAAACTCTTTGTATCGGACTTATATTTATCCATTTTGAGTTTCTTGGACCGCCAACATAATCAAAATGATAATACATTCCGTAACCGCCTTTATGCAAAGGTTTGGTAAGGTCCGGCAGTTTACGCACATTTCCCCAGTTGTCATCACAAAACAAGAGCGTTACATCATCGGGAACACGCATTCCCTGATCATAATAATCCTGCACTTCTTTGTATAAAGCCCAAACCTGCGGCGTTTTATCGGCGCTTTTTCCGGTTTCTCTTTCAATAATCTTGCGCTGTTCTTTTACAATATTTTCAAGCAGACTTATATTGGTTCCTTCGCTCATCGCTTCGTCTCCGTCACCCCGCATTCCGATCGTTACGACTTTTTCCCAGTTTTTACTGCGCTGGATTCCTGTTGTCCAGAATTCATCTAAAACTTTTTTGTTTTTCGAATAATCCCAAACGTTCGGAAGGTTATTTTTTTTGATGTACCTGCGCCAGTCAGTTTGTGCCAAAGCCATAGGTTCATGATGCGAAGTTCCCATTACAATTCCCATTTCATTTGCCAAAGGGCCGCTCGCTGCGTCATCATCATAAAAAGCATTTCCCCACATGGCTGGCCAGATGTAATTAGCTTTTAAGCGAAGCATTAATTCAAAAACTTTTTCATAAAACTGGCTGTTAAAACCTCCAAATGTGGCTTTTGCCCAACCGCTTAATGCAGGCGCTTCATCGTTAAGAAAAATTCCCCTGTACTTTACAGCAGGTTCGCCGTCTGTATAAATCCCTTTAATAAAATAAATATTCTCTTTCTGTTTTACGGGAACATCTGCCCAATAATACCAAGGCGAAACACCAATTTGTTTTGATAATTCGTAAATTCCGTAAATGGTGGCGCGTTTATCGCTTCCTGCAATTACAAGCGCTTCTTCAATTCTCTTAAATGGATTTTTAACGTGCTGAATAATGAATTTTTCATTTTTGCCTTTGAGTTCTTTTCCGTCGATTTTTTTTTGTTTTACTAAATCATCAATAATCGAATTAGAGCCAATCATTCCAATGATAATTAAAGGTGAAGCCGTTTTGGGGTTTTCATTAAAAACAACAGGACGATCTCCGGTAACTTTTTCAAAATCAGACTGCAGATTGTGTACGGCACGCAGAATTCCTGCATCTAATCCTGTATTTACAAAAAAGGAAAGAGATTGCGATTTCTCTTTTAAAACCATTACATTTTCTGTTTTTGTATTCGTTATAAAAGGCTGCGACGCTTTTGAAACATTATGCAAAAGGCTGATAATTATAAAGAAAATCAATTTGAAATAGCTTTTCATTGTCTTTATTTTATTCATTAGTTCCTAATTTATATGCTTAAACGAATTCTTGAATTGCCTCCAGCTTTAGCTGGAGGTGAATTAAATTAGTTCACATTGGCTTTAGCCGAATATCCAATTTTGGCTAAAGCCTTACTCTAAAATCTATTTTTGACCTCCAGCTAAAGCAGGAGACAATTGAAACAATTTCTTAATTATTTAAATCTGATGTTTCCAAAACAGTGTATTTTGAAAAACCGGACTGATCTACTGCTTTAAATAAAAACTGAGAAAACATGTATAAACCATTTTTCCAGACTTTAAAATCATGAACTCCGGGCTCTATGTAATAAATATGCGGCACATTATTTTTTACTAAATAATCGTGGGTTCGTTTACTGTTTTCGATAAGCCAGTCTTTATCGCCGCAAGAAATCCAAAGGAGTTTTAATTTCTTTTTTGCTTCTTCTGGATTCGGAAGTAATTCCTGAGGCATTTTAGTATTAGGTGCCGATGAAAATCCTCCAACCCAGGCAAATTGGTCTAAATTTCCTAAACCGAAATTTAAAGACTGTCCGCCTCCCATTGATAAACCGGCAATTGCCCGAGATTCGCGGTCTTTAAGAACCGGATATTTTTTTTCTATAAAGGGAATTAAATCGTTTAACAAATCTTTTTCAAAATAAGCAAATGCCTGAACTTTTTCCGGTGCCATTATATTTCCGGAAGCGCTGTCGTCTTTCATAGCTCTTCCGTTTGGCATTACTACAATCATGGGTTCAATTTTTCCTTCAGAATAAAGATTGTCTAATATAATCTGCGGATTCCCTCCGTTAAGCCATTCTTTTTCATCGCCGCCTATTCCGTGTAAAAGATATAAAACAGGATATTTTTTCTTTTTATTAAATCCGGGTGGTGTATAAACAGTAACTTTTCTGGTGGTTCCGACGGTTTTTGATTCATAAGATATCGTTTCAACTTTTCCTGCCGGCACGTTTGGATTTAAAACATCAAATCCTAAAGGTGCCTGAACGATAAAAGGTTCACTGCCCTTAGTTGCTTTATAACCTAATAAAGCTAACATTTGATCCGCATAACGTTTTCCTAATTCTTTGTAACCTTCAGCATTAAAATGTAAAAAATCGGAAGCGACTGCGCAGCCTTTTGAAGAAATAACATAAGATGTTGGAATTGTTTTGGGCAGCGTGGCTATAATTTTATTCATGCTCGCGCATTTTCCGTTTTGTTCTTCGTGAACGACTTCGCCAGAAAGCAAAGGCACTTTTTTAGGATCTAAATTGAGATCTTTTAGTAAATTATCATATACAATTTTGACTTTTTTCGGCCAGAGCGTATCGCCTGTATTCGATTCTCCCTGATGCAATAAAATTCCTTTTATGACGCCCGTTTTTTGTGCAATTTTTGCCATTTCAACCAGTCTTGCATACGGACTTCCATTATATTCTTTAATCATTCCCTGCATCCATTCTGGTGCTGTGGCGGTGTAACTTTCTACTTTATCTTTATCAAAAAGTTCAATTTTACAGCCTCCAACGGCAACGTTTACAACACCGACTTTTATATTTTTTGGAAGATTAGCCACCATTGTTTTCCCAAAATTATCCGTTAAAGTAAATCCAGTTTTACATCGGCATAAAGGTGGAATCGCCGTGTACCATTTGCCCATTTCACGTTCTAAATCCGGACAGTTTACCGCTTCTAAAACCTGAAATCGGGGATCAACATTGAGTTTATCCTGAGGTTCTATGGGCGCTGCGCCTTCCATATTGGACTGCCCAAAACTGAGATAGACATGAAAATTGGAATCTTGAGAATAAATATTTTGTCCTGTTACAAAAAGAATTGTAAATGCAAAAACTCTAATTATTGATTTCATGATGTGGATTAATTAGTTAAAAGAGCCAAAATGAACTCTTTTAATATTATACTATTATTGAAATAAATTTAAATCTACAGCTTCCCCCATTCGCTTATATCCAAGTTCGTTTGGGTGCAGAAAATCATTATCGTGCATATTGGATAAGATTGTTTTTGAACCTGCTTCAGATTCCATTTCTTTGTCAAAATCAATTACCGCATCAAAGTTTCCGTTTCTAATCCATGCATTCACAATATCTCTGGCGTCTTGTTTAAACGGTGCATCGTAAAATGATTTTTGAAAAGGCAGAATTGTACAGCCGTAAACCCTGATTCCTTTAGCATGCGCTTTATCGATCATAATTTTATAAGCTTCTATAATTTCCTGCGCTTTTGCTGTTGCATCTTCGGCGCGTTTAATGCCTCCAATATCATTTATGCCTTCTAAAATTACGAGCCATTTTGTACCAGACTGCGAAAGTACATCACGGTCAAAACGTTCAAGAGCCGTTGGACCAAGTCCGCCTCTTACTACGCAGTTTCCGCCAATTCCTAAATTGAGCACGCCAATATGTTCTGTATTTTTATTAGCGGCCAATCTTGATGCTAAAATATCAGTCCACCTGTTTTGTTTGTTTGTTCCAGAACCGCGTCCGTCTGTAATGGAGTTTCCTAAGCAGACAATATTGGATTTGTTTGTACTAATAACGTCTAATCTCATAATAGTGTACCAATGATCTGTTTTTACAGCTCCCGAAAACATTTCATCATTTTGATGATCGCCTTGCAGTATATAAGATGTCGTACGCGAGCCCGGATGACCCGAAATTATTTTTGGAGCTTTTTCATAGTGAATTGTGACTGCTAAAAGCTGTCCTTTTTGCAGTGGAAAATTAAAAACATCTGAATAAATTTCTTCTTTTGGATTTATCGTTACCTCAGCATTTGAATTGAAATAAAGCATTTTTTGAGATTTAATATCAATCGCAGGGGCTTCGGCAACATTCGAAACACTAACCGATTTTATAATCATCTGTTCATCGGTAAAAAGATTTGAAAAACGAAATCGCAGTTGGTTTCCTCCTATCGAAACTTTAATAATCTGTCTTAAAGTATTCCCGCTCAATCCCGGTTCCGGCGGCATATTATGAGGTTCAACCTGCATTTGTGCACATGCCCACGTCCCTGTCCAGTTTTGATTTTTAACCTTGACCGTTTGATTTGATTTACAGCCTGCAATAAAAAGCAGAAGGATAAAAAATACGATGTTTTTACAATGCTTTTTCTTCATGTTCATTATTTCAAAAGTTAAATTATCGGAAGATTTTAGTCTATTCTACAATTTCGAATCATTAGCCGAAGTTGCATATAAACCTATCAACGCTCCAGTAAAACCGCCGGCTGTATTTGTAGAAAGAATATCTCCAGAAACAGCTCCGCCAAGATTTTCAAAATCAGAATTATTTAGAGCAAAACTGAATTCGTAACTATCTCCCGCCGCTTTTACCTGCAATTTAATTCCTTTTTTAATCTCTATCTTTTTGCTGGCGATTATTTTCGATTCTCCTTTTTCTGTTCTTTCTAAAAGTACATAAGTGTCTTTTCCTTTTTTGGTAATACCGAAAACATAATTAAAACGTTCGTTTTGCAGACAAACAATTCCGGCAAGATCTTTTTCTGATGCTGGTTTGTAATTCAATGTCGTTTCAAAAGAAAACGTATTATGCTGCTGTCTGTAAAAAAGTGTCGATGTTGGTTTTAGTTCTTTAAGATTGGTTTCAAAAGGATTAATTGCCAGCCCTTTTTTGGTTATCGAAATAAAACTTTCACGCGGTCCTCTTAAACCTATCCATCTGTAATCTAATTTATTGGAAGTAAAATTTTCTGTAAACGTAAAATTACCATTTGGAAAAAAGCCGTCTTTTCCTGTTTTGTTTTCGACTCCGTTTGGCATTTTCAATTTAGGTTCCATAGGCACTAATCCATTTTCAAATACCGGAAAAGTTCCAGACCAGTCAACGGGAAGTATAAAAGTTTCACGGCCAATATTTACGCGGTCTTTATCATTCGGGCGAATGCCTAAAAATACGCCGTAATATTGATTATTTGGTCCTTCGATAATATCAGCATGTCCTGTCCAGTCTACTTTATTGGCTCTGTCTTTTGGAAAATATCTTTGAGTAAGTATCGGATTGTTTGATGAAGGTTTAAAAGGTCCTTTTGGATTATCGGATATAAAAATAACTTCGCTGTGATTGCCGCCTGTTCCCCCTTCGGCACACATTAAATAATACTTTCCGTTCTTTTTATATAAATGTGGTGCTTCAATCCAGATTGGTTTTTTCGAAAGATCGACCCCACCATCTACTATAATTTTATCGGTTCCCGGAATTACCTTATCATTTTCAGTATCGTACTCCCAGACTTTAATGACACGATGGCCGTTATAAAGTTCTTTTCCTTTATCCGGTGCATCGTTGTGCACTACGTAACCTTTGCCGTTATCATCAAAAAAAATACTCGGATCAATTCCGCCGAAATCTAGTTTTATGGGACTTCCCCATCCCTTAACAGGATCTTTTGTTTTTACGATGATATTACCCATTTTACCTGTAAAAGCGGTAACAATCATGTAAAATGTATTGTTATGAGGATTGTAGGTAATTCCAGGAGCATAAACTCCTGCATTGATTCCGGTATCATGCGGATTAAATTCTTTGACATTATTTAAAACTCCTCCCAAATCTGTCCAATTGACTAAGTCTTTAGAATGAAAAACAGGAACGCCGGGAAACATAGCAAATGAAGAACAAACCATATAATAATCGTCTCCTTTTCTGGTAATCGCTGGATCCGGATAACAACCCTGCAGGACAGGAGAGTAAAATTCATCTGATTTTAGCGGATTGTTTGTATAAATCTCATCGTTGCCGGTATAGATAACATTTGAAAAAACCGGAGACTGTCCTTGTTTTTTCTTTGTACTTTTTTCCTGAGCTTTTATTTGAAAAATAGTCAGGAAAGTTATCGTGAATAAAAGAAATAATTTTCTTGGAATCATTTTTTATTATGTATTTAAATCTGATAAAGAATATTAAAAGCCGAGAGCATTACCCGGCTTTCAACTAACAAAACTTCAACTTATGAAATAAACTCAGACTGATTATTTATGTATCTAAAATTACATGTTTTATCAACTCAGGCTTAATAACCCGGGTTTTGGTATGCGGCTTTTTCATCGGCTGACATTTCCATACCATCAAGCTGCCCTTGTGGAATTGGTCTTAGATAATGATGTACATCAATACTTCTGGTTACAACCTCAGGAGTATGCTGTCCGTAATTAGATCCTCCTATTGAATATTGACCGGCAAGTTCATTCCACTTTTGTGTTCTTACCAAGTCATACCAGCGATAGCCTTCTCCAAAAAGTTCGCGCGAACGCTCAGCCAGAATGTAATTAATATCTATAACTGTTGGTGTTGCAGCAATCATGGCAGCGCTGTTATCAGCAGCTTTTGCTGTATTGCCATTATTGTCCCAACGCCATTTTCCAGCTCTTGCTCTTATTACATTAATAAGGCTTCTTGCTGTCAAATTTCCTGTTGCGCCTTTTACTGCAGCTTCTGCGGCAACAAAATACAATTCAGAAAATTTAGCCACCGGAAACGGTCTTGTACTGGCTGCATTTGGCTGTCCTAATCCTCCGGCATTGTCTTTACGGTACGGGCCTAATTTCCAAAATCCCGGATATACGATTCTGCTGATTCCATTTGGAGAAATAACATAATCTGATCTTCCCGGAAGAGTTCCGGCTCCTACACCGCTTTCTCCTTGTCCGGAAGGATAAGTAACCGGTGTTGAAGGTTCTTCATTCAGAAAGGTTAAAACAGCATCTCCGGGTTTAATTGTCAAGCCATTAGCATTTGTCAAAGTGGCAACAGTACTTAAACCGGTTCCTTGTAAATTCCAATTACCGCGAAACGTTGTTGTAAATGTTCCATCATATCTTGAATCATTGGTTTTATCAGCAAATGTTTTTGTAAAAACTTCAATTGGCGGTGCCATTCTTGTCCACGGACGTCCCAAAAACTGATTGGCTTCACGCTGTACAGATGAAACTGCTGCAGTACCATTTTTACTTCTGATAGCCGTATAATTCCACGTTACCATCCAGCCGGCAAAATTATCCGGAGCGCCGCCGCTGCCATACGTTAAACTTGAACCATTATAATATTCACTGTCCTGAGTGTGATCTGCATAAAGCATCACTTCTTTATTTCTGTCATTTGCACCTGCATTTACATCATAAAAAGAATCCAGTAAGCCATAAGGACCGGGATTATTAATTCCGGCAACCGCTGTATTATAAGCTTCCTGAAAATACCATTGTGCATTATGTCCATCGGGATCTGTTCTCGGAGTATCCGGATAGGTTGGTATGTTATTTGGATTTTCCAGCCACCATGCATAGGTTAAATAGGCTTTTGCCAAAAATAAACGCGCCAGTGTTTTTGTAGCGGTACCGGTTAATCGAGGCGCATCCGGCAGTTCGTTTACTGCTGCTTTTAAATCTGGAAAAATTGCTTTTGTGTACACCTCAGAAACTGTATTTCGTTTTGAACTTCTTGACGGTTTACTGTTGAATTTTAATTCTCCCGCACCAAGATCAAGAGGTACGCCTCCAAATGTCTGTACCAGTAAAAAGTAATCAAAACCTCTGAAAAATTTCGATTCAGCAATCAGATTACTTGCAATACCAACTTCGGCACCATTTTCTATAATACCGCTTGCAGTATTAATATCATAATAGGAATTATTCCATAAAACATCTGAACGGCTTGAATTCGGATTAATAATCCCGACACCGGACAAATCGTGATCTTTAAAATTCCCATCGGCACTTTGTGCATAAGTGGCTTCGTCTGTACCGGTCTGAGACGCGTTATAAAAATAAGCCTGCCCGTAAATCCAGCGTAAATGTGCATAATGAGAGGTTAAACCCTGTATAACACCCTGTTCTGTTTTAAAATAATTGGGTTCATAAAAATCGTGCGGCTTTTCTTCTAATATATCAGAGCAGCCAGCTAAAGAAAACAAAACTGCAGATCCTACTATCAAATTTTTTAAAATATATCGTTTCATATGAATGTCTGATTAAAAAGTTAAATTAAGGCCAAATAGATAATTTCTGGTGCTGGGAGTGTTAGTACCAATAACCAAAAACCTTCTTTGGTAAGATGCTACTGCCTGATTTTCATCACCAAATGAATTCGTTTCAGGATCCATTCCAGATTTATCATGATAAGGAGAAAATAGTACAAACGGATTTTGAGCTGTTACATAAAGTCTCAAATTATCGATTCCTATATTTCTTGTAAAATCTTTGTCTAAAGTATAACCTAGGGTCAAGGCTCTGATTTTTACGTAAGATGCATCAAAATATCCCATCGTAGAAATGTATTTTGGATTATCCCCGCTTCTGATACCTCTCGGATTAGGAAATTCTGCATCTCTGTTATCCGGAGTCCAGTAATCCACATCAACGTTGCTTCTTCGTCCGTTCATTAAGTTTAAGTAACTTGCCCCTCCATAAAGTGTACTGATTAAAACACCGCCGCTTTTAAATGCTCCGACAGCAGAAAAATCAAATCCTTTATATGTCAAATTAGTATTGAATCCTCCTTGAAAATCCGGATCGGTTTCAATAATTTGTCTGTCACTTGCATTAATTGCACGTTTTGGCGAACCATCAGCATTGTATTCTCCGGTATATTTTACTTTAATAGATCCTACTACTGTTCCCTGCTGATTAATGCCTGTTGGTCCCGGTTCTAAAATTGACATATAAGGATCTCCTTCCTGCCAGATTCCAACTTTTTGATAATCGTAAATAGAGTTGATATTATACCCTACGAACCAGTTGTTTGCCTCATCACGGCTCGCACCGGAAGCAAGTGCCGTTAACTTATTTTCATTTTTATAAAAGTTAACGCCCACTGTCCAGGTTAAACCTTTCGGATTATCAAAAATAACTCCGTTTAAAGAGATTTCGTAACCTTTGTTTTCTGTTTCCCCAACGTTGGCAACATACCCGCTTACGCCAGAAGTGGCAGGTAATCCCACTCTTTGCAGTAAATCTTTGGTATTTGTTTTATAATATTCGATTGTCCCGGATAAACGGTTATTAAAAAAACCAAAATCCAAACCGTAATTCCATGTTGTAGAGAATTCCCATCCTAAATCCGGATTTGGAAGTTCTGTTACATAGACACCTGTCGAGTTTGTGCTTCCAAAATTATAAGGTCTTGTACTTAATGCTCCTAAAGTGGCATAAGGAGCAACGGCCTGATTGGATGTTTCACCATAACCTGCACGTAATTTTAATAAGTTAATGTATTTAACATCTTTAAGAAATGACTCATTAGAAATGGTCCAGCCTGCAGAAACAGCCGGATAAGTCACCCATCTGTTATTTGGTGAAAGTCTTGAAGAACCGTCAGAACGAACTGTTCCGGAAATAAAATAACGGTTATCATAAGAATACATTAATCTCGCCATATAGGAGGTCAGGCCCCATTGTGTATAATCCTGATCCGCCGGATTTATAACAGCTTCTTCCTCACTTTGTCCTAAATTATAAAACTGAAATGCATCCGAAGTAATTCCGTTTCTGCTGATTCTTGAACTGTTTCCTGTGTATTGTTCATTCGAATATAACCCCACAAAATTTATTGTATGTTTTTGGGCAAAAGTTTTATCATACGTAAGTAAGTTTTCAAGAAGCCATTGTGTTGACCAAAAATTGCTGATAGAAGCATTGGATAAAGTTGCCGGGTTTACATCAAATACGCCCTGCCCTTCATAATAACCGCTGTTCGAAGTACGAAAATTTAGTCCTGTATTCAGCCTGTATTTTAATCCGTCGATTCCGGGAATTTTAACCTCTGCAAAAATATTGTTATAAGAACTAAATCCTCTGGTCTGGTTCACATAAGCATCGCCCAGATTTTCGATTGATTTTCTGGTATACACCCATTGGTCATCTGCCGCCATACTTACTATTCTTCTTAGTGATCCATCAGCATTGTATGGATTGGCAAGAGGTGAAGTCGCTAAAATAGTACCTGTTCCGATATTGTCGCCGTTTGAAACCGTATAATTACTATTGGTATTAAATCCTAAACGAATCGATCTGTTAATCTGCTGATCAAGTCCTGCTCTCAGGCTGAAACGCTCATAACTCTGACCAGGCAAAACTGATTCTTCTTTATAATAACCTAAACCGGCATTGTAAGCGCCCATTTCTGTTCCTCCTGAAACGCTTACATCGTGGCTGATCATTTCGCCTGCACCATATAATGAATCCTGCCAGTCGGTATTGACGTCACGCGATTCGCCTACACCATCTACATACAGACCTGTGTAATCGCGAAGAGCGCCAAATTTAGCTGCATCCATCATAGGATATTTACCAAATACCTGTTTTATACCGCTGAAACCATTATAGCTGAAAGTCGCTTTTTGGTTTTTACGTCCTTTTAATGTTGTAACCAATATAACTCCGTTTGCACCTCGGGAACCATAAATAGCAGTAGCAGAGGCATCTTTTAAAATATCAACAGACTTAATATCGGTTGGGTTTATATCTCCTATAGAACCCGCAAAAGGGACACCGTCTAATACCACCAAAGGATCATTGCTTCCTGTTAAAGACCTTGTTCCTCGTATTCTGATCTGCATGGCCGCTCCGGGTTTAGAAGAGGTCTGAGTTAGTTCTACTCCCGGAAGTCTTCCTTGTAAAGCCTGCGTAATATTAGCAGAGGCAACTTCGTTTAGTTCTTTCCCGCCTAATGAAGCGACAGATCCTGTAACGGCCTCTTTTATCTGCGTACCATATCCAATTACAACAACTTCTTTTAAGGTATTTAAATCCTCTTCAAGCAGTACATTAATTTTTGTTTGTCCATTTACAGGAACTTCTTTGTTTTTGAATCCAATAAAACTAAAGATAAGAACGCTGTTTGAGGGAACATTTATCGAATAATTACCATCAAAGCTGGTACTTACTCCGTTTTTTGTTCCTTTTAAATTAATATTAGCACCCGGAATAGGACCATTAGCATCTGAAACGGTTCCGGTAACTGTTATCTGCGCACTTAAATGAGAAGAAAGCAGGAACATTAAGATCAAAAAGCCAAAGCATTTTAAATACTTTGATCGACTCGCAACAAAATAGTTAGTCATAAAAATTGATTTAAATTAAAACTGGTTTTGGTTAGTTAGTAATCTATACAGTATTTATAAAAATAAGTAAGCATTTTCATAAGTGTATCTTGTACAAATATAAAAAACAAACTTATATACACAATCGGTTGTGTTATTTTTTTTTATTAATATTGAAAAAAAAGTAAGTTTTAAAAACATTTAAAACATAAAACAATGCAATTAAATAAAAATATAATAAAAAAATATATTGCCAACGAAATACATTTATGAATTATATTGTGTTTGAAGACTATTCTTAAAAAAAAGACAAAAAGAAAAACAAAGGTTGCACTTATTAAATAATAAAGATAAATACTTACAAAATAAAGCATATAGAAGGTGCTTTTCGTCTTTATGGAATTTAATTTATATAGTGAGAAGGAATAAAATTAAGACAGATTAATTCAAAAACAATCGATTGCTTAATAAAAAATATTTTGTTTTAAATTCTAAGAAAGATAATTTTAATCTAGTCATCAGAAGATTATTTCATAAATTTAAAACTTATGAAAGTTCAAACCTTCCATGACTATCATATAATATTTAAACTTACCTTATTTTAAACGGTCATTTAAAACCTCCGCTTTTTCTTTAAAGCCAATGTTTAGAAATTCATAATAAGGGTATCTTTCGTAGTCCTGGTTCAGACTGTAATATTTTGCAGCGCGATGGGAAACATTTTCTTCTTTCTCTTCAGATTCTTTAAGTAATCCTCTTTGAAAAATTTTTCTTCTGAAATTAGATTTATCGATACTGACTTTAAAAATCTCTTCATATAAATTAACAGCCTGAAGTACTGTAAATTTTTCAGGCAGAAGATTAAAAGCCTCGGTTGTCTGGCAGCTGGTTTTACGGAGCTCTTGTAAACTAAAATTAACTATAGACCGGTCTTTATTATTTAAAAATTCCAATTCACTGCATGACGCCCATTTTAGATGTTCGTCCTGAAAAATATTGTCAGAGGTATTCAGCTTTTTTTTAATCAATGCATAATAACCAATTATAATTTTTTCCTGCATATTACTATCACCCATATCGCTAAAAGCTTTTAACTGGACTGCAAAATAATTTTCAGCATTTGTATATCTCTTTATAATATTGTTTACAGTGTGTTCAATAGTTTCGCTTTTTTTTGCACCATCATTAGGCAGTCTCCATTTGATTCCAGTCTCATCTTTCTCTTTTACAACGAGAATTTTAAGACTACTGCCATCAAGATAAAAAATCACACAGTCAATTTCTATTTTTACTTTCCCCATCTCTCTTAATGAAAATTAACTTTTTAAATATCTCTAAGTACTTAATTGTAATTTCAAAATTTTTAATTTTAATCAACAATTTAAAATTTGCTGAAATAAAAACGCATCAAATAAACTACAATCGGTTGTTCAAATTTGCCAGAATATTGATTGTTATGTCTAAAACTCATAATATTTCAACTGTAAAGTATCAGAAATAAAAACATTCTTAGACACATCGTAATGATTAAATAGTTTCAAAGTTTAGATGTCAGATGCTCTAAAATTTAGATTGTTTTCAATTCATAACCGTTCACTTTGATTGGAAAACTCATTTATTTCAAATAAAATTTAAAATTAAAAATATTTTTCATTAATTTACACAATCGGTTGCATTATTTTATTATAAATATCTCATAACGGCTTTATAAATCTAATATGGAAACAAAAAAAATAGTTTTTCAAATTACACTATTGTTATCACTTTGGTGTTCTGCTCAAAATAAAACAGAAGAATTTCCTTTTCTAAATCCCGCTATAAGCTTTGAAGAACGGGCAGATGATCTGGTCAGCCGGTTGACACTCGAAGAAAAAGTATCGCAGATGCTAAATGCTGCGCCCGCTATACCCAGACTCCAAATTCCTGCTTACGATTGGTGGAATGAAACTTTACACGGTGTGGCAAGAACTCCATTTAAAACCACGGTTTATCCTCAGGCAATAGCCATGGCAGCCACTTTTGATAAAAATTCTCTTTTTAAAATGGCCGATTATGCTGCACTTGAAGGCAGGGCTATTTATAATAAAGCAGTAAAATTAAACCGTACAAACGAACGTTATCTGGGTCTGACTTACTGGACACCAAACATCAACATTTTTCGTGACCCGCGCTGGGGACGCGGACAGGAAACGTATGGTGAAGATCCATATCTTACGGCTGTTTTAGGTGATTATTTTGTAAGAGGCCTGCAGGGAGACGACCCTAAATACCTAAAAGCAGCGGCTTGCGCGAAACATTATGCCGTGCACAGCGGACCAGAATCGCTGCGACATACATTTGATGTTGATGTCACGCCTTATGAACTCTGGGATACTTATCTCCCTGCTTTTAAAAAACTTGTAATGCATTCTAAAGTTGCAGGTGTTATGTGTGCTTATAATGCTTTTCGAACGCAGCCGTGCTGTGCCAGCGATATTTTAATGACTGATATTTTAAGAAATCAATGGCAGTTTACCGGATATGTAACATCTGACTGCTGGGCGATTGATGATTTTTTCAAGAATCATAAAACACATCCAGATGCTGAAAGTGCTTCTGCAGATGCTGTTTTACATGGCACTGATATAGATTGCGGTACTGATGCTTACAAAGCTTTGGTACAAGCGGTAAAAAATGGAAAAATCAGCGAAAAACAAATTGATATTTCTGTAAAACGCCTTTTTATGATTCGTTTTAGACTGGGAATGTTTGATCCTGTTTCTATGGTAAAATATGCTCAGACACCCGACTCGGTTTTAGAAAGCAGGGAACATCAGGAACATGCTTTAAAAATGGCAAGACAATCGATCGTGTTACTTCGTAATGAAAAAAATATCCTCCCTTTAAACAAAAACCTCAAAAAAATTGTTGTCCTTGGTCCGAATGCTGATAATGCGATTTCTATTTTAGGAAATTACAATGGAACTCCAAATAAACTTACTACTGTTTTACAAGGTATTAAAGATAAAATGGGACCGAATACTGCAGTTGTATATGAAAAAGCCGTAAACTTTACCAGCGATACCCTATTAGTATATCAGAACAATATTAACCAATATTCTTTTGAAGGAAAACAAGGTTTTAAAGCCGAATATTTTAATAATGAAGATTTAAAAGGTACGCCGGAAGCAGTAAGAACAGAATCTGAAATTAATTATTTTTGGCAGGAAGGAGAAACTCTGATTAAAAATATTAAAGCCAATCATTTTTCTGCACGATATACCACCAATTATACTGCGGATAAAGATGGTTCGATTACTTTTGAAATTAATGCCGATGACGGCTACCGCTTTTTAATTGACGGAAAAGAAGTTATCAATGCATGGAAAAAGAACAGATGGGGAGAAAAGACTTTTGAATTAATCACGAAAAAAAATACGGTTTATAATGTAGTTCTGGAATACTGGCAGGGCGAAGGAAAAGCAAACGTGGCACTGCAAACAGGAAATTTTGAAAAAACCGATTTTAAAAAACTTATTGAGCGCCATAAAGATGCGGATGCTTATATTTTTGCAGGCGGAATTTCTCCACAGCTGGAAGGAGAAGAAATGCCTGTAAACTATCCCGGATTTAGCGGCGGTGATCGAACTTCTATACTTTTGCCGCAAGTTCAGACTGAACTTTTAAAATCACTTCAATCCTCAGGAAAACCTGTCGTTTTCGTTATGCTTACCGGAAGCGCTATTGCGATTCCGTGGGAAGCAGAAAATATTCCGGCCATTGTAAATGCATGGTATGGCGGGCAGGCGGCTGGAAAAGCCGTTGCAGATGTGCTTTTTGGAGATTATAATCCCGCAGGCCGTTTACCCGTAACATTCTATAAAAATGATACCGACCTGCCCTCTTTTCAAGACTACAGTATGGATAACAAAACCTATCGTTATTTTAAAGGGACACCTTTATACGGTTTTGGTTACGGCTTAAGTTACACTACTTTTAAATATGATCAGCTAAAAGTTTTGCCAGCCATACAAAAAGGCAAAGAAGTTTCTGTCTCTGTCAGAATAACCAATACAGGAAAAATAGAAGGCGAAGAAGTACCTCAGCTTTATATTATCAATCAGGATTTAGGGATAAAAACACCTTTAAAAAGTTTAAAAGGATTTGAACGCATTCCTTTAAAATCAAAAGAAAGCAAAACTATAACTTTTAAACTTCTACCTGAAGACCTCTCCTATGTTACCGCAGAAGGAATCTTAATGCCATACAACGGTAAAATTAAAATAGCAGTTGGCGGTTGCCAGCCCGACGAAAAAAATAAAATGAACAGCAACATCGTCGCTCAAATTATTCAAATAGAAAAATAACAGAAAAACTAAAGACAGCAGAGAGTTCTTAAAACAAGAAGTACTTCTGCTGTTTTCTTTAAATTTAAAATCGTAATTATCCTAACGCCTTCTTTAATCTCTGCAAACCTTCAAAAAGAAGTTTTTGTGGAGTGGCAATATTAATTCTCAGGGAACCCTCTCCAGCTTTTCCATACATAGTACCAGAATTGATCCAGAGCTTTTGTTCCTCCTGCAGCATTTTAGCAATTTCATCAGAATTTAATTGTAAGGCACTGCAGTCCAGCCAGACTAAATAAGTGGCCTGAAGCGGTACAACTTTAATCTGAGGTAATTCTGATGCAATAAAATCCTGCAAAAAACTATAATTATGGTACAGATATTTTTTTAATTCGACGAGCCAGTTTTCTCCTTTATTATAAGCCGCAATAAGCGCTTCTATCGCAAACGGACTTAATAATTCCATTTCCTGTATTGCAAATACAGATTTGACTTTATGATAAAGTTCCGCATTTTTAGTAAAAACATAACCGACCTGTAAACCAGCCAGATTAAAACTTTTACTAATAGATGCCAAAGTGATTGAATTTGAAATATATTGGTCATCTAAAGAGGCAAAAGGAATATGTTTTTGCCCGCTGAAAACCAGATCACAATGAATCTCATCTGAAATCACAATTACATTATGTTTATGACATATTTTTGCAATTTGCAGCAATTCTTCTTTTGTCCATACTCTGCCCACAGGATTATGCGGATTGCTTATCAAAAGTAATTTAGCTTTTGGATGGGATGCTTTTATTTCTAAATCTTCAAAATCAATAGTGTAAATTCCGTTATTGTAACTTAAATTATTTTCTATAATCTCGCAGCCGCAATTTTCTATAGGTGTGTAGAAATGATTGTACACCGGAGGCTGAATTATAATTTGATCTCCTTTTTCTGAAAGGCTTCTTATGGCTGCCGATAATGCCGGAATAACCCCAATTACAGGAAGTATCCATTCTTTTTCCAGAGAAAGTCCGTGTTGTTTTTTCCACCAGTTTTGTATCGAAATATAGCATTGTTCCGGCGTCTGTGTGTAACCAAATATTCCGTGCGAAACTCTATTTTGCAAAGCTTCAATTATTTCCGGAGCTGTTTTAAAATCCATGTCAGCAATCCACATGGGTAAAATATCCAATGATGGCGACACATCCCATTTAATGGCATTTGTATTTTTTCTATCGATGATTTCATCAAAATTGTAATCCATAAAATGCTTTTATATTTTATTATTTTTTACTGTCGAGATAATTTTTAAGATCCGATATAGTTTTGATGTTTAGTTGATCTGCCTGTTCTTTACGCATCATCAAGGCATAAGCATTATTAAATCCGATGGGCTGCAGCCATTTAATACCGTATTTTTTACTGAATTCAGCTTTTACGTAATCATAAGTTTTTTGACTGTCTGTACTTACTGTCGCAATTGTTTGGACAGAAGGCTGTAGCAATACCAAAAGTCCTGTTCCGGTATATTCGGGATATAAGTCAATCGCGTCATTTGTCAATGCATCAAAACATATTTTGGTTCCGCCAAGTCCTGTTTTGGTTTCGACTTTGTATTCCGTATTGCCTTCAATCAGCATTTTATACATTTCGGCTAAAACGTACTGCTCGCCAAAAATCTTTGATCCAATCCGCAGTACACCACCGTTTTGTGAACGTGGTTTTTTATAAAGTCCCGTTTTAATTAAAAAATCTTTAGCCACTTTTTCTGGTGCCTGATGCTGTAATTCTGTTTTATAATTAAGATCAGTCATTACCGCATCATTGATTTTTCCGGCTAAAAGATTCAGTACATTTTCAAGATTGGGAAATTTTTCTAGTGTCTTTGTTTTAATAATCGGCGCAGCATAATACGGCGGAAAAATTTTTCTGTCATCTTCCAAAACCTTGAGATTAAAAGCCTTTATACGTCCATCGGTAGAATAACCGCTTATTAAATCCAGTTTCCCTTCGTAAGTTGCTTTGTATATAATCGCATCGCTTACAACAGTAGGATTTGCGTATAATCCGTAAACAGAGCGAAGTCCGAGGTCACCGTCCTGTCTTCCCATAAACTCGGGTGTAAATCCTGCTTTAAGCATATTGGTTTGTTTTTTAGTAAGTACCAAATATGAAATTCCAATAAGCAGAATGATTACAGAAACTGCGATTAG
This sequence comes from Flavobacterium sp. Root901, assembly GCF_001429765.1. GTDB lineage: Bacteria > Bacteroidota > Bacteroidia > Flavobacteriales > Flavobacteriaceae > Flavobacterium. The sequence continues at coordinate 80,216 of NZ_LMJB01000001.1, forward strand.
AATTTTTCTGAGAATCCTAAAACTTAAATGCTGCAATACTGCAATTAACTGGTCTAAAATAATCGCCAGAAAAGCAGCTGGAATCGCTCCCGCAAGAATCATATTGGTATTATTGAGCGATATTCCGCCAAAAATAAATTCGCCTAAACCTCCGGCAGCTACAAAAGAAGCCAGAGTCGCTACTCCAACATTGATTACCGCAGCTGTTCGTATTCCGGCAATTATTACAGGCATTGCAAGCGGAAGCTCAACTTTAAAAAGACGCTGCGATTTGTTCATTCCCAAAGCTGTTGCTGCTTCGATAACAGATTGGTTAACTCCTAAAATCCCGGTGTGAGTATTACGGATAACGGGCAGTAAAGCATAAATTAAAAGCGCGATTACGGCAGGCATAACGCCAATTCCAAAAAGCGGAATCATAAATCCTAAAAGTGCTATACTTGGAATAGTTTGTAAAATCCCTGCTGTTCCTAAAATTATGCTCGCTAACTTTTTTCTTCTCGAAATTAATATTCCAACAGGAACTCCAATTACTATTGCCAGTACAATCGATAAAAATGTCAGACCAAGATGCTGCAAAACCTGATCCAGAAGTTTTTCATGCTGATCACCTACAAACTCCCATAAACTTTGTTCCTGATTCATACGGTTTGTAATTTTCTATAAGCTATAAAAGCATTTAATACTTCCTGATACTGATCTGAAAAACGGTTTTCTACACTATATTTTTGAAGTACATCCCAAACTGTTATTTCAGAATTTAAATTGGTTTGTTCCTTCAAAAGAATTGTATTTGAAAGAAACGGGATTAGCTCTTCAAACTTTGTTATTTTATATTCTAAAACAACGCGTTGTGCAGCAAAAAAATTTTTTACAAAATCATTTGCAGGCTGGTATAAAATTTCTTTTGGTGTTCCTTGCTGAATAATTCTGCCATTATCCATCAAACAGATTCTATGTCCAAGATCAAAAGCTTCCTGAACATCATGAGTGACCAGAACCGTTGTTTTTGTTTTGAGTTCTTCTAAAGATTTAAACTCTTTATGAATTGCTGTTTTTGTAATAGTGTCTAAAGAGCCAAAAGGTTCATCCATTAAAAGTATGGAAGTATTGACTATTAATGCTCTCGCGATACCAACGCGCTGCTGCTGGCCTCCACTGAGTTCGTGAGGCATTTTTTTGAGCATTTCTTCAGAAAGGTTTAATTTTTCCAAAAGCTCTTTTGTCCTTTGCGTAATTCTGGTTTTATCCCATTTCAAAAGATTAGGAAGTATTGCAATATTTTCTGCAACCGTATAATGCGGAAAAAGTCCGGAATGCTGCATAACATACCCAATACTTTTACGCAACTCTTCTTTTGGCAGGCTTTGAATATTTTCCCCCTTAATAAAAATTGAGCCCGAATCCGGTTCTATCAATCGGTTGATCATTTTAAGCGTAGTTGTTTTACCACTGCCGCTTGTACCTAGGATTACCAGAATTTCATTATCTTTTGCTTCAAAAGAAACAGCATCTACGGCGATTTTATCTGCAAAGCTTTTAGAGATCTTATCAATTTTAATCATAGGCCGTTTGCTGTTATTTTACAAGACGAATTCCGCCGAACTGCCACTGCAGTCTGGGATGGAAAAAATTACGATATGTTTTTCGGCTGTGATTTTCAGGCGTTGCATCAGAAGCGCCTCTTAATACCATTAGGTTAATCATAAATTTACCGTTGTATTCTCCAATTGCTCCGGGTTCTTTTTTATAGCCCGGATAAGGCAGATAAGCACTTCCTGTCCATTCCCAGCGTTCACCCCAGTCAAAAAAATCAGAGGCTGCTTCCCATTCAGCTTCAGTAGGCAGACGCATTCCTTTCCAGGCCGCATACGCCGAAGCTTCATAAAAATTAATGTGGCAGACTGCTGCTGAAGGATCTATTTCCTGTAATCCGTTCAGGGTATAATTCATCCATTTTTCATCTATAAAATGCCAGTAAAGCGGTGCTCTTGCATTTTCCTGCTTCACCCATTCCCAACCGTCAGAATGCCAGTATCTAAAATCAGAATAACCGCCATCTTCAATAAAACATAAATAATCTGAATTGTTTACCAGTGTGCTGGAGATTTCATAAGCTTCTAAATACGTTTTATGCCTTGCTGATTCATTATCAAAACTAAAACCTTCGCCTTCAAAACCTATTTCATAAACGCCTTCTTTCATGGAGATAAAACCAGAGTTTTGGATTTCTTTTTTTTCGAATACTGCTTTAGTACTGTAAGCCGGAAAAAGCGGGTTATGCCCCAGAATATATTTTATGTCATAATATAAAAGTTCCTGATGCTGCTGTTCATGGTTTAACCCGAGTTCTAATAAAGAAAGAAGTTTTTCATCTAAATTGCCTTCTTGCAGAAAAACTTCCATCTGCTGATCTACATACGCGCGATAGCTATAAACATTGGCAACAGAGGGACGGCTTAAATTTCCTCTGTCGGTACGCACTACCCTTGCTCCTACAGTTTCATAATAACTGTTGAAAACAAAATTATATTGGGAATTGTATTCTTTATAACCGTCAAAATTGGGCATTAAAATAAAGGTTTCAAAAAACCATGTCGTATGTCCTAAATGCCATTTGGGCGGACTCACATCTACAATGGGCTGTACCACGTAATCTTCAATTTCAAGAGGACGGCAGATTTCTTCAGAATGTGCGCGTATATTTTTATACTGTTCTAAAAGAGACTCCGTATTTATTTTTAGTAGTTCAAGTTCCTTCATAATATCAATATTAATCAGCAATCCAAAAAGTATCAGCAAACCATTCTTTACTGTCGGTTATCGTATTTATTGTTTTAAAACCAGAAGAAACGGCTAGTTTTTCCATATCTTCTATTGAAAATTTCTGAGAGACTTCCATGTAAATGACTTCATTTTTTTTAAAGTAAAAAGATTCATTTTCAATAGTTACTTTTTGCTCTTCAAGACTCACCAGATAACTTCTGCAGGCGCCGCTTAAAGGATCATAATTTTGATAATGTTCAAATTGTTTCACATCAAAATCAGCTTTGAGCTCCTTATTCATTCTTTCCAGTAAATTCAGATTGAATGATGCTGTAATGCCTTTTGGATCATTATAAGCATTTAGAATAATTTTGGGGTCTTTCTTTAAATCAAAACCAACCAAAACGATGTCGCCTTTATTGAGGTTTTTTCGAAGTTGGGTACAGAAGTTTTCCGCTTCATCGAGTTCCATGTTTCCAATATTACTTCCCAAAAACAAAACAGCTTTCCTGCGGGCAGAAAGTTTAGAACTTCTTTTCAGCATATCAAAATAATCGCCTTCTAAAAGTGTAATATCAAGATCAGGAATATTGTCGTGAATTCTTTTATCCAAAACAGACAAAATATTACCCGAAATATCTATTGGCATATAGGTGAACTGAGCGTTTGCGCTTTTTAAATATTGCAGCAAATGCAGTGATTTTGAAGCATCACCGGCGCCAAGTTCCACTAGTTCAAACGGACTTTCATCGTCCATTATTACGCTGGCCAGTTGTTTTGTTTTATTCTGAAAAATGTCCATCTCACAACGGGTAAGATAGTACTCCGGCATCGCCATAATATCCTGAAAAAGTTTATCTCCTTTTTTGTCATAAAAATATTTGGATTGCAGGTGTTTTGGATTTTGATGAAGGCCGTCGAGAACGTCTTTTAAAAACTGATTATTATTTTCAACTTCATCTATGTAGAAGGTATTAGAATTTAATTGTGCTTTCATTTTATAGTATTTTAGGTCTTTTAAATCAAGATGGCAATTTTCTGTCATCTGGTTATTTCCATTTAATCAATGAGCTTCAGCGATTTCTTCTAATTTAAAGATACGTTTTATTCGTGGAGATAGTTGCTTTTTTTTCTATTCGGGTAGTAAATTATTGAAAAAAATCTTTCCTGCACGTATTTATCAGCTGTTATAATGATTTGGATTTTATCAATCTAAAATAAAAATATCCCCAAAGAAATAGTTATATAGTTTCGCTGCGATTTTATATAATAACTGAATACTAAAATTAAGCTTTTATGATCTAATTTTAAGCTGTGCCGTGGAAAATTATATTTATCTTTAATACTCAATCAAAAAAAAAATTACTATGTCAGAGCAGCATAAACAAATACTTTTAAAAGCGAACCAGGCAGTTACGGAAGGAAACCACGAAGGATTTCTTGCCTATTGCACAGATGATGTTACCTGGACATTTGTTGGGGACCAGGTCTTAAAAGGGAAAGAAGCAATCCGAAAATATATGGCAGAAACCTATCTCGAGCCGCCTGTTTTCAATATCGAAACCATTACAGCAGAAGGTGATTTTCTTGCTGCGGTCGGGAAAATCAGCCTAAAAGATAAAGACGGACAAGCAGTTCATTATGAATACTGTGATGTATGGAAATTTCGCGACGGTCTTATGGCAGAGCTGAAAGCCTTTGTAATAGAAACCGGTAAATGATTTTATTTGAGGCGTGAAGAAGTCTGAAAAACCGAACTTCGACACTTCACTAAATCTAATTTTTTTTAAATTAAAAAAGAAAACCGCCTTCAAAATAATTGGAGGCGGTTTTTAAAAAATTAACTAACTAAAATCAAGGTTTAAGATCCGTAAACTTTGAATCTAATTCAAAAGTTTTCTTTACTTTTTCAACAATAATTTCTTTTGAAACTGAAAAGGATGCAGTCTGTTTAATGTCCAGCGAAGATGCTCCAATTAATACTTTGTATTCTCCTTCTTCGGCAATCCAGGCACTTTTACTTTCTAAAAACGAAGCCAGGTCTTTTGGAGATAAGGTCAGTGTTAAGGTTTGGCTTTCACCGGGTTTTAATTCTTTTGTTTTACTAAAAGCTTTTAATTCTTCTTTCGGTTTGTCTATCGATTTTGAAGGCGCTGCAAGATATAATTGTACAACTTCTTTTCCAGAGGTTTTTCCAGTATTTTTAACCGTTACAGAAACTGTCAATTTATCTTTGAAAACAGGAGAACTCAATTTAATTCTCGAATATTCAAAAGTTGTATACGAACTTCCAAAACCAAATTCGTAAGACGGTTTAATATTGAATGTATTGAAATAGCGATATCCTACATAAACGCCTTCTTCATAAGTTACTTCTTTAGGGTTATCAATAGGAAATCCCGGGAAGTTTTTAGCCGAAGGAGTATCGGTATATTTTACCGGAAAAGTCATCGTCAATTTTCCGGACGGATTTATTTTTCCAGACACAACATCGGCCACAGAATGTCCTCCTTCCTGACCTGGCTGCCATGCCAATAATATGGCATCTGCTTTGTCTTTCCATGAAGCTGTTTCGATTACACCGCCAATATTTAAAATAACTACCACTTTTTTTCCTTTGGCATGGAAAGCTTTTGAGATTTTATCCAGCATTTCGATTTCTTCATCTGCCAGATTAAAATCATTATTGACATTCCTGTCGCCGCCTTCGCCTGAATTTCTTCCTAATGTTACAAAAGCAATTTCTGAACTTTCGGCTTTTTTAGCAATAAAATTATCATCCATTTTTAATTCCGGCAGCCTTTCCGGTAAGGCCAAAATACCTCTTGCTTTTCTTCTTTCTTTCTCTGCAGTAACTTCTTTTTCAGCATGAGGAGTGTATAAATCGACCAATTCTTTATCTAACTTATAACCGGCAGCATTTAATCCTTCTAAAAGAGAAACGGTATGTTTGTTATTTACGCTTCCGGATCCTGTTCCGCCTGTAATCCAGGCATATGAAGTAACTCCAAACAAAGAAACTTCTTTTTGCTTGTCAGCAAAAGGCAGTGCATTTTTCTCATTTTTAAGCAAAACCATTCCTTCCGCAGCCGCTTTTCTGGTTACGGCAGCATTTTGAGCTAAGCCGGGTTTGTTGCTGTATTTGTATTTAGCAAAAGCCGGTGTACGAAAAACATATTCTAAAATTCTTCTAACGTTGGTATTGGCTGCTTCCTGAGATAATTTCCCTGAATTTAAAGCTTCTAAAATTGCTTTTTTCTGAACAGGAATTCCCGGCATCAAAAGATCATTTCCGGCAGTCATTTGCTGGACAACATCTGAAGACTGTCCTTTTTGTATTGATTCAAAACCCGGAAAACCACCAAACCAGTCTGTCATTACAATTCCTTTGTAACCCCATTCGTTTCTTAAAACTTCGGTCAATAAATCTTTATTTGCAGAAGTATAAATTCCGTTTAATTTATTGTAGGAAGACATAATAGTCCATGGATTTGATTCCTTAACCGTAATTTCAAAACCTTTTAAATATAACTCTCGAATGGCTCTTTCAGAAACGTGTGCATTGATCGTCAGACGATTCGTTTCTTCATTGTTGACCGCAAAATGTTTGATTGAAGTTCCAACACCCTGAGACTGAATTCCGTTTACGATTGCTGCAGCCGTTTTTCCGGCAATCAACGGATCTTCAGAATAATATTCGAAGTTTCTGCCGTTCAAAGGATTTCTGTGAATGTTCAAAGCCGGAGCCAATAAAACATCTACCCCGTATTCTTTAACTTCATTTCCCATTGCTTTTCCAACTTCTTCTAAAAGGGCTTTGTTCCATGTTGAAGCCAATGCCGTTCCTACCGGAAATGCAGTTGCATAATAGGTTTTTGAATCGTTTTTTCTCGTTGGCTCAATTCTTAAACCCGCAGGCCCGTCGGCTACAACAGTTGCCGGAATCCCAAATCGTTCAAAAGCAGCCGTACCACCAGCAGCTCCCGGAACCAAACCTTGTTTAGAATCTCCTACAGGACCTGTCAGCATTTCGATTCCCGGCATTCCGGTTCCAATTAATAATTCTGCTTTTTCTGCATTGGTCATTTCTTTGATAATTGCATCAATTCTCTGATTTACAGAAAGGCGTGTATCTTCCCACGGATCCAGTTTTCCGTTTTTATTAGAATCAACAAAAGTAAAACCGTTGATGGTAATCACTGGATCATTTTCGTTTATTAATCTGTTAAAGGACAAGTTGGAAAAAACCAGCGCTGTTAAAAGCGTTATCCTTCCTGTTTTTGCTAGTTTGTGGTTCATAGTATAAATAGTTTTAAAGTTCTTCTTTTTTCTAAAAATTAATTTAGAATCCGGTACCGGATAAATTCTGGTGATTTATTCATGAAGTAAATTTCTAATATAAAATTTCATTGCTTCATAATGAAGCAATATTAAATACATTTTTTTATATTGCCAAATAATTGATGTTATAATTTCAATATCACATTGAAATTCAGATGTTAATTTCATAGAAACCATAAATTATAAATCGACGAATAGTTTAAAATCTGAGAAATTCAATATCGATTCTAAGTTTTTATATTTAGAGGAGTAAGAAAAATATCTGAAAAAGTTTAAATTTGAAGCTCATACAATATCCTCATGGAATTTAAAAAGTTATTAGAAAACAGTTCTAAAGAGTCCTGGAAAAAGTATATTCCAACGCTTTCTATTGACTGCGTTGTTTTCAGTTTTCACGAAAACGAACTTCAGGTTCTGATCTTAAAAATGAAGGATCGGGAAGAATGGGGACTGCCCGGAGGTTATGTTGAAAAGTTTGAAAATGTTGATGATGCGGCAGTCCGGATATTAAAAGACAGAACCGGAACAGAAAATATATATCTGCAGCAGTTTTATACTTTTGGAAATTTAAACCGTTCAGAATCTGCTTTTGAGGATTATGATGACAGTATATGGTATAAACAGCGTTTTGTTTCCATTGGCTATTATGCGCTGGCTGAGTATTCGCAGGTAAAATTAAATATTGATGAATTTTCCAGCGCAGTACAATGGCATTCCATAGCAAATCTTCCGGAATTTATGATGGATCACCGTACTATTTTTGACAAAGCCCTGATAACATTACGGGAGCAATTAAACCATCATCCTATTGGTTATAATCTTCTTCCTGAGAAATTTACAATGCCGGAACTTCAAAAGTTATATGAAGGAATTTTAGGAAAAAAATTGAACAGGGGAAATTTTTACAGAAAGATTCTGCGTTACGATATTCTCACCAAATTAGACGAATCCCGAAAAGGCGGTGCACACAAATCACCTGATTTATACAGCTTTGATTTAGAAAAATACAATGCTGCCTTAAAAGAAGGATTAAAAGGCGGATGGTAATTGACTGAACAAATTTAGTGGAAACAAAAAGGCCGTCAATTGACAGCCTTTTATTTTAAAAACAAATAATTTAAATTTTACTTTCATCATCAACGGCGTCCTGCCATTTGTCCCACACCTTCACACTTGCATTATAACCGTCATAACCAAAGTTCTGACTTAACTGCCCTTTTATATTTGCTGTTATAGCGTAGTTTGGAACGGGCCAGTAATTGTTACGTTTGTCCATGCTGTAAAACTTTACGCCCGGCGCAATAGAAATACCTCCCGGATATTTGTTGTAAAGTGTATAATGTACAATGCGCTGCCACCAGTAGCTGCCTCCGGATGCATCTTTTCCTGCTTGCTTATCCCAATTGTCTTTACTGTATGTATGACCCCATTCATCCGGTTTTCCGCTAAGTGCCAGACAGTGCGAAATACGTTTTAACTCTACATTTCTCCATTCTTCTGTGTAAAGTTCCCTTCCTCTTTCTGCGCAGATATCACCAATAGTTACCGTGCTGTACATTTGTGATGCTTTTGCTCTTGCCCTTACCACATTTACATCCTGAGCGGCTCCGCTGACATTTCCCTGATAAAAACGAGCTTCTGCACGCAATAAATAAGTTTCTGCTAAACGGTATATGTACATATGTGCACTGGCTCCGGCAGTAGCGCCCTGAAAATCATTTGCGCTTGGATTTCCTTCGGCTACAACATCATGATAAAAGATTTTATAATGCGGAAAGTCAAACCAATCCCGAATAGAATCTTTTGCTAACAGCGTACCGCTTGCAGATCTCATTCTAAAATTTGTATTGTAAAATGCAGAAGACTTATCATTGTATTTAAGATCTTCCATATTTACCCAGTTACCTACACTACTGTTGTGTCTCAAATCTATTTTATCCTCAATATTGTTTACAACCCACATAGGAGTCTGCGAATAGTAAGAACCGCTGATTGTAGCAATTCCGCGTCCAAGAGCTCTTTGATAATCAAATCTGGCTTCATATTTAGCATTGGTCAAAGGATAACGCTCTGCTGCTTTCTTACCGTCAGGCGTAACTAAATTCGCGTCATTCCAGTTTGGTCCGTAAATTCGCATTGAAGCAAATGCTAAAAATGATTGTGCTCCTCCATTTGGTGCTACTAATATTGCTTCAGTATTATTGGCGATCACTTTGTTTTCTGGTCTGTGTAAATCCCAGATTACATTTCTGGTAATAGGCCATGCCGCAGGATTTCCTCCCGGATCGAAAATACCAAAATTGTTCTGCATCAAAGCATAACCCGATTGATTAATCAAAATATTTGCCTGTGCCTCAGCTTCTGCAAACCTGCCTGATGCCAAATAACACTTTATCAGCAGCTGGCGGCAGGCTCCTTTGCTGATCATTCCTACATATCCAATTTTTGACTGCTCCGGAACCCACTCTACTGCTTTTTCCATATCTGCAGTAATCATTTCAATTATAGCTTCTTTTTTTGTGGAATAGTAACTTTGCTTTGGAACAGACAGAACTTTAGTAATCAACGGAATGTCTCCAAATTGATAAATCAGATGAAGGTAACGGTATGCTCTGTGAAAATAAGCCTGCCCGATATATTTATTTTTGATCTCTTCTGATAAGCCTTTTACATTACCAATGTAGGTCAATACGGTATTAGCAGACTTAATTCCGGAATAACCTTCATCCCAGAAAAAACCAAGATAAAGTGATTCTCCACTTGCATCTCTTCGAAAATCTCCGGTAGGAACGATCGTATTGGCATAATCAGCAATTGTGGGATTGGCATCTGTTTTTCCATATTGTGCCATGTCAGAAAAAACATATTCTGTACCCATAGGCACACTAACACCCGAAAATCCAAAATGAATATAATAATTACGCAGCTGTTTATCACACTGTGCTAATGTTGCCTGCAGTCCGGATTCAGTAGAAAATGTAGTCTCCGGCTCATAAAATGAAAGCGGATCTTGTTCCAGAAAATCTTTTGAACAAGAACTAAACAAAGCTGCCAATACGATGAGCGGCAGGAGTTTTTTATACTTATTTTTTATATTTATTTTCATAATTGATTAATTTTTAAAGTGATACATTTAGGCCCAGATTATATGTTCTTGTAGCCAAACCTCCTGTTTCAGGATCTCCAAAATACTTCCATTCTTTAGAAGCTGCCCATGTTCCCACATTTTGAACCGAAGCATAAATTTTTAGATTTTTAATGTGCAGGCGCTCAATAAGATCTTTTGGTAAAGAATAAGCCAGCGAAACATTCGACACACGAATAAAACTGCGGTCATACAATTTTGATGTTCCGGCTCCAGCTGGTCCCTTAGCATCGAGACGTGCCCAGTCATTCGTTGGGTTATCAACTGTCCAATACGGGTTTTCAAATGAATTAAAGTTGAATTTATACAAACTGCTGGCGTTGAAATTATTCATATAAACATTGCTCAATGATTTATGCCCCACATTGGCGTACATATCAATCGCCAGATCCCAATTTTTATAAATTTTAAATTCATTACGAAGCGATACATTTATTGGCGGAGCTGAAACTCCTAAAAACTGCTTATCTTTTTCGTTATAAACTGGTGTCCCATCTGCTTTATCATCTGCTGTATAGCTGTTTTCGACTTTTGGATCACCCGGACGCTGGCCATATTTCAGGGCTTCCTGCCACTCCTCCTTCTGCCAGATTCCAATTACTTTATAATCCCATATTTGAGAAATCGGTCTGCCAATAAACCATCCGTTGGTTTTGTCATCAGCCTCTTTTGTTCCAATAACATTTCCATTTGCATCTTTCACTTCTTCCATATTGCCATACAATGACTTAATGGTATTTTTATTGTAGGCAAAACCGAAGCCTGTACGCCATTCAAAGTTTGGACGTTTCATATTAACAGTATTGATACTGATCTCAATACCTTCATTCCAAACTTCTCCAAGGTTAGTTGCAATTGATGAAAACCCCGAGAAACCCGGCAGACGCTGGCTCATGATCATATCTTTGGTAACCATTTTATAAACATCTATCGTTCCGGTAATATTATCATTTAAAAAACCTAAATCAAGACCAATATTGGTTGATGCTGTTTTCTCCCATTCCAGATTTGGGTTTGCCATACGGTCTAGTGCTAAATACTTAACTTCTAATGCTTTTCCTGTAGCATCCAGATATCCCATTGTTGCACCGCTGCCTGATGATAAATTTGCCAGAGACACGTATGGGTCTTCAAGAGTCCTGTTTCCGTTTGTTCCCCAGGATACACGCAGTTTTCCTGTAGTCATAGGCTCCCATTTGAACCAATTTTCATTTTTAAAATTCCACGCAACTGCAATAGAAGGGAAAACCGCGTATGGATTTGAAGCTCCAAATGCCGAATATCCATCACGACGAATATTAGCCGTTAGCATATATCGATTATCAAACGAATAGAAAAGTCTCGCCATCAGCGCATCTGCCGTTTGATGTGTATCATTTGCTCTGAGTGAACTATTTGCCAAAGTTGCATTGGCAACATTATGAAAACCTAGAGCATCAGAAGGCTGAATATTATTTGCTGTCATTCCATCTGACCAATAGCGGCGTTCTTCTGCTTCCTGAACAAAAGTTGCAATGATATGATGTTTTGCTGCAAATGTGTAATCCCATGCTAATGTATTATTTAAGTTATAATCAAATCTTGTGGCGTTATTTCTGTTTACACCATGAGTGGCAGCGGCCCAGTTTGGGTTGGCTGTTGACTCAAAATAACGATCGTGAAAAAACTGATAACGAGGAGATACATTAAATGAATAGGTAATTCCTAAAGGCAAGGTTACTTTTGTGGTAAAAATGGTATTTAACGTGGTATATCCTGTTTCCTTATCGATAAATTGGCGGTCATAATAATAGTTGTAGTTCTGCCCTGAAATATTCTTTCCCATTGGCTGTCTTTCATAGTTGCCGTTTTCATCTTTAAAATTTCCAAAAGGGCTGGTTCTCATCATGTTTGAATCTCCGGGAGCAGTACCTAAAGAAGGAGTTACATCTCCATCTGTACGGTCCTGAAAGTTAACATTTGCACCAAAGTCAAGCCAGTCTGTAATTTTAGCGTCTACTTTCATATTGGCACGAACTTGTGAAAAATCATTGCCAACAATTACACCTTGTGCATCTAAATACCCAACAGACATATAGTAATTTACATTTTCACCTGATCCGGAAACACTCATATTACTGTCACGATTTATTCCTGTCCTAAAAGTACTGTTGCTCCAATCGTGTGTTTTGCCGTCCAGAAAGTTCTGCATAAGTGCGGTATCAATGCCCAGACGAAGTCCCCAAACCTCTTTGAGGCTTTTTCCCTGGGTTTGACCAGCTGGCTGATATGCCAGCCATTGATCTTGGGTTATACCATATTTTCCTAAATCTTCGGGATTTGAAAAATAACCAATTTTACCAGCCTGACCTACCATATAAGTTCCATATTCTCCGGTTGTGGCATTTCCTCCGTACGTTGCGGCAGTCTCCCAATCTTCACGGAATTTTAAGTATCCTTCCGGCGAATACACCGTGCGGTAAGCACTTTTAGTGTTTACCGTCGTATTAATACTAAGATTAATAACCGGCTTACCTTTTTTACCTTTTTTTGTGGAAATTACAATAACTCCTGCAGCCGCTTTGGAACCATAAACGGATGTTGCTGAGGCATCTTTTAGAATGTCAATCTGGCCAATATCATCAGGATTGATTTCTGAAAGCTCTCCATAAAACTGCATTCCGTCTAAAATAATAAGTGGTGAATTATGGCCTCCGCCAGTGTAAACAGAAGTCTGTCCCCGAATCTGTAAACTTCCTCCTCCTTTTGCACTCGGGTCATACCCCACTCTAACTCCGGGAACTCCTCTTAAAATATCTTGAACCGTTTGTGGATTTTGATTCGCTAACTTATCAGGTGTTACCTGAACAATTGCTCCCGTCAAATCCTTTTTCTTCATTTTACCATATCCTACAACAACAACCTCATCTAAAGAAGTTGTGGCTTTTTGCAGTTTTACATTGATGGAAGTTTCGCCTTTTAATGTAATCTCTTTGGTTATATAGCCTAAAAAAGAGATCACTAGTACCGCATTATCGTTATCTGTTTTTATGGTAAATTTTCCATCAAAATCTGTTAAGGCAGCATTTTTGCTTCCTTTTTCTAAAATAGTCACACCCGGGAGCGGCATACCGTTTTCATCATTTACCTGCCCGTGGATGTTTTTTTGTTCCAGTACATTTTTTGAGTTTTTTGTACTCTTTGAACTAATTGCGTAGCCATGGATTTGAGATAAAGAAAACAGCATGCAGAACACGATTATTTTCTTTTTTACACTAAACCCAGATTTGCAATTAGGATCATTTTTAATCCTAATAAAATTTCTCATTTTTGGTTTACATTTTTGGTTATTGATAGTTAGCTTCGAAAATCACTGCATTTTTGGTTGAAATACTTTTAGTGATTAACGGTACAAAAATGATTAATAATGAGTCTTTTAAGGAGTAATATAATCCGATTTATGGGTATTAAAAGTCTTGTTTAAAAAATATTATCGTTCTCTTAACTACAAAAAACAACTTTTTTAAGCATACATAGAACACAAAGTCTTTCTTATTATTTATAAAATTTCCGATTACCTGAGCGGACCAATTAAAATAAAAGAAAAAGATTTACAAAATTCTTTTTTTGAATAAAGAAAATTAGCAGAAACGAAAAAGCCCTTCGTTTCTCAACAAAGGGCTCTATAAACCTGATAAAGTGGTTAACTATTTTATTCTCAATTTAATGGTTTTATTACTATGTTTCTAAACCAAACATTATTGCCATGATCCTGTAAAGCAATTTTTCCTTTTTTGAATGTACCGAATTCAGGCCAGCCGGCAAATTTACTTCCGTCAATCAATCTTTGAAAATTAGTGTCCCAAAGCACTGTTTCTACCACAATAACGCCATTTAGGATAAAGGTTAATTTTCCTTTATTACTTATAATCTCCGCTTTATTCCATTCTCCTACAGGTTTTACCGGTTCTGATTTGCTTTGAATTAAATCGTATAAATCTCCTGCACGGTGTTTTGTAATTTTCCCATCGGGATGGCCATCGTTGTCTAAAACCTGCATTTCTAAACCTGTACTAAACGTATTTGGATATTTTTCAGGATTTTCATTGATGTAAAAAATAATACCGCTATTGCCATTTGGAGAAATTTTCCACTCTAATTTTAAATGAAAATTTTCAAACTCAGCGTTGGTTACTAAATCACCTCCTTGTCCGTTCTCAGCTGCTTTTGGATCAAAATGCAATAATCCATCTTCAACAATCCATCCCGCTGCAGCAGAACTTTTTCCATAAGTATGCCAGCCTGCTGTCGTTTTTCCGTCAAAAAGAGGCTTAAAACCTTTTTGCGCCTGAATGATTTGAGAAAACAAAAAAAGCAATACTGCTGCTATAACATTTTTCATTTGCATAATTTTTATTTTTATAATTGAATTAATCTTCAATGTGTCTGTTCAGTACTATATAGTTTAAAGTAAAGTTAATAAAAACTGCTCTAACTATTTATTTAAAAAAGGATGAGCAAAAACGTTCATCCTTTTAATATTAATCGGTTCTTCAATCAGATAAAAAATTATTATCATTTATATAGAAGGAAAAAGGCTTGTTCTGGATATTTTATCAGAAGAAAAATCAACTGAAAGTCCATCACCATAGCTTTCCTGAAAATATTCTAAACGAATTGGGATAAGTCCTTTTTTTAATTTTATTTCAGATTTCTTTTCGTCAAAACCATGCAGTCCATCATTATCAATCAGCAGTTCATTGTTGATGTAGAACTTACTTCCATCATCAGAAGCTAAATAGAAAGTATATGTTCCATCTTCAGGAACGTTTATAAAACCGTTATAAACTAATCCGTAATTATTAGAATCGTGTTTGATTTTTCTTAAATCAAAATCAGGTGCATATCCTTTGTCAACAGGAGAAAGTTTACTGAAATCCGGAATCCTGTTCCATTTTCCTTTGTATAAATTATAGCTTAATCCTGTTTTTTTATTGTAAAATATTTTTGAAATCACAGAACTGCAGGAACCATTGCCTTCCGGACATGCGATAGCGTTTACACGAGCCGGAACCAAAACTTCGAATGCTTTTGTATAAAGCTGCGATTTTTGTGTCGGAACTGAACCATCTGTAGTGTAATAGATTTTATCTTTTCCCTGAACAAATTCTACTTTAGCTTTTGTATCCGATTCTACTTCCGTTTCTGTTTTAAATTCCGGTCTTTCGGCAATATTTCCGTATGTTTTAAGCAATTCATAATAAGGTTTGTACACTTTGTTTGTTTCACTGATCGATTGAATGGTCAGAAGTGCACTATTCCAGCGATCTCGAAATCCGTCAATTTCTTTTTTAATGTCTGAAAGATTGTATTCCAGATTTTGACCAAACTGAGACAGCGACATGATTTCAAAAGGGCTGTATAAACCATCATTCCAATCGTTTAACAAACGGAAAGCTTCAAAATTCTTCATGTATTTAATCTGTCCTTTTTTACCTGAAAGAAGCTGCTGATCGTATTCAGGAAATTGTACCCCGATGAAAATTTTTGTATTTGTTGAAAATTCAGGTACATAAATACGAGTTTCAAAATCATTTCCTGAATAAGACCATGTCCCGGCTTTTGGGTTTGCACTGTACGGAATATTTTGTCCATTAATGGTTACATTCACCGGAGGAAAAGAACATGGAAAACGCAGTTCGTAACCTCTCGAAGTTAACATTCCCGGAAATGAACCTTCAACAGGCGAAATCACAACATTTATTTTATTGCCCGTTTGCTCTGATGTTACAGGAGTAAAAGTAAAGGCATTTTTTTTGAAATTGTTATTGTTTCCTTCATCTTCATAAAGTCTCAATGTCCCTTTTTTACCAGGATAAAAAGAAAGAATTAAAGGATTTAAAGGTTTTTCATCTGTTCTTTCTACTTTTGGCTGCATCGGAATAATAGCACCTTCTTTTACAAAAACCGGAATATCACCTATTGTAAAAGGCATTGTAATTTTTTTTCCGCCTTTAATGATACTTCCTGTACTGCATTCGTACCACTTACCTTCCGGGAGCCATGTTTCGTGCTGCAAAGCAACATTTCCTTTTTCAATAGGCTTTGTAATTGGATTCACAATCATATCACGTCCAAACATATATTGATTGGGCATCGAATACGCATTTTCATCTTTTGGATAATCGTAATACATTGGGTGAACCGTAGAAACTCCGGTTTCATAAGTATTGCGTGCTTCATTGTACAAATACGGAACTAAAGAATATCTCGTTAAATAAGCTTCTCTCATAATAAGAAAATTATCAAGCGGATAAGCCCAAATACGTCTTTCATGCTGCGGCGCGGCGGTAGCGTGTGTTCTAAATATCGGACTAAAAACGCCCCACTGAATCCATCTTGTGTACAGTTCTGCAGTACCGGCACTGCCTTGATGGCCGCCAATATCGTGACTCCAATAACCAAATCCAACATTTGCAGCTGTAGAAGTAAAATAAGGCTGATAATTTAGAGATTCCCAAGAAACATGGGTATCGCCTGAGAATCCGATTTGATACCTGTGATTCCCAAGTCCGCCCCAGCGGTGAAAAATTAACGGACGCACCTTATTCTGACGTTCCATATCGCTGTAATGCACATAATTTAGATAAATAGTTGGATTAACTCCGGGAATATTGGTACTTCCCCATTGCTGCCAGTCTAGCCACCAGAAATCTACACCCGCTTTTTCAATTGGATGCAAAACCAAATTCATATAATTGGCTGCAAATTTTTTATCTGTAATATCAAACGGAACATATTTTTTTGATGCCGGATCTATTCCCATTGCTTTTGCCATTTCCGGATATACATCTTCATAAGGCTGAATTCCGGAAGCAGGATGCAGGTTCAGACAAGTTTTAAGATGCTGCTCATTTGTCCATTGCAGAAACTTTTCAGGAGAAGGAAACAAATTTTTATTCCATGTAAAACCAGTCCAACCTGAATCTTCTCCAGCCTGATCCCTTTGTCTCTGTCCGTTTTTGAAAAATTCCGGAAGTGATTTTACGTGCCAGTCCATATCAATTACAAATACATCAAGCGGAACATCGTGCATTTTAAATTCGCCGACAAGATCACGAAATTCAGTATCTGAATATTCCCTGTATCTTGACCACCAGGCACCAAAGGCAAATCTTGGAGGCATTGCTATTTTTCCCGCAATGTCTGTAAAATCTTTTAAAGCCGCTTTATAATCAGAGTCATATGCAAACAAATACAAATCCTGCGGTTTATCTCCCGGACGTGCCATTACCCAAGGCCATTCTGAATTATCAAATAAGGGGCGTTCGCTGTCGTCTGCCAAATACCATCCGTCACGCGAAATAATACCTTGTTCCAATTCTTTGGCTGGTCCGTCAACTCCATCCAGAGTACGGGTTGTACCCAGAAGATTTCTGGTATTAGCCAGTCCAGGTTTCCAAGTTGTGGTTTTACCATTTACGATAAAATCAACACTTAGATTTTTGTCGTTAAACCTACCGGAATCTTTTTTGTACCTGAGTTTTATAACATCAGTTGCAATTTGCAGTTCTCCTTTGCTTTCTTTTTTGTTAAACGATGGTACCGGAAGATTTCTATTTACAAAAGTTAATGAAGCATTGTCTGTAAATTTTCCGTCAGAACTCCATTCCATACGTATGACACGAGGCGAAAGCACCGTAAACCTTGCATTGCCAGAAACTACGACAGCTTTAGGATCTGCTTCAGGCTTGTATTCCTGAGCAGCCACAGATGCCGAAACTAGACAAAAAAGTGCAACTAAAAATTGTTTTGTTTTCATATTTTATTTTAAAAATTAATCTGAAATAAATACTTCAAATAATTCATTAAACTATTATTAAATAAATTTAAACGATTTTATCTGAAGTATTTACGCTTTGTTTTACGTTTATTTTTTAATAAATCGTTTTATAATTTTTGTTCCGTCTTTCTCAAAAACAGCAAAATAAATTCCTGTTGTTAAACCAGAAACATCCAGACTATTCTCTTTTACTGTTTGTTCTTTAACCAAACTTCCTGTTTCAGAAAAAACACGAACCTTGGTATCTTGTAAATCAGCAGTAAAGAATAAAGTGTTTTTTACCGGATTCGGATATACGTTTATAATTTTATTTTTATCTTCCTTTTCTATAGATAATGATTTTGCAGCTAAGGATCCCGATACAGGTTTTACTAAATCCAGTTTCCAGCGCTGCGCGTCGTTGTTGTTATCTGTCCATTGCTGTACGTTTGTTCCCGGTTCTGCCAGATTATTGGCTACGTCCAGACACATATTAGTGTTTTTGTGAGTAAGTTTAAAATAGCCGTCACTCATCAGTTCAATTTTCCAGCGCTGCGCATCTGTACCCAAATCTGACCATTGCTGTACATTAGCTCCGGGCTGACTGCTGTTATTATCTACATCTAACACCTGAGTAGTTCCTTTATGTGTCAATTTATAAAAACCGTCCAATTCTTTTGTAATAACCCAGCGTTGTGCATCACTGTCATTGCTTGTATATTGCTGCACATTTGCACCTTGCTGCGTGCTGGCTCCACTAACATCCAGACACTGGTTTGTTCCTTTATGAGTTAGTTTATAAGTACTTCCTGAAATAATAGGAACTTCTATTAAATCCATTTTCCAGCGTTGGGCATCAGTGCCGAGATCTGACCATTGCTGCACATTTGCACCAGACTGGCTGCTGTTGTTATCTACATCTAATACCTGAGTGGTTCCTTTGTGAGTAAGTTTACAATATCCATCAGACATTAATTCGATTTTCCATCGTTGCGCACTCGTATTGCTATCAAGCCACTGCTGTACATTTGCTCCCTGAGTGCTGCTGTTTTGCGAAACATCCAGACACTGATTGGTTCCTTTATGGGTTAGTTTATAAAAACCATCTGCCTCGAGTGTAACAATCCAGCGTTGTGCATCGCTTCCATTGTCTGTACTCTGCTGAACATTTGTACCTGATTGGTTTCCGTTATTAAAAACATCCAGACATTGATTTGTTCCTTTGTGCGTTAATTTATAAATACCACCTGAAACGATACTTTGAGTAGGACAAGACTGATCCGGTACTCTGGGCGCAACACCATAATTGGTCATATTTACAGGTTCAATTAAATCGGCAGAATTGAAATACATTCTGTCGATTGCAATTTTTCTGTCACCGGATGTTCCGTTTTCATAACGATGATAAATGATGTAATATTCATCGCAATTTCCCATTTTTAAAACGCCATGATGTCCAGGACCTTTATCTTCAGAATTAGAACTTAATATTTTGCCTCTGTAAGTCCATGGTCCCATAGGCGAATTTGAAGTTGAATACTGCACATTATAAGTATCATTATACCAGGCACCGTTAGAATACATCATATAATAAATTCCTTTTCGCTTTACCATATAAGGACCTTCTGTATAATTTTGAGGGGTAATATCAGTTGGACCTGTAGCCAATGAAATCATATCTGCGTTTAGTTTACGAACCACCATTCGGCTTTTGCCGGATCCTCCGTAATAAATATAAGCCTGACCGTCATCATCAATAAAAACATTGGCATCAATAATATCATCGGTATACGGATCTGTTCCGATAAGCGGTGCACCGATATCCGTAAATGGTCCGATAGGTGTATTTCCGACAGCTACGCCAATTTTGGTCTCGGCAGTATAATAGAAGTAATATTTATTATTCCGAAAAACAACTGCGGGAGCCCAGCCATTATATTGTGACCATGGGCTGTCCGGAAAAAGATCGAATATCAAACCTTCATCCTGCCAGTTGGTCAAATCATTGGAGGAATACGCATGAAACTGGGTTCCGTAAATCGCGGTGGTATAGATATAATATTTATTGTTGAAATAATGAATTTCGGGATCAGCACCAGTAAACAAAGGGTTACCACTTGTTTGTGCACGAAGAGGGCTGGTAAAAGCTGCCAATGTTAAAAGCAGCATAAAACACAATCTTAATCTATCAATAAGACAATTACTATTTATTTTAAATTTTATCATAACTTTTCATTTTATAAAACATTCTAATACCTTATTCTCTTTTATAAAAAAATCATTTAAATCCTGCTTTACAGAAAGCTGATTTATATTAAGAATTCAAAACTTTTCCCTGCTTAAAAAGCCGGAAAAGCTTTGAATTCATCATTTTAAAATATTATAGTTTTTTTAGTACTATAGTCATTTTTGCCGGATTAACTGTCAGTTCATATTGACCAGCAGTTTCAATGATCCATTTATTGTCAGGATTTCCGTTTGGCATTAAAAGCATTGTAGGATTATCAGAAGCATTTCCTTTTAATACTGTACCATTTGTTGGAGGCATTAGATTTTTACCGTTCCAATTGCCTAATTCTAAAGGAAGTTTAAACTCTCCGGCATCAAACTGTCCTTTATAAACGAATACTTCCGGATTTTTAGGATCCCATGTCATTGGTTTTGCCCTGCCTATATCCCAGCCTATGCCGGTTATGGCATTTCCAACCATGTATACATTTTCATAAGGCACATATCCAAAGGCATAAATTCCCTGATCAATATCCAGATAGAAGGAATGACGGCCTGCTTCTGTTACTTTAAAGACATTATCATTGTTTCTCGGCTCAGTTTCATTGTACACAATTTTATTTTCGGCAGCCGGATCGTAAGAAGGAAGTTCACTGCCTGGTTTTTCAATAACTTTGAATGAACCAATTGAAAAATCTCCTGTAAAATTGTAAATTGTCCTTTCTGTTTTTTCCGGTAAGCTTTTACCGGTGCTGTAATCCCAGCCTCCGCTGACAGCATCTCCAACCATAAACAACGGTAATGGTCCCGGACTGTAACTCGTTACGGCAAAACTAGAAGTTGATACTTCCGGAAGCTGATACTGTGCCGAATTATCTACTCTTGCTATTATCTGCACTTCAAGATTGGTAACAACACCGCCCGGGCGTTTAAAATTTTTCAAAAGCAAAGAGTTTAACTGCCCTACAGTATAAGATTTAGTAAAAATACCGGCAGGAATTTCTTCTGTAATTGTTGTACTTGTTCCCGGCGCTGCACCTTCTCCAAAATTATTCCCTACGATATCCATACGGAAAAAATAGGTCAAAGACGTTCCCGCTCCTCTTTCGTTTCCCTGTGTCCATGTAAAAGTTATTGCATTTTCCGCTTCATTATCTTTTGCCAATACAACTTCTTTATTAGAAAGTGTTATCGTTAAGGGATTTGCAAAATCAGGCTGTTTAAGCCAGTCGGCGTTCTCTAGTCCGCCGTCTGTACAGGAAACCAGAACCAAACTCATTATTATAAATGAGATAATATTTTTTATATTTTTCATTTTGTTGTGATTTAGTTATTTGTCCCAGTAAGGTGCCTGAATTAGATTAGGATTCTTTTCAATTTCTGCCAGATAAATTGGAAACCAGTAAAAAGATTTTCTATAAACCCTTGTCTGATACGCGGTTCTTTGATAAAATTCAGCCGCATTTTTACCGTTAAAGTTCATCCCGTAAAAAGGACCATTCAATAGGGTTTCAGCTAGTTTCCATCTTCTTAAATCATCATAGCGTATTCCTTCTGTACAAAGTTCTACCCTGCGCTCCATTCTGATAATCTTTCTGATACTTTCCTGATCATCATTTACATGTATATTTTCAGTATCAGAGCTGCCGGTAGTATAAGTTCTTACTCCTGCTCTAACTCTGATTTTATTAAGGTAAAGCAGAATTTCAGGATTTCCCGGATCTGATTCATTAAGTGCTTCGGCATAATTTAAATAAGCCTCTCCTAATCGGTATAAAATGCCGTGACGCGGTGCAAAATAATTTATAATCGGATTTCTTGTCGGATCTGTTCTTTTTTTGGCCAGATACCCGTTTTGCGGAGCATCATGCGTATTGTTGTTATCTTTTGCACCATTAAAAAACTCCAATTTTCTGCCTTTGTCTTTTCCTGCATTGTCACCATCAGTATACCAGGCACCGTTAAAATTAACCGCCAGATAAAATCTAGGTTCACGATTGCAGTACATATTATAAGTACCGGCAAGAGTTACTAATCCCGGACTTTTTACTTCATTCCATTTTGTTACTCCATTTGTCCAGTATCCATCCTGAGATGAAAAACCTGTTTCAACGTAGCCTGAATTTGGGTCATTTATAGGAAGACCATTTGCAGTAAAAAAGGCATCAACTAATGATTGTGTCACACCGTATCCTCCGGCTCCTCCGCTTCCGGTAGGGGCTGTATGTCTGTCATATTCTCTGGAATCTACATTTGGACGAGCAAACAATACTTCTGTATTTCCTCTGCTGGCCTCTAAAAGGTGCAGGTTCTGGCAGGATAAAAACGGATCAATTTTTCCAGCCGTATTCATTTCTGTATACAATTTATGTCCTGCTGCTTCTGCACTTAAAATTAAATCTTTACTGGCATCAGCGGCAATTTTCCATTTGTTCGCATCATAAGAAGTGCTAAACAATGATTTTCCATCTTTTGTAATATGATTGGCATAATCGGGATTTCCATTTACAAGCGGACTCGCTGCAAACAACAACATTCTGGCTCTGACAGCTTTACACATTATAGAAGTCGCACGTCCAAATTTTCTTCCATCTGAATAAGAGGCCGGTAAAATCTGCTCTACTTCTTTTAATTCATTATTAATCCAGTTTACGATTTCATCATACGGAGTCTGACCTACCTGTAAATCTGAAAGATTATAATTAACCGGAGTAATTTGATCCGGGCTGAAAGGAATCGGCCCGTATGTATTTATAAGTAATGAATAATAATAGGCTTTTAAAAAACGGCATTCCGCAATCATAAGGCGAACTTCATCTTCATTTAAATTTTGTTCCGGCAGCGGCTTGATGTTTTGGATAAGCAGATTGCACTCTCTTATTCTTTGCGGAAGATTATTCCAATAACCCGGAGTCCATTGTGAACCAACGGACCAGTCGCCCAAAATAAAAGGTATTACCTGCCAGTCGTACTGACGCCATCTTTCTGAAGGGGTCATGTCATCTCCTAAAATTTCCCATCCCAGACTGCGCGCGTATCCCCACGTAGGGTCCGGAATTCTGGAATAGCATGCAGCCAGCCAGTTCTCTGTTTTGGTTTTACTCTCAAAAACGCCATCCAAAGTAAGTTCAGTATCGCTCTCTTTATCTAAATAATCAGAACAAGATGAAGACAATAATAATCCTAAAAAAAGGAATATTGCTCTAATGTATATATTTTTCATTTTAATAGTTTTTAAAATTATAATGCTACTGATAATCCAAAAAGAACCGATTTAGTGGATGGATATTTTAATCCATTTCCTGTATCAAGTTCCGGATCCCAAAGTTTAAAGTTGGAGATATACCATAAATTATTACCGCTGATATAAATTCGTAAACCTTGTAAATACATCCTTTCTGCCAGTTTTTTATCTAAAGTATAACCTACTTCCATAGTTTTTAAACGGCCAAAACTCATATCTTTTTTCCACCATGTAGAGGCAACTGCATTATTAGCATTAGGACCATAACTTAATCTTGGCCAAAACACATCCTGACTTGGATTTTCTTCTGTCCATCGGTCATTATAATTAGAATAAATATTGCCTAATGTTCCTGTACCGCTTCCCGGTATGAAATTAGCGCCGCCGATAATTCTTTCTGATTTTGCTATTCCCTGAAAGAAAAAGCTAAAATCGAATTGTTTGTATTTTAAATTGTTTCCAAAACCGTAAACGATCTGCGGATCGGTTGTGCCGCCAATAAATCCTTCGTCTAAACCGCTTATTATTCCGTCACCATTTCTGTCTTCGTATTTAATGTCCCCAGGTCTTAATGCTGTTCCAAATGTTGGTATTGGAAGTCCCGGAGCCAGTACACCCGGAGATGTAAAATCTTCTTCTGTATACAGCCCTTTAGCAACATATCCCCATAATGTATTGTTTTGAATACCGGTTCCTGAACGATAAGTTCCTTTTACAGCTTCTGCTTCATCTCTTTCTGTTACTTTATTTTCAACAAAAGTAAAATTGGCACGCCAGCTCATAAAAAAATCGGGAGTAATCTGTTTATTGAAGTTGAATCCTACCTCGATACCTTTGTTTTCCATTTTTCCAAAATTGGCCCAAGGTGCATTTATAAATCCGGCTTGTGTAGGAACCGTATTTCTTTCAACAAAAATGTCTTTTCTTTTTTCCTGAAATACATCTATCGTCAAATCCATTATATTAAGTATACCTAGCTCGATACCAATATCCGCTTTTGCTACTTTTTCCCATGTCAGATCGGTAACCCCAATCTGTCCTTCTTCAATTCCTTCAAACTTTACTCCCTGTCCGGTACCAAACCAGTAATCGGAATTATTATTATCACTAATTGTAGTCAGGTAAGCAAACCTTCTATTGGCGCCAATATTATCATTTCCTACCAAACCGTACGATCCACGGAGTTTAATTTTATTAAAAATATCTTTAACCGGCTCCATAAATTTTTCTTCAGATGCTATCCATCCTGCGGCTACAGAGGGAAAAAATCCATATCGTTTTCCTTTTGCAAAATTTTCTGATCCGTTATATCCGAAATTGAATTCCCCAATATATTTTCGGTCAAAAGTATAAGAAGTTCTTCCGGCTAATCCCTGATGTTTAAAAGCCTGAGGTGCAGTTCCGTCATTATAACTATCCTGATTGTACAGTAAGAGACCGCTTAAATCGTGTTTACCAAAAGAACGGTTATAGGTAGTATTGGCCTCAAGATAAACACGTCTGTTACCAAACTCGGCAGATCTGTCATATCCTAAATATTCCTGTCCATAAGCCTGAACTGTTCCGTGTATCAAACTTCCATCAAGGTCTCTCTGAGTCGCTACATTATAATAATCCGGTGATTTACCACGTGTAATTCTGTTTTCAGAATAGGAGTCAAACGAATACGTAAATTTTGCTTTTAAGCCTTGTACAATATCTTTAAAATCCTGTTCTAATGATACCAGACTTTCAATCTTGCTTCCGCCCTGACGATAATATCCCTGCTGTGTACTCATTGCCCATGGATTTTCACGCGCAAAAATTCTGGGAATAGTACCATCAGAATAAATGGCAGGATGCACAAACGGAGTGGTTTCAAAAGCGGTATTAAACAAGACATCGGTGCTGCTGTTTCCTTTTTGAAGATTTTGAAGAAAACCCCCAATGTTTACCCTTAATAAGGTTGTTTTGGATAAATTCACATCGACATTGGTGCGGACATTGGCTCTGTTTAGTCTGGTTTCCGAATCATAGGTTTGTTTAGGATCTGCTGCCAGTATTCCTTTTTCACTATAATAGGAAGCCGTTAATGCATATCTCAAAATTTCAGATCCCCCCGCAACATTCAGATTAGATCTGGATGTAAAAGCATAATCTTTGGTAATGGCATCGATCCAGTTTACATCAGGATATAAATCAGGATCATACTGGCTCGCAGTTTTAGCAATACGGTCATTTGAAAACAATTGAGGCTTTCCCTGCTCTGTCGCCAATTCATTTAAGAGTGTCATGTAAGGAGCTGCTTTAATAAATTCAGGAAGTTTGGTAGGCTCCTGAATTGAATACTCCGTTCTTACCTGTATGGTAGGCGTACCCACAAAACCTCTTTTTGTATTAATCAAAATAACTCCGTTTGCTCCTCTTACACCATACACGGCACTCGCAGCTGCATCTTTTAAAACAGAAAAAGATTCGATTTCTGAAGGATCAAGGTCGTTTAAGTTTCTTTCGATTCCATCTACCAATACCAGTGGATTTGTTCCTCCTTTAAAAGTAGAGATTCCACGAATTTTAATATCCGACTGGTCATATCCCGGCTCACCGGATCGCTGAACCGCCATAATACCTGTAATTTGACCTGCCAGGTTATTACCCAGAGTACGGGCAGTTCCTACCTGCAATAATGAAGGCTTAATTGTACTGATCGCTCCAACAACCGAAGCTTTTTTCTGCGTACCAAAACCTACAACTACGACAGCCTGAAGATCATTGCTTTCTTCTACCATCGTCACGTTTATTTTCTTTTCATTATTTAAAGGTCTTTCAACCTCTTTCATTCCAATAAATTTAAATACAAGTACTGCCTGAGGAGACGAGACCGTAATAGTAAATGTACCATCAAAGTCTGCTGTTACAGCATTTTTTGTTCCTTTTTCAAGTATGGTAGCGCTAGGGAGCGACAAACCTTTTGAATCTGTTACCGTTCCTGTTATTTTTACGGGATTCTGCAAATTCCCGTTTTGCGCATAACTGGTCCCTGCAAAGAGTGACAGGAACAATAAAAAAGTCAATCCGGCCCTGCTAAACATTATTTTACTCCAGGTAAAAAAGTTTAGTTGAGTGGATGACATTTTCAAAGTCGTTTTAATTTCCATTTCAGTAATTTTTTTGGTTGGTTATTAGTTAGTTTTCAAATTAAAAATGGATTTTCTAAAATTTCATATACTGGTTTCGGGAAAAGTTTCATAAATAGCATTAAAACAATAATTGAAACAATTTTTAAAGCATCCTAAATTATTACATGCTTTTTTTATTGATACCATAATTTAAATCATAAAAAATCTCATTTAATTTTTGACCAAATTAGAGTAATAGCATCATTATTATAATCCCATTTTGTTTCAAAATTGTGTTCAAATGATTCATTCAGACATTGAAAAGGCCTGTAAATAAGCATAATCAGACAAAATTGATTTTTGTAAAGCAGCGACGGCAGAATTATTTTGAGCAAATGATTAGATCCACAAAAAATTTAAAACAAGTATCTGTTTTTAAGTCTGATTTAGCGGCACTGTTTATTCAGACATTAAGACAAAAATTAAAATTTACAGCACTTCAGTATATGGAAAGAACTGCATCATTTAGATGCAGGTCTTTCCAAACAATTATGGATTTAATTAAATAACAGGAAATATAATAGTTCTTCTCCGTAGTAAAATATCAGCGAACAGAAAGGTCTAAAGAAGTTTTAAACCATAGTAACGTTCCGTGACTATACTATCAAAACTATTTTAACAAATGTGCTTTTACTCCTTCATTGGTTATGATAACAGGTTTTATGAAACCGTTTTCATCAAAATGCATTTCTTCAATACAGGTTTCTCTGGAGTTTCCGTGAGTTTCTGTGAGTGGTCTTCGGTGATAAACAATGTAATATGAATCAGAATCTGGTGCTTTTATAACAGAATTATGCCCTGCGCCAACCGCAATCTTTGGATCTTGTTCTAATATTTTTCCAATTCTTTTAAAAGGTCCCATTGGGGAATCTGCAATTGCATACGCCACACAATAATCCGGGCCAGTCCAGCCTCCTTCTGACCACATAAAGTAAAATTTATTATTTCTAATAAACATAAAAGGCCCTTCGACATAGTTTTCCGGCGTAATTTCTTTAAAAACAGTTTTATCTTCAAAAGGCACAAAACCGGTAAAATCTGCTTTTAGTTTTGCTATATTACAATGCCTCCATCCTCCGTAAATTAAATAACACTGTCCGTCTTTGTCCCTGAAAACAAACTGATCAATTGGCTGTGCGCCGTTATGAAATTTGTCGACCAGCGGTTTTCCTAAATAATCTTTATAAGGTCCTTCCGGTTTTGAAGCAACAGCGACACCAATTCCGCCAATTTCGTTGTCACTCTGAATATCATTTGCTCCGAAAAATAAAAAATATTTATTTTTATTTTTAATAATAGATGGCGCCCAGATTGCCTTTTTTGCCCATTTTACAGCGGTTGTATCTAATATCCTGGAATGTTTTGTCCAGTTAATTAAATCTTTTGAAGAAAAAGCATCTAAAAAAACCTGATCTTCATAACGGGCAGAAAAAGTGGGATAGACCCAGTAAGTTTTATCAAAAATAATTCCTTCCGGATCTGCATACCAGCCTTTCAATATTGGATTATTGTTCTTTGCTGATGATGAATTTTGCGCAATTGTTTTTGAACAAAAAATAATTAAAAGAAAAAATAAAACTTGTTTCATAACTGCTGATTTTAATTTGACCATGTATTAACTGGCTTTGCATCTACTTTTATTTTAAGAGAACCTCCTTTTTTAATGGCTTCTAAATCAACTGAAAGTTTGTCTAAATTAGTATCATTCAATTTTACTTCCTGTAAATAAATATTCGTTTTCGAATTATTTTTCACCTCAATTACAAAGGTTTTATCTCTCTTCTTTCCTAACTGCTTAATGGTGATTTTGTCAAATAACGGACTTCCGATCTGAAAAGACGGATTAATATCTGTAAGCCCTTTAACATCAAATAATCCTATTGAAGACATAACATACCAGGCACCTAATTGTCCCTGATCTTCATCCTGGCCGTAGCCGTAACCATGAATTCCTTCTGTTCCATAAAATTCATCGCAAATAGCATGAACCCATTTTTGGGTCAGATAAGGTTTTCCTGAGAAATTGAAAAGCCACGAAATATGCAAATTGGGCTGATTTCCATGATTATAAAAACCTGAAAGTCCTGCAAAAGCATCAATTTTCGTTCCTCCGCCAAATACATTTTTTTGAGACTTGGTAAAGATGTCATCCAGACGGTTGTTGAAAGTATCTTTACCTAAAGCCGCTACCAAATCAGGAACATTATGAGGAACATAAAAGGTATACTGCCACGCATTTCCTTCCTGATATCCTCTCCAGGGCTGCGATGGATCAAAATCTTTTATAAATTCTCCGTTAGCATATTTAGGTCTTATAAACGTAGTTTCTTTATCATAAAGTAATTTCCATCCGTCTGCTAATTTTATAAGTTTCTCATAATCATTTGTTTTACCTAATGCTTTAGCAAATTGGGCAACTGCATAAGCACTATACGAATATTCGAGTGTATGAGAGGCAGAAAATCCGGAACCTTCTGTATTGGTTTTAAAGTCCATATTGTCTAAAAATGGCGAGTAACCCAGGTCTACAAATTGCTTAAGATCCATTTTACCGGCACCTTCTATCCTGTCGCGCCACTCCAGCTCATTTTTTAATGCGGCTTCATATCCTTTTTGCACATCAAAATTTCGAATGCCGGAATTATAAGCAGAAGCTATCGCAAGTCCGGTAAAATTAGTTCCCACACCAGAAACATATTTGCTGTTTGCAATTCCGTCACCCAGCCATCCTGCATCTTTATATACCAGAATTTGACCTTGAACCCAGTCTGCATAATATTCAGGATAAGCGAGCGCCCATAACTGAGTCAGGTTCCAAAATCCGCCCCAAATGGCATCTGTATTATAATAATTATACTGAGGTTTTCCTTTAGCGTCAAGCGGAATCTGACCTGCTTTTCCGTTATTCATCGGATAAGCTCCGTTTACATCACCACCCAATCCGCGTCCTAATAAGGCATGATATAATCCTGTATAAAATTTAATTTTATCCGTTTCGTTTTTGCCTTCTACTGTAATTCTGCCCAGATAGTCGTTCCACACTGCAAGACTTTGTTTTTTAGCTTCTGCAAAATTTAGGTTTTGGGCTTCGGTTTCAAGATTAAGTCTGGCATTGGCCACAGAAGTATAGGACAAACCTATCTTTACCGTAATCATTTCATTTTCTTTTGTGTCAAAAGTTAAATAAACTCCCGCACCTTCTCCTTCAATTTCCTTACTTCCCGGTGTATTTTCTTTTTTATTGAAAGTTCCAAAACCAATTGGTTTTTTATCTAAAACAGCGGAGAAATACATTGCTACATTTGCTCCGGCCTGATATTTTTTTACATATTCTGGTATTGTTATAACATAACCTTCAATTCTGCCATCTTCAGAAATAGTAACTTTTGATTCTTTGACAGCACCGCTTTCGCCTTGTCTGTTCCCAATATCAAAAATGATATTCGACTGAGAAGATTTCGGAAAAGTATACCTCTGAAAACCTACTCTTTTTGTCGAGGTAAGTTCTGCTTTGATATTATAATCTTTAAGTAAAACCGAATAATATCCGGCTGCAGCATGTTCATCTTTTCGGTCAAATCTCGATCTGTAACCTTCTTCAGGTTTATCGAGGCTACCCGGTATGGTCTGCAGTTGCCCAACCGAAGGTGCAAGTACTATGCCTCCAACCTGAAACTCATGCAGACAGGCAAAACCTTCTATAGAAGTATCCCTGTCATCATAACCAGTGGCTTCCCAGCCATCTTTGTTTCCCAAATGTGCATTGGTTGAAGGGCCTAATTTTGCCAATCCAAACGGAACGGCACCCGGAGTATAAAAAAACCAGCGGCTATGTGCTGTTCCAATATTCGGATTTACATAATCTGCTATTTTTTTAGCAGATTGCTGGCTCATTGCTGAATTACTTATTAAACAGGTCACTGTTATAATACAAAATCTTATTAAGATGTTTTTCATATCTAAATTATTATTATTCAGGTGCTGGTTTAGTACTTCAAAATTATTTTAAAGTAATTGTAATTCCGTCTTTAAGTGTTCCGGCTGCTGTATAGATTTTACCATCTAGAAATAACTGCACATTTATTGCTTTTATTTCCTGGCTGACATTTCTTTTTCCCTGATTAACAGCAGTTTTGATTACTACGGTATCCTTCTTTTTTTCAGCAGAAAAAGTCAATAAAGCAAAATCTCCTTTTTGAAAACCAAATCCATCTCCCGAGTCTACATATAATTCTCCTTTTGCGTTACCGCTTTTATCCAGACAAACTAAAAGACTTAAAGGATCAAATGAATTTTCGCCTGCATTCTGAATAATCTTTCCAGCAGGAATAATACTTCCGCCTTTTATACTTAATTTCGCCTGATACTTATCCTGTTTATCACCTTCAACCAAACTTAATTCTTCCCAAATTCCCGAAGGAAGGATTGGATCTTTCGCGAAAGCGGGAACTACTAAAAGATTTTCTCCCAATAAAAAAGCCTGTTCTTCACTTCTTAAGCGGGCATCCTGAACATCTGCAAAAAATACCGGAGCCATAACAGGCAGTCCTGTTTGAGAAGATTCATAAAAAAGCGTATATAAATAAGGCAGTAAACGATAGCGTCTTTCTAAAGCAATTCGCGATGATTTTTCGATTTCAGTTCCATAAGCCCATGGCTCTTTATCGTTCGTTCCGGCGCAGGCGTGCCCGCGAGCAAAGGGCATAAATGCTCCAAAACCAAGCCAGTTAGCCCACAAATCACCATCTGTATTTCCCAGAAAACCTCCTATATCCGGACCGTTAAAGGGCTGGCCGGATAATCCCAATGTAAGGGACATCGGAACGGATAATTTTAAATGATCCCAGCCTGCGTAGTTGTCTCCTGTCCATGTTGCAGCATAGCGCTGACCTCCCAGTAAATTCGAGCGCGTAAGAAGAAAAGGGCGTTTGTCCGGATTTGTTTTTAAAATTCCGTTATAAGATGCTTCTACCATTAATCGGCCGTAGGCATTATGATAAAGCAAATGCGAGCCCTGCGGCAGATTATCTCCGCCTTTATGAGGTGTATCGTACGGCATTGTACCCAAACGTTTATCTTCAGGAAAATCATTATCGTTTACAGCCGGTTCGTTCATATCGTTCCAGACACCGTCAATTCCGGTGTTTAAGAAATCTTTGTAAAGTCCGCCCCACCAATTTCTTGTTTTAGGACTTGTAAAATCCGGAAATGCACAATCTCCGGGCCATACTTTACCGTGATATTCTTCTCCATTATTTTTCTTTACCCATACATCATTTTGGGTACCCGAATTGTAAACCGAATACTCTCTGTCGACTTTAACTCCGGGATCTATCATATAAACTGCGCGAAAACCTTTTTTGTGCAAATTGTCATTTAAAGTTTTAGGATTTCGGAATCGTATGCTGTCAAAAGTAAATACGCGGTATCCCTGCATGTAATCAATATCCATCCAGATTACATCGCAAGGAATTTTTCTTTCCCTGAAATTATCTGCTATTTCCATAACCCGCTTTTCGCTGTCATATGAAAACCTGCATTGATGATAACCTAATGCCCAGCGCGGCGGTAACTTTATCGTTCCTGTTAATTCTGAAAGTCCTTTTATCACTTCCTGCGGTGATTTTCTGTCGATGATATAAACTCTGAACAAAGCGCCTTCAGAATTATAAATAATCTGATTGGAATTTGTAATTAATTCTGCTTTCCAGGTGCTGTCGAAAATAATTCCAAAAGCAGAGCCGTCTTTGCGTACACCCATGACCCACGGATGAGTTTGATAAAGTCTTTTACCTCCTTCAACGCTGTAGGCACCTGTATCGGTATTCCATAATTTTATAGATTGTCCGTTACGTAATAAGGGTCCGGTAACTTCTCCTCCTCCGTAAAGGCTTATATCTCCATTAAGATGCAGAACAGCGCTTGCTTTTTCATTTTTCAGCGCAAATTCAGGAATCAGAGACCAGTCAGACGGCAGTTTTCCTTTTGATTTAGGTTCACTAACCAATATTAACGATGGCGTTTTATTCTTATCAAAACCTTTGGGAATAAACTCTGCAATATTGTTTCCTACTAATGAAGTTTTTAATATTGGAACTTCCTGAGCCGTAGAAATAGTAATGGGAACTGATATAAAAAGAACTGAAAATAAAATGGTTTTAAAATTCATGTGGTTTAGTTAGTTAGTTGAAAATTAGTAAACTGTTAAAAATCAATATGCACAAATTTACTAAAACGTTTTAGTAAATGTATAAAAAAATCCATAATTTTTTTATACCTAAATAAGCTGTTTTTGTTTCATTTATAAAAACAAAAACAGCTTGAAATATAATTTTACATGGCCGGAACAGCTAATGATGCTGCTTCAGAGATTGGATCACCAATTACCGGATTTCCATTTTCATCCCAAACAATTGGCTGCATTCTGGGAGATCTTTTGTATCCGCATCCTTCTCCGGGATTTGAATTGGCATGATACAAAATCCAGTCTTCTTTACCATTTGGTGATTTAAAAAAAGAGTTATGGCCCGGTGCATATACTTTATTTTTATCTGATTGCAGTAAAATGGGCTGATCTGATTTTACCCAGCCTGACGCATCCAGTAAATTATCTTTTCCGGTAAAAGATAACAAACCTAAACTATAATTATCTGTCCAGCAGCCGCTTGCCGAAAAAACAATAAATACTTTATCCTGATGAGACAAAAACTGCGGCCCTTCATTTACATTTACCTGCGGCGGATTAACATCATCATGCAGCGCGCCATGTAGTTCCCATGCGTGAGTGGGACTGGAAATTAAAACTCTGTCTCCATCAATTTCAGTTGGGGATTTCATTTTAGCAATAAAAATATTCTGCTGTCCGTTAGTATCACCTTCCCAGCCAGACCAAATCATGTACAATTGTTTTTTATGAGTAAATACATTCCCGTCAATTGCCCACTTATCTGTTTTTGCTGCAATTTTTCCTTTAAAAATCCACTTCCCTTTCATAGGATCTTTTGAATTATTTTCTAAAACATATATTCTGTGCGTATCATTAGAACCATTATCTGCAGCAAAATATACATACCATTTACCATTAATAAAATGAAATTCAGGAGCCCAGATTTCTGCAGAATAATCGGTGTTTTTGGGTGCGGTCCATATTGTTTTCTTTTCAGCATTTTTCAGGTCGGCCAGATTTTTGGTTTTAAACAGCACCAGACAATCCTGCATGGTATGAGTGTAGTAATAATAGCCATCATGATAAGTACTGTATGGATCCGGCCCATAATCGAGAATAGGATTGCTGAATGTCTTTTGTGCCGATACAAAATTGCATGCTGCCCCAAAAAGTACAAGTAAGAGAGTTTGTTTTACTATTGATTTTTTTCTTTTCATTATAACTAAAGGTTGTTTTTGACCTTTTTGCCGGTCATTTTAATTTTTGTTTTTTGGTTAGATTATTTTTTAATTAAAGAAATAACTTTTAACAATTTCATTTTGTATTACTAAAAATATAAGTAATATTGCAAACACTCTAATGCTGTCAATTTTGAGTCCTTCCAAAATATTTTACCAATTTTCTAACAATACCATAATTTATATATTAAAAAAATATCAATTTAATTTTTGACCAAAATAGCGTATTGCTATTGTTATCTTAATCTCATTTTGTCTCACAATTATGTTCAAATGATTCAAAAGTCTCTTTAAACTGAGCTGCTGCGGCATAAAAATCAAAATGAATGCTTATGACACAAATGGAGAAATTATTTTTATAAAAATTAAAAACATATACATGCAGCGTTTTTTTAAAGCCGGGACATTCATTTATCTTTTATTTTTGTCTACTACAATTTTTAGCCAGGAATATTATTTTAAACACTATAAAGTTGAAAACGGTATGTCGAACAACACCGTTTTGGCTTCTATTCAGGACAAAGACGGATTTTTATGGTTTGGCACCAAAGATGGTCTGAATCGTTTTGACGGGTATCATTTTAAAACATTCCGAAGCGGAACAGATCCTAAAACTTCATTGGGAATAAACTATATTCAGTCACTTCATGAATTTAAAAACTATATCTGGGTTGGAACTGATAAAGGTTTGTATTCCTATGACAAAAAGCTTGAAAAATTTGCTTTTATAAATGAAGCCATTAACAATCGCATCAATGATATTGATAATGATTTAAAAAACAATTTGTGGTTTATTTCTATCGGAACATTAATTAAGTACAATGTTGACACCAAAGAAACCCGAATGTTTGATGGCAGAAATTCATTTTATGCCACTTCTATAACCTGCGATCAAAATGGCGTAATATGGGTTTCGTCTTATGATGATTTATATCGTTATTCTGAGGCGACCCAGAGTTTTGATAAAATCAAAGTACAGATGCCCAATAGTACTTTTTCAATTTCTGCTATTTATGCATTAGATGCCAATTCTGTTTTAATTGGAACCCGTGATCACGGTATTTATAAATACGATACAGCCAGTGGAAAAACAACTCCGTTTATGACCGAAAAACCGGTTTTTGTACGGCAATTTAAAAGAAATAAAAATGAATTGTGGATAGCAAGCGAATCTGGTGTTTACATTTACAATTTGCAGCATAAAACAGTTCGGAATTTACGAAAAAGCCCAAGTGATCCTTACGCAATATCCGATAATGCAGCTTATTGTATTACTATTGATAAAGAAAACGGAGTCTGGATTGGAACTTATTTTGGAGGAGTAAATTACCATCAGAAACAATACGACCAGTTTAAGAAATATTTTCCGCGAAAAAGTGAAAATGCGATTGTAGGAAGTGCGGTTCGGGAAATTCAAAAAGATGATAAAGGAAATCTCTGGATTGGAACAGAAGATGCCGGAATTAACAAATTTAATTTGCAGACAAAGAAATTTGTAAATTTTCAACCGGACAAAACAAAATCCGGGCTTTCATTTTATAACATACACGGCGTTTTGCCAAGAGGAAATAAAATCTGGATAGGCACTTTTGAGCATGGTCTGGATATTATGGACGCTGCTTCTGGTAAAGTTATCAAACACTATGACCATACCAACAGCAGTTTTAAAAGCGATTTTATTGTTTCATTTTATGAAACTCCTAAAAAGGAATTATATGTAATAACTTCTATCGGGATTTATCTATATGATGAAAAAAATGATACTTTTAAAATTTCGGGCAATTTTTCAGAAAGCACGCACTTTACCTGCATGTTTAATGACAAAGACGGAAATTTGTGGGCAGGATCTTATCGCGACGGATTGTTTTATTATAATCCGAAAACAAAAGAAAAAGCAGTCTACAGGCACGATTTTAAAGATAATAAAAGTATTAGTAATGATTTTATTACTTCTATTTTTCAGGATCAGCAGCATAATTTATGGATCGCGACCGAGAATGGCGTGAATTTATTTGATATCCCAAAAAAGGAATTCAAAAAGTTTACTACTAAAGACGGATTTCCAAGTAATGTGATTTATTCAATCTTACAGGATGAAAATCAAAATTTATGTATTACCACTTCAAAAGGCTTGGTCCGGTTTAACTATAAAACAAAAGCCGTTAAAATTTTTACAACAGCAAACGGTCTCCTAAGCGATCAGTTTAATTACAGTTCAGCCTATAAGGATTCAAATGGAGATATGTACTTTGGGAATCTTAACGGGATGATTAGTTTTAATCCTAAGAATTTTAATACCTATAAGTATAATCCGCCCATATTCATAACCGGGCTTCAAATTAACAATCAGGATGTAATAGTAAATGAGGAAGGTTCTCCGTTAGATGAGTCTGTTTCTTATATCAAAAAAATTACCTTAAAAAATCATCAGTCTAATTTTAATATTGATTTTGCCGCTTTAAGTTATACTGCTCCGGAACTTACGCAATACTGGTATAAACTGGACGGAATAAGCGATGACTGGGTTTATTTAAATAAAAACAATAAAGTTTTTTTTACAGAACTTCCGTCTGGTGATTATAAATTCAGGGTAAA
Source organism: Flavobacterium sp. Root901 (assembly GCF_001429765.1). Lineage (GTDB taxonomy): Bacteria > Bacteroidota > Bacteroidia > Flavobacteriales > Flavobacteriaceae > Flavobacterium. The sequence goes on from NZ_LMJB01000001.1 coordinate 116,899, forward strand.
ATCGCTGAGTGCAGGCGGAATCTGGAGTAAAGAGGCCGTGGTTGAAATTATAATCTTACCTCCGTTTTGGGCAAGCGGATATGCTTTTTTTGTTTATTTTTTAATTATATCAGGATGTCTGTACTGGCTTTTACGCCGTTATCATCAGATGAATATTAAGGAAAATAACCAAAAAATCGAGAAGCTTAATAACGAAAAAGAAAAAGAAATTTACCATGCTAAAATTGAATTTTTTACCAATGTTGCGCATGAAATACGAACTCCGCTGACATTAATAAAAAGTCCATTAGAAAGTCTTCTGAAAAAAAATTATGAGTCTCCTGAAATCATTCCGAGTTTGTCCATTATGGAGAAAAACACTTCTCGTTTATTGAATTTGGTAAATGAGCTGCTGGATTTTAGAAAAACGGAAATGGAAGGGCTCGGGCTTACTTTTGTAGAAACCAATATTTCTTCATTAGTAAAACAATTACAATCTGAGTTTACTCCATTGATTGAAGAAAAAAGAATTCAGGTGCAGTGGGAACTTGGCGAAAAAAATATTTATGCTTTTGTTGACGAAGAAGCCATCAGAAAAATATTGAGCAATTTAATCAGCAATGCTATAAAATATGCCAAAAGTAATGTGATTATTACGCTTTTCAGAGATGAAAACTCTTTGGAATTTATAGTTAAAAACGATGGGAATTTAATTCCGAAAAGTCTTAAGAGCAAAATTTTTGAACCATTTTTCAGAATATTGGGTTCTGAAACACAAACCGGAACAGGAATTGGTTTATCGCTTGCACATTCCCTGACTGAATTACATAAAGGAACTTTAAAACTCCAGTTTTTAGATGACTCGATGAATACTTTTGTGCTCCGCTTACCGCTTCGTCAGCAAAGCGAGTTCCATCTTTATAAAGATACTTCAGAAGTACTGAAGGAAAACAATGAAGAACTTGAAAATGAGATTACCGCTAAAAATATAAAAACCCAAATTCTGATTGTAGAGGATAATCTGGAGCTGCTGAATTTTATGAGCAAGGAACTCGGAAAAGAATATAAGATTTTCAAGGCTGCTAATGGAGAAGAAGCTTTAAAAATTATTCACAACCAAACAATTCATATTGTAATAAGCGACATTACTATGCCGGTAATGGATGGAATCGAATTGTGCGGCCGAATTAAATCGAATATTGAAACCAGCCACATTCCTGTTATTTTGTTAACCGCTTTAAGTGCTGTACAAACCCGTATAAAAGGACTGGAATCCGGCGCTGATGCTTATATTCCTAAGCCTTTTTCAATGGATTTTATACTGGCGCAGATCGATAATTTATTGTCCAACAGGCGTCATGTAATGGAGTATTATGCAAGTTCTCCATTGTCACATTTAAAAACCATTGCACATAATACAATTGACGAGGAATTTATTAAAAAACTGGATGAAATTATAGATCAGAATATGGCAGATACAAATTTAAGTGTTGAATCACTTGCTGATATCCTGTACATGAGCCGTTCAACCTTATATCGAAAAATAAAAGATATATCGAATTTAAGTCCAAACGAACTGATTAATAATGCACGTTTGAAAAAAGCTGCTGAACTCCTGCTTTCCGGAAAATACAAAGTGTATGAAATCGCAGAAATAGTGGGTTATAATTCTCAGTCCAGTTTCAGCAGAAATTTCCAAAAAAGTTTTTCGATGTCGCCTTCAGAATTTATTAATAATGGAAATCAGGAAAATAAAAATGGCTGATTGTCATTCCCAACTACAATACGGAATAAGATATAGGAATTTTTCAATTAAATCGTATTTTAACAGCCGCTTTTTATAAAATAAATGAGGAAAAAAAGGCCTGATTATAAAAAATAAAATAAAAACGAATTATGCTTTGCTGATGAATCTTCAATAGTTATCTTTGAGATATGGACAATTTTACCGAAAAAATTTTTGATATCCGAAAACACAGCCTTCCAGTAGTTGGTGTGGCAGCATCCCAAGAGAGCCTTCAGGAAGTAAGAACCCTTGTGAAAAATCTGCCTGTTAAATGCGGTATGTCTTTTATTGTCTACATAGAAAATCAGAACCAGCCCGATGCCGAACTGTTGAAACAACTATCTGACGGCACAGGATTAAAAGTTAAAACTATCGAATCAGGGAACTATTTAAATCCTGACACGCTTTATATTTTAAAATCTGATGAAACTTTATCACACAGCAATGGCACATTGTCCTTATCTGAACGACGCAAAAGAATTGATTCTTTATCAGCTTTAGATCATTTTTTTGTATCTATTGCACTGGCATGCAGAGAATCTGCACGCGCGATTTTACTTTCAGACAGTAAAACAGATGGCGTTATAGGTCTTAATTATATTAAAGAACAGGGCGGAACTGCTTTTGCTAAAATATCTGAAAGCGTACTTAAAAACGGTGCGAATCATAATGATCCCGTTTTTGAGGCCGCAGATTTTATATTAAAGCCGGAAGACATTCCTTCTCAGCTGCTGCTTTTAGAATCTGTTTATGAATCTAACTATTCGTACAGTTCTGAAAAGGACATAAAAATACTTCAGGGTGACGATGAAATTTACATCGCTATTCTGGATCTTTTGCGTCAAAAGCTTGGAAATGATTTTTCAAATTATCGACAGCCCACAATTCGAAGGAGAATAGCACGAAGGATGGTTATTGCCAAAATAAGTACTTCTAAAGTCTATCTGGAATTCCTTAAAAACAGTCCGTCAGAACTGGATTTGCTCTTCAACGATTTTCTAATTCCCGTTACCGATTTTTTCAGGGATTCACAGGTTTTTAAAATACTTCCTGAAGTAGTATTTCCAAGAATTCTGGAAAATAAAAAAGATAATGACAAAATCAGGATTTGGGTTGCAGGATGTTCGACCGGACAAGAAGCTTATTCTATAGCAATTTCTCTTCATGAATTTCTCGCTTCAAAACAGCTCTCCATAAAAGTTCAGATTTTTGCTTCGGATATATCCGAAAATTCTATCTCAAAAGCACGTGCAGGAGTTTATTCACGTCAGGATGTCCGCCGCATTTCCGAAAAGCGTTTATCAAGATATTTTACGAAAATTGAAAGCTCTTATCATATCAATAAAGAAATCCGTGATCTTTGTATTTTTGCATCGCATAATTTTGTAAAAGATCCTCCTTTTGCAAAACTGGATTTTGTTTCCTGCCGAAATGTTTTAATCTATCTGGATTCCTATCTTCAGAAAAAAGCCTTTAAAACTTTCCATTACGGACTTCTGCCGGAAGGTATGCTCTTGTTAGGAAAATCAGAGTCGACCAATTATACTCCCGGATTATTTGAACCTTTGGTTAAAAACCTTAAAATTTTCAGTCGTCTGAACAGCGTTCATACCAAAATTCCAATTTCAAGAGAAAGAGCCGAGACCATTTCTGCTTCAAAAGCTAAAGCGGTTAAAAAAGAATTTTCGCAGCCTGACTTTCAAAAAACAGCACAAAAACTTCTTTATAACAGTTACACGCCGGCCGGAGTAATTGTTAATGAAAAAAAAGAAATTATCCACTTTCATGGTGATACGGGTCCGTTTTTATTGTCTCCGCAGGGAAAACCTAATTTTAATATTTTAGAAATGGTTCGGGAAGGACTTGCATTTGAGGTCCGTTCTGCGCTTCTCGACGCACGCAAAACACAGCAGAAATCGATAAAATCGGCAATTCCATTAAAAGGAAGAAAATACCTGGCCGATATTGAGGTAATTCCGCTTGAAAATAATACCGAAGAAAAACACTATCTGGTTCTCTTTAGCAAAAGCGTAAAAATAGTTGGAGAGCAGTTAGATGATGAAGGAATAAAAGGCAAAGCCGAGAAAAGAATCAAAGATCTTGAAAAAGAAATCCAGCAGTTAAGAGAGGATATTAAAAAAGTTACTGAAGATCAGGAATCGGCCAATGAAGAATTACAGAGTGCCAATGAAGAATTGCTGAGCACAAGTGAAGAACTTCAGACTTTAAATGAAGAACTCGAAACTTCTGCAGAACAGCTTCAATCCAATAACGAAGAGCTCCTTGCTATGAACGAAGAGCTGATAGACAGACAGGAACAGCTTGTTTTTTCACGTCTCTACGCAGAAGCTATTATTGAAAATATTAGAGAACCTCTGTTGATTATTAACAGTGAACTTCGTGTAAAAAGTGCTAATGCTTCGTTCTATAATCATTTTTCTGCTGCTGAAGAATCAATTGAAGGCAGGGTTATTTTTGATACGGTTATAGCTTCAGGAAACCTGAGCGATCTGCGTCCACAGATTGAACTTTCAATTTCTAACGGAAGTAAGATGGATAATGCAGAGGTCAAAATAGTGATGAGCAGCGGTCACGAAAAGACAATGATTATGAATGTTAGGCCCATCAGTAATAACAAACTTGGTGAACCACTTGCACTTCTTGCTTTTCAGGATATTACAGATCTGCTTCGTACCAATAAAATACTGGAATATACCAACCATGATCTTGAAGACAAAAATAAGCAGCTTGCATCATTTACATCTGTAGCCAGCCATGATCTTCAGGAGCCTTTAAGAAAAATCAGCCTTTTTTCGGGCATGATACTCAAAAATAAAAAAAATGTACTCTCAGAAGAGTCATCTACATATCTGAACCGAATGATCGTCAGTGCCGGAAGAATGCAGCAGCTTATTGACGATCTTCTTATGTATTCTAAAGTCACCAGTGTGAGTCAGGGCGATTTTATAGAAACAGACATACCGGAACTTATAGAAGATATCTGTACCGAAATAGATGATTTGATACTGAGCAAAAAAGCTGTTGTCAACGTAGGAGACATACCGCATATAAAAACAATTCCACCTTTAATGCGGCAGGTTTTTATCAATTTAATATCAAATTCATTAAAATACAGCAGAGAAGGTGAACCGCCTGTAATTACAATAACAGCATCTGCAGACAGCAGTCCTGAAGCAGTATTTACAAATGCAGATAAAAAATCTTTTATGCATATACGTGTGAAAGATAATGGCATCGGGTTTCCAAAAACAGCAGAATCCAGGCTGTTTGACCCTTTTTTCAGACTGCACAGTAAAGAAGAATATGAAGGAACCGGTATTGGTCTGGCGCTCTGTAAAAAGATAATGGATCTTCATTACGGTTACATAACCTGCATTGGAGAACCTGAAAAAGGCTCTGAGTTTAATCTTTATTTTCCAATTTTAACCAATCCTCAAACCAACTAATAATGTCAAAATCAGGACCAATAATTCTATTTGAAGATGACCACGATGATAGAAGCTTTATGGAAAAAATATTTACTGAACTGGAAATTGATAATGAAAGGGTCTATCTCAAAAATGCCGCCGAAGCTTTAGAGTATCTGGGTAATACAAAAAAATCTCTTTTTCTTATTTTCTGCGATGTAAATCTGCCTGGCATGAATGGTTTAGAACTCAAAAGAAAAATTGACAACGATCCTCATTTGAGACTAAAAAGCATTCCCTTTGTTTTCTATTCTACCTCAATTCGTCAGGATCAGCTTATTGAAGCCTATGCAGAACTTACTGTTCAGGGTTTTTTTAAGAAAGAAAATGATTTAAATGAGACTAAGAGTACAGTGTCGACTATAATTGACTATTGGAAATTGTGCAGGCATCCCAATAAATAATTATTGCAACTCTGGGATCATTATGGCTAAAATGCAGGCCTGCAGCTTCTTTTCCAGTAAGATACTATTTCACTGATCATACTTTTATATACTGAAAAAGTACTTTCTTTTTTAAAATATCCGTTAGCTGAAAGTTCAAATGCTTTATCGATGTTTTCAGGGTTTTCAGATGTACTTAGAAAAATATACGGGATGCATTTTTTTGAAAGTTCATCATTTTTCATAACCAGCCTACGGAGTTCAAATCCGTCGAGTTTGGGCATGTTAATATCAGACAGAATCATGAATGGCATTTTATCCATTGCGTTAAGATAGGACAGCACATTTGTAGGGTCTTCAAAGAAAACCACTTTATTTGGAAGCTCCAGGCTTTCAAATATGTCAGAAAGAAAATCGCGGTCATCCTGATCATCCTCAATAACAATAATTTCACCATTTTTATTCATCTGCAAAATCGTAGATCAAAAGTTACTTTCAAATTGAATTGTAAAAATGTAAAGTTACTCATTATATATGCAGAAACCTAGTGAATTCGCGTCAAAAAAAAACACATAAATTCTTACAACTAATACCGCTTAAATTCTTAAAAGTTAAACGGCATTAATTTTTAGGAAAGAAAAAAATAGTCTGTGGTTTTTCAGATTCAAGAGCTGATAATACCTCCTCCAGCCTCCCTTCAAGACCTGAGCAAATACTCTGAATCAGATATTTTAAATCATTAAAGTCAAAAGGTTTTATAATATAAGCTTCAGCACCCAGCACACGGGCCTCGTCAATACCCTGGCGGCGTGATGAAGTTGCTGTCATAATAACTGGAATTTCTTTAAAACGGCTGTCTTCTTTAAGTAGTTTGAGGCATTCCCAGCCATTCATCTTGGGCATCCCGGCATCAAGTAATATAAGTTCAGGAAGGGTTTCCATATCTGGCAGGAGCTGCAATGCCTGGCCTCCACCCTCTGCACATCTCAGTATTATATCTTCTACAAAGCCAGATAGTGCGTCTGCAAAAAACTCCGCATCGTCGCTATCATCATCAATTAGTAAAATTGTTTTCCTTTGCATGTTAAATTTATTAATGCATTCTGATTGTAAAATTGTTTAAGTAAATTTAATCAATACCTAAACAAAAACCTAGCAAATTCGATATTTGATTTCAACGAGCCGGATTTTCTATTTTGTAAACAGACAAAAGAGACAAAACAATTTTGGAAAACTTGTATTTAAATCTAATCTAAATTTCTTTGAAGATTGCAGGAATCCTTGTGCAATATATTTTAATATGTAATTTTACAGAAAAACATGAGATCCATTTTTACTGTAATTTTAGCGGCAATGTCGTTATTATCATTTACTAACTGTGTAGTTTCGCATTCGCATTCACAAACTCCGGTTACAAAGACAAAAAGAGTACCACCAGGACAAGCCAAGAAAGCCAACGGTGACCAAAGCGCCAAAAAGTACGCTCCCGGACATAACAAATAACAGGTATTTTTTGCAGTATACTAATGTTTCAATTCCGGCTTACCGAAATAAATGTTAGTATACTGTAGGTTACTTTAATTATTTTTAGATAAACTTTCTGACAGTTCTTCTAAAGTTCTTCCTTTTGTTTCAGGCATCTTAACAAAGACCCAAATTAACTGAAATACCATCATCAAACAGAAAAAACAAAATACAACTGCAGCGCCAACTTCTTTAAATAAAAACGGAATAAAAGAAGGGATTAAAGCCGCCAAAACCCAGTGAACTGATGTCCCGAAGGAAGTCCCGGCCGCTCTAAGTTTGTTTGGGAATAATTCAGAAATAAAAACCCAGATTACAGAACCCTGTCCGATAGCATGTGAAGCTATAAACAGAAAGAAAAAAAGCGGTATCAGCATTCCTTTCCATTCCAAATAAAAAGCTAAAGTTACTAGTCCTAAGGAAACAATATAACCAAATGAACCAATGTACATTAGGGTTTTTCTTCCGTATTTATCGATAAGCGAAATTCCGACTAATGTAAAAATCAAATTGACCAAACCTATTCCGATACTGCTCAAAAACGAAGCTGATTTTTCGAGTCCCGCCAATTCAAAAATACGCGGAGCATAATATAAGAAAGCATTAATTCCTGAAAATTGATTGAAGAGTGCAATAAAAAATGCCAGCATTAATGGTTTTCTGTATTTTTTCATAAAAATAGATTCATTAGAAATTTCCTGCTGCTTTTCATTTTCCATTGCCGTAATTTCAGTTATTACCTCATCTTCTGTATGGATCAGTTTTAGAATTTGAACTGCCTGCTCTTTGTCTTTTTTATATTCATACAGCCAGCGCGGGCTTTCCGGAATTCCAAAAACCAATATTGTGTATACTAAAGCCGGTGCCGATTGTACGCCCAGCATCCATCTCCATGAATTTTCACCAAAATCCTGTAACAAATAATTGGACAGAAAAGCAGTCAAAATACCAAAAACAATATTAAACTGGTATAGCGCAACCAGTTTTCCCCTGTTTTTTGCAGGAGCAATTTCAGACACATAAGTAGGAGCGGCAATTGTTGAAACTCCAATTCCTAAACCGCCTAAGAATCTAAAAATGGAAAAAAAGATTGAATTATTCGCGAAAGCAGTTCCAACGGCCGAAAGAAAAAATAAAATACCAATTAAGATCAGCGTTTTCTTTCTGCCTAATTTTGTTGTTGGAATTGCACCAAAGACAGCTCCAAGAACCGTTCCCCACAATGCAGATGACATCACAATTAATCCGTGATACAAATCTGAGGTATGCCATATTTGCTGTAATTGTTTATCTGCGCCTGAGATTACAACTGTATCAAAACCAAATAAAAAACCGGCTAATGCCACTACAACAGACCAATACAATATCTTTTTATCTTTCATCTTTAATCTTATTTATTTGATTTTTTTTACAATTGAAATACAACTTATATAAACTAAGCAGTTAGTATTCTGATGACGTAGAGCCTGTTGCGTAATTTGGAATTAAATTACTTTTTAGGAGTAAGCCTGGCTGCCCAGCCTCCGTTTTTGACCATTTTAAAAGAAATAACCTGACCTTGTTTTACTTCGCTTTCTATTCTTTTGTAATCCATTGCTTGTCTTCCGGCATTGATTCCGTCCTGAAAAGCATTCATATCATAGCTGGTGTTTTTGGTTAAGAAATCAAGGTTTATTTTAAATTCTCTTTTTTCCTGACTTCCATTGGTTATTGCGCCAATAAACCATTGATCGCCTTTTCTTTTGGCTATTATCAGGTATTCTCCTGCTTTGGCATCAATGGCAATTGTTTCATCCCAGGTAGTTGGCACTTTGGTAATGAACTCCGTACATTCTTTGTTTTGGTAATAATTGGTCGGATTATCAGCGAGCATTTGCAAACCACTTTCAAAAGCGATATAAAGTGCCATTTGAAATGCTCTTGTTCCTTTTGATGCTGAATTTGGTCTATCGCTATGATAGATTTCCGGCTGCATATTGATCATTGCTCCCGGCGTAAAATCCATTGGACCGACTGCATTTCTTATAAAAGGCAAAAATAAGCTGTTGTCTACAGTTGCGCCGTCCATTTGTTCGAGTCCTCTTACACCTTCATAAGACAACAGATTTGGATAAGCATATTCTAAACCTGCGGGTTTAAACGAACCGTGAAAATCTACAAACAATTTGTTTTTTGCTGCTTCTTTTATCACACGCTCGTAATAATTGACCATCCATTGATCGCTGCGGTCCATAAAATCAATTTTAACCCCGGCAATTCCCCAGTCGCTAAAAGTTTTAAACAAATCAAAATGATGTTCTACTGTAAGCCAGGTAAGCCAAAGTACAATTTTTACATTTTTCTTTTTTCCGTATTCAATCAATTTAAAAAGGTCAATATCCGGATTTGGAGTAAAAGGATCTGTAGTCGATTTTGCCCAGCCTTCGTCCATAACAATGTAAGGAATCCCAAATGCTGAAGCAAAATCAATAAAATATTTATACGTTTCTTCATTATAACCTGATTCAAAATCAACGTGATAAGGAGATGCGCCGTTCCACCATTCCCAGCTGACCTGACCCGGTTTGATCCACGACGGATCCTGTATTTTACTGCGTTGTGCCAAATTATACGTCATCGTGTTTTCCAACAGCTGTTTGTCTTCTTTCGTTATGACAAAATATCGCCATGGAAAATTTCTTTTACCAGTAGTTTTAGCAATATATTCTGCCTCAGAAGTAATTTTTACACTTCTGTCCCCGTCATCTCCAAAAGTTAATGGCGCTTTTGCGAAAACACCTTTTATTTTATTTGGAGCAAATCCTTTTAAAAACATTGCCGGATAATCGCTAAGATCAGATTCAGAAATTAAAATTTTATGATTTTGAGAAGAATTAAACAATGCCGGCAGTGTCGCCATTTTTGTATTTGAATTAAAATCCTGCGTATTCAATTTAGAATAGGCATCTTCGTATGAAGTTTTAAAAGAGCTTGTCTGCTGTAAATGTGCCGTATAATTATTTGGTGTATTTAAAAGAAATTCTTCATCGTAAATAATGTTCTCTGCCGATTTTAAATTGGTAATAAAACGGTATGCGATTCCATTATTATACGCTCTGAATTCTACGCTGTAATCTCCTTTAAAGTTCAATCTCAAAGCATTATAATGATTGTTAACCGTGCTGAATTTTAGAGGAACAACAGGCTTTTCATTGATGTTAATCTGTTCTGCTTTTTTTCCAGTCAGTTTGGGCTGTTTACCTAAAACACGGTCTTTTAGTTTTAAACTTAAAGTGTTGTTGTCAAAGATGGTTTCGCTGCCTAAAAACACAGAATAAGTGATGCTGTCTTTTAAATTAATCTGAATTTTTAAATTTCCGTCCGGAGAAGATAATGCTTCTTTCTGGGCAAACGTGCTTAATGAAAAAAGCATTAGAAGTATAAAAATGGATTGTTTCATTTTAGTTTGTTTTTAGTTGTCTGGTTCATCGGAATTGTAAACTCTAAACCATGAAGAATTCAAAATTTATTTTCATGATTTAATTGATCTTTATTCAGCAAAAATTGAGAGAACTCTTGATTAGCCAGTCAATTTTTACTGATCAGAAACTTGGTAATGTTTCCTTTATTATTTCCCAAAAAGATTCATTAAACACATAACTGGCCCCAATGATACTCGATTCTTCTGTGTTTTCTAAAATGATAATTTCGATTTTACTGTTTTTATCTTTCCAGATCTGAGTTACTTTAGGCAGAAACTGTGCGTAACATTTTGCAATATTTCCGCCCAGAACCAATGTATCAGCTTCAAAAGTCTTTAGAAAAGGAAATAAAAAATCACTTAGGTTAAAGGCGAATTCTTCAAAAACTTTTTTCGAAAATTCATCATTTTTATTTGCGATTTCTTTTACTCCGTCTGTAATTTTTTTCCCGCTGTATTCTTCATATTTTTTAATGAACCATCTTGTAGAAAAATATTCATCGGCAATTCCCTCCTTAAATGTTTTATCCCAAAGACAGCCGTTGTCGGGAATATTTTCGCCGCTTGTTAATGGTACTGTCTTATCTAAAAAAGAAGCGCCAAAACCAGTTCCTAATGTTATTGCTGCAACTTTATGCTCTTTTTTATCCAGTCCGTTCATTAAAACACTTCCTATACCAAATGAAGAGGCATCATTTAGAAAACGAAATTTTACATTTTTTGAAGTTATATATTTTGAAAACTCATTTGGGATTACAACATTGTACAATGCCTCAAATTTATCATTTCCTTCAAACATTGCGCGGCCTGTTTCATATTCAAACGGTCCTGGCATAGAAAACGCGATTTCAATATTTTCGTTCAAACCGCATTTTTCGATGGTTTTATTAATGACTTCTGCCCATTTTAAAAATATAATTTCCTTAGGAGCTTTATTATCAACCAATCCGCTAAAGTAAGTTCCCTGAACTATCTTAAAACTCTCATTGTCGACTGCAGCACTGCTCACATGACTGCCGCCAACATCAACTCCTATTGTTAATGCCATTCTTACTCTTTTTATTTTTTAGTTTTAAGTTCTATTTTTCCTCCATTTTTAAAAAGATCATGCGAAATAAAATATCCTTTATTCAAATTACCGTTGACCTTAATTTCTTTTAAATTTCTTCCGCCGGCAGGATTTGTTATGATTATTTTTTTACCTGATGGCATTGTCCAGTTTACTTCGCTAAAAACCGGAACCGTTACAATATACTCCGGATCAGCGGGCGATAACGGATAAAGTCCTAATGCACCTAACACATACCATGACGACATTTCGCCTGCATCGTCCATTCCGGACATTGCAAGTTTTTCAGGACCAATTCCATACATGGTATCCAGAATTTCGTCGATTCTTTGTTGTGATTTTTCCGGTTTGTTTATGAAATAATAAGAAAATGGCGCTTCATGGTCAGGCTGGTTTCCATGGCAGTATTGACCAATAAATCCAGAAATATTCCAGGCAATGTAATTTGGATTCCAGGGTTTTGTAAAAAACTCATCCAATTTTGCTTCAAATGGCTTTTCGCCGCCATACAACTGAACAAGTCCGTTCATATCATGAGGTACAAAAAAGGAAAGCTGCCAGGCGTTGGCTTCACGATACATGTATTCGTAATATGGAAACTCAGGATTAAAAGGTGTAATCCATTTTCCGTCTGCCAGTCTTCCTCTCATAAAAGTGGATTCTTTGTCAAATACGTTAGTGTAGTTTTTAGAACGTTTTGCCAAATCATTATAATGTTCCGTATCATTTAATTCTTTAGCCAATAATGAAAGTGCGTGATCATCGTAAGCATATTCTAAGGTTTTGGTAACCCCGGCATTTGCTTTGGTCTCGATTACCGGATTTTTAATGTCTTGTTCCGGCACATAACCTTTGGCAATGTATTCAGCAATGTGAGGTCTTGTTCCGCCTTCTTTGTAAGCATTGTTTAATAATAATTCATACGCTTTTTTAACATCAAAATTTCTAATTCCTCTGCTATAAGAACCAGCAATAAAAGATGCTGCGTGGTCTCCGTGAAAAAACGTCGGGATAAAACCCTTAATTTCTCCCTCATTAATAATCGAACTAATCATGTCACCAGTTTCTTCCGGAGAAAAAATACTTAGCAGTACCAGTTTATTTCTGTAATCATCCCATAAAGATGGCAGCGTATAATAGCGATAGTTTTCTTTTCTCACTTTTCCCGCTTCATCTGTAAACTCTCCGTTAACATCGCTTCTTAAAGCCGGCCAGAGAAATGATCTGTACAACATGCTGTAAAACATTACGTTTTGTTGTTTTGTACCGCCTTTTACCTGAATTTTTGATAATAGATTTTCCCATGTTGTGCTTCCTTCTTCAAAAATTTTCGAGAAGGTTTTGTCACCTGCTTCTGCTTTTAGGTTTTCTTTAGCATTTTCTACACTAACAAAAGATAATGCTATTTTTACCGTTACAGGTTTTGTATCTTCATCTTTAATATTTACTAAAGTATAACCACCGCTTTTGGTCATTTCTTTAGTATCTAGTTTATCAATCGGACTGCTTAAAGAAGCATAAAAATAGATTTTCTCTCCTCCGGTTCTTTGAAAACCGCTTACAGCATTGTCACCTTCTTGTTTAATCTGCCAGTCATCAACATGATTGTTGGCTTTTCCGAGATCAAACAGTACTTTTCTTCCTTTGTTGTTTTTAAAAGTATATTCGTGTATACCGCAATGTAACGTTGAAGTTAGTTTTACCTGAACATTATAATCTTTTAAATATACTTCGTAATAAGCCGGACTTGCTTTTTCCTGATCGTGGCTGAAAGATGATTTGTATGGAAATGAAGCTCCGTCTGAAACAGGTAAAAGCGGAATATGACACAGGTTCCAATGTCCTTTATTGGTATGTGTAAATCCTAAAATTTCTTTATCTTCATATTCGTATCCGGCACCGGATCTGTATTTTGTCATTGGACTCAGCTGTACCATCGCGTTTGGAACCGATGATCCCGGAAAAACTAAACCTGCCCACACACGCATATCCGGCGGCGGTGTGTATCCAATTATTTTAGTATCTAAAAGCGGTGCGGTCCCAATAAATGGATTGACAAGCGCTGTATATTTCCCTTTTGAAAGTCCTCCGCCAGATTCCTGTGCGCTGACATTTGCGCCAAAAATTGACATAGATAGAGCTGCAAGAACGAAATTCTTGTTTAATTTTATCATCTTTACAATAAATTAGAACTTATTAATCAGTTATAGTTCAAGAAGTTTTGGATTTTTTTGGTACGTGTCCCACAATAATTCCCCAAACAATGTATTGGTCCACGCAAACCATGATCTTGTAAAGTTTTTGGCATCGTCTTTATGAAAGGATTCATGCATAAAACCCGTATCGCCGTGTGAAGCTTTCAGCATTTTGATGCATTCTTTTATTTCATTTTGATCTGAAGTTGTGTATGCTCTCATAACCAAAGACATTGGCCAAATCATATCCATACCAACGTGCGGACCGCCAATTCCTTCTGCCACTTTTCCTTTAAAGAAAAACGGATTATCTTCTGAAAGCACAAATTTTCTGGTATTTTGATAAGTTGGGTCATTTACATCAATGGCATCCAGATAAGGAAGACTTAATAAACTTGGAACATTGGAATCGTCCATCATTAAATGACCTCCAAAACCATCTACTTCAAAAGCATAAATATTTCCGTATTTAGGATGATTTACAATAGCATGATCTTTAATTGCCTGCTCTACCTCAGCTCCTAATGCCCTTAATTCTTTAGCAGTAACGGTATCTTTTATGATGTTTTCGAACATTTCCGCAGCTTGTTTCATACTGGCTGCTATAAAAAAGTTGGAAGGAATTAAGAATGAAAAAACCGTTGCATCGTCACTTGGCCTAAAAGCAGAACATACTAAACCAACTGGTTTTACCGGATATCCGTATCCTTTTAAAGGTCTTGTATCTGTGGCGAATTGCGTTGTTCTCTGGAAAGTATAAGGGTTTTTACCGTCTTTTTGCTGCTGGTCTTTAAAAACTTTTAATGTTGTTTTAATAGCTTTTACCCAATTTTCATCAAATGGAGAAACATCTTTTGTGTTTTTCCAGTAATTGTAGGCCAGTCGAATTGGGTAGCAGAGTGAATCTATTTCGTATTTTCTTTCATGAACACCCGGTTTCATATCCGTATGATCGGTTGTCCACTCCCCTTTTTTATTTGGATCATTGTAGAAAGCATTTGCATACGGATCTTTTAAAATATACTCTGTTTGTCTGTTGATAACACCTGCAATCAGATTTTTCAGTTTTAAATCTTTTCCGGCGAAAGCCATATAAGGCCAAACCTGTGCAGAACTGTCACGAAGCCACATTGCATCAATATCTCCCGTAATTACGTAAGTATCAGGTCTTCCATTTTTTTGTGAATATGTTACAGTTGTATCTAATGTATTTGGAAAACAGTTATTGAATAACCATCCTAATTCTTTGTCTTTTACATTTTTTTGGAATTCAGCGATTGTTTTTTCTATAAACTCGCTTTGAAAATTTCTTTTTTCTTTTGGTACTCTTACGATTGGAAAATCTTTTATCACCTTTGTTCCGGCTATTATGTCCATCGGATTAATAAGTGCTAAAGTGCCAAATAGAGCGGTGTTTTGTATAAATTTTCTTCTTTCCATAGTATATATTTTTATTCAAGGCAGAACCTTTTTATTTATTCGTTTGTTAGTGAGTAAGGGGCATCTTTTTTATCGATACCTCTTTTAAGATTTGGCGTTGATGACATATCAAAATCCAATGTCGCGCCATTCATTAGTTCAGAGTGGCTGAGCCAGTTCTTTTGATAGTTTTCGCCGTTAAATTTCAATTCCCTGACATATTTGTTCTGAGCGCTGTTTTCTGCAGCATTAATTTCAATTGTATTACCATTCTCCAGCTGAATAGTTGCTTTTTTAAATAATGGCGCTCCCAAAACATATTGATCTGAAGCCGGAGTTACAGGATAAAAACCTAAAGAAGAGAAAACGTACCAGGCCGAAGTCTGTCCGTTATCTTCGTCTCCGCAGTAACCATCAGGCGTTGCATGATACATTCTGTTCATGGTTTCGCGTGCCCAATATTGTGCTTTCCATGGTTCTGCTGCATAATTATAAAGATAAATCATGTGCTGGATTGGCTGGTTTCCGTGCGCATATTGTCCCATATTGGCGATCTGCATTTCTCTCATTTCATGAATTACACCACCGGTAAAATTGGATGTTGCAAAAACCGGAGGTGAAGAAAAAACTTTATCTAATTGAGAAACAAATCTTTCATTCCCTCCCATCAGGTCAATCAGACCCTGAACATCGTGAAAAACAGACCAGGAATAATGCCAGCTGTTTCCTTCTGTAAATCCATTAAACCATTGAAAAGGATCAAAAGGTTCCATAAATTTTCCATCCTTATTTTTTGGATGCATTAAATTGTATTTTGGATCAAAAAGATTTTTATAATTAAAACTTCTTTTTTTATATAAATCAATTTCCGACTGTGGTTTATTGAGTGCTTTGGCCAATTGATAAATAGCAAAATCGTCGTAAGCATATTCTAATGTGCGGGCAGCACTTTCGTTTATAACATCATTAGGAACATATCCCAGGGTATTATAAGAATCAGCGGCTGCACGTCCGACGGCTTTTAACGGACCTTCATTATTTGCGCCATGAATTAAGGCTTTGTATAAATTTTCGATGTCGTATTGCTTTACTTTTCCGCTTTTGAGATAAGCTTCAGATACGATTGAGGCAGAATTATTTCCAACCATAATATCGCGTAATCCCGGGCTTGACCATTCCGGCAGCCATCCGCTTTCGTTAAAAGCGTTTGAAAGTCCTTCCTGCATTTGTGTATTCAGTTCCGGATACATCAAATTCAGAAAAGGGTATAATGCTCTAAAAGTATCCCAAAAACCAGTATCAACAAACATATATCCCGGAAGTACTTTTCCGTTATACGGACTGTAGTGTACTACTTTTTTATTTTTATCAAACTCATAAAACTTTCTCGGAAAAAGAAGAGAACGGTATAAACAAGAATAAAAAGTTCCCATTTGGTCCGGCGTTCCGCCTTCTACTTTTATTCTGCTTAACTCTTTGTTCCAGATTGCTTTACCTTTTTCTTTCAATTCATCAAAATTGTCATTTCCAATTTCTTTTAAATTTCTTTCGGCTTGTTCGTAGCTTATAAAAGAAGAAGCAATCTGTGCATTTACTTTTTCTCCGGATTTAGTTTTAAAACCAATAACAGCTCCGGCATGATCTGCCTGCATTTCCAGTGCATTGCCTAAAATATCTCCGTTGAATGTTGAATGTACATCAAAATCTTTATCGAAAATAATAACGAAATAGTTTTTGAAATTAAGAGGCACTCCACCGCTGTTTTTTGTTGTAAAACCAATAATTTTTCTTTCTGAGGGAATTATTTTTACGTAAGAGCCTTTATTAAAAGCATCAACAACAATGTAAGCTTTGTCTGTTTGAGGAAACGTAAATCTAAATCTGGCCGCTCTTTCTGTTGGCGTTATTTCTGTCGTCACATTATGATCTGCCAGAAAAACACTGTAATAGTATGGCGTAACAGTTTCTGATTTATGTGAAAACCAGCTTTGTCTTTCTTCTTCCTTAAATTTTAATTCACCGGTTACCGGCATGATAGAAAACTGACCGTAATCGTTCATCCATGGCGAAGGCTGATGTGTTTGTTTAAAACCTTTAATTCTATTTGATTTATAGGTATACGCCCATCCATCGCCCATGTTTCCGGTTTGAGGTGTCCAAAAATTCATTCCCCATGGCATAGCAATAGCCGGATAAGTATTTCCGTTTGAAATTCCGTAGTCAGAATCTGTTCCTATTAAAGGATTTACCCAGTCGATAGGATCCTGAGGCGTTATTATCTGCAAATTTTGCGAATTAGCAGAAGTAAAAGTAAACAACACCAACACTCTAAAAATTATATTCTTTTTTGTTGTTCTCAAAATTTAATTATTAATAGCATTAATTACTTCTTTATTTATTTTATTGACTTCTGAAAAATTCATTTTATCTACTTTTCGATCGTATGTCATAAAACCATTTACTTCTCCTTCTACATCAGTTGTCTGCGTATATACAGCGGCAGAAAAACCTGTTTTAGCCAATTTAATTAATTGATCGGCATATTCTTTGTATTTTGCAGTGGTTTCGTCATTGTTTTTAAATTGTGTATATCCCCAATTTTTATCGGCCTGCCACAAATGGCCTGTTACCGGCATGCCAATTCCGCCATATTCTCCCAAAACAGTAATTCTTCTGGCATCATACAATTTAAGCTCAGGCCCCGGATAATGGTGAATATCCAAGATATCGCCTGTTTGAAAATGATTTCCGCCGCTTGATGAATTTACTAATCTGCCAGGATCGTGATTTTTTGTCCATTCTGTTATTTCGACTGTTTTAAATTGTCCCCACGCTTCATTAAACGGAACCCAGACTACAATACTTGGATAAGAATAAAGATGATCCATAATTTCTCTCCACTCTTTTTTGTATGTTTCCTCAGAGTGTGCGGTTCTTTTTAACTCTGTTCCTTCAAAATACTTGTGCATCTGCCATATTGGACCATCGTCTCCATTTGGCATATCCTGCCAGACTAAGATACCCATTTTATCGCAATGTGTATACCATCTTGCCGGTTCTACTTTTACGTGCTTTCTAATCATATTAAAACCTAATTCCTTGGTTCTTATAAGATCATATTGTAATGCCTTATCTGTTGGGGCAGTATACAATCCGTCAGGCCACCAGCCCTGGTCTAATGGGCCAAACTGAAAACAGTTTTTGTTATTAAGCTGTATCCTGACAATACCATTGCTGTCTCTTTTTGAAGATATTTTACGCATTGCAAAATAACTTTTTACTTCATCTGTGACTTTATTGCCGCTGATCAATTTCACTTTTACATCATATAAAAATGGAGAATCAGGCGACCACAATTTTGGATTATTCAATACAATATCTAAAGCCTGACCAGCTGCAGCTTTTTCTGAAGCAATTATTTTTGCACCATCCAAAACTGTAATTTCAACCACATCGCCGGCAGTACTTCCTTCTGTTTCTGCAGCAATATTAATAGTATTATGATCAATGTCTGAGGTTGTTCTGAGATTCGTAATGTGTTTTTTGCTGACAGGCTCTAACCATACTGTCTGCCAGATCCCTGTTACAGGTGTGTACCAGATACTTTCCGGATTTTTAACTTGTTTTCCTCTTGGCTGGGTTCCGTCACTTGTTGGATCCCAAACTTTTACTACCAGTTTTTGCGATTTCCCATTTAAGAAAGGAGTAATATTAAAACTAAAAGGTACGTATCCTCCGGTATGTGTTCCAATTTTTACATTATTGATCCATACTTCTGTTTTCCAGTCTACTGCGCCAAAATGCAATAAAATTTCTTTGTTCTTCCAGTTCGTGTCAATTGTAAAATTAGTTTCATACCAAAGTTCGTTTTCAGAACCTACTGTTTTCATTACGCCCGAAAGACTTGATTCAACAGCAAAAGGAACAAGTATTTTTCCCTCATATCCTTTTGGCGCTGTCTGCCCTGCGGGTTGTATGGCGTAGTTCCATAAACCGTTCAGATTTTTCCATTGTTCTCTTTCCATTATAGGCCTCGGATATTCCGGAAGCGGATGATTTGGATCAACCTGTTCTGCCCATTTTGTTTTTATTTTGTCTCCCTGCGGCTTCCATTGCGCAAATAATGACAGGCTGGCAAAAAGAAAAAATATAATTGTAATTTTATTTTTCATCATAGTTTTTGGAAATTTTAAAAGCGCATTAGATTTTATAAAACCCGAAGGAGACTGACCTCTCCTTCAGGTATTACAAAAATTACTAAACAAACTAACTTTAATTAATCAAAAAATCCGTCTTTGTCAAGTTTAGCTGCTGCTTCTATCAGCATAACGCCGCTTAACTGGGTAGTAAGGTCTACACTTGCACCAGCCGATGGAGCTGTTTTCCAGTTGTTGCCGGAAAGCATTGAAGGTCTTAATATTCCATTTTTATAAAATGTCTGTGCATTAAATTTTAAAAATGCCGCAAATTTCTCCGCATCTGTAGAGTTGATTGTTGGCTGCTCGGTAAGCTCGGTAAAATAACGTACCAGAATACCTTTAAACAAACCTCCGTCTCCCTGACCTTCATCTTTAAGAAGACCTTCAGAAAGTATTTTTGGACTTGTTAAAACGGTTCTTCCTGTTTTTAACGCATCATCAAGATATGTCTGCTCATTTGTAGCTTTGTATAATCTTAATCCTGCACCAATCCAGGTTCCCATGTTATAAGTAAAAACCCAGTCTTTATTGGTTGTAATTACTCCGTTTACTTCTGCAATATTGTCCCAGACTGCTCCTGAAACAGGATCAACCAGATTGTTTTTCTGCCATGCATAAATTTTCTTAGCCCATACCA
Source organism: Flavobacterium sp. Root901 (assembly GCF_001429765.1). Lineage (GTDB taxonomy): Bacteria > Bacteroidota > Bacteroidia > Flavobacteriales > Flavobacteriaceae > Flavobacterium. Next base: position 137,038 of record NZ_LMJB01000001.1, read on the forward strand.
AATCATCCGGATCATTGTCTATTTCATAAAGTCTCATGGCAAGAATAACAGCAGGTGCGTTTGATACTGCATTTTTTTGTTTTGGTGTGTCCTGTTTCCAGGTAATACCTCCTCCAAAAACATTATCACTCCAGCTTAGTTTAATTCTTTCCCATAAAAAATCGGCTACATCTTTATATTCCTGATCGTTTGTAGCGTTGTAAGCACGAACGCAGGCATTTGCCAGCCAAAGCATATCGTCATTAAAAACATTGTTGTAGGTGTTTCCGTTTTTTACTTTAATTCCCTGAACCAAAGCTTTCATTTTGGCTTTATAACTATCATTTCCTGTTCGAAGAAAACCATCTATTAAAACATCCAGAACGTGAGCATTTGGCCAGTAATTAAATGTACTGTTTCCTGCATTGTTCTGTACAAAAGTACCGTTTGCACCCAGGTAATTGTTGTAGGTTGAAAGCTGGAGCGAATCTGCGGTCTGAGACCAGGTGTATTTAAATTCTGTTCCTGTTCCTGAATTAGGATCACGAAGCGGAATTGGATCATCGTCGCACGAAACAGTTAACAACCCTAATCCTATTACGCATAATAACAGAATATTATATTGTAGTGAAAATATTTTTTTCATAAGATATTTATTTAACAAAAACGTCTCTTAAAGACAATCCTTAATAGACGTCATTGGGTTATTTATAAAACTGTAAAACTGTGAGTGTAAGCTGTTGCAGCGGCACTAAAATTAATTTCTGCATTTACATTTTTATTGTCTACTGCAGAAGCAAACTTGAAACTGTTAGCCCAGTAATCATTACTTACAGGAACCATGTACCAGTATGATGCTGCAACATTACCGTCTGGTCTTGAGTTATCTGCATTGACACTTCCATACCATTCTTCAGTTGTCGTTGTGCCATTTACTACTGTAAATTTAAATTTATAACGCTCGTCTCTACCCCATGATTCCTGTTTAAAACTTATCGCTTTATTGTTGGCTTTCCAGATACCGCCTCCTGAATAAGTGTATTCAAACAGATATTGTCCTAATGGAGGAAACCATAATTCTATCTTTTTAATTTCTGTCATCGTTGTAGAACCATCACTAAAATCAACTTTGATTTTATAAACTTTGCTGTCTCCTGCATAAGTTGCTGCACCGTCTTGTTTTAATTTACCTCCGTTAATGTAGAAAACTTCCGGAGTTCCGTTTTTTCTGGTAATGAATTTATAAGTTCCCGCACTTAGTTTAGTGTAAATTTCGAATGATGTAGCACCAACTTTTTTGAAAGCCTGGGCATTTGCAGCTGTTTCTCCGTTTTCAGATCCAGTTCCGGTAATAAATAACTGATCCGGAGTTGGGAATCCGCCTGGTCTTTGTACTTCTATAATTCCTGAAACAGCTGACTTTTGAACATTTATTCCTTTTGATGAGTAAACAGTCCATTTTATCTTTCCGATAGTTTCAGATTGAATTCCGGCTAATTCGGCAATTTTGTTTAATTCTGTAAAAGAAATATTTAATGTTTTTTGAAATCCGTTTCCATCAGACGGTTTTACGTAAATTGGTTTTGAGAAATCTCCATTTTCCTTATCAAAAACCACATCATAAAGTACAACTCCATTATCTTCAGCCTTAGCTCCTTCCCACTCAAACACGGCAGAACTCTGTGCGCCAAGATCAAAAAATTTATTATTAGCAGGCGAATAAAGGGCATTTACCGCACTTACATTGGTATGACTCATGCTGTCGTCATTGTTACAGCTTACCAAAAATACTGTACAAAGTATTAATACTAATTTTGAATATATATTTTTCATGTTTTATTTTTTAGGTTAGTTAGTTTTACCAGTTTGGATTTTGACTTAAATTGGTATTAATCAAACGCTCATCTCTTGGTATTGGCCATAAATAATGTTTGTCAGGATCGAAAGTTCTTAAGTTTACTCTCAAATAACCATTATCTACAGATGAAATACCGAATTTTGCTCCATGTGCATATCCGTTTAATACATTCTCGGCAATTTTCCATCTTCTGATGTCAAAGATTCTTAAGCCTTCCATACCAAATTCTGTACGGCGCTCGTTTCTAATTACTTCTCTAAGACCTGCTTGTCCTAATGAACTGTTGAAACCTAAAGCAGCACCATCTGTAAAACCTGCACGAACCCGAATTGGTCTTATGGTCTGGTCCCAGACTCCGCTAGTCATTTGGTTAAGCTCATTTTTGGCTTCTGCATACATTAATAAAACATCGGCATATCTTATAAGCATTAAATTTAATCCCGATTGTAGCGAAGTTAAATGCTGCGTATCATAATATTTACGGGTGTAATATCCTGTAGGCGTTGCAGATGAGCCTTGTACAAATTCGTCTGGTGATGAAGATCCCGGCTTAATAGAAATTGTACGTGTGCTGCCGTCTGCTTCCCTCCATTTGTATTGATCGTATACGACAGTTCCGGTAAGTCTCGGATCTCTGTTTACATACGGATCATTCTCATTATATCCTGAACCTGCTTCGTTGATTTTTTTTCCGTTAAGCATCAAATAGCTGTCTACTAATTCCTGAGTTGGAGCCAATGCATTTAATCTTGCTCCTGCAGAAAGCGGTGCCATGTCAAAAAATTCGCCCCACATTCTAAACTGCGGTACGTATTGCAAACTCAGAATATCTTCACTGCTGTATTCGTTTTGTGCCTGAAAAAGGCCTTCATAAGAAGGAAACAAACTATATTGGCCATAATTCATCGCCATTAACTTCTCTGTAACCTGCACAACCTCTGCCCAGTTTCCTTCGTACAGATATACTCTGGCTTTTAATGCAGCTGCTGCTCCTGCAGTTATCTTTCCTCTGTCGGCTGCGGCATATTGTGTATTTTTTGGAAGAACTGCAATTACAGCATCCAATTCACTTAATATAAACTGAATAACTTCTGCATGCGAAGTACGACTAATTGACGTAGCTTCCTGCAGCGATGGATCTTTTTTTAATAACGGAATATCCCCAAACCATGTAGTAAGCTGAAAATGCTGAAATGCTCTTAAAAAACGAGCCTCTGCCTTCATTCTTGCAATAACCGCTGGATCTGCATTTGGTACACGGTCAATATTTTCTAATATCAGATTACAGGTTTTGATTCCCGCATATCTGTCATTCCATTCTTCTTTAATTCGGGCTAAAGACGGATCATAAATTCCGGCGCCAATCGATGCTGCACCGGCGTTATCGCCTCTTCCGTTATAAGCATTATCAGAAAGTGCTTCGTTATAAAAGAAATACTGGCTTTTTTGCATTTGCGAATAAGCCGTATTTAAAAACGTCTGCGCTTTATCGGTACTAGTCCAGTAAGTTGAATCTGTAAACTGATTCTCTGGTGCCTGATCCAGGTCTTCACAGCTTGTGAGCAGTAAGAGCAGAACCGGTATAAATTTTATATGTTTAAATATATTTTTCATTTTGATTTTTTTTAGAAGCTGATATCAAGACCCATTCCGTAATAAACCTGCGTTGGATAAGCTCTTCCGCTGTTTGCCCCTGAAGGCGTCATGCTGTTATTGAATTCGGAAAGCTCCGGATCAACAAATTTAACTTTCGATAAGGTCAGCAGATTTTGCCCTGAAACATAGATACGGAAATTACTCATACCTAATTTTTCTGCTGCCTGATTTGGTAATGTATACCCTAACTGTACATTTTTAAGTCTGGCATAAGCGCCATCGTACAAATACATATCTGAACCTCTTCTAAAATTGTTTGTATTAGACTGTGTTCCGTTGTTTGCCAGTCTTGGGTATCTTGCATCCGGATTTTGAGGTGTCCAGTAATCAAGCTGATGCGTATACATGGTCATACCATAATTATAGTGAAAAGGCTCCACCAGCTCACCTCGAATCATCATGGTTCTTTTTCCAACTCCTTGTAAAAAGATACTTAAATCGAAATTTTTATAATCAACATTATACGTTACTCCAAAAGTGTATCTTGGGAAAGGATTTCCGAAAATGAATTTATCATTATCATCAATTTTACCATCTTTGTTAGCATCTACATAACGGTTATCTCCCGGATGTACCGTAATTCCGGCAGGAACTGCCGCACCCTGGATTTCTTCTACATTTTGAAAATATCCGTCTCTTTTTAAACCAACATAAGAATTGAAAGGCAAGCCCTCACGAAGCAGAACCTGAAGTTCTTCAACACCTGTTAATCTTTCCTGTCCGTTAAAATCAAGTACTTTATTTTTAGAATCACCAACATTCAGCGTGATACTTTGGTTTAAAGATTTTCCTTTATGTCTGTATGTAACACTTACTTCCCATCCTCGATTACCTACTTTACCAGCATTAAAATCAGGAAGATCTGTACCATACACTCCGGGAACCTGAGGCTGCACCAGAATGTCTGAAGTTACTTTATCAAAATAATCAAATGAGAAAGATAAAGCTCCTTTAAAAAAGTCGGCATCAACCCCGGCATTAAAAGTCGCCGCTTTTTCCCATTGAATATCCGGATTTGCAAAATTATATCCGGTACCGCTTACGCCAGAATTGTTGAATCCATAAGCATTCTGAAAAGTAAAATAAGTAGTCTGATACTGGTAATTACCTACGTTTTGATTTCCAAGTATTCCGTAAGAAGAACGCAATTTTATGTTTCCTACATTATTATTGTAGCTTTCCATGAATTTTTCCTTTGTCAGGGCGTAACCTACAGATGCCGATGGAAAAAATCCCCATCTTAATTCATCTCTGAATTTTGATGAACCATCATATCTAAAACTAAACTCTGCAAAATATTTGTCGTTATAATCATAAGACGCACGACCAAAAAGAGAATTAAGACTGTTTTTAAAAGAAGCCGGATTACCATTTGGATCCGTTCCGTTAGAGTTATAAGAATCCTCGCCAATAACAGTTTCGCTGGTTGGTGTTCCTAAATCCGGATCAGTATATTTTTTATAAATTCCAGTTCGGCGCTCGGAATGATTTTCATTAGAAACCCCAACTAAAGCCCCTACATTATGATTCCCGAATGACTTTGAATATTCCAGCATAAATTGTGAATTCAAATCAAGGCTTTTTTGCGATTCGTCTCTGGTATCCCTATCGGCCCCATAAACTCCCTGCGGAGAAAAATTTACCTGCTTAACACGACTGTACAAGCTTCCAGCCCATAAACGTCCTCCCAAAACTCCTTTAACTTTTAAAGCATTGGTTAACTTAAATTCAGCATTAAAAGCTCCAAAAATATCATCATTGTCGTATTTTCTAAAACCACCCTTCTCTAAAATACCAAGAGAATTAAATTGCTGCAATACATCGTTTGTTAAGTAGTTGCCATTTTCATCTTTTTGAGTATAATATAATGGAACTCTAAAAGCATCGACCATTAAGGTACCAGTACTTGACGAGTGGTCATTTATTAACTGTTTAGAATAAGCAAGGTTAGATGTCAGCTTAAATCTTCCATATTCATTGGTAAGATTAATTCTGAAATTATAACGCTGCATACCTTTCTTTGGTCCCACAAAATTACTTTCGTTGTCTAAATAGCCTAAAGAAACTAAATAAGTGGAATTTTCACTTCCACCAGAAATTGAAAGATTTTGATTTAACTGTACAGACGGTTTTACAATTTCTTTTGCAAACCATTCTGTATCACCTTTAGCTTTTAACTCTGCAATTTTTTCGGCCGTAAATACCGCTGTTGTTTCGCCGGAATTAAATGCTGCTTCATTTCTCAGCATTGCATTTTCATATCCATGTACAGGCTCTGTAAAAAACTTTGGAGTATTAAAACCGGTTAAACTGCTGTACTGAATAGACATTGTTTTGTTTTTACTCCCTTTTTTAGTTGTGATTAAAACAACACCATTGCTGGCACGCGATCCGTAGATGGCGGCACTTCCTGCATCTTTTAAAACAGATACACTTTCTATATCGGCAGGATTTAATGAATTAATATCACCTCCTACGATACCATCTATAACTATCAGCGGACTATTATTGCCCAGTGTGCTGATACCTCTAATGTTAAGGTTGACACCTGCACCAGGTTCAGAATTTGTCTGCTGAATGGTTAAACTAGGCGCTTTTCCCTGCAATGCCAGAGTTGTATTTACGTTTGGCCTGCCCTGAAAAGCATTATTTCCAACCTGATCTACAGCACCTACAACTTTCTTTTTTTTCTGTGTGCCATACCCTACAACGACTACCTCATCAAGGGCGGAGACATTCAGCTCCATAGAAACATTAATAGTAGTTCTGTTGTTTACTTTTACTTCTATCGGTTTATAACCAATCATTGTAATTTTTAAAGAACCATTACCATTTTTGAGCTTTATTGTATAATGCCCGTCAAAATCAGCATTTACACCATTTCTGGGATCAGTACTGTCTACAATTGAAGCACCAGGAAGAGACAAACCATCTGAAACAGAGGTAACAACCCCGGAAACCTGAACTGGCTGGCTTTGAGCTGAGGCAAAATCGTAAAAGCCGCATACGAGAAGAATTGTGAGAAAGAAATGCGTACCGCGCATTCTCTTCCTGCGATTTAATAATTTCATCATGAAGATTTTGGTTTAGTTAGTTACACTAAATTGAGAACCATATTTAGAAAGTTTTGTGGTAATTGGCTTTCCAATATAAAAGAGTATTAATTGTTTTTTGAATAAAGTTCCGGCAGCTCTAATTCAAAAAATCGAAATACTATTTTTAAGTAATCAATTCATAGCAAACATACTAAAACGTTTTAGTAAAAAAAACTTTTTTTTACTAAATATAATTTTATTGTTAATTTTATAAGAGATGTATTTATTCGAGGAGAAAAAATAAAGATTTCTCAAAACATTAAAACGAAAACGTTATAAAAAATGTTAATGAAAATTGGCCTCAAAAATCATATTAGGTTGAAATGACATAAAATTCTTCTATTTTTTTGCCGTTAAACACAAAAAAAAATCTGAAAATCAACAAATGGTTGAAATTCAGATTTTTTTAAAGCAAAAATATAATAGTATAGTTGCTTAAATTATAAAAATATTATTTAGCCATAGACGATTCACGTATTAACAATTCTGTTTTTAAAACTACACGCTGATTGGGAGCACCGGCTTCTTTTTTCTTTAAAAGCGGCAGCATGAGATCCATTAATTTAATACTCATTTCTACTAAAGGTTGAGAAACGGATGTAATAGTTGGATCGTATATTTTAAACATATCATTATCATCAAAGGCAATAATTCCCAAATCTCTAATTAATTTTGGATTTTTCTCTTTTAAAACTTCTAACCCGCTTTGAGCCAGATAATTTGTTGAAAAAAACACCGAATCTAAATCCGGGTGTGTGTCTAAAAAATTATGAATATAAGCTTTCCCTCTTCCTTTTATAATTTCATTAAACGGAATTTGAAGTGTATTAGACTTTAACCCGTTTGTTTTTACAGCATCTTCATAACCGTTTAAACGCCCACCCATCTGACTCTGATTGGTTGCTGTAGTAATAAAACCTATATTTTTAAATTTATTATTTATCAAATGCTGAGTAGCATCAAAAGCTGCTTTTGCATTATCGATAACTACACTGCAGCAGTCCAGTTCTTCAAAAAATCGATCAAGCAGCACAACTGGTATATTGTCTTTTAACAAATTTTCAATTGTATCTTTTATGCCTGGAGACGGCACTATAATAAAACCATCAACCTGTCTGAAATTAAATAAAGAAATCAGTTCATTAGATTTTTCATCGTTATTTTCATTACTGCAGAAAATGACTTTGTATCCTTTATCATATGCGATATCTTCAAAAATACGTGCAAGTTTGGAGAAAAAACTATTTGAAATATCTTCAACCATAAAAACCAAAATTTTTGATTTACCGGTTCGAAGGCTTTGCGCAATCTGATTTGGCCTGTAATTTACTAATTTAGCATAGTCTAAAACCTTTTTTGTAAGTTCCTTAGAAATATGTTTTTCTTTTGCCTTACCATTCAAAACAAATGATACTGTAGTTACAGAAATCTTAAGTTCATTTGCAATATGTGTTATAGATACAGGTTTTTTTTTCATTTAAAATTATTTTACACCCAAAACCGTCATTGAAGTTTCAAATATAGTAAAAGTTATAATAGCGTTTAAAATCGCGATATACTATATTCAAAACGTTTTACTGTCTTAAAGAATTTACAAAACAAACCTAAAAAGAATCAATACGAAGATTTAATACTTTATTATCAAAAAGTAATATTATTTTCCCGCTTGTTTAAAATTCTCACTGGAGACCTAAACAATCACAAATTTACTAATACGTTTTAGTTGACAAAATATTATTTAGATTATTTGCTTAACCCACATCACTTCAGAAAGATGTAAAGCTGAAAATTTCAAGAGATTATTTTTGCTTACTTTCTTAAAATGCAATCCTGTTTTATAGATTTTTGAAGTAACCATAAAACAGGATTATTTATCACAAAACTTTGAATGTTAGTAACTCTAAGCCTTAGCATTACTTTTAAATTCTGTTTCGGTATGCATAGCACAAATCCAGTGGCTGTTTTCTTTGATCCATGTAGAAGTGCAGGCACACTTTACAGGTACTTTTTGTTTATCATCTGTAATTCCAAATTCGATTAAGTAACCAATTATTGCAGTATTCTCAGTAACAAGTTTCGTTTGAATATCTGTTATATTCAAAACTTTTATTTTATCTCCGCCTCCGGATTCAAACATGCTTTTGAATGTGTTTTCATCTACGCTTTGGACACCATTTCTGCCCGCAATAATACAAGGAAAATGAGTAAGATTTTTTACCGTTGCATAATCATGATTTTCCATTCCCTGCCAATATTTTCTTTCCAGTTCAATTATTCCCGTTTCCATAATATCATTTTTAATAATTTATAGTAATACAAATTACAATTTTATAACCAGAAGAAGGGATGATTTAACACATATTTAATTGAATATCAAAAAATTATAAATACAAATAAATATTTAACGCAGCTTTATATTCATTAAGATCTCTTCATCAAGTTAAGCAGTGAGTCGATAAAATTAACTTTTACAAAAGATTAGTTTTTTTATTTGAGCCACTGAAGCCAAATATGCTGTTAGAATTAAATCGTATTCTTCCTATTTATTGAGATGCATTATCACAATACCTCTGAGCTTTTTTCACTCAACAATGTTATTTTTTAACAATCACTTTCTTAAAACATTTATATATTTACCGCATAAACCTTATAAACAAAAAAATAAATAATTAATAAAATTATGACTAAATTGTATGCCAAAGAATTACTGTTAACAGCAGTATTAGCATTTTGTACAAGCCATATTAATGCACAGGAAACTTCATTAGGAAGTAAAATTGTTGGTAATAACGATCCCAATAATTATTATATCGGGCATTTTACGGTGCCAGGTTCTGATGGATTAGATCTTCATTGGTTTGGGGGAATTCGTTTTGGTGACAGCACATCACCATCTGTAATGCAGATCAATAATGGAAAAGTAGGAATTGCTACATCCACTCCTTCTTCTAAACTGACTATTAAAAGTTCCTCCAATGGTAGTGATGGTGCTTTAAGAATACTGGGATACAATAATACGTCTGACATAAGTTACTGGAGCGAAAGTCAAATTGCTATGATGTATAACGGTCAGTATAAAAATTTAATCTCTTCTACAGGAGATTCATATTTTAATGCCGGAAATGTTGGTATTGGCACAAATGCACCAACTGCAAGTTTAGATATCAATACTCCATCAATAACTGGATCTGAGACGTTATTAAAATTACGAGTAAGTGATGCTCCTTCAGATTATTTACGAATTGGAAATGCAACAAATACTGATGCACAATTTATACCCACTTTATATGGTTATCGCATATCAGATAATAGAGCTTCACTTTATTTGACAGCTTCAACAGAAACCAATATTGACAACGGCACAAGTCCCTTAATGGTATTTGATTCACGAACTATAAATGCTGCCATTGTAACAAGACCGTTGTTTTCATGGGAATCTTATGGCAATAAAAAAATGACTTTAAATGCAAATGGCAGTCTTGGAATTGGTACAACAACTACAGGAAATCATAAACTAGCTGTTGAAGGGTCTATTGGCGCACGCGAAATTAAAGTAGAGGCTGCTGGATGGTCTGATTTTGTTTTCAAAAAAGATTACAATTTGCCAACTCTTGAAGAAGTAGAAAAGCACATTAATGAAAAAGGACATTTAAAAGATATTCCTAGTGAAGAAGAAGTTCTTAAAAACGGAATTAATCTGGGGGAAATGGATTCAAAATTATTGCAAAAAATTGAAGAACTTACTCTTTATATTATTGAACAAAAGAAAAGTTATAACAAGCAGACAGAGGAAATCGAAAAAATGAAAAAACAGACCGAACTACTTGAAAATGAAAACAAAGCTATTAAATCTGTCCTTGAGAGATTATCAAAAATTGAGGAAAAGCTAAAATAATTTGACAAAGCATTTCATTAACAAAAACCTCCAAAATTTATTTAATTTTGGAGGTTTTTTTATAGCATATTATTTTATAAGAAGATATCCAATACTTATTAAAACAATGTCCGATGAAAATTTTCGTAATAAATATCAATTAATTGTTCAGCGCCATTAGCTGATGCTAAATCGGTTAAACTCATTTCACAAAGCGCATCTATTCTGCATGTTTGGTCTTTGGCCGATTTAAGTTTGCCTACACTTTTGTCAAAAATCGCGATGTTTTCAATAGCATTTTTTATTATTGTAATTAATTGTGTAAAATCATCCGGTGATAATTTAGCTTCTTTTACATAATTTTCTAATCTCGCTCCCTGTCTGTAATGAGGATAATTTTCTAATCCCATAAAAGTCAGCATCCAGACTTTATCATAATTCCATATTGTTTTAATTATTCCAATATAGTCTGCTATTAATTCATCGTGCAGGTTATTGGTAGCCTGACCAAATTTTTTGAGTGTATACAAATGTGTAAATTCATGTTCTTTGCGAATCGAAATTGAATAAGAAATCCACAAATCTTCTTCCAGTCCCAATTGACCTGCTGATACATTACTATAAGGTTTTGTACTTAAAATGATCAATTTGTCCTTATACAGAGATTTGTTGGGCATAATATTATTTGAAAATTCTGCATTCCAATCACCAAAAGGATTATTCTGCTGCCAGTTTTTTTTGATGCTGTTCAGTCGTTTCCAGTTATTCAGGCCATTTAATAAAACTGCCCCCATAGACGAAGGAATTGGAACCGGATTGTTTTTATGTACTAACGACTGCAGAATTTTTACGAAATCTTCTTTATTAGGAACAACCAAAACCGGAATTCTGCCTGCAGCACTCTCGTGTATTTCGATTGAGATATTTTTTGCATCTTCCAGTTTTAAATAAGCTGATAATTTTATATCATTTGTTTTTCCCCTTAAAACAACATTATTATATAATTCGAGTTTATCAATCTCTTTTTCGATTAAAAAATTCAATTGCGGATAAAACTCTTTTAGCATATTGAAAATGTCTTTTTCATCTGAAAGATTCATTAGAGATTCTTCCCAAAATTCAATTTGCGGATCTTTAAAAGTAGAAATCAGGCAGTCATCGTTTAATGAAAACTTATTAAAAAGGTAAGTTTTAAGTTCGTCAGATAAACCAACTGATGTCTCATCAATTGATTCAGGTAAAAATGAATTATTCATAATCGTTACGAAATTTGGCGTTTGGCCAGTTGTGTAAATAATCCGTCTTGCTGCATTAATTCGTCATAAGTGCCGTATTCTGTGATTTCTCCGTTATCCAAAACATAAATCCGATCTGCATTTTTTATAGTACTTAACCGATGTGCAATTACGATACGTGTTGCCTGAAGTTTATCCAGACTTTCGGCAACAATATTTTGGGTTCTGTTATCGAGTGCGCTTGTGGCTTCATCCATAAACAATAATCTTGGTTTATGTACAATTGCTCTTGCGATCATAAGCCGTTGTCTCTGACCTCCTGAAAATGTTCCTGCGCCTTCGCTGACAAGTGTGTGCATTTCCATAGGCATATTTTTGATATCTTCTTCCATTCCCGCCATACGGGCTGCATCCCATGCATCGTCGAGTGTCAGTTCTGAATTTCCAACAATATTCTGATAAATACTTCCGGCCATCAATGCACCATTTTGCAATACAACCCCAATTTGTCTTCTTACGAGCTCTTTGTTCATGGCATCAAAAGTATTTCCATCATAAAAAATAGAGCCCATTTCTGCATGTTCAAATCCTAAAAGCAATCGCATAATAGTTGATTTTCCGGAACCTGAAGGTCCTACAAAAGCAACCATTTCGCCAGGCTTAATTTTGAAAGTTATATTTTTTAAAATCAAAGGCTGATTTTCATTGTATCTAAAAGAAACCGAATTCATTTCAATATCGCCGGCCAGCTCTCCCGGATCAACACTCTGGTCCATAGATTCCGGTTCTTCTTCTAAAATTGGTTTGACCCTTTCATAAAGCGGAATAACATTTAAAGAAGTTATAAATGCCATACTTAATCGAAGACTATCTCCTAAAAACTTATTAAAAGCGGTAATAAATGCCATAAAAGAACCCACCGTAATCATAGTCGATCCTGCTGCCGTGGCATGTATCACGGTATAATAAATAAAAGAGAAAAAGAAAATACTGGTAAATAGCGGATAAGAACTATTAAAAATTTCCACAAAGTTTTGATAGTTTCCAGAGCTAAATCCTAATTGTTTTAGTTTTGAAAATTTTTCTGCCCATAAAGTAAAAACTCTTCGTTCTCCGCCTGTTATCCTTATTTTGCTGATTCCGGATAAAAATTCAAAAAGAAAACCCTGAATTTCTCCCTGATATTTAGATACTTGACGGTCATATTTTAGTTTTAAACAGCCAATTACGATCATAAAAACAACAGCAGCCACAGCAAGTCCGACACCAACCCAGGCCAGACTCGAATCGTAATAAAAAAGAAGAATCAGGTTTACAAAGGAAAATGCACCGCTTAATACGGCTGTCATTAATGTGCTTGAAAGTATCTGACGGATCGAGTTGATACTCAGAATTCTGTTCGTAAGATCTCCGGCAGTATATTTTTTGTAAAAAGTTACGGGCAGGCGCAATATATAATCCATAACTCCCGCCTGCAGGTTAATACTCGATTTTGATTCTACTCTCATTTGCAAAACACCCTGAACAAGCTGAAGTCCGGCAGTTACCAAACCTATCACGATCATGATACTGAATATTTCAAAATGTATGGATCTGTCTGCCGTTGGAATAACATCATCAAATATAATTCCTGATAAAATGGGAACCAGCAAACCAATCAAACTTCCTGCAAATGAAGCTAAAATCAATAATTTGGCATCACTTTTAACGCCGTTCATAGCAAAATTCAATACCTTTTTCATGGAATCCATTTTGACATTGAATCCAGAAAAAAACATGTAGCCAATTGGTTCCAGAGATGCCGCTGTTTCATGATTTACAATAGATTCAGATCCGTCTGCCAGATTTTTTATCAAATACGATTTTGATGTTTTTTGGATAAGAGCAACAGGTTCATTTTTTTGTTTAGTAAAAGCCAGCAAATTTCCATTGTCTTCTTTCCACCACACATCTCTTAAAATGATTTTTCTAACTCTTGTTTTCGAACTTTTGGCAATAGCATACAGCAGATTTTTTGCACTTGTTTCATTCGGATCAATATGTTTGGGTTCTTCAAACTTAAACTGGCTGTGCTCTGCAATAACCTGGCAAGTAGCATAAAGTAAACTCTGTTTATTTAGTTTTGAAGCTGTTACAAGCGGTACATTTTTTTTACTGCCTGTTACTATAGATTTTATTTTTTCGAGTGTATTTTTTAATTCATCTTCTTCACTGACCAATTTTGCATTAAAATGTTCATTCTCAAAAACGCTGTTATTTTCTATTGCTTTAGTAAGCTGAGAATAAAAATGAACTTGTATTTTTTCTAATGAAATTAAAAAATTGACCTCTTCTTCTATAACTTCTCTGGTACTTAATATTTTAATTTCTGTATGATCTGATAAGGATTTTATCCATAGTTTATTGGATACCGGAATTGGAAAATTAGGCTGATCATCAAAATTTACAATAGCATCATCTGAAAAAACAGAAATACTTCCGCTGTTTATGTTTACCCAATTTACGCCGTGAGAAGGATAGGCAATGCTGTTTTCTTTCAGGTTAATTTGATCAAAATCATCCAGAGGTGTATAAACTCTTGGTGCATTTTGGAAATTTAATTCAGAAGATGTTTTTAAAATCCATTTATTAATCATGTTTTTCAAAAAGAAACGATCAATATCCAAAAGATCACTTTTGTTTATTGAGAGTAATTTAGCATCATTAGAAAAAACAATTAATCTGATATTTTGGGAACATTCCGGAGGCAGAAGACTAAATAGAAGTTCGCCTTGCTTTGCCGAATACAGAAATTTTAAAGCACATAAATAATCTCCGTTTTCATCAATTTTAGTGTGAAACACATTTACTTCGCCCGAAATAACCATCCAGAAACTGTCTGTGCTATTAAGAATCAACGGATTTTCAACTCCTATATGTATTTTCGCTTTCATTGACATGGTGTAAATTTATTTTGATTCGATCAGGTGAGCATAAACGCCATTTTGTTGCAGCAATTCCTGATGAGAACCACGTTCTACTATTTTTCCAAACTCCATAACTATTATTTCGTCACAATCAATTATGGTACTTAATCTGTGCGCTACAATTAGGCACGTACAGCCTCTTTTCTTAATATTATCCATGACTGTTTTTTCTGTAGTCGGATCAAGGGCGCTCGTGGCTTCATCCATAACTAAAATTGTAGGATTGCCAGATAAAGCTCTGGCGATTTCTATTCGCTGACGCTGTCCGCCGCTAAAATTAGTTCCGCCTTCCATAACGCTGCTGTCATAGCCGTCACTTCTCGCTGCAATGACATCGTGAATCACGGCATCCCTTGCAGAATTTATAATGTGTTTTTCGGGAATCATAGCGTCCCAAAAAGAAATATTTTCTTTGATTGTTCCATTAAATACAATTACATCCTGATCTACAACAGCCAGTGAGCTTGTAATAATGTTTCTGGAAATGGTATTTCGGTCTTTACCATCAAGCAAAACTTCTCCCTGCCACGGATCATACAATCCCGATGCAATCCTCGCTACTGTAGATTTTCCGCTTCCGGAACCGCCCACGAGGGCAACTCTGCTTCCTGGTTTTAATTTTAAACTGAAGTTTTCGATCAATGCCGGCATTGTGGTGTTGTACCCAAAGGTGACATTTTTCATTTCAAAATAGCCTATCAGCTTATTTTTAGGAGCATCTCCAGTATTAAACGGATTGTTTTGACCGGATTCTTTTTCTCTAAACTGATTGTCAACTTCATAATTTAATACGTCGTCTATACGTCCCATATCACTTTCTGTTTCATGAAGCATATTACCAACGTTTACTAATTGATTTACAGGTGAAATAAAATTGTTCATCAAATATGTAAAGGCTACTAATGTTCCCAGAGTCATTTCGCCATCCATGATTCGTAAAGCTCCAATCCCAAGAATTAAAGAACTGGTTAAGGATGTAATTAAACTCGGCACTACATTAAGCCTGATTGTTAACCAGCCTAATTCCTGCTGTGCGTTCATTACTTTTGCGAGATAACCAATCCAGTTGATAAAAAAATCATTTTCCCTTCCAGATGCTTTTAGGGTTTCAACCATGCTAATTCCGGAAGTTGTGGTTCCGAGTAATTTTCCGGTTTCATTGCTTAATCTTCGGCTTCCGTCTTTTCTCGCCGTTGCAAAAAGTTTAATAAAAACAACGTTTAATGCGGCCATAAAAATCCCAATTAAGGTTAAGGTCACATCATAAGAAAACATCAAAATGGCATAAAAAATAATTACTATAACATTTAAGGCTGCATTCGCCAGATCACCACTTAATAGTTTGGCGACCTTATCGTTTAACGAAACCCTGTTGCCTACTTCTCCGCTGTAACGCTGGGTAAAAAAAGCTATGGGCAAATGAAAAACATGCCACAAAAACTTACTGGAAGTAACAAGCGCCAGTTTTGTTTCGAGCTTAAGTAAAAAATACTGCTGAAGATAGACCAAAAGTGAATTTACAATTAAGATACCGCCCATTATTAAAAGCAGCGGCATTACAAATCCCGAGAAATTATTAATAAGGTATTTATCTATAAAAACAGTAAGAAAAGAAGGAATTACCAATCCCGGAATTACCAAAAATAAACTGGCAATAATGATATAAGTTATACTTAACTTAGAACTTGATATTCTGGAAAGCAAAGAACCTGCAAGTCCTTTTTTTTCATTTCCTTTCTCAAAACTTTCGCTTACGTCAAAAGTCAGGACAACACCGGTATAGGCATCATCAAATTCCTGATGACTAACAGTATATCTTCCCTGCGCAGGATCACTTAAATATACTTTGTTTTTGGTAAACCCTTCGAGTACCAAAAAGTGATTAAAGTTCCAAAAGATGATGGCCGGCGTTTTAATCTGCATGAGTTTCTCGATCGATTTGGCATATCCTTTCGCCTCCAGTCCAAACTCTTTTGCCGCTTTAATAATATTAGTGGCTTTAAGACCATCTCTGGAAACACCGCAGGCGATTCTTAATTTTTCTAAAGGAACAAATTTGCCAAAATGACCTAAAATAATACTTAAAGCCGCTGCACCGCATTCCACACTTTCCATCTGCAAAACAGTTGGAACCTTTGTTGGCCGGGCTTGTTTTTCAATAACAAAAGTGGTACTATTTCCCATTGGTATTTATTAATATAGATCAAAAAATTTCTTGAATGCAGGTACTACAATCGTTACAGGAGGTTCTTTTTTTATGGTTACTTTTCCCATACACGAAGTACCTTCTTTTATAAAAAGCTCCGGGCCTTTTGCAGATGTCCATTTATAGCCGCTGTACGATTTTGGATCTTTTTCAAAATCTACATGTACTTCAAATAATGGTCCTTGTGCCAAAAGCCCTTTGGCAAGCTGATCGTTTTTAACAGAAGTCAGCATACCTTGCTGCGTTACAGGAAAATCTGAAACATAGGTTACTTTTCCCTTTATGAATCCGTATTCCTGAGGCTGCACGGTCGACGGAACTACTAAAGCTTCCATCCCTTTTCGTATTTTTTTTCCATCTTGCGACGGAATGTATAAAACACCTTTTAACACGGCCAGTTTTGCTTCGTTCAGGTTTTTGAGTTTAAACAGAGGCGTTCCGGCAGCAACAACAATTCCTGCATCAGTTAAAACCTCTATAACTTCTCCGTCGTAAGGACTTTTTATATTTTTTTGCTGATCGTATCTTTCGGTCAAAAACTGAAGATTTCGTTCTGCTTCGGCAATTCTCTGGTTTTGGAGTGTTACTTTTTGCTGAAGATCGTAACCTAAATTATGCTGTTGTGTTGAAGTTTCTACGGTTTGTCCTTTTAAACGCTCAATTGTATTTTTTGAAGCTTCAATCTGCTGTCTCGTAACGGCTACTTCAGATTTGGTTATTAAGCCTTTGCTAAGCAGGCCATTTTCTGATTCCAATTGATTATTGAGGAAAATTAATTTCTTTCTTTCTGCTTCAATTTCACCCTGGATACTTACGCGCGTCTGCTTTATCAATTCACTTTGCAGCTGTGTTCCCTGACTTCCGTAAGAAGCGAGTTTTCCCATTTCAAATTTTCGATCAGATACTACGGCTTTTGCATCTTCTATCTGCTGATGCAGTTCCGGCTGTTGTATGGTGGCAATGATATCGCCTTTTTTTACATGATGTCCAATGGCGACTTTTAATTCTACCAGCTGTCCCTGCGATGTAGCGACAACTTCGTGAACTTCGCCTCCCTGAACTACTCCAATTACATCTAATTTTGTTTTTACGGTTCCCATAAATGCCCATAATACACCTGTAAACAATGCTACTGCCACGGTAACAAGTGCGATCCAGGCTTTTGGTCCTGTAACTTTAATTAACTGATCTAATTTTTCCGGAGTAGAAAGCTTTTCTAACGCCGATTTTCTAAAAAAACTTGCTGACATAGTTTCTGGGTTTTTTATTAATTTTCTGTATTTGGAACAGTATAAAATGCATTTTGAATAACTTTAAAATCAAGGCTTTCTTTAGAAACAAGTGTACCTGTTTCATGTCTGAGGCTTATAATTGCATTTGAAAATTGCTGCTCTGCATTTAGATATTCTAATTCTGAATAAGTGAATCTTTCCTGAAACAGCATTAAGTTTAAAAGAGTGGTTAAACCCATTTGAAATTTTACCTGTTCGTTGTCAAAAGCCTGTTTATGGAATCCCATAGATTCTTTTGCCTTTTCCAGAATTAAAACACTATTATTTAAGTTATTAAGTGCTGAATTTACATTCAAATCAACATTTCTGCGGGTGTTGT
The DNA here is from genome assembly GCF_001429765.1 of Flavobacterium sp. Root901. Lineage (GTDB taxonomy): Bacteria > Bacteroidota > Bacteroidia > Flavobacteriales > Flavobacteriaceae > Flavobacterium. The sequence goes on from NZ_LMJB01000001.1 coordinate 155,518, forward strand.
CGCTTATTACGGTCTGATCTTTTACCGCAATTTTATTGATGGCATAATTTCCTTTTGCCAGATTATTATTTAAGGCAAATGAAAAGGTTAATTTTGCTCCTATTCCAACATCCTGGCCCTGATTATTTACAAATGATGAAAATGTTTTGTCAACTCCATTTCCTACGCTTGTACTGCCGTAATAGGCAAAACCGGTCAAATCCAGTTGTGGTTTTAAATTATTTTCAGCAAGTTGGTATTGAAGTTCTACTGCTTGTGTAACTTTTTCGATCGCTTTTAAATCGCCCCGATTGTTCTGAGCACTTTTAATAAGTGATTTTTTATCGATATTTTCCTTGTATCCACTTTCTGCAACTACCGGAAAATCACTTGTTGGATCACCAAGTTGTTCGCTTTCTTCGTCAGATAAACCAATGGCTCTTCCTAAATTTAATCTTGCGTTATATAAATTTTGCCTGGCAGAATACGTTAGTCTTTCCTGATTAGTTAAATCGGCATTTACCTGAGCCATATCGCTTTCCGGTTTTTTATCTGCTTTTATCAACTCTTTGGTAATTTCCAAAACATTCCTTACCCTGCTTTCGTTTTGTATATAAACATCCAGACTTTTAAATGCGGTATAATAACTCCAATAAGCAAGCCCGATCTGCAGAATTTCGTATGAGTTTGTAAATTGGTAATCAAACTTGTTTTTATCAATATAAAGTTCGGCTACCTGTTCTCCCGTTGTTATCACTTTTTTTCCTCTTCCCCTTAAAAGAGGCTGTGTCAATGAAAAATTAATAACTCCGGTATGAGTTCCGTAAAACTGTCCAACAAACTGATTGAAGGAATTCAACGGAAAATTACTGTCGTTATAAAGATATCTTAAACTAACTTCTGCAATTTGTGAGGTTCGGAACCTTTTTTGCAAACCAGCCGAAAAATCTACGGAATTCGACTTAAGAGATCTGTCGATGTATTGATTTCGCGGGTCGGCATCATATAAATTCAGCCTGCTGTTTTGATACGAAAGCCCTGAATTTAAATTAAAATCAAATGTGCTCCATTGTACCTGAAGTTCTCCTTCAGCATTTTGTATCGCATAGTAATTTCTTTTAATATTCGGACTTTTGTCAAAAGCTATAGTCGAAATTTCAATTAAATCACATTTGATTTTAGATTGACTTTGTACGTTTTGAACAGCCGTTATCAATACTGCAAAAAAGATATAGTTAAACCTCATTTAAATCTGATGTTTAAGGTTAATACTGGATTATGCTTCTGAAAATCGGTGCAAAATCTGGCCAAAACGTGCACCCGCCTGAGCCACTCCGTCTAATATTTTTGTATCTATTAAATCTTCTTCTTCCGGCGTACCGTATCCTAACTGATCTGTTGTTTTTCTTAATCTGTTAGAAAGGAATAAAGCCAGAGCGTAATAGAAATTAGCTTTGAAATCAGGATTTGTACTAAGTCTAAGGTCTATTACTTCTCGTGATATTTTATACACCGCAGAAGTTTTTCTGGCAATTACAGAAACAGATGGCGGTCTTGTTTCCAGAAAAGACATTTCGCCGACAACTTCTCCGGTTCCCAATGTTGCAATATCTTCTTTTTCGCCGCTCTCTGCACATACAGATAACTGACCCGATAACACAATGTATAAGCTGTCAATAAAACTGCCTTTCTGAATCAGTTTTTCGCCTGTTCTCAATTCTATTTTCTGCCCATTGTGAATTAACCATTCTACATCTTTATTATTAAACTGACCTAAGAAAAAAAGTGCTCTTTTCATAATTTTGTTCTTTTAAGATTATACTAATTTATTTGAATTCTGTTTGTTGATTAAGACAATCAGTCTGTTAAACCTGACATCTTAAATTTAGATTTAGAGTTAAAAAAAACTCACTTAAAACTTATTAATAAATATTCCCTAAAGAATCATATAAGCTTTCATAGTCTGTAATAGCGGAGTCTTTTGAAGTCCCGCCGCTAAGTTTATCCAGTTTTTTTTCATCCAGTTCCTGATCTTTATGCTGCATTTTTACAGGAATATTGATGTATAAGTATTCCGGATCTGACTGGTCTGTCACTTTGATTTTCTTACCTGTTGGCAGACTTCTTCCAAAAAATTTCTCTAACGTTGCCTCGGGGTTTTTAATCAATGATTTTTTAAAATCATCGTTTAACCAGGCCTCGGTAATTATCCTAAAAAATACATCCTGACCTTTTCTTTGTTCTTCTGTTAAAATCATTTTCTTTTTTCTTAAAATTTAAATTTTGCTTCTAATGATATTGGTGTAATCAAATTTTATCTCAAAGAATTAATTAACTCTTTTGGCGAAATATCATATTGATTTAAAAATAGCTTTGAGAAATAATGCACATCATTATACCCTACAGAATAAGCAACCTGCGAAATTGAGTTTTGAATATAATTGTCAATCAAATGTTTGGCTTTATGCAGTCTCAAGATTCGTATGTACTTGTTTGGTGTAAGGTGTACCAGATTTGCAATTTTTCTGTGCAGCTGTCTTTCGCTTACTGCCATTTTATAAGACAGTTCGTAGAGGTTCATATCATTTTGGCTGATCGAACTGTAAATTTCTTTTTCTAAATTGAGCAGCCAGTCCTGATCCAGCTTGGTTACTTTTTGCGGATTAATTTTATTCTCACACAAGTCCTGAACATTTTTATTAGATTCGTAGATGTCAAAAATTTCCGGACGTCCCTGAACTGTAAGGCTTACAGATTTGGATTTGATTCCGTCTATAATTTCTTCAATCAGGTCATTAATTTGTTTGCTGCTCGAGAAGATAATTTCGCTCTGCGTTTTATTATCTGCAATATTGGGCTTACTGGCCTCAATAATATTCTCTAACGGATTTTTAATATTCTGAACTATCTGATTTAAAATATCTGGGGAAGACCAATCTATTGTGGTGCTTTTTGTCATTTCATTCATCATTTGTAATAGAATTAACTGGTTAATCAAAAAATCTGTATACAATACTTTTTAAGAAATTACCTCTTTTAATTATGATGTATTAAAGCCATTTGTGCGATTGATTGAATCATCATAAAGATTTTAATACGTCTTATTTTTTGTTTTTCAACTATTTAAAGGAGAATTAGCAGGTGTGATACTGATATTCGCTGGTTTTAAATATTGAGTGAGGTATTTTATCAACGTACTGAGATGTTACGAGATACTTGTTGTTATAATAAAATTCTTTTAAGCCTTCATAACTCATTGCAATTGGAATCGTTTCAGAACCCAGGTAATTAACAGAAGATCCTATCACTTTTGCTTTAATTCCCAGCAGGTTCATGATTCTTAAAAGTTTACTGTCACACTCTGCAAAGGCAACACCATTTTCCTGTTCGCAAATGGGTGCGATTGCGCAAACCATTAATCTTTTAAAAAGCGTTTTATCGTTGATGTTTCTTTTGGTTGCAAAACGGCCAATGTGCCAGATTGATGACAATTTTTCTGAATAACTGAAAAAACTTAAAGGATCAATATCAAAAATTTTCTGAAGAGGGAGTTTAGTTTTATAATCCCATTTAATTACCCGGATAGATCCCTGGATGTTTCCGGAAAAATCTTTAGCAACAAAAATTTCAGAATCTTTAAAATAATTCAGTTCTTCGTCATACACTTCCTGGGTGTCTGTTACAATTTCGTTTACACTTACATCTTCACAATGATGATTAAAGTTTTCTTCGACTACAAACTTGGCTAATTCTGTTAGCTGATCTAGTTCTAATTTTTCTAAGTAGTTTTGGTTTATCATGGTTATTTTTGGTTCAGTTGATTACATCAAAGCTAATTTTCATATAGCACACCTCCGCTACACTATCGGGTAGTATTAAACTGTAAATCAATAAACTACACTAAAGGGTAGTGTATTTATGTTAAATTAAATTCGCTAAAAGAGAAGAATTTTACTGTAAATAAAAAACTACATTTTCTGGTGAGCCTGCGCTGGCAAGCCTTTAAGTAAAATCTCACAAAAAAATTTAACAAAAAATCGGGCGTAACAATTTGATAATCAATAAGTATTATTATTCTTATTTTTACAAGATTTCTGTAATTCTTTTCATACATTACAAAAAATAATTACATTTGGTAAAACTATGAGTGATGACAGACCAGGATTCTAATTCGTTTTTTGATTCCAGAAACACAATTTACGGCTTGACAGATGATGAAAGGGCACAAAAATTTCATTATTTAGAACCCATTAAGGCATTTGCAAGAGCAACATATACCAGTATTTACGTGATAGATTATTTGGAACAGGGATTCGAATTTGTTTCAGATAACCCTTTATTTCTATGCGGAAATACAGCGCAGGAAGTTCTTGAAATGGGATATGCTTTTTATTTTAAACATGTTCCTCCGGCAGATTTAGATTTATTACTGAAAATCAATTCTATAGGCTTTGATTTTTATGAAAAAACACCCGTTGAAGACAGAATTCTTTACACAATTTCTTATGATTTTCATTTAAAAAATCAGGAAGGGAAATTAATTTTAATCAACCAAAAACTTACACCTGTGTTTTTAACCAATACCGGAAAAATCTGGAAAGCGATCTGTATTATTTCCTTATCGTCTGAGCGTAAAGCGGGGAACGTTAAAATACATAAAAACGGAGAAAATCTGGTGCATAGTTATAATCTGGTCCTGGATCATTGGGAAGATTCTCAGAAAATATCTTTGTCTAAAAGAGAGCAGGAAATTTTGCAGCTTTCGACCAGAGGCTTTACTATAAATGAAATTGCAGAAGCAGTATTTCTCTCTCCGGATACCGTAAAATTTCACAGAAAAAAGCTTTTTGAAAAACTTGAAGTAACCAATATTTCTGAAGCTATTGTTTTTGCGACCAATAATAAATTAATATAACTCATAACGTTTTACGGCTATAACTTTAACTGCCCTTGATATTAATCCAACGATTAATAAATTCCAATTGCTCTTTTTTATGCTCAGGAGAAATAGTATCAATTCTTCTTTTAATATTTTCGATACAATTGAATTCGAATATTTTGAAAGATTCCTTACAAGTAAGAAAATTATCCTGACTGTTAAGACTAAAAATTGGAATATCTCCTTTTAGCATCTGCTGCAATTCGAAATCAAATATAAATTTATACATTTCCATATTTTGCCCTGCATAAGCCTTAGATAATAATTCTTCTAATTTTGCATTATAAACTTCAAAACTAGACATAAGAGCAGCTGTACGCATGAATTTTAAAATCTTAAAATATATAAAAGTAGGCCTCCACACATATCTCACTTCCTGATTTTTAAATAATTCAATTGGTGAATTAAAAGATTTTAATTCTTCTTTATGATTCGAAAACAAATCATATACTACAGAGAATCCTTCGAGAAAACTATTGCTGTAGTTGGTTGGAAATATATAATGACCCTTAAATTTAGGAATATTATTTTCTGCAATCTTTGTGAATAAAAAGCGTGTTACTCTTTTAGAATTTATAGTATTTGGATTGACAATTCTTTTTTCTAATTCTGTAACCTGTAAGCTATTACGAACACCATAACCAGCAAAATGTATTGGAACACCTGTATCATCATTCACGATCAAAGCATTTTCTAAAACAGACAAATTAGGGATTTTGCATTGATCATCCCAGGAGTTATTAATCAGACCATTAGACAAAAAAGGCTGAATAATGGTTTCGTGATCTATAATAACCGGGTTTTTACCTGATGCAATAACATTTTCCCGATGGCAGTCTTTACTTCCTAAAAGATATACTGCAGCGAGTAAAGCACCTGCTTTATAGTAATATTCTTCAAGATCATTTTCAGAATTAATCTCTTCATTATTTACAAATTCAAGCCACCCATATTCACCGCAATCAAGTGCCTGAAATGTTTTTAAATCTAATTTCAGTTTTTGATTGATCCAATTAATTAGTGCATTATAAGAACGCGTAAGGTTAATATTTCTGGGTTTGTAGATCAGTTTAGTTTCATTTGATAAATGAATCAAAGCAGTTCCTTCACCATTGTGTCCGTCACCAAGACTTGCATCAATGTCAATTATTTTTACCTCACTTAATTTAAATACAGCTTTTATGCTTTCATAATCCGTATTAAAACGGGTCAGGATTTTATTAATGTGACGGGAAAAATTGGCTGTTTTTTGTTTCATCAAATGATCCAAAACAGGAAAATCTATTGCTAATGATTGGTTCATTTTTGCATTAAAAACTTCTATTTCAGTATTGCCTTCGAGAATAAAAGAATCCAGTGACTGCTGTAAAATAATTTCAGATAAAGAACTCAGCTCTTTGACCAGTTCAAAATGCAGTTTTTCTTTGGCTTTATCTGATAATTCTAATTTTATCTCTTCCAGAAAACATGCTGTGTAAGGAAAAATGATCGCAGCAAAAGGAATTGTTTCAAAATTTTTAGAAATAAAACCGGTGGATAAATTATTCATTTTCTAAGATTTTAGTGTGAATAAAAGTGTGCTGTTTTAAAATTCAAGCAATGTTTAAAAATTAAAAACACCCTTCGTTTGCACACAGGGTGTAGTATATTTATATATTGAAAAGTCTACGATTTCTTATTTTTGTTTAGCTGAATAACGCTGTAAAACAACACTATAATTGCTAAAATAAAACTAACTGTACCAAGAGAATTATATTGACAGCTTACTAATATTGATCCTGAAATCACTAAAAAAATTCCCGCGAATAACGATATTTGTCCTTGCTTTTCCATCTTTTTAAATTTTAGAAAACCCTTGAACTTTAATTTCAAGCCTGAAATTGTTCAAGGGTTTTTATTTTAATAATATGCTTTTTCTTAGTTAATGTAGTCCCATAACGCTGCAGCTCCAAAGCCTCCGGCTACAGTTCCAACAACAACAACTAAAGTTAAAGGAGTAAGACCACCCGCAACGATTTCTAATTGCTCTGAAGATAATTCTAACTCGTCTAATTTTGGCTCAGCAGGAATATTGAAGTAAATGATAGAATCACTGCTCTGATCTTCAACCACAACTTTTTTATTACTTGTTGATTTTTTACCAGTTACTGCTTCAATAGCTGCTTGTGGATTTGTTAATAATTGATCTTTGAAACTTGGGCTTTGCCATGCTTTTTCGACTAGAGTTTTTAATAATTCTTGTCCTTCTATCTGTGCTTCTTGTGAAATTTTCATATCTGTAAGATTTAAATTATTGATTATAAAGTTGTACTCCTGCTGCAAATGCTGCTACACCCAATGCATAAAGTCCGATAACGACTGCTGGTGTAAGTCCGCCTGCAACTAATTCTAATTGCTCTTCCGTTAATTCTAAACCATCTAAGTTTGGTTCTGCAGGAATATTAAAATAAATTACAGATTCGTTAGTTTGGTCTTCTACCACAATGTTTTGATTTTCCGGCAATACAAAGCTTTTGTTAGTAAATTCCTGAATTGTTGCCAGCGGATTTTTAACTAACTGATCTTTGAAAGTAGCACTTTCCCATGCTTTTTCGATAAGACCTTTCATTAATTCTGCTCCTTTTTCCTGATGTTCTTTAGTATATTTCATCTTTATATTTTTTATGTTGTTAATAGAATATTGGTTGATTAGATTGTTTCAAACGGTGGAATCGTTGGAAAAGTTGGTGTAGGATACCAAGGTAATGTTCCAATTGGAGGCCATATAGAAACACCGCCGGCAACTGCCTCTAACTGCTCTTCGCTTAATTGTGCGTCTGTTGTTTGTTTTGCCGCAGCAGGAATGTTGATATAAACCACAGAATCATCTGTTTGGTCTCTTACAACGATTGTTTTACCAGCAGGCAGATTCAATTTTTGTCCTGTAAATTTTTCAATTGCAGCTACAGGATTTGCAATTAATTCTTTTTTAAAATCAGCATTTTCCCATGCTTTTTGTACCAGCTCTGCATAAAGCTTTTGTTCTTGAGTAAATTCCATGATATGATGTTTTTAGATTGATTAATTATATTACATAAATGTCAGGTGGGAATGTTGGGATAGGAGTTGGTTTCCATATTCCGCCCGGGAAATCAGGAAAACATCCGCCTTCTATAACACCTCCTGCAGCAGCTTCTAATTGCTCATCAGTCAATTCTGCATCTGCATATTTTTTTGTAGAAACAGGAATGTTGATGTAAATAGTAGATTCATTGCTTTGATCTTTTACTACCAATGTTTTTCCTGCTGGTAAATTCATTTTTTTACCTGTAAATTTTTCAATTGCAGCAACTGGGTTCGCTACTAATTCTTTTTTAAACGCAGCGTCTTCCCATGCTTTTTGCACGATCTCTGCGTAAATTTTTTGTTCTTGAGTTAATTCCATGATACTTTATTTTATGTTGGTTAATATCTTTTTTAGTCTAGCTTAACAACTTAACAATTGGAAGTACAATATATTCAAGTGTCAAATCAAAAGGAGTTGTGTAACCTCCGGCAACAGTTTCTAATTGTTTGTCGCTTAATTCTACATCATCTAAATTTGCTTTGGCAGGCAGATTGATGTAAATTGTAGAATCATCGGTCTGATCTCTTACTACTAATGTTTTTCCTTCTGGTAAATTCAATTTTTTACCGGTTACTTTTTCAATTGCAGCTAATGGGTTTGCTACTAATTCTTTTTTAAATTCTGCATTTTCCCATGCTTTTTGTACGATCTCAGCATACAATTTTTGTTCTTGTGTAAATTCCATGATAATAAATTTTTTAAAGTGATTAATAGTAATCTTGATTTAAGTATTTAAGAGGGCTGGTTCAGTAATTAAATTTGGTAAGATTTAATTGTCCCTTTTATTTTAAACGATAATGTAATTTTTTAAGGCGGGAAATAAATTATCTACTAAATCCAGCCAGACTGTTTGTCCGCCTCCGGCTATTATTTCCAATTGATCTTCAGTTAGTTCAATGTCTTCTATATTCGGTTCGCTCGGAATATTCATATAAACTTTAGACTTATCTGTCTGGTCGTTTACTACCAGTGTTTTTCCTTCGGGTAATACAATTTTAGCTCCGGTTAGATTTTCGATGGCTTTTACAGGATCTGCAATTAAGCTTTTTCTAAAATTAGCATCTTCCCAGGCTTTAGAAATTATCAATCGTAAAACCTCTTCCTCTTTTTTCTGTTCCATGATTTGTTTCCTTTTGTATAATGTAAAATTAGTCCTTCAAAATAGTATAAAAATGCCAAAAAAACTGACAAAAACTAAATCAGATATAATTGTGGTCTAACATGTTAGGGATCTTTACCAGTGAAACCGTGTTTTTCTCGACAAAATACATTTTGATCTCCCCTTTGCCTTTTGCATATATTTTTCCGCGGTATTCAAATACAAAAGATTCTTCGTCTTTGATTAAATTATAAAGGGATTCGCTTATGTTCACTTTTTCTACCATTCCGTTACTTTCAATTCTGCTTGCGGTATTTACAGTATCTCCCCAAACATCATATTGAAACTTTTTTACGCCCACAATTCCGGCTACAATAGGTCCGGCGTGAATGCCCAGGCGCATTTCAAAAGCCGGAATATCTGCTGCTGTATTGATTATTTTTCTTTCAATCATGAATTCCTGCATTTCTAAAGCGGCATTAACAATATTCTTCAGCGAATTTTGATCAGGATTTGGAATACCTCCTGCGGCCATATAAGAATCTCCAATGGTTTTAATTTTCTCAATATTGTATTTATCCGAAATCAAATCAAATGCTTTGAAGCAGACATTTATTTCTTCGACAAGATTTTGTGGAGACATGGTTTCTGCAGTTTGTGTAAAAGATTTAAAATCAGTGAAGAGAATCGAAACCAGATTAAAGTCTCTGGCATTTACAAAACCTTTTTCTTTTAATTCTTCTGCGATTTCTTCCGGAAGAATGTTTAGCAGTAATTTTTCCGAACGGTCTTTTTCTATTGTTAATGCTTTTCTGGATCTTCGAACATAATTTAGCCTGTTCCATAAAGCAATAGTTATCAATACAATAAAACAAAGAGAGATAATAATTAAGTTTCGCTGTTTTTCCTTTTTCTGTACTTCTTCTTTATGCAAAAGGTCTATTTTGTGCACTTTGGTAACATAGGCGATACTGTCAATCAGTATTGCTTTTTGAAACTCCATGTTTAATATCTTATTAGAAGTTTCTTCAGATTGTAAACTATCCTTATAATCATTTGATTTTTCGTAATAATGAAGCGCCAGATTATTGTTTCCAACCGCTTTATAAGTTTCGTAAAGACATTTGCAGGCATCTTTTTTTACCGATAACGCTCCAAGGTTTTCTGCAATGTCCAGTCCGGTTTTGCATTTTTTGAGTGCTTTATTACTATTTCCAAGTTTATTTAAAATATTGCCAATAGCAACTTGTGTAATACCTATGTATTGTAAACTGTTTATTTTTTGAGAAGACGCCAGACAAAGATTATAGTACGACAAGGATTTGGTAAGATCGCCCTGAATAGTAAAGAGTTCGCCCAAATTATAAAGTACTTCTATTCGTTTTTGTTTGTCGTCTATTTTATCTGCAATGGCCAGAGCCTGATTGAAAAAATCATACGCTTTTGCATATTCTTTCTGCATCATATAAATTTTACCAGCACCATTTAGGTTATGAGAAATTCCTATAGAATCTTTTAATTCTCTGTAAATGGCATTGGCTTTTTGAGAATAAACCATTGCATTAGAATAATCCCTAATATCAACATATATTCCGCCAATGTTTTGTGTAGCAGCGGCAATGACTTTTTTGTCGCCAATTTTAGTCTGAATTTTAATAACCTGACTGTAAAAATCCAATGCTTTTGGGTAGTTTCCTAGGTAATAATAAACAGCGCCCATATTGTTTAATGCCGCAGCAACTCCTTTATCAAAATTAATTTTTTCGTAAGCCTGCCTGCATTTTGTGAAGTAAGAAAGGGCTTTTAAATATTCTCCCTGATAATAACAATTTGTGGCTATTTTGTTGTAACTGTTTCCAATACCTTTTTGATTTTTTAATTTTTGATAGATATTCAAGCTTTTTTCGAACAAAGTCATTGCTTCTAAAAATTTCCCTGTATTCTGATGCTTTTCTCCGGCATTTAATAAACTATCAGCCGTTTGTGCATTTTCGGGAATATGTTTTACAGCATGTTTAGATGACACTTTGGTTTGTGCATCCAGGCCTGTACTGTTTATCAGAAACATAAAAATCAAAAAATATGTAGACAAGATTTTCACAAATAGTAGTTTTAAATTAAAAAACGCACATGTTCACAACGAGCGAGCACATACGTTTTTATTTCATGCTAACTATCCTTCGATTTATTTTTTAGCCAAAAATATTTGAGGAATAATTACTTGCGCTCACAATAATAGGCGGTGTATGATCTGCTTCTGCTCCACCTGAAATAATATCCAGTTGTTCTTCATTTAATTCCATGTCTTCAAAATCCGGTTCAGCAGGAATATTAATAAAGATTGTAGAAGAATTGGACTGATCTACAAAAGCTAATGTTTTTCCTTCCGGCAAATGGATCGGATGTTCTAAGAAATTTTCTATTGTTTCTACTGGACTTTTAATCAAATTGTCCTTAAAAACCGGATCTTTCCATGCTTTTTTTACAATAGATTCTAAAACCTTTTGTTCGTTAGTTAATTCCATTTTTTTTAATTTATGATTAGACCTAATTATTCTGTTACTGTAAAATTATCTGCATTATGTAATACAGAATTGCCAAATAGACTGACAAAAAGGTTATTATCTATTTAAAAAGTAGAAAGAAAAATATAGAATTGAGCAAAAATCATAATGAAAAAACTGCTTTCAAATCAAAATTCGAAAACAGTTTTTAAGATATTTTTTATGGTTAAAGAATAAAAACTATGAAAAATAGTTTCAGTAAATTTTCTATTTAATAGTAGTAAAATAAAATTCAGGGAATACTTTTACAGATTGACCAACGGCAATATCAAAGGCAATTTGGGTACAAATTCCGGCGGTCAGCCAGGACGCAGCAGAAAGCTGAGGAGGAGAAAGACTTTTGTTTTCATTAATATACTTATCCAGGATATCTTCAAGCCATTCCTGCGATTTTCCCTGATCTCTCATACATTTTAAAACATACTCAACTACATTAATTTCGGTAAATTTTTCATTTGATTTCTTTAAAAAATCCAGCCCTTTATTCCCCAAAATTATAATAACCAAAGCGCCCCATCCTAAATTATACGGATGAAGAACAGGAATATTTTTTTGCTGGCAAATGGAATCAAACAAAAGCGGAACATCAGAAGTAAAGTCCAGAGCATTAACTGCAATTTTACAGTCTTTTATATAATCTTCGACATTTTGCGGCGTTAAAAAGCAGTTGTGAATAGTGATTTTTGCTTCGTTATTAATAGAAAGTAATCTTTCTTTAATGGCTTCAACTTTTGGTTTTAAAATGTCTTTTTCAACATAATTTTGTCTGTTTAAGTTTGATGTTTCGACAATATCACCATCAATTATTGTTAAGTTTTCAAAACCTAATCGCAGTAAACATTCTGCAATAACACTTCCAAGACCTGCGCCGCCTAATAATATTTGTGTATTTTTTATTAATTCTTGTTGTTTGGGAGTAATATAAAGTCTGTTTCTTGTATGCCTTTCATTCATATTTTCTTTTTTTTCAATAATTAAAATTTGTTTTTCGAGGCAGCATCAAAAGAGCAGCATTCATGATTTGAAATCTGTTATTTTGTAAGATCTGCATCCGGGCTAAATTATCGAAAAAAAGTTGAACCAAACCACAACTAACTAACAATCATTACTTTAAGTGTCGTTTTTACACAATGAATCTTATTCAAAATATATCTTTAATTCTAAAAAATATTTAAACTAAAACTCTTTTCCATTGTCCTCTTTTATAAACAATTACACTCAGAATAGTAATTAAGGTTTCAGCTGTTGGAATTGCAATAAAAACACCTCTAGGACCCATTTCGTAATAATGGACTAATAAATTAGCAAACGGAACCTGAAAGACCCAAAATCCCAGAATATTGATCCATGTCGGCGTCCAGGTATCGCCCGCTCCGTTAAAAGTATTGTTTAAAACCATTCCGATTCCGTAGAAAATAAATCCGACACTCATGATTTGCAAAGCATTTACGGCAATTGCAATAATAAAAGGATCATTTGTAAAAAATGAAATCAGAAAATGAGCACTAAAAAAACAAACCAGCATAATCGATCCCATAAAAATCATATTGTATTTTGCGGTCTTATAAACCGCTTTTTCTGCTCTTTCAATTTCATCGGCACCTAAATTTTGTCCTACCAAAGTTGCAGCGGCATTGCTAAGTCCCCAGGCCGGAAGAATAAAAAACATCATAATCCTGATCGCCGTCTGATAACCGGATGAAGCGTAATCCCCGCCGGTTGTCGCAACAAGATTAGCAAGGAAAATCCAGCTGCAGGATGCAATTACATATTGCAAAACACCTGGCGCTGCGAGTTTTATAACACTTTGAATTAATTTGTAATTCGGCAGAAAATAATTCCATTTGATTTTTAATATTCCTTGTCCGTAAAAAAGAAAATAACATTGGTACAAAACGCCAATTCCTCTTCCGATGGTTGTGGCGGCAGCCGCTCCGGTAACGCCCATGGCAGGAATAAACCAAAAACCATTAATAAGCACAGGACACAAAATGATGTTGGAAATATTGGCAATCCATAAACTTTTCATTGCGATAATGGCATTTCCCGCACCTCTGAAAATTCCGTTTATAAGGAAAATCAACATGACAAAAATACTTCCTGCCATCATAATTCTCGTGTAATTTATCCCGTAAAGTACAGAAGCCGGAGAAGCGCCCATTAAAAGCAGAATTTCTTTGGCAAAAATAAAACCTCCTAAACTAATGAAAACATTTATGCTAATAGCAATTATAATAGCCTGAACACCTGATTTTGCTGCTTGCTGTGTTTCTTTTTCACCAATACGACGCGACACAATAGCCGTTGCAGCAATGCTTATTCCAATGGCAATGGAATAAATAATCGCAAAAAGAGATTCAGTCAAACCTACAACCTGAATGGCATAATTGCTCTCTTTTAAATGTCCGACAAAATACAAATCGACCAAAGCAAAAACAGATTCCATAACCATTTCTAAAACCATCGGAATGGACAGGATCAAAATTCCTTTTTTGATGCTTCCTTTTGTAAAATCAAATGATTCTGCATATTGCAGTATTCTATTTAAACGTTTGAACATAGGTTGTAGTAATTTGTCTGACATTTAAGTCAGACCAGATAAGTTTTTTTTATTTTTTAATCTCGCAAAGCCGCAAGTTTTTTGCCACAGATTAAAGGATTAAAAAGGATTGTAAATCTCAAATCTGCCCAATTTGCGAGAAAACAACTTGCAACTTTGCGAAAAATGACTTTTAAATTGTGGTTTCTTGCTGCTTAAAAACAGCCACAGGATTCTTTAATTTCCCAACAAATTGAAGACTTTCTACAGGATCTGCCAAATCAAGCATTTGTTTATTGTTACGTAACTGCAGACGGTTCAGGCAGCACGAATCAAATTCCGGAGCAAACAAATTGTATTTTTCAAATTGTTTCTGCAAATGCGGCTGAGCAGACTGATATTCATGAATACAATCGGCAACAGCTGACCAGAAATCTTCTTCAGAAAGCGTTTTTGTTTCGGATAAAATTGCTGAAAGAAAACGGAAATAAAACTGAAAAATATCATTAAAAATGCACAGGATTTTTAAAGGCTCTTTCATATCGATATGAATGCGTTTTACTTTTTCCGGCATTGGAATTTCTCCATTAAAAACCATTACTTCTTCTGTAATATCTTTCATAATTGCTTTTACCGGAATATGATTTTCGAGAACTAAAATCAGATTTTCACCATGCGGCATAAAAACCATTTCGTGCTCGTAAAAACAATGCAGCAAAGGTGACAGATACGCATCTAAATAATGGCTAATCCAGGTTTTAGCACCGATTCCTGATTTTTGAATCAATTCAGAAATAAAAGCAGTTCCGGACTGATCGACGTGTAATAAAGCGGCCATTGTCATGATATGCTGTCCTTTTGCTAATTTCGGAATTAGACTTTCGCGCCATAAGGCAGCTAACATTTTATTATGCGGAATACTTCTTCCTAAAGGTTCATATAAAAAATTACGATAACCAACAGTGGCGACTTCGCCCAAAAGTGTAAAACCTTTTTGCTGCAAATAAATATCATTTTCAACCAAATCTGCAACCCATTCTGTAATGGCCGGCGTACTTTCCATATAATACGGCGAAAGTCCGCGCATGAATCCCATATTGATTACAGAAAGTGCTGTTTTGGCATAAAATTTCTCTGGTGAAGAAGTATTAAAAAAAGTTCGAATCGATTGCTGCGCCGAATATTCATCATCGCCGTAACCCAGACAAACTAAATGATTTTCGGCAATATCAGACGCAAAAATCAAAGCCAGCTTATTAAACCACTGCCACGGATGCACAGGAAAAAAATAATAATCACCAGCATTTAAACCTTTAGTTTTTAATACATTTTCAAATGATAAAATGTTTTCTGAAGACAATTCCTGCTGCAGTACTTTTTGATAATCTAATGTTTCAATGGCTGTAAAAGTAGCTTTGCTTCTATGCCCGGCAATCCACAAAAGTTTTACGGCCGCATTGGCTTCTGGAGAAAATGAGGCAAAATCATCAATATTAAAACCATTTTTTCCACTGTTGGCCACAAAACACGGATGTCCTTCTGTCATAGCGTGTTCGATTTTTTGATAATCTAAATCCAGTAAATCTTTTGATGAATATTTTTCGTTTGCAATTTTATATGCCGTACTATATAAAGTGCTTGTAATTTCTTCCAGATAAGTTGGCAGCAAGCTTTCGCTGATGCCTAAAACAGCTGCAAATTCAATAATAAATTCAGAAAGACGCAGAGGAACATTTTTTCCATCGATTGTTTTATGTATAGAATTTACAGCAATTGACCAATGGTTTAAAGCCAAAATTGCGGCTTCAAAAGTGTATATTGCTTTTTTATCCGGAGAAAAAATATGATACGAATTCGAGTCTTTTTTTATCGGGACAATCAATAATTCGTGTGCAAATTCACTTAGTGTTTTTTTGAGTAAAATGGCATTTGCCTTATCCCAGTTTTCTTTTGTTAAGTGCTGTATATTTTGGGTTGGTATTTTCATTTTTTTCAAATTAAACCGATTGTAATGCCTTGTAATAATCCTCGCGTGTACAAAATTCGAGATGCGCTTGTTTGTGAGGTAAATCGAGAACACGCTGAAATACAAATCCGGCTTTTTTATTCAGCAGATGAATTTTATGGTTTCTCGCATCGGGTTCAACTACAATACGCTTATTTAAGGCATCACTAAAAATAAAATCCAGAATTACGGTAAAAATATTCCATGTAAAATTCGGAATTGGTTTTTCTGATGGCGCAACCAGTATGTGCATACCTTTATCTCCTTTCTGAGTTTCATAATATTTACCTACAATATCATCTTGTGGATTATAGCATTCTAATAAAAAAGCAATATTGCTGTTGAATTTTCCAATATAAACCTGTGCTTTTTCCTGAATATTGTAATAGGCATTTTTTACTTCTTCTTCAGAAAAGCCATTCATTTCCCAATAAACGGCATATTCGCGGTTGACCCAATTATGAATTACCGGAATATCGATTTCCATATCAATAGGACGCAGTTCAAAAACGCCTAAACCGGGAATTGTTTTTACAAAAACAACATCGTTTGTAACATCATTTTCGGGATGAGTTAGTATAGTATTCATCTGTTTTCGGGATTAAGCAGTTACTTTTTTATATGGAGCAATTGGGTTTTGCAGTTTTCCCTGAAATTGCAGCAGTGCCACAGGATCATCAAGATCAATCATGGTTTTGTTGTTATTGAGCTGCAAACGGTTTAGGCAGGAAAGCTGAAATTCATTAGCAAACAAATCGTATTGTTCGAATTTGGCTTCTAAATGCGGATTTTGTTCCTGATATTCCGAGATACATTCTGCCACTAACTGCCAATAACGATCTTCAGAATATCCATCACTGGAAACCAAAATAGCCGACATAAAACGGAAAAATCCATCAAAAACATCAATAAAAATAGAAAGGAGTTTTACATCTTCCGGAACCTCAGCATAAATTCTGTCAATGTTTTCAGGAACCTCAACATCAGGATTCAAAATAACGACTTCTTCTGTAATATCTTTCATAAAGGAACGAACCGGAACATGATTTTCTAATCCTAAGATCAGATTTTCGCCATGCGGCATAAAAACCAAATCATATTGATAAAAACAATGCAGTAAAGGACTTAAATAAACTTTGAAATATTTTGAAAGCCAATCATCTATACCCAAAGAAGATGCTTTTATAATTTCAGACAACAATGAATTTCCGTCTTTATCCAAATGCAGAAGTGCCGCCATTGTCATCAGTTGTTCGTCGTTTTTGAGTTTTGCCACGGGACTTTCTCTCCACAATGAAGCGATCATTTTGTTGTACGGATTGTGTTTTCCAAAACTTTCAAAATACGGATTGATGTAACTTACAGAAGCGACTTCGCCCAACATTCCAAAACCAACTTTTTGCAGATACTGATCGCCGCTTAATAATTGATCCAGCCATTCTGCCATTTCAGGAGCTGTTCCTAAATAAAATACCGGTAAACCGCGCATAAAGCCCATATTTAGGATTGAAAGCGATGTTTTGGTATAGAATTTTTTAGGATTGCTTAAGTTGAATAATGTCCTGATGGATTGCTGCGCCTGATATAAATCGGGTCCGTAACCTACACAAATCAGTTTTTGTTTCGCAATTTCAGGCGAAAATAAATTGGCCAGTTTATTAAACCATTGCCATGGATGAACGGGAATAAAAAAATAATCGTTTGGATTTTGTCCTTTTTCTGAGATTACTTCATTGAATTTCGCAATTGTTTCAGTTCCTAATTCCTGCTGTATTAAAGTACCGTAATCCAGTTTTTGAGTTCCCGCATAAACGGTTCTGTCGCGGTGTCCTGCAAGCCATAAAATTCTAAACGGATTTCCGGCTTCGGGCGCGTAGGCTTTGTAATCCATGCTGTTGTAACCAATTCTTCCATTGTTCGCCACAAATCCCGGATGACCTTCCATCATCGCTTGTTCGATGGTTTGAAAGTCTGAATTGGCAAGCGATTTTGAAGTTGAATTTTCTTTTAATAATTTATAACAGCTTCCGTAAAGTGTACTTATAATTTCTTCAAGGTAAGAAGGAATGAGTTGTTCTGAAATTCCTAAACTTATTTTGAATTCCTGAATAAAATCAACAGCATCTAAAGGAATTACTGTTTCATTTTTATATTTTGAAATTGAATTTACTTCAATATTCAAATGATTCATGGCAAGTAATTGTGCCTTAAAAGTATATTTTACCAATTTATCATCAGCAAGCAGAGTATATTTATTTTCTGATTCTGATATTGGTTGTATTAAAAATTCGTGCGAAAACTCACAAATGGCTTTTTTTACCAGTAAACGATTGGCTTTTTCCCAAACATCCGACTGTATATGTGTTATGGCTTTTTGCGGAAATTCCAGTTGATTTTCGTTATTCATTTCGGTATAATTGAGGTTAAATGAATCTATTTTTTTAATGAATTGCTCTCTTGTACAAAATGCCAGTAAAGCGGTTTTATGCGGAAGATTGACAACGTGTGCATCTTCAAAACCTACACGATGGCAGATGTCAAACATTTTTTTATTTCGAATATCCGGCTCTACAAGAATTCTTTCGATAGTAAGATCCCTGAAAATGAATTTCATTATACTCGAAAAAATATGCCATGTAAACTGATGTACCGGTTTTGAAGGCGGCGCAACGATAATATGAATGCCGCAGTCGTAATCCTGAACATTATAATAGTTCCCAATACTGTCTTGTTTTGGATTATATCGTTCTAATAAAAACGAAATTTCTCCATTTACAAGTCCAATATAAACATCCGATTCTTTGCTTATTTTTTCATATTCTAAACGGACTTCTTCCAGATTTTTTCCCTGCATGCCCCAATATTGTGCATAATCCCGATTGACCCAGTCATGAATTATAACGGCATCTGTCGATAACTGCAGCGGCCGAAAATCGATAGTCCCGAAATTTGGAATGGCGGTGCTGTAAATAGGTTTATATGTGCTCATTTTTAATTTTAGATTCCTGATTTTAGATTTTAGATTTCTTAGTTTTTTGTGCTTTTTGACTATTAACTATTAACAATCAATTCATTGTTGTTTTTATTATCCCATTTTGCTTTTAATAACACCCTGATTACATTATAAACAAGCTGAATTCCTATACTTGATGCGATGACAACCGGAAATAAGCTTAGAACAAACCACTGGTCGTGCTGCCAGAAACCTAAAACATACATACCCCAGTTAATTAAAACCCATTGAATTACATATAAACTTGTTACATGTTTACTGCAAAAAATCAATACGTTGAATACGCTGTTATTTTCTTTAAACAAATGCACAATAATGTTTATGAACCAATATAAAACGAGATTTGCACCAAGTAATAAAATGCTTCCGCCTGGTCCTAAATGGTAATAATCGCCAAAATGATATTCCGGATTTGAGAAATTCAAAAGTCCGCCAACAGCTATAAAAAGTAAACCAACAAATAGCATTTTCTTAAAAAATACTTCCTGGTTTTCGTTTAGTTCTTTATACCATCTCCCTAAAAACATTCCAATTAAAATAAAAGCGCTCCACGGAAAAACAGGGAAATAAACATTAAACTGATTGCTGAAAAGTAAATCGCAGATATAATCTAATCCTGCAATTCCAACTCTAAAACCGCTTAATTCTTTTGAAACAGAAATGATTATTAAGGCTATAATCAGCGGGACATATTTACTTTTGCTATAATGATTAATAAGTCCCATAATAAACAATGTGATTCCGGCCAACTGCAAAATATCGCCCAAAAGCAAAAAGAAAATTCCTGTTTCTAACGTACCTGATTTTAAGCCATAAGCAGAAACGAAAGCTTCCGGAAGTCCGCCAAAAATAAATTCAGGAACCAGAAATTTTAAAAAATTCATTCCGTAACCTACAGCCAGAATGTATAAAGCTCTTTTGCAAACGGCTGCAAAAGTCTGTCTTCTGGATAATACAAAAGAAATTCCCATACTGACTAAAAACATGGTAGTTCCGCGGCCCAGCCACAAAATGATTTCTCCCAAAACGGTATTTGTCTGTGTTGGAATGCTGCCGTAAATTAACATGGTGTGAATCATCATCATCAAAATCACACTTATTCCTCTGGCAATATCAATTGCCAGAACTCTCTTTTTTTGTTGTACTGTTTCCATATTTATGCGATCGTTTCAAATGCGGGAGATTCAATAACTTCTGCTGCAGGAACACCAAATTCCTGAAAAGCAATCTTGGTTTCTACAGCATAATATTCAATTCCGGTTATTTCTTTAATGATGTATGAATTTCGATAACATGCCATTCCTAAGTCGGGCGTTACAAAACCGTGCGTATGTAATTCAGCATTTTGCACAAAAATTTCACTTGCATTATTGTCAATCGTGTAATTTCTGTTTACTGCAAAACGACCTTTTTTGTCCCACTGAATCCGGTCCGCAATTCCTTCTAAAAACTGAGGCAGTTTGTAACCATAACCTGTTGCTAAAACCAGTGCATTTGTTTTATGACGGTATCTTTTGTCTTGTTCTTCCTGATGTAATTCTAACTCAAAAGATTGCTTTTCTTCATCGTAAACAGCTTTGGTACAAGCTGAGTTAGTTCTTAAATTCACATCAATTTCAGTAATTACTTTTTTGCTGTAAATGGTGTCGAAAATTGCCGCTATCAAATCTTTATTTATTCCTTTGTACAATAATTTCTGGTTTTTAAGCAAATCATCTCTCTTGTCCGATGGAAGATTATAGAAATAATCTACATATTCGGGAGAAGTCATTTCGAGTGTCAGCTTACTGTAATCCATTGGAAAAAATCGCGAAGACCTTGTAATCCAGTTCAGTTGATAACCGTAAACATCTATTTCCTGCAATAAATCGTTGAAAACCTCAGCAGCACTTTGTCCGCTTCCTAAAACGGTAATTGATTTTTGTTTTTGAAGCTGAGTTTTATTCTGAATATAAGCAGAGGAATGAATGGCTTTTCCTTTTAACGACTGGCAGGATTTTGGAATGTGCGGTGTTGTTCCGGTTCCTAAAACAATCTTTTTAGTATTGTAAAGTGTAGTAATATTCGTTTTAGTATCAACGGTTTTTACGATATAAAACTCCTGATTTTCATCGTATTCAATTGCTGCTACTTCGGTATTAAAATAAATATTAGGCAGCTTTTTTATGGCCCATTGACAATATTGGTT
Source organism: Flavobacterium sp. Root901 (assembly GCF_001429765.1). Taxonomy (GTDB): domain Bacteria; phylum Bacteroidota; class Bacteroidia; order Flavobacteriales; family Flavobacteriaceae; genus Flavobacterium. The sequence continues at coordinate 176,950 of NZ_LMJB01000001.1, forward strand.
GTATTCATTTCTTAACAACAAAAAGTTTTCCCGAATGTAAAATGAATACATTTTTCCTTGTTGTTTAATATAATTCAGAAAACTAAAAGGACTTGTAGGATCTGCCAAAGTCACTAAATCTGCCATAAACGGAATTTGTAAAGTAGTATCCTGAAGCAGCATTCCCGGATGCCAGTTAAAAGAGTCATTTTTATCAAAAAATAATCCGTCTAGGTTTTCAATTGGTGCCGTAAGACACGCCAGACTTAAATTAAATGGTCCTACTCCAACTGCTATAAAATCGTATATTTTGTTTTGCATTTTATTTTAATTTTTTAATGAATATTCATTTCCGTGATATACAATCAGCTCGATGACTTCTTCAATATCTTTTTGGGTTGTCAGCGGATTTAATAAAGTAAATTTGAGAAATACTTCGTTGTAGACTTTTGTACTGGTAATAATGGCTTTACCTTCATTAAAAACAGCTTTGCGGATGTAGCTGTTAATGCCGCAATACGAATTTTCATTCCCGGTAAAAGGTGTATAACGAAACACGACAGCGCTGATTTCCGGTTTATGAATAATTTCAAAATCGTCTCTGTTTCTAAGTAAATCTGCCGTGAACTGAGCGTTGGCAATGGCTTTTTCCATATAAGAACTCAAACCTTCTGTACCAATCATCCTTAAAGTAAACCATAATTTTAAGGCATCAAAACGACGTGTGGTCTGGATCGATTTTTTGACCATGTTTGGTATTCCTTCGTCTTCCTGCTCTTTAGAATTCAGATAATCAGCGTGGTATTTGATATAATCGACAAATGATTTATCTCGCATAAAAAAACCGCTGGAACTTACCGGCTGATAAAAAGTTTTATGATAATCGATTGTGACAGAATCTGATAATTCAATTCCGCTTAGTTTTTCTTTGTGCAGGCTGCTAATCAGTAAACCACCTCCATAAGCTGCATCAACATGAAACCAAATATCATTTTCATTGGCAATAGAAGCAATTTCTGCTAACGGATCAATAGAACCAAAATCAGTTGTTCCGGCCGTTCCAACAACTGCAATCGGAATATTTCCTAAGTCTTTCTGCTGCTGAATTACTTTTTTTAAAGCGCTGGTATTCATCTTAAAATCAGGATCAACAGCTACGGGGACAACAGCATTTTGTCCTAAACCTAATAGACTCAGGTTTTTCTTTAAACTAAAATGGCTTACCTCAGAACACAAGACCCTGAATTTTGAAGCTTCAGCCGGAAGACCGTCCATTTTTGGGTCTATTCCGTAGTGTTTTTTTATGTAATGATCCCTGGCCAAAAGTAATCCCATCATATTAGACTGCGTTCCTCCGCTGGTAAAAATACCGTCAGCGTTTTCAAGATAACCTAGTTTATCAAGCGTCCATTCGACCAGTTTTAATTCGATAAAAGTGCCGCCCGTACTTTGGTCGTACGTATCCATTGAAGAATTTAAAGAAGATATAAAAGCCTCAGCCACAAGTGCCGGCGTTAGAATAGGACAGTTAAGATGCGCTATATATTTGGAATTATGAAAATGAATGCAATCGTCTAAATAAATATCTTTCAATTCTTCTAAAACATAATCTAGACTTTTGCCTTTCTTATTTTCTTCGAGATAAATGTTATCTATTTTTTGTTTAATAGTCGAAATACTGGTTCCCGTAAATGGAGTATCTCTTTCTTCTAAATGATTTGCAATTGCTTTAATTGCCTTTTTCATGCTTTTCTTATAAATCTTAATTGATTTATCGTTATTTGAAAAGACATGTTTATCATACGCATTGACTATAGAAGCTTCCTGCAGTATTGTTTCTAACTTTTCCTGTGATTCCATTTGCGGTATTTATTTAGATTGGTTCTAAAGAATAATTTTGACAAATGTATATTTGTACGAAAATTAAATCAATACCATAAAAAAGTGAAAAACATTTCTATAATTGAGGTAGTTAAAATACCTCAATTATAGTAGGAAATAAATCATGAAATATGTTTATTTTATACGAAAATTACTTTATTTTGTTTTCTAACGCATACAAAATCAGTTCCGAAGTCGTGTGCCGGCCTGTTTTTTTCATTATATTTTTCCGATGTGTCCTGAAAGTATGAATGCTGATAAAAAGCTGCGATGCAATATTTTTTCCGTTATTGCCTTTTGCAATTTGTTTTAAAATTTCAAACTCTCTTAGTGTTAGTTTTTCATCAGCCGGGGCAGTTGGCAAAGCAAAAACATCAATAAAGGTATGCAAAGTTTTAGGACATAAATAGCGTTCTCCATGCTGGATTTTGTATAAGGCATCATAAATAGTTTGTTCTTCACAATCTTTTAAAATAAAGCCATTTATGTTATCTTTCAGGAAACTGTCAATAGTTTGTTTGTTCTTGAAATACGACAGGATTATTATTTTGCACTGAGGGTATTTATTATTGATAACCTTAAGATCATCGTCGTAAAACAAAAAAATATTATTGGGGTCGATAATCAAACATTCTATATTATTTTTATCCAAACACTTAAATAATTCTTCTCTTGAATTTACCACTTTTAAGCTCGGTGTTTTCACCAGCTTTTTAAGTGTGTGCCTCAATCCTATTATGTGTAGGTTTTCAGAATCGGCAATAAGAAAATTTTTCATTTTTATTATTTAGAATTAATCTAAACAAAATTAATACAAAAATGTTTCACAAAGCGTATAAGCATCAAAAAAATAGTTTTTTTCTTATTTTATAATTTTTTAGAAAAATTTGTCAGTTTAATTATTCAGAATATTCTCTATATTTGAATTCGATTTTTTGCCTTTTTTATTCCTTAACTATCACAAATTATGAAGATACTTTACACTAAAATGCTCCTTTTTTTAATGTGTTTAACTTTAATTTCCTGTGAAACTAAAAAGGAAAAGCCCCAGCCAAAACCTTATAAAGCCGGCGTAATTTTATCTTTTGATGATGCTTATGTCGATGAATGGTATGAAGCCGATCAGGTTTTGAAAAAATATGCATGGAAAGCGAGTTTTAATGTCTGCCGAATAGATTCTATTGGAGCGCCGCAGCTTAAAAAACTTCATGAAATGCAAAAATATGGACATGAAATTGCCGGACATGGTTATCATCATTATAATGCCGTTAAGTTTGTTCAGCAAAATGATATTACGCAGTATATGGAACAGGAAATCAATCCGATGCTTGCTTCCATGAAGAAAAAATCTTTTGCGGTAACTACTTTCGCTTATCCTTATGGAGAAAGGTCAGACGCGCTGGATCGTGCCTTATCAAGTAAATTCAGAATTATTCGCGGAAGAGCTTTTGGTGGAGAAGTTCCTGAAAAACAAGACAGTTTTTTTAATAATTCAAAAATTGTATTTGCTTTTGATATTGATAACAGTCACATTCATTTCAGTATTCCGTATTTACTGGAATTACTTGATTATGCAAAAAAACACAATAAAATTTTAATTCTGTGCGGTCATAAAACCGTTAAAGAAGTAACTGCAAATTATCAGACTAAAATAGAAACTTTAGAATTTATCTGCAAATACATGAAATTAAACGACCTGAAATTCTATAAACTTTCTGATTTAGATGCACTGCTTCCGCCGCAGCTGTAATGCGAATATTTTATCAAAAAAAATCCCTTTAATAATAAAAGGGATTTTTTGTTTGAAAATTAACGCCAGCCAAGTTCCGGAGCAATATATTTTAATATAGAGGACAATATATGTACGTTGTATTCAACGCCCAGTGTGTTTGGAATTGTCAGCAGTACTGTATCTGCTTCCTGAATTGCTTCATCCTGAGCCAGCTCTGCAATGAGTTTGTCCGGTTCGGCTGCATAGCTTTTTCCAAAAATGGCTCTTTTATCACTTTCTATATAACCAAAACTATCAGCAGCTTTACCCTGATCTCCAAAGTAATATTTATCCTGATCGTTTACCAATGCAAAAATTGAACGACTTACAGAAACCCGTGGTTCGCGTTGATGTCCGGCTTTTTTCCAGGCTTCTTTATATAATCTGATCTGTTCCGCCTGTTGTATATGAAAAGGCTTTCCGGTTTCGTCATATTTTAAAGTTGAACTCTGAAGGTGCATTCCGTTTTCAGCCGCCCATATAGCAGTAGCATTAGACGCTGCTCCCCACCATATACGCTCTCGCAATCCTTCTGAATGAGGTTCAAGGCGCAATAAGCCAGGTGGGTTTGGAAACATCGGGTACGGATTTGGTTCGGCAAACCCCTCTCCGTTTAGTTTATCTAAAAATTCCAGTGCTTTTTTGCGGCCCATATCGGCATCCGTTTGTCCTTTTTCAGGTTCATAACCAAAAGAACGCCAGCCATCAATAACCTGTTCCGGTGATCCCCTGCTGATTCCCAATTGTAAACGCCCTCCTGAAATTAAATCAGCGGCACTGGCATCTTCCACCATATACAGCGGGTTTTCGTATCTCATGTCGATTACTCCTGTTCCAATTTCTATCTGGCTGGTTTTCGCACCAATTGCAGATAGTAAAGGAAAAGGAGAAGCCAGCTGTCGTGCAAAATGATGAACCCTAAAATAAGCACCATCCAGACCTATTTCCTCTGCAGCAACAGCCAAATCGATAGACTGAAGCAGCGTATCGGCGGCTGTACGGGCTTTATATGAAGGATGCTCATTCCAATGCCCAAACGATAAAAATCCTATTTTCTTCATAAATAAGCTTGAATAATAACTAAAAAATTACTGCCGTCAATAACTTATAAAAAGTATATAATGCAAGTATTAAAGGTATCAAAAAATCAGATAAAATTCTAACGGCTGTAAAATAAGATCACAACAAATTATCAGATTATAGCCAACAGCTTAAAAACAAGGCAAGTATAGCAATCCTATAAAAATCGTCTTTTATAATATAACAGGATTCTTTTCTGTGATAGTAACTTTGGATAAACGCTAAAATTTAAAAATCATGGACGATAAATCAAAAATAGGAAAAGCTGATGATTCGCGTATCAATATAACCGAACCATATGAAGTACAGTACTGGTCTGAAAAATTCAATGTGCCGGAAGAAATCTTAAAAGATGCCGTTAGGGCTGCAGGTACAAATGTAGAAGATGTCAGAGAACATCTGGCAGAAAATAATTGATATCATGCCTTGGTATAACGGAGATTATCCTCCATCATATAAAAATCAGCCAAATGAGTTAAGGGAAAAAGCAGTAGAAATAGCAAACGCCCTGCTTCTCGATGGTGCAGAAGAAGGAATTGCAATTGCTACCGGATTAAAACAAGCCCGCGAACTTTTGAAAAATCATAAGGAGAAAACTAATAAAAGAGAAAATCATGGAAAATAATAAGTATAATCCAACCCATAACGAGCACAAAGATACTCAGAGTGCTCCGGCCAGTTCAGGATGCCCATTTTCAGGAGAAAGTGCTGCAGATACGGTACGTTTGAAGGACGGGCCATGGCAGACCAACGAAAAAGATGACAAACATCATAATACAGAAGGCAAAAGCATTGAAGAAGCTACAGATCCTTCAAAACTTTCACAATTATAAATTGATCCTGAACTTTTTAAATTAAATATAACAACTAAATAATAAAATTATGTCAAGAGAAAATTACGATAACTACGATCAGGATGAACGTATTTATCACGCAGCAGATGATTCCATAAATTCTGAACTTATGGAGAAAAAAGATCCGGCTATTAATCAGCATGAAACTGATTCAACAGGAATTCACAGTGATACCTTCGAAAATCATGAAACAAACAGCCGCGATGAGGATGATTTTGATAATGATGCAAACAGAAGAACGCTTGATGAAGAAAAAGCTGTTGAAGACGAAGATGAAGATAATTAAATTGAGTTCTTTTTTTAAAAAAAGAAATGAGATTTGGAATCTCAAAAAAATATCCTGAAAAGAATTTTAAGATTTCTTTTTCAGGATATTTTTTTATTTATCAATCTGATTTCCGGTAAATTATGATATTGATGTCCCGCCATCGACAATTAAAGTCTGGCCTGTTCCGTATTCCTGTTCCATTAAATACACAAATGTTTTGGCAATATCTTCTGCTTCTCCTACTCGTTTTACAGGCAGTGCATTTCCAATATTATTGTACATTTCATTTCTTTCATTCTCTGAAATACTGTCCCAAAGCTCTGTTTTTACAACTCCCGGCGAAACAATATTCACTCGTATTGGTGCTAATTCAATTGCAAGTACTCTTGTAAAACCTTCCATTGCAGCGCAGATACTCGCGCCTAATGCCCAGCCTTTATTGGGTTTGTTACTTGCAATTCCGCTTGTCAGGACAATTGAGCCCTTAACGTTGATAAATGGTGCGGCATATTTTACGGCTGTAAAAGCGCCCCAATACCGAATATTAAAATAATTTCTGGCTGTTTCTAATGCAGTATCTTCAACATTTGAAAGCATAATATTTTCACCCGCAGTAAAAATAAGGTGGTCAAACCGGCCGATTTTTTCAAAAAGATTTTTGACCTCAATTTCATTTGTTACATTAACAGTATAACCAACTGCCTCATTCCATATTTCCTGTAACGCTTTATCAATTCGATGCTGGTTACTGGAAACGATAATTACAAATGCTCCTTTTAATGCTGCAGATTTTGCTGTAGCTAAACCAATTCCGGCGCTTCCGCCAATTATGATTACTTTTTTTCCTTTTAGATTTTCCATTTTAAACTTTTTTTATCCTGACTATTATTTAGCCGGACAAAAGTAGAAAGTCATGTATGGAACGGATTTAACAAATGTTAAAAAACGAATTAGAATGCATTCTTTTTAATTCTGCTTAAAGATTGTTTGGCAATGCCAAGATAGGAAGCGATATCGGTTTGAGAAACTCTGGACGCAATCTCGGGCTGTCGTTCAATAAATTTTTGATAACGTGAGGTTGCATCTGTGCCTAAATAAAAATTACGAAGTTCAACTTTATTCAATAAAGCATTCTGGAAAATAGTATCGAGCATTGTTTTAAAATAAGGTAAATGCTCAATCAAAGCATCGAGTTTATTTCTTTGAAGAACAATTACTTCTGCATCGCAAGCAGCAATCACACTATCATTTGACAAGATTTTTTCAGTAAAACTTTTTAAAATGGTACAAAAATGGTTTTCGCTAAAAAAGAAATGGATATTGTCATTTCCTTTATCATTAATACTGACAATTTTTAAAACTCCTTTACAAACAAAAAATATCTGATCTGCAATTTTATTGTGCTGAATTAAAACCTCGCCTTCTTTTACGGTTTTATATTCTAAATACTGCTCTATAGTGTTTTTATCTTCAAAAGTAATTTTTTGAAAAACATCTAAATAGTTAAAGAACTGTTCGAGATTATTATTAGAATCTTCTTGTAGCATTTTAAATGACATTTTACTTTATCAAAGTTAGAAAGATTTTAATTTTATTGATAAAAAAATCCAAATCCCAATTTTGAAATTGGAATTTGGATTTAAAATATTGTGATTAAAATGTTTAATCCAGAATAAAACTCACACTAACATTTGCTGTAATTTCGATTTCGCCAATTGCTAAAGTTTCGTTTGAAGCTCCTGCATTATCCGCTTCCATTGATTTCATGGCTGCGTACATTGGCTGTGGGTGATAGATTTGTGAATTATCTGAGATCACATAAGCTTTACCTACTTTTTGTCCTAATACAGAAACATAATCTTCTGCTTTTGCTTTAGCATCTTTCATAGCTAATTTTCTGGCTTCTGATTGTAATGACGCTAACTTTGAAGATTCAAAAGAAACTCTGTCAATACGGTTAATTCCCTGTTGAACCAAACCTTCCATTAATTCATCATATTTAGATAAATCTTTTAGGATAATTTCTACAGTCTGTGTTGCATTATAGCTTGTTTTCTTTTTTTCGTAGTCATATTGTGGATTAAGTGCCACTTGTTTTGTTTTGAAATCTGCTGTTGGAAGATTCATTTTTTTAATGAATTTCAAAACAGCATCCATTTTTTCGTCATTTTGTTTTTTGACATCTTTAGCATTATTCCCTTTTGTTTCAACGGTAGCCGAAATACAAACCTGATCAGGTGCTGTTTTTACTTTTCCTTCTCCATTTACATTAATTTGAGGAATTTGTTTGGTTTCTTGGCCGTAAGACATAGTCATAAACATGATTGTTAAAAATAATACTAGTTTTTTCATTTCTGTGATATTTTAAGTTATTTGATTAAGGCATTTCAAAAGTTATGCCAGCATTATAATTTTCCGAGTTTAGCCATTCCAAAAAGTATCAAAATTGGAATAAGGAGCAGCACCACAATAAATGTATGATCTGAAACTAAAGAAGGCTGTTTTATCAAAGTAATTAAGTATCCGCCAATTGCGCCTCCAAAATGCGCCGTATGACCAATATTATCATTTTTAGCTTTCATTCCGTAAATAGAATACAATAAATATAAAATTCCGAAAAGATAAGCCGGAATCGGAATTATACCAAAAATTCCCAGTGTCATATCCGGCTGAAGCAAAATTGCCGAATACAAAACTCCTGTCACAGCTCCGGATGCTCCTACTGCACGGTAACTGTAATCATTTTTATGAAATAACATTGTAAGGAGACTTCCGAAAATCAAACTTCCAAAATAAACCAGAACAAAAGAAAAAGTACTCAAACCATCTATAACTACCGGTGCAAACATCCACAATGTAAACATGTTAAAAATCAAATGCATTATATCAACATGCAAAAAACCAGATGAAAGCATTCTGATTTGTTCTCCTGCACGAATGCTTCCGATATGAAATTCATATTTTCTAAAAAAATAAAGATCGTTAAAACCCTTATAGCTGATTAATACGTTGGCCACTATAATTCCAATTAAAATGGTATTCATAAATAATATTTAATGTGAAGTGTAAAGATAATTAATATCTGTCATAAGTTGATGAGATTCCAAAATATCCAGTCTATTCATTTTTACGTTATATTTGCAGAAAAAAATATTAGATGCAATTTATTGTTTATATAATAGCCTTTCCTTTACTTTGGCTAATTTCTATACTCCCATTTCGCTTATTTTATTTATTTTCAGATTTTGTATACTTTTTAGTTTACAGAGTCATTGCATATCGTAAAAAAGTAGTGCGCGAAAATCTGGCTCTTACTTTTCCTCATTTAAGCAAAGCGGAAAGAAAAGAAATCGAAAAAAAATTCTATCATCATATGTGTGACATGTTTTTGGAGATGATAAAAACAATGAGCATTACGCCTGAAGAAATGGAAAAACGTTTTCATGTAACTAATATAGAATTGGTTCAGGATTATGCAAAACAAGGCAAAAGTGTAATCCTTTTTGCTTCGCATTATGCAAGTTACGAATGGCTTTTAACAATAAACCCTAAAATTGGTTTTCAGGGAATTGCAGTTTATAAAAAAATTGCCAACCCGTATTTTGACAAGTTAATCCGAAAAATACGTTCAAAATATAATACAGAATTAGTTGAAACAAGGAAAGCGATCCCAACTATGGCGCAAAATCAGCGTGATGGTAAATTAAGTATGTACGGCCTTGCAAGCGACCAATCGCCTAAACTGGACAGAATTTTTCATTCGATGAAATTTATGGGAATTGAGGTTCCTGTACATACAGGTGCCGAAATGCTGGCAAAAAAATACAATTTGAGTGTTATAATGGTTAAAGTAAAAAAGGTTGCAAGAGGATATTATGAAGCTACATTTTTGCCAATTGCCGATAATCCGAATGATTATAAGAATTTTGATATCACTGAGAAATATTTAAAAGAGGTAGAAAAACAGATTCTCGAAGCTCCGGAATTTTATCTATGGACACATAAAAGATGGAAACATCGTGTAAAAGAATAATCTGCAAAAGAAAATCCAAAAAGCAATCTGTTTTTTGGATTTTCTTTTTTATACTAATTCAGTAAATTTACCAATCCGGTTTAAACCCGTTCAAACCCATCTTGATGGGTTTTTGTAATATTTTTTTTTGACTTAAAAATTACTCAAACCATATAAATTTGAAGTTAACTAAATCAATAAAAAAACCTCATCAAAATTTAACCATGATTAGAAAATTACTCTTTAGATTTTCGTTGATAATTCTTTCAGGTTCGGCTTTTGCCCAAAGTCCAAAACGCGGAATCGCTTACGGAAATAATTCAACTGCAGATTTATTAGCGCTTAAACCCGGCATTTCCTGGTGGTACAATTGGGGATCACTTCCGGAAAATGATACAAACGCAAATTATGCTTCTATTGGCATAGAATATGTTCCGATGATTTGGGGAAAATTAAGTGATACCGATTTACAGGCTTTTATAGACCGTATAAAACCCGGAGCCAAATATCTTTTGGCATTTAATGAACCTAATTTTAATGACGGAGCACGTTTGACTCCTCAGGAAGCCGTAAATGCATGGGCAAATGTTGAAAAAGTTGCCGCTGCAAAAAATTTAGAAATCGTCAGTGCATCTCCTGCTTTTAATGGTCCTGATAATTATGGCGGTTACAGCAGTCCTACCGCATGGCACGATCAATTTTTTCTTTTGTGCCCTAATTGTAAAGTCGATTATATTGCTTTTCATACTTACGATAGTTCTGCCGGTGCCGTTATTGGAGTAACTGGACTTTTAAAAAACTACAACCGTCCGGTTTGGGTAACTGAATTTGCAAATAGAGTAATACAGTCTGAAGCAGATAAAATTTCATTTATGAAGCAAATCGTAAATAGTTTTGAAAACGATCCTGATATTTACAGATATTCATGGTTTACGGGCCGCGTTCCAGCCAATTGGGCTGATATGCAGGAAGGTCAGTTATTAAGTCCTGCAAGCGGTGTTTTAAAACCAATTGGAACTGCTTATATAAACGAAAGTTTTACAACAAAAAAAATGACCGTTCCCGGAAGAATAACGGCCAATAAACATTACAGAAGAAAAGGAACCGGACTACAAAACACAACAGATTCCGGAACCGGACAAAACGTTTGTTTTATCGAAAGCGGCGATTGGAACGAATTTATGCTGAATGTTACAGATGCCGGAACTTATAATTTAACGTTTAGAGTTGCCTCACCAACTATTCCCGGAAAATTTGATATTCTAGTAAATAATGTTGTGGTAAAAACCGATGAAACCTTTCCTCCAACTGGTGACTGGCAGACTTATGCGGATAAAGTTGTAAACGGTGTTACGCTTCCAAAAGGTGAAGTTTATCTGAAAATTAAATTCAAATCAAACGATATGAATTTTAATTATATTGATGTTGCTGCGGCAAATTTGGGCGTAAATGATCCAAAGGCTGAGAGTGATTCTTTTACCATTTATCCAAACCCAATTAAAGTGCAGTCAACACTTCACATTAAATCGTTTACGACTGAACCTTTATCTTTAAAAATAATTGACATAAACGGAAAAGTATGTTTTGCATCTGATGATCACTTTACAAATGAAGATATTAAAATTGGAGATAAATTAGCAAGTGGCGTTTATATTGTAAATGTTTCTTACGGCTCGGTTAAAAAATCAATGAAAGTTATAAAAAACTAATTCAAAAAAAGCGCCTTTCAAATTACTGAAAGGCGCTTTTTTATTGTGTTATTACAAAAATTAAATCCCTGCAATCTCTTTTATTTCATCAATAATTCGAAGTGCTAATTTATCAGCCGCGTCTTGTGAAGGTGCTTCTGTATAAATTCTGATAATTGGTTCTGTATTTGATTTTCTTAAATGAACCCATTCATTTTCAAAATCAATTTTTACACCGTCAATTGTCGAAATATCTTCGTTTTTATATTTATCGGTCATAGCTGTTAAAATCGCATCAACATCAATTTGAGGTGTCAATTCAATTTTATTTTTACTCATATAGTACTCAGGATATGAAGCTCTCAAAGCAGAAACTGATATTTTTTTATTTGCCAAATGTGTTAAAAATAAAGCAACACCTACCAGACTGTCACGACCGTAATGCAATTCCGGATAGATGATTCCGCCGTTTCCTTCGCCTCCAATAACTGCATTATTTTTTTTCATTAATTCAACAACATTTACCTCACCTACTGCACTTGCTTCGTAGCTTCCGTTATGCGTATTTGTAACATCTCTCAATGCGCGGGAAGATGACATATTTGAAACTGTATTTCCTGGAGTTTTACTCAAAACATAATCAGCACAAGCAACTAATGTATATTCTTCACCAAACATTTCTCCGTCTTCGCTGATAAAAGCCAAACGATCAACATCGGGATCAACTACAATTCCTAAGTGGGCATTTTCTTTTACAACCAACTCAGAAATATCTGTTAAATGTTCTTTTAGAGGTTCCGGATTGTGAGGAAAATGTCCGTTTGGTTCGCAGTATAACTTTACAACTTCAACGCCCATTTGCTCTAATAAATTCGGGATAATAATACCGCCTGAAGAATTTACTCCATCAACAACAACTTTAAATTTTGCATCTTTAACAGCCTGAACATCAACTAAAGGCAAATTTAAAACTTCATCGATATGAATATCCATATAAGCATCATTTGCTGTAATTTCTCCCAAATTATCTACATCAGAGAAATCAAAAGCTTCTGCTTCTGCAATCTCCAGAATTTTAGCACCGTCGTCGCCGCTCAAAAATTCGCCTTTTTCATTCAGTAATTTTAAAGCATTCCATTGTTTTGGATTATGAGATGCTGTCAGTATAATTCCTCCGTCGGCTTTTTCAAGAGGAACCGCAACTTCAACTGTTGGGGTTGTCGAAAGTCCAAGATCAATTACATTGATTCCAAGACCGATTAAAGTATTTACCACCAGATTGTGAATCATTGGTCCGGAGATTCTCGCGTCACGGCCAATAACAACTGTCAGTTTTTCTTTTGAAGTATTATTTTTAAGAAAAGTCCCGTATGCCGATGCAAATTTTACAGCATCAACAGGAGTCAGGTTATCTCCTACTTTTCCACCGATTGTTCCTCGTATACCTGAAATCGATTTTATTAAAGTCATTTATGTGAGTTATGGTTATTTATTACAAATATAAAAAAGATGTTGAGATACTCAGATTCTAAGCTTCTAAGATTTCTGATTATTTTCTTAAAGCCCTGATTTTCTGGATCATTTCAGCATCTGTAAAACTTAACATATTATAACGTTAATATCTTCAAAATCGTGTTTAAAAAACTTTTCATACATTTACTAAAATAACTTAGTTTCTTAGTAACTCAGAAACTTAGCAACTTTAAAAAAATGAATTTCTTAGCACATATCTATCTTTCCGGTGATAATGACTTAATAAAAATTGGCAATTTTATGGCCGATGGTATTCGCGGAAAACAGTTTGAACATTTTCCAGAAGATGTTCAAAAAGGAATTCTTTTACACCGATTTATAGATACTTACACAGACTCACATGATGTTTTCAGACAAAGCACGAAACGCCTTCATGACAAATACCATCATTATTCCGGTGTAATTATCGACATTGTTTACGATCATTTTTTGGCTAAAAACTGGACCAGATATTCAAATGAAAATTTAGAAGACTTTATCAGTCGTTTTTACAATTCATTACATGAAAATTATACCATTTTAACTGAAAAAACACAAGGCTTAATGCCTTATATGATTGAAAGAAACTGGCTATTAAGCTACAGAACAGTCGAGGGAATCCATCAAATCTTAACCCAAATGGACCGAAGATCAAAAAATCTTTCAAAAATGCAGTTTGCAAGCGAAGAATTAAAAGAATTTTATAATGAATTTGAACAGGAATTTACACTGTTTTTTGAGGATATTCAATCTCAGGCCAGACAAAAATTACTTTCCTTATAAACCCTAACCATTTTATAAAATATATACTTGTTATGAAAAAAATTTCACTTCTGTTTTATTTTATATCATTTTATAGTTTTGCACAACATACAGCCTCACCAACTGGCTTAACAGCTTCAAAAGCAATGGTCGTTTCGGCTCGAATAGAAGCATCAAAAATTGGCATTGAAATAATGAAAAAAGGCGGTAATGCATTTGATGCCATGGCCGCAACAGAACTGGCCCTTGCAGTTGCTTATCCGTATGCCGGAAATCTTGGCGGCGGCGGATTTATGGTTTACAGAAAAGCAAATGGCGAAGTGGGAAGTTTAGATTATCGCGAAAAAGCACCTCTTGCCGCTTCAAAAAACATGTTTCTGGACAAAGACGGAAATGTTATACCCGGAAAAAGTACCGAGTCTCCTTTGGCTATTGGCGTTCCCGGAACGATTGCAGGAGTTTTTGCCGTTCATAAAAAATTGGGATCCCTGCCCATATCTGAAATTATTAAACCTGTTATTGCACTTGCAGAAAAGGGTGTCGTTGTAACTCAAAAACAACAAAAGCAGCTTGAAAATTATCATGATGCCATTGTAAAAGCAAACGGTCCAAATACTTTAATGGCCGGAAAATTTAAGGAAGGTGATACAATTAAATATCCTGCACTTGCCAATACTTTAAAACGAATTCTGAAAAATGGAAGAAACGAATTTTATAAAGGAAAAACGGCACAGGTTTTAGTAGATTATCTTAAGAAAAAAGGCGGTATAATTACGCTTAAGGATTTGGCTTCCTACGAAGCAAAATGGAGAAATCCACTGCAGTTTGATTATAAGGATTTAAAGATAACTTCGATGGCGCCGCCAAGCAGCGGCGGGATTTGCCTGGCTCAGATCATGAAAATGATTTCTCCTTTTTATTTATCCAAAATGGGACATAATTCAGAACAGTCAATTCAGATAATTGTTGAAGCCGAAAGAAGGGCTTATGCCGACAGAAGCCAGTTTTTAGGAGATCCTGATTTTGTTAAAATTCCAATTAAAGGACTTTTATCAGATTCGTATTTAAAAGAAAGAATGTCTGATTTTAAGTCTGAAAAAGCTACCTTATCATCTGATGTAAAAGAAGGAAAAATTACTTATAATGAAAGTACCGAAACAACCCACTATTCTATAGTAGACCAATTTGGAAATGCCGTTTCTGCAACGACAACAATAAATGATGGTTTTGGCTCAAAATATTATTGTGATGAACTAGGCTTTTTCTTAAATAACGAAATGGACGATTTTAGTGCAAAACCCGGATCTCCAAATATGTTTGGTTTAGTTGGAAATGAAGCAAACAGCATTGCACCGCAAAAACGAATGCTGAGTTCTATGACGCCGACAATTGTTGAAAAAAACGGAAAATTATTCATGGTTGTAGGTTCGCCGGGCGGTTCGACTATTATCACCTCGGTGCTGCAAACTATTTTAAATGTTTACGAATATAATTTAAGCATGCAGGAAGCGGTAAATGCACCTCGTTTTCATCATCAATGGCTTCCGGATCTCATTACTTTTGAACCTAATACATTTAATTACAGCACTATTGAAAGTTTAAAAGCAAAAGGATATTTAATCAACGAAAAGACGACGCCCGTAATTGGAAAAGTAGATGCCATTTTGGTTTTACCAGACAATACTCTCGAAGGAGGTGCCGATTTTAGAGGTGATGACAAAGCTGCCGGATTTTAAATCAAAAAGATTTTAGTCGAAAAACTGGACAAAATTCAATGTTTAAAGCTAAATTTGCATTCTCCGTAAATATTAAAAAACACAATGATCAAAAGACTTTTTCGAAGATTAGAAAGCATTATTGCTCTGGGACAATCTATTTTAACACCAAAGCAGTTTATTTTTTTATCAAGTGTTTTGGTCGGAATTTCCTGTGCATTTGCGGTAATTGTTTTAAAAACTTTTGCACACAGTGTATTTTCTTTTGCGACTTATATTAGTGGAATTTTAAAATTAGGTTTCATTAATAGTATCCTTCCAATAATTGGAATTGTATTAACTGTTGTGGTGGTCAATAAGGTTTTAAATGGAAGCATCCAAAAAGGAACTTCTCAAATTTTATATGCCGTTGCTAAAAAAGCAAGTATAATTCCGAAAAAACAAATGTATGCGCAGATTATAACAAGCTCTTTGACCGTAGGTTTAGGAGGATCTGCCGGATTAGAAAGCCCAATTGTGGTAACAGGAGCCGCGTTTGGATCAAATTACGCTCAAAATTACAAATTAGCTTATAAGGACAGAACACTGCTTATTGGCTGTGGAGTTGCGGCAGGAATTGCGGCAGCTTTTAATGCGCCAATTGCCGGAGTTCTTTTTGCAATTGAAGTTTTATTGGTCGATGTTAGTATCTCTGCCTTTACGCCTATTATGATTTCGGCTGCAACCGGAGCTTTGGTATCGGCAATTGTATTAGATGAAAGTATTCTTTTATCCTTCAAAAAACAGGAAACTTTTGATTATCATAATATTCCTTTTTATGCAGTTTTAGGATTATTAACCGGATTTCTAGCTGTTTATTACTCCAGAAATTTCCAAAAAATCGAACATTATTTCTCCGAATTAAAAATGGGTCCATATAGAAAAGCGCTGATTGGTTCTTCACTTCTGGCATTGCTTATTTTTATTTTTCCGACGCTTTTTGGTGAGGGTTATGAAAGCATTAAAACTTTATCAGAAAGTGATCCCGGACAATTACTTGACAATACCTTGTTTGCCAGCTGGAGAAATAATAACTGGATTTTGCTCCTTTTTGTAGGCTGCACAATGATGGTAAAAGTATTTGCATCCGGACTTACAATTGGAAGCGGAGGAAACGGAGGAAACTTTGCTCCTTCATTGTTTTTAGGATCTTATTTGGGATATTTTTTCTCTAAATTCATAAACTTAACTGGTTTATCAAAATTACCAATCAGTAATTTTACCATGGTTGGAATGGCCGGAATTTTGAGCGGATTATTTCATGCACCACTTACAGCGATATTCCTTATTGCAGAAATTACAGGAGGCTACGGTTTGATGATTCCGCTTATGATTGTGTCTTCTATCAGTTTTGCAATTTCAAAACGTTTTGAAAAATATTCTCTCGACGTAAAAAATCTGGCCAAAAAAGGCCATGCCTTCACAAGTAATAAAGACTCAAACATCTTATCTACTTTGGATATTGATACTATAATACAGACTGATTATCTGACTGTTTCTCCTGAAGAGCATCTAAATAAACTTGTTGATCTTATTTCACATTCAAATCAGGTTGTGTTTGCAGTTGTAAACAATGACAGAGAACTGGTTGGTGTGGTTCACTTTAATGATATCAGGGAAATTATATTTAATGCCTATCGTGTAAAATACACTTTGATTAAAGATGTAATGAAAACACCGCCCGCTACAATTTTATCAACAGACAGCATGGAAATTGTAATGACCAAGTTCGAAAGATCAAAATCAGCATTTCTCCCTGTTTTACGAAATGAAAAATACTTTGGTTTTATTTCTAAATCAATTGCACTTGAAGCTTACAGAATGAAGCTTCGTTCGATGACAATTGAATAAATTAAATATCGGATAAGTTAAAATTTTCAACTATCCGAAATTAAGAGCTATATTTGTCATATCATGTGGAATATAGATTTAGCATACCAAACAGAATTTCAATCAACCTTTGATCGATTGTACCAAAAAAAGCTTGATCTGCAAAATAGCAGACCATTGCCAAATATTGCTTTAAATAAAATTCGCGAAAGTTTATCTCTGGAATGGACATACAATTCAAATGCTATTGAAGGCAACACAATGAATTTGCGTGAAACTCAAATGGTGATTCAGGAAGGAATTACTATAAAAGGCAAATCACTTCGTGAACATTTTGAAACTCATAATCATGATAAAGCAATTGATTATTTATACTCAATAATTGACGACAATTACAAACTTCGAAGCATTGATATTTTATCTATTCATGGTTTAGTTTTACGCTCTATAGAAGAGGATTTTGCAGGCCGCATCAGAAATGGCGGTGTAAGAATTTCAGGAGCAAATTTTACACCTCCAAATGCTAACAAAGTTTCTGATTACCTCGACGAATTAATAGAGTTTATCAATACAAATCCTTTAGGGTTAAATGATATAGAACTTGCTACAATTTATCATCATAAATTAGTCTGGATTCATCCTTTTTTTGATGGAAACGGGCGTACAGTTCGACTAAGCATGAATTTATTACTAATGCGTAGTGGCTTTCCTCCGGCAATTATTTTAAAAAATGATCGAAAAAAATATTATGAAGCATTAAATCAGGCTAATAATGGTAATTATCAAAAATTGACTTTGTTAATGTGTCAGGCAATTGAAAGAACGCTTAATATATATTTAAATGCTATGCCTGGAAGCTCTAATGACTATCAGATAATTTCAGATATTGTCAGTGAACCAGAAACTCCTTATGGTCAGGAATATATTAGTTTACTTGCGAGAACAGGAAAAATTGATGCTTATAAAGAAGGCCGAAATTGGTACACAACTAAACAGGCCATTGAAGAATACATGACTTTAAGAAAGAGAAAACGCCGTTAAATTCAACTCAATTTTGTTACAATTTTTAACATAAACTTCTAAAGTCTAGTGCTAAAAGAACAAATCAAAGTGGTAACTTTGCGTTTTGCTCAAATTTATGCTAGATAAAGACAATACTATTGAAGTTCTTGGCGCAAGAGTTCATAATCTAAAAAATATCGATATTTCAATTCCACGGGAAAAACTTGTTGTTATAACAGGTCTTTCCGGTTCGGGAAAATCATCTTTGGCGTTTGATACCATTTATGCTGAAGGACAGCGTCGTTATGTTGAAACTTTTTCAGCGTATGCGAGGCAATTCCTTGGCGGATTAGAACGTCCAGATGTGGATAAAATCGATGGGCTTTCGCCTGTAATTGCTATTGAACAAAAAACAACCAGCAAAAGTCCGCGCTCAACCGTTGGTACTATTACTGAAATTTACGACTTTCTTCGACTTTTATATGCTCGAGGTGCTGATGCCTATAGTTATAATACAGGCGAAAAAATGGTTTCTTATTCTGATGAACAGATTAAAGATTTAATTATTCAGGATTATAAAGGAAAAAGAATTAACATCCTCGCCCCTGTAATTAAGGCAAGAAAAGGTCATTATGCCGAATTATTCCAGCAAATTACAAAACAAGGATTTTTAAAAGTTCGTGTAAACGGTGAAGTTCAGGATTTAATTGCCGGAATGAAACTGGATCGTTACAAAACACACGATATTGAAATCGTTGTAGACAGAATGGCGATCGAAGATAATCCGGATACACAAAAAAGACTGGCTGAAAGTATTAATACAGCAATGCATCACGGCGAAAATGTATTAATGATTTTAGATCAGGATACAAATGAGGTACGCTATTTCAGCCGAAACCTGATGTGTCCTACAACCGGAATTTCATATCAGAATCCGGAACCTAACTTATTCTCTTTTAACTCTCCAAAAGGTGCGTGTCCGCATTGTAACGGATTAGGGACTGTTCACGAAATCAATGTAAAAAAGATAATCCCAAACCCAAAATTATCGATTAAAAGTGGTGGTTTTGCTCCGCTTGGCGAATATAAATCTTCTTGGATTTTTAAGCAGTTAGAAACAATTGGAGAAAAATTCGGATTTAAAATCACAGATCCGATTGAGAAAATTCCGGAAGAAGCCCTGTCAATGATCTTATATGGCGGAAAAGATAAATTTGTCATAAACTCAAAAGATCTTGGTGTAACAAGAGAATATAAAATTGATTTTGAAGGAATTTCAAACTTCATCAAAAACCAATACGACGAAAGCGCAACCACGAGCATAAAACGCTGGGCAAAAGATTTCATGGACGAAATTAATTGTCCGGTCTGCGAAGGTTCACGTCTTAAAAAAGAAGCTTTATTTTTTAGGGTAAATGAAAAAAATATCACCGAATTGTGTGATATGGATATTTCAGATTTAACAGCGTGGTTTCAGGATTTAAATAATCATTTAACCGATAAACAATTATTAATTGCTTCTGAAGTTGTAAAAGAAATTAGAGACCGTTTGAACTTTTTAATGAATGTTGGTTTGAATTATCTGGCTTTAAGCCGAAGCTCAAAATCACTTTCGGGCGGTGAAGCACAACGTATTCGATTAGCGACACAAATTGGTTCGCAGCTGGTTGGTGTTTTGTATATTTTAGATGAGCCCAGTATTGGTTTACATCAAAGAGACAATGAAAAACTAATCCATTCATTAGAACAATTAAGAGATATTGGTAACTCTGTTATTGTGGTGGAACACGACAAAGACATGATCGAAACAGCAGATTATGTAATCGACATTGGACCAAAAGCAGGAAAATATGGAGGAGAAATCATCAGCATTGGAACTCCTGAAGAAACTTTAAAGTCAGACACTATTACCGCTCAATATCTGAACGGTAAAATGAAATTAGAAATTCCGAAAAAGCGAAGAAAAGGAAATGGAAAATTCCTAAAACTAACTGGTGCGACAGGAAATAATCTAAAAAATGTCTCGATTGAAATACCGCTTGGTCAATTAATCTGTGTTACGGGAGTTTCAGGAAGCGGGAAATCTACTTTAATTAATGAAACGCTCTACCCTATTTTAAATGCTTATTATTTTAATGGTGTAAAAAAACCGCAGCCTTATAAAAAAATTGAAGGATTAGAACACATTGACAAAGTAATTGATATTGATCAAAGTCCGATTGGAAGAACGCCGCGTTCAAATCCTGCGACTTATACTGAAGTTTTTACAGAAATCAGAAACTTATTTACCATGACTTCTGAAAGTATGATTCGTGGTTACAAAGCCGGACGTTTTAGTTTTAATGTAAAAGGCGGACGCTGCGAAACCTGTGAAGGTTCTGGTGTCAGAACTATTGAAATGAACTTTTTACCAGACGTTTATGTGGAATGCGAAACTTGTCAGGGAAAACGTTTTAACAGAGAAACTCTGGAGATTCGGTATAAAGGAAAATCAATTTCAGATGTTTTGGATATGACGGTAGATGAAGCTGTTCCGTTTTTTGAAAACATTCCGAAGATTTACAGAAAAGTAAAAACAATTCAGGATGTTGGTTTAGGATATATTACACTGGGTCAGCAAAGTACAACGCTTTCGGGCGGTGAAGCACAGCGTATCAAACTGGCCGGCGAATTATCGAAAAAAGATACAGGAAATACTTTCTATATTCTTGATGAACCAACTACAGGATTGCATTTTGAAGATATTCGTGTTTTAATGGACGTAATTAATAAATTGGTTGACAAGGGAAATACGATTCTGGTTATTGAACATAATATGGACGTTATCAAACTTGCCGATTACATTATCGATATTGGTCCAGAAGGCGGAAAAGGCGGCGGACAATTAGTTGCAAAAGGAACTCCCGAAGAAGTGGCTCAAAATAAAAAAAGCTATACGGCTAAGTTTTTGAAGAAGGAATTAGAATAAACACATTTTCATAATAACATCACTGGAAAAGTTTAAATTTCTAAGATTCTATTTATCAATGAAATATAGAAATCCTCATAGAACATCAAAAAATCCTTTAACAAGAATTGAAAAAAGTAAAGCTTTACCTGAAAAAATGTTTGACTGCCATGAAGTTTCGGAAAATTAGAAAAAAAATTTTCTGTTTTACTTCATAATTAATGCCGTTATCATATTTTTAAATTTCTCGTTAATTTTAAAGTTTTCTATATTTAAAACATAAAATTAGACATCCTAATATCAATATGACAAAAAATATATTTGTGATTTTCTTTGTGATTTTTACATTAGCTTCTTGTGATAAAAAAACTGTAATAGATAAAGAAATAGAAAGTTTAGAAATCAAACCTACGAATTTCACTTCTGTCGATACCATGTTTTATAAAAACAAAAACATTAAATCTTTACGATTAATTACAACTGCAACAGACTATCTAAATATTTCTTTTTATGAGTCTGGAAAGAAAAAATCAATTGGCCATGTAAAAAACAATCAGTGTCATGACAAATATATTGATTGGTATGAAAATGGAAAACTTAAGTGGATTAGAGAATATAATTATGGAAATCAAATTGGAAAAAGCGTAGAATACGAAGAAAACGGAAATTTATATCAACAATTTGATAATGACAATAACGAATCAACAACTTATTGGAAAAACGGAAAACCTAAATTAAAGTTTGTAGAAAATGGCCTGCATTATTATTTCTATAACAATGGAAATATAATGGAAAAATATGACCGAATTAATAAAGATGAATACTTTGTCAAATATTATAATGAAAATGGAGAAATTAAATTCTCAGGAAATTACAAATTTAATATTTTATACAAAGACGGGAAAAAATATAATGGGAAAATAATTTGTTATTTTAAAAACGGGAAAACCTCACATTTTGAAGAAGTTCTCAATGGTATTCCAATTGGTAAATTCTATAGTTATCATGGGAATGGAATTTTAAAATTTGAAAGTGAAGTTAAAGATGGGAAAGAGCTTTATTACAAATCTTATTATGAAAACGGAAAAGTTTATTTTATTAGAAACAGAATCAAAAACACATTTAGCCAATGGGATGAAAAGGGTAAATTAATAAAATAATCATACTCTTCATTTTGTTATTTTTATTTAATTGTTATCCCATTAGGTTTCGTAGGAACGGCAAAAATTGCAGCAATAAATTTTTAATCTATTGACGATTTTTATAAAAGAAATCCATTTATAATACAATACACATCGATTAAATGCCAACAAACTCATTTCTATCTGCGCACCATTTTAATCTCTTGATTATTAATATTTAAGAAAACAATCTAGAAAGAAATATTACATTTCAATTAATAAATCTACATTTTCATAACAATTCTTAAAAAAAGCACTAATTTAGTACGCCCTTTTTGTCAGGGCTTTTTCAATCCTGGCAAGTATTAAGAGAAAACCTATGAATCTAAAAGAGAAATTCAGTAACGTAGACCAATATTTTTCGCCTAAAATTATTGATGAAGTAAACGATCAGTATATTAAAGTGGCAAAAATAAAAGGTCAGGAAGTTCCATGGCATAATCACGAAAACGAAGATGAATTATTTTATATTGTAGATGGTGAACTTTTGATGGAAATTGAAATCAGCCATCATTCACAATGAAAAAAGGTGATTTATTTGTAGTTAAAAAAGGCATAAATCACAGAGTTTCTTCGATTGAAGAATGTTCTATAATGCTTATAGAATCGAAAACTACTGAACATACAGGGAAAGTTAAAAGCAAAATTACAAAGTCAATTGAAGAGCAAACGTATTAATTAAGAAATTGTTCTTTTTATAAACCAAATTTCAATTGAAAACTGATGCCCCAGCCCTGATGGGAACGGCATCCTTTTGTAGTGGGGTTCACTGCAAAAGATATAGTGGACAGCAGGAACGAGCTCCTGAAAAATAAATTAATAATAGCAAAAAATGAGATTAGAAGATTTTGACAACGATGAGGATAAAGTAATCCAGGATCGTTTGAAACAAAAAACGTGGAATGAAATTAGAACAAATGACAGCTGGGCGATTTTTAAAATCATGGCAGAATTTGTAAATGGATATGAAAGCATGGGACGTATTGGTCCGTGTGTATCGATTTTTGGGTCGGCAAGAACAAAACCGGATGACAAATATTATTTACTGGCTGAAAAAATAGCTTTTAAAATTAGTAAAGCAGGTTATGGCGTGATTACAGGAGGTGGTCCCGGAATAATGGAAGCTGGTAATAAGGGTGCACATTTAGGCGGAGGAACTTCGGTTGGTTTAAACATCGAGCTGCCTTTTGAACAGCATTTTAACCCCTATATTGATCACGATAAAAACCTGAATTTTGACTATTTCTTTGTGAGAAAGGTAATGTTCGTAAAATATTCACAGGGTTTTGTGGTTATGCCGGGAGGATTTGGAACTCTGGATGAAATGTTTGAAGCAATTACTTTGATTCAGACTAAGAAAATTGGAAAATTCCCAATTATTTTAGTCGGCGTTGAATTCTGGTCCGGATTGATTGATTGGGTAAAAACAGTTTTGGTTGAAAAAATGCATACTGTAAGTCCTGAAGATTTGAACTTGTTTAAAATTGTAGATACTGAGGATGAAGTTGTTGAAGCTTTGGATAAATTCTACAAAAAATACGATTTAAGTCCGAATTTCTAAAATATTTAAAAAATCTTATGAGCTAAATAAAGTAGCAAAGTTTAAGTATTCTTAAAAAAATCTGCACTTGTTGCGCTTGTAAGGTTAAATTTATACCGCAATACGATATAAAATGAAAGCTGTTTTTTAAAACAGCTTTTTTTATGCTATTTTTACATAAAACCAAAACATCTTTACACACGTAACTTAAGGTATATCTATAATTTTTTTGCGCCAATTCTTGAAATCATTTTATAAAATTATAATCCTAGTTTTTGTTTTATTGAGTTCGATAAAACAGTATGCACAACATCAGTCTAAGATGGAAGTGGCAGTTAATGTTGAACTAAAAACACTGAATATAAAACAAGATATTACGTATTTTAACACTTCAAATGACACTTTGGTTTCGATCGTGCTGAACGATTGGAACAACGCTTTCGCAGATAAAAATACGCCTTTGGCCAAACGGTTTTCTGATGAATTTTACAGAGGTTTCCATTTAGCAAAAGCTGTAGAAAGAGGAAATACAACGATTTTAAATTTGACCGATTCTGATTCAGCAGTACTTGAATGGGAAAGAACAGATAAAAATCCAGATTTTATTGTGGTCAGATTAAACCAGAAACTTCATCCGGGAGAAAAAATCGATTTGCATATTACTTATATTTCAAAAATTCCAAGTGATAAATTTACTCATTACGGTTATAACCAAAATGGGATGAATTTAAAAAACTGGTTTCTGACTCCTGCACGTTTTGAAAATCATCGTTTTGTGAGATACAACAACTTCAACTTAGACGATATAGCAAATTCAGTTGTGAATTATGAAATGGAAATAAAAATTCCCAATAATTATTCTGTTACAACAGATTTAGATTCGGTTTCAAAAGATATTTCAAATGCTTCCTATAGCAGCTATTCTTTTTCAGGCAATAACAGGACTGATTTTAGTTTAATTATAGAAAAGCAAAACAACTTTAAATCTTTTGATAACGGAACAATTGAAGTTTTATCTGATCTGAAAAACAAAAAAATCTCCGACGCTCAAAAAGCGATTGTTATTGACAGGGTTGCTGTTTTTGCAAATAATTTTATCGGGAAATATCCAAATAAAAAAATTACAGTATCGCAGGCAGATTATGAAAGAAATCCGTTTTATGGATTAAATCAGCTGCCGTCGTTTATCAGTCCTTTTTCTGATGAATTTATGTTCGAAATTACATTCTTTAAAACTTATCTGAACAATTATTTAAAGAATACACTTCATCTTGATCCGCGAAAAGACAATTGGGTTTACGACGCAATTCAAATTTATGCCATGATGAAATACATGGAAGAAAATCATCTGGACGAAAAAATGCTGGGAAGACTTTCGAGAATGAAACTTTTTAAAAGTTATAATATTACCAACCTGACCTTTAATGAACAATACAGCTATTATTATATGCTTATGGCTCGTAAAAATCTGGATCAGCCGCTTGGTGACCCAAAAAATACTTTAATAAAATTTAACGAGCAGATTGCCAGTAAATATCGTGCAGGTTTAAGCCTCAGCTATTTAGATGATTATTTGAATCATAATATTGTTCCTCAAAGTATACAGGAATTTTACAATCTCAATAAAGTACAACAAACAAACCGTTATGATTTTGAGAAAATCCTAACAGAAAAAAGTCCAAAAAATATCGATTGGTTCTTTAAAACGATAATTGATTCGAGAGAAATTATCGATTATAAATTTACAAATGTTTCTAAAACTGCAGACAACGTTCAGTTTTCTGTAAAAAGTAAAACCAATATTTATGCGCCAATTCCAATTTATGGTTTAAAGAAAAATGGTGTTGTATTTAAAGAATGGATCGAACCTAAAAATACGGATTCGGTTTACCATTTTGATCGAAAAAATGCAGACAAACTGGTAATTAACTATGAAAACGAAGTTCCCGAATTTAACCAGAGAAACAATTGGAAATCGTTGAAAAGTCTTGTGATAACCAATCGCCCGATAAAATTTAATTTTGCCAAAGATTTAGAAGATCCTTATTACAATCAAATATTATACATACCAACACTTACTTATAATTATTATGACGGCATAACGCCCGGAATTCGTTTTCATAATAAAACAATTCTCGACAAACCGTTTACTTTTGATATTAATCCTGCTTATTCTATAAAAGCGGGAACAATTTCAGGTTCGTCTGCTTTTTCGTTAAATCAGTTTTATCGAAACAGCACTTTATATAACGTAAGATACTCCTTAAGTCAAAACTATTTTCATTACGCGCCGGATGCTACTTACCTGAGATTAAATCCTATGGTTCAGCTCAGAATCCGGGAAGAAAACTTTAGAGACAATAGAAAACAGCTTATATTATTTCGACAGATAATTGTAAATCGGGAAGAAAGTAAATTTTCAACAGATAATTCCAAACCTAATTATTCTGTTTTTAATGCACGTTATGTCAATACAAAAACGGAACTGGTCAATCATATTAATTTTATGACTGATGTTCAGTTTTCGGGAGATTTCGGAAAACTATCTGCAGAAATTGAATATCGACGATTATTCGAAAACAACCGCAAATTAAATCTGAGATTATTTGCCGGGAGTTTCTTGTATAACAGAACAAATTCAGATTATTTTAGTTTTGGTTTAGACAAACCAACAGATTATTTATTTGATTATAATATTTTGGGAAGGTCTGAAACTACCGGAATTTTCAGTCAGCAGTATGTAAATGCCGAAGGAGGTTTTAAGTCTAAATTAAATCCTGCATTTGCCAATCAGTGGATGACAACCTTAAACGGGAGTTATGCTATATGGAACTGGGTTGAAGTGTATGGCGACGTGGGACTTTTAAAAAATAAACATCAAAATATCTATTTTGGTTATGACAGCGGAGTTCGTTTAAACCTTGTTCCGGACTATTTCGAACTTTACTTTCCAGTCTATTCTAATAACGGGTGGGAAATTTCTCAAAAAAATTATAACGAAAAAATTAGATTTGTTATCACTTTAGCACCAAAAGCATTAGTCACTCTTTTCACCCGAAAATGGTTTTAATTGAATAAATTTTAATCAAAAACATAAATAATTATCAATAAAAGAACAAAAACAATAAAAATACCACAAATAAAATACGTAGTTTGTTGATTTTAAATACAAATAATTAAATTATATTTATTTTAAAGAATTATGATTATTGATTGTTTTTAAGTAATTTCGCAGCATCAACATGACCACTACGATTATGATAACAGAAAAAAGCAATACTACCTTAACATTTGAAGATTTCAAAACGGAGGTATTGAATGACTACCGAATTGCAGTAACAAGCCGTGAATGTAGTCTTTTAGGTCGTAAAGAAGTATTGACGGGAAAAGCCAAATTTGGAATATTTGGTGACGGAAAAGAAGTTCCGCAGCTTGCGATGGCCAAAGCCTTTAAAAATGGGGATTTCCGATCTGGTTACTATCGCGATCAGACTTTTATGATGGCGATTGGCGAATTAACTGCAAAACAATTTTTTGCCGGTTTATACGGTCATACTGATTTAGCACACGATCCAATGTCAGCGGGAAGACAAATGGGCGGACACTTTGTAACGCACAGCTTAAACGAAGACGGATCCTGGAAAGACTTAACAAAACAAAAAAATTCAAGTTCAGATATATCTCCTACAGCAGGACAAATGCCAAGATTATTGGGATTGGCTCAGGCTTCAAAAATTTACAGAAACGTTAGCGGAATTACAATCAAAGACAAATTTTCTGTAAATGGTGATGAAGTTGCGTGGGGAACAATTGGAAACGCCAGTACTTCTGAAGGTTTATTTTTTGAAACTATAAATGCTGCCGGAGTTTTACAAGTTCCGATGGTAATGAGTGTATGGGATGATGAATACGGAATTTCTGTTCACGCAAAACATCAGACTACAAAAGAAAATATCTCTGAAATATTAAAAGGATATCAAAGAGATGAAGATTCTAAAGGCTATGAAATTTTCAGAGTAAAAGGCTGGGATTATGCAGAGCTGGTTTCAACTTACGAAAGAGCAGGCGCGATTGCCCGCGAAGAACATATTCCGGTTTTAATTCACGTAAATGAATTAACACAGCCGCAGGGACACTCTACTTCTGGTTCTCACGAACGTTACAAAAGTTCTGAAAGACTGGCATGGGAAAGAGATTATGACTGTATCCGTCAGATGCGTTTATGGATGATTGCCATCAACATTGCGTCTCCGGAAGAATTAGCAGAGCTTGATTTCGAATTAAAAAAAGAAGTTCTTGAAGCTAAAAAAGATGCCTGGAATGATTTTATTAATCCGATAATTGAAGACCAAAAAAATCTTTTGGATTTATTGGAGCAAATTGCGGAAGCAAGCATCAATCATAAAGACAGAATCAGAAAATATATCTCTGAATTAAAAGCTATAAAAGCACCTTTAAAAAAGGAATTACTGGTTTTTGCAAGAAAGATTCTTCGTTTTATAGAAGTTCCAAACAGTAAGGTTCTTTTATCAAACTGGATTACAAATTTTATTGAGGTTACTCAGGAAAAATTCAGCAGTAATCTGCATTCTGAGTCCGGTAAAAATGTATTTTCAGTAGAAAAAGTTCTTCCTGAATATGCAGAAAATGCAAAACCGGATTTAGACGGAAGAATGATTCTGCGTGATAATTTTGATGCTCTTTTTAGCAAATATCCTGAAACTTTAATTTTTGGAGAAGATGTTGGAAACATTGGTGACGTAAACCAAGGTCTTGAAGGCATGCAGGAAAAATACGGCGAACTTCGTGTTGCCGATGTTGGTATTCGTGAAGCAACAATTATTGGACAGGGTATTGGAATGGCATTGAGAGGTTTACGACCAATTGCTGAAATTCAGTATTTAGATTATTTGTTGTATGCTATTCAAATCATGAGTGATGATTTGGCTACTTTACAATACAGAACTGTTGGAAAACAAAAAGCTCCATTAATTATCAGAACACGCGGACACCGTTTAGAAGGTATCTGGCATTCTGGTTCTCCAATGGGAATGATTATAAATGCGATTCGCGGAATCCATGTTTTGGTTCCGAGAGACATGACACAGGCTGCAGGATTTTATAATACTCTTTTAGAATGTGACGAGCCTGCATTAGTGATAGAATGTTTAAACGGTTATCGTTTAAAAGAAAAAACACCTTTAAACTTTGGAGAATTTAAAACACCGATTGGAGTTGTTGAAACCCTAAAAGAAGGTGCAGATATTACTTTAGTTTCTTACGGATCAACTTTGAGGCTGGTTCAGCAGGCAGCTAATGAATTACTGGATTTAGGAATTGACTGTGAAGTTATTGATATTCAGTCTTTACTTCCGTTTGATATTAATAAGGATATTGTAAAAAGTATCGCTAAAACAAATCGTCTTTTAGTAATCGACGAAGATGTTCCCGGCGGAGCTTCTGCTTATATTTTACAACAAATTTTGGAAGAACAAGACGCTTATAAATATCTTGACAGCAAACCGCAGACTCTTGCAGCAAAAGCTCACCGTCCGGCTTATGGAACTGATGGTGATTATTTCTCAAAACCTTCTGCCGAAGATATTTTTGAGAAAGTATACAGCATGATGAATGAAGTTAATCCTTCTAAATTTCCGGCCTTGTACTAAAAAAATTTAGATTATTGCTATAATTGAAAAGCTCCAAAATAATTTTGGAGCTTTTTTTATAAAGTAAATAAATGCAAATTGGTTAATAATAACCACTAAAAAATAATGCTTTTTTCTATTAGTGGTGTCCTAATTTATTTTTTTTTGAAATCCGGATTGATCATCAGATATCTTTCAAAATCAATCTCGCCTTCTCTAAATCTTCAGCGGTGTCAATTCCAATTCCAACATGAGTGGTTTCAACCATTTTTATTCTTTTCCCAAACTCCAAATAACGTAATTGTTCTAATTTCTCCGAAGCTTCTAAAGATTTCATTGGAAGACTGTAAAAGTCTAATAACGCCTGTTTTCTAAAAGCATAAATTCCGATGTGCTGAAAATATCGAACACCTGCATTTTTTTCTCGTGGATATGGAATTACAGATCTTGAAAAATACAAAGCAAACTGTGATTGGTCAACGACAACTTTTACATTATTCGGATTATTGATTTCTTCTTCATTTGTAATTTCACGCATTAACGAAGCCAAATCTACTTTATGGTCCGGATCATTTTTAAAAGCTTCTAAAACCTGTTCTAAAGGTCCGGCTTCTGTAAAAGGCTCATCGCCCTGAACATTTACAACTATATCAACATCCAGATTCGCTACGGCTTCGGCAATTCGGTCGCTTCCTGATTCGTGTTCTTTGATACTCATAATCGCTTTTCCTCCATTTGAAATAATTTCATCAAAAATCAAATCCGAGTCGGTTACTACAAAAACATCATCAAACAATTTTGTAGAAAGAGCCGCTTCATACGTTCTTAAAATTACCGTTTTACCACCCAGATCCTGCATCAGTTTTGCAGGAAAACGTGTCGAAGCATATCGTGCCGGAATTACCGCTATTATTTTCATTTTTTATATCATTGCGAGGATCTCATCCCCAAATTAATTTATATTTTTTCTCAGCGAAATTTTACATGATTTTTACCGAAGTCATACTCAAAGAACCAGCCAGTAATTTGTCATTAAACAAACTCAAATCATCGGTTTTATCTTTTAATCCTAATGTGTAAAGAAGCGGCAGATAATGTTCCGGTGTCGGAACGGCCAGCTGCATCGCTTTATTCATTTTTTCGAAATTAATTAAAGGCTGAAAATCTCCGTTTAATAAATGATCGTTAACAGTTTGACGTGCTTCAATCGCCCAGTCATAACCGTAATTATCTTTATCAAAATTTCTGAAATCAACCATTCGAAGATTGTGAACTATATTTCCGCTGCCGATTATTAAAACGCCTTTGTAACGAAGTGCTTGTAATTTCTGAGCCAGTTCAAAATGATATTGTCCAGATTTGGTGTAATCAATACTGAGCTGAATTACAGGAACGTCTGCGTTTGGATATAAATGTTTTATCACGCTCCACGCGCCATGGTCTAATCCCCAGTGTTCGTCTAATTCGACCATTACGGGATCCAGAATTTTCTGTGTTTCAACGGCCAGTTCCGGACTCCCTTTTGCAGGATACTGCACATCAAAAAGTGCCTGAGGAAAACCACCAAAATCGTGAATTGTTCTCGGCATTTCCATTGAAGTCACTTTTGTTCCTTTGGTAAACCAATGTGCAGAAACACATAAAATAGCATTCGGCTGCGGCAGTGTCTTGGCCAGGTCCCGAAAACCAGCCACAAACTGATTTTCTTCAATGGCATTCATTGGGCTGCCGTGTCCTAAAAAAAGAACCGGCATTTTATCTGTATTCGAAAACGTTGACGAAATCGAATGTAAGTCATTTAGTGTTGTCATTGTAATTTGTTTTTTTCTTTAGCCAAGAATTACACGAATTCCACAAATTATTTTTTTGAATTTTTGAAATTAGTGCAATTCGTGTAATTCGTGTAATTCGTGGCTAAAAAAACTATTCCTCAAAACTCTCGTCTTTAAAACCTATCAAATATAATTTATTTTTGGCACGCGTCATAGCAGTATAAAGCCATCTGATATAGTCATGATCGATTCCGTTTGGCAAGTACGGCTGCTCTACAAAAACCGTATCCCACTGCCCTCCCTGTGATTTATGACATGTAATGGCGTACGAAAATTTCACCTGCAATCCGTTGAAGTATTCATTTTCTTTTACTTTTTGGAATCGCTTGTATTTCGTGGGCTCCTCTTCATAATCTTTCATTACTTCTTCATACAAACGATTGGATTCTTCATACGTTAAAGAAGGAGATTCACTTTTTATAGTATCTAAAATCAATACCGTTTCAAAAGGTTTTTGGTTTGGATAATCGACCATTCTAATTTTAACTTTGGCAAAAGTAAAACCGTATAGTTCTTTGATTCCGAAAAGCTCCAAAACTTCTATAATATCTCCATTGGCAATAAATCCGGCTTCATCACTTTCTTTCAGCCAGAAATAATTGTTTTTTACCACCATTAAAAAGTCGCCAACTGAAAGTTCGCTTTCTTTAAACAAAATCCTTGTTCGAATTTGCTCATTATACTGATTTGCCCTTTTGTTTGAGCGTACAATAAAAGCCGTATCTTCAATACTATAATTGCTGTAAGCCGTATTTATGGCATCCTGAATATCGTAACCGTCTGTTAAGCGAACAATGTCTTTAAACTTTTTAACATTAAATTTAAACTCGGTTATAAAGCCTTCCTTAAGCAATTCTCGCAGTTCTGTTGCATTGAATAAAATCCCTGAATTTTCTTCCTGACGCATTACTTCATCCAGTTCAATATGTTCAATTTCTTTATCATAATGCACGCCTAAAGTATGAATATCCAAAGCGGGACTTATATCTAAATTTACCGGCGGAAGCTGCGCTGTATCTCCCAGCAGAATCATTTTGCAATTGCTTCCGGAATACACATAATTAATTAAATCATCCAGAAGCGAGCCGCTGTCTAAAGTGCTGTCAGAAATCATGGAAGCCTCATCGACTATAAAAATGGTGTTTTTATGTTTGTTGACCTGTTTGGTAAAAGCCACTCCTCCACCCGATGATTTCTTAGGGAAATATATTTTTTTATGAATAGTAAACGCTGCTGTATTTGAGTAGTTTGCAATAACTTTTGCCGCGCGTCCGGTTGGAGCGAGCAAGACAAATTTCTTATTAATATCGCCCAGATTATTTACAATAGTCGAAATCACCGTTGTTTTTCCGGTTCCGGCATATCCTTTTAGCACAAAGATGGTACGGTTTTCCGGTTCGGTTAAAAAAATGGCAATTTTTTGAAAAAATATATCTTGTTTGTAAGTAGCTGCAAAAGGAAATCTTTTCTGTAAAATGCCGTAAAACAATGCTGAATTCATAAGGTAAATTTGAAATACAAAGTTCGCTTTTTTTAATCGCAATGGCAATTTTAAATAGTGATACTAAAAAATAACACAGCGATAATCGTTCGCTAACGTTCTTGTAATATTGTTTTTTAAAATTGCAATTATATTAGTTCCTTTTTAATTTGTAAGTTTGTGGTCACCTTAAATTCTTTCTTGAAACAAAACAGGTAACGAATTGTAAATCAATTATGTCATTACACAACAATAATATTACAACAAAAAATTATAAAAAACTTTCGATTCAGGTCTCGCTGAACGGATTTTCATTTTGCTGTTTTGATACTTTAAATAACACAATTACAGCATTTAATGAAGTTCAGTTTGATGCTTCTCAAAAACAAAATAAAATTGAGGAATCTTACGCTTCGGCATTTAAAAATCATCCTGAGTTAAAAGAAACTTATGATGATATTCTGGTGATTCATAACAACAATCTTTCAACTTTTGTTCCAACGCCTTTATTTGATGAAGATTATTTAGGAAGTTACCTGCAGTATACGACAAAAGTATTTGAAACTGATTTTTTTACTTTCGATCAAATCTCCAATTACGATATGCATTCGGTTTACATTCCGTATATCAATATCAATAATTTTTTAATTGATAATGTTGGCTCATTTGATTACAAACATGTGAACAGCATTTTGGTTGAGAAAATATTAGAAGCTTCGAAAAATAACGACGAGAAAAAAATGGTTGTACATTTCAATCCCAATCATTTTGAAATTATAGTAGTACAAAACCAAAAGTTATTGTTATTCAACTCTTTTGAATACCAAACTCCGGAAGATTTTATTTATTATATTCTTTTTACCGCCGAACAATTAAATTTAAACCCTGAGATTTTTCAATTAGAATTGTTAGGAACAATCAATCAAAACGATCCGTTTTATGCCATTGCTTACAAATATGTTCGAAATATTTCTTTTCTTGATGTAAGCGCTCTAAAAGAAAAAAATAATTATACAACTGCTCAGAATCAAAAACATTATATCTTATTTCAATCATGAGAATCATTTCAGGAAAATACAAAGGACGCCGGATTTTTCCACCAAAAAACCTTCCTGTAAGACCTACGACTGACATGAGTAAAGAAGCATTATTTAATGTTTTAAATAATCATTTTAGTTTTGACGGCTTAAAGGTTTTAGATTTATTTTCGGGAACCGGTAATATCAGTTATGAATTCGCTTCACGCGGAAGCGCACCAATTACTTCGATTGACGGTGATTTTGGATGCGTTAAATTCATCAAACAAGTGTCATCAGAATTCGATTTTGATATTGCCGCAACTAAAAGCGATGTTTTTAAATTTTTAGAAAACTGTAAAACTTCATACGATATCATTTTCGCCGATCCGCCTTACGGATTAGATCAGGCTGCTTTTGAAAGGATTGCACTTACCGTTTTTGAAAAAGAATTACTCTCTGAAGACGGCATGATGATTATCGAGCATTCTAAATACACAAAACTGGATCATTTAAGTAATTTTTCTTTTCAGAAAAGTTACGGAGGTTCATTTTTTAGTTTCTTCGAATTAAATTCTACCGATGATGAAGAAGAACTTCCTGGCGAATCGCCGCTAAAAATTGTTGAAGAAGACGAAGGATAATTTTCCTTTTAAACATAAAAATCCCTTGAAAATTCAAGGGGTTTTCTTTTTATTGCATTCGGCCTGAATTTCATTCACACTGCATCTGCAACATCATTTGTAGCAATCGAAACTATTCGAAATATTGGTTTAGAATTTAAAATTCAAAAACAGGTCTGCAAATCATATAAAGTTCACTAAACAATTGTGTAACACAATATAACATTTGCAATTATACATTTGTTAAAGAACTTTAAATCTAAAAACCATGAACCTAAAAAGATTTTTCGGAGGGTTATTGACAATCCTCGGAATTGTAGGACTTATTTATACAGCCGTAATTTTTGCCGGAACTTCGGGAGAAACCAGAGATATAAAATCATTAATTATTTATGGCATTTTAGGAATCGTTTTTTTTATGTCAGGAATCAGTTTGGTTCGTACAACAAAAGACGAATCTTAAATCGTATATTAGTCGCAAGACACAAAAGTCATTGCGAGGAACGAAGCAATCTCACTAACTATTACGCAAAGTTTGATTTTGCAAATGAGATTGCTTCGTTCCTTGTAATGACTTACTCTTCTAAAACAGGATTCAAATCAAGTTCTGTAAAATCTCTTTCTGTTTTTGAAATTATAATCGTTGCCACTGTATTTCCAATTAAATTGGTAATAGCCCTGGCTTCACTCATAAATTTATCAACTCCTAATAAAAAAGCCAAACCTTCAACAGGAATTTTGTGAAGCGCTGTTAAGGTTGATGCCAGAACGATAAATCCGCTTCCGGTTACGCCTGCCGCACCTTTTGATGTAATCATTAAAATTCCGATTACAGTTAATATTTCGAAGAAACTCAAATGAACATCATACAATTGAGCAAGGAAAATTACGGACATCGAAAGATAAATCGAGGTTCCGTCGAGGTTAAAAGAATATCCTGTCGGAATCACTAATCCAACAACCGATTTACTGCATCCCATTCGTTCTAGTTTCACCATTATGCTTGGCAAAGCAGCCTCAGAAGATGAAGTTCCTAAAACCAGTAAAAGTTCTTCTTTAATATATTTTAAAATTGAAAGAATGCTTATTTTGTAATATCTGAGAATACTTCCTAAAATCAAAAAGACAAAAAGTGCCATTGTGAGATAAACACAAAGCATTAATTTTCCCAGCGGAATTAAGGTTGCCAGTCCAAACTTTCCAATTGTGTAGGCCATTCCTCCAAAAGCGCCTACTGGAGCAAGATACATAACGTACTTTAATCCGAGGAAAACTACTTTAGAAATTCGTTCTAAAACCAAAATAGTCTGTTCTCTCTTTTTATAAAAATTCAAGGCAATTCCGCAGACAATTGCAGCCAGTAAAACCTGCAGTGTGAAATTAGAAAAGAAAAACTGGATCCATGAAAAATGCTCTGCAGATTTACTTGTATATTGGCTTGCGTCGCCTAAAGTCAATCCTGATTTGTCAATTTTTCCCGGCTGAAAAACATACGCAACTCCAACACCAATTGCCAGCGCAATGGTCGAGACTACTTCAAAATATCCGAGTGCTTTTACACCAATTCGGCCTACTTTTTTTAGGTTTCCCATTCCGGAAATTCCCAAAACAATAGTGAGGAAAATAATCGGGCCAATAAAAAGCTTGATAATGTCGACAAATTTTTTGCCTAAAATTTCCATTTTCATACCATTTTCAGGTGAAAAATGTCCTAATAAAACTCCGGAAATAATGGCAATTATAACCCAAAAGGTCAGGTTGGTAATTACAGTGAGAAAAATACTTTTGTCAGTTTTTGAGGAAGAATTTGGAGTGGTATTATTCATGAAATCAGATTGGTTAGTTTCACAAATATATAAAAAATGCAGACCTGTAAGCCGGATTCTGTCCCTGATAAATCAGGGCCTTATCATTTATCTAGATTCCGAATTACTCCGGAACTCAAGCTACCTACCCTTCAACAACGGACGAGAAGCCCTTAAATGCTGATATACTTGGTATTTCACCGCATAGAGTTTACCTGGTTTCACTACAGCATTACCTGTACATACTTTCTGCTGCACTTGTCCTAACTCCGATTAATCGGGGCCGACGGGCGTTACCCGCTATGCTTCTCTGTGGTGTCCGGACTTTCCTCTCTTCCTAAACGGAACAGCGATAAGGCGGTCTGCGCTGCAAAAGTAACACTTTAAAGACTAAAAATAATAATTTTAAATTTCTGATTTTAGTTGAATTTTCGTAACTTTTTAATTATAAAATAGTTATCTTTAAAATTCCATAACTTTTAATTCAGTCCATCATGAAAAGAATGTATCATTACGCAACTGTTTCAAAGGCTTTAGATCAATTGAATGAAAAAGGATTTACTTGCGATTTTAATCGAAATGCTGACATGATTAAAAAAAATCCTGAGAAATTTGAAATTGTTCATGTGTATCGATACGAAGGGGAATCTGACCCTGGCGATGAGGCAGTTGTATACGGAATTAAGTCCGTTAACGGTAAAAAGGGTGTTTATGTAGCAGGTTTTTCTGCCGATTCAGATCAGGAAACAGCCAAGTTTTTATTTGATTTAAGTATTAGGGGAAGGTAAAATTTAAAATCCTAAAATTAAAATTCCAAATTCCAAATTCCAATCTTACAAACGTAAAATGGAATTTGGAATTTTTTTATTGATTTTAAGCTTTATACTGTTGGTATTTTCAGTTTCCAGCCCGGTTGAATTAAATCGGGATTAGTGATAATATCTTTATTGGCTTCATAAATATCCTGCCATGAAACGCCGTAAGCTTTTCCTATTTTAGAAAGAGAATCTCCGTTTTCTACCGTATATTCTCTTGAAACTCCCTGGGCTACGTCAATATTCATAACGACATCTGCAGATCTGTAATCAGGATCAATTTTATTGTAAAGATCCCAAAGTTTATCTTTATCCGTTGCTGACTGCGCCGTACCGTCAATATACAAAACATTATTTTGTTCTCTTACCTGCAAATTGGCCAGCTGCAAATCACTTGCCAAATTAGTTAACTCGTTGTATTTTTCCTGTAAACTCATAACAATTTATTTAATGGTTAATTTGTTATCAACTTTTTGGGGTTTCAGTTCCTGAATTCTTTGAATTAAAGGCTGTAACTGATCTCTTTTAATTTCACCGGAAAGCGTTACTACGCCTCCAACAACTGTAGCGCTTACGCCATCATAAGATTTGATTACTTTCCCAACTGATTTATCCAGATCAGCATCTGAATTAATAATAACTGCAGCGGCCGCAGGTTCTACATTGGGCTGTGGAATCTGACAATTGTTAACTACAGATTTCACACCTTTAACAGATTTAACGGAGCGTTCAATATTTTTTTTGAAAGCTTCATCATCGCAAGTCCCCACAATTGTGGCAACACCTTCGTGAACTGTTACCGTTACTTCGGTTGTATCGCTTAATTTCTCTTTAATTGCTTTCTCGATATCTGCATCTTTAGGCGCACAAGCCAATAGAGAAAAAGCAAGCCCCGTTCCCAATAAAATTGATCGAATTTTCATAATACTATATTTTTAATAATTAACTGTCTAAAATTAAACAGATTAAAAACCAAAACATTATAGGATACGCTGAGGGATTTTATATTTTTTCCAGTAAAAAGAAATTGCAGAAGTACTTAATTTCTTTTTTTAAGAAATTTAAATAATGGAAAATTATATTTTGAAATAATGCACATTTACACAAAATCGAAATTGGTTATTATTTATATTTAATTATAAAAATAACGTTACTTTCTAGCATTCAAACCATTCAAAAATCCATTAAAAGTTTTATGATTTTCAGATTTGTGATTTGGTAATTTTCAGACTATATTTGCTATCGAATAAAAAGAATATGGAACAATTTGTAGTATCGGCCCGTAAATACCGTCCGCAGACATTTAAAGATGTTGTGGGGCAAAAAGCCATTACAAACACTTTGTTAAATGCTATTGAAAGCAATCACCTTGCTTCTGCCCTTTTGTTCACAGGACCGCGTGGAGTTGGAAAAACTACTTGCGCGCGTATTCTGGCTCGTAAAATAAATCAGCCCGGATATGATGATCCAAACGAAGATTTTGCGTTTAACGTTTTTGAGTTAGATGCTGCTTCAAACAACTCGGTTGATGATATTCGAAACCTGATCGATCAGGTTAGAATCCCGCCTCAGACCGGACAATACAAAGTTTATATTATTGACGAGGTTCATATGTTGTCTTCGGCAGCTTTTAATGCTTTCCTTAAAACATTAGAAGAGCCGCCAAAACATGCTATTTTTATTTTAGCCACAACAGAAAAACACAAAATCATTCCTACGATTTTGTCTCGCTGTCAGATATTTGATTTCAAAAGAATTACCGTAAAAGATGCTAAAGAACATTTAGCAGATGTTGCCCAAAGCCAGGGAATTAATTTTGAAGATGATGCGCTGCACATTATTGCTCAAAAGGCAGATGGCGCAATGCGTGATGCTCTGTCTATTTTTGACCGTGTGGTTTCGTACTGCGGAACTAATTTAACGCGTCAGGCCGTAACGGAAAACCTAAACGTTTTAGATTACGAAACTTATATTTCTATTACTGATTTAATTCTGGAAAATAAAATTCCTGAAATTTTGATCGCATACAATGAAATTCTTTCAAAAGGTTTTGACGGACATCATTTTATCGCAGGACTGGCGTCGCATTTTAGAGATTTGCTGGTGAGTAAAACGCCTTCGACAATTGCTTTACTAGAAGTGGGTGAACAAGCACAGCAAATGTACGGTGTTCAGGCTCAAAAATGTTCTCAGGACTTTCTGTTAAAAGGAATTGACATTGCAAACGACTGCGATTTAAAATACAAATTGAGTCAAAATCAGCGGCTTTTAGTCGAATTATGTTTGATGCAATTAGCCTCTATCAACTTTGATGGAGAAAAAAAAAAGTTGAGCAATTCATAATTCCGCCTACTTATTTTAAAAATGGTAGTTTTTCTATAACAGAAGTTAAGACTCCAAATTCAAAACCACAAACCTCAGAATCAGAAACTGTAAAGGTTTCAAATGCTGAATCTCAAATTTCAAATGTAGAGAAAACAGCTGCTGAAAATCATAATCAACCTGAGAGAATCACCGGGACTCATACTAAAACTCCTGTCGAAACACCAATAGCCCAAACAAGTAATGAGCCTAAAGTTTCTGCTTTTTCTCTGGCAAGTATCCGCAAGAAAAAAGAACTGGAAGAAAGCGGTAAAAACTATGTAAAACCTACGTCTGTACTGCCGACGGAAGATTTTACAGAAACGGAAATGCTTTTGCACTGGAATAAATATGCCGAGCGTTTGGGGCAAAAAGGTTTGAAGATCATGGAGTCGATCTTGTTAATCAACGATCCTGTTTTAAATGGAACTAATATCACTTATGAACTTCCAAATGAAGGTTCTAAACTGGAATTTGAAAGTCAGATGAATGCACTTTTAGGTCATTTAAGAGGTCACCTGCACAATCATGATATTACTATTGAGGTAATTGTAAATGAAAAAGTGGAAACAAAAAGAAGTTACAACGATCAGGACCGCTACAACCGTCTTTTAGAAATCAATCCAAATATTGAACTTTTACGCTCAACATTTGGGTTAGATTTGAATGTTTAATTTGTTGTCTGCCCCTAATTTCACAAATTTTCAC
The DNA here is from genome assembly GCF_001429765.1 of Flavobacterium sp. Root901. Classification (GTDB taxonomy): domain Bacteria; phylum Bacteroidota; class Bacteroidia; order Flavobacteriales; family Flavobacteriaceae; genus Flavobacterium. The sequence goes on from NZ_LMJB01000001.1 coordinate 217,299, forward strand.
TAATTTTTGTTGATGAAAATTTTAAAATTCTATTTATTTTTCAATCCAAAATCATAGATCTTTTCGAGCCATCTTGCTCTTTGCAGATCATCTGAACCTTTTATAATTCCAATGTAACTAACTTTTACAGGTTTTATGCCGCAGAATTCCAAAGTCGATTTTTTTAATTGATTTACGCTGGGGCGTCCAAAAAACAAGCTGTAGTACCAGCCTGGCTGATCCAGAGTTGTAATAATATGTGCCGTTTTTCCCTTTAATAACTTATCCCACCAAACGGAATTTTCTCTGTATTGAAAAGCCATTCCGGGTAAAAACAGCCGATCTATAAATCCTTTTGTGATAGCAGGAAGCCCTCCCCACCAAACAGGGTGAATCCAAACCAAATGATCTGCTCTTTTGATTTTTTCCCAGGATTCTAATAAATCCGGTTCTAATTCTGTTCTTTTTTGATAACCAAATTTCAAATTCGGATTAAAATTCAGAGAAGCGATCGTAATAGTTTCAATAACTGCTCCGGAAGCCGCAGCTCCTTTTTGATATTCGTCTGCAATAGCAAAGTTAAAACTGTCCGGATTTGGATGTCCGTTTATAATTAATATCTTTTTCATGAATATGTTTTTTACAAAAATATTATTCTGATGAAAAATTTTACCGGACAAATGTCCTAAAAAATGTGTTTAGTTTTCTCTCGCAGATATTAGATTTTAGATTTTAGATTTAAAAAATTATTCAAAAATAATAATCTGCGAGATCTGCAAAATCTGCGAGAGAACAAAAAAATCAAATCTAAATAACCGCTTTTCTGATTCGGCTTAAATGTCTTGGCGTTACGCCCAAATAAGAAGCTAAATATTGCAAGGGAATTAATTGAATGTATTTTTGATGGTTTTTATACAATTCTTCATAACGCCTGGCTCCGGACAATTTCTGAAAAGAAACCATTCTTTTATGCAGATTTACAAACTCCAGTTCTGTTAGCTTTCTTCCTGTTTCCTGCCAATTAAAACCTGATTGATATAGTTTTTCTAATCCTTTGCGATCCAAAACCTGTAATTCGGTATCAACTAAAGCCTGAATATTTTCTTCCACTTTTTCTGCTGTAATAAAACTGGCAAATGATGCCATGAATTCATTTTCAAAAGCAAAGCAATTGGTGATTTCATCACCTTTATGATTCAAAAAAAAGGAACGCAGAATTCCTTTCTTTATAAATACAATTTCATTACAAACCTGATTTTCAGTTAATAAAAGTTCTCCTTTTTTTAATGTCCGAAAAGTTATTAAATCATCCAAAAGAGATAATTCTTCTGCAGAGAAATCCTGAATAGACTGAAAAACAGTTTTCATTTAATTGTTATTTAGAAAAAACTCTTTCAATTCTTTTATCCGGAACAAGCCAGATCAAGGCCACAATAACATAGCAGGCACTCGATATCCACTGGTTGTAAAATGCAGATATAATTCCTATAACATTCAGAACTGCAGAAATTTTTCCTTTAAAATCTTTGTTTAGTGCTTTTGCCAAAAGCGAATCTTTTCCTTCTATATCCAAAACTATTTTCTGGAGAATGATATATGCAATGGCGCATCCCAATAAAATAATTCCATAAAATGCCAATGGTGCACTTGCAAAATTATGCTCTCCAATCCATCCTGTAGAAACCGGAATAAGAGAAAGCCAGAATAATAAATGCAAATTGCTCCAAAGTACTTTACCGTTTACTTTAGACAAGCCATGAAGTAAATAATGATGGTTATTCCAATAAATTCCAACGTAAATAAAACTCAAAACATAGCTCAAAAATTTAGGGATAAGCGGCTTTAAATCGGCAAAATCAACTCCGTGCGGCACTTTGATTTCCAAAATCATAATTGTGATAATAATAGCCAGCACACCATCACTAAAAGCTTCCAGTCTTGTTTTATTCATTTATTAAATTATTTGAAAAATTAAATTTTACCGTAATACATTGCTTTTACGATACCATCTGAAAGTCCGATCTTTGGAACAAAAATCTGGCGTGCGCCGCTCCATTTCATAGCATTCAGATAAATTCTTGTAGCATGTATAATTACGTCGGCACGGTCAGAATTTAAACCCAGCTCGGCAATTCTCTGCTCGTACGTCAACGAATTTAAGAAAGCATATTGTGAATTAATATAAATGTACGAAAGCGGTTTTTCCTGCTGTTTTCCGGACATTTTAAATAATTTATTAATGTTACCGCCGGAACCAATCAGCGTAACTTCCTCGTAATCGGCTGTATTGGTTTTAATCCATTTTTCGATTTCGTCCCAAACCACATCGTGAACCATATTATTAAGTAAACGAACTGTTCCGGCTTTAAAAGATCTTGAATTAATCATTTTTCCATCAGAGAATAAAGTAAATTCTGTACTTCCGCCTCCAACGTCTACAAAAAGATATGTTTCGTCTGTTTTTAATAAATGATGTAAATCTGTCGAAGCAATAATCGCTGCTTCTTTTTTACCATCTATAATTTCGATTTTGATATCGGCTTTTTTCTTAATTAAAGCCACTACTTCTTTGGCATTATATGCTTCGCGCATTGCCGAAGTTGCAAACGCCATATAACGTTCTACTTTATGTACTTTCATCAAAAGATTGAATGCTTTCATTGCATCAACCATTCGATCTATATTTTCTTCTGAAATTTCGCCTACGGTAAAGGCGTCTTGTCCCAAACGAATTGGCACACGAACAAGCGAACTTTTGTTAAACTGAGGTTCTTTTCCGTCTTGTTCTACAACATTCGATATCAGAAGCCTCATGGCATTTGATCCGATATCTATTGCTGCAAATTTCTTAATATTAATCATGCTCACTTTATGATTTGAAATTGATTTTTTAATTATTTAGTTTACTTTTTGAGGCGCCTCTTCCAGTACTGCAATTTTATTTTGATAATACTTATAGGTTTCAAACTGTGCTCTAAATGGGGCATGATGGTTTCGGGGCTTATATTTATTATCTAACTTATACGAGTGGTATCTTACTTTTACATTTCCTTTCCAGGCAATGTTAAAATTATCGATTAATTCTTTTTTAATTTCATGATCATAAATTGGACAGGTTACTTCTACTCTTCCATCCAGATTTCGGGTCATGAAATCGGCTGATGAAATGTATACTTCGTTTAATCCTGCGTTTCCAAAAATATAAACCCTTGAATGTTCGAGATAATTATCGACAATACTTATGGCTTCGATGTTTTCGCTCATTCCCGGAATACCCGGAATCAATGAGCAGATTCCTCTAACCTGAAGCTGGATTTTTACACCTGCATTGCTCGCTTCGTAAAGTTTATCAATCATTTTAAAATCTGATAAACTATTCATTTTTAATTTAATAAACGTTTTTCTTCCGGCTAATGCGTGAAGGATTTCACGATCTATTAATTTTATAAATTTTGTTCTTGTATAATGAGGAGAAACGATTAAATGTTTGTATCGGTGTACTCTATAGTTGATATCAAAGAATTCAAATATTTTAGAAATATCTTTTAAAATTCCCTGATTGCAGGTAAACAGCGTAACATCTGTATAAATTTTCGCGGTAGATTCGTTAAAATTTCCGGTTGAAATAAATCCGTAACGACGTGTTTTACCTTCTTCGGCTCTTTCTATAACACAAATTTTACTATGAACTTTTAAACCTTTAATTCCAAATATAAGTTCAATCCCTTCTGTCTGCATTTGTTCTGCATACGAAATATTTGAAGCTTCATCAAAACGGGCCTGAAGCTCGATCTGAACTACGACTTTTTTACCATTTTTAGCCGCATTAATCAAAGAACTGATAATTTGCGAATTCTTAGCCAAACGATATAAAGTAATTTTAATACTGGTAACTTTTGGATCTAAGGCAGCTTCACGCAGAAATTTTGTCAAGTATGAAAATGACTGATATGGCGCATGCAATAAATAATCTTTTTTATTGATTTTTTCGAGAATACTTCCGTCAAGACTCAACCCCGGAACCGGCAAAGGTTCGTTTGGTTTATAAAGCAAATCATAACGTCCAAGATTAGGAAAATCCATATAATCGCGTCGGTTATGATATCTTCCTCCCGGAATTATACTATCGGTCTCGACGATTTTCATTTTATCAAGGAAAAAACGCAGCGTATCATCTTCGATTAAACTGTCGTAAATAAAACGAACCGGCTCGCCAATTCTGCGGTCTTTTACAGAAGAAGCAATTTTTTCGAGCATACTTTTACTCAAATCACTGTCTATATCTAACTGAGCATCACGCGTAATTTTGATCATGTGTGCCGAAACACTTTTATAATCGAATATATTAAAGATGTTTTTTAATTTAAGACGAATAACGTCATCAATTAAAATAACATATTGTTTATCATCCTCAGAAGGAAGAACAACGAATCTGTTTATGGTTTTAGGGATTTCGATCAGTGCGTAACGAACCTCATCATTTTTTAATTCAAGACGAACCGCTAAATAACCCGCCGTATCTTTTAAAACAGGAAAAACCGCAAGATCATTCAGGATAATTGTTACTAATTCAGGACTTAATTTTTGCATAAAAAAGTCTTTTAGAAAACATTCCTGTTTTGCTGTAATCTGCTCTTCGTTTATAATAAATATATTTTCAGCTTCAAGTTCGGCTTCGATATTTCCGAGAATACGCAAACTTTCTGATTGCTGCTGAATTACAATTTCTGTAATATCTTTAATTAACTGATGAGCAGAAACTCCGCCTAAATATTTTTCGCCGGAAATTCCGGAAAGGCTTAACCTTCGAATGGCGGCATATCGAACTCTAAAAAACTCATCTAAATTGTTTGAAAAAATTCCAACAAATCGCAGTCTGTCTAAAAGAGGAACGGTATTATCTGCCGCTTCCTGAAGTACTCTTGCGTTAAACGCTAACCAGCTTTTTTCTCTATCGATATATTTCTGTTCGTACACTGTAATTATTTTAAGTCTTTGGGGAATAAAGTTTTATTGGTTTTTCCTTTATAGATTGAATCCCAGCTTTCTGACTCAAACTGCAGTGAGACAAAGCCAGAGGTTGGAACATTTTCTATAAAAACATCCCCAAATTTATTAACAAAATTTGTAATAGCCTCGTTATGTCCAAAAAGAATAACGCTTTCTAAACTATTATCACATGATTTAATAACTTTTTCTAATTGTTTAAGATCGAAAGTATAAAGTTCATCTTTAAAAATGATACTTTCTATAGGATACGAAATATTCTGGGCAAAAATCAAAGCCGTTTCTGCAGCACGCGCCGCTGTACTGCTCCAGATTATATAAGTTTTAGGAAGATAGTCTGAAATATTTACTGAAACTTCATGAGCGTCCTTGATTCCTCTTTTCATAAGCGGCCTGTCGAAATCTTTTAAAGGAGCTTCCCAACTTGATTTTGCATGACGTATTAAAATTAAATTTTTCATAAGCTAGAAGGTTTGAAACCCCACCAAAGAGGTTACTTTTTTATTAAGTTCTAATTTACAAAAGTTATTTTAATACTTCCCTTTTTTTTATTTCCGTTAACAATAAATGCAGATTTTAATACGAATACGAAATTCTCAAAATGCTGTTATTTTCCGTTTTTTTTCTCAAAACAGAAACCTAATAAATCATTGATTTTTAAATACAGTAATGTTTATAGTTCTTGAGCGAAACGAAACATTACAATGATACTGGAAATGATTTGACTAAACCTACCATGCACAAGAACAATTAGAAAAAACTGACAATTCCCAATTTCTGCATTATTAACTACAAATCAATAGATGATTTGGCTCCATAATTTAAAATAATGAAAAAACAGATTTTTATCTCTCTCAAACCAAAAGATTACTAAATATACAATTTATTCTTATTCAGACAATTACGTAAAAATTATAAAAAAATTCCGTAATTTTAAAGACGGAAAAATGCTGGCTTTCTACTAAAGGAATTAATGAGTGAAATAAGTAGTAATTAATACCCATCTATTATGAGAACAAAATTATTTTTCTTCGTCATTATGTGTTTAACAATTTCAGGTTACGCACAACAAGATGCACAATATACACAGTATATGTACAACACGATTAATATAAATCCTGCATATGCAGGATCTAGAGGTGCTTTGAGCATTTTTGGTCTCTACAGGACGCAATGGGTAGGTTTAGACGGAGCACCGGAAACGAGTGCCTTTTCGATTAATACTCCAATTAATAACAGCAAAATTGGGGTTGGACTTTCTTTGGTAAATGATAAAATAGGCCCTACAAACGAAAATAACCTCTCAGCAGATCTCTCTTACACCATTCAAACATCGGCTGCTTTTAAGCTGTCTTTTGGAATAAAAGCCACCGCCAACTTATTTAATCTCGATATCAACAAATTAAACCCGGAGGATCAAAACGATCCTCAGTTTCAGGATCTCGATAATAAGTTTTCACCAAATATAGGAGCCGGGATTTACTGGCATTCTGATAAAGCTTATGTTGGCTTATCGGTACCTAATTTTATCGAAACCAACCAATATGATGATAATGATATTGCTATTTATAAAGACAAAATCAGTTATTACTTAATAGGAGGATACGTTTTTGATCTGGATCGCAACCAAAATTTCAAACTTAAACCTGCCGTACTGGCTAAAATGACTGAAGGCGCGCCGCTTCAGGTTGATATCTCAGCCAACTTTATGTTTGCGGAAAGATTCGTTCTGGGAGCGGCCTACAGATGGAGTGCTTCTGTGAGTGCAATGGCCGGGTTTCAAATTACAGAAGGACTTTATATTGGATACGGTTATGACCGTGAAACCACCAAATTAAACAATTATAACTCAGGATCTCATGAGATATTCCTTCGTTATGAATTCATCAAAAGCAACAGCAAAATGACCACCCCTCGTTTCTTCTAAAAAAATCATCATGAAAAACTATACTCTTTTATGTTTTATAATTCTAAATGTTTTTTATGGCTTCTGTCAGGAGTCTAAACTCAATTTAGCTGATAAAAAATACGATAGTTATGCGTATGTAGATGCTATTAAAACTTATGAACGTATTGCCCAAAAAGGATACAAATCAGAAGACTTATATAAAAAACTTGGAAATTCTTATTATTTTAATTCTGATTTTGAAAATTCGGCCAAATGGTATTCGGAACTTTTTGCTTTGAATCCTTCCCCTGAAGCCGAATATTACTACCGATATGCACAGTCTTTAAAGTCAACCGGACAATGGGATAAAGCAGATGTAATTCTTAACCAATTCAATACCAAATACAAAAACGATACAAGAGCCAGACTTTATAAAGAAAATGCAGATTATCTGGACAGAATCAAAGCCAATTCCGGACGTTATAAAATTGAAGATGCCGGCATCAATTCTAAATATTCTGATTATGGAAGCATAATTCACGACAACAAAATCTATTTTGCATCGGCACGGGATACCGGAAATTTCTCTAAACGCAAACACAAATGGACGGGTGAATATTATACCAATATTTATGATGCCGATATTGACACCCTGATCGGCGAAATATCCAGGGTAAATAAAATAAGAAGTGAAATAAATAAACGTTTTCACGAATCGTCTCCGGTTTTTACCAACGATGGAAATACGGTTTATTTTACCCGAAATAATTTTTTGAACGGCAAAAAAGGAAAAGACGCCAATAAAAATACCCTTGTAAAAATATACAAAGCCAGTCTCGAAAATGGAAAATGGACTAATATTAAAGCACTTCCTTTTACAAGTGATAATTATAGTACGGGACATCCTGCACTCAGTCCGGATGAAAAAATACTTTATTTTGCATCTGATATGCCGGGAACAATAGGTCAGTCTGATATTTATAAGGTCAGTATTAACACTGACGGAAGTTTTGGAAATCCACAGAATCTCGGAAAAGAAATCAATACCGAAGGGAAAGAAACTTTTCCTTATGTAACCAGCGAAAATGAGATTTATTTTGCATCTGACGGACATCCCGGACTCGGAGGACTGGATGTATTTGTTGGTCAGATTGAAGCGGACGGATCTATTAGCAGCATTGAAAACCTTGGCGGCGATATTAATTCTCCTAAAGATGATTTTGCTTATATCATTGATCCTGTTTCAAGAAAAGGCTATTTTTCTTCTAATAAGGATGGCGGACTTGGTTCTGACGACATTTACCAATTTCTCGAAACTAAACGTTTAAAATGTATGCAGGAATTAAGCGGAGTTATTACAGATGCTTCAACCGGTGCAATTCTGCCTGGAACAAAAGTAACTTTATATGATGATATGCAAAAAACCAAAAATTCCGGTATTGCTGATTCTGCCGGAAGATATAATTTTGATGTCGAATGTGGAAAAAACTATAATATAAGAGCAGAAAAACCAGATTATGCTACTAAAGAGGTGAATGTTACTATTGGGAAAACAACAGGAAAAACAGACCTTACTATTCCACTGGAAAAATCAGTCTGCAAAGTGATGATTGGCGATGATCTTGGGAAATGTTTTAATATAAAAATGATCTATTTTGATCTTGATAAATCAGACATTACAACTGCGGCAGCATTGGATCTTGAAAAAATATTAGATGTTTTAAATCAACATCCAAACATGAAACTTGATATTCGTTCTCATACAGACAGCAGGGCCTCGCATCAATACAATCAGGCATTATCTGACCGTAGAGCAAAATCAACTATTGAATGGCTTATTAAAAACGGCGCGGCCAAAAATCGTTTATCCGGAAAAGGATATGGAGAAACAGAATTGGTAAATAACTGTTCAGATAATGTAGAATGCTCTGAAACAGAACACCAAATGAATCGAAGAAGCGAATTTATTATCACAGGATTGTAAATAAAAAGAACTTTAAACTTAAAAAAGCTGTCTAAAATCAGACAGCTTTTTTAATAAAAACGTCATTACAATTCAGGAATTGTAACAACAAACTAACCAACCAGTTCAAATGTTTCTTTTAAATCTTTACAAATATATTTGTATAATATTTCTTTCCGTTAGCATCAGTTAAAACTGAAATCCCAAAATGAGTATAATCGCCTTCAATATTTTCTTTATGTGCAGCGCTTTTCAGCCAGCCTTGTAAAGCTGCTTTAGAGGTTTGGTAATTGTACGCTACGTTTTCTCCCACTTTTTTAGCACCAAGCTCACTTACAATATTCTTTGAGCGAGAGGCAAAACCATTGTGATTAAGATCATTATTTTTAATCATGTACCGAGTGTGTTCTTCGCATTTACTAGAAATATAATTGTTTATCTGCAATGCTTTTAGACCAATACTTACTCTGTATTTGTTTATTAACTTCATTGTTTCCAGCTCTGAGGAATTATAGCTGTAATTAGTAGTTGCTTCTGGAGTTGCAGCACTACTCTTTTTTCCATCTATATTATTTGCAGAGCATGAGTTCATTGTGACAGACATCACAATGAACACCATGGCGCACATAATCTTTTTCATATCATTAGTAGTTTAAAGATTTAAAGTAAATGTTGGGGCAAATTCTTTAAAATTATTATGTGACAATTTCTCCTTATTTATGCTTCAAAACTATTCAATATATCGGTTAAATGCAAAAATAATCGATGAAATACATTATTTCATTTTAAATAAACATAAAAATCTTACAAACTAAGATGATAGGCGTTCAATCTTCCAGGAAAAATCAGATTGGCTGGTATAACGAATTCTGTCATGTAATCTGTTAGGTCTTCCCTGCCAAAATTCTACTTGAAGAGGAGTAACTACAAATCCTCCCCAGTTATCTGGTCTTGGGATTGGCTTTCCTTCAAATTCGGCTTCTAACTTCTTTAGATTTTCTTCTAAAAAAGATCTCGACGGAATAACTTCACTTTGATGAGAAACAATTGCGCCCAGCTTACTTCCTTCGGGACGGGAATCAAAATAATTATCTGAAATAATTTCAGAAGTTCTTTGGGCTATTCCTTTTATAATGACCTGTCTCTCCATATCCTGCCAAAAAAATGACAAACACACATTTGGATTCGCCGTAATGGCTTTTCCTTTTTCAGAATCGTAATTGGTATAAAATATAAATCCTTCTTCGGAGAATTTTTTCAGCAAAACGACACGAGATTTTGGAAATCCATCCAGACCAATTGTCGAAATTGTCATGGCATTTACTTCTCCGCTTCCGCCAAAATCCTCAACTTCATGAAACCATCTTTTAAAAAGATTAATGGGATCTTCCGGAATGTTAGTTTCTAACAATTCACTTTTCTCGTAAGACTTTCTGTAATTACTTAAATCGTTCATCTTCTTTTGTTTTTTTTATTTCAGGTTTCAAGCTGCAAAAAACTAATAAGCTCAGCATCTTAGAATCTTAGATCTTTAAAAATTAAACGAAACCCCGTCATCTCCTAAAAGTACATTTGGAAAAACTTCTAAAGCTTCTGTTTTAAATGGTTCTATTCCGTCGTAACGGGTTGAATAATGTCCTAAAATTAAATGTTTTACATTGGCTTTCAGGGCAATTGTTGCTGCTTCTTTAGCAGTTGAATGTAAAGTTTTTTGAGCCAAAGCGGCTTCCGAATTTAAAAATGTAGCTTCGTGATATAAAACATCTACATCTTTTATAATGGGTATAATATCTTCGTTATAAACCGTATCCGAACAAAAAGCATAGCTCATTGGCGGGACAGGATCAAAAGTCAGTTTTTCATTTTCAATAACGCTTCCATCATCAAGCGTAATATTACCTCCGTTTTTTATTTTTTGATAATAAGCCACATGAATGCCATATTGTTGTACCGCTTCAGCATTTAGTTTCCTTTCTGCCGGTTTTTCCTGAAATAAATAACCGTTAGTATAAACGCGATGTTTAAGCGGAATTGTTTTCACAATTACTTTCTGATCTTCAAAAATAACTTCACTTTCTTTTGACTCCAATTCATGAAAAAAAAGCGAATAAGTTGTCCAGGATTCTGTTAATTTTAATTGAAGCAGAATTAGTTCTTTAATTCCTTTCGGACCGTAAACATGTAAATCGGTTGTTCTTCCTAAAAGTGAGAAAGTAGAAATAGTTCCAATTAATCCATACAAATGATCGCCATGAAGATGCGAAATAAAGATGTGGTTAATCTTAGAAAATTTGATTTTGTTTTTTCGAAGCTGTACCTGAGTTCCTTCTCCGCAGTCAATTAAAAACAAACGGTTTCTAATTTCTAAAACCTGTGAAGTAGGATTTGTAAGCGTTCTGGGAGTTGCGGCATAACAGCCAAGTATAGTTAAATTCATTATTAATTTTAGATTTAAGAGTTCAGATTTTAAATTTTAGATTGAGTGCTGAACTAAAATCTGAAATCAACAATCTAAAATCTAAAATTAAAACCCCAGGTCTCTTTCAATTTCTTCCATTTCGATAATATCATGCGCCTCCAAAAGTGAAGGAACAACAGCCAATTTATCTGAAATAGCATTAAAGTCAAGATCGGATGCCACAATTACAAATGATTTTTTTGCTTTTTTATGCACTTTTGAAAGTGGTAAAAAAGCCTTTAAATCTTTTTCCGTTACAGCAGAATCTGATGATAAATCGATTATAATATTTTGTTTTTCAAAGGTTTTAAACTGCTGCGTTACTTTTTCCAAAAAAGCATTTACATCTCCTTGTGTATCCTTAATCGTAACGGTATGTCCTTTTTGATCTACTTTCATTTTTTAATGTATGGGGCTTGTATAAAAATTGATTTTCTGAGAGCTAAGGTACGAAGTTTTTTTATTTGTTGTTTCAAGTTTAAGGTTTCAGGTTACACGTTTGTCAGGCTGAGCGAAGTCGAAGCCTCTTTTCAAAAAGAATGTTCTTGTGCAAATCCCTTCGACTTCGCTCAGGGTGACAACGTATAAACTGAAAACTTCGACTGCGACTGAAAACTTAATTTATTGTATTTTAGATGCCAAAAGGTAAATAACTGCCATTCTGATCGCTACACCATTTTCAACCTGATTCAAAATTACAGAATGATCAGAATCAGCAACTTCAGAAGTAATTTCTACTCCTCTGTTTATTGGGCCCGGGTGCATGATTACGATTTCTTTACCAAGGGAATCCAAAAGCGGTTTATCGACTCCGTACTGCTGTGCGTATTCACGTGTTGAAGGGAAAAAGTTGACATCCATACGTTCATTTTGTACACGAAGCATATTGGCAACGTCACACCATTCAAGAGCTTTACGTAAGTTTGGTTCAACCGTAACTCCCAAAGATTCAATATATCTCGGAATTAATGTTTTTGGCCCGCATACTTTTACTTCCGCACCCTGCATCTGCAAAGCATATATATTTGATAAAGCTACTCTGGAGTGTAAAATATCTCCAACAATAACTACTTTTTTTCCGGCTACATCGCCTAATTTTTCCCGGATTGAATAACTGTCTAATAAAGCCTGAGTTGGATGTTCGTGTGCACCGTCTCCGGCATTTACAATACTGGCTTTGACATTTTTAGATAAAAAATAAGCCGCTCCGGGATTGGAGTGGCGCATTACAACCATATCAACTTTCATGGAAAGGATATTATTTACAGTATCAATCAGGGTTTCTCCTTTTTTAACTGATGACTGAGCTGCAGAAAAACTGATCACATCAGCAGATAAACGTTTCTGCGCCAATTCGAAAGAAAGTTTTGTTCTTGTACTGTTTTCGAAAAATATATTGGCAATGGTAATATCTCGTAATGAAGGAACTTTTTTAATAGGTCGGTTTATGACTTCTTTAAAATGATCTGCCGTTTCAAAAATCAGGTTAATATCATTCTCATTGATATATTTTATTCCTAATAAATGATCTACGCTTAATTCTTTCATGTTTAATATTTAACTGTTTTTACTGTTTAATCGTTTTTGACGTTTAATCGTTTATTTGTTTTATCGTTTAATCGCCCTCTCTTGGCCGTTAAATCTATAAACAATTACGCTTCAACTATTTTTAATTGTTTAATCGAAATGAATCGATTAAACAATTAACCGATTAAACGATTAACCAAATTTAATTTGTCACTAAGTGAACAATATCTTCACCATCATTTTCTTTCCAGCTCACAATAACTTTTTCGCCATTAATAGCATCTACCTGACGGCCGCGGTAATCGGGCTGAATTGGTAAATGACGGCTGAAACGTCTGTCAATCAATACTAATAATTCAATTTCAGAAGGTCTTCCAAAAGACTGAATTGCAGTTAAAGCAGAACGAATACTTCTTCCGGTAAACAATACATCATCAATAAAAATGACTTTTTTGTCTTCGACTATAAAATTGATTTGAGTTTTATTGGCTTCAAGAGGTTTATCTGTACGGCGAAAATCATCCCTGAAAAAAGTGATGTCGAGATATCCCAAAGAAATTTCAGGAACCTTGTATTCGTCTTCTAAGATTTGTTTTAAACGTTCAGCTAAAAAAATACCGCGAGGCTGAATTCCCACTAAAATAGTATTCGAAAAATCTAAGTGTTTCTCAATTAACTGACAAGCCAAACGATGGAGTATGATAGTAACTTCTTTTGAATTAAGTAATACTTTTTGGCTCATAATTTACTGACTTATTTAGTTGGGCAAATATACGGAATTGGAATTTATTTGTTGGGGTGTTAGATGGGGAAATATTATTTTGAAAAATTAACATTTAAAAAACTACATTTAAAAACATTAAATGAGAAATTTCAAGTTTATAATTTACATTACTAAAAATTAAAATATCTTACGTATAATTGTAGTATTAAATAAAAAATATGAACATTTTAGATTGGGTTAACTTTGGAAAAGTCTCAGCTGAGAGAGATGAAAATCTTGCTGAATATTTTTATGATAATGGTGTATTGAAAAATATAATTTCAAGTCCACTCTCATTTTTAATTTTGGGAAGAAAAGGTGCAGGTAAAACTGCAGTTTTTAAATATTTAACTGAGAAAAAAGAAGATTTTCTTTCAGAAAAAGACTTGTTAGTTTCCTTATCATTTGATGATTACAATTGGAATATACATTCGTTACTTCAAAATAATGAAAAAGCAGATTCTCTCTCATATAGACAATCTTGGAAATTCATAATCCTAATAGAAACAATTAAGGCAATTAGAAATTGGTACATTAAAAATAATAAATCTGCTCCAAAAGAAATTGAAAAAGCACATAAGCTTCTTGAAAAACTGTTTGATTCCCCTGTCCCATCAATTTATCAGATTATTGGAAACAAATTGCTTTCATTATCAGGATTAAAACTTCCTAAAGCTGGTCTTGATTTAGAGGATGGCTCATTTGATTCTATAGAATTAAATGGCGGGGAAGTTTCTTTTGAAGACGTAAAAAAGAATGAAACTCTTCAACAACACCTTTCGGAAAACATTCAAAATATTATAAATAGCTTAGAAAAAGCATTACAATCACAAAAAGAAAGTGATCTAAAAGTTTTTATTTGTTTTGATAGAGTTGACGAAGCTTGGGATGATGTTTCATTTGATAGTTCACGAAGAGTTATTGCTGGACTCATAAGTGCATGCGATGCTTTAACAAGTCAATATAAAGGTTTTGTACGTCCAATAGTTTTCCTACGCGAAGATATTTTTGAAGTTTTAAGTTTAAATGATTCAAATAAATTGAGAGAAGATTGTGGTCAATTACTTCATTGGAATAAAATATCTATTCAAAAGATGGTTCTTTCTCGAGTAAATTACTTTGCTACTACTAATCAAGAAAATACATATAGTAGCTTAGAGGAGATTTTTGAAAACAGAGAAATGCGTCAACGTGCCAAGCCATTAAACTATATTATAAAAAGAACTATGATGCGTCCACGAGACCTTATAGCTTTTTTAAATCAGATAATTAGCTCAATGCGAGATAAGCAAGAAGATCCTTTTTCAGATACCGAGTATACTTCCGAAGTGATAGATTCTGAATGCATATATGAAGCAGAGCCTGGTTATTCCGATTACTTAAAGAAAGAAATTATTGACGAATGGGGTGTTCAAAATCCAATGATTACTGATTTATTAAATAGTTTACAGAATAATTCATCAACTAATTTTACTCAAGATGACTTGTACAACGAATTAAAAAAGTTGAAGCCCGAATTAACTGAAACAGAAATGATTGAACATTTACGTTTTTTATTTGAAAATTCAATTATCGGATTTAAATTAGGACAATCTACAGAATGGAAATTCAAATGTTTTTACCCTGCACAGGGATTTATTAGTTCACCTGAATATCGAGTACACGAGGGACTTGTAAGAGGATTAAATCTAAAAGAAAACAGAGAATAAAAATCCAAATCCTAAAACATTTCCAAAAAATTCTATAACACATTTTCCTGATTCGTGAAGTAATTTTATTATGGAAATTTAAAAACTCAGAATCATGCAAAATAAAATTACAAGATTGTTAATGGTATTCGTAATACTGTTTTCATTTACAAGCTGTGAAGTTATAGGAGACATTTTTAAAGCCGGAATGGGATTCGGGATATTTATCGTAATCTTTATTATTGCGATTGTAATCTGGATCTTTGCCAAAATGTTCGGCAGTAAATAGTTATCAATTATCAATAAAAAAAATCCCAAATTCCAATTAAACTTGGAGTTTGGGATTTTTTTATGGATGTGAAAAACTTTGTCAAAATTGTAAAGTCAAAGATTGTAAATTGGAATTTGGAATTTCAATTATTGGAATTTAAAATATTAAAGATTATACATCTTCTTTCTTTGTTCCTGAATCTTTTCATCATCAAGATATTCGTCAAATGTCATGTAACGGTCGATTACTCCGTTTGGCGTCAACTCTACAATTCGGTTACCTACGGTTTGTGCAAACTCGTGGTCATGCGTTGTGAAAATTACAGAACCTTTAAAGTTTTTCAACGAGTTATTAAAAGCTGTAATAGACTCCAAATCTAAGTGGTTTGTTGGTTCGTCCAGCATTAAAACGTTTGCACGCTCCATCATCATTCTGGAAAGCATACAACGTACTTTTTCTCCTCCAGATAAAACTCTAGATGTTTTTAAAGCTTCTTCTCCTGAGAAAATCATTTTCCCTAAGAAACCTCTAATGAAAACCTCGTCACGCTCTTCTTCCGTTTTAGCATACTGACGCAGCCAGTCAACTAAAGTTAAATCATTTTCAAAGAAAGAATGGTTTTCAGCAGGAAGATAAGCCTGGTTCGTTGTAATTCCCCAGTCAAAATTTCCTGAATCTGCTTTTTGATTTCCATTTAAAATTTCGTAGAAAGCTGTTGTAGCACGAGAATCTTTAGAG
Organism: Flavobacterium sp. Root901; assembly: GCF_001429765.1. Lineage (GTDB taxonomy): Bacteria > Bacteroidota > Bacteroidia > Flavobacteriales > Flavobacteriaceae > Flavobacterium. Next base: position 233,581 of record NZ_LMJB01000001.1, read on the forward strand.
AAAAGAACGATTTTGTCGCCTTTTGCCATATTCAAATCTACATCTTTAAACAGAACTTCACCATCTACAGAAGCAGATAAGTTTTCTACATTTAAGATCTGATCTCCTGCTTCACGATCCTGATCGAAGATGATTGCAGGATAACGACGGCTGGAAGGTTTGATTTCGGCAATATTCAATTTCGAAATCATTTTTTTACGGGAAGTTGCCTGTTTCGATTTCGCTACGTTTGCGCTAAAACGACGAATAAATTCTTCAAGCTCCTGTTTCTTCTCTTCTGCTTTTTTGTTTTGCTGTGCACGCTGTTTCGCCGCTAATTGGCTGGACTCGTACCAGAAAGTATAGTTTCCTGAATAGTGATTGATTTTTCCGAAATCAATATCAGAAATATGTGTACAAACCGCATCTAAAAAGTGACGGTCGTGAGATACCACGATTACCGTATTTTCATAGTTTGCCAGGAAATTTTCTAACCAGGCAATGGTTTCAAAATCCAAATCGTTGGTAGGCTCATCCATAATCAATACATCAGGATTTCCGAAAAGTGCCTGCGCCAAAAGCACACGTACTTTCATTTTTCCTTCCATATCACCCATCAAAGTATAGTGCTGGTCTTCGTTGATTCCTAAGTTAGACAACATTGCAGCAGCATCAGAATCGGCATTCCATCCGTTCATTTCTTCAAACTGAACCTGAAGCTCCCCTATTCTGTCCGCATTTTTGTCGTTGTAGTCTAAATAAAGTTCATCCATCTCTTTTTTAACAGCATACAAAACTTTATTTCCCATCAAAACGGTTTCCAAAACGGTATGCTCGTCAAACATATTATGGTTCTGGTTTAAAACCGACATACGTTTTCCCGGCTCCAAATGAATGTGGCCAGAAGTTGGGTCCATATCGCCCGAAATGATTTTTAAAAAAGTTGATTTTCCAGCACCATTGGCTCCAATAACGCCGTAAATATTTCCGTGAGTGAATGTGGTATTTACTTCGTCAAACAAAATTCGTTTGCCAAATTGAACTGATAAATTATTGACTGTTAACATGAATGTCTTTTTAATTAATTTGGTGCAAAAGTAGTGAAAAAGGTTCAGAGTTGCAAAGATGCTGAGGCGCTAAGTTTTTTTGGAGTTTTGTTTTACGCAGATGATTATTACGGCTTAGTGACTTTGCGAGATTAATTCAACTACAACTTACTTTCTTTAGCCAGCGCTACTTCTAAGCTTTCGAAATTTGGCAGGACTTTAGAAATTAATCCTTCTTTATTTAAAATAAAATGTGTTGGGAATGAATTTAACTGCAAAGATTCATTCATATATGCTTTCATATCCGGAATTACAGAATATGATAAAGGTTTTCGGGCTAAAAATGCTTTTAATTGATCTGATGAATCTTCTGCCAAACTTATAAAAACAATATCTTTCCTGTCTTTGTATTCGTCCGTTAGTTTATTTACCTGCGGAAATTCTCTTATGCATGGCGTACAATGTATATACCAGCATTTTATCACGATTATTTTTCCTTTCATTGATTCGTTTGTAACCAGATTTCCATCTAAATCTTTAAATGAAAAAGGAGGAAAAACAGTTCCTTCCATCTTATAATTTTTAAAAGCATCGAAACCAATTTGATTGATTGTTGCTTTTATACTGGTATCGGTTTTTGGTTGAATTTTGAAGAGTTTATAACCATAAATTCCATCCTCAGATTTTAATCTAATTGGAATAAAGTTTCCGTTTGCCAGCTGATCTAAAAAAGTTTCTTTTGAGATTTCTTTTGAAAAAACATCTAATGCCGTAAAATCTCTGGAAAGCATAATATTTTTACTTTGATAAGAAGACCAGCCGTCAAAAGTTTTTTGAATCTGAATTGGATCTACTTCCGGATCTCCAAATTTATTTTGGGCCGAACTTATCAAAAAAGTGAAAAGAAATACAATAAGACTGAAAGTTTTCTGCATGGAATCTGAAACAATTTTTATTTGATTCCAAAAGTAGTGAAAGTTTTTTTTCATTTCTCCTTTCGCCGAAATGAAAAACTTTATAAATAAAAAAACCTGATAATAAAATTACCAGGTTCATAATGCGATCCTCAAGGAGAAAACCAAATAACAAATCTCCTTAATTCAATGCATTTATTCGAAATAAAAATAGATTAAAAAATAAATAACCAAACTCAATTTTAACCGTCCCAATTTTTTTATTTCTAATTTTCAATTTCTTTATTCTAGTTTAAAAAGTTCATTACTTTAAAAGATTTTTTGTTTCCTGATTTGTCTGTTACCACCACTAAAAACAATTGTTTAGTTGAGAAACTCTGACTCTGAAGCAATACTTCTTTATTGTTCTGAACATTTTTATGACTTACTAAATTTTGTCCTAATATGTTGAATACATCAACCTGAGCAATGTCTTCGTTTTCATTTGAAACGGATAGTGCATTGTTTTTAAAATACGCTATTGTTGCATTGCTTTTTGCCGAAATATCACCAAGAGCCAATGTTTTTGATGCTGACTGAGATGCAAAATAAGCTGCATACGCTTTCGACAATTCAGATGAATTACCACAAGAAGAAGCATCCCAGTTTACAGACCAGGTCATTAAACCTCTCAAAGCAGGATAAGGTCCTCCAGGCTGCATCGTGTACGTTCTTCCTGAAAAAGTAGTTCCTGTTCTTAAATAATTCAAAGCACTAATTCCTTCAGCCGGAGTAATATAACCACTACCCGCAGCACTTGGACAAGCAGGTAATCCTATTAGGATTTTTGATGGCGGTAAACCATCAAAATGCATTCCGGTTGTACCAATGTTATACCCTTTTACAAGCATATCTGTTAAAGCAGTCACCATATTTGCTCTCTTAGCTGAACCATAATACTGACCATCCAATGCGTTTTCTCCACCTGTATTATACAATTGCACCGCTAACAAATCCAATTCATTACGTAAGTTTTGAATGATTGGCAGGAAGGAACCAAAAGTATCTGTATAGGTTGAATATCCACCTTGTACATATTGTGTTTCCGGAGCCGCAGTTAATAAAAATCCGGTTCCGTAATATGTTTTTAATTCTTTACAGGCATCTACTATGTTTTTTAATCTTGGATAAGCAGAGATTCCCGTATAAGAAATATCCCTTAAATTTCCTGCGTTAAAATTCATCGACCCGCCTTCAAAATCTAAATCAACTCCATCAAACTGATACTCGTCAATGATTGCTTTCAGACCGTTAACAAAAATATTTTTCTGAGTTACATTGTCTAAAACAACATGTCCATTTTGTCCCCCAATAGAGACAATAACAGGAACGCCGCTGTCTCTTAAGGATTTAATATCATTTTTCAATAACTGCTTATTGAAAACGCCATTAGTCAAATACCTTGTATCGTTTGTAGTTAATACAGGTGTATAACCGTCACGATTAACTGTTTCTATAAAAGCATAATCAACTACGTTAAATTTGCTGCCAACTATTTGAGAAAAATATAAAAATGGAGCAGAAGAATTTTCCCAAGAGTGAGCATATCCTAAAATTACTTTTGAAGGAAGTGGAATAAACCTATTATTGCTGATTGGAGCAATTTTAATGGTATTGTTTAATGTCGTCACAGCAGATTTATTATCGGTTGCCTTGATAACAACTGGATAATCCTGATAAGCAGATGGTGTAAAATTATACGTATAAGTATTATTTGTACCTGCTGTCATATTAAATGTGCCTCCATTAATTGTAATTGTAACACCAGAAACAGATCCGTCACTATCAACAGCTGTAACTGAAATTGGCACAACCTGGAAAGAACTTTGGTTCACAGTAGTATTCGATGGTGAATTCCAAGTAATTACAGGCAGTGAATTAGGGCAGTTTGCACCTGAACAAGTTAATGTAAAACTATATGTTTTTGAATCTGTTGTTCCGTTTGATGCAGTAGCCGTAACGGTTAATGTATGAGAAAGCGAAAACTGATTTGCTGCCGGTGTCCAAACCGCTGTGTAAGTTCCCGAAGAATTTGAAGCACTAATGCTTTGTCCATCTAAACTAAATACAACAGATGATATTGTAGTAGCATCAGCAGCACTTAATCCAACAGTTGCAACAAAATTAATTGATGATCCTAAATTTATAGCAATCGCCGAAGCTGTTGGCGCTGTAATAGCAACCACCGGCTTAGTGGCCACTACCGCCTGTCTATTGAAATTATAAACGGTTGGAGTTGTTGGAACTGCAAAGTTGGCTAAGTTATTTGGATAATAAGTCACTTCTCCATTTTCCCATGTATTTAATTTCAAACTCAAAATTTGTGTATAACCTGCTACAACTGAATTATCAAAAGTATAATTTCCTGATGCATCTGTTGTCGCTAAAACACTTTTCCAGTTATGTGTATTATCTGTCCATGGTAAAACTATCTCTACTTTTGCACCAGCAACCGGAGTGGTTCCGTTTTTAACTGTTCCGCTGATTAGGTTTGCCAGAACTTGTGCTGATTTTGCTGTAGAACTTGTATTGAAATTATAAACCGTTGGGTTTGCAGGAACTGGGAAGTTTGCCAGATTATTTGGAAAATAAGCTGTTTCACCGTTTTCCCAAGAGTTTAATTTTAAACTTGTAACTGTTGTATAACCTGCTACAACTGAATTATCAAAGCTGTATTTTCCTTGCGAATCTGTTGTTGCCAAGACACTTTTCCAGTTGTGTGTATTATCTGTCCATGGTAAAACTATCTCTACTTTTGCACCAGCAACCGGCGTTGTTCCGTTTTTAACTGTTCCGCTGATTTTATTTGAAGTTGATACAACATCCTGAGCAAAGTTTAATGTTTTATTGGCATTCAAATTAGAATAAACCGTTGACGCCGGAGTAAAAGTTTGTCCAGTTAAGGCAGCTGTTACGGTATAATTTCCGCCAGAAGCCAAAGTCAAAGTATATGCTCCGCTTGAATTAGTCGTTGCAGTAACATTTCCTGCTGTAGAAGCTGCTGTAATTGTTACGCCAGAAACTGCAGTACTTCCGTTAAGAACTGTTCCGCTTACTGTGTAAGTTACAACTGCTGCTCCCTGGCTAAAATTCAATGTTTTGTTTGAATCTATTGCATTGTAAACTGTAGAAGCCGGCGTGTATGAAAATCCAGTTTTTGCAGCAGTAACTGTATAATTTAATCCAGCTGTTAAACCTGCAATGCTGTAAACTCCGCTTGCGTTTGAAACTGCTGTTAATGTTGAACTTCCTGAAACTGCAGAAACTGTAACACCAGAAACTCCTGTACTTCCGTTAAGAACTGTTCCGCTTACTGTGTAAGTTGGCTGTGTTCCGTTAATGACAACTCCTGTTTGGTTCACTACAACATTGGTCAAAGTTACCGGAGTAAAAGTATAAGTCGCTTTTAAAGCTGAAACTGTATAGTTTTGTCCAGAAGTTAAGCTGTTGAATGTGAAATTTCCTGTAGCAGAAACTATTGTTTGAATTACGACATTACTTGCATTACGTAATTCAACTGTAACATCTGTAACTAAAGCTGATCCGTTTTTTGCAGAACCGGAAATACTTACTGTTCCCGGAACAACGCTTCCGAAAGAAGTATCAACCTGAGTTAATAATGAATTCGGGATAGAGCCTCTTGTATCCTGAGATAATTCCCAAATCATACCTCCGGCCAGATTTTTTGATTTTATATATTGTACTTTTAAATCCATGGATTGTTTATCTTCATAAGAGATAAACTCTTTTGTTGTAGCATTATATAAATAAGGAACTTTTGTGGTATTGTCAAAATATCTTACCCATCCGGCTGAAGCTGCAGATGGCGTTACTAACATCGTATTTGGATCTAAATAAGCATGTGAATTTGTAACCGGATTTCCGACTAAATCGCAAATTTCGATACTTCCAGATTTTTCACAAGCTCCAGAACCATCCCATGTTCCTGTTGGGTTTTGCGGATTGGTGCATCCCGGAACTATATCTCTTGGCGCTGCAACAAATAATCCGTTTGTTGAATTAGTTGCAACATGATCGAATTTTTTTCCGTAGAAAGGTAATCCCATGATTAGTTTATTTGCAGGGAAGCCAATTACGTTTAAATATTGATTTGTTAATTCATCTAATGATTCAGACTGTGTTGCGCCATATAACGGATCATTTGGATTTCCGCTTGCATATAAAGGAGCATTGTAGCATGTTTTATCATACCAGTTTCCACCAAAATCATATCCAAAATACGTGATATAATCACAATAAGTAGAAATGTCTTCTGTCATTCCGTATTGAGATCTGTTGTTTGGTCCAAGATATTGCTGAGCCACTTTTCTAACATTGTTTCCGGCTGCAATAGTGATTAATTTATTTGGCATAGCCTGACGCATTGCTTTCAATAAAAGCACTAAATTTTTGTTGTCGTCCGGGCTGTATTTTTGCGGAGGAACAGGCGAACCGTTAACGATTTCTGTACCATCAGTTCCGCCGGAAAGAGGATATTCCCAATCGATATCAAAACCATCAATAAAAGGATAAGTTACAATGAAGTTTGCCATATCTGCAGCCAATGCGGCTCTTGCTACACTACTCGCAGCAATTGGAGATAAATCCTGGCCTTTTGTCCAGCCTCCTACAGAAATTAAAACTTTTAAATGAGGATACTTTTCCTTTAACTTTTTCAAGTCATAAAAGTTTCCTTTTACCGGAGCATCCCATGGGATTCCACCTTCCATATGCTCAAAATCAGCATAGGTATCCAAACACTTTAATTTTGTATTCTCCGGATGGGCAGGATCATAAGTTGTCCCATAAAAAGAATAATTTAAATGCGTCAATTTACTTCCATCAATTTTCGGGACATTGAAATCCCGGGCATAAATAGACCATTGTGCATAATATCCCACTACTTTTTTTCCGTGGGCAGGTTGTGCCAACGCAAGCAGGGGAAACAGTAACAAAAAGAGCAATCTGTAATAATGTTTCATAATTAATAAATATTGGTTAATAGAAAATAAATAATTGGGCCGCAGCAGTGCTACCGCTGGGTTTCGCTCAACACAGGTTGGAAGGCTGTGCCGATTGGAAATAAACTCAAATTAAATTCTATAGATAAATATTACTATTACTGATTCTTCATAATCATTAGCCAATAGTAGTGATTGATATTTATTTATAATTTTTAAAAAATTAATATTAAATACAAATGATAAATTTGGGACTACTCATCAATCTATACTCTTTTTTTGTCATGTTTGTGTTATTCTTTTTATTTGGTTTTTAAAAGGTTAATACTCCGTTAGTGGTTATTTTTTTATTTTATTCTGAAGATTCGAAAATGAATTAGTTTAATTTAATTACCTCTGCCAGAATGATCTGGCAGAGACAATCAACACTTTTAAAACAATAGTGGTAACTTAAACTTACTAAATACTAATTCAAACCAAACCTTTAAATTAATTTCTTTAAACTCTCATAAACTGACAACTCTACATCAGCATGATCTTTTGTATTGCATTGTTCTATCAGATTTTTCAAATCTTCTGATTTTAAAGTCGATTTTTTATCTAAAACAAGCAGTAATTCCTGAGATGCATCACTTAGTTTTTTTGACAACGGAAGAATTGGCTGTACTAAAGGCGCATTGGAACTCAACTCAATTAAACCTTTATTTATACTGATCCATTTGTTAAAAAATGATGCGACTTTTACTTTATTATCTTCTGATTTATTGTCCAGATATTGAGTTACTGCATCATTAAATGCCAGCGACTCTTTTGCATCCGGTGTACACGCATCGGCAAAAAGTGTAAACGGAGAATACATTTGATATTCTGTCCCGCCTTTATTTCTGGTGTATCCTTTTAATGGTTCGCAGACATTTGAAAACTCAGTAATAGATGCAATATTCTGATTATTGGTAATATTTCTCAGAATAACATCTTTGTTTTTAATATGAGTTATTCCTAGTTCTTCTAATCTAAAAGATACATTTTCAAGACGTTTGCGCATGCTGGCAAGATCTGTAACATTCTCTGCAGACCAAAGTCTTTCTGCAATAGCAGCTGTTCTTGGCCAGACTCTGGAATCGATTGTTGCAGGAGTTGCAAGTTCTGTCCACATTGTTGCTTCTCCGCCTAATATCCTGGCTTTTTCCTCAGCAGATAAATCTGCATTTTTTGGCATCGGATCATTTAAATAATGACTTGCAACCGGATACATTAAATCAATATAATATCCGTTTGACAAAACTGTTTTATATCCTTTTTTAACGGCATCAACTAATGATTGTCCGGCTGTCATTCCTTCATTTGGACCTCTCCAAGAATGTACAATAGCTTCTTTTGAAAGATCTTTAGTCAAAATTTCTTCCCAGCCCATTAATTGTTTTCCGTGTTTTTTAAGCATTGGGGCAAGCTCCATTGTAAAATAAGTCTGCAGCTCGTGATTTGTTTTTAAATTATGTTTCTTTTTGAACTCCTGGATTTTCGGATTGGCATCCCAATCTTTCCCTTCGTTCTCATCTCCCCCAATATGAAAATAAGCTCCGGGAAATAATGGGCATACCTCATCAAAAAGTTCACTTAAAATTTTATACGTTTTAGGATTTGAAGGATCTAATGTTGGCGAAAAAATACCCGCATTTCTTTCAATTCCATAGGTGGCGATTGCCGTACCCTGAATATTTTTTTCAGAAGTTCCTCCAGTCAGTGTAATCACTTTGCTTCCTATTTCCGGATAAGCGGTAAGTATTGCAGATCCATGACCCGGAACATCTATTTCTGGAACTATCAAAATACCGCGGTCATCAGCATATTTTACGATATTTTTAATTTCCTCTTGTGTGTAATACAATCCATCCGAAGCTAATTCGATTAATTTGGGATGTTTTTTGGTTTCAATTCTCCAGCCCTGGTCATCTACTAAATGCCAGTGAAAAACATTCATTTTCATGGCGGCCAATGCATCAATATTTCTTTTAATAACATCTACAGGCTGAAAATGTCTTGCGGCATCAATCATTAAACCTCTCCATGTAAATCTTGGAAAATCTGAAATTTGCGAAACCGGAAAGTAAAATGATTTGCTGTCATTCTGCAGTAACTGTAATAAAGTTTCCAATCCATGCAAAGCTCCTAAATCACTTGTTGCATGTATTGTTATTTTATTTGATTTTATATCTAAGCTGTAACTTTCATCTTCATATAAACCAATTTTTCCGCTTTTATCACAGTCAATCTGTAATTCAGCATTTGGAAATTCATTTAGTTTTGTAATAAAACCCTGTTCGAAAAACATACCTGTTCTACCATCCAGACGACGCAGAAAACGAGTCACTCCTCCAAAAATTCTTTGATTTGGATTTCCGGAAATATTAACTTTAAAATTTTTGGTTAAAGTAAAATTTCCATCGTTAACAACAACGTTTTGAGGCCAGGGCATAAGGTTTAACTGCTCTTTTTTTACCTGAGCACCCGCTGTTACACCCGCTAATAGTAAGAAAAATAAATATTTCATTTTTATTCTTTTTGTTCAGATGTTTTTCTCAAACATCCATTTAAATTAAAAAAAACAAAACTCAGAAAGACTTTTCTGCTTACCTCACTTATTGCTTTGAGGTCTATCTGAATTTTGCAATTTGATTCGCTCTCACCCGAATCTTAAAAAAACAACTTTAATAATCAAATCGTTTAAAAGCTTCAATAGCTTCGTATTCTGCTAAACCTAATTCGTCGTACAGAATAGCTGTATTTTTGTTGCGGTCTTCTGCCCTAACCCAGAATTCTCGCGAATCATTTCCCTGAAACATAACCCTGTCTTTTTGAGACTGGTGATATAAAATAGCATGACGTTTTAACAATACTTCTGACGGAGAAAGCGGAACTGCCATATCTATTTCATGAATATCCCACTCGTGCCAAGCTCCTCTGTACAGCCAGAGCCAGCAATCATCCATATATTTTTCTGATTTTAATTGTTTCATCGCAGCAAAAATAGCATTCAGGCAGACTTCATGCGTTCCGTGCGGATCTGCCAAATCTCCTGCAGCAAATACCTGATGCGGCTTTATTCTGGCGATAATTTCTTTTACAATAGCAATATCTTCCGGCCCTAACGGATTCTTTTTAACTTGCCCAGTTTCATAAAATGGAAGGTCTAAAAAGTGTGTGTTTTCATCTTTTAAGCCAATATATCTTGTTGCTGCGTAAGATTCTCTTCTTCTGATTAATCCTTTTAGTTTTCTGACTTCCAGAGAATCAATTTGATTTTCTGATTTGTTATTTAAAAATTCAATTACAGATTTGAAATTGATATCTTTTGGAAGATTTCCGCCAGTAAAATCATTACAAACCTCAGCAAATTTCAATGCTTCGTCATCTGTAACTGCTATATTTCCGGAGGTTTGATATACAACATGTACATCGTGACCTTGTTTTATCAATTTTGAAAACGTTCCTCCCATCGAAATCACGTCATCATCAGGATGCGGACTAAAAAGGATTACTCGTTTTTTTGCAGGATTTGCTCTTTCCGGACGATGTGAATCATCTGTATTTGGTTTTCCACCCGGCCATCCTGTAATGGTGTGCTGTAATACATTAAACATATTGATGTTTAAATCGTAAGCAGAACCTTCTTGTGCCAATAAGTCAGACATTCCGTTATTATTATAGTCACGGTCTGTAAGCTTTAAAATAGATTGGTTTGTTTTTTGACAAAGCCAGACAATCGCTTTACTTTTTAATTCTTGCGTCCAGATACATTCCCCAACAAGCCAAGGCGTTTTAAAACGTGTTAACTCTGATGCTGCAGACTGATCCAGTACAAAAGTTGCATTAGGATGATTTTGTAAAAATGTTGCGGGAACTTCAGAACTAATATCACCCTGAATGGTTCTTTTGATAATATCAGCTTTGTTTTGCCCCCAAGCCATTAATACGATTCTTTTAGATCTCATAATGGTAGAAACTCCCATGGTAATGGCTCTTTTGGGAACGTTATCTATACCATTAAAGTCTGATGAAGCATCTACTCTTGTAATATGGTCAAGTGTAATAATTCTTGTTCCGGAATTGATGTGCGAACCCGGTTCGTTAAAACCAACGTGTCCGGTACGTCCAATTCCTAATAACTGAAAGTCAAGCCCTCCAGCTTGTTTAATATTCATTTCATAGTCGATACAATATTGATTTAATTCATCAATAGAAACTGTACCATCAGGAATATTTACATTTTCAGGTTTAATATCAATATGATTAAAAAGATGCTGATGCATGAAATAATGATAGCTCTGATTGTTCTCTTTATTCATTGGATAATATTCATCCAGATTAAAAGTGATTACATTGCTAAAACTCAGTCCTTCCTCTCTGTGCATTCTCACTAATTCCTCATATACTTTTATAGGAGAAGATCCTGTTGCCAAACCAAGCACGCAAGATTTATTTTTTTCCTGCTTAGATCTAATTAACTGAGCGATTTCCTGCGCTACAATTACCGATGCTTCAGCAGAACTTTTGAAGATTTCGTTATGAATTTTTTCAAATCGTGTTTCTTCAAATTTTCCGGCGCTTTTATAGCTGATATCAGGTTTTATTTCTAAAGCACTTTTCATTTCTTTTTCTTTTTTTGGTATGTACAATTTTGGTTTTTGAAATGGTATAAGCATTTTCACTGCTTATACCATTTACTAACCAAACTTAAAATCTTATATTCTTTTATTTTTTTTAGAAGTTAGGGGCTGCTTTATCCCACCAAACTCTTGTTCCTCCATTGTCAAGGCCGCCAAGTTTAGTAACTCCTGAAGCAACACCGCCAGGGTTTCCGGCTTTTTCTGACTGAACGTAGTTAATTCTTCTTACTCCTAATGCAGTTGAAATTGTATTACCGCTGTAATTTTTAAGTACAGGGAATAATTTTGGATAACCTGTTCTTCTGTAATCAGACCATGCTTCTTGCCCTTCAGGAAAACCAGCAATCCATTTTTGAGTAATGATTTTTTGAAGTTTCACCTCATTTGTTGCTGCGGCATCCCAAGCAATTGTAACATTATTCACAGCTGCAGAATTGTTTACCGGGAAATTAGGATCAACATATGCTTTTGCCGTTTTTACATTATCAGCAATGTAAGCTGCCGCTCCTGACGCACCTCTTTGCTCGAACGACGCTGCTATCCCTGCTTCATATAAAGACTTAGCATCTCCACCCATATTCCATCCTCTTAATGCTCCTTCAGCTCTTAAGAAATAAGCCTCTGCTGTAGTAAATAAAACTACTTCTTTTGATCTTACAACAGAACCAATTCCTGAAAAATCCTGATGATCTGATTTTGCTGCTATATCAATACCTGTACGAACTCCTTTGTATTGTCCTGGAAATTGAGTTGAAGTATCAAAATAAGCGGCTAATCTCGGATCATTATATCCACCCATAATAGATTCCATATCTGCAGACATACGAATATCTAACCATGCACCACTAATTGTAGAAATAGGATTGTTGTAAACTGGTGATACAACTTTGAATAAATCAGCATTTGTTGTGAATACACCAAATTTGTGTGCTACAGCTTTTTCTGCTTGTGTTTTTGCCAATGCCGGGTTTATTTTAACAATACGCATTGCCAATCTTAAACGTAAACTATTTGCAAATTTTACCCATGCTTTGTAATTTCCACCATAACCAGACATATCTGTTGTTGCAAATGTCGAAGCTTCTCCGGCATCTTCTCTTTTAGTCAATTCTGCTACAGCAAAATCTAACTCACTAAACATTTGGTTGTAAACCTCTTCCTGAGAATCATATTCTATTGTTGATTCAGTTGATCCAAATTTAGAATATATGATAGGTCCAAAAGTATCTGTTAATCTATGCATTCCTTCTACTTTCAGAATTAATGACAAAGCATAAAACTGATCGTATTTTCCTTTAGATTTTTGAGCGATATCATACGCATTAAACATTACATTACTATAAGCATAATCCCATATGAATCCGTTCCACCCATCAACTAATGAATAGGTTGTATTATTGATTCCTCCTGCAAAACCAGTTGGAGTCGCCATATAACCAGACCAAATATCACTATTTAAGTTTTGCTGTAACTGATAAACCCACTCTGGAGTAAATACATAAATGTTATTAAACATTGGAGCAAAACCTCCTTTAATATGATTGAAGTCTTGTTGAAAAAGATCTGGTGTAATACCATTTGGATTGGTATTAATATCTTCAAAATCACCTGTACAACCTACTGCCGCAAGCAATGACATACAGATAGCCGCTTTTGTTATTTTATTTAGTTTCATGTTTTTAGTATTAGAAAGTTACATTTAAATTAAGACCGATACTTCTTGTAGATGGTTGTCCGTAAATATCAACACCTTGTAAACCTTCGCCTGTACTTAATGCAATATTTGGATCAAACGGTGCATCTTTGTAGATAAAGAATAAGTTTCTTGCTATTAATGAAACACTTGCTGTCTGAATAAATGGTAATCTTTTTGCGTTAAAATTATATCCAATAGAAATCTCTCTTACGCTAACATTCGTTGCATCATAAACATACTCTCCAGTTATACCGGCTCTACCACCAACCTGAGTGTAGTAAAGCTGGGCATCCATTGTAGAAACCGGAGTTCCGTCGCTGGCTCTAACTGCATTTACTTTTACACCACCAGCATTTCTTGCATCACCAGTTGCTTTTGATACACCAAAAGAATCATTTTGAGCCTGAGTTAAACTCATTACTTCACCTCCAAAACGACCGTCAATTAAAACATTTGCAAAGAATGACCCCACTTTGAATGAGTTAGAGAAACCAATCATATAGTCTGGATTAGAATTACCAACTTCCTGGAAATCTGTTTTTTGAATTGTTCCGTCATCATTTAACAACATTCTTCCCTGAGCATCTTTTTTGATGTTAATACCTTCAATAACCCCAAATGGTCTTCCTTCGATCAAAGCATATCTGTAGCTGTTTACTCCAGCTTCAGTTAAGTTAACTCTACCTCCTAATTCAGTAGGGATTTCTTTTACTTTATTTTTATTTTGTGAAAAGTTAACACTTGTATCCCATGAAAATTTGTCTCCTCTGAAAATTCCTGCAGTAACTACTGCTTCGAAACCTTTATTTTCTATACTACCAGCATTAATTCCATAAAAATCAACTCCTTGAGAGTTTCCTTTTGGAGCTACAACTTGTAAGTATTGATTTTTAGTTTCAGAATTATAGTATGATAATTCAAATGCGAATCTGTTATTAAACATTCTCCATTCAGTTCCAAGCTCATACTCTGATTTTAATTCAGGTTTTAGTGAAGTTCCTTCTTTTGGAGCAACTTTTGGTTTTGGATCTGTAACTCCAGGAGTATAGTAATATGTTGGAGTTGTTACGAATGGATAAACATCATTACCAACTTCTGCATAAGTAGCACGAACTTTACCATAGTTAATAAATTCTGGCATTGTCATCATTTCGCTAAGAATAGCTGTCAAACCTACAGATGGATAAAAATATCCAGCACTATCTGTATTTGCCAAAGTTGATGACCAGTCATTTCTTGCTGCAACATCTAAGAATAACATATCTCTATATCCAAAAGTTGTAGCTGCAAATACAGACTGAACTTCTTTTCTTGTATCGATAGTCTGATAATTTCCTGAATTGTTGTTGAAGTTTTGTAATGTAAACCAGTTAGCATATTTTAATCCTCCTCCAATTCCGGAATCAAGAATTGTTTTTTGATTTCCTAATGTATTTGTAATACTTGTACCAATGTTTGCATTAAAACTAAAATCCTCACTGAATTTTGTATTAATTGTAGCAATTAAATCAGCATAACGTTGTGTGCTTAAAGCATCTTCTACATAATATCTACCATTTATGTGAGAGATTGTTCCTTGTGTAGTAGCATAGATTTTTTTATCAAATCCGCTTTCTATTCTGTTATAGCTGTATCTACCAGCAATGCTTAACCAGTTATTAGCTTTATAAGTTAAAGATAATGCTCCGTTAAAGAAATTGTTTTTATCTTCAGATTTATTTCTGTTGATTCCCCAGAATGGGTTTTGCATAATATCTCTGTTTGTCATCCAGTTTTGAGCCATTAAATTTCTGTTTGGATCAAAAACTTCAAAATTATTTCTGTAATAATCAAAATCATTTCCTCTTGGCATTAAGTAAACTCCCGTAAGCGGGTTGAAATAAAAACCATTCACAGGTTTGTTGATGATGTTTTGAGAAGTATAGTTTGCATTTGCAGCAAAAAGAAGTTTATCATCAAAGAATTTAGCAGTCTGGCGAATACCAAAGTTGTTTTTCTTAATACTATTACCCGGCATGATACCTGATCCAGATGTATTAGAATAAGTAAATGCAGTAGAAGAATTTTCAGCAGCAGTTGAATACCCTACTGAAGTGATTTGAGTATTCCCAACCTGAAAAAAGTCTTTTACGTGATCTTTTGATTTTCCTGCAGCACCCCATGATTCGTCTGCTCCAGGAGCAGCAACATAATCAGTTTGGAATTTAGGCAGATAAGCTGCAGATTCAAATGTAGTTACTGATGAAACAGTAAGTGTTGGTTTTCCAGCTTTAGCTTTTTTAGAAGATAATAAGATAACTCCATTTGCTCCCTGGCTACCATATAATACAGATGCAGCAGCACCTTTTAATACCGTCATACCTTCGTAATCATCTGGATTAATAAGCGATACAACATCACCTCCGTCACGGTTTCCTGTAGAAGTACTACCAAAACTATCATTTGGCTGTCCTGAAGAACCATTATATAACGGAATACCATCGATAACATACAATGGCTGATTATTTGAAACTGAAGAGTTACCTCTAATTACTACTTTTGTAGAACCACCAGTACCACTTGAACTTTTAGTTACAGCAACACCCGCGATTTTTCCGGCAATTGTATTGATAAGGTTGGCATCTCTTACTCTTGTTAACTCTTCTCCTTTAAGTTCCTGAGCTGCATAAGTTAAAGATTTTCTTGTTTTCTTGATACCTAAAGATGTTACCACAACTTCAGTAAGCGCATTTGATGCCGCAATCTGCATTTTTACATTAATTGTAGCAGCATCGCCTACAACTATATTTTGTGTTTCAAGACCAACATAGCTGAAAACTAATGTTTGTCCTTTTTGAACCTCGATTGAGTACAGTCCGTCAAAATCGGTGGTCGCACCTTTTTGACCTCCCTGTACAGCAACAGATGCACCCGGTAATGGCATCCCATCAGAATCTGTAATCACACCTTTAACATTTTTTACCTGAGCAAGCGTAACCTGCGCAGTAAAAACAATCATAAAGATTAAGAAAATTTTTTTCATGTTTATTTATTTTGTTAGTTATGAGGTAAAATTATTCTTAAGGGATTGTTAAAAAAAATATATTATACAAACTGCACAAAATTTTAAACCAACGACATAAAACAATCAATAATCCGTTACGCGAAAACGTATTCGTTTCTATAAAAAGCAGAAAATTTCCCATTTACGACTATTTTATTCTAAAAATTTTACAATTCTTTAAGAAATTTTTAAATAAAGTAATTATCTAGTAACGTGGAATTTATATATAAAAAATCGCTTCTTCATAATTTTATCAATTAAAAAGAAGCGAAAAGTCATTAATTTAAAATACTGAAAGTGTGAATTTTAATTCCCGCACATACCCGAGGTCTTAAATTTTAAACTTGTATATTTTTTATGAATTACATCTAGCAACGAATAATCACCAAAGGAATCTTGTGCCAATTCCCAAATCATTATGCCGCCGGTATATTCTGATGCGAATTCAACTTTTTTGGAAATAGTTGGTCTTCCATTATAATATATTTTTCCTATTTCATCCTGATCTGCAAATTGTGATCCTGCTTCAACGATTTGCCCAAATGTAGAACTCGTTACTTCTGAATAAGTAAAATTATATCCATAAAAAGGAACTCCTAAGGTTAATTTTTCGCTTGGAACGTTTTGCTGTTTATGCCAGAAATCGATTCCGCTTTTCGCAAATTCAAAAGAACTGTGCTGTTCCACTTTCGTCGGACTCCACGGTCCTGTACTATCATACGCCATTATGTTTATAAAATCAAATGCATTTAGTGCGGATGCATTTATATTTGTAAATCTCGTATTATTGGGCAATGCGGCTGTTAATAGTTTTTTGTTATCCATTAAACTCTTTTTTAATTCTACCACAAAACCACTGTATCCTGTTGTGACTGCATCCCATTCGAGATCGACATCAACCCCGTCTAAATTATGATCGGTTACAAATTTTAGAATATTTTGTATAAATGCCGTACGGTTCTCAGGTTTATCAATCAATAGCGACCAATTGGCTGCCTGTTCTTCTGAAATGACTCCGCCTGCGAGCGAAATACTTACAACAAGATTTGGATTTACTGATTTTGCATATTTGACTACAGCATCAATATCACCAGCAAAAACTATATTTCCGTTTTTATCCGGATTTGCAAATGCAATATTCAAATGGGTCAATTTGCAAAACTGAATAGAAGTTATTTTGCTAAAACTATCTGTCGATAAATAACCAACTACTCTTGCAGTTTTAGTTTTTGAATATTCAGGATCATGTTCTTTCTCATTGGTACAGCTGTAAACGGAGAAAAGTGAACTTATATAAAAAAGGATGCCTAATAAGGCTTTATTTTTTATCATAATTTTTTGAATTGAATTAGAATGAAAATATGACCTTATCAGGCATAACTTATATATTTAGGATTTTATTTAGTTTGCATCCCACCAAACTTTATTCAGCCAGTCATTTGTTCCTCCCATTCTTGATAAAGCTTCGAGATAGTTTTTCTCATTTTTCTGCATCTCATCATTAGGATAATACAAACGTTTTGGTGTAACGCCGCCTGTTTCAGAATCCGGATTTGTTATCGGTATTAATACCGGGAATCCTGTTCTTCTCCAGTTTGAATAAGCTTCAATACTATTAAAAATATAAGTGATCCAAAGCTGTGTTGAAATCTGTTTCATTTCTTGTCCTGCAGCAAGAGGTTTAGCATTTAAATACGTATCGATCGCAGCCTGAGTTGCCGGTGCCGCTCCATAAATTTCTAATTGTCTGATTCCTGCTTCAACTCCTTTTTTGTAATAATCTGCAGCAGAACCTGAAACCCAGCCTCTAAATGCAGCTTCAGCAAGCAATAACTGTGATTCAGAATAACTTACATGTAAGAAAGGGGTTGTTTTTTGCTTGAAGTAAGACTGAATACCAGACGTTGAACTTGCTCCCATTGGAACTTCCCATTGAAAAAGACCTGGTTTTACTCCTTCATAAGGGGTTTCTCCTGGCTGTAATGGCGCACCCCAGGCAAGACTGCTTGTTGTTTTAGGAGTTGCATACATTGATAATCTTGGGTCTCCGTTATCTCTCAAAAAGTCAATAACCAAAGTACTAAAGTGATCTCCGTTTTCATTCCCGACAAGAGCATACGCTAATCCGTTTCCTCTAAAATCAATCGATGCCGGGTCATCATTAAATGTGGCATCTAAATGACGCATAATACAATTGTCTGCATTGCTTGTAAAAACACCTGCCGCTAAAGCAGCTTTTACTTGTTTTTCAGCTTCTGCCGGTTTAACCTCAGAAATTCTCATTCCAAGACGTAATCGTAATGTATTAGCTAATTTTTTCCACTTAGTAATATCTCCGCCATAGAACAAATCGCCTTTTACAGATCCGCCATTTGCATTCAGTTGATTATTGGCTTCTTCCAAATCATGAAAGAATGAAGTATAAATTTCTTCCTGAGTATCGTATCTCGGTGTTACAATTCCTTTTGAGAAACCTAATCCGGCCTCTGAATACGGAATATCTCCATAAATATCTGTAATACGCTGTGCAACCATTACTCTCATAATTTTAGCAACAGCATTCATATTTACAGCAGTTGGATCTCCATTTGTTTTTTCAAGAATATCGACTACATTTTTTAATTCATTTTGGTAACCATTTCTCCAAAGAGCAGTTGCATAACCGTCATCTTTTTTGAATTTGCTTCCAAATTCGGTAACGTTCCATGCACCAGCGTAATGCTGCACAAAACCTCCTGAATAAATTAGATTGGTTCTCCACTGATAGAATCCGTCACCGGACATACACAATTGCGTAAACGTAAGCTGACCAGCCGGATTTGCAGATAACGCAACCGGATCTTTTTCCAGTTCGTCAAAATTTTCGGTACAGCCTACTGAAGTAAACAATGTGAGTGCGGCTATAATTATTTGTTTAAATTTCATAATTTCTTTTTTTAGAATGCAACTTTAATATTAAAACCGTACGATTGTCTAAATGGCAATGAACCATATTCAAAACCTTGTCCGTTTCCAGAAGTATACATTGATTCCGGGTCAATATTTGGAAGATCTTTATTGAAAGTCAACAGGTTCCTCGCAAATGCCGAAACATAAATTGAACTTATTTTAGAATCTCCAAAAACACTTGATGGAATTGTATATCCTAAACTCACCTCTCTTAATTTCACATAAGATGCATCGTAAACAAATGGCGCTGGTGAGTTGTTGAATACTGTATTCCAGTAATCCTGAGGATTAATTGGTTTTGTATTTTTAACATAAACCGGATTTGCAGCTGTACCTGTGTTTACCACACCTTCGGCAACATAACCCGCTGTCGGAACCCATGTAGACTGGCTAAAGTTTGGATCGTTTGCAATTGCTTCTGCTCTTGCATGGTTGTAAGCATCTCTTCCATCTGTGGTGACATCTAAAAGTCCTTTTGTAGCCGCTAATGAATTGGTCATAGAATATACATCCATTCCAAATTTCATATCGATCAGGAATTGAAGTGTAATACCTTTGTATGTAAATCTGTTTGTTAAACCGGCAGCCCAGTCAGGAAGTCCTTTTCCTAATGCTACTTTTTCATCTGTAAATAATGGCAAACCATTTGCTGCCACTACTTTATCTCCATTTTCATTTCTTAAGAAATCTCTACCCATAATAGTTCCGTACTGACCGCCAACCTGAGCCACAACAGCTGCTCCGGCCCAACGAGCTTCAGAAATAGTATAAGTATTAATATCCGGATGCAATGAGATAATTGAGTTTTTGTTTTTGGAGAAGTTCAAATCAATTCCCCATTCAAAATTATTTGTTTTTATTGGAGTACCGGTTAAGAATACCTCAATACCTTCGTTACGTAATTTTCCGGCATTTACAGAAATAAATTCATATCCGGATGTTGCAGATGAAGGTAAATCAAGTGTCTGATCTGATGTATCTTCACGATATACTGTAATATCAGCTCTTAATCTGTTTTTGAAGAAAGCCGTTTCAACTCCAAACTCAATTCCTGTTTTAGACTGATAAGTTAAATTAGGATTTGGTGCTGCAGTGTTTTTAATGTTTACCACACTCTGTCCGTCGTAGGAAGAAAATGTCGTATAATTTAATCTATTTTTATATGCTCCCGGTGAGTTTGAAACCTGTGCCCACGATGCTCTCAATTTTCCGTAAGAGAAAGTATCATTTTGAATATTAAGCGCATCAGAGAATACAAAACCTAATGAACCGGCAGGATAAAAAGCACTTTCATCTCCACTGTAGATCACACTAAACCAGTCATTTCTTCCGGTAAACTCTGCATATAAATAACCTTTATAATCTAGTTTTGCAGATCCGTAAACTGAATTAGTTCTTGTTTTAGTTTCAACAGGCGCATTTTCAGTCTTATTAACAAAATTGCTGATATATTCTGTACCCGGTTCGATAATTTTTGTTCCAAATCGTGAGTTTTGTTCTCTTCTGAAATCTCTTCGGGCGGTACCTAATATTCCTGAAAAAGTCAAGTCGTCTGCCAGTTTAATATCGCTCAAAGTAGCAATGATATCAGTATTCATTTCTGAAACATTGATATTGTTTAAACCAAGATAACCTTCATCTCTTCCCGGCCATGTACTTCCGGCTGCCATAAAATCTTTTGAGCTGAAAGTATATGTATCTAAACCAGTTCTAAACGTTAATGCCAGCCATTTTTTCAGCTGATACGTTCCTGTAACATTTCCTATAAAACGATTTTTTACCGAGGTGTTATGATTTTCTTCTGTTACAAAATACGGGTTCAATAAATAAACATTGCTGTTCCAGGGATAAATCTGTCCTGTTTCTTCATTTTTATAATTTTTCAGCCAGGCCTGATCAATGTTTGGAGCTAAACCACTTAATGAATATCCAACGTTGTTAGGAGAATCTCCTAAAGCTGGTCTGTTATTTGTGTTTTCAGCGATATAATTCACATTGGCATCTAATGTAAATTTTTCTGCTTTTAATGTCGCATTCAAAGTAGCATCATTTCTTTCTAATCCGGATCCCGGAACAACGTCATCATTTTTAAGGTTATTGAAACCAAAACGAACAAATCCGCTGTCATTTCCTCCGGAAACAGCAACTCCGTTTGTTGTTGTAAATCCGGTTCTGAAGAAATCCTGAATATTGTTTTCTACTCTTGCATAAGGTCTCATTGAGCCATCAAATATTTTTACCTGCTGTCCTGCTGATTCAGAAAATTTAGGTCCCCATGCATTTGTGGTATAACCATAAATTTCTGTTGGCGCTTTTGAAGGATCCGGCAGAGCACCATTTGAACCCGTTCCATATTCTGTTTGATAATCAGAATATTTCGCGTTCACTCTGTCAAAATTTACTCCGCTTGTTAATTCTACACGAAGTTTACCTTTACTTCCTTTTTTAGTAGTTATTAAAATTACACCATTCAAAGCTCTTGAACCATACAAAGCCGCGGCAGCTGCTCCTTTAAGTACCGTTAAACTTTCAATATTGTTTGGGTTGATGCTGGAAATACCATCTCCGTTATCACGGCCGTCAAACCATTTACTTGTTGCTGCCTGGTCATTGTTTAAACCAGAGTTGTCAATAGGAACACCGTCTACAATGTAAAGGGGCTGATTGCTTTCGCCAATACTGGAAATCCCTCTAATAATAACTCTCGTACTTCCGGCCACACCCGTTGAAGGTATAGAGACATCAACACCGGCAACTCTTCCTGATAAGGCGGAAGTTACATTGGTTGTAATAGCTTTATTTAACTGATCTCCTTTTACATCCTGAACGGCATAACCCAGTTCTTTTTTCTGTCTCTTAATCCCTAATGCGGTAACAACAACTTCATTTAAATTTTGTGCATCCTGAGCAAGCACAACATTTACAGTAGCAGAAGATCCAACTGTTACGCTCTTAGTTTTAATACCTATATACGAAAACAAAAGAACATCTCCCGGAGATGCCTGAATCGTATATATACCGTCATAATCCGTTTGACTTGCCGTTTTTGTACCCTGAATAAGAATACTTACTCCCGGAAGCGGCAATCCATTTTGATCGCTTACCAAACCTTTGACTGTCTTTACCTGCGCAACAGACAACTGCGCCGTAAACACAACCATAAGGATTAACATAATTTGTTTCATTTTTATCATGGTTTTGATTGGTTAAGCGATAAATTTATTGTTAAGGTACTGTTAAAAAAAATATTTTATACAAACGGTCTTATTTTTTAAACAAACGACATAAAACATTCAACATTATGTTTTACGAAAACGTTATCCTTTTAAAATAAAATATTAATTGTCTTTTTTTTCAATTTTTTTTTCAAAAGAATTGCGATTTAGCCAGTAATTGTGTAAAGTTGCACAGTAATTACAATGCTTTCCAAATAATAATAAAAAGTTAAATAAAAGTTGAACGAAATTCGAAAACTAAAATTTGATATAAAACTTCAAAATCATATTTGGTTTTGGGGCTCTTATTTCACTCTCAACTTTTTACGATGGGGAGCATACTTCAATGATTATCCCTATTCTTTTAAATCTAATTTAATTGAGTTTTCGCTGCATATCCCTTTAGTCTATTTCAATCTTTTTGTTTTGGTACCTAAATATGTATTAAAACAAAAATATATTACATACACTTTTTCACTGCTGGTAAGTCTTTTTGCGATATATTTATTAAAAACAGCGCTTACCTATTATATAGTTTCTGAAAATATCTGGCCCGAGGCAAATCGCGAATATCATCCTTTCGAAATAAATCATATCGTTGCCGTCTGCATTGGCGAATTGTATGTTCTGGCAATGGCTTCATCGGTTTACCTAACCCTGACCTGGCTTCGCGAAAGAGAAAGAAACAGATCGCTGAGAGAAAATCAATTCAAAATCAAGCTGAAATATCTTGAAAATCAAATTCAGCCGCATTTTTTTTTCAATACATTAAATAATCTTTATGCCTTATCTCTAGAGTCTTCAGATAAAGTTCCGGATGTTATCATCAAACTTTCAAACCTGATGGAATATGTTTTGTATGATGTAAAAGGAACTAAGTTTGTCCCGCTTATAAAGGAAATTGATTATATTCAGAATTATATTGAAATTGAAAAACTCCGATTTGAAAATGTAGAAGTTACCATCAATTTAGAATCTAATATTGAAGATGTTGTAGTGCCGCCTTTAATCTTTATTTCATTGGTCGAAAATGCCTTTAAACATGGCGGAGTCAATAATAATAACTTTAAAATTAAAATCAATTGTAAAGTTATTGATAATAAAATGTTAGACTTTGAAATCTTAAATAATTTTGTAATTTCACAAAATGTTAAGTCAAAAGGAGGCATTGGTTTAGTGAACACTAAGAAAAGACTAAAATTAATTTACAAAAATAATTTCAGCTTAAAAGACAAAATAAAACTGAATTACTATATAATTCGTTTGCAAATACCTATTCATAATGAAAATTAAATGTGTATTGATTGATGATGAGCCTCTGGCAATCAAAGTTCTGCAAAATTATTTTAACAATTTTACAGATTTTGAAGTAATCGGCACATTCAATAATTCTCTGGAAGCACTGGATTTTATAAACAGTACTGCTGTAGATGCCGTTTTTTTAGACATTAATATGCCCATGATGACAGGTTTTGAATTAATAAGTTTAATCGAAAACAAAACCAAAGTTATCATTACAACCGCATTTAGAGAATTTGCAGCCGAAAGTTACGATCTTGATGTTTTGGATTATTTGGTAAAGCCTATTCCGCTGCCGAGATTTATAAAATGCATCAATAAAATTACTACCGAATACAATTTAAAAAACAATATTAAAATTGATGTAACAAAAGGAGATTCTCATATTTTTATTAAAGTTGATAAAAAGATGATGAAAATTAATATTGAAGAAATTCTTTTTATCGAAGGAATGAAAGAATATATAAAAGTTGTAACTCCCGATAAAACTTATATTACACACAAATCTTTAACATCATTATCTGAAGAATTACCGGGTGACCGCTTCCTGCGCATACATAAATCGTATGTAATTGCTTTAAATAAAGTAAAATCCATTGAAGGAAATCGTATTCAGATCCAGTCCTATACTATTCCAATTGGGAGAAATTACAGTAAAGACGTAAAAAACAGGATTCTCGAATAAAACTTTAACATTTCTAACTCCATATAAATTAACACATTGTTGAATAAATAAGGTTGTTCGTTTAAATTTAACATTATTTTCGATCAATAATTTTTTTTTGATTCATGTAACAAATATATTTACGGTCTTCAAAAAACAATTTATTAAAAAATTAACCTTAATTACAATTATGAGTTCAGAAAATGTTCAAACCAAATGGGGACAGTTTATCCCACTAGTTATCGTGTTCTTCTTTTGGGGTTTTGTTGCTGCCAGTAACGATATCTTAATTCCTGTATTTAAAACAGCTTTTAATTTATCTCAAGGAGAAAGTCAATTAGTTTCGCTGGCATTCTATATTGCTTATACAGTAGGATCCTTAATATACATGGGAATTTCAGTTTTAATCAAAGAAGATTTAGTTAACAAAATTGGTTACAAAAACGGTCTGTCATTAGGTTTACTTATTTCTGCAATCGGAACATTATTATTTTACCCTGCAGCAAATACAGGTTCATTTCCTTTAATGCTTTCAGGTTTATTCATAGTAGCTTTAGGATTCTCATTACAGCAAACTGTTGCTAATCCGTTAGCAATTGCTTTAGGGCCAATATCTACAGGCTCTCAGCGTTTAACATTAGCAGGTGGAATTAACAACTTAGGAACTACAATTGGGCCGCTAATCGTAAGTTTTGCGATCTTCGGATCAAGTACAGGATCATCAACTTTAAGTATTGAAAGTGTAAAAATCCCTTATTTAATTTTAGGACTTGCTTTCTTATTAGTTGCTATATTACTTAAATTTTCATCTTTGCCAGACAAACCGGCTCTTATCGAAGAAGAAATTGCTGCTGACGGTGCTAATGCAAAAAAATCAGCTTTACAATATCCTCAATTAATAATGGGAATGATTGCAATCTTCCTGTATGTTGGTGTAGAAGTTTCTACAGCCAGTAATTTACCAGCATATATGGAAAGCAAATTAGGATTCTTAACTCAGGAAGTTGCTCCATATATCTCTTTATACTGGGCAAGTTTAATGATTGGACGTTGGACAGGTGCAATTGAAGCTTTTACAGATAAAGCAAGCTTACAGCAAATTTTACGTTTCGTAGCTCCTTATTTAGCTTTTGGTGTATTCTTAGCGGTAAATGCAATTGCAAAACACGACTTAACTCCATTTTATATTTACGGATTAATCATTTTAGTATTGATTGCTGCTGATATTGCAAGTAAAGGAAACCCAGCAAGAATGTTATTAATCTTTTCTTCTTTAGGTATTGTTGCAATCGCTATCGGAATGGCTACAAGTGGAATTGTAAGTGTTTATGCTTTCACAAGTGTTGGTTTATTCTGCAGTACTCTATGGCCATGTATCTTTACACTTGCTGTAAGCGGATTAGGAAAAAACACAAGCCAGGGAAGCAGCTTCTTAATCATGATGATTATGGGTGGTGGAGTTATCAGCTGGTTACAAGGTTTTGTATCTGAATTCATTGGTATCCAGGCAAGTTATATTGTGGGTATCGTATGTTTCTCTTACCTTGCATTTTATGCCTGGAGTGTAAGCGGAATCCTTAGAAAACAAGGAATCAATTTCGACAAAAAATTATCTGGAGGTCACTAAAATTTCAGAAATACCCATATAAAAATCCAAATTCCAATTTTACAATAGGAATTTGGATTTTTTATTTACAAAAGAAAACTCAATATCTCAGTATCTCAGCAACTCAGAACCTTAGCAACTTTACTTAGCATTAATAATATTGCTCAGATTCTTTTTAAAAACTGCTTTATTCTGAGCTTCTAACTGATACACAACATCTTTATCAGCATGAACGACGACTTTATCAATATTTGCCTTTAAAAGCGCCTGCGGATCTTTTATTTTCAACGTACACGCTCCGTCAAAAAAGCCGTCATCTTCAATAATTTTTCTGCCTTCGATAACAGTTCCATCACTTAAAATGGCAGAAATAGTCATTTCTTTATTTAAAGTATTAGAATAAAACCCATCCATAACCAAAAGCAGTCGGTATGAATTCTTCATTTCCGACCCTTTAAACTCATGCCGGGTTATATTGTACCGAAGCCCTTTTGCCAAAGTCTGGAATTTCTCCGAACAATCTAATTCATACGCTGCAACATCACCAGCTTCGTTTATAGAAGTAATAATTTTTGCCTGGGCATTAATTGAAAAACTGGCAATAAAAAAAGACACCAAAATCAATATCACTTTCATAATCAACAACTTAAACTTTATATAAAAGTAAAAAAAATCGCCTTTCCTCAATAGAAAAAAGACGATTTAAATTTTGTAAGTATCTAAGGATTATTTGTTTCCTTTTTCAAAATCAGCTACAAACTGAGCTAAACCGATATCAGTTAACGGGTGTTTCAATAATCCGTAAATTGCAGAAAGTGGTCCTGTCATAACATCGGCACCAATTTTAGCACAGTTTACAATATGCATTGTATGACGTACAGAAGCTGCTAAAATTTGAGTTTCGTAACCATAGTTATCGTAGATTTCTCTAATTTCCTGAATCAGGTTTAAACCATCAACAGAAACATCATCTAAACGACCAATAAAAGGAGAAACATAAGTTGCTCCCGCTTTTGCAGCCAAAATAGCCTGACCTGCAGAAAACACAAGAGTTACATTAGTTTTAATTCCTTTATCAGAAAAATATTTTGCTGCCATAACTCCTTCTTTAGTCATAGGCAGTTTTACAACGATTTGGTCATGTAATTCAGCTAATTCTTCACCTTCTTTGATCATTCCGTCATAATCAAGAGCATTTACTTCAGCACTTACATCCCCTTCAACAAGGTTGCAAATATCTACATAATGCTTTAAAATATTATTTTTTCCGGTGATTCCTTCTTTAGCCATTAATGATGGATTAGTTGTTACTCCATCTAAAACACCTAAAGCTTGTGCTTCTTTAATTTGAGCCAGATTAGCTGTGTCAATAAAAAATTTCATAATTTATTTAATTAAAATTGGTTTTATATTTTGAGCGTGTCCATTGAGACGAATGTATTTATTTTTGTAAAAATACAATCAATCACGCCATCTAGCTGCAAAATTACAAAATCAATATCAATAACCTTTTCAAAATCAAAACCATTTTGAAATTATATGTTATAAATAAATGTAAATATTACATTTATTTATAGTTTATAGTGATTCATCAGCATTTTCTCATAAACTTTATCCGGAAGTGCGCGTTTCAAAACAATCGAAAATTTCTGCATGAATACACCAACTTTGTAATGTACTTTTGGTTTTTCTTTTTGTATAATTTTAAAAATAGCCTCGGCCATTTCCGTTGGATTACTTCCTGCATCAACATGTTCGTTCATTGTTGCAAGTGTATCGCCATATACTTTTTCATAAGCAGAACCTTTTACAACCGGAGCATGATAACGTCCGGAAGCAATATTGGTAGCAAAATCTCCCGGAGCAACATTGGTAATTTCAATTCCAAATTGCTTCACTTCCATTCTCAAAGCTTCCGTAATTAATTCTAAAGCACCTTTTGAAGCCGAATAAACACTTCTGTACGGAAGTCCCATATAAGCCGCAATAGAAGTTATATTAATAATCAGTCCTGATTTTTGTTTACGCATTTGCGGCAAAACAGCTTTCATCACTTCTATTGGTCCAAAGAAATTGGTTTCAAAATTGTTTTTAATTTCTTCCATCGGAATTTCTTCCAAAGGTCCTGTAATACCTACCCCCGCATTATTAATTACAATATCTAACCTTCCGGATGCTTCAATAATTTTAGCAACAGCCGTTTTGATGGAATCTGCATTTCGAACATCTAAAGCGACTAATGGAAAAACCGAATTTAAAACTTTCTCCGGATTCCTGCTTGTTCCGTAAACAACGAAACCTTTTTCATGCAAAAATTCACCAATTGATTTTCCAATTCCCGAAGATCCTCCTGTAATTAAAACGACTTTACTCATTTTTTTAAGTTATAAGTTATAGATTATGAGTTATGAGTTTTTGGAATTAGGTGTATTTTGAGCTGCATATTGCATTCAATTTTAAACTTTTAACCAATAACATCTAACTTCAGACAGGGTCAAAAATAAAAAAATCCTCCCGAAGGAAGACTACTTTTATATAAATTCTAAAAAATAAAAAGTGGCAAGCGACCTACATCGCACCGCTCAACCGCGTACCCTTGCTATGTTCCCATCCTGGGGGAGTCTGCAGGAGCTGGTCGTGTAGGACTTGCCGGTGCAAATATACAATCTTTTTATATTTTTGCAAGAGCTTTGCTGCTATAAAAATATCGTTGTATATTGGCTTATTCAAATTTTAAACTATGAAAAAATATAACTTCCTAACTTTCATTTTATTAGGAATTACATTAATTGGATGTAACGGCACAAAAAAAGGTGAAAATTCTTTATTTACTATCGATGATTCTGCTTTTCCTGCCCATTTTTTACCTCAGGAATCAGTTTCTATTGGAATTTTAAACCCAAATTCGAAAGAAATTGACAGCGTCGTTTACTTTGTTAACGACAAAAAAGTGGGAAGTACAAAAGGAGCTGAAAAATTTAAATTTGAATTAAAAAATCAAAAATTAGGCTATCAATATTTAAAAGCGACGGCGTATTTTGGAGGAGACTCATCTGATGCAACTCATAGAATTGAATTGGTTTCTAATGTTGAACCTAAATTATTAAAATATAAAGTTGTTAATACTTATCCTCATGATAAAAAATCATTTACGGAAGGTTTAGAATTTCATAATGATGTTTTATTTGAAAGTACCGGCCAAAAAGGAGATTCTTATTTTAGATCTGTCGATTACAAAACCGGAAAAGTGATTCAACAGGTTAATCTTCCAAATGAATATTTTGGAGAAGGAATTACTTTCATCAATGGAAAATTATACCAATTGAGCTGGCAGGAAAAAACAGGTTTTATTTATGATGCCAATACTTTAAAACTGGAAAAAAAATTCTCTTATGATAAAGATATCGAAGGCTGGGGAATGACAAATGACGGGAAATATATCTATCAGTCTGACGGAACAGAAAAAATCTGGAAAATGGATCCTGCAAACCAAAAAATGATCGATTATATTAATGTATATTCTGGCACTTCAAAAATAAAAGCCATCAATGAATTAGAATTAATCGATGGCAAGTTTTATGTAAACGTTTGGCAAAAAGATGCGATTGCAGTTGTAAATCCAACTTCTGGTGCTGTTGAAGGTATTCTTAATATGGCAGATTTACGTAAATCGATGAGCGATATTACTGCCGACGATGTTTTAAACGGAATTGCTTACAATCCTAAAACTAAAACCATTTTTGTAACGGGTAAAAACTGGACCAAAATATTTGAAATAACGGTTTCAGAATAAAAGGAAGAATATTCAATTTTAAATTCCAAATTCCAATCTGATATAAATTTCACGAGTTTTCACAATTCATTAGTGAAAATTCGTGAAATTTGTGTTTTATAACAATATCAAAAATGATCACATTAATAAAAAACATACAAGAACTGCTGCAAGTCCGCGAAACTTCAGTTTCTAAAGTTTCCGGGGCAGAAATGGCAGTGCTTCCTACAATTAAAAATGCTTTTTTAATTATAAAAGGTAATCTTATCGCTGATTTTGGCCCGATGGAAAATCTTCCTGAAATCAATGCGGATAAAATTATTGATGCAGCGGGGAAAGTTGTACTTCCGGCCTGGTGTGACAGTCATACGCATATTGTTTACGCCGGAAATCGTGAACAGGAATTTGTAGACCGCATTAACGGATTTACGTATGAAGAAATCGCCAACCGCGGCGGCGGGATTTTAAACTCGGCTAAAAAATTAAATGAAACTTCTGAAGAACAAATTTACGAAGAGTCCAAACTTCGGCTGGAAGAAGTAATGCATTTAGGAACCGGAGCAGTCGAAATAAAATCAGGATACGGCTTAACTGTGGAAGGTGAATTAAAAATGCTGCGTGTTATTAAAAAACTGGCTGAAAATTATCCGGTTTCAATAAAAGCTACTTTTTTGGGTGCACACGCTTTTCCGATTTCTTACAAAGAAAATAAAGCGGGTTATATTGATGAAATTATAACTAAAATGCTTCCTGAAATTGCCCAAAATAAATTGGCTGATTATATAGATGTTTTCTGCGAAAGCGGCTATTTTTCTGTAGAAGAAACAGAAAAAATTATGCAGGCGGGAATTGAATTCGGCTTAAAGCCAAAAATCCACGTAAATCAGTTTAATTCTATTGGCGGAATTCAGGCTGGCGTTAAATTTAATGCACTTTCTGTCGATCATCTTGAAATTATGAATCCTGAAGATATTGAAGCCTTAAAAAACACAGAAACAATGCCGGTTGCATTACCTTCCTGTTCTTATTTTTTAAGTATTCCTTATACACCTGCTCGCGAAATGATAAAAGCCGGTTTGCCGCTTGCCCTTGCAACAGATTTTAATCCTGGCTCTACTCCATCCGGAAATATGAATTTTGTTATTGCAACGGCTTGTATTAAGATGAAAATGACCCCTGAAGAAGCGATAAATGCCGGAACAATAAACGGAGCTTATGCAATGGGACTTTCTGAAACTCACGGCAGCATTACAAAAGGAAAAAAAGCCAATTTAATCCTGACAAAACCCATTTCATCTTATTACCAGATTCCGTATGCTTTTGGCAGTAATTTAATTGACAGTGTTTTTATTGAAGGTCAAATTATATAATAAATAATAAAAAAAGGTCTGTGAAAAATCACAGACCTTTAATATCTAAGTGGTATTTATCCCTTGCGGCAGATTATCTTAAGCTGAAACTAGTTTTAGAAACTAATTCATCATTATCAAAAACATTGATAAAGTAAGTTCCTTTAGCAAAATCTTTTCCAGGAAGATCTTCAGTTACATTTACAGTTTTGTTTTCATACTTTACAGTAGTTTTAAAGCTGTAAGTTAAAGAGTTATCTCCAAAACTTTCTGTTTTTTTCTCCCCTAATACGTTATTTTTTGCATCGATAACTTGTACATAATATGTTTTGTCACCTGATTTTGCAATTTGGTTTTCAGCAATTGTAAAACTAATTTTTAAAACATCAGCACGGCTTGCTTTATCTGTTTCAATTTGTTTTCCGGAGCTTCTTAATTTATAAGCTGCAGTTTTAGTGTTCGTAATTGATAATTTAGAACCTCTTTCAACTGTTTTTGCAAGCTCTTCGTTTTGACCTACAAGTACTTCGTTATATTTTTTAGATTCTCCTAAAACGACAATTGTACTATCTCTCTGAGTTGTTAAAACACCATTTTGTTTTTTCAATTCATCGTTTTCAGCAACCAGAGTTTTCATTTTGCCCTGCATTGCCTGAACCTGAGATCTGAATTTAGATACATCTCCTTTAGATTTATTTAAATCTGCCATTAAAGCGACAACTTTATCTCTTTCCTGAATTAGTTCATCAGACATTGATGTGTTTTCAGCAATTGCAGCATCATACGTTGCTTTTAATTCCTGCAAATCTTTCATAACAGATTCTTTTTCTGTCATTGACGTTGTCAATTCTGTTTTAACTACTTCAGTATCAGAAGAAAGTTTAAAAATATACACTAAGCTACCAATCAGTAGGACTGCTAAAACCGCTATTACCGCTTTTAGACTTGAATTGTTGTTGTTCTTTGGGTTTTCCATATTGAATAATTTTCTTTAATAACAAATTTAAGAATTAATATATGTTAATAACGTAAGTTGTAACAATTATATTATTTTTGGAAAATAAATTTTTTTCATGGAGAAATTAGTTCCTTTTACTGTCAATGATTTGGCAAAAGTCACAAATCATCGTAGTGGTGAAATAAAATTCGGAGAAAAAATGATTGTTATTCCTAAGGGAGTAGACAAAATCAAGTTTTTGCAAGAATCGGAGGCAAAATATGTTCTGTTAGGAATACCGGAAGATATTGGTGTGCGTGCCAATTACGGAAGACCCGGTGCTGCATCTGCCTGGGAGAATGCTATTAAAAGTATTGCAAATATTCAGCATAACCGTTTTTCTAAAGGGAGCCAGATTATTGTACTTGGTCAATTAGATGTTGCCCAGGAAATGCGTGATGTAGAAAATTTAGATTTTAATGATATTGATGATCGTTCTAAATTAAGTCAGTTAGTTGAAAAAATTGATAAAGAGGTTTCTCATATTATCTTTACCATCATTAAATCCGGAAAAACACCCATTATTATTGGAGGCGGCCACAATAATGCGTACGGAAATATTAAAGGAACGGCTTTAGCCAAAGGAAAACCAATCAACGCCGTAAATTTTGATGCTCATTCTGATTTTAGGATTCTTGAAGGACGCCACAGCGGGAATGGTTTTTCATATGCTTACGAAGAAGGTTTCCTGAAAAAATACTTCATTTTTGGGCTTCACGAAAATTATACCTCTAAAAGTGTTTTGGATATTATTAAAAAGCTGGAAGACCGCGTTCGTTATAATACCTATGACAGTGTAAATATTCGAAAAGAAAAAGACTTTGAAAGAGAAATGGCACTTGCGCTTGAATTTATAAAAACAGATTCATTTGGAATTGAAATTGATTTAGACGCTATTCCAAACATTGCCAGCAGCGCCATGACAATCAGCGGATTTTCAGTAGAAGAATTAAGACAGTTTATTTCGTTTTTTGCGCAGCATAAAAACGCTGCCTATCTGCATATTTGCGAAGGTGCGCCGGATTTAGCAGATTCTCCTAACAATAATTTAATTGGAAAATTAATTGGCTATTTAGTAACTGATTTTATCAAAGCCAATAACGAAAAAGAAAAAACTCAATGAAGTGCAAGCGGTCTAAAACCGCACATTTCCCAAATAATCAAAGATTCAAATAAACGATTGGCTGAATAAACCTATCTTTGCACAGATTTTAGTACTTAAAACTAAAATTCTTAATTGTTTAAGATATGTTATTCGAAGATTTATCACTTTCAAAAAGTATACAAAAAGCCGTATTTGAAGAAGGCTACCTTAATCCCACTCCTATTCAGGAAAAATCAATTCCGATTGTTTTAGCCGGACGTGATTTAATTGGATGCGCGCAGACGGGAACAGGAAAAACAGCCGCATTTGCTATCCCAATTATACATCAGTTACATCGAATTGTAGGTTCATCAAAAAAAGCCAAACAAATTCGTGCCCTTATAGTAACTCCAACGCGTGAATTAGCCGTACAAATTGGACAGAGTTTTGACACTTATTCTAAATATACCAATTTAACGCAATTGACTATTTTTGGCGGAGTTTCTCAAAACCCTCAGGTTGACGCATTAAAAAATGGTGTTGACGTTTTGGTTGCAACTCCCGGCCGATTACTGGATTTACACAAACAAGGTTTTCTTGATTTGGATCATCTGCACACCTTAGTTTTAGACGAAGCCGATCAAATGCTGGATATGGGTTTTATAAACGATGTAAAAAAGATCGTAAAACTTACACCAAAAAACAGACAAACTTTGTTGTTTTCTGCAACGATGCCGCTTGCCATTCGTGAATTGGCAGAAATGTTTTTGCAGGATCCTGAAAAAGTAGAAGTTTCACCGGTTTCATCAACTGCTGAGAATGTTGAGCAGCGTATTTATTTTGTAGACAAAACAGAAAAAAGAAACCTTTTATATCATTTAATTAAAGAAGAAAATTTATCCAATGTGCTTGTTTTTTCGAGAACCAAACACGGAGCAGATAATGTTGTAAAAGCACTTCGCAAAAAAGATATTCCGGCAGAAGCAATTCACGGAGACAAATCGCAAAATGCGAGACAACGTGTTCTGGATGCTTTTAAAAACAAAGAAGTAGGCGTTCTTGTTGCTACAGATATTGCAGCAAGAGGAATTGATATTGAGCAGCTGCCTTATGTTATCAATTTTGATTTGCCTAATATTCCTGAAACCTATGTTCATAGAATTGGCCGTACTGGCCGTGCAGGAAATGGCGGAATTGCAATTTCTTTCTGCGGAAAAGATGAACATCCGTATTGGAAAGAGATACAAAAACTAATTAAAGTAGATGTAAAAACCATTACAGATCACCCATATCAATGGCATGCAGGAAGTCCTGAAGCCGGAGAAAAACCTAAAAACTCTAACAGAAGCGGCGGTGCGCATAAATCGAGAAAATCGAGTGCATCCAAACAAAATAAAAAACGCTGGTACTAACCAGCGTTTTTTGCTTCATTTATAAGGTAATTTAAAATCTTAAAGAGTTTAACCGGTTCAAAAGGTTTAACAATAATATCGTTCATTCCGGCTGAAATAGCTTCATCTGTAATTTCATCTTTGTCAAAAGCGGTCAAAGCCACAACCGGTGTTTTTACTCCAAGCTGGCGAATTCTCTTTGTGGTTTCAAAACCATTCATTAACGGCATATTTATATCCATCAAAATAAGGTCAAATTGTTCTTTTTCTAATATTGTCAGGGCAGCAAAACCATCATCAACAACCTGACAAACAAAATTATTCTTCTCGATAATTTTCTTAGTAACCAATTGATTAATAAGATTATCTTCGACAATAAGAATCTTATAAATATCGCTAGATGTTAAATCAACTTCTATATTTTCAATAATTTTCTTTGTTTTTAAAGGATCATATTCAAAAGGAATTACAAATGAAAATGAGGTTCCTGCACCAAGGTCACTTTCTAAAGTAATTGAACTTCCAAAAAGTCCTAAAAGTCTCTTCACAATGCTAAGCCCCAGCCCTGTTCCCTGATAATCTTCATCTTTTCTTCCTACCTGAACAAATTTTTCAAATATTTTATTCTGATCAACGGCGGCAATTCCAACTCCATTATCTTTTATTAAAAAATGCAGATAATAAAACCTGCCTTCTATTTTGTCCAGTTTTACAATAATTTCCACTTCTCCATCTTTAGTAAATTTTAGGGCATTACTCACTAAGTTCATTAAAATTTGAGCAAGGCGAAGCTTATCTCCAATTAAATATTCAGGAATATCAGCATCAATTGCAACATTAATTTTATTGTTATTTTTTTGAGACAGAAAGGAAAGAGAGTTTTTAATTACCATAATCTCATCGGAAATATTAAAAGTCAGACTCTCCAGCACTACTTTATTTTCCTCTATTTTATTAATTTGAAGTATGTCATTTACCAGCGACAGCAAGTAACGGGCAGAAAACTTCAAAGCACTTAAATGCTGACTTTGAGATAATTCTTTATGTTCTTCTAAAAGCATGTTTGTTATTCCGACAACTCCGTATAACGGAGTACGCAATTCATGGCTTATCGTTGAAATAAATTGGGTTTTGAGTACTGAAGCTTCTTCAGCAATTTCTTTAGCTTTTAGAAGCTCTAAATTATGTTTTTTCTTAAGGCCGATATTTTTAATTAAAGTAACGATCAGGAAAAGAAGTATAAACGAAATCAGAATAAACAGAATTACAATTATTCTTGATTTTTTAAGGCTTTGTGATTGTGAGGTTTTTTCGTTTTCGATTTTCTCGATCTGCCTTTTGTATTCATCCAGCTCTAAATTTAAGCCAGCTACCGAAGCGTTTTTAAGCTTTTCCTCGCTGTACATTTCATTCGTAAGCTGGTTATAAATAACGAGGTTATTATAGGCCTCTTTATGTTTTCCTATTTTACTTAAAAATTTCGAGTATTCTAAATGTGCATAAGCCAGATCCGGTTTGTCATCTTTTGATTTACTTGAAATTGCTTTTACAAAAAAGCGGTTTGCCTTAACGATATCATTTACACTGGCATAATACATTCCGTTTAAAAAATTTAAAGCAATATCATCTGATTTTCCTTTTAAATCATTTTGATGTTCATTAATATATTGTAAGTAAGGCAGTCCTGCTTTATAATTTTCAATTTTAAAATACGACCATACTATATTCAGATTTGTAATGGCGATTTCTTTCAGATATTTTTCCTGCTTCCCAAACTTTAATGATTCCTTGTAATAAGTGATTCCGGTACTGTACATTTTCTTTTCGAAAAAATATAAATTACCCAAATTACTGGTTATCATCATTCTTAGACTCACTATATTCGACCGCTGTGCATAAAAAAGAGCTTTTTTATAAAAGAATATCGCTTTGTTAATTTCGCCTAAATCATGAAAATTGATTCCTATAATATTGTAGTTTCTCGAAATAAGGGTGTCATTTTTAAGATCAAATGCGTATTGGAGTGCAATCCCAGATTTTTTTAGTGATTTTTCGTAATTGGTTTCATCTAAATAATCACAAGCTTCCTGCGTTAATTTTTTAACTTTTTCAACTGATATCGCGTGGTTCTGAGCACTTAACTCAATACAAAATATATTTAGAAAAATTAAAATTAAAAAACTAAATCTGTAACGAGGCATAATTTGGTTATGTTTATTCAAATATACATTTTTATAGCAATACACAGTTATAGTATTTACCTTATAATGTAAAGTTTTTCGTGTTTTAATTCTGTGATATTAAATATTCGCGAATTAATGAATGCCGCAGAATTATGTCAGAACAAATAACATTTTTTTAAAATGTCATAAAACTACACAGAAATATAATTTCAGTTTTAAGTTATTTATTTATAATAAATCAAAGAAAAAATTCTTTTGATAAAAAATAATACTATTTTTAACAAAATTAAAAAACATAAGCCCCAAGTGTTTACAAGATTGGAGCACTAAAACCAAAAAACTATGTCAGAGAAATTTTTACAATTTACAGAAACAGAAAAATTGACTAAAAAACAGCAAAAAACAATTCACGGAGGCGATGCACCTGCAGCCGAAAGTGATGCGGACAGAAAAGGAAAAGTAGCTGCAAAATAATTTTAGAGCACTATTTTGTAAAACTAAAAACCGTAACAAACAAAAGTCTGTTACGGTTTTTTTATTGATGAGAAGATAAAATTAATTTTCTTCTAACGTATTCAAATTATTTTCTTTATTATTTTCCCATTGCCCTACAACTGAAGTGGCTAAAGCATTTCCTAATACATTGGTAGCGCTTCTGAACATATCACAAAAATGGTCAATTGGCAAGATTAAAGCAATTCCTTCAACAGGAATATCAAACATTCCGCATGTTGCAGCAACAACAACTAAACTTGCTCTCGGTACACCTGCAATTCCTTTGCTTGTAAGCATTAAAACCAAAAGCATGGCCATCTGAGTTCCTAAATCTAAATGTACATTATAAAACTGGGCAATAAAAATACTGGCAAAGGTCATGTACATCATACTTCCGTCCAGATTAAAAGAATATCCCAGCGGCAGCATAAAAGATACAATTCTGTCTTTTACACCAAAGCTTTCTAATTCTTCTGTTAATTTAGGGAAAACTGCTTCTGAACTTGTTGTTCCAAAGGCAATTGCCAAAGGCCCAATAATTCGTCTCAAAAGTTCGACCATTCTTCCTCTTAAGAAAATAAATCCAACCGCAATTAAAACGACCCACAAAGTACCAATTCCCAATAAGAAGGAACCGAAAAACTTAAAATAAGTAATTAATAATTCTTCTGCATCGCGTACGGCAAAAACGGCTGCAATGGCACCAAAAACTCCAATTGGAGCAAAGTTCATTACATAATTTACCATTTTTAACACGATGTGCGAAATTTTATCTAAAGCTCCAATAACTGGTTTTACAGTATTTCCTAAAGATGCGGCGGCTAATCCGAAGAATATAGAAAAAATTACAATTTGTAAAATTTCATTGGTTGCCATTGCTTCGATAATACTTTTTGGAACAATATGTTCAACGAAGTTTTCGAAAGACAGATTTTGTGTTTTGGCTGTTACTTCAGAAGCCGAAGCCATATCAACATGTCCCAATTTCAGCCCAACTCCGGGCTCTAAAATATTTACATAAAACAATCCAATTAAAAGCGATATAAATGAAGCCGTAAAAAACCATCCCAGTGCCTTTCCTCCAATTCTCCCTACTGTTTTTATATCTCCCAGTTTTGCGATTCCTACAACAAGTGTCGTAAAAACCAATGGAGAAATAATCATTTGCACCAAACGGATAAAAACAGTTGCAAGCATTTTTATTTTAGTACTAAATGACTGCGCTGACTCGGGAGAAATATAATGATGCAGTATTATTCCAAGGGTTGCCCCAAGTAACATTGCAATTAAAATCTGCCCCGTTAATCCTTTAATAAATGATTTCTTTTTAGTTTCTGTAATTTGCATTAATTTACGTTTTAATTATTAAAATATAAGACCCTCACTGCCTTATTTTTACTAATATGTTTTGTTGATTAAATAAAAATCAGCCAAAACAATTGCAGCCATCGCTTCTACGATTGGCACTGCACGAGGCACAACGCACGGATCATGACGTCCTTTTCCGGTCATTGGTGTAATGTTTCCTTTATTATCTAACGAATCCTGAGTCTGCATAGTAGTGGCAACCGGTTTAAAAGCCACTCTGAAATAAATATCCATTCCGTTGCTTATTCCACCCTGAATTCCTCCCGAAAGATTTGTTTTTGTAGTTCCGTCTGGATTATATAAATCGTTGTGTTCACTTCCTTTCATCTCAGAACCGGAGAAACCGCTTCCGTATTCAAAACCTTTTACAGCATTGATTGAAAGCATTGCTTTTCCTAATTCAGCATGTAATTTATCAAAAACAGGTTCGCCTAAACCAACCGGAACATTCTGGATTACACACGAAACCACACCTCCAACAGTATCTCCCTGCTTGCGGATGTCCCGGATATATTCTTCCATAATTGCTGCCGATTTTTCATCAGGACAGCGAACCGGATTGCTTTCTATTTTAGAAAAATCCAGTTCCTGATAAGGTGTATCTAAATGAATTGGACCAACAGAAGATACGTAAGCATTAATTTTAATTTCAGGAAGCATTTGTTTTGCAATGGCTCCTGCTACTACTCTGCTGGCTGTTTCGCGGGCAGAACTTCTTCCTCCTCCGCGATAATCACGAAAACCATATTTTTGATCATACACATAATCAGCATGACTTGGCCTGTAATTGTCTTTTATATGTGAATAATCATCTGATTTTTGATTGGTATTTGGAATGATAAATCCAATTGGGGTTCCGGTTGTTTTTCCTTCAAATATCCCGGATAAAAACTGAACGCTGTCTGGTTCTTTTCTCTGCGTCACGATAGCCGACTGTCCTGGCTTTCTTCGTGACATTTCAACTTCAATTGCTTCGAAATCAAGTTCAATTCCTGATGGACAACCATCTATAATTCCGCCTAAAGCTTCACCATGAGATTCTCCAAATGTAGTAACTTTATATAGGGTGCCGTAGCTGTTTCCTGCCATTGTATTTAGTTTTGAGCAAATGTAAGTTTTATGAATTAAATTAAAAAATTAAAAATTGGTAATATTAATTAAAGATTAAACACTTTAAAAATCACAATTTATTAAAATTGCCTTCGAATTAGTAACCTTTTGATAAAATAAATTGAGTTGGATTTTCTTTCATTTGTGGAACTTCAAAACAGGAAAAATTGAAAAAACGAAACGTCGAATTGGTCATTATCTCTGATGTCCATTTGGGAACTTACGGAAGTCACGCTAAAGAACTAAACAACTATTTATCAACTATTAAACCTAAAACTTTGGTTTTAAATGGTGACATAATTGATGCCTGGCAGTTTAGAAAATCTTATTTTCCTAAAGCGCATTTAAGAGTTATCCAGCGTATAATAGGGATGGCTTCAAAAGGAACCAAAGTGTATTACATTACCGGAAACCACGACGAGATACTTCGAAAATTCAGCGACATGAACATGGGTAATTTTTCACTGGTTGATAAACTGGTTTTAGAATTAGATGACAAAAAAGCATGGATTTTTCACGGAGACGTTTTTGATGCTTCAGTACAGCATTCTAAGTGGATTGCAAAACTGGGCGGATTGGGATATGATTATTTGATTTTAATGAATCGTTTAGCCAATTGGTGCCTTGCAAAATTAGGGCGCGAACCTTACTCTTTTTCTAAAAAAATAAAAGCAAGTGTAAAAAAGGCCGTAAAATTTATTTCAGACTTTGAAACTACTGCAACCGATTTGGCTATCGAAAAAAATTACGACTATGTAATCTGCGGGCACATTCATGAACCAAAAATCCTTACTAAGGAGAATAAGCACGGTTCTACCTTATACTTAAATTCTGGTGACTGGGTTGAAAATCTTACTGCTCTGGAATACCATAAAAAGCGCTGGAAATTATATTCATACACTCACAGTAACTTTACAGAAGAAGAAAATCTATTTGAAATGGAAGATATCCTGACTTCTCAAATGTTATCGAATATAATTCTAAAAAAATAACAAACCTGCTTTTAAAGCCCTGTACGCATTGTTTTTAACTTTTAGATGCATCGAAAATTCATAAAAATGTGAATTATATAACAATTTCTAAAAATATTATACGTTATTCATAAACAAGGAAATCTAAATTTGACAAAAATTAATTAACCATTTTATGAAGAAGATAATAGTATCTGCCATTATGCTTTTTGGATTTGCATTTACGGCACAATCACAAGAAATTTCAAAACACGCTTTAGGATTACGTTTAGGAGACAATAACGGATTTGGAGGTGAAGTATCATACCAGTTAGGTCTGAATCAAAAAAACAGACTTGAATTTGATTTAGGCTGGAGAAACAGCAGTGATGTTGATGCCATCAAAGGAGTTGCTCTTTACCAATGGGTTTGGAACATCGATGGAGGATTCAACTGGTACGCTGGTGTCGGTGGAGGTTTAGCTGCCTGGGATCACGATTATTACAATAATAATTCCAGATTCAATGACAGCGGAACTTATGTTTTTGCTGCCGGAGACATCGGTATCGAATATAGATTTAAAGAAGTGCCAATTACACTATCATTAGATGCAAGACCTGAAATTGGTTCTGGATACTATGATGACGATAACTTTGGATTTGACGTTGGTTTAGGCGTAAAATTCAGATTCTAATTAAAAATAAAAAATAATTGTAAGAAGAAACCTGTCGTTTTATGCTACAGGTTTTTTTTTATGTTTTTTAGAACAAAAAAAGGGCCTCGACTTCGCTCAGTCTGACATGCTGATGCTAAAATAATAATATTGCAAAGTTTGTCAGGCTGAGCGAAGTCGAAGCCCCGCTTCTTTTTATTTAACAATAATCTCTTTTTTAGAATGCACTTTTACAACTGTATAAGGATATGTAACAACCTGCATTACCATTGCATCTGGTGCCGGGCTTTTCTCTTTTACCGTAATAATGATATTTTTATCGGTTTCTTCAACACTTTCAACTCCAATAGAATATCCTCCGGTGTTTTTTTCGCCCATATTAAGAATTACATAATTAGAGTTATTAATATCGGCCTGCTTCATCTTACTGGCGAGATGCGGATCGTTTTGAAGCATTTTGATTTCATTAGGCTCCGTTAAAATCTCAAAGAATTTGATATTGCCGCCGCCATCAGACTGCTCAGTTAAAACTTCGTATAAAGCAGTTGAACCCGTTGTTTTTTTTGCTCCACAGGAAACTAAGACAAAAATTACCAAAACCGAAATTACTTTTTTCATCCCATTCAAATTTTAAAAATTAATGCTTTTACTCTTTATAATCGTCAATTGCTCTTTGATACAACGCTTCATATTTAGGCAGAATATTTTTGATGTCAAATTTTCTGGCAACTTCTAATGCATTTGTTTTAAACTCTTTTAAAATAACATCCTCTTTAAGAATTTTAATAGCATTGGCGGCCATTTCATCTACATTTCCTACATTACTTAAATAACCGGAAATTCCATCAAAATTAACTTCAGGCAAACCTCCTGAATTACTTGAAATTACGGGAACACCACAAGCCATTGCTTCTAATGCGGCCAGACCAAAACTTTCTGTTTCTGACGGAAGTAAAAACAAATCGGTCATGCATAAAATTTTATCGATTTCATTACTGTTGCCAAAGAAAATTACTTTATCGTAAATTCCCAGTTCCATACATAAAACCTCGGCTCTTTCTTTTTCAGGTCCGTCGCCAACCATCATCAATTTGGCCGGCATTTCTTTCTGAATATTATAGAAAATCTTAATAATATCCGGAATACGTTTTACTTTTCTAAAGTTACTGATATGCGTTACGATTCGTTCGTTTTCCTTAGCCATTACATATCTGTGGCAAGGTTCTGCCGGATCTTTTCTAACTTTATCCAGTTCGATAAAGTTTGGGATTACTTTAATCTTATTCTTGATTTTGAATAATTTCAAAGTATCGTCTTTCAAACTTTGCGAAACCGAAGTCACATAATCTGATTTATTAATACTAAAAGTTACTGCTGGCTTATAAAAAGGATGATTTCCCACCAGTGTAATATCGGTTCCGTGAAGCGTTGTAATCATTGGAAGATTAATTCCTTCATTCTTCAGCATTTGTTTTGCCATATAACCTGCATAGGCGTGCGGAATAGCATAATGCACGTGAAGAACTTCGATTTTATATAATTTTACCATATCAACCAGCTTGCTTGACAAAGCCAATTCGTAAGGCTGATAATGAAATAAAGGATATTCAGGAACGTTTACTTCGTGATAATGTACATTTGGATTTAAAAGTGCCAATCTTACTGGCTGACTGTAAGTTATAAAATGTATTTCGTGTCCGCGTCTGGCTAATTCAAGGCCTAGTTCTGTAGCAACTACACCACTCCCGCCAAATGTCGGATAACAAACTATTGCTATTTTCATGTATTAAATTTAATTCTACGAAAGTACTCAAAAATCACGTTTAATTAGGCTTTTAAATTGTTAGATTTTCGACAAAATTAGATTAAATCCGGTTGATAAATATTTTTAGAAGCAGAACAGTATTTGCAAAAAAGATCCATAGTTCCGCTGTTTGCTATATCTTTTATGACGAACATCACCATAAAATATTACCGCTTCCATCAGAGTTGGATTTGACATTTTTGCTTTTACAAGAAAATTTTTATTTTAATACTTTTAATTTTAAACATCGATAGTAAAAGTCAATTCATTAAAGTTTGGAATTTTATTCATAATGCCATCGTTCAAACTCCTAAAAACAAAACTCTCA
The DNA here is from genome assembly GCF_001429765.1 of Flavobacterium sp. Root901. Lineage (GTDB taxonomy): Bacteria > Bacteroidota > Bacteroidia > Flavobacteriales > Flavobacteriaceae > Flavobacterium. Next base: position 277,163 of record NZ_LMJB01000001.1, read on the forward strand.
ACTTCCTGAAGATTACTAATCACAATATCTGTTTCTTTTGTAAAAGCCAAAATCCCAGTATAACCTAGAATTGTTGCATTTGTATCCAAATATGATGCACAAAACCCGTTTATCCTAATAGTCCAAAAATCAGAACTGTGTGAAAGGGCAAATTCAAGCCCATTTCTCAGTCCGGTTTTCCAAGTATTGAAACCTTGATGTCTTACATCCATCAAATCGTTAGAATATTTGTAACCCGAATAATCTTCTATAATTTCATTCGCAGTTTCATTCTTTTCAATATGTAAGTTTACAATTGCAAAATGTAATAAACCATTTTTAATTGTGCGCCATCTAAAATTCAGATCAGGGTTTATCATTATTAATACTATTAGCTGTTTATTTATAATTTAGGTTTTTATTATGCATCAATTAATATCTTTACCTCACGGTCTTCGTTGAATTTCAGGCGGAATGACAAATTTTGGTTAAAAACTTAACTTGAAACAAATAACTAAAAAAAGCGCAAAATATTAAATTTTGCGCTTTTTAAACATCTTTTAAATTTCTCTTAGAAAAATCTGCTGTGCCAGCTGTCGGCAGCAGAAACTTCCCAGGATTCGTTGAATTCTTCAATATTGTTTACCAGATTATTGAAAACAATTGTATTTTCAGAAACTGATTTATCTTTTACCATTTTTTTGAAATCAATTAATGGTTTGTGTGCAATGTGTTCTCCAAGTTTGAAAGTAACATTCATTTTGTCTAATAAATCGACATTATACTTTTTCTCCAAACCTTGAATAAATTCTACCGAACTATCAATAGAACAGCCTGTAGCAGCCTGAACATCCTGATTTACAGCTAATATTATAAAGCGATTGTATTTAAGCAAAAATGAAGCTTCAAGGCTTGTTCCATGTGCAGCCCATTGTTCTACAAAAGCTTTTAAATCTGTTTCGATTTCAGAAAACTCTTCCTCAGAAAATTTTCTGTTCGATTGGTAAATCCAGACTCTTGATTCACCAGGTAAATTTTCAAAAGGTATATACATTTTTAATTTTAGATTATAGATTGTTGATTATTGATTTACGAGGTTTTAGATTTCACGTTTAAAAAACTTAGAACCTTAGCCTCTTAGAATCTTAGTATCTTAGATTACAAATCCTGCGCATTTGCAATTAATTCCGCAACATCCATTACTTTAACTTCACCTTCTTTATGTGCATGTTTAATTCCGTCAGTTAACATTGTATTGCAAAACGGACAACCCGCTGCAATAATATCCGGCTGAACTTCTAAAGCATCTTCTGTACGAAGAACATTTACTTCCTTATTTCCAGGTTCAGCATCTTTAAACATTTGCGCTCCACCTGCTCCGCAGCATAAACCATTTGCTTTAGAACGTTTCATTTCGACTAATTCAACATCCAATTTCTCAATCAAATCCCTTGGTGCCTCATAAACTTTATTGGCTCTGCCTAAATAACAAGGATCATGGAAAGTAATTTTCTTTCCTTTAAATTGTCCGCCTTCAACAGTAAGTCTTCCATCATCAATTAATGATTTTAAGAATTCTGTGTGATGAATAACTTCATAGTTTCCGCCTAATTCCGGATATTCATTTTTTAAAGTATTAAAACAATGCGGACAGGCAGTAACTATTTTTTTAGCTTCGTATGCATTTAGAACCTCGATATTCATCATGGCCTGCATTTGAAACAAAAATTCATTTCCGGCTCTTTTTGCAGGATCACCAGTACAGCTTTCTTCTGTTCCGAGTACCGCAAAAGAAACATTAGTACGGTTTAAAATACGTACAAATGCCTTTGTAATTTTTTTTGCTCTATCATCAAAACTTCCTGCACAACCCACCCAAAATAAAACTTCCGGCTGTTTTCCTTCGGCAAGCATTTCTGCCATTGTTGGCACTACTAAACTTTCTGACATCTCTCACTTTTGTTTAATCGGTTAATCTTTGAATTGTTTAATCGCTTTTTATCACTAAACAAAAACTAACACCAATATTATTTTAAAATCAATTAAGCGGTTAAACTAATAACCGATTAATCGATAATCTTAATTTTCGTTTTTCCAATTTAATCGATCCTGCTGGCTGTACTGCCATGGAGCTCCATTATTTTCGATATTGGTCATCATTGCATTCAATGACATTGGCGCAGCACTCTGCTCCATCACCAAATAGCGGCGCATATCCATAATAATAGACAAAGGACTAATATTTACAGGGCATTCTTCTACACAGGCATTACAAGATGTACAAGCCCATAATTCTTCCGGAGTAATGTAATCGTTCAATAATGTTTTATTGTCGGGAACAAAAACACCTTTATTGGCATCAATATTTTTTCCAACTTCCTGAAGACGATCTCTTGTATCCATCATAATTTTACGAGGAGACAATTTTTTACCAGTTTGATTTGCCGGACAAGATGATGTACAACGGCCGCATTCTGTACATGTATAAGCATTTAAAAGCTGTACCCAGTTTAAATCCTGAACATCGCTTGCTCCAAATTTAGACGGAGCTGCATTTTCATCAACAGGAGCTGCCGCAAAAGGATCAGCATTTGGGTCCATCATTAACTTCACTTCTTTGGTAACAGAAGCGAGATTATCAAACTGTCCTTCCGGTTTCAGGTTTGCAAAATAAGTATTTGGAAATGCTAAAAGTATGTGCAAATGTTTGGAGAAATACAAATAGTTCATAAATATCAAAATACCCACAATATGCATCCACCAAAATGTTTCAAACAGTATTACAACAGATTCATTTGACATTCCGTTAAAAACCGGTGCAATAAACTGGCTGATCGGAAAGCTTCCCGCTTTATGAAAAACTCCTCCCGGAACGTTTTGCAAATGAAGATCTGAAGCATTCATTAACAAAAACAAAATCATTAAAACCGTTTCGAAATACAAAATATAATTTGCATCGCTTTTAGGAAATCCTTTTAAGTCAGAATGAATAAAACGTTTCAGTCTGATGAAATTTCTTCTAAGCCAGAAAACTGTAACTGCAAAAATTACAAGTATTGCTAAAATTTCAAATGAAGCTATTAAAACATCATAAACTACACCTAAATATGGTGCAAAAACTCTATGAGTGCCTATTAATCCATCGATAATTATTTCTAGCAGTTCAATGTTTATAATAATAAAACCTACATATACAAAAATATGCAGGATCCCGGCAACAGGACGTCTTACCATTTTTGACTGCCCAAGAGCAATCAATGCCATATTTTTCCAACGAGCTTTAGGATTATCTTTTCTATCTACGTCAACTCCTAAATTGATGTTGCGGATGATTTTTTTTACGCTCGCTGTAAAAAAAACAAATCCTGCTACTAGAAGTATGGCGAATAAAATATTATCTAAATAACTCATTACAATTATTTTTTATCAGTTGATTTTGTGTCTTCAGCAGGTGCTACATAAGGCTTGTTTTTCTTTCCAAAAAGAGAAACATTTACATAACGGGTTGGGTACAAACGAACATCCTGCAGTAATAATTCAAGCTCTTTTGAAGTTTTTGCAAGGTTGTTATAAAGTGCGTCGTCGTTTAATAATTTACCAGCTGTTCCTTTTCCGGAATTTAAATTAGCCATAATACCATCAACTTTTGCCAGAGTCTGATTTAGATTACGAACTGTTTTCCCAAGATCTGCCTTATTTAAAGAATCAGATATTTTATTGAAGTTACTTGACATTTTATTAAAGTTGGATACAACTCCGTTAATCTGACCTTTGTTTGTATCTAAAATAGTATTAAGCGTTCCTGATGCTCTGTGAAACTGCTCCATTGTCTGGCTCAATTCGGCTAAACTTTTCTTTAAATCTTCCTGTCCTTTTTTGTCTAAAACATTATTTAAACCTGTAACCAGGGTGTTAATATTAAGCAGCATTGCGTTCAGCTTTTCTTCGATTGGCTCAAGTTTACCGCCTAAAGATTCAGTCAGCCCTAATTTTACTTCAGACTGAAGTGTTTGTCCGTCTTCTGCAGGTTCTTTATCTGCCAGATTAGGAATAATGGCGATTTGCTTTCCTCCAATTAAACTAGCGGAATATAAAGATGCTTTACTGGTTTTAGAAATAGGAAAATCTGTTTTTAATTGAAGTTCAACTAATAATTTACCTGTTGTTTCATTGATTGTAATTTTATTTACCTTACCAACTACAAGTCCGTTTATGGTAACTGGCGCTGATTGTGCTAACTCTTCAACATTATCATATTCAGCGTATAATGTTTTATAGTTTGTAAAAAGGTCTTTTCCTTTTAAAAAACTATATCCCCAGATAAATAGTAAAATAGACGCGATGACTAATACAGCCGTTTTAATTTCTCTTGTTAGTTTCAAAATTCTAAGTGTTTGTTACAAAATTAGTATAAATATTCGAACTTGTGGCTATTATTTGACTGCGTCTTCAATGCTGATTTTCTGTCCATCTTTGTTTGCAACCAAAAAAGCTGCGCCATATCCTTTATTCTTAGCTTCTTCCAGATATTTTTTGGCAGTTTCATAATTTGGTGTTTCCTGATAGAAATATTTATAAATATTGTTTTCGTAGATCATAGTCACATTTTTTAAACCCTTAAAATTTTTAGGTTCTAATGGTGTTTTTTTAATACTCGCAATAAGCTGAACCTTAAAAAATGTTCCTTTTGGAGCTGCAGGTGCTTCAGCTTTTACTTTCTTTGGTGTTGATGTATCCTTTACCGGTTTGGCTTCGACTTCTGGAGTTCCTGAGCCAAAATATTCTCTTTTATAACTCAAAATAGCTTCGGCAATAGCTTTTGCAATATCGTCCTGTCCTTCTTCTGAATTTAAAATATTTCCTTCCGTAGGATTCGATACAAATCCGGTCTCGACTAAAACTCTTGGCATATAAGCTTTATGAAGTACCATAAATGGTGCTTGTTTTACACCGCCTTGTCTGATTTTTTTTCCAAGTCTTTCAAAATTGTCTTCGATTTTACTTGCTAATGAAATACTGTTATCCAGATATTCCTCCTGCATTAAAGTCATTCCGATCATAGATTCTGGTGAATTTGGATCAAAACCTTCGTATTTGCGTTTATAATCTTTCTCCAGAGTAATAACCGAGTTCTCTTTCTTTGCAGCCTCAAGATTTGATGAAACTTTACTTAAACCCATTACATAAGTTTCTGTACCATCAGCCGCTGTATTTTTATTGGCATTACAATGTATTGAAACAAATATATTTGAATTAGCTCTGTTGGCAATATTGGCTCTTTCGACCAAATCAATAAAAACATCTGTTTTACGGGTATAAATTACATTTACATTTGGATTAAGCTCTAAAATTTTCCCCACTTTTAAAACAATAGCCAAGGCAATATTTTTTTCAATCCGGCCGCTGTAAACTGCACCAAAGTCGTGATCACCATGACCGGCATCAAGTGTTACTTTAAAAACATTTGACTGACTATATGTGCAAAATGACGCTATTGTTAGAAAAAAAGTAAAGATTACCTTAATTTTGTTTAATCTATTCATAAATCTAAAAGTTAATTTTAATAAAACGCAGCTATTATAATTTTTACAATTGATTATTTTTGCCAAAAAATTATATGTAAGTTTGACATGTCAAAAAACAAGCCATAATTTTACAAAAATAGCATTTAAACCTTTGCAGACAAACTTATTTAATATCGTTTTAATATCATTTTTCCTAACAATGGGATGTGGTAATTTATATTCGCAAGAGATAAAATCTAAAAAAAAGCCTTTACCAGCTGCAAAACAAACAGATAAGCCTCAAATAACTCCAAATGACACTATAAAATTAGATACTGTCAGGCCAACGAAGACTTTTTTGGATGGCAAGGTAAGGTACAAGGCAAAAGATTATGCAAAGATTGATCAGAAGAAAAAGCTGATCACTTTATATAACGAAGCCGAATTATACTATAAAGATGTTGAATTAAAATCTGGTATTATTGTCCTGAATTATGAAAAAGACGAAGTTTATGCCGGAAGAATAAAAGATTCCGCCGGAGCTTTAGTGCAGTTTCCTAATTTTAAACAAGGGGCCAGCGAAGTTCAGCCCGACTCTATTCGTTTTAATTTTAAAACAAAAAAAGCCTTAATCTATAATTCAAGAACAAAACAGGGCGAATTAAATATTAAAGCTGCCATTACAAAAAAAGAAAACGATTCTGTCTACTACCTGCAGGGCGCACGTATTACAACAGCTCAGGATATTGACAATCCGGAATATTATTTTAGAACCAGCAAAATTAAATTTGTTCCCGGAAAAAAAATCGTTACCGGCTTAACTCAAATGGTTATTGCCGATGTTCCGACTCCTTTGGCACTGCCTTACGGGTATTTCCCTTTAAGCCAGGAAAAAAGTGTTTCAGGGATTATTATTCCAAGTTACAATGATTCTAATACCAGGGGTTTTTCTTTGCAAAATGGAGGTTATTATTTTGCTTTAAGTGATAATTATGATTTGACTGTTTTAGGAGATTATTATACCAATGGAAGTTACGCTATGCGTTTCGAATCTGCTTATGCTACAAGATACAAGTACAGGGGAAATGTAAACATCCGATTCGAGAATTTAATTAGCAGCGAAAGAGGTTACCCTGATTATTCAAAACAAAATATTTACAATATTCAGTGGTCGCATTCAAAAGACACTAAATCTAATCCAAATTCAAGTTTTTCTGCATCTGTAAACATGGGTAGCAGTAAATACTTTAAGCAGTCTATCAATCAGGCCAACATTGGATCAAACCTGAACAATACATTAAGTTCGTCTATTTCGTATAACAAAACCTTTAATACGATTCCGGGTTCTCGCATTTCGTTAACAGCTACACATCAGCAAAATACGCAAACTGAGCAAATCCAGATGAGTCTTCCTAATCTTCAGGGAAGTATCGATCGTGTTTATCCTTTTGTTGGGAAAGACGGCGTTAAAAAAGGCTTGATTAAGAACATCAACTTACAATATAACGTAACGGGTAAAAACAATATCGTTACGTACGATTCTTTATTCTTTAAGCCGCAAATGTTTAGAGATGCACAAATTGGGATGCAGCATACTATTCCGATCAGTACCAACTTTAAAATCTTTAAATATTTTAGTGCCGGAGCATCGACTAACTATCAGGAAACCTGGGTTACTAAAACTATTGAAAAGAACTACGATGCATCGGAAGGAAAAGTTATAGACAAAACGATAAACGGATTCGACTCTTACAGAACTTATAATTTAAGCACCAATTTAGGAACTACTATTTACGGTACATTTAATTTTGGTGAAGACAAAAGAATTCAGGCCATTCGTCACGTTATGAGGCCGAGTATAACCTATTCTTATACTCCAAGTTTTGAACGATATTATGATAAATATACCGTAGATGCGGCCGGCCGAATTTCTACAGACGAGTATTCAAGGTTCGCAAACGGAGTTTATGGTGCGCCAGGACAAAGCAATTCTAATATAGTCGGATTTGCATTGAGCAACACTTTTGAAGCCAAAGTAAGGGATCGGGACAGCACAAAAACCGAACCTAAGAAAATAATGCTGCTAAACAATTTGAACTTCAACACAAGTTATAATTTTAGTGCAGACGGAAAAAAGACTTTAGCATGGCAGCCAGTTGTGGTAAGTGGAGGAACACAATTTTTTGACAATAAAATGAATGTCAATTTTGGAGCCGTTTTAAATCCATATGCTATTGACAATGCCGGAAATGTAATCAACAAATATAATATTGATAATGGTGGAAGTTTGTTTAGAATGACAAGTGCAAACCTTACAATGAACTATTCTTTTTCAAATAAAGGAACCGGAAAAGAAAAGAACAATCAAAGCCAGCGAAATGGTGGTCGTAATGATGATTTATTTGGTACCAATACCGACTTAAACGACAGCAGAAATAGTCAGTTTGCCAATGAGCCGGAACGCGATGAAGATGTTGTAAGCGAATTTTTTAGTTCTAAAATTCCTTGGGACATGACTATGGCCTACTCTTTAACCTATACAAATGCCAGCCGCGAAAATAAAATTTCAGGAAACTCCATCATGATTTCTGCCAATATGGATATTACGCCCAAATGGAAAGGCGGGGTTTCTACCGGTTATGATTTTGTTCAGAAAGGAGTTACTTTTACTCAATTCCGTTTTGAAAGGGATTTGTTAAGCTGGAGAATGGCTTTTAACTGGAATCCGATGGGACCAAATGCTAACTGGAATTTCTTTATTGGAATTAAATCCGGTATGCTGAGTGACATTAAATGGAACAAAAGAAGCACTTCTAATCGATAATTCTTCGACTTAAAATAATTTTATCATGAAAAAAATAATCTTTACAGAAAAGGCTCCTGCGCCTATTGGCCCTTATAACCAGGCTGTTTTATCAGGAAATACACTTTACGCTTCCGGACAAATCGCCATCAATCCGGCTTCCGGAGAACTGGTAACGGATACAATCAATAATGAAACTACTCAGGTAATGGAAAATATTGCAGCCATTTTAGAAGCTGCAAATATGACTTTTGAAAATGTAGTTAAGGCTACCATTTTCATTATGGACATGAACAATTTTGGTGCAATTAACACCGTTTACGGTTCTTATTTTAATGAAAAAACCGCTCCAGCACGTGAAACGGTTCAAGTGGCATGTCTGCCAAAAAATGTAAATGTTGAGATCTCTATAATTGCTGTGCAATAGCATCTAATAATAATTGTGCCGTTGCTTCATTTGTTGCCAGCGGCACATTATGCACATCGCAAACCCGAATCAGCATATTAATATCTGCTTCATGCGGGTGACTGGACAACGGATCTTTAAAAAAGAAAACCATATTTGTTATCCCTTCTGCAACTCTTCCTGCAATCTGCGCATCACCACCTAAAGGTCCTGACAGCATTCTTTGGGTTTTAAATCCCGCAGCTTCTGCTTTTCCTCCGGTAGTTCCGGTACCAATTAACCTGATTTTTTCATTATGAAGAATAGCTTCATTTTTAATCAAAAAATCAATTAAATCGGCTTTTTTACCATCATGTGCAATGATCGCAATTTCCATAAACCCGGAACTATTGATTAGCGACATGATAAGCAATTAAACCATCAATTGGTCTTCTTAATACATTCCCTAATTTAAGTTCGTATTTATCGAAAGTTTCCTGTAATTCATCTTTCAGATAAAATGCAATAGAACCAACAAAATGCACAGGAACTTCTTTACAGTTATCAAATTGTTTGATATAGTTTTTAACGAAAGATTTCATTCCTTTAAAAATAATCTTTCTGCAGAATTCAGTGTCTTTATGTTTAATTAAAAACTTAGCAAAAGTCGCTAAATAAGCATTTGGATTTGGCTCTTTATATAATTTGTTTTTAATAAAATCAGGATCAACGTCGTACTCTTTTTCAAGCTCAACAGCCAATTCTTTAGGCATTTTATTAAAATAGTACTTTCTGATTAATTCTTTTCCAAAAACGTTTCCGCTGCAGTCGTCCATTACGATATAACCTAGTGACTGAACTTTTTGGTGCAATACTTTTCCATCAAAATAACTGCAGTTTGAACCTGTTCCTAAGATAGATACGATTGCCTCTTCACCTTTTGGCGTTGTAGCATAAACAGCAGCATAAGTATCTTCCTGAACATCAACAATTGCGTTAGTAAAGTACTCCTGAAAGATTTGTTTTAACCATTCTTTCATTCTGTCTGTTCCACAACCTGCTCCGTAAAAGAACAAATGTGTTGCATTCTTTTTATTTTGTAAAATATCAAAACGGTCGTTTAGTCTTGAAATGATTTCCGGTCCGTCCAGAATTTCAGGATTTAATCCTAAAGTTTGTGTCGTGAATAATACTTTTCCATTATCATCAATTGCAATCCAATCGGCTTTAGTAGATCCACTATCAACTATTAATTTCATTTTTTTTTGTTTTTTGGATTAGTTTTTCCTCAATAAGTGTATTTTTTACATTAATTAAAGACGTAACAAAATAAGAAAATCCCGTTACTTGGTGATAACGGGATTTTGCAAAAATATATAATATTATTTTAAACCTGCGATATGCACAGATAAATCGATCAATTTGCTTGAGTATCCGTACTCATTATCGTACCATGATACTAATTTGAAGAAAGTAGAATTTAATCCAATTCCGGCAGTAGCGTCGATGATAGAAGTTCTTTTATCAGAAATGAAATCCTGAGATACAACAGCATCTTCAGTGAATCCCATGATACCTTGTAATGAAGTTTCAGAAGCTTTTTTCAATACAGCCATGATTTCTTCGTAAGTAGTTTCTTTAGCTACTTTTACAGTTAAATCAACTACAGAAACGTCAGCAGTTGGTACACGGAAAGACATTCCAGTTAATTTTCCATTCAAAGAAGGGATTACTTTTCCAACCGCTTTAGCAGCACCTGTTGAAGAAGGAATAATGTTAATTGCAGCTGCACGTCCACCTCTCCAGTCTTTTCTTGAAGGTCCGTCAGCAGTCATTTGAGTTGAAGTAGTTGCGTGAACAGTTGTCATTAAACCTTCAACGATTTCAAAATTATCATGGATAACTTTAGCTAATGGAGCTAAACAGTTTGTAGTACAAGAAGCGTTAGAAACTACTAAATCAGAAGCTTTTGCAGTTTCGTGGTTCACTCCCATTACAAACATTGGAGCATCAGCAGAAGGTGCAGAAATGATAACTTTCTTAGCACCACCTTTTAAGTGCTCGCTTGCCGTTTCAATAGTTGTGAAGATACCAGTACATTCTGCTACTACATCAACATCAACTTCATTCCATTTTAAGTCAGCTGGATTTCTTTCTGCAGTGATACGGATATTTCTTCCGTTTACATAAAGTTTTCCTTCTTTAACTTCTACAGTTCCGTTGAAACGACCGTGAACTGAATCATATTTTAATAAGTAAGCTAAGTGATCAACGTCTAATAAATCGTTGATTGCTACCACCTCTACATTATCTCTATTGAAAGACTCTCTAAAAACGATTCTTCCGATACGTCCAAATCCGTTTATTCCTAATTTTACTTTTGACATTTTACTAAATTTTTGCTTTTGTTTTTATTACACTAATTCAAAGTCTAATTTCCTCACAATAAACTTCTTTCTCTTTTAAACTTTATCTATAATTATGTAGACATAATGTCTGACACTCTCAATAATTCTCTATCAATTTCGGATTTACCTTTGATTGCCTGCTCAAGCGGAGTTAAAATAACTTTATCCTCCTTAAGACCAACCATGTAATTTGATTTTCCTTCAATTAAAGATTCTACTGCTTTTACACCAAGACGGCTTGCCAGAACACGGTCAAAACAAGATGGCGAACCACCACGCTGCATGTGTCCTAAAACAGATACTCTTACGTCGTATTCCGGTAAATTAGCTTCAACGTAATCTTTTAATTCGAATACATTTTTACCAATTTTATCTCCTTCTGCAATAACTACTATACTGGATGATTTTCCTGAAGCTTTACTTTTTTGAAGAGAGTCTAACAATCTGTCAAGACCTAAATCTTCTTCAGGAATAAGGATTTCTTCTGCACCAGCACCAATTCCGGCATTAAGTGCGATATGACCTGCGTCCCTGCCCATAACCTCTACAAAAAATAAACGATTATGTGAACTTGCAGTATCTCTAATTTTATCTATACAGTCAACAACAGTATTTAAAGCAGTGTCATAACCAAGAGTAAAACTTGTACCATAAATATCATTATCAATTGTACCGGGAATTCCCATAACCGGAAAGTTATATTCTGAATTGAAAATCAATCCTCCGGTAAAACTTCCGTCTCCGCCAATAACTACCAAAGCATCAATTCCGGCTTTTAATAGATTTTCGTGGGCTTTTTTTCTGCCTTCAGGTGTTCTGAAGTCAACCGAACGAGCCGATTTTAAGATCGTTCCTCCTTTATTTACAATGTTATTAACGCTTCGAGGACCCATTTCTTTAAAGTCTCCTTCGATCATTCCTTGATACCCTCTATAAATCCCTATGCATTCTATATTATGATAAGCACATGTTCGAACAACTGATCGTATTGCAGCATTCATTCCCGGTGAGTCTCCTCCTGAGGTAAGAACACCTACTTTTTTTATTGTTTTTGACATTATTTAAGTATTAAAGTTGTAAAATTAGCAAACATTCACCAGTTTTCTCGTTATGTTTATTATAAATTAATAAAATCTGTTAAATTCAAACGTTTTCGTTAATAAGTTTTTTGATACCAAAAATTTCATTTAAAATAATAAATACCCCTTTTTTTAATTAATTCTTTAAAAATAACAATAGCGAAACTAAGTGTTATAAAAATCTAAGACCTAACTCTTTAGCTATACAAAAAATAAAAACCCTAAATTTAAGCATAAAAAAACCATTCAAAGCAGCGAATGGTTTTTTTGTGTTATTTTTTAACAAGCGGTTAAAAATCGTTATCCGGAATCAGACCCTCGTTGTTATTCTGAGGTTTTGGCTTTTTATCATCCTCTTTATCCGATTTGTTTTTATTTTTTTCTGCCTCTTTTTTATTGTTATTGAAATTAATGTAATCCGGGTTTAAGTTAGAATCCTGAAAATCATCTGAACTTTTTATCGCTCTTTCCAATTTATGGCTTTTGAAAAGCTTGTTTACCAATTCTGTAAACGTATCAAAATCAACTTCATACGAAATACCAACGCCCTGCGTATACCCAATTCCCTGTCCTATATAATTAATATCATTTTCTTTGTTGAATAAACGAAGGTTCATCGATCCGTCTTCATTAACCCTATACAGAATTTCGATATCTCCAACAATAGCAGATTCGTTTACTCCTCCAACAGGAACCCCGACTTTTCCGTTTATCGAAATTCGTTCATTAATCTGCGATGAAATATTAGCCACAAACTGTCCGTCTGCTTCCTGCCCTATTCGTCTGTCTGCAGATATAAAGTTCAGGTTAATATCGATAAGGTCGTTATCTGATTTTATGATATTACCCAGTAAACTTGCTGCGGTTTCTGCAAAAGTTCCCGATAAATCGCTTTGATTAAATCCGTCCTGACTCATAAAGGAACCTGTAGATAATAAATACAAAGCTTGTGTCTGCCTGATATCTTTATCGTCTAACTTATATTGTATTTCCGATTTCAATACGCTGCTTACCGATGGAAACTGAATATCAAAATTAGGTTCCGGGCTGGTTAAATCCCCTCTTAACCCAATTACAACTTCAACAGGGACTTTTTTATTAAAAGAAGAATTATCCAGTAATACGGCAGGATTCGCCGAAGTTCTGTAAACGGCTTCTAAGTTCAGCTGCGCTTTCATCGGGTTTCCTTCCCAAATAATCGAACCTCCTTTTTTAACTGCGAATTTTTTATCAATTAAACCTCCGTATTTAAAATTATACGTTCCTTCGTATGCCTGGAAATCTCCCCACATATTAAATTTACCAAGCGTATTAATTTTAAATAATAAAGATCCGTATCCTTTTCCTTTCATACCATGGCCGGAATTTCGATCCAGAATTACTTCAACCTCTGCATCCGGAGTAATATCAAAATCAAATTCCAATTCAAGTCCGTTATAATTTCTGGTTTTTTCAACAATACCGTTTGCCAGATTGTATTTCTCTTTTGGCGTTACGAAATGAATCCAATTACTTTCTCCTGAATTTTGGACATTACTTATCGGAATTTTGACTTCGGTTCCTTTTTCAGATTTGGCATCCACTTTAATAAAAAGGCTTTCTGTGGGTCCTTTTATACTGGCGGTTCCGTTAATAAAGGCAGTTCCAAAATACGCAGCATCTTCGCTGTCTTTTGTATCAAGTGCCAGCAAACGTTTGGATGTAATTGTCAAATCTAATTTCCAGTCTCCAAAATTATGATGTTCAATAGTTCCGTTTAATAATCCTTTTGTTCCGTATTTCGTATCGGTCAACTGGTTATTTCTAAAGAGGAATTTTTCATCCGTCAAATCGATAACCGTTCTGTCGCTTAATTCGTAATCTGTGTTTAGGTACGGAATTGTCATTCCTGCTTTTTCAACATACAAACGTCCGTTGATTTCGGGTTTTTTCAAATTTCCGACTACCGCTGCATTTCCTGATACTGAACCTCTTACGTTTGACAAAACATCGCCGCCGACAGTTCCTAAAGTAGCCAGATTAAAGCCTTCTAGCTTTAAATTCAGGTCAAGGATGGTTTCTTTATTTTCGATTGCAAAAGTACCGTTGGCCCTAAATGATTCTGCAAAACCGTTTACAATCGAAGAATTTATGGTAAATTTTCTAAAACTCTGATCTCCGGAAATATCAAAATTTAAAGTCCCTAAATCGACCTTATTTAAATTTAAATGGTCCACAACAATACTCGCTGTGGGCTGATAAACATCTTTATTTTGTTTATAATTGATGTTTCCGTTTAAATTTCCGTTAAAAACAAACTTCGAATTAAAAGGCGTAATTTTATTAATATCGACATCTTCAAAATTGAGGACTACATCTTTATAATCCTTTCCTTTGATAACACCATTTAAATCAATTTTCTGATTCTCATGTGATAAAACAATATTATCAATCGTAAAATTTCTAAAATACTGATCGAAAACAATCTGATTATCTTTCTTGGCATCTTCATTTAAATACCATAAATAATCTTTAAACTTCATCTCAGATTTCTTGATTCCAACAATATTATTTTTGTTTTTATCTATCGTATGATACAAATCCAGATTAAAATAATCCTGTCCTTTGTCTCCGCCTTTAAATTCTGAACGAACAAATAACGTATCTTTTGAAGTTACATTAATTAAATTGAAATCACGGATTTTATAATAAGGCGTTTTAATACTGTCTAACTCAATGAAAGCATTATAAAGCGGATTTTTATTATCAATACTGATTCGGATATTGTCAAAAGTATTTTTTGCCGCGCTGATTTGCTTCGATCTGAATCCAAATTTAAACTCCTGAAGATCTGAATCAATTTTTCCGCGAACTACTGTACTAGAGTCAATTTGCATTTCCGGGTACAGCATTTCGACTACTTTATTATATACATGAAAGTTGAAACGCAGAAACTGGCCTTTTTTAACTTTAAAAGGTTTATAATTAGTATATAAACTTCCAACAGAATTCATGACAAGTTTATCTAATTGTGCAAACTGGAATTTACCCACAATTTTTCCTTCAACAATATCAGAAGAATTAATAGTGATGGTTCGAAGCCTGTCTGCATCAAAATTAGAGCTTACCGTAACATCGTCAAAAACATAAGTTGATTTTGGGTTTTGATACTCTGCATCTTTAATGTAAATGTTTCCCTGAAGATTTTCGATTGAATTTCCGGTAAGCTGTACAACGGCATCACCTTTAAAATGAGAAATAGAATCGCCTATAAATTTCAATTTTCGCAAATCTGAATTTTCTACATTGATATGAAAATCATAACGGCTTTCGCGTTTGCTTAAATCAACCAAACCATCAAATGTCAAATTAAGATTTGGATCGTTTATAGAGATTTCTCCTTTGTAATATGGAAGCTTAAAATTACCATTTACAACAATATTACTATACGTATATTTATTATAATCTAATTTTGCAATATCTCCTTTTACAATTGTATTTAAATACTTTTCAGTAAAACCAACACCTTCAACATCAATATTCAAAGTTGTTTTACCAATATCTTTCCTGCCTAATAAAACACCGACATTAAAATTGTTTAAAATGATATTTCCGGTATAAGAAGCCTTGTCGATAAAATCCATATTATTCATATGAAGATCAACTTTACCATCTCCTAAATCTGTCGCCATTCTAAAATCGGTTTCCAGATCTGTTGTCGAAACTTTTGCTTTTCCGACAATGTTGAATTTTCCGATTTTTCTCAATTCTTTCGGAAGTTTTTTTCCTAAAACGCCCGGTAGTAAAACGACAAGATTATCGTAACTCGAAATCAGTTTATCGAACTTCCCGTTCATAGAAAACTTTTGTTCTTTTGTTCCTAAAAGATTTCTAAAATTGATTGTCCCGAATATTTTCGAACCATTTGTATCGGTAAGTCTTAAATAATTTAAATTCAGGTTATTTAAAGTTCCTTTGATCTTAGTTTTAACTTTAAAATGCTGATTTTTGCCTAAACCGTCATAAAAATAACGAATATCATTTGAAGCAATGGACGAAGAATCTAATGCAACATTAAACTGAACCTTGTCTGTAAATTCCAGAAAATCGCCCACATTATAATTCAAAACTGCTTTTCCGTAAATTGATGATCTTTTGGTCTTTATGGCCAAATTTTCAACTTTAATCTGCTTTTTAGTGTAGCTTAATTTTCCGGTAAAATTTGAAACATATAACCCGCGGTGATCTAAAAAAGAAAACCTGTGAATTATCGTGGTAACATCTGGGCCGTATAATTTAAAATCACTGATGTAAGCATTCAGCTTTTTAAAATCAAGAAACTGGGGCGTTCTTTTATTTTCATCTACAACAGAAAAATTTCCTTTTTCGATGTAAGCGTTTTTGGCAGTAAATAAGAAGTGCTTATTCGATTTTTTCTTTTCTTCCTTAGTCTCAAACAATTTAATAAAATTATTAATATTGTTTTCGTTTTCGTTTTTATACGTTTTGATATTAAAAATCATTCCGGTTAAACGAAGGTCGCCAAAAAGCAAATCTCCATCAACAAGGCGTTTTATACTTAAAATATCGGTAGTTATAATATCAGAATAAATCATCGTTTTTTTATGATGATCTAAAATCAGGACTTTTTTGAGTTTAACGCCTCCAAAAATATTAATCGCAACTTTATCAATATGAATATCGGTTTTAAAATCAGTATTTAAAGTTTCGGTAATATATTGGGCGATTTTTGTTTGTACAATAGGCAGAGAAAGAGTGATAGCAAGTACCAGCAAAAGTAAAATTAAGCCAATCAGGGTTCTGGATACTATTTTCTTGATTCTTTTGATAACTGCTATTATTATTGTTTTTGTATAAATTTAATTTGAACAGACAAAGGACGGCTGTTTTGATAAAAATTCTTTAATTTTGGGGCTCTGCTTCAAATCAAAGAAATTCATCATTTGATTTGTCAAATATAATTCAAAATTCGTGCCTTTATATGCAAAATTCAGAGGTTTTTATTCTAGCCATCGAAAGTTCGTGCGATGATACCGCAGCTGCGGTTCTACATAACGATAAAGTTCTTTCAAATGTTGTGGCTAATCAATTAATTCACAATCAATATGGCGGTGTCGTTCCTGAATTGGCTTCAAGAGCACACCAGCAGAACATTGTTCCTGTAATCGATGCAGCGCTCCGTAAAGCAAATATACAAAAAGACCAATTAAATGCCATTGCCTTTACGCAGGGTCCCGGATTAATGGGGTCTTTGTTAGTGGGAAGCTCTTTTAGTAAATCATTATCATTAGCCTTAAACATTCCGTTAATAGCTGTAAATCATATGCATGCGCATATATTAGCACACTTTATAGATGAAGAAGGCTATGATAAACCTGAATTTCCTTTTTTGGCCTTAACCATAAGCGGCGGACACACGCAGATTGTAAAAGTAAACAGCTTTTTTGATATGGAAATTATTGGAGAAACTACTGATGACGCTGTTGGAGAAGCTTTTGACAAAAGTGCCAAAATTCTTGGACTTCCTTATCCGGGCGGTCCTTTGATTGATAAATATGCAAAAGAAGGAAATCCAAAAGCTTTTTCTTTTACAAAACCAAAAGTTCCCGGATTAGATTTTAGTTTCTCTGGCTTAAAAACCGCAATTTTATATTTTATTCAAAAAAATAGGCAGGAGAATCCAAATTTTATCGAAGAAAACCTAAACGATATCTGTGCTTCTATTCAGCACACCATTATCGAAATTTTGATGGACAAACTAAAACTGGCTGTCAAAGAAACCGGAATTAAACAAATTGCAATTGGCGGCGGGGTTTCGGCAAATTCAGGAATCAGGACAACATTAAAAGAAAGTGAAGCCAAATACGGCTGGAAAACTTTTATTCCAAAATTTGAATATACGACAGATAATGCTGCCATGATTGGAATTGTGGGGTATCAAAAATATTTATCAAAACGTTTTGAAACTTCTGCAGTCGTTTCTAAAGCAAGAATTGAATTTTAATTATGCAGTTATTTTATAATCCGGATATAGACGAAAACACAGAAAGTTTTTCTTTTGATAAAGAAGAAAGCAAACATATCATTAAAGTTTTACGCAAAAAAGATTCAGATATTCTGTATGTTACAAACGGCTTAGGTTTATTGTTTGAAACTGAAATTACACTGGCTTCAGACAATAAATGTATTGTTAACATTCGTTCTGTAAAAAAATCCCCGGAACCAAAATTCCGTCTGCATCTGGCTGTTGCCCCAACAAAAATGAATGATCGTTTTGAATGGTTTTTAGAAAAAGCTACCGAAATTGGAATTCAGGAAATTACGCCAATTATCTGCGACCGCTCTGAACGAAAGGTGATTAATCTGGACCGTTTTGAAAAAATCATTCTTTCGGCAATGAAACAATCCAATGAAATGTTTCTTCCAAAATTAAATGATGCCATTTCTTTTAAAGAATTCATCAAACAAAAAAACGAAGGATTACAATTTATTGCACATTGCGAGGAAACTGATAAAAAATCTTTGAAGGAAACACTAAAACCAAACGAAAATGTAACTTTATTGATTGGTCCTGAAGGAGATTTTTCTGAAAAAGAAATAGCTTTGGCAATTGAACATAATTACCAGCCGGTAACATTGGGAAATACACGTTTACGAACAGAAACTGCGGCGGTTGTAGCTTGTCATAGTGTTGTGTTTTTTAATGAATAAATTAACGCAGCTTTGTCAAAGTTTAAAACTTTTATAAGCTTGTTTGAATATTTAATCGTTTACTAACCTAATTAAGTTAGTTTTGTCATTTCGACGAAGGAGAAATCTCCGCAAGCAGCTCGACAAAGATTGGTGATTTTTCTGGGTGGAGTTTCTCGCGGAGATTTCTCCTTCGTCGAAATGACAAGAATGTGTATAAAAACTAAAAAATTATAAGAAATCATAATTACATGAAAAAAATATTCTTTCTGTTTTTACTTTTTTCCGTTTCTTCATTTTCTCAGGAAATTGCATTGCTAAAATACAGCGGCGGCGGCGATTGGTATGCAAACCCTACTTCTCTGCCTAACTTAATTCGCTTTTGCAATTCGACTATCAATACCAGAATAAAAGCAAAACCATCTACCGTTGAACCCGGCAATCCGGATTTGCTTTCTTATCCGTTTGTGCACATGACCGGACACGGAAATGTAGTTTTCAGCGATTCTGATATAGCCAATTTGAGAAATTATCTATATGGAGGCGGTTTTCTGCATATCGATGATAATTACGGAATGGATCAGTATATTCGAAAAGAAATCAAAAAAATATTTCCTAATAATGATTTAGTCGAAATTCCGGCGAGTCATGCTATTTTTCAAAAACCATTTCCTTTCCCAAACGGATTGCCTAAAATTCACGAACACGACGGAACACGTCCGCAGGCATTTGGAATTTTTATTGAAGGCAAATTGGTTTTGTTATATACTTACGAATGTGATTTAGGCGACGGCTGGGAAGATGCCGAAGTTCATAATGATCCTGCAAATGTTCGCGACAAGGCCTTAAAAATGGGCGCAAACATTATAAATTATATTTTTACCAATTAAAATTTACAAAGTGCAGCTTACCCACGAAGAAAATCAATTTGAGAGAAAAACATTTCCTATAACTTTGGTTTGCGATCATATTTATTTTCAGCAGAATATTGGCTCACTTTTTAGGATTAGCGAAGCCTTTGGTGTCGAAAATATTATTTTTCTTGGAAAAGATATTCCGCTTACGCCAAGAAAAATTAACAAAACTTCCCGCAGTACACATCTTCATGTACCGCACCAAATTATTGAAGAAACCTCAGAATTAATTGAATATCTTCAGCAAAATAACTTTGAAATTATTGCATTGGAAATTACAAGTAACAGCAAGCCTTTGAAAGAAATTGTAATTCCAAACAAAAAAACAGCACTTATAATTGGAAGTGAAATTGACGGAATTTCAAACGAGCTTTTACAAATCTCAAATCAAATTGTGCACATCAATATGTTTGGAAAAAACTCGAGCATGAATGTTGTGCAGGCTGCGAGTATTGCATTGTATGAAATGATTCGCTAAAAATAATTTTAAGCTGTTATTTTTTTAAACTTTCGATCATTCTTAACGTTTTTTAATTAAAAACTATCCACATTTTTGTAAATGCTTTTTCTTCAAACTTTTAAAAATCCGATTAAAGGCAAAAATTGTCGTTAAACTACATTTAAAAATACAAAGTAAGAAATAACATCATAAAAATAATTTTAACTTTTTTGTAGGAACTAGATTATATAAGGGTTTGTAAAATTCTCACAAATAATTCCATATAAAAATTTGGCTACAAAATGATTTTGTTATAAAATTGCGATCTGGTTAACCAAAACTAATATTTTATAACAAAAAACCCCGTTAATTATGAAAAAAGTTATTATTACCGCAATTGCAGCGTTGGTGCTGTTTGCATGTCAAAATGATCAGTCTGAAGCAACCAATTCAGAAGCTTCTGCAAAACCAACTCTTCGTACTTGCGCTAGTCAGGACGTTTTAGAAGCTCAATTAAAAGCTGATCCAACTTTAGCGATCAGAATGAACGAAATTGAAGCTTACACAAACAAAGCTTTACTTACAGGTAAACTTGTAAATGGAAAAATTCAAATTCCGGTTGTGGTAAACGTTTTGTACAGAACGACTGCAGAGAATATCTCAAACACACAAATTCAATCTCAGATTGATGTTTTAAACAAAGATTTTAATGCTTTAAACTCTGATTTTAACAATGTTCCTGCACTTTTTGCCGGTGTTAAAGCCAACGTAGGAATTTCATTTGTTTTAGATCAGGTAATTAGAAAATCTACAACTAAAACGTCTTGGGGAACTAACGATGCTATGAAAAAAACAGCTCAGGGTGGTTTAGCTCCAACTTCTCCAACAACAAAACTTAACTTATGGTCTTGTACAATTGGCGGCGGAATTTTAGGTTATGCTCAATTTCCTGGTGGAGCTTCTTCTACAGACGGAGTTGTAATTGATCCGAAATATTTTGGATTATCCGGTTCTGCAAATGCTCCTTATAATTTAGGAAGAACTGGTACTCACGAAGTAGGACACTGGTTAAATCTACGTCACATCTGGGGAGATGCAACTTGCGGAAGCGATTTAGTATCTGATACTCCAACTCATAATACAGCTAACTACGGTATTCCTGCTTATCCTCACTACAGTACTTGTTCTGGTACTCCTGTAGAGATGACAATGAACTACATGGATTATACTGATGATGCCGGAATGTACATGTTCTCTAACGGACAGAAAAACAGAATTGCAGCTATTTTCACAAGTGGAGGCGCAAGATATTCTTTTGCACAGCCTTAAGAAAAAATTTCTAATGAAAAGCGAGATGAAATCATCTCGCTTTTTTTTTGCTGATTATTTTAGGACAACTCAAACACTCGAATTTTAAATGCTTTTTCCTATATTTATAATCTAAAATTTAAATATGGTTACGTCAAAAACTATTTCAAACGGAATATTAAGAGCTCTCGCTACAATTTTAATAATTGGTATTGTTTTATATTTTTTATATGAAATACAAACCGTTATTGTCTATTTATGCATTTCGCTAATATTGTGCCTGATAGCAAATCCGCTGGTGATGTTTTTGAAAAACAAACTAAAATTTAGGGATTCATTCGCTGCGGCCGCTACCATTATAATTTTTATTTTATTACTAATCGGATTTATCTTTTTATTTGTACCCTTGATTATTTCACAGGCCAACAATTTATCCCTTTTAGATACCAATCAGCTGCAGACACAATTTATGCAGACAGAACAGAGTATCGAAGCTTACTTTAATATCCAGCACGTTGATTTAAATAAAATGCTGAAAGATTCTAAAATAACTTCAATGCTGAATTTTGGTTTCTTTACCGGTTTTATAAATTCAATCCTGAACTTTATGGCCGATATGGGAATGGGATTAGTTTCTGTATTCTTTATTACTTTTTTCTTTATTAAAGATCAGGAACACTTTAAAGCAACAGCCAGAAAAATTCTGCCCGACACCAATGAAGACAAGATTATAAATTCAATTACAAAAATCAATCATTTGTTAACGCGTTATTTTATTGGACTTTTACTTCAATTGACAGTTGTATTCATTCTTTATTTGATAGTGCTGGTAATTTTCGGAAATAAAAATGCTTTTGTTATTGCGTTTTTATGTGCTGTCCTGAATATTATACCGTATATCGGGCCGATTATCGGGACTATTCTGGCGGCAATTTTAACCATGATCAGTCTGATTGGACAAGATTTCAGATCTGAAATTCTTCCAACAACCATTTATATCGTAATAGGATTTTTATTGGTTCAGGCTATTGATAATAACATCAGTCAGCCGATAATTTCATCAAAAAGCGTAAATTCGCACCCGCTGGAAATATTCCTGATTACTTTAATCAGCGGTATAACTTTTGGAATTGTGGGAATGATTATCGCCGTTCCGCTTTTTACAATGATAAAAGTTATTTTAAAAGAATTTTTTCCTGATAATAAAATTATATCTGTTTTAACCGAAAGAATTTAGCATTGAACACTTCTGTTTTAAGTAAAAATATTCAAGACTTTATAACGCTGAATAGCAGTGAATCAATTATAAAATTAGCGCTTCAAAAAAATCCGTTTCCGGAAGTAGACTGGATTTTAATTTTGAATCAGATTGAAGCAAAGGCCAAAGCAAAAGACAAATTACCAACCTGGTTTGCCGCAGAAAATATTATTTATCCAGGCAAAATTTCTGTTGAACAGACTTCTTCTGAGAAAACGGCGGCTTATAAAGCTTCTTTAATTTCCGGAGAAAGTTTAATTGATCTGACAGGAGGTTTTGGCGTTGACGATTATTATTTTTCCAAAAAATTTAAAACTATAACACACTGCGAGATAAACGAAGATTTATCAGCGATTGTAAAACATAATTTTAAGCAGTTAAAAGTGGAAAACTGCAGTTTTTATGCCAATGATTCTGCAAGTGTTTTACAGGAATTAAATCAAAAATGGGACTGGATTTACATTGATCCTTCACGAAGAAATGATGCAAAAGGCAAAGTTTTTATGCTGAAAGACTGTCTGCCCAATGTGCCCGATTCCTTAGATTTTTATTTCGAAAAAACAGATTCAATTTTAATAAAAACCGCGCCGCTATTAGATATTTCTGCCGGTTTATCTGAATTGAATTTTGTAAAAAACATTCATATTATTGCACTTGAAAATGAAGTGAAAGAATTGCTTTTTGAAATTCATAAAAATTATTCGGGCGAAATAACTTTAAAAACAGCTAATATCTTAAAGGATAAAATTGAAATTTTTGATTTTGTTTTAGGAAAAGAAAATGAATTTCCATCGTATGCGCTTCCGCAAAAGTATCTATACGAACCCAATTCGGCCATAATGAAATCGGGCGGATTTGACGAAGTGAGCTCTTTTTTTCAAATCAATAAACTTCATAAACATTCGCATTTATATACTTCTGAGGATTTAATTGATTTTCCTGGGCGCCGTTTTGAAATTGAAAAAGTAATTTCATACAGCAAAAATGACATGAAAACGGAGCTTTTAAACCAGCAGGCAAATGTTACAACTCGCAATTTTCCTGAAACAGTGGAGAATATTCGAAAAAAATGGAAAATAAAAAATGGAGGAAATAAATATTGTTTTTTTACAACTGATAAAAATGACAACAAAATAGTTTTAATTTGCAGAAAAATAAACTAAAATGAAACAACTAATTACACTAACTCTTTTTTTATTAACCTTTACTGCATTTGCCCAAAAACCATGTGAATACAGCGCCAATGTTACCGATTCTATTGGAACCTATAAAGTAACGAATGAATATTTGATAAGTGAAAAAAACTTTGGCGGCACTTTTAGTTATGTTTTCTTTTCACTTGCGCAGACAGACGGTTTACCAACTTTAAATTTACAGCTTATTCAAAAAAGCAAAGATTTCCTTAAAGCTAATTGTTTTGATAAAAATTCCAAGGTTTATTTACAATTAGAAAACGGGAAAATCGTAACACTTCTTCATATCAATCAGGAAAACTGCGGAACTTTAATTCGCGATGACAAAGGTTTTGACAACCGCGTTAATACAGGAATTTTTATGTTTATGAAAGACAATTATGAAGACCTGAAAACGTCTCCTGTTTTAATTATGAGAATTAAATATTTAACTGATATTGAAGATTATATTGTAAAAAGAGAATTAGTGTCTGAGCTGAATGGAAAAACCTACCAGCCCAATACTTACTTCATGCAGAATATCAGGTGTGTTGAATAATTATTCGCAATTCCATTTCTGATTTGAAACAGCATCTTTCAATCCGGTTTTTAAGTTATAATGCCACCATTCTGAATCGAATGAATTAAAACCGTTTTGTATCATTATTTTTTTTAGAAATTTTCGGTTTGCCAAAATTTGTTTAGAAAACTTAGTATAGTTGTGACTGGCCTCAGGACCAAAAAAGTCAAAAGCGGTTCCCATTTCAACTTCTTTTCCGTCTGCGTCAACTATTGAAATATCAACGGCTCCTCCTCTATTGTGGATGGAGCCTTTTTTTGGATCGGCCACATATTCAGGGTTCGACACAATCTTCCACATTTTTTCCTGAATCGACAAAGGTCTGTAACAGTCATACAGTTTTATTTTATATCCTTTCTTTATAAAATCTTTATTGGCGGCGATTAAAGCTTTTACCGTTTTTAATCTCAGGAAACATTCTGCACAATCATACACTTTAGCTTTCAGGAAATTATCATCTGTTGCATATTTCATATCGTAAATAAAATCTTTGCTAAAATCTTTTAGGTTTACAAAAGTAGTATCGGCAATATTAGGTTGTACAGCTTCTGCATAAGCTTCATTTTGTGCTTTCGCGGAAATCATCCCAAAAAAGAATAATAGAAAAAAAGAAGATTTTATAAAATGTAACATAAAGTTATAATTTGAGTCTATTCAAGTAAATATATAAATTTATAATTAAATTCGTTTCACTCAAAACTAACTCATTATGAATAACAAGGCATTATTTTTATTTCTGGGTTTATTTTTAATGGCTTTTCAGCTTTTGGCACAACAGACAAAAGCCACGAAATCAGCAGATAAAGAGAGTGACTATGATATTCAGGACAGTGTCTCGATTACTACACGCGATGGTGCCATATTATCTGCAATGGTGGCCAGAAAGAAAAATGAAGCTGAAGCAAAACCTGTAATTCTGCAGTATACTATTTATGTCCGCGATAAAAGCAGAGATCTTAAAACCATAAAAGAATCTGTTGATAACGGCTATACAGGTGTGATTGTGTACACACGCGGAAAGCGTTTTAGCCCAGACGAAATTAATCCGTATGAAAATGAAGCCAACGACGTTTATGACGCTATAGACTGGATCAGCAAACAAAAATGGTGCAGCGGGAGCATTGGAATGTATGGCGGAAGTTATAACGGTTTTACACAATGGGCGGCCAGCAAAAAAATGCATCCGGCGCTTAAAACCATTGTTCCCTATGTTGCAAACAGACCCGGAATGGGATTACCAATGGAAAATAATATTTTTATAAACCCCAATTACGAATGGGCTTTTTATGTGGGAAATAACAAATATCTTGATACGGTGACCAACAATAACCGGCCGCGTTTTAGAGGATTAAAATTCAGATGGTGGGAATCCGGGGCAGCTTATAAAAAAATGGACAGCATTGACGGCGAACCAAACCGCTGGTTTCAGAAATGGATCAGTCATCCGTCATTTGATTCATACTGGCAAAAAATGGCGCCTTATAAAATTGATTTTTCGCAGATCAATATTCCGGTTCTGGCTTTTGACGGCTATTATAACGATTCTCAAAATTCAGGTTTATATTATTTAAAAGAACTTCAAAAATACAGTCCAAAAACACCTTTTTATCTTATAATTGGGCCTTACGGACATTTTGGAACTCAAATTGGCGGTGAAGCAGTTATAAACGATTACAAAGTCGATGCAGTTGCTTTAATCGACATTAAGAAAATTACCTATCAATGGTTTGATTATATTTTGAAAAAAGGAACTAAACCCGAATTTCTAAAAGATAAAATTAATTATGAAGTTATGGGAGCAAATGTCTGGAAAAGTGCTCCCTCATTTGAAAAAATGCATGACGATTTCCTCACTTTTTATATGACAAATACTCAATCAGGAAATTTTTATTCGGCAGATTCCAAAAAACCTAAGAAAAAAGAATTTCTGGTTCAGAAAGTAGATTTTGCTGACAGGCAGACGAGCAATAATAATTATTATCCAAGTCCGATTATTCAAAAAGAAGTGAATACTATGATGGATACTTTTTTATAAGTGAACCTTTAAAAGAACCTTTAATTGTAAACGGCTCTTTTTTAGCCGAAATTAAATGCAACATTAATAAAAAAGATATAGATTTGGGCGTAACACTTTATGAAGTGACTCCAAATGGCGAATATTTTCATTTATCGTATTACATTGGCCGCGCCAGTTATGCAAAAGATATTGAAAATAGGCAATTATTAGAACCTGATAAAATTGAAACGATCGATTTTTCGAATACGCACTTTGTGAGTAAACAATTAAGTAAAGGAAGTCGTTTGCTCATAGGACTCACAATAAATAAAAATCCTTTTTCGCAATTGAATTACGGAACCGGAAAAGAGGTAAGCGACGAAACTATTCTGGACGCAAAAGAACCTTTGCAGATAAAATGGTATAATGACAGCTTTGTAAAAATTCCTGTTTTAAAATGATTTTGAAATCTTATTTATGAAATACAACCAAAAAATGAATAGACAAATTCTGCTTGCATTCCTTATTTTTACTCTATTTTGTTCACAATATGGCAGTGTATACGCGCAAAACAAAAAGAGTGAAATTAATGTTCAGGAATCCATTAAATTTGAAACGGATAAAATTTTCGAAAAGCTGGTTCAAATTAGAAGAGAGCTTCATGAAAATCCTGAACTGGCAGGAAAAGAAAAGCGAACTCAGGAATTTATCCAAAAATATTTATCGGATTTAGGTTTTCAAATTGAAACCAATATTTACGGTTATGGCGTTGTTGGTATTTTAAAAGGCGCAAAAAAAGGCAAAAAAATTGGCTGGAGAGCAGACATGGATGCTCTGCCAAATGATTTTGAAGATAAATCTGATTTCAAATCTAAAATAAAAGGAGTTCAGCATGGCTGCGGACACGATGTGCATATGGCAATAGCACTTGGTATAGCGGAGATTTTGGCAAAAAACAAACAAGCACTCCACGGCACGGTTTATTTTATTTTTCAGCCGGAAGAAGAGACCTTTGTCGGTGCAAAAAAATTCATCGAAAATCAATTGTTTGCTAAATTAAAACTTGATGAAATTTATGCACTTCATGTAACTGCATTACCCGCTGGAAAAATTGTTGTAAAACAGAATGAAATGTTTGCTTACCAAACAGAAATCGGGATTGAATTAAAAAATGCATTATCTGCGGAAGAAGCAAAAGAACTTACATCAAAAATCCGTCATTCTTTAGTCAGAACACATAACGGAAGTAAACCCTGGGAAATCCAGTCTATTGTTGATCCACAAATTGGTATAACAAATCCAAATACAATTTTTAAAGACTATTTAATTGCTGATGAAAATTTTAGGACTTACACTAAAAACGGTACTTTTCACCTTAAAGGCGAAATATATGAAACAGATTCAGCCCGGTTAAAAAAAATTATTCCTACTGTTGAGCAGGTTTTAAAAGACAATAATTATGGTTCTCAAATCATTTCTGTTAAGTTCATCAAAGAAAATCCCACTGTTTTAAACAATCCGGACTTAACTAAGGCATCAATAAATACAATTAATTCTGTTTACGGAAAAGGATTTGTAGAAACAGATTATGGTCAGGTTCCTTATTTTAATGATGATTTTGCTTATTTTCAACAAAAAATACCCGGCGTTTATTTTTTGCTCGGAGGTTCTAATTTTGAAAAAGGAATTATAGCAATGAATCATGCTCCAAATTTTGATGTCGATGAAGAGTGCATGAGAACTGCTGTGAGAACATTTTCTTCGGTGTTGTTTGAAAGAGGTAAATAAATGAGGAACTGCAATATTAAATCTCTCCTGTCATTAAAATATTTTCTTTGATACCTTTGCTTTTCAGCATTCTAAAATGCGAGCGCACGGCATGATAAAAAGGATAGGAAGTATACGGAAGATCGTATTGCTTCGCATAACGCATTATAATTGGCGTTATATAAGGATAGTATGTATGGCCCACACCGGGAAAAAGATGATGTGCCACATGATGCGTAAAACCGCCGTATAAAAAATTAGCCAGCTTACTGTTGGTGCTAAAATCTTTTGTAACAATCATTTGATGAACTGCCCAGGTTTCCGAAAGATTTCCTTCAAGATCTGTACCGGGAAAATGTGCATCTTCATCGACATGGGTAGAAACAAGTGCCACCACTCCCAAAACACTTCCAAATAAATGCATCATAAACCAGCCTGCTAAAACCAAATACCACGGTTGATTTAGTACCAGCATTGGAATAAAAAGTATATAAAACAGGTTTATGATTTTGGCAGTAAATAATATAAAAATCTGCTTTCGCGGAATTTTTTCAACGACCTTTTTTACATAGTTATTTTTAGTTCCGAAAAAATCTTTAAAATCCCGAATATAAATCCAGTTAAGACTATAAAACGGATAAATAAACCACATATAAATATGCTGATATTTATGATATTTAAAAATGGGACTGTTTGGAAAAATCCGGATTATATCGCTTTGTTTTATATCGATATCCCAATCCGGAACATTTGGATAAGCATGATGGAGATTGATGTGCCGGCGCATCCAGAGCCAGTGATTGCTGCCAAAAAGTTCTAAAACATACAGAAACAATTCGTTGTGCGCTGCTTTTTTGAATAAAGCCCCGTGTGCAGCATCATGAAAGGCATTTATAAAAAGGACAATCATTGTAAAACCACACAAAATATAAAAGAGAAAAAGTAAAGGCGTATTATTTCCAAAAAACAAAATACAGCCATAAAATAAAAAAAACAAAACCAAAAGACCTAAGGACTTTATAATGTTTAAAAGGTATAAAGACGAATTTTGTAAAACAGTTTCGTTCACTTCTGTGCGTAACTTTTTAAAAAAATCATCAGTACCCGCTTTCAAATAAACCGGACGTTTTAATTTTTCCATAATCGCTATTGCTAGAAATTGTCATATCAAATTTAATAAAAAAAACTAAAACCTGATGATTTTCAGAATATTAAGACTAAAAACAAACTCCAGACAAATTATTTTTAAAATACTTAACCTCAATTATAAATGAGTTTTTGTCCTAAAAAGCACATCAAATACACATCATTTTTGAACAATTTTAACTCCGAAAAACAACAGTTATAAGCCCTTTCCTGATTTATTTATAAAATCCATAAAAACAGATAAGTATTATAAATTTTTACTTTTTTGTAATTTGCTTTGGCTAAATACCATTTTAAAAATTATTTTTCCCATAAAAACAGACTATGCTAAAATTACGTGCACTATTAATGTTTTTTATGCCAATGTTTTTCTCCTTTATGGCATACAGCAAACCTATCATTTATGTAAATCAGGTTGGTTTTGATCCTAAAAGTCCAAAAATAGCCGTTATTGGATATCCGGGTGATCTTGCTAAAGATGCCATTTTTAATATTATTGATACTCAAACCAATAAAACAGTATTTACAGCAGCGATAGGAAAAGCTGAAAATGTAAAGGACTGGAAACTCGATCAAAAATTTTATAAAGCCGATTTCTCGTCGTTTCAAAAACCCGGAAATTATAAAATCACTTTTAAAGCTGCAGACCAAATTTATACATCAGCAAGTTTTTCAATTGAAGAAGATATATTGGCAAAACGAACTATTTCTGCGATAGTTCATTACTACAATAAACAAAGAGCCAATACACCAGAAGAACTCGAAGCCGATAAAAACATGCTTTTGTTTGGCAGCACAAAAAAAGTAGATGTTCACGGCGGATGGTGCGATGCCTCCGGCGACGTGAGCAAATATTTTTCGCATTTAGCGTATGCTAATTTTGTGTCACCTCAGCAAACACCTTTAGTAACATGGTCGCTTATTAATACTTCTGAAACCATTTCGAAGAAACTCATACAATGGAAAATAAAAGATTCTCTTGATAATGAAGCCATTTGGGGAGCTGATTATATGATGCGCTGTCTATCTGATCAGGATTATTTTTACATGATTGTTTTCAGCTATTTTGATAAAAATCCAGCTGCGAGAAGAATTGTAGGTTTAAAGGCAAACAGCGTAACAACAGACGAATACCAAAGTGCTTTTCGCGAAGGCGCAGGAATGGCGATTGCTTCGCTTG
Organism: Flavobacterium sp. Root901; assembly: GCF_001429765.1. Classification (GTDB taxonomy): domain Bacteria; phylum Bacteroidota; class Bacteroidia; order Flavobacteriales; family Flavobacteriaceae; genus Flavobacterium. Next base: position 307,771 of record NZ_LMJB01000001.1, read on the forward strand.
CCAGAATTTCACAATGGAAAAAAAGCGGTGATTTTTCTTCTCAGCAATATCTGGACGGAGCCAAACGAGCCTATGCGCACCTTTTGGTAAATAATACAAAATATGATGATGACGGAAAAGAGAATATTATTGATGATTATTGTGCTTTAATGGCAGCAGCCGAATTATGGATTGCCACTAATGATAATTTTTATAAAGAAGAAGCCAGAAAATGGGCGCATAAACTTGAAAACCGAATGACCGATAAAGGCTGGTTTAGAAGCAATGATGGCAATCGTCCGTTTTGGCATGCTGCAGATGCTGGCCTGCCAATTGTAGCTTTGACGCGTTATCTCAAAAAAGAAAACGACAGCAATGAAATAAAGGCGGCAAAAAATGTTATAAAAAAAGCATTAGACTATAATTTGACCGTTACTAATAATGTCGAAAATCCTTTTGGTTATGCAAGACAGAGTTTTTTATTTAATGGCAGCGTTAAAGATGGATTTTTTATTCCGCATGATAATGAAACCGGCTGGTGGTGGCAGGGAGAAAATGCCAGATTAGCGTCGCTCGCAACAGCAGCAATTGAAGGCGGAAAAGCAGTTTCTGCAGCAAATAAAACGACTGAGAAAAAAACACTTGATTTATACGCTTCACAGCAGCTGTCCTGGATTTTAGGCTGTAATCCTTATTCGGTATGTTTTTTATATGGATTTGGAGAAAGCAATGTGCCTTATATGCATTCTAATTATGGTCATGGTTCAGAAAAAGGCGGAATTTCAAACGGTATTACCGGAAAAGAAGGAAACGGAGACGGATCTGGAATAGATTTCAAAATGGATGTTGAGGGAAATGATGAATGGCGCTGGACAGAACAATGGATTCCGCATTCTGCATGGTTTTTACAAGCTATAACTGCTTTGGCAGAAAAGTAAAATTTTAGACAATGAAAAATTTCTTAATTCTAATAATGGCAGTCTTGCTCTTTCAGGTAGATTGTACGGCTCAGAAATCAAAAAAATCAACGTTTAAAGTTTTGGTTTTATATGAAAACGGCGGTCATCATTTGGATTTTACCAAAGCTGCAAAACCGTGGCTGAACAAATTAGCCGCAGACAGCAGTTTTACAATTGATTACATCGAAAATACAAAAGCAATAAATGAGCCTTTTTTAAAACAATATAAAGTTTTTATACAGCTGGATTATCCTCCATATACGTGGAGCGAGGAATCTATGAACGCATTTCAGAAATACATGAACAGTGGAAAAGGCGGATGGATTGGTCTACATCATGCTGCTTTACTGGGCGAATTTGACGGTTATCCCATCTGGAAATGGTTTTCTGATTTTATGGGAGGAATACGATTTGTAAATTATATTCCAACTTTTGCAAATGGTAAAGTTAAAATTGAAGACAAGTCACATCCTGTAACAAAAGGAATTCCTGCAGATTTTTGGGTTCAGAAAGAAGAATGGTATATTTATGATAAAAGTCCACGACAGAATGTTCACGTATTGGCATCGGTCGACGAATCTACTTACGAACCAGATTCAGAAATAAAAATGGGCGATCATCCGGTTGTATGGACAAACGAACATTTTAAGTCCCGAAACATTTATATTTTTATGGGACATTCTCCTGAATTGTTTGAAAATGAGGCCTACACTACTCTTCTCAGAAACTCGATTTTCTGGGCCGCTGATAAAAAATGATAATCTGCCAATTTAAAAAATTCCCATATTTTCAGGTTTAATTGTAAAACCTAAACGTATCATACTTTTGTGTTCCTGATAATCTATTAAACTTTCGGTGTAACCCACAAACCATTGAAGCGTTAAATAATAGTTTTCATCTTTGTAAGGTTTCCAGTTTACCTGCGTCTGCAAAGATCCGTAATTAATAAGACCGCTTCCTTTTCTAAAAAGAATATCAGCACTCCATCGTCCCGGTTTTATCTGATAGGTAGCACTTGCTTCTCCGTAACCCACATATTGGGTAAGTCCGGGATTGTCTTCTTTATCAACAAGCGGAATCCAGCCTCTTATTCCAACTGTCCATCGCGGCGAAACCTGCGATTTTAGTGAAAACGCCAGCATGTTCCATGTTCTGGAATAAATAGAATCCCTTCCGTTTGATTCATGTTCAAGCGAAATTGCGCCATACGTGAGCCTTCCTCCTTTCAAATAAAACGGACGAACAATAGCAACGCCAGGATTAAAGTTAATTTCTGAAAATGGTTTTGAACTTGCATAAATATCCCAAAAGGCTTTTTGAGTATACATTAAATAAGGAAAAAATCCGCCCCATAAAGGTTTTGAATTTAATCGGAGTTTAAAACTCACCTGATATTTTACATCTGCAGAAGTGCGGGTAATGGGTTCGTTTATGGGCACACCGGTTAAAAAATAATTATCGCGGTGAACGGAAAAACTATGTTCTTTCAAAAGCGAATCTGCTGCTCTGAAATTTTTCTTTTCTTCTACTATTTGAGAATTTGCCCGCACCGAGAATAAAACGATACAAAGCAATAGGGATTTAAAGTACATTATAATAATTAAGCTGAGGGTTTGGTAACTTTTCTTTTATAACTAAAAATACATTGGAATAATGGATGGTTTTAACGCAATAAAAACAAGAGTTAACTCAATAAACTTTCAGTCGATAAAGAAATATCCTTCGTAAAGTCTCTCTTATGACCAATAATCTCCACTTGGTGTCATTTTTTTTAAATTCATTTTATAACTCTGCTACTTTCGGCTTAAATAATCACCTAAAAAAATAGCCCGCGATGCTGAAAACGGGATCAAAGAGTAAGCAAAAACCCAAAAAACAAAATCTGTTATGCAAACCGTAAACCCATTAACAATGTATGTGCCTATTTATCAAACTGATGAAGCACATGCAACAGCTCAAAAAGCTTATGAAGGCTTTAATAACCCCTTAACTAAGGAGGCTTTAGATAAAATGGCAATTGTGCATTATGCCAGAATTGCTCTTGTACCCAATACCGACGGAAAAGGTATTGCGGGAATTTTAATTATTACAGAATTTGACGGAAATATGAATTCTTACCTGGAAGCTTTTTACAATAATTCGACCACTATTAAAGCTGCATTTCTTTTGGTTATAAGCCTTTGGGCAAACAAACCTGCAGATTTCCCAACTAATCCTAACGATATTACGTACACGATTTTCTCTAATTTTATTAACGATCGTAATCTTAGCCAGTCTCAGGATCTTTATTATGCGTATCCACAATCAGTAAAACAGATTGTTGCTAAATTTTCTAAATAAGAAATAAGAAAAAGTATAAACAATTACAGCTGCATCATTTGATCCAGCTGTTTTTTTCTTTAATTAAAAACTTAATCTTATGAATTATACACAACAAACCGAAACTGTTAAGCCTGAATTAAACGATATACAGGGTCTTATTATAAATGGTTATACGCATCCTTGTTCTGTACACATGCTATTTAAATTTGATCATCAGGATTTCAGTTTACACGCTATTAAGGAATTTTTTAGAGATTTACTTCCTTACCTGCAAAGCGCTGAAGACTGGGGAGCTTTAAAACCCGAAATAATGCTGAATATTGGTCTTTCGGCAATTGGAATCAATATTGTGAAACCAGAGCTTAATGTTCTAAACTCAAGCTTTCCTTCTACATTTAAAAAAGGACCTTGGGATCCTAATAACGCCCAGCAATCTTTGGGAGATTATGGTGATGGCGCTCCTTCACAATGGTGGAACAAAAAATTTAATAATAAAGATGTTCATTGTGTTGTACATGTATATGCTATGAACCCGACTGCACAGGAAAAAATAGTTGGAATTGTAAATGATGCAGCCTTAAAAAGCAATGGCGCCGTTACGGAACTAAAACCATTAAATTCTGAAAGCGGCAGATTAGAGCAATATTTATTAGTCCCTTCAGATTATATCCACTTTCGCTACAGAGATTCTATTGACGAACCAGATTTAAACCAAAATTCGGCAGGCAGGGATCAGCAAGACCTCAACAACTTTTTGATAGGGTACAGTACGCTTCCAAACCCAATTCCGGGACCGCTTTCTGGTCCTGAAGCCGATTTTGCAAAAAATGGCTGCTATAATGCATTTAGGATTCTTTATCAGGATGTGGAAGCATTTAACGATTTTCTGGAAAAACAGTCAGAATTAATAGCTCCGCAAATTAAAAATACAAAAGAATATACTGCTGAATGGCTTGCGGCGAAAATGTGCGGCCGCTGGAGAAATGGTTCTCCACTTGTACTCTCGTCAGACGAACCTCAGCATGATACTTCTAAAAGTACAGATTTTGGATATTTAAAAGATGATATGCAAGGTCTTAAATGTCCGTTTTCAGCACATACCAGAGTATCGAATCCTCGTGATGAAGGCGTAGATGCAGCAGGTTCAGATACTGTCCCTCGTATTATCAGACGCGGTATGCCTTATGGACCGCCTATGTCAGTTGATCCGGATGCTGATCGCGGCTTGATTGGTTTGTTTCTTTGCGGTGACCTGAGCAGTCAGTTTGAAACGCTTTATGGCTGGATAAACATGAACAATTTCAGTAATGTTTTTAATCCTGCTGATAATACACCTCAGGATCCTTTAGTCGCCAATCGTATTGTTCCTTTACCCGGAAATGTCGATCCAGATTTTACAATTCCAATGGCAGATGGAAATAATATAGTAGTTCAAGGTCCTTTGCCGCAATTTGTAGTAACCCGTGGAACCGCCTATTTTTTACTGCCTTCAATTTCAGCACTTAAAGAAATTGCATTAAGTGAAATATAAAATTTGAAAACAAAGCCGCTCTAATGGAGCGGTTTTTTGTTTGAACTCACTTTGTGCAAAAAAGAAGCGTTAATATAATTTATAAAAACCTATTTAAAGTGAAATATTTATATTTTTGAATATTGATCAGCCATTATATTTCCTGAAAATAATATAAATATGAGAGCATCATTAATAGCCAGTATTCAATCTTTAATTACTCTTACCGCAAAAGAAATCGATGAAATCAACTTTCTTTTTAAGAAAAAAACCTTAAAAAAAGGAGAGTTCTTTTTGGCTGACGGTCAAGTATCTCAACATGTAGGCTTTATTTTAAAAGGATTAATGCGCTATTATATTAACATGGATGGGGAAGATAAAACATATGCATTTGCTCAGGAAAACAATTTCGTTTGTAATTATGAAAGTTTTGTACCGCAAAAACCATCAACAAAAATTATTCAGGCATTAGAAGATTGTGAAATGCTTCAAATTTCGTATGATGACTTAGAAATATTTTATAAGGTAATCGGCGAAGGTGAACGATTTGGCAGGCTTGTGATCAATCAGGTTTTTATAGAATTACTTCAGGACCTGAGCTCATTTTATACTGATACTCCCGAACACCGATATGAAAAATTCATAAAAAAACATCCTGATTTACAACAAAGAATTTCGCAGTACCACATTGCATCGTTTGTCGGAGTAAAGCCTCAGTCGTATACGAAAACGGATTTTTACTCAAAATTGATTTATTAACTCAGGTGCATAGATATCGGCAGCAGGTTATAGAATTTTGTATCATAATTTTTAAACAATATTATGATGGTAAAGAAAATTTCTATTTCATTGGCTTTCCTGACAGGGCTGGCATTGATTTTTTTGGGAGCAAGATTTTTCATTTCTCCTGAAAATGCAGAATCTGATTTTGGTATACACTTTAATGAGCAAGGTGATTATTCGTTTCATTACATTAAAGGCATCCGCGATATTTTTTCCGGTTTAGTACTTTGTATTCTGGTGCTGAAAGAAATAAAAGCACTTGGCATAGCAATACTGCTTGGTACAATAATTCCAGCCGTTGATCTGTTAATCGTTTTAAATAAGGATTATAATGATATAATTCCTGCTATCTCGCACATATGCGCAATTGCGGTTTGTTTTATTTCGGGGCTAATTTTAATATTGAATAAACCCGGTAATAATAGTAATATAAAAATGCAAGGCTATATTCATTTGATTAAATCAGCTGTTTCACAGAAAGACAGTGTATTAGAAATGAATATCCTGCCCGGCGAAAAGACACCGTGGCACCATCATACCTTGTTTTCCGAAACTTTCGAAATTTTAAAAGGAACGCTGGAAGTTGGAAAAGGAAATGATGTACTTAATTTAACACCGGGAGATACAGCAGTTATCCAGCCTAATGAAAAACATTATTTCCATAATATCTCAGAGGAAGAATGTCTCATTAAAGTCACTATCAGGCCCGGGAACTTAAACTTTGAATACTCTCTATTAATTCTAAAAGGTTTGTCAAACGATGGACTAGCAACTAAATCTGGTATTCCTAAAAATATCTCTGACTTAGCATTATTTATCTATTTAAATAATTCAAGGATGAACGGAATTCAAAAACTTGCTGAACCATTATTCAATTGGATCGCTAAGTCTGCTATTAAAAAAGGCCGTCTGGATGAACTGATAGGGAAATATTGCAAAGTTGAAAACTATTCTAAAGAGGAAATTATTGAACTAACAAATATTCAAAATAAAAAAATTAGGATGTGAGTTGATACTATTTTCCAATAGATGTAGACATTCTCATTTAATTTTGCAACTGGCAAAATTCTTAATTTTAAATAAAAACTTAAGAAAAACAGCAATTATAACATTATTAGTTGAAAATATAATTACCAATCTAAATACTTTACATTATATCTAAAATTATCAATATATTTGGATTAAATGTTAGAAGTTATAAATTATGATCATTTATATATTTATTAATCTCAAACACTTCAGATTACTATCCTTTTGGACAGTTAGTGCCTAATAGACATGGTTCTAGTGATTCCTATAGATATGGATTCCAAAAACAGGAAAATTAGAATAATGGAAAAAGAAAAAAACGTTTGGGAATTAATTAAAAGTAATCATTTTGAAGAAGCTTCTATTGTTGCAGATGAGCAATATTCTTTAACTAAAGATATATCTATTTTAAACAATAAAGTATTTGCACTTTTACAATTACAAAGATATAGTGACGTAATAGAATTATGTGATACAATTATTCACAAGACCGATGGCGAGACCGATGTAGATTTTATTCTATCAGGTATTGCTTTTTGGGCACTTGATAATAAGAGTAAAGCCATTGAATATTGGACAAAAGGAGAGAAAGCTAAGTACGCCGATATTGCGGGAGGAATAGATGTGTTGATATTTCAATACTTTGCAAGTGTAAAACTAAATGATGATAAATTATTATTGACAGTGAAAAAGAAAATGAAAAAACTGTTAAAGAATAAAATTGCTACTAATTTTTACGGGTTGCAAGGAAACTACCTTTTAGATGAAATTACAGAAACTGAATTATACTCATCAGTAACTATGACAAATATTTTAAGAGAAAGACAATTATGTTGTCTTGATTTTGTTTTAGGTATTAAAAAATTAGAATCGTCGAATTTAGATTTTTATAAAAAAAAATTAACTGATTGTATCAGTTATGGTGCTAATGCATATTTAGAGCATTTTTTTTATTTAGCTAAAGTTGAGTTGAATATGGGTTCATTGTAAGAAAAAAAATGATTAATTAAAATAAATAAAATTAGAATTATGATAAAATTTATTAGATGGATTCTGTATGTCGGCTTAGTTTGGCCAATAATATATTCTTGTTTGGATGTATTTTATAAAACTAAGTTCAATATAGAGCAAGTATATTATATTGGTAAAACTACAAGAAATGTTTTTTCATTTTTTGTTATACTCTTTATCTTATTGAGTGTTTATATGTTTAAAAAAGAGAAAAAGATTATTTACATATTTTTTACGTTGTATCATTTACTATTTTTGATAGTACTGAATTATTATTGGACTTCAGTATAAACACCACGCTCTGCGAAGAGTTCTTATCAAAAAAAAATCGTATGCGTTGTGCGAATGTCTCCTGACTTCGCACCCCACAATCTAAAGCAAACAAAAAAGCCACTTCATTATGAGTGGCTTTTGGCTAATAAGAAATGATGTTTTTACGGAATAGCCGTAAATGTACCTGTGGTGATATTGAATCTTTTTTCTACTATTTTAGTACCGTCACAGTAACCTAATGGAAAACCATTATCATTGGTTAAGTTACTAATATTGAATTCACCTTTTAAGGTTTTTCCATCAAAACTAGTGATTTTTATTGTTCCTGATGTTTCATCTGTATCCCAAAGATTAACTTCTTTATAACAAAGTGAGGAGTCATTTAGAGGTAAAAAGTAAAAGGTGTTCTTTGTGTATAAGTTGTATGTTTTATTTACAACTAAGACATTATCAGTTGTCCTGATTGTCAAACTAAATATCCCGATGGCTCAGATATATCAACACAATGATAGGGCAGATTTGCAATCTGTGCCTAAAGTAAAGCTACACAGCTATTGACAAAAACAAATCCAATAAATGAAACCTCGTATAAATACGAGGTTTTTTTATTCCAAAGCATATAACAAATTAAGGCTCTGTTTTTATTCAATAACTCTCCAATTTACTGTGCACCTTCTCAATCTCTTTATCCATATAAGCCTGTGCATAATGAACATATCGATTAAAAGAAGTACTGGCATGACTATGTCCGCTAATTTTGCGAACTAAATGCTCCGGCATTCCTAAAATAAGTAAAGTAGTAATAGCAGTTCTTCGCATCATGTGCGAACTCATTTTATCGCAAAAGCGATTTTTTGAAGTATCTGTTTTTTTAGTTATGGTTTGCGTTTTGCCTTGCTTTTCTCTCGAAACTTCAATCGGGGTTGTAAAACCTGCAAGTTCACCAATATGTTTTAAACTTTTATTAAAATTGAATAAACTAGTGTTTCCAAAAAGTGGCACTTTGTTATTTGAAGTTGTATAACGTTGAAAAATAGCAACAGCATAGGCAGAAAGTTTGATAAAACTAAAGGTTTTGGTTTTCTTAGATTTTAGTTTTAGGTACCATTCGCCATCTATTTTTTCGAAATTTTTATTGGTTAATAAAAAAATATCGGAGTAACGTAAACCTGTAGAACAACCAAATACAAAAATATCTTTAATGCGTTTGTAACTAGGTATTAGTGTTTGCTCAAATTCTTTGTCGTGAATTAAAAACTTAAGCTGTTCTGGTGAAAGAACAAATATTTCTATTTCTTCTTTTCGAACATAAAACAAACGTTGAAAGTCGCCTGTATTTAAATCTTTATCATTTTTTAAATAATTGAAAAACACACGAATTACTTTAATATTAGCTCCCACATAATTATCGTGACAGCCTTTTTATATAAGAACTCCGTAAACTTTTGATAGAACTTTTCCAGTAACTTTTCTCAGATCCTAATTCACGTTTATCCAATTTTGAAGCGTCGCAAATACGTAATTCAAATTTAGTTTCACTCGAAAACTGAATCAAATTATTTAATACATACTTATAGTTTTGTATAGAGTCTGGTTTTATTTTTTCTCCATTTTTTTTGAGTCGTTTTCCTGTTTCGGTTTCCTTTATAAATTGTTTGAATAAGGAAATAATTGGACTCGATTTTTTCATGGTTTTGTTTTTGACAAAAATATCATTTTAGTTGATAACATAAATTTTCTGAGTATGAATAAAAAGCTACAACTTTTTAATTTATTGCATGACAATCACCATCTTTAATTTTAGGAATGCCATAACATTTGGTACGCAAAATTAGCGGACATAGCCATGCCAGTACTTCTTTTAATCGTTATGTACATTATGCGCAAGCTTACATGGATAAGGAGATTGAGAAAGTCCATGGTAAATTGGAGAGTTATTAAATGTATATCTGCCGTATGTTCCGCTTATCTACACAATAAAATCTATCTCAGATACAGAGTTGGTATTGGTGTTAAATAGTTCAGGAGATACAAGTACTTATAGTAAGTATTATCCTCAATAATTTAGGCTACAAAAAAATCCAATATCACTAATTCTGAAAGACTTTAATAAGAACTTATAAAAGAAATAAGCGTTAATCCTGCGGAGCAGGATTAACGCTTATTTACTATAAAATGATTAAAAATATTATTGTTATTTTACCTACACGTGTGATGCATTAGAACACTTTGCAGAGCTGGTTATAATAAATCTAGTGTTTCTTTTTCTTTCTCAAAATTAAGATAACCACTTTCTATCTTTAATTTATCACCATCAACAAATACTTTGGAGAGAAATGAAGATTCAACCCCTCTATTATCCAAATGATAAAGAGCAATTTGTTTTTGTTTACTTAAAGTTCCATTTTTATTAAAAATTTGGTATCCAATTTCTTTGACAATTTCATAATTTCGGTAATTATAATCATTTAAGAAAAACACAATTACTTTGCCGTCTTTTAATTTTTTTGAATCTAAGAAATAGTTTTTCATGGAAACCTTACTTTCTTCTTCGATAGATGACAAAACTTGCGTGGTAGTGTCTATGCTACAATATTTATATGGAACTAAGTCAATTTTGCTTTTAAAAAATGTTTTGTCAAAATTCCAAAAGTTCTCTTTTCTATCTGGTAGACTATCTAGTTTGGGACAATAACTAGTACAAACTTGTAATTTTTCACAATCATAAATATCATAAGGAAATCTTTTTTGGGAATTATACTTGTAATAATTTGCTTCAGCATTAATATCATTTTTAGGTCTAAAACTGATAATAGAACTAGCATTTAGTAAACAAACTTTTTTGGTAGTTTTACTGTTGTTTTTTATCCTCCAAGCAATAATGTCATATCCAGAAAGTTTAGTATTTGAATAATAGTTCAATAAATAAACTAAAATCCGTTCTTCTTTATCATTTTTGAAGTGATGGAGTATTATTAAATTGAGTTTCCCATCATTATAAAATTTGCCTAACGAATATAATTTATTACTTGCAGTGTCGTTCAGTTTTATCTCAAACTCTTTATCATCGCTAACTAATAAATGACTCAATTCTTTATAGCTTAAACTTTTACTATTCATTACATTATTAAAAGTCAAATCATCAATAACTAAAGGTAATTCAAGATTGGGAAATCTTAGTAAAGCAGTATCATTTTTTTGAGACAAAGCACTAAGAGTAATAAAAAAAAATAAAAAATATCGTATCATAATTTAAGGTTTTTCAATAGTTTTACCTGATTCATCATCTGTTACTTCTATAACTTCATCACTTATCGGTTTACCTATCTTCTCTAACTTAAAGTTAGGAACGGCTATTGGAGTAACAATAATACCATTTTTATTTCTAGGGTCATTTATATGTAAAGTATTACCTGCTAGAGATTCTACATCTAATTGAGTTACATTAACTTTAAAACCTTTAGCTATAAATCCAGCTGTTAGTTCATTTATGAAATCCGTTTTTATATTTGTTGCTTGAATATCGACTTGAAGTTGATACCCTTTCAACAAATACTTCATTAAATATTCTTTTTGCTTAACAACTGTAAATGTTTTTGTTTTATCATACCCTTCAGAAGCATCAATTTTTACTTGGTAAGGTTTTGATTTTACAGGGTACACGTCTGTTGTTCCATTCTTTTGAGTAAATTCATTAATGTCATTAGTCAACATATTAGAACTCGTAACATCAAGTAAAAGTTCATTAGGTGAAGAATATTTTTTATTAGATATAAAACTACCAACATTAACGCTACCTACTCCAGGTTTTCTTAATGGAACTTCTTGATTAAGTTCAATCATTTTATAATTTGAATATCCACCAAATTTATTTGCATCGATGTTGTTATAACTTTGCCTTATTATACCTAATTTAATTTTTTCATCATAGATAACTTGTGTCGAATATTTTTTTGATACAGGGTCTTGATAAGTTTTTATTTCAAATTCTAATCCTTCTAGCTCTCCGCCATCAATAACTCTATTTTCGCTAAAAGCATACGGGCTATTGTGAGCAAAGTCTTTATATAGTGGGTCTCTTGTAAAAAACCTACCAATCCTCGGGTCATGCATCCTGAAAGTATAGTTAAGTGAATTCCCTTCCCCGTCTTTAATTTCATCATCTTTTTCCTGCCCCTGGAAATCATATCGGTATTCATGCGGGCTTACGCTTCCATGACGGTCGGGTAAGAGCATTCCAAAAGGATAGAAATGTTTACCTTTTTGAGATCAGCAAAAATAAGAACTTCAAATTATAATAAATGTGTAAAAATGCAATTTTATGCGCTTTTTGTTAATTCAAATGTATAGATAATTCTAGATATATAATTAAAAAATGAAATGTGCAATTAACAAAATCATTGGCAGGCTTTAAAAATCACAATAACCCACTTCACATTATTTTTCGCAGGTAATACATTCTGTTGAAACTTAATAGAATTAAAAGATAAGTTTAAAATCCATAAGCCGTCTTATACTTATTTAAATTCTGCAATAACCCTCGTATAATTCTGTAATAAATAACTCGGCAGAAAAATTTAAATTCGGTTAAAATTTAAATTCGGTTAAAATTTATAAAATGCAGCAGAATAAAAAACGAATAGCTATTCTGGGAGGCGGACCCAGCGGACTTTTCATGTACAAAAGATTAATTGAATCCGGCAGCACTGAGCTGGAAGTTACCATTTATGAAAGAAAAAGCATGCTTGGAGCAGGAATGCCCTACGGCTCAGAAGGTGCGAATGACGAGCATGTCACCAATGTGTCTGATAATGAGATACCGTCAATTGTAAATTCAATTGAGGACTGGCTTCAGACTGCACCATCGGAATTGCTGGACAGATTTAAGATTAATCCCGAAAAGTTTAATGAATTTAAGGTCCTGCCCAGAATCTTATTTGGTTACTATCTGTCTTCGCAATTTGAATTGCTGCAGGAAATTGCAGCTTTAAAAGGTATTACAACTGTAATACATTACCACACCAATGTGACTGATCTGAGATATAATAAAGAAGATAAAACAACTACAGTAGTCACCGAAAATAGAGAGGAAGAATTTGATTATGCGATAATTTGCACCGGTCATAAATGGCCTTTACGTTATGAAGGAAAAGTAAAAGGCTATTACGATTCGCCTTATCCTCCCTCAAAGATTGCCCTAAAATTAAACCATCCGGTTGCAGTAAGAGGATCATCGCTCACAGCAATTGATGCTATACGTACTTTAGCACGCTGTAACGGTAATTTCATCAGGGAAGAAAACGGCACCCTGCATTATGAAAAAGCAGAAGAAAGTGCCGATTTCAAAATAATCATACATTCCAGAAGCGGGATGCTGCCTGCAGTGCGTTTCCATCTCGAAGATTCCCATCTGCGACCTGACTCTCTGCTTACAAGAGAAGAAATAGACGCACATCGAAAAGAAAATGAAGGTTTTTTATCTCTGGATTTTGTGTTTAAAAAAAATTTCAAGGAAATATTCCGCGAAAAAGATCCTGACTTTTATAAGCGTATTAAAGACCTTACGATTGAAGAGTTTGTTGATGATATGATGGAAATTCGAGAACGTCTTGATCCTTTCGTTTTATTGAGAGCAGAATATACCGAGGCGGAAAAATCAATAAAAAGACAGCAGTCTGTTTATTGGAAAGAAATGCTGGCCGTTTTGAGTTTTGCAATGAACCATCCCGCCAAGTATCTTTCTGCAGAAGACATGCAGCGTCTCCAGAAAGTGCTGATGCCTTTAATTTCTATTGTCATTGCTTTTGTACCACAGCAGTCCTGCAGCGAGCTTTTGGCTCTTCATCATGCCGGTGTTCTGGATATTACAGCAGTAAACCACGAAAGTTCTGTAGAGCCGCAGCATGGAGGCGGAATAATTTACCGATATACCGACGAAAACGAAAACCAGAAATCAGAATATTTCAACACTTTTATTGACTGTATAGGTCAGCCTCATCTTTCTTATGAGGATTTTCCTTTTACTACACTGCTCAGCCAGAAAGCTGTAAGTCCCGCACAGTTAAAATTTCAAAGCAGCAGTGCTGCTTCCGACGCGATCGAAGCCGGAAATACATTAGTTGAAAAAAATCCTGATGGAAGTTATTCCTTAAAAGTTTCCGGAATTGCCATAAATGATAATTTTCAGATCATAGATCAGTATGGCGCTTACAATGAAAGCATCTATATTATGGCCGTACCGTATATTGGAGGCTATAACCCTGACTATTCGGGACTGGATTTCTGCGAAGCGGCTTCACTTGAAATTGTCGGCAGTATCTACTCAGAAGAAAAGGTCTGATTTAAAAACATATCGCTACGGCTTACAGCTCTTTGCATTCTCTGGACTATTTTTAAAAATGATATTGAGTTAACAACTTACAGGCGCATTATCATTCTCTAATGATATTTTTATCCTGATAAGCCATTTGAGCAATCTCATCTTTTCGCCTAAAACTAACTCCTTTATGCTTTTGAATATAGCTAATGATTTCTGCAGCGGCAGCAACGATTTGCGGTGTACCTCCTATGCGATCATGAAAACTTATTGACATTTGCCTGCGCTTTTTTTCAGATTCTTTATAAAGCTGATCAAATTCCATTATAACCTGGCGCGCAAACTGATCGGCACTAAAATTTTTGCCTTCTATTAATACGATGTCGTTGCAGCGAATCGTGTACGGAACCACCGCAAAATCATTTCCTTTTACTTTTAACAAAAATGGTTCATCGCGGCTTAAGTCATCGATATGGTATTTAAATCCCAGTTCCTGCAAAATTTCCAGTGTATTTGTTCCGCGTCTTAACCAATTTGCATTATAGCCGACAGGTTCAAAACCGGTAACATTTTTAATAGCTTCTGCCCCGTCTTTGATAAACTTTTTTTCCGTTTCATAAGGCATAGCATATTGGGAAGCCCAATCCATACCATGAGCAGCAGCTTCATGTCCTCTTGCTACAATTTCTTTGGCAATTTCAGGGTTTTTCAGCACTGCCGAACCAACCATATGCGAGGTAACTTTGATTCCGAATTTGTCCCAATTGTCGAGCATTCTGGGAATTCCTTCTTTGTATCCATATTGATACCAAGACTCACCCGGAAGGTCTATATATCCTTTCTGCATGTTTTGCGGAAATGGGCTTTCAGCATTTGCAGGCTGCCCGCCGGCTTCAAACTGCATTGATATCGATACTACCAGACGTGATCCGTCGGGCCATTGAGCAGCAGAACTCTCATCGCCTATAGATTTATCTGCATGGAAATCGCTTGCCAGCAATGGGCTGATCGGAACGAATCCCGCAAGCCCGGCAAGGCCTGTCTGCTTAAGAAATGTTCTTCTATCTTTCATATAAATTTGTTTTATTTGAGTACTTCCTCAATAATAAGCGTTTCTTCATAAAGTGAAAATTTACTTATCAGATTATTTTCCACCGTAATGTGAATTGCCAAAGGCATTTTAAAATGTTTTCCGTTTTTTTTCACAGTTCTTTCAACAAAACCAAATACAGCGGCTTCATTTCCTCTCAATAAAAAAGATTGGGCTTCGAGCTTTTCACTTCCGTCAACAAAATAACTAAAGAGGGTTTTGAATAACACTGAAATTTCTTCCCGTTTTGAACGATGCCCCGTCCATGGCATGTATTTCGATTCGAAAATATACCAATCTACTTTTTCTGAAACCATAGAAGCGATCCCTTCCGGATTTTTAGATCCTACATAACTAAAGAACTTGTCAACGGCTGCTTTGGTCTTTAATTCTTCATCGGAGTATACTTGGGCTTGTGCCGGGAAACCAATTAATAACATTGCTGTTATTAAAATAATGGCTTTCATTTTCAATTTAAATACTGCTTTTTTCATAATCAGATTTTTAATGTTCCTCATGCAGTTCATTTCAAACTAAAAATGAAGCTGCATTGTTATTCCTGAAAAGAATATATTTTTACCGGTTCCGGATGCTTTGATATAATCTTTGGCCTGAAACCATGTTGCTTCTACCCTAAAATATAGATATTGATTAGGCTCCCAGATGATTTCACTTTCTAATTGATTTCCGATTTTCTTTTCTGCAGTGGTATCTCCGGGATAAATCAAAGTTGTATTGGGTGCGTAGATACCATCATTACTGCTGTATCTCCAAAACATATCATAATCAATTACCCAATCGACATTTTTAGCAACTTCAAAACTCAATGAAGGATGAAAATCTATTAAATTCGATGGCCCGATTACTGATGCTAACCCAAAATAAGCACCTCGTGGAAAAAGTGGATTAAAGGTTTGCAAACTGTTATCACCTTCTGTTTTGTCTCCGCTGATTACTTCTGTCTTGAAACCAATTTCCGGACGAAACAGGACGGTATTAAAACGATATCCTGCATTAATCGAAGCCGTCCAGGCGCTTATGTTTTTGTCAGCAACATCTCCAAATTGGTAAACTGCTTCTGCGTCATAACGCCAGTTGTTTGTTTTTCCCCAAATTCTTGTTCCAACAGATTGTCTGTTTTCCCGGCCTTCTGCGTCATTAAATGCTGCTTTAGCCCGCTCATAACCAAAATAATAAACATCAATGTTTTTGATTAGCGGCACTTTGTTGAACACCAGATAACTTCCCCATAATTGCCGGTCGTTATTTGAAGCATCGTCAAAAATGCCGTCATGCGCGACAACATAATTTGTATAAAACAGATCTGTTGTGAAATTTTGTCCGGATATAATTGCTTTAAGACCGTCAAACGACTGCCTGTTATTGGGTCCCTCCCTAACAGCCACCAAACGTTGAGATCCATAAGTGAGTTCCTGCCTTCCTGCCCTTAAAATAAATCTTTTGCTGCCGTCATTTATAATATTGAAATCAGCAAAAGCCTGATGTACTTCCAACGGATTTTGTTCCACAGGATTCGGATCAATTCTGCCGTCTGCCATACTGCTCTGCATCTGAACAAATGTTCTGAAATACTTACCGGCATGAAAATCGGCATGAAACAAATATCTTCCTAAAACATAACCATCGTTATCCTGCGGACCATCGCCCCAATTTTCATTTTTAGCATAGAAGTACTGAAAACGTAGATCGCCCCCAAAACTGATATATGTTTTCTTTGAAGCAGAAACTGGCAGAAATTTCACTGTTTTATACCAGTCATCGCTTACAGTATCGTTTTCCAAAACACTATAATTCTCATCAAACCTGAGTAATTTAAAATCCGGATATCGTTGTGCAAATCCTGATATGGAAAGCAATAAAACCAATAATACTATCTTGTTTTTCATAAATGAATTTTAAATATTACCATCTTATTTACTTTCTATTTACCTGCGTTCTGCTTGATGTCCTTATATGCATTTGGAACATTAAAATTGAAATGAAGCCAGTTAAAAAGTTCATATCCTTTATCAAATTCCTTCATGGTCACGGCAGTTTTGGTTTCTTCTAATGTCAGGCCTTTTTTAACTGCATTTTCAACATTAGACTGCAAAGCCGTAACATAATCTATTGTATATTTAATTCCGGCTTTATTGGTAATCCTGCCATGTCCGGGAACCACAATATCTTTATCAGAAATCATATTATAAATTTTGTTCAGGTTTTTAACAGGCTCCAGAAAATACCCATCAAATAACCACGGAATTGCAGGGCTTTCAGCAATAAAAGGATTTCCTGCCCATAATACATTTCCTGAAGGCGATTTTAAATACACAAAAAGATCTGCCGGAGACTGTGCGGTTCCCACATTTATAACTTCAACAATATTGCCTTTTCCCATATCAATTTTCATAGTCTGGTTAATGGCGATTGTAATGTCGGCAGGTCGGTAAACACTCTCTTCAATTCCTCTTCCTTTTCCAAATAGCATGATCATAAACTGTTTGATATTGTCATAATTCTTAGCCAGATTGTCTTTGCAAAATTCATTCTGAATGACAATTGTTTCCTTTGGAAGCAGGTAATTTCCGAAACAATGATCGCCGTGATCACTTGTGTTTATGGCATAAATAATAGGTTTTGGCGATACAGACCTTATTAATTTATAAAGCTGATCGTATAATCCTTTGCTTAACATCGTTTCAATTAGCAAAATCCCTTTGTCTCCTACAATAAATCCTGCCGAAGTGGCTTGTGGAATTCCTTTTGTAGTTTCAGTTTCAGTTGTACTAGGAGATACGGCATAAACATTTTCTGAAATTTTATGAAGTTTTAAAGTCACTTTATCAGCATCCCAAATGGGTACGTGACTGGGCATTGGAAATTGTGCATAAGCCGTTGTAATGCTTAATTTACATAACATGATAATTGCCAATGCAGATATTATTTTATGAATTTTCATGATTTATATTTTATGAACTGTCTTCAGTTCGTTTTACCTTGTTTTGGCATATCCCCGGAAATATTTCACTGGCGACCAGTCCGGAATTACCGGAGCAATTGCAGGATCGAGTGATTTAAAATCTCGTGCCCCATAAACGATTTTGCCGTTTACCACTGTCAGATCCGATTCAATATTTCGAATTTTATCGGCTGAAAGAGTAAAATAATCCTCTGACAGAATCGAAAAATCGGCATACATACCTTTTATCAATTTTCCTTTTTCTTTTTCTTCTCCAGAAAACCAGGCACTTCCTGAAGAGTACAATTGAAGTGCTGTAAACTTATCCAAAACCTGATCTTTCGGCCAAAACTGCATCCCTCCTAGTGTTTTTCCGGTAATAAGCCAATGCAGTGCCATCCAGGGGTTATAGGTTGAAATACGTGTGGCGTCAGTTCCCATCCCGACAGGTATTCCCATCTCAAGCATTTTTTTAATTGGAGGCAATTGTGTTTTTGGAGCACCATACATTTTCTCATACAATTCTCCCTGAAAATACATTCTGAACTGAACTGCAATTCCCCCATTTAATGCTTTTACTCTTTCTAATTCCTTAGGAGTAATTGTTTCTGCGTGGTCAAAAAACCAGCGTAATCCGTTAAATGGAATTTCTTTATTCACTTTTTCAAACACATTCAGCATTCTGTCAATCGATTCGCCGTAAGTCGCATGTAACCGAAAAGGCCATTTGTTTTTAACAAGCAAGCGGATAATAGGTTCCAGATCTTTTTCCATTTCATCTGAAAGCACAATTCTGGGTTCGAGAAAATTTTCAAAATCTGCCGCAGATGCCACAATATTTTCTCCGGCACCTTCTTCCGTATAACCATTAGCTGTCAAAAGATTATCATTTTTATTGATGACTGTTTCGGCAACCCACTTTTCGTAATCCTGAAGTTCTCTTCCTTTTTGTTGTGCAAACAAATAGTACGAGATTCTAAGATTCAGTTTTCCTTGTCTGGCCAATTCCATTGAAGCAGCATAATCTGCAGGAAAATTTTGTGATCCTCCCGCAGCATCAATAACAGATGTCAATCCAAAACGATTCAGTTCACGATTAAATTGAAGCGAGCTGTTGATTCTTTCTTCGGGAGTCAGTTTTGTAGTTAATCCTAAAGTGGTATAAATGGCTTTCGGTGTTTCTTTGGCAAACATTAAACCGGTTAAGTTTCCATCTTTGTCTTGTTCCAGAACACTTCCTTCGTAATGCGTATCTTTAGTATAACCCAAAACTTCAATTCCTTTTTTGTTTAAAAAAGCTTTCCCATATAAATAGGTTATAAAGACAGGTTTATCAGGAACTGCGGCATTTATTTCTTCAATAGTCGGCTGTCGTTTTTCCTCAAATCCGAATTCATTCCAGCCTCCAATCACTTTGATCCAAACTCCCGGCGGCGTCCTCGCTGCTTGCTCTTTCAGCATTTCCATAGCTCTTTTCAGGGTTTTTACGCCATCCCAACGTAATTCTGAATTATAATTCAACCCTTCGCGAATGACATGAATATGGCTGTCGTTTAAACCCGGAATAACCGTTTTACCCTTTACATCAATACTTTTTGTAGTTGTGGCCTGATAACTTTCCAAGATGTTTTTTGAAGTGCCTGCTGCCAGGATAATTCCGTCTTTTACCGCCAGTGCCTGTACAAATTCGCCTGATTTTTGCATCGTTGCAATTTTTCCATTGTAAATAATCAGGTCTGCTTTTACCTGAGCCTGCAGTAAGAGGCTAAAGAAAAAGAATGGTATTGTAAATATTAGTTTCATTTTTAGAATAATAAGTCTGTATAATAGCATGCTATATTATTTTGACAGAAAAAATGCCAGCAGATCTTTTTGTACCTGAGCCGTATTTTCCTGAACCAGCCAGTGTCCTGAACCCGCAATTTTAGATTCTGTTACATTTTCGGCAACCAGCTTAGAATGATCTTTTAGAAATGCTGCTGCAAAATATTCCCCGCCCATTGCCAGTAAAGGCATTTTTAGTTTTGTTTTGGCAAAAACTAAATTATCTTTTCCGTCCTGTGGGAAATTCCCAAACCATTTAAAACTTGATTTTGCGCCGTCTTTTACAGCATATGCTCTCACAAATTCTGCAGTTTCTTCTGGTGTAAAAGGATTTTTTACATGTCCCACCATTGGCCAGAAATTGGTTAAAAATTCTTTCTCTTTTCCTTTAACAATATCTCCTGAAGCCGGCCATGCAAAAAAACCAAACCACCATGCAGAGGCTGAAACTTTTGACCATACTGGTTCAATACCCGGAAGAAGTGCATCCATTAAGGCTAATTTTTTAACTTCATTTCCGTATTGCGCCGCATAGGCATAAGCCACCATAAGTCCGATGTCGTGACCCGCAAGATTGATATTGTTGTAACCTAGCTTTTTAACCAGTTCATGAATATCTGCAGCCATTGTTTTTTTATCATATCCTGTTTCCGGTTTATCAGATTCGCCAACCCCTCTTAAATCAGGAGCGATTACTGTAAAATGCTTTGAAAGTTCAGGAAGCAGACGGTTCCACATATACCAGTTTTGTCCAAAACCATGCACCAGTACAAGTGGTTCTCCTTTTCCACCAATTACGTAATGGATGTTTACCCCGTTTACCATTGCTGTGGCATGTTTAAAATTTGACGGCGGATTTGCAGGTGCAGTCTCATCCTTTTCCGTTGTCACAGCAGTTTTTGTTTCTGCCGGAAGGTTATCTTCTGTTTTCTTATTGCAAGAAATTAAAGTCAGGAGGAATAGCGCGGCTAAAACCTGAAATGTTCTGCTTTTAAAGCTAAAAAACGTATTGTTTAATAAATTTGTCTTCATAATTAAAATTTTAATTGGTTATAGAATAATTGATTTTTATATTTTTTAAGCAGGTAAATTTCCTATCCAATCTTGTATAAAGACTGCAATTTCCTGCCATCCAGGCTGATTCAAAACAAAGTGATTTCTTTCGGGAAAAACCTTGAAATCTGTTATAGAATTTTTGTCCGTATATTTTTTATAATTGGAATAATTAAGTGATTCCGGAATAGTGTGGTCTGCTGATCCGGCAATTAAAAGCAATGGTTTGTGAGCAGCGTGAAAATCTACTTTTGCCGCTGAAGTAATAGTGTCCCGAACTATTAATTTAGATTCCGGAACAACAGAGTCACAATACGCTTTGTCCTGCCATTCTTCAGGCATACCATTCGTAAACGCATACTGCCATTGACTGAAGCTCATCAAAAAAGTCTTTTTTGAAGAAGTAAAAAAGCCCAAAGGACCCCAGCCAGCTTTAAAAAATGAAAATTTAAAAGTCATGATTCCCTGAGGAGGAACGGAATGTATGGCAATTGCAGCTGCAGCTAAATTGCGCTGTAAAAGTATTTGGGCTGTAAGTCCTCCAATAGAATGGCCAATCACAATAGGCTTTTGCGGAAGGTTTTTTGCGATATTTTCAAAATGATTTATCAAATCAGTTAATCGCAGACTGGCGATCTGAGGATCTGGATGACGATCGCGTAAAAGAGCTGCGGGAGCGTCTTTGTATGGCCAGGCCGGTGCCAGTGTTGTAAAACCTTTACTTTTAAAAAAGGTTTTCCATTCATCCCAGCATTTATTGCTTACAAATGCACCTGTAATAAAAAGTATTGTAGTAGGGTTTTCAGTCAGCATAATACATTTTTTAATGTTATGCCAAAGTGTAAACGAAAACCGAACCTTTTTATTAACTAGTTAAAAATCAACACTTTAATTATCACTATCAAAATTATAAGCAACTATATTTCGTTGTACAACGAAAATGAAGCAACTTAATATCGTTTGTTACAAATTAAAAATTTAAAAGTGGCTTCTCTTTATGCCCAATTTTTGCATTCTTGAAGCTAATGTTGTAGGAGGCAGTCCTAAGATTTCTGATGCACCACCCGCGCCTCTTATTCTTCCGTTGCATTTTTCAAGCACATTAATAATGTGCTCCCTCTCATTTTCCTGAATGGTTTTAAAGTACCATTCATTTGACATAGTATTTATTTTAGCTTCGTCAATAGCCGGAAGCGGAATGTGCTCAATGACATTAGTTTGTGCCAAAAGAATACTTCTTTCAATGAGATTCTCCAGTTCACGTATATTACCGGGCCATTGATAAGACAAAAGACTTTTTAATGCACTTTCTGCTATTTCGGTGACATTTTTACCCGTTTTAGAACTATAGACAGCAATAAAATGACGTGCAAGAAGTCCAATATCTTCTTTTCGCTCTCTCAAAGGCGGGAGCTGAATTGGAAATACATTTAACCTGTAATAGAGATCCAGTCTAAAGCGGCCCTCAGCAACTTCTTTTTCAAGGTTACAATTGGTAGCAGCGATAATACGCACATTAACTTTGATGGAAACATTACCTCCAACACGTTCAATTTCTTTTTCCTGTATAGCACGCAGTAATTTCGCCTGCATTTCTAATGGCATATCTCCAATCTCGTCCAAAAATAATGTACCATTATCTGCTTGCTCAAATTTCCCAATTCGTCTTTCTGCTGCACCGGTAAAAGATCCTTTTTCATGTCCAAACAACTCTGATTCTATAAGGCTTGGAGGAAGTGCGGAACAATTAATTTTAACAAAAGGCTGGTTTTTTCTATTGGAAAGCTCCTTAATACTATGGGCAATACTCTCTTTTCCTGTACCGCTTTCCCCCGTAATTAAAACGGTTGTATCGGCGGGAGCAACTTGCAGAATATGGTCAAATATTTTCAGCAATGCCGGACTTTTTCCAACGATCGATTCAAAGCCCAGGTCTTTAATATGTTTAGTTGTCAATGGATTTCCAGAAGGAGTACTTTTTTTATCCATTTTCTTGTCGTGACTTATTAAATTTTCAATTGCAAAAATTAATGGTTCCTGAAGCCTCTCGCACAACGTTAAATGATTTTTATTGTAGTTATCTTCCTGCCTGCTGAAAAAAGATAGATATAACCCGCCACTTCCTGTCAATGTTAAAGGAACCGGAAGCATCAGATTAGATTGCATATTCATAGAATTTGCTATCAGCTTTTTTATAGGGTTCTTATCACATATTTTTATAAAATCCGGTCCATTATAATAGGTCGCATCTGTTTCTACTTTACTTTTATTGCGTAATTCTGTAATCTCAGATTCTTTTAACGCAGTAATATTTTGCAACTCTTCAATTCCTATTCTCTGGTATTCATGCAGACCTGTTCTTGCATAACCTAAAACCCTGCTGGATAATTTATTTTCCATATAAAAAACAGCCATTACAAGATCAAAAGAAATGAGAGACTGCAACGCTTTAATGATATTAAGAACCCTTTCATCCCAAGTGCCGCTTTTTGTTACTATGGTTTTTAATTGTTTTTGAAACAGAAGCTCTTTTCTGATTGATGACTCTATGCCGTACTGCTGATGATATTCTGCAATTTCAATCGTCACTAACAAATCTTTTTCTCTAAAAGGTTTTACCAAAAAGCCCTGGGGATGAGTCAGTTTTGCTTTGCTCAAAACCTCCTCGTTTGAGTTTGCAGACAGATAAATAAAAGGAATATTGTCATCTTTCAATATTTCAGCCAGATCAATACCTGTTTCTTTTCCCGAAAGGAATATATCGAGTAATACCAATTCCGGCTTCTGCTCTGCAATATAATATTTAGCATCCGGAACTGATCGTGCCATTCCAATAACTGAGTGTCCGGCTTTTTTAAGCATAAGCCGTAAATGATTTGCCTCAACAAATTGATCTTCAACTATAAGTATTTTTAATGGTTTTGCCATTGCTAGAATTATATTAATAAAGATTACTATCGCTGGTACTAAATTCCAAAGTTATTTTTGTGCCGCTCTCACTAAAAATTTGAAATTTGCCTCTAATATCATCAGAAAGTCCATGCATTAATTTGATGCCTAATGAAGGACTGTTGTATGGATCAAAATCATTTGGAAGTCCAATTCCATTGTCCTGAATAATTAAAACATAGTTGATATTGTCTTCTGTTTTAAGGGAAATTTTAATTATTGCATTTTCATAATCTGGAAAAGCATATTTAATAGCATTTGTAACTGCTTCATTAAAAATTAATCCAATTGGTATTGAATGAGACAATGGCAGATTAAAGCTGTCAATATCCAGCACAAACCGAATTGATTTTCTGATTTCAAAAGAATCTTTCAAATATTCGGTCAATTCAAATATATAAGACGGCATATCAATTATTGACAAACTCTCAGACTGATATAATTTTTGATGTATCAATGACATAGCATGAATTCTATTCTGACTGCTGTTAATAGCCTGAAGCGCTTCGTCATTTTTTAAAAACTCAGCCTGACTGGCAAGCAGGCCAACGACCATATGAAGGTTATTTTTTACCCTGTGGTGAATTTCACGCAAAAGCCATTCTTTTTCAACAACCAGATTTTGAAGTGAATCATTCTTTTTATTGATTTCATTTTGCTGCGTTTCCAGTACCTTATTTGTTTTCTTCTTAAATATAAAACTTTTATAAAGCAGTGCCAGAATTATAAGTAAAAGCAAAACAAAGGTTACCATGGAATTACGTAAAAATATCTCATTTTTAAGTTTGCTTTGCTGCAAGAAGGTTTTATTTTTAAGCCGAATAATATCCATGGTTTTCTTCTCAGATTCATAAATAATATGCAGTCTGGAAGAAATAGGATAAATATCGCTTTCTTTAAGTTTGGCGGCCCTATAAAAAAATATCGCTTTTTTTAGAGCATTTTGAGAACTGTGAAAATCTGATATAGAGAAATACAATTCACTGATTTGACTGTAACAATCCCCGCTTCTTTTATTGTTACCAGACTTTTCAAATAGAGAAGCGGCCTTAAATATCGGGACTAACCGCTCTGGTATTGGTGCAGTCATACGCATTTTAGCTGACCAGATCATTACCCATGCTTCTGCTAAATCATCAACCTGATTTGTTTTTTTTAATATTTCTATGGCTTTTTTTGCTTCGACTTCTATCATTTGGTTATTGTTCCGGAGCTGCTGCAGCATAGAAAGCTGCAAGTAACATTTCCCAGAATAAATATCAGAATGCAGTCTCTGGCTAATATTCAGCGCTTTCTCAGCATATTCAAACGCCTTTACTAATGTTAACGGATTATGATAGGAACCTTCATACCAGTCACTTACTTTTAATAAGATTTTGATTTTGTTTGTGTTTTCGGGTAATTCCTTCAGCAGCTCCTCGGCTTTAGTTACCTGGAGTTCATTGTAAGGTTTTTGACGATCAAGATCCTTTATCAAAAAAGACAGGTCGCCTGCTGCTAATTCTATATACGTAATGTTTTTGCTGGCGGCAAATGCATTTACGGCTCCAATTGCAATATAGACAAGGAGTAACAGAAGTTTTCTGTAGTGCTCTGAGCGCATTTTTTTGAATTTATCAGCTTTACGAAGGTATTGATAATTATTAATTTAAATTTAAAATATTCGAAAATTGACTGCCGACGAAATATCGTTGCATAAGCTTTAATTCATCCTTACAGCTGTAAATTAATCTTTATTCCCGGAGGAAGTGTCAATAGTCCAAAAAAGAAATTTAAAGTTTTGGCACCTTCTTTCTTTTTGCTTTCCAAATTGAGATATATACACCACAAGAGGATAACCATTAGGTTATCATTCCTCATTTCTAAATAATTAATCCTGATTTTCATATGCAGTATTTATGCAAAAATGTTGTAAATGTTTTGCTTTGTGGGACTAATGTAGATGTGAAGAATGCATAAAAACAAGAAAACCCGCTAAAAATAGCGGGTTTGTAGTGTGAACGCAGAAGGATTCGAACCTTCGACCGCCTGCTTAGAAGGCAGGTGCTCTATCCAGCTGAGCTATGCGTCCATTATTTTTAAAACTTTATCGCTTAAAGTTTTTAGTCGGGGTGGCAGGATTCGAACCTGCGGCCTCCTGCTCCCAAAGCAGGCGCGATAACCGGGCTACGCTACACCCCGAGGCAAAAATTAAGCGGAGAGACAGGGACTCGAACCCTGGCGACGGTTACCCGTCGACAGATTAGCAATCTGCTCCATTACCGCTCTGGCACCTCTCCAAGCTCAAGGAAACGTGTCCTATTTTGCGGTTGCAAATGTAAGACAACATTATATTTCTCGCAACTATTTTTTCGCTTTTTTTAAATTTTTTTTCATCTTTTTTTTAAAACACTTCACAATCAAACGAATAGAATTAACAAAAATTTCATCTTAAATTTAAAATCCTTCCTATTCAATACAAAATTTGAATTTATTCAAATAAACAGTAAATTTGCTTGATTAACTAATATTAAACAGAAAATGAACAAAAGAGTTGTTATCGTTTCTGCCGTTAGAACACCTATCGGAAGTTTCATGGGAGGGTTATCTACCGTGCCCGCACCAAAATTAGGCGCTGCCGCTATAAAAGGAGCCCTTTCAAAAATTAACCTGGACCCAAAATTAGTTGATGAAGTTTTCATGGGCAATGTAATCCAGGCAGGCGTTGGACAAGCTCCGGCTCGTCAGGCTGCGCTTTTTGCAGGATTATCAGATGAAGTTGCTGCCACAACAGTAAACAAAGTCTGTGCTTCAGGAATGAAAGCTGTAATGTTTGGCGCACAGGCAATTGCTTGTGGTGACGCTGAAATCGTAGTTGCCGGCGGAATGGAAAACATGAGCTTAATTCCACATTATGTGCAAATGCGTGCAGGAAACAAATTTGGTCCGGCTACAATGCTTGACGGAATGCAAAAAGATGGTTTGACAGATGCTTACGATAACAACGCAATGGGAGTTTGCGCTGATTTATGTGCATCAGAGTATAAAATTACTCGTGAAGAACAAGATAATTTTGCTATTCAGTCTTATGAAAGAAGTGCAAAAGCGTGGGATGCTGGTAAATTTGATAATGAAGTAGTTCCTGTTGAAGTACCACAAAGACGCGGCGAACCCATTATATTCTCAAAAGATGAAGAATATACGAATGTAAAATTAGATAAAATCCCTTCATTAAGTCCTGTTTTTACAAAAGACGGAACTGTAACTGCAGCAAATGCTTCGACAATTAATGATGGTGCAGCCGCATTAGTTTTAATGTCTGAAGAAAAAGCAAACGAGCTGGGATTAAAACCTTTAGCCTTCATAAAAGGATACGCAGATGCTGCACAAGAACCAAAATGGTTTACTACAAGTCCGGCAAAAGCGCTTCCAAAAGCTTTAAATAAAGCGGGAATTGCAATTGAAGATGTTGATTATTTCGAATTCAACGAAGCATTCTCAGTTGTGGGTCTTGCCAATTCAAAAATCTTAAACCTTGATAACGATAAAGTAAACGTAAACGGTGGTGCAGTTTCATTAGGACATCCTCTTGGTTGTTCAGGAGCTCGTATCATTGTAACTTTACTAAATGTTTTAGAACAAAATAATGCTAAAACCGGAGCTGCAGCTATTTGCAACGGCGGCGGCGGAGCATCTGCAATTGTTATCGAAAGAGCTTAAATAATATTAAATCGGGAGTTGTTAAAAATCAACTCCTGATTTTCAACTAATACATTACCTAAATGTTCGGAATCTGCAATCTTGCCATAGTACCCGTTCGATCTGAACCAAGTGACAGAAGTGAAATTGTTACGCAGCTTTTATTTGGTGAACACATCGAAATTTTAGAACGTCAAAATCAATGGGCGCGCATAAAAATTCACTTTGATGATTATGAGGGCTGGGTAGATTCGAAACAATATCAGGTAATTTCTGAGCAGCAATACAATCAATTAAGTAAAGAAGCCATAATTCTAAATGCAGATTTAATTGATTATATCACAGCTCCGGATAATTTACTGCTGCCAATTCCGCTTGGCGCGTCTTTAACCTTTTTGAACAACAACGAAATCAATACTTCTAATTTTGATTTTGAAGGAACAAAAACCAGCGGTATAAAACCTAAAAGCGCACTTATAACCACAGCTTTTATGTATTTAAACGCACCTTATTTATGGGGAGGTAAAACACCTTTCGGAATCGATTGTTCCGGTTTTACGCAAATGGTTTACAAATTAAACGGATATAAAATTCACCGCGACGCATCGCAACAGGCATTAGAAGGCGAACCTTTAAGTTTTATTGAAGAAAGTGAAGTTGGAGATCTTGCCTTTTTTGATAACGATGAAGGAAATATCATCCATGTGGGAATTATTATGGAGAACAATTACATCATTCACGCAAGTGGAAAAGTACGCATTGACCGTTTAGACCATTTAGGAATTTACAATCCGGAATTAAAGAAACACACACACAAACTTCGTGTAATTAAGAAGATTATTTAATTGTTTTAAATAGCAAAATTTGTGTTTTAAGCACTAATACGAATCGTCTTTCTAAACTCAGATGGACTATTTCCTCTCTGCTTTTTAAAGAATTTATTAAAGTGGCTTTCATCTGTAAAACCGAATTCATACGCAATTTCGTTAATTCGTTTGTCGCTGAATTGTAAACGATGTTCTATAAGTTTTGTTTTATAATTACTGATATATTGCTGCATGGTTTCACTGGCATGTTTCTTAAAATAACGCCCTAAATACGTATTCGAAATCCCAAAATAATCACTGATAGATTCTGCTTTAATTTTTTCAGGATAATAAATATTCGTCTGAATGTATTGCAAAATATCCATCGCTCTTGCTTCAGAACCTACATTTATTTGTTCCGGTAAATATTTTGCAATATTTCTCGCCACTATAATAATCAGTGTATTAACTAGTTGCTGAATCAATTCCTGATTATACACATCTTTATCCTGATGTTCACGACAAATCGCTTCGATCATTACTTTCACCAAACATTTATCGGCATCATTTTTTAAAATACAACCCGGCTGGTGATTGGCATTTTGCAGAATATATTCTAAACGCTGGATACTTTCATTTTGCAGACTCGAATTTTTCAAGTAAATATCATTAAACCTCAAAAAGAAAAACTTGGTTTGGGTCTCAATTGTAAAATTATGACAGTCTTCCGGCGTCAGTAAAAACATATGACCTGCATCATATTCAAAAATATTTTTGTTAATACACTGTGTTCCGGTTCCGCTTAAAATATAAACGAGTTCAAAAAAATTATGACGATCTCCAACATCTGGATATTCCTCTAAAGTTTCAAATGAAACGGTAAATGGCTCGTATAGATTTTCTTTTTTCATAATCTGCAAATTAATTGAAGATGCAAATATACCTAAAAAAGACAAATATATACAATTTATCAGTTAATAAAATGGTATAATTTTGTCAAATAATTTTTAGACATCAATTTTAACATCATGGAATATAGAAAATTAGGCAGCTCGGAGCTTGAATTATCAACCATAACGTATGGCGCATTTGCCATTGGCGGAAACATGTGGGGCGGTAACGAAAAAAAAGATTCAATCGATTCTATTCATGCATCAATAGACCACGGCGTAACTACAATTGACACCGCTCCTTTTTACGGATTTGGTTTAAGCGAAGAAATGATTGGCGAAGCTTTAAAATCTCAGGATCGTTCAAAAGTACAATTGTTAACCAAATTTGGTTTGGTTTGGGACGGAAGCAATAACGGAAAAGGTGATTTCTTTTTTGATGCCGATGACAACGGAAAAAAATTACCAATCTATAAATACGCTTCGAAAAGCAACATTATAAAAGAAGTTGAAGAAAGCTTAAAACGTCTTCAAACAGATTATATTGACTTATTGCAAATTCACTGGCCGGACTCCACTACTCCAATTCAGGAAACTATGGAAGCTATGGAAATTCTTATTCAACAAGGAAAAATCAGAGCAGCCGGAGTTAGTAATTACAATGCCGAACAAATTAAAGAAGCACAAAAAACAATTCAGTTAGCTTCGAATCAGGTTCCTTTTAGTATGTTGAATCAGGCAATCCAAAGTGATTTAGTGCCACTTACGATTCAGGAAAACATCGGAATCATTGCTTACAGTCCAATGGAGAGAGGTTTACTAACCGGCAAATATTTCACGGACAGCAAATTAAAAGAAGACGATCACAGAAATGGTTATTTTAGTCAGTTTGACCTTCAAAAAGTAAAAACTTTAGTCGAAGAATTAACTTCTTTAGCCCACGCCAAAGAAGCCAGTTTATCGCAATTGGTTTTACGATGGACGACTTTACAAAAAGGAATCACAATTGTTTTGGCCGGAGCAAGAAACGCAGAGCAGGCAATTTCAAACGCCAAAACAATGAATTTCGATTTATCAGCTTCAGAACTTGATTT
Source organism: Flavobacterium sp. Root901 (assembly GCF_001429765.1). Classification (GTDB taxonomy): domain Bacteria; phylum Bacteroidota; class Bacteroidia; order Flavobacteriales; family Flavobacteriaceae; genus Flavobacterium. The sequence goes on from NZ_LMJB01000001.1 coordinate 338,299, forward strand.
CATTAATCAGGCTGTTTCGAAATTAAAATAACATCTAAACACATAGAAACATAGTTTTTAAAGTTCTCAAAGTTTGTCATTCACAGGAACGAGGAATCTTCACAAGCAACTCCATATAGTGAATTGCTAATCTTTGTAGAGTTTCTCTCGAAGAGTCCTCGTTCCTCGGAATGACAAGATTACGCAGACTATGTTTGTTTAAATAAGTGAAGCGCCTTTACAGACAATGAAAATCTATGTCTCTATGTGTTTCAAAAAAAATCTCAAAAATTAAATAATTAGAATTTGGGCGTGTCCCTCCGGGTCGGGCTTTCGGCTATATCTTTTTTTTTCGTTCCTCAAAAAAAGGATACCGCCTCAATCCCTCACGCATCCATTTTCAAAAGAACAATCATATAAAATGAAAAAAATATTTATCATAAACGGAAGTCAGAATTTTGCACATTCAGGCGGAAAATTCAATGAAACCGTAACAGACTGGACAATCGAATTTTTAAAAAACAGCAAGCAATTCGAAATTAAAACAACCGATATCAAACAAGACTTCGACTTAGACGAAGAAGTCGAAAAATTCGTTTGGGCAGATGTTGTAGTATATCATACACCTGTTTGGTGGTTTCAATTGCCAAATCTTTTCAAAAAATATATTGATGATGTTTTTACAGCCGGGCACAATAAAGGAATTTACAAAAGCGACGGAAGAACCAGAACCAATCCCGACATTAATTACGGAACCGGCGGACTTCTTCACGGGCGAAAATATATGTTAACTACAAGCTGGAATGCACCGGCTGCAGCCTTTACACTTCCCGGAGAATTCTTCGAAGAAACTTCTGTAGATGAAGGAGCTATGTTTGGCTTTCATAAAATGAATAAATTTGTAGGGATGGAAAAACTAAACAGTTTTCATTTTCATGACGTTGAAAAAGGTGCAACTGCAGAAAACATTGTCATCTTCAAAGAAAATTACACCAAACATTTACAAGAAACTTTTAAAACCTTATAATTATGATTTCTATCACCGCCATCATAAAAAGCAAACAGGAAAACATTGATGAAGTTAAAAATCTGATTCAAAATCTGGTTACACAAACCCGAAAAGAAGAAGCCTGCATTCGCTACGATCTACACGCAGCAGATAATGTTTTTATTATCTGGGAAGAATGGAAGGATCAGGCTGGTTTGGATATACATAACAGCCAGCCTTACTTACAGGAATTTATTCAAAAATCAGAAAGTTTAGCTGCTGCTCCAATTCAGGTTTATAAAACTGCACAGATATTATAGTTTTTTCAGCCACGAATTTCACTAATTTTCTTTTCCTGATTCAAAAAAGAATTCGTGAAATTCGTGGTAAAAAACCTTTGTTATTTTATCCCGCCAAAAGCACCGAAACACATATTTTTATGCAAAATTTCAACACTTTTAAAACCTGTTTTCTTCATTAAATCCAACTGGTAATTCATGGATCTGGGCGTATCTTCCTTTTCGATATAATCAAACACATTTTGACGGTATTCAGGACCGCCAATTCCTTCTAAATATTCGCCATATCGCTGCCATGTATATTCATTTAACAATTCCGTATCTTGCGTAATCAGGTCTGAAATCATCAAACAGCCTCCGGGTTTTAATAACCGGAATAATTTGGCAAAAGTTGTTTCCCAATCCTTATCATCTCGCAAATGATGCAAAACTGCACCGGCCAAAATAATATCAAAAGTATTTTCCTTTAAATCCACTTCGCGAATATCTCCTTGTTTAATTACAACTTCTCCGCTTGTTACTGCCGAAACCCTTTCTAAAGCTTTCTCTAACATTGGCAGACTTAAATCAACCAGAGTACAGTTTAAATTTGGCAATTTAGACAACATCATTAAAGTATAATTTCCTGCACCACAGCCAATATCCAAAACATTCTGAGCATTTGGAACAATTCTTTTAGAAGCTTCTGTAATTAATTCCAATGATATTTTGGCATCTATTGTAGATAATTGCCCGGTTTCTAAATTTGAAAATCGTTCGACATCGTTGTCAAATCTTTCCTGGATTTCTTGTGTAGTTGATTTTTTCATAATTTTTTGTTTTTAGTCTCTCGCAGATTTGGCAGATAAAGAAGACTACAAGTTTTAATAAAAATCATTTTAATCTCTTTAATCTATGGCAAAAAAATATCTGCTCAATCTGCCAAATCTTCGAGAGAAATATTTTTTATCAAAACTATCTCTTTCATAAATACTTTAAAAATACTATTTTTATCATTTATCTATACTTTAAAAGTATCATGGAATTACGTCATTTAAAATATTTTCTGGCTGTAGCCGAAGAACTAAACTTTACCAAAGCCTCTGAAAAACTATTTATTTCGCAGCCGCCGTTAAGCCGCCAGATTATAGAACTGGAAGAAGAACTTCATGCGAAACTTTTTATTCGGAACAATAAAAAAGTAGAACTTACCGAAGCGGGAAAATATTTTAAAAAAGAAGTGACAGCACTTTTTCAAAATCTGGAACATATTTCTGTGAAAACAAAAAAAATTGCAGAGAACATTTCCGGCGAGTTCAGAATTGCTTACATCAGTTCTATTTATCCTGCTGTTATTTCAGAATTAATAAAACATTTAAAAGAACAATTTCCGTATGTAAATTTCAAGCTTTTTGAAGTTCCTACAAGCAGACAGATTACGGCTTTGGAGTTGGGAAAAATCGAAATGGGAATTATTCGTTCTCCGGTAAAATCTCTAAAAATAAAATCGCATTTATGGTTTCAGGATGGATTTTCATTGGTTTACAATAAAAATACAGTTCAGATAAAATCTGAAAAAGAAATTATAAATCTCAAGGATGAAACATTTGTATTTTTCAATAAAGATTACGCACCGCATTATCATGAAGTTTTACTGGAACTTTGTGCTTTTTATGGCTTTACGCCGAAAATCATTCACGAAGCCAATAATATAAATTCGATTGTACAATTAGTAAAAAATGGATTAGGAATATCGATTGTTCCTTCCCATATTGTCAAAAACAATCAGGATCCGGAAATTGGTTTTATCGAACTGAAAAAAGTAAAACTTCAGACCGATGTTTCTATTATTACCTCAAAAGACGATTATTCTGAAATTACTAAAACCGCAGTCGATTTTTTATTGCATAAGTAGTTCTCTCTAAAATTGCTTTATAATTTAATCTCGCAAAGTCTCAGAGACGCTAAGTTTTTTTTAATATAGCGATCATAAAGTCTGTCATCCTGAGCAAAGTCGAAGGGCACACATGCTAAATTAATACCGAATGATATATAGTACGTATCCTTCGACTTCACTCAGGGATGGCCAATTGAAAAAGACTTTACGTCTCTGCGACTTTACGAGATTTTTTAGAGACTTTAATACAAAAAATTCGTTACAATTTAGTACAGAAATCCACATTATAAAAACAGAACTTTTAAATACCTTAGCAAATTAAAATTCTACACAATAAAAAATAATAAAATGGCTGAGCAATCTTCAATTCAGTGCCCAAACTGCGGAACTCCTATCGATGTCAATGATGTTTTAAAACATCAGCTTGAAGATAGTATCCGTAAAGAATTTCAACAAAAAGCTACAATCCAAAATAGAGAATTAGAACTTAAAAACGAGCAGTTAGAAAAAGCAAAAGCCGAATTTGAAGCTAAGAAAAAACAGGAAAACGAACTTTTTGCTGAACGTCTGGAACGTGAGAAAAAAACAGCCGAAAAAGAAATTTCTGAAAAATTAAAAGCCAAACTGGAAGAAGAAAATAAAGATCGCTTGCTTTTAATGGAAAAAGAGCTCTCTGAAAAATCTGAAAAAATCAGGGAATTGAATAAAATGGAAGGTGAAATCGCAAAACTTCAACGCGAAAAACTGGAAATGAAAGAAGCCATTCAGGCCGAAGCCGAAAAACAGCTGAATACACAATTGGCTTTGGAACGCGAAAAAATAAGAAAGCAGGAAGACGACAAAAACGAGTTAAAATTTAAAGAACTTCAAAAGCAGTTAGAAGAACAGAAAAAATTAACGGAAGAGATGAAACGCAAGCAGGAACAAGGTTCTATGCAGCTGCAGGGCGAAGTAATGGAATTAGCAATTGAAGAATGGCTGGCCAATAATTTTCCGCTTGACAGTATTGATGAAGTTAAAAAAGGGGCAAATGGCGCCGATTGCCTTCAAATCGTAAATACGCGCGAACATCAAAACTGCGGGTCAATTTATTATGAAAGTAAAAGAACAAAAGCTTTTCAGCCTTCGTGGATTGAAAAATTTAAAAACGATATTAGAACCAAACGAGCCAATATTGGCGTTTTAGTAACAGAGGTCATGCCTTCCGGAATGGAAAGAATGGGCATGCGCGACGGAATCTGGATTTGTACGTATGAAGAATTTAAAGGTTTAAGTGCCGTTTTGCGTCAGTCATTAATTCAGGTCAGCCAGGCTGTTCAGGCGCAGGAAAACAAAGGTGATAAAATGTCGATGCTCTACGATTTCCTAACCAGCAACGAATTCCGTCTGCAGATTGAAGGTATTGTAGAAGGTTTTACTCAAATGCAAAACGACTTAGATGCCGAAAAAAGAGCCATGCAGCGAATCTGGAAACAAAGAGAAAAACAAATTGAAAAAGTCGTTCATAATACTTTAGGAATGTACGGTTCTATTCGCGGTATTGCCGGAAATGCGGTTCAAAGTGTGAGGGCTTTAGAATTGGATTTTATTGAAGATGAGGACAAGGACGAAACTAAAGAATTATTGGAGTAATTAAGTTAGTATTGTCATTTTCCCTTTCGCAGAAATGACAATACTATCGCAGCCTGAAACAAAAACTTAATCTACCTTCTTAAAAACCAAAAGTTTAGCAGAAGGATTAGACAATGTTAATCTGTTATTTTCAATAGAATAACTTGTAGTGCTTTGTAAAGCTTTTGTGAATTCCCCTTCTTTATTTCCGGGCGCACAAGCCATTAAAGTGGAAATTACTTTAGAAAACCGAAGTAAATCTTTTTCATAAAAAATGGAACCACTAATAGCATTACAACCTCCGTATCCCATAAATTTATTTTCACTGGAATTGATTTCTATTCGTGGTAATTCTCTTTGAAAATCAGTTACAAAAACTTTAAAACCATTCAGTTCTTCCAGAACCCAGATATCATGCAGACGGTAATCGGTATTGTATTTTCCACAGCCGTCAATTTTTTTAGGCTCTAATTCCGAATTATTTTTAATCTCTATTGAAACTTTATAAGGAGATATAGCACCCGACATGGAGTTTTGACAATCAACCTGTTGAATAGTTATTGTGGCTGATGAAGTTTCATTGGTTACTTTATACATTTTGACATTAGCATCCATAGCTTTTACTGCATCAACAGACGGAAAAATAAGTTTTTCTTTTCCCGGAATCAGAGAAGTAAAAATGATGTTATCATTTCCCATTTTTAAACCCCAAAATGGTTCATTTCCGGTTGCTGTAAAGTAATATTTCATCTCATCTTCCTGAGCGCCGTATTCTGATATTGCTTTTGTATCTGAAGTTTTGTCTGCGGTAGACTTACAGCCTAATATTACAGAAAGTAAAAACAAAAGTGCAAGTATATTTTTCATAACGTTTTATTTGAAATACTATATTTTAATAAAAATACATGTAAAATTCTTATGAATTTACGACATTTTTCTGAAAAACTTATTTAGAATCTTTTCAAATTTAAAATAATTATTTGCCTCACAATTGACACAAAACCGCAATACGTAAAAGATTACGAACAAATACGTAGCTAATTCAAAACATAATTATATTAAAAACAATAAAAATACGTACTTAAATAAGTATAAATACTTATATTTGTGAAATAATACTTAATTCAAGAAATCATGATTAAAGTTATAGTAGTTGGAAACGGAATGGTGGGTTATAAGTTTTGCGAAAAGTTCATTGCAAAATCCGGACATGAAAAGTATCAGATTACCGTTTTTGGTGAAGAACCAAGACGTGCGTATGACCGGGTTCACTTAAGTGAATACTTTGGAGGTAAAACTGCTGAAGATCTTTCCTTATCAACCAAAGACTGGTATTCAGAAAATAATATCATACTCAATACATCTGAATTAATTACAGATATTAATCGTGAAGAAAAAACGATCCATACTCATTTAGAAAAAACACATACTTACGACTACTTAGTTTTAGCAACAGGTTCTTCGGCATTTGTACCTCAAATTGACGGAATAGAAAAAGAAGGTGTATTTGTGTATCGAACTATCGAAGATCTGAATGCAATTATGGCATATGCAAAAAAAATAAAACAAAAAGGAGCTACAGAAGCGGCTGTTCTTGGCGGCGGACTTTTAGGTCTGGAAGCGGCAAAAGCAGTCAGGGATTTAGGATTGAATCCGCATGTAGTAGAATTTGCGCCGCGATTAATGCCGAGACAATTAGACCAAGGCGCAAGTGATATGCTTCAGTCTAAAATTGAAGAATTAAATATTGGCATTCACCTTAACAAAGCGACTCAGTACATTGACGGAAAGGAATGCATAACAGGAATGATGTTTGCCAATGACGAATTGTTAAAAGTAGACATGTTGGTTATATCTGCCGGAATTAAACCCCGCGACGAACTGGCCAGAGTTTCAGGGCTTGAAGTTGGTTTGCGAGGCGGAATTGTGGTTAACAATCAAATGCAGACATCAGATCCTTCTATTTATGCCATTGGCGAAGCGGCACTTTACAACCAAAACATTTACGGACTTGTTGCCCCGGGTTACGAAATGGCCGATGTTGCTGCTGAGCAAATCTTAAATGGTTCTAAAACTATGAGAGAAACCATCGATATGTCTACACAATTAAAATTAATTGGTGTTGAAGTGGCAAGTTTTGGTGATCCTTTTATAGAAAATGAAAATGTTACGGCTATTATTTATGAAAATAAATTAAGCGGTATTTATAAAAGAATCAATGTTACCAAAGACTCTAAAACCCTTTTGGGCGGAATTTTAGTGGGCGATTCAAGTGATTACGGAGCGCTTTTTCAGATTTACAGCAATGCAATGGCGCTGCCTAAAAATCCTGAAGATTTGATTTTAGGTTCACGCGACGGCTCTGAAAGCTCTTCTTTAGGAAGCGTAATGGATTTACCGGATGCAGCTGTAATCTGCTCCTGCGAAAATGTTACAAAAGGCGCAATCTGCTGTTCACTTTTAGACGAAACTTGTTCCAGTTTTTCTGATGTTGTCAAACATACCAAAGCTGCCTCTGGCTGCGGCGGCTGTAAACCAATGGTTTCAGATTTAGTTAAAGCAACGCAAAAATCTTTGGGAAAAGAAGTAAAAGAAGTTATCTGCGAGCATTTTAGCTACACGCGTCAGGAATTATTCGACTTGGTAAAAATCAATAAATATGAGAATTTTTATGACGTTCTGGATCATCACGGAAAAGGCGACGGCTGCGAAGTCTGCAAACCAGTTGTGGCTTCTATTTTCTCGAGTATTTATAATGACACCGCAAATAAACATGTAACAACACAAGATACAAATGACAGATTTTTGGCTAATATTCAGCGAAACGGAACATATTCTGTTGTTCCGAGGGTTGCCGGAGGTGAAATTACTGCCGAAAAACTAATTGTAATTGGCGAAGTGGCCAAACAATTCGATTTGTATACTAAAATTACCGGAGCACAAAGAGTTGATTTATTTGGAGCACACTTAAGCGACTTACCAAAAATCTGGAAAATACTAATCGATAATGGTTTTGAAAGTGGTCATGCTTATGGAAAATCGCTTCGTGCCGTAAAAAGCTGCGTTGGAAATGCATGGTGCCGCTACGGAATGGATGACAGCGCCGGATTTGCGATTGAACTCGAAAACCGTTACAAAGGAATTCGTTCCCCGCATAAATTAAAAGGTGGTGTTTCGGCCTGTATTCGCGAATGTGCCGAAGCCCGTGGAAAAGATTTTGGACTCATTGCTGTTGAAGGCGGCTGGAATTTATATATCTGCGGAAATGGCGGCGCGAACCCAAAACATGCCGTTTTATTAGCTGAGAAAATAGATAAGGAAACCGTAATTAAATACATGGATCGTTTTTTAATGTATTACATCCGCACGGCTGGTCCGCTGATTCGTACTTCAACCTGGTTAGAAAAGCTAGACGGCGGTTTAGAATATCTAAAAGAAGTAATTATTGAAGACCGTTTAGGAATCTGCGAAACACTGGAAGCTGAAATGCAGACTCTTGTAAATACTTTCGAATGCGAATGGAAACAAGTACTTGAAAAACCAAGATTATTAAAACGTTTTAATCATTTTATAAACTCAGATGAAAAAGATGACAATATTGCTTTTGTACCCTTGAGAGAGCAAAAAGCTCCAAAAGCCTGGTCATAATTTAATTTTTAAACATATAGAATCATAGAATTGCTAAACTCAAAAAGACGTTTCACTTTCATTAACATACGTAGACAGCTATGTGTCAAAAACTAGTTCTTTTAATTCTATTTCACAAAAAACAAAAAACCTATGTCTCTATGTGCTTAAAAGAACAGCTCCAAAAAAAGAAAAAATAAATTAAATGTTTGCTGGCCTTCTTACCTTCTTTTTACTGCGCCATCAACTCTCTTAATTGTAAAAAGAGGGATAAGAAACAGCAATTAAAACAAAAAATATCATGGAAGAAATCTTAAATCAATACGAAACGGTTCATGCGGACAATGCGACAATTTGGTTCAAAGCTGGTAAAGTAGAAGATTTTCCAACCAACCGCGGCGGGTGTATCAAATATAAAAACAAACAAATTGCTATTTTCAATTTTACACGCCGCAACGAGTGGTATGCGTGCCAAAATGCTTGTCCGCACAAAATGGAAATGGTCCTTTCAAGAGGCATTACAGGATCTGCAGATGATATTCCGAAAATTGCCTGCCCGATGCACAAAAAAACTTTTTCACTTGTTAACGGTTCCAACCTTAACGGAGATGATTTTAAAATAGCAACGTATCCAATTAAAGTTGTAGAAGATGAAGTTTTTGTTGGCTTTGTTGATTAGTTTATACACAATTTTGTCATTGCGAGGAAGGAAGCAATCTCACTAACAATAATACTAATCTTGTCATTTCGACGAAGGAGAAATCTTCGCAAGAAACTCTACAATCTAGATCCAAAACTTTGTCAAAGTTTGAAACTTTGACAAAGCTTAAGCACAACCCAACTTTACGGAGCTGCTTACGGAGATTTCTCCTTCGTCGAAATGACAAAACTGGCGTAAAAATTAAAAACTTCAACAAACGCGGCAAATTAAATTAGTGTAATTCGTGAAATTCGTGGCAAAAAAAACTTAATTCCGTATCTTTGAAATCTATTACTAAACCAAAAAATGACAACACCTTTTCAAAAAGCAAGCGAATGGATTGATGCCGAAAATGCTCAGGATCCAAACATTGAAACCGACCAAAACAAAGAATTTCCCAAAGAATTATTGTACTCAAACAGAATGTACGAAAGACTGATGCAGTTTGAACCCAATGCTTCAGAAGAAATTCAGATCGCTTCAAAAGCACAACACATCTGCCGATGGAAAGTGGCCCGTGAATCCTACCCTATGGATCGCGTTGGTTATTTGAAATGGAGAGAAGAATTAAAAAAATTCCACGCGAAAACTACGGCCGAAATTCTGGCAAAAGCAGGTTATAACCAAGATTTTATCGATCGTGTTTCTTTTTTAATTGAAAAAAAATTACTTAAAAAAGACCACGAAACACAGTTGTTAGAAGATGTAATCTGCCTGGTATTTTTAGAATATTATTTAGAACCTTTCGTTCATAAACATGATGATGAAAAGTTAAAAAACATCATTAAAAAAACCTGGGATAAAATGTCTGAAAAAGGGCATCAGGAAGCCTTAAAAATTAATTATTCTGAGGAAAATTTAAATTTAATAAAAGCTTCTTTAGGATTGTAAACTGATTATATGAAGAAAAGCAATCAGGAAACTGCAGATAAAATAACATTCAAGAATTTACGCCGTCTGTATTTTTTTGCACTTCTTACTATTGCCTTAACTATAATTGTCAGCCAGATATTAGTTCAATACAATCTGAACCAGCAGTTAAGCGATTCTAAAATCATTAATTTTTCAGGAAAACAAAGAATGCTGAGTCAGAAAATCGTAAAAGAAGTCCTGATCCTGCATTATGTGTCTGATACTGCTTCTGCAAAGCAAATTTTACATTTAGAAAACGTTTTGTCACTTTGGAAAAAAAACCAAAATGCACTTGAAAACGGAAGTGACTCCTTAGCATTTCCAAAAGAAAAAAGCGAAACACTAAACGGATTATATCTTGAAATAAATCCGATTTTTAATAAAATTGCCCAGACAACAGATTCATTTTTATTGAATTTAAAGCAGAAAAAACAAAAGGCCGAAAATCAAAAATTAGTTCAGGTCATTCTTCAAAATGAAGGCACTTTTCTATCAAAAATGAATCAGATTGTAACGCAATATGATCTTGAAGCGCACGAAAAAGTAACAGAACAGCGCAAAATAGAATACTGGATTTTTGGTTTTACACTTCTGGTTCTTCTGTTAGAATTTTTCTTTATTTTCAAACCCACAAACAAGAAAATCGAACGATTAATTGCCAGCCTTTTATCGTCAGAAAAAAAGGCTTTAAAACTGGCATACGATACTGAAATCCTCAGCGAAATCAAGGAGAATTCGGTTAAAGAACTAAAATCACTCAATTATGCAATGGAAAACACTTTACTCTATTGCCGCATTGCGCCTGATGGTTCTATTATTCATATTGGTGAAAAATTTGCCAAACTTCTTAATTATACCAAATTCTCATCTAACAAAAAATTCTCTGAAGTCTTAACTATTGATGAAAAAGAGCAAACGAATTTTGACCGTTTAATATTCGAAAAACAACGAAGCGGATGGCAGGGTGAAATTAAAATTGTAACCAAAGAGGAAACAGAGATCTGGCTGGATTTATCTATGGTTCCGGTCATGATAAAAAAAGATGAACTGGAACTTTTAATTGTTTGTTTTAATATCACCGAACGTAAAAAAGCACAACGCGAAGTCGAACGTTTAAATCTGGAAAATACAACCGAAAAAATTAATCAGCAAAAGATTATTTCGAGTAAAATTGTTGAAAATCAAGAAAATGAACAAAATCGGATTGCCAAAGAAATTCACGATGGAATTGGTCAAATGCTTACAGGTTTAAAGTTTAGTTTAGAAAGCATCAATTTGAATGACCGGGAAAAATCAGAACAAAAAATAGAATATTTAAAGAAGCTTTCTTTAGATATTATAAAGGGCGTTCGTACAGCAACTTTCAATTTAATGCCGCCAGAATTAAGTGATCACGGAATCGTTTCTTCTTTGGCAAAACTAACGCAGGAACTTTCGAAGTTAACCGGAAAAGAAATACTTTTTTACAACAAAACCAACTTCGACCAGCGTTTAGATTCCTTAATCGAAATCAACATTTATCGTCTTACCCAGGAAGCTATCAACAACGCCATAAAGTATGCCGAATCTACGCATATTATTGTTCAGCTTTCGCATAGTGAAACTCTGCTAAGCATTATTATTGATGATAACGGGAAAGGTTTTGACATTCATTCTGTAGACAAAAAACGAAACAGCGAATCCGGAATGGGGTTACTTTTCATGAAAGAAAGAATTCAATACATTAACGGCCGCGTTTTCATAAATTCAGTTCCGGGCGAAGGAACGAGAATCACATTTAATATTCCGATACTGAAGTAAAATTTCATTTTTTTTAAATTCCAATTTTTAAATTCCAAATTCCAATACTTTGGGACTAGAACTTTGACAAAGTTGAATAACCGCAAAAATAAAACAAATCAATTGCTTCCAGCTTTAGCTGGAGTTAACAAACAAGTTTTTAAAAGACTTTAGCCAAACACGCACATTTGACTAAAGCCTTTTACTTCATCTACAAAACCTCCGGCTAAAGCCGGAGGCAATTGAAAAGCAAACTTGTCAAAGTTTAAAACTTCGACAAAGTTGTACAATCGCTAAAGTACATTATTGTCAGGCTGAGCGAAGTCGAAGCCCTTGCAAAGTAAATTCTTAAAAATTAATCTTTGAATAGAGCTTCTATGCGCGGGCTTCGACTTCACTCGGCCTGACAAAAAATGACAATAAAAATTAAAATCTACCAAAAGATTTTAATGATTTTCTAATCTTAGAATTTGGAATTTAAAAAATTGAGATTTAATACGTATATTAGCATCTTCTTTATAGATGAATATACGTAAAAAATCGCACTAAAAATTAAGTAAACTATGAGTAATATCATTCGGGTAGTATTGGCAGATGATCATGTTTTTGTGAGAGATGGAATTAAATCTTTACTGGAAAACGAAGCAAACATCGAGGTTGTAGGCGAAGCAATTGATGGTGCAGATGCACTTGATGTTGTTGCGGCAGCTAAACCAGATTTACTTATAGCAGATATCCGTATGCCTAATTTAACCGGCATAGAATTAGTAGAAAAACTTAGAAGCGAAAATAACAATATAAAAATTATTATGCTTTCGATGCATGAATCAGAAGAATATGTATTGAAATCAATTAAGGCCGGAGCGGATGGTTATTTACTGAAAGGTTCCAGCAAAGAAGAATTTTTAAAAGCACTCCATAATGTTGCTGCAGGTGGTAAATATTTTAGCGGTGACATTTCTTCAATATTAATAAGTCAATTGACGAATCCTTCGAATTCATTGGAGCCCAGACAAAATTTAGGCGACGAAATGATGATTACCAAAAGGGAAAAAGAAATCCTTACTCTTTTATTATCCGGTAAAGGAAACAAAGAAATCGCCGAAGCACTTGAAATCAGTAAACGAACTGCAGAAGTACATCGTTTTAACCTGATGAAAAAGCTGAAAGTAAAAAATTTAATGGAACTTTCTAATAAAGCTGCGGAGTATTCGTTAATTTAAAATTAAGTATAAATACTTAATTATTTTAATAAAACTGCGTTTTCGCATCTTTTAACTAAGTTATAGTACTTATTTTTACATAAAAATATAAGTGCTATGAAAAATACAAACTCATTATCGCAATCACACAAAATTTTATTTTTAAACACTGTGGCCTTTACGGTGTGTTTTGCCTGCTGGACATTAAATGGGGTTTTAGTCACCTTTTTAGTCGATAACGGAATTTTCCACTGGAACGTGATTCAGGTTGGATGGCTTCTTGGCATTCCAATCTTAACAGGATCAATAATGCGTCTGCCAATCGGAATTCTAACAGACAAATTTGGCGGCAAATATGTCTTTTCACTATTATTACTCCTGAGTTCTGTTCCTTTGTTCCTTCTTCCCTATGCTGACAGTTTTTTAATGTTTGCCATACTTAGTTTTTTCTTTGGAATGGTAGGAACCAGTTTTGCGGTTGGAATAGGTTATACTTCAATCTGGTACCCAAAAGAATGGCAGGGCCGCGCACTCGGAATCTTCGGAATGGGAAATGCGGGTGCAGCAATTACAACTTTTCTGGCACCATCACTACTAAATCATTTTTCAGCTGACGATCCGCAAAACGGGTGGAAAATACTGCCTGTTATGTATGCCGTTTCTTTAGTTGTAATTGGTATTGCCTTTTTGATTTTCACTCAAAATAAAAAACCGGAAAATAATACCAAAACTGTTTCGCAAATGCTTGTACCTTTAAAATCAGCACGGGTTTGGCGTTTTGGAGCTTATTATTTTTTAGTATTTGGATGCTTTGTTGCTTACTCACAATGGCTTTTACCAAACTTTATGAACGTTTACCAAACCAGTCTGGTTATGGGCGGATTGTTTGCTACAATGTTCAGCCTGCCATCTGGCGTAATCAGGGCTTTTGGGGGTTATTTATCGGATAAATTTGGCGCACGAAAAGTAATGTACTGGGTTTTGGGTTCTTCGGTAATTTTAAGTGCTTTATTGTCAATTCCAAAAATGGAAATTACAACAACCGGCCCAGGCGTTCTGGCAACAAAAAAAGGAACAATTACTGCTGTTACAAACAACAAAATTAAAATGGGCAAAACAGATTTTACTGTTGCACAGAAAAAAGAAAACACAGCCGAAAACGCTATTTTTCCAACAAAAACTTCATGGCAGCAAGTCGTTGTGGAGCAAAATCAAACTGTAAAGAAAAAAGAACTTTTAGCAAAAGGAATTACTGTTATTAAATTTGATGCCAATATGTGGGTATTTTTAATCTTAGTTATCCTGATTGGAATTTCATGGGGAATTGGAAAAGCAGCCGTTTATAAACATATTCCCGAATATTTTCCAAATGAAGTTGGTGTTGTCGGCGGAATGGTCGGAATGATTGGCGGTCTTGGCGGTTTCTTTGGGCCGATAATTTTCGGATATTTATTAACCGCAACCGGAATCTGGTCCAGCTCCTGGATTTTTATTTTAATTTTTTCGACAGCTTGTTTAATCTGGATGCATTATACAATTACACAAGTAGCTAAGAAAAAACAACTTAGCCTAAATAAAATAAAACTAGAAGCTGCATATTAAAATTATATTAAAAAAAAATTAGAAACATGATTAAACAATAGTAAAAGACGGCTTTTTCTTATAAATTTGACCTCCGAAAAATACATAATACTTTATGAAAAAACTTAAACTGATTTTAATACTTATCGTAGGATTAAGTTTCAAAATCCATTCACAGGAATTAGATGTAAATCTGCAGCTTAGACCACGTTTTGAATACCGAAATGGTTACAAAACACTTTTACCGGAAGGCCAAAAAGGCACATCGCAGGTCTCTCAGCGTTCCCGTTTAAATTTCAATTATAAACAAGAAGATTTAATCGTAAAACTGACTCTTCAAAATACCAGAACATGGGGAGATGTAGTGCCGGCAGCAGCAGCTGATAAAAATGGAGTTGCTGTTTTTGAAGCCTGGGCACAATATAATTTTACCGAAAAATGGAGCGCAAGAATGGGACGTCAGGTACTTTCTTATGATAATCAGCGTATTTTAGGAGAACAGGACTGGGGTCAGCAGGCGCAAAGCCACGATGCGTTTACAGTGTCCTATCAAACTGAAAAACAGAAATTAGATTTTGGAGGTGCGTATAATTCTACTGCAGAAAATGTTTTTCAGACGCCTTATACCGTTGCGAGTTATAAAGCTTTGCAATATGCATGGTATCACAATCAATTGAGCAGTGATTTAGGTTTAAGTTTTTTAGCACTCAATACGGGTTACGAATATGCGAACGCCGATGCAAAATTATTGGTGGATTACAAACAGACTTTTGGAACTTATTTAACGTACAAAACGAGCAAAATAGACAGTAATTTTTGGGTATACGGCCAAACCGGAAAAAGCACAGATTTACAAGTAAGTGCCTGGAATGCCGCTGCCAACTTTGGTTACCAAATAACAGAATCTTTTAAGGCCGGTTTAGGATACGAATTTCTTTCGGGAAAAGATACAAATGACGGAAGTTCTGTTATTAAATCATTCAATCCAATTTTTGGAACTAACCACGGTTTTAATGGTTATATGGATTATTTTTATGTTGGAAATCACTTAAATAATGTTGGTCTTCAGGATGCTTTTCTAAAACTAAATTATAATATAAACAAATGGCAGTTTACTTTAAGTCCGCATGTGTTTTTATCAGCAGCAGATGTTGTTACACCTCTAAATGAAAAATTAGATTCTTATTTCGGTACTGAGATTGATGCTTCTTTTGGTTATAATTTCAAAAAAGACATTACAGTTACAGGAGGTTACTCTCAAATGTTTGGTTCTAAAACGCTGGAATTTAGTAAAAATGGAGATGCCGGCCACACTAACAATTGGGCCTGGTTGATGATTTCTGTAAATCCTCGAATTTTCAGCTGGAAAAAATAATTTTTCTTCAAAATTATCTTCTATATTTTACCCTTTTCCTATTTCGGAGAAAGGGTATTTTTTTTTATTCAAGAAAGTATTGTTATTTGTTTTAATTATTTATATTTGAAGCGATTACGAACCCCAAATTCTATCCCCAAATGAAACAATTTTTAAAACTGTCAATGTTAACTTTCATTGCCACCCAAACTGGTATTGCCCAAAAATACAATGATGCTTTAATTTCTAAAAACTCAGAAATTAATTTTGCCAAAACTCAGAAAAGAGGAATCAAAAAAAACAACATTATTTATTATGTTGAAAACGATTTACAAACAATTTCAGCTTACAAAAGAAGTAAATTGAAATGGCAGACAAACGTTATTTCTGTGTGCGGAAAACCAAAATTAGGAAGTCCTGAAATAAGATATGTAGGTTATAATTCAGATAAACTCCTTATTGTTATGGGAAAACATAATTTTGCAGAAATTGACATTAACAGTGGTGAAACAAAATTCGTTGGTTAAGATTTAAAAAGTAAAGAAATAATTCTTTCTAAAATATATTTTCATTTACCCTTTTTCAGATTTGAAAAAGGGTATTTTTTTGTTCATTTTTAAAATATATCCAATGTTTAATTATTAGTATATTTGAATTCTATCTCAAATTTTGCCAGCCTTATTATTCTTAAAAAGCAATAATTAATTTAGCCTTCTGAAAAATGAAAATCATAGCCTGGAATTGCAACATGGCTTTCAGAAAAAAAGCCGAATTTATTCTGGCCCATCATCCTGATATTGCCGTAATTTCTGAGTGTGAGAATCCCGAAAAACTCAAATTTTCTGCCGATACAAAACTTCCAAACGATATTATTTGGTATGGCACAAACCAACATAAGGGACTTGGCGTGTTTTCTTACAGCGATTATCGGTTTCAGCTGCTCGATTGCCACAATCCGAATTTTAAAAATATTCTGCCAATAGCAGTTACAGACGGAAAATTTGATTTTATCTTATTTGCAATCTGGGCCAATAATCCTGAAGATAAAGACGGACAATATGTAACTCAGGTCTGGAAAGCCATTCATTACTACGAAGATATTATTAAAGAAACCAAAACCATTTTAATTGGAGATTTTAACAGCAATACCATTTGGGACAAACCCCGAAGGGAAGGAAATCATACAACGGTTGTAAATAAATTGGCAGACAAAAATATTTTCAGCACTTATCATAAATATTTCAACCAGATTCAGGGTAAAGAAGAGCATCCAACTTTATATCTTTACAGACACGAAAACAAACCGTATCATCTGGATTACTGTTTTGTTTCAAATGATTTTATGGAAGTTCTGGAAAGTGTTCAGCTTGGAACTTATCAGGACTGGACAGCGCTCAGCGATCATAAACCGTTAATAATTAAATTTAATATATAAACTATGAACAACTGGACTCAGCGGTGGGATGACCGCTACAAAAATGAAGAATTTGTGTACGGCGAAGAACCAAACAATTACTTTAAGGAACAAATCGAAAAACTAAATCCCGGCACTATTCTTTTTCCTGCCGAAGGCGAAGGACGAAATGCTGTTTTTGCTGCAAAATTAGGCTGGAAAGCAGCTGCTTTTGATATTAGTGAAGAAGGAAAAAACAAAGCCATTCAGCTTGCAGAAAACAACAATGTTTCTATTGATTATCAGGTTGGTGAACTGGAAACTTTAGATTTTCATGAAAATCAATTTGATGCTATTGCTTTGATTTATGCTCATTTTCCGGCAGAAATTAAATCACAAATTCACAAACAGCTTGATACATTATTAAGCAAAAATGGGATTATTATTTTTGAAGCATTCAGCAAAAAGCATTTAGAATATCTTGCTATAAATGATAAAGTTGGCGGACCAAAAGATATTGAATCTCTATTTTCTATTGAAGAAATAAAAGCCGATTTCCCAAATTATGAAATCATCGAACTGGAAGAAAAAGAAATAGAACTTAATGAAGGTTTATTCCATAACGGAACTGGTTCTGTAATTCGATTTATTGGCAGAAAAAAATAAATTATACGACGTAGAGACGCACTGCGGTGCGTCTCCACAAAAAAATACGTATTATTACTTGAATACATTAAACTGTCAAATATTTATGCTCCATAATTTCAGAGCGTAATCCTGAAACATTTAAAATCCCAATACGTTTTCCAACTGTTTTAATCAGCGTTTCTTTCTTAAGACTTGAAATAATACGAATCGCCTGTTCTTCTGTAGTTCCGGCAAAATCAGCGATTTCCTTTCGGGAAAGTTCAATATCAACTACCCCATTGACCTGTCCAAACTTACGATGAATATAAAGCAGTAAATCAATCACACGTTCGCGAACATTCATGTGAGCAATTTTACGAATGTTATTTTCGCTTTTGTTTAATTCATCGGCATAAAACAGCATTAAAGCATATGTAAATTCGGGAACATGTTTTAAAATTTCCAGCATCGTTTCATTGCTGAAATTACATAAAACTGTATCTTCCAGAGCATAAGCGCCAATCAGGTATTTTTTACTGGTCCCAAATCCGCGAAAGCCCACAATATCTCCGCTTTTTGTCAAACGCACAATTTGTTCACGGCCGTTAATTCCTGTTTTTACTGTTTTAACTTTCCCGCTGCAAATAAAATAAAGTCCTTGCAGCGGCGCCCCTTCTGTAATAAACTGATCCGATTTCTTGCAGACTACGTTTTGTTTCTTCTCAACATAAGCCGCCATCTGCTCTATATGCAGGTGTTTCCTGATAAAGCAATTTTCATTAGCACAAGAATAACAAAGGGTTTGTTCTTCTTTCATGACTCCTGATTTTTATCGGATTAAAAACTAATTTGTTGTTTCTCATTTGTTTCAATCAAAAGTAGAAAAATAAATTTAAAAAATAAGTATTTATACGTAAAAATACTTATTTTTGTGTACGTGATTTATTTCCAACCAACAGATTCAAAAATTAGTATCTAAAAAAGAACTGTAATGCAAAATACCAAAATCAAAACTACTTGCTCTTACTGCGGCGTTGGGTGCGGCATAATTGTCACCAACGACGCTAAAAATGGCGTTATGGTAGAAGGCGACAAAGATCATCCGGTTAATAAAGGAATGTTATGTTCTAAGGGTATGAATCTGCATTACGTAGTCAACGATACTTCTGACAGGATTTTATATCCTGAAATGCGCGGTAGTAAATCCTATCCGCTGGAGCGTGTAAGCTGGGATACAGCACTCGACCGCGCTGCAGCTGTTTTTTCTTCCATTATAAAAAAACACGGTCCGGACAGTGTTGGTTTTTATATTTCGGGACAATGTTTAACCGAGGAATATTATCTGGTAAATAAACTGGTTAAAGGATTTTTGAAAACCAATAATATCGATACCAATTCCAGACTTTGCATGAGTTCTGCTGTTGTGGGTTATAAAAAAACTTTTGGAGAAGATTCTGTCCCAATTGCTTATGATGATATTGAACTGGCAGATACGCTTTTAATTACAGGCGCAAATCCGGCCTGGTGTCATCCAATTTTATTTAGACGGATCGAAAAACACAAAGAGAAAAATCCAAAAACAAAAATAATCGTAATAGATCCAAGGCGAACAGATACGGCAGCTTTCGCCGATTTGCATTTGCAGATTATTCCCGGATCTGACATTATATTATACCATGCAATCGCCAAACGTATTATCGAAAAAGGTTACGCAGATCATGATTTCGTTAAAAATAACACTGAGAATTTTAAACAATACAAAGATTTGGTTTTGGGGACTTCGCTTGAAAAAGCTTCAAAACTCTGCGGAATTTCCGTAAACGATATAAAACTCGCTGCCGATACTATCGGAAAAGCAAAAGGTTTTATTTCGTTTTGGGCAATGGGTTTAAATCAAAGTGCTGTAGGCGTCGATAAAAATACTGCACTGCTTAATTTGTCTTTATTAACCGGACAAATTGGGAAACCGGGTTCCGGGCCTTTTTCTTTGACCGGACAGCCCAATGCAATGGGCGGACGAGAAGTGGGCGGAATGGCAACACTTTTGGCCGCTCACAAAGATATCGCCAATCCGGAACATCGTAAAGAAGTTGCTGACTTTTGGGGCGTTGATGAAATTTCAGATAAACCGGGTCTCACAGCAACTGAAATGTTTGATGCTTTAGAATCAGGAAAAATGAAAGCCGTTTGGATTATCTGCACCAATCCGCTTGTCAGTTTACCGGATTCCAGAAGAATTGAAAAAGCGCTTCAAAATGCAAAATTTGTTGTCGTTCAGGATATTTCGCATAATGCTGATACGACAAAATTTGCCGATTTGCTTTTACCAGCTGCGGGATGGTTAGAAAAAGAAGGCACAATGACCAATTCTGAACGCCGCATTTCCTATCTTCCAAAAGGAATTAATCCGCCGGGAGAAGCACTTCCTGATATTGAAATTTTAATTCGCTTTGCAAAAAAAATGAATTTTCACGGTTTCAATTTCAACAGTGCCGAAGAAATCTATAAAGAACATTGTGCACTTACCAAAAATACAAACATTGATATTTCATTCTTAAATTACCATCGTTTAAAAACCGAAGGTACTTTTCAATGGCCGGTTCCGGATTACGGACATCCGGGCACTCCCCGCCTGTTTACTGATAAAAAATTCTATACGCCTTCGCAAAAAGCCATTTTTAATTTACCATTGGCGATTGAAAATACATCCGAACAGCCAACACCTCAATTTCCTTTTATTTTAACAACAGGAAGAGTTCGCGATCAATGGCATACAATGACTAAAACGGGAAAAGTATCCCGATTAATGACGCATACTCCGAGTCCGGTTTTAGAAATTAATCCAATTGATGCTTTTAAAAATGATATTAAAAACGGCGATATCGTAATTGTTGCAAGCAAAAATGGTGAAGTCAGAGTAAAAGCAAAAGTTACAGATTCTATAAAGGAAAAAGTAGTTTTCCTGCCGATGCATTGGGGAAAACAATTGGAAAATGATTTAAACCGAACCAATAATTTAACAAATACAGTTGTAGATCCGGTTTCTAAAGAACCTGATTTTAAATTTACAACCGTTTCGATTTCAAAATACGTAAAACCATTTCAGAAAATTGCGATTGTAGGTGCCGGAGCGGCATCTTTCCGATTTATTCAAAATTATCGGGAACTCAATACAACCGATGAAATTATCGTTTTTTCAAATGAAATAAATCCGTTTTACAATCGTGTTTTACTGCCGGAATATATGACGGGAGAGTTTACCTGGGAACAGCTTTTAAAAGTCAAAGACGGCGAAACTTTGAATAAGCTTAACATTACCATGAAAGCCGGAACTGCCATTGATAAAATAGATACTGGCCAAAAAACGATTAAGGACAGTTTTGGCGAAATCCATTCTTTTGATTCGTTGATTTTAGCCACCGGAAGCCGTCCTTTTGTTCCGGAAAATGCGCAGCTTCATCTTCCCGGCCGCTTTACCGTACGGCGTAAAGAAGATGCAGATCGTTTAAAAAAACATCTAGACAGTACCAATCTTCCTCCGGAAGAACAGCATGTTGTGATTATTGGAGGCGGTTTATTAGGATTGGAACTGGCGGCGGCTTTAAAACATAAAAAAGTTAAAACAACTATAATTCAAAGAGCTTCACGTTTAATGGAACGTCAGCTGGATCGAATTTCAAGTAAATTATTGGCCGAAGAAGTACAGCTTCGCGATATTCAAATTTATTTTGATAATGAAGTCAGCACTGTTTTTGAAACTGATAATCCGCATGAAATTGAAATTGCGCTGAAAAGCGGCAGAATCATTACCGCAAACGCAATTGTATATACGATTGGAACAATTCCGAATATTGAAATTGCCAGAGAAAGCGGTCTTGCCTGCGGACGCGGCGTGAAAGTAAATCAGTATTTACAAACTTCAAATCCGGATATTTTTGCTATTGGCGAAATTGCCGAATTTAATAATAAATTATTCGGAATCACTTCTGCAGCCGAAGAACAGGCAGCTATTTTAGCCAGTTATTTAGCGGGCGATATCAGCAGTTTTTATAAAGGTTCTGTTTTAATGAACATTCTAAAACTGGAAGATATTAACCTTTGCAGTATTGGCGATTTGACCATTCCGGAAAACGACGACTCATTTGAAGAAATTGTTTTTGCTGATCTTAAAAAACGTTATTATAAAAAATGTATCGTAAAAGATGATCTTTTGGTTGGTGCAATTTTAATGGGCGACAAAAATGAGTTTGCCGAATTTAAAACGATGATCGAAAGTAAAATCGAATTATCAGACAAGCGAAATACACTTTTAAGAGGAAGTTCAAATGCAAAACCTGTTTTAGGCAAATTAGTTTGTTCCTGTAGTCAGGTTGGAGCCGGAAACATCGAAGAGACGATAAAAAGCGGTATAAACGATTTTACCGAATTATGTAAAAATACCGGAGCCGGTTTAGGCTGCGGAAGCTGTAAAACAGAGGTTAAAGAGATATTGGCGAAATGGAAATAGTATTCAGTTTTCAGTCGCAGTTTTCAGTGCAAAACTGAGACTGAATACTGAGACTGAAAACTGAGACTGAAAAACTGAGACTGAATACTGAGACTGAAAACTGAAAACTAAAAAAAATGGAGCTAACAAGATTAATAGTAAAAGGAGGCGTGATTTCGCCGGGAGAATTGAAAGAAGTTGTTAATATGGCTGCAGATCAGGGTTTGGATTCTATTTCTTTTGGTTCCAGACAGGATATTATTTTTCCAAAAGGTTTTAAATCTCCACACAACGCTGTTTTGGGTAAACATCATTTTGTTTATCCCGAACAAAAAAGCGGTAATAATATTGTTTCCTCGTATGTTTCAACAGATATATTCAGGAATACTAACTGGCTTACCGGAAATAAATTCCTTTATATATTAGAACTTTTTAAAGAACAGCCAAAGCTAAAAGTCAACATAAATGATCCTCAACAACAATTGGTTCCCTTATTTACAGGACACTTAAACTTTATCGCTTCAGATCATGAAGATTATTGGTATTTGTACATTCGGCTGCCAAAATGGGAACGTATGGAAGTATATCCTGTTTTAATTTACAGCTGGGATATTGCCAAATTTTATTACGAAATTGAACGCATTACTACTGAAGAATCTATCGGGATTGATTTAATTTTTAATCTTGTCAGCGAAGCTTTAGACACGAATAACAAAACGATGGACAAACCTTTAAATATTCCGTTTTATCCTTTTCCATATTATGAAGGAATGAACAGAATGGGAATCGATCAATATTGGCTTGGCTTGTATTGGCGGAATAACTTGTATGATCTGGATTTTTTGAGAGAAATGTGCGATTTGTGTTTTGATTGTAAAATTGGGAAAATATGTATTACGCCCTGGAAATCTTTCATTATTAAAGGAATTCCAAAAGACAGAAAACTCGATTGGGAAAAATTTCTGGGTAAACGAGGAATAAACGTTCGCCATTCTTTATTAGAACTCAACTGGCATTTACCTGTTGCCGTGGAATGGGCTTTAAACCTTAAAACTTTTTTAGTCCGCACGCTGGATCAATTTGATATTAGTACGTACGGTTTAACATTTGGTATCTCCGAGTACAATCGTGACGGGCATTATTTTACTTCGATTGTAATCGAAAAAAACGAACTTCCAAAAGATCTCGAATCCATTAAAATTCGTGACACATACAATGTATTGTTTGCAAAGAATTTTGACCCTAATACACGAGAATATATTGTGCATTCGCAGGACATTGACAAACTGGAGCTTCCAACAATTTTAATTGAACTGAGCCGTAAATACTTTGATGAACTTGGTAATACATCGACAGATACTACAGGAAATCAACAGAAAAAAGAAAAACCTCAATTGGATGTTTATCAATGTCAGGAATGCCTGAGCCTTTATAAATCTGAGTATGGAGATGAAAGTCAGGGAATTCCAAAAGGTATCTTATTTACAGATTTAGGAGAAGATTACTGCTGTTCTTTATGCGAAGCTCCGAAAAGTAATTTCAGAATTCTGGAAATCGCAGAAAATTAATTCCCTGAAAATAATTTTCAAAAGAAATAAAACCAGACAACACCTGTATTTTCACATTTTAGTATTTATACAGCAATTTCCTCTGTTTTTTCATGTAGAATTGTTAAGAGATTTTGATTTTTATTTGAGGCAGAAAAGGCAAAAGTTTTAATTTCAGCAAGTTAAGTCAAAATTTCAGCTAAAAACTTAACATTGAGAGACTTGTTTTATAATTATCTTTACTTAACCGTAAATTAACAATTTAGTTACATTGTTAATCATAATCCTCATCTAAAAGAACATTTATATGGAAAACAAGACCGAAGAAACCACTCCGGAGAAAATTGACTCTCCAAAACCTGAAGCTGCCCAGCCTGTTGCAGAACCAGTAAAAACAGAAAATCCACCTGCTCAAAAAACGCCTGTTCGTAAAGCTCCGGCCAAACCAGCTGCAGCCACTCCGGTAAAAACTGAGACAACAAAAGCTCCTGCAGCTACCGTAACAAAAGCAGCAGCAGCAGCAGCAACAAAAGCACCTGCCAAAGCTGTTGTAAAACCAGCCGCGGTGACAACTCCAAAACCGGCAGTTAGAAAAGCACCTGCAAAAAAAGTACTGACTCCTGCTGCAAAATCAGAGGAAAAAACGGTTACTACAGCTGCAAATGAAGCAAACAAAAATACAAATGAAGTAGTTGCAACTGAACAAACTGCTAAAAACAAATCGGATAAAAAAGCGAAAAAAGTGAAAGACAAAGAAAAAGATAAAGCGAAAAAGAAATTAGCCAAGAAAAAAGATAAAGCTAAAAAAGACAAACAGAAAGAAAAAGCTAAAAAAG
This sequence comes from Flavobacterium sp. Root901, assembly GCF_001429765.1. Lineage (GTDB taxonomy): Bacteria > Bacteroidota > Bacteroidia > Flavobacteriales > Flavobacteriaceae > Flavobacterium. The sequence goes on from NZ_LMJB01000001.1 coordinate 363,096, forward strand.
CTAAATTAAAAGCTGCTGCTAAGAAAAAAGAAAAAGCTAAAAAAGCCAAAGACAAAGCAAAAGCTAAAAAAATTGCAAAAAAGAAAGCTAAGTCTCAAAAGAAAGCAAAAGCTAAAAAGAAAAAATAATATTAGAAAAGGTTTGACTTTGAGAGTTAAGCCTTTTTGTTTTTACAGTTTTTTATAATAAACTATAAATTACCCTCCAATCGCAATCATACTGCGATTATCAAAATGAAGTGCAGGATCGTTAATTTCTGTGAAAGTTTCCATTCCAGAGCGGACTTTCTTTTTGCTCTGAATAGATCCTGAAATCAGATTCGTAATGGATTCACCATTTCTAAATGGCGTTAAAAGATCGGTTTCCGAGTTGGAAAAAAGACAGTTTTTTATCTTTCCGTCTGCCGTTAAACGAATTCGGTTACAGCTGTCGCAAAACGGATTTGTTATTGAACTTATAATTCCGAAATCACCCTGAAAACCTTTTATTTTGTAAGTTCTGGCTGTGAAGTTTTTTTCATCTTCGAGTTTTAAAATTTCTGAAGCTGAAAAAGTATCTTCCACTAAAGATAAAATCTCATTTTGCGAAACCATTTTGCTTCTGTCCCATTCATTTCCCGCAAAGGGCATAAATTCAATAAATCGTATTGAAACGGGAAGAAACTGCGTTAACTGAACAAAATCTACAATTTCATTTTCGTTAAAACCTTTCATCAAAACCACATTTATTTTTACCTGAAAATTGTTATTCAGAAGCAAATGCAGATTATCAATTACCTTTTCAAACTGATTTCGAAGCGTTACAGAATGAAATTTCGAAGCAATCAAAGTATCTAAACTTAAATTGATCTTTCTGACTTTAAACTGCTTTAAAACTTCTAAATGACGATCAATTAAAATTCCGTTAGTAGTTATGGAAATTGCAATCTCTAAAGAAGATAATTTTGAAATTATCTCCGGAAAATCTTTCCTTAAGAGCGGTTCACCACCTGTTAATCTAATCTTGTCAACACCATTTTGTACGAAAGTCTGAGCAATACCAAAAATCTCGTCAGCAGTCATTAAACTGGCCTTAGGAGAAAGCGTAATTCCGTCAGCCGGCATACAGTATGTGCAGCGCAGGTTGCATTTTTCCAGCAGTGAAATACGCAGGTAATTGTGTCTGCGCCCAAAATCATCCGTCAAAATTGTGTTAGAGGCTGTCATGGTTTTTTCCTTTTAAAATATGAAAGACATGCATTACATGCGGAAAAACAGCATCCATCGATTCCCTTACTCCGTTTGTTGAACCTGGAAGTGCCAGAACCAGGCTTTTACCCAAAGTTCCGGCCACACTTCTGGATAACATGGCATACGGCATTCTTTGTTGTCCGTAATTGCGAATTGCTTCTTCGATTCCCGGAATTCGGCTTTCTAAAATGGGCGACAAGGCTTCTGGTGTAACATCTCGTGGTGATAATCCCGTACCTCCGGTAAAAATTACCAGTTGATGTTCTTTAGCAAACGCTTTTGTTTTTTCCTGAATAATATCCAGTTCATCCGGAATAATTTCATAATGTGCTGTTTCTACTCCGTAAAACTCTAATTTTTCTACAATTGTTTTTCCTGAACGATCTTCCTTATCGCCTGCAAAAATTGAATCAGAACAAACAAACACAGCCGCCTTTATCGCGTTTGGAAATTTATTCTTAAAAGAAGATTTTCCGCCTTCTTTATTAATTAATTTGATGGTCGAAATTTCTATTTCCTTATCAATCGGTTTCAGCATATCGTACATGGTCAGTGCTACAATCGATGCGCCGTGCATAGCTTCAACCTCAACTCCGGTTTTGTAAACGGTTTTTACATTAAAGATAATCCTTATCTCCAATTCTTCAATTTTATAATCCACCGAAGTAAATTCAATTGGAATTGGATGACAATCCGGAATGGATAAATGCGTGTTTTTTACCGCAAATAATCCAGCGGTTTTTGCCATTTCAAACACATTTCCTTTCGGGACCAAATTATTTACCACAGCATCAATTGTTTCCTGCCTGCTGACCTTTACAATAGCGGTTGCGGTGGCTTTTCTTAATGTGCTTATTTTATGCGTAATATCTACCATTAACTATTTTGTTTCCAGGTGAAAGTATCATTTTCAAACATTTCTTTACCAAAAATCGGAACATCGGTTTTGATCCAGTTTACAATGGCTTCCGTTGCTTCATAAACTTGTTTGCGGCGTGTTGCCGAAACAAAAACAAATAAACAGATTTCGCCTGCTTTTACAATGCCCAGACTGTGGTAAATGTGCATACAGGTTAAATCAAACTTAGCAAAAGCTTTTTCCCGGATAGTATATAAAGCTTCATTGGCCATATCTTTATATGCTGAATAATCAATCGCTACGACTGTATTATCGTGAATCACATCCGCTCGAACCTGTCCTAAAAAAATATTATGTGCCCCAATCGTATGTTTTGACTGATGTTTAGCAATCGATTCGGCTATAAATTCAGGAGAAATTGGTCCTTCTACAAATACATTTTTACTCATTTTTCTATGTTTTTTTTGCTGTTTTTTGCCACAGATTAAAAGGATTAGATGGATTTTTTTCTTTTTCTTTTGTCAGGCTGAGCGAAGTCGAAGCCCACGTCCAATTGGGGCGCCCTTCGACTCCGCTCAGGGTGACATCTAAATTATAATCATTTTAATCTGTGAATCCCGATAGCCATCGGGAGTAGCTATATTTTTTCTTCTTTTAATAACTGCTTCATCGCCAAAATACCGCCGGCAATACTTTTTACATTTTTAAATTGATGTTGTTGAAGCAGTTCTGCTGCTATTTTACTTCTTATTCCGGATTGGCAGAAAATATAAATAATTTTGTTTTCATCCAGTTTTTCAATTTCATTTTCTAAATGCATTAACGGAATCTGAATTTGATTTTTTAAACTGATTTTAGGCAGTTCGTCTATATTTCTAACGTCTAAAAACAAAACCCCATCGTTGTTTATTTCTTCTAAAACCGATTCAAATTTCACTTCTTCAGCTTCCCATTTATTATATTTTTGTTCGAATGCTTCTCTGCTTAATAATTGAATATCGCTTTTTTCGAAATCATATTTTTGCTGCTCATTGTTCAGAATGTTATAAACCAATATTTTTCCGCTTAAAACTTCTCCTGTTCCGAGAATTATTTTCAGGACTTCATTGGCCTGAAACATTCCGATAATTCCAACCGAAATACCAATTACGCCGGCATCTTCACAATTTAATGCAGTATTATTTTGGTCCGGATATAAACATCTGTAAGTAGGTCCGTTTTGATAATTAAAAACCGAAACTTGTCCCTGAAATCTAAAAACAGACCCGTAAACCATTGGTTTATTAGTAAACAGACAAGCATCATTTATTAAATATTTAATCGAAATACTATCTGTAGCATCAACAATAATGTCGTATTTTTCAAAAAGGGAAATGGCATTTTTGCCTGATAATTTCTCTGAAACTGTATTTATTTTTATCAGCGGATTTAATTCTGAAATCATCAATTTTGCCTGTTCAACCTTCAATTTCCCAACAGCTGAACTTTTATAAATTACCTGTCGATGCAGATTTGAAATTTCTATTGCGTCATCATCTGCAATTCCAATTTCGCCCACTCCGGCCGCGGCCAAATAAGGCAGTACGGCAGCTCCCAAACCTCCTGCTCCAATTACCAAAACTTTAGAGTCTGCTAATTTTTGCTGGCCTTCCTCTCCTATTTCGGGCAGCATTATCTGGCGGTTATATCTTTGATTTTCATTCATATTTATAAATTATCCTCCGGCAAAAGGCGGTAATAATGCCACAATATCATTGGCCTGCAAAGTATAGTCTACTGTTTTTGGAACTATTTTTTGATTGACGGCTATACTAAATGTAAGGGATTCAAACTGGTATTTTTGGTTTAAACCATGCAGTAAATCCTGAAGTGATACTTCAGAAAAAGTAACTTTTTCGAATTCACATTTTGTTCGTTCAGCAACAGCGCCAAAATATTTAATCTCAATCATTTTTATAAATTTAAATTTTGAAAGATGAATTCATCATCAAAATGTTCCTGAAAATAGGAAATCCAATTGGATGTATTTCGTACTACTTCGCCGATTACAATAATTGCTGGCGATGAAATTTTACTTTCTGCAACCAATTTAGTAATTGTACTGATAGTTCCGGTTACCTTTTGCTCAGAATTTTTTGTTCCGTTCTGAATTATAGCAATTGGCAGATCATCTTTTCTGTTTTCTTTGTAAATAGAAATAATTTCGTCTAATTTATGCATCCCCATCAAAATTACAACGGTCGCAGCCGATTTTGAAGCCAGATGAACATCTTTTGACAATTCATGATTAGAAGTTGTTCCCGTAATTACCCAGAAACTTTCGGCAATTTTTCGTTGCGTCAGACTGATTCCTGCCGAAGCCGGAACGCCTAAAGCCGATGAAATACCCGGAACAACAGCGGTTTCGATACCAAACTTTTCTGCAAACTCGATTTCTTCACTTCCTCTCCCAAAAACAAACGGATCACCGCCTTTTAAGCGAACAACATGTCCGGAAGTTTTTGCCATCGAAACAATTAAATCATTAATCTGATCCTGTGTATAAGCGTGGCATCCAAGTCGTTTTCCAACAAAAACAATTTCAGCATTTGAGGCGTATTGTAGTAATTCTTCGTTGACCAAAGCATCATATAAAACGACATCGGCGCTTTTTAACGCTTTTATCGCTTTCATGGTAATGAGTTCAATGTCGCCCGGACCTGCACCTACAATCGTTAATTTTGGAGTTTTTAAGCTTTGCATCATCATTAACTTAAATTGATATTCAAATCGTTTAATTCGTCAGCTGAATTAATATTGGTCAAAGGAAAGTTTTCACTTTCTTCTATCCTGATAATCTGATGCGGGACTTTTGCTAGCAAATCCATCATTTTTAATTCATCAGCTTCAATTGCACTTTTTACAATGGGAAGAATTTTTTTTGAATAAATCCCAATCAGCGGATGAATCCTGCTTTCTGAAGCAAAAACTGTAATTCCGGCTTCATCTGTATGTTTTGATATTAATTCCGTTAATAATTCAGTAGAAATTAACGGAATATCACAGCTTAAAATCAAATTAAAATCTGTTTCAGTATGCGATAGAGCCGTGTATATTCCGCCTAAAGGACCTTTATCCAAAACTAAATCCGGTATTTTTTCATACTGCAGATAATCATATTCTTTTGATGTTGTAATCAATTTTATCTGATCTGTTATGGGCAAAATAGCCTGGATAATATGTTCTATAAATGGCTTTTCCTGAAACAGAACCAACCCCTTTTCTGATTCCATTCGGGAACTTTTTCCTCCGCAAAGAATAAATACTGTTGTTTTCATTGTTTTTTCGTTTCAGGTTTCAGGTTTCCAATCTTTGCATTCCAATGGTTGAAACCATTGGTTATGTCTAATATTTTGTTTTTAAATACAGCCCGAGGTTTCAACCTTGGGAACTCATCGTTGATTAATTCCGTTTTTCCAGAATCTTGTCGAAATGACAAACTATTTCAAATATCATCTCAATAAATAAAAATCAAATGATCTCAAGGAAAAATCAATTTGATGCTTGCCATCAGAATAACTGTTCCTAAAACCATTTTTAATGTTCTGTTGGAAAAATAGCCGCTGCCGTAAAATCCGCCCAGCATTCCTCCTACAACTGCAATTGGTATCAGATAGAAACTTTCCATCGGAATTGTTTTTCCTCCCAGGAAGAAACCTAGCATTCCGGCAAACGAATTCACGAAAATGAATAAACTGGAAATCGCCGCCGATTCTTTTACTGATGCCCATCCTAAGAACAATAAAATGGGACTTAGAATAATGCCGCCGCCAATTCCCAGCATTCCGGAGAGCAGCCCTATTGCAAAACCAATTGCTAAAGCTAAGGGCAGATTAATTTTTACTTCTTCTTTTTGTTTAAAATTAAATATCCCAAATAGTCTCAATGCTGCAAAAACTAAAACTATTCCTAAAATGATTTTATAAATCGTGCTTTCTAATGTAATAAATCCGCCGATAAAAGCTGCCGGTATCGATGCAATCGCAAAGGGATAAAAGAGCTTTGCTCTGAAATAATTTTTTCTGTAATAAAACAAAAACGAGATACTCGAAACAAACAAATTTAAAAGCAGTGCCGATGGCTTCATAACTGAAACCGGAAAAGCAAAAATGCTCATTAAAGCCAAATATCCTGAAGCTCCGCCGTGACCAACACTTGAATATAAAAACGCAATTATAATTAAGGCAAAACTGAATAGGATTATATTTTCGGAACTTAACAGGTTCATTTTTTCGTTTATTGTTATTGTTTTTTTATTTCAAATTTCAGGTTTGAGGCTTTCAATCTTCGTTCCCAATGGTTTAAACCATTGGTTATGTTTTGATATTCGTTCCTTTTTAAATGTAGCCAGAGGTTTCAATCTTAGGAAACGTTAGCTGATTAATTCACATTTATAAACTTTGCGTTTATTTGTTAATCGTTTAACCGGTATTATTTGCTGTGTGTTTTTACTAAATCTGAATTCTAAACCTAAAATTTTATTCAATTGGAAGTAAAACTACTTCCTGATCTTTTTTATATTCTTCTACATCATGCGGAACAATCAGTAAACAATTGGCAGCTGCAAATGTATTGAGCATTGCAGAACTCTGACTCTCTAAAATTGTTACGTTTGTTTCGTCATAAAGTGCTTTTAAAAACAATGTTTTTCCGATTTTGTTTTTGAAATCTGAATTCAGTTTCCGAACTAATTTTGGTTTATGAATTTCAGAAGATCCTACTCTGCTTTTAATCGCCGGCAGCACATAAATATAAAAATTTGTTAGTGATGAAGCCGGATTTCCTGGCAGAGCAAAAACCAAAGTTTCGTCTTTTGAACCAAAAAACATTGGTTTTCCCGGTTTTTGATTGATTTTATAAAAAAGTTCTTTCACTCCATTTTGCAGTAAAGCCTCTTTTACAAAGTCATAATCTCCAACGGAAATTCCGCCCGAAATTAAAACAACATCATACTTTTTTAAAATGTCTTTTAATATGTTTTTAGTAGCTTTGAGATTATCTTTAACCCGGTAAATTTTTGTTTTATGAATGCCGATAGTTTGAAGTGCTGCTTCAAGCATAACGGAGTTGCTTTCGAAAATCTTTCCTTTTTTTAGTTTTTTACCCGGCTCGGTTAATTCATTTCCGGTAACTAAAATAGCTACTTTAGGTTTATTATAAACGGTAATTTCTGTAATTCCCAAACTGGCTAAAAATCCAATTGCGGCAGGAGTTATTAAAGTATTGGCTTCAAATACCACCTCATCTTTAGTAATTTGTTCTCCTTTTGGGCGCACATTTGCCAGTTTTTCCGGCATTGCCGCAATAAGTATTGAATCTTTATTCGCCATTACATCTTCCTGCATTACAACTGTATCTGCATCATCCGGAACAAAAGCTCCGGTAAATATTCGTACTGCTTCAGTATTTTTTAGTTTTATATTTTCATGATCTCCAGCCTGAGAGGTTCCAACAATATCATATTGATGCCTTATGCTGTGTTTAAAGGCATAACCATCCATTGCAGACTGACGAAAAGGCGGCATATTAATTGGCGAAATAATTTTTTCTGCTAAGACATATCCTAATGCTTTACGAACCTTAATTTGCTTAACTGCCATTTTAGGGCTGTTTGCTTCAATTATTTCAATGGCTGTACTAACTTCTATCATTTTTTGGAAATAAACTAAGTATAAATACTTATTACAAATATAAGTATTTATTCAAAGGATGATTAATAAATTTTAATTTATTTTAATATCTATAAAATTACTGTAATTTATTCAAAATCAATTTTAAAAATGAAGCTAGTTTTTACTAAAATTTTTTATCAGAGAATTAAATTAAGCTTTATAAGCTTGTTTTCTTGCTTAAATTGATTTAAATCTATGGTTTAAAAGACAAAAAAATAAGTATAAATACTACAATTTTATTCTTTATTAAAAAAAATATTTAACATTTACAACTGCACAAAATAACACATAAAATACTAATTATCAGTTATTTAAAAATTAAAAATGTATTTTTAGTCCTCTAATCCTATACGAGATTTCAAAAAAAAGTAAACATTTTTTTGGTTTTTATTATATTAAAATTAACTTTGTCTATAGGATTAGTAGAGTTTATAAATGATATTTGAAACCAAAAAAACTATATTGTGAAAACAACCGAAAGCATATCGTATTACATTCTTCCTAAAAATGATACTTATAACAGTTGTTGTTATATGTGCTTCTGTTGTTAATTACCAACGCAATCCTTTCGTTATCAGATTGAATTCAAATCGAAACGAAATCTCAATTTCACCATCAAATTCCTTTTTACTGAAATAATACAATCATCTAATTGAGGCAGAACTGCAGCAAAAGGATTTTTGAACCTATCTATATTTTAAAAGAAAATAATTAACCAACTAAAAAAACTAAAATGAAAACAATGCAAAGCTGCTGCTGTAAATAAAAAAAGCCATTTCTGCGGCAACAGAAATGGCGAGGCTTAAAGAACATTTATCACTAAATCAAGGAAACAATCAGAGTGCTGAAAATTCAGCTCTCAGGGTGCCTTGTTAATTATTTAAACCATTACAAAGAAATGAAAAAAAATATAAACCTCATTTTATGGGTTACAATTTTGTTAACATCCCTGCAGATTCAGGCACAGAACACAACACCGCTTATTCAATCTAAACTCGACGGAACGATAGTCGATGATATTACAAATCAGCCAATTATAGGCGCGTCTGTAACCATTAAAGGAACAACTCACGGAGTTCAGACAGATGCAGAAGGAAAATTTTATTTTCAGACAGGTCAGAAATTTCCGTACACATTAATCGTAAGTTATATTGGATATAAAAAACTTGAAGTTATCGTAGAGAAAAATCCGGTAACGATTCATTTAAAAGAAGAAAGACAAGAACTTGACGAATTGGTTGTTGTGGGTTACGGAACTCAAAAGCGAAAAGACATTACAGGCTCTGTTGCTTCTGTACCAAAAGCAAATTTATCTCAGGTAACTTCATCGGCAGATAATTTATTACGCGGTGCGGTTTCGGGAGTGGTAGTTACACAAAGTTCAGGCCGTCCGGGTGCTTCTTCAAGCGTTCGTATTCGTGGAGGAAACTCTATTACTGCTGGTAACGAACCTTTATATGTTCTGGACGGAATTTTGATTTACAATGACAATGCAAACAGTTCTGCCGGAATAGCAAATGCCGGAGCCAGTCTGAACGTTTTATCCACAATCAACCCATCTGACATAGAATCAATTGAAGTTTTAAAAGATGCTTCTGCAACTGCAATTTATGGTTCTCGCGGTGCAAATGGTGTTGTCATTATTACCACTAAAAAAGGAACAAAAGGTCAGGATAACATTTCGTATCAGGGTTATTTTGGGTTTCAGAATATTTCAAAAAAACTTAGCGTAATGAATGCCAGCCAATGGGCAAGTTTACGAAATGATGTTCAGGCAAGTATTGGTCAGGCACCGTCTTTTACTGATGCACAAATTGAAGCTTTTAAAACTTCCGGCAACTACGACTGGCAGTCTGCAGCTTTTAGAAGAGCAACTCCGGTTCAAAATCATCAATTGTCATTTTCAGGCGGAGATGAAAGATCGAGATATTCTATTTCTGCCGGATACTTTGATCAGGAAGGAATTGTTTTAGGATCTGATTTTAAAAGAATTTCACTTCGTGTTAACTACGAAAAAAACTATTCTCAAAACTTTAAATTCGGCGTAAATGCCAATTACAGTAATTCTGTTTCAAATGGTATAGCAAGTAATAGTGCCGGCGGAAGAAACCCAAATCCTTTAGTGAGTGTTTTATTAACCGCTCCGGTTGTTCCTATTCGAAATGAAGATGGTACGTATAATGTAAAAAATAATATTTACGCCACTTCTGTTAACGGCTTTGTTCCAAACCCGATTAATGATTTGGAAAATACAATCAACGAAACTAAAATTAACAGAATTCTTACGAGCTTATTTGGAGAATACAAAATCACTAAAAAACTGACTGCAAAAGTTGCGGTAAGCGGTGACGTAATCGATACTAAACAAAATTATTACGCTCCTGCAAATACATCAAACGGAGCAGGAACAAAAGGTTCTGCTGCCATAGGTGACAGATTGGTGAGTTCTGTATTAAATGAAAATACACTGAACTATAATACTAACTTCGGCGAAAGCCATAAATTCTCAGCTTTAGGAGGTTATACACTTCAATACACTAAAGGAGAAGTCGTTACAGCAGGATCAAATACTTTTGTAAATGATGCCAATACCTATAATGCCTTACAAGATGGTGTCGCAGTAAAACCATACAGCGATGCATACGAAAGTGTTTTAAAATCATGGCTTGCAAGGGTAAACTATTCTTATAAAGGAAAATACAACTTTACACTTTCTGCCCGTGCCGACGGATCTTCAAGATTTGGTTCTGAATCGCGCTGGGGTTATTTCCCGTCAGCAGGTTTCTCATGGAATATTACCGATGAAGAATTTGCAAACAATATCAAAGGTGTAACTGAGGCAAAACTTAGAATTACTGCCGGAACAACAGGAAATCAGGAAATTGGAAACTATCTGGCGTTAGCTCAAATGGGTTCTGTGAACTATTCTTTTGGCGGAACATTATACACAGGACTTGCTCCTACCCGATTATCAAACCCGGATTTGAAATGGGAAAAAACAACACAGTACAATGTTGGTTTGGATTTATCATTATTTGAAAGAAAAATCAATTTTGTTTTTGATGTGTATTACAAAAAAACAAACGATTTGTTAATCAGCGTTCCGGTGCCGTTAACATCAGGATATGCAAGTGTACTTCAAAATATTGGAGGTGTTGAAAATAAAGGTATTGAGATTGGTTTAAATACAGAAAACCTAAAAACAGAAAATTTCTCATGGAATTCGAACCTTGTATTTTCTGCTAACAGGAACAAAGTTGTAGCAATTGGAAACGGAGTCAATCAGTTTTTTCCTGTAGTTCCAAACGGATCTTTATTGCAGCAGCAGCCTGTAACGGTAAAAGTTGGTTTGCCATTAGGAACTTTCTGGGGATACAGAACAAATGGAATTTTCCAGACTCAGGAAGAAGTTAACACACAGCCAAAAATCAATAGTTTAGCCAACACAAAAGTGGGAGACAGAAAATATGTTGATACCAACGGAGACGGTGTAATTACAGCTCTGGATAAAGGAAATTTAGGTTCTTCTCAGCCAAAATTTGTTGGAAGTTTCAGCAACACAATTTCTTATAATGATTTTGATTTGAATTTTTCTTTTCAGGGTTCTTATGGGGCTAAAATCTTCAATGCTTTAAATCAGCAGTTAGAAATTTCTACTCTTGGAACAAATGCGTCAACTGCTTTAGCTGACCGCTGGACACCATCAAATCCAAGTAATGAAATTCCAAGAGCAACAAGTTCTCCGTTAGGAATTGTTTCTGAGCGTTATGTAGAAGATGCTTCTTTCCTGCGACTAAAATTAATCACTCTGGGGTATACATTACCAAAAAGTACTTCTAAAAAACTGGGAGCAAAAAGCGTGAAATTCTATGTTTCTGCAGAGAATCTGGTTACATGGACCAAATACACCGGCTATGATCCAGAGGTAAGTTCATACGAACAAAACAACTTATATCCGGGAATTGATTTTGGTTCGTATCCAAACTCAAAAACATTCATCTCGGGACTGAACGTAACTTTCTAAGCAAAAAAAAATATAAAATGAAAAAGATAATCATAACATTACTATTGAGTGCCGGACTCTTTATATCGTGCACCGACCTTGAGGTAACACCAACCTCTTTTGTAACCGAAGACAATTACTTTATAACTCAGGATGATGCCGTGGCCAGTGTAACTGCGGTGTATGCTTCTTTAAGCCTTGATCCGGGAGAGCAGAGCTTATTTGGAAGAAACTTATATTTCTTAACCGATATGGGTTCTGATTATGCTGCGGCCGGAGTTTCTGCAACAAACCCGCAGGTTAGGGCAATGAGCAGTTTAACACACGACGCAACAAATGACCGTGTTCAGGTGGCATGGAGACAAATTTATGCCGGAATTAACAGAGCCAATGTTTCTATTGACAACATTCCAAAAGTAACCGGAAATGAAATAGTAAAAACAAGATTGATCAATGAAGCCAAATTTATCCGCGGATTGCTTTATTTTCAGGCAGTTCGTATTTGGGGAGGCGTTCCGATTGTATTACACGAACCAACTTCTATTCAGCTGGAAAGCTTAAAATCAAGAAGAGCAACTGTAGAGGAAGTTTATGCTCAGATTATTAAAGATCTGACAGATGCAGAAAGTTTACCGGCATCTTATACAACTGCTGATGCCGGACGCGCCACTTCCGGAGCTGCAAAAGCGATTTTGGCCAAAGTATATTTAACCCGAAAAGATTGGGCAAATGCTATTTTGAAAGCAAGAGAAGTAATCAACGGCGGATATGGATATGCATTATTCGAAAACTTTCAGGACATTTTTACGAAAACAAAAAAGAACGGAAAAGAGCATATTTTCTCTGTACAGTTTGAGCCAAACCAAGCCGGAAACGGATCTAGCGGAAGCACTTTTCAATCCACATCATTTACCGGATTTACGGCAACAGAACCGGCTGATATTATCTCAGATGTAGCTTTGTTCTATGATATTTATCAACCGGGAGACACTCGCAGAGATGTAAGTTATGCCAAACAACTGCTTAACCCCACTACAGGAACTCTTTATACTTTCCCGAAACCAATTTTTAAAAAATATCTGGATTTGACCAATTTGGCAACTCCGGCAAACGTAGCGATCAATTTTCCTTTAATTCGTTATGCCGACATTTTATTGTCTTTGGCAGAAGCCATAAACGAACAAAACGGAGCACCAACCGCGGAGGCTTTTGAATTGATTAATCAGGTAAGAAGAAGAGCTTACGGAAAAGCCATAACAACTCCCGATGCGACAGTAGATTTAGCCGGATTAAATCAAACTTCTTTCAGAGCTGCAATTCAGGAAGAACGAAAAAAGGAATTTGTTCAGGAAGGCCAGCGCTGGTTTGACCTGGTTCGTTGGGGAACTTTGGTTACTGAAGTGAAAAAAGTTACGGCAAAAAACTCTGTTTCAGAAAGAAATAATCTATACCCAATTCCACAAAGTGAAAGAAATATTGATCCAGTTGGTTTACCACAAAATCCAGGTTACTAATAAAAATGATTAAAAAACTGTTCATCCTTGCCCTATTGGCTGCTGCGCCATCTCACCTGTCTGCACAGGAAAAGCAGCCTAACATCATCGTCATTTTGGCGGATGATTTAGGCTTCTCGGATATTGGTGCTTTTGGGTCAGAAATCAATACTCCAAACCTGAATAAACTTGCCAGCAATGGAATAATTATAAAGCAGTTTTATAATGCCGGGCGCTGTTGTCCTTCGCGGGCTTCACTGCTCACCGGTTTGTATCCGCATCAGGCAGGTGTTGGCGATATGGTGCAGGACAAAGGTGTTCCGGCTTATCAGGGCTATTTAAACGAGCATTGTATCACCATTGGTCAGGCACTCAAACAGGCAGGATATCATACAGTTGTTTCAGGAAAATGGCACGTTGGTTTAGTACCATCAGCCTGGGCGGTTAATAGAGGATTTGATGATGCTTTTACTTTACAAAACAACGGAAGCAGTTATTTTAATTCGGAGCCTTTGTATAATGACGGAAGAAAAGTCACTTTTTTGAAAGGAGATAAAGAAATCATCCGTACGGATACTTCTGCTTATCTGACTCAGGAGATTACAAATTTTGCCATTCGTTCTTTAGAAAAACAGCGCAATCAGCAAAAACCTTTTTTTCTGTATGTTGCTTATAATGCGCCGCATTGGCCCATTCAGGCATTGCCGGAAGATATTGCAAAATATAAAGGTAAATACCTGGAAGGCTGGGACAGATTGAGACTAAGCCGTTTTAAAAAATTAAAAGAACTAGGAATCATTGATAAAAACTGGGACTTATCCAATCGTTTTGAAAAAGTGCCGGATTGGGAAAAACTAAATGCCGAAGAAAAAGACAAATGGGATACCCGAATGGCAATTTACGCTGCTATGATCGACAGAATGGATGCCGGAATTGGAGAAATTCTGCAGAAAGTCAAGTCATTAGGAGAAGAAGATAATACACTTGTTCTTTTTCTTTCAGATAATGGAGGAAGTGCCGATGATGTAAAAAACTGGAATTATGTTACACAAAAAAATGGAACACCAGGATCAGCCGCATCAATTGATAGTTACGAAAGTCCGTGGGGAAATGTGAGCAACACGCCTTTTCAATTATTTAAAAAGAACACTCATGAAGGCGGAATTGCTTCTCCTTTTATTGCCTATTATCCAAAACATATTAAGGCCGGAACAGTAAGCAGCAGGGTAAGTCATGTAATTGATATTTTCCCGACTTGTCTGGAATATGCCGGTTCTCAATATCCTGTTTTTTTTCAGGGAAAAAGTCTAACACCTTTGGAAGGAATTAGTTTAAAAAAGGAATTTGAAGGACAACAATCTGATGCACACGAAGCTTTGTTTTGGGAACATGAAGGCAGTAAAGCAGTAAGAAAAGGGCAATGGAAAGCAGTAGCCGAAAACAATCAGCCTTGGGAATTGTACAATCTTGCTGCAGATAGAACAGAAACAAAAAACGTGGCAAAATTAGAACCGAAACTACTCCAAACCTTAATTGACTTGCATGCGCAGTGGTCGGTAAAAGTAGGGGTCGAAGATTGGAATACAATAAAATAGTATAACCCGTTGGGTACAATTATATTTTCTATTTAGCATATGAAAATTATAACGCTGATAAAACAGATTTGCTTCGCAAAAACGCGTATAAAAACGGATTTATGTATTGAATTTAAAAAATCCGTGAAAATCCGAGTCTTAGTGATAACGAATCAGTCTAATCCTTGTCAAAATATACAATTTTTAAATTACACACAACGGGTTAGTACAGTAAAATAGTAATTACAGAAATTCTATTAGTAATAATAACAACCATAATAAACTATTAAAAATGAAAAACTTTAAAAATAAAACAACAATCAAAAGCTCCGGAAAAGGGCTATTGATTACTGCATTGCTGGCTGCACAATTTGGCTTTGCACAAGAACAGCAAGAATTTAAAGGAACTGTTGGTAAAACTTTGGCTGATTCAAAAGAATATTGGCCTGATCCTGTAAAAGCGCCAAAAGGTGCACCAAATATTGTGTGGATTTTATTGGATGATGTTGGATTTGGTGCTGCAAGTACTTTTGGAGGTTTAATCAATACGCCAACTTTCGACAATCTGGCTAATAATGGTTTACGTTATACCAATTTCCATACTACTGCTATTTGTGCCCCAACGCGTGCGGCATTATTAACCGGAAGAAATTCAGGAAGAGTTCATGTAAGCGGATTTTCCCATACCATTTTATCAGCAGGTTTTCCCGGCTGGGACGGAAGAATTCCTTCTGATAAAGGAACAATTGCAGAGATTTTACGTGAAAACGGATACAATACTTTTGCCGTTGGTAAATATGGCGTAACTCCGGATGAAGATGCTACAGATGCCGGACCATTTGACAGATGGCCAACAGGAAAAGGTTTTGATCACTTTTATGGATTTCTTGGTTCGCAGACAGATCAATACAATCCTGATTTAGTGGAAGATCAGGTGCATGTTAAGCCAGACGGACGCCACTTAAATGAATTAATAACTGACAAAGCGATCAGCTATATTCAAAAACAGCAAAAAGCCGCACCAGGAAAACCATTCTTTTTATATTATGCGCCTGGAGCAGCTCACGCACCTCATCAGGTGGCTGCAAAATGGAGTGATCCTTACAGAGGAAAATTTGATAAAGGCTGGGATGCATATCGTGAAGAGGTTATTGCCAATCAGAAAAAATTGGGCGTAATTCCTGCTAACGCTGTATTGCCGGAACGTAACCCTTTAATTACAGACTGGAAAAAATTAACTCCGGACCAAAAGAAAGTTTATGCAAGATTCATGGAAGTGTATGCGGGATTCCTGACTTATACCGATTATGAAGTTGGAAGAGTTGTAAATTATTTGAAAGAAAGCGGTCAGCTTGACAATACCTTAATTTTTGTGGCAATTGGAGATAATGGAGCAAGTAAAGAAGGAACAACGGAAGGAACAATCAGCCAAAGTTTATTTACTCAGGGTGTTTCTGACGAAGAAAATCTAAAGAAAAACTTAGCCAATATCGATGAAATTGGAACTGCAAAAGGTTTAAATACAAATTATCCATTAGGATGGGCACAGGCAACAAATGTTCCTTTTAAAAACTGGAAACAAGATGCACACTCTGAAGGAGGAACACATAATCCGCTGATTGTATTTTATCCAAACGGAATTAAAGAGAAAGGCGGAATCAGAAATCAATACAGCCACGTAACCGATTTACTTCCAACTACATTGGATATTGTAGGAATTAAAGCTCCGGAATACATTAAAGGAATTAAGCAGGATATTATTCAGGGATCTTCATTTCAGGCATCTATAGATAATCCAAAAGCAGAATCTTTACACAAAGTTCAGTATTACTATATCTTTGGAAACAGAGCTATTTATAAAGATGGATGGAAAGCGGCGGCAGCGCATTTACCAGATTCATTTGCTGTAAAACAGTCATTGGGTAAAAATGAAAAACCGGCTGCAAGTAACTTTGATACTGATGTTTGGGAATTATACAACTTAAACGAAGATTTTAACGAGCGTAATAATCTTGCTAAAAAATATCCTGAGAAGCTGGCTGAACTTCAAAAATTATTTGATGAGCAGGCAAAAGAAAACAATCTTTATCCCTTAATTGACTGGCAGGATGTTTACAACAGAAGAATTCACAATTCTGGTGCTGACAAAGGAAAAACACTTCAGGATTTAGTGAAACAAGTAACAAAAGCCGGAGACGCAGAAACTACAAAATAACAATAAACAGCCTGCAGGGTTTTGAAACCTTGCAGGTTTAAGTCGGTAATTTAGCATTGAAATGCTTCTGCTTTTAAAAAAACAAATGAAAACGGAAGATTTTAACAAATTACTTTAAAAATAAAAATAAAAACTCTACTATATCTATAGAACTAGAAGTTTTATTTTTATACTTTTACATTAAAGTACTAAAATTCAAAAAGATATGAAACGAGTAGATTATGAAATCATAGGAAAAAAGATTGTCGTTGGGATAATCCTGTTTTTAGTGCCGCTGGCCATTTTAGCCGGAGGATTAACAATAATTAATCAATTTTTAAAATAAGAAATCATGGCAATAGTTCAAAAAGAAAAATTAACAAGAGATTTAACGATAAGTTTTTTCATTTATTCGCTGCCTGTAGTGGCTATTTACCTTTATTTCCAATTAACCGGCGGAGCCGTAAGCGAATCGCATATTGCACTGCCTTCGTTTTTGGAATTTGCAAAACCTGCATTCGAAAATATCCGTACCTGGGGATTAACCGTTTTCATGGTAGTTTTGGGAATCATCGAGTTTGCAGCAGGTTTATATGATGACGAATGGACCGGCGAAGAACGCAAAATAGATATCATTAGTTTCTTAGCACCAAAATTAATTTTACCACCGGTAATTGCTTTTTTCAGTTTAACAGCCTTACCTTATTTAATTCCAAATTTGGCCAATTCATTATCCTGGGTTCCATTTTGGGGAGGCTTTTTTCTAATCGCCATTGCAGATGATTTAACACAGTATTGGTACCACAGGCTGCACCATCAGGTACCATTTTTATGGCGTTTTCACAGAACCCATCATTCTGCTCCTTACATGGGAATGGCGATGGCTTCAAGACAAAACTTTATTTATACCGTTTTCTTTTCTCAAATTTATCTGACTGCAACTTTAACATATTTAGGTTTAGGATTACCGGCTTTATTCGTTTTGGTTATTAAAAGTTTCATCACTTTGGGTGCGCATTCAAGTATTGCGTGGGATAAACCGTTTTACAAATACAAAGTTTTACATCCAATTGCGTGGGTTTTAGAAAGATTGATTTCTACTCCGGCCACACACCACGCACACCACGCAGATACAAGCGGAGACGGAGTTGGACATTTTAAAGGAAACTTCGGAAACATGTTTTTCATTTGGGACATGATTTTCGGGACTGGGTTAATCACACGTAAATTCCCGGAATCTTACGGAACAAAATCATACAAACAAGAAGAATGGTATGCGCAGTTTTTATGGCCAATATTTAAATCTAAAAAAGAAGGAAGCGCTCTTGCAGAAGGTGTTTTGGCATTTCCACTAAAAGCCAAACCTGTAGAAAAAGCAGTAGAAACTGTAGAACAAACTCCGGTTTTAGAACAGGCTTAATTTCAAAAATTATAATAAAAATATAAGTAAGGCAGTGTACTCAAATCAACATTGAATACGCTGCCGGCTTTTATCCAAACTATACCATTATGAAAAATAAAATAAATATTCTCGCTTTAACTGTACTGTTTACAATATCCGGTTTTTCACAAAATAAAAGCGCAAACACTGTGTCATTAGAGGTTTTTTACAGCAAAATTCAGGCTGAAAAAAAACCACAGATAATCGATGCCCGAGGTCCTGATGAATTTGCATTGAATCATCTTAATGGTGCAGTAAATTTCAATCTGGAATCAAAAGATTATGCAGAACAAATTGCAAAATTAGACAAATCTAAACCTGTTTTTACCTATTCTATTGGAGCAGGCAGAAGCGTTTGGTTAGCAGACGATTTATTAAAAAAAGGTTTTAAAGAAGCATATAGTTTAGAAGGCGGAATTGCCAACTGGATTGGAAACGGAAAACCTTTTTATGCCAATTCTAAAAGCAAGCTGACCTTAGCGGAATACAACAAAATTATTGCAGATAACAAAACCGTTCTAGTCGATATCGGGTCAAAATACTGCGGGGCATGTATAAAAGTAAAACCTGTTTTAGAAACTATCAGAACACAATACGGCGACAACTTAAAAATCGTAGAAATTGATCTCGAAACAAGCCCGCAGGTAATTGCCGACTTAAAAACCGTAAAAGTTTTTCCAACTTTGATTTTATATCAAAATGGTAAAATCGTTTTCAAAAAAGACGGTTTAGGCGATTTAAAAAACGATGTTGATGCGGCTTTGGCTTCTAAATAAATACATATAATTATTCTTAAGATAAACGAAAACTTTGTCAAAGTTTGAAACTTTGACAAGTTCTTCATTTCCAAAACCAAACTAACCAAATGGCAAAATATAAAAAAATAACCAAAATTATTCTACCCATTTTAATCGTGCTTCTTATTTTGACAGCATTTTTATTCTGGCCCATAAATACGGACGGAACGTTAATAAAACCTAATGAAAAATTAGCGCAGGGAAAAGCGGCATTTCTGGCACAAAAAGATACTTCTAAAACCAATGAAAAAAAACCAAATATTATTATTCTTGTTGCTGACGATTTAGGTAAATATGATATTTCTCTTTACGGAGGAAAATCGACACCAACGCCACAAATTGATTCGCTTGCAGCTTCAGGAGTAACTTTTACAGACGGGTATGTTTCTGCATCTATCTGCTCCCCTTCCCGTGCAGGATTATTAACCGGCCGTTATCAGGAACGCTTTGGACATGAATATCAGCCTGGAGATCGTTATCCAAAAAACAACTTAGAATATTATGCTTTTAAGTATTTAATAAATACAGACGGCTGGCGTTTGAATAATAAAATAAATTATCCAAATGAAGCTTCTATCGCCACTCAGGGCTTGCCGCAGTCTGAAATTACTTTTGCCGATTTAGCCAAAAAACAAGGTTACAATACTGCCATTATAGGAAAGTGGCATTTAGGACATAACAAAGGATTTTTTCCTTTAGAAAGAGGTTTCGATTATCATTACGGATTTTATCAGGCATTTTCCCTTTATACTCCCGAAGATGATAATCCTGATATTATTAACCATCATCACAAAGATTTTACTGATAAAACAATTTGGGGAAATGGCCGTGTTGGAACTGGACAAATTCGCCGCGATACTACCATTATAAAAGACAAAAAATACTTAACCGAAACCTTTGCTGATGAAGCAGAAGCTTTTATCGACAAAAATAAAAATAAACCCTTTTTATTATACGTTCCGTTTAATGCGCCGCATACGCCATTTCAGGTTCGCAAAAAATATTATGATCGTTTTCCAAATGTAAAAGACGAAAACAAACGTGTTTATTTTGCAATGATAAGTGCCTTAGACGATGCCATTGGAAGAATTAGACAAAAGGTTAAAAAAGAAGGTTTAGAAGAAAATACATTAATCTTTTTTATCAGCGATAACGGTGGTGCCGATTATACTTTTGCCACAACAAATGCTCCTCTAAAAGGCGGAAAATTTTCTCATTTTGAAGGTGGTATAAATGTTCCTTTTGCACTTTCGTGGAAGGGAAAAATTAAGCCGCATACCATTTACAAAACTCCTGTAAGTTCTTTGGATATCTTTAGCACAATTGCAGCCGTTACGCATTCCGGACTGCCAAAGGACAGGGTTTATGATGGTGTTGATTTAGTAGATATTGTTAACAGCAATAAAGAAGCCCACAAAAATTTATACTGGCGTTCCGGCGATGCAAAAGCCATACGAAGCGGAAACTGGAAATTAATCATCAGCGGAAAAACGCACGAAAAATGGCTTTATGATTTATCAAAAGACAAATCTGAAACTACAGATTTTGCTACAAAAAATCCTGAAAAAGTAAAAGAATTACAAACCGCTTTACAAGTATGGGAAAAAGGATTAATTAAACCGCTTTGGCCAAATCTTACTTATTATGAATTCGATTTTGGCAAACAAAAATACTTTGTCGATTTATAATCAATCAAAAATATGTCAACTCAACCTAAACAATTTAATATTCACGAAGACTGGACTGTCGTAATTCTGGGATTTCTAATAATTGGAATTTCCCTTTTTATATTTCTTCCCGAAGTTCCGGTTTTCAGCTGGTCAAATACATCTGATTTACCTGCCAAAGTATTGGATACCAATAACATTCAAATCATTTTTATTCAATTCTTGTATTTGGTTTCTATTGGTACGATTGGTGCATTTTTAATTGGAAAATCTGTAAAATATTTTCTGCTGACTTTTCCAATAGTTTACTTTTTAACGCTGATTGCCCTTATTTTGGCTGGCAATTCAGCAATAAAATCCATCAATTTAGAAGCTGTGATTTTTAGTCTCCTTATTGGACTGGCAATTGGAAATTTCTTCAAACTTCCGGAATGGTTTCGCGCTGCGCTTTCTACAGAAGTCTTTGTAAAAATCGGATTGGTTTTATTAGGAACCAGCGTTATTTTTTCCGATATTCTTAAAGCTGGTTCACTTGGGTTAATTCAGGCTTTGATTGTTGTTTTATCGGTTTGGTATTTTGCTTTTTGGCTTTGCCGAAAATTAAAAGTCGACGACGAATTAACAATGATGATTTCGAGTGCCGTTTCTATCTGTGGTGTTTCGGCAGCTATTGCAGCTTCGGGCGCTATAAAAGGGGATTCTAAGAAATTATCGTATGTTATTTCTATTGTTTTGGTAACTGCAATTCCAATGATGATTTTCATGCCGATGATCGCAAAATATTTCAATTTTCCTGAAGAAGTCACCGGAGCCTGGCTTGGCGGAAGTATAGACACATCCGGAGCTGTTGCTGCATCCGGAACATTAGTTGGAGAAACCGCTTTAAAAATCAGCACGATTGTAAAATTCTCCCAGAATGTTTTATTAGGATTGGCCGCTTTTGCAATTTCCGTTTACTGGACTTATTCCCATAATAATTCACCGGAAGCTGTTGCATCCAAACCAACTTTAAAAGTAATCTGGGAACGTTTTCCAAAATTTGTAATTGGCTTTATTGCTGCGTCTTTAATTTTCTCTTTTTTAATTACTTCCGAAACCAGAGACGGCATAAAAGACAGCTTAAAGAACCTTCAGACAATCTGGTTTGCATTAGCATTTACAAGCATAGGTTTAGAGACAAACTTCAAAGATTTATTGGCCAATAACAGCCGTAAACCATTGTATGCTTTTTTAATTGCACAATTATTTAATGTGATTGTTACGCTCCTTATTGCTTTTTGGCTTTTTGGTTCCTGATTTCTCTTTTTAAAAAATATAAAGATTAATTTGGATTTTACAATATTAAATATAACTTTGTCTATAGAATTAGTAGAATTTAAATATAAAAAACTACATTTTGAAAACAACAGAAAATAACATGTCTTATATTATTTCCCAAATGCACATTACTAACACCTTTTGTTATATGTGCTGCTGTTGTTAATTCCCGCCTTTGTTTTTCGTTTTATTCGATTCAGATTAAAGCTGAAATATATACCGAACTCCATTATTCTAATTTATTGAAATCTCTATTTGAAATATTCTGTTTGAGCATCTATTACGCTATAACTATAAATCAAAAATGAAATTGAGACGACAAACTAAGATTCTTTTTGATTACAAAGGGTCATTTCTGCGGCAACAGAAATGACCTGATTTAAAGAACATTTATCACTTACAAAAGCAAAAAAATCATAAAAAGTACAATACAATGAATACAAAAATTACGAAACTTCTTTTTTCTATTCTGATAACCGGAGCTTTTTTTTCTCAGGAATCCAATGCTCAGACGCAGTCAAAACCAAACATCATTTTGATTTTGGTTGACGATATGGGTTATTCAGATTTAGGAAATTATGGTTCAGAAATTAAAACCCCAAATCTGGATAAGCTAGCCACAGAAGGTTTGCGCTTACGTGAATTTTACAATAATTCAATCTGTGCGCCTACACGAGCTTCTCTCCTAACCGGTCAATATCAGCATAAAGCCGGAGTTGGTTTTTTTGATGTTAATCTGGGTTTACCGGCTTATCAGGGATATTTAAATAAAGAATCTTTAACTTTAGGAGAAGTTTTCCGTTCCGGGGGTTACAGCACACTTTTATCCGGAAAATGGCATGTTGGCTCTGAAGATCAGTCGCAATGGCCTAATCAAAGAGGTTTTGATAAATTTTACGGAATTTTAAAAGGTGCTTCTAATTATTTTGATACAAAACCGCTTTCGTTTGGAAAAACACCATATCCGGTAAAATTAATTCGCAATAATGAAGAACTCCACCCAAAAGATGATTCGTATTATTTTACAGATGAAATTGGAAATAATGCTGTTACTTTTTTAGACGAACAAAACAAAGAAAACAAACCTTTCTTTTTGTACTTAGCTTTTACAGCACCACACTGGCCGCTGCAGGCAAAACCAGTTGATATTGCCAAATACAAAGGAAAATTTGATGAAGGCTGGGATGTTTTAAGAGAAAAAAGAATCCAGAAACTAAAAGCCAGCGGCATTTTACCTGCTGATCAAACTATATCGACAAGAGATCCTGAAGTTCCGGAATGGAACAAATTAAGTTATGACGAAAAACAATTCTGGAAAGCCAAAATGGAAGTTTACGCCGCAATGGTCGACAATATGGATCAGAACGTTGGCAAAGTTCTCGACAAGCTAAAAGCGCTTAAAAAAGATAAAAATACACTGATAGTTTTTATTTCAGATAATGGCGCTCAGGGCGGATTCAATACTTACAATCCGCTTGGAAGAGGTTTGGTTAGAAATGACGGACCTGTTGGAACTTCTGGATCTTTTGACTATCAGGAACAAAACTGGGCTTATTTATCAAATACGCCGTTGCTTCAGTATAAAAATAATATGCACGAAGGCGGTTTTAGTTCTCCGTTTATTGCATGGTTTCCATCAAAAATTAAAGCGGGAAGAATTGATAAAGGAACCGGACATATTATTGACCTCGCTCCTACCTTTTACGAACTCGCCGGAATAGAATACCCAAAAGAATATAATGGTGTGACCACAAACGCTTTGGTTGGAAAAAGTTTGCTGCCTGTTTTATTTAATAATGTTTCACAGGTAGACAGAGGCGCACCATTATTTTGGGAAAGAGCAGGAAACAGGGCCGTTCGTGATGGAAAATGGAAATTGGTTTCGATTTATCCTTCTTATGAATGGGAATTGTACGATCTGGAAACTGACCGTGGTGAAACTAATAATGTTGCCCAGCAAAATCCTGGAATCGTAAACAAACTTTCTGCATCTTATTTTGAATGGGCCGAAAAAACCGGAGTTGTAGAATACAGTAAATTCAAGCTTAAACCAGAGACAATGCCAGGTGGTGCGGCTTTGAAAAAGTAAAATCTTTTTCTGACATAAATTATCCGTAAGAATTCATTTTATCAGTAAATTGCAAGTCGTGATTTTAAATGCAGAAACAGAAAGCTTTTTTATTCTTTAAAAATATCAATACATGAAATATCAGAACATTTTAGAAACCATTGGAAATACGCCCCATATAAGGCTGAATAAGCTTTTTAAAACCCACGAAGTGTGGATTAAATTAGAAAAATCAAATCCGGGATCGAGCATTAAAGACAGAATCGCACTGGCCATGATTGAAGATGCAGAAAAAAAAGGACTTTTGAATCCGGATTCCATTATTATAGAACCAACATCCGGAAATACGGGAATTGGGCTTTCGTTAGTCGCAGCCGTAAAAGGTTATAAAGTTATTATTGTGATGCCGGAATCGATGAGCGTAGAACGCAGAAAAATTATCGAAGCGTATGGTGCTGAATATGTTTTGACTCCCAGAGAAAAAGGAACTTCTGGTGCTGTTGAAAAAGCACACGAACTGGCCGCAACAATTAAAAACTCTTTTCTGCCTTCACAATTTACAAACCATGCCAATGTTGAAGTTCACGAAAGAACTACCGCACAGGAAATACTGGCAGATTTTCCGGATGGAATTGATTATCTGATTACCGGCGTTGGAACGGGCGGACATATTACCGGAGTTTCTAAAATCCTGAAACAGCATTTCCCTAATTTAAAAACTATAGCGGTTGAGCCTGCACTTTCTCCTGTTTTAAGCGGAGGTATTCCTGCACCTCATCCATTGCAGGGAATTGGTGCCGGTTTTATTCCCGAAGTTTTTAACAGGGAATATATTGATGAGATTGTTACAATCGAAAAAAATGATGCTTTTAATTTTGCTAAAAAATTAACCAAAGAAGAAGGAATTTTTGGAGGCATTTCAACCGGAGCAGCATTAGCCGCGGTTTCAAAAAAACTGAAAAATATTCCTGAAAATGCCGTAATCCTTACTTTTAATTATGACACTGGTGAGCGCTATCTTTCTGTAGAAGAATTATTCGATTTTTTCTCTTAAACAGTACCATATTATTTTATTGAACATTGTTTTTAAAATAAAAAGTTAGATTTTAAATAAATCATATATACTCGAAATGATAATTACTTTTTTTGATATTTTAGTAATTATGCCTAAAAAGCGATTGTTAAACAATCGCTTTTTTTATAAAACATCTTTTCTTTCTCTAAAAAATAAAGGCGTTTTTTTAACATAAATATTCTGCCTTACATTTTTATCAAAAAATCAAGATTTTTTCACGGAAATATAACAAACACGCACCTAAAAGTTATCAATATCACAAAACACGCTATAATTGTTATTTTTAGTGTTAAAAAACCATTAAAAATTAACATTAAATTAGGATATTTGAGAGACTAATTTAAACGAAAATGAATATGAAAATTAAATTAAAACATTTTTTGTGGCTGTTTTTACTATTTGTGCAAATGGTGGCAGCACAACAGGAATCTATCTCCGGAAAAGTAACAGATAAAAAAGGATTACCAATTCCGGGAGTAAATATTGTATTAAAAGGTACAAGTGTCAGCGCTCAAACTGATTTTGACGGTATTTTTAAAATTGCTGCCAAAAAAGGTGACCTTCTAGTTATAAGTTATGTAAGTTACAGAACAGTCGAAGTTCCGGCTTCCAATAAAATGAATGTTGAATTAGTTGAAGTTCAAAATGAGCTGGAGGCTGTTGTAGTTGTGGGTTATGGAACGCAGTCTAAGAAAAATTTAACGGATAATATTGCGCGTGTAACGGCAAAAGATATTCAGCAGATTCCGGTTTCAAACGTACAAAACGCTTTGGTTGGTAAACTGGCCGGGGTTCAAATTACGCAGACAAACGGTAAAGTCGACGGAGGCATTAATATTCGTGTGCGTGGTGCAGCGAGTATTAGTGCGGGAACGCAGCCTTTGTATGTACTTGACGGAATTCCGTTAATTAATGATGATGAGTCAAGCAACGGCGCACCAACAAACCCATTACTGACTTTAAGTACGAATGAGATTGAGTCTATTGACGTTTTAAAAGATGCTTCTTCTGCTGCTATTTACGGTGCACGTGGTGCAAACGGTGTGGTTTTAATTACAACCAAAAAAGGCCGTGAAGGAAAAGGGACTTTTACGGTAAATCTTTCTCAGGGTGTTAGCGAAGCTACACATAAAAGAAAATGGCTGAATGCTAAACAATATGTAGAATTATTACAGGAAGCAGGAAGAAATGTTAATGATTTAGAATCTGTTGAGGATGAATTAGAATATTTATCTCAGGGAACTGACTGGAGAAATGGTGCCGTAGATACAGACTGGCAGGATATTGCTTTAAGAACCGGTTATACTACAGATGCCGATTTTTCTGCTTCAGGAGGAGACGAAAAAACAAAATATTTCTTCTCAGGTGCTTATAATAACACAACCGGTATTGTTGACAGTAATACTTTAGAAAGATTTACGGCCAGAACAAACGTATCGCATAAAGTTACAGATCGTTTGACATTAGGCATGAACTTAGGTTTTTCGAGATCTCTTATTCACAGGGTTCAGGATGATAACTCCTTCTCTTCACCATTACAATCTGTTGCGCAAGCGCCTATTTCGCCGGCAAGATTAGAAGATGGAAGCGCAAATCCGAATACAGAATATTCAAACTATCTTCTGGCAAAAGACAATACGTTCTGGAAAACCATTATGCGCAGGCTTACAGGAAAAGTTTTTGCTGAATTTAAAATCCTTTCCTCATTAAAATTCAATTCTGATTTTTCATACGATCTTTTATCACAAACTGAAGATTACTGGCAGGGAAAAAATGCTCCTTTTATGGCAACAGACGGAGCCGTGTTTGCCTCTTCTGTAAACACAGAAAATTATGTTTCAAGTAACTATTTTACATTTGATAAAACTTTTGCCGAAAACCATAGCTTTAATGTTGTGGCGGGTATGGAATTCAATAAATACAACAGAAGATATCAGGATGTAAACAGTATTTATTTTTCAAGTGATGATTTTCAAACCGTTGACGGTGGTGCTGAAGTAAATGAAGGTCATGGAAGTGAAACAGATTATGCTTTTGTTTCTCAATTTGGAAGGCTGAATTATGCTTATGCAAATAAATATCTTATTAAAGCCAGTATTCGTCGTGATGGTTCGTCCCGTTTTGGTAAAAATGAACGATTTGGAGTTTTCCCTGCGTTTTCTGCCGGATGGGTTATTTCTCAGGAAGAATTCTTAAAAGACAATAATGTACTGACTAATTTAAAAGTTAAAGGAAGCTGGGGTAAATTGGGAAATGCCGAAATTGGAAATTTTGCTTCCCGTCAGCTTTACAGACCAAACCCATATAACTTAAAATCGGGTCTTACTTTTGATCAGCCGGGAAATGACGATTTGACCTGGGAAAAATCAGCCCAGACAGATTTTGGTATCGAAGTTGGTTTCTTAAACAGATTTACACTTGAAGCAGATTATTACCAAAAAGATACTGACGGATTACTTTTTGAGGTTCCGTTACCAATTAGTTCAGGAGCAGGTTCTATCAATAAAAATATTGGCAAAATAAGAAGTAATGGTTTTGAGGTTACTTTAAACACTAAAAATATTGATACTGAAAACTTTAAATGGAACACAAGTTTTAATATCACAACGAATGAGTCAAAGGTAAAATCGCTTCCAAACGATAACAGAGACATTATCGTTTCATACAACATTAACAGAGTTGGAGAAAATATTTCTTCTTTCTATTTAGTTGAATATGCGGGAGTTGATCCTGAGACAGGAGATGCTTTATTTTACAAAAACACTAAAAAAGCAGATGGTACAATTGACCATTCTACAACAAACAATTATAGTGAAGCACAGCGTATTATTGCAGGAAATCCTTTTCCAACATTAATGTCAGGTTTAACCAATACTATTCTTTACAAAGGTTTTGATTTTACTTTTACATTTCAGGGAGAATGGGGCGCAAGTATTTATAATTCAGCGGGAATTTATCAATCGACTGCTGCTGATTATTTTGACAACCAAACAGCAGATCAGTTAAACAGATGGCAGAAACCGGGTGATATTACCGATGTACCGCAAGCGAGATTTGGAGGAGGAAATGGTACACAGGATTCTTCCCGCTATCTTGATAAAGCCGATTTTGTTCGTTTAAGAAACTTAACTTTAGGATATACACTGCCTAAAGATGTATTAAAAGATTTAGGAATGAGCAGTTTAAGAGTTTATTTTACAGCAGTAAACCTATTGACTTTTACAAATTACGAAGGTAATGATCCTGAAGCAAGAAGAGATGATACAGGAATTGGAGAAGATTTTTATTCAGCACCGCCGGCTAGAACAACTGCAATTGGTGTTAACTTTAATTTTTAAAAAGAACAAGATGAAAGCAAATAAACTAATCCTATTTATATTTTTCGCTGCATTTTTTACAAGCTGCGAAAATGAATTAGACATAGAACCTAAACAGAGAGAAGATGCTAACACAACATTAAGCACGGAAACCGGCGTTACCAATGTATTGACCGGAACTTATGCTCTGGCAGCAAATGGAAATGCTTACGGCGGAAGAGTTTTACTTTATGCTGATTTACTAGGCGTAACCGGAGTATTAAGTACAACCGACTTAAGATGGCGCGGTACTTTTGGCGAATTAAGACAAATGTACAACAAGAACATGCTGTCTGATAATGTGATCATTGAAGGAACATATGCCAGATTATATGAAATTATAAACGCATCGAATACCGTTATCGAAAATATCGACAAAGTAAAAGATCCCGACAGACAAGCGGTTATGATTGGTGAAGCTAATTTTTTAAGATCTTTAGCTTATTTTGATTTGGTTCGCTTTTTTGCAAAACCATATGAACAAGGTAAGACCAACAATCAGTTAGGAGTTGTAATACGACCAAATGCAATTTATGATTTTAGTGTAGATCTTTCAAAAGAAAGAAGTACGGTAGAAGAAGTATATAAAGTTATAATCGACGGTTTAAATCTGGCTTACACAAACCTGCCGGAAGAGAATGGTTTTTATGCCGATAAATATGCTGCTCAGGCATTATTAGCGAGAGTATATTTGCAGCAGGGAAAATATGATTTGGCAAGAGATGCCGCAAATGATGTTATTGAAAACAGCGGGCACAATCTATCAACAAGTTATGCGGCCGCTTTTAATCACGATACAGATCAGGCAGAAGACGTTTTTTCTATTCAAATTACAAAACAAACTGGCGTAAACGATGCCGTAACTTTTTATGCTTCTGAAGGCAACGGAGGCCGTGGCGGCGATTTTTCTATTAGAGATACTTATTTAAATAAATTTAGTGTTCCGGATGACAGAGCTGATTTTATTTATGAAAATGAAGACAATGGCCGAATCTTGACTTCTAAATTTACAGATCAGTTTGCAAATGTTGGAATTATTCGTCTGGCAGAAATGTATTTAATCAGAGCAGAGGCAAATTTGGAAGAAGGTACTGCGATAGGAAATGCGCCTCTTGGTGATATTAACATTATTCGAAGCAGAGCGCATGCAGACGCTTTAACTTCGGTAACAATTGATGATGTTCTGTTAGAAAGAGAATTAGAACTTGGAATGGAAGGATTCCTGATTCACGATATCAAAAGAACAAAAAGATCTATCCTGACTGAAACTCCCGACGGCGATCCGTTATTGTTAACTTATGATGCAGATAAACTGGTATTTCCAATTCCGTTGAAAGAAACTGATGCCAACAAAAAAATTACTCAAAATCCGGGATACAGGATTTAATTGATTTTAAAACTTTTATAAAACAGAAAAAACCATTCCCCCCAAAGAATGGTTTTTTCATTTTAACAGATTCTATATATAAGTAAAATTAAAGGTAAAATTCTAATCGATAATCGGTCACGATTATGCTTCAACAGGCACTTTCGTTAATTGCTGAGCGATGGTTAAAGTAACAGGATCTAAACTTCCGGAATAAAAAGTATCTAATAATTCCTGAAATATCGGATTTGCATTTTCGACCTGAGAAAACAAGCTCAATGACGAACGAAGTTTACGTGCATCTAAATCTCCAAGAATACTTTCAATAGATTTTTTATTTTTAAAATTTAAAAGAAGCTGTGCAATTTCAACTAAATGTTTTGCCAAAATTGGGTGATTTAAATATGCTGTCGCTTCTTCAAGGTCGGCAATAGCATAATATTTTGCAATGTCGCTTTTTCCTAATCCTTTTATCTGAGGAAAAACAAACCACATCCAGTGTGTTTCTTTTTTTCCTTTTTTTAATTCAGAATAGGCCGTAAGATAAAGTTTGTTCTGTGCATCTAAAAATCGCGTTAAATCATTATTTGAGTAAGCCATCTGTAATAAATTTATAAGGTTTAACCAATCTTTGTTATTCTAAATTTGGTAGTCAAAACTACTGAGGAAGTTTATTTTTAAATTATATAATTACGTTCGTTTGTTATATAATTCATATTTGTTAAAACAAAACAGCTGCAAAATTTGCAGCTGTTTTAAAGTTATATATTGCTAATGAATGATTTACAATTTAAATTCATTCAGTGATTTTTCTATAATATGTAAACATTCGTTTATTTGATCTTCAGTCATGACTAATGGCGGCGCAAATCTGATTTTATTTCCGTGAGTTGGTTTTGCCAATAAGCCGTTATCTCTAAATTTTAAACAAATTTCCCAGGCCAAATCAGAATCTTCTCCGCTGTTAATAACAATGGCGTTCAAAAGGCCTTTCCCGCGAACAAGTGTAATTAAGTTGTTTTTTTCTGCAATCTTGTTCAATCCTTCTCTTAAAATAATCCCAAGACGTTCTGCATTTTCGGCTAGCTTTTCTTCTTTTACAACTTCAAGAGCTGCGATTGCAACTGCCGCGGCTACAGGATTTCCTCCAAAAGTAGAACCGTGCTGCCCCGGTTTAATGACATTCATAATTTCGTCATTACATAAAACAGCTGAAACCGGATAAACACCTCCTGAAATTGCTTTTCCTAAAATCAAAATATCAGGCTGTACATTTTCATGGTGAACGGCTAATAACTTTCCGGTGCGCGCAATTCCGGTTTGAACTTCATCGGCGATAAATAAAACATTATGTTTTTCGCACAATGCTTTTGCCTTTGCCAGATATCCTTCTGAAGGAACATAAACTCCGGCTTCACCCTGAATTGGTTCAACTAAAAATCCGGCAATATTTTTTGATGATTTTAAAGCTTTTTCAAGAGCGTCAAGATTATCATATTCAATTTTTATAAATCCGTCTGTAAAAGGCCCAAAGTTTTTACGTGCTGTTTCATCATTTGAAAATGAAATAATAGTTGTCGTTCTTCCATGAAAATTATTTTCGCAGACAATTACCTGCGCCTGATTTTCAGGAATTCCTTTTACTTCATACGCCCATTTTCTGCAGACTTTAAGCGCCGTTTCTACCGCTTCGGCACCGGTATTCATTGGCAGTACTTTATCAAAACCAAAATATTGGGTTATGTATTCTTCATAATTTCCTAATTTATCATTGTAAAAAGCACGGGAAGTAAGCGTCAATGTCTGCGCCTGATCAACCATTGCTTTTACGATTTTAGGATGGCAGTGCCCTTGATTAACTGCTGAATATGCCGATAAAAAATCATAATATTTTTTCCCGTCAACATCCCATACATATACACCTTCTCCTCTTTCTAAAACCACAGGAAGCGGATGATAATTATGAGCTCCGTATTTATTCTCTTTTTCTATTAAAACTTCTGATTTTGACGAAAGTGTATTTTCTGTATGTATCATGATAGGTTATTTTTTCAGGTACAAAAATATCAAAAAATATTAAAATAAAGCATTTTATGATATGATTTAACTTTAAAAATAGATCATATAAGTCAAAATATATTTTTATAGTAGTTTTTAAAATCAAATTTAAACTTCATTCATCTTGATTTATTCTATTTTATTGAAAAAAATAATTACTTTTATCATGATGTAGTTCCTACGGAACATTGTTTTTAGGGCGTGTTATTTTTTTTGCTGCCGATATTTAATCTCTACGAGATATTTTATTAGGAGTTACATATCGGTAAAAAAGATAGAAATAAAACACAGCATAACCCCGTTAGGGTTTACAGGTCGGTAGAAAAATAATGAGACAACGTTCAAAATGTCCTTTCGGGACATCTGAAAAACACAATTTATTTCAAATTAAACATTTGAAAAATAAAATTAATTTTAAAACATGGATAATTTAGACGACTTTGATATTAGTATAATTAAGGAATTGGAAAAAGACGGCAGAATGGCTTTTTCTGCTATTGCAGCCAATTTAAAAATATCAAACACGATGGTGCATCAAAGAATTAACCGATTAATGGAACAGGGAATAATTGGAGGGATAAAACCCATTATTCAGGAGAAAAAAATTGGTTTTGACTGGGCGTCTTTTACCGGAATTACGTTAAACAAAGATTCTGATTCTGATCGAATTATCGAAGAATTAAAAAATATTCCTGAAATTACCGAATGTTATTATGTTACAGGTTCGTTTACGCTTTACATTAAAATTGTAGCAAAAAATCACGAACACATGCGAAAAATTCTTTACGAGAAAATCGACAATATTCCCGGAATCGCAAAAACCGATTCGATTATTGAACTGGGCTGCGCTTTTAAAAGAAATATCATTTTATAATTAATTTTAAGTGAAATGCGTTTACGAATATTAACCTTTTTTACATTATTCTTTTGTAAATCAATACTTGTTTCGCAAACGACGATTCCAAATCCCTCTAAAAAAGATTTTTCTGAAACCTTAACTATTCTAGCTTCAGATTCGATGCAAGGCCGAAAAGCCAATCAACGAGGCGGTAGCTTAGCTGCTTCTTATATAGAATCTAAAATGCAGTCTTACAAGCTGAAACCTTATAACAAACTTCAACATCATTTTCAGATATTTAAAATTCAGGAACATACCGTAAAAAAAACAACTTTAGAAATCAAAAAAAGGAATCATAAAACTATTTCCCTTTCGTCGGAAAAAGATTTTGAAGTTATCCCAACCACACGTTCAATTAAGAAAAAACAAGCCGAAGTGGTTTTTGCATCTTACGGTTTAGATGTATCAAAAGAAAATCATAACGATTACAAAAACTTAGATGTTAACCACAAGATTGTTGTGATTTTAAGCGGATTTCCAAGCGATCAGGACAGCACTTCTTCCACTTACAAAAAATTCAAAATCCTATTTCCGGAAGAAAATGATTTAGAAGAAACTAAAGTAAAAACAGCCATTAGTAAAGGCGCAGCGGCATTAATTATTATTGAAACAAAAGAAAATTTTAAACCTCGAAATAGCAAAGAAAATGAAGTCTTTCATTCTTTAAAAAATACCGTTTCAACATCGATTCCTATTTTTATAATAAGTAAATCAATAGCAGAAAATCTTTTTTCAGGAAGTGATATTTCATTAAAAAGTGCTCCAGCTTCTATTCCATCAAAAAAAATAAAAATCAATTTTTCGATAGAAATTAAATCTGAAACTTTTGATACTGCAAATGTTTTGGGAGTTATTCCGGGAAAAGACACTACAAAAACCATTATTGTCGGCGCGCATTACGATCATTTGGGAATTAAAAATGATTCCATCTATAATGGTGCAGATGATAATGCCTCCGGAACTTCGGGAATGCTTGCGCTGGCAAAAAACTGGTCTGAATCTAATATCCAGCCAAAATATAATGTACTCTTTGCGGCCTGGACTGCAGAAGAAATGGGACTTTTAGGAAGTGAATATTTTGTTCAGAATTTGAATTTAAAAGATCAAAAAATCCTGCTCTGCATTAATATGGATATGATTTCCAGAAGTGCTCCAGAAGATAAAAACCATAAAATTTTAAGTATTGGGACAGAAAAAGAAACCCCATATTTGAAGAAAATTGCCGCTGAAAGCAACAGTAAACTTCAAAATCCGTTTGATTTGGATTTATGGGAAACCAATGGGCATTCGGGAAGCGATTACGCATCGTTTACGGCAAAAGGAATTCCGATTATGACTTTTTTCAGCGGTTTCCATAACGATTATCATACACCGCGCGATATCGCATCAAAAGTAGATTTAGATAAAATGCAAAATGTATTATTTATTGTCAACAATTCTCTTTTAAAATTTATTGAAAATCAGCAAAACTAAACCAAATCAAAACCATGAAAAATCAGTTCATTTTTAAAACATTTACGTTCCTAGTATTTTTAGTTACGAGTTTAGTTCACGCGCAAAATCCAAAAGGAAAATTATTTATTATTGGCGGTGGAGACCGTTCTGATGAATTAATGAAACAGGTTCTGAATACAGCAGAATTAAGTAAAAAAGATTATATCGTGGTTTTGCCTATGTCCAGCGAAGAACCGGACAGTTCGTTTATATTTTTTAAAACGCAAATGGTAAAACTAACCACAAACCCAATTGTAATGCTGAATTTTAATAAAGAAACAGCGCAAAACAAAAAATTAACGGACTCGGTTCAAAATGCCAAATTGATTTTTATAAGCGGCGGCGATCAGACCCGTTTTATGTCGGTAGTTCATAATACTCCCATAAAAACAGCTATTCAAAAAGCTTATCAAAACGGAAGTACAATTTCCGGAACAAGTGCCGGAGCTGCCGTAATGTCTGAAAAAATGATTACTGGAAACCAAAAATTACAAAAAGAATATACCGGAACTTTTTCCAGCATTCGATACGATAATCTCGAAACTTCCGAAGGTTTGGGATTATTAAAAACAGCCGTTATCGATCAGCATTTTTTAAAGAGAAACCGATATAATCGTCTGCTTTCTGCCTTGATTGAATTTCCTGCTCTCACCGGAATTGGAATTGACGAAGCTACCGCCATTATTGTTCGAAATAATCAAATAGAAGTCGCCGGAGAAAGTGAAGTTATTGTCGTTAAAAATCCAAAAGGCATTTTAAAATCCAAAAAAGACAATCTGGTTTCGGTTGAAAAATTAAAAATGAGTATTTATACAGCCGGACAAAAATTTAATATAAAATAAACATGTTTAATTCTTCTGCAATATTCAAAATCACGTTTATTATCTGCTGTAGTTTTCAGATCTCGGCACAAAAAATAAGCACAAAAGAAATTAACCGTTTAGAAAAACTGGCTGAAAAAGTTACTATTATCCGTGACAATTGGGGGATTCCGCATATTTATGGAAAAACCGATGCTGATGCTGTTTTTGGATTATTATATGCACAATGTGAAGATGATTTTAAAAGAATCGAAATGAATTATATCGAAAAACTAGGGCGGCTTTCTGAAGTGAAAGGCGAATCTGTTCTTTATAATGATTTAGAAATTAAGCTTTTAATTGATGTTGATGAAGCAAAAGCAGATTATAAAAAAGCTCCTTTGTGGCTAAAGAAACTTTTAAATAGTTATGCAGATGCCATCAATTTTTATCTATACAAACATCCAGAAGTAAAACCGGTACTTTTAACGCATTTTGAACCCTGGTTTCCTTTGCTTTGGACAGACGGAAGCATCGGCGCTATTAGTACCGCAGATCTCTCTACAGGAGAATTAAAAGCGTTTTATTCGGGAAATAATGATAAAGTAGCCTATGTAGAAAGAGAAAAATATGTACAGACGGGATCAAATGGTTTTGCTTTTGCACCATCAAAAACAGAAAGCGGAAATTCGATTTTATATATTAATCCACATACAACATTTTACTTCAGGCCTGAAGTTCAGGTTTCAAGCGAAGAAGGGTTAAATGCCTACGGTGCTGTAACCTGGGGACAGTTTTTTGTATATCAGGGATTTAATGAAAATTGCGGCTGGATGCACACTTCTTCAAATGTTGATGTTGCGGACATGTATGCTGAAAAAATCACCAATAAAAACGGAAAACTTTTCTATGAATTCGACACAAAATTTTTACCTGTGGGCGAAAAAGAAATCACAATAAAATATCTTGAAAACGGAAAACTGGTTCCAAAGAAATTCAAAACCTATTTTACAAACAACGGCCCAATTATGGCCAAACGAGACGGAAAATGGATTAGCCTAAAATCAAATAACCGCTCGATGGCAAGTTTAATTCAGAGCTGGGTTAGAACAAAAGCTTCGGGTTTTGATGATTACAAAAAAGGAATGGATTTGAAAGCAAACACTTCCAATAATACGGTTTATGCAGACAATAAAGGAAATATTGCTTACTGGCACGGCAATTTTATTCCAATTCGGGATAAAAATTTAAACTGGTCAAAAGTAATCGACGGATCTATTTCTTCAACACAATGGAAAGGGCTTCATGATGTTAATGAAACCGTTCACTTATATAATCCGATAAATGGATGGCTTCAAAATTGTAATTCGACACCTTTTACTGTCGCAGGAAACAATAGTCCAAAAAAGGAAAATTACATTCCGTATATGGCGCCGGATGGTGAAAATTTCAGAGGTGTAAATGCGGTTCGGATTTTCAGCAAAGGCGAAAAATATACTTTAGACAAAGTTATTGCCGATGGGTACGATTCAAAATTATCCATTTTTGAAATATTAATACCAAGACTGATTGAAGTTTTCGACAAGAATATAAAACCTGAATCTCCGGAATATGCACAATTGTCTGAACCTGTTTCGATGCTGAAAAACTGGGATTATTATGCCAGAGAAAATTCTGCTGCCACGACATTAGCGGTGGAATGGGCTTATAAATTAGACCCCATTATTCAAAAAGCTTATATTGATGAAGGAGAACCTGATCAGGTCGAAAACACTAAAAACTTTGCAAAAACTGCTGGAGCATCGCAAATGATTCCACAGCTGCAGACAGTTTTAAAAGAACTTACTTCAAAATGGGGAACCTGGAAAGTAGAATGGGGAGAAATTAATCGTTTCCAGAGGTCAAACGGCGATATTGACTTAAAATATGATGACAGCAAGCCAAGTTTGCCAATAGGTTTTGGTCCCGGTTCCTGGGGAAGCCTGCCTTCTTTTAGAAGCAGTTATCAAAATAACTCTAAAAAACGTTACGGCTATAACGGAAACAGTTTTGTGTGTGCGGTTGAATTTGGCCCAAAAATAAGGGCAAAATCATTGTTGGCGGGCGGCAACAGCGGCGATGTAAATTCAAAACATTTTACAGATCAGGCAGAAATGTATCGAAAGGGTCAATTTAAGGATGTATTATTTTATAAAGAAGACGTCCTAAAAAATGCAGAACGGACTTATCATCCCGGAAAATAATTTTGTTTAAAAAAATGTGTTAA
This sequence comes from Flavobacterium sp. Root901, assembly GCF_001429765.1. Classification (GTDB taxonomy): domain Bacteria; phylum Bacteroidota; class Bacteroidia; order Flavobacteriales; family Flavobacteriaceae; genus Flavobacterium. Next base: position 400,762 of record NZ_LMJB01000001.1, read on the forward strand.
ATAAACCTCGTGAAATAGCTTCCGAGGTTTTTTTGTAACATAATATTTCTGATATTTGTTAAAAATTGTAAGAAAATGAAAAATTCAATCACACTCTTTTTTGCTGTAATCTTGTTTTCAACTACTATGAATGCGCAATTAAAACCCGTAAAATATTCTGAAGGAAGCCAGGCACTGAATGGTTTATTTATAAAATCTGCTAAAAAAAGCAGCAATAATCCTGGAATCCTCCTTTTACCAGCCTGGTTAGGAATCGATAATGCTTCAAAAGGTATTGCCGAAGAATTGTCGAAACTGGGTTATCATGTTTTCATTGCTGATATTTATGGAGAAGGAAACTATCCGGCAAATACTTCAGAAGCCGGAAAGCAAGCCGGTTTTTACAAAAGTAATCCTGAAGCTTATCAAAAACGAATTAATGCTGCTTTACAAGAATTGGTAAAATCCGGTGCAAATGCAGATAATATTGTCGCTATTGGTTATTGCTTTGGAGGTACCGGAGTTCTTGAAGCCGTTCGCGGACATCTTAACATTAAAGGAGCTGCTTCGTTTCATGGCGGCTTAGGCAAAGATGCAGCGAGAAAAACAGAATCGGCTGCTGCAAAAATTTTAATATGTCACGGTGCTGACGATCCGTTTGTTCCAAAAGAAGAAATTGCATCATTCCAGCAGGAAATGCGTGATTCAAAAGCAGACTGGCAGATGATTTATTATGCTAATTCTGTTCATTCCTTTACAAATCCTGAAGCCGGAAATGATAATTCAAAAGGCGCTGCTTATAACCCAGTTGCGGCAAAAAGATCTTTTGAGCATTTACAGCTTTTTTTAAACGAAGTTCTTAAAAAATAATGCTTTTTATGGTACACTAATGACACGGGCTAAACGGATTTGTACGAATCAATTTTATTATAATCATTAAAAATCCGTTTAACCCGTGTCATTCGTGGGCCAAAATAATAACAAAAATCAAATTAACCAAAATAACCAATGTCACACAACAAAATTAGGGAAGACAAAACCTGCTTGAACTGCAGGCATGTTGTTGAGCAAAAATTTTGTCCAAATTGCGGACAGGAAAATTCAGATTCCAGGAAAACATTTCATCATTTGTTTATTCATTTCTTTGAAGATTTGACACATTATGAAAATGCATTTTGGAAAACCATCAAAAACCTTCTCTTTAAACCTTCAACCTTAACTAAAGAGTACCTTTCCGGAAAGCGTCTATCCTACCTTGCTCCTGTCCGACTTTATATTTTTATCAGTTTTATTACTTTTCTTCTAATTGCTATTTTTCCAAGTAAAGTAAGTGACCAAATCAATAATGGCGAAAAGGAACTTTCTACATCGCTTATTAATCAGGACAAAAAAGGAGTCAATAAGGCCTACAAAACCCATTTTGAATTAAAAACGATGAAGGAAATCGATTCGATTCAAAAATATGGTAAAGAAGATGAAAAGCTTTCCGAATTCCAATATTGGCTATACGAAAAAGCAGTTCACGTTACAGAGCATAATACTAAAAAACAAATCGTTGAGAAATTTATTGAATCCTTTTTTCATAATATTCCCAAAATCCTTTTTATAATAATGCCGTTTTTTGCGTTCTTTCTTTGGATTTTTCACAATAAAAAGAAATGGTATTATTTTGATCACGGAATTTTTACCCTGCATTATTTTTCGTTTCTGCTGCTTATTTTCCTCATTATGTTTATCATACAAAGGGTCATAGGATTATTTGGCGAAGATAGTCCGCTTAGTTTTATTTCCGGTATAACAAATTTCGTTGGTACAATATGGATGTGTTATTATTTTTATCCGGCACATCATCGATTTTATGGCGAAAGCAGATTTGTTTCATTTGTTAAAAGTGTAGCATTATTCTTTATAAACTTCTTTTTTATTCTATTTTTACTCACATTTTATGTTTTATATACATTCATCAATTTACACTAATACACAATGAAAAAAATTGTAATTCTATTATTAATCGCTTCGGCTTTTTCATGTAAAAATGCACAGTCGACGGCATCCAAAGACAATTCAGACCCAACGAAATACGTGAAATATATTTCTGAAAAAGACTTAAAAAAAATGCTGTACGTTGTTGCTTCAGATGAAATGGAAGGGCGCGAAACAGGATCAGCAGGACAGAAAAAAGCAGGTCTTTATATGATTGAGCAATACAAAAAAAGCGGTGTATCATTTCCAAAAGGCGCATCAGATTATTATCAGCACATTCCTGCATCTTATCTAAATGCAAAACGCAATCAAAATCTTCCTGACTCTGAGAATATCTGGGCTTATATCGAAGGTTCTGAAAAACCAGACGAAGTTTTGGTGATTTCTGCACATTACGATCACGTAGGAATTAAAAATGGCGAGGTTTACAACGGAGCTGATGATGACGGATCTGGTACTGTTGCAGTTATGGAAATGGCAAAAGCTTTTGCTAAAGCAAAAAAACAAGGCCACGGACCAAAACGTTCTATTTTATTCCTGCATGTAACGGGTGAAGAACATGGTTTGCACGGTTCTCGTTTTTATTCTGAAAATCCTTTGTTTCCAATTGCCAACACAATTTCAGACATCAACATTGATATGATTGGCCGTCGTGATGTTGAGCACGCTAATACAAACAATTATGTGTATGTGATTGGTGCCGACAGATTATCATCTGACTTACACAATGCAGTCGTTGCTCAAAATGAGAAATACATCAAAATGGACTTAGATTTTAAATTTAATGATCCTGCAGATCCAAATCACTTTTACGAGCGTTCTGACCATTATAACTTCGCAAAACACGGTATTCCCGCAATCTTTTTCTTTAACGGAGTTCACGAAGATTACCACGGAAAAGGCGACGAACCTCAAAAAATCGAATACGACGCTTTAACTAAAAGAACAAAACTTGCTTTTGTACTAGCATGGGAATTAGCCAATAGAGAAAACAGACCTGTGGTTGATAAAAAATAGGTTCTAAGGGGCTAAGGTTCTGAGGTTCTGAGGGACTAAGATTCTAAGTTAATTTTAGATTTTAGATTTTAGATTTTAGATTTTTACCTATAAAAAAAACGGATGAGATAAATCTAATCCGTTTTTATATATATAGTTGATAAAACCTTAGAATCTTAGCACCTTAGTCCCTCAGAACCTTTCCTTAGTCATTCATAGAAATCAAAAACTCTTCGTTGTTTTTGGTTTTCTTGAAGCGGTCGTTTACAAAATCCATAGATTCAACCGGGTTCATGTCTGATAAGTATTTGCGCATGATCCACATTCTTTGTAATGTTTTTTCGTCTAATAACAAGTCATCACGACGCGTACTTGACGAAGTAAGATCGATTGCAGGGAAAATACGTTTATTTGCAATTTTACGGTCTAATTGAAGCTCCATGTTACCGGTTCCTTTAAACTCTTCAAAAATAACCTCATCCATTTTAGAACCAGTTTCTGTTAATGCAGTTGCAATAATACTTAACGAACCTCCGTTTTCTACATTTCTGGCCGCTCCAAAGAAACGTTTTGGCTTTTGTAATGCATTAGCATCAACACCACCGCTTAAAACCTTTCCTGATGCCGGCTGAACTGTATTATAAGCTCTTGCCAAACGTGTAATAGAGTCTAATAAAATTACTACATCATGTCCGCATTCTACTAAACGTTTTGATTTTTCAAGAACAATATTAGCAATTTTCACGTGTTCCTGCGGCTCTCTGTCAAAGGTTGATGCGATAACTTCACCCCTAACACTTCGCTGCATATCTGTAACCTCTTCAGGACGTTCATCAATTAAGAGAACAATTAAATAAACTTCAGGATGATTTGCAGCAATTGCGTTTGCAATATCTTTTAAAAGCATTGTTTTACCCGTTTTTGGCTGTGCAACGATCATTCCACGCTGTCCTTTTCCAATCGGAGAAAACAAATCGATAATACGGGTTGATATAGAACTGCCTTTTTCGGCTAATTTGAATTTTTCAGAAGGAAAAACAGGCGTCAGGTGTTCAAAAGAAACTCTGTCACGAACAACCTGCGGATCATGTCCGTTAATTTTTAACACACGAACAAGAGGGAAAAACTTCTCGCCTTCTTTTGGAGGACGAACCACACCTTTTACAGTGTCTCCGGTTTTTAAACCAAATAATCTGATTTGTGAAGTTGATAAATAAATATCATCTGGTGAAGCTAAATAATTATAATCAGAAGAACGTAAAAATCCGTAACCGTCAGGCATCATTTCAAGAACACCTTCACTTTCGATAATTCCGTCAAATTCAAAATCTGAATCTCTGAAATTATTATTCTTTTTATTTTTATGATTTTGGTTTTGGTTTTGATTCCCGTTATTTCCGTTTCCGTTCCCATTTTGATTAGGGTTTTGGTTTTGATTCGGATTTTGGTTTTGGGCAGGATTTTGGTTTTTATTCTGATTAGGATTAATCTTTTTAACCGGAGCAGTATTTTCAGTCTTTTCAGCAGCTGGTGCTGTAACAGTGTTTTCTATAATTTCTTCAGCAGGAACAACAGCATTCGGTGTTTCTTTTTCCTTTTGCAGTGCGACTTTTTTCTCATAAGCCGACTTATTAAATTTTACAGCCTTTGTTGCTGCTTTTTTCTCCGGAGTCTTATTCTCAGATGTTTTCTCAGCTGCAACAGTTTCTTTTTCTTCTAAAGCCTCAGAAGTTTCAATTTCCTTTGGAGCTTCTTCCACTGTATCAAATTCAAGGACCGGAGCACTTTTACCGGCCGCTTTTTTGACCGGAGCAATTCTGGCTCTTTTGGGCTTATCAGTATTTGTTTCCTTTTCTGCAATAGCTTCTGCAGGCGGTGCTGATGCCGCCTCCTGATGCGCCAAAATCTGAGTAATCAGGGTGTCTTTTTTAACGCCGTTAATCTTTATAGTTTTAGCTAACTTAGCTATTTCTTGAAGCTCGGAAAGCTTCATTTCTTTTAATGCAGAAATATCAAACATGAATGTTCTATGAGTTTAATTATTTTAAAGGAAATACTGTAAAAAGAATAGGTAGATATTTTTTTTTCGATTGACCGCAGTATGAAGTGCTTACGGTATTATGATGCAATAATACGAATAAAATTTTATCATACAATAGTATTTTAAAAAAAGAAAATATATTTTTGTAAAACATTTTTAGATCATGATACAACGAATTCAGACTGTATATTTAATTCTTGCGTTTATAGCAACAAGTGTTTTGATGCTATTTATTCCTTTGTGGACATTAAAGACAGGAGATCCATTTTATTTTAATCAGGATCCGATATATAATATCATAGTTGGTTTAAGTACAATGCTTACGATTCTTAGTATTATATCATACAAAAAAAGACAAAATCAGTTTGTTATGAACAGACTGAACATAATATTAAATTTAATTTTATTAGGATTATTTGTTTATCGTTCTCTAAATTTATCTGGAGAAACAGTTAACGCTGTTTCTGAGAAAGGTATTGGGATGTTTCTTCCTATTGTTTCTATCGTATTATTAGTTCTTGCTAATAAGGCCATCAAGAAGGACGAAGATCTTGTAAAATCTGTAGACCGATTGAGATAAACCTATAAACTTAATTTTTTTGTGCGAAGAGAACCCGAATATAAATTCGGGTTTTTTTGTGCCTGAATATCAGATAGTGTAAGGATATCGCAAATCATTTTAAAAATCAATTTTGTAAGATATTTTTTTCATAAATTTGCATTTCGTTTAAGAATTATGGCAGATAAAATAAAAATACATCTTGCAGATGATCATCAGGTACTTATTGATGGGCTCTCCAATTTACTTCAGACAGTTCCAAATTTTGAAATCGCAGGAAGTTCATTGAATGGCACGACTATATACGACGATGTTGTTCAGAATCAGGCCGATGTATTAGTTCTGGATATAAGTATGCCTCAAAAAGACGGAATCGAAGTTTTGAAAGAATTCAGTCAAAAAGGTTTTCCCTGCAAAGTTATTATTTTATCGAGCTACGATGATTTGAAAATCATAAAAGAAGTAATGAAATTAGGCGCTAAAGGTTATTTAACCAAAAAATGCGCCGGAGAAAATATCATTGAAGCTATTGATGCCGTATATCAGGATCAGGAATATTACTCTGATGCTGTCCGGGAAAAAATCTTTAGCATATTTTCTAACAACAACCCGAAATTAAATAAAAATATTTATGCTGAAAATCCCATTTTAAGTCCTAGGGAAATTGAAGTGGTCACTTTAATTTGTTTGGAATACAGCGGGAAAGAAATAAGCGAAAAACTTTTTATCAGCATCAATACAGTCGAAACGCATCGAAAAAACATCTTGAAAAAACTAAATATAAAAAACACTATAGGCTTAGTGAAATATGCATTAAAAAACAATTTAATAAACCCTTAGCACTGATATGTTTTTTATTAGGATTTTCATATTGTTTATCATTTTTACTTTTAATGGAAATAAGGTTTTCTGCCAGCAAAATATTTCTTTTAAAAACCTGCATATTTCTTCTGCTGAAAGTATCAAAAAAACGAATAATCCGGAACAGTTTATCTCTGAACAATTGAGAAATAAACGGCTTATCAGCTTGTTTATAGTTTTAATTATACTGCTGTTTTTCCTTTTCTATTTCGTTTATCAAAACAATAAATTAAAACAGAAAATTAAAAGAAAAGATGCCAAACAAAAAATACTTCTTAATGTAATAAATACCGGAATTGACAGTCAGGAAACTGAACAAAAAAAAATCGCTTCCTTTTTGCATGACAATGTCAATTCTCTGTTGTCTTCTGCAGGATTACATCTCAATGTTTTCACTGCAAAAAATAATATACAGTCTGAAGAAATTCAAAAAGCAAAGGATATTTTAGTACAGGCACACGATCTTCTGCGTGATATCTCTCACGATCTTGTACCGGCTCTTTTAGTGCGTTTTGGATTAATTTATGCTTTGGAAGATTTATGCGAAAAAAATTCAAATTCTAGTCTTCACTTTAAATTTTCAAGTTCAGTTTCAACAGAAACCCGATATTCTGAAAAATTTGAAACCAAACTTTATTTCATCGTTTCGGAATTATTCAGCAATATCATAAAACACAGTGAAGCAAAAAGTGCTCAAATTTCACTTCATGAAAATAAAAATCAGCTAATTCTTATTATCCATGATGACGGAAAAGGTTTTGATGCTGAAAAACTTAACGAAATAGAAGGTTTTGGCTTAAACCGGATCAGGGTCAGAATTAAAAAGCTAAAAGGAAATCTTTCTATCGTTTCAAGACCGAATGAAAACAGCGGAACATCAATTAAAATTAAAGTTCCCATTTCGTAGATATTCTATTTCTTTCCTATTTCTATAATTTCCAAATCTTTGATTTTATCATCGTCAATCACAAATCGGAGCATGGTGCGCATTTGATGGAAACCGCTTTTTCCTGCTGCACCCGGATTCATATGCAAAAGATTATGCTTCTTATCAAACATTACTTTTAAAATATGGGAATGTCCGCAGATGAACAGTTTAGGCGGATTCGAAGCCATTTCTTCTCTAATATTCGGATTGTATTTTCCCGGATAACCACCAATATGGATTATCCAGACTGAAACATTTTCGCATAAAAATCTGTTATGAAGCGGAAATTCTAATCTTGCCTTTGCATCGTCAATATTTCCATAAACACAACGAAGCGGTTTTAGTTTTTTTATAGTATCTGTAACATGCAAATCTCCAATATCTCCCGCATGCCAGACTTCATCGGCCTGATTGACATATTTTAAAATTGTATCATCGATATGACTGTGAGTATCGGAAAGAAGGAGGATTTTTTTCAATTCTTTAAGGTGCAAAGGTTCAGAGAGTACAAATGTACAAAGGTTTTTTTTATGTAGAGATACACTACAATGCGTCTTTCCTAAGATTTTCATTTCTTTAAACATAAAAAATCCGATCTGTAAAAACAGATCGGATTTAAATTAAGCACAACCTTTGAGCTTTGCTTCTATGAACCTTTTTTAATATTTTTAACTTCTTTCAAGTCTTTCGTTTCTTTTGTATCCATCATTTCCATTAGTTTTAAACCTAATAAACCGCTGATAGAACCATCAGATCCGCCATTTCCTGAAATTAATACATCCGGAATTACTTTGATATTTCCTTTTCCGATTTCCTCGGTTACTTTGTATCGTGTAAAGTTATCTCCACCCATTGCACTAACCTGAAGCTGATATGCTTCGGCAGTCGACTTACCAATTGCCATAATTTTTTCAGCTTCGGCAAGACCGGTTTTTGAAATTCTTTCAGCTTCTGCACTGGCATTCAGTTTCGTTGCTTCTGCCTGTGCTCCTGCTCTTGCTTTTGTAGCTTCGGCTTCTGCATTGGCACGCATTTTTGTAGCTTCAGCTTCTGCATTTACATTGAGCTTCAGACTTGTTGCGTCTCCTTCTGCTTTTTTAACTGTTGCATCTGCAGTTCGTTGTGCGATTTCAACACTTTGCGATGCACGTACAATTTCTTTCTGCATGTCTGCAATAGCGGTTTCTTTTTCCATTCCCTGACGCTGTTCCTGCGCCATTCTTTGGGTCTGATACGTTTTTTGTTCTTCTTCAGCCAGTTTTCTGTCTGTTAAAGTTTTCATTAAGGAATCTGGCGGAACAATGTCTCCAATTAAAGTATCAACGGCATTTACATTATACTCATCCAAAACCAGTTTAATATGATTTTTTGCTGATTCCTGACGTTCTTTTCTCGTAGTAAGGAAAGAAATCACATCGCTGTCCTGCGCCGAGTTTCTGAAATAGTTACCAATTGTAGGCTCCAAAACCTGAGAAACAAGGTTATTCATGCTTCCAAATCGTGCAATTACTTTTGGTGCTTCAGCAGCCGGAACGTGAATAATCTGCGCAACGTCAAGGTTGAATGGGAAACCGTCTTTTGAACGAACGGTAATTGTCGATAAGTTTTTATCCAGATCATGTGATTCGCTTCTTGCATTTGCCCAGTTTAAAACTAAGTTAGTGGTTGGAACTGCTTCCAGTTTTGTGGTGTACTTATTCAGCGCATATTTTCCTGGTCCAAAAGGCTCCATCCACACGCCTCGCTGTCCTTTTGAAACTATGTTTCCATGTTTAAAAGTATCTCCGGTTACATCTTGTCCGTCTTCGCCAATGTATGAAATCACAACTCCAACATAACCAATTGGCACATCTGTCATTGGATTTTGTTCGATCAGTATTCCCCATGTATTAATGTAGTATGAACCTGCCAGCATAACCTGAGGCTGTAATCCACGATTTCCTCCATGCTCCAGAAACTTGTCAAAATCCTGAAAGTTATTGTGATCATCAACAAATTTACCTGCAATTTGTCCCTGCGGAATAGGTTCTCCGTCCAGTGCTGTTACGATACCAATCATGTTTTCGTAAATCTTGATCTGATCTGTAATGACGATTTCAAACAAAAAAGTATTTATACGATACGATCCTGTTGTAATAAAAGCAGTCTGACGTCCTTTTTGACCGCCATTGTCCAGGAAAGCTGTTGCATCCTGAAAGTTGTCGCTTTCTACTTTTCGGGCTAAAATTCTTCCGGTTGGAATTTCTTTTCCGTCTTTACTTAAAACCAGTCCGATTTTTCCTTCCGGAATCAATGTAAAACCAGTCATGTCAATTGAATACTGCCAAATCCACATTCCCCAGTATAGTCCCGGCGCCAGTGTTTTTGCCTGATAACCTGCTTCGCCTTTTGTTGCAATAATTCGGCCGTCAGGTAATGATTTGTCTGTGCCAAACAAAACGAATTTCTTGGTAACCAAACCAATTTTATCCTCAGGAACGATCACCATTCCGAAGAAAACACGCAAAATAAATTTGTAAAAAAGAATGGCAAATACAATTAAAAGTATCCACCAATAAGAGGTAATTTCATTCATATTTTTTGAGATTTAATAGTACAAACATAGGAGAAATATGAAGTGTTAAAATGGAAAATTTTTAAAATTAACATTTGCATTTTTCATCCTAAAAATGTTAAAAAACAATTTCAATTATATCGTTGGAATTGTCAATTTCTGACACGATTTTTAGCTGGGCAAACTATGATTTGCATTTTGAGATTTGAAGGGTTTTAACAAAGATTATAAGATTCTGAGCTGCTGAGGTTCTAAGTTTTTCTTTTGATTTTTTATGATAATGAATTTAAACTTATTCTAAAGATTATACCTATATATAATAGCAAATTGCTAATCTGGGGTTAGATGCACTGCAGTGCATCTCTACAGAATATAAATGCTGTAAAACTTAGAACCTTAGTACCTCAGCATCTTTAAAAAAATCTTAGAACATCAGCATCTTAGAACCTTAGCAACTTTTAAAAAACCTTTGTACCTTTGCACCTCAAAACCTCTACACCCCACAATGAGATATTTTATCCATCTTGCTTATAACGGAACCCATTATCATGGCTGGCAGTTTCAGCCTAATGCATCTTCTGTTCAGGAAACTCTAAATAAATCACTTTCTGTTTTATTAAATTCTGAAATAAATGTGATGGGTGCCGGAAGGACAGATACAGGTGTTCATGCGGAGGAAATGTACGGTCATTTTGATTTAGAGAAATCAATTGATATTCCGGTTTTGGTGCATAAACTAAATTCGTATCTGCCAAAAGATATTGCGGTTTACAATCTTATTCAGGTACATGATGATGCACATTGCCGATTTGACGCTGTAAAAAGAACCTATGAATATCATATTAATACCATAAAAAATCCGTTCTTAGAAGAATTGAGCTGGTATGTAAATCAAAAGTTAGATATTGATTTAATGAACGAAGCGGCAAAAATTTTATTAAAGCATACCGATTTTCAATGTTTCTCTAAAGTAAATACAGATGTAAATACTTTTGACTGCACGATTTTTGAGGCTTATTGGAAACAGGAAAACAATAAATTAGTTTTTACAATTTCGGCCAATCGGTTTTTACGAAATATGGTGCGCGCAATCGTGGGAACTTTAATTAATATAGGTCTGCATAAAATTACGCTGGCAGATTTTGAAGATATTATTGCCAGCAAAAACAGAGAAAAGGCCGGATTTTCAGTTCCGGCACATGGTTTATATTTAACCAAAATTTATTACGATTACCTATAACTGTAAGTTGTATGTAATGGCTGTAGAAAGCCTAAAGTCAAAAAAAAATAAATGAAAGCAAAAGCATTTGATACCGATTTATTTAAACGAATTTTAAAATATACCAAACCTTATAAATGGCGTTACTACGGCGTTATTATTTTTGCGGTTTCGCTGTCGATATTTGCGGCACTAAGACCATATCTATTAAAGCAAACGGTTGATGGTTATATTAAAACACACGACAAAGCAGGTTTGTTATTGTATATTATTTTAATGGGAGCTGTACTTTTAATGGAAGTTTTCTCCCAGTTCTATTTTGTATATTGGGCAAACTGGCTGGGTCAGGATATTGTAAAAGACATTAGAAACAAACTTTTTAAACATATCTTAAGTTTTAGAATGAAATATTTTGATTTGGTTCCGGTTGGCCAATTGGTTACCAGATCAGTTTCAGATATTGAGTCAATAGCACGTATTTTCAGTCAGGGATTATTTATGATTATAAGTGATTTGATGAAAATGCTGGTCGTTTTGATTTTTATGTTTTATATGAACTGGAAACTTACCTGGATTGTAATAGTTGCCATGCCGGTTCTGGTATATATTACAAGAATTTTTCAGCGTAAAATGCAGGTTGCTTTTGAAGAAGTCAGAACACAGATCGCCAATATGAATTCATTTGTTCAGGAACGTGTTACGGGAATGAAAATCGTTCAGCTATTTAATCGTGAAAAAATTGAAGCAGAAAATTTCAGGATTATAAATGATAAACACAGAGTGGCCTGGATTAAAACCATTCTTTATAACTCAATCTTCTTCCCTATTGCCGATATAATTTCATCTATTACTTTGGGAATGGTTGTCGTTTTTGGCGGATTCAAAATCCTGAACGGCGATAATTTTACCACTTTTGGAGATTTGTTTTCTTATACTATGTTTATAGGAATGCTTTTTAATCCGCTGAGACAAATTGCAGATAAATTTAATGAGATGCAATTAGGGATGATCGCCGCCAATCGTGTTTTTGACATTATTGATACGCAGGATCATATTCAGGATACGGGAACCATTGAAGCTCCAGTTTTTAACGGAAGCATCGAATTTAAACAAGTACGTTTTAGTTATATTCCCGAAGAAGAAGTTATAAAAGGAATTGATTTATCTGTAGATTCCGGGCAAACGGTGGCAATTGTTGGATCAACCGGAGCGGGAAAATCTACGATTATTAATTTACTGAATCGCTTCTACGAAATTAACAGCGGCACTATCTGCATTGATGGTCAAAACATCGAAAATTACACGCTGGCTTCTTTAAGAAAACAAATTGCAGTTGTTTTACAGGATGTCTTTTTATTTGCAGATACTATTTACAATAACATTACGCTTCATAATCCTGAAATTACCCGCGAGCAGGTTCTGGAAGCTGCAAAGAAAATCGGCGTTCATGACTTTATTATGAGTCTTCCGGACAATTATGATTTTGATGTAAAAGAGCGCGGTGTTATGCTGTCATCCGGACAAAGACAGCTGATTGCTTTTTTACGTTCATATGTGAGTAATCCTAGTATTTTGATTTTGGATGAAGCAACTTCATCAATCGATACTTATTCTGAAGAACTGATTCAGCGCGCAACAGAAACTATTACAAAAGGAAGGACTTCTATTATTATTGCGCATCGTTTGGCCACAATCGTCAATGCCGATAAAATTGTGGTAATGGATAAAGGTTTAATTGTAGAACAAGGAACACATCAGGAACTATTAACAAAAACTGATGGCTATTATAAAAACTTATACGATTCTCAATTTTCGGTTGCGAATTAGATTAAACCTATACATTTTTGAAATTTAAATTAAAAAAAATAACATCACAGCGAGCATTCGTAATTTACGTAATCATCTCTATCCTTATTACCGTTTGTTCTGTTTATGTATTAAGTAATCTTATTACTGATCTTACCGAAAAAGCGAATGAAGATGAGGCGCGCCGTAACTTTGTTAAAAAACAGGAATTTATGTCGCAGGAGTTTTCTAAATTTCTGGAACATGAAAACCGAATAAAACATGTTTTAAAAATAAGCAAACCAGAAAATCTGGCTTCTAACTTACTTGTTTTGTCTTCGGTACAAAACACTAATTTATTAATCGCCGATAACTGGTTTCAGATTAACGACAATAAAATTCAGTTTGGGACAGATTCTATTTCTGATGCCGAAAAAAAAGATGTTGGAAATTTTATTCTCAAATACAAAAACACAGATCATATCAGCACTGTTTTTCTACAGGAAAAAAAATGGGTCTGGAGAATTTATTTTAAACTCATTTCAAAAAATACAATAGTCCGTTATGGTTATGACATCAATTTAAACAAACTGCACGACTATTTTTCTAAAGTAGATAAGTCTAATACGGCTACAAATTATGCCTTCATTTTTGATAAATCAGGAAGATGCATTTACCATCCGGAATCTGATTTTATAGGAAAAAATATTTATGAAATTTCTTCGACCCGTTCAATTGACACGATTTTTACAAAAAAGCAGGATTATGTAAAAAGAGTTACAATATCTGAATATTTAAAACTGGATGTTATCAGGTTTACAAAAAAATTAGACCTTAAAAATTCGCATTGGTTTATATGTGTTAATTTCCCAAAAAATGTTGCCGACGAAAATGTAACGCTGATAAAAAAATATTCAACCTGGATTTACTCGATTACAACTGTAATGTTATTATTGATTTTCTATTTATTTTCTTATGCCAACAGACGTGCCTACAGGGAAAAAGGAATAGCTATTAAGGAGAAAAACAGACTTTTGGTCGAAAATGAAAAAATAATCAAAGAGAAAGCGTTAATCCAGCTTCAGCATTTAAAAGAGCAGATTAATCCGCACTTTTTATTTAATTCGTTAAACTCACTTTATATGTTAGTGGGAAGCGATGTAAAAACGGCGCAGAAATTTACGCTGAACCTTTCCCGTATTTACCGCTATTTAATTGATCCGCCAGAAAAAAATATCGTTCCGTTGAAGGATGAATTATTATTTATAGAAAAATATATCTTTTTGCAGCAGACCCGTTTTAAGGAAGAATTAATCTTTTTCATAAAAATTGAAGATCAGGAAGCATTAGAAAAATTTATTCCCTATCTGGCATTTCAGGTAGTGGTCGAAAATGCTATTAAGCATAATATGGCGACACAGGAAAGTCCGTTAACAACAGAAATTCTGATTCAGAAAGATCAGGTGATTATTAGTAATAATCTTCAAAAAAAGGCCCACAGCGAGCCCAGCACTAATTTTGGGCTAAAATATCTGTCGAGCATTTATAATTTTTATTCCAGAACCAATTTAAAAGCCTCAGAAAAAGACGGTAATTTCGTATGTATTCTGCCATTAATATCCATTCACTCCTAAAAAAAAGCCTTTCACTCCTTTTTGTTTTTTTTCTGCACTATAATCCAATAGTTTCGATGAAAAATTAACTTAAACTTAACACCAAAATGAGGGAAAAGGCATTCCTGCATAATGTAAAATTACTTTGCTTACTAATTTTATTATTATTCATTCCTGTTACAGTTCTTTCACAAAAGAAAAAGAAAAAAGAAACAGAGACTGAAATCGTAAAAGATTCTACTGACTCCAAAAAAGGAAAAAAATATAATGACCTTGTAAAAAAGGGTACACTAAAAAAAGGACTGTTCAACATCATTCAGGTTAAAACCGATGTTTATTTTGAAATTCAGGACAGTTTATTTAAAAGAGAATTTCTGGTTGTAAACAAATTATCGCAGGTTCCTTTTCAGGTTAATGAAGCCGGACTTAATAAAGGAATGAATTATGAAAACAAAATCATTTCTTTTTATAAAGATACAATTGCAAAGAAAGTCTGGGTAAAATCATATGTTCCTAAAGTTTCTTCGCCAAAAGAAGATGCGATTACGGCCTCTGTAATTGATAATTTCTCTGAATCAATAATTGAAGTTTTTGATATCGAAACCAAAAACAACGATTCGAGCGCAGTTGTAATTAAAGTAAATAAGATTTTTGACGGAAAACAAAAAAGTTTCAATGATGTTTTGAGCAATATTGGCTTTGGAGGTTCTGTAAAATCTGATTTATCGTATATAGAAGGCTTAAAAGCTTTCCCAAAAAATATTGTAGTAAAATCGCAGCTGACAACTTCAGTCAGTGAAGGCGGGCCGGCATTATCGGTAACGCTTGGCGTAACAAGTAATATTATTTTATTGGATAAAACTCCAATGAAACCTCGTTTTTCTGACAACCGAATTGGTTTCTTCTCTGAAAAGCATTGGTATTTTGCCGATGCACAGCAGGCAATGCTTGAAAAAGAATTGATTACACGCTGGCGTTTAGAACCTAAGAAGGAAGATGAAGAACGATATTTGAAAGGTGAATTAGTAGAGCCGAAAAAACCAATCGTTTATTACATCGATCCGTCGACTCCAAAACAATGGAGAAAATATATCATTGATGGGGTACACGATTGGCAGGCAGCTTTTGAAAAAGCGGGTTTTAAAAATGCAATTATTGCAAAAGAACCTACTGAAAATGATTTAGATTTTGATATCGACGATGTACGTTATTCTGTTATCACTTATGCTGCATCTCCAAAATCAAACGCTATGGGACCGTCGGTTGTTGACCCAAGAAGCGGCGAGATTATTGAGGCAGATATTATCTGGTGGCATAATGTGATGACTTCTCTACAAAGCTGGATGCGCATTCAGACCGGGCCAATCGACCCGAAAGCGAGAGGAAACAAATTTAGCGATGAACATATGGGAGAAGCTATTCGTTTCGTATCGTCTCATGAAGTTGGACATACTTTTGGTTTAAAACACAATATGGGTTCTTCATTTGCTTATGATGTGGAGTCATTGAGATCGAAGGAGTTTACGGCAAAAATGGGCGGAACAGCTCCGTCAATTATGGACTACGCACGTTACAATTATGTAGCGCAGCCGGAAGATGATGTTACCGTTATTACTCCAAAAATTGGAGAATACGATAAATATGCTATAGAATGGGGTTACAGATGGTATTCGCCTAACGAAAACGAAACAGCAAAACTAAACGCCTTAATTACAAAACATCAGGATGACCCCATTTATTTTTATGGTGAACAGCAGGAAAATGTAATCGATCCTCGTTCGCAGTCTGAAGATTTAGGAAACGATGCGGTTAAAGCCAGTGAATATGGTTTGAAAAATTTAAAACGTGTTGTAGATAATATCCTAAACTGGACTTACGATAAAGATAAGTCTTATTATGAAACCGGTAAACTTTATATAGGAACTATCGGCCAATGGCAAATGTACAACCGACATGTAATGAACAATATTGGCGGTGTATATCTTAATTCGACTGTTCATGGAGATAATAAACAAAGTTATATTCCGGTTCCGGCAGCAATGCAGAAAAGAGCGGTTGATTATTTGACTAAAAATCTAATTACAATTCCGCAATGGTTGTTTTTTAATGACATTTTAGACAAAACAAATCCGTTGAAAGATTCGCCTCTTGGGCCTTACGAATATACGCCGTATACACTTTCAAGAGAATTACAGTACAGTATTATGTATGATTTATTGAGTGACGATCGTTTGCTTAGAATGACGGAAAATGAATTATACCAGCGAAATAAAATCGATGAAAAGGTTTTTACCGTAAATGATTTATTCCAAAAATTACATCAAAGTGTATTTGCAGGAACAATTCAAAACAAATCGCTGAGCATTTTAGAACGAATGACACAAAAAAATTATGTTGATGTTTTAATTGTTTCGACGAATAAATTGTTTGAAAAAACAGAACCAAAAAAGACAATTGAAATTCAGGAAACTTTAAATATGCCGCATTTATGCAGTTATTTAGATCATGAACATATGGCCAGAAATATCAACCAGTCATCTTTAAAAAGAGTTACAGAAGTAACCTCAGACAAAAAAGGCGAACTGAGCAAAGTGTTACAATTATTAAGAACAAAAAGAAGTACAGGAGATCAATCAACCCAAAACCATTACCGCGATTTGATACAACGAATCGACAAAGCCCTAAATAATACAACCTTTTAATACATAACCCAAAACATGAAAAAAATTCTACATGCCTTACTGCTGTTCCTGGCCATCGCAGGATACTCGCAGGAATCCCGAACTATTACAGGGATTATTCAAGATGAAGCTGACCTTTCGCCAATTCCTGGTGCGTCAATCTTCGTTGAGAACAATTCCATCTCAAACAAAACTGCCATGGCAGGTATTATTCAAAGTGAAGGAATCGGAACTACTACAGATTTCGATGGTAAGTTCACATTGAAAATTTCAAAAAATATTACTTCATTGAGAGTTACCTTCATGGGATACAAATCGTATACTCTTGAACTTTCTGCTCAAAAAAACTATACGATCAACTTAACATCTGAAACAGCAAAACTTCAGGAAGTTGTTGTAACAGGTTACCAAAAAATTGAGAAAAGAAAACTTACTGCTGCCGTTACGAAAATTGATATGGCGGCGATCCAGCAGACCGGGGTTTCCAGTATTGACCAATTATTGGTTGGACAAATTGCCGGGGTTGCGGTAAGTACACCATCGGGAGCACCTGGAGCACCAGCAAAAATCAGAATCAGGGGTACAGCTTCTCTTAATGGTACACAAGATCCTTTATGGGTTCTTGATGGGTTGCCATTAGAAGGAAATGAAGTTCCTAAAAACTATGACAAAGACAATATTGATGTATTAAATAACTATTCTATTGCAGGTTTAAACCCGGACGATATTAAAGATATTACGATTTTAAAAGATGCTGCTGCAACTGCAATTTACGGTGCGCGTGCTGCAAATGGTGTAATCGTTGTAACTACTAAAAAAGGACGTGCTGGTAAAATGGTAGTAAGTTTTAATACAAATACTTTTATCACGCAAAGACCTGAGTTTTCTAAATTAAACTTGATGAACGCAAATGAAAAAGTTGATTTTGAACTTGGTTTAGCAAGCCGTGCTGATTTAACTTACAGAGATTCTGGCGGAGATATTTCTCGTATCTTAAACGGATCAGGTGAATTGAATGCTTACAGAGCTGGCGGATTCTCTGCTTTAAGCCCTGCAACACAGCAATCTATTAACTCTTTAAGAGGAAACAATACAAACTGGGGCAACTTATTATACCAAACTGCAATCAACACGCAGCACGGTTTAAGTTTATCCGGAGGTGGAGAAAAATCGGATTACTATTTCTCTTTAGGATACTATGATGAAAAAGGGGCAACTATTGGAACTGGTTTCAAACGTTACAACTTAACATTAAAAAACAACTACCAAATAACTGATAAATTTAAAGTTGGTGTTGGAATTTTT
Organism: Flavobacterium sp. Root901; assembly: GCF_001429765.1. Lineage (GTDB taxonomy): Bacteria > Bacteroidota > Bacteroidia > Flavobacteriales > Flavobacteriaceae > Flavobacterium. The sequence continues at coordinate 419,266 of NZ_LMJB01000001.1, forward strand.
GGTTCAGAAAATAAAACTACATCTTACTTAACAGATACAGATGCGTTTACAAACCCATCGAACTATTCAAGAAATGTAAACCCATATTTAACTCCATATAATGCAGATGGAAGTTACAAATATGACCCAGACATTACTGGTTATTCTGGTCGTTATGTTCCTTTTAATATTATCGAAGAAAGAAATAATACTTCTTACGATTTAAAAACCAGAGCTATTAAAGCTTTGTTAGATGCAGAATATAAACTTACTAATGACTTAAAAGTAACCTCTCAATTAGGTTTACAGTTAGACAATACTGCTAGTGAAAAATTTGCTGGAAAAGACACTTATTACACCAGAAAACAAAAAGAAAAATCACGTTATTTTACTAACGGAGCTTACAATTATTTCCTTCCTGAAGGTGGTATTATTCAAAACTCAAATACAGACTTTTTTCAGTATAACCTAAAAACAATGGTTAACTATAAAACTGAAATTGCGGAGAAACATGAAATTGAAGCAATGGTTGGTAATGAGTTAAGAAGAAACTATACAACATCTGTTGCAACAAAAGGATTTGGCTTTGATGAGAAAAACCTAACTACTCAGCAAATTGTTTTTCCTAATGCAGGCTGGGCTAAAGAAGCTGATTACAAACAATATGCTAAAAGTGAGAATGAAAATGCTTTTGCTTCTTTCTTCGCTACTGCTTCTTATACTTATAACAGAAAATACAGTGTATTTGGAAGTGTGAGATATGATGGTTCAGATTTATTTGGTGTAGATCCAAAATACAAATATTTACCACTTTGGTCAACATCTGCATCTTGGGCAGTATCTGAAGAAGATTTCTTAAAAGATAACTTAACACTTTCAAACTTAAGACTTCGTGCATCTTACGGTTTACAAGGAAATATTGACAAAAATACTTCTCCTTACGTAATGGGTACTATTGGAACAACTGTTATTCTACCAGGACAAAATGAGCAAATTATTACTGTTGACAGCCCGCCAAATGAAAAATTACGTTGGGAAAAAACAACTAATACTAACATTGGTGCTGATATAGGTTTATTTAACAATCGTATTAGCCTTGTAACGGATTTATACGGAAGAAAAAGTTCTGACTTAATTGGTTTAAGAGCGCTTCCTTTAGAAAATGGTTTTGAATATACTAACATGAACTGGGCACAAGTAACGAATAAAGGTTATGAAATTACGTTGTCTACTAAAAACATTGACCGTCCAAACTTTCAATGGAATACAAGTATTAACTTCTCTCATAACAAAAGTAACGTAGATCGTATACAAGTTCGTGATACTGATTACCTGCCAAACAGAGAAGGTCGTCCGGTAAATGCGGTATTTGGATTTAAAACAAACGGAATTGACGAAAACGGATATCCATTATTCATCAACAAAAAAGGAGAAACAGTAAACTCTCAGGCATTCTTTGGTTTATACGATCCGTTTGCTGACTTTTTCCCTGGAGAATTGGTGCAATCAAACTTATCAGCTGCTGAATTTAGAGATTTGTTTACATACTTAGGAGACAAAGATCCTAAATTTACAGGAGGTATTACCAATACATTCAAAGTAAGTAATTTTGATTTAACAATTGCAGCTTCTTTCAACATCAAACAAACGGTTACAAAAACGCCTCCATATAATGGAACAACTGTAGACAGAGGACAAAATTACAGCAGAGATATCTTAGATGCATGGTCGCCAACTAATACATCTTCTAATTTACCAGCAATTAATGGTAAAGATACCGGAACAGGAGATTCTTATATGCCATATTTATGGTATTCAGGAGGAAATCAAATCCCTACATATAATTATTTAGATACATGGGTTAGCGAAATGAGCTATATGAGATTAAGCAGTATGCGTTTAGGTTATACATTCCCTAAAGCGTTTACAGATCAAATTAACATTTCAAGCATCAGACTTAATGTTGAAGCTAGAAACTTATTCGTAATCAGTTCTGATTACAAAGGTTACTTTGACCCTGAAACTTTCGGAAACATTTATGCACAACCAGTTCCTAAGTCATTTACTTTAGGATGTAATGTAACTTTCTAATAAAATTAAAGATGAAAAAATTCTCAAAATATATACTACTTTTTGCTGCAGCACTTGCTGTAACAAGCTGTGATGATTATCTGGACATCCAACCTGTTGGTCGTGTTATTCCGGAAACATTAGAACAGTACCGCGCAGTTTTAACAAAAGGATACGATGTATATCCTGAGCACAAATCATTAACGGCAGTTCGTACAGACGAATTAACGATGAATGAATTTAGTGATGACGTAACCTACTATAGAGATGTTTACATTTGGAAAGATGCAAATCCGGATCGTATTACCACTACTTTTCAATATGCAGATTTATACAAAACTATTTTTTATACAAACGTAATTATCAACGAAGCGTCTAAAAAATTAGACGTATCTGAAGAAAGAAACCAATTAATTGGAGAAGCGTATGCATTAAGAGCAATGGCTTACTTCGATTTAATTAACCTTTTCGGAAAACCATATAATGCTGCAACAGCTGGTTCAGACAAAGGAGTTCCTTTGGCTTTAGAAATTGATTTAGAGCAGGCTTATGTTCCTCAAAGTGTACAAGTAATTTATAACCAAATTATTTCTGATACTCAGGAAGCTGAAAAATTCATCAACAAAGATTCTCAAACAAAAGGTCTTAACTACCGTTTCTCTAAAGTTGCTTTATACAGTTTAGAAAGCCGTATTTATTTATACCAGCAGCAGTGGCAAAAGTCTCTTGATGCTTCAAATAAAGCTTTAGCGATTAACAGCACTTTAATTGATTTAAAAGCTACGCCTGTTTTTGCTACAAAATACGATTCTAAAGAATCAATTTTAGCTCTTGAAGACGGTTTAATAAACAACTTAAAAGGAACTGTTTATGCTTCACCAGATTTAATTGCTGCTTATAGCAAAACAACTGATCTACGTTTTCCTCTTTACTTCTTAGCAAGCGGAAGCCGTTACAGAATACAAAAAGGTGGAAATATTGATCAAAAATGTTCTTTCAGAACTTCTGAGTTATACTTAACAAAAGCAGAAACTTCATTAAAATTGAACAATATTGCCGATGCTAAAACAACGGTTTTAAACTTCATCAAAAACAGATATACAGCAGCAGCTTATGTACAACTTGAAATTGAAGTTAATGCAATGAATGCTGCAGATTTAACAAATTTTATTTACGAAGAAAGACACCGTGAGTTTGCTGTTGAAGGACAGCGCTGGTTTGATTTGAGAAGAACATCTCAAAAACAAATCGTACACACATTTGATGGTGATAATTACACATTGATACAAAACGATCCGCGATATACGATTATTTACCCGGCAGACGCGAGATTAAACAATCCCAATCTATAATTACCTATTGTTTTTTTTAAAAAGGTCCAGTTTTTACAACTGGGCCTTTTTTGCTTTCAAAATGTTGTATAAAAACCGGAGACAATTATATTTGCAAAATTATTTAAGTATTATACTTAAAAATTAAACTTTTTTAATTTTATCTCAAGATGAAAATCGCCATTGTCGAAGACGAATATCTTGCTTCCAGTTATCTAAAATCAATTTTAGAACAGCAGGACATTTTACAGATTGCCGAAATTGCAGTTTTAAAATCTGTAAAGGAAGCTGTCGGCTTTTTTAAAGAAAACAATGTCGATTTAGCTTTTATGGACATTCATCTCGGCGACGGAAAAAGTCTTGAAATTTTTGAAAAAGCAGCAATCTCCTGCCCTGTTATTTTTGTCACGGCTTACGATTCATATGCAATTTCTGTTTTCAAACACTTTACAATCGATTATCTTTTAAAACCTTTTGAAGAACAGGAATTATTAGAAGCTCTGAGCAAATTCAAAAAAATAAAGGAAAGTTTTAATGCCGATGCAACCCTGCAGTCCTTAGTGGCAATTGAAAATCCGGAAACAAGTAAAATTCAGCGTCATTTTCTGGTAAATCATGGTTATAAATTAATTTCAGTCAACGAATCAGAAATCACGTATTTTGCCGCGTCGGGAAAACACCTTTTTATTTATGTAAAATCCGGTAACAGTCATTTGTACAACAGCACCATTACGGATATCATAAATAGTCTGGATCCTTTTATCTTTTTCAAAATAAACAGAAAATATATCGTAAACAGAAATACGATAAAAGAAGTTATAAAACATTCACATCAAAAAATCGAATTGATTCTGAATGTCCCTCCTATCGAAAATGATCCTATAATTATCAGTAAAAAAGAAATTAATAATTTCAAAAACTGGCTTGATCAATAACTTTTTAATCAAAAAATGTGAAAATTACGCTTTTGCAGAAAAATATAATTCTGCATAATCCACAATTTGAAGTTTTAAACTGACCAAATAAGTGTAAAAATCATTTTGAAAAGTTAAAATAGCGTTATAAGAATCATAAAATTGATATTATGTAACTTACAGTATAACTTTCTTCATTTCATAATTCTTTATCTTTGAGAGACAAAATTTAAATGAAAAAGAAAATGCCACATAATAGATTTTATCCTAACGAAGAATTCAAAGAAATAGAAATAAATGCATCATTACAACTTAAATACGCAATTTCAAACAGAGGAAGATTAATAAGTTTTACTGATAATATTGAAACCGGCCGAATCCTTAAAGGCGGTTTAAGCGATGGATATCCAACTTTTAGATTTAAAGTTAAAAAAGACGACAAAATCATCAACAAATATTTATTTCTTTACAAATTAGTTGCCCAATATTTTATTCCAAAAGAATCTGAAGACCAGACATATGTACTTCATCTTGATTATAATAGAAGTAATGACGATGTAAGCAATTTACGCTGGGCGACAAAACAGGAAATGATGGCGCACAGCCGCAAAAGTCCACGTGTAATTCAGGCAAAAAAGAACCTGATTGAACACAACCTTAAAGCAGACGGAAGAAAATTAACGACGACAAAAGTCATGTTAATCAAAAAGATATTAGCGAGACCGGAACAAAAAACGCGTCTTAAAATGATCGCCAAACAATTTGGGGTAAGCGAAATGCAGATCCGCAGAATTGCCAGCGGCGAAAACTGGGGACACGTAAAAGTTTAATTGTTAGTTTAAATCGTTTTTGTCAGGCTGAGCGAAACCGAAGCCGCACAAAGCTTTTTAATCTAACATTAGAATAAAAAAATACCACAAATTACAGGATTAACACTGATTTTAATAATCTTTTTAATCCTGTAATTTGTGGCATTCTTTTTTAGCTGAAATTTGAATCGGGAACCAGTATCCATTTTTTAAAGATTCCACATTTTACCTTTTTACTTTTTTACTTCTTACTATTTTAAAATAAATCATTAAATTCGCAAGCACAAATAACAAAAGAAATCGGTAAGTGAGTTTCGGAATCTATAACCCTCATTTTCGATAGTTAATACTAAAAACAAAAAAAATGAAATACGACGTTATTGTTTTAGGAAGTGGTCCTGGAGGATATGTAACAGCAATTAGAGCTTCGCAATTAGGCTTTAAAGTAGCTGTAGTAGAAAAAGAAAGTCTTGGTGGAGTTTGCCTTAACTGGGGATGTATCCCAACAAAAGCATTATTAAAATCTGCTCAGGTTTTTGATTATTTGAAACACGCTTCTGACTACGGATTAAAAGTTTCTGAATTCGATAAAGATTTTCCTGCTGTTGTTCAAAGAAGCCGCAGCGTTGCTGACGGAATGAGCAAAGGAGTTCAATTCTTAATGAAAAAAAACAAAATTGACGTTATCGAAGGTTTTGGAAAACTAAAACCAGGAAAAAAACTTGACGTTACAGATAAAGATAATAAAGTTACTGAGTACAGTGCAGATCATATTATCATCGCAACCGGAGCTCGCTCACGTGAATTGCCAAACTTACCTCAGGATGGTAAAAAAGTAATTGGGTACCGTCAGGCAATGACATTACCAGAGCAGCCAAAATCTATGATTATTGTAGGTTCCGGAGCAATTGGGGTTGAATTTGCTCATTTCTACAACTCAATGGGAACTGAAGTTACTATTGTAGAATTTATGCCAAACATCGTTCCTGTTGAAGACGAAGACATTTCTAAGCAAATGGAACGTTCTATGAAAAAAGCAGGTGTGAAAATCATGACAAACTCTTCTGTAGAAAAAATTGACACTACTGGAAACGGAGTAAAAGCAACTGTGAAAACTGCAAAAGGAGAAGAAATTCTTGAAGCAGACATCGTACTTTCTGCAGTTGGAATCAAAACAAATATTGAAAACATTGGTTTAGAAGAAGTTGGAATCGCTGTTGACAGAGATAAAATCTTAGTAAACGCTTACAACCAAACCAACATTCCGGGATATTATGCCATTGGAGACGTTACTCCGGGTCAGGCTTTAGCTCACGTAGCTTCTGCAGAAGGAATTAACTGTGTTGAAAAAATCAAAGGTTTACACGTTGACCCAATTGATTACGGAAACATTCCAGGATGTACTTACGCAACTCCGGAAATCGCTTCCGTTGGTTTAACTGAAAAACAAGCAAAAGAAAAAGGTTACGAATTAAAAATTGGTAAATTCCCATTCTCAGCTTCTGGAAAAGCAAAAGCTGCCGGTGCTGCTGACGGATTCGTAAAAGTAATTTTCGATGCTAAATACGGAGAATGGTTAGGATGCCACATGATTGGTGCTGGTGTTACAGATATGATTGCTGAAGCAGTTGTAGCCCGTAAACTGGAAACTACAGGTCATGAAATCCTTAAATCTATCCACCCTCACCCAACAATGAGCGAGGCAGTTATGGAAGCTGTTGCTGATGCTTACGGCGAAGTAATTCACTTGTAAAAATATACCGTTTACGGTTATATATAATTTTCAATTTAAAAATCCGGTTTGCGAGAGTGAATCGGATTTTTTTATGCAAATTATTCAAGAAGCATTTTTTGTCATTTCGACGAAGGAGAAATCTTCGCAGAAACTCGACAAAGATTGGCGAATCTATATACGGAATTTCAAGTTACGAATCCTTTCCTGGTAATTTCAAACTTTATTCAAATTACATTTTCTTAAAATTTATTAAGAAAAATTTGTTAAAAACTTGACATAAAAAAACATTGTAATCGTCTTATAATTCTTATTTTTAATCTTTATAAATAAGAATTCATGAAACTACCTTTTATAGAAATAATCGAATCCACAACAAGTGACCCTAATTTACTAATGTGGAAATTCTACGATGAAGATAAAGAAATTAAAAACGGTGCAAAATTAACGGTTCGCGAAAGCCAGCAGGTAATGCTTTTAAATGAAGGACAACTTGCAGATGTCTATCAGCCGGGACTTTATACTTTATCCACAGAAAATATTCCTGTTTTAAGCAAACTAAAAGGCTGGAAATACGGATTCGAAAGTCCGTTTAAGGTTGATGTTTATTTTTTCAATACACATCAATTCATCAATAATAAATGGGGAACTCCTGCTCCTATCCTGCTTAACGATCCACAGTTTGGACAAATCAGAGTTCGTGCTTTCGGAAGTTTTGATATTAAAATTGTCGACGCTGCTAAATTCTTTCGTCAATATGCCGGAACCTATCAGCAGCTTACGATTTTCGAATTACAAAACCAGTTAAGAGATTTTGTTGCTCCAAAATTTGGTGAAGTTCTGGCAAACGAAAATATAACCGTTACAGATATTGCCGGAAATATTACACAGCTGGGTCAAAAAATCGAACCGTATTTAAAACCGTATTTTCTTCAATTCGGAATTGAATTAACGCAGTTTGTAATCACAAGCGTAACACTGCCGGAAGAAGTCACTGCACATTACGACAAAATCACCAATATGAATATGGTAACTGATATGGATAAATTTACCAAATTTAATACTGCTGCGGCTATTGGCGATAAAGGAACGGCACTTCATGATGCTACTCAAAATGCATTAAGTATGGGAATTCTTCTAAATCAAATACAGCAAAACAAAGAAACTCCTAAAGAAGAAATTAAAGATGATTTGACATCGAAACTTCAAAAACTAAAATCTTTGTTTGACGCCGGTTTAATAGATGAAGATGAATTCAAAGCAAAAAAATCTGAATTATTAAGCCAATTATAATGGAAGAGAAAAAAGTCAGTTCGTTTTTAGATAAACTAAAACAAAAAGCTCAAAATCAGACCAATTATGGCGGCGAAACAAAAATGACAGATGCCAAAATGGATGTCAAAGATTGTCCAAACTGCGGAGCCGGAAGAGCAAAACAAGATGGCTTAACGCATTGTGCATATTGCGGATTTGAATTTATAACCGTAAAACTAACAGACGGAGTTTATATTAAAAAAGAAGATAATTCAATTTAAAAAAATAAAAATAACGTGTTCGGATTATTTAATAAACAAAAAGACGATGAAGCTATTCCGGGATGGTACTCGGAACTGCAGGAATCACAACAAAGATGGTTTTCATTCTTAGAAAAACTAGAAGCAAAAATGGAGGAATTTGCTGTAGCAGCAATTCCTGAGCTTAAAGAAATACTGCAAAGTGATGACGATTTGTACAAACGAACTTTTCACAGAGTTTACTCGGGTGTTAACGGACAATTAAACAATACAAGAGAAAAAGCCAGAAATACTTACGAAGAAAAAATACTTAATGTTTACTACAATTACAATGCTCAGATTTCGGTTTTAAGTAAACATCACGATTTAGTTTCTGATTTTAGAAATGCATGTTCGGATCGTTACGAAGAATTTGAAAACAAATACGAATATTGGAGAAAACAAATCGAAAAAACACAGGAACGCGATCTTGAAGCTGAATATCAAAAAATACTGGATGAATATGATGCTATAAAAAATAAATTCAATTGTACGCAATGCGGCGGAAATATAGAGATCGAAAAGATATTTTTAATCGAAACTTACATTTCATGTCCGTACTGCAAAACACAAAATACATTTGCGCCAAGCACACAAGCCAGAAACCTCCAGAATATTGCGCGCGGACTTGCAGAACAGAGAACATCTCATTTGTACGAAGCTTTTGAAACTGAAGATAAAAAAGAACGCGAACTCTATCACCAGCGGCATGAATTAAGTCTTAGTAAAATACACGAGTCAGATAAAAAAGCCCTGAATGAAATTCAGGCTAAAATGGATGAACTGGAAGAACAAAGACAGTCTGCTATTAAAAATGCTCCGAAATTATACCAAATTTATCTGCGTGCCATGTACGACGAATGGAATAAGATTACACCGGATTTAAAAGAACACAACGAAAAAATGTATCAAAATCAAATACAAAATAAATAATTATTAATCCCTAAAAATCAACAAATGTTTAAGAAACTTTTTGGAGCTCTAACTGGAGACAGCAAACAAGAAAATCAGAATTACGAGCAGAAACAAACATCAAATGACAATTATGAAGATAGTTATGCAAATGATTATAAGGAAGTAGAATATGATCCTGAAACTTTGCACGGAACTCATTATGATGTAGAAGATTTTGATGCCGAAGTTGCAAAAAGAGCCGAAGCATGGATCGCAGATGAGCGCGCAAGCGGAGAAAACCTTGATGAAAAAGACATTCAAAACATATATTTTAATTATAGAAGAAGCGTTTACACCGAATGGAACAATTGCGATTCTGACCAGATGATTCGATTCGAACACGCAAATTCCCTAAAATACAGCGGAATCCAGACTTCAGGATTTGTGAAGGTCGAAGACAACAATCCGTTTCTTGAGCCTGTACACGGTGTAGATTTAAGAACTTATACGGCAATGTGCCTTAAAATAAGCGCAGGAATCGATTATCTTGAAGTTTGTAAAGCAATGGGATTCGAGCCGGTAATCTGGGAAGAATTAAATACAATCTGGCCGCAGCGTATGGGCGAAGATACTTCGTTTACCGTTACCACATTGTTTGGACAGTACTATGCTGAAAATGTTACAGTGCCACAATTAGAAAATCTTAAAGCTGAAATTTCAGAAGAAGGCGCTGCGAATTTAGAAAAAATAAAAACTGACCGTTATTTTTACGAAGAACTTGCCGGAGCGAGACAAGCAGCGTACGAATATGGAATTGACGGGGCTCAATGGATTTTAGAGAATTTCGGAATCAATCTTGCAGATTTTCAATCTGCAGCAATGCAATGGATGACAGAACAAAACCAAAACTGGAACTCTGAAGATATTATCGAATTCTCTAACTATCAGCAGGAAAAACAAAAAGAATATGCTGCAAAATTTGCCGCTGAACAAGGTGGAAATATTGCAGATGATGTGAATTTCTAAACCATATTTTATTTCATATTTAAAAATCCGATTTGCAGTAAGCAGATCGGATTTTTTCAATTTATAATGCAAATTATGTATAAATGTAAAAATAATACTACTTTTATATTCATTAAAAGTTTTGAAAAATGGAACAAACAACAATATTTTTTGCAGACGGCGAAAACCCAAAAATGATCGAAGCGTTCAAAAAAGCGCAGGAAACCTTTAAATATTTCTGGAGAGAATTATCCTGGGAGTACCGAAGAATAATTCCGGGACTTGATGTTGCCTGTGTTAAAGTGGCTTTTACTCAGGACATAAATGGTGAAACAGTAGTAGAACACATGTGGATTAATGATGTAAACTTTGATGGCGATACTATTTATGGCGTCCTGGTTAATCAGCCAAATGACTTAACGAATGTAAATAACGGAGATGAAGTACAAATTCCAGTCAATCAAATCAGTGACTGGTTATTTGCAATTGATGGAAAAACCTACGGAGGTTACACAATTCAGGCAATGCGCTCAGAAATGAGCAATGACGAAAGAAAAGATCACGACGAAGCTTGGGGATTGGATTTTGGGGATTTCAATGATATTTTAGTTGTAAACGAACAAAAAGAAAAACCGGAAAACCTTATAGAACATCCTATGAGTAAAAACATGAAACAAAGTCTGATTGATTTCGTAAAAAATAATCCGGAAGAAATAACGGCAAAAGACGAATTGGGTTATACTTTTTTGCATAGAGAAACAATCGCAGGAAATCTTACTTCAATTGAAATATTATTAGAAGCAGGAGCAGATAAAAATGCTAAAACCGTAAGCGGAAAAACGCCGCTCGATTTTGCAAAGCAATTAAATTGGGAACATTTAATTCCTGTATTATAAAATTCTGAAGGTCTGATTTAAAAAACAAATCAGACCTTTTTGTTTTTTCCAAATCTCTTTCGTCGGAAAAAATTTATTCTGACAGAAAAAAAACTTTTACTGGCTAACAAAAGATTTTTGACAAAATAATTTTGTCTGTTGCTTTCTGGCAATAAACAATTATTAATTCAATTTTAAAATAAAAAAATGAAAACAAAAATCATAATAATCTGTTTAGTCTTTTTTTCCTTATTGGGATGTAAACAAAACAAAGAGCAGGAAGCTGTTGTCACTACTGAAAATGATAAAGCAAACTGCACAGAACAATTAATATCAGGAAATCAGCGCTTTTTAAGTGGAAAATCAATTCATCCGCATCAGGATAAAAATTCAGTTCTGGCCAATCAGGACGGACAAAAACCATTTGCTGTTATTGTTACTTGTTCAGACAGCAGGGTTTCGCCGGAAATTGTATTCGACCAGGGCTTAGGCGATCTGTTTGTAATACGCAACGCCGGTAATTTAATTTCTGATATTGACATGGGAAGTATTGAATATGCCATTGAGCATCTTGACGCTAAATTAATAGTTATTTTAGGCCATACAGAATGCGGGGCCATAAAAGCATATATCAACGATAAAAACGGAGCTTACAAAAAGCATTTTACTCATATCGACGATATTGTAGAAACAATTGCCAAAGAAAATGAAGAAATTGAAGCGGATAAAGTTTTACCAAAAGCTAACAATTATTCAGGCGCAATTGATGCTAATATTCAACATTCTGCAAAATTAGTTCAGGAAAATCCAATTGTAAAAAAGCATAACATCAAGATCATTTCGATGCGATATGATGTACACACAGGAAAAGTAACGCAATTAAAATAACTTAAAGACCTCTGCAAGACTGCCACTTTTTTTCTTTGTTAAATATGCAGCTTATCTTTTCATCCTAAAACAATAATGTGGTATTTTTGCGGCACCAAATCTAATCTTCGCATGCGATGAAAAAATTATTCTTCATTATTATAATTGCCTTGTTTTCACCCGGTATATTACTTTCTCAGGCAAAAAAAGAAAGTCCTGTTTCAGATCCGCAAAATGTTTTTTCAAAACCTTACGATTATGTAAACGATTTTGAAAAAATTCTAAATTCCGATCAGATTACAGCATTAAGTAATACTTTAAAAGCGTTTGAAAAGCAGTATTTATACAAAATTACCGTAGTAACAACTTCATCTATACAGCCTTACACAACCTTTCCGGATTACGCTTTAGAATTAGACAAATATCTGGCAAAAGATCCAAAACTTGATCCGACTATTTTAATCGTAGTAAGCAAAGAATTAAGACAAATTCAGGTTCAGAGTATTGATCTAATTCGTTATAAATTAAGCGACAGCGACACGCAGAATATTATAACAACTTATGCCGTCCCTGAATTTAAAAAAGGAGATTATGGCAAAGGTTTACAACTTGCCGCAGAGCAGATTATGAATAAATTAAAAACATATTAATATCTTCTTTACATCGGAAACCTTATATTGTATTCGATTTAATTTAAAACTAAATACTGATGACAGTAGAAGAATACAAAAAACAATTTTCTGAAGATGATGCTGTTGGATGGCTAGAAATAGACAAAGAATTTGAACAGCTTTATCCCGACCAGGAGCCCAAACATTTTGCTCCGGCGATTAGTTATATGCTTGGGGGCGAGTACCCGCTTGATGGTGTTAGTTTTTACGAAAGTAAAAAACAGGAAGATCATTTTCATTTCGTAACCTACGGATTTTCTGAATTGTATTATAATGAAGAAAAAGCCGGCGGCGAATTCAGTAAATGGGGATTTGAACTTACGTTTAGATTAAAGCCTTTTGAAGCAGATAACGGGAATCCGAGCTGGGCAATTGCTCTTTTGCAAAACATTGCCAAGTACGTATTTGACAGCGGAAACTGGTTTGAAGAATTTCATTACATGCCGGCAAACGGGCCAATCAGGCTGGATACAGATACTGAAATTGTCGCATTACTTTTTGTGAACGATCCCGAAATTGAAAAAAAACAAACTCCGCATGGAGAAGTTTCTTTTTTGCAGATTGTTGGAATTACCGCTGCTGAGTTTGAATCAATTAAAGAAAATCCGGAAACGGTTGAGGAATTGGTTACTAAACTAAAGAAAAATAATCCGTTACTAATTACAGATTTAAACAGGAAATAAATTTATACTTAATGAAATCCGATTTGTAAAAAACAAATCGGATTTTTAATTTTCATCTGTTAAAAAATAGCCGCTTCGGAATTAATTTTAATAACTTTATCAGTAAATAATAACGTTATGAAAGAAATATGCATTGTTGAATTCACTTCTAATTTAGGTTTAAAAGAACCTCATGCAGGAAAAGAACCAGGAGTAAATCGCTTGCCCGATTGGTTATGGAAACACAATTTGCATAAAATAATTAATCCTAAAAATATTGTACGGGTAGATCCTCCAAAATATTCAAACAAAAAAGATCCTGAAACCAATATTTTAAATGCAGATTCATTAGTTACGTATGCCAGAGAACAAGCCTATTTAATAAACAATTTATTGAGTGCCAATAAATTTCCGTTTGTACTGGGCGGTGATTGCAGCATACTTTTAGGAGCGGCAATGGCTTTGAAACAAAAAGGCAATTATGGATTATTTTATCTTGACGGACATACTGATTTTATGGACGTTTCATTATCTGAAACCGGCGGCGTTGGCGGAATGGCAGCTTCTATAGTTACCGGAAACGGACCTGAAAAATTGACCAGTATTCTTAATTTATCTCCTTATATAAAAGAAGAAAACCTTTGGTGTGTCGGCAATCGGGAATACGATGACGAATACGAAAATGAAATCAGGAAATTTTCGGCACGATATATTAGTCTCGCAGAATTGCGCAAACAAGGAATTGCAAACTGTGTAAAAACATTTCTTTCAGAAGTTGAAAACAAAAACTTAGATGGTTTTTGGCTGCATATCGATGTCGATGTGTTAAACGACGATATAATGCCGTGCGTTGACAGCAGAACTCCTGATGGTTTATCTTATAATGAATTTAACGAACTTACCTCCTATTTGTTTGAAAGTCAAAAACTAAGCGGACTCGAAATCACAATTCTTGATCCTGATTTAGATCCAACCGGACAATACACAAAAGATTTTGTTTCTAATATAACTACTGTTTTCAACACACATTTCCATCGGTAATTTAAAACCATAGATATCAAATATTCAATGTTTTAATTATTTTACTACTAATAAACCGTTGTAACAAAACCATTTTAATTTTACTGAAAATAAAATTTATGAAAACTAAAGACAGAAACTAGCATTGCATGTCGAAAGAAGAGCAGAAATGATCGTTTTCTTTTTTCTGAAACATCAGCATTAATTTGTAATTTAGTTCGACCAAATCCTAAAAACATGATCAAAAAAATTCTTTTTCTGACAATTTTCATAGTTGCCATTAAAACTTCTGCACAGGAACTTACGTTCGTAATCCCAGATTACAAAACCATTGAAAAAGAAATTCAGGACAAGAATTCTAGTTTTTACTACCCTGTCTTAATGGAAAGATTGGTAAAAAATGATACTCTTTTAACCCATGAAGATTACAGGCATTTGTATTTTGGCTATGCTTTTCACCCAAAATACAATGCATTTTGGAGCTCACCTGAAGATGAAAAACTTCGTACATTTTATGATAAGGAAACCCTGGATACAAAAGATTATGATAAAATCATTACTCTTATAAACAATTCCTTAGAAAGCTTTCCATTTGATCTTAAACAGATTAATTATCTAAGCTACATCTATCACTTAAAAGGTGATGAAGACTTAGCGAAAAAAACTTCTTTCAAATTCGACAATATTGTGGGCGCTATTTTATCATCTGGTGACGGTAAAAATTGCGAAACAGGATTTCATGTTCTCCATATTGATCATGAATATATGCTTTTGAATATTTTCGAAATTCCGTCAAAAGGACAAGCGTTAGTAGGAAACTGTGATTATCTGAGTTTTGAAAAAGGAAAGTACAAAGTCGACGGCATTTATTTTAATATCGAAAAGATGCTTGAAAATGAGGCCAAAATGCTAAAATAATTTCAGAATTGCCTATTCATGATTGTCATATCCAAATTTCAGAACAAAGACCTTAAAGAACTGAAAATGTTATTTTTAAGAGAAAGAAAAAGAACTTTTTCATGGCTTGACACATCAGAATTTCAATTAGATGATTTTGAAAAACAAACAAAAGGCGAAGACATTTTTGTAGCACATATTAATGACATTCCCGTTGGTTTTATTTCGATCTGGATGCCCAATAATTTTATTCATCATTTATATGTTTCCGAGGAATTTCAAGGCCAAAAAATCGGAACCGAATTATTGAAGGCTGCCATTCTGGAAACAAAATTTCCAATTACATTAAAATGCTTAGAAGAGAATGTAAAAGCCGTTGCATTTTATAAAAGAATTGGATTTATTGAAAAGGAAAAAGGACGCTCTGAAAACGGAACTTATATTTTATTTGAGCTTTCAAAAGAAATTAATTAAAATCAAAATCAGCCACATTACAGTTAAATATTCTGGAAAATTTACTTAGATGGACATACAGCTCCAATCATAATAATTTAAACTTTGTCCGAAATCACCCTCAGAATTGTCTTATAAGAACCTGACTTATTGATTTTTAAAATATAAATTTGATATTCAACTTTTAAAAATTACAAAAATGAGTGCAGCAGATTTTACAACAACAATACTAGTGGATCAATCCCGAGAAGAAGTTTTTAATGCCGTTACCAATGTCCGCGGCTGGTGGTCAGAAGAAATTGAAGGAAATACTACCCAGTTAAATGATGCATTTGATTATCATTATGAAGATATTCATCGTGCTAAAATTAAATTAGTTGAAGTAGTTACGAATCAGAAAATTGTATGGCTGGTCGAAAAGAATTATTTCAAATTTACCGAAGACGAAACCGAATGGACCGGAACAAAACCAACTTTTGAAATTTCTGAAAAAGACGGAAAAACGGAACTTCGTTTTACTCACGTCGGACTAAATCAGGAATATGAATGTTTCGAAATCTGCCGTGATGCGTGGACAAATTACATTCAAAACAGTCTTAAAAAACTAATTGAAACCGGAAAAGGCGAACCAAATGCAACCGGAAAACCACAAACAGAAAACGAAAAAAAGTTATCTAAAAGCTGAGATTGATTTGGACCTGATTTTACTGATTTAAAAGTTCTTCACCGTTTAATCTGTCACTGCCCAAAAAAAACTTAGAACCTTAGCATCTCAGAACCTTTTTTTGGATACAAGAATAATAGATTTGGCTACAGTAAGAGTTTTGATGTTACGCAACTTTGTATCATCAAAATTTAAAACTTATGAAAATTATAATTACAGGTTCTCTAGGAAACATCAGCAAGCCTCTGGCTAAAGAATTAATCCAGAAAGGACATGACGTTACGGTAATTACCAGCAGTACCGAAAGACAAAAAGAAATTGAAATATTGGGGGCAAAAGCAGCTATTGGTTCTGTAGAAGATTTGAGTTTTTTAACCCAGACTTTCTCCGGAGCAGATGCCGTTTACTGCATGATTCCTCGTGCCAATTATTTTGACCCAAATCTGGATTTAGACACTTTTACACGCAAAATTGGCAGCACTTATGCCGAAGCAATTCAACAATCCGGCGTAAAACGAATTGTATTTTTAAGCAGTATTGGTGCACACTTAAAAGAAAATTCAGGAATTATCCAGCGTTATAACGAAATCGAAGCCGTTTTAAATCAGCTTTCAGATGTATCGATTACATTTATGCGCCCAACTTCATTTTATTACAATTTACTGGCCTATATTCCGGCTATAAAAAATCAGGGATTTATTTCGGCAAATTATGGTGCAGATTCAACAATTCCCTGGGTTTCGCCAGATGATATTGCTGAGGCAATTGCAGAAGAAATCACCACTCCGGCTGAAGGAAAAAAAGTTCGTTATGTAGCAAGCGAAGAATTAAACGGACATGAAACGGCTCGTATTCTGGGCAATGCCATTGGTAAACCAGATTTGGAATGGAAATTTATCAGCGATGAAGAAGTACTAAACGGATTAATCTCTGTAGGGATGCAGCCTAAAATTGCTGCAGGTCTGGTCGAAATGTACGCTGCACTTCACAACGATACACTGGGAGAAGATTATTATAAAAACCGTCCTGTATTAGGAAAAACAAAACTGGCAGATTATGCGAAAGAATTTGCTTCAATTTATAATCAAAATTAGGTAACTTAGGCTATGGCAAATCTACAACCACATCGAATAAAAAGTATCAGCGAATTTCATGAATTTCGGGATTTGCCAAAGCCTGAGCATCCGCTTGTAAGCGTTTATAATTTTGAAGATTTAAAATATCTCAATGAACAAGAACCTAAAAGCCTTATTCTCGATTTTTACTCCATTGCACTCAAAAGAAACGCCAACGCCATAATGCGTTACGGCCAGCAGGAATATGATTTTAAAGAAGGCGTTTTATTGTTTATTGCTCCGGGTCAGGTTTTTTCTATCGAAGGAAATTCTGAATTACAGCATACGGGATATTCGTTATTAATTCATCCTGATTTTTTATGGAACACACCGCTTGCGCAAAAAATTAAACAATACGAGTATTTTGGCTATTCGGTTTATGAGGCGCTGCATCTTTCTGATAAAGAAGAAAAAATGATTATTGATATCATGAAAAACATTCAGCAGGAATATCAATCTAATATTGATAAATTCAGCCAGGACGTTATTATTGCACAAATAGAATTATTACTCACTTATTCTGAACGTTTTTATAACAGGCAGTTTATAACAAGAAAAATAAGCAATCATGAAATTCTGGCTCGTTTAGAAATACTGCTGGAAGATTATTTTACCAATGATTCGCTTTCAAAAAAAGGACTTCCGACAGTACAGCATATTGCCGAAAATTTAAATGTTTCTCCTAATTATTTAAGCGGATTATTAAAACATCTTACTGGTCAAAGCACGCAGCAGCACATTCATGATAAACTGATTGAAAAAGCAAAAGAAAAGCTTTCGACTACCAATTTATCCGTCAGCGAAATTGCTTTTGAACTGGGTTTCGAACATCAGCAGTCTTTTAGTAAACTGTTCAAAACAAAGACAAATAGTTCTCCCTTAGAATTCAGACAATCTTTCAATTAAAAAAATCCAGCACTAACAATCATAATTTTCCTATATTCGTAAGATTAAAAATTTTAAAATTATGAATCCTGTTTTAAGGAATACTTTAGCCGTAATTGCCGGAATTATTGTTGGAAGTCTGGTTAATATGAGTATAATTACCATAAGCGAATCTATTATTCCGCTTCCTGAAGGAGTTGATAATACAACAATGGAAGGACTTCAAAACACAATGCATTTGTACGAAGCAAAACATTATCTTTTTCCATTTCTGGCTCATGCCGTCGGAACTTTTGTTGGTGCGGTTATAACGGCTTTAATTGCTATTAATCATAAAAAGAAACTGGCACTGCTTATTGGTGCTTTTTTCCTGCTTTGCGGAATCGTTATGGTCTGCTCTCTTCCATCGCCAATGTGGTTTACGTTTGTAGATTTGGTTTTTGCTTATATTCCGACAGCTTATCTGGCTTTGAAGCTGGTTTGCAAAAGACAGAGTAAAACAGAATAATTTAAATTTAGCAAAATGAACGAGAAACCGCCAAAGCAAAAACCTGCAAAAACATGTTACGAACATATTGGCGGAAAACTCGGTCAATTACTCGCCATTACATTTGCTGAAAAAGGATGGATTGCTAAAAAAAATCCAAATGATAAACACTTTTATATTACCGATTTAGGAGAAAAAGAATTCACTAAACTTGGTATCGACATATCTCAAATTAAGCCTGAAGATTTATAAATTTTCAGGCTTTTTTTATTAAAAATCTACTTTGAAATTTCATAACTTAGTTTCTCTTTAATCCTTTAAATTATGACTAAGAAAGAAATTGCCCAAAACTTCTTAAAACTTGCTGCAAGCGGGCATTCGCACGAAGCGTTCCGATTGTATATGGGTAAAAATTTCAAACATCATAATGCTCATTTTAAAGGAGATGCCGATACTTTAATGCTGGCAATGGAAGAATCTTCAAGAAAAAATCCAAACAAAATTTTTACCATTCACCATATTTTAGAAGATGACAATCTGGTTGCCGTACATTCGCATTTAAAGCAAACGCCAGCAGATATAGGTTTTGCAGTTGTTCATATTTTAAAATTCAAAGCAGATAAAATCATTGAACTTTGGGACTTAGGGCAGCCAGTTCCGGGTGAAACAATAAACGAAAATGGAATGTTTTGAATTAATTAGTAATGGTGAATTATAAATTTATGAGTTCCAGTCGCAGTTTTCAGTCTCAGTGTTCAGAAACTTTGTCAAAGTTTTAAACTTTGACAAAGTGAGTAATACCGAAAACTGAGATTGAAAACTGAGACTGAAAACTGAGACTGAAAACTGAGACTGAAAACTGAAAAAAAAAAAATGAACTTTAAACACAAAATCCCTGCTATTTTACTTTTTATATCTCTATTAGCAAACTGCAATTCATCGGCACAAAAGAAAGATGATTATAGTGCTCAAATTGACAGCGTTATTGAAAATAGTACAAATCCGGTTTTTAATGGCGTGGTTTTAATTTCAAAAAATGGAAAAACATTGTATTCTAAAGCGAAAGGATTTGCCAATTTTGAAACTAAAAAACCTTTAACTATAAACTCTCAATTTGAAATTATGTCAAACAGCAAACTAATTGCTGCAGTGCTGCTTTTATTGGAAGTTGAAAAAGATAAAGTCGATTTGAATGCCCCAATAAAAAAATATCTTCCGGAATTAACACAATCCTGGGCAGATTCTGTTACGGTTCATCAGCTGTTGAATCATTCACACGGCATTATTGATTTACAAAAACCGCTGGCCTTTAAACCCGGAACCGAATTTAGATACGGGAATTTAAGTTTTAGCCTTGTTGAAAAAATTGTGGAACACAGCACTCAAAAAAATTATACGGAAATTGCCAATGCGTTGTTTAAGAAACTTAAAATGAATAATACATTTTGTTATTCTAAAGATAAAATTCAAAATCTGGCAACGGGATATTACAATGTAAAAAATGTTCCGGAACCTGTAACTTCTACCCAAATTACTCCACAAAGTTTAGGTGCTGATGGAATTGTTTCTACTGTAAATGATTTATCGATCTGGAATAATAATCTTCACAAAGGAAAAATTCTAAAACCGGAAACCTATAAATTGATGTTGAAATATACTATTTCTGCGCAGCACGATTTCTTTGGAAAAGCAGCAGAAGGATATGGGTACGGAATTAAAATTATTGAAAATGAAGCCGTCAACTATATTGGGCACACCGGTTTAGGCGACGGATTTTCTTCAGTAAATTTATATTTTCCTCAAAGCGGCGTCACTTTAGTTGTTTTAGAAAATCAGATGAATGAAAATCGTGATTTATTCTATGCTTCTGAATTTAAGATTAAAAATATTCTGCTGAAAAGTGATTTAGTACATCAAAAATAAAAAAAATGGCAAAGAATAAAACCACAGAAACTGAAAACAGTGTTACTGATTTTATAAATACTGTAGACAGCGAAGCAAAAAGAAACGATGCCTTTGAACTGGTAAAAATAATGACCGAAACTACCGGTTTAAAACCAAAAATGTGGGGACCATCCATTATTGGTTTTGGAAGTTATCATTATAAATATGCAACCGGACATGAAGGCGACGCACCGCTGGCGGCATTTTCTCCCAGAAAAGCGGCTACGACCGTTTATTTCTATTTACCCGAAGAACAAAGAGAAGAACTTTTTTCAAAACTAGGAAAACACAAAGTTTCAAAAGCATGTATTTACATCACGAAATTAGCTGATATTGATACCGAAATATTAAAAAAAATAATTTCGCTTTCGATAGAATATACCCAAAATCTATATCCCTCAAAATAAAAATGATCACATCCTTAATTGTAGTATTAGTAATAGTTCTTATCGTTTACATTTTTTTACAGCATCCAAAATTCGGAAAAAAACCTTCCGGTGAAAGATTAGCCTTGATCGAAAAATCGCCGCAATATAAAAACGGAAAATTTGAAAATCAGACTTTCACACCAGATCTTGCCGAAGGAGCTAGTTTTATTGGCGTTTTGTTTGAATTCTTTTTCAAAAAAGTAGACAGAAAAATTCCAACGGATTTAATTCCTTCCATAAAAACCAATTTACTCGAACTTCCTATTAATCAGGATGCTTTGGTTTGGTTTGGACATTCCTCTTATTTTATTCAGCTTGAAGGAAAACGGTTTTTAATCGATCCGGTTTTTAGCGGTAACGCTTCTCCTATTGCGGGCACCACAAAATCGTTTAAAGGAACAGATATTTATACTGTCGATGATCTTCCCGAAATTGATTATTTACTGATTACACACGATCATTACGACCATTTAGATTATAAAACCATTCTTAAATTAAAACCGAAAACCAAAAAAATAATTACAGCTCTTGGTGTTGGTTCTCATTTTGAATTCTGGGGATTTCCAAAAGAAAATATTATTGAAAAAGACTGGCATGAAAAAATAGAATTAGAGGAAAACCTGACGCTTTATACAACGCCGTCCAGACATTTTTCCGGCCGCAGTTTTAAACGCTGCAACACGCTTTGGACTTCTTTTGTTCTTGAAACTAAAGATTTCAAAATGTATTTGGGCGGAGACAGCGGTTATGACAGACATTTTGCAGAAATTGGCGAGAAATTTGGCCCTTTTGATATTGCTTTGCTCGATAATGGACAGTACAATAAAAACTGGAAATACATTCACAATATGCCCGAAGATGTTATAAAAGCAATGCAGGATTTAAAAGCAAAGAGAGTTTTTCCGGTACATTCTTCTAAGTTTGCACTGGCTTTGCATCCCTGGGATGAACCTTTAATAAAAGTGACAGAATTGAATGCTCAATCAGCAGACCCAATTCCATTAATAACTCCAATGATTGGAGAATTAGTCGAACTGAAAAACGAAAAACAGGAATTTAAACAATGGTGGAAAGGAGTTAATTAAACGATTAATTGTGAATTTCTAATCTAAAATTAAAAATGAAACAAAAAATAAACTTCTTAATCATAACGCTTTTCCTTGTATTAAATGGTTTTGCCCAAAATACTTACGTTTTTTTGGGATCATATAACCGGGATAAATCGGCAGAAGCAATTCAGGTTTATCAACTGGATACAGTTAGTGGAAAACTGAACAAAATAACCTCAGCAAAAAACATTATAAATCCATCATATTTAACTGTTTCTCCAAACGGAAAATATGTTTATGCCTGCACAGATACCAAAACACCAAATGCCGGAAGTGTAAGCAGTTTTGAATTTAATCCTGAAAATAAAAGCCTGACTTTTTTAAACAGCCAGAGAAGCGGCGGCGAAAACCCCGTGTATGTTTCTGTTCATAAAAGCGGAAAATGGCTCGCCAATGCCAATTATACAGAAGGAAGTGTTTCGGTTTATCCTCTCTTGGAAAATGGAAAAATTGATTCGATTGCCCAGAATTTTCACTATACAGACGGAAGCACTCATAAAGAAAGACAGACAAAATCCCATGTGCATTCGGCGGTATTTTCTCCGCAATTCGACTATTTATTTTTACCGGATTTAGGCGCCGATAAAATACGCTGCTATGCTTTTGATGAAAATCAAAAACAACCGCTGACGGAAGCGAAAATTCCATTTACAAAAACCGATTTAGAAGCCGGACCGAGACATTTTACTTTTCATCCCAATCAGAAATTTGGTTATTGTATTGAAGAAATGGCAGGACAAATAAGTGTTTACAATTATGAAAATGGCACTTTAAATAAAATCCAGCGCATTGCGACGCATCCGGATAAAACAAAAGAAGGTTTTGAAAGTTCTGACATTCATATTTCTCCGGACGGAAAATTTCTATATGCGGCGAATCGCGGCAAAGAAAATAATATTGCCATATTTTCTGTTGATGAAAATGGATTATTAAAAAACATTGGTTATCAATCGACTTTAGGAAAACATCCGAGAATTTTTGCGATCGATGAAACCGGTAATTTTTTAGTGGCATCCAATGTGATTACAGGAAATATTATTGTTTTTAGAAGAAATCCTAAAACAGGATTACTTAAAAAAACAGGAAAAGAAATTAAAATGGAAAACGTTTCGTGTGTACAAATAAAAACATTCTAAAATGACAACATCATATTTCAATTTACAGCCTGATTTTCTGGAAGATGAAATCACAAAATTAATTCCGCTGCAAGAAAGCCACTTTGAAGAATTATACAAAATAGCTTCAGATCCTTTAATCTGGGAACAGCACCCAATGAAAGACCGATATAAAAAAGAAGTTTTTCAATCGTTTTTTGAAGCAGCCATAAATTCAAAAGGTTCTTTTTTAATTTTAGACAAGCAGACCAGCGAAATTATGGGAACAACACGTTACTATGATTATAATGCCGAAAAATCAAGTATTGGGATTGGATACACTTTTATTGCCAGAAAATTTTGGGGAGGACCTTATAATAATTCAACCAAAAAACTATTGATTGATTATGCTTTTCAACACGTCGATTCTATCCTTTTTCATATTGGAACAGAAAATTTCCGTTCGCAAAAAGCAGTTTTAAAACTAGGAGCAAAAAAGATTAACACGCTGGTTTTTACACACAATGGCGTTAGTTTACCTCATTTTGAATATGAACTTACGAAATAGTTACGAGTTTTTAGTCGCAGTCTCAGTTTTCAGTCTTGGCACTCAGAAATTTTGTCAAAGTTTAAACTTTTACAAAGTTATAGCAACTTATGTCGTAACCCATAATCCATAAATTAAAAACTCTATGAAAAAAATAACCGTTTTCTGCGGATCGAGCTTTGGAAGCGAAGAAATCTATAAAGAACAAGCCGAACTTCTGGGAAAAACTTTAGCAAAACAAAATATTGGCTTAGTTTATGGCGGCGCAAATGTTGGTTTAATGGGCGCTGTCGCTGATGGTGCTTTGAGCGAAAACGGAACTGTAATTGGTGTTCTGCCCAATTTTTTACGTTCAAAAGAAATTGCGCACAAGGGTTTAACCGAATTAATTTTGGTTGAAAGTATGCATGAACGCAAAACCAAAATGAGTGATTTATGTGATGGTGTAATTGCGCTTCCGGGTGGTTTTGGAACTTTAGAAGAACTTTTTGAAATGCTGACCTGGGCGCAATTAGGCCTTCATAAAAAACCAATCGGAATTTTAAACATCAACGGATTTTATGATGCGCTAATTGAACTTCTTAAGGTCATGGTCGAGAAAGGTTTACTAAAAGATGCGAATAAAGAAATGCTTTTAGTAAGCAACAACATCGAAGATTTATTGGAAAAAATGAAAAATTACATTCCGCCAACAGTTGGAAAATGGATCGATAAGGACAAAGTTTAGTTATTTATATCAAACCTTTTTAAACGGTTTTTTTATGAAACTGCTATAAGGAATAATACTTAAATCTCAGATTATAAATCTATAGAGATAAAAAATTGTATGTATTTTTTTACTTATCGTTATTTTAAAATTTCTTTCTTAAATTAGAAGTCAAAAAAACACTCACTTTACCTCTCACATTTATAAATCAATCATGAAAACAGAAAACAACAAATATGCAAAGGCCGAAATGCTGATTAGGAAACCTGTTTCAGAAGTTTTTCAGGCTTTTATTGATCCGGAGATCACTAATAAATTTTGGTTTACAAAGGGTTCCGGAAAATTAGAAGAAGGCCAAAAAACCGAATGGACCTGGGAAATTTACGGTTTTTCGCTTACGGTTACAACGCACGTTTTACACGAAAATAAAAAGATTGTTATTGAGTGGGGAAATCCAGATGAAACAACCTTAGTAGAATGGGTTTTTACTCCATTAAATGAAAATGAAACTTTTGTCAGTATAATAAATTCAGGATTAAAAGGAGACGCAGACCAGATAATCGATCAGGTTCGTAATTCGACTGAAGGTTTTACACTGGTTTTAGCCGGAGCAAAAGCTTATTTAGAACATCAGCTGCAGCTGAATTTAGTTTTAGATAGATTTCCAAAGGGATTGGCGTAGGGAGGAAGTTTTCAGTTTTCAGTTTTCAGTTTTCAGTTTTCAGTCACAGTCTCAGTTTTCAGTCTCGATGCTCAGAAAACTTTGACAAAGTTACTAGTACTGCAAACTGAGACTGTGACTGAAAACTGAGACTGAAAACTGAGACTGTGACTGAAAACTGAAAACTAAAAAAAACATGGAAATTAAAAAACCCGAAAATATCGACGAATACATTGGCGGATTTCCAAATGAGGTTCAGGAAATTTTAGAAAAAATCAGAATAACGATTCAGAAAGCGGCGCCGGATGCCAAAGAAAAAATCAGTTATTCGATGCCCGCTTTTGAGCAAAACGGAATTGTAGTTTATTTTGCGGCATTTAAAAATCATATCGGATTATATGCTTTACCAAGCGGACACGAAACTTTTAAGGAAGAACTTTCAAAATATAAATCAGGAAAAGGTTCTGTTCAGTTTCCTTTGAAAGAAAAAATGCCGTATGATTTAATTACTAAAATCGTAAATTCAGAGTAAAAGAGAATCTGGAAAAAGCCAAAAAGAAATAATTGTAAATGAATTTAACCGAGCATTACAATCAACTTTATAAATCTTCTTCTGAAGGGATTTTAAACGAAAATTATAATTTAGATTTCAAAATAAATGACGTTTCAGATTCGAGATTTGGCATTACTCTTCTCCTCCGCCCCAGCGAAAAAATCAAAACCGAAATTCAGTTTTTTTTAAAGGAATTAAAAAGTGCTGAACCTTTTCAATATTATTACCCGGATTCTGATATCCACATAACTGTAATGTCGATTATTTCTTGTTATGAAGGTTTTAGTTTAGAAAAAATTAATGTTGAAGATTACGCCAAAGTCATCAAAAAAAGTATGGAAGATTTAGGAGAAATTAAAATTGATTTCCGAGGTGTAACGGCTTCAAATTCTGCTGTAATGATTCAGGGATTTCCATCAGATGAAACTCTGAATATTTTACGGAATAAGCTTCGGGAAAATTTCAGGAATTCAACTTTAGAACAAAGCATCGACAGTCGGTATCCCATCGCAGCAGCGCATTCGACTGTAATGCGTTTTACGGAAAAACTACAAAATCCTGAAAAATTAATTCAGGTTACAGATCAGTTTCGCGATTATAATTTTGGCGGATTTAAAGCTGAAAAATTAGAATTGGTTTTTAATGACTGGTATCTAAGAGAGAAAAGTACAAATCTATTATACAATTTTGTCTTGTGATTTTTTTGCCGGGAATTACACTAATTTCACTAATTTTTTTAAGTGATATCAATTTTGGCAAACTTATTTTTTAAACGTTCCAAAATGCCATAAAACACCAGAAGGATCATGCAGAAAACATTCGCTTCCCCAGTCTAAATGTCGGGTTGGCGTTAATTTCACTCCATATTTTTCGGTTAAGTTTAAAGCTAAAAGTTCATTGTAATAACGATCAGCATCATCAACTTCAACAAAAATCATGGTATTTTCAATCCAGTTTTTATCGTAATAGTCTTGTAGATAAAAAGCGGTTTCTCCTGATTTGAAAACCGAAAAATTAGATTCTAAAACAACTTCTTCAAATCCTAAATCATGATAAAAACTTCTCGAAACTTCGAAATTTTCAGCACCAATAAATGGACGAATTGATTTAATATTATGATTCATCTTTAATACTTTTTCTTTATCCTTTCTTCAAAATACTTCCCAGACCACGGCCAATCTGCTCAATTGCTTCCAGACTTTTGGTTAAAGGCGTGGCGGTAAAATCTTCATAAGCATCCATCGAAGTAATTTTGCGATCGTCCTGCGGATACACCAAAATGATATTATTATCGCTGAAGAATTTTTCGAATTTCTGAGGCAGCCTGTCAAAAATAGAATGATAAGAAACAGAACCTTTTCTGGATAAATTAAAAACAATTAAATCCGTCGGGCGAATTTCATCAGAAATGGCTTCAAAATCATCCCATTCCGTAACCGCTTTAAAACTTAATTTGGCATTTAGTTTAAGATTGTTAGCAATCTGCTGAATGGTCTGATGCGTTTTATATTCGGCATGAACCACAATCGGAATACTTAATTCCTGCGATAATCTGCAGATTTTCTGCAATAAAAGCTGAAATCCAATTCCTCTTTCAGAAAATGGCGGACAAATAAATATGAGTCTTTTTTCTTCAATAAAATTTCTATGAAATTTACAGATAAACAAACTCTTATCTACATTGTTAATAATTGAATCCACATTTTCTCCAAAGATTTTATCTAAGAAACCTGTTTTTTTCGGCCATCCAATAATTACAATGTCTGACATTATTTCTTTGGAAGTTCGTGCAATTCCACTCGCCGGATTATGATCAATTCTAGCAATAGTATTTATTTTTACTTCAGAAGCAGAAGCCTGAATAACAAACTTGTCAACCGTTTTTCTGTATTTTAAAATATTTTTTTCTGCCTGATCGTTATTAGGTACGATAGTTAAAAGCGTTACCGGATTGGAGGATTTCTTATCTTTTATTAAAAGAGCAAAATCCAGCAGACTGGCTGCTGCAGAGGTTTTGGCCAGCGGAATTAAAATATGTTCGTCTAAAATTTGATCTTTTCCCGTATCGGCATGTGAAATTTCTTCTTCACAAATTGCAATTTTCTTTGCCGCTTTTTCAGTTGCAAAAGAAGCTACAATACAAGTAATCAGGATTAAGATAATAGTTCCGTTTAAGATATTCTCATCCAGAATTTTAGCCTTAAACCCAACTAAAATTACCGCCAGAGTTGCTGCAGCGTGCGCACTGCTCAAACCAAAAATAAGCTGTCTTTCGGTTTTACTGTATTTAAAAACAATTTGTGTGAAAAAGGCAGCAATCCATTTTCCAAAAATAGCCACAACACTTAAAGTTCCAGCCACAATTAAAGCGGTAGGACCACTCAAAATAACGCTGATATCAACAAGCATTCCAACAGAAATAAGGAAAAACGGAATAAACAGTGAATTCCCTATAAATTCAATTCTATTCATTAAAGCTGATGACTGCGGGATTAAAGGATTTAATGCCAAACCGGCAACGAAGGCACCAATAATAGGCTCAACTCCTGCTGCTTCGGCCAAAAACGCCGCAAAGAAAACGACAGAAAGAACAAAAATATAATGGGCATGTTTTTCACTTTCCAGTTTTTTGAAAAACCATTTGGCAATTCTAGGGATCAATAAAAA
This sequence comes from Flavobacterium sp. Root901, assembly GCF_001429765.1. GTDB lineage: Bacteria > Bacteroidota > Bacteroidia > Flavobacteriales > Flavobacteriaceae > Flavobacterium. Next base: position 447,858 of record NZ_LMJB01000001.1, read on the forward strand.
CATGATGGCAGAGAAAATAGCCAGCGAAACGCCCAGTTTAATCCAAAAAGCCTGATTTAGATTTCCCTGGCTGCTTCCCATAATTACGGCCAGAATGATCAAAACTGCGGTATCGGTTAAAATTGTTCCTCCAACTGTAATAGCAACAGCCTGGTTTTTTGCGATTCCAAGCTTGCTGACAATTGGATATGCCACCAGCGTATGGGTTGCAAACATACTTGCGGTTAAAAAACTGGCGTTAAAATCGTATTGCAGCAAATAAAAACAAACCGGAAAACCTATGGAAAGCGGAAAAATAAAAGTAAAAAATCCAAACAATAAACTCTTGTTTCGATTTGCCTTAAACTCATTCATATCCAATTCGAGACCCGCAATAAACATAATATACAAAAGTCCAATTGTCGAAAATAAATCGACTGCAGAGCTTTTTGCCAAAATATTTAATCCGTGCGGCCCAATGATAACTCCCGAAATAATTAATCCGATAATGCCGGGAATATTTATTTTTTTTAGTAAAATAGGCGACAGCAGGATAATGAAAAGTATTAAAGAAAAAATTAATACCGGATTGTTAAGAGGCAGTTCGAATTCGTGTAAAAAATGCTTGAAAAATTCTATCATAATGTAATTTTATCTTTTTGTGGTATTCTAAATTTTCGTAAAAAGACATTGCTAGAATTAAAACGAAATCACCTGAAGCTTCGGTTAATTCACATTTAGATAATTAAAAGAAACAGCAGATTAAGATAGTTGCATCTTTACAAAAATACCTAAAAAAGGTTAACTTTTGACGAAAACCACATATTAAGGAATTAAATTTATTTCGTTGCCAAATTATTAAAATTTAATACCTTTTTTAACAAATATGCAAGATTAACATTCAAAATTAATTCATCATTGCATTATTCAATTATCTTTGTCTTACCAAAACTTGAACAATGGAAGAATGTATCTCTGTTTTTGATATGCTTAAAATTGGCGTTGGCCCTTCAAGCTCACATACTTTAGGTCCGTGGAGAGCCGCCGAACGTTTTTTAGAAGAGTTAAAAAACGAATCGATTTTAGATCAGGTTACAAGAGTAAAAGTCGATTTATACGGCTCTCTTTCCTTAACCGGAAAAGGCCATGCAACCGATTTATCTGTTATGCTTGGATTAAGCGGACAGGATCCTGAATATATACCGGTCGAAAATATTGCGGGAATCATCAAAACAATTGAAGATACAAACGAAATTAATCTTGCGGGTCAATACAAGATTCCGTTTTATTTTCTTCAGGACATTGTATTCAATAAAGATTTTCTGCCTTTTCATGCAAATGGATTAAAATTCACGGCTTATAAAAATGATGGTTCTGAGTATGAATCTACTTTTTATTCTATTGGCGGTGGTTTTGTTGTAAAAGAAGAGCGTGAAAATGCCAAAATTAAAGAAGTAATCAAATGTGCTTTTCCCTTCCCGGTCCAAAATGCGGTTGAGCTTTTAAATTATACGGTTTCAGAAAACAAATCAATTTCAGAGATTGTTTATGAAAACGAAAAATCGATGCGCTCTGAAGAAGAAATTCATTCAGAATTAATGCGTATTTGGAAAACCATGTTAGAATGCATGTACATTGGCTGTCATTCAGAAGGGATTCTTCCGGGCGGTTTGCATGTCCGAAGACGTGCCTTCGATATGCACCAAAATCTAATTGGTTTATCAAATTATACAGATCCGCAATCCTGGCTGGAAGAAATTAGAAAGACGGAAGTAAAATTTCGCCAGATTTTAAAATGGGTCAGCTGTTTTGCACTTGCCGTGAATGAAGTAAATGCTTCTTTAGGCCGTGTTGTAACTGCCCCAACCAATGGAAGTGCAGGCGTAATTCCGGCCGTTTTAATGTATTATCTGGTTATTGAAAACCATAATGCGGGAGAAAAAGAAATCAAACAATTTTTAATGGTTGCCGGAGAAATTGGAAGCATCTTTAAAAAAGGATCAACAATTTCTGCTGCAATGGGCGGCTGTCAGGCCGAAATTGGCGTATCATCATCTATGGCTGCAGCGGCACTTTGTGAATTAATGGGCGGTACTCCGGCTCAGGTTTTAATGGCTGCCGAAATTGCAATGGAACATCATTTAGGACTAACCTGCGATCCAATTGGCGGTTTGGTTCAGATTCCGTGTATCGAAAGAAATACGATGGGCGCCATAAAAGCCATAAATGCTGCAGAACTGGCACTTGAAACCGATTCTAAAAATGCCAAAGTGCCTCTAGATAAAGTAATTAATACAATGTGGCAGACGGCAAAAGATATGAATTCAAAATATAAGGAAACGTCAGAAGGCGGTCTGGCAATTGCCGTTAACATGGCAGACTGCTAGTTTTTTTTAACAAGAATTTTCACTTTTTTTTTAGCAATAATACAGAAAAAAATAATGAAATTTGCGCCTGAAAATAAATGAAAATATTTATGAAAAAAATCTATATTCTAACTGCACTATTTTTGACAGTTATATTAAATGCGCAACAACGTTACTTTGTTAACTCAGACACGAGGCTTTATACCTCTGCCAGTACTTCTGCTGATTTTTTGGGATACTTTAAATACGGCGCAGAAGTCCAGTTATTATCCGAAAATAAAAACGGCTGGTATAAAGTAAAAGCGGATAATTTAAATGAAGGCTTTATTCAGGGAAAATTTATTGCTTCAAGTTTAAATGCCAAAGATGAAAAAATAAAAGATAAAGAAAACCCTATAATTGAAGGTGGAGATAATTACAACGGCGGAAATCACCTTTTTGTTTTGGCTGCCGGACTGAAAGCAAGAGCATTACCGGATAAAAATTCAAAAATAAAAGAAATCTTCTTTACCGGAGATGCTGTTACTGTTAATTATCTTCCTAAAAATCCGGAAGAATGGGTTAATATAAATGGTAGTTTTGATCCGGAATATGCACAATATACGCTCCGAAAATTTATTGGCAAAAGACCGGATTTTGATTCTCTTCTAAAAGATTTTGACAAGCTGGATGTAAACGCAGTTTCTGATCGTAAAACTCTTGGAGAAAGAATTGTTGAGCTGGCATGGAACAGCGAAAATTCTAAACTTGCTCCCGCCTATCAAAGATATTATGAAGTTGTAAAGCAATTAAATGATCCTAAACTTATTACTGATACTGAATTGAATATGGCTATTGCAAAAGGATTGGCAAGCCATAAAACATCTGAACAAATTATTGCTTTCTTCAAAAAGGCAGAGTTTAGCCTAAAAGGATTGAAAACAAAATCTCTTTATTCTACCCAGAAAAATATACTAAGCACTTTTGGCAAACCTTCAAAAAAAGCGAATGTCAGCGATGAATGCGGACTATATTTAAGCGACCTTTTTTATTATTATCCGGATTTAGAGGTTTCTGTTAACGAAAAGAAAAATCAGGCAGAAATTATCAAGGTTTTTATTAATGAAAACAACAAATTTATTATTAATGCGAACGCAGTTTTAGATAATTCGCTATCAGAAAAAGCTTTCATTGAAAAATATGGAACTTATATTGATGCTTCCATAAAATCACCTCATAATTATTCTATTATAATGGACGACAGTCAATTTAAAATAGAATTTAAAGACGGTAAACTTTTTTCTGTTGAAATATTCTTTTATTGCTGATTCCCCTTTTACAATTATTCAATACTTTTACAGTATCAAAAAAATATAAAATGTCAGTAGCAAAAAAAGATTATAAAAGAATCACCACAAAGTCATTAATTGAAATGAAAAGCAACGGAGAAAAAATCTCTATGCTTACCGCGTATGATTATACAATGGCTAAAATTGTTGATACCGCCGGAGTCGATGTGATTTTAGTAGGAGATTCTGCTTCAAACGTAATGGCTGGTCACGAAACGACGCTTCCAATTACTTTAGATCAAATGATATACCACGCTTCATCTGTAGTCCGCGCTGTAGAAAGAGGTTTGGTTGTGGTTGATTTACCTTTCGGAAGTTACCAGTCAGATCCAAAAGAAGCTTTGCGTTCTGCTATCAGAATCATGAAAGAAAGCGGCGGACATGCTGTAAAATTAGAAGGCGGGAAAGAAATAAAAGAATCAATCAAAAAAATATTAAATGCCGGTATTCCGGTTATGGGACATTTAGGTTTAACACCTCAATCGATCTATAAATTTGGAACTTACAGTGTTCGTGCAAAAGAAGAACAAGAAGCTGAAAAATTGATCGAAGATGCCCAAATGCTTGAAAAAGTAGGCTGTTTTGGAGTTGTTCTTGAAAAAATCCCTGCAGCTCTGGCTGAAAAAGTAGCAAAAAGTATTTCAATTCCCGTTATAGGAATTGGTGCCGGAGGCGGCGTTGACGGTCAGGTTTTAGTTATTCATGATATGTTAGGAATGAATAATGAATTCAGCCCGCGTTTCTTGCGTCGTTATTTAAATCTTTATGAAGAAATGACAAAAGCAATCGGCCAGTATGCTGCTGATGTTAAATCCAGCGATTTTCCTAATGCTGGAGAGCAATATTAATTTCAAGATGCTAAGGTTCTAAGTTCCTGAGATTCTAAGTTTTCAGGGGCAAAAATTTAAAAAGCTTTTTTTATAATTATAAAAATCTTAATTGCCTCCAGCTTTAGCTGGAGGTTCATTTTTAAGTATGTTCAAAAGCTTTAGACTAATACATAAACTATTGGAATTAATCTAAAAACAGAATTCTAAATTCCCAAGTATAAAAATGAAAATTCTTTCAGATAAAAATAATCTCCAGATATTACATGAGGATAATCACATTATTGTGGTTAATAAACGTGTTGGTGATATTGTACAAGGTGATAAAACAGGTGATAAGCCTTTGTCTGATATTGTAAAAGAATATATCAAAGACAAATACAATAAACCGGGCGATGTTTTTTTGGGAGTAATTCACCGATTAGATCGTCCCACAACCGGAATTGTGGTTTTTGCCAGAACAAGTAAAGCATTGTCACGTATGAATGAATTGTTCAGCAATCGTGAAACTCAAAAAACGTATTGGGCAGTTGTAAAGAATAAACCAGCCGATGCAGCTGCAAAACTGGTTCATTATTTAAAACGAAATGAAAAAAATAATACATCAAAAGCACATTTAAAAGAAGTTCCGGACAGTAAACTGGCCAGTCTTGATTATAAAATTATAAAAGAACTTCAAAATTATACAGCCCTGGAAATCAATCTCCATACGGGGCGTCATCATCAAATTCGTGCACAATTATCTGCTATTGGTTCACCAATAAAAGGAGATTTAAAATACGGCTCTGACAGAAGTAATCCTGATGGAGGTATACATCTTCATGCCAGAAAGCTGGTTTTTGTCCATCCGGTATCCAAAGAAAATATTACGATTATTGCCCCAACTCCTGACGAAACGATTTGGAATGCCGTATGATTTTTATGATTAAATTGTTAATTTTTTAATTTTTATCGATTAACTTGCATATCCTAAAAAACAAGCTAATCAAAAAATGGATTTCAAAAACGACATTGGATACAGAAAAGAAACGCTCAAAAAGTTATTACATAACATTCAGGAAAGCGAAGATTTAATTGTAAAAGCGCTGTACGATGATTTTAAAAAACCTGAATTTGAAGCTGTTTTAACCGAGACAAATTATGTCATTTCAGAATTAAAAGACACAATTAAAAATATTAATTCCTGGGCAAAAAGAAAACGTGTTTTTCCATCCCTGCTGAATTTTCCTTCTAAAGATTACATTTACAAAGAGCCTTACGGAAATGTCTTAGTAATTGCTCCGTGGAATTATCCGTTTCAATTGGCTTTATGTCCGTTAATTTCTGCAGTCGCTGCCGGAAACAGAGTAGTTTTAAAACCATCAGAACTTACGCCTCACACCTCTTCTGTTATTGCTAAAATAATACAAAAAACATTCCATATCAATCACGTTGAAGTCTTTGAAGGCGGAGTTGAAGTTTCGAATAAATTACTGGCACAGCGCTGGGATTATATCTTTTTTACCGGAAGTGCTGCTGTTGGAAAAATCGTTGCAAAAGCTGCTGCTGAAAACCTGACTCCGGTTACATTAGAATTGGGCGGGAAAAATCCGTGTGTTATCGATGAAACTGCCAACTTAAAATTAGCTGCAAAAAGAATCGTCTGGGGAAAATTTATAAATGCCGGACAAACCTGCATTGCCCCTGATTATATTTTAATTCAAAAAAATATGAAAGTTAATTTCGTTTCATTTTTAATGGAAGAAATTGTAAAAGCATACGGTAAAAAAATAGACAAATCCCCAGATTTTGCCCGAATCATAAATACTAAAAACTGGGTTCGCCTGGATCAGATGATTGAGAAGGAAAAAGTAATTTTTGGTGGAGAAACCAACCACGATAAACTTTATATTGCTCCAACATTAATTGAAGATCCAAGTTTAGACAGCCCGGTTATGAAAGAGGAAATCTTTGGACCAATTTTACCAATTTTGACTTATGAAACTGAATCTGATATACATAACGTAATTAGTAAGTACGAAAAACCTCTCGCGTTTTATATCTTTAGTGAAAATAAATCATTTGCTAAAAAATTAATCCTAAATTATTCATTTGGAGGCGGCTGCATAAACGATACAGTAGTTCATTTTTCTAATAAAAGACTGCCTTTTGGCGGTGTCGGTCACAGCGGAATCGGAGCTTATCATGGTAAATTAAGCTTTGATACTTTTTCTCACCATAAACCGATGGTAAAAAAGGCAAACTGGCTCGATATGCCCATGAGATATGCACCTTATAAGGATAAACTGGCTTCAATAAAACGCATTTTAGACTGGCTTTAAATTAGAAACAATTTCGTAATGTTTTTTAGATTTTTATACGGAATTGATTTTAAATATTATATTTACGTCAACAATTATTAAGACTAAGAATATAATACAACTCTACTTTTTAAAATGAAATCTACACCTGAACAAATTGAGGACATCAAAAAAGATGGCTATTCGATAGATTTTTCTAATGTTTTTAATTACGCTTTTGAAAACTATAAAAAAATAGCTGTTTACTCTGGGATAATAATGTTAATCCTTACAATTGTTTTCTTTATACTATTTACTTTATTAGGAACAATTTACGGCGATTTAAAGGGCTTGTCTGATAACCTTGTAAAACTTTTGGGAAATCAGGATACTGCATCGACTGAATTTCTAATCCTGACAATTTCAATTACATTTATAACGGCTTTATTTACCCCTTTTGGTGCCGGTTTTCTTAAAATGGCACAATATGCAGATAAGGATCAGAAATTTAATTTTTCATCCATTTTCAGTTATTACAACCCACCCTATGTATTTCCATTATTTTCTGCTGCTTTTATTTTGGGAGTTGTAAGTACTGGAATTAATTATCTTTTAGAAACCCTTGGAGTTAGTTATTTAGGATCTGCATTGTCATTATTCATTTCGTATTTTACTTTTTTTACAATTCCATTAATTGTTTTTGGAAACCTAAGTGTTTTTGATGCGATAAAATCAAGTATAATTCTTGTGAGCAAAAACCCTTTAACAATTTTTGGGCTTTTTATAATAGGCTATATTGGCTCAGTCGTAGGTGTTGTGGTTTGTGTAGTCGGAATATTTTTTACGGCTGTATTTAATACTTCTATAACTTATGCTGCTTATTTTTCAATTTTTGATGATGAAGAAAAACGAGATCCTATTGATTCAATTGGAAGATCGGATTTAGAATAAAAAACTGAATTCTAATATCAACAAGAGCCTAACCAACTCTTTATTAGAATTTTAAACTATTTTTACTAAACCAAATTACGCTCAAAATCTATGGTAGAAAACTATAGTTTTTTCAATCTATTGGTTTCAGGAATTGCCAATTATGGTAATACCCTGAAATCAATTATGACAAACTGGTACGTTTTCAATTCAGATATCATTTTTTACAATAATCCAAAATTTATTATTCTTGGCCTGTCTTTATTTGGCTTTTTGGGTTTACTCGTTTATCAGTTTTTCCGAATTAAGGCTAAAATTGGAAATTTCATTGAAAAAAAGAAAGAAGCAGATACAGCAGGAAGAGAATATCAGCTTTATATTTTGTTTTTTGGTATTGCGGTAATTGTAATCGAAATTATTAATGAAATTTTCAAAATCAGGCCAAAGAGCTTATTAATTCAAAACGTTTCAATTGGTTTTGCTGTCCTTATTTGTTATATAATTACTGATAAAATAAAAGAACTGAGAGATAAAATCCAGCAGATTTTTATTTTTGGCTTCTTCATTTACATGACTTATGTATGTTATAACATTCTTGCTTTTAATGATGATGTTGTACCTGTTATTGTTTTTTTAATCTCCTTTTTCTTTTCATACAATATTTTAAAACCAATAAAAATTTACTGGATTTTTGTGGCAGCAGTTTTTACATTTCTAACATTAACAGTTGTATTTCAATTAATTCCTGTAAAATCTTCTATTTTACTGATTAATTTCTGCATTCTGATTTTCATTATCAATCAGGTTAAATATGCCGTTTTACAAAACAATCGGGACAACTTCAGGTTTGCCAACGAAATTGTCCATAAAGGAAACTCACTAACAATTGCAACAGACCAAAAAGGCGAAATACTATTTTGCAGTGAGACTATAACTTCTATTTTAGGTTATCAGCCCGAAGAAGTAATGGGACTGAATTTCTGGAAACTCACAAAAGGAAACGAATACAACAAAAATATTTCTTTGACACATCATGCAGAAAATAAAATTTATACCCGAAAATTAAAAACCAAAAACGGAGAATACAAATACATTCAGTGGAAAGATAAAAAATTCTCTGATGATCTCATTATAAGTATTGGCCAGGATGTTACGGAGCAGATTATAGTACAGGACCAATATAAAAACCTGATTCAGACTGCAACCGATATTATTTTTGAAGTTGATGCCGACGGCTATTTTACTTTTGTAAATGAATTTGCATACTCACTTTTGGGTTATTCAGAAGATGAAATAATTCAAAAGCATTATTCAAATTTCATTCATGAAAAATATACAATGGGTGCAGTTGATTTTTATGAAAATTTTGAAAGCAACGGAAATAAATTTCCTATAATAGAACTTCCAATTTTAAAGAAGAACGGACAGGAATTATGGATTTCGCAAAAAATTATCATTCGCAAAAATGATTTAGGTCAAACCATTGGTTTTGCGGGAATCGCAAGAGATATTACCGAAATTAAAAACGCTGAAAACGAGAAAAAAAGGCGTCTGGAAAAAATTGAAGCTTATAATAATTCAACCAAAAAATTATCAACTACAGATTTCAGCACTTATGACAATTTAAACACTGTTATTGATTATATCATAAAAGAAGCTTCGACTGTCAGTAAATCAAACCGGGTTAGTTTTTGGAAATATTATAAAGATCTTATTACCTGTAAAAATTTATACAGCATTGATAATCAAAACCTGTCAGACAAAAACATTCTGGACAAAGCATCGTATCCCATTTATTTTGAAACATTAAAAAACAAGGCCATTATAAATGCTCCGGATGTTTTTAACAAACTGGAAACGTCAGAGTTTCAAAACCTTTATTTTACCAAAAACAAAATAAAATCAATGCTTGATGTTCCGATATTTTTAAGCGGAAAACTCGCAGGAGTAGTTTGTTTTGAAAATACCGAAGAGAAAAGAGAATGGGACAATGAAGATATTAATTATGCCAGAACAATTTCAGACGTTATTTCTCTTGCCATTTCAATGCAGATGCGTCTGGAAACAGAACGCCGCCTGGAATTTAAAAGTCAGCTTTTATCGGCACTTTCACTTTGTACAGAGAAATTTTTGCTGAGCAAGTCTACAGAACAAATGTTTCAGGAAACATACGATTTAATTGGAAGAGCTTCTAAGGCAGATCACATGTTTTATTATGAAAGAGACTTTACCTCCAATACTGTTGTGCAAAAATACAAATGGTCCAGAAAAGGGATTCCGCATCAAATTACACCTCTGCGCCACATGACAGAAGAGAATCTGAAAGAAATTTTTGAAGCCGCAAAAAACAAACGAATTGTAAATACTTATACGCGAAAACTCGAAAATAAATTTTTCAAACAATTACTGATTGATAATGAAATAAAATCAATTTTAATTTTACCGCTGTATATCAATGATATTTTTACGGGATTTATTGGCTTTGATGACTGCAGTAAAGAACGAAAATGGTCTGAAGAAGAAGTTTACATTTTTCAGGTTCTGGCCAATAATATCTCATCGGCATTAGAAAGAAACCGAAACGAAAGTAAGATTATTGAAAGTGAAGAAAAGTTTAAACTAATAGCCAATAATATTCCGGGAACTGTTTATTTGTCGAAATTTGATGCTTTTTCAACTAAAATTTTCCTAAATGACGAAATCCAGAATTTAACCGGATATTCAAAAGCGGAGTTTATTGAAAACAACCTTTCATTCCTATCACTGATCCATAATGAAGACCGCGACGAAGTGATCAACAACCAAATAGATAACCTTCAAAACGGTATTCCTCTGCATAATGTTTACCGAATTAAAAGAAAAACCGGAGAATATATTTGGGTAGAAGAATTTGGAGACGTGATTAAAAAAGGCGACGAAATTGAATTTGTGGGAGGAATTTACTTTGACATTACCAATAAAAAAGAAACTGAAGACGCTATTAAAGCCAAACAATTAGCAGAAGCGGCCAATAAGTCAAAATCGGATTTTCTTGCTAATATGTCGCATGAAATCAGGACTCCATTAAATGGAATCATAGGTTTCACGCATTTACTCATGAAAACGGAACTGGAGGAAATTCAGGAAAAATACATGACAACCATTAATCAATCAGCTCATTCACTGCTGGAGATTATCAATGATATTCTTGATTTTTCTAAAATTGAAGCGGGAAAACTAGAGCTTTTTATTGATTTATATGATATTAAAAAAGTACTGGGTCAGGTTTTCGATTTGATCGTTTTTGAGTCCAATCAAAAAAATCTGCAGCTGGAACTAAATGTCGATCAGGATGTTCCAAAATATATCTGGACTGATATTGTCAGGATAAAACAAATCCTGATTAACCTGCTTTCAAATGCTGTAAAATTTACCAACGAAGGTTCCATAAAATTGAATGTTTCTGTTTTGGCAAAAAACAAGAATAACAATTGTACAATTCGTTTTTCTGTAATTGATACTGGAATTGGAATTATGGAGAAAAATCAGAAGAAGATTTTTAAAGCTTTCTCTCAGGCAGACAGCTCTACAACAAGAAAATTTGGAGGAACCGGTTTAGGATTAACCATATCAAATCAGCTTTTGGCTTTAATGGAAAGCCGCTTGCAGCTTGAAAGCAAAATTGGCGAAGGAAGTAATTTTTTCTTTGATTTAAACTTAAAAACCAGCAATCAGAGCATCAATGAGAAATACAATAACGAATTAAAAAACCTGGTCTCACCTATTGATAATAATATTGAAACAAATAACAAAAATATTCGATTCCTGATTGTAGAAGATAATAAAGTAAATATGCTCCTTTTAAAAACTATTGTAAAAAATCTCTACAATAATGCTTTTATTTATGAATGTGAAAATGGTTATGAAGCCGTAAAACAATTTGAAAGCATTAATCCAACACTTGTTTTTATGGATATTCAAATGCCAATTATGAACGGTTACGAAACCACAAAAGCGATTAGAAATACTATTACAGGAAAAAATATTCCCATAATTGCCGTAACTGCGGGAGCTGAAAAAGAAGAACGCAATAAATGCATTTCTGCCGGAATGGATGATTATATTTCGAAACCAATTATGAAAGGCACTGTCGAAGAAACTTTGGTAAAATGGTTAAAATAATTAAAACTAATCAACTTAAATCATAACATATTCCCAAAATTTGTATAAATTCGTACAAGAAAAAACATAAAAAGCTTAAATATACTTTACAATGAAATGGTTAGGAAGAAGACAAAGTGATAATGTTGAAGACAGAAGAGGAGTTTCTGGAGGAAAAGTAGCCGTTGGAGGCGGTGTTATTGGTATTATTATTTTGTTGCTGAATGTTTTTGGAGGTGAAACCGGTCAAACGGTAGGATCTGCATTAGAACAACTTCAAGGCGGACAAACCCAAACCGAAGCAGCTGCACCATTGAGTAAAGAAGATAAAGAGCTCGGAGATTTTGTTCGTGTAAATCTTGCTGATAACGAAGATATTTGGGGAAAGATATTCAGCGAACACGGAATGACGTATAAAAACCCAAAATTAGTGCTTTTTAGAGGTTCTGTTCAAACTGCCTGCGGCGGAGCATCTTCTGCGTCAGGTCCGTTTTATTGTCCTGCAGATCAAAAAGTGTATATGGATCTTGATTTCTTCGAAGAACTAAAAACAAAATTTGGTGCTAAAGGCGGTGATTTTGCCATTGCATATGTTATTGCACATGAAATTGGACATCACGTTCAGACCTTACTAGGAACATCTGAAAAAATGCATCAGGAACAGGAAGGAAAAAGTCAGGCCGAAGCCAATAAACTTTCGGTTGCTTTAGAACTTCAAGCCGATTTTTATGCAGGAGTATGGGCTCACTACAATCAGCAAAATTTAGATGAAGGTGATATAGAAGAAGCTTTAAGTGCTGCAAACGCTGTTGGAGACGACGCAATTCAGAGTAAAATGCAGGGACAAATTGTTCCCGATTCTTTTACTCACGGAACATCAGAACAAAGAATGTACTGGTTTAAAAAAGGTTTTAAAACCGGAGATATAAAACAAGGCACCACATTTGAAGAAATTTGAAAATACAATAAGCCAAATATAATAACCACCAAAAAAGCACAACTTTTCAGTTGTGCTTTTTAATTTTTAAAATCTAATATTTAAATCCAAAATCCTTTATAATTTACTCCGAAGGAGAAATGACACACACTATACAGGAATTGGAATTTGGAATTTTTTTAAAAATTTGGAATTTACTTTTTTTTGGCCACAAAAAAAGCCTTGAATTTCTTCAAGGCTTTAAATCTGGGTGGCTGACCGGGTTCGAACCGGCGACCCGCGGCACCACAAACCGCTACTCTAACCAGCTGAGCTACAACCACCATTTTTGCTTAGCGAGTGCAAATATATAACAAAGGTTTACTTCTACAAAGAAAAAAATGAAAAATTTACATCAAATTTTCTAAGCTATTGACTGCCAAACACCTTTCAACAGTAAAACCTTCTGCAAAATCTTTCCCAACTAATCTTCCTAAGTCCTGAGCACGATAATTTAAACTTTCGAAAAAGTTTTTACTCGTAATTGGCGTAGCGGGTTCTTTTGAATTCGGATCATAAAACTGTGTTTTATAAGCGGAAATCGCTTCAACTTTCTTTTTCTCAAAACCGGTAATATCAACTACAAAATCCGGAGTAAGATTTTTCCACTGAATGTAGTGATAGACTACTTTCGGCCTCCAGGCTTCCTGGTTTTCTCCATCAATTGAAGTTTCAATTTTCATTAAACCGGATAAAAAGCAAGCGTCAGAAACCAATTTGCTTCCTTTTCCGTGATCGATATGGCGATCATCAATAGCATTGCACAGTACAATTTCAGGCTTGTACTTTCGAATCATTTTAATGACCTCCAATTGATGCTTTTCATCGTTTACAAAAAATCCGTCACGAAGACCTAAATTCTCCCGAACCACAACTCCTAAAATCTTTGCAGCAGCTTTTGCTTCTTCATCTCTGGTTTCAGCTGTTCCGCGTGTACCTAACTCACCGCGTGTTAAGTCAACAATCCCAACTTTTTTCCCCAGAGAAACTTCTTTTAAAATTGTTCCGGCACAACCCAATTCTACATCATCCGGATGTGCGCCAAAAGCTAGTATATCTAATTTCATTTTTTTTTTTTGTTTTTCTTTTTTGTTTTGCTTTAAGTTTTCAGTCGCAGTTTTCAGTCGCAGTTTTCAGTCTCAGTTTTCAGTCTCAATAACTTTGACAAAGTTTTCTTAGTACCGAAACTGAAAACTGAGACTGCGACTGAAAACTGATAAACTCATAAAACTCTTTTCATCGTCATCGATTTATTGACACTTTCCTCCCATTCTTTTTCAGGAATACTTTCTTTGGTAATGCCGCATCCCATATATAAAATGGCTGTTTTATCCTGAATCTGCATGCTTCGTAAATTTACGAATAAATCAGAACTTGTCTGGGTTCCTGCAAAACTGCTGTTTAATTCTCCCAAAAAACCCGTATAAAAGGTTCTGTCGTAATTTTCATTTTCTATGATAAAAGCTTTTGCCTTTTTCTTTGGAAGTCCACACACAGCAGGAGTTGGATGAAGCGTATCGATAACTTGTTCCAAAGTTGAATTTTCATTTAATACTCCAGAAATATCTGTTTTAATATGCCAGATTGAACCTGCTTTTAAACTGTAAGGTTCTGTTACAACAACCGAATTGGCTACTTCGCGTAAGCGTTTTACAATAAAATCCGTAACATATTGCTGTTCGTCTTTTTCTTTCTGTTCCCAGCGGATTTCGGTTTCCAAATTCGCTTTTTGGGTTCCGGCCAAAGCTGTTGTTTCAAAAACATTTCCGTTTGCTTTCAGCAATTGTTCCGGCGTTGCCCCCATCCAAAATCCAATTTCAGGATGAAAGAAACAGTAACAAAAAGTTGCAGGATATAATTGAATCAAATGCTGAAAAGTATTGATAAAGTCAAACTCAGAAAGTACTGTTTTTTCACTTCTTGATAAAACTACTTTTTTGAATTCTTCATTTTTAATGGCCTGAATTCCTTTTGAAACCAAATCTTCATATTGGCTTTTAGCAGCTGCATCAAAATTTAAATCCTCAATTTCTGTTGTTTCAAAAGCAGTAATTTCTTTTTCGGCAGTAATAATTTCAGATTCATTTTCAGGAATTAATACAAGTTGTTTTTCATCAAAAGAAGCAAAAACAAATCCTTTTTCACTATAATCCGTAATTTTATACAAAGTACCATTTTGCTGTAAAAGCCCAAAAACAGTTGAAGTATTAGGTTTCGAATAAATTACAAAAGGTAAATTCTGATCGTAGTGTTTTTTAGTTTTAGAGAAAAAATTATTCATTTCCTTATTCTGTTTTCTTCTTTTCTAAAACAATATTCGTCAGTTTACAAAGCGAAATCAAATTTCCGGCTTCATCCGTAATTTTAATTTCCCATAAATGAAGACTTCTTCCTTTGTGAATAATTCTGGCTGTACCAAAAACCTCTCCTTCGCGAATACTTTTTAAATGATTTGCAGAGATTTCGATTCCGCGGACTTCCTGTTCTTTTGCATTAATAAAAAAGTGCGAAGCTGCGCTCCCTACACTTTCTGCCAAAGCAACAGAAGCACCTCCGTGCAGTAACCCCATTGGCTGATGAACGCTTGGATTTACGGGCATTTTGGCTGTCAGAAAATCTTCTCCAGCGTCGATATATTCTATTTTCAGCGTTTCCATCAAAGTGTTTTTAGAAAACTCATTGCAGTACGCCAAAATTTGTTCTTTTGTATAATTCATTAAAATGGTCTTTAAAATCGTAAAATTAAAGAAGATAATAACACAAATTGAAAAATCCTCTGCGAAAATTAAAATCGAACTTTAAACATGTAAGTTTTTTGCTATTTTTACAAAAACAATTAAAAATCAATCTTTGGCCGGAAGTTTTTTTTTGCCACAGATTGCACAGATTAAAAGGATTTAAAAATACACAATCACAAATTTCCGCGAATTTTAATTTGTGAAAATTTGTGAAATTCGTGGCAAAAAAATCTTTTTAATCCTTTTATCCCGATAGCTATCGGGAGTGGCTAAAAAACAAAACAAATATGCGTCGATACTTTGCTCTCTTTATTTTCGGAATAATTCTAGCTTTTAGTTCCTGCCGAACTGATTTTGATACCGTTGCCAGTACCGGAGATTTAAAGTTTTCAAAAGACACCGTTTATTTAGATACTGTTTTTAAAAATATCGGCTCAAGTACTTATCAGCTAAAAGTTTACAACCGAAGTAAAAACGATATTTCAATCCCAATTGTACAGCTTAAAAAAGGTTTAAATTCAAAATACCGAATGACGGTTGACGGAATGAGCGGTAACAACGGAAAGATTTTTAAAGATGTTACGCTTTTGGCGAAAGACAGTCTTTATATTTTTATAGAAACGACGGCAGATATTACAGATGCAAATCCTACTGATTTTTTGTATACCGATGAAATTCAGTTTGACAGCGGCGCCAATCTTCAGCAAGTCGCTTTGGTAACCTTGATTCAGGATGCGGTGTTTTTATTTCCAAAACAAAATGCTGACGGCACTAAAGAAAAAATCAAAATTGAAGGCAAAGATACAGACGGATTTTATCTCGATGAAAATGATCCTGAAAATGGAAACGAACTTATTTTTACCAAACAAAAACCATATGTAATTTACGGATATGCAGGAGTTCCTGAAAATAAAACCGTAACTTTTGAAGCCGGCGCGAGAGTTCATTTTCATACCAATTCCGGTTTATATGTTGGTGATAAAGCCACGCTCGAAATTAACGGAACCGCTTCGACAACAGATAAACTCGAAAATGAAGTTATTTTTGAAGGCGATCGTCTCGAATCGCTGTATGATAATATTCCCGGACAATGGAAATCTGTACTTTTCGCAAACGGAAGCACCAATCACACTATTATTCATTTGACTTTAAAAAATGCCGTTGTTGGTTTAGATTTTAAAAATCCGTTAAATACAATTGAAATCAAAAATACACAGATTTACAATTGTGTTGAATATGGAATTTTAGCCCAAAATGCTCACATCAACGGTGAAAATATCGTAATTAATTATGCCGGAATTGCAGGTTTATCTTGTGTGTATGGTGGAAATTACAGTTTTACACATTGTACTTTTAATAACAGCTGGCAAAGCAGTTCGCATTTTGCAGTGAATTTAAGTAATAGTTTAGCCGGAGCAGTTCCGGAAACAAATCCTTTGACGCAGGCGATTTTTAATAATTGTATTATTTATGGTTCGAGTACGAATGAATTCAATTTAGAAAAAAATACAAGTGCTGCTTTTGTTTATCAATTAAACAATTGCCTTTTGAAATTTGGCACTACATCAAATCCTGATTATCAATTTAAAACAGATACAGAACATTACAATAACATTATTCTGAATGAAAATCCGAAGTATTTTAATGTTTCTAAAAACCAGTTGAATATTGACAAAACTTCATCCGCTTTCGCGAAAGGGAATCCGGCCTATATAATTCCACTGGATATTTTAGGAATTACAAGAACTTCTCCGCCTGATTTGGGTGCTTATCAGAGTAAAGATTTTCCGAAGTAAAATTTTTAAATCATATAAAAAGTCCGTTAGAAAATAGTTCTTCTGTATAAAATCAGTGCCGTTAGGCACTAAATATCGGTAGAAAAACATAAATGGAGAATAATTAACTGTGCCGTAGGTACGCGATATTATCTTATTGCGTACCTACGGCACGCCAGCGAATTTTAAATCCATATGCTACCGATTTTATGTGCCGAACGGCACATTTACTTCATATTAGAATTATCTATATGCCGAAAAAATTTGATTAAATTTTAAACTCAATTTTTCAGATACTTTGCAGCTTCATGTCTATGCGAGATTGATTCAATTAAAAAACCATCAGTAAGAAAATATACCTAAAAATTAAACATCACTTAACGTTTCGTATTCATAAAAGTAATAGATTTGCTACAATACTCGTTTAAGATTCTAAAATTCAGAACTTTAAAATAGTATTAGAACAAAAACTTAAAACCCCTATTTTATGAAAAAAAACTACTTTTTGCTGTTATTGCTGTGTGTTACGATGGGCTTTGCCCAAATTCCGTCCGGTTATTACAATACCGCGACCGGAACTGGTTATACTTTAAAAACTCAATTGTATAACATTATTAAAGGACATACAGATAACGGTTATGCAGGTCTATATACTACTTACCAGACTTCTGATGTTGACAATTTTTATGAAAACGACGGAACTGTATTAGACATGTATTCTGAAAATCCATCAGGAACAGATCCATATAATTACAGTACAGGAAGTACACAGAGATGCGGCAATTATTCTGCTGAAGGCGATTGCTACAACAGAGAACATATTATTCCGCAATCTGTTTTTAATGAGCAGTCACCAATGGTTGCCGATGCACATTTTATAACTCCAACCGACGGGAAAGTAAACGGAATACGTTCGAACTATCCTCATGGAACAGTAGCTTCTGCAACTTATACTTCTCAAAACGGAAGCAAATTAGGATCAAGTTCTGTTTCCGGATATTCAGGAACTGTTTTTGAACCTATTAATGCGTTTAAAGGTGACATTGCCAGAATGTATTTTTATTTTGCAACACGTTACGAAAATACAGTTTCCGGATATTCTTATGCAATGTTTAATGGTACCAGCAGCCAAGTGTTTACAACTGCTTTCCTGAACATGCTTTTAGCGTGGAATGCACAAGATCCGGTAAGTGCGAGAGAAATTGCAAGAAACAATGCAGTTTATGCCCGACAAGGCAATAGAAATCCTTATATCGATCATCCTGAATATGTGAATCAAATCTGGGGCGGAACTTCCGGATCCGGAGATACTACAGCTCCAAGTGCGCCGACAAGTTTGGCGTCGACTTCAAAAACAGCATCTTCCATTACACTTTCGTGGAATGCTTCGACAGATAATGTTGGCGTAACAGGTTATGATGTTTATGCGAATAGCGTTTTAAAAACAACTGTATCTGGCGTTACAGCTACAATTACTGGCTTAACAGCTTCTACAGCGTATTCTATTTATGTAAAAGCAAAAGATGCTGCCGGAAATGCTTCTGCTTCAAGCAATACTATTTCTGTTACAACAAACAGCAGCGGAACAGGGACTGCAACAGATTTAATTTTCTCTGAATATATCGAAGGATCAGGAAATAACAAAGCTTTAGAAATTGCCAATAATACCGGAAATTCTGTTAGTTTATCTGCCTACACTATTAAAAAACAAACCAATGGTGCCGGATCCTGGAGTACAGGTTTGCCTTTAAGCGGAACATTGACTACAGGAAGTAAATTTGTGATTGTAAACAGTTCTATTTCTTCAACTTGTTTTTCTACAAGCGCGGCCAACATTTCGACAACAGCAACCGAATTGACTTTTAACGGAAATGATGCTGTAGGTTTATTTAAAAATGGCGTTTTAATTGACATCATCGGGACTTTTAACGGCGGAACTGCAAATTTTGCTATTGATGTTACTTTAAGAAGAAAATCGACTGTGACGTCTCCAAGTACCACTTTCAATTTGAGTTCGCAATGGGATTCGTATACAACTGATACCTGCAATAATTTAGCGAGCAAAATCAGCAGACCAATTCAAGAGAAAGTTGTGGAACTTTCAGATGAAATTGTTGTTTTCCCGAATCCTTCTAATGGAATTTTTAATATTGTTTTAGACAATTCTAATTCTCTTTATTCAATAGAAATTTTCTCTTTTTCAGGTCAAAAAGTTTTCGAAAAACAAAACACAACAGATTCTGTAGTATCTGTAAGTCATCTTTCGAGCGGAATTTATTTCGTCAAAATCGAAAAAGATTCAAAAACTACATTTAAAAAGATAGTAATCAACTAAATATTTTTTTCACGCATTTGGCAGATAAAAACAGATAAGAAACTTAAAAATTAATTGACACAGATTTTTAAAAACTCTACCAATCAAATCTGTTCAATCTGCCAAATCTGCGTGAAACAAAAACTCTGCATACGAGAAGACGCACTGCTGTGCGCCTCTACAAAACATTGATACCGATTTATCAGTAACCCTAGCAAATTAAATCTGCCAAATCTGCATGAAACAAAAACTTTGCGTCTTAGCGTCTTTGCGAGATTAAATATATTTTTGCGAGAAAACCCTGCGTATCAAAAGATGCACTGCTGTGCACCTTTACAGATGGCGAAAAAATACCCTTTTTTCAAAAGAGTTTGTTATCAAATTTGCGCTTACTATTTATTTACATTAAATTTGCAGCTCAATACAACAAACTACACATCACAATGATCCATTTCTTTGAAAACCAAAGCAAAACTGTTTTTGCCGTACAAACGCAAAACGAAATTTCAGCTCAAGACATTTCAAAATTAAACTGGCTTTTTGCCGACTCTAATAAGATCGAAAAATCCGCACTGACGGATTTTTTTGTTGGTCCACGCGCCACTATGATCACACCATGGAGTACAAATGCTGTAGAAATCACTCAAAATATGGGTATTCCGGGCATTATCAGAATTGAAGAATTTTTTCCGGCTGCGGAAGATTTTACCGATTTTGATCCAATGCTTTTCCAAAAATTCAATCAATTAGATCAGGAGATTTTTACAATCAACATTCAGCCGGAACCAATTCTGGAAATTGATGATATTGCCACTTACAACAAAGTTGAAGGTTTAGCTTTAAGCGAAGAAGAAGTAGATTACTTAAACAACCTTTCTACTAAACTTGGAAGAAAACTAACTGATTCTGAGATTTTTGCTTTCTCACAAGCGAATTCAGAACACTGCCGTCACAAAATTTTCAACGGAACTTTTGTGATTGACGGTGAAGAAAAAGAGACTTCTCTTTTCAAATTAATCAAAAAAACATCACAGGAAAATCCTAACGATATTGTGTCTGCATACAAAGACAACGTTGCTTTTGTAAAAGGACCAAAAGTGCAGCAATTTGCACCAAAATCTGCTGACAAACCAGATTTTTACGAAATAAAAGAATTTGATTCGGTTATCTCATTAAAAGCCGAAACACACAATTTCCCAACAACAGTTGAACCTTTCAACGGAGCAGCAACAGGTTCCGGAGGAGAAATTCGTGACCGTTTAGCCGGAGGACAAGGTTCTCTGCCATTAGCCGGAACTGCAGTTTACATGACTTCATATTCTCGTTTGAAATCCTTCGACTCCGCTCAGGACGACAGAAAATGGGAAAACGCTGTTGAAGAAAGAAAATGGTTGTACCAGACTCCAATGGACATTTTGATCAAAGCTTCAAACGGAGCTTCTGATTTTGGAAATAAATTTGGACAGCCGCTTATTACAGGTTCTGTTTTAACTTTTGAACACGAAGAAAACAACCGTAAAGTAGGTTACGATAAAGTAATCATGCAGGCGGGTGGAATTGGTTACGGAAAATTAGATCAGTCAATAAAAAAGAAACCACAAGAAGGCGATAAAATCGTAATTCTGGGTGGCGAAAATTATAGAATCGGAATGGGTGGTGCTGCGGTTTCGTCTGCAGATACAGGAGCTTTTGGCTCAGGAATCGAATTAAATGCCATTCAGCGTTCGAATCCGGAAATGCAAAAACGTGCTGCAAACGCGATTCGTGGTTTGGTAGAAAGCGACAATAATCCAATTGTTTCGATTCACGATCACGGTGCGGGCGGACACTTAAACTGTCTTTCTGAATTGGTGGAAGAAACCGGAGGTTTAATCGATTTGGATAAATTACCGGTTGGTGACCCTACTCTTTCTGCAAAAGAAATTATCGGTAACGAATCTCAGGAAAGAATGGGATTGGTTATTGGTCAAAAAGATATCGATACTTTACAAAGAATTGCAGACAGAGAGCGTTCACCAATGTATCAGGTTGGAGATGTAACAGGCGATCACCGTTTTACTTTCCAGTCACATTCAAATGGTTCAAAACCTATGGATTATGCTTTGGAAGATTTCTTTGGAAGTTCTCCAAAAACGGTAATGACCGACAAAACAATCGACAGAAAATACGCTGACGTTTCGTACTCAGCAAATGATTTTGAAAGTTATTTAAAAGACGTTTTACGTTTAGAAGCGGTTGCTTCAAAAGACTGGTTAACGAATAAGGTTGACCGTTGTGTTGGAGGAAAAGTAGCAAAACAACAAAATGCAGGTCCGTTACAATTGCCATTAAACAATGTTGGTGTAATGGCTTTGGATTATTTAGGAAAAGAAGGAATTGCAACTTCTATCGGGCACGCTCCTATCGCGGCTTTGATTGATCCTGTTGCGGGATCCAGAAATGCGATTGCAGAATCTTTATCAAACATTATCTGGGCTCCAATTAAAGACGGAATAAAAGGAATTTCTCTTTCTGCAAACTGGATGTGGGCTTGTAAAAACGAAGGTGAAGACGCTCGTTTGTACGCAGCTGTTGAAGGCTGTTCTGAATTTGCAATCGAATTGGGAATCAATATTCCGACAGGAAAAGATTCACTTTCGATGAAACAAAAATATCCAAATGACGAAGTAATTGCACCGGGAACGGTTATTATTTCTGCAGGAGGAAATTGTACAGATATTAGAAAAGTAGTTGAACCGGTTTTACAGAAAAACGGAGAATCAATTTATTATATCAATTTGTCTCAGGATGATTTCAAACTTGGAGGTTCCTCTTTTGCACAAATCAGAAATACAATCGGAAACGAAACGTCTACCATTAAAGACGCTTCTTTCTTCAAAAATGCTTTTAACACGATTCAGGAATTAATCGGCGAAAGCCAGATTTTAGCCGGACATGATATCGGAAGCGGTGGTTTAATCACTACTTTATTAGAAATGTGTTTTGCTGATGTAAATCTTGGAGCAAAAATTGATTTCAGCGCTTTCGCGGAAAAAGACTTATTGAAAATCCTTTTTGCAGAAAACATCGGAATCGTATTCCAGGCAAAATCAGATGCAGCGGTTGAAGCTAAATTAAAAGCAAACACTATCGAATTCTTCAAATTAGGTTCAGTTCAGGAAACTGCAAGTTTGGAATTTGGAATTTACAATTTGGATATTGCAAAATATAGAGACATCTGGTTCGAAACTTCATATTTATTAGATCAGAAACAATCTAAAAACGGAAGAGCTCAGGCACGTTTTGAAAATTATAAAAATCAGGTTTTAAATTATACTTTCCCTGCTCATTTTACAGGAAAAAAACCAGAAATCGACAACTCTAAACCACGTCCAAAAGCAGCAATTATCCGCGAAAAAGGAAGTAATTCTGAGCGTGAAATGGCAAATGCTATGTACTTAGCAGGTTTTGATGTAAAAGACGTTCACATGACGGATTTAATTTCTGGTCGTGAAACTTTAGAAGATATTCAGTTTATCGGAGCAGTTGGAGGTTTCTCTAATTCAGATGTTTTAGGTTCTGCAAAAGGCTGGGCCGGAGCTTTCTTATACAACGAAAAAGCAAAAACAGCTTTGGATAATTTCTTCAAAAGAGAAGACACTTTATCTGTCGGAATCTGTAATGGCTGTCAGTTGTTTATGGAATTAGAAGTGATTAATCCAGAGCATGAAGTTCACGGAAAAATGCTTCATAACGAAAGCCAGAAACACGAAAGTATCTTTACCTCTGTAAAAGTTCAGGAAAATAATTCGGTTATGCTTTCTACTTTGGCAGGAAGTACTTTAGGAGTTTGGGTTTCTCACGGAGAAGGTAAATTTAAATTACCTCTTGCAGAAGAAAACTATAACATCGTTTCTAAATATGCTTACGAAGGATATCCTGCAAACCCTAACGGTTCTGATTACAACACGGCAATGATGTGTGACAAAACCGGAAGACATTTGGTTATGATGCCTCACATTGAGCGTTCGACTTTCCAATGGAACTGGGCGCATTATCCAAAAGACAGAAATGATGAAGTTTCGCCTTGGCATGAGGCTTTTGTTAATGCCAGAAAATGGATTGAGAAAAACTAATCTATTTCTACCATTAAGAGATTAAGTTTTTCATTTCTTAATGTGATTTTATATCATCATTTCCATTAAAAAATTAAGTTTAAATCTTAATTAACTTAATACCTTAATGGTTAAATACTAAAAAAAAAATGCCTCGACGCTATCCCTAAGTCGTGGCATTTTTTTTATTTTCAGCCTTTGAGTGCTGATGCAATTCCGGTTACGACATTGGCCGTACCAAAAGCAAATAACCCGGAGGAAATTGTGTTTTGACCTGCAAAAAAATGATTTTCTGCAATTGCATTCCTGAAGAATAATCCGCCGGCTGCTCCCGCAGTCAAACCAATTACAATTAAGGCGATGGCCCACCAGTGTCCCGGATCCGGAGGCGGCGGAGGACTTCTCCAAAAACGATTCCACCAGCCTGGGTATTTTGTTCTGCGCCAGCCCGCTGCTAAATAGAAATCAGTTTCCATAATTTTTAATTTAGTTAATGCCTACTCTGTCGGCTTTTCGGCTTCCGCATTTATTTCGGTAAAAATAAAAGATGCATAATCCAAATGAACAAGGCTTTATACTGTTTTTGAAAGGGGAAAAACACGGTATTTATTAGTTGGAGCAAATCTTCTTTTTTAATTAAAATTTACGTTATATTCGCTACATAAAATCTGCCGCTGATTTTATAATGCCAAAAACATTTTAAACCTATCATAGAAATGAAAGCCGTACATTTATTCCTTATTACGTTATTTTTTATTGCCTCAAAATCATATTCACAAGTTGAAGTAAATGTAATTACTCATAACTCAAAAGAGCGTTACATTACAACTAATATTGGTTATCCTGTTCAGGGAACTTATGCTCCTATTGGCCTTAAACAGCCTGTTACTATTCTAAATCCTGACGGAACAGGTTCTATACAGGCAGATGATTTAAGCAAGCAGAAAATCAACTGGGGAATTGAATGTACAGAAGAGGGAACTCCAATTTTTAAGGAAGGATTCAACAGTAAGTCTTTTACATTTTGGTACAGACCAAATGATAGCGAAGAGTGGTTTTATTCTCAGTTTTCGATTCATTTTGCCAAGAAAAAAATGTTCTTAATGGGAGAACGGGTAAAAGAATACGAAGATTATAACGTACAATAATCCTTTTAAAAATACCCTGCAGATTAAATATTTCTCGCTTTTTAAGAAAATTTACTACAAAAAAGAAAACGATTTCGTTGATTTTTAAAAGTCTCTGTAAATTTTCCCATAAAATTCCATAAAATAAAAAATCGTACCTAAATTTTATTTAATTTGCAGTAAAATTCAATATATTAAACATGGTTTCAATCACACGCCTTTTTGATTTTCCCTATTATCAACAAGAAACTTATAACCTTCCTGCTGCTCTTGCAACCAAAAAAAATGGAGTCTGGGAAAAAACATCCACCGAAGAATATATTGCAAAAGCTAATGCCGTTTCGAGAGCTTTATTGCGTATGGGTGTTCAAAAAGATGATAAAATTGCCTTAATCACTTCTAATAACAGAACCGAATGGAATATAATGGATATTGGTATTTTGCAGACTGGTGCGCAGAATGTTCCAATTTACCCAACCATTGCTGAGGAAGATTACGAATATATTTTAAACCACAGCGGAAGTATTTACTGCTTTGTTTCTGATGATGAGGTTTATCAAAAAGTACAAGCCATTAGAGCTAATGTTCCTACTTTAAAAGAAGTGTATTCTTTTAATGAAATTCCGGGCTGTAAACACTGGTCTGATTTATTATTGGCAGGTGAAGACCAAAGCAATCAAAATGAAGTAGATGCCAGAAAAGAAAGCATCAAAACAGATGATTTAGCAACCATTATTTATACTTCAGGAACTACAGGAAAACCTAAAGGTGTTATGCTTTCGCATCAAAATATTGTTTCGAATGTTTTAGACAGTGCACCAAGAATTCCGTTTGATCCGGGAAAAAGTTCTGCTTTGAGCTTCCTTCCTATCTGTCATATTTTTGAAAGAATGATTTTATACATTTATCAATATTATGGTGTTTCGGTTTATTTTGGAGAATCGATTGATAAAATCAGTGATAACTTAAAAGAAGTTCGTCCAACAGTTATTACAGCTGTACCAAGACTTTTGGAAAAAGTTTACGATAAAATTTACGCAAAAGGAACTGAATTAACCGGCATTAAGAAAAAATTATTTTTCTGGGCTATTGATTTAGGTTTAAAATATGAACCATACGGAGCAAATGGCTTTTGGTATGAGTTCCAATTAAAAATTGCCCGCAAACTTATTTTCAGTAAATGGAAAGAAGGTTTGGGCGGAAATTTAGATTTAATGGTTTCCGGAAGTGCTGCCTTACAGCCTCGCTTAACCCGTGTTTTTGCTGCTGCAGAAATTCCGGTTATGGAAGGTTACGGCTTATCTGAAACTTCTCCGGTAATTGCCGTGAACGATCAGAGAAACAGAGGTTTTAAAATTGGAACGGTTGGAAAACCAATTCGTAATATTGAGGTAAAAATTGCCGAAGACGGAGAAATTCTTTGTAAAGGACCAAATGTAATGCTGGGTTACTATAAAGATCCCGAAAAAACAGCTGAAGCTCTTCAGGATGGTTATTTCCATACAGGGGATATTGGAGAAATTGACAGCGAAGGTTTCTTAAAAATTACCGATCGTAAAAAAGAAATGTTCAAAACATCAGGAGGTAAATATATCGCTCCGCAAATGATAGAAAATGCCATGAAACAATCCCGTTTTATTGAGCAGATTATGGTTATTGGTGAAGGCGAAAAAATGCCTGCAGCTTTTATACAGCCGAATTTTGAATTTGTAAAAGAATGGGCTAAAATCCATAAAATTACTTTAGGAAATTCTAATGCTGAAATTGCTTCAAACTCTGAAGTAAAAAAACGTATTGATGAAGAAGTAGAATCCATCAACAAAAAATTTGGACACTGGGAACAAATCAAACGTTTTGAACTTACTCCGGACGTTTGGTCTATAGATGGCGGACAGCTGACTCCTACTCTAAAATTAAAACGTAAAATCATTAAAGAAATCTATAAAGATCTTTACGCTAAAATCTACGGAAACAATTAATCAAAATAATTTTAACCAAATGAAAAGGCTGTCTTAATAAGACAGCCTTTTTTAATTAGTTATGAAGGCACCAATGCAAAATCTTCGCAATGTTTTTGGCGTCGTCTATTCCGCGGTGATGCGTTCCTTCCAATGGAATATTCAGCAATTGCAAAGCACCATTCATTCCGGTTGGTTTTTGTAAACCAAACTTTTCGGCAAAATGCTCTTTTACATTAATATGCTCATCGCCCATTGGATATTGAACCCCAAACGATTTACACTGTTTTTTCAGCATATTCAGATCGTACTGACCGTAACTTGCCCAAGTGTATAAATCCGGATTATATTCGTCGATTAAGTCGTTAACAGCTTCTTCAAAACTTACTCCATTTTTATCCAGTAAATCCTGAGTTATAGTAGTCAATTCAGTACAAAACGGACTCACACTGGAACGCTGAGGCTTGATTAAAATGCCTTTATTTTTGGTAATTTGTCCCGTTTCCGAATCTAAAACCGCTAATCCGATTTCTATAATTTCATTTTGCTGGCCTTTCGGAACCGCGCCCTGCCAGCATGTGGCTTCTAAATCGATAATAATAATTTTATCTGTAGTTTTCATTTTTTGTTTAAATTTTATAATTAATTATAAAACCACCAGAGTCACTGGCAGTTTCCTTATTTAACGAAGATTTCCTTCAATTGACTGATTACGTTTCCGCTTCCTGAAATCGTGATTTCTCCAATTCTATCAGCAATTTTCTCTACGTATTCCATCTCTTTCAATTTCCACAACATTTCGTTTTCTTCCATCAGCTTCGCTGTGTTTAATAAACTTCTTGTTGCAGCGGTTTCTTCTCTTCTCATAATACTGTTAGCCTGTGCTTTTTTCTCGGCAACTAAAACCTGATTCATAATTTCTTTCATATCACCTGGTAAGATTACATCTCTGATTCCCGCATCGAAAATTACCAAACCTAAATCATTTGTTTTAGAAGTAACTTCTGCTAAGATTTCAGTTGCAATTGTATCTTTTTTGCTTAATAATTCATCTAAGGTCAAACCTCCTATAAATGCTCTTAAAGCCAGCTGCATTAAAACGTACAATTGTTTTTCGAAATCCTTGTTTTCGATCAAAGCTTTCATAATATCAACAACCTGATATTTCACAAAAAAGTTGATTCTTAATCCTGCTTTATCTTTAGTCAATAATTCCTGTCCGGAAATTTCTACTTGCTGTTGTCTCATATCAATCGTTTTTACCTCAATTGTAATAGAGTTGTTCCAAAAGTAGTGCGTTCCGGATTTCAATTCTTTAACGAAAGTTCCGTTCACAAACAGCAAAGCTTTGTCGTTGCTTGCTACAATAAATTTTCTAACAAAGTATTTCAATTGATTATGTTCCAATAAATTTACCGGAATACCTTCAGTAATTTCAATTTTAGAAAGATCTGCTTTTTTGAATTCGTTTTTTACAATCCCTTTCCAGAAAGGATGTCTTCCCGGAGTCAGCGTTCCTTTAAAGTTTCCGTTTACGAAATGTAAAACAATCTCGTTATCGGCAACCTCAACAACTTCAAGCATTGAAGCTAAAACTTCATTCTGTAATAAAATGTTTAATTCAAAAGGGGCGTGAAAAATGGCATTCATATCATAGATCATCACATTTTTGTCTCCAAAAATCCAGTACCAACCTTCTTCTACTACTTTTACTAATTTTCTGTTTTCGAAAACCAAACCTACTTGGTAACCTTCGATTTTAATTCTTTTAATCATAATATCTTTGTTTCAGGTTTTTCTTGTTTCAGGTTTCAGGTTTGAAACAGTCGAAAAACTTTATTATATTTCACTTCTAACATTTAACATACTTAATAAAAAAACCTCTTTGCCTTTCTCCTCCGAAAAAAACGGATGAAGAGTTTGTAATTTGTTTACTTGAATTGTTTTCGATTGTATTTTGTATAAATAATCCCCAAATCATTTTAACAATCAAATCGAGAAGAAAACAAGTATTTCAAAAAACATTGCTTTTCGCACTGGCTTTATCATGAGTGTGAAATTTTAGATTCGAAAATCTCAGTTTCACTGACAAAGACAAATCAGCTTTTTTTCATGGTCATCTTTTTAAGAGTGATGGTCTCTCTTCAACAGGTTTTTGAGACCCGCTTGACTACCAATTGTCAAACTGAGCGTATCAGTACAGGATTCGAACCTGCAAATTTCTATTGCTCTAACCGGACTGAGCTATCGCATTGCTGCGAATGGGAGTCGAACCCATGACCCATAGAGTGACGGATAATTTTTTGGAAAACCATCCCAAACCTCCAAACGAAGCTGCATAGAAAAACATAATTCGCTTTCGCGGAAAGTTCGCTACAATGGTGCTATACAGAAACACGCAACTGGGCTTGTTTGATATTTTTAATCAAAGCCGAAACTTTGATGTATTTCATTTTATTAAAGAACTTGTTTTTATTCCTGAACAAATATTCAAATTACACTGCGCAGTAATTTTGCGCAGTGCAAAAACTTTTATTTAATCCATTCTATTACAGTCGATAAATAGACTTGTCTAACCTCTTCAAATCGGGTTATGTTCGGAATATGATTGACTTCTAATAAATTTTTAGAGCCATCTTTTGCAACGATGTAATCATTTCCTATCATATCCATCTGTAAAACATTCTTGATATAAAGCGTGTCTTCCAGTAAATCCTGATCGACAGGCATAAAATTGGCATTATCAGGATGAATTGATTTTAACCAATCGTCACCTTCTAGTTTTATCTGCCAATAAGTTTCTCCAATCATCATGATACGAACAGCATCGCCTTCAAAATAAGGCTCGATGGTTGCGGTAAATTCGCTTTCCCA
Organism: Flavobacterium sp. Root901; assembly: GCF_001429765.1. Lineage (GTDB taxonomy): Bacteria > Bacteroidota > Bacteroidia > Flavobacteriales > Flavobacteriaceae > Flavobacterium. Next base: position 477,563 of record NZ_LMJB01000001.1, read on the forward strand.
TTCTCCGGTAAAACGATGTTTGTTTTCACCACAATGCCAGTTTCCCCATTTTGCAATCGTATTTCCGGTTGTGTTTACAGAAGCGCCTGCACTTATAAATCCGCGTGGTACACTGAATCTTGAAAGAGACAAAGCTTTTACCAGACATGGAATTTTAAAACGGCAGTCGAGCATTGCTGAAGCTTTTGGATAACAATCTCCGTTCCAGATCGCAAGACCCGTAATGAAATCAAAATCATTATCATAAATCCCGTAATAAACCACCTTATCTACAGGAAGCATTCCAATTCCGTTTGATTTTTCCATATAAAGCACCTGATCCTTAACTACAATCTTCGGAATAGCCTGATGCCAAATAATATGTCCTGAATAACTAGCTTTTATACTATCATATTCTTCCTGTTCGATACCAACTAAGGCTATTCGATTGTAATCTTGTTTCATAACTTTTGTTTTATATTGTTAAACTTCATTTTTTTGAAAGTTCAATTTGAACATTTCACTTGTACAGGAAGAGAGACTCGAACTCTCAGAAAACAGATCCTAAATCTGCCGCGTCTACCATTTCGCCATTCCTGCATATGTCTGGGAAGCAGGATTCGAACCTGCGACCTCCCGCGTCCAAGGCGGGTAAACAACCACCGTTATCTTCCCAGATTGTTTTTTTTTAGGTTCTGAGGGACTAAGATTCTAAGAGACTAAGTTTTTATCTTAGAACCTCAGCATCTCAGCATCTTAGAAGCTTTAAAAAAAGCGGCCCATACGGGAGTCGAACCCGTTTCTCCCGAGAGACAGTCGGGAAGGTTAGCCAGTAACCCCAATGAGCCAGTTCCTTCTAGAGAACATTTCTTTGATTTTGGAAGGAATCGAACCTTCAGCCTATTGGGTATAATCCAATTGCTCTGCCAGTTGAGCTACAAAATCACTTTATTTTTGGACATAAAAAAAGCACCCGGTTAAAGGTGCTTTACAAAATTCAACATGATATAACTATCCTATTGCCTGTATATGTGCACCAGCCTTGCAAAACATCCAAGATCGAAACCTGGGTTTAGCAGTTGTTTGTTATATATGTTATTTTGTAAAGCCATTTTTATTATGTTATTATATTTTGTTTTATGTTTGAAATTCTATGTTCTGATTTTCTTCGGCAAAGATAAAGTCGAAAAAATCAATTCTCCAAATTTATTTTTAAATTATTTTACTGATTATCAATAACTTAAACTTAAATTATAAGCATAAGGGTCCTTGTCCGCAAACGTGTGCAGATTTATTTTTGTATCAAATGACTGTCTCTCATCAGATTACTTTTCAAGATTATATTTCAATATTTAGTTTATGCATTAAACATTTGTTCGGTTATTTTTTTAATTATTTTTAGTTAAGCTTTAAATTTTATCATTTAGAGTCTTTTTTTATCATATTTATCAAAATCGAAAGAGCCTTAAAACAAAAAAAGCGTCCCAATATTAGGACGCTTTTTATATTTTATGCTGAATTAAATCTACATTTTACATTTCAATTCTACAAAATACATATTACGCCTGTAATCGTCAGCAGGAAATTTCCCTATCAGAAGATCATTATTGTGTATTGCAGACAGTTTCATAAGTATGTATTTTATTTTTATTTCGGTGGCAAATGTAATTATTTTAAATAAAAAATTAACAATTTGCTTTGAATTTGTTAGATAATATTTTATTGATACAATTCTTCTCTAATTTTAATTAAAGTCTGAATTGCTTTTTCTTCATTTGGTTTCTCTGGCAGACTTGATGTCAGGTAATGATTTTCTATTGAATCGATTAAACTATCTGCCATTTCGAGTAAATCATCGTATTCTTTATTTCCGGCTTTTATGTCTAATAATTCTTCGCGGTTAGAAACTCGAATATTTAATTTTCCTGTTGAAAGAATCTGCTCAGCCGTTTGCAAAAGCCTGATCGTGTGCATCATGTTTTTGCTGTCGTAATTTTTTCCGTGTTGTTGGTTCGTATTATAACGTTCTTCGTTGCGTTTTTCAATCCAACTCCAATATTCGGTGTATTCTTTACAATATTTCGAATAGCCATCCTGATTGCAGGATAAATAACCAATCAATCTTTCGTTTTTCGGAATCGACGAAAGCGAAACTTCATTAGAGGTTTCTTTCTGAATTATTCCTTTGTAACCCAACGTTTTTTCGGCATCGTAAAACATTGCAAACATTCCTTTTGAATTGGGCATATCGACCAAACCAATTTTTTCTTGCTCCAAATTATTTTCTACCAGAAATTCTAAAACCGAAACCGTTTTATAATCTTTTAAAACATAACAAAAATCCAAAAGGCTTTTCTTTTCTTTCGGCAACGGATTTACGATTTTCTTGTTTAAACCTCTCGCCTTTTTGATCTGCGTAACAGCATAACCCGCAAAAGAATCTTTGCAGAGTTTAGATAAAAAATCTTCGATTCTAAGCTTTTCCATCAACGGATGTTTGTACAAAATACAATCTTCCGGTGAAGCCAAAATCTCCAATATATTTGGATTATTCTTGATCAATAATTCTACAAAACGACCAATCTCATAATAAACCTCATCATTAGTTTCATTAGCAACCTGCGGAATATAATCTAAGCCAAAGAATTTTTCTTTTGGAAGATAATAAACACCTTTTATATCCGTGTCTGATGTCGGTGTATTTAACCCAAAAGATCTACTTCCTGAAATTACTTCAAAAAGGATTAGGTTTTGGGATTTTAGGGTTTGGATGGTCATTATTTTTGTGTAATAAAATTATAAATTTCAATTGTTAAATTTTTAATTTCTTTATTCTTAGAAAAAACGATCCAAGGAAAATCTGCTTCTAATACTTTTTCACTTAATCCTCTTTTATCTATAATAGTACCATAAGTACCATTTTTTTTAGTTTCAAAAAATGATTTATTAAGAATATAAACCTTTCCTTTTTTGCTAATTTCTTCTCTCAAATTATATAAAAAATTACCAATATATTCTTTTTTAAATTTATCAGCATCAATTTTCCCCAGTGCTAATTCTATTTTATTTTGAATTTCTACTGCATATTGATTTACTAATTTTTCATTACAGAAATTAATCATAACCTTTTTCCAAATGTCATTGGTAAGCAAATTTTCAATTTCTCTAACGTTCCAAATAATTTTAGGTTTAAAATTATCTGATTCAGCATTTTTTAAAGCTTCTAATCTTTCAAACTTTTGTTTATTTTTCGTTTTATTTACTGCATCTGAATCTGCTAATAAAAATATCCTATTACTAAGAGATAAAGATTTAATATCTTTAATAACAAATTCTTTTTTTTCATCTTCTATTTCATCTTCAAAAATATAATGATCAATATTAGATCCTGCATATTCAAAAAATGCAAAATCTATATCCTCTTTTGGATAAGATTTTCCAATTGAATCACAGTATGATTTTAAGAATGCTTTTATATAATTTCTATCTGATATTCCTTCTACCCAAATACTACAATTTGCCATGAAAACAGATGAATTATTCACTCCCAATTCCTTAAGTAATTTGTTATCTCCTCTATTTACATTTTTAATAATAAAATGTTTATCGTTTAATTTATTATTTCTTGGAGAAAATGAATAAATTGAAACATTATCTTTCTCAATCGTTAGGTCTAAAAAATGATTTGAATGAGTGGTAATTACATATCTTAGATTTTTCTTTTTTAAATCTTCATTATTAGTTATCTGTTCTAAAAACAATCTTTGCATTCCTGGATGAAGATTCAATTCTGGTTCATCAATAAAAATAAATGATTCAGACTCCGCCATAAAAATTTTATACATTAATACTATTAAAGCTTGAATTCCATCTCCTAAGTCATACAATTTTCTATCTTTATCTCCAGCTACATGAATAATAATCAGTTCTGATTCATTAATTCCCTTTTCATTATCATTTTTATCAAATTTAGCTACTATATCAATCTCCTTGCCATCAAAAAAATTGTCACGTAAAAAATTTTCAAATTTTTCAAATTGTTCTCTTACAGATTTCTCTGAATTTCTAGAATTTAAAATTTCCTTATATAGATGTAAACCTGTAAAAACATCAACATCAATTTTATCTAACTGATAATTATTATTTAAAGTCTCCAAATAAATATCACTTTCAATTTTAGAATATTTTTCTGAAACGAAATTAAACAATGAATGAGCTGTTCTTAATGTAGGTATATAATACTTTTTAAAATCTCTGAATACATAAATGAAGTCATTATTAATTGTTGAATAGTTTGACAAATAATAACTCTGCAATTGAAAAATTTTTAAATTATTAATATTTATTTTATTTTGATTAATTGTTTTAGTAATATTTTCAAAATCATCAAAATATAGTTCCTTAAGTCGATTTTCATATAAAATTTTAGCTTTCTGTGCATCAGGGCTTCCTCCTCCAACATAAATTGTTGTTTTTGATTTTTGATCATAACTCTCATACTGGCTATCTATCAAGTTATTAATCTGTGAAATTTCGCGATTATAATCCTTTACTTCATTTTTAAAAAGATGTAAATCTTTAACTCCCGCAAAATAATTATTAGACATTAATCTTCTAATAAACCTACTTTTACCACTATTGTTTGCTCCTATAATTATATTAATAGAATTAAATTTTGGAAAAAAAGAAATATTTTCTTCCTCTTCATTTAAAAAATAATCTTTTAGATTAATATCCTTAGAAAAAATTAAATCAAAAACATTTTTCATATTTTAACTTTTATAAACTCCCTAAAAAACAAATCCAACTCCTCATTCAACTTCTTCCCGCTTCCCAATTTACTTGCGTTTTCCTGATTAAATTTTATCGTTTCCAATAAAAAATCAGTTATTAAAGTTTCTTTTGGGTGTAAGTATTTTTCGTCCTGAGTTGCTTTTATTTGTTGTAATTCCAGTATTTTTTCCTGTATGTTTTTGGGTGCTATTGGCAAAACTTCGGCAAAAGCAACGGGCGGAAAAGTATTGTTTTCTATAATCCATTTTCCTGCCAATGCGGTGCGGAGGGCGTAGAAATAACTTTTTAGTTTTACTTCTTCCATTTCGCAGACCTCCATAAAGTTTTTTGTTGTTCCCAAATAATGGTGCAAAACTGCTATGGGCGAAAAACATTCTAAAGCTATCTCACGCATTTGTTTGGCGAAATCTTCGTTCTCAAAATACACTACAGGCGAAAACAACCATTCCAACAAAGATGCATTAGATTTTGCTAACATTTTTACGGATTTCCTTAAATCCCAGCCGGAACCGTCAAGATCGTCTTCGGTCATAAATTCGATTACATCAGGTTTTTCCCAAAGTGATAAATAATACTCGGGTTTGTGTTTGTATATAAAACGAATATCGTAGTCACTGTCGGGAGAAGCAAATCCCCAGGCACGGCTTCCAGATTCTACAGCAAAGAGTATTTCTACGTCTTTCTGTTTCTCAATTTCTTTTAATTTTTGAAGTATTTTTTCTTTCATGACTGGTTTCAAATGTAAGTAAACGGGAAATGTTTTAACTAAGTAATTACACGGGTTTTTTAAAGATTCTGAGGTGCTAAGGTTCTAAGCTTTGCTGCGAAGATGCTAAGGCGCAAAGTTTTTTTATTCTTCGCATTTAATGATCTCGCAAAGTCGCGGAGGCGCAAAGTTTTTTTGCCACAAATTCACGGATTTTTCTTTTTGATAAAATTTATTACAGATAATTCGTGAATTCATGTTTGCCACAAATTCACGGATTTTTCTTTTTGATAAAATTTATTACAGATAATTCGTGAATTCATGGCGGCAAAACTTTATAGAGCTGCTTGCGGAGATGTCTCCTTCGTCGACATGACAAAAAACAGCCTAAACTGTGTGTGGCTTTGCGATAAAATAAAAGCTATTCTTCCAAAAAATCTTCTAAAAATCCGATGAACTTTTTTCCATCAGCAGACCATCTTAAACCTTGTCCGTTTGCTAGTCTTATTTCGTAAACCAAACCGTGTTTGTAATGGTAAAAAATATTCCACCATGTTTTATGAGCTATAATGTACTCGATGAGTTTTTCTACTTTTTCTTTTTTTTGAATCGTGTTTCCTTTTACTTCTCCAAAAATACTGTTTTTATTTCTGCCCACATGTTTTTCCCAAGCTCTGACTACAATAGAAATTTCTTTGTTAAAAGGCTCAAAACAACTTTCTAAAAGAGTTACTCTGGCAGGCGGAATTCCGTTTTGATCACGCACGCTGGCGGGAGTTAAACGTTGTCCTAAAATAAGTAACAGCTTTTCAAACGGCGTTTGCTCAAAAGCCTGAATTAAACTCGTCTGCAACTGTTGGGAATCCTTTTCTAAATCTTCTAAAACGGTTTTAAAATAAGAAACGGCATCCTGCACCGAAACGATAATTTCGTCTTTGAAATAAGGAAGTCTCGAAATTTCTCCTTCCTGATGGTAAAATACAATCAGGTTTTCTGAAAAAAGCTGCAGGTTCTCATCCGTCAAAAACAAAGCATATTTTTCTTTCCAGCTTTTATTAAGAAGCGGAATTACAGCTTTTATTTCATAAAAAAGTAGATTTGGTTTCATCTTTATTCACAGCTAATTACAGTTCCCTCTACACTCATTTGTGATAGAATATATTTCATTAAATTAAAACTAGCTGGTGCATTATCCAGAATCCATGCATCAGAAGTTATGGCAATATAATCACTTTCGGCAATGACCTTATCTGGATTGTTTACTAATTGCACTTCCCAGTTTAAATTATTTCCGAAAGCGGTTTCTTCTATTATTTGTTTCAATTTTCCGCTGTTAGAAACGGGTTTATCAAATAACCAGACCGCTTTTTTAATTTTTTCTTTTATAAAAAAATCCATTATAATTTCAATCGCCTGCGAAGTCTGTTTTACCTTTTTATAAGTTCCGTAAACACTTGACAAATCGCGAATAAAACCATCCTGTCCTTTAAAAACATAACCGTTTGACAAAGTACTTTCGAGTAAAATGAGAGCATTAAATCCATCAATACAAATCTCTTTTCCTTCCAGATCCTGCCTTTGAACTTCTTTTGACTTTCGGTCTTCAATTTGTTGTTGAGAAGCACTCATTCCCCGAACGGCCTGCTGCTGACGTGCATTCAATCTGTAACGGTTTCCAACTAAAGACAGCGTAGATTTTTCACCATACCCTCTGCTCAGGAAATAGTGCATATCGGTTACAGCTTCTTTTAATTTTAACTGCATTTTTGCGGTTCCAAATAACGCATCATCGCTGGCTTCTTTTCCTCTATTTTTAAGATTTGTCATGATCTGAAATGTTTTTATTCTAGCAGTTGTTAAGAACTGAGATTAAATATTGAAAAAACTTTTAGCATTCCTCGTCGTTTCCTCCGCAACTTTATCTAGAGAAATTCCTTTAAACTGTGCAATAGTTCCCGCAACATAAGGCAGGAAAGCAGGTTCGCATCTTCGTTCGTGGTACTTTTTCAAAAGGCTGCTAGGAACATTTTTTGGGAGCATAAACGGCGCATCGGTTTCGATCATCATTTTGTCGAGCGGTACGTATTGCATGACTTCTTTTAAATGTGCAAAACGTTTACTGTCTGAAATCGCTCCGGTAAAACCAAGATATAATCCATTATCGAGATAGGTTTTGGCTTCTTGTAACGTTCCGGTAAAACAATGCACAACGGCTTTTGGCAATTGCGGTAAATAGTCTTTTGTGATATTCATAAAACTATTGAAAGCAGCCCTTTCGTGTAAAAACAAAGGTTTCTCAACTTCGATTGCCAATTCGAGCTGGGCTCTGTAACATTCTTCCTGTTTGTTTCGGGGCGAAAAATCACGATCAAAATCGAGTCCGCACTCGCCTACCGAAACGACATGTTTCTGTTCTAATAATTTCCGAAGTTTCGCAATACTCTGCCCGTCAAAACTCTTCGCATCATGCGGATGTATTCCCGCTGTCGAATATAATACACCCGGATATTGCCTGGCTATCTTTGCCGATTCTTCGCTGTTTCTTACGCTTGTTCCGGTAAGGATCATTTTGGTTACGTCGGCATCTACCGCTTCTTGTATGATATCGTCTGTATCGTTTTGAAATTGTTTATTGGTTAGGTTTATACCTATGTCTATGTATGTCATTTTTTTTTAAGTTGCTAAGGTTGTAAGGTTCTGAGATGCTAAGCTTTTTTTCCTCAGAACGCTTATTTTTTTGCCACTAAGGCGCTATTTATTTTTTCTTTGTATTGAATTAATCGCAAAGTCGAAGTGACGCAAAGTTTTTTTGCCACTAATTGCACGAATTACACTAATTATTTTTTGCCACAGATTAAAATGATTGTTTCACGCAGATTTAAAAGGATTTAGCAGATGTTGCAGATAATTAGACAATCAAATTAAATCTGCGTGAAACAAACTTTGCGTAAGACGTACTACCTTACGTCTCTAAAGTAAACCTGAAACAAAATCAGGCTTCTAGAAATCCCCATAATATACCTGAAAGCACGGTAATTTCAATTCATTTCTCCATGTATCAACTACTTGATTTCTATCGTCTAACACAAATTCTACAAAGTATTTATCTTTTATAAACTCATTATAGATTTCAGTTTTGATGATAGAATCTTTTCGGCTGTCTTTGGTTTTTCTCATGATCAAATCGTCGTATTCGATTCCGTGCGTTTGAAGAAATCGCAATGTTGGTTCTTTGTATCGGTCTTCTCTTCCGGAAACCAAAAGTATATTGTAACCCAATTTCTTGTAATTTTTCAGCACATTTGCTACCGGATTATTCAGTTCGTCGAGATCACATTTGCTGGCGTCGAATGGGTTTCTTCCGTTCATTAAAGCCAGTGTTCCATCAAGATCGCAGATTATTGCTTTTGGCAGGTCTGGGTTTTGATCACAGTATTCTAAGTTTTTATTCACTTTCTTAATGGGTTTAAAATCAAACTTTTCTTTGGTTTTCTGCAATTGATAAAACATGTTTTCGATCACTTTTTTAGGCACTTTTCGGTCTCTTTTTTCATTTCGGTTAAAGAGATCTTCAAGTGGTAAATCGAATACTTTGAACTCAATATTTGCCATTTCAGAAAAATCGGCTATTGGCTGTTTGATATAATCCAGCTTTACATTACAAGTATCCAAAAGCACGTTCCATCCGTTTGAAATCAGGGTTTTGATCTGAACACTGATGATTTTAGAGATCATACTTTCTACAGAATTATCCATCACTTCCTGAAATTGCGAAAAACGGATTTCGTCACGGCTTATTCGCATTGTTTTGGCTTCGGTACGCACTTTCCATTCGGCAAACGTACTTTTTCCAGATGCGGGGCAACCTACTAATATCGTTAATGTTGGTGTCTTTTTCATTGTATAATCTTGTTATAATCTTGGATCTAATGTTTTTTCAATTTCTTCGTTATTGATTCTTTTCAAAAGCAATAAACGCATCAAATAATTTTCTTCTTCTAACTCTTTGTACGGAATCTGAAGCATTTTTTGGTTGATTTCCCAGCCGTTTATCGATTGCTCCAATTTCTTTTTTATGTTTCTTTTGTCTAAATAATGGTCAAAATCCTGATGAAAATTAACGCCGTAAATCATCGTGAGATAATTATTGTTTCTTACTTTAAAACATGGCGGAAGATGTTTTATATAATTCTGAACCGGTTTAATCATGATGCCTTCTTCGTTGGCGTCTGTCAGTTTTTCGAAAAAAGAATAGATTTCTGCAAGCTTTTCTTCTTTGTCAGCATCTGTAATTTCCAAATGTAAAAATGAATCTTCATTTACCAATGCGTAAGTCAAATTACTGTTCGGAATCGATTCTTCGCCAGAAACTCCAACTACTTTTAAAATCGTAAAAGGTTTAAAATGTATTTCGCCTTCGTTGCCAAAAGTTTCAATCTGTTTTTTAAAAACCTCCAATGATTCTTGTTGTTTTTCTAAATCCGGAATTTTAACGGCATTCAAAGCTTCATACTGACGTACAATATGGGTTTTGTGTTTACTATTAAACTCTTTTCGGCTCAGCTTATTTTTATCCGAAACGTATTCGGTAAACAACGTATCTTCTTTTACATTTTCTAATTTTTCGAGCAATCCTGACGTTTTCAAATAATCGTTGTGCGTTTGCAAAGCATCAAAATATCCTGTAAACTCTTTGTCTATCAATCCTGCGCCCAAAACTTTCCAAGGCAATAATTCTGAAGCGATCAGAATCGTATCAAATTCCGGAAACGTTAAAAGCATTTTGGCATGTAATTCTTTTAAACTATTTTTAGCTTTTTCTAGATCGATATGGTCCATTTTAAACCCATTTCTGGAAACAAAATAGGTTTCGTCGAGATTTCTTTTCAAATAAATTGTGCAATAGGACCCCATGTATTTCTTTTGAATTACAAATTCTGTCACACCTTTTTGCAGGTAATAATTTACAGCTTCTTCAATACTTTCGATTTCGTTTTTGGCTTTACTTTTTGGAGCCGGAGAAATGGTTGGCGAAAAATCATTGATCTTATTTTTACAAAACCATTCTATCCTGTTTCTTACTTTATAGTCTAACATTTTTTACTTTTTTTGAATGATTACGGCACTCGTTGGATAAACTCCTTTTACACAATCTCCTACTCCGTGAAATGTTTTTTGATATGGAAAAATTTCATCGATAAGATTTCTAAATTCCCTATTTGATAATTCGAAATCATGATCGTCATGTCTAAATTCTTCTGTCAATTCGTAATTTACATTAAAATCTTTGTCTGGTGTTGTGACAAATAATCTTGTAAAGTTGATGTTGTCGCGAATCCAGATCATCAAAGCTTTTGCTTCTTCTAATGAATTATGTTCGATAACTTCACTCAAAATTACTTGTCCTTCAAAATCTTTAAGTTCTTCTAAATTCTCAATCCAAGACAGATTTTCTATTCTTTCGGTTTCCTGAATTTTGTCTGCAATGTGTTTAAAATCGACCTCATCGTATGCCCAATATTCCTGTGTAAATCCTCTTTTTTGCAATAATTTGTAATATTGTAATTCTCCGCATCCAAAATCTAAAACCGATTCATCAAAATTGATTTCTTTACAAATAAATTCTTTTCTGGATTGATGTGTATCGGTAAAAACAAACTGAACTTCGTTATTAAAATACGCTTCTAACTGCGGTTTAAATTTCTCAAACTGCACCGGCGAACGCATGATTCTTTTTATAAAAAGATAAAATACGAAGTACGGAATGCCCGTAAGATTGGTAAACATCGTAATATGTTTTTGGATGAAATAATCATCTATAAAGGTGTAAACGACATACCTGTTGGTAAATTGGGTAAATAAAGCGACAAGCGAAAATTTCTGAACTGCTTCTCTAACCGTTGCTCCATCTATCTTTAATTCGAAATTATTACCGATTTTATGTTGTAACGAAATACCATCGATATATTTTGATAAAAGATATTTCTCGTTTTTATACCAATTTGAATCGATAAAAAAAGTGGGAACTTCGATTGTACATTTTTCAGTATCAACATTATTATAGCTTTTTTCTAACCAGAAAATTACCGTTTCGTTCAAAACTTCGTTCTCTTTGTACAAATGATTAAAAAACTCGGTCATCATATTTAAGGCTAATAACGGACTGCAGTAACTTTGAAAATCGATCTGATTTCCTTCTTCCGGCAGATAACTTTTTTTGCCGTCAAGGAAAATACAGTGATATTCATTTTCAGAAATTACGTTTCCAATTACAATTCCGTTTTTTAATTCTTTCAAATATAATCCCTGGTCCGTATTTGGATTTTTGTACAGAATATCTAAAATGTATTTATTGTCTGATTTCAATTTTATAATCATGGCTTTTATTTTGCTTTGACAAATATAATTTTATGACTGCGCAGTTATTTTGCGTAGTTGTGTTTTTTTATGCTTAAGTATATTTAAACGCGGATGAAACGGATTCGCTATCGCGAAGACGCGGAAAAAAACCGGATTTCTTTTTTTTATGTATAATAAAATCTGCGTAAATCAGTGTCTTCGCGATAGCGAATCCGTTTTATCCGCGTTCCAATTCTTCTTCCGTGTTAAAAGGTTTTTCGAATGTTGGGCGGTCATTCTCCAGATTGTTTCTGAGTAATCTTTGTTATCAAACATACCAAATAATACTGATGGATATTGGCAGGTTAGAAAATACAAAGCGGTTTCTTTACGGGTTTCCAATACTTTGAAATCCAATTTACATTGATTTTCAATTATTTCGTATTGATTCTCTAAATCTTTTTTGGTTTGTTTTACCCAATTAAAAAACTCATCAGGAACACGCTCCAAAATCTCATCAAACGGCTGATTGGTTTTTAGATATTCCCAAATATTGAGATTAGAAACCTGTGTAATAATCCGATGCAAACGAAAGTATTCGTCAAATTTAATTTTTACCCGAAAGTTGTCCGCATATTTAATGATAAAACCTTCTTTATTAGTTAAATTCAATTCTTTTAAAAGGGAAATATCATTTATTCCGTCATACTTTTCAACCACTGGAAAACCAATGTTTTCAAGCGGAAATTCCTCTCCCGTTTGGGTATCAATAATCGCCAGCAAAACCAGTTCTTCATTGGCACCGTAATCTAAAACGATTCGGTTTTCCGGATAAATAATTTCGAACAAATACGTTTTTGATTTATCTAAAAATGACCATGAATTTTTGTATTTGCCATGAAGCATTTCATTTGCTTTATCTGATTGTTCGCTGGAAAATGAACCACGGCTTGCTATAAAAGGCTTATCTTCTACCCAATACAGAATTCCAAGCGAACCGTCCATTTTATCGTAGACTTCAAAAGTTGTTTTTGGAAGGATTTGATTTTCTATTTCACCCAAATTAAAAAACTTAGCGAATGGTCTTGCGACAACATTTCCGTTTCCGTCTAAAATAAGACCGCGACAGCTTAACGTAACTTCGTTCCAAATTCTCTCGAATTGCGCATTTTGAGTATAGTTGTAAATATACAAATCATGTTCAGGGTGTTTGTTTACTCTGACATAGTTTTTTGAAATCATCTCGTTTAAAAGTGCTGTGTTCATGTGTTCTAATCTTTAAAACAAAGATTCAAAAATTACTGCGCAGTTATTTTGCGTAGTTAAAATTTGTTTATTTCTTCGTATTTGTATTCTGAAAACCTTTGCATTTTTGGCATTCTGGTTTGAAGTATTTCGACAAATTTCATCAGCCATTTCTCCAAGTTTTCACAATCACTTTTCTCTTCCCGAAACAAATATTTTTTTAACTCTGGAAAACTTTCTGCAATTTGATTTTTTGTATAAAGTTCTTTCCCTTCATCAAGCGAAATAGACTGTCCCAACTGAAAAGCAATTGATTTTAAAACATCCTGATAGTTTGTATTTTTTCCGAAAGAAGAAATTTTGTTTAAATCGATATTTTCTAAAATTTGCATTTTTTCATTTAAATTACTTTTTAAAGCATTTTTTATTTCAACACGATATTCTGTTTTACTTAAAAATGACAAAATCATTCTGGAACTTCTTAAAAATTTCAAATCAACATCTCTTTTTAAAAGTATATCGATCTGATTTTTAAATTGCTGTTGATGAAAATCGTAAGTATAAAACAAGGAATTATTCAACTCATCGGTTGTGCCTTTATAAACTTCCGTTAAATGACCATTTTTGCAGACAGCAAGATTGGCGTTCACTACTTTTTCAGGAAAATTTATTTTTATAAAATCCGTAAGTTCTTTTGATAATGAAAGTTTTTCTAAGATCGTTTCTGGCATTTTTTCAATGAAGAAAACCAAATCGACATCGAGCGAATTTTCAGAACCGAATATTTGATAGATTGGTGTTTTCATGATTAAAATCTTAAAAATTCATTATTTAAATATGTTTTGAAATTCTTTTCGGCTTTGTATTTATATCTTTGATTGTCATAACACTGTTTATTACTTTATTATTTCAACGGATTAAAATCCGTTGCTACAACATAAATCGTTTCTCCGAAACTTTTCTATATTAAACCTGACAGGTTTCCGTTAACTTTTATATTTTTAAAATTCCGTAGGAATGCGAATATTGTAGCAAGGGATTTTAATCCGTTGAAGATAATCGAACCGAAATAATTTAATCCAAAAACCACGAACCCAATTAAGAATCCGTGGTTTTAAAATTAATCTATTAATAATTGTGTCACCGCAGCAGCGTTCATTGCCCATTGCGCGTTGTACACCTCATCAGCATTTTCTTCTTCTATTATTGTTAAACCTTGAGCTTCCGCTTTTAGTTGTAACAAACTACCGATGTTTAATTTGCTGTTCAATTTTGCCAATAAAGCCTGAACTCCTTTAAAATCTAAACCTTGTACAACCTGACCTCCGAAAGTCATCTCTAACCAAACGATTTCTCGTTTTGCTACATCCAACACTCCAAAAACCAAACCTTTGGCAACATTCTGCGTCACACGAACCTGATGATCTACACACGACGGATCGTACGCAACACCTGTTCGTTCCGAAATTTTCATCGGATATTTGCTGTTCATCCAACCTACAACCAAGTTTGGCGTGATACTTCCGTTGCTGTACGCATTGCAGGTAAAAGTCACAAATTTTGCGTTGGCTTTCGCCAATTCGTCGATATTGATGTTGATATATTCAGCCGTTCCAATTTTATTTGGAATACTTCTTATATCACCACTATGCTGACAACCTGTAGTCGTCAATCGGCTGAAAGAACAAATATCTGAACGTGTTTCGTATGCGATATGACAGCTTAAATCCATATCCAGATGTTGTGCCGGAAGATCTTTTCCCCATTGCATAAACAATCGCACTTCATTTCCTTCAACTGGGAAACGTGTTCCCATCAAAGCAACCGGCAGATCCTGAACAGTCTCACTTCTATCACCAATTGAAACTGGCATATTATACAATTGCGGATCGATATAGATTGTTTTGTTGGTGTTTTTCAACCCGGCAAAACGTTTCTTCATCGCCAAAATACACAAATCTTCTACTTTAGATTTCATATCATTCAACATAAAATCTTCATACAAGTTTAATAATGCATTTGGTGCAACACGTTTGTTATTTCCGCCCAAGGGTTTTACGCTTCGTTGTATATTTTTATCAAAATAATTTTGTGCATACATATTCAAAGTAAAAATCAATCTCGCCGGAACTTTATCGATAATCTCAGAAAAATGTGCCACAGTTTCTTCTGCACCAAACCAAAGCATATTCGAGAATAAGGAACGAGCAAATAATCCCGGACGCTGTTTTAACAACGCAAATGTTTTATCGGCATCAAATTTCAATCTTGACGAATTCACTTTGCTCTGCCAAACATCATACACCTGGTTGTAGAATACATCCATTAAAAAACTCAATTTCTCGAATCCTTTTCTTTTGCTGTATTCTGCCAAACGTAAGGCACGGATAAAACGAACCCACATTCCTCTTTTTGGATGCATGATTTCGCACATTGTTTCTACATCCATTTCCATGTTATTCAACCAAGATGCAGCCATCAAACATTCTTTTCGGGAATATTTTAATTTTAAATCTTTTTGAGATGCAACTTTTGCCTGCGCGCTTGTATCCATAAATTCATAAAAATGAGAATGATTTTTCATCGCTCTTTTTACAATCGTTTTTGGCTCAATAATCTGCAATAAACCCGTGTTTTTAAACCATAAATATCTTAAGATATCTGTTGGTGATTTAAAATATTGAGACGCATTTTCGGCCTGACCGTTTTCAATCAAAACATCAATTACAAGCATTAAAGTTTCCTTCATTGCAACATCTGTTTTTGGCAACGACAAGTATTTCAAAGCGATTTTTAAACTATCTACCTGAGTTGCGTCTAAAGCTGTTTTTGATTGTAATAATGAAATATAAAAATCCTGTAAATCGTTCTCACTCCATAATTCCAGGACTTTCAATTTACTTCCCTGACCTACTTTTTCCAATTTACCAAATTCAAATGGAGTTCCGCAAAACGGACAACCATTATATCTTTCTAAAGGAAAAGTATTGTCCGGAATTGTATGTCCGCATTGCAAAGTTGTTCCGTTTTTAGTTTTAAAAACGTTTGTAAAATAGGTTATAATATGATCTACAACATTTTCTCCAGTTGGAATATTCCATTCTTTTACCAAAGGCGTCCAGTTTTTATCTGTTCCTAAAACTTCTCTTAAGATTTCTAAAACTTCGACTTTATATTTTGGATTTACATTGTTTAGCGCCTGCAATAATGATTCAGAAAACGTAAATCCAAGTTTAGAAACATTGGCCAATAAAACCGATGTTGTTCCTGATAAATTTTTAGTATCATTCGCAATCATTTCTGTTGGAATAAAAATGGCATTTTGACGTAAACTGATTTTTAATAATTCTTGTGTTTTCATTTTTTTTAATTTTTAAAATTTAGATAATGGTGCTTCTGAGTTCTACCTAAAAGAGTTTTGAAGTAAGAAACACTTGACCTGAAATTGGAGTGTAATGAATTAGCTGTTTCAAAGTGACTGTTTGGTGGGTTTTCCCCAAGAAGTAAGCTAATTTTGACCCTCGTTTTTTTTTAGTAATGATGATTTTAAAACTTGCTGGACTCAAACCAGAAAAACCAATTTCTAGAAGTAAGTTTTAATTGACCAATACTAGTAAAGCAGATGGGATTTGAACCCATAACCCCAGGATCCCTGATTGAAGTAAGTTTAGATTGACCTCCAATAAGATAATTTCGAAACTAATATGTCCTGTGCTCTATCCGTTTGAGCTACTGCTTCAGATTTTAATAAAGAGATAATCGGATAAGTGTGTACGTGGAAAGTGTTTTCGAAGTAACTTAAACTTGACCTGCTTTATTTAATTTTTATTTCTATGAACGTTTTGTTTTTATTTCTTGAACAAAGGTTTTAAAAGTACTGCGCGGTTATTTTGCGTAGTAAAAATTTATTCAAATTGTGGAGCAGACGGGATTCGAACCCGCGACCTGGACGTTAAAAGCGTGAGAAGTAAATTCTGATTGACCTCTTAGGATAATTTCAAAATTACCTGCTCTACCACTGAGCTACTGCCCCAATTATAATTTGAGTTTAAAAGGTAATGGTGAAAGTGTGTACATTGGAAAGTGTTTTCGAAGTAACTCAAACTTGACCTGTTTAAAACTCAATTTCTATTTATATGAACGTATTGCTTTATTTCCTGAACAAAGATTTCAAAACCACTACGCAATTATTTTGCGCAGTAAAATTTAATTTTTATTTTTGAGTAAACTTCACTTATGAATCTACAGGAAAAGTATTCAGAACTCCTAGCTAAAACCGGATTTAATTCTAATGAAATCAATACTTTATGGTTTAATTTAGAAAAACAATATTCGGGTAAATCAAGGTATTATCATAATCTAAAACATTTGCAAGAAATGATCGAATTATCTGATCAATACAAAAATTACCTTCAAAAACCAGATGAAATTCTATTTAGTATTTTTTACCATGACATTATATATAAGGTAACCCGAAAAGATAATGAACTTAAAAGTGCTGAGTTTGCAGTAAAGATTTTAAATCAAAATTCGATTCTTGATAAAGATTTCATTTTTGAAGCGATTTGCGCCACACAATTGCATCAGCATGATAAAATTGAAGATATTAACTGGCTTATCGATTTTGATTTGAAAATCCTTTCTAAAGACTGGGAAGATTATAAAATCTATTTTGAACAAATTAGAAAGGAATATCGCCTTTATCCTGAGTTGCTTTACAAACCCGGACGCGCCAAAGCTTTGAAACATTTTCTGGAGAATGAATTTATTTTTCAAACAAAAGAGTTTAGAGTTTTGTATGAAGACAAAGCGAGAGCAAATATTAACAAAGAGATTTCTTTATTAACAACATAACACGTGAGGAATTGAGGCAGTATCCTTTTGTGAAGTGAAACAAAAGATATAGCCGAAAGCCGGCCACGGAGGGACAAGTCCAAAGATTATTATTCAAAAGACTTAATAAAAAGAAAAATCCCTAATGTTCAGAACAGCATTAAGGATTTTGAGTTTAATTTCTTCCTTCGTAATTCGGACAACCGAAGCATTTTCTGTCGAGATTGAACTGATAAGTCAGAAGAAGTTCATAAACACCTCCGGTTTTTCCGATGCCGGAAGTATTTATATCGTATGACATTCCTAATCTAAGATGTTCGTACTGCAATCCGGTAAAAAGATTTACGGAAGTCAGCAAGGCACCATTGGCTCCATTTTTAGATGGATTTGTAACAGCAGTTGCACCAAAGAACATTTTCTGAAATAATATTGAACTCCCTATATCAAGTCTGTTGTAGCGGCCTTGCTGCATATAATTGGTCGTTACAAACATTTTTGTTTCGTACGGAAAAAGCTGCACATCAATATAATCTGCCAAAAGAAATTCATATCCTGCACTTAGGGACATGAAAGTATCTAATGGAACATTTCCATCGCTGCTGAAGGAAATATTTGGCTTGTTAAGGTGTTTCATCGATAAACCGATCCAAAGATCATCGGTATTAAAAACCATTCCGGCAGAAAAATCAAAAAATGTCATTTTTTCGTTTCGGATCAACGGATCTATTGAACTGTTGTTTACGACTCCGGTTCTGATATTAATCTGATCTTCTAGCAATAAATTTTGAAATGCAAAAGATTTTAATCCAAAACCGGCTTCTATTCCGGGTCTGAAATCCCAATCGTCGTTTATCCTTACTTTGTAAGCATAATTTCCGTTGACTTGCGTGTAATTATACTTCGTTAAATTCTCTCTTTGATTTAGAATACTTAATCCGAAACCACTATTCAGGCTTTCGTTCCAAGTGTTTATAAAAGCATAATCGGTATCGATTCTCAAATCAAGATCAGGCCACTGTTCGCGATGAACAACACCAGCATAAGTTGTTTCCATAAAGCCAGAAAAACCGGGGTTTAAGGTTTCGGGAATCAGGAAATATTGTGTAAAAACCGGGTCTTGTGCCCTTACATTAGAATAAAAACAACATATAATAATTATGATAAGTACTTTTAATTTCATTTTGTTAATCTGTTGCTTTTATTTAATTAATGTAAATGCTCCTTTTTCGGTTACGGTATGTTTATAGAAAGTTTTAGCAGTGATTTTAAAGTAATAATTACCATTTTCTGCTAATAAATCTTTTACTTTTCCGTTCCATCCGCTGATGTTCGTTCCGGTTTCAGAATAAACCATACCTCCCCATGTATCAAAAACTTCTAATGTTATATCATCTAAACCAAGAAACTGAGGTGCAAAAGTATCATTGAAACCGTCATTGTTTGGAGTAAAGGCATTTGGCATAATTAGACTGTACCCTTTTTCTACCTTTATTGTTGTTTTATAAACATATTGACATCCAAAAGGATAAGTTACAGTTTGTGTAACAGTGTAAGTCCCTACCCTTGTGTAAATATGTTGTGGATTTACTTCGTCTGAAAAATTACCATCTCCAAAATCCCAGGAAGTGAGTGTAAAATCTCCAGTTGCTAAATTGGTAAATGAAATCGGATCATAGATAGAATACAAATCATAAACATCTTTTCCGTAAGAAGTTGTAGTGAAGTTGGGTATCCCCAAAACAGGTGTACTTACATTGTACGGAACCTCTGCTTTACAGCCAAAACTGTCAGTCACGGTAAAAATTACTAGACCGTTGTTTACTGTATTCATGATTTCGCCATTAGCGCCACTGACATCTCCGTCTGACCAATGCAGTGTGTATGGCGGTATACCACCTTTTACATGTCCGATAAATGTTTGTTTTACAGATTTTGTATCACAATTAAAATCTGTCACAACCTCTATAGTTGGTGTTAATTGTTCGAATCTGATAATTTTCCACGAAGCCGACTTTGTGCAATTGTTAGCATCGGTTACTTTTACAGTATAATTTCCCGGAATAAGATTTGCTAAGTCTTCAGTCGAAGCTCCATTTGACCATGAATAGGTAAACGGTGGTGTTCCGCCTGTTACAACTAAATTTATGGCACCTGTATCGGCTGTAGCACAACTTAATGGATTTGTTACATCCGCATTTAATTCTAACAAAGGTGGTTCAACAATTAAGAATTCTTTTTTAATTTCGCATCCCTTTGCATCGGTAATTTTGACTTTGTAAGTTCCTTCTGCAAGATTATTTCTTTCGATTCCTGCTGTGGCATCGTCTTCCCAAACTAAAACTACAGGTTTTTGACCTCCAACAAGATTTAATCGGATATGAGCATCTTTTTCTCCAAAACACGAAATTTGTTTTACATCGGGATTTATTGTAAATACCGGTGCATTATCAATAATAATTGGAAACTCTCTTGTACAGCTTAATGCATCTTTAATTGTAATAATATAAGTTCCTGCAGATAAATTATTCTGTATATGACCTGTACCCAGATTACTCCAATTTACAATATATGGTTCACCTGTTGTAAAGGGAATTCCTCCGATAATTTTATTGATAGTTATAGACGCATCTGAATAATTATAGCAGGCAATTTCTGTTTTGGTATAATCTAATTTTATTTCATCATTTTGAAGTAACGTGACCTGCAGATTATCAGTACAACCTGAATTATCTGTAACCGTCAGATTATAAACTCCGGCTGCGACATTGGTCAGGTCTTTTTGATAACTTGAATATCCGTTTGGACCTGTCCAGTAATAATTATAATTGAAAACACCCGGACTTACTTCTGCAGCTCTTCCTCCTGTTACATCAACATAAATTTCTCCGGTGTAAGCTCCATAACAAAGGATATCGACCTGACTTTTAAGGCTGACTTTTAATAATGGCGGTTCTACAATTGTATATTTTCCGTTTAAAACATTACAATTATTAAGTTCCGTAACGGTTACTTCATAATCACCAAGCCCCAAATTGTTGATTGTTCCTGTATTGGCCGTATATGGATTTCCATTTTTTGTCCACACGTACGTGTAAGGTTGTGTTCCTCCCGTTACAGACAAATTGATGTATCCGTCATTTTTACCAAAACAGGTTATGTCATTTTTATATCCGCTGAATTGAAATAAACCTGGTTCTTCTACATAAAAGCTTCTGGTAAAAGGACAATTACCGTTATCTGTTATGGTCAAATAATAATATCCGGCTTTTAAATTCGAGATATTCTGATCTGTACTTGTAAATCCGTTAGGACCAGTCCATGCGAATGTGTAAGGTTTTCCGGTTGCAAATGGGATTCCGCCCGTAACATTTAGATTTATCGCTCCGTCATTAGCACCATTACACGTAATTTTTTTGATCGTTTCTCCTGCATTAATTAATGGATCTACGGTAACTGTAATTGTAAAATCAGGTCCCGGACAAGCTTTTGATATTGGAGAAATTGTATACGTTACTGTAGCCGGACTCGAAGTAGTATTTGTTAATGTCTGAGAAATGCCCGTTGTAGGTGAAGATTGGCCATAAGCACCGGTCACAGCTCCAGGAGGTGAAATTACAGGATTTGACCACACAAACGTAGTTCCGGCCGGTACGTTGTCAACTCCATTAGAAACTGGCGTAAACTGAAAGCTGTTTCCACTACATATCTTAAATGTTTTTGCTGCTATAACTGGTGAAAGCACCATATCAACAGAAAAATTCCTTGATACGCTGGTTGTTCCACAACTATTTGTTACACTAAAAGTGGCTGTATAATTTCCGGTTTTGGTATAATTGATCGATCCCGGATTCAGCGATGTAGATGTTGAAGGCGTACCTCCTGGAAAATTCCATAAATAACTTATTTCAGAACTTGGGGAACAAGTTTCTACAACAGTTCCCACAGGCCTAATTGTTGCCGATTTACAAAAATCAGAAATAGGATCTAATTTAATTACTGGTTTCTTTTTTACCTCTATAGATCTTGAAGTGTATTGGTATATACCACATGAATTGTAGGTTCTAAGTCGTAATTCATAAGTTCCCGGATTGCTAAAATTAATAACAGGATCTTTTGCGTATTGCCCATTTACGAAATAGTATTGTCCCGTACCTTTTCCGCAAAATCCTTCATAATAACCCAAAACTTCCCAATAGTAACTTTCTGCAGCACAGCCTTTACTTGTATCTGTTGTATTGGTTATCTGAACATTTTCTGAAGCACAGGCTTTTGCATACGTAAAACTCGGCTGCAATATTGGTTCTACACAAATTGTTTGTGTGGCAGTATTTCCGATTCCACAAGGTGTTTGTGCAGATAATTTGATGGTGTAAGTTCCCGGCTTTGTGTAAGCATGATAAGGGTTTACATCTCTAGAAACCGGTGTACCATCTCCAAAATCCCAAGTATACACATTGTATGTACTACAGTCATTAGTATAACCTGCCTGTGTGGTATTATTTAAAAGTACTCCTGTATTAACACACGCAATAGAATTTACATAAAAACTTACAACTGGTACATCCAGAATAATAATTGGACCCGCCGTAAGATAAGTAGTTCCGCAAGAAGTTGTGATAGTTAGAGAAACAGTATTTCCCGAAGGACAGTTAAACCTTGTAAATTTATGCGGAATCGGATAATTTTGAGATGCTTCCGGATTAAGACTATTATAATAAATCGAACTCTCCAATTGAGCTTGTGTAAAATTCAAAATAGTTCCATCGCCATAATTAACCTGATAATTAGTATCTGAAGGATTAAGAGCCCAAGAACCAATTGCAAAATCCATCGGGGCAACCGGAGTACAAAAATTGGTTGTGTTACCCGGAGCTATCAATGCACCAATCGGGTTATTAGAATTTTTTACAACATAAGTAACCGAATTACTGCAGGTCCCATTTCCTAAAGCTGTTACAACCATATTAAAAGATCCCAATTTCATGTAAGTATGAGATCTCGGGA
The DNA here is from genome assembly GCF_001429765.1 of Flavobacterium sp. Root901. Taxonomy (GTDB): domain Bacteria; phylum Bacteroidota; class Bacteroidia; order Flavobacteriales; family Flavobacteriaceae; genus Flavobacterium. The sequence continues at coordinate 500,463 of NZ_LMJB01000001.1, forward strand.
AAGTCACATTGGATTCTACATTACCATCCCCCCAATCAATGCTGTAAGATGAAATACAAGCTATCGATGCAGAACTGTTTCCAACGTTTATTGTATATTTTAAATCCGAATTATTATCTCCGCATTTTTCAAAAGGAGCGCTGGATCCCGCAGGAGCATTAAGGTTTACAAACTTTAAATCTGGTTTTTGCTTTACTGAGACATTCTTTGTTATAGAATTTATTTCCCCATTGGCATCAGTAACAGTTAGCTTCACACTAAAATTTTGCGAACCACATCCCAAAGCATTAAAGTCATGACTAGGATTAATAGCGGTAGAAGTTGTCCCGTCTCCAAAACTCCATAAATATTTAAAAGGACCTGCCCCACTTACTACTGATGTAAATGTAACCGGAGTTCCAGAACAAGCGCCATCATTTGTAAAATTAAAATTGACTGTTGGTGGTGCCACTACATCTTTATAAGGTTTGTTGATACTATTTTCTTCGACATTAAGCCCGAAACCAGCAGTCGTTATTAATAAAAGAAAATATAGTGGCAAGAAGTAAAGTTTCCCCATATGGCATTTTTTAATTTGGCACCAAAAGTATATTTTTTTTTAATCAAAGAAAGATTATAAATAATATTTTTTCATCTTAAAACAAGTTATTTAAAAATATAATTCGATTAAGTGTTAAATAATTAGTTATTAAACAATTACAAACTGAAATTTTCTTCATAGCGAGCTTTCAAAAAACAATTGATAATTAGTGCGCAATTATTTTGCGTAGTTTTATTAAAAGTTTAATTTTAGATTCATGATAATGAGGTTACAAAAGACATTTTCAAATTAAATTAGGGAGAAATATTTACTCTATTTCTTCAGGTATCTAAAAACATAACCATGTCACAAAATAAAAATGCCCTAATCCGCTATAAAACAATTGATAAATGTCTTCAGAATAAATACAGGCAATGGACATTAGAAGACTTAATTGAATGCTGTTCTCAGGCTCTGGAAGAATATGAAGGCCGTCAGATTCCGATTAGCAAACGAACGATTCAGATGGATATCCAGATGATGCGCAGCGAAAAGCTTGGTTATAACGCGCCAATTGTCGTTTACGATAAAAAATATTATAAATATGACGATGAAGATTTTTCGATTACTGATATTCCACTGACTGAAACGGATATGAATGTTTTGACCGAAACGGTTTCGATGCTGAAACAGTTTAAAGATTTCTCTTTATTTAGTGATGTGTCAGACATTTTACAGCGTCTGGAAGACAAAATCTATTCTGAAAAATCGAATACAAATCCTGTAATCTATCTCGATAAAAATGAAAATTTAAAAGGATTGCACTATTTAGACGAGATTTATCAGGCGATTATAAAAAAAGTTGTTCTTATTATTACCTACAAATCATTTAAATCTACAGAGGAAAGTAAGTTTAATTTTCATCCTTTTATTTTAAAAGAGTTTAATAACCGATGGTTTTTAATCGGGAAGAAAAAAGCTTCGCAGCCTATTACAAATTTAGCTCTCGACAGAATTATTGGGATTGATTATGATTTTAATATTTCTTATCTGGAAGAACAATTTGATGCCGAAAATTTTTATAAAGATGTAATTGGTGTTACCGTAAATTCCGGTTTAAAGCCCCGACGTATTGAACTTTGGATCGATGCAGCAAATGCGCCTTATGTGATAACAAAACCCTTACATCCTTCTCAGCAACTGATTGCTGAAAATGAAGATAAAAGTATTATTGTACACCTATTTATTATCCCTAATTATGAAATGGAACGGCTTTTATTGGGTTTTGGAGATTCTATTGAAATTTTACGGCCTGAAAACCTAAGAAACAGGATGAAAAAAACACTGCAAAAAGCTATTTCGAGATATGAACCTGAAAATAAAAATGATATTACCGCATAATTTTTTGCAGAATTTCCAATTATAGCCAGTTTAAAAACTAAAAAAGGATTTTTACATTATCAAAAATGTTAAAATACAAAAAAAGAATAGTATATTTCCCTTTAAATAAACGACCAAATCACTCTAAATCAGTGACATTTTCTAACTAACCAAAAAATTATTAAAAAATTATATGCATGCATAGTATTTTTTAATTATATTTGAAATCGATATAGTTACCTATGAAAGACAAAACAATAGATTATATTTTGAGAGCAACATGGCAGGCTGTTTCAAGAATGTATAATGAAGAGGCTGCAAAATATGATGCTACCATGGCAACAGGATTTGCTCTTTTAAGTATGGATAAGGAAGAAGGAACTCCGTCAACCGCTTTAGGTCCGAGAATGGGCATGGAAGCAACCAGCTTAACAAGGACGTTAAAATCTATGGAAGAAAAAGGTTTAATTGTTCGCAAAAAAAATCCAAGTGACGGACGCGGGGTTTTAATTTACCTAACCGAATTTGGAAAAGAAAAAAGAGATTTATCTAAAAATACAGTTCTGAAATTTAATGAAACAGTTAGAAAGCATGTTTCTGATGAAAAACTGAAACATTTTATCGAAGTTTCTGAAATCATAAATGAATTAATTCAGGACAAAAACATATTTAATCACACGAACGCCAGCGAACTGGCGAATCAAACAGAAAACACAGAAAATGAATAATCTTTTTTAAAGAAAATTCAAATTCTCCTACAAACAAATAGTAACAAATTATGAAACGCACAATTAAAAAAGTTGCTGTAATTGGATCCGGAATTATGGGTTCAGGTATAGCTTGTCATTTTGCTAATATTGGTGTCGAAGTTTTACTTCTTGACATTGTACCTCGCGAACTGACCGAAGCTGAAGCTAAAAAAGGATTAACACTTGAAAGTAAAGCCGTTCGTAACCGTGTAGTAAACGAGCATTTGGCGAATTCATTAAAATCGAAACCCTCTCCTATTTACAGCCAAAAATTCGCAAGCCGAATCACGACTGGAAATACAACAGATGATATGGCAAAAATTGCCAATGTAGACTGGATTATTGAAGTTGTTGTAGAACGTTTGGACATTAAAAAATTAGTTTTCGAACAAATCGACAAATTCCGTAAGCCGGGGACTTTGGTTACTTCAAACACTTCGGGTATTCCAATTCATTTTATGAGTGAAGGAAGAAGCGAAGATTTTCAACAACACTTCTGCGGAACACACTTTTTTAACCCTGCGCGTTACTTAAAATTATTCGAAATTATTCCGGGACCAAAAACTTCAAAAGAAGTATTGGATTTCTTAACAGAATACGGATCTAAATTCTTAGGAAAAACTTCGGTTGTTGCTAAAGATACTCCGGCATTTATCGGGAACAGAATTGGTATTTACGGGATTCAGAGTTTATTCCATTTAGTTAAAGAAATGGGATTAACGATTGAAGAAGTCGACAAATTGACTGGTCCGGTAATTGGACGTCCTAAATCGGCTACTTTCCGTACCGTTGACGTAGTTGGATTGGATACTTTGGTACATGTTGCCAATGGTATTTATGAAAACTGTCCAAACGACGAACAGCACGAATTGTTCAAGCTTCCGGATTTCATCAACAAAATGATGGAAAATAACTGGTTAGGTTCTAAAACCGGTCAGGGCTTTTATAAAAAAGTAGATAAAGACATTCTTTCTTTAGACTTAGATACATTAGAATACCGCGCTGCAAAAAAAGCAAATTTTGCAACATTGGAATTAACTAAAACTATCGATAAACCAATTAATCGTTTTAAAGTTTTAGTAAAAGGAACAGACAAAGCGGGAGAATTCTACAGAAAAAGTTTCGCCGGAATGTTTGCTTACGTTTCAAACAGAATTCCTGAAATCTCAGACGAATTATACAAAATTGACGATGCTATGAAAGCTGGTTTTGGATGGGAAAATGGACCATTCGAAATCTGGGATGCCATCGGCGTTGCTAAAGGAATCGAAATCATGAAAGCAGAAGGTTTAGAGCCTGCTGCATGGGTAAACGAAATGTTAGCTTCCGGAAGCGAAAGTTTCTACACTGTAAAAGAAGGCGCTACTTATTTCTATGATATCCCTTCAAAATCTCAGACTAAAGTTCCGGGACAAGATTCATTTATTATTCTGAACAACATTCGCGAAAGCAAAAAAGTTTGGAGCAACAGTGGTGCAATTATACAGGATTTAGGAGACGGAATCTTAAACTTAGAATTCCAGTCTAAAATGAATACAATTGGCGGCGACGTTCTTCAGGCCATCAATAAAGCAATTGACTTATCGGAAAAAGAATATCAAGGTTTAGTTATTGGAAATCAGGCAGCGAATTTCTCTGTTGGTGCCAATATCGGAATGATATTCATGATGGCGGTTGAGCAGGAATACGACGAATTGAACATGGCAATTAAATTGTTCCAGGACACGATGATGCGCGTTCGTTATTCTTCAATTCCGGTTGTAGTTGCGCCTCACGGAATGACTTTTGGCGGTGGATGCGAAATGAGTTTACACGCTGATAAAGTGGTTGCTGCTGCAGAAACGTACATGGGATTAGTTGAATTTGGAGTTGGCGTAATTCCAGGTGGTGGTGGTTCTAAAGAATTGACTTTAAGAGCTTCAGACTTATTCCGTAAAAACGATGTGGAGCTGAATGTTCTTCAGGAATATTTCTTAACTATCGCTATGGCTAAAGTTTCGACTTCTGGTTATGAAGCTTTTGACACAGGATTATTACAACACGGAAAAGATATTATCGTAGTAAACAAAGACCGTCAGATTGCGGAAGCCAAAAAACATGCATTGTTAATGGCAGAAGCGGGTTATACACAGCCAATTAGAAGAACTGATATTAAAGTTTTAGGAAAACAAGCTTTAGGTATGTTCTTAGTTGGAACGGATCAGATGGAAGCTGGAAAATACATTTCTGAACACGATAAGAAAATCGCTAACAAACTGGCTTACGTAATGGCTGGTGGTGATTTATCTGAATCGACTTTAGTTTCTGAACAGTATTTATTAGATATCGAACGTGAAGCTTTCTTGAGTTTATGTACAGAGCGTAAGACTTTAGAAAGAATTCAATACATGTTGACAAAAGGAAAACCTTTGAGAAACTAGTATCAAGTAATAAGAATTAAGTATTAAGAAATGCATCAGTTTGAAAAATTGAAAATTTGGCAGAAAGCAATGGACATTGCAGTTCATGTTTATGAAATCTCTGCATTGCTCCCAAATGATGAAAAATTCAATTTAATTCATCAAATTAAAAAATGTGCTGTTTCTATTCCTTCAAATATTGCCGAAGGATCTGGAAGAAATTCTGATAAAGAATTTATGCACTTTTTAGGAATTGCAAATGGCTCAACTTTTGAATTAATAACACAATTAATACTTGCAAAAAGACTTAAACTTGTTAGTGAAGATTTAATTCAACCAACTATTAATCAATTAGTAGAGGTTTCAAATATGAATTTTTCTTTTCAACGATCATTAAAAGATAAAATCAACAAAACAATTGGAAAATCTTAATACTTAATTCTCCAATCTTAATACAATCATTTATGAAAACAGCATATATAGTTAAAGCTTACCGTACAGCGGTAGGAAAAGCACCAAAGGGGGTTTTTAGATTTAAAAGACCTGATGAATTAGCTGCAGAAACCATTCAGTTTATGATGGATGAACTGCCTGATTTTGACAAAAAACGCATTGACGACGTTATGGTTGGAAATGCCATGCCGGAAGCAGAACAAGGACTTAACGTTGGTCGTTTAATCTCTCTTATGGGATTAAAAGTTGAAGACGTTCCCGGAGTTACCGTAAATCGTTATTGTGCATCAGGATTAGAAACTATCGGAATGGCGACTGCTAAAATCCAGTCTGGAATGGCAGATTGTATCATTGCCGGTGGTGCAGAAAGTATGAGTTATATTCCGATGGGAGGTTACAAACCAACTCCGGATTATAAAGTCGCTGCCGCAGGTCACGAAGATTACTATTGGGGAATGGGTCTTACTGCCGAAGCGGTTGCGAAACAATATAATGTTTCAAGACAGGATCAGGACGAGTTTGCTTATAACTCTCACATGAAAGCTTTGAAAGCGCAAGCAGAAGGAAAATTTGACAAACAAATTGTTCCAATTACGGTTGAGCAGACTTTCATCAATGAAAATGGTAAAAAAGAAACCAAATCATACGTTGTTAATAAAGACGAAGGACCAAGAGCCGGAACTTCTATTGAGGCTCTGGCAGGTTTAAAACCGGTTTTTGCTGCTGACGGTAGTGTAACTGCTGGTAACTCTTCTCAAATGAGCGACGGAGCTGCATTCGTTTTAATCATGAGTGAAGACATGGTAAAAGAATTAAATCTTGAGCCAATCGCACGTTTGGTAAACTTTGCTTCTTCTGGAGTTGAACCAAGAATTATGGGTATCGGTCCGGTAAAAGCAATTCCGAAAGCGTTGAAACAAGCAGGTTTAACATTAAACGATATTGAACTAATTGAGTTGAACGAAGCATTTGCTTCACAGGCTTTAGCGGTTACTCGCGAATTAGGTTTAAACCCAGATATCGTAAACGTAAACGGTGGTGCAATTTCGTTAGGGCACCCTCTGGGATGTACCGGAGCTAAGCTTTCTGTTCAGTTATTTGATGAAATGAAACGCAGAGGTAATAAGTACGGAATTGTGTCTATGTGTGTGGGTACTGGACAAGGAAGTGCTGGAATCTACGAAGTATTATAAAAAAAGTATTCTCTCCTGTTTGTCATTTCGACGAAGGAGAAATCTCCACAAGTAACTCGACAAGATTGAAATACTATGTGGATAATCGTGGCGGAGATTTCTCCTTCGTCGAAATGGCAAGATTGGACAAAAACAAAATATAAAAAAACATAATCATGGCAGATACTATCGAAAAAAACGTGACTCGTGGTGGTCAGTTTTTAGTAAAAGAAACAAAATGCGAAGACATCTTCACACCAGAAGATTTTTCAGAAGAGCAGTTAATGATGCGTGACTCTGTAAAAGAGTTCGTTGACAAAGAATTATGGGCGCATAAAGATCGTTTTGAGAAAAAAGATTATGCGTATACAGAAGCTTCTATGCGTAAAGCTGGAGAATTGGGACTTCTTGGAGTTGCGGTTCCAGAAGAATACGGCGGATTAGGAATGGGATTCGTATCAACAATGTTGGTTTGCGACTATATTTCCGGAGCAACTGGTTCTTTCTCTACTGCTTTTGGAGCGCATACAGGAATCGGCACAATGCCAATTACACTTTACGGATCTGAAGAACAAAAGAAAAAATACGTTCCGAAATTGGCTTCTGGAGAATGGTTTGGAGCTTATTGTTTAACGGAGCCAGGTGCAGGATCTGACGCTAACTCAGGAAAAACAAAAGCAGTTTTATCTGAAGACGGAACGCATTATTTAATTACAGGGCAGAAAATGTGGATTTCGAATGCAGGTTTCTGCAGCTTATTCATTGTTTTTGCTCGTATTGGTGATGATAAAAATATTACAGGTTTCATCGTAGAAAACGATCCGTCAAACGGAATTTCTATGAATGAAGAAGAGCATAAATTAGGAATCCGTGCTTCTTCTACTCGTCAGGTTTTCTTCAACGAAACAAAAGTTCCGGTTGAAAATATGCTGTCTGAAAGAGGAAACGGTTTCAAAATCGCTATGAATGCGCTTAATGTTGGTCGTATTAAATTAGCGGCAGCTTGTTTAGATGCACAAAGAAGAGTGACTTCTGGCGCTGTAAAATATGCTAACGAAAGAATCCAGTTCAACACTTCTATTTCATCTTTTGGAGCGATCCGTTCTAAATTAGCTGAAATGGCAACTAGTGCTTACGCTGGAGAAAGTGCTTCTTACCGTGCTGCAAAAGATATCGAAGACAGAATCGCTGCCCGCGAGGCAGAAGGAACTTCTCATCAGGAAGCAGAATTGAAAGGTGTTGAAGAATACGCTATAGAATGTTCTATCTTAAAAGTTGCTGTTTCTGAGGATGTTCAAAACTGTTCTGACGAAGGAATTCAGGTTTTTGGAGGAATGGGATTCTCTGAAGACACTCCAATGGAAAGTGCCTGGAGAGATGCCCGTATCGCACGTATTTATGAAGGTACAAACGAAATCAACAGAATGCTTTCTGTAGGTATGCTGATCAAAAAAGCAATGAAAGGTCACGTTGATTTACTTGGACCAGCGATGAAAGTTCAGGAAGAATTAATGGGAATTCCATCTTTTGATACTCCGGATTTCTCTGAATTATTTGCAGAAGAAAAAGTAATCGTGGCTAACCTGAAAAAAGTTTTCTTAATGGTTGCCGGAAGTGCCGTTCAAAAATATGGTCCTGAATTAGATTCTCACCAACAATTATTGATGGCTGCTGCCGATATCTTAATCGAAATCTATATGGCAGAAAGTACAATTCTGAGAACTGAAAAATTAGCAAAATCTCAAGGTGTAGACAAAGTTCAAGAGCAAATCGCAATGGCAAAATTATACTTGTACAAAGCGGTAGATATCGTAAACTTAAGAGGAAAAGAAGGAATCGCTTCTTTCGCTGAAGGAGACGAACAGCGTATGATGTTAATGGGATTAAAACGTTTTACAAAATACACGAACCTGCCAAATGTTGTGGCATTGAGAGAAAAAATCGCAGAAAAATTAGTTGCAGAAAATTCATACTGTTTCTAATTCAAAAATAGTTTTTAGCTTTTAATTTGTTTAAACCCGCACAAGTCCGAAACTGTGCGGGTTTATTTTTTTGTTTTTTGAATCATATAAGTTATATAAGTTCATTTAAAAAGAATGTGTTTTTGTAGAGACGCACATCAGTGCGTCTAACATAACGTAGACGCACTGCTGTGCGTCTCTACGGAAAAATACTATTAAGTCCAGTCTAAAATCAACTTATATTATTTATGGTTTACCCCCATTTCACAAATCTTTATTAAAATTGCGGTTATGTTACAGGATTAATGGCAAAATTTAGATTCTAATGTTTTATATTTAGCGTTTTAAATCTTCAACAAACATAAAATGAAAAAAATTAGCCTAATTACCTTTTTATTTATCTGCCTTATTTCTACAAACATTTTTGCGCAGAAGAATAAAAAATTAGATATCATCGCATATTATACTGGTGATTCTAACCTGATAAACGAATATGAAGTAAGTAAACTGAATCAGATTATTTTTAGTTTCTGCCACTTAAAAGATGGAAAACTAAGCGTAGATTCTACTAAAGATTCTCTTACTATAAAAAATTTAGTTTCCCTAAAAACAAAAAATCCACAATTAAAAATAGTTCTTTCTCTGGGCGGCTGGGGCGGCTGCGAACCTTGTTCTAATGCTTTTTCAACAGCTGAAGGAAGATTAAAATTTGCCAAATCGGTAAAAGAAGTAAGTAACTATTTTAAAGTTGACGGTTTAGATCTTGACTGGGAATATCCAGCAATTGAAGGACTTCCGGGACATTTATATCAACCGGCAGACAAACCTAATTTCACTGAATTAATCAAAATATTACGATCGACTTTAGGTAAAAAATATGAATTAAGTTTTGCCGCAGGAGGTTTTCAAAAATATCTTGATGAATCTATTGACTGGAAAGCTGTAGCACCGCTGGTTAACCGCATCAATATTATGAGTTATGATTTAGTAAATGGATATTCTAAAGTTACCGGACATCATACACCATTGTACAGTACAAATCCAAAAGAAGAGTCTACAGACAGAGCGGTTACATTTTTATTAAATCAGGGAGTTCCTGCTGAAAAATTAATTATTGGAGGTGCATTTTATTCCAGAACATGGAAAAATGTTGAGAATGTAAATAACGGTCTTTATCAGTCCGGAGAACATATTCAGGGTGTTGATTTTAAAAACTTTGCGGCAACTTATACTGAAGCTAACGGCTGGAAATATTTCTACGATGAAAAAGCACAGGCACCATATTGGTATAATGCTCAGACTAAAACATTTGCTACATCTGACGATCTTAAATCAATAAAAGCAAAAACAGAATATGTTAAGTCTAAAAAACTGGGCGGAATCATGTTTTGGGAATTAACATTAGACAGTTTCCGTGATGGAATGGTAAACGCAATTTATAAAGTTAAAACAGCAAAATAATTTTAATTAAACAAACAAAAAACGGCAGTTACCTCAAATAACTGCCGTTTTTGTTTTATGAAATTTATTGAACTTTTGATTTATCTAATTCACCAATAAAGGGAATTGCTTCTAAAGTTTCAGATCGAATTATAGTTTGTAAATACACTTCTAACTGAATAAACTTAGCTGCATTTATAGCTCCAATTGCTTTTTTTGCCTTACTGTAGGTTTTGCAATAGAGCTTTTCATAAGCAATATGATTTTTTAAAGTTCCTTTCGCCAGCTCATCAGCTTTTGCATCTGTGAGCGTTTCATAATTAGCAGCATAATCATTAATCAACTGAAATTTAGTTTGTCCAAGTGCTTTACGCTGCGCTTCATAATCATCATAAACTTTTGTAAAAGCAGCAGACTGTGCATCTGATAAATTCATATACTGTTTAACCAAATCACTTTTAGATTTTCCGTAAACACTTTGTAAAACTTCAACATCTTCCTTAAATGAAGATTGTGCATAAGATGAAAACGTGGTTATCATCATAATAAAAATAAGAGTCAATTTTTTCATAGTTATGATTTTTAATTTGTTTTAAATAATATGCATTTTAAATACTTGATATTAAATGTGGGGATTCAATACATCAAAAATTCTATTTTTTATTTTCATCAGATTTTGGAGCGCTGATTTCTCCATCATAAAATATTGGAGCACGATTATTACTATTTACAGAAAGTGAAGCTCCGCCATTATAAAAAACAGTAAACATTAAGTCATAAACATCATCTTTGCCTTTAACTGTAGCTTTGACATTATAACTTTTTTTCCTGTTCTCAATTTTTATATTTTCCGGGATTCCTTCAAATTTAATTCCGCCATCACTTCCATAACCAATATTATAGCCACGCCCAAAAAAAGGAAGATCGCAGGTTGTTTTATCCGTGTTAAACTTTAAAAAATAGGTATTGTAATCTAAAATAATTAACCGCCCGCCCTGCGGGGTAACTTTCTGGGCTTCAAAAACAAAATTTTCAGAATTAATTAAAGTTTCAATTTCTTTTTGTTTCTGAAGCTCTCTTTCTGCTTTTAGTTCTTTTTTGCTTTTTTCCTGTGCCAAAACAGAAAAATTCAAAAAACTGAGCAACAGCACACACAAGGATAATTTAGGTTTCATCTTTATCCAATTTAAATTATTTATAATTTACTTTTAGTAAATCTCATCATTGCAATATCATCTGAAATAAGATTAAGCGTTTTGCCGTCATCTGTAATATTGTAAGAATTAATTTTCTGAAGCGTACTCATATAGGTTTGTTCACCTTGTTGTCCGTCGGGACACATCATTTTGGTAACTGCCATTGGTTGTGTAAAATCAATTTTATTTCCATTTACGGCCAATTTCCCTGTATAGGAGTTGCAGCTGTTATTGCCAGAAACCTGATTATCTTTTGTATTAAAAGTTATAATTGGTTTTTTATTAGGATATAATCCATCAAAGGCAATTTTTGGTCCGGTAATATAATTAAGTTCCCAAGTTCCGTCAAGTTTTGCAGCTGAATCGATTTTTTTGCACTTGCAGGAAAATAAAATCAAACTAATAAAAACGAGAATAGAAATCTTTTTCATCATAACTTTAAGAATTAAATACGAACGAATTAGAGAATTTAGTTTCAGAAAAATACCGTTAAAACTACTACGAATTTAAGCAATATTTTTGGGTTTTGTGCTCTATCAATCTTAAATTACAACGTATAGTTTGACTTTTTTTTAACTTATAGAGTCAATTTATTCCGTTATTTTACGTTAAATTTACTCAACCTTTAATTTAAAATATCGTCATATTATGAAAAAACTCATTGTATCTTTCGCTATAATTACAGCTTTAATCATTGGCTGTAAGACCAATACAAAATCAAATGATGCCAAAACCCTGACTGTAGCTTTAGAACCTAAAAGCAACAGCACAGTAGCCGGAACTGCTACTTTTACAGAGAAAAATGGTAAAGTTACTTTTACAGCAAAAGTTTCTGGTTTACAGCCTGGAGTTCACGCTATACACATTCATGAAAAAGCAGATTGTACAGCTGCAGATGGAAGTTCTGCCGGAGGACACTGGAATCCTACTTTTAAGAAACACGGAAAATGGGGAGTTGGAGAATATCATAAAGGTGATATTGGAAACTTTACCGCTGATGATAAAGGTAACGGAACTATCACATTGACTACTGACGAATGGTGCATCGGCTGCGGAGATGCTGCCAAAGATGTTTTAGGAAAAGGCTTAATTGTGCATCAGGGAACAGATGACTTTACAACTCAGCCAACCGGAAATGCCGGCGGAAGAGTTGCCTGTGCGGGAATAATTAAATAGTAAAATATTAATAACCACTATATTTCACAAAAATCTAGTGGTTATTTTATTTTTAATTCTCTCTAAAACAAGAAAAAGGCATAGCTTTGCAGCTATAAATTTAATGTAATGATTAACCCATCAGCACACGGCTGGATAGATAAATTTTTTAGTGAGCAGAAGTTTTCAGAAGCAATTCCTTTTGAAACTACGGATTCCTTTTACTATAAAGTAAGGGAAACCGGCTTTATCTATGGTCATATCATTGCCATTGATTCTCAAATACCAATTCCTATTAAAGGCTGGTTTAAAACCGAAATTTCTAAAGTTGCCTTATTAAATACCTTATATCATGTTTTTTGTTTAGAAAAAAGAAATTCTGAACCAAAAAACTTTATTGCAGAAGCAGTAAAATTCTATAAACAAATGAATCCCGAAGGTTTTAATTTATTTAAGATCCTGCTTCCTAAAGATACTCCCTCTCATTCTTTAGAAACTATAATTGATGAAAGAGTACAGACAAACGACAGCATCATTAGTAAAAACTTTTCGCATTTAGTAACAAATGCGCTTTTGTTTATTGATGTTCTGGCATTCAGACAATATTTACAGCATGGAGAAATTCCTGAAAAATATTTAAAACGAATTGAAGAAACTGTTTTAGGGATTGTTGGTCTGGCTTTGAAAACCAAAACGATTAAATCTCAGCACGACGATTTATTAATTAAACTTTTTGAAGCTTCAATACGTTATTCTAAATTATCAAAAGTTACGGTTGAGACATTAGAAACTATACCGCTGGATTATTTTAAAAACACATTAGAGCATTATTATTTTATCGACATGGCCGGAATGGCGTTGTGGAGTGATGGCGTTGTAGAAAATGAAGAATCGTACTTTTTGTATTCTTTAGGTTCAATGATGGGCGTGTCTGATGATTTTGTAAAAACAAGTATCGACACAACTCATACTTTTATTACTACGCATAAAAAGAAAATTCCATATTTTAATTATTCAAATCCTGTTAAGCATTTTTATGATCAGATGACGCACAGCGTTGTAAAACTGATTATAAGAAACAAAAACAGATTGATTAAGGAAATTATTCAGAGTAAGGAATTAATGGTTTTATTAGCGTCTTCTACAACCAGAGACCTGGATGCTAAAGAAAAGAAAAAAGTAAAAAAACAACTTTTAGATATCTGCAAAACAATTCCGTCGTTAACTATATTTTTATTACCCGGAGGAAGTTTATTACTGCCAATTCTGATTAAGTTTATCCCAACGATGCTTCCATCTGCATTTAATGAAAATCTGGATGAAAATGAATAAAAAAAATCGCCTTGTAAAAAAGGCGATTTTTTTTTGATCTATTTATTTTTTAAAATTTCAATTGATAAACTTCATCAAGTTCTTCATTTGAAGCAATGTTTACATTTAAATCTGTTACAAAACCAGAATTAAGACCATAAACCCAGCCGTGAAGCATTAAGTCCTGGCCGTTTTTCCAAGCGTTCTGAACGATTGACGTTTTAGCCAAATTGTAAACCTGTTCTTTAGCATTAATTTCTACAAAAGCATTAAAACGCTCTGTCTCATCTTCAATAGAATTTAAATATTTATCGTGCAGACGGTATTCATCCTTAATGTGACGAATCCAGTTATCAATAATTCCAACAGATTGATTTCCCATAGCTGCTTTTACACCACCGCATCCATAATGTCCGCAAACAATTACGTGTTTAATTTTTAATACATTTACAGCGTAATCTAAAACACTCAGCATGTTCATATCAGAGTGAACAACCATATTTGCAATATTACGATGAACAAAAACTTCTCCCGGCTTAGCACCAACAATTTCGTTTGCAGGAACACGGCTGTCAGAACATCCGATCCATAATAATGGCGGCGACTGACCTTTTGCCAAATCAGCAAAATAATTTGGATCTAAAGCCAATGAATTCTCTACCCATTTTTTATTATTCTCTAATAACTGCTCATAAAATTTTCTCATTTTTTTTATTTTTTGTGGTAATTTCTATCTTAGGAATGTCTCAAAAAAAGAACTTAATGTAAAGTTACCTAAATTTTGACATTTTTTATCCTTTAAAAACACCAAAATTTAATTATTCTTCTTTTATAACTTCTTTTTGAACCACTTGTCTTTTTGCAACATCATAATAATGTTCAATTGTAACGTGATTATTGTTTTCAGGAGTATTTTCTAATTGATATGCCTTTTTAAAACCTTTTAATTTCACTTTGATATTCTCATCAATAGCGCGAGTTTCTTTAAATTCACGAATTAAATCCAAAACGTCATGCGCGATGTATTCCGTATCATGTGCATTGATAATTACTTTAGAATTTTCCGGAATTTCACTTAATGTTTGTTTTATTGCAGCTTTATTTAAGAACGAAACTTCCTGCGCTAAATCGATATGAATGATATCGCCATCTTCATATTGTTCTTTTTTAAAGATATATGCGCGTTTTAAATTTCCTCTTAAAACGAAAATGATACTAATGATAATTCCCAAAGCAACTCCTTTAAGCAAATCTGTCGCAACGACAAAGACCAAAGTTGCAATAAAAGGGACAAACTGGTATTTCCCCTTTTCCCAGAAATGCATAAAGGTTGCTGGTTTGGCTAATTTGTATCCAACCAAAATTAAAACCGTAGCCAAAGTTGCTAATGGAATTTTATTTAAAATTGCCGGAATCGATAAAACACTTATCAGTAAAAGTAAACCGTGAATGATTGTCGACATTTTAGATTTTGCACCCGCATTATTATTTGCAGATGATCTCACAACTACAGATGTCATGGGTAAACCGCCCAAAAGCGAACTCGCAATATTACCAATACCCTGCGCTCTAAGCTCTACGTTAGTGTCTGTATAACGTTTTTGAACATCCATTCTGTCTGAAGCTTCGATACACAAAAGCGTTTCTATAGAAGCTACAATGGCAATTGTAACAGCTACTACCCAAACCTGCGGATTTGTCACCGCACTAAAATTTGGTGTAATTATAATGGATTTAAATTCATCAAAAGATTTTGGAACTGGCAATGAAACCAAATGTTCTTTTGCAATTGCCAATGAGCTTCCTGTTGCTGTAAAAAATTCATTTAGTAAAACTCCTAAAATAACGGCTACAAGTGCACCCGGAACTAATTTTAATCGTTTTAAAAATGGAACCTTGTCCCATGAAATTAATATTACAAGTGAAATTGCAGAAATTACAACTGCTCCTGGCTGAATATGGTTTAAAACATCAAAAAGAAATGAAAATGAATTACTTCCATCATTTTGAATAAAAGCCTGATCACCTTCAAAATCAGCATCGTAACCAAAAGCATGCGGTATTTGTTTCAGAATAATAATAATTCCGATACCCGCAAGCATTCCTTCAATTACGTTAGTTGGAAAATAATTGGATATACTTCCAGCTTTTAAAAATCCTAATGCCAATTGAATTATTCCTGCAATAAAAACAGACAGTAAAAACACATCAAAAGCACCAAAATCAGTAATAGCAGTTAAAATAATTGCTGTTAATCCAGCCGCCGGACCAGAAACGCTAATATGTGACTGGCTTAAATAACCAACCACGATACCGCCAATAACACCCGCAATAATTCCAGAAAATAACGGCGCCCCAGAAGCCATTGCAATACCTAAACACAATGGAAGAGCCACCAAAAAAACCACTAAACCTGAGGCAAAGTCAGACTTAAGGTTGCCAAAAAGATTGATTTTTTTTGTCATAATACAATACTAAAAATTGATACATTAGAATCCTGCCGTATTTGTTTTTAAAATACAGTTGGTTCTTTCAAATTATCGGAAGTATTATGCCACGTTGGGAGGTGGAGCAAATATGCTCGGAGAAATATTTTCCAGTCTTACGATGTTTTCAGAAACTATCGTTTTCTTTTCAATGTAAACAGGAACTGGTGCTTCATGCTCTAAAATTAAAGGATGAACCACAGATTTAAGTTCTTTATGAACTTCTTCTTCAGAAAAATTAAAAGACACGCAGGTACTGCCCTTCTTTATCGCCTGAACAATTGTCGGGGTCGATAAAAAGGCAATAAAAATGAATAATAATATGCGGGCAATTAATTTCATCGAAGCAAAAATAGCGTTAAACAAATAAAATCAAAGCGACAAGCTGAAAATTTTATAGAATTTTAACAAAAATATAAAAGCAGAATAATCAAAGTCGACTATTCCGCTTTTTTAAGACATTAACAAACAACTTATTACAAAGTTTCATCCAGCCATGCATTCATCATCCAGATGGTTTTTTCCTGTTCAGAAATAAAGTCACTCATCATAGAATTTGTACCTTCATCATTAATTTCAGCTGATTTACTTAAAATTTCTCTTTCAATTTTTAACAAATCTGATAAAGAATTTACAATTAATTGCACTGCTTTTTCGTCGTTTGAAATATTTTTTCCAACTGTTAATTTATTATTTTCAATATAATCTTCAAAAGTATGAAGCGGAGTTCCTCCAATGGTCAAAACTCTTTCAGCTATCATATCAATTTTTAACTGAGAATCTGTATATAATTCTTCAAATTTTACATGTAAATCAAAGAAACGTTTTCCACGAATATTCCAATGAATTCCTCTTAAATTTTGATAATAAACCTGAAAATTTGATAATAAGACATTTAGTTCTTTTACCAGCAATTCTGATTCTTTTACAGGTAATCCTAAAATATTTGTTTTCATAATCTGTATTTTTTATAACTAAGTTTACTACAAATTTAAAGGAACTTATTCAAAAAAATTATAAAAAAAAATTATATTTACTTATTTTTGCATCAAAAATTATTATCACGATGACGATAACCCAATTACAATATGTGTTAGCTGTTGCAGAACACAAAAACTTTACACTTGCTGCCGAAAAGTGTTTTGTCACACAGCCAACATTAAGTATGCAGATTCAGAAAATTGAAGAAGAACTTAATATTTTAATTTTCGACAGAAGCAAAAAACCAATCCAGCTTACAGATATTGGTCAGAAGATTGTTAATCAGGCTAAAAATATTGTAAACGAGGCAGACAGAATTAAAGATATTGTCGAACAGCAAAAAGGATTTATTGGCGGAGAATTTCGATTAGGAATTATCCCCACCATTATGCCGACTCTTCTGCCTATGTTTTTGAATAATTTTATTAAAAAATATCCAAAAGTGAAGCTTTTGATTGAGGAATTAAATACAGATGAAATTATTGTAAAACTAAAAAATGGACATCTGGATGCTGCAATTGCGGCAACTCCGCTTGAAGATGAAAAGATAAAAGAGATCGTTTTGTATTTTGAACCTTTTGTTGCCTATATTCCGGAACATCATGCTGTATTTGAAAAACAGGAAATTGAAGTTGCCGATTTAAATATTAATGAAATCCTTCTTTTACAAGACGGACATTGTTTTAGGGACGGAATTTTAAATTTATGTAAAAACGGAACAGATATTGACCAAAATAATTTTCAGATTCAAAGCGGAAGTTTTGAAACCCTTATAAAATTAGCCGATGAAGGTTTGGGCACAACATTACTTCCGTACTTGCACACACTTGATTTAAAAGATTCCGATAAACTGAAATTACGAAACTTTAAGGAACCAAAACCTGCCCGTGAGGTAAGTTTAATTTACCCAAAAAGCGAATTAAAAATGCAAATCATTGATGCAATTCGATCTACAATTGCCGGAGTGGTAAAAGGAGCAATTGTTTTTCAAAATGTTCAAATCATTAGTCCGCTGCAAAAAAAGCCAGCATAAAAAAAGGAGCCAGTTTTGGCTCCTTTTTTTTATACTTTAATTAGTAGTAGACTTTGTTTTAATTCTGGTTTTTCAATAATAAAATTTAATAACCATTCTTGTAATTGTTCCATTTCGTATGGTAACAGTGTTTTGATAGCTTTTTCTAGCTCTTTGCAGAAAAGTACCGGGTCGAAACTTACTCTTTCAAGTATTGATTTCGTGTAATCAAACATCATTTTTGACATAATAAAATAAGATTTTGGGGGTTATCTATATTTTTAAACTCGCACCAAATGTAAACATAAATCATATATAAAGTTTCTTTTTAACTTATTTTTTTCAAAAATTTATCTACGAATACGTTTTCTTAGTGAATATAAATCAATATAGAACCGTTCTAAATAACTAACTTATACCTTTTTAAAGGCTCTAAACATTTCTCTTTTTCCCGGAGGACCAGCCAATTTTTCTACTGTAAATCCAACAGAAATCATGCTTCTTTTAACAACTCCGCGGGCTGCATAAGTAACAAGGACTCCATTTGGTTTTAAACTATTATACATTTTCTGAAAAATTTCAGTACTCCAAAGCTCCGGCTGCACACGGTATCCGAAGGCATCAAAGTAAATCAAATCAAAAATTTCAAAATCGTCAATTTCATCAAAAAATTGTTTCCTTTTGGTTAACGAGAAACGGCTGCTAATTTCTATTTTTTTATTCCATTCACTTTTATGCATTTTTTGAAAAATGTTATCAAATTCCAATGCTTCCAGTTCTGCAACATAATTCATCTGCAAAACTTCCTCTGAGTCGACAGGATAAGCCTCTACTCCAACATAATCGATTTGCTGCTTTTTTTGTTCTGATTCCAAAAAAGTAATAAAGGCATTTAATCCTGTTCCAAAACCAATTTCAAGAACAGTAACCGGACTGCTTTCAAATAAGGACAATCCGTTTTTTATAAAAACATGTTTTGCCTCTTGTATTGCGCCGTGTTTAGAATGATAACTTTCGTTCCATTCCTGCAAATGAATTGTGGTTGAACCATCTAGCGTTTTAATTATTTCTCTTTTCACAATTTCGAATTATATAATGGAGTTGAATTAATTTTGAGTCTCTTTTAATGATCAAATTTAGCTAAAACAAATGCGTAAAGCCTTAAAAAACGATAGTTTTTTCATAAATTCTTTATAAAATTCAGCTAAAATTTTAGGTTTATTATAAGATAAATAAATCTCAGTCAAACATAGGAATTAATGCAGTTTTACCAAGTAAATTATATATTTTTCCGTAATTTTGCATTTAAGAAAACCTATTCTTCATCAGATCATTACATTATATTTCATCTGCTGGATAATACAAATTAGATAAAAACTTTACATAATTATGAGTACAACTCAAACAAGCAAAATTGAAATCAGAAAAGCTGATTCTTCTAAGATAAGTTCTGTAGACTTTGAAAACTTAAGCTTTGGTGCTGTATTTACAGACCATTTATTTGAATGTGATTACAAAAATGGACAATGGCAGACTCCGGTCATTAAGCCTTATGCGCCAATTTTAATGGATCCTTCTTCAAAAGTCTTTCATTATGGACAAGCTATTTTTGAAGGAATGAAAGCTTATAAGGATGAAAATAATGATGTTTGGTTGTTCAGACCTGATGAAAACTATAAGCGTTTCAACAATTCTGCTGTACGTATGGCAATGCCTGAAGTTCCGGAAGACATTTTTATGGAAGGTTTAAATGAATTATTAAAAATTGATCAGGAATGGATTCAAAGAGGAAACGGAGCAAGTATGTACATCCGTCCTTTTATGATTGCTACAGGTCCCGGAGTAATTGCAAATCCTTCTGACGAATATAAATTCATGATTTTACTTTCTCCTGCAAAATCTTATTATGGCGGAGAAGTTAAAGTAATTATTGCTGAACATTTCAGCAGAGCGGCAAATGGTGGAATTGGTGCTGCGAAAGCTGCCGGAAACTATGCTGCACAGTTTTACCCAACTAATCTGGCAAACAAAGAAGGTTTTCAGCAAGTTATCTGGACTGACGACGCAACGCATACAAAATTAGAAGAAGCAGGAACAATGAATGTTTTCTTCAGAATCAACGATACTTTATTAACAGCTCCAACAAGCGAAAGAATTTTAGATGGTATTACCAGAAAAAGTTTAATTACTATGGCTGAAAAAGAAGGATTAAATGTTGAAGTTCGCCCGGTAATCGTTTCAGAATTGGTTGAGGCTGCTAAAAACGGATCATTAAAAGAAATTTTCGGAGCCGGAACTGCTGCTGTTATCAGCGTAATTAAAGGATTCTCTTATAAAGGTGAATATTTTGAAATGACACCAATCGAGAATTCATACGCTTCATTCTTAAAAGAAAAACTAACAAGTCTTCAAAACAAACTTACTGAAGATACTTACGGATGGACCGTTAAAGTTCAATAATCCGTATAGATAAATAAAAACAAACCCGATAGAATTTTAAATCTATCGGGTTTTTTATTTTACAACAACTTCGAAAAATCAGGTTTAAAATAATTTGGGCCTTTCATTACTTTTCCGTCTTCACGATAAATCGGATGTCCGTCCTCACCCAGTTTACTCATATTGCTGCGCTGGATTTCGTCAAAAACAGCTTCAATCTTGTCTTGCAGGCCGTGTTCAATAATAGTTCCGCATAAAATGTACATCATATCTCCAAGAGCATCGGCAATTTCAACTAAATCATTATTTTTAACCGCTTCAAGATATTCTTCATTTTCTTCTTTCATTAAATTATAACGAAGCAGTTTTTTAGTTTCTCCCAAATCAGCAATTGGAGTCTGGCTGTGACCTATTTTAAAAGCAGTATGAAATTCAGTAACCGCATCAAGTTGTTTTTTCATGTTTTTATTCTATTAAATGAGACGGCAAATTAGCAACAAATCGTATACAATTCTCTAAATTTGTCAAAAATAATTTTTAAGTATGTTTAGTCAAGGACAATTAATATTCGGTCTCTGTTTTTTTATTGCATTTGTAATCGTAATGATTTTTGCTTACCGCAAAGATCTTGCACTTCATAAAGTTTTTTACAAAGGAAACTATAAAGTATTAATTGTGTTTTTGCTTTTTATCGCCCTTTTATTTGTTATCAAAATCTTTTTAAAGAGATAATACATTCTATTATTTTTAGTTATTAGTTTAGACTCCCAAGAAAATTTATAACTTTACGAAAAACCTGCACCAATGAAGATTCTAAAATATTTATTCCTTTTACTTTTATTAAGTTTAGTTGCCCTAACCGTATTTGTTGCTACCCAAAAGGGGATTTTTTCTGTTGAAAGAAGCAAAGTAATCAATTCGCCAAAAGCGACTGTATATAATTATGTAAATGATTTTAGAAACTATGAAGATTTTGAATCATGGGCAGTTGAAGATTCATCTCTAAAATTTACTTTTCCAAGTAAAACTAGCGGCAGCGGTGGTTCTTTTTATTGGTCTGGCGAAGAAGGTGAAGGAAATGCAGTTACTGTAAAAACAAAAGACGGAGAAAGTATCGAACAAAAAATGAAATACGACGGTACAGAAGCCGACGTAACCTGGA
This sequence comes from Flavobacterium sp. Root901, assembly GCF_001429765.1. Taxonomy (GTDB): domain Bacteria; phylum Bacteroidota; class Bacteroidia; order Flavobacteriales; family Flavobacteriaceae; genus Flavobacterium. Next base: position 522,279 of record NZ_LMJB01000001.1, read on the forward strand.
CTTTTAAAGATACACTGGCAGGAAAAACAAAAGTAACATGGAAAGCAAAAGGAACAATGAGCTTTTTGTTTAAAATATACGCCGCACTTAACGGAGGGTCTGATAAAGTTATTGGAACTATTTACGAAAAAAGCCTTGTAAATATCGATAAAAACCTTGACTACGAAACAAAAACATACGCGATACAGGTAAATGGTGTGGTGAAGAAAACAGAAACTCCTTATATCAAACAAACTTTTACAAGTGAGATTTCTAAAATTAATAAAAATGCTAGAATTGTAATTCCGAAGCTTATTCATTTTAGCGAAACCAATAGTTTAAGCACAAACGGAAAACCTTTTATCATTTATCATACTTATGATACAGCAAAAGGATTAGCCAAAATTTCGATTTGTCTGCCAATCAACAAAGAAATTTCAATTAGTGCCGGAAGCGATATCTTATCCGGAAAATTAAATTCGTTTGATGCTGTCAAAACAACTCTGAAAGGAGATTATTCACATACGAATGAGGCAATTGCAAAAACAACTGCTTATATTAATAATGAAAAAATATTTCCTGAATTAGGCTGGTCGCACCTTGAAATTTTAACCGCCAGTAAATTAGATGTAAAAAGTCCGTCTAAATTAATAACCGAAATTTATTTTCCAATTAAACCAAAAGTTACTGCAGCTCCTGTTACAACACCAGATTATCAATCTGGAACAGAAACTAATCCAAGTACCACAAATACTGCTGCAGAACAAACTACTACAACGCCAAATACAACAACACAAAAACCGGCTGTTAAAAAACCGGTAACACCAAAACCTGTGACACCGGCAGCAGCTCCGCCTGCAAAAACGGAGGAAGATTCTGAATTTTAATTTTTTTAAAGGCTGAATTAAACCTTTTCTGTAAAATTCATTCTAACTAATTATAAAGTTTTTTAAATCAGGAAGTTTGATCGACGAGAAGGAATTTATACAACAATTATTAGATCCTAAAACGCAAAACTCGGCGTTTCAAAAACTGATATCTGATTATCAAAAACCGCTGTATTCTCATATTCGAAATATTGTTTTGAATCATGATGATGCAGATGATGTTCTGCAGAACACTTTTGTAAAAGTATTTCAATACTTAAAGAACTTTAAAGGAGAAAGCAAACTTTTTTCCTGGATGTATCGAATTGCAACAAATGAAGCTTTGACTTTTTTAAATCAAAAGGCAAAATTAAAAGGTATCACCTCACAGGATTTACAGAATAAAACAATCGACAATTTAAAATCAGATGTTTATTTTGACGGAGATGAAATCCAGATCAAACTTCAAAAAGCAATTATTACATTACCGGAAAAACAGCAGCTGGTTTTTAAGATGAAGTATTTTGAAGAATTAAAATACGAAGAAATCGCAGAAATTCTCGGAACATCTGTTGGTGCTTTGAAAGCATCTTATCACCATGCGGTAAAAAAAATTGAAGCATATGTTACATCAAATTAAACCTTTTATAGCAAATCTTATCTTACAGACATTATGAAAGAATTTAAATTAGAAAACGGACCAAAAATAACATCAGGATTTAAAACTCCGGATCATTATTTTGATACTCTTTCAGTAAGTGTTTTAGAACAGATAGAAAAAAAAGAAAGAGAAGTAAAAGTTATTCCGCTTTACAAGCGTAAAAAAGTTATTTCTATAGCGGCTGCCGCAGCAGTTTTAATCGCTTTTATGATTCCAACGGCAAATCATTATTACAAAGCATCAAAAGAACTGGATGAAGCAACACTGGAAACCTATCTGGCATATCAGTCAAATTTGAATCAATATGATTTAATTAAAGAACTGGATACTAAGGATATCGATAAATTGAATAAAAATGTAGCTCTTGAAGAGGAAACTTTAGAAGATATTCTGGCTGCAAACCCAAACATTGAAAATTTAATTTCAGAGTAAAAACAAAATTATACCAATATGAAAATTAAAAATATATTAGCCTTACTTCTGTTTTTAGTTACTTTTTCATTTTATGCCCAAAATGATAAAATAGATGAAAAACGTGAAAAAATTAAAGCTTTTAAAGTTTCGTTTTTAACAACAGAACTTGAACTGACTACGGCAGAAGCTGAAAAATTTTGGCCAATTTACAATGCTTACGATGACAAGCAATTTGAATTGAGACATGATAAAATGAAAACCTATCTGAGAAAATTAGATGATGACAATCTAAATTCTATTTCAGAAAAAGAGGCTGTAACATTGTTATCACAAATAGAAACAACAGATAAAGAATTATATCTTTTGCGTGAAAAATTTATGAGCAGTATAAAAAAGGTACTACCGGCAAAAAAAATATTAAAGCTTAAAAGATCTGAAGACGATTTTAGCCGAAAATTATTAAAACAATATCGGGATAAAGCGGGAAAATAATTCCTTCAAGAAACAACAGCGATAAGAACCCTATATAATAATACTTACTTTATTATTTAGGGTTCTTATTTTTTATTTAAAATTTAGTCGGACTACTTTATTGTATCCTGCAGCGATTGCAGTATTTCTATTCACAAAACGAAGAGTAAAAAATTTAGAATCTGTAGACAGCTGTGTCCAGTTTTCGCCTCCATTTTGAGAATATTGAATTCCTTCAGAACCAACGCAGATAATTTCCCTTCCATTACCTCCAGGCACATACTGTACACATGAAGCGTAACCAAAGCCCATATTCTGGCCTATTAATTCCCATGTTTTTCCACCATCTTTAGTAAAAGCCTTATTGTCCGTTTTTTTATTTGGAAGATCATAATCTCCTCCGGCAATAAAACCATGTTTAGAATCGTAAAAATCAGCAGTATAAATACCAGTCATCGCTTTTCCCTGAACAATAGGAGTTTCGACAACCTTCCATGTTTTTGCTTTATCAGGAGAATAAAAAACCCTTGCTTTTTTTCCGCCGGAAACCAGCCATGTATCATCTCCCTTTATAACAATATTAGTATTACTGGCGGCAAATGCAGCTTCGCCCGTAGCGTTTGTAGGCAATTTATCTGATAATAATTTTGTCCAGGTTTCTCCTCCATCGCGGGTTACAATTACTGAAAAAGTATCTTCTGTCGGGTCACCAATTGCGATTCCTTCTTTGTCATTCCAGAATTGCATACTATCATAAAAAACTTTTGGATTAACTTCTTTATAAACGAGCTTTACTTTTCGGTCTTTCTTTGAAACGGAATACAAAAGGGCGGGATTTGAAACACTTAGTAAAAAAATATTATTAGAATTCTGAGCAATGCTTCTGAATTCTAATTTAAGTGTATCACGGTAAATATGCTCTTCAAATTTCTCTTTTTTTTCCAGATCATAATATCCAAAACGAGAATTATCTCCGCCGTACCAAACTTTATTTTTATCAATTAAAATTGCTCTGATACTAATTTTATCTTTAAACAATGTGTCTATTTTCATTGATGTAAAACCACTGTTTGATGCTACTTTCGTTTTATAATTAAATGTACTGAAAGAAGACATCAATAAAATAAAAATACCACAAAATACAATTAGTTTTTTCATATAAATTAAAATTTGTTAATGCTAAAATACAATTATTTATAACATTACAAATATGTTTTGTCTTTTTTCAGAAAATAATAATTTACGTGCTTTTTTTGTTTAATAAAAAAATAAAAATAATTCAACAAAATTGTAAAACATTAATTACATGATAATTACAAACTCAAAACCTAGTAAATAAATTTGTGGCACAGTAATTGAATATCTCGTAATACAAATAATTTAATATGATTTCATCATGAAAACGAAATTACTTTTAATAGCGCTTGTTGCATTAGTTTTTGGTTCTTGTGGAGCACAAAGTCAAACTACTGTTTACGCAAAAAATTCAGATATAAGTGATAATTTAGATCTTAGAGCAGTTGCTTCGATGTTTGGAGAATCTGCAAATCTTCAGGATTTTGAAAGAAGATTGAACGATCCGAAATATCAAATATCAAACCTTGATTTAAATGGCGACGACGAAGTTGATTATTTACGTGTTATTGAATCTGTAGAAGACAGAACTCACGTAGTAATTATTCAGGCCGTTTTAGATCGCGATGTTTATCAGGATGTAGCTACGATTGATGTAGAAAGAGATAATTACAATAAAGTTAGCGTTCAGGTGGTTGGTAATACTTATTTATATGGAGATAATTACATTTACGAACCGGTTTACAGTATTGCACCAGTTATTTATACTTCATTTTGGGTTACAAATTACAGACCTTACTACTCAACATGGAACTGGGGCTATTATCCAACCTACTATACTGCATGGAGACCTTACCCTATTTACAGATACAGAAATAACATAAATGTTTGTATCAATGTACACAACAGTTATAACTATGTAAATACAAGAAGAAGTTACAGAGCTCCGGTTCTTTATGAATCAAGACGTACGTATGGTTACGAAAGAATGAGACCAAACTATAGTTTTGCTCAAAGACATTCTAATGTAAGCAACAGATATGATTTGGATCAAAGAAGAATTGCAAGCCGAGAATCTAACAGGAATCAAAATGTTTATAATTCTAACAGATCAAATGCCGGACGTCCATCATCTGTAGAAAACAGAAATACGACTAGAGATTATAATACGAGAGATAATAATAGTGGCAGAAATTCATCTGACAGAAGTTACAATACAAATCGTGTAACCAATAACAGCAGAGAAAATATGCCTGCTGCAGAAAGACCAGCACGAACTGAAAATACTCAAAGAGATTATAATAGAAATAATCCAGGTGTTTCTACTCCATCTGTTCCAAGAGGAAATTCAGAAAACAGAAATTATTCAAACAGAACATCTTCACAAGAAAGTCAGCCGCAAAGAAGCTACTCTGAAAATAGAGGAAGTTCAAACAGAGCAAGCTCATCTCAGTCTGCTCCGGTTCAAAGAACGGAATCACCAAGAAGTTACTCTGAAAACAGAGGAAGCTCTCAGGGAAATTCAAATGCATCACGACCTCAAAGCGCTCCTCAGCGTTCAGAATCACCACGAGTGAGCCAGGAATCAAGAGGCGGAGGCCAGCCGCAAAGAGAAAGCAGTTCAGGTTCAAGAGGCGGCGGAAGAAGAGGTTAAGAATACTTCAATTTATATTTAAAATTAAAAGCACAATTTGGGGATTGTGCTTTTTTTTATCTTTTTAATTATAATTGTCGCTAATTTGTTTTAAAACAGTAAATTTGCAACCGTCTTTTATTAAAAATATACATGAGCGCATCGCATAAAAACTTACATAGTAAGTTGTCTATTGGGGGTTTATTGATAACATTGGGGATTATTTATGGAGACATCGGTACTTCTCCATTGTATGTAATGAAAGCTATTCTTGGCGATCATACAATAAATGCCGATATTGTATTAGGAGGAATTTCCTGTGTTTTTTGGACATTAACACTTCAAACTACAATAAAGTATGTTCTTATTACACTAAGTGCTGATAATCATGGCGAAGGTGGTATTTTTGCATTATATGCATTAGTCAAAAAAACTAAAATTCAATGGCTGATTGTTCCCGCCATTATTGGAGGGAGCGCACTATTAGCCGATGGTATTATTACCCCTCCAATTTCGATTTCATCTGCAGTTGAAGGTATTAGGGCATTCTATCCTACTATGGAAACAAGAACAATTATTTCTATAGTAATCACCATTTTATTCATTTTATTTACCATACAGCAATTTGGTACCAAACTGGTTGGAAAATTCTTTGCTCCAATGATGCTGATCTGGTTTGCCATGCTTGGAACTTTAGGTTTTATACAAATTATACACTTCCCGGAAGTAATTAAAGCTATAAATCCGTATTATGCTTATCATTTGCTTTCAGTTCACCCTGACGGATTTTTTGTACTAGGTTTTGTATTTTTATGTACAACCGGAGCCGAAGCTTTGTACTCGGACATGGGACACTGTGGTAGAAAAAACATCAGGATCAGCTGGATTTTTGTAAAAGCAACTTTAGTATTAAATTACTTTGGACAGGCAGCTTACCTAATTCACCACGAAGGAAGTACATTGCAGCAGTTAGGCGGTGAAAATGGGAATCCGTTTTACCTTATCATGCCGCATTGGTTTTTACCATTCGGAATTGTAGTTGCAACTTTAGCCGCAGTAATTGCATCTCAGGCGCTTATCAGTGGATCATTTACATTGATCAACGAGGCAATGCGTTTGAATTTCTGGCCAAAAGTAAAAATCAAATATCCTACAGAAGTAAAAGGGCAATTGTATATTCCGTCAATAAACTGGCTGTTATTTTTTGGTTGTGTTGGAATTGTACTGCACTTTGAAAAATCAGGAAATATGGAACATGCATATGGTTTAGCAATCATTTTATGTATGATTATGACAACCATTTTACTGAACTATTATTTAATCATGAAACGTGTGAAACTATACTTCATGGTGCCGCTTATCACAATTTATTTATTGATTGAATTTAGCTTTCTGATTGCTAACATCACAAAATTTGCCGAAGGTGGTTACGTAACTTTAATCATTGCAACGCTTCTTATTTCGATAATGACAATTTGGTATTTAGCTAAGAAAATCAACAAAAGCTACACGAAAATTATCAAGATCGACGATTATAAAAAGGTATTGGTAGAATTAAGCCAGGATCTTTCAATTCCTAAATATGCGACACATTTAGTTTACATGACCAATGCAAATCGTGTTGACGAATTAGAGGAGAAAGTAATTTATTCAATTTTACAAAAGCGTCCAAAAAGAGCTGATATTTACTGGTTTGTACACGTAAACATTTTGACTGAACCTTATAAAACGCAATATAAAGTTACTGAAATCGCTAAAGATGACATTTACAGAATCGATTTTAATTTAGGTTTTAGAGAGCCTACAAAAATCAATTTGATGTTTAGAGAAGTAATTCGTGATATGGTAAAACGCGGCGAAGTTGATATTACAAGCCGTTACGAATCATTAAACAAAAACAATATTATTGGTGACTTTAAATTTGTATTGTCTGAGAAATTCCTATCAAATGACAATGATTTAAGATGGCATGAAAATATTATCATGAACTCTTATTTCTTCATTAAAAAATTAAGTTTATCTGAAGAAAGAGCATTTGGTCTGGACAGCAGTTCAGTAAAAATAGAGAAATTCCCAATGGTGCTTCACGCACCTGAAAATATTGGATTGACAAGAATCACAAAAGAATAATCTTCTTGCAGAATCAATATAAAAAACACTCTTTTAAAAAATTTATCAGAGTGTTTTTTCTTTTAAACAGAAAGCTAAACAACAATCCTAATTAAAAATTTAACTTTCAATCAATTAATAGTACCTTTGCACCTCAAATATTAGAAATGAGATTACACAGAAATTTAGTTTATACTACCATCGATTCTTTGAATGCAATTTTCAATGAAGGCGAATATGCAGATAAAGTGGTAGCAAGAGCATTAAAAAAAGACAAACGTTGGGGAAGTTCTGACAGGAAGTTTGTTGCTGAAACAATATATGAAATTGTTCGTTGGAAACGTTTATATGCAGAAATTGCAGAAGTAAAAGAACCATACGACAGAGACAATTTATGGAGAATGTTTGCGGTTTGGGCAGTTTTAAGAGGTTACCCAATTCCGGATTGGAGACAGTTAGACGGAACTCCTGAGAGAAAAATAAAAGGTCGTTTTGACGAGCTTTCAAAAGTTAGAGCTTTAAAAGAATCTATTCCGGACTGGATGGATGAACTTGGCGTGAAAGAACTTGGCGAAAAAGTATGGGCAAAAGAAATTGCGGCTCAAAACCAGCCTGCAAAAGTTATTTTAAGGACAAATACGCTTAAAGGAACTAAAGAAAATCTAAGAAACACGTTGATGGACTTAAATATTGAAACAGAATATTTAAAGGATCAGCCTGAGGCTTTAGTTTTAAAAGAAAGAGCAAATGTATTTTTAACAGATGCTTTTAAACAGGGACTTTTTGAAGTTCAGGATGCTAACTCGCAATTAGTTGCAGGTTTTCTGGATGTTAAACCCGGAATGCGAGTTGTAGATACGTGCGCCGGAGCCGGTGGAAAAACACTGCATATTGCTTCTTTAATGGAAAACAAAGGACAATTGATTGCAATGGATTTATATGAAAGCAAACTAAAACAATTAAAATTAAGAGCCAAAAGGAATGGCGCTTTTAATATAGAATACCGTATTATTGACACTACTAAAGTGATTAAAAAACTGCATGAAAAAGCAGATCGAGTTTTAATTGATGCACCTTGCAGCGGATTAGGAGTTTTAAAAAGAAATCCTGATTCTAAGTGGAAATTGCAACCTGAATTTATCGACAATATTCGTAAAGTTCAGAGCGAGGTTTTAGAAAACTATTCTAAAATTGTAAAACCGGGAGGAAAATTAGTATATGCTACCTGTTCTGTTTTACCATCTGAAAACCAGGAACAAGTACAAAAATTCCTTAAAACAGAAATAGGACAGCAATTTACTTTTGTAGAAGATCGTAAATTATTAGCCTCAGATTCTGGATTTGACGGATTTTATATGGCACTTTTAGAAAGAAAGAAATAAATGTAAATTCATATTTTTAAATTCCAAATTCTAATTTGGCTTAAAAATTAAAATATTAAAAATCCCAAATTCCAATCTTTATTATTTGGAATTTGGGGTTTTTATTTTTGAAGATTATCGTAATTCATTTAGTCCCTACGGGACATTATCATGTGCGGCCTATTTTTTTTCTACTGATATATAACTCCTAGCGGAGTTTTATCGAAATTATATTGCTTTCATAAGTAAACATAGAGTATATCGTAGAGATTATAAATAGATAAAAACTACAAAACACACAGCCAGTTTGTCCCGTAAGAACTACATTCTTAAACACAAAAAACAAATCCAAAATTCCAACCATACTATTTGGAATTTGGGATTTTTATTTTTGAAGGTTATCGTAATTCATTTAGTCCCTACGGGACATTATCATGTGTGGCCTATTTTTTCTACCGATATATAACTCCTAGCGGAGTTTTATCAAAATTATATATTGCTTTCAATAAATAAACATAACAAATCTCGTAGAGATTATATATCGGTAAAAACTACAAAACATACATTCAGTTTGTCCCATAGGGACTAGACATTCTCAAACACAAAAAAAAATCCCAAATTCCAATAATAGTATTTGGAATTTGAGATTTATAAAATTGGAATTTATTTATTTATTTTTTACCCTCTAAAGCTTGATTTTCGCAATAACTTTCCGTTTTCGTTTTCTTTGAATTTCGGAACAAAAACTATCTCTTTTGGTTTTTCAAATTTTCCTAAAACATCAAAAAAGTCATCAGAAAAATCATATTTCTCTCCTTCAATTACTAAAATAAGTTTTTCTCCCAAAACAGTATCCGGAACTCCTGTCACGAAAAAACGATTATTAATTAATCCTGTTAGTTTAGCTTCAATCTGCTCCGGAATAAGCTTCACTCCTCCACTATTAATTACATTGTCAATTCTTCCTAAAAATACAAATTGGTTTTCATTTATTAAATCGACCAAATCATTGGTGACAATTGGTTCTTCAGAAATTGCAGCAACATAAATTACAAGACAGCCTCGATCATCTTTTTCAATTTTTACATTTGGCAGAATTGTAAAAGCAGTCTCTCCTATTTTCTTGGCCGCAATATGGGTTATGGTTTCGGTCATTCCATACGTTTCATAAATCTCAGATTTAATTGGCAGAAGTTTTTCTATAAGATCACTGTCTGTTTTTGCTCCGCCAATAATTAACTTTTTTATGTTTGTTAATTTTTCGAGGGAATTTTGAACCTGCAAAGGAACCATTGCAGCAAAATCATAATGTTTATTATTATGTGCCAGAGGTTCTGTGCTTGGAAGTGCAATATCAAGCTCTAATCCTAAAATTAAACTGCGAACAAGCATCATTTTACCGGCAATAAACTGAGTAGGAAGACAAAGTAAGGCTTTATTTCCCGGCTCCAGATTAAAAAAATCTCCGGTTGCGAGTGCTGACTGAATCATCGCCTTCTTTTCTAATCGAATTAATTTGGGAAGTCCAGTTGTTCCGGAAGTTGTCATTTCCATATAATCCTTATGATCAAACCAATCCAGAAAAAATTCTCCGATAGCGCGTTCATAAATATCCCCTTCTTTTATAAAACTATATCCAATACGGCATAAATCTGCAGCGTTTAAATGATATCCGTCTAGTTTAAAATAATTATGAACATTTTTATGTGTTAAGTTTGGCATAGTGTGTTTAATTTAAGTTTAAAAAATCTGCAGCCTCGTTTTTTTGATCATTGATTTTACCCGTTAATTTCTCTTTCCAATTGCTCCAATTGTATTTTTTGCTAAAAATAAAAAGCAAAATAGGATACACAATTACAACCGGCAGAATAACATCTGCTCCGGCAGAAGGTTCTGACAGATCTCTAAAAATAGAATGTGTTTGAAAAACGGTCCAGTCTGAAGTGACCAGCAAAGCTCCAATAAGATTATTTCCGGCGTGAAATCCCAAGGCAAGTTCCATTCCGTCATCCATTAAGGTGATAATTCCCAAAAATAATCCGGTTCCTATATAATAAATCATAATGATATACCCCATTTTGGTAACTTCGGGATTAAGAATATGCATCGAACCAAATATAAGCGATGTCATGATTAATGGAAACCATCTGTTTTTGGCCAGATTAGCAAAACCCTGCATTAAATATCCTCTAAAAACATATTCTTCCGTAGAGGTTTGAATTGGAATAAGAATTGTTCCAATGACTACCAAAATCAAAAAAGGAATCGGTTTAAAATTCCAGACAAATTTGTCCGGCGATTGAAAGTAAAGCACTAAAAAACTGATGACCGAAAAGACAGACCAAAGTAAAAATGAAAAGAAAATTCGTTTCCAATCTACTTTTTCTCTTCCGGTTGTTATGGATAAAAGTGTTTGATTGTGCAGATATTTTACCACAAAATATATTCCCGCAAAGGCAAAAAGAAACGAAATCATCACTAAAAACAAAGTAAGATTGGGTTCAAACATTTTTAAAGCGGAGTCATTATCCGTTGGGAAAGCAGCTTTTTCTTTAAAAGTTTTATAAAGAACCGCAATAGAAAAAGGAATCTGACCTATAAATGATGCCGTAATAATAAAAACTGATCCTAAAAGGTATTTCCAAAAATAATTTTCAGGCTTAACTCCTTGTTCTAAAAACATACTCTTAATTTTTTTGAAATGAGAATTCGATTTAAATAGTAAATCCTATTTTTGTTGTACTAAATAAGAACTGTTTTTAGCAAATCTTATTATAACAGACATTAAATATAGCAAAATGATACAAATCTACCATAATCCGCGCTGTGGAAAATCAAGAAATTGTTTGGCCTTTATTGAAAACACTAAACAAGACTATGAAATAATTCCTTATTTGACCGAAACTCCGACTTTTGATGAATTAAAAGAACTTCTTAAAAAATTAAATTTAAAGCCGGCCGAATTAATTCGCACGAAAGAAAAAATCTGGATTGAGAATTACAAAGGAAAAGTTTTAAACGATAACGAAACTATTCAGGCAATGGTCGATAATCCAATTTTAATTGAAAGACCTATTGTTGTAAAAGACGGAAAAGCCATTATTGGAAGGGACTTAGATAATGTGGCTTCTTTTTTAGATTGATTATAAAATAATCAATTAACATTTTTTTGTGATCTTTCTCTTTAAACCAAAAGGTACATTTGCCATCTAAGAAGAAAAAGAAACCAAAAAAATGAAACAAATCAATTTTGCTGTAATGCTTGTGCTGTTTTTCACAGGATTTTACACTTATGCACAACAAGGACCGCCTGCAAGAAATAAAGTTAAGGTTACCGGAAAAGTTTTCGAAAAAGTAAGCAAACAACCTCTTGAATATGCTACTATATCCATAATGGCTCCAAATGACACAAAAGTCATTGCCGGCGGAATCACGAATCCAAAAGGGGAATTTGAAATAGCTGTAGCTCCCGGAACTTACGATATAAAAGTAGAATTCATTTCGTTTAAATCGACAGAAATAAAACAAAAAAGCATTCAGGAAGACACTAATTTAGGTGTTGTTAATTTATCTGAAGATGCGGCACAGCTGAATGAAGTTGTGGTTCGTGCCGAAAAATCAACCGTTGAAATTAAACTGGACAAAAAAGTTTACAATGTTGGTCAGGATATGATGGTAAAAGGCGGAACTGTCAGTGACGTTTTAGACAATGTACCTTCAGTTTCTGTTGACACGGAAGGAAATGTAAGTTTAAGAGGAAGTGATAATATTAGAATTTTAATTGACGGACGGCCTTCAAACGCAATAAATGTTGCCGAAGCTTTACGCCAGCTTCCTGCAGATGCAATTGATAAGGTTGAAGTTATTACCAATCCTTCTGCACGTTATGATGCTGAAGGTGGATCCGGAATTATCAATATTATCCTGAAAAAAGGTAAAAATCAAGGTTTCAACGGAACTTTTATTGCTTCAACAGGACTTCCTGAAACATATGGTTTAAGTGCCAATTTAAATTACAAAACTGAAAAATTAAATTATTTTACAACTGCTGGTTACAACTACAGAACCAATGAAGGTGCAGGATTAACTAATTCTCAATACTTTAACGAAGACGGTTCTACAAAAAGTTATCTTGATGAAGACCGTGATACTAAAAGAATCAGAGATGGTTTTAATGGAAGAGCGGGGATTGAATGGACAATTACACCAACTACTTTCTGGACAAATGCCATCAATTACCAAAAAAACAGTGGTGAAGATAAAGATTTAATCAATTACAATAATTTTGATGCTGGTCATAATTATACAGGATCATCTTATCGTTTAAACAATGCTGATACTGGAAGTGACAACGTTGAATTTACTTCAAACTTAATTAAAAACTTTAACGATAAAGGACACAAACTTACTGCCGATCTTTCTATTTCCAGAAACACAGATGACAGTAATAGTATTATTGATGCTTCTCCAACGTTTAATACTACTTTAAACAATCAGGTTCAGAAACAGGTACAAGTTCAGGCCGATTATGTTTTGCCTTTAGGGAAAGGAAGTCAGTTTGAAGCTGGTTACAAAGGAAGTTTTGGAGATTTAAATAATGAATACTACGTTACGGACGAAAACAATGTAAAAGATCCAAACCTCTCTAACAATCTGGAATACAAAGAAAACATCAATGCTTTGTATACTCAATACGGATTCAAAATAAATAAATTCTCTTATTTATTTGGCCTACGCTGGGAAGATACCAACATTCAGGTTAACCTTTTAGATTCGAACGATTTCAATACCAAAAAATACAACAACTTATTTCCAAGTGCTTTTATCAGCTATGAAATTTCAGACCAAAGTAATTTTACAGCAAGCTACAGTAAACGTTTATCAAGACCAAGAGGACGTTTCATGAACCCTGCAACAAATTACTCAAGTAATATTAACATCTTTCAGGGAAATCCGGATTTAGATCCATCTTTGACAGACAAATATGATATTGGATATATCAAGCGCTGGGATAAAGTAACTTTTAATACTTCTGCTTATTTTGAAGATACCAAAGATGTTTTCAGCTTTGTTAGAACACCAACAGGAGAATTAGTAAACGGGATTCCGGTAATTTTAAGCCGTCCTATCAACTTAGGAAAAGAGCAAAAATTTGGTTTTGAATTTACATTAAATTACAATGTGTTTAAATGGTGGAAATTAAACAGTAACTTCAATTTCTTCAATGTAAAATCTACTGGAGAAAACACTTATACAGATGTTGTTACAGGCGAAACCATAGTTCAAAACCTTGACAACCAAGCCAATTCATGGTTTGCAAGAATCAACTCAAAAGTTACCTTACCATACAAAATTGACTGGCAGTTAACAGCAATGTACAACGGAGAGCAAAAAACAGCTCAAGGGAAAAATTTAGGACAATTCGGAATGAATACTGCTTTTAGTAAAGATGTATTAAAAGACAAAGCAACCATCGCTTTTAACATTAGCGACGTTTTCAATTCAAGAATTATGAAATCCTATACTTATCTTGAAAACCAAACATCTTACAGCGAAATGCAGTTCCGTAAACGTCAATTTAATTTATCGTTCACTTATCGTTTTAATAAACCTAAAGGAGAAAGAGATAAAAACACACAGCCTAGAAATGATGGCGGCGGCGAAGGTGGAGGAGAATTTCCGGGATAAACTTTGTTAAATTCCAATAAAAAGAAATTCCAGATTCCAATTTAAAGTTGGGATTTGGAATTTCTTTTTTGTTTTATTTTAAATTACAATTTTGCAATAAAAAAAGGACTCGTAAAAACGGGTCCTTTTTATTGAAATCAAATCAAATTAAATTGATTGTTCTTCTTGTCTTTTTTTAGCTCTCTTTTCTTTGAACATTTCCCAGCTAGCACCCGTAACCCAGTAAGATACGAAACCAACTAAGAAAAACATTAACCAAAACCCTATAGTTAGTATGGTTAAGAAAAGTAAAAAGCCTAAGTACTGTGAAAATTCAAACATGTTTTCCGGAATTTTGAATGTTACCACAAATGTAGGGTATATATTTTTCCTCAGCAATAAAATCTAAATCAATTTTCAGGAAATAACATTTATCCGTATATTTATACTCATTTTAAATAAGGATTTTTTCTGAATATTATTCAACTATCTAAAAAAGAAGAACATGAGTATTATCAGGAGCTGAAACCTGCTGTCCGCTATATCTTTCGTGGCGAACACCGCCACAAAAGGATGCCGCTTCCATCAGGGCTAGGCCATCCGTTTTTAAAAGAACTGCATTTTTCAGCATAAAAAATCAACATTTCACCTAGACAAAAAACATATAACAAAATATATTTTTTATAAACAACATATTACTATAAAATGAAATACAGAATAGAAAAAGACACCATGGGCGAAGTTCAGGTCCCGGCAGATAAATACTGGGGTGCACAAACAGAACGTTCCCGAAATAATTTTAAAATTGGAAATTCAGGATCAATGCCGAAGGAAATCATCGAAGGATTTGCTTATTTGAAAAAAGCGGCCGCTTACGCCAATTATGATTTAGGTGTTTTACCAATAGAAAAAAGAGATGCGATTGCTGCGGTCTGCGATGAAATTCTGGAAGGAAAATTAGACGATCAGTTTCCGTTAGTGATTTGGCAGACAGGTTCAGGAACGCAAAGCAACATGAATGTAAATGAAGTAATTGCAAATCGCGCTCAGGTTTTAAAAGGATTTGAAATTGGCGAAGGCGAACAATTCATTAAAGCAAATGATGATGTAAATAAATCGCAGTCATCAAACGATACTTTCCCAACCGGAATGCATATTGCCGCTTATAAAATGGTTGTGGAAACTACAATTCCGGGAGTTGAAAAACTCCACGCAACTTTAGTAAAAAAAGCTGCTGAATTTGCAGCAGTTGTAAAAATCGGCCGTACACATTTAATGGATGCAACACCTTTAACTTTAGGACAGGAAATTTCAGGATATGCAGCCCAGGTAGCTTTTGGACTGAAAGCTTTAAAAAACACATTGGCACATTTATCTGAAATTGCTCTGGGAGGAACTGCTGTTGGAACCGGATTAAACACTCCGAAAGGTTATGACGTAAAAGTTGCCGAATATATTTCAAAATTTACGAATCACCCTTTTATAACAGCCGAAAATAAATTTGAAGCTTTGGCTGCACACGATGCAATTGTTGAAACACACGGAGCATTAAAACAATTGGCTGTTTCTTTAAATAAAATTGCAAATGATGTTAGAATGCTTGCATCAGGACCGCGTTCAGGAATTGGAGAAATCCATATTCCGGAAAATGAGCCGGGATCATCCATCATGCCGGGAAAAGTAAATCCGACGCAATGTGAAGCCCTAACAATGGTTTGCGCTCAGGTTATAGGAAACGATATGGCAATTGCCGTGGGCGGAATGCAGGGGCATTATGAATTGAATGTTTTTAAACCGGTTATGGCGGCAAACTTCCTTCAGTCGGCTCGTTTGTTGGGAGATGCCTGCGTTTCATTTGACGAACACTGCGCGCAGGGAATTGAACCAAATTATAAACGTATTAAAGAATTAGTAGACAATTCTCTTATGCTTGTAACTGCCTTAAATACTAAAATTGGCTATTACAAAGCTGCTGAGATTGCCCAAACTGCTCACAAAAACAGAACAACTCTTAAAGAAGAAGCTATTCGCCTTGGGTATGTTTCTGCTGAAGATTTTGATTCCTGGGTGAAGCCTGAAGATATGGTTTAAATTTGATATTAAAATTAAAAGAGGGATTTTAGTCCCTCTTTTAATTTTACTTTTTTATGAGTCATAAAGCTTTGCAGGATGTTATCTGACAGCATCTTACAAAAGCTTTTTCATTGTTCTATTTTATCACTGCTTAAATCTTGGATATTTAACAATTATTAGTTACTAATATACAGATAACCCGTTTTTTCAACTCTTCTTTCATCGTTATCAAATTCAAGTGTATAGAAATACGTTCCTGTAGGAAGCTTATCTCCTCTTATGATTGTTGCACGTCCATCTGAGAAACCTTCAAAAGGATCTGTTACATTATCATAACCTTTTTTCTCATACACTATTACACCATATCTGTTATAAATCCTAACCACATTATTTGGAAAACAATCGATGCCTTGAATTATAAATGTATCGTTTCTACCGTCTCCGTTCGGAGATAAACCATTATAGATGTTTGGAATACATAAAACATTAATTCTTTGGGTGAAAGTAGTTTGATTACCACATTCATCAATTGCAGTCCACGTTCTGTCAAGTGTATATTTCGCAGTGCAGTCACCATCGGTTTTGGTTTCGTAATAATTTACTACTGCTGTTCCGCATAAGTCGGTCGCAGTCAGAACAGCTGGTTCCGGAATTGTATTACAGTCTGCGTTTACTACT
Organism: Flavobacterium sp. Root901; assembly: GCF_001429765.1. GTDB lineage: Bacteria > Bacteroidota > Bacteroidia > Flavobacteriales > Flavobacteriaceae > Flavobacterium. The sequence goes on from NZ_LMJB01000001.1 coordinate 539,265, forward strand.
GCCTGAGGTAAAGGTTCAACAAAAACAGGTGCCGTTGTATCAGTTACAATAACTGTTTGTGTGTGTGAAGTCTGATTACCGCATGCATCAGAAGCTATCCATGTTCTGTAAAGCTTATAGTTTCCTGAGCAGGTTCCGTTTACTCTCACTTCATTATAAGTCACTTTGGCTGTCGAACAATTATCCGATGCTGTAAGGACTGCTGCTGTCGGAACTGAATCAGAACATTCAACCGCTATATTGGCTGGTAGTGCCTCTGCAAAAACAGGTGCTGTAGTATCAGACGCTATAATAGTCTGAACCAATTGTGATGTTAAACCACTACAATCTGTTAATGTATAGGTTCTTGTCAAAATGTATGGACTAGCAGCACATCCTGAGCCTCCGTTGTTTGCATCTGTTATCGTTATGGTAACATTATTGTTGCAATTACCTGTTACATTGGTTACTGCATTACTGTTTGCTACAGGAATATCAGCAATACACTGCACAAACATGTCAGCCGGAGCCGTGCCCTGAGGTCCTTTTGTATTGTTAATTGTATACGTATATACCCAGTTATGAGTATGCTCTGCACAATCCTTAAAGCTGTAGGTGTAAGTAACTATTCCATTACAAACTGGCATTGGCGAAATAACCGGTGCCAAAGCTGTTAATATATTTCCACAGTTGTCTTTTACTTCAGGGACTACAGGTGCCGTAACAGCAGAAATACAATCAACTGTTGATGCACCGTCTTCCGGCATGACAAAATCAGCTCTTTCTATTGTAAATGTCTGCGTAACGGAAGTAGTGTTCATAACTGTATCTTCTCCAGTATCTCTTACCTTATTATTGTTCGGATCTTCGTATTCCTTTACTGTGTAAGTTCTTAGTACGTTTCCATTACATCCCGGGTCAGGTCCATTTGAAGCTGTAATTTCAATTACGCCACAAGGAGTATCTCCAATATTTCCATCTCCGTTTCCTAAAGCTTCGTATTCTGCTTCTGTTAAAGTCTGCGCTGTCGGTAATTCGCTGTAACACGCTATATTTGCTGCCGGGAATGTTGGTACTTTTACTTCATATACACAGCAGACAGGCGCTACATCTGCCACTGTTACAATGTTGCATGCATAAGCATCCTGAATTTTTACATCGTAATTTACTCCTGCTAAAATTTTATCAGAGGTCCATGAATTACCAGACCATGTTCCAGGAGTTCCAGTACCTGTTACAGTATAAGGCGGCTGACCTGTTACATTTAATGTCAACACATAACCATTACCGTCTAAAGCACACTGAGTTGAAGGCGAACCGTTTAGTGCAACGTGCTCAATAATGATATTTTGATCTGCCGTTGATACATTTCCATTTCCATCATTAAAAGTCCAGGTTACTACTGTGGTACCTTCATCAGTAATTGGGAAAACTGCGGTCGTGGTCCCTGTTACGGTTCCAGCACAGTTATCCACAGCCGTTGGCGCGGTCAAAGAAGCGACCTCGCATTCTGCCCTGACATCTGCTAAAACTGGTGCAGCAGGTGCTGTAACATCGGTAATAATTACATTCTGGTCTGCCGTGTTTTTATTGCCGTTTCCATCGTTAAAAGTCCACGTTACAATAGTGGTTCCCTGCGCTGTGATTGGAAAAACTGCGGTCGTTGTTCCTGTTACGGTTCCCGCGCAGTTATCCACAGCCGTCGGTGCGGTTAAAGAAGCTATCTCGCATTCTGCCGTGACATCTGCCAATACTGGGACTGCCGGAGGAGTTGTATCAGTAATAATTACATTCTGGTCTGCCGTGCTTGTGTTGCCGTTTCCGTCATCAAAAGTCCACGTAACAACAGTGGTTCCCTGCGCTGTGATTGGAAAAACTGTCGTTGTGGTCCCTGTTACGGTTCCCGCGCAGTTGTCCACAGCCGTCGGCGCGGTTAATGAAGCTATCTCGCATTCTGCCGTGACATCAGCTAAGACCGGTGCGGCCGGTGCCGTGAAATCGGTAATAATTACATTCTGGTCTGCYGTGCTTGTATTGCCGTTTCCATCGTTAAAAGTCCACTTAACAACAGTGGTTCCCTGCGCTGTGATTGGGAAAACTGCGGTCGTTGTTCCTGTTACGGTTCCCGCGCAGTTATCCACAGCCGTCGGTGCGGTTAAAGAAGCTATCTCGCATTCTACCGTGACATCTGCCAGGACCGGTGCAGCAGGTGCTGTAACGTCCCTAATAATCACATTCTGGTCTGCCGTGCTTGTATTGCCGTTTCCATCGTTAAAAGTCCATGTAACAACAGTGGTTCCCTGCGCTGTGATTGGAAAAACTGCCGTTGTGGTCCCTGTTACAGTTCCCGCGCAGTTGTCCACAGCTGTTGGTACCGTTAAAGAAGCCACCTCACATTCTGCCGTGACATCTGCCAATACTGGGACTACCGGAGGAGTTGTATCAGTGATAATTACATTCTGGTCTGCCGCGCTAGTATTGCCGTTTCCATCATTAAAAGTCCACGTTACAACAGTGGTTCCCTGCGCTGTGATTGGGAAAACTGCCGCTGTGGTCCCTGTTACAGTTCCCGCACAATTATCAGTTGTTGTTGGAGTTACCGGAGTTACGCTACACTGACCTGTAATATCAGCTAAAACTGGTGCAGCAGGTGCTGTAACGTCCCTAATAATTACATTCTGGTCTGCCGTGCTTGTATTACCGTTTCCGTCATTAAAAGTCCACGTAACAACAGTGGTTCCCTGCGCTGTGATTGGGAAAACTGTCGCTGTGGTCCCTGTTACAGTTCCCGCACAGTTATCCACAGCCGTCGGCGCGGTTAAAGAAACGACCTCGCATTCTGCCGTGACATCTGCCAATACTGGGACTACCGGAGGAGTTGTATCAGTGATAATTATGTTCTGATTTGCTGTTGCTATATTTCCGTTGCCATCATCAAAAGTCCATGTTACAACAGTGGTTCCCTGCGCTGTGATTGGGAAAACTGTCGTTGTTGTTCCCGTTACGGTTCCCGTGCAGTTATCCACAGTCGTCGGCGCGGTTAAAGAAACTATCTCGCATTCTGCCGTGACATCTGCTAMRACYGGYGCRGYRGGTGCTGTRACATCGGTAATAATTACATTCTGGTCTGCTGTGCTTGTATTGCCGTTTCCGTCATTAAAAGTCCACGTAACAACAGTGGTTCCCTGGGCTGTGATTGGAAAAACTGTCGTTGTGGTCCCTGTTACGGTTCCCGCGCAATTATCAGTTGTTGTTGGAGTTACCGGAGTTACACTACACTGACCTGTAATATCAGCTAAAACTGGTGCAGCAGGTGCTGTAACGTCCCTAATAATCACATTCTGATCTGCTGTGCTTATATTGCCGTTTCCGTCGTCAAAAGTCCAAGTTACTACTGTAGTGCCCTGCGCTGTTATAGGAAATACTGCCGTTGTGGTTCCTGTTACGGTTCCAGCGCAGTTATCAGTCGTAGTTGGTGCAGTCGTCGTTGCTTCACATTGTCCAATAACATCTGCTAATACCGGAACTGCTGGTGGTGTTGCATCAGTGATAATTACATTTTGAATTGATTTTGATGTATTTCCGTTTCCGTCATCAAAAGTCCACGTTACAACAGTAGTTCCCTGCGCTGTGATTGGGAAAACTGTCGTCGTGGTTCCAGTTACGGTTCCCGCGCAGTTATCCACAGCCGTAGGTGCGGTTAAAGAAGCTGCCTCGCATTCTGCCGTGACATCTGCCAGGACCGGTGCGGCAGGTGCTGTGATATCGGTAATAATTACGTTTTGATCAACTGTTCTTGTGAAACCTCCTCCATAATCAAATATCCAGGTGACTATTGTACTTCCTTGTGTAGTGATTGGAAAAGAAGAAGATGTTGTTGCGGTAATAGTTCCTGCACAAGCATCTGATATAGTAGGTGCTACAAGTGATACGCTGCACTCTGCATTTACCGTGTTTAAAGGTACTGGAAATGTTGTTTGTTGTATTTCAATAATGGCTTTTGTTGTATTTTCACAATTACCATCGTTAAATAAATAAGTGACTTCATGGTTTCCAACTGTTGAAGCAGCCAGATCAATTGTTCCTGTTGCAGCATTTACAACTAAACCTGTATCTCCTGAATATATACCACCAGTTAATCCGGTTTGCGTTACCCCAGCAGTTCCTCTATTACAATAACTTGAATTGATGTAGGATATAGCTGCTACTGGTAACGGATTAACAGTAACTGTCACGGGTTTGATATCTGAACATCCTGCAGCGGTTGTACCTTTTATGTAATACGTCCCACTTTCAGTTACTGAATTCGGGTTTGTTAAAACATTTACACCTGCTGCATCACTATAATAAGTAAAGCTTAAACCAGTTGTACTTCCTATAGTTACTTCTTCTGCTGTAAGATCAACAGTCGTCCCTACACAAACGGCTGCTGGATTAACTGTAATTATTGTTGGTTTTGGATTAACTGTAATTACTACAGTATCTGCCTGCACATTCTCACAAGCTGCATCGGTGTCTCTTACACTTACAAGTGCATAAGCAAAAGTTCCTGCTGAATCGGTTGGAACTGGTATGCTGACTGAATTTCCAACAGTTGTTGTTACAGTTTGTTCAGGACCTCCATTTATTGTATAAATGAAAGTATATGGCGCTGTCCCCCCAGCTCCTGTAAAAGTTACACTTGGCATTGCCGCATCCTCACAAACTGCTGTAGCTCCATCAATAGTTGCAGTAATATCTAAAATTGTTACTTTTTGGACTGCAGTCGAGGTATTTCCGTTACCATCATTAAAAGTCCAGGTTATGTCTGTTGAACCTTTAGCTGTAATTGGAAATATCGTTGTTGTGGTACCGATAACTGATCCTGCGCAATTATCAAATGCAGTTGGAGGTGTTGGAGAAATAGGACATTTACTTATTATATCAACTAATGTTGGTATATCCGGAGCTGTAACATCATGAATAATTACATTTTGATTTGCAGTTGAAATATTTCCATTTCCATCTGAGAACGTCCATGTTATTATTGTCGTTCCCTGACTTGTAATTGGGAAAATCGTATTGGTTGTTCCTATAACTGTCCCTGCGCAATTGTCTATTGTTGTTGGGGCAGTCGGTGAGGCTAATTCACATTCTACCGATATGTCTGCCAATACAGGTACAACCGGAGGAGTAGTATCTTGTATAATTACATCCTGAGTCACTGTTCTTGTAAAACCTGCTCCATAGTCAAATGTCCAGGTAATGGTCGTTGTTCCTTGCGAAGTTATTGGAAAGGTAACATTTGGTGTTGCTGTTATAAGTCCGGCACAAGGATCTGTTAGGGTTGGCGCCGCCACTGTTGCAGTACATTGTGCTGTGAAATTACTTAAGGCATCCGGTAAAGTTGTCTCATTAATTGTGATAATAGTTTTGGCTATATTTTCACAATTTCCATCTGTAAAAGTATACGTTACATCATGATTTCCTGTTGTAGATGCCTCTAAAGCAATTAGACCTGTTGTTGAATTAATAACTAAACCTGAATCTCCTGTATAAGTACCACCAATTATTCCGGTCTGTGTTACCGCCGCTGTTCCTCTGTTACAATAGGCTGAATTTGGATAATTAATAACTGCAAGTGGCAGTGGGTCGACTGTTACTGTGTTTGTAAATGTATTGGTGCAGCCGCCAGGGTGTGTGATTGTAGCTGTATATGTAAAATCTACCGGAACAGACAAAGGAGTTCCATCATACTTAAATATTGGATTCGAAGCAGTAACATCACTTAAGTAATCAGCAGGAGACCAGCTTACTACTGCACCATTTGAAGGATTCCCTATAGTTACCGGAAGACCGCACATACAGTAAAAGCAGTAGTTTGAGACTCATATTTTATTGGTACGTTTACTACAGTATCTACACATAATTGAGGATTATTTGCTACCCTAATAGCGGCGGCAATGTTGCAAATAGATGATTCAGGTATTGAGAATGATGCCGTTGTCTGTTCTGCACTGCTCGCTCCTGCGGCAATATTCATTGTCGCATCATTTATAGTCTGTGAGTATAAAATAGGTTTCGCTGCAGTATATAATCCATCACCATTTAAATCATTAAAGAAATCAATAATTATGGGCGTATTGTTTGCAATAGTTCCCGTATTGTTAATAGTATATTTTATTATGGCATTGTTTGTTGTTGTTGATGCATATGCGGCGATACCACTTGTTGGGGTAATCGTAAATGTCGTTTTAGTAACATTTATATTTGATTTTGCGCTGCCTGTGATTACTGTAACATCACATGGTGATACACCACAGGTTACTCCTGGTACCGAATAAATCGCGTCAAGTTTAATGGCATCTGTTGTTAGTCCGCAGTTTAATGTTTTAGCATCAATAATTTTTAGCTGAATACTAAATTTTGCGGTTTCATTTTGTTGTAAATTAGAAGGATCAATTACTCCTGTTGGTAAAGGGAAATTAAGTATACGATTATTACCCACTACAACATTATTTATCGGTTCGCCTACATTTGATGCTCCGGAAATATGAATAACCGAACCTGTAACATAATCCAGTGATTTTGGCATAGTAACAAATATAGATTCACCAGGACTTAATGGCTGTACGCCCTGATTTGTCACCTCAATTTGATAAAGAGCGCCACTACCGTCATTTTTTAAATCAACTACACCTGGTGCTAAATAATATGCATTTAATAAAGCTGGTTTCATACTTAATTGCATTGCATTTCCTTTAGCAGCATATTCTACAACTTTTCCGCAGCCGCTCGTCGATCTGATATTATAACTTACCGCTGATCCGGATGCAAAACCACAACTGGTTTCTCCTCGATATGTAAAGACAAAACTATTTACACCCGCACCAGACCAGGGTAAAAATGATATACCATTAGGATCTGCAGAAATATTCCACTCCCATGTACCTCTGCTGCTATTGTAAACAGGCTCTTTTAAAGTTTTAGTTATTCCATTATATGTTAATGTACTTGTGCCTGCTCTTGCACTATATCCGTCAGGAAAAACAGCTTCGAGTATAAGATTTTCAGCATTACCTACTGCAGTATTAGAAACACTTAGAGTATAATCTATCTTATTTTCTCCAGATGTTTCATTAGTACAAAATTGTACCGGATTGGCAGGTGAAGTTACCGTCATACTTAAATTTACATCTTTAGGAAATAAATTAAGATCTGCTTTACTTTGGGTAGAAGTACAGGTTGGAATCGAGGAATTAAATCCCTGATCAGGATCGATGGGATAACCAGTCGCACCAAAATTATAAGTATACTGGAGTTTATCATTAGTACAAGCTGTATAATGTGCCTCCACATCAAAAGTAGCAGAAGCAGCAATATCTCCAAGTTTTACCCAATATTTACCAGTACCGTAACTTATTGCAGGATATACTGTACCTGTGGCTACATTCGTTAATTTGGTTACCGTAATATTATTATTTGGAGAAACAAAACTCATCCAGTTATTTGGCAGAGCTGCTGAACCTCCTGCTGCTGTAATAGCGGCTGTATCAGAAGTATTGGTTACCTTAACCTGCCAATTTACAGTGCTTCCTACTCCGTCTACATTTTGTAAAGTTGGGGCTGAATTAGCTGTATAATTATAGTAGACGGTGTTATTACTTCCATAATTGAAAGTGGATGATGTATTTTCTGTATTGCTTCCATTTGATTCAGTGGTATACAAATCAAAAACCTGATTCACATTTGCAATAATAGGACCTGCAATAGCACAAACGGGAAGCATATAGAATGCAAGGGTAGTGCTCCCATTCACCCCTATCCAATCGGATACCACAGGTAAATTTGACGTAGACAACGGCATACCATTACTTCCCAGAGCTGCATTGCTAAACGTAACTACAGTATTACCTCCTACGTAAGTGACAGATAATAACGAAGGATCAAATTTATATAGTCCGCTGTTACCAACAACCAAACTGGAAGTATAATAGGGTTCTTTACCTGCAGATGTATCTAATATCCAAATTCCTGGCAAAGTCGCCTTTACATTTCTTATCACTCCATACGTTCGAACCTCATTAAGAAAATGGTCTCCCGTAACATCAATACTATTTTGCCCGTTAATAACGCTGGCTCCAATTCTATAGCTATTTTGTCCTACAATTGCCTGTAAACTTGAATTATTATTAAGTGCAAGATATAACCTCTGGATAGAAAACCCAACAGGAATAGCCTGACAGTCAGATGATACTCCATTAACATCCTTTGTATATAAATCACCTTCTAAATTTGCTAATTGACTGTAAGTATAACTCAAATTATCACGAGATACTTTAGTAAACCAATTTATTGTAATTTGGTCTCCTACTTGCAATACATAATTAATTTGCTTTCCTGATCCTATTTTAGCACCTAAATTAACCTGTTGTAATTGTAAATTATTTACTGCATCAGTACTAAATACTATATCTGCAACTGTAATATTACCACTTACTGTACTGCCGTCTGAAGCTTTTGTAATGGTGATAGTACCTGCTAAATCTGAAGCATTAGTACTAATTTTATCAAAATTCGAACTGTTTGTTGCTGCGTTAGAAGTGTACTTTACCCTTGCCCATAATTCTGTAAAGGCAGTAGAATTGACTACACCTTTAAAAACAGTTTTTACTTTATCTTTAGAAACAGCGCCATGTAAGTTAATGCCCGGCGTGTTTTCATCAACATACGCTGTTGGCATATACCATACGTTTGTATTACTTGGGGCAGGCACATAACCAAAAGTAGCACGCGTCATATCAAAATAGGTAGTGCCAACTGTAGCACAGCCGCCATTAATGACAGCATAATTTAGACTCTGGCTGCTGCATCCATAAGGCATCGTAATCCCACAACCAGGAAAAGCAAAAGTTGAGCTGTATTGAATAGTTTTATTTGTTACTGTTCCTGTACCACTTACCACTAATGGAATTTGAAGTAAATCATCACTTGCGGTAATGCCGGCCAAATTAACTGAAGGACTTATTACCAGTGTTTTAGTTGCTGCATTATAAGTTATAGCAGAAGCTGGGATAACAGCACCTGCTGCAGTATACATATATCGTATAGGCTGAGAAGCATCATAATCCAAACCATCCGGCAATATAATAGTAAAAGTTTTTAATGTCTTTCCGGGCTGCACAAATGCTCTGGCCAATCCTGCGCTAAAGGTTGTCGATAATATAATTTTATCTCCCGGATACAAGGCTGCTTTGTCCAGACTAGCAGTGAAAGTATTGTATTGTTGAGCACCTACCTGAAAAGTAGGTTTAGTATAATCAGTAAGAAGACCATAAGGGTAGTTCGTTCTATTTGTTCTTACACCACATTGATCTATATAACTGCTTCCCAGGCAAAAATAATTACTGCCTGTATTAGGTAAAGGCAGACTATTCAACGAACAGGTCAGATATGCCGAAGTATTAAAACCATATTCAAAATCTAATTGAAAACTTTGTCCCGCCGGTAAATCATCATACTTACCATCACCGTCTAAATTTTGCAATAATGTTCCGTTAGCACTTGTAAGTCCTGCTAAATTTATTACCCAGCAATTTGGAAGACCTGGAATTAAAGCACTGCTTCCCGTCCCGTTACGTGTCAGTACCAAACTAGTAACATCATTTCCATTAAGTAGAATTTTCTTTATAGCAATTGCTTCCGGTTCTATAATAGGTGCAAGGCTTGCATTAGAAAAATTCATACTCCACGGAAACTTCAAATTGTAAAGCGCCGATGCTGTCCCGGAACCTGTATTTGCAATTGTATAAGACACTTTTCCATTAGTACAAAAATCAGGATAAGTTGTTCCTGTAAGACGCGTTACAGACATAGCAGGATTACCAACCGCAGTAGAAATAGCTGCTGTAGAACTATCAGAAAAACACAAACTACCTTTGCTGTCTCCTGAACCAGCTTTTATATTCAAAGCAATGGAATTTCCCGTTGAACAGCTTAACATTTGTTCAGTAAGGATTATCGTAATTTCTTCACCGGGATCAAAACTGGTATTCGCTGCTCCTACCGCAGTTGTTACGGCACTTTGTAATTCTGTTCCGGTAAGTGTCAAACGGAAACCATTTGTTTTCGTCGATACAGTTCCATGATTTGCACCTGCAACTTTATAATAGGCAGATTGAGAAGCTGTTGTCACTGTACTTTCTATATAAACCGTAGTAACTGGAATAACACCCGTATTTTTAAATTTTATTGTTCTTAAAGCATCTGTTTTAAGTGGAGTTGAAAGTACCTGGGGACTGGGCACAGTAGTAAATAAAAAAGCTGGCGAAGGCGTATTGCCGGCAACAGCGCTGGAACCTGTCGCTATTGTTGATCCTCCTGATATCACACTATAATTAATAGTCGATGCTGAGTATCCGCAATTAATACGTAAATTAAAAGTAATTTGTAATGTATTACCAACAGGGATACTATTTAATGTAAAAGTTGGGTTCTGCAGATTAGCAATACTCAATTGGCTTGCACCCGTTATGCTTCCAGCCACATATTCCATACCTGCCGGAAGTGCCAATGAAAAAGTCGCATTATTAAGCGCCCCTGTGTTATTGTTAACAATATCTACCTTATAAGCACCTGAAGCTCCGCCTTGCTCAATACTTATAGGTTGATAAGAAGAGGGAGCATTAATTTGTACTTGTGCTGCCAATTTTATACCTATGATGTGTATTAGTAACAATAAAATCAATGTAGTTTTTGATTTCATAAATAAATTTGTTAGTTAACGGATTTCAGAAAAGAGAAAAAGTATAATCAATACTTTTTACCAGATAATAAAAGGCGCAAATCTCTAGCTATACTCAATAATCTACTGCCTTCATAAATTTTTAAAATAACAAATAAGGGTTATAAATGACTGGAACAAGCAGTTTCGATTTTTACTTATCGTTCTTTTTGCAGGCACACAACGATAAATAAATAATAGGCTGGTAAAATCTCTGTCGATAAAGTATGGAATTAAACTTTAGACTATCTGCTTGTAGGAATAATGGAGGGGTAATTTTCGAAATAAAATAAATCGTGCTGATACTCAACATCAAAGTTACTGAATTTCAATACATTAATAACAAAAAATTATTAAAACTATTATTATAGGCTAATTTATATTTTCTTACATAATAGATAATGAAGTAGTTTCCAAAAAAAAAGGAAAAGTCTTTTGACTTTTCCTTTTTAATTAAAGCAACAATTCTGATGCTTGGATACAAAATTATTTTTCCTCTATATATTCCTGCAGATAACTGAATCTTTCTGTTAACTTACCATTTTCCGTGATTTTGGCACGTTTTAAAATTCCGTCTTTATCTCCGTTAAAAAAGGCGGGAATTACATGTTCCATAAATTGTTCCCCGAAACCTTCACTGGCATCTTTCGGTATTTCACATGGAAGATTATCAACAGCCATAACCGCCACGGCAGCAGGATGAAAAATATCGACTTCTTTGTCTTCTAAAGGAAAATAACCGTACAGAGGCTCTGCAATTGTTGAAGAACGAAGCGTGCAGGCAATCGGGCCATTCACATCACAGGAAATATCTGCTACAACTTTCAATTTACAATCACTTGCATTTAGCATTTCTCTTGTCAAAATCATCGGAGCATTGCTGGCGTAAAAATGACCCGCAAAATAAATATCTGAAACCTTGGTAAATTTCTCAAAATCTGAAGTATATGCTTCAGGATTTTCAACGAAATCTTTAAAATCCAAAACTTGTCCGTCAATTCGTTTGTTATATTCCAAAACATCTAACTGCACATATACTGCCTGCGCATATTTTTTGTTCAGATAATTATCAACTGTGATTTCTTTTACTTTAATTGCATCCAAAATTTCTTTTGCACCGCTCCCCACCTTTCCGGTTCCGGTAATCACAAATTTTAAAGCTGGCATCGTAATGCGTTTCAGCTGTGCAATTAAGGCTTCTTTACCAGAAAGTGTTTCGGCTTTGGGCAGTTTAAACAATTCAAATTTAATCCCGAAAGCACGAATTCCGTTATAAACACCAACCATTCCGGCATATTTTCCAAAACCAATTAATCGACGGTCGAGGGCATCAACAATGGTTTCATGATCGTACAGATCAATGTTTTTTTCTAAAATAGCCTGAAGCAATTTTCTGTTATGCGGCTGTTTTTTTATGGTATGCGAAAAAAAGAAATAGGATTTATTTGGAATTAAATTTTCAACAGGAACTTCTTTTACACCAAACAAAACATCACAACCCGAAACATCATCTGTAACGCTGATTCCCATATTTTTATATTCAGAATCCGAAAAAATTCTAATATCAGAACTTTCAACTTCTACTGAAGCTTGATGATATTGCTGTTTAAGTTTTGCAAGCTCATTTGGAGAAAAAACAACTCTTCTGTCTGGTGGATTTTTTCTTTCTTTTATAATTCCAAATTTCATTTAAATAAATTTAAAGCATTTAATAATATAACTTTTTACATCGCATTTGTTTCAAATATAACAAATTTAGTTAAATTTTTGTTTTAAAATTACTATTTAGAATGTTTAAAAACCGTGAGTAGCTGAAAAACAAAGAAATAAGAAAAACAATAGTTAAGAATATGTTAAAACCTCTATTTCAAATGACAGAAAACTGAGAAAACAACAAAATTGAATTCGATATATTTGTTTTTAAAGAACGATGCAAATGATTTTCCTTAAAAAAACAAAGATACCACAAATACTTTTTTCTTTATTAGTTTTAAGTGCTTGTGGAAATGATAATAAAACAAAAACGGTTACTACTCCAGCAGTCGAAGATACTTTGCCCAAAATGAAGCCGTTAGGCCCTGAAAAGAAAATTTCTCAGGCTTACAAAAATTCGGTTATTGGCAGAATAAACCATTTTTATAATAAAAACTGGCCTAACAACAGCATGAACGGAAGCTTTTTAGTAGCCCGAAATGGTCAGATTATTTTTGAAAGATATAATGGTTTTGCCAATAAAAATGAGGGTACAAATATAACGGCAGAAACTCCGGTACAAATTGCTTCTGTTAGTAAAGTTTTAACTGCTACTGCGATTTTAAAACTGGTAAATGCCGGTAAAATAGATTTAGATCAAAAAGTAAATACGATCTTAAAAACATTTCCTTATGAAGAATGTACGATTAGAATGCTTTTAAGCCATCGTACGGGAATGCGTAATTATGCTTATTTTACAGATCATGATAAATCGGTTTGGGACAGACACAATCAGCTTACGAATAAGGATATTTTAAACCTTTTGGCGACTAAAGACATTGGTTTAGAATCTAAGACCGGAACCCGTTTTAGTTATTGCAACACCAATTATGCCATGCTGGCGCTTATTATTGAAAAGATTACAGGTCTGAAATATAAAGATGCAATGTCTGAAATGATTTTCAAACCTTTAGGAATGACACATACATATGTTTTTGATGATGACAAAGACAGAAAGAAAATTGTTCCTTCATATAAAGGAAATGGCGTTGAAATTGGTTTTGATTATCTTGACAATGTTTACGGAGATAAAAATGTTTTTTCAACTGTACGCGATCTTTTAAAATTTGACCGGGCAAGACAATCACCAGACTTTTTAAAACCTGAATTGCTAAAACAAGTTTATACCGGTTACAGCAATGAACGTAAAGGAACTAAAAATTACGGTTTAGGAATCAGGATGATTAATTGGGAAACCGGACAAAACTATTATTTCCATAACGGCTGGTGGCACGGTAACACTTCATCTTATATCACTTTAATGAAAGAGAACGTTACGATCATTGCTTTGTCTAACAAAATGACAAGAAACACCTATGCTGTGCGTAAATTAGCTCCTGTTTTTGGTGATTACCCTTTTAATTTTAAAGACGAAGAATAAAATTATAGTCGTAAAGCCGAAAGCCCAAAGTCGTAAAGTCTTAAAAACCATTTGCCAATGCTGACTTTGGACTTTCGACTTTGGACTTTAAGACTTTTTTTTAAAAAATTTAGCAGATAGTAATTTCAAAAACTCTAAATTTGCAAACTTATTTTTTGGGGTCGACTGGTTTTGACAGCAAGTCGAATTGAACAGTAAGCACGTCGAGCATTGAGACCTTGCTCGTAAATATAAGATCTCAAACTTTTACACGGCGAAAATAATTACGCTTTAGCTGCATAATCCGAATCATAGTAAGATTGCGCCACGTCTCTACAAGGTAGAGAAGCTGGATTCTCCTGGAAAGCCTTGGTTTGTGGCGTTCCGTTCAGGGGAACCGTAAAAATAAACCTAGATCTCCATGAGCTTCGGGTGGATTTCGAAAATTAAGAAGATAAGTGTTCGGTGGCTGTTTCTGGCCTAGCTTAACATCGAAAATCTAATCAGGAAATAAGCGTGTAGAAAGCTCTTTAGTTGCTTGTTTGGACCCGGGTTCGATTCCCGGCGACTCCACAAAAAAGCCTGTAAACTCTTTGTTTACAGGCTTTTTTAACTTTCTAAAAAAACGTCAATCCAAAACTCCATCCTATCCATCCAATAATATCTTTACTATTATTGTTAATTACATTATAGCGTTTGGTGCGATCCTGAACAAATGTAGAAGTATTTAAATTTCCATCTTTATCTCTTTTTTCAGACCAATATAGATTAAAAGAAGGCCCCGCAGATAATGCCACACCTTTGAATAATTGAAAAGAAAAAGAAGAATCAAATTTATTTAAGGAATTGTATCGGTCCCAATTTCCTAAATAAAGATATTGTGTGCTAAATTCAGGATTATAAGAAAAACGTTTTCCTAATGGAATGTTTTTTCCTAATCCAATTCCAAAAGAAAACAGCTTTTCTTCGTCATTTCGTTCGCTTCTTCCGGCCATCAAAATAGTATACATTTTATGATCTCCTGTTTTTACAGAAAGATTTACATCTGAGATTTCGTTGCTCGTAATGCTGATTTTTTTATAACCGCCTTTTTTAAAGTTTAACAAACCAAAACTATAACCAGACGGCGAATCTGTAATATTTACCAAGCCAAACTGAACTCCGTCTAATTCTTTGGCATAATTAAAAAGTCCGGCAATTTGAGCGCCTTGCACTTTATCTTTTCCAATATTATAAATACCTGCAAACTGTAATCCGTTTTGTGAACCATTTACTGTATTATGAATCCCGGCTACCTGAAGTCCTTTTGAATCCTTATACACATTGTTGTAAATACCGGTCATTTGCAAACCAATCTGCGAACCTTTTACACTATTATGAATACCACTTATCTGCAATCCGTTCAAATTGCCAAAAACATTGTTATAGATTCCGGCTAACTGAACTCCATTTACAGATCCGCCAACAGTATTAAATATTCCGGCCATTTGAAGTGCTTCGACATTCATACGGTTAATATTGTAAAGTCCGCCTATTTCTAAACCGCGAACTCCGGCATTATAACCGCCTAATACATTTAAGGAAAAATTATTGACAATTTGAGCATTCATCATACCGTGTGTGCTGATACTCGGAATTAACGAAGCCTGCACCGGAACCTTAGATATAAATCCGCCAATATTAAGCGATTGTATTTTTTGTTTTGAAGAAATAAAGAAACGCCCGATTCCTGATTTTTCAATTGCAGAGAAATCCCCGTCGATATAATCAGATGTTGATTTTCTATTTTCTTTCTGAATTTTAACCTCAGAAAGAAACATCGTAGTCACCGTTTTATAATTTTCTTTAACAGCAGTTAACTCAATAGTTTGGGATATATTTTTTAACCGAAGTTCAAAAACGCCATCCTTATTCGTCAATGTCGACTGCAGTGCATTTTTTTCAATTACACTGACGTTTTCAAGACGTTTATTGGTTTGCACATCTATAATGTAACCGCTTACGATTTGCTGCTGATCGTTAGTGCTGTTTTTTTCTAATACAAAAGCAAGTTCTAAAGGAGCATAACGAACAATAATAAAACCTGGCGATTCTTTATATTCGTATCGATTACCCAACAGCTGGTCTAAAGTTCCTCTAATAGTAGAATTAGCGGTATTGATGCTGACAATGCTGTCCTTTACAGCCAGTTTTCCGTAATAAGCAAATCTAAAATTTCCTTTTTCTTCCATTAAGTCCAAAATACTGCCTAATGGTTTCTTATCCGCCTGAACAGATATTTCGTTGTCTAATATAGCCTGAGCATTCACTTTAAGAAAAACACCCGAAAAAAATACAATTAATGCAAAAATAAACTTTGAGCTGTTTAGCATATAAAGGAATTACTCTACTATTATCTGCAAAATAACAAAAAGTGTTTTAACTTATATAATTTCTGACACGATTAATTTTGTTCATTATACCAAAAGGTAAGCATCAATAATCCGTTTAAAATAAGTGGTCTTTTTATTTTCATTTTCAAGAGTCATAAACCTAAAATAAGTTTATTTTTTACACTTAAAAAACTATCACAAAAAACCCTAAATGTGGACTATTTTGCCCCTGCTTTTTCATCATTTTTCTCTAACTTAGCAGTCTACATTTTAAAATGTAAGATTAAAACAAACTTTGTTTTTCTGCAAAATACTGAATGAGAAATAATTACCGTTATTTCTCTTACTTTTTTACTGCAAAAACATTCTTCTAATAATTTAGTTAATTGAAAACTATGAGCAAATTTGATTTTGGAATTGTAGGACTTGGTGTAATGGGCCGTAACCTACTTTTAAATATTGCAAGCCACAACTTCGCGGCCGCAGGTTTAGACTTAGACACTGAAAAAGTCAACTCTCTTCAACAAGAAGCCGATTCTGATCATACAATTGAAGCAACAACAGATGTTAAACATTTTGTGGAGCTTATTCAACAGCCAAGAGCAATTATGTTATTGGTTCCTGCCGGAAAACCGGTTGACAGTGCCATTGCAAGTTTATTGCCTCATTTAGACAAAGGAGATATTATTATTGATGGCGGAAATACATACTTCACCGATACTGACCGAAGATTTCTGGAATTATCTGAAAAAGGAATTCACTTTTTTGGAATGGGAATCTCTGGCGGAGAAAAAGGTGCGAGATTTGGCCCTGCAATGATGCCGGGAGGCGATCAGAAAGCATACGAAAGACTTCGCCCTATTTTTGAAGCTATTGCAGCAAAAGTTGACGGGGAACCTTGTGTAGAATATTTAGGAAACGGTTCTGCAGGTAACTATGTAAAAATGGTTCACAATGGAATTGAATACGGAATCATGCAGTTGATTTCTGAGATTTATGATCTGATGAAAAGAGGTTATAATCTTGATGATGCAACAATTCAAAAAACTTTTGAAGAATGGAACCAGACGGATGATCTTAGATCGTACTTGATCGAAATTACCGGAAAAATCCTGAAACAAAAAGATGAAGACGGAAGTCTGCTTATCAATAAAATTTCAGATTGGGCAAAATCTAAAGGAACAGGAAAATGGACTTCTCAAAATGCAATGGATTTACAAGTTCCGGTTCCAACAATCGACGCAGCAGTCAATATGCGTGATATGTCTAAAACAAAGCCGGAAAGAATTGAAGCTGCCAAAAAACTGGTTTGGAATTCTGACGCCGCTGATATAAATACAAACGAAGCCGTAGCGGCATTAAAATCAGCTTTGTATTTCTCTATTGTAGTAACTTATGCCCAGGGTCTGGCACAACTTTATACGGCATCTAAAGAATATAATTACGGATTAAATCTGGAAACTGTTGCCAAAATATGGCGAGGCGGATGTATTATTCGTGCTTCTATTTTAGAAGATTTCAGAAAAGCATACGTTTCAAAATCAGATTTACCAAATTTACTTTTAGATTCAGGAATCGCTTCAAAATTAACAGCGAACCAGCAAGGAATAAGGACTGCAGTTCAGTTTGCTGTCCAAAAAGGATTACCTGTGGCAGGATTAATGAATTCATTAGCTTATTTTGATGCTTACCGATCTGAAAATCTTCCAACAAATCTAATTCAGGCGCAGCGTGATTTCTTCGGGGCGCATACTTACGAGCGTATTGACACCGCCGGAGTTTTCCATACTCAATGGTCTGAATAAGAACTTAAAGCAACACAACTACACACAATGACTAAAAATAAACTAAAAAATCCAACAATCATTGTTATTTTTGGAGGAACCGGAGATTTGGCAAAGAGAAAACTCTTTCCCGCTTTTCAAAATCTGTATCTTGACGGACGTATGTCTGAAAAGTTTCAGATTATTGCTCTTGGAAGAGCAGAAAAAACCAATGAAGATTTTCGCAGTTATGTCTTAGAAAACTTAAACACTTTTTCAAGAAGAAAAGGCATTTCTGACCCTGAAACAGAAAAATTTCTTTCTCATATTACTTATCATAGTCTTGATATTGATAAGGAAGAATCTTATATCGGATTAAACGAAAAGATCAACACTTTTGATCTGGCTTTTGGAGAACGTGCCAATCGTCTTTTTTATCTTTCGATTACGCCTTCTTTCATTTCGACGATTTCAAGCAATATCAAAAAGATTGGACTTGCCGCAAACCCGAAACAGGATCGTATTATTATTGAAAAACCTTTTGGTTACGATAAAGCCTCTGCAATCGAATTGAACGAAATGCTTTCGCAGACTTTCAAAGAAGAGCAGATTTACAGAATCGACCATTATTTAGGTAAAGAAACTGTTCAGAATATTTTGGCTTTCCGTTTTGGAAATTCAATGTTTGAACCTTTATGGAGCCGTAATTTTATTGATTTTGTTCAGATCACCGTTGCAGAAGAAGTGGGCGTTGAAGAACGAGGCGGATTTTATGAAGGTGTTGGCGCTTTAAAAGATATGATTCAGAATCATTTGCTTCAAATTTTGTGTATGACGGCTATGGAAGCTCCTGCATCATTAAATGCAGATGACATACGTAATCGTAAAGCAGATGTTTTAAAATCAATTCGCCGCATTAAACCGGAAGAAGTTGATCATTATATTGTAAGAGGCCAGTATGGTCCGGGTGAAATAAAAGGAACTCCGGTTCCGGGATATCGTCAGGACAAAGGAATTGCTCCGGATTCTAATACCGAAACTTATGTGGCAATGAAAATATATCTGGATAACTGGAGATGGCAGGGAATTCCTTTTTACCTCCGATCCGGAAAAAGAATGGAAGAAAAACAATCTTCTATTATTATCCAGTTTAAGCCAGTTCCGCATTCTGCATTTTCTTATGGAAAAGAAGGAATGACACCAAACCGACTGATTATCAACATTCAGCCAGCAATGGATATTAAACTGCAGTTTATGACCAAAAAACCGGGGCTTTCACTTTCATTGCGACCTGCAGAAATGGTTTTTGACTATTTTGCGTGTTCTACAATGTCACCGGAAGCTTATGAAACCTTAATTGCAGATGCTTTGTTAGGAGATCCTACCCTATTTATGCGCTGGGATCAGGTGGAAGAAGCCTGGGATGCTATTGATACCATTCAGCAGGTATGGAAAACTGTTGCTCCAACTAATTTCCCTAATTATAAAGCCGGAAGCTGGGGACCGGAAGAAGCAGACGAATTATTGGCTCGCCAGGGACATGCCTGGATTCCAAATACACAAACCAAAGAAGATCTTATAGAAGATGATAAAAATATATAATAACACTGAAGAAATTAATAGTAAAGCTGCAGACCTTTTTATAGAATCAGCACAAAAAGCAATTACTGAAAAAGGCAAATTTACAGCGGTTCTTACCGGAGGTTCTTCTCCTGCGGGAATTTACAAACTATTAGCTTCTGATGTTTACAAAACTAAAATAGACTGGAGTAAAGTTTTTATTTTTTGGGGCGATGAACGCTGGGTACCTCTTAATGATGATTTGAGTAATGCAAAAATGTCTTACGAAACATTATTGAACCATGTTGCCATTCCAAAAGAAAACATCTTTGAAATGTATAAAGATGGTGTTACACCAGAAACTTATGCTGCTGAATACGAACAGTCAATTAAAAAGGTTTTAGGCGATGAAGGAAAATTTGACCTTATTTTATTAGGCATGGGTGATGATGGACATACTGCGTCACTTTTTCCGGGTCAGGCAGTTTTAGAAGAACAAAATAAATGGGTTGACGCTTATTATTTAGCTCCTCAAAGCATGTACCGTATTACACTTACAGCCCCATTAATAAACAAAGCCGAGAAAATAATCGTAGTAGCTTTTGGTGAAAAAAAAGCACACGCTTTGAAAGAAGTAACAGCCGGCGTATACAACCCGTCGCTTTATCCTATGCAGTTAATTAAACCTGTTTCCGGGGAATTATTATTTCTTGTAGATAAAAGTGCTGCGGGAACAAATTAAGGATTTGTTTTAAAATCTATAATAAAAAGTTTATACTGCAAAGTATAAACTTTTTATTTATTGAAAACCGCAGAATTTAGATTATTGATTTTAGCTGCAGGTAAAAATATGTTTGGAGCCGCTTTTCTGGAAATTGATTAAAGCTTCTTTTAAGTCACCTCCCAAATTGGAGGTAATGACCCGTAATACTTCTTTTAAATCTTTAAAATTATTTGGTTTTACAAAATAACACATAGAACCTAAACCAGATGCCGATTCCATATCTTTTTTATGCGAAGATGTAGAAATCATAATTACAGGAATGTCCTGATAATCTGCATTTTTCTTTAACAATGTAAGACAGTCCCACCCATTCATAATAGGCATATTGAGATCCAGAAAAATAAGTTCCGGCTTTTCAGTAATCCCATTTAATATTTCAAATACTTCCTTACCATTTGCTGCACAATGACACACAATATCTTCATCTATCTCTTCTAAAGCCTCACAAAACATTTCTGTATCATCTATATCATCATCAGCTAATAAAATTATTTTCTTTTTCATAACATTAAATATTGTTTCCATTTTGTTCCAAAGGAAGCGTAACAATAAAAGCAGCGCCTTCGGAATTGCTTTCTGCGATTATATTTCCTCCATGACGCTCTGCTATTTTTTTACAAAGCGATAATCCTAAACCGGTTCCTTCATAATTATCTTTGGAATTAAGACGGGTAAAAGTTTCAAATATTCGTTCTGCTTGTGCTGGTTCAAAACCAATTCCATTATCTTCTATTTTAATGAGAGCAAATTTTTGATTGCCCTGTGCTATTATTTTGGAAGATATAATTATTTTGGGCGGTACTCCATTTTTGGCAAATTTTATAGAATTATTAATCAGATTATAAAAAAGCTGATAAAGAAGTACAGATGCTCCTTCCAGTGTTGGAAGGTCTTTGTAATCAATTTTACCACCAGTTTTTTGTAAAGCGATTTCTAAATCAATTTCTATATTTTTTATAACCTCTTCAAGATTTACCAAAGTTGGCTTTTGCAGGTCGGCATTGATTTTAGAATATGCCAGAACTCCATCAATCATATTGTACATCCGATCTGTCGCAACGTGTATTCTTTCAATAAACCTCGCAGCAGGTTCTTCTAACCTGCCGGCAAAATGATCTTCGAGCCTGCTTGTAAAGGTTTTAATTTTTCGGACAGGTTCTTTTAAATCATGCGAAGCGACATGCGCAAACTGCTGCAAATCTTCATTAGAGCGTTTTAATTCTTTGGTTCTGTTTTCGACAAGAATTTCCAGTTTTTCGGTAATCGTTTTTTGTTCGTGAATATCTGTACAGGTTCCAAACCATTTAATAATTTCTCCGGCCGCATCTTTTACCGGTACCGCTTTACTTAAAAACCATCTAAATTCTCCTGTTTTTCCATTCCGTAATCGAAATTCAATTTGATATGCAGTCCCTTTTTGAATACTTTCATACCAAAATTGTTTTACTACCGAAACGTCGTCCGGATGCAATATGGGAATCCAGCTGTCATCTCCAAATTCATTTTCTTTAAAACCGGTATATTCATACCAGCGTTTGTTATAATAATCAACAAAACCATCAGGCCTTCCTGTCCAGATAATCTGAGGAACCAAATCTGCAAGAAGCCTGAATTTTTCTTCGCTTTCTTTAATAATCTGTTCTACTTCTTTTTGCGAAGTAATATCACTAGCAGCACCAAACCATTCAATTATGTTATTCTGATGGTCTAAAATTGGAATTGCCCTTGAAAAAGTCCATCGTAAAGTTCCATCAGCTCCTAAAACCCGGTGTTCTAATTCAAAAATACTTTTATTTGCTATTGATTCCTTAATATTATGCTGAACTTTTTCCTTATCATCCGGATGAATGTATTTATCAAACCAATTTTGGATAGGCTCTTCTACATTAGAAATAAATCCGCGGCCTTCCATAGTATGCATGATTGTCCAGTCTGCATTCATACTATACACCATATCAGAAGAAGCATTAACTAAAGCACGAAAACGGTTTTCACTTTCTTCCATTTTTTTTCTTGCCACTACCTGCTCCGTAACATCTACTGCTATCTGAATCATGCCGGTTATTTGTCCGTTTTCAACTAATGGGCGATAGGACAAATTATAATAATAGTCTACCATTTCACCGGTACGATTATGCTGGACCAATACTTCACTTTGATCAAAAGGAACTCCTTTATTATAGACGTTTTGAACCTGAGTCCATACATATTGCCCTTTTAATTCGGGTAAAACATCTATGAGGGGCATTCCTATAATTTCTTCTCCACGGCCAATCATGGCGAGCATGTGCTTATTGATCTGCTCAATTACCAAATTGTCCCCCATTAAAACCAAAGTTGGAGACGGTGTCTGATCTATCATCGATTTTAGTCTGGCTTCACTTTCTTCTATCATTTTTCTTGATAAATACTGCTGTTCCTCTGCCAGTTTTATTTCTGTAATATCTCTCGTTGTCCCTGCAATAGCTTCAACTTCTCCTTTTTCATTTAAAACCGGAGCAAATATATAATCGTAAACCCTTTTACCTAATTCTGCGTGCGGAAAAGATACTGTTCCTCTGATAGATTTTTTGGAAGCAACCACTTCGTCGATTTCTTTTTCATGCATTACCGCATGCCATTCTTCATAACCATTTTCTCTTAAACCTTTTCCAATTGCATCCTCTGCCGATTTCCCCCACATATTAAGCAGGGCTTTATTGGCATAAGTAAAATTATAAGATAAATCAAATACATAGACCAAATCCGGTGTCGTATTGGCAATAGAATCGTAAAGTCGCCTTTCTCTCTCTGCAGCGATCAATGCATTGTTGAGTGTAATCTCTGTTTTTTTTCTTTCGGTAATATCTTCTGTAGTAACAATGATTAAGTCATCCTGTTTTACAACAGTAAACCGAAACCAGAGCTTTATGCCTTCTCCATCGTACCAGCACTCAAAATTAGCTGTTACTCCGGTTTTCGCCGCTTCTATAAATTTTTCGAGAATGCCATTTTCTTTTACGGTGGGAAAAACAGCGCTGAACCGTTTGTTTTTATATTCTAAATCGCCAATCCAGTTTTTTGTGTAAGAATTAAAAAGCAGCATTGAAAAATCTTCTATTTCGCCTGTTTCATTATACAAACACTGTAACACTGCGATTCCATTTGCAGCAGAATTAAAAACGGTTTGAAAAAAATCATTATTTTCTGTTAGTTCCATCGCTGCTTTTTAATTTGTAAAAGGAGTAATTGTTTTTGCTTTGTTAATGCTAATATACCAAATTTTACAGTATTATATTAAGTATTTTCTTTACGATTAATTCGATCCGGCAATAACTAATTGGTGAAGCCTGATGGTTCCCGAAATGAAAAAATTGTGAAGTCCCATTTTTACAATCAGGTCATCACAAGCAGAGCCAATTACAAAACCTGAAAGACAAAAAAGAAATCAAATGCGACTGTCGCAAATTATATAAATTAAAGACTAAATTAAAATTGGTTTTAATTACGCAATCTTTATTAAATTAATTACGAAACCAGTTTAGCGGGTTTTATTTCTTTTTTGAATAAGTAAGTTTTTCAATTTCTCTCAGAAACTCAGAATCAAATTCAGAATAGGCACGCAAAGTGTATTTTTCATCCCGTTCGTGCATTACCAAACGAATTTTTTGAACCATCAGCCAAATGGGTTCATAGCGTTTATGTCCTAAAAGATACTGCAATTGTAAAATGGAAAATTTCCTTTTAGAAAGTGTCATTAATTCAATGCAGATCATCCAGTATTTTACAGGCAGATTGGAGTTTTCCATAACCGTTCCGGATTTCAGGCTGATTCTGTTTTTGCACTTTTTGCATTGAAATTTTAAATCAATTCTTCTAAAAGAATGCATATTATGCCCGCACTTTTTACAAACCAAACCGTTTTCCAAACGTTTGTTTTTTAGTTCCTCGATGCAGGTTTCCTCGTCGTTATATTTTTCAAAATATTTCCGTAATTCCATTTAGCAAAATTCTCTTTGAAGAATTAAATATAGAGTAAATCGGCTTTGATAAAAACTATTTAAAATAAAAAAGAGGATAATCAAGTAGAAAATCCTCTTTTAAAATTATAAAAAATGCAATTACAGTTTGTGGGCTATTTCTTTTTTGTATTTATTCAGAATAGATTTTGTCATACCCAGATTTGCTTTGGTCGAATCTACTGCCAGATAAATAAAATATTCTCCATTATCAGAAACGTCAATAATATGAATTTGAGACGTAAGCGTAATCATAATATTATCAATAACCTGATCTTGCAATTTTAAAGCTTTTATAGCATTCATTTTTGCTTTAACCACTTCAAGATTGTAGGCAGATGCCAGCTCCGGATCAAAATCATTAGAAACAGAATGCGAATAATAAGACATTCCGCTTTTAATTTCTGCTACAGAAACTGCGATAAAACCAGGTACGTTCTTTTTAAGATCTTCTCCAAATTGTTTTAAAAAATCAGACATAAGTTTTTGGTTTAATATAGGTTCTAAATGTTATTTCATGTGGATCTGACACAAATTTATATATCTGATTTTATTTAATTATCCGCAATTCGTACCTATTTTTATTTTTTTTCTTACTTTTTTCCAACCAGAAATTTCATTTTTAATTCCACAAAAAAAGGGAAGATGTAAACACCTTCCCTTTTTATAACTAACCTTTAAAATTTAAAAAGTAACAAATTTTGCCCCCAGACTAAACCATCTTGCCGGTAATGGAAACGCTCCAACTTCATAGTAAGTGGTATTAAAAATGTTTTGAGCATCAATAAAAATGGTAAATTTATGAATAGACTGGCTCACTCTCATATCGTTTATCCAATAGGAAGCTCCGGTAACTCTTTCATTAAAACGAGTAGCCAATAATATTGAAAAGTCTTTATGCTGAAAATCTATCGTATTGGTTACCTGATGTTTTAAAGAGGAAATTAAATATTTAGAATAAGGCTCATCGCGGGTATCCTTAAATTTAGAATCCAGATAAGAATATCCTAAAGTGAAATTTAATTTTGAATTATCAGAAAAATCAAATCTATATGATCCGCGCATATTGATTCCATTTGTAAGCAAATCTCCATAATTCTGACTTTGCCACGGCACCGTTGTCACCATTCTTGTCCAGTCGATATAATTGCTGATTTCTCTGTAAAAATAACTGGCATTTAAGTTTAACGATTTTCTGCTGAATTTAAATCCAAACTCACTTTGAAAAGCATTTTCAGCAGCTAAGTCAGGATTTCCTATATTTCCCGGACGCTGATTTAGGTATAAATCTGTAAACGAAGGAATCCTTTGACTAGTCCCCACATTAGCAATAACCTTAAATTCATTTGTCAATTCATAACTTGCGTCAATGCCCGGGTAGATCTGCCATTTATAATCTGAATTATAATTAAGATAAGTTCCTAAATTCACGTTTAGTTTCTCAAACAAATATGTTCTGTATTCTGCATAAATCCCTACATTTTCACGATCGTGATTTCCAATGTTTGAGGAATGAATATCTTCATTTCTGAATTCGGCACCAAAACCAATTTCTCCTTTTTCTGTTTTGATCGAAGAATTCAGTTCTGCCGCAATTGAGTTTGTGTAATGCTGGCTTCTTCCTGCATTCAGATTGTTATTTCCCAAATACCTGTAATCGTCATAATTATATCTATACGTAACTCTTGGCATAATTTTCCAATTTTCCGTAATTGAGTGTTTCGACTGAATATTAGCAAAAGTCGTCTGCACTACTTCTGTAGAATTTTTATCGCCCGGCGCAGCATAAAATCCGTTGGCGCCAAATCCGTTCTTTACGTACCCAAATGAGCCTAAAATTTCATTCGAATCATTGATTTGTACATTTCCCTGATACAGGATTTTATTGTTTTCAAATCCGGTATTGTAGCGATATCCATTACTTTTATCGTGCGAAGCAAAAATAGAATGCTGGTGTTTTTCTTTTCCTAAAACAACTCCCGCCTGAACTCCGCCTGCGTAAAATGTATCTCCTGTATTTTCAGAATCTTTTTCAAAATTAGAACCGGCATACGTGCTCAATAAAACACCCGATTTTACTGGCTTTTTAGTAATAATATTAATCGCTCCCGTTAAGCTGTTGATTCCAAATATTCTTGCAGCCGGACCACGCAAAACTTCAATTCTCTCAATTGCTTCTACCGGAAGAGGCAGATTAAGCATATTATGAGCAGTTTGAGAGTCTATTATTTTCGCACCATTTAACAAAACAACAGTCTGCTCAAAACTTCCTCCGTCTACACTTATATCAGCCTGTCCTCCAAAAGGTCCTCTTTGTCTTATATCGACACCGTTTGCATATTGCAAAACTTCCTGAAGCGTACGTCCCGGTAACTTTTTAATGGTTTCATTATTGATAACATACACATTTCTGTTTTGCTTAGAAATTGGTGTGCTTAAACGGTTTTCATGAATTATTACCTCATCAATTTCTATAATCGAATCCCTTTTTGTCTGGGCATAAAAATTTGTACATATTAATGCTGTAACAGCAAAATAGATTTTTTTCATTTTGGTTTAAAATTTTTGCAAAAGTAGTATCTTGCCGTACTAATCAAGTATACCAGTTTTGTAATTATGAGTGGTCCGGTTCAAATTCCTTTTAAAAGCTTTATTCATCTTAAGCCCGGAGAAAACACGGCAATTTATCTGCAGATTGTTTTTGAATTCATAAAAGCAATACAGACAGGATTTCTGCCGGAAGGAACAAAACTTCCCGGAACCCGCATTTTATGCAGGCTTTTGGCAGTAAACAGGAACACTTTAATAAAAGCTTTTCAGGATTTAGAATCGCAGGGATGGATTGAAACGCTGCCCAATAAAGGAACTTTTATTCTTTCTCAGCACAAACAAAAAATTAGTGAAGATTTTATAATTTCAGAGAAACAAAATTCATCTCAAAATAATATTGGATTTGAATTCAAACGTTCTACAATTCTCGAAAATCCTACTGAAACCAGCAATCTTCCGTTTCAGTTTAATGACGGAATGCCGGATTTAAGATTAGTTCAAAATGATATTCTGGCGAGATTGTATGTTTCAAAATTAAAAAGACAAAAAACCTCCAAAGTATACGAACAAATTCAGATTCGGTCTCACTTGAATTTTAAAACCCATTTTTCCAATTATTTGAACCTAACGCGCGGTTTGCGCATTGCCACTTCTAATTTACTAACAACAAGCAGTCATGAAATTAGTTTGTACCTGGTTACTAAAGTATTGATTTCTTCTGGTGATAAAGTAGTTGTGGCTTCTCCGGGCTATTATATTTCGAATATGACTTTGACCAATACCGGAGCGCAGATAATTACGATTCCCGTCGATCAGGACGGAATTGATACGAATCGTTTAAAAGAGATTTGTGAAGAAACGAAAATCAGGGTTTTATACCTGACTTCAAATTATAATTATCCCACCACTATTTCGTTAAGCGCCAAAAGAAGAAAAGAATTACTTGAACTTGCCAATCAATATGGTTTTGTGATTTTAGAAGATGATTATGACTTTGATTTTCATTATGATAATAATCCCATTTTACCATTAGCTGCTTTCGATTCGAATCAAAAAGTAGTTTATATTGGTTCATTTGGAAGATCGCTTCCCTCCGGATTTAGTTATGGTTTTGTTGCTGCACCGCCGAAATTTATTAATGAATTGGAAAAACATCAAAATATTCTGGAACCTGGAATTGATGTTTTGAAAGAACAGGTTTTAACCGAATGGATTAACGAAGGCGAAGTGCATCGTCTTTCTAAAAAAAACAAAAAAATCTACAAAGAACGCCGCGATTATTTTGTTTTCTTACTGAATGAAAAACTGAAAGGCAAAATTAAATTTAAAGTCCCGGCTCGTGGCCTCGCAGTCTGGATTGAATGGCTCGATAAATTTAATTTGATTACACTGCAAAAGGAATGTGCAAAAAATGATTTGTTCCTTCCAAAAACGATTTTGTACCAAACCAAAGATTTAACTGCAACAAGATTAGGTTTTGGACATTTGGAAAAAGAAGAAATGGAAAAAGCAGTCGCAATTTTATGCAAATCTATTTACACAATTTCCACCAAATAATTTATATACAAACAAATTTTAAATACGTAAATCGTAGAGACGCACTGCAGTGCGTCTACGCTAGTGTATCAACACAGATTATCAAAAAATGTGGATATACGTTGAGTAGACGCACTTCGGTGCGTCTCTACGATTTATTGGTGTGGAACTAATCTTTGTACAGATTTGGATTTGTATAATTAATTAGAAATCCCATTTTTAATTCTGTATTTATTAAAAATAATAAACACAATTCCAACAATAAAAATCAAAGAAATATTTGCCAATCCTAATAAAAACTGACTTTTAACTGCGTATATATTCACAAAACTATAGCTGAAAAGAGCGCTCACCATATAAGCTCCGCCACCGGTTAATCCGCTGGCAACTCCCGCATTTTTTGAAAATCGGCTTAAACAATACCCCAGAATAATATTGTAAATAAAACCTCCGCAGATATTCAAACCCATTGTAAATACTACTAATGTGTAAATATTACTTTCCAGAAATGATGTAAAAATCATTAACAAAACCAAAACCAGCTGAATTGTTATCGCAATTCCAACTTTTTTAGCCAAAGGTTTTTTGATAATAGATTTTGCAGTAATTCCGCCAATCATAACAGAGAGTCCGGATAATAAAGCACTGTAACCCGTTGTTATAGCCGAATATCCAAAAATACGTTCAATTATAAACGGGCTTGTTAAATTGAACATAATAACGATTCCGAAAGTAATACCTAAAATCACAAATCCTAAAGTAAAATCGGCTGATTTCAGCATATTGGAATACGTACTAGTAATCGATTTAAATTTAAAGGGATGCAGTTCTTTAATGCTTTCCCCGCTATAGCGAAGTTCTAAAAGTAAAATAAGCAGCGATAATCCGCCGAGAAAATAAAAATTAGATTTCCATCCAAAACTATGTTCCAGATAACCGCCTAAAAATGGCGCCATAATAGGGGCGCTGGCCCAGATGATCGAAAACAAACTAATGTAGCTTTTTAATTTTTCGCCGGTAAATAAATCAACAAAATAAGCACGTTTTGCAATTACGATAAAGGCAATGGCAATTCCCTGAATAATTCGCATTGCATATATGACATAAATATCCGGAACCAGTGCAATTATAAAACTGGTTATTGAAAATACCGCAAGAGATGTTATACTAATTTTAAAACGCCCAAAACTATCTAATATACTGCCTATAAAAATCTGGCTTATGCCGAGACTAAACATAAAAAAAACTAATGTAAGCTGAACAGCCGACGCCGATACATTTAAATCTTTTGCCATTGCGGGAAGCGAAGGCAGATAAATATCTGTCGCAAAACCGGATAAGGGAATTAGAGCCAAAGCCAATATAGTGCTGAATCCTTTGTGATTCTCTTTTAAATTTCTCATTTTCATTTTTAAGTTAATTAGTATAAAATAGACCGAATGGTCTAAAATATTTTAAAAAAAATATGTTACAAAACATATCTTTCGAATTCGGTTTTAATGCTTTCCAGAACCACGTTCATCTGATCATTATTATCAAAAACTTTTCTGTATAAAACAGCGCCCTCAATCATTGCAAATATCTTAATGCTAAACTGTTCCGGGTTAATTTCAGGAGAGAGTTCTTTATTGGCGATTCCCAATTCAATGATATCAAAAAATCTTTTCTGAGCAGACAAAATCGCTTTTTTTACCTGCTCTTTTATAAATAGATTTGTATCATCTGCTTCTACGCCAAAATTTAAAATAGGACAGCCGTCGGTCATATTATCGCGATTGTTGTAAACGGCCAGTAATTTAAAAAGCTTTTCTTTTGCCGTTTTTCCCTGAGATACCGCATTGTTTAGTTTTTCTGCCAATTGTGATCTTAAATACAAAAAAGATTCTTTACAGATTTCTTCTTTGTTTTCAAAATTTCCGTAAATACCGCCTTTGGCCAGTTTTGTGGCTTCCATGATATCAGTAAGTGAAGTTCCGGCCATTCCTTTTTTATTGATTATCGGAGCCGATTTTTCAATGATAAACTGTTTTGTACGCTCTGCTTTACTCATGATCTTTTCTTTTACACTACAAATTTAGACCGATCGGTCTAAATTTGCAAGCTTTTTTTAATTTATTTTTATAATACATTAAAAATCAAGCAAAACCAAGGCATTTTAAATTAAACTTTACTGGCAAAAATTGGAAAATCATGTCTTTTAAAATATCCGTTTAAAAAATTAATAGTAACTTTTCGGGCTTTTTATTCTAACCTGAGCTTTCATTATGACAACAGATATTATAGAATTACATGATTGTATTGTTTTGGTAGAACAGTCTAATACGACAAAAACTATAGTACAGAAATGTGAAATTGACGGAGATGCCGTAGGTTTTGCATTTTATGGTTCTGGCAATGTTGAGCTGGAAATAAAGCATAACAACCAGACTAAATATTTAATGAATACTACAGGCTTGGCGATTTGCTTTTTTGGAAATCAAAAAGTTGAATTCTCACATAAAATCGAGCCTGATAAACCTTTGCAGTCGATTAGTATTTTTACAAAACTCAAAAACCTGGATTCACTCCCGCAGGCAGAAAAAGAGATTTTCCAAAATTATCTGCCGCAGTTATTAAACCCAAAAGAACATTTTGTAAAAGGCCCGTCTTTTTATATGACACTCGAAATGCAGCTGGCAGTTCAAAAAATTTTCAATACTTCGTATACCGGAAATACCCGATTTCTATTTTTAAAAAGTCAGATTAATGAACTTCTGGCACATTTTTATGCGCTTTTAGCTTCTGATAAAAAAACAGATTTATCTGAAATTGATAAGAATAAGCTTTTTCAGGCTAAAGAAATTGTAACAACACATTATTCAACACCGCCTTCTATTACCCAATTATCTCAAATGGTGGGACTGAACAGCAACAAATTAAAAAAGAATTTCAAGGAACTTTTTGGAATTCCGGTTTTTAAATATGTTCAGGAAGAACGCTTGAATAAAGCGTATGAATTACTCCGCGAAAGCGAAAAAACAGTTCAGGAATCGGCTTGGGAAGTGGGTTATGAAAGTCTGAGTTCGTTTTCTAATGCTTTTCATAAAAAATTCGGAATGCGTCCCAATGAAGTAAAACAGCAGTTCTTTTCAAACAAATCATAATTCTTCTGCGACAAATGATTTGAATTTAATCCGGGCAACTTTGTATCAGTAATCATTTAAAAAGATATTGATATGAAAAAGAAAATTTTAGTTCTGGGTTCCAACGGAAAAACAGGACGCAGAGTGGCAGCAAGATTAAAAAACAATCCTGAGGTTGAAATTCGTTTAGGTTCTCGAAATGAAGAAATTGCGTTTGACTGGGAAAAACCTGAAACATGGGAAAATGTCCTAAAAGACATTGACAGCGTTTATATTACTTTTCAACCGGATCTGGCTGTTCCTTTTGCTGCAGATGTAATAGATAATTTTACACAGCTTGCTTCAAAATCCGGTGTACAGAAAATCGTTTTACTTTCGGGAAGAGGCGAAAAAGAAGCACAAATCTGTGAAGAAATGGTAAAGAAAAATGCCAAAAACTGGACGATTGTCCGTGCAGGCTGGTTCAATCAAAACTTTAGCGAAAGCTTCTTTTTAGATCCGGTTCTTTATGGCGTTGTCGCTTTGCCAAGAGCCGAAGCACTGGAACCTTTTACAGATGCTGATGATATTGCCGATGTTGTAACTGAAGTGCTTTTGAGTCAAAATCATAACGGAAAAACATATGAGCTGACCGGACCAAGATTATTAACTTTTGAAGATGCTGTAAACGAAATCGCCAATGCAAGCGGGAGAAACATTACTTTTCAGGGTTTGAGTCTGGAAGAATATGTACAAATGCTAAAAGAATATCAGGTTCCTGAAGATCATATCTGGCTGGTTAATTATCTTTTTGAACAGGTTTTAGACGGAAGAAACTCCAATGTAACGTCTGACATTGAAAAAATCCTGGGCAGAAAAGCAAAAGATTTTAGCGCTTACGCAGAAGAAACAGCCAAAAGCGGAATCTGGAATCCTAAAAGTTAGAAGATGAAATATATCAGAGCAATATTTTCAGGGATTTTGGTTTGGATTGGGGTTAGTGCGTCTTTTTATCTGTTAGAACAAATTTTATTTGTAAAAGATGCCTTTTTCTGGCATTCTTTTATGGTAACAATTTGGATTGTATTTTTTGCTATTGGAGGTGCAGCGTTTTATTATATGAAAAATTACAAAATGAGCGGACTTCAGCTTGGCATTATAATGTCGATTACGGCCCTGTTTCTTGATGTTATTATAACGGTTCCTTTTGTAGAAATTCCAAACGGAGGAAGTTATGCAAGCTTTTTTTCGAGTCCGGTTTTATGGATCTTAGCTTTTGTAAATACTGTTTCTGTTTTTCTTTGGCGAAAGCAAAATAATAAAAAAACTCCTGTTTAGTGGTAACAGGAGTTTTTCGGATTAAATATAATAGTAGTCTGTGGAATTTATAAACCTCGTGTAAGCCATCCTTTTTTATGTGCTGTAATAATCGAATATGGTGCAATCCAAAACAATGAAAAAGTATAGAAAACACTATAAGAATAAGCCCAGAATGCTTCTCCTAAAGAATATCTTTTTGCATAAAATAAAACTGAAAAGCTTGATACAGTCAATATTCCTAAAAGTGCTGAACTAAGAAATAATAATGGGTGCGTAGCAATAAAATAAAACATGAAAATAAAAAACGGATAAGTCATGATGATTCTCAATGACTGTTCTGTAAATAAAAGTCTTGCTCCAACTTTAGATTCTTTTCTAAAATCTTTCCAAACATATTTAGCCATCATAATATTTTCACGAACATTGCTTCTACCCCATCTAATGAACATTTTATATAGGCCTTTGTAGTCTTCAGGAACATTTGTTAATACATAAGCATTACGCTGAAACAATACGTGGTGCCCTTGTTTTAAAATCATATTGGTCATTGCACGATCTTCACCAATGTCTGAAGGCTGTCCCATAAATGTCTGGTCGATCCATTCCGGAAGGCAGGCAAAAACGGCTGTTCTTCTGTATGCTGCTAAAGCTCCTGGTGTACAAAGTACTGAACCCAATGAACTTTCTGCAGAACGCATGAATTCAAAACTCATGACAAAACTTACGTTTAGCATTTTTGGCAAAATGGCTTTTTTATTATTCAAAACCTGAACATTTCCGGCAACCGCGCCGCATTTTTCATTAACTACAAACGGACTTACCAAATTTCTTAAAGTATCTTTTTTAACGATTGAATCACTGTCTACCGTTACAAAAATTTCGCCTTTTCCCAAGTTAAATCCACGGTATAATGCATGACGTTTTCCTTTGTTCTGCGGCTGTTGAAAAATAGATACACGATCTCCTAGTTTTAATTTCGCCTGCTGAATCCAGTACCATGTATCATCTTTACTTCCATCATCTATTGCAAGAAGTTCTAATTTATGCGCTGGGAAATCGCTTTCTGCAAGACTCATTAAAGTTTCATACACTAATTTTCCTTCGTTGTAAGCCGGAACAATTACGGTACAAACCGGCAGTAATTCATCTGAAACAGATTCGATTGGCTTGTATTTAAAGTAAAGTACCAAATTGTATAAAAACATTCCGCCTTTAAAAAGGAATAATGCAATTGTAACAGCAAGAAAAATAATTCCTCCGGTTGAATTTAATCGCTCCAAATGAAGCTGATCAAAATCGGGCTGTAATTGAAGTACTGAAAGAGATCCTGCAATTAATAATAAAAATGTTGCTGCAAGTACCATAAACCCGAACAGGCTTTTTGGTCTTTCAATATGTTTTTTGGCTGAGTCGTTGTTTATTGTAAATATAGAAGGATTGATTACATCGCTGTTGATAGTGCCTCCTGTATAAAATTGTTTTGAGATAATTGTTTCGCTTTCCATGTCCTGTTTGTTTGTATTTAATTCTCTAAAATGGCTTTTATCAAATGGTCGTTTTTAATTTTTCAGGATAATTGAGAAAAAGTAAAAGTGACATGTTCCCAATTTGCAAGCGCTGTGCCATTTAAGGTTTAGACTGAATTTAAGCAGTTTACGAATTAGTATGCAGAAACAATGTGTATAAAATTTTTACACTTTGTAGAATGTTTATACAATTTTGTATGTGTGAACAGTAGTAAAATAAGGGATTTTTTGTAACTTAGGAAAGACGTAACTAAATTATAAAAACGATGTATCGTCCAAAAAATTGTATGATTTTACAATTTTTAAAAACGATGAAAAAAAATGAAAATTTTTACTTACAAAAAGGCTTCTGACAGAATTATTCAGTATTAATATCTGGAAATTTCCATTTAAATAAATTAATTTTATAGATGTAATAAATAATTATACTGCGGAATTAATTTTATCTTAGCAGAAAACAATTATTTTTCGTTTTTTATTTAATTGAAAAGTAAATATTAAAAACATTATAGATTTCATGAACACACAGATTTACAACATTTTACTTGCTGACGACGACGACGACGACTGCTCTTTTTTTGAAGAGGCTTTAGATGAATTATCGCTTGCAACAACTCTAGTGACTGTAAATGACGGAGTTCAGTTAATGAATTATTTAGCTGATAATTTAGAAAAGAATCTTCCTGATGTACTTTTCCTTGACTTAAATATGCCAAGAAAAAATGGCTCTGAATGTCTGACAGAAATCAGGCAGACTGAAAGGCTGAAAGATTTTCCAGTTATTATTTTTTCTACTTCACTCGACACCAAAATTGTCGATGTAACGTATGAAATGGGTGCTACATTTTATATTAGAAAACCCGGAGATTTTTCTAAGCTGAAAACTGTAATCAACAATGCCCTCATTACGGCTTCTGATAACAAGTTTAAACAACCCGACAGAGCACATTTTATAATTCAACCCTAAATTATTTTTTAATGAGTCATGTATATAAGGAACATTATTTTCTAGCTGATGGCGGAGAAATGGGAGAATTAATCCGCTCCAAGGACTGGAGCAAAACTCCCATAGGTGATCCTGAAAACTGGCCTCAAAGTCTGCGTACCATAACTTCTGTAATGCTTAATAACCCTTTTGGGATGTACATTGCATGGGGAAAAAGTTTTACGCAGTTATACAATGACGCGTTTCTAAAAATAATTGGTCAGGATAAACATCACGAGGCTTTAGGAAATTCTCCGGAAGAGACATTTTCTGAAATATGGAATATTACCAGGCCGATGTTTGAAGACGTAATGCAGGGAAAATCACTTTCTTTTCCTGATTTTGTTATTCCGATAAATAAAAACGGCATTGTAGAAACCTGCTATTTTGATTTTTCTTATTCTCCCATAAAAATAGAAAATGGAGAAATTGGAGGCGTTTTAGTAACCGTTATTGAAACTACAGCAAAGAAAAAATCTGCTGATATTTTAAAGGAAAACAATGAGCGTTTTAAAAACAATATTATGCAGGCACCAATGGCAATGTGCATCTTTAGAGGAAAAGATCATGTTGTCGAGATTGTAAATGAAAAAATGGTGCATCTTTGGGGAACAACTGCTGAAAAAATAATCAACAAATCTATTTTTGATATTCTGCCGGAAATTAAAGATCAGGGATTAGAAGAACTGATTGAAAACGTTTATAAAACGGGTAAAAAATTTATTGCCAATGAACGTTTAGTACAACTTTCGCGGAATGGAAAAACAGAAAATACGTATGTCAATTTTATTTACGAAGCTTTAACCGAATGCAATGGAAGTATTTCCGGCGTTGTCGCAATGGCAATCGAGGTTACAGATCAGGTTAAGGCAAGAGCTGAACTTCAGGAAAGTGAACAAAAAATCAGGCAATTGGTTGAGAATGCTCCTTTTCCTATTGCCGTTTATGTGGGAGAAGAAATGCGTATTGAACTCGCAAATGATTCTATTATAAAAGTCTGGGGAAAAGGTCCGGATGTAATTGGAAAATCATACAGGGAAATTTTACCTGAACTTGATAATCAATTAATTTTTGATCAGGTACAAACCGTTTTAAGAACCGGTAAATCATTTCATAATAAAAATGCCCAAATCGATATAACCATAAACGATAAGCTCGAAACTTTTTATTTCAATTATAGTTTTACCCCTTTATTTGATACAAACGGAAATGTTTATGCAGTCATGAATACGGGTGCTGAAGTTACCGATTTACATCTTACCTCTAAAAAAATAGAAATTGCAGACAAACGTTTCCGTGATACTGTAAAACAGGCTCCGCTTGGAATAACTATTTTACGTGGCCCGGATTATATTGTCGAATCGGCAAATGAGGCTTATCTTAAACTTGTTGCCCGAGAAGAAAGAAGTTTTGTTGGCAGACCTCTGTTTGATTCTCTTCCCGAAGTGAGAGAAACAGTAGATTCTTTATTAAAAAATGTCCTTACAACCGGTATTCCGTATCATGGAAATGAAGTTCCGATTCCTTTAAACAGACATGGAAAAAATGGAATTTGGTATTTTGATTTTCTCTATCATCCTTTAAGAGAAGAAGATGGAGAAATTACCGGAATCATAGTTACAGTAACAGAAGTAAGCGAAAAAGTAGAAGCCCGAAAAAAAATCGAACAAAATGAAGATCGCCTCAACATTATTGTAGAGGCCAGTGAATTAGGAACCTGGGAGCTGAATGCAAAAACCAGAGTACCTAGTTATTCGCAAAGATATCTTGAAATTGTAGGCGGTTATTCAGAAAATATTGCTTTAACCCACGAACAGCTGTTAAAACATTTACATCCCGATGACCTTCATATTCGGAATAAAGCTTTTAAGGAAGCGCTTCGATCAGGAACCCTTCATTATGAAGCCAGAACAATCTGGCTGGATAAAAGCATTCACTGGATAGAAGGAAAAGGACAGGTTTTTTATGATGAAAATAATGTACCGGACAAATTAATTGGAACTGTAAGGGATATTACTCCAGAGAAAAAACATCAGCAGGAATTAGAACAAAGCGAACAAAGATTTCGAAATCTTATCATGCAGTCTCCTGTTCCAAAAGCAATTTTAAAAGGAAGCGAAATGGTAGTTGAAATTGCCAATTTAGCTTTACTAAAAAATATTTGGGAGAAAAAAGAAGCCGATATCCAGGGAAAAAAACTATTTGAAATTTTTCCGGAACTTCTTACTCAGAAATACGGCAAACTTTTAAAAGAAGTTTATAAAACCGGAAAAGTGCATTCTGAAATTGAATCACCACTATTTATTAATGGTGATGAAAGAGAACATCAGCTTTATATTGATTTTGAATATGCTCCAATATTCGAAGCAGATAATAGTATTTCCGGCATTAGGGCTACAATTATTGATGTTACAGAAAAGGTCGAAGCCAGAAAAAAAATTGAAGAAAGTGAGAAACGTTTTCGTTCCCTGACAGAAAGTATTCCGCAGTTAATCTGGGAAACCGATGAGAAAGGGAATGGTTTGTTTGCTTCGGGAAAATGGGCAGAATATACCGGAATAAAACCTACCGGAGATGCTGATTGGAAATCCATGATTCATCCTGATGATTATAAAGAAAATATAAAAATATGGAGTCACAGTCTGCATACGGGAGAAGTTTTCAGAGCTGATGTCAGGGTTTTAAGAAAAGACGGAAGCTACAGATGGCACGCCGTAATTGGCGAACCGGTTTTAGACGCAGATAATAAAATTTTTAAATGGGTAGGCGCTTTTACTGATATTCATACAGAAAAAGCTTTTACGCAAGAGTTAGAACAACAGGTAACCGCAAGAACCAGAGAATTGAGCCAGATGTACGAATCACTTAAAAAAAGTGAAGAACGTTATCATTTAATGGTTGAAGAAGTTCAGGATTATGCTATTTTATATTTAAACCGAAATGGAATTGTCGAAAACTGGAATGTAGGCGCTCAAAAAATAAAAGGCTATAAAGCTGAAGAAATAACCGGAAAACATTTTGGCATTTTTTATACTCCGGAAGATAAGGAAAATGATCTTCCAAATAAACTGCTTCAGGTTGCAAGAGAAAAAGGACGCGCGGTACAGCAAGGCTGGCGTGTGCGAAAAGACGGAAGTTTGTTTTGGGCAAGTGTTGTAATTACGGCTGTTCATAATAAAGATAACGAGGTTATTGGTTTTTCGAAAGTGACCCATGATCTGACCGAGAAAAAACGAGCCGATGATAAAATCAAACTCAATGCACTGGAACTCGAACATAAAAATGCCGAATTGGAATATATGAACAAAGAACTTCAGTCTTTTGCCTATATTTCAAGCCATGATTTGCAGGAACCGCTTAGAAAAATCCAAACTTTTGCATCGCAGATTATTGATAAGGAATTCGAAAATTTATCAGATTCGGGAAAAGATAAATTCAAAAGAATGCAAAATGCAGCACAGCGCATGCAGACATTAATTAATGATTTATTGTCTTATTCGAGAACTAATATTCAGGAGAGGAAATTTGAAAAAACAAATCTTTCTAAAATTATTGATGAAGTAAAAGAAGATCTGAAAGAAGAATTGGAACAAAAAAATGCCATTATCGAAAGCAATGATATTGGCGAAGTAAGTATTATTCCGTTTCAGTTCAGGCAATTATTATACAACTTAGTGAGCAATTCGCTCAAGTTTTCAAAACCTGATATTCCGGCTGAAATAAAAATAAAAAGTGAAATCGTAAAAGGTTCTGAT
Source organism: Flavobacterium sp. Root901 (assembly GCF_001429765.1). Lineage (GTDB taxonomy): Bacteria > Bacteroidota > Bacteroidia > Flavobacteriales > Flavobacteriaceae > Flavobacterium. The sequence continues at coordinate 578,368 of NZ_LMJB01000001.1, forward strand.
CTTAAAGAAAGCTCTTTATCAAAAGAAATAACCTACTGCCATATTACGATTTCAGATAATGGAATTGGTTTTGAATCGCAATACAGTAAAAAAATATTTGATGTTTTCCAGCGTTTACACGGAAGAGATCATTATAACGGAACCGGTATTGGCCTTGCAATCGTCAAAAAAATCGTTGAAAACCATAATGGAATCATTACTGCAAAAGGCGAGCAGGACAAAGGTGCCACGTTTGATATTTATATTCCGCTCCAATAACTTTCTAAATAAAACAAAAAAAGGAAATAACTTTACTAAGTCATTTCCGTTTTTGTTCCTGATTCGTTTGAATTAGGAATTTCTTCTACTTATTATCTAGTATAAACTGTAATAATACCAGTAGTTTTGTCTTTTAATTTCAACTCTTTGTTAGTAAGATTTATGATATCGCTTGTTGAACTTGCGTTACCAATAGTGATAGTCAAATCATTGTGAGATCTTACGTAAGTTCCTGTTGTTTCAACTAAAGCACAATTTGAACCGCTGTAGTCACCTATAACTGCTGAATTACTTAATTTTAGTTCTAGATAATCTCTATTAGCAGTACATCCTTCTTGATTTTCAGCAGCATCTACTAATACTTCTTGTCCATTAACAATTGTTCCAGTTTTACTTAGGTTATATTTCCCCTGAATTGGTACAATTGTTTCTCCTTCATTATCATCGTTGCTGCAAGACGTAGCAAACATTCCCAAGCTTAAGGCTAATACGAATAATATGTTTTTACTTTTCATGTTGATTTGTTTTTTAATGATTTAATTTAATAATGCTAAATTAAAAGGATAATCTTACACAAATTTTCATGATTTACAGAATTTATTACATAAATCGCATTTTACTTACATGGTTTACCTTTTAAATATTTATTAAACATATAATGAGTAACAGGTCGTAAAGCAGCATTAGTTTCAGGATGTCTTCCGTTTCCATTATCATTAAAAAAATCTACGCTGTCTCCTATTTTCCCATACCAGACAAAAGCTTCACCATTTTTCATAAAGCAGGGTGTAGTATCACAGGCCTTAAGCTTTTTGAAATCTAAAAGACTCTCATCGAGCGGAAGTATAACATTTGGATTCCCATTATCTCTCGAAGAACAATCTACAACTTCATAATGATCTTCTGACCACTGCATGCAATGATTCTTGAAAAAAGCGAAATAAATTACAGTTGCTATTAAAGAGAAAATAAAGAGTGTAGCTATTACTGTTCGTTTTGATATGTAAATTTTTTCTAAAACTGACTTTATGAAATTTACTAGTTCATTTATTTTCGATGGTTTTGGTTTATTTTTAAAGGTTTCACTTGACTCATTCTTTTGCTTTTTTTCTGTTGAATCTTCCTTTTTTGTTTCTTCTATTACTTCTCCAGAAATAATTTTCCCTTCACGATTATCATTATCTCTTCCATTTATACCTTCTTTAATAAATTTTTGAAAAGGTCTGAATTCAAAATCTACCAAAATTGCAGCTAATTCTACAGTAGTAATTTTTGCCGGCTCTTTTCCTCCTTTTAAAAAAGCACCAACTTTTCTAAACTTATCGGTGTATTGTATTGAAGTGTCTTCTTCATTTGGAATAAAGTCGGATTTAAAAAAATTACGATATACGACAAGATCATGTGCTTTAGGGGTGGAATTAAAAATTTCCCAACATAAATCTCTCAAAAGTGCTTGTGATGGATTATTTAAATAATGAGCATGTTTTCCCTCTATTTTTTCAATTTTATACTTATTTCTTATCGCTTCTTTATACTCATTTTCAATTTCATCTAGAGTATTTTTTCTCATAGGCTTTATATTTTTTAAGATTTTTCAGCGGATTTTTTAAGCTTTTTCGGAAAATCTAAGTCGAATTAGTGCATCCCGGAATTCCGTATCAATACCCCATCAGAACCGTTGTTACTTTGCTTCAACAAAATTAGTTAGCGCTTGATCTGCAGGTCAAAACAAATGTACAAAACTAGTTTAATCAAAAGTGCGGAAAACCGTAAAACGGAGTCTATCTGGGAAGTATAAATAAAGTTTTATAGTTCTACGCACTTCACTTCCCAAAAAAATGGTGTTGCAATCCAAAAACCCGGAAAACCTCCGGCCAGCAACGCCTATCTCTAATTTTTAAATTTTAAAAAAATGAAAACATTATATCTATTGGGAGCGTGCGCGCTATTGTCAACTACATTATTTTCTTGTACTGCTGACGAATTTGAAACAAGTAAACAAAAAGCGGAAACCGTAAAAGATTCGATTTCGGGTCCACAAGCAAGTGATCCTCCTGGACCTGGTGATGATCCAATTAATCTTCCGCCACCAAAAAAATAACAAATAAAATTTATTGTTTTCAATAAATTACTAAATTCGGGGAAAGTAACTGTTATGGTACGATCCCCGTTTTTTATTTTATTAATTACGCTGTCTTTGATTTCCTGTGAAGAAAAAAATAAAGGTTTTCATAAAGTTAATCCAATAAAAAAATACGCTTCTAACTTACAGCAAAAAGCACTTTTTGATTTTCAAAAAAATCAATATGACAGTTCTTTTTATTACTTTAATAAATCAAAAATAGCATTTGAAAAATTTAAAGACAGCACCAATATTGTCTATAATTTAATTCAAATGGCCAATATACAGCAGATAAACGGCGACTATTACGGCAGTAAAGAAACATTAACAGAAGCTTTACCTTATGTGAAAAACGATAATAACTTTAGTGCCGCTATTAATAATTTCTTCGGAATCGCTGATAAAGAACTTTCTATTTACGATGATGCAATATTTTATTATAATCAGGCCATAAAAGATTCTAAAGATCAATTATCTCAACAATCTCCCTTAAATAATATTGCGGTTGTTTATATCAAACAGAAAAAATATGAAGAGGCTATTAAAATTCTGGAAGGAATTTTAGAAACAAAAGAATTCGATAAATTTTTAAAAAGCAAAGCAAGAGTAATTGATAATCTTGGTTTTGCTTATTTTAAAAAAGGTTTAAATGATAAAGGTTTGCAATTAATGACTGAAAGCTTAAACCTGAGAAAAGAAATTGAAGATTCGTACGGAAGTATTGAAAGTTATTTTCATCTTTCAGAATATTATTCAAAAACTAATATTAAAAAGTCTGACGAATATGCGAAAGAGGCTTATGAAACAGCAACTAAATTTAATAGTGTTGACGAACGTTTAAAAGCATTATCATTTTTAATTTCGAATAATGCCGGAATACAATATGCTCAAAACTATATCTCTATAAACGACAGCATCATCAAAATACGCAACAATTTTAAAAACAAATTTGCTAAAATAAAATACGATTCTAAAAAAGAAAAAGACGAAAACCAGAAACTCCGTTTAGAAAAAGTTGAAAATGAATTGTCGCTTCAGGAAGCCGAAAAAGATAAAGTTATTTTAATTGCAACTTTAATCTGCCTTATTTCATTGGCACTTTATTTAAGAAAGCGCTATAAACACAATGCAAGGATCAGAGAAATAAAAACAGCATACGACACTGAAACCCGTATCGCTAAAGATATTCATGACGGATTAGCCAATGATGTTTTTCATGCCATTACTTATACACAAACCCAGCCTTTAACCAACGAAAATAACAAAGAAAACCTGCTGCAAAAACTCGACGATATTTACTCACGCGTTCGTGGAATTTCCCGTGAAAATAATGATATTCATACCGGAGCCAATTACATGAATAATTTAAAAGAAATGCTTTCTACCTATAATAACAGCCAGACCAATATTATTATAAATGGGATAGAAAAAGTAGTCTGGGATTCGGTTGAAGATTTAAAGAAAATTGCCATTCAGCGCGTATTGCACGAATTAATGGTCAATATGACAAAACACAGCAAAGCCTCTATCGTTGTTATAACATTTGAAAACAGCCCGAATAGTTTCTCTATAAACTACTCCGATAATGGAAAAGGCTGCGAAAAATCTAAAATTATAAAAAATGGTCTGCAAAATATGGAAAACCGTATTTTGTCTAATAAAGGAACTATTACTTTTGAAACGGAACCTGATAAAGGTTTTAAAGTAAAAATAACAATGCCTAAATAAAAGCCTATGTTTAAGAAAGTAATAATAGCTGAGGATTTTGAAGAATTTAATTTAGCCGTCAAACAAACCTTAAATGATCTCGACATTGCCAATTTTCAACATGCAAAATATTGTGATGATGCTTTTCTGAAAATAAGAAAAGCGATTCAGGATAATGAACCATATGATTTATTAATTAGTGATCTTTCATTTAAAAAAGACCATCGCGAAGTAAATATTGGCAGCGGAGACGAATTAATTCAAAAAGTTCGCGAACTCCAGCCTGATATTAAAATCATTGCCTACTCTATCGAAGATAAAAACCTTCGCATAAAATCACTTTTTGATAATGCGGAAATTGATGCTTTTGTGCTAAAAGGCCGAAACAGTATTGAGGAATTAAAAAAAGCCATTAAGATAATTGCAGCTTCTGATCAAAAATTTATTTCTCCCGAAGTCGCGTCGGCATTACAGGAAAAAAATAATTATGAAATTGATGATGTCGATATTAAAATACTAAAATATTTATCTGCAGGAACGTCTCAGGATGAGATTATTGAAATTTTTAAAAGTACCGATATCAAACCAAACAGTAAAAGTGCTGTAGAAAAAAGATTGTCTAAACTAAAAGACTTTTTTAAAGCCAACAATACCGTTCATTTGGTTTCTATTACAAAAGATATGGGGATTATTTAAAATTCTCTCTACTCAATTTTCAAGCTCCTTCGGGGGCTTTTTTTATTGCTGAAATTTAAATTTCACGGATTATGGATTTCCGTAAAATACTGGTTTTTATTGGTTTTACTTTTGGATTATTAATCATTATTAATTAAAACTAAAAAAATTATGGAATACAAAGTAATACCATTCGTAGCTTCAATCGATCCGAAAAAAGGAACTTCAGATCATGTTGCTGAACAACTTGAAAGTTTAATAAAAACTTATACAATTCAAGGCTGGGAATATGTACGTTTAGAAAGTGTGTCAACCTTTGTTCATCCAGATAGTGGATGCTTTGGAATAGGAGCTAAACCAGGTTACACAACAAATAGTCAAATGGTTGTTTTTCAGAAAAGATGAAATATCTAATACTATTTTTCATTCGAATATATTGGAAAAGTATACCAGCCTCTAATAGAAAAAAATGCATTTTTAAAAAATCCTGTTCAAATTATGTATTTGAAGTAACTCAAAAAGAAGGATTTATGGAAGGGTTAAAAGCTTTTCTATTTCGATATAAAAATTGCAGAGGAAATTTTTCCATTTTTCAGAATCCGATGGACAATAAAATTCAAATGATTCTACCGTCGCAAATAATAATTGACAGAGAAGAAATCGCTGATCGACTAATTCAATAAACTTAATTTAAAATTACCAAAAACATGATAACACTAGAACTAAAAAGCCATTTTTTGAGATTATATCAAATGGCATTATCTGATGATCAGTTTAATGTATTAGAATTGCAAATGTTATATCATTTTGCAGACGAAAGAGGAATTCCGAAAGAGGAATTAGATAAACTTTTTCTAAATCCGGTTAATACAGAATTTGTTATTCCTGAAGCTTTAAACACCAAAATTGAGTATCTGTATGATTTCACCAGAATTATTTGGGCAGATGGAAAAATAACCGACGACGAATTAAATATGCTTAGAAAATACTGTCGCAAATTTGATTTCGTAGAAGAAAACATCAATGATTTATCTGATTATCTCATTGGCTGTGTGCAGAGAAATGTCGGAAAAGAAGAAATTATTAGTCAACTAAATGCTTAAGCTATGAAAACACTAACCCAACTATTCAGTTTAAAAAAACCTGAAGATTCTTCTTTTAAAATTCTTGAAGAAAATGAAGAAGATAGAGAACAAATCAGAATTACGTATTACCAAAGCGGTTTTGCAGCATCTGTTAAAGCTACCGGAAAACCAATTGTTTTAAAAGCCTGTCTTCAAAATTTATATATGAGTTTTGAAGATCAATGCCGAAAACAAAAAATGGAACAAGACCGCCTAAAACAGCCTTACCGCGAAGAACAGGAAAAAAACAGAACTGAACTTAAAAAATCAGAAGCGGCAATTGGCATTTATGAAAAGAAAGAACAAGGCATTAATGATAATATCGACCAGATTAAAAACGAAATTATCGATGTAAAACGCAATCCCGATAAATACGGAATTGAAGAAGGAAAAGGCTTAAAAGCCCAATTTTATATCGGTTTAATTCTCCTGCTGCCAATTACACTTTATGTTTTGGTTTTCTATATCTCAGCTTCTTATTCTGCTTTTTTTAAGGAATTTTCAAATGATAGTTTAACAGCGGCCATATTTGATGCAGATGCTTTTACAAACGCTTTTAAAGCAAGCTGGCTCGAAGGTGTTTTGGTTACAACAATTCCGTTTGTTTTTATGGGATTGGGTTATGTAATTCATATGGTTCAAAAAGGAAAAGGCTTAAAAAATGTTTTTAGACTGATTTCGCTTTTTGCCATTACGTTTTTGTTCGATTCTCTTTTGGCTTATATCATCGAGAAAAAAATATATGAGTTTAACAAAACAACAGAATCTTCTCCATACAATTTAAACATTGCGCTTGGACAACCAGAATTCTGGATGATCATTTTTGCCGGTTTTGTGGTTTATATTATCTGGGGACTTGTATTTGATTTTGTAATGAAAGAATTTGAAAACATCGATAAAATCCGAGCTTTTATTAGAGGCAGAAAAGAAAACTTATTAAATCTGGAAAAACTAAAAGCAGAATACATCAATAAAATCAACACTTTTAAAGAGCAAATTGTAAACATTAACGGAAAAATCTCAGAACTTCAATTGAAAATCGATGGGTTTGTTTTTCCTGTAAAAGAATATCTGCATTACCATCATCAATATAAAGAAGGCTGGTTTCAGGCAATTAACACTGAAATCGCCTTACCTCACAAAGAAAAAGTAGAATTACTCGAAAACTGTGAAAATTTATCTGAAGAACATCTTGGAAGATTAAACTTAATTGATCCGGATTTTCAGCATTTAGTTTATTTCAAAAACTAATATTATGAAAAATACATTACTCAAAATTTCAATGTCATTACTGCTGGTTGTATTTTTTTCGTGTAAAGAAGACCCTAAGAATGAAGAAAAAGAAGCGGCCGTTAAAAGTTCTGTTTCAGAAAATTACAACATCAGTATTCTTGTTGATTTATCAGATAGAATAAGTCTTAAAAAGAATCCAAATCCAACTATGGAAATTTATCAGCGGGATTTAGGATATATAAAATCAATTTCTGAAGCTTTTACACAACATTTAAAATCAAAGAGAATGAGGCAGATTAATGACAAAATGCAATTATTCTTTAACCCCGAACCCGAAAATTCTGAAATTAATTCTATTTCAAAAGAATTAAGAATTATGGCAGACAAGAACAATGCTTCAAAAGAACTTCTTAATTCTATAAACGCAACCTATGCTTCAAAAACATCAAAAATATACGAATCAGCAATTAAAGATGATAAATATATTGGTTCTGATATCTGGAATTTTTTTGACAGTAAAGTTCAGGATCAATGTCTTGAAAAAGAATATAGAAATATACTGATTATTTTGACTGACGGTTATATGTTTTATGAAGGGACGCAAATTAAAAATGGAAATTTATCCAATTATTTAACACCACAGTTAATCAAACAAAATGGTTTAAATACAAACGAATGGCATAAAAAATTTCAGGATAAAAAATTCGGTTTTATTAAGATTGATAAAGATTTTTCCAATCTTGAAGTTTTAGTTTTAGGAATAAATCCGGTAAAGAATAATCCATATGAAGAAAAAGTAATCAAAGAATATTGGAGCAAATGGCTTTCTGAAATGAATATAAAACACTTCGAAATTAAAAATGCTGATCTCCCTTCCAATATGGATAAGATTATTTCAGATTTTATTTTAGCAAAAGATTAAAAACAAAACTCGTGTTTTTAAAAGAGGAACTTCATTGTCCTCTTTTTTGCGTTTAAATCCGTATCAAAACTTCTCAAAAAACTTTAGCACATTACGGATTTCCATACAATACTGATTTTGATTGGTTTTACTTTTGGATTATTAATTTAAAACTACAAACCAATGGAAATAAATATTCAACTTAAATCATTAGCAGATAAAATCAATCAGTTAAAAGACAAAATTGGGACCGAAGAATCGGCAAAACATGCTTTTGTACTCCCATTTATACATATTTTGGGATACGACGCATTCAATCCGCTTGAAGTTGTTCCTGAATTTACTGCAGATTTAGGCCTTAAAAAAGGAGAAAAAGTAGATTATGCTATTTTTCAAAATGGAGAACCAATTATTATTGTGGAATGCAAAGGATGGAAAGAAAAACTATCTGTTCATAATTCGCAATTGTTTCGATATTTTCATGTCACAAAAACACGATTCGCACTTTTGACAAACGGAATAACTTACCAATTTTTTACTGATCTCGATGCGCAAAATAAGATGGATGAAAAACCATTTTTAGAGTTTGATATCACCAATCTGAAAGAAAATACCATTAATGAAATTACAAAGTTTCATAAATCAAATTTTGATGTGGACAATATTGTAAGTAATGCCAGTTCTTTAAAATACATTAAAGAAATCAAAAAGCTTATAAATGCAGAATTAGACAGCCCTTCAAATGATTTTACGAAATTATTTGCCAGTAAAATATATTCAGGAAGATTAACTGAAAAAGTCGTTGACGAATTTAAAGATTTAGTTCAAAAATCAGTTAGTCAATTTATTAACGATAAAATCAATGATCGGTTAAATGCTGCTTTAACCAAAGAAACCATAAAGCAGCAAGATCAGGAAATTTCCATTGCTGAAGATGATAGTAAAATTAATACCACGGAGGAAGAACTTGATGCTTACCGTATAGTCGTAGCAATTTTACGAAGAAAATTACCCGTAAGCCGAATTGTGTATCGTGATACGCAATCGTATTTTGGAATCTTGCTGGATGATAATAATCGTAAACCATTATGCAGACTTCATCTTAATGGCAGTAAAAAATATATAAGCTTGTTTAACGATAATAAAACCGAATCCAAAATCCCTATTGCATCAATAGACGATATTTATCAATTTGAAAAAGAATTACTGGATACAACAAATCTTTATGAAACCGAATAAATCACGTATAAGTACTCATTTCAAAAACTATAATTCTAATTAGATTTATCGAATCCAAAAACTTAAGTCTAACCAAATACCACAAAGCCTATGCAGAAAAACTACTTAATCCTGTTTTTCATATTTACTTTTTATTCCTGCAAAAAAGCATCTGCTCCGCCTCAGGCAAAAATCAATACGTTTTACAAAGAGGTCACTACTGCAGATGACCGAAAAACCATTACGCCTGAAGAGGCAAAAACGTATCATGTTAATAAAACATATCAATACGAATACAGAACAGGAAATCCCGGACATTATGAATACAATTATGATGTAAAAGGCATTAATGCCAAAGGCGATTCGGTTTGCGGCAATATTAATGTCAAAGGAAAATACGGTGCGGGAATTTTAACCACTGATACAGTTGCTGAACTTGAAATCAACACAGAATGGATTGCATACGGAAAACTAAAAGCTGTTGATAAAAAAGGAAACCAATACGATTTAATTGTGAAATAAAAACAAGCTTATGAAATATACTTTACTCTTATTTTTTGTTTTTTTAACTTCTTTCTGTCCTCCTGATACCAGCGTTTATATCTGCGGGTCTGGCGGATCAAAAAAATATCATTTTAAAGAACATTGCCGTGGTTTATCATCATGCCGGCAGGAAGTCGTAAAAACAACACTCAAACAAGCTCAAAATCTGGGTTTGACAATCTGCGGATGGGAAGATTAAATCTTCTCATCCATTATTAATTATTTGATAATAATGCCTTTACAATAAATTCACATTGGTTTTATTAATTTGATATAAAACTAATCGTTATGAAATTCTTTAACCTAAATTTTCTAAAATCATTCAAAGAATGGCTTTTTTTAAGAGCTATGCAATCTTCTTTCCTTCATTAATAAGGGCATCTAAAAATAAAGGAAAGTATTATTGAATGAATAAAATTGAAAACTCATTTTTGAACAAAAACCAATTTGGTGAAGATTTCTTGTGGGGTGTTTCTACCGCCGCTTTCCAAATTGAAGGAGCACATGATTCTGACGGAAAAGGTTCTTCTATCTGGGACGTTTTTACTTCTCAAAAAGGAAAAATTAAAAATGGACATCATGCCCTGACCGCCTGCGATTTCTACAATTCTTACCAAAATGATATTGATTTGATTCGGGAATTAAATATTCCGAATTTTAGATTTTCTATCAGCTGGACCCGAATTATGCCTACGGGCGCCCATCCTGTAAATCAGGCCGGAATAGATTATTACAATAAAATTATCGATTCGTTACTGGCATCTGGAATTGAACCCTGGATTACGCTTTATCATTGGGATTTACCTCATGAATTAGAATTAAAAGGAGGCTGGACAAGCCGTGAATCGGTTTCTTGGTTTTCAGATTATGTTGAAGTTTGTGCACAGCATTTTGGCGATCGTGTCAAAAATTGGATGGTAATCAATGAACCTTCCGTATTTACTGGAGCCGGATATTTCCTAGGAATTCATGCTCCCGGAAAAAAGGGAATTACCAATTACATCAAAGCTATCCATCATGTAACGCTGGCAACCGCTGCCGGCGCAAAGGTGTTGCGAAACAAAATGCCAAATGCCAATATTGGAACCACGTTTTCATGCACGCATATCGAACCGGCAACAGATAACCCCAAAGATGTTGAAGCCGCAAAACGTGTCGATACTTTATTAAACCGAACTTTTATAGAGCCTATTTTAGGATTAGGATATCCGCAAAAAGATCTGCCAGTTCTAAAAAAGCTCAATAATTATATTTTGGAAGATGATTTAAATAATCTCGCTTTTGATTTTGATTTCATTGGTTTACAGTGTTATACCCGCGAAGTTGTAAAATCGGCAATGCTGATTCCGTATATTGGCGCTGAATTGGTAAGTGCCGAAAAACGAAATGTGATTGCAACTGAAATGGGCTGGGAAGTTTATCCGCCTGCCTTATATCATGTCCTGAAAAAATTCAATGAATATAAAGGCATCAAAAAAATTATCATTACTGAAAATGGTGCCGCTTTTGCCGATACTGTAACAAACGGAAAAGTGTTTGATATAAAACGAACGCATTACATTCAGGACCACTTAGAACAAATTTTAAAAGCCAGACAGGAAGGATTAAATGTTGAAGGTTATTTTGTCTGGAGCTTAACTGATAATTTTGAATGGGCAGAAGGTTATAATGCACGCTTCGGCTTAATTCATGTCGATTTCGAAACGCAAAAAAGAACTATTAAAAACTCAGGATTATGGTTTAAAGACTTTTTGTCTTAAAATTAATTTCTCTAAAACATAAAGCCTTTCGAAATAATCCGAAAGGCTTTTTTTATATTATTTACTGAACCTGAATTTGTACTGCTTTTTTAAAATACCAATATGAACTTTTCCGTTCTGCTTTAAATGAGCAGTAATAAGAATAAATTTTTCTTCCGGATATTTAATATCATAAGTAAAAGTGGTGTCCTTTACTTTCACCTGCAATTGATGTTTACCTTCATCTGAAATTGAAAATCCGGATGTTTCATAACCCGGCATTCCGTCTGCCGCTTTTAAGTTAATATCTTTGACTTTCTTTTTATCCAGAAATACTTCTAGTTTTAAATTATCTAATTTCCTGTCTGTTGGCTGTTCAAACGAAACAACAAATTTTTTACACCCAAAAGTGCAAAGAACGATTAATAATAGAAGGAGCTTTTTCATGATATTTTTCTTTAAGAAATAAATATAAAATATTTTTACTGATTCGGGAAGTTATTATCAAAATAAAAAGCCTTTCAGAATTTTACTTCCGAAAGGCTTTTTCTCTACAAATTAACAGGCAATATTATTTCCATCCGCCGCCCAGGTCTCGGTAGACATGAACTGCAGCATTTAATTGTTCTTTTTTAGTATCAACCAATTCCAGTTTTGCTTCTAATGCATCTCTCTGCGTCATCAAAACTTCAAAATAATCTACTCTGGCCGATTTAAACAAATCGTTAGAAACATCAATAGAAGTGTTTAAAGCATCTACCTGTTTCGATTTAAGATCATATCCTTTCTGAAGGTTTTCAATTTTAGAAAGTTGATTCGAAACTTCCAAATAAGCATTCAAAACTGTACGATCGTAGTTGTACAACGCCTGAAGTTGTCTTGCATTGGCACTGGCAAATTCAGCTTTAATGGCATTTCTGTTAATTAATGGCGCTACAAGATCTCCCGCTAAAGAATATAAAAGAGATTCTGGCATTGTAAACAGGTAAGAAGGTTTGAAAGCCTGTACACCGATTGCAGCAGTAATATCCAAAGATGGATAAAACTCAGCACGAGCTACTTTTACATCTAATTTTGCAGCTACTAATTCAAGTTCTGCCTGTTTTACGTCAGGACGGTTAGCCAGCAACTGAGATGGAATTCCAGAACTTACAACTGCCGGAAGCAAGCTTAAGAAATTTGTATTGCTTGTTCTTTTAATTTCCTGCGGATATCTTCCAAGTAAAAAGTTGATTTTGTTCTCCGTTTCTTTTATTTGCTGTAACAAATCAAACTCCAGACTTTGTGATGTTAAAACTTCAGCTTCAAACTTCTTTACTCCCAATTCTGTTGCTCTTGCAGCCTGCTTTTGCACTTTTACAATTTCCAAAGCATTGGTTTGCAGTTTAATAGTTTGTTTTACAATATCCAATTGGTTATCTAAGGCCATTAATTCATAATAAGAATCGGCAACTTCAGCAATAAGGTTTGTAATAACAAAGTTTCTGCCTTCTACAGTGGCCAAATATCTGTTTAAGGCTGCTTTTTTAGAATTACGTAGTTTTTTCCAGATATCTACTTCCCAGTTGGCATAAGCCTGGATCGTAAAATCTCCTAACGGATCAGGAGTTTCAATTCCGGGCTTGATCTCTGTTGTCGCGTCACCAGCTCCCTGGCTTGTGTATCTTCCCACTTTCTCTACTCCCGCTCCGGCTCTTAAACCTGCAGTTGGCAATAAAAGTCCTTTTTTGACACGGATATCATTCTTCGCGATTTCAATTTCCTGTAAAGTAATATTTAACTCCTGATTATTTTTCAGGGCAATATCAATTAAATCTATAAGATTCTGATCTTTAAAGTAATCTTTCCAGGCTAAAACTGCCGTATTATAATTTGCATCCTGAGTTTGATGAGTTACACCAAATGACTCCGGAACTGGAGTACTTGTAGTAATTGCTGCCTCTGGCGCAGGGGCTTTACACCCTGCAGCCATAAGGCAAATACCTAATGCAATACCATATTGATATGATTTGAATTTATACATGATTGTTATCAATTTCTTCTGTTAATGGATTTTCTTCTTCGTGTTTTACCAGTTTGTGTTTTTCTGCAATTTTGGCAAAAATCAAATACAAGCCAGGAATTACAAATACTCCGCAAATTGTTCCGATAAACATACCTCCCGCTGCTGCAGTTCCAATTGTTCTGTTACCAATTTTACCTGGACCAGTTGCAAAAGCAAGCGGTAATAATCCGGCGATAAAGGCAAATGAGGTCATCAAAATTGGACGGAATCTTGCTTTTGCTCCTTCCATTGCGGCTTCTAAAACTGATTTTCCTGCGGCGTGTCTCTGGATCGCAAACTCTACAATCAGTACGGCATTTTTACCTAATAAACCAATAAGCATTACCATTGCAACCTGAGCATAGATATTGTTTTCCAATCCTGTCACTTTCAATAATAAGAAAGCTCCAAAAATACCGGCAGGTAAAGAAAGAATTACAGATAACGGAAGGATAAAACTCTCATATTGAGCCGCTAACACCAAGTAAACGAATCCTAAACAGATCAGAAATACCCAAATTGCCTGATTACCCTGAGCTACCTCATCGGCAGAGATACCTGCCCAGTCAATATCATAACCTCTGGGTAATTTTTTCTCCGCCACTTCCTGAATTACTTTAATCGCAGTACCAGAACTATAACCAGGAGCCGGTCCACCACTAATCTCAGTTGATGTGTACATATTGTGTCTTGTGATTTCTGAAAGTCCGTATACTTTTTCTAATTTCATAAAAGCTGAAAACGGAACCATCTCATCACGATTATTTTTTACATACAGTTTTAATATATCATCTGGCTGTGCACGATATTCCGGAGCCGCCTGAACGATTACCTTATAGTTAATTCCGTATTTAATAAAGCTGATTTCGTAGTTACTCCCCACAAGAGTTGACAAAGTATTCATGGCATTTTCAATAGAAACTCCTTTTTGCTGTGCCAAATCATTGTCTACTTTCATCATGTACTGAGGGAAACTCGCACTAAAGAAACTGAATACGTTGGATAATTCCGGACGTTTTCTTAATTCTTCAACAAATTCTTTATTAACTTCTTCCAGTTTTTTAAAATCTGTAGTACCAGTTTTATCTAATAAACGAAGCTCAAATCCTCCTGCTGCTCCATATCCGGGTACTGCAGGCGGTTGAAAAAATTCGATATTTGCTCCCGCGATATCTTTGGATTTTTCTTCCAGTTCCGTCATAATTTCCTGAACAGATTGTTTGCGGTTATTCCAGTCTTCTAAGTTGATCAAACACGTTCCGGCATTTGATCCTGTTCCTTCTGTTAAGATCTCGTAACCTGCAAGTGCAGAAACTGATTTTACACCTTCAACACTTTCAGATATTTTTTGCAGTTTTAAAGCAATATCATTTGTTCTTTCTAATGACGAACCCGGAGGTGTCTGAATAATAGCATAAAACATTCCCTGATCCTCATTCGGAATAAATCCGGAAGGTACAGTGCTGCTGATTAACCATGTTCCGGCACAGAAACCAAGAAGTGCAACAATAGTTACTCCTCTTCTGTTTACAATTTTACCTAATACGTTTTGGTATTTTCCTTGTGCAAGATTAAACTTTTCGTTAAACCAGTCTATAAATCTGTTTACAGGTGTTTTCTTTTTAGGTGTACCATGATTATTTTTTAACATCATTGCACAAAGCGCCGGTGTTAAAGTTAAGGCCACAATACCAGAAAGTATAATTGCAGTTGCCATTGTAATTGAGAACTGTCTGTAGAAAACCCCAACAGGACCTGACATAAACGCAACAGGAATAAATACTGCCGCCATCAGGAACGTAATAGCAATAATTGCCCCCGCAATTTCGTGCATTGCTTTCTTAGTTGCTTTAAATGGCGACAGATGTTCTTCTTCCATCTTGGCGTGAACAGCCTCAATAACCACAATGGCATCATCGACCACGACTCCAATCGCTAAAACCAAAGCAAATAATGTAATTAAGTTCAATGATATATCGAAGAATGTCATGAACACAAAAGTTCCAACTAACGAAACAGGCACCGCAATGGCAGGAATAACCGTAGAACGCCAGTCTCCTAAGAAAAGGAAAACAACTAAACCTACCAAGATAAAAGCTTCAACTAAAGTGTGGATTACTTTTTCGATAGAAGCATCAAGGAATTTAGAAACGTCGTATGAGATTTCATAATCCATTCCTTTTGGAAATTTCTGCTTGATTTTTTCCAGTTTCGCTTTTACATCTTCAATAACCTGATTTGCATTACTTCCAAAAGATTGTTTTAATACAATTGCTGCAGAAGGTCTTCCGTTCAGGTTAGAATAAATATCATACATTGAACTTCCAAATTCAACTTTGGCAATATCTTTTAAACGCAAAAGTTCTCCATTTGCAGTCGATCTGACTACGATATTTTCATATTGTTCTTTTGTTGTAAAACGTCCGGAATATTTCAATACATATTCAAACGCCTGAGAACGTTTACCGGAACTTTCACCTGTTTTACCCGGTGAGGCTTCAAGACTCTGGCTTGATAATGCTTCCATTACCTCATCTGCAGAAATTTTGTAGGCTAACATACGATCTGGTTTTAACCAAATACGCATTGCATATTCACGTGTTCCCAAGATATCTCCTGAACCAACTCCGTTTACCCTTTTTAACTCAGATAAAACGTTAATATCTGCATAGTTGTACAAGAACTTCATGTCGGTATTTTTATCCGTACTATAAAGGTTAACGTACATTAACATACTTGGTACTTCTCGTGTAATCTTAACCCCTTCACGAACTACCAAAGGCGGAAGTTTATTGGTAACCGAAGCCACACGGTTTTGAACGTTAATTGCGGCCTGGTTAGGATCTGTTCCTAAGTTAAATACAACCTGGATACTTGCTTCACCATCATTACCGGCATCAGAAGTCATATATTTCATTCCCGGAACCCCATTTAAGGCTCTTTCTAAAGGAATTACAACCGATTTAATCATAAGCTCTCCGTTCGAACCAGGGTAATCTGCTGTAACATTTACCATTGGCGGAGAAATTGAAGGGAACTGAGTAATTGGTAAATTTAATACCGACAAAACCCCTAAAAAGACAATTATCAGCGATATTACTATCGACAGTACAGGTCTTTGTATAAATTTATTAAACATTTTTATATTTTTTTAATGATTAAAACCAACTAACCTATTCTGCTTTTAAGCGCAGATTATTAATGACCTTTTTAGGTGATACAAATTCGTATTTGATTTTGTCATTTTCTTTTACTTTCTGAACACCTTCAAGTAAAATTTTGTCATTTTCATTAAGTCCGCTTTTAATCACATATAAATCCGGGATTTCGCCCGTAATTGTAATTTCTTTTGAGCTTACTTTATCATTTTTGTCTATTACGAAAACATATTTTTTGTCCTGAATTTCGTAAGTCGCTTTTTGTGGAATTACAACAGCATTTTTAAGCGGTACCATCATTTGAACCTGCCCTGTTTCACCATTTCTTAACAGTTTTCCTGAATTTGGGAATCTTGCTCTAAAAGCGATATTTCCTGTTTCATTATCAAATTCACTTTCTATAACTTCAACATTTCCCTTTTCTTTAAAGATGTCTCCGTTAGCCAAAACTAAATTCACTTTATTTTCAGCACGATCTTTAACATCAGTTTGATACTGAAGATATTCCGGCTCCGAAACATTGAAATAAGCAAACATTTGACTGTTGTCTGAAAGACTTGTCAATAATTCTCCTTCGTCAATAAGACTACCTAATTTTAACGGAATTCTGTCAATAGTTCCGTCAAACGGAGCTCTGATTTCTGTAAACGATAAATGAAGTTTTGCCAGTGCAACTTCTGCTTTTGCAGATTGAAGTTTTGCCTGCGCCACGCTTAATTCGTTTTTAGAAACGATATTTTTATCAGCTAGTAATTTTGAGTTTTGCAGTTCAATTTCTACTGATTTTTGTTCTGCCTGCGCTTTAAGTAATTCTGCCTGATACATGTTTGGCATAATTCTGAAAAGCAATTGCCCGGCTTTTACAAACTGACCTTCGTCAACATAAATATTTTGTAAAAACCCTTTTTCCTGAGCGCGGATTTCAATATTTCGAACAGATTTAATCTGCGAAACATATTGTTTGGTAAATGAAGTATCAATTCTAATCGGATTTGTAACCGTGAATTTTTCAGCTTCCTCTTTTTCTTCTTTTTTAGATGTACAGCTAGTTAGGCACAATAGGGCAATCAAGCCCGTGAACATGATAATTTTTTTCATGATTTAGTTTGGAAATTAAGCGATTGAATGCTTGGAATAATGATTCTCTTTAGATGATAAATGCATCAGTCAGCCACAGTCAGAACTTAACTTTCATATAAGAAGAAGTAAAAATATACATCAACAGGATATGCAGATCACGACTTAGGTAACCGATGTATATTGTAAAATCAAATTCTTAATACTCGTTGAGTAATGTAGATAGGATTTGAATGCCCAAAGAAAGGCGTAGAAAATTTTAAACGATTTGAATCATTAGCCGCAGACTGATCTGAAAGTGCCAGATACAAAGTGTCTACCAAACTATAAGCAGCAGCAAAAAACTTGCTGTGAAGTAAATTTGCATCATCATTTCCCGGAAGATCTTCTTCGAGATCAATATCGGCATCTTCAATAATTGAAGTTCCGCGATCCTGATTCGTAAATTTCACTCTGTGTTTCTGCGCAAGATGATGCTGATGAGAAAAAGTATTTGCATTAAGATATTGGCCTCCGCCCAGCAGAAGCAAATTCATGAATACTAGAAATACAATTAACTTTCTCATTTGGGTGCGAAAGTAGTAAAAGTATCATAACAAAAAAAGAATTTTTAACAAGGTTTAACAGTTATATAAAACGAAAACGTTTTCATTCATTTAATATTCAACAATTTTATTAAAAAACTTACTTTATTAGGTAACATATTTTTTATATATTTATAAATCAGTCACTTACAAATATTAAAAAATTGTAATTTGCATTATTGTGAATTCCTGACCGGCTTTAGTAAATTTTTCAAAAGTATCTTTCATTCCAAATTTTTCGTAAAAAGACTTTTTATTAGCTCTGGCATTGCACCAGACTTTTTCTAAATCTCTTTCTTTTGCAAAATCTAAAATATGTTTTAAAAGCTTTGACGCGATTCCTCTTCCCTGATATTCTTCCAAAGTTGCTAATTTTCGAAACTGCATTTCCCTTCCTTCAATAAAACAGGAAACTATAGAAACTAATTTATCATCTTCAAAAACTCCAAAATGAAATCCTGCACTGTCTTCTTCCAACTGTACAAACTCAAAAGGCTGGTCCGGCCACATTACTTTATGTCTTATCTGCCAGGTTTGCGAAGCCTGAATTTCTTTAATTTCCATTTTGCATTGATTTAACTGAAATACAAATTTAACTATAGTAATGAAAAACTAAGTTTAAGGAATAAAAAAAGGAACCCAAATTAGATTCCTTTTTTTACTCCTGAGCTTAAAATTATATTACTTTGATATAATAAACTTCTTTATTTGTATCTGTAATTTTTTCAATTCCATTTTCTCCTTTTTCTGCAATATTTACGGCTCTGATTGTCTTAGAATTCTCGTCTAAAAAACAATCCCAGATTTTTCCGTCAGATAAGATAATAGCAGAATACAAAGAGTCGGATTTGTCATTATTAAAATAAATAATATTTTCTGTTTTAGTTAATGTCTTTACTTTTGATTTACGATCCTGGTCATAAAACAGAAGTTTGTCCTGTACTACTTCAATTAATTTATCAACCTTCTTATTCTTAAAATCTTCCTTGGCACTTAAAGTCCAGTCTGGTTTATCGCCAGTCATTAACCATGTTCCGTTTACTTTTGCTAAAATGTCTTTTCTTAGAATTTCTTTTAAAGTATCAACCTTTTTTAATGCTTGCTGAGCTATTTCATTATCAGGTTTAATTTTTGAAGCAATTGAAAATTGATCCAGGGCTTTTACAAAATCTGATTTCTTAAAATAAGAAATTCCCAGATCGTATTTGTTTTTTTGGAATTTCTCCTTTGTATCATTTTGCGAGATACTTTTCACTGAAAACAGCAAAATGATAAGAATTAAATAATTTTTCATTAGTAGGGCGTTTATTTTTTCCAAACATAATAATAATATTTTTCTTCCCTTTATTGTTTAACGTAAATTAAACATTTTTCTTAAAAACCCCTTATCTGATCGATTCTGTGTAAATTTAATTTTAATTTTTTAATTACTGATAACAAATAAATGTAGATGTTTATATAAAAAATAACCGCTTTAATTATAAAGCGGTTATATGATTATGAGTGAGAATTACTTTATTTGCTGACCCAGATATTATTATCCGGTGTTGCATCTAAGAAAATTCCGCCGTCGAGAGTAACTTTTTTAATTTGTTTTTTGTTCTTCAAAGCCACTGAAACTGCTTTTTGATTTTTCTCCCAAACTGCCGGAGTCTGGTGAATTGTTTCTGTTGAGTCATCTGAATAAACAATATTAACATCAAATGGAATTGCAAATCCTCCCTTATTTTCTACAGCAATTGTGTTTTTTGAAACCTCTTTCACCGAAAGATCGATGTAATTGTTTGTGAAGAACCAATTATTGAAAAACCAATTCAGATTTTTTCCTGAACCTGTATTCATAGAATTAAAATAATCCCACGGAATTGGATGTTTTCCATTCCATGTTTCCATATAATGATGAAGCGATTTTTTGAATAAATCATCACCAAGTAAATCTTTTAAAGCGATATACGAAAGAGAAGCTTTTCCGTAAGAGTTGTTTCCATACCCCGGACCTGAAACTTGCGTAGACATAGAAATAATAGGCTGATCTTCTTCTGTAGATTTGTCATTGATGTATTGTTCTACCCTAAATTCTTTATAAAATTTATCGGCTGCTTCTTTGCCGTGTTCTGCAATTCCAATTAAATATTCAAAAGTAGTTGCCCAGCCTTCGTCCATAAAAGCATAACGCGTTTCGTTGATTCCCATAAAAAATGGAAAATATGTATGAGCGACTTCATGATCCTGAACTAATTGTGCAAATTTTGGATCATCCATTTGTGAATCGTTACACATCATTGGATATTCCATATCTGCAAATCCCTGAAATGCTGTCATTTTTGAAAACGGGTACGGAATTCCAGGCCAGTTGTTTGAAAACCAGTCTAAAGCATATTGATTGTTTTTAACCGAATTGACAAAATCAGTTCCTTTTATATCATAAGCCGCCTGAACACTTGCACGACGATTTGTTTTTTTATCTACAATAACACTGCTCGCATCCCATAAATAATGATCGCTTAAACCAAAACATACATCTGAAATATTTTTGGCTTCAAATTTCCATGTATTCCACTCATTTTGTTTGGTCACTAATCCGCTTTTCATTTCCTGTTCGTTTGCAATATGGAGAATTTCATCTGTCATGTATGATTTTTTAAGACGTGCCGCAAACTCCGGCTGTAAAACCTCATCCGGATTTAAAAAATCTCCAGTTGCGTATACGACATAGTTTTTTGGCGCTTTTACAGAATATACATAATCATTAAAATCGTTGTAAAATTCCTGACGGTCTGTGTGTGATATTCTGTCCCATCCATTATAATCATCAAAAACAGAAACTCGCGGATAACTATAAGCCACGAAAAAAGTCGTTTCATCAATCTGTCCTTCTCTTCCGCTTTCTTTTGATAAAGGATAATTCCAGTCGATATTGATGATTGTTTTAGAATGCGGCGCAATGGCTTTTTTCATTTTTATATTTCCAACAGTTCCCCAGTTTCTTGCGTCTTCTTTATAAACTTCTCCTCCTATTTTTAGGGACGTAATCGTTAATCCGCTAGTTAAAAAATCATCACTTACACTACCGCCTCTTGGCGATGAAGGTTTGTGAAGGTTGTTGACAAAACGAACAACAAAATTTCTTAAACTGTCGTTACTGTTATTTTCGTAGACAATAGTTTCGGTTCCTGAAACCATTTTCGTTTTGGCATCAACGGTAATATCCATAGTATAATTTCCGTGATTCTGCCAATAATTTTTTCCGGGTTTTCCGTCCATTGAACGAGTTCCTTTGGCGTAAGCATCTTTAATATTCCTTGGCATATAAAGCTCTTGTGCAAAGCTTGTTTGTGCCAAAAACAAAAAAGCTAAACATGCAAATTGAAATAGACTTTTTTTCATAAGCTGGTTTTTGTTAATTTTTAAATTGTTTTTACAATAAGACTTCTTTTTTTGAAGAAGGTTACAATTCTTAACAAAATTATATTTTTAAAAGCAAAAAATCACAAACTAAGATTTTACAATCAAAAATCTCAGAACCTTAGGATCTCAGCTCCTTAAAAAAAGAAAAACCGCCTTATTCTAAACGAAAAGACGGTATCTACAATTAATATATAACCTTGATACTACAAAATATAGTCGGTATTAATGAAGTTTGATTCTTTGCTGTTTAGCAATTCCTGCAAAATTTCATTGTTATAAGCGATATCTTTTGAAGCGACAAACGTACGAATTGAAAAGGAGCGCAAAGCATCTGGAATACTTAATGTTCCTACTGCAGAATCTTTACGACCTGTAAACGGGAAAGCATCCGGACCTCTCTGGCAAGAACTGTTTAAGTTAACACGACAGACTAAGTTTACCAAAGCATCAATAAGCGGTGCAAGGGTTTTAATATCTTTTCCGAACAAACTTACCTGCTGTCCGTAATTTGATTCTGCCATATCTTCTAATGGTTCCTGAATATCTTTAAAAGAAATAACCGGAACTACAGGTCCAAATTGTTCTTCATGATACACTCGCATTTTGCTGTTTACCGGATATAAAACTGCCGGAAAAATATAATTATCTGTATGTTTTCCTCCTTTTTCATTAATGACTTTTGCGCCTTTGCTTGTTGCATCGTCAATTAATCCCTGAATATATTTTGGTTTATCTGTTTCCGGAAGCGGTGTCAATGCAACTCCTTTTTCCCACGGATTTCCAAATGGCAGTGAATCTACTTTTTCAGAGAATCTTTTGTTGAATTCTTCTGCGATCGATTCGTGCACATACAATACTTTTAATGCCGTACAACGCTGTCCGTTAAAAGATAAAGTTCCGGTAATACACTCCTGAATAGCCAGATCTAAATCGGCATCAGGTAAAATAATCGCTGGATTTTTAGCTTCAAGGCCCAAAATTAAACGAAGTCTGTTTTTGTTTGGATGCTGATCCTGTAAAGCAATCGCCGATTTACTGTTTCCGATTAAAGCCAGAACATCAATTTTCCCGGATTTCATAATTGGAGAAGCTACTTCGCGGCCTCTTCCGTAAACAATATTGATAACACCTTTTGGGAAACTGCTTCTAAAAGCTTCTAATAATGGCGAAATACATAAAACACCATGTTTTGCCGGTTTGAAAATTACAGTGTTACCCATAATTAAAGCCGGAATCAATAAAGAGAAAGTCTCATTTAAAGGATAATTGTAAGGCCCAAGACATAACACCACGCCAAGAGGTCCGCGGCGGATCATGGCATTTACACCCTGCACTTTTTCAAAATGTGCACTGCGTCCATTTAATTCTTTATAGCTTGCAATGGTATCGTAAATATATTCAACCGTTCTGTCAAATTCTTTTTGAGAATCGCCCAATGATTTTCCAATTTCCCACATTAAATATTTTACTACTTCTTCGCGGGTTTCTTTCATTTGTTTCACGAAATTCTCCATGCATTTAATACGGTCAGCTACTTTCATTGTTGGCCATAATCCCTGCCCTTTGTCGTATGCAGCATTGGCAGCTTCTACAACTTCCGCCGCTTCTTTTTCTGCCATAAAAGGAATAGATCCTAATAAAGTAGGCGCATATTTTTCTGTAGAAGAAATAGTCGAAAACACAGGTGTAGTCTGGCCTGTCCATTGTTTTAATTCTCCGTTAACAAGGTAAGTATCTTGATTTATAAGGCTTTTAATCTCAAATTCTTCGGGTATTAAACTCATAATCTGGTAATTTTTATTTGGTTATTAATAGCTTTTAATGAAAAAAGAGGCTTTTTTCGCCTCTTCTTCATTTTTATGGTTGTACGGTTTCGCCTTCCCAGTCCAGGATTCCACCAAGCAGATTATAGGCATTTTCGATACCTAACTCATTCATAATCTGACATGCTTTTGCACTTCTGGCTCCAGAACGACAATACACGTAGTAGTTTTTATTTTTATCTAATTCTTCGATTTCATAAATAAAACCCTGACCTTTATTGATGTCAATGTTTACAGCATTTTCAATATAGCCATCATTAAATTCGTCTTCAGTTCTTACGTCCAGTATAACTGCATTCTCGTCAGCAGCCAGCTGGTTAACCCAATCTTCTTGTGATAAATTCATAATATGTGTTTTTTGTAAAATTACGACGTTTCTA
Source organism: Flavobacterium sp. Root901 (assembly GCF_001429765.1). Lineage (GTDB taxonomy): Bacteria > Bacteroidota > Bacteroidia > Flavobacteriales > Flavobacteriaceae > Flavobacterium. The sequence continues at coordinate 602,362 of NZ_LMJB01000001.1, forward strand.
TTAATTAAAAACGTTCTAAATGCGATTTCGATTATTATTCTCAGAAAACGTTTTAGAGAAAGTATTATAATCAGTGAATTACAAATTTACTTACTATTTTTAAAAATTCAGTCTACAAAATCGATGGAAAATAGGATTTTTTCATTTCGATTAAATGCTCTTAAATATAGTTTTCTGACAATTATTGCCACTTGAATCTGTTATCTTTGTAAAAAATTATAATTTTTAATCTCTTTTTGATAAAAGTATTCACCATGAATTACACTAATTTTCACAAATTAATTTTTGAAATTTTGTAAAATTGGAGCCGAAAAAATAATTTTCAACACAGAGAAAGACATCTAAATATTTCAAAACGTCCGCTATCAATTCAAAAATAATTACTAAATCAATTTGTAAAAATTTGTGCAATTCGGGGCAAAAAAATATAATCAATGCAAAATTCATTAAAAAACATCTTTCCAAATTTCTCAAGTGAACTCATCGCCACCATCGAAGAAAATGGAAGCCATCAGGATTTTAAAGCCGGAACAATTTTAATGCGTACCGGGCAGTATATTAAAAATACCGTTTTGATAACCAAAGGAAAAATTAAAATTTACCGTGAAGGCGAAGATGGCGGCGAGTTTTTAATGTATTATCTGCAGCCCGGACAAGCCTGCGCAATCTCAATGATCTGTACGGCAAAAAGCGAAAAAAGCCAAATCATGGCAAAAGTTGTCGAAGATGTGTCGGTAATGATGATTCCGCTGCAAATGATGGACAAATGGATGATGGAACACCGATCCTGGTACGAATTTGTAATTGAAACCTACCGAAGCCGTTTTGAAGAAGTACTCGAAGTGGTAGACAATATTGCATTCCGTTCTATGGATGAGCGTTTGGAATTTTATTTAAAAAGACATTCTGATGCCTGCGGCTGTTCTGAAGTGAATCTTTCGCATCAGGAAATCGCAACCGAATTAAATACATCAAGAGAAGTTGTTTCCAGATTATTAAAGAAAATGGAACAGCGTGGTTTGGTTAAACTCAACCGAAACCAGATTGAACTTTTAAAGTAATAACTGCCCACGGGTTTTACAGATGAAACGGACTTTCTCTGATTAATTATACAAGTGTCCGTTCAAGCAAAGTGAGAATCCAAAAAGCATTTCGACTTCGCTCAATGTGACAAAAACATCAGTGACAATCCGTTTCATCTGTAAAACCTGTGGGCAAAAAACCCAGAGTCAAAAAAGAAAAAACATATTCTGTGATAAATGTTACTGTACATTTCTAATTTCCGAAGCAAATTTGCATAAAAACACTGCAATGGAATATTTCGGATATTTTGCTTCTATTATAATTGGGATTTCACTGGGCTTAATTGGCGGCGGCGGATCTATTCTGACTATTCCTATTCTGGTTTACCTTTTTAAAGTAAATCCGGACCAGGCTACTTCTTATTCCTTATTTATTGTTGGATTAACCGCATTATTTGGCAGTTATAGTCATTATAAGATGGGAAATCTTAAACTAAAATCGGCTTTATATTTTGCGATTCCTTCTGTGATTTCAATTCTTATCATTCGCGAAGTTATATTTCCACAAATTGCGGCGACTCTTTTTTCAATTGCCTCTTATACCATTTCAAAAGATTTTCTGATTATGATTGTATTTTCAGTTTTGATGATAACAGCGGCAATTTCAATGATTCGAAAAAACCTCACAGAGATAAAAAGTTCCGAAACCAATTATGTACAATTAAGTTTTATTGGTTTTTTGGTTGGAATTGTAACCGGATTTCTGGGTGCCGGCGGCGGATTTTTAATTATTCCTGCACTTTTGTTTTTTGCTAAATTGCCAATGAAACAAGCCGTTGGGACTTCATTATTAATCATTACGATTAATTCTTCCATTGGTTTTGGCGGTGATTTATACATTGGAACTCCAATTGATTATTCTTTTTTATCAGGCATTTCGGTAATGGCTCTTTTAGGAATGCTGATTGGAAGCCAACTTTCTAAAAAAATCGACGGAAGTAAATTAAAACCGCTTTTTGGGTGGTTTGTTCTCGTAATGGGATTTTATATTATTGCAAAAGAAGTTTTGTTTCACTTGTAGAAAATCTTTGTCAAAGTTTCAAACTTTGACAAAGATGAAACTTTTATAATGTCTTTTTCTCGGTAGTTTTAGAATTTGGTTTTCTGTAAAATAAATACCTCAAAACCAAAGTATAAAAAGTAAAAATGGAAGTCGTTAAAGTTCCCACAACAAATAAAAATTCTGTTTGTGATAAAATAAAGAATTTATAAGATGCGCCGGCTCCGTGGAGCAAAATTACCAGAGCAATAAAAATCGCCCATCTTGACGAAAAAACAAAAGCTTTTTTAGCATTTTCCTGTCTCAGTTTTCGCTCCAGACTTTCATTGGCCTGCTCGATTTCAAATCGCTTTAATTCAATATATTCGGAATGGCTTTTAGGATCATAAGGTCTCATCAGATGATCTTCTTTTTCTGCTTCTTTCGTTACATCTTTTGGAACATTAATAATATCATTTCCTAAAGCACTTTCCGGTAATTTTTCTGCTAAAGTCTTTTTCATTAACTATTCAATTTTTTCTGATAAAATTCTTTAATTAAATCATTTCCAATTACCACATCATGCGTTCCGTCCCAGGTTTGCGACCACGGACTTCCTTCTTCATGTGTAAGGGCTGAAAGCTGCAGTCCTGTTAAACCTTTATAATTATCCCAGATTTTTTTAAGGAATTCTTTATCCTCCTCCTTTAACGGCGTTTTAGCAGAAAGATTCAGTAAAAACGGATCAACCGGATCTTTCCCGAACATGCGTATGGCATAATACAAATCCGGAATAACCGCCCCGTATTTCCAGGCCTGAATTTCATTATCAAAAAGCGGCTTTCCGGTAATTCCCAAATGCCATCCATCAGAAATATAAGTAAGCTTTAGCAATTTCATCGGATCAAGTCCCTGCCCTTCTGCTTGTGCCAATTCTATGAAGTATTTCGCAATGTCAAAACAATTATACATTTTCAAAAATTTTAATTATTTCTCTATAACAAAGCTAATAAAAAGCAAGTCAAATACAATATTTGTAAAAATTATATTATGGGAACTTAATTGGGAAGACGAAATGATTTTAGAATAAAAAGTTTATAGTGGCTAAAAAAATCAATGTTCCCCATACCCAACATCATCCATTTTACCACTAAAAACGCGATATTGAATAATAAAATAAACAATTACCAGAAACAAAGCCACAAAAAACCAGCTTAATCCGGCGTTTAATCCATATTCGTGAGCAGCTGTATTGTAGATCGTTAACGACGGATTTACTTTGTTAGTTGAAGGCAGAACATTCGGAAAAATAGAAACAGCTGTCGAAGCAAATCCGCCCACTAAGAAGAAAGTCGAAAACATAAATCCGTAACCGTCTTTTTGAAAAGAACGGACTTTAAATAAACCTAAAATTCCAATAAAAGTCAAAAGCGGAAAAAACCAAAGAATTGGATTTTCTACAAAATTATGAAACGGTTTTGGCTCAATAAAATGCCAAACCTGCAGTGAAATACAAACCAAAACCAAAAGAACAATATTCAATACAAAAACTACATTTTTTAGTTTTGGATTTAAAGATGAATTTGTTTTATAAATAATCCAGTTTGCTCCGTGAATCGTCAATGCTACAACGCTTACAATACCTAAGAAAAGTGTAAACCAATCGATAATTCCCAATTCATTGGCCTGCGGACTAAAAGTTGGATTCCACAAAGGCAGAAAAAAATAATGTGCTTCTTGAGTTGAAACGCCGTTTTGAACCATTCCTAGATTTACACCGCGAACAATATTTCCTAAAGCAATTCCAAAGAAAAGTGCCAAAAGCAGACTCGCAATCCCGAAAGCTTTGTCCCAAATTGTTTCCCACATGTGGTGGTGAATCTGCCCGCGCATTTCCAGTCCGATCGCACGGAAAATCAAAAGCCATAAAATCATAATCAAAGGCAGGTAAAATCCGCTGAAAGACGAAGCATACAAAGTAGGAAAAGCAAAAAACAAAACACCTCCCGCCGCAATCAGCCAAACTTCATTAGCATCCCAAAAAGGGCCGATTGAATTTGTAATTACTTTTTTATCTCTTTCTGTATCGGCAAAAAATAAATGAATAATTCCTGCACCAAAATCATAGCCGTCTAAAACCAGATAAACAGCCAGAATTCCCATTAAAACGATGTACCAAAAAAATTCCATATTTATATTTTTTCTGTTGAAAGCTCCACATGATGTGGCCCTTTATTGATAATTTTCCCAATCAAAAGCAAAAACAACATTCCGAGTAAAAGGTATAAGCCAATAAAACCAAGTAATGTAAATAATGTATTTCCGGAAGAAACTGTTGGCGAAGCTCCGGAAGCAGTTCGCAGTAAATTATAAACCAGCCAGGGCTGTCTTCCTAATTCGGCCGTGTACCAGCCTGTTGTATTGGCAATGTAAGGAAACGGCATCATAAACATAAGCGACCATAAAATCCATTTGGTCTGAAACAATTTTCCTCTGATTAATTGAAAAAGTGAAACAACCATTAATCCAATAAATACGGTTCCGAGTCCCACCATAATGTGATACGCATAATACAATCCCGAAATATTGGTTGGATGAAGGTCTTCTTCAAACTGATCTAAACCTTTAATTTCCTGATCCCAGTTTCCGTAAGTCAGGAAACTCAAAATATTGGGAACGGCGATTTTATTATCCAGTTTTTTATCTTTTACATCGGGCTGACCGATTAAAACAATTTCAGATCCTCTTTTTTCGGTATGAAAAATACCTTCCATTCCTGCAAAAGTTACAGGCTGATATTTCACGACATTTTTGGCCAGCAAATCTCCCGTTGGAACTGCCACCACAATACTCGAAATCAACCCAAAAACAACTCCTGTTTTAAGGAACAATCTCCCAAATAAAATATTCTTCTTACTCAAAATGTAAAAAGCGCCAATTCCGGCTACAACAAAGGAACTTGTTACCAAAGAAGCGGCCTGATTGTGCAGATAAGAAGGCCAAAGCCAAGGATTTAAAAATAAAGCCTGAAAATTATTGAGTACAAATTTTCCGTTTTCGAGAATTTCATAACCAACAGGATTCTGCATCCACGAATGTGTTGCGATGATTAAAAATCCGCTGGCCCAGGAACCAATGCAAATCAATAATCCGGTTACAAAATGCCATTTATGTCCGAGGAGTTTTTCTCCAAATAAAAATATTCCTAAAAATGAAGATTCGAGAAAGAAAGAAAACATTCCTTCCATGGCAAGAGTCTGCCCAATAATTCCGCCTGTTAATTCTGAGAATTTTGCCCAGTTGGTCCCGAATTGAAATTCCATCGGAATTCCGGTTACCACGCCCATTGCAAAATTGAGAGCGAAGATTTTCATCCAGAAATGAGTGGCATGATTGTATTGTTCGTCTTTCGTTTTTAAATATTTCCATTTGAAGTAAACAATTATGAGCGAAAGACCCATTGTAAGCTGTGGAAAAAGATAATGAAAAGTAATGGTGAAGGCAAACTGCATTCGGTCATAAAAGAGCATTTCTTCCATAATGGTAATTTGTTTATGAAGTTCCACAAATTTAACCATTACAACCCGAAATTCATGCCTTTAAAAAAAGTTTATTTTTAAAATTTTGAACCATATAAGTTATTTTTAAACCATATAAGTGATGTAAACTCATTTTAGTTTTTGTAGCAAGTTTGTCATTTCGACGAAGGAGAAATCTCCGCAAGAAGCTCGACAAAGATTGGATTCTCATTGCGGAGTTACTTATGAAGATTTCTCCTTCGTCGAAATGACAAACTATGTCTTATATTCTTTGTGTACCAATGGTTGAAACCATTGGCTATGTTTGATATTGCTTCTTTAAATATAGCCCGAGGTTTCAACCTTGGATACATTCGTTATTTTATTCTTTCTTCAAAATCCCTTTTTCAACGCTTTCATTAATTAAATTCTCGGCGTAATTCCATATCGATTTTGAACCTTCTTTTATAACGCTTTTCTTTTCGTAGACTTTGTCGTACTTCACATCAAACTCTTTCCACGTTCCGCCGTTGTTTGAAGTATTTTGCAATAAAGGTTCTAATCTGTCCATAGATCTTGCAAATTTGGCTTCGTTGGTTTCTCCTGCTTCAAATTCCTCCCAAATCGAAATAAATTCGTCTGCCTGATTTTTTGGGAGCAAACCAAAAATTCTATTTGCTGCCAATCGTTCTTCATCGGTATTAGAATGATTTTTTATAGTATCATACATAAAAACATCGCCGGCGTCGATTTCTACAATATCATGTATCAAAACCATTTTTACAACTTTCAGTACATCGATTGGCTCATTTGAATGTTCTGCCAAAACGACCGCCATTAAAGCTAAATGCCAGCTGTGTTCAGCATCATTTTCACATCTGTCGCTATTAAACAGCTTGGTTTTACGCTGAATATATTTTACTTTATCAATTTCTTTTATAAAAGCAATCTGATTCAATAAATCTTCTGTCTTCATCTTTCACTGTATATATTTTAAAATGATATTTGTCATATGCAAAATTAGAAGTTAAAGCTTAATTGCGCGGGTTTAAATTAATGAATATAACACCGTATGATAAAATAACCTTTCCTTTTTACACAAAAATCAAATTTCTGTAACATAAGTCACCTATTTTAATAGAAAACAAAGTTATCTTTGTATTCCCATTATTTTTCAAAACATATCATGAAAATAGAACAAATTTACACCGGATGCCTTGCACAAGGTGCATACTATATAACTTCAAACGGAGAAGCGGCGATTATTGATCCGCTTAGAGAAATACAGCCTTACCTGGATCGCCTGAAACGTGACAATGTTAAACTAAAATATATTTTTGAAACACATTTTCATGCCGATTTTGTTTCGGGCCATATTGATTTAAGCAAAGAAACTCAGGCTCCAATTGTTTACGGACCAAATGCTGCCTGTGAATTTGAATGCATTTCTGCAAAAGACGGACAGGAATTTAAAATTGGAAACGTTACCATAAAAGCTCTTCATACTCCCGGCCACACATTAGAAAGTACAACTTACTTATTGATTGACAAAGACGGAAAAGATCATGCTATTTTTTCTGGAGACACTTTATTTATTGGAGATGTCGGTCGTCCTGATTTAGCTCAAAAAGCGGCAGGAATGACACAAGATCAACTGGCTGCAACTTTATATCATTCGTTAAGAAATAAAATCATGACTCTTGCCGATGATGTAATCGTTTATCCAGCGCACGGAGCCGGAAGCGCCTGCGGAAAAAACATGAGCAAAGAAACTGTTTCGACTATTGGAAACCAAAAAGCTTCAAATTATGCTCTGCGTGCCAATATGACCGAAGCTGAATTTATAAAAGAAGTAACTGATGGATTACTTCCTCCTCCTGCTTATTTCAGCATGAATGTCGCCATGAACAAAAAAGGTTACGAAAGCTTTGAAACGGTTTTGCATAATGGAATGAAAACCATAAAAGCAGAAGAATTTGAGGCTGTCGCCGAAGAAACAGGAGCTTTAATTTTAGATACCCGAAAAAGCGGCGATTTTGCAAAAGGATTTATTCCACAATCAATTAATATAGGAATCAATGGTGATTTTGCACCGTGGGTTGGAACACTCGTTGGTGATGTAAGACAGCCTATTATCTTAGTGACCGAAAATGGTCTTGAAGAAGAAACCGTAACACGTTTAAGCCGTGTGGGTTTTGATTCAATTGTTGGACATCTTGAAGGCGGATTTGAAGCCTGGAAAAAAGCAGGTTTTGAAATTGATACCGTAAACCGAATCTCTGCAGAACAATTTGCAAACGAATTTAAATTTGGCGAAGATAAAGTTATTGATATCCGTAAAGAAACAGAATATGAGGCAGAACATATTGAAGATGCCTACAGCAAGCCTCTTGCCTATATTAACGAATGGGTAAAAGATATTGATTCAAATGAACATTTTTATCTGCATTGTGCCGGTGGTTACCGAAGTATGATCGCTGCTTCAATTTTACAGGCTCGCGGTTTCAGAAATTTTAGCGAAATTGACGGTGGTTTTGGAGCTATCGCAAAAACTGAAATTCCAAAATCAGATTTTGTTTGTCAGAGTAAAGTATTAAAATAATTTAAGATACTGAGTTACTAAGATCCTGAGGTTCTAAGTTTTTTTTAGCCTTTACCATCTTAGTCTCTTAGAATCTTAGCAACTTAGAACCTTAAAAAAATGCTGGAAATAATTAAAGAACCTTGGCCTTGGTACGTTTCGGGGCCGCTAATCGGATTAACTGTTCCTATTTTATTAATTATCGGAAATAAATCTTTCGGGATTAGTTCTTCGCTTCGTCATATTTGCGCGGCTTGTATCCCTTCGAATATTTCATTTTTTAAATACGACTGGAAAAAAGAAAGCTGGAATTTATTCTTTGTTTTGGGAATATTCCTGGGAGGAGTTATTGCGGCTTATTTTTTATCGAATCCAAATGAAGTTCAAATTACACCACAACTTTCAGAGCAATTAGCGTCATACGGAATTACAGATCATTCCGGTTTAGTTCCGGCGCAGTTATTTTCATGGGAAAGTTTATTAACACTTCGCGGATTTATCATGATTGTTGTTGGCGGATTTTTAGTAGGTTTTGGAACGCGTTACGCGGGCGGCTGTACAAGCGGACATGCCATTATGGGATTATCAAACTTACAATGGCCTTCATTAGTTGCTACAATCTGTTTTATGATTGGCGGATTTATAATGTCTCTTTTGATTCTTCCTTATATTCTTTCACTTTAAAATTTCAAAAATGAACAATTTAGAAAATAAAAACACAGATACAGAAGGAATCAACGCAAGCCAGATTAAAGATTCGGGATTTTCCAATCTTAAGTATTTAATTGTTGGGATCTTTTTCGGGATTATATTCGTAAAAGCAGAAATTATCAGCTGGTTTCGTATTCAGGAAATGTTTCATCTGCAGTCGTTCTTTATGTATGGCGTAATTGGAAGTGCAGTTGTTGTTGGCGTTTTATCTGTTTTTATTATTAAAAAATTTAATATCAAAACTATTCAGGGCGAAAAAATCGAAATTCAGCCAAAGACTTTCAGCAAAGGCCAAATTTACGGCGGATTGTTATTTGGTTTTGGATGGGCAATTACAGGAGCTTGCCCGGGTCCGCTTTTTGCTCAAATAGGAACCGGAGCAACTGTGATCGTTGTAACTTTAGTAAGTGCCATTGCCGGAACCTGGGTTTATGGTTTCTTTAAAGATAAACTACCTCATTAAAATTTGATTCAGATTTTTGTTTCAAGTTTCACGTTGATCCAATAAAACCCAGCAGGTTTTGAAACCTGTTGGATTTATTTTTTCATCTAAATTTAGATCCTACATTTTACCAAATAGTTAAATATCAATAAATCAGTTTTTTACAAAATAAATTTACTTACATTTATTTTACTTTAAAAACCAATCTTACAGCACCACTTTTGTATTAACAAAAATTTAACACGACACTTGTATATACAACTATTAAAAGTTATACATTTGTATATACAAATTATACACTTACGACTATGACAATTGAAGAGGTTATTAAGAGTACAGTTAAGATGGATAATGCGAAAAAAGTTATTCTGAACATTATGTACACACAAAATGTGATTCAGGATCATTTCAACGAAATAATAAAACCGTATGATTTATCTGGAGAACAATACAATGTGCTGCGTATATTAAGAGGACAAAAAGGAAAACCTGCTAATATGTGTGTGATACAGGAACGTATGCTGGCAAAAACCAGCAACACCACCAGATTAGTTGACAAATTATTATTAAAAGATTTTGTTACAAGAAATGTATGCCCCGGAAACAGACGTAAAATTGAAGTTTTGATTACGCAGAAAGGATTAGACGTTCTAAAAGAATTAGACCCAAAGGTAGATGAGCACGAACGTTTGTTTGCCAATAATATAAGTCCGGAAGAATTAGAATTATTAAATGAATTATTAGAAAAATACCGAACCCAACAAAATTAATATTATGAGCACATTATTAGAGAATTTAAACTGGAGATATGCAACTAAAAAATACGATGCATCAAAAAAAATATCTTCAGCAGATTTAAATACTATAAAAGAGGCAGTTAGATTAGCAGCTTCATCATATGGATTACAGCCATACCGAGTTCTGGTTGTAGAAAATCCGGAAATCAGAGAGCAATTAAAAGCTGCTGCTTATGGACAAACACAGCTTACAGATGCTTCTCAAATCTTTGTTTTTGCAAATGATTTAAATGCTGGCACAGAATCTGTAGCGGCATACATTAAGAATATCAGCGAAACAAGAAATATTCCTGTTGAAGCATTAAGCGGATTTGCAGATATGATGAATGGTGTGATTTCAAATTTATCACAAGAAGCTAAAAACATCTGGACAGCAAAACAAACTTATATCGCTTTAGGAACATTATTAGCTGCTGCTTCTGAATTAAAAATTGATGCTACTCCTATGGAAGGTTTCAATGCAGCAGAATTCAATAAAATCTTAGGATTAGATAAACTAGGATTAAACGCTGCAGTGATTGCTGCTGTAGGTTACAGACATGATGAGGACGACGCTCAGCACTACAAAAAAGTTAGAAAATCTCACGAGGAATTATTTATCACTATATAATAATTATTATTAATCAAATTCAATTTTAACAACATGAAAAATTTAAAAACAATTGCAATTGCATTATTCGTAGCAGCTGCTGGTATTTCAGTAAACGCACAAACTAAAAAAATCGACGTAAAAGCTTCTACTATTAAATGGGTAGGTAAAAAAGTAACAGGAGAACACTCTGGAACTGTAAACTTTAAAGAAGGTGCTGTAGTTTTCAAAGGAAAAAAATTAGTTGGAGGAAGCTTCACAGTTGACATGACTTCATTAACTTCTACAGATTTAACCGGAGAATACCAAGGTAAATTAAACGGTCACTTAAAAGCTGACGATTTCTTTGGAACTGACAAATACCCAACTTCAAAATTAGTTTTCAAAACTATTGGTGCTAAATCTGCTGATGTTTACACAGTAACTGCTGATTTAACTATCAAAGGAATCACTAAACCAGTAACTTTTGACATTACTGTAAAAGGGAACACTGCTACAACTGCATTTAAAGTTGACAGAACTAAATATGATATTAAATATGGTTCTGGAAGTTTCTTCGAAGGTTTAGGAGACAAAACTATCAATGACGAATTTGAATTAACTGTAGCTTTAAAATTCTAATTTCAGGCTTACTAATTCCTATATAACAAAAACCCCAATAGTTGATTCTATTGGGGTTTTTCTTTTTTATTTCTTTTTAATATTTCTTTTCACAAACATAACATTCTTAACCATAAAATAACGCTTTCATAATAACTATCCCTGTATTGATTAACATTCGGGGTCTAATTTTGAGGAAATAAAAAATCAAAAACTAGAAATTAAAATTATAGTTATGAAAACAAAAATACGTGTTATAATTATTACACTTCTAAGCACTTTTTTTCTACAAGCTCAGCAGCAGGCAAAAGGAATTATCGGAACTAATAACTGGATGAACAACTGGACCAATTTTAATCCGTCTAAAATAGAATACAGCGAAGCGACCAACATAATTGCAGGAACTATTGACAAAGACACGAGATTAGTAAAACGCAATACTTATCAGCTGGTTGGAATTGTTTATGTAACCAATAATGCAACTTTAACTATTGAACCCGGAACTATAATAAGAGGCGACGATAAAACCTGTGGGACTCTCGTTGTTACAAATGGCGCAAAAATTGTTGCCGAAGGTTTAGAAACAGATCCAATTGTTTTTACTTCAAACAAAGAAATTGCAGACAGACGTCCGGGTGACTGGGGCGGAATTATCATTTTAGGAAAAGCTCCAATTAATTCTCTTGGAGGACTTCATACGCTTCCTTTTACCTTAGACCCAATATTAAATCATTACGGAGGTCAGGATGCCGAAGACAATTCGGGAATTTTAAAATACGTAAGAATTGAATTTGCAGGAAGAAAACTGAGCGCTGAAAAAGAACTTAACGGACTTTCCTTAGCCGGAGTTGGAAGAAAAACTGTTTTAAATAATATTCAGATCAGTTTTTCAAACGACGATTCTTTTGAATGTTATGGCGGCGATTTGAATATGAGTAACCTGATTTCTTACAGAACTACTGATGATGATTTTGATTTTACGCAAGGCGCACAAATCAACATTAATAACAGTATTGCTGTCCGTCATCCTTTTTCATCAGATATCTCAGGTTCAAGATGTTTTGAAGTAGACTCATACGATAAAATTCAAAACACGGATATGAGCAAGAAAATGACTAAAATCAATGCCAGCAATATTACTTTGGTTAATTTGGAAGAAAACAATCAGGGATTAGTAAGAGAATCTGTTTTTGTTAGAGAAAACACTTATTTCAACTTAAGCAATGCAATTGTTTCAGGGTTTTCACCTTTTGTTTTATTAGAATCAAACATTGGAAACGGAAACGAAAATCTGGCTAAATTGAGTTTTAAAAACATAATTGTAAATAACTGCAACGGCGGAATTACCAGTGAATCATCAAGCTCAAATGAAACAATTCAAAATTATTACAATCCAAATTCTGGTATAGAATATTCAAAATGGAAAAATAATGAATTGTTTACAACGCCTAACATTAAAGGAAATCCGGATTTTAGAGCTAATGTAAACAATACAATTGCAATTGGAAATTAAGCTTTTAGAACCCGTTTAGATTCTAAAATTTAACAAATTTCAAAATTTAGAAAAGTTTTTTTTGAGATTTTATGTATTCTAATTCAAATTACATTTATATCTTTGTCGCAACAAAATAAGATATGAGAACAATAATGAACAATACTTGGTGGTGGAAGAATTTACGTCAAACGTCGTGAACGAAGCTTCCTATGGTATTTTCAAAACTATAAATATAAAAGGCTTGTCATCACGACAAGCCTTTTTTTTTGGCCGGAACTTTAGAAGAAAAAAATATATTAAAAACTAAAAACAACATACTTTGAAACCTTTTATACTCAACACACATTACAAACAAATTCTGGCAGATACGATTACGCCGGTAAGTATATATTTTAAAATAAGAGATAAATTTCCAAATAGTCTGTTATTAGAAAGTAGTGATTATCATGGAAATGACAATAGTTTCTCTTACATCTGCTGCAACCCAATTGCTACGATAAAAATTGAAAATGAAGTTATTTCAAAAACTTTCCCTGACGGAACTTCAGAACAAAATAAAATTGATAATCTGACTAACATTCCAGAAGTAATTCAGGAATTTTCAAGTAAATTTCAATCAGAAAAGAACGATTTTAAATTTATCAATAACGGATTGTTCGGATATATTTCTTACGACGCCGTTCGTTATTTTGAGAAAGTTTCGATTGCAAAAAAAGACAATGCAACTTCAATTCCAGATGTTTTTTATGCGGTTTATCAAAACATCATCGCAATTAATCACTTTAAAAATGAAGCTTACATTTTTTGCCACAGTGTTGACGGAAAAAATAATATTGCCGAAATTGAACAATTACTACAATCCAGAAATATCGCTTCGTATAAATTTTCAAAAGAAGGCGAAGGTTTCTCCAACTTAACCGACGAAGAATTTAAACATAATGTTGCCTTAGCAAAAAAACACTGTTTTCGCGGAGACGTTTTTCAATTAGTACTTTCACGTCGTTTTACACAAGGTTTTAAAGGTGACGAATTTAATGTTTACAGAGCTTTAAGAAGCATAAATCCTTCTCCTTACCTATTCTTTTTTGACTATGGAGATTTTAAAATATTTGGGTCTTCGCCCGAAGCACAAATTATTGTAAAAAACAGAAAGGCAGAAATCCACCCAATTGCCGGAACTTTTAAAAGAACTGGAAATGACGAACGTGACGCGCTTTTGGCCAAAGAACTTTCTGAAGATAAAAAAGAAAACAGCGAACACGTAATGTTAGTAGATTTGGCCAGAAACGATTTAAGCCGAAATGGTCACGATGTAAATGTGGAGAAATACAGAGAAGTTCAGTTTTTCTCTCACGTAATCCACCTGGTTTCAAAAGTAACCGGACATTTACATGACAAAGCAACCACAATGCAGGTTGTTGCTGATACCTTTCCGGCCGGAACTTTGAGCGGCGCACCAAAACACAGGGCAATGCAATTAATAGAAGATTATGAAAAAACAAATCGTAATTTCTACGGAGGCGCTATCGGTTTCATGGATTTTGAAGGAAATTTTAACCACGCCATTATGATTCGAACTTTCCTGAGTAAAAATCATCAACTGCATTATCAGGCCGGAGCGGGAATCGTAGCAAGTTCTGACGAAGAAAGTGAAATGCAGGAAGTTTACAATAAATTAAGAGCGTTAAATACAGCGCTGGAAATGGCAGAAAAAATTTAGTAAACAGTCACAGTTTTCAGTCGCAGTGAAACGGAATGATCAATGATTGTCTTCAGAGGTTGAAACCTCGGGCAATATTTGAAAAGCATTTATAAGCGGAATGTTATGTAAACATAGCCAATGGTTTCAACCATTGGAAACAAAGATTGGTAAAAAACCAGAAACAATTAACAAAGAAGAATAAAATTATAAAAACCATGAAAAAAGCAATATCAATTTTAGTTTTAATCATTAGCATGACATCTTGTAATTCAGAGAAAAAACAAAATTCCCTTGAAGGAACCTGGCGTCTTATATCAGCTGAAACGACAGAAAAAGATTCGACGTTTTCAACCTTCAATCCAAAAACAAAAATGATTAAAATTATAAATGAAACACACTTTGCTTTTTTTAATCATGACTTGAATAATGGCAAAGATTCAACAAATGCCGTGTTTTTTGGCGGAGGCGGAAAATATACTTTAAAGGATAGTATTTACACTGAAAATCTCGAATATTTTAATAACCGCCAATGGGAAAATGGAAAATTTGAGTTTGTGTTAAAAATCAAAAACGACACGTTAACTCAAAAAGGAGTAGAAAAAGTAGAAAAATTAGGAATCAACCGAATCATTACTGAAAAGTACGTTCGAGAAAAATAAAAATTTTGTATCAGTTTTAAGTCTCAGTCTCAGTATTCAGTCAAAATGAAAACTTAGCATCTTAGAAACTTAGCATCTTAGAAACTTAAAAAAAATGAAAAAAATATTAGTTATAGACAATTACGATAGTTTCACTTATAATTTAGTGCACTATTTAGAAGATTTAAACTGCGAAGTAACCGTTTACAGAAACGACGAATTTGATATTGATGAAATCGCTTCTTTTGATAAAATATTACTTTCACCAGGGCCTGGAATCCCTGATGAAGCTGGTTTATTAAAAGCAGTAATCGAAAAATACGGCCCAACGAAAAGTATTCTTGGTGTTTGTTTAGGACAGCAGGCAATTGGTGAAGTGTTTGGCGGAACACTTTCAAATCTTGACAAAGTGTACCACGGCGTTGCCACCAATGTAAAAACTGTAGTTTCAGACGAAATTCTATTTGAAGGTTTAGGTAATGAATTTGAAGTTGGAAGATATCATTCGTGGGTTGTTGACAGCAATTTACCCGAAGCTCTTGAAGCAACATCAATTGATGAAAACGGACAAATTATGTCCCTGAGACACAAAAAATATGATGTTAGAGGCGTTCAGTTTCACCCTGAAAGCGTTTTGACTCCAAAAGGAAAAAGGATTTTAGAAAACTGGATAAAAAGCTAGTATTCAGTCTCAGTTTACAGTCTCAGTTTACAGTCTCAGCTTACAGTCTCAGCTTACAGCCTCAGTAAAACTCAGAATCTCAGAACCTTAGCAACTTAGAATCACAAAAAAATGAAAACTATATTAAATAAATTAATCAATCACGAAGTGCTTTCTAAAGAAGAAGCAAAAAACGTTTTGATTAATATTTCAGGCGGTCAGTACAATCCGAGTCAGATTTCGGCTTTTTTGACCGTATTTATGATGCGAAGCATTACAATTGAAGAACTTTCGGGCTTTCGCGAAGCTTTATTAGAATTATGTATTCGGGTAGATTTATCAGCCTATAATACAATCGATTTATGCGGAACAGGCGGCGACGGAAAAGACACTTTCAATATTTCGACTTTGGCTTCTTTTGTTTCGGCCGGAGCCGGAATTAAAGTCGCAAAACATGGAAATTACGGCGTTTCATCCATTTCCGGGTCAAGCAACGTAATGGAAAAAATGGGAATTAAATTCAGCAGCGATCCTTCGTTTTTAGAAAAATGTATTGATCAGGCGGGAATTTGTGTTTTGCATGCGCCTCTTTTTCACCCTGCCATGAAAAACGTTGGGCCAATTCGTAAAGAATTAGCGGTAAAAACCTTCTTTAATATGCTGGGTCCAATGGTAAATCCATCATTTCCGCAAAATCAATTAGTTGGAGTATTCAATCTTGAATTAGCCCGAATGTATGCTTATTTATATCAGAATACCAATATCAATTTCACCATTTTGCATTCGCTTGACGGATATGACGAAATCTCATTAACAGGTCCGACAAAAACGATAACATCAAATATGGAAGGAATGCTGAAACCAGAAGATTTTGGCGTTCGTCTTTTATCTCAAACTGAAATTGAAGGAGGAAAAACGATCGAAGAATCGGCAGAAATATTCACCAATATTATTTCAGGAAAAGGAAATGAAGCGCAAAATAATGTAGTTTGTGCCAATGCAGCAATGGCAATCGCAACGGTTAATAAATGTTCTCCGCAAGAAGGATTTGAACTGGCAAAAGAAAGTTTATTCTCCGGAAAAGGATATGAAGCTCTTAAGAAATTACAAGAACTAAGCAGGTAAAAAATTAGTTTCAAGTTGCCGGACATGAAACTTGAAACCTGAAACAAAACAAACAATGAACATACTCGATAAAATAATATTTGATAAACACCGTGAAGTCGAACTTAAAAAATCAATTATTCCGGTTTCACAATTGGAGAATTCTGTTTTTTTTGGCAGACAAACCATTTCCTTAAGTCGGAAATTAAAAGAAAGTAATTCCGGAATTATCGCCGAACATAAACGCCGTTCTCCTTCAAAATCAATAATTAACAACAATTTTACGGTTGAAGAAGTGGTAAAAGGCTACGAAAATGCCGGAGCATGCGGAATATCTGTTTTAACCGACAGTAAATATTTTGGCGGATCTCTTGACGATTTACTTCTGGCTAGAGCTTCAGTAAATATTCCGCTTCTGCGAAAAGAATTTATTGTAGATGAATACCAGATTTTAGAAGCAAAAGCACACGGAGCCGATTTGATTTTATTAATCGCAGCGGTTTTAACCCGTGAAGAAATCAAATCATTATCTGAATTTGCAAAAAAATTAGGCTTAGAAGTTTTACTGGAAGTTCATAATCAGGAAGAACTGGAAAAATCGATTATGCCGAGTTTAGATATGATTGGCGTAAACAACAGAAACCTGAAAACTTTTGAAGTCAGTTTAGATTTCAGCAAAGAACTGGCATCACAGATTCCTGATGATTTTGTAAAGGTTTCTGAAAGCGGTATTTCATCAGTTGAAGCTATTCAGGAACTCAAACCTTATGGTTATAAAGGTTTCTTAATTGGAGAAAACTTCATGAAAACTGATAATGCGGGCAAAGCAGCAACAGAATTTATTAGTAAATTATAAATTTAAGTTCGCCACGAATTTCACTAATTACACTAATTTAATTCGTGCTATTAGTGAAATTCGTGGCAAAAATTAAACACAAAGCTTTGCGAACTAAGCTTTATAAGCACAATAAAAAGCAAAAAAACACAACGAAATGAAACTCAAAATATGCGGTATGAAATATCCCGAAAATATTCTCGAAGTAGGTGCACTCCTGCCCGATTATATGGGATTTATTTTCTGGGAAAAATCCGCGAGATATTTTAACGGAACTATTCCTGAACTCATAAAAACAATCAAAAAAGTAGGCGTTTTTGTAGATCAAAGTCAGGAAGAAATTCTGGAAAAAGTAACAAAATACAATTTGCAGGCCGTTCAGTTACACGGCAATGAAACGGTTGAATTTTGTGCCGAATTAAAAAGTAAACTGTCTAAAAAAATCGAAATTATAAAAGCATTTTCTGCAAATGAAAATTTTGATTTTGAAGTCATAAAACCTTTTGAAGAAGTGTCCGATTATTTTTTATTTGACACCAAAGGAAAATTGCCGGGCGGCAATGGAACAACATTTGACTGGACAATATTAAAAAAATACAATTCTGAGAAACCCTTCTTTTTGAGCGGTGGAATCGGAATAAACGAATTAAAAGCCATCGAAGAAATTTCAAAAAGCAATTTACCCATTTATGCTATCGATGTAAATAGTAAATTTGAAATCGAACCCGGGCTGAAAAACAGAAATTTATTTAGCAATTTCAAACGAAAATTTGATGTTGCCAACTTTTAAAATAAAAAAAAAATGAGTTTTAACGTCAACGAAAAAGGATATTACGGAGAATTTGGAGGAGCTTACATTCCTGAAATGCTATATCCAAACGTAGAAGAATTACGTCAGAAATACCTAAGCATAATGGACGAACCAGATTTTAAGGCTGAGTTCAACCAACTGCTTAAAGATTATGTAGGACGCCCTAGTCCGCTGTATTTTGCGAAACGTTTATCTGAAAAGTACAATACAAAAGTCTATCTGAAAAGAGAAGATTTAAACCATACCGGAGCGCATAAAGTCAACAACACCATTGGGCAGATTTTATTGGCAAAACGTCTTGGCAAAAAAAGAATTATTGCCGAAACCGGCGCCGGACAGCATGGCGTTGCAACAGCTACGGTTTGTGCTTTAATGGGAATTGAATGTATTGTGTATATGGGCGAAATCGACATTGCACGTCAGGCACCAAACGTAGCCCGTATGAAAATGTTAGGTGCAGAAGTTCGTCCGGCACTTTCTGGTTCCCGTACTTTAAAAGATGCCACAAACGAAGCGATCCGCGACTGGATCAACAATCCGGTTGACACACATTATATTATAGGATCTGCGATTGGACCACATCCCTATCCGGATATGGTAACACGTTTTCAAAGCATTATTTCAGAAGAAATTAAATGGCAGTTAAAAGAAAAAGAAGGACGTGAAAACCCGGATTATGTTATAGCCTGCATTGGCGGAGGAAGTAATGCCGCAGGAACGTATTATCATTTTCTGCATGAGCCTGAAGTTGGGATTATTGCTGTTGAAGCTGCCGGAAAAGGTGTCGACAGCGGTCATAGCGCAGCAACAAGCAAATTAGGAAAAGTAGGCGTTATTCATGGCTGTAAAACACTATTAATGCAAACCACAGACGGACAAATAACAGAACCGTATTCTATTTCTGCCGGATTAGATTATCCCGGTGTTGGGCCATTACATGCTCATTTAGCCCAATCGGGACGCGGGGAGTTTTTCTCTGTTACAGATGATGATGCCATGAATGCAGGTTTGCAATTGACAAAATTAGAAGGAATTATTCCGGCGATCGAAAGCGCGCATGCGTTTGCAGTTTTAGATCAAAAGAAATTTAAGCCTTCAGATGTTGTTGTTATTAGTCTTTCCGGCCGCGGCGATAAAGATTTAGATAATTATATTGACTATTTTAAATTGTAATAAAAATCGTAATTTGGGCGTTCCCTTCGGGCGGGCTGTCCGCTGTATCTTTTTATTTTTAAAGAAAAAATAAAAAGGATGCCGCTCCCATCCCTAACGCAATAAATAACGAGAAAAATAATAATTATGGAACAGTTATTCTCCTACGGAACATTAAGATCAAAACAGATCCAAATGCAGGTTTTCAACAAAGTATTATCCGGAACTGCAGACCAGCTCCTTGGCTACAAACTAAAAAGCCTGCAGATTGAAGAAGAATTTGGAATGGCAGATTATGTTGTAGCGGTTCCAAGCGATGATCTTTCAGATATTATATATGGGGTTGTATTTACAATTTCAAACACAGATCTGGCTAAAGTAGATATCTTTGAATCGAACTCCTATAAAAGAGTTCAGGTAAGACTAAAGTCTGGAATACAGGCTTGGATTTATACAGAAAATTAATAATTCCAGACATGATTCTAGCAGCCGCGCAAACAAAACCGACACGAGGAGATATCGATGCCAATTTATCAGATCATTATCGCCTTATAGAATTGGCTGTAAAAAATAAAGCGCAATTAATTGCATTTCCTGAAATGTCTATTACAGGATATGAAAGAGAACATGCACAGCAATTATTTTTCCAGAAAAACGATTCGCGTCTGGATCATTTGAAAAAATTAGCTATAGAAAATAATATTGTAATTATTGCCGGAGCGCCTATTGAAATTGACTCAAACCTGTTTATTGGTGAATTTGTTATTTCTCCGGACAATTCGGTTTCAATTTATACGAAGCAGTTTTTACATGAAGGCGAAGATGATTTTTTTCAGTCCTCTTTTGATAATAATCCAATGATTACTATTGAAAATCAAAAGATTTCATTTGCCATTTGTGCCGATATCGATAATCAGCTGCATCCGGAAAATGCCCGTAAAAAGGAAACTGACATTTATATTGCCAGCATTTTCTTTTCGCCAAACGGCATCCCGAACGCTTACAGAGATTTGCAAAATTATGCACTAAAACACGGAATGAATGTTTTAATGTCCAACTTTAGCGGAGAATCCTGGGGTTCGCCTTCAGCTGGACAAAGTGCATTCTGGAATAATAAAGGAGAATTAATTGGACAGATGAATGATTCAGATTCCGGATTATTATTGGTTGAAAATCAAAATCATAATTGGACAAGCAAGGTTTTAAAATTTTAAAAAAAATAATGCCGCAAATTTTACAGATTCTCACAGATTAAATTATTTAAAAATCATTGAAATCTTTTTAATCTGTGTCACAAAAAAACATAATAATGAACAGAATAACTCAAAAATTACAAGAAGATAAAAAGATACTTTCGATCTATTTTTCTGCTGGATATCCAAACTTAAATGATACAGTGCAGATTATTCAGGATCTGGAAAAAAATGGCGTTGATTTAATTGAAATCGGACTTCCTTTTAGTGATCCTTTGGCAGACGGACCAACAATTCAGGCGAGTTCTACTCAGGCGCTTCATAACGGAATGACGACTCAAATTCTTTTTGACCAGTTGAAAAACATCCGCGAAAGCGTAAAAATCCCGTTGATTATTATGGGCTATTTCAATCCAATGTTACAATATGGAGTTGAAGCTTTTTGCCAGAAATGTGCCGAAATTGGAATCGACGGTTTAATCATTCCGGATCTTCCGGTTGATGTTTATGCAGAGGAATACAAAGCAATTTTCGAAAAATACGGGTTAATCAATGTATTCCTGATTACGCCGCAAACTTCAGACGAACGCATTCGTTTTATCGACAGCGTATCAAACGGATTTATTTATATGGTTAGTTCTGCAAGTGTTACAGGTTCGCAGGCAGGTTTTGGAGATGTACAGGAAAGTTACTTTGAGAGAATCTCAAATCTGAATTTAAAAAATCAACAAATTGTAGGTTTTGGAATTTCAAATAAAGAAACTTTCAATCAGGCTGTAAAATATGCAAAAGGCGCTATTATTGGAAGTGCTTTTATTAAACATTTAAGCGAAAACGGAAGCGGGAAAATTGCTGAGTTTGTTGGAAGGATTCGATAATTATTTTATTTCATAATTAATATCGTCTAGTTGTCATTTCGACGAAGGAGAAATCTCCGTTGCAAAATCTACAAAGTTTGAAACTTTTGATTGTAGAGTTACTCGCGGAGATTTCTCCTTCGTCGAAATGACAAGAATGAGCGAAAAAGCTGAAATATTATTTCTATTTCAGCTTTTTTTTTGTTCAAATTATCGAAACCGTTTTATGTTAATATTATGTTAAAATAAAATTAAACAAGTGTTTAAATTAAACAAGTGTTTAATTTTGCATCCGATTAGAAACACTATCATGTCAGACATCGAATTAAACGATAAAAAAATTCAGATTCTTAATGTAGCTGAAAAGTTATTTTCTGAGAAAGGATTTGAGGGTACATCGATACGGGATATTTCCAAAGAAGCAAAAATTAACATTGCTATGGTCTCGTATTACTTTGGCTCAAAAGAAAGGCTGCTGGAAGCTTTGATTTTCTACAAAACTGTTGATTTAAAACTACAACTCGAAAATTTATTGAACGAAAATCTCGAACCGCTTGAAAAAGTCAATAAATTAATCGAAATTTACGTGAACAGAATTTGCCTTAACAAAGGCATTTACAGAGTTTTACATTTTGAACTTTACAATAAAAAAAGAGAAAAAAGCCTAAAAGCATTTACCGAATTAAAAAAAGGAAATTTAAAATCTGTTGAAAGCATTATTAAACAGGGACAGGATTTGGGTGTTTTTAGAAAGGATATTGTTATTCCGCTTATAACACCAACCATTATCGGAACCTTTTTTCACTTTCACATGAATCGCTCTTTCTTCGAAGAATTACTGGATTTAAAAACAGAAGAAATGTTTAACAATTACATTAAAAACGATCTTACAAAGCACATTCAACAAACTATAAAAGCGCTACTTGTTTATGAAAATTAGTCAATTAATGCTCTTTGGAGTTTTCTTTATAGGAATATCTTCAATAGAAGCACAAGAAAAAACAAGTTTAACCTTAGATGAGGCCGTGAAAATGGCCTGGGAAAAGAGTAACGAAGTTACGCTTGCCAACACCAAGGTAAACTCAAAAAAATACGAATTACAAACGGTTAAGAATAATCAATACCCGGATTTAAAAATTTCTGGTCAATATCAGCGTCTTACAAAAGCTTCTATCGACATGCACAATGAAGGTGAAAATGCAGCCAGTCTGGCTTCTCCCGATCGTGCAATGCTTGGAATGGCTAACCTGAGCCTGCCTCTTTTTGCGGGATTCAAAATTCAAAGCAGTATTGACGCATATGAAAGTTTATATGAAGCAGAAAGTGTTAATGCGGCCAAAACAAAAGAAGATGTTGCTTTAAGAGTAATTACTTATTACACTGCTTTGTATAAAGCACAAAAGACTTTGGATGTTTTAAATGAAAATCAAAAAAGCGCAAAACAGCGTGTTACTGATTTTATCGAATTGGAAAAAAACGGAATTATCCCAAGAAATGATTTATTGAAAGCGCAATTATTAGTTTCAAAAACACAATTATCTATTGATGAAGCTAATAATAATATCAATAACATTAATTTTTATTTAACGACATTACTTAAATTAGACCCGTCTGTTAAAATTCAGGTTAATGAAGATGATTTCTTTAACTTAAAAACAACCAATGCGCCAACATCTGATGCTTTGGCTCTGGAAAACAGAAAAGATCTGGAAGTGATTCGGTTACAGCAAAAAGCTTCAGAAGCTAATGTCAGAATAGCAAAAGCAGGATATTATCCAACTCTTTCTTTGCTTGGAGGTTATACCGCTTTAGATCTTAAAGACATTATTACGGTAAAATATGCTATGAATTTTGGTTTAGGTTTATCTTATGATTTATCAGGAATCTTAAAAAACAGCGCACATGTAAAAGAAGCAGAAAGCAGAGCGCTTGAAGTAAAAAATACAGAAGCAATTATGACGGATCGTATTAAAGTTGAAGTTCAAAAATCTATTGAAGATTATGACTTAGCGATTAATCAGAGTGTAGTTTACGAAGAGGCATTTCAGCAGGCAACTGAGAACTACAGGCTTGTAAAAGATAAATTCGACAACGGTCTTGCTGATACCAATGATTTGGTTGAAGCTGATGTTGAACAGCTAAGTGCCAAAATTAATACCGCTGTTGCAAAAGCAGCAATCATTCAAAAATACTACGAATTACTTTCAGTATCAGGACAATTATCACAATCATTCAATCTTTCTAAAATATAATCGATAGCTCTCATGGAAAAGAAAAAGACAAATAAAAAATTCATCATCATACTTGCAGTTCTGATTTTAGGAGGCGGAACTTACGGAATCTCTAAATACCTGCACTCTCAGGCTCACGAAGAAACAGATGATGCTCAAATTGAGAAAAAAATGAACCCAATTATACCTAGAGTATCAGGATATATAAGTAAGGTTTACGTGAAAGATAATGACTATGTAAAAAAAGGGGACACTTTATTTACTATTGATAAAAGAGATTATCAGTTAAAAATTGATGAAGCAAATGCTGCATTATTAGGAGCAGAAGGGCAGTACGAAGCAGCAAAAGCTGATATTGGAAGTGCAAACGCTAGTATTTCTGTTTCTGACGCTCAAATGAGATCTGCAACGGGTTCTATCGAAAGTGCAAAAATCAGGTTGAGACAATTGACAAACGATTTTAACCGTTACAACAATTTATACAAAACACATACTATTACAAAACAGCAATTTGAGCAGGCTCAGGCCGCTAAAGATGAAGCTGAAAACCAAGTACGTGTTTTAGAGCAACAGCAAAAAGCAAGTTCTTATCAAAAATCTGTTATTCAGTCAAAATCTAAAGTTTCTGATAAACAAACAGAAGTTGCTGCAGCAAACATCAAAAAAGCAAAAACAATGCTAGATGTTGCGCATTTAAATTTAAGTTATACAGTGGTTACGGCAGCTATTGATGGTCAGGTTTCTAAAGTAGATATTCAGCCGGGACAATTAGTTCAGCCAGGACAATCTTTATTTTATATTATTAATAACAACGAAGCATGGGTTGTAGCTAACTTTAAAGAAACACAATTAAATAAAATGGTTGTAGGACAAAAAGTAAGCTTAAAAGTAGATGCTTATCCAAAATATGAATTTAAAGGTACTGTAACTTCATTTTCTCCAGCTACAGGATCTCGTTTTTCATTATTACCTCCTGACAATGCTACAGGAAACTTTGTAAAAACAATTCAGAGATTACCGGTAAAAATTAGTTTAGATGAATCAAACGATCCTGAAAAAGTAAAACTTTTAAGACCAGGAATGAATGTTGATGTAGACGTACATTTAAAATAAATAAATGGCAGCAGCAATACAAGGAGACGACGATTTAGTAGAATACGGTTACCGACGCGTTATTATTACAATTACGGCAGTACTTTGTGCATTGCTTGAAATTGTAGATACTACGATTGTAAACGTAGCTCTAACAGACATGCGCGGAAGTCTTGGTGCTACCTTGACCGATGTGGCATGGGTTATTACAGCATACGCAATTGCGAATGTTATTGTAATCCCGATGACGAGCTGGTTATCACAGCAGTTTGGAAGACGTAATTATTTTGTGGCATCTATTATAATATTTACGGTCTGTTCCTTTTTGTGTGGTAATGCCACCAACATTTGGGAACTTGTAGCCTTTCGATTCGTACAAGGTATGGGTGGAGGAGCGTTACTTGTAACAGCCCAAACGATTATTACGGAAAGTTATCCCGTGGCAAAACGCGGAATGGCACAGGCAATTTACGGAATGGGTGTAATTGTGGGGCCAACTCTTGGACCGCCTTTAGGAGGTTATTTAGTAGATAATTATTCCTGGCCTTATATTTTTTATATCAATATTCCACTGGGAATTATTGCTACAATTCTGGCTCTGAGCTTTGTTAGAAGTCCGAAATACGGAGAGAAATTAAAAGCCAATCAGGTTGACTGGTGGGGAATTATTTTATTGAGTACTTTTATTGGTTCTTTACAGTTTGTTCTGGAACACGGACAACAGGATGACTGGTTTAATGATTCACTTATTGTAACTTTGAGTGTCGTTACCGTTTTAGGATTAGTACTATTTATCTGGCGGGAACTTACTTATAAGCATCCAATTGTAAATTTGAGTGTTTTAAAAGACGGAAATTTAAGAATTGGAACCATAATGTGTTTTATTTTGGGTTTCGGATTGTATGGTTCGACATTAATTATTCCAATTTATACGCAGTCGATTTTAGGATGGACAGCAACTGATGCCGGTTTATTATTAATTCCGGGATCTATTACAACGGCAATCATGATGCCGTTTGTTGGAAACATGATTCAGAAAGGCGTGCCTCAGGGTTATATGGTTGGAGTAGGATTTTTAATTTTCTTCTTCTTTACTTTTATGATGTACAGCCGTATGACGCCAGACACTGGTGTAGAACATATGTATTGGCCTTTAATTTTAAGAGGAATTGGTTTAGGATTACTTTTCGTTCCTATTACAACACTTTCTCTTTCCACTTTAAAAGGAAAACAAATTGGTGAAGGAGCTGCATTTACCGGAATGATGCGTCAATTAGGGGGATCTTTTGGTATTGCGATTATTACAACTTTCATCACACGTTTCAGCCAGTCACACAGAGTAGATTTAATTAACAATTTAGATCCGGCCAAATTTGATGTTCAGCAGCGACTCGCAGGAATGCAGCACGCATTTATGGCAAAAGGATATAGTGCCGATGTTGCTTTGAAAAAAGCATATCAGGCCATAGATTATTCAGTAATGAAGCAAAGTACCGTAATGGCTTATATGGATATTTTCCTTTATCTCGGAATTATGTTTTTATGCTGCATACCGATTATTCTCTTTATTAAAAAAGGGAAGAACAAAATTAGTGCAGCCGACGCAATGCACTAATAATAATAATTTTATAATACGCAGAAACGCCGAATTCTTAATTGAATTCGGCGTTGTTTTTATGATCGATTATTAATCCTTTGCATAAATCTGCAGGGATTAAAATCCCTGCCTACAATATGGATCGAGTCTACGACTCTTTCAGAAAAACTTAGAATCTTAGCAACTAAAAAACTATCTTGTAAAAACCAAATGATTTCCTTTCGAAAGATTAGCATCAAAATGATATCCTTCGTAATTAAATCCTTTTAGGTCATCAATCGTTTCGGCATTTGTATCAATGATATAACGAACCATCATTCCCCTCGCCTTTTTTGCAAAGAAACTGATCATTTTTAATTTACCATCTTTATAATCTTTAAAATCAGGAGTAATTACAGGAACTTTTAAAGCTTTTACATCTACCGCAGAAAAATATTCATTACTGGCTAAATTCACAAATAATTCTCCTTTTTTCAATTCTTTGTTCAACGCTTTTGTTACAACAGGTTTCCAAAATTCATGAAGATTTTTATATTCGCCAACAGGAAGTTTTGTTCCCATTTCTAAACGATAAGCCTGCATTAAATCCAGCGGCTTTAAAAGACCATAAAGTCCTGATAAAATTCGGAGTTTATCTTGTAAAGCGTCCAGTTTTTCTAAAGGAATCGAATAAGCATCTAAACCTGTATAAACATCTCCATCGAAAGTATAAACTGCCGGACGCGCATTTTTTACTGTAAATGGTGTTTTCCAGTCCTGATTACGCTTCCAGTTTAAGTCGGCAAGTTTATCTGAAATAGACATTAAATCTGATAATTCTGCAGGTTTCTTTGGTTTTAAAATTTTATGAACCTGACGTGCTTCTTTTAAAAATGAAGGTTCTGTATGTTCAGCAGTTGGTAATTCTTTTTCGAAATTTAGAGATTTCGCAGGCGATATAACAATTTTCATTTGTGCATTTTTAAGTGATTCAAAAATACAAATTGAAATTTTAAAAATATTATAATGCAATTGATTTGTTTGATGGCTGTATAGATTTGTTTTTTGCCGCGAATTGCACGAATTTCACTAATTTCTTTGCCACAGATTAAATGATTTTCACAGATTTTAATCCTTTTTAATCCTTTAATCTGTGGCAAAAAACACTTAATCTTTAGCAAAAGAAAAAAATTCGAGAAATTCGTGCAATTCGTAGCAAACCTTTTTTCTATTTCATAAAAATCAACATCAAAAACTATTAAATTCTTCAAAAAAGTGTTCAATACATTATATTAAGGATTTTCTATGTTGTAAATTTGCAGTCGTTCATTCTCCTCAGGAATGAACATTATTTAAAATTAGTGAATTCGTGGCTATACAAACAAACTACAAAACTGCTTTACAAAACAAAATCTTCGAAATCATTTCGAAAGCTTCTCAGGAATTAAATGTAGACTCTTATGTCATAGGAGGATTTGTTCGTGATTTACTTTTAAACAGAGGTTCTAAAAAAGACATTGATGTTGTGGCAGTTGGAAGCGGAATCGAATTGGCGCTTAAAGTTTCTGATTTACTTCCAAACAAACCAAAAGTGCAGGTTTTTAAAAATTACGGAACAGCAATGCTTCGTTTTGAAGATACTGATATTGAATTTGTTGGAGCCCGAAAAGAATCTTATAATCGCGACAGCAGAAACCCAATTGTAGAAAACGGAACACTTCAGGATGACCAGAATCGTCGTGATTTTACGATCAATGCTTTGGCTTTATCTTTAAATAAAAACAGTTTTGGAGATCTATTAGATCCATTTGACGGTCTAACCGATTTAGAAAATAAAACAATCAAAACGCCATTGGATCCGGATATTACCTATTCTGATGATCCTTTACGTATGCTGCGCGCTATACGTTTTGCTACTCAATTAAATTTTGAAATTGAAGAAAACTCTTTGAATGCGATTACCAAAAATGCAGATCGTATCAAAATTATTTCCGGCGAAAGAATTGTAGACGAATTAAACAAAATTCTGTCTACTCCTAAACCGTCAACAGGATTTTTACTTTTATACAAAACCGGACTTTTAGATTTAATTTTACCTGAATTAACCGCTTTAAATCAGGTAGAAGAAATTGAAGGTCATACTCATAAAAACAATTTCTACCACACACTGGAAGTTGTAGATAACATTTGCCCAAACACAGATGATGTATGGCTTCGCTGGGCAGCTTTATTGCATGATATTGGAAAAGCGCCAACAAAACGTTTCAACAAAAAACAAGGATGGACTTTTCACGGACATGAATTTTTAGGCGGAAAAATGGCGAAGAAAATCTTCGAACGTCTGCACATGCCATTGAATCAAAAAATGAAATTTGTGCAAAAGATGGTCGTTATGAGTTCACGTCCAATTGTTTTGGCTGAGGATATTGTAACTGACAGCGCTGTTCGCCGTTTGGTTTTTGATGCCGGCGAAGATGTTGAGAGCCTAATGACTTTATGTGCTGCAGATATTACAACAAAAAATCCGGCGAAATTCAAGAAATATCACAAAAACTTCGAGCTTGTTCGCAAGAAAATTATAGAAGTCGAAGAACGCGATCATGTTCGTAATTTTCAGCCACCAATTTCTGGTGAAGAAATTATGGAAATGTTCGATTTGAAACCTTCGCGAGAAATTGGAGTTTTAAAAGAAGCCGTAAAAGAAGCTATTTTAGAAGGCGATATTCCGAATGAATATCAGGCTGCTTATGATTTTGTGATTAAGAGAGCTGCGAAGTTAAATTTAACTCTAAAGAAATAATGGATATTTTAGGCGGAATTTTTATATCTATATTATTGTTAATAATTATTTATCCAAATTTTATTTTTTTTAAAGGATTAAGAAAGACTGGGGAAAAACATTACAAACACAAATTATTTTACTTTTTAATATCAATAATTCTTCCTTCTTGTGTAATTTTTCTTGTTGCAGCGATCTCAACAAGTCCTGCCCTAATTGAAATGTCAGGATTAAAAACTGATATGAAAGATTACACTTCTAGAATCATATTTGGAAGTTTAATATTTCCTCCATGCATTTTAATCAATATATATACCTCAAAATTCTATTTAGGAAGAATTTCTAAAAATCAAAATAAAGATAAAAACGAAATCGAATTAATCGGAAAAGAATGAAAAAAGAAAATAAATCAGTAATCATTTGGTTACTATCGGGTTGTGTTTTATTATTTTTAATGGTTGTCGTGGGCGGCATTACACGTTTAACCAATTCAGGGTTATCCATGACCGACTGGCATTTGGTAACCGATACTTTCCCTCCATTAACAGAGGCCAAATGGCAGGCCGCTTTTGATGAATATAAAAAGTTCCCTGAATATCAAAAAATCAATATTCACAATGATTTTCAGTTAGCAGATTATAAGTTTATTTATTTCTGGGAATGGTTTCACCGTTTCATTGGCCGCATTATTGGTTTGGTGTTTTTTGTGCCTTTTGTTTATTTCTTAATCAGAAAAAAATTAGATACGCCAACTATAAAAAAATGCACTGTACTATTAGCAATGGGAGCTTTTCAGGGTTTTCTTGGATGGTTTATGGTTCGAAGCGGATTAATTGACAATCCGGATGTGAGTCATTTCAGGCTTTCTCTTCACCTTACTTTTGCCTTCATTACTTTTGCTTATACACTTTGGGTGGCACTCGATTTGATTTATCCTGAAAGAAATATCAATAAAATTTTACCGCTGCGCAAAATTGCAAGATATGCGTTAGCAGCTTTATTGATTCAAATTATTTATGGCGGATTTGTGGCGGGATTAAACGCCGGATTAATTCATAATCACTGGCCTTTAATGAGCGATGGTGAATTTATTCACGAATCGGTTTTTATTGAGCAGTCTGGTTTAATTAAAAATTTAACCGAAGGAAAAAGCGGTGTTCAGTTTATACACAGAACTTTTGCTTATGTCGTTGTAGCGGCAATTCTTTTCCTTTTCTTTAAAAGTAAAAAATATACGCTTACAAGAACGCAGGCAAACGGAATCAACACTTTGGTCGTTTTTGTTTTTATACAGTTTGTACTTGGAGTTTTCACTTTATTGTACAGCGTTCCTTTAGCTTTAGGATTAATTCACCAGATTATGGCTTTTTTCCTTTTGAGCGCTATGACGTATACGCTGCATAGATTAAGCAAATAAAAATCAAAGATTTAAAAATAACAAGAGCCGAAAAATTTTCGGCTCTTGTTATTTTAATTTTATTGATAAAAATTGCATTTCGTTAACCGGATTAAAATCCGGCCCTACAATATGGATCAAGCCCATGGCTCTTTTTATTCAAATTGTAGAGTTCCGAAGAAACGGTTTATATTGCAGAGACGGATTTCAATCCGTCAGAAATAAATGAGAATCCCACAAGATTTATGTTCCGTAGGAACATTTGATATAATCCTTTAAACAAATTTACCCAAGCCAGCTTTTAAAATCCTGCACTTTTTCACGGCTTACAATAACCTCATCTTCTTTGTAGGTTGGTAAAATTACTTTTAAACGAGAATTGGTATAAACCTGAATTTCCTTAATTGCCTGAAGCGGTACAATAAATTTTCTGCTTACGCGAAAGAAATCCTTTTTGTCTAATTCTTGTTCCAGAATCTCTAAAGTTGAGTCTATCAAATAGTTTCTGTTGTCGTATGTATGAATGTAAGTCCCTTTATTTTCACTAAAAAAACATTCGATTTCCTCGGTAGTAATTACTTTTAAATGCTGCCCGATTTTAACCGTAAATCTCTTTTTATAAGTCTTCTCAAAAGGATTTGACAGCATTTGGCGAATCTGCTCAAAGTCAAGCTGCAGGTTTGAAGATTCAGAAGTTGTCTTTGGAATGCGGGACCTGAATTTAGAAACTGCAGTTTCCAGATCATCTTCGTCAATAGGTTTTAAAAGATAATCGATACTATTTAATTTAAAAGCTTTTAAGGCATATTCATCGTAAGCAGTCGTAAATATAATAGCACTTTTAATAGCTACTTTCTCAAAAATTTCAAACGATAAACCATCTGATAATTGAATATCCAGAAAGATTAAATCCGGATGCTGATTGTTTGTAAACCATTCAACTGATTCTTCAACGGAGTGAAGCATCGTTTCTACCGTAACATCTAACTTTTCAAGCTTTCTTTGCAGCAGCCTGGCAGCTGGTTTTTCGTCTTCTATAATTAATGTGATCATTTATTATAATGTGGTATTTAGAAAAAATAGTATTTCAAAGTTACTCCCATTTATTTGTATTTGCGGCTTCTTTCTCCATATATTTTTGGATTTTCTTCTGCTCCCAGTTATCACTAAAAAATAGATCGCGGCCAAAAACAGACATAGCGTGTGCTGCTAAACCTATTCCCCAGAAAAATGCCGTCGAGTATGTCTCCCAGTCCATTAGTCCGCTTTCGTGAATATTAGCACCAAAAATATTTCGGTTCAGGTTCGCAATAATAATGATAATGTTTACAATTATGTAAACTCTCAAATGTGAATAAAATCCTTTTAACCTTTTTACTTTTCTATATGCATTATTATAGCTTTCATCTGTGCTGAATTCGTTTGCATATTCTTCGTACATGCGTCTTCTAAAACGTCCCATAATATTATTTTTATTTTATTATTTCCACTTGTTTTTACTGTCTTTTTCTTTTTCCATAAATTCCCTGATTTTTCTTTCTTCCCAGTCTTTTCCTAAAACCGGAAATACTTCAAAAACCTTTAATCCATGAAAAACAACTCCAATTCCCCACCACATTAAAGGCCAGAAAAACCATAAATATTTTGGAGAAGTGTATAGATTAATGAAAATTAAAATTGCATTTACTAATATATAAGCAGCCAAATTTCCATAAAATCCTTTAATCTTTTCTACTTTCTTTTTTGCTAAAAAGTATTTATCGTCCTCATTAAAATTCATTTCCATGATTACTCCCATTTTTGTGTTTTATTTTTCTTTTCTAAAAGACTTCTCAATTTCTTTTCTTCCCATTCCTGTCCAAATATTTTGAAAGAAACAAACATATCAATTGCAGATCCAACATAAACTGCAGTCCAGATAATTACCACAACGCCATTTAAAAATTGTAATGGAAGAGCATGTAAAGGCAGTTCTGTATACTCTTTCAGGAAATAAAGAATCATCGCGACAGCATAAAGAAAAGTATGTTTGTAAAATGATTTTAGTTTTACAACTTTCTTACTTGCAAGCTGTTTTAACTCTTCGTTTTCAAAATTATCAGAATTTGTTTCCATATTATTTCCAGTTTTTTTGATTTTGTTCTTTCTCTAAAATCTCCCTGATTTTTCTTTCTTCCCATTTTTTATTAAAGAAAGGAGGAAGATTAAAAGCTTTTAATCCGTGTAAAACGATTGGAATTCCCCATCCCATAAGCGACCAGATACACCATAAATATCCTGGCGAAGTCATCATATTTACCACAATTACAATAGGATTTACAAGTATATAAACTGTTAAATGCTCATAAAAACTTCTAATTTCTTTTACTCTTTTTTGAGCATGGTAATATCTTTCTCCTTCAAAGTAATTATTTTCCATAATTATTGCCAGGTTTTTTGATTATTCTCCTTTTCTAAAATTTCCCTGATTTTTCTTTCTTCCCAATCAGAGCTGTATCCAAAGACTTTAAAAGCATGCATTGCTACCCCAAATCCCCAGCCTAAAGCTGAAAACCAAAACCATTGAAATCCTGGTGAAAATTTTAAATTGATGAAAACTAAAAATGGAATCACACATAAGTATGAAATTATATTCCCGTAAAATCCTTTTAATTCTTCAACTCTTTTTTTAGCTCTGTAATATGCTTTTGCTTCGTCGTTATATTCTGTACTTATGTCCATAACAGTGATTTGTTTTGTTAAAATTGGAATCTTAACCGAGAAATTTTTCTCATCTTGTTCGATCAGCACTTTTCTGTCGGTTATAATTCCGTAACGATTTACAATATTCTGCAGTCCAACACCTTGCCTGTCCTGCAGAACTTCTTTTTTCTGAAGATCATTTTGAATAACCAAATAATGTTTATCAATAAAAATTCTGATATGTAATGGTTTTTGTTCGCTTACCACATTATGCTTTACCGTGTTTTCGAGTAAAAGCTGTAAGGAAAGCGGCACTACTTTAGCATCCGGATTAATATTGGCCGTTGGCAGTTCATAAAACAGACTATTCTCGAAACGCATTTTGAGCAGGTTCATGTACGTTTTTGCAAAAGACAATTCGTCTTCGACAGAAACCAGTTCCTTGTCTTTTTGTTCCAAAACATATCTGTAAATTTTAGACAAAGAAGTCGTAAATCGCTGTGCATTATCCGGATTTTCTTCAATTAATGAACTAAGAACGTTTAAGCTGTTAAAAAGAAAATGCGGGTCGATCTGATTTTTTAAACTTTCGAATTTGGCATTTGCCGTTCCCGCAATAATCTTTTGCTGTATAACTTTATTTTCCTGATATAGTTTATAAAAATGTAATGCGTGAAATATCAGTAAAACAATAAAAGTAAGGACCGAAGATTCTATATAATTTGCCGGATCTTCGTTTGCCAAAAAACTTAATAAAGGGCGTTTTTCTATAACAACCTGCGTAAAAATACGCAGTACAAAAATGACAAAAAGCGAAATAAAAAATGAACTTACAAACCCTATAAAAATTCTTTTGGCAGAAAACCTGTTTGCTCCTTCAAAAACCTTATCTAAGTACACAAATAGAGAAGCATTTACCACGTACAAAACAACGCTGTACAACATGCAGTACAAAAAATAGATGTACAAATCTTTGGTAAAAACTGCAGTTCCAAATGATGCAAAGCGAATCAGGAAGGAGAATAAAAATACTACTCCGCCAATTAAAAACGCTTTTAATAGATTTGGTTTTAAGTTCATTCTTTTATTTTTTTATTAAATTATTTACAAGTTTTCTGGATTTCCAAAGCTCTGTCTAATCCCCATTTTGGAGAAAAAGGAGTTTCTGGTTTAAAAGTAGCAAAAAGTTCAATAGATTTATCAACCTGTGCACAAAGCGGTTTTGTGTCAACTCCTGTCCATTTTGCTCCTCCTAACTGATAATCAGCTTCTCCAAAAACAGCTCTTGGATTGTTTGGGTCAATTGCTTTGGCTTTTGCGTAAGCTTCCATTACTTTACCAGAATATTTCATTCCGTTTGTCATTGGATCGGCTACCACATAACCTGTGTAAATTAAAGCCTGTAAAACATAAAGCTCTGCATTATTCTGATCTTTAATAAATTCTACATCCAATGCGTCCTGAGCTTTAGTAAGCATAAGGTCGATTTTTGTTTTGTCTTTTTCAGTAAAAACTGCCGTTGTATTCATAAGAGCAATATAATAGTTTGGCAGATAACTTGTTTTATCAGCAGCGGCAATTCTTTCAAATAATGCTGCAGCTTCTGTATTTTTTCCTTCTTTCCATAGTGCGAAAGCTTTAGTCATTCCTTGTTCAAATTGTGTTTGAGCTGAACTGATTACTACTACAAATAATGCGATTAAAGTGATGATTTTTTTCATTTTACAAGTAATTAAATGGTTGTTTTATTGTTTGTTAGTTACTATTTATAATATAATTTTAATTTTCGAATCTTTGTCTATAACAAATTTAGCATCTTTATAAGAAGGAGGTCCCATAAATCCTTTAGCATTATTTGAGGCTGCATAATCTTCAGAAGGGATTCCCATCATATTTTTGTCCAGCATTCCATTATTATTTTCGTCATGATAAGTTGAAATTGCATATTCTCCAGCCGGAAGATTTTCAAATGTTACTGCAGCTTCATTATTTTTAATTTCAGATGTAAGGCTTTTGTATGACGTTTTAAGAAATGTACCATCTGAATTGTACAAACCTACTCTAACAATTCCTGTATTGTTTTTTAAACCGGAAACAGTAACCGTTAATTTTACATTTTGAGCAGACATTAAGCTGCAGATAAATAACGTGATTATGGTAATAATTTTGGTCATGGCTTTGTTTTTTTTAAAGATTTTAAGTGACTGATTGACTAAGGTTTTAAATTTTTTTATTGATGATTAAAACTCTGTTTGTTAATTTATACTTCAAAAGTATGTCAGATTTTATGGTTTAAAAATTAAATAATACCGAGTTGTTGATTTTGGTTACTGAATTGTTTTTTTTGAGGTTCTGAGGTTCTAAGGTGCTAAGGTTCTAAGGTATTATCTAAAAAGTTGCCAAGAGAAAAACTCAGAACCTTAGCACCTTAGAACCTCAGAACCTTTTAAAGATTCTTCAACTGATTTTCATTTTTATCCTGGCTGATGGTCCAGAAGAAACCTACGAAGAAAAATCTGTCTGCTGTTGGGGTAATAGCCTGTCTGTTATATACTCCGTTTGGATCTGGTAATTTTGCATAATCGTATCCAAAAATATTTTGCGTTCCTAAAATGTTTGAAACTGAGAAATAAAGGATTTTTTGTGTTGTTAATAAATATGCCCAGTTAAAACTCAGACTATTGTAGGATTTTGTTTTTCCATTCATGAATTGCGTTTGATTTGGATCGTTGTACGGACGACCTGAACTGTAACTATTTGTAAATCCGATTTGTGATTTCCAGTCTGTAATGAAATATTTAGTTACAACAGATAATGTATGATTTGCTATAAAACTTGGCGTTGTCATGGTTGGAAAATTTTTATACTGTCTTTCAGAATCGATATAAGAATATGAAATCCAGTATTCTAAATTTTTATACAAATTGCTGTCTCTCCAAAATAAATCCAGTCCTTTTGCATAACCTGAACCGTTATTATTGAATACCGAATTGTACTGAATATCCCTTGTATTGTATTGTACTAAATTGCTGTAATCCTTGTAGTAAGCTTCTGCCCTAAAAGTTTGTCCAGGCTGTGTAAACTGATAATTCAGGATATAATGTTTTGCTTTTTCACTTTCAAACTGATGGTATTTTGAATACTTAATATAATCAACAACAGGAGTTTGAGAAAAATCTCCGTAAGCAAATGAAAACTGGCTGCTTTTTGAAACTTTATATGCCAATGAAGCTCTTGGTGCAATATTATTTTCGTTTAATAAACTGTTGTTAGAATATCTCAAACCCACTTTCATTGCCAGTTTTTTAGAAAAAAGAATATCTCCTTCGGCGTAAGCTGCAAAAATATTAGAGTCGTATCCGTTTGCAACATCTATAGAAACATTGTCGTTAAAATCTTCGTTGAATTTTGTAATGAAATAATCTGTTCCAAAAGAAACTTTGAAATAGTTTGAAATTTTCTTTCCAAGTTTTAATTTCAACTGTGCCGCATTTTCATCTGTATTGATATCACTAATATCGTATTTTGTTTTGTTTTTGCTGTAACCATAACTAATTCCAGTAGTTAGCTGCCATCCGGTTCCAAAAGTTCCTTTATAGGAAGAGTTAAGATAAAAGTTATTGTTATTTAAATCTGTTCTTACAGGATTTGCGAAGTTGATATTTTTCTGGTTCAGATCGAATCTTTCAGAATCAAAAGCGGCATACAATTTAAAGATTCCGTTTGTAAAATTATATCGGTAAACGGTTTCACCTCCAAGAGACTGATAAGGACTATTCCAGTCTACATTTTGAGGAATCACAGCCTGATAAGGCGCTAAATTAATGTAAGCCATATTTACGCTCAACGAACTTTTTTTCCATTTTTGAGTATTTCCCAAACTCAGTCCAACTGTCATTAAACCGATATCTGTTTTATTATGATCCGGCTCATCTTGAGTATTTAAAAGTAAAACACTTGACAAAGCTTCACCATATTCCGCAGAATAACCTCCTGTAGAAAAAGCAATTCCGCTGAATAAAAATGGAGAAAAACGGCTTCTTGTTGGTAAATTATTAGTGGTTGCCCCATAAGGCTGTGCAACGCGAATTCCGTCTACAAAAGTCTGCGTTTCGCTGGCTTCACCTCCGCGTACAAATAAACGGCCGTCTTCACCTACACTTTGTGTTCCCGGCAAAGTCTGCAGAGCGGCAATAATATTTCCGGCAGAACCCGCTGTTGTAACAATATCTAAAGGTTTTAAAACTGAAACCCTTGCTTTGTCTCCAGATTCTAAAGTTCCGGCTGTAATAACAACGGCATCAAGGGCATTTACATTTTCTCTTAGTTTTACCGTTTGATCTTTAAAATTGGTAACATCAATTTCTTTTTTGAAAGTTTCGAAAAGCAAAAAGCTTACTACTAAAAACTGATTTCCTGTTGAAGAAGTTTCAAAGGAGAAATCTCCTGTTTCAGAACTTGTTGCTCCGTCATAAGTACCATCTATATAAATATTGGCACCTGCTACCGGTTTTCCTTTTTGATCTAAAACTTTTCCTGAAATAACGTTTTGTGCAAAAGTGAATGCTGTCAAAAGTAAAAAGCTAATTGTAATAAGTAATTTGGTTTTCATATCATTTTGATTTTTGATACAGCAAATGTATTTTAACATTTCCTGTTAAAAAATATATAATAACCCAATTGTAGAATTTTAAGGATGAGTTGTAAATTTCTAATTTGTATCTTAGCTGTAGTGTTTTTAAAAACTATTAACTATGTCAGAAAGTAAAAGAGTTTCGAATTTGTATCAATCCATTTATAATGGAAATCCGTGGCTTGAAGTTACCTTAGCAGATACTTTAAAAGATGTAACTGCAGCTCAGGCTTATAAAAAAATTAATCCTAATTTAAACACGATTTGGGAAATTGTCAATCACCTCATTCAATGGAGAAGAAACATATTAAAACGTGTTCAGGGAGAAATAATCACAACTCCCGATCATAATTATTTTGTACCGATTTTAGATTCATCTGAACCAGCCTGGGAACAATCACTGCAAAGTCTGGCAAAATCTCAGGAATTATGGAATGATTGTCTGAGTAATTTTAATGATGCGGATTTTGAGAAAATAGATCAAAATAATAATCATAATTTTTATGAAGATATTCACGGAATTATTCAGCATGATGTTTATCATTTGGGTCAGATTGTTATTTTGAAAAAACTACTTTAATTACGCTGCTGCAGCTTTGCAGAAAACTGCAAAAATCCATTAAAGATTTCCAGGGATGAAAATGCAATACCTTATATGAAAACAGAAAAAGAAAAAATGATCAGCGGTGAATACTATAATGCTTTTGACCCCGAATTAGTAAAAGGCCGCCGGACAGCAAAAAATCTTCTGCACAGCTTAAATGTAAAAGAATACAGAGTTACAAAAAAAGCAAAAGAAATTTTAAAAGAATTAATTCCCAATGCAGGTGAAGGTTTTTACATCGAACCGCCTTTTCACTGCGATTATGGTTATAATATTATTGCCGGACAAAATGTTTATTTTAATGTAAACTGCGTTGTTTTGGATTGTGCCCCGGTCAATATCGGATCGAATGTTTTTATTGCGCCAAATGTTCAGATCTATACTGCATCGCACCCGCTTGATGCCGAATTAAGAAAATCGCTTGAAAATGCTTATCCGGTTACAATTGGAGATGACTGCTGGATTGGCGGAAACTCTGTAATCTGTCCGGGCGTTACAATTGGAAAAGGCTGCGTTATTGGAGCCGGATCTGTCGTAACAAAAGATATTCCTGATAATTCATTAGCTGTTGGAAATCCTGCAAAAGTAATTAGAAAACTAAATCAAGAACCTGAATCAAAATCCTAATGCTTACCTTAAATAAAGTCCATCATATTGCCATTTTATGCTCTGATTATCAAAAATCTAAATCTTTCTACACTGAAATTTTAGGATTGACAATTATTCGTGAAATCTATCGCGAAGAACGCCAGTCGTATAAATTAGATTTGGCTTTAAACGGAATTTATGTTATCGAATTATTTTCATTTCCAGATCCGCCAAAAAGACCTTCAAGACCAGAAGCGGTCGGTTTACGCCATTTGGCATTTGAAGTAATTAATTTAAACGAAACCGTTGCTTTTTTAACTTCCAGAAATATAGAATCAGAACCCATTCGAATTGACGAAACAACTCAGAAACGTTTTACTTTTATTGCAGATCCTGATTTACTGCCGATAGAGTTTTATGAAAGGTAACTGTATGAATAAATAGAAAATATTTAATCTCGCAAAATCGCAGAGCCGCAAAGTTTTTAAATTTTCTTGCAGCTCTGCTACTTTCCGAGATTTTCTACATCGCATATCCATAAAAAACGCACTGCAAGAATTTTCCTGTTTTTATGAGTTTTAACACATTAAAATCATTACTTCCTATAAAAAACCGATTTTGATTCCTAATTTTGTAATCCGCATTAAAATGCGATTCAAATTTCCTTCTGATGAACAAAACGGCGCAAATCAAAAAAAATCATCAATTTATTAAATTCCGAAAATTAGTTATTGTTTCTATTTTAATTGGCTTTCTTTCTGCTTTCCTCGGAATTTCTCTAAAAAAAATAACCGAATATTACGAAGCAATTTTCTTTCATGAGGTTTCGGTTAATCCGGTATTCTATATCATTTTTCCGGTTTTTGGCTTATCTGTAATTTATTTTCTAAGACAATATCTCTTTAAGAAAAAAGAAAATAAAGGAATCAAAGAGGTCTTTGAAAGTACCAAAACCACAAAAAATCTTCCTTCATACAAAATTCCATCACACTTTATAAACGGTTTGCTTACTGTTGTCTTTGGAGGCTCAACCGGAATCGAAGTTTCGACCGTTGTTGCGACTGCCACAATTGGATCTGTTGCACATGAAAAAGAAAATGTATTCCGTCAGTACAAAACAGAATTAATTTGTGCCGGAGTCGCTGCCGGAGTTACAGCACTTTTCAGCAGTCCCGCTGCCGGAATTTTATTTGCTTTCGAAGTTATTTCAAGAAGAGTTACACGCGCTTTTATTATTTCAAATTGTATTGCCGTTTTAATTGCTTTTGGTTTGCTTTCTATTTTAAAAGAAGAGCCTTTATTTGCTGTTTCGATCACAACCTGGCATTTAAAAGCAATTCCGTATTTTATTCTTTTGGGAATTTTAGCCGGAATGAATTCGGTTTACCTTACGAAATGTGTTTTGTTTTTCAAATCACAATTCGGAAAAATAAATGCCCATTATTATAAAATCCTCATTGGTTCTGCAGTATTAAGTATTTCATTGTTCATTTTTCCTCAATTGTACGGAGAAGGATATCATGCTATAAAAACTATTTTTGGAAACTCAGGAGAAATTCCTCTCACTATAACTTTAGCCTTAACATTTATCGGGATTTTGATTCTGAAACCTGTTGTAACATCTGTCACATTAGCTTCAGGAGGCGACGGCGGTGTTTTTGCTCCAAGCTTATTTATCGGAGCTTTTTTAGGATTGTTACTGGCTTCTGTTTTAAATACGTTTTTCCATGTTCATGTAATTCCGGTTAACTTTATGATCATCGGGATGGCTGCTGTTTTAAGTGCCAGTATTCATGCACCGTTTACGGCAATCTTTTTAGTCTGCGGATTAACAAACGATTATACTTTGTTTCTGCCAATTCTGGGAGTTTGCCTGATTTCAAAATATACTGCCAAAACAATTTATCCTTATACTGTATACAGTTATTCGCCAAGCTTAATCAAATAAATTATGCCCATTCAAAAAATAAAAAAAAGCTATCGCAAAACACGTTATATTCTTTATAAAGAAACTTTAATCGATTATAAAGAGCATTTTTGGTCCTTTTTAGGCTCTTTTGTTGGAATTGGAATTTTAGCCTATGTACAATCGATACACTTTTCAGGAAATGATGCTGTGTATTTAATTGGTTCGTTTGGAGCTTCCAGTGTTTTAGTTTATGGCATCATTCAAAGTCCTTTTTCCCAGCCTCGAAATTTAGTTGGGGGACATGTAATCTCGGCCCTTGTGGGTGTTACAGTCAACAAAATTGTGCCGGACATTATGTATATAGCCGCTCCATTGGCTGTTTCTATTGCAATAATTTTAATGCAGATTACAAAAACACTTCATCCGCCCGGTGGCGCGACATCACTAATTGCTGTTATTGGTACAGAAAAAGTAAAAGCGCTTGGTTATATGTATGTACTTTCTCCCGTTTTAAGCGGAGTCCTTATTTTACTTTTAACCGCTTTGATTTTTAATAATATGACTTCCGGCAGAAGTTATCCAAGCCACAGCACGTATCACAAACATTATCATAAGCTTAGAAAAAGACTTTCAGGAAAATAATTTATATCAAAATTTCTTGCAGGAATACTTATTACACTCAGGAAAAAATCCAAAATAAAATCTTTTCAACAAATCACGATTCCTGATTCGTATTTCGTTTTTTATATTTTACCTTTGACCTCTCAATAAAAACAAAGATTATGGTTTATAAATTTAGAGTAATTCTAGACGCCGAAGAAGATATTTTTAGAGATATTGCTATTCTTGAAGATGATACGCTTGAAGATTTACACAATGCAATCTTCAATGCTTTTGGTTTTGACGGATCAGAAGTTGCTTCATTTTATACTTGTGATGAAACCTGGAATCAGGAAGATGAAATTCCTCTTTTTGATACCGGCGATGTTCCGGGAGAACAAAGAACCATGAACGATTATCCGTTATCTAGTATTTTAGATAAAGAAAATACCAAGATTATCTACGTTTATGATTTCATCAGCATGTGGACATTCTTAGTAGAATTGGCTGCGATCGAAGAGGAAGCTGTAGGCGCGACTTATCCTGAAACTTTATTTTCTCACGGAGAAATGCCAGACGAAGCAACCGAAAAAAGCTTTGAAGCCGATGATATGCACAACGACATCTACGGAGAATTTGAAGATGATCTTGATGAAGATGATCTTGACATGTTCGAAGGAGACGACAGCTTCGAAGATTATGGGTTTGAGGAAAATTGGAACTAACGTTAAGCTGCTAAGATACTTAGATTCTAAGATTCTGAGTTTTTTACTTTGAAGGATTTTTCTTATTTTTAAATTCAATTTAAAAATAATCGAATGAGTCATTTTAGAAGAATTTTGGTATGGCAAAAATCAATCGCCTTAGTTACCAAAATTTACAGCACAACAAGAGCTTTTCCAAAAGAAGAAACTTTTGGATTAACTTCACAAATACGTAGAAGTTCAGTATCAATTTCAAGCAATATTGCAGAAGGATCTGGAAGAGAAAGTGCTAAAGATTTTTTACGCTTTTTATACATCTCTCTCGGTTCTGTATTTGAAATGCAGACTCAGCTCGAAATTGCAAAAAACATAATTTACATAAACGAAGAAGAATTTAACAACTTATATGAGGATAGTCGTGAGATTGAAAGAATGCTCGTATCATTAATTAATAAAATTAAGGCCAGCAGCTCAACTTAGAATCTCAGAAACTTAGAATCTCAGAAACTCAAAAATATGATAAACCTATTCAACACCCACATCGAGACGCTTGCGATACACCGCGTAGGGAATAAAAGTCGTAAT
Organism: Flavobacterium sp. Root901; assembly: GCF_001429765.1. Classification (GTDB taxonomy): domain Bacteria; phylum Bacteroidota; class Bacteroidia; order Flavobacteriales; family Flavobacteriaceae; genus Flavobacterium. The sequence goes on from NZ_LMJB01000001.1 coordinate 645,488, forward strand.
GAAGCGATCTTTTTATCAGAACAGCCATTTAATCTTAATGATGAAATTGTGCCTTTGATCAAAGAATACTTTTTTAAGCCTTTTAGAGAGAAAGAAGAAAACTATTATCAGTTTGCACACGAAGTGGACTTGGATTACAATGATATGTTTAAATATGCAACGGAGATTTTTGCGAATCCTGCAAGTACTCAGGAAGTTTCAAAAAAAATCACAAAGCATTTATATGAGCAGTCTAATCATCCGCACATTAAAAACGGAGAGGTTTATGTAACGTATTTAACAAACTTAAGCATTGATAATAATGTAGTTGACGCAATTGGGATTTTTAAAAGCGAATTGCAGTCAGACTTTTTACAGTTTGAAGAAAAAGACAGCAACCTTGAAATGATTTTACAGCAGGGAATTAACCTGAGTAAACTGGATAAAGGATGCCTGATTTTTAATTATAAAAAAGAAGAAGGATACAAAATCCTGACTGTAGACAGTAACCGTTATGACGCACGCTACTGGTTAGAGCACTTTTTATCGGTTGATGCTTTTGAAGACGAAAACTTCATCACTAAAAAATATTTAAAATTCTGTCAAAACTTCGCAAAAGATGTTGTTTTACCAGCAGAAGACAAGAAAGAAGAAGTAATGTTTATGAACAGATCTGTGAATTATTTCGCTAAAAATGATCAGTTTGAAGAGCAGAATTTCCTAAATGAAGTATTAGACAATCCGGACTTAATTCCTGAATTCAAAAATTATAAAGTTGATAAAGGAGAAAAATACAGCATCGAAGATGTAACCTCATTCCCAATTGCCAATGCAGCAGTTTCTGATGCCAGAAAATCGATTAAAAACGTAATTAACCTGGATACGCACATTCAGATTAAAATGGATTTTATTAATCCTGAAAGCGCAGAAAAATTTGTTGAAAAAGGGTGGGATGAAGAAAAACAAATGTATTACTACTTAGTTTACTTCAACAAAGAAGAAAAAAGCTAAGAAGTTTTCATTTTCTATTACTTACTTAAAACAAAAAATGGCAGTTGCAAAATGTAACTGCCATTTTTTATTTGAGGTACTGCTTGTTTATAAAACAGAAAATACTGTTTTTACAATATCATCATAAACTTGTTTATCTCTTTCGCCGGTGCGGGCCAAAACCCTGATTCCGGAATAATTATTAAAGATGAATCGGGCCAAAACTCTCGCATCTTGCTGTTTAGAAATATTTCCTTGCTCCTGCCCTTTTTTAACTGCATTTGTAAAAACTTCTTCCATTGTCTGGCTGTTGTTTTTTACAATTTTTGCAATTTCTTCATCGTGCAATGCCAGTTCGACAGAAGAATTGACCATAAAACAGCCTTTTGTAATCCGGTCTTCCAGACTTTCTAGAACTGCCTGCTTAAAAATATTGTGCAATGTTTCCTTGACATTTTCAGATTTTTCCAAAAGTTCTTTTACAATATCCTGCGACTGCTTTTGATAGCGCTGCAAGGATTTAGAAAATAACTGTTGTTTGTCTCCAAAAGTATCATACAAACTCGAACGGCTTAAACCTAAATAGTTAACTAAATCCTGAGCCGATGTACCGTTATAACCTTTGTGCCAAAAAATTTCAATTGCTTTATCTAAAGCCTGATCTTCATTAAATTCTTTCGTTCTTGCCATGACTTCAAAATTAAATTTCCTTACAAATATAAGAATAAAACGGAACAATCGTTCCTGAATTAATCAAAAAATTATACTACTGCATTTACGGTAAGTCCGCCGTCAACTACAATTTCAGTTCCGGTGATAAATGATGAATCGTCTGAAGCCAGAAAAGCAACTGTTTTTGCAATTTCAGAAGATTGAGCAAAACGTTTCAATAAAATTTTTTCGCCAAGAACTGCTCCAAAGCCTTCAACTTCTTCTTTTTGCAAACCTAATTTCCCGTAAAGCGGAGTTTCAACAGGACCAGGAGAAACAGCATTTACCCTGATTTTTCTTGGAGCCAATTCTACGGCAAACACTTTATTAAAGGATAAAACAGCTGCTTTACTTGCTGCATAAACACTAGAATTTGGCATTCCAAGCTGTGCATTTACTGATGTATTAAAAATAATAGATGCCCCGTCATTTAAAATTGGCAACAATTTCTGAACTGAAAAATAAACCCCTTTTGTGTTTACATTCATAATTGTATCGTAATGGTCTTCGGGTGCAAGTTCAACCGGAGCAAAAGAAGCAACTCCTGCATTTAAAAACAGAATATCAACTTTTCCGAATTTTGCTTTTACCTCAGCCGCCAAATTATCAATTGATTTCAAATCTGACTGGTCTGCAGCGATTCCGGTAACATTTAATTCTGTTTCGGCTTTTGCCAAAGCTTCTTTATTTCTACCTGTTACAATTACTTTTGCACCCAATGATGCTAATTCTGCAGCAGCTGCATACCCAATTCCGCTATTTCCACCTGTTACAATAGCTACTTTGTTTTCTAAATTTTTCATTTTATTTATTATTTAAATTATTGATTATTCAATTATTACGGTACAAAGATATAATAACGGAACGATCGTTCCGTTATTTATTTTGTTAAAATTTCGTTAAAATTTCCTGAAGCTCTCAGAAGAGCCCTTTAATTAGGGAAATTAACTATCGGACTATAAAGGAAAGAAATCGCAAAATGTCGATCCTTTTTATTTTATGCGTAATTTTGTAGCCTAAAAACAAAAAACAAAATGGATCGTCTTTTACCAATCGAAAGCCCTTTCGAAACGATAATCTCATTTCATAAATTAATTGAATCTTTTGAGCAGATTGCTTTATCAGATGTTGATTACCGATCTAATTACGCCAAAGCAATTTTAAAGGAAATAGAAGCTTATCCTGAATTTAGAACGGGAATTCGCGATTTTAGTACTATTAAAAATAATGAAGCTTTAATTAAAAATATTGCTGCAGATTTATTTCCAACGGCTTTGACAAACAATGAAATAAAAGCTATAACAATTCCTTTTCAGAATATATCTTTTAATTATACTGAGCGGTTCAAGAAAATTTTACGCAATGCCGGCGACGAATTTTATATGGAAATCCGTGATTTTGATGATCACCAATTCTATATAAATAACTGCTGTTTAATCCTGGCTTATTATTACAATCAAAATATCGATTTTAATAAACCGTTTTTCTATGACATTCCCGATGAAGAAGGTGTAGAAAAGCATTACCGCATTTTGTATAATGCAGATTTTATGGAAATTACCCCAACAGAAAAATCTGTTGAACTTACTCAGGAAGATATAGACCAGTTAATTGATAATTATAATGATATTGACTTATGGAAATCTAAATTTCCGCCCGGAAGCTGGCAGTTAAAAGGCTTCGGGATTGTTTCTTTATTTGATGCAACTACAGAAAGTGCTATTTCTACTTTAAAAAGCAACCTTTTAAAACCTAATACAAAAGGCCTGGATTCTGATAATATTCTGGAAAACATTTTCAGATCTATTTTTAAAATCCCGAGCTTAAAAGTTGGATTTATTATTTATAATCCTGAAGAAGAAAAATTCATCAGGCCAATGAAATTCGACAAACAAATTACAAGCTTTTTATTAGATTCAGATCAGGAAATAGATTGTAAAAATGCTTTCTTTGGATGTTCATTTGAAAATCTTCTGGATAAAAATGAGCCATTTGTTATTTCAAATGTCAAAAAGTTTATTGAAGAGTCGTCAAATAAAAAACTGGGTGAACACTTATTAAAACAAGGCATTCAAAGCTGCGTGTTTGCTCCGGTAACCAAAGACGGCCATATATTAGGCGTTATCGAGCTGGTTTCAGAAAATCCGAGAGATTTAAACAGTGTAAACGCAACAAAACTGGAACTTGTTCTGCCGTATTTAACCGATACTATTGATCGCTATAATACAGATATGCAGCATCAGATTGAGGCGATTATCCAGCGTGAATACACTACAATTCACCCGAGTGTATATTGGAAATTCAGAAAAGAATCTCAAAATTATTTTCAAAATATAAATCATACAAAAGATTATATTTTCAAAGAAATTGTATTCAAAAATGTATTTCCGCTTTACGGGCAAATTGATATAAAAGGTTCTTCTGAACACCGAAATGAAACCGTAAAAATTGATTTAAAAAATCAGCTTACGGCTCTTTTGGAAATTTTCGATAATCAAAAACCAAATTCAAACCTGGTTCTTTTGGAGCAGAGAAAGTTTGAACTGGAATCGCTTCGAAATGAACTCGATTTTCCTCTAAAAGCTGATATGGAGCAGCATATTCAGCGTTATATAGAAGAAGAAATTCATCCTATATTAAAAAACACAAAAGATAATGCCCAAAATCAGCAATTAGAAGAATTGTATTTTGAAAGTCTGGATGAAAAAACCGGAATGTTTTACCAGGAAAGAAAAAAGTTTGATAATGCAATGTCTATTATCAACAAAAGGCTGGCTTCTGTTTTAGATAAAAAGCAAGTCGAAGCACAGCAAATTTATCCGCATTATTACGAGCGTTTTAAAACAGACGGAGTAGAACACAATTTATATATTGGGGCTTCTATTTCGCCGACAAAACCTTTCGATATTATGTACCTGCACAATTTGCGTTTATGGCAGCTGCAGACTTTATGTGAAATGGAACTAGAACATCATCAGCTAAAAGAATCGCTTCCTTATGAATTGGATGTTACTTCCCTGATTTTGGTTTTCAGTTCTCCGCTTTCGATTCGTTTCAGAATGGATGAAAAGCGTTTTGATGTTGACGGAACTTATAATGCAAGATATGAAGTTGTTAAAAAACGAATTGACAAGTCGCATATAAAAGGAACAAACGAACGTATCACGGAAAAAGAGAAAATCACTATCGTATATTCTCAAAACAGTGAAGAAATTGAATATTTAAAATACATTAAATACCTGCAGCACAAAAAAATTCTGGAACCTTCCATTGAACAATTTGAGGTTGAAGATCTTCAGGGTGTTTCTGGCTTAAAAGCCATTCGTGTAAAAGTGATTAATAATGCAAACACTTCTAAAATAAAGAAAATTACTTATCAGGATTTATTAGATGAGCTCAACTAAAAGTTGAGCTTTTTTATTTTGTAACACATAGAAACATAAATTTTTAAAACTTAAAAAGGCATTTCATTTGTTTAAAAAACATAGGTGAGAAACTTGTTTCTTTTACGATTCTTCATTCGAATTTAAAATCTATGCTTCTATGTGTTTAAAACATTTCGCAAACTTTGTCAAAGTTGATGATAAAGTGTTAAATCGATTTAAATGCTATTACAAACGAAATCACAGTAATAATAATTCCAACCATAAAAAGGTTATAAGCGATTCGGAGTAAATTATATTTTCGCTGTAAAACCAACCCCAGATAATACAAGTCTTTAATCATGTTAGAATAAAGATAATCACGGTCTTTCATCATTTCGTTCATTGCCCAGTCATATTCTTCTAAAGGCATTTTATAGAAATTTCCAAAAAACAATAAATTGATTTTTTTATTCTCAATATCTTCTCTTGTAAAAACACCCGAAGTTACTTTTGGCCGCGTTGAAAGAATTGCAAATATTATTGTAATAACACTCGACATGAGCATAATGAAAGTTGGAAGTACTAAATGCGCATTTTTCGGACTATCCAGTTTAGGAATAATTGTGGAAAGTGCAATCGAAATAATAATAGCATTTACAGACAATAAAATATTGGCTTTACTGTCGGCAATTCCGCTCAAACGCGTATGATTTCCTAACGTAACCCGAAATAAGGTGTCGACACCGCGATCTGGTTTTTCAATTTTTTCGCTTTTTTTGTTTTCCTTCTCAAGTGCTTCTGCAGCTTTCAACTCTTGTTTGTTTATTTTTTTCTGAATTAAAATAAGGTTTTTTTCTTTTAAAGGCTGCCATTTTTTCAAAGCATGATCTGTATAAAACCTATGTTTATTGAGTAAAAAATTCAGGTTTTCTTTTGTCCACTCCGCATTTGAAAAATTTACGATGCCGGTATTTTTTAATTCCAGACGCAATAATTCACAGGTTGTAACATATTCAGCACCCATTAAATGAGCATAATCTGCATCTTTTATTATTTTTTCCAAAAGTGTTTTTGGCTGGTAATCTTTAGCAGTAGCTAAAATTAAACCGGACACCTGTTCGATAAATTTTTCAGATTTGCCTTTTTCCCTTAAAAAATCAGCAGCAATCTTTACACTCTTGCTTTCGTGGTTTTCATATCCGTCTACATATCCCGTATCATGAAACCATGCGGCAACTAAAAGTGCCTCTTTATCATCACTTTCTACGTCTTCTTTTTTGCAAAGCTCTTTAACCGCCGTAACTACGCTAAAAGTATGGTTAAAATTATGGTAAGAATATAAATTAGAAAGTTTATCTTTGAGTAAATTACTGACGAAATCCTCGGATTGTTCTATTAGATTCATAAAGAATATTTTTATACCACTAAATTATGAAATTGTTTTTGGAAAATCATTTTATTGCGAAGATTAAAAACTTTTCTGCAGCAATAATAACACTTCTGTTTATTTATTCGTGTGCTACGAATAAAGCTCAATACGGAAAAGATATTACGGCCACCGAATCAGAAAACGCAACAGATACTATAAAAATTGACCATACCTTTTATCTTGTTGGAGATGCCGGAAATGCTGACGAAGAACAAGCGCAGCAAACACTAGGACTCTTACATCAAAAACTTAAAAAAGCAAGTAAAAAATCGACTCTTCTTTTTTTAGGTGATAACATTTATCCAAAAGGCTTTCCGGCTGATAAAAATAAAGGAGATCAGGCTCTTGCAGAAAAAAAACTTAACAATCAATTAAAACTCACTAAGGGATTTAAGGGAAAAACCATCTTTATTCCCGGAAATCATGATTGGTACAACGGAATAAAAGGTTTGGAATTACAGGCCGATTTTATAACAAAAAATTTAAATGATAAAAAAGCTTTTCTTCCGAGAAAGTCCTGCCCTATTGAAGATGTAAAAATTGACAGTATTACCACATTAGTAACTATTGACAGCGAATGGTTTCTGGAAGACTGGGACAACCATCCTACAATAAATGATAATTGTGACATCAAAACGCGTGAAGATTTTTTTGAAGAGCTTGAAAATATTTTAAATAAAAATCAGGAAAAAACAGTTGTTCTGGCTATTCATCATCCTTTATTAAGCAACGGAAGCCACGGCGGACAGTTTTCATTAGAAAAACAATTATTTCCTTTAGAGAAAAAAATCCCGCTTCCGGTAATTGGATCTTTTATAAATCTGCTTCGAAAAACTTCTGGTGTAAGTCCGCAGGATATTCAAAATAAACAATATACAATTTATGCAAAAAGAATAAAAACACTTTTGCAAAAGCAGCGAAACGTAATTGTAGTTTCAGGCCACGATCACAATTTACAATATATCAGTAAAGAAAACATTCAGCAGATTATCAGCGGTGCCGGATCAAAATCTGAAGCGGCAAGAGCCATAAATCCGTTTGATTTTTCATATGGCGGAAACGGTTATGCAGCTTTGACTTTATTTAAAAGCGGCGATGCCAAGGTTTCTTTTTATGGATATGAGAATAATAAAGAGAAACTGCTTTTTGAAAAAGAAATCATAAAAGCAAAAGAAATCAATTGGGCTTCAGATATTCCGAATAACTTTTCTCCAAAAATCACCACTTCTATCTATTCAACCAAAATGACCGATAAAAGCTGGTTTCATAAATTTCTGTTCGGACAGCATTACAGAAAATATTACAGCACACCAATCGAGGCAAAAGTGGCTACTGTAGATACTTTGATGGGCGGCTTAAAACCTATTCGCGAAGGCGGCGGACATCAATCTGTTTCTTTAAGAATGTCTGACCCAAAAGGCCGTGAATATGTAATGCGCGGCATGAAAAAAAGTGCCACAGTGTTTTTACAATCTGTTGCTTTTAAAGATCAGTATATCGTAAATGATTTTGAAGACACTTATGCGGAGAGTTTTTTATTTGATTTTTATACGACTTCTCATCCGTATGCATCATATGTAACAGGAAGCATGTCAGACAAAATTGGTATTTTTCATACCAACCCGATTTTATATTACATTCCGAAACAAAATGGTTTGGGAGAATTTAATGCAGGTTTTGGCGATCAGCTGTATATGATTGAAGAAAGGCCGGCAGACAATCATTTAGATGGTAAGAATTTTGGAAATCCGTCTAATATCATCAGCACAGATGATATGATGGCAAATCTTCATAAAGATGAAAAATATTCTGTTGACGAAAAAGAATATATAAAAGCCCGTTTATTTGATATTCTGATTGGCGACTGGGACAGACACAGCGATCAATGGCGATGGGCAGAATTTAAAAAAGGAGACAAAGTTATTTATAAACCAATTCCGCGAGACAGGGATCAGGCATTTGTTAAATATGACGGAGCACTGCTTTCTATTTTGATGAATATTCCGGCATTGCGCCACATGCGTACTTTTAAAGATAAAATTGGCAATGTAAAATGGCTGAGCAGAGAACCTTACCCGATGGATTTGGCTTTATTAAGAACTGCCGAAGAAAAAGACTGGATTGAACAGGCAAAGTTTATTCAGGATAATTTATCTGACAGCGACATTGAAAATGCTTTTAAAAATATGCCAAAAGAAGTTCAGGACGGAACTGTTGACGAAATTATCCGAAAATTAAAAAACAGAAAAAGGGAACTTCAAAAATACGCAGGCCGTTATTCTGATGTTTTAAGCAGAACAGTAATGATTGCCGGAACCGATAAAAAAGACAAATTTGTTTTGAATCATAATGCAAGAAAAAGTATTGAAATTCAGGTTTTCAGAATTAAAAAAGAAGGAGATGATTTAGTTTATACAAAGACATTACATGATGCCAAGACCAAAAATGTCTGGATTTATGGTTTAGATGATAATGATGTTTTTGAAGTAAAAGGAGATCAGAAATCCAGAATTAAAGTCCGCCTGATTGGTGGTCAAAACAACGATACCTACACTATTGAAAATGGCAGAAAAGTTATTGTTTACGATTTTAAATCAAAGGAAAACACATACCACTTAGATTCTAAAACCCAAACCCAGTTAACTGACGATTACGACGTTAATTTATACAATTATCAAAAACCGAAATATAATGTAGTTTCGGGTTTACCTAATATTGGTTACAATCCCGACGACGGTGTAAAAGTTGGTGTGAATGTAAATTATACCGTAAACAATTTTAAACAAAATCCGTACACGCAGCGTCATGTTTTTAATGCTTTTTACTATTTCGCAACAGGAGGTTTAGAATTTAATTATGCTGCACATTTCCCGGGATTATTAGGAAAATGGGTTATAGATGTTGAATCACTTTACACCACGCCAAATTTTGCGATGAATTATTTTGGGTATGGAAACGAATCTCAATATGATGATAACCTTGGTTTGGACTATAATCGGGTACGTATCCGTAAATTTAATGCTTCTGGCGCCATCAGACACGTTGGAAGATACGGAAGTGAATTTAGTATTCAGCCTATCTTTCAAAGGATGACAGTTGAAGATACAGAAAACAGATACATTGATACTCCAAATATTGTAAATCCTGATGTATTTAATAGTCAGAATTATGGAAGCCTGAAAGTAAAATATCTTTTCAAAAACTCTGATTTTGCAGCAAAACCAACTTTAGGAATGGCTTTTATGATTGCCGCAACCTGGACAACTAACTTAGAAGACACGAAGAAAAACTTTCCAACGCTGGAAAGTTATTTAGGATTCACGCATAAAATTGACCATAACGGAAAACTGGTTTTAGCCACTTATTTAAAAGGAAAAGCAATTTTTAATAATAATTACGAATTCTATCAGGGTGCAGCTCTGGGCGGAGATACCGATTTGCGTGGTTTTAGAAATGAGCGCTTTTTAGGAAACTCTTATTTCTCTCAAAGTTCTGATTTACGCCTGAGCCTTGGCAAAATACGAAAAACAATTGCTCCGTTTACATACGGAATTTTAGGCGGTTTTGATTATGGAAGGGTTTGGCTTGATGGTGAAAATTCCAGAAAATGGCATCAGGATTACGGCGGCGGACTTTGGCTGAATGCAATCAATGTATTAACTGCCAGAATATCTTATTTCAAATCTCCTGATGAAATTGGAAGGGTTATTTTTGGAGCGGCATATAGCTTTTAAAAGATTCTAAGTTTCTGAGATACTAAGATTCTAAGTTTTTTTAGACTGTAATTTAAAATAAAGAGCCACGAATTCACGAATTATTTTTATTTAAAATTCGTGAATTCGTGGCTGACTTTTTTCTTAGAATCTTAGTATCTCAGAACTTAGAGCTTAGAAGCTTAGAGTTTAAATTCATAAACATTCCCTCCTATTTTGTTTGTTTTTTCATCGGCAATTAATAGTGTGTTATTGTCTTTAAAAACGATGGCTTCTTTTTGAGAAAAGTGATTTAAATTGATTTCTGTTTGAGTTCCTTTGTGGAATAAATCTCCTTTAAAACCTTTAAACAAGACTATTTTATCATGACTTAACAAAACTACTCTTTTGCCGTCGGGGCTTATTGTGGCACTGGTTAAAACACAATGATTGTAATTATTACAGGTTTTAAATTCGCCAATTTTAACCGCTCTCTGCGTTCCTTTAGCATTTTTAATTTTGTAGATAAACGCAGTTCCGTCAAAACCTTTACTCCTGTTTTTGGTAAAAAGATAGAAATAACCGTTGTGCTCAAAGAAACCCTCAACATCGAAAAACAATTCTTTTTTCTTTGGAGGAAATTCGGTTTGTTCCGGATAGGAAAATGAGATTTTATATTCGGCGGAAGCCACATTTTTATTCAATTGATTTTTGGCTACTTTATAAATGCACAAATCTCTGCGTTCGTTGTCGTTATTTCCAAAATCTCCAATGTATATATTTCCAATTTTATCTTTGGTAATATCTTCCCAATCAACATTTAATGCGTTTGCAATGATGATAGTTCTTTCTAATTTTCCTTTGGAATTAATGGCATAAATTGCATTTTTGTTTCCGCTGTCTTCTAAAGTGTAAATTGTTTTCGTTTCAGGAAAATAGGTAATTCCCGAAACTTCTTTCAATTTCTTCGGAAGCGGATAAAGCGTTTTTAAACCGCTGTCTGATTGCTGCTGACAGGCCAATAAAACTATAGAAACGGCTACTAAAAAAGTTTTTTTCATAAGATTGATTTTTTTATTTCTCCACAGATTTCAGATTAAAATAATTTTTTTTCTAATTTGATAATCCTTCAAATCTGTAAATCCCAATAGTTATTGGGGTGGCAAATAACTAAACTAAATTTGTGTTTTTAAAATTACGAATGATGAATTCAAAAGCTGCCTGCATGATATGTCCCATTGATCTTGCATTTTTAAATTTCATATCGTTGGTGTAACGGTACAATTCCATTTTCAGCTGATTCAAATGTTCTTCTGTTGAAATGGTATCGTGGCACATTATATTTAATAATTTTTTAATTCTGTTTTCGGCAGAATGAATACGTTTGGCCAAAATCGCTCTTTCTTCATCTTTATACTGAATTATAGAGCGTTCTTCCAATTTCTCTTTAATCAGCTGAATCATCGGAGAGTTTTCTTTAAAAAACTGCGGACGATATACCTTGAAATTGCCTTCGTAACATTGCTGATCAAAATCGATCGGACGAATTTTATAAACCACCTGATCAAAATCGTGAATTGGCACAATAACATAATTATAGGCTCTCATATCTCCCAAAAGTCTAATCATGCAGCGTTCGTTGAATTTGACAAATTCTTTGGCGATCTGGGCTTTTTCCATTTCAGTACATTTGTCCAGTAAAGTATCCATAAAAACATCACCTGGAATTCCTATGATATGTTCTTCAATTAAAGTATCATTATAAACAAGAAAGTTGATTTTATCCGGCGATAAAATATCTTCTAATTCTAAACCGTAAATTCTGGAAGCATCGGCTTTTTTGATATAAAAATGAACATAATTATCGTTGAGAATATTTCGGACTTTAATCCTAAAAGGTTTTGAATTTCCAAAAGTACAATAGTCAATGGCATCAATATTTAAAAACTGAATGATCTCGCTGTTTCCGTCAGAATGCAGGAGAGAATAGATTTTCTTGAGATTGAGATCGATTTCATTTCGTTCAAATTCATTGTAATAAACCCGAATCCACAAAGTATCGGTTTCATTTTTATCGTAAACATTAACAGAACCTGCAAATCGCAATAAGTCATCATAAAACACAGATACTTTCGAAATACGCTCGTATCTGTCCAAATAACTTAAAAGTGGCTGTGTTAAAGGAAAAGAAGGTTTCTTTAACACCATCAAAGGTTCGCTCATTTTGAATATCTTTATTACAAATTTACATCAATATGATGATAAAAATAAATTTGACGTAACAATATAGAATTTGAATCGTCATACTTAAAACTAAAACCGGAAATAAATTTGGAAACCATTCTTACCATTCAAAATCTCAGTAAAAGATACGGCCGTATTCAGGCGCTTAAAAATGTATCTTTTAGTATACAAAAAGGCCATGTCTATGGAATTTTAGGCCCTAACGGAAGCGGAAAATCAACTACTTTAGGAATTGTTTTGAGTGTTGTAAACAAAACATCGGGCGATTATAAATGGTTCGACGGAAATGTACAGACACATGAAGCTCTAAAAAAAGTGGGAGCTATTATCGAGCGTCCAAATTTTTATCCGTACATGACGGCTGAAGAAAACCTTAAATTGGTTTGCAAAATTAAAAGCATCAATTATTCTAAAATTGAAGAAAAACTAAATCTTGTTGGTTTAGCTGAAAGGAAAGATTCAAGATTCAGCACTTTTTCATTAGGAATGAAACAGCGTCTGGCGATTGCATCGGCACTTTTAAATGATCCTGAAATTTTAATTCTTGATGAACCAACAAATGGATTGGATCCGCAGGGAATTCATCAGATTAGAGATATTATTAAAGAAATTGCTTCACAGGGAACTACAATTTTATTGGCTTCACATTTATTGGACGAAGTCGAAAAAGTATGTTCGCACGTTGTTGTTTTACGAAAAGGTGAAGTTTTATATTCTGGTTCTGTAGATGGAATGTCTGCAAATGAAGGTTTCTTCGAAATTTCTTCCAATGATAATCTAATGCTGAAATCTGTTTTAAGTAATCATCCGGCTGTTTCAGAAATTAAAGATGAAGACGGGAAAGTTTTAGTTTACTTAAAATCAGAATTAACAGCTTCAGAACTGAACCAGTTTTTATTTTCTAAAAATATTATTTTAAGTCACTTGGTCAAACGTAAAAATAGTTTGGAAGCCCAATTTTTAGAATTAACCAAAAATACCAATCCAAAAATTAACTAAGCCATGAAAAGACTTATCTTTATAGAATTACAAAAAATCTGGATGAACAGAGCCAGTCGTATTCTTACTTTAACTTACTTTATTTTACTTTCATTTATAGCTTTAATTGCCTCTATAAAATTTGATATAGGTCCATTTAAATTTCATTTGGCAGAAATGGGAATTTTCAATTTTCCTTTTATATGGCATTTTAATACTTATGTTGCTGCTTTTTTAAAATTCTTTCTCGCGATTGTAATCGTTTCCATGATGGCAAATGAATATAGTTACGGCACTTTAAAGCAAAATTTAATTGACGGTTTAAGCAAAAAAGAATTTATTCTGTCTAAATTCCTGACAGTAATTGTTTTTGCATTGTGCTCTACCATTTTTGTTTTTGTAATGAGTTTACTGCTGGGTTTAAGTTTTTCGTCTTATAATGAATTTGACGTTATCTTAATGGATTTAGATTATTTATTGGCCTTTTTTATAAAATTAGCGGGATTCTTTTCTTTCTGTTTATTTTTGGGAATTTTGGTAAAACGATCTGCCTTTGCTTTAGGATTTTTGTTAGTCTGGAGTATTTTTGAAAGTATAATAAAAGGAATTTTAGTATTCAGGATTTTTCCAAACAGCAGTACCGGCGACACTATTATGCAGTTTTTTCCATTAGAAGCAATGTCAAATCTAATTATAGAACCATTTACAAGATTATCAGTAATTAGAACCATAGGAACACAAATAGGTGTTGAAAATACTAAAGATTACAGCGTTCATTATTTCTCAATTCTTATCGTTGCAGTCTGGACATTTTTATTTATTTACTTTTCTTACAAATTATTAAAGAGACGGGATTTGTAGTATATTTGTTATACTATGGGTCAGGCAAGATGTTTTTTAATTAGCTTATTTTTATGCTGTGTATCTGCAAAGATAAACGCTCAATATATAACTATAGATGATCAAAAAACTCCACAGCAGCTCATTGAAGATGTTTTAGTAAACAGTTCGTGTGCTGCTGTTAGCAATATAACCGGGATTGGAGATACTTATACAACCGGAAGAAACAGTTTTGCTTACTTTAACTCAGCTGCAAGTAATTTTCCTTTTAAAGAAGGAGTAATTCTTTCAACTTCGACTAGTATTGACGCAATTGGAGGTTATTTTAGTAATCAGGGAGGCGGAAGTGAAAATTGGGTTGGAGATAACGATTTAAATCAAATTTTAGGCATAAGTTCCATAAACGCTACCTCATTTGAATTTGATTTTGTACCGCTGACAGATTTTTTAAGTTTCAACTATCTTTTTGCTTCAAACGAATATCAATATTTTTATCCATGCGAATATTCAGATGGATTTGCTTTTTTAATTAAAGAAGCCGGAACAGCAGATCCTTACAGGAATTTAGCTGTTTTACCCAATTCTGCTACACCGGTGTCTTCATTAAATGTCCGTCCGAAAATTGAACCCGGCACTGCACCAAACGGAGATAGATATCCAGGATGCGGCGAAGTTAATATTGATTATTTTAATGGTTTAAACAATAACACAAGCCCTATTAATTACGCCGGACAAACTGTTGTGATGACAGCCCAGAGCAATGTAACTGCGGGAAAAAAATATCATATAAAACTGGTCATTGCTGATGATAAAAACAGATATTATGATTCAGCAGTATTTCTGCAAGCCGGAAGTTTTGCTTCAAAAATAGATTTTGGCCCAAACAGAACATCTGCTAATAATAATCCTTTATGTTTTGGCGATAGTTATTTATTAGATACGAAATTGTCTGCGGCATATTCGTATAAATGGTTTAAGGATAATGTACAGGTAGCCACGACTCCAACCTACACCGTTACTCAAACCGGAAATTACAAAGTTGAAGTAACATTAACTCCTTCGAGCTGTAGTTTAGCCGGAGAGATTAAAATTGATTTTGCTCCTGAAATCTTTTTCACAAACACATCATTAGTTCAATGTGACGATAACAATGACGGGGTTTCAATTTTTAATTTGGATAAAGCCGGCAGCATTGTAAAAAATAATAATACATCCATTTTAATCGAAGGATATTACGAAACACAAGCTGATGCTGAAAATAAAATAAACAAAATTACATCTCCGGAAAATTACATTAATAAAAGTGCCAATCAAATCATTTATTCGCGCCTTGAAAATGAATTTGGCTGTTATAAAATTGCACAGATAACGCTTCAAATTTCTAATAATGCCATTAGCAATCCAGGTCCAGTAAGTACATGCGACAGCGATGACTCTCAAGATGGATTTTACCAATTTGATTTAAATGCAGAAATAACACCAAAAATAACAAATGGTCTTCCTAATGGATTAACAGTAAATTATTATGCAACGGCAAATGATGCCCTAACAGAAAACAATCTGCTTTCTAATATTTTTAAAAACACCACAGCTTATAATCAGACTATTTATGCAAGAGTTATAAATGGTCCCGATTGTTATGGCATAACACCTGTTAATCTTGTTGTAAATACTTTTGATCCGCCTAATTTTGAAAACGTATCTAAATTTTTATGCAAAAACGATGAGATAACCTTATCAGTCGCAGCTGGTTTCGACAGTTATTTATGGACAAATGGAGAAACAACCAACAGCATATTAGTAAGTATTCCGGGCGATTATTCTGTTACGGTAAAAGACATTAATGGCTGCGAAAAAACTAAAACTTTTAAAATAATCCTTTCAGAACCGGCAGCAATTACAAATGCTTTTGTGAAAAGTTTTGCAGGAAATGATAATTCTGTTTTAATTGAATATAAGGGGGTCGGAAATTATGAATTTTCATTAGATGGAGAAACTTTTCAGAATGAATCATTATTTGAAAATGTTAGCCCGGGAATTTATAATGTTTCGGCAAGAGATAAAAACGGATGCGGATTATCGAATTCTCTTACAGTATATGTCTTGGATTATCCCAGATTTTTTACCCCCAACGGAGACGGTTTTAATGATATCTGGTTTATTCAAAATTCTAATATTCTTCCGGATTATACAATAGATATTTTTGACCGTTACGGAAAATTCATAATGCAAATGAATAAAAACAGTGCCGGATGGAATGGTCTTTTTAACGGTCAGCAGCTTCCATCAGATGATTACTGGTTTACTTTACTTTTCAAAGACGGAAGAAATTTAAAAGGACATTTTAGTCTGAAAAGATAAGAGTTTAAAATTCCAATACTGAAATTCCAAATTTCAAAAGTTATAACTAAAAAAAATCCCAAACTCCTAATTGGAATTTGGGATTTTTATATTGAAAGTTAAAACTAAAATTAGATTTTGTATCTTTTTCTATCAGTTTCACTTAAGTAAATCTTTCTTAAACGAAGAGATTTTGGAGTAACTTCAACATACTCATCTTTTTGAATATATTCTAAAGCTTCTTCTAGAGAGAATTTTACAGCCGGAATAATTCTTGCTTTATCATCCGCTCCTGAAGAACGTACGTTTGAAAGTTTTTTCGTTTTAGTTACGTTAACTGTCATATCGTCGCTTCGGGTATTTTCTCCAATAACCTGACCTTCGTAGATATCTTCGTTTGGATCAACAAAGAATTTACCACGATCCTGTAATTTATCAATAGAGTAAGGAATTGCTTTTCCGTTTTCCATAGAGATTAACGAACCGTTGTTGCGTCCTGGAATTTCTCCTTTGTATGGTTCGTACCCAATGAAACGGTGCGCCATAATAGCCTCACCAGCAGTTGCAGTAAGCAATTGATTTCTTAAACCAATAATTCCACGAGACGGAATATTAAATTTAATAATCATACGCTCTCCTTTACCTTCCATAGAAAGCATTTCACCTTTACGGATTGTTACAAATTCAACCGCTCTACCTGAAAGGTTTTCTGGTAAATCGATTGTTAATTCTTCAATTGGCTCACATTTAACACCATCAATTTCTTTGATGATAACTTGCGGCTGACCAATTTGTAACTCATATCCTTCTCTTCTCATTGTTTCAATAAGAACAGATAAGTGAAGTACACCACGACCAAAAACCATGAATTTATCAGCAGAATCAGTTTCTCCAACTTTCATTGCTAAGTTTTTCTCAAGCTCTTTTGTTAATCTTTCACGGATATGTCTGGAAGTAACAAATTTACCTTCTTTACCAAAGAAAGGCGAATCGTTAATTGTAAATAACATACTCATTGTTGGCTCATCAATAGCAATCGTCTGTAAAGCTTCTGGATTTTCAAAATCAGCAATAGTATCACCAATTTCAAAACCTTCAATACCTACAACAGCACAAATATCTCCGGCAACAACTTCTTCTACTTTTCTACGGCCTAAACCTTCAAAAGTATGTAATTCTTTAATTCTTGATTTTATGATTTTTCCATCTCTTTTTACCAAAGAAATTGGAGATCCTTCTTTCAAAATACCTCTTTCAAGACGACCGATAGCGATACGACCTGTAAAAGAAGAGAAATCTAAAGATGTAATTAACATTTGAGGAGTACCTTCAGAAACTTTAGGAGCCGGAACATTAGCAATTACCATATCTAATAATGGCTCAATGTTTTGTGTTTGATTTTTCCAGTCATCAGACATCCAGTTGTTTTTAGCAGAACCATAAACAGTTGGGAAATCTAATTGTTCTTCAGTTGCACCTAATTCAAACATTAAGTCGAAAACTTTTTCGTGAACTTCTTCAGGAGTACAGTTTTCTTTATCAACTTTATTAATAACTACGCATGGTTTTAAACCTAAATCAATAGCTTTTTGTAATACAAAACGCGTTTGTGGCATTGGTCCTTCAAAAGCATCCACTAGTAAACATACACCATCGGCCATGTTCAATACACGTTCTACTTCACCTCCAAAATCGGCGTGGCCTGGAGTGTCAATAATATTGATTTTCGTTCCTTTGTACTGAACTGAAACGTTTTTTGAAGTAATAGTAATACCTCTCTCACGCTCTAAATCGTTATTATCAAGAATTAAATCACCTGTATTTTCGTTTTCACGAAATAATTGACAGTGATACATAATTTTATCAACCAAAGTGGTTTTACCGTGATCGACGTGGGCAATAATTGCAATATTTCTAATAGATTCCATTTGTGATTTTTAATGGGTGCAAAAGTACACTTTATTTTGATAAAAAAAACGTTTCTGCGATAGTTATCGTATATACAAGTAATTAGTTCATTAAATCAGTATTATTTTACGACCTAAAATGAACTTTACATATTGTTTAGTTATAGTTAATTTAACTATATTTGAGTAATGAAAAGTAAAACTCTCAAAATTACTCTCGTTTACGTTATCTTATCGTTAATTATGGCAATCCTCTGTCATAATCTACTCACTACTTACTTTTTTGAAGCAAAATATTCCTATTTCTTCTTTATAAAAGATGTTTGTTTTATAATCGCTACCGGATTTATTTTCAAATACATACTCTCGACAAATGAAAATAAAAATATCTCTGTTTTTAAAAAATTAAAAAGAACAAACGAAGAAATTAAAGAGTCTAACGAAAAATATGATATCGTTGCAAAAGCGACTAGTGATACCATTTGGGACTGGAAAATTCAGGAAGATAAGATAAACTGGAACAAAGGAATTGAAAGTGTTTTTGGATACAATCCTCAGGAAGTTGGAAAAACTTCAAAATGGTGGTTTGATAAAATTCATCCTGAAGACAGCATTAGAATGTCTATTAAATTATATTCTTTTATTGAACAAAAAACAGAAAAATGGCAGGATCAATACCGATTTAGATGTGCCGACGGAACTTATAAATATGTTTTGGACCGGGGTTTTTTGTTAAAAGATGAAAATGGAAGAGCCATCAGAATGATTGGGGCTATCCAGGATATTACAAAACAAAAAGAAGAAGAACAGCGATTAAAACTTTTAGAGACGGTAATTACACAATCAAAAGATTCTATTTTAATTACCGAAGCAAATTCTCAGGATCGAAAAATACCAAAAATCGTTTACGTAAATCCGGCCTTTTCTCAAATGTCAGGTTATCTTTCAAATGAAATTATTGGAAAATCAACCAATATTTTTAAAGGACCAAAATCTGATTCTGAAGAATTAAAAAAGCTTTTAAGAGCCATAAAAAACGAAGAAGAATGTGTAATTGAAACCATAACTTATACTAAAACACAAGAAGAATACTGGGTTAGGTTTGCCATGATTCCGATTTTCAACAATGAAGGTGTAATTAGCCACTGGATTTCAATTCAAAGAGACATAACGGATGAAAAGAAACTGGAAACTGAAAAAGAACATCTTATTCGGGAATTAACTCAAAACAATAAAGATTTAAAACAATTCTCCTATATAACCTCTCATAATCTTCGTGCACCGTTATCAAATTTAATTGGACTTTTAAATTTGATAGAAGATATTCCGATTGAAAACAAGGAACTGGAAGAAATCCTGACAGGTTTTACAAAGTCTACCCATTTATTAAATGAAACCATAAATGACCTTGTAAAAGTTATTATCATAAAAGATAATCCTTCCATGCAGAAAGAAGAGGTTTCACTAAAAGAAGTTTTTGAAAATGTTTTTAGTCAATTGTCTTTTCAAATCGAGTTACACAAACCAATAATCAAACTGAAATTTGATAAAGTCCCGCTTTTAATTACTAACAAAGCATATATTGAAAGTATTTTGCTTAATTTACTAACAAATTCAATAAAGTATAAATCGGAGAACAGGAAGTTAAAAATATCAATTACTGCCGAACTGGTAGATAATCACGCTATTTTAACTTTTAAAGACAATGGAATTGGGATCGATTTAGAAAGAAATCGCGATAAAGTTTTTGGTCTTTATCAAAGATTTCACAATTATCCTGACAGTAAAGGATTAGGTTTGTATCTTGTAAAATCTCAGGTAGAAACGATGGGCGGAACGATAAGTATAGAAAGCGAAGTAAACAAAGGCACCACATTTACTATAACATTTAAAAATTAACACGTATGCTTGAGCAAATTTTATGCATTGACGACGACCCTATTACGTTGATGTTGTGTAAAAAAGTAATTTCAAAATCTTCATTTTCACGCGAAATTATTACAGCTCAAAACGGCGAAGAAGCATTACATCATTTTAATACTTTAAAATATACTAATAATAAAAATAAGGTAAACAAAAAGCCGGAACTTATTTTCCTGGATTTAAACATGCCTGTAATGGGCGGCTGGGAATTTCTGGACCATTTTACATCTGATGATTATGCCGAATTCAATGACGCAAAAGTAATTGTATTATCGTCTACAATTGATCCTGAAGATTTAACAAAAGCCAAGAGATACCCAATAATTATAGATTTTCTTTCAAAACCAATTACACAGGCTATGTTGGAATATCTAAAAAAGAAAATTAGTTGATATCTAAATATTCAAATTTCAAATTTCAAATTTCAAAATAGGACGTAAATTTCTTTTTAAAGTTTAAATTGGAATTTGGAATTTAAAAATATTGAAATTTTAACAAAACGGTATAAACAAAAAAAGTCCTCAAAAGAGGACTTTTATATATTTCGTAAATTGTAGTTAATTACAATTTAGCAACGTGTTTTGTTAATTTAGACTTCAAATTAGAAGCTTTGTTATCATGAATGATATTCTTTTTAGCTAACTTATCAATCATAGAGATTACAGTTGATAATTTTGCAGCCGCATCAGCTTTATCAGTAGCTATTCTTAATGCTTTAATAGCATTACGAGTAGTTTTATGCTGGTATCTGTTAAGAACTCTTCTTTTTTCGTTACTTCTGATTCTTTTTAATGCTGACTTATGATTTGCCATTTCTTTTAATTTTAGATGTAATAATTATTATAAATACTAGTTAAAAAAGAAAAACCTCCCACAATTGTTAAAAAACACTCACTTTGGTTTTAACTAATAAAATAAAAACCGAGACACCAATTTTTATTTTATAAAACTTATTTACAACTTGTAGTCCGTAGGGGAATCGAACCCCTGTTACCAGGATGAAAACCTGGCGTCCTAACCCCTAGACGAACGGACCTAATTCTCCTAAGTTGGAAATTTTCAATATGTAATATAACTTGTAGTCCGTG
The DNA here is from genome assembly GCF_001429765.1 of Flavobacterium sp. Root901. Lineage (GTDB taxonomy): Bacteria > Bacteroidota > Bacteroidia > Flavobacteriales > Flavobacteriaceae > Flavobacterium. The sequence continues at coordinate 666,974 of NZ_LMJB01000001.1, forward strand.
GGGGAATCGAACCCCCCTTACCAGGATGAAAACCTGGCGTCCTAACCGATAGACGAACGGACCGTGCTTCTCTAATGCGGATGCAAAGATACATCTATTTTTTAGTTGCACAATAGTTGAGTCAAAAAAAAATTATTTTTTTTAATATGCCTTAGCAAAAAGCACTCTTTTAGACGAAGGATTCCCAGTAAACACACAGGTTCCCGCTTCTTCAACAGCATCCAAAGGAATGCATCGAATTGTTGCTTTTGTCAAATCTTTTATCTTTTCTTCGGTAGCTGCAGTGCCGTCCCAATGAGCCGAAATAAATCCGCCTTTGCCTTCTAAAACTTGTTTAAATTCCTCAAAATTATTTACTTCCGTAATATGAGTATTTCGATAGTTTAATGCTTTATCAAATAAATCTGTCTGAATTTGTTCTAACAGATCATTTACATGTTCTACTATTTTTTCAGCCGAAACAACTTCTTTTGATAAATTATCACGTCTTGCAACCTCAAAAGTTCCGTTTTCTAAATCCTTTGGTCCAACTGCAATTCTAACAGGAACTCCTTTCAATTCCCATTCAGCAAATTTGAATCCCGGTTTTTGAGTTGTTCTGTCATCATATTTAACTGAGATCTTAAGTTTTCTCAATTTAGCAGTAAGTTCGTTTACAGCTTCTGTAATCTGAGCCAGCTGTTCATCTGTTTTATGAATTGGTACAATTACCACTTGTATTGGAGCTAAATTTGGAGGCAGTACTAATCCCTGATCGTCAGAATGTGTCATAATTAACGCTCCCATCAAACGGGTAGAAACTCCCCATGAAGTTCCCCAAACATGTTCTTGTTTTCCTTCTGCGTTAGCAAACTTTACATCAAAAGCTTTTGCAAAATTCTGGCCTAAAAAATGCGAAGTCCCTGCCTGTAATGCTTTTCCATCCTGCATCAGTGCTTCGATACAATAGGTTTCATCTGCTCCTGCAAAACGCTCACTTTCTGTTTTAAATCCTTTTACTACAGGGATTGCCATAAAATTTTCAGCAAAATCAGCATAGACATTCATCATTTTTTCAGACTCTTCAATCGCCTCTTCCTTCGTAGCATGAGCCGTATGCCCTTCCTGCCATAAAAATTCTGCTGTTCTCAAAAATAAACGCGTACGCATTTCCCAACGCACCACATTAGCCCATTGATTAATAAGCAAAGGTAAATCTCTATAAGACTGCACCCATCCTTTATAAGTAGACCATATAATGGCCTCGCTAGTTGGACGAACAATCAGCTCCTCTTCTAATTTTGCATTTGGATCAACCATTAATTTTCCAGGTCTGTCCTCATCATTTTTTAACCTGTAATGCGTTACAACCGCACATTCTTTTGCAAATCCTTCTGCATTTTTCTCCTCAGCCTCAAACATGCTCTTAGGAACAAACAAAGGAAAATAAGCATTTTGATGTCCTGTTTCTTTAAACATTCTATCTAACTCTGCCTGCATTTTTTCCCAAATTGCATATCCGTACGGTTTGATTACCATACACCCTCTAACTCCTGAATTTTCAGCTAAATCTGCTTTGACAACCAGTTCATTATACCATTTCGAATAATCTTCTGATCGTGTAGTAAGGTTCTTACTCATATTATATAGTTTGGCACAAATTTTGTTTTAATAATTTTAACTAAATAGTTTGACAAAACTAACTATTTTTGTAATGTGCAACAATAAAAAACACCACAGATATGAAAACTAATAATACTCTCCGCCAAAACTCAAGTCATTTTTACTTAATTGGATTACTGAGTTTTCTGTTAGCATCTTGTGGCTCTTACCAAAATACATCTTATCAGGATAATGATGGTGTATATGGTAACTCTACCAACAGATACGCGCAAACAAATACCACAAACACCAATAATCAATATAAAGATTACTTTAGATCACTTCAGGATGATAATCAGCCTACTGAAATTTTTACAGACGTAGACAATTATGGCAATTATGCTGAATCTGACAGTACACAAACAGCAGCTGTAGCTTCTTACCCGGCTTGGGGAAGCAGCAATTCAGATGTTTCTGTAAATGTTTATTCTAATCCAGCCTGGTCATTCGGATTCGGATGGGGATATCCTTATTACGGATACGGATATGGATGGGGATATGGCGGATATTGGGGCGGCTACTGGGGTTATCCCGGATACGCTTGGGGATATCCTGCTTACTGGGGTCCAGGATGGGGATATCCCGGATATTGGGGAGGAAGTTACTATAGAAACTACTCTTACAGCTATGGAAGAAGAGGATCTGCTGCTTACTACGGAGGCAGAAATTATGCTTCTAACCGAAATTTCGTTAATAGCAGAAACTACTCTAACCGAGGAAGCTATACAACAAACAGAAACTATACTAACAGATCAAACGGCTATTCTGATTACAGAAGAAGCTCTTCTATAAATGGAAGAACTTACAATTCTAATCCAACTTTTAGCAACAGAAGAAGCTATTCTCAAGGTCAAAACAACAGCTACGATTATTCTAACAGAAGATCAAGCTCAACACCGACCAACAGAAGTTACAACAATAACAACAGCAGTTCATCACGAACTTACTCTCCTAGCCCATCCCGTTCATATAACAGCGGCGGCGGTGGAAGCATGAGATCGTCTGGCGGCGGTGGCGGTGGCGGAAGATCATACGGAGGCGGTGGCGGCGGAAGAAGGTAACAATTTCCTTCTTTTGCACATCTAATTACACATTAAAAACTTACCCAAATGAAAAAAATACTTTTCCTTTTAATTACAGGACTGACTGTCAGCGTCTCACACTCTCAGGAAATTTCAGATGCTGTTCGTTATTCGCAAGACAACCTGACCGGAACTGCACGATTTAGAGCAATGAGCGGTGCATTTGGAGCTGTAGGCGGCGATTTATCTGCCATGTCTGTCAATCCGGCCGGATCTGCAATTTTTAACAATAATCAGGCTGGAATAACTTTGAGTAATCAAAACTTGGTTAATAGTTCAAAATATTTCAACAATAATCAAACTCAGGACAAAGACAATTCTTTTATCCTGAATCAGGCTGGCGGTGTTTTTGTTTTTAAAGACAGAAATCCAAATAATGGATGGAATAAAATTGCTATTGGAGCAAGCTATGAGAATACAAACAATTTTAATAACAATACTTTTTCAGCCGGATGGAATCCAACAAATTCTATAGCTAATTATTTCTTAGCATACGCTAATGGAATTGCTTTAGGAGACATTACCAACATTCCTTACAGAGATCAATTTTATGATGAGCAGCAAGCAAATTTTGGATATTACGGCTTCCTGATAAACCCGGTGAATCCTAACAACAATGATAATACTCAATACACCTCTAATGTACCGGCCGGAGGAAATTATTATCAGGAAAATAATGTTTACGAACGAGGCTACAACAGCAAAGTGAGTTTTAACATTGCAACATCATATAATGATCGCATTTACTTTGGAGCAAACTTAAATGTACATGTGACAGACTACAGAAGATCAAGCAGCTTTTACGAATACAATAATAATCCGTTAACTGGTACGCCAACTATTTCGGATGCAACATTCAACAATGAATTATACACTTATGGAAATGGATTTTCTTTTCAATTAGGTGCTATAGCGAAAGTTACAGAAGAGCTTAGACTTGGTCTGGCTTATGAATCAAATACATGGTATGAACTTTACGATGAAGTTTCACAAAGTCTTTCATCCACAAGACAAGCTATTGGCGGACCAGAACTTTACAAAACCGTAAACTATAATCTGGTAAACGTCTATGATCCTTATACTTTACAAACTCCAGGAAAGTTTACTTTCAGCGGAGCTTATATATTTGGCAAATCAGGTTTAATTAGTATCGATTATTCCATCAAAGATTACAGCAATACAAAATTCAAACCTACTAGTGATTCAGGCTTTAGAGGTGTAAACACCCGAATCAATGATCAATTAACAAAAAATGGAGAATTAAGAGTTGGTGCTGAATATAAAATAAAACAATTGAGCCTGCGCGGCGGATATCGTTTTGAAGGAAGTCCTTATAAAAATGGAACTACTATTGGAGACACAAATAGTTTTTCAGGAGGTTTGGGATATAATTTTGGAGGAACAAAATTAGATTTGGCTTATTCTTATTTAGAAAGAAAATCAAACCAGCCATTTTTTAGTCAAGGTTTTACCGATGGAGCAAACATTACTTCAAAATTGAATAATGTTACTTTGTCTTTATTATTTGAATTGTAATTAAGAATAAATAGATGAATGGAAATTTCCGTCAGGTTTTACTTGGCGGATTTTTTTTGATCTGAAATTGCCGGAAACTCTTCATAAAAAACAGCTAAAAGAAAAGGAAACAAGCGGTGTTTGAATAAAAAAGTGTAATTTTGCACTCCAATTTATAAAAGTATGAGAACCAAGTCTTTAAAAAAGAACAAAATTAACGTAATCACTCTTGGGTGTTCAAAAAATGTATATGATAGTGAAGTACTTATGGGTCAGCTTCGTGCAAACGGAAAAGAAGTAACTCATGAAGCAACAAAGGACGAAGGAAACATTATTGTAATTAACACTTGTGGATTTATTGATAATGCGAAAGCAGAATCTGTAAATATGATTTTGGAATATGCAGATAAAAAAGACAAAGGATTAGTTGACAAAGTTTTCGTAACCGGATGTTTATCTGAACGTTACAGACCTGATTTAGAAAAAGAAATACCAAACGTTGACCAATATTTTGGCACAACCGAATTACCTCAGCTTTTAAAAGCTCTTGGAGCCGATTATAAACATGAATTATTAGGTGAAAGACTAACTACTACTCCTAAAAATTATGCTTATTTAAAAATTGCTGAAGGATGCGACAGACCTTGCAGTTTCTGTGCGATTCCGTTAATGCGTGGTTCTCACGTTTCGCAGCCAATTGAAAAGTTAGTTAAAGAAGCACAAGGCTTAGCTAAAAATGGCGTTAAGGAATTAATATTAATCGCTCAGGACTTAACGTATTACGGTTTAGATCTTTATAAAAAGAGAAATCTGGCAGAATTATTAGAAGCTTTAGCAGCAGTTGAAGGAATCGAATGGATTCGCCTTCATTATGCATATCCAACGGGTTTCCCAATGGATGTTCTGGAATTAATGAAACGCGAACCTAAAATTTGTAATTATATTGATATCCCGCTGCAGCATATTTCAGATTCTATTTTGAAATCAATGCGCCGTGGTACAACTCAGGCTAAAACAACACAGTTATTAAAGGATTTTCGTGCTGCGGTTCCGGGAATGGCAATCAGAACTACTCTAATTGTTGGGTATCCTGGTGAGACACAGGAAGATTTTGAAATTTTGAAGGATTTTGTTCAGGAAATGAAATTTGACAGAATGGGATGTTTCGCCTATTCTCATGAAGAAAATACACATGCTTATTTACTTGAAGATAATGTTCCGGATGATGTTAAACAAGCAAGAGCTAATGAAATCATGGAATTACAATCTCAGATTTCATGGGATTTGAATCAGGAAAAAATTGGAAAAGTATTCAGATGTATTATTGACAGAAAAGAAGGAGCACATTTTGTGGGAAGAACAGAGTTTGATAGTCCGGATGTTGATAATGAAGTTTTAATTGACGCTTCTAAACATTATGTAAAAACTGGTGAATTTGTTAATATCAAGATAATTGAAGCTACAGAATTTGATTTATACGGAGAACCTGCTTAAATTTACCGGGAACAATCGTTAACTTACACAAAACAACTTATGAAAGCTACTCAAAACTTAATAATTTTAGTTTTTACGTTATTCTGTTTCAACTTTGCTTCGGCTCAGTACGGAAATGGATATGGTAATGGTTACGGCAACGGGTATGGCGGAGGTTACGGAAGAGGCGGCGGAATGGGTATGGACAGAAGTATGATGAGCGGCCCGCAGCAAAATACCAGTAAACCTAAAGAAATTCCGGTTGAAGAAACGGCTGCAAAAATAGTTGAGCAAATGAAACCGGCAGTTAATCTTGATGAACTTCAGGCAATTGCTATAACAAATGTTTTTGCTGATGGTTTAAGAGAACAAGGAATCCTTATAAAAAATGAAAGCAGCAGTCAGGACGAAAAAATGGAGCAGTTAAAAGCTTTAAAAGAAAGCATGACAAAAAAAATCACTGCTTTTTTAAATCCTGATCAGATAGAAAAGTATAATAACTTCATGGCTGATTTTAAAGAGATTAAAAAAACAAAGTCAAAAAAGAAAAAAGATAAAGATTCAAAAGATACTAAAGAAGAAGAAAAAACAACTGAAAAAATTCAGGAATAATTGTTCTAATTCTCACAAATGTAATTAACCATGGTAAAAAAACATTTTTGTTATTTGATTTTAGCAATTATTATTACTTCTTGCTCAACAAATCCTTATAAGCATACTGAAAAAGCTTATGACCAACAGTTGAAAACTTTAGAAAATCAAATTACAAGTAAGGAAGCACAGACAATTCCGCCTATAAGTCCTTTGATTATTGATACTACTTATGCTTCGCAGCTGGGAATCATAAAAGATACTTTATCAAAAACGGGTTCAACAGCTTTATTAAATGGTATTAGTACAGAATGGATTGGTACCGTAAATTTCAATTTAAGAAAACCTAGTTTTATTATTATTCATCATACTGCTCAGGATTCTCTGCAGCAGACAATAAACACTTTTACTAAAACAAAAACTCAGGTAAGTTCACATTATATAATTTCTGAAAATGGGAAAGTTGTTCAAATGCTTAATGATTATTTAAGAGCATGGCACGCCGGAGCATCAACTTGGGGAAAAAATACCGATTTGAACTCGTCATCTATAGGAATTGAACTTGACAATAATGGTTTTAAACCTTTTACAGAAGCTCAAATAAGCAGTTTAGTAGCTTTATTGACTAAACTAAAAAAGGATTACAATATTCCGACTCAGAACATTTTAGGCCATGCCGATATTGCTCCGGGAAGAAAACAGGATCCAAGTGCTTTGTTTCCGTGGAAAACTTTAGCTGAAAAAGGTTTCGGAATCTGGCCTGATGAAGTTTTAGAAGAAGCGCCGTTTGATTTTAAAATTGAACCTGCACTTCGGATTATTGGTTACAACACAAAAAATCTTTCAGCAGCAATTCAGGCCTTTAAATTACATTATATTCAAACTGATGCCACTGCTACCTTGGACAGAAAAACAATTGATACTATTTATTCTATATACAAAAAACAACTTCAATAGTATTTCACAAAAACAAAAAACCGCATTTCTAATATATTTAGAAATGCGGTTTTTTTGTTTTTTGTAAGGTTATAAGTTATGAATTAAGAGTTATGAGTTGTTGCAAATGCTGTCTAACACACATCACTTATGCTTCTAAATTTTATATTAAACAATTTACTTAACTCCCAAAAACTCATAAACCATACATCATATTTCATCACTCACAATTGATAATCCATAATCCATAACTCACAAATCATACTAAATAAAAAAGCTGCCAAAACATTAGTATGTTTCGACAGCTCCAAAAAAAAAAAAAATATCAATCTTTATCTCTAGAAAGAGTATGTTGTAGCAAGTAAAGCGAAGAATGAACCTCCTGTTGGAGCAGCATCGCTGTCTAAAAAGATATCCTCAGATGCAGCATCGTATCTTAACTCTGGAATTATTGTAAGTTTTCCAACTTTATAGTTTAATGAAACTGTATTAGCAAATACACTAGATCCTGTTAATGTACCTAAACTTGGAGCAGCATCTTTAGCATCAAAATATTCAATTCTGTAAGCTAAAAGCAAAGAAGGACTGAATGAATAGTTAGCATATCCAACTAATGAAAACCACTCACCATCTAAAGTTGAATCAAAATCATTTTTAGTTTTAGCGTAAGTAGCATTTAATCCAAGACCAAAGCTGTCACTAATTGTTTTAGATGCAGTCAAATCAAATTGAGTTTTATTTTCATCAGATGCAGGATTGCTGCTTCCTGAAGTAAAATTCAAATAGGCACTTCCTGTATCTCCAATATACCCCACTTGTCCGATATATGTTTTTTGTGTCGAACCCGCATCCATAGCCGATTTAAAATCTGTTGGATTTGTTACACCAAACATAGCTGTGAATTTCCCTGAAGTATACTGAGCTTTAACTCCGGTATTAAAAAATGGCCCGTAAGAGAAAGCATAAGACATACTGTAGTTTTTATTATCTACGGCATCTAATACTTCATAGCCAATATGTGTACCAAAACTACCGGCAACAACTTTAAATTCGTCAGTAATCTGGTAAGTGAAAAATAATTGTTTAATTAAAAATTTAGCATTTATATCTTTATCTGTTGTTTCATTATATGAAAATTCTCCTGCTCTTTTTCCAAAGCCTAAGTCTACAAATACAGAAGCTTTCCCAAATGTATGACCTGCCTCGATCGAAGCCATTCCTAATTCAAACGAATCCTGTGAGTTGGTAAAGCTCGTTAATCCGTTCATTTGTTTAGAAAAATCATATTTATAGTAAGCATCCGCCGACCCTCCCCAAGTAGTTGCTGGTGAAGCTGGTTTTTCATCCTCTTGTGCAAAAGCAAAAGAACTGGTTAACGTGGCAGCTAAAATGTAAAATACTTTTTTCATGTGTTAATTGGTTTTTAGTTATTAATTGATTTTGGTTAGTTAATCGTTTATATATCTATTTAATAGTATAAGTCATTTTTAAAACCCTGAATCTCCCCCTAAAACCTCCTCATTTTCATTAGCGAATTTATTAACTTTTGTATGAGTAGAATAATCAGAAAGTAATTTTTTGACGTTTTAAGCGAAGAATTATGGATTACAAAAATAAAACTGGCAATAATCGTTATTTGACATTTATAGCGTTTTGTTTTTGAAAATTCAATAACTAATTTTCACGAATTTAACTCAAAAAACAAGGGCAAGCGCGCAATAAACATCATTAAAAACACCAAAAATAGTCATAAAACACATTTAATAAAGATACAGCCCTAATTTTTTAAGGGGTATATTTAAATTTAAAATATTTGAACAAAAAAAATTTCGGTCTCATAAATCAATATAAGCCTGACAAGCACATAATAAAAATTCCTACAAAAAAAACTTATTCAATTTAACCCATTGTGTTATGGAATGACAACTCCAAATGGAATAATAAAAACAAAAAAAAGCCTGCTCAGATTTGAGCAGGCTTACTTATTTCTAACCGTGTATTTTATTCCTGATTATTGTACTTTCTTAAAAACTCCCGAACTTTTATTCCTGATTCTTTTAAATCTTCATCCTTCCATTTTCCATCTGATTTTGCAGATTTTTTCAAAATAGAGCAAGTTTCATCTTTATCAGATACTGACCATGTAACCCAGCTTAGTTTTTTTGATTCCATCCAGTCAATGTATTCCTGCCATGCTTTTATATTTAACGGTCCGTCTCCAGAAGCTTCCATTCCGGCCGATTCAGACACAAATATTGGCAAACCTCTTTTTAATGCCTGATCTGTACGGTCCCTTAATTCTTTGCCATGTGTTGCTGCATAAAAGTGCATAGTATACATTATATTATTGAATCCTAAAATTGGATCTTCTGCCGGAAGATCGACATCCTGATCCCAATGCGGTGACCCTACCAATATAATATTATTAGGATCGTTTTCTCTAATGGCACTTATAACCTCTTCTGCATAGGTTTTTACTTCCCACCAGCTTTCATAATCAGGTTCATTTAATATCTCATATATTATATTAGGATATCTGGCGTATTTTTGAGACATTTCTGTAAAAAATTCTTTTGCTTCTTTTAGATTCACATTATGACTGTGCCAATCGATAATTACATATATATCAGCTTTAATAGCTCCGTTTATAACGGCTTCAATTTTTTCTTTTGAAAATTGCGGATCGTTGTTATAAGAGTAATCTCCAAGTTCAATTCCCATTGCAGCACGCACAACGTTGCAGTTAAAATCTTTTTTGAGCCAGCTTACGGCCTTTTCATTATAAAATCGCGGCCACATACTATGCCACCCAAAACTTAAACCGCGCAATACTACAGGTTCATTGTTTTTATCTACAAGCTGTGTTCCTTTAAGACTCAGCTGCCCGTGCTTTTTGACAAACTGGGCATTTAAAAATCCGCATAATAATAAAAATACAATTGTAATTAACTTTTTAAATCTGATCATACTATATAATTTTAAAGAGACAATTTCAATGTTATGCAATCATGTGAAGCTAATTCTGCTGTAAAATTCTTTTTTGTATTGCCGGAATCTTTATTGGTCCAAAGATTTTTAAGTTTGAATGTTGTTTTTTGGAAATCAGCTTCATAGCCGAAATCTACATCTTTTATTGGATTTTTCTTCCAGTCGAAATTAATTTTTTTCGCAGCTTCACTTCTGTTTAAAAAAGTAACCACCCAATTTCCATCTGACAAAGGTTTAACCCAGACTTCTAAGCCGTCTTCTGCAGCATGCTTAAAACCCTGAATCCCTAATTTATCCTGATTAATTGCAATTAATTCTTTATTGGTTAAAATTGCCAATGTTTCTTTTGACATTTTTCTGTAATCGTTTCCTGTAAATAATGGCGATGAAAGCATACACCACATTGCAAAATGCGATTTATCTTCGGTATTGTTCATTTCGTTTCCAACTTCCATCATATCAAAATCATTCCAATGATCCGGACCTGAATATTTGCGAATGTCTTTTCGCATTTCAGCAATTTTCATAAATCCCCAGGAAGACCAATTTTCCGGATGTTTGAATTCGCAGTCAAAACAAGGATAAATATCACCTGAAATTCTCCAAAGATTTCCAACAGGTTTCCCCCATTCCCACGGCTGATTATCTCCCCATTCGCAAAGACTGAAAACAATTGGTCTTCCAGCCGTTTTTAACGCATTGCTCATCGTAGTATACGCTTCAGGCGCTGTAATTCCTTTTGTATTACACCAATCGTATTTTAAAAAATCAATTCCTAGTTTAGCATAAAAACGGGCATCCTGATATTCATAACCACGGGTTCCCGGATATCCTGCACAGGTTTGCGTTCCTGCACAATTGTATAAACCAAATTTTAAACCTTTATTGTGCACATAATCAATTACCCCTTTCATTCCGTTAGGAAATTTAACAGGATCAGGAATCAGGTCTCCATTTGCATCACGTTCTTTTGTCATCCAGCCGTCGTCTAATACTATATAGTTGTATCCTGCTGCTGCCAATCCGGATGAAACCATTATGTCGGCTGTTTCTTTTACTAGTTTTTCATCAATATTGGTTCCGAAAGTATTCCACGAATTCCATCCCATTGGCGGCGTCATAGCTAAGCCTTCAAATTTTCCCCCTGTCTGCGTATGTGTATTACCCTGACTAAAACCGAAAACAGACACACATAAAGCCAATCCTAAAATTATTTTCTTCATTTTATAAAATTTAAAAACATATTATAAAAAGATATTCCCTAATCTTTCAATCAGGGAATATCTCAAACTAACTCAAAACAAGCAATTTAAATTATTTCAATACAAATCCGATATCGTCAAATAATACAGTATTACCTCCGTCATTATTTGATTCCTGGAATGTAAGCATTGTCACACTCGTTGGATCTCCTAATTTATTTAATGGAATTTCCATGTAAACCCAGGCAGCTGTAACCGGAATTACAAAATTTGGACCTCCGTTTACGCTAAAATTAACCTGCCCGTTTTTAGCTCCTTTAACAGCGATTCTGATTGCTTTATAAGGAGTCATATCAACATTGAAGCCCCAGTTTCCACCGTCCCATTGACCAAATTCCCATCTCCATGATTTTTCACCCTGATAAGAATCTCCGTCAAAATCAAAATTAACACCTTTACCAGCCCAAGGTCCTCCCCATTGCATGCCGTATAATTTATCATCGTACAATGCTGTTCCAATTGCTTCTTTAGAAACTGCTGTTCCGGAGATGTTTGTTACGGCAAGATATCTTTTATCTGCATTAGCAGGAACTTTGATGACTATTTGTTCTAATGTTGAAGAAACTACTGTAACCGGAACTTCAGGAAGTGTAGCTGTTTTAGCAAGAGTTACAACAGGATTTAAGAAATATTTCCCTTTAATAGTTACCAGATCTCCTTCGGCACAATTTATAAAGTTGAAACCAGAAAATGTTGGAGCCGGCGGCGCAACAGTAAAATCATAAACAGCTGTTCCGCTTTTTGTTACAACTTTTAATTTATTTGATGCATTGGCATAAGGTGTATTTTCATCAATCAATACAATGATATCGGTATCGGTTACAAAAGTCGGCCTGAAATAGGTATCAAAATCATTAAAATAGATTTTTGTAGTTGAAAGGAGTCCTTTACCATGAATTACATAATAGTTTTTTGGATCTCCAACGGTAACCGGAGTTAAGGGTTTCATGCTTCCATCTTCATTATATCCCGATGGAGAAACTGATTCTATAACCGGAGGACCGCTGTACGCTTCGGCACTACTATCATCACTTGAGCATGAAGTAAAAAGCATTAAAGATAACATCCATGCCATACATGCTGCTAACGAAACAATTTTTATATTTTTCATATTTTATATTTTTAAAATTATTTAAAAGTATACGGAGCTACTTCTGTTAATTTTGGATTTTTAATTAAATCATCTGCAGGATATGGCAGTAAAAGATTTGATGCAGAAATTGTAATATGTTTTTCGTTCTGCTTATCTCCTCTGTTTTGTGCTTCTAAAATTGCTTTTGCCTGAGCAAACGGAAGACGGCCTAAATCAAAATAATAATCTCCTTCGCAAGCTAACTCAGCACGTCTTTCTCTAAAAATATCATCAAAAGTAATCGACGCTTTTGGTGCTAAACCTGCTCTTTTACGAACTGCATTATAGGATTTTAAGGCATTTGCATCTGTTGTGCTTCCTGTTTGTGAACCTAAGATTGCTTCAGCATGAATTAATAATAATTCGGCATAGCGCATCATATAACTGTTCATACTGCTTTCTCCATTAAATGGTGCATTAAAAGGCCCGGTTATTGGTAAATTTTCTTTCCCGATTACATATTTCTTTAATCCTGCACCAGAATTCTGGGCTTCATTCACTAATTCAAATGTGTACCCCAAAAGTTTTGGAGAATCTACGGCCAGTGTTTGGGCATAAGTCATATTTGGATAATAATCTCCCGGAAGCATGAATGTTTCAACTCTTCTTTTATCTCCATTTTCAAAAACATTATGAATTAAATCCTGAGAAGGCGCAATTTGTCCTGAATAAGTAGTTTCTACCAATCTGTTTTCTGGTGCAAATAATGTATTTGAAAAGTTTCCTTCAAAATAAGTTCCGGCTCCAGTCCACTGCCATGAAAAAATAGACTCTTCGTTATTATTATTTTTTTGAAGCCATAAGTCAGCAAAAGATTTAGACGGAAGCTCCTCTCCTCCTAGTAATTTAAACTCTCCGCTATTGATCACTTCCTGAGCCATTGCTCTTGCCAATTCGTATTTCTTTTGATATAAATAAACTTTTGCTAAAAATGCTTTTGCAGAACCGCTTGACACGTGTGCATTGGCAGCGTAGTTTGAACCTCTGCTTTTTGATCTTAAATTAGCTATTGCAAACTTTAAGTCATTTTCTATAAAAGTATAAACGTCTGCAGTTGGATTACTTGGAATAACATAATTTTTAGAATAATCTGCATTGTTCTCAATAATTGGTACATTTCCCCAAAGTCTTACCAGGAAGAAATAAGAAAATGCTCTGATAAAATGCGCTTCTCCTAATGCATTATTTAAAGCTTCTTTACTAACAGCCGGCCCAACACTCTGAGGTAAATTGTTTATATAAGCATTTGAATTAGCAATTGCTCCAAAACAAGATCTCCATGCATCTGAAATAAAGGACTGCGAATTTGTAAAACTCAAATCAGTAAATTTTCCAAAATCATTATATTGACTTGCATACATATTTCCGGAAATAACATCTGTAATTCCGTAAAATGCAGATTTGTTCATATTAAACCATACAATTCCGTACAATCCGTTAGAAGCATTATCAAGCTTTTCGTCTGAATCGTAATAATTACCAATTGTAGGAGTTCCTTCTGCCGGCACATCAATAAAGTCCTGCGAACAAGATGATGACATCAGCATTAAAATTGTCAAAGCAAAAACGCTGCTTCTTTTTACTATATTTTTCATAATTATGTCGTATTAAAATTCAACGTTAAAACCAAAAGTTATTTGTCTCGGAACCGGGTAGCGGCCATTGTCTACGCCAGAAAGCAAAGCATCTTGGTTATATGAACCTACTTCAGGATCGTATCCTTTATATTTTGTAAAAGTGAATAAATTTTGTCCAGAGGCATACAGTCTTAATCTTGATAATTTTATTTTGGAAATCATATCTAAAGGAAGAGAATATCCTAATGTTACGTTTTGAATTCTTAAGTAAGATCCATCTTCGATATGACGTGTTGAAATTGCATTATTAATATTGTCATAAGTTGAAGGTCTTGGCAAAGAAGCATCTGTGTTCGCTGCAGAATAAAAATCTGCCGCTTCAGTTAAATAGTTTGTTCCCATATAACTGTTCATTGTACCAGATAAACGCGTTAAGTTCATTAACTTATTTCCTGATGTTCCCTGAAGGAAAATAGACAAATCGACATTTTTATATTTGAAATTGTTGGTGAATCCGTAAGTGAATTTTGGATTTGGATTTCCAATAGGAACCAAGTCATTTAAATCGATAACACCATCATTGTTCTGATCTTTATAAATTACATCTCCTTTTTGGAAATCTGGTTTTAAAGAGTTTGTTCCGTCTTTTAAAGGCACCTGAGTTCCTCCGGCACTATGTCCGTAAGTCAGTAAATCCTGATCTGTTCTGTAAATCCCTACAGCTTCGTAACCTATAAACGAACCAATTGGAAGTCCTTCCTGAGTTCTTGAAACTGTTACTGTATTATAAGCCAGTGTGTTCATTGTTTTCACAATATTTAAACCAGCCATATCCGTAACTTTATTTACATATTTTGTAAAGTTTAAATTAGAGTTCCATGAAAAATTGTCTGAGAATTTCTCCGTATAACCCAATGTAATCTCAATACCTTTATTCTGCATACTTCCAAGATTAAAGTATGGAGGATTTACACCACCTTCATAATCTCCTCCGCCTGAAAGATAATTAGGAAGCGGCACCTGGTATAAGAAGTTTTTAGATACTTTTTTGTACACATCTA
Organism: Flavobacterium sp. Root901; assembly: GCF_001429765.1. Classification (GTDB taxonomy): domain Bacteria; phylum Bacteroidota; class Bacteroidia; order Flavobacteriales; family Flavobacteriaceae; genus Flavobacterium. The sequence goes on from NZ_LMJB01000001.1 coordinate 682,232, forward strand.
CAGTAGCTGTAAGTTTAGAATCAAACATTGTAAAATCTAATCCTAAGTTGGTCTGCTCCTGAGTTTCCCACTTTAAATCTTTATTTGGTGTATTGGATGGAAGATAAGAAGTTCCCATTGTGCTGTTAACCAGGTGAAGATTAGAATCGTATAAATTATTACCAATTTGGTTGTTACCGGTTTGTCCCCATCCTGCTCTAAGTTTAATGTTGTCTACATATTTCTTAGTACTTTCCATGAAAGATTCATTTGAAATTTTCCATGAACCGCTCACAGAACTAAAAACACCCCATTTATTTCCAACAAAGAATTTTGAAGATCCATCTGTTCTGACTGCACCTGTTAAACTATATCTGTCACCATAATCATACACTACCCTTCCTAAATAAGAAGATAAAGTCTGCGTTCCTGAATAAACACCGTTTGTAACCGCTTTAGACAAATCTGAAGCCGAAAGTGATTTATCATTATTATCCTTATAACCATAACCTGTTATAGAATAACCTTCCCAGTGTGCTCTGTTTGACTCTTGTACTGCCAGAACTGTAAAATTGTGTTTACCAATAGTATTTTTATAAGTAAGCATGTTTTTTAAGTTCCAGGAATTTCCGGTTGATGGATTATAATATAAGTTAGCATAGCTTTTTACAGCATTTCCTAAAGAATACATTGGATCAAAACGCTGTCCCAAATTATCGTAAATGTATCCACCAGCTTCAAATCGGTAATCCAAACCTTTGAATAAATCTACCTGAGTATAAAAGTTTCCGGAATAGTTTTTTCTAACTAATTTATTTGAACCTAATAAAGAAACTGCCACAGGGTTAACAAATGAAGTGTTTCCACCACTTGGAGGTCCGGCAAATGCACCAGATAATTCTCTAACCGCCACATCTGGTGTTGCTAATAATGAAGTAGCAACAACTCCGTTAAACTGTCCGTTTAAAGTTAATTTCTCATCGGTAACTGCACCGCTGATGTTTACTCCTACTCTAATGAAGCTGTTTACTTTAGCATCAATATTAGTTCTGAAATTATATCTTTTGAATCCAGATTCGATTACAATACCATCCTGTTTCAAAACTCCTCCGGAGATATAGTAATTAATTCCTTCTTTACCTCCTGAAAAAGACAATTGGTTAGAAGACATAAATCCTGTTTGGTAAATAGCATCCTGCCAGTCTGTTCCTTTTCCTAAAAGTTCAGGATGCGCAAATTCTGGACGGCGCGCTGTAGGATCATAAACATCTGCCAAAGCATTTTGGTGAACTGCATATTCCTGTAAATTCATAGAATGGAGTCTTTTAGGAAGATTACTTACTGAATAAGAGTTTTCAAAAGATAACTTTCCAGTTCCTTTCTTACCAGATTTTGTAGTTACAATTACAACTCCGTTTGCACCACGAGAACCATAAATCGCGGTTGCAGAAGCATCTTTTAAAATATCGATCGATTCAATGTCACTTGGATTAATAAGCGCTAAAGGACTCTGAGTGATGTTTCCGTTATTAGAAAAGTTAGAATTTCCCTGAGCATTTCTTCCTGAAGTTGATGAATTTCTGGCATCACCTGAAATCGGCACACCATCAATTACATATAAAGGTTCGTTTGTTCCTGTTAAAGAAGAAACCCCTCTAATTTTTACCGAAACGTTACTTCCCGGTTCACCCGAGTTACTGTTTACAACAACCCCAGCTGCTTTACCCTGCATCATTTGGTCAAATGAAGCAACTTTAAGGTTTTCAATATCTTTTGAGCTAATACTTGAAATAGCACTGTTTACATCTTTTCTCTTTTGAGTACCATAACCAATTACAACTACGTCTTTTAAGTCTTCAGCACTCGATTTTAAAATTACATTTATCGTTTTTCTTCCATCAACAGCAATCTTTTGCGTATTAAATCCAATAAATGAATATACTAAAGTCCCATTTGAAGGAACATCAATAGAATATTTTCCATCAAAATCGGTTGAAGTAGTTGTTTTAGAACCTGCGATGGAGATATTCGCACCGGGAATAGATAATCCTTTTTCATCAGATACCGTTCCCGAAACTTTTACCTGAGCAGCGGCAAAATTACTCAGTAACAAAAATAATATCAAAGGAATTGCTCTGTGGTTAGCATTCCAATGAATAAAATTGGTCAGTAGTTTTTTCATAATAAGTGTTTGGTTAGTTTAAATTTGTCTTCTTTATAATTCAGCAATAAAGGGTAACTTTTACTTCGAAATTATTTAACAAATCTATAACAGAAGAGATTATCAAATCGATAGTATTCCATCATTTAATGATAATATTTTTACTTTATCTCCTTAAAAAAACACATATCAAAATAAAAGCAAAGAAAAATTATATTATTCGCAATGACAGAACCCTTAACCACCATAAACTATAAAGAAAAGTTAACGAAATTGCAAAAATCAAACGTTTTCGTTAAAAATAATATTTATTCGTGCAAAAAAAGTATCACTACAAAATACGTTTTAATCCAGAAAAATCCTCACGATATTGACTAGGAGTACAGTTTTTAATAGCTTTAAAGCTACGATTGAAGTTCGCAATATTATTAAAGCCGGATTTAAAAGCTACTTCAGAAACACTCATGTCTTTTTCAACAAGCCATCTTGCGGCATATCCAATTCGGATATCATTAATATAATTGACAAAAGTTTTTCCGGTGCGTTTTTTTATAAAACGATTAAAAGAAATTATAGACATATTGGCCACATTGGCGACATCTTCTAAAGTAATTTTATCTGCAAAATGTTTTTGTACATATTCATATACTAATTTCATTTTATCATAGTCGTCAAATTTATCGTAGTCAACTGTATAGGTAGAAAGTAATCGCTGATTTCTCGAATTGGCAAGATCATATAATAAGGATGTAATTTCCAAAAAATAATCCATACCGTCTAGTTTAGAAAGCCTTACCAATCTTGGCGTTAATTCTTCGGCCACTTTTTTTGAAAATAAAATCCCGTGAATCGAGCGGTTAAACATATCCCGAATCGGATTCATGATACGTCTTGCAAGCAAAGATTCATGAAATAAATCATTATGAAACTGGATGGTAATTTCGTGTATTTTTTTATTCGTGCATTTATTAAGTTCCCATCCGTGATATAAATTTGGTCCAATCAAAACCAATTCAACATTATCAATTTCTTCAATATTATCACCCACAACGCGCCTTACTCCTTTTCCATTTAAAATAAAATTAATCTCAAATTCAGGATGATAATGAACCGGAAAATCAAAACTATCTTTAACTCTGTCAAAGACTAAAAAACTATCTCCGGCTGACAAGGGAGCGATTTCTCTATAAAAATTTTTCGTGGTACTCATATCTTAAAACTGTTTTTAGCTGATATCAATTGATTTTTTCCTGCAATAATATGATATATAATTGATAAAATAATATTAATTACGCTATAAACATAAATTTATCTTTGAAAAATAGAATTATCAACTTTACAAAATCAGTATTAATAATAAACATTAATCATTTTTAATACTCAATCTTTTTATAGTTTTAATAATTTTATCAGGAAAACAATACCGAATTCCAATTAGACAAAACGAGCTTCAGCGGCAAATTGACGATTTAAATTAAAAAGTTAAGAATGTACTGAAAAACAATATTTTTAAAAATGAAAAAATACTTTTTTAAACTTTTATCTGCAGCATTATTAGGATCTTCCTGTTCTGCACAACATAATAATAGTAATACGAATTTGTCACTTTCAGATAAAAAAGCAACATCTGAAACCGTTTTGCTGTACAAAAAACTAAATCATCTTACGGAGAAAGGATATCTTTTTGGACATCAGGACGACATGGCTTATGGCGTAAACTGGAAATATGAAAATGGAAGAAGTGACGTTAAAGATGTTGTGGGAGATTATCCTGCAGTTTACGGCTGGGATATTGCAGGTCTTGAAAAAGATAATGTCAATAATATAGACGGCGTTCCGTTCGAAAAAATGAAACAATATATTACTGATGCCAATGAAAGAGGCGGAATCTCAACCATCAGCTGGCATTTTGACAATCCTGCAACGGGAGGAAGTGCCTGGGATAACAAACCAAATTCGCTAAAAACAATTTTGCCCGGTGGAGAAAATCATCAAAAATTTACTTCATGGCTGGACAAAGCTGCTGCTTTCTTTCTATCCTTAAAAGATAAAAAAGGTAAAAACATTCCTATTTTATTCAGGCCTTATCATGAACTTTCCGGCGGATGGTTTTGGTGGGGCAAAGGAAACTGCACGCCGGAAGAATTCAAAACAGCATGGAAATTTACTTTTGAATACCTTCAGAAAAAAGGCGTTCATAATTTAATTTACATTTACAACACAGGCAGTTTCAATTCAAAAGAAGACTTTTTAATCAATTATCCCGGAGATAATTATGCCGACATTTTAAGCTTTGATTCGTATCAAAATAACAATGACAAAGAAGGTACAAAATTTATTGAAGAAGTTCAAAATCAGTTAAAAATCCTAAACGAAACAGGTCTTGAAAAACATAAATTAATTGCCGTTGCCGAAGCAGGTTACGAAGCCGTTCCTGACCCAAAATGGTGGACCGGAACTTTCTCTAAAGCAATTGGCGATTATAAAATATCCTATGTTTTATTGTGGAGAAATCACGGCTGGCAGGAAAAAGAACAAAAAATGCATTATTATGCGCCGTTTAAAGGCCAAACGAGCGAAAAAGATTTTATCGAATATTATAATATGAAAAACACACTGTTCGAAAAAGATATAAAAAAATAAATCCGCTTAATCTGCGTGATCAGCGTGCAAAAAAAATCAGCACATAGAAACACGCATAACGCATTAAAATAATTTACCCCAAAAACAAACTTTACAACCTTTAAAAAATAACCAATGCACGACAAAATTAGTTTAAAAGAAAAAATCGGTTACGGACTTGGCGACGCAGCTTCATCTATGTTCTGGAAAATCTTTAGTATGTATCTTTTGTTTTTCTATACCGATGTTTTCGGATTGGCACCTGCTGTTGTAGGAACCATGTTCCTGATTACCAGAATCTGGGATTCCTGCTTTGATCCAATTGTTGGAATCATCGCAGACAGGACAAAAACTAAATGGGGAAAATTCAGGCCTTATTTATTATGGGTTGCCATTCCTTTTGCTGTAATTGGGGTTTTAACTTTTTACACACCGGATTTTGACGAAAAGGGAAAAATAATTTATGCTTACGTAACTTATTCCTTAATGATGATGATTTATTCGTTAATCAATGTTCCGTACGCTTCACTTTTAGGTGTAATGTCGTCCGACAGAAAAGACAGGAATACTTTATCATCCTACAGAATGGTTTTTGCATTTGGCGGAAGTCTTTTGGCCCTTTGGCTGATTGAACCGCTTGTCAATTATTTTGGAGGAAACCTAAATTCTAAAACTGGCTGGCTGGCTGCAATAATTATTTTCGGAATTATAACAACCGTGTTTTTCTGGGCTTGCTTTTTCTTTACCAAAGAAAGGGTAAAACCTATTGAAAATGAACAATCAAACTTAAAAGAAGACTTAAAAGATCTTCTAAAAAATAAACCGTGGTGGATTTTATTAGGAGCCGGAATCGGAACTTTGGTTTTCAATTCTATCAGAGACGGTGCAGCGGTTTATTATTTCAAATATTATGTAAGCAGTACTGTAAACTTTGATTTTTCTCTTTTTGGAACCGATTTTCATATGACACCAACATCCATTTATTTGGTTTTGGGGCAGGCAGCAAATATTATCGGAGTGATTATTGCAACTCCAATTGCCAACAAAATTGGCAAAAAGAAAACCTTTTTTGGTGCAATGGCGATCGCTTCAATTCTGAGTTTAATTTTCTATTTCTTCGGAAAAGAAGATGTTTTCCTAATTATGGGCTTTCAGGTTTTAATCAGCATTTGTGCAGGCTGCATTTTTCCTTTAATCTGGTCAATGTATGCAGACAGCGCCGATTATTCGGAATGGAAACAAGGCCGAAGAGCAACCGGATTAGTTTTCTCTGCATCTTCCATGTCACAAAAATTCGGCTGGACCATTGGCGGCGCCGGAACCGGATGGCTTTTGGCATTTTACGGTTTTCAGGCCAATGTCGAGCAGACTGCCGTAACCCAAAACGGGATTCAATTAATGCTAAGTATACTTCCTGCAATCGCAGCAGCAATATCAGTCGCTTTTATATTATTCTATCCTTTGTCCGAAGAAAAACTGCAGACGATAGAACAAGATTTAAACGAAAAAAGAGACCAAAACAATTAAATACAAATCAGATACCGAAATCAAAAATATGACAACAATAACCTCTTCGACTACTTTTCAGGATCGAAAAGCAGCATTAGAAAAAGAACATAAAGCGTTAATCGAACAAAAAAACACACCGGAAGAAAATGCCGGAAACGGGATTTATAAACGTTATAAAAATCCTGTTGTTACCGCATCTCACGTTCCGTTGAACTGGCGTTTTGATTTAAACGAAAAAACAAATCCGTTTTTACTGGAACGAATTGGTGTAAATGCGGCTTTTAACGCAGGTGCAATGAAATGGAACGGAAAATATCTTCTTGCAGTTCGTGTAGAAGGAATTGACAGAAAGTCATTTTTTGCTATTGCCGAAAGTCCAAATGGGTTAGATAATTTTAAATTTTGGGAAAAACCCTGCGTGATTCCGCAAACAGAAGAACCGGATACCAATGTGTATGATATGCGCTTAGTAAATCATGAAGACGGGTGGGTTTACGGCATTTTTTGTACCGAACGAAAAGATCCTAAAGCCCCAAAAGGCGATACAAGTTCGGCTGTAGCCAATGCTGGAATCGTACGTTCAAAAGATTTAATAAACTGGGAAAGACTTCCTGATTTAATTTCGAATACCGGACAACAGCGAAATGTTGTACTGCATCCGGAATTTGTAAATGGAAAATATGCATTATATACGCGTCCGCAAGATGGTTTTATTGACGTTGGAAACGGAGGCGGAATTGGCTTAGGATATGTTGATGATATGACAAATCCTGTTGTAAAAGATGAGAAAATCATTTTCGGAAAACAATATCATACTATTTATGAATTAAAAAACGGATTGGGCCCTGCTCCTATTAAAACAGAAAAAGGCTGGCTGCATCTCGCACACGGTGTCCGCAATACCGCTGCAGGATTACGATATACGCTGTATATGTTCATGACCGATTTAAACGATATTTCAAAAGTAACACACGTTCCGGCAGGACATTTTATGGGTCCGGAAGGAATTGAAAGAGTTGGCGACGTATCGAACGTATTATTCTCCAACGGATGGATTGAAGATACTGACGGAACAATATATGTATATTATGCTTCTTCAGACACCAGGATGCATGTAGCCGTTTCATCTGTAGAAAAACTTGTTGATTATGTTACCAATACTCCGGCTGATACTTTTATTTCGGCAGGTTCCGTAGAAACTATTATCAATCAAATTGAAAAAAATAACGCAATTTAATCATCGTGCCAGTACAATTAAAGCAGCTTAAATCTGAATTAAAAACAGAACTCGATTCTATTTTAAATTATTGGGCAAAGCATACACTCGATGATCAAAATGGAGGTTTTATTGGTCAGATTGATTGTAACGAGCATGTTATTGCCGATGCCGAAAAAGGTTCTGTATTAAATTCCAGAATTCTTTGGACATTTTCATCAGGTTATCAAATCACAAAAAATGAAAATCATAAAATAATTGCTCAAAGAGCTTTTGAATATCTTTCAAAATATTTTTATGACGCTGAATGTGGAGGTTTATTTTGGAGTATTAATGCTGATAAAACACCAAAAGACACTAAAAATCAAATCTATGCTTTAGCTTTTGCCATTTATGGCTTAACCGAATATTATGCATTTTCAAAAGAGGAAAAAGCTTTAGAAACTGCCAAAAATTTGTATTTCAAAATTCAGGAACACAGTTACGATCCTGTAAACAAAGGTTATCTCGAAGCGTTTACACGAGATTGGCAGCCAATTGAAGATTTACGTTTAAGTGACAAAGATGCAAATGAGAAAAAGACAATGAACACGCATTTGCATATTATTGAAGCCTATGCAAATTTATTTAAAGTCTGGAAAGATGAAACGCTTAGAAAAAACAGCATCGAGTTATTAGAAACGATCGAAAAACATTTTATCAATACTAAAACCGGACACCTTCGTTTATTTTTTGATGAAAACTGGATCGAAAAACCAGATGTGATTTCATACGGTCACGACATCGAAGCAGCCTGGCTTTTATTGCAGTGTGCCGAAGTTTTAGAAGATGGAAATTTAATTGCCAGCTATAAAAAACACGCTATTCAGATTGCCGAAGTAACAAAAGAAGGTTTAGATTCTGATGGCGGCTTATGGTACGAATTTGACCCTGAAAAAAATGAATTAATTGCCGAAAAACACTGGTGGGTTCAGGCAGAAGCCTTAATTGGTTTTTACAACGCTTATCAGCTGACAGGAAATGAAGACTATCTGGAAATCGTTTTTAAAAACTGGGCATTTATACAAAAGCATATTCTTGATCTTAAAAACGGAGAATGGTTTTGGGGAGTTTACCGGGATTATTCTCGTATTGAAAAAGACAAAGCGGGATTTTGGAAATGCCCTTATCATAACAGCCGCGCCTGTTTAGAACTTATTAACCGCATTAAAACCTAAAAAAATGAAAACCAGTTTTTTGAAAACAGCCTTTTACAGTTTATCACTTCTGGCAATTGTAAGCTGTTCTTCTGATAAAGAATCAGATGATGGAGAAGTTGTCATAAACCCGCCTGTACAAAGTGATCCGCTTACGACTCAAAATGCGCCATCATATATGGTGGATGCCAACGCCACAAAAGAAACCACAGCTTTATTCTATAATTTAAAAAAACTGGCTCAAACTAAAATTGCTATTGGCCAGCAAGATGCTTTTAACGGTTTTTATCAGGATGCCGGAGGACATGCTGATATTAAAAAAAATACAGGTTTTGATCCTGCGGTTTTAGGCTCCGATTTTATGTTTATAACAGATAAAAACAATAACAATCAGGCTGATAACTGGTTTTACCAGCAAGAACAAAAAATTACAAGCGATGTAAAGGCTGCTTACGCAAAAGGTATAATCAATACTTTCAGCTGGCACATCAGAGAACCTTTTAAAGACGAATCTTTTTACGCTTCAGATATGTCTGCTCAGGAAAAAGCAACGGCTTTTAAAAGCATTCTGCCCGGCGGAACAAATCATGAATGGTACAAGAAAAAACTGGACAAGGTTGCCAGCGTAGTTTTAAACTTAAAAGGCGCAAATAATGAATTAATTCCGATAATTTTCAGGCCTTTTCATGAATTTGACGGCAGCTGGTTCTGGTGGGGAGCAAATTTCTGCACTGCTGATGAATACAAAAAAGCGTATCAGTTTACTGTTGACTATTTAAAAAACACAAAAGGTGTTCACAATATTTTATATGCGTTTTCTCCGGACAACTCTTACACTACAGAAACCAATTATTTAAGCCGGTATCCGGGCGATAAATACGTAGATATTCTCGGAATGGACAATTACGGAGATTTTAATAATCAAGGCACAGCAGGTTCCGGCAAAGCCAATGCTAAATTGAAAATGATATCTGACATTGCTAAAACTAAAGTAAAAATTGCAGCCTTAACAGAAACAGGCTATCGGGTTACAAGTTCAACGCCGCCAGTTGCAAATTGGTTTTCAACCTATTTATATGATGCATTAACAGTAAATCAAATTGAAGTGAGTTATGTAATGTTTTGGAATAATAACAGCGATGGCTATTATGTCCCGAATGGTTCCGTTTCGAATGCTTTAGATTTTAAAACTTTCAGTACAAAAACAAAATCAGCTTTAGCAAACGGATTACCAAAAATGTATGAAATGCCGAAATAAAAAAAAGCCAAAGGCTCTGCCAAACATTGTAGGGCTGGACTTCAGTCCAGCTCTACCTTAAGTTCTAACAAAATATCATATGAAAAACATATTTCTAAAAACCTTCAGCTTTGCTTTAATTTTCTCTTTAATCGCTTGTCAGGCGCAGGAAAGAATTACTGTAAAAGGGAATCAATTTTATAAAGGCAGCATACCGTACGCTTATATTGGAACTAATTATTGGTACGGAAGTTTACTGGCTTCGAAAAAAGCAGGCGATCGAAAAAGATTGATTCGTGAACTGGATTTAATGCAGAAAAACGGAATCGATAATTTGCGGATTTTAGTTGGCGGCGATGGCGGAAAATACGATTTTACAGTTCGTCCGGCATTACAATACGAACAGGGAAAATACGATGAAGATTTGCTGGACGGATTGGATTTTTTGATCAGCGAAATGAGTAAACGCAAAATGTATGCAGTTTTATATCTGACCAATAACTGGGAATGGTCCGGCGGAATGTCACAATATTTAGAATGGAATGGAAAAGGACCAATTCCGGTTCCGGCAATTCCACCAAATACATGGCCTCAGTTTATGTCGTATACCGCCCAGTTTCACAGCTGTGAACCTTGTATGAAAGCTTTAGAAAATCATGTAAAATTTATTATTGGAAGAACAAATTCATATTCTAAAAAGAAATATACTGAAGACAATACCATTATGGCGTGGCAGGTTGGGAACGAGCCCCGAACTTTTACGCCGGAAAACGAGGCAAAATTCACAGTTTGGCTAAATAACATTGTCGATTTGATCGATAGTCTTGACAAAAACCACTTAATCTCCACAGGTTCTGAAGGTAAAAACAGTTCAAATGACAGCATGGAAATTTTTGAACGTACACACCAGAATCCCAATATTGATTATCTCACAATGCATATTTGGCCAAAAAACTGGAATTGGTTTAAAGCAGAAAATGCCGAAAAAACACTGACTTCAACTTTAGAAAATGCAGGAAAATATATTGACGACCATATTAAAGTGGCCAACAATTTAAAACGCCCAATTATTATTGAAGAATTTGGTCTGCCAAGAGAAAACGAAAATTTAACTGCCGGATCTTCTGTTGTTAACCGTGATATTTTTTATAATTATATTTTTAAAAGAGTTGCCGAAAGTGTCAAAAATAAAGGCCCTTTGCAGGCGGCAAATTTCTGGGGATTTGGCGGAGAAGGAAAAGCAGTTACTGCTGAAGGAAAATGGAATCCGGGCGATCCATTAACTACAGATCCGCCGCAGGAACCCCAAGGTTTAAATTCTGTTTTTTCCGGAGATAAATCGACTTTGGAAATTGTAAAAAAATACAATTCAGAACTAAAATAATTTTCCTCCAATAAGCAGTTCAATAAATACTCACATGAAAAATATCATTATTCTTTTTTGCCTTATATTCTCTGGTATTATATCTGCACAGAAAAAGCATGATTTTACATTGATTTCTCCGAATGGAAAAATTAAAGTCTCAATTATTATAAATGATAAAATTTCGTGGTCAATTCTGCATGAGAAAGATTTGATTCTTGCGCCGTCTGAAATGTCTTTGACTTTAGACGAAAATATAATTTTAGGAAAAAATCCGGTTGTTTTAAATTCTGCAAAAGAAAGTGTAAATAAAGAATTTGAAGCTGCTTTCTATAAAAAGAAAACGGTTCAGAATAAGTATAATAGACTAACTATCAATTTTAAAAATGAATTTAGTCTTGAATTTCGGGTTTTTGATGACGGTGCTGCGTATCGATTTAGCACTAAAAAGAAAAAAGATATTACTGTTAAATCAGAAGAAGTAGTTTTAAACTTCGACAAAGATTACAATACTTTAATACCGTATGTACGAGATTTAAGAAACCCTGAAGATCCTTTTATTTCTTCGTTTGAATCGCATTATGAAAACAAGAAAATAAGTGAATTTGCAAAAGACACTCTTGCTTTTTTACCTTTTTTAATTGACTTTAAAAACCATAAAAAAGCAGTTTTTCTGGAGGCTGACCTGAACGATTATCCCGGATTGTTTGTTACAAATAATGAAAAGAAAACAGGTTTTGAATCTCGTTTTTCTAAATATCCGCTGCAGGAAATAAACGGCGGCTTTAATTACCTCAACAAATTAATTACCGAAAGGGCCGATTATTTGGTTAAAACCAAAGGAAGCCGCACTTTTCCCTGGAGAGCGATCGTGATTTCTGAAAATGATTCGGCTTTAGCCAATAATGATATGGTTCAGAAATTAGCAGAACCTTCAGTAATTAAAGATATTTCATGGATAAAACCCGGAAAAGTTGCCTGGGACTGGTGGAATGACTGGAATATTTACAATATTGATTTCAAAGCCGGAATCAATACACAGACCTATAAATATTACATTGATTTTGCTTCTAAAAACAACGTTGAATATGTGGTTTTGGATGAAGGCTGGAGCGTAGAAACCGACATTATGAAACACAACCCTGATGTTGATTTAGAAGCTTTAATTGCTTACGCAAAAGAACGAAATGTTGGAATTATTTTATGGGCTTCATGGATGGCATTAACCAAAAATACAGAAGGCGTTTTTGAAAATTATGCTAAACTTGGCATAAAAGGTTTTAAAGTTGATTTCTTAGATCGTGACGATGCTAAAATGGTCAATTCGGTTTATGATATTGCCCAAAAAGCTGCTAATCATAAATTGCTTTTGGATTTCCACGGCATGTACAAACCAACCGGAATTCAGCGTACTTTTCCAAATATTTTAAATTTTGAAGGTGTAAAAGGTTTAGAAAATAATAAATGGACACCAAATGATGATGTGCCGCTGTACGATTGTACCATTCCGTTTATCAGAATGATGGCCGGCCCAATGGATTATACGCCCGGCGCAATGCGAAATGCTGCTAAAAGCGAATTCAAACCAAGTCATTCAAATCCAATGAGTCAGGGAACAAGATGTCATCAATTGGCACTTTATACGATTTTTGAAGCGCCTTTGCAAATGATGGCCGACAGCCCAACCTCCTACATGAAAGAACAGGAAAGCACTGATTTTATTGCTAAAGTTCCAACTACTTTTGATGAAAGTATTTCTTTAGATGGTGAAGTTGGAAAGTTTGTTTCGATTGCCCGTAAAAAATCGGATGTTTGGTATTTGGGAGCAATAACAAACTGGGATTCCAGAGATATTATAATTGATTTTTCTTTCCTTGAAAAAGGTAAAAAATTTCAGGCTGAAATTTTCTCAGATGGTCTAAATGCTGATAAAGCGGCGGTTGATTATAAAAGGGAAATTATAACGGTTGATTCAAATTCTAAATTAAAATACAGATTAGCAAACGGCGGAGGTTTAGCGATGATAATCAAATAAAAAAGGAGAACAAAATGTTCTCCTTTTTTTATTGTTTTGTATTTCTGTAATATTATTTTAAAATTTTTTCAATTGTATTCAATTCATCGTGCGTAAAACTCGTATTCTCTAAACAATCAATATTATTACATAATTGTTTTACCGAACTCGCCCCAATTAAAACCGATGTAATTCGTTTGTCTTTCTGCAGCCAGGCCAAAGCCATTTGTGCCAAAGACTGGTTTCTGTTTTGAGCAATTTCATTCAGTTGAATTAATTTCTGAATACGTTCTTCTGTCACCTCATCTTCTTTCAAATGTCCATTCGGATTATGCGCTCTCGAATTCTCCGGTATTCCGTTTAAATATTTATCCGTTAAAAGTCCTTGTGCCAAAGGCGAAAAGGCAATACACCCTACACCTTTTTCTTCTAAAACATCCAATAAACCATTTTCTACCCAGCGCTCCAGCATCGAATATTTTGCCTGATGAATCAAACATGGCGTTCCCAATTGTTTTAAAACGTCGACAGCAACTCTGGTCTGTTCTGCAGAATAATTACTGATTCCAACATACAACGCTTTTCCGCTTCTTACAGCGTGGTCCAAAGCCATCATAGTTTCTTCAATAGGAGTTTCCGGATCCGGGCGGTGTGAATAAAAAATATCTACATAATCAATATTCATTCTCTTTAAACTCTGGTCCAGACTTGATAATAAATATTTTCTTGAGCCCCAGTCTCCGTATGGACCTTTCCACATGGTGTAACCTGCTTTAGTAGAAATCACGATTTCATCACGCAGATTTCCCTGAAAATTATGCCATAGTATTTTCCCGAAATTCTCTTCTGCAGAACCCGGAACAGGACCATAATTATTGGCTAAATCAAAATGTGTAATACCTTTATCAAAAGCTTCAATGGCGATACTTTCTGCATTTTCAAAATTATCTACTGAACCGAAATTATGCCATAATCCCAAGGAAATTTCAGGCAGTAATAAACCGCTTCGTCCGCATCTGTTATATTTCATTATTTTAGTTTAATGGTTGGAGTTTTAATAGAATTTAAAGGTAAAAAAATATCGAAAACTATTAATTTAAAAAGTTGTGTTTTTTAATCTCCCAAAGACGCAAAGTTGCAAAGTTTAATTTTAACATTAAGATTCAATTGCGTCCAGCTTAGCTGGATGTAAAAATAACAAACATAAAAAAAGGCTTTAGCCAAACTAAAAACAGTTTGGCTAAAGCCTTTAAAACTTAAATTTTTCCCCTAGCTAAAGCTAGGGGCTATTTAAAAAGACTTCGCGAGATCAAAAAAACTTTAAAACTTTATCACTTTGAAACTTAAAGAATCTCAAAACCACTTTGCAAACCTTTATCAGAACTTCCGCCAACCATAATTTTAAAAGTCCCCGGTTCTACTAAATAAGTTCCTTCATTATTGTAAAACCCAAGTTCTTTATCTGTCAAAGTAAAAGTTACGGTTTTGGTTTCTCCTTTTTTCAGGTTTACTAATTCAAAACCTTTCAGTTCTTTTATTGGGCGAATGATACTCGCAAATTCATCGTGAATATACAATTGCACGACTTCCTTTCCATCATAATTTCCTGAATTGCTCACTTCAACAGAAACAGTAACTTTTTCACCTTTTGCAAAAGAAGTTTTATTCAGTTTCAAATTTTTATAATCAAAAGTTGTATAACTCAATCCAAAACCAAATGGGAATTGAGGCGTTTTTTCCACATCCATATAATGCGACCAGAAAACATTTTTATCGCTGTCAGTTGGTCTTCCTGTGCTGTATTTGTTGTAATAAATTGGAACCTGGCCCACATTTCTCGGAAACGACATTGGCAGTTTACCACTCGGATTATAATCTCCGTATAAAACCTGTGCAACGGCATTTCCGGTCTGTGTTCCTAAATGCCAGGCTTCTACAATTGCCGGAACATGTTCTGCTGCCCAAGGAATACTCAACGGACGGCCATTATTTAAAACCAAAACAATATTTGGATTTACTTTGTAAATTTCTTCTAATAATTCCTGCTGTAATCCAGGTAAATTTAAATCGGTTCTGCTTCTTCCCTCACCACTTTGAAAACCGTATTCTCCTAAAACCATTACCACAACATCGGCATTTTTCGCTGCTGTTTTTGCGGCTTCAAATCCGCTTTTATCAGTTGTATTGAAAACAGTTTCTGTTAAAAATGTGGCTTTTTGTTTTAATAAATCAGCACCTTTTTCAAAAACCAATTGATTGTCTTTGTATTGCTGCATTCCTTCCAAAACCGAAACGGCTGTATTATCATCTGCGGCAATTCTCCAGCTTCCCAGCGGACTATTTTTATCATTTGCCAAAGCGCCTATCAAAGCAATTTTCTGTCCGGATTTTTTTAACGGCAATAAATTCTTTTCATTTTTCAAAAGGACGATTGATTTTTTAGCCATATTCAAAACGCCATCGTTATTGGCTTTGCTCCCAACGACTTCTTTCTCGCGTTTTTCATCACAATATCGGTACGGATCATCAAATAATCCTAATTCAAATTTCACGCGAAGAATTCTGCGTACGGCATCATCAACCAATGTTTCTTTTACTTTTCCTGATTTTACCAGATCAACCAATTTTGCAACGTATAAATACGATTCCATATCCATATCAGAACCTGCGATTACAGCTTTTGCTGTTGCATCAGCTTCATCTTTGGCATAACCGTGCGCAATCATTTCACGAATTGAAGCATAATCCGAAATTACAAATCCGTCAAACTTCCATTTTCCTTTCAAAATATCTCTTTGCAAAAAAGCATTTCCCGTTGCCGGAACGCCATTTAAGGTATTAAACGAATTCATAAACGTACGAACTCCCGCCTGAACTGTCGCTTCAAACGGAGGCAAAACCGAATTGTACAATTTAGAATTACTGATATCTACGATATTATATTCCAATCCAGCTTCGACATAACCGTAAGCCGCAAAGTGTTTCGCACAAGCTGCAATCGTATTTACTTTTGCTAAATCGGCAGTTGTTTCTCCCTGAAAACCTTTTACTCTGGCATATCCCACTTTACTTCCCAAATACGGATCTTCTCCCGCACCTTCCATAACACGTCCCCAGCGCGCGTCGTTTGCCACGTCTACGTTTGGTCCGAAAGTCCAGTTAATTCCGGATGCCGAAGCTTCATCTGCTGCAATCGCTGCCGATTTTCTAATCGCTTCCAAATCCCAGCTTGCCGCTTCTGCCAGCGGAATCGGGCTTAACGTTTTATAACCGTGTATTACATCAAAACCAATAATTAAGGGAATTCCCAAACGGGTTTCTTCAACGGCAATTTTCTGCACGGCCCTTACTTCTTTTACACCGCGAACTGTAAGCATCGAGCCAACTAATCCTTTTCGCAAATGTTCGTATTTCAATTCGGCTGTACCGCCTTTTGGCGCTGGTCCCGTAACATCCCAAAAACCATTATATTGATTCATCTGCCCTACTTTTTCCTCCAAAGTCATCAAGGGTAAAAGCAAATCGATACGCTGTTCAATAGTTTTATTTTTATCCAGATATGGCTTTTTTTGTGCATTCATATTTCCAACGGTAAACAAGGACAAAGCCCCGATAATTATTATTTTTTTATTTTTCATGATTAGTTTTTTTTAAAGGTGCTGAGATGCTAAGATTCTGAGGTACTAAGATTTTTTCCAATACTTTACGATTTAGCGTCTTTGCGAGATTAAAATTATGCATTGCGGGGCTTCGACTTCGCTCAGCCTGACAAGAGTGAACAAAAAAAATCAGTTTTAATCCGTTCAATTAGTAAAATCAGCGGGAAAAAAATCCACAATCTAAACTCTAAAGCTCTGTCGCAAAACACGAAGCCGGCAAATTTACTTTATTGAATAAATCAGACTGCGTTGTATTTCCCCAGGCAAATCTCACTTTTACCGGTTTCATTACTTTTTTACTTGTCAAAATCACCTGATTGTTTTTTATTGAAGCATCAGCAGGAAAGAAAATGCCATCTTCTCCGGAGACCTCAAACTGATTGGATGTTTTATTTTTAAAATACAATCCGTCAGCATAATCAAAAGAGACCATAACTTTGTTTTTCTCTATTTTAATTTCTTTAAAAAGCGGACCATTTACCAAATTAGAATTTGTTTTATAAACTTCTGCTAAAGCCAGATTTGCTAAACGAATTCCGACTGATTTTTTATTCTTAGGATGAATATCAATCGTGTCTGAAATATCAGAAGTTAAAACCATGCCTGTTTTTGGGACTTCTTTTAAAATCTTTCGTTGAGAATTTCTCACCGTTACGTTCGAGAAATTATTGGTTCCTGTTTTATAGGGTGCAATCTGAACGAAATAAAAAGGAAATTCATCGTTCCAGCTTTTTCTCCACGAAGTAATTAAAGCCGAAAGCGTTTTATCATAAACCAAAGATCCAACATTAGATTCGCCCTGATACCAGATTGTTCCGGCAATTTTAAATCCTGCAATTGGGGCAATCATAGCATTATAAGCGCGGCCGGGTTGGTGTGGTCCATATTCCTGTTCATTTAGCTTTTTGGCGTTTTCTAATACAACCGGATCATTTTGAACTACTTCTTCCGGCATCCAGATTTCGGCTGGAGTTCCGCCCCAGTTTGAAGATATTAATCCTATTGGGACATTTTTTAAATCTTCACGAAGACGTTTGGCAAAAAAATAGCCGACAGCACTAAAATATTTCATGGTTTCCGGAGTCGATTCAGTCCAGTTTCCCAATACATTATTCTGCGGATTTGACGCTGTTGATTTTAAAACCGTAAAAAATCGAATGTTCGGGTTTGCTGCATTTTTTACTTCTTCCCCGCCGTTGTCAATTCCCCAGCTTGCCGACATTTCCATATTAGATTGTCCGGAACAAATCCAGACTTCGCCAATCAAAATATTCTTTAGCAAAACTTCGTTATAGCCTTTTATGGAAATCGAGTACGGTCCGCCCGCTTCAGGAGTTTTGATGGTAAGTTCCCATTTTGCCTGATTATTGGTAACGGCTTTATACTCCTGATTGTTCCATCCAGAAACTAATTTGATTTCCTCTTTTGGATTTGCCCAGCCCCAGATTTTGACTTCAGAATTACGCTGTAAAACCATATTATCCCCAAAAATATTTGGAAGCGTAACATTCGCTAAAGCTGAACTGCAAATCATCAAAAATAAAACGAATAGTAAATTATTTTTCATTTAACAGCTTTTTTAAAAATGGAGCATATTCGTATGCCAAAACTTTATGATCTGCCACATCAGGATGTCCGCTGCAGCCTTTTGGAGTCATCGGTTTAAATTTGAAAATCAGAATTGCTTTATGTTGCTTATCTTCTGCGAAAGCATTTTTTATTTTATTGAGACAATCTTCAAAAACAACTGCTCTTTCTCCATTTACCATCGGGCTGTTAGTAATTACAATCTGCGCATCAGGATTATGTTCGTAAAGCATTTTTATAAAACTGATGTAATTCGAAATATATTTTTCCGGATTAAAAGGCAGACGTTCTTTTTTTCCGTCGCCGCCTGAAAAATCATTTGTTCCTAAAGCTATACTTATAATATCTGGCTGAAAAGCGAAATTATATTTAGGTTTGGAAGCATCTTTGGTCAGATACAGATTTGGATAAACATCCGGCATTATGGCTTCGTCTTTGTTCTCGTCATTCCAGTTTCTGTAAATTCCAATTCCGGAAACACAGCTCATTAAATAATCAGTTCCAATTTGTCTTGCAATTCTTGGACCGTAAGCGTAATAACTATTATGGTGATCCATATATTCTCCTTTGTTGCAGGGAATATCGGAAGGATCACTCGCAGCCCCGCAGGTTATGGAATCGCCTATAAATTCAATTTTCTTTTTCTTTTTAGAAGAAATTGAAGTCAGTTTTGCTGTTGTTCCTGCAAACAAAATATTGCCACTTTGTGCTTCGGTATTTTTATAAACTTCAATACGATGTTCTTTTTTACCGGAAGTGATTTTTATTGGAAAAGACTGAACCGGACCTTTTTCTACTCGTATTTTTCCAATATATTTTCCATCTAAAACTATAGAAACATAATTGTGATGCTCATAAGAATCGACACTCTGAAGCGAAATGGAACATTCATTTCCTTTAAAATTAAATGAAACCGAAGAAGCTGACCCAATCAAAATAACCTGATTGTTTTGTAGTTTATCAACTCTTCCGGCGTAAAGAAATTTATTTTGGTTTTGCGACTTCGAAATAACTGAAATCAGCAAAAACAGAATTAAAAGTGCGTTTTTTTTGAGAAACATAATTTATTTGTTAAAATATAAATAAGATTCACAAATATATTTGAAATGTATTAGACAAAAAGATACTAAAACATCAAAAAGTAATAAAAAAACACCACACAAACACATCAATTAAGGAGTAATTCTTACAAACTATAACATCACATTCTTTTGATTCTCGAAATTACAGCCTATCTTTAGCCAATAAACATTTTCTTACAGATTAAAAATGAAATCATATCTATATATTTTCACCGCTTGTATAATTTTATTTTCATCTTTTACGGTAAAAGAGAAAAATGAAATTATAATTCGAAAAGAAGAAGCTGCAATTAATCGTGATTCTCTGGTTGTTTTTGCTAAAAAATATTTGGGAACCCCTTATTTATATGCAAGTAATAATCCTAAAAAAGGATTTGATTGTTCCGGTTTTGTGAGTTATGTTTTTAGCAATTTCGGAATGACGCTGCCAAGAAGTTCCGGCGAGTATAAAAATTTGGGGAAACCGCTAAAACCAGAGGATTTTAAAGTTGGAGATATTTTGGTTTTTTATGGATATAAAGACAAAACAATTATTGGGCATCTGGGTATCATTTGCGAAGCCAACGGAATGCGGTCTAAATTCATTCACGCTTCATCCGGAAAAGCGCAGCAGGTTACGATAACTTCTCTTGATACAGAACATTATACAAATCGTTTTTATAAATGTATTGATGTAATTTCTAAATAAAAAAAAGCTCCGAATACATTACATATCCGAAGCCGCCACTTTATAACTAACCTTTTTTTTTTAAATAACTGTTCCTTTTAAAGTAAGTATTTTTGGAGCAGTTTCAGCACTTGTAGTTACCGTAACTGTTTTGGTAAAAGCACCTTTATTTGCGGCATTGTAAGTTGCAGTAACTTTTGCAGATTTACCCGGAGCAATTGGTTCTTTAGTATAATCTGTTGCTGTACACCCGCATGAACCCTGAACCTGAGTAATAACTACTGCCGTTTTTCCTGTATTTTTAAATTCGTAAACAATAGCTTTTGGAGTTCCCTGAGGAATTTGTCCAACATCAATAGTTTCAGCTTTCCAAACAATTGTTGAAGCTGTTTCGGTAATTTTTGTTTCAGAAACCAACGATTTTACCGGAGCGATTGCTGAAAATGACATTAGCCCTAAAGCTAAAACCAACAAAGAAATTTTAATGATTTTCATAGTTAAATATATTAAATGGTTATAGTTCGAATTTCATATTTCAAAAGTAATCCAGACTAAAACAAATCGCTGTTAACCGCTTTCAAATGTTTGTTAATGACTTGTTAATCGCTCTTTTTAACTATATTTTTGATTAATATTACACTCTCAAAAGTCTGTTTTCTTGAAAATAAATAAACTCAATAGTATCATTGTTTTAGGTTTGGTTGCCATAATTAGTATTTTGGTGGCACAACTGCTTTGGACAAAAGAAGCTTTTACAATTGAACAAAAAAAGCTCAGCCAAAAAGCTCATATTGCGCTTCTTGAAGTGGCTAAAAAACTCTATGAAGGAACCAGTCATGAGCTTCCTGCGCAAAATCCTGTGCAGAAAATTTCAAATGATTATTATATAGTAAATGTTGACAATGATTTTGAACCTGATATTTTAGAATTTTATCTGAAAACAGAATTCAAAAAAATGAACATTACAACAGATTTTGAATATGCGATGTACAATTGCCAGAGTGATGAAATGATTTACGGCGATTATATTTCTTTGTCGAAAAAAAAATCTGAATGCAAAAAAACAGTTTACTTTCCAAAACATAAAAATTTAGTTTATTATTTTGCGGTTCGTTTTCCTAATGAAACGACTTATTTATTCAGCTCGATGCGTTTTTGGTTTGTACTCTCCATTATGCTGATTTTGATTCTGCTGATTTATGTGTATTCAATTTTTACGCTTTTGCAGCAAAAAAAATACTCTGAATTACAGCGTGATTTTATTAATAATATGACTCATGAATTTAAAACCCCTTTATCTTCAATTTTAATTGCGTCGAAATATTTAAGCGAACAAAATCCTATAAAAAACGATAAAAAACTGCATACATATACCGAGATTATTATCAATCAAAGCAATAAACTGAATCATCACATCGAAAAGATTTTAAATATCGCAAAATCTGATTATGCTCCTTTAGAACTAAAAAAAGAAACGGTTTTGATTTTTCCGGTTATTGAAGAAGCGATTGAAAATATTCAGTTAAAATATCCCGAAGCGGTTATTAAAATTGAAAGTTCTTCTAAGGAATATTTATTAGAAACTGATGTTTTTCATTTTGGTAATCTGGTTTATAATCTTTTGGACAATGCAGTAAAATATTGCAATAAAAAACCGGAAATTACGATTAGGATTATAGAAGAGAATTCGATTTTGAAATTAGAATTTATTGATAACGGAATTGGAATTTCTACTAAAAAATTATCTTTTATATTTGATAAGTTTTACCGCATTCAAAACGAAAAAAGCAATGAAGTAAATGGTTTTGGACTTGGTTTATATTACGTTAAAGAAATCTGCAGTTTGCAAAACTGGAAAATAAAAGCCGAAAATAATATTGAAAACGGAGTTACGATAACTTTATCTATTCCTTATAAAAAATGAAAAATTTCAAGATACTTTACACAGAAGATGATGAAACGCTCGCATTTTTGACCAAAGATAATTTGGAACAGAATAATTATGAAGTGATTCATTGCAAGGATGGAAAATCTGGTTTGGAAACTTTTAAAAATGAAGATTTTGACATTTGTATTTTTGATATTATGATGCCCAAAATGGATGGTTTTGAACTTGCAGAAGAAGTACGAAAAATTGATGTTGATGTACCTATTATTTTTCTTTCGGCCAAAACTTTAAAAGAAGACCGAATAAAAGGGCTTCGCCTTGGGGCCGATGATTATTTGGTAAAACCTTTCAGTATTGAAGAATTGATTCTAAAAATTGAAGTTTTCCTGAAACGTTCTCAGAAAAACAATAAAATTGAAAAATCGGTTTATGAAATTGGTAAATATCAATTTGATACTAAAAATTTTATTCTTTTTAATGAAGATGAAAAAGTTGGTCTCACACAGCGCGAAGCCGAACTTTTGAAACTTTTTCTTGACAATAAAAATTTAGTTTTAAAAAGAGAACAAATTTTAACTGCACTCTGGGGAACAGATGATTATTTTATGGGAAGAAGTCTTGATGTTTTTATATCCAGGCTTCGTAAAATTTTGTCTAATGAAAAAGGCATTTCAATTGAAAATCTCCACGGAATTGGATTTAGATTTTCTATAGCGTAATTGTTAGGTGCTTCTTTGAAATAATAACAATTCTGTTAAAAATAAAGAAAAATCTGTAAACGGTTTTTGAAAAATCTTTGTATTTTTAAGTTCTAATTTTCTCAGATATGAAAATACATCATTTGCGAAATGCCACATTGGTAATTGAGACAGAAGAGCATGTTATTCTAGTCGATCCGATGTTAGGAAAAAGAAAAACAATTGCGCCATTTACTATTTTCCGTTATAAGCCAAAACGAAATCCTCTTGTGGCTCTGCCTAAAAACAGCAGAGAAATTCTGAGTAACGTAACGCATTGTTTAATTACGCATTTACACCCAGACCATATCGATAAAGCCGGTGAAGTTTTTTTGAGACGAAAAAGTATTCCTGTTATCTGCAGCACAAAAGACGAGAAAGTTTTACAGCAAAGAGGTCTTAATATTGTACAGACTTTAGACTATTGGGAACCTCAACCATTTTTAGGCGGAAGGATTATTGGAATTCCTGCTCGTCATGGTTACGGATTTATTGCCAAATTGATGGGAAATGTGATGGGTTTTCATATCGAACTTCCTAATCAGAAATCAATTTACATCAGTTCTGATACCATTTTTACAGATGATGTTCAAAAAGCTTTGATTGAACTTAAACCGGATATTGCAACTGTTGCCTGCGGAACTGCCAGATTAGATATTGGCCAGCCTTTGCTCATGCGAATGAATGATATTTTGAAATTTACTGCCCTTGCTCCCGGAAAAGTTTTTGCGAATCATCTGGAAGCTTTAAATCACTGCCCTACAACTCGCGAAGAATTAAGAAAAGCTTTGACTGAAAATAATCTTTTATCAAAAGTTGCTATTCCTAGTGATGGAACTAGTGTAGATTATTGATTATAAAACCAACAGTCCAAATTCCCGCAGCGTATTAATTGGTTTTGAATACCAAAATAATTCAAAATCTTCTAGTGAAGTTTCAAAATCATTCTTTACTTCCTGAAAAGTATAATTTTTAGGATTTGAAACTGATATTTTGTTTAGAATTTCGATTAACCAATTTCCTTCTTCCTGATTCGTCTGAATAGAAAAACTTTCTTTTTTATCGTGAAAAGTCAGGGACATCATTTCCCAGTTTCTTCCTTTTTTTGATTTTGTAAAGATTTCTGCCGAAGGTTTTCCGCCAATCCAGACTACTTTTGCATTTGGTTTTGTATTGAAATCGTTTTGTTCTTCGAGTGCATTAAAAATAAAATCGGGATGAATTTTTGTTTTCGGAATTTTAAAATCGAACCAATCCTGAAGTTCATAATCAAAACAAATTCCGTGCATAAAATTAAAGAGTGATTTCTTTAATCCGAAACTGAATTTATCGTGATTGATTCCTGTTGAATCTGTGTATTCAATATCGTTATTGGCGAAAGTTCCAATTAATTCTGTTTTCTTAGTCACACCAAATTGCTCCGGATATAATCCAACCGGACTATGAGCCGTTAATGCAAACTGATGCCAAAATCCTGATTGTAAAACTCCTGCTTCAAATAACTGGCGAACCATTTCAAGACTGTCAATCGTTTCCTGAATGGTCTGCGTTGGGTATCCGTACATTAAATACGCATGAACCATAATTCCTGCTTCGGTAAAATTGCGGGTTACTTTTGCAACTTGTTCTACGGTTACACCTTTATCAATTAACTTCAATAATCGGTCTGAAGCAACTTCTAAACCGCCAGAAACGGCAATACATCCTGAGGCTTTTAGTAATAAACATAAATCTTTAGAAAAACTTTTTTCAAAACGAATGTTTGTCCACCAGGTTACGGATAGTTTTCTTTTTAAAATTTCGAGAGCCAATGCACGCATTAAAGCCGGCGGTGCAGCTTCATCTACAAAGTGAAAACCGTTTTGACCTGTCTGCAGCATCAATTCTTCTATTCGGTCGCAAAGCAGGCTGGCCGCAACAGGCTCATAAACTTTAATATAATCGAGCGAAATATCGCAGAAAGTACATTTCCCCCAATAACAGCCATGCGCCATTGTGAGTTTGTTCCATCGTCCGTCACTCCACATTCTGTGCATCGGATTGACGATTTCAATAACCGAAATGTATTTATCCAAAGGCAAATCAGAATAATCCGGCGTTCCTACATAAGCTTGTTTATAATCGTGTTTTAGAGAATTGTTTTTATAGACAACTTCTCCGTTTTCTAATATAAATGTTCTTTTAAAACGCTTCTCGACTTCGCTCGAAGTGACAGAATCTGGATTTTCTAAATTGAAAATTAATTCTTCAATTGGAACTTCTCCATCATCTAATGTTATAAAATCAAAAAACTCAAAAACACGTTTATCAGAAAGAGAACGTAGTTCAGTATTAGGAAAACCACCTCCCATTGAAATTTTAATTTCGGGATGATTTTGTTTTACCCATTGTGCGCATCGAAAAGCGCTGTATAAATTTCCAGGAAACGGAACAGAAATTAAAAATAATGTAGGCTTTACAGTTTCAATTTTAGCTTTTAAAAGTGAAATTAAAATCGAATCAATATAAGTTGGTTCTTGCTGTAAAGCGCTGTATAATTCATCAAAAGAATTGGCGCTTCGGCCTAAACGTTCAGCATATCTGCTAAAGCCAAAATTTTCGTCAACACATTCAACAATAAAATCCGATATGTCTTCTAGATATAAAGTTGCCAAATGTTTTGCTTTGTCCTGGGTTCCCATGGTTCCAAAAGCCCAGTCGAGTTCTTCCAGCTGTGCAAAACGAGAAGCTTCCGGCAGGAAATCTTCCTGACAAATCTGTAAAGCCAATGTTGGATTTTTTCCCTGCAAAAACTGAATTACAGCATCAATCGTTTTGATGTATTCATCCTGCAGAGCAAAAATACGTTTGGAATTATCTGAAATTTCGTTTCCAACATCCTGAAACCTGAAACCTGACCCGAGGCTAGAAGCCGAATTGGCGGAGCAAACCTGAAACAAATCTTGTAATCCTTTCTTTGAAAACAGTTCTAGAATCACATCAATACCCAAATCTGCCTGAACGGATTCTATATTTTTCGTATTCAGAAAACCTTTTATATACGCCGTTGCCGGATACGGTGTATTCAGTTGGGTAAATGGCGGTGTTATGATAAAAAGTTTTGTTTTCAAAAGAAATATTTTTTGCAAAAATACGGGATATTTTAAGACTTTTCAGTAAAAGATTTTCTTGATTATCGCTTTGAGTTTTTAATTTTATTTAGTAGATATTTAACTACATTTGTTTACTCTTAAATCAATCGCATGAAGAAAACTTTACTTTTTTTATTTTTATTTATTTCAATATTTAGTTACTCTCAGGAAAAATGTAATAACGGTATCGACGATGATGGTGATGGAAAAATAGATTTAAACGACAGTGATTGTATCTGCAATAAAACAGCTTCGATTTTAGCTAATCCTTCTTTTGAAGAAAAAATAAACTGTCCATATTATAGAAACGACTTAAGTGCAGTAAATTCATGGGTAAAGGGAACCCAGCCTTCACCTGATTATATGAATTGTGAAAAGTTAAATGCTATTTACAACAAACAGCTTCAAAATTTTCCTGATGGTGATGGAATAATCAGGGCTTCATATAAAAACGGAAGAAAAGAATATCTCGCTGCTAAATTGCAAACGCCTTTAATTGCCGGAACAAAATATCAGTTAAAATTAAACATTGCCACATTAACCAGTATTTACATCGATGAAAGTACTATTAAAGAATTTGATTTTGATTACCTTGAACCGGTTAATGTTACTCTTTTTGGATGCAGTAACAAAGATAATCTGCCATTGTATACGAATTCAAGCCCAGATAGTTTTGATCCCAGCTGGATTGAAATTGGGCATGTAACATATCAGCCGCAATCTGTATGGGGAGAAATCACAATGACTTTTACCCCAAGTGTGAATATAAATGCAATAATGCTTGGGCCGCCTTCAGGAAAACTGCCTCCATTATTTGATACGTTAGAAACCTTGTCTTTTCTTTATGACAATTTAATTTTGAATACTCCGGAAAATTTTGGCGTAACTATTTCTCAAACAGGAAGTTTTTGCGGAGGAAATTTAGTATTAACTGCTAACATTACCAATAACTTAAACTCAAATACTACTTATCAGTGGTATAAAGAGGGTGTTGCAATAGCTGGTGCTGTAAGCAAAACATACCCAATATCATCGATACCATCAAAAGTTGGTACTTATTCCGTTAAAATAACAAATGGAAATGTATGTTATGTAAGTTCAAATATTACTATAAACAATTCCCTTTCAAGTCCTGAAACAATTGTAGTTCAACCTAGCTGTAATGACACGAAAGGAAGCATAACTGTTAAAGAAGCAGGTTTAAATTACAGTTTTGACAATGGTAAATCATGGCAGACCAATCCGGTTTTTCTCCCAACTGGTCCCGGAAAATATTATGTTAAAATTAAATCTGCTTCCGGATGTATTTCATCTCCTTCTATTATAACAATTATTGATCCGATACTGCTGGACAGACCTTCATTTTCAATTGTACAGCCAACATGTAATATTAATGGCAGTATCACAATTACAACTCCCGGGTCACAATATAGTTTTGATAATGGATTAACCTGGAGTACAAATCCTACTAAAGGGAATTTACCTGCAGGAGAGTATAATATTAAAGTTAAAAACAATTCGGGATGTGAATCTTATTCTCAAAATGTATTGCTTTTTATTTCGCATTTAGATTATCCTAAATATACCTTTACAGCTCCGGGCTGCAATTCTGGAGGAAGTATTACTATTACAACGCCAGCCGCTGAATATAGTTTTGACAATGGAGTCACATGGACAACAAATCCAACTGCGGCAAACCTTCCTTCAGGTTATTACTCCATAAAAATCAAGGATCAAAATGGCTGTGAATCCAATACTCCCCATGAATATATTTATCTTAAAAAGTTTTACGCTCCTTTTCCAAAAATAAGATCGGTTTACCCTTCTTGTGCCAACTTAGGCTCTATAACTATTTTAACTTCTGCAGATCAGTATAGCTTTGACAATGGCGTAACATGGACCACAAACCCTAAAGCTGTAAATCTGGAATCCGGAACTTATGCAATAAAAACAAAAAATGAGTTTGGCTGTGAAACTGAGCCGTTATATATTTACCTTAAACCTTACTTTCTTCCTAATCCTACCTACACAACTGTACAATCTACCTGTACTACCAATGGAAGTATTACAATTACAACGCCAGCAGCTGCATATAGTTTTGATCGCGGATTAACCTGGACTACAAACCCAACAGTGACAGTCCCTACTGTTTCTTCACAATATTTTATTTCCATAAAAAATGAATTTGGCTGTACATCAGACCCTCAATATGTATATATGGACCCTGTAACTTATACTGGAGATACTAAATATATAATAAATAAACAAGTAACATGTGACTCGGGCGCCAGTATAACCATCACATCAGCAGGTGAAGAATATAGTTTTGATGATGGTCAGACCTGGTCGACAAACCCAACTGCTGTAAATTTAAAAGCTAATGATTATTATTTAAAAACGAGAAATAGTAACGGATGTGTGACTTATGAGACAAGGGTTTCTATTTATGATAATTATTTAAGTTTCCCAACTTGTTTAGTTATCCAGCCTGAATGTAATACCAAAGGGAGTATTACAATTACTACACCGGCACCATTTTACAGTTTTGATGGTGGAGTAACCTGGGGAACAAACCCAGTTAAATCTAATTTAGAAGAGGGTAATTATTTTATTGTCATAAAAAATGCAGAGGGTTGTACTAGTCTGCCGTTTTATATCCATCTTTTTCCGTTTTATCTTCCAATGCCATTAATCGATTTTACTCAGCCTGCTGTTTGTGGCGAAAATGCTACAGGGAGTATAACTATAAGAACGATAGCTGATTTTTACAGCTTTAATGATGGGGCAACATGGAGCACAAATCCTACGGCTGAAAATCTGCCTGTTGATTCTGAATATCGATTAAAAATCAAAAATAATAATGGTTGTGTATCAGAAACTTTTTATTTTAATTTCAGCCCATTTGTATTAAAAAATGCAGAGTACACTTACACAGATCCAACCTGCAATAAGGGAGGAAGCATTACGATTACTACTCCAGCCCCATTTTACAGCTTTGATGCCGGACAAACCTGGGGAACGAATCCTAACGCTGTAAATTTACCACCGGGTTATTATACCCCAAAAATAAAAAATGAATATGGCTGTACTTCTCCAACCTATTATAGTATCCGTTTTACTGAACCAAAACTAACCTATCCTGATATAAGAGTAACACAGCCTAAATGCGGATCACCGGGAAGTATCATAGTGGATACTCCTGCTGCACAATATAGTTTTGATGGCGGAAGAACATGGGGCAGCTCCAACAAAGTTTTGAATATCCCGGCATCAATTTATGCTGAAAATTACTATATCATGCTAAAAGACGAAACGGGCTGCGAATCTTATCAGGTAGTTATTGGTATTCCCGCTATATTCATAGAAACGCCTGAATATACAACAACAAAACCAACATGCGAAAAAGGCGGAAGTATTTCTATTGATCCGATTGGGGATGAATATAGTTTTGACAATGGAATGACGTGGACTAAAAACCCCGTTTCTACTGATTTAGATGAAGGTACTTATTATATAATATTAAAAAACAAATTCGGATGTCAATCTTATCCGCAGCCTGTCAATATATCCAGATTTTATCTTGATGAACCTTCTATTATATTAACCCAGCCTAATTGCGAATCTTTAGGAAGTATTGAGTTTACTTCACCAGCGGCTGAATACAGTATTGATAATGGTGAAAACTGGAGTTCAAATCCTGTCTTTTCAAATCTAAAAGCCGGTGATTATCATTTAATAATCAAATCAGCATTGGGATGTGAATCGAGCGCTAAATTTCTTGCGCTAAATGACCCAGACCCAGCCGCTGATCCACCCGGCATTTTGATTCAGCAGCCAAGCAGCTGTACTTCTCCAAAAGGGACTATTACATTGGTATCAGCAACTGCTTATCAATACAGTTTTGATAATGGAGCAGCCTGGACAACAAATAATAAAATAACGGGCTTAAATGCTGGGAATTATTTTGTCAGGGTAAGAAATAGTGCTTCAGGATGTCCTTCTGTTGCTATTAAGGTAATTATCAATCCTCTGTTGGACGATATAACAAATCCTGTTTACACCTCTGTTCAGCCTACAAGCTGTACTAATCCCTTTGGAATTATTACAATTACGACCCCTGCTTCAAAATATAGTTTTGATAACGGAATAAGCTGGAAAACAAGTGCAGTTTCAGAAAATTTAGCCATTGGAACCTATAATATTAAAATTCAGAACTCAGCTGGCTGTATATCAGATCCTGTTACTGTTCAGATAAATCCTCCTGCAGATTATCCTTTTCCCCCTTCCTACAACAGCACTCAGCCAGACTGTAAGAATAGTAAAGGAAAAATAAATATTCTTTCGAGTGCAGCAGAATATAGTTTTGATAATGGAATAACGTGGAGTAATAATCCAGTGTCCGGATTTTTAGAACCGGGAGAATATTATATAAAAACCAAAAATTCCAGCGGCTGTATTTCTGAAGCTGTAAAGGTGATCATAATAAAATATGTTAATTTGATTCCGCTTCCTCAAACTTTGAGTTTACAAACCTTCTGCGTTCAGCAAAATGCTACATTAAACGACATTCAAATTACCGGCCAAAACATAAAATGGTACAGTAATTTAACAGGAGGAACACTTGCAACACCAACAACTGTCGCTCAGGATAAAGCAACTTATTACGCTTCACAAACTATAAACGGATGTGAGAGCGAAAGAGTTGCCGTTAAAATCAATATTCAGGTTACATTTCCTCCAACAGGAAATGCAAATCAATCATTCTGCACCGGACAAAATCCAACCATTGCAGATCTTCAAGTGAGCGGAACATCCATAAAATGGTATGATGCAGTAAGTAATGGCTCTTTATTAGCAGAAACTACAAATCTTGTTGACGGAAAAACTTATTATGCTTCGCAGACCGAAAATAATTGTGAAAGCCAAAGGTTAGCCATAACAACTGTGATTGTAAATACACCTTCTGCCCCAACTGGAAATGGAAGTCAATCTTTCTGTAAAAAGGAAAATGCAACTTTAAGCAGCATTCAAATTTCCGGACAAAATATAAAATGGTACGATACTAATTTCTCTGCAGCCAGTTTGCCGAATTCAACTCTATTAGAAGATAATAGAACTTACTATGCTTCGCAGACAATTGGATGTGAAGGTGAAAGAACACCAATTTTAGTCCGAATTTATAATACTCCATTGCCTACTGGAAACAATAACCAGCAATTTTGTATTGATCAAATTGCAATGATTGAAGATCTTTCTATAACCGGAACAAGCATAAAATGGTATGATGAAGCTGTAAACGGAAACATTTTATCTGATACAGATTTATTACAAACTGGAACTTACTATGCTTCGCAGACATTAAATAATTGTGAAAGTGATAGATTGGCTGTTATGGTAAAAGTACAGGATACACAAATTCCAATTGCTGATTCACCACAGGTATTTTGTATTCAAAAAAATGCTGCAATTAAGGATATTAATATTATTGGCCAGAATATAAAATGGTACAAAAGCGTTTCTTTAAATACAACTTTATCAGAAACCGAGAAGCTGGAAAATGGAATTACTTATTATGCCTCTCAAACTATTAACAATTGTGAAAGTGACAGAATTCCAGTTTCGATAAATATTCTTGAAGCCACAATTGGCGATTGTATTAATTTTGTAGATGAATTGCCGTTTCCAAAATTCTTCACTCCAAATAATGACAATTACAACGATTATTGGACAATTGATCCTGCATATTTGGCTCCAAATACAACTATAAGAATATTTGACCGATATGGAAAATTGATAAAAGCTTTATCATTGAATACTTCCTGGGACGGGACGTATCTTGGACATCAGGAACCTGCTTCAGATTATTGGTTTATTGTAACTCGTTTAAACGGAACAGAATTTAGGGGACACTTTAGTCTTAAAAGATAATTTAATTAAAAAGGCTCAGATTAATTACCTGAGCCTTTTTTATATAAAATTAGATTGTATTTAAAATTTATGCTCGTCTTTGCTTATTACGAAAAAAGAAATTAAGGAAATAAGTGCCGCTGCTGTTAAGTACAAACCAACATAGCTTACATCATAAGTTTTGGCTAACCAAATGGCAATCATAGGAGCAAAAGCCGCACCCAAAATTCCGGCCAGATTAAAAGTTAAAGATGCACCGGAATAACGAACATTTGTTGGAAACAACTCCGATAAAAAAGTTCCTAAAGGTCCGTAAGTAAATCCCATTAAAACCATACCGATGCAGGCAAAAGTGGTTAGTAAAACAATATTTCCGGTACTTAAGAAATAAGAAAAGAAAAATCCGAAAACAGCAATAGCCGCTGTTGCTATAATAAGCATTTTACGGCGTCCTATTTTATCTGCTACAACAGCTGAAACTGGAATGAAAATGGCAAAAAACAGTACCGAAAACAACTGTATTAATAAGCCGTTTCTTTTAACAATTCCCAGATCAGAAGTTACCCAGCTCAATGTAAAAACTGTCATTAAGTAAAAAACCAAAAATGTTGTAATAGCGGCAAACGTACCAAAAATCAATTGATTTTTATATGATTTCACAATCGTGAAAAAAGGTACTTTAACCTCTTCTTTTTCTTTTTTAGAATTTTCGAAAGAAGGGGTTTCAGTAATTTTTGTTCGGATATAAAACCCAACTATAACTAAAAGAGAACTGGCTATAAACGGAATTCTCCAGCCATAATCCATAAAATCTTCATTGCTCATGGAATCGGTCAGCAATAGAAAAGTTCCTCCGGAAAGTAACAATCCAATTGGAGCACCCAATTGCGGAAACATTCCGTACCAGGCGCGCTTATTTGGCGGAGCATTTTCTATAGCCAGCAAAACAGCTCCTCCCCACTCACCTCCTAAACCAACTCCTTGTCCAAATCGACAAAGCATTAATAATAATGGAGCCGCAACACCAATACTGGCATAACCTGGCAAAAATCCTATTGTAACAGTAGAAATTCCCATTGTCAGTAAAGCTGCAACTAAGGTAAATTTACGTCCGATTTTATCTCCGTAATGACCAAAAAAAGCAGAACCTAACGGTCGTGATAAAAATGCAATTGAAAAAGTAGCCAGCGACTCCAGAGTGGCTACAGTCGAATTAGAACCCGGAAAAAATAACTGAGGAAAAACCAATACCGCAGCATTGGCATAAATATAAAAATCAAAAAATTCAATTGTTGTGCCAATCAGGCTTCCAAAAAGAACGTGTTTTAATGAGTTCTTCTTATTCAGGTTAGTTTCCATGCAAAATAGATATATCTTTTTTTTGATTACAAAAATATAGTTTCATTATTAATATTTTACATTTACAACAAATACTTTCAAAACATCATAGCACTTTTAACAAATTTCATACTTTTTATATTTTAAAAATCAATTCATTATTCAAAATTAAAAACCTGATTACAGGAACTTTAAATCCAAAAAATAAAAATCAAATCTTAAGCAATAGTTAAAACCATTTTTAACTCCATATTTTCATTAAATTTACAGCTGTCAAAAATAAATTTAAAATTATGCCTACCGACTGTATCAGCTATCAAACTTCTGGATATTTTTCTAAATTGATACAAGATTATTTAGATCAGAAAACAGAATTGAAACCGCTGTACAACAATTTTCCGACTTTAGAAAATTTCGAAAAACAAATTACTGAAAAAGCCGCAAACTTTGACCACAGTAACCGAATTACCTTGATTTCATCTTTAAAAAAGCAATACCAAAATATCGAAATTTCTGATTTAACGAAACAGAATATTGAGCTTTTGGCACTCGAAAATACTTTTACCATCACAACCGGACATCAGTTAAATTTATTTAGCGGACCGTTGTATTTCTTGTATAAAATCATTTCGACAATTAATTTAACGAAAGAGTTAAAGTCAAAATATCCTTCGTACAATTTTGTCCCAATTTATTGGATGGCGACTGAAGATCATGATTTTGAAGAAATTAATTATTTTAATTTTAAAGGAAAAAAATTCAGATGGAATAAAGAAAGTACTGGGCCTGTAGGAAGACTTTCGACCGATGGCTTAGCAGAATTTCTCGAAATTTACTCTTTAGAATTGGGCTCAAGTACAAACGCCAACACTTTAAAAAAGCTTTTTGAAGATTCTTATTTAAAACATGATAATCTGGCAGATGCAACCCGGTTTTTAGCTGACAGCCTGTTTGCCAATTATGGTTTAGTAATTTTAGATGCAGATGATGCTCATTTAAAACGTGCTTTTATTCCCTTTGCAAAAGAAGAATTAGAAAAACAGACTTCATACCAGGCCGTTCAAAAAACAATTGAAAAACTAAATGATTATACTGTTCAGGTAAATCCACGCGAAATCAATTTATTTTATATTGAAGATAATCTGCGTGAGAGAATCATTTTTGAAGAAAACAAATACTTCGTTAACCATACAAAAATATCATTTTCAAAAGAAGAAATCTTTTCTGAATTAGAAAATCATCCTGAAAAATTCAGTCCAAATGTAATTATGCGTCCGCTTTATCAGGAAATTATTCTGCCAAATTTATGTTATATTGGCGGAGGCGGAGAAATTGCTTACTGGCTGGAACTTAAATCTTTTTTTGATGCCGTAAAAATAACTTTTCCAATTCTTCTGGTTCGTAATTCTGTCCTTCTGGCAACCGAAAAACAGGTTAAAAAAGCAGATCAACTGAATTTAAGCTGGCGTGATCTTTTTAATAAACAGGAAAATTTACTAAATGCGATTACACATAAAATTTCTGCATTTCCAATTGACTTAACACCTCAAAAAGAAATATTGAAAACCCAATTTAAATATCTTTATGAACTGGCAGATCAAACCGATAAATCTTTTTCCGGAGCAGTAAAGGCACAGGAAGTCAAACAAACAAAAGGTCTTGAAAATTTAGAAAAACGTTTATTAAAAGCTCAAAAAAGAAAACTAAGCGATCAGTTACAGCGCGTGACCGATTTACAATGCGAATTGTTCCCAAATAACAGTCTGCAGGAACGTCAGGCAAATTTTTCAGAATTTTACCTTGAAAAAGGCGAACAGCTGATTCCATTATTAACCCAAAAATTAAAACCTTTAGAAACTAATTTTTCAATTATCACAATATAATGATATCTTACCACAATAATTTCAGGATGAAATAACCGCCCGATTCTGAAATTATTGTTTTTAAACCAAATAGCGACTTTTAAAATTTATTAACTAACCAATTTACCCAGACAAATGGTAAAAGAACGCTTAATTTCGCTAGACGTCTTTCGTGGACTCACAATTCTATTAATGACAATTGTCAACAATCCAGGAGACTGGGGCAATGTTTACCCGCCACTATTACACGCCGAATGGAACGGCTGCACGCCAACCGACTTAGTATTTCCATTTTTCGTTTTTATAATGGGAGTTGCAGTACCGCTTGCAATGCCGGACAAATTTTATGACGGCACAACTTTCAACAAAATATTAATTCGTTCTTTACGAATGTTATGTTTGGGGATTTTCTTTAACTTTTTTGGAAAAATTCAATTATTCGGGCTTGACGGAATTCCGCTTTTAATTGGCCGATTAGCTATTACAATTGGTGTTGGGTATGCTTTAATGGGCAATTTTAGTTCTAAAATCAAAAATATTTTAGCTTTTGCAATTCTGTTTATTTACTTATTTCTGGCATACAGCGGTATCGAAGCTTACAGTGACGTACGACTTCCGGGAGTATTGCAGCGAATTGCGATTGTTTATTTTGTAGTTTCTCTTTTATATTTAAAAACATCCAGAAAAACTCAAATCTTAACCGGAATCGTTTTATTATTAGGATATTGGGCAGTCATGACTTTAATTCCTGTTCCGGGAGTTGGCGAAGCAAATCTGGATAAAGGAACCAATCTTGCCGCGTGGCTTGACAATCTTTTACTAAAAGGTCACATGTATCGCGGAACTGTAACCTGGGATCCTGAAGGAATTTTAAGCACACTTCCTTCAATAGTAAACGGAATAATTGGTTTATTAATTGGTCAGGTTTTGCAGCAGAATTTCCCAAAAACCAAAAAAGCGCAAATAATGGGAGCTGCAGGAGCTGCACTAATTGTTGGAGGTCTAATCTGGAATATTGTTTTTCCAATAAACAAATCACTCTGGACAAGCAGTTATGTTTTATATACGACAGGATTAGCCACAACATTTTTAGCAATATTATATTATGTTATTGATATCGCCGATTATAAAAAAGGATTTAAGCCATTTTTAATCTGGGGCGTAAATCCTATGATTGTTTTCTTTACTTCGCAGATTATTCCGCAGGCATTGGTGATGATTGAATTTCAAAATCCGCATAATACTTCAGAAAAGATCAATCTATTAAGCTATCTGTATAGTTTCTGGATTAAACCATTTTTCAGCAATCCAATGACAGCTTCATTAGCCGGCGCATTGGTATATGTCTGCATCTGGACATTTATTTTATGGATATTCTACAGAAACAAATTAATTTTTAAAGTGTAATTTTTTATCACAATATTGTACAGACGCACAGCAGTGCGTCTTTTTAAATTTATAATATCAAATAATTAATTACAAAACATTGCTAAAACATCGATTCACAATGTTTTTATTATGAATTTATTAAAATCAATTCGCAAAAAAAGTCTACTTTTGCACAAAATTTAATAAAATATAAAATGGCAACAAATAGAACTTTTACAATGATTAAACCAGATGCTGTTGCAAACGGACACATCGGTAATATCTTAGCAATGATCACAAATGGTGGTTTCAAAATCGTTTCATTAAAATTAACTCAATTAACTGTAGCTGATGCTAAAGCATTTTATGCAGTGCACGCAGAAAGACCTTTCTACGGAGAATTAGTTGAATTTATGTCACGCGGACCAATTGTTGCTGCAATTTTAGAAAAAGATAACGCAGTAGAAGATTTCAGAACTTTAATTGGAGCTACAAATCCTGCTGAAGCTGCTGAAGGAACTATTCGTAAAGCATACGCAACTTCTATTGGAGAAAATGCAGTTCACGGATCAGACAGCGACGAAAATGCTGCTATCGAAAGTGCTTTTCACTTTGCAGGAAGAGAGCAATTCTAATTTTAGATTTACGAATTTAGATTTAGGTTTAGATAAAAAAAAATCCCGTTTCAAATGAAACGGGATTTTTTTTTATAGCAGATATTGATTAAAGCTTGTCTGACTTTTTAACGATCTTTTCTAATTTATCATCAAGATCTTTTAAAAGCTCTTCTAATGCACTTTCGCACATAGGTAATACTTTATCAAGACTTAAAACAGGAACACCACCTACGATTGTTCCGGTTTTCTTAGAGTTTGCCCCTTCAGAAACAGCAAATACTTTTTTTCCTGTTTTATCATACAAAGCGATTCTGGCGTAAGCTCTCATCTTAACTGTTCCAGTTCCACCAACAGCGAATCCTTTTACTACAGCAAAATGAATTTCTGTAAATAAAACACCATCAGCTGATTCTTTAAACATTTGAGCAGTTGCTTCTTCATTTGCAGAACCATTGATTCCTTCGTAAATATATTTATATCCAGGATAGTTAATAATAGTACCGCTTTCTCCGCCTTCTCTTGCAAATTTAGGAGTAAAAGCAATGTATTCCGGTTTTTGAGTCACTTCAGTTTCAGGAAGTAAATCAAATGGAAATTTTTTAGCATAATCATTAAAAAATGCATTGTGATATTTCTCTAAAATTGGAGAAAGGTTAAAATTTGGATTATTCCCTAAATCTGCTATCGCAGCCAGTCCGTTTAAACCCAATTCAGAAAGACCGATTGTTTTATCTGTGTAGAAAGATACAACGGCAACTTTTTTCTTTTGAGAATAACTGTTTAAGGCAAATAATACGGTTAAAATAAGTAATACTTTTTTCATGTCTTGGATTTGATTTGTTTGTTAATTATTAAGCTGTTATTTAAAAAAATACTTCGCGCCCAAATGTATCAAAAAAAAACACTCCTAAAATAGAAGTGTAATATTTATTTTATTAATTAAATTAACAATTAAAAATTATCGCAAAACAACATCTTTTACAACCTCACGTCCAAGTTCTTCATTAATCATTTTAACTATTTTAGATTTGCCGTGGCTTAATTCTTCCCTTAAAACTGCCGATCCAAGTTCAACATACAGTGTACTCCCTTTCAAAACCACGTTTCTTGTATATGTCTTTACACCATTTCCCATTAAATTTCCCCAGGCTTCTTTTACATCAATCTGATCCATTCCGGGCTGTAATTTATTTACCTGAATGATCTGTTGCAAAACAGCACCAATTGTACTTTCGTTATTTAGTCTTTTTGCCATCGTTTAAGATATTTATTGGTCCTGTTTTTTTATAATGATATTCTTTATTCTGGTCATTTTTTACCACAAATTCCTCATCAGAAATTGAAATTAATTCTTCACTCCATTTAGCATAATCTGTATTATAATCTAAAAAAGCACCTTTATCAGTAAATCTAACCGAAACCTTTTCAAAAGTATTTGTTGTTAAAAAAGTTCCGTCCAGCTGTGCCATAACTTTCGTTCGGGTTCCAGTAGTTCCTTTAATTTTAAAAAAATCAAAATTCTCATTCATTCCGTAAATCTTGTCTTCGCCTTTGTCAAAAACCACTTTTTCAATTTCCCAATAGCCATTTAATTTTGCAATATCTGCTGGCTTTATTTCTTGTTTACAGCTTATCATCAAAAGCGATAAGACCAAAATCATAAAAGTTTTTTTCATAATTATAATATTAATAAGAAGCTATTCCTGCTGTCCGCTGTATCTTTTCCTTGCTAAAGAAGCAAGAAAAAGGATGCCGCTTCCATCAGGGCTAGGGATCCATTTTCAAAAGAAATTTAGTGGTTACAAAGGTAAGTTATAAAGTACAAAAGAAATGTTTTTTACTTCCATTTATCAATCACTTCTCAAAAAAAAATCATTTCAGAAAAAAAACTTATTCTAACAGCATTAAACCATATGGAGGCCAAAACTCAACAAAATCCATGAGACTTTTGTAAACAACTACCAATTTTAATTTTATCATATTTAAAAAGTAATGAATAAATCTTTTATTATATTTCCGGGCTTACTATTATTAATTACAGCCTGCACACAATCAAATTCGGAAAAAATAAGAGGTTCAAAACCTTTGCAAATTGAAACCAACAACAATTATAATGTATTAGAAAATAAAGACAGTTCAAATTCTGTAAAAGGAAATTTTTCAAACAAATCGCTTCAAGAAAATTCGTCAATAAAAATTATTGAATCTAAATTGATAAAAAATCAATATTCAGATCATCGGGATATTAAAATTGTCTTTAAAAATTCCGGAAAAAAAGATATCCAGGCCATTAAATTTGAGTGGTATTGCGAAAATTCATTTAACGAACCAGCAAATGGAAGATATTTTTACGGCGAAGGAAGATTTACAGGAGAAATTACATGTTTACTAAAAGCCGGTAAAAGTGTAACTAAAGTCTGGGAAGATTTCTCTACAGATGCAAATCGCATTATGAATGCAAGAGCCTATTATGTAGTGTTTACTGACGGCACTAAGTGGAAACTCAATAAAAGCACAAATCATTAAAAATAAGTTTTATTATGCATTAAACTATTTTGCATATTTTTGATCAAACCCCAAACTAAAACTAAAAAACCATGATCAAAACTATTTGCACAATCCTGACTGCATTATTGCTTATTAGCTGCAGCAAAGACTCATCAGAACCTGATCCGGTTCCAACTTCATCAGAAAACATGTATTTTCCTCCACTATCAGGAACAACATGGGAAACAAAATCTATTGCCGATTTAAAATGGAATCAAAATGCTGTTCAGCCGCTTTTAGATTATCTCGAATTAAAACACTCTAAGTCCTTTATTATTTTAGTTAATGGGCGAATTGTGATGGAAAATTATTTTAACGGTCATACTGCAGCAACAAATTGGTATTGGGCAAGTGCCGGAAAAACATTAACTTCAACTGTAACCGGAATTGCACAACAAGAAGGTTTATTAAATATCAACAATAAAGTTTCACAATACATTGGAACGGGCTGGACAAGTGAAACATTAGCTCAGGAAAACCAAATTACCTGCAAACATTTGTTAACTATGACATCCGGACTTAATGATTCAACAGATGATGTAGATCCGGCAAGTTTAATTTACAAAGCCGATGCAGGATCCAGATGGGCATATCATAATGTGTATGTAAAACTACAGGACGTTGTGGCGAGTGCAAGCGGACAGACCTGGGAAAATTATTTCAATACCAAATTAAGAGATAAAATAGGAATGAACGGATCCTGGGTGCAGCTAGGCGTTAACAGCGTTTATACCAGTACATCCAGAAGTATGGCACGTTTTGGATTGCTAATGCTTAACAAAGGAAAATGGGAAAACAACGTAGTTT
Source organism: Flavobacterium sp. Root901 (assembly GCF_001429765.1). Taxonomy (GTDB): domain Bacteria; phylum Bacteroidota; class Bacteroidia; order Flavobacteriales; family Flavobacteriaceae; genus Flavobacterium. Next base: position 722,726 of record NZ_LMJB01000001.1, read on the forward strand.
TAAACGAAACTTATTTTAATGAAGCAACTAATACCTCTCAAAATATCAATTTAGGATATGGTTATTTATGGTGGTTAAATGGCAAAAGTTCGTATCATTTACCACAATCGCAGCTTACTTTTCAGGGAAGCGTAATTCCAACCGGACCAAGTGATATGTTTATGGCTTTAGGAAAAAACGATCAGAAAATCTATGTTGTTCCGAGCAAAAAAATGGTTATAATCAGAATGGGAGACGCAGCGGATAACGTAAATCTTGCCTTATCTGATTTTGACAAAGTTTTATGGCAAAAAATCAGCGCTTTATATCAATAATAAGATAAAACACCGGCATTTAAAATAAATCCCGGTGTTTTTACTAAATATGATATTTTTATTATCTCTTAGTACGCAATCTTTTTAAAATTCCCATAAAAAAGAAACCTAATCCAAGAACTAATAAAACGTAGTAAAATGAAAGACTGTTATCTCTTGTAAGATTCGCCAAAACAAAACAAACAACACTCGCAAAGTAAAACGTAAGCGGTGTAATATTTTTAAAAGAAGAAAAACTCATTAATTCATTATTTAAAGAAACTGTCTACGAATTCATATTTATTAAAGACTTGTAAATCTTCTATTCCTTCGCCAACACCAATATATTTTACAGGAATTTGAAATTGGTCTGAAATACCAATTACAACGCCTCCTTTTGCTGTTCCGTCTAGTTTTGTAACCGCTAATGAAGTTACTTCTGTAGCTGCTGTAAATTGTTTTGCCTGCTCAAAAGCATTTTGACCTGTAGAACCATCCAAAACCAAAAGAACATCATGAGGTGCATCCGCTACAACTTTTTGCATTACACGTTTTACTTTTGAAAGTTCGTTCATCAAATTAATTTTATTATGCAAACGTCCTGCAGTATCAATAATTACAATATCTGCATTTTGTGCCACAGCCGACTGAAGGGTATCAAAAGCTACCGAAGCAGGATCACTTCCCATATTTTGTTTCACAATCGGAACATTTACTCTGTCAGCCCAAACCTGTAATTGATCGATCGCAGCAGCACGGAAAGTATCTGCAGCACCTAAAACTACTTTATAACCCGATTTTTTAAACTGATAAGCCAATTTTCCAATTGTTGTAGTTTTTCCAACACCATTTACTCCAACAACCATTAAAACGTATGGTTTTTTATCTTTTGGAATTTCAAATTCAGTTGCTTCTCCAGTATTTGTTTCAGATAAAAGTCCTCCTATTTCATCACGAAGAATCTGGTTTAATTCATCTGTTCCTAAATATCTATCTGCCGCTACACGCTTTTCAATTCTTTCAATGATTTTTAACGTTGTGTTTACCCCAACGTCTGAACCTACCAAAACTTCTTCCAGATTATCTAAAACATCGTCATCGACTTTAGATTTTCCGGCTACGGCTTTACTTAATTTTGAGAAAAAAGTAGTTTTTGTTTTTTCAAGACCTTTATCTAAAGTCTCTTTTTTTTCGGTAGAAAATAATTTTTTAAAAAAACTCATTTTAAATTTATTGTTAGTTGTAGATTGTTTTTAAAATCTCAAACAATCCTTTGTTTACAGAATACCGTTTTCAATTTTAATTCAACAGGAAAATTCTTTCATTTACTATTTTTATTCAAGTAAAGATAAAGAGTATAACCGGAACTAATATTTAAAAAAAACACAAATTGACTGGTTTCTATAAAATTTTAAACAAATATAAAAAATAAAAAAGCTACTTCCGAATGAAAGTAGCTTTTCTATATATTGTAATTGTAATTATTTCTTTTTCAAGAATTCATCAACTTCTTCAGGAGCCATAATAGATTCTACGAATGTATATGCGCCAGTTTTAGGAGATTTTACCATTTTGATGGCTTTTGATAATCTCTTAGAAGATGTTTGTAACGATGCTACGGTTTTCTTTGCCATGATTCAAATGTTATTTGAAGTTTTTTATAAAACTCTAAATGGCAAAACCATTTGAGATTTACAAAAATCTCTAATTATTACTTAATTTCTTTGTGAACAGTTACACGTTTCAAGATTGGATTAAATTTTTTAATCTCTAATCTGTCTGGAGTATTTTTTTTGTTCTTAGTTGTAATATATCTAGAAGTTCCCGGAACACCAGAAGTCTTGTGCTCAGTACATTCTAAAATTACCTGGATTCTATTACCTTTCTTTGCCATCTTGCTATATATTTATTTAGGAAAAGATTATTTGATAAATCCTTCTGACTGTGCTTTTTTCAAAACAGCAGTGATTCCATTTTTATTAATTGTTTTTATCGTAGATGCTGCTACTCTAAGAGTAATCCATCTATCTTCTTCTGGAAGATAAAAACGCTTTTTAACTAAGTTTACAGAAAACTTTCTCTTAGTTTTGTTCATAGCGTGAGAAACGTTATTTCCTACCATCGCTCTTTTACCTGTAAGGTCACAAACTCTTGACATTATACTTATCTTTTATCGTTATTCAAAATCAGGGTGCAAAGAAAAGAAAAATAAACCATTGTAGCAAAAAATTATTGCACAATTTTTAAAATTTCTTTTTGTAATATTTCCAAACTCTTAATAGTGGCTCTATCTATCACTTTTTCACGAGGTTGACCAAAGTTAAATTCTTCTGTAATTACTCCGTCCGGGGTCGCCAGGGCTATAAAAACAGTTCCTATTTCAGCATCCGCATCGCCTTTTGACGGACCGGCGTTACCGGTTGTTGCTATTGCATAGTCTGTTTTGAGTATGTCTTTCACATTCAAAGCCATAGCTGCCGCAACCTCAGCACTTACTACCGAAAATTGATTAATTAAATCCTGTGAAACCCCGAGGACATTCACTTTAGCTTCCGTTGCGTAGGAAACCACACTTCCTTTAAAATATCCTGACGCTCCCTGAACAGAAGATAAAAGCGAAGCAATTTTTCCGCCCGTACAACTTTCTGCAGTTGATATGGTTTTATTTTCTTTGGCCAGCAATTTACCCACTACTCTTTCTATTGTTTCGTTTTCATCATAACCTACTATAATATCATGAATTATAGCGTCTAATGACTGAACATTTTCTTCAATAGCTTTTTCTAACAACTCTTTATCGGTTCCGCGGGCTGTCAAACGCAGACGAACACGTCCCGGATTTGGCAGATAGGCCAGTTTAATAAATTCCGGCAGGTTGTTTTCCCAGTTTTCGATACGTTCTGCGACTAAACTTTCGCCCTGACCGTATGTTAGAATTGTTTTGTGTATAATATAAGGACGTTTATATTCTTTTATAATCTTGGGAATTATTTCATTTTCTACCAGATATTTCATTTCATACGGAACTCCGGGAAGCGAAATAAAGACCGTATTTTCTTTTTTCATCCACATTCCCGGCGCTGTTCCCATTTTGTTATGCAGAACGGTGCATTTGGAAGGAACAAGAGCCTGGTCTTTATTTAATTGCGAAATTGGTCTTTTGTAAAAACCTTCAATAAGTTCTGTTACGTGTGCCAGAACTTCGGGATTTACAACCAGTTCATCATCAAAATAATCACAAAAAGTTTTTTTGGTAATATCATCTTTTGTCGGACCTAAACCACCGGTTATAATTACAACATCAACTTTGTTTTGTAATTGGGCAAAAGTGTTTAAAATATGCTGTTTATCATCACTTATTGAAATCATTTCATAAGTCTGAACACCAATCCTGTCCAGTTCTTTTGCAATAAAATTAGAATTTGTATCTACAATTTGACCAATTAAAATTTCATCTCCAATGGTAACTATTGTTGCTTTCATAGCTGTAAAAAGTTTTACTTATAATTTTATAAGTGTAATTATGGAATAAGATTGCAGAAATAATTTGGGGCAGGAAAACAAAAGAGAATTTCTTTTTATTATGTGAAGGAAGTTTTAAAAGTGCGGGTTAAAAAAACAAAAATTTATTCCGCTTTTTCAGAATCAAAAGCGGAATTATTTTGAGTTATATTTCAAAGTCTTTTTTAATCTCTTTAATCGCGTCTTTTACCTGTACTTTTATACTTTTAAAAGTTTCGATAATATCTTTTTTCTTTCCTTCTGCTTTTGTCCAGGCTTCGACTTGCAGAATTTCTTCAAAAGCAACATTCAGTCCCATTAAATCCAGTGTAGGTTTTATTTTATGCGCGTATGAATATGCATATTTATGATCTTTTTTCTTGATTCCTTCTTTGATTTGTTTCAAGTCTTCAGGAACTTCCGTAACAAATAGTTTTAGAATTTCGTTTACAAATTCCGGGTCATTGTCTGAAAGCGCATACACTTTCGAAAGGTTATACTTTAAAGCCATTATTTTACTTGTATTCTGAATAATTTTTTATCTTCTAAAAAGCCTTCTAAAACATCATTAGGTTTTACCGGCGCTACACCGGCAGGCGTTCCCGTAAAAATAATATCTCCAATTTTTAACGTAAAAAACTGCGAAACATACGAAACCAATTCATCAATTTTCCAAAGCATAAAGCTTGTATTTCCCTTTTGAACTGTTTCAGAATTATTTTTGAGTTCAAACGTAAGATTTTCTAATGAAACAAAATCATTTTTTGGTAAAAAATCTCCAATAACGGCAGAACCGTCAAAAGCTTTTGCTTTTTCCCAAGGCAGTCCTTTTGCTTTTAATTTATCCTGTAAATCTCTGGCAGTAAAATCGATACCTACACTAATCTCATCATAATATTTGTGCGCAAACTTAGGTTCAATATACTTTCCAACTTTGTTAATTTTCACAATTATTTCTAATTCGTGATGAACTTCCTCAGAAAATTCCGGGATTACAAACGGATGCTGTTTCAATAAAACCGCAGAATCGGGCTTCATAAAAACAACAGGCTCATCCGGACGTTCGTTTTTTAATTCTTCAATATGATTGGTATAATTTCTACCGATACAGATGATTTTCATTCTTTTTAAAGGTACTGAGATTCTGAGATCCTAAGGTTCTAAGAAATTGAGAAAAACTCAGGAACTTAGAATCTTAGGAGCTTAGAGCCTTATTTCGTATTTAATTTTCTTAATTTAATTCCTGTCAAAACTTTTTTGGTATACAAAGGAAAATCTGCGTTTTGAATCCAGCTGAAATATCCAGGCTCTGTTTCCAGAACTTTTTCAACTTTTGCTCCTTTGTGTTTTCCAAAAGTAAAGATTTCTTCATCGTCTTTATCAAAAGCAATCATTCCTGCAAAATCGGCTATTCTTTTACGGGTTGTAAATTCAGACAATGCTTTCATATCGTTTTCTAATTCCGGATAACGATCTAATTGCGCTTTCAGAATTTCATAAGTTGCCATGGTATCCGCCTCTGCAGAATGGGCGTTTTCAAGGCTCTTTCCACAATAAAATTTAAAAGCCGCACTTAATGTACGTTCTTCCATTTTATGAAAAATAGTCTGTACATCGACCGAAACTTTATTTTTCATATCAAAGTCTACTCCTGCCCGAAGCAATTCTTCTGCTAATAACGGAATATCAAAACGATCTGAATTAAAACCTCCCAAATCACTGTCCTTAATCATATTATGAACATGATGAGCCAGTTCTGCAAAGGTTGGTTCATTGGCTACTTTTTCATCCGTAATACCATGAACAGCTGTAGTTTGTGGAGGAATTGGAATTGTTGGATTAACCAGCCAGGTTTTACTTTCTTTATTTCCGTTTGGAAAAACTTTAAATATCGAAATTTCTACAATCCGATCTTTACCAATGTCTATTCCAGTTGTTTCAAGATCAAAAAAGCAGATTGGTTTGTTAAGTTTTAATTCCATTTTTAATTTTTATAAGATTACAAATGTAAATTTTTAAAGCCAAAGTTCCCGCCCTAAATTCTATTTTTTTGAGCAAAATTGGCATTTTTTAGTGATTTTTATTTTAAAATTACAGCAAATTTACCCTGAATTCCAAATTCTGCGCAAACAAAAAAACCCGAAAAAGTTTTTAATTTTTCGGGTTTTAAAATTTATTTGGTAAGTCAATTAGAAATCTCTGTCTACATCAAAAGCTTCTAAATATTCTGCTACTCTTTTTACAAAACTTCCTCCTAATGCACCATCAACCACTCTGTGATCGTAAGAGTGTGATAAGAACATTTTTTGACGAATTCCGATGAAATCACCTTCCGGAGTTTCGATAACCGCCGGCACTTTGCGAATCGCCCCAAGAGCTAAAATACCAACTTGCGGCTGATTGATAATCGGCGTTCCAAAAACGCTTCCAAAAGTTCCTACGTTTGTCACTGTATAAGTTCCGCCTTGTGTATCGTCTGGTTTTAGTTTTCCTGCTTTTGCACGGTTTCCTAAATCGTTAACTGCTTTTGCCATTCCAACAAGATTTAACTGATCTGCATTTTTAATTACAGGCACAATTAAATTTCCATTTGGCAATGCCGCTGCCATTCCTAAATTGATGTTTTTCTTTTTGATGATATAATCGCCATCCACAGAAATGTTCATTCCAGGAAAATCTTTTAAGGCTTTCGCAACGGCTTCCATCATAATTGGTGTAAAAGTCAGCTTCTCGCCTTCTCTCTTTTCAAAAGCCGTTTTAACTTTATCTCTCCATTTTACAATGTTGGTTACGTCAACTTCAATAAAAGACTGAACGTGAGCCGAAGTCTGTACAGAAGCAACCATGTAACCTGAAATCAGCTTACGCATTCTGTCCATTTCTATAATTTCGTCACCACCGTTTACAGAAACCGGAACTGCCTGCTGACTTTTCTGAACGGCAGGTTGTGGTGTTTGAACTGTTTTTGGAGTTTCAACTACAGTTTTTGGAGCTTCTTCAGCCACTTTCGGAGCTTGTACAGCACCCGACTTGCGGTCTTCTATATATTTTAAAATATCGTCTTTTGTTACTCTGCCATCTTTTCCTGAACCCTGAATATTATCCAGTTCAGCAACAGAAACACCTTCTTCTTTTGCAATATTTTTTACCAAAGGAGAAAAGAATTTATCTGATCCTGCGAAATCCTGCGGCACAGAGGAAGCCTCTTTTACTGCCTCAATTGTTTTTTCAATTTCTATAGCTTCTGCAGGAGCAGCCGTTTCTACAGTCGATTGTGCTGCAGGTGCATCACCCCCTTCAGTTTCGATAATTGCAATAGTCTGCCCTACCTGAACTAAATCATCTTTGCCAAATAATTGTTCAACTAAAATTCCTGACACTTCACTTGGTACTTCACTGTCAACTTTATCTGTTGCGATTTCAAGTACTGCTTCATCAGCTTCAATTTTGTCTCCCACTTCTTTCAACCAGTTTGTAATGGTTGCTTCAGCGACGCTCTCTCCCATTTTAGGAAGCTTTAATTCAAATCTTGCCATATTGTTATTCTAAAGGGTGATTTTAATTTTCTGATTGCGAAATTACTGAAATTTTCAAATATAAATTACACTTAATATAATTTTTACTTAATTTTTCTGATTTGCCCCCTGTCATTTCTCGAATTACTTCCTATTATAAAACTTGTCTTTTTAGGGAAAATCTTAAAAGTAATGTTCTTATCTTTAAGAGTTTCTATGATATTGATACATTTTTTGAATGAAACATAGTGATTATCCAAAATGATCTCTGTCTTTTTACCCTTTAAAATCAGCGACGAATTTACCATTTTTTCTTTTTTGAAATCTAAAAAACTAACTTTATTTTCTAAAATCGAAGCCAGTTTTTCAGACAAATTCTCATTTTCTGAATATAAAATATAACTTTCCGGCAAAGGTTTTATTTTAGATTTTCCCTGAAACATTTTTACAAATGAAAAAAACCACGTTCCGGTTTGAATAAAAAAACTAAAAAACCATGATTTTTTAAAATGCTTCTGATAGAAAAAATTCATTGCGTCCTGAAAACGTTTCATATACAATTCGTCTCTAAGGGTACTTTCTCCCTTATAATGCAAAACGGTCGTTTCATGAAAATAATAGTTGGATTTTTTCATTTGCAGCGCTCTGTAAGACAAATCAATATCATCTGCGTACATAAAGCAGTTTTCATCAAAACCATTTAGTTTTTCATATAAATCTTTCTCCAGAAACATAAAAGCCCCAACTAAAATCTCCACTTTTCCGGTTTGGTTTTCAGTTAAGTACTGCGCATAATAACGATTAAAAATTTTTGATTTTGGAAATACTTTATACAATCCGAAAATTTTGGTAAAAGCAACCCATGGAGTTGGAATTCCTCGTTTACTTTCGGGCAGAAAATTTCCTGTTCCGTCAATCAATTTACAGCCAATAATTCCGAGATCCTGTTTTTCTTCGGCGAAAGCCAAAATTTTAGTAAAAGTATCCTCAGCAACGACCGTGTCCGGATTTAAAATGCAGATGTATTTTCCTCCGGCTTGCCCGACTGCAATATTATTTCCTTTTGGAAAACCGAAATTTTCCTGATTTTGAATCAATTTTACTTTTGGAAATCGTGTCTGCATCATCAAACAGCTGTCGTCAGACGAATTATTATCAACTACAATAATTTCGGCATCAAGACCGGCAATTGCTTCCTGAACACTTAAAACGCATTGTTCCAGAAAGTAACGCACATTATAATTAAGGATAACAACCGATAACTGCATTGAAAAATGTAAAATTTGATTTTGGGGAAAGTTAGAAATTTTCAAATAAACCTAATCGCAATAACCAGTCATTTTTTAAAAGAATAAAAAGAAATCCTATTTTTGAATAAACATCAAATGTCATTTTTATGAACATCAAAGCATTTATTTTAACAGGTTCACTCTTTTTTCTGTTTGCTGCAGGTTTAACATCTGCAAAGCAAAATACTGACCTTGTAAAAACGTCAACGTGGTTTATTGCAGGTCCTGCAAAAGAAAACCAGGAAATAATTAATAAAGTCCGCAAAGAAAAAGGCATTGTAAAAGTTACCGCAAGCGATTATCCTGCCGGAGAAATCGAACTGAATGTTATGATTACCGAATCTGATTCAAACGACGGCAAACCAACCAATTTGTCCGGAAAATCAAAATATTTGAGTATTACCTATAAATCAACCCATTTGATAAAACTTCAGGCCCGTGAAGGAAATGAAGAAGGTACGGGATGTGTTCATGGCGGTTCACATCCCAGAGTTGATTTACCTGTTTCTGCTAAAAAATTTACCACTTTAAAAATTCCGTGGAGCGACTTTAAACAAGATGGCCTGACAAATGGAAAACCTTTAAACATTCACAATTTGTGCAAGTTTAATTTTGTGAATTATAATCCTGTTCCCGGAGCGGTTTTAGAAATAAAATCTTTAATTGTGGAATAGTTTTTTAAGGTTTTGAAATGAGAATATCTTTAACTCAAATTCTACAAATGGAGCTGAATTTTATATTTATTGAAGATTTTCATTACGAATAACATGATTGTTGAGAAAATAAGTGACCAGACAATTCCCGCAACGCCTTCGCGGAAAAATTCCGGAACGATACGAATTTTAAAAGCCAGATTGAAATAATAAATAACACCCGGCAAAATATAAATCAGTAAAGGATTTGCGGCAGCTGGCATGAAAAATTCACTCCATTTTGTCTGCTTTTTAACTTCTATTAACCAATACAAAAAATAAAACAGAACCGTGCAGATTCCAGCCGATATTAAGGTCCAGGAAGGAGTTCCATGTATTTTTGAGATTCCGTAATAAGGTCTTAGAAAAAATCCAACGGCAAAAAATAATGCTATAAAAAAGACAACCGTCCAATTGATTTTATTTTCGATTTTTCGGTCAAAAAACAATAATGAAATGATGATTCCCGCAGTTACTAAAGTGGCGTGTGTTAAATGTCCTGCAATAAAGCGAAACCATTCCGGCAAGCTTAAGCCTTCTGTCAAATTAGCTGAATTCGCAGCCACACACACCACAAGAAAAGCAATCATTGCCCATAATCTGCCCGAAACAAGCCAATAATACAGGACCGAAATAAGATAAGCCCAACCTATTAAACCGAGAATTCCCCACCATTTTGGCGTGATTCCTGTTTTGCCTGTTTCTTCCTGAACGTATAAGAAGTAAAGTGCAATTAAAACTACTATTCCACCATATTGCAGGATATATTTTAACCAGACAGAAAAGTCTTTCGGATATTTATTCCAAATTGGAATTGGCATTGAATAAGCCAAAAGTCCCCAAAAAGCAGGTTCGATTATCATTTTTGAAGCATCATAACCATATTCAGCATTGACCATATAAACGCCAATAATTATTAAGGCCAAAGCACGTTTTAAAGTATGCGTCCAGATTATTTTTGGACTGTCGCCTTTTAGGAGTCTGGCGTTAAAAGCAAACGGAACTGACATTCCTACTATAAATAAAAAAGCCGGGAAAACTAAATCTACAAAGGTCATGGCGTCGGCGTCGGCGGGCATGTGTTTCATCCATTGCGGTACATTTTTTACACTTGCGAGTTCATTTACAAATATCATTACAAAAATGGTAATTCCGCGCAAAGCATCAATCGAAATAATCCTTTGATTGTATAAATTCTCCTTTATTTTCATAAAATTTTAGTTTTTATTCAAATATAACATAATTATAAAATGACGGTTACATTGTTACATAAATTTCTTCGGAATTATTTTTTTCTGCTTAGATAAAAACAATATCAATTCTTTACTTTTGCAAAATGTTTTCATTTCTTAAATCAAAGCCTTTTTTAAAAGATCTTTTAGCCGGCAGTTATGTCGATATACATTCGCATTTGCTTCCGGGAATTGATGATGGTGCCAGAACCATAAAAAAAACAATAAAACTAGCTAAAGCATTTGAAGAATTGGGAATTTCTCAATTTGTTACCACACCGCATATCAGTCATTATGTTTGGAATAATTCTGAAGAAAATATTGTACGCAGATTACAAGAAACTCAGGTTTTGCTGCAAGAAGAAAATAGCACTATTCCATTTAAAGCTGCTGCCGAATATTTTATAGACGACTGGTTTCAAAATCACATCAAAACCGAAAAACTTTTAACGCTTAAAGACAATTATATTTTAGTAGAGATATCGTATTTAAGTGCTCCGCTAAACTTATATAAAATTATTTTTGAGATACAGCTGGCAGGTTATATACCCGTTTTAGCACATCCTGAACGGTATTTATATTATCATAAAAATTTTGTGGAATACGAAAAACTGAAAAAAGCAGGCTGTTTGTTTCAATTGAATTTATTAGCCGTTACGGGATATTACGGGAGCGAAATCACTAAAACCGCAGCACTTTTGCTAAAGAAAGGAATGTATGATTTTTCGGGAACAGATGTACATCACGGCAGACATATTGAATCTTTAAATCAAAAAATTAAAATAGATGCTGCTGAAAATTTAAAAGAAGTGATTCAAAATAATCAGTTTTTTAAATTTAGCTAATAAGCGTTTTCTTCGCCTTTTAGAACATTAATAATGGTTCGCACAATAATTTTAATATCGAGCAATAAACTCCAGTTTTCGATATACCAAATATCATATTCGACCCTGTTTTCCATGTCGATGAGTTCTTTGGTTTCGCCTCTAAAACCGTTTACCTGTGCCCATCCTGTAATTCCGGGTTTGGCAAACTGCCGAACTAAGTAATTATTAATCAATTCACTATATTCTTTTGAAAGATTTACCATGTGCGGTCTGGGCCCAACAACAGACATGTCGCCCCAAAAAACATTAAAAAACTGCGGCAATTCGTCAATACTCGTTTTGCGGATAAAAGCCCCAAATTTTGTGATACGACTGTCTCCTTTTCCTGCTTGTTTATTATCTGCCAGGTCATTAATATACATACTTCTAAATTTCAAACAGGTAAATGCCCTGTTATCACGTCCTGATCTTTTTTGTTTAAAAAAAAACGGTCCGGGAGATTCTAATTTTATAATTAACATAACCACTGGAAACAACCACGGAAATATTAATAAAATAACCAATGCAGAGAAACACACATCAAATGCTTTTTTGATTAATTTATTCATCGCAAATTCTAATGGTTCACGACGCAGCATTAATACAGGTGTATTTTCATAAAAAGTAATTTCGACCTTATTTGATTTTGTATACAATTGAAAATCGGGAATAAATTTAATCCGGATCATATTCTGTTCACAAATTTTAATCAGTTTATTGATTACTTCAATTTTGTCGATATGAAGCGCAACATACATTTCATCTACATTTTCTTTTAAAACAAAATCTTCAACTGCATCAAAATCTCCTAAAATTTGTTCTGACAACGAAGCTTCAACTTTATCATCAAAAAAACCTAAAAATTTATATCCATAGGTTAAATCTTTAGCCAGGATTTTTCGCATCCCTTCGCCTGTTTCATTAGCTCCAGCGATGATGATTTTTTTAAAATTATACCCCTTCGATCTTATCTCTTTGAGAAGTTTCATTGAGATGTATCTGGAAATCAATAAAATTCCGAAAAAGAACAAATAAAAATACAAAAGCCGAAGTCTGGAGATATCAGTAAATTTGAGGAAAACAACAAAAATAGCAATTAAGGAAGCGTGAATAATTAGTTTTCTGATTGTTCGCATCAGGATCGATTCAATGCGTTCAATACGAATCATACGGTAAGAATCTTTATTCAAAAGTAAGCCTATCCAGATTAAATTTGCCAGTAACGAAACTGTTTTTTCTTCTTTGATCCAAAGTTCTTCCAGACTTCCAAATCGGGCCAGAGCCGAAAGAAGAATAGCGGTATTTAGTAAAATTACATCCCAGCATACAAACAAAAGTTTGAAATATCGGGACATTCTAAAACGCGATAATTCTTCTAAAATTTTCATATTTGAAGGCTCGGCTTAAATTTTAAACTTGTGGCTGCAAAATAACATTTAATTATATTAATAATCTTATTTTTTAATCGATTCTTTAAAAATTTACCTTTATCTTAATCCAAATTTAAAAGGCAGATCATGCGCAGGATTATTTTATTCTTTTTTATTACAATTTCTTCAGTTAACGCTCAAATTTCCGGATGCAGCGATCCTCTTTCTAAAAATTACAATAAAAATGCGGTTACTAATAACGGAAGCTGTGTCTATGAAAACTTAAAACTAAAACCCGGATATTCTTTAAAATTAAGTGATTCTATAAAAGAAACTTCGGGCTTAACTGCTTTTAATAATCTATTATGGACACATAACGACGACCACGATAAAACAATTTACGGATTAGATTCTTTAGGAAAAATTAAAAAGAAAATCACTCTGGATAAAGCCATCAATCATGACTGGGAGGAAATTTCACAAGACAGTTTGTATTTATATATAGGCGATTTTGGAAATAATTTCAAAGGAAACAGAACAGATTTGAATATTTTAAAAATAGAAAAAAAATCTTTTACAGAAGGAAACCCTGTTATCGAAAAAATCTCGTTTAAATATGAGGACCAAACTGACTTTTCTGCTCAAAAACCAAATTCAACCAATTTTGACTGCGAAGCATTTATAGTTTCCAAAGACAGTATTTTTTTGTTTACCAAACAATGGAAATCGTCCAAAACCAGTATTTATGCCTTGCCAAAACAGCCCGGAAATTATGTTGCCAAATTTAAAAGCACATTAGAAACAAACGGGTTAGTTACGGGCGCTGCTTATTTAGAAAAAAAGAAAATCGTAGTACTTTGCGGTTATTCTAAAATAGGAAAAACATTTCTATACCTTTTATATGATTTTAAAAACCATGATTTTACATCCGGAAATAAACGAAAAATTGATCTCAGGCTTTCCTTTCATCAAATAGAAGGAATTGCGACAAAAGATGGTCTTCATTATTTTATTACCAATGAATCTTTGGTTCGAAAACCTATTTTAAATGTGGAGCAGCAAATTCATTATTTAGACCTGAGTTCCGTATTAAATTTGTATCTCCATAAATAATTCGTAAATCAAAACATATAACTTACTTTTGCAAAAAGTTATGTTTTCCAAAACATCATAACTTATAATTTATAACTTACAATTTACAAAGTGAATTACTTATCTGTAGAAAATATATCGAAGTCATTTGGCGAAAGAGTCCTTTTTGACAACATTTCTTTTGGAATCAACAAAGACCAAAAAATCGCTTTTATTGCTAAAAATGGTTCTGGTAAAACAACCATTATGAGCATTATTAATGGCTTAGACGAACCAGACACCGGACAGGTTGTTTTAAGAAAAGGAATCAGAATGGCTTTTCTTTCTCAGGATAATAATCTTCAGGATGAACTTACTATTGAAGAAAGTATTTTTGCTTCGGATAATGAAACTTTGAAAATTATTGAAGCGTATGAAAAAGCATTAGAAAATCCAAATGATGAAGAAGCGTACCAAAAGGCTTTTGACGGAATGGATCAGCATAATGCGTGGGATTTTGAAACGCAGTATAAACAGATTTTGTTTAAATTAAAACTGGAAGATTTTAAACTAAAAGTAAAAAATCTTTCCGGAGGACAAAAAAAGCGTCTTTCATTGGCCATAATTCTAATTAATCGCCCTGATTTATTGATTCTGGATGAACCTACCAACCATTTAGATCTCGAAATGATCGAATGGCTTGAAAGTTATTTTGCCAAAGAAAATATTACGCTGTTTATGGTAACACACGACCGTTTCTTTCTGGAACGTGTCTGCAATGAAATTATCGAACTTGACAACGGAAAATTATACCAATACAAAGGAAATTACTCTTATTATTTAGAGAAAAAAGAAGAAAGAATTACTTCTGAAAATTCCAGTATTGACAAAGCCAAAAACTTATTTGTAAAAGAATTAGAATGGATGCGCCGCCAGCCAAAAGCAAGAACGACAAAATCTAAATCACGTCAGGACGATTTTTACGTAATTAAAGAAAAAGCTCAAAGCCGACGCAAAGAGAACAAAGTCGAACTTGAAATTAATATGGAAAGAATGGGAAGCAAAATTATTGAGCTTCATAAACTTTCTAAAAAATTTAAAGACCGTGTTATTCTGGACAATTTTAGTTTTGATTTCCAACGCGGGGAGAGAATCGGGATTATTGGTAAAAACGGAACAGGAAAATCGACATTCTTAAATCTGCTTACAGGCACAATTCCGCCAGACAGCGGACGTGTTGTAAAAGGTGATACTATTAAAATTGGTTATTATACACAATCCGGAATTAATCCGAAACCGGGACAGCGTGTTATCGATATTATTAAGGAATATGGAGAATATATTCCGCTGGCAAAAGGAAAAATCATTTCAGCTTCGCAGCTTTTAGAACGTTTTCTTTTTGACGCTAAAAAACAATACGATTATGTTGAAAAATTGAGCGGAGGAGAATTAAAACGTTTGTATTTGTGTACGGTTTTAATTCAAAACCCAAACTTTTTAATTCTCGATGAGCCAACAAACGATTTGGATATTGTTACGCTGAACGTACTTGAAAGTTTTCTTTTAGATTATCCGGGCTGTTTATTAGTAGTTTCGCACGACCGTTATTTTATGGATAAAATTGTCGATCATTTATTTGTTTTCAGAGGTCAGGGCGAAATTGAAAATTTCCCTGGAAACTATTCCGATTTCCGTGCTTATGAAGACAGTGCCGATGTAGCTCAGAAAGAAGAAAACAAAGCTGAAAAGAAAGACTGGAAACAAAATAATCCAACTGGAAATTTAAGTTTTAACGAGCAGAAAGAATATCAGAAAATCGAAAGGGAAATCAAAGATTTAGAAATCGAAAAAACAAAAATTGAACAATTATTCTCTGAAGGAAAAGTTGCTGACGCTGATATTGAAAAGAAAGCAAACGAATTGCAGAACATCATAAATAAAATCGAAGCAAAAGAAGAACGATGGTTTGAACTTTCTGCTAAAATTGAAGGATAGTTCTAGTTTTCAGTCTCAGTCTCAGTTTTTAGTTTTTTATTCAAAAGCAAGTTTTTTCTTTCTTTTTTATTATTCTTGTAAAAAAATAAAAATGGATTTTAAAGAGTTATTGGTTTATAAAAAATCATTTGAACTGGCAATGGAAATTTTTGAGATTTCGAAAATGTTTCCTAAAGAAGAAAAATATTCACTTATTGATCAAATACGACGTTCATCAAGAAGTGTTACCGCTAATATTGCAGAAGCGTATCGAAAAAGAAGATACGTAAATCATTTTATCAGCAAATTAACTGATAGTGATGCTGAAAATTCAGAAACAAATACGTGGCTGGAGTTTTCTCTAAAATGCCAATATATAAATCAGGAATTATTTGATAAATTAAATTCTAAAAATATCGAAATTGGCAGACTGATTAATTATATGATTAACAACCCAAACAAATTTGGCTGTAGTTAAAACTAAAAACTGAGACTGAGACTGAAAACTGAGACTAAAAACCGAAACTAAAAAAAGACAAAAATGAAACACCTTTTATCAGCATTACTTGCAGTAACACTTTTTATTTCTTGTTCTAAAGATAAAGATGAAGTTAAAGACTATACTGCTCAAAATGAACAGGAAATTAAAGAGTATTTAGCTAAAAATAATTTGACCGCTCAAAGAACAGATTCTGGTTTATATTATAGTATTGAAGAAGAAGGCGAAGGAAATAATCCAAATTCAAATTCTAATGTAACTGTTATTTACACCGGTTATTTTACAAGCGGAACAATATTTGACAAAAGCGAACCTGAAGGAATTTCATTTGGCCTTAATCAGGTAATTCAGGGCTGGAAAGAAGGAATTCCATTTTTTAAACCAGGAGGAAAAGGCAAACTTTTCGTTCCTGCACATTTAGGGTACGGAAGTAAGGATTACCATAATATTCCGGGAGGATCTGTACTTATATTTGATATTACATTAAAGTCGGTCAATTAAGATAATTTCAAACTCGACATGCTTTTTCAAATCAAATCTTATTTAAAATTTCTTTGGAATTCTAAAAACGAACATGGCGTTCATTCTCCATTTGTTTTTAGCTTGCTTACAAAATGTTTCTATGACAAGAAACCAAAACCAGAGTATCAAATTTTAAAAAACTATCGAAAATCGCTTCTTGAAAATAAAAATTTCATTGAAGTAACTGATTTTGGCGCCGGTTCAAAAGTTTTTAAATCAAACAAAAGACAGATTTCAAAAATTGCATCGACAGCCGGAATATCCCCAAAACGCGCCGAATTACTATTTCGCGTAACCAATTATTTTAAGCCGGACAATATTCTTGAAATAGGAACTTCATTGGGCTTAGCAACTTCTGCGCTTGCGCTTGGAAATACAAATGCAAAAGTAATTACAATTGAAGGCTGCCCCAATACTGCAAACACTGCACAAAACCAATTAGATAGATTTGATTGTAAAAATGTTGAAAATATAATTTCAGAATTTGGATCTTTTTTAATTTCAGAAAATCTAAATTCTAAAATCTACAATTTAATATACTTCGACGGTAATCATTCAAAAAAAGCTACTTTAACTTATTTCGAACTTTTACTGCCAACAACCGACAATGATTCGGTTTGGATTTTTGATGATATTCACTGGTCGCCGGAAATGGAAGAAGCGTGGGAGATGATAAAAAACCATCCCAAAGTAAAAGTCACAATCGACACTTTTCAATGGGGATTTGTATTTTTTAGATACGAACAGGAAAAAGAACATTTTATAATTCGTGCATAAAAAAAATGACGGCCATTTCTGGTCGTCATTTTTTTTACTAATTCAAAATATTTACAATTATTTTTTAGCTTCTTTATTTTCTTCAGATTTTGCACCCATTCTGTTAACAGTATACATTGGTGCAAATTTAACTTTCAGACCTGCGATTTTTCTATTATCTTCAGAGGTAAGTCCTTCTTTTTCAACTGTATTTTTACGGCTGTCAAGTGCTTCGTACATCAATTTAATTTCATCCCAGTCTTCTCTTGAATATTTATCTTTATTATCTTCAACGGTGTGAACGAACTGCTGATAAACACTATGAATATTTTGAGCATTTACCCAGCTAAAGTTCATATCATCACCAATTTTTCCTGCACCAAACAAAGCATCTCTTAATTGCTGTTTTGGACTTGGAGCCGGAGCTGGTGGGGCAAAAACGGTGGACATCTCATTTTTAAACTCTTCATATTTTGCTTTGCTGGCATTTACTTTTTCGGTCGCGGCCGAATTATCTTTTAAATCTGCCAGTGCTGCCTGAGCTTCCTGAGATTTTCTGTCGTATTCAGCATCGACTGCTTTCCAGTCTGCTTTTAAATTATCTGCTGAAACATTTTTAACTGAGTCTACATACGCTACATAAGCGTCGACTTTCTTTTGAGCTTGTTCTTGTTTTTCATCTTTACATGATGCGAAACCTAATGCAATTAATGCGATTCCAAATAATATTTGTATGTTTTTCATAATATTAATGTTTAAAATTTATAAGACAAATATAGTTAAAAATTTGAATAATCATAAATTATTATTAGAAATTTAATATTAAAAATAAATATTTTTCAGATAATTTTAAAAAATATGATAATTATATAAATTTGATAAAAAATTATATAACATCTTTTATGGAAATCAAATTATACTTTTTATAAAAACTATTTCACTTTAATATGTAACAAAAATGAATTCTTACTTACTCATCTTTTAATTAAAAAGTGTTTTGTACTTTTAAATCCAAAATTGTAAAACGAAATGGCAAATCCATTAATTAAAATAACCGACATAAAACGAAATTTTGTACTTGGCAATGAGATTGTTTATGTTTTAAAAGGAATTAATTTAGAAATCAATAAAGGAGAATATGTTGCTTTAATGGGGCCTTCGGGATCAGGAAAATCAACTTTAATGAATTTATTGGGCTGTTTAGATACGCCTACTTCCGGACGTTACGTTTTAAACGGAAAGGATGTCAGCCAGATGCGTGACGACGAATTAGCCGGAATTAGAAATACTGAGATCGGATTTGTTTTTCAAACTTTTAATCTTTTACCAAGAACCACCGCTTTAGATAATGTGGCTTTACCCATGATTTATGCCGGATATTCAAAATCTGAAAGAAATACAAGAGCCACAGAAGTTTTAAATCAGGTAAATTTAGCTGACAGAATGGATCACCAGCCAAATCAATTATCAGGAGGACAGCGCCAGCGTGTTGCCATTGCCCGCGCTTTAGTCAATAAACCTTCGATTATTCTGGCAGATGAGCCAACCGGAAATTTAGACAGTAAAACTTCTGTCGAGATTATGAAACTTTTTGGCGACATTCATGCTCAGGGAAATACTGTAATCCTGGTAACACATGAAGAAGATATCGCAGCTTATGCACATCGCGTAATTCGTTTAAGAGACGGATTAATTGAAAGTGACACAACAAAATAGTTTAATCGTTTATTGGGTTAGCTGTTTAATCGTAAGATTGAAAACTTAGAATCTTAGCACCTCAAAACCTTAGCATCTAAAAAAAAATGAAAGTATATACCAAAACAGGCGATAAAGGAACAACGGCTCTTTTTGGAGGCACGCGCGTTCCTAAGGATCATATCAGGATTGACAGTTACGGCACTGTTGATGAATTAAACTCCTATATAGGATTAATTCGCGATCAGGAAATGGATTTGCACTATAAAACCATTTTAATAGAAATCCAGGACCGTCTTTTTACTGTGGGCGCCATTTTGGCAACTCCGCAGGAAAAAGAAGTTTTAAAAAATGGCGAACTTCGCTTAAAGAATCTCGGAATAATCGATTCTGATATTGAATTACTGGAAAATGAAATAGATAAGATGGAAGAAAGCCTTCCGCAGATGACTCACTTTGTTTTGCCCGGAGGTCATCAAACCGTGTCATATTGTCACATTGCACGCTGCGTGTGTCGCCGTGCAGAACGTTTGGCAGTACATTTGAGCCACAATGAACATGTTCCAGAAATCGCAATTATGTACTTAAACCGACTTTCTGACTACCTTTTTGTCTTGGCACGAAAGTTGTCCTCAGACCTAAAAGCGGAGGAAGTGAAATGGATTCCGCGCAAGTAAGCAGTCACAGTTTTTCAGTTTTCAGACTGCAAACTGCCACTGAAAACTGATTACTTCTATGGACGTTCTTAAATTTTATTAAAATAAATCAAATTTTACTTGTCTTTTTCAGTAAAAAATTTATTTTTGCACAAACTAAACAGATAACAGATGTATTGGACATTAGAATTAGCATCTTATTTAAGTGATGCGCCATGGCCTGCTAACAAAGACGAACTTATTGACTACGCTATTAGAGCTGGTGCTCCATTAGAAGTAGTAGAAAACCTTCAGTCAATTGAAGACGAAGGTGAGATATATGAATCAATGGAAGAAATTTGGCCTGATTATCCAACAGACGAAGATTATCTTTGGAATGAGGATGAATATTAAAAAAATAAACCAAAGGAAAAAGTCTCATCACAGAGGCTTTTTTTTTGGTTCAAATACACATTATATAATAAAGAAATACAAATAAATTATGAGTTTCATAAACAGCATTATTAAGGTCTTTGTAGGCGATAAATCTCAAAAAGATGTTAAAGCTTTACAACCTTATTTAAACAAAATTAAAACTTTCGAAACTAGTTTAATGAGTTTATCTCATGACGAACTTAGAGCTAGAACTGCTTATTTTAAAGAAAAAATTAAAGAAGCAAGAGCAGAGAAAGATGCTAAAATTGCTTCGCTTAAAGCTGAAGTTGAAAGCATTGAAGATATCGACAAAAGAGAAGATATTTATGATGCAATAGACGCTCTTGAAAAAGAAGCTTATGAAATCTCTGAAAAGACTTTGTTAGAAATTCTGCCGGAAGCTTTTTCTGTTGTAAAAGAAACAGCACGCCGTTTTAAAGAAAACTCTCATATTGAAGTTACTGCAACTGCAAAAGACCGTGAATTTTCTGCAACAAAACCTTATATTACAATTGATGGTGAAAAATCTATCTGGGCTAATAAATGGAATGCTGCCGGGAAAGACATTACCTGGGACATGATTCACTACGATGTTCAGTTAATTGGCGGAATGGTTTTGCACGAAGGGAAAGTTGCCGAAATGCAAACGGGAGAAGGTAAAACGTTAGTTGCTACTTTACCGCTTTACTTAAACGCGTTAACCGGAAACGGAGTTCACTTAGTAACCGTGAATGACTATCTGGCGAAACGTGACAGTACATGGAAAGCACCTTTATTCGAATTCCACGGTTTGTCTGTTGATTGTATTGATAATCACCAGCCGAGTACAGAAGCGAGAAAAAAAGCTTATGATGCTGATATCACTTACGGAACCAATAACGAATTTGGTTTTGACTATTTAAGAGATAATATGGCCCATTCGCCAAGCGATTTAGTACAGAGAAAACACAATTTTGCAATTGTCGATGAGGTCGATTCTGTATTGATCGATGATGCAAGAACACCACTTATTATTTCAGGTCCGGTTCCTCAGGGAGATCGTCATGAATTTAATGAACTGAAACCAAAAATCGAAAACCTCGTTGCACAACAGCGTCAGCTTGCAAATGGTTTTTTGGCAGAAGCTAAAAAATTAATCAAAGAAGGAAATACTAAAGAAGGTGGTTTCTTATTATTAAGGGCTTACAGAAGTTTACCTAAAAATAAAGCATTAATTAAATTTTTGAGTGAAGAAGGAATTAAACAATTGCTTCAAAAAACTGAAAATCAATATATGCAGGACAACAATCGTGAAATGCATAAAGTTGATGAGGCTTTGTATTTTGTGATTGAAGAAAAAAACAATCAGGTAGAATTAACAGATAATGGTATCCAATATTTATCCGGAGATACTGATGCAGATTTCTTCGTTTTACCAGACATTGGAACAGAAATCGCTAAAATCGAAAAACAAAAATTAGACAAAGACGCTGAAGCTGAAGCCAAAGAAAGATTATTTCAGGATTTTGGTGTAAAAAGCGAGCGTATCCATACTCTAACACAGCTTTTAAAAGCTTATGCTTTATTTGAAAAAGATGTTGAGTATGTTATCATGGACAACAAAATTATGATTGTCGATGAGCAGACAGGTCGTATTATGGATGGACGTCGTTATTCTGATGGTCTTCACCAGGCGATTGAAGCTAAAGAAAATGTAAAAATCGAAGCTGCAACTCAAACATTTGCAACAGTTACATTACAGAACTATTTCAGAATGTACAGCAAATTAGCCGGTATGACAGGTACAGCGGTTACAGAAGCTGGCGAGTTATGGCAGATTTACAAACTGGATGTTGTTGAAATTCCAACCAACCGTCCAATTGCAAGACACGATAAAGAAGATTATATCTATAAAACAACACGTGAGAAATTCAATGCTGTAATTGAAGACGTTACCGAATTATCAAACGCAGGAAGACCGGTATTAATTGGAACAACTTCTGTAGAGATCTCAGAATTATTAAGCCGTATGCTTAAAATGAGAGGAATTACACACAATGTATTAAATGCTAAAATGCACAAGCAGGAAGCACAAATCGTTGAAGAAGCTGGTAAAGCCGGAGTGGTAACTATTGCTACAAACATGGCAGGTCGTGGTACCGATATTAAATTGTCTCCAGAAGTAAAAGCTGCCGGAGGTTTAGCAATTGTGGGTACAGAGCGTCATGATTCACGTCGTGTAGACAGACAATTACGTGGTCGTTCCGGACGTCAGGGAGATCCTGGAAGTTCTCAGTTTTATGTTTCTCTTGAAGATAACTTAATGCGTTTATTCGGTTCTGAAAGAGTAGCTAAAGTTATGGACAGAATGGGCCTTAAAGAAGGTGAAGTTATTCAGCATTCTATGATGACAAAGTCTATTGAACGTGCTCAGAAAAAAGTAGAAGAAAACAACTTTGGTGTTCGTAAACGTTTATTAGAATATGATGACGTAATGAACTCGCAGCGTGAAGTAGTCTACAAACGTCGTCGTCACGCATTGTTTGGTGAGCGTTTGAAACTTGATATCGCTAATATGCTTTATGATACCTGCGAATTAATCGTAAGCAATAATAAAGTTACAAATGATTTCAAAGGATTTGATTTTGACTTAATTCGTTATTTCGGAATTACATCACCAATTTCAGAAGCTGATTTTTCAAAATTATCAGACATTGAAATTACCGGAAAAGTATATAAAGAAGCTTTGGCTTTTTATAATGAAAAAACAGAAAGAAGCGCAAGAGAAGCTTTCCCAATTATTAGAGGAGTTTACGAAGAACCAAACAATCATTTTGAAAGAATCGTAGTTCCTTTTACAGACGGAATCAAAACTTTGAATGTTGTTACAGACCTGAAAAAAGCTTACGAAAGCGAAGGTGCTCAGTTAATCGCTGATTTTGAGAAAAATATCACACTTTCTATTGTTGATGAAGCATGGAAAAAACATTTACGCAAAATGGACGAATTGAAACAATCTGTTCAATTGGCCGTTCACGAACAAAAAGATCCATTGCTTATTTATAAGTTAGAAGCTTTCAACTTGTTTAGAGGAATGTTAGACAACGTAAACAAAGAGGTTATTTCGTTCTTGTTCAAAGGTGATTTACCTGCTCAAAATGTTAGTTCTGAAATCCAGGAAGCAAGAGAAGTTCGTCAAAAAGAGAATTTACAATTAAGTAAAGACGAAATTCCAAACAGCGAAAACATGAATCGCGAAGCTGGAGAAACACAACAGCGTCAGGTTACAGAGACTATCGTTAGAGATACTCCAAAAATCAACAGAAATGATACTGTTACAGTTCAAGAAGTTGCAACCGGTAAAACAGAAACAATGAAATTTAAAAAAGCTGAAAATCTTTTAGCTGCAGGAACCTGGGTTCTTGTTAAAGAATAATTAGTTTCAGTTTTCAGACTGACAATATAAATTATACATCTCAAACCCGACAAGTTTTAAAACCTGTCGGGTTTTTATTTACCAATTAACAGGCAGAGTTTTCAGGTTACAGCTGCAACTGAAAACTAAAAAACTTTTTCCGGAAACTCTTGGTAATAAACGCGAATTAAATGTATTTTTGCCCTTGTAAACAACGAATCATCTTTTGAAAAGATTTTTTATCATATTTCTTTCCTGCATGCTATTAGTTCCTTCTTTTGGCAGTTTCTTTGTTTATACCTCTTTCAAATTAAATCAGGAAGAAATTTCAAAAACCATCTGCGTACAGCGTAAAATGGTTTTTAATACTTGTAACGGCCGTTGTGAACTTCAGAAGAGTTTAAAAAAATACGCCGACAACGAAAAGAAAATGCAGGACAATCTTAAAGAAAAAGCAGAGATTGTTTATATACAGAATACATTCGAAAATAACTTCAAATTAGTAATTCCGGTAGAATCAAAAAAAGAAATCCTGACTTCGCTGGATGAGAAACCTATTTCTGTTTCCAATACTACTTTTCATCCCCCATCCTATTTTATATAATTTAAAATTTCAACTGAATTGAAATGAATTTTCATTGCATCATATTAAGTGCAATGAAAAGGATTTACGCATAACTTGTTTTCAGAACATTGATTTTATTTCAAACTTCAACCGCAAAGTTTAAATAGATATCCAATGTAAACTGCGTAAGCTTAAATTATATTTTAAAATTATTAAACATCGAAATCCTTGAAGAGATTTTTCATCATATTTCTTTCCTGTATGCTATTAGTTCCGTCTTTTGGCAGTTTCTTTGTTTATGCCTCTTTCAAATTAAATCAGAAAGAAATTTCAAAAACTATTTGCGTTCAGCGCAAAATGGTTTTTAATAGTTGTAACGGCCGATGCGAACTTCAAAAAAGTTTAAAAAAATATGCCGATAACGAAAAAAGAATGCAAAACAATCTTAAAGAAAAAGCAGAGGTTGTTTATATTCAAAATGCCATCCTAAACAATTTTCAATTTATAATTCCAATCGAAACTGATGTAAAACTGTTTGCTTCATTTGACGGAAAACCTGTTGCGGTTTCTAGTTCAACTTTTCACCCTCCATCCTTTATATAAATTTTAATTCCGCTTTTCACTAAATCTGAAAAGTGTTTTTTGGTTTCAAGCCAAAAAATATCGGTTAGTTTCAAAATTTATATAATTAAAATGAAAAAAATATACTTCATCCTATTAATCATAGGACAATGTGTTTTGGCACAAAATAAAACACAACAAGACACAACAAAATCTCAGGAGCTTGAAAATGTTTTTGTTACGGCAAATCGCACTGCTGCATTACGAAAAGAAACTCCGGTTGCCATTAGTAAACTGACGGCAAAAACCATTAACGAAACCAAGGCTGCTGCAGTTTATGAAATCGTGAATAAAACGCCCGGTGTATTAATGGTTAATTTAGGAAACGAACAGCACATGATGTCAATTCGTCAGCCCATGACTACCAATGCTTATTATTTATATCTTGAAGATGGTCTGCCAATTCGTCCAATGGGAATTTTCAACCATAACGCATTATTAGAAATCAATCAGTTTAACCTTCAAAGTATTGAGGTTGTAAAAGGTCCGGTATCTTCCTTATATGGCCCGGAAGCAGTTGGAGGAACTATTAATTTAATTTCGCTAAAACCACCTGTTGATCCTGAATTTAAATTTGGCATTCAGGCTGATAATTACGGTTACCGAAGATTTCAGGCAGCCGGCGGTGCTACTATCGGAAAAGTTGGTTTTCATCTTGCCGGAATTTCAAGCCTTCAGACAAACGGCTGGATGACTTACTCAGATTATAATAAAGATAATCTGAATGCCCGAATCGACTATAATATCTCGCCTTCTACCCGATTGATAAGCAATACAATGTATGGAAAATATTATTCTGACATGAGCGGAACAGTTAATGAGGAAGCCTTTAATAACAGAACTTACAAAAGCACTTCTGATTTCACTTATAGAAAATCTGATGCCTTAAGAACGCGATTAACTTTAGAACACGACTGGAACGTTAATTCAGGCAGTTATATTACAGTTTATTTGCGTGATAATAAATTAGGTCAAAATCCTTCATACGGTATTAAATGGAGCCCAACTGTAAATCCGACAACAGCAAAAGGCGAAGTCAATTCGAACAACTTTAAAAGTTACGGAGCAATTGGACAGCATACTCAAAAATTTGATTTCCTGAATACAAAAATTGTGGCAGGCGCTCTTTATGATTATTCTCCCGTAACGTATTGGTCGTATGTAATTGATTTAAAAGCAAATTTAAATCCGGGCGAGACAGGAAAACAAACTGTTGATTCTTATGAAATTATTGCCGAACATCCAGATTCTAAATTAGCAGATTATACCGCAGATATATTTAACACAGCTGCTTATGCACAAGTAAGTTTTAATCCGTTTGAAAAATTGATTTTAACAATTGGAGGCCGTTATGACAACATGAAAGTGAATTATGATAATGCGCTGGATCTTTCATCGGGAAGTAAAATATATGACAAAGCTACTTTTAAAGTTGGAGCCAATTACAATCCGATTGAATTTGCAGGGTTTTACGGAAATTATTCTCAGGGATTTGCACCTCCCGGAATTACTTCCATTTTTAGAACTAAACCCGGAACAGGAGGAACAACTGGCGTTCCCGCTGATTTTTATTATAATTTGAAACCTGCCACTTTTGATAATTATGAAATTGGCGGATGGTTTTCTTTCTTAGAAAACAAACTAAATTTTGATTATGCTTTTTATTATATGGAAGGCAAAAATGAATTATTAAACATCAAACTTGCCGATAACTCTACTGATTATCGTTCGGCTGGAGAAACCCGTCATAAAGGAATCGAATTTGGAGCTTCTTACAGACCTTCAAAACAATTTAATTTTCGCTTAGGCGGAACTTACGCGCAGCATACTTATATAGATTTTAAACTTTCAGACAAACCAACAGATCCAGTTCAGGATTTAAACGGAAAAGAAATGCCTGCAGCACCAAAATGGTCAGGAAATTCAGAACTAAGTTATTATCCAAACTGGCTTCCAAATCTGAGAACTTCAATCGAATGGCAGCTTGTAGGAAGCTACTATCAGGATCAGGTTAATACGGTAAAATACGACGGATATAATTTATTCAATGCGCGAGTCGGCTACCAATGGAAAAAAATTGAGGTTTATGGAAATGTTATGAATTTAACCGATAAATTATATGCTTACAATGTTTCGAGAGCAAACACCGCGGGCGCACAGCCAACTTATACCGCAGCAGCTCCAAGGACTTTTGTGTTCGGAATTCAATATAATTTTTCATTAAAAAAATAAAATTCTGCCACAGGTTAAAATGATTAACAGATTAAAGAATTAACGAAAAGCTTTAAAAAAATCATTTGAAATCCTTTAATCTGTGGCTTTAAAAAAACAGCTATGAATAAGGAAAAAAAGAAAAGAAAATCTAAAAAGAAGGATTCTAAATTCATCAAAAAGATTAAACAAAACATGTACAAATGGCATCGTGTTATTGGTTTAATTACGATTATCCCTGTCATCTTCTGGACATTATCCGGGTTGATGCATCCCTTTATGGCGCATTTTTTCAAACCGGAAATTGCCCGCGATAAACTCGAAACACAGCTTATTGACAAATCACAACTGCATTTTTCGATTCAGGAAGTTTTACAAAAAAATGAATTAACACAATTCAAAAATTTCAGGATTGTTACTTTCAACAATAAAACGTATTATCAGTTAAAAACAATATTTGGCGAATTGTGGTATTTTGATGCTGCAACTGCTAAAAAACTGGAAAACGGAGATCAGATATATGCAGAGTGGCTTTCGCGTTATTTTTTAGATGATCAAAAAAGTCCTGTGAAACAAAGTGAAGTTGTTACCGAATTTACTTCTCAATATAAATATGTAAATCGTTATCTGCCAGTTTATAAACTTACTTTTAACCGTCCTGATGCTATGGAAATTTATGTAGAAACTTCTTCCGGCAAACTGGCAACTTACAATCCGAAATCGAGACAGGCTTTCATCTGGTTTTTTGATACTTTCCATAATTGGTCTTTTATGGATGCGATTACAAACAATAGTATCCGCATTATTACTATGATTTTTCTATTGACAGTAATTGGATTTTCTGCCTTGAGCGGAATTCTGATTTATGGTTTGCTGTGGAAACAATTTAAAAAAACAGACAGTCTGGAACCCAAAAGAGGATTGAGAAAATATCATCGTCAAATTGGGATTTGGATTTCTCTTTTTACCCTGACTTTTGCCTTTAGCGGCGCTTATCACGCAACTACAAAGTGGTCGCCGTATACCTTGTCTCAAATGGTGTATGAACCAACATTTAAAACGAGCGACATTGTTAAAACTGCCAATACAAATCTTAATTTAGACTGGAGCCGTTTTCAAAATATTGGAATTATAATGTTTAACGATACAATTTATTATCGCTGCCAGCTGAAAGAAAAGGAAAAGGGAAAATACAAAATAGCTGAATCAGATTCGAAATGGAAGAAAAAAGACGATTCAAAATCTGAAATTGTTTACATCAACGCTTCGACAAATCAAATTGTTCCGGGTCTTGATCTTCAGTATGCTGAGTTTCTGGCTTATTATTTTACAGGCGGCGCGCCAAAACTGGCCTGCTGCGAAATAGACATGAGTTCTTATGAAGAGGAAGAAGTTAATTTGGAAAATGTAAAACTTTTAGAATCAAAAGTTTTTACTGATTTTGAAAGCAGGGAATATGGTTTTGTAAACAAAAGACTTCCAGTTATAAAACTCGCGTATGACACTCCGGAAAAAACGACTTATTTTATTGAAACATCAACATCAAGACTCGCTGCGGTGATCAAAAACTCTGATAAGGTGGAAGGTTATTCGTTTGCCTTTTTACATAAATTCTTATTTATGGACTGGGCAGGAAAAAATATTCGCGACTTGTCAATGGTTCTGGCTGCACTGACGATTTTAATTGTTAGTGTTTTAGGATTTATTTTATTTTTAAAGAAAAAATAGGTTCTGTCTGAGATACTAAGATTCTAAGTTCTAAGATTCTGAGACTCTAAGTATCTTAGAATCTTAGAACTTAGAATCTTAAATTCCCGGATTATCCTGATAATAACGCGCTTCGATTCGTTTAATATCTTTTATAGAGTTTTTTGCCCAATCGAGGCGTTTTATTAAAATTTCTTCTTCAGATAGCTGCCATTTTATATCAGATCTTCGGAGTCTGTTTGTTAAACTTTGGATAATGATTGCGGCTGATACTGAAATATTTAAACTTTCTGTAAAACCAACCATTGGAATTTTCAGAAAACCATCGGCGTTGTCCATAATTTCCTGTGATAAACCTTCTTTTTCTGTTCCAAAAAATAATGCGCTTGGTTTTGTGATATCAAAATCTTCCAGTAAACTGTCTTTTTCGTGAGGCGTAGTGGCAATAATCTGATATCCTTTGTTTTTCAAATCTGTAAGACATCCGGAAACAGAATCAAAACGATTGATGTCAACCCACTTTTGGGCTCCCAAAGCAATTTCCTTATCAATACGTTTTCCAAAACGCTGTTCGATTACATTCAGTTCCTGAATTCCGAAAACTTCGCAGCTGCGCATTACAGCACTTGTATTATGCATTTGAAAAACATCTTCTACAGCAACTGTAAAGTGTTTTGTACGGTTTTCTAATACTTTTAAAAAATTACTTTTTCTATTCTCTGTTAATATATTTTCAAGAAATGCGAGGTAATCCAGATCAATCATTTTATTTGTATTTGGCGCAAAAATACATATAAATCAACAGAAAGAAAATTCAGGAGTATTTTCAATGTTCAGAATGTTCCAGCAATATATTATTTAACTTTTCGTGGAGCACATTTAGTTTGGTGAAATTTATTTCTAAAGCCTCTTCTTTAAACAAATCGCCTTTAAAGTCAGTCCCATTATTTTTAGAATGTTTATTTAAACGCTCAAACATTTTATTAATCTCATTATCAGAATAATCAACATTAATAAACGATATAAACTTTTCGATAACCTGTTTCATCCCTTCATTATAATTTAGGATTACAGCATTTTGGTCTTTCTCATAAAAATTTAGAAATCCCTGAAAATACTTCTCCAGAACCAAAGCGCCATATTGCTGAAAACTTACTTCGTTAATTTCCTGTGGTGTAATTCCAAAAACACCTGGCGGCAGTAAATTAGGAACCATATGCATTCCTACGAGTTTTTGATGTGATTTTAAAACTTCTACAGGGTTTCTGTAAAGCAGTCCAAAGGGAATATCTGGAAAAACAGATCTTAAATAACCGGCCTCAAAAATATGCCACGCATCCAGTTTTAGAATCAGATTTTTTTGTTCTGGAAACCTTTTCTGTCCTAAAAATTTAAGTACAGATTTTATAAGAGTCGTTTTGGTATCAAGACCAAAATGACTGCTTCTTAGAATTTCATCAAAAACAGGAGCTTCTGAGACGATTATATTTTCAGAAGCCGTTGCCAAAGACTGACTCAGCATTGTAGAACCGCATCTGGAAACATGAAAAACCAATGACTTTAAATCTATTGAAACTAATTCATTCGACCATTCTATCAAATTTTCAGGAGTCGTTACTACTTTTAACGATTTAGAATTATACTCATGTTTTTTGCATTTCAAAATTGTTTCCTCAAAAAAAGGTTCTGAATATTTTATGTCGTCCAAATAAATCCATTCAAAATAAATATTATTTTCTTTTTCAATTAATTTATAAGGAATCCAATTTGAAAGAGGGTGAATACTGTTTTCCATTTTGATTTTATTTTGATTGAAGACCGGCAATAATTTTAGCGTTTATTTCTGATGGATTCTGCATAAGTTCTGCAATAATCTGCTGTTTTACTTCTTCAGAATACTGATTTTTATTAGAAGAAAAATGAATATCAAAACCCATTTCTTCAAATAATCTATCAGACCATTCATTCCGCAAGCAATCCAATGTGAGATGAATTCTCGGTTCTGAACTTTTATTTTCCACACTATGCGGAAGCTGGAAATCAGCATACCAGCACTCTCCCATTTCCATTAAAACGCGCTTTTTATCTACATAAAAAAAGACGTCAGTATTTGTTACGACAGGAATATGAATTCGAAAAAAACCGTCTTCATAAGAAGTATCATTATCTGTATGTTCTTTAATTTCGCTGTTTGGTCCTAATCGAAGTAATCGTACTGCTTCTTTTTCGCATTTAAACCAATCCATTATTTCTTTAAAATAATGACAGCGATCTAACAAAGGCGTATTTATATATTTTTTATTTGAAAAAGACGTAATGTCATTTACCAATCCGGATTGTGATCGCAAAGAAACACTGGTCCAGTTTCCTTCGTACCTGTTTGTATTAAAATGCGGTGTCCATAAATCATTTTCACAAATGGTAAGTTCCTGCTGTAATTTTTCGACCGAACAAGTAATAGGAAGTCTGCTTGAAGAAGGATTCATAAGCTTCGGTAAATTAAATTTGAGATATGTTTTGGTGCAGTAAATATATAAAATGTAGCAACTTAATCACCAAATAAATAAGCGAAATTTTACAAATTCAGGAATTCGCTTTTTAAGATTAAACTTCTTCGGTTATATTATCAATAATAAAGTTGTAGAGTTTATTTGTTGAAAAAGATACCGTTTCTGAATCGGTTTTTAAGACTAAATCTGCTTTTAGCGGAGTTTCAAAAACGTCGCTGATTCCGGTAAAATTTTTTATTTTATTAATGTCGCCGTCAGGCAGTAATGCTTTTTTGTATAATCCTTTTGGGTCTCTTCGGATCAAATTATCTATGGAACAATCCAGAAATATAGTTCGTACAAATTCATTCATCCTTAATTCATTTCGAAGATTTTCATACGGATTTATGACAGACATCAAAACAATTGTATTTGATGCAACAAAATTTTTGCCAACATCAAATAATCTTTTCACATTTTCGCATCGGTCTTCTTTAGAAAATCCTAAATCTTTACAGATCGTTTTTCGGTAAACATCTCCATCAATAATTTCTGCTTTATAGCCATTTTCAATTAACAAATGACGAACATTTTCTGCCAGTGTCGTTTTTCCTGAACCTGATAAACCTGTAAACTGAAGTAAAATCATTTAGAATCTATTTTATTTTTCGGCATTAAAACTAGACAATCTGCAAAGTCAAAACAATAAGTAGAATTACGGTTTTATTCTTTCAAAAATATAAAAAAAGATAGTGTAAGTAAGTCTTACATTTTCGAAATTGCTATTTTTATCTTTTAATTAATTTTTTAAAATGAAAAAGAAACTTGTTGTTTTAACCGGCGCCGGAATTAGTGCTGAAAGTGGCATTAAAACATTTCGTGACAGCGACGGATTATGGGAAGGGCATGACGTAATGGAAGTTGCAACTCCGGAAGGCTGGCACAAAAACCAGGATTTGGTTTTGGATTTTTACAATAAAAGACGCCGGCAGTTAAAAGAAGTGCAGCCAAATTCTGGCCATCTAATTCTGGCCGAATTAGAAAAAGATTTCGATGTTTATATTATTACACAAAATGTTGATGATCTGCATGAACGTGCCGGAAGCACAAAAGTTTTGCATTTGCATGGAGAACTCTTAAAAGTCAGAAGCACAAAAAACAAAAATCTAATTTTGGATTGGACAGACGATTTACTAACCGGAAATTTTGATGAAAACGGGCATCAGCTGCGTCCGCATATTGTTTGGTTTGGTGAAGAAGTGTCTGCGCTTGAAGAAGCCATTAATATTACAGAAACCGCAGATTATTTTGCTGTAATTGGAACTTCGCTTCAGGTTTATCCAGCGGCCGGACTTATTTCTTATACGCCAGCTGCAGCACCTTTATTTTACATTGATCCAAAACCAATTTCAATTCCTAATCTTCGAAACAAAGTTGAAGTTATTGCAAAAACTGCCACCGAAGGCGTTGCAGAAATGAGAAAAAAATTATCCGAATTAGAAAATCTGTCCTGAAAGTCAAATTATTATTGCAGTAAAGCTATAATAACCCTTCAGTAATTTTCAGAAGTTTTAACAATCACTTATATTTGCACCTTTCGAAAAAACAACATAACAATGACTACTCTAAACGAATTGAATGCTATATCGCCAATTGATGGAAGATATAGAAATAAAACTCAAAATTTAGCACCTTTCTTTTCTGAAGAAGCTTTAATAAAATACCGTGTATTGGTTGAAATTGAATATTTCATTGCTTTATGCGAAATTCCTTTACCTCAGCTTTCTGGCGTAAATTCAGATTTATTTGAAAGTTTAAGAAATATCTACAAAAATTTCTCTACAGAAGATGCCCTTTGGATTAAGGAAACAGAAAAAGTAACCAACCACGACGTAAAAGCAGTAGAGTACTTTATTAAAGATGCATTTGAAAAATTAGGTTTATCGCAATACAAAGAGTTCATTCACTTCGGGTTAACATCTCAGGATATTAATAATACTGCTATTCCGCTTTCTACAAAAGAAGCTTTTGAGCAGGTTTATATGCCTTCATTAATTGCTTTAATTTCTAAATTAAAAGAATTAAGCGTAGAATGGAAAGACATTCCGATGCTGGCCCGCACACACGGACAGCCGGCTTCTCCTACTCGTTTAGGAAAAGAAATCCTTGTTTTTGTAGAGCGTTTAGAAGAGCAGATGCGTTTGTTATTCAATATTCCGTTTGCTGCTAAATTTGGCGGTGCAACCGGAAACTTCAATGCACATCATGTAGCATATCCGCAAATTGACTGGAAACAATTTGGAAACAAATTTGTTGAAACTGAGCTTGGTTTACAGCATTCTTTTCCAACAACACAAATTGAACATTACGATCATTTTGCTGCATTTTTTGACGGTTTAAAAAGAATCAACAATATCATTATCGATTTAGATCGTGATATCTGGACGTATGTTTCAATGGATTATTTTAAACAAAAAATCAAAGCCGGAGAAATTGGTTCATCTGCAATGCCGCATAAAGTAAATCCAATTGATTTTGAAAATTCTGAAGGAAATTTAGGAATTGCAAATGCTATTTTTGAACACTTGGCTGCAAAACTTCCAATTTCAAGATTACAACGTGATTTAACAGACAGTACTGTTTTAAGAAACGTTGGTGTGCCAATCGGGCACACAATTATCGCTTTTGAAGCTACGTTGAAAGGTTTGAATAAATTGCTTTTAAACGAAAGTAAATTTGCCGAAGATTTGGAGAAAAACTGGGCTGTTGTAGCAGAAGCTATCCAAACTATTTTACGCCGCGAAGCATATCCAAATCCTTATGAAGCATTAAAAGGTTTAACCAGAACGAATGAAGCAATTGACAAAAAGGCAATTCATAATTTTATTGCGACTTTAGAAGTTTCAGATGCTGTCAGAGCCGAATTATTGCAGATAACTCCTAGTAATTACACAGGTATTTAAAGAAAACCTAAAATATTTTGCCAAAAAAAGCTATCTTTATCGGGATAGCTTTTTTTATTAATATCGACAGGACTAGCCCAGATTGCAATGAAAAGCCTTTTGCGAAAAAAACTATATTTTTTTGCTGTTACAGAGCGACCGAAGGAAGCTCCTGTAAGAGCATTAAAAAATAAGTTTTTTGAGTAAAAGCTTGAAATGGAAAGCTGGATTAAGCTCCTCAAAAAATACCACTTTATGATTGCCTTAAATGCCGCAGCAGAAACTACACACCATTTACAACCTTTAATTAGTGATCTGGGATTAATCCTGATGACTGCAGGAATTGCTGTTCTGTTATTTAAAAAAATGAAACAACCTTTGGTTTTAGGTTACCTGATTGCAGGTTTTTTAGCCGGAAACCATTTTGATTTTTTCCCTTCTATAACCGATATGAAAAGTGTTGAAGTCTGGGCAGAAATTGGCGTTATATTTTTATTATTTAGTTTAGGACTTGAATTCAGCTTTAAGAAACTAATGAAAGTTGGAGGTACTTCTTCCGTCACGGCCATAACCCAGATTTTATTTATGACTCTTGTTGGTTACTGTGTCGGACAATGGATGGGCTGGGGAAAAATGGACAGTATATTTCTTGGAGCGACACTTTCTATTTCGTCTACAACTATTATTATAAGGGCTTTTGATGAATTGGGAGTTAAGGGAAAGAAATTCGTCGGAATTGTTTTTGGAGCTTTAATTGTTGAAGATATTGTAGCAATTTTAATGCTTGTTTTATTATCGACAATTGCAGTGAGCGATCAGGTTTCGGGCGGAGCCTTAATACAATCTGTTTTAAAGTTAGTTTTCTTTTTAATTATATGGTTTCTCGGCGGAATCTTTATCATTCCGACAATTTTGAAAAAAGCCAAACATCTTTTAACCGATGAAATGCTGCTTATTATTTCATTGGCATTGTGTTTAATGATGGTAATTTTTGCCGCAAATGTTGGTTTCTCTCCGGCTTTGGGAGCTTTTATCATGGGATCTATTATTGCTGAAACGACAATGGCCGAAAAAATCGAACATTTAATTCAGCCTGTAAAAGATTTATTCGGAGCGGTTTTCTTTGTATCTGTGGGCATGTTGATTAATCCGGAAACTTTGGTTACTTATGCGCTTCCGGTGGCTTTAATTACACTTTTAACTATTTTTGGAAAAGCATTTAGCTCCTCAATCGGGGCTCTTCTTTCGGGGCAGCCGCTTAAACAATCTGTACAAACCGGAATGAGTCTGGCGCAAATTGGTGAGTTTTCATTTATCATTGCAACATTAGGAATGACATTAAAAGTTACCAGCGATTTCTTATATCCAATAATTGTTGCGGTTTCTGCCATTACGACTTTTACAACTCCGTTTTTAATTAAATATTCTGAATCTTTTGCTCAGATTTTAGAACAAAAAATGCCAAAAAAATGGGTTAAAAACATTAACAGATATAGTCTTAACGCACAGGCAATTAAATCTGTAAGTATCTGGCAGGTTGTTTTAAGATCTTCTATTACGCAAATTATACTGCACACAATCATTATTACGGCCATAATTTTATTGTCATCAAAATTTGTAGCGCCATTAGTAGCCGATACACGATTTGGCAATACTTTGGCCGCCTTGTTGACACTTGTTGTCATTGCTCCGTTTTTATGGGCTTTGTCGCTTCGTCGTGTTAAGGTCGAAGAAGTAGAAATACTTTGGGAAGAACGCAAATACCGCGGCGCACTTTTAATGCTTATTTTAATTAGAATGAGCCTTGGTTTGTTTTTCGTTGGATTTTTACTGAATATTTTCTTCTCGCCATTAGTGGCTTTTGTTGCGCTTATTATTGCAATTGGAGCGTATCAGCTTTTCCCTAAAAAATTAAATGAGCAGTATCATAAAATTGAAAATCACTTTTTAAAGAACTTAAACGACCGCGAGAACAAAAAAATCGACAGAAGATATGCCAATTTAATGCCCTGGGATGGTCACATGTCTATTTTTGATATTGGAAAAGAATCTAATCTTGCCGGAAAAACACTTGAAGAATTAAAAATTCGCGAATTAATGGGAATTAATATTGCATATATACGCCGCGGAGAAGTTACAATTCCAATTCCTTCAAAAAACGAACGTTTATTTCCAGGCGATGAAATTTGTGTAATTGGTACCGATGCCCAAATTACCGAATTCACAAAATACTTAACTCAAAATGAAATCGAAGCCAAAACAATTGAAGAATCTGAAATTGTTTTGCGCCAGCTTGAAGTTTCTCAGGAAGAATTTACCCAAAAAAGCATTGGCCAGTTTAGAGGAAAAACCGGCGGTATGGTCGTAGGGATTGAAAGAAACGGGAATCGGATTCTTAATCCGGAATCCAGCCTGATTTTACAGCCCAATGATATTATCTGGGTTGTAGGAGACAAGAAAAAAATGGCACAGTTAATTAGTTTTAAAAGGGCCTGAGATTTTCTGAGGCTTTTCCTTTGCAAAATCTTTTTTGCCACGAATTGCACAAATTTTCTCTAATTTTTTTTCATAGCCCAAGGTTTCAACCTTGGGGAGCATGATATTCAATGACAAGGTTGAAGCTTGGGGGTATGGTTAATATTATTGTTTTGAAATTGTTTTTTCATAAATAAAGACGTAAAAAAAGTCCTGAAATCCTAAAAACTTAGAACCTCAGAACCTTAGTATCTTAGAACTATAAAAAACTATTTATTCGGCTGTGGTGTCATTCTCAAATAAGGTTTTATAGGAGTGTGCCCTTTTGGAAATTTTGCCGGAATATCGCTGTCCTGAATTGCAGGAGCAATAACGACATCTTCACCATCTCTCCAGTTTGCAGGGGTCGCGACACTATAATTTGCAGTTAATTGTAAACTGTCGATTACACGAAGTAATTCATCAAAATTTCTTCCTGTAGATGCCGGATAAGTCAATGTTAATTTGATTTTTTTATCTGGTCCGATAACAAAAACAGAACGCACTGTAAATTTATCGCTTGCATTAGGATGAAGCATATCGTATAAATTAGCTACTTTTTTATCCTCGTCAGCAATAATCGGAAAATTAACTTCCGTATCCTGAGTTTCATTAATGTCTTTAATCCACTCTTTATGAGACTCTAAACCGTCTACACTCAAAGCAATAACCTTAGTATTTCTTTTGGTAAATTCAGGAACATAATTCGCCACAGTTCCCAATTCAGTTGTACAAACAGGAGTAAAATCTGCCGGGTGCGAAAATAAAACTCCCCATGAATCTCCTAACCATTCATGAAAATGGATTGTTCCTTGTGTGGTTTCTGCCTGAAAATCCGGAGCTATATCGCCTAATCTTAATGTTGACATAATTTAATTTTTTAGTTCCTCTAAAATTAACTAAAAAATACATTTGGAAAACACACAGGAATTAAAAAAAAGTTAAAATTCTACTTTCTCGATATAATTAGTATTTTAAATTAAATAAAACTTAAAATAAAATACCAAAAGGCAAGCGTTATAAATGATATCGGAATTCCAAAACCCACCATCATACTGCTTAATCTTGGCTTTAAGCCATATGTAGAGGCTAAAATTGCACCTGTAATCATTGGTGCCATTGCAGTTTCCATTAAAGTAATTTTTATGACCTCGGAACGCTGATTAAAAATAAAAACATACAGCACAAAAATTATAAATGGAACTAAAAGCAATTTGAAAAAAAGTCCAAGCCGTAAAAATTTCCAATGCTGGCTTTTCCGGTCAAAAGTTAATTGCAGTCCAACAGAAAGCAACGCCAGAGGTGTAACCAGACTTCCAATTTTAAGTAAACCCAATTGGATATTGTCATCTAAATCAACTTGAAAAACATTCATTAAACAAGCCAAAACAAACATCACAAATGGCGGAAAAAGAATAATCTTTTTTAAAATCCCAAAAGCATCCGGGCTTCCTTTAGAATAAAAGGCAGCCGTAAAAACACCAAGAGTAGAAACGATCACAAAAGTTCCCGGCTGATCTACCAAAACGGCAGTCTCTAAACCTTTTTTCCCAAATAAAGCTTCAATAATTGGATATCCAAGAAAAGAACTGTTGCTTAATCCTGCCGTCAAAATTAAACAGCCAATCAGCTTATTAGACCATCCATTTCTTTTTCCTAAAAAATGAAAAAAAATAAAAGCCAAAATATAAGTAATCCATCCCGCACCAATTGGAAACAGCAATTCACTACTCCATCTTATTTTTGGAATGTGGTATAATGTAATCGCAGGAAGACAGAAATAAATAACAATTTTATTGAGCGTCTTATATATAGGAACAGGAAATTGTTTTACCCGCTGTAAAACCAAGCCTAATGAAAGGAAAAGAAATATTAGAAGAAAGTTGTTCATACCTTAAGATGAACACAAAAATAACTATTTATAATTTAGTGATTATTGAAAAGTCACGAGTAAGTGATTTTTTTTCGTGAATAGTCACTGCTGATTTTCTTTTGTTAAACCTATAACATCTTCTAATTACAAACGATTTTTACATTTTTATAAAAAAATAACTTTCATTTCAAAAAAACATCTTATATTTGTAACATATTTTATTACAGTATGCTTTCAGGTAAGTTTGCCATAACGATTCACATTTTAACTCTGCTCAATAAATTTCCGAATGATTATTTGTCATCAGAATATATTGCGGGCAGTATTAATTTGAACCCGGTTTTGGTTCGAAAAGAAATTGCTAACCTAAAAGCGCATCATATTGTAGAAAGTAAGGAAGGAAAAAATGGCGGCACAAAACTGGCTGTAGATTCATCAAAACTGACTTTAAAAGAGATTTTTGAAATGACTTTTGAAACGATAAACTTAGGTTATGCTAAAAACCAGCCTAATCCGGATTGTCCTGTCGGAAAAAAAATTAATCAAAATCTGGATGCTTTATATTCCGATATGAACCAAAAAGTGAGTGCGCAACTGGAGGGAATTTCCTTAGAAGATTTTTCGAATCAGTTTTAAACTATTTTTTTACCCAAAACTGTAACATTTTTTATTACTAAATAAATTTATATATTATGAAAATCGCAATCATTGGAGCAACAGGATTTGTTGGCTCAGCAATTTTAAACGAATTAGCAGACAGAAATCACGATATTACTGCTATC
The DNA here is from genome assembly GCF_001429765.1 of Flavobacterium sp. Root901. Classification (GTDB taxonomy): domain Bacteria; phylum Bacteroidota; class Bacteroidia; order Flavobacteriales; family Flavobacteriaceae; genus Flavobacterium. Next base: position 762,169 of record NZ_LMJB01000001.1, read on the forward strand.
GCAAGAAATCCAAAAGACACCGCAGGTGTTAACTGGAAAAGTGCTGACATTTTTAATGTAGAAGAACTGGCAGCAATTTTAAAAGGAAATGATGCTGTTATCAACGCTTACAATCCGGGATGGACAAACCCTAATATTTACGATGATTTTATTGCAGGTTCAAAAGCAATTCAGGAAGCGGTAAAAAAATCTGGCGTAAAACGTTATATCACAATTGGCGGCGGCGGAAGTTTATTTGTAGCTCCGGGTTTACAAGCAGTTGATACACCGGATTTTCCAAAAGAATTTTATGCAGGAGCAACTGCTGCAAGAGATTATTTAAATATCATAAAAGAAGAAAAAGAATTAGACTGGGCATTTTTTAGTCCTGCTTTTGAAATGCATCAGGGCATTACAACCGGAAGAACCGGAAAATATCGCTTAGGTTTAGAAAATCCAGTTTTTAATGACGAACAAAGAAGTATTTTATCTGTGGAAGATTTGGCAGTTGTGATCGCTGATGAAACGGAAACACCAAAACATCATCAGGTTCGTTTTACAGCGGCATATTAATTTTTAAGGGGCTGAGATACTAAGGTTCTGAGTTTCTTAGTTAACTTTTGCCATGAATTGCACGAATTACACTAATTTTTACATAGTCCAAGGTTTCGATCTTGGGAACGCAATAGATTTGCACAATCTAATCGCAAGGTTGAAAACTTGGGCTATGATTTTCAAATATCACAAAATTAAGATCTAAAAAATTCGTGCAATTTGTGTAATTCGCGGCAAACTCTATACCCATAAAAACAATGCAAATCGATGTAATTTGTGGCAAACCTAACAATACAGTTTCTGAGTCAGAATTGTCTTTTGAAACTGTTTTTGTTTTCAGTACTTTTACAATATTAAAAAAGTATTTTGTCAAGTTTCAAAAAACAGTCGGGCAGTTTAACGGAAAAAGCTGGTATTTCACCTCCTGAAATCACCAATGTTGCTGCTATCAGTGAAATTAAAAACAGACGCAGACAACAGCCATCTGCTGAGGAATTAATCTCGGGAATTCTTTCGGGAAACCGCACTTCATTAAGCCGCGCTATTACTCTTATTGAAAGCACTAATCCGGAACATACTCAAAAGGCTGAAACGATTATTAAAGGCTGTCTTTCTCATGCCAATAAATCAATTCGAATAGGAATTACCGGAGTTCCCGGAGTTGGAAAAAGTACTTTTATAGAAGCTTTTGGAACTTATTTAACCCAATCAGGAAAAAAAGTGGCTGTTTTGGCCGTAGATCCAAGCAGTTCTATTTCGCACGGAAGTATTTTAGGCGATAAAACCCGAATGGAAGAATTGGTAAAAGATGAAAATGCTTTTATCCGTCCGAGTGCATCTGGTGAAAATTTAGGCGGCGTTGCACGTAAAACCCGCGAAACGATTATTTTATGCGAAGCTGCAGGTTTTGATACGATTATTATTGAAACAGTTGGCGTTGGTCAAAGCGAAACTGCAGTTCACAGTATGGTTGACTTTTTTCTATTACTGAAAATTTCCGGTGCCGGCGACGAACTTCAAGGGATTAAACGCGGTATTATGGAAATGGCAGATGCTGTCGTAATCAATAAAGCCGACGGAGATAATATTAAAAAAGCCAATCAGGCAAAATTAGAATTCAACCGGGCTTTGCATTTATTTCCTTCAAAAAAATCAAACTGGCAGCCAAAAGTTACGACTTGCAGCTCGGTTACAAAAGACGGGATTTCGGAAATATGGAATACCATTTCTGATTATTTTGAATTAACCAAAGAATCTGGATTCTTTCAGGAAAAAAGAAATGAACAAAACCAGTTTTGGATGATGGAGACTATCGATGAACAATTGAAATCAAACTTTTACAATCAACCTGACATTATTTCACAATTGAAACAAATTAAAAAAGCGGTGCAAAATAATGAAATATCACCTTTTGCAGCCGCTCAGATTTTATTAAATGAATATAAAAAAAACCTATAATTTCTTAAAGCTGTTTTTAAATATTCATTTATTTTACATTAATTGAAAGTTTATAAGTCTCTTCACTTTCCTGAATAGGGTATTTACCGGGAACTAAAATATCTGAATTGAATTTTAAAGATTTAACTAATTCCGGTTGTATAATCTGTCCCTCAGGTATTACATAAATTTCGCCATTTCGTAATAATACTTTTTTATGTTCTTCGGTTAAAGCGCTTTTTTGAATTTCCATAACAAAATTTCCTTTTTCATTTGTAACACGTACTGGTGTTCCATCAGGAGTTGGTTTCGCAAAGCCATAGGTTATCCAATCGTAATGAACAAAATTACAAAACCCTTCAGGCTGGCTGCAATCAATATTATGCGCTCCCCAAGCTCTCACAATAGTTCCTTCATAATGAGGCAAATACCTTTGAGTACTTGGTTGATTTTGCTGCTCTGTGTTTGATAATGGAGCCGTTTTCTGTTCAACCGAGTCGTTGTTACAGCTTACAAAAAAAGCGGTAATGGCTAACACTACCATTACTTTTAATACTTCAGATTTTTTTTGTGGTATTTTTTTCATAATAAATAATTTAATTGTCTCTACTCTATCTCCGGCTTTTCGGGTTACGCCTTTTGGTTTAGTGTATATCAATTAAATTATTTTTTTGTTACCCTTTTTGTTTGAATTTAGATACAAAAAAAAGCAGTTAAGTATGAAATTACACACTTAACAGCTTTTTTTTAATAAATTAAAAATTATTTTTTCTTATTCCTAAGCTTATATTTACTTTCCTTATACAAATTACCTGCAGTTATAACATGTGCCAAGGCATCTTTTGCTAATTCTTCATTTAATTTAACCGGAATTAAAGTTGTATCGTTTTTGATTTCGAATTGAAGCGGTTTCAAATTCGGCTGCATAATCACAACCTGATTTTCAACTCTAAATGCATTGATATCATTAAACTGCATAATCGATCTTCCCTGAACTTTTGGATCTAATTTATTTAAATTACGACCCACCATTGGTGTTTCAAACGGAATTCCTAAATAACCTAACAAAGTTGGCGGAATATCAATTTGGCTTGCCAGTCTGTCGTAAACGGCACCTTTTTGAACTCCAGGACCCATAATAAATGCCGGAATATGGAATTTATTTATCGGCACTAAATTCTTTCCGTATGTTCTTGTATTATGATCGGCAATTACGATAAAAATAGTGTTTTTAAAGTACGGTTCTTTTTTAGCCATTTCGAAGAATTTTCCAATTGAGAAATCGGCATATTTCATGGCATTGTTTACTGTTGCCGGTTTTTTATCGTAAGGTTTTATTCTTCCTGCCGGATATTCAAACGGTTCGTGATTTGAAGTCGAGAACATTAAAGAAAAGAATGGTTTATCACCTTTTGATTTAAAATAATTATTGGCCTTAGTCACCAAATCTTCATCAGAATAACCCCAGGTTCCTTTAAAAGCATATTTATTTCCGTCTGATTCAAAATCTTCCTGATCTATAATATCCTGAAAACCATTTCCGTTAAAAAATGAAGCCATATTATCAAAATTGGCCATTCCTCCGTAAATAAAACTTGTATCGTAACCCTTTTGTTTTAAAGCATCAGCAAGAGTAAAAAATCCTTGCTGTGAGTTTCCGAGTTTAACAACGCTTTCTGATGGCGAAGGTAAAAATCCTGTTACAACCGCTTCAATTCCTCGAACACTTCTGGTTCCGGTGCAATATAAATTGGTAAACAATAATCCTTCTTTTGATAATTTATCAAATTCCGGTGTCAGTGGTTTTCCACCTAATATTCCAACGTATTCAGCACCCAAACTTTCTTGTAGAAAAATGACCAGATTGTATGGTTTTTTCGTCACAGAATCCGGCTGCTGCACATGAAGAAACGGAATTTCAGGATCTGTAAAATCATTTGGACCGGCAATCATATATTTTTTTACACGAGCAATCGCCTCCGCTTCTTCCATTTTACCGTACATTTTTGTATTTCCCTCGTTCTTAATAGAATAAGCAGCAAAAGCAACGGTATAAAATGAATTTAATCCTAACGTATTCGTTAATTGATCCGTTGAGAAAACGGCATTACTAGCATTGATTGGACGTTTTGAAGTAAGACTGGAACGTGCTCCAAAAAACAATAAAAAAGCTACTAACGGAAACACCATTAATTTGAATTTATATTGAGTGCTGGTGGTATGAAAATATTTTTTTCCTTTTTTGAAGGCAAAATAAAGCACAACTCCCAAAATTAAAAAAGTCACGATGATAGAAGTGAGATAACTTTTTAAAAGCATTCCCACAACTTCTTTTGGATAAATTAGATAATCCAGGAAAATCTTATTTGGACGCGTATCGTATTGTTTAACAAAATCCGGTGAAGCCAATTCTACAAAAAGAATAAGAAACAGGAACAAAAAACTGTAAATTATCAAAAACCTATTGGTGAATTTAAGCCATTTATTTGGAAGAAAAGTGATTAAAACTGCAGGAAGAAAAGACAAATAACATAATAAAATCAAATCCATTCGAAGGCCGATTGGAAAAATATACCAGAAATTTGGCGTCTGCTCTACTCTTTCTTTAAAAAGAAAAAACAAAAAGATTCGGCTTAAAGTAGTGATAAGTAAGCCGATTAATATAAAATTGAAAACAGGTTTTAAAAAACTTAATTTTTTCATTGAATGATGAACATATATTTTGCAAAATGCCGATTAAAACTTGTCAGTACCTTTTATTCTTCGTAGCGATTTATTTCCCTATCGTAAAAATCATTTGCTTTTTCGATCAAACCTTCCATTTCAGCATTTAATTCTGCTTCGTCAAGATCTTCGGCTTCTTCCAGAAATTCAACCTCATCATCTTTTAGATTAATTATAAATCGTGGGTAATCAAGGTGAATGATAAAAATATCATCTGGAAAATCAGTATTGTCTCCAAGTAAAAATTTAGGTAATTCCATTTTATTTAAATTTATTTTTTAAGATTTATAGTTGTAAGTGTTGCCGTTGTTTTACAGATTAGAGGATTTATTCTAAGAATATTAAATTTGAAATCTGTGAAATCTGCGGTTTAAAAATATTTTTTCAAATTTAGTTATTTGAAAATGAATTTGAGATTAATTTCTTCGTTAAGTAATGAAAGCGTAAGTACAGGAAAACTGCTGCTGTTGTCAATCCTGCCAAAAGTCCAATCCATACTCCCTGTGCTTTCCATTCGGTAAATTCTCCCAAATAATATGAAATCGGAAAACCAACAATCCAATAGGCAACAAAAGTAATATACATTGGAATTTTAACATCCTGCAAACCGCGTAAAGCGCCAAGAACTACCACCTGAATTCCATCTGAAATCTGGAAAATAGCGGCAATCAATAATAATTTTGAGGCTATTTCAATTACTTCTGTATTATCCAGAAGCTGGCCTCCATTTTCCATATTTAAAAAGATATGAGGAAAAAAATCATGGAAAACCACAAACAGAAATGCAAAAAATGTTTCGATAACAATAGCCAGTAAAAATATGGAACGAGCCACAACTATAAGTTTTTTAAAATCCTGTAATCCTCTTTGATTACTTACCCTGATCATCGATGTTACACTTAATCCCATAGCAAACATAAAAGTAAGCGAAGATAAACTCAACGCAATTTGATTGGCTGCCTGGCTGGTTTTACCAATATTTCCGCAAAGCCAGATCGAAGCTGTAAACAAAACAACTTCAAAAAGCATCTGCATTGCTGATGGAAAACCTAAGCTTATTATCTTTTTTAAAGTGGCACTTTTAATTTCGCTGAAGCTGAAATCTTTAAAAAAGTGTTTTAAATCATTTCTTCGCGACAGCATAATATGCATAAATGTTACTAAAAATATTCTAGAAATTACCGTACCAAGTGCCGCACCAATAATTCCCATTTTAGGAAAAAACCATATTCCGTAAATCAATACATAATTGATACCTACGTGAAGTACATTGGCCATAATCATGGCGTACATAGAATATTTTGTCAGAGACTTTCCGTCGGCAAATTGTTTATATCCCTGATACATTACTAACGGAATCAATGAAAAAGCTACCCAGTCTAAATATGGTTTTGCCAATACAATTACTTCTTTTGGCTGTTCCAGCAATTCCATTAATGGTTTTGCCAGCACAATAACGCCAAAAAGCATCAACCCGATAATAGCACATAAAAATAAACCGTGGTGAAATGCAGAACGAATTTTGCCATCGTTTTTTTCTGCATCACCTTCGGCAACAATAGGCGTAATAGCGGTCGAAAAACCAATTCCCAATGACATGGCTATAAAAATCATACTGTTTCCAAGTGAAACTGCAGCCAGCTCCGTACTTCCCAGTTTTCCAACCATAATATTATCGACAATACCAATTAAAGTATGCCCTACCATACCTAATATTATAGGATATGCTAATCTGAAATTATATGAAAACTCTTTGGTGTACTGTTTTAGATTCACTTTTGCTATTTTTTTTGTCGACAAAGATAGTCAGAAGCTTCGAATTCTGTCCTATTAATAAAAACATACACTGTTTTTAAGTGTAAAATCAGTATACCATAATATTATATAAAGATTTTTAAAAATTATATAACAAGCTCAAAAGACCTCTATTTTACTTTTACATTATTAATAATTCAAAAATATTTGCCATGAGAAAATTACAGTTTATATGCCTTGCAGCTTTTGCTTTTTTATACTCCAACACAACTTTTGCACAAGATACAGCCGCAACAAATTACGATCAGGGATTTAGATTAGGTTTTGGTTTAAACGGAGGAATCCCGACAGACAACGACTATGACTGGTCACTTGGTGGAGACGTTCGTTTACAATATGATTTGTCAAAAAGAACTTCATTAACATTAACTACAGGTTTTACTAACTTGTTTTTAGGAAAAGATGAATTAGGAAATGACGTAAAAGATTTAGGATTTATTCCTGCAAAAGCTGGTTTTAAAGCTTTTATCTGGGAAGACCAATTTTACGTTTTAGGTGAAGTAGGTGCCGGTTTTGCCGTTACAAATGGTTATGACGACACTACTTTTTTATGGTCACCAGGAATTGGTTACGCTAACAAATACATTGATATCAGTCTCCGTTATGAGGACTATCAAAAATTCAAAACCAATCAAGTGGCGTTTCGTTTAGCGTATGGTTTTGATCTATAAAAAGAAAGGTTTATTTTATTTTTTTGTTTTTGGTAACAAACCCCGGAAGTTTTCATAGTCTTCCGGGTTTTGTATTTTATAGAAATTCTTATTTTGAAGCTTTTTGATTGAGAAAAATTTATCAGGTCTTGATATAGAATTTTGTCAAAGTTTAAAACTTTGAAGATGGCATCAGAATAATCTAATCAGCTCTTTTTCAAAAACTTTTTATCCGTTAAAGTTTTCATGAAGGCAATTAATTGTTTTTTTTCTTTAACAGTTAAATTCAGCTTATCTTCCGGAAGTGTTTGGTTTGGAAGATCAAATCCTAAACCTAATCCTCCGCCCTGATCATAAAAATCTATCACTTCTTCCAGCGTTTTATAAACACCATTATGCATATAAGGAGCGGTAAGTTCAATATTTCGTATCGTTGGTGTTTTAAAAGAATGTTTATGAATGGCGGCCTGCGTAATGACAAACTTTCCTAAATCGCCGTCCAGCTTTTTGTTTTTATCCGGAACACCCAAAATTTCACTTTCAGATTTGTCAAAATTGGGCGGTACAGTTCCGTTTGTTAACGGAATAAAATGACAGGTGGCACATTTGGCTTTTCCGGCAAATAAATTAAAACCTGCTTTTTCATCTGCAGCAAAAGAGGTTTTATTCTGCATATAATGATCAAATTTAGCATCATAATGACTCAAAGACCTAATGTAAGACCCTAAAGCATTTTTGATTGTAAATTCATTTATTTCTCCTTTCGCGAAAGCTGTTTTAAAATCTTTTACATATTGTGCTTTTTTTTGAATAGCTAATGCTGATTTCTCTAAAGATCCGTGCATTTCGTTTTCATTCTTAATTACAGCAATCGCCTGATCTTCGAGATAACTAACCCGGGAATCTGCAAAAAACACACGTTGAAATGCAATATTGGCCAATGTAGGCGTATTACGCTGAATCATGGATTTTCCGTCTAATGAAACTGCTTTTTCAAGTCCGTCTGTAAAAGCTTTCTCAGCATGGTGGCAGGAAGCGCAGGAACGCGTATTGTTTCCCGATAAAATGGGATCATTGAATAATTTCTTTCCTAAAGCTATTTTCTCCGGTGTTGTTTTGTAATCGGGGAAACCCGAGAATGCATCGGGATCAAAAGCATCTTTATCAAACAAGGTCTGCGAAGTAACTTTTAAGCCTTTTTGTTCTTTCATTAACGGAATTCCTAATTCTGCCTGCGTTTTAAAAAGTCCTTTACTTAAAGGGTTTAAAATTTCTTTAATAAAATAAGCCCTGTCAAATGCATTAAAATTGTTGTTTGACTGTAAATACTTTTTCCCCTTTTCTAAAATTCCCAGTACTTGAGGAGCACTTGAAATTTCCTTATTCTCCAGATAAACCCGATAATATTTTTCGATTGTTTCCAGCGATATTGAAGCTTCGGGAAGAGAGTTTAACACAACCGGCGAATCGAATCCTGTAATTCCTAAAGTAATTATTCTGTAAACTTCTAACCGCATTGCATCAAAAACATGGGCATCGGTCAGTTCATTTGAATTAGCAACTTTTTCTAACCGAATTAAATTTGCGGATAAAACACCTATTTCCTGAAGCAGTTCTTTTTTATTTTTTTTGTCGTATTTCGGAAAAACTAATTCTTCAATAACCTGAAATCCTTCGGGATTAACTGTTATATTATCATTTTCTTCAAATTCAGGTATTGCTGGTCCGTTGATCGATTTTGAAACGGCCGGCGAATAATACTCGCTTAATAATTCCACTTTTTTATACCCCTGATGTGCTTCCAGAAACTGTTCTTGAATTTGTGCTTCCGCAGAATCAGATTCAACGGATTGCTTTAGTTGTGCAGCTTTTTCGATTAACAAACGAATGTCTTCCTGAAACAATTTATTTATTTCCTGATGTTTGTCTTTTTTCTGACAAGCGGCAAATGCGACCAAGAATAGTAAACAATATATTTTTTTCATAATGTAATCACAGATTAAGAAGAATACCAAAAAACAGAAACCACTACCTCAAAATAGAAATAGTGGAAAACTGTTTAATTATAACTTAAAATTTATCTTGCTAAACCTTTAAGTACTACAATCTGACTTGCTTGCTTTTCGTTAGGACGATTTTCTCCTCCGTCTGGTTTTTTATATTTTTCATCAGTCCATGAATGAGGCTGTATGCTTAACATAAAAGTATCCGGAATTCCTAATTGTTCAGATACATCGATTAAAGCTCCGTATTCCCAGGCGCCAAATTTAGATGTTCCGCCAACATTGTATTTTGCCGCATCTGAAGCAGTACGACGGTGATCTAATTCTAATACAACTTTTAAATCTTTTGCAGCAATATTATATTGATAGATATAAGCATCATGAGTTTCATCTCCGTATCCGTTAGCATCTTCCTGAACGTAAACATAGTTTTTAGTCACACAAATGTTATCCGGATTTTGGAATTTACCTGCAATTCCGGAACGGTTATCTCCGTCAAGAACGACTTCTAAAGTTCCTTTTAAAGGATCGGCAGCATCAAGATTTAATCTGTAAACTCTTCCGTATTTAGTTCTTGAACCGTCAGCATTTGTTCCTGTAAGATCTTGTCCGGTTACGTTAAAATACAATTCACGATCTGCAGCCTCACCGCCTTTGCGATAATCCAAATCTTCTACACGACCAAACTTAATAGCTTTTAAAGTATTTACAGCAGCATTAATCTGAGCACCGGTAAGTGTTTTATGATTTTCAATTTTCACGAAAGAAACAGGATAGCTTTTACTCACTTCCATATCTTTTTCTCTTTGGTTATCGTCGTTTCTTTTTAGCATATACAAAGAACCATTGGTTAAATCACCTACCGTATTTGATACATACATAAAAACCTGACCTCCGTAAGTTCCAGAATCATCGTCACCAATTACAACAACTGTTTTTCCTTTGTAAGCAGAAGTACGCAATGGCAAAGCATTCTCTGCACTTAAGCGCCCGAAACCGGCTAATTCTTTAGATACAGATGCTGAACCTACATCTCCATAAGGATCTAAAGCATGTGTACGGGATTCTTCTCCAGATTCTCCACAAGTCAAATAAACCGGTCCAAAACCGTGTTCTGCTTGTGTAGCCATAGTTGCTCCGCACAACCTCCAGGTTCCACCGCTGGAATTTAATAAATATTCTCCCTTTGTAGGTTTGAATGTTTTGTCAAGAGTAATTCTTGAAACAGAAAAATTGTCTTCATTGTTTACCAAAAAAGTAAAAGTTCCGTCTGTGTTTTTTAATAAACCGGAACCATCTGCAGAACCTCCAAAAATATATTTTGGACTATCCGGAAAAACGTCATCTGAACTAAAAAGAGAATAAATCTTCAGATTTTCAAAACCTGATTGTGCCTTAATTAAACTTGGCGTTACAGACTGATCTTTTAACACAACACTTGTTGTTTCTGTGTCGTCTTTAGAATCGTTGTTATTACAGGATATAACAACAGATCCTAAAATAAGCAGAGGTAAAATAATTCGTTTCATTTAGCTAAATATTGGTTTTTATTTTTTTACAAAGTAAATCCCTACTCTTTAACTAAAAATGACTTTCATATTATCAAAAAAATAAGGCTTTTATTTAAAACGCCTTACAGCACAAAAAAAATTAACATTAATTTAGTAATACGCAATACTGTTAAACTTACAGTAACATAAAACAAAAAAAAGAGTCTTACATTAAGACTCTTTTTCCAGTTGTTGTTTATAATAATCAAAATTATCTTTAATTTCTTTATCCAGTGCCGGAACCTGAATATCAGTATATTGCTTCATTTCTTCCCAGATAATTTTTGCTGCGATGTAACGTGCCATTTCCTTATCATCTGCCGGAATTACATACCAGGGCGCATGCTCTTTTGAAGTTTCGTTTATGGCTTCTTCATAATATTTATAATATTCATCCCAATGTTCCCTTTCTTTAAGATCGCCGGGAGAAAATTTCCAATTGTGTTTTCCTTCTTCCAAACGGCGTAATAAGCGATTCTTTTGCTCGTCTTTACTCAAATGAAGGAAAAACTTCATGACAATTGTTCCGTTTTCGGCAATATGTTTTTCGAAATTATTAATCTGTTCAATTCTGTTTTTCCAGAATTTAGGCTTAATATCGTCAACCGAATTAATTCCCGGTAAATTTTCCGCCAGAATAAATTCTGGATGCACCCGGGTAACCAAAACATTTTCGTAATGCGTCCTGTTAAAAATCGCAAACTTTCCTTTTTCCGGCAATGCAATATAATGGCGCCATAAATAATCGTGTTCCAGTTCAGTCGAATTTGGTGTTTTAAAACTATGAACCACAACGCCGCGCGGATTAAATTCTTTAAAAACTTCCCGAATCAGACTGTCTTTTCCGGAAGTGTCCATTCCCTGAAAGCAGATCAAAACCGAATATTTATTGTGTGCATACATTACATCCTGCAAATCACTCAGTTTCGCCTGAACCTTATCCAGCTTTTCTTCCTTTTCATCATTATCTGCATCAACATTTAGTAAAGTGGGAAGTTTACTTAACTTAATTTTATCTGTGACTTTAAAATCTTTCGGGTCTATTGATTTCATATTTTCAAATTTTGTATTATAAATATAGTAATTTTACGAAGCAAATTCCTGCTATCCATTGCAATACTTTTTCAATAAATTGTTTTTTCCAAAGCCATAACAAGAGCTTCCGCCGGTCGCTTTGTTCTGTCAGGAAAAAATTCAATTTCTTTTCAAAGTATTTCCATTCCTATCAGGGCTAGGCAGTCATTTTCAAAATACAATTCATGGAAAAATTCACTTTAGAAATATTATTTCAAATCATCGGAATCGGTTCAGCATCAGGATTATTTTATAATAATGATGCACTCTATATTATTGGCGACAACAGCGGATTTTTATACGAATACAATATGCAGAATCAGCAGTTAAGTCAGCATGCTTTGATTGATAATCCAACGCAGAATATCCCCAAAAACCTAAAACCCGATTTTGAATCCTTAACACATCATAACGATACACTGTATGTATTTGGTTCCGGTTCTACCGAAAACCGAAACAAAATGATTGAATTTGATATCAAGTCCAAAACGGTTTTACAAAAAAACAATTTAGTCGATTTATATGCCGTGATGCAGAATTTCGGTGCTGTAAAATCAGAAGATTTTAATTTGGAAGGCGCTATTTTTGATGGTGAAAACTGGTATTTATTCAATCGCGGAAACGGAATTTCAAACAAAAACATCATTTTTACGATTCATGCTAAAAGTCTGGGTGATGAATTTGCTTTGGTTGCCACCAATTATAAACTGCCAAAAATAAAAGGCGTTCGCTCCAGTTTTACTGATGCAGTTTTAGTAGAAGATAAAATCTATTTCCTTTCAACGGCAGAAGATACAAAATCAACTTACGACGATGGAGAAATCCTTGGAAGTTTTATTGGAAGAATTGATCTTAAAAGCATGAAAATCGATTTTACCCAAAAAATTACTTCAACTAATAAATTTGAAGGTTTGACTTTCTATAAAAAAGAAAATAATAAAATTGAGTTTTTACTTTGCGAGGATAATGACACGGAATTACTGGAAACTAAGATTTTTAAACTGACTTTGCCGGTTAAATAAATATTATTATTTCTAAACCCTTTGAGCCTATCGAACTTTGATTCTTTATATCTAAAAAAACTTTTTTTCATACCTGTCCCAACCTTTTTATCTTTTTCGCTCTCTTTATAAATAAAGACCAACATTGTGATAAACGAAACGCTGATTTCTAACTGCAAAAAAATGAACCGCGATGCGCAGCGTCAGGTTTATGAGCACATGGCTCCGAAATTGTATCGTGTCTGCAAGCGATACCTCAAAAAGGAAGAAGAAATTGAAGAAGCTCTGGCCGACACATTTTATACCATATTTACAAAACTTGATCAGCTTAAAGAGGAAAAAGCCTTTGAAGCCTGGGCAAGAAAAATTGCGGTTAATTACTGTTTGGCTGGCATCAGGAAAAATACAAATTTCAATATGTATCTTGATGATGTAAAAGTGCTTTCGCAGCCTTTTACAGACGAAATGAACACATTAGAAGAAGAAGATTTACTCAATTTATTAAACCATATTCCGGATGGCTGTAAAACTGTTTTTAACCTTTTTGTTATTGAAGGTTACGGACATAAAGAAATTGCAGCAATGCTAAACATTTCCGAAGGCACTTCAAAATCACAGTTGAATGCCTCGAAAACCAAGCTCAAAGAATTAGTAAATAAATTGTATTATCAAAAAGCAAAATAGTCATGGACAATCAGGATAAAATATTCAACAGATTTAAGGAAGCTGCAGACAATGCAGAAGCCAAGGATTTTCCGGGAATGGAAAAAGTCTGGTCACGCGTTGAAGATAAACTCGACAGAAAAGAAGATAAAAAAAGTATTTCGCTTTGGAAAAAAATTGCAATTGCTGCTTCTCTTTTATTAGTAATCTCTTTAGGTTATCAGTTTTTAAAAACAAACAAAAAAACAGTTATTCAAACAACTGATAAAATTGTGACAAACGAAACTGAAAAAGAAATAATTGAAAATTCAGTAGTAGAAAAAAATAAAGATGCTGTTACTGCTGCAGATTCACAATTAGTTCCAAAAGAAGAAGCTGCTAAAATTCTGGAGACACAAATTAAACAACAGCAAAAAGTGGCCATTCGGGAAATACAAATTGCTCCTAACCAAATTGCGGCACCAGTGGCAAGTATGGTACCAATGCCTGACGAAAGTCCGATGCCGCCCCAACCTGAATATTTTGAAGAAGAACCTGTTTCATCCAAAGAAAAAGACAAAACAAATCTAAGTTATGGATATTCAGCAAAAATGGAAACAGAAAGATTTAAATCCAATTCTGCAGAACTGCAGGCTCCGAAAGCAAAAAAAAGAGCGCCTTTAGTTATCTTAAACGGAAACGCAATGGCTCACAGCGATGATGCAAAAAGAGACCAGATGATGCTGAAAGAACTTCCAAATCTAAGTCCTGAAAATGTAGAATCGCTGGTTATTTTAGATGAACCGCTTTATATTATTGACGGAATTTATTATTCAGAAAATGATCTCTTCGGCGCAAACCCAACAAGTCCATACGCTCCATTAAACGAGCAGGAAATAAAAACCATAACAATTCTTCAGGATCTTGAAGCCACTTCTAAATACGGCGAAAGAGGAAAAAAAGGAGTTGTAATCATTACTACTAAAACAGGAAAACCGAAGCCTAAAAAATAGTCGGCTCTGGAAAACTTTGTCAAAGTTTAAAACTTTGACAAAGTTAATTATCAAACCTTAAAATTTACTATCATGAAAAGTTTAAAACTTATTTCATCAGCCATTGCTATGCTTATATGTTTCGCTGCAATGGCGCAAGAAAAAACAATTACAGGAATTGTTACAGATGAATCTAATGCAGCACTGCCAGGTGTTACTATTCTAAATCAAACTTCAAAAGCAAACGCCACAACCGATTTTGAAGGCAGATACAGCATTAAAGCTACAAAAGGCGATATGCTTACTTTTAGTTACATTGGATTCAAAACACAAAGACAAAAAGTAGAAAAATACAATACAATTAATATAAAACTAATTTCAGATATTCAAACTTTGAACGAAGTTGTAACTGTTGGTTTTGGCAGAAGCAGTTCAGAATATGAAGATCAAAGTTATGCCCATAACGACAGAAAAAAAGCCAGGATGAAAACTGCAGAAACGCTGCAGGGAAGAGCTGCCGGAGTGCAGGTTCAACCACATATGGGATATCTTGCAATGCCGGCTCCTACTATTGCTGTGAGAGGAATTACATCAGTTTCTCCAAAAAATGAACCTATGTATATTGTTGACGGCGTTGCAATAAAAGCCGATCAAATGGTAAAAATTAATCCGAATGATATTGACAATGTATCGGTTTTAAAAGATGGGGCAGCAACATCAGTTTATGGCAGTAAAGCTTCTAATGGCGTTGTCGTTATTGCAACCAAAAACGAACTTTATAAAAACCTTTCTGAAAAAGAATTAGATCAAAAACTAAGTCAAATCAATCCTGTTCATCCTGTTGAACCAACTCAGGAAGATTATGACACTTTTGTAGAAAATGCCTTTGAAAGTCCAAAAACAGCTCCGCTTTCTACTTTTTCAATTGATGTTGACAATGCTTCTTATACCAATATCAGACGCTTTTTAAACAACGGACAGGAAGTACCAAAAGATGCTGTGCGGGTAGAAGAAATGATAAATTTCTTTAAATACAATTATCCTCAGCCAAAAAATGAGCATCCGTTTTCTATCAATACAGAAGTAAGCGATTCGCCATGGAACTCTAAAAATAAAATCCTGAAAATTGGTTTACAGGGTAAAAATATTCCAACAGACAATTTACCTGCATCGAATCTTGTTTTCTTAATTGATGTATCGGGTTCAATGGGCGACATGAATAAACTTCCTTTATTAAAACAGTCCATGAAAATACTGGTAAATGAACTACGACCAAAAGACAAAGTGGCAATAGTAGTTTATGCCGGAGCCGCAGGAATGGTTTTACCGCCGACTTCCGGTGACGAGAAAAAAACAATCATCAATGCATTGGATCAATTACAATCTGGCGGAAGTACTGCCGGCGGCGCAGGAATCGAACTTGCCTATAAAATTGCTGCAGAAAATTTCATTAAAAACGGAAATAACCGTGTAATTCTTGCAACCGACGGAGATTTTAATGTGGGAACTTCTTCGAACTCTGATATGGAAAAACTGATTGAAGAAAAAAGAAAAACAGGTGTTTTCCTGACTTGTCTGGGTTACGGAATGGGAAATTACAAAGACAGTAAAATGGAAGTCCTTGCTGATAAAGGAAACGGAAATTATGCCTATATCGATAATATTCAGGAAGCCAATCGTTTTCTTGGAAAAGAATTTAAAGGTTCTATGTTCACCATTGCAAAAGATGTAAAAATCCAGATTGAATTTAACCCAAAACAAGTTCAGGCATATCGATTGATTGGTTATGAAAACCGAAAACTTCGTCCGGAAGATTTTAAAAATGATGCCATCGATGCCGGAGAATTGGGAAGCAATCATACCGTTACGGCTTTGTATGAAATTATTCCGGCAGGTGTAAAAAGCGATTATTTAAACGTGCAGCCAGATGATTTAAAATATACTAAAACCGAAGCCGGCTCTAATAATTACAACACAGAACTGGCTACTATAAAGTTCCGTTACAAAAAACCTGACGGCGATAAAAGTATTGAAATGGTTCAGGTTATTGACAATAAAACTATTTCTATGGAAAAAGCGAGTGACGATATGAAATTTAGCGCTGCTGTTGCGTGGTTTGGACTAAAACTGAGAGATTCAAAATTAATTGCTGATAAATCTTCTGAAGAAATTGTGAAATTGGCAAAACAGGGAAATTCAAATGACGGCGAAGGTTATAAAGCCGAATTTATTCGTCTTGTTGAAGGTGCAAAGCAGTATAATTAATAAATATTTATTTACATTTGGCCTTTAACAGAATTTATAATTTAAATACAACTATGAATCCAATTTTAAGCCAAAATCTATTTTTAGTTAAAGAACATATCGGAATGTTTAAAGCCGCAAATAACTATGATATTTATGATCCGCAGACCAATCAAATAATAATGAACTGCAGAGAAAATAATCTTGGTTTTTTTACTAAAATATTTCGTTTTACAGATTATAAAAGAGCGACACCTTTTGATATTGAAATTACAACTGCTTCAGGAGAAAAATTAATTTCTGTAAAAAAAGGAGTTGCAATTTTTCGCTCAACAGTTGAAGTTTTTGATGAAAAAGACAGACTAATTGGAACCTTCAAACAAAAGTTCTTTTCTATTGGAGGTAAATTTGATATTCTGGATAAAAATGAAAAACCCGTGGCAACACTGCAGGGAAAATGGACAGGCTGGGATTTTAAATTTTCTTACGAAAACAAACAACTTGCCCAGGTAAATAAAAAATGGGCAGGCCTGGGTAAAGAGTTTTTTACAAGTGCAGATAATTATGTGCTTCAAATTGAAGAAACTGTTGCACCAGACAGCCCGCTTCGACAATTAATCCTTGCTGCCGTAATGTGTATCGATATGGTTTTGAAAGAGTAAAAGTTGTTAAACTTAGATTAAGAAAACACTTAAAAGCATTATTTTAGTTTACAAAAGTTTTATTTTTGTTAGACTTAAAATGATGCTTTTTTG
The DNA here is from genome assembly GCF_001429765.1 of Flavobacterium sp. Root901. GTDB lineage: Bacteria > Bacteroidota > Bacteroidia > Flavobacteriales > Flavobacteriaceae > Flavobacterium. The sequence goes on from NZ_LMJB01000001.1 coordinate 779,590, forward strand.
CATTTCTAAACATAAATCATGACAGACTTAAAAAATAAAAATGCGCTTATTACAGGCGCGGGAAAAGGAATTGGAAAAGCTATTGCAATTGCTTTGGCAAAAGAAGGTGTAAACGTAATTTTAGTGGCGAGAACTCAGGCAGATGTTGATAAGCTGGCGGCTGAAACCAATAAACTTGGTGTTAAATCTTTAGCTTTATCTGCAGATGTATCTGATATAAACTCTGTAAATGCTGCCGTAGAAAAAGCTTTGGCAGAATTTAAAACAATTGATATCCTGATCAATAATGCCGGAATTGGTGCCTTTGGAAAATTCATGGAACTGGAACCTGCAGACTGGGAAAGAATCATTCAGGTAAACTTAATGGGGACATATTATACAACCCGCGCCGTTATTCCAAATATGATCGAAAGACAATCCGGCGATATTATTAATATTTCTTCAACAGCAGGATTAAACGGTAACGCTGTAACTAGTGCTTACAGCGCATCGAAGTTTGCAGTTTTAGGCTTGACCGATTCTTTAATGCAGGAAATGAGAAAACATAATATTAGGGTTACGGCTTTAACACCAAGTACCGTTGCAACTGATTTAGCAATTGATTTAAAATTAACAGACGGAAATCCGGAAAAAGTAATGCAGTCTGAAGATGTGGCAGAACTTATTATTGCTCAATTAAAATTAAACCGTCGCGTGTTTATTAAAAACAGCAGTATCTGGTCGACAAATCCTTAAAAAAATAAATTCCAAATTTTAAATTCCAAATCCCAACTTTTAAGCAATTGGAATTTGGAATTTAATTATTTAGAATTTCAAAAATACTAATATGATGGAACAATATTTAAGGCAATTAATTGCGATAGAATTTCAGGACAAAAAAGAAATTTTTACCGGATTTCTTATTGATTACTCTGATGACTGGATTTTACTGAGAAATAATCCGGTTGATTATATTTTAGATGGTTATGTAATTCTGAAAAACAAAAACATCGAAGCAGTTCACAGAGATCAGGATCTTGCTTTCACAGAAAAAGTAATCCGATTGAAAGGTTTAAAGACAAATGCCGAAGATATTATTCCTATTCGGGATTTGAGTTCGATTTTAAATTTCATCCATAATAAACACGGGATTTTTCAAATTTCAAAAAAATCAGCAAAATCAGCTTATCTCGGAAAATTAATTTCTCTGACAGATGATGAGCTGACAATAGATTTTCTGGACACCAGAGGTCAGTTTGGCGGAGAACTCGGATTTAATCCTGAAAAAATCAGAGTTATTGAGTTTGATACGGATTATATTAATTCCCTGAAACTGGTGATTTCTGAAGACCACAAGTAGATTTAGATAACGATTAACTTTTGAAAGTTCAAACTTCCCAAAAAAAAGAAAGCACTTAATTAAAAGTGCTTTCTTTTTTTATTTCCTTCAATCGAAATGACAAACTATATGTGTATTATGTTTTAGAATTAAGCTTCTGCCAATTTATTTACAAACTCCAAACGAACACTTCCATCTTCATCAATTTTAGTTAAATTAATTTCATGCAGCGTGTTTATTAATTCAGGATTCCATGGTGTTTTTACTTTTACGTAATTTTCGGTAAAACCGTGAATATAACCTTCTTTATTTTCGCTTTCAAAAAGAACCGTTCTGTTTGTTCCAAGCTGGCTTTCATAAAAAGCACGACGTTTTTTAACCGATAACCCGCGCAGCATTTTGCTTCGTTTGGCACGCACATTTGCCGGAACAACTCCCGGCATATCTGCTGCTTCTGTATTATCTCTTTCAGAATAAGTAAAAACGTGCAGATACGAAATATCCATTTCGTTTAAGAAATGATACGTTTCTAAGAAATGCTCATCTGTTTCACCGGGAAAACCAACAATTACGTCAACACCAATACAGGCATGCGGCATGACTTCACGAATTTTATTGACACGATCAGTATATACTTCGCGTAAATAACGGCGTTTCATCAATTTTAAAATATCATTGCTCCCTGATTGTAACGGAATATGGAAATGCGGCACAAAAGTTCTGCTTTTAGAAACAAATTCAATTGTTTCATTTTTCAGTAAGTTAGGTTCAATAGAGGAAATACGAAGACGTTCAATTCCTTCTACCTCATCTAAAGCCTGCACCAAATCAAGAAAAGTATGCTCGTGTTTTTTATTTCCGAATTCACCTTTTCCGTAATCTCCAATATTTACTCCGGTTAAAACAATTTCACGAATGTTTTGCGCTGAGATTTCTTTGGCATTTTTCAGAACATTTTCTAAAGCATCACTTCTGGAAATTCCGCGGGCAAGAGGAATTGTACAATACGTACATTTATAATCACAGCCATCCTGAACTTTTAAGAAAGCACGTGTACGATCGCCGATAGAATAACTTCCAACGTAAAAATCGGCTTCGGCAATTTCGCAGGAGTGAACTTCGCCCATATCGTTTTTGCTCAAATCATGAATATAATCTGTGATTTTGAATTTTTCTGTAGCTCCCAAAACCAAATCCACACCATCAACTGCTGCTAATTCTTCCGGTTTTAACTGCGCATAACATCCAACAGCGGCCACAAAAGCTTTATCATTAAGTTTCATTGCTTTTTTTACAACCTGCTTAAACTGCTTATCAGCATTTTCTGTTACAGAACAAGTATTGATAACATATATATCTGCAATTTCTTCAAAATCGACACGATCAAAACCTTCATCATTAAAGTTTCTGGCGATTGTAGAAGTTTCGGAGAAATTCAATTTGCAGCCAAGCGTATAAAAAGCAACTTTTTTTCTATTTTCCATAGGAATGCACTACGTTTATAAGTAGTAAGATATTATATTTACATCTCTATTAAAGAGTTTGCAAATTTACATACAATATTCTTTAAAATAAAATCAATAATACACTATATATCAATATTTTGCATTAACCATCTATTTTAAAACAGATTAAAAAATTAAATACTAAATCATTTATTTCTTAAATTTATTGTTTTTAACAGAGAATGAATTTTATTTCAATAAGAATAAAATGACAAAAATATCGATTAAGTGCAAATTTTATCGATTAAATACATTTTTTTGTCGTTTAAATTAAAATTTTCTTACATTTAACTTTGTTTAGAAAATTTCAGCTTATAATTGAGTTTTTACAGATTTTAAACGGGAATATTAATATTATAACAATTCACACAAAACAATTTTGAATTTCAATCGTTATGTTGTTGTTTTGTTATTAAAAAAGAATGGGAACGCCGAAAACCAGAAAGAGTAGGCAAAAATTAAAAATTAAAAACTCCACTATGAAAGCATTTTTACCCACAATCTGCTTGATGTTCTTAACCATTTTTAGTTCGCAAGCGCAAACTAATGCTCCAGCTGCAACTGCTAATCCATTTCCATCAATTAGTACTTTAACAACCTGGGCGAGTTTAAATTCTCAGTCTCAGTTTGATATTGCAATTCGTGCAGTTGGATTTAAATTTGAAGTAAAGGAACCAGGTGCAGAATCTACGGCTTATACTTACATTCGTAAAGTAACTGTAAACGAAGTAAACTATACTGATAGAATTGTGTACAGAATTACCAACAATAATTCAGCAAGTATTATCTCTTTAGTAACTGCTTCTACAGACTTAGTAAGTTTATATACTCCACAATTAGCTACATTCAAAAATAATAATTGTAAAACTGAAATGTCTAAAGACAAAAATACAACTTGCAGCTGTTACGAAAGTGTAAATTTTGCGATCGACCTTTGCGACGAACGTGTAAAGCTTACAATGGGTGACGGAAATAAATATTTTGTTTCTGTAGCGAAAAAATAAATTTAAAAGAAACTACGTTTTCCAAATCTTTGCAGACTTCTAAAAAAGCTTCAAAGATTTGGAACGGATTTCTTGAAAAAAATTACAAGTTTGGATTGTTTAGCTCATACCAAACCTGAGTTTCTCCTTCATATTCAAAAGAGTTTACAAATCGTAAACCTAATTTTTCCAAAGTTTTTCTGGAATTTTGATTGCCTTCATCTGCGTAGGCATAAATTGCATCCACTTTCATTTTCCTGAATGCATGATCTATAAAGGCTTTCCCGGCTTCAGTTGCATAACCTTTATTCCAGTGTTTTTCTATAAACCGATAACCAATCTCATAAAAGCTTTGATGGTTATTTATTTCATTGGTAATAAATTTTATTCCTGACCAGCCAATAAATTCATTGGTTTCTTTAAGAATTACTGCCCGGCGCCCAGTTCCAAAATCCTTATATTGCTTTTGAATATTTTCAATCTGAGCTTTGCTTTCCTCAATTTTGGTAAAGGGTTTATTGCCAAGATAAAGGTGCACATTGGGGTTTGAATCCAATTCGAACATTACTTCTGCATCTGAAAGAAGTAATTCTCTCAATACTAAGCGTTCTGTTTCGATTGGATCTTTCATCATATTTTAATTCAGTATATATTTCTGTACAACCTCTGCAACTCCATCATTATTATTTGAAGCTACAATTAAGTCTGCCTTATGGCGCAACTCAGGATTCACATTATCAACCCAAACGCCTAAACCGGCATATTCGATCATGGTTAAATCATTTCCTGCATTTCCAACAGCGATAATTTCACTTTGATGAATTCCGAGTTTTTCTGCCAGCAGTTTTAAACTCGCTGCTTTGTCAATTCCCTGCTGCGCTGCTTCTAAGAAAAAAGGTTTTGACATAGAAACAGTTAAATGCGGCATTGCTTCAATTAAATCTTTTTCAACAGATTTTAAATATGCCGGATTTTCAAGTAAAATACATTTCACAGCCGGTCTGTCAACATAATCTTTGAAACTCGAAACTTTGCGATGCACCATTCCGGTAATCTCTTTCTCGACTTCTATATATTCAGAATCTGTTTCACTTACAATTTCATCATCTAAATAAGTAATAATATGTGTTTTCATTTTAACACTGTAATCGTATAGATCATGAATTTGATCGACAGTGAGTTTTTGTTCGAAAAAGACTAAACCATCTTTTACACGGCTGATAATAGCTCCGTTAAAAGAAATCATGTACGAATCGTTTATATCTAACTCCAATTCTTTAGCATAAGCCGTCATTGCAGAAGTTGGACGTCCGGAAGCCAAAACGACATAAACACCTTTCGCCTGAGCTTCTAAAAGTACTTTTTTATTTAAATCTGAAATTTTGTGGTCGTCTGTTAACAAGGTATCATCCATGTCCAGAACTAACATTTTATATTGCATTTTTTTTAGTTTGCAGTTTGCAGTCTCAGAGTCAGTTTGCAGTTTACAATCTCAGTTGACAGTTCTACACTGTATACTGAGACCGAAAACCGGGACTGTAAACTGGAACTGAAAACTTCTTAAATACTCATTCTAAACTCTTCGATAACAGGATTTGCTTTTGCAAAATCTGTTTCCTGAATAAAAACCTCAACGGCCAGATCTGTACCGCCAAAACCTCCTAAACGAGCTGATTGAATGTTATCTTTTTTTACAGTTTCTACTCCCGCTTCTTCCAGTCTTTCCTGTAAAGCAATAGCGAGCACTTCGCTTCCTGAATACACTTTCATTAATCCCATGGCATTTATTTTTTAATTATTAATCTATTCTAATATTGTTTTTAATTGATTTTGAAAACTCTCATTTTCATTTATTCCAATATGCTCCTGATTCTTTAGTGGAAACAAATGAGCATTTGAACTTAAAAGTTTTTTTAACCGAACTGAATTATCAAAAGGAATCAACTGGTCTTCGGTGCCGTGAAAAATATAAATTGGAGCTTTTACTTTAGGAAGATAAAGATTGGTTTCCAGACTAAATTTTTTCATAAAATCAGGAAAAAGCGGCACTCTCGAACTTGATAATTCTAAAAAATTGTAATATGGAGCCTGAAGCAGCAAAGCTTTTGGTTTGTTTTCCAAAGCCAGTTTTACGGCAAATCCCGAACCTATTGAATATCCTGCAATTATGATTTTATTTTCAGGATATCTTTCAGCCATTGATTTATATACAATCGAAATATCTTTGGTTAATTGTTCTTCATTTTCGATTTTACCTTCGCTTTTTCCAAAACTTCTGTAATCTAAAATAAAGATATCGTATCCTAATGACGTGTATATTTTTGCAATTTTACCCCAGGTTTCAAGTGTTCCTGCATTTCCGTGAAGATAAAAAACCAAACCCTTAGAATTTTCAGCTTTAAACAGTAAACCATTCAGGATATTTCCGTCAAATGATTTAATATTAATTTCTTCAAATTGCTGCTGGTAACCAAATTTATAATCTTTTGGAAGTTTTGAATTATGAAAAACCAATTCAACCTGATTAAAATAAATATAGGAAATGATCAAAACATAAATAATCAGAAAAAAACACAAAAGTACGATCACCAGGAATTTAACTGTTTTAAAAACCTCCATATATTGTTTTTTAGTTTTCAGTCTCAGTCTCTGTTTTCAGTTAAAAAAACTGTAAACTGAGACCGAAAACTGGGACTTTTTTACTCTTCAATATCTTCTTCTTCTTCGTCAAGCTCGTCCTCACCTTCTTCATCCATATCGAATAAATAAGGTTCTACAAGCATTTTATCGGCCAAAATTTCGATACGTTCTGTCAAAGTTTCAGCAAAAATTAAACGCTGCGTTTTGGCAATACTGTTTGAAATTCGCATAATTTTAGTTTCGTGGCGTAATTTCAAAATCGGATCAGCATCATCCAGAATAAACATTTTTAAACGATTTACATTGTATCCTGCAGTAGAAAACATATCGCTTAATTTATTTGGTGTTCCAATTAAAACATCAATTCCGGTAGAAACGTAATTTTTATCATAATCCATGTCGCCTTTGTCATGCACACCATATACTTCAAGATTGGCATATTTTCCATACTTCTCAAAAAGCTCTTCCATTTCCAGCACCTTAGCTTTGTCTTCAACAATAATTAAAGCACGAGGCGATTCTTCGTTTTTACCAGCTAATTGCTGAATTACATTCAGTACAATTGTAGTGGTTTTTCCCGATCCTTTTGGAGAAATAATGATACAATCGGCACCACTTTTTATCGTCGAAAAAGTTTCCATCTGCAAAACATTTGCTTCTGTTAAACCATTTTCAATTAGTCCGTCTTGTAATTTCTCGTTTATTTTTTTTAGTTTCATGCTTAATTTTAGATTTATGATTTTAGAATTTAGATTCTAAATCATTTTATTTGCTTGCGAACATTTTTACATCGCTTTCAGAAATTTCGTTTCCTCCCAAAATGATTAATCTTTCCACAACATTTCGAAGTTCACGAATATTCCCTGTCCAATCATATTCCTGCAATAATTGTATGGCTTGCGCCGAAAATATTTTAACCGCATTTCCTTGTTCAGAAGCAATTTTCTCTGCAAAATGTTTTATCAAAGCAGGGATATCTTCGCGTCTTTCATTTAATGGCGGTACTTTAATTAAAATCACGGCCAGACGATGGTACAAATCTTCACGGAAACGGCCTTCGGCAATTTCTGTTTTTAAATCTTTATTGGTTGCCGCAACAACGCGTACATCAACTTTAATATCTTTATCGGCACCAACTCTCGTAATCATGCTTTCCTGTAATGCCCTCAAAACTTTGGCTTGCGCCGAAAGGCTCATATCACCAATTTCATCTAAGAAAATAGTTCCTTTATCTGCAGCTTCAAACTTTCCGGCACGATCTTTCACTGCCGATGTAAAAGCTCCTTTTACATGTCCGAATAACTCACTTTCGATCAATTCACTCGGAATTGCAGCACAGTTTACTTCAATTAAAGGAAAATTAGCGCGTTCGCTTTTTTCATGTAATTGATGTGCCACTAATTCTTTTCCGGTTCCGTTTGGACCCGTAATCAAAACTCTGGCTTCGGTTTGAGCCACTTTATCAATCATCACTTTAATATGATTAATTGATTCGCTCTCGCCTATCATTTCGTAATTTTTGCTGACTTTTTTCTTTAGAATTTTATTCTCGACAACTAATTGTTTTTTGTCTAAAGCGTTACGAACTGTATTCAGTAAACGATTCAAATCCGGTGGTTTTGAAATATAATCAAAAGCTCCTAAACGCATGGTGTGAATAGCCGTTTCCATATCGCCATGACCTGAAATCATAACCATCGGAATCTCCGGTTTTATCTTTTTTACTTCTTCCAAAACCTCAACACCGTCCATTTTTGGCATTTTGATATCACACAAAACCAAATCGTAATCGTTGTTTTTTATTTTTTCAAGACCAGCGACGCCATCTTCGGCTTCATCAACCTGATAAGAATCATTTTCTTCTGATAAAATTTTTACCAAAACCCTTCTGATTGCTGCTTCGTCTTCTATGATTAGTATTTTACTCATTTTTTTTAAGGTTCTAAGGTTCTGAGACGCTAAGATTCTAAGGTTCATCTTTTGGTACTAATATCTTAGAACCTCAGAATCTTAGTATCTTAGCACCTTTAAATCAATATTTAAGCCATCTATACAATTCTTTCCATGTTGGTTTTTTGCCGTACATTAAAATACCTACGCGGTAAATTTTTGCAGCAAACCAAACGACAAGGAAAAATGTAGCAAACAATAATGATACCGAAATTGCGATTTGCCACCACGGCACTCCAAACGGAATACGCATTAACATAACGATTGGCGATGTAAGCGGGATCATCGAAAACACAACGGCAACAGTTCCGTGAGGATCGTTTACTACAGTAAAAAATCCAATGTAAACACTTAAAATCAGAGGCATCAATATTGGAAGTAAAAATTGCTGAGAATCGGTTTGATTGTCAACTGCTGCTCCAATTGCTGCGTAGAACGAACTGTAGAGAAAATAACCTCCAATAAAATAAATGACAAATCCTATTAGAATACTTGCAATAGGCAGATTCCATGCTTCACTTAATCCAATTTGCATTATGTCTGAAAAATTATGTCCCATTGACTGCATCAAAGCTGGTGGTATGTTAGAGGTTGGTCCTACATTAACACCAAAAAATGCCGAAGCAGCAAACATTAAACTTAAACCAATAATCGCCCAAATCATAAATTGTAAAATTCCTGCCAGTGAAGTGCCGACAATTTTTCCAATCATTAACTGAAAAGGCTTTACAGATGAAATGATAATTTCGATAATTCGGTTTGTTTTTTCTTCGATTACGCTTCGCATTACCATATTTCCGTAAATGATAATGAACATCATAATCAAATATCCAAATGCTCCGCCAATCCCAATTTTTATTTCATTTAAACCTTTTAAACTTTCTTCTCCGGAAGCTTTAATCAAATGTATATTTACTTTTGATTGTGCTTTTTGAATCGCCAGAGTATCTAATTTTGCTCCTTCAAGGTTTAATTTTGTGATTTTTGCGGCAATAATATCCTGTGTGTCTTCTACAAAAGAAATACTTGGACTGTTATTCGAAATAAACTCAATTTTGCTTTCTAAATCTTTAGTATTATTTGTTTTTGGAATAACAATTAACCCGCTGAAATTTTCTTTTGCAATGCTGTCTTTTAAAGCCTTTACATCAATTTCAGATAAATTAAGATATTTGAATTCTGATCCTTTTTTATTTTCTTTTAAAAAGTCAGCAGCAAAAAGTCCGGTTTCGTCATGAATCGCAATGCGTTTTGTTTCGGCTTTCATTGTACTTAAATAGCCAATAAAAACAGCTATTGCCACAAATAAAAGCGGGCTCAGAAAAGTCATGACAACAAAAGATTTATTGCGGACTTTGGCAATAAATTCTCTTTTTATAATCAACGAGATAATACTCATAAATATTTTTAAATTTCAAATTCTAAATTCCAATTAAATACATCTAAAATTGGAATTTGGAATTTAATTATTGGAATTTTTTAAATCTTGTTTTCAGTTACAGTCTGAATAAAAATATCATTTATGCTTGGAATTTTTTCTACAAAATGCGTTACTTGTCCGCGTTGTGTCAGGACGTTCAGTAATTCATTTGACGAAGCGTTTCCTATTTGAATATTTAATTTTAAATCATCATTCAGCGATTTGAAATTTGCAGGCGAAACGGTAAATTTCTGTGTAATGTCATACATCAGGCCTTCAACATTATTAGTCAGGATTCCAACCTCAAAACTGTTTGTTCTAAACTGACGTTTTATATCGCCAATTTTTCCTTCCAACAATTTATTTGACTTATGGATCAGGGCAATATTTTCGCAAAGTTCTTCTACGCTTTCCATTCTGTGCGTAGAAAAAATAATCGTTGAACCCTGCTCTTTCAAAGCCAGGATTTCATCTTTAATAATATTTGCATTTACAGGATCAAATCCGGAAAAAGGCTCATCTAAAATCAATAATTTCGGTTTATGAAGCACACAAACCACAAACTGAATTTTCTGTGCCATTCCTTTAGAAAGTTCCTGAATTTTCTTATTCCACCAGCCCTGAATTCCCAAACGATCGAACCAGTAATCTAATTGCTTTTTAGCTTCGGCTTTGGAAAGTCCTTTCATCTGTGCCAAATACAAACACTGCTCTCCTACTTTCATTGAACTGTACAAACCTCTTTCTTCCGGAAGATATCCAATTGTCTGTACATGTTTAGGCTGTAGTTTTTCTCCATCCAAAATTACTTCGCCGCTGTCTGGCAGGGTAATTTGATTTATGATTCTGATAAGGGAAGTTTTTCCGGCTCCATTTGGACCTAATAGTCCATAAATACTGCCTTTAGGCACATTTAATGAAACTTCGTTAAGCGCCACATAATCGCCATATTGTTTTACGACTTTATGTACTTCTAGTAAGTTGCTCATTTGTTTTATTGGATTTTCTTGTACTGGCTTTTGCAATTTTTGCCAACAGTCTGTAAAAGTAAATAATTACAAGCGAATCTGCATAATAATACGCAAAAAACCCATTCTATTTCTGTCTAGAATGGGTTTTAAATTATATAAACATTTTAAAAAGTTTAGATTATGAGAACATATCTTTTACTTTTTCAAAAAATGATTTTTCTGATTTTTCAGGACTTGGAACAAAATGTTCATCATTTAGGGCATTTTCAAAAAATTGTTTTTGCTCTTTATTCAATGTTCTTGGTGTCCAAACATTTACGTGAACCAATAAATCTCCATTTCCGTAACCGTTTAAACTTGGAATTCCTTTTCCTTTTAATCTTAAGATTTTTCCGGACTGGATTCCCTCTTCAAGTTTAATACGAACTTTTCCGTTAATGGCTTCAATATCTTTTGAAGCTCCTAAAACTGCTTCAGGGAAACTGATATACAAATCAAAATGAACATTTTCTCCTTCACGTTTCAGGAATTCGTGCTCTACTTCTTCAATAGCAACAATTAAATCCCCAGGAATACTGTTTCCAGGCGCATCGTTACCTTTGTTAGAAACCTTCAACTGCATTCCGTCAGTAACACCTGCAGGAATTTTGATTGATACGGTTTCATCTTCCTGAACCATTCCTTGTGCATCTGCTTCAGAAGGTTTTTTATCTAAAATCTGACCAGACCCGCCGCAAGTAGGACAAGTTGATGCAGACTGCATTCTTCCTAAAATAGTATTGGTTACACGCATTACCTGACCCTGACCATTACAAGTCGTACAAGTTTTATACGTTACGCCTTTAGCCTGAACCTTACGTTTTACTTTTACTTTTTTCTCTACTCCGTTTGCAATCTCTTCTAAAGTCAATTTCACTTTAATACGAAGATTACTTCCTTTCGCACGGCGAGGGCCTCCGCCTCCGCCTCCGAAACCGCCAAATCCGCCTCCAAAAATATCACCAAACTGGCTGAAAATGTCATCCATATTCATACCGCCGTGGCCTCCGCCAAATCCGCCGGCGCCATCAAATGCCTGATGTCCGTATTGGTCGTATTTTGCTTTTTTATTAGGATCGCTTAAAACTTCATATGCTTCTGCAGCTAATTTAAAGTTTTCTTCTGCCTCTTTGTCGCCTGGATTTTTATCCGGATGATATTTAAGCGCACTTTTTCTATATGCTTTTTTTATCTCAGCAGCGTCAGCATTTTTTGAAATGCCAAGTATTTCGTAAAAATCTTTTTTCATAATTAGATTAAATTCCAAATCTTAAAAATTCCAAAATCCAAAAATGCATTTGAAATCCCTATTTGCATTTTTTAGTTTCCAACAACAACTTTAGGGAAACGAATAATTTTGTCTCCTAATTTGTATCCTTTTTCTATAACATCAACAATTTTCCCTTTTAAATTTTCAGACGGAGCCGGAATTTGGGTAATTGCCTCAGCAACATCAGCATTGAAAGCATCACCTGCTTGTATTTCAACCTGCTCTAAACCTTTAGAAACCAGAGTACTTTTAAATTTTTCGTGAATTAATTCAACACCTTTTTTCAGGTTTTCATCTTCAGATTTATTGATTTCTACCGCCGCTCTGTCAAAATCGTCCAAAACAGGAAGCATTGCTAACAAAACTTCTTGGTTTGCCGTTTTAAACAAATCGATACGCTCTTTTGAAGTTCTTTTTTTGTAATTTTCAAATTCTGCAAATAATCTCAAAAACTTATCTTTTTCTTTGGCCAAGTCTTGAGCTAATTGCTCTTCAACACTTAATTCTTCAACAATTAACTGCTCCCCGTTGGCATTGTTCTCTAACGTTACATCGTCTAATTCCTGATCGAATTCTGTATTTTCCGTAGTCATATTACTTTTATTTTTAAAAATATTTTTAAACTTCATTTTTTATTTCTTTCTGTTGGATTGCAAAAGTACTGCCAAATCTTCTAAAATGTCAAATTGTCACTTTATTAATTATGAGTGTTTTAAAAAGCGAAAATAGTCAATAAAATTTTATTATAATTTTAAGACTATTACGTTTTAGTTTGTCTTATCTTTGGTATCCAAATTGGGAACAAAAATTATTACCTATCAAAATTGAATTTAAGGGTTGGCCTCGGCCTCATAAATAATTATTAATTCAAGTTTACCTTATATTAAAAAAAGCTTCGCCTTATAGAGAGACGAAGCTTTTTTTTATATTCTTAGCTTTCAATTTCTCGAAAACCTCTGATAAATAATCACTATTTATTTGCACGGGCGGAGGGATTCGAACCCCCATCAACGGTTTTGGAGACCGCTATTCTACCCTTGAACTACGCCCGTATCAAGGCCGCAAATTAAAAGCTTTTTTCTTTCCCAGCCAACTATTTACTGCAGATTTAAAAAGATTCCAGTCAAGTTGTTCAGCTTCTTTAAATTACAAATCAAATTTAATCTGCTAAAATGTCCCTCAAGCATAAAAAATTTTTAATCTGTGGAATTTTTGGAGGTTTTCTTTGCGTCCCCACGGTTGAAACCGCGGGCTATTTTTTATAATCAGTAAATTTTCCCTCAATAGCTATCAAAATTTATTAATCCTAGATTAATGCATTTTTCAATCCTTCAAAATCTACAGAAACCTGCTCGCCTGTTACCAGATTTTTTAATGCATAAGAATTCGATTCAATTTCCTGATCACCGGCAATTACAGCAAACGAAATCAAACGTTTATCTGCATATTGAAATTGTTTACCTACTTTTACATTATCGGGATACAATTCTACTTTTATATTTTCCTGTCTTAATTTCTGAATTGCTTTTGACGCATACAAAGCTTCTTTGTCACCATAATTAATAAACAACGCCTTTGAAGTTGCAGCAACGGTTTCGGGAAACAATTGTAATTCTTCCAAAACCAAATAAATCCTGTCAAGACCAAAAGAGATTCCGACACCACTCATATTTTTCAAACCAAAAATACCCGTCAGGTCATCGTATCTTCCGCCGCCGCCAATAGAACCAATTGCCACTGTTTTTGGCGCCGCTACTTCAAAAATAGCTCCGGTATAATAATTAAGTCCTCGGGCCAAAGTCACGTCTAAGTCTAAAATTGCTGTAGACAAACCTAAATCTGCAACATTGTCACAAATAAATTTCAATTCTTCTACACCTTTCATTCCTTCTTCTGATTCGGCTAATAATTCTGAAAGCTGGTTGATCTTATCTGCAAAACTTCCTGAAAAGCTAAAAAGCGGCTGCACTTTTACCAGCGCTTCTTCAGCAATTCCTTTTTCAATCATTTCTTTTTTAACGCCGTCTTCACCAATTTTATCTAATTTATCGAGAGCCACTGTAAAATCGATTAATTTATCTGAAGCTCCAATAACCTCAGCAATACCGGATAAAATTTTTCTGTTGTTGATTTTAATCGTAACACCTTCTAAACCTAAAGCTGTAAAAACAGTATCGTATAACTGAACTAATTCGACTTCCTGCCAAAGTGATTTAGAACCTACAACATCGGCATCACATTGAAAAAACTCTCTGTAACGCCCTTTCTGAGGACGATCTGCTCGCCAAACTGGTTGAATCTGGTATCTTTTAAAGGGAAATTCTATTTCATTTTGGTGCTGTACCACATATCTCGCAAAAGGAACTGTAAGATCGTAACGTAATGCTTTTTCTGAAATTCTTCCTGTAAATTTATTCAGTTCAATTCTTTGGCTCAAATCGATTGTTTCGGCAGAATTAGACTGAAGCGCCTCAATAGATTCCGGCAGTTCAATTTTATTTTTATTGAAGAAAAAATTACCGGAATTCAGGATTTTAAAAATCAAACGATCTCCTTCTTCTCCATATTTTCCCATCAAAGTATCTGAATTTTCAAACGAAGGTGTTTCGATTGGCTGAAAACCAAATTTTTCGAAGTTACTTTTTATGGTTTGAATAATATATTGACGTTTTGACACCTCTGCAGGCGAAAAATCTCTTGTCCCTTGTGGTATGCTTGGTTTTGAAGCCATCTTTTTTTATTTTAGATTGTTGATTTAGATTTTAGATTCTTTTGAAACTAAATCTAAAACCTTAATATTAATTTATTTCCAGATTTTTTTTATTGTTGGTTTTTAACACTTTCGACTTTATGAGTTCCAACTTTCGACTTAATTTAAAATCGCCTGCAAATATCTTATTTTTTAAAATAAATAATGCCAGTTCGAAAACAAACTTGTAACAAAAACCGTATTTTCGTGACAAATTGGTCATGATGCTAAAATTATTTAAAGAAAATATCCGAATTGCTTTTGGTTCTATCAAAACTCAATTACTGCGAACCATTCTTACTGTTTTAATTATTGCCATCGGAATTACTGCTTTGGTTGGGATTTTAACTGTTGTAACAGCGCTGGAAAATACTGTTTCGACCAATTTTGCATCAATGGGAGCTAATACCTTTAATATTAATCAATACGAAAACACGGTTCGAAACCGCGGTGGAAATGAACGCGAAGTTATAAATCCAATCATTTCTTATCCTGAAGCGGTAGCTTTTAAAAACAAATATAAATATCCTTTTACAGAAACTTCCCTTTCCTTTACTGCAACATCAAAAGCTGAAGTAAAATATTTAGATACTAAAACAGATCCAGAAATTACGGTTGTTGGTGTCGACGAACATTTTATTTCAAATTCTGGTCTGGAAACCACTTTAGGAAGATCTTTTAATCAGTTTGATATTGATAACAATACATATTCCTGCATTGTAGGTTCTGATTTTGAAAAAGGTTTACTGAAAGATGTGAACCCAATTGATAAAATAATTTCTATTCGAGGTGCACGTTTTAAAGTAATCGGCGTTTTAAAAGAGAAAGGATCAACTTTTGGAAACAGTCAGGATTTACGCGTTTTAATTCCCATTCAGGTTGCAAGATCTTTATTTGCGGCTCCAAATATTAACTATGCTATAAGTATAATGGTTTCTAAAAAAGAACTTTTGGATGAAGCTGTCGATAATGCAACCAGTACCATGCGAAGAGTCCGTAAGCTAAGTCCGGTTCGTGATAATAATTTTGGGATTGGCCGAAGCGATGATTTAATCAACAGAATTTTGGGAATTACAAAATACTTAGGCTGGGCCTCCTGGATCATCTCAATCATTACCATTTTGGGTTCTTCTATTGCTTTAATGAATATTATGATTGTTTCGGTTACAGAACGTACCCGTGAAATTGGTGTTCGAAAAGCACTTGGTGCAACAAAAATCACAATCTCGGTTCAGTTTTTTATCGAAACTCTATTAATTGGGCAGATTGGCGGTCTGGTCGGAATAATTTTAGGCATTCTGATTGGCTTTGCATTTGCTGCTGCAATGAGTTTTGCATTTGTGATTCCGTGGATGGCCATTTTTGCGGCCTTCGCTACGAGTTTTCTTGTGGCTCTTTTTTCCGGATTATATCCTGCAATAAAAGCTTCGAAATTAGATCCAATCGAGGCTCTCCGATACGAGTAATTTTTTAGTTTTAAGTATTCAGTCGCAGTTTACATTTGCTTTGAAGAATGAAAACTGCGACTGAAAATTGCGACTAAAAACTGAACTGCTAAGTCTTCGAAACTTTACAGGAAATCATACGGTCGTTATCGTAAATATCTTTTCTGAGATCGATGTTTATAAAATCCATTTTACCTAACAAATCAATCATTTCTTTCCCTAAATACTGATTAATTTCAAAATATAATTTTCCGTTTTCCAGAAGATTATTTTGGGCCAAAGAAGCTATTTTTCTGTAAAAAACCAAAGCATCACTATCATCAACAAAAAGCGCCAGATGCGGTTCGTAATTAAGGACATTTTTCTTGATTTCTCTTTTTTCTAAATTTCGTACATACGGCGGATTTGAAACAATAATATCGAACTGACATTTTAATTCTTCTGTTTCCAGAATATTCTGAAATATAAAAGTAACATCTACATTGTTTTTATTCGCATTTCGTTTTGCTGTTTCTATAGCTTTTTTAGAAACATCAATAGCGTAAACTTCTGCATTTGGAAGATTTTTGGCCAGCGAAATCGCAATACATCCGCTTCCTGTTCCAATATCAAGAATTTTTAGTTTTTTACTTCTGTCGGTTGCGGCATTTTCATTGATAATCCATTCGACTAATTCTTCTGTTTCCGGTCTTGGAATTAAAACATTTTCGTTTACTTCAAAATCCAAACCGTAAAAACTGGTTTTTCCCAGTAAATATTGAATCGGAACTTCTTTTTTTAATTGTGCCAAAAGCAGATCCCAAACAGCAAAATCAGATTCAGAAAAACACAATTCATGATTTAGCGCCAAATCTATTTGACGCAGTTTATGCTTTTCTTCTAAAATTAAATAGAAAAAACTCTCCGCTTCATACGCATCGTACAAAGTAGATAATTCTTTAATAAACTGAGTACGATATTGTTTAATTTTCATTTTGTTTGTTAAGTATTATTTTTCAGCTAAAACCAATTATTCTTCACCAGTATTTTACAAATCTAATTTGTTACAATTAGTTTTGTAAATCTTTCAACATCCATACGGGGCAAGAACTATGCCCGGTACATCCCATTGGAGCGTCTAAATATTCAAAACCTGATCTTTTGTATAGTTTTTGTGCCGCATGCATAAACGGCATGGTTTCTATATAACATTTTTCAAAGCCAAAATTTCTTGCCTGTTCTAAACATTCATCCATCATTTTACTTCCTATTCCTAAGCCTCGGACTTCCGGAAGAAAATACATTTTCTGTAATTCACAAATTTTAGGATCTCCGTTTTCTAACGGTGCAATTCCTGCACTGCCCAAAATTTCCCCATCACACTCCACTACAAAATAAACCGATTTTGGTTTATTGTATTCTTCAAACATTAAATCTAAATATGGATCTTCATACGCAGTGCCGACTTTTGGAATTTCCATTTCATCAAAAACGGACCTTATTAATTTTGCCACTGCCTTATTATCTTCTTTTTTAATTTTTCTGATGGTCCAATTTTTCATTTTCTTTATTCACTAGTATCTACAAAAATAAAAATACTTTTTTGATACTTTCATAACTATCTGTATTGTTTCACAACTATTTTCATAAGAGTCGACTCGAAACTCAAAAATAGTTATTTTTGCACCGTGAATATACATGAGAAATATATCAAACGATGCATCGAACTTGCCAAAAATGGTTTTGGAACAACTTATCCAAATCCAATGGTGGGAAGTGTGATTGTTTATGAAGATAAAATTATTGGCGAAGGCTGGCACAAAAAAGCGGGTGAACCCCACGCCGAAGTAAATGCAGTAAGATCTGTAAAAGACAAATCGCTTTTAAAAAAGGCTGCAATTTATGTGAGTTTGGAACCCTGCTCTCATTTTGGAAAAACTCCGCCTTGCTGCGATTTAATTATTGCCAATGAGATTCCGAATGTAGTGGTTGGAACAGTTGACCCAAATGAAAAAGTAGCCGGAAACGGAATTAAAAAACTGGTTGAAGCCGGAATTAATGTCGTCGTGGGAATTTTAGAAGAAGAATGTAATGAACTCAACAAACGCTTTTTTACTTTTCATCAAAAAAAGAGACCTTATATTATATTAAAATGGGCCGAAAGTCTGGATGGATTTCTTGCTCCTGAAAAAAACATGGATCAGGAAAGAAAACCGGTCTGGATTACCAATCAATATTCCCGCCAATTGGTACATAAATGGAGAAGTGAAGAACAGGCCATTTTAGCAGGAACTCAAACGGTTGTTGATGATAATCCTAAATTAAACACAAGGGATTGGTCTGGAAATAATCCGGTTCGGGTGATTTTAGATCAGAATAACCGAATTTCAAAAGATAGTTTTGTTTTGGATGACAGTGTCAAAACTATTATTTTTTCGAAATCTGAAAAAAATATTTCGACTGAAAATACGATTTTTGAAAACATTGATTTTGATAAAAATATGATTATGAATGTTTTATCTGTTTTATATCAGCATCAAATTCAGTCTGTAATTATTGAAGGCGGAAGGCAGACGCTGCAATCTTTTATAGATCAGAATATTTGGGACGAAGCCAGAATTTTTGTTGGCAGAAATGTTTTTCAAAAAGGAACAAAAGCACCTGAACTTCAAAAGAAAAATGCTGTTAAAACTTTTATTCAAAACGACGAATTAATATACGTGCGAAATCATGATTGATACGATAATTTTTGACTTTGGTGACATCTTTATCAATTTAAACAAACAAGGAACTATTTCCGGCTTGCAAAAATTAGGTTTAACAGAATGGAATACTGAACTGGATCGTTTAAACTTATCATTTGAAACCGGAGATATTTCATACGACGACTTTTTAGCCGGATTTAAAAAGCAGCTTCCTAATGCAGGTACAGAAGAAATTCTGGAAGCATGGAATGCCGTTTTGGGTGATTTTCCTTCTTATCGATTGGATTTCTTAAAAGAACTTTCAAAAAAATACCGTTTGTTCTTATTAAGTAATACAGATTCAATTCATATTGCGACTTTTGAGAAAACAAGCGGCATCACTTTCTACAGCGATTTTTATAATTGTTTTGAAAAAGTTCATTTTTCATTTGAAATTGGAAAACGAAAACCAAATGCCAGTTCGTATCTACATTTAATAGCCGAACATAATTTAATTCCGGAGCAGACATTGTTTATTGATGACAAAAAAGAAAACACTGATGCCGCAGCGGCTTTAGGCCTTCATGTCTGGAATTTACAAGTCGGCAAAGAAGATGTAGTCGATTTATTTTCTAAAAATATACTATAATATATATAGCCACAGATTAAAGGTTTTTTTTTGTTTACGATAAAATCTATGTGATCTTTTTAATCTGCAGCAAAAAAATAAAACACAATCTGGAATTTTTATTTTGGAATACAACGATACATATCAAACCATTGCCTCAGCATCTGAAGAAGTGTTGTTTAAGGAAAAAGGAAGCAAATTTTTTGGTTATGCTTTTCCTATAGAAAATGAGGAAGAAGTAAAACCTATTATTGAGGACTTAAGAAAGCTTCATCCGCATGCTGTACATTATTGCTACGCCTACCAGTTAGGCACCGCACCAAAAATTTCCTATCGTGCCAATGATGACGGGGAACCAGGCAATACTGCCGGAGCACCAATTTATGGACAAATACAATCTTTTAGTTTAACCAACGTTCTGGTTGTAGTGGTTCGATTTTTTGGCGGAACAAAATTAGGTGTGGGTGGTTTGATCGCAGCCTACAGAACAACGGCGCAGATGACATTAGAAATCTGCGAAATTGTTAAAAAAACAATAGATGTTCAGTTTTTAATTTCATTTGATTATAAAAACATGAATAAGGTAATGCGTGTTATAAAGGAGAAAAAACTGGAAATTATATCTCAGGAAATGGAAATGGATGAAACATCCGGACTTCCTATTGGCAAAATAATAACAAAAACGCGTAAAAAAAATGCCGAAATGATATTCGACATTTTTGATTTAATGTTTGAAATTGAGATTAAAATTATCTAAATTAGTATAAAATTCTTTTGAGTTTTAACAATTATTCCATCGTTTTAAACAACTCTAAAATATAATCCGGAGGAGCAGTTGGACGACCCGTTTTTAACGAAATAAATACTAAAATGAACACTGCGGTTGTTAATAACTCATTTGCTTCATTATAGATTTCGCAGTCAAATTCGATCTTAACAGAAGACTGACTTTTGAATGTTGTATGGATTGTTAAAAGTTCATCATACCGAGCTGATTTTTTATAATTAATCTGCATGGAAACAATTGGCAGTCCAATTCCGCTTTCTTCCATGCTTTTATATGAAATCCCTTTATTTCTAAGCCATTCGACGCGTCCAATTTCAAAATAAGGCACATAATTTCCGTGATAAACGACTCCCATTTGGTCAGTTTCGGAGTAACGAACACGCACTTGCGTTTGATGATTTTTCATTATTTATATATTAAAAAAATTTAAGTTATTCAAGTTCTCTTACAACATTTTTTTATAAAATTAGGCGCCAAAATATTTTTTTTTACAGAAATTTGTTCACATATTTGTTATCCTGAAAAACGGAAAAATTTTGCTCCTTTTTTATAGGAGAATCTTTATCAATAATAAAAAAATTTATTTGAATCTATGACTAAAACTGCTCAATCGGTATGGGAAAACTGTTTGTCTTTTATAAAGGACAATATTCAAGATCAAGCATACAAAACTTGGTTTGAACCAATCAAATCAGTTGAGCTAACCGACAACGCGTTATATATTCAGGTACCAAGTAAATTTTTCTACGAATGGTTAGAAGAACACTACGTAAAATTATTGAAAGTTGCGCTTACCAAAGAACTGGGAAAAAACGCAAAGTTACTCTATAAAATTAAAATGGAGAACACTTATGGAAATAAACAGCCATTTACCGAGCAGCTGCCAAGTTCCAACAGAGTTCCAATGAAACCGCAAGAGGTTGATGCTCCGTTTAAAAACTTAAATCCTGAACTTAAAAATCCTTTTGTAATTCCGGGAATCCGAAATTTAAAAATCGAATCCCAGTTAAACCCTAATTACAGTTTCGATAATTTCCTTGAAGGAGACTCAAACCGTTTAGCCCGTTCTGCCGGTATGGCCGTTGCCAATAAACCGGGAGGAACTTCGTTTAACCCTTTATTGATTTTTGGAGGAGTTGGTTTAGGAAAAACACACTTGGCACACGCTATTGGTGTCGAAGTAAAAGACAAATATCCAGAAAAAACGGTTTTATATATTTCTGCCGAAATTTTCACACAACAATATATTGATTCTGTAAAAAAGAATAATCGTAATGATTTTATTCATTTTTACCAGTTAATCGACGTTTTGATTATTGATGATGTTCAGTTTTTATCTGGAAAATCAGGAACTCAGGACGTATTTTTCCACATTTTCAACTATTTGCACCAAAACGGAAAACAGGTAATTTTAACTTCTGACAAGGCACCTGTAGACATGCAGGATATTGAACAGCGTTTATTATCTCGTTTTAAATGGGGATTGTCTGCAGAATTGCACCAACCTGATTATGAAACCCGTATCTCGATATTAAAAAACATTTTATACCGTGATGGTGTAGATATGCCGGAAGATATTTTAGAATATGTTGCCCGAAATATCAAATCTAACGTAAGAGAATTAGAAGGTGCTATTATCTCGTTAATTGCTCAGTCTTCTTTCAATAAAAAAGAAGTTACAATTGAATTAGCAAAAAGCGTAGTTGAAAAATTCGTTAAAAACGTTAAGAGAGAAATCTCTATTGATTATATTCAAAAAATCGTATCCGATTATTTTCAGCTGGACATTGAGACACTTCAGTCTAAAACCAGAAAAAGACACGTTGTTCAGGCGAGACAATTGGCCATGTTTTTTGCAAAGAAATTTACAAAAGCTTCTTTGGCAAATATTGGTTCACAAATTGGAGACCGTGATCATGCTACCGTTTTACATGCTTGTAAAACCGTTGACAATTTAGTTTCTACAGACAAACAATTTAAAAAATTTGTCGAAGACATCAACAAAAAACTAACGCTGTAAACGCGAATCATGCCAGTAAAAATTTTAATGGTTTGTTTGGGGAATATCTGCAGATCTCCTTTAGCAGAAGGAATTTTAGCATCAAAATTACCCGCAGATAAATTTATTGTTGATTCTGCCGGAACCGGTTCCTGGCATGTTGGTCATTGCCCGGATAAACGCTCGATAGATGTTGCCCGAAAAAACGGAATTAACATTAGTGCACAAAAAGGCAGACAAATCAAATCTTCAGATTTTGACGAATTTGACTATATCTATGTAATGGATAGTTCCAATTTTCGCGATGTAGTTCATTTGGCCAAAACACCGGAACATAAAAACAAAGTCCGCATGATTCTTAATGAATTATTTCCAGACGAAAATGTTGATGTTCCAGATCCATATTACGGCGCCGTAAACGGTTTTGACAATGTTTATCAAATGCTGGATGAAGTTACTGACCTAATCGCTGATCAGCTTCTAAAAAAACACTCCTAATTCAATTCAATTGTTTCTAAAAAGAGATAATTGAATTTTTTAATTTTAAACAAATTCATATGAAACTTCTCGGAAAATTATATCTTATTCCAACCACAATGGGCGAAAGCGATCCGATGGATGTTTTACCACAAACTGTAAGAAGAACCATAGAAGTCATTGACCATTACATTGTTGAAAATGACAAAACGGCCAGAAAATCTATAAAAGCGGTTTATCCTGAAAAAAAACAATCGGAACTGGTACTTTTTACCTTAAATAAAAGAACAGAACCAAGCGAACATTTAGATTTTATAAAACCTTTATTAGAAGGAAAAAATATGGGTTTGATGAGCGAAGCCGGATGTCCGGGCGTTGCTGATCCGGGTGCTGTGATTGTGAAACTGGCACATGAAAAAGGAATTCAGGTTGTGCCTTTGGTTGGTCCTTCTTCTATTTTATTAGCTATGATGGCTTCCGGAATGAACGGACAAAGTTTTACTTTCAACGGATATTTACCAATTGATAAAGACGAGAAAAAATCGGCAATTCGTCATTTTGAGAAATTATCCCAAGACAAAAACCAATCTCAGTTATTTATTGAAACACCTTATAGAAATAATAAATTGATTGAAGATCTTTTGCAGATTTTAAATCCATCAACACATTTATGTATTGCAACAGATATTACTCTGCCTACAGAATTTATTAAAACAATGAAGGTTTCGGATTGGAAAAAGTTAAAAGTAGATATTGATAAACGACCTACTATTTTTATTATTCATAAAATGTAATTGACTTCAAAATCTTCATCTATGAAAAAATTATCAGCTCTAATATTCATTCTCTTAACGTACTGTATTTCTTCTCCTGATACTAAAAAAAATTCAGGGACTAATATTTTAAAAAACACAAGTACAGAACAAAATGATCTAGAAAAAAATGATGCTGAAGATCTAGGTTCTCAGATAAATACAGATACAGATAAAACGGTAAAAGAAGATACTAAAATCTATACTATTGACTCAGTAGACGCAAAGCCATATTTTGAAGGAGGAATAAATAAATTTCAAAAATTTATTCGTAATAATTATTACTACCCAGACGAATGGCCTGTGATAAATGGAACTGTCGAAACAAATTTCATAGTAGAAAAAGATAGCACAATTAGCGATATATCAATTACTAAAGATGCCGGCTATGAAACAGGAAAAGAAGCAATTCGTATTTTAAAAAAGTCACCTAGATGGATTCCTGGAATATATAATCATAAACCTGTGAGAGTACGTTACTATTTAACGATTCCATTAAATACAAATCATGAGTAAACTCCCAAACGTAACCACAAGCATCTTTACAGTAATGTCAAAAATGGCAGCTGAATACAATGCCATAAATCTTTCTCAGGGATTTCCGAATTTTCCTGTCGATGAAAGATTGACAGATATTGTAGCGAAGTTATCCAAAGAAAACGTACATCAATATACACCAATGGCAGGTTATCCACAGTTGATGGACAAAATTGCTAAACTGACTTTTGATTCATACAATAGAACTATAAATCCAGAATCTGAACTTTTAGTTACGGCTGGAGCAACACAGGGAATTTTCACCACGATTTTGGCTTTAGTAAAAGAAAAAGACGAAGTTATTATCCTCGACCCGAGTTATGATTCTTATGAATCTCCAGTTTTATTATGTAATGCAAAACCGGTTCGTGTAGCACTTAATGACGATTATACGCCAAATTGGGAAAGAATAGAAAAAGCCTGTTCTGCAAAAACAAGGTTAATGATTATCAATAATCCACATAATCCAACGGGGAAAATATTAACCGAAAATGATTTTATTCAGTTAAAAAACCTGCTGGAAAAATATCCTGATATTATCATTCTGTCTGACGAAGTTTACGAATACATTACTTTCGAAGAAAAACATATTTCGGCACATACCAAAGATTTTCTTTTAGACCGCTGCGTCATGGTTTCTTCTTTTGGAAAATCATTTCATATTACAGGCTGGAAAATTGGCTACACAATTGCACCGGAACATTTAATGAAAGAAATCAAAAAAGTCCATCAGTTTTTGGTTTTCAGTGTCAACAGTATTTCACAATTTGCCATCAGCGAATATCTTGATGTTGTTGATGTTAATTTACTTGGCAAGTTCTATCAGGAAAAACGAGATTATTTTCAAAAACTGCTTCAAAACAGCCGATTTGAATTGAAACCATGCGAAGGAACTTATTTTCAGGTTGCTTCTTACACCAATATTTCAAATGAAGACGATGTAACTTTCTGCAAAAATCTAATTATTGATCACGGCGTTGCAGCAATTCCTATTTCTACCTTTTATTCTGATCATAAAGACCAGAAATTAATTCGTTTTTGTTTTGCCAAAGACAATTTTACTTTAGAATCTGCCGCAAAAAAATTATGCGATATATAAAGTTTACGAAAATTTTATAACAATATTATGCGTGCATCCTATTTTTTTAATTAATATTGTAAAAAAGAAAAGTATGAGCTATACAGATAAAATGTTACGTGACGACGCTTTAAAAGGAAAAGTCATTGTAGTAACAGGCGGCGGAAGCGGTTTAGGAAAAGCAATGACAAAATATTTTTTGGAATTAGGCGCTCAGGTTGCAATTACCTCCAGAGATTTGGAAAAGCTGAAAACTACTGCAGCAGAACTTGAAAGTGAAACTGGCGGAAAATGTTTACCGCTTCAATGTGATGTTCGCCATTATGAAAAAGTTGAAAACATGCTTCAGGAAACTTTAAAAGTTTTTGGAAAAGTAGACGTTCTTTTAAACAATGCGGCTGGAAATTTTATCTCGCCAACAGAACGTTTATCTGCAAATGCATTTGACACTGTGATAGATATCGTACTTAAAGGTTCTAAAAACTGTACACTTGCTTTTGGAAAACACTGGATTGATACCAAACAAACATCAGCAACGATTTTAAATATTGTAACTACTTATGCCTGGACAGGATCTGCTTATGTTGTGCCAAGTGCAACCGCAAAAGCCGGAGTTCTGGCCATGACCAGAAGTCTTGCCGTAGAATGGGCAAAATACGGAATTCGTTCTAACGCGATCGCTCCAGGACCATTCCCTACAAAAGGTGCCTGGGACAGATTACTGCCGGGAGATCTTTCTGAAAAGTTTGACATGGCAAAAAAAGTACCTTTAAAACGTGTTGGAGATCATCAGGAACTGGCGAATTTAGCCGCTTATTTAGTCTCTGATTTTTCTGCTTATGTAAATGGAGATGTTATTACAATTGATGGCGGCGAATGGTTGAAAGGTGCTGGACAATTCAATTTATTAGAAGCAATTCCGGAAGAACTTTGGGATCAGCTTGAAATGATGATAAAAGCAAAAAAGAATAAATAATTACAAGTGCTTACTAAATTCAGAATATTTTTTAAAACTATACTGATTGCACCAAATCCCGAAGGTTTACTTTCGGGATTTTTTTTATTATTTTCACTATATATGTGATATAAGTTTAGTTAAGGATCGATTTCTGTAAATATTTTAGAGCTAATAATTGCTTCCATTACTTATATGGTTAAATTACATTGTATGTTTAGCAATTCACTTAAATTATTATTTTTGCCAAACAAATATCAAACAAAAATTTTATGCTCATTATTGGAATTGCAGGAGGAACTGGAAGCGGAAAAACAACAGTTGTACATCAAATCATGAATGAATTACCAGACACTGAAGTTGGTGTAATTTCTCAGGATTCGTATTATAAAGAAACCCATAACTTGTCTTTTGACGAGAGAGCATTAATCAATTTTGATCACCCTCGTGCCATTGATTTTGAATTATTAGTAAGGCACCTTAAAGCATTAAAAGCAGGTGAAACTATCGACCAGCCCGTTTATTCTTTTATTCAGCATAACAGAACCGACGATACGATTTCGACACATCCAAGAAAAGTAATGATAGTTGAGGGAATTTTGATTTTAACAAATCCCGAGTTAAGAGAACTTTTTGACATTAAAATATATGTTCACGCCGATTCTGACGAAAGATTAATTCGTCGTTTAAAAAGAGATATTTCTGAACGCGGACGTGATATCGACGAGGTTTTAAACCGTTACCAAACTACCTTAAAACCTATGCACGAGCAGTTTATTGAACCAACAAAAGCATTTGCAGATATTATTATTCCAAATGACAAATACAATACTGTAGCAATTGATGTGGTTCGTGCTGTAATTAATCAGAGAATTTTATAATTTTTATCGTAAATTTAAACCATAAAAACAGAAGCTTCCCGATAATGGTCGGGATTGCTTTCTATACTGTCTAAAACTCAATCATATACACAAGAAACACTCTTATATGAAATTTAAAAATCCGTATAAAGACAAAAAATGGTTCAAATTCCTGGGCAATAAATATGTCTGGGTATTATTGTTTTTTGTGATCTGGATGTTATTTTTAGACAATTACTCCTATTTCGACCATCGTTTTTTAGACGGACAAATCAATGAGTTAAAAGACAATAAGAAATATTATCAGGAAGAAATAAAAAAAGATCAGGAACAGATCAAACAACTTAAAAATCCTGAACAAATAGAAAAATATGCCCGCGAAAAGTACTTTATGAAAAAAGACAGCGAAGATATTTACATCATTCATTTTGAAGGAGACACTATTCAGGAAAAAGAATAATCAGAAAAAACACTCAATGGCCACTACCCTATTCGAAGATTTTAATCCGATTTCATCCAAACAATGGAAACAAAAAATTCAGTTTGAATTGGATGGAGCCGATTATAACCAAACCGTAATTTGGAATTCCCCCGAAGATATTCAGGTAAAACCTTTTTATCACAGCGACGAATTTACCAAAAGCGCTTCTGTACAAACTCAAGCTTCTGCATTTAAAATCTGTCAAAACATATTTGTTCATGATGTCGAAAAATCCATCAACAGAGCTATAAATACTATCGAAAGAGGTGCAGAAAGTTTACGTTTTACAATTCAAAACGAAAATACTGACATTCAAAAATTATTAGAAAACCTTCCTTTAGAAAACAGGACCGTTTACTTTCATTTGAGTTTTCTCTCAATCGATTTCGTAAAAAAACTGGACACAATTTCTATTCAAAAAAAGGCCGTTTTTTATTGTAATTTAGATCCAATTGGACAATTAGCCCGCGATGGAAACTGGTTTACAACATCTGATAAAAATAATTTTGAAACACTTCAAAAAATTTCAAACCAAACTAATCTTTCGTTTCTTAGCGTAGATTTGGGTTTGTATCAAAATGCCGGAGCAAATATCACACAGCAGATTGCTTATAGTCTGGCTCATGCCAATGAATACTTAAATTATTTTCCAACTTCATCCAAACCAATTGTTTTTCAAATCTCCGTTGGTACCAATTATTTTTTTGAAATTGCGAAACTGCGTGCGTTACGAATGCTTTTTAAATTAATTGCAGCAGAATATAATCCGGAAACAGATTGTCATTTTCTGGTAACTCCAACTAAGCGCAATAAAACCATTTATGATTATAATGTCAATATGCTTCGCACAACAACCGAATGCATGGCGGCTGTTATAGGCGGTGCAGATGCTGTCGCAAATTTACCATATGATGCATTGTACCATAAAGATAATGAGTTTGGAGACCGAATTGCACGAAACCAGCTTTTAATTTTAAAACACGAAAGTTATTTTGACAAAGTCGATAATCCAGCAGACGGAAGTTATTATATCGAAAGTTTAACAATGCAATTGGCTGAAAAAAGTCTGGCATTATTCAAAGACATTGAAGCAAACGGAGGTTTCTTAAAACTTTTAAATGACGGAACGATTAAAAAGAAAATTCAGGAAAGTGCCAATAAAGAGCAGGAATTATTCGATTCTAAAAAAGAAGTTCTTTTAGGAACAAATAAATATCCAAATAAAGAAGACCGAATGAAACATGATTTAGAATTGTTTCCTTTTGTAAAAATCAAACCAAGAAAAACATTAATTACACCAATTATAGAAAAAAGATTAGCTGAAAAACTGGAACAGGAAAGACTGGAACAGGAATAATTTTTATCGTAATTAATATTCAAATAAAGACAAAGCGTCTATGATAAGAAAAGACCTTAAACATATTAGTCTTCAAAGTCAGAAGTCAAAAGTCGAAAGTCAAGAATTAGAAAATTTGACAGATAACTTTACAACTGCGGAAGGAATCGAACTTAAAAAAAACTATTCTGAAAAAGATATAGAAGATTTAGAGTTTCTGGATTTTGGAGCTGGTTTTACACCAAATTTACGCGGACCTTATGCTACAATGTACGTACGTCGTCCGTGGACAATTCGACAATATGCCGGATTTTCGACAGCAGAAGAAAGTAATGCCTTTTACAGAAGAAATCTTGCGGCTGGACAAAAAGGACTTTCGATAGCTTTTGATTTACCAACGCATCGCGGTTATGACTCAGACCATGAAAGAGTGGTTGGCGATGTTGGAAAAGCAGGAGTTGCAATCGATTCTGTTGAAGATATGAAAGTATTATTCGACCAGATTCCACTAGACGAAATGTCGGTATCAATGACTATGAATGGCGCTGTTTTACCAATTATGGCATTTTATATTGTTGCAGCTGAAGAACAGGGAGTTGAATTAAGTAAACTTTCGGGAACTATTCAGAATGACATTTTGAAAGAGTTCATGGTACGTAATACATACATTTACCCGCCGACACCTTCCATGAAAATTATTGCTGATATTTTTGAATTTACTAGCAAAAAAATGCCAAAATTCAATTCTATCTCTATTTCGGGTTATCATATGCAGGAAGCCGGAGCTACTGCAGATATTGAACTGGCTTATACACTGGCTGACGGTTTGGAATATATCAGAACCGGATTGTCAACAGGAATGACGATTGATGAATTTGCACCCCGCTTATCTTTCTTTTGGGCAATTGGAATGAATCATTTCATGGAAATTGCCAAAATGAGAGCGGGTCGAATGATTTGGGCAAAACTAATTCAGCAATTTAATCCAAAAAGTGACAAATCCTTAGCATTACGTACACATTGTCAAACCAGCGGATGGAGTTTAACAGAGCAAGATCCGTTTAATAATGTAGCCAGAACTTGTATTGAAGCTGCTGCCGCTGCTTTTGGCGGAACGCAGTCCCTGCACACAAACGCTTTAGATGAGGCAATTGCCCTACCAACAGATTTTTCAGCAAGAATTGCAAGAAATACACAGATTTATTTACAGGAAGAGACTAAAATAACTAAAACAGTTGATCCATGGGGAGGAAGTTACTACGTTGAATCCCTGACAAATGAAATCTTAGAAAATACCTGGAAACTAATTGAAGAAGTTGAAGAACTGGGCGGAATGACCAAAGCAATTGAAGCCGGAATTCCAAAACTTCGAATCGAAGAAGCAGCTGCCAGAAAACAAGCCAGAATTGACAGCGGTCAGGATATTATTGTGGGTGTAAATAAATATAGATTAGAAAAAGAAGACCCGCTGCATATATTAGATGTTGATAACCAGATGGTGCGAAAGCAGCAAATAGAACGACTTGAAGAAATTAAAGCAAAAAGAAATACTACAGAAGTAAATCAATCACTAGAAAAATTAATTCATTGTGCTAAAACCGGAGAAGGCAATTTATTAGAAATTGGTGTAGAAGCTGCCAGAAACAGAGCTACATTAGGCGAAATAAGTGATGCGTTAGAAAGTGTTTTCGGAAGGTTCAAAGCTCAAATAAAATCATTTAGCGGTGTGTATAGTGCAGCAATAAAAAATGACGAAAATTTTGAAAAAGCAAAACAATTAGCAGATGTTTTTGCAAAACAAGAAGGAAGACGTCCACGAATTATGATTGCCAAAATGGGACAAGACGGTCATGACCGCGGTGCAAAAGTAGTCGCAACGGGTTATGCAGATGTTGGTTTTGATGTTGATATAGGCCCATTATTTCAAACTCCGGCCGAAGCCGCGAAACAGGCTGTAGAAAATGATGTCCATATTTTAGGTGTTTCATCGCTTGCTGCAGGACATAAAACATTGGTTCCGCAAGTAATTGAAGAACTTAAAAAACATGACCGTGAAGATATTATGGTTATTGTAGGCGGTGTAATTCCTGCACAGGACTATCAATTTTTGTTTGATGCCGGTGCAGCGGCCATATTTGGCCCGGGAACTAAAATAAGTGAAGCGGCAATTAAAATATTAGAAATCTTAATTGACTAAATATAATCCAAAAAAAATCCCGATTTATAATCGGGATTTTTTTGTTAGTCATTTATTGTCGCATTGTTATCTGCTTCAATAAAAGAAAGATCGTAGCCTGCAAAATCTCTCATATAACTTTTTAACGATGTTCCAAAAGCATCTCTAAAATGCCTGTTTCCCCGATGTTTAAAAAAGTTTTTTACAGATCCTGCGCCTCCTAAATGTGCAGCAGCCAAAATACCAGATTCTGTAATTTCGACACCATTAATAACTTTTCCTTCATACTTTTCGATTTCATTGCGCAAAATCCATTTGTTTTTGGATAATAAGGCAACAAAAGCTTTTTCCTGTAATGCCGGATCTTTTAAAAAGTCTTTGTCGTTTCTAACTCCGATTGCTCGTAAAGCTTTAGAACCAAATTGATATTTTCCCATGTAACCCAGTGAATTTACCATTCGGTATTTTCCCTGAGATTCTTTGAAAGCTACCGCTTCTTTAAAACCGATAAGATGATTTCCTGTGTATGGGACGTTGAGATTGACTTTAGGATATTCATCCTTTTCTAAAGATGGAAAAATGTATTCTGATCCATCTGTTTTTTCTGTTAGAAACCACGGTTTGGTTTCGACACTAAAGGGTTTAAAACCCAAACTTAAAAATGTAATAATAACGATTAAACTCGCATAAAAATACCACTTCTTTATCATAAATTGTTTTTCTTCAAATCGCTGTCACCTCTTTGAAATTTCTACGGTGCAAAGATAAATAAAAACAAAAAAATCTAATAATCAGTACTTTAGGAAAAATCAAAAATATAACGCATGTGCTTTAAAGCCTTTATTTGCGGAGTATTCAAGAGTTGGAGCCGGAATTTTTATAGTGTTCAAAACAGAAAAAATTGTTTTCAAAAAATGCGATTTTGTGTCAATTTTAGCTAAATTCACATCAAAAGAAAGAAAAAACTTACGATATCTTTCTGAGTTTTGAATCAATGCAGGATTATTTTCATACGAATTTCCTGTCAGCATACCTTCGGCTCCATATCCAAAAGCAGCATTAAACCATTTTGGAATTTTACTTTCTTTTGCAAAAGAATGAAGATTTACAGAAAGCCAATACGTCTGTCCATTATAATCTTTTAAAATTTGTTCATTTAATGATTTTCCTAAAATATTAGGACGCTGACCAGCATATTGGGTTGTATGAAATGAAAATTTTGGAATGATACGCTGTTCTTTCCACAGTAATTCCTGAGAAACGTACAAAGCTGTTCCGGTAGCATTGGCAATTATATCTCCGGAAGAAGCGCCCCATTCTGAAGAATATCCGTCTAAAACTTCAACTGCAGTTAAAAAAGCAAAACCTAAACCTGCGCCGTAAATTAATTGTTTTTTTTGATCTGCTCCGCTCCAGTTAAGCATTTCAGCACCAAATCTGCCTAAATGATAAGCAGAGTACATATGCCCAATTTTATCCATTTGAAGCCATTCATTATTATCATTTATAAAATGAAATTTCGATCTTGGATAATCGGCATACCAAAGCTGATTTAAACCCAGCAGGGTAACTGAGGCAACAGCGGTTTCGGTTACAATTACTGTAGTTTGTCTTTTTTTATTTAAAGTATCAGATGGAGTTAAAAAGCTTTCAATCTTGCTTTGGGCAAACGATTGAAAGCTTAGTATAAATAAAACCGGTAATAAAAGGTATTCTTTTAAATTCAAAACTATCTTGTTACGCCTTGACCAGCAATCCAGTCTGAATATCTTTTTGCATTTTTTTGGTGTTCTGCATAATTTGAAGCAAATTCATGGTAACCAAATCGGTCAACACTTGCGCAGAAATAAATGTAGTCGTGTTTCTCTGGCTTTAAAACGGCTTCAAGCGCTGTTATATCAGCCATTGCAATTGGCCCGGGAGGCAAACCAACATTTACATAAGTATTGTAGGGAGATCTCATAATTAAATCATTATAGAAAACTCTTTTTATAACCTGATCAAAATTATTATCTCTCAGTTTTAAAGCGTAAATTACAGTTGGATCTGCCTGTAATGGCATTTCAAGACGAAGGCGGTTTAAGTAAACCCCTGCAATTCTTGGTCTTTCATCTTTTTTTACTGATTCTTTGTGCACAATTGAAGCTAAAATAGAGACCTGAACCGGAGTTAATCCTTGTTTTTTTGCCTGCTCTATTCTTTCAGGAGTCCAGAATTTGTGATATTCTTTGATCATTTTATCACGGAATTTTTCTGCCGAAGTATTCCAGTAAACTTCATACGTATTTGGAATAAACATGGCAAAAACATTTTCTTCATTGAATCCGTTTTCTTTCAAAAACTCAGGATCTCTAAAAGCTTTTAATAAAGATAAACTGTCTGCTTCGATTTCTGAACCTACTCTTCCTGCAAAATTTTCTAAACGCTCCTGATTGTTAAAAGCTAATTTGACCGGAACATTAGATCGCATGGCACGTACCAAATCAATATTATTCATGTCCTTTTTAAGAAGAAAACGTCCAGATTTTACGTTTTCAGGATAACTTCTTTTACTTGCAACCAATTCAAAGTTGTCAAAATTCTTGATATATGGTGCTAATATTTTTTTTACATCACTGTAATTGGCTCCGGTTGGCACGTGTACGTAAACTTCTTTTTCTTCAAATTTTGTGTTGGCACTAAAAATTCGGCTGATTAAAATAAAACCGTAAATCAGCAAAACAGAAATTACGGCTACAGCGATTATCGTGATAATTTTTTTTAATTTCAAAGCTATTAGTTTAAATGTTTTTATTGATTAACTGAAAAATTGCTTCATCTTCATAGTGGTTGTTTAGCAAAATCCAGTCTTTTTTAATTCCTATTTTCTCAAACCCAAATTTAGTAAAAAGAGCTATACTTGCTTCATTATTTGTACTAATATTTGCATAAAGCTGATGCAGATTTAAATTGAAAAAAGCATACTTTATTAAAAGCTCTAATGCCTCAGAGCCAATATTTTGTCCTCTATTTTCTTTTTTCTGAATAACAATACCAACTCCCGCCCTGTTGTTTTTTGGATCAAATTCAAAAATATCAATGAGGCCAATGGCCGGAAAATCTTCATCCTGGCAGATGGCCAATCGTAATTGCTTCGCTTCATAAATATCCTGTTGTGCATTTTCAAGATACTGGCGTATTAAATAACGACTATAAGGTGTATTGGTGTTGCTGACAGCCCAAATGCTCTGATCATTTTCCATTCCATGCACAAACTCCAGATCTTCCGGTTCAAGTGCACGCAGATAAATAGTATCGCCTTTGAGTGTTATCATTTGCAATTTTAGATTTTAGATTGTTGATTTTAGATTCCAATTGGAATTTGGATTTTAAAAATTGAAAATTATAAATTTAAACTTCAATTGTTCCTTTGAAAACAAATTTAGCAGGTCCTGTTAAAAAAACATTTGTAAAATGATCTCCTGATTTATCAAAAGAAACGACTAATTTTCCTCCTTCAACATTTAAATTAATTGAAGTTTTATCCGTCTGCCCAATAGCGTTCATCGCAATAGCCACAGCAGTTGCTCCGGTTCCGCAGGCCAGAGTTTCATCTTCAACACCTCTCTCATAAGTTCGAAGAGAAAAAGTATCGTTATCTACTTTTTTTACAAAATTAACGTTGCTTCCTTTTTCGCCATATAATTCACCGTAACGAATTGCTGCTCCGTTTTCTTTAACATTATAATGTTCCAAATCATCAACTATTTGTACATGATGCGGAGATCCTGTATTTAAAAAAGTATAAGAATCCTTTTTTTGTATTTCGTCGACATCAATCATTTGCAATGACACAATGGCATCATTACCTACTGATGCATGATGAAGACCATCTGTAGCGATAAAAGTTGTTTTATTATCTATGACTCCTAATTGATTTGCAAAAGCCACCAGGCAGCGGCCGCCATTCCCGCACATCGAACTCTGGTTTCCGTCTGAATTATAATAAACCATTCTAAAATCTGTTTCAGAATCGTTTTCTAATAAAATTAGTCCGTCAGCTCCAATTCCGAAACGTCTGTCACACAGGCGTTCAATTAACTTTACATCTTCTTTCGGAAAAAAATCAGATCTATTGTCAATCATTACAAAATCATTGCCTGTCCCTTGATATTTATAAAATTCTATTTGCATTTTTTTGTCGTTAAGAGATACAAAAGTACGAAGAAACTATGAAGATTATTTAAGGAAATGTTAATCAATGTTAAAGAGAGTTAAAGCATTTTATCAAATAATTTTTTGGCATAATTTTACGTTATAAATGTTAAAAACAAATATCTAAAATAACTTAAAAACATAAACAGTAACATGAAAAAGATTTCAACCTTATTTTTAGTTTCACTACTAAGCGGTGCTACTACGCTTGGTGCTTACAAGTTATTATTTGATGGCAGTG
Organism: Flavobacterium sp. Root901; assembly: GCF_001429765.1. GTDB lineage: Bacteria > Bacteroidota > Bacteroidia > Flavobacteriales > Flavobacteriaceae > Flavobacterium. The sequence goes on from NZ_LMJB01000001.1 coordinate 815,104, forward strand.
ATTCTTTTTTTGGAAAAGGCAGTTCTGTTGTAACGCTCGCTCCTAATTCATACGGAAGAACTGTTGGTTTACCTGCCGAAGCCGTTGATTTTACAGAAGCTGCAGACAAAACAATTCATACTGTTGTTCACGTAAAAAATGTTTCAAGAAGAACAATTAGTAATCCGATGCTGGAATTTTTCTACGGATACGGAGGACAACAGCAGCAAGAACAGGTAGGTACCGGATCTGGTGTTATTATTTCTGAAGATGGATATATTGTAACCAACAATCATGTTATTAAAGATGCATCTGAAATTGAAATAACTTTAAACAACAAAAAATCATACAAAGCAAAACTTATTGGTACCGATTCTAAAATGGATATCGCATTATTAAAAATTAATGCCGATGAAAAACTGCCTTATACTGCTTTTGCGAATTCTGATTCTGTAAAAGTTGGAGAATGGGTTTTGGCCGTTGGAAATCCATATAACTTAACTTCTACCGTTACTGCCGGAATTGTTTCGGCGAAAGCCAGAAATTTAGACCAAAGCGGAATCCAGTCATTCATTCAGACTGATGCTGCTGTAAATCCGGGGAATTCTGGAGGAGCACTAGTAAATACAAGAGGAGAATTAATTGGAATTAATACTATGATTTCGTCTATGACAGGATCGTATGTTGGATATTCTTTTGCTGTTCCATCAAATATTGCCCGAAAAATTATTGAAGATATCATGGAATATGGAAATGTTCAAAGAGGAATTTTGGGTGTTGAAGGAGGCGAATTAAACAGTACTGCTTCAAAAGAATTAGGAATTACCGAAACTCAAGGTTTCTATATCAACAAAGTTTCTAAAAATTCCGGTGCAGAAAAAGCGGGTCTTACTAAGGGCGATATTATTGTAAAATTAGACGAACAAAACATTTCGACTTTTGCTGATCTTTCTGGTTACATTAATACAAAACGTCCAAACGATGTTGTAAAAGTAACTTATATTAAAGACGGAAAAACTAAAACTGTTCCGGTTACTTTAAGTAAAAATGAATTTTTCAGCACTGAATTTAAAGGAATTGAGTTAGAAAATATTGATGCTGCTGATAAAAAGAAATTCAGAATCGATTATGGTGTAAAAATTAAAAACATCACAAATGAGAATTTAATGCAGTATCAAAATGAATTGCAGGGAAATATTATTTTGAGCATCGATAATGTAAAAGCCACAAATGTTGAAACGGTTTCTAAACTTTTAAATAAAAAAGATGAAGGACAAAGCGTACGCATTGAAATGATCAATAAAAACGGAGAAATTTTTAGAATAATTATTTAAGTCGCAGTTTACAGTCGCGGTTTTCAGTCAAAGTTTAAAGTAATAAAAACTGAAAACTGAGACTGCGACTGCGACTGAAAACTCATAAAAAGCCATCTTAATAAATTTAAGGCGGCTTTTTTTGTTTTAAAAATAAATCACAAAAAAGTTTACGAAATCGATTGAAATAGATACTTTTGCGCCAAATTATAAAATAAGTGAGTGTTTTATTATTTCAATTAAATCAATTATGAGCAAAAATTCTTTATACCAAAAAGAGGTATCATTACAAGTCGACCGAAGAAGAGCTGGTGTCGAATTAATTAAAGTGATAAGTGATTTATGGTATGACAAATCCATTGAAATGGTTTTATTTAAAAATCAATTACTGGATAAAAATGTCAGCGATATTATCAATCTTCATCAATATGCCGGCGAATTTGTAGGGAAGCCCATTACTATTTTCGATTCGGTCGAAATTGCAAAAGTTGTTTTATCATTAGATCTTCCGCCTGCGAAAATAGATCTTGGAAAATTAACTTATGAATATCGTTTAGAAGATGAAAAATATCCAGATGCGAGATATTTTGTTATTGAAAAACTTAAAAAGTCAAAATCTTCCAAAGAAATTCAGCCAAAAGATGTTATTCTGTATGGTTTTGGAAGAATTGGACGTTTACTGGCAAGGGAATTAATGTCGAAAACCGGAAAGGGAAACCAACTGCGTTTAAGAGCAATTGTTACCCGCGACAAGAATGATACAACCAGTTTAGAAAAAAGAGCTTCACTTTTGCGTTATGACTCCATCCACGGAGATTTTCAGGGTTCTGTAATTGCTGATCCTAAAAATAATGCATTAATTATAAACGGAACAACCGTTCATATCATAACTGCCAATTCTCCGGAAGAAATAGATTATACTCAATATGAAATCAACGATGCATTAGTAATCGATAATACAGGAGCATTTACGACTGAGGAAGCTCTAAAAAGGCATTTAACTTCAAATGGAGTGAATAAAGTATTATTGACAGCTCCCGGAAAAGGAGTGCCTAATATTGTACATGGAGTAAATCATAATGATTATAATCCGGATGAAAATGATATTTTTTCTGCAGCTTCCTGCACTACAAATGCCATTACACCAGTTTTAAAAGTTATTGAAGAAACTTTAGGAGTAGTAAAAGGACATTTAGAAACAATTCATGCTTATACAAACGATCAGAATCTGGTTGACAATATGCATAGAAAATACCGTCGAGGAAGAGCAGCCGCATTAAATATGGTAATTACCGAAACTGGCGCAGGAAGCGCTGTTGCGAAGGCCTTACCATCTTTAGAAGGAAAATTAACTTCAAATGCAATCCGTGTTCCAGTTCCGAATGGCTCACTGGTGGTTTTAAATTTAGAAGTTAAAAAAGCAACATCTATTGCCGGAATCAATAAAATAATGAAAAAATATGCTCTGGAAGGAGAGCTGGTAGAGCAGATAAAATATTCACTGAATAATGAACTGGTATCATCTGATATTGTTGGAACTACTGCTCCTTCTATTTATGACAGCAATGCCACAATTGTATCTAAAGACGGAAAAAACATTGTGCTTTATATTTGGTATGACAACGAATATGGCTACAGTCATCAAGTTATTCGCCTTGCAAAATATATTGCCAAAGTAAGACGTTATACTTATTATTAATTCAACCTAACTCATTTTTTTAAGCCATCAGGTTTTATCTGGTGGCTTTTTCTTTTCTTAAATAGGCAGAACTGTTGTGCTTTTTACTTCTGATATTACAAAAACTGTATTAATTAAGGAAACCTCAGGCAAAACAGATAATTTTTTTTGATGAAAATGATGATAACTCTCCATATCAGGAATTATTATTTTAAGCATATAATCGAAATTTCCTGAAACATAATTACACTCAACAACTTCAGGTAAATTCAAAATCGATTGATTAAACCCTTCAGATGTATCATAAGTCTGTTTGGTGAGTGTGACCTGACAGTAAACCGTTAAATTATTGCCGAGTTTTTTCTTATCTAAAATAGTCACATATTTTTCTATAATGCCTTCTTTTTCAAGACGTTTTACACGATCATGAACCGGAGTTAAGGACAAATTTATTTTGTTTGCGATGTCTTTTAAAGTGTAATGCGCATCTTCTTGCAAAAGACGTAAGATTTTTTTGTCAATTTCATCTAAAGCCATAACGAAAACGTTTTATTGAGGATATTAATTTTAGTCTTTTTTTCTTTTTGAAGTATAAATTTAGCACTCAAACAGAATAATTTTCTGTAAAAGTAAAAAATAAAATAATATTTTCTTATTTATTAATCAGTAAACCATAATTTATTCTCTCTCTGTAGATTTGTAAAACAATTTCAATAAAAAATAAAAAAATATAACAAAATGATAATAGGTGTTCCAAAAGAAATAAAAAACAATGAGAATAGAGTTGCTTTAACTCCGGCTGGTGTATCAGAAATGAAAAAGCACGGACATACGGTTTATGTTCAGGCTACTGCTGGTTTAGGGAGCGGTTTTGCTGATGAAGAATATGCTCAGGCTGGTGCTGTGGTTTTACCAACTATTGAAGAGGTATATGCTATTGCTGAAATGATTATTAAAGTTAAAGAACCAATTGCATCTGAATACCCATTAATCAAAAAAGATCAATTGTTATTTACTTATTTTCACTTTGCTTCTTCTGAAGAATTAACACACGCAATGCTTGAAAAAGGTGCCGTTTGTTTAGCTTATGAGACAGTTGAAAAAACAGACCGCAGTTTACCATTATTAGTTCCAATGTCTGAAGTTGCTGGCCGTATGGCTATTCAACAAGGAGCAAAATACCTTGAAAAACCATTAAAAGGAAGAGGAATTCTTTTAGGTGGTGTTCCGGGTGTACCACCGGCTAAAGTTTTAGTTTTAGGCGGAGGAATTGTTGGAACTCAAGCTGCAAAAATGGCTGCAGGATTAGGAGCTCAGGTAACAATAATGGATTTAAGTTTGCCGCGTTTACGTCAATTAGACGATATTATGCCTGCAAATGTAAATACAGAAATGTCTAACCATTATAACATAACAAGAGCGATTAAAGATGCTGACTTAATTGTTGGGGCCGTTTTAATTCCGGGGGCAAAAGCACCTCACTTAATTACTCGTGACATGCTAAAATTAATGCGTCCAGGAACCGTTGTTGTTGACGTTGCAGTGGATCAAGGCGGATGCATCGAGACTTGTACCCCAACAACTCACGAAAACCCAACTTTTATTATTGATGATATTGTTCACTATTGTGTAGCTAACATGCCAGGAGCTGTACCTTACACTTCTACTTTGGCCTTAACCAATGCTACTCTGCCTTATGCAGTACAATTAGCAAACAAAGGATGGGAAAAAGCGTGTTCAGAAAATGAAGAATTGAAAAAAGGTCTAAATATTGCTAATGGAAAAATCCTTTACAAAGGAGTTGCAGAAGCATGGAACCTTCCTTTTAATGAAGAATTAGTATTGGCAAACGCATAGTGCCAATATTATATAAGTGCTTACTAAGCAATAAAGTAAAAGGCTTTTCCAATATGGAAAAGCCTTTTTTATTAAATCTGTATTTTAATACAGGTATTGATGATAAATATGGTTATTTCTTTTCATCTAAAACTTCCTGCAATACCTTTGCTTCAGTTCCATTTGGAAAAGTAACTTTAATTTTCTGAGCAATTGTTGGAGCTATTTCTGTAATTGCCTTTTTATCATAAGATTCTCCTTTTTTAATGTGCCATCCGTAGAAAATAGCAGGGACATGTGTATCATAACTATAAATTGTTCCATGAGAAGTTCCAGTAGTAGAATATTCAATATCGCCTGGCTTATCAACAACTACAAGATCTCCGTTTTGAGTTACATCATAACCTTTAGCAATAAAATTTAAAGAATAATCATTTCCGCCATTCGCTAAAATCTCTTCTTCAGTATAAACCTTTTTAACTTGCGGCTGCGTTATAAGAAACTCTTTCAATGATTGTTTAACTTTTGCCAATTCCAATCCTTTATCTTTTATAATTTGTTTATTAAGAAAAATATTGAAATTTGAATAATTTAAAATTAAATCTACTCCAAAAGTTTTTGTTGAGAAATCCTGTAAGCTTTTCTTAACGTCTTTTGATGGATAATTGTCTACATTATACTTGCGATCTTTTAAGTAAATCACATTTTCAGCACCAGCATGGTCTGCAGTTAAAAACAATAAATAATTCCCTTTACCTACTGTTTTATCCAAATAAGCTAAGAAATCGGCAATAGTTTGATCCAATCTCAAATAAGTATCCTGAAGCTCCATTGATCTTGGCCCCAATAAATGTCCAACATAGTCAGTAGAAGAAAAACTAACCGTCAAAAAGTCGGTAATATTATCTTTTCCAAGTTCTTCTTTCTCAATAGCTCTTTTAGCAAATTCAGCTAAAAGATCATTTCCAAAAGGCGTTGAGCGAATCACACCTGCATCATTTTTCTCATACATAGATTTCAAATCGTAAGGAAAAACAGGAACTGCACTTCCATACAATTTACCTTCATAGGGATTATTATCCGGTAAGCTTTCGTTATAAAAAGATGCAGGTTTATATAAATCCCAGCCTTTATTAATATATTTTAAGTAGTTTTTTTCATTATTGAATTCAGAAACCCACTCTGGTAATTTATCTCCGTAAAATGTGCTGGAAATAAAGGATCCTGTTTTACTGTACCAAAAAGCCCAATTTGCAAAATGTCCTGCAGGAAGAATTGCTCCACGGTCTTTAAGGCTCATTCCAATAACTTTTCCGGCAAAATTGGTGGCCATCCGAACTTCATCTGTGATAGTAGTGCTTTGAAGATTCTTAGGAGACATTGATCCTTCTTCCACGGTACCGTCGCCAACAGTTTTTACTCCCGCATCATCAGTGCAATACATATCTTTTCCAAGAGTTCTGCTAAACCATTCGTTACCAACAATTCCGTGTGTAGCGGGGGTTGTACCTGTATATATTGAAGCATGTCCCGGAGCAGTGTAAGTCGGCATATAATTATAATGCATATTTTGGAAAACAAATCCATTATCCATTAATCTTTTAAAACCGTTTTGTGAAAAATCATCTGAAAATCGATACAAATATTCCATCTTCATTTGATCTACTACTATACCAACTACTAACTTGGGACGTTGTTGTGCACTTAAATTTGTAATAACAAAAAGTGCCAACAGTAAAATACTTTTCTTCATGTTTAATAAATAATTTAAACACAAAAATAATCATTCAAATTTAAAACTTGTAGAGTATGAATGATGAAGAACAAACAATTGACTATAATTTAACAGTTTACTGCTTTGTTGGCAATATCATTTTCAAAACTGCATAAAAACAAAAAAACCCTGTCTAGTAAAGACAGGGTTTTTAAAAAGAAAGGCGACGACATACTCTCCCACATAACTGCAGTACCATCTGCGCAGGCGGGCTTAACTTCTCTGTTCGGGATGGGAAGAGGTGAGCCCCGCCGCAATAACCACCTTAAGANTACTCTCCCACATAACTGCAGTACCATCTGCGCAGGCGGGCTTAACTTCTCTGTTCGGGATGGGAAGAGGTGAGCCCCGCCGCAATAACCACCTTAAGAAGTTATATTGCCTTGGGCAATGCTGTAATTAATTAAAAATTTAGAATTAAAAATTAAAATACAGTAATATTTTAACATACTGAGATAAAGAAAAGAAGTATGGATTTAGAAAGTTTCCTCCCCCGACTTGCATCGGGGGAAAAGGTGTACATAAGCTTACGGATTATTAGTACTACTCGACTATGACATTACTGCCTTTACATCTATAGCCTATCAACGTGGTCATCTTCCACGATCCTTAAGGGTGTACATAAGCTTACGGATTATTAGTACTACTCGACTATGACATTACTGCCTTTACATCTATAGCCTATCAACGTGGTCATCTTCCACGATCCTTAAAAGAAATCTCATCTTGTGGTGGGTTTCGCGCTTATATGCTTTCAGCGCTTATCCCTTCCCAACGTAGCTACTCTGCGGTGCCCCTGGCGGGACAACAGATACACTAGAGGTTAGTCCAATTCGGTCCTCTCGTACTAGAATCAGATCCACTCAAATTTCTAACGCCCACAGTAGATAGAGACCGAACTGTCTCACGACGTTCTGAACCCAGCTCGCGTGCCACTTTAATGGGCGAACAGCCCAACCCTTGGGACCTTCTCCAGCCCCAGGATGTGACGAGCCGACATCGAGGTGCCAAACCCCCCCGTCGATATGAGCTCTTGGGGGAGATCAGCCTGTTATCCCCGGCGTACCTTTTATCCTTTGAGCGATGGCCCTTCCATGCGGAACCACCGGATCACTATGCTCTACTTTCGTACCTGATCGACCTGTATGTCTCTCAGTCAAGCTCCCTTATGCCATTGCACTCTACGCACGGTTACCAAGCGTACTGAGGGAACCTTTAGAAGCCTCCGTTACTCTTTTGGAGGCGACCACCCCAGTCAAACTACCCACCAAGCAATGTCCCCCCGGATGGGGGTTAGGCCTCAGATAAACAAAGGGTTGTATTTCAACAATGACTCCACAACGCCTGGCGACGCCGCTTCATAGTCTCCAACCTATCCTACACATCATTTATCCAAGGTCAATACTAAGCTATAGTAAAGGTGCACAGGGTCTTTTCGTCCCACTGCGGGTAAACGGCATCTTCACCGTTACTACAATTTCACCGAGCTCATGGCTGAGACAGTGTCCAGATCGTTACACCATTCGTGCAGGTCGGAACTTACCCGACAAGGAATTTCGCTACCTTAGGACCGTTATAGTTACGGCCGCCGTTTACTGGGGCTTCAATTCAATGCTTCTCCGAAGATAACATCTCCTCTTAACCTTCCAGCACCGGGCAGGTGTCAGGCCCTATACTTCATCTTACGATTTTGCAGAGCCCTGTGTTTTTGATAAACAGTCGCCTGGACCTCTTCACTGCGGCCCCGATTGCTCGGGGCGACCTTTCTCCCGAAGTTACAGGTCTATTTTGCCTAATTCCTTAGCCATGAATCTCTCGAGCACCTTAGGATTCTCTCCTCAACTACCTGTGTCGGTTTACGGTACTGGTACTAATTACCTGAAGTTTAGAGGTTTTTCTTGGAAGCCCTTAGGCGCACTATCTCTTTGTCCGAAGACTCCGAGTACTATCGTATTTCACCAAAACCTGCGGATTTGCCTACAGGTCTTATAGCTAGGTACTTTAACGAACTATTCCGTCAGTTCGCGGCGCTTTCATCACTCCGTCACCCCATCACAGTAATTAGTAGTACGGGAATATTAACCCGTTGGCCATCGACTGTCCCTTTCGGGTTCGCCTTAGGACCAGACTAACCCACAGCTGATTAGCATAGCTGTGGAAACCTTAGTTTTTCGGTGTGCGGGTTTCTCGCCCGCATTATCGTTACTTATGCCTACATTTTCTTTTCCAGCCGGTCCAGCATACCTTACGATACACCTTCAGCCCTGCTGGAATGCTCCCCTACCACTTACAGTAAACTGTAAATCCATAGCTTCGGTAATATGCTTATGCCCGATTATTATCCATGCTCGTCCGCTCGACTAGTGAGCTGTTACGCACTCTTTAAATGAATGGCTGCTTCCAAGCCAACATCCTAGCTGTCTGGGCAGACAAACCTCGTTCTTTCAACTTAGCATATATTTGGGGACCTTAGCTGATGGTCTGGGTTCTTTCCCTCTCGGACTTGGACCTTAGCACCCAAGCCCTCACTGTTAGTGAACATTATACAGCATTCGGAGTTTGTCAGGAATTGGTAGGCGGTGAAGCCCCCGCATCCAATCAGTAGCTCTACCTCTATATAACTTTATAACTAACGCTGCACCTAAATGCATTTCGGGGAGTACGAGCTATTTCCGAGTTTGATTGGCCTTTCACCCCTACCCACAGGTCATCCGAAGACTTTTCAACGTCAACCGGTTCGGTCCTCCACTGTGTGTTACCACAGCTTCAACCTGCCCATGGGTAGATCACACGGTTTCGCGTCTAACACTACTGACTAAAGCGCCCTATTCAGACTCGCTTTCGCTGCGGATCCATGGCTTAACCACTTATCCTTGCCAGCAGCGTTAACTCGTAGGCTCATTATGCAAAAGGCACGCCGTCACCCCACTAAAGGGCTCCGACCGCTTGTAAGCGTATGGTTTCAGGATCTATTTCACTCCGTTATTCACGGTTCTTTTCACCTTTCCCTCACGGTACTGGTTCACTATCGGTCTCTCAGGAGTATTTAGCCTTAGCGGATGGTCCCGCCAAATTCAGACAGGGTTTCACGTGCCCCGCCCTACTCAGGATACCACTATTTATTACATTTATTACCCATACGGGACTATCACCCTCTATGGTGCCGCTTTCCAGCAGCTTCCGGTTCTGCATGCATAAAATCTCGTGGTCCTACAACCCCAGCGATGCCGTAACAACACTGGTTTGGGCTAATCCGCGTTCGCTCGCCACTACTTACGGAATCACTTTTGTTTTCTTCTCCTCCGCCTACTTAGATGTTTCAGTTCAGCGGGTTTGCCCACCTATCGGTGTACTATGTCTTCAACATAGTGGGTTGCCCCATTCGGATACCTGCGGATCAATCGGTGTGTGCCCGTCCCCGCAGCTTTTCGCAGCTTATCACGTCCTTCTTCGCCTCTGAGAGCCTAGGCATCCCCCATACGCCCTTATTTTGCTTATTGTACCAATCATAAAATCAATTATGACCGTTTTTTTGTCTTTTGTTATCAAATAACAAAAAACGCTTTCTACTTTCTTATTATTTTCTTATCTCAATATGTCAATGAACTTTAAAGCTTTCGCTTTTGTGGAGAATAACGGAGTCGAACCGTTGACCTCCTGCGTGCAAGGCAGGCGCTCTAGCCAGCTGAGCTAATCCCCCATTTTTAAATCCAGATCTTAGAATTCAGATTTTAGATTTCTAATTCTTCTCTAATTTCTTTTGGTGAATCCCAGCTTCCAGAATTTCCTTTTTCTTAAGCAAACATTTTAATTCTTAATTTTCAATCCTTAATTGAAGCTTAAAAAGTAGTCCCGGGCAGACTCGAACTGCCGACCCCTACATTATCAGTGTAGTACTCTAACCAGCTGAGCTACGAGACTCTGTTTTACTTAAAAATTTATTATTTGAACTAACAGCAAGAGCAATACAATCCCCAGAACAGTAAACCAATAGGGCATCTTCTCCCTGAGCGTGCATAAAGCTAACACCCAGGCTCTAGAAAGGAGGTGTTCCAGCCGCACCTTCCGGTACGGCTACCTTGTTACGACTTAGCCCTAGTTACCAGTTTTACCCTAGGCAGCTCCTTGCGGTCACCGACTTCAGGCACCCCCAGCTTCCATGGCTTGACGGGCGGTGTGTACAAGGCCCGGGAACGTATTCACCGGATCATGGCTGATATCCGATTACTAGCGATTCCAGCTTCACGGAGTCGAGTTGCAGACTCCGATCCGAACTGTGACCGGCTTTATAGATTCGCTCCCCCTCGCGAGGTGGCTGCTCTCTGTACCGGCCATTGTAGCACGTGTGTAGCCCAAGGCGTAAGGGCCGTGATGATTTGACGTCATCCCCACCTTCCTCACAGTTTGCACTGGCAGTCTTGTTAGAGTTCCCGACATGACTCGCTGGCAACTAACAACAGGGGTTGCGCTCGTTATAGGACTTAACCTGACACCTCACGGCACGAGCTGACGACAACCATGCAGCACCTTGTAAATTGTCTTGCGAAAAATCTGTTTCCAAATCGGTCAATCTACATTTAAGCCTTGGTAAGGTTCCTCGCGTATCATCGAATTAAACCACATGCTCCACCGCTTGTGCGGGCCCCCGTCAATTCCTTTGAGTTTCAAACTTGCGTTCGTACTCCCCAGGTGGGATACTTATCACTTTCGCTTAGCCACTGAAATTGCTTCCAACAGCTAGTATCCATCGTTTACGGCGTGGACTACCAGGGTATCTAATCCTGTTCGCTCCCCACGCTTTCGTCCATCAGCGTCAATCCATTAGTAGTAACCTGCCTTCGCAATTGGTATTCCATGTAATATCTAAGCATTTCACCGCTACACTACATATTCTAGTTACTTCCTAATAATTCAAGTTCAGCAGTATCAATGGCCGTTCCACCGTTGAGCGATGGGCTTTCACCACTGACTTACTAAACCGCCTACGGACCCTTTAAACCCAATGATTCCGGATAACGCTTGGATCCTCCGTATTACCGCGGCTGCTGGCACGGAGTTAGCCGATCCTTATTCTTACGATACCGTCAAGCTGATTCACGAATCAGTGTTTCTTCTCGTACAAAAGCAGTTTACAATCCATAGGACCGTCATCCTGCACGCGGCATGGCTGGTTCAGGCTTGCGCCCATTGACCAATATTCCTCACTGCTGCCTCCCGTAGGAGTCTGGTCCGTGTCTCAGTACCAGTGTGGGGGATCTCCCTCTCAGGACCCCTACCCATCGTTGCCTTGGTAAGCCGTTACCTTACCAACTAGCTAATGGGACGCATGCTCATCTTTCACCGTTGTGACTTTAATTATAAAAGGATGCCCTTCCATAATACTATGAGGTATTAATCCAAATTTCTCTGGGCTATCCCTCTGTGAAAGGCAGATTGCATACGCGTTACGCACCCGTGCGCCGGTCTCTAGTCCCGAAGGACTATACCCCTCGACTTGCATGTGTTAAGCCTGCCGCTAGCGTTCATCCTGAGCCAGGATCAAACTCTTCATCGTATATTTTTATATTATATTGCGATGCCGTATTCTAGTGGTTCTTTTCGAATCTGTCGATTCTATTACTCTTTATTATTGTTTTGAAATCTCTTTCAAAACGGCTGTCAATTCAATATGTCTACGAACGTGTTTCTTTTTCTGTTCCGCTTGTCTCTCAAAGCGGGTGCAAAACTAAAACTTCTTTTTGTTTCCTGCAAGAAAAATTTAAAAAAATTTGAAACTTTTTTTTCGTCCCTTTTTTCCCAATTTCCCTCCCAGTATATCAATGAACTTTCCGTGTTTTGCGGGGTGCAAATGTAAAAAGCATTTTCAAATCTCGCAAGCTTTTTTGAATCTTTTTTT
>NZ_LMJB01000002.1 GCF_001429765.1 Flavobacterium sp. Root901
GAAGTTCATATCGAAGGCGGAGATGTTATGCTTTGGAACGATCATATTTTTATAGGAACTTATAAAGGAAGCGATTATAAAGATTATATCACTGCGCGCACAAACATGCATGGCGTAAATTATATCAAAGAGCTGTTTCCGGATAAAATTGTCAAGGAATTTGATCTGGTAAAATCCAAATTGGAAGCCCGTGATAACGCATTGCATCTAGACTGCTGTTTTCAACCGGTTGGAAAAGATAAAGGCATTATTTATAAAAGAGGTTTTCGTGAAGAAGCCGATTATTTGTACTTAGTGAATCTTTTTGGAAAAGAAAATCTGTTTCATATCGAAAGAGAGGAAATGTATCATATGTTTTCAAATGTATTTTCGATTGATACAAATGTGGTGGTTTCCGAGAAAAACTTTACCCGCTTAAACAATTGGCTTCGGACAAACGGTTTTACTGTAGAAGAAATTCCGTATGCCGAAATTGCAAAACAAGAAGGATTGTTGAGATGCTCAACCCTGCCATTAATTAGAGACTAAAAAAGTTCAGGTTTAAGGTTTCAAGTTGTCATAACTTGAAACCTTAAACCTGAAACAAAAAAATAAAAAACATGAAACAAACAACAAATGCAATCGTAATGATTCGGCCTGCTGCTTTCAGAATGAATGAACAGACAGCGGTAAATAATTATTACCAAAAAGTATTGGACGGATTACTGCCAAGTACAGTTAATGCCAAAGCACAACAGGAATTTGATGTTTTTGTTGAAAAGCTGAGAGCCGTTGGAGTTGATGTTACAGTAATCGAAGATACTTTAGAAACAGATACTCCGGATAGTATTTTTCCAAATAACTGGGTTTCCTTCCATGAAAACGGTGACGTGGCACTTTATCCAATGTTTGCAGAAAACCGTCGTTTGGAACGTCGTGAGGATATTTTAGACACACTTGAAGAAAAAGGTTTTGTGATTTCTAATATAATAGATTACACATCAGCAGAAGAGGATGGTTATTTTTTAGAAGGAACAGGAAGTTTACTATTAGATCGTGCTAATGCAAAAGCCTATTGTGCCTTATCTCCTCGCGCAGACGAAGAATTGTTTATAGAATTTTGTGAAGATTTTGATTATGCCCCGGTAATTTTTGAAGCTTTTCAAACCGTTGACGGAGAGCGCAGACTAATTTATCATACCAATGTAATGATGTGTCTGGGTGAGACTTTTGCCGTGATCTGTGCTGATTGTATTGATGATAAAAAGGAGAGAAAAATGGTTTTGGATAATCTAAAAGAAGATAAAAAAGAAATCATTCTGATTACAGAAGACCAGGTTAATAATTTTGCCGGTAATATGCTTGAAGTTAGAGGGACAAACGATAAAAAATATATTGTTATGAGCGCCTCTGCTCATCAAAGTCTAACTCCGAAACAAATCCAGCAATTGGAGAAACATGCTNAGTTAGAGGGACAAACGATAAAAAATATATTGTTATGAGCGCCTCTGCTCATCAAAGTCTAACTCCGAAACAAATCCAGCAATTGGAGAAACATGCTGAAATATTAAGTTCGAGCTTAGATACAATTGAAGCCTGCGGAGGTGGAAGTGCACGATGCATGATGGCTGAGGTTTTCTTACCAAGAAACCATGATACTTTATTTCACGGATTTAAATTGACTTAGATTTCTATACTTCTGTATTGAGATTTGATATTCCATTTTATAACATTTTAAAAGAGTAAACATTAAATTTCAATAGGAATTTATGAGTGTTTATTTCTTCTTGCGATTATTATCTGACAAATAAATCAAAAGTGGAAAATAGGGCTAAGTTGCTATTGTTGTTTTTAGATTTTAACATTAAACAAAAAACACTATGAAAAATTATGCACTTAATTGGAATCGTTTAACGATCTTCCTATTCCTTTTCGGGATAAATTTAAGCTACTCACAAACTTACACAAGCTGGATTACCGGAAGCACTTCAGACGTTACAACAACTACAACAGGCGGCACCTGTTTAATGGGCGGAGGAACAGATAATGATGATGCCATAAAATGGATGATACAAAAATCTGGAGGTGGAGATTTTGTGGTTATTCGGTCATCTGGTACTCAGGCTTATAATGATTATATCTATGGTTTAGGCACGGTAAATTCTGTAGAGACTATTTTAATAGATACAAGAGCCAAAGCAAGTATAGCAGAAGTAGCAGCAAAAATTAGAAATGCTGAGGCTTTATTTATTGCAGGCGGAGATCAGGCGACTTATGTGGCATATTGGAAAGATACACCTGTAGAAGATGCTATAAATTATCTGATTAATACAAAAAAAGTTCCAGTTGGAGGAACCAGCGCCGGATGTGCCATTCAGGGAAAATATTATTATAGTGCTGCCAATGCGAGTGTTACCTCTGCTCAGGCCTTGGCAAATCCGTATAATTCAGATATGACCATTGGAGCTAATGATTTTGTCAATAATCCGATACTTGCAAATGTTATCACAGATACGCATTATAATAATCCAGACCGCAGAGGAAGACAAACGGCATTTATTGCCAGAATGTGGAAAGATTTAGGTGCAGGATTAAATGCAAAGGGAATTGGAGTTTATGAAAAAACGGCAGTTTGTATCGATGAAAATGGTATTGCAAAAGTTTTTGCCCCAGCAGCAGAAAACTATGCATATTTCTATAAATTTGATACCACATCTACACCAGAAACAGTAGTTTCAGGATCTGCATTGACTTGGAATAATAATGGGAAAGGGGTGAAAATTGTTAAAATTGAAGGTGATACAACAGGTTCGACAACAATTGATTTGAACGATTGGACTACAGTTACTGGTTCAAAAGTAAGTTATGGAACTATTAAAGTTATAAACGGAACTTTGACCGAAACTGTGGGAAGCGGTGGAGGAGGCGGAACAATCTCTTATTGTTCTTCAAATGGCAGCGATTCGAGTAGAGAATGGATTAAGAAGGTTGCAATTGGAAGTATCAATAATTTAAGTAATTCTAATGGAGGTTATGCCGATTTTTCTTCTCAAATTACCAATATTGCTAAAGGCACCTCAGCTACATTGACATTGACTCCCGGTTATAGTGCAACGAGAAAATTATATTGGAAGGTCTTTATAGATTTAAATAATAATGGTGCTTTTACAGATTCTGGTGAAGAGGTGTATTCTATTTTTAATAATCAAACTTTAACACCGTCTATAACTATTCCAGCATCGGCTTCCAGCGGAAATATCAGAATGAGAATAATTGTAAGTTATAATTCAATTACTTCTCCATGTGGGCCTTTTAATTATGGAGAAACAGAAGATTATACATTAAATATTACGGGCGGAATGTCAAAATTTAAAGAAAACGAAAATCCAGAGTTAAAAAATACTTCCATGACATTATATCCAAATCCCGCTGTAGATATAGTCAAAATTGAGTTTGAATCAACAGGAAAGCAAGATATTCAGATTAATATTTTTGACCTTTCAGGTGCGTTATTAAAAACTTTAAAAACCAAGAGCTTAGCTGGTTTTAATAGTATTGATTTAAATATATCTGATTTAAAATCAGGTCAATATCTGGTTCATGTTAAAAAAGGATACGAAACTTTAAACGCTAAACTTATAATTTCAAAATAATTAATTTAATTAAAACAGTTTTTTCAATTTATAAAAAGATTTAAAGGTTATTTTATTTTAGAAATAGCCTTTAAATCTGTGTATTATATCTAATCAAGTTGTTGATTGTTAGTTGTTTGTGAAATATAAAATGACATTTTGTTTAATGTTTTTGTTGTTTTGTTAAACAAAAAATCGTAACTTAGTCTTACAAACAAAAAAAATTATATTATGAAAACAAACAAAATTAAATTAATTGCTCTTTTGGCGTTAGTTGCTTTCGTCAGTCTTTCATGTAATAATGATGATGATAATGATACATCGCCACAACCTCAAACTATTGTAGCGATTGCGAAAGGCAATCCAAATCTTACCTCTTTGGTTGCTGCTCTGGAAAAAGCAGATTTAGCGACTACTCTTAATGCTTCTGGTTCTTATACTGTTTTTGCTCCTACTAATACTGCTTTTAGCGCATTTTTGACAGCAAACGGTTATGCTGATCTTAATGCTGTACCTGTTCCGGCTTTAAAAGAAATACTGCTTAATCATGTTTTTGCAGCAAAAGTAAAGTCAACTGACATTGCAACGGGGTACGTAAAAACTTTGGCTAAAGGTGCTGCATCCAGTTCCAATACTTTGAGTATGTACCTCGAAAAAAATTCCGGGGTAATTATTAATGGTGGAAAAGCCAATGGGGGAGCAGCAGTGACAACTGCTGATATAGAAGCTTCTAACGGAATAATCCATGTCGTTGATGGCGTGATCGGATTGCCAACTATTGTTAATCACGCTGCAGCGAATAAAAACTTCACGACGCTTGTTGCCGCTTTGACCTATAATCCTGCTTCAGGATTTGCCGGAATATTATCCGGAACTGCAAGTTCTCCATTTACAGTTTTTGCGCCAACAAATGCCGCATTTACAGCATTTCTAACAGAAACAGGTTATCCTGGTCTGCCTGCGATTCCAGTAAATGTTCTTGAAACAACTCTTAAGTATCATGTTGTTGCTGGCGCTAATGTTTTATCAACCTCATTGACAAATGGACAAGTCGTGAATACTTTCGCAGGTCAAAGTTTTACGGTAGGTCTTACAGGAGGTGCAAAAATAACTGATGCCAGTGGAAGAGTTATTACCATTACAGCTACCGATGTCCAGTGTTCAAATGGAATTATTCACGTTATAGACAAGGTTCTACTGCCCCAATTTTAGAATTAATTTTAAAGCAAAAAAGCCATTAAACTACTATTTTTAGTTAATGGCTTTTTTACTTATAGTGAATTACTTCTCATTTCCCTAAAAACCCAATATCTAATCAATGGATAATTAAATCCATAAGAAACAAAAGTATCGGTAATTAATCTTCCAATTCTGTAATCGATCTGAAAACCTTTTTGCAAAATAAGAGTGCCTAATGATTTTAAGGAGATGCTTCCCAATACAACCAAGGCAAATTTTAAAAGCTGCCTATTGATTTGGCTGTTATACCCACATTGGTTTTTAAATACCCAAATTCTATTAATGCTGAAATTGATTATTGCGCCTAACGTTCCGGAGATTAGGATAGAAAAGGTGAAATGCAGTTTAAATATTTCCGTCAATAAAATCATAAAACCATAATCGGTACTACCGCCTATAAACGCCGCAACTTGTGCTTGCAGGAAAGTGAAAATGGATTTTTTACTTAACATATCAGATCTGGTTTTTATCTTTTAAATCTCCTAGTTTTAAAAGTTTTAAACTGTCAAAAATATTGATTATCAGTAATACAATTGTGATTGTGCCAGTCAGATAAAGTATTGATCCATGAAATAAAACTTCTACAATCAAAATTATGGCAATAATGAATCTAAGTTCTGTAGGCCCCGCAAAACCAGAATCTATGGTGTACTCATTTGTAATTTTATAGCGTAACTGGCTGATGATAATGGACCAGCCATATAATGCGACAAAAGCAAAGGCTATTATTTGTGTGTTATTTTCGGCATAAATGTAGTAGCCAAAGCCAATTAGTACAATACCTATCCAATCTGAAATTATATCAAGCGCAAAACCATACCAGCGGCGCGGAATATTTCTATAATAAGCCAACCTTCCATCTAAAGAATCTCCAAGCCAATTTACAGCTAATCCTGCAATACCCAAAAGCAGATAACGATTTGTTACATAACTGCCTAAAACAAAAGCTATAAAAATTAATCCGGAACCAATTGTACCAATTAAGGTAAGTACATTTGGCGTAATGAATTCAGGCACTTTCGGAAGCAAAAAAGCAATCGTTAACTGTTCCGCTCTTTTTAAAATATTAGTCCGTTTCCGGTCTGAAAATGTCCTTTGTATGATCGCACTTTTACTTTCAGCCTGTGTTTCTGTTCCCATCAATACACGTTATTAGTAACCTTTAAAATATATCTAGTTGCAGTTTCATAATTTTTGATTTTATCTTTCCCTGGGTATTTTTAAAGAAATCCACGGCTCTTTTTAGTTTACCTGATCTAATCAGATAACTAAATGCAAGAAAAAATAACATACTACTTAACAATTCCTGCAAAACGCTGGTAAAAAACCGTTGGACTATTCTCATTTTTTGGAGCATATTTTCCCGCAATGATTGGAATATAAATGACCCTTCTTCTGCTTTCTTCACCGCGTACGGCAGATTCTGCGACTCTGTGCCACAAACGGCCGTCGTGAATTGTTAAATCCCCAGCTTCTGGATTTATGGAAACTTCTTCCGGATCGGCTTTATGATCCAAAAAGTATTTTTTACGGAAAAGCATTTGGTAAATACTCTGTTTGTGAGTACCCGGAATGATTTTAAGACCTCCGTTTTCAGGCTTTAAAGTGCTTAAGTGTATCCCGACATTTAGCATCGGATTTAGTTTTGTGCCATAAAAAATATCTCTCAGACCATCCGTATGCCAGCCCATTTTAGCAAACTTACTTTCCGGTCCGTTTATATAATGATTAAAAACCATTCCATCTTTTTCCTCGGTGCCCAATCTTGCTCCATCACCTGCTAATTGTAATAAACCCTCAAATCTTGTATCAAGTAAAAGACCGCTCAAGGTTTGATGATGCTGATTGATAAAAGCAAAACGCTGTACAATAGGAGAACCGTCTAAATCTTTTCCATATTTAATTGGAACGCCATTAATTTTTTGAAGGTCACTGTCAATCCATTTTTGCTGCACTTCCTTTGAGGCATCGATGATTGATGAAACTGTTTCCGGATTGATGAAATTTTTAAAGTGGATGAAACCGTAGTGGTTGAAAAAGTTAATCTGCTCATCGGTTAATTGATCAGCAAGGGTAAATGTTTTATATGAAGATACCATGATAAATGTATTTAATAAATGAAATAATAAGTTTGAATTTTATCTAAAAGTTTAGCAGCAGTAACAACAACAACAACAGCACATTCGCATATCTGCGTGCATTTCGCTTTTAGGAAAATTAAACATATTTCTTTTATTAGACATATTCTATGGAATTAGTAGATATTTAATGCTAAGATAATATAATTTTTCTTTTACAATCATTTTTCTTTTAATTTTTTTTGAAAAAAAATTAAATTTTATAGATCCCTGCTGCTGTTTTTTCGATTAAGGCCTTTGGCAGTATACGGTTGGCATAAACCGAGATAATATTGGTGAAACCAGGAATAACTTCTGATTTTTTGCTGAACATGGCTTTTACAGCCATTTTTGCGACTTCATCCGGCTGCATATTAAACTTTTCAGCCATTTTGCTAAGAGCATCTAAACCAGCTCTTGAAGCAAAACCAGTATTAACAGGTCCCGGACTAAAACACGTCACTGAAATTGAACTCTTAGCAAGTTCGAAACGCAGGGCACGGGTAAATGATAAAACAAAAGCCTTTGTAGCGGAGTATACAGCCAGCGTAGGTACAGCCTGATAGGCAGCAGTACTCGATATATTTAGAATGTAGGCTTGCTTTTCCTGTAAAAGAATAGGCACTAATAAATGTGAAAGCTCTACAACTACATTCATGTTAAGCTGCATCATGCCAAGCTGATCGGTTAGCGAAGACTGACTGAAATCACCCCACACCCCATAGCCGGCATTGTTAACTAAAATGGCGACAGGATAGTTATTCGTTTTAATCCAATCGGTTACTTTTGTCGGTGCACCACTTATCGAAAGGTCAATCGATAAAAAAGGTGCATTGATGCCGTATTTGACTTGAAGATCATCAGATAGTGCTTTTAATTCCTCGTCACTTCTTGCGATAAGCAATAGTGAATATCCATTTTCAGCTAATTGATAAGCAATAGATTTTCCAATGCCTTTGCTGGCGCCGGTTATCAGGGCATACGGTTTAGTTTTTTCGCTCATCTTATTGATTTAATTATCAAATATAAACAATAATTGTGTTTTTGACTTTACCATAAAGAGTTTACAATTTATATTTAAAATAGCCTCACTAAAGGAACATCATTCGTACCACAGGTTGTGTAATTCTTTAACAGTTATATTAAATATTGATATTTAATTTACCAATGAAAGCGAGAAATGATAGAAAAGTTAAGTTAAATTTGTGTATGATAAAGAAATAAAATTAAAAAATGATATCTACAAAATAGAAAAATCACTAATATGTTCAGAAAAATCATTAATACGAATAACTCAAAAACCACGATCATAATCCGCTTGATGGTTGGTGCAGTTTTCTTTTCCGAAGGAGTTCAAAAATTTTTATTTCCAGCTATTCGAGGTGCTGGGCGCTTTGAAAAAATAGGATTGCCATCACCTGAGTTTTTGGGAAGCTTTGTTGGCTTTTTCGAAATTCTATGTGGAATTTTACTTTTATTGGGGCTGTTAACGCGTCTGGCCAGTATTCCGTTGATAATAATAATGCTTGTTGCTTTTGCTGCGACCAAAGTTGAAGTATTGGCAAATGAGGGCTTTTGGGAACTTCTTCACGGCAGCAGAACAGATTGGGCTATGCTTTTAGGTAGTATTTTTCTTTTAATTACAGGTGGTGGCAACTGGTCTATAGATAAAATTTTGATAAAGAATGGAGCGTGATATCCGCATAAAAGAAATTGCCAGGCTCTTTCTCAAACTCGGACTTATCGGTTTTGGAGGTCCGGCAGCCCATATTGCAATGATGCAGCAGGATGTTGTGGTCAAAAGAAAGTGGATGAGTGAACAGCATTTTTTAGATTTATTGGGAGCGACTAATCTTATTCCCGAACCCAATAGTACTGAAATGGCAATATATATTGGATACGACAAAGCCGGCTGGAAAGGACTACTGACAGCAGGTTTATGCTTTATTCTACCGGCTGTTTTCATTACGGGTGTTTTTGCCTGGCTCTATAAGCAATACGGGCAGTTACCCGAAATACAGCCTTTTATTTACGGTATTAAACCTGCAATCATTGCCATTATTTTAGGGGCAGTTTTTCCATTAGCCAAAAAATCGATTAAGTCAATTTTATTAGCATTTATAGGCATAGCTGTATTGGTGTTGTCTTTACTGGGAATAAGCGAAATCTATTTGATGTTTGGAGCAGCAGTCTTCGCAATAGTGGTGCTTTATATTCAAAATCAAAAAAATAATGTAGTGCCGAGTTTTATTCCGGTTCTTTTTTTTCAAATTGCAAACAATCAGTTCGTATCAGAAACAAACATCAGATTGCTTTGGATATTCTTAAAAGTTGGTGCAATTCTCTACGGAAGCGGTTACGTGCTATTTGCCTTTTTAGACAAAGAATTGGTAGCAAACGGCTTGCTTACGCGACAGCAATTGATGGATGCTGTTGCAGTTGGCCAGTTGACGCCTGGACCTGTCTTTTCATCAGTTACATTTGTTGGTTATCAGATCAATGGACTATCTGGTGCTGTGATCTCGACGATTGCGATTTTCGTTCCATCTTTTGTGCTGGTAGCATTACTTAATTCTCTAATGAAGATAATGCGAAATTCTAAAGCGCTTTCAGCTTCTCTGGATGCGTTAAATGCGGCATCTGTTGCCCTAATTATGGGGGTTTGTTTTACAATGGGAAAAGAAACCATTACCGATTGGAAGACGATCAGCATAGCATTAATCAGTGCCATTATGGTTTTTAAATTCAAAACAATCAATAGTGCATTGATTGTATTTTTGGGTGCATTGCTAGGTTATATCTTATATCAATTTTAATTATGAAATCTTTCCTGCAAAATTGAAGGTAACATCATTTTGAAAATACTTTTGATGGTGCTATTCCAAACTCTTTACTAAATGAACGTGAAAAATGAGAGATATTTTCAAATCCTACTTCAAGATAAACCTCAGATGGCTTTTGGCCTCTTTTAGTTATTAAATAGTATGCCTGCTGCAGCCGTTTTTGCAGAAGCCACTTTCCCGGAGCCATTTTAAAAATCTTTTTAAAATCACGTTTGAAAGTCGTTAAACTCCTGCCGCTCATATATCCGAATCGTTCCATAGATAAATTAAACTGAAAATTCCTGTTCATAAAAGCTTCCAAATCTATTTTTCCGGGTTCGCTAAAATCAAACAATACATTTTTGAGATCAGGATTTGTTTTTAATAACAATAACACAGCCTCTTTTGTTTTTATAAGCCGCATTTGTTCATTTTTACCATCTGTTGTAAGATCAAAGTAAGGCGCGAGTGACTGAATGTAGTTCAGTAAAAGTGGCTGCGTCTGAATGTTTATTATGGCATCGTTGACAGCCGGCATATCTGCTGTAAATCCGTACTCTCTGTTAAAATCTTTTAAAAAGCTTTGGTCGAGCCGTACTGATATGGTTTTATATTCTCCGTTTTGCGACGGAATTTTAATATACTTGGCTAGACGGTTTCTTCTGGCAAGACAGAATTCGCCTGTTTGCACGGAGTACTCTTTTTCGGCATCATTGATAACCAGCGATCCTGAAAACTGAAACAGAAAAATATGTTCAGGAATAAACTGCTCATTTGATAAATTTCGCGTTACGTAACAGGAATACAGAATATTGGGACTTATCATCTTATATTTTTTTTGTTCTATAAATTTAAGCAGAATTGAAATTGTAAGTCTTTCAATTCTGCTTAATTAAGCTTTTTCTATTAAACTAAGAACAGTTTTATAATTACTAAGCAATTACTTTCGGTTCAACATATTCATTAATACCATAAGACCATGAAGTTCTCCCTATACCGGACTGTTTAAATCCTCCAAATGGAGACATGGATTCCCTGTTTACTGCCGTATTTATTAACACTCGTCCTGAGATAATCTGGCGTGCCATCTTTTTCGCTTTTTCTGTATCAGCTGAACTGATATAAGCAGAAAGGCCATAAATTGTATCGTTGGCAATATTTACAGCCTCGTCTTCTGTTTTGTATGTTATAACACAAAGAACCGGGCCAAAAATTTCTTCTTTGGCAATAATCATGTCTGGTTGTACATTTACAAAGACCGTAGGTTTAGCATAGAATCCTCCAAGTCCTTCAGGATGACCAAGTCCTCCTACTAGAATTTCTGCACCCTGATCCCAGCCGGACTGAATGTAACGCTGAACAGTGTCATACTGTTTTTGACTTACCATTGGACCAATGTAAGAATCGGCGCTCCATAAATCACCAATTTTGATGTTTTTCACACTTTCTACAATCAGGCTTTTGATTTCTTCCAATTTGTTTTCCGGAACAATAATTCTTGTTCCTGCATGACAGGCCTGACCGCTGTTACTGAAACCTATCGCTAATGCTAAAGGAATGGCTTTCTGAAGATCAGCATCTTCTAATATTATGTTAGATGATTTTCCTCCCAGTTCAAGTGTAATTCGTTTCATGGTTTCTGCTGCTTTACTTCCAATCAGTCTGCCAATTTGAGTAGAACCAGTAAAGGTCACTACTGCAATATCAGGGTGAGCAGTAAGTGCAGCACCCACTACAGGACCGGTTCCGTTTACAATATTGATAACACCATTAGGAACACCAGCCTGATCAAAACATTCCGTTAGGATCTGCGTTTGAATGGCACTTAATTCACTTGGCTTAATAACAATCGTACATCCCGCTGCTATAGCTGGTGCAAGTTTGCCGCAAATATGCGTATAATCAGCATTCCAGGGTGTGATTGCAGCTATTACACCCAATGGCTCATTTACAATAGTGGCATACTCCAGCTGTTTTTCAAATTCAAATCCTTCCATGGCAGCTTTTGTGTCCAGAAATATTTGTGCGGCATATCGGGTTCTTCCTTTGGTTGCTGAAATTGGAGATCCGTATTCCTCAACTGCCGCATTATTAAGTGCTTCTTCATTGGCAAGAATGGCATCGTGCAGACGCTGCAGGATTTCACCGCGTTCCTTCAGGGTTGATTTTGAAAAAGTCAAAAAAGCTTTTTTTGCTGCCTCAATTGCTATATTAGTATCAACTTCATCACCTAAATAAACTACACCTATTTTTTCTCCTGTCGAAGGGTTGTGAAGATCATGTTTTTCTTTGCCGTGCGGTGCTGTAAAGCGACCCTCAACGTATATTTTATCTATTATTTTCATGTTGTATTATTTAATTTAACAGTGCAAAATTAGAGTGAAAACAAAGGAGCGACTTGACTCAAAAGTCCAAATTTGTTGTCTCTAAAGCTCACTCCAATTTGGTGTTAATCTTAAATGTAAAATTGCGACATGCCTTTCTATTTAAGCTTAACATCTTTTCCTCAATCGTTAACTTTTTTTCCCGTGCAATAAAAGCAGATAAAACTGCTTGAGATTTGTCAATTGATTTCTTATTATATATCAATATCGATCTTAATATTGGTCCCTAATTTTGTACTTCAATAATCCTGAATAAATGAAGACTTACAAATTAAAAATTGGCTTTAACAGCTATAATAATTTTCACAACGCAACTGCTCTGCTTCTTTTGGACACTGGATTAAAAAATAATTGGAAGAACTTCTAAAGAAATAAAATATTCAACTTACTTAAATTATATAAAAATGAGTACTAAAACAGCTAAAGAACTGCTTGTCGGTTATCTTGAAAATATAGACAGTCCGGAGACAGTAATACAATTATTTGCAGATGATGCTGCTATTGAACTTCCCTATCTTAA
The DNA here is from genome assembly GCF_001429765.1 of Flavobacterium sp. Root901. GTDB lineage: Bacteria > Bacteroidota > Bacteroidia > Flavobacteriales > Flavobacteriaceae > Flavobacterium. Next base: position 12,694 of record NZ_LMJB01000002.1, read on the forward strand.
AAGTCTGGGGATGCCATGGCAGATGAAAGGCAAAGATGTGATATTAGATTTTCTGCAAAATCTTCCCACTATGTTTCCTGGTTTTAAATTTGAAAATGTTCAAATTCTTATTGATACACCAGATCAGGTATTTGGAGAATATGACGTTCATTGTACCAATGGAAAAACGGGACTTCGATACGATCAGTCTTATATGGGCAGACTAGTAGCCGATAACGGAAAAATTAAACTGCTTCGCGAAGCTTTGAACATGGCCGAAGTTGCTAAAAGTTTCTTCCCTGAAGCCACAGCTTATCTGCCTTTTGAATAATTAAATTATGAATATCAGTTAATTTCTAATATAAACACAAAAGAAAGCTTTTAAACTAAACCTGGATTTTAAACAGATATCAAAAATTACTGTCATTTTTAACTTAGAAACACATTACAATGAATAATAAATTATTTTCTGAATACCAATTAGGAGACCTTACTTTAAAAAATCGCATAGTAATGGCACCAATGACAAGAGGACGTGCGGCCAATCCTGAACTTATGGCTACTGATCTAATGGCTGCTTATTATAAACAACGCGCATCAGCCGGTTTAATTATTACAGAAGGATGCTGGGTAAGCCCGGATGCAATTGGATATATAAATGTACCCGGTATTTACACGGATAACCAAACCAAAGCCTGGAGTCAAGTTGTTGATGCAGTACATGATGCCGGAGGTAAAATATTTCTTCAGATTTCGCATGTGGGTTCCGTTAGCCATCCGGATCATCTTAATGGTAACCTGCCTCTTGGGCCGTCTGCTATTAATCCAAATGAACAAACATTTACACCTGAGGGGTTTAAAGATACTCTTGTACCTCGTGAAATGACAGTTGAGGACATTAAAGGTATTATTGAAGATTTTCGCATCGCAAGTCTTAATGCAAAAAAGGCAGGTTTTGACGGAGTAGAAATTCACGGAGCTCATGTGTATCTTTTTCCTCAATTTTTGAGTTCAGAGACCAATAAGCGAACAGATTCTTACGGAGGTTCTGTAGAAAACAGAAGCCGTTTTGTACTGGAACTTCTGGAAGCGGTAACCGGCGTTTGGGGAAAGGGAAGGGTAGGATTGAAAATTAGCCCTGCAACAAGTTCCGGAACTTTAAAACCTAATGCAGATACTGAGCCGACTTTCCGTTATTTAGCTCAGGCGTTAAATCAATTCGATCTGGCTTATCTTCATGTTTTGGGACTGGAATCGGTTGTTGGCACTCCGGCAGAAGTATTTCAGGATGCTGCTTCTTATTTTCGACCATTATATAATGGTACCCTTATGATTGGCGGTGGACTTGATTCTGAAAAAGGAGAAGCACTTTTAAGCTCAAACAACGCTGATCTTATTGCGTTTGGTCTGCCGTTTATTGCTAACCCTGATTTAGTAGAAAGATATCGTACAGGAGCTGCACTGTCTCTTCCAAAAATGGATCTTCTTTATACCGGTGGCGCTGAAGGTTATACTGATTACGGAACCTTTAAGGAAAATTAAATATTATATCTTTTTTTAAACTAAGTGAAACTCTTAACTATTTAAGAGTTTTTTTATTTAGGAAAGTTAAGTAGCATAAATTGCTGCTTGTTTCTACAAAAAAAAGATTAGGAAAATCGTTAACATATCAGGAATACAAAGAAATAAGATCTGTAAAATGTTTTAGGCCTCACTGATAAAAATTATGGATTCTCAGCGGGAATTCTATTTAAAGACTAAGATTCAGGTCGTAAATAATTCAAATTAAGTCCTGTTTTAATAAGTAAATCCATTTGGTAATTGTTTTATCTTTACGCTTTAATTAACCTGTATTTTAATTAAGATTTATATGTTTGAGATTTTTGCTCAATACTTGCAAAGTAAAATAGAACTCAGCGATCAGGAACTAAAAATGATCGAGGAGGTTTGCGTAGTGCGAAAACTGAGAAGAAATCAGTATCTGCTGCAAGAAGGGGATATTTGGCGTTTTAATGCCTTTATAACCAAAGGATGTTTGAGGACCTATAGTATAGATGACAGGTCTATGGAACATGTTTTGAATTTTGCTATTGAAAATTATTGGATAGGCGATAGGGAAAGTCTTCTAAACGGGACACCATCCCGCTTTAATATTGATGCCATAGAAGATAGTACCGTGTTGTTAATTAGTAAGGATAATTTTGCCGGACTTATGAAAAGCATACCTCAATTTCAGGATCTCGTTAATTTAATAATCGAGCGAAGTTTTGTGGCAAGCCAGGATCGTATCAATAACAGTATCAGCCTTAATGCAGAAGAAAAATATATTCGCTTTATTGAGAAACAGCCACAGATTGCGTTACGGGTTCCACAGCACATGATTGCCTCCTATTTAGGAATGACACCCGAAACGCTGAGTAGAATAAGAAAACAGAGTTTAAAAAAATAATCCGGAAAGACAATTCCATCCATCAGGCACTTGATATATATCAAGTGCTTTTTTATTTTATATCAATTGTTTATGGCTTTTTTGAAATTAGTTTTGTGTTATGTTTAAAGTCATAAAGATGATGACTTTAATAATTTCATTAGTATTATAATTTGATGGAAAAGACAAAAACATCTGAGGGAAATATGGAAAGAAGTATTATTTATCAGGCATGGCTCTTACAGAACAGGAAGATCAGCGATCTTGTTCACAAGCTTAGTGATGAAGACTTAAAAAAGGATGTTGCTTTTGGCAGAAACAGCGGACTTTATCTTTTAGGGCATTTAATTGCCAGTAATGATCTCTTGCTGCCTCTTTTTGGTTTTGGAGAAAAAATGTATCCCGAGTATGAGAAAATTTTCTTATGCTGTCCTGACAAATGCGCTCAAAATTTTCCGGCTGTCAAAGAGGTAAAATCGCATTGGTTTGCCTTAAATGAATACCTCAATCTGAAATTTGCCTCGATAAATGAAAAACATTGGATTGAGAACGATAAATCGTATTACCAATTAAAAACGATGCTAACTATTGTAAATCATCAGTGTTATCACCTGGGGCAGCTTGCTTTTCTCTTATAATAATAACTTTATAGATAAATAAATGCCTTGATATTTTATCAGGGCTTTTATTTTTTATGCAATGTTTAGATTTGAAGTAACAGCCTGAGGAGGATCTGGCTTTTTTATTCCACCATTTTAAACTTATAAAAAAAGTTGAATTTTAGTTATGTTAAGTGTGTTTCTCTACTGCATTCAAGCAGTTTCATCGATCGAAGTTACGCAGGAATTGCCTGAGGTTTTGTCCTTACTACGCTCCAACTATATTTGCGGTAATTGAAAGCCCATAGAATTATAATTTTATTAATTTTACTTTGAAATCTAATATATGCAGATATGATTTATAGCGGAGACAGCAAAGAGTTACTAATTCTGGAGGAATTGAATAACATAAACAAGGATATACTGTATAAAAGTGGTGATACCGATATGACCTTACTTTGGAACAAAGGAGAGGAAATGAAAATTATGATCGATAAAGTTGAATATAATTTAAACAGGAACGATGTTGTTTTTCTCACTGAATATCACAAAATTGACAGTTTAGATTTAGACTCGGTTCGATTTCTCCGCTGGAATCAATCCTTTTTTTGTCCCATTAATCATGATAACGAAGTCGGCATTAAAGGGCTCCTTTTTTTTGGTGCGACTGGTGTGCCGATTATAAATATTATAGAAAATGAAATTAAATCCCTTGAAAATTATTGGGAAAACTTTTCAAATGAGATGTCTGCAAAAGACAGCCTTCAGAAAGACATGCTGCAGTCTATATTAAAGCAGATTTTGATTTTTTGTGCCAGAAGTTTAAAGAAGTCTGCGAATTACGATCGGTTAGAAAAAAGCCAGGTAGATATTATTCGGGAATTTAACTTTTTAGTTGAAGGACATTTCTCAAAGCATCATGATGTGGCCTTTTACGCTTCTAAGCTAAATAAGTCTCCTAAAACGCTCTCTAATCTTTTTGCACTGGCTTCCAATCGTCCTCCCATTAGTATTATTCACGACAGGATTATGCTGCATGCCAGAAGACAAATTAACTATACCAATTTATCCATAAAGGAAATTGCCTACGATTTGGGTTACGAAGACATTCAGACCTTCAGCCGGTTTTTTAAAAACAAAGAGGGTGTTTCACCTATTCAATATCGCGAAAAATTAAAATTAAATTAGTCAACATCAAACTAATTATAAAAGTGCTCCGCTCAGGGCACTTTTTTTTATCTCAATTTTTATCTGACTTGGATACTGCTTTTTGTGGTTTTATCAGTTTACAAAACAGTCTAAACCTCATCCATACCTTATTTCTTTTTATTTCTCCTGTTTGGGAAAAATGGTTAACTCATCGGGAAAATGTGACTAACTCCCGCCGCTATAAGTATTGCAACTTTGTACTGTCAATAACGACAATCAAAACGAATATAAATTTAATAATTAATATCATGGCACGATTAACAGCTTTAGACCCAGATCAAACAGATGGGAAATCAAAAGAATTATTTACTGCGATAAAAGGTAAAATGGGCATGGTTCCGAATATGATGAGAACAATGGGAAATTCACCGGCCGTACTAAACGGGTATCTGGGATTGAGTACCGCACTTAACAGTTCATCACTTACACCAAAAACAAGAGAACTAATTTCTTTAATGGTTGCAAATGAAAACGGATGTGACTATTGTAATTCTGCACACAGTTTCATTGGAGGAAAAATAGGAATTGATGCTGATACCCTGGCTCAGGCGAGAATTGGAGTTTCATCAGATGAAAAAACAAACGCCGCTTTAGAATTTGCGAAAGCAGTACTTGATACAAAGGGAAATGTATCTGATGATGCTATATTAAAATTCAAAACCGCAGGTTATGGGGAGGAACAGATTGCAGAAATAGTGGCAGCAGTTTCATTGAGCATTTTTACAAATTACTTTAATAATACCGCCAAAACAGATATTGATTTTCCAAAACTGGCGCTAATTCACCAAAACTAACTTTAAACCAATAAAAATTATGAAAGCAACTTATCACACAAGAAAAATCAACGGAGTTGAAATTTTTTACCGCGAAGCAGGAGATAAAAACAAACCGACTTTAGTATTACTGCACGGTTACCCAACATCTTCTCATATGTTTAGAAATCTGATTGTAGATTTATCAGACAAATATCATTTGATTGCGCCGGATTATCCCGGATACGGAAGAAGCGAGCAGCCGCCAATGAAAGACTTTGATTATACTTTTGAAAATATGTCGAATATAGTAACTACGCTTTTGAGTGAGCTTGACATACAAAAATACAGCCTTTATTTAATGGACTACGGAGCGCCAATCGGGTTTAGGATTGCAAGCGCAAGCCCGGAGAAAATCGATACTTTAATAATTCAAAATGGCTGTGCTTATGATGAAGGTCTGGAAGCATTTTGGGATCCAATTAAAGCTTATTGGAAAAACAGCAATGATAAAGAAGCCGAAGCTACACTTAAAACTTTTCATTCTCCTGACGGATTAAAATGGCAGTACACTCATAATGTACCCGATGAAAGTGCCATATCGCCTGATAATTGGGAAATTGACTTAAGACACTTGGAACGTCCTGAAAACGGAGCGATTCAGCTTGCTATGTTTTATGATTATCAAACCAATGTGGTATTATATCCAAAATGGCAGCAATATTTTAGAGATCATCAGCCCGAAACTCTGATTGTATATGGTAAAGATGATTATATTTTTCCTGGTGTAGGAGCAGAGGCCTTCAAAAAGGATTTGAAAAATCTGGAATTTCATTTATTTCCAACCGGACACTTTGCTCTTGAAAGCTTCGGAACAGAAATTGGCGAACTTATCAGTGATTTCCTTGACAGAAAAGTAAACAAATAAGTATATAATTTCATTCTGCAATACTCACGAGAATATTGCAGAATGAAATTATAATAAGAAACTGTAAAAATCTTCAAAAGTATTTATCATGACAACAGCTGTAAATTTTAACCCGCAGGATATCGATAATAATGTTTACTACCAATATGTTACCATAGATGGAATACAAATTGGATATAGAGAAGCAGGCGTATCAAATCAAAATGTACTGTTTTTGCTTCATGGATATCCAAGTTCTTCTGTGATGTTCAAAATGATAATTCCCATTCTGTCGAAGCATTTCAGGGTTATCGCCATAGATCTGCCGGCCTTTGGATTCAGCGATATTCCGAGTGAGGACGATTTTGATTATACGTTTAAAAATTATGGTGAATTAATCTCGGCATTTATGCTGCAAATGAAAATTAGCAAGGCAAGTTTTTATCTTTTTGATTATGGAGCTCCTATATTGATGCACAGCATTGTTAAAAATCCGGATAGCGTAGAGATGCTCATTTTTCAAAATGGGAACATTTACATGGAAGGTGTTGGAGATAAATTAAAGGAAATAAAAAAATTGTATGATGCAAATACTAATGAAAGTGCTTTACAATTAAATAAATTTTTTGAATTGGATTATACCAAATGGGAATATCTCAATGGTGTTACAAATAAAAACAGGGTTATGCCCGAAACATATCTTTTAGATCAATTTCTATTGGAGAGAGAAGGCGTAAAGAAAATTCAAATCAATTTGAAAAGAGATTATAAAACCAATATTGAACTGTATCCGCTTTGGCAGGAAACCCTTAAAAAACTTCAGCCTCCCACTTTGATAGTGTGGGGAGAAAATGATGAATTTTTCAAAAGAGAAGGTGCAGAATTGCTGCACAAGGACATGAATAATTCCAAACTGCTTTTTTATCCTACCGGACATTTTGCGCTTGAAGAATTTGGATTAGAAATAGCCAGCGAAATCATCGCATTCTGGCAATTAAATTTTAAACATTAAATTATGGAACAATATGCTTTTGAGATTTTTTTATTCTTTGCCGCATTGGCCGGAAGTGTGCTCAACGCCGTTGCAGGAGGAGGAGGATTTATCACTTTTCCGAGTCTTGTCTTTGCAGGGGCTTCTCCGGTAAGTGCAAATGCAATTAGTACGGTAGCACTCTGGCCGGGCAATATTGCAAGTGCAAAAGCATTTCAGAAAGATATAAAAGCTTCCGGAAGAACCTTAATTTACCTGCTTTCAATATCCGGATTTGGCGGTTTTTTGGGTGCTGTGCTTTTAATTTTTGCTTCCTCAAAAACTTTTGAATTTTTAGTACCTTACTTTCTTTTGTTTTCATGGGTGATGTTTTCTTTCAGTTCCAAAATTTTGGCGTACTTTAATTCCAGAAAACAGGCTCAAAAAAGTTTTAGCTACGATCATAAAAAATTTTTCCCACTTTTAATATTGGGTATTTACGGAGGCTATTTTGGTGCAGGACTAGGAATGATGGTTTTGACCGTATTTACTTTTTACGGAATGAAAAACCTAAATGAAATGAACGGATTGAAAGTATTAATGGTAGCAGTAAACAATGGTGTTGCAGCGTTTACACTTTTATTCTCAGGATTTATAGATTGGCATTTTACCATAATTATGATTTCAGGAGCACTTATCGGCGGCTATTATGGGGCTTCGGTAACACGAAAAATAAATCAGGATATACTAAAAAAAATAATAATCGTAATAGGGGGATTAATAACCCTTTATTTCTTTATCGTTAAATAATTTAAAAAATAAATAAGATGAAAAAAATTGCAATTAATGGTTTTGGAAGAATTGGGAGAGCGTCTTTAAAAGTAATATTAGAATCTCCGGATCTAGAACTGGTAGGAATTAACGACCTTATGAGTATTGAAAATGCGGTTTACCTTTTAAAATATGACAGTATCTACGGTAAGTATGATAAAAAAGTAACTTTTGAAGGTAATAATATTGTAATAGACGACCGCAAAATAAGATACACTTCAATAAAAGATCCTTTGGAACTGCCATGGAAAGAACTGTGGGTAGATGCAGTTATCGAAAGTACAGGTTTGTTTACCAATAAAACAGATGCTGAAAAGCATATTACAGCGGGAGCTAAATTTGTTGTAATTTCTGGTCCTACAAAAGACACCCCGACAATAGTACATGGGGTCAATACAGCAGAAGGTAAAGTTTCTATTTTTTCCTGTGCCAGCTGTACGACTAACAATATCAGTCCTCTTATAGAGATTCTAGGCCGCAGAATAGGAATAAAGAAAGCTATTTTAAATACCATACATGCTTATACTGCTTCTCAAACCTTAGTAGATGCTCCTTCTAAAAGAGAGCCAAGAATGGGAAGAACCGCAGGTATAAACCTGGCTCCGGCTGCTACAGGCGCTGCAATTGCTACAACCAAAGCGCTGCCTGAATATGTCGGAAAATTTGACGGTGTTGCGGTAAGGGTTCCGGTTCCTGTGGGATCTATTTCTGACATTACTTTTGTGACAGAAAGAAATACAACACCCGAAGAGATTAATGCTATATTGTCGGAAGAAGCTTTAACAGAACGCTATGCGAAAGTGGTAGCAGTTACAGATGAACCACTGGTATCAACTGATATTATTAAAAGTCCGTATGCAGCAACAGTTGATATGGAAATGACAAGAGTAGTAGATGGGGATTTGGTAAAAGTTATGGCATGGTATGATAATGAGTGGGGATTTACCAACCAGATGATCAGACAAATTCAGGAATTATAAAAAAGTATTTTAATCCTAAAAAATGACGCTGAGCATCATTTTTTAGGGTTTTCCAGGCATTACAATTTGCCTGTAATATAAAATTCTAATAACTTAAATCTTTAATTATGAATTATGCAAAATTAGCTTTTACGGATGCTGTTAAAGACCTGCAGGAAAAAAAGGGAAGCAGAAATGGTTATGACAGAATGGAAAAAATGTCAGTCGTTGACGGACTTACCGATAATGAAATTTATTTTATAGAAGATCGCGACAGTTTTTATATGGCAAGTTTCGGTGAGAATGAATATCCCTATATACAGCATCGCGGAGGACCAAAAGGCTTTGTAAAAGTCATTGATAATAAAACCATTGGAATTGTTGATTTTGTGGGAAACAAACAATATATATCTACTGGAAATATTGCTACCAATAATAATGTGGCTGTCATTATGATCTCTTATCCGCACCGTGCCAGACTAAAACTTTATGCCAAGGCAAAGATTGTAGAATTGGAGGACAATCAGCAATTATATGATCTGTTAAAACCTGAAGACTATAAGTTCCGTCCCGAGAGAATGATAGTATTCGAAATTCAGGCATACGACTGGAACTGTCCGCAACATATAACGCCACGTTATACAACTCAGGAGATTGATGAGGCACTAATGCCACAAAAAGAATACATCGTAAGCTTGGAGAATAAAGTAAAAGAACTCGAAGAAAAACTGGGAATTAAGGAAGAGTAGGGATATGGGTACTACATTTAGCATTCAGTGCACATCCTGATGATGGGGATCTGGTAAACTCTTTTAATTAAAGACAACAGCAATTTTATCCATCCTTATAAAAAAGAGATAAAGCTGCAACGTTTATTGCTACAGCTCTTAAAATTTTATAACTATTTGTTTTAATTACCAATAATAGTATCAGTCTGAAAAATATTTATTTTATTTCCATCTACATCCTGAATCATTGTACAAAGCATTTTGTCGCCTGCAATATAAAGTTCGCGCCACACAAATGTCACTCCTTTTTCTTCAAGCTCTTGTGAGGCCGCTGCAAGGTCATTCACCTGCAGCACAATCGACTTATTACCAATTGGAGTCAGATGATGTGGTGCTTCTGCAAAAAGCTCTTCAATTCGTTTTGCATTTGGCACCTGCAAAAGTTCAAGACGAAGTTCCCCGGCTTTTATAATTGCTGTTTCTGCCGATCCGGCAGGAATAGTAAAGGTAACGCGGCTTACAAGATCAAAACCGAAAATAGATTTGTACCACTCGATAGACTGATCTAAGTCGGCAACCGTAAAAGCAACATTGTAAAGGGAAAAAGAAGCCAGACCGTTTTTATTTAATGAAGTAGTTTCCATATTAAAAAAATTAAAATTATTTAAACACCTGAAATGCGTATTATTTAAAGTGCAAATTTCCGTTAAAAGATCTTTTTAATTATTGACATTTAATAGGAAAGGAATTGATTTATATCAAGATAATACAAAAAAACAGCTACAGATCAAAAAGCATCTGCGCAATCTTGAGCAGCTCTGTAATCTTGTCGTACAATAATAATGTTGTTTAAAATTAAATTTTACGACATTTGAATCCAAAAAAAAGCCCTTTTCATCATGAAAAAGGTCTTTTAGCTTACATGGGTTTTTAGATTTTTCCGATCAAGAGATGTAGAAAAGATTTAGAAAAACCTGAAGCTCTTCTCGTTTTGGCCCTAATGTGACAATTTTAGAACCGGATTAGTTCTGTAATTTCTATGAAAGATTGACTTTGTATTTTTCTTGTATTTGTATGGAAGACTTGTTTGGCGCAAGCTGACCTATTTGAAATATTTTTTCAATAAAATCAATACTTTGATCCAGTGAAGTATTTTCATTTTTTAAATGACTTGCAAAGTGGTTTGTTAATTTTTGAATAATTCTGGAACTGATTAAATCAATCTGGACTTCATCAAAATTGGTTGTTTTCTTTTTTTGTAAAGCAAATTCAGCTAATACAATATCATTTAGCTTGGCTTTTAAGGCATGAATAGTGGGTGCAAATTTTCGATCATTTGCCCATGTATTCAATTCTAATTTCATATCATCAATAATAGCTTCTGCTGCAGGAATATGTTGTTTTCTCCTTTCCAGATTGTCATCAGTAATTTGAGATAAATGGTCTAAATGTATTAAAGTAATTCCCGGTATTTCTTCTACATTCGTATTTACATTTCTTGGAATAGATAAGTCCAGAATTAATAAAGGTTTCTTTAAATTCAGCGATGTTTTGTCAATAGTTGGGTTTTTTGCTCCTGTAGCTACTACCAGTACATCGGCCTTTTGAACTTCTTCTTGTAAATTGGCGTAATCTTTTACAATAACATTTAGTTTTCCGGCCAATAATTCAGCCTTGTTTTTTGTTCTGTTTATAAGGGCAATATGGCTGTTTTTAGTATGCTTTACTAAGTTTTCACAAGTATTTCTGCCAATTTTACCTGTTCCGAATAATAAAATATTTTTATTGCCGATATCAGTTACATTTCGGATAATATATTGTACTGATGCAAAAGAAACGGATGTTGCACCAGAAGAAATTTTAGTTTCTGTTTTGACCTTTTTACTTGCTTGAATTACAGTATTTACCAAACGGTCCATAAATGTATTTACTAAACCTTGTTGTTTACTATAATTAAAAGCGATTTTAATTTGGCTGATAATTTCAAAATCACCCAGAATCTGACTGTCTAAGCCTGTCCCTACTCGAAACATATGGTTAACAGCTTCTTCATTCTTGTAGATATAACCAACTTCCTGAAATTCTTCTACAGAACCATTGCTGTTTTTGCAAAGCAATTTAATTAACTCATAAGGATGATTGGCAAAACCATAAATTTCAGTTCTATTACAAGTAGAAATTACAATTAATGATTCTATACCTTCTGCTTTGGCTTGTAAAAATAAATCAGATTGTGCTTTAGTATCTAAACTAAATTTCCCTCTAATTGCCGCATCTGCTTTCTTATAACTCAACCCTAATGCGTAAAAAGTGGTGGAACTGGACATATTAAAATTTTCCATATTTATGCTTTCCTTAAAAAGTTCAAAAATTATTACTGACTAATTTATACAACAACGCTAGAAGTACCTTTAACGCTATGGAATAGATTGATTCAAATTGGGTAATTTATATAATTGCTTTTACTTATAATGACATCAGGTTTTCAAAAAAAATATTCTTATCCTAAATATTCCTTATCTTAAACATATATCAAAATATAAGACCTGGCAGTATGAAATTATAAAACGCCGCCTATTTCAGGCAGCGTTTTCAGAAGAAATTATTTTTGAACGATAGGAGTTCTCAATGATTCTAAAACAGCAACTATATCTGTATAAAGTTCCGTATTTGAAGCAACACCATTTGCATTGGCTGCAGCACCAACATATCCTTCAAATTTTGTATAATCTGCACTACTTGATTTTGTTCCCATACGAGGATTTTTTGCAGGATCATGTGCAGCTGACATACTCAATCCAGAATACGTATTTACAGCGTTTGTGCCTCCCGTATTAAACGAAAAGAAATCAGTTAAATTATCTGATAATTTAGCGATATTAGTAGATTGCGTAGTTCCGGTTTCTGCTAACAGCGGAGCAAAATGTGCCTGAAGATTACCTGAAGCATTAGATTGAATATCAGCAACAATTAATCCAATAGTTGAATTTACCACTTTACGGAAATTCAAACGTCCCTGTTCAATCATTTGACCGGAATTATCTGGATCAGCAACCATTTTAGTTCCGCCTAATCGCTCGTAGATTGAAGCTTTTGCGGGCGGTTGTGGTGTTTCGTCGTCATTACTGCTGCAGGAAATCATAGTTGCAGATGCAGCAATTATTACACTAAGTGTAAGTTTTGAATAAATTTTCATAAAATAAGGTATTAAAGGGTTAATTAAAAAAACGATTTATTTTTTGAGACAACTTGTAGCTCAAACTATTTTGATTCATAGGACAGACTTCTTTGCTTGCTAAATTTGCAGGTAAAATGTAACGCTTAGCATCATAACGCCCTTTAGCCATCAACTCATTGAAAACTTTCTCAGAGTTTGTAATTTTATTATTGTGGAAATACACCACAACATTTCTTTTAATAATAATAGAATCAGATGTCAGGCCTTTTATGCTTCTTAAGTCAGCACATATTTTTCTTGCTTGCAGAGAATCGATATCTGATTTAAAATCGATTCTGCTTATTTGCAGATTTGGAGTATCATAAACGGGTGGTTTTGCTGTTATAATATGAAAAAGCAAAATGGCAATAAATAGCACAAATACTCCGCCTAGTATAAAAAGTCCTTTTTTGATTGTTTTATTAATTTTCATAATTTTTTTGTTTTTAAAATTATCTACGTTTACATCATCCATCCGGTTTTAGAAACAACAGTAAATCAATAAATTTAGAATGATTATAAATACAGAAATTACCTAATAATTTAATTATAAAGGAGATACTAAAAAACTCGGGCAAGATTAAATCCAAAAAATATGTCTCCTTTTGTCCAGTCGCCGGTAGTTCTTCCCAGATATCCAGCTTCATCAATTGCCTGAGAACTGGTAAAATGCATTTGAAAAACGTGTCCGCCCGTTTCTAAATCAAAACCTATTGATAAAGGATTTTTATAAAGAGAGTTTGCAGCTCTGTTTAAATGAGCCGAATAATCCATATTTAAGGACCAGCGTTTTGCGAATTTATATCTGCCTCCAAAACCTACGGCATATTGAGTATTGCTTTGGTCTATGTCTTCAACAAAATTTTGATGAAAAAATGAAGGCACTATTTCTAAAGATAATTTTTCAGAAAATTTTCTAGAAATTAACAGCTGCGCAACATAAGTCAGCCTGTCTTTAAATTGAAGTTTCGGATACAGACTTTCTTTTAACGTGTTATTAATAGACAAACTATTAAACCCGGCGATAGTAACAGGAAAACCGTCTTTTATTTGAGGAAACAGCATATATTTTGTTGCAAAGTCATAAGCAAATTCACTTCTTGCAGCACTTACGTTTAGTCCATTTGTTAATCCGTAAATAAATTTTATTTGTGTATTGGCATTGTCCAATCCGTAGAAACCTTCAAAACCATCTTTAACAGAACCAAATCGGTGTGCGACAACAAAATACAAATCGCCTTTTGCGGCCAATTTTGTAGATTCGAGATTAACAATTTTTAGGGCTTTAAATGCAGATGTCACTTTTTCTTTTGCAGAAGGTGTTTCTACTCCAGACAACAAATCGGTTTGGGAGAAGGTTAATAGCGGGAATAAAAAAAATAATAGAATAAAGTTTTTCATGAGGTTAGTTTTAAATTGTTATTTGTATTAGTGCACAACTGAAGATTGGTCTATTTTAAATTCTTGGAGCAATTCGTCATATCCTAAAAAGCGCCCTTTAATCTTTAGGTTTTTCCCAGATATTATATTTTGGGGCAAACGTTTTTTGAATTTCACAAATATTTTTTCGCTCATAACAATTCCATTACTGGCTGTATCAATATTTGTTACTCGTGCAGATAATTCAATTGTTTTGTCCTGATATTTGATGTTCGCCAGACTATCGTTTGAAGCAAACTCCCTTTCCAGTTCGTTAACGGTTACAATATAATCGGCAGTTTCTGTTTCTATATTCCTGTGCCCTTTGTAGATGTAAAGGCACACCGAAATTCCGATTATTATAAAAAGGGAAATTGTAATAAGTATTTTTTTTCTCATAACTGGTTTTAGTATTTCGATTTATCTACGTTAAAAAATGCCTATTGGATTTAGACCATTAAATATGTCTCTTGCCAAATCTGTATTATTCATTTCAACGTATATGATTTTGAAACGCCTGATTATTCTCTTAAAATCATGCCTTTATTTATAACTAAAAACCAATCTTATGAATTTAAAAACCCTTTTAGCCATCTCATCATTAGCTTCAATCTTTGTAAGTTGTGCCAACGATGATCCCAGTACCTTAACTGACAATACACCGATTAATGGTTTGGCAACATACAATCAAAATGTAAAATCTATTATTGATAATAACTGTGTTGTATGTCATGCGGCGGTACCTAAAAATGGAGCGCCAATGTCTTTAGTTACCTATGAACAGGTAAAAAATGCAGTTTTAAACCGAGGATTGCTGACACGAATTTCTTTAGAAAATGGAGATAGCTCATTAATGCCGCAAGGTGGACCCCGATTACCTCAAACGACTATTGATATTATAAATAAATGGAATCAGGATGGATTATTAGAAAAATAATCTATAACAAGAACATGAAGAAAATCATAATAATGCCAATGATATTGGCTTCTTTTATTGTTTTTTCACAAGAAAAAATAGTAACTAAATCTGCAACAATAACTCTGGAAGCTTCAGTACCTTCTTTTCAGCCGGTTGCAGGAACAAACAGTAACGTAACTTTTGTTTTAAATCCCGCAACAGGAGAAGTAGCAAGCCTTGCTTTAATGAAAGGATTTCAATTTGAAATGGCATTAATGGAAGAACATTTTAATGAAAATTACATGGAAACTGATAAGTATCCAAAAGCTGTTTTTAGGGGACAAATTGAAAGTTTTGACATTAAAAATCTAACAGATGATTATAAAGATTACATTATAAAAGGAAAATTAGAAGTGCATGGAAAATCTAAGGATATAAATGCTGATGCAAAAATTACAAGATCGGGCTCTCGAATTACCTTTATTTCTGATTTTGAAGTAAATGCAAGTGATTTTAGTATTCCAATTCCGGCGCTTATTAAATATAAACTGGATAATAAAGTCAAAATTCAAATTATTGCTGTTTTAAAATAAGCTAAAAATAGAATGGTTTTAGACAAAAATATAAAGACGAAATAATGAAAAAAATCATACTCATTGCAATGTTATGTGTCTGCGCTATTGGTGTTTCACAAGAAAAAATGATTAGTAAATCAGGGAAAGTTACTTTTGAAGCTTCAGTTCCTTCTTTTGAAGAAGTTAAGGCAGTAAATAATAATGTTACTTTTGTTTTGAATCCTGCAACAGGAGAGATTGCAAGTTTAGCCTTAATGAAAGGTTTTCAATTTAAGGTTGCTTTAATGGAAGAACACTTTAATGAAAATTACATTGAAAGTGACCAATACCCAAAAGCGATATTTAGAGGGAAAATAGAAAATTTTGACATTAACAGCTTAAATGCAGATAGTAAAGTTTTTATTATAAAAGGTAAATTGGAACTTCACGGAAAATCCAAAGATATAAAAACCACAGCAAAAATATTTAAGTCAGCAATTGGAATTAGTATTTTATCTGATTTCACCGTAATTGCAAATGATTTTAATATTAAGATACCAAGTCTCGTTAAAAACAAGGTTTCCGATAAAATAAATATTCAAATTGCTGCTGTTTTAAAGTAATAGATCAGTATTAAAAATGTTTAACATTCGGATTAAATGATTGCAGAGATTTAATTTTTAAAAAGCTAAATTAATGTGCCACGATTCTGCCGCAGAAGTTTTGAGTACTTTTATAAAAATCTGAAAAGTGCAGTAAATCAAAAAAGCCTGCGAATCTTACGATTTGCAGGCTTTACCACGTTTTTTGCGGGTTTTTGAAAAGATTGAAAAACTTTCGTTTTCGTTTCTTTACCCTTTTGGTGGGGAGAGCAGGATTCGAACCTAAGCTCGGCAGGGCCCGCTTATACTGCAATTATTGTTTTATAAAAGGTGAAGTGCCACGATTTTGCCATAAAACTTTTGTACTTCTTTTTTAATGCTTAAATACTTGATTTAAAGAGTTTTACTGTGTTTTTTTGTACTTCTTAAATTTATTTCACAAATATAAAATTAAAATTTTAAAATTGATTGATTGGTCCTGAAAATATGCTCTGAAACGCTTTGTTTTTAAAAATTCAATTAGATAGACACACAGAGAAAAAATGATTATCAAACACATAAAAAATATTCATTCTTCAATTTTCCAGTCATCTAGTGATTTAAGATCTTTTTCAAATAATAGAATGTATTTTCTTAAACCTAATTTATTTCTCATTACCAAATTACTCAACATAGGTAATCGTGAGATAAGTCTTCAAGTGGTCTGTCTATATTATTTTTTGTATATTTAGCATAACTCTATAATACATTTAGAAATGTTCGGTACTTTTTTGTCAATTAATCTCCAAATTAGTATTTAATCAATGTTATCAAACTGCTCGTAAAGATTATTCCCTTTTATTCTATACCATATAGTTTTCCTTGAATCAGGCATTAAAATCTAAGCTAATGACAAAAAAATATAAAAGATTCGACAGAATTTTTAAAAGGAATGCTGTTGAGTTAAGTTATGAAAAAATCAGTCTGAAAGGATTTGCAGAAGAACTTGGGATACTGCCATGCCTGTTAACAAGATGGCGCAAGGAATATCAGCAGTTTGGTGAAGGAAGCTTTGCAGGGTCAGGATACATTAGGGTACATCCGGATGACAAGCATGTTTTTAAGCTTGAGAAAAAATCTAAAGAATCAGCACTTCGATATGAGATTTTAAAAAATGCTTCCCCGTTTCTCAGCCAAGGTAAATTGGCCGTTTATCAATTCATAAATGACAACGAAGATAAATATTCAATTTTACTGATGTGTAAAGTTCTAGGAATAGGATATGGAAGGTATCATAGATGGAAAAAGAATGGGATTTCAGAAAAACAGCAGTATATAGTTATATTGAAGGAAGATATTACAAGAATATTTTTCCATAACAAGAAGTATTTTGGAAGAAATAAAATAACCAAAGAACTTAATGATCATGGCTACAAAATATCATATAAACAGGTTGCATTTTATATGAAGCAGTTAGGACTGCGCAAAGCTGCAAAACGAAAGTTTAAAGCCACCACCGATTCCAATCATACTTATTATACCCCTGCCAATGTTTTAAATCGAGAATTTACAGCAAACGAGCCCGCTAAAGTCTGGGTATCTGATATTACCTATATTCAGACACTAACAGGTTTTCTATATCTTACGATAATAATGGATTTATATGATAGAAAGATAGTCGGATGGAGTTTGGGTTCACGGTTAACAACACAGCAGACTGTTATCACAGCATTTGAAATGGCTGCATCAAAACGAATTATTTCAAATGGATTAATATTTCATTCTGACAGAGGAGTGCAGTATGCTGATAAGGTCTTTACTGCTTTATTAGATTCTTATAAATGTACAAGAAGCATGAGTCGTAAAGGAGATCATTTAGACAATGCGGTTTCAGAAAGCTTTTTCAGTACGCTTAAAAGAGAATTAATTTATAAAAAAGAAAAACTGCTCACTAAAAAGATGATGAAGGAGGAAATATGTGAATTTATTGAAAATTGGTATAATAGAGAAAGAAGGCATTCTGCATTGGATTATAAAACGATTGAGGAATTTATTAAAATCAATAATTCAGTTTATGAAAAAGTCTAGAAAAGAATATGATTTTGCCTTTAAAGAAAAAGCTGTAAGATTAAGCTACCAGAGGAAGTGCTTGTCTGAACTGGAAAAAGAACTGGACCTTTATGCCGGTGCATTAAGCCAATGGCGTAAAGAGTATAAAAAATACACCAGTGAAAATAGTCAGGAAAACAATTATTTAAAATCAAATCTCGAAAGCCAGAAGATTAAGAACCTTGAAAAGAAAATTAAACAATCAGATTTAAAATTTGAAATTTTAAAAAAAGCACAGCCTTATCTTTATCAAAACAATATAATTATCTTTAATTTCATATTGACGCATGAAAAAATATACTCTATTAAACTAATATGTGAAGCTTTGGATTTATGTAGAAATACCTATTTAGTATGGAAAAGAGAATCACTTACTGAAACACAAAAAAGGAAACTGTTAATTAAAAAGGAAATTACCTCCATTTTTTACGCTTCTAAGCAGCGATATGGACGTGTACGGATTATGGCGGAACTTCAAAACTTAGGATATAAGATATCCACCACTACAGTAAATAAGTACATGAAAGAACTGAATCTGTCAAATCATGTAAAAATAAAATAAGTTCACTAATTTAAAAAAACACAAACAGAGAGAAAATTTCAGCGTGGTGTGGATGATTCTTTTGATATATCATGAAATTAATAATCTGGAATTCTAAGACAGATTCGCCAGGCATAACCTCTATTAATTTTATATCGGCCTTACTGGCTAATGAATAGATCGATCTGTTAGAATAAATATTTTTATTTTATTTGAATTATTTTGTCGGCTCAATTATAAAAATAATAAAAATGATTAGTAAAATGTTTAATGTTTTTGTAATTTTATTAAACAAAATAAGACTAGCTGATTTTTGCGCCGAAGATGGCTGTTTTGTCCGCATAATACGCCCACAATGTGGTGTCGATCTCAGCGTTACATTAATCTTAGATTTATCTTAATGCAGTTGATCAAAAAAAAAACAATTATATGCAGACGATAAAGAATGTTTATTTAGTTGATGATGATCAGGATGACAGAATTATATTTGCAGAGGTTTTAAGGGAAGTAAGTCAGGCAGTGAATCTTCGCGAGATCACTGGAGGGGAGGAGCTGTGCAATATTTTAAATGATAACCCAGAACCAATGCCGGATGTAATTTTTTTAAATATTAATATGCCAGTTAAAAACGGTTTTGAGTGTTTGCAGGAAATCAGGAGCCGCAATGATCAACTTAGGGATATAAAAATAATTATGTATTCGACTTCCCAGAACCCGGACAGTATTTATACTGCACTCGAGCTTGGGGCGGACTTTTACGCTGTAAAACCGGCTGATGTTGCGTCTTTAAGATCCCTGTTAGAAAAAGTGATGACTAGCAATATTTTTAATGATACTTCCAGCTTCGTTTTAAGATAAAAAGTAACTTCTCATTTGTATCTATTTTATTAGGAAGGAGAGGCAGGAAGATGAGGTTTTATGAACTCTTACCTGCATTATCATAAATATATTTTAAGGAATGATGACGGCTTAAAGTGCTTGAAAGTTGGAGTTGATGAATTCCCTGTTATTTTTTTTATATCAATCCCTGGTGCTTCATATTTTAAATTACAAAAGTTGGCGCAACAATCTTCTTTCAAGTTAATTTTTTTCCCCTGTTTATAAGTGCTTCCATAATAGGAAATCCCCGCCTTATAGATCCTTTTTTTATACGAGAAATTTTAGATGTTACTTCAGGTTCAAGACTAGAACATTTTTCATTATGAACCAGTGACTGTAATTTCCTTTCTCCAAAATATCCATATGTATGCGTATGGATAATGGCAGAACTTCAAAACAAAAGAAATGACATATCCAGCACTACGTTAATAAGTATATGAAGAATTAAACCTATCAAATCATGTAACCCAATTAAGTATACTAATTAAAAAACATAAACAAAGGGAAATTTTCAGCCAGGTGTTGATGATCTTGTGCTATATTTCATAAAGTATTTTCATTTTGTACAAAAGTAATAAGCTTAGTGCGATCAGTTTGAAGTTACCCTTTACTATACTTTCAAGTTGTTATTGTCTTGATATCAGCGATCAAGATAGTGAACTTTTTTGGATTCTTAAACAACCTTAAGAAGTTTGTTAACAGGGACTCTACTCACAGATTTGTCATGCAGTGCCTATATTGATTTTTATATCAGGCCTTATGACTATTGAAAGAAATCCATCCTATCTAAATTTCCTTGTGAAACAAAAAAATTCCCTTCAATTAACTGATCAATAAAATACAAGCAGTCCTCCGTTTTCTGCAGCTTAATGCTTAATTTTCGATCCAGGTTTTCTCCGTAAATATAATGAAGACAGAGATTCTTATGTATTTGCAAAACGTTTAAACCTTCTTTGTCGACAACCCAAAATGCAGCACTTGGATTTTGAGTTAAAGAAAGTTCATTAAGTACTGAAAGAATCTCTTTTTTACCTACATTATCTATCGATGTCCCCCAGTTTGTTTCAATCCAGAATGTTTGGCTCATATCATAATTTTTTATGGTACTTGTAAGGTAAGAAAAAGAGGAATGTGGAATTAAATTTTAAATTATTAAATAAAATTCAATTAATGCTTTAGCAAATGTAATTTGTTAAATATATCTAAACGTTTAAATGTTGTAGTCTGTAACCTGCCGATTTTTTGATATTTATTTTTCCATATGCACTTTTGGGCTTTAATTATAATATAGACGATCATTCATAATAGGTTAACTCTTTCGTATTGTCATTATTTCAATAAACAGACAGTAAGGATCCTTATCCGCTCTGTACTTTTATATATATCACAACTTAAGTAATTCATATTACAATTGGTTACGATCCGGCCGATAAAATTGACATCAAATTTTTCTGATCAGCCGGACCATAGTTCTGGCTTTCAGTATTTACGTTTACCAATACATGAGTATTTGATCACTTAAACACAGAAAGAAGACTGGAATTATTATTTGGAACCATACTGCTAATTATTTATATTTTATATTGATGCTGATGATGTCTGAAGTCATATTAGTGGTTCGGGTGTAATGTCCATATCGAATCTCCAATGTGTTCCAGTGTCTGAACCCGAATACTCCATTCGGCGGCGTGAATTTCATACCCATTCCAAAGAAACTACTGTCGAATTTAGATAAATCATAATTACTCGTATAAAATTCATCTGCTGCCGTATGTTCGCCATATGGTTTGAAATATTTCGTACCTGTCTGGGTATAATATCTGTAGAAGGGACTAATTGAAAATGCCTGGTTTAATTTTACAGGAATTTCAAGATCAGCGGTATGCGCCTTCAGGCTCCAGTCATCCGTGTAATAGCGGTAGTAAGCCCTGATAATGATATTGTCTCCGGCAAAATAACTGGCCCTGATTCCAACAGGAATTTTCAGTCTGGTATCGGGCATTTTTTCCTGATGTACGGACCCGTCCTGAAAATAGACCCTATGAAAGGGAAGGCTTAAATATCCGTTCTGGCTTATAACGTCACCAATAAGCATGACCTGCAGGTTTTTATTGACAACCTGGGTATAACTTAAGGTTCCGGCAAAGGTATTTCGATTAGCACTGCCATAACCTTCATTTCCGGTGCGGAGTTCAACAGGCTCAATTAATTTCAGCTGGTCAATAAAAGTTTGAAATCTGGCTGTAAATTCCCCGTTTCTGTCTTTGGTTTTCTGCGAGAAGCTTATATTTCCCCCGAAAGACTGGTAATCAAACTCTGTTGAAGAAGAAACCCCAATCCCGAGCGTTCTTCCTTTCTGTTCGTTTTCTCTTAAGTATGTTAAAGATGGATAGAAGCGGTTGTCAGAAGAGGATGCGGAAGAATTGGCACTCAGGTCAATCATATCTGATGAGGCCGAGGTATAATGATCGATACCAGCTTCAATGTCAAAGGTATGCTTAATCCCCGTTTCCCCGTATTTTACCAGTTTAACGTCAATGGTATTGGCAATATCGGTCAGATGCTCTGAACCTCGTCCGCCCATAACGGCTGAGTTATCCCCATCCTGTGTGTAGTAACTTGAAACCAGGTTTACTTCCTCGATTTTTAGTTTTTTACTTTTATAACTTGTTGAATCTGTGGGAACATTTTGTGCTCTTAGCTGAAATAATGCCAGCAGAGCAAATCCTGTAATGAATATTCTTTTCATCTTAAAATCGTATCAAATTAATTACAGCCGCATCCGCCGCCGCTTTTTCCAGAATTAGCACCGGAAGCTCCTTCGCGGTAGGATTGGAAACTGAGTTCTGTTTTTTCAATCTTCCTGTTGGAGAGCACCATTTCAGAATCGTTGATTTTTCCTTTCTGATATTCTTTTACCGGAGTGCACGAGCTAATCAGCAGACCTGTAAAAACAATGCTGAATAAGAGTTTTAGATGTTTTTGCTTTGGTTTTTTCATCTTAGGTTAATGTTTTTGGAAGTATAAATTTTATTATTGTCGTCGATTATGATGCAATAGAGATCAGGTATCTGGTCTATTAAAAACAAGCCGGCCTTAATGCCCATAACTGAAATAGGCGTAGCCATCGCATCTGCAAATTCTGCATTTGGCGCGATAATGGTCACACTTTTTATACCCGTTATAGGAAGTCCTGTTTTTGGGTCAATAGTATGCGAATATTTTTTTCCGTCAATGATTACAAACTTTTCATAATTGCCTGAAGTAGCTACAGCCTTATTGGATATTTCCATGTACGAGAATGCCGCATTTGGAGAATCAGGGGATGCCACTCCAATGGTCCATTTTCTGCCATTGGGCTGCAGTCCCCAGGCAGAAAGGTCACCGCTTGCATTAATTATGCCGCTCTGAACATTGTTTTTAATCAGGATCTGCTTAGCCATCTCAGCGGCATAGCCTTTACCAATCCCGCCAAATCCAATCCGCATGCCTTTTTCTTTTAAAAAAACAGTGGTGTTTTCCTTGTCAAGAATAATATTACGATAATCAATAAGATGTACCATTTTGAGCGCCGTTTCGGCATCAGGGAGTCTGGTCATGGTTTTGTCGAAATTCCAAAGACTTTTATCTATGCTTCCGTAAGAAATATCAAATGCGCCTTGTGTAATTCTTGAAATGCCCACAGCTCTTTCGATAAGGTTAAAAACCTCCTGATCTACCCTGACAGGCTTAAGTCCTGCATTATTATTAATCAGGCTGGTCTGGCTGTCTTCTTTATAAGTAGTCAGCAATTTTTCAATGCGCCTGATTTCCTCAATGGCAAGATCGATATGCTCATTTGCTTTTTTCTCATTATCGCACACTACTGTAATGGTAAAGCTGTTGCCCATGAGTTTTAGTGTCCGGGAGTACTTTTGGTTTGCAGAGGTCTTATTTTCGGCTTTCACAGATCGCATTTATTTCTTCGACCCACTGCTCTGGTGCTGCATCAGGTTTTCCATGCCAGGTTTTCAGCACTTTTCCCTGGGCATCTAAAAGGAGTGTAAGGGGAAAACTTCCTTCTTTGTTGTAAATTTCGGCTAATGCTTCGTTTCGCTTTACTTGTTCCGGTGTTCCGGTATTTTTCTTTTTTCTGGGAAAATCAGCATTGACAAGTACTAAATTTTTGTCTGCCATCTCTGTAAATACAGCATTTTCAAGATAGTCTTTTCGAAGCACAATGCAGGGGCCGCACCAGTCTGAACCCGAAAAGTTCAAAAGGATCAGCTTATGATTTTGTTCTGCAGTTTTTTTTGCATTATTAAAATCAGGTTCCCAGTTTATAGGAAGCACTGTAAGGAGGATAAATAAGGAGATTAGTTTCATTTTGAAGTATTGTTTTGGATATATACGAAATAACGCATTGCAGTTTTTTTTATTTTATACGCTTATACTATACTAATTTTTCATGACGGTATTTATAAATCTATTAAGGTATCCGTACTCCAAAAAGGTAGCCTACAGCAGCAGATGCAGCCATTGCAAAAGTTCCCCAGATACAGATACGCAGTACTGCTTTAAATGTATGGGAGCCTCCCGCTTTAGCGGCTAGTATTCCGGATAAGGCTAGGAAAATTATTGAAAAACCGTACTGGTAAAATACCATTTGCCTGATCGGTGCAAAAACAGCTGTCAGCAGCGGCAGGATTCCTCCAATGATAAAGGATACAGCAGAGGCAAAGGCAGCCATGAAAGGATTGGCCTGAGTAATTTCGTCTATTCCCAGTTCATCTCTGGCATGTGCTTCAAGGGCATTATGGGACGTTAGTTGAACAGCGACCTGTTTTGCAAGCACATCATCTAATCCTCTTTGTACATAAATTTGGGCTAGTTCCTCAAGTTCGGCTTCAGGCGTATTTTCAAGCTCCGTTTTTTCACGCTGCAGGTCTGCAGTCTCTACATCTGCCTGAGAACTCACCGATACATATTCACCTGCGGCCATGGAAAGGGCACCGGCTGTTAAACCAGCTGCAGCAGCCAGTAGCACAGGCTCTCTTGTTACACTTGCCGCTGCAACACCGATCGCTATGCTCGTAGTGGATAAGATGCCATCGTTAGCTCCCAGAACAGCAGCCCTGAGCCAGCCGCTTCTATTGATGTAATGATTTTCATTCTTCATCAGTACTGTAATTTAAATAAGTTGGTACAACCACGGCTTTGAGGTGCTCTTGAAATGTTTACAAAATTTAAAGATCCCTGATTTGAAATTGACTTTTATTCTGCATAATATCATTCCATTCTCTAAGATATTAGGGATATGATATTCATTTTAAGCTGCCCTATTTTTTATAAGTAAAGTTACTTCAAAAAGCAGTTGTATTAAATGAAAAGGCTGTTAGAATGGTTCTAAATTTCTTAATCCTATTTCCTATATAGCCTTTTCTTGTTTGTCTGTACTGGGCAGTAATTATTTAAAGTTGTAGCTATTGGAAGCAGACAAATGTTGCCTGGTTGGCTGTAGCTTCGGTGGGATTGTAGTAAGCCAGTTGCAGAAGAGATTGCGCCTCAGATAAAAAGATCATTTACATTGCGGCTTATGTGTCAAAAATTGGAAAAAAGCCTGTTGACTATAGGTCAAACAGATGCAGAGAGTCATATTGGTAAAAATCTTATTGTAGATGAGA
Organism: Flavobacterium sp. Root901; assembly: GCF_001429765.1. GTDB lineage: Bacteria > Bacteroidota > Bacteroidia > Flavobacteriales > Flavobacteriaceae > Flavobacterium. The sequence continues at coordinate 37,917 of NZ_LMJB01000002.1, forward strand.
AAACTGGTGTTGCAAGTATAAAAGAATAAGGTATTGCTGATGTTTTCCAGGCAAATGCTCCTAAGCAGGCTGCAGATTACGTAAGCAATAATTTAAAACCGGAGCCATTAGCACCTATAGCTGCTGCTGCAATGCTGACTGACAGCAAATTTGGTAAATCCATAAATTATTTGTTTACAGCTAAATGATTATACAATAGTTTACTCGCTGCAGCAAAAAAATGACAAAGGCACCGTAATAGAGCGATTATATTCCCTTCCTTTAACGCCGGTCATTGATATCGAATGAACCAATGAGAACAGAGCTGATTAGTATAATCATTATTTTAAATTCAAACTTCAATAGCGGTTTCTGCTTTGCGGCCTTTAAGAACTGTTGCAGCAGCAGCGCAGTTTTTCTTTGAGGTAATATCTTCCGCCAATTTCAATTGTGAAATTATCGCGGTGTAATGTCTGCTGAAAGCTGAGTTCCCAAAAGTTTTTGTCTGGGGATTGGTTTTACACCCAATAACTTTAACTAGACCTGACATAGAACTAGTAAAATTTAAATGGCGGAAGTTTTAAGTGATAGAATGCTGTAGAATTAGGGATCAGATTCTCTTTTTAAAGAGTATATAACCGATGGAGAATCCAATATTTGAATTTTTAAGATGACTGTCATTTACACCGCTTGGATAATTCATAATATCAGCAAGCCCCTGTGTATAGGTTAGACGAAGCGTAATACCATTGTCAAAAAAATAACCAGCCCCTGCATTTACACCGTAATCACTTGTTTTATATGAATAATCACCATCATTTATCTTTAATTCGGCATCTTGTGTTTCAGCTGAAGCAAGATATCCATAGTAACCTCCGGCAGAGAAAAAGAAAGTGCTTCCAATGGGTTTGATTTTGTACACAAAATCAACAGGGACACTTACATATCCAAGTGTTACGGTAGTACTGCCGTCTCCATCCTTAAATTTGGTTCCCATGTTGCCATACGTTATTCCGGGATTGATTGAAAATCGCGCGTCTTGGAAAGGTATCCAGAAAGTAAATCCTAATTTACCAGATACGGTACCTTTATGGCCGTCAAATTTCTGCCCATTGTCTTTTTCGCTGAATTTAGTGATTCCTACAGTTCCAAAAAGTTCACCTTGTGAAAATGCAAATGTTGTAACCGTTAACATAGCGGCTAAAAGTAGTTTTCTCATCATAATCATAATTGTTTTTAAATTTATTTATAGTCTTTGAATACTCGTAAGGTAAGGGAGCTTTTCCATCGTTTTGGATTTTTTTCATCTACATAATTGTCACTGTATAAATGAACGCCTTTTTTGTCTGTTATAATCCAGCTCCATTGGTTCTGAGAGGCATAATAAGGAATGACATCTGCAGCCTTATCGCCGTAGGACTGAAATTGAGTTTTGAATTTTTCAACATATTTATCGGTCTGTGAAGCCGCTTCTGAGTATGTCAGGTTACCCTGTCCTTTGCTGTTATAGTAAAAAATCGTTTTCTGAAATCCAACTACTCTGCCGTTTTTTACCAGTACCAAATGTATGCCGGTATCATAAATAGGAACCCCTGTTGATGAATTATAGGGCAGCAGGAAGCTTTCCTTATTCTCAAAGCCGATACTTTTGGAGTGGCAGGCATAAATAAGATCTTCATCACCACCGGTTACCCATTTGGTTTTTGACATTTTGTAATTCCCGGGAAGAATATCCGGATGCTGTTTTTGAAATTCGTCTATGGTCTGGCCAAAAGGAAGATCGTCTATTGTAAATTCCTCAAAAGCTTTTCTGCATTGTTCAATCTGTGCAAGTTTTGTATTTTGTCTGTCCAGTTCTGCTTTTTCAATGCGCTGTTTTTCTTTTTTCCAATTTATATTATCCTTTGGTAAATTAAGTTTTTTCAAATTTTCACTGATGCCATACACTTCTTTGAATTTATCATCAAGTCCATTATTTCCGGTTGCCCTTATATATTTTGATGTGTTTTCAGTTAGTGAATTATAGAGTGTGAACTGTTTTTCATCTGTGTAAAAGCTGCCGGGCTTAAAGAGATTATACTGCGAAACTATCCGTAAATACAGAGACTTATCGGTAATACCTCCCAGAGTATTCTCAAATTCGTCGGTTTTTTGGATTGTAAGTTCATAATTACCATTGTTAAATGCGGTTTCGGCTTCTTCAAATTTAAGCTCGGCTACAGCATCCTGCGAAAAGATTCTAATGCTGAATAGCAGAAGGGTAAAAAGTAATGTTTGCTTCATAAATGGCTATTTAATAATTGTTCCGTAATTTTTGGCCTGGCTTTCCTTAGAATTATCTGCCTTAGGTTTTGGTGCTGTTCCATTATTCGGCCGCATGTCAACTTTTGCGGCCGCACTAATCACCGTGCCGTAACTGGACTCCTGCTTATCGGCAGCAGCACTGCCTGATTTAGCCGCGGAGCCTTTTCCTTTGTAAAAAATAGTATTTACGGCCACACCGGTATTCTGCAAAACAGCAATAAGTTCCTGTCTTTTCTGCTCGGCCTGCTGGGCTGTGTAATAATAACCGTGCAGGACTTCTGCATAAGGGCTGAGGTTCGCTATGTCATTTTTCACTGTTGCCGTATACGCCCGTGTTCCATCATTGTAACGGCCTATTTCAAAAACATTCGAAATATAGGCTGATGCTCCGTACTCGCTTTCCAGATTACTGTAGGAGTATATAAAATAATAGATGCTTGGCGCTTTGTCCTGTGAAGACAGCGGAATATCTTTTGACGGCAGTTCAGCAAAGGCATTTTTGCGGCTGCTGGTTTTTAGGTAAAGGGCGTACTGGCGCTGGCGCTCTTCTTCTGCACGCTGTTCCTCAAGGGCTTCTTTTCTTGCTTTGTCCGCCTGATTCTGCTGGATCCAGCCTCCAACAAGATTTCCCAGATCAGTGACTCCTTTGGTAATGATTTCAGTACGTTCTGCTTGGTACTGCTGGTTTCTGGCGTAGTCCTGCGTAAATTTTAGTGCTTGGGAGTCCTGCTGCTGTGCCGCTTCCTGATTACTGCTCACCGGTGTGTTTTTAGCTGCAGAAGACATAATGCGGCTGTAGGCTTCTTCACTGGTCTGATAATAGGAACCGTCTGCATTCCTTACATAGGGAAGTCCGTTTTGTCTAAATACCTGTACATACTGCCCATTTACTTTCACCTTTTCGGAAAGTCCGGCATTTGAACTCCCTGCTGTACTGTTTTTTGGTGCAGTGACACTTTGGGAAGCCTGCAGGCCTGCAGGTGTGCTTTCTGCGTTTTTTTGCTGATTTAGGAGCTGCTGTTCCTTCTGCGTCTTAGCGTCTGCCGCAGCTTTAGCTTTCGCCTGATCCGCAGCTTTCTTTTTTGCCTCGGATTCTTCTTTTTCACTGCTTATATCAACTATATTGCTGATCGTACAGCTTATGCCTTTATATAGGGTATAGCTGTTATTCCCTAAAGGGACTGCACACTCTTTTTTGCCGAAATATATAAATTGTGCCTGGTTCTCTGAATTATATCTGCCGCCCGGCAGCAGATGCAGGACATCTAAAATACCGGAACGCAGTGATATAGTTTTGATTCCGGCACAAGCCAGTTCAAGGGTAATGTTAACATTTAGTTCGTATTCCCTGTTTGTATTATTTTGAACATAGAAATAATAATACTCGCTGCCGCCGGCTATAGAACTGCTGCGCTGCACGGAAAGTGTAAAACGCGGATCGGTCTGCGCAACTGGAATGTTTATGCGCTGCGCAAAAGATGATAATGTTCCCAGCAGGAGGCATAATAAAGTAAAACTTTTCTTTTCCATATGTTTTTATTTTTCAGGCAGAACCTGCAGCAGGTAATAGTATTAAACTCAAAACTGACTGCCTTTATCCGCTTCACTTTGACTTCTGATATGTTAAATTTTTCAAAAATAAGAAAATAACATTTATTTTATAATTTTTTTTCATCTATTTGGAACAGTTTCATTACCAGTGGGCTTGGTAAATTTTTGTTAGGATTTGACATCAGCTGCCCCGATAGGACGATCAGCTAAACTGAGTAGAACAAACCTGCAGTGCGGCCATGAAATAAATTGGAAGAAGTTCCGTACAGTTTTTTCCGCCGCTGCTCGGAATACAGCTGAAATTATTATCTTAAATTGAAATGGATTGAAATACTTATTTTTAAATCCCGGTTTTATTTAGAAATTGCGAAGCGCTTTTAGCAGGCTTGCTGTTATCTCTGAAAAACTTTCAGTCCCCGGCTGAATTTTCACAAGCTAAAGCTGTGCTTTCCATATTTAAGCTAATTTAAATTCATCTTTTATAAGAAAAAGGCTTATATTTGTAAGCTATAAACCGCTCTACGGATATAATTCGATGATGTATCGATTTGCAGAGATTGTGTTCTACAGGTGCAGTTCTGCTGATTTTTAGATTTTTGTCTTCTGTAACTGCATAAAATATACGCCATGTTAGAAAAGCCGAATTCCCACCAAGTTATTTATCTGGCTGATGACGATGAAGACGACAGGATGATATTTCTGGACGCTGTTAAAGAACTTAACCTGCCATTGAAAGTGGAAGAAGCTGATGACGGACACCAGCTTTTGGATCACCTTTACAAGACAGCTGAAAAGATTCCTGAAATTATTTTTCTGGATATCAACATGCCCGGTAAAAACGGATTTGAATGCCTTAAAGAAATCAGAAACGGGTCAGAGCCTTACAGCAGCACTAAAATTATTATGCTTTCCACAAGCAGCAGTGAGCACAGTATTGAACTATCTTATGAACTGGGCGCTGATTTTTATGCTGTTAAACCCAGTACCTATCAGGGGCTTAAAAAACTGCTGCAGGGCATTTTCACAATGGATTGGAATACCTTTACACGGAGTAAAACAGAATTTCTTCTTGCCTGAAAGTTCAATAAGAGGAAAGAAAAGAGGTGCTGCATTATAATCAGGGGTTTTTGTGCACCGCCCTTACAGTAACGTAATACTTTGCAGAAAAATTAACAGCCGCATTTTTTGATGAACCGGATTAAATTATAAATTTGGGCAGTCGATCTGATTTAAAAATTAAACCAGTCCTGCCATGGAAAAAGCTATACAATTAAAGGTGAAAAAAGATCTGGACCCACGCCAGCAGCTTACTGTTATTAAATTGAAAGGCAGCCTCATTTCGAAAGGTTATACGGAGATCATTCACATATTGGATCATGATGATGAGTTTCATATCAATACTTTTGAAACCGGAGCAGAAAAGAGAAATGAGGTACAGCAGTATATTTCCGCATTCATTAACGCAGAAAATCTTCAAGATACAGTCAGCTTAAAATAACGAGCTGGAAAATTAAGCACGAAAATTACAGTTCCAGGTGATTTAAAATATAACCTTCCAGTTCTTTGTCAATGATCGGATCGCGCTGCGCCGAAACGAGTATTTTGCTGTAGAGGATTATAAAATTGCCGCTTAGGAATTGATCCATTGCGTCCAGACATTTTAAAAAATCCGGCTGCGAGGTTTCCCAAATACGTCTGCTGCCGTCAGCGATGTCCGTAAGGACAGTCTGGTAAACGGCTCGTAATTCAGCAGTTTTACTGTTTGTTACTGTAACTGTGAGTTCAAAATCGCTGTCCTGACCGTTACAAGATCCGGTAAGAAAGTAGGCGGTGGTCATAACGAGTGTTTTATTTAAAGATGTTTTATGTTTTGAATTTCAAATGCCTGAGTTTTAAAAGAAAAGGCTTTGTGCCTTTGCTACCGCTTTTTTCATATCGATTCCTTTTTTGAGCGATGCTTTAAAAATATCGCCCTCGCTGCGCATGCGCGCAATGGAATTTTCGATTGTAAAATCTTCCATGGCAAGTCCCTTTTTTATCTCTTCCCAGTACAAGGGCATAGAGACTGTTGCGCCAATTTTTGGACGGAGTGAATAAGGACAGGCTATTGTCGCGCCGGGACGGTTCTGTAAAAAATCAAGATACATTTTACCTTTTCGGTTTTTAATCTGGCGCTCCAGACTGGTAAAATCCGGCAGCTGTGAGTGGACGATAGAGACGATCATCTTGCCAAACATCTGCGACTGGTCGTAGCTGTATTTTGCGCCCAGCGGAATATAAATATGTATCCCTGTCGAGCCTGATGTTTTGACATAACCATCGATTTGCAAGGCATCAAGGATATTTTTTACTTGGCAGGCTGCCTGGATGACCTGCTCAAAAGTATTCTGATCCGGATCAAGGTCAATAACGCAGTAATCGGGATTGTCAGGATGCTGTACGCGGCTGAACCATGGGTTCATTTCAATGCAGCCAAGGGATGCCATATATAAAAGTGTTTTTTCGTCGCCCCCTACCAGGAATTCTTTACTTTCTCCATCACTTGTGGTGTAAGGAAATGTATCGGCCCACTCGGGGGCTTTCCCTTTTACATCTTTCTGGTAAAAACTCCTGCCGTGGATGCCCCCGGGAAAACGGTTAAGCGACAGTGGACGGTCTTTAAGATATGGCAGTATAAATTCGGCTGCCTGATAATAGTAATTGAACATGTCGCGTTTAGTGAACCCATCCTCGGGCCAATAGATTTTACTGAGATGTGAAAAAGTCAGATTGGAGCCCTTTATTTTTTTGGTCTGTGTTTCCTCTGATGGATTCAACAGCGTCCTGCGCTCAGATTTTTCAGGTGCGGTAAGAGGTGAAGAGGCAGATCTTTTTGGGTTCCCTTTGTTTTTTTTAACAATTGACATGGAGGAATTTTCTTTTTCGAGTACTACATCAGCTGCTTTTTTATCGCTGCGCATACCTTCAAAAGAGGGATGACGGAAAACTCCGTCCGATGTGATCTCCGCATAACTGACCTCGCATACCAAAACAGGTTTCAGCCAGACCGCTTCGGCGTGCGGCGGGTTGGGGCGGAAGCGGGAAGGTTTGTTGATATCAGGCTCTGATTCGAAAGGAATTGTTTTGGATATAAGAGGTTGGAACTGCAGCATCATTTCCTTCTGCATTTTATCGGTAAATCCAGTACCGACTTTTCCGGTATACACAAGTTTTGTGCCTTGATAAACACCTAAAAGAAGTGAGCTGAAGAGTTTAGATGAAGAATCGTTTTTGGTATATCCTGCAATAACCACCTCCTGTCTCTTGCTGACCTTAATCTTAAGCCATTGCTTATTGCGGCTGTCCGGGCTGTACCGCGAGTCCTTCCTTTTAGCCATAATTCCCTCAAGCCCCATCCTGGAGGCCGTCTCAAAAAAGTCGATGCCGCCGCTGAAAGGCTGGCTCAGACGGATCCTGTCTCCATCTGTCGGCAGAATCTGTTTTAGTATGAGCTGTCGCTGGTACAGTTCAAGTTCCATAAGGTTTGTTCCGTTGTACCAGAGAATATCAAAAACGTAAAAAACAAGGCGGCCGTCCGCTTCACTTCGCCAGTTCTGCAGTGCACTGAAATCTGCTCTGCCGTCGTGCTGCAGAACAAGGATCTCCCCGTCCAGCACAGCATCGTTCTTCCACTGCTCTAATGCATTAGTTACAGGATAGTACTTATCGGTAAAAGGCTTGTTGTTTCGCGAGGATAGTGTGACATCACCCTTATTGATATAGGCAATCGAACGGTATCCGTCCCATTTTACCTCGTAGCTCCACAGCGGGTCATCAAAAGGTTCATTCACAAGTGTTGCCAGCATAGGCTTAACCCCCGACGGCATTGGACTGGCGGTTCCTTGTTTAAGCAGCCGCTCTGGGTCATGCTCTATATTTGAAATATCTTTTTTCTCTTCCATTTTTAAATTATTTTATAACCTGATTAAAGCTGAAAGGTCTGTTCATAAACCCAGACCTAAAGAATATCGAGATGAAAAATCCCCTGTACATATTACCAGTATGCCGGGGATTTTTTTACGGTCCGCTTAAAGCTATTTCGAACGCAGCACTTTTGCTACGGCGTCTGCAGATCTGCCGGCCTGGTCAACTGCTTTCTGAAGTTCTTCCCTGCTTACATTGAATTTTTGTGTCCAGTACACAACCTCATGCTCTTCATTCATATTGATGCTTGATCTGTCCTGCTGGCCTTTTTTGCTTAAATCGTCGCTCATGGTTATTGATTTTAGGATTATAAGTTTAAAATTAAAAAGATAATGCGATGGACACTTACAGGAATACCGGCGGGATTTATTAAATTATCATGTGCTGCAGGTCTGTTCTCTGCGAATGCTGACTAGCAAGACAGCTGTTAATGAAAGGGGGTGTATGATGGACAGCATTATTTTGACAAGTCCACTTTTTACAAAATGCAGCAGCATACCTGCCGATGAATCTTTGAAAACAAAAAGTACCGATTTTTATAATTGTCCCACCATGATGGACTGCTAGTTTGCTGGATTCATTAAAAAGCAAAATAAAATTCACCAGCATCATATTTTTAATAAACAATAAGTACGACGGTATGCAGCATTGATGCCAGGATGGCCCAGCTGCTTTTTTATATTTATAATCAGCGGTAAAATATATTAAATAGATTTAGATTTTCTGAAGCTTGTTTACTGACCTTGTGCAGGCTGTCTAAATTTTAATATGGATTAATTAATGTTTCTAAATTCTGAGGGTGTTCTGCCGGTCTTTAACTTAAAAAGTCTGCTAAAGTACTGTGGGTATTCAAAACCCAGTGTATAAGCTACCTGGCTTACGGAAAAATCCGTAGTAGAGATGATCGTTTTAGCTTCTTCAATTAAATAATAATGTATGTGATCCTGGGTGTTCAGTCCTGTTTCTTTTTTTAGCAGATCACTCAAGTAGCCTGGCGAAAGACATAGTTTATCTGCAATATATTTCACCGTGGGCAGCCCGATTTGTCTTCCTTTGGAATCGTAAAAATAATCTTTAAGAAGGTTTTCGACCTGGATCAGAACATGGAGATTACTCTTTTTGCGGGTCACAAACTGGCGGCCGTAATAACGGAGGCAATAATTTAGCAGCAGCTCTATATTTGAAAGTATTAAACCCTCGCTATGGGTATCAATATTTTGCTCTAATTCATTTTTAATATTGGTTAAGCACTGATTTAAAACTGCTTGTTCTTTTTCTGACAAGTGGAGTGCTTCAGTTATTTGATAGGAAAAAAAATTATACTGTTTCATTTTCGCTCCCAGTGGCGTGCCATGCAGTAAATCAGGATGAAAAAAAAGGCCCCAGCCGATCATTTCTTCTTTCTTTTCAATTTTGTTATCAAGCGCAAGGACGTGTTTTGGTGCAATACATATTAAACTTCCTTCTTGAAAGTCGGAAGACTGTCTTCCGTAAATAAGTGTATTAGCACAGTAATTTTTAAACATAAGGCTGTAAAAATCAGCCCTGAGTCTCGTGCCCTCCTCCAGATGCTCATCAATTTTACTGAAATCAATAACAGCGACCATAGGGTGGGCAGTCTTCCAGCCGGGGATAACTTTTGCAATTTCCGAAATGGTCTTTAGTTCTAAAATAGTCTCCATTTATTAATTTGCTTTAAAAGTAACTTAATTTTCGATAAAAGTATAGTGTCCCATATTTGCTGCTTCACGCGATTGGGTTAATCCTTTTTTATGTTTACAGTCTCTATGCTTTAAATATAGTAAAATACGGCTATGCCATATATTCAAAATGGAGCAGCCATCATAATGCTTTTCTAAATTCGTTTCTCCACCTGACTGCGAACCATTGCCATAAACCAGGATAAAGGCAGTAACCAGCGCATAAACAACAGTAGAGGACCTTGTCCGCCTACCGGATAACGTAATCGGTAGGAGCCGTCGCTGGCAGCCTGCCATACTTTTTTTGCCACGACTTGGGGGCCTGGAGCTGTTTTGTAAGTATCGAGCATGGTTTGATGCACCGGTTTTGTATACCTGTCATATGCTGATATAGAAACAAATTCAATAGCGGTCTCGAATTCTGTTTTAATCGCTCCCGGCTCAATATTTTTCACCTTTATGTTAAAAGGCCTTAATTCATACTGCAGACTTTCAGCAAACCCTTCCAATGCCCATTTGGTAGCGTGATATACACTGTAAAGAGGAAAGGTAATAATACCGCCCATTGACGAGGTGTTGATAATTACACCTGAATTCTTACTCCTGAAATAAGGCAGTATAGACCTTGTTACATTCATAACGCCAAAAATATTAGTGTCGAACTGTTTTTTTATCTGTTCCTGTGTCATTGCTTCAAAGGCTCCCACCAGACCATATCCAGCATTATTAAACAGCACATCGATATTTCCGAATTTGATAAGTACAGCGTCAATGGCCTTTTTGATGCTGCTGCTGTCCAGTACATCAACCGCAAAAATCGCTATATTTGGGTGCTGCAGCAAATCTTTTCCCTTTTCCGGACTGCGCATCGTCGCTGCGACATTCCAGCCTTTTTTTGAAAAATAGACCGCTGTTTCCCTGCCTATCCCTGTTGATGCCCCTGTTATAAAAATTACTTTTTTCATTTTTTTCATTTAAATTATAAGGCAAATTTCAATCTTTATGCCCTTTTGCCCTTAATACTTATTCAGGATTATTGTATACTTTTTACCTGTTCCGGTTTTTGCCATGACTTGTGCTGTTTTTGAAAAGTAGAATGTCGAAATGATTTTTAATGTTGAATTTAATAATTATTGTCTATACTGGAATATGAAGAAGTTTTACTACATTAGCTGAACTTTCCAAAATAATAAACCTCTGTTAATGAAAATTATAACACGGCTTTTCTTTGTAATCCTTTTTCAATTTACTTATATTCAATCTTCTCAGGCACAATTTGGCGATATAAAAGACAAAATTTTAGGAGCGGGGACCTCATTAGCCAGTAAAAAATTAGGCATTGACAAAATTTTAAAACAGCCTGCCGCTATCACAACATCATTTGAAGATGTAAATAGGAATGGGGCAAAAATGCCCGATTTTTTAATTAAAGAAAAAGCACAGCCTCTATATTTATTACCTAAAGCCCCAAATGGCGGTTTTTTTCTTTGTGCCGGTCTGTATGAAATGACATCCAAAAGTTATTGCCTGCACGCCGGAACTTTTGCCCCCTCATCAGGTGACGGCTATATGTTTGCTCCTGTTCTTGGCCCCAAAGAAGAAATTGTCACCGCAATTTTGAAAAGTGCCGAGAAACACCCTGAAATTAATCAGCACGATATTCAGATTTTATTATGGACAATCATAGCAAGGACAAAATTCGCCGACTATAACGGGAATGTTAAATTAACCGCTGTTGCTTTACTGACTCCTATACAGCTTACCCAACTTGAAGGCGGGGTATTAGGTATTCTGCCTGGAAATTTAATGGAAAAAGCTAAAGATAAACTGCCAGATAATTTAAAAGCTATTTTTGAAGCAGAGAATAAAATACGTCAATTAGTAGCATCAGGGAATTATTCTTACGATGAAATGGAAAAATATGCAATACTTGCAGGAATTGCACCTGCAAGAACAGATATTCCAAGCGGCATTTGGACCTTGCATCCAGCTGGTTATTACGTTCGTTATTTTCCTGCAGGATATTCTAAAACCACGGTGCAGGTTTATGTTCCGAAAGAGCTGATACTCTCTTTAAAGGATTCAAAAATAATTTATGACGCCACAAATGATATTGCATGTCCTGCAAATGCGGGGTCTCAAAGATTAGCGCAGACAAATGAACCTTTAAACCCTGACTATACAATCAAATTAAAAACTTTGTGCGTTGGAATAAAATAACTGGTATTTATTAAGGTATGAATACCGGTATACCATTATTTTTGCAATATTTATTTTCGAAATACAATTTGCGACGATTGCCGCCAAACTTAAACAGGCAAGAAATATCAGTAAATTTAGCTTTAAATTTTGGCCAAAAAATATCCGCTTCAAAATAATAAATAAATAAATGGCAGAATTAAACCATTCTATATAAAAACAGTCTTAAGAAATAATCTTAAAATAAATGAAAATGAAATATCGATTTTTATTTTGTATCTCTTTTTTACTGTTACTATCGTGCTCAAAAAATGAAACAGATGAATCAGCTTATATAGACGATGATTTGGCAGGGCCTGTTTCAAGGCCACAAAGCGGATATGGGTCCGATGGGAACTATGAAGTTGCAAAAATTAATTTTCCGAGTCCATCATATAGTGGGAAAAATGTTGAAATTTTTTATCCAAAAGGAATAACTTCACCCAAACCCGTTATTTTTTATTCGCACCCCTACGGGGGGGAAGAAAGTACCTATAATATAGGATTGTATGAGTTATTGCAAAGAAAGGATATGTTGTAGTATTTGCACCTTATCCCACCACCGGAGTTACAATTGATGAGCGATACAGCACCCTATGGCAGAGCTTTAAAAAAGCTGTGACGGATTATCCTAATATAATTGATACCAAAAAAGCAGGCTTTATGGGGCATTCATTTGGTGGAGGTGCCACTTTTGCTTTGGCTCATAAAGGATTTGTTGATGAAGGCTGGGGGGAGAACGGCCGTTTTATTTTCGCAATGGCGCAATGGTATTCCTATCAAATAACACAGACAGAATTACAAAGTTTTCCGGAAAACACAAAACTAATAACCCAGGTATATAATGATGATGTAACAAATGATCACAGGCTGGCAATTGATATTTTTAAAAATATCAATATTCCAGACTCTGAAAAAGATTTTATTTTAATAAAAAAATCAGTTTTACCGACTTTTACTTACACAGCTGAACATAATCTTCCTAATACACAGAGTTCTTATGACGCCTATGATTATTATGGTATTTACAGATTACTTGACGCTGTGATTGATTATAGTTTTAATGGAAATTTGACTGCTAAAAATGTAGCACTTGGAAATGAATCTAAAGAACAGGTAACGATGCCGAGTTATAATGGTCTGGCATTATCTCCATTGGAAGTCACTGATAATCCTGCTGCTTTTTATCCACAAAGTAAATATTCTTTCCAGTGTGGATCCATCAGCAATCCCAGACTTGACCATTGTAATTAATAAAATCAATCTTTACCTGATCTTCGGCAGAGAACAGATGGTTTTGAAGAATTACATTTTCAGTCAGATTTGACAAGTTCGGAACAAAACTTCCATACGTAGATATCGTTATAGAATATGTTCAAAAGATATTACCAAATTGTCGAATTATCCGCGATGCGGTGAAAATTTCTGTAAAATATTAAAATAATATGCCAAAAATCCTGAAAGTAATTTCAGGATTTTTAGCTTGGTATTATACGCTGATTTTTGATCTTTCAACTATTCGAACCTTGTTTTTGTTTTAAATTGAATCAGCAATGAAATAAACGGGTTCTTATAAAAAATACTATCCTTCATTTCGATCTCCAGTTACTAATCTAATTTGATGCGGAATACATAATAGGGAGGTTTACTGCTGTCAGCTCCATTATTTAGAAGCGGCAGATGATTTAATTGATTAGCTGTGATATATAAATAACCGTTGCTGATTGCCAAACCGTCGGGCCAGGAAAGTCTTTTGTCGGTGACTAATTTTTGGTAGCCCTCAGCGCTGCTGATTCCAACAGCATTTTGCTGGACGTCTGTTACATACACCCGCCCGTTCTCTCCAACTTTAAAACCATCGGATATAGGTTTTTCAGCGTAAAAAGAAATGAATTTTGCCGTATCTTGGTCTGTAAGGCTTTCATCGGCAAGAACTGAAGCGGGAATTCGGTAAATTTTCTTAGCGCCCATAGCGCCAAAATAGATAAAATTATTTGCTTTGTCAATAGCAATAGGATTTAATGCATTTTTTGGCTGTATCGACTGGCCGTCTGGTTTTTTGTGTGTAACTTTTATACCATCAACAATAATAGGTTCATCAAGGGGCAGAAGCGATGAATGGTTTTCTAAAACCCTGCGGGCATATCCTGTTTCAAGATTGATGACTACAAAGGCAGGGTTAATTGTACTGTTCATTGAACTGGTCATATCGGCAATTACTGCTGTGTTGTTTTTTAGGTCTATAACAAAATCCTGAAGAAAGGAAGCGGGACTAAGTACGGTATCCGGAAGAATGTAAACTTTTGACAATTTACGTGTGGCGACATCCCAGCTGATTAATTTTGGATTTTGTTTAGGATTTGCATTGGGGTTACCCATGTCCAACACCCACAAGATATTATCAGCAGTTACCTGGATTCCGATCGTGCCATTGATACCTTTGATAGTGGAATTTGCTGCAGGCTGTGAAGCCCATTGCTCGTCGGGAAATGCAATTGTTTTTCCGTCGGGGAGTATTTCCCTAACCATATATTTACTGCTTACTAAGGCTGACATTGTGATGAATATTCTGCCTTCCGGGGAGACGGCGATATTACCGGGTCTTTCGCTTGGAAATTCTGCAACCACTTCTAACTTGTTCTGTGCAAAAATCTGCGGTGATAAAACTATTATCACAACTAACAGCAATTTTTTAATTTTTTTCATAATTGTAGTGTTTAAATTAACACTGCAAAATTCAAACGATTAGATTACATTATAGTTGAGCTAGATCAATCTTTTGAAGTGACATACATCACATCGAATGAGCTCTTAACCTTTCAATCGGCTTAATGTCTCACGGGTTACGCCAAGATAAGAAGCCAAAAATTTTTTAGGCACCCTTTGTACCAGGCCGGGGATTTTTTTGATCAAATTATTATACCTTTCTTCAGCAGTTTCGGTAAGTAAAGACATAATACGATGCTGCAGTGCGATATACCCTAGATGGGATTTTACCCGAAAGAAATTTGCCATTTTTGGAATTTCATTACATATGTGCTCCCGGTCTTTAAGGTATAAGCAAAAAAACTCTGAATCTTCAATACAGTCAATATCCATAGCTGACGGGATCTGATTCTGATAAGCCTCAAAGTCACTTGTCCAATATTGTTCCAAAGCAAACTGAAGGATATGTTCCCTGCCTTCATTATCAGTGGCGTACGTTTTTAACAGCCCTTTAATGATCCAGTATTGAAACGGGACTAATTCATTTTTCTGTATAAGGAACTGATGCTTTTTTAATTTTTTATAGGCAAAAAAAGGTTTTACATAATTCCATTCTTCTTCTGTCAGGCGGCTAATTTCTTCAATATGTTTGCGCAGCAATGTATATTTTTCTTCCATGTAGTAAATTTTATCAAATATAATACAATATGCAGAAATCAAATTTTGAGTCTGCATCAATTTTATACATAAGTCCATTGAAAGATTTTAGCAGGCAAAAAATAAAAAGAGCTGAAGCGGTAAACTTCAGCTCTTCATTTTAGAGTCCTGAGTTTAAATAAAACTAAACAGAACCTTAAAAAGCAATATCATTTTATCACCATCGTTTTATTCTTCGATGCTATTCCAGATAAGATCAAGTATGAATTGCGTGTCTTCAGCTTTTTGTATTGCTTTTTCTACAGCAGTGGGATCCTGCTTAAGTATTATGTTCGAAAAATTCTCAATCATATATACTGTCTGCGCCTTATCGCTTGGTGTTTCGAAATATTTAAATTCCTTTGGAGGAGCCATTCCTTTGCGAAGTGTATAACCTGCAATATGGTTCTCATCATTAAAGGCGAATCCTTTGGACCAGTCTAAAACAAAATCATCCATACTGATAAGGCCTTGACTGCCCAATAGATCAAGGTCCATAATGCAGACCCCTGCATTATAGCCAATATCCCAATTAGAAGTATAATTACCTTTAAATTCTAGCATTCCAGCCGCTCTGTAAATTGCATTGGTTTGCGGATCCCTTTGTATAAAGGTCTTAATGCCGTTTAACTCTTTTGCCATAGGCAGATATTCAACTATAGCACGCGCTGCATACCAACCCATATCCCCTACAGCGCCGGCAGGCTCCAATTTTTCATTGTATCTGATATTGGTCCTGTCCAGAAAAGGAAAAAAAAAGGAGGTATGCACGGCCTGTACATCTCCAATTTGTTTTTGTGAATGCTCCTGAATTGCTTTTGTTCTTGGATGATGGCTAAAATGAGTAGCATCCATTAGGACAACGTGATTTTCTCTCGCAGCTTTTGTTATGAGTTTGATTGACGCATAATCAGTAAAGGGCTTCTCAATTAATATATGCTTTCCGGCCCTGGCAGCATTTACTGCGATTTCTTGTTTTGCCGCAGTGGGAACCCCGATATAAACAGCATCAACCATTGGGTCGTTGATCATCTCATTCCAGTCTGTAAAGTATTTTTCAATACCGTGCTGCTGTGAAAAAGTTTTAAGTGTTTGTTCATTTCTTCCAGAAGCTGCAACAATTGATGCATTGCCTGCTGCATTAACTGCCTGTGCAGTAATGTTAGAGATCATGCCTGTGCCGATGATTCCAATTCTTATTTTTTTTACTTCCATTGATTTTAAATTTGATGGTGTAAAATTCAGGGATTCTATTCCTGCTGGGAATGATCTATATCACATATTTCATGTGAGGTACATCACATTACTTGTACTGGATTTACTGGAACGTAAACTACAAGAATGTTTTAAATTTTGTAGACCCTTTTTTGATGTGCCACGGATTCAAAAATTGTGTTTGAAAATCATACTTTTCAGTACGAAGTAATATTTTTTATTGCAGAGCAATAAAGCATGTCTTCTTATGAAGTCAAAAACAAGAAACGGCATCAATATTTTTTGATATTATGTTCAAAACCTAGATTCAAAAAAAAGCTAAAATTATTATAACTTATTGTTGGTTAGTTATTTATGAAAATGACTTGCTAATTTTAGATTCTGATTCATTATTAATAAAAAGAAATCCTTATTTCGATAAAACAAATACTTGCATACAGCAATGTCTAAGTTTTGTTTAAAATGTAATAGATTTTTCACTCATAAATTTTATTCAAAAAGATAACTTATTGAGTTG
Source organism: Flavobacterium sp. Root901 (assembly GCF_001429765.1). Lineage (GTDB taxonomy): Bacteria > Bacteroidota > Bacteroidia > Flavobacteriales > Flavobacteriaceae > Flavobacterium. The sequence goes on from NZ_LMJB01000002.1 coordinate 54,786, forward strand.
AAATCTAACGATGTCCTTATTAAAATTCAGTTTAAAATTTACTGATGAAATATTAAATCTTATTTACAATCTTCAAGATTTAATAACAAGATCATCTTTTTTACAGCTTATTAGTTAGTTAATATTTGATAACCCAAATTTCTGAATCTTATGAAAAAAAGATTACTTCTCATGTTTTTATTTTTAGGAAGTTTTGTCACTTATTCGCAAGTAGGTATTGGAACGCCAATGCCAAATTCATCTTCACAATTAGAAGTTATTGCTAGTGATAAAGGTATATTGATTCCAAGAATAAAGTTAACTGGTTCAACAGATACTACGACCATTTTAAATGGCAATGTAAATAGTATGCTGATTTTTAATACTGCGACTGTTTCAGATGTTTCTCCGGGATATTACTATTGGTATATTAATAAATGGAATAGAATTGTTGTTTCTACTGAGATTATTTCAAATCCAGGTACAGTTATTTTTAATCCTACAACTAAAAGTTTTACTTACATAACTGCATCTGGCGCCGAACAAACTTTTGATTTTTCAGAAATAGTAGCTTCTAATCAGACAATAACTACAATTACCAGTAACGGTGCAGGATCTTACACCTACAAAAATGAGCTTGGCACAAATTTGACTATTGATGTTCTTGGTGATGTTGCCTCGAATTTCAGTACAATTGCCAATACACCATCGGTTAAAAACCTGATCCAGGCTATCTCGATGCAGTCATCCGGCAGTGTGGTTTTCGATGCGGGCACGAACGTATTCAGTTATACTGATCCATCGGGGAATCTTCAGACAGTGGACATCAGCAGTATAGTAAAATCCAATGAAACCCTGACCACCCTTACCAGTAACGGTGCAGGATCTTACACCTACAAAAATGANTACTGATGCGTCGGGGAATCTTCAGACAGTGGACATCAGCAGTATAGTAAAATCCAATGAAACCCTGACCACCCTTACCAGTAACGGTGCAGGWTCWTACACCTACAAAAATGAACTTGGCACAAATGTGACTATTGATGTTCTTGGTGATGTTGCCTCSAATTTCAGTACAATTGYCAATACCCCATCGGTRAAAAACCTGATCCAGGCTATCTCGATGCAGTCATCCGGCAGTGTGGTTTTCGATRCKGGCACGAACGTATTCAGTTATACTGATGCGTCGGGGAATCTTCAGACAGTGGACATCAGCAGTATAGTAAAATCCAATGAAACCCTGACCACCCTTACCAGTAACGGTGCAGGNAGTTATACTGATGCGTCGGGGAATCTTCAGACAGTGGACATCAGCAGTATAGTAAAATCCAATGAAACCCTGACCACCCTTACCAGTAACGGTGCAGGATCTTACACCTACAAAAATGAGCTTGGCACTAATGTGACTATTGATGTTCTTGGTGATGTTGCCTCCAATTTTAGTACAATTGCCAATACACCATCKGTTAAAAACCTGATCCAGGCTATCTCGATGCAGTCRTCCGGCAGTGTGGTTTTCGATGCGGGCACGAACGTTTTCAGTTATACTGATGCGTCGGGGAATCTTCAGACAGTGGACATCAGCAGTATAGTAAAATCCAATGAAACCCTGACCACCCTTACCAGTAACGGTGC
>NZ_LMJB01000003.1 GCF_001429765.1 Flavobacterium sp. Root901
CTGCTGATGGTTCGGTTACTTTAACAGGTGCTGGAGGATCAGGCGGATTTACATACAGCAACAATGTTGCAGGGCCGTTTACAACTAATCCGGTATTTAACGGACTGGCTGCAGGAACTTATACTTTCTATGTAAAAGACAGTAAAAACTGTACAGGATCAGTAGCGGTTACCATTACACAGCCTGTAACATTAGCTGCAACAACTACAGTTGTTCCATTCTCTTGTAACACTTCAAATGGAAAAGTTGCAGGAACAGTTACTATCAATGTAACRGCAGGAACAGGAACTGCYCCTTACGAATACAGCTTTAATGGAAGCGGATACAGCTCAAATAATGTTTTAACATTAAATGATAATGGAGCTGACCAGCCCTATACATACTCAGTTAGAGATGCAAAAGGCTGTCCGGTAACAGGTTCAGGAACTTTATTGAGATTAAACCCTCCAACAGAYTTAACTTTTGCTTCAACAGCGGTTACTTGTACGGCTACAACAGCAACAGTTACATTAACAGCCGTAAACGGAGTTGGAGCTTTACAATATGAAACAATTGCTCCATCAACRGCAATTATTSCAAAACAAACTTCTAATTCATTTGCWAACTTAGCTCCTGGATCTTATACTTTCAGAGTTACAGATGCAAACGGATGTTATTATACAGAGCCTTACATTGTAAATCCGGTTATTCCGATTGCMRTTACAGGAAATAAAACAAGTGATGTTTTATGTAGAGGCGGTAACACAGGATCAGGTACTTATACTGTTTCTGGAAATGCTGTAGCTGGTGCTTATACATTTACTTTAACAGCAGGMACTCTAGGTTCAGGAACATTAACAAAATCAGGAAATACATTAACATTATCAAATGTTGCAGCAGGAACATATACTGTTCAGGTAACTGATACTGCTACAGGATGTACTAATTCTGCCAGTATTGTTATTGGCCAGCCAGCTGCTGCTTTAGCAATTACAACAGCGGTTGCTACAAACGTAAATTGTAATAATGATAATTCACAAATTACAGTTACAGCAACAGGCGGTACACCAAATTATACTTACGCTTTCGCGAAAAGCCCGTCAACTGTTCCATCATCGACTTATGGCAACAGTTCAGTTTTAACTGTAGACACTACTAATTCGGGAGCTGATTTAGTTTGGGATGTTTATGTAAAAGACGCCAATGGATGTACAGCTAAATCAACTGTTACCGTTATTCTGGATTCAATGCCAGCAATCACTAATGTAACGGTTAACAACCAATGTACAGCTTCAGGAAGCGGATTTACCATTACTGCAACTGCGACAGGATTAGCTCCGTTGACTTACAGTATTGATGGAACTTCTTTCCAGACATCAAACACATTTACAGTTGCGGCAGGAACTTATACGGTTTCTGTAAAAGATAAAAACGGATGTATTGTTTCGGCTCCGGCTGCAACAGTAGTTTATCCGCAATTAACGGCTGCTGGAACTGTTACAAAAGAATTAGATTNATGTAAAAGATAAAAACGGATGTATTGTTTCGGCTCCGGCTGCAACAGTAGTTTATCCGCAATTAACGGCTGCTGGAACTGTTACAAAAGAATTAGATTGTACAGTTACTCCAAACGCAACAATTACTGTTACGATTGGCGGTGGTAAATCTAACTATACTTACACAGTACAAAAAGGTGCAGGTACACCGAGTGCACCAAGTGCACCAATTGCCGGACCAACCTTTACTTATACAGTAACACCTGCCAATGCAGATACTTATACATTTGTAATTACAGATTCTAACAGCTGTACAAAAACTGCAGTTGTTACCGTTTCTCCAATTACAAACCCAACAGTTACAGCTGCTCAGGTAAATGCAAGCTGTAACGGAGCTGCTGATGGTTCGGTTACTTTAACAGGTGCTGGAGGATCAGGCGGATTTACATACAGCAACAATGTTGCAGGGCCGTTTACAACTAATCCGGTATTTA
>NZ_LMJB01000004.1 GCF_001429765.1 Flavobacterium sp. Root901
TTAAGTGTTAAACCTGCTGGAACGCTGATTGCTGTTAATGTAACCTGTCCTGCCGAAGTACCAATTACAACCGGGTTACCATTTAAGGTATCATTTGCTGTCAAGGCCGCTGTTGTACCGCCCGTATTGCCGTTTATTGCTGCTGTAGTTTCTGTTACTGCATCAATTACAGGTGCTCCTACAGTTACTTTTGAAATCACTGCATCACAGTTTGATGGGTTGGTCACCTCGCAGATTCTGTATTCTACATCATAAGTTCCTGCTGCAGTGTTTGCTGCAACTGTCACTGTTCCGTCTGCGTTAAGAGTTAAACCTGCTGGAACGCTGATTGCTGTAAGGGTTACGTTTCCTTGGGCTGTTCCGATTACAACTGGGTTTCCGTTCAGCGTATCATTTGTCGTTAAGGCTGCTGTTGTACCGCCTGTGTTGCCGTTTACTGCTGCCGTAGTTTCTGTTACTGCATCGATTACAGGTGCTCCTACAGTTACTTTTGAAATCACTGCATCACAGTTTGATGGGTTGGTTACCTCACAGATTCTGTATTCTACATCATAAGTTCCTGCTGCAGTATTTGCCGTAACCGTCACTGTTCCGTCTGCGTTAAGTGTTAAACCTGATGGAACGCTGATTGCTGTTAATGTAACCTGTCCTGCCAAAGTACCAATCACAACAGGATTTCCGTTTAAGGTATCATTAGACGTTAAGGCTGCTGTTGTGCCGCCCGTATTGCCGTTTATTACTGCCGTAGTTTCTGTTACTGCGTCAATTATTGGTGCTCCTGCAGTTACATTTACTGTGTTTGAACTGCAGTTGGATGGGTTTAGTTTCTCACAGATTGTGTAAGTCAACGTGTAAGTGCCTGCCGGAGCATTAGCGCCTAATGTTAAACTTCCGTCTGGGTTTAAAACTAAATATCCTGATGGGTCTGGTACTGAAACTGTCAGATTTACATCTGATGGAACCAGTGCTGTTCCGTTTTTNGTTAAACTTCCGTCTGGGTTTAAAACTAAATATCCTGATGGGTCTGGTACTGAAACTGTCAGATTTACATCTGATGGAACCAGTGCTGTTCCGTTTTTGGTATCGTTATCAAATACATTAACCGGTAAAGTCTGAGCCGTGTTTCCAGATGTAACAGATCCGATAGTATCAGCATTGGCAACTAATACACCGCCTGTTACCACAACTTTTGAGATCACTGCATCACAGTTTGTCGGGTTGGTCACTTCACAGATTCTGTATTCTATATCGTAAGTTCCTGCTGCAGTATTGGCTGCAACTGT
>NZ_LMJB01000005.1:0-2160 GCF_001429765.1 Flavobacterium sp. Root901
AGTTTCTGTTACTGCATCAATTACCGGGGCTCCTACTGTTACTTTTGAGATCACTGCATCACAGTTTGACGGGTTGGTTACCTCACAGATTCTGTATTCTATATCGTAAGTTCCTGCTGCAGTATTGGCTGCAACTGTTACTGTTCCGTCTGCATTCAGAGTTAAACCTGCTGGAACGCTGATTGTTGTTAATGTAACTTGTCCTGCCGAAGTACCAATCACAACTGGATTTCCGTTTAGGGTATCATTTGCTGTCAAGGTCGCTGTTGTACCGCCTGTATTGCCGTTTACTGATGCCGTAGATTCTGTTACTGCATCGATTACTGGGGCTCCTACAGTTACTTTTGAGATCACTGCATCACAGTTTGTCGGGTTGGTCACTTCACAGATTCTGTATTCTATATCGTAAGTTCCTGCTGCAGTATTGGCTGCAACTGTTACTGTTCCGTCNAACTTTTGAGATCACTGCATCACAGTTTGTCGGGTTGGTCACTTCACAGATTCTGTATTCTATATCGTAAGTTCCTGCTGCAGTATTGGCTGCAACTGTTACTGTTCCGTCTGCGTTAAGCGTTAAACCTGCTGGAACGCTAACCGCTGTAAGGGTTACGTTACCTTGGGCTGTTCCGATTACAACCGGGTTTCCATTTAAGGTATCATTTGCTGTCAAGGCTGTTGTTGTGCCGCCTGTGTTTCCGTTTATTGATGCCGTAGTTTCTGTTACTGCATCAATTACCGGGGCTCCTACTGTTACTTTTGAGATCACTGCATCACAGTTTGACGGGTTGGTTACCTCACAGATTCTGTATTCTACATCATAAGTTCCTNAGTTTCTGTTACTGCATCAATTACCGGGGCTCCTACTGTTACTTTTGAGATCACTGCATCACAGTTTGACGGGTTGGTTACCTCACAGATTCTGTATTCAACATCATAAGTTCCTGCTGCAGTATTTGCTGCAACCGTTACTGTTCCGTCTGCGTTAAGAGTTAAACCTGCTGGAACGCTGATTGCTGTTAATGTAACCTGTCCTGCCGAAGTACCAATCACAACAGGATTTCCGTTTAAGGTATCATTAGACGTTAAGGCTGCTGTTGTGCCGCCCGTATTGCCGTTTACTGATGCCGTAGTTTCTGTTACTGCATCGATTATTGGTGCTGTTATTACTATAGTAACAATAGCCGAATCACAAATACTTGAATTAGTTGCTTTACAAATAGTATAAACTATATTATGTGTACCTGCAGATGTATTTGGCGCTACAGTAATAGTTCCATTTGAATTAAAAGTAATTCCTGCAGGAAGTGCAGCCGTTGTTAACGTTACATCTCCTGGTAAGAAAGAAGCTCCATTAATATTATCATTAGCAAAAACAGTTGAAATTGTTCCTCCAATTAAACCATTTACAGATGAAGGTGCATCATCTTCAGCACAGATATATTCTGAAATCACAGCAGCTGATGAAGCAGCAGATGTACATCCGTTAGCCGAAGCCGTAACAGTATAACTTCCTGCCGGAGCTGTAATTGTATTCCCTGACTGGGTAACTCCTGTTGAAGGGCTTACCGCATAAGTATTAGAAGCATTGTAGTTTGAAATGGTAAAACTTCCTGCTGCAGTTGAACATGTAGGCTGGGTTACAGCGCTTAATGTCGGAACCGCCGGAGTTGCAGGCTGGGCGTTGATCACAGCAGCTGATGAAGCAGCCGATGTACATCCGTTAGCCGAAGCCGTAACAGTATAACTTCCTGCCGGTGCTGTAATCGTGTTTCCGGACTGGGTAACTCCTGTTGAAGGGCTTACCGCATAAGTATTGGAAGCACTGTAGTTTGAGATTGTAAAACTTCCCGTTGCAGTTGAACATGTAGGCTGGGTNGACTGGGTAACTCCTGTTGAAGGGCTTACCGCATAAGTATTGGAAGCACTGTAGTTTGAGATTGTAAAACTTCCCGTTGCAGTTGAACATGTAGGCTGGGTWACAGCGCTTAATGTCGGAACWGCCGGAGTTGCAGGCTGGGCGTTGATCACAGCAGCTGATGAAGCAGCMGATGTACATCCGTTAGCCGAAGCCGTAACAGTATAACTTCCTGCCGGTGCCGTAATYGTRTTTCCKGACTGGGTAACTCCTGTTGAAGGGCTTACCGCATAAGTATTGGAAGC
>NZ_LMJB01000005.1:2260-774189 GCF_001429765.1 Flavobacterium sp. Root901
GATGTACATCCGTTAGCCGAAGCCGTAACAGTATAACTTCCTGCCGGTGCCGTAATCGTGTTTCCGGACTGGGTAACTCCTGTTGAAGGGCTTACCGCATAAGTATTGGAAGCRCTGTAGTTTGAGATTGTAAAACTTCCCGTTGCAGYTGAACATGTAGGCTGGGTAACAGCGCTTAATGTCGGAACTGCAGGAGTTGCAGGCTGGGCGTTGATCACAGCAGCTGATGAAGCAGCCGATGTACATCCGTTAGCCGAAGCCGTAACAGTATAACTTCCTGCCGGTGCNTGAACATGTAGGCTGGGTAACAGCGCTTAATGTCGGAACTGCAGGAGTTGCAGGCTGGGCGTTGATCACAGCAGCTGATGAAGCAGCCGATGTACATCCGTTAGCCGCAGCCGTTACTGTGTAGCTTCCTGCCGGAGCTGTAATTGTATTCCCTGACTGGGTAACCCCTGTTGAAGGGCTTACCGCATAAGTATTAGAAGCATTGTAGTTTGAAATGGTAAAACTTCCTGTTGCTGTCGAGCACGTAGGCTGGGTAACAGCGCTTAATGCCGGAACAGCTGGAATTGGATTTACAGTAACTGCTGTAGTTGCAGAAGCTGCACTTTGACATCCTGAAGCATTTGCTATTCTCACACTATAATTTCCTGAAGCAGATACTGTAATAGATTGAGTAGTAGCTCCTGTTGACCACAAATAACTATTTCCTCCACTTGAAGTCAGTATTACACTTCCGCCAGAACAAAATGTAGTAGGTCCGTTTGCCGTAATAGTTGGGGCTGATGGTGTAGGATTTACAGTTACTGAAACTAACGTTCTGGCACTTTCACATCCAGTTAGAGTCTGACTTACATAATAATTTGCAGATATTAAAGTTTCAGTTCCTGTGTATAATGTTCCGCCAGTTGAAGCACTGTACCATTTTAAATTGGTTCCTGTAGCAGTTAAATCACTGACTTTTTTAGCATCGGCTGCACAAAATGTCTGCGAAGATGCCGTTGGAGCTGGTGTATTATTTACTGTAACCGATACTAAAGTTCTTGTACTTTCGCAGCTGTTTAAAGTCTGGCTTACATAATAATTCCCAGAAGTCAAAGTCTCTGTTCCTGTATAAAGTGTTCCTCCAGTATTTGCACTATACCATTTTAAATTAGTTCCTGAAGCAGCTAAATCACTAACTTTTTTAGCATCAATTGCACAAAATGTCTGTGAAGATGCTGTTGGAGCGGCTGTATTGTTTACTGTAACTGCTACCGAAGTTCTTGGACTTTCTCCACAGCTATTAGTACTTTGGCTTACATAATATGTCCCTGTTACCAAGGTTTCAGTTCCTGTATATAAGGTTCCGTTTGTTGCAGCGTTGTACCATTTTAAATTGGTTCCAGTCGCAGCTAAATCACTCACTTTTTTAGCATCAATTGCACAAAATGTTTGTGAAGATGCAGCTGGAGCAGCCGGAACTGTATTTATAGTAACGACTACTAAAGTTCTGGTACTCTCACCACAACTATTTGCAGTCTGACTTACATAATAATTTCCACTAGTTAATATTTGATTTGCAGGAAGTGCTGTACCTCCTGAAGACACATTATACCATTTCAAATTGGTTCCTGCAGCAACTAAATCACTTACTTTTTTATTATCAGCAGCGCAGAATGTCTGTGAAGAAGCAACTGGTGCAGAAGATGTAGTATTAATAGTTACAGATACCTGGGTGCGTGAACTTTCACATCCGCTTACCGTTTGGCTTGCATAGTAATCACCGGTTGCCAAAGCTTGAGCCGCTGGAAGAGCTGTTCCTCCAGTTGCAGCGCTATACCATTTTAAATTAGTTCCAGACGCAACTAAATCACTAACTTTTTTATTTTCAGAAGAACAAAAAGTCTGAGCAGAAGCTGTTGGAGCTGCTGGTGTAAAAGTTACTACAGTTGCCGCAGAGCTATTTCCAGGACATCCTGCAGCATTTATTCTTTTAACAGTGTAACTTCCGTTCGCAGTAACTGTAATACTTTTTGTTGTTTCTCCAGTTGACCATAAATAAGTCCCTGAATTACCCGATGATGTTAATACAACACTTCCTGTCGCACATGTAGTTGAACCACTTGCTGAAATTGTAGGTGTACCTGCCTGTGCATTTATTGTTACAACAACTGGTTTTATAAACTGACATCCGTCGGCAGAAACTGCTTTTATATAATACGTCCCAGAAGTAGTAACAGCAGCTGGTGTTGTGTAAGCAACAGATGCATTTGCATCTGTCCAATACGAAAGTGTCATATTTGGAGTACTTCCTGCTGTAACTGCCGGAGCAGTCAAATCTACTGTAGACGGTGCGCATACTGTTGCTGGATTTGTTACAACAAAAATGGATGATTTTGGTGTTACCGCCGCACTTGCAGAATTGTTTGCCGTATTAGTATCTATTGAAGAAGGTAAAGATGCTGTATTTGTATAATTACCTGATGCATTTATCGATGCAATAATTTTTAATGTTGCAGATGTCTGAGCATCTATATCTCCAATACTCCAAATACCTGTTGCAGAATCATAAGCTCCGGCTGATGGCGTCGAGCTTCCATAAGTGTAACCTGAAGGAAGCAAATCATTTACAGAAACTCCTGAAATATTATTACCTCCTAAATTACTAACTTTAATCGTAAACTCTACGTTAGAACCTATACATGGTGTTGCATTATCAACCGTTTTTGTAATTCCTAAATCTGTACATAAAGTAACACTTACAGGTTTTGATTGAGTTTGTGCTCCACAAGTTAAAGTTGAAGCTACAGAATATGCACCTGTTTTTGTAGCCGTATAAGTTGATGAATTGGCTCCAGCAATAGCTGTTCCGTTAAAATACCACTGATAAGGAGCAAAACCTGCAGGTGTTGTTAGTTCTGCTTTATTGTTAGTACAGCCTCCGCCTGAAATATATGTCATCGTTGGATCTTCTGGCTGAACAGCAAAATTTGAAAAGAAACCTGCCATTGAGAATCCCCCTCCTTGCTGCACAATTGAAACCGTCAATTTAGCAGCACTTGATATAGAGAGAATATTTGGACTTCCGATTTGAGTGTCCTCAAAATTAATTATATACCAACCCGTCGTTCCTAATTGATGACGCGCTGCTATACCGCTTACAGTTTCAATATTTGTTCCATTAACAGATACTACGTCTGTAGCACTTCTTAAAAGAATATATCCAAAATAAGGTAATGAACCTGTGCCATAATTTCTAAACTTTGCCGTTTCTATAAAATTAGATCCGCCGCATTCTGATACCGGTGCGATTGTAGAAATATCAACCTCACAAGATTGAGCCGTTCCGGAGTAAACAACAATTTTCTTATCTGCAAAAACACGTGATGCTGAAAAGCTCGTATTTGAAACACCATTACGAAAAGTATAAAAACTTCCTGCTGTAGCTAAAGTTACGTTAGTTGTACCTACTAATGCCCCGGTTGTCGAATAAGTATCTATTGTTAAAACTGTGTTGTCTTTTGTAGCAACTACAGTAGTTTGTTCTGCAGTATCATTTCCTTTACCTCTTTCAATAAAATATTCAGTCCCTAAAACTGATTCTGGCGGGATCTGATTAAAAGCACCATCTCCACAACCATCTGGCATGTCTATAGCTGCAGAAGTATTCATTACAACAGGGTTCGAAGATTCTACCAATGTCCCTATTGCCGCTTTAAATAAATAACTTTGTCCGGCGTTTAATGTCGTTACAGCAGCATTATTAATTTTTACAGTTGTATTGTCAACAGTAGCCATAATGCTGTAAATAGGGCGCTGATCTCCAAAACCGCTAAAATTACCCAAAGAGCCATCTCTGTAATATCCTACTCTGAATCTTATTCCAATTCCGGCATCTCCAAAACTGGTTAATGCCGCATTTCCTTTAATATCCTGATCACTTCCATCGCCTCCTAAAGCATCAGAAGCAACATTTCGTAAATTAATAGAAACCGGAGCGTTAGCATTAATTATTAATCCCGCGCCATTTAAAATAGTATTTAAAGCAAACGCAGGAGCATCTTTAGGCAAACCTGCAAATCTATAAACAGCAGGAGTTCCTTTTACTGCAGTTAAATTTGTTACCAAAGTACCATTACTTTTTGAGAGAGTAATGTTTACAGTAGTTGTAGAATTTGTTGCTATAACAATTTCATTGGCTTTACTAAAATATTGCCACGGTGCAGGGGCAATATAATGCTTCGTATAAAATTGAGCTGAAGCACTATAGCTTATTAGTAAAAAAAACAAAACAAGAAATTGTGGTTTGATAAATTTAAACCAATTAAAAGTAAAGTTACGCATATACAGACTCGGTATTAATTTGAGTAAAGGATATTATAGAAGCTGAAGACCAAAGAATGATGATCAGATTATTTAGCAGATACGAAAAAAATAAAAGGGTAGATTTACGATTATTGAAAAAAGTTTTATCAAAATCATTAAAAAGATAAGAAATCTTATAGACCATAATTTTTTCGGGTTCAGGACACATAGTTGTCTTTGGATTAAATTAGCAGATTTGGTGGCGCGAAAGTATATAAACACCTCAATACTAGCTACATTACTCGATAAACTACCCAGAAAAACGTTGAAATACACTTTTTGTCGACAAAAAATAACTTTGGAATGCCAATAAACATAGTGATTTAACAACAAATCAACAGAAATTTCTTAATTTTTTAATATAATTGCAATATTTTGAAGATTTAGTAACAAAAACGCAACATTATCTTACAAATAAGAAAACATAAAGCTACAGAAAATGAACACAAAATACTGATTTTCAGATATTTGATTAAAATTATAAAAAATAAAAAATTGTAATAAAATATTCCTGACAGGACTTACTTCAGAAATTTTATATTTCGTTTAAGTCCGTCGAATTTTGTTCTTTTTATAGGGGAATTTTTAAAAACTTTTTGGAAAGTTTCTTCAGTAATTTCTGACCATTCTTTTTTAGAAAAGGAAATTAAATCCGGATTTGGATTAAAAAGTGGTTCAGAATGAGGTTTAGAAAATCGGTTCCAAGGACAGACATCCTGACAAGTATCACAACCAAACATCCAGTCATCAAATTTCCCTTTCATATCATCAGGGATATTTTCTTTTAGTTCAATCGTATAATAAGAAATACATTTACTTCCATCAACTATATATGGCGCAAGAATTGCCTGTGTAGGACAAGCATCAATACATGCCGTACAGGAACCGCAGTGATCTGTTACGGCATGATCATATTCTAAGTCTAAATCTAAAATTAATTCTGCTATAAAATAAAAGGAGCCAACTTTCTGGGTAATTAAATTACTGTTCTTACCTATCCATCCTAAACCGCTTTTAGCAGCCCAGGCTTTGTCCAGAACCGGAGCAGAATCTACAAATGCGCGGCCAGAAACTTCACCAATATTCTCTTGAATGGAATATAGAAGTTCCTTTAATTTTTCTTTAATTACAAAATGATAATCCTGACCATATGCATATTTTGATATTTTAAAACTGTCTGTATTCTGAGATTCTGAAGGAAAATAATTCAGCAAAAGAGACACTACACTTTTAGCATCATCAACCAATAAGGTCGGATCTAAACGTTTATCAAAATGGTTTTCCATATACGCCATCTGACCATTATGGTTATTATTCAGCCATTTTTCAAGCCGGGGTGCTTCCTGTTCTAAAAAACCAGCCTGAGATATTCCACAAGAAATAAAACCCAGTCTTTTGGCTTCTTCTTTTATAAATTTTGAATATGTTTCTTTTGAATTGATACTCATCTTTTAGAAAATGAAACTTCAACATTGACAGGCTTTAGCGTAATGAGAGGATTAAATTGTACTGTATAATTCTGAGATTTAATGACATATTTTTTTACAATTTGAGATATTGTCAGACACATTTCATAAATGGCAAATCCGGTTCCAATGCACATTCTTGGCCCGGCACCAAACGGATAGAAATATTGCATGGACTCTTTTTTTTGCTCGCCGAGAAAGCGTTCAGGAATGAATTCATCTGGATTTTCCCAATATTTGGGATTACGATGCAATTCATAAAAAGAAACTCCAATTAATGTATTTTTTTTTATTTTAAACTCTCCAAGAGAATCATCTTCAAGATTTTGTCTGTCCGTAATCCATGCTGGCGGATATAAACGCATCGATTCATTTAAAACAGCATTTGTATATGTCATTTTTTGAAGTTTCTCGACAATATTTTCCGTATGCGATTCAATCTCAACAATCTCATTTAATATTTTTTGTTGTACTTCCGGATTCTTTCCTAAAAGATAAAGTGTAAATGTTAAAGCATTTGCAGTTGTTTCATGTCCCGCAATAAACAAAACTTTGATTTCGTCAATCAATTGTTCAATAGACATACTTTCTCCAGTATCTTCATATCTGGTTTCCAAAAGCATATTTAGCAAATCATTTATTTCTTCTGTTGAAGATTTTCTCTCTTCAATAATTTCACGAATAATATTGTTATTTTCTTCTGCAAGTTTAAGATGTTTCTTTACCTGACCACTCAATGAAAACCACCATGCTTTATGAGGTAGTCTAATTTCCTTTATTAAGAAATTCTGAACTTCTTCAATAATAAATTTTATACGTTCAAATTTATTTTCAGCTGTCGAAAGCTGAAATAAAGATTTTGCTACAACATTAAATGCCAGATTACTCATTACAGGAAAAACATTAATTGATTGATCTTCAACCAAATTATCTATTTCCAAAGTAATAGTACTGTTCATATTATCAACCAGCTGATTCATTTTTTGTTTATGAAATGCCGGCTGGATAAGTCTTCTTTGTTTTAACCAAAAATCACCATCGCTGGTTAAAAGTCCTTTTCCTAAATATTTTGAAAGATATATAGACTGAAATTTAGATTTATGATAATTCTTTTGATTTTTAACTAAAATATATTGTGCAATTTCATTGTCTCTTGACAAAATGATATGTTTAGAGAAACCAATTCTAATAGCAAAAGAATCTCCAAATTTTTCGAAATATCTCTTATGAAAAGGAATCGGATTTCTTCGAACACCTTCAGCATCTTTCAAAAACCTTAATATCGAAAGCCTGCCCGGGTAATTATATTTTTTGTTTTCAGACATTTTGAATAGAATTAAAATAAACATCTTTGTGCTGATGTTTAGTTTTTCTCATTAACCAAATTTATTTATTGTGCAGCAGAATCCATTCTGTAATATCTTTTATATTCTGAACTTCTGTATCAGGTGTATTCATTCCAACATCATGTCCTTTGCCTTCTCTAATAAGCAATTTTGAATCTATGCCTTTGCTTTTTAATTCATTGTAAAGATCCTGAGACTGGCTCACGTTTACTAAATTATCTGCATCACCATGAATCAAGAGTGTTGGTATATTTGAAATAACATTAAATGGGCTTATTTTAATTAATGCAGCATTGTCTGAAGTTGTATCTATTTTAGCTGCTGCCAGTTTTTCGATGATATCCAAATGACCATTTTTCTTCATAAACGCTACAGCTTCAGGAGAATTCAATCTTGATGGGGCACACAGTGCCGTTATAGATCTCATATTCTTTTTGGTATAACCATACAATAATGCCAAATGAGCGCCTGCACTAATTCCAACAATATGATATCCTTTTTTAGGATAACCGTATTTCCCGGAAGCTTCTGAAACATAAGTAATAGCTGCATCAATATCTGCTAATAAATCCCGCGCAGAAATTTTATTACTAACATATCGATAATCAACATTAGCAACAACAAATCCTTTATCACATATATCTTTGGCATGTTTACTTGTATATTCAAGTCCGCCCATTGACCACGCTCCTCCATGAAGAAGTATAACAACTGGTAAATCGTTTAAGTTACCACTTGGAACATATAAATCTAAAACTTGTTGTGGTGCTTTTCCATAAGCCAGATGCTGAGGATTTTTAGTTTGGCTAAAAGAGCAGAAACAACTAAATAATAAAAATAAAAGGAAATTCTTCATAGTTTAAATTTAAAATAATCCTCCCTGGATATTAACATTAATCTTCCCTAAGTGCTTATAAGCTTTATCTGTAACCTCACGACCACGAGGAGTACGCATGATAAATCCTTCCTGAATCAGGAATGGTTCATAAACTTCTTCAATAGTTTCACTGCTTTCAGATACGGCTGTAGCCAAAGTTGAAAGACCAACAGGTCCGCCCTTAAATTTATTAATGATAGTCAATAAAATCTTATTGTCCATTTCATCCAATCCATGTGCATCAACATTTAGGGCTTTTAATGCATATTTAGATATTTCAAGATCAATTGTTCCGTTACCTTTTATCTGGGCAAAATCACGAACTCTTCTCAATAAAGCATTTGCAATACGAGGTGTGCCCCTGCTTCTGCCTGCAATTTCGATTGCAGCTTCCAGATCAATTGGCATTTTTAATATTCCGGCACTTCGTTCAACAATAGTGGTCAAAAGTTCCGTAGAGTAATACTGCAAACGGGATGAAATACCAAAACGGGCTCTCATTGGAGCTGTTAATAATCCGGAACGGGTAGTTGCTCCAATTAACGTAAAAGGATTTAGATTGATTTGAACAGTTCTTGCATTAGGACCTGATTCAATCATAATATCTATTTTGAAATCTTCCATCGCAGAATATAAATACTCTTCGACAATAGGACTCAAACGATGAATTTCATCAATAAACAAAACATCTCTTTCATCAAGATTGGTAAGCAGTCCTGCCAAATCCCCTGGTTTATCAAGAACAGGTCCGGAAGTAATTTTGATACCAACTTCTAATTCATTTGCCAAAATATTAGCCAAAGTTGTTTTACCTAATCCCGGAGGACCATGAAATAATGCATGATCAAGTGCCTCACCACGTTGATTAGCTGCTGCAACAAAAACTTTTAGATTTTCCAAAACCTGGTCTTGCCCCGCAAAATCATCAAATGACAGCGGACGCAATCTTTTTTCAAGATCTAATTCTTCAGAGTTATATCCTTTACTAGTAGGATCAAGATTTTCATTCATTCTACAAAGATATAGAAACTAATTAGTTTGTAAAACAGTAAAAATGAACGATCAAAACTTTAACTAAACAAAAAAGACTGCCATTTCTGACAGTCTTTTGTTATTTTTTTCTAGTGGTGTAAAACTTCTTCACCTTCTTTCATTGGTACATTTTGTGGTACAAAATCTACATCATGATTCGGGTTACTGTAGTCATACGGCCAACGATATACATGAGGAATTTCTCCAGGCCAGTTTCCGTGAATATGCTCAACCGGAGTTGTCCACTCTAAAGTTGTAGATTTCCATGGATTTTGAATCGCTTTCTTACCGTAGAAAATACTGCTAAAGAAGTTGTATAAGAATACTAATTGGAACGCACCTCCTACAAGGGCAAATGTTGTAATTAAAACATTCACATTTTGCAAATCATCAAATAATGGGAAGTTCGTATTTGTATAATAACGTCTAGGTAAACCAGCTAATCCAATAAAGTGCATTGGGAAGAATACTCCATAAGCACAAACTGCAGTTACCCAAAAGTGAATATAACCTAAATTTTTATTTAACATTCTTCCGTACATTTTAGGGAACCAGTGGTAAATACCAGCAAACATTCCATAAAGTGCAGAGATACCCATTACTAAGTGAAAGTGAGCAATTACGAAGTAAGTATCATGAACGTTAATATCTAAAGTACTGTCTCCTAAAATGATCCCGGTTAAACCTCCAGTAATGAAAGTAGAAACCATCCCGATAGAGAACAACATTGCAGGGTTAAATTGTAAGTTACCTTTCCATAAAGTTGTAATCCAGTTAAACGCTTTTACAGCAGATGGAATTGCAATCAACAAAGTTGTAAAAGTAAATACAGATCCTAAGAAAGGATTCATACCTGAAATAAACATGTGGTGACCCCAAACAATAGTAGATAAGAATGCAATTGCAAGAACTGACATAATCATCGCTCTGTAACCAAAGATTGGTTTACGAGAGTTTGTAGCCATAATTTCAGAAACAAGACCCATTGCTGGTAAGATTACGATGTAAACCTCAGGGTGACCCAAGAACCAGAATAAGTGTTCAAATAATACCGGAGAACCTCCCTGATAATGTAAAACCTCTCCTGCAATATAGATGTCTGATAAGAAGAATGAAGTACCAAAACTTCTATCAAAAATTAATAATAAAGCAGCTGATAATAATACCGGGAATGAAATAACACCAATAATAGCAGTTACGAAAAATGTCCAGATTGTAAGTGGAAGTCTAGTCATAGACATTCCTTTAGTTCTTAAATTAATAACCGTTACAATGTAGTTTAACGATCCCATTAAAGAAGAAGCGATAAAGATAGCCATTGAAACTAACCATAAAGTCATACCTGTTCCAGATCCTGGGATAGCTTGTGGTAATGCACTCAATGGAGGATAAATTGTCCAACCTGCAGAAGCTGGTCCAGCTTCAACAAATAAAGAACATAACATTACTACAGCAGATAAGAAAAATAACCAGTATGAAATCATGTTCATAAATCCGGAAGCCATATCTCGCGCTCCAATCTGAAGCGGAATAAGTAAATTACTAAAAGTTCCACTTAAACCGGCTGTCAGTACAAAGAATACCATTATGGTACCATGGATTGTAACTAAAGCTAAATAAATATCATTTGCCATTACACCATCAGGTGCAAATTTATCTCCTAATAAAACATTGAATATTTTAAAAGACTCTTCTGGCCACGCTAACTGCATTCTGAAAAGCAAGGACATTGCAATACCAATTACTCCCATAACAATACCAGTAATCAAGTATTGTTTAGCAATCATTTTGTGATCAATACTAAAAATATATTTAGTAATGAACGTGTCTTTATGATGATGTTCGTGCTCGTGATCGTGTCCGTGATCGTGACCGTGCGCTTCTGCTGACATATATGTGTACTTTAAATTTTCTTAATAATATTATTTCATAGCTACTTTAGCTACAGCTGCCTTAACAGTATCAACAACTGCTTTTACTGTATCTGTAATTTTAGCAGTAGTATCTGCAGCACCTTCAACTCCTTCAGCTGGTTTTTCAGCAGCCGCTGCTGCTTTAATATCCTGAGCTAAAGTTGTTTTTTCGCTTAACCATTTTTTATAATCTTCAGGAGTGTCAACTACAACTTTCATTTGCATGTTATAGTGAGAAGCTCCACAGATTTTATTACATAATAATAAATAATCAAATGTATAAGGATCTAAAGCTGTACCGCCTTTTGCAACTAATTCAGCGCTTTTCTCAGCTCTAAGTTTGTTGATGTTAGCTACTTTTTCTTTCATAAAATCCAACTCTCTGTATTCAGCAGTAGTATAAGTTGGAACAAAGGCAAACTCAGTAACCATTCCTGGCACACAGTTCATCTGCGCTCTAAAATGAGGCATGTAAGCTGAGTGCAAAACGTCTTGAGAACGCATTTTAAAATGAACTTTTTTACCTTTAGGAATATGAAGTTCTGTTACTACAATATCATCTTGAGCATTAGGATCTGACATATCAACTCCTAATGTATTTACACCTTCAATTAAACGTACGTTAGCTTTTCCTAAAACGTTATCTTTTCCAGCATATCTTGCAGTCCATTTAAATTGTTGAGCGTATAATTCAATTTCTACAACATCTTCATCTTTATCCACAAACATAATGTTATTCCAAGCATATAATCCATAAAGAATTAAACAAGCTAAAACTACAGATGGAATAATACTCCAGATTGCTTCTAATTTATTACTATCAGCAAAGAACAATGCTTTTCTGTCTTTGTGTCCTCTGTTTTTAAAAGAAAACCAATATAATAAACCTTGCGTAATAACCTGAACAGTAAAAATTAAAACCCAGGTAATATTCATTAAACTATCTACTAAAAGTCCATGCTCAGAAGCAGGAGTATGAAGTGCCAAATTACCCCATTTTAGTAAACCATAAATAGTAAATATATAAATGAAAGCTAAAAAGCCAAACATAATATATCCCTGAATGTTATTGTCATTATCTGATGCAACTTGAGAATCGTCCGAAGAAGATCCTACTTGAGTAAGATCAAATATCTTGGTCAACTGCCATAATGCAACTGCTAATAAAACTAAAACTATAATTACCAACAAACTTGTCATCTGTTTACTTCTTTAAATATTAATAATGAAAATGTTTACTTTCTTCGATGAAAGGATTTCTTTTTGCAAGCAAAGGAGATTTAGTTAATGCAGTAAATACAACAAATATAAATAGACCTAAGAAGAAAAGAATAGATGCAATTTCAGGAACTCCAATAAACCATTTGTCTCCAACCGTACCAGGCATAATCATATTGAAGAAATCAACATAATGACCTAATAAAATTACAACACCAGCCATTACAATAACCCAGCTAAGACGTTTGAAGTCAGTATTGATTAATATTAATAATGGGAAAACAAAGTTCATAACAACCGCTCCAAAGAAAGGTAAGTTATATAATTGAATTCTTGTTACAAAATATGTCACCTCTTCCGGAATGTTAGCATACCAGATCAACATAAACTGAGAGAACCATAAGTAAGTCCAGAATACACTAATACCAAACATGAACTTAGCTAAATCGTGAATATGGCTAGTATTTACATACTCTAAATATCCTTTTGATTTTAAGTATATTGTTACTAAAGCAATAGATGTAATACCACTTACAAAGAAAGAAGCAAATACATACCATCCGAATAATGTACTAAACCAGTGTGGGTCAAATGACATAATCCAATCCCAAGACATAATAGACTCAGAAACAATAAAGAATACCAAGAATCCAGCAGAAGCTTTGAAGTTCTTTTTGTAGTAAAGATCATCATTTGCCTCATCCTGAGCTAAACAGTTTTTTCTAGATATATAACGATATAAATTCCAACCTGCCAAGAAAATAGCAGCTCTAATGATCCAGAAAGGGAAATTTAAATATCCGGATTTACCAGCAATAATGGCATCATAATCTTCATGTTTTGGATTTGTGACATTTTCACCTAACCAAACAAAGATATGATTGAAATGCAATCCGCATAAAACTAAGATTATAAAAAAGATGATAGAACCAGCAGGTAAATATGCTGTAATACCCTGCATAACTCTAAATAATACCGGAGACCAACCTGCCTGAGCAACTTGTTGAATAGCATAAAAAGCTAAAACTCCCATAGAAAGCAGTAAAAAGAAAATACAAGCTACATATAATGCAGACCAAGGTTTGTTTTGCAATTGGTGCAATACATGATTTAAATGTTCAGTGTGCTCATCAGCAGCACCAACTTTTGCGTGCTCTCCGCCTTTGTGCTCTTCATGTGAAGCTTCTGCAGCTTCATGATGTCCTGCTCCTTTATGAGATGCCTCAGCAGACTCTGCATGTGCAGCACCATGTTCACCATGAGCCTCAGCAGCTAGTATTTTTTCAACTTCTTGAATATCTTTAGGTGCACTTAAAAAACCATACCCAATTCCTAATAGTCCCAGAACCATTAAGATGATAGAAAAAGTTTTTAATTTACTTGAAAATGTATACATATCTATTACGATCAGTTTGTTCAACAATTATAATTGGCTTTTTAGTTTCAGAACATAGTCAGCAACTAACCAACGTTCGTGAGCACTTAATTGATTTGCATGTGAACCCATTGCATTTAAACCATAAGTCTCAACATGAAAGATACTTCCTTCAGTGATTTCTCTATCTTTATAACTAGGTACTCCAAGAAATTTTTCTCTTTCAACCAATTTACCTTTACCGTTTCCAGCAGCACCATGGCAGCTGATACAGTAAATTTCAAAAAGTTCTTTTCCTTTTCCTGAGTTTCTTTCTTCTTCAGTTAGAGGTGATTTTAAATTAGCTTTTGCTAACTCGTAACCTGCTGTAGAATTCTCATATTCGTAAGGTTCAAAACCTCTATTAATAGTTCCTTCAACAGGAAGTTGTCCTTCCTTACCACCTTTAAATATTTTTGCTTCTGTATATGGCTCGTAAGCAACAGATTCATACATATTTGGAAAGTACTGATAGTTTGGCGCCGAATTATTGTGGCAAGATGAAACTAAAATAGTCATACCAACTAAAAGTTTTATTTTATATATCCTTTTCATAGCTACAATTAATTCTTTTCAATTACTTTAACTTCAACAGCTCCTGTACCTTCGAAAAAAGAAACAAGTTCTGCTTCGTTATCGTTTACAGCAACTTCCATTAAGAAATGGTCATCTGTTGTTCTCACATCAGGATTTTCAGCTTGTTTAAATGGCCATAATCTACTTCTCATATAAAAAGTGATCACCATTAAGTGCGCAGCGAAAAATACAGTCATCTCAAACATAATTGGCACAAAAGAAGGCATATTTTGAATGAAACTAAAACTTGGTTTTCCACCAATATCCTGTGGCCAGTCATGAATCATGATATAACTCATCATTGTTGTTGCAACAGAAATACCAACACATCCATATAGGAAAGCACAAATTGCTAATCTTGTTGGTGCTAAACCCATAGCTTTATCCAATCCGTGAACTGGGAATGGAGTAAAAACCTCTTCAATATGATGATGAGCAGCTCTGGTTTTCTTTACTGCATCCATCAAAATATCATCGTCATTATAAATGGCGTATATTACTTTATTACTCATGATGTGAATCTTTATTTGCTCTTTCTCTAATGTAATTATCTCCTGTTCCTTTCAAAATTGTTTTTACCTCTGCCTGAGCAATTACAGGGAATGTTCTAGAGTATAATAAAAACAATACAAAGAAGAAACCAATTGTTCCGATGAAAATTCCAATATCAACAAATGTTGGTGAGAACATTGTCCAAGAAGATGGAAGGTAATCTCTATGTAAAGAAGTAACAATAATTACGAATCTTTCAAACCACATTCCGATGTTTACTACAATCGAAATAATAAATGAAAACATGATACTTGTTCTTAATTTTTTGAACCACATGAACTGTGGAGAGAAAACGTTACAAGTCATCATTGACCAATATGCCCACCAGTAAGGTCCAGTAGCTCTGTTTAAGAATGCATATTGCTCATATTCCACACCTGAGTACCAAGCTACGAATAACTCAGTGATGTAAGCTACACCAACGATAGAACCAGTAATCATAATAATGATGTTCATTAATTCGATATGCTGTAATGTAATGTATGCTTCAAGGTTAGAAACTTTTCTCATAACGATCAACAATGTGTTTACCATTGCAAATCCAGAGAATACCGCTCCGGCAACGAAGTATGGAGGGAAAATTGTTGTATGCCATCCTGGAATTACAGAAGTAGCAAAGTCCATCGATACAATCGTGTGTACAGAAAGTACAAGAGGTGTTGCTAAACCAGCTAAAACCAAAGATACTTCTTCAAAACGCTGCCAGTCTTTAGCTCTTCCACTCCATCCGAAACTTAAGATAGAATAAACTCTTTTATTAAATGGAGTTATAGCTCTATCACGAAGCATGGCAAAGTCAGGCAATAAACCAGTCCACCAGAAAACTAATGATACTGAAAGATAAGTTGAAATTGCAAATACGTCCCAAAGCAATGGTGAGTTAAAGTTTACCCATAAAGATCCAAACTGATTTGGAATAGGTAATACCCAGTATGCTAACCATGGACGTCCCATGTGAATAATTGGAAATAAACCTGCTTGAACTACTGAGAAGATAGTCATTGCTTCTGCAGATCGGTTAATAGCCATTCTCCAACGCTGACGGAAAAGTAATAATACCGCAGAAATTAATGTTCCGGCGTGACCAATACCAACCCACCAAACGAAGTTCGTGATATCCCAAGCCCAACCAACTGTTTTATTTAATCCCCATGTTCCGATACCGGTAGATACGGTGTAAATTATACAGCCTAATCCCCAAAGGAAGGCTATTAATGCGATTGAAAATACAATCCACCATTGTTTATTTGCAGGTCCTTCAACAGGCGCTGCCACATCTACAGTTACATCATGATATGATTTATCACCTATAACTAAAGGTTTTCTAATGGGTGCTTCGTAGTGAGACGACATAATCCTTTATATTGTTTCTTAATTAATAATTTTACTAAGTGTTTCTAACTTTTACGTGGTAGAAAACATTTGGTTTTGTACCAACATGCTCTAATAAATGATACATTCTTTCGCTTTCTGCTAATTTAGCAACTTCGCTTTCTTTATCATTTACATCTCCAAATACCATCGCACCAGAAGAACAAGCTGCAGAACATGCACAAGCATTGTTGAACTCATCTTTAGCTACTACTCTTCCTTGACGTTTAGCCTCAAGAATTACAGCCTGAGTACTTTGGATACAGAATGAACATTTTTCCATAACTCCACGAGAACGAACGTTTACGTCTGGGTTTAATACCATACGACCTAAATCATCATTCATGTGATAATCGAATTCACTGTTTTTGTTATACAAGAACCAGTTGAAACGACGAACTTTATATGGACAGTTATTAGCACAGTAACGAGTACCAACACATCTGTTGTATGCCATATGGTTTTGACCCTGACGACCGTGAGAAGTTGCAGCAACCGGACAAACTGTTTCACATGGTGCGTGGTTACAGTGTTGACACATTACAGGCTGGAATGCTACTTGTGGGTTGTCCCCAGGTTTTTCCATTTCATTAAATGTAGATAATGAACTAGATAGACCAGCGATACTTTCTTTTCTTTCGTTATCACCTTCAAAAGTACTTTCTGAAGAATAATATCTGTCGATACGCAGCCAGTGCATATCACGGCTTCTTCTTACCTCTGCTTTACCAACAACTGGTACGTTGTTTTCAGCATGACAAGCAATTACACATGCACCACATCCGGTACAAGCATTTAAATCAATAGAAAGATTAAAGTGATGCCCTGTAGTACGATCAAATGATTCCCATAAATCAACAGTAGTAGCTTCTACTTCCTGGTGATCTAATGAAACCATTGGCTGCTCGTTCCATTCTTTTGCATCTCTTGTATTGAAGATCTCTAAAGTAGTTTCTTTAATAATATCTCCTCTTCCCATTAATGTTTTCTGTCCCTGAACACAAGCAAACTCATGTTCTCCATTTGCTTTTGCAATGGAAACAGACTGAACACTATTGAAATTTTTATATAAAGCATAGGCATTTAAACCTACCTGCATTTCTTCTTTTAAACCTTCTTTACGGCCATAACCTACAGATAAACCAACTGTACCAACAGCTTGTCCAGGCTGAACAATTACCGGAACATTTTCCAGTTTAGAACCGTCTGCTAAAGTAAGAGTAGCATAACTACCGTTTAAACCACCATTTGCTACAATTTCATTAGATAAATTGTATTTTTTGGCATCAACATTTGAAACTGTAACGTAGTTATCCCAAGAAACTCTTGTGATTGGATCAGGAAACTCTTGTAACCAAGGGTTGTTTGCATGCTGTCCATCACCCATTCCTGTTTTAGTATATAAAACTAATTCAAGTTCACCAGAAGCTTTTGATTTTGAAAGTGCATTAGCTGCACCTGCGAAATCATAAGAACCGCCAGCTAAAGCAGCAGAACCAACTACAAAAACACCATCATGTAAAACTTTATTCCAAGTAGTACCAGCAATTACTGAAGCAGAATTAGCTTTTAAATAATCGTAGAATTTAACAGGAGTTCCGTTTAATGACAATAAAACATCCTGAAATTGTTTTGTATCAAAGATAGGACGAATAGTAGGCTGAGTTAAACTGTAAGTTCCTTTTGTAAGCTCTACATCTCCCCAAGACTCTAAATAATGAGGTGCAGCAGCAGCGATTGTAGATACGGCTGCAGTTTCATCTTCTCTTAAAGAAAAAGCAACTGATGTTTTAACTTTTTTCAATCCAGATACAAATGAAGCTGAATCAGCTAAAGTATAAACCGGATTAACTCCACTCATAATTAAAGTATGAACACTTCCTGCGTTCATGTCTTTTACTAATTGTGAAACAACTGCATTAGAACCTTTTCTAATTTGTCTTGTACCTGCAGTACTGAAAGCTTCACTAGCTAAAGCCTGGTTAATTGCCAAAACTAATAACTGTGCATTTTTGTCTTCAATACCAGATACTAAAATCCCTTTAGAACCAGCAGCTTTTAATTGTTGTGCAGCTTTTACAACTTCCGATTTAAATTTAGCATCTAAAGAAACCGGAACAGAAGCACCAACAACAATATTATATATTTGAACTAAAGCTTGTTTTTGATCAGTTGTAGTCATTGGAACACGCTTATCAGCAGCAGCTCCGGATAATGTCATATTTGATTCAAACTGAAAATGACGTGACATTTTTCCATTTTGAGGAATACGTCCTTTAGCGTATCCAGCATCGTATCCACCACCTTGCCAGTCTCCTAAGAAATCAGCACCAACAGACACAATTAATGAAGCTTTTGAAAAATCATAATCAACTAAAGCTCTTTCTCCATATACAGTTTCGAATGCATCTAATGCTTCAGAAGATGAAACTGCATCATACACAACATGCTTAGCATTTGGGTTTTTAGCAATAAACTCACCTATTAATTTCTCAGTAGATGGACTTGCTAATGTATTTGTTAATAATACTACCTGACCGCCTTTAGCTTTTGCATCAGCTAAACTTGATTTAATTTTTAAATCAACAGCTGACCAATTGCTATCTTTTCCATCCAATTTAGGAGCTCTCAAACGCTTACTATCATATAATCCTAAGATAGATGCGTGAATTCTTGCATTGGCTGAAAACTTTGCACCGGTAATAGTATTGTTTTCAATTTTAATTGGACGACCCTCACGAGTTTTTACCAAAAGATTAGCAAAATCAAAACCATCAAAAACAGTAGTTGCATAATAATCTGCAACACCAGGAATGATTTGCTCTGGTTGTAATACATAAGGGATAGACTTGTGCACAGGACCTTCACAAGCAGCAAGTGTAACTGCTGCAGTACTAAATCCTACGTACTTTAAAAAGTCACGACGTGAAGTCCCAGATGAAGCTAAAGCATCTGCATTCCCTAAAAATTCTTCTGTAGGAATCTCTTCAACAAACTCGTTATTTCTAAGCGCCTCAACAATAGAGCTATTTTCTAGCTCTTCAACACTTTTCCAGTATTTTTTGTTTGATGACATTGTATATATATATTAAAATCTTAATAATTCGATTAATAGTGGCATTTACCGCATTCTAAACCTCCCATTTGCGCTGCAGTTAATTTCTCTACACCGTATTTTTTAGAAAGTTCAGCATGAATTTTATCATAGTATGCATTTCCTTCCATCTTAACATCAGTTTTTCTATGGCAGTCAATACACCATCCCATTGTTAATTTAGAATATTGCTTCATGATTTCAAATTCCTGTACAGGTCCGTGACAAGTTTGACATTCAACTCCTGCAACAGAAACGTGCTGTGAGTGATTGAAATAAACGAAGTCAGGAAGATTATGAATACGAACCCATTTTACCGGCTGTGTTTTTCCAGTATAAGCCTGTTTCGTCTTATCCCATCCAACAGCATCGTATAATTTTTGAATCTGAGCATCGTAAAACGCTTTACTGTATTCAGCAGTAGCAGTAGTTTCAGCAACTTCAGAAATGTTTTTATGACAGTTCATACAAACATTTAAAGAAGGAATACCAGCAGTTTTACTCACACGGGCAGCAGAGTGACAATATTTACAATTGATTTCATTATCTCCAGCGTGAATTTTATGAGAGTAATGAATTGGCTGAATTGGTTCATAATTCTGATCAACACCAACCTGCATTAAATATCCGTATACAAAATAACCACTAGCCAAAAGAAGAAATATTGCAGTAACCAATACTAAAAATTGATTTTTAGCAAACGCTTTCCAGATTGGAGTTCTGCCTTCTCTTGGAGCAACTACAATACCATTATTACCAGCAACTTTAGTTAGTACTTTATTCACCATGAATAACATAACAACTAAAATAGCCATTACAAGAGCAAGAGCCCCTAAAATAATATTATTTGAAATCCCACCACTTTGAACATCTGTTCCCGGAGGAACAGCAGTAGTACCAGCAGCTGGAACCGGTGCTTTTTTCTCTTCAGAAGTATAAGCGATAATATTATCAATATCAGCTTCAGATAACTGAGGAAAAGAAGTCATTACAGACTTATTATTCTCTTCAAAAAGCTTTACAGCAACAGGATCACCTGATTTGATTACCTCAGAGCTATTATGAACCCACTTGTAAATCCAAGCCATTTCATGTTTAGCAGCAACTCCTCTTAGAGCCGGCCCTGTTGATTTAGCATCTAATTTGTGACATGCAGCACAATTTGCATTAAAAAGTTCTTTCCCTTTTACCGGATCACCACCTCCAGATGCAGCAGCAGGAGCCGCAGCAGCTTCAGTCGCCGCAGGAGCTGCAGCAGGATCTTGAGCAAATGAAGTTAGGGAGAAAATTAACGTTAGCGATAAACTAAGTAATAATTTTCTTGAGATCGAATTATGGTTACCCACCTTTTTCATATAGTATAATAATTATCTACTAATTTTTGGTATGATTTTTTCTGTACTAAATCAGACAAAAATTAATACCTTCTTTTAAAACTTGCACAAAAATACGACTTATGAACTATTCTCAAAACCTTAAAATACTCTTAAATATCAATTTATATCAATTCTAAATAATATTAAAATTTTACATCCAAACTTTAAATAGTATTTTTGCATAAAAACCATCACATTATGAGAATTTTAACCTCTTCAAAAAACGTTTTCTTAACATTGACAATGCTGACATTAGCATATAATATTCAAGCTCAAAGCCAAAATTTAACACTGAATCAAGACCCTAAATTTGAACAGTTACTGAATGAAAAACGTAAATTTAACACATCAATAAGTACAAATGATTCTTATAGAATTCAAATTTTCAGCGGCAAAAGTGATGAAGCAAAAAAGACATTATCCGACTTCAAAAGGGAGTATACCAATATTGATGGAACAATAATTTTTAACACGCCAAATTATAAAGTTATAGTTGGAAATTTCAAATCAAGAATTGAAGCTGAAAAGAATTTAACCGACATTAGAAAAAAGTACAAAAGCGTCTTTTTAATTAAGCCCGGGAAATAATAAATTTCAACTAACAAAAAAGCGAGATAAAAAATTATCTCGCTTTTTTTTATATTCTAAAAATAGATTTTTTTTTAAAATTAGTCTACCACTTTAATCCCATCTGCTAAAAAACGTATTTCTTCTTTTGGAGAAGTAATAGCATCTATCTCTGCTTTTGTCTTTTTAGCATCTTTAGCATAATGTTTCAACTCATCAACAGATGTAATTTTTCGTTCAGCATTTCCTTCTAAAACTACATTCTTACCCTTCAATGCCGTTGGAACAAAAAATGCATAATCTTTCATTTTTACAAAGAAGGAAGAACCGCTTTCCGTTTTAATAGTTACCCAACAGCCTCTTTTTTCACAAACATTTGTTACCTCACCTTTTACAACAATATGTTCTGCTTTTTGTCTATTTTTTAATTCATTCTCTAATTTTTCAACAGAAACTGCTTTGATAACTGATGCAGTACTAATATCTGCACCATAAAAATCTCCAACAAACGCATTTCCTGCTGGCGGTGCAGGCTTTTCTACTGCTTCCTGAGCAAATGATAAATGAGAAAAACACAAAAGCAAAACAAGTGAATACAGCGAAAATTTCATAAGATGATTTTTTAATTGTTTATACCAAAAATAACATTAAAATTTGAAATAAATAAACATAATTCAACATCAACAATCTAAATAAAAACACCCTTCAAACAGAAAGAAAAAAAGTCCCAATTTTCATTGGGACTTTTATATAATTATTGAAATATTATTTCAATTTTTTCTTAATTGCTACTTCATGGTACGCTTCAATAACATCGCTAATTTCAATATCATTAAATCCTTTAATCTGGATACCACAGTCATAACCTTTAGTTACTTCTTTAACATCATCCTTGAATCGTTTTAAAGCAACTAATTCACCTGTATGAACCACAACTCCATCTCTGATAACTCTAATTTTAGAAGTTCTTAAGATTTTACCATCAGTTACCATACAACCTGCAATTGAACCTACTTTAGAAATTTTGAAAATCTCACGGATTTCTGCAGTTCCTAAAATTTCTTCTTTCATTTCAGGAGCAAGCATTCCTTCCATCGCATCTTTTAAGTCATCAATTGCCGCATAGATAATTGAGTAATAACGGATATCGATTTCTTCCTTATCAGCTAATTGTCTCGCATTTCCGGCAGGACGCACATTAAATCCTATAATAATAGCATCTGAAGCAGAAGCCAGGTTAACATCGGTTTCTGTAATTGCTCCAACACCTTTATGAATAATATTGATCTGAACTTCTTCTGTAGAAAGTTTAGAGAACGAATCTGATAATGCTTCAACAGACCCATCCACGTCTCCTTTAAGAATTACATTTAATTCTTTAAACTGACCAAGAGCAATACGACGTCCAATTTCATCAAGTGTAATATGTCTTTGAGTACGTACAGATTGTTCACGCATTAATTGAGAACGTTTAGATGCAATTTGTTTTGCTTCTTTTTCATCTTCAAATACATTGAATTTATCACCCGCAGTTGCAGCACCATCCAGACCTAAAACAGATACCGGAGTCGAAGGACCAGCCTCAAGAACAATATGCCCTCTTTCATCATGCATCGCTTTCACTTTTCCGTGATGCTTACCTGCCAGCATATAATCTCCAATTTTTAAAGTTCCCTGCTGAACCAAAATCGTAGATACGTATCCTTTTCCTTTATCCAGGAAGGCTTCAACAACAGTTCCTTGTGCAGCTTTATTAGGATTAGCTTTTAAATCCAGAATTTCTGCTTCAAGTAAAACTTTTTCAAGTAATTCTTTTACACCTGTACCAACTTTCGCAGAAATATCATGTGACTGAATTTTTCCACCCCAATCTTCAACAAGTAAATTCATACCAGCTAAACGCTCTTTGATTTTTTCAACATTAGCGTTTGGTTTATCAATTTTGTTGATCGCAAATATAATTGGCACTCCCGCAGCCTGTGCGTGAGAAATTGCTTCTTTTGTTTGCGGCATGATATCATCATCGGCAGCTACCACAATAATTGCGATATCTGTAACCTGAGCTCCACGTGCACGCATCGCGGTAAACGCCTCGTGACCCGGAGTATCTAAAAATGCAATTTTCTGTCCATTATCAAGAGTAACTCCATAAGCTCCAATGTGCTGCGTAATTCCTCCAGACTCACCAGCGATAACATTTTCTTTACGGATATAATCCAATAAAGATGTTTTACCGTGGTCAACGTGACCCATTACGGTCACAATCGGCGCTCTTGTTACTAAGTCTTCCTCTCTATCTTCTACAACTTCAATTGCTTCTTCAATATCCACTGTAATAAATTCTACATCATAGCCAAATTCATCAGCAACAATTGTTAGAGTTTCAGCATCTAAACGCTGATTCATTGTTACCATGATACCTAATGACATACAAGTTCCAATTACCTTAGTAATCGGCACATCCATCATGATTGCGATTTCACCAACCGTAACGAATTCCGTAACTTTAATAGTTTTACTTCCTTCATCAAGAGCTCTTTGTTCATCATCAGATTTCTGACGGTGTGTTTCTCTTTTATCTCTTCTGTATTTAGCAGCTTTTGATTTACCGCCTTTACCCTGAAGTTTTTCAAGAGTTTCTCTAATCTGGTTTTTAACTTCCTCTTCCGTAGGCTCTACTTTTGCAACAATTGCAGGACGATTTCCTTTTACAAAACCAGGTCTTGCACTTCTGTTTGCATTAAAGCCACCGCCTCCAGTGTTTGGCGTAATTTTATTTGGATTTGGCGTTCCAGGCGCATTATTTCCTGCTGCAGGTTTTGGCGCTCCCGGAGTTCCAGGTTTTGGAGCAATTCTTTTACGCTTATTTTTATTAGCGTTGTTGTTATTATTTCCAACACCAGGTGTACCCGGTTTATTTGGGGTAATTTTTGGATCTTCTTTCTTTTTCTTCGGTTTATTAAATTGAGATAAATCAATTGTCTGCCCCGTAAGAGTCGTTCCAGATAATTTTTGATATTGAGTAGTGATAGTTTCCTCTGCAGTAGCAGGATCTGTTGATATAATTGGCTCCTGTGCTGTTTTAGAATTCTCAGCTTTTACTTCTTTTTTCTCTGTAATAATAGGTTTTTCAACCTTTTTCTCTTCAGAAACAACAGGAGCAGCAGGCTCAGACTGTACTGTTTCTTTTTGAACAGGTTTTTCTGTTTGAGTCGGAGTAACAGCTTTAGGCTCTTCGGCTTTTACCGTTTCTTCTGGAGAAACAGCAGGTTTTTTTGGATTTAAATCAATTTTACCAACCTGAACAGGCCCAGTTACAACAGCTCTCGCTTTAATGATTTCTTGTTGTTTCTGACGCTCTTCGTCTTGTCTGCGTTTGTCCTCAATTTCTTTTTCACGCTCAACGCGCAATGCTTCTTTTTCTTTTCTTTTCTCTTCTCCTACTTCTTTAGAAGCTTCCTTATTCCCCTTATCGCCCGCAAATTGGCTTTGCAGGATATTAAATTCACTGTCAGAAATTTTAGCATTTGGATTTGCATCAATAGCAATTCCCTTATCTTTTAGATAATCAACAGCTCTTTCTAACGAGATATTTAATTCCCTTAAAACCTTGTTTATTCTTATTACTCTCTCTTCAGACATATAACCTTTTTATTATTACCTTTTTCGTTGTGTTGTTAGGGAGCAGATAACTAGCTGTCAAACTCCTCTTTTAGTATTTTCATAACATCAAGAATTGTTTCCTCTTCTAAATCTGTTCTTCTTACTAAATCTTCTACTTCTTGCTTTAAGATACTTCTAGCTGTATCTAAACC
The DNA here is from genome assembly GCF_001429765.1 of Flavobacterium sp. Root901. GTDB lineage: Bacteria > Bacteroidota > Bacteroidia > Flavobacteriales > Flavobacteriaceae > Flavobacterium. The sequence goes on from NZ_LMJB01000005.1 coordinate 27,228, forward strand.
AATTTTTGCAAATTCTTCGATAACCCAGTCTTCGATTTCATCTGAAAACTCTGTTAATTCAACATCGTCATCGTCTTCGCCGTTTGCAGTATCACCTTCTCTGATTACATCTAACTCGTAACCTGTCAACTGACCTGCTAATTTAATATTATGACCACCTCTACCAATTGCTTTAGAAACTTCTTCTAATTTCAAGAAAACTTCTGCTCTTTTGTTTTCTTCATCAATTTTGATCGAAGAAACTTTTGCAGGGCTTAATGCTCTTGTAATAAACAATTGAATATTATTTGTATAGTTGATTACATCAATATTTTCGTTTCCTAATTCACGAACGATTCCGTGAATACGAGATCCTTTCATTCCCACACAGGCTCCAACCGGATCAATTCTGTCATCATAAGAATCTACAGCAACTTTTGCTTTTTCGCCCGGAATACGAACTACATTTTTAACTGTAATTAAACCGTCGAATACCTCTGGAATTTCCTGTTCAAATAATTTTTCCAAAAACTTCTCAGAAGTTCTGGACATAATAATCTGCGGTTTATTTCCTTTTAATTCAACGCTTTCAATAATCCCGCGAACATTGTCTCCTTTACGGAAAAAGTCAGAAGGAATTTGTTTTTCTTTTGGAAGCACAATTTCATTTCCTTCATCATCAACCAATATTACAACTCTTGGACGCACGTGATGTACTTCGGCAGTATAAATATCTCCAATAATATCTTTAAATTGCTTGTAAAGATTTGTATTATCGTGTTCGTGAATTTTAGATATTAAGTTTTGACGCAAGGCCAAAATAGCTCTTCTTCCTAAATCAATCAATTTAACTTCTTCAGAAACTTCTTCGCCAATTTCAAAATCCGCTTCAATCTTTCTTGCTTCAGTCAAGGTAATTTCTTCGTTCTCAAAATCAAGATCTTCGTCAGCAACGATAACTCTCCTTCTCCAGATTTCCATATCTCCTTTATCAGGATTTATAATGATATCGAAATTATCATCAGAACCGTATTTTTTCTTTAATGCATTTCTAAACACGTCCTCCAAAATTGCCATAAGCGTTACACGATCAATAAGTTTATTATCTTTAAACTCTGAGAATGAATCGATTAATGCTAAATTTTCCATGCGAATTCTTTAATTAAAATGTTACTGTAACAACTGCCTCTTTGATTTCTGTATAAGGTATTTGTTGTTCTTTTTGAACTGTTTCTTTTCCTTTTCCTACTTTTTTCGGTTCTCTTGCCTTCCAAGACAAAATTATAAAAACATCGTTAGCTTCTACTAATTCTGCTTCAATTTTTTCATTATTTGTAGTAACAATCAACGTTCTACCAATATTTTTCTTGTATTGTCTGATTAATTTCAACGGAGAACCTACTCCTACCGACGCTACTTCAAGCGAAAAATCCTGTTCTTCACGATCCAGATTATTCTCGATTGCACGACTGATATCAATACAATCCTGAAGTGCTACTCCATTATCTCCGTCTAAACCAACGCTAATTTTAAAAGAATCTGAAATAGAAAGATCAATCAAAAAGATCGATGGCTTTTCCAGAAGAGCTTCTGTAATTAATTCGTTTACTTTTTCCTTAAATGTCATAATTTTATAAAAAGAGGGGACACTTAGTCCCCTCATTATTTAGATTTTAATAAATAACGGTGCAAATATAGTGATTTTTTTATAAATCAAATAAATAGATTGCTCTAAAAATATTTCTTATCTTTATAAGAGCATTCAAAAACAATTGTTCTAATAATTTAATCTAAAAATTATGAAACGAATTTTAGTACCTACTGATTTTTCAGAACATGCAGAACATGCCTTGAAAGTTGCCGCACAAATCGCCAGAAAAAACGATTCTGAAATCATTATTTTACACATGCTCGAATTACCGCACCAAACCAATGACGCCATTTTTGGAGGTGTAAGCATTCCTGAAACCATGCTTTTTATGCAAAAGGCAAATGAAACCCTGGACAACATCTCTGAAAGCTCATTTTTAGACGGAATTTCGGTTACAGAAATGGTAAAAATGGACAAACCTATACACGGAATCACTCAGGTAAGCAGGGAACACAATATTGATCTTATTGTAATGGGTTCGCACGGATCTTCTGGATTTGAAGAATTACTGATTGGATCTAACACAGAAAAAGTTGTCAGAAATTCAGAAATTCCGGTGCTTGTCATTAAAAAAGATGTTTCAAATTTTGATGTTTCCAATATTGTTTTCGCATCCGACTTTTCAGAAGAAAGCAAAAAACCATTTGAGAAATTTTTAAACTTCGCTAAATTATTCGATGCTAAAATTCATTTGGTGTCAATTTGCACACCAAACAGCTTTAAACCTACTCATGTAATTGAAAAAGCAATTAAAGATTTTACAAACTCATTTAACCTTGCCAATTACAACACTCATATTTATAACGACACCAATATCGAAAAAGGAATCATTAATTTCTCCAATAGCATAAATGCAGATGTTATTGGAATGTGCACTCACGGAAGAACCGGCTTTGCACATTTCTTCAACGGAAGTATCAGCGAAGGATTAGTAAATCATGCTGTACGACCCGTTATTACCTTTAAAGTTTAAATAAAAATTTCTCCTAAAAAAGATCAAAAAATTTATTCCATAAAAAAAGCCTCTCAATTGAGAGGCTTTTACCTGTTGGTCTACTAGGACTCGAACCTAGAAAGACGGCACCAAAAACCGTAGTGTTACCATTACACCATAGACCAATACAGTAGTGCGGTTTAGCGAGTGCAAATTTAGACCTTTTTTTAGTTTGCGCAAACTTTTTTTCAAAAAAATTTCATTTTTTTTCGATTTTTTACTCCCGCAAGCCTTACCAAATATACAACTATTTCAAAAACAATTACTTAATTCTATCAAATACTTTTATAGAATTTTTTGTTAATGCTCGTTTCTTTACGTAAAAAAACATTTTCTTTGTAGGATAGAAAAACACACAAAATTTTAACACCTAAATATGGCACAATTCAATTTCAATAAATGGAATACAATTATTGGTTGGTTTGCATTTGCAATCGCTTTAATTACTTATACACTAACTGTTGAACCTACAATGAGCTTTTGGGATTGTGGCGAATATATTGCCACAGCAGCTAAACTTGAAGTTGGCCATCCGCCGGGAGCACCTCTGTTTCAAATGATGGGAGCTTTCTTTGCCATGTTTGCTATAGATGCTCAACACGTGGCAGTGATGGTAAATATGATGTCTGTTTTTTCTAGTGCATTTACAATTTTATTTATGTTTTGGTCTTCTTCTATGATTTTAAAGAAAATCGTAGCTCGTTTTGCCGAAATTGATCAAAATAATTCTATCGTTATTTTAGGAAGCTCATTTGTTGGAGCTTTAGCTTATACTTTCTCTGACAGCTTTTGGTTTAATGCCGTTGAAGCCGAAGTTTATGCAATGGCCTCTTTATTAATCGCATTACTTTTCTGGCTGGGATTACGCTGGGAACAAGATATGGACAAACCAAAAGGAAATAAATGGTTATTGATTATCTCTTTGGTTGTAGGACTTTCTTTTGGAGTTCACTTTATGGCATTATTAACGATTCCGTCAATTGGATTTCTTTATTACTTTAAACATTATGAAAAAGTAACAATTAAAAATTTCCTTATTGCAAATGTTGTGGTAATTGGAATTTTGCTGTTTATCTTTAAATTACTTCTTCCTTTAACTATGGCTTTCTTTGGTAAAACCGAAATTTTCATGGTTAACAATCTGGGAATGCCTTTTAACTCCGGAACTATTTTCGTGGTTTTACTTTTAATTGCCTTCTTTTATTTTGGACTAAAATTCACAAAACAAAAAGGATTAATTTTTTACAATACTATTATTCTTTGCATCTTATTTATATTAATTGGTTTCTCTACCTGGATCATGCTTCCTGTTCGTGCAAATGCAAATACTGTAATTAACGAAAATAAACCATCTGATGCTGCCGAGGTTTTAGCATATTACAATCGTGAACAATATGGTGTAAATCCATTATTCTATGGCCCTCAGTATACAGAAGTTTTTGCAGGCCTTGATGCCGAAACTCCGTATTTAGACAAAAAACCTAACTACGAAAGAGATTATAAAACCGGTAAATATATTATTACCAACAATTATAAAAATGCAGAACAAAATAGTGATGACAATCAAAAAACAATTCTGCCTAGAATGTGGAGTACTGAGACAAGTCACATTCAAAACTATATTAGTTTCACAAATCCTCCAAAATTCCGAATCAATCCAGACTATAACTATGAAGATGATTTAGGAAAATACGGAATCGACGCAAGTCAATTAACCGAAGAAGAATACAATAAAGCAACGGCCCAGCTTCGTAATGAAGTTGAAAAAACTGTTGCCGAGTTTAGAAACGCTTATGCTCAAAAACAAATTGACAATGAAGGTTATATTAAATTCTTAAAAAGTTATGGCGACTATTTAATTATAGAAAAACCAACAACTGCAGATAATTTCAGCTTTATGTTTGAATATCAATTTGGATATATGTACTGGAGATATTTAATGTGGAATTTTGTTGGACGCCAAAGCGATGTTCAGGGAAAATACGATAACTTAGACGGAAACTGGATCAGCGGAATCAAAGCTATGGATTCTCTGCATTTGGGTTCTCAGGACAAATTACCATCTGATGTTTTAAATAATAAAGGAAGAAATGTTTATTATTTCCTTCCTTTTATCTTAGGCTTAATCGGAATGATGTATCATGCCAATAAAGACCTTAAAAGTTTTTATGTCCTTTTAGCATTATTCTTATTCACCGGAATTGCTCTTAAAATTTATTTGAACGAAAGACCTTTTGAACCTCGTGAAAGAGATTATGCCCTTGTAGGATCATTTTATGTCTTTGCCATCTGGATTGGTTTTGGCGTTTATTCTTTATATGAAAGTATCAAAAAATATATCGCTCCAAAAATTGCAGGACCCGTTATTATTGCAGGAAGTTTATTAGCAGCACCGGTTTTAATGGCTTCTCAAAACTGGGATGACCATGACAGATCAGGAAGATATACTGCTGTTGCAATGGCAAAAGCATATTTAAGTTCATGTGATAAAGATGCTATTTTATTTACGATTGGTGACAACGATACGTTCCCGCTTTGGTACGCGCAGGAAATAGAGCATTTTAGAACCGATGTTAAAATTGTAAATACAAGTCTTTTCATGACGGATTGGTATATTGACCAAATGAAAGCCAAATCATACGAATCTGATCCTTTGCCTATTTCCTTTACACACGATCAGTTTGTGGGTGACAACCTCGATTATGTAGCTTACATACAAAAGATAGATACACGCTGGAACATTAAAGATTTCCTTGATTTTATTAAAAATCCAAAATCAACGGTTGGATTACAAAACGGACAGACTATCCATTTTTATCCAACAAACAAAATCAGACTGAACATTGATAAAAATCTGATTATCAAAAACAAAGTTGTAAATCCAAAATACAATGACTCCATTGTTCCTTATTTGGACATTGATATCAAAGGGAATGCGCTTTACAAAAACAGGTTAATGATGCTGGATATTCTTGCAAACAACAACTGGAAACGTCCAATTTATTTTAGCGGTGGAGCTTTTGATGATGAAGATTATCTATGGTTAAAAGATTATCTGCAATTAGACGGAATGGTTTACAAATTAGTTCCTATAAGAAATGTTCCTTCAAAAGATGGCGGACCAATGGATATGGGGCAGATTGATGCTGATAAAATGTATGATATCGTAATGAAATGGGACTGGGGCAACAGCGAAAGCAATACCATTTATCACGATCCGGAAACAAGACGAAACAGTATTACATATCGTACCAACTTATCGCGTTTAATGAATGAACTTATTGCCGAAGGTAAAATTGACAAGGCTAAAAACGTAATTAATTTAGCGATGACAAAAATGCCATTAGATAAATTTGGTTATTACTCATTAGTTGAACCATTTGCTGATGGTTATTATAAAGTTGGCGAAAATGCTAAAGCACACGATTTATTAGACAAATTGGTCAACAAGTACAAAGAAAACCTAAATTACTATAGTACTTTGCCTCCTGGAGATCAAACAGATTTAGCAATGGATATTATTACAGACATTGAACGATACAGAAGCTTACTGCATGTGATGAGAGAAAACAAAGACAAAGCTTTCTATGAAACACATAAAAAAGTATTCAACACTTATGTAAACGTTTTTGAGCGTTTTGGACGCGAAAAAGAATAATATACGAAAAATATATTGATTAAAAAAATGCAGTGCTTCTTGATAAAAAGCGCTGCATTTTTTATTTTTACGTAGAGATAAATAAATTCAAAATGAGCTTTTATTGGGTAAAAACTAATTCATTTATTAAAAAGGTGTTTTCTAAATATTGCTGGGATATCCCAAACAATGAAAAGAAAATATACTTAACCTTTGATGACGGCCCAACTCCTGAAATTACAGACTGGGTTTTATCTGAATTAAAAAAGTTTGACGCCAAAGCCACTTTCTTCTGCATTGGAAAAAATATAAAGGCAAATATATCTTTATTCGAAAAATTAATCCGCGACGGTCATTCTATTGGCAATCATACTATGAACCATGTAAATGGCTGGAAAATCCACACGAATGAATATATCGAAAACGTAAACAATTGTGCTAAGATTTTAGAAGAAGAAATAAAACCTAAAAGTTTAATCTTTCGTCCTCCTTATGGGAAAATCAAAAAAGCACAATCTAAAATTTTGCGTAAACTAGGTTATAAAATAATAATGTGGGATGTTTTAAGCGCTGACTTTGACCAAAGCATAACTCCTGAAAAGTGTCTTGAAAATGTCACTAAAAATGTAAAATCAGGAAGTGTAATTGTATTTCACGACAGTATAAAAGCATCACCAAATTTAAAATTTGCCTTACCTAAAACATTACATTTTTTAAAAGAAAACGGATATAAGTTTGATATTATTCATTAAGAGCCTAAAATAATATCTTTCCGGAAGTTTTAGTTTTATACGTCGAATTGATCCTGAACAATCCCGATAAGTGTATTTGCGTCAAGCTCTCCGGATTGTCTCCAGATCATCTGACCTTCTTTGTAAATCATTAAAGTCGGAAGTCCTTTAATTCGTAATGCTTCGGCTAATTCCTGATTTTTATCAACATCAATTTTAATTACCTTTGCTTTGTCTCCAAGCGCAGCTGCAACATCCTTTATAACCGGATGCATTAACACTGATGATTCGTTCCAATCTGTGTAGAAGTCAATTAACACTGGAACCTGGGCATTTATAAGTTCTCCAAATTTTGACATAAAACCAAAAATTTAATTCTTTTAATCTATTAAAAAGAGATAATTAATACAAATGTAGCATTTTTAACGAATTAAGCCACATTCTTACCTTTTTTTAGTTCAATAACCGTGATTTCAGGCATAATTCCAACTCGTCCGGGATAGGCATGAAAACCAAATCCGCGGTTTACATAAACATATCTTCCTGCTTCTTCATAAAGTCCTGCCCATTGTTTATAAATATATTGTGCAAGGCTCCATTTAAAATATCCCGGAATCTCGATTCCAAACTGCATTCCGTGTGTATGACCTGATAAAGTTAAATGAAAATTTTTAGGATGCTTTTTAATTTCATATTCCCAATGGCTTGGATCGTGGCTCATTAAAACCTTAAAATCATCTTCCTGAAGATTTGCCGAAGCTTTATTTAAATCTCCTGCTTTTTTAAAGTTTTTACCCCAGTTTTCAACTCCAACCAAAGCAATTTTATCAGATCCTTTTTGGATATATTTATTTTCGTTTAACAAAAGATCGAATCCTATTTTGCCATACAAACTCTTGATTTCTGCAAAATTTTCATCTTTTTCTTTTTCAGAAGGCCATGTTACATATTCTCCGTAATCGTGGTTTCCTAAAACAGCATATTTCCCATATTTGTATTCTTTGATCCTGTTAAAAGTTTCCAGCCACGGGTGCATTTCCTTTGCATGTGTATTTACAATATCTCCTGTAAATAAAATCATATCAGATTCCTGCTGGTTTATTAAATCAACTGCATAATTAATTTTATCAGGATTATCAAAACTTCCGCTATGAACATCTGAAATCTGGGTTATTTTAAAACCATCAAATTCATCCGGTAGATCCGGAAAAAATATGGTTTGTTTAAAGACTTTAAAATTATATTTCCCTTCAAAAATTCCGTAAATCAAAGACAGAAACGGAACTGCTGCCAGACCTAAAGCTAACTGGCTTACAAACTTTCGCCTGTCCGGCATCATTTCTTTTCGGGGCGCATTGTACATGAAGTAATTTAATATACTTGCTCCTATTCTAAAAATATCTTCTCCAAACATAACCAGTGTAAGGACGATTTTAGGAACATAGACCAGCAACATTAACCCCATTGTAAACATGGTTTGTTTGGTCTGCCCTACAGAACGGTCAAATTGTGTGAAAGAATATATAATAAAGGCTAAAAGCAGTACACTTATAACCTGATAGCTAATCAAAACCCATCTTAATTTAATTAAAGTACGAAAGGCCTGGTACGAATAGAACTCAATAAATAGAAAAAGAGCACATAGAATTACAAAACGAAGGATCATTTATTTATAGTTTTAAGCAAAGTAACAAAGAATGAAAATTCTAACGCTTTTTATTATCAAAAATTTAACTCAAATAATAGCAAAAGCCGATAGATTTCTCTATCGGCTTTTGCCGCCAAATTATTTAAAACCTTTAGTCTACAACAAAGTTTATTTAATAAACTTATATTGTGTTATTTCTGAGCTTTTGCCGTTTCTGGCTTAGCCTCCGCTTTTTTAGCTTTTTTCTCCGCTTTTTTCTCTTTTTTAGCAGCTTTTACTTCTTTTGTCTGAGTTGCTTTTGCTGGTGTTGTTTGAGCCCCTACCATTGCAGTTGTTCCTAAAATTGCTACTGCTAATAAAACTAATTTTTTCATGATTTCAGAATTTATGATTATTATTTCTTTATTTATAGCTCAAAGATATAACCAGTAAATGAAGACAAAATGAAGATTGAACCAATCTGAAAAAATTAACTTTTAATTGTGTTTTGGCGCCTCAGGGAACAGTAAAGTAAAGGTTGTTCCATTGTTTAATTCTGAAGCCACTTTAATTTCAATGCGATGAAAAGCCGCAATACTTCTGGCAATTGCAAGGCCCAGCCCCTGCCCTTCCTGATCAGAACTTACTCTTGCAAATCGATTAAAAATATTTTCAATTTGAGATTCGCTTAAACCAATTCCAAAATCTGCTATTGAAATAGAATATTGGTTTTCTGCAAACAGATCAGACACAATAATTTTCCCATCAGGTTTATTATATTTTATGGCATTGGTAACCAAATTATAAATCAGGATATGGATTAAGGTTTTATTTCCTGTAAAGGCAAAATTGTATTCCATTTTATTGACAAACTTAATTCCTTTATCATCAATACGATCCTGAAGATCTTCCTGCAGATCATTTATTATTTCCTTAAAATTAATATTCTCATTTGCCTCATATTGATTGTTTTCAATTCTGGAAATCAATAAAAGATTATTGATGATTTTTTTAAGCATATCCAATGTTCTTAAAGAACCTGCAATTTTATCAACCGCGTTATCATCTAAAGAAGCGTTTTGCAGTAAATTTTCCAGCTTATTTTTTAGCAGCGCAATTGGAGTGAGCAATTCGTGAGAAACATTCGAAATAAATTGTTTTTCTTTTTTAAAAAGTTCTGCGATACGATCCATCATTTGATTTAAAACCAAATCGAGTTCCCTAAAATCCCTGGATTTAGCATTTATGGGCGTATGATCAAAAACTTCAGGTTCGTTTACGCGCCTTATTTTAGTATCAATAATTTTATAAAAGGGCTTTAATAAGTATTCGATATAAAAAGTGTCGGCTAAAAAAGTAACCAGAAGGATAATTACCAAAACAATTATAATAAACAGTTTTATGATAAAAGTTAAGTCTTTTACTTCGCTTAAGCTGCTGCCAATTTCGAGTTGATAATCTTCATTTTCATAGGTAAAATGATGCTGCAGAATTCGATATTCATTTTCTTCGCCTTCAATAATTCGGTATTCATTACTAAATGAAGTTTTCTTTTGCCGCGGTTTTACAGGAACTCTCGAAAGAACTAAAAATTCACTGTGAAGTGTAGAAAACTGAGAATAAGTTTCGGTCGAATCATCTTGGTTTTCAATAAAATCATTAATTTCTTTTTGATTTAAATGATCGATGAATTTTTCCTTCTTTTCAATTAATCCGTTATTAATGTGCCTGTAAACTACATTCTCTACCAAAATAGGAAGCATGAGCCATAAAATCAAAATCACCAACAATCTTGTCAGTGCATTAAAAATGGCCAATTGATGTTTTATTTTCACAAAAATCTATTTATTCGTTTATACGATATCCTACATTTCGAACCGTTTCAAACCAATCGATCGATGTATATTTGTCTAATTTTTTTCGAAGGTTACGAACATGAACATCTATAAAATTCGAATCGGAATTTACTTCGAGAATATCACCCCAAATATGTTCTGTTAACTGCAATCTTGTAATTACCCTGTTTTTATTCAAAACTAAATATTGAAAAATATCAAATTCTTTTTTGGTTAAATTTATAGGCACTTCATTAAAACTCACTTTATAATCCTGGAGCTGCAGTAAAAATCCGTGTATGCTTAAATTGTTTAAGGTAAAACCATGAATCCTGCGAATAACGGCAAATAATCTTGCAGCCAGCTCAGTCAATGCAAATGGTTTGGTGAGATAATCATCGGCACCCAGATGAAGGCCGTTAATTCTGTCGTCCAGTTCTCCACGTGCTGTAAGCACAATTACTGCGATTTTTGATTTTGTTTTTCGAATAGTCTGCAAAACTTCAAAACCATCTCCGTCGGGCAGTCCCAAATCCAGCAGCATGGCATCATAATCATTACCAGCAAATTCTTCTAATGCTTCGGCGCAATTCTTTGCAATTTTACAAATATAACCTGCATTACACAGAAAATCGTAAACTTCTACAGCAAGCTCTTTATTATCTTCAACAATTAAAACATTCATAAACCAATGCATTTAAGTGCAGCTAAAATTAATCAATTATCAAAAGTCAGGCTGCGCGTTATTAAAAAATTAACGAATAAAAAAAGCTGACAAATTTCTTCATCAGCTTTCTTCAATCGCATTCATCATAATCATTATTCCTGTTTTGCCTTCGTTACAATGCTTCGAAAACAAAACGAGAACAATTCTTATTTTTTCATGTTTGCTTCTTCTTTAGGAGCCTGAGTTTTGGCTTTTTTGTTTCCTTTATGATGGTGTTTTGAAGCTTTAACTTCTTTTGCCGGCGCTGTCTGTGCTGGAGTTGTCTGAGCACTTACCATTACACTTGTTCCTAAAACTGCTGCTAATACAATAAATAAATTTTTCATGACTTTTAATTTTTAAATTAACCAACTAATTATTTAATACCTCTTTGTTTATTTTTTTACTTTTGCTGTTTCTGCTTTTGGAGCTTCGCTTTTTTCTGATTTTGTTTTTTTATCAGCTTTGCCTTTTGGATGTTTTGTCGCTTTTACTTCTTTTGCAGGAACTGTTTTACCATCTTTTGCAGGAAACGCATTAACCATTGCACTTGTTCCTAAAACGGCTACTAATAACATCAATAAATTTCTCATGATTTCCAAGATTTAAATTAAATACCTTTTATTTTACAAGTCAAAATTACCTCTGTAAAATGAAGAGAAAATGAAGAAATCCCTGAATAAAAAATTTTAACTTGATATTAACGCTTTGCCTTTTTTCCACTGTATAATTTGATAGAAGTCATTTAATATTGAATAATCAGAAACAATCCAGGGCGTACAACTTTGCATTTCTGCTAAAATGAACTTATATCATCTCTATCGGTTCAAAAAAAATTAATTTTCAAAAACTGAATCGTTTTTTAAAACCCAATTGTTTATTTTTACAGACTAATATTTTTTATATGTCAACTCAAAAACGCCTTTTTCTTCTAGATGCCTATGCATTAATTTTTCGTGGATATTATGCTTTTATAAAAAACCCGAGAATCAACTCAAAAGGAATGGATACATCTGCAATTATGGGTTTTATGAACTCACTTTTGGATGTTATTAAAAGAGAAAAACCAGATCATTTGGCCGTTGCTTTTGACAAAGAAGGGAGTCAGGTAAGAACTGAAATGTTTGCCGAATACAAAGCCAATCGTGACGCTACTCCCGAAGCGATTAAAATTGCAATTCCTTATATACAAGATTTATTAAGAGCGATGCACATTCCGATTATTGAAATGGTGGGTTGTGAAGCGGATGACTTAATTGGAACAATTGCAAAACAAGCCGAAAAACAAAATTATAAGGTTTTTATGGTAACGCCTGATAAGGATTTTGCGCAATTGGTTTCTGAAAATATATTTATGTACAAACCTGCCCGAATGGGTAACGGAATTGAAATCTGGGGTATTCCTGAGGTTTTGGCTAAGTTTGAAGTTGAAAGACCTGAGCAGGTTATCGATTTTCTTGGAATGATGGGCGATGCCGTAGATAATATTCCCGGATTACCCGGAGTTGGCGAGGTAACAGCTAAAAAGTTCCTGAAAGAATTTGGTTCTATGGAAAACCTTTTAGAAAACACACATTTGCTAAAAGGAAAAATGAAAGAGAATATCGAAGCCAATAAAGACAAAGGTATTTTATCTAAAAAACTGGCTACAATTATCTGCGACTGCGATGTTGTTTTTAATGAAGATGATTATGAACTTTCCCGCCCGGATATTGAAAAAACAGATGCTATTTTTCAGGAATTAGAATTTAGAAGAATGGCCGAACAGTTTGATAATTTATTTAAAGTTGGAGGCGGAAATGAATTAGCAAATAACGCTCCGGCTTCTGATCCTAAATTATACAAGAAACCACAGCCTAAAAACGAAGATCAGTTTGATTTATTTGGAAGTACTTCCGGAGACGAAGATTCAGATGCTCCAAGAACTTCTTTTTATAATACTTTAGAAAATACTGAACATTCTTATCAGACAGTTCAGGGTGATTTAGGAATTAAATTGCTTTTGCAGAATTTACAAAAACAAACGTCAGTTTGTTTTGACACCGAAACCACCGGAATTGATGCTCTGCATGCCGAACTTGTCGGAATGTCTTTTTCATACGAAAAAGGAAAAGCATTTTATGTTCCGTTTCCGGAAAGTCAGGAAGAAGCAAAAACTTTAATTGAGAAATTTGTTCCGTTTTTTGAGAATGAAAACATCGAGAAAATTGGACAAAATTTAAAATACGATTTAAAAATCCTTTCTAATTATGGTGTTAATGTAAAAGGAAAACTTTTTGACACCATGATTGCGCATTATTTGATTAATCCTGATATGCGTCACAATATGGATATTTTAGCAGAAACTTACTTAAAATATTCTCCAAAATCAATTGAAACTTTAATTGGTAAAAAAGGAAAAAATCAGCTTAATATGCGTGACGTTCCTTTAGAAGATATTAAAGAATATGCTGCCGAAGATGCTGATGTTACTTTGCAGTTAAAAGAAATTTTTACTGCTGAATTAGACAAAACAGAAACTAAAAAACTGTTTGATGAAATCGAAATTCCGTTGGTAAGTGTTTTGGCTGCAATGGAAACAGAAGGAATTCGTCTGGATGTTGATTTCTTAAAAGAAATGTCTAAAGAAATGGAAGTTGAAATCAAATCTTTGGAACAACAAATCTACGAAACTGCAGGCGAGACTTTTAATCTTGCATCACCAAAGCAATTAGGTGATATTTTATTTGACAAAATGAAAATTGGCGGAGCAAAACAAAAGAAAACCAAAACCGGTCAATACGCAACCGGCGAGGAAGTTTTGACGTATCTGGCTAATGACAACCCAATTGTAAAACAAATTTTGGACTGGCGCCAAATGGTGAAGTTACAAAGCACTTATATTCTGGCTTTGCCGGAACAGGTTGACAAAACAACTTTACGTGTGCACACAGATTATATGCAGACCGTTGCCGCAACAGGCCGTTTGAGTTCTAACAACCCCAACTTACAAAATATCCCGATTCGTACTGAAAGAGGACGTCAGATTCGTAAAGCGTTTGTAGCCCGCGATGAAAATTACACTTTAATTTCTGCCGATTACTCTCAAATCGAATTGAGAATTATCGCTGCTTTAAGCGGTGAAGAAAATATGATCAAAGCTTTCCAGGATGGAGAAGATATTCACCGTGCGACTGCTGCAAAAGTATTTAATGTTCCTCTGGAAGAAGTTTCACGCGAACAAAGAAGCAATGCTAAAACGGTAAACTTTGGAATTATCTATGGTGTTTCTGCTTTTGGATTAAGTAACCAGACTTCATTATCCCGCAGCGAAAGTGCGGCATTGATTGATGCATATTATAAAACGTATCCAAGATTACGCTCTTATATTAATGAACAAGTCGAGTTTGCACGTGAGAATGGATATGTACAGACTATTTTAGGACGCCGTCGTTATTTAAAAGACATTAATTCTGCAAACGCTGTTGTTAGAAGTGCCGCAGAACGAAATGCCGTAAACGCCCCTATTCAGGGAAGTGCTGCCGATGTGATTAAAATTGCGATGATCAACATTCATAAAAAATTACAGGACGAAAACTGGAAATCTAAAATGCTGCTTCAGGTACATGATGAGCTTGTGTTCGATGTTCACAATGATGAGCTCGAAAAAATTCAGCCGATGATTAAACACGAAATGGAAAATGCCTTTAAAATGACGGTTCCGTTAGAAGTGGAATTAGGCTTGGGTAAAGACTGGCTGGAAGCGCATTAATCCTAATTTTAGATTTTCTTTAAAAAAGGATTTAATCACAAATTTTAAACCTCCTTCTAAAACGAAACAAAAAAACAGTTCCTTTTGTTTACTTATATTCAGGAAAACTTATAAAAAATCCATTCAAGTTGAATGGATTTTTTTATTCTTATTATTTTTTTCGAGTCGATTCGCGCTCTTTCAATTTTGTCTTGATAACGATTGTTTCGTAATCTGAAGTTTCACCTTCCGGTTCTTCAAGTCTTTCGATTAGTTTTTTAGCAGCAACTTCACCAATTTCAATTCCGTGCTGGCTTACTGTTGTTAAACTTGGAGATAAACGTCTTGAAGCTAAAATTCCATCGGCAAAACCAATTATTGAAATATCTTCCGGAACCTTAAATCCTTTTTTCAAACTTACTCTCAAAGCGGCAACAGAATCATTTTCATCTAAAGCAAAAATGGCATCAATTTTATGATCAAAAATCGAATCGATTTTAGCTTTCATATCATCTTCAGAATCGGTACGAAGAATAATTTTTTCGTTTACCGGAATATTGTTGTCTTTTAAAGCTTTTAAATATCCGTCGGCTCTTAGTTTTCCAACACTTAAATTATCTACAGAAGATATTAAAGCAATATTTTTACAGCCCAAATCAATTAAATGCTGTGTAGAATTCAAAGCAGAATCAAAATCATCTACCACCACTTTATCACATTCTACTTCATCAGCAATACGGTCAAACATTACAATTGGCGTTCCGTCATTAATAATAGCCGAAAAATGATTATAATCCTGAAGTTTTTGTGCTTCTTCAGAAACAGAAAGAATAAATCCGTCGATAGTTCCGTTGCTTAACATTTCAAGTGTGTGAACTTCTTTCTCCAAAGATTCATTAGAAATACACGTAATTACATTATATCCTTTCTTATCGGCTACTTTTTCGATTCCGCTAAAAACCTTTGCGAAAAAAGAGTTTAATATATTAGGTATAATTACACCAATTGTTTTTGTTTTACGGTTCTTTAAGTTCAGACCAATAACATTCGGTTTATAATTTTTGAGTTTGGCATACTCCTTAATTTTCACCTTCGTCTGCTCACTAATTTCCGGGCTGTCATTAAGTGCCTTAGACACAGTTGACACAGAAACACCTAGTTCCTTCGCAATTTGTTTTAGAGTTGCTTTAGCTTTCATTTAATAAAAGTTTATGTAATTAGTACAAATATAGTAGAATTACCGAAAATAAAACAAAAAACACCTACCACTATTTCAAATTATATGATCTATTCGAAAAAATTTAAAAAAAGAAGAATTTTCTGAAACCGGATATCTAAAAATTTCGTTAATAAGCTTAATACAATGTTATTAACTTAATAAAAGCCTATTATGAAAAACGAAGTTAAAATTCAGGAAGTTAACCCTTCCCTGGATAGCAGAAGGAGCTTTCTTAAGCTCAGTGGACTAACATTAGTTACCGCAGGTTTGGTTTTAGCTGGGTGCAGCGATAACGATAATGATGACGAGATGGAGGACAATTCCCTTCCGGGAGTCAGAAATGGTGTGTTTGACTTAGGGTCAGGAGATTTTGGAGTTCTAACTTATGCGTATGCTTTAGAGCAGTTAGAAGCAGATTTTTATACTAAAGTTGTAAATGCCTCAAGCTTTAATTCTGTGTTTAATGATACAGAACGTCAGGTCTTAACAGACTTATATCATCATGAAGTAGTTCACAGAGATTTTTTTAAAGCTGCTTTAACCGGAGCACTTCCAGATCCAAGTAGTCAATTACTTCCTTCTTTAGCCTTTAATTATGGGTCTTTAAATTTTAACAGCCGTACTGAAGTTTTAGCTACCGCAAAAGCACTTGAAGATACTGGTGTAGCCGCATATAATGGAGCAGGCCGACTTATTAAAAGTGCCGATTATTTATTATTGGCCGGGAAAATTGTTTCTGTAGAAGCCAGACATGCTTCTGCAATTCGAAGCTTAATAAATCCTAATTCAAAAGATTTTGCAGGTGATGATATTGTGAGCACTTCAACAGGACTGGATGCTGCAAAAGATCCTTCAAAAATCCTACCAGTTGCTGCCGGATTTATTACAACAAAATTCACAGCCAAATATTTACCTTAATCTTAACCAGCTAAAAATTAGAAATTATGAATATTTTAAAATTTATAGAAACCTTTACTGATGACAGCTTAATGAGAAGCACTGGTTCAAGAAGAGACAGTTTTACACAGTTTGGGAATATCGGAAAAAATCTGGCAATGGCCTCAATTCCTTTCGGATTGTCTGCTATAGCAAATAAAGCATTTGCAAAAGACATAACTCCAACTCCGGCAACACCAATTGGAGCTTTACAGTTTGCATTGACTTTAGAATATCTTGAAAATGAATTTTATGCCATGGCATTAGACTCCGGCGTAATTCCGGCTTCTGAAAATGGCGGACGCGATTTAAAAGTTTTTCAACAAATATCGGCACACGAATCAGACCACGTTTCATTCTTAATTGCAGGACTTGGAGGAACAATGAGCGCTAACTTTGTTCCAAAACCAACGTTTGACTTTACAGTTGGCGGTGCATTTGACCCGTTTAACGACTATCCAACCTTTTTAGCATTGGCACAAGCCTTTGAAGATACCGGCGTTAGAGCTTACAAAGGTCAGGCAGCAAATTTAATAACGACACCAGATTTATTGACAGCAGCATTACAAATCCACTCAGTTGAGGCCCGACATGCTTCAGAAGTAAGAAGACTCCGAGGCTTAAAAGGATGGATCTCTAATGCTGAAAGAGGTGCCGGAATGCCGGCAGCAACTCAGGCCGTTTATGATGGCGAAGGTGTGACTGTACAGGCAGGATTCAATACTGCTGCGGCATTTGGAGCAGCCGCAGGATCAGAGGCTTATGATGAGCCTCTTACAACTCAGCAGGTAGTAGACATTGCCAATTTATTTATAGTTTAGTTACAAATAATCATAAATATGAAACCACCTTCACGTTATTGTGAAGGTGGTTTTTTTATTATTTTAAAAATAAAAACTGAGAGCCTGATTTTCAGGATATAAAATATTCTTTTCAGGTATTTGGTTTTAAAATAATTAATTGTACTTTTGCATCCCCTTTATTGGGGATGGAATGTTTAATTAAAATAATATTATGGACGCATTAAGCTACAAGACAATTTCAGCTAACAAAGCCACTATAACAAAAGAGTGGATTGTTGTTGATGCTGAAGGTCATAACTTAGGACGTCTTGCTTCAAAGGTTGCAATGATCTTAAGAGGTAAGTACAAGCCAAGTTACACACCGCACGTTGACTGTGGAGATAACGTAATTGTTATCAACTCAGAAAAAATTAACCTTACAGGTACAAAATTGAATGACAAAATTTACATGCGTCATACAGGTTACCCAGGAGGACAAAGAACTTTAACTGCTAAAGTACTGCAAGCTAAAAACCCTGCATTATTAGTAGAAAAAGCTGTAAAAGGTATGTTACCTAAAAACAAATTAGGTGCTGAACTTTTTAGAAATCTAAATGTTGTTGTAGGATCTGAGCACACTCACGGAGCTCAAAAACCTAGAACTGTTAACCTAAATGATCTTAAGTAATGGGAGTTATTCACAAAATCGGTAGAAGAAAAACCGCTGTTGCACGTGTATACGTTTCTGAAGGAACAGGAAATATCACTGTAAACAAAAAAGAATTCGCAACTTACTTTCCAACTGCAACTTTACAATACAAAGTATTACAACCACTTTCTATGACAGAAAATGCTAGTAACTTTGACGTAAAAGTAAACGTTTACGGAGGTGGTACAACTGGTCAGGCAGAAGCTGTAAGAATGGCATTAGCACGCGTAATGTGTGAAGTTAACGCTGAAAACAGAGCTATCCTTAAACCAGAAGGTTTATTAACAAGAGACCCAAGAATGGTTGAACGTAAGAAATTCGGTCAGAAGAAAGCTCGTAAGAGATTCCAGTTCTCTAAACGTTAATATTACCTGTCTTGTTCAGATGGGACAAGACATTATCAATTATTTATTGAAATTAAAAAACACAGTTATTGTTGCTCTCCTATCGAGGTAGGATATAGTTTAGCATCTAAATGTATAAAGCCTGAGAAATCGCCATTTATACATTGCTAATCAACAGAACGTAAACTAGTACAAAAATGGCAAACAAAATAGAAGTAAAAGAATTACTAGAAGCAGGTGTTCACTTCGGACACATGACTAGAAAATGGGATCCAAACATGGCTCCTTACATTTATATGGAGCGTAATGGTATTCACATTATCAATCTATATAAAACTGCAGCTAAAATTGAAGAAGCTAATGAAGCTTTGAAAAAAATCGCTGCATCAGGTAGAAAAATCTTATTCGTAGCTACCAAAAAACAAGCAAAAGACATCGTTGCTGATAAAGCAAAAGCTGCAAACATGCCTTACATCACTGAAAGATGGCCAGGTGGAATGCTAACTAACTTCGTAACTATCAGAAAGGCAGTTAAAAAAATGTCTTCTATCGATAAAATGAAGAAAGATGGTACTTTCAACACACTTTCTAAAAAAGAGCGTTTGCAAGTTGATCGTTTACGTGCTAAATTAGAGAAAAACTTAGGTTCAATCGCTGATATGTCTAGACTGCCTGCAGCATTGTTCGTAGTAGATATCAAAGCTGAACACATCGCAATAAAAGAAGCACAAAAATTAAACATTCCAGTTTTCGCAATGGTTGATACGAATTCTGACCCGAGAGAGGTTGATTACGTTATTCCTGCAAATGATGATGCTTCTAAATCAATTGACAAAATTTTATCTTTAGTGACTACTGCAGTAATCGAAGGTCTTTCTGACAGAGGTTCTGAAAAAGAAGTTGAAGTAGCTGAAGAAACTGCTCCTGCTGCTGAAGCTGAAGCTGCTCCTGCAACTGAAGAATAAATCAAATTTTAAATTCCAAATTTTAAATTCTAAAATCCAAAAAAAAAAATTAAAAACGTTATGTTGATAATTTAATAAAATTGGAGTTTGGGATTTGAAAATTGGAATTTTTACTTTTAACATTAAAATTCAAAATATTATGGCAACAATTACTGCTGCAGACGTAAATAAATTAAGACAATCTACAGGTGCCGGAATGATGGACTGTAAAAAAGCTTTAGTTGAAGCTGAAGGAGATTTCGATAAAGCTATACAAATCCTTAGAGAAAAAGGACAAAAAGTTGCTGCTAACCGTTCTGACCGTGAGTCTTCTGAAGGAGCTGCTGTTTCTTTTGTTAACGCAGACCACACTAAAGGAGCGATCATCACTTTAAACTGTGAAACTGATTTCGTAGGTAAAAATGAGGCTTTCGTAACTTTAGCTAAGGATTTAGTTGAAAGAGCTATCAACTTCTCTTCTAAAGAAGAATTTTTAGCTTCTGATTTCAATGGAATTACAGTTGCAGAGAAATTAATCGAGCAAACTGGTGTTATCGGTGAGAAAATCGAAATCGGTGGTTTCGAAATTTTAGAAGGTGCTTTCGTTGGATCTTACGTTCACGTTAACAAAATTGCTGCTTTAACAGCTATTTCTGCTAAAGTTGACAACGCTGAGACTTTAACAAAAGATATCTCTATGCAAGTTGCTTCTATGGGAGCTGACACTTTATCTTACAAAGATTTTGATCCTGCTTTCGTTGAATCTGAACTTGCTGCTCGTATTGCTGTAATCGAAAAAGATAATGAAGAAGCAAAACGTTTAGGAAAAACTTTAAAAAATGTTCCTAAATATATTTCTTTCTCTCAATTAACTCCTGAAGTTATCAAACAAGCTGAAGAAGATGCTAAAGCTGAATTAAAAGCTGAAGGTAAACCAGAGCAAATCTGGGATAAAATTCTTCCGGGAAAAGTACAGCGTTTCATTTCTGACAATACTAGTTTAGATCAGGAGAAAGCTTTATTAGACCAAAACTTCATCAAAGATGACAGTAAAAAAGTAAGTGATTACGTAAAAGGATTCAATGTTGAAATTACAGGTTTCAAAAGAGTTACTTTAGGTTAATATATTATTTTTTCAATATAAAAAGCCCGAATATTTAGTTATTCGGGCTTTTTTATTTTAAGCAGCAGGAAAATTTCTTGCTCGCATTAAAGCAGAAGATTCCGGTGCTCTTCCTCTAAAATTTTCATACATCTCTTCGTTATCAATAGTATTACCAACGCTTAAAACAGTATCGTATAAACGTTTGGCAACTTTTTTATCATAAGGTCCGTTTCCTTCCAGAAAAGCTTCATAAGCATCGGCATTTATAACATCGGCCCACAAATAGCTATAATATCCCGCTGCATATCCGTCACTCGAAAATATATGGGCAAATTGAGGAATTCTATGACGCATTACAATTTCTGAAGGCATATTAATTTCTTTCAAAACTTGTTTTTCAAATTCATGAGGATGAATCGTTTCAGTTGTTAAATGCAGTTTCATATCGACAAAAGAACTGGAAATTGTTTCTACCGTTGCAAAACCTTCATTAAAATTAGCGGCTCTGCCAATTCTCTCCATTAACGACTCTGACAAAGGTTCATTTGTTTTATAATGAAGAGCAAACTTATTCAGCACTTCCGGAGTTGCCAGCCAATGCTCTAAAAGCTGCGAAGGGAACTCGACATAATCTCTTGCCACTGAAGTTCCTGATAAACTTGGATATGTAACATTAGAACATAATCCGTGTAAAGCGTGTCCAAATTCATGAAACAATGTTGTGGCATCATCCCAGGAAATTAACACCGGATCATCAGCATTCCCTTTTATAAAATTGCAGTTATTGGACACTATCGGAAGAATATTTCTATTTATTTTCTGCTGATCTCTATGTGAATTCATCCAGGCGCCAGAACGTTTGCCAACACGTGCATAAGGATCAAAATACCATAAGCCTATTGGTTCTTTTGTAGTTTTATTATTTACTTCCCAAACACGAACATCAGGATGATAAACCGGAACATCAAATAATTGTTTGAATCCTAAATCAAATAATTCGCCGGCTGCCCAAAACATGGCTTCGCGTAAGTTCTCTAACTGAAGATATTGTTTTATTTCATTTTGATCCAAATCGTATTGTGCTTTGCGGACTTTCTCCGAATAATAACGATAATCCCAAGGTTCAATTTTAAAATTTCCGCCTTCCTGATTTATCATTTCCTGCATTGCCGAAACATCATTTTTTACTTTTTCAACAGCCGGCTTCCAGACAGATTCCATTAAGTCTAAAGTTTTCTGCGGATCTTTAGCCATTTTGTTTGACAAACTCCATTCTGCAAAATTCTTAAAGCCTAATATTTGAGCCTTTTTAGCCCGCAATTGCAATATTGAAATGAGAGTTGAATTCGTATTATTTTCGTTTTTGTTATCACCGCGTTTTACAAAAATGTCAAAGGCTTTTTCTCTTAAATCTCTTCGATTGGAAAAGGTCAAAAATGGCTCAATGGACGATCTTGTATTGCCAATACAAGCTAAAGCTTCTAAATTTCTTTCTTTGGCTTCTGCAATTGCAGCATTTTTAAATTCTTCCGGCAGACCATCTAAATCATCCTGAGATTGTAATTCTAAAAATTTGTCATTTTCTTCGGCCAATAATTTTTGACTAAAAAGAGTAAAAAGTCCGGCCAATTCCTGATTGATCCTGGCAACTTCTTTTTTTTCTTTTTCATTCAATTCTGCCCCTTCCCTGACAAAATCAGTATAATAAAGCCAAAGTAAACGTTGCTGCTCTTTACTTAATTTTTTGCTTTCATCAGATTTATACAATTTTTCTATTCTTAAAAATAATTTCTCATTTTGATATAGCTTATCACTAATTTCGGCCAGTTTTGGAGACATTTCTGTATCAACAGCATTAAATTCCGGACTGCTTAAATTGGATCTATAAATTCCGTAAACAGCATGAATCCGATCGAGTTTTTGACCTGAAAGTTCTAAAGCTGTAATTGTATTATCAAAAGAAGGTTCTTCAATATTATTTGCAATTGCTTCAATTTCATCTAATTTTTCCTGAATAGCAAACTCAATTGCAGGTTTAAAATCAGATATTTTATATTTTGTGAAATCCGGAACTCCGCCATAAGGACCTTCCCACTCCTCAAGCAGCGGATTATTTAAATCAACTTGTTTTTTCATAATAAATTATATTAGGTTTTCTTCTCACCTGTTTCCAAAAGTGAAAGAATATCAAAATTAACCAATCGGAAGCAAACATCAAATGAACTCCTTAATCCATTTCGATGATTTGAAGAAATAGTTTAAATTTGAAACATCATAACTATAAATAAAATGTTTAAAACCAGAAAAGAAATTGTTTTTGTAATTCTAGCCGGAATATTTATAACAAATGCCGTTGTGGCTGAACTCATTGGAGGAAAATTAATTCAGATTGGTCCTTTTGTAATGAGTATAGGAATTTTGCCGTGGCCAATCGTTTTTCTGACAACCGATTTAATCAATGAATATTTTGGTGAAAAAGGCGTCAAAAAACTTTCTTTTATAACCGCTTGTTTAATTGCATATGCATTTCTGATCTTATTTATGGCAATTGTTATTCCGGCAGCAAAAGGAATCAGTCCGGTAAATGATGAGCAGTTTCAGGCTGTTTTTGGGCAAAGTATGTGGATCATTGTTGGAAGTTTAATTGCTTTTATGGCTTCGCAATTAATAGATGTCTGGATATTTTGGTTTTTTAAAAGACGTACCGGCGAAAAAAAGATTTGGCTTAGAACAACCGGATCAACTGTTATATCTCAATTATTTGATTCTTTTATAGTTCTTGGAATTGCATTTTACCTTCCCGGAAAAATTGATTTTGATACTTATATTTCATCGGGTCTTACGGGTTATATTTTTAAACTTTCAGTAGCGGTTTTATTGACTCCCCTTATTTATGCCGGGCATCATTTAATAAAAAAATATCTGGAAAAAGATGATCTTCATACGGACAAAGAAGAATTGTAATAATGAGGAATTATAAAATATATTTTTCAGCACTGGCAATCTGTCTTCTTCTTAGTTGTATTAACAATACTAAAAAGAAGCTAATTGAAGTAACCGATGGAATTTCAAACAAAATAGAAACTATTTCAGAAAGTACTATTGAAACCGTAACCAAGTATAAAAATTCCATTGTAAATAAAATTTCCAGGACAGAGATTATTCCTGAAAATATAGAAACTAAAAATGACAGTATAATTGAAAAAGAAGAGGGAAATGAGAAATTCCTCGGAATTAATTATTTCAAAAAATTTCTCGCAGATTGTAAAACCGGTGAAACCCTTACAAATAAAGAACTCGTTGAAAACCATAATATTCCTCCAGATGGAATTAAGCTGATAAAAAGTATTACGAAAACAGCAGAAGATGAAATTGAAATAAAATGGAAATCAACCTGGCTTATCGAAAGAATTTCGGATGCAAAATTTACCGATTCAAAGATTAAATTTAAGTTTGAGGCCGATAAAATGTATACTTCTGGAAAAGCTATCGGAATAAAATACAATCGAAAAATCTACACTAATTTAATTATAATGGGCAGCAAGGCTTATATACCGGGAGTAAAAGGTTATCATTGGAAGATTGGGAAATAATGGAAAAAGAGAACAAAATAAGATGTGGCTGGTGTTCGGCCAGCGATTTATACAAAAAATATCATGATGAAGAATGGGGTGTGCCTGTTTATGATGACCCTACTCTGTTTGAATTTTTAATTCTCGAAACCTTTCAGGCTGGTTTAAGCTGGATTACTATTTTAAACAAAAGAGAAAATTTCAAAACTGCTTTTGACAATTTCGATTATAAAAAAATCAGCAATTATTCCGAAGATAAAATCGAAGAATTACTTCAAAACACAGGAATTATCCGAAATAAACTTAAGATTAAATCTGCTGTTTCCAATGCTCAGGCTTTTATAAAAATTCAGGAAGAATTTGGAACTTTTTCTAATTATATCTGGAAATTTACTGACGGAAAACCCATTGATAATAAGCCAAAAACTTTAAAAGATGTTCCTGCTACAACGCCAATTTCAGATGCAATTAGCAAAGACTTAAAAAAACGAGGATTTAAATTTGTAGGCTCAACAGTTATCTATGCTCACATGCAGGCCACCGGAATGGTCAATGATCATATTGAAGACTGTTTTACAAGAAAAAAATAGTTTTGCCGAAGTCACGGTTTCAGTTTTTAAACTGCAAATTATTACGTTAGAAATTGAAAACTAAAAACTGAGGCTGAAAACTTTAGAAAAAAACATTATATTTGCTTCACACTTTAGGGGTGTCTGCAACATGCAGGCTGAGATTTTACCCTCTGAACCTGATCTAGTTCATACTAGCGTAGGGAAAAGTAAGATGACTTCTATGCGCGCGCCTGCGTGTATTTTACAGCCATTCCTAATGTGTAACTATACACTAAACTTTAAAGGAATGGAACTAAAAATCAATCAACAAACCAAACATTTCAATGTTGAATTGCTAAGCATTCAAGCATTGCTCGATCTCGAAATTCCGCACAAACAAAACGGAATCGCCGTTGCTGTCAACAATACCGTTGTTCCAAAAATTAAATGGAACGAATTTTTAGTACACGAAACGGACGAAATTTTAATTATTTCTGCTACCCAAGGAGGTTAAATTTTAAAATTAAATTCCAATAAAAAAATCCAAATTCCAATTTCGTGCTGTGTGTTAAACGCAATGCGATGCGCTCAACGGAAGACTTTGCGAATAACCTGAAACTTCAACCTCGAAACAAAATATCATGACTACAGAAGAACAAATCTCCAGAACTCCCTTTCCAAATTCTAAAAAAGTATATATAGATGGAGAAATACATCCTATAAAAGTTGCGATGCGGGAAATTCATCTCAGCGATACTAAACTTTCAAATGGCGGAATCGAAAAAAATCCGCCAGTAACAGTTTACGACACTTCCGGACCCTATACTGATCCAAATATTGAAATCAACATTAGAAAAGGACTCCCACGCTTACGCGAAAACTGGATTCTGGATCGAAACGATGTTGAAATTTTAAGTGAAATTACATCCGATTACGGTCAAAGCCGATTAAGGGATGAAAGCCTTAATCATCTGCGATTTGAATATCTGCATCAGCCAAAAAGAGCTAAGAAAGGTGCAAACGTAACACAATTACATTACGCCAAACAAGGAATTATTACTCCTGAAATGGAATATATCGCAATTCGCGAAAATCAGCGAATTGAACTTTTAAACCAACAAACCACAGCCATGCAATGCCAGCACGGTGGTAATAGTTTTGGTGCTAATACACCTAAAAGCAAAATTACACCAGAATTTGTTCGTTCTGAAGTAGCCTGCGGAAGAGCTATTATTCCAAACAACATTAACCATCCTGAAAGCGAGCCCATGATTGTAGGGCGCAATTTTTTGGTAAAAATAAATGCAAATATTGGAAACAGCGCTGTGACGTCAAGTATTGAAGAAGAAGTTGAAAAAGCCGTTTGGGCTTGTCGCTGGGGTGCCGACACGATTATGGATTTGTCTACTGGAAAAAATATTCACGAAACCAGAGAATGGATTATTCGTAATTCTCCCGTTCCAATTGGCACCGTACCGATTTATCAGGCTTTAGAAAAGGTAAAAGGAATTGCCGAAGATTTAACCTGGGAAATTTTCCGCGATACTTTGATTGAACAGGCAGAACAAGGCGTTTCGTATTTTACGATTCACGCCGGAGTTTTACTTCGTTATATTCATCTAACTGCAAATCGTGTTACAGGAATTGTTTCGCGCGGCGGTTCAATTATGGCAAAATGGTGTTTATTTCATCATAAAGAAAATTTTCTGTACACACATTTTGAAGAAATCTGCGAGATTATGAAACAATACGATGTAGCCTTTTCACTGGGAGATGGCTTGCGTCCGGGATCGATTGCAGATGCAAATGATGCAGCTCAGTTTGCCGAATTAGAAACTTTAGGTGAATTAACCAAAATTACATGGAAACATGATGTTCAGGTTTTTATTGAAGGCCCTGGACACGTACCTATGCACATGATTAAAGAAAACATGGACAAACAATTAGAGCATTGTCATGAAGCTCCATTTTATACTTTAGGACCTTTAACGACAGATATCGCACCTGGTTACGATCATATCACTTCTGCAATTGGTGCGGCTATGATTGGCTGGTACGGCTGTGCAATGTTGTGTTATGTTACTCCAAAAGAACATCTTGGTTTACCCAATAAAAAAGATGTAAAAGACGGGGTAATAACGTATAAGATTTCAGCGCATGCTGCAGATTTGGCCAAAGGTCATCCGGGAGCACAATATCGCGATAATGCTTTAAGTAAAGCCCGATTTGAATTCCGCTGGGAAGATCAGTTCAATTTAGCATTAGATCCTGATACAGCAAGGGAATTTCATGATGAAACACTTCCTGCTGATGGTGCAAAAGTGGCGCATTTCTGTTCGATGTGCGGGCCAAAATTCTGCTCGATGAAAATCTCTCAGGAAATTAGAGATGTTGCCGCCGCAGAAAAAGGAATGCAGCAGAAATCAGAAGAATTTATTGAGCAGGGAAAAGAAATTTATATTTAAGCGAAGAGAATATAGAATCTAGATGAAAGATATGATTGTGATTACAAATCCTTTTGCTATTAAAAATGAAACAGCTATTCTTCATGCTTTACTGGAAGAAGGATTGGCTTTACTCCATATTCGGAAACCTGATTTTTCTAAACTGGAAATGGCAAAATACATTCATCAGATAAAATTAGAATTTAGGGCCAATCTGGTTTTACACCATTATCATGAATTAGCAGAAGACCTGGGAATTACTAAAATCCATTTTTCTGAAAAAGAAAGAAAAAATACGCAAGACTTTTCTTCAGGGTTTTCAAAATCTTATACTTATAAATCAACATCAACACATTCAATTGAAGATTTTAATTCTTTAGAAAATGATTTTAATTATGCTTTTCTAAGTCCTGTTTTTAAAAGTATTTCAAAAGAAAATTATCAGCCGGAAACAAATCTTTTTGAAGCATTAAAATTAAGAACAAATTACCAGACAAAAGTTATTGCTTTAGGTGGAATTGACGCTGAAAACATTAAAAAAACTCTTGAAAATGGTTTTGATAATGCGGCCCTTTTAGGAACTATATGGAATAATGAAAACCCGCTAAAACAATTTAAATTATGTCAGCAGATCGTCCTTTCGCACT
Organism: Flavobacterium sp. Root901; assembly: GCF_001429765.1. Classification (GTDB taxonomy): domain Bacteria; phylum Bacteroidota; class Bacteroidia; order Flavobacteriales; family Flavobacteriaceae; genus Flavobacterium. Next base: position 55,371 of record NZ_LMJB01000005.1, read on the forward strand.
TACAATCGCAGGTTTAGATCCTTCCGGAGGAGCAGGAATTTTAGCTGACATCAAAACATTTGAACAGCACAAAATAACTGGTTTTGCGATTTCAACCGCAAATACCATTCAGACCGAAAATACATTTTGTGAAATCCAATGGACAGAGTTGAGCTTTATTCTCCGGTCTGTTGAAACTTTATTTTTAAGTTATAAAATTAATGCCGTTAAAATTGGAATTGTTTCCTCTTTAGATGATTTATACCAAATTGTTTCGACTATAAAACGGCTTTCTCCATTCACACAAATTGTTTGGGATCCGGTTTTAAAGTCCAGTACAAAATTTGAATTTATGGATATTAAAGATCGTGTCGGTTTAAATAAAATCCTGTCAAAAATTGATTTGATTACACCAAATTATAATGAAATTGAAATACTGTTTCCCGGATTTATTTCAAAAGATATTAGGTTAGAAAATGAGATTCCTGTCGATATTTTATTAAAAGGCGGACATAACCAACCGGCAATTGGAACTGACCGTTTATTTCTACAAAATGAAGTTTTGGATTTATTTCCAACAGATAAAAAATGTTTTGAAAAACATGGTTCCGGCTGCGTGCTTTCTGCCGCAATAGCTTCTAATTTGTCACTAAACCAATCTATAAAAGAAGCTTGTACAAACGCTAAAATTTATATTGAAAAATACCTGACTTCAACATCAACTTTAATTGGATATCATTATGTATCATAAACTGCAATACATTTCACAGGGAAATACAATCGAAGAGCAATTGTATAATATTCATCAGGCTTTGGATTTCGGCTGCGACTGGATACAAATGCGATTTAAAAACCAAACCGAAAAAAACAGCTTTGCTTTAGCAGAAGCAGTAAAACTTTTATGCGAAGAATATCTGGCCACTTTTATTGTAAACGATAATCTTTATCTGGCACAGGAAATTGCCGCAGACGGTATCCATCTTGGTTTATCTGATATGAAAATCGATGAAGCGCGAAGCATTTTAGGAAAATCAAAAATCATTGGAGGAACGGCCAATACTTTTGAAGACATTCAAAATCATGTCAGAAATGGATGTGATTATATTGGTTTGGGGCCATTTAGATATACTGTTACAAAAGAAAAATTGAGTCCGATTTTGGGTTTATCCGGCTATTTTGAGATTCTTCAAAAAATGAAAAAAAATAAAATTGAGATTCCTGTTTATGCAATCGGCGGCATAACATTAAGAGATATAAATCCGTTGATGGAGACTGGAATTCATGGAGTTGCTGTTTCGGGAATCATTACAGAAAGTACCGAAAAGAAAATTTTAATTCAACAATTAAACGAAAAATTATATGCCAACGTCATTGCTTAATATTGGAGATAAAAGCTTCAAATCACGTTTATTTTTAGGAACCGGAAAGTTTGGATCAAATGAGGAAATGGAAAATGCCATTTTAGCCTCTGAAAGTGAATTGGTAACGGTCGCGCTAAAGCGGATTGATTTAGAAACTGAAACCGATGCCGTTTTATCGCATTTACAACACCCCAATATTAATTTACTGCCCAATACGTCTGGGGCCAGAAATGCAAAAGAAGCCGTTTTTGCAGCACAATTAGCCCGCGAAGCGCTGGAAACCAATTGGGTAAAACTCGAAATTCATCCTGATCCTAAATATTTAATGCCCGATCCTGTTGAAACTTTAAAAGCCACGGAAGAATTGGCTAAACTCGGTTTTTTTGTTTTGCCCTATGTTCATGCTGATCCTGTTTTATGCAAACATTTAGAAAATGCCGGAACAACTGCCGTAATGCCTTTAGGATCACCAATTGGAAGTAATAAGGGCTTAAAAACTATCGATTTTTTGGAAATTATAATTGAACAAAGTAATGTTCCTGTTATTGTAGATGCCGGGATTGGTGCTCCGTCTGACGCTGCAAAAGCAATGGAAATTGGTGCCGACGCCGTTTTGGTAAATACTGCGATTGCCGTTGCCGGAAATCCAAAATTAATGGCCGAAGCTTTTAAAGAAGCGGTTACAGCAGGAAGAAGAGCTTTTGAAGCAAGAGTTGGTTTTCAGCAAAATTACGCTTCAGCTTCTAGTCCTTTGACTGCTTTTTTATATGAATAATAATTTAACCGGAAAGAAAGCAAAGGGCACAAAGCTTTACAACCTTGCGTTATAACACGCTTGCGGTTAAACATCAAAAACTATGAAAACATTCAAATCTATTTTCGAACAATATAATTGGAATGAAATTCAATCCAGAATTTATAAAACTACATCAAAAGATGTCGAACGTACTTTGGCCAAAACCAAACTCAATCTCGATGATTTTCTGGTTTTGCTCGCTCCAATTGCACAGGATTATTTAGAAGAAATGGCACAGAAATGCCACGAAATTACCAAAATCCGTTTTGGAAAAACGATACAAATGTATGCGCCTTTGTATTTAAGTAATGAATGTCAAAACATTTGTACTTATTGCGGTTTTAGTCTAGATAATAAAATTAAACGGAAAACACTTTCTGATTCTGAAATAAAACTCGAAGTCGAAGCATTAAAAAATATAGGTTTTGACCACGTTTTACTGGTTACTGGTGAAGCCAATTATACCGTAAATATTAACTATTTCCTGAATGCAATTTCTTTAATCAGAGATCAATTTTCAATCATTTCTGTTGAGGTACAGCCGCTTTCTACAGAAGATTATGAGCGTTTGCACAACGCCGGTGTGTATTCTGTTTTGGTTTACCAGGAAACGTATCATCAGGAAGTTTATAAAAAGTATCATACAAAAGGCAAAAAATCAAATTTTGATTATCGACTTGAAACTCCGGATAGAATTGGAACTGCCGGAATTCACAAAATTGGTTTGGGAGTTTTATTAGGATTAGAAGACTGGCGAACTGATAGTTTTTTTAACGCTCTCCATTTAGATTATTTGCAAAAGAAATACTGGCAGACGAAATATTCGGTTTCTTTTCCCCGCCTCCGCCCTGCCGAAGGAATTATCGAACCCAATTTTATTATGGACGACAAAGACTTAACACAATTAATCTGCGCGTATCGTTTATGGAATCAAGACTTAGAAATCTCAATTTCAACACGCGAAAATGAAAAATTCAGAAACAACATTATTCCAATAGGCGTTACCAGTATGAGTGCCGGTTCTAAAACAAATCCGGGTGGTTATGCAGTTGATCCCCAATCTTTGGAACAATTCGAAATTTGTGATGAACGCTCGGCAGATGAGATTTCAAAAATCATAAAAAATGCAGGTTATGAACCGGTTTGGAAAGACTGGGACAGAAGTTATATTTCAGATTTCAGAATTTAGATTTTCAAATCGCATTCATCAATCTAAAATCTAAAATCACAAATCCAAAATCAAATAAATGAGTGTTATCAAGGAATTTTTACGTTACAATCGCCAAACCATTCTTCCTGAAATTGGCGATGAAGGTCAGGAAAAACTAAAAAAAGCAAAAGTTTTAGTAATTGGCGCTGGCGGTTTGGGCTGTCCTGTTTTACAATATATAGCAACTGCAGGAGTTGGTTTTATCGGAATTATGGATTTTGATATCATTGAAATTCACAATCTTCACAGGCAGATTTTATATACTGAAAATCAAATTGGCCGGCAAAAAGCTATAGCTGCCAAAGAAGTTGTTTTAAAATTAAATCCGCTTATCGATGTTCAGGCTATTACTGAGAAACTGACTTTAGAAAATGCGTCAAAAGTCATTAATCAATATGATATAATTGTGGATGGTTCTGATAATTTTACAACACGTTATCTTGTAAATGATACTTGTGTTCAGCTAAAAAAACCTTTAGTTTATGGAAGCATTCTGAGATTTGAAGGCCAGATTGCAGTTTTCAATCAAAATGGAAGTAAAAATTTACGTGATTTATTTCCGGAAATCCCAGATCCAAAAGATGTTCCAAATTGTAATTTGAACGGTGTTTTGGGAACTTTACCCGGAATTATTGGAAATATGATGGCGCATGAAACACTGAAATTAATTTTAGAACTTCCTACATTAAAAAATGAATTAATCATTTTTAATACTTTAAACTGGAACTTTACGAAGCTTAATTTTTAAAAAACAAGAGGATCCCCAACTTTAATATTTCCTGAATTCAAACTCACAATATTAGTTCCAAACAAAACAGAATTATTGACGACCCTGTATGTACTTAAAGTTTTTAAAGGTTCTTTTTTTAAACGTCCGTTTTGAGGATCATTATTCACCATAATACATCTTCCGCATGGTTTTACGTTTTTAAACTGAACTTCGCCAATTGTAAAAGTTTCGAAATCATCTTCTTCGTGAGCCGTTTCGCTGCTGATTACAATATTAGGACGAAATCTTAAAACAGTAATTTTGTCGTTTAATTTCTCATTTAAGAAATTCATACTTTCGGTTCCTATTAACAAATACGGATAACCATCTGCCAGGCTTACATTGAAAGTTTCTTTTAGTTTTGAACTTTCATGTTTTCGATCGCCGCTTTTTATAATTTTGACCAGTTTACATTTAAAACCCAAATGCTGGCTGAACCATTTTGAAGTTTCAGTACTTACCTCAACAACTTCGCTTTTATCATCCCAAACATTCACTTCTATTGAATTTTTTAAATGCTCATTAACAGCAAATTGATGTTTTTGTTCCTGAAATGTAATGCTGATCTTTCCCTCTGAAATCTCCGGATAAAACTGACTCATAATTCGATGTTCCCTTTGGGTAATCATTTGATTATTTTCATCAATTAACATCCATCTGCGATCGTTTTCAAAACCCATTTCCTGTGCCAACGCAGACTTACAGCTTATACCAGCCAGGCTTTTTATTGGATAAATGTAGATTTCTTTTACAACATGAACTGCACTCATTTTTATTTACTTTTTAAAATGGACATAAATTCTTCACGATCAATTTCGCGACAGCCTAAACTTTCTAAATGCGGATTATACACCTGGCAATCCAATAGTTTGTAATTTTCTTTCTTTAAATGGTTTACCAAATATATAAAACCTGTTTTTGAAGCGTTTGATACTTTAGAAAACATACTTTCACCACAAAAAACATGACCCAGATCTATTCCGTATAAGCCGCCCACTAAAACCTCATCCTGCCATACCTCAACAGATTTTGCAATTCCCTGTTTATGAAGTTCATAATATGCTTCGATCATTTCATCTGAAATCCAGGTTCCGTCCTGACCTTCACGTAATATTTTCTGGCAATTCAAAATTACATCTTTAAAAGAGGTATTGAAAGTAACAGTGAACATATTGCGATTCAAAATATTACGCATGCTTTTTGAAATGATTAATTCATCCGGAAATAAAACCATACGAGGATCCGGCGCCCACCAAAGAATCGATTCTCCCTCATTAAACCACGGGAAAATTCCGCTGCTATAGGCAAGTTTTAATCGTTCAGGGCTCAGGTCTCCGCCAACCGCCAGAATTCCTTCATCATCAGCTTCTGAAACTGGCGGAAAATATAGATTATCAAATATAAAATACATTTCTTAAAATTATCAATTTTTAAATTACTTCGTCAGTTCGCTATCGCTCGTGTCCAAATTCCAAAACTCAAAGCGAACCTTTTCAAAGTTTAAAACTTTGACAGTGGTAACGTATACAAAAAATTCCAAATCCCAAATTCAGTTGAATGAATTGGAATTTGGAATTTATTTTTTTGGAATTTAAACTTCTTAGAACGGTAAATCGTCTGGTTCGTCTTCGTTTAAATTTGTTGCCGGAGCAAAAGCTTCTGCTGCAGGAACTGAAGGCGTTTGTGCAGGTCCTTCCGGTGCTAATCTTTCGATTCTCCAGCCTTGAATACTATTGAAATATCTTGTTTCTCCTTGCGGATTAACCCACTCTCTTCCTCTTAAATTGATAGAAACTTTTACTGCCTCTCCTTGTTTATAGCTGCTTAATAAATCGCATTTATCTTGTGTAAATTCGATTAAAATGTGCTGTGGATACTGCTCATCTGTAGTAACTACTAATTCTCTTTTTTTGAATGAAGCACTAACTTGCTGCTCAGGATTAACCACTTTTACTTTTCCTATAACTTCCATCTTCGTTTATAATTAATTATTATTTCTATTCTTATTTTTTAGCTAAAAGCACTTTCCAAGCAGACTCGATATCATCTTTATTTAGATATTTTTTGGCTTCCAAGTGGACTTTTTCCTGATCATCTGAGCTTAAAACTCCTTTTACAGAAAAATTTTCTTTCACAAATATACTAACTTCTTCTGTTGTAGGCAAGGCTTCAATATTTCCCAGTTTTCCAAGATCATTCCCATTAAACACAGAGCTTTCCTTTATAAAATTTGGAATTGCATCTACACCAAAGCCTAAAGTTGTTAATGGTTTTGGCACTTCAAAAAGTCCCTGATTCGATCGTGAATACCAATTTCCTCCCAGTCTTGAAACCAAATCTATTTTATGCTGGTCAATTGCTCCGTTCTCATCCAGAATGGATTCGTGAATGTGAATTTTTACGACTTCACATAAAATCAAATTGCCGGCTCCTCCTTCTGTTCCTAACGGAATAATCTGCGTTATCTTGCACTCAAATTGTACAGGCGATTCTTTTACACGATATGGTTTTACAAAATCTGACGGAATTTGCGTTAAACCAGCTTTTATAAATTCGTTTACACCTTCTCCATATTCTGTACTCGCTAATGAAGTCTGCTGTACCAAATTATAATTTACAACGTTTATTACAACCTCTTTTGTGGCTTCAGCATTAATTAAAGTATGTTTTACAGTATTATCACGAACACGTCGAGAAGGCGAAAAAACCAAAATTGGCGGATTAGCACTAAATACATTAAAGAAACTGAAAGGTGACAAATTTGGTATTCCTTTCTCACTTATTGTACTTGCAAAAGCAATAGGTCTTGGCCCTACGGAACTCTGCAGATAAGCGTGTAACTGAGCCGTTGGTATTTCTTTAGGATTGATGCTAATCATAATTTTATTCTTTAACCGAACCTCATTTTCGGTTATACAAAAGTATAGAAATCGTTCAATTCAATGAAATAGTTTTAAAGATAAAAGCAAAAATCTTTTAAAGATTTACAAAATATAAAATGTGTTTATTTCGTTATATTTATACCTCAAAAATTAGTTTATGCGTTTTTCTGAAAGTAGAAATACAACTCGTTGGGCAATAATCGTTATCTCCTTTTCAATCATAACTTTGATTCTTTGGAATACTTATACTTTTTTCCAGATCTTTAAAAATGAAGAGCGTTTGAAAATGAACCTTTTTGCGAATGCTCAAATTACCATCGTTAATGCAGATGAAAACACCGATGTAGATCTTCCTCTTGAAATTTTCAGTAACAACACTTCAATTCCTGCCATAGTAATGCTTTATGATAACGTTGTGAGTTCTAAAAACGTTCCAGATGAGATTCTGAATGACAAGAAAAAATTAAAAAATTTCCTTAAAAATTTAAAAAGTGAAAATGAACCTATAACTTTTGAATATGCTCCGGGAAAATATCAACAGTTGTATTACGGAAACTCGGCTTTGCTGAATAAACTTAAATATTATCCTGTTGCTTTATTACTGATTATTTTTTTATGTGGTGCTTTGATCTATAATTTTTACAAAAGCACCAAAATGGCAACACAAAATAAATTGTGGGCGGGAATGGCAAAAGAAACCGCACATCAAATTGGTACGCCTTTGTCATCATTAATCGGCTGGGTTGAAATTTTGAAAACAGAAGAAATCGATCAGTCTATAACTTCTGAAATCGAAAAAGATATTGAACGTCTGCAGACTATTACAGATCGTTTTTCTAAAATTGGGTCGGTTCCGGTACTGGAACCACGTAATATTATTGCAGAAACGTTACATACGTTTGAATATTTACAATCTCGTTTTTCTAAACAGGTTTCATTCTCTTATCAGGTTCCGGAACAACAGATTTTTGCTTTAATTAATCCTACACTTCACAGCTGGACGATAGAAAATTTGATAAAAAACGCTATTGATGCGATGAAAGGAAAAGGAAATCTGGACCTTCATATTGAACAGGATTCTCATTATGTAAAAATAAATGTAAAAGATTCCGGAAGCGGGATTTCTAAAAAACAATTCAAAACCATTTTTGAACCCGGATTTACGACCAAAAAACGCGGCTGGGGACTTGGACTTTCTTTAACTAAAAGAATTGTTGAAGAATATCATAACGGAAAAATTAAGGTTTTACATTCTGAAATTGGAAAAGGAACAACTTTTCAGATTATTTATAAAATAATTAATTCTATTTAAAATAAAAAACACCAATTTCAACAATCTGAATTGGTGTTTTTTTTATATTGGCAAGACTTCGATTTCGCTCAGCCTGACAGTTATTTTAAAGATTTCCTTGAATGTCTTTTGCTAAAGCTTCAAATTCTTCTTTTGAAAGAGAAACTTTATTTTGAAAACGCATTTCATCCATGTGGTTTAACGGAATCAAATGTACGTGTGCGTGAGGCACTTCTAATCCAACCACCGCAATTCCGATTCTTTTGCAGGGAACCGTTTTTTCAAGTGCGGCTGCGATTTTTTTAGAAAACTTCATTAAACCCAGATAAAGTTCTTCATCCATATCAAAAATCTTATCGATTTCTTGTTTAGGAATACAAAGCGTATGTCCTTTAGCATTTGGATTTACATCTAAAAACGCTAAATAATTCTCATCTTCAGCAATTTTATAAGCCGGAATTTCTCCGTTTACTATTTTAGTGAATATTGATGCCATTTTTTTTTGTTTAATTTGTTTAACCGTTTAATCGTTAATTTGTTTAACCGTTTAATTATTGAATCGATTAAACAAATTAACGATTAACCGATTAAACTTTTTTAACTATTCTCTGCTGATTTCCAGAATTTCAAATTTCAATATTCCGTTAGGAACCGTTATTTCGGCCACTTCCCCAACAGATTTCCCTAGTAAACCTTTTCCAATAGGAGATGTTACAGAGATTTTTCCTGTTTTTAAATCGGCTTCACTTTCTGCAACAAGTGTATATTTCATTTCCATTCCGTTGCTTTGGTTTTTAATCTTTACGTTAGAAAGTACCAAAACTTTTGAAACATCTAATTGAGATTCATCGATTAATCTTGCGTTTGCATACACTTCTTCCAGTTTTGCAATTCTCATTTCTAATAAACCCTGCGCTTCTTTTGCCGCATCATATTCTGCATTTTCAGACAAATCTCCTTTATCTCTTGCATCTGCTATATCTTGAGATGCCTTTGGGCGCATTACACTTTTTAAATGCTCCAATTCATCTTTTAATTTTTTTAACCCCTCAGCGGTATAATAAGATACTTTACTCATAACTTCATCGTTTATATAAATAGAAAAAATCCCATCGGGACGGGATTTTGTATTACAAATATACTATTATTTTTAATAGTACATAATTATATGTTAATCATATAAAAATCAAATCTAAATAAATTATTTTTGTTTAACTAATTCTTATTAAAATAATGAAAAAATTCTGGCTCTTAATTCTCTTTGTTTCTGTGCTTTTCTCCTGCAGCGACAGCGAACGCAGTAATAATAATCCTTACATTCCAAATTACAACGTTAATTTGTCTGTAGACATGAACCTGCCTTCTTATTCCAATCTGAAATTTGTAAGTAATGGAGTTATTGTTCCAAATTACGGAGCAAAAGGAATTATAATATTTAATGCCGGAAATACTTATAATGCTTATGACGCTGCTTGTCCTAATCAGGATATAAGTTCTTGCAATGCAATGACAATCGATGGTATAAATGCAGTATGCTCTTGCGATAAAACTTCTTATAGTTTATTTACCGGACTTGGCGGAAAAGAATATCCTCTAAAACAATATAAAGTACAGGTAAACGGAACCGTAATTCACGTTTACAATTAAATAAAAAAGCCTGAAATTACTTTCAGGCTTTTTTATTTTAGAATTTCAGTGTTAATCCGGCTAAGAAATTAATTCCTGCCTGTGGATAATAATAAGGATATATATCCCACATGGCTCCGTTTGAAACATATTTTTTGTCTAAAATATTATTTACCAAACCGGTAATCATTATTGATTTAAAAACAGATTTTGGTTTTATTTCAAAAGAAACATTTAAATCGTTTACAAAATAGTCGGCCAGTTTGGCTTCCAGCAATTCTATATTGTTCATGTATTGTTCGCCAACATATTTCTGCAATAATGAAATGTGTAAATTCTCAATTGGGCTGTAAACAATTATATTTCCTGCAATAACTTCCGGAGAATACGCAATTTTGGTAGTGCCGTAGTTTTGCCCTTCAACGGCAAGATCAACATTTTTATTACTGCTTAAAGTGAAATTTGGTCGAAGAATGAATTTTTCTGAAAGTGAAATCGCGGCATCAAATTCAAATCCTAAACGATAACTTTTATCTGTATTGGATCGAATTGGCGCTCCAACATCATCTAACCTTCCGGTTAAAATCAACTGATCTTTATATCCCATATAGTAGAAATTAGAATTTAATTGAAATTTCTCCGAATTAAATCTCCATCCCAATTCAAAGTCATTTAATTTCTCCGGTTTTACATTTCCTCCTTCATAATCCGTTCTGTTTGGTTCACGATTCGCACGTGCGTATGAAAAATAAAGATTGTTTTTTTGATTGATTTCGAAATTCAAACCTGCTTTTGGATTAAAGAAATTGAAATTATCATCAACAACTCCAGTTTCATAACTATCTGCTTTGTACTTCACATTTCTGTATTGCAAATCTCCGTAGAAACTTAATTTATCTGTCAGCTGATAATTTGCTTTTGCGAAAACATTTCCATCTGTTTTAGTAGAAAAATCATCGTAATAGTGATCTCCCAATTCTGATTGAGACGCATATCTGGCCCAGATTACTTTTCCAAAATGATCTCCTTCATATTTATTCCAGCCTCCGCCAAAAATAACATCCAGTTTTTCATCTTTGTATTTTACCGAAAAAGTTGTTCCGTAGAAATCATTGTCTAACCATTTTTGACGCACTAAATCGGTTGTTTCAATTGCTCCAACCGGATTAAGGTTATAATCAGCCATTGACGCATCTTCTTTGTAATTTTCGTAATAACCTTTTCCTTTAGTATAATGCAAAGCTAAATTTGTACTCCATTTATCTGATAAAGATTCGCTCCAGTGTAACTGATAATGATCTTGCTGATAATTATCTGTTTCATTATCATAAAAACGAATATTTCCGGCTTCGTCTGTGTACATTCCGGCAGAATTGAAAGTTCTGTCTGAGTTTAAAGTTGCTTCGTCAATTCCGTTCCAGGATTGGTATGTTTTTTCTGTTCCGCCAAAAACTAAAGCTTTGATTAAAGTTGTTTTTCCAACATAAGTTCCCTGCAGAAAATAAGATTTCAGATCAGAACTTGCACGGTCAACATAACCATCAGATTTTAATACAGATAAACGTCCCGCAACTTCAAAATGATCATTTAGTAAACCTGTACTAAACTTTACGGTATGTTTATGTGAATTAAAACTTCCGAAAGAATTCGAAATTTCTCCATTTGCTTTAGATGCATAATTATCTGTCAGCATGTTTAAACTCGCTCCAAACGCGCCCGAACCATTTGTAGAAGTTCCCACTCCGCGCTGTAACTGAAGACTTTCTACAGAAGAAGCAAAATCAGGCATGTTTACCCAAAAAGTTCCCTGGCTTTCAGCATCATTGTACGGAATTCCGTTTATGGTAACATTAACTCTTGTAGCATCGCTTCCGCGGACTCTGATTCCGGTATAGCCTATTCCGCCTCCGGCATCAGAAGTTGTGACTACTGACGGCAGATAATTCATTAAAACCGGAATATCCTGACCCAGATTTCTGTATTTAATTTCTTTTTTGTCCATATTACTAAAAGTAACCGGAGTTTTTGAAGTAACACGAACTGCAGAAACCAAAACATCATCAAGCTGATTAACTTTGGTTGAATCCTGCTCTTGCGCGAAAGAGAATAGAGTAAAGAAAATAGAGAATAAAATAAAGAAAACAGGTTTTATCCTTGTTGCTTTAAACAACTTAGAACCTTTGTAAATTGGCTTCTTAGCACCTAAAAAATTTGTTTTCATTCGTAAAAAATTACGAATAAAAGGGGGAATTATTCTTTTGTTAAATTAATAAATGTGTTTCACGACAAAATAAAGTGTGCACGCTCGAAATTGTCGTTTTCCCTTAGCAACATTACTCGCTCAGGTTCTTTGGGTATGATCTCAGCTCGTTATTTAGAGCACCCCTTTGAGACAATGCAAATGTAATGTTAAAAATTCCAAAAATCAAATTCCAAATTCCAAAACAATATTATACATGTCATTTTTTGGAATTTAAAATTTTAATCTACATTAGGTTTTCTTCTAGATTGTTTTAAATCAGAGATATTCTTTTTATCCTTAATCCTTTTTTTGATTACCGCTTTCGGAACTTTTGTTGCTTTTCGAACTTTAGGAACATATAGACCTTTTTTAATTATCTCTAAAAATCGTTTTATAACAATATCTTTATTTTTAAGCTGGCTTCTGTCTTCGTCACAATTTAAAACAAGTATATTTTCAGATGTTAAACGAGCTGCAATATTGGTTTGCAAAAGCAGTTTTTCCTCTTCAGATAATGCTTGTGATGTATTTAAGTTAAAAGTCAAAACAACTTTTGAAGAAACCTTGTTGACGTTTTGTCCACCGGCGCCACTGCTTCTAACAGCTTTAAAACTTAATTCTGATATGATTTTATCAATGTCCATTATTGTGGCTGATGTGCAGGTTTTAGTAAATCATTTACGGTTTTCACCGGATTAAAAGTAATTAACGGAACGGCTACAAAAACGGTTAACCAATTGGCCATTGAACCATTCCACAATCCCGGAAGCTCATAACTTTTTACTGGTTTTCCTTCCACACTTTTTTCTACAATAAATCCGGATCTTTGATCTACAAATTTCTTAAGATCAAATTTTTCTCCTTTATAATTTTTAATTCCGCAGACTAAATCAACCGGATTAAAATGTGTTGCTTCTTCTAAAATTTCAAGCTGTTTTTTATTTGCTAAATCAACCTGTGATGTTTCAACAATCTGAAGAGAAGTTTCTCCTTTATCATTCATTACCCAAAATGGTCCTCCGCCCGGTTCGCCTTCGTTTTTTACCATTCCGCAAACCCGAATTGGTCTGTCCAGTAAATCTTTGATTTTTGCAATTTTATTTTCAAAAGTAAACTTATTGAAATCTTTAGTCACTTTGATATTAAGTTTTTGCGTTAAAAACGCAGCAATTTCCTGAAGATTATTTTCATTTATCTGATTGTGTTCGATAGCACTCAAATAACCAAAAACTTTTTGCTGTACTTCAATTAAAATACCTCCCAGAGCCTTTTTATAAAGGGTAATTTGATCAATATGATTTTGAATTACATTGTCTATATTTTTAATAAAAATAATATCTGAATCAAGGTTATTTAGATTTTCGATTAAAGCGCCGTGTCCGCCTGGTCTGAAAATCAGATTTCCTGCTGCATTTCTGACAACTTTGTTTTTTGCATCAACATTAATAGAATCTGTGCTTTTACTTTGATAAGAATATCCAATGTTAATTTTTGTCCCGGAAGGTTTTTCTACTTTCTCCCTTACCTCATCCACTGCTTTTTCAAATAAATCCTGATGAATTTCTGAAACTGTGAAATGCAGATTTGAAACATTCTTTGATGTTGCATAATGCACGCATTCATTTAAATGTTCCTCAATTGGATTCGCAATATGTGTTTTATACAAATGAAATGGCAAAACTGCTTTAGGTTTGTTTGCAGAGTTGAAATATTCCTGAGATAATAATAATTTTATAAAATAGTAATTTTTATAATCTCGTTCCAGAGTGTCAAAATCAGGATAAATTTCTTTTAACTTTTCGTAAACCGTTTCAAAAAAAGGAAATTTATCCATCCCGATAATGAAGATGGCTAGTTCTTTATCGTTTTTTCTGTTTATATAAGCGTTTATCGTTTCTTTTTGAATATCAAAATCATTCAGAAAAGCACTTAAAAACTTGAACATTCTGGTTGCAGCACCAGAAGCAGGAACAAATTTTTTAATTTTTAATTTCTCTTTCTGAAGATCAAAAAAAGAAGCTTTCTCTTTAAAATCATTTTCAGATAAACTTAAAATTCCATCATTAATAGTGGCCGGACTTATTAAGTTGCTTTTTGCAATTCCTTTTTTAAATATTTTTAGTTGTTTTAAAATATTTTCAAACGGTATTCCATGATTATAGATTTCTACAAAATCCTGAGACGATAACCCTTTTTCCTTAAAGGCTGCCAATGCATCTACAATCATTGTTGCTTTTGCTAAACGGCTTTCCTTATCGCCTGATAAAGTTATAAATGGTTTATTGGTATTGATTAAAGTTTGTTTAAAAACTGAAAATACAGTTTCTCTTCCTTCCGGCGTATCTCTTATATCATCTTTCTCCCATGGAACATCAATATCTGTAAGGAAAAACAAATCATAGTTATGTTCTAATGCGGCTTCATTTAAAAGCGGATCGCAAAATCCATAATAAACCTCAGAGAAAACCTTCGTCACCATTAAGTTGGTATCGCAAAACAGAAACTTATGGGCTTCGGCAAGTTTTTCGTTCTCTAATGCTGTTTGGCCATATGCAATAGGCATCATATCATCGACCGTACAAACATGCTGGTTTTGTTCCCATTTTTTTTGCAGGTAATCGCGTGCAAATTCCGGAACCCATTCGGTTTTGTAATAATCTGCAAGTTGTTTTGCTAAAGTTGTTTTCCCTGTACTTTCAGGTCCAAATAAAGCAATTTTTATGATGGTTGTTTTTTGCTGTCTAAGATTCTTCTCCATTCTAAATAAGCTGAAATAGCCAAAATTGTAAAAATTAAATACTGAAGTGACAGCATCCCTAAACCACGATATGCGTAGAGAGGCACAACAATAATATCACCAATAATCCAAAGTGTCCAGTTTTCTATTTTTTTTCTGGCCATGTACCACATTCCTGCGAAAAATATTCCGGATGAAACCATATCGACATAATTGTCCGGATGAATTTCGTAACCGAAATATTTATAAATGCCGAAAACTACAAAAACGGTTACAATAAACAGTAAGATTCCGATTATTTTTTCATTAAAAGATGTACGGGTAATGGGCAGATTATCTTCGACGGTTCCGCCTTTTGCCCAAATATACCAGCCATAAATACTCATAATAGAAAAATATCCATTAATGATCATATCGCCTATATAACCTGCAATGTATAAAAGATATACAGAAATTACCGTGGCAATTAATCCCGTAGGATACACCCAGATATTTTCTTTTTTGGCAAACCAGACGCTTAAAATTCCGAAAACAAACACCAGAAACTCCAAAGCAATATGCCATAATGGAGCATTTTTATAACTATTAAGAAAAAAATCAATCATTTTTGTGGTATTGCTGGCTGTTATATTTTATGAATCAAAAAAATGACTGTCGTTTTCAAAAGCAGTCCCTATAACTACTAAATCGGCACCAGCCTTGTAGGCTTTTTTAATTCCGTGTAAATCTACAATTCCTCCTCCAACAATTACAGGAATTTCTATATTTTGAGCAATTAAAGCTATCATTTCCAAAGGAACTGGCTTTTTTGCACCGCTTCCGGCTTCTAAATAAATTAATTTATTCCCGAGCATTTCTCCGGCTTGTGCTGTTGCAAGAGCCAGATCAAAATTTTTGCGGTTAAGCGGTTCCGTTTTACTAACGCGTGCCACTGCGGTTTCATTGCCGCTTTCTATCAAAATGTATCCTGTTGAAATAACTTCAAGATTTGTTTTTTTGAGAATTGGTGCAGCCTGAACCTGATATTCTATTAGATAATCCGGATTTCGGCCTGATAATAAGGACAGAAACAAAATAGCATCTGCCTGTGGAGAAATCTGCGACGGGTCGCCCGGAAATAATATAACCGGCAGATTTGTTTTTTGTTGTAACTGCGCAATTAAATCTTCCAGAATTGTACTTTGAACAATACTTCCGCCTACAAAAATATGTGTAGCCGGAGACTGGTTTATTTTTAATAATAAATGATCTAAATTTTCCCAAACAATTTTATCAGGATCCAGAAGTATGGCCAATAACTTTTGACCATTTTTCTTAGCATCTAAAATTTGTTGGTGAATGGTAAGTATTTTTTGCTCCATAACGGCTGTAAAAGTAAAAAGTTTTTAACGTTGAAGAACTATTTTGAATGAATTATATTTGTAAAGTATCTGTTAATAACCAAACAAACCAAATATGATTACCCCGGAATTATTAGAAAAATACGGTGCCGCAAAAAAGTCTTTCGAAAAGGGTGAAATCATTTTTGAAGAAGGAAATCTGCCTACACATTATTATCAGATAATTTCCGGCGAAATCAAAATGAGTAACTACAATGACGACGGCCGCGAATTTATTCAGGGAATATTTTACAAAGAGCAGTCTTTTGGAGAACCGCCATTGTTTTTAAACCAAAAATATCCTGCCAATTCTGTTGCGGTTACAGACAGTGAGATTTTTCTTCTTTCAAGATCAAACTTCATGAAACTTCTCGAAGAAAACGCAGCAATTAGTATTAAAATAATTGAAAATCTTGCACAGCGTTTGTATTATAAATCGGTCATGGCGGCAGAAATTTCTACACATGAACCCGAACATCGAGTTTTAAAATTGATCGATCACGGAATTACTTATTTTAATTTTGAAAAAGATCAAAACGGATATTTAATCAATTTTACCAGACAGCAGATTGGCGATTTGACAGGTTTACGTGTAGAAACGGTTATCAGAGCTATTAAAGCTTTGGAAAAAAAAGGTGAATTGAAGATAATTAATCGAAAAGTATACAGATAAAAAAGTTCTCGTTTTATGATTTTAATCATAAAATGGAGCTGTAAAGCGGATGTACCTTTGTGATATAAAAATCTGAATATCATGACACTATATCAAACAACATTCGACATTTTCAATAGAAATTATATGGGTTCTGCAGCAATGGCTGTAATTGGACAAAGCTGTTTAGGAGGCGCTGCAGCAATGTACGTTTTGGCAAACGGAACTTCATTGCTTCAAATGGTACAGCTGGCAGTGATTGTTTTGGCCTGTATCTTTGTAAACACTTCCATTTTGGCACAAATGAAACACAAAGTAGTTTTCAACCTTTTGATTCTAAGTTCAATTTTAAGTGTAGTATTTATTCTTGTAAACACATTATTATTGTGAAAAAACAAATAGAAAACAGAACTGATCTCTCTTTTCTGGTCCATCAATTCTATGATAAAATAAGAGCCGATAAGGAAATCGGCTTTTATTTTAATACGATGATTCATGATTGGGACGCACATCTTGAAAAGTTGACTGATTTTTGGGAAACTAATTTGTTTGCCGTTAAAAAATACAAGGGAAATCCGCATGCAGTTCATAACGAAGTTGATGAACATTTTGGAAGCAAGATTACTGCAAATGAATTCGGAATTTGGTTAAATTATTGGTTTCAAACTCTCGAAGAGCATTTTGAAGGAGAAAATGTGGAAACACTAAAAAGACGTGCCAGAAAAATGAGTACCTTTTTATTTATGAGCATGTTTGAACATCGAAAAAAAGAAAGTGAAGTTTAAATCATTTCGAAAAACGAGAAATCACACTTTTATGTTGATAGATTAAGGAATTTCTTGTGCGATTTCTCGTTCCTCGAAATGACAAAACAGTGTCTTAATCTATTTCTCAAAAGCATAAACTAATGTAAACTGCCCCTCAAAATTATCTGATTTAATTTCCTGATAATGAACCTCAAAATCTTTTATCAAATCATCAAAATGAAGACTTGCGTGCGTTTGATTTTCTCTTAAAGAAAAGTCATCTACATTAATATGATCTTTAAAACTAATACCTTTTTCATTTCTGATTTTAAAGATCGCTTCTTTCGCACCCCAGATAACGGTAAGTTTTTTTATATATTCTTCTGTAAGTAACGGATCTAAATAATCACATTCATAATCCGTAAACTTATCTGCAATTTTTTGAATCTTATCACGCTGTAGTTCCATATCGATTCCTACTGTTTCATGACTTATAATTATAGCCGCAAAATGATACGAATGGGTTATTGAAATATAATTATGACAATCAAAATACGGTTTCCCAAATTCGTCATAATGCAGATCTTTATCTGTAAACCCCATTTCCTGAATCAGCATTCGTACACTCAAAAAAGCACGCTGATGCATTTGAGACTTCATTCCATCCAATCTCTTTTGTGTTTTTTCTTTCAACACAACTTTGCTCAATAACTCCTCAAAAGATTCAGTTATTTCCCAAATTAAAATTTTAGTTGTTTCATTAAATTGTATGGTCTGAAATAAAGGCATTTCTTTTAATTATAAATTATGAGTTGCGAATTATGAATTTTCTGCCGGATTTTATGCAATATCCTTTTTGGATACCTTTATTAAATAAATTTATATTACTTATATAGTAAACCAATAAAATATTTATCTAAGATACAAAAGATTAAGCTATTAAAGATTTCACAAATCGTACAGAAATTAGTTAATTATAAACTTATTGCATAAATTTGCAAAAAAATTACAATTCTACAAATATAATATAAATGAGTACTACAACTACGCCATATGTGGCTTTCAAAGTAAAAGATATTTCTCTGGCTGCCTGGGGAAGAAAAGAAATTGAATTGGCTGAGGCTGAAATGCCAGGTTTAATGGCGCTTCGTGCTGAATACAAAGATGAACAGCCTCTTAAAGGTGCTCGTATTGCCGGATGTCTTCACATGACAATCCAGACTGCAGTTTTAATCGAAACTTTAATTGCTCTTGGTGCAGAAGTTACCTGGTCTTCTTGTAACATTTTCTCAACTCAGGATCAGGCTGCTGCTGCAATTGCTGCTGCCGGAATCCAGGTTTATGCATGGAAAGGTCTTGACGAAGAGTCATTTGACTGGTGTATTGAGCAGACTTTATTTTTTGGTGAAGACAGAAAACCATTGAACATGATCCTTGATGATGGTGGAGATTTAACTAACATGGTTATTGACCGTTTTCCAGAATTAGTTCCTGGAATCAAAGGTCTTTCTGAAGAAACTACAACTGGTGTTCACAGACTTTACGAAAGAGTAAAAGCGGGAACTCTTCCAATGCCTGCAATCAACATTAACGATTCTGTTACTAAATCTAAATTTGATAACAAATACGGATGTAAAGAATCTGCTGTAGATGCGATTCGTCGTGCAACTGACTTAATGTTGGCTGGAAAAAGAGTAATTGTTTGCGGATACGGTGACGTAGGAAAAGGAACTGCAGCTTCTTTCAGAGGTGCAGGTTCTATCGTAACAGTTACTGAAATCGATCCAATTTGTGCTTTACAAGCTGCAATGGACGGTTACGAAGTTAAAAAATTAGATACTGTTATTGCAAATGCTGATATCATCATTACAACTACAGGAAATAAAGATATCGTTGTTGGAAGCCACTTCGAAAAAATGAAAGACAAAACTGTTGTTTGTAACATCGGACACTTTGATAACGAGATCGACATGGCTTGGTTAAACAAAAACCACGGTGCTTCTAAAATCGAAATCAAACCTCAGGTTGACAAATATACTATCGCTGGAAAAGATATCATTATCTTAGCAGAAGGTCGTTTAGTAAACCTTGGTTGTGCTACAGGTCACCCAAGTTTCGTAATGAGTAACTCATTTACAAACCAGACTTTAGCTCAAATCGAATTATGGAACAACAGCGCTGCTTACAAAAACGAAGTTTATATGTTACCAAAACATTTAGATGAAAAAGTTGCTGCTTTACACTTAGCTAAGTTAGGTGTTGAACTGGAAACTTTACGTGAAGATCAGGCTGCTTACATTGGTGTTGAAGTTCAAGGTCCATTTAAACCGGAATACTACAGATACTAAGAAATTTTAGATTGAAGATTTCTGATTTTAGATTTCTTTAAATTATATCTGAACCCGACAGGTTTTTAAAACCTGTCGGGTTTTGTTTTTTATTAAGAACTAAAATTTAATCCTAATTACCAATCGTTTTTAAAATATAAATATACTTTTGGCACACCAAAACAAATCTTTAAAAACCGATTAATGAAAACACGTTTTATTCTATTACCATTATTACTAGTTCCAATTTTTGTTTCTGCACAATTTAGCAATATGCAATCGCAGGCAAGAAGCATGCATACACAGATGAATATACAAAATCAGAAATGGGCAAATGAGCGAGCAATTGCAAATCAACAATCGTGGATGAAAAATATGATGTTTCAACAAGTTTCTCATATCGAAGCTGCTGAACATAACCTTGCTAAAGAAGAAAAAAACATACAAAAATTAGAGAAAAAAGCCGAGAAACTGGAAGCTGATCTAAAAATGAAACAAGACCAACTGGCAAATCTTAAAAGCAATTCAAATAATGACACCAACATTTCAAAGGAAATCGAAAAATCTGAAGAAAAAGTAAACAAGTCTAAAGAAAAATTACGTAAAAGCAAAGCCAAAATCGAATATCATTCAAAAAAGATTGAAGGCTTAAAGAAATATGTAGAAAAACTCAAAACCGAAAAAGAAGAACTACAGAAAAAACAAGAAGAAGAGAAAAAATTAAAAGAAGAAGAGAAAGCTAAGAAAGAAAAGGAAAAGCAAGAAAAAGAAAAATAATTCTTCTTCAAAAAAATAAAAAAAACCTTATAAATCATATCTTTGATTTATAAGGTTTTTTCTTTTACTAAGTATAAATATGGTATCTCAAAACATAACAAAAACTGCCTTCGCTTTAAACAATGTATTAATTGAAAATATTACTACAATGAATTTCGAGAATTTAAGTAATGATTTCGGAATCAGTTTGGCTATTTTTGAAGAAATCAAAGAAGAATTATTCGAATATTTTAGTACTGAAGATTTTCCAAAGCTAAAAATTGTTGAAACTCATTTCAGCATTTTTAAATACGATTCATCCGAAGATTTTGGCATTGAAGCAAAACTTTTCACTGCAGATAATAAAGAAACCGAATTAACTTTACATACCGAATTCTGCAATAATAGCTTACGATTCAAGTTAATTGAAGTAATGTAGAATTATCTTTAAAATTAAAAAACCAATAATAAATGATCGAGACAATTATATGTGATTTACATGGCTCAAAAGAAATGTCTTTTACTTGTATTCATATCGCAACAGCAATAGACTCAAAAGCTCAGGTTGGATTTTTCTATTCAGAGACAGAAGAAGATCTTCCGCAGATTGCATGGTGTAATTCTTGTGAACAATATCTTCTGGATAATGGCGAAGAATGGACTGATGCATTTCAAACTCTGGCCGACTTTAAAATGCTTTGCTCCGATTGTTTCGAAGAAGCAAGAAATAATGAATTAGAGGCTCATCTCAGATAAAACATTCTCATGAAAAAGATTATTATTCTTTTTACATTCGTCATTCTAAATTGCTCTGTATTTGCACAAAGCAGCGATATCTGGACTTCTTTTCCAAATACAGACACTACACTTATTGGTTTTAAAGACAAAAACGGAACCATTAAAATAGAACCTAAATTTACAGGTTTTACAATTGCTCGTAAATTTGAAAATATAATCGCTGTTTCTGAAGAAGAAAATGGGAAATGGAAAAGTTATTATTTAACTAAAAACGGAAAAATAATAGGAAGAGACAGCTTATACAGTTTTGACAATAGTCCAGATTGCGAAAACGAAGGTTTTATAAGGTTCCATGATCCTAAGACCGATAAGATGGGAGTTTTTAATTCAGAAGGAAAAATTATAATTCCAGCCCATTACAGTGCTTTGACAAAAGTTTGCAACGGTCTGATTATCGCATTAAAGGACGCAAAAAAAGAAATCGATGGCGAACATTTTTTCTGGAGTGGCGGAAAAGAATTTCTGATAGACATTAATAATAAAGTTGTAGTAGAAAATTTTCCATTAACTACTGAATTAAATTTTTATTCTTTAGAAAAATCCAAAGAACCAAGTAAAGATCAAACAAGAGATAATTTTCTTGGTGTTGACGGACAATATTATTCATTCATTAATTATGACAAAGAATTTAAACATTGGCTAAAAAATACTTTACTTAAAGATATATCTAAGGCTAATTTAGAAAAACATTTTTTTGATAAAATTACCTATCGGAAAGAACCAAATGGCTGGATAAACGAATCTAAAACTAAATTCATAGAACAGAATTACACGCTTTTAAAACTAAAATTACAGCAGTTAAATTCCTCTAAAACAGATTATTTTGTTTCATCTGATGGTCTTAATCAGTTTATTTATGAATCCAGCGAATATAATATATACTTCAACAATTGCAACGAATCGAAAGACTGGCAATATCCGGTTAAAAATGTGGTCATTAATCCAAAAAACAAAACTGATTTTGGGCAAGATCATTTTGAGTTTCTCAGAACTGAAAATGGTTATAAACTGATTAGTGTTTCGCTTAAAAAAGAAGAACTTAAATAATTTGGTTTCAGGTTTTGTTTCAACTTGAAACCTAAAACCTGAAACCAAAAAAACTTCCGCAAGTTTCGGATTTTATAACCGTAAAACCTGACCGATATTTGTATTATAAAAATGGAATGAAAATGAACACACAGGAAACCATCAATTATAATCGTATCGCCGAGGCTATAGATTATATCAAAGCTAATTTTAAAGAGCAGCCTAATCTTGATGAGGTTGCAGAAAAAGTACATTTGAGTCCGTTTCACTTTCAGCGGCTTTTTAGTGAATGGGCGGGCACGAGTCCGAAAAAATTTTTGCAATATACCAGTCTTGAACACGCTAAGAAATTACTCAAAGAAAATCAGGCAAGTATTTCTGAAACGGCTTTTGAAACCGGACTTTCCGGAACCAGCCGTCTCCACGATTTATTTGTAAATATCGAAGGCATGACGCCGGCAGAATATAAAAACGGCGGAAAAAATCTTTTTATCAAT
Organism: Flavobacterium sp. Root901; assembly: GCF_001429765.1. Classification (GTDB taxonomy): domain Bacteria; phylum Bacteroidota; class Bacteroidia; order Flavobacteriales; family Flavobacteriaceae; genus Flavobacterium. Next base: position 78,445 of record NZ_LMJB01000005.1, read on the forward strand.
TACAGTTTTGCTGAAAGTCCGTTTGGGAATATTGTTGTCGCTTCGACTCAAAAAGGCGTTTGTTTTATGGCTTTCGCCGAAGATGAAACAACCGGATTTATGGCGCTGAAAGATAAATTCCCAAATGCACAATTTTCTAAAAAACTGGATTTACCACAACAAAATGCTTTGTTTATTTTCCAAAATGACTGGAGTAAATTATCGGAAATAAAACTTCATTTAAAAGGAACCGATTTTCAGCTGAAAGTTTGGGAAACGTTGTTAAAAATCCCAATGGGACAGCTTTCTACTTACGGTTCGATTGCGCATCAAATTCAGAAACCAAATGCTTCCCGTGCAGTTGGAACTGCGATTGGAAGTAATCCTGTTGCTTTTTTAATTCCGTGCCATCGCGTCATTCAGTCTTCCGGGATATTTGGCGGTTATATGTGGGGAAACACCCGAAAAACGGCTATTATTGGCTGGGAAGGAGCACAGATAAATTCCGAAATTTAAGTCAAGAGCGCAAGTTTCGGATTTTTTCACTTCTCCATTTTCAAAATCTTTGCATTATAATGAAACAATATAAAAATGCAAAAATTTAAAAACAAAATCGTATTTATTACAGGAGGCACAAACGGAATGGGTTTTGCAACGGCACAGGAATTTATCAATAACGGAGCAAGAGCAATCATAACCGGGCGCAGTGAAAAAACAGTCAATAAGGCCTTAGAAGATTTAGGAGAAAAGGCAATTGGAATTGTCTCAAATGCCGGACAATTATCTGATGTTTTAGATTTACAAAATCAAATAAAAAAACATACTGATAAAATTGATGTTCTATTTGTAAATGCAGGATATGGCAAGTTCAACTCCATTGAAAATGTAACTTTTGAAGAATTTGATGAGGTATTTAATATGCTTGTTAAAGGAACTTTTTTTACTGTCCAGCAGATTTTACCATTACTGTCAGAGGGAAGTTCGATTATATTGAATACCACTTTTCTAACTGAAGTTGGTCATGCCAATATGTCGATTTATACGGCTGCAAAAGCTGCTGTACAATCTTTTATCAAAACGTTTGCTGCCGAATGCACTTCTAAAAACATTCGTGTAAACGGTATTAGTCCGGGATATATAAAAACAAATATTTTTAATAATACCGGTATGAGCTCAGAACAAATAGAAAGCACAATTGATGCTGTAACACCAACACTTCCTTTTAAACGTTTTGGGGAACCTTCAGAAATTGCTAAAACAGTACTTTTTCTGGCTTCCGATGATGCTTCTTACATCCATGGCATCGAAATTACTGTTGATGGCGGATTATCAAAAACGAAATCATGAAAGCAGCTTTAGAATCTCAAAACTGGGAAAATATCACCGAATCAATGCACGAAAACGGCTTTGCAATTCTTTCTAATGTTCTTAGCGACGAAGACTGCGAAGCTTTAAAGGCAGATTATCAAAACCCAAATTTATACCGAAAAACAGTTGTTATGGAGCGTTATCGGTTTGGACTTGGCGAATACAAATATTTCAATTATCCGCTTCCTGATTTGATTCAGAATATACGTTCTTCAATTTATCCGAAATTGGCTCCAATTGCAAATGCATGGATGAAAGCATTGAACATCAATACCGTTTATCCGGAAAAACATGAAGAATTATTAAAACAATGCCATGAAAATGATCAGCTAAAAGCGACCGTTTTAATTCTGAAATATGGAAAAAGCGGTTTTAATACTTTGCATCAGGATTTGTATGGAGATATTTATTTCCCTATTCAGATTGTACTTTTTCTTTCAGATCCCGATAAAGATTTTACCGGAGGAGAATTTGTGCTGACCCAGCAAACACCTCGTGCACAGTCTAAAGCAATTGTTCTGAAACCAAAAAAAGGAGATATTTTAGCTTTTACAACAAATTTCAGACCTGTAAAAGGAACTAAAGGATATTATCGCGTTAATATGAAACATGGCGTCAGCGAAATTCATTCTGGCGAACGTTATACGCTCGGAATTATTTTTCATGATGCTTTAAGTTAATCTTTTGCCGTGAATTTCGCTAATTATATTAATTCCGTTGGCTTTAAATCTCTGGTTTAAAAAATTTGTGAAATTCGTGGCAAAAAATCACAAACACAGACGCACTGTGGGACGTCTCCACAGTTTAAATGGGGCAATATTATGATTTATCACAACAAAATTTCAGATTCTGAATTACGAATTCAAATTAAAAAAGGCGAAATTTGCTTTGGTGGAAACCGAAAACTAAAAATCTACGGAACACTAAAATGTTCTTCCGGAAAAAGAATGAAACGCGAAAACCGGGTTTTCTTTTTATCTGAAAATGAAGCAAAAAAAAGCGGTTTCAGGCCTTGCGGACATTGCATGAAACCCGAATATTTAAAATGGAAAAATGGACTTATTTAATCCTGAAACAGACGAAAACACCAATTTGCTTCCGAAAGACGGAACGGTTAATTATTACGGAAAATTATTCCCGAGAGAAAAAGCCGATTTCTATCGTGATACTTTATTGAATACAATTGAATGGAAAAATGACGAAGCCATTATCTTCGGAAAATTAATTTTAACGAAACGAAAAGTGGCCTGGTACGGCGATCAGGAATTTGAATATACTTATTCGAATACGACTAAAAAAGCACTTCCATGGACTGCTGAACTTTTAGAATTAAAGAAAACAATTGAAGAGAAAACCGGAGAAACTTTTAATTCCTGTTTACTTAATTTATATCATTCCGGAGAAGAAGGAATGGCATGGCACAGCGATGCCGAAAAAGATTTGAAAAAAAATGGCGCCATTGGTTCTGTGAGTTTTGGTGCAGAACGAAAATTTGCCTTTAAACATAAACAAACCAAAGAAACAGTTTCTTTGATTCTCGAACATGGAAGTTTATTGGTAATGAAAGACGAAACCCAAACCTATTGGCTGCATCGTTTACCGCCAACAAAAACAACTCAAAAACCCAGAGTTAATTTAACTTTCAGGACAATTGTAAGATAAGGTTTTATTTCTTTTTTGCTGCTGCATTATTGTAAGATAGAAGCAAAGCATCTTTAAGCATATCTGATGGAACTTTGGCCAGATCTACAATAGTCCAGCCTTGTTTGCCCCACTTATTTGGAACGGGATAAAAAATCATTTCGCTTGATGCACAGAAAACCGACTGTTCAATTTCACTGAGTTTTAAAACACTTTGATTATTTTTCACATCAATTGTGGCAAATATTTTTTTCTTTATTCTAAAGGAAATTTTATCAAAATGCGGCACTTCTTCTGCATCCGCAAATGCCAAGGCTAGTTTTCGAAATGTGTCTATACTTACCATAATTTATTTTTTAAATTATGAAATTGGTTACCAGCCTTGATTTAATCCATTTTTTAAAACTTCATCATATTTTTTTTTTGTCAAAAGAATATAAGTTTGGGGCCTTGTGCGCGACATTATTTTTCTTTTCGTCAAGCTTAGTCAGAATTCCAATGTTGGTTATTTTCCGCATAAAATTTCTTCTGTCCAGTTTTTTGTCCAGAATTGTTTCATATAATTTTTGAAGTTCCGGCATTGTAAATTTTTCCGGAAGTAAATTATAACCAACCGGCATCAAATTTAATTCAGTTCTTAATGTATCTAAAGCTTTATCCAGGATTTCTTTGTGATCCAGAATGAGTTCAGGAACTTCTTTATGGTCTATCCATTCTATTATTTCACCTGAAGTTATTGGGTTAGGAACAATTTTCAAAAAGTCTACCAAAGCATAATAACCAATTGTTACAAAACGCTGCGTGAGCCATTTTCCTTTTTCAGGATCTATTTCTAAGTATTTTAAAACTTCAGCACCAAAATGATTATCGTTTCTTTTGATTTTTCCGAAGGTTGCAAACTGTCTTAAAAAAACGCCCTCAACACCTGTTCTCTCATTTAAAATTGTAACGGCAGCCGTGTCAATATCCTGATTTATGGGAATAAATCCGCCAGGCAAAGACCATTTTTCGCTATGCGGAACTTTAATCAAAAGCACTTTTAACTGATTATCATGAAACCCAAAAATAACACAGTCTATGGAAAGTCCCGGTTGGAAATTTTCATTATTTTCTATAATAAATTTCAGCATTTGAGTTTTTGATTTATCCAACCTTACATTTAATTTAAACCTGCAATTTACTTTATTTTTTAAAAATTGCAGCATTTTTATAAACTGCTCGTCTTTTTTGATATTTATAAGAATAAAAAGAAAAGTGTGTAAATCACAATTTTAGTTAAAATTACAAAATGATTTAAAAAAAATAAGTACATTGCGTCATAATAACACATTTAAACATCAAATTGTTAAAATTAAAATTTTAATACAGAAAAAGATTACAATTTTATAGTTTTGTAATTTCTTTCAAAAAAAATATTAATTAGAAATTAATATAAAAGAATATGGTTGTCAATCCGTTAAAAAATATCAATAAAAAAATTAGAGCCAAAATCTGGACTTCTTTCGGATTTGTATCTAAAACCTATCTTTTGGAAGCTTCATTGAAGTATAGCGAAGAACAGGAAAAAATTTTCAATCAAATGATTGTTGAAACCGAAGCAAAAGATAAAAAAGCAAAACGTGAAGCTTTTGAAAAAGCTTTATGCGCATCTTACAAAGGTATTGGCGCTATGGACTTTATCCATACTGTTTTGAAATAATTTCATTCTTTATAATGATCATATAAAGAACTTCACATTTAGTGAAGTTTTTTTTTACCATAAATTTCACAATTTTATTGGTTAAAATAGTTCATTATTAATTAATTTTAGCGATTTAAACGTAAGAATAAACATGTAAAAATATATGGAAAATACAATAGAATCAGAAAATTATAAAATTCAAAAACCAGAAAACTGGGCATCCATAATTACTGATAATGAACTAATTGAATACATTCAGGAATCTGATTTTGCAAATAAACAAATTGAAGAAGGGCGGGATTTCTGTTTTTTTTTAGATAAAATCTATTACACGAGTGATGTCGAAAACAGCGAATATGCATGTGTCGCATATACACTCAATGAGCCTTCAAATTTAGAAAGTGCCTCTGTAAAAGACATTATTGTTGAAGAAAATGAGACTTTTATCATACATAGAATCAGCGTGCTTAGAGATGGTGTTTTAATTGATAAAATACCTGACACAAAAATTAAAGTACTGGACAATGAAAATCAAAGTGAAGGCGGCGTTTTAAACAGTACTAAAAAAATAAATATTACTATAAAAGATTTACGTCTTTACGATATTTTAGTTACAGAAGATTCAAGAGTAAAAGTTTTTTCTGACCGCGATTTTCTTAGAAAAGAATATTTAAAATACGTTTATGTAACTCCAAGTACTTACTGGGCTTACGGAAATTATAAATTTTCTTTTATCAATGACAGAAAAGCTCCAATTGCTTACAAAAAAACATTTTACAGAGATGAGAATGCAAACGTTTTGGATCCGGAAATTGGAATCTTGAAAAAAGGCGAAAGACTGGTAATCGAAAAAGAAAATTACATCAATTCTTTTGATGTAAACAGAGAAATTGCGCCTTATATAGATTTTGCAACAGACAGCAACTGGACTGATTTATCAAATTATATTTCTCCCTTGTATGAAGAAATTTACAGTAAATCTTCATTAAAAGAATTTGCTCCTAAACTGGCAGAAAAACTGGATGCTATTTCAGATAAGGATGAACAGCTGCAATACGCTATAGATTATGTGCAAAATCATATATACTATATTTTTAATGCCGATGAAATGAATGGCCATAAACCGCAGGAGCCTTCTATAACCTACGAAAACAAACAGGGAGACTGCAAAGCTAAATCTGTTTTACTTAAAGTAGTTTTAGATTATCTAAACATTGATTCTTCTGTTATTTTGGTCAACTTCAATTCAGATCATTATATTAAACATTATCTGCCTTCGCTTCTTACTTTTAATCATGTTATCGTAAAAATAAATTATAAAGACGAAACCTATTTTATAGATGCTACAGCAAGAGATGAATTTGGACTGATTGAAAATCGCGGTTTTATTTACTTTATGCATTATCTGGAAGTAAAACCTAACCAGCAGTTACAAATTAAAAAACCTTACAGATTCTCCTATTACGGTATTAACGAAAAAGTAGATTTTAACACGCAAAACAATAAAGGGCAGCTAAAACTTACGACTACCTACAAAGGTAACAGAGCCAATTACATGCGTAAATATTTTAAGAATACGAACAAACGAGAAATAATTGACAGCTGGAATAATTTCCTGTTTTATACCTTAAATTATTCCAGTGACCGAAACGGAACTGATATAAGAACTATTTTTAATGACGCCGCAATTGAGATTGTAAGTGATGATAAAAAGCTAAACGAATTTACGATTCAATATAGTGCTGCTATAGAAAATCCGTATTTTACAGATCCTCAGAACAACCGTTTCTTAATGTATTTTGACAGAAATGTAGTGAAAAATAATGCGCGTGATTTTATACATGCCGATATTCCGTTCTGGCATAATTTTGACAATGAAAAATACGAAATCAATCTTCACACTGATCAAACAATAGATACTCAGGAAAAATTTACGGTTCAGGAAAGTACAATCAATAATCCATATTTTGATTTTACTAGCCGTAAAAAAGTAACTAAAAATGGAGCTTCAATATTTGTAGATTTTAAACCTTTGGTAAATTTAGAGATCCCGGCAGAAGATTTTGAGAAATTCAGAACAGATCACCATATTATCGCCGACAGTAATTTTGGTATTGGCATTGATATTATTGAAGATGGTTTTCTAAACAAACTGAAATTCAATTTAAAAAAACACTTTAGATAAAAATCTATTTTTGTTATATAAAAAAAGCGGAGTTTACAGCTCCGCTTTTTCATTTTTAATTCTCTTATTATTGCACTAATTCAAAATCAGATTTTAATTTAATATCAGCAGATGAAGTTCCGATCATTACTTCGAAATCTCCCGGCTCTGCATTCCATTCCAATTTATCATTATAAAAAGAAAGTTTTTCTTTGTCGATCGTAAACTCAATAGTTTTAGATTCTCCCGCATTTAATTTCACTTTTTGGAAATCCCTTAGTTCTAAAACAGGTCTTACAACAGAACCAAATTTATCTTTCAGGTATAACTGTGCTACTTCTTCTCCGGCAGCTTTTCCAGTATTTGTTAATTGAAAAGATACTTTGATCGTTTCATTGCTTTTGATTTTTGTCGAAGATAATTTCAAATCAGAATAACCGAATTTTGTATAACTCAAACCGTAACCAAATGGAAATTTTGGTGTCGTTGGCAAATCAATATAAGCCGATTTGTAAATTTTATTTTCATTTACAGAAGGTCTTCCTGTACTGAAATGATTGTAATAAATTGGGATTTGTCCCACTTCTCTTGGAAAAGTCATAGGCAGTTTTCCGGACGGATTGTAATCTCCAAACAAAACATCTGCAATAGCATTTCCTGCTTCAGTACCTAACCACCAAGTGTATAAAACCGCCGGAGCATTGTCTGCTGTCCAGTTAAAAATAAGCGGACGTCCTGCATTTACTAAAACAACAACAGGTTTTCCTGTAGCCTGAATTGCTTTTACCAAATCTTCCTGAACTCCGGGAATATGAAGATCGCTTCGGCTTTTTGCCTCTCCGCTCATATCATGTCTTTCTCCGATACTCAAAATAACAACATCAGCTTGTTTGGCAGTTGCAACTGCTTCAGCAAAGCCGTCTTTATTATCTCCTTCAATATCACATCCTTTTGCGTAAAGCAATTTTGTGTTTTTACCTACTTTATTTTGTAAACCATCCCACTGCGAAACGACCCATTTGCTATAATCAACATCCGGAAGTTCAACAGACCAGAATCCCATGTTGGCTTTGTATTCTTTTACCATTGGCCCGATAAAAGCAATAGTTTTCAGGTTTTTAGAAAGTGGTAATGTTTCATTTTCATTTTTCAATAAAACGATACTTTTTTGCGCTACTTCACGTGCGGCTTTTCTGTTTGCAGGGTCGTTTAAAACTTTTTCAGCTCTTTTTTCGTCTGAATACCTGTAAGGATCTTCAAACAATCCTAATTCAAATTTCTTGCGAAGAATACGTTTTACGGCATCATCAACTAAATCAATAGATACTTTACCTTCTTTTATCAAGGCGGCTAAGTTGTAACGGTACGCATTACTTTCCATATCCATATCACTTCCGGCAGTAATTGCAGAATAAGCAGCAGCTTTAAGGTCTTTCGAATATCCGTGAGCGACCATTTCGCCAATAGAACCCCAGTCAGAAACTACGAATCCCTGAAAGTTCCATTTTCCTTTCAAAATATCACGCTGTAAATGAGCATTTCCCGTTGCAGGAATTCCGTTTAAATCATTAAATGAATTCATAAATGTTGCAGCTCCGGCATCTAAAGCAGCTTTAAATGGAGGAAGATACGTTTCAAACAACATTCTTTCGCTCATGTCAACTGAATTATAATCTCTTCCGCCTGTAGCAGCACCATACGCAGCAAAGTGCTTTACGCAGGCCATAACAGAATTTAAATCTCCCAGTTTATTTCCCTGAAATCCTTTTACTCTTGCATAGGCGATTTTTGAACCCAGATAAGTATCTTCTCCTGCACCTTCCATCACTCTTCCCCAACGCGGATCACGTCCAATATCTACCATTGGAGCAAAAGTCCAGTGAATACCGCTTGCCGCAGCTTCTGTAGCAGCAACTCTTGCCGCCATTTCAATTGCCGGCAAATCCCAGCTAGCAGCTTCTGCCAGCGGAATTGGAAATGTTGTTTTATATCCGTGAATAACATCCTGACCAAATAACAACGGAATTTTAAGACGCGACTGCATAGCCAGCTCCTGATATTGTCTGGTATATTTTGTTCCGATGATATTCAGCATCGAACCAATTAAACCTTGTTTGATTTCTGTTTGTTTGTTAGGATTAATTGTAATGGGTCCCGTTGCCTGATTATCACCTGTGTATTGATTAAGCTGGCCAATTTTTTCTTCCAGTGTCATTTTCTTCAACAGATCGTTCACTTTTTGATCTATTGTCTGCTGTTGTGCCATCGCAAGAAGCGAAGCCATCAACAATGCAAATGTGGTTATTTTTTTCATGAATTTGATTTTGGTTACCAAACGTAAGTTGCTACTGCGCCAGCGTTTAGTATCGTTGAAGTTTGTTTTTGATTGTATTTGATATTGAATGTTTCTGCTGAAGTTCCATCGTTTTCTACAATTAAAACGATTTGTCCTGATGGTGTTTTGAAAGCTGCATTATATAAATTTCCCGCAACATTACTTCCAATTCTCACAGATCCTGGCGGAACAAATTTCGAAGCGTGGCCAATAATGTAATAACCAACTTCACGCTTAATATTTTGATTTTGATCAATCATTAATGCTCCTTTACAAGTTGAACATCCGCCTGGGGTAAAGGGTTTATAATATTCATCATTTGCCAATCCCCACGAAAGTGCATTTTTACTCCAGTTACGCATGGAACCAATTACAACATTTTTAACACTCCATTTTAAATCAGATTCAAAACTGCTTCCTGATCCTGTATATTGTTCTGTAAAGTATAAATCTTTATTTGGATACGCATCGTGAACTTTTGACAACGCACTAATATCTCCTTCATATAAATGAAATGCAGAACCTGTTACATAAGGATTGGCTTTTGCATCTTTTAAAATTGTCAAAGGATATTCTGGTTTGTTACAATTGTGATCGTAAACTATAATTTTGGTTTTGATTTTGGCTTTCGCGAAAGCGGGACCTAAATGATTTCCAATAAAATCTGCCTGCTGTTCTGCAGTCATGTACATACTTGGGTTATTCCCTGGGTGCAAAGGTTCGTTTTGAGGCGTAATTGCATCAATAACAATTCCATTAGACTTCATTGCCTGAATATATTTTACAAAATATTCAGCGTAAACTCCATAATATTTTGGCTGTAAACTTCCTCCTTTTGAGCTTCCGTTGTCTTTCATCCAAACTGGCGGCGACCACGGCGAACCCATAATTTTTATATTAGGATTAATGGCTAAAATTTCTTTTAAAACTGGCACAACATCATTTAAATCAGGGCCAAGATTAAAGTGTTCCAGTTTTAAATCTGTCTGGCCTTCCGGCATATCATCATACGAAAAAACTTTTTCATTCAAATCTGAAGCTCCAATACTAATACGCAGGTAACTTAACCCAATTGCATCATTTTTTCTGGAAAACAATTCCTGAAGCAATGCTTCTCTTTTTGCTTTATCCAGTTTTAAAATCGCCTGAGCGCTTCCTCCTGTAAGAGAAAATCCAAAACCTTCTATGGTTTGAAATTTTTCTGACGGATTTACTTCAATAGTCTGGTTTGAATTCGTCGATGTACTAAAAGCCAAATCATCTTGTTTTTTAAGTTTTGAAGATTCGTCAGTAGTTGTAATCCACGATTCTACTTTTCCGGAATTAGCCGAAGCTGTTCCTTTTGAAGATCCGCATTTTATCTGCATTGCAATTAGAGGCAGCAAAAGCAGGATTTGAAGTTTTTTGTTAATGTTTTTCATTTTTAATCTATTTCTATTAAAACAGGTAAATGATCTGACGGATATTTTAAATCTTTAGAATCACTTAAAACTGCATGTTTTTGAATTGTAAGTTTGCTGTTTTTTGAAACAAAAATATAATCCAGTAATAACGTAACCGGTTCATTATGTTTAAAATCGTTAAATGTACCTGATGGCCCAAAAGGTTTTTCTTTTGAAACTTCTTTGGTATCATCCATTACTTTTTTTATTTCTGCAATCTGCGGCGTATTGGGCTCAGAATTGAAATCTCCCATTAAAAATACCGGATATTGCTTTGTATTGAGCTCACTTATTTTTTTCAAAACCAGCTGTACTCCTTTTACTCTTGCCTCTTCTCCCATATGGTCAAGATGCAGATTAAAAATCCAAAATGTTTTTTTAGTTTTTAAATCTGTAAAAAGTCCATACGTACAAACTCTGTTGCAAGCTGCATCCCAGCCTCTTGAAACCACATTTGGTGTTTCTGAAAGCCAGAATGTATTGGAATTCTGCACCTTAAAACGATCTTTTTTATAATAAATCGTACAAGCTTCTCCGGTTCCTCCTTCTTCTCTTCCTACTCCAAATTTGTTATAATTTGGCAAAGCCGATGCAATATCAATTACCTGATTTGGTGTTGCTTCCTGAACTCCAAAAATTTCCGGACTATAAAATTGTATTTGAGAAGTAAAATAATCTTTTCGTTTCGGCCATGCATTTTCTCCATCTGAAGCAACATCAAGACGAATGTTGTAGGTCATGATTTTTAGATTCTGACCATAAAACGAAACACATACAAAAAGTAATAATACTGCTAAAATAAATTTATTTGTCTTTTTCATAATTTTAAAAATTTAATCTGTAAAGCTAATGTTTCCGAAGCCTTAAAGAGAAAAAGTAATTTAAAAGTTATGTTAATTATATACTCTTACGTAATCGACTTCAAAAGTTGCACTTGTGAAATTTGGATCTACTGCTCCTCCAAAATTTCCTCCCATTGCTAAATTCAAAATCAGGAAGAAGTTTTGATTAAACGGAGTAGAAGCTGAATTCACATAAGTGTAAAATAAATTGTCATCTACATAAAACTTGATACTTTCAGCACTCCACTCTGCTGCGTAAATATGAAATTCTGTTGCTGAATTTGGAACTGTTACTGTTTTAGTATCAGGTGTATTTCCTGAACGTCCCGGTGAGTGCAGTGAAGAATGATTCACATCCGGATTATTTCCAACTGATTCCAGGATATCTACTTCTCCGCATAACGGCCATCCTGCAGTATCAATATTATCGCCCAGCATCCAGAAAGCCGGCCATGTCCCGCCGCCAACAGGTAATTTTGCACGAACTTCGGCGCGACCGTATTTAAATGAAAATTTGCCTTTTGTAAGCATTCGTGTAGATGTATAATGGCTTCCCATATACTCTTCTTTAATTGCTTTAATCTTCAGGGTTCCATTTGAAATAATTACGTTTTCAGGTCGGGTTGTGTAATATTCTAATTCGTTATTTCCCCAGCCGTCTCCTGTTCCTGTATTGTAACCCCATTTTGAAGTGTTTGGAGCACCATCTACATCAAACTCATCTGACCAGAGTACTTTTCTGGCAACATAAATATTTATAGAAGATGTTGAACTAATAAATTGTCCCGAAGCACTGTAAGCAGAAACAATAATAGAATACGTTTTTGTTCCCGAAGCTGTAAATGTATAAGTGAAATCACCGTTTGTGATTTCTTTAAGCTGATTGTCTACTAAAACTTTATAAGAAATTGCATTTGCTGCATTAATCTTAAGGTTTATTTTACCACTTCCGTCTCCATTAGGATTGGCGGCAGTTTTACCCACAACTTCTACCTGAACAGAAAGATTGGAAGGCGCAGCATTACCTGCAGTGTCATCTGAACTGTCATTTCCGCTGCTGCAAGACTGGAAAATAAACAGTAAAATAAAGGTTATAATTCCTGATTTATCCATTATATTTTTAATTTTTTTCATCTTTTGTTATTTTTTTGAAACACCCTTTTTACTATCAACAAAATCTAAATAATTCAAATTGAATCCTCCTTTATCAAAAACCACTTTTATCTTATTTTCTCCTGCATTTAATTCTACGTCAGATAAAATAATCGTTTCCCATTTTTCGTTTCCGCCAGTTGACGGCAGCGTTATTGTTTTTGATTTTGCACCATTTGCAGTTTCAAAATGAATTTGCCCTTCTGCACTTTCGCTGGAGTAGCGAATTGCAACATTGTATTTATTCTGTTTTTTTACCTGAGTTGTAAATAAAAGCCATTCACCATCTTCGATAAATGAAACCTGATAACCTTTTGATCCGGCATCATTACAAGGCAGAATATCAACGCCGTCATTACGCATTGTATTTCCTTTATTCCATTGATCAAAATTTCCTGTCGCCACTCTGTAATTCACAAAATCTTTATCAGAATAAGCAAATCCGTTTGTTCCTAAATCATATTCAACAGCCGAAATTTTTCCGGGAATTAAATGTTTTTTATACGATTTAGTGTCATTTGTCTGCACTTGTCTGAACATAGCGTCGATTACATCGGGCTTAACTGTAACGTTTTGCATTTTGTAATTGTCTGCCATTTTCATTAAAGTTTTTTTAGAAAACTCTGCTGATGGTTTTTGACCGCCTTCTTTCCAGTACTTTAGTAAAACATCATATTCAGGAATTTTAGTTACTGAAGTTACGCCTGCAATATTTTCGATTTTTTTCATCGGCCAAAATGCCCAGCCAATGTTATTGGTTTCTACTAAAGTCAAGGCATCTTTAAACCAAACGTTTGAGTTTTCGCCGCTTTCTCCTAACCAGATCGGAACATTGTATTGAGTTCTGTAATCCAGCATTTTCTGGATAGAGGCCTGATCGTTGTAGTTCCAGTATTTATGAAAACTCAACGCCATGTTATCATCCCACAAAGGAAAAATTCCATTATAATTATTTCCCCAGCAATTGCCTTCAATGATAACTAGATGGTTTGTGTCTACTTCACGTATTGCTTTTGTAACAGAAACCATTAAGTCTCTTAAAGGTCCGTTTGAATTTTCATCACAGCCGTTTTTATTTGATCCGGTAAAATTCCAGTTTGGTTCGTTAATAATGTCGTAACCTCCAATCCATTGACTGTCTCTGTAACGGGAAGCCAGTTTTTTCCACAAAGCGATCATTTTTTTCTGATTGGCCTCGCTTTGCCACAATGAAGGTTTTGTGGTGTCATAATCAGAAATTGCGGCATCATTTCCTTGTCCGCCCGGTGCTGCATGCAAATCTAAAATTAAATAGATTTTATTTGCCGCACACCATTTCAATAAATTATCAGTCATGATGAAACCCTCTTCTCTCCAGGTGATTTCTCCATTTTTTTCTTCTTCGGCTGGCGGTGTATATAAGTTATAATGCATTGGAAGACGAATCGAATTGAATCCCCATTTTGCTAAAGAATCGATATCGCGTTTTGTAATTCCGTTTGCCTTATATGCTGCATAAAATTCTTTAGTGTCTTTTTCTCCAATAACATCCTGAATTTTTTGTTTAATTTGATATTGCGGACTAGCAAAAGGCTGTGTTTGTAACATATAACCTTCTTGCACCATCCATCCGCCAAGACCAAGACCTCTTAGGATTATGTTATTTCCGTTTCCATCAACAATTTTTTGTCCCTCTCTGTGCAAAAACCCCTGCCCGAAAACTGTAATTGAAAACAAAAGCTGCAATGCTATTATTGTCTTTTTCATCTGAAAATCAATTAATTCTCTTTATTTTTATTTCCAGGTATAAGTTCCAACAGAGCCTGCATCTAATGAAGTTGTAACCCATTTATCATTGAACTTAATATTGAAGATTTCAGCCGCAGATCCGTCATTTTCAACAATTAAAACTTTTGACCCGGAAGGAGTTATAAAAGCAACGTTTTGTATGTTCCCGCTTGAATTACTTGCAATTCTAACAGATCCGGCCGGAACAAATTTTGAGGCGTGTGCAATTATATAGTACGCTACATTGCGCTGAAAACTTTCTGTTGATGTTACAGTCAATGCGCCTTTGCACATTGAACATCCACCATTTGTATGAGGCTGAAAAGCCCCGTCATTAGCTAAATTCCATTCTAATGCATTTTTACTGTAATTTCTCATAGAACCAATAACAACATTTCTCACGTGCCATTTTAAATCTCCTCCAAAATCTCCTGCCGAAGAAGTCCATTGTTCTGTGAAATACACATTTTTTGTTGGATAAGAATTGTAAACATTTGAAAGTGCGCTGATATCACCTGCATATAAATGAAAAGCAGATCCGTCTACGAAAGGAAATGCATCGGCGTCTGCCAAAATTGCTTTTGGATAATTTGGGTTATCACAGTTATGGTCGTAAGCAATTATTTTTACACTAAGGTTTGCTGCTTTAAGAGCCGGTCCTAAATTGTTTTTTATAAAGTTAGCCTGTTCTGCTGCCGACATGTACATACTTGGATTATTTCCGTCATGTAAAGGTTCGTTTTGAGGTGTCACGGCATCAATTGTAATTCCTTCAGCTTTCATTTGCTGAATGTATTTTACAAAATATTTAGCGTAAACATCATAATATTGAGTTTGTAGTTTCCCGCCAATAAAGTTGTCTTTGTCTTTCATCCAAAGTGGTGCAGACCAAGGCGTTGCCAAAATTAAAATTTTTGGGTTTATTGCAAGGATTTCTTTTAAAAGTGCAATTACTCCGGCTTTATCTTTAGCTAAACTAAATTTGGCCAAACTTAAATCTGTTTCTCCCGCTGCAAGATCATCATAAGTAAAAGGCTCCGCATTTAAATCTGATGCACCAATACTGATTCTTAGGTAACTAATTCCAATTGAATTGGCTCCCGTACCAAATAATTCCTGTAAAAGAGCGCTTTTCTTAGCTGCGGTTAATTTATTAATTACATCTGCACTTCCACCAGTTAGTGTATATCCAAAACCATCAACCGTTTGATATTTTTGCGCGGCATTAACTTCAATATTAGTATAGTTATTAACCGTTGTCCCAAATCCTAATATTCCCGATTGCTTTCCTAATAATATGCTTTGATCTCCTTTTGTTAACCAAAAATCGACATCGTTCGTTACTACAACTGGAGGGTTTACAACCGGTGGATTTACTACAGGATCAACAGCATCATTTGAAGTAGAGCATTTTACCTGAGAAAAAACTGCCGCTGAAAAGAACAGTATTTTTATAGTTTTTTTAAAATTTAGTTTCATTTTTGATAGTTTTTAGTTCAGCAATTAGTATACAATAGTTTGTATAGCGTGTGCCGGGATAGTTATAGTATTTTTTGAATTGTGGTTTTCTATAGTGTAAACAATCTCGTTATCTGATTGGTTCATGACAATAGTAACTACTTTGTCATCAGAGTTTTTAAATGAGGTGCTTATTAATTTTTTATCGCTTATAGTTTGAATTATTCTTTTAGCGTTTGGACGAATAAATTTTGAAAGATGTCCAATGTAATAGTACATTGGTGTATAGATTAATTCGTCTTTTGTGGTATCGGCGTGAATAGGTGCAAAACAGAAATTCCCAACATGGTTTGGTCCTCCATTTTGATCTAGAAGAATATTCCAGTCTGTCCAGCCAACGGTTCCGTTATTAAAATCGTTGATCATATTTAGCCCGTATCTTTCTGCATTTCCCCAAAACTGAAATCTCGAAGCATCAAACTTTTCAATACAGCCTTCTGTAAAAAGTAAATTTTTATTTGGAAAAGCGGCATGAACTTCGGCTACTGATTCAAATTTAGGCGTACCTCCGTTCCATGTTTCATACCAGTGGAATCCAATTCCCCATGCATATTTTGAAACTGCCGGATCTGAAAAAACCAAATTAGCTCTTTTGTTTAACATGTCTCCGCGATTGTGATCCCAAATGATAACGTTTTTAGAACTTAACCCTTCTTTTTCCAGCGTTGGTCCCAGAAAGTTTTTCAGAAAATCTCTTTCGGCTTCCGGAGTATAGATGCAAGATTCCCATCTTTGTTTTGCCATTGGCTCATTTTGGATCGTTAATCCCCAAACAGGAATTCCTTCTTTTTCGTAAGCCTTAATAAATTTGACATAATAATTTGCCCATGATTGTGCAAATTGAGGCAATAAAACGCCGCCGTGCAAAATATCATTATTGTCTTTCATGAAAGCTGGGGGACTCCATGGACTAACAAATAAAGTTAATTTCCCGCCGGCAGTTTCAATTGCACTTTTTATTAATGGAATTTTATATTTTCGATCATGATCAATGCTGAAGGTTTTTAAATCTTTATCACCTTCGGCTACATAAGTATAACTATCACTGCTGAAATCGCAGCTATGAATATTTGTTCTGGCCAGGGTGTAACCAATTCCTTTTTTTTTGTCGTAATAAGCAGTCAGGAATTCCTGTTGTTTTTTTGGAGATAGTTTTGCAAAAACTTCGGCACTTGCGTCTGTAATTGCGCCGCCAATTCCTAAAAATGTCTGATCTGTTTTTTCAGTATCTAAAGTGATAGAAACCGATGCATTTTTTTGTTGTGATGTGTCTGAGATTAAATTGTCTGATGCGGATAATCTCAAATTGGTATTTTCAGCAGTTGTGTAAACCGTTATTTTTTTGTTTGTTTTGGATGCAGAAACAACTGATCCGTTTGCAGTTTTTGATGTTGAACAACTTACTTGCAAAATTATTATTGAAACTAATAAGATTCTATTGATGGTTTTCATTGTTACTTCAAAAAGCATTTAATTAAGTTAATTAAGGGCTGAATTGGATGATTCAAGTCAGCCCTCTTCTGTTAACTCAAAAAATATTAATAAACAAGCGTTTGAATAGCATGTGCAGGAATTTTAACTACTGTTTTCTCTGCAGCTATTATCAAATTATATGTAATTTCTTTATCTGTTTTATTCATTACAATGGTTGCCATTGTACCATCAGTATTTAAAAACGAAGTACTTAACAAACCGCTTCTGCTTACCGCAGAACTAACCCTTTTTGCATTTAAGCGAATGAATTTTGAAAAATGCCCAATGTAATAATAAGATGGAGTGTAAATTAACTCTCCTGTTGTGGTATCAGCGTGGATTGGTGCAAAGCAGAAATTCCCAACATGATTAGGTCCTCCGTTTTGATCCAGAAGAATATTCCAGTCTGTCCAGCCAACTGTTCCGTTATTAAAATCATTAATCATAGAAATTCCGTATCGTTCACCATTCCCCCAAAACTGATATTTTGCAGCGTCAAATTTTTCAACACATCCTTCTGTAAACAAAAGTTTTTTATCCGGATATGCTTCATTTACTTTAGCCACATTGTCAAACATTGAATCTCCTCCTGACCAGTTTTCATACCAGTGAAAACCCATTCCCCAAACATATTTTGCAGCTTCTGGATCAGAATAAATTACATTTGCCCTGTAATTCATCAAGTCACGATTATGATCCCAGACAATAATTTTTTTGTCTCCAAGTTTTTCTTTTTTCAAAGTAGGCCCAAGGAAGTTTTTAATAAAATCTCTTTCTGCTTCGGCAGTATAAATACAAGATTCCCAAGTTTGAACTGCCATTGGCTCGTTTTGAGTTGAAGTCCCCCAAATTGGAATTCCTTCTTTTTCATATTCTTTTATGAACTTCACATAAAAATTTGCCCAGGTTTGATAATATTCAGGCAATAATGTTCCGCCTTTTAATACGTTTCCGTTACTTTTCATAAAAGCATTTGGAGACCATGGAGCCACATACGTTAATAATTTTCCACCTGCAGTCTGGATCGCCTGTTTGATAAGCGGAATACGAAATTGTCTGTCATGTTCAATAGTAAACGTTTTTAAATCTTTATCTCCTTCTTTGATATAAGAGTAGCTTCCACTGCTAAAATCAGAACTTTGTATCGTGGTTCTTAGCAAAGAATAGCCAATTCCTTTTTGTTTATCGTAATAAGCATTTAAAAATTCTGTTTGTTTTTCTTTTGAAAGTTTAGCAAAAATTTCGGCACTCGCATCAGTTATAGCGCCACCAATTCCCATAAAGGTCTGAAACTTTTTAGACGGTTCTACAAAAACAGAAATCTCCGTTTCAAGAGGTTGTTTTGATGCTGAAAAAGTCAGGTTATCAGTTGATGTTAATCTTAAGTTTGAATTTTCAGCAGTAGTATAAACCGTTATTTTTTTTCCTTTGGTTGTAAATTCTTTCTTTGCTTTTGTCTGCTGGGCAAGAGCGGAGACTGTAAATAAAAAGCACAGAAATTTTAAAGTATTTTTTTTCATTCTTTTTCCTTATTTTTTTAATTCTAAAAAGAAGTTCTTCAGAAACTCATTCTCTGACAGCGTAAGGATTTAAAAATAGCCCATACTCATAATGATTATGGGCTATTTACAACCAAACTTAAACTTAACTTAAACTTTTATTTTCCTCTCATTTCAATTCTGCTCACAGTAATTCCATCTTTTGTAAAACTGTTACCACCAGAACGAATAAGTAAATAGATTTTACCTGTAGTATCAAACTTTACAACATTTGACACAGAAGCCGTAGCGTCATTTTTAACACAGCCAACAGAAGAAAGCCTTCCTGTAAAAGCTGCTTTTGCACAGCCATCCCAAGTACTTAATCCCATCACTTTGTTGTCTTTATATTCAACCCCATCTTTTGGTACAGATTTACCAGCATATACTTCAAACCAAGTTTCATCAGAACCGCTTGGACAAGAAACTAACATATCAATTGTATATTCTTTATCTTTTACAACATCGATCGCTTGATAAATACCTTCTTGTGCCCATCCTCCCGGAGAGTGAATTGTAGCAGTTCCTGAATTAAATGACCAAAATGCAGCCCCTGTAGCACTTAACTTTGCTGAAGACCATTGAGCTATATCAGCTGCGTTATTAAAGAATCCTCCTTTAACTAAATTAGGTTTTGCCGGATCTGATGCTGCTACTACAATATCATGAGAAACTTTAGCTGTAGCACCTCCCGCAGCAATAGCTGTGTGAGTTACAGTATAAGTACCTGCATCCGGTAAAACAACTTCTTCTGCCATTTTACCCATGTATGGTCCATATCCGATATCCCATTTAGATGAGATTACTCCATTTTGCTGAGCCGTTAAAAGATATGTATTTACTTTTCCCGCAACAGGAGTTATTGTAAACGAAGCATCAACATTTGAAGCTGTTAAACCGTTATTAGCTGGATCATCTTCGCAGCCAGTAAGCGAACCTAATGCTATTGCAAGCATTAGGTAAGCACCTCTTTTTAAAATTATACTTAGGTTCATTTGTTTTTGGTTTTTGGTTTTGGTTAGATAGTTTTTTTTATTCGTAGTTAGGGTTCTGTTTCAATTTAGTCCCTGTTAATTCTACATAAGGTATTGGGAAAACTTCATCAGTACCAGCATTGAATCCTCTGTCTGATAATGCTGCAGCAGCATCTCCCCATCTTACTAAGTCAAAGAATCTGTGTCCTTCACCTGCAAGTTCCATTCTTCTTTCATTTTTAATAGCAGCCAATGTTACAGGAATTGAAGGCAGGCCAACTCTTGCTCTTACAGCATCTAACAATGCCTGAGCTCTTGCTCCTGATCCTAATGCTTCAGCTTCTAATAAATAAGTATCTGCTAATCTGATAACATAAGAGTTTTGTTTGTAGTTCAACTCTGCAGCTCCACCACCTGTACGAACATCTGTTTTTCTTGGTAAAAATTTGTTCAAGAAATAACCTGTATCCTGGTAACCAGGAATATAATCTGCTTTTCCGGCAGCTTTTAAAGCTTTTAAGTCGAAAATCGTTGCTTCAAATCTTGGGTCATTCTTCATTGCATCATACAATTTTTGTGTTGGAACACTAAAACTCCATCCTGAAGGAAGATCTGCAGCCGTAGAATTTGCTGGTCTGGAATAACCTCTAGGGCCAACCATTACGTTTAATGAGTTTCCTTCATCTCTTCCAGAACCCCAGAATCCCCAGTCAGAGTTTCCTGCACTTGTATGAGATACTTCAAGAAGTGATTCAGCATTAAATTTATTAGCCACTACCCATAAATCATCGAAATCTGCCAATAGGTGGTTTCCGTATTGATTTGGTTGTCCCGGCGTTCCATTCACCTGAGCAAGGATTGCTGCAGCTTCAGCTTTTTTACCGTCATATAAATAAACTTTTCCAAGTATTGCCTGAGCAGCACCTCTAGTTAAACGGCCAGATCCTGTAGCAGCATCAACAGATGTTGGTAAAGCTGGGATAGCTTCTACTAAATCTTTTTCGATTTGAGCATAAACTGCCTCTGGAGATGATTGTTCAACATTTAACATTGTAGATGTTGTAAGAGGTTCCAGAATTAATGGAATATTCTTAAACATTCTAACTAAATTGAAATAGTATAATGCTCTTAATGCTTTAGCTTCTCCTGTGAATCTGGTTTTTAATGCATCTGACATATTAACTCCAGACATTTTTGATAACAAAACGTTTGCTCTGTAAACACCTTGATAGTGATCATTCCAGAAACTTCCAGGAATAATCAATGAAGTTAAAGAGTGAGTAGAGAAATTTTGAATTCCTGTACCATCTGAAGCTCCACCACCGCCAGCATAGAAATCATCTGAACCTGCATTTAGCATAGCAACCATGTTCTCAAAACCACCAGTATTTTTTCTCAACGGATCATAAACTCCAACAAGGGCAGCTGTAGCTTGTTGCTCATCTTTATAGTAACTTGTTGATAAGAAAGATCCTTTTGGGTCAACGCTTACGAAATCTTCAGAACAAGCTCCCGCTAATGCCGCTAATGCAACGGCTGCGTATATATATTTAAATTTATTTTTCATGATTCTTTAAGTATTAAAATTGTACGTTCGCTCCAAACATGAAAGTTCTTGCTTGTGGATAAACACCTCTATCTACACCAAATACCTGTCCTCCAATTTCCGGATCATATCCTGTGTATTTTGTGATAGTGTATAAGTTCTCACCTGTTAAGTAGAAACGGATTCTGTCTGCTCCAATTTTAGATGAAAGATCAACTGGAAGAGTATATCCTACCTGAACGATTTTCAAACGAGCATAATCACCGCTTTCTAAGTAAAAATCAGACATTTTGCTGAAGTTACCGTTACTATCATTATTAGCAAGTCTTGGGTAGTCATTTGAAGTTCCTTCTCCTGTCCAACGACCTAATGCTTCTGTTTGATAGTTAGCATTCAGGATATCTAACCTGCGTAATCCCTGGAAGATTTTGCTTCCTGCAGCACCCTGAACGAATGTCATAAAATCAAATCCTTTGTAATCTAAGTTTAATGTTAAACCAAAAGTATATTTAGGAATACTTGTTCCTAAGAATTGTTTATCTGCATCAGAAATAGATCCGTCGCCATTGTTATCTATCCAACGGAAATCCCCTGGTTTAGCATTTGGCTGGATTAAACCGCCTGAAGCATTTGTGTAAGCATTAATCTCTGCCTGATTTTGGAAAATCCCAGCTGTTTTGTATCCGTAGAATTCATTGTATGAATGACCAACCTGAGTTCTTGTAACAGGACCCATAGATTGGAAAGAAGCATCTCCAATGATGAATTCGTTATCTTTTCCTACGTAAGTAATTTCATTTTTAAGGTAAGCTACGTTTCCGTTAACACCTAAATTAAAATCACCAAGTTTTTTCTTCCAGCTTAATTCAAATTCGATACCGCTGTTGTTCATATCAGCAACGTTAGCCCATGGCTGCTCAGCAACTCCAACATATCCCGGAATTACAACTGGTCTTAAGATACCTGTAGTTTTCTTTTTGTAGAAGTCTAATGTTAAAGTGAAATCATTAAATAATCTTGCATCAAGACCAATACTTGCCTGAGAAGTCTCTTCCCATTTCAAATCAGGGTTATCAAGAGTTACGTTAGCATAACCTGTTGTGATAGATCCTGTATTTCCGAAAGAATAATTGTATCCTCCAGATACTAATGAAATATATCTAAAATCAGCAACCTGATCATTACCAACAATTCCGTAACCTCCTCTTAATTTTAATGAATTTACAGTATTGTTTTCTTTCCAGAAACCTTCTTTTGAAATTACCCATCCTAAAGAGAATGATGGGAAAACCCCGAATTTATGATTTTCTCCAAAACGAGTTGAACCGTCACGACGAATAACCCCAGTTAGAAGGTATTTCTCCATGTAATCGTAGTTTAAACGACCAAATAAAGAGGTTACTTTATGCTGTACAAAATCATCTGTTGCACTGTTTCTGTCTGCTTGCGGGATATCAAATTTGAAAGATGCATCTTTGTAGCTTGTAATTGGCAATCCAAACATTGTAGCTCCAACATACCCTCCAATATTATCAACATAAGATCCCTGACCTGCTAAAACATTTAAGTTATGATCTCCAAATTTGTTAGAGTAAGTAACAACGTTTTCAATATTCCAGTTAAATGATTTGTTGTTATTTTGATAATAGCTGTTTTTAAGAACATTCACGTTTGCACTTAAGAAATATACAGGAGTAAATCCTTGGTCTCCCCAGTAAGCAAGTTTACCTCCTAGTGTAGATCTAACTTTTAAATGTGGAGTAATAGCTGCTTCTAAATAAGCATTTCCAACAAAATCATCAGACCATCCGTATCTTCCTAATCTTGTTTGGATATATCCTAATGGATTTGACATTTCCTGACCAACAACACTAGAAATTCCGTAAGGATTTCCGTTTGCATCACGAACTACAGGGTTTGTAGAATATGGAGCAGCATTTGCAACAGCTGGATCAGTAACTACAAGTGGAGTTAATGGATCAAGGTTGATAGCAGAACTTAAAGGACCTCCAAACTCACTGTTTGTATTTCCAATTCCAACAGTTTTTTGCCTTGTGTAACCAAAAGTCTGTCCGAATGTGAAATATTTAGAGATTTTATGAGTAGAGTTTAAACGGAAATTCTTTTTAGTATAATTAGAAATTTCTGTTGCAACGATACCTTCCTGATCCTGAATACCAAAAGAAGCATAGAAAGTAGAGAATTCTCCACCACCGCTAATACTTAATTCGTGTGTGTATCTGAAAGCACTGTCATTAAAGATAGCATCCTGCCAGTTTGTTCCTTTTCCTAATGCAGCTGGATTAGCGTATAAAACTCCTCCTCCATCAGCAACTGATTTCTCGTTCATAATTGTAGCATACTGAGTAGCATTCAATAAATCTAATTTTTTTGCTGGAGAAGATACACCTGCAAAACCATTATAGTTTACTGTAATTTTACCCGCTTTACCTTTTTTAGTAGTAACTAAGATAACCCCTGTTGCAGCACGTGTACCATAAATTGCAGCAGAAGCAGCATCTTTAAGCACCTCTACAGACTCGATATCTGACTGGTTTAAGAAACCAATTCCACCTGCATCTACAACGTTACCATCCACAACCCAAAGAGGATTATTTCCACCGTCACCAAAAGTTGTGATACCACGTACACGAATTGTAGATCCTGAACCTGGCTGACCTGAACTTGAAGCGATTGTTACACCGGATACACGTCCTTGTAATGCTTGTTCAACTCTACCATTTGGTACTTTCTCTAAATCAGCAGCTTTTACGCTAGAAATTGCACCTGTAACTACTGCCTTCTTTTGAGTTCCGTAACCAACGACCACAACTTCATTTAATGATTGTGATTCTGGTTTTAACTGAATAGTAATTTTTGAACGCCCGTTTACCGCCTCGCTAACTGTAGCGTATCCTATAAAGGTAACTGTCAAAACTCCGTTTGAAGGTACCTGAATTTGGAATTTCCCATCAAAATCTGATGCGGTCGACTTTGTTGTACCCTTCAGTAAAACAGTTGCGCCCGGAACCGGCATCCCACTCTCATCGTTTATCATTCCATTTACCGTGACATCCTGAGCCACAGCTATAACCGAGAATAACAAAGACGAAACACAAAAAATAAGTAATTTTGTTAATTTCATTTTTCTAAAAATTTTGGTTAATTAATTAGTAATTTGATGCAATAATAATGTTATTTTTTTACTATTGGTATTTAAAATTCACTACAAAAACACATCAAATTAAAATTTTATACATTACAAAAACACATCATTTTTTTTATAAATATTTAATTATCAATATTTTAAAAATAAAAAATAAGATGTTATGAAAATGTTAATTGCAAAAATAAACACTACAATTATATAAGAATGCTTATTTTTATGAACGAAATGCTTTTCTACAACGTGATAGTAGTCAAGATTTTTTCGTAAACCGTTATAAATAAACAACTTAACCAAATAAAATTTAAAAAAACCGAATAATTAATGAAATTAGCAAAATCATATTTTTATATTACTTTTTTTACATTATTCACAATATCAATTTTTAGCCAGGTAAAAAATATTGGACTGCCAGATGTAAGAAATTACAAGCGAAACGAATATAAAGGAGGAACTCAAAACTGGAATATTGATCAGGATAAAAACGGAAATCTATATTTTGCCAATAATAATGGTCTTTTACAGTTTGATGGTTCATCGTGGAGGAAATATCCCCTGCCTAATTTAACCTCTGTCCGATGTCTGGAAATTGATCAGACAGGAAAAATATTTGTTGGAGGATATAATGAATTTGGATATTTTCAACCAGATAATAAGGGAAAACTTAAATACACATCACTAGCCAAGAAAGTAGATAAGAACAAAATCAAAATCATTGATTTTATCTGGAAAATACATTCTTTTAACAATCAGACTATTTTTCAATCATTTGCAAGAGCATATATATTTACAAACGGGAAATTATCAATTTTAAAAGCACCAAAACGTTTTCAATTTTCTTTTACTGTAAACAACAGGCTTTATTTTCAAGATGTTGAAAAAGGAATTTTGGAATATAAAAATGGCAGACTTTATGCTCTTCCTAACACTACAATTTTAAATAATACCGAAATCTGGGCAATGTATTCAATTGGCAAAAACAAAACCCTGATTATTACATTAGAAAAAGGATTGTTCATTTACAACAATAATACTGTCACACCCTGGAATACTGAAGCAAACAACTTTGTTAAAAGAAACAACTCTCTTGGAGGCGAAATTATTAATAATAAGTTCATTGTCCTAAATTCTGTTTTGGACGGAATTGCGATTTGCGATTTTAATGGAAAAATAATTCAGCATATCAATAGAAAAAAAGGACTGCAGAACAATACCGTTTTAACTTCTTTTAAAGATAATAAAAACAACTTATGGCTTGGCCTCGACAATGGTATTGCTTTTGTTAATGAGAGCTCTCCTTTTACTTATTTTGGTTTCAGTTATGACATTAGTACCGTTTATGCTTCTGTTATTCATCAGGGAAACCTTTATGTTGCAACCAACCAGGGAGTATTTTATCATGCCTGGAATAATAATTTCAAAGAAGACGTCTTTAAACTCGTAGAAGGAACTACCGCGCAATCATGGAATGTACAAGTAATTGATGATGAGCTAATTTGTGCCAATAACCGAGGTGCATTGATTATTAAAGGAGGAAAGGTTACTAACATTGTTGATTCTAAAGGATATTTTGGTTTTAAAAAAATACCAAGTCATCCTGGATTTTTCATCGGCTCAAATTACGATGGATTTGCTGTTTTCCAAAAATCGGCGCAGGGATTTACCTTCAAGAATCAGGTAGCCGGATTTGATAAGTCATCAAACAGCTTTGAGCTCGATCAATCCTATTTATGGCTTAAAAAAGATGAATCTATTTATAGAATGACTTTGAGCGAGGACTTAACCCGATTTTCAAGCATTAAAAAAATTGATCGTTTAGTACCAGAATTTAAAAATATAGGCAGTCTTCAAAAAATTGACGGCAAAATATATTTCCAAACTAATAATCATTTTTATAAATATTCAACCGAACAGGAAATATTTTATGAAGATAAAAATCTGTCTGCATTGTTCAAAAACATCCCGGTTATTAATGCTTTAAGTGAAGATTCTCAATCTAATTTATGGTATGCATATGACGAATCCTTAGGTGTTTTAATGAAAGAAAACAACAAGTACAAAAATGTTGTAGCACCATTTTCTAACCTAACCGGAAACTTGGTCAGCAATTACTTATCTGTAAACACAATTGATCCCAAAAATATATTTATAGGTTTAACAGATGGTTTAGCGCATTACGACTCTGAATTATTAAATAATTTTGTAACAAAGCCTAAGGCATTTATTCGCAGTTTCTCATTTCCGGGCGATACAATTATACTTGGAAACAATCAAAATAAAAGCGAAAATATTCGCATTCCTTACTCTTCCAATCATGTTCGGTTTACTTTTTCTTCTCCAACATATGAAAACTTAGAAAATGTACAGTTTTCTTATCAATTAGAGCCTTTTGATGACAAATGGAGTAACTGGTCCACAATTTCTATTAAAGAATATACCAATCTTAGAGAAGGAGATTATGTAATGAAAGTAAAAGTTAGAAACAGTTACGGGGTTCAATCAGAGCCTTCAACAATTTCTTTCACGGTTTCGCCGCCGTGGTACAGACATTTTCTTGCTTTGATGCTGTATTTTATATTATTAATAGTTGCTATTTATGTAGTTTCTAATCGAATTAAAATGAAAATTAGAAAGAATAAATATTACGAAACTATTGAACAAAGAAGACTTTATCTTGAAAAAGAATCAAGAATACGACAAGAACAGTACGATCTTGAAAAAGAAATTGAAAAATTAAAGAATGATAAGCTTCAGATAAAGATTTTAGCAAAAGATAAAGAACTGGTAAATAACTCATTGCAAGTTGTAAAGAAAAACAAAATCTTAAACGGAATTATCCATAAACTAAAAGAAATTGATATTGATGCGCTTGATGATTCAACTAAATTCCAGGTCAGCAAGCTTAATAAAAGCATTGTCAAAGAGGTAAATACAGATAAAAGCTGGAAAGATTTAGAAAAACACATTAAAAACGTGCATTTTGAATTCTTAAAACGTTTAAAAGAAAAATTTCCGACAATTTCACCTCGCGAACTAGATTTGTCTACTTATTTATTGATGAATATGTCTACAAAAGAAATTGCAGAAATTATGAACATATCAACTGGAGGCGTAGAATTAGCACGCTACCGTTTGAGGAAAAAACTCGGATTAAACAAAAAAGAAAACCTAATTGGTTTCTTAATGAGTATCTAAGTAAAAAAAGCCATTCTAAAAGAATGGCTTTTTTGTTTTACGAAATATATTCTAAAGTTCGTTCAAGAGCCATTCCCCTTGAACCTTTAATTAATATAGTATTATCTTTAAATTGGATTGTTTTAAGATATGCTGCGAAAGCATCAAAAGTTTCAAAAAACTTAATGTTTTCACTTTCAATTTTATTTTCATAAAATGACTTTCCAATTAAATAACAAATTGATTCCTGTTGATTAGACAAAGAATCTGCAATTACTTTATGCTCCTCCTGACTTTCATCGCCAAGCTCAAACATATCGCCTAAAATCATGATTTTCTTTTGGTTTCCCAATTGAAGAAAATTGGTTATCGCAACAGCCATACTACTCGGATTTGCATTGTAGGCATCCAGAATAATCTCATTAGATCCTTTTTTTAATAATTGTGACCTGTTGTTTTCCGGAATATAATTTTCAATTGCATATTTAATTGCTGCATCTTCTACTTTAAAATATTTACCAATTGCAGTTGCAGCATTTATGTTATTAGCATTATAAAGTCCAATTAAATGCGATTCTACCTTAAAATCATCATAATCAATAACCACAAAAGGATTTGCTTCGATATTTTTTATATTCAAATCGGCATTTGCTTTATTTAATCCAAAAGTAAATGATTTTATACCGTTTGATCTTTCAATCTGAATTGGATCTTCCAGATTTACAAAAACCTGTTTGTTATTCTTAGCCAAATATTGATACATTTCACTTTTACCTTCAATAACACCCTGCACGCCTCCAAAACCTTCCAGATGCGCTTTTCCAAAATTGGTTATGTAACCAAAATCAGGCTGTGCGATTTCGCATAAAAATTCTATTTCTTTTTTATGGTTAGCACCCATTTCAACAATTCCTATTTCTGTTTCTTTTGTAAAAGAAAGTAATGTTAAAGGGACTCCAATATGGTTATTTAAATTTCCGACAGTTGCTTTGGTTTTAAATTTTTGAGATAAAACAACATTGATAAGTTCTTTGGTTGTTGTTTTTCCATTGCTTCCTGTGAGCGCAACAATTGGCAGTTTTAAATAACTACGATGAAACTTAGCCAGTTCCTGAAGCGTTTCTAAGCTATTATGAACCAAAATCGTTCTTTGATCAATAAAATAAGATTCGTTGTCTATAACAACATATAATGCACCTAAGTCAAGCGCTTGTTTTGCAAAAGTATTTGCGTCAAAATTCTCGCCTTTAATAGCAAAAAACATAGAATCTTTTTCAATTTTTCGGGTATCGATTGAAAGAGATTTGCATTTTAAAAACAAGTTATGAATTTCCTGAATATTCATTTATTAAATTTTTACAGACCATAAAAATAGAAAAAAGCAATAAAAAAATTCCAAATTCCGTACTGAAATATTCAGCTTTTGGAATTTGGAATTTTTTTTAAATTGAAATTTCTAAATCTTAATTTCTTGGTGATTTTCTTCTTTCAGTTTTAGCACCTACTCTTGACATTGCACATCTAAATCCAATGTAATCTGTTGCCATATCCTGTGGGAAATATCTTCTTTGAGCCGGATCTAACCAGTAGGCTCTATCTCTCCAAGAACCTCCTTTGTAAACTCTTACTTTATCATCGATCAAAGTAGTACGTTTACTAGAATTATCATATTTTCTAATCATTTTACCTAAACTGTCAACTGTAACGTTATGTTTAGGAGAGTTGTACATTGTCTGATCAGCTTTAGATCCTGATTCTGAATCTCCAAAATCAAAGAATCTTGAAGATTGTTTGTCACCGTCTCTGTAGTTGATGTTATCACTTGTACTAAAGTTTTGTCTTAAATAAGTTTCCTGCTCATCAACCGGAACCTGAGCGATTTCTCCAGGAAGGTTTCTTGCAATAACTTTACCATTACTTAAAGTATCATATTTAATTGAAGTTGTTGAAACAATTTCAATTTTACCATCTTTACCAATTTTATTTTTAGCGTATTGATTTCCTCTGTAGTAGTTAAAATCGTTAGCTTCGTTATCAATTACAGGTCTGTAAACATCGGCAACCCATTCTGCAACGTTTCCAGCCATATCATATAGACCGAAATCATTTGCAGCATAACTTTTCACTTTATTTGTAATATCGGCACCATCATCTGACCATCCGGCAATTCCACCGTAATCACCATTTCCTTGTTTAAAGTTAGCCAATTGATCACCTTTATTTTTACGTTTTGCAGAACGTGTATAATCTCCGGACCAAGGATATTTCTTTTGTCCTTTGTATATATTGTATTCTCTTTGTCCAACATCAGCTGCAGCTGCATATTCCCACTCAGCTTCTGTAGGAAGTCTGTATTCCGGCAAAATAATCCCTGAAGAACGTTGTGCGTAAACATTTTTCTCTTCAGCAACTGTACCGTCTTTACCAGCTTTAGGTCTTTTTCCTGATGGGTTTTTCTTTAACACTAATTCTTCGCTGCCTCCGTAAGTTGTAGATGGAGAAGCCAAGTAAGCCTCAGTATTAAACAAACTTTCAGCACTAACATCTTGTGTTTTAGCACCTTTTTTAAGATATCCGCTTTTTTCTAAAACAGCTTCGTTTACACGATCTGTTCTCCATTTACTAAATTCAACAGCCTGAATCCAGTTAACACCAACTACAGGATAGTCAGCATAAGAAGGATGTCTTAAATAGTTATTAGTCATCGTTTCATTGTATCCTAAACGATTTCTCCAAACTAAAGTATCTGGCGATGCTCCTTCGTAAATATTTTTGTAATTTTCTTCTGTTGGAGGAAAAACTTTCTTTAACCACTCAAGGTATTCTAAGTACATACCATTCGTAACTTCAGTTTCATCCATGTAGAATGATTGAACGTGTTGTTGAGTTGGTGTGTTATTCCAATCGTGCATAACATCATCCTGTACTTTACCCATAGTAAACGTACCTCCTTCAACAAAAACTAAACCAGGTCCAGCCTGTTGTTTTTTCCCAGCATTTCTAGCAGCTGTTCCATTCTGACTATCTACATCCCAGCCTGTTGCTCTAGAAGCGTGACTCGAACTCGATTTTTTGCTACAACTAGCCGTGCCCAACATCAATACCATTGACATCATTAATTGCAAGACTACAATTTTGTTTACTTTCATACTCATTCTTAGGTGATAAATTTAGGTGCTGCAATATAATAATTAACATTTAATTAGCAACATCTGTTCTAATAATTTTATTTAGCTGTTTTTTACCAGAAAATAACCTATAGTTACGAACGCAAAAATATACTTTTTATTATTTACTGTAACATGAAATACTATATTTTTACTTACTAATTTTTTTTTAATTAAATTTCGGTTTTTAAGCTAATGAAACAGGCCATAATCTTATATCTATTTCTGATTCCTATTTTATCATTTTCCCAGATAAATGGGAGCTTAACGCTCGATTGGCAAGTTAAAAAAGAGATGAATTACGGCGACAGTAAAATTGTTATTCCGTACTTTACAGGAAACGCTTTTCGCTTCGACATTACTAAAAAAAGCATAACTCTGCTGCTAAATTTGAATCAGTCTAACGTCGCAAACGGCAGTTCTGTAGAAATTACAAACATAAATTTTGAGTCGGTTTCAAGAAGCGATCTGGGTGATTTATCGACAGAAAATATTCCGGAAAAAGTAAATCAATCACTAAAAATCACCACGGCAAGAGATTCAAAACAAGCATTTCTTTCTCTTTATCCTATTATTAAAGAAGGGAATAGCTATAAACGAATCCGGTCTTTTTCTTACAATATCAACAATTCTTTATCCAAAAGCAGAAATTCATCTGTATTTCAAAAATCGGCTGCTATTTCAAGTTCCGTTTTAGCTTCAGGAGACTGGTATCGCTTTTATGTAGAAAAATCAGGAGTGTATAAAATCACGAAATCATTTCTGCAAAGTCTTGGCTTTGACGCAAATAAAACCGATCCAAGAAGAATTAAAATATACGGAAACGGAGGAAGAATGCTTCCTTTAGCAAACAGCAGTTACTATCCCGAAGATTTAACCGAAAATGCCATTCAGATTATTGGCGAAAGCGACGGAACTTTTAACAATGAAGATTATATACTTTTTTATGCCGAAGGTGTCGAAAACTGGAATAACGAAAGCCAAACCAATCTAAATCTGTACAGCAACAGATCTTATTATTATGTTACGGCATCGGGAAGCGACGGAAAGAGAATTCCAAATTTTAATCAGCCTACAGCAAACAGCACGCTGGAACTGAACACGTTTGATGACTATCAGTATCACGAAATTGATCAAACAAATATTGTGCACCTTGGGCGGCAATGGCTGGGAGAATCTTTTGATATTAACGAAGAACAGGAATTTAGCTTTAGCTTTCCTAATCTTGACACTTCTGTTCCTGTAAAAATTGAAGTAAATACTGCTTCGGCTGCCTTTACTCCTACTTCATTTATTGTTTCGGCAAACGGACAAAATGTTGGCACTCTAAATTTTGCAAGTTTAACCGCAAGCTCAGAAACTAAATACCTAACTCAAAAACTTCCTTCAAACACAACATTTACAGGCGCAGAAAGCGTAAAAATTAAACTTACCTATAATAATAACGGAGTTCCCGGTTCAAAAGGATATCTGGATTATATTAATCTTATCGCAAAAAGAAAACTCCTGGGAACAGGAAAACAATTTAAATTTCAATATAATTTAGCGGGTTCAACGTCCGGAATTGCAAATTATACTATTGGAAACGCTTCGGGAATTTCACAAATTTGGGATATTACCGACCTATATAATATAACCAAAATTGAAAACACAAATCAGCCTTCTTTCAGCTTTAAAGCTAATTTGGGTGAAATTAGAAATTACATTGCAATTGACCCTGCCGATTATTATACTCCTTTAAAAGAAAATCAGTCAAAAATTGCCAATCAAAACTTAAAAGGAACTCTTTTTAGAAACGGCCAAAACAGTTTTCAGGACATTGATTATGTTATTGTATCTCCAAAATCCCTGGTTTCTCAAGCCGAAAAGCTGGCGAATTTTCACAGAACCAATTCAAATTTAAATGTAAAGGTTATTTCACTTGAAGATATCTATCAGGAATTTTCTTCCGGAAAACAAGATATTGCGTCAATCAGGAACTGCGTTAAGTACATTTACGAAAATGCTTCAGCTTCTGAAAAAAGAATAAAATATTTAAATTTATTTGGCGATGCTTCTTACGATTATAAAGACCGTATTTCAAACAACACCAATATTGTTCCTATATACCAGTCTTTAAATAGTAATTCTACCGGAGAATCTTCTTTTGCATCTGATGACTTTTTTGGATTAATGGATTCTGATGAAGGAATTGTGGCTTACCCTTTTGACGGAATTGACATTGCCGTTGGCCGAATGCTGGTTTCAGATAATGCCCAGGCTCAGGAAATGGTCAATAAAGTTTTAGAATACAATGACACCAAATCATACGGAAACTGGAGAAACAATTTTGTATTAATCAGCGATGATGCTGACCAAAGTTCTGACGCTTCTTTACAGGCACGCCAAAACAATCTGGCAGATGTGATTGCTGCTGAAAAACCTTTTTTAAATGTCGAAAAAATAATTTTAGATTCTTATACCCAAGAAGCTTCTGCCGGAGGATCAAGATACCCAAAAGCCAGAACCGACTTTTTTAATGCGTTTGAAAAAGGAGCTTTAGTCTTTAATTATTTAGGCCATGGTGGTGAAGACGGATTAGCAAGTGAACGAATCTGGGAAAAATCAGATGGACAAAATCTTAATAACCAGTACAAATACCCTTTATTTATCACCATTACCTGTGAATTCTCAAGATTTGATGACCCAACACGCCCAACTGCCGGAGAATATACTTTTTGGAATCCAAAAGGCGGAGCAATTTCCATGTTGACTACCATTCGCGAAATAGGTCAGTTTAATGCTGAAAATTTTAATGACAGTTTAAGCAAAAACCTGCTTTCGTACGGCTCTAATCAATACAATAGTATCGCGGAGTCTCTTCGGATTTCAAAAAATGAAAATCCAAGTTCTGCAAGTAATGTGGTTGTATACATAGGAGATCCGGCTTTAATGCTGGCTATCCCAAAACCACGAATTAATTTAACGAAAGTAAACGATATTGTGATTTCTCAGCCAATACCGGACTTTAAATCGCTTTCAAAAATTAAAATCAGTGGTGAAATTACAGATGAAAACAACATTCTTTTAAGTAATTATAACGGAGAATTAGCAACAGCTATTTTCGATAAAATGATCACTTCAACAACCTTAAATAATGATGGATATAGTCCTGCAATGTCATTTAAAACTCTGGGAGAAACTATATTCAGAGGAAATGCCTCTGTAATCAATGGTCAGTTTGAGTTTAGTTTTGTCGTGCCGAGGGACATTCGTATTCCGGTTGACAATGGCCGAATTAGTTTTTATTCTAAAAGAAATCAGGCTTTAGAAAACCAGTCAGGATTTAATACTACAATTAAAATTGGAGGAATAAATGAAAATGCACCTCAGGACAATATAAGTCCAAAAGTTAAGTTATATATGAATGATGAAACTTTTTTGTCAGGCGGAATTACAAATGCATCGCCCTTTCTTTTAGCGTTTTTAGAAGATGAAAATGGTATAAATACAGCTAGCGGAATTGGTCATGACATCATAGCTGTCCTAGACGGAGATGTAAGTAATCCTTATATTTTGAACGACTATTATCAGACAAAATTAGATGATTACACAAACGGAAATTTACGTTTTCCGTTAAGAAATCTATCTGCCGGATTACACACAATCAGTTTCACTGCATGGGATGTTTACAACAATCCTGTAACAAGCGAAATACAATTTGTAGTTGTAGGAGATGAAGAATTGACGTTAACACACGTTCTCAATTATCCAAATCCTTTTTCTACCTACACACAATTTTGGTTTTCACATAACAGACCTTACGAACCCTTGGATGTTCAGGTTCAGGTTATGACAATTACAGGAAAAATAGTCTGGACAAAAAACCAGATTATTACGACCGAAGGATTTTTATCGAGAGAGATTACATGGGACGGAAAAGATGATTTTGGCGACCGAATTGGAAAAGGAGTTTATATTTACAAACTCACTGTAAAGTCCAGTTTAACAAATAAAAAAGCAGAAAAATATGAAAAACTTGTCATTCTATAATATTATATATATTTGTAACACCAATACCATTAAGTCCAAAAATGAGAAAAATATCACTTTTACTAATTTTTTTATTAGTTAATTCTTTCGTAAATGCCCAAAATATTGAACGGCCTATAACCACAGGAGTTCCATTTTTATTAGTAGCAGCCGATGCAAGAGCTGCCGGTTTAGGCGATCAGGGTGTAGCCACATCTTCAGACGTATTTTCTCAACAATGGAATCCCGCAAAATATGCTTTCGCAGAAGATGCACAAGGACTTTCTATCAGTTATACTCCTTATTTAACAGATCTTGCCAATGATATTTCACTTGGCCAGTTAACGTATTATAACAAAATCAATGAAAAAAGTGCTTTTGGGGCAAGTTTTCGTTATTTTGGTTTTGGAGGAATTGAGCTAAGAGAAACTGGCGATCCAAATGAAGCTACCCGAGAAGTCAGCCCAAATGAATTTGCCCTTGACGGATCTTACTCATTAAAACTGAGCGAAACGTTCTCAATGGCTGTCGCTGGCCGATATATCAGATCCAACTTAAAAATTCCTTCCGGAGAAGTTGATGCTTCAGCCGCTAGTTCTTTTGCCGTTGATGTAGCCGGTTTTTATCAATCAGAAGAAATTGCATACTCCGATTTTAACGGAAGATGGAGAGCTGGTTTTAATTTCCAGAATTTAGGTCCAAAGATCAGTTATGACAACGACGATTTAAGTTCAAACTTTTTACCTGCTAACTTAAGATTAGGAGGAGGTTTTGATTTTATTTTTGACGAATACAATAAAGTAGGTGTAAGCGTTGAGTTTACAAAGCTTTTAGTTCCTACTCCTCCGGGATCAGGAACACCTGTTGACACAAATGGAGACGGTGATTTTACAGATCCGGAAGATATTTCACAATCAGAAGCAGATGCAATAAGCTACAACAAATACAAAGATACAGGCTGGGTTGAAGGAATTTTCAAATCATTTGGAGATGCGCCAGACGGTTTTAAAGAAGAATTAAAAGAAGTAACCTATAGCGCTGCTGCAGAATATATGTATCAGGATTCATTTGCAATGCGATTAGGATATTACCACGAAAGCCCAATGAAAGGAGCAAAACAGTTCTTTTCTTTAGGAGCCGGTTTTAAATACAACATTATGAGAGTTGATGTTTCGTATTTATTTTCAGCATCAAAAATGAAAAATCCTTTAGAAAATACGCTTCGTTTTTCTTTAACGTTTAACTTTGGCGACAAATACGAAGTTTATTAAACACAAAACATAAAAAACAATTACAATCCAAATTTCTATTTTTTAGGAATTTGGATTTTTTTTCCTCAAAATATAATGAAAGAAATAAGCATTACATCGTCGTTTACCATATATGACAACATCAATGAGCTTTCGCAGGAAATTCAGGATTTAATGAATCAGGCGATTGAAATTCGTAAAAAAGCTTATGCCCCGTATTCACAATTTAGAGTTGGGGCGGCTTTACTGCTGGATAACGGAAAAGTAATTTTAGGATCAAATCAGGAAAACGCCGCTTATCCATCCGGATTATGTGCAGAAAGAACTGCTATTTTTTATGCAGGAAGCGCCTATCCCGAAGCCAAAATTTTAAAAATGGCCATTACGGCAGCATCAGACACTAATCAGACTCAGGCACCAATTCCGCCGTGCGGTTCTTGCCGTCAGTCAATTGCAGAATATGAAATCAGACAAGACACCCCTATTGAAATTTATTTTATGGGCGAAATTGGCGAAGTTTACAAATCTGCATCCCTAAAAAATTTACTCCCTTTTATGTTTGATAAAAAGTTCTTGTAAAAAAAAGCCAAAAAAGACCTTTTAAATTTTAGTTCTTAAACGGAATGTCTTATTTTTGCATCCCGACCTTTCGGGCGCAAATTTGTGGGAGGAAACTATTTTGCGTTACAGGCACAATAATCGATAACACAAACAACTTTAGCAAAAGAAAGAATTCAGATGAAAGAAGTTACAAAAGAGGTATATTTAAAGTGGTACGAAGACATGCTGCTTTGGAGAAAGTTTGAAGACAAACTTGCAGCATTATACATTCAACAAAAAGTTAGAGGTTTTCTACACTTATATAATGGTCAGGAAGCTGTATTAGCGGGTGCTCTGCACGCTATGGACCTGACTAAAGACAAAATGATTACTGCATACAGAAATCACGTTCAGCCAATTGGTATGGGAGTTGATCCCAGAAACGTAATGGCAGAACTTTTAGGAAAAGTAACAGGAACTTCTAAAGGTATGGGAGGTTCTATGCACATTTTCTCTAAAGAACACCGTTTTTACGGAGGTCACGGTATCGTTGGCGGACAAATTCCTGTTGGAGCTGGTTTAGCTTTTGCTGATAAATATTTCAACACTGGCGGAGTTACTATGACTTACTTTGGTGACGGAGCTGCAAGACAAGGTTCTCTTCATGAAGCTTTCAACATGGCGATGTTATGGAAATTACCGGTTGTATTTATCGTTGAAAACAACGGTTATGCAATGGGAACTTCTGTAGAAAGAACTGCAAACCACACTGACATCTGGAAATTAGGTTTAGGTTACGAAATGCCTTGCGGACCTGTGGACGGAATGAATCCTGTAAAAGTTGCCGAAGCAATGCACGAAGCTATTGAAAGAGCACGCCGTGGAGACGGACCAACTTTCCTTGAAATGAAAACGTACCGTTACAGAGGACACTCTATGTCTGATGCACAATTATACCGTTCTAAAGAAGAGGTTGAAGAATACAAAAAAATTGACCCAATTACTCAGGTTTTAGATGTAATTATGGATCAAAAATATGCTACCGAAGAAGAAATTGAAGTAATTGACCAAAGAGTTAAAGACTTAGTTGAGGAGTGTGCGAAATTCGCTGAAGAGTCTCCATATCCAGACTTACAACAATTATATGATGTAGTATACGCACAAGAAGACTATCCATTTACACCTCATAAATTATAATAAATTATGGCAATTAAAGTAACTATGCCTCGTTTGAGCGATACTATGACGGAAGGAACGGTAGCAACATGGCTTAAAAAAGTAGGCGACAAAATAAGCGAAGGAGATATCTTAGCTGAAATTGAAACAGACAAAGCAACAATGGAGTTCGAATCTTTTAACGAAGGAACTCTTTTAC
Source organism: Flavobacterium sp. Root901 (assembly GCF_001429765.1). Classification (GTDB taxonomy): domain Bacteria; phylum Bacteroidota; class Bacteroidia; order Flavobacteriales; family Flavobacteriaceae; genus Flavobacterium. Next base: position 116,548 of record NZ_LMJB01000005.1, read on the forward strand.
ATATCGGAATTCAGGCTGGAGAAACTGCTCCGGTTGATTCATTATTAGCAATCATTGGTAACGAAGGAGAAGATATTTCTGCTCTTTTAGCTGGTGGTGATGCTCCTGCTACTGAAGCTCCAAAAGCTGACGCCGCTCCTGCTGCTGAAGAAAAAACAGAAACTGCTGCTGCTCCTGCAAAAGCTGCAGCTGAACTGCCAAAAGGAGTTGTAGTGGTAACTATGCCTCGTTTGAGCGATACAATGACGGAAGGAACGGTTGCAACCTGGCTGAAAAAAGTTGGTGACACTGTTGCTGAAGGCGATATCTTAGCTGAAATTGAAACAGACAAAGCAACTATGGAGTTTGAGTCTTTCAATGCCGGAACATTATTATACATCGGAATTCAGGAAGGAAATACTGCACCAGTTGACAGCTTATTAGCAATCATTGGACCTGCAGGAACTGACATTTCCGGAATTGCTGAAAATTATACTGCCGGAGGCGCTGCACCTGCAAGTGCTCCAGCTGCTGAAGAAAAAGCTGCTCCAGCTGCCGAAAAAGCACCGGAAGCTGCTGCTGAAACTTCAAACGGAAGAATTTTAGCTTCTCCTTTAGCTAAAAAAATCGCTTCTGATAAAGGAATTCAATTGTCACAAGTTAAAGGTTCCGGAGAAAACGGGCGTATTGTAAAAAGTGATATCGAAAACTTTACTCCAGCTGCACAAGGACAATCTTCTGCATCTGCTCCGGCAGCAAAAGCTGAAGAAACCAAAGCTGAAGCTCCAAAAGTATTCGTTCCTGCAGGAGAAGTTTACACAGAAGAGATCAAAAATTCTCAAATGCGTAAAATTATTGCAAAACGTTTGGCAGAATCATTATTTACTGCACCTCACTACAATTTAGTGATCGAAGTAAGTATGGACGAAGCAATGGCTGCAAGAGCAACAATAAATACTGTTCCGGATACAAAAGTATCTTTTAACGATATGGTAATTAAAGCTTGTGCTTTAGCATTGAAAAAGCACCCAAAAATCAACTCTCAGTGGAAAGAAGATGCCATCATCATCAACCACCACGTAAATATTGGTGTAGCTGTAGCTGTTGAAGACGGATTAGTAGTTCCTGTATTGAAATTTACAGATGCTATGAGTTTATCTCAAATTGGCGCTTCTGTAAGAGACCTTGCCGGAAGAGCTAAAAACAAAAAACTAGGACCACAAGAAATGGAAGGAAGTACTTTTACAGTATCTAACCTTGGAATGTTTGGTATCACCGAATTCAATTCAATTATCAATCAGCCAAACTCTGCAATTCTTTCTGTAGGTGCAATTGTGGAGAAACCAGTAGTTAAAAACGGTCAGATTGTAGTTGGAAACACCATGATGTTATCATTGGCGTGCGACCACAGAACAATTGACGGCGCAACTGGTGCTCAGTTTTTACAAACATTAAAACAATACATCGAAAGCCCGGTTACAATGTTAGCGTAATCCCGCATTGTCAGTCTGAGCGTAGTCGAAGACCATAATTAAAATCCCGTTTTGTTTATTCAAAACGGGATTTTTTGTTTAATTTTCCTTCTCAAATTCAATACTTCATAAAATGAAAAAACTAACCTTTCTAATCTTATTTCTTACCGCAATTGCCTGCCAGAAAAAAGAACAAACTGAAAAAACTACAGCCGCTGTCGATGAGCATAGTTATTCTAAACCAGCACTTGCTGTTGCAAAACATCTCGATCTTGACATTAAAGTTGACTTTGACACTCAGACTATTTCAGGAAAAGCATCCTGGACTATTGACAATATCAGCAAAGGAAATGAAATTATTTTCGACGAAAACACTTTAAACATTACTAAAGTAACGTTGGGCGATAATGAAAAAGAAACGAAATTCGAACTCGGAAAAGATGTTGAATTTCACGGAAAACCTCTACATATTACAATTGAACCGAACACAACCAAAGTAAACATTTACTACAGCACAACTAAAGATGCTGTTGCGTTACAGTGGCTAAAACCAGAACAAACTGCAGACAAAAAGAAACCTTTTTTATTCTCTCAGGGAGAAAGTGTTTGGTCAAGAACTTGGATTCCGTGTCAGGATTCACCTGGAATTCGTTTTACGTATAATGCAAAAGTTACTGTACCTAAAGATTTATTAGCTGTAATGAGCGCTGTAAATCCACAGAAGAAAAATGATACAGGCGTTTATACTTTCAAACAAGACAAAGCAATTCCATCCTATTTAATGGCAATTGCAGTTGGAGATCTTGAATTTCAATCAATTGACCAGAGAACCGGAGTTTACGCAGAACCGTCCATGCTGAAAAAATCGGCTTGGGAATTTGCTGAGCTTGGAAAAATGGTTGTTGCTGCCGAAAAATTATACGGTCCATACCGCTGGGGACGTTACGATGTTTTGGTTTTACCACCAAGCTTCCCGTATGGCGGAATGGAAAATCCTAATTTAACTTTCTTAACTCCGGGCGTTATTGCAGGAGATCGCTCACTAACAAGCCTTTTAGCACACGAATTAGGCCATAGCTGGAGCGGAAATTTAGTAACAAATGCCACATGGGACGATATTTGGTTAAACGAAGGTTTTACTACTTATGTAGAACACCGAATTGGAGAAGCCATTTTTGGAAAGAAAGAATTTGACATGCAAAATGTTATTACCCGCAAAGAGTTAGTTGATAATGTCGCTGAATTTGGAAAAACAAATCCGGATACCAGACTTAAAGTTACTTTAACAGGCAGAAATCCTGATGACGGAATAAGTTTAATTCCGTATGTAAAAGGTTATGCATTTTTAAGAGTTATTGAAGATGCTGTCGGACGTGAGAAGTTTGATGTTTTTATCAAAAATTATTTTGATGCACACGCATTTAAATCTATTACAACAGAGGATTTTGTAAAGTATTTAAATGAAAACCTAATTAAAGGAGACAAAGCTCTTGCTGATAAAATAAAATTAGATGACTGGATCTACAAACCCGGAATTCCTTCTAATATTACTCCGGTAAGTGCTGCAGACTTTGATGTAATTGATAAAATTCAAAAAAGCTGGAGAGAAACCGGCGTAAAAGGATTAAGCAAAAATATTACGACAACGACAGAAAAGCAGTACTTTATAGATCATCTTCCAACAGATATTACTCCAAAAGAAATGGAAGAACTTGACAATGAATTCAGCTTTACAAAGGGCGTAAACTTCATTATCAAACGTCAATGGTTTGTTCAGTCCTTAATTCACCAGTACAAACTGGCTTATCCTGCAATTGAACAATTTTTAATTGGAATCAGCAGAACGGGATCTGTAATGATGTTGTATAAGGAAATGGTTAAAACTCCACAGGGAAAAGTCTGGGCAAAACAGGTTTTTGAAAAAGCCAAATCTGGTTATCATGCAACAACTATTCAGGCTGTTGAAGGAATTCTAAAATAAAAACATCCCGTAGGGATCACATATCGGTAGAAAAAAAATCCCGTAGGGATTGCATATCGGTAGAAAAATATTCGATCATTTTATTGTCCCGTCAGGGACTACACTAATTATCCTGAATGTGTAGTCCCTGACGGGACAAATGATTTAATGCAACCATTTTTCTACCGATATGCAATCCCTTCGGGATAAAAATTAATCCTTGATTATGATTGTAATTGAGGATTTTTATTTCTAAAAACACTAGGGAAAATTGTCCATTACATAGCGTATTTTCTCCATGTTTTAAAATCTGTAATCGTCGCACCTTTGTAATGTCAAAAGACAATAACAAATAATAACAATTAAAATTTAAATAAAATGACACGATTAACAGCATTAAAACCAGAAGAAGTAACAGGAAAAACTAAAGATTTATTCAACGCTGTACAGGCAAAATTAGGTGTTGTTCCGAACATGATGAGAACAATGGGAAATTCTCCGGCAGTATTGGAAGGATATTTAAACTTAAGCGGCGCTTTGAGCCACGGAAAATTAAGTGCCAAAACGGGAGAATTAATTGCTTTGGCAGTTTCAGAAAGCAACTCATGTGATTATTGTTTAGCCGCTCACACTTTTATTGGAGAAAAATTGGTAAAAGCAGACCCGGAAGTTCTAAAAGCTGCAAGATCAGGAAATTCTGCTGATGCTAAAACAGAAGCAATTTTGCAATTGGCTAAAACCTTAATCAGTAAAAATGGTTTAGTAAATGATGAAGATGTAAATAAAGCAAAAGATGCCGGAATTTCTGATGCTGAAATTGCAGAAACTGTTGCTCATACTGCTCTGAATGTTTTGACAAACTACTTCAACAATTTAGCAAATACTGAAATTGATTTTCCAACAGTATAAGTCAATATCTCAATAATAAAAAACAATGTATAAAGATAGCTGCGAAATTATTTCACAGCTATCTTTATATTTCCAAAAATGAATACATTATGAGTTCTCAAAACGTTTCTACTTTAATAAATCCGCAGAATGGAAATTTGGCTTTTAAGATTCTGACTTTTGATGACAACAGCCATTTTGATCACTTACAGCGCAATAATTATTATTCTTTAATTTGGGTATCCAAAGGAAAAGGTAAAGTAAAAGCTGATTTTGCAGAGCACCATTTTGAAGAAAATTCACTACTTGCCTTTTCGCCTTACCAGCCCTTTATGCTTTGTGTCAAGGAGCCAATTGAGGGCATTGCCATTCATTTTCATCCCGATTTTTACTGCATTCACATGCATCAAAAAGAAGTTTCCTGCAATGGTGTCCTTTTTAATAATATTTACCAGCCGCCGTATGTGATAGTTACAGAACAGGCGCAGCAGACATTTAAAATGGTAATTGAACAGATGAAAGCGGAAATTCAGAATGCAGAGTTAGCACAATATGAATTATTAATTTCGTATTTAAAGATATTTTTAATCACCGCTTCCAGACTGAAAACAGAACAGCTGGAAGAAATGAAATCGGTTCCGGATTCAAAAGAGCCCTTTATTCTTCAAAATTTAAAAGATGCTATCGAACTGAATTTCAAAACCAAACATTCGGCCGGAAATTATGCTGACTTATTAAATATTTCTCCAAAAGCACTCGCAAAATTATCCAAGAATTATTTCAATAAAACCTTAACGTGTTTAATTTCAGAAAGAATTATTATTGAAGCTAAAAGAGAATTGTATCTGACAAATAAAACAGTTAAAGAAATTGCTTATGAACTGGGTTATGATGACGAACATTATTTTAGCCGTTTCTTTAAAACCAATGCCGATGTTTCTCCGCAAATTTATCGCGAAACGGTAGGATTTGGAAAAATGGCTGTTTAATTTTTATTCTTGGCCTCGATCCATTTAGACATGTACATCGTGCTTTTATAGTTATGATGCTGCAGCAGATTACCCATAAAATTATGAAGGCGATGATTGGCTGAATCCGTTAAAAGGGATTGTACGGAAGAAATTAAACTGCCTGAATAGTCACTTTTTTGATAACATTTATTAATGATTTTGATTCCATTTTTTTGAGATGCTTTCCAAAGATTTTCATCTTTATAAAGCAAAATAGCTTTTTTGGCAAATTCCTCAGGATCGTTTTCCACAAAACCATTCCAGTCTAAATCAGAATGCATTGCCTCCGAACCAATTGAGGTTGTCACGCTGGGCGTTCCGCATTGCATCGCTTCTAATAATTTTCCTTTTAAACCTGCTCCAAAACGAATTGGTGCCAGAACAACTCTTGCTTTTTTTACCACTTCATTTGCATCTGCCGCCCTTCCCATTATAAAAAAACCATTTTTAGGCTGGTGCAGCTGTAATACTTTTTGAGAAGGATAGGCGCCATAAACCTCTAAAACAGCTTCTGGAAAGTCTTTTTGTATAGAAGGCCAAATGGCTTCCTTTAAATACTGAACCGTATTCCAATTGGGTTCATGAAGAAAATTTCCGATAAACACAAAACTTTTACGCTCTTCAAAAGAAGGCAGTTTTAAAAGATCATTCTCCTCCATCCTATTGACTAAAAAAGGAAGATAGAACAATAAATCAGGATTTATTTTGAAGCTTTCTTTTAAAATATCCATTTCAAACCTTGAAATAATCAGAGACAAATCGCATCTTAAAATACTGGCTATTTCTCTTTTTGCAACTTCTTCAGAAAACAAATCTACCAGTTCAAAATTTCGTTTTTCTTTAAAAGCTTTTTGTCTAGCAGTCCGCAGACAATGTAAATCTTCCGTATCTAAAATCCTTATCGCTTTTGGACATTTTTCCGTTACACGCCATCCAAACTGCTCTTCGATCATAAAACGATCAAACAAAACAACATCAGGATTTATTTCGGTTATAAAGTCATCAAAACTTGACGAATTGAGTTCAATACTTTTTTTAGCAACGCCAAATTTAGATAAATCCACCATAAAATCACTATCCTGAGCCGCACTTGCAAACGTAATTTCGAATCCATTTTCTTTGAAAATAGAAATCAGCTGCATCATTCTTCCACCTGCCGCAGAAGAATTTGGCTCAGGCCAGACAAACCCAATTATTAGAAGTTTTTTTATCTGATTCATGGTAATATTTTTGATCATACAAAATAATAACTTTTTTAAGCGTAATCCCTCAATATTTCCTGATTTTTAGCAATAAAAAACACTAATTTTGCAGGAACTAAAATGCCGGGAAATTATGTTGGGATTAAAATTAGCTACAGACCCTCGCTGGGTAAATATCGTGGAGTCAAACATTGAAGAAATTTTGACTGATCATGCATGGTGCGAACAAAAAGCAGCTTCAAACGCCATAAGTATTGTTACTTATAATTCTGAATTAGAGGAATTAGTGACCGAAATGCTTGTTATTGCCAGAGAAGAACTGGAACATTTACAAATGGTTCATGAGGTTATAAAAAAGCGCGGACTTACTTTAGGACGCGAACGAAAAGACCATTACGTAAATGAACTTTTTAAATTCATGAAAAAAGACGGAAGCCGACGCGATGCCCTTTGCGACCGTTTGTTGTTTTCTGCTATGATCGAAGCCAGAAGCTGTGAGCGTTTTAAAGTCCTTTCTGAAAATATAAAAGATGAAGAACTGGCCAAATTCTATCGTGATTTAATGATCTCTGAAGCGGGACATTATACTACTTTTCTAGGATTTGCCAGAAAATATCAGGACAATATTGATATCGACAAAAGATGGAAAGAATGGATTGAATATGAAGGCTCTATCATTACTAATTACGGTAAAAAAGAAACTGTTCACGGATAGTTACCCCTGATACTCTTTTATATTTAATATCACACAATTCACCATGCAAAAAAGTAAATCCAGATCAATCGTATTTAAAATTGCGAAGTATTTCGGAATCACTTTCGCCGTTATTTTAGGATTACTATTTTTAACGCCTATCGTTTTTCAAGATCAGATTAAAGAACAAATTAAAAAAACAGCTAACGAAAGACTAAGCGCAGAGCTTAATTATTCTGATGTTTCAGTTTCTTTTTTTCGTCACTTTCCCTCTTTAACACTAACATTAGACGATTTAAGTCTAAACGGATCGGCACCTTACAAAAACGAAAAATTTATTACGGCCAAAGAAGTATCTTTTGGTATAAATGTCGCCAGTTTAATATTTAGCAAATCTGTAAAAATTGATCAGATTTATTTATCTGATTCCTTTATAAATGTAAAAGTAAATCCAAAAGGAGAAGCCAATTATAACATTTACAAATCTAAGGCAGAAGCTTCAAAATCAACTGACACAACCGAAACTGCTTTAAAATTAGACCGAATTGAAATTATAAACAGTAAAATTATTTATGATGATCAATCGACGAAAGTTCATTTTGACGCATTAGGTTTTAATTATTTAGGAAAAGGCGACCTGAACAAAGCCGTGTTCGATTTATACTCAAAAGCTAAAATTGAAAAACTGAATATTGTTTATGAAAATGAACCTTATTTAATGAACAAGAAAATCGATGCCGACTTAATAACGAAAGTAAACATCAATTCGTTATCTTTTTTCTTTCAGCAGAACAACTTAAAAATCAATCAGCTTTTAGTCGATTTTAAAGGTAAATTTGACATTTTGAAAGACGGTTATAACATGGATTTTGTCATTAAATCTGACAATAGTGATTTATACGATGTGTTTACGGCTTTTCCTCCTAAATATATTACATGGCTTTCCAAAACTGAATTAAAAGGAAACACCAATTTACTTTTTACTTTAAAAGGAAATTACATCGCTTCTAAAAACATTGCTCCCGATTTAAATCTTGACGTAAAAATCGACAACGGATCTGTTAATTATGAGAAAAGCGCCTTTCCTGTATCAAATTTAAACTTAGAAGTTAAAACGAAAGTTCCGTCATTAAATCCGGATCTTTTAACTGTCGATGCTAAAATTTTATCATTAAACATCAATAAGGATTATTTAAAATCTAAATTCTTTATAAAAGGCGCCAACACGCCAGACATTAATGCTGATTTTAAAGCGAAAATAGATCTTGGAAAATTAACCAAGGCACTCGGAATTCCTGATGTAATACTAAAAGGGTCTTTGGCCGGAGACATTCGGGCAAATGGAAAATTTGATCAAAAAAACAAACTGTTCCCAATTACAAAAGGCACTTTTAATTTGGAAAATGGTTATTTAAAAACAAAATATTATCCAAACCCAATTACCAATATCATTATAAAATCTAAAATTGATAATCAAAAAGGAACTTTTGAAGATTTAAAAATTAAATTAAAACCAGCTCAGTTTACTTTTGAAGGCAAACCTGTTTTTGTACAGGCAGACTTGAGTGATTTTAATGATTTAGTTTACGATATTAAAGCAAAAGGAGAACTTGATGTAAATAAAATCTATAAAGTTTTTTCTCAAAAAGGACTGGATTTAGATGGTTTCATCAAAGCCGATTTAGTTTTAAAAGGAAAACAAAGTGATGCAGAAAGAGGAAATTATAGCAAACTCTACAACAAAGGAACACTAGAACTAAGAAACATTGGAATCGCATCTGAATATCTGCCTAAAAAATTTATCATTAAAGAAGGCCTTTTTAAAATCAATCAGGATAAAATGTCCTTCAATAACTTTTTGGCAGCTTACGGTCAGTCAGATTTTAAAATGAATGGTTATCTGCAGAATGTATTCAATTATGCAACAACTAAAACAGGTATTTTAAAAGGTTCTTTTAAAGTTTCGGCTCAATATATTAATGTTGATGAATTTATGTCGAATACTTCGGCAGATGCTTCTGTAGCAAAAACTGAAACCTCAAAACCACAAACTAAAACAGAGGCTAACCAAACAGGCGTTATTATTATTCCATCCAATTTAGACATACAATTATTAGCCAGTGCCCAAAAAGTAAATTTTGATAAATTAAATCTTCAAAATGCGGCCGGACATCTGACTATGAACAAAGGCAAATTGACAATGCAGAATACCGGCTTTAATTTAATTGGCTGCAAAGTTGTTATGAATGCTAATTATCAGGCTGTGACACCTCAAAATGCAAATTTCAATTACACTGTTAAAGCGTCGGATTTTGATATCAAAAGAGCGTACAATGAAATTGAAGTATTCAGAAAAATGGCTAGTGCTGCTGAAAAAGCGCAGGGAATTGTTTCACTGGATTATCAGTTAAAAGGACGTTTAAACGGAAATATGGAACCTGTTTATCCTTCGCTAACCGGCGGCGGAATACTTTCTGTAAAGGATGTAAAAATGCGTGGTTTAAAAATGTTCAATGCCGTAAGCAAGAAAACAAATAACGAATCCATGAAAAACCCTGATGTTTCTAAAGTTGATATCAAAACAACAATTAAAAACAATATAATGACCATAGAGCGCTTTAAATTTAAGTTTGCAGGCTTTAGACCAAGAATTGAAGGAACAACAAGCCTGGACGGAAAACTCAATTTAAAAATGCGTTTAGGATTACCTCCTTTAGGGATTTTCGGAATTCCGTTAACCGTTACAGGAACTCAGGATAATCCAAAAGTAAAAGTGGGAAGAAAAACAGAAGATTTAGAAGAAACTAAAGATACAGAATAGAGAAATTTTAAAATTTCCAAATCTCAAAATTAAAGATAACGGCCTTTGTCAAAGTTTAAAACTTTGACAAAGGTTTTTTATTAGTTGACAAATAAAACTTTAGAAACATACAAAATTCCTTTTCCCATCAGCCACAGCAAAGCCGCTGCTCCAAGTAATTTCCATGCCCTGGTTTTACTAGTCTTTTCGTTAGGGAAAAACGAAAACAATTCTAAATATTTTATCATGATATAAATACTTGTTCCGATTATAGCAAACCATATAACCTCATTTATACGAACATACAAACCGTATAGAAAAACTGCACTTAGAAACAGAACCGTAACAAACTGCAGGTAATAATAATTCCTAAAACTGATTCTGTAGTTCTCTTTTGTTGATAAAATCAAAAACGAAAACAGAAGTAAAGCAGTCAACGCAGATATTACATTATAAAAAATCGGATTCCATTGAAGAACCAGCACTATAACAGCAATAAGCGCAATAACTGTACAACCTCCAAGCGAACTGATACTTCTTGTCCTGCTGTCGCTTTTAAAAGGAAACAAAAGAGGATATAGATATTTCTCTAAAAATCGCCAAAACGGTAAAGCATAAATCGCTGCAATTCCGGATAAAACTATTTCATAATTATAAAAAACATCCTGCGGAACTTTGTACAACACATACAAAAGAGCCTGCGTAAGCGCAAATGCAGGAATGCAGACCGTTTTTACAGTTTCCCAAGGATCTGTTCCCCAAAAATTATGTTTTAATTTAAAAGCATATTTATTAATAAAATATTCTCTTGTAAATATTGCTGTAGACTGACTCCAAAGCAAACATAATCCTATATGGATATAACGGTGCGAAGTACAAATTCCTCAACTGTACAGCCGTAAAATATACAAATTACGCTTATTAGCAGCAATTCATAAGTGAGCAGAACCGGAGAAAACAAAAATCGAAATAAAGGTGCCAGATGTTTGATTAAAAAGTTAATAAGAAGATTCCAATATTTTTTAAACAACGCAATAATGGCGCAGATAGCAATAAATGCTGATAAATAAAACATCCAGTTGGTAAGGAGCTGAGTCTGCATCCAAAACTGAATTGTTGAGTTTTTAGGCGCAGTGTATAAAACCTTAGAATTAGCATAAACCTGCAGCGCTAATTCATCTCTAACTTTATCGCCTAATTTTGGAAATTCGTTTTTATGTTTCAGCCAAAATTGATCTGGATTGAAACCATTTTTTTTCAGAACGGCAAGTTCATACAAAACACTTTTCTGCTCATCATTTAACGAACTTAAATTACTGTTTATACTGTCTGAAACAGGTTTTCCATAAGTACAGAAACCCAGCAGCAGTATAAAATATATTATTTTTTTCAACTTCTAAATTTTAAAATATCAAAAGGATTAAAAATCCTTAACGACAAATATAAGTTTTAAAGTCTTTCAAAAAATACAAAAACAAAAAACCCGATCTTTTCAGAACGGGTTTTTGTAAAAAGTAATCTTTATGATTATTATGCCTCAAATGGAATAATAGAAACATAAGATTTGTTATCTCTTTTCTTTTGGAACTTAACAACTCCATCAACTTTTGCATGTAAAGTGTGATCTTTACTAATGTAAACGTTTTCTCCTGGATTATGTTTAGAACCTCTTTGTCTTACGATGATGTTTCCAGCAATAGCAGCTTGACCACCATAAATCTTAACGCCTAAACGTTTTGATTCTGATTCTCTACCATTCTTCGAACTACCGACACCTTTCTTGTGAGCCATGACGTATGAGTTTAAATATTGTTATTATTCTTTAGTAGTCTCTTTTTTTGCTTTTGGAGCTGCTGCTTTTTTAGCCTTTGGAGCTTCTTCAGTAGCTGCCGGAGCTTCTTCTGCTACAACTGCTTTTTTAGCTGCTGCTTTTTTAGTTCCTCCTGCTGCAGTAATACCTTCAATTACAATTTGTGTAAGATATTGTCTGTGACCATTTCTTTTTTTGTATCCTTTTCTTCTTTTCTTTTTGAAAACGATAACTTTATCACCTTTTAAGTGTTGTAACACTTTAGCTTCTACTGAAGCACCTTCTATAGCTGGGGCGCCTAAAGTTACGTTTCCGTTATCATCTAATAAAAGAACTTTGTCAAAAGAAACTTTTGAACCTTCTTCGTTAGCTAAACGGTGAACATAAACCTTTAAGTCTTTGCTTACTTTAAATTGTTGCCCTGCTATCTCTACGATTGCATACATACCAAATTGATTTATTGATTTTTAAGGTTGCAAATATACAACTAATAATTTACTGTGCAATCTCTTGTTCTAAAAATATTTATTTCCTTTTAAACTCTGTTTTTCAGGCACTTTTAAAGACAACAACAATTTTAAACAGGTGTAAATTACTATTAATTTTAAATGCATTTGCTTCAAATTTAGAAAACCTGCATAAAAAAGGTTACTTTTGATGTAACTATAAACAAATCTTTACTACCAATATTTTATAGGTATAATATTTATTAATCTTTATGAAAAATTCAATAATGATGTTAAGTGCAGCACTAATGCTTGGCGGGGTAGCTCATGCTCAAAAGGTAGCTTTTGAAGAATACAATTTAGATAACGGCATGCATGTCATTCTGCACAACGATCCATCGGCGCCGGTAGTTATTACTTCTGTTATGTATCATGTTGGTTCAAAAGACGAAAGACCGGATCGCACTGGTTTTGCACATTTTTTTGAACATTTATTATTTGAAGGGACTCAAAATATTAAACGCGGCGAATGGATGAAAATCGTTACCGCAAATGGCGGTGTCAATAACGCCAATACTTCTGACGACAGGACCTATTATTATGAAGTTTTCCCTTCCAATAATTTAGAATTAGGTTTATGGATGGAGTCTGAAAGATTAATGCATCCGATTATCAACAAAATTGGAGTTGAAACGCAAAATGAAGTGGTTAAAGAAGAAAAAAGAATGCGTTACGACAATCAGCCTTACGGAAATATTCTTCCGGAAGTTAAAAAGAATATGTTCAAAAACCACCCGTATCGCTGGACAACTATCGGCTCTATGAAAGATCTGGATGCAGCAACACTTGAAGAATTTCAGGCCTTCAATAAAAAATTCTATACTCCAAATAATGCTGTTTTGGTTGTTGCAGGAGATTTTGACAAAGCCAAAGCAAAAGAATGGGTTCAGAAATATTTCGGACCAATCCCAAGAGGTGAGGAAGTTAAAAAACAAACCTTTACAGAAGAACCGATAACACAGCCGATAAAAGCAACTTATGAGGATCCTAATATTCAGATTCCAATGGTCGTAGCATCGTACAGAACACCGTCTATGAAAACAAGAGACGCCAGAGTTTTAGACTTAATCTCTTCTTATTTAAGTGATGGAAAAAGTTCGAAATTGTACAAAAAAATTGTCGACGATAAAAAAATGGCACTTCAGATTGGTGCAGTTGGTTTTAGTCAGGAAGATTACGGCACTTATATTTTGTACGGATTACCGATGGCTCCGTATACCACGGCCGATATTTTAAAAGAAATGGATGAAGAAATCGTAAAAATCCAAACCGATTTGATTTCTGAAAAAGATTACGAGAAATTACAAAACAAATTCGATAATAATTTTGTGAATGCCAATGCGAGCGTAGAAGGAATTGCAGAAAATCTGGCTTCGTATTATTTGCTTTACGGAGATGTAAATTTAATTAATACTGAAATTGATATTTACCACTCTATTACAAGAGAAGAAATTAGAGAGATTGCCAAGAAATATCTAAATACAAACCAACGTTTAATTTTAGATTATATTCCGTCCCCAAAATCGCAGAACTAAGAATATCGAATCATGAAAAATCTACATACTTTTTTAATCCTTTTATTCCTAACTGGAATTATGCAAGCACAAGACCGTCCACAACCAAAACCAGGAAATTCACCTGTAGTCAATATTAAAAAACCTCAAACCTTTGTTCTGGCAAACGGTATGAAAGTTCTGGTTGTCGAAAACCATAAATTACCACGAGTAAGTTTTAACCTTACACTCGACAATGCCCCCTTTACCGAAGGAAACAAAAAAGGTGTCGACGAACTGACCAGCAGTTTAATAGGCAACGGAACTAAAAAAACTCCAAAAGAAGCTTTTAATGAAGAAATTGACTTTTACGGAGCCAACATAAACTTTACATCCCAAGGTGCTTTTGCGAGTTCATTGTCCAAATATTCAGGACGTGTTTTAGAACTTTTAGCCGAAGGTGCTTTACAGCCAAATTTTACGCAGACTGAATTTGATAAAGAAAAAGCAAAATTACTGGAAGGGCTTAAAGCCGATGAAAAAAGCGTACCGGCAATTGCAAATCGTGTTGTTGATGTTTTAGCTTTTGGAAAAAACCATCCTAACGGCGAATATCTTTCTGAAGAAACCGTAAAGAATGTTACACTTGAGGATGTTCAGAAAAATTATGCCACCTATTTTGTCCCTGAAAATGCTTATCTGGTTGTTATCGGTGATGTAAAATTCAAGGAAACAAAAGCTGCAGTTGAAAAACTTTTTAGCGGATGGAAAAAGCAAGCCGCGCCAAAAAATACATATCCAAATCCGGAAAACGCATCTAAACTTCAAATTGATTTTGTTGATGTTCCAAATGCTGTTCAATCTGAAATATCTTTGGTAAACACCGTAAATTTAAGAATGAGCGATCCTGATTTTTTCCCGGCCGTAATTGCAAATCAAATTTTAGGCGGTGATTTTAACAGCTACTTAAATATGAACTTACGCGAACAACACGCGTGGACTTATGGTGCAAATTCAAGCATTGGCGCCGGTAAATATGTAACCAAATTCAAAGCTTCATCTGCCGTACGAAATGCAGTTACCGACAGTGCAGTGATTCAGTTTATCAAAGAAATTAAAAGAGTTCGTACGGAAAGAGTTGATCCTGAAGTTTTAAGAAATGTAAAAGCCGGATATATAGGCCGTTTTGTTATGCAGGTCGAAAAACCTCAGGCTGTTGCCCGTTATGCTTTAAACATTGAAACAGAAAAACTTCCGGCTGATTTCTATGAAAAATATATTCAGACCATAAATAATGTAACTGCAGATGATATTTACCGCGTTGCAAACAAGTATTTTTTACTGGACAACATGCGAATTGTTATTGTTGGAAAAGGCTCTGATGTAATTTCAGGTTTAGAAAAACTTCAAATTCCGATTTATTATTTTGATAAATACGGAAATCCGATTGAAAAACCTGCCGTTAAAAAAGAAGCCCCGACAAACATTTCAGCAAAAACTGTTTTTGAGAATTATATTAAAGCCATTGGCGGAGAAAAAGCTGTAACAACAGTAAAAACTCTTTATATGAATGGTTCTACAACTATTCCGCAGGCACCTACTCCATTGACTTTTATATCAAAATTAGATTCTAAAGGAAAAATGATGGTTTCGCTTTCTATGGGAACTATGAATTTAATGAAACAGGTTGTTAATGACAAAGGTGCTTATATCGAACAGCAAGGACAGCGCAAGAACCTTGAAGGTGAAGATCTTAAAGAAATGAAAGCAAATGCCGCTCCTTTTGAAGAATTACAATTAGTAAAAAGAACAGATTTAAAAGTTGACAGCATTGAACCAGTTAACGGAAGTGATGCTTATGTAATTAAAGACGGTAAAACGACTTATTTTTACGATGTAAAATCGGGGCTAAAAACAGCAGAATCCAAACTTCGCGAGCAAGGCGGAAAATCGGTTACACAAATAACAAATTTTAACGATTACAGAGAAGTAAAAGGTGTAAAAGTCCCTTTTAATTTAGTTCAGAATATTGGTTTTGAATTGGATATCAAAATGTCTGAAATTAAAATTAACGAAGGAGTTTCTGAGGCAGATTTTTTATAAAGGTGCTAAGGCGCTGAGATTCTGAGATTCTGAGATTCTGAGATTCTGAGATTCTGAGATTCTGAGATTCTGAGATTCTGAGATTCTGAGATTCTGAGATTCTGAGATAAAAGCTTTGTCAAAGTTTAAAACTTTGACAAAGCTTTTTAAAAATATAGCCAATGGTTTCAACCATTGGAACATAACGTAATTTACAATGCGTTCCCAAAAGCTGAAACCTTGGGCTATGTTTGATAATCTTTGTGGAATTTTGAATACAATTTACTCCTGCAAAATAAGCCGCCAATCTAATATCGAAGCTCTTTGCGTCCCTTCAACTTCGCTGAGGGTAACAACGGCACGAAACTTATAACTTATAATTCATAACTCAAAAGAAATCATTTTTTAGCCGATAAATAAACGCCAATCAAAATAATAAAAGCACCAAAAAACTGAATTGGCGTAAGCATTTCATTATCTAATAATCCCCAGAAAAAGGCGACTATTGGAATTAAATACGTAACCGAAGTTGCAAAAACCGGAGACGATATCTGAATTAATTTAAAGAACAAAACATTTGCGATTCCGGTTCCTAAAATACCTAAAATCATGACGAAGAAAATAGAATGCTGTGCTGCTTCAAGATTTATTCTCTGCGGAATATCGGTTGTGCTTAAAATCAATAAAGCCGGAATAAGCAATATGGCAAAATTTCCTGTGGTGATGCTGAGAGAATTTAAATCAGATAAATATTTCTTGATTAAATTTACATTTACAGCATAACTAAGTGTCGCAATAACAACCAAAATAACATAATAATAATTTTGCCCTGGATGCGCAGATGCACCGCTTAAAACTAACAGCATACAGCCAGCCAAACCAACAAAAACACCTAAAACCTGTCGTTTTTGAAATTGAATCCCAAAAATAAGAATACCTAAAACTAAAGTATTTAAAGGTGTCAGTGAATTTAAAATGGCTACTATGGAGCTGTCAACTTCTGTTTCGGCAATTGCAAAAAGAAAGGCCGGAGTAAATGTTCCAAATAAAGAAGTTACAGCAACAAATTTCCATTGGCGGCGGGAAATCTTTTTCAGACTTTTAAAACCAACAATCAATAAAAAAACTGCTGCAAAAATGATTCGGAAAGAACCAACCTGAATTGCTGTTAAACCAACCAGTCCTCGTTTAATTAAAATAAAAGAACTTCCCCAAATTAAGGACAATACCAGCAAGTAAGCCCACTTTAATTGTTTTGCATCCATAAAAATTATTTTACTGCAAATTTGTACTATTTTTATGAACTGACCTCTCGTTTTTTATTAATTTTGCAACCAAATACGATTATTCAATTAAAAATCATATATAATGAAATTTACAAAAATTATAGCTTCATTAGCCATTGCAGGTCTTGTATTTGTGAGCTGCAAAAAAGAAGAAGATAAAAATCTGGCGAATATAAAAAGCATAGAAACTCCTAAAGAACAAAAAGCAATTGCACCGGAAAATGTACAAACTGCAAGTTTTACAATCGAAGGAATGACTTGTGCAGTTGGATGCGCCAAAACAATCGAAAAAGAATTATCAAATCTTGACGGTGTTGAAAAAGCCGCGGTCGATTTTGACAAAAAAACAGCAACTGTAACTTTTGACAAAACGGTTCAAAATCCTGAATCATTGACCAAAATTGTTCAGCAAACCGGAGACGGAAAAACATATAAGGTTTCGAATTTTAAATCTTAAATCTTAAATTTAAACTTTACCAAAACAAAAACGGCGCTCAGATTGAACGCCGTTTTTGTTTTATTTTTATTTCCACTTTAATGTCTCCATTAAACGCTGCATATCATTTTTAATATAACTTGCGGCCGGCATAATAGAATCAAAATTGGGTTTTGCATAAAAGTAAACCGATCCTGTTATAAAATGTCTTGTACTGTCGGTAACATAAAACTGAGAGTTTGTAGCGGCGTTTCCATCAACCTGATAAAACATTCCATAGACTTTCTTTTCCGGATTTAAGTAAGGCTGTTCCAGAATATCATCGGCTTTAATTACGTGTTCGTAAGTAAGCTTTTGAGCATCTTTCAACAACTTTTCAATATCGCCGTGTACAGGCTTATAAGTCAGGTATATTGTCGCTTTCATTTTTGGGTACGTAATCGCAAATCCGCATTCTTTCTCACCTTTAATAACAGCGTCTTCGTTCATTTGAAAAGTAAACGGGCAGGTATTTTCAAAATTGACATACTTTGCTTCCGGATAATCTAATCGAAGGAAACTTGCCGGTTTTGGCAGTACTTCGTCTTTACAGCTTATAACTGTTAAGGTTAGTAAAATTACCGCAGCCGAAATTATCTTTTTAAACATTATTCTATTGTTACTTTAATTTGTTTTATGCGCTTTTTATCAACGGTTTCAATGGTAAAAACACAATTTTCAAAAGCGACTTTTTGATCTTTTTTAGGGAAATTACCCAAAATTTCCAGAATAAATCCTGCCAGCGTTTCTGCCTCACCTTTGTGTGATTCAAATACATCTTCATCAACATCGACAATTCTATAGAAATCTTTGAGGTTTATTTTACCTTCAAAAAGAAAATTCTTTTCATCTATTTGCGAAAAATTCAAATTCTCATCGTCAAATTCATCACTGATATCTCCAACTATTTCTTCAATTACATCTTCTAAAGAAACCAATCCGGAGGTTCCGCCATATTCATCAACCACAATTGCCAAATGGCTTTTTAAACTTTGAAAATCCTTTAACAAATTATCCAGTTTTTTATTCTCGGGAACAAAAAAAGCTTCTCTAATTAACGATGTCCAGTCAAAATCGTCTTTATCAATATGCGGCAGAAGGTCTTTAACAAACAAAACGCCTTCTATCTGGTCAATATTATCTCTGTAAACAGGAATTCTTGAAAATCCTTTTTCGATTATTTTAGGATAAATTGAGGCAAATGATTCTGATATTTCTAAGGCAAATATATCAATCCGCGGACTCATAACCTGCTTTGTATCAGTATTACCAAAAGAAACAATTCCTTCTAAAATTTTTTGCTCTTCAGTTGATGTTCCTTCAGAATCTGTTAATTCTAAAGCCTGAGAAAGCTGATTGATCGAAAAATTATTTTTTTGTTTTCCTAATTTATTGTGCAAATATAAAGTAACACTCCGCATTGGCAAGCTTATTGGCGAGAGTAATTTATCTAAAACAGAAATGGAGTAAGCAAAACGTTTGGCAAATTTTATATTGTTTCGGGCTGCGTATACTTTTGGCAGTACTTCGCCAAACAATAAAATCAGAAAAGTAACCAGAATTACTTCTAAAATGAATTTTAAAACCAGAGATTCAACAGTGGCAAAAATATTTCTTCCGATAAAAGAGAATAAAATTACAACTCCGATATTTAAAAAGTTATTGGCTACTAATAAGGTCGCTAAAAGTTTTTTGGGCTTATCCAAAAGGTCAGAAATAATTTTTCCTTTTGAGACATTTTCCTGAAGAGTATCATCAATATCTTTTTGAGATAAAGAAAAAAGTGCTACTTCGGCACCTGAGACAATTGCCGATAAAAACAGCAAAATAAATATTCCGACAAAACCAATTATTAAATTGGTGTCTAAAGTTGTATTAAATAATAAACTGGGCTCCGGGTCCAAATTACATAAGATTAGTTAAACAATCAAAAAGGCAGATCATTTATTGGTAAGCCTTCGTTTGGTGCATCAAAGTTAGGGTTTTTTGCTGATTCCTGATCGTGATTTGGTTTATGACTTGCAGTTTCTTTTTTGGTAGTCAGAAAAGTAAATTCTGTAACCTGAATTTCTGTCGTATATTTTGTCGTCCCATCTTCAGCCTGCCATTGCCTTGATTTAATGCGTCCTTCAATATATATTTTATCTCCTTTAGAAAGGTATTTTTCGCAAATTTCAGCAGCTTTGTTACGCACAACCAAATTATGCCACTCTGTCGACGTTATTTTCTCATTGGTCGTTTTATTAATATAAACTTCATTTGTAGCCAGCTGAAAACGCCCAATGCAGTTTCCTCCATCGAAATAATGCATTTTTACATCATCACCTAAATGACCAATAAGCATAACCTTATTTAATGTTCCATTCATAATTAATAGCGGTATTTCTACCAAAGATACATTTTTTTAGCAATTTATTTCCTGCTTTTCTATAAAATTATAAATTACAATTGGAAAAGGAAAACTTTTTAAAGTTTTTAAATCAATTCCATTTTCCAGTACTTCATTGATTTTTATTTTCCAAAACTGAATATGAAGATGCTGATGCGAAAGTTTATGGATTACCGTCGCTTCACTGCAATCTTCTATACTTAATATAGTATACGATGGAAATATATCATTTTTTACTGCTTTTGAAATATAATCAAAATCAACAATTTCATTAGTTTCTAAAAGGGGAAACTCGTATAAGTTATGCCAGATTCCTTTTGCTGTTCTTTTTTGTACAGTAGTATTTTGTAGAGAATCTTCCAAAATCAGGTAATTAAAAAATCTATTGGTTACTTTTACCTTTTTAGATTTTACCGGAAGGGCATCTACTTTCTTTTTCTGCAAAGCCAGACAGCTGTCATTAAAAACACAAACCATACAATTAGGACTTTTTGGGACACATTGCAGTGCGCCAAACTCCATAATTGCCTGGTTAAAAATTGCAGGATTATCTTTTGGCATTAATTCATAAGCAAGTTTTGTAAATTCTTTTTTTGATGCCGGCAGTGCAATATCAGATTCGATATCAAAATATCGGGAAAGCACCCTAAAAACATTTCCGTCTACAACAGGAACCGCTTCATTATAAGAAAAAGAAGCAATAGCTGCCGCAGTATATTCGCCTACACCTTTTAAATTTAAAAGTTCTTTATATGAAGGAGGAAAACTTCCGCTCAGATCCTCAGCGACAAATTTTGCTGTTTTATGAAGATTTCGGGCACGGGAATAATATCCAAGTCCCTGCCAAAGTTTTAAAACTTGTTCTTCAGAGGCATTTGCCAAATCAAAAACCGTAGGAAATTCCTTTGTAAATGCAAAAAAGTAAGGCATTCCTTGCGCAACTCTTGTTTGCTGCAGCATAATTTCTGAGAGCCAAATTTGGTACGGATCGGCGGTTTTTCGCCATGGAAGATCACGTTTATTTTGTAAATACCAATTTATCAGTGTTTTATGAAAATCCATCGTTAAATCCTTAAAATGCAAAAGTAAATGTTTATGTAATTAAAATTTAACGAATTAGCTTGATTAATTATTTTTTTAATTCCTATATTTGCAAACTCAAAAAAATAGTACACCATTTATAAATAAAATAGGAAAGAAAATGACGAAAGCAGATATCGTAGCGAAAATTTCAGAGAAATTAGGTCTTGAAAAAGGAGATGTTCAAGCAACAGTAGAAACTTTTATGGAAGAAGTAAAAACTTCTCTAGAAACAGGAGACAATGTTTACCTAAGAGGTTTTGGTAGTTTTATTGTAAAAACCAGAGCTGAAAAAACTGGTAGAAACATTTCTAAAAACACTACAATTAAAATTCCAGCACACAACATCCCTGCTTTTAAGCCTGCAAAAGTATTTGTAGAAGGCGTAAAAACGAACAACGAAGCAAAATAATACTATTAATTAACATAAAATCTGACACGATATGCCAAGTGGTAAAAAAAGAAAGAGACATAAGGTAGCGACGCACAAAAGAAAAAAAAGAGCGAGAGCTAACCGCCACAAAAAGAAAAAGTAGTTTTAAACTACTTTTTTCTTTTTAAACGTTCATTGAAATTGGAAATTAGTCTCAGTATACAGTCTCAGTACTCAGCTTAATATTTAAACTGAAAACTGTCACTGAAAACTGCAAACTAATATCCTCCGGGTATAATACCTGTTTAAATATTGTTTAATCCATCTGTAGATAAGATTTTAGACTTTAGACTTTAGATTTTAGATTTTATTGAATCTATGCTCTTCTCTCTCTTTTCTATTTTCTGAAAAAACAGATAAAAATTTACAGTGTGAATAAAGAATTAATCATTAGATCTAGTTCTGATGCCGTAGATTTTGCCTTATTAAAAGATGGAAAACTAATTGAATTACACAAAGAAGAAGAGAAAAGCAACTTTCAGGTTGGTGATATTTTTATTGCTAAAATCAGAAAACCAGTTGCTGGACTTAATGCTGCTTTTGTAAATGTAGGCTTTGAAAAAGATGCCTTTTTACATTATCATGATTTAGGACCAAACTTAGCTTCTCAGCTGAAATTCATAAAACTTGTAAGCGCAGGTAAATTAAAAGATTTCTCCCTAAAAACCTTTCAGTTTGAAAAAGAGATTGACAAAGATGGCATCATTACTGATATTTTAAGTGCCAATCAATCTGTTTTAGTTCAAGTAGTTAAAGAACCTATATCGACCAAAGGCCCAAGAATAAGTGCTGAGCTTTCATTGGCTGGAAGATTTATTGTTCTGGTTCCTTTTTCTGACCGCGTTTCTATTTCTCAAAAAATAGAAGACAAAAAAGAAAAGGATCGTCTAAAAAAACTTGTTCTATCGATCAAACCTAAAGGATTTGGTGTTATTGTTCGTACAGTAGCCGAAGGCAAAAACGTAGCCGAATTAGAAAAAGATTTGCAGAACCTGCTTGGCAGATGGTCTGCAATGTGTAAAAAATTACCAACTGCTCATCATCCATCAAAAGTATTAGGAGAGCTTAACAGAGCTTCTTCAATATTAAGAGATGTATTTAATGATACCTTCAGCGGTATTCAAATAGATGATGAAGAGTTGTACCACCAAACGAAGGAATATCTGCAGGAAATTGCACCTTCAAAACAATCGATTGTTAAGTTTTATCAATCAAATGATACTCCAATTTTTGAGAAATACAATATAGAGAGACAAATCAAAACTTCATTTGGACGAACTGTTTCAATGAGTAAAGGTGCTTACCTTATAATCGAACATACTGAAGCGCTGCACGTTATAGACGTTAACAGCGGAAACCGTTCGAATAAAGCAACCAACCAGGAAGACACGGCCATGGAAGTTAATATGATTGCCGCTGCAGAGATCGCAAGACAACTTCGTCTGCGTGATATGGGCGGAATTATCGTAGTTGATTTTATCGATATGTCTAATCCCGAAAACAGGAAAGTCTTGTTCGACTTCTTGCGAGAAGAAATGAGCGACGATAAAGCAAAACATAAAATATTACCGCCGAGTAAATTTGGTTTGGTCCAGATTACAAGACAGCGCGTAAGACCGGAAGTCAACATCAAAACCAGAGAAGAAGATCCTAACAATGAAAATGGTGAAATTGAAGCACCAATTTTAATTATTGATAAGATTTCATCTGATTTAGACCGACTTCTTAAAACCCACAATAAAGTTGTGTTAAATACACACCCGTTTGTGGCTGCATACCTCAGCAAAGGTTTTCCATCATTACGTTCAAAATGGTTTTTTGAACATAAGAAATGGGTGAAAATCATACCTCGTGACGCTTACACGTATTTAGAATATCATTTCTACGACAAAAAAGGAAATGTTATTACAGAATAAAAAACAAAAAACCGCCTTTCGCAAGACTGGCGGTTTTTTTGTGCCCAATATTTCATGCCTTATATTTATACTAATAAAGCTTTTAGAGGATTTAGAAAATAACGCAAGTAATTATTTTTGTAACTCATAAATTTAATTTTCAACAAATGTTCATTAGGCTGCATTCGTGCTTTTTATTTATAATTCTTTTTTTATTTTCTTCAAAAATATCAGCACAAAATGATACCGTTTTGGTTGAGAAAAACTGGAAGCAAATTGAAGGTTTTTCAACTGGTGAAAATCGCAATCATTTAATAAATACCGCAAAATGGTACGGTGAAAATAACCATGAATCGCATTCACAGGATTTTAATTACAAACAATCTTACCATCATAATAGTTTTCAATTTCCCGAATCACTAATCCTGAATTTATCATATTCTTATGCTGAAAGAAACCAATTTACGGCTGGTTTGGAATACTGGAAATGCGGATCAGGTACGACCAAAGCTTTTTTAGGAATTGGGTATGGCATAACTGGTTATAATAACAAATATTACGGATTACCTGATTTACATCTTTCGATAAATAGAAGTTTATTGTTTATTAAAGCCGGAACTTCAAACAGACATGCCTATGCATTAGCAGGAATATCTGCTTTCAATATGGTGGATTTGGGAATTGGATACTCTCTGCCTTATAGCAATATAAACAACCCTGTAATTAAGGGATTTACTTTTGGAGCTGCTTTTAGAATAACTAAAAACCCTGATGCTTACCAAAAATTAAAAATAATGTAAGCATAGTTTTTTATTCCCTCACAATTTCAATTTTTCTTCTGATTTCGTTGCCGGAAGCATCTACAACTGTAACATAATGTATTCCGGTTGTTGGTGTTATGGGTAATTCATGAAACGTTTTGGTTGTAGCTTTATAAACATCGTCAACATACCAAAATAATTCCTTATCTCTTTCAGAATAAGCAACTTTTAAAATCACTGGCTGTACTTTGCTGTTAAAATCTTTTGTTAGATAAATTTTACTGTTTGCTTTTGGATAAATAAAATCCATTGTTGTTGTTTGTGTTCCCTCACAGCCTTCTTTAAACGGTGGAAGAGGCAGATATTCGATATGCTGGCTTTTGTAATACCACGCCATAACCGGAGGCAGTACAAACCAGTTTTTAGTTACAATATTTTCGACACTTTCGCAGCTGCTGTTTACCTGAAATTGTTCTGTCTTATCTAAATGTATTGTTTTATGATACGGACAAACTTTTGTTGATTTTCCTTTTTTAGAAACCCATTGCTTAATTTTTGGGCAGTTTTCTTTTGCCAGATAACCGCTTAAACGACATACCTCAACTTCTTCCAGATCTTTATACGGAGTATCAAACCATCTTTGTGTTGGCAGTAAATTAAAAACATCGAACAAAATTGGCGCAGCACTCGTGACTCCTGTTAAAGTCGGCCTTCCTTCTCCGGTTGCATTTCCAACCCAAATTCCGACAACATATCTTGAGTTTGTCCCAATTGCCCAGGCATCTCTGTTCCCAAAACTTGTCCCTGTTTTCCATGCAATTTTTAAAGAACTGTCATAAAATTTCCATGCTTCATCGCCTTCCGGTCTGTTAACTTCTTCCATTGCATTGTAAGTCAGCCAGATTGATCCGGCACCCAAAATATTCTTCTGATCAGTTTCTGATCCAAAATCAGGTTTAAAATCGTTTTTATAATTTAATTCTGTAAACTCATTTATTCTGTATTTGCTTTTATTTTTAGTGTAATAATTTAATGTAGAAGACAAATTTGCATAAGTCCTGCACAAATCCCATAAATTACTTTCTGCACCTCCTAAAATAAGTGACAAGCCATAATGATCAGGAGTTTTATTGATATTCTTTAATTTAAATTTTTGCAGTTCTTCATAAAATTTATTTACTCCAAAATCCTGGAGCATTAATACCGCAGGAATGTTCAGCGAGCGTGACAAAGCCCTATGTGCCGGAACAGCACCATCAAAAGTGAGATTAAAATTTTGAGGCGTATATCCGGAAATTTGTGTAGGGACATCTGCAACTAATGTATTGGGCAGCAATTCGCCATCATCCAGCATTGCACTATACAAAAGCGGTTTTAAAATACTTCCTGTGCTTCTGGGAGCGTCAATAATATCAACATCTTTTTGATGATCTGCATCAGCTGGTGAATTTCCAACATAACTCATTACATTTCTGTTCTGCACATCAATTATCAAAATAGCCAGATTATGAACTTCATTTTGCTTGTATTGATTGTAATAATATCTCGCAATTTGATTTACCCTGTTTTGTAAGGTATAATCGATGGTAGTTTTTACGCGGGTTCCTTCTTCGCTTTTAGCTACTCTCTGCAGTAAATGAGGAGCGATTTGAGGCAGGTCATACGGTTTCTGCGGAAGGGGTTCTTCTATCGAAAGTTCATAAGTCTGCTTGTCAATTATTCCTTCCTGATGTAATTTTAAAAGAAGCCTGTTTCGTTTATTTAATAATTTTATCTGATTTTTTCCCGGATAAATTAAACTTGGCGCATTTGGCAAAACAGACAAAACGGCATTTTCAGCCCACGATAACTGATTCGACTGCACTCCAAAATAGCGCCACGAAGCCATTTCTAATCCTACAACATTTCCTCCAAATGGCGCATGTGCTGCATACATTTCCAGAATTTCATTTTTTGAATATCCTAACTCTAATCTTGTAGCGAGAATAATTTCAATTAATTTTTCAAAATAGTTTCTGTTTTTTCCTTTTCGCGATAACCGAATAACCTGCTGGGTTAAAGTACTTCCTCCCCTAACTACTTTTCCTGCTTTTCTGTTTTGTTTAAAAGCATTTATCATTGCAGCCGGATTAAATCCCGGATGTTTATAGAAATATTCATCTTCAAAATAAACAATACATTTTTTAAACTTATCAGGAACGCTGTCCTGGGCAGGAAACCGCCATTGTCCGTCTCGTGCAATTTTTGCGCCAAGCAATTCTCCTTCTTTGCTTTCTATAACAGTAGAATAAGGTTCTTTAAATAAAGTTCGGGGTATCGAAAAATAGTAAATCAGCAAAAGCAGAAATGCAATTGCTGATTTTATTTTATTTTTTTTTATCCAGTTTATGATGCGCTGGAAAAACGCAGTAAGTTTATTTTTCAAAGCTTAAGATTTTAGCCTACTGATTTCACAGATGAAACGGATTTACACAGACATTTTTAAATTACTCTGCGAAAACCTGTTTCATCTGTGCGATCCGTAGGCTATTTTTCATTCTTATTTCACAACCTCAACCCAGAATCCTTTTGTTCTCGCTAAGAATGTATTATCGTACATAGCTTCGCATTGTAATCCAGGCAGATAATAATTTCCTAAATAGGATGCGTTTAACAGAATTCGGAAGACTTTAGTTTCTCTGGACTGCATTCCGAAATAGAAATTAGTTCTGTCATCACGAATATCAATATAATCGGCAGTATTGTTTACCGCATCTCCGTAATCTGTAAAACGTGTATTTACAATTTCGAATCCAGAAGGCAGAATTTGAGATAAAGCGACATTTTGAATACTTTCATTTCTTTGGTTTTTAACAGTAACCTCGGCAATAAATTCTGTTCCCTGACTAATTTTTGAAACATTGATAACACTTCCTTTTCTGTTTTTGAAAACGATACTTGCAGAAACATCACTCTGGACAGCATTTTCCTGACCGATTGGTAATATACCTGTATTGAGCACGCGAACATAAACTGTATTGTTTTTAAGGTTTTTTAGTGTAATACTATTTGCTCCGCTCGCTGCAGACAAACTGCGGTCTGCAATTGTTTTTTGCGTGTTTATAGTTTCTCCTTTACCATTTTTGTTAAACTGAATATTGATTCCTTTTGGGCCGTTACTAATTGCAAATTTTGACATTGAATACAAACAGTAAGCAGTTGTCTGTGTACTCATCCATTGATTTGCAGACATTTGTTTGGCTAATTTTGAAGCCATTACAAATGCTTTTTGCTTTTGTCCTAAAAGCAGCATTGTTTCTAAAGCCATTGCCCTATTTCTTTCGTCTGAACCATAATAGTAATAATTATAGTCATCAGAAACATCAATACTTGTTTTTAAGAACAAACTTTGTCCGGCTGATTTTTGACCTGCCAAAACATAAGCAGCAGCTAAACGAAGCATACTTTCGTTAGAAACACCCTTTGTTTCCCTCAATCTGTTCATCGAAGATAAATCGGCATTTCCTGCCAAAGCCAAAGTGTATAACCTGTAGGCCTGCGCCAGATCGTTACCATATTTTCGTTCAAAACGCCATTGTTTGGCTTCTTTCTGCTGATAAGAAAGCCATTTTGATTTAAAATTAATTGGCAGAACATATCCTTTTTTCTCTGCTTCAATTAAAAAATGTCCGGCATAAGAACTGCCCCAATCATCTGCTGCTGCATCTCCCTGCCAATAAGACAATCCTCCGTTTGCTAATTGAAAATTCCCTAATCTGGCAATTCCTGCGGCGATATTTTTTTGAATTATATCTTTACGTCTGGTGTCAATATCAGCAACATCTGCTAAAAATAATTGTGGAAAAACAGACGATGTTGTCTGCTCCACGCAGCCATGCGGGTATTGAATAAGAAATTGCAGTCTTCCATTTAAATTCATGGAAGGCATAGACGAAACCTCCAGTCTTGCTTTATTACTTCCAGCCACACCAAATGTTTTCCACGAAAGTGTTTTAGTACTGTTTGGCGTCAAAATAATATCTGTAAAAGTACTTGTAACCGGATTTGGGTTCGTCATATCAATTTCAACATCATAAGTCGA
This sequence comes from Flavobacterium sp. Root901, assembly GCF_001429765.1. Lineage (GTDB taxonomy): Bacteria > Bacteroidota > Bacteroidia > Flavobacteriales > Flavobacteriaceae > Flavobacterium. The sequence goes on from NZ_LMJB01000005.1 coordinate 144,844, forward strand.
TTTTTCGTTTCCGGATGTTGCAATAACCTGTACTTTGGCAATTCCGGTTGCAGATCCTACGGCCAAATTAAAATAAGCCATTTTTTCGTCCGGCTGTGCAAAATTCAGTTTCTGTACCGTACTTCCTATAACTTTTAATCCGCTGCTTGTTTTTATCTGAACCAAAACATTTTTAATCTTGTTTTCTGTAGCAAAAACAGTAACCGGAATAGTCACTTTTTCCGAAGGAGAAATCTTTCTTGGCAACGAAGCCAAAACCATCAACGGACTTTTAACCGGAGTTGCTTTTTCAACACTTCCATAAGCACTTGTCGCTGCATCTCCTGCTACAACCATAGTTCGTACTGAGCCGATATATTTTGGAAGTTTTAATTGATGTGATTTTGTTTCTCCTTTTTCTAATTTAAACGGTCCATAATACAATACTACCGGTTTAAATCGATTTGCTTTTTTAGCTTTTCCGCCGCCTAAATCCTGATCTCCACCAATACTGAAAATCTGATTTATCTTTCCTCCGTAAGCACCAATTACATCATCGTAAATATCCCAGGTTTTTACTCCTAAAGCTTCTCGAACGTAGAAACTATCCCATGCATTTGGTGTTTTAAAACGGGTTAAATCCAAAAGCCCTTCATCGACAACTGCAATGGTGTAAGTCATTTCCTTACCTGATTTTTCTCCAACTTTTACAGTAAATGGCTGTTCTGGTTTCAGGACATCAGGCATGTTTATGGTTGGTGCCAAAATCGTATTTTTATCTACAACTTCAATTGGCACGATTCCGTACATACGAATCGGTGAATCGTTTTTAGTAGAAGCATGAGGCTGTAACAATGTGATATTAAAATAAACGTTTGGTGCCATTGCTCCCGTAATTGGAACTTCTACTTTCGTTTCTCCTTTTTTTGTTTCTGCCCAAATTGTCTGTATAACCCTTGATCCGTTTTCAATAGAAATCAAAGCGCGTCCGCCTTCACTTGAAGGGAAAGAAATTTGTGCTTTTTCGCCAACAGCATAATTCTTTTTATCTGTAGAAAAAACCAACATATTGGCTGTTGAAGCGTCTCTGTTACGCGTTTTTCCAGACCAGATTGGCCAGTCTATATTTGCCGTCAAAGCAGCAGCGTGCCCGTCGTTTGGATCTTCAACCCTAATCAGGTAACGTCCCCATTCTTCATCGGTTAAGGTAAATTGAAAACTTCCTCTTCCGCCGGAATCCGTATTAATTGCTAAAGTTTTATAAGCAGTTGTAGAGTTCGATGAATTATAGTTTGACAAATTATCGCTTGAAGAATCCCACCACCATCTCCAGTCTACTTTATAAATCCTTACTTCCAGATTTCTAACGGCTTTTGGTCTTCCGTTTTCATCGACAGTAACCACTTCAAAACGATTATTCGTTCTGGTTTCAAGCATGTTGTACTTGTTTAATTCAGGAGATTTTATTCCCACATATGTTTTATATGGCGAATAAGTCGTCGAGATCACATCTGTACTAAAATCTCCGCCTTCTTCATACACTTTTGTAATAAATGAAGCACGCAGCATTCCGGGCGCCTGACCTTGTAATTTTGGCTGAATATTTACGGCTGCTTTTCCATTTTCGTTTAATTTTCCGGAGAAAACATTAATTTCCTCTGTACTAAACTGACGTACTAAATCGTCAAAAGTATATTTTTCATATCCTTTAAAAGTGGTGCTTTGCTGTGAAAACTTAGCCTGCATTTCTACATTCAGGTTTTTAGCAATTGCTCCGTGAAGCCAGGTTACTTCAAGATTGTCCGTATTTGGGTATGATGATGAAAGTGTTTTTCTTGTAAATGTGTTTTTGATTTTTAAACGATTTGGTTTAATCGTTTCAATCTTAATGCTTTTGTAAAATTTGGCACCGCCGACGCTTACCATTGCTTCCCAATTTCCTGTTGGTGCGTCCTGATTTGTCGGCACTATAAATGCGTAGTGATTTAAGTCGTTTGTTTTTTGAACAGTTTGATAAACTGTTTTTCCATTCGGATCGTTTAATCTGAATTTAATTGGATGTGATTTTGGAAGTTTATTCGCTGCATCATTCAAAATAAAAGACAAATACAAATTATCTCCGGGACGCCAGACACCTCTTTCTCCATAAATAAATCCTTTTAAACCTTTTTGTAAAGTCTCTCCGGCAACATCAAAATTACTGACAGATAAAGAAAGTCCGTCATCCAGTTTCACATAAGTCGATTGGTCGCCTAAAGACACAATAGCAAAATAGACGAATTTATCCAGCTGAAACGATGCAATTCCTTCACTGCTTGTCGCCTCTGTTCCAATTTTTTGCTGTTGAAAATTATACAAATCAACTCTTGCATTCGATATCGGTTCTGTGGTAACAATATTATTTACAGCAAACAAATACGATTTGTTTTCGCCTCTTTTTGCAATAACTCCCAAATCTGATGCTAAAATGTTAGTGGCAATTTTCGCATTATAATAATAAGATCCTGAGCAGGGATTCTGGCTTTCTCTCCATTCATAATCATCATAATAATAATCGTCGTAAGAGTTACCGCTGTAGTTTACGTCATTTTCATCAACTTCTTCTTCCTCTTCATTACCTGAATCATCATCAGATGTTTCGCATTTATAAAGCGAATATTTCTTTTTATACTCAAACTCAACTCTGTAAATCGCTCCCGGTTCCGGTTTGATAATTTTAGATAAATCTAAGGCATATGTATTCCATTTTGTCAAATTGACAAGTGTGCTTTCTTTTAAATTCAGCGTTGTTTTGGCAATGGGCTGCGCTACTTTTTTGAGGTTTTGTGCGCCGTTTAGTTCATTATACTGTAAGAACTGTAATATATTGTTTTTGTAAATTTTATAAACCTTTACATCAACTGCACTTAAATTTACGGCTTCGAAATTCAGTTTTAAATTATTGGAACTAGGCAGAATTGTTCCGTTTTTAATAAAACGGACATTTGGTTTTATCTGGTCAAAAGATATTTTTTCAGAATAGTTTGCTTCCATTTTTTTGCCGTACTGGCTTTCAATTCCCTGAAAAACTTCCAAAAGCAATTCTCCTGTTATCACCTCTTCCGGAGCTTCATCGGGAACAACTTCCACTATATCTTCTGCCGGAGCTTCAACTGGAGCGGAGGCAGCAGAATCGACAACAACTGCGGCAGAATCAACTGTTACAACTGCAGATTCTTCCGCGACAACAACTGGCGCAGGTTCTTCTTTTTTGGGCGTGGTTTCATTTGTAAAATATACTTTTAGTAAATTTCCCTGTGTAGAAAACTTTAAATTATTAGTGTTCTGAATCGAAACCAATCCTTTAAAATCCTGCCCTTTTTCTAAAGGTTCAGAAAAATTAATCAAAACCGACTGATTGTTTCCGTCCGGAACTTCAACCTTTACAATTTTAAATTCGTTTATACTCGTAACCGGAAAATCTATTAGTCCTTTCTGATCGATATCAAAATCATTTCCATCGTATAAAATTTCAAGATTTGATGCTTCAGAAAAGCGCTGGATACTGTCAATTATAAAACGGAATTCCTTTGCCGGACCAGACACTTTGTCAAACTTAATTTTAAGATTACTGCCTTTTTGTTTGGCTTCAACCAGTTTTTGAGCAGTTTGAAGATCAATATTATCGGCTGTTTTCAAAACACAGTTTAAGTACTGATATTCTTTACTATAGGACTGAATATCACCAGTATTAATGGTAAAATCCTGTTTTATCGTTTTAACCGTAAAGTTAAATTTAGAAAGCGTTTCCTCTTTTTCTTTCGGAATTGCTGTCAGCTTATCTAAGTTTAAAGTAACCTGATATTCTGTTCCCGGTGCTAATTTTTTCTCTGGAATAAATGCTATCGTATTAGTAGAAAGTGCCACTACTTTTCCGTGTACACTTGGTGAAATATCAAACAAATCGTCGTCTAATTCCTGATTGGGTTTCCAGTCGTTTTTATCGAATGCCAAAACAACCCGAATATCAGAATCGGAAGAAACGATTCCGCCTGTAAAGCTGGTTATGTACTCTTTAAATAATGAAAAATCGGAATTGAAATCTGCAGCCGATTTCCTGCCGCAGGATTGAAAAATAAAAAACACAAAAAATACGAGAACTAAACCTTTTGCTTTCACTTTTATTTAGAGTTAATGGTTAACAAACTAGAATTTAATACGATTTACCGTTAAAGCCAATAACAGCAAAATCTGATTTTAAATTATGTTAAAAGTAAAATTTTTTTACAATCTTTTAAGAAGAAAATTCGCTATCATTACTTATTTAACTTTTGTTGAAGATTAACAAAGATGGTGCATTAAAATATGCTATATTTCGAACTTTTAAGAATACAAAAAATGTCAAGCATTAATAGAAAACATTCTGCTGTAAATGAATCAATTACAAAGGACAAACCCGTAATTATATATCTTTTGTGTGCAGCAACATTTATTATATCACTAGGTTTTTTCGATTATTATGTTTTGCCGGCTTCAAAAACTACTGATGTAATAACTCATTATGCCATTCAAACTTCCGGAAAGTCCAAGGATAAGGTTTGTTATCATTATTACACACAGAAAGGTTTTACTTTTTCAACAGTAAAAAAATATATTGAAGAGAATAATATCGAAATTAAATATTCTTTATTATTTAAATCTGTAACAAGCGTGAAGTCTAAAACCAATGATTATACAAATCGGCTTTCTAATGGTTTAAGCAATAACGGAATTCTATTCTATTTTTGCCTAGTCTTTCTTTTTTCAATTGCAATAAGTTTGAAAATACTTATGTCCAAAAAAGGTTACTCCGAAAATACTTATTTCAACATTATTTGTTTTAATGGCTTTATGGTATTTGTATGTCTTTATATGATGTATTTGTATTAAAAGCACGTAATTATTTTTCTCCTTTTCCAGAAAAAATCATTTCATTGCATCAGCCAATTCATTGACCATAACGCCTTAAAAATAAATTAGTACTCAATTGCCGTCATTCGAAAATTAGTAGATATTGTAACAGGCATTGCCTGCTTTAGTAGGACCATTTATCCATTGAAAGTCTCAATAGGAATATCTTTAATTTTTTAATCAAAGAATTTATATTTATAAAAAAAAAAATTAAAGCTCTGTTCCAAGTTTAGATAAAACAGCATTCATTTCATCAAAATGCTCTTCGGAATTTGATGCATAAAACATTTGATTGCTGCTCATAATCACAATTACATCATCGTCATAATTTCCATAAAATTTAGCTCCTTCAACCCATTGCGTTAATGAAACTCCTTTGTTAGAAAAATTTTCGGTAACAAAATTAATTTCATTAGGTTCCAACTCATAAAATGTTTCACTTGTAAATTCTAAGGCAAATCCTGCTTGTAAATATGCCATTGCCGTAAAAAAATTTGTCAAAGTTTCTGTTTCCAGATTCCATTCTTTTTCATCATAACTCATATACACCGGCGGATTTGGTTTCGATAAGTCATCTTTACGAATTCCCCAAACACAAACATGTTGATTTTCGGTATAAAAAATCAGGTATTCATTAGTGGCGTAATTTGGCAAACGATCAAGGGTAACCAATGAATCCTGTGACTGATTTAATTCAAAAATTTTCCCTAATTCAGTATAATAGTCTACAAATGTTTGTGGAAGATTTCCCAAAGCATTTTTAACCATTTGCATTTCATCAACAGAAAAACCATTTGGCTCTGTAATATGAAATAGCTTTTTAATTGTTGAGAAATCTGTCATACTTATTTATCTTGATAAAAATTAAGAGGAAGTTGAAACAAAATGTTATCTCCATGAAATCTATTAATAACTACAATATTATTATTAATCAATTCTATATCTTTAAACTTATAATAGAAAATAATTTCATCTGGAGGAGTTGTTAATATAATTTGATTAAAAATTTCATTCCCTTTATCTGAAACAATTAATCGCAGCTCAAATTTATCAAGATCGATAGAACAATGGAGTTTACATTTTAATCCATTTTTTTTAAATGTTCTTTCTTTAAAAGTCCATTCATTTTTATAATTAAGGTTTTTTAATTCATCAAGCCAAAAAAATAATTCGGAAAGTGGTAATTTGTATACTTTATTGCATTCTTCTAACCCCAGCTTATATAATTTTGAATAATAATCTCCCAAATATTGTTTTCCTGTTTTTAGACATTCATCAATATCAAAATGAATTCCAACCGAAACAGCAGAGGAACTGTTACGATATACTTTTTCAGGATTGCTTTGTCCGACTACACAAACTCTGTTAAATCCTCCTGCATTAAATTTTAATTTTGCCAAATTTCGAGAAAGGTAATTCCCAATATATCTAGTCTGATATCTTATAAGTGACAAATCTTCTGGTCTATTTTGAAATTCTACCAAATCTGGATAAAGGAAAATATTTTTTAATAACATAATTTTAAAAAATATATTAGTTTAGATCGCTTAATCTAATTTTTAAAACTTCTACTTGTTCTTGAACCGCTTTAATAACATTTGAATCATTTCCCCACATATCGAGAAACCCCTAATCATCATCTGGCAAAGATATAAAAAAGTAAGAAATGTTTTAAACTATTTCCTTCTCTCCAGAAAAAAACGTTTCATTAAATCGGCAGCTTCATTGGCCATAACTCCGGAAACAACGGTAGTTTTAGGATGTAATTTTGTTCCCATATTTAAAAATCCGCGCTGTTCGTCGCGTGCACCAAAAACGATTTTAGAAATCTGGCTCCAGTACAAAGCACCTGCGCACATTTGGCAGGGTTCAAGCGTAACATAAAGTGTGCAGTCTTTTAAATATTTACCGCCAAGAAAATTCGCTGCTGCGGTTATGGACTGCATTTCGGCATGAGCGGTAACATCATTAAGCAATTCTGTTAAGTTATGGCTTCTTGCAATTACTTTATCGGCCACAACGATAATGGCTCCAACAGGAATTTCGCCTTTTGCAAAGGCTTCTTCAGCTTCCTGCAAAGCCTTTTTCATGAAATATTCGTCGGTGAAAGGATTTTCCATAATTGCAAAAATAGGATTTTAGAATATATTTTTTATTACATTTAAACTTTGATATTTGTATAATGGAAAGAAAACATAAAATCACTATTCCTGAACCGTGCCATGAAGACTGGAACAAAATGTCTCCAAATGGAAATGGCCGTTTTTGTTTGAGCTGCTCTAAAACTGTAGTTGATTTTACAGCGATGCTTCCTGATGAAATCCAGCATTTTTTTGTTCAAAATCAAAATAATAAAGTTTGCGCAAGGTTTAGAAAATCACAATTGGATAATGTTACCATTCAAATTCCGAATCGCGTTTTGTATGCACAAACTAATTATTACAAAATGTTTTTATTAGCATTGTTTGTCGCAATGGGAACAACTTTATTTAGCTGTCAGGATAAAGAAGGTAAAAAACAGAAAATTGATAAAATCGAAGTTGTAAAAGATACCGTTGCAGAAGAACAAATTATGGTTGGAGAACCTACAGTTAATTCAAATTCTGCAGGGAACCATTTACCTCCGCCTCCGCCTCCGCCAAAAGTTGATCATGTCAAGTTTGTAAAACCTACAAGCACCAAAAATGAAAAAACAAAATCTACAAAAGCCAGCACCAAAAAAACTGTAGAAGAACCTGTTTATAACAGAGGAGTTGCGATTGAAACCAATGCAGAATTTCCGGGCGGAATTGAACAATTCTATAATTATTTTGGAAAAGAATTTAAAAAACCTGAAAATATAACTACCAAAAATCTTAAAATCAATCTTGCTTTTGCAGTAGAAAGAAACGGATCTGTATCATATCTGCAATGCGCTCCTGCCGTGGATAATGCCCTACAACAAGAAATTATCAGAGTTTTAAGTTTATGTCCGAAATGGCAGCCGGGAGAATCAAACGGAAAAAAAATCAGGATGCAGTATTCTTTACCAATTGTATTGCAATAGATCTCGGCAATAAAATTAAATTTAAAAACCGTAAATTTGCTTTTTACCTTACAATGAAAAGCGATTTACTTTCGAACATATACAATCCAGCCGATTTACGTCTTTTAAAAGAAGAACAGCTTTCTGAGATTGCTCAGGAACTGCGTCAGTTTATTATTGATGTCGTTTCTGTAAAAGAAGGACATTTAGGCGCCAGTTTAGGCGTTGTAGAGCTTACAATTGCGCTGCATTATGTTTTTAATACCCCAAAAGATTTATTGGTTTGGGATGTTGGGCATCAGGCTTACGGACACAAAATCCTGACTGAAAGAAGAGAAATTTTTCATACCAACCGACAAATTGGAGGAATTTCCGGTTTCCCGAAAAGAACCGAAAGTGTTTATGATACTTTTGGCGTTGGGCATTCTTCCACTTCTATTTCTGCAGCACTCGGAATGGCGATCGCTTCTAAACTAAAAGGAGATTTTGAAAAACAGCATATTGCAGTGATTGGCGATGCTTCTATCGCAAGCGGAATGGCTTTTGAAGGTTTAAACCACGCCGGAGTTACAGATGCTAATATTTTAGTTATTTTAAATGATAATGCAATTGGGATTGATCCAAGTGTAGGTGCTTTAAAAAAATATCTGACTGCAGTTAAAAACGGAAAAAATCCAAAACAAAATAATATTATCAAATCGCTGAATTTTGATTATTCAGGACCAATTGACGGACATGATTTTCCAACTTTAATCAAAGAATTAAACCGATTAAAGAAAATCCAAGGACCTAAATTTCTGCACATTGTAACCACAAAAGGAAAAGGATTACAACAGGCCGAAGAAAATCAGGTTAAATATCATGCACCCGGAAAATTTGATGCATCGACCGGAGAAATTCATTTAAAATCTGAAGAAAATCTTCCGCCTAAATATCAGGATGTTTTTGGCTTAACTATTTTAGATTTAGCTAAAAAGAATGAAAAAATAATAGGAATTACACCCGCAATGCCATCCGGGAGTTCCTTAAAATTTATGATGGATGAACTGCCGGAACGTGCATTTGATGTTGGAATTGCAGAACAGCATGCTGTAACACTTGCAGCCGGAATGGCAACACAGGGCATGGTTGTGTACTGCAATATTTATTCGACATTTTTACAGCGTGCCTATGATCAGGTTATTCATGATGTTGCATTGCAAAATTTACCGGTTATTTTCTGCCTCGACAGGGCAGGTTTGGTTGGCGAAGACGGAGCAACACATCATGGCGTTTTTGATATTGCCTATTTACGTGCTATTCCAAATATGATTATTTATGCGCCAATTAATGAAATTGAGCTTCAGAATATTTTATATACTGCTCAGTTAGGTCTTGATAATCCGATCGCAATTCGATATCCGAGAGGGCGCGGTGTTTTGCCAAATTGGGAAGTAGAAAATTTCGGACATTATACAAAAGTTAAAATTGGAGAAGGATATTGTTTAAAAAACGGTACAAAAACAGCTGTTTTATCTACAGGAACAATTGGAAATAATGTTATTGAAGCTTTGAACGAATGCACCAATCCGGAAACGATTGCTCATTTTCATTTTCCTTTTATTAAACCACTAGATACCAACTTGTTAAATATTATTTTTTCAACTTTTGAAAAAATAATTACCATAGAAGATGGTGCAAAAAAAGGCGGTTTTGGAAGTGAAATTTTAGAGTTTGCCGCAGTAAATAACTTCAAAAATAAAATTGAAGTTTTAGGTATTCCTGACCAGTTTATTGAGCATGGAAGCGTGCCGCAGCTGCAACAATTGTGTGAAATTGACGTTAAATCTTTAATAAATCTTTTTCAAACGGTGTAAAATAATTATTTTGCAACACCAAAAAAAAATAAAATAAGCCTAATGAAATTATTACGTTCTACCCTTTTGCTGCTGTTGCTTTTGTGTTCTTCAAAAAACTTTGCACAGCTTATACAAACGACTTTAGATCCAAATCAATTACCAAAACCGCCTTCAAATTGGACTAAAAAAAATCAATTAGGTTTTGACATTTCAGAAATTGCTTTTGTAAATTGGAGTGCCGGGGGAACAAGTTCTATTTCAGGTTTGTTTAAAGGCGAATTTGGCCGAACTTTTGTAAAAGGAAATCATAAATGGGTTAACGAACTCATTGTAAAATATGGTTTAAATAAACAAGACGGAACAGAACTCAGAAAAACAGATGATGCTGTTTTAGTAAACTCAACATACGGATTTAGAAAAGATACCATTTCAAACTGGTATTATTCGGCTAAATTTAATTTCAACACCCAGTTTACAAACGGTTACAATTATCCAAACCGTGATATTGCTATCTCTAAACCCTTTGCACCAGCTTATATCTTTCTGGGAGCCGGAGCGGAGAATTCTAACAAAAAGAAAAACAGGACTTTTTATTTCTCTCCTATTACGTTAAAAACTACTTTGGTTCTTGACCAATATTTAGCAAATCAAGGTTCTTTTGGTGTTAAAAAAGCAGTATATGCACCAGATCCTTTAGATCCTAATAATCAAATTTTAATTCAGGAAGGCCAAAAAGTAAAAGCTGAGTTTGGTATCCTTTTTACTGGATATATGAAAAACGAAATCTATAAAAACGTTTTTTATGAAAACAGATTAAGCTTGTATACAGATTATTTAAACCGATTTGGAAATGTCGATGTAGATTACGATACACGTCTGGATCTAGTTGTAAATGCGTATGTTAAAGCAAATATTGGTGTTCATTTAGTTTATGATGACGATATTAAGACCAAAAAAGATGTTGTTGATCCAGTAACTGGAAATACTTCTCAGGTTAACGACGGACCAAGAGCACAGTTACGCCAGGTTCTGGGAGTTGGTTTAGTTTATGCTTTTCAATAATAAATACTATCATAAAAAAAGTGCCTGTAAACAGTTACAGGCAGTTTTTTTATGATGTAAATTGAGAATTAATTCTTTTTTCGCCCCTGAATCATTTCATATAATTCTAATGCATTTCCGTCTGTTAAAAGCGAAACATAATGACAAATATGAAGCAGACGTTCGTATAAGTTCCCTTTTTCTAAATGATGTTTTTCCGGCAGCATTTTCAGGATTAATTTATCATAATTGGATGCTGTTCCATCATATTTATTATTAAATGCCGTGATGAACTTATCCAAAAGCGTTTGAATGATTTGGTAACCTACAATTTCTTTCTCCATCACTTCCCTGCTCTGATAGATTTTTTCAACACTTAAGTTGATAATGTCATCCATCTGCGCTTTATATTTGCTTTTATCTGTTAAAGCAAAAGGGAAATTCCCAGCCAGAATTGCTTCTTCATTTTCGACAAAAACATCAACAGCATCATTAATTAATGCACCAATTGCCAAAGCACGCAGATAACTGATTCTGTCTTCTTTAGTTTCCAGTAATTTGTATTTTGCTACTCCAATATTATCTTTTACTAGTTTAATTAAATATTCTAGTGCATAATCTTCAGAAACGAGCCCTAAATTTATTCCGTCTTCAAAATCGATAATAGTATAACAAATATCATCAGCGGCTTCTACTAAATAAGCCAGAGGATGTCTTTCAAATCCAACATCGCCTTCTTCTTTATTTGGGATCATTCCCATATCTTCGGCAACTTCTTCAAAAAACAATTTATCAGACTGAAAAAAACCATATTTCTTATCCGCAATATTATGGGTTGGTTTTTTCGGAAGACTTTCTTTAGGATATTTCATAAAAGCCCCAAGCGTTGCGTATGAAATTCTAAGCCCGCCTTCAATTCCGGGGCGGCTTCCTGTTAAAACAGAAAATCCATTAGCATTTCCTTCAAAATCAATTAAATCCTGCCACTGCTTTGCTGTTAATTTGTCTTTATACTTTAACCCCTTTCCGATGGAAAAATATTCCCCAATTGCTTTTTCTCCTGAATGTCCAAAAGGCGGATTTCCAATATCATGCGCTAACGAAGCTGCAGCAACAATCGCCCCAAAATCGTTCATGTGATAACCGTGAATTTCTTTTAAATAAGGATATTTTTCGATGATTTTTTTACCAACCAAACGCCCCAAAGATCTTCCTACAACAGAAACTTCTAAACTGTGTGTTAATCTGGTGTGTACGAAATCTGTTTTAGAAAGTGGAATTACCTGAGTTTTATCCTGCAAAGACCGAAATGCAGCCGAAAAGATAATTCGGTCATAATCAACTTCAAAACCTAATCGTGTATCATCTTGTTCTACACGTAATCTTTTGCTTGTATCGCCCTGACGTTTTAATGATAAAAGTTGTTCCCAGTTCATTTTTCTGTTTTAGATTGTAGATTATTGATTTTAGATTGAGGATCTAAACATCAAAAATACATTTTATTTTAGGATTTTATAGTGATTAAAACTCTAATGCCGTGCTGTGTTTTATTTCTCCCATTACAAAAATACTGTTTGTATTTCCTATGTTTTCTATAGTAGACAACTTATTCATTACAAAATCCTGATAACTAGCCATATCCTGAACTAAAATTTTGAGCATAAAATCGTAATCTCCTGCTATATTATAACATTCTATAATTTCCGGAAGTGCCACAATATCCTTTACAAAATTGCTCCCTACATTTTTTGCATGCTCTTTTAGGCGGACATTACAAAAAACTGTCATTCCGCGGTTCATTTTTTTCTTATCCAGGAGCGCCACATATTTAGTTATGTAACCGTCCCTTTCCAGTCTTTTTATGCGTTCATAAACAGGCGTTACTGTAAGAAATAATTTACTGGCAAGGTCTTTTGTATTGATATTGGAGTTCTCCTGAAGGTATTTCAATATCAATAAATCGGTTTTATCGAGGTTTTCCATAGTTTTTTTTACGGCTAAAGGTTTACTTTAAAGATATTCACAGTAATTAAATCTTTTTAAAACTGATTTTAAAATACATTTTACTGAAATAATCGTCAAATATAAGTTATAAAATCTAATACAATAAATTTGTTCAGTAAAAAATACTGAAATAAAAATGAGAACAAATAATTTAGGTTATCCAAGAATTGGCAGTAACAGAGAATTAAAAAAAGCCAGTGAACTGTATTGGGCAGGAAAAATTTCGGCAGAAGAATTAATTGAAACCGGAAAAGACATTCGCCGCAGAAACTGGCATTTACAATCAGAAACCGGAGTAGATTTAATTCCGTGTAATGATTTTTCTTTTTATGACCAGGTTTTGGATCTGACATTGACAGTTGGAGCTATTCCGCAGCGTTATCATGAACTGGCAAAAACAAATTCATCTCTTGATTTGTATTTTGCAATGGCAAGAGGAGCACAAAAAGACGGTCAGGATGTTGTGGCAATGGAAATGACAAAATGGTTTGATACCAACTATCATTATATTGTTCCTGAATTTACAAAGAACCAAAAATTCGAGTTGTTTTCAGAAAAAATAATTGATGAATTTAAGGAAGCAAATGCGCTGGGAATTGCAACAAAACCTGTTTTAATTGGACCGATTTCTTATTTGCTTTTAGGAAAAGAAAAAGAAGAAGGTTTTAACAGAATTGATCTTATTGATGCTTTACTTCCTGTTTATTTTGAAATTTTTGAAAAACTGCAGGCAGAAAACGCAGCTTACATTCAGCTTGATGAGCCTTTTCTTGCTTTAAATCTAACTGATAAAGAGCGAAATACTTTTACACAGGTTTATAATGAAATCAATATTCGTTTTCCAAAACTGAAAATCGTTTTAGCCAATTATTTTGATTGTTTTGGAGAAAATCTTGAAACGGCTTTGGCTTTGCCGGTAGACACTTTTCATTTAGACTTAGTTCGCTGTCCGCTTCAGTTAGATGATATTTTAGAATCCGGAAAACTGGCTCCTAATGTAAATCTTTCGCTGGGAGTGGTTGACGGAAGAAATATCTGGAAAAATGACTTCAAAAAATCCTTAGAATTAATTAAAAAAGCAACTGATGCATTAGGTCAGGACAGAATTCTAATTGCTCCATCGTGTTCTTTAATTCACAGTCCGTGCGATTTAGATCTGGAAACAAACGATCAGACACTTACGCCTGAAATTAAGCAGTGGCTTGCTTTTGCCAAACAAAAAATCAATGAAATTGTTCTTTTAAAAGAATTTGCTTCGGGTAAAATCGATGTCAAAAATTCTGTTGATTACGAAAGAAACGTCATTGCAAATAACAATCGCAAAACATCAAAATTAATTCATAACAATGATGTAAAAGCACGTGTGGCAGGTATTACAGCTGCTGATGACAAACGCAAAAGCGCATTTGCAGCAAGAAGAAAAAGTCAGGTTGATGCCTTGAAACTCCCATTATTTCCAACCACAACAATTGGTTCTTTTCCTCAAACTGCCGAAGTGAGAAGCTGGAGAGCAAAATTTAAAAAAGGCGAATTAACTACTGAAGAATACAACGATTTAATCGAAAAAGAAACCAAAGATACAATTCGTTTTCAGGAAGAAACAGGGATTGACGTTTTAGTTCACGGAGAGTTTGAGCGCAATGATATGGTGGAATATTTTGGAGAACAGCTTGACGGATTCACGTTTACCAAAAACGGATGGGTTCAAAGTTATGGAAGCCGCTGTGTAAAACCTCCGGTTATTTATGGCGACGTTTCAAGACCAGTGCCTATGACGGTAAAATGGTCAAAATATGCACAATCCTTAACTTCAAAATGGGTAAAAGGAATGCTTACAGGGCCTGTTACCATATTGCAGTGGTCATTTGTTCGTAACGATCAGCCGCGCTCTGAAACTTGTACACAAATCGCTTTAGCTATTCGTGACGAAGTTGTCGATTTAGAAAAAGCAGGAATCAAAATCATTCAAATTGATGAACCTGCCATTCGTGAAGGTCTGCCGTTGAGAAAAGAAGAATGGGCTAAATATTTAGACTGGGCTGTAAAAGCATTTAGAATTTCAGCAAGCGGTGTTAATGATGATACACAGATTCACACGCACATGTGTTACAGTGAATTCAATGATATTATTCAAAACATTGCTGATATGGATGCCGATGTGATTACAATTGAATGTTCGCGTTCGCAAATGGAACTTTTAGATGCGTTTGCCAACTTTAAATATCCAAATGAAATTGGACCCGGAGTTTACGATATTCACTCGCCGCGTGTACCTTCAAGCGCAGAAATGGTTCGTTTACTTGAAAAAGCTTCGGCGGTAATTCCGGTATATCAGTTATGGGTAAATCCTGATTGCGGTTTAAAAACCCGTCACTGGGATGAAACCAAAAAAGCCTTGATCGAGATGGTGGCTGCGGCTCAGGAAATGAGAGTTGCTGTAGAAACTCCTGTGAATTAATAGTTTTCTTTAGATATATTTTTGTTTTTTATGTCAGCTTAGTGGAGTCGGAAGTTAGTTATGATTTAGTTTCGACTTCACTTTTGCAGGCAGTATAATTATTAGAATTTCAGGATTTTATTCTTCCAAAATACAAAAAAAGCACCCCATTTGGAGTGCTTTCTGAAATTGAATATATAACGTAAGATTAGAAGTTTTTAGAAATTCCAATGTTAAATGTTTTTCCAAAGTTGAAGTTGAAATTACTAACATCCGGACCGTTATTATCATAACTATATGTATCATAACCTAAACCACCAATGCTGAAGTTTAAACCGAAACCTTTTTTCATGTTAATGAAAAGAGCCGGAGTAATACCAACATACATACCATCTGCTTTGTATTTAGTGTAGTTTGGTCCAACATAATCTTTTTCTGTTTTGTTTTGGAAACCAGCTCCTAAATCAGCAAATACAGAGAATGTTTGGTTCAATGGCACAGTGTAACGTACAAAAGCACCAAATTTAAACTCATTTGTTTTGTACTCATTTACTCCCTGATCATTTTTTGAAGAAGCTACAGTCAATTCACCCCCTACAGTCCAGTTTTCGTGAAATTGGTAACCAACTTTAGGAGAAAAACTGAATTCATTGCTTTTTGTTTCAGAATTTGTGTATTCAACCGTTTCAGAAGAATATCCGATGTTTCCACCTACTAAGATTGTTCCTTTTTGAGCGTTTGCAAAACTGCAGACAGCCAATGCAGCCATCACTAAAATTTTTTTCATAATTTGGGTTTTATTTTATTTAGCATTCCTTTAACAATAACAATGCCGTGAATACTGGGCTTTATGTTTTTTTTATAATTACTTTACAAGATAAATTTTAGCAATCGAGACTATTTCTGTTTACTTTTGTAGCAAATAAAAAGTCATGTCAATAGAAGTAAACAGTATATCAAAAAGTTACGGAGAGCAAAAAGCTTTAAACGAAATTTCTTTTAAAATTGAGAAAGGAGAAATCGTTGGATTTCTTGGCCCAAACGGAGCAGGAAAATCTACCTTAATGAAAATTTTGACCACTTATTTATTGGCCGACAGCGGCTCAGCACTTGTAAATAGTCACGATGTCATGACAAATGCAAAAGCAGTTCAGCAGTCGATAGGGTATCTGCCGGAACATAATCCGTTGTATTTGGATTTGTATGTTCGTGAGTATTTGGCTTTTAATGCCGATGTTTATAAAGTTCCAAATTCAAGAATTGAAGAAGTAATCCAACTGACAGGACTGACACCGGAAAGTCATAAAAAAATAAGTCAGTTATCAAAAGGATACCGTCAGCGTGTTGGCCTGGCGAACGCTTTACTACACAATCCGGATGTTTTAATTCTGGATGAGCCAACTACAGGACTGGATCCGAATCAGTTAATGGAAATTCGGAATGTAATTAAAAATGTAGGTAAAGACAAAACGGTTTTTCTTTCAACACACATTATGCAGGAAGTAGAAGCAATTTGTGATCGTGTCATAATTATTGACAGGGGACAAATTGTAGCCGATAATAAATTAAACCATTTGATTGCCGCAAACAAAGAACAGGTTATTGAAGTTGAGTTTGATTATAAAGTTGAAGAACAGCTTTTAGCCAAATTAGAAAACATTTCTTCATACAAAAACACGCATGACATGACTTGGGAATTGACTTTTATTACCGAAAAAGATATGCGCCCGGCTATATTTGATTTTGCTGCTGAAAATGGCTTGAAAACACTCCAGCTGAATCAAAAAAATAAAAACCTTGAAGCTGTATTTAGAGAAATTACCAAGTAATTTTTAATCTCAGTTTTTTAGTTTACACTAATAGAAACCAATTTATTCTTATGGATAATTGGTTTTTTTATTTTAATCCTTTTTCTTTTCAACACTTTTCTTCCTCTGTATCAAATACTTCTATTTGATACAACATAAATATCATTTTATTCACAATTTTTATTTAGACTTGTTATAAATAATATTATATTTGTGCATGCCAATTCCTGAATGGAATATATACGCAAATGAATTTTAAGCCCGGCTTTAAATATAGATTGATTTCAATCCTTGAAACTTGTTTTTTTGTTTTTTATTTTTTTTTTGAAAAAAGAGCCTGCTAATTTTAGTCAGGCTCTTTTATTATATTTTATAGATTTAAATCTTTAAGAACTTTTTTCATTTCTTCCATTACGATTCTGATGTCATCTTCTGCCGTACGCCAGTTTACAAACGAAGCCCTGATTCCTTTACGGTTTTGGTAAATTGTTGGTGTCATAAATACTTTTCCGGTATCATTTAATTTCGTTAAAAACTCACTCACTTTATCCTGATTTTCATCTCCTTTTAATGTAAAACAAACATTATTTAATCTAATTGGTGCCATTATTTCAAAGCTTCCTTCCTCAATAAGTTCATTGCCAAAATGAAGTGCCAGTAAAGTGCTTTTTTCAATTATATCACAAAAACCTTCTTTTCCGTAAGCTACTAATGAAAACCAAACCGGCAGTGCTCTCAATCGGCGGGAGTTTTCAGGGACAACATTTAAATAATTAAAATTTTCCAGCGGATTACCTAAATAAGGAGCATTTGAATTTTGAAAAGTTTCGATCTGCAGGCTCAAATGTTCCTTTTTAATTAAATAAAAAGCACTTTCGTAAGGAACGTTAAGCCACTTATGACAATCAATTGTAATACTGTCTGCTCCTTCCCATCCTTTTACAAAATGTTTGTATTTTTCTGAAACAGCCGCAAATCCTCCAAAAGCCCCATCAATATGCCACCAGAAATTGTGTTTCTCTCTTAATTTTGAGATGGCTTCAAAATCATCAAAATCGGCTGTATTTACAGTTCCGGCACTCGAAATTAGTATGAAAGGTTTTCCGTTTAAAGTTTTAATTTTTTCTTCTAAATCGACAATATCCAAAGCTTCTCGATTTCCTTCAACAGTTTTTACAACGGTATAATTCTGACTTCCAATTCCCAGCATTGACAATGATTTTATAGAAGAAGAATGAGGTGTTGCAGTTAAAATATGAATGTTTTCTGAAATTCCGTTTTTAGCAAAATCTTTTCCAAATTGTTTTCCAAACCATTGTCTGGCAGCTCCCAGACAAGTAAAATTTGACATTGTTGCCCCTGTTACAAATCCGCCTACAAAAGAATCCGGGAGTTCTAACAGCTGGAGGACTAAATTAATGGTTTCAAATTCTATTAATGCCGAATTTCCGCCCTGAGAACTTACAGATTGTGTGTTTTGATCGTAAACAGATGCCAGCCAATCGCCCACAATAGATGCAGGAGTTGATCCTCCGGTTACAAATCCCCAATAACGCGGACCAGGAGAAGAAACCAATAAAGGCGCTAATCTTTCATTAAACTCTTTTAAAGTTTCTTCTGATCCCAAACCTAAATCATTTAAAATACGTTTTGGATCAATTTTATTAGTATTTGAAGTTGGAATATCTTCAAGGTTATTCAAAAAATTAATTCCTTGTTGCTTTGCTTTTTCTAAAATATTTTCAAGATCGTTTAGATCTTGTTGTAATATTGAATTCATAAGTTTATGGTATTAGTTATGTTCACGCAGATTGCGTGTATAAAAATAGATTTGAATTTTGGAATTTGGTATTTAAAAATTCTTTTTAAGCTACCACTTGGTTTTTTCTGACAATCTGGAAACCATCATAGAACAGATTACGTCTCCATTAGCATTTAATAACGTTGCAATTGGGTCGACTAATGTTCCTAAAATCATAGCAACCGGAAGCGCTTGCTCCATCGGAAAACCATAAACGGTAATGGCTAAGATTTCACCAATATAACCTCCGTTTGGAATTCCGCCTTCAACAATCGAAACAATTACTGTAATCCCTAATGCCAGAAGAATGGTCATAGGATCTGTGAAATCTTTTCCAAACATGGCAAACAAAAAAGTGATTTTTAAAATGGATGACATGCTCGAACCATCTTTGTGCAATGGCGCTCCAAGCGGAATAACCAAATTACGGACGTGCGATGGAATACCCATTTTTTGTGCTGCATCCAGATTTGCCGGAATTGTTGCAATACTGCTGCAAGTTCCAACTGCTGTTAGTGAAGGTGTAATATTATTGCTCCAAAATACTTTGAAAGCTCTTTTTCCGCCCGCAGCAAGCGCATACAAACTAAAGAATACAAAGAAATAAAAGATACAAGCGGCATAATAAACACCCATAGGTTTTGCATAAATGCCCAGCAGCTGCGGACCGAAAATTCCAACCTGATACGCAAAATAAGCACCAAGACCAATTGGTGCCAATTTCATTATAATATTCAAAAGCTGCTTCATAACTTCATTTCCTGAATCCAGAAAACTCTTAAAAGCATTTCCTTTTTCGCCAGACTGTAAGGTTGCAAAACCAATTAAAAAAGAAAAAATAATTAAGGCCAGCATGCTTTTTCGGGACAATAATTCGAAAAAATCATTTGCTGTGAGCAGTTTAGTAATTTGATCTCCAACTGATCCTGACTCAATTTTTTCAACTGCAACCTGCGTAATGGCAATATCCTGATGAATTGGAAAAAGATAAACAGCGCAGATCATTACAATTGCTGAAATCAGAATTGTCATTAAAAATACTAATACCATTATAATAAACAGTTTTCCTAATCTTTCTGTTTTTTCCAAATTAGCAATCGAAGAACCAATGGTAAAAAAGATGAGCGGAATTATGGTCGTAAAAAGCAAGTTTAGGAAAATGTCACCAAGTGGTTTTATGACTAAAACTTTTTCTCCAAACACTAAACCAAAAACACTTCCGATTATAATACCGCCAAGGAGTAAAAGTATACTGCTGTAATTTTGAATAAAATTGATTTTTTTAACTTCCATATTCAAACAAGTATTTCTTAATTTTATTTCTCCAGAACAATAGTGGTAAAAGCTCTGTCGGCTAATTCACCCGTTTTGCTTTTTACTTTTTCTGTCTGCGTTTCTGTGTATACAATTTTAAAAGGCGTTTTTTTAACCAGTTCCTGTGCTTTTTCTGTACTGTATAATTTGAACTCAAATTGCGTAAAAGGGAGTTTCTTCATGAAATCTTCTTCGGCAAATGTTAAGCAGAAATTTCCATTTGGTTTTAAAACTCTGTAAATTTCTGAAAGTAATTCTTCTGGCTTTTGCCAAAAATAAATAGTGTTTACCGTGAAAATTTTATCGAAAGATGCATCTTCAAACGGAATTTTATTTCCGTCATAAAGCGAAAAGAAAGCTTGTTTTTGAGAAACAAAATTCCTGTTGATTTGGCGCGCTTGCTGAAACATTAACTCAGACATTTCAAGTCCGTAATATTTTAATTCCCCGCCTTGTTCAAATAAGAATTCAACATGTCCCGCATTTCCGTGCCCTAACTCAAGAATTTTATTTGCTGTTGATATATTTAGATTTTGAATAGAATGGCGAGTCATATTGATGTTCGTTTCGTTCATCATATTTGCCATTTCGATTCCTTTTTCTCCGGAAGGATGTTTTAATTGAGAGGCTATGGCTTGTAATTCTTCTTGTTTCATGGTACAAAAATTTAAACTTCTAAATTAAACAAAATCCAAATTCCGGCCTTTCCAGTATTTTTTGTCATTTCTACTCAGGGAAAATCTTGTTGCTAAATATACAAAGATTAATACATTGCGGATTTACTCGCGAAGATTTTTCCTGAATAGAAATAATAAACTATATCTAAAAGCTAGAATACCTGACTAGCAATCTGACGAATATTTTCAGATTTTCCCATTGAATAATAATGTAAAAACGGAACTCCGGCAGCTTTTAATTCTAATGACTGCTGAATTGCCCATTCGATGCCGACTTGTTTGATTTCAGCATTATTTTTGCATTTGTCTACAGCATCAATTAAATCTTCAGGAAGATCGATTCTGAAAATCTGCGGCAATATTTGTAAATGTCTTTGAACAGCAATTGGCTTGATACCAGGGATAATTGGAATTGTAATTCCCATTTCTCTTGCTTTTTCTACAAAATTAAAATACTTGGCATTGTCAAAAAACATTTGTGTTACCACATAATCTGCCCCTGCATCCACTTTTTCCTTTAATCTTTTTAAGTCTGATTGTAAAGATGGTGATTCTAAATGTTTCTCCGGATAACCCGCAACACCAATACAGAAATCTGCTTTATTATCTACATCCATTACTTCGTGAAGGTATTTTCCACAGTTCAAATTGTTGATTTGTCGAACCAAATCAATTGCATAGTGATTTCCACCTGCTTTTGGTGTAAAAGACTGTTCGTCTTTCATCGCGTCTCCGCGAAGCGCCATTACATTATTGATTCCCAAATAATGACAATCAACCAGCATATATTCTGTTTCTTCTTGTGTAAAACCGCCGCACAATAAATGAGGTACGGTATCCACATTATATTTATGTTTTATAGAAGCGCAAATTCCAAGCGTTCCCGGGCGCATACGAGTCAGTTTTTTATCCAGAAGTCCGTTACCGCGATCGATGTAAATGTATTCTTCACGAGAAGTGGTTACATCAATAAACGGTGGTTTAAACTCCATCAAAGGATCGATGTTATCGTACAATTCCTGAATGCTTTTTCCTTTTTGAGGCGGAATAATTTCAAATGAGAATAATGTTTTTCCTTTTGCGTTTTCTATATGTTCTGTTACTTTCATTATTGGTATTTTGTTTCAAGTTTCAGGTTTCAGGTTTCAGGTTTCAGGTTGCTGTAGAGAACTTGAAACTTAAAACCTGAAACAAAATAAACTTTTTAGTCTGCTATATTAGGGTTTAACCATTTCATGGCATAATCAGTTGGTACATTTCTTCTTTTAGCGTAATCTACAACCTGATCTTCTTTTATCTTTCCGAGTCCGAAATATTTACTTTTTGGATTTCCAAAATAATATCCCGATACTGATGACGCAGGCCACATTGCCATACTTTCTGTCAGCTTTACTCCTGTTTGTTTTTCAACATCTAATAGTTTCCAAATTGTGGGTTTTTCCAAGTGGTCCGGACATGCAGGATAACCCGGCGCGGGACGGATTCCTTTATAATTTTCTTCAATCAGATCTTCTTTAGATAATGTTTCTCCCGGATCATAACCCCAGAATTCCATACGCACTTTTTCGTGAAGATATTCGGCAAAAGCCTCCGCAAAACGATCTGCCAATGCTTTTACCATAATCGAATTATAATCGTCCAGATTTTTCTCGTATTCTGCAGCCCATTCGTCGACACCAAAACCAGTTGTTACGCAAAAAGCTCCCATATAATCATCTATTCCACTTTCTTTTGGCAGAATAAAATCTGACAATGCAATATTTGGAGCGCCTTTTGTCTTTTGTGACTGCTGACGAAGCGTTAAAAATTTCTCTAAAACTTTTCCGTTTTCATCACGTAATTCAATATCATCGTCATCAACCTGATTACAAGGAAAAATTCCGTAAATGCCTTTTGCTGTTAGCTTTTTCTCTGCTAAAATTACCTTCAGCATTTCCTGTGCATCTGCAAAAACAGAAGCGGCCTGCTCGCCAACAACTTCATCTGTTAAAATTGCCGGATATTTCCCGAACAATTCCCATGTTCTAAAAAACGGTGTCCAGTCAATGTACGGTACCAGAACATCTAATTCAACTTCAATAGTCTGAGCGCCTATTACTTTTGGTTTAGTCGGAGTATATTCACTCCAGTCCAATTGTAACTTATTTTTACGGGCATCTTCAATACTTAAGAAATTCTTATCTCTCGAACGATTTAAAAATGTTTCTCTAAAAGCATCATATTCTGCACGAATATCGCTTGCATATATTTTTCGGTTATGGTCTAATAAGTTTCCTGCAACAGTAACCGCTCTCGAAGCATCGTTTACATGAATTACGGTTTCCCTGTATTGCGGTGCAATTTTCACGGCTGTATGCGCACGCGAAGTCGTTGCTCCTCCAATCATAATTGGGATTTTAATGTCTTGTTTGTCTAATTCTTTGGCGAGATACACCATTTCGTCAAGCGAAGGTGTGATCAGCCCGCTTAAACCGATAATATCAACATTATGTTCAATTGCAGCCGAAATAATTTTTTCCGGAGGCACCATAACACCCAGATCTACAATTTCATAATTATTACACGCCAAAACTACCGAAACGATGTTTTTTCCAATATCATGAACATCACCTTTTACGGTTGCCATCAGGATTTTTCCGTTTCCTTGTTTATCTCCGGCTTGTTTGCTGGCTTCAATAAAAGGCAATAAATAAGCAACGGCTTTTTTCATTACTCTTGCCGATTTTACAACCTGTGGAAGGAACATTTTTCCGCTCCCGAACAAATCCCCAACGACATTCATTCCGGCCATTAAATTGATTTCGATAACTTCGATTGGTTTTGCAGCTGCCAAACGTGCTTCTTCAACATCTTCTTCAATAAAAGCATCAATTCCTTTTACAAGCGAATGTGTAATACGATCCTGAACAGATCCCAAGCGCCATTCCTGAATGGTTTTTTCATCACTTTTTACTTCACCTTTTACGTTTTCTGCAAAATCCAAAAGTCGTTCTGTGGCATCGTCGCGTCGGTTTAGAATTACATCTTCTACGTGTTCTAATAAGTCTTTCGGAATATCATCGTAAATCGTAAGCATCTCCGGATTTACGATTCCCATCGTCATTCCGTTTTTTATTGCATGATATAAAAAAACCGAATGCATCGCTTCACGAACCGTATCATTTCCTCTAAAAGAAAACGAAACATTACTTACTCCTCCGCTGATGTGCGCGTGAGGCAGGTTTTCACGAACCCATTTTGTCCCTCTAAAAAAGTCAATGGCATTTAGACGATGCTCTTCCATTCCGGTTGCAACCGGGAAAATATTCAAATCGAAGATGATATCCTGCGGCGGAAAATCAACTTTGTTTACTAAAATATCATACGAACGCTGACAAATTTCCACTCTTCGATCGTAATTATCTGCCTGACCTACTTCGTCAAAAGCCATTACAATTGCCGCCGCTCCGTAACGTTTTATTAATTTGGCATGATGAATGAACGCTTCTTCTCCTTCTTTCAACGAAATGGAGTTTACAACGCTTTTACCCTGAACCACTTTTAAACCTGCTTCGATAATTTCCCATTTTGAACTGTCGATCATAATAGGCACTCGTGAAATATCCGGTTCTGCGGCAATCAGGTTTAGGAATTTGGTCATGGCATTAACACCGTCCAGCATTCCTTCATCCATATTAATATCGATAATCTGTGCTCCTCCTTCTACCTGCTGTCTTGCAATGTCAAGCGCCTCATCATACTTTTCTTCCTTGATTAGTCGAAGGAATTTTCGCGAACCCGTTACGTTTGTACGTTCTCCAACGTTTACAAAAACGCTTTCCGGTGTAATAATCAACGGTTCTAATCCTGATAATACAAGGTCTCTTCTTTTTTCAGTCATTTTTCTTAAGGTACTAAGTTCCTAAGGTTCTTAGGTTCTGAGTTTTTTTATTCTTTATTTCTTTCCACAAGTTTTCAAAACCTTGTAAATTTTATGTTTAATATTTTGGGCGTGTCCCAAGGGCCGGGCTATTCGCTGCAAGTCCTCGCTCTTCCTTCGTCAGGCTGTGGGCTTTCCACTTCTATCCCTCACGCAAACCTGATTTCATAATACGTTTGCGTTTATTCTGCTTTTCAATTATCACATTATTTTCCATGCATCATATAAAGAACTTTGCCGTTTTTTGCTGAGATTTTAATATTAAATACACCTCCAAAACCAATACTATTAAAAGTACCTTCGATATGCCAAATAGAATCATTTTCTATTGTTACAGTATAAGGTCTTTGATCTTCTATTTGATCTTTGCCATAGTTTTCAAATAAAATTGGTTCAGCTATCCCAACTGCTGTTTCTTCTTTTGTAACTAAACAATCTTCGCATTTAATACTTTTCTGAAAAGCTGTATTCGTTGTATAATTGCAGCTGATAAATATTAAACTAAGCAGAAATAAAATTTTCTTCATGTTATATTTTGAATCATATTTCAACGGAATAAATTCCATTGCTACAAAATAGATCGTTCCTACGGAACTTTTAGAGAGCCTTTGGCTCGGTTTATTTTGTAGGGATGGATTTTAATCCATCAGCGAAATGATGTTCATTCGTTTATATTAAGCAACAACCGGCGCAACTCTCGGCTTATAGTCCTTCGCAACCTCAGCCATTAATCGGATATGATCTGGCGTTGTACCGCAGCAGCCGCCAATGATATTGATTAAATTATCATCTAAATATTCTTTGATGAAAGCCTGAGTTTGTTCCGGGGTTTCATCGTATTGTCCGAATGCGTTTGGCAATCCTGCGTTTGGGTGTGCCGAAACATTGAACTGTGTATGCTGTGATAATGTTTTTAAATATGGTTTTAACAAATCGGCTCCTAAAGCGCAATTGAAACCTACACTCAATAACGGAATATGTGAAACCGAAATCAAAAACGCTTCTACAGTCTGTCCGGAAAGTGTTCTTCCCGAAGCATCTGTAATGGTTCCCGAAACCATGATTGGCACATCGATATTACGTTCGTCTTTTACTTCTTCTATGGCAAAAAGCGCAGCTTTTGCGTTTAAGGTATCGAAAATCGTTTCTACCAAAAGTAAATCGCAGCCTCCGTCTAATAAAGCTTCCACTTGTTGTTTGTAAGCGATTCTTAAATCATCAAATGTTACCGCTCTGTAACCCGGATCATTTACATCTGGCGACATACTTGCCGTACGGTTTGTTGGTCCGATAGAACCTGCTACGAAACGCGGCTTTGACGGATTTTTTGCGGTAAATTCGTCTGCAACTTCACGGGCAATTTTTGCAGATTCGTAGTTTAACTCGTAAACTAAATCTTCCATGTGGTAATCGGCCATACCGATTGTCGTTCCAGAGAAAGTATTGGTTTCTACAATGTCTGCTCCGGCTTCATAATATGCTGCGTGAACAGCACGAATAGCCTGCGGTTGTGTCAGTGATAATAAATCATTGTTTCCTTTTAAAGGATGTGGAAAGTCCTTGAAACGCTCACCACGAAAATCTTCTTCAGAGAAGTTGTAGCGTTGTAACATAGTTCCCATTGCTCCATCAAGGATCAGGATTCTCTCTTTTATTGCTTGTTGTATTGTTGACATATCTTTTTTTGTATTAGCTTCTAAGACGCTAAGGTTCTAAGATGCTAAGCTTTTTTAATTTGAAACAAAACCTGAAGATTTGGCTTCTTCTGATATTTTTATTATTTTAATTCCAAAAGTTCAAAATTACGGCTCTTTAGCCCCGATTGAGCCGGTATCCTCGAAGTGAAACGGAGAGATATAGGCGAAAGCGGGAACCCATGACGGCAAAAATGCGTCAATGATTTGCTCCTCTTACCAGGAATGAATCTGGTAAAATGTATATAAGTTGTCAGGAAAAGTTTTGAGAAATACTGTTTGTATTTGTGTTATCTATCTTAAATACTGTATTTTACAAGTACAAAGTAGAATTTAGCACCTTCTTTATGGTAAAGGGTTGCTAAGGTTTCATCGGGTCTATCCCTCCGCCTTTCGTGATAACTTTCAATAAAATTATGAACGCTGCAAAGTAACGACATAAGCTGAACAATTGCAAGTTTTTTTTAAGATTCTAAAAAGCTTTTTAAAGATAGTAAGCTGCGAAGCAGGAAAGTTTAAAAACTAAAAGCCCAAACTTTTTACAAGTTTGAGCTTTGTTTGATTTTTTTTGGTTTCAACTCAAAAATTTGAGCGTATAGGTCTTGCTGTCAGAATGTTTGTTTAAAAACCTCTGTCCCAATTTAAAAATGTATCGATGACTTCCTGATGATCTGTAAATTCATTATCTGTCATACTCATCTCATTTTCAATTTGTGCATTTTCTTCTAGTATTGTTTCTTCATCCCAATTGTTCATAATAGATAATTTATTTGAATAGTCTCTTAAAGTTAGTATTTTATCTTGGTTTTTCAAATACTAAAACCAATTTTTTATTGTAAAAATATTAGAATTGCAAAGTTACTTAGCTTTCGAGCGATCAAGATTAAGTTAACATCAACAAAAAAGCCCAAACTTTAAAAGTTTGGGCTTAGTATATAAAAACTTAGATTCTTAGTATCTCAGAAACTTAGATTCTTAGACAATCGCTTTCACAACTGCTTTTGGCGCTTCTTTACGAGTTCCGTCGAAACCGTCTACTCCGGAAACTGTTGTATATTTTAATACGTATTTTTTACCTGGATTTATGATTCCGTATGCAGCCTGACACATTAAAGTTGCTTCGTGGAAACCGCAAAGAATTAACTTTAATTTTCCCGGATAAGTATTAACGTCTCCAATGGCGAAGATTCCCGGAATGTTTGTCTGGTAATCTAATGCGTTGTTTACTTTAATTGCATTTTTTTCGATTTCTAATCCCCAGTCTCCGATTGGACCTAATTTTGGTGTTAATCCGAAAAGTGGAATAAAATAATCTGTTTCGATTTTACGGTGTGCTCCGTTTTCTTCAATATCTAAAGACTCTACATGTTCTGCGCCGTTGATTCCGATAACTTCTGCCGGTGTGATTAATTTAATTTTCCCTGCAGATTTTAATTCCTGTACTTTTTCTACAGAATCCAAAGCACCTCTAAATTCGTTTCTACGGTGAATTAAAGTCACTTCTGAAGCTACATTTGCCAGAAAAATTGACCAGTCTAAGGCTGAGTCTCCTCCTCCTGCAATAACAACTCTTTTATCTCTGAATTTCTCCGGATTTTTGATGAAGTATTTTACTCCTTTGTCTTCATAAAACTCGATATCTTCAATAAGTGGTTTACGAGGCTCAAAACTTCCTAAACCTCCAGCGATAGCGATAACCGGCGCGTGAAATTTAGTTCCTTTGTTTGACGTCACGATAAAACTTCCGTCTTCCTGCTTTTCGATTGTTTCTGCACGCTCTCCTAATGTAAAACCTGGTTCAAATTGTTTAATTTGTTCCATTAAACCGTCCACTAAATCTCCGGCTAATACTTCTGGAAATCCAGGAATATCATAAATTGGTTTTTTTGGATAAAGTTCCGAAAGCTGTCCACCCGGTTGTGGTAAAGCATCAAGAATGTGGCATTTTAATTTTAACAATCCTGCCTCGAATACGGCAAATAAACCTGTTGGGCCTGCTCCAATTATAAGTATATCTGTTTTAATCATTATGTTGTTGTTTATAATCATTCTTAATAACGCAAAGAAACGAATAAATCCTTGTACTTTCAATGATTTTTATCATTAATTTCTTTCCGAAACTTTTTACTCTTTATTTTTTAATGACGAGATAATCTTCATTCATTCTTTAACATCAGATTAAATCCGACGCTGCAAATTGCTCGTTTCTCCGTAATCATCGGGTTAAAACCTGACGCTACAATATGAACCGTTCCTCCGGAACTCTTACAATTCTTTATTTTTTAACGACGAGGTTATCTCGTTCATTCTTTTAACCTTTTCTTCGAAATCACCTTTTAAGGTTTTTCGGTATTCATTCAGGTTTTCAACCATGGAGTTGATATCTTCCGGAATCACTTCTTCAAAAAATTCTCTCAGCCTTTTTGCTGTTGTCGGTGATTTTCCGTTGGTTGAAATAGCAATTTTTACATTTCCTTTTGTTACGATTCCGCCCAGATAATAATCACATAAATCCGGGGTATCGGCGATATTGCAAATCAAATAACGCTTTCTGGCTAAATCATATACCCTTTTATTTACTTCAAGATTATCCGTACAGGCAATTACCATGTGGCGCTTTTTGAGCATTTTCTTTTTAAACTTCGATTCGGTTAATGTTATCGAAGGATGTTTTTCTACCAAAACTTTAATGTCCAGATGAAAATCTTTTGCTACGACCTCAACATTGGCATTCGGACTCGACTTTAATAAAAAAGACAGTTTTTCTAATCCTACATTTCCTCCGCCCACAATTAAAACATTTAAATTGTGCAGTTTTAAAAAGATCGGATATAATTCGTTTTGTTCCATTTTAATTTTTTCTTTCGTCGAAATTACGAAAATCTGACGTTACAATATTTGTCGGATCAAATCCGATTTTATATGCTATGCGTAAATCCCATTGTCCCCAGGTTGAAACCGTGGGCTATGTTTTTTCGATCTTTCGTTTTATTAAATTGAATTCAATTTAATTTTGCATCTTTCCCGGATTAAAATCCGGCGCTACAATATGGGGTGTTCGTACGGAACTTATCTTGCGATTTCTTTTGATAGAAATTCTTCGTAAAAACCTTTTAATTTATGGCTCTCTTTTACAACTTCTCCTAGAACAATAATAGCTGGTGAACTTAGTTTTTGTTGTTTTACAACTTCTTCAATAGAATCTACTGTTCCAACGCCTACTTTCTCTTCTGCTGTTGTTCCGTTTTGAATGATGGCAACCGGTAAATCACCTTTATTTTCTTTTTGAAACAAATTGATAATCTGAGGCAGTTTGTGCATTCCCATTAAAATTACAACTGTTGCAGAAGACTGTGCGGCCAAAGCTACATCTGCAGATAATTCTCTGCTTGAAGTTGTTCCGGTAATCGCCCAAAAACTTTCTGAAACGCCTCTTTTTGTAATTGAAATGCCGAGACTTGCCGGAACTGCCACTACAGATGAAATTCCCGGAATAACAACAGTTTCAATACCGAA
Source organism: Flavobacterium sp. Root901 (assembly GCF_001429765.1). Classification (GTDB taxonomy): domain Bacteria; phylum Bacteroidota; class Bacteroidia; order Flavobacteriales; family Flavobacteriaceae; genus Flavobacterium. The sequence goes on from NZ_LMJB01000005.1 coordinate 174,826, forward strand.
ACTTTCTGCAAAATCAATTTCTTCGCTTCCTCTTCCAAAAATAAACGGATCTCCGCCTTTTAGCCGAACTGCATTTCCATATGTCAAAGCATTATCAACAATCAATTGATTAATTTGATCCTGCGTATAGGTATGATTTCCAATTCTTTTTCCAACAAAAATCTTAACTGCATTTTTTGGTGCATAATCCAGAATTTCTTCGTTTGCCAAAGCGTCATATAAAACCACATTTGCTTCAGCCAATGCTTTTACAGCTTTTAGCGTAAGTAAATCAGGGTCGCCAGGACCTGCACCAACTAAAGTTATTTTGGGTTTTATATTAAGCATTTGCTAATTCTTGTGCTCTGAATGTTTCGATTTTATCAAAGAAAACCGCTGCTTGTGCAATGTAATCTTTAGCGAAAGCTTCTGATGGTTCATTTTTATTGATTTGATAAACCAGGTCTTTAAAAGTCGAATTCAATTCTATTTTATTGGTTTCGATAAAAACAGTGTCAAATAAATCAATAATTCCAGCGTGATGATTTGTTTTTTGGTTTTCAGACAATAACAAAGCTTTTGCACCATTTACAAATCCTGCGTAAGCATGATAAATTGCATCTGACCATTTTTTGTCTTCAAAAGATTCCTGAGCCAATATCAGTTTCTCTTTTGCTTCAAACAATAATGTTGCAACTAAATCGATCACAACTCCGGCACATTCTCCAACTCCAACTGCTTTTACGTAATTATCTGCATTACCCCAATCAACAAAATCGGCTTCTGTTAAATTGGTAACATCTGCGAAAGGTTTTAAAATTTCATAAAAATATTTCTCTCCTTTTGCATCATAATAATTAAGGAATTTTTCTCCGTTTGCATTCGCATCAAAATCGTTTAAAATAGTACGCAAAGCGTCTGGTCCTCTACGGCTTGGAATTTTGATTACTTTATCGGCAAAACGTCCTTCTCCGTTTCCTAATCTTCCTCCACCCAGCAAAACCTGTAAAGCCGGAGCGACTAATTTTCCTGAGTTGATAGACATTCCCTGAAACCCGATTGCAGACATATTATGTTGTCCGCAGGCATTCATACAGCCTGAAATTTTAATTTCAATTTCGCGGTTGTTTAAATACTGAGGATATTCTGCTTTTAAAACTCTTTCTAACTCTTCTGCAATACCGGTACTACTTGCAATCCCCAAATTACAAGTATCAGTACCCGGACATGCCGTAATATCTCCAACCGAATTATATCCTAATTGAACAAAGTCAAGCTTGGCTAATTCCTGATAAAAGAAGGGTAAATTCTCCTCTTTTACGTGACGTATTACTATATTTTGACGCAATGAAAAACGTAATTCGTTTGCTGCGTAATTTTTAATTAAAGCCGCTAATAATCTGGCTTTATCGGTATAAAAATCTCCTAATAAAACTTTGATTCCAATTGCGTAATATCCTTCCTGCTTCTGTTTGATTACATTTGATTTTTTCCAGGCTTCATATGCTTCAGTATCTTCAATTGTAACCTGTGGGACAGCTAATAATGGTTCCGGAATTGGCCCGTCAAAAGCAGTTGTATCTATTTCGTATGTTTCAAAAGCGATTGCTTTTTTTTCTTTTTCAACTAAATCTAAGAAAACATCTTTCCCGATTTCTTTGATTAAGAATTTCATACGCGCTTTCATTCTTTTGGCACGTTCTCCGTAACGGTCAAAAATCCTGATGATTCCTTCTGCTGTCGGAATAATTTCGTTTACAGGAACAAACTCAGAAAGTAATTCCGCATGAGCCGGCTGAGAACCTAATCCGCCGCCAAACATGATTTTAAATCCGCGTTGACCGTCTTTAATTTTCGGAATAAATCCTAAATCGTGTAAATAACTCAAAGCCGTATCTTCGTCTGAAGAAGAGAACGAAATCTTGAATTTACGTCCCATTTCCTGACAGATTGGGTTTCTTAATAAATATTGAAACATTCCGTGTGCATAAGGCGAAACATCAAATGGTTCGTTTACATCTACACCAGCCAATTCGCTTCCTGTAATATTTCTTACTGTGTTTCCACACGCTTCACGCAATGTAATATCGTCTTTAGCCAGATCTGCCCAAAGTTCAGGCGTTCTGTCCAGACTTACATAGTGAATCTGAATATCCTGACGTGTTGTAATATGCAGACGTCCTGTTGAATATTCATCAGAAACTTGTGTGATACGCACTAATTGCTCGCTGCTGACTTTACCGTAAGGCAGTTTGATACGGATCATCTGTACGCCTTCCTGACGCTGACCATAAATTCCACGCGCTAAACGAAGACTACGAAAACGCTCATCATCAATTTTTCCTCCGCGGAATAAGTGAATTTTTTTCTCTAAATCGATGATCTCCTTTTGTACGATCGGATTTTCTATTTCTGTTCTAAAACTTTCCATGTTCCTTGTTCGTTTGTAGTTTATTGTTGGTTGTTTAGGATTGTTGTTGGCAGAATAACTATCAACTACAAACCAAAAACTATCAACTATCTAATGAATCCTACTCCTGCAGTTGTGTTTGTTGCAGTGTCAATTAAAATAAAAGCTCCGTTTGATTTATTTTCGTTGTAAGCGTCAAAATATAAAGGTTTGCTTAATTTAATGCTTACTTCTCCGATTTCGTTGATCGCTAATTGCGAAGCTTCTTTGGTCCCTGAATAATCAGTTGAGATTGTATTTTTGATACTTTCTACTTTCGCCAAAACTCTGTTGGTATTGTGTTGTATCAAATATTTTGTTCCTGCAACCAGTTTTTTGCTGTCCATCCAGCAAACTGTTGTTGTAATATCTTTTTCAATTCTTGGAAGCTCATCTGATTTTACAATCATATCGCCTCTCGTTACATTGATATCATTTTCTAATTCGATTGTAATCGAAGATCCTGCTGTAGCTTCATCAAATGTTTTATCGAAGAAATGAATTTTTGAAACTTTTGATTCTGTTAAAGAAGGAAGAACCGTTACCGCATCTCCAACTTTAATTGAGTTTCCGTATAATTTTCCGGCATAACCTCTAAAATCATGATATTCCTCAGTTTTTGGACGAATCACAGTCTGAACCGGAAAACGCGCTTTTCCTGCTTCGTAGACATCATGAGAATGTAATCCTTCTAAATGTTCCAACACAGTTTGTCCGTCGTACCAAGGCATATTTTCTGATTTGTCTACTACATTTCCACCGTTGATAGCACTTAACGGAATGTAACTAACATTTTGTTCTTTGAAAGTACTTTTTGCATTCAATGCCTGAAAATCAGCTTTGATTTTATTGAAAACTTCTTCTGAATAATCTACTAAGTCCATTTTGTTAATCGCCACAATTACTTCTTTTACTCTCAATAAATTATTGATAAAAAAGTGACGATACGTCTGCTCAATAACTCCTTTTCTTGCATCGATCAAAATGATAGAAACCTGAGAAGTCGAAGCTCCTGTAACCATGTTTCTGGTATATTCTACGTGCCCCGGAGTATCGGCAATAATGTAACTTTTCTTTGCTGTAGAAAAATAAATGTGTGCAACATCAATCGTGATTCCCTGCTCTCTTTCTGCTACTAAACCATCTGTTGCCAAAGAAAAATCAAGATAATCGTATCCTTTTTGTCTACTGCTTTTCTCGATTGCTTCGATTTTATCTGTTGTCAACGATTTTGTATCGTACAATAACCTTCCGATCAAAGTACTTTTTCCGTCATCTACACTTCCTGCTGTTGCTATTTTTAAAACGTCCATTCTAATATTTTTGTTTCAGGTTTAAATTTTTGTTTCAAGTTTAATGTTTCAAGCTATTGAAACGCTCTCACTAAAATTTAAATCTGTATGTTTTTTGTTTTTTTGAAATTTTTAATTTTTAATTCTAAATTTTTAATTGAATTAAAAGTATCCTTGTTGTTTTCTTTTCTCCATTGCAGCTTCAGATCTTTTATCATCGATTCTGGCTCCTCTTTCTGATATTGTTGACGATCTGATTTCGCCAACCACTTCTTCGATTGTTGCTGCATACGATTCAACAGCCGCTGTACAACTCATATCTCCAACGGTTCTGAAACGAACAATTCGTTCTTCGATTTGTTCGTCTTCTTCCTGGTACACAAAAGGAGAATGCGACCAGATTAAACCGTCTCTCAAAAAAACTTTTCTTTTATGTGAAAAATAGATCGATGGAATCTCGATATTTTCTTTTTCGATATAACTCCAAACATCTAATTCTGTCCAGTTTGAAATTGGAAAAACACGAACGTTTTGTCCGTTTTCGATTTTTCCATTCAAAATATCAAACAACTCAGGTCTTTGATTTTTTTCATCCCATTGTCCGAAATCATCACGAACAGAGAAAATACGTTCTTTAGCTCGTGCTTTTTCTTCATCACGACGCGCACCACCAATACAAGCATCAAATTTGAATTCTTCAATTGCATCTAAAAGTGTAGTCGTTTGCAAGCTGTTTCTGCTAGAATATTTTCCGGTTTCTTCCACCACTTTTCCTTCATCAATAGCATCCTGAACATTACGAACGATCAACTCTAAACCTAATTCTTCTACCAATTTGTCTCTGAAAGCAATTGTTTCAGGGAAATTGTGTCCCGTATCAACGTGCAATAGAGGAAACGGAATTTTAGCAGGAAAAAATGCTTTTTGTGCTAAACGCACCAATGTAATAGAATCTTTTCCTCCAGAAAAAAGTAAAACCGGTTTGTCAAACTGTGAAATTACTTCTCTGAAAATGTATATTGCTTCACTCTCTAAAGCGTTTGTTTTTAATACTGAACTCATTGTTTTTTTGTTTGATATTTTTTAGTTTCAGGTTTTAGGTTTAAGTTGTGAGTTACTCTAAAACTTTACGCTATTTATTCTGTTCTTTATTCTTCATCGGGTTAAAACCCATAAAATATAAATTTCTTCTCCTATCTCTCCCGGATTAAAATCCGGCGCTACAATATGAATTGTTCCTTCGGAACTTTAAATCTATATCTTTATTCTATTCTCTATTTTCTTGCCTCTTGCTTCTTTATTCTTTTTTAGCGCTATGCAAACCACACTCTTTATGGCTCGATTCCCACCACCATCTTCCGGCTCTGATATCTTCTCCGGGAAAAATGGCTCTTGTACAAGGCGCGCATCCAATGCTTATGAAACCTTCTTTGTGTAAAGCATTCTGTGGAACATTAAATTCTTTCAGATGATTTTCAACTTCTTCTAAAGTCCATTTTAATAACGGATTGAATTTGATAATTTCGAAACCGCCGTCATATTCAAACAAATTTAAATCGTGTCTGTTTTCCGATTGTTCGGCTCTTAATCCGGTAATCCAGACTGCATTTCCTGCCAAAGCTTTTCTAAGCGGAACTACTTTTCGAATAAAACAGCATTCTTTTCTGTTTTCAACCGAATCGTAAAAACTGTTCGGGCCTTTTGTCTGAAGTAAATTTTCTACTGATGCCGCTTCCGGAAAATACACTTCAATTTGTTTTTTGTACTTTTTTAATGTCCTGTGAAAAACATCATACGTTTCCTGAAATAATCTTCCTGTATCTAAGGTAAAAACCTTAATAGCAATATCATTTTTGAAGATAAAATCGGTAATTACCTGATCCTCCTGTCCAAATGAAGTGGAAAAAATCACCTGATTTGGATATTTTTCTGCTAAAAAACTTAAAGTTTGTTCTAACGAAAAATCCTTAGTTTGTTCTAATAATGACTCTACAATTGTCGCACTCATATTCTCTTTCCTTTCTAAATCTTTATAACAATTTAGATAATGTTTTTAAACTCAATATGATGATTAAGATTCCAACCGCAATCATCATTGGTTTTCTTTTAATTTTATTTACTAAAAATGCGGCTATAGGTGCTGCAATTACTCCTCCTACAATCAATCCGATAATTACCTGCCAGCCGTGAATTCCGCCAAAAAGCATGAATGTGATGCCACTTGCAAACGAAATTGCAAACTCAGCCGCATTCACAGAACCAATAGTATATTTTGGGTTTCTTCCTCTTCCTAATAATGTTGAAGTCACAATTGGCCCCCATCCTCCGCCTCCAACTGAATCCATAAAACCTCCAAAAACAGCTAAAATGCCTAATTTTTTAGTTTTCTTTTTCTCAACATTTTTCTTTAAAGCTTTTTTAATAATGATTACTGCCAAAATAATCATGTAAACCGCAATGAAAGGTTTAATTATATCTCCATTAATTATATCAGACAATAAATAAGCTCCTGTAATAGAACCCAAAACTCCAGGAATCAATAAATGTTTTACCAGTTTTTTATTAATGTTCCCAAAACGATGATGCGATAGCGCTGATGCTCCCGTTGTAAACATTTCAGAAACATGAACTGCTGTACTGCTCACAACCGGCGGAACTCCATAAGCCAATAAAAATGACGTAGAAGTTGCTCCGTATCCCATTCCTAAAGCCCCGTCTACTAACTGGGCAAAAACTCCAATCGCAAAAAACACCAGGAATTCTTCATTAAATCCATTCACAAATCCGCTCCACGTAAATTCAGCGTGATGATTGTATATCAATACACTTAACAAACCTACTAGTAAAACAACAGGGATTCCAATCCAGAGTTTTTCTTTAAAAGAATCACCCGTATTTATTTTCAGTTCTTTTTCCATATTTAGAAATGATTGATTTACTTAAAAACTATTACCCTATCGGGTTAATAGATTACTTTGCAAAAATACTATTTATTTCTAAAACTCAAAATAAATAGCCTCGTTTTTTTTAACCTTTAACCTGCTCTGGTTCAAATTGAAAGAAATAATCAAATTAATATCACAAATAACACATAATATCGACGTATTTAAACAATATATCCGATTAAAAAGTTTGGCTGTCAAAATAAATCTTAATCTCTACAATTTCCATAGGATAATTATAAAAATGTCTTTATTTTAGCGGCAAATTTTTTTTATGGATTTTCAAATAGGTCTTGTAATTGCCGGTTTAGTAGTTGGTTTTATTGTTGGGTTAACAGGTGTTGGAGGCGGTTCTTTAATGACACCTATTTTATTATATTTTAATATTTCTCCCACAACAGCTGTTGGAACCGATTTACTTTATGCCGCATTTACAAAAGCCGGCGGAATATTTGTTCACAATAAAAAAGGCAATATCAACTGGAAAATTACAGGATGGCTTACATTAGGAAGTGTTCCGGCTTCTTTGCTTACTTTATGGATCTTAAACAGCATCAAAACAGATATAGAAACTATAAACAGTGTTATTAAATACAGTTTAGGGTGGGCATTGTTATTTACTTCGGTCGCTATTATCTTTAAAAATAAAATTTTAAAATTTTCTCAAAAGCATGCCGGAGATAAATTTCACAGCGAAAGCCACACTCAAAATATGCTCACGGTGGGAATTGGAGTATTATTGGGCGCAACGGTTACATTAACTTCTATTGGAGCCGGCGCACTTGGAACAGTAACTTTATTTTTCCTTTATCCGCTTTTACCAACACCTCGTTTGGTAGGTACTGAAATTGCGCATGCTGTTCCTTTAACATTGGTCGCAGGAATTGGACACGCGTCTATGGGAAATTTAGATTTAGTATTATTGGGACAATTATTATTGGGATCTCTTCCCGGAATTTATATCGGAAGCAGCTTAAGCGGAAAAGTACCTGATTTATTTTTAAGAAATGCCATTGCAGTAATGCTTTTTATTGCAGGATATAAACTGATTTTTTAGAATGTAATAAAAACAAAGGCCATTTCATGAATTCACGAAATGGCCTTTGTTTTATATTTATTGCAGTCAATTTAGCTTAAAAAGCAATATCTGCTAATGAATTACTTTCTAGTATTTTAAGTGTATTATCCCTAACTTCTGTCATCAAACGTCTCGCGGCACAGGTTGATTCGTCATCGCAGTCATCACATTTTTCATAGAAGTTATGACTTGCACAAGGAAGCAGCGCAATAGGGCCTTCAAGAATTCTATAAACCTTGGCCATACTGATATCTTTTGGATCTTTTATCAGGTAATAACCTCCGCCTTTACCTTTTTTGGCTCCAAGAAATCCCGAATTTCTCAATAATAATAAAATACTTTCCAGAAATTTTATCGAAATATGTTCACTTTTCGCAATTTCGGCAATTTGAACAGGTTCATTGTTTTCTCTCCTCGCTAAATAAGTTAAAGCCTTAATTCCGTATTTTGTTTTCTTTGAAAGCATCTTTACATTTTAGATTTCGGCTGCAAATTTTAGGTTATTTCTAAAATAAACAAGCTTTATATTATTCTGCAACAAAAATAGGCTTTTTAAATGAGAAAAATAAAGATTAAGATTTATATTCTACTTATTCTATCAATTTAATTCGTTACTCCCAATTAAGTTGAACTCATGAAATAGTTTTACTTCTTTTTCCAAATCTCTTTTATTGACAACATAGGTATCAGAAATAGAATCATGCCAGCCTCTGCTTCCTAAAAAAGAAAATCCATCAAAAGGAATTAATCTGCACAATGTTCTTTTAAAGATCGTTCCGAAAGAAGGTTTTTCTCCATTTTCATCTACCACAACAGTTCCTGTAATAAATTTACCTAATGATCTTCCAAAAATGCCTTCCATAAAAGAATAGTAAAAAATAGAAATAGCAAGAAAAAGAATCTGCCCTTCAAAATCACTCATATTTCCCAGCCAGAATACTATTCCCTGCAAACCAAAAAGATTTCCTAAAAGAGCCACAACAATCCCAAAAACAAAAATTAGAAAAAGTATGGCAATAATATCTATAATATAGTTTGCAAATCGGCTTCCGTTTGAAGCTATTAATTTTTCATCAAGAATATAAGTAGAGCTGCTCATAGTTAGTTTTTTAAATTGGTTAATTATTAATTTAGTTGGAGCAAAAATATATTTTTTACTCAAATAACCACCAAAAAGAATGACGATTTTTAACAGTAATAAATTTACAGTCAAAAATCGTCATTATATAAAATATAAATTGAAAATCTAATATCTAAAATTTTTATTCCAGCGCTTGTTTTAAATCAGCAATTACATCTTCTACGGCTTCCAAACCAACAGAAACACGAACCAAACCTTGCGTAATTCCAACTGCTAATTGATCTTCTTCAGACAATTTGCTGTGAGTTGTCGATGCAGGATGTGTTACAATTGTTTTTACATCGCCAATATTTGCAGAAAGAGAACATAATTTAATTTTGTTCAGGAATTTTCTTCCTGCTTCAAGACCGCCTTTAATCTCGATTGCAATAATGTTACCGCCTAAAAGCATTTGTTTTTTGGCAATTTCATATTTTGGATGTGATTTCAGGAATGGATATTTTACACTATTTACATTCGGATGGCTTTCTAAAAATTCAGCTACTTTTAAAGCATTTTCACAATGTTTCTCTACTCGAACAGCCAAAGTTTCTAAACTTTTTGACAAAACCCAAGCATTAAACGGGGACATTGCCGGCCCTGTATTTCTTGAAAACAGATATATTTGACGAATTAATTCTGCGTCTCCAACTGCAACTCCTCCTAAAACACGGCCTTGACCGTCTATTAATTTTGTAGCAGAATGAACTACAATATGTGCACCATATTTAATTGGCTGTTGAATATAAGGCGTTGCAAAACAGTTGTCGATAATTAAAATCAGATTGTGTTTTTTTGCAATTTGCCCCAATAATTCTAAATCAATCACATCTACACCTGGATTTGTAGGTGTTTCGGCATATAAAATTTTAGTATTTGGTTTAATAAAACTCTCAATTGTTTCTGGTTTATTGATATCAAAATACGAAGTTTCAATTTTCCATTTTGGAAAATACGTCATAAACAATGCGTGAGTCGAACCAAAAACGCTTCCTGCAGAAACGATATGATCTCCTGATTCTAATAAAGCTGCAAAAGTTGAGTAGATTGCCGCCATTCCAGTTGCAAAAGCATAACCTGCTTCGGCACCTTCCATCGCACAAACTTTATCTACAAATTCTGTTGTATTCGGATTGCTGAAACGAGAGTAAATATTACGGACTTTTTCTTCGGTGAAAGAAGCTCTCATATCCTCTGCATCTTCAAATATGAAACTTGATGATAAGTACAAAGGAGTTGAATGCTCCTGAAATTGCGTTTTTTCTAAATGTGTTCTGATGGCTTGTGTTTCAAAACCCAAATCTTCTATATTCATTGTGTTGTTTTTTGTTTTTTGTTTGAAGTTTCAGGTTTAACGTTTCATGTTATTACCAAACTTAAAATTCAAACTGCCTAGAGAAATTATCTAAATGACTAATTTTCTAATTATTTTAATTCTTCGTTGTTCAGGACAACTTTGTATTTAATTGCTGCGGTTGGTTCGACTGTTTTGGCAACTGAGCAGTATTTCTCAAAAGAAAGCTGTGCGGCACGCTGTGCTTTTTCCGGATTGATGTCGCCTTCTAAATAAAAAACCACATCGATTTCTTTAAAAGGTTTTGCTTCTTCAATCTGTACACGTGTTCCTTCAACCTCAGCATTAAAAGAAGTGATTTCCTGACGCTGCTTTTTTAAAATCGAAATCATATCAATTGCACTGCATCCGGCAACACCCATTAATACAAGTTCCATTGGACTTGCGCCTAAATCGCTTCCGCCAAATTCGGCCCTGCTGTCAACGTCAACTACGTGTCCGCGTTCATTTTTTAGTTTAAAATGAAATGCGTCATTTACTCTGTTTAAAGTTACTTTCATTGTGTTGTTAATTTTTTTTGTTTTTTAATTCAATTTTCTCAGTTTTTGTCATTGCGAGGAACGAAGCAATTACAAAAAGCTTAATTTTGCAAATGTGATTGCTTCGTTCCTCGCAATGACAAACTGAATCTAAAATCTAAAATTATCCCTTATCCGATAATCTCAAAATATCACCAAAAACTCCTCTTGCTGTTACTGCAGAGCCTGCACCGGCTCCCTGAATAACGATTGGACGATCTCCGTAAGATTCTGTATAAATTTCGAAGAAAGAATCAGATCCTTTTAAACCGCCAAGAGCAGTATCCGAAGAAACAGAAACTAATTTCACTTCCAGATTTCCTTTGTCATTCTGCAAATCACCAGACAATTCTCCAATGTATCTTAAAACGTGATTTGGCTGTTGTTCTGCTTTTATCTTCTCATAAATAGGATCAAATTCTTTTAATTTCGTTAAGAAATCAGCAACATTTCCTTCTCTCAAATGTTCCGGAATCAGGTTTTGAATTGAAATTTCTTCAAATTCATTTTGTAAATCTAACTCTCTTGCCAAAATCAATAATTTTCTTCCCACGTCATTTCCGCATAAATCCTCGCGAGGGTCTGGTTCTGTATATCCGTTATCAATTGCTTCTTTTAGGATTTCACTAAACGGAACATCTTTTGAAGAGAAATTATTAAATAAATAACTTAACGTTCCGGAGAAAACTCCTTTAATTTTTGTGATATTTTCTCCCGAAAGATGAAGCAATTTAATTGTATCAATTAGCGGCAAACCTGCACCAACATTGGTTTCGTATAAATAATTCTTTTGATTTTCTGTTAAAGCTTTTCTCAGTTCTTTATAAAAACCATACGTTAATGTATTGGCCACTTTGTTTGAAGAAATCAAATCGAAACTGCTCTCTACAAGCGGAACATAATTTTCTACAAATGATGCACTTGCTGTATTATCAATTGCAATTAGGTTTTCTAAGTGATATTCATTTGCGTAAGCAATAATATCTTTGATTGTATAAGGTTCTCCTTTTGTTTCAATGTCGCTTTTCCAGCTTGAAGTTACGCCATTTTTATTTAAAAGCAGTTTTTTAGAATTGGCAATCGCAAAAACATTCAGCTTAATATCTTTACGTTTTTCAATTGCTGAAGCTGATTCTAAAATTTGATTAATCAAAGTACCGCCAACCAATCCGTGACCGAAAATCGCAATGTTAATTTTTTTAGAAACCCCAAAAATCTCTCCGTGAATTACATTTAAAGCTTTGTTCAGTTCTTCTTTTTTAACAACCAAACTCACGTTTTTACCTGTAACGGTGTTATTGAATAAAATTGGAACTATTTTATTTTTAATTAATGCTGTATAAGGTTTGTGGAAAGTACTTAAATCCTGTCCAATAATCGAAATTACAGACACATTATCTGTTACCGTAATCTGGTTTACATCTTTAGAATAAAAGTCATTTTCGAACTCTTTTTCTAATTCTACCATTGCCAGGGTTGCTTTTTCTTTTGCCACAACAAGTCCAATTCCTCTTTCTGAAGAACCTTGCGAAATGATGCTTACGCTGATGTTATGATCGCCCATTACTTTAAAAATTCGGGCATCGACTCCGGCTTTTCCAAGTAATCCGCGGCCTTCAAGATTTACAAGAGAAACATTTTCTAAAACAGAAAGTGTTTTGATTCCTTCTTTTTGAGAATTTGAAGTAATTAAAGTTCCGTGATTTTCGTGATTAAATGTATTTAAAATACGAAGCGGAATATTTTTTTCTAATAATGGAATTATCGTTTTAGCGTGCAGAATTGTTGCTCCAAAATTGGCCAGCTCATTTGCTTCATTAAAAGATAAATATTCTATTTTTTTTGCATCGGCAACTAAATCAGGATTTGCCGTGTAAATTCCGTCAACGTGTGTAAAGTTTTGAAGCTCTTCTGCATCTAAATAATTAGCAATTAACGAAGCTGTATAATTGCTTCCGTTTCTTCCTAAAGTTGTCGTATCGTTGTTGTTGTTGGAGCCAATGAAACCTGTAACAATATTTACCGTTTCACCATTGTGAAGCTTGAAATAATTGATGACGTTTTTCTTAGATAATTGTTCCAAAGGCTGAGCGTCACCAAATTTAGAATCTGTTTTAAGCAATTCTCTTGTATCAACAAAATTGGCAGGAATTCCTTTTTCAACTAAAATTGAAGTCAGTAATTTAGCCGAAAGCAATTCGCCTTTAGACAAAATCTGATCTTTGATTTTATTGCTGTAATCCCCAATCAGACTTACTCCTTCAAATAATTTATCTAAAATATTAAATTCTTCAGATAAATCCACGTTAGGATAATCTGAAGTCTGGTAGGCTTTAAAACTTTCTAAAAGCGGTTTATAATTTCCGTTTTTAGCTGCAATTCTTAAGATGTCTTCTAATTCATCTGTGGCATTTCCACGCGCAGAAACCACTACGGCTATTTTTTCGCCTTGATTTATTTTATCAGAAATGATTGAAACTACTTTGTTAAGTCCTTCTCCGTTGGCTAATGATTTACCTCCAAATTTTAATATTTTCATTTTATTTTGCTATTGTTTCTGCCTTAAAAATATCGGCAAGTAAATGATCTAATTGTTTGTACTCGATTAAAAAAGCGTCATGTCCGTGAACTGAATCAATTTCGCTGTAAAAAACATTGTTTTTAAATTTCTTTAATTCATTGTAGGTTTCCAGATTTTCTTTTGGTGTAAAAAACAAATCCGAATTGATGGCCACGATATGAATCGCTGCACTTGTTTTGGATATTAACGTTTCGAAATCCTCACTATTTCTGGTAATATCTATTGTTTTGAGCAGCTGGTTCATCAATTTATAAGATGATAATTGATAACGCTGCTGTAATTTTTTGCCGTGATGCGCCAGCCAGCTTTCAATATTAAAAATCAAAAGATCCTGATTGATTGTACGTTTAAATTTTTCTTTGAATGATTCCGGAGAGCGGTAACATAACATGGCATGAATTCTGGCATCTTCAATTGGCTTTGACGAATTGTTTAAAATCTGCTCTTGCAGATAACAATTAGCGATCATCCAGTCAGTCGATTTCCAGTCGGTTGCAATAGGAATTAAATGTTCAGTAATATGGGGTTCCAAGGCTAAAATTTCCCACGCAATTCCGCCGCCTACAGAACCGCCGATTATAGCAAATACCTGATCGATATGTAACGCTTTTAAGCCTTTAATGAAGATTTTTGCGATATCTCTGGTTGTAAAATCCTGATAATTTTCGATTACGAAAGAATCATTCCCATTTCCCGGAACATTAAATGCCAGAACGGTATATTGATTAGTGTCTATTGTTTTTTCTTCACCAATTAAATCACTCCACCAGCCATTTTCGCCGGTAACCTGAGCATTTCCGGTTAAGGCATGATTTACCAAAACAATTGGAGCATTATGCAGCTGTTTACCAGAAAGTGTAAAACTTAACGGTAACGACGAATATAGTGCACCACTTTCGGTGATGAAATCTTGAATTATAATGGGATTTGGTATATTTTCCAATTTCAAATCTTTTTACTTTTTGATTTGTATGTGGAAATATTAGAAAGAAAGTCTAAGGCTGAAACCAGAAAAATTCTTGTTGTTATCTTTCCACGTTTGGGCGTGGTAGAATGCAGCACCTTCTTCGAATTAACGAAGGGTTGCTAAGGATTCATCGGGTCTAATCCCTCCTCCTTTCTTTATAACATTTCAATACGTTTTTGAACTTAACGGTGCAAATTAACTACTAATTTCTTAAACTAACAAATTTTATCGAAACTGATTGTATAATTTTCTAAATATAATTCAATCAGAAACTGTCGTACGCACAAAATTACCGAACGTCATGCCCAGTAATGTTATGCAGGTTTTAACCTATTTTATGACTGTTTTTTTCAAATTAGATGAAAAGGGTTTCATTTTCTTTTGAATACATCAAAAACAATAATGAATTTGGTGCTTTTTTCTCCGCTTTTTTATCGGTTTCAGATACTCCGAAACTTGGGTGGATTAATTCGTTTGCTGGCGGAGGATTGTTTCTTTCAGCTTTTATGTTTCTGTAAGTTGAAAGTTTTTTTCTTAGATAAGTTATTGCGCTCATATTGTTAAGTTTAAGTTAGTTATTTTTTAATCTTTATATTTTCTTTAATTCTTTGTTATTGTAACCAAAAGGAATAAAAAAACCCTTTCGGATTTTAATACCAAAAGGGTCTAAGTTTTATAAGAACTTATATATACTTTTAGCATCAACAGACGCGTACACAAATACGTGCGACATTAAACATCTTGTTTATCTGCAGGGACTTATTCATTTGCGATTTGACTGTTATTTTATAAAAATCTTGCATTATTTTTCTTTAAAAGCTTTTTTCAGATGTGATTAGAATCTCTAAAGCGTGCATTTATTTTAACAAGTAATACTCTTTTTTTAACAGTTTTAACTTGTCTTACAAATGTGCGAATATTTTTTCAATAAAACAAGTTACAAAAGCCCATTTTTTCGTAAAAAACGTTAAAAAACAGCTTTTTACCGTTAAAAAACCTCTTACAAAATTACAATTTAAAATAAAGAAAGTTAAATCTTACAAAAAATAACTTGTTTCCGGATCTCAATCTGTCAAGGAACTACTAATACTAACCACTTTTTAAAGCCAGATCGCTTCTTTATTTTTAATCTTTTCGGCTACTTTTAAAATATCAGTTATTAAACCTCTCGAAATGGCCTGTTTGCATGGTGAAGCGCTCTGGATTACGATTGGCGTATTGGCATAGGATTGTGTATAAATCTCAAAAATAGAATCTGAGCCTTTTAACTGTCCTATTGCCGATGTTACAGGCTCTGAAACTAATTTTACTTCCAAAGTATTTTTCTCAACATCAAATTCTCCAATATATCTTAATACATGATGGTCTTTCTGGGTTATTTTACTGATTTTAAATGACCTGTCAACAGCATCTCTATTCAGTATTCCGTTTTTTTCTAAATGTTCTTCTCCTATTAAAGGATTAATTTTTATATCTGACAATTCAAACTCCTTTCCTATTTCGCGGGTTAAGATCAATAACTTTCTCGCAGTGTCATTTCCGGATAAATCTTCTTTAAACGTTGAACGCATCAATCCGAGAAGGCTGGCGTCTTTTAAAATAGATGAAAAAGAATTTTCTTCAGCAGAAAAACGATTAAAAACGTAACTCAGATTGTCTGAAAACACGCCTCGTATTTTCGTGATTTTTTCTCCCGAATAATACAGGTCTCTCAAAGTCTGCAAAACCGGAAAGCCGGTATCAACCGAAGTTTCATACAAAAACTCTTTATCGTATTTTTTAAGATTTTCTCTTAATTGCTTATAAAGATCAATTGGGAGCGTGTTTGCTTTTTTATTGACGGCAACGATATTAAATCCATTTTCTATCAAAGTATTATAATGACCAATGAGTTCATCACTTGCGGTTGCATCAACAGCAATTAGGTTTTCGAACTCGTTTTCTTTTGCAAATTCTATAATATCCTCCACCCTAAACGGAACGGCCAATTCTCTAAAATTGGTTTCCCAGGCATACCCAACGCCTTCTTTCTCAAAAAAGGCAACTGTAGAATTGGTAATAATAGGAAAATGAAAATCAACATTTTTACTCTGCAGAAAAAATTCCTGACTTTCTATAATCTGATTTATTAATGTGCTTCCTATATTTCCTATTCCAAACAGAACAATATTTATTTTAAGTTTTGACATAATTTTAATTTTTAAAATACATCCTAATATTATTGAACCATATAAATTTGACGCACTGCGGTGCTTCTACATGGGGAAAATTTTATAATGATTTCTTTATCATAAAAAATCACCTCTAGCAGAACTCACGCTGCTAAAGGCAATTTTTCAAACAAAAAACAAAAAAACCTAATTTTTATTGATACTGTACTGTGACTGGGTTACGCTTTCAAAAACTGATTGCAGATCGGCAATTAAATCTTCTATATCTTCTATCCCAACAGAAAGTCGGACTAAATCTTTTGAAACTCCCGTCGACAATTGTTCTTCTTCAGATAATTGCTGGTGTGTGGTACTTGCAGGGTGAATAATCAGCGATTTTGTATCACCAATATTGGCTAACAGCGAGAACAATTTTGTTTCGTCTACCACTTTTTTGGCCGCATCAAAACCTCCTTTTAAGCCAAAAGTGATAATTCCGCTTTGTCCTTCCGGAAGATATTGCTGTGCTAAATCATAATATTTACTGGATTTTAAACCCGGATAATTTACCCAGACAACCTCATCTTGTTTTTCCAGCCATTCGGCCAGGGCCAAAGCATTTTCACTGTGTTTTTTAATTCGGATAGGAAGTGTTTCTAATCCCTGGATAATCTGGAAAGCATTAAACGGACTTAAAGCCGCTCCAAAATCACGTAAT
Source organism: Flavobacterium sp. Root901 (assembly GCF_001429765.1). Taxonomy (GTDB): domain Bacteria; phylum Bacteroidota; class Bacteroidia; order Flavobacteriales; family Flavobacteriaceae; genus Flavobacterium. The sequence goes on from NZ_LMJB01000005.1 coordinate 191,974, forward strand.
CCTTCGATTCTGGCTTTTGCTATAAAAGCTGCATTTCCTAAGGCTTCATGATAAACTAATCCGTGATATCCTGCAGACGGTTCTGTAAATTCAGGGAATTTTCCATTAGACCAGTCAAAAGTTCCGGCATCGATAATCGCACCGCCTAATGAAGTTCCGTTTCCGGCAATATATTTTGTTAAGGAGTGAATTACAATATCGGCACCATATTTAATTGGGTTTAATAAATAAGGTGTCGCAACTGTATTATCTACTATAAAGGGTACTTTAAATGCTTTGGCTTCTGCCGAAATTCCTTTTAAATCTAATACATCTAATTTTGGATTTCCCAGAGATTCTACAAAAAAAGCTCTGGTGTTTTCTTTTGCTGCTTTAGTAAAATTTTCAGGGTTTGAAGGATCTACAAAAGTGGTTGTAATTCCTAATCGGGGAAGTGTTACGCTTAATAAATTATAAGTTCCTCCGTATAAGCTGTTTGATGCGACAATATGATCGCCTGATCTAAGCAGAGTCAATAAAGCTGTTGAAATGGCCGATGCTCCGGATGCTGTAACTACAGCGCCAATTCCGCCTTCGAGCGCCGCTAAACGCTGTTCTAAAACATCATTTGTCGGATTATTTAATCTGGTGTAGATAAAGCCTGCTTCGGCAAGGCCAAAAAGATTGGCAGCATGATCTGCATTATTAAATACGTATGAGGATGTCTGGTAAATTGGCACCGCTCTTGTTCCTGAATTTTTAGTAACATCGTGTCCTGCGTGTAGTGCGCTTGTTGCAAATTTTTGTGTGCTCATGATTTCTTAGCTTTTAAATATTGTTAATACTATATATAGATATGGATTTTTGAAATTGTAACTGATTTAAACAAAAAGGTATTCTCCTTGTTCTTCAAGATCATACATTTGAAACAATAAAGATTTTTGATTTTTTGTATGTTGTTCTGCATTTATTCGAACAACTTCTTTAGTTATGTCTTCTGATTTGTTGTTATTTTTTTGAGAATCATTTCTCAATAAATACTCTATTGCGATTGAATTTAGTGTTTTCATAATTTGTAATTTAAAGTGTGGAAACGAAAAAAGCCCTTTCGGATGGCGACCAAAAGGGCTTATAGCTTAACTATAACAAAGATTGTATCTTTTACTTTTGGCAACAGCAAGGTTGGATGCACATTTGCATCATTCTACAACACATCATATTTTTTCCTGCTATTGCTTTCATTTCAATTTAACTTTTTAATTCGACTAATTCGATAGAGTAAATGTAATATATAATTATTTAACTGACAAATAAAACTTTGATATTTAACATTAAAATTTTTGCAATCCAGTAAAATCAAGCCTTTACAGTTGAATAAATTAGAACTGGCCACAGATTAAAAGATTACATTGATTTAAGAAATCAGTGCTAATTCGTTTAATCAATATATCTGTGGCCCATCTCTACTTTAGAATTTAAAGCTTAAACGTGCAAAACCAAATCTTCCGTTTAATCCAAATTGCGATACGGCTCTTGAATAAGCAAACTGATTTGCGTTTGTCAAGTCGGTACTTGGCGCCGGAGATAAAGTTGGAGTTGTATTTGTAAAGGCCGGAGTCGAAGGATTATTTCTGTCCGGATAAACATCTCCTATATTATTAAAGCCTACCGTTGCTCTGAAATGTTCGTTAATTTGATATCCGAAAGATAAATCGGTTACTAATTTTGCACTGTATTCCGGATGTTCGTAAACAGAGGCGAATCCATCTAAATTAACATCTGTTGCTCCCGGATCTGTAACTTTTCCGAAATAACTGTTTCTTAAATAAATATCCAGTTTTTTGATACTAAAGGTTGTTGTTAAATTGGCTTTCAATTTCGGAATTGCCTCTTCTAAATAAACCCTGCTTGATTCCGGAAAAAAGGAATATTTATATGGATCTCCTCCCGCATCGAGTATTGACTGCGGTATGTGCAAATCTCCTACTCTTTTGGTTTCATTATAACTCAAGGCAAAGTCATTTCTGATTACAAAATCCTGAATTACATCATATTTTTGAGAAATTACAACATCAATTCCCTTAGTTTCTGAGTCAATTCCGTTTGTCCAGAATGAGGCTCTTTCTACACCTTTAGTATCAAATGCTTGTTGAAACAAAGTCAAAGCCTCTGCTTGCTGCGGAGAAGTTGCTGCCGCAATTTGTGCATCTGTAGGTCTTGAATACTGACCTGTCAAAACAATTCTGTCGTTGATTCTTGTAAAATAACCATCGGCTGCAATTGTGATATTGGCTTCCGGAATTTTAAATGTAAATCCTGTACTGATACTTTTTGATTTTTCTGGTTTTAAATTTTCTACACCAATACTTTTTGCTGCCTGAGAATCATTTGTAAAATATCCAACCTGATAGGGCGAACCGTTAATAAATTGTGTTGAACTGCTTTCAAAATATTTTTGCTGTAAAGATGGCGCTCTAAAACCTGTTTGTCCTGAAATTCTCCAATTGATATTCTCATTTAGTTTTAAAAGAGAAGCTAGTTTAAAAGTAACCGTACTTCCAAAATCTGAATAGTTTTCATATCGGGCTGCTCCGTTTACAAGCCAATTTTCGGCTGCATTTAATTCTAAATCAATGTAAGCTGCACCGCTTATCCTGTCTCTTTCTTTAGCATCTGAAGGCTGAAATCCCGAGAATCCCTGCGCTCCCGCTCCACGTTTATTTCCAAAGAAATCAGTTACAATTAAAGGTGAATTGCTTGGCAGAATTCCAGAAACCAAAGCTCCGTTTACATCATATAATCCGTATGAAGCTTCTTCTCCTTGTTTAATCTGATAATTTTCATATCTGAATTCGCCTCCAAAAGCGACATTCAATCCTGACAGAACATCTAATTTCCTAGTGAAATCTAAATTTGTCGTACTTTGTAAAAATGAAACTTTTCCGGCATCAAAACTTGAAGGAGAATTTACTCCCAAAGTCGCATTGATGGTATTATTTACATCATATTTAAAAGAGTTTGTTCCGAGGTTTGAACTCAAATCAGTATCAAATCCAAATAATTGTGTATTGACTCCAAGTGCGGCAGAAGCATCTAAAATTCCTGATTCAATTTCTGGCAAAAATCCGTTTTCATATACTTGCGTGAAAGTTCCTGAACCATTTGGAAGTCTGTTAAAAGCGTATGACTTACCATCTCTATACGAAACTCCACCAAATGAATACAAAGAAGTGGTTTCTGTTAAAGGATATTTTGCATTATAATACGCTTGTCCCGAAGCGAGTTCTGACTGACCAACACTCATATTATAATCAGCTCTTTCCTGTCCTCTGTAAGCTAACTCATTATTTGTAACGTCAAAATTAAGTGCTGTCTGCAATTGTGTTATAGTTGTTGCAGAAGCAATTGCATTTTGCTGTGCTGTTGTAAAATAAGTAACCTGCGGCGCATATTGCTGGATTGAACTTATAATTTGTGCCGAATTTGGAGTTGTATTGATATTGCTGAAAAGCGAATTAATCTGAACACCGTTTTGTGCTGCTCTGTTTTCTACAGCATTGTAAGCATTAAAGATTCCGTTGCTTCTAATTCCTGCACGGCTTGTTGCCTGTCTTGTTACGGCGGTTCCGGTAACATTTAAAAAACTTCCCGGTTTACCTAAAGATGTTCCGTAGTTTAAATCGACCTGTACCGTTTGTCCATCGGCGCCGCCTTTAAAATTATTGGATCCTGATGACAAATTGGTTCCGTACTGAATTCCTCCTGAAAGATACTTAGCATTTTTTTTAAGGACAATATTAATAACTCCCGCAATGGCATCAGAACCGTATTGTGCGGCAGCTCCGTCTCTAAGAACTTCAATTCGCTCAATAGCAAAAGACGGAATGGCATTTAAATCTGTTCCAACAGATCCTCTTCCCGGCGATCCGTTTATATTTACCAAAGCACTGGTGTGTCTTCTTTTCCCGTTTACTAAAATTAAAACCTGATCTGGTCCCAGGCCTCGTAATTGTGCAGGATCAACGTGGTCTGTTGCATCAGCTGTTGATGTAGCGTTACTTGTAAACGATGGCGCTACATAATTTAAAATCTGAGTTACGCTGGTCTGAGGCGCTCCTTTTGTTATTTCGGAAATATTAAAAACATCAACCGGAACCGGTACATCTGTTTTTACTCTATTTTTATTTCGGGTTCCAATTACGGTAACTTCCGAAAGTTCGTTATTCGTTAAAGTATCCTGCTCCGTTTTATTATCCTGAGCATAAAGGCCTGAAAATGTCAAAAGACCTAAAACGATTAGTACATTTTTCTTCATTTCTTTTACTGATTATTAGTGTTTTTGGCTTAAAAAAAATCTTACAACTTTATATTACAAACAAAAAAAACCTCTGCGGTCTGCAGAGGTTCTATATATGTTGTTGAAAAAAAACTACAATAGAGTCTCTGCGGATAATTCCGGCATCTTACAAGACATCATATTGCAAATTGTAAATTTCATTTGTTTTGTTATTTTAACGAAGCAAATTTGCGAACTATTTTTTAATCAGCCAAACAAAAATCAAAATATTTTCTATTATCCTATCAAACTAGTATATTACTGTTAAATTTCTGCTGTAAAAAATAAAAAAAGTTGAACTTTAATTTGCAAATCAAAATGGTTTTATACCTTTGCACGCGAATACAGAGGAAAAATTTGAACTGATTGCAACCTCTTCATAATGAAACGGTTCGTTATGAATGCCGAAACACAGATTTTGGTAGTAAAAAATGCTAAAGCAGAAACTCTCCTTTAGCACTTTCAGGCAATTACTTTTTCTCGCTTAATGTTAATTTAATAAATTATTATGGCTTATTTATTTACGTCAGAATCTGTTAGTGAAGGGCATCCAGACAAAGTTGCAGATCAAATTTCGGATGCTTTAATTGATAACTTTCTGGCATTTGACGCTGACTCAAAAGTGGCTTGCGAAACGCTTGTTACAACTGGTCAGGTTATTTTAGCAGGTGAAGTAAAATCGAATACTTATCTTGATGTACAGCAAATTGCACGTGAGGTAATCCGTAAAATTGGATATACTAAAAGTGAATATATGTTTGAAGCAAACTCTTGTGGAATACTTTCAGCAATTCACGAGCAGTCTGCAGACATTAATCAGGGTGTTGACAGAGCTAAGCCAGAAGAGCAAGGTGCTGGAGATCAAGGAATGATGTTTGGTTACGCTACAAACGAAACAGAAAACTTCATGCCATTGGCGCTTGATTTATCTCATAAATTATTACAAGAGTTAGCTATTTTAAGACGTGAAAACAAGGAAATCACTTATTTACGTCCTGATGCTAAATCTCAGGTAACTTTAGAATACAGCGACGATAACAAACCAACTCGTATTGATGCTATTGTAATTTCTACACAGCACGATGATTTTGATGAAGAAGCTGCTATGCTTTCTAAAATCAAAAAAGATATTATCGAAATTTTAATTCCCAGAATTATCGCTAAAAATCCAGAGCATGCTCATTTATTTAACGATAAAATCAACTACCATATTAACCCAACAGGAAAATTCGTTATTGGAGGACCTCACGGAGATACTGGTTTAACAGGAAGAAAAATTATCGTAGATACTTACGGAGGAAAAGGTGCTCACGGTGGTGGTGCATTCTCAGGAAAAGATCCAAGTAAAGTGGACAGAAGTGCTGCTTATGCTACACGTCATATTGCTAAAAACCTGGTAGCTGCCGGTGTTGCTGACGAAATCTTAGTTCAGGTTTCTTACGCAATTGGAGTTGCTGAACCAATGGGTATTTTCATTGAAACTTACGGAACTTCTAAAGTAAACTTAACTAACGGTGAAATCGCTAAAAAAGTAGAAGCTATCTTTGATATGCGTCCTTACTTTATCGAACAAAGATTAAAATTAAGAAACCCTATTTACAGCGAAACTGCTGCTTACGGACACATGGGACGTAAACCAGAAACGGTTACTAAAACTTTCTCTGCTCCAGGCGGAAACGAAAAAACAGTTACTGTTGAATTATTTACATGGGAAAAACTTGATTTTGTTGACCAGGTAAAAGCTGCATTTGGATTATAATAAATTCAAACGATTATTAATTTTTAAGCTTTAGAGCTAAATTTCTTTTAATCTTACTTCATAAATATCCCGAATTCTATTTGTTTAGAGTTCGGGATTTTTTACTTGTTTATTTGATTGTATTCTCTTTTCTTTGTACAAAATAACTTACTAAAATGAGCAGACTTCCTTCATTACAAAAAGTACTTAGCACCACTAAAAAAACGATTTTCAGATTTCCATTAGAAACCCTTACAGCAATTTGCGGGACTATATTCTCTATTTTGCTCATTAATGAAAATAATTCGCAATCTGAATACTTTTACTCAAAAGCAATAATGAGCAGTTCATTATGTCTTGTTTGGTTTGTATCTGTTTCGCTCTTTTTTAGAGCTAAACACAAAAATAATATTCTTCGTTATTTAGTTAGTTTAGCTTTTGGAGGTTTGTTAACTGCTTTTGTCTTTAGCTTTCACGAAAGAGTTTCTGAAATAGAAATGCAGCAGTTTTTTGTTCTCAACTTATCTTTGCATTTATTAGTTTCGTTTGCCGGTTTTCTGCCAAGAACATACAATCAGGAAGAATTTTGGGAATTTAACAAACAGTTGTTTTTACGAATATTAACCGCCGGATTATACAGTTTTGTTCTCTATGGCGGTTTATCATTAGCCATATTAGCCATTGATAAATTGTTTAAAGTCGAATTTGATAGTAAAATTTATGGATATTTATTTGTAACAATTGTCGGACTTTTTAATACCATTTTCTTTTTAAGCGGTGTTCCCGAAACTAATAGTAAAGAAGTTCCGCTTGTATTAAAATATCCAAAAGGACTTAAGAATTTTACACAGTTTGTTTTACTGCCACTTATTAGTATTTATCTGGTGATTTTAATTTGTTATGAAGCAAAAATTGTGTTTACGCTTTCACTTCCTTTTGGGTGGGTTTCTTATCTTGTTCTGGCCTTTGCCATTATTGGAATTCTTTCATTTTTATTGGTACATCCTATTGCAAACGAAAGCGGTAATTTATGGATGCGGACTTTTAACCGATGGTTTTATTTCTTACTGATTCCGTTGTTAGTATTATTATACTGGGCCATTTTATACCGAATTAATCTTTACGGGTTTACGCTTCTTCGTTATTATGTTTTATTATTATCGGTTTGGCTATCTGTAGTTATTTTCTATTTTTTACTTAATAAAAATCCTAAAATAAAATTTATTCCTATAAGTATGTGTCTTGCAGGTTTATTTTCAATTGTAGGACCACAGAGTGCCGATTCTGTTTCTAAACACAGTCAATTATCTCGTTTCGAAAATTACCTTAAAGAATCTGAAGGCAAAAAACTGACTTTTGAACAAGAACAAGAGTTAAGCAGTATTGTATATTTATTGTATTCAAATTATGGTTTTGAAATCATGCTTCCGTATGCAGACAAGAAATTAGATGCTCTTTATAAAAAAGATAAGGAGTCAGGTTATTCTCAAATTATGGAAGCGCTTGGCTTTAAATGTCGATCAGAATATGATCGAAAAGACAACATAAGAGATTCATTTTATTATTATTCGTATGAAAACAACGAAAGTGCTATAATTGATATTCATGGTTATGATTTTATTATCAATATATACAAAAACAATCCGTTCGAGTCTAAAAATGCTTTTGTTATTGGCAGTAAAAAATATGTAATTAAAACAAAAGAACAAGATTACGGTCAGGATTTACTCATCAATGGAGATGTAATTCCTTTAAAAATTAACGATTTCATAAGTGCAGAACCAAAGTTTGACGACGACAATTCTAACTCTGAAATAAAAATTAAACAAAAAGTAGAAACATCAAAATACAAAGTTTTACTGACTTACGTACATGCAAACGGTTCTATCGAAAACAATAAAAAAATTCCAAAAAACTACCAGATCAAAGTAATGGTTGGAATTAAAAATTAAAAACAAAACCCCCGGGAAATTTAAATTTGCTGGGGAAATCGCTGAAAAAGTAGAAGCTATCTTTGATATGCGTCCTTACTTTATCGAACAAAGATTAAAATTAAGAAACCCTATTTTACATGGGAAAAACTTGATTATGTTGACCAGGTAAAAGCTGCATTTGGATTGTAATTTAATCTGAAACATTTACATACTAAAAAGGCTGTCTAAAATTTAGACAGCCTTTCTTGATTATAATAATAAACCCGACAGGCTTAGAAACCTGTCGGATTTTTATGTTCTTAATACGTTCCGTTTTGCATTTTTGATAACGTTTCTCTTATCTCTCCTGCCGTCACTTCTTCAACCGTTTTATCTAAATATTTAACGGCCAAAGCCTGAGTTGCCACTGCTTTTTCTTTTTGTCCGTCTTTATAATACAACTGTGCCAGCGTGTCTAAATAATAAGGATTATTTTTAGCCAGTACTAAACTATATTCAGACCACTTTACTGCATCTTTAATAAAATCAGCATTTTGAGGTTTTAATACTACAGTCCATGCTGCATTATTACAAAGATCTGCATGATATAGTTTAAAAGAATTCCATCCGTCATAAGAATAGCTTGAAGCTGCATCCAGTGTCGAATATATTGCATCTAATTTTTCAATAGGACTTCCGTTAGCCGGCGCTAAATTTGATTCAAAATAGGCATTAAATTCTTTTAAAAAACTGGTGTTCGAGCCGTCTTTATCTTCTATCTGACCTAAATAATCAAAATAGTTTCTATACGATTCAAAATTTCCTTTTCCTAAAGCAATGATCTTTTTATAAACTGAGATGTTCTTGTCCTTATTTACTTCACCCGAAGTTCCTTCCTGAGTAACATAAGTGTTTTGCTGCAATGCAGAAGAAATTTCAGAAATCACATTTCCTAAAGTATGTAATTCTCCTTCTTTATTATTAAACTCTGCACGGTTGTTTTCTATTTCGTCAGCATGTTTTAGTAAATAATCAATAGCAAGATAATCTGTATCATTTAAGATTCTTTCTTCATTAAATAGCTGCTTGGTAAACCCCTGATTTTTGATTTCTTTTACAATAGTCTCAGTAAGATACATGTTGACTTGTTTATCCTTCTGATGTGCTTCGATTAATTTTTTCCAAACCTGAGCAATTTCTTTTTTATCTACTGTAGTTTTTGTTAATACAAATTCTGTCGAATTTTCATCTGTTGTGGTATATGATTCATAATCGTATGATGATTCTAATAAAGCAGCTTTATTAAATGCCTTAATCAAATCTGCATCAGCGGCTTTTTTGTTTTTAAATATTTTGTCCATAGAAACTAAAGCATCTGTACGCAAAAGTTTTCTGTAGAAATCGCCATAATAACTAAACTCATATTGTTTATCTGTCAAATCAGATTTTGCAACAGCCAATACATCACCATTTCCGTTTAAAACAAATACACTTGGATCATTGGTAATTTTATTGTTTTTCAGCCATTTTTTATCATCGCTTCCGGCAAAATAATAATTAAAAACATCGTATTGAGGATTGTAAGCATCGTACATATTGTATCCTGTCTGTGTTTCCTGATCTTTTATAAAAGCATCAAAACCTGCTTTGGCTTCTTTATTTTTGCTGTCTGCTAAAACAGCTAAGAATTTATTGTTAGTTGCTGCTTTCGTTGCTGCAACGGCATTTTTCAAATTATTTTCAACCTTTAATTTGAAATTATAATTGGAATAAACCGGCAGAGCAGCTGTATCGACAGCAACACTGTCTGTTACAGCTGTATTATCATAATTGTAACTTTCTTTCCCCGGATAAGTCCAATTGGAAACCGTTTCATTTTCCAGCGGGACAACTGTTGAAACTTTTTCTGGTTTTACGTCTTTTTCATTGATAAAAACAATCGGATTTTTTCCTCCCGCTTCAGAAATCTTCAGCTCATTTGTTTTTTTATCATAAAATCCAACAAGATTTAAATTAGACAAAAGTGCAAGTTCGTAATTAATTGTTACTTCAGAAACGTCTTTTGGCAATGCGTATTTACAAACATTACTTTTTCCGTTATTATCTTCGTAAACCAGATACAAAAAGTCTGCTTTATCAATTTCAAATTCTAAATCTATTTTTTTCCATTCCGGATCTGATTTGGTTTTAATATCCGAAAGTTTTTGATATTGAACTGTTTCTGAACCTTTTTGAGTTCCTATATAAAAAGAGTAGTAAGAAGGATCCAAAAATTTAACTTTAATTTTTTTTGCTTTTTTATCTGTTGCAAAAGATACATCAAACCTGTTTTGTGATTTTTCAGTATTGATAAAGGCAAGCGAATCTCCCTGAATTTCGTAGCCTCCGGTATAAAATACCAATTCGTATTTATTATCATCTAATAAATTTAATTTGATTTTTTGACCTTTGTTTGAAGATAAGTAAGTCCCTTTTTCGATATTTTTTGTTTGAGAAAAGGAAACAAACATTCCTGCAAACAAGAGTAATAAACTCCAAATAAAATTGCGCATGATTATTTTTTTAATTGTTAATAATATAGCGCAAAGATATTCGATTCTTACCTAAACAAATCATAAAAAGTCATAATATTAGTAATCCAAATACTATAAATTGTATTTCATAGAAAAGATGATGTAACGCGGCTGAACCGTATATTGTGAAACTCTTGTTGAGAATTGAGAAAAACTGTCGTCGTTAAGATAAGTTGTATTCAATAAATTGGTTGCCGATACTTTATATTCCCATTTGCTGTTTTTCTTCTGATAAATTAAACTGGCGCTTAAAAAATCATATTCGTTATCAACCGTTTTATTTCCGTTATAATAATGATAGAATTCGTATTCTGAAACAAAAGAAAAGCTGTCTAAAAAGTAATAATCTAATCTTGCAAAAGGCTTGTCTGTATAATAAGTCGAACCGCTGTATTTATTAATTAAAGCATTGTATCCAAATTCAATATTCGGAAAGTTTTTATAATTTGTTGAAGCCCTGACGGTATAACTCTGCACAAAACTTTCTGTAGTCGCCAGCTTATTATTTTGAATATTATTGAATTTTGACCAGTTAAAACTGGCATTTACAGAGGCTTTATAATTCTTTAAAAACGAACGTCCGTAATTTCCCAATCCGCTAAATGTTTCATCTGCCAGATTTGAATTATAAGGAGATGAAGATTGATTAATTCCTGTAAATTCTGCCTTTGTTTTAATGGCATCCACTTTTTTAGTATAAGACGCATTAGCAAAAATGTTCTCAAAATTAAACATGTTATATTTAAAATATCGAAGTGAATGTACCTGCGATGTTGCATTTTCTAAGAAACGGTTTCCGCGAAATAAACTGCTGTAATCTGAAAGTACATAACCCGCTGCAAGCTGATTAATATCTGTAAAATCATTTGTTAAAGAAAAATTATACGTCAGTGTTTCTGACTTTTTAATTTGATATAAAGCAAAGAAATCAGGCAGTATTTTGGTGAAACTTTGAGAATAATCTGTTCCTGACTGTACATTTTTCATGGAGTACGAATGCACACTAAAACCTGGTGTTAATGTAAATTTTCCCGTCAGAATTTTATAATGAAAGCCCAGAAAAACATCATCAAAACTATAATCAACATCATTATTGTTTTCTGCCGTATTCAGATCATTTACATTTCCGTTATCCAGAATTTGAAAAATATGAGAATTGAAATTTTGGTACGAATACGTATTTCCCAAAGTAATATTGAAATTACTTTTTGGTGTAACCATATAATAGTAATCTAATTTTGCATCCAGTTTATTGGTTTTTACAAACCGATTCTGGTTTAAATCATTACGATTTTGTCCCGAAATATATCCCGAAAAATTAAATGGCTGTGATTGTAAATCAGCATTATAAAACGGATTTTCGTCTTGATATAAATGCTGCATTTCAAAAGCAAAAACATTTTTACTGCTTTGTGTATAGTACAAACTTAAATTTTGGTTTACAGATGTTGGATCTTGTTTTTTACCAGTTAAAATTGTTTCAACTGCCGAAATATTATTTACAACAGATTCGCGCAGTAAATCTGTATCTTCATCTTGTTTGGAAATCTTGGTCAAAACATCATAATCAAACTGAAATTTCGAATTTGGTTTATAACTCGAACTTAATTTAAATAATCCTAAATTATTTTTTTGATGCGTTAATTCGTCTCTTTTCTGCTGATCCCCAGAATCTAAAATTGTAGTTTGCGATTTGGTTTCTAAATCTGTTTTTGAAGCCGAAAGAATTCCGAAACCGCTTAAATTCCATTGTTTTGTAGGGGAATAAGAAAAATTGGCAGCACCAAATTTGGTTTCAATTTCTTTAGCCCGATTGTTTCTTAAAACCGAAATCCCTAAATCATTTGAAGAAATATTAAAAAAGCTTCCGCCTTTTTTCATCATATTTTTAAAACCGCCCGTAAACTTAAAATAATCCTGTGCCGTAAGGGGTAGCTCACCAATATTATTAAAATTGGTAATTAAATTTATACTGTATTCCGGGCTGTAATAAAATAATTTTGGGTTTATAATGTAACGGCTGTCCAGTTCTGCAACGCCAATTCCTGCTGTTGCCTCTCCAAACCAAAAGTTCTTTTTACCTTCTTTTAATTTAATATTCATTGCCACATTTTCCTGATCGTTTTCAAGACCTTTAAGAGCACTTATTTCATTATAATTTCTTAAAACCTGAACTTTATCTATGGCATCAGCGGGAATGTTTTTAACTCCGAGTTTGGTATCCCCGTCAAAAAAATCCTTCCCTTCTACCATCAATTTGCTTACTTTTTTTCCTTCAACCTCAATTTCACCATCGGCATTTACCTCTACTCCCGGAAGTTTTTTAAGCACATCTTCCAGCTTCTTTTCAGTTCCTGATTTAAAAGAATCTGCGTTATAAACTATTGTATCTCCTTTTATAGAAACCGGCATTTCGCGGACAATTTCAACATCTTCCAGTTCAATTCCTGCGCCATCGAGAACAATATTCTGAGTTATGTTTTCTGCTTTGGTTACAACGGCAATTTCTTTAGATTTCATTCCAAGATAACTCACTTTAATGGTGTAAGAGGTATTGGATTTTAAAGTCAATTGAAATTTTCCTTTATCATTTGTAATTCCGTAAGAATCCATGGCTTTAGTTGTATTATTGACCGCCATAATATTAGCCATCTCCAGAGGATTTTTCTGCTCATCCTGAATAAATCCATCAAAACGAAGACTTTGCGAAAAAGAAACAGATGCAAAAAGTAAGGCAGATAAAAAAAGTATCTTATTCATTATAAGAATATTGGAAGTTTGGAATTTGAACTTTGAATTTGGATTTAAAATTTAAATATTATCTTCCCATTGGCGGCGGTCCTCCGGCACGACCTCGGTTCATTTCTCTAAATTCTTCCATTTTTTTAATTACCGTTGCGTCGTATTCTTTTTGAGAAATTACTTTCCCTTTTTTAGATGGTTTTATCTCGGTTTTTTCTTTGGCATTCAACACAATTTTAGAACACAAAATCACGGTTTTCCCATCATTTACTTCTAAAATTAATCCCGGTAATCCCCAATAGTTTTCCGGCCCCTGATTGATCGGAATTTCTGGTGTATACCATGCCGTAACTACAATTTCTTTTGGTATTTCAAAATTATCTTCAAAATTGGTTTTGGTATCTCCGGATGTCTTTTTGGTCTCATCCTTTTTATCGTCGTTGTTTTTTGGCCTGAAATTTCTAAAATCGGTTTTGCTGGCTTCTTTTACTGCCGTTGCTTTAAAACAATTATATCCGCCAATTTGCTTGGTTTCCTGTTCCAGTTTCCAGTTCAATTTTGGGAGAGAATCAACAACCAAAAATTCTTTTCCCATAAATTCTTTATCAACAGTATAGGTTTTACTTTTTACATCCTTATAAAAAGTTCCGCCGCCGCCCATAAATGAATTCATCATGATTCGCATTCCTCCTGCCTGCTGTCCAGGGGCTTCGAGTTTTTCTTCTTCTTTATAAATTGAAGCTGTTTTATCAAAATTTAATATGAAAGTTTTCTCCAGGATTTGTTTCATGCGTTCTTCAATATTTTTCTGCATTTCCGGCGTAATATCTCTGTTTCCGGCTCTTATTCCATCAAATTTTGGAGCTTGTGTTTTCGATTCATAAACAGCCATTCCCTGAAAATCTTTTTGTGCCTGAATCTGGCCAAAAGCAAGAATAAAAAATAAATATGATAGTTTTTTCATTTGTTTTTATTTAAAAGTGGTTAAGTCAAGTTAAACTTACATTCAAATTTATTACTAATTTTAAAATCCTGAAAGTTAAATATATCAATGCCAAAATGGTATCGACAAAATCGCTTCTTTGTAAGACTATTGTAATTTACAAGATTTAAACCTAAAAATCTGTCAAAACTCTAATTTTAAGATATTCTTTAATGCAGTTTTTGTATTTTGGCTTATTGAAATATAACGTTATGAGTAAAACAATACGCCAAACTTTATTAATGCTTTTTATTGCGTGTTCGTTTTCGACATTTTTTGGACAGAACCAAACAATAAATCCTTCGGCGGTTTCAAAATTTAAAACTGATACCGACGAGTTTATTGGTTATGACTCTTTTGGATATTCTTATCAGATAAAAAACAATGTTTTTAGTAAAATTAAAGGAAGCGAAATCTTTGAATACAAAAATGTTTCTTTAGGAAATATTACCAAAGTTGATATTCAGAATCCGCTTAAAATTGTTTTATTCTATGAAGATTTTAACAACGTTATTTTATTGGATAATCAATTGAATAAAATGACCGAAATTAATTTTTCACAAAATACGATTCCTATCGTTGTCAGTGCAATTGGAATGTCAACTCAAAATCAGCTTTGGATTTTTAATACGCTGAATCAGCAAATAGGTCTTTTTGATTATTTAAAAAATGAGTATAAAACGGTTTCTATTCCATTCACCGAAAGCATAAAATATTACCAAACCGACTTTAATACTTTTTATTGGATTGATAAAAAAAACAATTGGTTTTCGTGTGATATTTTCGGAAAAATTTCCAGTTTGGGAAATGTTCCTGATTTTGATAAAATTGAAATAATTTCGCCTGAAAAATTGATTTTCAGTAAAGCTAACTCATTGTATTTGAGAGAAAATACCAACACAATTTATGAAATTGAAGTTTTAGAAAAAACGTTTGACAAATTCTATTACAAAGACCAAATTTTATCTATTTTTACAAAGAAAGAAATTGTAAATTATAAAATTGTAACACCGTAATGCACATAGCAATAGCAGGAAATATAGGCGCAGGAAAAACAACATTAACTAAATTATTAGCGAAACATTTTAAATGGGAACCTCATTATGAAGATGTGGTCGATAATCCGTACTTAGACGATTTTTACCATCAAATGGAGCGCTGGTCGTTTAACTTACAAATTTATTTCCTGAACAGTCGTTTTCGTCAGGTTTTGCAAATTCGCGAAAGCGGTAAAAAAATCATTCAGGACAGAACGATTTATGAAGACGCCCATATCTTTGCTCCCAATTTATACGCTATGGGATTAATGACAAGCCGTGATTTTGAAAACTACACTTCTTTGTTTGAATTAATGGAATCTTTGGTTAAAGCACCTGATTTATTGATTTATTTAAGAAGTTCTATTCCCAATTTAGTGGGTCAGATTCACAAACGCGGACGCGAATACGAAAATTCAATTTCTATAGATTATTTAAGCCGTCTGAACGAAAGATATGAAGCCTGGATTCAAACATATACAAAAGGAAAACTATTAATTATTGATGTTGACAATATTAATTTTGTTGATAATCCGGAAGATTTAGGAAATATCATTAATAGAATTGATGCTGAATTGAACGGTTTATTTTAAAACGCAGATTTCACAAATTTATACTAATATAAAAAAGCTTCTAAAATTTTTAGAGGCTTTTTTCTTTTCTAAATGTTTTTTTACAATTGTTTTATATCGTTAAATTTTATATAAGAAAATTACTATATTTGAAATTCATTTATTACACAATGACAATTGTTTCTTATCCTTTATCTAAAAATGAAAAAAGAATTTTAAAAAAAATATTCTTAACACGAATTATTGCAGGAATATTACTTTTACCTCTTTTTAGTTTTCTCGTCTACGAATATATTAGCGATTTTTCATTTCATAATTTTGATGAATTACAGTTATTTGGTTCCCTACTCTTAATTTCTGTATTTTTTTTAATCTTTAAATATGTTATTCCTGGTTACATATATTCTTATAAAAACATAAAAGCAAAAAATAAATATGTAGCATCGACTTTTATAATAGATTTTAAATTTAATAAATCTGTACGGCTTCCAGGATATTTTATTACATTAGAAAACAATATCAAAATTGATACTACCCGAATTATTGTTCTTGAACCTACAGCATTCTCTTTTAAGGATATCTATAAAGGAATGCCAATAAGAATTCATTTTTTGAATGATAACAAAACTGATATTATTAAAATTGAAAAGATTTAATTTTTTTTGTAAAACAAATTTGTAAAACATTCAATTATAAAATAAAAATGCCTCTAAAAGATTTTAGAGGCATTTTTTTAAAACTATATAGTTTAAAAAAACAAGTTTTTTTTTGTAAATAAAAAACTACATTTGTTGTGGCTTAATTTTAAAATTAATGACAATTATAACTTATCCTTTATCTGAAGAAGAACAAAAACTATTAAAAAAAATATTCAAATTTCGTTTATTTATTGGTGTATTTTTTATGCTCCCTTTATTATATGCGGTATTTTTTATTTTTTTTAATGTCAGCAACAAGTTTTTGAATTCTGAATATGATGGAATGTCTTTTTTCGCTTTACTATTTGCGATCATAATTGTCTTATTATTTTTTAAATATGTATTACCTTTTTACAAAAGATCATATAAAAATCTTGCAGAAAAAAATAAATTAGTAATCACAACAAGAATTCTAAATGTAGAAAAAAGAACCACTACAAAAGGCATTCGATATATTATAACGACAGAATACAGAAAAATTGATAATTGGGCAATCTCAATTATTGACAATCAGCCTCCCTTTATTTTTTCAGATGTATCTGTTGGATCCTCTTTAGAAATTCATTGTTTGGAGCATAATAAAACAGACATTTTTAAGATTACAAAGTCCAGCTAACGAAAAATGAAGCGAATACTAAATAAAGAAAATTCTGGTTATTTTTTTTATTATTTTTGTAAAAAAATAATGATCATAATAACTAGGACAAGAATTTTTTTAATTGGTTTTACTTCATTTCTTTTATTAGTATTTTTTCCATTTGCAATTTATAGTAATGACTTCTTTACTAATAAATTGTTCCAAATGTTTTTTTGGACACCAACTTTTATTTATTTCCTTATTCAGTGTTACATATTTTATTTAGGAAAAAAAACAAACATTAAAAAAGTAAAGATAACTGCGCTAATTAATTTAATTATTGCGTTTTTAATCTGTATTTCTTTTGTTCTTTTTTTTGCATTTGTAATGGCGTTAAATAGTGGATTGGGAAGAATTGGATAAAATAAACAATTTGAATTATATCCATTTTTAAAAATATAAAGCCTTTAGATTACTCTAAAGGCTTTAACATACATTATTTGAGAAGACAATTTTTATAAATTATTTCTGCTTTTTTAGTTTTAAGCAACTTTATTGAAGTTATTATTTTGCAGCTTCAACTTTTGCCAAAACTTCTTCTTCAGTTCCTTCATAAACTTCTGTGGTTGTTTTACCATTTTCTGTTTTGGTAACTGTTCCGGTCGTTTTTCCGTTGATGTTTTTAACTTCAACATTTACAGATTTTCTTTCGTAACCAGCATCCGTATATTTTCCATTTGCATCAAAATGAGCTAAACATCTGGCGGTTTCTTCTGTAGAACAGCCTTTTTCCTTACACATTTTAATACATTCTTCTTTTGTCATTCCAGACATATTACCGCATTTCGACATTCCTGCATGCATTTCTGTTTTTGCACAACAAGAAGCATTTCCTGCAATGTTGGATTCAGAATGCCCTTCTCCTAAAATTGGCGCAATTACCAATCCGATTAAACAGGTTAATTTAATCAGGATGTTCATTGATGGTCCGGATGTATCTTTAAACGGATCTCCAACAGTATCTCCGGTTACAGCTGCTTTATGCGCATCAGAACCTTTATATGTCATTTCGCCATTGATCATAACTCCGGCTTCAAAAGATTTTTTAGCATTATCCCAAGCTCCTCCGGCATTGTTTTGGAAAACTGCCCAAAGAACTCCGGAAACTGTAACTCCTGCCATATATCCGCCTAACATTTCAGCAATTAGCTGGTTGTTATCTGAGTAAACTAATTTTCCTAAAAGTACAATTGCGATCGGGAAACCAATCGTTAAAATTCCCGGAAGCATCATTTCGCGCAAAGCGGCCTTTGTAGAAATTTCCACGCATTTTCCATATTCCGGTTTTCCGGTTCCTTCCATAATTCCCGGAATTTCTTTAAACTGGCGGCGAACTTCATACACCATATCCATTGCGGCTTTTCCAACAGAATTCATCGCTAAAGCAGAGAAAACCACCGGAATCATTCCACCAACAAATAACATCGCCAAAACTGGTGCTTTAAAAATATTGATTCCGTCAATTCCTGTAAAGGTTACATAAGCTGCAAATAAAGCTAATGAAGTTAAAGCTGCAGATGCAATTGCAAATCCTTTTCCGGTTGCTGCAGTTGTATTTCCTACTGAATCCAGAATATCGGTTCTTGTTCGAACTTCTTTTGGCAATTCGCTCATTTCTGCAATTCCTCCGGCATTGTCAGAAATTGGTCCAAATGCGTCAATTGCCAACTGCATTGCAGTTGTTGCCATCATTGCTGAAGCTGCAAGCGCTACGCCGTAAAATCCTGCTAAAGCATAGGAAATCCAGATTGCCACAGCAAATAATAATACGGTTGGGAAAGTCGAAATCATTCCCGTTGCTAATCCTGCAATAACGTTTGTTCCTGCTCCTGTAGATGATTTCTGAACAATTGCCATAACAGGTTTTGTTCCTAATCCTGTATAATATTCTGTTACTGATGAAATAGCGCCTCCAACAACTAATCCTACTAAGGTGGCGTAGAACACACGCATTGAGGATATTGCTTTAGATCCTTCACCAAAGAAAGTCATCTGCATTGTTTCCGGCAGCATATGCTGTACCAAAAAGAAACAAGCAATGGCAGTTAAAACAATAGAAACCCAGTTTCCTATATTTAAAGCTTTTTGTACCTGTGCTTCTTTTGCATTATCATCTGTAATTTTCACTAAAGTCGTCCCGATAATAGAAAACAGAATTCCGAAACCAGCAATGGCCATTGGAAGTAAAATTGGACCAATTCCGCCAAAAGCATCGTTGATACTTCCGCCCATATCTTTTATAACATAATTTCCCAGAACCATTGCAGCTAAAACAGTTGCGACATAAGATCCAAATAAATCAGCACCCATACCGGCAACATCTCCAACATTGTCCCCAACGTTATCTGCAATTGTAGCAGGATTACGCGGATCATCTTCCGGGATTCCGGCTTCTACTTTACCCACTAAGTCAGCACCAACGTCTGCTGCTTTTGTGTAAATTCCGCCTCCAACTCTGGCAAACAACGCAATAGATTCTGCTCCCAGTGAAAATCCAGCCAGCGTTTCTAAAACAACCGTCATTGTTTCAGTATCTTTCCAGACTCCGTCAGAAAATAAATTAAAGAAAATTATGAAAAAGGCAGTTAATCCAAGAACTGCTAAACCGGCAACTCCTAAACCCATTACGGTTCCGCCTCCAAAAGAAACTTTTAATGCCTGCGGTAAACTTGTACGCGCAGCCTGTGTTGTTCTAACGTTTGTTTTGGTTGCGATTTTCATACCTATATTACCTGCATAAGCTGAAAATAATGCGCCAAATATAAATGCAATTACGATTAATAAATGTGTTTTTACACCCGGAATAAAAGTAATTCCTGCCAAAGCTAAACTTGCAATAATAACAAAGATGGTTAATAGTTTATATTCGGCTTTTAAGAAGGCTAAGGCTCCTTCGTAGATGTAATCTGAAATCTCTTTCATTTTACCGTCTCCGGCGTCTTGTTTTAAAACCCAGGTCCTTTTTATTCCCATGAAAAGTAATCCTAAAACTGCCATGACAATTGGCAGGTAAATCATAAATGCATTCATAATTATTAGTGGTTTTGGTTAATAGTCAACAATCTAACTGAACGAATTTAAACAAAAAAGCAATACTCCTGACGGCAGTATTGCTTTTTTTATAATAGAATAAGGTTAAAATTATTTAATACTAAATAATCCAGCCGGTTTATTTTCAATGTCATCAAAACGCTTTGTACACTCGGCAATAATTGCATAAGCTTCGTTTACGTCTCCCCATCCTTCAACATCTACTTTTTTGTTTTCAAGGTCTTTGTAAACCTGGAAGAAATGTTCGATTTCTTTTACTAAGTGAGGGTTAATATCTGAAAGATCGTTTAATGAATTCCAGATTGGGTCTGAAACTGGTACACAAATAATTTTTTCATCTGGTCCTTTATCGTCTGCCATGTGGAAAACACCAATTGGTTTTACTTCCATAACACATCCTGGAAAAGTTGGTTCGTTTACTAAAACCAATACATCTAGAGGGTCGCCGTCAAGGGCTAAAGTTTCAGGAATAAATCCGTAATCTGCAGGGTACATCATTGAAGAGAATAACATTCTGTCAAAACGCATTCTTTTGATTTCAAAATCGTACTCATATTTATTTCTGCTTCCTCTTGGTATTTCGATTAATACATCGAAAGTCGTTAATTTGTCTGCGGTCATTTCGTTTTTTATTATATCTATAATTTCGATTGCAAAAGTAACTCAAACAATCCTTTTTTACAATGAAAAAAGTACATTAATCTGTGTATTTGCACATTAATTAATATACTTTTCTTTTATATAACAGACAGTTAATATGTGATTTTCCTATTTCGCTTATTTAGGTAATAATGCCAGAGCAAATATGTAGCGTAAGATCGGTACGGACTCCATTGCTGTGCATGGATTTCCATTTCCTGTTTGTCATGAATATTCAGTAATTCTTTAATTGTATTTATGACTGCAATATCGCCTAATGGAATTAAATCCGGTTCCTGCAGACAAAACATCAGATAGATGTCAATTGTCCAGTTTCCAATTCCTTTTAATTTGATTAATTCCTCCCGAACCTGCTTTGCCGGTTTCGAAGCCAAACTTTCAAGATCTAATTCTTTATTCAAAATCGCTTCTGCTAAAATTTTGATGTATTTTGTCTTTTGGCGGCTCACTCCTAAACGCCTGAATTCTTCATCAGATAAAACAGCCATATTTTCCGGATCACAGGTTACAAAGGCTTTTATTTTTAAAAATGTGGCTTTCGCCGAATCAATAGAAACTTGCTGTTCGAGAATTAGCAAAACCAGCGTTTCGAAACCCTGCGGCCGCTTTGGAATTGGCGGAAGCCCGTATTTTTCGATTATTTCGAGAAATATGGGATTTTTAGCTGAAAGAAAATCAATGGCTTCCTGCATGATTTGAGTTTTAGTTTTCTCAAAAATAAATAAAATTATTAATTCTAATCACCTAATCATTTTCCTTAATCTTGTCATTTCGACGAAGGAGAAATATTGTGTTGAGGAAATTCAATTTAACAAAAAAGCCGCAAAGAAATAAACCTTTGCGACTTTGTTATTTGTCTCTTTGAACCTAAAAATAGAATCCAAATGATCCTTTTATAGCAAATTTATGGGCATCTGGCATATCCAAATAATTTCCTCTCCAAGAAAAATCAATACGGAATACTTTAAAGATATTTCCAATTCCGGCATGATATTCATAATATACTTTTTCTGGTGCATTATACGGCAATCCAGAAGCATTAATAGCGCGATTGGCATCAGAAATTGTTCCATGAACTGCCCTGACCCCAACAAATTCTCTCCAATTCAGCTTTCTCATAAATGGAACCCTCGCGAATAATCTTCCTCCAAAATCATGATTCCACTGCAGTGTCGTATATTGATCTGTTACAAATTCGTAGAAATTAAGGTTACTAAACGTATTTTCGATTGTAAAATAAGTTTGGTTACCCGGAATTACACTCATTAATCCTAACGGAATTGTACCAAATGTTTTTCCTGTTTCTAAAATAATGTTGGATCTTCCTAAAGGCCCAATAATAATAGGCTGTTTGTAAAAAACCTGAATTTTTTCGTAAGCAAAATCACTGTCAAGAACACCTTTTAAACCATAACTAAAATTAACAAAGAAATGACTAAAAGGACTATCAACTAAATCTCTTTCAACACCATAACCAATAGTTTTACGATTTGGCATATATTCAAACTGAATATTGGCCTCTGATTGTTTTACATCACTTTTTACAACTCCGGCAGGATTTGCTGCAGTTGGTAAAGTTGTGTAATAATCTAAACTAAATGTTTTAGATGCCGATTCTAATGTTCGATAAGAAAGTCCTGCCTGAACTACAAAGTTCTTCTTAGGCTCCATTTCGACAGAAATATTACTCAGATTGATGTTGGTTAATTTTCCGTTGCTTCCCGTTGTAAACAAGGCTGAAGACGCAAAACTTCGTCCTAAAATATCATTTGTTGTGGTTAAACTCGCACCAATCTGTTCGATATCGCGCCTGTTTCCTCCAGAAATAATAACACGTTTTTTCTTGTCTACCATCCATTTTCCAGAAACACCGTATTTGAATTTACTGTCATCGAATCCATAAGCTGTATAAGCTTGTATACGCCACGGATCGTTTGGACCAAAATACGTTCTTCCTCCAACTCTTAATCGCAAACCTTCAACTTCATTATACCCAAATGTGGAGAAAATCGGCCCGTAATCAAAGTTTTTAAACTCAACATAGCCGCTTCCCAAAATCGAGACGAGATTGTAAATCTGCTTAAATCGCTTGACGGTCTGGAGCGTATCAAGCATTTTATAAATTCCTGCTTCGTCTTTATTTAATTTCTCAAAACGATTTTCTTCCCAAAATTCCGGCGGTCGTTCATAGACCGCATTATCTATGAAATTGACTTCTTCTTTATAGAATTTTTCCGGTTTTTGAATATTAAACTTATGGTTTCGATATAAAGTCGTTCTTTTTCCATAAACACCTTTTGATTTTTCTTTTTTATTCAAAGCAAAATCAGACATCATATAATCACGGGTTAAGAGGAAAACAGAATCGTTTTCAACTTCAAATTCCTGTTCGATATAGATATCTTTTACCCAGTTAATATTGGCGCTTTTGGTAACGCCCATATTGATTTTTTTGATTGCAAAAGTACTGTCGTTTACCCAGAAATCTCCTTTAAAAGTTAATTCGTTTTTACGCCTAGGATAAAAAACAATATTAAAACACCACTTTTTGTCAATGTAAGCGCTGTCTTTTAGAACATAATTGTATACATCAATTCCAGTTCTTGAAAGCGGACTTGTAAAACTTTTATCAAAAAATTTAAGGTGGTTGTCGTAAATATTATAGTCAGAATAAAGATCTTTTACGAATGATAAAATCTGCTGGTTTCCATTAAAACCAGACATTTTATTTCCGGTAAGATTTTCTTTTACTTTCTTTAATTTATTATCGCCATAAACATCATAAACTGATTCGTTGATGAAAATTGGCAGGTACGTTTTTCCGGTAACATCTGAAGTATCAACATGACTAAAGACAAACTCCATTCCTTTAAAAAGTTTGTTTTTCATAAAAGCACTATCGATCGTGTTCATATCGAACTCGACTTTTTCGTACTTCTGCATTTGATACTGATTGAATTGGTAAAGTCCGTTTTTACGTTTTCTTTCCCAGATTTTTCTCAAAATATCAAGAGCAGGATTATTCTTTTTGGATGTTTTTCCAGTATAAATTACAACTTCATTTAATGCCTGAGGTTCACTCAAAACAATTTTAAAATCGTAATTGACTGATTTTTCCAAAGGAACTTCTTTATCTGAAAATCCGGCAGAACTTACTAATAAAGCAGTATACGTATTTGGAGATTCCAGATAAAAGCGCCCATCTTCATTAGAAACGATCCCGGTATTTGAGCCCTTAAAAACAACATTTGCAAAAGGGATAGGCTGGTTAGACTTGTCTAAAACAATTCCACTCACTTTCGTTTGTGCAGTAGCAATAGCCGCAAATGCGAATACAAAAAATAGGCTGAGTAAAATTATTCTTTTCATTGTCTGGGCAAAAAAAAACTTCATCAATTAACTATGAATGATGAAGTTTTGTGAGTATTTTAAATATGTATTATTTGTATAACACTTTTTTAACTGCTTTTACTACATCACCTGCATTTGGCAGCCAGTCTTTTAATAAAACCGGAGAATAAGGTGCAGGAGTATCTGCAGTTGTAATACGCTGAATTGGAGCATCAAGGAAATCGAATGCTTGTTCCTGCACAATATAAGTGATTTCAGAAGAAACACTTGCAAAAGGCCATGCTTCTTCAAGAATTACTAAACGATTTGTTTTTTTAACAGATTTAAGAATAGCCTCTTTGTCCATAGGACGAACTGTTCTTAAGTCGATGATTTCACAAGAAATTCCTTCTTTCGCTAATTCATCAGCAGCGATAAAAGCTTCTTTGATAATTTTTCCGAAAGAAACAATTGTAACATCTTTTCCTTCACGTTTAATATCTGCAACTCCTAATGGAATTGTATATTCTCCGTCTGGCACTTCTCCTTTATCACCATACATTTGCTCAGATTCCATGAAAATCACAGGATCGTTATCGCGAATCGCAGATTTTAAAAGTCCTTTTGCATCATACGGAGTTGAAGGCACAACAACTTTAAGACCCGGAGTATTTGCAAACCAGTTTTCTAAAGCTTGTGAGTGAGTTGCTCCTAATTGACCTGCAGAAGCAGTTGGTCCGCGGAAAACGATAGGCACATTAAACTGTCCTCCAGTCATTTGACGCATTTTAGCAGCATTATTTATAATTTGATCAATACCTACTAAACAGAAGTTGAATGTCATATACTCAACAATAGGACGGTTGCCATTCATTGCAGAACCTACCGCAATTCCTGTAAAACCAAGTTCAGCAATTGGAGTATCAATTACTCTTTTTTCACCAAACTCAGCAAGCATTCCTTTTGAAGCTTTGTATGCTCCATTGTATTCTGCAACCTCTTCTCCCATTAAATATATGGATTCATCGTGACGCATTTCTTCGCTCATCGCTTCACAAATGGCCTCTCTAAATTGTATTGTTCTCATATTTTTTATTGTATGTTGAATTTTCTGAAGAGCAAAAATAAATATTTTAAATAACTTAAAAGCAAAAATTGAATTTAAAATCGCATGAAGTTCCTTCTGGATTTTGCATTTAACTTTTTAAACTTCATTGTGCGGTTTACGAAATCGATATAATGGAGTAAAAAGGACACTTAATCCGTTTAAAACTATTTTTAATACAAACTTTAATGTATTTGTTAATTCTTGTTTCTCCTGAAATTCTTCCATAAAAACGTAAAGATTAAAAAATTAGTATTGGCACATCAAAACTTTAACCGTTGTTTAAGCATTAAACATTGCAAAATTCCTAACAATGAAGCTAAATGAGTGCATTTTTATTTTTAGATTCCGATGAAATCCATTCAAAACCATACATTCTTCGAAATCGTAATAGTTTTAAAAAATATTATGCATGCATAGTATAATTATTCCAAATTAAATTCTAAATTTGTAAAAGCATATTATAAATTCAAATTATATACTTATGAAAATATTAGTTTGCATCAGCCATGTGCCTGATACTACTTCAAAAATTAACTTCACCAACGGTGACTCACAGTTTGACACCAATGGCGTACAATATGTAATTAACCCTAACGACGAATTCGGTCTTACACGTGCAATCTGGTTTCAGGAGCAGCAAGGAGCAAATGTAACAGTTGTAAACGTTGGAGGCCCAGATACTGAACCAACATTACGTAAAGCATTAGCAATTGGCGCAAACGAAGCTATTCGTGTAAATGCGAATCCAACTGATGGTTTTTTTGTTGCAAAACAATTGGCAGAAGTAATTAAAAACGGAGGATACGATCTTGTAATTGCAGGAAAAGAATCTCTTGATTATAATGGAGGAATGGTTCCTGGAATGATCGCTGGTATTTTAGGTTCTAACTTCTTAAATTCCTGTACTTCTTTAACAGTCGACGGAAATAATGTAAAAGCAGTTCGCGAAATCGACGGTGGAAAAGAAACTGTAAGTACTACTCTTCCATTAATTATTGGAGGTCAAAAAGGTCTTGTTGAAGAAAAAGATCTGCGTATTCCAAACATGAGAGGAATCATGACTGCAAGAACTAAAGCATTAACTATTCTTGAGCCGGTTGATGCTCCTGTAAATACAAAAGCTGTAAAATTTGAAAAACCAGCTCCAAAATCAGCTGTAAAACTAGTTTCTGCAGATAATTTAGATGAGTTAATCAATTTATTACACAACGAAGCGAAAGTAATCTAGTAATCAGTATTCAGTCGCAGTTTTCAGTTTTTCGAACTTGAAACCTGAAACTTTAAACTTCTAAACAAAAAATTATGTCATTATTAATATATGCAGAATCTGCAGAAGGAAAATTTAAAAAAGTAGCTTTCGAATTAGCTTCTTATGCAAAAAAAGTAGCCGAAAGTTTAGGAACAACTGTTACCGCTTTAACAGTAAACATTAGCGATGTAAGCGAATTATCTAAATACGGAGTTGATAAAGTTTTAAAAGTAAACAATGATAAATTAGCCGGATTTACTGCTAAGGCTTACGCCGATGTAATCAAACAAGCTGCTGAAAAAGAAGGAACAAAAGTAGTTTTACTTTCTTCAACAACAGATAGTATTTATCTTTCATCATTAGTTGCAGTAGCTTTAAATGCTGGTTTTGCTTCAAATGTTGTAGGATTACCTATCAGCACTTCTCCTTTTCAGGTAAAAAGAAATGCTTTTTCAAATAAAGCTTTCAACATTACACAAATCGATACAGATGTAAAGGTTCTTGGTCTGGCTAAAAACTCTTACGGAATTTTTGAAAACGCAGGATCTGCTTCTGAAGAAGATTTTAATCCAACAATTGGAGACAATGATTTTGGAGTAAAAGTAGACTCTGTTGAAAAAGTTACCGGAAAAGTTTCTATTGCTGATGCAGATATCGTAGTTTCTGGCGGACGCGGATTAAAAGGTCCTGAAAACTGGGGAATAATTGAAGATCTTGCCTCTGTTTTAGGCGCTGCTACTGCATGTTCTAAACCAGTTTCTGATTTAGGATGGAGACCTCACAGTGAGCACGTTGGACAAACAGGAAAACCTGTTGCGACCAATTTATATATCGCCGTTGGTATTTCGGGAGCTATCCAGCACATTGCCGGTATCAACTCATCAAAAGTAAAAGTGGTAATTAATAATGATCCTGAAGCACCTTTCTTTAAAGTAGCTGATTACGGAATTGTTGGTGATGCTTTTGAAATTGTACCTAAGTTAACTGAGAAATTAAAAGCTTTTAAAGCACAGCATTCTTAATTTAAAATTCTCTTAAAAAATATTGCTGCCTAAAAACAAGATATTGTATCTTTGTTTATAGGCAGCTTTTTTGTTCCATATTTTTTGATTAAAATTGCACTTTTATTTTATAATCAAAAAAAGCAATAAAATCAGGCGTTAAGTGCCTTTTTTACAAACATATATGAGTCTAGTAAAATTATCTATAAAAGGAATTTCATACAGTCAGACGCAAAATGGTGCATATGCATTAATTTTGAATGAAGTCGACGGTGAAAGAAAATTACCTATTGTGATTGGTGCTTTTGAAGCCCAATCGATAGCTATTGCCTTAGAAAAAGAAATAAAACCTCCTCGTCCGTTAACACACGATTTATTTAAAAATTTCGCAGAACGATTTGATATCGTAGTCAAACAAGTAATTATTCACAAACTTGTTGACGGCGTTTTTTACTCCAGTTTAATCTGCGAGAGAGACAAAATCGAAGAAATTATTGATGCCAGAACTTCTGATGCTATTGCTTTAGCATTACGTTTCAACGCACCAATTTTTACCTATAAAAATATTTTAGATAAGGCTGGTATTTATTTAAAATCAAACACTTCAGATTCTGATCAGGGTTCGCAGGAAATTGATGATGTGCTTTCTAATCCTGAAACTTTTGGACATGAAGAAGAAACAAATC
Source organism: Flavobacterium sp. Root901 (assembly GCF_001429765.1). GTDB lineage: Bacteria > Bacteroidota > Bacteroidia > Flavobacteriales > Flavobacteriaceae > Flavobacterium. The sequence continues at coordinate 220,266 of NZ_LMJB01000005.1, forward strand.
AATCTGGTGAAGTTTATGCAAAACATTCTTTGCAGGAACTAAACGAATTGCTGGATCAGGCAGTTTCTCAGGAAGATTATGAAAAGGCCGCAAAAATCAGAGACGAAATCTCTCGAAGATAAATTTTAAATGTTAATCGTTTAACCCTTTATTCATTAATTCAATTAAACAAATACGCGATTAAACGATTGATTATACAAAAAACATGAAACAATACTTAGATTTAGTAAAACACGTTTTAGAAAACGGCTGTCAAAAAGGAGATCGTACAGGTACCGGGACAAAAAGTGTTTTTGGTTACCAAATGCGTTTTGATTTAAGTGAAGGTTTCCCAATGGTTACCACCAAAAAATTACATTTAAAATCTATCATTTACGAACTGCTTTGGTTTTTAAAAGGTGATACCAACGTAAAATACCTACAGGAAAACGGAGTAAAAATATGGGACGAATGGGCCGATTCTAATGGTGATCTGGGACCTGTTTACGGACATCAATGGAGAAACTGGAACAGCGAAGAAATTGACCAGATCTCGGAATTAATTACCGAATTAAAAACAAATCCCAACAGCAGGAGAATGCTGGTTTCTGCATGGAATCCTTCGGTATTGCCGGATACTAAAAAATCTTTTGAGGAAAATGTCGCTAATAACAAAGCCGCTTTACCTCCATGTCATGCTTTTTTTCAATTTTATGTTGCAACTCCAGATTTAGAAAAAGGAGAAACCAAAGGAAAATTATCCTGCCAGTTGTACCAAAGAAGTGCTGATATATTTTTAGGAGTTCCTTTTAATATTGCTTCTTATGCTCTGTTAACCCTGATGATTGCACAAGTTTGCGATTTAGAGCCAGGCGAATTTATTCATACTTTTGGCGATGCACATATTTACAATAATCATTTTGAACAATTAGAATTGCAATTAACACGCGAACCAAAACCATTACCAAAAATGATTTTAAATCCGGAGATTAAAAACATTTTTGATTTTGATTTTAATGATTTCACACTCGTAGATTACGATCCACATCCTGCAATAAAAGGCAGTGTTGCTGTATAAATAAAAAAATCCGCCTGATATTAATTAAGCGGATTTTTTTATACAACCAAAACACCGTTTTCACTTCCGGCATAATCATTCCATTTGTAAAAATCAGCTTCAGGGTCATTAACATAAGCCCCGTCGATTAGATACTTAAATTCGTAAATCGCATCTTTAACCAAATCATAAGTTGCTTTAAAAGTTCCATTTTTTAACTTGCTTAAAGCTCCTTCTGAAGGATCCCAGTTATTAAAATCACCAACAACTGCTGCCGAATCAGCATTTTTGGCATCTATAGAAAATGTAACCTTAACTACTGGTTTTGTTTTAATAAATTGTTTCTTCAAAGACATAACTGTTTAGTTTTTAGATTTATAGAATAAAATTAAACAAATTCATTTAAACATCCGACAGCACCATATCCGATTTATGATTATGATAAAAACAGTATGTTATTTTAATTAGATCTATAATTTAATACGCTTTATTTTTCGCATTTCAAATTGTGAGAATATTTTGAAGGAAATATTCTATAGCCGAAATAGGGAGTTTTAAAAATAAATTTTAACTTTATAATCTCATTTTTATCTTATGGAAAAAGAAGTACACGAACAATATGAGTATGCCAGAAGACGATTAAGACAAAAAAAAGTCTTATATTTTCATTTTGTTCTTTTCCTTATAGGAAGTTTATTTTTGTTTATTGCCAATAGATTTTTTGGCTTTGGAGAAGGAACAACCCAAAACTGGTGCATCTGGGGTATTACTATCTGGCTCTTTATTTTTATTCTGCATTTTATAAAAGTATATATAACAGATCGTTTTATGAATAAAAAATGGGAAAGAGAACAAATTGACAGACTTGTTGCCTTACAACAAAAAAGAATCAGCCAATTGGAATCGAAAATAAACGACGACACTGAAAATAAAATTTAGTTATATACCATGATTATAATGATAGCGGCAGTTGCCGAAAATAATGCCCTGGGAAAAAATAATGAATTAGTATGGCATCTGCCAAATGATTTTAAAAGATTCAAGGCTCTTACAACTAATCATCATATTATTATGGGAAGAAAAACTTTTGAAAGTTTCCCAAAGCCCTTACCAAACAGAGTTCATATTGTTATAACGCGTCAGAAAAATTACAATCCGGAAGGATGTATTGTTGTTGACAGCATGGAAAAAGCTATTGAATTGTGTCCTAAAAACGAAGACTCATATATTATTGGCGGAGGAGAAATTTATAATTTAGGTTTACCATTTGCAGATATCATTGAAATTACTAAAGTACATCATACTTTTGATGCCGATGCTTTTTTTCCAAAAATCAACAAAAGCGAATGGCAGCTCGTAGAATCTGAAGAAAATTTTAAAGACGAAAAACATCTTTATGATTATACTTACGAAACTTACATTAGAAAATAAATAAAAAAACATCCTCTTTTGAAGGATGTTTTTTAAAAAACGATTGATTTTAGTCTTGACTTGCTCAAGAAATAGTTTTTGTAAAATCGCAAATGCAAAAAGCATTTGAAATAACTGAATAACATTTAATGTTAATTGAGACGAATCTCAAAAGCGCCTTTAATAACAAATACCACTAAGATATTAAAGGCAAGAAAATTAAAATTTCCAAAAACAAATTTAATCCTAAGAACGTACTTCGCACTTTTTAAAATAGTATTCCCCCAAGAACAACACTTTAAAAACTACTTTCCTGAACAAACAACTGCCAGTGCAAAAAAAACAGTCATCTGATTAAGTCAATGTGAAATTATCAATCATTAAATTTCATCATTTTTACTTAGACAAAGTTGTGCATAAAAACGGCTCAGCACAATACCCACTTTTAGTTATATTTTAAAAATACCCACTTTTGGTGATGCGTTAAAAACATTTAATTGACAATTTAAAAAACTCAATTACAGTTAAACTAGATTGTTTATATTTGCGTAAATTATAGTAATGTCTGAAAAAATAACTCCATATAAAGACTCTTCTTTAGGTAAGAAAGAGCAGGTTGCCCAAATGTTTGATAACATTTCAGGGAACTACGATAACCTGAATCGTGTAATTTCATTTGGTATTGATACTAAGTGGAGAAAAAAAGTATTAAAAATAGTTTCTGATTCTAAACCAAAAGTAATTCTGGATATTGCTACAGGAACCGGAGATTTGGCTATTTTGATGGCCAGAACAAATGCTGAAAAGATTATTGGTCTTGATATTTCGGCAGGAATGCTTGAAGTGGGCAGAAAAAAAGTTGATGAAAAAAAACTTTCCAATGTTATTGATTTAGTTTTAGGCGATTCTGAAAACATTCCTTTTGAAGATAATTATTTTGACGCCATTACAGTAGGTTTCGGAGTGCGTAATTTTGAAAATTTAGAAAAAGGATTTGCCGAAATTTTACGGGTTCTAAAACCAAATGGTGTATTTGTAATCCTGGAAACTTCTGTTCCTGATAAAACACCATATAAACAAGGATATAAATTTTACACTAAAAATATACTTCCGGTTATTGGAAAATTGTTTTCTAAGGACAATTCGGCTTACGGTTATTTGTCTGAATCTGCAGCGGCTTTTCCTTATGGCGAGGCGTTAAACAATATTTTAAGAAAAACTGGGTTTATAGATGTTGCAGCAATGCCGCAAACTTTTGGTGTAGCAACCATTTATTCAGCATCTAAAAAATAGTATGAAAAAAATTGTAATCGTAATTTTACTGGTCTTAACGACAAAAGGATACTCTCAATTTGCTAAAAGTATGTTTAGTAAAGATCCTATTATCAACCTTGAAAACTGGCAGAAACAGCGTGTCTATTTTGGTTATTATTTAGGATTTAACAGTTTCGATTTTAAATTTGATTACAAAAATCCAGTTCAAGGTGACATTCAGGTAAAAAAGACAACCGGATTTAATGTAGGTGTTGTTGCCGATTTAAGACTTCAGGAATATATTAATCTTCGTTTTGAACCGGGATTATATTATACAAAAAGAGATTTGTATTATCCCGGCGTAGGAAATTTAGAGAAAGATTATCTCAGAGAAGTAAACAGTACTTACATTCACTTTCCTTTATTGTTGAAATTCTCTTCTTTAAGAACCGGAAATATCCGCCCGTATTTAGTTGGAGGAATGTCTACTACTTTAAATTTATCAAGCAATTCAAGCTCAAATGATGATAACTTTGAAGGCAAATTCAGGGTAAAACAATGGACTGCTGCTTATGAACTTGGTTTTGGAATTGATTTCTTTACTGAATATTTTATTTTCTCTCCCTCAGTAAGAGGAATGTTTGGTATAGGCGATGAATTAATTCGCGATAAGCCTGTAAACGGTCCGAGTCCGTGGACAGATAATATCGATTCTATGAAATCCAGAGCGATTTTAATAAATTTCACATTTCATTAAAACAAAATATTAACTATTTCGTTTAAATTCACTTAAAATAATTGCTGTTGCTGTAGCTACATTTAAACTTTCCGTTTTTTGCAGCTCACCAAATCTTGGAATTGTGATTCGGGTGGTAACTATTTTTTCAATTTCTGCTGAAATACCGTTGGCTTCGTTACCCATAATAATGATCCCGTTTTGCGGTAAATCATATTGATAAATATTATCGCCATCCATAAAAGTTCCAAAAACAGGAAGTTTTGTCTGACTTATAAAAGTTTTCAGGTCAACATAATTTACGTTTACTCTGGCAATTGATCCCATAGTAGCCTGAACTACTTTTGGATTATAAATATCGACTGTTTCTTTTGAACAGATAATTTGTCTGATTCCGAACCAGTCACAAAGACGCATAATTGTACCTAAGTTTCCGGGATCACGAATATCGTCTAAAGCCAGAATTAAACCTGAATTTATAATTTGATTTTCGACAGGCATTTTAAAAACTGCCAGGCAGGAATTTGGCGTAGTTAAAGCACTTATTTTTTTCAGTTCTTGTTCATTAATGAGAGTTCGCTTTGACTCGTGAACTTTTTCAAAATCGTTTAAAGTGGTGTATAAATGTTCTAATTCAAAATTGGATTGCAGCAATTCCTGAATTACCTTTACCCCTTCGGCAAAAAATAATTGATTTGCAAAACGCTGTTTTTTTTGATGCAGACCTGATATAAGCTTTATTTGGTTTTTACTAACCATAAAATAATGTACTTTTGAATTAAATATTAAAAAACACTTGAAAAATAATTCCACAAAAATAATAGCATTTATCCTAATAGCAATACTTATTTGCGCTTGTAATGCTGTAAAAAGAGTTCCGGATGGAAAAAACCTTCTTGTAAAAAATAATATTCTTGTAAACGGAAAATCTACAAATGATGAAAACGCATCTAATCAGTTGTATCAAAAACCAAATGGTACTTTATTAGGCTATAAATTGCGTTTAAATTTATATAATCTTGCCAACCTGAATCCAGATTCTACTTATCAGGCAAAATTTAAAAACAATCCCGGGTTATACGAACGTCAGGCTAAAATTTTATCAGCCAAACAGGTAGACAGGCTGGGCCAGTCTTTTTTATATAAAGGAATACATGAGTTTTTAAAAAGTACCGGAGAACCGCCAGTTATTATCGACACCGCCAGAACTAAAAAATCATTACAGCGTTTAAAGTTTTATTATTTTAACAATGGTTATTTTAATGTTGTAACAGATTATACAATAGATAGTATTGCCCGAAAAAAAGCGGCTGTAAATTATAACATTACAACGGGCCCTGCTTATATTCTTGATACTATTAAAACCAAAATATTAACTCCTGCACTCGATTCGTTGTATAAAACAAACAATGAACCTTCATTTTTAAAATCAGGAAATCAATATAAAACTACTGATTTTGAAGATGAAAAAAACCGCATCACAACTTATTACAGAAATCACGGTGCTTACTTTTTTCAGCCAACATACGTAACTTTTGATATCGATACAATTGGTAAAAAAAACAAAGCCGATGTAACTTTAATAATCAACAATAACAACATTCAGGAAAGAGATTCAAGCAGAACAGAGCCATTCAAATTGTACACTATCAGTGATGTGAACATTTACACTGATTATTCTCCTGCAAATGCAAAAAGTAAAATTAACGACAGCACAACATACAATAATTTTAACCTGTACAGTTATAAGAAACTAAAATACAAACCACGCGCAATTACAGATGCCATTTTTATTACTAAAGGAAGCGTTTTCTCTGATACAAGAACCACACTTTCTTCAAGATATTTGAATAACCTTAAAATTTTCAATTATCCCTCTATTCAGTATGAAGTTGATAAACGCGACCCAACCGGAGAATCCTTAATTGCCAAAGTTTATTTAACACCAAGAAAAAAATACAGTTTTGGAGCAACATTAGATTTTACCCATTCTAATATTCAGGATTTTGGAATTGGAGCCAGTGTTTCAGAAACTATTCGAAATGTATTTAACAGGGCCGAAACATTAGAGATTTCTGCGCGGGCCAATATTGGTTCCTCAAAAGACATGGCAAACCCAAACAATAACTTTTTCAACGTTTCGGAATACGGATTGGATTTAAAACTTAATTTTCCAAGAATCCTGATGCCTTTTGGAACAGAAAAAATTATTCCGAAGAGAATGATTCCTTCTACCTCAATTGCTGCAGGTTTTTCAAAACAGCGGAATATTGGTTTAGATAAAGAAAATTTTACCGGAGGAATCGCTTACAACTGGTCTCCTAAAAGACGTAATACAGTAAAATTTGATTTATTGAACGCTCAATATGTTCGAAACCTAAACCCAAATAACTATTTCAATGTTTATAAATCTTCTTATAATGAATTAAATAGTATTGCACAGGATCACAATCCTTCTGCCGGAAATATTGATGGAGACGGAAACTTAATTATACCTTCGGGGACAACTAATTTTACAAACGAAGTATTAACGCAGCAAACCGACTTAAAACCTGGCGATGCACAATATAAAGATGTAGAAAGTATAGAAGAAAGAAGGGTTCGTTTAACTGAAAATGATTTTATTCTCTCTACCAGTTATACTTTTACGAAAACCACTAAAACAGATTTGGCAGATAATACTTTTTATCAGTTTAAAACTAAATTAGAATCTGCAGGAACTTTATTATCAGCCATTTCCAGCATTGGAAACTTAACTAAAAACACCAATGGCAATTACGAGATTTTCAATTTAGAGTATGCTGAATATATTAAAGGAGAATTTGATTATATAAAGCACTGGGATTTTGGAAAAGAAAAAGTATTAGCCGTAAGAAGCTTTTTTGGAATTGCCATTCCATTTGGTAATTCAAACTACATTCCGTTTTCACGAAGTTATTATTCCGGGGGATCAAACGACAACAGAGCCTGGCAGCCATACTCTCTGGGTCCGGGAAGCACAAATGCTTTAAACGATTTTAACGAAGCAAATATGAAAATTGCCCTTAGTGCCGAATACCGATTTAAAATTTTTGGCGATGTTAAAGGAGCGATCTTTGCAGACGCCGGAAATATCTGGAATGTACTCGATAATGTAATAGACCCGAAAGCAAAATTCGACAACTTAAACGATTTAGAAGAAATTGCTTTAGGTTCAGGATTTGGATTACGATATGATTTAAGCTTTTTTGTTATTCGTTTAGATTTAGGCTTCAAGACTTATAATCCGGCACATGACAAGGGTGACCGATGGTTTAAAGAGTACAATTTTGGACACTCTGTTTTAAATTTTGGTATAAATTATCCTTTCTAATGCTAATTAATTCTTATTTTTGCAACCTAAAAACTAAAAACAACTATAAAAAAAATTACAATGGCACACAACATTAAACCAGGAGTAGCTACAGGAGATCAGGTTCAGGAGATTTTTAATTATGCAAAGGAAAAAGGATTTGCTTTACCAGCTGTAAACGTAACTGGTTCTAGTACAATCAATGGGGTTCTTGAAACTGCAGCAAAACTAAATGCGCCAGTTATTATTCAATTTTCAAACGGAGGAGCACAATTTAACGCAGGAAAAGGTTTATCTAACGCAGGCGAAAAAGCAGCAATTGCTGGTGGAATCGCTGGAGCATTACATATTCATACATTAGCAGAAGCTTACGGTGCAACTGTAATTTTACATACTGACCACTGTGCAAAAAAATTATTACCTTGGATTGATGGTTTGTTAGACGCTTCTGAAAAACATTTTGCAGAAACAGGAAAACCATTATTTAGTTCTCACATGATCGATTTGTCTGAGGAGCCAATCGAAGAGAACATTGAAATCTGTAAAGAATATTTAGCGAGAATGAGCAAAATGGGAATGACATTAGAAATCGAACTTGGTATTACAGGTGGTGAGGAAGATGGCGTTGACAACTCAGACGTAGACAGCTCAAAATTATATACACAGCCAGAAGAAGTAGCTTATGCTTACGAAGAATTATCTAAAGTAAGTCCTAAATTTACAATCGCTGCTGCTTTTGGAAACGTTCACGGTGTTTACAAACCAGGAAACGTAAAATTGACTCCAAAAATCTTAAAAAATTCTCAGGATTACGTACAAAACAAATTCAACACTGGACACAATCCGGTAGATTTCGTTTTCCACGGAGGTTCAGGTTCTACACTTGAAGAAATCAGAGAAGGAATCAGCTACGGAGTTGTAAAAATGAACATCGATACAGATTTACAATTTGCATACACAGAAGGAATTCGTGATTATATGGTTAAAAATCTTGACTATTTAAAATCACAAATTGGTAACCCTGAAGGTGCTGATGCTCCAAACAAAAAATATTATGACCCAAGAAGATGGGTTCGTGAAAGTGAAGTAACATTCAACGCAAGACTTGAACAAGCTTTTGCTGACTTAAACAATGTGAACACATTATAATAAAAGTTTCAAGTATCAGGTTTAAAGTTTCAAGTTCACGTCTGAAACTTGAAACCTGAAACAAAAAAAACAATAAAATATGGCTTGGTTTAAAAGACAAGAAAAAGGGATTACGACCGCTACAGAAGATAAGATGGACGTTCCGAAAGGATTGTGGTACAAATCTCCTACTGGAAAAATTATTGATGCAGACGAATTAGCACGCAACTTATTCGTAAGCCCTGAAGATGATTTTCATGTTCGAATTGGAAGCGCAACCTATTTTGAAATTTTATTCGACAATAACGAATTTGTTGAGTTAGATAAAAACATGACATCAAAAGATCCTCTGCATTTTGTGGACACAAAAAAATATGCAGAAAGATTAAAAGATGTAATGGAAAAAACTCATCTTAAAGACGCTGTACGTACGGGAGTAGGGAAATCTAAAGGAAAAGAACTTGTAATCTGCTGTATGGATTTTGCTTTTATTGGTGGATCTATGGGTGCGGTTGTAGGTGAAAAAATTGCAAGAGGTATTGATCACGCGATCAAAAACAAACTTCCTTTTGTAATGATTTCTAAATCTGGTGGTGCCCGTATGATGGAAGCTGCTTATTCTTTAATGCAATTGGCAAAAACTTCTGTAAAATTAGCTCAGTTAGCTGAAGCTAAACTGCCATACATTTCTCTTTGTACAGACCCGACAACTGGGGGAACAACTGCATCTTACGCAATGTTAGGAGATATCAACATCTCTGAGCCGGGCGCTTTGATTGGTTTTGCCGGTCCGCGTGTTGTTCGTGACACTACAGGAAAAGATTTACCGGAAGGTTTCCAAACTGCTGAGTTTCTTTTAGAACACGGTTTCCTTGACTTTATTACACCAAGAAAAGAATTGAAAGATAAAATCAATTTATATATCGATTTGATTCAGAATAATGATATCAGATAGTTTTTAAAACTGCTATTAATATAAAATCCCAAGATTTGCTTCTTGGGATTTTTTTATATTTAAGTTTTGCCTTTAAATAATTGCAAAATTAGATTAGTTTTTTGGTCTGTCATTTCTTAATTCTCTTTCAGCAATTTTGAAAACCAATTTCTCACGCCATTTAGCATAACGTTCTCTAAAAACTATTTTTATAGCACTATCGACTGCGCCATGCATAAATAAACTCCATACACTAGCGATTTTTCTTGAAACAGAACTATCCCATGCACGAAGTGTCAACGAAAAAGAACCGTCAATATAGCGCATCCAGTGCCACATTCCTGTTGGCATAAATAAGGTATCTCCATGTTCGAGAAAAACCTCATAACCCTCTACTCCCTTTAGAGCCGGAAATTTTTCAAAATCGGGATTGGCAACATCGTAATCTTCTAATGCATAAGTGGTATTAGGAAGACAATACAACCTTTTCTTCCATTTATTATCAAATAATATAATATGTTTTCTGCCTCCAAAATGAGTATGAAAAAGATGTGGCAGATCAATATCATAATGCAAAAAAGTAATTGCTTTTGAACCTCCAAAAAACATTGCCGGCATGCTTTCTATAAAACCGCCCATTAATTCTTTTGGGATTTTTACATCATTAACTAATTCGGGTTTGTGTTTAAAGAGATTGAAGAAAAAAATACGCAAATCTGTTGGCTCTCTTTTTATTAAATCGAGATAATCGCCAAATTTCATACTGGCAATCGAAGCATTAATTACTTTAGCGGGATCGGCTTTAGAATTGTCCACTAGTTTTACTTCAATATCTCCTGCAATTTGCTTAAAATATTCCGTCGACCATTTTTCTCTGGCGGGCCAGTCTTTTGTTAGTCCTTTTATAATTAAAGGTTTCCTTTTATCTAAATAATTCTTTTTAAAATCATCTCTGGAAATAGACTCAATAATATCAACATGTTTTAATATAAAGCTCATTTTTTTTAGTGATTTAAATTGTTATTTACACAAAAAAATCCAACCAACTCCAGTCTTCAAGAATTACATAAAATAAAAATGACAGCTACATTCCCGTTCGGATAGCTTCAACAGGATCTAAATTTGCAGCAGAAATTGCCGGAAGTATTCCCGAAATCAATCCAATCAATGCTGCTAAACCGGTTCCTAAAAGTATATTTCCCAGACTCAAAACAAATTCGAAATCAAGTACTTTTGTCAGAATAATTGAAATTCCCCAAACCATCAATAATCCAATAATTCCACCAATTACAGATAGAATTATGGCTTCAAACAAAAACTGAAATAATATGAAACGATTTTTGGCTCCCAATGATTTTTGAATTCCAATTAAATTGGTTCTTTCCTTAACCGAAACAAACATAATATTAGCAATTCCGAAACCGCCGACTAAAAGAGAAAATCCGCTGATAATCCATCCTACAACATTCATTTGGCCTAAAATTCCGTCGATAAAATCTGTAAATCCAGAAAGCACATTAATAAAAAAGTTGTCCATTTCTCCTGCTTTCATTCCGCGAATTGCTCGCAGCTTTTGCGCAACTTCAGCTTTGTAAGCATCCATATCAACACCTTTTGTAGGCTTTAAAACAATAACCGGTGTCATGGCGTCGCTGTCACCATACATTCTGCGTAAAAAATTTGCCGGCAGATAAACAGATGTATCGTTGCTGTCTCCAAAAAATCCTGCTCCTTGTTTTGTAATTACGCCAATAACTGTAAAACGCTGTCCATACAATCGAATATTTTTTCCAATTGGATCACTGGAACCAAAAAGACCTTCAGCGATTTCATACCCCAAAACAATAACTGCAGTTCCTGAGTTTGATTCAGATTCATTATAGAATCTTCCTTTATCAAAACTTAATCCGTCAATATCTACCATCTCAAAAGAAGAAGGAACGATATTTACATCGGCAACCGTTTTTGAATCATATTTTAAAGTTTCGTGATTTACAAACAGTTGATATCCTACCTGATCTGTATTATTCATTGAATTTTTCAGACCTATATATTCATCATATTTTACATTTGGAAACTGTTCTCTTTTCCATTGTGGAATTTCAGACGGTCCAAAACAGTATTTCATTAAATAAATCGTATTTTTATCTAAGCTGCTCAAATCTTTAGAGATTTTTTTATCCAAAGAATCAACTGCGGCCAGGACGGCAATAATTGAAAAAATACCAATTGTAACACCTAACAGCGACAATAAAGTCCGTAATTTATTATTGCGTAATGCGTTTATGGCAAAACTGAGACTTTCTTTTAATAATCGTAGATAAAGAAGCATATTATGTATTTTTCAATAAAGTAAAATTCAATAATTTAAAAACAAAAACCTAATAAAAGTTAACTTACTCATCAGTAGATTTTTTTAAGAGAATGTTACATTAATTTCTTTTAAAATAATATATAAAAAAACTACTTTTGCAGTCTGAAAATCATAACTACACAATGAGCACAACTAAAAAAATACAATCAGCGTTAATATCTGTTTTTTCGAAAGATGGATTAGAGCCAATCGTTAGAAAATTACATGAGCAAAACGTAACACTTTACTCAACCGGAGGAACAGAAGATTTTATTAAAAACCTTGGAATTCCGGTAGTTCCTGTTGAAGACATTACTTCTTTCCCTGAAATTCTTGGAGGAAGAGTAAAAACTTTACATCCAAAAATTTTTGGCGGAATTTTGAACCGTCAGGATAATGAAAGTGATGTCCAGCAAATGAAAGAATTTGATATTCCTCAAATTGATTTAGTGATTGTTGATTTGTATCCTTTTGAAAAAACTGTTGCTTCTGGTGCAAGTGAGCAGGATATTATTGAAAAAATTGATATTGGCGGAATTTCCTTAATCCGTGCCGGAGCAAAAAACTTCAAAGATACTGTGATTGTGGCTTCTGTTAATGAGTACAGCATGCTTTTAGATTTGATTACAGAACAAAATGGTTCTACAACTCTTGAAAACAGAAGATTATTTGCTTCAAAAGCTTTCCATGTTTCTTCTCACTATGACGGAGCTATTTTTAACTATTTTAACACCGATGAAACAATCTATAAAGAAAGTATTGCAAACGGACAGGTTTTAAGATATGGAGAGAATCCTCATCAAAAAGGATTTTTCTTTGGAGATTTTGATGCAATGTTCACAAAAGTTCACGGAAAAGAGTTATCTTACAATAATTTATTAGATGTTGATGCTGCTGTTAATTTAATTGCAGAATTTAAAACAGACGGACCGACATTTGCAATCCTAAAACATAATAATGCCTGCGGATTAGCTTCAAGAAAAACAATCAGCGAAGCTTATTTGGCGGCTTTGGCCTGCGATCCTACTTCTGCTTTTGGTGGAGTTTTAATTTCAAACACTAAAATAGATTTAGAAACCGCTCAGGAAATTAATAAATTATTCTGTGAAGTTGTAATAGCACCAGCTTATGATGATGAGGCAATTACAGTTTTGCAGGAAAAGAAAAACAGAATTATATTAGTTCAAAATGAAGTAGAATTGCCATCGCGTCAGGTAAGAACTTGTCTTAATGGTTTGTTAATTCAGGACAGAAATAATATTACAGATAATAAAGAGCATTTAAAAACCGTTACAATTACAGAACCTACTGCTCAGGAGATCGAAGATTTGATCTTTGCTTCTAAAATTTGCAAGAATACAAAATCGAATACAATTGTATTTGCAAAAAACGGAACATTGATTTCATCCGGTACAGGTCAGACTTCAAGAGTTGATGCTTTAATTCAGGCTGTTGACAAAGCAAAAGCTTTTGGATTTGATTTAAACGGAGCTTCGATGGCAAGTGATGCATTTTTCCCATTTCCGGATTGTGTAGAATTAGCCAAAAAAGCAGGAATAACTGCTGTAATTCAGCCGGGAGGTTCTATAAAAGACGAATTAAGCATAAATTATTGCAATGAAAATAATCTTGCAATGGTATTTACAGGAACACGTCATTTTAAACATTAATTTGTTTAACTTTGTTCGATAAATTATTTTATAACATTTTAAACCCCTAACAAACTTATGGGATTTTTTGATTTCATGACCGAGGATATTGCGATAGACCTTGGAACCGCAAACACTTTAATCATACATAATGATAAAGTTGTCATTGATAGTCCATCTATCGTTGCACGTGATCGAGTATCAGGCAAAATCATTGCTGTTGGTAAAGAAGCCAACATGATGCAAGGTAAAACACATGAAAACATCAAGACCATAAGGCCTTTGAAAGATGGTGTAATTGCCGATTTTGATGCTTCGGAAAAAATGATCAATATGTTCATTAAAAGCATTCCTGCATTGAAAAAAAGAATGTTTACCCCTGCATTAAGAATGGTAGTATGTATTCCTTCCGGTATTACTGAGGTGGAGATGAGAGCGGTAAAAGAATCTTGTGAGAGAGTAAACGGAAAAGAAGTTTATTTGATTCATGAGCCAATGGCAGCCGCAATTGGTATTGGTATCGATATTATGCAGCCAAAAGGAAACATGATTGTTGATATTGGAGGTGGTACAACCGAAATTGCAGTTATCGCATTAGGCGGAATTGTTTGTGATAAATCTGTGAAGATTGCAGGTGACGTTTTTACAAATGATATCGTTTACTACATGCGTACACAACACAACCTTTTTGTTGGAGAAAGTACTGCTGAGAAAATAAAAATCCAAATTGGAGCGGCTATCGAAGATCTTGACGGACCGCCGGAAGATATGTCTGTTCAGGGTAGAGATTTACTTACCGGTAAACCAAAGCAAGTAGATGTTTCTTACCGTGAAATTGCAAAAGCGTTAGATAAGTCAATTCAACGTATTGAAGATGCCGTTATGGAAACGTTATCTCAAACTCCGCCAGAGTTAGCTGCCGATATTTACAACACCGGTATTTATTTAGCAGGTGGAGGATCTATGTTAAGAGGTCTTGACAAACGTATTTCTCAAAAAACAGATTTACCTGTTTACATTGCTGAAGATCCTTTAAGAGCAGTTGTTCGCGGTACAGGAATGGCACTTAAAAACATTGCAAAATTTAAAAGTATCTTAATCAAATAAGATTTAAAAATAACAATCAAAATACTTTTATCAGGGTTAAATTTTTAATATTTGACCCTGATAAAATTTGAAACCTTAAAGCATATCCTGAAACAAAATAACCAGACACGAAATGCAGCAAATTTTTAATTTCATTATAAGAAACAGTAATCGATTGCTGTTTTTGCTGCTTTTAGGTATTTCGTTGACTCTCACAATTCAATCGCATTCCTACCACAGAAGCAGAGTAATCAGTTCGGCTAATTTTTTAAGCGGAGGTGTTTATGAAAGACTTAACCGTGTAAATGAATATTTGAATTTAAGAACAGAAAACGAGGAGCTCGTACTTGAAAACGCAAGGTTAAAAAGTCTTTTATTTAATAAAAAAGACACCACCCAAGCACCATTGGCAGACAGTATAAAAGGTGTTAAACCTGCAGATATAATTGTTTCCAAAGTAATTCACAACTCTTATAATACTCACGAAAACTATATTACACTTAATTCCGGAAGAAATGCAGGTGTTAAACAAGATATGGGAGTAATTAACAGTTTAGGAATTATTGGTGTTATTGACAATACTTCGCCAAATTACTCAACTGTAGTTAGTATTTTGAATATGAAATCTCAGATAAATGCTAAAATCAAAAAATCAAATCACTTTGGTTCATTGACCTGGGATGGAAAAAGTACAGGATTTGTTCAGCTGGAAGATGTACCAAGATTAGCATCTATCAGAAAAGGTGATACAATTGTTACCGGAGGACAATCTGTAATTTTTCCTGAAGGAATTAATATTGGAACTGTAGATAAAATATTCATTAAAAAGAATACAAGCTATTATGTCATAAATGTTAAACTATTTAACGATATGACAAACTTAGGACATGTTTACATTATCAAAAGTAAAGACAGAGATGAGCTTATTAATTTAGAAAACAAAAGCAAAGAAAAAGATGAGTAGCGCTTTGTTGGTAAATATTTTTCGTTTTATTATGTTGCTGGCAATTCAGATTGTTATTTTTAACAACATGAATTTTCTGGGATACATAAGTCCTTTTCCATATATCTTATACATTATTCTGTATCCGGTAAATAGTAACAGAACCGGATTAATTATTTCCAGTTTTCTATTAGGCTTAGCAATGGATATGTTTTGTAATTCGGGCGGGATTCATGCGACAGCCTGCGTAATTCTCGCTTATTACCGACCGTATATTTTTAAATTTTCATTCGGTCTGAGTTATGAATACCAAACTATTAAACTAAATGAATCATTAACACCCGAAAGGTTTTCATTTATCCTGGTTTCAGTTTTATTACATCATATTGTACTATTTACACTAGAAGCTTTTCAGTTTAAATTTATATTCGACATTTTACTCCGAACGTTATTTAGTTCCATTTTTACAATAATCACTTCAATTATAATAATTTACATTATTAAGCCCAATAAACGATGAGAAAAGTTCTGCTGCCCTCTTTAATTATTATTGCAGCATCTTTGCTAGTGATTCGGATATTTTATCTGCAGATTATTGATGACTCATTCAAATTGAAATCAGAAAATAATGCGATTAAAAAGGTCTACGACTATCCGGAACGCGGCTATATATACGACCGAAATGGTAAATTGTTAGTAGCCAATCAAGCTTCGTACGATATCATGGTAATTCCGAGAGATATTAAAGAAAACCTTAATATCGCTGAGTTCTGTACTCTTTTAAATATTACCAGAGAAGAATACGACAAAAGAATTGCTAAGGCTAAAGTTTACAGCCCAAGACTTCCGTCTGTATTTTTATCTCAGTTAAACAAAGCTGAATTTGCCGCTTTTCAGGAAAAAATAAGAAAATACGAAGGTTTCTATTTCCAGAAACGTTCTCTTCGTGACTATGAAGTAGATTATGGCGCCAATATTTTTGGTTTTATTACTCAGGTAAACGAAAAATTAATTGCAAAAAACCCTTATTACAATAGCGGGGATTTAATTGGAAAGCAAGGAGTTGAAGAAAGCTACGAAGATATTTTGCGCGGAATAAAAGGTGTAAAATATATTCAGAAAGACAAATACAATCGGGAGATTGGTCCTTATAAAGAAGGAAAATACGATACGATTGCCGTTGCCGGAGAAGACATCAACTTAACTATTGATGCCGAACTTCAAAAATACGGTGAAGAATTGATGATCAATAAACGAGGCGGAATTGTAGCTATTGAACCAAAATCCGGTGAGATATTAGCATTAGTTACCGCTCCATCTTATGATCCGGGTATTTTGGTTGGAAGACAAAGATCTAAAAACTACACGCTTTTGTATCATGATTCTATTGCAAAACCTTTGTATGACCGCGGGCTTTTAGCCGAATATCCTCCAGGTTCGCCTTTTAAAATTTTAACCGGTTTAGTAGCATTACAGGAAGGTGTTATTAATGAGCAGACAACTTTTATGTGTCACCACGGATTTAGTTATGGCGGCGGCCGTTTCATGAAATGTCACGGATTTGGGCCTCATCAGCTGCATAATGGTATTTATAACTCTTGCAACACTTACTTTGGACAATCTTATATGTTAACGATTAACAAATATGCAGATCCGGGTAAAGCAGTAGATGTCTGGAGCAGCCACGTAAAAAGTTTTGGTTTAGGGCAGTTTATGGGATATGATTTACCAACGGGTAAAAAAGGTAATATTCCAACATCAAAAACATATAAAAGAATTTATCCTAACGGAGGATGGCGAAGCACAACAATCGTTTCGAATGCTATTGGACAAGGAGAGGTTTTGATGACGCCTATTCAGCTTGCTAATATGATGGCAGCCGTTGCCAATCAAGGATACTATTATACGCCTCATATCATTAAAAAAATTGAAGGCAAAAAAATTGATGCGAAGTTTACAACAAAACACGTAACAACAATTGATCAAAAATATTTCCCGCCTGTAATTAGCGGTTTGTTTGACGTATATAATAAAGGTACGGCATATGCCCTTAAAGTAGAAGGGATTGATATTTGTGGAAAAACAGGTACAGCAGAAAATTTTGCAAAAATAAACGGAAAAAGAACACAGCTTAAAGATCACTCTATTTTCGTGGCATTTGCACCAAAGGACAACCCAAAAATTGCAATTGCAGTTATGATTGAAAATGGAGGTTTTGGAGCAACCGTTGCAGGTCCCGTTGCAAGTTTAATGATTGAAAAATATTTAAGAAAGAAAATTACAAGAACCGATTTAGAAGTTCGTGTTTTAAATAAAAGCCTGGCTGCCGAATATGCAAAATTAGGCGGTATGAACGAAGCAAGTGCAATTGAATCGACACCAAAAGATTCAATTTTAAAAGCTAAAATTGTAGTTCCTAAAACAACGACGACAACGGCACCAAAAACAGAAGTTAAGAAAACAGCAGTAGACACTACTAAAAAGAACTAAGAAAGATTATTTCAAATGAAAAATCAAAGTGTAAAAAATAACATTGACTGGATAAGTGTCTTTATCTACATTGCGCTGGTAACATTAGGGTGGCTGAATATTTACTCCTCCTCATTATTATCAACAGATGGAACTTACCAAAAACAATTAATATTTATTGGATGTACAATTCCATTAATATTTGTTGTGCTTTTTGTTGATGGAAAATTTTACGAGAAGTATGCCAGTATAATTTTTGGTGTTGCCTTGCTATCTTTGGCAGGTTTATTTCTTTTCGGAAAAACGATTGCCGGTCAGCGATGCTGGTATGCGATTGGAAGCTTTACACTTCAGCCGTCAGAGTTTGCAAAAGCCGCTACATCTTTGGCATTGGCCAAATACTTAAGTGACACACAAATTAATCTGAAAGAAACAAACAGGCAATTGCAGGCTTTAGCCATTGTATTTTTACCTGTAATGCTTATTTTACCACAGCCCGATCCGGGGAGTGCTTTAATTTATAGTGTTTTTATTCTTGTTTTATTTAGAGAAGGACTTCCATCATGGTATGTCTGGACAGGTTTTATTACTATTCTGCTGTTTGTATTAACGCTCATTTTAGAACCTTATGTTGTTATTTTAATTGCGCTGGCTGTTTTAATGATTATACATTTTAAAGGAAGGGCGGTCGACAGAAACATCCTTTTGAGCGGTATTTTATTAGTGCTTATTTCAGGATTTGTTCTTTCTGTAGATTATGTATTTGACAACGTTTTTAAACAGCACCATAGAGACCGTTTCAATATTCTTTTAGGGAAAACAGTAGACATGAAAGGTATTGGTTATAATACTAATCAATCTGAAATTGCTATTGGATCCGGAGGATGGCTTGGAAAAGGCTTTTTAGAAGGAACACAAACCAAAGGAGGATTTGTTCCTGAGCAGCACACCGATTATATTTTTACAACAGTTGGAGAAGAATGGGGCTTTGCCGGCTCTTTGGTTGTTATTTTACTTTTTACCGGACTATTTTTAAGAGTAATTTATTTAGCCGAAAGGCAAAAGACGAAATTCAGCCGGGTTTATGGTTATTGCGTCGCCGGAATTTTGTTTATCCACTTCTTTGTAAATATTGCAATGGTTATTGGGATTTTCCCAACTATTGGGGTTCCTCTGCCCTTCTTTTCTTATGGAGGTTCCGGACTTTGGGGATTCACTATTTTGTTGTTTATCTTCTTAAAAATGGATGCCAATAAAGTAAATGAATGGTAGTTTTTTTAAGAGGCTAAGTATCAGATGCTAAGGTGCCGAGTTTCTTTTTAATTGAAAGCTTTCAGGTTACATGATATCTTTCTATGTTAATTTCAATTTACATTTTACAAATACAATATATATTATATCACATAAAAAAGTCCGAAGTAAACTTCGGACTTTTTTGTTTTTATTTAAGATTATATTTCTTCGCTTGGTCTCTTTTTCAAGAGTTTTAAAAGAACCGGGAATGTTGAAATAATAATGATGATTATAATAATGTATTCGATGTGTTCTTTTAAATCAATTCCTTTTTTCAAAAATACGCCATACAAATAATGCCCTGCGAAGATTAAAAGAAATGACCATAAAAAAGAACTCAAAATATTAAAAAACATAAATTTCTTTTTATCCATAGAAACTATTCCTGCAATAATTGGAGCGAAAGTTCTAAAAATTGGAAGGAATCGGGCGTAAATGATTGCTTTTCCTCCATATTTTTCAAAGAAATCTTTTGATTGAAGAAGATATTTTTTCTTAAACCAAAATGTATCTTCTTTCTTAAATAAATAATATCCGCTTTTTGCACCAAACCAGTAACCGGTCATGTTTCCTAAAACACCCATAAAAGCAACAAGTGTCGAAAGCAAAAATACATTGATAAAATCTCCAGGAATAAAAAGAACATTTTGAATTAAGTCGCGGCTATAAATTCCAGCTAGAAAAAGTAAACTGTCTCCCGGCAGAAAAAAACCTGCGAAAAGTCCCGTTTCTGCAAAAACAATAAACAGAACAATAAATAACCCAATCTCAAAACCTCCGACACTTAAAGTTATATAGAATTCAGGGTTTAGTAACTGGGTCCACTCAAAATTATTCATAAAACGAATTTGGTTATACTTATAAGTTTGTGAAATTAACAATAATTTACCTTAACCACAATTAAATGCGGTATTTTAAACATTAATTAACTATTAAAAAAGCCCGGAGAATTACCCCGGGCTTTTAAAATTATTTTTGTCTTTCATACTTACAGCAGGAATGCAGGTTTTCATAATCTGCATCTGCGGCTTTGATCTCTTTTGTATCGTGACCTGCTTTTGCGATTGCTGCGTTCAGATCCTGAGTCGAAGATTTTTCTTCATTTAAAATCACACTCAGCTCATGTGAACTAATATCCCATGAAGCCGTTTTTACACCCGGAACTCCAAAGGCAGCTTTCTCGATACGCTTTTTACACTGCTCACAATTGCCATTGACTTCAACAGTATATTTTAAATTTTTGTTTTTTTTAGTCTGAGCCTGAGCCGAAAATCCTAAAAAAGTTATCATTGCAATTAAAATTAAATTTTTCATTTGTCTATTATTTTATAATTATAAGTTATTTTATTTTAAACCGAAGTCCGGCGTAATACATTTGTCCAAAAATTGGTGCATAAGAAACAGAAGCATCAAAATTTGGTCCGAAAGGATCATTTGCGCCTAAAATTGCTTTTTGCTGTTTATAGTTTCCAATGTTTTCCCCGCCAATATAGACTTCAAAAACAGATGAAAAAACTCTTGTAACCTGAGCATTCATTACTGCATACGAAGGCGAGAAATCAGGAAACTGATCCTGGACAGGATTAGACGCTGTATACGGAAGCTGTTGTTTTCCAGACCAATTGAAAGTATAATCAAATTTCCACTGCTTGTCCTCTTTTAAATCGGTTTCATATTCTAAATTTCCAAGAAAACGATGTTTTGCCTGAAGCGGACGCTGAAATGTTCCTCTTAAATAATCTGTTTGAATGTCATAATATTTATAAGCTGTTCTTAAATTCAAATTGTGTACAAACTCATAATTAAATTCAACCTGAAGACTGTTTGCAAAAGAATTTCCTTTCAGGTTATAAAATAAAACTTCCTGTGGACTCTGCATTAAATCGACAATGGCCTGATTTTGGAAATCGGTTCTGTAAATATCAAATCCTGCTTCGGCATTTTTATTGAAAATTTTAAACTTTTGCGAAAAGCTGATTCCGTAATTCCATGCAATTTCAGGATTTAAACCATAAATTTTTCCATTATTATCCAAAATAGAAAATGCTCTCGAGCTTGCAAAAAGCTGTTGATTTTCTGCAAAAATATTAGCCGAACGTTTCCCTCTTCCGGCAGAAAAACGAATTACACCATTTTTCCACGGATTGTATCTCACATGAAGCCTTGGCGTTATAAAAAACCCCAACCGATTGTGATTATCAATTCGCCCGCCTAAAATTATGCTGAAATTATCTGTACTATCATAAGTATACTCAAAAAAAGCACCAATAGAATTGTCAATTCGACTGTAATCTGTAATATTTACAAACTCCTGATATTGATCGTATGCAAAGTTCAAACCTGTAGTAAATTTGTGCATCGTATTATTGATAATCGAATTGAAAATTAAATTCGAATAAAAGCTATTCTGATGAATATCATATTGATTTAAACCAAAATAGGAATCTTGTTTATGGCTGTTAAAAGCATTTTGAAAACCCATACTTTGATATGGCATGTCTTTAAAAACGTAACCAATTTTTGTTGAAACCTCAAAACGCTCTGTATTAATTTCAGATCCCCAATGGTTTTTTGTTCCGCGATCGCGTTCTTTATCAAAATCAACTTCTCCGGTTTGTTTTTTATCATTCATATATCTGAAATTGATAAAACTTACCAAACCGCTTTCGGCATCATAATATTGATACCGGTTTAGAATATTGATTTGTTTTCCTAACGGATTATCTAAAAACCCATCATTATTCATATCATTTTTTGCGACACGGGCATTTCCGTGAACGAATAAACTGGAGGCCCACTTGTCTGATAATTTTTTATTGAAATGAGTATTCAATTCAAACCTTGAATCGGTAGAACCATAAGCATTTAAGAAAAACGGAATGTCATTTAACGGCTTTAAAAGTTCTGTATTTATTTGTCCCGAAATACTTTCGTAACCGTTAATTACACTTCCGGCGCCTTTTGTAATCTGGACGCTTTCGATCCAGGTTCCGGGCGTAAATGATAGACCATAAGCTTGTGAAGCGCCACGAACAGACGGAATGTTTTCTTCTGTAATCATTAAATACGGACTTGTTAAGCCCAGCATTTTGATTTGTTTTGTTCCTGTTAAGGCGTCAGAAAAATTCACATCAATTGACGGGTTTGTCTCAAAACTTTCGGCAAGATTGCAGCATGCGGCTTTTAAAAGTTCTTTACTGGTAATAAGTGATGTATTTGCTGTAACTGTATAGGATTTTTTAATTCCTTTTTGCTTTTTTGTGATTTTGACTTCTTCCAGATTTTCTTGTGAAAATGCAGAAACGGAGATCAAAAACATCATAAAAAGCATGATATTTTTTGGCATAAAAAAGATTTTAATATTATTAGAAATTCTGTTGTAAAACTTCTCAAAAAAGAATGTAAACAGTTTATTTCAAGCCATAAAAGAAAAGCTTGATTCTAAATATCAAAATCAGGAATAAAAAATGTATTGATTGTATAACTTGAATAAGGGCGGCGCATTGGCATCAGAATAATACGAAACGATCTGATTGTTTTTGAAATTTGGAACTGACAAAAAAGCAATCGGTTTGTATTCCTGAATTACTGACGGAAATGCTAGCTGGAAAAAGAAAACTTTAAAAGTTGCGTTGTCTGATTTTTTTTCAAACTTAATGACTTTATCCTTGCAGCAAGATGATTTTTTTTCCTTTTCACCACAGCACTTTTTCTCTGGTGATGCAGATACGGAAGTATTTAAAGATACAGAAGCAATCTTTCCTCCACAATAATGCACATCAAAAGCAAAACCTATGTTGGACACCAACAACAGGAAAGCTAAAAATAATACTGTGCATTTCTTTAAATTCATACTGCAAAAATATCAAAAAAGACCTGGATAAAAATGTAATAAAATGTTATTTTTTTAAATTTTGAAGCTGATAATAAAATGCCGGAATAAATAAGAGCACAAAAATGGGCTGAATAATAAATCTTCGAACATAAAATAAGAGCCAGCTTTTTTCAGGAAAATATACGGCAATGACAAAAAACAAAACAAAAAGAAGGATTGAGAAAAACAAATACAAGAATGAACTAAATATTAAAATTCCTTTATCCTTAAAAAGCGTATAAATTAAAATAAGAGACAGGGCTGTATTTAAAACAAAACGAAGTAAAAGATTCAAAAAAAGTTTTAACGCATCGAATTCCGGTAATTTCATTTTATTAAAATCTGCTTCAAAATAATTTAAAAAAGGATCATAAAATAAAGAATTTTCAAAAGCCCTGATGAGTCCAAAACAGGAAATAACAATTATTGAAATAAAGATTTTCCCTTTTTGTTCTTTTATTTTATTTAGCATATTTCGAAAATTTATTAACCCAGATAATCCATAAAATAAAAACAGTTCCGTAGATAATCAAAGGAAAAAGAACGCCGTGCAAAAGGTGATTTTTTTCTGGAAAGTGAAATAAAAGAATCGTTAATAAAGCAATTCTGATTATGTTTAGGAGGTAAATAAAAATAATTCCAGACAAAATATAAAGCAGGGTAACTTTCAATTTACCAGAAAATGCAAGCACAAAAGAAATAAACAAAATAATAACACTTACAGCGTTGCAGCCTTCAATAATCCGCACAATGTACTGTTTATTAAACAATACATCCAGCCATGAATTTGATCCGTTTTTCTGAATGCTGACATTATAGTTAAAAACCTGCAGTAACTGCTCCACATTTTGACCAACAAAATTTGTAATTCCGTCAACCTCATCAGCTTTGAAACTATTCAAATAAAATTTATAAACTACCGTTAATATAATATAAGCTGTAAAAAAAGTGCCCATAAAAATTAAAAACGGCCTGAATTGGATTAAATATTTTTTCAACAGATTTTTTTTTCAAATTTATGTATTTTTTGAGTTCAGCTTTAAATACTTTTGTATAAAATTTTTAAATCATGACATTTCAGGAATTACAACCAAAAATAAGTGCTATAGTAGCTGACAGCAATAAAGTTAGAGACGAAAAACTATTGGCTGTCTGCCAATTATTAAACGAGAATGTAGAATATTATAACTGGGTAGGTTTTTATTTTGCAAATCATGAAAACAAAACACTTCATTTAGGCCCTTATGTAGGTGCCGAAACAGATCATACTGTAATTCCTTTCGGAAAAGGAATCTGCGGACAAGTGGCCGAAAGCAATGCTAATTTTGTGGTTCCGGATGTAAAAGCTCAGGACAATTATATTGCGTGCAGTTTAACTGTTAAATCAGAGATTGTGATTCCGTTATTTGTAAACGGAATAAATATTGGCCAGATTGATATCGACAGCCATGTAATAGATCCTTTTACAGAAGCTGACGAAAGATTTTTGGAGTTTGTTAATCAAGAAGTTGCGAAGTTATTCTAGAAGACCTATTTTTAATGTATAAAAAATAGATCTGAATGAAAATAAGCATCGTCATAATATTTCTGTTTCTAATTTCAGCCCATCTATCTGCACAAATTAATATGGTCTCGAAAAAGATTTTTCTTGACTCATTAAACCGTGAAACCACACCGGACAACTATACTTATACGAGAGTAATTACTAATTATTCTCAAAAGAGTATCAGATATGTTGTTACTGATTTTTATAAAAACGGAAGAAAGAAAATGACTGGCGCAACTTTGGACAGAGATAATCTGAAAAAAGACGGAGAATTTATTTATTACTACAAAAACGGAGCAAAAGAAGCTGTTGTAAATTATTCTGACGATCACAAATCAGGTAAAGAAATTAATTGGTACGAGAACCAAAGCAAGAAATCTGAAAAACAGAATGCCTGGGATTCTAAAACGAAAAAATCTCAAACCTTAGTCCTTAATTTCTGGACAGAAGATAAAACGCAAACCGTAACCGACGGCAATGGAGAATATGAAGAAAGGGATGGTTTTATAACTCAAAAAGGAATTATTAAAGACGGACTTAAACAAGGTGTATGGACGGGAAATGATCTTTTACGTAAAATTTCATTTGTAGACAATTATGATCATGGCATTTTAATTTCGGGGATGAGTATTGATGAAAACAATGTGAAATTTGCTTATTCTTCTTTAG
The DNA here is from genome assembly GCF_001429765.1 of Flavobacterium sp. Root901. Lineage (GTDB taxonomy): Bacteria > Bacteroidota > Bacteroidia > Flavobacteriales > Flavobacteriaceae > Flavobacterium. The sequence goes on from NZ_LMJB01000005.1 coordinate 245,977, forward strand.
CAGAAAAACAAACTGGTAGAAAGAGTCAGAAATTAAAATAAATACAGCTCATTCAACTCTGGCTGATTCTTTCTGAATTAGCTTAATGATCTAACAGAGATAGTTTTAAGAAAAAAACACCTTATATAAATCATTAAAAAAGAATTTATTACGCCTTATTTTAAGATTCTTTTATTTTTGTTTGATTCTTTTGTTTTTTTAATCTAATTTTGCACCCGTCTTACAAAAGCTGTATGACATACATAAAAATCATTAAATAATATTGGAATGTATTTAACTAAAGAAAAGAAAGAAGAAATTTTTGCACAACACGGTGGTGCTACAAACACTGGAAGCGCAGAAGGTCAAATCGCATTGTTCACTTACAGAATTGGTCACTTAACTGAACACTTGAAAAAAAATCGTCACGATTACAACACTGAGCGTTCTCTTGTACTATTAGTAGGTAAAAGAAGAGCTTTGTTGGATTACTTGAAAAAGAAAGATATCAACAGATATCGTGAGATTATCAAAGTATTGAATATCAGAAAATAATCAATATAGAAAAGAGGTGCGAGAGTGCCTCTTTTTGTTTTTACATTACAGGCATTTACAAGAAAAAAAGTTTGGTTTTTCATTGGGTTTTAGATAACAACAACTACACACACAACAACTACAACACAACTAAAACCCATTGTATAATCAAAAAGGAAAATTTATGATTCCACAAGTTTCACAAGAAATTATCGATTTAGGAGATGGAAGAAGCATCTCAATCGAAACAGGTAAATTAGCAAAACAAGCCGATGGTTCAGTTGTTGTGCGTTTAGGAAACTGTATGCTTTTAGCAACAGCAGTATCTGCAAGAACATCAAACCCGGGCGTTGATTTTTTACCATTAACGGTAGATTACCGTGAAAAATTCGCTGCTGCGGGACGTTTCCCGGGAGGATTTTTCAAAAGAGAAGCAAGACCTAGCGACAGCGAAGTATTAACAATGAGATTAGTTGACCGTGTATTACGTCCGCTTTTCCCAGATGATTACCATGCTGAAACTCAGGTTATGATTCAATTAATGTCTCATGACGACAATGTTATGCCAGACGCTTTAGCTGGTTTAGCAGCATCTGCAGCATTAGCAGTTTCAGATATTCCATTTTATAACTTAATTTCAGAAGTACGTGTTGCACGTATCGACGGAAAATTAGTAATCAACCCAAGCAGAACTGAACTGGAAAAATCTGATATCGATATGATGATTGGAGCTTCTTTAGACTCTGTTGCCATGGTTGAAGGTGAGATGAAAGAAATTTCAGAAGCTGAAATGATCGAAGCAATTAAATTTGCACACGAAGCAATTAAAGTTCAGATTCAGGCGCAGCAGCGTTTAAGAGCAAAAATTAATTCTCCGGAATACAGAACTTACGAAGGCGAAGTTGAAGATGAAGCTGTTTATGCAAAAGTAAAAGCAGCGGCTTACGATAAATGTTATGCAATTGCACAAGAAGCTTCTGGAAAAAGTGAAAGAGGTGAAAAATTTGCAGCTGTAAAAGAAGAAGCAAAAGCTTTATTTACTGAGGAAGAATATGCTGAAAATGCAGACCTTGCAGGTTTAGTTGGAAAATATTTCTACAAAACCAACAAAGAAGCTGTACGTAACGTAATTCTTGAAAAAGGAATTCGTCTTGATGGAAGAAAAACTACAGAAATCAGACCAATCTGGTGTGAAACTGATTATTTACCATCTGTACACGGTTCTTCTTTATTTACACGTGGAGAAACTCAGGCTTTGGCAACTGTAACTCTTGGAACTTCAAGAGAAGCAAACCAAATCGACTCTCCATCTGAACAAGGTGAAGAAAAATTCTACTTACACTATAACTTTCCTCCTTTCTCTACTGGTGAAGCAAAACCATTAAGAGGAACTTCAAGAAGAGAAGTTGGTCACGGTAACCTGGCTCAAAGAGCTTTAAAAAATATGATTCCTGCAGATTGTCCTTATACAATACGTATTGTCTCTGAGGTTTTAGAATCTAACGGTTCTTCTTCTATGGCAACAGTTTGTGCCGGAACAATCGCTCTTATGGATGCCGGAGTTCAAATGACAAAACCAGTTTCTGGTATTGCTATGGGATTAATTACCGATGGAGAGAAATTTGCTGTATTGTCTGATATTTTAGGTGATGAAGATCACTTAGGAGATATGGACTTTAAAGTAACGGGAACTGCTGATGGTATTACTGCCTGCCAAATGGACATCAAAATCGAAGGATTACGTTATGACATTATGGAACAAGCTTTAGCACAAGCTCGTGACGGACGTCTGCACATTTTAGGAAAATTAACTGAAACTATTGCAGCTCCAAGATCTGACGTTAAAGCTCATGCACCAAAAATCATTACCAGAACTATCCCTGGAAACTTTATTGGAGCATTGATTGGTCCTGGTGGAAAAGTAATTCAGGAATTACAAAAAGCTACCGGAACAACTATCGTTATCAATGAAGTTGACGAGCAAGGTGTTATCGAAATTTTAGGTACAGATCCTGCTGGAATTGAAGCGGTATTAGCAAAAATTGCTTCTATTACTTTCAAACCACAAATGGGAGAAGCTTATGAAGTAAAAGTGATTAAAATGCTTGATTTTGGAGCTGTTGTAGAATATACTGCTGCACCTGGAAACGAAGTATTACTTCACGTATCTGAATTGGCTTGGGAACGTACTGAAAACGTTGCTGATGTAGTTAAAATGGGAGATGTATTCCAAGTGAAATACTTAGGAGTTGACCCTAAAACTAAAAAAGAAAAAGTGTCTAAAAAGGCACTTGTTCCAAGACCTCCACGCGAGGACAAAAAAGAGTAATCAGATCTTAGTTTACTAAAGGTTTATTCATAGAAAACCCCAATTCATTTAGTTGAATTGGGGTTTTTAAATATACAATCAGCCATTATTTTATTTCTGGTTTTCCCATTTTATGCAGATGTTTAAAATGAGAAAACATCATTTCAAATAAAGTCTTATGATGATAAGGCTGTTTATATTCTTTTGTGGTTTCTTTAATTATTGCATTTATCTCACTATAATGGGTATGGCAGATATTAGGAAAAAGATGGTGAGCCGCATGGCAGTTAGAACCTCCGCTTAAAAACCTTGCCCAACTTTTATCTGCATTCCAGTCGCAGCTGGTGTAAAGCTGATGAACAGCCCAGGTATGTTCAAGAAATTCACCTTCTGGCTGCGGATAATCTGCTCCGTCAAAAAAATGCGTTCCAACAAGCATTATAATAAATACCATTGAAGTAAAAGCACTTCCGGTAAGATAAGTCAGAACAATAAAGGACCAGGAAAATTCAGAATACAGTATTGGAAAAACCAGCACCAAAGAAAAATAAAATATTTTGTAAAGCAGAAATCTAAAATACAATTGTACTTTAGGAACTCCCCTCTTCATCCAGTCGTATTCATTTGAAAATAAATACACCCAATCACTCATAAAAACAGAATGCAGTAAAGTGAACATATAAACAAATGGCGCATAATGAGCCTGATATTTATGTTTAGGCTTCCACGGATGCGTTGGACTTAATCTTAAAAAAGGATTTTTATCGATGTCAATATCACTTCCTTCTACATTGGCATATAAATGATGCGATCTAATATGTCTTAATCCCCATAACAACGGATCAATTCCCACAGTAAGAAAACTAAAAAAATGCAGTATTGAATTTGCTTTTTTATTTTTAAATGCTGTATTGTGAGAAGCATCATGTCCAAAACTAAATCCTATTAACAATCCAGCCAATTGGAATATTACATATAATATCCAAAATTTTATTTTATTTATGGAATCCAAAAAAAGTAAGGAATAGGATAAATAACAAACTAATGTCCAAAATATCCCTTTAGACCAAAATCTGACATCGCCAAAAGCTATATTTTTATCTTTTAGTTTTTCATGCACTCTTTGTTTTAAAGTAAGATAGAATTGTTTTTCTGCTTCTGATTTATTGAAATATTTAGCTTTCATCTATTTCTTTTTTAAAATTACAGCACAAACCTATTGTAATTATCGCATATGGATTTGCGTAAACCAATAAAAAAAAACTTTACATTTGTGATTATCGCAAATCATGAAATATCAGCAACAGCTTTTAAAAGCAATAAGAAGTAAAATTCCAAATTCGGTTTCTCTGATTGATGAAATCGCCGCGGTCTTGGAAATAAGCTACGATGCTTCTCACCGAAGAATATCTGAAAAAAGTAAATTTTCAATAGACGAAACTATCAAACTGGCCAATCATTTTAATATTTCACTGGATAATTTATTTTCCGGAAAAGAAAAAGTTATTGTCGAAAAAACAATAGAGATTGAAACATTAAAAGATATGCTTCAATACTTTAAGGCATCTGCACAGCAAGTTGAAATCCTGACAAAAAATCCACAAACAAAACTTTATTATTCGGCTAAAGATATTCCGCTGTTTTATTTTATGGATGGAACTATTTTATCAAAATTTAAAGCGTTTGTCTGGCTGAATCTTTTAAATACCAACCAGAAAAAAGTAACATTTGAAAATTTTGTAATCGAAGAATCCTTTTCAGAATATATGCAGACATTAAAAAAAGCGTATGAAACTACTACCGTAAACGAAATTTGGAACGACACAACCATAAACAGCAGTCTGCAGCAGATTCTCTATTTTTATGAAGCCGGGCTGCTAAACATAAAAAACGCAAATGCGCTCTGCAAAGATTTAAAAAGGATTATAAATTTAATACAGGAAAAATGTAACAACGATTCTAATTATGCACTTTATTACAATGAACTTATACTGCTAAACAATAATATGCTGATAGAAACTGACGAAAAACTGACAATGTTTGTGCCGTACACACTCCTCGGTTATTTTATAACAGACAATGACGAAAGCTGCAAAAATGTTCATCAGTTTTTTAAACAGCAAATTACCAACTCAATTCCTTTAGGTCAGTCTGGTATTAGAGAACAAAACCTTTTCTTTAACAGGGCGATTCGAAAAATAGATTATTATCTGGAAAAAATTAATTCTCAGGTTGATTTATTATTTTAATTAAAGCTGTTTTGTCATTCAAATCAAATCATTTACAGAACTGATTTTTTATTTTTTTGAGACTAATTTTAATATTTATACCTATCAATGGTTTAAAACAAAAAAATTAACCAAAAAAACACGACAATCCTTGTAATATCTTAAAGAAAAAAAATACCTTTAACCCACCAAAAATAAAATTATTAACCCTAAAAACCCTATTATGGACTTTAATGTCATTCAAATCACTAGAATTAACACGGTAGATTTTTCTTTTACAGATAAAGTAAATATTACTTTTCCGGTTCCTCCTTTAGCTTCAGCAAAGATTTACGAAAATAATGGAGTAAAAACATTAAAAATCTGTGCTACTGTATATATTAACTCCAAAGATTCTCAAAATCCTGTAGTTGGAACGGTAACAGAACATCTGAATACTGTCGAAATTTATTTTGATTATGACTGGGATGAAGAAACACCTGACACTTATGATGTATGGTATATTGAAATAGATTATAGTTCTGAGACTGTTGAAAACATTACTACAGTTATGTCTTATTTAAGAAATATAGATCCGGAAACATCCAGAGGTACAGAGACTTCTGTAGGTCGATAACACTTAAAAACAGATACATTACTAACATCGTTTATTGAGATAAATAAAAAATCCATTAAACGATGTTTCCTCATTATATCATCTTTTCTTTAAATCTAAATAAAAACGGGCAATGCTTATAATTAGATTTTTTTTTAATTTATTGGTTATTTGCTCTCCTTTCCTGTTGTTTTCGCAATCGTCTAACAAACAATTAAATGAAGCGCTAAAGAAAAAGGAGACTGAATTTAAAAATGAATTAAACTTTAGCAAAGCATCTAATTTTTTTATAAAAAAAAATTGGGACTCGACTTTAGTCAGTTCTATGAAACATTTAAATAGCAGTAAGAACAAAGAACTTGCAGACTATTGTCACTTTTTTAGGGGTTATAGTTTTATTGAAAAAAAATTATTTAAAGAAGCAAAATCTGAATTAAACTTAATATCTAAAAATTTTACGTTCTACCCTTTGGTTAATAAAAACCTGGGAGATGCTTCGATAGAATTAAAAGAATTTGAAAAAGCAATTACGTATTTAAAAAAAATAGAAAAACTCACTTTTTTAAACGAGCAAGGATTAAAAATAAGTCTTATTTATCAAAACTTGGGGATTTGCCATTTACATCTGAATAATTTTGCTGCCGCTGAAGAATATCTTTTTAAAAGTTTAAAAATTCTGGAAACAGAAAATGACATTGTAAATTTATTTTGCATTTATAATGATATAGCAAATCTATATTATATTCAATACAAAGATCAGCAGGCAATTCCTTATTTTGAAAAAGCTTATGATTTATCAAAAAATACACTCGATTTTGACATAAAAAGAAAAGCTTCTTTAAATATGTCTGTTGTAGAAGAAAATAAAGGCGATTTTAAGAAAGCGCTGGTTTACAGAAAAGAATCTGCCCAGTGGAAAGATTCTTTAAACAATCAAAATAAAATCTGGGCTTTGGCAGATTACGAAAAAAAATTCGCCGTAGCACAAAAACAAAAACAAATTAAAGTTCTTGAGGTAGAAAATGAGTTAAAAAACACGCAGCGAAATAGTCTGTTCTTTTCGTCTGTTGGTTTATTATTAATTTTAACAGGCGGCGTTTATTTATATGCACAAAAAGTAAAAAACGGCAAAACCATATTACGTCAAAAAAATAAACTTGACGAACTTAATGCCACAAAAGACCAGTTGTTTTCTATTGTAAGCCATGATTTACGTTCGTCTGTAAATGCATTAAAAAACAGTAATTCTAAATTGTCGGCTACGCTGGAAACAAAAAATTATGACGAATTAAACAATTTGATCCTGCAAAACAGCGGTATTGCAAATGGCACTTATAGCTTACTGGATAATTTATTACACTGGGCATTATTACAGACAAAACAATTGTATTTTAATAAAGAATCTGTTCATTTATATTCTGTGATCCAACAAATTGAATATAACTACAAGCCTTTGCTTTTAGATAAATCAATTACATTCGAAAATTCGGTTTCAAAAAATATTTTTCTGTTTGTTGATCTTGATTCTTTAAAGATTGTATTTAGAAATTTATTAGACAATGCCATTAAATTTTCAAAAGAAAATGGACAAATTACATTTTCGGCAAACGAAATTAATGCTGACTTTTGCCAGGTTATAATTCAGGACACCGGAATTGGAATGAGTAAAAATACTATTCAGGAATTGCTGCATGAAGGAGAATTGCTGGCAAAAAAAGGCAATTCGGAAATTATTGGAACTGGATTGGGTTTACAGTTATGCAAGCAGATGATAAAGAAAAATAACGGAACATTTGATATTGAAAGCGAAATCAATAAAGGAACTAAAATGATATTAACCTTCCCAAAAACAAAATGAAATGGATAATATTAATGTTTTAATTATAGAAGATACTTTAGAGCAAAGCGATGCGCTGGTAAAAGTATTACATGACAACAACTACAATGTTGCGGGAGTTGCCACAAATTATACAGATGCATTAAGACTTTTTTATGAGAAATCTGTAGATGTAATTATAATTGATGTTTTTCTGGATGGAAAACCAGACGGAATAACTTTTGCAGAATCTATTAATATAATTCCGCATGCATCTAAACCATTCGTGTTTTTAACAAGTTCTCAGGACAGACAAGTGTTTGAAAGAGCAAAACTTACAAAACCTTTTAGTTTTTTAATGAAACCTTTTAATGAACTCGAAATTTTGTATGCTATAGAAATGGCTGTCGAGAAATTTTATGAGCAAACAAATGTTTTTTTAAGTGAAGAACAAAATACAGTGATCAGTAATGATTCCTTATTTATAAAAAAGAAAAACTCATTGAAAAAGGTAAATCTGGAAGATATCTTATACATTGAAGTTGAAGAACGCTACTGTAATATTGTAACTGAGAAAGAGAAATTTATAATCCTGATTTCATTGACAAAAATCAGTGATTTGCTCGACAAGAATAAATTTATCAAAACACATCGCAATACAATCGTCAATACTGATAAAATCGAAGAAATCATTCTTGCTGATAATCTTATTATCCTTAAAGGAAATCATAAAATAAATTTGAGCGATACTTATAAAGATTTTATAAAAAAGATGAATATTTTATCCTGATAAAAACCTAAACCATACTGCTGATCCTCTTTCTTTAAAGAGGATTTTTTTATATCGCTTTGAATAAAATTTTCAAAAACATAATCATTTCTTGAACTTCATGACAAATAAAAAGGCTTTCGTGACATTTTCGCACTTTTAAGATGAGATCAAAATTACTTTTATCTCAATAAAAAGAAAATATAGATGAAGATAGCCTTAACGACACAGCCTGAAATGAGACTTTTACTGACTATAAAAAAAATAATAAACAATCCGTGGATTGGAATCGTAGTTTCTCTGGCAGTAATTATTCCCTCCTTATACAAAATTTTAGACGATGTAACAATTTTTAGATTTGAATATATTTTACTTGCCATTTCATTTCCAATTTATATTCGATCTCTAAAAAAAATATTCAATGAAATCCTTGATAATACTGACGATTTCAATGATTAAAACATAAATACACAATACCAGCTTCAATCAAGTTTTTAGTTAAAAACCCTAAATCATTATTATGATTTGGGGTTTTTGTTGTATATAAAATAAGAAATTATCACATTTTAACAAATATACGTTTTGATTATAACCTTTTTTTAATAAATTTGAAAACCCCCACAACAAATCACTAAAATCCACTGAATCCTTTGAAAAATTATCAAAAAAAGTCCGCTTTCCTCATTTTATTTGGATTATTCATAAACATTTATGTCATTCACAGTCAAACAAATAACGATGTTAATATATATAACTGGTTTGACAAGACAGTTGGCAAAAATAATCTTGATTTAAATAACGGGGTACCACACATTAATCCCTACAGATCTGTTGGAGACAGCCATTTATATCTGACTAACAAATATGAAATTGGAAAAATTGACTATGATGGCCAAAAATATTATGAGGTAAAACTTAAGTACGATATATATCGAGATATTTTAGTTTTAAATCCATACGGGGAGTCTGAAAATGTCGGTATAAACCTTAACCAAAGTAAGGTGGAAGCATTTTCAATTCAGGATAAAAATTTCATTAAAATTGATAAAAAAAGTGAAACTGTTGCGGAATTTACTCCCGGCTATTATGAAGAAAGTAAAATCACAGAAGACTTTACTTTCTATATAAAGTATCATAAAGACATCCAAAAAACTGTTTCTGAAAATGGTATATTATATTCTTTTAAAGAGAATAATACATTCTTTATTAATCTGAAAAACAATATTTATTTGATAAGAGGAAAGAGCGATATCGTAAAATTATTTCCAGATCAGAAAAAACAAATCAATGGGTTTTATTTAATGAATAGAGAACTGCAAAAGTCTGATTTAAATCAATTCATGAAAAATTTAATGAAATACATTTCTAATTCTCTTGCAATCAAAACCAATTAAGACAAATGAAAAAAATTTTACTCGCCTTTGTTATTTTATTCTCATTTCAATTGTCTGTTGCACAAAATTCTAATGAGAAATTCTCTATCACCTTTAAAGATGAAACTTTAGAAAATGCAATAAAACGGATTGAAGCATCGACATCATACAAATTTTATTTTGATCCAACCTGGGTTAATTCTAATAAAGAATTAGTTTCGGGAACTTATACTGATGCAAAAATTGACGATGTCCTTAATTCACTTTTAAGCAAAACCGACCTGAATTATATTGTTCTTAAAAACAAAGTAATTTTAACCCTGAACAGTACAATTCACAACACGCTGCCCTCTAATTATTTTAGTGATGCACCGGCAGAATCGAATCAAAATACCGGCAATGATCATTCAGACAATCCTGTATTCTATCAACAATATGATTCCTTAAACAGCTATAGTGTAACAAAAAAAGCTTCGATTGTTTTTATTGGAAAAGAAAATAAAGATGCTGTTAAAAGAAGTTATACGGTTTCTGGTACCATTAGAAATGAAGAAACAGGAAAAGCAGAACCTAATATTTATATTAAAGTAAGAGGTAAAAATATTAATACTTCTACTGATCCTGATGGAAATTATAGTTTGATACTTCCACGCGGAATAAACGTAATTGAAGTAAAATCTTTGAGTCACAAAGAAGTCGTGAGAACTTTGATGGTGTATGATGATGGAAAATTTGACATTGGCATCAATGAAAGATCAAATCAGTTAGACGAAGTTGTCATTAAAAAGAAAGGACAAAAAACAACCGAAACAACCGTTTCAGGCTTAGTATCTATTGATATTGAAGGAATTAAAAATGTGCCCTTAATTCTTGGAGAAAGAGATATTTTGAAAGTTGCCACAACATTTCCGGGTATTAAAACGACCGGTGAAGGATCTGCAGGATTTAATGTTCGAGGCGGAAAAGACGATCAAAACCTTATTCTTTTAGATAATGCTGTTTTGTATAATCCGCAGCACTTTTTAGGTTTTTTCTCGGCCATAAATCCTTACACCGCAAAAAAAGCCGACATTTATAAAGGAAGTATTCCGGCAGATTTTGGAGGAAGATTATCATCTGTATTTGATATCACTACAAAAAATGGAAATCCGGAAAAATTCTCAGGCGAAGGAGCAATCGGACCAATTACTTCAAACTTAACGCTTAGTCTTCCAATTGAAAAAAACAAATCAAGCATTATTTTTGGAGGTCGCGCCACTTATTCTGACTGGATCTTAAAAAGTCTTGATGATGAAAGTTTAAAAAACAGTCAAGCAGGATTTTATGACGGAATCCTTAAATATAACAATGCAATTAATGCAAATAACAATCTTGAAGCAACAGTGTATTACAGCCATGACCGTTTTAGCTTAAGTTCAGATTCAATTTACAAATACAGCAATAGACTTGCTTCTTTAAAATGGGATCATACTTTTAGCAAAAAGAGTAAGGCCGCTTTAATTTTTACCAACAGCGAATACAAATTCAATATTGATTATGATTCAAATGATATTAATGCATTTGATTTTGGATACAAAGTAAACGAATCACAATTGCAGTTAAAACTGAATTATCAGCTTAACCCAAAACATACTTTATCTTACGGAATTGCCAGCAAATTATACAACATTTCGCCGGGTTATCAGCATCCAAAAAAGCCTGAAGCTACTTTAATTTCGACCGACATTGAAAAAGAAAGAGCCCTCGAATCTGCTGTTTATTTAGCAGACAGTTACAAGTTTAGCGATAAATTATTAATTGATCTGGGATTAAGATATTCATTTTATGCTTCTTTAGGAGAAGCAAATGTAAACTCTTATGAAGCCGGTTTGCCTTTGAGTGATGAAACTGTAACCGGATCAACACATTATGGCAAAAACGAAGTTATAAAAACCTATGGAGGTCTTGAGCCACGCTTAGCAGCACGTTATTTTATTACCGAAGATTTTTCAATAAAGGCAGGTTATGATGTTACGCGCCAGTATATTCACCTATTATCAAGTAACGTTACACAATCACCAACAGATACCTGGAAATTATCAGATTCTAATGTAAAACCTCAAACAGCGCAGCAAGTTTCTTTGGGGCTTTTTAAAACATTAAACGACGAAGAATATGAAGTCAGCCTTGAAGGATATTACAAAAAATCTAAAAATATTCTGGATTATAAAGTTGGAGCCCAGCTTTTATTAAATCAAAATGTTGAAACTGAATTGCTGCAAGGTGAAGGAAAAGCTTACGGAGTTGAATTATTATTAAAGAAAACTACCGGCAGATTAAACGGCTGGATTGGTTATACTTATTCTCGCACTTTCATTAAACTTGATAGTCAGTTTAGTTCTGAAATTGTAAATAACGGTAACTATTTCCCGGCAAATTTTGACAAACCTCATGACTTAAGTGCGATTTTAAATTATAGATTTACAAAGCGTTATAGTTTATCTTCTAATTTCTTATATCAAACAGGAAGACCTATTACGTATCCAATTGGAACATTTCAATACGGAAATTCGCAGTATACGCTTTATAGCGACAGAAATGCTTATAGAATTCCAGATTACATCCGTTTAGACATTGGTCTTAATATCGAAGGGAATCATAAAATTAAAAAGTTAGCGCATAGTTTCTGGAACATTTCAGTTTACAATGTTTTAGGAAGAAATAATCCATATTCAATTTATTTTGTAACAGATCAAAATGGAAAAGTAAAAGGATACAAAACGTCAATTTTCTCAATTCCAGTTCCAAGTATTACTTATAATTTTAAATTTTAAGAAAATGAAAAATTATAAAATGAATAGCATATTTGTATTCTTTACAGCTTTCATAGTAAATAGCTGTACAGAAACATATCCGCTATTAACCAATACTTATGAAGAAGCTTTAGTTGTAGAAGCCACTATAACTAATGAATTGAAGAATCAGGAAATTAAACTTACTAAAAGTGCCCGATTCGAAGATGAAGGTTATCAGCAGGAAAGTGGTGCAGAAGTTTATATAACGGACAATTCCGGAATCAGATATGATTTTGATGAACAATCTGATAAATATGTTTCAAGAACAGTATTTCAAGCTATACCTGGAACTCAATATCAATTACATATTAATACCAAAGATGGCAGATCTTTTGAATCATCTCCAGAAATACTCTCTACAGTAACCCCAATGCAAAGCGTTAAAGCTGCTGTAGAAACAAATAATGATGGTCAAAGAGGAGTTGGCATTAGGATAAATAGTTTTGATCCCAACGCTAAATCGCATTATTATAGATATGAATATGAAGAAACATATAAAGTTGTAGCGCCAAAATGGGTTCAGACGAAAGCAGTTGTTGATGCAAACGGAACGCTGACTTTTGTCCAAAATGACCCTAATACAAGGATTTGTTATGGAAATAAAAAAAGTACAAATCTTCTTTTACTTAGCACTAATGATTTAAAAGAAGATCGTGTTGATTATCTCGTTCGTTTTATAAGCGATCAGGATTACATAATCACAACCCGATACAGTATACTGGTAAAACAATATGTCGAAAGTTTAGCCGCATTTAACTACTACAGCACATTAAAAAAAATATCCGGAAATGGAAGCGTCTTATCTCCCACACAGCCCGGAATTGTATTAGGTAATTTGAAATCTACAAAAAACCCGAGTAATAAAATCGTTGGATATTTTGATGTGGCTTCAGTATCAATAGAAAGAATCTATTTTAATTATGAAGATTTATTTTCAGGAGAGGCGCCGCCTCCATTTTATACAGACTGTAAGGAATTTTGTTATGCTGACTATCCCTTCAATCCTGATCCATGTACACACGCTCCTCCTTTTATAGATGACGTAATGTTAGGCACAGTTAACTTTTATTTAAATTCAAGATTTAGTTATTGGGTATACGCACCGTGTGGAGATTGTACCACAATTGCATCAAATGTAAAACCAACATTTTGGGTCGATTAATATAAATTTAAAAAACGAAATAGCTTCTTCAAAACAAGAAATACTATTTAAACAATATCATGAATATATCTTTCAATAAAATAGCAATTATATTACTCATCTGCTTTTTCGCTAATGGCTGTACTGAAACTTATCCGCTGCTTACCAATACTTACGAGGAAGCAATAGTCGTTGAGGCCAATTTAACTAACGAACTCAAAATTCAGCAAATTAAAATAACAAAAACTGCCCGATTCGAAGACAAATCAATTCAGGTAGAAAGCGGCGCACAAGTAGTTGTAAAAGACAATCAAAATAATTCGTATTTATTTCAGGAAGGTGCTGGTGTATATGTATCACAAACTGCATTTCAAATTTTACCAGAGAGACAATACACTTTAGAAATTAAAACCAAAGACGGAAAAGTATATGAATCGAGTCCTGAAACCCTTACAGCAGTAAATCCAATTCAAAGCATAGTTCCATCTGTTGTAACAAACAAGGACAATCAAACCGGGATTCAAATTAATGTTAACAGCTACGATCCTAACAAAACATCAAAATATTATCGTTTTGAATATGAAGAAAGTTATAAAATTATAGCACCAAGGTGGTCATTATCTAAATTGGTAGTAACCGGGCCTCAATCTGTAGCACTTATACCTAATTCTTCAAATACCAGAACTTGTTATGCTACGAAAAGCTCAACCGATATCATTTTATTAAATACAAATGAGCTGGGGGAAGATCGTGTAAATCTGCCAATTCGATTTATAGAAGAAGACAATTATATCATTGGGCATCGGTACAGTATTTTAGTTAAGCAGTATGTTGAAAATTTAGCTGCTTACAATTTTCATAAAACTATGAGAGACATTGCCAGTTCATCGAGTGTTTTGTCTCCTAAACAACCAGGGGTACTTTCTGGAAACATAAAATGCATTAGCGATTCTGACACAAAAGTTATAGGCTTTTTTGATGTAACATCTGTATCAGAAAAAAGAATCTTTTTTAATTATAATGATTTTTTCCCTGGAAAACCTGCTCCATATTTTAATACCTGCGAAGATATTCCTTTCTTATTTTGTTTTGCTGGAGAAGATTGCAGTGGAGAATCTATGATTTATAATGTTGAACAAAATTTAATGACTTATATCTCTAATGCCGGCACAAACTACATTTTAGTAGATGCCGTATGCGGAGACTGTACCTCATTTTCATCTAACGTAAAACCTTCATTTTGGATAGACTAAAACACATATTTTTATTGTTTGTATTAATTAATACACAATTAAGCAGATCACAACAAACTATCGCTGTAGATGAAACTGTTTTCATTCATACAAATGCGACAACACTGGTTTCCGGTGAAACTTTGCTGTACAAAATTTACTGTTTAAAATCAACTGACAAAACTCCAAGTAACATTAGTAAGGTTGCTTATGTAGAATTGGTCGATGATACTAAAAAATCAGTTTTTAAGACAAAAATTTCTTTGGAGAATGCAAGTGGTCAAGGCGATTATTTTATTCCGACAACTTTAAAAACCGGAAGTTATAAACTAATTGGCTATACAAACTGGATGCTGAACAAGCCTTTAAATGAGTCATTTCAGTTGAATATCAATATTGTAAATCCGTATAAAGTTGATGAAAAAACTGTTGCTGCAAACATTTTAGCAAATGGGTCAACTAGTGACGAAAATCTAACAAACGAAAATATTGCACTTAAACTCAACAAAAAAACATTCTCAAACCGCGAATTTGTTGACTTAAAAATTCAGTCGTCAAATGCCAATTTAACTGACGGAACGTATTCACTTTCTGTTAGAAAATTAGATAATATTCCTGCTCAGAGCCAAATTTCAGCAGTAAAATTTGCGGCAAATCCGTCTTATCCTATTGTATTAGATTTACAAAAACAAGATCAAAAAATAATCCTCCCGGAACTTCGAGGCGAAATTATTTCAGGAAAAATCACTGCAAAAAATAATAGTGATAAGGTCGATAACATTTCAGTTGGATTGTCTATTCCAGGAAAATCATTTGCATTTGAAGTTGTAAAAACGGATCAAAACGGAAACTTTATTTTTAACGTAAACAAAATATTTTACACATCTAATATCGTTATTCAAATTATTGATGAGAAAGCAAACAATTATGATGTTGCTGTAAATAATTCACCAGAAATCGATTACTCTCAAATATCTTTTGAGAAAGATTCAAAATTGTCTTATACTTTTAAGGAAAGTCTTTTAGAAAGATCAATTTCAAGTCAGGTTGAAAATGCGTATTATCATAAAAAAGTAGACAACGTAGAAAAGGCTCCTGCATCAGAATCTTTTTATTATCCAATTGCAAAAGAATATATTTTGGATGATTTTACCCGATTTAAAACTTTAAAAGAAACCATAACCGAAGTTGCTGTAGAAATATATTCTAAACAAAAAGATGATAAATTTTATCTGCATGTTAACGACCCAAGTATTTTCCCGCAGCTTCCGGAACCGGCACTTGTCCTGGTTGACGGATTATATATAGAAAACCAAAATGATCTGCAGAATTATAACATGAAAAATGTATACAAAATTGAACTTATTGTAGGCAGATATTATGTTGGTTCTAAATCCTTTAATGGTTTAATTAGCTTTACAACATTCGACAGAGATTTCAAAAGTACGCAAACAGGATCTTTTATTGCAAAACCAACTGTTTTAAGACCGCAGCCAAAAAAGATATATAATAAGGTAAAATATGAAAATACTACAGACAATCAAAGAATACCTGATTTTAGAAATCAATTATTATGGAATCCGGATGTTCAGTTAAACAATGATTCTGAAACCTCTTTTTACACTTCTGATCTCTCTGGCACTTTTGAAATAAGACTTGAAGGCTTCACAAAAAATGGAATTCCTGTTTCTGTTAAAGAGAATCTTGAAGTTCAAAATACTGCTGCAAATTAAAAAAGTAAAAAAAATTTTAAATAAATATTTTTTAACAAAATTGATAACTCACTCAAAACCTGTCTGTTTAAGACAGGTTTTTTTACTTTTAAAAAAAAGCAAATTATTTTTGATACAATTTGTAACTTTTTTGATACTTGATACGTATAACTACTTGGACACTTAAAAATTGAGGAGACAAATAACATGAGACAACTTAAAATCACCAAGCAGGTAACCAATCGTGAAACTGCATCGTTAGATAAATATCTACAAGAAATCGGAAAAGTTGACCTGATTACCGCTGATGAAGAGGTAGAATTAGCACAAAGAATAAAGGCTGGTGATCAAAGAGCTTTAGAAAAATTAACAAAAGCCAACCTACGTTTCGTTGTATCGGTTGCTAAACAATATCAAAATCAAGGATTAACTCTTCCTGATTTAATTAATGAAGGAAATTTAGGTCTTATTAAAGCTGCACAGCGTTTTGATGAAACCCGTGGTTTTAAATTCATTTCTTATGCCGTATGGTGGATTCGTCAATCGATCCTTCAGGCTCTTGCAGAGCAATCACGTATTGTTCGTTTACCATTAAACAAAATTGGTTCTATCAATAAAATCAACAAAATGTATGCCTTATTAGAGCAGTCTAATGAGCGTCCGCCTTCTGCTGAAGAAATTGCAAAAGAACTTGATATGACTGTAAATGACGTAAAAGAGTCTATGAAAAACTCTGGTCGTCACTTATCAATGGATGCACCTCTTGTTGAAGGTGAAGATTCTAACCTTTACGACGTTTTACGTTCTGGAGAATCTCCAAACCCGGACAGAGAGTTAATTCATGAATCATTACGTACTGAAATTGAGCGTTCATTAGAGACATTAACTCCAAGAGAGGCAGATGTGGTTCGTTTATATTTTGGTCTTGGCGATCAGCATCCAATGACTTTAGAGGAAATTGGAGAAACTTTCGACTTAACTCGTGAGCGTGTTCGTCAGATTAAAGAAAAAGCAATCCGTAGATTGAAACACACTTCAAGAAGTAAAATCCTTAAAACTTATTTAGGATAACAATAT
The DNA here is from genome assembly GCF_001429765.1 of Flavobacterium sp. Root901. Taxonomy (GTDB): domain Bacteria; phylum Bacteroidota; class Bacteroidia; order Flavobacteriales; family Flavobacteriaceae; genus Flavobacterium. Next base: position 263,575 of record NZ_LMJB01000005.1, read on the forward strand.
TAAATTTCAATATTGAAATTCCAAATTCCAATAAAAATTGGGATTTGGGTTTTATAATTTGGAATTTTACCCCAAACAACAGTTTGATTGACTGTTCGTTTTTTGATTGATGATTGAAACTCCGGCTGATTACCGGAGTTTTTTATTTTCTTTACACTTTGTTTTTTTGTAGCCTTAGTGTAAATCCATGCGCACTTTGCGGTTAAATTTCAACGCAAAAAATTTATCTTTGTAAAAAACACCACTACACAATGAAAAATACCTTTATAGCTCCTTCTGTTCTTGCTGCAGATTTTGCTAATCTACAACGCGATATTGAAATGATTAATAACAGTCAGGCTGATTGGTTTCATATTGATATCATGGATGGAGTTTTTGTTCCGAATATTTCCTTTGGTATGCCGGTTTTAGAAGCTATTTCAAAACATGCAAACAAGTATATTGATGTACATTTAATGATTATTGACCCGGATCGATATATTAAAACCTTTGCCGATTTAGGAGCGAATGGCTTAACAGTACACTACGAAGCTTGTACACATTTGCACAGAACACTACAGGCCATCAAGGCTGAAGGAATGAAAACAGGAGTTGCGATTAATCCGCATACTAATATTGATTTATTAGAAGATGTAATAAATGATATTGATTTAGTTTGTGTTATGAGTGTTAATCCTGGGTTTGGCGGACAATCTTTTATTGAGAATACTTATCATAAAATTAAAAAGCTAAAAGCATTAATTACGCGCAAAAATGCAGCAACACTTATCGAAATTGACGGCGGTGTAACAAACAAAAATGCGAAACAATTAGTAGAGGCCGGAGCAGACGTTTTAGTAGCCGGAAGCTTTGTTTTTAAAGCTGAAAACCCAACGCAGACAATTGCCGATTTAAAAGTCCTTACTGCTTTTTAAGTTTTTTAAATTTGGGAAGAAGTCAATACCAGTCATTTTTTCTAAAGTTTCAATAGGAACTACAAAATCATAAATTGGTTTGTCACTGTCTTCATTAGGAACTAAAAAAGCAATTGCTTTGTGTTCCTTTCCGGATTTAGCCAATACAATTTTATAAAAATATTTAGGAACAGAAACTTTTTCTGTTCCTATTTTTTTATCTGAATCTTTTAAAACACCGCCTGTCACGACATATACATCATTGTATTTTTCAGCCCAATAACGTGTTTTTTGTTCTATTCTATTCCAGATTCCGCTATTAAATTCATGTTTTTGAGGTGAAATATTCGAAGTGTAAAATGTATCATTATAAGCATCCTTACTAAACTCCATATCTCCGGCAGGGCAAAGATGTCCTTTATCATAACCGGATTTTTTATAGTTTCTCCAGTCTGCAGAACCAGTCGTTACTTTTGGATCTTCAATAAAATAAGGACGTTTGTAATTTCTGTTTTTCAGGTATTCTTTCTTTAATTCATAAGCAACCCATTCAGCCTGTTCAAACTTTTCATTGTAAGAAAGTGTATAATAGGTATGTTTCACTATTTGGTTTGTCGTAGAAGTAGGCTGATATGAAATGGAATATAAAGATCCTGAATTATTATTTTGATCTGAAACAAAAGAATTTTGTTCCTGTACAATTTCTGTCTTTATTCCATTTTCTTTTTTACAAGAAATCAATACTAATCCCAACAAACTGCAAACCAGAATTTTTTTCATAAATATTATTTTGCTTTTAAATTAAAAAAAACGCTTCATAAATTACTTTAAGAAGCGTTTTTGATAACAAATTAAATGTTTAAATTTTTAAGATTTAACCAATTTATCTTTTTTCATTTTAGGAGAAACGCCGGCTTTTACTAAAGATTTAGACTGTAAATCATCTAAAACATTTAAAGCTTCTTCAACGTAAACATCTTTAGATAATGCCTGATGCCAAGCTTCTCTTTTTTCTTTTAATGTTGCATCGTTATTCATCTCAACCTCTTCATAAGGCAATGATTTAAAAACCAAATTGTTTTTGTAATCTGAAATTGGTTTGTATTTTTTACCTTCATTTTCAACCTGTTCCTGAGTTTGTTTAAAACTATTGATGTTCAGGCTGTATGTGTTCTCTTTATTTTTAACGTCGATCCATTTTGCATTGTCCTCAATTAATTTAAATTGAGTGCTTTGTGCAATTCTGTTTCTGCTTTTTTCAATTGCTTTGCTGAAATTTTCATTAGAAGTCCAAGTGCTGTAATCAGCAGGATCAATTTTATCCCAAGGCATTGCATTATCAATGTCACGCTCACCCATTTTAAGATATGCATAACGATCCGGCATTACCACATCACTGTGAACACCTTCTAATTGCGTAGAACCTCCGTTAATTCTGTAGAATTTTTGACCTGTAATTTTCAAAGCTCCTAAATCTCCATAATTTGCATTACGAACAAATTGGTTCAAATCAAGTACATTCTGCACTGTTCCTTTACCATAAGTTTGTTTACTTCCGATAATTACACCTCTTTTGTAATCCTGAATTGCAGCCGCTAAAATTTCAGAAGCCGAAGCAGAGAAACTGTTAACCATAATTACTAATGGTCCGTCCCACTCTATCTTTTTATCTTTATCATATAAAACTTCTTTCTTTTTGCCCGCAGATTTCACCTGAACAATTGGTCCTTCTTCAATAAATAAACCTGCAATATCAACAACAGTAGAAAGCGATCCTCCACCATCATCACGAACGTCAAGAACAATACCGTTTACATTTTCCTTTTTCAGTCTTTCAACTTCAAGAGCAATATCTTTTCCGGCATCACGACCATCTTTATTTTCAAAATCAATGTAAAATTTAGGAAGATAGATCACACCGTATTTTAATCCGTTTTTCTCAACTATACTAGATTTTGCATAAGTTTCTTCAATTTCAACAACATCTCTGATAATTGAAATTACTTTAATACTTCCGTCAACTTTTTTAACCGTAAGTTTAACTTCTGTTCCTTTATGGCCTTTGATTTTTTTCACAACATCATCAAGACGCATTCCAACAACATCTACCGGCTCTTCATTTCCCTGAGCAACTTTCAAGATTAAATCTCCTGCTTCTAACTGTTTTCCTTTCCATGCTGGACCACCAGAAATCAATTCATCAATTGCAGTAAAATCATTTTTCTTTGTTAAACGAGCTCCGATTCCTTCCAGTTTTCCGCTGATGTTTACATCAAAACGATCCTTTTCTTCTGGAGCAAAATAACTTGTATGCGGATCAAAACGAGCCATAATTGAATTCAGATACACTGAAAACCAGTAATCTTTATTCAAATCTTTAATTACACTAAAGTTATCATCTAATGATTTTAATGAACTTTCGCGAGTTTCTTTTTCTAAAGATTCAAAAGATTTTTCCTGATAAGAAGGATCTTTTTTCTTTTTCTCTTCTTCAATTTTTTGTTTTGTTACAAGCGAAGAAAGTGTAGATAACTTAATTTGTTTTCTCCATCTTTCATTAATTTCAGTCAAATTTTTTGCATACGGAATATGCTCATAATCCGCATTAAAAGTCTCATCAGTTGTATAATTAAAAGGCTGGGCTAAAATTGTTTTGTAACGTTTTTTGCTCTCTTCCATTCTTTTCATCAATCTTGTATAAGTCAAATTAAAGAATGTTAAGTCTTTATTCAAAAACTGGTCATCCAGCATTAACTCATATTGCTTAAATTCATCAATATCAGACTGCAGGAAAAATCGTTTCGAAGGGTCTAATGCTTCGATATAATCTTTAAAAATACCTTTTGAAAATTCGTCATTAATTTCGGCCGGACTATAATGTCCTTTTTCAATAACGAACGCCAGTAATTCTAAAAGTGTCTTGTCTTTATTTGGATCCGGATCATCATTCTTGTCAGCATTTATCTTAAAAGCAAACAGGGTCAAAGACAAGCATAATACGGCTATAAGTATTTTATAATTTCTTTTCATAAACTTAATAATAGCATTCATCAAATTTTTTAATCTAAGTTACGGTAAAAACTATGCCAACATGCCAAGATCAGTATAATTTTTTGTTAAAGATATAAAAATGTTTGATGCCTAAAAGTCTTCTCGAATTTAGTTTACAATTTTTATTTATTTGTTAGTATTCTACCAAAATCTGTTACTACATTTGCCCTAACAAGCTTTAATTTTGATAAATCAAAAATAAAAAACGCAGCATGAAAAATGAAAAACCACTAATATTAGTTACAAATGACGACGGAATTCTTGCTCCCGGAATCAGAGCTTTAATAAGCGTTATGGAAACCATTGGCGATGTGGTGGTCGTTGCTCCTGATAAGCCTCAAAGTGCAATGGGACATGCAATTACAATAAACAACACCTTATTTTTGGATAAAATTTCTAAAGATGATGACAAAATAACAGAATATAGCTGCTCCGGAACGCCTGTTGACTGCGTGAAACTGGCAGTAAATGAGATCTTAAAACGAAAACCGGACTTGTGTGTTTCAGGAATTAATCACGGATCCAATTCGTCAATTAATGTAATTTATTCAGGAACAATGAGTGCCGCCGTCGAAGCCGGAATTGAAGGTATTCAGGCAATTGGTTTTTCGCTTTTGGATTTTGACTGGAATGCTGATTTTGAGCCTGTAAAATCATTTGTCAAAAAAATAGCTTTAGAAACATTACACAACAAACTTCCTCCTGGAGTAGTTTTAAATGTTAACTTTCCAAAATTAAGCGAAAAAGAAATTAAGGGAATAAAAATCTGTCGTCAGGCGAAAGCTTATTATGCGCAAAAATTTGACAAAAGACAAACACCATACGGTAAAGATTATTACTGGTTAACAGGTAAATTTACCAATGAAGATAATGGCGAAGACACAGATGAATGGGCACTTGACAATGGATATATTTCTGTAGTTCCTGTTCAGTTTGATCTAACGGCACATCACACAATGCAGCAACTTAATACCTGGAAATTAAATGGATAAAAAAGAAATTATAATTGGATTTATGGTCGGAATTTTTACTTCGCTTCTTGGAAGTTATTTATTCATCACATTTTTTACAAAATTTGACTTTTCGAACGGGATTCAGACAATTAGAAAAATGGGATACTTGGGAAAAGTAATTACAATTGGAACCGTTTTAGACCTTGCTGTTTTTTTGATTCTTTTAAACAGAAACAAAGAAATGATGGCCCGCGGCGTAATTTTAGCTGTGATTGTGCTGGCTATTTCGACTATAATTATTTAAACCCTATCTTTGTGCTGCAATAAAAATTTGTTGATATGAAATACTACATAATAGCCGGCGAAGCTTCTGGAGATTTACACGGTTCAAATTTAATGAAAGCAATCTATGAAGAAGATCCTCAGGCTGACATTAGATTTTGGGGCGGTGATTTAATGCAAAAAGCTGGCGGAACATTAGTAAAACACTATCGCGAATTGGCTTTTATGGGTTTTGTTGAAGTTATTTTCAATTTAAAGACCATTTTAAATAACATCAAATTCTGCAAAAAAGATATCTCTGAATTTAAACCAGATGTTTTAATTTTTATTGATTATCCGGGCTTTAATATGCGTATTGCAAAGTGGGCCAAAGAATTGAATTATAAAACCCATTATTATATTTCTCCTCAAATTTGGGCCTGGAAAGAAAATCGCATCAACGCTATAAAACAAGATGTCGACAGAATGTTTGTAATTCTGCCTTTTGAAAAAAGTTTTTACGAAGACAAACATCATTTTCCGGTAGATTTTGTTGGCCATCCCTTAATTGATGCCATCCAAAATCAACCGCCTTTTAATGAATCTGATTTTAGAGCCGAAAATAATTTGGGCGAAAAACCAATTATTGCCGTTCTGCCGGGAAGCCGAAAACAGGAAATCACAAAAATGCTGAGCGTAATGCTAAGCGTTGTGGATGATTTTCAGGATTATGAATTCGTTATTGCAGGAGCGCCGAGTCAGGATTATGAATTTTATCAGCAGTTTATAAAAAACAAAAATATCGCATTTGTTTCCAACAAAACATATGATTTACTCCGTTCTTCAACTGCTGCTTTGGTTACTTCAGGAACTGCCACTCTGGAAACTGCTCTTTTTAAAGTTCCGGAAGTTGTGTGTTACAAAGGAAGCGCAATTTCTTATCAAATTGCCAAACGAATTATTACATTAAAATACATTTCGCTTGTTAATTTAATTATGGATCAGGAAGTTGTAACCGAATTAATTCAGGGTGACTGTAATACAAAACGCATCAAAGAAGAATTGACCAAATTACTTGAACCTTCTTATCGCGAAAAGCTGCTTAAAAATTATGATATTTTAGAGCAAAAACTAGGCGGAGTTGGCGCAAGCAAAAAAACAGCAAAACTTATCGTTGCTGATTTAAAATCTTAAATATTCTGTTTTGAAAAAACTATTCGTTTTCTTTATTCTATCCATCGTTTTGGTTTCTTGTAAATCGACTTCAACCGCTGTAAGCAAAAATGAATCAAAAAGTGAATCAAAAAAAGAAAACAGATTAATTGTAAAAAATTTAATCGAAACAGCAACTGATAATGTTGGTGTCAAATACAAAGCCGGAGGAACTACAAAAGGCGGTTTTGACTGTTCCGGATTAGTTTACACTACTTTTGAATCTGAGAATATTAAATTACCCAGAAGTTCTTATGATCAGGCAAAAATTGGAAAAGTAATTCCGCTTAACGATGCAAAAAAGGGCGACCTGATTTTCTTCAAAACCAATAAAAGCAAACAGATTAACCATGTTGGACTTATTGTTGAAGTAAATTCAGATGAAATAAAATTTGTGCATTCTTCTACTTCAAAAGGCGTTATAATATCTTCTACAAAAGAAGCTTATTATAAAAATTCCTTCGAACAGGTCAACAGAATACTCGAATAACCATAATTTAAAAATATATTTATTTTCTTACAAATTTTTAATACTTTTAAGCCATGAAAGTATTAGATTTTCCTTTGATTAAAATTACGATCACTTTTCTTTTCGGGATTTTAGTTTCTTATTACTGCCAGCCTTCTGTCGAATTATCATTTGCATTTCTGGGCATTTGCAGCTGTTTATTTTGTATTTCTTATTTTCTATCGAAGAAAAACAAAAAGACAAATCTCTTCTTTGGAATTTGCAGTGCAGCTATTTCATTTTCAACCGGAATCTGCGTTTTGATTTTTCATACTGATACTTATCAAAAATCAAATTACACACATTCAGAAACCATATTTGAAAATCCTCAATTTGTAACTTTTACATTGCATGAAAAACTCAAAAGCAATGATTACAATGATCGATATATTGGATTAATAAACAGCATCGGTAAAAAAAATTATTCCGGTAAAATTATTGTGAATATTCAGAAGGACAGCTTACCTAATCCTTTAATTATTGGCAATGAAATTAAAGTAAAAACCACTCTAAAAAAAACGCCTTCGAGTAAAAATCCAAACCAATTTGATTATGCCAGATATTTATCCGACAAACAGATTTATGCACAGCTTTATTGCAAAAAATCTGAAATCCGGATTAATAAAGTTATTAAAAAAGACATTTGGTATTATTCCGGCCGCCTGCATTCAACCATTCTTAAAAATCTGGAAAGCGCACATTTTAGCAAAGACGAAATGAATGTTGCCCTTGCACTGATCTTAGGCCAGCAGCAGGAGATTTCCTCTGATATTATAAAGGATTATCAATATTCGGGCGCAACGCATGTCCTTTCGGTTTCAGGACTGCATGTTGGTTTTATAATGCTTTTTATAATGTTTGTTTTAAAACCAATTCCAAATACCCGAAAAGGCTCTGCAATAAAATTAGTTTCTATTTTAATTTCATTGGCAGGTTTTGCCGTTATCTCTGGTTTATCACCTTCTGTCCTGCGTTCTGTTGTAATGTTTTCTTTTGTCGCAATTGGAAATCATTTGCGAAGAAGCGGCAATATTTATCATACGCTTTTAGTTTCTATTTTATTGATATTACTTTTTGAACCTTATTTTTTATTTGATGTCGGATTTCAATTAAGTTATCTGGCATTGTTTTTTATAGTTTGGCTTCAGCCAATATTGAAGAAAATCTGGTCTCCAAAAAATAAAATTGCAATTTATATTTGGGATGCCTTAACGGTTTCATTTGCGGCACAAATTGGTACTTTACCATTATGCCTGTATTATTTTCATCAATTTCCCGGATTATTTTTTGTAACCAATATTATCATTCTGCCTGTTTTATCTTTTATAATGATTGCCGGAATAATTGTGATGATTTTTGCAATCTTTAAAAGTCCGCCGGAAATTTTAGTTTACATTTTTGAAAAAAGTATTTTGATTTTAAATACAATGATTCATTATGTGGCTTCCTTCGAATCGTTTGTTATACAGAATATCAGTTTTAATTTTTATTATTTGGTTACGCTTTATTTTTTAATAATAAGTACAACGATATGGCTCAGGAAACCAAATTATAATAAACTTCTTGCTGTGTTTGTTTCCATAATTTTAGTACAGATTTCTTTTATTTATTCTAAAAGGGAAACTGCAAACCAAAAAGAATTAATAGTATATAATACAAAGAAGAACACCTTAATTTCAAAAAGATTTGGCAGTAATATTACGCTTTTTGCAAGTGATACAACGGCACAAAAAAGCTCAAAAAGCAATTCTTTTAATGCATATTTGGTGGGCAGCTTTAGTGTTTTGAATAAGTCGCAGCAAATAAGGAATGTCTTGTTTTTTAACGGAAAGAAAATTGCAATAATTGACAGTTCCGGAGTTTATGAAAATAAGGACACGCCGGATATTATAATCCTGACGCAGTCTCCTAAAATAAATCTTGACAGAGTTTTACAGGATCTGCATCCAAAAATTATTGTGGCAGACGGATCGAATGCCTATGAAATTCAAAAAGCGTGGAAAGAAAGCTGTGAGAAAAAAAAGATCCCTTTTCATGCCACTGCAGAAAAGGGATACTATAAATTAAATTAATATTTCTATTCAGGATTTAAAATTAAATTAGAATCGGTAATAAAAGATTTTACACCATTTGAACTATATGGGATTCTCCCTAATAGATTAAAAGCAGTTTTGCCATTTCTAATTGAACCGGTTGCATAACAAATTTCCGGCAGGGCGGCAACACCAAAAGCATTTTTCAATTTAATGTTTTGCTCTTTAACTTCGTTTGACACTGCTGAATCTGACAAATCGAGCTTTACCAGAATAACGTTTCTACGGGACCATTTTTCAAATTCTGATGTTTTAAAAACTTCATTTTGTAAATTTTCAGGAACATTAACAGCAGTAAAAAAAATCAATAATGGTTTTCTTTCTTCATTGCTTAGGGTAATGGCGTCAATCACATTAGTTTTCCATTCTAAATTTTGTGATTCAGCTAAACATGTTATTAAAAAAAACAGTAGGATAAGTAGTTTTCGGGTCATAATTTATTGGTTTTTGGGCTGGTTAATAAAACTAAATTAACACAAAACCTGTTTCCAACAATCTCCATTAAAACAAATAGTTACAAAAAAACTGCATTAAAATGAAATTGATTTTTTAAGGTTTAAAATTTGAAAAAAATGAAAATTTTACCATCTTAAAATATTAAATGTACAACTTACATTTTAAATTGTTTAAAAAAAATATCCCTTTTCAATAGTATTGAAAAGGGATTCTACAAATTAAACTAAGAAACTTAATTTAAATTATTACTCGCTCGGATGCAAAATATTGTTTGATTCAGCAATCCACGCTTTTGCTCCGCCTGGTTTATATGAAATCTTACCAAGCGCACTGAAAGTTGTTTTGTTTTTTCTTATTGAAGCCATTGCATAACAAACCTGAGGCAGATCGTCAACTCCAAAAGCATTTTTCAATTTTACATTTTGTTCCTTATCTCCATCTGAAGCGGTGGCATCAGACAAATCCAGTTTAACAAGAATTACATTATCTCGTGACCAAACTGCAAAATCCGGAGTCTTAAATATTTCATTCTGAAGATTTTCTGGTACACCTGAGGCAGTGAATAAAATTAACATTGGTTTTCTTTCTTCATTACTAATTGCGATCGCATCAGTCATGTTTGTTCGCCATGCAAGTGTTTGTGCGTGCATGAAAAATGAACCTAAAAAAAACAGTAGGATAAGTAATTTTTTAGTCATATTATATTGGTTTTGGTTAGTATAGCGTAACGAAATTAACACAATATTTTAATTATCCAAATTATATTGGATCAAAAATTACATTATATGTTTTTTTATTTATAAATAAATATTGAAATAATAATACAGAGATAACAAATGAAAATCTTTTCCTACTAAACAAAAAAACTCCTTACATTACTGTAAGGAGTTTTGCTGTTAAATTTTATTTTAAATAACTTTTTTAAGATTTTTTAGGATGAACAATTCCTTCTGCAACTGTTAACCAGGCAGATGGTCCCCCGGCAACATATCCGGTTTTACCCAACCCTTTAAAGTTAATTCTTCCGTCTTTTGTTTCTGCACTTGTAAAAAACACCGTTGGAAATCCCTGAATACCAAAAGCCTGCTGTAACTCATTATTCTGGTTTTTAAGCTCCGGCGTTTGAGGCACTGCTCTTGGATAATCCAATTCTACTAAAACAACATTATCAGCGGCCCATTTTTTAAATTCTGCAGTTTTTAAAACTTCATTTTGTAAACGAATGCACCATCCGCACCAGTCACTTCCTGTAAAAAACATCAGCATAGGCTTTTGCTCTTTATTACTTACCGTGATTGCTTCTTTAACATCAGTATACCATTTTAGTTCCTGAGCCTGACCAGCAAATGCTCCAACTACAAAAAAAGCTATTAATAATATTCTTTTCATAACGTGTTATTTTTCGCAAATTTAAACAAAAAATGAATTGAAAAAACATGCTTATTTCACTTCCTGCATTAACCTTCTGATTAGCGGGGTTGCAACAATTAAAACAACTCCGGCAATTAAAGAATACACTGCTAATTGATAGTATCCGTCTGTATATGCGATAAGCTTAGACATTAATGTAGTTCCGGTATTGGCATCGGATATTTCAGCTCCCAATTTTCCTGCAGCAAACTGACCAAATGCACTTGATAGAAACCATAATCCCATCATCATTCCAAACAATCTTTTAGGCGATAATTTTGTGATTACAGACATTCCGATTGGGCCGATACACAATTCTCCAAGCGTATACACAAGATATCCCAGAGCAAAAACATCCAGAGAACTTAATCCGTCTGCATTTACAAAAAATCTGGCGGTATAAAAAATAAAGAAACCTGCTGCCAGCAAAACAAATGATAAACCAAACTTAATAACCGTATTAGGTTCAATTTTTCGTTTAGCCATAAATATCCACAACAATCCTACCAATGGACTGAAAATAACAACATACAATGAGTTGATGCTATTATTAACCACATTTGGATCAATATGAAAAAACAACATCTTGTTTGATAAATTATCTTTTGCAAACAAAGACAATGAACCTCCTGACTGCTCAGAAATTGCCATAAACATAAAGTATCCAAAAATGAATACAAATGCAGCCAAAAGTTTTCTTTGCTGTTTTCTATCCTTTAACATTATCAGTTCATAGGCAAAATATCCTAATGCCACTATTCCCATAGTATACATGAAATACTCTGTAAAGTCTGAATTGATAACCATTATATATACTAATGGAATCACCACAAAAGAACCTGCATAAACTGCTATTTCGTACAAAGTACGTTTTTTAGGCGGAGAATTTTCTAACGGAGAATTTCCAATTGGCGCTAAATGCTTTTTTGTTAAAAGAAAAGTCACAACACCAATAACCATAACAATTGCTGCAGAAAGAAAACAAAGACTCCATGAATAGTTTTTTCCTAAATAAATAGGAATTGCCCCTCCAAGCATTCCACCTATATTAATTCCTGCGTAAAATAGTCCGTAACCTGCGTCACGACGGCCGTCATTTTCATGATACAACTCTCCAACCATCGAAGAAACATTCGGCTTAAAAAAACCTGTCCCGATAATTGAAAGTGTTATTCCGTAGTAAAAGAAATCATGTGGAGAAGCTGCAATAAGCAAATTCCCCAAAATCATTACAATTCCTCCAAAAAGAAGCGATTTTTTAAATCCTAAGATTTTATCAGCGAAAATCCCGCCAATAAAAGTAAAAGCATAAACAAATGCCTGAATAGCACCATATTGTAAATTTGCTTTTCCTTCAAGCAAACCTAACTGGTCTACCATAAAAAAAGCCAAAACTCCGCGCATTCCATAGAAACAAAAACGTTCCCACATTTCAACCAAAAACAAATACCACAATTGTTTTGGGTACTTGCCTTTAAAATTTTGAATTTCCTCTAAAGCAGTAATCTTGTCTTCCATCTTATCTAACACCATGCATCATTTTTTTCAACAATGGAGTCAAAGCAAATAATACTATTGCTGCGATACCTGTAAGAACCACAAAAACCATAAAAAACTCGTATAAATTATGAATTTCAAATCCTGCAAAAATAGGATTTTGAGCGCTTATTTGGTGTTTGTCCAATAATGCTAATTGTTCCGCAGTTGGTGTAATTGTTTTATCAAGAACAGCCTGAAGATCAATCCCTAATTCTTTTGCTTTCGCAAATTTATCACCTGTTGCAGGAAGAATAGAACCTAAAGTTCCTCCTAATGCATAACCTGATGCATTTGACAAGAAAAACACTCCGTATAATAATGATGCAAAACGTTTTGGAGATAACTTACCTACCAATGATAATCCAATTGGAGACAAACATAATTCTGCACATGTATTTAAGAAATACAATAAGATAAGCCATTTTACAAGTAATAATCCTGAAGTACCTAAGAATGATACCTGAGTAGCAATCATAAAGAAGCTTACTGAAATAATTACTAATCCGGCAGCTAATTTTACTGGCGAAATTGGTTCTTTATCTTTAGCTCTTAAGAAATCCCAAAGAATACTAAAAGGAACTGCCATTACCACAACAAAAAGTCCGTTGAAGATCTGTACCATCGACGGCGGCATTAACCAGCCGAAGAAATGCCTGTCTGTTTGATTATCCGCAATAAAAGTTAATGAAGAACCTGCTTGCTCAAACGCTGCCCAGAAGAAAACGATAAAGAACGAAACAATGTAAATTACAATAATTCTGTCTCTTTCAATTTTAGTCAATGAAGTGTCAGAAATGATTAATCCGGCTAATGCCAAACCGCTAGAATAAATTAACGTATAAATTAAATTCTGACCTACTACGTAATGAAAAAATAATCCTAAAGCGATAAATGCCAATCCTGCAAATACTAATGATTTAGAAGAGAAATTTGCTTTTTGCGCCTCTCCTTCTTCAAAATCTTCTGCTACATTTTTAGAAGGCAAACCTCCTAACGGTCTTCCTTCCGGAGAAACCACATATTTATTTTTTAAGAAATAGAAAAGAATAGTTCCGATAAGCATTGCTGCAGAAGCTGCCATGAATCCCCATCTAAAAGCATGAATATCTCTAATTCCTCCTGCATCTTTTACATCTCCTAATAAAGGACAAATTGACTGCCCTAAGAAAGCTCCCATGTTAATTCCCATGTAGAAAATTGTAAAAGCGGTATCCAGTTTTGTTTTTTCCTGTTTTGGATACAAACTTCCAACCATACTTGAAATATTTGGTTTGAAGAATCCGTTACCAAAAACAATTACACCTAAACCGCAATACATGATTGCTTTTGCCATTTCTAAATTAGATTCAAAAACACTTCCGCTGGTAAACAATAGCATTTGACCAACTGCCATTAGCAATCCGCCTAAAATGATACAATTTCTGTTTCCTAAAAAGCGGTCGGCAATAAAACCTCCAAGCATTGGAGTTAAATAACAAAGTCCAAGGAAACCTCCATAAATCAGAGAAGCTTCTTCTTCTTTCATTAATAATGAATTCACAAGAAATAAAGTTAATAAAGCTCGCATTCCATAGAAATTGAATCTCTCCCACATCTCCGTTCCAAACAATACCCAAAGTCCTTTTGGATGCGCAGTTTTTACTTGAGTTTCTCCCATATTATTCATTATATTTAAAGGTTAATATTTTTTAATTATAGATTTTCTTTGATGAAATTTGTCATCTTATTATAAAGCTGAATTCTCGTTTTTCCGCCATAAATTCCGTGGTTTTTATCTGGATATATTTGAGAATCGAATTGCTTATTTGCCTGAATTAATGCTTCCATCATCTGCATTGAGTTTTGCACATGAACGTTATCATCACCAGAACCATGAATTAATAAAAACTTACCTTTTAATTTGTCAACATGATTTATAGGAGAGTTCTGATCGTATCCGCTTGCGTTTTCCTGTGGAGTCTGCATGTATCTCTCTGTGTAAACGCTGTCATAAAATCTCCAGTTTGTAACCGGCGCAACAGCAATTGCCATTTTAAATACATCATTCCCCTGAAAGATACAGTTAGAAGCCATAAAACCTCCATAACTCCATCCGAAAATTCCAATTCTTGAAGCATCAACATAAGGATAAGCTCCAATTACTTTTGCAGCATCAATCTGATCTTCAACTTCGTATTTTCCTAATTCTTTCTGAGTTACTTTTTTGAAATCAGCACCTTTAAAACCAGTTCCTCTACCGTCAACACAAGCTACGATATAACCTTGCTGTGTAAGAGATAAAAACCAGTAATCATCGCTGTTATTCCAGTCGTTATTTACCTGCTGAGATCCCGGACCAGAATACTGGTACATGAAAACAGGATATTTTTTTGAAGGATCAAAATCTTTTGGTTTTAAAATCCATGCGTTAAGTTCGTTTCCTTTAGCTGTTTTTAAAACAAAGAATTCTTTTGCAGGAAGGTTATAAGCTTTTAATTTATCAGCAAGAGCCTGATTGTTTTCAATAACCTGAATTTCTTTTCCTGTTTTAGCCTCGTTTAAAGTATAAGTTGTAGGCTGTAAATTACTTGAAAATGTTGTAATGAAATATTGGAAATTCGGGCTGAAAGTTGCCGCGCTTGTTCCTACTTTTGTCGTTAAACGGGCTTTGTTTTTTCCGTCTAAACCAATTCTGTAAATATCTCTGTTGATAGAACCATTTTCTGTAGACTGATAGAAAATAGTTTTTGTTTTTTCGTCGAAACCGTAATAAGAAACTACTTCCCAGTTTCCTTTTGTAACCTGATTTTTAAGTTTTCCGGTTTTATCATAAACATAAATATGATTAAAGCCATCTTTTTCGCTTGTCCAGATAAAACTGTTATCTTTTAAGAAAGTCAAATTGTCTGTAACATCAACATAAGCTTTGTCTTTTTCATTCAAAACTACTTTTGCTGCAGCTGTTGTTCCGTCAATAAACAATAAATCCAGATTATCCTGATGGCGGTTTAAAACCTGAGCTGATAATGTATTATTATCATTTGTCCATTGCATTCTTGCAATATAAAAATCATTATAATTTCCTAAATCAACTTTTTTAGTTGCATTTGCAGCCGCATCATATATATGTAATGAAACTACTGAATTTTTTTCTCCTGCTTTTGGATATTTAAATGTTTCGATTGTTGGATACAAATCTTTTTTGAAGATTGACATTGAAAATTCCGGAACCTCACTTTCGTCAAATCGAATGTAAGCTAATTTTTTACTGTCTTTGCTCCAGTCGAATGCGCGTACAAAAGCAAATTCTTCTTCGTAAACCCAGTCTGTAATACCATTAATTACAGCATTTTTCTTTCCGTCTGTAGTAACCGCAGTTGATTTTTTCGACGCTACATCATAAACATATAAATTGTTTTCTTTAGCATAGGCGATTTTAGTTCCGTCAGGAGAAAAAGTTGGCTCCTGAATTTGAAAATCAACAAGTTTTGTTAAAGATTTAGAAGCGATATCATATAAAAAATAATCTGCTGTAAAAGAGTGACGGAAGATTTGGTTAGAATTACAAGCAATTAAAATCTTTTTTTCTGCAGCATCGAAGGTATAGCTATCAATTCCGTCTGAAAGTTCTTTGTGGTTTTTAGTATCAATAAGGTTCGATACTTTTTTCAGGGTTGCAAAATCGTATAAATCAATCTGCATTGTCCGGCTTGCCTGATCAACATTTAAAACAGTATATTGATTTGTGTTCTTTAAAGATTGCAGTTCGTCCATTCCTTTTGCACGAAATGCCCCGCCATAAATATTTTCAATTGTTATTTTTTGCTGTCCAAAAACCGTTGCGACTAATAACAATAATATTACAGTAATTTTACTTCTATTCATCAGAATTATTTTAAATATAAAAAGAGCCCAATTTTAGTAAAAAAAATAAACATAATACACATTTTAAGTGTTAAATGTTAAAAAAAATAACGATTGCGTATTTTCAAATTTGAAATAGATTGCAATCAAAACTCTTAAAATAGTATCTTTGCGGCAACATTATTATTTAATATATTGAGAATGAACAACGCTGTTGCCGGATTTTCTAAATTATCCAAAAAAGAAAAAATTAACTGGATTGCAAACGAATATTTTTCGACTCCCGAAGAGGCCTTAAATATTATAAGAAATTACTGGAATTCAGACGAAAAGCTCCAACAGCTTCATGATGAATTTATTGAGAATACGATTACGAATCTATACATTCCGCTTGGAGTTGCTCCTAATTTTTTGATTAATGGCAAATATAAAACGATCCCAATGGCGATCGAAGAAAGCTCTGTAGTTGCTGCGGCATCAAAAGCTGCAAAATTTTGGGCTTCACGCGGAGGTTTTAAAGCGACAATAATTGATACCGAAAAAATTGGCCAGGTACATTTTACTTTTAATGGAGATGCCGAAAAACTGCAATCATTTTTTCAGCATATAAAACCAAAGTTTTTTGCTGATACACAAAGCATTACAAAAAACATGCAGGAACGCGGCGGCGGTATATTAGATATTCATTTAAAAGACAAACGAAATTTACTGGAAAATTACTACCAGCTTCATGCTTCTTTTGAAACTAAAGACAGTATGGGGGCGAATTTTATCAATTCCTGTCTGGAGCAGTTTGCCGCTACTTTAAAAGAAGAATTTCAGAATTCTGATTTATTTTCTGAAGAAGACACACTGACTGTAATTATGAGTATTTTGTCTAATTATGTTCCGAATTGTCTTGTAAGAGCAGAGGTTTCATGTCCAATTGAAGATTTAGCAGAAAAACATATTCAAAATCCACATGAATTTGCCGAGCGTTTTGTTCAGGCCGTTCAAATTGCCGAAGTTGAACCTTTTAGGGCCGTGACTCACAATAAAGGTATAATGAATGGTGTTGATGCAGTAGTCTTGGCAACCGGAAACGATTTTAGAGCTGTAGAAGCCGGCGTTCATGCGTATGCTTCAAAAAATGGACAGTACGCAAGTTTGTCTCATGCTAAAATTGAAGAAGGAATTTTTACATTCTGGCTCGAAATCCCTTTAGCATTAGGAACCGTCGGCGGATTAACTTCATTACATCCGTTAGTTAAATTATGTCTGGAAATGCTTGAAAAACCTTCTGCAAAAGAATTAATGGAAATTACAGCTGTGGCAGGTTTAGCACAAAATTTTGCAGCACTGCGTTCTTTAACCACAACCGGAATCCAGGAAGGACACATGAAAATGCACCTTAATAATATTATCAACCAGTTTGAAGCTACTAATGAAGAGCGTCATTTAATTAAAGCGCATTTTAAGAAAAATACTGTTTCGCACAGCGCTGTAGTTGAATTTATTGAAAGTTTAAGAAAACAAAATAAATAAATTTCCAAAAAATTATAGTCTTTAAAAGATCCCAAGCTCCGGTTATATTTGGAATTTGGTGTTTAAGATATTGGGAATTTGTTTTAAAATTAAAGCATGAAAAAAACCTTTTACAGTAACGGAAAATTATTCATATCCGGAGAATATTTAGTTTTAGACGGAGCCGATGCCTTTGCATTACCAACAAAATTTGGTCAGAATTTAGTTGTTGAAAATGGCGAAAACCAAATAATTGAATGGAAAAGTTTCGACTACAACAACCAACTTTGGTTTGAAGCTGTTATTTCATTTGATGAAGTCATAAACAATATTCATTCTGAAATTGAAACTGTAAAGACAACCTTAATTAATATACTTCATGAAGCATATAATTTAAATCCGGAATTCATTCAAAAAGCAGATGGATATAAAATCACAACCAATCTTACTTTTCCAAGAAACTGGGGACTAGGAACCTCGTCGACACTAATCAACAATATTGCACAATGGACCAAAATTAATGCTTTTACACTTCTTAGAAATAGTTTCGGCGGAAGCGGTTATGATATTGCCTGTGCACAAAATAATACTCCTATTATATATAGAGTAGAAAATAATTTTGTAGAACCGGTTACTTTCAACCCGGATTTTACAAAAAACATATTTTTTGTTTATCTAAATAAAAAACAAAACAGCAAAGCTGCAATCCATGCTTATAACAGACACAAAGATCAAAATCTGGCTAAAAGTATTGCAGAAAACAACAAAATTACACATGCCATTTTAAATGCTAAAACTTTAAATGAATTTGCGCGTGCAGTAGAAAAACATGAAATTCACTTAAGTAATATTCTTGAAATACAAACCATCAAAGAAATTGCTTTTTCTAATTTTAATGGTACAATTAAAAGTCTTGGAGCCTGGGGAGGAGATTTTGTTATGGTAATTTCAAAAGAAAATCCTAAGAATTATTTTGCAGCAAAGGGATATGATACCATTCTCTCGTACGATGAAATGATTTTACAAGAGTAAATCAAATATTAGTTTAAAGTAACTTTCTGATCACTAACATGTTCTGCCTGCAGACGACGAACTTTTTCATTTTCCTGTTCGTTAGATTCAATAAGGGTATTATGAAGGCGCTCGGCCATTTTTTCTATACTGTTTGTAATAGAATCATAGACAAGTTCCATTCTGCGGTGTTTTTCTTCCTTAACAGCTTTCAAAACATCCTCAACAAAAAATTTATCGTATTTTTCTGCAACTGAATCCCGGGTATTAGTAAGCCTGATAACATAATCGTTACTTAAGATTGTAACTTTAAAGTGCTGCTCTTCGTTACTTAAATAATATTTTCCCCCCAATTCATCTACATTGATATCTGTACTGCTTACTTTTAAAAGCTCCGTAATAATTCCAAAAATATGATTTTCAATTTTAGAATATACCCTGGGTTTTCTTCTTAAAAAACTAAACATATAACACATCAAATGCTAGGTTATAAAAGTATTTGTTTACCATTTTCATACACTTTGTTTAACAATTGTTTGTTAAAACCTCTTTTTATTAAAACAAAAACACAGACAAATTAACTGTAATAATTTTAAAATCACAAACTTTTTAAGTTATATTTCCATTATTCCCACGTAGTTAAGAAAAAATCGTAAAATATTTATTACAAAATATTTTAAAACAACATTAAACAAAGAAAAACCCGAAACATTCAAAAAGAATATTTCGGGTTTTTATTTTATTATAAATTACTAAATAGAAACCTAGTAATTAAATTGTAATCTATTGTCTTCAATTTTAGCATTATTTTTCAATGCTGGTAAAATTCTGCCTGCATCAGATGCGCTTTGAGCTTTTACTTTTGCAACATATTCAGCGTGGTTTGCAATTGCAGGAGCTTTTACTGTACTAATGTTTTTTACTACATAAACTCCGGTATTACCTTCAATAGGAGCAGAAACTTTGTTTGCAGCTAAAGCAAATGCATTACCAACAACTTTTGGTTCTTGTCCGACACCTCCAGGTAAAACAGGGTTTTCAAGAGTTACATTTGCTGCCTGCTGTACTGCTACACCTGCACTTTTTGCAATAGCCTCAATAGTTGAACCAGTCATTTTAGCTTTTAAAATTTCAGCTTTTTTCTTGTTCTTTAAAATTGGTTCTACATAAGGTCTTGCCATTGTAACAGAAACTAAACCAGATTTGTTTTCGCTTTTGTACTGAGCAATTACGTGTCCGATGTTAGCTATTTCAAAACGTTTTACGTCTCCAATACTTGTTTCTTTATCAAATGCCCATCTAATGATGTTTCTTTGGTTTCCTAATGGTCCAAATTGCTCATCCATAGCTTTTGCAGAAACAGGAGTAGCAACTTTTAAGCCTAATTCTTTTGCAGTAGCAGCAAAATCTTTATCAGCAGCCTGCATTTCAAATTTAGTAGCCAATGTAAATACTTTATCAGAAGTAGCTTCAGAAGGTTCAATTTTTTGAGCGATTGTAGCTAAACGAATTCCGTCTTGTTTATCAGTAACTTTGATAATGTGAAATCCAAAAGGAGTTTCTACTAAACCAACTTTACCAATTCCGTTATTAAATACAAAATCATTAAATGGTTTTACCATTTGATTTGGTCCAAAATAACCTAAATCACCACCTTGTTGTGCAGATGAATCATCTGAGCTTGTAAATGCAAGCATCATAAAACTGTCCGGGTTAGCCTGAACCTGAGCTAGAATTTCTTCAGCTTTTGCTTTTGCTTCTTCTTTAGTTCTTTTTTCTTTTGGTGATGGAGTTTGTGATCCTTCGTAAGCAATTAAAATGTGGCTTGCTTTTGCATTAACACCAGCTTTAAATCCTAAAGATTTAGAAATTGCATAGTATTTTCCATAAACATAAGGCCCGTAAATTGCTCCGGCAGGTAAGCTGAATAATTTATCAGCATCTACAGCTGGCAAAGCATTTTTAGGAACGTATGTAGAATCGTAAGGAACGTCAGAATTTGCGTTTACGAATTCAGCAATGTTTGTAGCATTTTTAAATCCTGGCAATGTATCATTTTTACCAGTTTTTGCATTGTACTCAACTCTGCCGTTTAATAAAGCAGTAATTTTAGCTTTAATATCAGCTTCATCTTGTTTTGAAGCTTTATCTTCAACTAGAACATATTGAATTTCACGAGTTTCATCCGCTTTGAATTTTTTCTCGTTTTTCTTCATATAATCTACGATATCTGAATCAGAAATTTTTACTTCGCTGTCTTTAATAGAAGAGTATAATGCTCCGGCGTAAGCAAAGTTAACTTTGTTCGCTTCCATTTCATACTTCAACTTTCCTTCACTAGCAGTTGTATAAAGTCCAGATTTTACTAAAGTATTATAGATTTGGAATTTTGCGTTTAATTCAGCATCTTTTTCTTTTGCAGAAATAAATTGAGCCGCTTCCGGATTTGTTTTGATATAGTCTTTAAATTTAACAACATCAAACATTCCTGCTGCGTTTAAAAACATAGGAGCCTTTCCAATATTAGGATCTGATTTTAAAACTTCAATTATGTGTTTTTCACCAACTCTCAATCCTAATTTATCAAACTGAGTTGATAATAATGCGATTGAAACTTCTTGATCCCAAACTCTGTTTGCAGCTTCAGTGGAAGTAATTCCTTGACCACTTTTTTCAAGATTACTAACTTTAACTCTAAAGTCTTCAAATGAAATATCTTTTCCATCGATGCTTCCCACATCTTTTGAACTTTGACCAAATGTTCCTCTGGTAAATAGATCTTGTATTATAAATGCTAATAAAGCAAGTGCAATAACTCCTATCAATAAAGCGGAACGCTGTCTAATTTTTGCTAAAACTGCCATTTTAATTATCGTTAATTTTATATTCAGTTTGCGAAAATACAATTATCTAGTTAATAACAATACAACTAGCGTTTTATTTTACACAATTTTTTTTAATTATTTAAAAAATCACTCTTTTACTGTTAATTTGACCAACTCTATTTTATTGTTTGATGCCTGTTCTATCACGAAATGGTACCTGTCAATTACAATTTTGTCGCCCTTTTGCGGGATTTCTTTTGTAGAATTAACTATAAAACCGCCTAAAGTTCCGTACGAATCTTCTTCAGGAATCATCAATTTATAGGTTTCATTTAAATATTCTACATCTAATCTGGCCGAGAACAAATATTTACCTTCTCCTAATTCCTGCTCAATTAATTCCTCATCTAAATCATGCTCGTCTTCTATTTCTCCAAAAAGTTCTTCAACTATATCTTCAATTGTAATGATACCTGAAGTTCCGCCATACTCATCTAAAACTACGGCAACATTTTTTCTCTTTTTAATTAAAAGATTCAAAGCGTCTTTTATCAAGATTGTCTCAGGAACGAACTCAACTGTCATTAATACAGATTTTATTGTTTGTGGTTTTTTAAACAAATCAAATGAATGCACATAACCAACAATGTCATCGAGAGAGTTTTGACTTACAACAATTTTGGAGTATCCTGTTTCAATAAAAAGTTCTTTAAGGTCTGAAACGGTATCAAATAAATCTATAGATACAAGTTCAGTACGCGGTGTCATGATATCGCGGGCTTTTACGCCGGAAAACTCTAATGCATTTTGAAAAATCTGAATTTCAGAATCTACTTCTTCATCATCTTCAACAGAGTTCATCTGTTCTGTAATATAATTACCGAGTTCGACTTTACTAAAATACAGCTGTACCTGATCGCCTTCTGTTTTAAAAAATTTCTTTAAAACCAAATCGGAGATCCAGATAAAAAAAGTAGAGATGTAATAAAATAATCGGTAGAAAAGATAAGCCGGAACTGCAAAAATCTTAATTAAGGAATTGGCATAAATCTGAAAAAAAACTTTCGGAAAAAATTCAGCCGTTATTAAAACTATAAAAGTAGAAATCAAAGTCTGAACCAGAATGGTAGTTAAAGGAGAGAATTGAAATCCGCAATCCATTATCCATTTTAAAACTACATCTCCCATGTAAAACCCGTAAATTACCAATGCTACATTGTTGCCAATAAGCATTGAGGCTATAAATTTTGAAGGGTTTTCAGTTAGTTTTGTTAATATCAGGGAAATAAAATTATCTTGTTTTTTTTCAATTCCAAGATAAATTTTGTTTGAGGAAATAAAAGCTATTTCCATTCCTGAAAAAAAAGCTGATAGTATTAAACACAATATTATAATACTAATCTCCATTTTTACTGTTTTTTATTTCGGTCGTCAAATTTCTTGACAAATTTTCTTCTGAAAAAGAACATAAATATCGCCATTCCGGCAATTACAAAACTTAAAGGATAAGCTTCATTATTTTCGTTTAGTTTTACTGCACCGTCATAAATAAAGTAAACAGCAAATAATATGTAAACGTATTGTGTATATTTTAAGTAACCCATAATTTATATTTTATCATCATTTGATTCAATTTCACCGCTTATTCGCTGCGAATTAATCACTTTAAAATCTTTGCTAAAATCAATTCCCTGTCCAAAAGAAATTCCTTTTGCATCTGTAAGTTTAAATTTTCTTTCTGTGTAGAACCATTCATTTTTCTGATCAAAATACAATTGTTCTGTTTCAAGAACCTGACCAGCTTCTGAGGTTATCCTGACTTTTCCCTGCAAGTCAATTATCCCTGTAGTTTTATATGAAACAGCGTAATTTGATCGTATAAAAGTACGCTTTTGTTTTTTATCATATAAGGTAACATCAAGTCCTTTAGGGAATTCTGTAAAAGGGAAGTCAAGATTGGAATAATCGAGCATTTTCGGACTTATCAAAACGCCGGTTATTCTGCCGGAATCTGTATATTTAATATTAACAGTGTCGGCATCACTTCCCGGAACGAATTCAGAAAAGTTTATTTTTTGAACATCTTTAAAATTACTTTCGCATCCAAAAAACAGTGTCACAGCAAAAACTGTGACAACGTTTATAATATATCTCTTTGGTAAATTCATTTGCCAAATGTAATAAATTGTGATGAGCTTAGAAAAACATATATATTATGTTTAATTGAATTTGCTCTTCACAAACCATCTATCATTAAATGAGAAGCTTAAACTAAAGTTCATGTAATTTTCCTGAACTAATCCAGCAGATGTCGTTCCTCTTTTTCCAAATTCAATTCCAAAATTTACATTTGAAAAAGTACCTGTAATTGGAAGTCCTGCTCCTAATGAAAGTCCAACATCATTAATATTCTGATTGTTAACCACCAAACCAAGTTTTTCATATTTCAAACCTGCTCTATATGTAATTCTGCTGAAGTAACTTGCAAACGAACTGTAATTTGGAATGTAATAACCTCCTACAGCATATTTATTATATTTTTCGTATTTAACATTTGGACTTGAATTGTAGTAATTAGCAAGTTCTCCTGCTCCCTGAAAAGCAAATGAAGTACCAATTAACCATTTTCTGGCTTCACCGATACCGGCGCCAAATGTCAATTTATTTGGAAGCTTAAGATTTGTTTCTACAGATTCTCCTTTAACCGCATCCGGATCACCATCTACTTCTATCATTCTTGAACTTACTGAATTTAATTTACTTCCAAAAGTATAACTTAAACTAGAGTAGATATTTATTTTTTTCGTAATCTTCGTTTGATACATTGTACCAATATTAAAGTTTACGCCAGACAATTCAGATGAATTGGTTTCCCTGCTCGCATTTTGTACGCCTGTAATAGCTTCAATTGTCGTTGTTGTAATTTTTCCAAAATTATATTGAAGATCAGCTCCGATATTCCATTTTGGAGTTATTTTGTATCCTAAACCAAAAAACACTTTGTTAACACCTCCTTTTCCTTCAAGCTGACTGCTAACCGCTCCTTCGGCAGGATTTATATCTGAAATTTTATATCCTACAGAAGACAAAGGAAGTAAACCAAATCCTGCTCCAAATTTACCAAGCGGAATTCCTAAAGCCAGATAGTCAAAAGTAGATCTTTGAGCTTTTGAAGATTCTGTACTGCTTTTAATATTATTAACCGCAAAAGTTCCTCCA
This sequence comes from Flavobacterium sp. Root901, assembly GCF_001429765.1. Classification (GTDB taxonomy): domain Bacteria; phylum Bacteroidota; class Bacteroidia; order Flavobacteriales; family Flavobacteriaceae; genus Flavobacterium. The sequence goes on from NZ_LMJB01000005.1 coordinate 288,352, forward strand.
ACTGAAAAAGTAGTTTGACCAAGACTGGCATAACTCGCCGGGTTTTCAATATTCAGGTGAATACTATCCTGTTCAACTGCAACTCCTGCCATTGATCTGTTTTCAAGGGTTCCTTTAAATCTTGTATCCCCTATTCCATAAAAAGAATATGGAGATGAAGTACCTTGCTGAGCAAATGAAACGAACGAGATAAGTAGACAAGCACTTATTATAATTTTTTTAATCATTGTTGATTTTATATTGAAATGTTTGGTTCAAACTTTCCAGAAGGAAATTTGAATTGGCAAATATGGTATTTTTTAATCGTTTAGCCAAAAAATCTGCATCACCTCCCGTTAAAATTATTATAAAATTTGAAAAGTTTGCCCGATATTCATCGATAAAACCATCAATCTCATAGACGAATCCATTAACCACTCCCGAATGAATGGCCTGCGCAGTGGAGTTTCCAATATAAGAATCCGGGTTTTCCAAAGTCAGCAAAGGCAGTCTGGCCGTGAAATTATGCAAAGCTTCATAACGAAGACGAAGTCCGGGAGAAATTGCACCGCCCAGATAATTATCATTTTCGTCGATGAAATCGTAGGTGATACAAGTTCCGGCATCAACCACTAATCTATTTTGTTTTGGAAATTGCAGCGCTGCCCCTGCAGCCAAAATCATCCGATCGATTCCTAAAGTTTTTGGTGTTGCATATTTATTATTGAAAGGAAAAATATCTTCGTGCGTAAAAAAGTGAACATTGAGCCTATTTTCAAAGTTTAAAAAAGATTGCTTTTCTACATTACCAACCGATGAAACAACTAAATCGGAGCAATTCTGAAATTTTTCTAAAATTTTTTTAATTTCTTCTGCAAGCTCATTTTTCTCAAAAATAAAATTTTCAAGAGCAGTACTTCCCTCAAAGACAGCTGCTTTAATTCGAGTGTTACCAACATCAACTGTTAAAACCATTTTTATTTTTTTACCATTGCGAAGATACGAATTGATTTTTTTAAAAAAATGTTTTGGATAAACGGAAAATGATTCTATCTTTGCACCCGCAATGAGCACAACACGGTACCTTAGCTCAGATGGTAGAGCAATGGACTGAAAATCCATGTGTCCCTGGTTCGATCCCTGGAGGTACCACAAAACCCGAATAGAAATATTCGGGTTTTTTGTTTTTATTACTTCCCTATAAATTTAACCGCTAACAAACATAAAATTACATAAAGGTCTGCAAGTTTTGAAAATGACTTGCAGACCTTAGTGTTTTTAATATATCTTCTGCAGTTAAAAACCTACTTTGTAAACTTTTGATTACCAAAAATCAGAAAGTCAATATTTAAATTGTTTTTGTTAAAAAAGTATTAACTAAATAAAAAAATATCTATTATATTCGTGAAATCGTATTTTAAATTTTTATTTGTTATTAAAAACACAGAGCGTTTTTATGGGTAAAACTTCAACTAAAGGTATTTGGAAAGTAATTTCCGCCTCTTCAATGGGCACAATGATTGAATGGTACGATTTCTATATTTTTGGAAGTTTAGCCGTGGTAATTTCCACAAAATTCTTTCCCAGCGACAATCCAACAGCGGCTTTTTTATCTACTTTGGCCACTTTTGCAGCAGGGTTTGTGGTAAGGCCTTTTGGAGCTTTATTCTTTGGAAGACTTGGAGATATTATTGGCCGAAAATATACTTTTATGGCTACCTTATTATTAATGGGCGGCTCTACATTCTTGATAGGCTGCATTCCGAGTTATGAAACCATTGGTTTTCTTGCGCCTTTATTAGTTTTAATTTTACGATTATTACAAGGTTTGGCCCTTGGAGGAGAATATGGCGGAGCGGCTACTTATGTCGCAGAACACGCTCCTGTTGGCCAAAAAGGATATTGGACTTCCTGGATTCAAACCACAGCGACCGTTGGGTTGTTTATCTCATTGATGGTAATTCTGGCTACTAAAAATATACTTTCGCCAGATGATTTTGATTCCTGGGGATGGCGTGTTCCGTTTTGGGTTTCTATTGTTATGGTGGGCGTTTCTTATTTAATAAGAAAAAATATGGACGAGTCGCCTGTGTTTGCAAAAGCTAAAAAAGAAGGAAATACAAGTACAAATCCGCTCAAGGAAAGTTTTGGAAACAGATACAACTTAAAATTTGTTTTACTGGCTTTATTCGGCGCTACAATGGGGCAAGGTGTTGTTTGGTATACAGGTCAGTTCTACGCCATGAGTTTTATGAAAACGGTTATGAATGTTGACTCTTCTCAGGTTGACAGTTTACTGGGAATTTCACTTTTATTAGGAACGCCTTTTTTTATTGTTTTTGGATGGTTAAGCGATAAAGCCGGAAGAAAATATATTATGATGTCCGGAATGCTGCTTGCCATTTTGTTTTACAGACCTATTTACAAAATGATGTACAATACAACTGATGTTACTTATAAAACCGAAATTGTAGAAAAAACAACCCAAAGTGTTGAAACATCAAAAAACAATGATATAATTACTTCAATTTCAAAAACCTATACAGATGGAACTTCGTACATAGAAAAAAAGACAGATTTTGCCAATAAGAAGAAATCTCAAAGTAGCGTTATTATTAATATCAATTCTGAAGATGAGTGGACATTAATTTTTTTAGTTTTCATTCAGGTATTATTTGTTACAATGGTTTATGGTCCAATTGCGGCATTTTTAGTCGAAATGTTTCCGGCTAAAATTCGATATACTTCAATGTCACTTCCTTATCATGTAGGAAATGGGATTTTTGGAGGATTACTGCCAGCGATTTCAACCTATTTTGTAACACATGCAAAAGAAGCCGGAAAAAGCGATTTTTATCTTGACGGACTTTGGTATCCTATTATTATCGCTTCGATCTGTTTTGTGATTGGAATGATTTACATAGACAACAAAAATAAAATTAATCATCTTTAACATTTTTAAAAACATGGACAAAATCAAACAAACTTTAGGCGTTTTATGGGTTATTTTAGCAGTTGCAGCCGCTTATTTTTGCGTGTTTGAATTTGGCTTACCTAAATTATTATCGGATCAGCAAGATGATTTAGTCTTTGGTATCATTATTCTATTTATCCTCACCCCTCTTATTGTTCTGGGACTGGGAACATTTGGCTATTTTGCTGTAATAGGAGAATATAACGACAGGAAGAAATAACAAAAACAATAAATAACTAAACCAGAAAAGGGCTGTCTATTTTTCAATAGAACAGCCCTTTCGCATTACTAACCAAACCAAATTTTAATGCCTGAAATATATTTTTAAATTATTTTTTGATAAATTTCATTACCTGAACTTTGTTGTCTCCGTTCGAAGCTTTTACAATATATAAACCTGTCTGTAATTCGCTTACGCCAAATTGAAAATCAGTATTTCCATTTGAATTAAAACTCTTTACTAACTGACCTGAAATTGAATAAATCTGAACTTTTGTAAAAGCAGTATTTAAAGTAAAATAATTTGAAACCGGATTTGGATACAGATTTACTGCAGTTCCTTTTTCAAAATCTTCAATTGCCAGATTTGCTGTTTTATTTCCATAAATTCTATACTCCCCGGCCGATAAACTTATTGCGGCATTTACATCGGTAACATTTATTGTTGTGTTGTCCATTAAATTGTACCAAGTTCCTGTGTATGGAAAACCAGTTGCTACATTTTGGGCTGAAGTGTCAAAATTGGCCAAAATTACTACATCTTTTAATTGTGTAGAAGCTAAACCAGCATTTGTAATTTTAATATTTTGTGTCAATGAATTTGCATTTGTCATTGTTGCAGTTCCTAAAAATACCGGCTCTACAGTTTTAAGGGTTATCATTTTTGCCCAATCGTTATAGATTTTATTACGATTTGAATCTCCTAACCAATTATTCACCCATTGCGGCTGTGGTTTTGTATCTAATTTACAATCTCCTGAAATTGTTGCTGAAGCATCGTTTACTGTTCCATCATTACAAGTATAAATAGATTTTTCCCAGCCTAATTCTCCAAAATGCCAAATCATTTTTGGCCCAGGCACCAATAATGAAACCGCTCCAATTGCAGACATTCTTGACAATGCTGTATTTACTGTTTTTACATTATAAGAACCATTGGAAGCGCCGTATTGAACATTTTTATACATTAAGCGTTCTTCATCATGACTTTCGGCATAACCCATCAAACGATTTGCTGCAAAACCACGATTTGCACTCAGCATTCTCGAAATATTACTGTCAGATGCATACCCCATCGATAACTGATTGTATTGATCTGTCATTTTACCCCACATCATAATTCCTTTGCTTGGGGTTTCAGTAATTCTGTAATCTGCCCATTGCTTTTCTTCAGTGTCAGTTCCTAAATGCTCAAAAATGGTATAATGTGTTGGATCTAAACTCCATGAAAAGTCCGCATATTTTTTTAAAACATCAACTCTATCCTGTTGGTATCCATTTGTACAAGATTCATCAGATGCTGTACAAGCCTGTGTAAATCCTTTCGTTAAATCCCAGCGGAAACCGTCAATTTTGTATTCTTCGATCCATTGTTTAATTACTCTGTTTACATAATACTGTGTTTTAAGGGACTGATGATTAAAATCTTCCCCAACACTGTAAGTATGTTTTGCCACCATATTAAAATAAGGATTTTCAGCCGTAGGAGATCCAAAACCATCTCCATCAGGATCGTTCATCCACATTCTTACCATCGGATTTCTGCCAAAAGCGTGATTTAACGCCACGTCAAGAATAACCGCAATTCCGTTTTGATGAAACACATCAATTAATTCTTTTAGTTTATCAGATGTTCCGTAAAATTTGTCCAAAGCCATATGAAATGAAGTGTTGTAACCCCAGCTTTCATTGCCTTCAAACTCCATCACAGGCATTAATTCGATTGCATTTATTTTAAGATTTTTAAAATATTCTATTTTATCAATTAAACTTTGATAATTACGGGCAGCATCAAAATCACGAACCAAAACTTCATAAACCACTAATTTTTCTTTTGCTGGTTTAGTGAAGTTCGTAACCTGCCAATTATATGGAGTCTGGCCTGTTTTTAAAACCGTAACTTCAAATTGCTGTCCCGCAGGATAAGCAGGCAGATTTGGATAAGAAGCTGCCGGAATTCCCGGATCATCGTATGGAGACAAAACCAAAGTCGAATATGGATCGGCCGTTTTTACTAAAGAGGGAGAATTTGCCAACGGAGTAGCATCTACGACCCAGTATTGATATGTATTATTTACTCCCGAAACTAAACCGGTTAATTCTAACCAGAATTTACCAGAAACAGGGTCCTTTTTCATGGCATACGCCGAAGTTGGCTGCCAGTTATTGAAACTTCCTGCAACGTAAACAAAATCTTTTAAAGGTGCATCTAAAACCAATGTTGCTTTTGTAGCATCCGCAGCATTATAGTTAATTCCGTCAACTAGACCTGCCGGCATTGCCTGAGAAACTGTATTTGGATTTACAATAACCGAAAACTTTTTTACGATGGTAACTGCTCCCTGAGTTACAGTCAATTCATAGTTTTGATTGTTAATAATATTGGTGTGAGAATACGAATAACTCGCAGTACCTGTATTTGTATTAATAACAGTTCCGTTTGCTTTTAAAGAATAACTCGCAGTTCCATTGGTATTGGTTGCTGTGATATTAAAATTAGATCCTGATGAAATAATCGTTGCACTATTTTCTGCCGGAGAAGTTAATGTTACCTGAAAAGATCCTACTTCAACTAAAATGTCCTGAGATTTTTTATCACCTGTTCCGTCTTTTGCTTTTACGAGAAAACCTATTCTTCCTATTCCGTTTCTGCTAAAATATACAGATGGTGTAAAAGTTTTTGTGTAAGTATCTGTACCTGCATTATATGTAAATTTACTGGCTTCGTTTGAGGCTGTCCAAGATCCATTAGACGGACTGTCGGATTGATTTGTATCATTTACATCATAAGACCAGGACCAAAGATACAAAGCATGAGTTGCACTTATTCCCCAAGAAGTTTCATTGACACTGCTGCCATTAATTGTAATAGTAATTGATGTCGTATCATCAAATGCTGCTGGACTTATTGAGTATGTTACCGTTTGCACTTGGGCAGAAACAGCAAAAGACATCAATAAAAAAAGTATAAGTAAAGTTCTTTTCATAATATATAGTGGTTAGCTAAATAGTTAGTTGATTAAAAAAGGGCTATCCTGAGATAGCCCTCTTTAATTATTTAAGAAGTTTATTATTGATTAGGAATCATTAGATAACTTCCGTCTAAATCATTAAAATAAATAACATATTTAGATTTTGATACTGGTATATTATCACCTGTTCCTCCTCCAGAGAAAGGAGTTTTTCCACCCCATGAAACATCCCATGCATCATTAGCTCTAAATTTCATTTCACCATCATTAAGTGAAGTTACACCCAATGACCAAATATGTCCATTGAAAGAAGATTTTACCATTGCAGTAGAAGCATCCCATCCTTTAGAAGTTGCGCTTCCGATAATACCTACTGTTGAGTAAGTTGCAGCACCAGCACCAGCAGCGTAAGGCACTAAAGAATAAGTCAGCTTTTGAACATCCATAGTAAATGTGTAATAACCGTCAGCTGCAATACTGAAGCTGGCAGGATCCGGATCAGATTCTGTTCCTCTATACACTAAGCTTCCACTCGCACCTCCGTACATTGGAGCCCAATTCCCTAAATTTTTGATAGCTTTAAAAGCACCTGCTTTAAAGTATCCTGTAAATTTATATTCGTTAGCATTTGTTCCGCTTCTGAATAAGATTTGGTTTCCTTTATTGTTATCCCAGCCAGAAACAGTTGCGTCTCCAACTAAATACCAGTCATTAAAGTCATAATCTACTTTTCCAACATAAGGAGTTACAGTAATTGAGATTACATTTTTTCCTGTTTGTACAAATCCTCCAGATACATTTGAAGCAATTTTTACATCATACATTGCTGCTATTTCTGGTTTACCTCCAAGATCAATTGCAGCCTGATTTAAATCTTTGGCTAAAATTGAAGCTTCTGTAACATTCGTTGTAGATGCAAGCGTTTTTGCCGTAGTAAAGTCTCCTCCTTTTTTATCAATCAATAGGGTATATTTTATTACTACATTTGTTGAATATTCTGCTGCTGACCAAGTAAATTTAGCCACTTCTTCTTGTGCTTTTTCAACATCCAAAACATAAGTCTGTCCTGTTGCAGGTGCAGTAATTTCTGGTACTTTAACAGAATCCAGAACTGGTCTTTCGTCTACAGCATCAGCGTTACATGAAACCGCTAATACACCAATAAACGCGATTAAAATTTTATAAATATTTTTCATATTACTGTCTTATATAGATATTAGTAACCAGGATTTTGTTTCAAAGTTGGATTTGCCTGAATTGTTTTTGCCGGAATAGGCATTAAATCTCTGTATGATTCTGTAGCAGTACCACTCATAGTACCACCTTTCCACTGCCAGATTTTAGATCCTCCTGTGAATTTACCAAAACGAATTAAATCTGTTCTTCTATGACATTCCCAAAACAATTCTCTTCCTCTTTCTGCCAGGATAAAATCAAGATTTAAATTTGCTGCAGATATTGTAGAGGCTTGCGCTCTTGTTCTAATTTGGTTAATATAACCTACCGCAGTTCCGATATTGGCGGTGCTGGCTCCTCTAACTGCCGCTTCAGCATACATTAAATAAGCATCAGAAATTCTGAAAACAGGGAAATCAGTATCTGGAATGTCAGTTCTTTGAGCTGGCGAACCATCAGATTTTTTGTTGATATACTTTGTTACGGCGTAACCATCTGTAAAAGTTCCAACGTTGTTAATATCTAAAGACTGACCATCTGTGTAGAAAGTTCCTCTTTTATCTGCAGTTGCCGTTACATCAGGGAAAAGGGCTACAAACTCTTTACGAGTTCTGATTCCCTGCCATCCTCCGTCCATACCTCTTGAAGCAGCATCCATGCTTCCTCCAATAGAGGCATGAAGAATAAAACTCATTCCTCCACCAGTTGCTCTAATAGCATTTCCATCACTAACGATTGGGAAAATAACTTCGTTTTGAGCACCATTTTTATCATTATCTGCTGAAAATAAATAAGCATAAGGAACATTTGCAAATGTGTAACCTGAATTAATAATTTCAGTACATAAAGTACCTACTTCATTATTTCTTTCTGTTCCAGTATATACTTTAGAGTTTAGATAAATCTGAGCTAATAGAAATTTAGCTGCAACTTTGTCTATTCTTCCATATTCATTACTTCTTGCATTTGGAAGACTGCTGTCTAAATCTTTTAATTCAGACTCTACAAAAGCAAAAACTTCCGCTCTTGATTTTTGTACCGGATAAAAGAATCCAACTGGATCAGCTTCTGTAGTAATTGGCACATTACCAAATAAATCCATTAAATTAACATAAGAAAAAGCTCTTAAAAAACGTGCCTCAGCTCTAAAAGTGGCAATTTCAGTTTTCAAATTAGCATCAACACCTCTTGCTGTTAATTTCTCATCTGTAGTTTGTCTCAAAAATTCATTTGCTAAACTAATATGATAAGATGCTCTAGAATAAGTTCCATATAAAAACTCATTTTGAGGAGACCATGTTTGTGTATTTAACGTTGGTAAAGTACCATCGGCCCAAGCAATAATCGCTTCGTCTGTTGTAAATTCCTGAGTTACAAAAAGAAGGCGTAAGTAACTGCTAAAATCCCCGCTAAGACCTGCAATGTCAGCCTGTCCGTCACCGTCATTCCCTCCTACATACAAACCAGCATATAGCTTTGCTAATACTTGTTTATAAGATGCCGGATCCTGAAAAAAGGTTTCAGATAAAAATTCATCATCATCCTTTGGCGTAACGTTTAAATCGTCAGTACACGAAGTAAGCGTCATACTTATTCCCAGAATGAATAGGAAGAAATAAGATATATATTTAAATGATATTTTCATTTTGTATGTTTTAAATTTTGTTTTTCAATGTACGATTAGAAACTTGCATTTACTCCAAACAAGAAAGTTCTAGCTCTTGGGTAAACGTTACCATCAATTCCGTTGAATTTCTCCGGATCCAAACCATCATATTTTGTAAGTACAAAAACGTTTTGAACACCTGCTGAGAATCTTAAAGATGCCGCTTTTAATAAAGCTTTATCTAAAGTATAGCCTACAGTCACGTTGTCTAATTTTATAAAAGAAGCATCTTTTACATAATAGTTAGATAAGTAACGCTGTGTTCCGTTATCTTCATATCTAAATCCTGTGTTTAAGTAATCTGAACTTACATTTGACAAATCTGTCTGTCTTCTTAAAGCAGCATCAGAATACCCCATGTTAGAATTTACGTTATCAAAAATGTAATTTCCTAAACTTGCTCTCCAGTTCATTGTAAAATCAAACTTTTTGTAGTTTAATGTAGAGAATAAACCAAATGTGTAATCTGCTGTTGGTTTTTTGTATCTGTAACGATCTGAGGCATCAATTTTACCATCTCCGTTTCTGTCTACATACGCACCAGCAATTGGTCTTTTGTTCGCATCGTATAATTGTTCATAAACAAAGAATGAATTCGGAGCATAACCAACAGTATTGATTAATACTTTATTTCCATTTCCACCTTTAATGTTATCTCCTACTTCATAACCCTGGAAACCTTCAACTGTTTGACCTAAACTTTCAATTTTTTGATCTAAATAAGTAGCATTAACTGCAACATTCCAGGTTAAATTATCTTTTTTGATGATATCAGACTGAAGACTGAACTCAAGACCTTTAGTTCTTAAATCACCAATATTATTAAATCCTTGATTTCTTAAGTTAGCTCCATCTGGAACCAATACATCAGCTAATAAATCAGTTGATTTTTTATCGAAATAGTTAACAGAACCAGTAATTCTATCATTTAAGAATCCAAAATCCACACCGATATTCATCTCTGCTAACTCTTCCCATTTAATATTTTGGTTATATCCTTCTGGTCTAGCTGTTCTGTAAACGACACCATTGAATACATATTGAGTATTAACTGTACCAAGGGTTACTCTTCGTAAATAATCATACTGAGCAGAAATATCCTGCTGACCTGTAGTACCGTAACCTACTCTTAATTTTAAACTTGAAAGTGTTTCGTTATCTTTTAAGAAAGACTCTTCTGCAACATTCCAAGCAAAAGCACCTCCCATAAAGTTACCCCATCTGTTTTCTTCAGAAAAACGTGAAGTTCCGTCTCTTCTGTAGTTTAAAGTCAATAAATATTTACTGTCCCAACCTAAATTCAAACGACCAAAAAATGATTGTAAATTAATATCCGGATCGGTGATAACATCTTCATTTCTTGTAGCAGCAGGTTGTGTAAGCGCTCCCGACTGGTATTTTTCTTTTTGAAACAACTGATAGTTGTAACCAGCTGTAGCATCCAATTTAAGTTTTCCTAAATTTTTGCTGTAAACAAAATATGTATTTAAATTTTTGTTTTGAAGATCATCAGTATAAGTATCATAGTTTCCTAAATTTACCCAGTTTCCATTACTGAATGGGTTTGGCTGATATCCTAAAACACTTTCTGTACTTTGTCTATTGTATCCGCTGCTGTCAAATCTATCAATACCAGCTTCTGCCACAACTCTTAAATCTTCAAAGAAGTGAAATTTATAGTCAACACTAATATTACCCCATTTTCTAGTAGATTTAGATCTTTTATCTTCCTGATTTATTCTCGCAAGCGGGTTTTTAGCAGGTAATAATGCTACGTTTCCGTTTGCTTCTAACCATTCAAAATATCCTCCGTAACGAGAACCTGCCTGATAAGGAGATTGTGTAGGATCAAAACTGATTGCAGAACCAATTACTGCATCTTCATCCTGGAATTGATTTTTGCTGAAAGATAAATTTCCGCTAATATCAATTTTTAAGTGATTATCAAATAAAACCGGATTTAACGATATCGATGTCGTAGTTCTTTCAAAAGAAGTGTTTCTTAAAATTCCAGGATTATCAACATTTCCAACAGATAAACGTACTGGCAATTTATTGAATAAAGCACCGCTCACAGAAATATTATTATTTGTTGTAAGCGCTGTATGGAAGATTTCTTTCTGCCAGTTTGTACTTGCAGTTCCCATTAATGCTTTTTGAGCATCAGATCCCTTTTCATTTACAAAAGCACGGAACTGATCTGCATTTAAAACATCTACTGTATTAGCAACTGTATTTACACCAACCTGAGAACTGAAATTAACTTTTACGCCACCTTTTGTTCCTTTTTTAGTAGTAATTACGATTACACCATTTGCTGCACGAGAACCGTAGATCGCCGCTGCAGAAGCATCTTTAAGAACCGTAAATGATTCAATATCATTAGGATCAATAGTAGACAAAATACTTGTAGCACCACTTGGAACAGCATTACTTAACGGAAGCCCGTCTAAAATAATTAATGGATCGTTTGAAGCACTTAAAGAAGATCCCCCACGAATTCTGATATCTGCTTTTGCTCCTGGAGCTCCTCCTCCAACAACATTTACACCAGCAATTCGCCCTCCAATTAAACTCTCTGGAGTTACATTGATACCTTTATTAAATTCTTTAGATGAAATTTGAGAAACAGATCCTGTTGCGTCTTTTTTCTTAACAGTTCCGTAACCAACTTGTACTACAACTTCTTGAAGCTGGTTTGTATCTTCTTCTAAAGAAACATTTAAAGTTTTTTGTCCGGCGTAATCAATCGTTTGCGTTTTGTATCCAATAAAAGAAACAACGATTTTACTTCCGCTTTTAACATTTGACAGCTGGTAATTACCATCAAATCCGGTAGATGCGCCGCTTGGAGCACCCTGAACATTTACATTTACCCCTGGTATTGGCTGACCTGTTGCTTTATCTACAACAGTCCCGCTTAGAGTGTTTTGAGCTAACACAGTAAACGGCAACAATAGGAATAAAAATAACAACTTTTTGTAAATTGTTTTCATACTTTTTGTTTAAATTAGTTTGAGTTTGTGATTGTTAGTTAAGTTTTTAATTTTACTTCGAATTTCAAAATTAGGAATTTATTAACACGATCGACAGGAGGCAATTTTTATTGGTTTACGAAAACGTGGTAGTGTTGAAAACTTTCTATTTTTTGTAATCTTTTAAGTCAAAAATTGTCAATACCAAAAATATTATACACCTTTATTATCAATTAGATTTTTTCTAAAAACCGCTATGAAACGTAAAATAACCTTAAAACAGATTGCAAAGGAACTTGATGTCTCTATTTCAACTGTCTCAAAATCACTTAGAAACAGCCTTGAAATTGGAGAAGAAACACGTCTGAAAGTGCAGGCTTTTGCAAAGTTTTATAACTATAAACCCAACAATATTGCCCTTAGTTTAAAAAACCGAAAAACCAAAAGTATTGGTATTATCATTCCGGAAATTGTACATTATTTTTTCTCTACCGTAATCAATGGAATTGAGCAGGTTGCAAATGAACATGGCTACAGTGTTGTGATATGTTTATCTGATGATTCGTTTGATAAAGAAGTCTTAAATATGGAAATGCTGGCCAACGGAAGTATTGATGGTTTTATCATGTCTCTTTCCAAAGAAACGCAGTTTAAAGGCGATTTTCACCACATTACTGAGGTCATAAATCAGGGAATGCCTGTTGTTATGTTCGATCGCGTTACCAACGACATTCTATGCGATAAAGTTATTATTGATGATAAAGCAGCGGCATACGAAGCTGTTCAAAGCCTGATTGATAACGGTAGAAAAAAGATTGCCTTAGTTACTACTGTCGATTATGTTAGTGTTGGAAAACTGAGAACCGATGGTTACGAAAAAGCATTATTAGACAACGGATTACCTTTCAACGAAGATTTAATTATTAAAATTGAAGATGTTGATACCTGCGAAATCACAATTAGTCAACTTCTGCATGATCGTGCTTTTGATGCTGTTTTTGCAGTAAATGAGCTTTTTGCGGTGACAATTATCAAAACTGCAAATAAAATGGGACTTAAAGTTCCGGAAGATTTGGCTGTAATTGCTTTTACTGATGGAATCATTTCAAAATATTCAACTCCAAGTATTACAACAGTAAGTCAGAGTGGAGAAAAAATGGGAAATAAAGCTGCCAAAATGCTTATAGAAAGGCTGGAAGCAGAACATGACGATGACGAAGAAGAAAACGAAAACTATACTACAGAAGTTATTGAAACACATTTGATAAAAAGAGAATCTACTGATTAATTTTCTTAAAATCAACACTTTCTAAAGCCATAAAAAATATTTATGGCTTTTTTATTAGCATAAATAAAAAAATAAATACTACTTTTACGCCCGTCAAGGCTTTTACTTTTACTTCGAAAAAACAGTAAGTTTTGATAAGCAAAGCGCTTATCGTATAATTTTTCATAAATTACGATAATGGAAAAGCGTAAATTAAGTTTCTGGGAAATTTGGAACATGAGTTTCGGTTTCTTGGGAATACAGTTTGGTTTTGCATTGCAAAATGCAAACACTTCAAGAATTTTTGAAACCCTTGGTGCCCAAATAGATGAAATTCCAATTTTATGGATTGCTGCGCCGGTTTCAGGTTTAATTATTCAGCCCGTTATTGGTTATTTCAGTGACAGAACATGGACACGTTTAGGAAGACGCCGCCCTTATTTTTTAGTTGGCGCTATTTTATCTTCTATTGCATTATTCATTATGCCAAACTCTCCTACTTTATGGATTGCGGCAGGAACTTTATGGATAATGGATGCATCGATAAATGTTTCGATGGAACCTTTTCGAGCTTTTGTTGGCGATAATTTACCAGACCACCAGCGTGCATTAGGTTTTGTAATGCAGAGTTTTTTCATTGGTACCGGAGCTGTTGTAGGTTCTGTTTTACCTTATCTTTTCACAAATGTTTTTGATGTCAGCAACGTTGCACCAAAAGGAATTATTCCGGATGCCGTAAAATGGTCTTTTTATATTGGCGGGATTGTTTTTCTACTTTCCGTTTTATGGACTGTTTTTAAAACAACTGAATATACTCCCGAAGAACTTCATGCATTTGAAGCTAACAGCAAAAAAGATTCTGAAAATGTTTCTGTAAATTCAGGATCAGGTGTTACGATCAAAAAGCAATTATTTTTAGGATTAGTATTTGCATTTATTGGCGGACTTGTTTCATTTTTAATTTTTGAGAACAACCTGGCAAAAGAACTCTATATTTTATTTATCGGATTGATTTTCATGGGCGTATTGTTCATCATTACATCACAATTACGAACTAAAAATGTTCAAAATGGTTTTACCATAATCATGACCGATTTATTGAACATGCCAAGAACAATGCAAAAACTGGCCTGGGTACAGTTTTTTTCCTGGTTTGCGCTTTTCTCTATGTGGATTTATACTACACAAGCTGTTACACAACATATTTTTGGCACAACAGATACAACTTCAAAAGTATACAATGATGCTGCTGACTGGGTTTCTGTTTTATTTACTGTTTATAACGGAATCGCTGCCGCTGTAGCTTTCTTACTGCCAATCGTTGCGAAAAAAGTAGGCGTTAGAGCAACACATTTATTAGCACTTTGTGCCGGAGGTGTTGGTTTAATTTCAATTTATTTCATAAGCGATAAGCAAATGCTTCTCCTTCCTATGGTTGGTGTCGGAATTGCGTGGGCCAGTATTTTATCTATGCCTTACGCAATGCTTTCTGGTGCTTTACCAGCTGCAAAAATGGGTTATTATATGGGTGTTTTCAACTTTTTTGTAGTAATCCCTCAAATTGTGGCCGCAACAATATTAGGGTTTGTTGTAAAACAATTTTTTAACAATGAACCTATTTACGCCTTAATAATTGGAGGTGTATCGATGATATTTGCAGGATTACTTACGCTTAGAGTAAATAGCAGAACTAAAATTGAAATTCATGAATAATAAAAAAGCATTCATCTTCGATCTTGACGGAGTGATCGTAGATACCGCTAAATATCACTTTTTAGCGTGGCAGAAAATTGCACAATCTCTAAATATAAATTTTACGCATGAGGACAACGAACTATTAAAAGGCGTAAGCCGTATTCGGTCGTTGGATATTATACTTGGATTAGGAAATGTTCAGGCTTCGCAGGAAAACAAGGACAAATGGTTAATTCAAAAAAACGAAGATTACTTATCTTATTTAGTTGACATGGACGAAAGCGAGATTCTTCCTGGAGTTTTAAAAATTCTAAAGCTATTAAAAGATAAAAACCAGGGAATTGCATTGGGTTCTGCCAGCAAAAATGCAAGACCAATTTTAGAAAAAACAGGCATCATTTCGTATTTCGATGTAATTGTTGACGGAAATGACGTTACAAACGCAAAACCAGATCCTGAAGTTTTCTTAAAAGCGGCTCAATTATTAAATATTGATCCAAAAAATTCAATTGTATTTGAAGATTCTGTTGCCGGAATTCAGGCAGCAAATATCGCAGAAATGGTAAGTGTTGGAATTGGTGAGGAAACAATTTTACATGAGGCTGATTTCATTTTTAAAGATTTCACTGAAATAGATGAAAACTTTATTAACGGATTAATAAGTCAATAAGAAAATGTGATAATTAGAAAATGAATCAATAGATACTTTTTCTAATTATTAATAAATAATCAATCAAAAAGTAAAATCGTAAAACAATCACAATTATATAATTAGAACTAAAAAGTCAAACCATAATTATCAAATCACCCATTGACAAATTATCTAATTATCTAATTGCCAAATTATCTCATTAAACAAATGAATCAAGATTATATAAAACCAGACAATTGGTCGGTTATAGAAGAGGGATTTGATGCCGAAAGAGTAAAATCATCGGAAAGTCTGTTCAGTATTGGAAACGGTGCTATGGGACAGCGTGCGAATTTTGAAGAAACATATTCCGGTGAAACTTTTCAGGGAAGTTATATTGCCGGAATTTATTATCCGGACAAAACAAAAGTGGGCTGGTGGAAAAACGGTTATCCGAAATATTTTGCCAAAGTATTAAATGCTCCAAACTGGATTGGAATTGACGTTATAATCAACGAAGAAAATCTGGATCTGAATACTTGTACCGAAGTCAGAAATTTCCGCAGAGAATTGAATATGAAAGAAGGATGGTACAACCGTTCTTTTGAAGCCGTTCTTAAAAACGGAACTGAAATTGCTGTAAATGTCCGTCGTTTTCTTTCTTTGGATTTGGATGAAGCGGGAGTAATTAAATTTGATATTACGCCTTTAAACAAAGATGCAAAAATTGTATACAAGCCTTATATCGATGCCGGTGTGACCAATGAAGATGCAAACTGGGAAGAAAAATTCTGGGAACCGCTCGAAGTAAAAAAAGGTACAAATGAAGCTTTTGTAACAGCGCAGACTTTTAAAACGCATTTTAAAGTTACGACTTTCATGCACAATACGATTTTTGCAAATGGTGAAAATATTCACGTTTCTCCTTCAACAATCGATTCAAATTCAGAAAAAGTTCAATATACGTACGGAACTATTATTGCAAAAGGACAAACCTCAACGATCCAGAAAATTGGTGGTTATACCGTTTCTTTAAACCACGAAAACACTTTAGCAGCAGCAGAAAAAGTAATTAAGGCTGCCGTTAATTCAGGATACGAAACTTTATTGGATAAGCAAATCGACGCCTGGGCAAAAATCTGGGAAATGTCGGATATTACTATTGAAGGCGATGTAAAAGCACAGCAGGGAATCCGTTTCAACATTTTCCAATTGAACCAAACGTATTCCGGAAAAGACAGCCGTTTAAACATTGGACCAAAAGGATTTACCGGAGAAAAATACGGCGGATCAACATATTGGGACACGGAAGCATATTGTATTCCATTTTATATGGCTACTAAAGATCAGCAGGTTGCCAGAAACTTATTGACATACCGTTACAATCAACTGGATAAAGCGATTGAAAATGCGAAAGACAATTTAGGTTTCAAAAATGGCGCTGCATTGTATCCAATGGTAACCATGAATGGTGAAGAATGTCACAACGAATGGGAAATCACACACGAAGAAATCCACAGGAATGGAGCGATTGCTTTTGCGATTTACAACTATTACCGTTATACGGGAGATTACTCTTATATCCCGGAAAAAGGATTAGAAGTTTTAATCGGAATTGCGCGTTTCTGGCATCAGAGAGCTTCTTTTTCTAAAGACAAAAATCAGTATGTAATTCTTGGCGTAACTGGTCCAAACGAATACGAAAATAACATCAACAATAATTTCTACACCAATTATATTGCAAAATGGTGTATTGATTTTGCTGCAGATCAAATCAATAAAGTGGCACTGGAATACCCGGCTGACCACAAACGTATTTTTGAAAAAGTAAATCTTTCTTCTGAAGAAGTTAAAGAATGGAAAAAAGTTGCCGATAATATGTATTTCCCGGTTTCAAAAGAACTTGGAATTTATTTACAGCAAGACGGCTTCTTAGACAAAGATTTGGTTCCGGTAAAAGATTTGGACCGTTCGCAAAGACCAATTAATCAAAAATGGTCATGGGATCGTGTTTTACGTTCGCCATACATCAAACAAGCCGATGTTTTACAAGGTTTCTATTTCTTCGAAGATCATTTTTCAAGAGAAGAATTAGAGCGTAATTTTGACTTTTATGAGTCATTTACGGTTCATGAAAGTTCACTTTCACCTTGCGTGCACTCCATTCAGGCTGCGCTTTTGGACAAAATGGATATGGCTTATACTTTCTATTTAAGAACGTCTCGTCTGGATTTGGACGATTATAACAAAGAAGTAGAAGAAGGCTGTCATATCACATCAATGGCCGGAACCTGGATGAGTATCGTAGAAGGTTTTGGCGGAATGCGTGTTAAAAACGATCAGCTTCATTTCTCACCGAAAATCCCAAAAGAATGGAAAGGCTATTCTTTTAAAATCAATTTCAGAAATCAGATTTTGAAAGTAGCTGTAAATCATGACGAAACGACTTTTACAGTAGACGGCGATCAAGATTTAACAATTGTAGTTAACGGAAATCCTGTAATTGCAAGTAAATTTGTACAAATAAACTAAATTACAATACACTTAAAACTTAAAAACATGAAAAACTTATTTTTCGCAAGTTTAGTTCTGTTTGCGGTTAGCACGATTGCTAAAGCGCAGCAATTAAAATCTCCCGAAGGCAAGTTCGTAATGGAATTTTCGCTTCAAAGCGATGGAACTCCAACTTACAATTTAAAATACAAAAATAAAGAGGTTGTAAAAACCAGTAAATTAGGTCTTGAGTTAAAAGACGACAAAAAATCTTTACTAAACGATTTTACAATTGCTGATACTAAAACTTCAACTTTTGACGAAACCTGGAAACCAGTTTGGGGAGAAGTTGATAACATCAGAAATCACTACAACGAACTGGCTGTTACTTTAAACCAAAAAAGTACTGACAGACAAATTATAATTCGTTTTCGTTTGTTTGATGACGGCTTAGGATTTAGATATGAATTCCCGGCTCAAAAGAATCTTACTTACTTTGTAATCAAAGAAGAAAGATCTCAATTTGCCATGACTGGAGATCATACTGCCTTTTGGATTCCGGGAGATTATGATACTCAGGAATACGATTACACAAAATCTAAACTATCTGAAATTAGAGGTTTATCTCAAAAAGCATATACGGCAAACGTTTCTCAAAAGTCTTTTTCGCCAACAGGAGTTCAGACTTCTTTAATGTTGAAAACAAATGAAGGAATCTACATCAATCTCCACGAAGCGGCCTTGATCAATTATTCTTGCATGCACTTAAATCTGGACGATAAAAACATGGTTTTCGAATCTTGGCTAACGCCGGATGCAAAAGGTGACAAAGGTTATATGCAGGCACCTAGTCACTCGCCATGGAGAACGATTATGGTAAGTGATGACGCGAGAGAAATCTTAGCTTCAAAAATGACTTTAAACTTAAACGATCCTTCAAAAATTGATGATACTTCGTGGATTAAACCTGTAAAATATGTTGGTGTTTGGTGGGAAATGATTACAGGAAAAAGCTCTTGGTCCTATACAAACGATTTCCCAACGGTACAATTGGGAGTTTCTGATTTCTCAAAAGCAAAACCAAGCGGAACACACGGAGCAAACAATGCTAACGTAAAAAAATACATTGATTTTGCTGCTGCAAATGGTTTCGATGCTGTTTTGGTTGAAGGCTGGAATGAAGGCTGGGAAGACTGGTTTGGACATTCTAAAGATTATGTTTTTGATTTCCTAACACCTTACCCTGATTTTGATGTAAAAGGTTTACACGAATACGCAAAATCTAAAGGGGTAAAAATCATTATGCACCATGAAACTTCTGGTTCTGTTCGTAACTATGAGCGCCACATGGACAAAGCATATCAATTCATGAAAGACAATGGATATGATGCTGTAAAAAGCGGTTACGTTGGAGATATTTTGCCTCGCGGTGAAAATCATTACGATCAATGGATTGTAAACCACTATCAATACGCAATCGAAAAAGCAGCTGATTATAAAATTATGGTGAATGCTCATGAAGCAGTACGCCCAACAGGAATCTGCAGGACTTATCCTAATTTAATTGGAAACGAAGCAGCAAGAGGAACAGAATATCAGGCTTTTGGAGGTTCAAAACCAAATCACGTTACAGTATTGCCATTTACAAGATTAATCGGTGGTCCAATGGATTATACACCTGGAATCTTCGAAATGGATATCAGCAAAATGAATCCGGATAACAAATCGCATGTAAACAGTACAATTTGCAACCAATTGGCATTGTATGTTACGATGTACAGTCCGTTACAAATGGCGGCTGATACTCCGGAAAACTACAACCGTTTTCCAGATGCTTTCCAATTCATTAAAGATGTAGCGGTTGACTGGTCAGAAAGTAAATATATCGAGGCTGAACCTGGAGATTTTATCACCGTTGCCCGTAAAGCAAAAGGAACAAACAACTGGTTCGTTGGAAACGTAAACGGAGAAACTTCTCGTACGTCAAACATCGATTTCAGTTTCCTTGAAAAAGGCAAAAAATATACTGCAACAATTTATGCTGATGCAAAAGATGCGCACTACAAAACAAATCCGCAGGCTTATACAATCAAGAAAATTGCTGTGACAAACAAATCAAAATTATCGCAATTATCTGCTCCCGGAGGAGGATATGCAATAAGTATTATTGAAACCAAATAACACCCTAAAAGGCAAGTAATCCTCCCCAAGATTGCTTGTCTTTTTTTCTAAAGTCTACACAACCTGCAAGGTTTTTAAAACCTTGTAGGTTTAAATACACTTGAAGTTTATCTATAAATTACTTCAAGCTATACCTACAAGGTTTTGAAAACCTTGCGGAAGAATAATTTTTCAGTAATTCAGATTATGAAAAAATCATTTACAATAATCATTTCAAGTTTATTTCTTTTAAGTTGTGATAAAAAAGAGAAAACTTTTGATTCGCTAGAATATTCTTTTGGAGGAACATTTAGTGAAGTTTATTCTCTTAAATTTACCGACAATGATACTGTTTATGTATATCAAGAATGGATTGCGAAAGATTTTGACGACAGTATTTCTGATCCAAAAAGCAAAACACAATATTATGGAATTATGAATTCTGAAGAAAAACTAAAACTATATAATTATATAGAAAAAGTCAATCTCTTTAAATATAAATCAGAATACTACAAAAATTATACTGATGGAAGTTGTTATGCAATTTCTGTAAAAAAAGACAATAAAAGCAAAACAATATTTGCTCATAGCCATGAAACTCCGAAAGAGATTGATTCAATTGCAGGATGGATAAATAAAGTCAAGAAAAACCTTCATTTAAAGAAGACTAAAAAACATCTTATTTATAAAACTTCAGATTCCGTTTTTCCACCACCACCGCCTCCTCCGATAAAAAACATCAACAATTAAATCTTCATTAATTAAAATACGAATTATGAATATCCAAAAAACATACTTTACTACAAACCACATTTTCTATAAACTAATTCTTTTAGTTCTCCTGTTTTCCGCTTCCGCAAAAGCGCAAATCCAAAAAGTAGAACCACCTTTCTGGTACGCCGGAATGAAAAATCCGGAACTGCAGATTATGTTTTACGGAAAAAACATTGCACAATACGAGGCTTCGGTTTCTAATAATGTTTCAATTAAAAATATAGAAAAAACTGAAAATCCGAATTACGTTTTCATTACCATCGACACACAAAATCTTAAAGCATCAGAACTTGTTTTTTCCTTTAAATTGAAAAACAAAGTTGCTTTCACTCAAAAATATTCTCTTAAAGAAAGAAGAGCCAATTCTGCCGACAGAAAAAGTTATGACGCATCAGACATGATGTATTTAATTATGCCGGATCGTT
Organism: Flavobacterium sp. Root901; assembly: GCF_001429765.1. Lineage (GTDB taxonomy): Bacteria > Bacteroidota > Bacteroidia > Flavobacteriales > Flavobacteriaceae > Flavobacterium. The sequence goes on from NZ_LMJB01000005.1 coordinate 309,758, forward strand.
TTGCTAACGGAAATCCGAAAAACGACAGCGATCCTATTTTAACTGAAAAAGGAAACCGCGCAGAACCAGGTGGACGTCACGGCGGAGATATCGAAGGAATTATCAAAAACTTAGATTATATTTCGTCTCTTGGTGCAACGACAATCTGGAGCACGCCTTTATGCGAAGACAACGACAAACAGCATTCGTACCATACGTACGGACAATCGGACGTTTATAAAATTGATCCGCGTTACGGAACCAATGACGATTACGCACGCTTATCTGCAGAAATGCACAAAAAGAACCTAAAACTGGTTATGGATTATGTAACCAATCACTGGGGAATTACACATTGGATGATTAAAGACCTGCCAACAAAATCATGGATTAATCAATTTGAAAACTATACTCAAACGCACCACAGACGTGAGGTTATTACAGATATTCATGCTTCAAAAACAGATCAGGAAGTTTGTGTTGATGGTTGGTTTGTGCCTTCTATGCCTGATTTGAACTTAAGAAATCCGCTTGTTGCGAAATACTTAACGCAAAATGCCATTTGGTGGATTGAATTTGCTAATCTTGATGGTTTTCGTGTAGACACTTATAATTATTCGGATAAAACTGCAATGGCAAATTGGGCAAAAGCGATTACAGATGAATATCCGAATTTTAATATTGTTGGAGAAATCTGGATGCACAATCAGGCGAATTTATCGTTTTGGCAGAAAGACAGTAAAATTGGAGCGATTGAAAACTACAATTCAAACCTTCCTAGTGTTATGGATTTTACGCTTCAAAGTCAGGTGACTTCGGCATTCAACGAAGACGAACCAAACTGGGACAGCGGATTGATTAAATTCTACAACAATTTTGCTATGGATTATTTATATCCAAACACCAATAACATTTTGGTTTTTGCAGAAAATCATGATACCGATCGTATGAATGATAAATTTAAATATGATCTTCCGAAATACAAATTGGCGATGACTTTATTGGCTACCGTTCGCGGAATTCCACAAGTTTATTACGGTTCAGAAATTGGAATGGGCGGAGATAAGAGCAAAGGTGATGCTGATATTCGTCAGGATTTCCCAGGCGGATGGGCTGGAGATAAAAACAATGCTTTCACAAAAGAAGGAAGAACAGCACAACAAGCCGCTTATTTTGATTTCACTTCAAAATTATTCAATTGGAGAAAAACAAACGAAGCCGTTCACTTCGGAAAAATGACACATTACATTCCGGAAAACAATACTTATGTGTATTTCAGATATACAGATGCAAAAACCGTAATGGTGGTTTTCAATAACAATGCAAAAGAGCAAGTTGTAAAAACAAACCGTTTTAAAGAAAATATCAAAAACTTTAAATCAGGAAAAGATGTTATCACCGGAAAAACATTTGATTTAAGTTCTGAAATTACTTTGGAACCAAAATCGGCAGTTGTTTTAGAGTTAGAATAAACACAAAGATATTCCGTAGAGACGCACAGCAGTGCGTCTAACACAACGTGTATCCGTAACGAATATTCAAACACATAGACAATTGGACGTGAGACGTACTGCGGTGCGCCTCTACAATTTGTACTAATTAATATTTTTAGCCACAGATTAAAGGATTATCACAGATTTAAAAATCATTTTAATCCTTTAATCTGTGGCTTTCATTTTTGAGAATAGATTTTAATAATACTTTGTTAAATCCAAAATAAATGAAAAAATACGCTATCCTTTCTTTATCTTTAGTATTCATAATTATGGGTTGTTCTGGCTCAAAATCAGTTTCAATGAATAAAGACAATACTTCGAAAACACCTTTCGTTTGGGAAGGCGCAAATGTTTATTTTTTACTTACAGACCGTTTTTACAACGGAGATAAATCCAACGACATCAACTTTAACCGAACTAAAACTCCCGGCAAACTCCGCGGATTTGAAGGTGGTGACATTATCGGAATTACCAAAAAAATCGACGAAGGTTATTTTGATAAACTCGGGATTAATGCAATTTGGCTTACGCCGATTGTAGAACAGATTCACGATGGTGTTGACGAAGGAACTGGGTTGAGTTATGGATTTCACGGTTATTGGGCAAGAGACTGGACGGCTTTAGATCCAAACTTCGGGACAAAAGAAGATCTTGCCAATCTGGTAAAAAAAGCACACGAACACGGCATCAGAATTGTTTTAGATGGCGTAATCAATCATACGGGACCAGTAACTCCAGAAGATCCCGTTTGGCCCTCTGACTGGGTTCGTACCGGAATTGTCTGCGATTATAAATCTTTCGAAAACACAACAATGTGTACTTTGGTAGAAAATCTTCCGGATGTAAAAACCGAAAGTACGCAAAACGTTGAACTTCCTCCTTTTTTAATTGAAAAATGGAAAAAAGAAGGCCGTTACGAAAAAGAAATTGCCTCTCTCGATGCATTCTTCAAAAGAACGGGATATCCGAGAAGTCCGAAATATTATATCATAAAATGGCTTACCGATTACATTACCGAATTCGGAATTGACGGTTACCGTGCCGATACTGTAAAACATACAGAAGAAGGCGTTTGGTCCGATTTTAAGAAAGAATGCGAATACGCTTTCGCGAATTGGAAACAACATCACCCGCTTCAGGTTTTAGATCAGAATCCGTTTTATACGATTGCAGAAGTTTACGGTTATGGAATCACCGGTGGTCAGGATTATGATTTTGGAGACCGAAAAGTCAATTATTTTCAAAATGGCTTCAACAGCATGATCAATTTTGAGTTTAAATGGAATGCCGGACAAAGCGATTATGAAACTTTATTTTCAAAATATTCGAATCATTTACAGAATGAATTAAAAGGTTATTCTGTTCTTAATTATGTGTCTTCACACGACGACGGACAGCCTTTTGATGCCTATCGCGTAAAAGGTTTCGAAGCCGGAACGAAATTGTTGCTTTCTCCCGGAATGGCTCAGGTTTATTATGGAGACGAATCGAATCGTTCTTTGGTAATTGAAGGAACTCAGGGCGACGCGACTTTGCGTTCGAATATGAATTGGGACGATATTCAGAACAACCCTGAGACACAAAGAATGCTTTGGCACTGGCAGAAATTAGGTCAGTTTAGACGAAACCATCCTGCCGTTGGTGCCGGAATCCATTCGAAAATTGAAAGTGAACATTACGTCTTTTCAAGAACTTATTCTCATGAATCCTTTACAGATAAAGTGATAATTGGTTTGGATTTACCGGAAGGAAAAAAAGAACTTCCGGTAAGTTCAATTTTCGAAAACGGAACGAAAGTAAAAGATTGCTTTTCTGATCAGGAAACTGAAGTTATGGATGGAAAAGTAATTATAGATAGTAAATACGGAATTGTTTTACTGGAGAAAATTTAAACTTAAAGTTTTTTGCCACAGATTATTTGGATCAAAAGGATTTTTCTTTAGCCACTAATTTCATGAATTTTCACTAATTAATTCTATTATTAAAATTTGTGAAATTCATGAAATTCGTAGCAAACAAATCTGTGTTAATCTCTTTAGTCTGTGGCAAAATATTTTTAATAAATTCTTTGCAAACCTTGTATAAAACTTTGCGACCTTTGCGGTTAAATAATTTCTAGAAAATGCTAAAAATAGCACACAGAGGCGCAAAAGCATATGAACCTGAGAACACGCTAAAAGCTTTTCAAAAAGCCTTAGACTTAAATGCTGACGGAATCGAACTTGACGTTCACCTTAGTGCTGACGGACATGTTATTGTAATTCACGATGAAACTATCGATAAAATGACCAATGGAAAAGGAGCCGTAAATTCATTTTCTTTATCCGAATTAAAGTCTTTCCGCATTGCCGATCAATATGAAATTCCAACTTTAAAAGAAGTTTTTGATCTTGTCAATAAAAAATGTTTTATCAATATTGAATTAAAAAATGCCGATACTTTAACCAAAGTCGTTTCATTAATCCATGAATATATTTCCGATAAAAAATGGAATTACGAGCACTTTATTGTTTCAAGTTTTGACTGGAATGCTTTACAGCAAGTGCATAATTTAGATTCAAAAATCCCGATTGGCGTATTAACAGAAACCAATCTGCATTTGGCTGTGGCTTTCGCCGAAACCATAAAAGCAAAAGCCATTCATCCGTATTATCATTTATTGAATAAGGAAAACACAAAAGCCATTCAGGAAAAAGGATTTCTAGTTTTACCGTGGACGGTAAATATTGAAGAAGACATTCAAAAAATAAAAAGTTATAAAGTAGACGGAATCATTACTGATTTTCCAAATAAAATATAATATTTATCAGCTACAGATTTCACAGATTAAAAGGATTTTTTCTTTAGCCACGAATTACACAAATTTCCACGAATTAATTTATTCATGCTTAAATTTGTAAAATCTGTGTAAATCATTTTAATCTGTGGCAAAAAAAATTAGTGCCAATTCGTGAAATTCGTGGCAACCAAAAATAATTATGATTAAAAATTTCGACATAATAATCGTTGGCGGAGGTGCCGCAGGATTTTTTACGGCGATTAATATTGCTGAAAAAAATCCGAAACTAAAAATCGCCATTTTAGAAAGAGGAAAAGAAGTACTTTCTAAAGTCCGTGTTTCCGGAGGCGGACGATGCAACGTTACGCACGCCTGTTTTGAACCGAATGAATTAGTAAAATTCTATCCTCGAGGCGAAAAAGAACTCCGCGGGCCTTTTCATCAATTTTGTTCCGGCGATACAATTGAATGGTTTGAGAAACACGGTGTTGAACTTAAAATTGAAGACGACGGAAGAATGTTTCCCGTTTCAAATTCATCACAAACCATAATTGATTGTTTCTTAAAAGCAACCGAAAAATTAGGTATAAAAGTATTGACTGGGCAAAGTGTTCAGTCCATTTTTAAGAAAGAAAACCATTGGAAAATTGATACACAAAGTGAAAATTACACTTGTGAAAAATTAGTAATGGCAACCGGAAGCAATCCTAAAATTTGGGAAATGCTTCAGGAACAAGGTCACGCCATTGTAAGCCCTGTTCCTTCCCTATTTACTTTCAACATCAAAGATTCCCGAATTAAAGAATTACCCGGCGTTGCAGCACAAGTTACAGTCAATGTAAAAGATACAAAATTAGAATCGACAGGACCTTTGTTAATTACGCATTGGGGAATGAGCGGCCCTGCAATCTTAAAACTTTCGGCATGGGGCGCGAGGATTTTACACGATAAAAATTATCAGTTTACGATTTTTATAAATTGGCTCAATGATGTTGACACAGAAGACGCAGAAAAAATCCTCAAAGATTTAAAGCAAGAACATGCTAAAAAAGCAGTCTCTAAAAAATCTCCTTTTGATTTTCCAAATCGTTTATGGGAAAGTCTGGTTTTGGCTTCGGATATTAATGAAGAAACCAAATGGGCTGATTTATCTAAAAATCAATTGCAAAATCTGGCTTTACAACTTACAAAAGCAAAATTTCAGGTAAACGGAAAAAGTACTTTTAAAGAAGAATTTGTAACCGCGGGCGGAATCGATTTAAAGGAAATCAATTTTAAAACCATGGAAAGCAAAATTCACCTTAACCTTTATTTTGCTGGTGAAATTGTTAATATTGATGCTATTACCGGAGGTTTTAATTTTCAAAATGCCTGGACAAGCGGCTTTATTGTGGCAAATAATATTTAAGAATAAAATGAAATTTAAAGGAATTATTTTTGATTTAGACGGAACATTAGTCAATTCATTACACGATATTTCAGATGCAATGAATGTTGTTTTAACGGGTTTAAATCACCCCACTCATACTTACGAAACCTATCAATATTTTATCGGAAGCGGTTTACGAAATCTGGTCAGTAAAGCGTTGCCTGAAACACATAATTCTGACGAACAAATCGAAATTTGTTTTGATTGTATGATCAACGAATATCGAAAAATCTGCACTTTAAAAACAAAACCTTACGACGGCATTTTAGATCTACTAAATAATCCGGCTTTGGAAAATATCAAAATGGCTGTTTTTTCTAATAAAGCAGATGAATTGACGAAGAAAATAGTTTCAGAAATATTTCCTCAACAATTTGATGAAGCGGTTGGTTTAAGCACGGAAGAACTGAAAAAACCAAATCCGTTTGAGGCTTTGGCGATTAGTAAAAAATGGAATTTAAGTCCGGAAGAAGTGCTTTTTGTAGGCGATTCCGATATTGATATGCAGACGGCAGTCAATGCTAATATGTTTCCTGTTGGGGTTACCTGGGGTTACCGGACCGAAGAAGAATTGAAACAACACGGTGCAAAAGTCGTGATTCATAAAGCTTCGGAATTAATTGAAATTTTATAAAAGTGCATCCTTCATTACAAAAACAAATCGCAGCAATTGCCTCTTTTTCTGAAAATGAAATGGAAAAAATTGCTGTTTGCTTTGAACATGAAAAATTTAATTCTAAGGAATATCTTTCTGAAATAGGGAAAATCAGTAATAGGATTTTTTTCATTTTAAATGGTTTAGCAAGAGTTTATTATTTTAAAGACGGAAAAGAAATTACGACTTATTTAAGCTGCGATGATGGTTTTATTGCTTCTTATTCCAGCTTTATAAATCAGGCAAAATCATTTGAAAATATTCAGTGCATTGAAGACTGTTAAGTTCTTTCGATTACTTTTGAAAAAATGCAGCATTTATATACCGAAATTCCGAATTGGGAACGCGTCGGCCGAATTCTAGCCGAACAAAATTACCTTTGCATGGCTGATCGGGTTTTGAAACTTCAAATGATTCCTGCAAAGGAGAAATATGAGACTTTTTTAGCATCGGCTCCAGCCAAAATAATTCAGCGAACGCCATTAATTTACATTGCATCTTTTCTGGGAATCACTCCCGAATCGCTGAGCAGGATTCGTCAAAGTATTTCTTAACATTTATCAAGTAAATTAAAAAACGGAATTTAAATCTTTGTCAAAATAAAATTTGAAAAGATGAAGAATATTGCGCAGGACGTTTCCCAAATTCCGTTATTTCCCAGAAACGCCATAAATTGTTATGTAATTGAAGATGTTCTGATTGACTCCGGAATTAGAAGTTCCGGAAGTACGATTTTAAAAGCTTTAAAAAACAAATCCATAACCAAACACGCACTTACACACGCCCACGCCGATCATCAGGGAAGCAGCAAATTAATCTGCGAAAGTTTAGGAATTCCGCTTTTATGCAGTGAACCTGAAAAAGCTTTTGCTGAAAATGGAAATGTTACGTTTGAATATCCCAATCCAAATCATTTTATTTCGAAATTACAGCAAAATTTCTGGGCCGGAAAAGGGCATCCTGTTTCTCAGACTCTAAAAGAAAATGATACAATCGGGGGATTTACGGTAATTGAAACTCCGGGACATTCAAAAGGTCATTTATCTTTTTTTAGAGAAAAAGACGGCGTTTTAATTGTTGGAGATATCATGACCAATATGAATCTATTGACGGCAAAAGTCGGGCTTCATGAACCACCAAATTTATTTACAACCAATCAGGAAATTAATCGGAAATCAATTTTAAAACTAGCTTCTTTAAAACCAAAAATTCTTTGTCTTGGACATGGACCTGTCTTAATTAATAATGGGGAATTGGAAATGTTTATTAATCGCTTTTGATTTTTACTTTCCCTTAATAATTCTGGAAATTTCCACAATTCAACTATTTATTCAACCACCAAATGCTGGCATTCAAAACCATTGCAAATGCAACCCACGCCAGATAAGGAACCAATAAGTAACCTGATATTTTATTGATTTTCGTGAATTTTAAGTACGTTTCGTAAATCATCAGCCATAAAATTATTATTTCTATTAAAGCCAAAAGCGGATTTTTTAATCCGAAAAATAAATAAGACCAAATAGCATTGAGGGTTAATTGAATCAAAAAGAAAAGAAGTGCTGTTTTTACCTTTTCGGTCTGCTCTTTGATTTTATCCCAAACTAATGCCGCTGCAATTGCCATAAAAATATATAGCAGAGTCCAAACCGGCATAAAAATCCAGTTTGGCGGATTAAAAATTGGTTTTTCAATTGTTGGATACCACGATTCTACACTTGGTCTGGTTACTGTACTGGCAGAATATCCTACTGCTAAACAAATAATTAAAGCTATTATGATTTTAACGATCTTGTTCATTTTCTTAAATTTTGTATTCAAAAATAAGGAAAAGAAAATTTAAACCATGTAAGTCCTGTAAGTTCATTTAATAAAGCTGCTTATAATTTCTTATATGACTTATATGGCGAAAAAACTATCTTTGCCAAAATTTTATAATTCATGTTTACAGCAGCTGATTTTATTCCAAATAAATATACTTCAACAATCGAAAACGGAAATTTTGAATGGAGCGCTCCCAGCAATATTGCATTAGTAAAATACTGGGGGAAAAAAGACAACCAGATTCCGGCAAATCCTTCTGTAAGTTTTACACTAAACAATTGTAAAACAATTACTAAAGTTGCTTTTTCGAAGAAAGACATTTCGACTTCGCTCAATGTGACAAATGGATTTTCTTTTGATTTACTTTTTGAAGGAAAACCAAAAGAAGATTTTAAACCAAAAATTCAGAAGTTTTTAGAACGAATTGAAGTTTATCTGCCATTTTTAAAAGATTATCATTTTACGATTGATACACAAAATACTTTTCCGCATAGCTCGGGAATTGCTTCTTCGGCTTCCGGAATGGCAGCTTTGGCAATGAATTTTATGAGTTTGGAAAAACAGCTCAATCCGGAAATGACTGACGAATATTTCTATCAAAAAGCCTCTTTTCTGGCCCGTTTAGGTTCAGGAAGCGCATGCCGCAGTGTAAAAGGAAATGTTGTAGTTTGGGGAAATCAGAAGAATATTAAAGGAAGTACCGATTTATTTGGAGTTGAATTTCCATATATTATTCACGAAAATTTCAAGAATTATCAGGACACTATTTTATTGGTTGATAAAGGCGAAAAGCAAGTTTCGAGCACTGTAGGGCATGATTTAATGCACAACCATCCGTATGCGGAACGACGTTTTGCACAGGCGCATGAAAATCTGGATTTATTAATTTCAATTTTCGAAAGCGGAAATATTGAAGAATTTATCAAAGTTGTAGAAAGTGAAGCACTAACTTTACATGCTATGATGATGACTTCAATGCCATATTATATTTTGATGAAACCAAATACGCTTCAAATCATTAATGCAATTTGGAAATTTAGAACAGAAACGCAGATACCAGTTTGTTTTACACTTGATGCCGGTGCCAATGTACATGTGCTTTATCCTGAAAACGTTAAAGAAAAAGTACTACAATTTATTCAGGAGAAATTAGTTGTATTTTGTCAGAATGGTCAGTACATTTGCGACGAAATTGGAAACGGTGCAATTGCATTGTAATTTTGCGTATCTTTAGGTAAATTTTTATCATGAACATTCAATTAGAAAAGCTCGAATTAATAAAACTGTTAGTTGAAACAGAAAATCCAGCTATATTAAAATCTATTCGAAAAATTCTCAAAAAAGAGCATAAAGATTGGTGGGATGATTTGACTGATTCACAAAAAGAAGATATAGCTCAAAGTGAATTAGAATTTGAAAGAGGAGAATTTTCAAGTTTTGAAGATGTGATGAAAAAATACAAGTAGTGAATCTTAAAGTAAATATTTCAAAAACAGCTGAAAAGAATTTAGATTCTGTTTTAAAATTTATTGAAGCCAGATGGTCTAAAAAATCGAAAGAAATTTTCTTATTGAAATTTCAAAAAGCAATTTCAATAATAATTATGAATCCAGAAATTTTTCCCAAATCATCTGTAAATAAAAAATATCGAAAATGTGTTATAACAAAACAATCAAGTTTCTTGTATAGTTTTGGCGCAAATGAAATCAGAATTCACAATATTATTGATACCAGACAAGACCCAAATAAAATAAAAAAAGACACAAAATAAAAAATGAAAGGACCATTATTTTACTCGAAAATATTACTCTTTGGAGAATACGGAATTATCCGCGACTCTAAAGGACTTTCTATCCCTTATAATTTTTATAATGGTGCTTTGAAAAAAAGCGAAGAACCTTCTGCAGAAGCTGTTTCATCAAACAAAAGTTTAAGAAGTTTTGCTTCTTATCTTGAAGTATTGCAGACACAGCAGCCGGAATTGGTTACTTTCGATTTGGAAACTTTGAAAAATGATGTCGAGACGGGAATGTATTTCGATTCTAGCATTCCGCAAGGATATGGTGTTGGAAGCAGCGGTGCACTTGTAGCCGCTATTTATGATAAATATGCTACAAACAAAATCACGGTTTTAGAGAATTTAACCCGCGAAAAACTACTACAATTAAAAAATATATTTTCTCAAATGGAGAGTTTTTTCCACGGAAAAAGTTCTGGTCTGGATCCTTTAAACAGTTATTTGAGCATTCCGATTTTAATTAATTCTAAAGACAATATTGAAGCAACCGGGATTCCGACTCAAAGTTTTGACGGGAAAGGTGCTGTCTTTTTATTAGACTCCGGAATTGTTGGCGAAACGGCTCCAATGGTTAATATTTTTATGGAAAACCTTAAAGACAAAGGTTTCCGTACGATGCTAAAAAATCAATTTGTGAAGTATACTGATGCCTGCGTAGAAAACTTTCTGCATGGTGATATGAAATCTTTGTTTAGCAACACTAAAAAACTTTCTAAAGTTGTTTTAAATAACTTTAAACCAATGATTCCGGAACAATTTCACGGAATCTGGCAGCACGGAATTGATACTAACGATTATTATTTAAAACTTTGCGGTTCAGGCGGCGGCGGCTATATCCTTGGGTTTACCGAAGATTTAGAGCGTGCCAAAATTTCATTAAAAGATTATAAGCTAGAAGTCGTATATCAGTTTTAAATTCTTAAAAGCCGAAATTATTGGAGTAAATTTTTCATAAGTATTCATCCTAAAAAGTTAGTTATGAAAAGCATTTTAAAAATAATGAAAGCTACTTTTTTAGGAGGAATTTTATTTCTGGCACCATTAGCAGTACTGCTGATTGTTCTTGAAAAAGGATATGTAATAATCCAAAAAGTTACTCTTCCGCTTGTAAAGAATATGCCCAGAGTACATGTTTTGGGAATCGCACTCCAGGAACTTATCGGCATAATAATTATAATCCTGATTTGCTTTACAGCAGGTTTACTGGCAAGAACTGCTAAAGCAAAAAAACTGATTCAAAAATTAGAAAATGGCATTTTAAGTTTTATTCCCGGTTATTCGTTCATGAAAAGTATGAACGAAAGTATCATGGGATTTGAATCAAAAGAAGATCTAAAAGTCATTCTCGTTCCTACTGATGCCGGCTGGCAGTTTGCTTTTCTCATTGAACAAATTGACGAAAACAATTTTACGGTTTTTATTCCTGATGCACCAAATCCGTGGAGTGGTTCAGTTTGTTTTGTACAAAAACAAGATATTAAAGAAGTGGATATAACACAAAAACAAGCGCTGGCTTCTATTCGAAAATTAGGGTATGGCACTAAAGAATTGTTAAAAAACAAGCTCTAAATTTCAGATTTCAAAAATATCATTTAACTTCATTTTAATTTAAACCACAACATCTATTTTATGTTAAGCAGACAGCACAGACTTTTAGTAATGAAAATTGTTAGTTTGTTTTCTGTGGTACGCGGTTACAACATTCCTATAATTATTTTGGCTCAATATTTATCGGCAATTTTTATTCTTGCTCCAGAAAAAAGGGCGCTGGATATACTGCTTGATTTTTATTTGTTTTTAATCGTGTTTGCTTCTGCCATTACAATTGCTTCGGGTTATATTATCAATAATTTTTATGACAGTCAGAAAGATTTAATCAATCGTCCCAATAAATCAATGCTGGATCGATTGGTTAGTCAGAAAACAAAACTGACGGTTTATTTCAGCTTGAATTTTCTGGCTGTTTTAATGGCTTCGATTGTTTCGTGGCGCGCTTTTTTATTCTTTTCTGCTTATATTTTCCTGATTTGGTTTTATTCTCATAAAATAAAAAAATATCCTATTGTTGGAAATCTGACTGCAGCATTCATGGCTGTTATCCCGTTTTTTGCCATTTTATTGTATTTCTACAATTCGATTTCGTTTGAAGAAATTGAGAATCACAGAAGTCATTTTGCCGTAATTTTGGCACATGCCATGTTTTTGTTTTTATTGCTTTTGATTCGCGAAATGATAAAAGATCTGGAGAATTTAAAAGGCGATTTAGCAAATGATTATCATACAATTCCAATTACTTACAACGAAAGAGTTTCCAAACAAATTATCAGTGTTTTGACATTTTTGACTATAATTCCGGTTTATATTTTAGTGAATATTTACGATGTGGGTTATATGGACATTTACTTTTATGTTTGTTTTATTGTTTTGCTTTTTTTCCTGCTTTATTTGTGGAGATCAAATTCTAAACAGCAATTTTTGTTACTGCATAATGTTTTAAAATTTCTTATTGTTTCCGGGGTTTTCTGCATTGTTTTGATTAATCCGAGTGTTTTGTGGCATGGAAGCGAATTGATATCTAATTATTAATGTTTTATGATTAAAAGAATAATTAGATTATTCCAAACTACAAAAACCGCTGAATCAATACTTACTGATATCCAATCTATTAGAGATAAAAGAGATATTAGTTTATTACTTGGAGATAAAATTCTGGACGTTAAAATACTTTATGGACAAGAAGGAATTAACAATTGGCTAGACACCAGCTTAACATTTATAAGGTTAGAACAAAATGGAATAATTTGCTTTCCATTTTCTGGTGATAAAGATTTCGAAAATTCTGGTATTGAGAAAAATTCAAAAGCAATATCAGATAAATGGAAAGCAATAATTTACAACTCTAAAATTGTTGACATTTTTTATATTCTGGATGAAGCAATGAATTTTGACGATACACAATCAGCATATATTGTTTTAGATAATGGTTATGTGCTTGATGAAAACAGAATGTCACCTTCTGGACTCAATGGTGCAGATCTTTTTTGTAGAACTACGGATGAATTCGAAAAAGAAATTACGGACAATGGAATTAAAATCTATTCTGTAAAAAACAAAAAAATTAAATAAAAGAAGCCTAATGTTTGAACTTAGCCCCGATTGAAGTGGAAATCCTTTTATTTTTTTCTTAAAAAATAAAAGATTGAAACGGAAAGCGGGAAACCATGTTTAAAAAAATGCCAATTGTGGTGCTTTAAACTATCTTAAAATTTACAGCTATTAATCTAAGAACATTGAACTTAAGATTTATTAGCAGGAAAAAACTATCTTTGCACAAATTACAGAATTTATGAACAATAAGGAAGGCAATAATAAAAGAGGCGGATCGAGACCAAATAGCTCAAGATCAAACTCAAGCAAGCCAAAACCTCCTATGGCTAAGCGTGCGCAAGGGCCTAAAAAAGTGAAACCTGAAGTTAAGGCAGCGCAGGAAGCAGCAGCTGAGAAATTGAGAAAACAAAATCAGCCGGCAAAGAGACAAAAGGCTTCTGACGAAATTCGTCTGAACAAATATATCTCAAATTCGGGAGTTTGTTCTCGTCGTGATGCGGATATATATATTCAGTCTGGAAACGTGAAAGTAAACGGCGTTCCGGTTACTGAAATGGGATATTTAGTAAAATTAAATGATGTTGTGAATTTTGACGGTGTTGTTTTAACTCCTGAAAAAAAGGAATATATTTTACTGAACAAACCTAAAAACTTTACAACTGCCCTGGACGAAGGTCAGGAATATCGTAACGTTCTGGAACTTGTTCGCGGCGCTACAAATTCTAAAATTGGTCCAGTTGGAAGAATGGATAAAAACACAACTGGTTTGTTGTTGTTCACAAACGATACGGATATGATTCGTAAGTTTACTTTACCGAATCAGAAATCGTCTAAAATTTATCAGGTTTCTTTAGATAAAAACTTAAAATTTGAGGATTTAGAAAAAATAAGTAAAGGCTTGGTTCTTGACGGACACCGTGTATTTGTTGAAGAAATCAGTTATATTGAAAAAGAAGCAAAAAGTGAAGTGGGCCTTAAACTTCGTTCATCGAATGTAAAAGTTGTTCGTGCGATTTTTGAACACTTTGATTATGATGTGCTGCGTATTGACCGTGTTGCTTTTGCTGGCTTAACTAAAAAGAACCTTCCGAGAGGAAACTGGCGCTTTTTGACAGATCAGGAAATTATCAATTTGAAAAATTCTTAAAACTTTTCAAATTTTGATTTTAGATATTAATCCTGTTTTACGTTGTAAAATGGGATTTTTTTTATTCAGAAACTAAAAAAATTATGTCCGAAAAGTGTAAAAATTGATCTTCCGATATTTTGGTTCTTATCATCAACTGATTCGTAACATGAAAATCCTAAGATGATTTTTATTCCGGGCTGAATGCTGTTTAAGATATCTCTTTTTTGTTCTTCCAACAATAATTTTAAACTGTCAAGTAACTGGATATTATTTTTAAGATAAGAGACTACAAGCAGTGCAGAGAAGTTAAGAATTTCGCGGGCAGTTTCACTTTTTATCCCGACTTCGTTGGAGATCATTTCAGAAATTCTTCCTTTTTTGTTGTTAAAGATTTCTTTTAGCAATGTATTGCCTTCCAAGCGATAACAATCATCGACTGATAAAATTCTGCCGGAAGTAAAATCGACTTCCTGATAAAAATTTGAAGTATCTTCTATAAGCGAGACGATTTCTTTATAAAAGCCTGATTCTTCGGCCTTATTATAGAGACCCATTAAAACTGTACCGATTGAAACATCAATTCCCTTAATTAGGAGTGCATCATTTTCAAAATAAAATTTGTTTAGTTTTGAAACTACGTTTGAAGAAATAAAACGTCTAAGCTCAATTTGTAGGTTTGGGGTCATACTCATAACTTATTAGATAATAATTTATACTCATTCAAAATAATCGATAAAGTGGGGCTTTTTATCGTTTATCATGTTAAAAATATAAAATATTTTAACATATCCAAAAAATAAGTTATGATTTTACACTTAACTTTTAGGGTAAGTTAAAGAGAAAATGTGCTAATGCCAGTAAATATAACCCTTTCGTAATCAAAGTGAAAAGTTTTCTTTTTCTAAAAAAATTAAAAATTTTCTTAAAAAAAATAAAAAATAAGAAAATAGCTAAGAATTTGTTACATAATTAAAATAATATGTTTCGATATTCCCATGTTGTGTGAATAAATATTCCTAAATAGATAATACAAAACAAAAAGTTTATAAAACTCGAAGCGAGAAATCCCAAAACAGATCCTGTGGCTGCCTTAAATGCTCTTTTATGGTTTGTAGAATCATAAAGTAATTCTCCGGCTAATGCTCCGACAAATGGCCCAATAATAACTCCAAAAGGTATTGGAGCCAAAATGCCAACAATTAAACCAATGTTTGTTCCCCACACTCCATAAGAACTACCGCCAAATTTTTTTGTGCCTTGTGCCGGGATAATATAATCTAAAACCGTAATTATTATGGTTAGTAAAAGCGTTATTCCTAAAAGCCAGTAATTGTTTTCAACCGCTTTTGTTAAATACAATAACAGCAGACCAACCCAACAGCTGGAAAGTCCCGGTAAAACGGGAAGAAAACTCCCAAAAATGCCCACCATCATGCATATAAAACCTAATATCAACAATAATAAATCCATATAATTTTGTAATTTTGTACCTACAAATTTCGATTAAATAAAAAAATGCGCAGCCTTTCACAATTCATTTTATTTGTAATATTTATTTTTTCAATAAATAATGCTGCCTGCGCGCAAACCAAACAACTTTCTACAGAAGACCAGCTCCTGCAGGATAGCATTTACAACAGCAATAAGAAAAAGATATTAAATTTCTCAATGAAGGAATTCGATACGCTTTTCTTTGAGTTTTTTAACCGTAAAAATGACCCGAATATTACTTTAACTAAAACTCAATTTTACAATTACACGGTTCAGATTGCTGCATTCTCTGATCGTCTTGCAAAATTATATCCTGATCAAAAAGATGTTGCTGCCCAAAACAAAGAACATTGGCTTTCAGAAAGGTATGAAGATTATTTAAAATACAAAGATTCTCAAAAAAAATAATCGTATTTTTATATTTCAAATCTCATTTATTCAATTCAACATCAAATCCTTGAAGCAGTTTTTTATTTTTATAGCTTTTCTATTTTTAAATTCTTGTCAATATATTGACAAGCAGGTTCCGTCTGAAAAAGAATTACTTCAGAAAGAATTAAAATCTATTAACTGGAAAGAAGTTGATGAATACCCAACTGTAGCCAGCTGCGAAACCATAAACGAAAAGAAAGAACGCCAGAAATGTTTTTTTGATGTTATGTCACAGCTTATTCAGGAAAAATTAGATGTAGACAGTTTATCTATTTTATATCCTGATTTGGATACTATTCAGGTAAAAGTGACTATTTTTCCTAATTCGAAAATGAAATTCGAACCAAAATTCCAAAAAGATTCTGTGGCTTACGACACTATTAGAATTGACAGTATTCTTCATGCACGTCTGGTTGATTTCCCCAGAGTTAATCCTGCCATAAAACGCGGACTTCCTGTAAAAACGCAGTTTATTTTACCGGTTATTATTAAGGAAAAAGGCAAAAAATAATTCAACTCAACTTCTAAAACGCCTGTCTTTCCATTCGTAAGAACCAAACAAACTATACAACGCTACAGCCGAACTAAAAAAAGGATAGAATAAACTACTCAATAAAAGGCTTTTAATTTTAGTATTAGTCAAAAACTGATTTGTAATTGTAAGCAAAACAAAATCGATTGTAAGTTTAAAAAAAGCAAATAAAACCAGAAAAGGATAGCCAAAAATCCCAAAAAGAAACAAGAAAAATAATATTACAAAACTTAAATTCCCAAAGAAAACGATTAAACCCAAAAACTTTCCGAAAGCACTTTTATAGGAACTTGTTTTTGCTGCCCAGCGCACTCTCTGATGAAACAATGCTTTCCAGTTTTCTGTTGGTTTTGTAATTACGATTGCATTTTTGGCTTTTAAATAATGTACTTCTGCCGGGAATTTTTCAATAGCTTTTTGAAGTAAAAAAACATCATCGCCACTTGCAATTTTATTATTTCCATCAAAACCATCCAGCTTTTCAAACAACATTTTTTTGTACGCAAAATTGGCTCCGTTACACATAAAACCTCTGCCTAAACCAAAACTTCCAATTGTGGCACCCTGCAGACTTGTTAAATCTAATTGCTGAAAATGATGCAGAAAGGATGGTTTGCATTCATACGAAACTGCTCCGGCAAGCATGGAAACTTTATTTTCCTGAATATAACTATCAAATGTAGAAAGCCAGTTTTCAGGAACGACACAATCTGCATCTGTTGTTATTACCCAGTCGGTTTTTACGTGCGCCATTGCGGTTGTAATCGCATCTTTTTTAGGAGAATTTGAAATGCGAATGTTATCGGTTACTAAAAGCTGAAACCTGAAACCTGAAACTTCAAATTTTTCACTCGAATTATCATCAACTAAAATAACTTCAAATAAATCTGTAGGATAATTTAGTTTTGAAAAGCTGTCTAAAAGTCTGGGAAGATTCTCTTCTTCGTTTCTAAACGGAACAATGATCGTAAAACTCGTCTGTGGTTTTAAATCTGATTTTTGATAGTTCTTTATTTTAAAAAAGCCATAAACAAGCCAACTAATACTTATGATATACATTGTTAATATGGCGAAAAAAGCAAAAATCATTCTGTGGTTTTGGTTTTAAAATTCAGCACAAAATAACTTCCTATAATTACAGGCAAAACCACATTTAGAAACCACATTAATGTACTTATAAAAATTACAATCCATTCGTTTACACCCAGAATTCCGAAGAAATAAATGGCGACACTTCCTTTTACAGCAAAATCTAAAAACTGAAATGTTGGCAGGGAAGAAGCTAAAAAATACACCGAAGTTATGGCTGCCATTAAAGTCAGGTACGGAAGATCGACATCAAAACCTAAAAACAAAAAGTAATATTGATGCGAGAAAACGATATATCGCAAAATACCCAGAAGAATATTTTTTTGGTGAATAGACTTTGGAATTTCATTAATTTTATGAATTAGTTTTTCAATAGAATAGCCTTTTACTTTTATTTTTTTGATTGAAAATAAAATAATCAGGATCAGCAAAAATCCTCCAAATAAAATTAAAACCGTTTTGGTGGTAATGACATTAAATTGTGCATTGAAATACAACAGTCCAAAAATTCCAAAAATAATCGTGAGAATCATCTGGATTCCGTTACAGATCAGATTTAGAAAAACAACTCTTTTTGCTTCAGATTTTGGGTAATACAATGCTTTTCCGGCGTACTCTCCTACTCCGTTTGGCGTAAAAATTCCGGCTGTTAAAGCGGCCAAAACCTGTTTTGCGGCTTCATAAACTGATATTTTCTGGATTACTTTGACAAGAATCTGCCATTTTAAAATCTCGAAATAACGGTTCAAAATACTCAAAAGCAATATAAAGGAAATCCCAAGAACCGATTGGTTTTTACGAAATAAAACAAGGAACTTCTGCCAGTCCAGTTTATCATTATTAGCCAGCTGATTGTAAATAAAATAAAATGCACCGCCAACAATTAAAAGTTTAGCCAGAAGAACCAGGAATTGCTTAGCTTTGTGAGGAATTGAAATCATGCCGCAAAAGTAATCAATTTGCAAATTAGAAAATGTGCAAGTAGTAAATTAGAAAATGATATTCGATATTCAGATAATGTAGTCTCAGAACATATTCAGAGACAAAACTTAAAACCTGAAACTAATAAAACCTGAAATAAAATCCTCTTGACAAAAGAACGCATCATATTAGGCATTGACCCCGGAACCACAATTATGGGTTTTGGATTGATTAGAGTCATCAATAAAAAAATGGAATTCCTGCAGTTAAACGAACTGCAATTATCCAAATACGATAATCATTACCAAAAACTAAAAATTATTTTTGAACGAACTATAGAATTAATCGAAACACATCATCCGGATGAAATTGCGATTGAAGCGCCTTTCTTTGGCAAAAATGTGCAATCGATGCTAAAGCTTGGTCGTGCGCAAGGTGTGGCAATGGCCGCAGGACTTTCGAGAGATATTCCGATTACAGAATATGAACCTAAAAAAATTAAAATGGCTATTACCGGAAACGGAAACGCCAGCAAAGAACAGGTTGCCAAAATGCTGCAGCAGCTTTTAGGCTTAAAAGAATTACCAAAAAATCTGGATTCAACAGATGGTTTGGCGGCGGCGGTCTGTCATTTTTTTAATTCCGGAAAAGTTGTGGCAGGCAAAAGTTATTCTGGCTGGGACGCTTTTGTAAAACAAAATGAAGACAAAATTAGAAAATGAGATAATTAGTCAATTAGATAATTCTATTCGTTATCTATAACAATTATCTAATTATCAAAATTGACACATTATCTAATTAAATAAATGAGCGGTATCTATATTCATATCCCTTTTTGCAAACAGGCTTGCCATTATTGCGACTTTCATTTTTCGACTTCGATGAAAAAGAAAGACGAAATGGTTTTGGCTTTGGCCAAAGAAATTGTCATGCGCAAAAATGAGTTCTTCGATTCTGCTCAGGGTGACAATGTAGTTGAAACAATATATTTTGGCGGCGGAACTCCGTCAGTATTGCAGATTTCAGAGTTAAGATTTTTGATTAATACTATCTTTGAAAATTATAAAGTTGCGGAAAATCCTGAAATAACATTGGAAGCAAATCCCGATGATTTAACAGATTTGTCACTTCGAGCGGAATCAAAAAGCATTTTTGAAGAATATCGTGAAATTGGGATTAATCGTCTGAGCATCGGAATTCAGTCTTTTTATGAAGAAGATTTGAAAATGATGAATCGCGCTCATAATTCGGCGGAAGCCAAAAAATGTCTGGAAGAAGCAACAAAATATTTTGACAACATTTCGCTTGATTTGATTTACGGCATTCCGGGAATGAGCGACGAAATGTGGAAAAAAAATATCGAAACTGCTTTGAGTTTCGGCATTCCGCATATTTCCAGTTACGCATTAACGGTTGAACCAAAAACGGCTTTGAGCAAATTAATCCAAACCGGAAAAATTGCTGAACCTCAAGACGAAACTGCTTCCAGTCATTTTATGATTTTGGTCGAAATGCTGCAGCAAAATGGTTTTATTCATTACGAATTATCAAATTTTGGGAAAGAGAATTATTTCTCCAAAAACAATTCGGCTTACTGGCTGGGCAAAAAATATATCGGAATCGGACCTTCGGCGCATAGCTACGATGGCAAAAAACGAGGCTGGAATATCGCTAATAATGCACTTTATTTAAAATCAATTCAAAACAATCAGCTTCCTGTTGAAACGGAAACACTGACTGTTTCTCATCGTTATAATGAATATATTATGACGGGACTGCGGACAATTTGGGGCGTTTCTTTAGACAGAATTGAAAATGAATTTGGAAAAGAGTACCTGGATTACCTGAAAAAACAATCTCAAAGATTCTTAAATGATGATTTGCTTTCAATTGAAAATAACATTCTAAAACCTACTTTGAAAGGAAAATTTTTAACGGATGGAATTGCAAGTGATCTCTTTTATTTAAATTTGGAAGAATAAAGAATTAGCCAAAAGGCACAAGCACAAATTATTTTAAACTTTGTGACTTAACGTCTTACGGTATAAAACCCAAATATTGTGTTAGCAAAAATCCACAACTTCGAAATTGACTTATCAAAACCCATTGATATTTCTATTCCATTAACAAATACCGATGAAAACCCAATAGCCTGGTACATCGAAAAACCTGTTATTGAGCCCGTAGTTTTTGGCGACTGGATTGGAAAAGTTTCTGAAGGAAAATCATCTACGAATTTTAATAATATATTTTTCAATCCGCATGGGCATGGAACGCACACGGAATGTCTGGGCCATATTACGAATGATTTTTACAGCATTAATCAATCACTGAAACAATTTTTCTTTTTGGCAAAACTGATTACAATTGAGCCTGAAAAAATTGGAGAAGATTTTGTTATTACGAAAGAACACATTTCTACTTTTCTCAATGGAACAAATAATTCGACTTCGCTCCACATGAAAACGGAAGCTTTAATTATTAGAACAATTCCGAATTTAAAAGACAAAAAATCAAGAAAATATTCCAATACAAATCCGCCATATTTATCAGAAGAAGCTTCGGTTTTTATCCGCGAAAGCGAAATTCAGCATTTATTAATAGATTTACCAAGCGTTGACAAAGAACACGACGAAGGAAAATTATTGGCTCATAAAGCATTTTGGAATGTAAAAGATATTTTTCATTTAAATCCTGATGCAAGATTAAATGCCACAATTACCGAAATGATTTATGTTCCGGATGAAATTGAAGATGGAAATTATATGCTAAATCTTCAAATCGCTTCGTTTGAAAATGATGCTTCGCCATCAAAACCAATTTTATATAAAATTTAATGTTTGCCACGAATTACACGAATTTCGCTAATTTATTTTGGGCTTTGCCAAATCTTTTTAATCTGTGGCAAAAAGAAAAATAAAAAAGAAATTACCAAAATTCGTGTAATTCGCGGCAAAAAAACAAATAAAATGATAACTGTTTCAACAGATAAAACTAGACTCGACGTTCCGTTTATACAAAACTTTTTGAAAGACATTTATTGGGCTGCCGGACGAACTATTGAAGAAGTACAGGCTACAATTGATGCTTCAGTTTGTTTTGGAATTTATTTAGATGATAGACAAATTGGTTTTGCACGTGTCATTACTGATTATGTGGTCTTTGCCTATTTAATGGACGTTTTTATTGATGAAAAACATCGCGGAAAAGGATATTCGTCAATTTTAATTGAAAAAATGATGAATGAACCTCAGCTCCAAAAAGTAAAAATATGGCGATTGGCCACAACTGATGCTCACTTTTTATATGAAAAATTTGGATTTACAAAACTCAGCCATCCAGAAAAAATGATGGAAAAAATAGTATGATGAACACAATTATTAAACTAGAAGAAACAGCTTTATTTATTCTCGGAATCTTTTTATTCAACCGCCTGCATTTTGACTGGTGGTGGTTTTTGGTTTTAATTTTAGCTCCGGATTTGTCCATGCTGGGCTATCTTTTTGGAAATAAAGCCGGTGCATTTTTTTACAACTTATTTCATCACAAAGGAATTGCACTTTTAATTTATGCTTTAGGATATTATTTAAGTAGTGAAGTCATTCAGTTAGCCGGAATTATTTTATTTTCACATTCGGCAATGGACCGGATTTTCGGTTACGGACTAAAATATGAAAAAGGATTTAAATACACACATTTAGGTGAAATTGGTAAATAAACAATCATGAATTTAGAAACATTTTACGAATATTGTCTTTCTAAAAAAGGGGTCAGCGAGCATTTTCCTTTTGATGAAGATACTTTGGTGTTTAAAGTTGGCGGAAAAATGTTTGCCCTTTCTTCTCTTTCACAATGGGAAAAGAACGAGCAGTCGGTTAATTTAAAATGCGATCCAGATCGCGCACAAGAGCTCAGAGCGGAGTATGACGAGATACAACCCGGTTATCATATGAGTAAAATACATTGGAATACCGTAGCTTTAAATGGAAATCTTCCGCTTAAATTTGTCAAAGAACTTATTGATCATTCATATGAATTGGTTTTCAAAAGTTTGACAAAGAAAATTCAGAATGAAATTATTGACCAGAGGTAAAATTTTTACCAAACAGGCGGAGCAATTAAAAAATTAGGCATTACATTTGCATCGTAAGAAAAAAACTCAGCAACTTAGTTACTGTGTAAATTAGCAACTTATAACACCATGAAAGAACAATTTAAAAAATTTTTGAACGAAGAACAAGATCCAAAAGCGATTGAAAAAATCACTTCAAAACTTTCAGACTTATTAATGAAAGGCGAAGAAGTTGGATATATTGCAGTGCAAAAAAAGCCTGCTATTACTGTTTTTCCTGACAGCATTGTTTTAACAAACAAACGTATTATTATCTGTAAACCTAAAAATTTAGGTCTTTCCATGGATTTTACAGATTATACCTGGGATGATATTGCGAGTACTTTTGTAAAAGAAAATATTTTAGGTTCTGAATTTTCATTTGGAACAAAAACAGATTTAGCAGTTTCTATTGATTATATTCCAAAAATTCAGGCCAGAAAAATTTACACTTATGCTAAAGAGCAATTGGATTTATTAAAAAATCCTGTTCAGACTGCAGCTCCGGTTCAGGAAACTGTAGAAGAAGCAGTACCAGAAATTGAAGACGAAATCGAAGAAGTAGAAACGGAAGAAGTAACCAGTTTTGCAGAAATTTTACCCGCTGCCCCGGTTTATGAAACAATTGAACCAATTCAGGCTCAGGCTCCGACCGGAGATCGTAAATTAAGCGAATTATCTAAAGAAGAACTTTTTGATAAATTGCAGAATTACAAAAAACTCCTTGATAATGGTTTAATCATGCAGGGAGAATATGATGCTTACAAAAAAGAAATATTGAGCTATATGTAATTAGTCATAAAGTCGAAAGTCAAAAGCCTTAATCTTTTTGACTTTGTCTAAAATAAATAAAGCCAGAAATAGAATCTATTTCTGGCTTTATATTTTTAAATCCCTACTTCGACTTTTGACTTTCGACTTTATAACTTTCTACTTATAACGTAGCCTTCTGCTTATCTAAAAAGCTGTTCGATTGCATCTCCAGTAATTCTTTGGCATTTTTGCGTTGTAAATCGTAAAGACTTTTATCTTCTGAAATATCAGCATAAACTCTGTCGTGCATTTCTGCACTTGTCTTTTTCAGTAATTCGCGCTGGTATTTATTTTGTTCCAAAGTCGCTTTCATCGCTGTTTCGGCTTCTTCCTGTTTAAAGTCAAACTCCCCTTTTGGAGCCAGTAATTTGGCAATAATTGGCGAAGTTTCAATGGCTAAAAACAACAGCATTATAAAAAATGACGGAAGCCACGGCAATTTATTCAATGCATTAATACGCGCCATTAATCCGTCGAAACCTTCAATAATAGGCTGTGTCTGCGAAACTTTTTTATCTAAATCAGCCTGAAGCTGTTTACCTGCTTTTTCTTTCTCGGCAATTTTAGCTTCGTTTGTTGCTTTTAAAGTTTCATATTCTTTAAGAGCAGCGTCGTGTTTTTCTCGTTTTTCTTTATAAACAGGACCTTTTCCAAGCTTTTTAGTTCCGGCAGTTCCTTCCGCTTCTGTTATATAAGTAGAATATAAAGCGTTTACTTCTTTTTCTTTCTTTAAAATATCTGCTTTTAAGGCCGCGATTTCTGCTTTGTTTTTATCTAAATCTGTTTTGAAATAAGTTCCAATTTGTTTTTTATTGGCTAATTCCATTTCGTTTTTCTCTTTCAATAAAACAGTATTGATTTCCTTTTCGAAAATTTTAATTTCCAATGGTTTCGAAATTACAATTGCAATAATAATAGCCAGCATAATACGCGGAGTCGCCTGTAGGAACTCATCCATAAAACGATCTCTCTTTTTAATTGTAGAAACGATAAAACGATCTAAATTAAAAATAAGCAAACTCCATACAAATCCAAAAATTAAAGCCGGGTAGATGGAATCGAAAACAGTAAAAAGAGCATAAGCGCTGGCTAAAAATGCCATTACAGCAGTAAAAAACACGGTAGCGCCAATACCAACATATTTGGTTTGCTCACCTTCTGAACATCCTTCTAATAAATCGCGGTCGGCACCGGAACAAAGGATAAAAAATTGTTTTAACATGATTGATGATTTTTGATTGTGATTGATACGGCAAATTTAGCGCCAAATTTTTAATTACAGTGAAATATTCAATTGTTTTTACTTGTAAATCAATTATTTGAAGCCTGAATGTTAGTTAAAGTTTAATGAAATCCGGAAAAGCCCAGCCAATCATAACACTATGTTAATTTTTTACAAGAGTTTTAATAATATAAAGATTATAGTTTCGCAGAAATCAAACTAAACTTAAAATGAAAAAATTCTATTTAGTATTAATGTTACTGTTTTTAGCCCTTTCCGGTTATGCGCAAAAAGCCATAATCTCAGGAAAAGTGCTTGATGCAGATGACAAACTTCCTCTGCCGGGAGCTATGGTTCAGATTGTTGGAGAAAACAAATACACAGTTTCTGACTACAACGGACGATTTGAATTATTAAATATAAACGCCGGAACTTATAAAGTTGAAGTAAAATATATTGGATATACTTCTATAACGCATGAAATTACTGTAGAGCAGGGAAAAAATAATGTAGTAGATTTTGCACTTAAAACTTCCGGAACTGAACTTAGTGAAGTTATCGTTGGAGACATCTTAAAAGGGCAGGCAAAAGCACTGAATCAGCAAAAAAACAATAAAAATATCGGAAACGTAATTTCATCAGATCAAATGGGTCGTTTTCCGGATGCCAATGTTGGAGACGCTTTAAAACGTGTACCCGGCATTACCATGCAAAACGATCAGGGTGAAGCCCGTAATATTATTATTAGAGGTCTTGCTCCGTCTTTAAACTCGGTTACTCTTAATGGTGACAGGATTCCATCTGCAGAAGGAGACAACAGAAATGTACAAATGGACTTGATTCCGTCTGATATGATTTCGACAATTGAAGTAAACAAAACGCTGACATCTGATATGGATGCTGATGCAATTGGAGGTTCTGTAAACTTAATTACAAGAGCAACTCCAAATGGCGAAAGAATTTCTGCAACGCTTGCAGGAGGTTATTTACCAATTCGTGAACACGCAAGTTATACGGCTGGTTTTGTATATGGAAATCGCTTTTTTGATAATAAATTAGGAGCCGTTTTCAGCGGTTCTTACAATAATGTAGATTACGGATCTGATAATATCGAAAACGAATGGGTAAAAGATGATTTTGGAAATGAATATTTACAAGCTTCAGAAATTAGAAAATACGATGTACAGCGTATTCGCCGAAGCGGATCTGTTGCTTTAGATTATAAATTTGATGACAACAACACCATTTTTGCCAATGCCATTTACAATTGGAGAGATGATAGGGAAAATCGTTTCAGAACCACTTACGATGACATCGAACCTATTTATAACGGAGAAGAAATTACTGGTTTTGAAGGCAGGGTTAAGCGTCAGACAAAAGGCGGTTTAGACAATAACCGAAACAAAAACAGAAGACTGGAAGACCAAAGAGTGCAGAATTATTCACTTCGTGGAGAACATTTAATCAATTCTACTTTAGATTTAGACTGGTCTGCAAACTATGCAAAAGCCAGAGAATACCGTCCGGGTGAACGTTATATTGAATACCGTCAGAAAGGTTTAGAAATGTTTGAAGATTTATCTGACACCCGGTTTCCTTTAATGACAACTGTTGGAGAAGCAACAGATGAATTTAAATTTGATTCTGTTACCGAAAACACAGATGAAACAAGTGAAAGCGAATTTGGTGCAAAAGTAAATATCCGTTTTCCTTTCTCTGTAATTGCTGGAGAAAAAGGAAGACTTAGAACGGGTTTAAGACTTCGTCTGAAAGAAAAAGAGAGAAACAATATGTTCTATTCTTATGAGCCTGTTAATGACGGAATGGAATTATTATCTGAAGTTCCAAACAGTTATTATGATGGAAAAAACTTTAATCCTGGAAGCAAATATGTTCCGGGAGCTTTTGCTTCGGCAGCTTTCCTGGGAAGTTTAGATTTAAACAATGCCGCATTGTTTGATAAAGAAGCAGATCCTTCAGAATATCTGGCTGTAAATTACAATGCCAAAGAAAGAATCTATGCAGCGTATGTAAGATGGGACCAGGATTTTAATGACAAACTTTCTATGGTTTTAGGTTTCCGTATGGAAAACACTCATATTGATTATACAGGAAACCGCGTTTTGGATGAAGAAGAATTAGAAAGTAAAATCAACAACACAAACTCTTATACTAATTTACTGCCAAGCATTTCTTTTCAGTATAATGCTACAAAAGATTTAGTTTTAAGAGCTGCCGCAACAACAGCTTTAGCAAGACCTAACTATTACGCGCTGGCTCCTTATGTAAACAACATTGCTGCTGATAAAGAAATTACAGCCGGAAATCCTGATCTTGACGCGACATACTCCTATAATTATGATTTCATGGCAGAGAATTATTTCAAATCTGTTGGTTTAATTTCCGGAGGTGTTTTTTACAAAAGATTAAATGATTTCATTTACAATTACAGTGATAATCAATACAACAGTGTGAAGTTTGCAAATGATTTTCCAAATCAGGTAAACCCGATTCCGGTTGGCGAAAACTGGTCATTTTTACAATCGAGAAATGGCGACACCGTTGATGTTTACGGTTTTGAAGTTGCATTTCAGCGTCAGTTAGATTTTCTTCCGGGTCAATTTTTAAAAGGTTTTGCTGTTTATTTAAACTATACTTATACAAAATCTAAAGCAAAAGGAATTGCCGATGAAGACGGAAACGAAAGAAACGATATCAGCCTTCCGGGAACAACTCCGCATATGTTTAATGGATCTTTATCCTGGGAAAACAAGCGTTTTTCTGCCAGAATCTCAACCAACTTTACATCTGATTATTTAGACGAATTAGGTTCAGAATCGTACAAAGACAGTTATTACGACAAGCAGTTTTTCTTAGATGCAAATGCTGCTTATAAAATTACGCCAAAACTTCGCTTTTTTGCTGAAGCCAATAACTTAACAAATCAGCCGTTACGCTACTACCAAGGCGTTTCTGCCCATACAAAACAAGTTGAATATTATCAGCCCCGTTATAATTTCGGATTGAAATTAGACTTGTAAAATCAATTGTAAAAACTATTAAATTAGACAGGACTTAGCGGTTCTGTCTAATTCATTTAAATAAAAATACCAGAATGAAAAATAAATCAATACTTGTTTTTTTACTTTTAAGCCTTTCATTCACAGCTTGTAAAGACGATAAATTAGCAGCTGTTTCGCCAAATGCCGTAAAACCAACTGCTGTTACAGAAGCTTTACCTCATGATACAGACGATCCGTCCATTTGGATTCACCCGTCAGATGCTTCAAAAAGTATTATTGTCGGAACAGATAAAGATACAAATGGTGGATTGTACGCTTTTGATTTGAACGGGAAAATCATCAAAAAATCCATTCCGTTAAAAAGACCAAATAATGTAGATATCGCTTACGGATTAATTATTGATGGAAAAAAAGTAGATATCGCCGTTACAACAGAACGTGAAAGCAACAAAATAAGAATCTTCAGCCTGCCGGATTTAGAACCTATTGACAATGGCGGAATTCCTGTTTTTGAAGGAGATGCAGAAAGAGACCCTATGGGAGTTGCTTTGTACACACGTCCGGGCGATAAGAAAATTTTTGCTGTTGTGGGAAGAAAAACAGGCCCTTCGGGAAATTACTTATGGCAGTATGAACTTTTGGGAAATGGAAAATTTGCAGCTGCAAAAGTGGTTCGCAAATTTGGAACCTATAGTGGCAAAAAAGAAATCGAAGCCATTGCAGTTGATAACGAATTAGGATTTGTTTACTATTGTGATGAGCAAGCCGGAATTAGAAAATATAAAGCAGATCCTGCGCTAAATGACAATAAAGAACTGGCATTCTTTGGTCAAAAAGATTTTAAGGCAGATCATGAAGGAATCGCGATTTACAAAAAAACAGATTCTACGGGATATATTTTAGTTTCAAACCAGCAAGCCAATTCTTTTATGGTTTACCCGAGAGAAGGTTCAGGTGGAAATCCAAACAAACATCCATTATTAGCAGAAGTTCCAACTTCTACAATTGAATGCGACGGTGCCGATGTAACAAGCCTTAATTTAGGCGGAGCTTACAAAAATGGACTTTTTGTTGCCATGAGCAACGGAATGACGTTCCATTATTATGCCTGGGATTTAATCCAAAAACGTATCGACGAAGCTAAAAAATAATTTTTAAAGCGTTTTCAGTCGCAGTATTCGTGTTAGTGTTTATTTTTTTTCTGCGATTGGAAACCAAAAAAAGCTGTTCAAAACTGAACAGCTTTTTTATTTGAATTAATAAATTCCTTTTATTCTGTAATCGGTGCGCCTGCTAAAATTTCAGCATTCGCAAATTCTTCAAATTTGGCAAAATTAGCTTTGAATTTCTGAGCTAATTCCAGCGCTTTTTTATCGTATAAATCTTTGTCTTCCCAAGTATTTCTTGGATTTAAAATTTCTTCTGGAACGTTTGGACAAGATTGTGGTTTAGCAATTCCAAATACTGCGTGATTTTGGTATTCTACATTATCCAATTCTCCGTTTAATGCAGCTGTAATCATCGCGCGGGTATATTTTAGTTTCATACGGCTTCCTGTTCCGTATGCACCGCCTGTCCATCCTGTGTTGATTAACCAGACTTTTACATCAGCATCTTTCATTTTTTTGCTTAACATTTCAGCGTATTTTGTTGGATGTAAAGGCATAAAAGGCGCTCCAAAACAAGCAGAAAAATTGGGCTGTGGTTCTGTTACTCCTGCTTCTGTTCCGGCTACTTTTGCCGTATATCCGGAAATAAAGTGATAAGCAGCCTGACCAGGCGTTAATCTTGAAATTGGAGGCAGAATTCCGAATGAATCTGCTGTAAGGAAAAATATATTTTTTGGATTATGACCAATAGAATCCGGCTGAATATTATCAATATGTGTTATTGGGTAACTTACGCGTGTATTTTGAGTAATCGAAACATCATCATAATCCACTTCTTTAGTTCCCGGTTTAAAAACCACATTTTCTAAAAGCGCACCTTTTTTGATTGCTCTAAAAATATCCGGTTCATTTTCTTCTGTTAGGTTGATTACTTTAGCATAACATCCACCTTCAAAATTAAAAACGGTATTTTCGCTTGTCCATCCGTGTTCATCATCTCCAATTAATTTACGTTCCGGATCTGCAGATAAGGTTGTTTTTCCTGTTCCCGAAAGTCCAAAGAAAATAGCTGTGTCGCCATTTTTACCAACATTAGCACTGCAGTGCATTGGCAATGTATTTTCAAAAACCGGTAAAATAAAATTTAAAGCAGAGAAAATCCCTTTTTTCATTTCTCCAGTATAACCCGTTCCTCCAATTAAAGCGATTTTTTTAGTAAAATCCAAAATAGCAAAATTAGACTGGCGTGTTCCGTCTACAGCAGGATCTGCCATAAAACTTGGAGCGCACACTACTGTCCATTCTGGTGTAAAGTTTGCCAGTTCAGACTCTTCTGGTCTCAGGAACATATTGTAGCAAAACAAATTTGACCATGCTGTTTCTGTAACAACGCGAACGTTTAGTCTGTAATTTGGATCTGAACAAACATAGGAATCACGCACAAATACTTCTTTGTCTGATAAAAACTTTGTTACCTTGTTATATAATTTCTCAAAAGCTTCTGATGAAAAAGGAATGTTCACATTTCCCCACCATACTTTATCTTCTGTAATGCTGTCTTTTACAATAAAACGATCTTGTGGAGAACGTCCTGTAAATTCACCTGTATTAATCGCCAAAGCACCTGTAGAGGCCTCAACACCTTGTCCTGACTGCACAGTTATCGCATGCAGTTCATCTGCTGATAACTGGTAACGAACCGTTGCATTTTCTATTCCTAATTCTTTTAACGAAATCGATTGCGCGAAAAGTGTGTTATTGTCCATAAATTTAATGTTGTGTTGTATGTTATTTTTTGGTGCAACAAAATATAATTTTACTAATTCTTAAACGTAAAGCCCAAGTTTGCAAATTGTTATATTTTTTATCAAAGCAGATAAAAAGCAATAAAAATTCACATAAGTAACGTTATATGTTAATTATGAGACAAAATTAAAGATTAATTTTTACACAGAATTTTTTTTTCTGGATTTTATGATTTTTTCCTTAAAATAGTAAGAAATAATAGCGCCCAGCCAATAATTAATAAGAAACCACCCAAAGGTGTTGCGAATACGATAATTTTAGAATCAAAAACTGTAAGACTTTTTGCAGCTAACAAATAAATAGATCCGCTAAACAGAACAACACCGGCAACAACTAAATTATAGATTACTTTGACAGTTTTTTCAGCGATATCTTTTCGTGTAGAAAGAAAAAGTAAAAAGAGCGCGTGGTACATTTGGTAACGAACACCCACTTCAAAAGTATTTAACTCTTCGACAGTCAGATATTTTTTTAGTAAGTGCGCTCCAAAAGCACCAAAAATAATAGCTAACATTCCTATAAAGGTTCCAGTTAAAACAATTCTTCTTTTCATATTTTCTAAACTTTTAATTTGGGTACAAAAATACTTCATCCCATTCAATTTCATTTTAGTTTTCGAAAATATTTCTTCTATAATATCGGCTTTTTTTCTTGATTTACAAATTAAATAAATGTCATTTTTGAAATTATATTTGTTATA
The DNA here is from genome assembly GCF_001429765.1 of Flavobacterium sp. Root901. Taxonomy (GTDB): domain Bacteria; phylum Bacteroidota; class Bacteroidia; order Flavobacteriales; family Flavobacteriaceae; genus Flavobacterium. Next base: position 341,204 of record NZ_LMJB01000005.1, read on the forward strand.
TTTATAACATTTTAATATGTTTGTGTTAAATATTAAGATTATGAGAAGTGTTTTAATAATTGGAGCAGGCAGATCAGCATCTTCGCTGATTCGTTATTTACTTGCAAAATCAGAAACCGAAAACCTGCATCTGGTTGTTGCCGATTTATCTTTGGCTCTGGCCGAGAAAAAAACACAAAAACACCCTAATGCAACTCCAATTGCTTTAGATATTTTTAATACTGAAGACAGACGGGCTGCCATAGAAAAAGCTTCAATCGTAATATCGATGCTTCCTGCACATCTGCATATTGAAGTTGCCAAAGATTGTATTTACTTTAAAAAACATCTTGTAACGGCATCTTATATAAGTGATGCTATGCAGGCACTTGATGAAGAAGCCAAAAAGAATAACTTAATTTTTATGAACGAAATTGGTCTTGATCCCGGAATCGACCACATGAGTGCCATGAAAGTTATTGACGAAATCAGGTCAAAAGGAGGCAATATGATTTTGTTTGAATCGTTTTGCGGCGGTTTAGTTGCTCCGGAATCTGACAATAATTTATGGAATTATAAATTTACCTGGGCTCCCAGAAATGTGGTTTTGGCCGGACAAGGCGGTGCAGCAAAATTTATTCAGGAAGGTACTTATAAATATATTCCGTACAGCGCTTTATTTCGTCGTACAGAATTTCTTGAAGTCGAAGGTTACGGAAAGTTTGAGGCGTATTCAAACCGCGATTCGCTAAAATACAGATCTGTTTATGGTCTTGACGATGTCCTGACTTTATACCGCGGAACAATTCGAAGAGTTGGTTTTTCGAAAGCCTGGAATATGTTTGTTCAGCTTGGAATGACAGATGACAGTTATATTATCGAAGATTCTGAAAATATGAGTTATCGTCAATTTATGAATTCGTTTCTTCCTTATCATCCAACTGATTCTGTTGAAATTAAAACTCGTTTTATCCTTAAAATCGATCAGGATGACATTATGTGGGACAAACTTTTAGAACTGGATTTATTTAACCCCAACAAAAAAGTTAACCTGCCAAATGCTACACCGGCTCAAATTTTAGAAAAAATCTTAACCGACAGCTGGGCTCTGGAACCAGACGACAAAGATATGATTGTGATGTATCATAAATTTGGTTACGAACTAAATGGTGAGAAAAAGCAAATTGACTCAAAAATGGTCTGCATTGGCGACGATCAGACTTATACCGCAATGGCAAAAACAGTTGGCCTTCCGGTTGCTATAGCAACTTTGCTGATTTTAAATGAAAAAATTACAACACCAGGCGTTCAGCTTCCAATAAAAAAAGAAGTTTATGAACCTATATTAAAGGAATTAGAGGAATACGGCGTTATTTTTAATGAACAAACCGTGCCTTATTTTGGATATAATCCGGACTTATTTTAGTCCTGATCCCATTTTTTATTTTTAGAATTTTTTTTAGTTTATTTTTCCGCTTCTATCTTTTTAGAAGCGGATTTTTTATTTGAGGGACAAAGGTTTGAGATTCTCCTGATTTCTGCTTTTGAAAACTAAATTTATCGCTTCCTGAATGCGTTAGGGATAGGAGCGGTATCCTTTTTATTTTTTCTTTAAAAATAAAAAGATATAGCGGATAGCCCGGCCGAAGGCAACGCCCAAATTAGTGCCCTTTAATTTTAAAATCCAAATTCCATAAAAAAATCCGCTCATTGCTGAACGGATTCTGTATCTAATCAACTTTGTCAAAGTTTAGAACTTTTGACAAAGTGAAAATCTAAAATGATTTAGAAAGCTCGACAAAATACTTGTAAAACAAAGGAATTGTCTCAATACCTTTCAGGTAATTGAAAATTCCGAAATGCTCGTTTGGCGAGTGAATTGCATCGCTGTCTAATCCAAATCCCATTAAAATGGTTTTGCTTTTTAATTCTTTTTCAAACAAAGCCACAATTGGAATACTTCCTCCGGAACGAACCGGAATTGCCGGAACACCAAAAGTTTCAGTATATGCTTTGTTTGCCGCCTGATATCCAATACTGTCAATTGGCGTAACATAACCCTGTCCGCCGTGGTGAGGCGTTACTTTTACCGTTACTCCGGCAGGAGCAATGCTTGTGAAATGTTTTGTGAACAATTCTGTAATTTCTTCCCATTCCTGATTTGGAACCAAACGCATTGAGATTTTCGCAAAAGCTTTACTCGCGATAACGGTTTTAGCACCTTCTCCGGTGTAACCGCCCCAGATTCCGTTTACGTCTAATGTTGGACGGATTGAGTTTCTTTCGTTGGTTACATATCCTTTTTCGCCATACACATCGGCGATGTTTAAGGCGTTTTTATATTTTTCTAAACTGAAAGGTGCTTTTGCCATTTCGGCTCTTTCTTCTGCAGATAATTCCTGAACTTTATCGTAGAATCCCGGAATTGTAATATGATTGTTTTCGTCGTGAAGTGAAGCAATCATTTTTGCCAGAATATTAATTGGGTTCGCAACTGCCCCACCGTATAAACCAGAATGCAAATCGCGGTTTGGTCCCGTAACTTCTACCTCAACATAACTTAAACCACGTAAACCTGTCGTAATCGACGGTTGTTGGTTAGAAATCATTCCGGTATCTGAAATCAGGATTACGTCGTTTTTTAGTTTTTCCTGATTACGCTCTACGAACCAGGCTAAACTTGCAGAACCTACTTCTTCTTCTCCTTCGATCATGAATTTTACGTTGCACGGAAGTTCATTATTCTGCACCATATATTCCAGTGCTTTTACGTGCATGTACATCTGGCCTTTGTCGTCGCAGGCACCACGTGCAAAAATTGCGCCTTCTGGGTGAATATCTGTAGTTTTTATAACGGGTTCAAATGGTGGTGAAGTCCATAATTCTAACGGATCCGGCGGCTGAACATCGTAGTGTCCGTAAACTAAAACTGTTGGAAGATTTGGGTCGATTATTTTTTCTCCGTAAATAATTGGGTAACCCGGAGTGTCGCAAATTTCGACTAAATCGCATCCTGCTTTTGATAAACTTTCTTTTACAGCGTCTGCTGTATCAATAACATCTTGTGAATATGCAGTGTCGGCGCTAACCGACGGAATCTTTAATAATTCGATCAATTCATTGATAAACCGATCTTTATGTTGTTGAACGTAGGACTTAATATTTTCCATTTAAATTATTTTTATAGAAATTCAAATGTACAAAAAAGAGAATTAATAATTTTTTTGAAAATTTTCTTTGAATATTCGAAAGTATGCTTATCTTTGCACCCACAATTACGCGGATATGGTGAAATTGGTAGACATGCCAGACTTAGGATCTGGTGCCGCAAGGCGTGTAGGTTCGAGTCCTATTATCCGCACCAAAAAGAGCTTCTGAAGATTTTTCAGAAGCTTTTTTGTTTTACATATATTTGATTCATATATCCTAATCACATAATCACAATGAAAATCAAAGACTTAAAATTAGATTATTATTCAGATTTTTTAGGTGAGCCGGAAATCAGGTTTTATACTAATCCTAAAAACATCCCTTTTCGAAGAAACATTCAAAAAAATCCAGATGGAGCTTTAAGTGAAATCACACTAAAACAAGGTGAAAATGGAATTTACTTTTTCAGCATGTGGGATGGCTTCTTTTTTTTCTTAATATGTGAACTAACAAACCATTTAAACCCTACTTACTTACCAAAATTCATCAAAGATTACAACGAATGTGAAGGCTGGCGCTGGGATGATATTGATCTTTTAATCAATGAAAATGATTTAGATTGGTCGATTGATAATTTCTTAATAACTCTTCAAAGAATGAATGAGAAGCAAAAAACCGACTGGAATACTAATAGCATCGTCGATTTAATAATCTTCTTAAAATTCGTAAAAGAAAATGAAATGGAATTAAGAATTTCTTATAAGTGAGCTTAACCTCAGCAAAATCACCCAATATTTAGCCACAATCTTGTCATTTCAAGGAACGAGAAATCTTCGCAAGTAGCTCTACAACGATAATCCAATCTTTGCCGAATTTCTCGCTAAGATTTCTCGTTCCTTGAAATGACAAACTTTGAGTTGACATTATCTATTTTTAAAAAACTGTTTCTCAAACATAACCCGTGGTTTCAACCACGTGGACACATACAAAATCCATAATCAATGCGTTCCAATGATTGAAACCATTGGCTATATTTTTAAACTAAAAATCAATATTCTCTTTTTCATTCACCTGGACGAAAGAAGATTTAAGCATTACGACCAGGTACACATAATGAAAAAACTGAAAAGACAATCTCAAATTTGTCGGTTTGCTTAATTTCTCCTTTCGTCGAAATGAGCTGTTTTTAAAACATATTTAATTATTTAACTTCCAAATAAGGGAGGAGAATTTCTGCCAGTTCATTTAACCAGTTAAAACCTTTTTCTAAATTCTCACTCTGAGAATAGGTTGTTCCAAATTCATCTTCTGCTACAATGCTTATTGCAATAATATAGTTTAACTGCCTTATGGCTTTAACCAAATCTTTAGGATCGATTACTTCATTGAAAAAGTTTAAAAGCTTTTTTTCGGTTTCTTTCGAAAGATTATTTGTAGCCATTGTCTTATTTTTTATTTGATGCAAATATAATAATTTGTAGGCGAATTAGCCTACATGAACAAAATAAATCTTTCCACTTTTGAAATATGAATATTTCAGAAGAAACTTTTCTTGTAAATCTTGGTATTCACGTTAGGCAATTACGTGAAAAGAAAGGCTTATCCCAACAAGGCTTAGCGGACGACTGTAATATTACCAAATCTCAAATAGCAAGATTAGAAGTTGCGAAAGTAAATACTGGGATAAAAACTCTTGTAAAAATTGCCAATGCTTTGGATGTTGAGCCTAAAGAGTTATTGAATTTTCCTTTGAAATAGAACTTTAATTTTCGGCTAAAGCTATTTTCCTTCAAGACCATAAAAAAACCTCCAGCTAAAGCAGGAGGCAATTCATCTAGTTTTGTCATTTCGACGAAGGAGAAATCTTCGCGAGAAACTCCACAAAGATTAGCCTATTAAAACGGAGCTACTTGCGAAGATTTCTCCTTCGTCGAAATGACAAACTTTGGGGTTGCTTTATACAAAAAAAACCTTTGTCAAAGTTTAAAATTTTAACAAAGGTTTCTCGTATCGATTTGGAATTTGGTCCAGAAGCTTCGGGATAAAAAATTCGAATTTTATTTCCCTAATATTTCAATAACCTTATCAACATTGACTTCGCTGTAATCATTGATATAAAAATCACATGGAGGCAATTGTTCTTTAGTATGCGTACTCAAAACGCCAACGACTTTCATTCCGGCATTTAATCCCGCTGTAACTCCCGAGAAAGAATCTTCGAAAACCACACAATCCGACGGAGAAACGCCAACACGTTCTGCCGATTTCAGGTAAACTTCCGGATTTGGTTTATGCATTGTTACGTCTTCGCTTGACATCATCGAATCCATTTTTTGGTCGAGTTTCAGAAAATTGGCAATCAAATCGAGATTTGCTCTCGGCGCCGAAGTGGCAACGGCCGTTTTAAATCCGTGGAATTTTAGTTCATCCAGAAATCTCAAATAGTGCGGAATCGTTTCCACTTTGTCTTTATAAATCTCACGGAACATTCCTTCTTTTTCGTCTTCGAGTCTGGATAATTCTTCTCCTTCTATCGGACGTTTGAAAAAATGTGTCATGATATAACTATTGTGTTTTCCGTACATATGTTCTTCAAATTCTTCATTGGTGTACGGAATTTTATATTTATCGAAAAATTCTTCAAAAGCGACTACATGATGCGGATTGGTGTGGCAGATTACGCCGTCCATATCAAAAATTACACATTTTTGGCTCATAATTATTTTGTTGTTTTACAGTTTGCAAGGTACTGATAAGTGTTGGTTACCGCAAAGTTTAATTTTCTTTTTGCCACAGATTAATAAGATTAAAAGGATTTTTTGAATCTCGCAAAGTCGCAAAGACGCAAAGTTTTGTTCTCATTTTTTGTCATTTCGACGAAGGAGAAATCTCCGTGAGAAGCTCTACAAAGATTGGCCTTACTTTGCGGAGTTACTTGCGGAGATTTCTCCTTCGTCGAAATAACAAACTACACGGAATAACTTTGAACTTGAAACTTTAAACCTGAAACAAAATTTTATCCGATCCAAATTTTACTTTTTACCAAAGTCATCGTTTGTCTCAAATGCTGATTTAATGCAATTAGAATAATCAAAACCACAAGTCCGTAGCCTACAATGGTGTAAATTTCCATATCAGCCAGTAAAGTTGATTGTTTCGTAATTGTACCGAAAACCTTTTTTAAGGCTAAAGTATTCGCATTATCTGCAGAATATCCTTTTGCGATAAAACTTTGTGCGGCTGCGGCGATATTTTGCTGTGCTTCGGGATTTTCTCCGGTTACAAATTGGCTTAACTTTAAAAAGTGTTTTTTATTGAGAAATACCATTGCATTCTGCATCACGCAAAAACCAATTGTGCTTCCCCAAAAACGTCCTGAAACCCCAACAATTCCAGAAGAAACCGCCATATTTGCCGGAACAGATGATGTGGTAAATAAGATGAGCGGAACAAATAAAAACCCAACACCGATTCCCTGCAAAATATACGGAATGATAATATCGCTCAGTGCTACATCGGGAACAAATAAAAACGTAAACCAAAAATGAAAAATCGCAATCAACGTAAAACCAATCATGAAAATGATTTTGGTGGAAACGGATTTCATCAGAAAAAAAGCGGCTAAAATTAGCCCTATTACATTTCCTAATCCGTTAATATACTGCACGCCCGCCACACGCGACGGATCCCAATTCCAAATCGAATACATCGCCCCGTGACACAAACTCAATGTGGCACGGCTGATGTAAAATAAAAAAAACAATAAAAATCCAATTCTAAGATTGGCATATTTTAAGACTTCAAAATTGAAACTTGGTCGTTTTACCAAACGTTCTTTAAAAATAAATAAACCTCCGGTTATGAGCGAAATCATCAACATTAAAACCATTTCTGAAGATTCGAACCAATATTTTTTTTCGGCGTACACAAAAAAATAGGCACCGCAAAGAATAGAAATCAAAACCAAAAAATAACTCATCCAGTCGATTTGATACAACGGAATCTTCTTCGTAATTCGGTGCCCACGAAAAGTAACTAAGATTAAAAAGACGTTTAAAACCTGCAATCCGCCCGAAACATACAACATATATTTCCAGTCGTAATGATCAAGAAACCAAACGGCAATATTCATAATAAACGGTGTTGACAACAACAGTGATCCGTAATAGAATGAAAAACCAATAATAATGGCATTTTTAGAATTGAACTGCTCTATCAACAATTGTCTAATCGTAATTACCGGAAGCGCCATCAGGATTCCTTCTGCAACTCTCATCAATAAAAAAACCGGAAAATTGGTAATATAGGCCGAGGAAATAATCGTAATTCCGATAAGGGAATAAACCGCCATCAGGTAATTTTTGGCAGGGAAAAAGCTCGAAAATCGGCTTTCTATTAAAATTGTGGCGAGTAAAGTTCCGTACGTAACACACATCGCAAACTGCAGATCTTCGGGTTCAATATCCAGAAAACTTGCTGCGTAAGTTACATTCGAAGTATAAACTCCCAATAAAATCATGGAATGCAGCAGACAAACGAACAAAATAATAATGATCGCCCATCGCGGTACCCAGGATTTAAATATACTTTTATCTTCCATTTTATTTGTGTGCAGCAACAACCGTAATGTTCATTCCTGCTCTTAAAAAATCGGTTTGCTGGTCGTTGTCTTTCAGCTGAATTCGAACTGGAATTCTTTGTTCAATTTTCACGAAGTTTCCTGTTGCATTATCCGGAGGAAGCAATGAAAATCTCGCACCACTCGCAGGCGATAATGAAGCGATTGTTCCAATAAATGTTTTATCGTTTATCGCATCGGCTTTAATTTCCACTTCCTGACCAACGGTTAAATATTGTAGTTGCGTTTCTTTAAAATTGGCTGTAATCCATTTTTCTTTACTCACGATAGAAAGCAAAGACTGCCCTTCTTTTACCATTTGTCCGGGCTGTAAAGTTTTTTTTCCAACCCAGCCGTCGTAAGGCGCTGTGATTATCGTGTAAGAAAGAAATAAAGCCGCATTATCGGCAGCAGCTTGTTTCGATGCAATATTTGTTTGTGTTGTCGGAACATTTGCTTCGGCAACAGAAGTACTTAAAGAGGAAGAGTGAATTCTGCTTTTCATTTCCTGAAAATGTGCCTGCGCCGTTTCGTAATCGGCTTTTACTTTTTCTAATTGCTGCGAAGTAGCCGCTTCTTCTTTCACCAAAGCTTTGTAACGCTCGAATTCTAATTTGGTTTTCCAAAGATTGGATTTTGCAGCTTCTAATTGTGCCTCGTTAATTGCCGTTGCACTTGCCGTATTTATGGCATTTTTCTCGGCGACCACACTGTTTTGTTTCGCATTTTGAACATCGGCCAGCGCCACATTCAGTTTCGACTGATATTCTCTGTTATCAATCACGACCAAAGTATCTCCTTTGTGCACAAACTGATTTTCGTTAAAACGAACTTCCTGCACATAACCCGTAATTCTCGACATAATTGGCGTTACATATTGTTCCACCTGAGCGTCATTGGTTTCTTCGTGGTTTCGGTTAAAAACGTAAAACCAAATCCCTAAAATGACTCCGCTGATTACCAAAACACTGGCAATAATTGTTATTATAATATGAAACGTTTTGTTTCTCTGAGTTTCATTCTTAATCTTAACCATAAACTTTATATCTTTTAATCTATTTTCCACCGGATAATCCCGAATATACCTTTTCTTCCCCAGATTAAAATCCGGCACTACAATATGAATCGTTCCTCCGGAACTGAAAATCTATATTTTTTCTTACCCGGATTAAAATCCGGCGCTACAATATGGATCGTTCCTTCAGAACTGAAAATCTATATCTTTTCTTTCCCGCATTAAAATCCGGCGCTACAATATGGATCGTTCCTCCGGAACTGAAAATCTATATTCTATATTCTTTACTCTATTTTCTATTTTCTTTTAACTTCTAACTCTGGGAAAGCATTCCCGCCGTATGCAGCAATTCGTAATGTTTTAAAATCGCATCTAATCGTGTAGAAATTTTATTATATTTCGCCTGAAGCAAAGCATTGTCAGCATCGACCATTTCGGTAATTAAAACTAATTGGTTTAGGTATTTCAGCTTTACGATTCGGTAGTTTTCTTCGGCTAAATCCAAGGCTTTGTCAACAACTACAAACTTTTCAAGAATTTCCTGATACTGCGTATGATCTTTATAAAGCTTGTCCTGAACTTCGTCTTTTACGATTTCAGACTGCATTTGCTGCCATTCGATTTTGGCATTGGCCTGCGCAACTTTTGTTTTGTTTTTGTACAAAGCCGAAAGATCAAAACGAGCCTCGATTCCTACCTGACCTAAAGTGTACAAATACGGATTTGGCGGAAAAAATTTATAGTTCGGATAATAGAATCCGTAATTCCCGAAGAAACCAACGCTTGGCAGATAATTGCCTTTTAGCAATTTTAATTCGGTTTTACTGATTTGCAATTCCTGACTTGCGATTCGCATTTCTTCGTTTTGCAAAGCTTTGTTCAGATAAAAATCATACGGATCCAAACCGTTCATTTCATCAAGATTGGAAGTTGTGTCAATAGCAATTTCTTCGTTTTCCGGAATCTGAATCAACGTCTTCAGATCGTGAAGTGCGATTTTAATGTTTTTGGAGTTTGTTAACGCATTCAATTCACGATCTGAGAGTTGCAATTCGGCACGAATAACTTCATTTTTAGTTACCGTTCCATGTTTCTGCAGCGATTGCACTTCTTTCAATCTGCTTTTTTCTTCTTTGATGTTTTCTTCGAATATCTTTTGAAGTTCCATCATTTTATAAATCGACAGATAGTTCGCTGCGACTTCCAGTTCAATATCATTTTCTGTTTTCTCCGATTTTATTTTGGCAATTTCGTTTTCATCATTCGCAATTTTAATCGCGTTGTTGATTTTGTTTCCCTCGTAAATTGGCATTTTAAAAGTCGAATTCACTTCGTAGATTTCCGGAATTGCTTTGGTCACTTCTTTTCCGTTCAGAAAACCGTTTCCTTTAAATTCGGTAATGTTGGTAATTCTGGAGTACATGCCGTTAAGTTGTACGTCCGGCAGTCTGAGTTCTTTTCTTTCTTTGATGTTTTGCTCTGAAAGCGTAATCTCCAATTGAGATCTTAGGACTTTTTTATTGTTTTCTTTCGCAAGCTTCATCGCTTCCTGTAACGAAACCGTATGAACTTCCTGCGCCTGTAAACTATTAAATGTTATGAAAATTAAAAATAACAGCAGGCTTTGGAGAAAACAATCTTCTTTAGAATTTGTTGTTTTAAGGAACATGAATACATTAATATTTGATGCTGCAAAGTTCCTTCATTTTTTCCGTGACTGATAATTATAAAAAGCCAAGAACATATCCATTTCAGACAAATGTTAAAATTCCAGTTTCCGAAAACGTTGTATTAAAACATTGATTTGCAAAAGATTGAAAACTGGATTAGAGATTTAGTTTCACGCAGATTTTCAATGATTTAGACCAATAATTTTAGAATTCTTTTATGCTCTCGCAGATTTAGCAGATCTGGCAGATTTTTTTTAATAGTTTATCTGCTCAATCTCCAAAATCTGCGAGAGAAAAAATTAATGTTCTAACAAAAGAAAAAAATCGAATTAAATCCTTGAAATAAAATCTACTTAGTCTGTTCCAAAATCTCTTCTCTATTAAAGTAATCAGAAGGACGCTGGCTCAGAATTTTAAAAAAAGTATTACTGAATGTCGGAACGCTATTATAGCCCACTTCCAGCGCAATTTCTTTTACTGATAATTTTCTTTCTAATAAAAGTTCGATGGCTTTTAAAATTCTGCGGATGGTATAATATTGAATGAATGACATTTTAAGGTCTTTTTGAAATAAACGCGCTAACGATCTTTCGCTATAACCAAATTCATGCGCCACGTTTGAAAATAAAATGGTTTCACCCAGATTATTCTCGACATGACGCAAGATTTTACCCAAACGTTTGTCTTTTGGCTGCGGTAATTCCAACGGAAGATTAGTTGGACAAATTTGTGGTAAAATGGCTTTTATGGCTTTCGCAATAGTAAAATTAGGCGTTCCTTCTTCAAGATGTCCGTTCCAGCGATTGGTAAAAAGCATCATTTGAAGCAGAAGATTATTTACGGGATAAATACCTTCTTTTTTATAAAATTCATCTTCGCCGTCTTCAACAGGAAAATAGAGATTTCGCATCATCACATGTTCTGATTTGGGTTCAATGCTGTGCTCTAATCCGGCAGGAATCCAAATAAAATGCCTTGCAGGCAAAAAGTAAGATTTCGTTTCAGTTGTCACAAAAACCACATCGCCTTCTGCATAGAGCATTTGTGCTTTTTTGTGTTTGTGTTTTGGAACAAGTAATTCACCCATAATATTATGATGACAGTAAATGCTTTTTTTATCGACATCTACTTTCTCGATGTAATATTTGTCTACTTTAAAAGTTGATTGTTCCATTCGATTTTTTAAGCGCAAAGTTTTACGCAAAGTTCGCTAAAATTATTTATTGGACAGGTAATTTGCTGGCAAAGACACGAAGACGCAGAGTCTTCATTTTTTTAGCCACAGATTACAGGAGTAGAAGGATTTTGTTTCACGCAGATTTAAAAGATTTTAGCAGATGTTTAGATGATTTCTTTTTTAAGGCTCTTGCAGATTCGGCACAGTGAAGTAAAAAAAAAAGTCTTTGAATAAATAATATAAACGTAAAACATAAAAAAAACGTTAGGATATAAACAAACAAAAAAAAATGCCTTTCCGTCTAGAAAGGCATTTTTAAAAAAACTAAGCGGTCTGGACGGGACTCGAACCCGCGACCCCATGCGTGACAGGCATGTATTCTAACCAACTGAACTACCAAACCCTGCTTGTATTGTGAGTGCAAAAATACAATAGAACTTGGATTCTGCAAGGCTTTTTATGAATTAAAATTGATAAATTTTTAATCGGCTAAATTCCAATATTTTAAAATCGTACATAAAAACCAAAAAACAAGAACTTTCTTTCTTTTTAAACAAAAAGGTTCGCAAAGTCATATAAAACTTTGCGAACCCTGATGTAAATCTCTTGCGTGCTTTGCGGTAAAAAACCTTTGTTTAATAAAAACCAAGTAGTCTTAAATCAAAAAAGCCATCCACAAAAGTGGAAAGCTTTTCATTGGTCTAACTACTAAACCAGCTACGAGTTACAAAGTCGTAGCAAAACAACACAACTAATCTTAGATACCGTATTTGGGCAAAAAAGCCTTTCTGTTAAGAAAGGCTTCTCCCAATATTGCGGTCTGGACGGGACTCGAACCCGCGACCCCATGCGTGACAGGCATGTATTCTAACCAACTGAACTACCAAACCTCTGCGTTATTGCGGTTGCAAAGATATAACAGAATTTCATTTCTGCAAGTGTTTTTATAAAAAAAGTGAAATATTTTTTCGAATATTTACCCAAAGTTTTGTTTTTCAACCAAATATGTAGTCAATATTTTTTCAAAATTGTCGCCAACATTCACCGGAACGTACTTAATTTGGTTTTTAGCACAGGTTAACGCCAGGTTTTTAAAGTAAGCTTCTACCCTTTTTTCATATTCTGTTTTAACATTATCAGCAAAAATCGATACTTCTTCTCCAGATTCTAAGTCGATAAATTTTCTTGGTGCGTTGTCAAAATCAAATTTCAATTCCGTTTCATTGTCAACCACATGAAACAACACTACTTTATGCTTGTTGTGTTTTAAATGCTGTAAAGCATTAAAAAGCTTTTCATCATCTTCAGTCTGAAACATATCTGTAAACAAGATAATCATCGAACGGCGATGCATTTTTTCTGCTATTTGATGTAAATAGGTAATTGTATCGGTTGTTTTTTTAACCTTTGGCTGCTGTAATAATTCTTCCAGTTTGTTCAAAAGCATTCTGTGATGGCGGTCGCTTCCTTTTTCGGGAGCATAATATTCATATTTATCAGAGAAAACGCTTAAACCAACGGCATCGCGCTGTTTTTTTAAAATATTCATTAAAACTGCCGAAGCCAAAACCGCAAAACCAATTTTCTTTTCATAAAATGGCTGATTCGATTTTAATTCCGGATAATGCATTGAAGACGAATTGTCGACAATAAGATGACAGCGCAAATTTGTTTCTTCCTCAAAACGTTTCGTGTACAAACGATCCGTTTTGGCAAATAATTTCCAGTCAATATGTTTGGTGCTTTCGCCGGCATTATACACTTTATGTTCAGCAAATTCGGCCGAAAATCCATGAAAAGGGCTTTTATGCATTCCGGATATGAAACCTTCCACAACCTGATTGGCCAGCATTTCGAGATGCTGAAAACTTGAAACTTTCTCTATTTCCGATTCGATTTTCATTCGGTTTCTTTTTTAATATTTTGTGCTTTATAAAGCAAATCTGCTGCCTGAAATAATTTCCTTTTTAAAACAGGACTAAAATTAGGGTTTTCTTTTAAGAATTGCTGTACTTCATCAAAAGCAAATTTAGATGAATATTTTCCAACAGTATTATCCAGCCAGTCTTTTGGAAAGAAAATATCGCCTGTCTGCTGGATTTCATCAACCAAATCTAATGAAAATCTAATATATTTTTGAGCACTTTCCTGACGAAGCGGATGATGAATATTGGCCAGGCCAACCTCAACCCAAGATTCTTTTTCACGGTTTTTGTCCTCTTTTAAAGATTCCATAAAAGCATTACGTACTAATTCGTCTTTTGATAATGACGGAAGCAGGAATTCAAACCTTTTCTGCTTATCCGGATTTGTAATCGTTGTTCTGGTTTTCTCGAGAATTTCATCTGCTTTCTCGTGTTTAAAAATCGCAAGATTCATGGCCATATTGGTAAAATCGTCTTCGTTTAATTTTAACCCCGGAATCACGATTTCTTTATTCCAAATTTGATATAATCTGGCTTTCGCCGAAGAAGAATACGCAACAGAACTAAACAAACCAAATAAAGTCTTTTTGATATTAGCAGATGAATTTGTCTGCAGGCGTGAATACAAAGTATAACCTAATAAATTTTGAACTCTGTCTTGTTGTTTTGGGGTTAAAAATCTCCAGTAAATCGTATTTAGATTATTAGAAACAATTCGCAGAACCAATTCATTTTCTTCAAATTCTATTCCTCTTAAATAATAATTAAAAGCTTCATTCGCAGCAATATTGCCTATTAGCATATTTTCGTAAAGATTGCTGTAAGCCGATGCTCTTGCCGCTTCATCTTTTAAGGTAGAAATATAATCTAAATTGTTTCCGTCAAGCGGAAAAACACCGTATCCAAAACCATTATAATTATAAATAATTGTAAGCGGTTTTTCTAGTCCTGCAGCTTCCTTCACAATAACGTTTTTGTCTTTAATATTGACATTTAAAACTTTTACTTCCTCATCATACACTAAACCAACCTGAAAAACCTGAGGCCAGATATTATCAGATTTATCTTCTGCCTTTTGCTGAATTTCAAACTTTTTGATTTGGCCTTCAGAATCATATTCTATTTTATCTGTAAAAATGGCCCTTCCTGATTTATTGACCCAGACTTCGCTCCATTTTTTCAAATCAAGCGGAGTTTCAGCATCCAGAATATCTACAAGATTATTCCAGTCGGCATTGCTCCCGGCGTATTTTTTAATGTATTTTTCGATCCCTTTCTGAAAAGCGGCTGCACCCATCGAAGCTTCAAGCTGACGCATCATAATTGGAGCTTTATTGTAAATAATAGCACCATAAAGTGATCCGGCATCTTTTAAATTTGACAAATGCTGTTTTATAGGATGTGTCCCCAGAGACCGGTCTTCTGCGTAAGCGCTTGGATAATGTGCGGTAAAAAACTGAAGATTATGATTGACCTTTGGAAAAATCGGATTCATGATTTTATCAGCCATGAAATTGGCAAAAACTTCTTTCATCCAAACATCGTCAAACCATTTCATAGTTACCAAATCCCCAAACCACATATGCGAAGTTTCGTGTGCGATAAGTTTAGCACGGTTTAATCTTTCGCTGTCGGTTGCGCTGTTGTCGAGAAACAACGTCGATTCCCGATATTGAATAGCACCAACATGTTCCATTCCGCCATATTGAAAAACCGGAATTGAAGCAAAATCAAGTTTTTGGAACGGAAATTTATAATGGGTATATTTTTCTAAAAAATCTAACGACTGCTGGTGCAGATTAAAAATTGTGTCAGTGCTTGCTTTTATTTTTTCTGCATTATTTTCACGATATAACATCGTCATTTCTAAGCCTGGTTTTTGAGTTATGCTTTTGAATTTTCCGGCAACAAATGAAAACAAATAAGTGCTCATTTTATCTGATTCTTCAAAAGTATAAACTGCAAAATCTCCTTTTTCAGCTTTCGATTTAACATCGGCCCCAGCCAAAACCGTCCATTCTTTTGGCGCAGAAAGATGAAGTTTATAAACTGCTTTTAAATCCGGCTGATCAAAGCATGGAAATAAAGTACTCGCGCGATCCGGCACCAAAAGTGTGTATAGAAAATCGTCGTTCCGGTTTAATGATAAATTGCCTGCGATGAAAGAAATCGAAATGGTATTTTTTCCTGAAAGCAAAGCAGAATCAGCAATTATAATATGTCCTTTTTCGTAAACAACGGGAATGCTTTTTCCATTTACTTCAATTGTTTGCAGGTTCGAAGTTTTTTCTTTAAAATCCAAAAGTAAAGGCCGGCTTGCATCAGACAACGTCAGGTTTAAATTCAAATGAGAATTGATGTTTTCTTGTTTCTGATCCGGAATTTCAAAAGACAAATCATATTCTATATTTGATACTTGTTTTTTACGAAATTGGGCCAGCTGCTCTGAAACACCGTTTTCTAAAAAGGCACTTTCTTTTTCTTTTGACTGAGAAAAGCCATTTAAAACCAATAGAATAAAACAAAGAAAAGTGTGTGAAATTTTCATTTTTAAAGCAATATAAGATTTGTTAAAAATAGGAAAAAACCAACGTTTTAAAAAGCCATTATAAAATTAGGCCAGACAGATTTTTCAAAACCTGTCTGGCCTGTTTGATAAAAAAAGGTTTGACGACTGCCAAACCTTTTTACAAACTCACTAATTAAACTATCCAAAAATAAAATTATTCAGTTTGTTGAAAATCAAAACTTAAATCTCCTGCATTGTAATTTGCAGAAACATTGGTTGGGAAAGTTTGTGATGTTCCGCTGACCCATCTGTATTCATTAAATGTGATATTTCCGGCTGTAATTGGATACGTTACGTTACTATTATCCGCTTTGCTTTTTTTATACCAGTCATTAGAATTCATTGTAATCATGTATTTTTTATCTTTTTCCAGAGCCAAAGCACTAATTTCTTTAGTTACCTGAACATCTGCTGCTGCAATATTTACAGTTTCAGAACGCAATACCGCTTTTGTTGCATAATCCCAAATTGTTATACGAACAGCCGGATTTGTTCCTGGAAGTTTTAATGTAATTGCTTTTATATTTCCTTTTACAGTTGGAGTAAATGCCAAACCAAATTCATAATCTCCAGAGTTTATAAAATTGCTCGATGTCGTAAATCCGGTTTGAGTATAATAAGCGGCAAGCGGGTTTTCTGTTTCAAAAGCCGGTGTATTATCTTTATCATCATCGCTGCTGCACGATACGCTTAAAATTGATGCTGATACAATGGCAAAAAATATTTTAAAAGTTTTCATAATATCTATTTTTAAATTGTTTATTATTTGATGGTTAGTATTCGTTAGAAGATTACGGCTGAATATTGAAACGTGCGCAAACTTCTTCGTAGCTCATTTTAGAATAATCTAATTTTGCTGCTTTTGCTGTTGCAGAAACTCCTCCCGGAATTAAAATATAACGCCAGCTAAGAGTTACCGGAAGGTTTACCGTAGTTCCGTCTGCGGCATGCTTAAATCTGAAAAGTTTAATTTTTTGTAAACTGGCGATTGCAGTAATTGTGTTAATATATCCTCCGGCTGTTGATGTATAAGGAAGTGTATAAATACCTCCTCCGAAAGACATATAAACTAATATTGTTCCTTTAGATAAAATATCCGAAGATAATTCCGGTGCATTAATCGTAGTAGATAGTCCTGAAGTCCCGTCGATAGTTTCGGCCGCTGCCGCCGGTGCTGTAATCCAGGCACTATAAATAACATTTGCTGTCCCAACTGCCCCCGGTGCGCCGTCTACTCCGTTTGTTCCGTCATCACCACTGCATGAAATTGTAAAAATTGCCAGTAAAAAAAGTGAAAAAAGAGTTTTAGAAAATTTCATAATAATTTTAGTTTTAAATTGGTCAAATCGTTCTTATTTAATTCAATAACATTATTTTTGTAAAAATCAAAGGGCTGTCAGGGATAGTTATTTTCAGCTCATGAATTAATTACGAGACAAATTTGCGCTAATAAAATCTGGACAAAAACAACGAATAGACAAACAACATTTTAAATAGACAGACGACACAAAATATAGTTTGATGATGAAAAAATACTCTTGTATTATTATTGACGACGACGAAATTGACAGGCTTACTGTATTGTCTTTTGCTAAAAAATTTCCGATTCTGGACATTTTGGGTGTTTTTGATTCTGCAGAAGATGCGCTTCCGTTTATCGAAGAAAAAAAAGTTGACATTTTATTTTTGGATATTGATATGCCCGATCTAAACGGTATCGAATTTAGAAAGCAGGCTTTGGAAATTCCGGTTTGTGTTTTTATTACCGCACACCCTGAACATGCGGTTGAAAGTTTTCAGATAGAAACACTTGATTTTATTGTTAAGCCTTTAAAACTGGATCGTTTTACCCAAACCGTAAACCGAATTGAAGAGTTTATGGAAATCAAACTTAAAGCGTCTCTGTTTGAAGCGAGTATTGGCGGAGATACAATTTATATTAAAGAAGGCCACGATCAGACTAAAGTAAAGCTTCATGAAATTTTATATCTTGAAGCTTTAAAAGATTATACTCTTATTATTACTGACAAAAAAAGACACTGTGTTTTGTCGAGTATTGGAAATCTTTTAAAAGAAGATCATTTTCAGTCTTTTATTAGAATTCACAGAAGTTTTGCGGTCCAAAAACAGTTTATCCAGAAAATGAATTCTACGGAAATTATCTTAAACAATAATGTCACTATTCCGGTTGGAAGGAGTTACAAAGAAAACTTAAACCTGATTTAGATGAAAAAAGCCGGTTTTTTGTTTTTGTTTTTTATCAGCATTTCTGTTTTTGCGCAGCAGGAACCTAATGTAGCAAGATTTAAAACAAGAAACGAAAAACTTAAGGCATGGCTAAAATATACAAATGAGATTTTAGATTTAGAGGATTATCCTAAACTGCTTGTCGCTGCACAAAAAGGCATTGAACTTTCCGGGGATCATCTTGCTTATAAATCAAGGTTTTATTTCTTAAAAGGAAATGCTTACGAATTCAACAACAATCAAAGTAAGAAAGCTGCAGCCAATTATGAACTTGCTTTAAAATACGCTCAAAAAGCCAGGCATCTTAAAAATGAAACTTCGTCTTTAATGCGCCTGAATTATACTTACTATGCACTGAATGAAATTTCAAAAAGAAAACAATTAATAGCGTATATAAAAAAAGTACTGGATACTACAAAAAACACTTATACGCAAGCGGTTTTAAACGGAAGCTTAGGCGAATATTATCTCGATTATTCTGAATATGAAAATTTTATTGGTTACCAATTAAAGGCGATCAATTATAAAAAGCAGCTTGTAAAAAGTGTTGCAAATACAGAAAATATTGGCGTATCTTATTGTCAGATTGCAAGTGCTTACGTTAAAATGAAACAATTTGAAAAAGCAATTGAATACCTGAATGAAGCACGGCCTTATATAAAAACTTCTCCTTACATAAGTGCTTTTTCCTGTAATTATTACATGCAGTGTTTTGCTGCACAAAAAAAACCAGACAGTGTAAAAAAATATTACAAGCTTATATACACTTATCCAACTGTAAAAGATTCTCTGTTTCTTAATTTAAGTTTTGCCAATCAAAGTATGTCTAAATTTTATGCAGACCGCGGGCAGACAAATACTGCTTACCAGTATGCCAAAAAAGCTGTCTCATTTGGACAAAAATCTACGGATGAAGAAATTCTCATGGAAGCCAACACCGTAATGGGAAGGGTTTTATATGAAAAAAAGGACTATAAAAACGCTATTGAAACACTAAAAAAAGCCTCTGTAAACGCCTTAAATTACGACAAGGAATTCTTTGTTACCATAAATAAAAAACTCTCCCAAAGTTACGCCGCACTGGGTTTTTGGAAAGAAGCTTTTTATTACAACGAAATTTACAGCAAGTACAACGACGAGATGATGAACGAATCGGCAAAACAAAGTATTGCCAATGCCGAAGCGCGTTATCAAAACAAAACCAAACAGCAGAAAATTAAAAATCTTTCTACCCAAAACACAATTAAAAACATTCAGATTGAGGAAGCTAAAAAGCAGCGTATTTATTTAATCTCAGGTTTAGCATTAGTTGGAATTATCGGATTATTATTATTCAGGCAAAATCAAAACAGAAAAAAAACCAATCAGAAACTGCAGGTTTTAAATCAGGAACTGGATGAAGCCAATAAAATAAAGGCGAGATTTTTTAGTATTTTAAATCATGATTTAAGAAGCCCGATTTCAAATCTAATTCACTTTTTACATCTTCAAAAAGAGAATCCGGAATTGATGGACGAAGAAACCGCCGCGAGAATGCAGACTAAAATAATTTCGGGAGCAGAAAATTTGTTGTCCTCTATGGAAGATATTCTGCTTTGGAGCAAAGGACAGATGGAAAACTTTAAACCCCGTTTTAAAGAAATTCAGGTAGAATCTGTCTTTTCAGACACACAGAAACATTTTTCAAGCATCGAAAACATTTCCATTTCATTTGAAAATCCTGAAGATATCATTTTAAATACAGATGAAAATTATCTAAAAACCATTATCCGAAATTTAACCGGAAATGCCATAAAAGCACTTGAAAAAAGAGAAAATCCAAAAATAATCTGGAAAGCATGGCAAGAAAAGAACCAGACATTTCTTTCTATAACCGATAATGGCGCGGGAGGAAATAAGGAAAAATTCAAAGCACTTTACAACGATTCAGAAGTAATCGGAATCAAATCCGGATTAGGGCTGCATTTGATTAGAGATCTGGCAGCGGCAATTAATTGCAAAATAGAAGTATGTTCCAAACCAGATTTAGGAACTACTTTTACGATTATTTTCTAATCTTTACTTAAAGGTTTGCCAAAGATTAAAGGGATTAAAATGATTTTTAATCTTTGGCAAAATATCAGTATAAAAAAGGCCTGAAATAATCAGGCCTTTTTTATATAAATTATAATCTTGCGATTACAACAAAGCGTCTAAGCTGTCAGCGTAGGCTTGTTTCGGAGCAACTCCTACTTGTTTACCTACTACTTCACCATTTTGGAAAACCAAAACAGTTGGTATGTTACGCACACCATATTTAGCAGCAAATTCCTGGTTAGCATCAACATCTACTTTACCAACCACAACTTTTCCTGCATATTCTTCACTCAATTGGTCAATGATTGGACCAACCATTCTACATGGACCGCACCATGCTGCCCAAAAATCTACCATTACTGGTTTATCTGATTTTAAAACTACTTCGTCAAAAGTAGCATCTGTTATTGCTAATGCCATAATTATTTTTCTTTAAAGTTATTCTCAGTTTTTGTCCCGGGAGACTTTTTTAAATACTTTCAAACTGAGATACAAAGTTAAAAATTAAAAACAAATCATACACCATTCCCAAATTAGTTTTGATTATAAATGCATCGTCAATTATTATACTATTCACATGTGCTTTATTTACAAGCCATAACCCTGATGTAAAGCCGATTCGTTTTTTATTCTTATCTTTAATGATATTGAAAACCTATAATAATGAAGGAAATTTTACTCAAAATAAAGCTATTTTTCCAGTCGGTCCATTTTAAAAAATATGCCAGACGTTTCGGTATTTTTATTTTGGTACTTGTGGGATTGCTTTTATTGGCCTATGGAGGATTATCGGTTTATTTCAATAAGAATAAAACTGAAATTATTGCCAAAATCAATACCAGGATTAATGAGAATATTAACGGTTCATTTCATATTGGCGATTTTCAGTATAAATTTTTAACCGGTTTCCCAAATTTTACCCTCGCCTTAAAAGATGTCGAACTCAAAGACCATAAATGGAATACGCATCATCATACTTTGCTAAAAGCACAGGAAATTGAAGCACGTTTAAATGTCTGGAGTTTACTGCGAAATGAAGTCAACATTCATAAAATCCTGATTAACGACGCCGATATTTATATTTATAAAACCAAAGACGGTTACACAAATTCGGATATTTTTAAAACAAAGAAGAAAAAATCTCCTGAAAACAATTCAAAACCCGAAACCACAATCGACGAAATAGACCTCAGCGATGTTCATGTCATTATTGACAATCAACTCGGAAATAAATTATTTGATTTTGATGTTCACACTTTAAAATCAAAAGTCGATTACAATGGAGACGACTGGAGTACTGATTTATTTATTGATACTCAAATAAACAGTCTTGCTTTTAATACCGTTCACGGAAGTTTTGCCAAACAAAAAGAACTTAAAGGAACGCTGGCTGTTTCTTATCATACCGACAAACAAAAAATTGATGTGTCGACTAATAACCTAAAAATTGGTTCTGATTTATTTACTATTGCAGCGTATTTTAATGTTGGCAAGACCAATTCTCTTTTCGGAATAAATATCAATACCCGTATTTTATGGAGTAATGCTTCTAATTTATTATCCGGAAATATTAGTTCGAAATTGAATCGGTTTGATTTGAAGAAACCAATTGACGTAAACTGCGATCTGAAAGGCGATTTAAATGTTCATGACGATCCTAAAATTGTCGTTCAGGCCGTTTGTAAAAATAACGAACTCACAATTCCCGACGGACAAATTGAAAAATGCAGTTTCAGAGGGATTTTTACCAATAATTTTAAACCAAAAGAGGGATTTAACGACCCTAATTCGGCTGTTATTTTAACGCGATTTTCGGGAGAATATGAAAATATTCCGTTAACCATTCCACAAGTTGTAATCAGCAATCTCGAAAAACCAATTGCAACCGGAATCGTCAGTTCTGATTTTGATATTGAAAGGCTTAACGAAGTCAGCAGTGAAAAATGGATTCATTTTACCGAAGGTCATGCCAGAGCCAACCTTAAATTTCAGTTTGATATCGTCGACCTGTACATCAACAAACCAAGATTTATTGGAAAAGTTGATGTCGACAATGCTTCGTTTCAATATATCCCGAAAAATATTCAGGCTGTAAAAACCAACATTCATCTTGATTTTACCGAAAAAGCTTTATTCATCAAACAAATTGCTTACAAACACAAAAAGAACACCATTTTGATCGACGGTAAAATCGATAATTTCCTGAACCTTTATTATGATGCACCCGAAAAAATGGTCGTCAACTGGAATATTTATTGTCCTAATATTGATCTCAAACAATTTCTGGGTGTTTTGGCGTCTTCACAAAAAAAGAAGGCTTCAGTAAAAAATAATAAAAGAACAACGATTTCGAATCATCTACGAAACGTAATCGATAAATGTATTGTGGTTATTGACATTAAAGCAGATAAAATCAATTATAACAAACTGACTGCGACTAATACAAGAGCAAGAGTGGAAATGCTTAACTCAAAATTGGTAATAAAAAATGGTTCGCTTCAAACTTCAGGCGGAAACATCACTTTTAGCAGTGAAGTTGTTCCCAGCGGAAAAAATTATGCTTTTAGTTCAAGCGCACAGGTAAACCGGGTTGATATCGCAAGTTTTTTGAGATCGTTCAACAATTTCGGAATCACATCTTTTAATCCCAATAATATAAAAGGAAGATTGACCAGCAACGCAAACGTAAGCGGATTTATCAATAGTCATGGAGAATTAATAACCAATTCCATGCACGGAAAACTTGATTTTACGGTTAATCAGGGCGCTTTGCTAAACTTTGAACCTATAATGAAAATTGGCAAATTTGCCTTTCCGCTTCGTGATGTAGAAAATATCACATTCAGCGATTTGTCCGGTCATTTAAATATGCGCGGAGAACAAATCGACGTGAATAATTTAACGATAAGTTCCAGCGTACTAAACATCGATGTTGACGGAATTTATTCTTTCGGACGCGGCACTAATCTCGCCTTGACAATTCCATTAAGAAATTCAAAAAACGACGCCAAACTCGCCAGCAAAGCCGAACGCGACGCTGTTCGAGAACGTGGTATTGTGCTGCATTTATTGGCTGTTGATGATAATGGGAAGATGAAGATTAAGTGGGGGAAGAAGGGGAAAGAAACCAAGTAATTGTCGCCTTAATTTGTCATTAAGGAGAAATAAAAGAATCGCATTAGAACATATATTACCAAATAAATCGTAGTTAATATCAAGTTGAAAACTTATAATTTATGAGGCCAATTGTACGCGGGTCAATTGTATGCGTAAAACTACTTTTATAAACTATGAATATCAAAGAAAAATTTGGGTTTAAAGTTAAAGAACTCAGAGAACAAAAAGGCTTCTCAATTGAGTATTTAGCCAATATTTCCAACGTTGACAGAAATTATATTTCAGACATAGAAAAAGGTCAGCGAAATGTTTCCATAGAAATTATAGAAAAAATAATCATAGCTCTAGATTCTGATTTAGGAGCTTTTTTTAATGATAAGAGTTTTAAAAAATGACGAAAGTAAAAAAGTATTCAGAAATTAGACAAAAACTTCATATTGATATTGACAAAAAAACAGATAATGGTTTAGCGAAACTTACTCATTATTTTCAAAATCATAAAAACGGAGTTTCAGAATATTTTAAAAATGATGCAACAGAATATCTTACCAGTTTGCATGAAAAATTAAATATTTTAGAAGAACCAAATTTTCAATATTATTTACCAATAAAATGGGACATCCCTTTTCCTTCTCCTGAAAAACCTAAATTTAAGTTTATTGATTTATTTGCAGGTATTGGAGGCATAAGACTTGCTTATCAAAACTTAGGTGGAAAATGTGTGTTTACTAGTGAATGGGATACATATTCAAAAAAAACTTATGAAGCAAATTTTGGAAAAGTTCCTTTCGGCGATATAACCCAAATTAAAGAAACAGAAATTCCTGATCATGATGTTTTACTAGCTGGATTTCCTTGTCAACCTTTCTCAATTGCAGGAGTTTCAAAAAAGAATGCATTAGGAAGAAAACATGGATTCTTAGATGAAACACAGGGAACTTTATTTTTTGATATTGCTAGAATTTTAGAACATAAAAGACCCAAAACTTTTATGTTAGAAAATGTGAAAAACCTTGTATCTCACGACAAGGGAAACACTTTTAAAGTTATTCAAAAGACATTAAAAGAATTAAACTATAATATTTATTTTAAAGTTTTAGATGGTAAATATTTTGTCCCTCAGCATAGAGAACGAATTATTATAGTTGGTTTTGACAATGAATATTTTGAAGGAAAAGAGAATTTCAAATTTCCAGAAATGACTGAAGCAAAATTTGCATTAAAAGATATTCTTTTACCCGAAGTAGACCCTAAATATACCTTATCAGATAAACTATGGAATTATCTTCAGGAATATGCAAAAAAACATAAAGCAAAAGGAAATGGTTTTGGCTTTGGTTTAGCCGATTTAAATGGCATTTCACGAACAATGAGTGCAAGATATTATAAAGATGGGGCAGAAATATTAATTCCTCAGAAAGGAAAAAATCCAAGAAGATTAGTCCCTAGAGAATGTGCAAGACTGCAAGGATTTCCAGATGAATTCATCATTCCAGTTTCTGATAATCAAGCTTATAAACAATTTGGAAATTCAGTAGTTTCTCCTTTAATGCAAGCTGTTGGTAAAAACATATTAAAAGAATTAATTCAAATAAATGAATCTAAAAAGTCTTAAAGCGATTTTTTCAGCAAATGGGTGCAATAAGATTTATATCAAAAATCTTGCCCCCAATGATAACTCCAAAAATCAAGTATATTTTGGAGGTAACTTTGAGGTGTTAAATATTTTACCTATTTCTGAAATTACTACCGAAGCTGCTGGTGATTGGAAAAAAGAAAGATTTAAGGCTAAAATAAAATTTTCATGGATTTTAGAAGATGGAACATTAACTTTAGCTCCAAAATCTCAACTTATTTTATATCCAAAATATCCAGAAGTGAGATTTTCAGGTTTCTTGATTGGAAGTAAAAATGCACCTTCATATTTAATGACGCAACGACTACAGAATAGGTTACTTTTTTTAGGAGTTTCCGACCTTGGTGAAACTTTAGGATATGTAGCTGCTCCTGATTCTGAAATTGCTAATGAACTAAACAATTTATCTTCATTAAATAATTATGGAATATTTAAAGTAATCGAGCTTCCAATTTTTCAGAATAATAAACAAAAACTGATTTCCGAATTATTACGAATTCATAATCTGGACTGGATTAACTCCAAGCGCTTGGATACTTTTAGAAACATATTGCCCTGCAAATCATCTAATTGTGGAGGTTATACATTAGAAGCTGAATTAGGAATAACTCCAAACGGATATTCTGAACCAGATTATCTTGGATGGGAAGTAAAGCAGTTTGGAGTTGCTAATTTTACAAGAATAAATTCGAGTGTAATAACACTAATGACGCCTGAACCTACAGATGGCTTTTACAAATCAGCAGGAGCTGAAGCCTTCTTAAGAAAATATGGCTATCCAGATGTTAGTGGAAAACCAGATCGATTAAACTTTGGAGGCGTACATAGATCTGAAAAACTACATCCTCGGACAAATCTTATATTAAAATTAATAGGCTATGACCAATGTGAAGGAAAAATCAGAAATTCTAATGGCCGAATTGCTTTAATTGACCAAAATGATAATGAAACTGCCTCATGGAGTTTCACATCAATGATGTTACATTGGAACAGAAAACACAATCAGGCTTGTTATGTCCCATCATTATCTCAAAAAATTCCAGAAAGGAATTACAAATATGGCAACAATATAATTTTAGGAACGGGAACAGACTTTTTAATGTTTTTAAAAGAAATGGCAAACGGAAATATTTATTACGATCCAGGAATTAAATTAGAGAATATGTCAACTAAGCCATTAATTAAAAAGAGAAACCAATTTAGAATAGTTTCTAAAAATTTAGGCAACTTGTACAAAAACAAGGAAATAGTAGACATTACAGCTTGATACAATTTATGGACGTCCACAATCCCGAACAACGCTCCAAAAACATGCGTGCTATCAAAAGCACAGAAACTAAAGCAGAAGTCGCTTTAGCAAAAGCATTATGGAATCTGGGTTATCGCTATCGCAAAAATAATAAAACAGTTTTCGGAAAACCGGACTTCACATTTAAGCAACTCAAAATTGCCATTTTCGTAGACTCAGAATTCTTCCACGGAAAAGATTGGGAAACTCGCAAAAAACCACAAACGAATGCAGAATTCTGGATCAAAAAAATCGAAAGAAACATCCAAAGAGATATCGAAGTAAACACTTATTTAGAATCTCAAAACTGGAAGATTTTACGTTTCTGGAGCAATGATATCAAAAAGAATTTAGATGCTTGTATTCTCGAAATTCAAAACGCAATAAACGAAAGACAAACTACAAAATAAAAAGCCACTATTAAAAGCGGCTTTTCACATTTCTATCACTCAACCTCAAAATAAGGATTTAAAATCTCGGCTAGTTCATTCAGCCAGAAATAACCTTGTTCAACTGATCTTGGATCGATTTGCAAGGTTTCGCATTCTCGCATTAGCGACATGGCGAGAAGATAATTTACTTTTCGAATTGCTTTTGCGAAACTTTTAGGATCTGTTGCCTGATTGAAAAATTCGTTTAACCGCAATTCGGTTTCTTTGGTAAGGGTGTTAATACTCATTTTTTTTGCATTTAGGAATATAAAACCCGCATAGCTACAGGTGTCCTACGCTGCAAAAAGAGCGTTGCAGTTGTTTCCAATACCGCCACCATACCACACGGGCAAGAAGTTTGTTCGATTCATATTTTTTGCATTTAGGAATTGCAAATATATGAAAATAAAAATATTTTGTAAGTTTTTTCTTTATTTAAAAAATAAACGGTTAAGCAGATCACTTCGCAATCAAAATTACAAAACTGAAAACAAAATAATTAAAATTTCATAATGTTTCCTTAACTAGCTTGGCTTTTTCTTTTTAAAAGGATAGATTTGAGAAACAATCATTAAATACAATCCGTTATGAAAATACAAATCAATACTGATAAAAACATCGAAGGACACCAAAGATTAGAAAATTATTTCTCTGAAGAATTAGAAAAAGGTTTAGCGCGTTTTGAAGATAAAATTACACGCATCGAAGTACATTTTGGAGATGAAAATGGCGAGAAATTCAGCCTGAATGATAAAAAATGCGTTCTTGAAGTTCGTACTGCAAAATTACAGCCAATCACTGTAACTGAACATGCCGAAACTCTTGAAAAAGCTTTTAATGGTGCTTTGAGCAAAGTTAAAAAAACACTTACCACAACTTTCGAAAAATTGAAAGCACATTAAATTTCAAAATAGATAAAAAAAAAGACGTTTCAGGTTGAAACGTCTTTTTTTTTATCTATTTTGAAATTGACAAAGGTTAAACAGTTGTCCCCTATTCTTTATGATTTTGGCAGCGGAGCTCCAACAGCGATATCACAGCGATGCCCTGCCTGTCCGTGTGGCGGATTCATTCCTTCTGCGACTGTTTTGTTGGCATCGGTGCTTAGTAATGCAGGAACCGGATTCGATCCTGGCGCAGGAACTGTAACATTTTGTGTCATTGTTCCGCTTTGAGGTGTTGATGTTACTGCGGTAGTTTTGGCAGCGGGCGAATTTAACGGCGCTCCAACCGGAATATCACATCTGTGTCCTGGCTGTCCATGCGACGGATTCATTCCCTTTCCTACTTTTACCGGCGCTGCAACTGTAGTAGTAACCACATTTTTTTGATTCGGATTTACCTGTACTGTTTGTCCGGCCTGCGCCTGAACTTGCTGAACCTGCTGCGTTGGTGCAGAATTCAAAGGTGCTCCTACGGCAATATCGCAGCGGTGTCCCGGTTGTCCGTGAGCCGGATTTAGCCCTTTTGTTTCGCTTAAAACCGTATTTGGATTTGAAGCCTGAGCCGGAGTCTGCTGTACGACAGAATTTGTTTTCGTTGTATCTTTTGCAAGTCCAAGTCTTACTAATTCTGATGTTGCTGTGGTTTGTTGTGGTTCTAATTCTTTTTTGCAGGAAACAAAAAGTAATGAAGTTATAGCGAGTGAACTTATAAAGATTTTCGGATTCATATTATGGTATTTTAGAGCACTCAAATATAGTTGTTTTTTGAAATTAAACCATAGAAAATAACCGTATTAAGATATAAAGTTTAAGAATTTACATTGTCGTTTAATGACTTAAAGCTGCAAAACCTCAATTTTTTTCTCGCAGATTTCGCAGATACGGCGGATTTTAAATTTATCTGCTTTTATCTTCAACCCGTAAAATCTGCGTGCCGTCTCGCATCATTTTAAAAAATTCCTATCTTTAAACTTCAAATAAAAATCTCTCATGAAAAAAACACTTTTACTCCTTTTATTCGTTACTTCTTTTGCAAATGCACAAACCGACAAAGAAAAAATCACTCACACTCTTGATGCATGGCACAAAGCGGCAGCTGAGGTAAAATTTGATGCTTATTTTAATGCTTTGGCAGACAATGCTATTTATATTGGAACTGATGCGACCGAAAACTGGACCAAAAAAGAATTTCAAATCTGGGCAAAACCTTTTTTTGATAAAGGAACAACCTGGAATTTTAAAGCACTGGAGCGTCATATCTTTTTTGATAAATCTGGAAAACTGGCCTGGTTTGATGAATTATTAGACACCCAAATGAAAATCTGCCGCGGTTCCGGAGTTCTAGTCAAAGTTGGAAAAGAATGGAAAATTCAGCATTATGTTTTATCCATGACAATTCCGAATGATGAGGTAGATGCCGTAACTAAAATAAAAGCACCAGTAGAAGACGCTTTGATTGCGAAGCTTCAAAAAAAATAAACATTTTTCTGCTTTATTCTTATAATCATAACTTTTCTACTCTCTAACGAGTTAAAGTATTGAATTAATTATAATGTAATTGATAAAATTCGGCGTAATTTAGGGTGTCAAAATAAAATAGTCTTAAAAAAACGGGGTGTATTTTATAAATTTATTTAAAATAAAAACACACCCGCTATTTTAACAGCCCTTGAAATAAGAATATTTAATTTTTTTTAACTTTGACCCCAAAAAAAATAGGGTTCAATTAAGTATTTGAAAAATGAAAATAGAAAAACGCTGGATTATTTCCTTCATTATGATAAGTGTTGTGTGTACGGTAGGTGCATTTTGGCCTACAGTAACAGAAAATAGTTATGTTTTATCAGAATTTGGAACTACAGATCATATTGTACCGGCCGATGTTGCCTGGATGCTTACTTCAAGCTGTCTGGTTTTAATCATGACTCCCGGGTTATCCTTTTTTTATGGCGGAATGGTAGGCCGTAAAAATGTGATTTCGACAATGCTTCAAAGTTTTATCTGTTTAGGGGTTGTAACACTTTTATGGGCTGTTGTCGCTTTTAGTCTTGCATTTGGAGAGCCGGTTGGTTTTGGTTCAGGAGATCATTTTTACAGCTTCTTCGGAAATCCGACTACTTTTGCTTTTATGGATTATGTTGGCGTTTTGCCTCATAAAAAATTGGCTTCTACAATTCCGTTTATGCTTTTTGCATTGTTTCAAATGAAATTTGCCATTATCTGTCCTGCAATTATCACAGGTTCATTTGCAGAGCGTGTTCGTTTTATTTCTTATTTAGTTTTTATCAGCTTATTTACCATTTTTATATATGCTCCTTTATGTCATGCGGTTTGGTATCCAACCGGTGTTTTAGGAAGTTATTTTGGAGTAAAAGATTTTGCCGGAGGAACCGTAGTTCACATGAGTTCTGGTTTCGCTGCTTTGGCAGGAGTTTTAGTTTTAGGAAAAAGAAAAAACAGCCAGCATATTCCAACCAATATTCCATTTGTATTATTAGGAACCGGTATGCTGTGGTTTGGGTGGTTTGGTTTCAACGCCGGATCTGCACTTGCTGCAAACGGTACAGCCGCTATGGCTTTTGCCACAACTACAACATCATCTGCAGCAGCCATGTTAACATGGGTTTTCTTTGACAGAATGAACGGAAGAAAAGTTTCTGCACTTGGAGCTTGTATTGGAGCCGTAGTAGGTTTGGTAGCGATAACTCCGGCGGCAGGTTTTGTTTCAGTTCCTGAAAGTATGTTTTTTGGTTTCGTAACTGCTCTGGTTTCAAACTCAGTTGTCAATTGCCGTTTATCAAAAAGATTTGATGATACGCTTGACGTTTTTGCCTGTCACGGTGTTGGCGGAATTATGGGAATGATCCTGACTGCCGTTTTTGCCCATGGCGAAAATGCAAGTTTATTACATGGAGGATGGAGCGTCTTTGGACATCACATGATGGCATTGGTGTTGGTTTCAATCTTTACTTTCTTCGGAGCGTATTTCTTGTTTAAAGTAACCAATTTCATTATTCCGCTTCGTGTTTCTGAAGAATCAGAACATATCGGATTGGATTTGTCGCAGCACGACGAAACTTTAGATCCAAAATTAAAACCAATTACAGAACCTCATTACGGTTAAATACTATTTTTTTGCCACGAATTACACGAATTTTCACGAATTTTTTTCGATCATACAATTAAATTAATTTGTGAAAATTCGCGTAAATCTTGGCAAAACTTTAAATATATAGTCCTTACAGGACATTTTTTATTTATATCCATGGTGTTTTCTACCGATATTTTATTCCTAACGGAATAGCCATAAAAATACTTCTTAGCTCAAATAAATCTCGCAGGGTTAAATGTTAGTAAAACAAATTACCGATGTTTTATTCTAACGGAATAGCTATAAAAATACTTCTTAGCTCAAATAAATCCCGTAGGATTAAATATTGGTAAACAAATTACCGATGTTTTATTCCTAACGGAATAGCTATAAAAATACTTCTTAGCTCAAATAATCTCGTAGGATTAAATATTGGTAAAACAAATTAACGATATTTTATTCCTAACGGAATAGCTATAAAAATACTTCCTAGCTCAAATAAATCTCGTAGAGATGAAATATTGGTAAAACAAATAATCTGCTATCATGATCTTGTCCCGTAGGGACTTTACATTACTAGCATTAAAAAAACCTTTTATCCCGATAGCTATCGGGAGCAGCAAAAACATTTAAACCTAATTGCGCTATTTTCATTCGTTTATATTCCTTAATTTTGCGGAAAATTTTTGTAAAAGTGGGAAGTAAAAATAAACTAAAAAGATTCAGAGAAAACGAAACATTTCAAAACGTTTTTCAACCAACAAGAGAAGAAGTTGTAGGCGATTTAATGCCTTTGAAAGGAAAATGGAATTCGGATTTCTTTAAAAATGACAATCCCCTGATTTTAGAATTAGGATGCGGGAAAGGTGAATACTCAGTTGGATTGGCAGAAAAATATCCTAACAAAAATTTTATCGGAATCGACATCAAAGGTGCACGTTTCTGGCGTGGTGCAAAAACTGCTGTTGAAAACGGACTTCATAATGTTGCTTTTGTGCGCACTCAAATTGAACTTATAAATCATATTTTTGCCGAAGGCGAAGTAGACGAAATCTGGATTACTTTTCCGGATCCGCAGATTAAATACAAGAGAACAAAACACAGAATGACCAATTCTGAGTTCTTGAAACTGTACAAAAAAATCCTTAAAAAAGACGGTATTGTAAACCTTAAAACTGACAGCGAATTTATGCATGGTTATACCCTTGGACTGCTTCACGGAGAAGGCCATGAAGTATTATACGCCAATCATAACGTTTACAAAAATGAAGGAAGCCCTGAAGTTGTAACTTCAATTCAGACATTTTATGAAAAACAATATTTAGAAATTAACAAGGCAATTACGTATATTCGTTTTAAAATTAAAGATTAATTTAATTTTAAAAACACCTTTTTTAACCGATCCAATTACTGAATGGCATTATTGACTCCATTATTTTCAGGTTTTATTGCCGCTGCAATCGGGATTATTCCTCCGGGATTAATCAATATGACAGCAGCCAAGATAAATCTGAAAGAAGGAAAAAAAAATGCTTTGTGGTTTGTAATTGGCGCCGTTTTAGTCATCTTTTTTCAGGTTTATGTTGCGGTTTTATTTGCGCAGGTTATTGACAACCGCCCGGATGTAATAACCCTTCTGCGCGAAGTGGGATTTGTTATTTTTTCGATCTTAACCATTTACTTTTTGTTTATTGCAAAAGATCCTAAAACCAAGAAAAAATCGAAGATTAAAAAAAGCAGTAAAAAAAGTCGTTTTTTCCTTGGAATGCTCTTGTCGGGATTAAACTTCTTTCCTATTCCGTATTATGTTGTGGTAAGTGTAACATTGTCATCTTATCATCTTTTTGTGTTTGAAAACAATATTATTTTCACTTTTGTTTTAGGTTCAATCTTAGGTTCTTTTGCTGTTTTGTACAGCTATATTGCTTTTTTTGAAAGAATTGAAAAGAAAACCGATTACTTAATGCGAAACATGAATACCATTATTGGAAGCATTACAGGCTTAGTAGCTGTCGTGACGCTTTTTAATATTTTGAATTATTATTTCGGATAATGTATACGCCGCAGATTTAACGGATTAAAATGATTATTTTTTTTACTTTGTGGTAAATATTTTTTCCGCAGATTTCAAAGAATTTTTATTTGATATTAATCCATTTAAATCTGCAAAAATCTGCGGGAAACTTAAATTTTAGGACAAAGCAAAAAATCATTTTATCCCGATAGCTGCCGTGAGCGGCAAAAAAATAAAATATGGCTGAGGAAAATTTTTTCGAAAGAGTGTATGCAATTGCCAGACAAATTCCGTTTGGTAAAGTAACTTCGTACGGAGCAATTGCAAAAGCCCTGGGCACAGCCCGTTCTGCCCGAATGGTGGGCTGGGCAATGAATGCCTGCCATAATATGGATGATGTCCCGGCACACCGAGTCGTGAACCGAAAAGGACTTTTGACAGGAAAACATCATTTTGACGGAACTAATTTAATGCAGCAGCTTTTAGAAAACGAAGGTATTAAAGTGGTAAACAATCAAATTGTTGATTTTGAAAAACACTTCTGGAAACCGGAAGTTGAAATTTAATTTTTCCCACAAACTAATATAAACCTTTATAGGTTTCGTTTTATTCATTTCATTTGGCTCGGCTTTGCAAGAGATCTATACGTATAGTTCAAAAAACTAAATCAGGCAGATCACAAAACTTGTTTTATCTTCATCGGTTTGGTAACTTAAATAACCGCCGTGCGCTTCTATAATATTTTTAGAAAGTGTTAAGCCAATTCCCGCGCCGTCTTTTCTGGTGGTAAAAAACGGAAGAAACACCTTGTCCTGAATTTCAGGTGCGATTCCTTTTCCGTTATCAGAAATTGTGATGAAAAAGCGATTATTTTCTGTATAACTTGAAACGTACATTTTCTTTTCGGTTTTTTCTTTTAAAGCATAAACACTATTGGTTATCAAATTAATAATTACTTGCTCCATTTGATTTTTATCAATCATAATCGAACGTGAACTGTGAATTTCATTTATCAATTCAATGTTTTCTGCTTTCAAAATCGGACTCATAATTCGGAGACAGTCTTCAAAAAGAGCGTTTATCGACGTCATTTGTTTTAATGGTGTAGGCAGCATGGCCAGTTTACGGTAATTCTCTACAAAAACCTGTAAATGATCGCTTCGGTTTATAATGGTCGAAATACTGCTTTTAATATCATCAAAATCATCTTCTTCTAAATTTTCCTGATCGACAATATGCAGTAAATTTTGCGAAAGCGCACGAATTGGCGTTAAAGAATTCATTAATTCATGCGAAATAATTTTCATGAGATTAATCCAAGCTTCTTTTTCTTTTTTCTCAATAACACGCTGAATACTATCTAATAAAATAATAAAATATTCTTTATTATAAGATTGTGTCCGTGAAGTCCGGAGCATAAAAGTCTGCAGATCCTGTTCTTCAATTTTAATAGAAATTGCCGATTTTAATTCGCTGAATTCCGTTTTTTCAATTTCATTACAAAGTGCAGGCAGATAGTTTTTAAGATATTTCCAGTGACTTACTTTTGGAACTTTAAATAAATCTGAAAAACAGTCATTTATCAAAAAAATATTCCAGTCTTCTTTGTCTTTTTCAAGGATTAAAGCCGCTGTATCAATATTGTTTAAAAGCGAACGATAAATCATTTCTTTTGATGTCTGCTCTTGCTGCTGCAATTTTAAATTTTCGTATAACAAATACAGGCTTTTAAAATTGTCTTTTTTATTTTCTTCGGGAAAATTGGTCGAGAAATCATTTTGAAGAATCGAAAGTAAAGTCCTGTCATAAAACTGCAGTTGGTTTTTTACATAAAAATACATTTCGGCCAGAAATAAAAAAACGAAAAAACCAACCAAAAGTGCATTGTAATAAAAGATTTTATAAATAAGAAAAACGCAGAAGAAAGAGAGTATCATTACAAACAAAACTCTCACAAACAAAGCATTATAAAATTTCCAGTTTTTCATTTTTTATGTTTTTTTGCCACAGATTTCACAGATTAAAGGATTTTTTACCTGGTATAATTCTCCCGCAGATTCTGCAGATTAATTAAAATTCATTTTTTTCTAAATCTGCAGAATCTGCGAGAAACCAAAATTTAGACAAAGAAAAAATCCTTTTAATCTGTGAAATCTGTGGCCAAAATAATTTTTAACTTTTCAAATCATATTTTTCAATTCTTCTGTACAAAGCGGCTCTTGACAATCCTAATTCTTCTGCGGTTTTGGAGATATTTCCGTGATGTTTAAAAAGCGCTTTTTCAATTGCCGTTTTTTCCATTTCAGATAATGGATTATCATCGTTTTCCTGAATTTCTTCAAAGTTGAGTATATCTAAATCGGTTATCGAAATAGTATTGTTTTCAGCAAGAATTAAGGCGCGTTCGATTTTGTTTTCCATTTCGCGGACATTTCCTTTCCACGGATATCTTTCTAAATACGGCGCAACATTATCTTCAAAATGCCAGTTTTCCTGATTGTATTTTTCGGCAATATTTTCTAAAATAAAATTCGCCATCGGCACGATGTCATCTTTTCTTTCGCGCAGCGAAGGCAGATTTATTTCCATAGTATTAATTCTGTACAATAAATCTTCTCTAAAAGTTTTGCTTTTTACCTCCGCTTTAATATCATTGTTAGTTGCCGAAATTATTCTGACATTTAAAGGTCTTGGTTTACTTTCTCCCAAACGTGTAACAGTTTTAGTCTGCAGCACATGCAATAATTTGGACTGAAGATGAAGCGGAATATTACCAATTTCATCCAAAAAAATTGTGCCGTTCTGTGCCATTTCAAATCTTCCCGGCGTATCGGTTTTTGCATCTGTAAAAGCGCCTTTTGTGTATCCAAAAAGTTCACTTTCAAATAAATTATCACTTAAAGATCCTAAGTCAACATGAATAAAAGGTTCGTTTTTTCGTGCCGAATTCTGATGGATAAATTCTGCGAAAACATATTTTCCGGTTCCGTTTTCACCTAAAATTAAAACATTTGCATCAGTTTTGGCCACTTTTTCAGCTATAGAATAAGCTTGTTTTATTTTTTGAGAGGTACCAACAAAATATCGTTTTTCAGTTTTATCAACAGTTGGTTTTTTGCTGTTTTTTCGGCTTTCGGCTACAGCCTTGTCAATCGTTTCGAGCAGTTTTTCATTGTTCCAGGGTTTCAAAACATAGTCAAAAGCACCAATTTTTATTCCTTCTACAGCAGTGTCGATTTTCCCAAATGCCGTCATCAAAATAACAATTGTATTAGGCGAAAGTGTTTTTATTTCTTTCAGCCAGTGAATTCCTTCGCGACCGTCTTCAAACCCAATTCTATAGTTCATGTCCAGCAAAACGACATTTATTTCATTCTCATTTAAAATTGAAATGATTTTCTTTGGGCTGTTGGTTGTAAAAATTGTCTCAAAATGTTTTTTGAGAATCATTTTTGCCGAAAAAAGGATTTCTTCCTGATCGTCTACAATTAATATTTGGGCTTGCTTTTTTCTCATGCTGTAAATTCTGTTCAGTTTTGAACGGTCAACTGTTCATTATCGGACACTCTTTTTTTAGATAATTTTTAAAGTCACTTTAAAATCAGTGCTTTACAAAAAATAAATTTTATGGCACGGTATTTACCTATTGGTAATCAGTAAATTATTAAAAAAATGGACAAGGTAATTCCTCGTAAAAATAGAAAATTTAGATATCTCACAATAGCAATTGGAGTTTTTTTAGTTTTGGCTGTAATCGTGTTTTTTTCTTTTAATTCAAAAAGAAGTTTAAATGTAAAAGCAGACGAACTTTCAATTCACAAAGTGGAAAAAGCTTTTTTTGAAGATTTTGTTGTTTTTCAGGCAAAAGTTGAACCCCTGAATGTAATGCTGGTAAACGTTACAGAAGGAGGATCTGTAAAAGAGATTTTTGTAGAAAATGGCGCAATGGTTACCAAAGGGCAGCCGCTTGCACGCTTATACAACCCAAATACAGAACTAAATTATCTAACTCAGGAAACTGCCATTATCGAGCAGATTAATAATTTAAATACGGGAAAACTAAATATTAGAAATCAGGAATTGAATCTGACCAAAGATTTGGTTTTAATCGAACATGATTACAATGACGCAAAACGATTGTATGACGTAAATGCAAAATTGTTTGCCAAGGATGTAATTTCAAAAAACGACTGGAATACTTTTAAGGAAAGCCTTCGTTTTCAGGAAGAGCGCAGAAAAACGATTCAGCAGAGTATTCAAAAAGAAAAGCAGTCGAATCAGGTTCAGATTTCCCAAATAAATAATTCAATTCAGACTATGGAAAAAAGTCTTGAGATTTTAAGAAATAATAAAAAGAATTTCCTGATTACAGCGCCGGAATCAGGCCGATTAACTTCTTTTGAGCCGGTTTTAGGTAAAACATTTCAGGCTGGCGAAAGCATCGGAAAAATTGATTCAAAAAAAGGATACAAACTATCTGCAGATGTTGACGAGTTTTATTTGGAGAAAATTCACGAAGGTTTGAAAGGGCAGGTTGAATTTAAAGGAAAAACGCTTGAAGTCTTAGTTACCAAAGTTATTCCTGAGGTTAAAAACGGACATTTTATTGTCGAACTGGCTTTTGCTTCTAAAGAAGATATCGCTTTACAAGACGGTTTAAGTTTTGGGGTTAAGCTGGTTTTATCTGAGAAAAATAAAATTTTGGTAGTGCAAAAAGGAAGTTTTAACCAGGAAACTGCCGGTAAATGGATATTTGTAGTAAAAGGAAACAAAGCCGAAAGGAGAAATATAAAACTAGGCCGTGAAAACCCTTCGTATTATGAAGTACTCGAAGGCTTAAAGGAAGGCGAATCTGTCGTAATTTCATCTTACTCAGATTATAAGGATATCGAGGAACTTTCTATTCAGCCGCAGTAGTTTTTAGTTTTCAGTCTCAGTTTTCAGTAATCAATCTAATAATTAACAATTAAAAATCTCAATCATCAATCAAAAAACGTATTAATAACTAATCTTTAAAAATATGATAACGATACAAAATTTAACCAAAGTATTTAGAACCGAAGAAGTTGAAACTGCTGCTTTAAGCGGGATTAATTTAGAAATAAAAAAAGGGGATTTTTTAACCATTATGGGGCCTTCCGGCTGTGGGAAATCGACTTTACTGAATATCATCGGACTTTTGGACAGCGCAACTGACGGAAGTTACAAACTGTTAGATCAGGAAATGATTGGTTTAAAAGAAAAAGGAAGAGCCGCAGTTCGTAAGGAAAACATAGGCTTCATTTTTCAAAATTTCAATTTGATCGACGAACTTTCAGTTTATGATAATATTGAACTGCCTTTGCTTTATAACAATGTAAAAGCATCCGACAGAAAACAAAAAATTGAAGCTATTGCTGAAAAATTAAATATTTCGCACCGATTGAAACATTTTCCGCAACAGCTTTCCGGAGGTCAGCAGCAAAGAGTTGCCGTGGCAAGAGCTCTGGTAAATGATCCTAAAATTATTTTAGCCGATGAGCCGACAGGAAACCTTGACAGTAAAAATGGTAATGAAGTAATGGAACTTTTAACCGATTTACACGCTAAAGGTGCTACAATTTTGATGGTTACCCACTCTGATTATGATGCTTCTTTTTCCCAAAGAACAATTCATATGAAAGACGGAGTTATATTCTCTGAAAAACTAAATCAGAGAAATGTTGATGTTTTTATGGACGCTAAATAATTATAAGATGATAAACTTTGTTATTACCGCAATCGTAGTTCTGGTAGGATTTGTCTGCAAAATCTTTACTCTCCTGTAAAGAGCAGAAAACCGCCTTTTGACCAAAAAATAACTAACATAAATTATAAAACTTATACCATGATTTTTAACTGGTTTAAAATATTTATTTATCATTTAAAGCAAAGCAAATTGTTTTCGCTTTTAAATGTTTTAGGATTAAGCATTGGCGTTGCCAGCGTGATTTTTGCCATTTTATACTGGAATAACGAACACGCATACGACCAATGGAATCCTGAAAAAGAAAACGTATATCAGGTGCTGAATGTAATTGGATCGACCGGCGATACGTGGGCGACAAGTTCAATTCCGTTTGGGCAAACCTGTAAAGCAACAATTCCGGAAATCGAACAAATTTGTTTTGTAAACGACTGGTATAATGAAGCTGTTGTAAAATATCAAAACAAAAAAGTAATTGATAAAAAGATTACGGTAAGCGATAATAACTTTTTTGATTTTTTTCCTTTTCCAATTGTAAAAGGCGCTAAAAAAGATATTTTAAAAGAAAAAAACAGCGTTGCAGTTTCTGAAGAACAAGCTAAACTTCTTTTTGATAACGAAGATCCTATCGGAAAATCTATTACGTATAATGACCAGTCTTATATCGTAAAATCTGTTTATCGTATTGTAAGACCTTCTTCTTTTGAACCTAATTATGTTTTTGGCGGTATTATCCGCGAAGGCGATATTAACAACTGGGGAAATTTCAGCTACGGCTTAATGATAAAAGTCAAAAAAAATGCTGATATGAATGTTGTTTCAAAGAAATTGCACAACGTAAATTATGTAAACAGAACTTTGAAAGATGCTAAAGAAAGCGGCCAGACAGTTGAGCAGTATATAAAAGAAAACGGCGAAATAAAAGTTATTCTTGATCAGCTTAAAACACTCCGTTTACATGGTACAAAAACAACCGGATCTGCTTCTCCGGAAGGAAAAGGAAACTTGCAGCTTATTTATATTATGGCTGGTTTATCGATCTTAATTTTGGTTTTATCATTGGTAAACTATATTAATCTGGCAACAGCTTCGGCTATTAAACGTGCAAAAGAAGTGGGCGTTCGCAAAATTGTTGGTGCCTCAAAAAATCAAATTATTACGCAGTTTATATTCGAAACAGCAATAATTGTTACGTTGTCTATTTTGTTTGCTCTTGCTATTGTTGAGCTTTCTCTGCCGTATTATAATTCTTTTTTAAGAAAAACCCTGACTATGAATGGCGGTGAATTTTACCTGCAGCTCATTTTGATTTTTGGATTAGTAATCATTCTTGCGGGTATATTCCCTGCCATTTATATCTCAAATTTTGAAACTTTAAAAGTTTTAAAAGGTAATTTCTCCAGAAGCAAAAGCGGAATCTGGATTCGGAATTCTATGCTTATTTTTCAATTCGGAATTGCGGCTTTCTTTATCATTGGCGCTTTAATAGTAAATTCTCA
The DNA here is from genome assembly GCF_001429765.1 of Flavobacterium sp. Root901. Classification (GTDB taxonomy): domain Bacteria; phylum Bacteroidota; class Bacteroidia; order Flavobacteriales; family Flavobacteriaceae; genus Flavobacterium. The sequence goes on from NZ_LMJB01000005.1 coordinate 381,375, forward strand.
GGTTGATTATATGATGAATAAAGATCTTGGTTTTAACGGAAATCAGGTAATCAGAATTCCGTTTAATTATCAGGATTACAACAAAAAGGGAGACAAATACCAGCTTACAAAACAGGAAATCCTTAAAATTCCCGGAGTTCAGGAAGTTTCTACTTTTGCCGGTACTTTTGGAAACAGCACCAATTCAAGTTCCGGTTTTACACACAATGGTGTTTTTGTTCAGCCAAGAAATGTCGAAATGGATTTTGACTTTTTAAAAATGATGAAAATTAAAATTGTGGAGGGTCGTGATCTTTCACCAAAATTTGCTTCGGACACCATTGACAACTGGCTGATCAATGAAACACTGGCTAAAACTTTAGGACTTAAAAATGCAGTTAATACTGTAATTACCTCAGGATGGTCTAATGGAAAAGGAAACTTAAAATTTAAAGTTGTAGGGATTGTAAAAGACTTTCATATTACAGGATTACAGAATAAAGTTCCGCCAATGGTTTTTATTAATATGAAAACTTTAAAATGGAATAATTTCCAAAATGTATATGTAAAAGTTTCTCCAGATAATTTATCTGAAACATTAGATAAGTTAAAAACATATTGGGAAGCAAATGTAAATCCGGATTATCCATTTGATTTCGAGTTTGTAAATAAAGGTTTTGCTAAAACTTATGAAGAACAAGTCAAACAAAAAGATCTCTTTTTTATCCTGAATCTTGTTGTAATTACAATTGCCATTTTTGGATTATTTGCTTTGGCATCATTTTCGATGGAGAGAAGGCTGAAAGAAATTGCAATTAGAAAAACGCTCGGTGCAGAAACTGATGTTTTACTGAAAGAATTATCAAAACAATACATTCTTTTCTGTTTAATGGGATTTGGGATTGGAATAGTTCCCGCTTATATCTTATTGCAGAAATGGCTGGAAGATTTTGCTTTCAGAATCAATATTTCGCCAGTTCCGTTTAGTATTGCGCTTGTTTCGCTGTTAGTTCTTACTTTGCTGATTGTTTTGGCAAAAGCGTATCAGGTTACTAAAATAGACGTTTTAAAATATTTAAAATACGAATAAGCTTGTAGACCATTTTTTTAAAAGAATCCCCGTCAGATATGAGAATCTTGACGGGGATTTGTTTTTTATTTTAATGCTACGGAGTCACCATACAGCAGTTTATCCAAACGTTTGTCCCGGTCGTATACATCCGGATAAAAACCAATTTCACCTTCATCGTTTACCCAGGAGGTAAAATATCCTATATAAATTGGAATTTTATTTTTGAGCATACAAGTGGTTTCTTTTTCTCCGCTCATAGCATTATTAATCTTATCAACTGGCCAGTCCGGATTGTCTTTTAAAATTTCTAATGCCAGTTGTCTGGCCTCTTTTACATTTATACATCCATGACTGAAAATACGTTTTTCAAAATCAAACAAACTTTTTGCGGGCGTATCGTGCAAGTAAATATCATTTGGATTTGGAAACATAAATTTGACTAACCCTAAAGAATTGTCCGGTCCCGGTTTTTGTCTTACAGCACCTCCGTTCCACTCCATATTATGATCTGCGAGATAATTTTTGTCTTCGGCCATTTTGAGTTTTAATTCATTTTTAATGATGCTCGCAGGAACGTACCAATAGGGACTAAATACAATCCTGTCAATATTTCCGCTAAAGATTACCGTTTCTGTCATTCTTGTTCCCACAAAAACATCCGAAACAAGATCATATTTTCCGTTCTTTACATAAATCAGCCTGAATGAGGGAATATTGACCATTACATATTCGTCTGCTTTTGTCAGTTTGGTCGGGATCCATCTGCAGCGTTCCATATTCAGCATTATGGTCCGGATACGATTGGCAATTGGTTCATTCATCTGATCAATTTGCTCTTTTGTAAAAGTATAGTTCAATTTAAGTCCGTATCGCTTTTTATATTTTAAAACGGCGTCCATCATTTCCTGATCGTAATATTGACTTTTAGAATCTTCCTTTAAATCGCCAACTACAAACAAACGTTCTCTAATCTGCTGAATAACTTTTCCGCTGTCTAAAGGTTTTAAATCTTTGAAATTTGCATCGTCAATCTCAATCTTTTTCCAAAGGCCGTTTTTTTCAATAGTCCGATATTTTTTTAAAACATCCTGAAGTTTATAATACTGACTAAACAGCAGATTTTCATCTTTGTTTAAACGATTTGGATCGCCCATTAAAGAGTCCAGAATTCGATCGTATGAAATTGTTTTGGTCGGAAGATACCATCCGATTTTTTTCAAAGTTTGTGCATCAACTCCTGAGTATACATTACTGGCATAAAACACGTACATGTTAGAAAGCAAAAGTTCAGTATCTGTCTGCGGAAGTTTATTTGAGACATTTTCGTTAAAAACATCATCGACCAAATCCATATACGGCATTTCGGCATTTATACCCTGCTCTTCCAAAAGACCAATTTTATGGTACAATAAAGCTCCAAATTCGCTGACACTTTTATCATCAAACCAAATTGTTTTATAATCTTTCTTTTTGTAAAGATCTTCAACATCTTTTTGATACGTTTTTAATTTCGGATACTTTTTGTAAAAATTCGTTATTGAAGCCGCATCGATTGTTCCTAAAACAAACCTGTTATTGAATTTAAAAACGGTTTCAGGTTCTAAATTTCCATTTTTAAATTTCGGCGTACCGCTTGCTGAATTAATAGAAAACATCAAGAAACAAGAAGCAGCAATTACTGTAAGAGAAGTAAAATTTCGCATATTTTTAAGCTTTAAATTTTGAAATAAAATCAATTTTAAAAAATATCGAAAACTCATAAAGAAGCTCCAAAAATAAGTCTTCATACTTTTTTGTACTATTTGGAAATCTTCGATTTAAGGCACTCAAATTTAATCAAGATAATTGACAATTCTTACATTTTCAGGTAAAATTTCATACAAATCAGAATGTTTTTATTTCACATTAAACGATCAAATAATAACATTTCAAAATAACTCCGCCATATTGCAATACTTTTAAAAATCGTCATGCATCATTTTGACTAATCCCAATATCAATAAATACAATTTAAAAGAGTTTAAATCCAAACTTAATCTGTTATCTTTGCAGTCTGAAATCAGTTTAAATTAATATAGAAATTTTAAACCGGTTTCTTTCCATACATAATAGCACAATAAAATGAAATTAGATAGAAAAGAAATTCTTAAAGCTTTAGAAACAATCACTATAGCGGGAGAAGGAAAAAATATGGTAGAAAGCGGTGCAGTGGCTAATGTACTTACTTTTGGCGACGAAGTTGTTGTCGATTTAGTATTGCACACACCGGCGATGCACATCAAAAAAAGAGCAGAAGACGATATTAAAAAAACCATTCATGAATTAATATCTGCTGATGCAAAAATTAAGGTAAATATTAAAGTAGAAACTCCTGAAAAAGCCGAAATTAAAGGTCGTGCCATTCCGGGAATTAAAAATATTATTGCTGTTGCTTCAGGAAAAGGAGGAGTTGGAAAATCGACTGTTACAGCAAATCTTGCCGTTACGCTTGCAAAAATGGGTTTTAAAGTCGGCGTTTTAGATGCAGACGTTTATGGTCCGTCTATGCCGATTATGTTTGATGTTGAAAACGAGAAACCGGTTTCAATTACTGTTGATGGAAAGTCAAAAATGAAACCAATTGAAAGTTATGAAATTAAAATGCTTTCTATTGGATTTTTTACAGCACCAAGCCAGGCAGTAATCTGGAGAGGTCCAATGGCAGCAAAAGCATTAAACCAAATGATTTTTGATGCAGATTGGGGAGAATTAGATTTCATGCTTTTAGATTTACCTCCGGGAACGGGAGATATCCATCTTTCAATAATGCAGTCCTTACCTATTACAGGAGCTGTTGTAGTAAGTACACCGCAGGCTGTGGCTCTTGCCGATGCTAAAAAAGGTGTAGCAATGTTTATGCAGGACAATATTAATGTTCCTGTATTAGGAATTATTGAAAACATGGCTTATTTTACACCTGAAGAACTTCCTGATAATAAATACTATATTTTTGGACAGGAAGGAGCAAAAAATCTTGCTGAGGATTTAAACGTTCCATTTTTAGGAGAAGTTCCAATTGTACAATCTATTCGTGAAGCAGGAGATTACGGACGCCCGGCGGCTTTACAAACTGCATCGCCAATTGAAGCTGTTTTTGAAGAAATCACAAGAAATGTAGTTCAGGAAGTAGTAGCCAGAAATGAAAGCCTTCCGGCTACAGAAGCTATTAAAATTACCACAATGGCAGGATGCTCTGCAGTAAAGAAAAATTAAATAATTAGATAATGAGATAATACGGCAATTAGGTAATTACCTAATTGGCACATTTTCACAATTGACACATTAATTATGACAACAGAAGAATTAACAAATAATGTTTTATTGGCCTTAGATGAGATCAGGCCGTTCTTAAAGTCTGACGGCGGAGATATTTCGCTGATTTCTATTGATGATGATAAACATGTCAAAGTTCGTCTGGAAGGCGCATGCATAAGCTGCAGCGTAAACCAGATGACACTTAAAGCCGGAGTTGAAACTACGATAAAAAAATATGCCCCGCAGATTGAAACTGTGGTCAATATTATGTAACAAAAAACCGGTATTTAGTATGCCCATTTGACTCATTTGAATTAACAAGAATAATAGGCCTTTAAGTGATAACCTTTGCAAAAATTCAATAAAGACACTGCTTTTTAATGGTTTTTTGAAGATTTCATAAAAAACAATATAAAGATTTAAGAGTTTCAGTTAACTAATTGTTACATTTTTAACTTAAATTTGTGACATAACCCTTAATCTTATATTTATGAAGAAGTTTTACACTCTATTTTTATTATTGTTTTTTGCGTCAGGGACTTACGCACAAATTAAAACAGTTGTTGTTGATAAAGCCTGGATAAGCGAGGCCGAAGAATGGTCAGATTTTACTTACTCAGGAAAAATTGTGTTTTCGATCAATCCGAATGACACACCTGGAACTTTAAGTATCGGGAATTATGATTTCCTGTATGATTTTGTTGATGGAAAAGGAAAATTTACAAACAAAGCCACATACAGTTCAGCTCAGTTTTTAAACCCAAGAAAGGTTTCTGCAACAACTGACAAACAAGGAGTTCTAAATTCGACTTATGAAGGTACATTGATTTTTCAGTCAGATAGAGATTATTATTCAGTAGTTGCAATTATTACAATTCTTGAAAAAAATGATTATGTTTTAGGTGTAAAGATGCGTCTTAAAGAAAGCAATGGCAAAGAATACGCATTTAGCACTAAATCAAGTTAGTATAAATACAGGATTTTTTCACGTTATAAAATCCTACCAATAAATTCCCATAATAAATGGATGTATTAATAAAGATTAAAGATCGAGAAGGAGTTATACACGAATTACAGGCTCCGACTGATATGGCAATGAATATAATGGAGTTATGCAAAGCATACGAACTTCCTGTTGAAGGAACCTGCGGAGGAATGGCAATGTGTGCTTCCTGCCAGTGTTATGTTCTAAATGATGTTGCATTACCAGAAATGGGAGATGAAGAAGAAGCTATGCTTTCGGAAGCGTTTTATGTTAAATCTAACAGCCGTTTAGGTTGTCAGATCCCAATTACTGAAGATTTAGAAGGGCTGGAATTAGAACTGGCTCCGGAATATTAAAAATTAAAAAAAGGCGGGAATTATTTGTTTCCGCCTTTTTTTATATATATTGAGTTCTTAAACCTATCAGCTTTATTCTAACAGATATCTTTTTCAAAGTTTAAAACTTTGAAAAGATTTAGAGAAATAAAATGGTTTTAGAATTTACCTTCTTTAATTAATTCTCTTATGGCATCGTGTATATGAAACTCTCTTAATGCTTCTCCCTTGTTTATATTTAACTGATTTAAAATAGAATCGAAAAATTGTTCCAGATCATCTGCCATTACATACATATCTTCTTCATCTCTTCCAAAATTAATAATCTGTCCTCTTTTTCCGTTTACATCCGGATCTAAATCCATACCTATATAATTTCCTCCATGATCAGAAAAAACCGGAATCCATTTATGATTAAAATATTTCTTTTTAATCGCATTTTCCGGAGTTGAAGTGAAATCAATATCTTCATCAAAATTGTAATTTTTTCTTTCCCATTCAAATATTCCAGTATTATAAAGCGTAAATTCTATTTTGTCCCAGTTATACGATTCATATTCTAATTCATGAAGTTCTCTAACTACATCTAAAAAAGAATTAAGATCAGATATCTTAAAAAATTCTTTTTCGCCTGAAGTGGTATTTTCATTCTCATACAATGCGGGACCGCTAATTGAATTTCCACTGCATGAAAACTTAACTTTAAACCAGTATTTATCTCTCGGAATGTCGTTAACACATATTGCTACAATTTTGTGCATTAAAGCGCCAGATACTTCTGGATCAGTTACTCTTTGTGGCTGCGGTTTAATTAAAGATCTGGCGAATTCTAAATCTTTAACAATAGAATCGCTGCTCATAAATGCATCTCCAAAAAATAATGGAAAACTATCACTTAGCTGACCATTGGCTTTTGTATATAATGTTTTAAAATGATCCGGAAGGATTTCTCCAGACAGTTCTTCAATATTCCTGATTTCTTCAGCAGTAATTGGTTTGTTTAATTCCCAAATAATCTCTTTTCTATCTTTATTTTCATCTATTGAAGGATTGTTAATTTGCCAATTTACAATAGAATCCCATTTTTCTAATATACTCATTTTTAATTTATTTTAATGCCCCCCTTTCAGAATCACGTTTAATACATTGTATTTCAAAATATCTTTTATTTCCATTTCCAGTCTAACTCTGAAAGAAAATTAATTCCCGCTTTTTCAGCTATCATTTTTAATTCTGATCTTACATCTTCAATGTTACTCATTCCATATTTTGGAATCATAATACTCAGACGCGTTTTTAAGGCAATAAAAAAATAATCTGTGATTTCGCTTATATTTTCAATTGCAGAAAAATTTATTTCAGAATTTCCAATGCCTTCACTATAACCTTCAAATGCATTTTCTTTAAAAGTTATCGACGAAGTGAGTCCTATTCTGTTTTTAAAATTCTCTTTTACATATTTTGTAAAGACTCTCTCGTAATATTTTTTTAAATAAACAGGAAAGAGAAAAAAGCAGATAACACCTGATCCCGCAAAATAATACATCAAAACCCTATTTTGAGTAATATAAAATAGAAAACTTAATCCTAACAGCCCTATTAAAACAAATAAGCGGCTTTTTTTTCGCTGATCCTTAATAAGTTTACTTTTTGACGCCAGATATAATTGCTGTTGTAAATAATCGTGTTCTGTTAAATTGTATTGTAGTTTCATATAGTTTTAATTGTATCGACAAAGCTTTTATCAGGAGCAAAAATATCCGTAAAAACCTTTTTAAGAAGTCATAATCAGCCTTAAAACTATCAAAATAAGCCATTTATAAACACAAAAAAACCGTAATACATTTCTGCATTACGGTTTTCTCTATAACAATTTTCTTTAATCTCTCAATTATACCAAACCAGCTTTAATTAAATATTCAGCGATTTGGATCGTGTTTGTAGCAGCACCTTTTCTTAGGTTATCAGCAACGATCCACATGTTTAATGTATTTGGCTGGCTCTCGTCACGACGGATTCTTCCAACAAAAACATCATTTTTACCTTCTGCATATAAAGGCATTGGATAAGTGAAAGTATCTAAGTTATCCTGAACCACTACTCCATCTGTATTGTGAAGAATTTCACGAACTTCGTTTACATCAAAATCGTTTGTAAACTCAACATTTACGGCTTCACTGTGTCCGCCTACAACCGGAACACGAACTGCGGTAGCTGTAACTCTAATGGTGTTATCACCCAGGATTTTTTGAGTTTCACGAACCAATTTCATTTCTTCTTTTGTGTATCCGTTTTCTTCAAAACTATCGCAGTGTGGAATCGCATTACGGTGAATTGGATATTTATAAGCCATATCGCCCTGAATTCCTGCGTATTCGTTTTCTAATTGTTTAACCGCTTTTACACCCGTTCCAGTAATCGATTGGTAAGTAGAAACAATGATTCTCTTAATGTTGTATTTTTTATGCAGAGGCGCCAAAGTCATTACCATTTGAATAGTAGAACAGTTTGGGTTTGCGATAATTTTATCTTCTCTTGTTAAAACATCAGCATTGATTTCCGGAACTACTAATTTTTTAGTCGGGTCCATTCTCCATGCAGAAGAGTTGTCGATAACAGTTGTTCCGGCAGCAGCAAATTTTGGCGCCCATTCTAATGAAGTATCACCGCCTGCAGAAAAAACAGCGATATCAGCTTTCATATCAACAGCAGTTTGTAAACCAACTACTTTATATTTGGTTCCTTTATATTCGATTTCTTTTCCTACTGATCTTTCAGATGCAACAGGAATTAATTCTGTAACAGGAAAATTTCTTTCTGCTAATACTTTAAGCATTACTTCGCCAACCATTCCGGTAGCACCTACAACTGCAATTCTCATTATTTATATTTTTAAATAGCTAATTATTCTAATTTTACTCTGCAAAAATAGTTATAATAAAAACGAAAACAATACGCTTCACAAAAAATAACAAAATGTTATAAATTAAACAATTTATAAAAAAACCGCCTCAATCAAAAGGCGGTTAAGTTAGACTTAGTGCAGCGGTATATTGTATTATTGTTTATTTTTCAAAAGATCTCTAATCTGCGTAAGCAATTCTTCCTGAGTTGGTGCTGCTGGCTGATTCGGTGCCGGCTCTTCTTTCTTTTTAAGATTGTTTAATCCTTTAATAATCAGGAATAAAACGAATGCCACAATTATAAAGTTTATAACTGCCGAAAGAAACATTCCGTATTTTACACCGCCAAAGGCCGTAAGATCCTGAATTTTTTCTAAATGTGCTGCTTCCAGAGCTGGTTTTAATACTAAAGGTGTAATTACGTCTTCGATAAATGAACTTACAATCTTACCAAAAGCAGCTCCAATAATTACAGCAACAGCAAGGTCAACTACATTGCCTTTCATTGCAAATGCCTTAAATTCTGAAAAAAATCCCATATCTGATTTGTTTAGTTTTTAAATAAATGAATATCGAAAATACGTAATTTTCTTCATAATTCCTTAATTCTACCTAAAAAATACCCTTTTTACACGCTGTGAAATGCTGGTCATGATTTCATACGGAATCGTTTTTAACGCCTCGGCCATTTCGATAACCGTTGGGCTTTCGCCGAAAATTATTACCGAGTCGCCTTCTTTGCAGTCAATATGGCTCACATCGACCATCAGCATATCCATACAAACACTTCCTACAATGTAGGCTTTTTGATTTTTTATCGTAACAAAACCAACCTGATTGCCCCATAATCTGGAAATTCCGTCTGCATAACCAATTGGAATTGTAGCGATTTTGGTTTCTTTTTCGGCCATAAAACGTCGTCCGTAACCTACGCTGTCGCCAGCCGGAATGGTACGAACCTGCGAAATAATCGATTTTAAGGTTCCAACATTTTCCAGATATTTCTGTTCTGCCGGATCGTTTGAAACGCCGTACAATCCAATTCCCAAACGAACCATATTGTATTGTGCATCCGGAAAATTGCTGATTCCGGAAGTATTTAAAATATGACGAATTGGATTTATATTCAATTCGGCCATTAATTTTGAAGATAATTTTTCGAATAAATTAATCTGCGAAATCACAAAATCATAATGGTTCAAATCGTCGCTTGTTGCCAAATGCGATAAGATACTCTGCACACGAACGGTAGAATTTCCTTTTAAAGTCGCAATTAATTCATCGATTGTATTGTTTTCAAAACCTAAACGGTGCATTCCGGTGTCGAGTTTAATATGAATTGGAAAATCTTTCAGGTTCTTCTCTCTGGCGATTTTCAAAAAAGCATTTAATCCTTTTATACTGTAAATTTCGGGTTCCAGTTTATACTGAATTATCGAAGGAAAACTGGTCGATTCCGGGTTTAAAACCATAATTGGCAATTTGATTCCGCCGTTTTTCAGCGAAATTCCTTCATCGGCGAAAGCCACGCCTAAATAATTTACTTTATTATGTTCGAGTAATTTTGTAATTTCGAGTCCGCCGTTTCCATATCCAAAAGCTTTCACCATTACCATGATTTTTACATCATCGGCCAGTTTTGATTTGAAATAATTTAAGTTATGATTAATAGCGTCCAGGTTAATTTCGAGAACGGTTTCATGTGTTTTTTCTTCCAGTAATGAAACGATTTGTTCAAACTGAAATGATCTTGCTCCTTTTATTAAAATTGTCTCATTATTGAAATTCAAATCTTCAATTGCAGCTATAAATTCGGCTGTATTTTGAAACATTGTACTGTTTGGAAATTTAGAAGCAAAAGATGAAATTGTACTTCCTACACCAATAATGCGGTTGATTTTATTGTCTGAAATTAGCTGGGCTACTTTTGAATAGAGTTCTTCATTTGAAAATCCGCTTTGAAAAATATCCGATAAAATAACGGTTTTTGATGCATTCTTTTTTTGGCTTTCCAAAAAGTCTAAAGCAATTTTGAGTGATTGAAAATCAGAACTGTAACTATCGTCGATTAAACTGCAGTTATGGATCCCGTTCTTAACTTCAAGACGCATTTGAACGGGATACAACATTTTAACACGATTTTGAATAACTTCAAAATCATATCTGAAATGCAGTAAAACCAATAAACATGAAATCGTATTTTCTATAGAAGCCGAATCGCTGAACGGAATTTCCAGATTGTAAACTTCTTCTTTATATTGATATTTAATTATAGTAGAATCGTTTTTTATTTCTTTTTTCAGAATAAAAACATCCGCAGAGGCATCGGTAAAACTCCATGAAAACAAAGTTCTGTTTTGAAGCGGATATTCTGCAATGAAATCAGCAAGACACTGATCTGCCAATTCATTCTTTTGGTAAATTATAACTAAAGCTTTTTTGAAAAGCAGTAATTTTTCTTTGATTTTCTGTGTCAGGTTTTCAAAACCTTCATCGTGTGCAGAGCCAATACTGGTTAAAACTCCAATATTTGGTTTGATGATTTTTTCGAGATTTGCCATTTCGTTAACCGTCGAAATTCCGGCTTCGAAAATTCCTAAATTATGTTTTTCATTTATAGCAATAACAGAAAGCGGAACTCCTACCTGCGAATTGTAACTTTTTGGGCTTCGAATAATATTATAGTCCGGACTCAACAGGAAATTTAGCCATTCTTTTACAATAGTTTTTCCGTTACTTCCTGTTAAGCCAATTATTGGAAAACTGAATAAATCACGGTAATAAACAGCAAGTTCCTGAAGTGCTTTCAGCGTATTTTTTACCACAAAAAAATTGGCTTTTCCTTTTACATTTTCAGGGATATACTGAACTACAAAATTCTGAACTCCTTTTTCTATAAGTTCTGGAATGTACAAATGAGCATCATTATTAACACCCGAAAGGGCAATAAACAATGTTTTTGGTCCGTTTTGTAAAGAACGGCTGTCGATCGAAATATGATCAACAAAAATATCAGAATCTGAACCTGTCCATTCGGCGTTAAAAACCGGAATCAGGCTTTTTAAATTTATGCTCATTTAGAATTTTCTTTTTGTCAAATTTAAAAAAAGGTTTGCCACGAATTGCACTAATTTCTTGAATTATTATATTGGCTTGGTTTTTAAAATCTAGCCACAGATTAAAAGGATTAAAAGGATTTTCTAATCTGTGGCAAAAAAAGGTTTGCCGCGAATTGCACTAATTTATTTTTACTTACTGCCGTTTGTCACCCTGAGCGAAGTCGAAGGGCGTTCCAATGGGCTTCGACTTTGTTCAGCCTGACAAAACATTTTATTTGTGTAAAAAAATAAATTGGAGAAATTAGTGCAATTCGCTCAAAAAAAATATACTAAAAATTTGTGAAAATTTGTGCAATTCATGGCAAAAAACATTTATTGATTATATTTGTTGATTACCACTAAATAAAGCGTTTTGAAAAAAATACTTCCACTATTCTCCTACATTCTCCATCCGATTTTTATATCGATGTATGCGACTTTATTTTACCTTTATTGTAAAGATGATATTTTTACAACACAGGAAAAATACTTTGTCCTGTTCCAGATTTTGGTCATTACAATTATAGTTCCTGTATTGTTTTTCATGCTTTTGCGCTCGACCGGACATGTAAAATCGGTTATGTTGCCAGAGATTTCCCAGCGCCGAATTCCGCTTATTCTGCAATGCTTTTTATATATTTTATTAGTTAAAAGAAGTATTGTAATAACACGTTATCCGGAACTTCATTTCTTTTTTCTGGGTGCCTTGTTTAGTACTATTTTAGCATTAGTTTGTTCCCTTTTTAAAATTAAAGCCAGCCTGCATATGACGGCAGTAACCGGATTTACAATTTTTGTAATTGGATTAAACCTTCATTTAGAAATGCACAATCCGTATTGGGGAGCACTTTTAATTTTACTGTCGGGAGTTGTCGCTTCATCAAGATTGGAAATGAATGCACACACCTCAAAAGAATTACTTATGGGCTTATTAATAGGCGTTCTGCCTCAGATATTATTTTTGTATTTGTGGTTATAAAATATAGAAAATCAACCCGGCATTAAGGGTTTTCATAGTTATATTTTCTCCACTTAATGTAGTTGTTCCGTCTTTAAATAAAGGGTTCAGTCCATAATACAAATAAAGATTCCATGTATTGTAACCCGCAGAAAGATAAGGGCCGTATTGAAATTTATTAATTGCATCGTTATTGTTTATACGATACGTATTTTTTCCATCGTCTAAAATAGAGGTATTAGAAAATATATAACTCAATTTGAATCCGGCATAAATTCTCCAGAATTTAGTACTTTCATAAGTAGAATTTCGCCATCTAAATTCTATTGGAAGATCGACAGAATATTGTCTGTATCGGTTTGAAGCAATTTCGCCCGCATCTACAACATTATAAACTGTTACGCCATTTGCATCTTTTGAAATGGCAAAGTTTTGATAATAGTTTTGATAACTCAATCCTAAACCTGCCGCAATAGAAACCGTTCTGGATTTATTAACAGGCATATCGCGCAGGAAACCTCCGGAAAGTCCCAATGAGAATTTGTTTTGTTTGAATTTTGGAGGAATATCTGTAAACATATTGTAGGTTACAGAAAAATAAAACTGATCTTCTCTATACAAAGAATCTATTTTAACTATAGGTTTTATTTCTGCTTTGACATCTTCCTGAGAAAAAGCATTAAAAAACGAAACGAAAAACAAACAGCTAAAAAGTAATCGCATAGAATTTTTTGGTTTTAAAGTGGCGTGATAAAATAAACGCCTGAACGGATCATTTTATTTTACTTACAAATATAATATAATGCTAGTTCAGGATAAGATTAGAAAGCAATTATTCTGTTTTTGATTGAAAATATTCTGGTTTGCTGAACTTTTTTCAAAGAATCTCCATCAGAATTTAAAAAATGAATTTGTATTTGAATGATCTTTTATACCTTTGTACCGATGAAGAAAAAGCAGCTCATATTAAGTTTATCTTTAGCCGTCACAATATTGTTCTCGATATTGTTTCAGTCGATACACAGTTATGAGCATATTGTAAAACAGCTTTCAGAAAAACAATGCCATCACGATTATAACGATCCTAGTGGCGAAATAACGCATCAGCATCATAATTACGATCTTTGTTTTGTTTGTAATTTTGCTTTTGGAAGTTACATTGCCCCTCAAACTTTTTCTTTTCAATTCCATTCTTTTGACAGCGAGATTCCTTATTTCTTTCCTGTTTCAGAAAAGATTTTCTCCATTTCAAAAACGTCGTATTTATTACGGGGACCTCCTGCTTCTATAGTTTCTTAATTTCGAATACTCGAAATAATTTTTACCGTTTTCTTTTTAATAAAAAATTCAAAACAACTTTGAGTTTCCTAATCCTTATTTTATTAATCAGGATCAGAATGCTTTTTATACCGTTTTAATTTTTCATTTAGAAGGAAGAAATTCAATTTAACTATAGCAAAATTTTCAAATGAAAAAATTAATAATTGCCCTTCTTTTAGGGTTTTCGGGCTTGCTTTCTGCCCAAAATTCGGTTTCAGGAACAGTAACTGATAATCAAAATCAACCATTGCCGGGAGTGTCTGTTTACGCTTCAGAATTACATAAAGGAACAACAACGGATGCAAACGGAAAATACGAATTAAACAATCTTCCAAACGGAAATCTTCGGTTGTCTTTTTCTTATGTTGGATATGCGACTCAAAATAAAAACATTATCAAATTAGTAAAACAAAATACAGTTGATGTTACGCTCGAAGAATCGATTTTAGAAATGGATGAAGTTGTAGTTTCTACGCCTTTCAACAAACTGCAGTCACAAAACGTGATGAAAATCGAACACGAAAGCATTAAAACTTTACAGCAAAAAGGAACTTCGACTTTGATTGAAGGTTTGGCAACAATTCCCGGTGTTTCGCAGATTTCTACCGGAACTTCTATTGGAAAACCTGTAATCAGAGGTTTAAGCGGAAATCGCGTTTTAGTATATTCTCAGGGAGTTCGTATCGAAAATCAGCAGTTTGGAGACGAACACGGTTTAGGTTTAAACGACGCCGGTATTGAGAGCGTTGAAGTTATTAAAGGCCCGGCATCGCTATTATACGGTTCTGATGCTTTAGGAGGAGTTTTATACTTTAATCCTGAAAAATTTGCTGATGCCGGTACTTTTAAAGCTAATTTCAGTCAAAAATATTTTACAAATACAGAAGGAAGTAATTCTTCTATTGGTTTAAAAACTTCTACAGATAACTGGAAATTTTTAGCCCGTGGAAGTTACAACACACATTCTGATTATAAAATTGCCGATGGCGACCGCGTAACAAATTCCCGTTATAATGAAACCGATTTTAAAACCGGTATTGGTTACAGCAATTCGAGTTTTTCGAGTGTTTTAAGATACAATTACAATAAACTGGATATCGGAATTCCGGAAGATGGAATTGCAGAGCAGTCTTCAAGCAAAGACACACAGTTTCCGAGACAGGGAATTTTTAATCATTTATTGAGTTTAAACAATGTTATCTTTTTTGAAAACTCAAAACTTGATGTTGATTTAGGTTATATTTCCAATGACAGAAGCGAATTTGAAGACAGTAATGAAGCTTCTCTTCATATGAAACTGAATACGCTGAATTACAATGTAAAATATCACTTTCCTAAATTTGGAAAAATCGAAACGATTTTAGGTGCTCAGGGAATGCATCAAACCAATAAAAATTCCGGAGAAGAATATTTAATCCCGGATGCGACAACAAATGATTTTGGCGTTTTTGGAACTGCAAATTACGAATGGGGCAACAGTGTTTTACAAGCCGGATTACGTTATGATAATAGAAAAATCACTTCTGACGCACACGGAATTGAAGGCGAAGAAGGTTATTTTATTCCTCTTGACAAATCTTTTGACAGTTTTAATGCTTCATTAGGATATAAAACTAAACTGGCCGAACCGCTGACGCTTCGTTTAAATGTTGCATCCGGATTTAGAGCGCCAAACTTAGCTGAATTAACTTCAAACGGCGTACACGAAGGAACAAATCGTTATGAAATTGGTAATGCAGATTTGAAAACAGAACAAAATATTCAAACCGATTTGAATTTAGAATACAAAAACACCCATTTTGAGTTTTTCGTTAACGGATTTTACAATCATGTAAATAATTATATTTACACTTCGCCAACCGGACAAATTTTAGAAGACAATGATGTTTTTGCCTATGTTCAGGATAATGCACAATTATATGGTGGAGAAGTTGGTTTGCATTTTCACCCGCATCCTTTAGACTGGTTACATTTTGAAACAAGCTTTGAAACGGTTACCGGTAAAAAAGACAACAATGATTACCTGCCTTTAATTCCTGCAAACAACTGGAATAATACGCTTAGGACTGAATTTGATATTAAAAACTGGCTAAGTGAAGGTTTTGCTTCTTTGAATGTTTCTTCGACTTTCAGTCAGGATAATGTAAGTGGTTTTGAAACGGCTTCTAAAGGTTATACTTTGGTAAATCTAGGTTTTGGAGGAACGGTAAAATTAGGAAAACATGCTTTTGACGTGAACCTGAACGGAAACAATCTTTTCGATAAAAAATACATCGCGCACCTTTCAAGATTAAAAACAGACGGAATTCCAAACATTGGAAGAAACATTGTTCTTGGGTTAAATTTTAATTTATAATTTTTATTTAACCGCAAAGCATGCAGTGTCGCGCAAGGTTTGCCAGGTTCATAATAAAGCACGCGGAGACGAGAAGTCGCAAAGAAATTTAAAACTTTGCGTCTCTGCGCCTTTGCGTGATTAGTATTAAGTACTTTGCGAAAATCCTTTGCGCTCTTTGCGGTTAAAAAATTTAATAACCTCACAAAAAGTACTATTTTTGTTACAACTGTTAATCAAAAACTATGAAAAAAACTTTTATAATAATGGCTATTACAACTGCAGGAATTTCATTTGGGCAAAATAAAATTCAATACCCGGAAACTAAAAAAGGAGAAACCGTCGATGTTTATTTTGATACAAAAGTAAGCGATCCTTACCGTTGGCTGGAAGATGACAAATCTGCTGAAACCGGAGCCTGGGTAAAAGCTGAAAATGAAGTGACTTATGGTTATTTGGATAAAATTCCGTTTCGTGAAGAACTTAAAAAACGAATGGAAAAACTTTGGAATTACGAAAAAATAGGTGCACCATTTAAAGAAGGAAAATTTACCTATTATTATAAAAATAACGGACTTCAAAATCAATCTGTCGTTTACAGAAAAGATCAAAGCGGAAAAGAAGAAGTTTTTCTGGATCCAAATACTTTCTCAAAAGACGGCACCACTTCTCTTGGCGGTTTAGATTTTTCTAAAGATGGAAATAAAGCGGCTTATTCAATTTCTGAAGGAGGAAGCGACTGGAGAAAAGTTATAATTATTGATGCGTTATCTAAAAAAGTATTGGAAGATACTCTTGTTGATGTAAAATTCAGCGGCATTTCATGGCTTGGAAATGAAGGTTTTTACTATTCCAGTTATGACAAACCAAAAGGAAGTGAATTGTCTGCCAAAACAGATCAGCATAAATTGTATTTCCATAAATTGGGAACATCTCAAAAAGAAGACAAAGTGATCTTTGGCGCAGACCAAAAAAGAAGATATGTTGGCGGCTATGTTACCGAAGATAATCGCTTTTTAGTAATTACCGCAGCTAATTCGACTTATGGAAACGAGCTTTATATTAAAGATCTAAAAACACCAGACAGTCCAATTGTTACCATTGTAGATAATTTTAATACTGAAAATTCGATTATAGAAAACGAAGGAACAAAATTATTTATACATACTGATTACAACGCTCCAAACGGCCGCGTTGTTTCTGTAGATGTAAACAACCCGAAACCGGAAAACTGGAAAGATTTTATTAAAGAAACAGAGAATGTTTTGTCTCCTTCTACAGGCGCAGGATATTTCTTTGCTAACTATACAAAAGATGCGGTCTCACTGGTTTTACAATACGATTACAGCGGAAAATTAGTTCGTGAAATTAAACTTCCTGCTGTTGGAACTGCCGGCGGATTTGGTGCAAAAAAGGAAGAAAAAATTCTATATTACAGTTTTACAAACTATACAACTCCGGGAACAATCTTTTCTTTTGAA
Source organism: Flavobacterium sp. Root901 (assembly GCF_001429765.1). Classification (GTDB taxonomy): domain Bacteria; phylum Bacteroidota; class Bacteroidia; order Flavobacteriales; family Flavobacteriaceae; genus Flavobacterium. The sequence continues at coordinate 399,135 of NZ_LMJB01000005.1, forward strand.
CCAAAATCCGGTAAATCAGAAATTTATCAAAAACCAAAAGTAGATTTCAAAAGTGAGGATTACGAGTCTAAACAAGTATTTTATACTTCAAAAGACGGCACAAAAATCCCGATGATTATTACCTATAAAAAAGGAACAAAATTAGACGGTAAAAATCCAACCATTCTTTACGGTTATGGCGGATTCAACATTAGTTTAACGCCAAGTTTCAGTATTGCCAATGCAGTCTGGATGGAAAACGGAGGTATTTATGCCGTTGCCAATTTAAGAGGCGGCGGAGAATATGGTAAAAAATGGCATGACGCAGGAACAAAATTGCAGAAACAAAATGTTTTTGATGATTTTATTGCTGCTGCAGAATATCTGATTGCTCAAAAATACACCTCATCAGATTATTTAGCTATTCGCGGAGGATCTAACGGAGGTTTATTAGTAGGAGCAACAATGACACAGCGTCCTGATTTAATGAAAGTAGCTTTGCCTGCCGTTGGGGTTATGGATATGCTTCGTTACCACACTTTTACTGCCGGAGCCGGCTGGGCTTATGATTACGGAACGGCTCAGGACAGCAAAGAAATGTTTGAATATTTAAAAGGATATTCGCCAGTTCAAAATGTAAAAAGTGGTATTAAATACCCTGCAACAATGGTAACAACAGGAGATCATGATGACCGCGTTGTTCCGGCTCACAGTTTTAAATTTGCTGCGGAATTACAAGACAAACAAGCTGGAGAAAATCCAGTTTTAATTCGCATTGATGTAAAAGCAGGTCATGGTGCAGGAAAATCTGTTGCGGCTACAATTCAGGAAAATGTAGACATTCAGGCTTTTACACTTTACAATATGGGATTTAAAGCGCTGCCGAACAAGTAAGACTTTAGAACTAAATTTTTAGCCACGAATTCACGAATTATTTTGTGAGTTCGTGGTTATTTTTTACCGCGAATTGCACGAATTACACTAATTTTTCTTTTGCCCCAGATTAAAGTGTTTTTTTCTTTTGTCAGGCTTAGCGAAGTCGAAGCCCATGTCTTATTAAAATGCCCTTCGACTTCGCTCAGGGTGGCAAACGGCAGCAAGTAAAAACAGATTAGTGTAATTCGTGCAATTCGCGGCTAACTTTTTTTCTCTTAAATTTGAAAAACCTTAAAACTTAAACCATGAAAATTATAAATTGGGGGATTATTGGCTGTGGCAATGTAACCGAAGTAAAAAGCGGGCCTGCTTTTCAAAAAGCTCCAAATTCAGCTTTAGTTGCAGTTATGCGAAGAGACGCCGCACTTGCGGAAGATTATGCGAAACGTCATAATGTCCCGAAATGGTACTCGAATGCCGAGGATCTGATAAATGATCCGGAAGTCGATGCAGTGTATATTGCTACTCCTCCGTCTTCTCACAAAGAATATACAATTAAATGTGCTAAAGCCGGAAAACCAGTTTATGTTGAAAAACCGATGGCTCTGAATTTTGAAGAATGCAATGAAATGATCAGCGCCTGCAAAGAACATAATGTACCATTATTTGTGGCGTATTACAGAAGAGGACTGCCGCGTTTCCTAAAAATAAAAGAACTAATTGACCAAGGAAAAATTGGAACTGTAAGACATGTAAACTGTGTCTTATACCATCCGTTTGAGCAGCGTTATGATGACGAAATCAATTTGCCCTGGACAGTTTTGCCACACATTTCTGGCGGCGGGATTTTTGTAGATTTAGCCTGCCATACATTAGATTTTCTTGATTTTGTTTTAGGTCCGATAAAATCTGTCCGCGGACATGCGACTTCTCAACTTTTGGCTTATCCTGCAGAAGATTCGGTTTCGATGTCGTTTTTATTTGAAAACGGAATTCACGGATCCGGGATATGGAATTTTGCCAGTTTTGAACGATATGATAATACTGAAATTGTAGGCGATAAAGGAAAAATCTCTTTTTCGACTTTTGGAAATGATCCGATTCATATTCAATATGCAAATGGAGAAAAAGAAAGCATTATAATAGAAAATCCACTACATATTCAACAGCCGTTTATAGAAACTGTTATTGCAGAACTTTTAGGCAAAGAGGATGCTTCTCCGTCAAAAGGAATTTCAGGTGCCAGAACAACCTGGGTTATTGACCAGGTTTTGAAGGAATTTAGAGATTCTTCAAAATAATATTTTACATCTACTTTGCAATCTTTCAGTCCACATGGAAACAATCAATTCTTGAATATATCATTAAATTAAAAAGGATATTCTTTCGAATATCCTTTTTAAAAAAAACTATAAAACTCTATAAAAAATTATAGGCTGTATTTAAGACCAAAAGTAAATCCTAATCCAGAAATTCCAACATAAGAACTGATATCATCAGTTGCTTTTGTGTTATCAAAACCTGCTGCATTCGTTACTTTACTATTTGATGTAGTATTAATTTGATCTACGTATCTAGTATGACTTGCAGAATATGATGCATCTTGACGGAAAGCTGTAGGAGTGTTTAATTTATCTACACCGTTTTCAGTATATATTTCTGTTTCTTTTGATTTTCCGTGTACTGTAAAGTTACGGTACTCAACTTCAGCAAAAAGAGAGATATGTGTTCCTAATTTATAAGATGTACCTAACGCTGCAGTAAATCCAACAGTTGGGTTTGGCTTAATAACATCTTTTGAATAAGTTTCAGTTGTTCCAGCCGGATTTGTATACGTTCTTGTAGTTTCGATATCTAATGTTCCATGAACAGGAACGATAACTCCAACTTTAGTATAAGGTTCAAAACCATGAGTTTCTCCTAAAAATAAAACGATTGCAGGAGCAAGATCGTAAGCTTCAAGTTTACCAACAGCTTTACCAGTTGCAAAAGTTGGTCCTGCTGCTACTAATCTATGAGTTGTTTCAACCATAGTTTTATTTGCACTATTAAAATAGTTAAATCCTAATTCAACACCTAAACGCGGAGTAAAACGATATCCAGCAGTTAAACCTGTACGGAATCCTTGTCCAAAAGAACCATGATTAGTTTCTCTAGAAATTAAAGTTGTACCATCCGGACCGTAAACATCCGTATTTGGCAATGATCCAGATACAGTTGGGAATTCAGCTGCTGCAGTTTGGATAAAATAAGATCCTCCCAATTTAAAGTACCAGCTTTCTGGTTTTTCTGATGTCTGCGCCATTGTAGCGATAGAGCAAACTAATAATCCTAATAAAAATAGGTTCTTTTTCATAATTCTGATTTAATTAATTTATACAAATTTAAAATTTATTAACATAATCTTATAATTTGCATTGTTAGACTTGGCACGAAATCGTTGTAATTTCGGACAATATTACTAAAAAAGTATTATGCATGCATATTTTTAACTAAAAAATTTTACATTCCTTTAAATTTTAACTGTTAAAATTTAGTTCAACTTAAAATTTACCTGCATTTTTTCCAATTCCTGCAGAAGTTCGGTACAAATTCTTACTTTTAATCTTCGGCTTGGCATCGTTAGTTTGGTAACTACCTTAACCTCTTCTACTTCTTTAACCTCCTGCATTTTAGCCTCTGCTACCGTGGTTTCAATATCATCACTTTCATCTTCAAAAACTGCATCTTCATTATCTTCAAACTCACTTGTGGTTTCAACCTCAACCAAACGTTTTATGTTTTCTATTTCCATGATCTCAAAGCTCACTGAATTATCTCCTTTATTGGCATTAAATAAATGGCTTAATCTGTGGATAAAATCGGTTTGAAGATCTTTGATATCCAATAAAAGAATCAGTTTTTTGGCAAACGCTTCTAAAATGTCCTGCAATTGCCTTATTTCGACAAACTGCATTCTTGGATCTGTTTTCTTGCCGGTATCGTGATTAACCCAGCCATCTTTGATTAAAATTTTAAGGAAGGCAAAATTGTTCTGAATCAGGAAATGGCGGAACTTAAGATATTCTTCTCCAAAAATCTTAAACTCATAACTTTCGTCGTAACCTTCTAAATTAAAAGCTGCCCATCCTTTTCCGTTTTTGGCCACACGGTGCTGTACGTTATTTATGATTCCGGCAAATGTCAGGTTTTTACCTACGTACTCATTCATACTTTTCAATGCCTCCAGTCTCGCATTGCAGAAGTATTTCATTTCAAATCTAAAATCATCAAGCGGATGTCCGGAAATGTAAATTCCTACCACCTCTTTTTCTTTTGCCAGTTTTTCCATTGTACTCCAGTCTTCGCAAGGAGGAACTATAGGCTCAGCAATTTGTACTTCGCTGGTTTCTCCAAACAAACTTACCTGAGATGAGTTTTCATTTTCCTGAAATTTAGATCCGTAACGCATTGCTTTTTCGTAAAAAGTAATTCCGTCACCATCATCGTGAAAATATTGTGCTCTGGTAGTTCCTTCAAACGAATCAAAACCTCCCGCCAATGCTAAATTCTCAATCGCTTTTTTATTCGCAGCGCGCAAATCAATACGTTTCGCCAAATCAAAAATTGATTTATATCTTCCGTCTTTTCTGTTTTCTACAATGGTTTCAACAGCTCCTGAACCCACACCTTTAATCGCTCCCATTCCGAAACGAACAGCGTAATCATCGTTTACCGTAAATTTATAGTAAGATTCATTTACACATGGCCCTAAAACCTGCAAGCCCATACGCTTACATTCTTCCATGAAAAACGAAACTTGTTTGATATCGTTCATGTTATTAGAAAGTACCGCAGCCATATATTCTGCGGGATAATGCGCTTTTAAATAAGCCGTCTGATAGGCAATCCAGGCATAGCAAGTCGAGTGGGATTTGTTGAAGGCATAACTCGCAAAGGCTTCCCAGTCTTTCCAGATTTTCTCCAGCACTTTGGCGTCGTGACCTTTTGCAGCGGCCTGTTCAACAAACTTAGGCTTCATTTTATCCAGTACATCCTTTTGTTTCTTACCCATCGCTTTACGCAAAACGTCGGCCTCACCCTTTGTAAATCCTGCTAAAGACTGAGACAAAAGCATCACCTGCTCCTGATAAACCGTAATTCCATAGGTTTCGGATAAATATTCAGCACAGGCATCTAAATCGTATTTGATTTCTTCGTCACCATTTTTTCTTCGAACGAAAGAAGGAATATATTCCAAAGGTCCCGGACGATAAAGTGCATTCATTGCAATCAAATCTCCAAATACCGTTGGTTTCAGATCTTTCATGTATTTCTGCATTCCGGGTGACTCGTATTGGAAAATACCAACTGTTTCTCCTCTCTGGAATAACGCATACGTCTCCTCATCATCAATCGGGAAAGTATCAGGATCGAGTTCAATTCCGGTTCTGTATTTTACCAGTTTAACGGTATCTTTTATCAGCGTAAGGGTCTTCAGACCCAGGAAGTCCATTTTAAGCAGTCCGGCACTTTCTGCAACCGAGTTATCAAACTGCGTTACATATAAATCCGAATCTTTTGCTGTGGTAACGGGAACATAATTCGTAATATCCGACGGTGTGATAATTACCCCGCAGGCGTGAATTCCGGTATTACGCATCGATCCTTCAAGGATTTTTGCCTGCTGAATAGTTTCTCCGGCTAATCCGTCTTCATTGGCAATCGAAATTAATTCTTTTACGTTGTCAAATTCGTCCGAGCGGAGTGCTTTTTTGACTTCATCTTCACTTTCGGAAATAAAACGCGCTAAATTCCATTTTGAAGGCATCATTCCAGGAATCAGTTTCGCAATTCTATCGGCTTCAAATAATGGTAAATCTAAAACACGAGCCGTATCACGAATCGCAGATTTGGTTGCCATTTTACCGTAAGTAATAATCTGTGCTACCTGATTTTTTCCGTATTTATTGATTACGTATTCCATAACACGTCCACGTCCTTCGTCATCAAAGTCAATATCAATATCGGGCATCGATACACGGTCAGGATTTAGGAAACGCTCAAAAAGCAAATCATACTTAATTGGGTCAATGTTGGTAATTCCGAGACAATACGCAACCGCAGATCCGGCTGCAGAACCACGCCCGGGCCCAACAGAAACGTCCATTTTTCTGGCCTCTGCAATGAAATCCTGAACAATCAAAAAGTATCCCGGATATCCTGAATTCGAAATCGTTAATAATTCAAAATCCAAACGTTCCTGAATCGATTCGGTAATTTCGCCATATCTTCTTTTGGCGCCTTCCATCGTAAGGTAACGCAAATAGGCATTTTCACCTCGTACACCTCCATCAGCTTCATCTTCGGGTACGACAAACTCTTCCGGAATGTCAAATTTAGGAAGCAATACATCACGATAAAGAGAGTAACCTTCTACTTTATCTATAATTTCCTGAATGTTGATAATCGCTTCCGGTAAATCAGAGAAGAGTTTTTTCATTTCCTCTTCTGACTTGAAATAATATTCCTGATTTGGAAGTCCGTAACGGTAACCGCGGCCGCGGCCAATAGGTGTTGCCTGTTTCTCGCCGTCTTTCACACACAATAAAATATCGTGTGCATTGGCATCTTCTTTATTTAAATAATAGGTATTATTGGTTGCTATTAGCTTTACATTGTGCTTTTGTGAAAACTCAATCAGGGTTTTGTTGACACGATTTTCATCTTCCTGATTGTGGCGCATGACTTCCAGATAGAAATCTTCGCCAAATTGTTCTTTCCACCAAATCAAAGCTTCTTCGGCCTGGTTTTCACCGATATTCAGAATTTTACTCGGAATTTCTCCATATAAATTCCCAGACAGAACCATAATGTCTGCTTTGTATTTTTCAACAATCGCACGATCAATTCTCGGAACATAGTAAAATCCGTCTGTGTAAGCAATCGAAGCCATTTTGGCCAGATTGTGATAACCGGCTTTGTTTTTTGCCAATAACACAACCTGATAACCGTTGTCTTTTTTGGATTTATCTAAATGGTTGTCGCAAATATTAAATTCACATCCAACAATTGGTTTAATTTCGGTTTCTGTTGGTTCTTCCCCTGCTTCAACCAAGGCTTTATTTTTTCCGGAAGCCGCTTTGTTGTGGTTCATAACAGCGCTCACGAAGTGAAAAGCCCCCATCATGTTTCCGGTATCGGTCATGGCAACGGCCGGCATTCCATTTTTAGCTGTTGCTGCCACAATATTTCCAATTCCGATTGTAGATTGAAGAACTGAAAACTGCGTATGATTGTGTAAATGCGCAAATTTTGCCGCTTTAAATTCTGCTTTGTCAGAATCTGAAACAATAGTTGGCGTGTCTTCAACTTGTAAAGCTTTAATCTGCTCTCTGACTTTTTCAGAAGCCGCTTTTAAATTGATATGTTTTAATCCAATTAAAGGGAATTCCTGCGGGTTTCTTTCCTGAAATTCTTTGAAGTAATCCTTTGGAACATCTAATTCTTCTTTGGTAAAAACTTCTCTTCTGACCAACTCTAAGAAACAACGGGTAGTTGCCTCAACGTCGGCAGTTGCGTTGTGCGCTTCCGCGAAAGGAACATTGAATAAATATTCGTGAAGCTCGGTCAATGTTGGAAGTTTATATCTTCCTCCACGACCTCCGGGAAGCTGTAATAATGAAGCGGTAACTTCGGTACAAGTATCTAAAACCGGCATTGAACTCATCGGAGAATCGACACCCATTCTATGAAATTCGGCTCCCATAATATTCACGTCGAAACCTAAGTTCTGACCAACGATAAATTTGGTTTTGCTTAAAGCGATGTTGAATTTCTCTAAAACTTCTGCCAGCGTGATTCCATCGGCTTCTGCCAATTCGGTAGAAATTCCGTGAATACGTTCGGCATCATACGGAATATTAAATCCGTCTGGCTTTACCAAATAATCCTGATGTTCGATCAGCTGACCCATTTCGTCATGCAATTGCCACGCGATTTGTATACAGCGCGGCCAGTTATCAGAATCGGTAATTGGTGCATCCCAGCGTTTTGGTAATCCGGTTGTTTCGGTATCGAATATTAAATACATATATTTTTATGGAAAAGTCAATTTTTAAAATTCCAAATTCCAATTCTTTCATGATGTAAACATTTGACAACATGAAACATACATAAATGTGATATGAAAAATGGAAGGAAGTCAAATTTACGCTTTTTTTAGAGAAATAACGAAACGAAAGTTGTTAACAAAAGCACTTTTAACACCTTGATTAAATGTAATTCTTAAAAAATTCAGAACATAGATTTAAACGCGGATGAAACGGATTCATTATCACGAAGACGCGGATTAAAACGGATTTTTATATTGTAAGTAAAAATCCGTTTTAATCCGCGTTTTTGCATCGCAAATCCGTGTCATCCGCGTTATAATCTTACAGCAAATATATTTTACAAGTACCATTTTAAAATCTATATTTTTATAAAACACCTATACTCAAAGCTCTTTCATCTAAAAAAATCTTCGATTATTCATTTTGGATACTCATTGCACCAAAATGAACACTTTTAAACTTGACTGTATCCTGAACTTTGCTTCATCAAATTATAACAATTAAAAAAAATAATAATCATGAAAACAATTTTTATCACAGGCGCATCATCAGGTTTAGGAAAAGCAACAGCAAAATTATTTCAGGCAAAAGGCTGGAATGTAATTGCAACCATGAGAAATCCTGAAAAAGAAACAGAACTTTCTGCTTTAGAAAATGTAACGCTTTTACCATTAGACGTTACTAATTATGAGCAAATTCAAAGCACAGTTCAAAAAGCTATTGCGTTAAGCGACATTGATATCGTTTTTAATAACGCCGGTTATGGTTTAATTGGTCCATTGGAAAGTCTTACTGACGAACAGATTACGAAACAACTTAATACTAATTTGTTAGGGGTTATTCGTGTTACCAATGCTTTCATTCCTTATTTCAGAGAAAAAAGAAACGGATTATTTATTTCAACGACTTCTATTGGCGGATTAATTTCTTTTCCTTTAGGATCTGTTTATCACGCTACAAAGTGGGGATTAGAAGGCTGGAGCGAAAGCATGGCTTATGAACTAAATCCGTTTGGAATAAACATTAAAACGGTATCTCCGGGTGGCATCAAAACTGAATTCCTGCACGGCTCACTTGACACCGGAGTTAAACCAGAATACGAAGCAATGGCTAACAAAATGTTTGAAAATGTAGATGTTATGTTTGAAATGGCATCGACTCCTGAACAAATTGCCGATGTTGTTTACGAGGCCGCAACAGACGGGAAAACCAAATTAAGATATGTAGCCGGAGAAGATGCTAAAGCACTTTACAAACAAAGATTAGAGCAGGGCGACGAAGTTTTTCGTGCCGCATTTGGCAAACAGTTTTTAGGCGCATAATTTATTACTGATACCGTTCAGGTTTTGACAATCTGAACGGTATTTCATTTTTTTATACATTTATATCATGGAAAAGAAAAGCAATACTCCCACCAAAATTTCCTCTGTTTCGCAGTTTCATCATTTATTTGGACTGCCAAAACCGCTGCATCCGATGATTAGTCTGGTTGACAATACTGTATTGGCTGTTAAGGGCGAAATGAACAAATCTTTTTTGCTTGATTTTTATAAAATATCTTATAAATATTCTACCAATGGCAAAATGGGTTATGGACAGGGCTATTATGATTTTAATGAAGGCGGATTAATGTTTACTTCTCCCAATCAATTAATTTTTACTGATAATGAAGAAGGAACTGAATATCATGGATATACGCTTTTTTTCCATCCGGACTTTATTAGAAATTATCCTTTAGGCAGGAACATTAAAAAATACGGTTTCTTTTCTTATGATACCAATGAAGCACTTCATCTTTCTGACAGCGAAAAAACAACTATTATAGGTTTATTAAATAGTATTGATAATGAGCTCCGTACCGCTATTGATGAAATAAGCCAGGATGTAATTGTTTCCTATATTGATGTGCTGTTAAATTACAGCAATCGTTTTTACAAACGCCAGTTTATTACAAGAAAAACAATCAGCAGCGATTTGTTATTGAAAGTCGAGCTGACACTTGACAACTATTTGAACAATGCCGAAACCTTAAAAAAAGGATTGCCTACGGTTGAATTTCTTGCTTCGCAGATTAATGTTTCAACGCATTATTTAAGCGACATGCTTCGAAATTTAACAGGCCAGAATGCACAGCAGCATATTCATTCCAAGTTAATTGACAAGTCAAAAGACTTTTTAATGACAACAAATCTTTCGGTGGCAGAAATTGCTTATCAATTAGGTTTTGAGTATCCGCAGTCGTTCAGTAAATTATTCAAAAAGAAAACCGCTCTTACTCCTTTAGAATTCAAAAACTCATTGAATTAATTCCAAAATTATTTTTTTTTCAAAGACAGTTCCAATCTGAAAAAATCATAAATTTTCATAAAAATACATTACTTGGATGTCGTAGTATTTTGACGTTTTATTGAATCTGAATAACGATCAAAAAACGCATTTAAATCTCTTCTAAAACTCATAATGCATCTTTTTTACACAGAAATCAAAACTGACAATTATTACTATTTTTATTTAATTTGTTAGATTTTTTTAATTAAATCCTTATATTTTATAGTGATTTTGAGATAAATTTGCAAACTATCAAAACAAAAAACAATCAATCAGGATAAAAGTTAAAAAAGAAAAACAAAGTCATTTTGTAAATCATTTTTCTGCCAAAATTAAACAGGCAAAAGCCCAATGTGAATCTCTATTTCAGTTTGGGTATCGTATATAATGAAATATCGAAATTGACGCTTTTGTATCTTTTTTTACTTTTGTTTTGCTATTATAATGAACAGGAAATTGCTGTAGTTATAGAAATTACAATTAAAAAAAATAAAAAATGAGTAAGACATTATTTGACAAAGTATGGGATTCACACGTTGTGCGTAAAATTGAAGATGGACCAGATGTGTTTTTTATTGACCGTCATTTCATTCACGAAGTTACGAGTCCTGTTGCTTTTTTAGGATTAAAATCAAGAGGCGTTAACGTTTTATACCCGGAACGTACTTTTGCAACTGCAGACCACAATACACCAACTATAAACCAGCATTTACCAGTTCAGGATCCTTTATCTGCCAATCAGCTTCAGGCTCTTGAAGATAACGCAAACGAATACGGAATTTCGCACTGGGGATTAGGTCACCAAAAAAATGGAATTGTGCACGTTGTAGGCCCTGAAAACGGAATTACTTTGCCTGGTGCAACTATTGTATGTGGTGACTCGCATACGTCTACTCACGGTGCTTTTGGAGCAATTGCTTTTGGTATCGGAACTTCTGAAGTGGAGATGGTGCTTTCTACTCAATGTATTATGCAGCCAAAACCAAAGAAAATGCGTATTAACGTAAACGGACAATTAAGTAAAGGTGTAGGCCCAAAAGACGTTGCACTTTATATTATTGCACAGCTGACTACTTCTGGCGGAACTGGATATTTTGTTGAATATGCTGGTGATGTTTTTGAAAACATGACTATGGAAGGCCGTATGACAGTTTGTAACTTAAGTATCGAAATGGGTGCGCGTGGCGGAATGATCGCTCCAGACCAAACTACTTTCGATTTCCTTGAAGGAAGACTTTACGCTCCAAAAGGAGAAGCCTGGACAAAAGCTGTTGAATACTGGAAAACACTTAAAACTGATGCAGATGCTGTTTTTGATGCTGAATTAAACATCAAAGCGTCTGATATTGAACCAATGATTACTTATGGTACTAACCCTGGAATGGGAATTGGTATCACCAAACATATTCCGAACGCCAAAGAAGTTGAAGGCGGCGAGGAAACTTATAAAAAATCTCTTGCTTACATGGGCTTCAATGAAGACGATGTAATGATTGGAAAACAAATCGATTACGTTTTCTTAGGAAGTTGTACAAATGGTCGTATTGAAGATTTTAGAGCTTTCGCTGAAATTGTAAAAGGAAGAAAAAAAGCAGATAATGTTACCGCTTGGTTAGTTCCGGGTTCTCACGTTGTTGAAGCGCAGATTAAAGAAGAAGGTATTTTGGATATCCTTACAGAAGCTGGTTTCGTATTACGTCAGCCGGGCTGTTCTGCTTGTTTAGCGATGAACGATGATAAAGTTCCTGCCGGAAAGTACGCAGTAAGTACTTCAAACAGAAACTTTGAAGGTCGTCAGGGCCCTGGTTCAAGAACGCTTTTGGCAAGTCCAATTATGGCTGCTGCAGCTGCGGTTACAGGAAAACTAACAGATCCGCGTGAATTATTTTAGATTGCAGATTTTAGATTGTAGATTTCTCGCTTTGTGGAATCTTCATATAAATTTCTTCAAATAAAATTCTAACATTATTTAAAACAAAATATTTTAGATCTATGTTTTAAGTTTTCAAAAGAAAATTTAAAATCTAAAATCTAAAATCTAAAATTCCAAAAAATGGCATACGATAAATTTAATATACTTACCAGCAGTGCAGTGCCGCTGCCAATTGAGAACGTAGATACAGATCAAATCATCCCGGCCCGATTTTTAAAAGCTACAAAACGTGAAGGTTTTGGAGATAATCTTTTTAGAGACTGGAGATATAACGGAGACGATACTCCAAAAGCAGATTTCGTTTTAAACAACCCAACTTACAGCGGAAAAATTTTGGTTGGAGGAAAAAACTTCGGTTCAGGATCTTCTAGAGAACATGCTGCATGGGCGGTTTATGATTACGGATTCCGAGCTGTAGTTTCTAGTTTCTTTGCTGATATTTTCAAAGGAAACTGTTTGAATATTGGTGTTTTACCAGTACAAATCAGCCCTGAGTTTTTGTCGAACATTTTCAAAGCTATCGAAGCTGATCCAAACACAGAATTAGAAATCAATCTTCCAAACCAAACCATTACCTTATTGTCAACCGGAGAGCAGGAATCCTTTGCTATTAATGGTTACAAAAAAAATAATCTTATTAATGGTTTTGACGACATTGATTATTTACAAGATATGAAAGAAGAAATTAAAGCTTTTGCTGATAAACTTCCTTACTAATAGAAATCTCATTCAGGAATACAGACCCGACAGGTTTCAAAAACCAGTCGGGTCTTTCTAAGTTAAATATTAGGAATATTAAACGCTGATTAAACAGATCTGCTATCGCAGAAACGCTGATTAATACGGATTTTTAATATTGATGAAAATAAAAATCCGTATTAATCAGCGTCTTCGCGAAAGCGAATCCGTAAAATCAGCGTATAACACAAGCATGTGTGCTTAACGAGTTAGAAATACAGAATATCAATATGGAAAAAAGAAAAATTGAAATAATGGATACAACGCTTCGTGACGGTGAACAAACCTCCGGAGTATCTTTTTCTGCTGCAGAAAAACTGACCATTGCGCAATTATTGCTGGAAGAATTAAATATTGATAGAATCGAAATTGCTTCGGCACGTGTAAGCGAAGGCGAATTTGAAGGCGTAAAAGGCATTATGTCCTGGGCTGAAGAAAAAGGCTACACCAACCGAATAGAAGTTTTGACTTTTGTTGACGGCGGGCTTTCTATTGAATGGATGAAAAAATCCGGAGCTAAAATTCAGAATTTACTAACTAAAGGATCACTAAACCATCTTACACATCAATTAAAAAAAACACCTGAACAACATTTTTCTGAAATCGCTCAGGCTATTGCTTTAGCAAAAGAAAATAATATTGAAACCAATGTTTACCTGGAAGACTGGAGCAACGGAATGAGGAATTCTCCTGAATATGTTTTTCAGTATTTAGATTTCTTAACAAAACAGCCTGTAAAAAGAATTTTACTTCCCGATACATTGGGAGTTTTAATTCCGTCTCAGGCATTTGAATTTATTTCTAAAATCACAGCAAAATATCCAAATATTCATTTTGATTTTCATGCACACAATGATTATGATTTAAGTGTTGCCAATGTTATGGAAGCTATAAAAGCTGGAATTCATGGGCTTCATGTTACCGTTAACGGAATGGGTGAACGCGCCGGAAACGCACCTTTAGAAAGTACAGTTGCGGTTATAAATGATTATTTACCAGAAGTAAGCATCAACATAAAAGAAACATCATTATATTCTGTAAGCAAACTCGTAGAAACTTTTACGGGTTACAGAATTCCAGCCAACAAACCTATTGTAGGCGATAATGTCTTTACGCAGACTGCCGGAATTCACGCTGATGGTGACAACAAAAACAATTTATATTTTAATGATTTGCTTCCGGAACGTTTTGGAAGAAAAAGAAAATATGCGCTCGGCAAAACTTCAGGAAAAGCCAACATCGAAAAAAATCTTCAGGAATTAGGTTTAAAATTAAACAATGAAGATTTGAAATTGGTTACCCAAAGGATTATCGAGTTAGGAGATAAAAAGGAAACCGTTACCAAAGAAGATCTTCCGTACATTATTTCTGATGTATTGGACAGTCATACTTACGAAGAAAAAATAAAAATTGAATCCTATATATTAGTACACTCAAAAGGAATGCGTCCGTCGACAACTTTATGCCTAAAATTTGACGGCGAAGTAATCGAGGAAAATGCGCAGGGAGACGGTCAGTTTGATGCTTTTATGAATGCACTTTCTAAAATTTACAAACAAAAGAAATTAACTTTGCCCAAACTGATTGATTACGCTGTGAGAATTCCTCCAGGAAGTAGCTCCGATGCCTTGTGCGAAACAATCATTACCTGGACAAACAACGGAAAAGAATTTAAAACAAGAGGTTTAGATTCTGACCAGACCGTTGCAGCCATAATTGCAACACAAAAAATGTTGAATGTAGTTACCTAAGTTTCTAAGATGCTAAGTCGCTAAGGTTCTAAGAAATTGAACTTAGTAAGTTAGCATCTTAGTAGCTCAGAAGTTTAAAAAATAACCGCTAAGAAAAAACTTAGAATCTTAGCAACTCAGAACCTTAGAACCTTAAAATAAAAAGAATGAAATTAAACATAGCCCTTTTAGCTGGTGACGGAATCGGACCAGAAGTAATAAATGAAGCTGTAAAAGTATCAGACGCTATTGCAAAAAAATTCAATCACGAGATAAGCTGGACTCCTGCTTTAACCGGAGCTTGTGCAATTGACGCTGTTGGTGTTCCTTATCCAGATGAAACACACGAAATTTGTATGAAAGCTGATGCCGTTTTATTTGGAGCAATTGGTCATCCAAAATACGATAATGATCCAAGTGCACCGGTTCGTCCGGAACAAGGTTTATTATTGATGCGTAAAAAATTAGGTTTATTTGCTAATGTACGTCCAACTTTTACTTTCCCTTCATTAATTGACAATTCCCCACTAAAAAGGGAAAGAATCGAAGGAACTGATTTGGTTTTCTTAAGAGAACTTACCGGCGGAATTTATTTTGGAGAAAAAGGAAGAAAAGACAACGGAGATACTGCTTTTGATAATTGTGTTTACACAAGAGCCGAAGTTCAGCGTTTAGCTAAAAAAGGTTTCGAACTGGCGATGACAAGAAGCAAAAAACTTTGCTGCGTTGATAAAGCAAACGTATTAGAAACTTCACGTTTATGGAGAGAGACGGTTCAGGCAATGGAAAAAGATTATCCGGAAGTTACGGTTTCTTACGAATTCGTTGATGCTGTTGCAATGCGTTTAGTACAATGGCCAAACTCTTACGATGTATTAATCACAGAAAATTTATTTGGAGATATTTTGACAGATGAGGCTTCTGTAATTTCGGGTTCAATGGGATTAATGCCTTCTGCTTCTGTTGGAGAGCATACTTCATTATACGAGCCAATCCACGGATCTTATCCGCAGGCCACTGGATTAAATATTGCAAATCCGTTAGCAACCATTTTATCTGCAGCAATGATGTTTGAAGATGCTTTTGGACTAAAAGAAGAAGCTGAGGCAATTAGATTTGTTGTAAACAAATCTTTGGCAGAAGGAATTGTAACAGAAGATTTGGCTTCAAAAGGAGCAAAAGCATACAAAACCAGCGAAGTTGGTGACTGGTTAGCTGCGAATCTATAATTTTGTTTCAGGTTTTATTTGTTTCAAGTTGGAAAAAGACTGAAACTTGAAACCTGAAACAAAACAACATAAAAAAAGGGATCAATTTACATTGATCCCTTTTATATTTTAGAAAAAAACTTTTAGTATCCTCCTCTGTTTCCGCGGTCATTTCCTCCACGGTTGTTTCCGTAACCTCCGCGGTCATTTCCACCACGATTGTTATTAAAACTTCTTCTTTCGCCTTCTGGTTTTGGCTCAGATTTATTTACAACAATTGTACGTCCTGAAACTACAGCTCCGTTCAATTCGTCGATAGCTTTTTGTGCCTCGCTATCATTTGGCATTTCAACAAAACCAAATCCTTTACTTCTTCCAGTAAATTTATCAGTAATAATTTTAACAGAGTCAACTGTTCCGTAAGCCTCAAAAGACTCTCTTAAATCTGCTTCCTCAATACTGAATGGAAGGCTTCCAACAAAAATATTCATAGATATTTATTTATAATAAAAGACAAATGTAGTCTTATTTTTCTGTAATCTACTATATATTAGTTTATTTATGTTTTTATTTTGATTTCGAAAATCTGACCAATAAAATTAGGACTTCGCAAAAATCAATTATGATGAACTATATCGCTCATTTCAATGGGTATTTTGTAGAAAACGCCTTCTGTAAAATTAATTTTTGGATTTTCGGTATCGCTTTCATCTTCATTTACAGCATTAAATTTAAATGTCCCGGAAATAGTATTCGTATCGGTATCATAATCCGTAATAACGATTTGCCCATTTCCAATATTTGTACCGGTAGAAAAGGACGCTGATTCGGCAGGAAGTGTATTTTCATAAGAAGCTTTAGAAACATCATTAACGCCTAAAACAAAAGTTTGTTCAGAAGAAGAAGCCGTTTGCAGTATAACATTTTCATATCCCAAAGAACCCTCTACAATTACTGTCCCGTTTGCACCAAAATAAGCTTTGTATGTTTGCGCTCTCCAGAAAACATTATTTTTTAAAGTTTGAAAAGCAGGATTATTGAATTTTACATCCTCAGTACAAGATGTGAGTAGAAAGATAAATGATAAAAAGTAAAAATATTTTTTCATGAAAAAGATGAATTTAATGCAAAAGTACCGCATTATGAGAGAAATATTTAAAGTTTTGAGTCAAAAAAAAGCTAAAAATCTGTCTTCAATATATTTAATACCTTTTGAAACGGATAATTAATAAAAAAATTATATCTTTGCGCCCTTAATTAACAGAGGTCGAGTACCTCAAAATTTAATCATAAGATTATGTCAGTAAAAATTAGATTACAAAGACACGGTAAAAAAGGAAAACCTTTTTACTGGGTTGTAGCTGCAGATGCACGCTCAAAAAGAGATGGTAAATACTTAGAGAAAATCGGTACTTACAATCCAAACACTAACCCGGCAACTATCGACTTAAACCTTGATAGTGCAGTTAAATGGTTACACAATGGTGCTCAACCAACTGATACTGCAAGAGCAATTCTTTCTTACAAAGGTGCTTTATTGAAACACCACCTTGATGGAGGTATCCGTAAAGGAGCTTTAACTCAAGAGCAGGCAGATGCTAAATTAGCAGCTTGGTTAGAGGCTAAAGCAGGAAAAGTTGATGCTAAAAAAGATGGTTTATCAAAAGCACAAGCTGATGCTAAAGCTAAAGCTTTAAAAGCTGAAAAAGAAGTTAACGACAAACGTTTAGCTGCTGCAGCTCAGGCTGAAGCTGATGCTATCGCTGCTGCTTCTGCTACAGAAGAAGAGGCTGCTGAAGAAGTTGTTGCTGAAACAACTGAAGAAGCTCCTGCTGCTGAAGAGAATAACGAAACAACTGAAGCATAATTTTACTTAGCGATAATGCGTAAAGAAGAATGTTTTTATTTAGGTAAAATCGCTAAAAAATTTAGTTTCAAAGGTGAAGTCCTGATCTATTTAGACACAGACGAACCTGAGTTATACGAAAATCTGGAATCAGTGTTTGTTGAACACAACAAACACTTGGTTCCTTTTTTTATTGAAACAAGTTCTTTACATAAAAACGACTTTCTCCGAGTTCGTTTTGAAGATGTAAATACCGAAGAAGATGCAGATGCCTTAGTTGGAAATGCTATCTATCTTCCTTTAACGATGCTGCCAAAACTTTCCGGCAACAAATTCTATTTCCACGAAGTTATTGGTTTTGAAATCGAAGACAAACGCTTGGGCGTTTTCGGAAAAATAGCTTCTGTTAATGATTCTTCTGCACAACCTCTCTTTGAAGTTTTAAATGGCGAAGTTGAAATTTTAGTTCCAATGATCGATCATTTCCTTGTAAAAATTGATCGCGAAAACAAAAAAGTAATCATGGATCTTCCTGAAGGTCTTATTGAAATGTACTTATAAAAAGGTTTATTCGGTTAATTGTTTAATTGTTTAATCGAAAATTATACTTTTATTTTTCTGAAAATCTTCATTCTTTAACTTCTAATCCAAATGTTTTCATTTAAACAATTTTCCGTTAAACAAGACAAAACCGCTATGAAAGTTGGGACTGACGGCGTTTTACTAGGTGCTTGGGCTCCCGTTTCTCATAATCCATACAGTGTTTTGGATATAGGTGCAGGAACCGGAATTATTGCTTTGATGATTGCACAGCGTTCTGCCGCAGAACAAATTGATGCCCTGGAAATTGATGAAGATGCTTATGAACAAGCGGTTGAAAATTTCGAAAATTCTCCCTGGGGTGATCGATTATTTTGTTTTCACGCTGGTTTAGACGAATTTATTGAAGAACCGGAAGATGAATATGATCTGATTGTTTCAAATCCTCCATTTTATGCTGAAGATTATAAAACAGAAAACGAACAACGTGATTTAGCCAGATTTCAGGATGCCATGCCATTTGAAGAAATTGTTGAAGCAGCAGATTTGCTTTTATCTGAAAATGGAATATTTGCTATAATCCTTCCTTTTAAAGAAGAGGCAAAATTTATTAATTTAGCAAAAGAAGCTGAATTATATCCCCTAAAAATTACGCGCGTAAAAGGAACCCCATCTTCTGCAGTAAAAAGGAGTTTATTGGCTTTTAGCCGCGATGAGGTTTCAGAGATAAAAATTGACGAATTAGTTATTGAAATTGACAGACATATTTATACCCCTGAATATATTGAGCTGACTAAAGATTTTTATTTAAAATTTTAAGTCTGTTCAAAAATACTTTTAAACTGGTATAATATTCTTTCAATTAATCTTAAATCTTCTGTCACGATTTCTGCGCTTCCTTTCATTTCCTGCTGAAATATAATTTGCTTATTATAAGAAGTCTGCAGACCGTTCGGAAGAGCCACATCTATTAATAAATTTCCATCTTTGTCCGGAACAAGAGAAATATTCTCAATTCTGCCTTTCAAAACACCAAACTCCCTGTCCGGAAAATTGGCCAGACGAATATTTACTCTTTGTCCCGCTTTAATTTTACCCGAATTTAAAGCCGGAGCTTTTACTTTTCCTATAAACCCATTTTTAGCATCAGGAATGATTGAGAAAACATTGTCGCCTGAATTTATCGTTTGGTTTTCTGTCCAAACCTGCAGGAAGGTAACTTTACCGCTTATCGAAGATTTTAAAGCATATGCAAGTTCCCAGTCTTTTATAACTTTTTTAAGCTGATAAAAAGACTGTGCCATGTTTCTTCCCAGATTTACCTCTTCTTTAGTGCTGTTTACCTGCGAACTCTGACTGGATTTTGTATTATCAATCAATGATGATTTTAATTGGGAAATTGACGACAACAGACTTCTGTAGCTCTTTTGTGCCTGCAGAAAATTTAGTTTCTTAACCTCCATTTCCTGTGCCGAAATAATTCCTTTATTGAATAGAACTTCAAAACGTGCTACTTCATTTTTCTGAAGCTGTAATTCACTTTCGTTGATTACTTTTTGCTGCTGTAAAATATCCAGTCTTTCTTTTATTTGGATTTTTTCAGAAATCTGAGCTCTGTTTTCAATTGCAAAAGGCCTAAGATCATGATTTAATTCTTGTGCCTGATAATCTTTCTGAAAAACAGCAAAAGCACTTTCTATTTCTCCCAACTGCGTGTTTTTTAGCTTTGAAAATGGGAATTCTTCTTTCGGATCATTGATATTATAGCTTTCAACGATACTTTTTAATAAAAAAACATCATTGTAATTTGCCGTATTCTCGATAATGCCAAGAGTACTGTTTTTATTCACTATTGATTTGTTTTTGACCAAAATAGCTTCAATGCGGCCAGACGATTTAGCCACGATTTTCTCCGGCGGAATATTGGTTGTAATTACAATTTCTGTATTTACAACGTCCGGATATTTTATAAACCAGGAAACAAAGAACAGCATCAGGATAATTACAAAAATCAAAACCGTTCCCCAGCGGATCATCCAGTGCGGCACTTTGGTCAGGATATCCTGAACTTCCTCACTTCTTAATTCGAATGTAGTATTATCTTCTTCCATGATTAATTTCCTAATTGCAATTGGTTCTTAACCAGTTCGAAATAATTCCCTTTTTGTGCTACTAAAGAAGAATGTGAGCCTATTTCGATAATTTTTCCTTTTTCTAAAACCACAATCTGATCTGCATTTATAACCGTGCTTAAACGATGGGCAATTACAATTACGGTTTTATTTCTAAAAAAAATATCCAGTTTATGCATAATCTCTTTTTCATTATTAGCATCCAGAGCCGATGTTGCTTCATCAAAAAACAATATTTCCGGGTTTTTATAAACTGCCCTTGCAATTAATAAACGCTGTTTTTGCCCTGTACTCATTCCGGTTCCTTCAGCACCAATTTTTGTATTATAACCAAGCGGAAGCTCACTTATATATTCTTTAATATTGGCCACATCTGCAGCATACACTAAGCGTTCTTTATCCACTTTATCAACACCAAAGGCGATATTATTAGCAATTGTATCACTAAAAATAAATCCTTCCTGCATTACTGCGCCAATTTTCGAACGCCAGGCTTTTTGCGAAATGTTTTTTAAATTTGAATTCCCAATATTGATTTCTCCTTTTTCAGGATCGTAAAACTTCAAAAGTAATTTCATTAATGTAGTTTTTCCGCTTCCGCTGACACCTACAATTGCTGTTACTTTATTGGCCGGAATTGTCAAATTCAGATTTTTTAAAACCGGAATATCTGAACCTAAATATCGATAAGAAACATTTTTAATTTCAATATCCGAATCGTACGGAACATCACTTGACTGATGCTCTTCCTGCTGCATTTCATCTTCTTTTTCGTGAATTTCAGATAATCTGGCCAATGATATTTTGGCATCCTGAAGTTCTCTCACAAATTCGATAAGCTGTGTTATAGGGCCGTTCAAACTTCCAACAATCGAACTGATTGCCAGCATCATACCGAGTGTTATAGAACCATCGATAACTAATTTTGCAGATAAAAATACAATAAAGATGTTTTTTAATTCATTTATCACAGATGAACCAATCGTCTGGCTTTGTTCTAAAACCAAACCTTTTATCGAAACCCTGAATAATCTTGCCTGCACATATTCCCAGCCCCAGCGTTTTTGTTTCTCGGCATTATGGAGCTTGATTTCCTGCATACCGTTTATAAGTTCCATTACCTTGCTCTGCTCCTGCGATACCTCTGCAAAGCGTTTGTAATCCAGAACTTCTCTTCTTTTTAAAAACAAAGTAATCCATCCAAAATAAAGAACACTTCCAGCAAAAAATACCAAAAATATTTTGAGGTTAAAATAAGCCAGAACCGCTCCCATTACAAACATGTTAATAACAGAAAATAATACGTTTAAAGATGATGTGGTGAGAATTTTTTCGATTCTGCGGTGATCGTTAATCCGCTGCATAATATCGCCTGTCATACGTACATCAAAAAACGAAATAGGCAGGTTCATTAGTTTAATAAAGAAATCTGAAATCAATGAAATGTTTATTCTTGTTGAAAGATGAAGTAATATCCAGCTCCTGATGAGTTCCAAACCGGTTCTTCCTGCAAAAAGAAAAAGCTGTGCAAAAAGAATTAAATAAATAAAATGGATATTTTGATTTTGTATCCCGACATCAACAATACTCTGGGTTAAAAACGGGAAAATAAGCTGCAGTAAACTACTGGCCAGCAGCCCAATACTTAACTGAACTAAAAATCTTTTATACCGAAGTACATATTGGGATAACAACCTGAATCCTAAACCTTTATTGTCTTCTTTATCAAATTCTGACTGAAAGAATTTTGGCGAAGGTTCCATCAATAAAGCTATCCCCTCTTTAGTACTATCATCTGCGTTGTTTCCAATCCAGAATTTTAAAAAATCTTCTTTACTATATTCAAGTAATCCAAAACCGGGATCTGAAATATAATATTTCCCTTTTTTAATTTTATAAAGTACAACGTAATGATTTTTGTTCCAATGCAGAATACAAGGCAGAGGTGCTTCTTCTAATCGCTCTGCATTTAATTTCACTCCTAAAGTTCTAAAACCGATTTTCTCGGCTGCATCACTCAAAAAAAGCAGATTGCTCCCTTCACGAGTTGTCTCGCTGCTGTCGCGCAACTCCTGAATATGGATTGTTTTGCCATAATGTTTGGCGATGATCTTCAAACATGTAGGACCGCAATCTTTATAATCTGCCTGTTTATAATGAGTGAATTTTTTCAATTCTTTATTATTTCTTACCTTGAATGGTAAATTTTGGTTTTGCTAATGTAATATTTATCGGGAACTTTGCGAAAATCAATATAAAAAAAGAGAGGAAACTAATTTCCTCTCTCAATTATGAATATATTTTAGTAATAACAATTCTTCTCTAGGAGATGGCACTTGATCAGCCCTAACCAAATAAAACCGACCCAAGTGACCAATTTTCCTGAGAATCCCGACACCAATCATCAATGTTGGGATAATTTGCTCAATGTTCCACGATCGAGCGCCTACAAATTAAAAAAAACATGACTAAATTTTAAAAAGGCTTTATTGTCTATTACTTTAAATAATTTTAAAAATTACTTACAGTTGTATTTTACTGCATATTTATGATTCTAAAAAAAGATCTGCACAATCTTCATAAGAAATTATTGAATTTGCATCGCATTTAGATGCAGTTTCTGTCATTCCAATAATTGTTTTTTGTTCACTAGCGCTTATTTCTTGCGTTCCTTCCAGGTTTAAGATATTTTTCAGCATAATTTCTAGTTGTTATAGTTCTTAAAAAATGTTCAGTTGTCAAACTAGGCTATTCTTTCCAGTACTGTTGTTTCTTTTTCTTCAACAAAATCGTTCAAGAAATATTTTAATTCACTTAATTCATATTCATTAGGAAACAACTTTTCATTTACGATTTTAACCGGTGTATAATTAAAATTATTTTTGGAGCACCATTCGTATTGTTTGTTTATTTCCTGATTTATCATCATACTTACATTATCAACATGCCATTTTTTTAACCATTTTTTCAAACTCATTTTTTTAATGTGCCAATCTGAGATTGCTTCCACGGTTTTTCCCGGAGTAGATCTGTTTATGGTTAAAAGTCTTTCGACAACAGCTTTGTATGGATTATCTGCATTCTCCGGATTTATATTAAACAAAACGCTTAAGAATATTTTATCCGGAAATTTTAAAACCAGATCAAAAGCTTCCTGAAATGTTTTATGGCAATGCACACAACTTGGACTTATTATTATACTAAGTTTTACAACTGCACTTCTGTTTCCAAAATTTAACCCTCTTAAATCTTCAAATCCGTTTTGATAAGAAACTTTTTTAGATAAGAAATTCAACAGTGTATAATTTCTCTTGAATTTTTTAAGTTCTTTCAGCGAATTTTCATTATTCAGAACATCTTTTGCAATCGATTTTACGACGAAACCAATTGGTATAAGAAGAACCAAAGAAAATAAGAATGGAAAAATTGTTCCAAAGCTAAAGCTTAGCGTAAACAGATCTGATGTAAACCATATTGCACTTTGAGTAAAAATCAAAAATGAAACCATTAAACACATCACACACCATTTTTGAAGTTCGAATTTTTGAATCCAAATTGAAGAAACGATAATCGGAATGGCCAATAAACTCAAAAACCCAACAAAAATCGACGAGTTAACTGGCTGAACCAATATGGATATAAAGCTTGCACCAAAAAATAAAAGCGGTAAATCTGAAAAACTAATCCATCTGTTTTCATAATTTTCAGTAAAACTTAAAACAGAGTTACAAGAAGAATTTGAACTAAGATTACAAAAGTTCGTAATTAATCCGTTTTTAAAACCCAGTTTTTCCTGAACAATCAAAATACTAATTATCAATCCAAGAGCTGATGTTAATAAAAATACAGCGCTAAAAAAATTGTAAGAGTTAAAAAAAAATGATAATCCAGCTAATAATATAAAAGGTACAAGATATTTTAACCAGTTTAATTCAACTTTTAAATTTTCTCTTGCTACAACGTTGTTTGGTTCAATTGCTACAATAACCCCATTCCAGTCCAAAAGAAATTTCTCGTATGATATTTTCTCAATTCCTTTTTTAATCGTATTTATGCGTACGAAATTTTTAGCTTTTTCTACAAGTACTAATTCCTCTTTAAAATAAGCTAAAAAATTGGATGGTAAATCGACTATTTGTTCCTTTGGAACTCTTATCGCAGCATTCTCTATCGATAACAAATCAAATGAATCTGTTATGGCAAACAAACTAGGATAGTTTGGATGAGAAAGAAATAAATCTTTAAACTCATTTTTTACTTCCGAGTATCTGTTTATTTGAAGAAATTTTTGAATAAGTTTTAACATCGTTTGGGACTGTTTTAAATCGAATTACAGTGCAAATATTGATGTTTTTATTCAAAATATTATTTTAGAAACATACATTTTATATATTATACTACATACAATTTATAAATTATAGCAGTTATATTGTATGCTTAATTAATTGATTTTCAGTTAATTAAATTTACAAAATGTTATAAAAAAGGAATAAAACGCAATTCTCGATCAACAGCTAAGCATTTTCTTTAGTTTTGATATATCAGTAACCGTAACATTAAAATGATGGCAAATAATAAATTAAAATTTGAGGATTTTCAGGAAGAGAAATTAACAAAAAATCAACAAAAGATGGTAAGAGGAGGAGATGATCTTACAACTCCGCCGCCAGTTGATCCTGGAAAAAAAGACAATAACGGAAATGGATAATTTCCGAAATAGTACAAAATAGTTTTTTAAAACTAAATGTTATTCGCAAATTGAGCTGGAGATACTCCAGTTCTTTTGCGAAATGATTTTGCAAAAGAGACTGCATTTTTAAAACCAACACTTTCTGCAATTGCCTGTGTTGAATATTTACGATACATGTGATTCGTAATCATTTCATTAATAACGTAATTAATCTTTAATTCGTTAGAATACTCCCCAAAAGATTTACCAAATCGTTTATTTACTACATAAGACAAGTACGTTGTATTGGTCTTTATTTTTTTTGCCACGTATGGCAAAGTAAAATCAGCATTTAGATATTCTAATTTATTTTCTAGGGCAAGTAATTTTTCTACAATTTTATTTTCTTTAGCTTCATCAATACTTAGCGTAATATTTTCTTTTTTGAGTTGGATTTCTTCAGTTTCAAGAATTTCCTCTTTATCTTCTATCTCAATTTCAGCATTGTTTTTCTTCTCAATGTTTGCTTTAAATTCTTCTATCAAAGCGTTCATTTTTTTATGGGCTTTATTTTTATCCCTGATATTTTTTATCAATAAAAATACAATTCCAACAACTAATAAAACATAAAAAACTTTTAAGGCTTTATTCAATAACACATCATATTGATATTTTTCCTGAATAACGACCATTTCCTGAGTTAAATCATTTACGCCGAGTTTGTAATTTACCTCCAAGGCTTCATGATTAAGTTTTGTTTGAAACTGTTCATAATTATCCAAATAAATTTTTGAATGTTTATAGGCCAGTTCGGGCTCTTTTTTTAGATTATAAATTTTAGCCTGATAATAATTCGACTTCAAAAAATCTATATTATTCGAATTGGTTATTTCTGCCAGCGAATCGCATTTTTTAAAAAACACCAATGCTTTATCGTACTTCTTGGTCGTAAAATAAATATCTCCCAGATTATAATTGGCAACACATAATAAATCGGGCTGATTGTTTTGCTGAGAATAAAATACAATATCATAGTATGTTTTTTCGGCAGCTTTATAGTCTCCCTTCCAATTGTATATATTCCCTAAACTCAATTTTGCTGTGATCTTATTGTCGGCAAAATTTTGCGAATAGTTTATGGCGCGTTTATAAAAATATTCTGCCGAGTCAAGCAGGAATTTTTTATCTAAATTCTTGATGAAATAATTTTCATACGAACTTCCTAAACTGACATTGATATTACTTTTTCGGTTTAAAAAATCTTCTTTTGTAAATATGCCTTCGTTTTTATCGACAAAATCATTTAACTGCCTTAAATTCTTAATAGACAATTGATAATTACCCACAGCTTCATTAATTAAGGCGATGTTTCCCTTAAATTTTACAATTTGAATAATATCACCAATCTCCAGAGAAAGTTTCATTCCCTGCTGATATTTTTCAAGGGCGGCACTAAAATTCCCTCTTTTCCATTCTGCCAGTCCTCCGTAATTATAGATATAAGACTTTAATTGAGTTTTATCGCGAGATTCCGGCACTTTATCCAGATATTGAAGTGCTAATGCATATTTTTGCTTAGAAAGCTTGGTATCGCCCTTAATTTGAAACAGCTGAGTCATGGCTCCGTTTGCAAAAGCCAAATGTTTATAATTGTCAGATTTTGCCATTTGAGATGCATATACAAGAGCGCTATCGACATTTGCATTATAATTTAGTCGAATTTTTTCCTGCAATATCAAATATTCTTCTTCGGTCAATGCCTTTTTATGCTGGGCAAATGCAATGTTTAGAACAAAAAAGAGTAAAAAAGAAATGATCAGCCTCATTCAATTTATGTTTTTTTGGAATCTCAAAATTAGTCTATAAATTATCAATAAACTAAAATTAATTTATGTTATTTGTGATTATTTTATAACTAAAGTGCAAAAATATAACAATTTAACTTTGTTTTGTTATATTTTTATTCCTTAAATTTGTTTTGAAAAATCTTTACAAAAATGAAACCAGACTTATTTCAAGCTCCAGATTATTATAACCTTGACGATTTGTTAACAGACGAACATAAATTAGTTCGGGAATCTGCACGTGCATGGGTTAAAAGAGAAGTTTCTCCAATTATTGAAGAATACGCTCAAAAGGCAGAATTTCCGAAGCAAATTATAAAAGGGCTTGGAGAAATTGGAGGATTCGGACCTTATATTCCTGTTGAATACGGAGGCGCCGGACTGGACCAGATTTCTTACGGACTAATTATGCAGGAAATCGAAAGAGGCGATTCTGGCGTAAGATCCACATCTTCTGTACAGTCTTCATTAGTGATGTACCCAATTTGGAAATACGGAAACGAAGAACAGCGAATGAAATATTTACCAAAATTGGCTACAGGTGAATATATGGGATGCTTTGGTTTGACAGAACCAGATCACGGTTCTGATCCCGGAAGTATGATTACCAATTTTAAAGATATGGGAGACCATTATCTTTTAAATGGTGCCAAAATGTGGATTTCGAATGCTCCTTTTGCTGATATTGCTGTAGTTTGGGCCAAAAATGAAGAAGGAAGAATTCATGGATTAATCGTAGAACGCGGAATGGAAGGCTTTACAACACCTGAAACCCACAACAAATGGTCACTTCGTGCATCTTCAACCGGAGAATTGATTTTTGATAATGTAAAAGTTCCTAAAGAGAATCTTCTGCCAAATAAATCAGGTCTAGGCGCTCCGCTTGGATGTTTAGATTCAGCACGATACGGAATTGCCTGGGGCGCTATTGGTGCCGCAATGGATTGTTATGATACTGCGCTGCGATATGCTAAAGAAAGAATCCAGTTTGGAAAACCAATTGGAGGAACTCAGTTACAACAGAAAAAATTGGCTGAAATGATTACAGAAATCACAAAAGCACAATTATTAACCTGGCGTTTAGGCGTTTTGAGAAATGAAGGAAAAGCTACAACGGCTCAAATCTCCATGGCAAAACGTAATAATGTAAACATGGCGATTGAAATTGCCCGCGAAGCCAGACAAATGCTCGGCGGAATGGGAATTACCGGAGAATACTCTATTATGCGCCATATGATGAACCTCGAGAGTGTTATTACTTATGAAGGAACTCATGACATACACTTATTGATTACCGGAATGGATGTAACTGGAATTCCAGCATTTAAATCATAAACATCTATTAAATTATATATAAAAACAATTTAAAAAGCTTCTTCTAACCGGGAAGCTTTTTATCTTTGCACCAAAATTTATATAAATGAATATTGAAACTATAAACAATAGCATTCAACCTCAAAAAGATCAGCTTTTAAATCATTCATTATACAACAAAATCCAAAGTATTGATGACTTACATAGTTTTCTGGAAAATCATGTTTTTGCTGTTTGGGATTTTATGTCACTTTTAAAAGCACTTCAAGCCAAACTTACCTGTACAACAACTCCTTGGTTTGCTACTAAAAACCCTGAAACAAGATATTTAATTAATGAAATTGTTCTTGCCGAAGAAACTGATTTAAGTATTGACGGAAGAAGACAAAGCCATTACGAAATGTATCTTGAAGCAATGGAAGATTGTGGTGCAGATATTACAGAAATCAACAAGTTTTTAGCTTCGGTAAATTCGCTTCACAACATTTTTGTTGCTATAAAACAAAGTTCACTTCATCCGGAAATAAAAGCTTTCCTAGATTTTACTTTCAGAGTTATAGAAGAAGGAAAACCACATCAAATCGCCGCCGCATTTACTTTTGGAAGAGAAGATTTAATTCCGAGTATGTTTACCGAAATCCTCGCAAACTTTCAAAAAAATCTTCCGGATACAGATTTAAGTAAATTACTTTATTATTTCGAAAGACATATTGAACTTGATGCCGATGAGCACGGACCAATGGCAATGCAGATGATTACTGATTTATGCGAAGATGACGCTCAAAAGTGGAAAGAAGTTGAAGAAGTTTCAATTCTTGCATTAGAAAAAAGAATCGGACTTTGGAATGCTATTGAAGAACAAATTCTATTAAAAACAGAAATGGTATAAAAACCAAAAAAGTATATTTAACGTAACTATTTGTTTAAAACCAGCCTAAATAAACAAATTATGAAGACTCAGTTCAAACAAATAGTTACCGTTATTGTTTCCGCATTTTTATTAAGCTGCAGTACAGAAGAATCTTCTGCAGATACACCTAAACCTGTGTCGCCTGCGCCCGTAACACCTCCAACAACACAAATTCCAACAACTCCAATTTCTAAAACCGTAAATTATCTGGCTTTAGGAGATAGTTACACTATTGGTCAGAGCGTTTGTGAAACCTGTCGTTATCCGGAACAATTAAAAACCAGTTTAAAAGCAATTTATCCTGAAACCAGTTTTTCATTAAAAGTTATTGCAACAACCGGCTGGACAACCAATAATTTACTAACCGCCATTAAAGAACAAAATCCGGATTCCAATTACGACTTAGTAACACTTTTAATTGGCGTAAACAATCAATATCAGGGAAGAGATTTTTCTGTTTATGAAAAAGAATTTCCAGAGCTGGTTACCAAAGCAATTGCATTGGCCAAAGGCGATAAAAAAAATGTAGTGGTACTCTCTATTCCGGATTACGCTTACACTTCATTCGGAATGATGTTTGGCACCGATGGAAGAATGAAGATTACCAATGAAATAAACAAATACAATACTTTTGCCGAAAATTACTGTATGATGAATGGTGTGACATTTGTTTCCATTACAGACATTACCAGAAACGGATTAACGAATACAAGTCTGGTTGCTTCAGATGGTTTACATCCCTCAGAATCTGCTTATGCGTTGTTTGTGGAGCGTATTCTGCCTAAAATAAAAGTGGCTTTGCAGAATTAGCCTTAAATTTTACGAGAATCAAAATCACAGGAAAATTACCCTAAAAAATTATTTAAAGTAAAATAAACTATTTTTACCACTCGTAATTAAGTAATTTATTTATGCAGGTTGGTGCTCCAAAAGATTTGTCTCCTTATATCAAACATTATCTTTTTTTAGATAATACTGAAGCTGCTGTACAAAAATTTCGCTTATTTTCTGATGGCAATACCGGTGTTGTGTTTTCTTTAAAAAGCAGACTTATTTCCGGAATTAGTAAATACGAAGTAAAAGATTACCTGCCATCTTGCTTTTTGTACGGACAACTTAACGGTTTTAAAGATTTATATTCTGAAAATAAAGTAACCCTTATAATTGTTGTTTTTCAACCCAGCGGAATAAATCAGTTATTAGGAATTCCCGCAAATGAATTTTATGATTCCATTATTCCTGTTGAAGATATATTTGGCGAAAAAGCAATTGTACTTGAAGAAAAGTTATCAGAACAAAACAACGAAAAACGAGTTGAGCTTTTAAATCGTTTTTTTAGAGCTATGATTACTGTAAAACCAGCTGAAAATCAGTTTATAATAAATAATTCATTGCAATTTATTATGAATAATAAAGGATGTTTTTCTGCCAAACAATTAGCTTCATATATGGGTTACAGCGAAAAACATCTGGAAAGAAAATTCAAAGAATGTATTGGATTAAATCCTAAAAAATTAGGGAGTGTATTCAGGCTGCATCATTTTTTAAAATTGTTAAAATATAAAACAGATGATACAAATTTAACGGCAGTTTGTTATGATGCCGGATTTTCAGATCAATCTCATTTAATTAAAGAATTTAAAAAACACACCGGAATTACCCCGAAAGAATATTTACACAACACGGGAAAATTAACCAGCAATCTTATAAAACGATCCCTGCTTTGACATTTTAAAATGTCGGTTTTGTACAATTTTTAAAATATGGACAGCGCTATTTTTGACTAATTATTAATAGCGTACAAAATGAAAAATTTAAAAATTGCCACTGCTCAGTTTGAGCATAAAAGCCGCGATAAAAACTACAATTTATCTGTAATCGAAAAACTTTCTCATAAAGCATCAATAGAAGGCTGCGACGTAATTTCTTTTCACGAATGCTCAATCACCGGATATACATTTGCAATGCATTTATCAAAAGAACAAATGCTGGATTTGGCTGAAATTATTCCCAGTGGAGAAAGCATCTTAAAACTAACTGAAATTGCCCAAAAAAATGACATCGTAATTTTAGCCGGACTTTTTGAAAAGGATGAAAATGACAATGTATTCAAAACCCAGGTTTGCATTGACAAAAATGGTTTAGTGGCTAAATACAGAAAACTGCATCCGTTTATAAATCCTTATTTAACGCCTGGTGACAGCTACTGTATTTTTGAAATCAAAGGCTGGAAATGCAGCATTTTAATTTGTTACGACAATAATATTATAGAAAATGTCCGCGCTGTAAAGCTTTTAGGTGCCGATATTATTTTTATGCCGCACGTAACAATGTGCACACCTTCTACACGACCAGGTGCCGGTTTTGTGTCGCCACAGCTTTGGGAAAACCGCGAAAAAGATCCTACTTCCCTAAGATTAGAATTTGATGGAATGAAAGGCCGCAGCTGGTTAATGAAATGGCTGCCGGCAAGGGCTTACGATAATGCTGTTTATGTCATATTTTCAAATCCTATTGGTATGGACGATGACCAGTTAAAAAATGGCTGTTCTATGATTATAGATCCTTTTGGAGATATATTGGCAGAATGCCGCACTTTTGATGATTCTTTTGCAACAGCAGTTGTTACGCCCGAAAAATGCATTCAGGCCGGAGGTTATCGCTACATAAAAGCCCGAAGACCCGAATTATACAAAGACATTAATGGTCAGGATCACAAATCAGAACAAAATGTAGTGTGGTTAAATTCTGCCGAAAAAAGTTAGGTTATTTTTAATCCTGATAAAAAATCATCTTGTTTTGCTAGAATTTTGACAAAACAAGATGCTTTTATATTTCTTTTTTAGACTTCCAGATAAATCCATCCAGCAGATAGTGTGTGAACTGAGGTACACTTAAAAGAGGAACTAATAAAAACTGCCAGCCAGAAAAATCAATAGTGCTGATTGAAATGTTTTCATTCCACACAAAAACTTCCCAAAAGAACTCTTCTGTAAAAGCAATCATCAATAAAATAGCTACATAAACAAATACCGCATTATAAGTTTTTAGAAAACTGAAAAAGCCTGATTTTTTACTATTTTCTCTATTTTCAATTTCTTTAAAATAAACCAAAGCCATATATGGAATTCCATGCGAAACTACATTCAGAGCTGTAAAAATAAGATCATCATTAAAGTAAACAATACCGAAATACCATGAAAGAGCTGTTCCTAAAATAATGGAGTTTTTAGGAATATTAAAGAATTTATTTTTAAATGATATAGTTAATGTTCGAATGGCATAAATTAATAAAATGGCAATATAAATCCAAAGCAAAACTGGCAGAATAGTTTTATTTTCAAATTGAAGGAATTCATTTTCAACAAACCAGTTAAACTTTCTCTCCGGAGAAAAAAACCAAAACAACATTGGATAAATTGTTGAGGCATAAATTGCCAGATTATCAATGGTGACTGATAATTTTGTTTTAGGTTCTTTGCGGGTATATAATCTCACAAAACCGTACTGCTGCCTAACAAAATGAAAAACAGCAACATAAGCCAAAAAAGACCAAAAAACCAAGCTTCCGAGTGAAAATAGAACCAAGCTCGTTGTAAAACAAATTAACGGTAAAAGAATTAGTCTTTTTTTATTTCTTCGAAATTCATCTTTTACAAAATATGTTTTAAATAAAGTAGCATAGACATGGGCTACATCAATAAAAACAATTAAAAAAAGCCAGCTGTAAAAAGAGTAATAATTTTCTATAACAGTAATATAATTTTGAAAAACAAAAATAACAGCCAGCACAAAAAACGACGGTCCAATAATAAATAAGGAATCTGTTTTAGCTTTATGAATCCAAGGTTGTTGCATCTAAAATTTTGTTTACAGCATTAATTCCCTGATGAAAAGCTTCTTCAAAAATCGAAATTCCGGACAAATCGGTATGGGCAAAATAGATTCGGTTTTCAATATCCTTTGCTGCTTTTTCTTTGGCTTGACCAAAAATAAAATCAGGAACAGGAGAAATCATTCCGTGTCCTAATAAAAAAACTTCCATGTCTTCTGAATCATTTTCAATATCTGGATGTGCAATTTTTAAATCATTAAAGACAAATTGTTTCCAATATTCTTTATTTTTTTTATAAATTTCTCGCCGTGTTTTTTTTAAATCTCCAGATGAAAAACTGTAGTAATATGTAATTACTTTTTTACCCTGAACCTGATTTAATGACTGATGCTGTGCATAAACATAACCTAATCCTTTTGCATCATAAATTACATTATCCCACGAAAGCGGAAAGCTCAAATTATCTGATAAATTGTTTACAACTAAGGTTGCTAAAAGCCAAGGTGTGTAATGAAAGTTTTTTGTAAACGCTTTTCGGTCTTTAATCAGATACTGGTTTACGAATTGAGGTGTGGCCATAATGACTTTGTCAGCAATAATTTCGACAGAAATCTTTTTAGTGTCATCAAATGCCCGGACAACAACTTTATTTTTTTCGATTTTTACATCATAAACCAAATGATTTTTAAGGATTTTTTGTTCTGTATATTTTTTAAGATGATATGCTAATCTGGCATTGCCTTCAGGCCATGTCAAAACGTTTTCATTTTTTTCTGCAGAAGCATCTTGTTTTCTTCCAGCAAAATAATGAATTCCAGCCCATGCCGAAACATATTCAATTCCTAATCCAAAATCATCTTTACAACAGTAATCAATATAATTAAATAAAGGTTCTGATTTGAAATTATTGTTCTCAAACCATTTTTGCATTGTAATTTTATCTAAGGCTCTCGCCTCTTCATCTTTAGACGAAAGATAAATTGGTATATTAAATAAATACTTTTGATCTTGGCCTTTTGCAATTCTAAAAGCATCCATTTGCGTAAAAAAACGTTGAAATTCTTTATTATCTGTCTCTGAATTGCCTTCTTTTGGAACAACTCCTTCCTGCCAGTTGTTTTTGTAAAACAACCGTTCTGCTGGTGCAAAAGTCAATTGCAATTCATCAAAAACAGGGAGTCCGTTTTTATTATAACCCAGAATAATTTTTTCTTCTTCAAGGAAATTTAAAAGTTCTTTGTCCTGAAAATTGGGAAGCGGCAGATAATGTGCTCCCAAAGGATATTTAGAATATTTGTTTTGACCATTTGAAGAGTTCCCTCCTAAATGATCTGCCATTTCAATAACTACAAAATCCGAAATACCTTTTTTATGAAACTGACGCGCAGCACTCATACCTGAAATTCCGCCGCCAATAATTAAATACGGAATGTTTATTTGCTGTTCTGGCTTTGGAAAATCTTTTATCCATAATCGATGTCCCAAAAGATGATTTGTTCCTGATAAACGAATCATCAGAACAGCTATTTTATCTGAACAAAATTGTAAAAAAGGAATTAAAAGCAGTGAAGCAGCAATTCCTTTTACAAAATTTCTCCTCCCATTATTGCAGTTTTCCCCACTCTTCATCAAAATAACGTACTAAAATCTGGTTGTCTAAACGATTAATTTCTATTTGGTTTGAAATCATATCATTGGTAAAATAATTAAATCGGTCAAATTGATAATTGTAGAATTTCAATCCCGGAACTTTTCTTTTTACATCATTAAAGGTCGATCCAAAACCGTTTATGGCAATGGTGTAACCCCATTCTCCAAACGATGGAACATAAGCATGATAAGCATCTGTCTGCGGAAAAACCTGCATTACTGTTTTATTAATACACCAAAATGATTTTGGAGCAAAATATGGTGATGTAGTCTGGATTACAACTGCTGCATCTGGCTTTAAAATGCTTTTTACGGTTTGATAAAAATTAAGCGAATATAATTTTCCTAAACTGTAATTTGACGGATCCGGAAAATCTATTATGGCAGCATCAAATCTTTCTTTACAGCTTTTTGCCCAAATATAAGCATCTGTATTTATGACTATAACTTTAGGGTTGTTTAATGAATTTTTATTGAAACCTGTAAGTACATCATTAGTCTTAAAAAGTTTGGTCATTCCTTCATCAAGATCGACCAGAGTTACTTTTTGAACGTCTTTATATTTTAGGATTTCACGAACAGCCAGACCGTCGCCGCCGCCTAAAACCAAAACATTTTTTACATCTTTAGCTATTGACATTACCGGATGAACCAAAGCCTCATGATAGCGATATTCATCAGCAGAACTAAATTGTAAATTATTGTTTAAATAGAGTCTGTAATCACTTTTGTTATGGGTTAAAACAATTCTTTGATAGGGAGTTGAATTAGTGTAAATAATATTTTCTCCGTATAATTTTCCTTCAGAATAAGACAAAATCGAATCTGAAAAAACAAAAACAACAAGCAAAACCACAAATGAAAAAATAGCTTTAATTCTTAAAAAATAAGATTTTTTTAATTCTTTTTTTAGGAGAAAACAAAGCGCAATTGCAATGCTCACATTAATCATTCCGAAGAAAAGTGACGTTCCCATTATTCCTAATTTTGGCACCAAAACCAAAGGAAAAAGTATAGATGCCAGCAAAGCTCCGATGTAATCGAATGTAAAAACGTTCGAAACTAAATCTTTAAACTCGACTTTGTCCTTTAAAATATTCATTAAAAGCGGAATTTCGAGTCCGACTAAAAAACCGGTTATAAAAACAAACAGGTATAGAATAAACTGAAAGGATCCGACGCTTTCGAATAATAAAAATAAAACTACTGAACTTAAACCTCCAATCAAACCGACTAAAATCTCGATTTCGACAAAAGTATTAAGTAAGTTTTTATGAAAAAACTTTGAAAAAAATGAGCCGATACCCATTGAAAACAGATAAACTCCAATAATAAATGAAAATTGTTTTACAGAATCGCCGAGTAAATAACTTGCTAACGTTCCTGCGACAAGCTCATAAATAAGGC
Organism: Flavobacterium sp. Root901; assembly: GCF_001429765.1. Lineage (GTDB taxonomy): Bacteria > Bacteroidota > Bacteroidia > Flavobacteriales > Flavobacteriaceae > Flavobacterium. Next base: position 435,168 of record NZ_LMJB01000005.1, read on the forward strand.
CGCAGGTTGCAATTATAAAAACTGCAAACAGTAAAAGAAATTCAAACCTAAGAAAATTTTTACCCATGAATTGCTGCGCTAACAATCATCGAAATTCCGATGATAAATGCTGCCAAAACTATTGCGACAGCGATATTATTTTTCTCCACAACTTCTTTCCAAGTGTTTTCGGGAGTGATCTTTTCGATAATAAAATAGGCCGCTAAAAGAATGATAATTCCTAAAACAGAAAAAATGATTGAATTAACGATGGGCTGCGTATGTATTAATTCCATATTATTAAATGTTATTTATGATAAAAATGATTAACGGATGAATGACCTGTTGGTTTATAATTTTCTGTGGTTTCGCAATCGCAGATTCTGTTTCCTGCAATTGTAAAATAAAGATACACACCAAAGCAAAACAGGCCAAGTGCTATAGAAAAGAGATTATTATATATAAAATCAGAAATTTTTTTCATAACTATTTATTCGGTGAAAGTAGAATAAGAGCTGTCTGCCCATCTCTCTTTTTCAAAATTGTAACTATAAAATCTTATTATTAAATAAATGGTAATCAAAACAATAATAACAATCCATACATTTCTGCTAGAAGGTTCATTCCAAACAACATTAATACGCATTTCACTATTATTAACATCCTCAGGAGCTTTCATTGGTGTTATTAAAAGATGGTATTTGCCTGCTTTTACTCCACAAATATTAAACTCTTCAGAATTGCTTCCTTCCGTCCATGATTCTCCATCTGTATATCCGTAATAGTATTCTATGTCTTTGCTGGCATATATTTCTTCATTTGTTTGTTCGTTTATCAAAGCGACATTAATGTTTGCCCATGAATTATTAACATCCGTAGAAACCTTAATCGTAATTGGAGCCGAACCTCCATTTAGTACAAATGCATCGCTTGTAATTTCTTTGTTGTCGAATTCGCTGAATCGTATTGTTTTAGAAAATACATTCTGCTCAAACTGATCTTTATATATATACCAATTTGTGGTAATAATTAAGAGTGCCGTAAAACAAAAAATAACAGCCAGATCTTTAAGATTAAATTTTGCCGGCTGAATAACGCCTACTCCATATTGATCTGGGAGGTTATTCTTTTTAAACGCTTTACTAATTTCCTTCTTTTTAATATATTCTCCATAAAAAGCCGTTTCAGCACCTTCCATATCTTCAATAGAAATCATATAAGGCGGCCTGATATATTCAACAACAGGAATTATTTTATTTTGCGGCAGTGCAAAATCAAAAAAACCTTCTGCATTTTCTATAATGGCATTAGAATAATTATAAATATCGTAATCGAGGTTATTATGTTCTAAAGTTAAAGGATGTGACTTAACATTAAAAGTCTCTTCCATTTCTGTAAGCAGCATCCAATGTCCATCTGAAAGCGAAAGATAAATAAACTCACTTTTGTCATTTTGAAGTATAAACTCTGTCCATCGATATTCAGGATGCGTTTTTTTGAATAATATACCCGTAACTTTATATTCGCTTCCTTTCAAAAAACCAACATCACCAACAGATAAGGGCTGATCAGCCACGACGCCTTTATATTGTGATCTTCGGCGAAAGCCATCTTCTTTATCACGAACATATAAACTGTGACAAACAGGACAAACAAAATTTATTACCTCAAAACCAACCTCTAATTCGGTTTCTGTATTACAATCGTAACAAGGAATTTTCATGCTTTATCGGTTAATTTCAAAATCTTTAATAATTTTTCCATCAAAATAAGTGATGTAATCGGCCATAACATTTCGTACTTTCTCTGAATTATCCTGAAGATAATTGCATAAATAAACATCTAATGTAAGCTGATTATATTCTGGCCAGGTATGTATGCAGATATGTGATTCTTTAAGGCAGAATGAAATTGTAAAACTATTGTTGTCAAAATCATGAACAACTACACCTACTTTTTCAAGTTCATATTTTTCTAAAATGGAATGTGTAATATCAACAAACCTTGTACTGTTGGTGAGCTTCGAAATTTGATCGACATGTAAAGTAACCAGTTTATGCAATCCTGGCGAATAAGGGGGTAAATTCATTAAAATTATATCATTGACAATGGTGCCAAATATATAATAATTAAATTTAAAAACCTTTTTAGCGCTGGAAATCTATAGTACTTACTAATATGTTTTTATGGAATAATATTGGCTTTTATATGTCGCTGTTTTTACTTTACAGTCCATGTTTTATTATCAGATGTTGTAATAGATTGAATCAGATATCCTTTTAGAACTATCCTTTTTATAATACTTGTATCGCAATTCTCTTTTCTCTCAAAAATATATTCTTTGTTTAATGATAATTCTTTTTCTGGAATAGTTCTATCATCAGAATTATCACATATACCAAAAGAAAGGACATCTAATTGTAGTGTATCTTCAACATATTTTCTAACAGACACATCAATATCGTCTGTTTTAAAACTAAACTTATAGCTTTTATAATGCTCGCAATCACGCACATTCATTGGTCCTTTAAAAGATGTCTTTATATAATCTTCAATTTTATCAACAAGAATTAGGCTGTCAATTTCATTTCCACTCGTTACCATGATCTTTTTTTCGATTTTACCTAAATCAAAAACAGCTTTAGGAATTGGAGTCAAATGACATTCTCTTTCACAAGAAATTAAGATGAGTACTAAAAGAATAAAAATTGAAATATTTGTTTTCATGTTATCGTTTGAATTTTTAGTAATCCCGTTATTTTTTATAAATTACTAAAATAGCTATATTTTTAAATCAAAAAACCGCAATTTCTTTAAGACGAAATTGCGGCTTTATTCGCAGAGAGGAAGGGATTCGAACCCTCGATACAGTTACCCATATACTAGCTTTCCAGGCTAGCTCCTTCAACCACTCGGACACCTCTCTATTTTGGTCTGCAAAGAACACAAAAAAAATCGAGTTTCAAAAATAAAATCTAAGATTAGTTTTAAATACTCTTTCTAAATTCTTCCATAAATAATTTTACGGCCTTTTTTTGATAGCCGCCAATAGTTAACATAAAAGATTCTCTTTTGGTTGCGACACCTGTAATTTGTATTGCCTTTAGCTGATCCCAGCCTTTTAAAGCCTTTTCTGCCACAATTGTCGCCCAATCGCTGTTCTCTACCATTTGCAGCAATGCATGTATAGAATGCAGTTCTATGGAGATTTTAGGCTTCATATTAAATTTTTGAAATAACTCTTCGACGAACTCTCTCGAATTTGATCCTTTTCCGGGCAAGACCAAAGGAATTTCTTCTATTTTCTTAAAGGCAATTTTATCCAAATCTGCTAAAGTGTGGTTCCTGGAAACTGCCAAAACCATATGCGACGTAAACAAAGGCACTTTTTGAATAGGCAGTTCAATTTCATGTGAAGAAATAACTAAAACAACATCTAATTGATTATTAATAAGTTTTTGTTCTAAAGCCTCTGTAGTTCCGTATTCTACAACAATTTTCAGATTCTGATATTTTTTAGCAAATGCATTAACGACAGGAAGAATCAATAAACCAAAAATATATGTAACACCAATTCGGAGTTCGCCGCCAATCATTTCATTCAAATCTTCAATGGCCTGTTTCCCGTTTTCTACGTTTTCGACCACTTTTTTGGCGTGAATTAAAAAAACAGAACCGGCTTCTGTAAGCTGTACTTTTTTGCCAATTCTTTTAAATAAAGGCAGACCGAGTTCTTCTTCCAGTTTTTTTATCTGTTGTGAAAGTCCGGATTGCGTAACAAAACACAATTCGGCAGCTTTTGTAAAATGCAGAACCTCAGCCGTTTTAATAAAATACTCCAATTGATAAATTTCCATATCGATAAGTTTTAATACTTATTATAAGTAAAATTATTAATTTTTCTAATGAAATCATAATCGCGACCTTTGTATTAAATATTTAAGATCATGTTTAAAGCGTTAAAATCAAAAAACTTCAAGTTATTCTTTTATGGACAATCTGTCTCAGTTATTGGTACATGGATGCAGAAAACCGCTGTAAGCTGGATGGTTTACAGTATAACAGGATCTGTATTTTTGCTGGGACTTGCTACTTTTTTAAGTATGATTCCTTCTTTATTTCTTGCTCCGTTGGCCGGAAGTATTATCGGACGTTACGACAGACACAAATCAATGCTTGTATTGCAATCTGCCGCAATGATTCAGGCCGGGGCCCTGGCATTGCTGATTTATTTCAAAATTTATAACATTAACTTTATTCTCGCTTTAAGTCTTATTCAGGGAATTATTAATGCTTTTGATATGACCTGCAGACAAACCATGATGATAGACATTGTGAATGATAAAGAAGACTTACCCAATGCAGTTGCCTTAAATTCAACCTTAAATAATTTTGCCCGAATTGCCGGACCCGCACTGGCCGGAATTATTCTGCATACTTATGGAGAAGATTTCTGTTTTATGGGGAATTTTTTCAGCTACATTCCTGTTTTGATTTCTTTATTGATGATGAAAATCACGCCGCACATTAAAGCCGAAAATAAACTGAACATGATTGACGACCTTATCGAAGGCCTTGATTATGTAAAAAAAGAAACTGAAATGGCCAGAATGCTTTTGATGTTAACCGTCAGCAGTATGTTTGTGATTTCGTTTAATACTTTAATGCCTGTATTTGCAAAAGATATTTTTAGCGGAAATGCCGAAACTTTCAGCTGGTTTGAAAGTGCTGCCGGAATTGGTTCTGTCTTATCTGCTATTTATCTTGCCAACTTAAAATCATCTAAAAACATGAACAAACTGATGATTGCAGCAAGTTTACTACTAGGTTTCAGTATTATTATTTTAGCCGTATCAAGCAGTATAACGATTGCACTTATCTGTATGACTTTGAGCGGAATAGGAATGATGGGCCAAACTTCTTCCATTAATATCTACATTCAGACACACAGCGCCGTCAATATGCGTTCCAGAAGTATCAGCTATTACATGATGGCATATCAGGGAATGATTCCTGTGGGAAGTTTAATTATCGGATATGTTTCTCACTCACTTGGTGTTAGAGCGACTGTAGCCATTCAGGGAATTATTTGCATTCTTTCTGTTTTAGTTTATGTTTATTATAAAAAACAAAAATCTGCTCAGGAAATGGAGACTTGTCCGGTTGAGTATAGAAATTCCAATTAAACTTTGTCAAAGTTAATCATATCGTAAAAATTGGAATTTGGAATTTAAAAACTTAGAATTTTTAATTTAAGATATTTCCCCGCGAAGTGCTGTTTCAAAAACATCTTTAAATTCATTTTGCGGAATATGATGGCCCAGCAGATACATTAATTTTGTAATAGCAGCTTCTGTAGTGATATCTTTTCCCGAAATAACTCCAAGCGATTTTAAGGCCGTACTGGTTTCATATTGACCCATATTAACACTTCCGCCTGAACATTGCGTAACGTTTACAATGTGCATTCCGGATTGAATAGCTTTTTCAATTAAATTTAAAAACCAATCCTCGGTTGGAGCATTTCCTGAACCGTATGTTTCCAAAACAATTCCGAGTAAACCAGCAGTTGCCAGGATTGAAGACAAAACAATTTCGCTCATGCCCGGAAACATTTTTATGATAGCTACATGATTGTCTAAATTTTTATGAACGATCAGTTGGGCGTCTTTATTTACAGGAAGAAATAAATGTTTGTTCAGCTTCAAATGCACGCCGGATTCTACCAATTCTGGATAATTTGGTGCAGTAAAAGCCCTGAAATGTTCTGCATTTACTTTTGACGTTCTGTTTCCGCGGTACAATTTATATTCAAAATACAAGCAGACTTCAGTAATTACAGGTTTTCCATTTTCCTGAAGTGAAGCAATTTGAATAGCTGTAATAAGGTTTTCTTTAGCATCAGTACGCAAATCTCCAATTGGCAGCTGAGATCCTGTAAAAACAACTGGTTTTGCTAAATTTTCCAGCATAAAACTCAATGCTGAAGCTGAATATGACATAGTATCAGAACCATGAAGAACGACAAATCCATCATAAGAAACATAATTTTCCTCTATAATTGTGGCAATTTTGGTCCACATTTTCGGATTCATGTTTGATGAATCTATCGGGTTTTCAAATGAAACAGATTCGATTTCGCAGTCTAACTGTTTAATTTCGGGAATTTTTTGGATTAATTTACTAAAGTTGAATGCTTTAAGCGCTCCAGTTTCAAAGTCCTTGCTCATACCGATCGTTCCTCCGGTATAAATCAAAAGTATTTTTGCTTTAGATGACATCTTGGTATTTTAATTTATTGACAACCGGATTAGCATACATAGCCAAAAATCCTTGTCTTGTAACAGGATTATCACTTCCGATACGCATTTCTAAACGACGCTCAAAAAGCGATTTTTCATTTTCTTTATATAAATGAGAAAATCTTGTTGTTTCGTTTAAAATATCATAGGCAATAAAGTTGGTTGGCCACAATTGGTAGTTTTTCAAAATCGTATCATCGATAACTTGTGCCAAAGCCTGAACCTGCTTGTTAACATTGTCATTTTCTGCGGCAATCTGATCGATTTCAGCATCTAAAACATCGCCAACAGAAATATGTATTCTTTTTTTAGTTCCCATGATACCACTTAAAATGGTCATGAAATCTTCATTTTTATCTTTAACGTAAACTTCGTTGTTTGCTTCTGCCATTAATTGCGGCATTTTTAAAACATCCGTAGGATCGTATTCGTAAGAAATGGAAACCGGAACGATTTTTAATTTCTTAAAATAATCCATTAAGTTTTCTTCGTCAGATGCCATTCCAATCATTTTTAAAACTCCCGGGTTGGTTTCATCGTTTCCGTCTTTTGTTCTTCCTTCTCTTTGTGCAATCCAAACCGAGCGATTTTCACGCTGTAATAACTGACAGATATATTCTGATAGTAATTTAGAGCTTTGCAGCATTTCACGAGGTGTTAATCCTCTTAAAACCAAAAAGTTTCGGTTTAACTTTGCTAAAGTTGCCAGAAAGGCTTTTTTAACCAGATTGTCTCCAATTGCAGATGCCGTCATAACCAGACCATGTTCGAACAAACAAACATTAAGCAAAGTAGTATCTAAAAGGATATCTCTATGGTTGGAGATAAATAAGTAGGAAGTATTTTTTTCAAGTTTTTCAAAACCAGAAGTTGTTAAGCCTTCAGAACTTTTTTCAAGAACTTTTTGTATCGTGTTATAAATAAAATTACACTGAAAATCGCGTATCGAATGCGTCTTCTTTAACTGATCCTTCCAAACCTCATCTTCAACTTCCGGAAAAGTAAAGTTCATCATGGTTTTCATCATCGGATGATTGACAACATCATGAAGTGCTTCATTTATTTCGGAATCATAAAACGGTCGAATGGCATCAAATTTCTGCATTATTTATATTGTTTTAAAGTGGGCAAAAGAACAAAAAAAAAATTAAAGTTTTGTAAGGCATGAGTTAAATCCCAAAAACGTCTTTTGAATTTTGAGTTGTTATTGCTGCAATCTCATCTTCAGACACATCATAAATGGCGGCAAGTTTTGAAATTACATTAACCAAATAACTGCTCTCGTTTCTTTTCCCTCTGTATGGAATTGGTGCCAGATAAGGCGAATCTGTTTCCAATACAATATGTTTTAAATCGATTTGATTTAAAAACTGATCAATTTTTCCGTTCTTGAATGTTACCACGCCTCCAATTCCTAATTTCATATTGTAAGAAATTGCCTGTTGTGCTTGTAATAAAGTTCCGGAAAAACAATGAAAAATCCCAAATAAATCTTCAGATTTTTCTTCTTCTAAAATTTCAAAGATTTCATCAAAGGCTTCACGGCAATGAATTACAATTGGCAATTTGTATTTTTTTGCCAGCTGAATTTGTTTTTTAAAAGCAATCTGCTGTTCTTTTAAGTGTGTTTTGTCCCAATACAAATCGATCCCGATCTCGCCAACAGCATAGAATTTTCGTTTTGACAATTCCGTTTCTACATGCGCTAACTCTTCCAGATAATTATCTTTTACGTAAGTAGGATGCAGGCCCATCATAAGGAAAATATGATCCGGATAGTTTTGCTCTAAATCATACATCGACTGTGTGGCCGCAGCATCGATTGCAGGAATAAAAAAGCGGGTAATTCCGGCATTAATAGCACGCTGAATCATTTCGTCACGATCCTGATCAAATTCTTCAGAATATAAATGCGTATGTGTATCTGTAATGGTTATTGTAGAGTTCAATTGCTTTAATTTTTATTGATGCCAAAATTACGATAATAAAAAAAGAATAGCAATTCCGGGAACGGACACAAATGAAGTCGAAATTGAGTCAGATTCCCAATGCTAAAAACCTTTGTCAGCGATTAAAACTTTGACAAAGGTTTTTAAAAGATATTTTAATTAAATAATTAATCCAGCTGATGCAAAAGTTCCTCAACCTGATCATAACCTTCATAATCTTCAGAAATAGTTTCAAGGATTTGTTTACAGCCCTCGTAATCTTTTTGTTTTAGTTTAGACAAGGCCAGATACCAAACCGCTTTCTCTTTGTAAGCAGAATTTCCTGCTTTTAACTCATTAAAAACAGCTTCGGCTTTTAAATAATGGCTTTCTTCTAAAAGGGAAACGCCATAGAAAAACTGAATTTCTGCTGTCTTATTCTTTTGTAAAATGGCTTCAAAAAGCGGAATCGCTTTGTTATAGGTTTTATGATTATATGCTTTTTCTGCTGCTTTTAAGTTTTCATCAGCCGTAGATCTTTCTGTAAAAGATGCCTGTTCCGGATTATTATAATCTCCATAAACAGGATTTTGGTTGTAATTAAAAAAGAACAGCCCGAATAAAACGGCAACAGAAGCGGCAGCCGCTAAATACCATGGCTTGAGTCCAATTACTTTTGGATTATTATCAAAATGCTGTGCAGAAATCTGAGTCAGGTTTTCTTTAAACACTTCTCTTTCCTGCTCAATTCCAAACTTATTCGCTAATTGAAACTGCACATCTTTAAAAGTCTCAAACTGGGAAGCAAATTCAGGATCTCCTGACAATTGTTTTTCAAAATCATTTTTTGCTTCAATAGTTAATTCGCCTTGAAGATATTCATCAAATAATATATAGCGTTCTTCGTTCATGACTAATTGTTTTTTAAAGAATTAAAGTTTTTTGCTTCCTGAATCCACTGTGTTAACTGGCCTACGCACAGCGACTTTTTTTTACGAACATATCCATATGTTACGTTTAGTTTTTCGGCCACTTCTTCCATCGATTTAATTTCAAAACTCAGCTTTAATAACTCTTTGCATTTGTCTCCTAATTTTTGAAACATACTGTCAAAAAGCTGCTGTTTTTCATCAAATTCTTCGGTTTGCCCAATTAATTCCAGTGCAGATTCATTCATAGATACCGCATCTTCAATAATTGTTACCCCTTTGCCGGATGTTTTTTTGAGTTCGTTGAGCCATTTTCTTTTACATAAAAGAAAAAAGTAAGCATCAAACGGACAAGTCAATTGCAGAGAATTGGCTTTGGCCTGATTAAAAAGCAAAATCAATACTTCCTGAACCACATCCTGAGCATGATCTCTGTCTCCTGAATTGTTCATAATAAACATTACCACTTTAGGAACATACTTTTTGTAAATAGACTGTATTATGACCGAGTCATTTGCAGCAAGTCCGTCAATATATTTTTGGTCAGGATGCACTTTAGTTTTACTCATAAAAAAACTTTTAATCAGATAAAGTTAAAAAGAATCTCAAACAAATTTCTAATAAATGGGTAACAATTAACAATTACAATTGATATATGAAAACAAAAATCTTTTAAAAGAGTTAAAAATTAAGAGAAAATGGAAATCTATCAATTTACCGGCGACAAGACTTTAGATCAATTCTACAAAATGATTTCTGCCAAAACAAGAAACGGCTTTGTAATCGTAGAACATAACGAGAAATTACCATACGTTGTTTTATGCAGAGAAAAAAAAGTCATTAAACATTTCCTGCACCTGTTCCTTACCTGTCTCACTTTTGGGCTTTGGTCAATTGTCTGGATTTATTTAATTATTACGCTTTCGCGGAAGAAAAACATTCTAGTGGCTGTCGATGAAGACGGAAACCTTTTTGAAGACAAATGTCTTTCGGCATAAAAAATAAAATCAGAGGTAACAAATAAAACCCAAAGTTGATTTAATCCTGTAAGCACAATAAAAAAAATTAAAACAAGGGGTAACAATAGCAAACCTTAATTTATATAACAATATAATTATTAACCAGAATCTGAAAACCGCTTGACAATCAAGACAGATTTATAAAACTAGAAATTATGAACACAAATTTTAAAACTATCGGACTTTTATTTCTATTATTATTTTCATTTGTAAGCTGCGATAACAGCGACGGCGATGATAAAGAAACTATTCTGCCTCCAACATCAGCGGCATTTAAAAGTATAAGTGAAAAAGGAGTTAAAAGAAATACACAAAACTTTACTATTACTGCCGGAGATGGTGTTGTAACCTTTACTTCTGCAAAAGGCGTAAAAGTAAACATCAACGGGGACTGCCTTACTAAAAACGGAAATCCTGTAACCGGAGAAGTTAACATCGAATATATTGAACTTTTTGACAAAGGAAACATGCTGGTTACCAACAAACCAACAATGGGAGTTACAGCTGACGGAAAGAAAAACCTTTTGATTTCTGGTGGTGAATTCTTTATCAAAGCTACTCAGGGCGGCGTTGCACTTCAAACCGGATGCCCTATGACTATGCTTGTTCCTGCTGCTCTAACAGATGGCGTAGACAACACTATGACATTGTGGAATGGTGCAATCGATGAAGCCGGAGAACTTGCCTGGAGAGAAGTAAAAGCAGGTGCTGACGGCGCAAACGGAAAAGGCGGCGTGCAAGGTGAAGGAAACAATTATTATGTAACTTTTGGAAACTTCGGATGGACAAATGTGGACCGTTTTTACAGCGATCCAAGACCAAAAACAACTCTTTTAGTTGATGTTCCAGAAGGATTCAACAATACAAACAGCGCTGTATATCTTTCTTATGACGGAGAAGGAACAAATGCTCTTGCAAAATTGGACACTTATACTGCTGAAGGATTATTCAGCGAACATTATGGACAAATTCCTATTGGTCTTGCGTGTCATATTATTTTTGCAACCGAAGACAATGGAAACTGGAGATATGCAATTAAAGGAGTAACAATAACTGCAAATGCCGTATATACCTTTACACTAGCCGAAACAACAGTCGGTACCGAAGCTCAACTTGTTGCTGCAATTAATGCCATTCAGTAACTTACAAATGCTTTTTTAAGAAAAAGTGATGATTTGCTCATCACTTTTTTTTACATTTAAACCTGTTTTAAAATTAATTCTGATGATTTTAAGACTAAAAAACTGTCTAGTTATGAAACCACAACTGTCTATTTTCTTTATTCTGTTTTCAATTTTTTCGATAGGACAAACCAAAGTAAAAGACACCATAACCCGAAGAGCGAATATTGGTTTTATCCAAAACGGAAATACCGTTACTTTTAAACCCGAAACGCCGCCATTGATTCCAATTGCCGGTGCGCCAAAACCTAGTTATTCGTATTTATGGGAACTTGGGGACGGACATTACAGCAAAGAAGCAGAACCAAAACATGTTTACAAAAAGAAAGGAACATATACTGCAAGACTTGCTGTAACAAACAATTACGACAACGGAAAACCTCCGGCAACACGGCCTAAAAAAGTGGCCGTAAATGACATTACCGATACTAATTATAAAGACATTGCTTCAATTGCTGATCAAAATGGTTTTGCAATTTTAAAAAACTGCGATCCAATTCCTGAACAGGAAATGGTAGTCGTAGTAAGTTATCAAAATCTGGAGAATTATGTTTCAGCCGGAAAGCTGTATCTTTTTTATAATGAAAAACAATTCAAACATAATAATTTTGAGTTAAGTGATTTCAGGACTTATGCAAACGAGCGCGAAATAAAAGAAAACCTAGTTGCAGCTGTCGATGATCTTGACGATTCTAATAATTTTACGGCTTCTGCCGAAAATAGTTTCAAACTTAAAAAATACAGAAATACAACGACTGAAGAAGATCTTGATGCTTCGCTTTTAGACGCTCATAAAACGTATCATAATGTTTCGGTTTTAGAATTTGACGATGCTGATCCAGGAGAAACACGGAATGTTTTTTATACATTTAAGACCACTCCGGAAATGATAAAAGACACCAGTGCAACAGTAACTATGCGCGGGATTTTTGTTCCGAATCGAAGTTATAAAAACCATAAGATTAAAAACCTTGAAATGGAAATTGTAACCTCTCACGACCCTAATAAAATGGGGTCTAACGGACGTTTTATGAATTACAGACTGGTTCGTTTTAAAAGAGTGAATTTTAAAACCCGTTTTCAGAATAACGGTGAAGGGCCGGCGAGAAAAATTCGTTTAGAAACCGATGTTCCGGATATGTTTGACAAGAAAACTTTTCAGATTGAAAGTATGTATCCCGAATGTCCGATTTGTCCAAAAGGCGAAGAACCAACCATAAGCTGCCTTGATACAATTATTAAACAGAAGCAAATTATATTTACATTTAAAAATATTTACCTTCCGGGAACGGAACAAAAAAATGTAAAGGAAAAAGACAGCACAAAAGGTTTTGTAAAATATTCGATGAAGTTTGGAGAAGATTTTCATAAAGTAAAAACCAAAAGCCGTACTTCGATTATTTTTGATAAAAATGAACCTATAATTACAAATTATGCCACTACCCGATTTTTACCGGGAATTTCAATTGGCGCAAAAGCCGGTTACAATTTTTATCCTGATTTAGACAAATCGACAAGTTATTTTGTGGGCGCAACAATTTCGCCTTTTAAATCGTATCGTTTTTACTGGCAGGCCGAATGGGTAAATGCATTAAATCAATATAATAGTGCCGTTAATGTTACAGACCAGATAAATACGAATGCAAACGGAGTAAGGCAATTGATACGCACCACTATATCAACTGAAAATAAGAATATTAATTGGGAAGTTCCTGTTTTGATTCGGTATAACATTAATAATTATATTGGAGTTGGCGCTGGTATTCAGGCCAGCATAAATGTTTCTTCTGAACAGAATCAAAGGATCCAAACTGATACTTATGAAGGTGACAAAGAAAACTTTTTGATTAGTTCTGTTATGAGTTCTAACAGCATAAAAAATACTTTTACTGATATAAAAACAGGCATTTTGTTTGATTTAACAGCAGGTTTTGCCAGAATAGGGCCAAGTTTAGGTGCACGTTATGTAATTAATTTTGAACAGAACTTTAATTACTTTCAGCTTTATGGAATCTGGAAGTTTTAAAAACAATATTGTCATCCCTGAGCGAAGTCTAAGGTCTTAACGAAAAAAGGTTTTCGACTTCGCTCAGGACTGACACTTGATTATACCATTAATAAACATGAACTTACATCAATTATATGGTTTCATTTTTCTTTTTCTGAGTCTGACGGCCTTCGGACAAAGTCAGGAAGATAAAATTTACCATGCTGTTGATGTTTTTACGGCTCATCCTTCCGCGAAAGCGCTGCAAAATTTAACGAATGCAGAAAGTGATTTTTGGAGAAATCCAAAACCTAAAACCAAAGATGAATTATTGGCCGTTGTGGTTTTAAACTGCAACAAAGCCTATTATGAAAATCAGTTTGGGCAGACAAAAAATGCGATTTCCAGTTATGAAAAAGCCTGGCAAATATATCAAAAGCACAAACTCAGTAATTACGATATTATTGAATTCTGCTTAAAACCTTTAGGGAATTTATATACCGTTTTGGGCGATTATGACAGCGCCGAAAACACCATAAAACAATATTTTTTTATTGTAAATACTTCTAAAAGTTATCCTGATGCACAAAAACAGAAGTTTGCTGCAATTCTTAATTTATCTAATGTTTATCAAAGTTCAGGGAAAATTTCTTTGGCAATTGAGGTTTTAGAAAATACTTTAAAAACAGAACAATTATCGAATTCTCAAAAAGGTATTTTATTGAATAATCTTGGGAATAATTATTGGTTAAGTTCTAAACAGCTTTTGTCTATTAAAAATTCGAATGACAAAGCCGAAAAAGCTTTTCAACTTTCTATAGAATATCTTAAAAACGAAAAAAATCAATCTGAGACTTTATCAAATTCTTATCGAAATCTTGCTTCGATGAACAGACAATGGCATCGATTTGATATTGCTGATCCTTATATGCAAAAGGCTGAAAAATTGTTTTTAGAAACTAAAAATCAACAGCCTAGAAAACTCGCAAAACTGTATTATGAAAAAGCGTTGCTGCTCTTTGATGAAAGAAAATATGAGGAAAGCACAAAGCAGATTTCGTCTGTTTTTAAAGTTTTAATCCCGAATTATAATTCAAAAAATATTCTGCCCGGCCAAAATCAACTATACGCAGAAACTCTTTTGATGGATGTAATCGATTTGCAGGCAGAAATTCTCCAACTAAAGCAGCCTAAAAAAGCTTTAAATGCTTTTAAACTTTCTTTTTATATCGAAGATTTATTAATGAATTCATTGGTCTATGAAAACTCAAAAATCATTTCTCAGTTAAGATCTCGTAATCGAACAGAAAAATGTATTTCGATTTATTATAGTTTATATGAAAAGGAAAGAAAAACTCAATATCTGGAAGAAGCTTTTCAGTTATCAGAAAAAACAAAATCGGGAATTTTAAAACGTTATCTTTCGAATATTGAAAACGCTTCCGCAGAAGAAAAACTGCTTTTACAAGAACTTCAAAATCTTAATAATTCCATTTTAAAAGAGCAGCAAAAAGGAGATTTAGCCGATATTTCGAAAATAAATGATTTTATAAAAAAACAAAATGAATCGATGCTTCTGCTGAAAAAAATTCAGTCTGAAAATCGAAATTATCTTCCTGAAAACTGTGATTTAAAAGCGTTATTTTCAAAATTAGAAAATGATAAAGCAATGATGATTTATTATTTTATGGGTGCTGAAAAATTGTATTATTTCACTTTGCAAAACAACACAATTCAACTAAATTATATTTGGACCAATCATTTGGCAATTCCTGAAATTTTACATTTTGTAGATTATTTCAACGACGCAAATTCTATTACAAACGATATTTCAGGTTACAACAAATACGGAAAAGCTGTTTATGATTTACTCAAATTTCCCAAAAAATCAGTTTATCAAAATCTGGTAATTGTTCCCGACGGAATTTTAAATTTCCTTCCTTTTGAAGCTTTAATTACGCAAGAATCAAAAACAACAAATTTTGCCAAAATGCATTACGTATTAAACGATTTTAAAATTGCTTATAATACCTCAGCCAATATTTATCTGAATTCAAAACCGGTCTCAAAATCAGAGAAAACGGTTTTGGGTGTTTTTCCGGTTTTCGAAAAAACGGCTTTTGAGTTGAGTTATTCGAAGAAAGAATTAGAATCGATTCGGGATAATTTTAAAGGGAAATATTTAGAAAATTCGAATGCGGGTTTTTCTAATTTCAAAAGAAATGCTCCCAATTATTCGATTCTTCATTTGAGTACGCATGCTTCCTCGGGCGATATAGAAACTCCGGCAAGTATTAAATTTTATGATCAGGAAATCTTATATTCTGAATTGTATAATCTTCACATTAATCCGGATTTAGTCGTTTTAAGTGCCTGCGAAACCGGAATTGGAAAGTTGTATAAGGCAGAAGGTGCAATGAGTATTGCAAGAGGTTTTCAGTTTGCGGGCGCGCAGAATTTATTATTTTCTTTATGGAAAGTAAACGATTTTACGACTTCTGTCTTTATGTCTGATTTTTATAAAAACGTTAAAAATAATGTTTCTTATTTTGAAGCAAATGCCAATGCTAAACTCGGGTATTTAAACAACAAATCAATTCCTAATGCTAAGAAATCACCTTATTACTGGAGCTCATTTGTGTATTACGGTTCGATTTCTGCAGAAGAAAAATCGGGAAATTATATCTATTATGGAATTAGCTTTTTGATTGTAATTGGTTTATTTTTGATTTTCAATTACTATCGCAAATGGAAAATCTTCACGAAGTCCTCAAAAAAGAACACTACAAAAAAATAAAATTCAAGGTTACTAAAACACAACATCTTCAGATAAAAGCTAAGATTAACGGAGTTTCGGGAAATTTCATTTTAGATACTGGTGCTTCAAACACCTGCATTGGATTTGAAAGCATTGAGCGATTTGAATTATCTGCAAAAAAATCAAAAACAAAAGCCTCAGGAGCCGGAGCAACAGGAATGCGGACTCAGATTTCTTCGCAAAATGTATTGCAGTTAGGAAGCTGGAAAAGTAGGAATTTCAGTATTGTAATTTTTGACCTTTCACATGTAAATGAAGCTTTAGAATCTTACAAAACAAAACCTGTTCATGGTATTATTGGAGCAGATGTTCTGTTGGAAGGAAAAGCAATTATTGATTATTTTAATCATTATTTGTATCTTAAGTGAAATTCTAATAAATAAAAAATCCCAAACTCCTTTCGGAATTTGGGATTTTTCGTCTAAAATTAAATCAAAAATTAATGGGTGTGTTTTGGATTAAAACCGTCTTCGCTTAATTCTGTATGCTCGTAATCGGCAACCATTTCAGCTTCATAATCGATTTTATCTCCTTTGGAGAATTTATGAATGATTTTCTCCATGATATTATAAATTACAGGAACCACAATCAGGGTTAGGAATAAAGAAGAAATTAATCCTCCGATAATTACCCAAGCCAACCCGTTTTTCCATTCAGCTCCTGCTCCTTTTGCCAATGCAATAGGGAACATACCAAATACCATCGCAATTGTAGTCATCAAAATCGGACGTAAACGCGCATGGTTTGCCTGAATTAAAGCAGTTCTGATTGATTCACCGGCTGCTCTTCTTTGATTTGTATAATCGACAAGCATGATCGCATTTTTACACACCAGACCAATCAACATAATAATACCCAGAATCGTAAAGATATTTAATGAGTTATTAGTCAAAGCCAATGCCAGCATCGCCCCGATAAACGAAAGCGGGATAGCAAACAATACCACAAAAGGGTGAACGAAACTGTCATACAAACTCACCATTACAAGGTAAACCAAAATAATAGCGGCCAATAAAGCGATTCCTAAAGTACCAAATCCTTCAGATTGGTTCTCCTGGTCACCACCCCAGATGTAGTTTACACCAGCTGGTTTTTTAAGTTTGTCTAATTTCTCCTGCCATTTTTGAACGATTGTTCCAGATGGCACCCCAACGTTTTGTCCTTTTACTGTTACAGAAGCAGATTTATCTCTACGCTCTAACTGGCTAGGTCCTGAACCTTCTGTAATATCTGCGAATTGTGACAATTTAATTTGTTGTCCTGCAGAGTTTACGAAAATAAGGTTACTTACGTCAGTAATACTTTTTCTGTCGAATGCATTATATCTTATGTTGATATCGTACTCATATTCACCTGCACGATATTTACCATCTGTATTTCCACTAAAAGCAGTCTGCATTGTCAAACCAACTGTTTGAAGTGTCAATCCTAAAGCAGCCATTTTATCACGGTCTACTTTTACGTTAATTTCAGGGTTTCCGTCTTCAACAGTTAATTTAATCTCCGTTGTTCCCGGAATTGTACGTAATTCTGCTTCTGCTTGCTTAGCAAAAGCCATTGCCGCTTCTGTTGAAGGACCTGTTACGATCAAACCTAAAGTTGCATCTTCTGCAGTTCCTAAAATACCAACCGGAACTGTTTTAACTTTTGCCCCAACTAATACTTTTTCCAGTTTACGTTTAATTTTTGCAGCGTAAACATTCGCATCATCTGTACGGTCTTTTTGCTCGATCATTTTTACGTCGATCTCTGCCTTGTAAGCTGTAGCCTGAGATGCACCAAAACCTTCACTCGTTTGTCCTACAGTTGTAATCTGACTGTGAACATATTCTTGTTTCTTCAAAAACTCTTCTGCTTTTTGAGTCATGAAGTTTGTTTGTTCTAATGAAGCATCTTTTGGCATTTCGATTTGAACTAAGAATTCACCACTATCAGAAGATGCGAAGAACTCCCCACCGATAAAACCACCGCCCATCAATCCAACTGTTGAAACTAAGAATAAAACAACTACAACAATAATTGTTTTAATATAATGATCTAAACACCAAGTCAATAAATTAGAAACCCAGTTTGTAAAACGAGTTAAATAATTTTCAAATCCAAGAATAATTCTTCCAAATAAATTTTTTCCTTCAATATGCTCCAATTTTCCGAAACGAGAAGACAACCAAGGAATAATTGTAAACGAAGCTAAAAGAGACAACATTGTAGAAATAATTACCGTAACACAGAATTGTGTGATAATATTAGATACCAATCCTGAACTCATCGCGATTGGCAGGAATACTACAACAATTACTAATGTAATAGAGGTTACTGTTCCACCAATTTCTGCAGTTCCGTCATACGAAGCACGAATTCGGCTTTTACCCATTTCCATGTGTCGGTAAATATTCTCGAGGACTACAATCGCATCATCGACCAGAATACCAACCACCAGAGACAATCCTAATAAACTCATTAAGTTCAACGTATATCCCATTAAATAAATACCGATAAAAGTAGCGATCAAAGATGCCGGAATCGATACCATTACAATCAATGAGTTTCTGATACTGTGCAAGAAAAACAACATTACAAATGCCACCAGTACAACCGCAATTAATAAATCGTGTACTACAGAGTCTGCAGCTTCAAGAGTAAATACGGTACTGTCTTTTGCAACTTCCAGTTTTAACTGGTTAGCTTTATAATCTTTTTCAAGAACAGCAATTGTTTTTAATAACTGCTCACTTACCGCAACCGCGTTTGCATCAGATTGTTTAATGATTTGTAAAACGATCGCACTTTTCTGATCTACACGTGATATTTTTTCAGCAATTTTCTGAGTATCCTGAACATCGGCAATTTCACCTAAACGAATCTGAATTCCGTTTTGAGAAGAAACTACAAGATTTCTTAATTCTTCAACACTTTTATATTTACCCGCTAAACGAATTAATATTTTTTGATTTCTTGTTTGGATATTTCCAGTTGGGAAATCAAGATTTGAAGTTAAAATAGTTTGTTGAACCTGAGGAACAGACAATCCATAACCCTGCATTTTTACAGCATCAAGGTTTACCTGAATTTCACGCTCAGAACCACCAATAATGTTTACCTGAGCTACACCTTGTACACGAGATAAAATAGGAGCAATTTTTTTGTCAATTAAGTCATAAAATTCTGCTTCGTCCATCTTTCCGTTAGCTCCTAGCGTCATGATTGGTAAATCACTCAGCGAGAATTTGGTCAGCGAAGGGGTTTCTGCATCATCGGGCAAATCACTAATAATGGCATTAATTTTTCGCTGTGCATCATTCAAAGAAAAATCAACTTTTGCATTAGAAGTCAGTGTAATCGAAACGATAGACAAACTTTCGTAAGACTTGGAATCGATTTTCTTTACGTTTTCCAGAGACGCAATCGCATCTTCAATTTTCTTTGTAACTGTATTTTCTACCTCACTTGGAGAAGCTCCAGGATAAATTGTAGAAATTGTAATAACGTTTTGTTCAAATTTTGGGATCAGCTCATAGCCTAACTGGCTGTAGCTGAACAATCCACCAAGAGTCAGAATTGTAAACAATACAATTACCAACGACGGACGTTTTATGGATATTTCGGCTAATTTCATATGTTTTTTTATTAAGTCCTTAGTTTTTCATAGTTCTTAGTCCTTAGTTATATTAATCCTTAGTTTTAAATATTACCTGCTTCCAGGGACTAAGAACTAACTAAGTACTAATTACTTAATCACTAATTACTCTTATTTAATAATTTCTATTGCGTTTCCGTCCTGTAAGTTAATCTGACCTGTAACAATTACTTTTTCTCCATCAGATAAACCTTTGATAACCTCAACTTTGTCTCCCAAAATTCTTCCTGCCGTTACTTTTCTTAATTTTGCAACACCGTTTTCAGCTACGAAGATTTCATTACTGTTCACACTTCCTACAAAAGCATTTCTAGGTACAACCATAAGATGTTGTTTTTGTTGGTTTGAAGCAAAATTTGCTGTACCATACATACCTGCTTTTAGGTCGTTATTTGAATTGTTTGTGATTTCAATTTCAACCGGGAAATTTAAAGAAGCATCTGCTTTTGAAGCGATAAAAGTAATTCTTCCGGAAAAGTTTTTATCCGGATAAACACTAGCTGTAACGTTAATAGTGTTTCCAACTTTTAAGCTTGCAACCTGATTTTCGTTTACAGTTACAACTAATTTTAATTTCGAAACATTAACGATATCAAATAATGCAGTAGCCGGCATTCCTGCTAAAATAGAACCTGGCTCAATGTATTTTTTATTAATAAATCCGCTGATTGGTGCTTTTACTTTTGTATCACCTACATTGATGTTTGCTTGTTTCAAATTAGATTCAGCATTTGTCAAAGCCAATTTTGCCTGATCTAATTGTTGTTTTGTAACACCACCTGTTTTAAAAGCATTTTCGTATCTGCTGTAATCAGATTTTGCATTTTGATAAGCAGCCTGAGCTTGTTGTGCGCTAACATTGATTACGTCGCCTCTTACTGTCAGTAATGTCTGTCCTAC
This sequence comes from Flavobacterium sp. Root901, assembly GCF_001429765.1. Lineage (GTDB taxonomy): Bacteria > Bacteroidota > Bacteroidia > Flavobacteriales > Flavobacteriaceae > Flavobacterium. The sequence continues at coordinate 455,848 of NZ_LMJB01000005.1, forward strand.
TCTTACATAGTCTCCTTCTTTTGCTAAAACACTAATTACTTTTCCTGATTTTTCTGCAGAGAAAGTTAATTCCTGAATTGGCTGAAAGTTTCCGTTTGCAACAAAATCTAATGAAACTTCTTCTGTTTTTACTTCAGATACTTTTACAGAAACTGCTGCATTTTTTTCGGCAACGATATCCGTTTTTGCTTTATTTTCTTTCTTATTATTATTTAAGACATATCCAATCACACCCAGTGCTGCGATTATGATTACGATTGTTATAATAGTTTTCTTCATTGTGTAATTAGTTATTTAATAAGAGATTTAAGTTCGCCTTTTGATTTGATTAGAGATATTTCGGCAATTTTATAATTTAAAACTGCTCTGGTATAGTTATTTTGAGCTTCAAGAGATGCATTTTCGGCATCCAGCAAATCTGTTAAAGATGCTAATCCCTGAAGGTAATTGTTTTTTGTATTGCTTAAAATTTCACTCGCCAAACGCATATTTTCTTTTTGATTTTCAATAGTCACAAGGTTATTTTCGATTTGAGCTATTGCATTTCTGTAATCCAGATCAAGAGAAAGTTTTGTGTCTTTAATATCTTCCTGAAGCGATCTGATTTCAACATCTGCCTGTCTTACTTTAGCACGTGTTCCAAAACCTGTAAAAATTGGCACGTGCAGGTTTAATCCAATTGCAGAGTAATCGGACCAATAAACTCCTTTATCTGGTTTTGCAAACCAAGGAAATTCCGGTCCCTGACCAATATAATTGTAACCTGCAGTTAGTGAAAGTGTTGGATAATATCCTGCTTCTACAGCTTTTTTATTGTATACTAAAAGCTCTTCCTGTTTCTTTAAAAGCAAATATTCTGTTCTGTTTTCAATATTTGGCTCTTCTGTTAATGAAGCCGGAACAACTTCAAATTCTTCTTTTGGTAATACGATTTGAGTTTCAATTGGCATTCCCATATAAAACTTCAAAGCATTTTCCTGAAGTGTAATTTGATTTTTAATTTGCTGACGCTCTGTATCAATGTTTGACATTTTTACGATAATACGATCTAAGTCGATTTTTTTTGCCAGACCATTATCAAATTGTCCTTGTACGATATCACGAACTTTCGTTGTGTTTACGTAATTACTGTCTAATAAAATCAATCTTTCTTGTTGAACATAAACAGAATAGTAGTTATTTGCAACTCTCTCAATAACTTGCTCTTCTGTCAGCTGATCGTTTATCTGATAAAATTCGCGTGTAGATTTTGCAGCTTTTAATCCTGTAAAAACAGATTGGTCAAAAATTGCCTGTGTTAATGAAACTCCCGCTGTTGAAGTCCATTTTTGTCCAAATGCCGCCTGAATTGTAGTTCCCGGCTGACCAAATCCTGCTCCGTCAATAACAGTTGTCTGGATAATTGGATTGTAGGTCAGATTTCCGTTTGCACTAATTTGAGGTAATGCTCTTGAGCGGACTTCCTGAATTTTGTATTCACTGTTTTCAACCTGAAGTTTTGCTTTCTTAGCATCGGCTTTATTTTGAAGCGCATAGTTAACTGCGTCTTTTAAGGTTAAGTTGGTTACCTGTGCGCTGGCCGACAGGCCGATTGTGCACAAAAATATAAGAACTATTCGTTTCATATGTAGTTAAATATTATTTATTGATGATGATTATGATTAATTTTTTCAAGTTGTTTTTCTAATTCAGCTATACCTTTTTCTGTTGCCATTGCTCTGGTATGATACTCTAAAGCTTCAAGCTCTATTTTTTGTGCTTCTCTTTCAGAAACTGTTGTTTCATTAATATGGAAGATCAGAGTGTAATAAAATTTAACATATAAATCGATATTAATATCCGGTCTGTATAACTCTTCACGAATGCCTTTTAAAATATTATCTCTGAAATAATGGTTGCACTGGTCTATTTCGTGCGTCATTACATTTTGATAAATTTCCGGATAATGCTTTTTTAATTGGTACAACGGAGATGTATCTGTACTGTTTTTAAACATATCCCGGAACATTTCTCTAATCTCAAAATTTTCATGAATTGCATTATAATTTTTCGCAACAATTGTATCTATAACTTCATGTACCTGTCTGTGAACTGTTGACGTGCTTTCTTCAATTAAAACTTCTTTATTACAAAAATATTTATAGATCGTTTTTTTTGAGATGCACATTTCGCCAGCAATATCATCCATTGTAACACTCTTAAAACCAAGTCTTAAAAATAATTCACTTGCTTTTGATATAATTTTCTCTTTCATTTTAATTTTTCCAATTGTATTACAAATATAACCAGGAAACTAAAATCAAAAAAATAGTTTCCATCATATTTGTAATAATTTTACATTAAATTATTCATTATGTAAGATTTATATGCTGAATTCTAAATTAGCAATAAGCTTGATATCTTTTCCAAGAGCCAGCCCTCCATTATGATGAAAAGAATTATAGTCTAAACCAAAATCCTGGCGTTTTATATCTCCTTTAATTTCAAAAGCAACTTTTTTCTCTCCGTTATAAGTGTTAACACCAATAAATTCTGCATCAAGTTCTACAACTCTCGTAACGTCTTTTATGGTTAAATCTCCTTTAAAGAAATTAATGTTGTTATTTATCTTTTGGAAAGAAGTCGATTTAAAGCTAATAATAGGATGCTCGTCTACATCAAAGAAATCCTGAAGCTGCAGATTAGTATCAATTTGCTGAAAGCTTTCTTTTTTATTATTAATATCCAATGAAAATTCAACCGATGCATCTTCAATTTCATTGTCTTCTATGTTCACATAACCGTCAAATTTATTTGTCGTTCCTCCTAAATAAGCAATTATAGAATGTCTCATTTTTATTAAAACGTCTGATTGTGTAGAATCCAGAGTCCATGTTGTTTTCATAAATATCTAATTTTTAATGAGTTTATAAATTATTCAAACTCTTTCGGAAACTTTTTTAGTGTTCTGAGTTTCCATTTAACGGCGCAAATATAGAAAGGAAACTTTAAACACCAAAAAAGTTTCCGAGTTTTTTTTAAAATAATTTAACATTCTAAGAATTAATTGATTTAATGACAATTTTAAAAGGAAACTTTCTTTTAATTTTAAGAAAGAAATAATTCATTATGAATCGTATCTTTGAGCCTCATAAATCAGAATTTCATTTTATGCACGATATAAGTCAGTACCAGGATTTTTTTATTGAATATTTAAAAAAGCAAGACATACGTAAAGAACCCAAAAATCTTTATGAACCTATTGAATATATTTTAGGACTTGGCGGAAAACGTATGCGTCCTGTATTAACTTTAATGGCTGCAGAAGTCTTTGACACTGATTACAAAGAGGCTCTTCCGGCTGCAATGGCGGTTGAAGTTTTCCACAATTTCTCACTTGTACATGATGATATTATGGATGATGCTCCTTTGCGAAGAGGACAGGTTACTGTTCATGAAAAGTGGAACTTAAATACCGGAATCCTTTCGGGTGACACTATGTTGATTTTAGCTTATCAATATTTTGAGAAATATGAACCCGGTGTTTTTAGAGATTTGGCTAAACTTTTCAGCAAGACCGCTCTTGAAGTTTGTGAAGGACAGCAATTGGATGTTGATTTTGAAAAAAGAAATGACGTTTCGATTCAGGAATACCTGAAAATGATTGAGTATAAAACTGCTGTTCTGGTTGCTGCGGCTATGAAAATGGGTGCTATTGTTGCCAAAACTTCAGAAAAAGAAAGTGATGCTATTTATGATTTTGGACTAAACTTAGGATTAGCTTTCCAGCTTCAGGATGATTATCTGGATGCTTTTGGTGATCCGGAAACTTTTGGAAAACAAGTGGGAGGGGATATTATTGAAAACAAAAAAACTTATTTATATTTAAAAGCTGTAGAATTTTCATCTCAAGAAAAAGCTTCAGAATTACAGCAATTATTCAGTATAGAATTAGAAGATAACTTCGAAAAAATAGAAACTGCAAAAACTATTTTTAATGAATCCGGAGCTTCAAAAGCAACTCAGGAAGCGATTGAAATGTATACTTTTAAAGCTTTTGAAACTTTGGAAAAAATGAATATTAACGCTGTAAAGAAAAATATTCTTAGAACTTTTGGTGAAAATTTAATGGGAAGAAAGGTTTAGTTTTTTTACCACAGATTAAAAGGATTATAAAAGATTTTTTGCCACGAATTTCACTAATTACGCTAATTAATTTTTATTAAAAAATTCGGAGATTCAAAAATCTTCAACATAATAAACCCGACGACAGGTTTTTAAAAATGTCGGGGTTGTTTTTTCTTAAAGGACGGGCTCAATTTCGCTCAGCTTAATAATTCTTTGTGGTATAAACTGACTTTCAGGCTAAGCGAAGTCAAAGCCCTTTATTAAAACAAATCATCAGGATCAACAAGAGCTGATAATTTTTGTTTTAAATCCTCTTTTAAAATCGTCAAACCGAATTGATAGGAAGCGTTCATCCAACCAAAACCTTCTTCTGTTATGTAATTAAATTCAGTTCCTACGTTCCCGTATTCTGCGAAAATTTTATGCGAACTTATCGATAAATCAAACTTTTCGGGAATTGTTCCGTTGTAATCAACTGCGTTTCTCGTAATCAGCCAAAGCCATCTGTAGATCATTTCCTGCGCTTCTTCATTAAAATTATAATTTAGCAGACCCTCCCACAATAGCATTTGATGCGGCGCCCAGCCAAACGGATAATCCCATTGTCGAATTGGAGAATTTTCATCAACACCGGCAATCGATTCTTTGGTACTTCCGGCAATTCCGCCTTTCATTTTAAACTTCGGAAGTGTTTTTTTTACCAGAATTTCTGCTTGTTCAGGTGTACTTATTTTCGCCCAGAGCGGATAAAAAGTTGTCGCAGCTTCAAAAAAATGCTGCTTTTCATTCACAAAATCATAATCAAAATAAATTCCGTTTTCAGAATTCCACAACAATTTGTTTATTTTATCTTTTCGGGAAGATGCTTTTATGAGCCAGTAATCACTTGAAAAAGATTTATCTTCAAAATATTGAAATTCATTTTTAAAATATTTCTGAATCAAAAAAGCGATATCAGTTTCGTATTTATAAAGCAGACTATTGATCGCAACTGTATTTAAATTAGCACAAATTCCAACTAATCTGTTGGTTGTATCGTGTCCGCTTTCGCGCATACTTCGATCGTGAATAAAATACTTGTCAAGTTCTTCATCTACTACTTCCCTTTCCAGATATTTCTTTTCAAATTCACGTGTCGACAGGTTATATTTTGGTGCAAATTGTTCGAGGATATCATCAAAATGTCCTTCTTCAACTTCAAAAGGAAGTCCAATTCCTTCTGCTTTATAGCGATTTAAGCCATTTGCAGTAAGTCTTTTTCCTTCTTCCATCCAAACGGTTTGGTACTCTTTTATAGCGGTTTTTAAATGTCTTTCTATCCAAAAAATATCAGGATTTGACTTTTCTAAAACATCTATAATTAATGATGTATAAAGCGGTGGCTGTGTGCGGGTTAAATAATAACTTCGATTGGCATTCAGAATTTTTCCGTAATGATCGATTTGATATTTAAAGTTTTCTGCAATGCCAAGAGCAAGATCAAGCTTGTCATCAATCAAAAGTCCTTTGGCAATAAAATAACTGTCCCAGCCGTACATTTCATTGAATCTTCCACCCGGAACTACAAACGGAACTCCGGATATTTCGTTGTTTTTAATTTGAAGTGCCAAAGCCAGAATTCCCGGTTTTTTGTTTAATGATAAAACATATTCCGGCGTAATGTTTTTAGGCATTTGCACTACTTTTAATTTTGGCGTGGCAGCTTCTAATTTCTTGAAATAATCAAAAACAATTTCGTCGCCAAAAGGCACGTATAAATAGGCAGATTCATTTTCAATTTTATCGTCTTCCAGAATTTTCTTAACACCAATGGCATCGATTGTTCGGGTAAGACCTTTCCAATACAGGTCTTTTATTTTTCTGGAAATTCTTTTTACAGGATCTTCCGTAATTTCATTTAAATCTATTTCTGCAAATTCGGTATTGTTTTTTTTAGACAAAGCGAGTTCCTGCAATAAATTCGAAAGCTGATATGTGCCTTCAATCACGGCTGAATTTCCGTTATCATCCTGCAGCAAAAATCGTTTTGGACCATTATCATCAATCGTGATTTTTTTATCGCCGTCAGTATCTTCCTGAGCCAATAATTTTTCGATGGTTTGGGTTATATGTAATTTAAATTTCATCTTTTGCCGTTATTTTTTTAAGAATAAAAAAAGAGATCAATAATAAGGTCATTGGGATCAGGGTAAAATAAAAAGCTTTTTCAGGACCTTCATTTTTAAAAAGCCAGCCTGTAATTCTGGAACCCAAAGTCCCGCCAAGAGCAGAAAAAATAACAATTAATCCTGTCATCGAACTTTGCAGGTTTTTAGGCAGCGCGCTTAATACAATCGAATTTAAAAGCGGATAAATTGGCGCAATAAATAATCCGATTAATGGAAATGCAAAACCAATTAAAGGAATATCCGAAAGTGTATTGATGTTTTTTACTTCTAACCCAACTGTTTTTGGAAGTACAAATGTGACCAAAAGCATGGCTGAAATGATACAGAAACTTAAAACCCAAATCCAATTTACTTTTTTGGTTATAATACCTGCAATAAGTCTTCCAACGGCCAATGAAACGGCCAAAATGCTGGCCATCATGATACTGATATTTTCCGGAAGATGGAGCACTTTTGTATTGAATGTAGGCAGCCAGGAAAGAATTCCCTGCTCGATCATTACAAATAAAAATACACTGATGACAAAAATAACTGTTAGCAGCTTTGCCATTAATTTGAACATCTGCAGAAAATCATCTTTAAGATTTACGCCTGCTGCGACTTCGGCTTCTTCGAACTTTATAAACAGCAGAAAGAGAAAAGACAAAAACGATAATCCAGCTAATAACCAATAGACATTTAACCATGAATTGGGATCGTTTTCGTTATTAAAAGCAGGAAATAAAAAGTAGGCAAGCGCAATTCCTACCATAAAAAAACCTTCAATGCTGCTCATTAAAGCGTTGTGTTCTTTTTTGGTTTCAGTCACCGTTCCTATCAACGAATAAACCGAAACTTTTATCAGGGCAAATGAGACTCCAACGGTTGCAAAAAGGATTTTAGCATTATCAAAAGAATTTCCAAAATACATAGAAATACAGGCCAGAGTGACTAACGCCAAACCTGTTAACATCGCTTTTCTATAGCCTATTCTGGGCAGGAAAGAAGCTATAAAAAAAGATACAATAGCAATGGGCATGTCTTTAAAAGCTTCTAAAATACTTGCCTGAACCTCATCGACTCCATAATTTTTCTGCGATTTTAAAATCACAATTCCTACGCTGTTCAATAAAATAGCGAAAACAAAATAATTGAGATAAAGTGAGATTTTAATTCCTATGTTTTTCATTTTTTTATTTTGTTTGTCAGTGCATTGTGGTTAGAATGGAGAAATTTAACAGATACAAACATAGCTTAGATTGAACTCAAAAGGCGTTTCACTTGCATTAATTCACATAGCTATGTGTGAAAACTAGTTTCTTTTTCTCTCTTTTTTTAAACGATAAAATCTATGTTTCTATGTGTTTAATATCTTTTACAAACTACATTTATTCTTTGTGGTTACGGTACGGAGACGCACAGCAGTGCGCCTCTACGATACCGTATGTATAAATTTAGAAATTAATCGCTACAGAAAATCTGAAAGCACGCCCTAAAATAGGTCTTGCCATAAATACATCGCTTGCTGCAGATGTTGTTTGTCTTGGATCTCCTTCTGTTAAACCAATTTCGTTGAATAAATTCGAAGCATCGACTGCAAAACGAAGATTATTATAGGTGTAATTTAAACCTGCTCCAACTTCTTTATAAGCCGGTAAAACCTGTTTATTATCCTGATTGGTGTATTTTTTATCGTAATACGAAAACTGAACGTAAGCTGTAAAATCTTTTGTAATATCTACTTCCGGTCTTAAGTTGCAGAAAAATTTAGGAATTCTTCGTGCTGTATTTCCGTTAAAATCAAAAGTCGAACCGTCGGCATTTGTTCCTGTAAAGTTGTCGTATTCCGGTTTTTGAACCGTGAATGTAAAATTCAGTTTTAGAAATTCATATCTCGCATTTGTTTCTACTTCAAGACCAATGTTGTTTACGTCGGCAAATTTATTTTCTGAAGAACCATCAGATAAAATATCCGTGAAAGCAACATTTTTTAAATTCATGTGAAATAAATTCGCATTTACTGAGAAGAAAGAACCTGAATATTTATAACCTAATTCGAACTGATTTACTTCTGTATTCTCCAATTTGCTTAAATCGGCTGCATTATCATAAAACGATTCTTCAATTGGAGATCTAAAACCATGACTGTAACGAACATAGGAAGCCATATTATCGTTGAATTTGTAATTTCCAGCCGCAGTATACGACCATTCGCTTACGTCATATCTCCAATATGTGTACGGATTTCCTTTTACAGTTGTTACTGCATCATCAGCCGTATTGTTGTCTAAAATTCCTAAGTTTTCAGCGAAAAATCTGGCATTGTCTCTGTAGCCTGAATATTTATCTTTGTTGTATCTTAAACCTGCGTTGAAAGTCAAATTATCTGTAGCCTTAATTTCTGCGTCGGCGTAAATATCATTCAAAAGACCTTTTGTTTGTGCGTCTCTTTCAAGCCATGTAATTCTTTCTACACCATTCCACGTATGCTCAACTCCGGTTGTATTATCGGTTACATTTAATAATCTTGGATTGTCTGAAACACTTACTAAATAAGAATTCCAGTTCCAGTATTGGTTCGATTTCCAGTTAGAATAATAGTAACCGGCCGTTAGTTTCACAGGATCTAAGTCAAAAGAAAAAGAGAAATTATTCGCAAAATTGTTCATCTTTTTCTCGATATGCCAAAGATCTGCCCTCATAATCAAAGCATTTGGATCAAGCGCTGCTCCATTGTCTACATAACTGTAAGTCAAATTTCCGGCTGTTGTGTTTTGAACCCCTGTTGCATACGCATCTTGTGTCCATGGTCCGCCGTTTGGAAAAATAGCATTGTAATTTAAATCGATACTTGTTTGTTTGAAAGCATTTTTGAAAGTAACTTTTTCAGATATTTTCTTTTTAAATTCAGCTCCAATCGAGTTAATAACAGGATGCGAACCATCTTCTAAATCTGCACTGAAAGTTCCGCCTCCGTATTGAGGAACATTTAAGTGACTGAAATTAACTGATGTTAATGTTCCGTAATTTGGATTAAATCCGTCGATACCTTCAATTTTTCCGTTATTGCTTTTTAAAGGAATTGGCAGGTAGAATGTATTTCTGTCATCAAGATGTTTGAAGTTAACTCTTAAATAATCGTTGTCATCAAATTTATAGGTAAGATTTCCTTTTATTTGTCCGCCTTTATTAGCTGTAAAACCGGTATTTCTTACACCGTTATCAGCTCTGTAAAATCCGCCGACATTAAAAAATAATTTATCCTGAATTAATGCACCAGATAAATTAAGGTCAGTTCTAAACATTCCGTAATCTGAAGTCGTGAATTTTGCTCTTCCCTGAAAATCATTCTGACCCGTTTTTGAAATAAAGTTGATGATTCCCCCCGGAGCATTATTTGCAAAAATTGAGGCAGAACCTCCACGAACGGCTTCCATTTTGCTGACTGTTTCATCAAGTCTGTAAAAAGTATCGGCGTTGGCAAACTGCAATGCGCCATCTTCAAAAACCGGTAATCCGTCTTCCTGAATCTGTACATATTCATAAGCTCCTGCAGACGGAATTCCTCTTGCAAAGAGGTTGTTTCCAATTTCTCCTCCAGACGCTTCTACCACAAATCCCGGTATTGTCTGCAATAAAGCCGCCGTACTTGATGGCGCTCTGTCTTCGATTGCTTTTGCTCCCATTGTGGTAATCGCAACACTCGATTCTAATTTTGATCTTGGAGCAGAAGAACCCGTTACGACCACTTCTTTTAAACTTTGTGATTCTGTTTCTAAAAGTAAATCTGTCGTAACAGATTCTCCTTCTTTTACTGAAATTGCTTTACTGTATGTTTTGTACCCCACATTTGTCGCTTCCACAATATAATTTCCAGCAATAACATCCGTAAAAACATAATGTCCGTTTTCATCTGTTATCGTATTTTTTCCCGTGTCTTTTAAAGATACATTTGCTCCTGGAATTGATTGTCCGGTCTCGTCTAATACTTTTCCAGACACCGTATTTTTTGCCTGTGCAAATAAATTATTTGGAACAGTAATTAAGCATATTATCAAAAATAATATACCTAAATAAGAATGTTTCTGTTTCATGATTTTTTGGTTTAGTTAGTAAATTTTTCATTTATACTGTAAACTTAAAACACTAATTAAACACAATTTAAGAATTCTAAACCGAAAACGTTTTCGAAATGACCTAAAACGTTTTCGGAAGTTAATTTTTTATCAATGCAGTTTATTTTTTACTACATTTATTTCATGAATGATACAAAGTTAATAGATATAGCCTCGGCCTTGGGAATTTCGGTAACAACGGTTTCAAAGGCATTAAAAGGATATACAGACATTAGTAAATCGACACGCGCCAAAGTTATTGAAATGGCCGAAACGATGAACTATATGCCTAATTCTGTTGCGGTTAATTTAAGGACCAACGAAACTAAAACTATTGGTGTTATTATTCCCGCAACGGTACATCATTTTTTTTCGAGTGTTTTAAACGGAATTTTAGAAGAAGCTGAAAAGAGAGGTTATCTCGTTATCATTCTTCAATCAAATGAAAAATATGAGATGGAGAAAAAACAGCTTGCTTTGCTGATTCAAAAGCGGGTTGACGGCGTTTTGATGTCACTTTCAAACGAAACAGATGATTTCTCACACATTAATGAAGCGATCCGGAAAAATACGCCTGTTGTTTTGTTTGATAAAATTGCCAAAAGAGTCGACTGCTCTAAAGTGGTTATTAATGATGCTAAAGCTGCTTTTGATGCTGTCTCCTATCTCATTAATAAAGGCTATAAAAAGATCGCCCATTTTAGAGGTTCCTATGTTCCTCAAAATTCTATTGATCGTTTTTTAGGTTATAAACGCGCGCTCGAAGCTCACGGAATAGAGTACGATTCGAAATTGGTTTACGTTTGCGATAACAATACTGATTTTGAAGATGGCTATGAAAATGCCCAAAAAATCATGAACGAACATCCGGATATCGATGCTATTTTTGCAATTACAGATTTGGTTGCTATCGGGATTATAAAATATTTTAATGAAGCAGGAATTAAAACACCGGATCAGGTGGCGGTTTTTGGCTTTAGCAACTGGTTTATGAGCACCGTAATTTCTCCTAAATTAACGACAATAGATCAGCCAGGATTTGAAATGGGACACACTGCTGTATCTATTTTAATTGATGAAATTGCAGATATAAAAGAACACCGAACCGTTGAGCATCAAATTATAGAACTTCCAACAAGAATCATAGAACGGGAATCGACTGTAAAATGATTTTTTAGTTTTAACTTTGCCTCAATTCTTAAAGAGCATCAATGTTTCCGATTCCTGAAAATACCGATTTTTTATTGGCTGATGCCGAAAGAGAAAATTTATATTTAAGTTTGATTGAGCAGATTAATAAAGATTTTAATCTGGCAAATGAAGGAATTGATTTCCCGTTAAGCATTTCACCCGAGGAATTAAAAATCCAGCTTCACGAAAAAATCTACCGAATGATTCAGTATAAATTTGCTGAATATTTGAATCTGCTATACATTATTGATGTTCCGGAAAATGAAATAAAAAGTCTTGATGGTTCTGATTTTGTAATTCTGGCCGAACAGGTTGCCTTTTTAATTTTAAAAAGAGAATGGCAGAAGGTTTGGTTTCGTAATCACTATAAATAGAGAATTAGTCTGTTTCCAAATTACTATACCTTTCTGGTCTTACGATTTTTTTTAATTTATCCAATTCCGTCCAAAGTCCAAAATATTGAACATCTATTTTACTACCTATAATTTGGAAACGCCCGCATTTAAAACAAATCTTTGCTATTCCAATTATCTTTTGCTTCTTTTTAAAAATAAAAATGTCGCGATACTCAGGAACGCATGCATATGCATTCATTTGCAGAGAATCTTTTTCACTAAATATATCTTCGATCTCTTTTTGCTGTTTGTCAGACAATTTAGACTTCTGATAGTTGTGGCTTATTAAAGTTTTTTCAAAATCTTTTTTCGGAATACTATCAGGAAAATATCCCATAAATAAATCTTCAAACTCTTGATGTTTTTTTGATTTTTTACTTTTCCCATTAAAATCAATTATGCTTTCAAGAGTGTAATTCACAAAATAATGATCGATTTTATCAGAATCAAAAAAAGGTCGCAGCTCTTTTTTTACAACTTTTTTATCTGCTGCTTCTGCTTTATTTGAATTTTTACAACTCGAAATTATAATAACAATAAGTATAAAAATATATTTTTTCACTTTGAGGGTTTTAAAAACTTAGCCACTTAGAAATAAACACGAACAAAAGGCATAAATCCAGAACCATAAAGACTTTTATCAGGATTATATAAAACATCGTAACGTGCGCCAATTGTTACATTTCCGGTTCTGTAACCAGCTCCGAGATATAGGGCTGTATTCCAATAAGCATCAGAAAAAGCCGGTCTGTTTATGTTAGATTCATATCGTGTATCGACTCTTACCTGCTCTAACTCTGCAGACAACTGAACTTCCGGAATTGGGTTTACCAGCGTGATTAAGCTTCCGCCGTACACATACGATTCATAATAATTTTTAGAAGATAAATAACCAAATTGTAAACCAACACCAAAAGATACAATTTCGTTAACATTATAAATGGCACTTGGCATGACTGAGATATCGGTATAACCGGAACCAATTCCTAAACCCAGACCGCCTCCAAATTGTACTTTATCCCAAAAATGATTTTTGTTATCAATAATATACGTTTGCTGCGCATTTGCGTAACTTGAGAATAAGACTGTCAAAATCACAAAAAAAGATCTGCAATCGATTGAAAATTGTTTTTTATTCATAGTTAACGTTTATTTTAACAAATTTTTACGTAAAAGTACGTAAAAAAAAGATTTAAATAAAGGCGATTGTTGTACTTTTGCCATTCTATTTAACAAAAAGTATATTCACTAATATTATGGATAGGTTTTCATTTTTAAATGCAGCGCATACCGAATTTTTTGCACAATTATACGATCAATATTTAGTTAACCCAGACAGCGTTGAGCCTAGCTGGAGAAGTTTCTTTCAAGGTTTTGACTTTGGACAAACGACTTATAATGACGAAAATCCAGTGCAGACGATTGTTGAGTATGTGACTAGCCCAAACACAGATTACAGTCAGGTTTCAGAAAAACTGCAAAAAGAATTTAACGTTCTAAAATTAATTGATGGATACCGTACACGCGGACATTTGTTTACAAAAACAAATCCGGTTCGTGACCGCAGACAGTCTTCTCCAACTTTAGATATTGAGAATTTCGGATTATCTGCAGCTGACCTTTCAACTGTTTTTGATGCTGCACAAACAATTGGAATACCTCCTTCTTCTTTAGAAGCGATTGTAAATCGCCTAAAAGCTATTTACTGCCAGCATATTGGGATTGAATATATGTACATCAGAAATCCTGGCGTTGTAAAATGGATTCAGGAAAAACTGGCTGTAAATGTTAATCAGCCTAATTTCTCTACAGAAGAAAAGAAAACAATCTTAAATAAATTAAATGAAGCTGTTTCTTTCGAAAACTTTTTACACACTAAATATGTGGGTCAAAAACGTTTCTCGTTAGAAGGTGGAGAATCTATCATCCCGGCTTTAGATGCTTTGATCGAGCAGGCTGCAGAAAAAGGTGTTGAACAATTTGTAATGGGAATGGCTCACCGTGGTCGTCTGAATGTTTTGGCAAACATCTTCGGAAAATCTACTCAGGATATTTTTGGTGAGTTTGACGGTAAAGATTACGATCAGGAATATTTTGACGGTGACGTAAAATACCACTTAGGCCTTACTGCCGACAAAAAAACAAGATCAGGAAAAAGCATCAACATCAATTTAGCACCAAACCCTTCTCATTTAGAAACTGTTGGAGCTGTTATTGAAGGTATTACAAGAGCAAAACAAGATAAATATTACGCTGACGATTTCTCTAAAGTGTTACCAATCGCTGTTCACGGTGATGCTGCAATTGCAGGACAAGGTATTCTTTACGAGATTATCCAAATGGCACAGCTTGATGGTTACAAAACCGGAGGGACAATTCATATTGTAATTAACAATCAGGTTGGATTTACAACAAATTATTTAGATGCTCGTTCATCAACTTATTGTACAGACGTTGCAAAAGTTACACTTTCTCCAGTATTACACGTAAATGCTGATGACGCTGAAGCTGTTGTACATGCGGTTTCTTTTGCATTAGACTACAGAATGCAGTTTGGACGTGACGTATTTATTGACCTTTTAGGTTATAGAAAATACGGTCACAACGAAGGTGACGAACCTCGTTTTACGCAGCCAGTTTTATATAAAATCATTGCTAAACATAAAAACCCAAGAGACATTTATGCTGAGAAATTACTTTCTGAAGGCGTAATTGATGCTTCTTATGTTAATGGTTTAGAAAAAGAATACAAATCTGCACTTGAAGAAAACTTAGAAGCTTCACGTAAAAAAGATTTGACTATTATTACTCCATTCATGAAAAATGAATGGGATGGATTTGTTCAGGTTACGGACACGCAAATGCTTCAAAAAGTAGATACAACTTTCTCTAAAGAAGGTTTAACTGCTGTTGCAAATGCTATTTCTAACTTACCGGAAGACAAAAAATTCATCAGCAAAATCCAGAAATTAATCAACGACAGAAAAACAATGTTCTTCGAAACCAATTTATTAGATTGGGGAATGGCTGAGCATTTAGCTTACGGATCTTTATTATTAGAAGGTTACGATGTTCGTATTTCTGGTCAGGATGTTGAAAGAGGAACTTTCTCTCACCGTCATGCAGTTGTAAAAGTAGAAGATTCTGAAGAAGAAGTTGTTTTGATCAACAATTTAGAAGGTAAAAAAGGAAACTTTAATGCCTACAATTCTCTTTTATCTGAGTATGGAGTTTTAGGATTTGATTATGGATATGCTTTGGCAAACCCGAAAACACTGACAATCTGGGAAGCACAATTTGGAGATTTCTCTAACGGAGCGCAAATTATGATTGACCAGTATATTTCGTGCGGAGAAGATAAATGGAACAACCAAAATGGTATTGTTTTATTATTACCTCACGGATATGAAGGACAAGGTGCAGAACACTCTTCTGCAAGAATGGAGCGTTACCTACAACTTTGTGCAAGACAAAACATGTATGTTGCCGATTGTACAACTCCGGCAAACTTCTTCCACTTGCTAAGAAGACAAATGAAAACTAATTTCCGTAAACCTTTAATAGTTTTCTCTCCAAAAAGTTTATTACGTGATCCAAGATGTGTATCTACAATTGAAGAGTTGGCAAACGGAAGTTTTCAGGAAACAATTGATGACAATACAGTAGATAAAAAGAAAGTAAAAACTTTAGTTTTTGTTACTGGTAAATTCTACTATGACATCGTTGCAGAAAGAGAAAACAACGGAAGAAATGATGTTGCAGTTGTTCGTATCGAACAATTGTTCCCATTACCAGTTGAGCAGTTAAAAGCAATTATCGCGCAATATCCAAATGCAGATGATTATGTCTGGGCTCAGGAAGAACCTAAAAACATGGGGGCTTACAGCTTTATGCTGATGAACTTTGATCTTGTAAAATGGAGATTAGCTTCATTAAAAGCTTACGCTGCTCCGGCATCCGGAAGTTATACACGTGCAAAACGTCGTCACGCAGATGCAATTAGAATGGTATTCGATAAAAATTTATTCAGATAATAAAAAAATTGTTTCAGGTTTCAGGTTTCAGGTTTGACAAAGCCTGAAATTTGAAACTAACTAAACTTTAAACAAAAACAAGATGATTTTAGAAATGAAAGTCCCATCACCAGGGGAATCAATAAAAGAAGTTGAAATTGCAACTTGGTTAGTAAAAGACGGAGATTATGTAGAAAAAGATCAGGCTATTGCTGAAGTTGATTCAGATAAAGCTACTCTTGAATTACCTGCTGAAATGAGCGGTGTAATTACACTAAAAGCTGAAGAAGGTGATACAGTTGCAGTAGGTGCTGTCGTTTGTTTAATCGATACAGATGCCGCAAAACCAGCAGGATCTGCTCCAGCAGCAGAAGCCCCTAAAACTGAAGCACCAAAAGCTGAGGCTCCAAAGGCTGAAGTAAAAGCTGAAGCTCCTAAAGCAGAAGCACCAGCAGCAGCAGCAGCAACAAGCTATGCAGCCGGAACCCCATCTCCTGCAGCGAGAAAAATATTAGACGAAAAAAATATTGCTCCGGCTACAGTTTCAGGAACTGGTAAAGGAGGAAGAATTACTAAAGATGATGCTGTAAATGCAGTACCTTCTATGGGAACTCCAACTGGCGGAAGCCGTGGAACTGAGCGTACAAAATTATCTATGTTACGTCGTAAAGTAGCAGAAAGACTGGTTTCAGCTAAAAATGAAACAGCTATGCTTACTACTTTCAACGAAGTAAACATGACACCAATTAACCAAATCCGTAACGAATACAAAGATGCTTTCAAAGCGAAACATGGCGGTTTAGGATTAGGTTTCATGTCATTCTTTACAAAAGCAGTTACAAGAGCTTTACAATTATATCCGGATGTAAACTCAATGATGGATGGTGATTATAAAATCGCTTATGATTTTGCTGATATCTCTATCGCAGTTTCCGGACCAAAAGGATTAATGGTTCCAGTTGTTCGTAATGCTGAATTGTTAACTTTCCGCGGAATTGAAGCTGAAATCAAAAGATTGGCTTTAAGAGCCCGTGATGGTCAAATTACAGTTGACGACATGACCGGAGGAACTTTTACAATCACAAACGGTGGTGTTTTTGGAAGTATGTTAAGTACTCCAATTATCAACCCTCCTCAATCAGGAATTTTAGGAATGCACAATATTATTGAGCGTCCTATTGCTGTAAACGGAAAAGTGGAAATTCACCCAATGATGTATGTTGCACTTTCTTATGACCACAGAATTATCGACGGACGTGAGTCTGTTGGTTTCTTAGTGGCAGTAAAAGAAGCTTTAGAAAACCCATTAGAACTATTAATGAATGGCGATGCTAAACGTGCTTTAGAATTGTAATCAGAATATTTTTCAATACATACAAAAACCTGTTCATTCATTTGAGCAGGTTTTTTTTGTTCCAAAAACAATATAAATACTGCGTATACTGTTAATTTTTTAAAAAAATGTAAATTTTACCTTTTTAAAAATATTTTATTTAGAATAAATAAAAACAACTTGTTTTTTGTGCTTTCAAAACATACATTTGCACTATTAAAATTAATTCTAAATAAAAATGAAATCCAAATCCACTCTTTTCTTTTTGAGCTTTTGTTTTTTCTTATTAGCCGCCAGTACATTATTCGCACAAGAAAAAGCTTCACTAAAGGGTCAAATAACTTTAAATAATAACGAATCAGCCGAAAGCATTTCTGTCGTTTTAAAAGGAACAAAATACGGAACAACGACAAATGAGGGAGGTAATTATTTATTAAAGAATATTAAACCGGGAACTTATACCATTAAAGTTTCGGGAGTTGGAATTACAACAATTGAAAAAAAGATTACTGTTAATGAAGGACAAGATTTAACAGAAAACTTTACTTTAAACGCAAATTCTGAAGAATTGTCAGAAGTTGTAATCAATGGAGGCAAAACAAATCATTATGCTCGCAAAGAAACTCAGCAAGTATCAAGACTGCCTCTTAAAAATCTTGAAAATCCACAAGTTTACACTACAATTACCGGAGAAGTTTTAAAAGAGCAGGTTGTTACTAACTTTGATGACGCGTTAAAAAATGCGCCTGGAATTACACAGCTTTGGGCTGCAACAGGCCGCGGCGGAGATGGAGCCGGTTATTATTCTCTTCGAGGATTTGCTGTACAACCCACTATCGTAAATGGCTTACCAGGTTTAACAAACGGAAGTTTAGATCCTGCAAACATTGATAGAATTGAAATTATAAAAGGACCATCAGGAACTTTGTTTGGAAGCAGCCTGATTTCTTATGGTGGTTTAATCAATACAACAACTAAAAGACCTTATAAAACTTTTGGAGGAGAGGTTAATTATACTGTTGGGAGTTATGGTTTAAATCGTGTAACAGCAGATTTAAATACACCTTTAAACGATAAAAAAACATTGAATTTCAGAATAAACTCAGCCTATAACAAACAAAACAGTTTTCAGGATGCCGGTTTTAGAGAATCATTTTTTGTTGCTCCGTCTTTATCTTATAATGTTAATGACAGATTATCGTTTTTAGTTTTAACCGAGTTCATGAGCAATGAAACTACAAATCCAACAATGTTATTCTTAGACAGAGCAAACCCTTTAAGAGTTCATAACATTAATGAATTAAAATATGATAACAAACGTTCTTATACCAGTAACGAATTAACGATCAAAACTCCTTCTTATAATATCCAGACTCAAATGAATTATAAGATTTCTGATCAATGGACTTCTCAAACTGTTTTCTCTACAAGTTCGGCAAAATCAACAGGAAATTATGCTTATTTATATGAAGGAACAAGCAGCACTTCTATCACAGACGGAATTGTTCTTGCAAGATATTTTACCTATCAGGACAATAGAAATATTACAACAGATATCCAGCAAAATTTTATTGGTGATTTTAAAATCGGAAGTTTAAGAAACAGGCTGGTTGTTGGTTTTGATTATTTCAAAAGAACTGCAACGGATCATGGAAGCGGCTATTTTGGCAATGGATACGTTTATATTGGAGATGACTTACAGTCATTTAATAATATGGTAGGCGCACAAACTAATGGCGATACCGGAGATTTAACAAAAGTTGGTTCTGATGCAATTGTGGGTGACAGCCCAAGAAATAACAGTAAAACTAAGCAAGAAGTAATCAGTGCTTATTTTTCAGATGTAATTAATATTACCCCTGCTTTATCTGCAATGGTAAGTTTGCGTGCAGATCGTTTTTTAAACGGCGGAGATACTTCTACAGATGCTGACAATTACAATCAAAATGCATTGTCGCCTAAATTTGGTTTAGTTTATCAGCCAGTTATAGATCAGGTTTCTATTTTTGCCAACTACATGAACGGATTTACAAATGTTGCTCCGGGAGAAAATGTTGTTGGAACAACAAGAACTCCAAAAACTTTTGATCCGGAACATGCTAATCAATTTGAAGTTGGTACCAAACTTAACATCTTCAAAGACAAACTTTATGCTACTTTAAGTTACTATGATATCAAAGTTACAGATCAGGTTTATAGTGTAAGACCAAATGCAACTGACGCAACCTATTATCAGGACGGCGGTCAGCACAATAAAGGTTTTGAAGCAGAATTTATTGCAAATCCTGTAAACGGACTAAACATCATTTTAGGATATAGCTATAATGATGCAACATTAACCAGAGGAGATGCCGATTTTGTTGGTTTCAGACCGGAAAGTGCGGGTGCATATAACTTAGCCAACCTTTGGGCAAGCTACAAATTTACTGAAGGTTTGTTAAGAGGTTTTGGTTTAGGTTTTGGAGGAAATTATGTTGGAGACAACAAAATAATGAACAGATCTGTTTCGGGAACATTTACAATTCCTGAATATACTGTACTTAATTCTTCTTTATTTTATAATACTGAAAGATTTGGTATAACGCTAAAACTAAACAACATCGCAAACAAGGAAATCTATGACGGATGGTCAACCATACATCCAAAAGATCCTAGAACTTTTGCAGCAAGTTTCACTTACAGATTCTAATATATAAACATACAACACCTTTTTATTGCTATAGAAAGGTGTTTTTAAATTTTTAAGATTATGATAACAATAGCAAGCCTTATCGTTTTTTTAGCTTTTTACACTTTATATTATACCTCAAAAAGAGCCGCATTATCTTATGATTTAGGTTTTGAAAAATGGATGCAGAAAAATCCAAAGCAAACCAAAATCACAGGACTGCTGCTTCTTGTAATTGCTTACACAATGTGGCTTTTTACGCAGTCATTAGGTTGTGGTACTTTAATGTTTTTTATTCAGCTAATGGCAATTGGGAGCTTAATTATCATTCTTACACCTTTAAAAAAAATAAACAGTAAAGCGCTTCTGGCCATTTTAATTATTGCTGCTTTATTAGAATTATATTACAACTAAATACACTCAATAAATGCCAGCAAATCCAAAATATTTAACTCCTGCATTTTGGCCGCGTTTTGCCAAAATTACAGCCGCTATTTTAGGCGGTTACTTTGTTTCTGTTACTTTTCATTTAGCCTTGGCTTCCTGGTTTTACAGACCTGAAGTTTTAATGACAATGGCTTTTAGCGGATTTATTCTTTGGGTTATTTTAATGGTTCTTGCATTTCTGGCAAAAAGCGGACTGAAAATCTGGGGAATATATATTCTTCTTTCATTGTTTTTTTCCCTTCTTATTTATCTTGGTCAAACTTATAATCCTACCGCATAATAATTATGAATAACCGTCATTATAATATTTATTTTCATACCCATACCGTTAGCGGAATTGTGATAAGTGTGGTGCTTTTTGTAATTTTCTTTGCAGGCTCTTTTTCTTTTTTTAGAGATGAAATTGTCAATTGGGAAAGAAGTGAATCTACTGCTGTCACAAAAGAGATTCAATTAGATTATAACAATGCCTTAGAAAATATTGACAAAAAATACATTTTACACGGAAGAAATATTACCATATCAAAACCATCTGTTGAAAACAGGGTTGCGGTTTATATGGAAGGAACCAAAGACACATTGGCGCCGGCCAAACAAAAAGAAGAATCGTTTTTCTATCTGGACAATAAAAATTTTAAACCCTACACTTATGAAGAATCTTATTCATTGGGAGAATTTTTATATCGTCTGCATTTTCTTGCTCAAATTCCATATCCGGTTGGATATTATCTTTCTGGATTTACAGCTTTATTTTTCCTTTTTGCAATTGTAACCGGACTTTTACTGCATTGGAAAAAAATAGTTTCTAATTTTTATGTTTTCCGTCCAAAGGAAAAATTAAAAACATTATGGACAGATGCACATACGGCATTAGGAATGATCGGGCTTCCATTTCAGTTTGTTTATGCCGTAACCGGTGCATTTTTCATGATAAAACTTTTAATTGTAGCACCCGCCGTAATGGCATTATACAAAGGTGATGAAAGCAAATTATATAAGGAATTAGAATATAACGATCCCGATTATAAGTTTGAAAACAAAAAACTAACAGCATCTTTTGACATCAACCAGCTCGTTTCTAAAGCAAAAAACAATTGGTCTGATTTTGAAATTACACGCGTTTTTATTCAAAATTATGGCGATGCTAATATGCACGTTTTAGTCGAAGGCGAGTTATTGAACGACAAAAAATTTACCGGAATAGGAAAAGTAGTTTACCGCATTTCTGATGGGAAAGAAATTGCCCGCAAAAATCCTGTTACCCAAAACGGTTATATTGATATTGTAAAGAATGTTTTATACCGAATTCATTTTGGAGATTATGGCGGCTATGCGCTTAAAATAGTAAGTTTTATTTTGGGAATTATAACTTGTTTTGTTATCATTTCAGGAGTTATGATTTGGTTAACAGCGAGACAAAAAAACAATTTACCAGAAAAGAAAAGACGTTTTAATGCTGCTGTAGTTCATATTTATCTGGCGATTTGTTTAAGTATGTATCCAATTACAGCTCTTTCTTTTATTGGTGTAAAAATATTTTATCCGTTGAGCCAGACGAATTTATTTAGTTTATATTTTGGCGGATGGCTGCTGCTCACCATTTTCTTTATCATTAAAAAGAATGATGCTTTTACAAATAAATTTTGTTTAATTTCCGGAAGCATTCTTGGATTTTTAATTCCAATTACAAACGGAATCATTTCCGGCAATTGGTTCTGGACTTCATTTATGCAAAACAAAGTTCAAATCTTTTTTATCGACGTTTTCTGGATTGTTTTGGCTTCAATAACATTATATACTGCTTTTCATTTAAAAACTAAAAAAGTTTCTTAAAAAGAAATATGTTTCTATTTACAAATGTGTTTTTTTGAATCTCACAAAATATTTATAATAACTTGTCACTTATAAATTTTGCGTATACATTTACGTTTTTAATCAAAAAATGGGATTTAAAAAGAAAATACGTTTTCTACATAAATGGCTCGGGTTAATTTCCGGGCTTATTGTTTTTATAGTTTGTATTACCGGTTGTGTGTTTTGTTTTCATGATGAAATAAAGGACGTTACCCGAAAAGAATGGCGTTTTGTAGAACCACAAAACAAACCATTTTTAATGCCTTCGTTATTACAGGAAAAAGCAAAAGAAATTCTCCCAAAATACAAACAATCAATGGTTTCCTATTATGGAAAAAACCGTTCGGCAATTGTTTTTAATTATTCAGATACAGAAAATTTATACCTTTATTTTAATCCATACACAGGAAAATATTTAAAAACAGAAAATCCTAAAACTGATTTTTTTATTATTGTCGAATACATTCATTTGTATTTACTCCTTCCGGATTATATAGGAAAACATATTATTGGCGCTGCAACTATTATTTTTATTGTTTTATTAATTTCAGGAATTATTCAGTGGTGGCCCAAACGCAAAAGCGATATTAAAAGAAGTTTTACCATTAAATGGAATGCCAAATGGCGTCGGGTAAATTATGACTGGCACAATACTTCCGGATTTTATATTGCCTTAATTGCACTTGTTCTTGCCATAACAGGTTTAACTTTTACCTATGAATGGGTTGGCGACGGAATTTACAAAACTTTTAATTTTGGCGGAGATAAGGCTGCAGAAACAAAAGCACCTGTAATCGACACCGCCAAATACAATTCAAACTCCATAATGGCTGTTGATCGCGCTTTTATTCAAACAATGAAATTACAGCCAAAAGCTGAAATGTTTTTTGTTTTATTTCCACAACAAAAAGGTGACGTTATCAATACAGGAGCTTATCCGCATACATTGCGTTATGATCATCAGAGCAATTACTATTTTCATCCGGGTGATGGAAAACTTATTCAAAGCGATCCTTATCATTCTAAAAGTTTAGGTCTCAAGGTTGTCGAAATGAATTATGGAATCCATACCGGACAAATTCTGGATTTGCCCGGAAAGATTGTCGCTTTTACAATTAGTTTAATTGCTGCTGCATTACCTGTAACTGGTTTTTTAATTTGGTTTGGAAGAAAGAAAAAGTCAAAAAAGAAGAAATAAAAAAACCGCTTTTATAAAGCGGTTTTTTTATAATTTTTCGAAACTAAATTAGTTTCTGTTTGCTAAAGCATTTTTCTGTAAGTTTTTAACTGAACTTACTTTATTATCAACGTAAGCAACTTCACTTAAACTATTTTCATTAAAGTAAATCCATTTTCCGGTTTTTACTCCGTCTGCATATTCTCCCACGGATTTTTTATTTCCACTTTCATCATATGATACCCAGA
Organism: Flavobacterium sp. Root901; assembly: GCF_001429765.1. GTDB lineage: Bacteria > Bacteroidota > Bacteroidia > Flavobacteriales > Flavobacteriaceae > Flavobacterium. The sequence goes on from NZ_LMJB01000005.1 coordinate 479,543, forward strand.
CACCGTCTAATTTCCCATCCTTAAAAAAGCCTTCTTGCTGCACTTTACCATTTTCATAATAATAGGTAGCTTTTACTTTGTTTCCAACTGCTTCCAATTCCGGTTTTACTTCTTGTGCAGCTAATATTCCAGAGAACAAAACCGCTGCTAAAATTACACTCTTTTTCATATCTTTAGGTATTAATGTTAAGAAATCATTACCAAATATAATCAAATGTTTACATTAAAAAAACTTTTGCTTAACAATTTGGTAACATTGAATAAAAACTTAACATTGGAAATTTCCCAAAAACAACAAAACCAACGCTAAGGCATTGGTTTTACTGGGATTTTAGTCAATAACTAAAATTACGATAACGTTATAAATTTTGTCAATAATTTAGTTCAATAATGCATCTAACTGCTTTTGAAGCTCTGGAGAAGAAGGTCTTTCAGCATCTGAATTTAAAATATTTCCTTTTGGATCAATTAAAATAAATCTCGGAATTCCGGTAACACCATAATTTACAACAAACTCTGATTCCCAATCTTTATCTGCAAATAGTTGTACACCTCCTAAATTTTTATCGGTTACAAATTTTTTCCATTTTTCATTGTCTTTCGCTTTATCAATAGAAATACTCACAAACTCAATATTTTTTCCGTGATATTTTTCTTCAATCTTTTGCAAATAAGGAATTTCGGCTCTGCAAGGTGCACACCAAGTTGCCCAAAGATCAATATAAACGTATTTTCCTTTTAAATCGGCAAGTTTGGTTTTTCCGCCTTTAAAGTTTTCATAATCAAATTGAGGAGAAGTTTTTCCAACCATTTTTTTTGCGCTGGCAGTTCTTTCATATTCCTGATACGCATATTGGCTAAAACTTTCAAAACTGGTTTTTAGCGCCGTTTTAAATTCCGGATCAAAGTCGCCTTTTTCTAAGTTTTCAAGATCTGTCTTTTTCTTTGTTTCCAAAAGTGCCAAAAATTCTGCTGACTCTTTAGCAAATGCTTCATTTTGAAATTTTTCGTCTTTTAAAGCCTGCTGTGCCAAAAAGTTGCTTTCATTTACACCTTTACCTTTATATAAAATAGTCTCATCAAATTCTTTTGCATTCATCGTTAAATTAACATCAGAATCTGGTTTTAAATAAAGATTAGAAGATTCTGTACCGTCAGAAAACATATAAAATCCTTTTGGAGCTTCAAAAGCGGCAGTAAAAACTCCTTTTTTATCAATTGGAATAACTTGTTTAAAATTATTTCTTCCTTTAATAACTAAGGTATCACTGTTTCTATTCTCAATTTTGGCTGTAAATTTTATTTGATTTTTGGCTTGACCAATGACATTCAATGCGCTAAAAATCAACAGACCGGTCACAAAAAGTTTTTTCATAGTATTAAAGTTTGTTTTTAGTGATTCAAATCTAAAGAAATAACAGCTTTGAAATTTCAGAATTAACAAAATATTTAAAATTATGTACATCAAGTTTATCACTTTGCTATATTATCTTGAATTTTGTATTTACTTTTGCAGTCTAAAATTGAGATTATGTATAGAAGTCATAATTGCGGCGAATTAAACGCTTCAAATATTAATGCCGAAGTTACACTTGCGGGATGGGTTCAAAAATCACGTGATAAAGGATTTATGAATTGGGTCGATTTACGCGACCGTTATGGAATTACACAACTTATTTTCGACGAAAGTCGTACCGATAAAACCGTTTTTGAACTGGCCAAAACTCTTGGTCGTGAATTTGTAATTCAGGTAAAAGGAACTGTTATTGAGCGTGAAGCCAAAAACAAAAACATTCCGACTGGTGAAATCGAAATTTTAGTTTCAGAACTGACTATTTTAAATTCTGCATTAACGCCTCCATTTACTATTGAGGATGAAACAGACGGTGGTGAAGACATCAGAATGAAATACCGTTATTTAGATATTCGTAGAAATCCGGTAAAAAATAGTTTATTGTTTCGTCATAAAGTAGCGATGGAAGTTCGTAAATATCTATCAGATTTAGATTTTTGCGAAGTTGAAACGCCTTATTTAATCAAATCGACTCCGGAAGGAGCAAGAGATTTCGTTGTACCAAGCCGTATGAACGAAGGTCAGTTTTATGCTTTACCGCAATCGCCGCAAACTTTCAAACAGCTTTTGATGGTGGGTGGAATGGATAAATATTTTCAAATTGTAAAATGTTTCCGTGACGAGGATTTACGTGCAGACCGCCAGCCGGAGTTTACACAAATTGACTGCGAAATGGCATTTGTGGAACAAGAAGACATTTTGAATGTTTTTGAAGGATTGACAAGACATTTATTAAAAGAAATAAAAGGTATTGAAGTAGATAAATTCCCAAGAATTACCTACGATTATGCGATGAAAACATACGGAAATGACAAACCGGACATTCGTTTCGGGATGAAATTTGGAGAATTAAACCAATTTGCACAACACAAAGAATTCCCAGTTTTTAATTCGGCTGAATTAGTAGTGGGAATTGCAGTTCCGGGAGCAGGAAATTATACCCGTAAAGAAATCGACGGATTAATTGACTGGGTAAAACGTCCCCAAGTTGGCGCTTCGGGAATGGTTTACGTGAAATGCAATGAAGACGGAACTTTCAAATCGTCTGTAGATAAATTTTACGATCAGGACGATTTAACTAATTGGGCAAAAGCTACAGAAGCAAATCCGGGCGATATGATTTTTGTACTTTCCGGACCTGCAAACAAAACCCGTGCGCAATTATCTGCGCTTCGTATGGAATTAGCGACTCGTTTAGGATTGCGTAATCCTGAAGAGTTTGCTCCTTTATGGGTTGTAGATTTCCCATTGTTAGAACTTGATGAAGAAAGCGGTCGTTATCATGCTATGCATCATCCATTTACGTCTCCAAAGCCGGAAGATATTGCTTTATTAGAAACGGATCCCGGAAATGTACGTGCAAATGCATACGACATGGTTTTAAATGGAAACGAAATTGGCGGAGGATCCATTCGTATTCATGATAAAGCAACACAGCAATTAATGTTTAAATATTTGGGTTTTAGTGAAGAAGAAGCAAAAGCTCAGTTTGGATTCCTGATGGATGCTTTTCAGTTTGGAGCACCGCCGCATGGAGGACTTGCTTTTGGATTAGATCGTTTGGTAGCTATTTTAGGAGGTCAGGAAACGATTAGGGATTTTATTGCATTCCCTAAAAATAATTCCGGCCGCGATGTAATGATCGATGCACCTGCTGCAATCGATGAGGCACAATTAAAAGAATTACACATAAAAATTGATTCTATATAAAATAAAGAATTTTAAAATTCCTAAAAAGCGGCTGAAATTTTCCAGCCGCTTTTTTATTTTTCGAAAAGTATAAAAATAATCCTAAAATATTGATTTTTAAAAATATCAAATTCCTACAATTCACTTGTTTTTATATTCCTACAATTAATGATTCTCAAATATTGGTGTTTTCTGTATAAATTGACGCAATAAACTACGTAAAAACACTGTAAATCAATAATTTTTACAAAATTTTAACAGGTATATGTCTTTTATATGGATTTAAATATTACATTTGTTTTATTATAAATTATTATTACAATTACAATGCGTACAGGTACAGTAAAATTTTTCAATGAATCTAAAGGTTATGGATTCATTACAGACGAAGAAACAGGAAAGGACATCTTCGTTCACGCTTCAGGAATTAACGCGGAAGAATTACGCGAAGGTGACCGTGTAAGCTACGAAGAAGAAGAAGGAAGAAAAGGGAAAGTTGCTGCTAAAGTAGCAGTAATCTAAGAAAAATATAGCAATTTATTTTTTTTGCCTCTGAATGGTTTTAAAAACGTTTCGATTAATTTCGAAACGTTTTTTTTTAGTCTATTTCTTAAAAAAATATTAAAAAAACCAACCGTTATTTATAATCAATAAAAATTACAGGTAAACATGGTTTTCGAAGGTACTTATGTCCTCCTTTAGTTTGTGATTTACGTAGTTGAAAGTTATCTTTGTGGCTTATTCTTAAGTAAAAAAGCTAAGCTTATGCAATCTGATCAATACAGTTACATTCCTATCTTAATGCAGTTCATTCTAGCCGTAGGTTTTGTGGTAGGAACAATCATTATTTCTGGAAAATTAGGCCCAAAAAGAACCTCTGAAGTTAAAGATAAAAACTTCGAGTGCGGTATCGAATCTGTCGGTAATGCCCGCATTCCTTTTTCTGTAAAATATTTCCTTGTTGCTATCTTGTTTGTATTGTTTGACGTAGAGGTAATTTTCCTTTACCCGTGGGCAGTAAACTTTAAAGATCTTGGCGTAGAAGGAATGCTGAAAATGGTTGTTTTCATGGCATTACTTTTAGTTGGATTTTTCTACATCATCAAAAAGAAAGCTTTAGAGTGGGAATAAATATTTTAAAGTTTAGATTGTTGATTTTAGATTTATCTAAAAACTCCGATGTAAAGTTTGAAATTAAAATTAAACTGATTTAAAAAATTGATTTTCTATTTTCAGGATTTACCCAAATCTAAAATCTAAAATCAGAAATCTAAAATAAAATGAGCGATTCAAATGTAAATATGGTTGCGCCACCGGAAGGAGTTGTAGGAGAAGGTTTCTTCGCTACAAAACTAAATGATGTTGTTGGTTTGGCACGCGCGAATTCTCTTTGGCCTTTACCTTTCGCAACATCTTGCTGCGGAATTGAGTTTATGGCAACAATGGCATCACATTATGATTTAGCACGATTTGGATCTGAGCGTGTGAGTTTTTCTCCCCGTCAGGCTGACATGTTATTAGTAATGGGAACTATTTCTAAAAAAATGGCTCCAATTTTAAGACAGGTTTACGAACAAATGTCTGAGCCACGCTGGGTAATTGCTGTTGGTGCATGTGCTTCTTCAGGAGGTGTTTTCGACACTTACTCAGTTCTGCAGGGAATTGATAAGGTAATTCCGGTAGATGTTTATGTTCCCGGATGTCCTCCAAGACCAGAACAAATTGTTGATGGAGTAATGAGATTACAAGAATTGGTAAAAAGTGAATCTGTCAGACGCAGAAGCTCACCAGAATACCAGGAATTATTAGCTTCATATAATATCTCATAAGATGGCTTTAGAAAATACCCTGATTCAAGATAAACTTACAGAAACATTTAATAACGATGTTTTTAACTTTCAGCAAGAAAGAGATATTTTTACTTTAGAAGCATCTGCTGATAAAATTACGGCATTAATTCTATTCTTAAAAAACGATACTGAACTGCGTTTTAACTTTTTAACAGATTTATGCGGAATTCATTATCCCGATAATGATTCTGAGCGTCAGTTTGCAATTGTATATCATTTACATAACTGGTATGAAAATAAACGTCTTCGAATTAAAGTTTATCTGAATGGCGAAAAACCTGAAATTAAATCTATTTCAAATATCTTCTTAAGTGCAAACTGGATGGAAAGAGAAACATACGATTTCTTTGGAATCAATTTTATTGGTCACCCGCAATTGAAACGTATTTTGAATATGGATGAAATGATGTCTTTCCCAATGAGAAAAGAATTTCCAATGGAAGACAGTGGAAGAACTGATAAAGACGACAGATTCTTCGGAAGAACAGTATCAAATAGCTAAATAATTCAACATTATAAAATGTCAGAACTATTATTACCACCAGAGCATCGTTATGCTAAAATAATTAAGGAGAAACTAAACGAAGACGGAAGCGAACTTTCTGTACTAAATTTAGGTCCTACTCACCCGGCAACCCACGGTATTTTCCAAAATATCTTATTGATGGATGGTGAAAGAATTTTAGAAGCTGAACCAACTATTGGTTACATTCACAGAGCTTTTGAAAAAATTGCCGAAAATCGTCCTTTTTATCAAATTACACCTCTTACTGACCGTATGAACTATTGCTCCTCTCCTATTAACAATATGGGATGGTGGATGACTCTGGAAAAACTGTTAGGCATTGAAGTTCCAAAAAGAGCACAGTACTTAAGAGTTATTGTAATGGAGCTTGCGCGTATTACAGATCACTTAATCTGTAATTCTATTCTTGGTGTTGATACTGGTGCATATACCGGATTCTTATATGTTTTTCAATTTAGAGAAAAGATTTACGAAATCTACGAAGAAATTTGTGGTGCTCGTTTAACAACCAATATGGGAAGAATTGGCGGTTTTGAAAGAGACTGGTCTCCGGAAGCTTTTAAAAAACTAGATACTTTCCTTGAAGAATTTCCAGTTGCCTGGAAAGAATTCGAAAACTTATTCGAAAGAAACAGAATTTTCCTTGACAGAACTGTAAACGTAGGTGCAATCTCAGCAGAGAAAGCAATGGCTTACGGATTTACAGGTCCAAACCTTCGTGCTGCAGGTGTTGATTATGACGTTCGCGTAGCGCAGCCTTACTCATCTTATGAAGATTTTGATTTTATTGTCCCTGTTGGAAAATCAGGAGATACATACGATCGTTTCTGTGTTCGTAATGCTGAAGTTTGGGAAAGTTTAAGCATTATTCGTCAAGCTTTGGATAAAATGCCAGCTGGAAACGAATACCATGCTGAAGTTCCTGATTACTACCTTCCTCCAAAAGAAGATGTATATAATTCAATGGAATCTTTGATTTATCACTTTAAGATCGTAATGGGAGAAGTTCCTGTTCCGGTTGCCGAAATTTACCACCCGGTTGAGGGAGGAAATGGAGAACTAGGTTTTTATTTAGTAACTGACGGAAGCAGAACTCCATATAGATTACATTTCAGAAGACCTTGTTTTATTTATTACCAGGCTTATCCTGAAATGATTAAAGGAGCTTTATTATCAGATGCAATTGTTATTCTTTCAAGTTTAAATGTAATTGCAGGAGAATTAGACGCGTAAAGAATTTTAGATTTAAGATTTTAGATTTTAGATTGCTTTGCAAATTTTAGAATTTAGATTTATAAATCTAACCTTATATAAAGATTGAAGAATCTAAAACTTAAACACAGATTGCAGAATACGGATTGTAGATAAAGATTTGAAAAAATCTAAAATCTAAAATCTAAAATCTAAAATTAAAAATGGAACGTAAACATTACAAACAAGAAATAAACATGACTGAGGCATTGATCGCTCGTATCAATGAATTAATTAGTCATTATCCGGAAGGCAAACAAAAATCGGCTTTACTGCCTGTTTTGCACGAAGTGCAGGATGCGCATAACAACTGGCTTAGCATTGAATTGCAGGACAAGGTTGCCGAAATTCTTCAGATAAAACCAATTGAGGTTTATGAAGTGGTGACTTTTTACACCATGTTTAACCAAAAGCCAATTGGAAAATATATGTTTGAGTTTTGCCAGACTTCTTGCTGCTGCTTACGTGGTGCTGAGGATTTAATGGATTACACTTCTGAAAAACTAGGAATCAAAATGGGGGAGACAACTCCTGACGGAATGTTTACCATTGCTGGTGTAGAATGTTTAGGTGCCTGCGGATACGCTCCAATGATGCAGTTGGGAGATTTTTACAAAGAGAAACTGACAGAAGAAAAAATCGATCAGATAATAGCTGATTGCAGAGAGGATAAAATAATATTACACGATAAATAAGATGTCACAAAAAATATTATTAGATAAAATCAATATTCCTGGTATTAAAACTTATGAAGTATATCGCCAAAATGGTGGTTATGCTTCTGTAGAAAAAGCGCTAAAAACACTTACACCAGACGAAGTAACTGAGGAAGTAAAAAAATCAGGTCTTAGAGGACGTGGTGGTGCTGGTTTCCCTGCCGGAATGAAATGGAGTTTTATTGACAAAAAATCCGGAAGACCAAGACACTTAGTGTGTAATGCCGATGAGTCTGAACCTGGAACTTTCAAAGACCGCTTTTTGATGGAATATATTCCTCACTTATTGATTGAGGGAATGATTACATCAAGTTATGCTTTGGGAGCTAACCTTTCGTATATCTACATTCGTGGAGAATATATGTGGGTATTCAAAATTTTAGAAAGAGCAATCGCCGAAGCTAAGGCCGCAGGCTGGTTAGGAAAAAATATATTAGGTTCAGGTTACGACCTTGAACTCCATGTTCACTGCGGAGCCGGAGCTTATATCTGTGGAGAAGAAACTGCACTTATTGAGTCTCTTGAGGGAAAAAGAGGAAATCCTCGTATTAAACCGCCATTCCCTGCTGTATCAGGACTTTGGGCAAACCCAACTGTAGTAAACAATGTTGAAACTATTGCAACGGTGCCTTGGATTGTAAACAATTCCGGAGATGATTATGCTAAAATTGGTATTGGTCGTTCTACAGGAACTAAATTAATTTCTGCTTCTGGCCACATTAAAAATCCGGGAGTTTACGAAATTGAATTAGGTTTAAGTGTTGACGAATTCATGAATTCTGATGAATATTTAGGAGGAATGTCTTCAAGCCGACCTTTGAAAGCATTTGTACCAGGAGGTTCTTCTGTGCCAATTTTACCAGCTGAATTAATTTTTAAAACAGCAAACGGAGAAGACCGTTTAATGACTTATGAATCTTTAAGTGATGGTGGTTTTGCTACAGGATCTATGTTAGGTTCAGGAGGATTTATCGTATATAATGATACAGCATGTGTTGTTAGAAACACTTGGAATTTTGCCCGTTTTTACCACCACGAATCTTGCGGACAATGTACTCCTTGCCGTGAAGGAACCGGATGGCTGGAAAAAATCTTATGGAGAATTGAAAACGGTCAGGGTCGTGAAGAAGATATCGAATTATTGTGGAGTATTCAAAGTAAAATCGAAGGAAACACAATTTGTCCTTTAGGTGACGCAGCGTCTTGGCCGGTAGCAGCCGCTATTCGCCACTTTAGAGATGAATTTGAATATCACGTTCGTTTCCCTGAAAAAATCAAAAACAGAGATCACTTTGTTGCTGAACCTTTTTCACAAGTTAAACACTTAGTAGGCAAACAAACAGTTTAAAATATAGTTTCAAGTTTCATGTTTTTTTAGTTTCAATTTCAACCTGAAACTTTAAACTTGAAACTAAAAAAACAAAATAAAGAGATGAAAGTAACCATAGACGGTCAAAGTATAGACGTAGAACCAGGAACAACAATCCTGCAGGCTGCACGTATGATTGGAGGGGATTTAGTACCGCCAGCCATGTGCTATTACTCAAAATTAAAAGGCAGCGGCGGTAAATGTCGTTGTTGTTTAGTTGAAGTTTCCAAAGGAAGCGAGGCTGACCCAAGACCAATGCCAAAATTAATGGCATCTTGCGTAACAGGATGTATGGACGGAATGGAAGTAAACAGCAAATCGTCTGCAAGAGTAACGGAAGCGCGTAAGTCTGTAACGGAATTTTTACTAATCAACCACCCATTAGACTGTCCTATTTGCGATCAGGCCGGGGAATGTGATTTACAAAATTTAAGTTTCGAGCACGGAAATCCGAAATCTCGTTTTATCGAAGAAAAAAGAACATTTGAACCAGAAGATATTGGTCCGAATATTCAACTGCATATGAACCGTTGTATCCTTTGCCAAAGATGTGTACAAGTTGCAGATCAATTAACAGACAACAGAGTTCACGGAGTATTAGACCGTGGTGACCACGCTAATATTTCTACAGGAATCTCTAAAGCAATTGACAATGAGTTTTCCGGAAACATGATTGACGTTTGTCCGGTTGGAGCTTTAACAGACAAAACTTTCCGTTTTAAATCAAGAGTTTGGTTTAATAAACCTTATAACGCACACAGAGAATGTACTACTCCGGGTTGCTGCGGTAAAACTACAGTTTGGATGTTTGGTGGAGAAATTCAACGTGTAACGGGTCGTAAAGACGAGTATCATGAAGTTGAGGAATTCATTTGCAACAGCTGTCGTTTCGATCATAAAAATGTAAGTGACTGGGTTATTGAAGGTCCTAGAGAATTTGAAAAAGATTCTGTTATCAACCAAAATAACTACACTCAAAAACTAGAAAAAGTTGAAATCGATACTGAAAAGAACATTCTTTTAGGGCGCGATGTTGACCGTAAAAAAATTAGTATGGCCGCAATTCCATTAACTACAAACGATAAAAAATAAGAAATGGAAAGTGCATTTATTATAGAAAAAAGTGTTGTTATTGTTATCGTTTTTGCGGTAACAATGATTATGGCAATGTATTCTACCTGGGCAGAACGTAAAGTTGCTGCTTTTCTTCAGGATCGTGTGGGGCCAAACCGTGCAGGATGGGGAGGATTATTACAGCCATTAGCTGATGGTATGAAATTATTCTCAAAAGAAGAGTTTTTTCCAAATACACCAAATAGATTTTTATTCGTTGTAGGCCCTGCAATCTCAATGAGTACGGCCTTAATGACCAGTGCTGTAATTCCGTGGGGAGACAGACTTCATATTTTTGGAAGAGAAGTAATCCTTCAGGCAACTGATATTAATATTGCTTTATTATACATTTTCGGAGTTCTTTCTGTTGGAGTTTATGGCATCATGATTGGAGGATGGGCTTCAAACAATAAATTCTCATTAATGGGCGCAGTTCGTGCTGCTTCTCAAATGGTTTCTTATGAAGTTGCAATGGGATTATCGATGATTGCATTATTGATGATGACCGGAACAATGAGCTTAAAAGAAATATCATTACAGCAGTCTGAATGGCACTGGAATATATTATACCAGCCTCTTTCTTTTTTAATTTTCTTAATTTGCTCATTTGCAGAAACTAACAGAACTCCATTTGACTTAGCAGAATGTGAGAGTGAATTAATTGGAGGTTATCACACAGAGTATTCATCAATGAAAATGGGATTCTATTTATTTGCTGAATACGCAAGTATGTTTACTTCTGCAACTATTATTTCGGTATTATTCTTTGGAGGTTATAACTATCCGGGAATGCAGTGGATGGTAGAAAATGTTGGTGTAAATACCGCTAACATATTAGGAATAGCAGTATTGTTTGTAAAAATATGTTTCTTCATTTTCTTTTACATGTGGGTACGCTGGACAATTCCAAGATTTAGATATGACCAGTTAATGAACTTAGGATGGAGAATTTTAATTCCGCTTTCGATTATTAACATCATGATTACTGGTGCCGTTATATTAAGACACGATATTGCAGCAGCTTTAGGATTCTAAGAACCGTAATTGGCTTCAAATAAAAACAAAATAGATTTGAATTTGACTGATCAAATTTGAATCATAAATTATAATAGTAAAAATGTCAATAGAAACTATATCATTATCGGGTAGAAAAAAGGTGGTGTCAAATAAGGACATGACTTTTATTGAACGATTGTATCTTGTGGCGATTATAAAAGGTTTGTTTATTACGCTTAAACACCTTTTTAGAAAAAAAGTTACGATTCATTATCCTGAACAGGTTCGTACGATGAGTCCGGTTTATCGTGGCCAGCATATGCTGAAGCGTGATGAGCAGGGCCGTGAGAATTGTACTGCCTGCGGATTGTGTGCTTTATCTTGTCCTGCGGAAGCTATTACAATGAAAGCCGGAGAACGCAGACCAGATGAAAAACATTTGTACAGAGAAGAAAAATATGCTGAAATCTATGAGATTAATATGCTTCGTTGTATTTTCTGTGGTTTATGTGAAGAAGCCTGTCCAAAAGATGCTATCTACTTAACAACATCTAAGGTATTAGTTCCTGCTAGTTATGACAGAGAAGATTTCATTTTTGGAAAAGACAAATTAGTAATGCCTTTAGAAATGGCAATTAAAAATACTCAACTTAATAACGCTAACTAATGATACACATTCCAGATCTTGCAAACGCAACTCCTGTAGGAGTAATATTTTGTATCTTAGCGTTTATTACGGTAATTACGGCTTTCATGACAATTTTTAGCCGAAATCCAATTCACTCTGCTATTTATTTAGTGATTTGTTTCTTCTCAATTGCCGGTCATTATTTATTATTGAATTCTCAATTTTTAGCTGTTGTCCATATAATAGTGTACTCTGGAGCGATTATGATTTTGTTCCTGTTTACGATCATGCTTATGAACTTAAACGAACAAAAAGATGTTCACAGACCCCGAATTACTCGTTTAGGAGCTATTGTTTCTTTTTGTTTGATTGTTATTGTTTTAATTGCAATTTTCATCAATTCAAAACCAATTGTAGGAGATTACGATTCGACCGGAGAAGATTTCCAATCTATTAAAGTATTGGGTAAAATATTGTTGAACGAATATATGGTGCCTTTTGAATTTGCTTCGATTTTACTTTTGGTTGCGATGATTGGAACTGTATTATTGTCTAAAAAAGAAAAATTAAATAAATAATGGGTAATATATTAAATCAAATAGGTATTGAAAATTACATCTTTTTAAGTGTTGTACTTTTTTGTATTGGTGTTTTTGGTGTATTGTACAGACGAAATTCAATTATCGTTTTCATGTCTATCGAAATTATGCTTAATGCAGTAAACCTTTTATTTGTGGCTTTTTCAACATACCATCAGGATGCTCAGGGACAAGTTTTTGTATTCTTTTCGATGGCTGTTGCAGCTGCTGAAGTTGCAGTAGGACTGGCGATTTTAGTTGCTATTTTTAGAAACATCGGCTCAATTAGTATCGATAATTTAAAAAACTTAAAAGGATAAAATAGAAATGGATACCAATTTAGCTTTAGTTTTAGTTTTAGCTCCTTTTTTAGGATTTTTAATCAATGTTTTCTTTGGAAAAAGCTTAGGGAAAACAGTTTCGGGAATCATCGGAACTGCTGCCGTGGCTGTTTCTTTTATAATTACACTTGTTCTTTTTAATCAAATAACTTCAACGGGAAAAGGAATTGAAGTTACTTTATTTGACTGGATTCAAATTAGTAATCTAAAAATCAATCTTGGATTTTTATTAGATCAATTATCAGTTCTTTGGCTGCTTTTCGTAACCGGAATTGGATCTTTGATTCATTTATACTCTATCAGTTACATGCATGATGATGAGAATATGCACAAGTTCTTCGCATATTTAAATCTGTTCGTATTCTTTATGATTACACTTGTAATTGGAAGCAACTTATTAGTATTATTTATTGGCTGGGAAGGTGTTGGACTATGTTCTTACCTTTTAATTGGATTTTGGCATAAAAATCAGGATTACAATGACGCAGCAAAAAAAGCTTTCATTATGAACAGAATTGGAGATTTAGGTCTTTTAATTGGTATGTTCATTATTGGTTCAATGTTTTCTACTTTAGATTATGGAGCTTTAAAAACTGCAATTACCGGGGCATCTAACTTAAATTTACCGTTACTGTCTTTAGCGGCTTTGTGTTTGTTTATTGGAGCTTGTGGTAAATCTGCTCAAATTCCGTTATACACTTGGCTTCCAGATGCGATGGCAGGTCCTACTCCTGTTTCTGCATTAATTCACGCAGCAACAATGGTTACTGCTGGTATTTTTATGGTGACAAGATTAAACTTTGTTTTTGATCTTGCATCAGATGTACAAACTGTAATTGCAATTATTGGTGCTGTAACGTCATTAGTAGCGGCTACCATTGGTTTAGTTCAAACTGATATTAAAAAAGTATTGGCATATTCTACAGTTTCTCAATTAGGATTAATGTTTTTAGCATTAGGATTTGGGGCTTATGAAGTTGCTGTTTTTCATGTAATTACGCATGCTTTCTTTAAAGCTTGTTTATTCTTAGGTTCCGGTTCAGTTATACACGGTTTACACGGTGAACAGGATATGCGCAAAATGGGCGGATTGCGTAAAGCAATGCCTGTTACTTTCTGGACAATGCTGGTTTCTTCATTGGCTATTTCAGGTGTTCCGTTTTTCTCTGGTTTCTTTTCAAAAGACGAAATTTTACTGACAGCATTCCACCATAGTATTCCATTATACATTGTTGGTTCTATTGCTTCCATCATGACAGCTTTCTATATGTTTAGATTAATGTTCTTAACTTTCTTTAAAGAATTTAGAGGAACAGAACAGCAAAAACATCATCTACATGAAAGCGATGGTTTAATTACTTTTCCTTTAATGATTTTAGCTCTTTTAGCAACTTTCGGCGGATTGATCAGTTTACCTGGAAACAGCTGGCTAAATGAATATTTAGCTCCGCTTTTCACTAAAGCAGCTGGCGAAGAACATCATTTAGGCCCAACAGAATACTCTTTGATGGGTGTTGCAGTTTTAGGTGGTTTATTAGGAATTTTAATTGCTTATATCAAATATTTCAAACAAGATAATGTTCCTGAATCTGATGAAAACATTACTGGTGTAACAAAAGTTCTTTATAACAAATATTATGTAGATGAAATTTACGATGCGATTTTTGTTCGTTCTGTAAATACATTATCAAGATTCTTTAGAGACTATATTGAAACCGGATTGTCTGCAGTTGTTTTTGGATTAGGAAAAGCAGCTAACGAATTAGCGTTTCAGGGTAAAAAACTACAAACAGGAAGTATCGGATTATATCTTTTTGCTTTTGTTTTAGGTCTTTGTGCCATTGTTTCTTATATATTTTTAGCTCAATAATTTTATAACTATGAACGTTTCTCTTATATTAATTATTCTTTTAGTTGGTGCATTTATCACCTATTTTGCCGGTGACAAACTCGCTTCAAAAGTAGCTTTGTTCTTTAGTTTGGCAGCTCTAGGCTGTTCGGTTGTATTGTTAAACCATTTTAATGCTGGAGAAAATATCAGCCTTATCAATGCGTGGATTACACAGCCTAAAATTTCATTTGCGCTAAATGCAGACGGATTAGCTCTTGCAATGCTTTTATTGACAACAGCGCTGACTCCAATTATTATATTCTCTTCTTTTGGGAATGAATATAAAAATGCAAAAGCTTTTTATGCTTTAATTTTGTTTATGGCATTTGCAATGACAGGAACTTTCCTCGCTGCAGATGGTCTTTTATATTATATTTTCTGGGAATTAGCACTTGTTCCTATTTATTTTATTGCTCTTATCTGGGGTAACGGAGATGCAGAAGAGCGCAGAAAAGCTGTGGTTAAATTCTTTATTTACACACTTGCCGGTTCATTATTTATGCTGACAGCTTTTATCTATTTATACCAAAAAACAGGTTCTTTCTTAATAGAAGATTTATATAAGGTACAATTATCAGCTTGTGAACAACTTTGGATTTTCCTTGCCTTCTTTCTTGCTTATGCAATTAAAATTCCAATTATTCCTTTTCATACATGGCAGGCAAACGTATACCAAAAAGCACCAACTGTTGGAACAATGCTTTTATCTGGTATCATGTTAAAAATGGGACTTTACAGCGTTATCAGATGGCAATTGCCAATTGCACCTCTTGCTGCAAAAGAATATATGGATATTTTTATTGCTTTAGGAATTGCAGGTGTTATCTACGGATCAATTGTAGCTTTAAGACAAAAAGATTTAAAGAAATTATTAGCGTATTCATCTCTTGCTCACGTTGGATTAATTGCTGCCGGATCTTACACTTTAACTCTTGATGGTTTACGCGGAGCAGTTTTACAAATGATTGCCCACGGTTTTGTGGTCGTGGGATTATTCTACGCTGCAGAAATTATTTATAGAAGATTTGAAACCAGAGAAATTGCTGAATTAGGCGGAATCCGTACACAATCGCCAAAATTCGCTTCTATGTTTTTAATTTTGGTTTTAGCCTCAGTCGCTTTACCTACGACTTTTAACTTTGTTGGAGAGTTTACTGTATTATATAGTCTTTCTCAAATAAACATTTGGTTTGCAGTTTTAGGCGGAACAACGATTATTTTAGGAGCTTACTATATGCTTAAAATGTTCCAGAATGTAATGCTTGGTCAAACAAATTCAAAAGTTTTTGCAGATGTTTCTGTTAACGAAGGAATTTCTATGGTAGCGATAATTGCTGTTTTAATATTCTTTGGATTTTATCCAAAACCAATTACAGATTTAATCACTCCAAGTTTAGAAACGATTTTAAACGTTATCAATAAAAATTAATATTTTAAATAAAATAAATTAGGGCGTTTTAGATTTCCTAAATCAAAAAAACAAAAATGAATACATTAATAGCTATAACAGGATTGGGTATTTTCTGCCTATTGTTTGAAATTCTAAATTTTAGAAAGGGCATTGTTCCGTTTACCATTTTGGGTTTACTGGGTGTCTTAGCGCTTAACTATTATGAATTTGGAACAACGGCAAGTTATTACAATAATATGATTACAGTAAGTAAGTTCTCTACTTCTTTCTCATCATTATTTATCGTTCTGACTATTTTCCTTGTAGCATTAAGTCATAATTTTTACGAAAACCATCAGACAAAAATTTCTGATTATATTGCCATAAAAGTGTTTTTACTGGCTGGAGCTGTTGCTATGGTTTCTTTTGGAAACTTAGCAATGTTTTTCCTTGGAATTGAAATTTTGTCCATCGCATTATATGTTCTTGCAGCAAGTGATCGTTTAAATATTAAAAGTAACGAAGCGGGTATGAAGTATTTCTTAATGGGATCTTTTGCATCAGGAATTATTTTATTTGGTATTTGTTTGATTTACGGAGCTATGGGAACTTTTGATATTGCAGAAATTCACGAAAGTTCGTTATCTGCTGAATTGCCAATCTGGTTTCCAATCGGAATGATTTTAATGACTATTGGAATGTTCTTTAAAGTAGCTGCTGTACCGTTTCATTTTTGGGCACCAGACGTTTACGAAGGATCGCCTGCTTTAACAACAGCTTTAATGAGTACTTTGGCAAAAGTTGTAGCAATTGCGACATTGTTCAAATTGGTTTCAGGATTAAATTTAATTCCTTCTTTGGAAAATCAGGATCTTTTAGGAACTTTTGAAAACATTATAATTGTAATTTCAATTGCCTCTATGACGGTTGGAAATATAATGGCTTTACGTCAGGTAAATGTAAAACGTATGCTGGCATTCTCAGGAATTTCTCATGCAGGTTTCATGTTAATGACATTTTTAAGCATCGCAACTTCTGCAGGAGTTTTATTATACTATACTGCAGCGTATGCTTTAGCAGGGATTGCTGCATTCAGTGTGATTTTATATGTTTGTAAAAATCAGGATAATGAAGATATTACAAACTTTCACGGATTAGGAAAAACAAATCCTTTATTGGCCGCAATATTGACTGGTTCATTATTATCTATGGCCGGTATTCCAATTTTCTCAGGATTCTTTGCAAAATTATTCCTGTTTGATCAGGTGCTTCATGCAGGTTATATAGCGATCGTAATTGTTGCTGTAATTAACTCTATAATAAGCGTTGGCTACTATTTCAAACTAATATTGGCAATGTATTCTAAGGAACCAAATGAAGAAAGGACAGGAAAACCATTTCTTATTTATGCCGTTGCAGTAGTTTCAATTGGTTTAAATATTGCTTTAGGTTTATTCCCTTCATTAGTTTTAGATCTTTTAAAATAGAATTTTAAAATTAAAAATATAAAAAATCCATCAAGAGTTTCTTTTGATGGATTTGTTATATTATATAAGGTTTCAAAAGAAAAATTCATGTTAAAAATTTAAGTTTAACCCTATAGACTTCAAAAAAACTCCATATATTTGGGTTCACTAAAAGCATAAAACTATGGCCTTTAATTCAAAAAATCCTTTTTTAAGTAACAAGCGTTTTTCATCAAATGCTGTTTCAAGAGCTGAAGAAGTACACGAAGCAAAGATTATTGATTACAATCAGGAAATGACTTTGTCTGGTACAATTAATAAAACAGCTATTCTATTTTTAATTTTATGCGGCGCTGCTATGGTAACATGGTGGATGGCTTTTAACGGAATCAACATTATGCTGCCAGCTATTGGAGGTGCAATTGTTGGATTTGTTCTTGTTTTAATTTCTGCATTTAAACCACAATTATCACCGTATCTTGCTCCGGGTTATGCCTTATTTGAAGGATTATTCATTGGAGGAATCTCAGCTATTTTTGAAGCCATGTATCCTGGAATCGTAATAAACGCGGTTGGAGCTACATTGGTTACCTTCTTAGTTTGTTTAGGTTTATATAAATTTAAAATTGTAAAAGTTACTGAACAATTCAAATCAGTTGTAATTGCTGCTACTCTTGCTATTGCTACATATTATCTAATTTCATGGATTGCTTCTTTAATTTTTAATTTTACTCCGGTTCATTACGGAAACTCTATGATGAGTATCGGAATTAGCGTTTTTGTAATTATAATTGCGGCTCTGAATTTATTTTTAGATTTCGACCTTATTGAAAAAGGTGTTCAGGAAAGAATGCCGAAATTCATGGAATGGTATGGTGCAATGGGATTAATGATTACATTAGTTTGGTTGTATATCGAATTTTTAAGATTATTATCTAAATTGTCAAGTAAGAATTAAAATTTTCTTTACCAAAATATTAAAAGCCTTTTTGAAATTCAAAAAGGCTTTTTTTATACCCATATTCTAATAATTAGTTTCCATGTTCAAATCATAAATCAGCACAAAACAATCTTTTTCTTACAAAAATTAATTTTTCACAAAAATATATTTAAAAGTTATAAAAACTAGAATTTTATAAACACTCTATCTTTTACCTCTTTATAACATCAATAAAATTAGGCATTCACCAAAAATATTTTAACATGTAATAAATTACAATTAATGCAATAAATTACATTTTAACTAATATAATATAAATATTTTTTCAAAATATGTTTTTTTAATACAAAATAAATAAGAATATCGAAATTTTATATAATTTCGTGTAATCGATTACAATAATTTAATACTTGTTTTAATCGATACTCACAAAAAACCACAAAACTTATTTATTAATGTCTAACTTAAACAATTATGAAAAAAAACTTACTTTTTCTTGCAATGTTTTTTATTGCTGTACAAACATGGTCACAGCAAATTACTGAAGCAGGGGGATGGCTTGAATCTGTATTTGTAAAATGGCAGCCCGTAAGCAATGCACAAACGTATAATGTATATTTTACAGGAGAAGGGATTGTCGACAGAAAAATTGACAACCAACTTATTAGAAGCTATGGGAGTTATTTTCGTGCAGATATTCCGGGTTTAAAAGCCGGATCTTATTCTGTAAAAATTAAACCTGTAATCTCCGGTGCAGAAGGAACAGGAACTGCAACCGGCTTACTAACGGTTAAGGCACATGACCGATCCGGATTTGCGTTTTCTAATTCTCGCGTTCCGGGTGCTTATAATGCTGACGGAACTCCGAAAAGCAATGCTGTTATTATCTACGTAACAGAACAAACTAAAAACACGGTTTCTCTTGATGTAACGGGAGCAACTACAAATCCTTGTGTGGGTTTACAGACGATTCTTGACGGTTACAAAAAAGGTAAAGATTCAAGACCTTATATTATTCGTGTAGTGGGTCAGGTTACTGATTTATCTTATATGATGAGTGGCGATATTGTTATTGAAAATGCTAAAAATGCTTCGGTTTATCTTACGCTGGAAGGAATAGGAAATGATGCTGTAGCAGATGGATGGGGAATCAGAATTAAAAATGCCTCAAACATCGAAATACGAAATATCGGAACAATGAACTGCGACAGCGGCGAAGGCGATAATATTGGTTTACAGCAAGATAACGACTATGTATGGGTGCACAACTGCGACTTTTTCTATGGAAATGCAGGAAGCGACGCTGACCAGATAAAAGGTGACGGAGCTCTGGATTGCAAAAAATCAACTTATATTACTTTTTCATACAATCACTTTTGGGATTCAGGAAAATGTAATCTGTTAGGTTTAAGCGAAGGAACAACACAAGGTTTATACATCACGTACCATCATAACTGGTATGACCATTCCGATTCACGTCATCCGCGTGTACGTTATTATTCTGCTCATGTTTACAATAATTATTATGATGGAAATTCAAAATACGGAGCAGGATCGACACTTGGATCATCTGTGTTTGTAGAAGCAAATTATTTTAGAAACTGTAAATATCCAATGCTTACCTCTATGCAGGGAACGGATGTATATAACGGAGCTACAGGAACTTTCTCTAGTGAAGACGGAGGAACTATTAAAGCTTTCAATAATACAATGAGCGGTCAGACTCGTTTTGTCTCTTACAATGCTTCAACAAATCCAGTTGAATTTGATGCTTATGTGGCGTCTACCAGAAATGAAACCATAAGCAGCAGCATCACATCAAAAAAAGGCGCAAAAACATATAATAATTTTGATACCAATTCAAGTATAATGTATTCATACACGCCGGACAGCCCTGAAACAGCAAGAACAAATGTAATGCAATACGCAGGACGTGTTTCTGGCGGGGACTTTCAATGGACATTCAACAATGGAGTTGACGACACTGCCGATGCAGTAAACACTGGATTGAAATCGGCATTGACTAACTATCAGACTACATTGGTATATGTTCAGGGCGGTACAAATCCACCAGCCGGAAACCAGACTTTAACTTCAACTTCAAATAATAATCAAACCGTTACGAGTGGAACTGCCATTGGAACTATTGTTTTTACCTGGGGAGGAGACGCAGCAGATGCAGCCGTTACAGGTTTGCCAGCATCTGGTTTAACTTTTGTTAAAAATACAGCTGCAAAAACAATTACAATTACAGGAACTCCAACTGCAACAGTAAATTATTCAATTGCTACATCAGGAACTGCAGGATCTCCTGCAACTGGCTCAGGAACTATTACCGTAAATGCGGCAGGAACTCAAACCTTAACATCAACAAATAATAACAGCCAAACCGTAACCAGCGGAGCTGCCATTAACTCAATTGTATTTACTTGGGGAGGAACTGCAACTGATGCCACTGTAACTGGTTTGCCAACTTCTGGATTAACTTTTGTAAAAAATACATCGGCTAAAACAATAACTATTTCGGGAACTCCAACTGCGACGGTTTCTTATTCAGTTACAACTATCGGAACAGGAACTGCAGCAACTGGATCTGGAACAATTACGGTAAATACAAGCAATCCGTCTGCAAGCGAAATACACAATTTTACAACTTCTGGAAAAACAAGTTCTTTCTATAGCATTAGCGGAAACTTATCTACCACAAAAGGAACTGTGACTTATAACGGATTGACTTTGACACAATGTTTAAAAATTGAATCTGCTACAAGTATTACTTTTACAACAACACAAGCGAGTACATTAACTCTTGTTTTTGTTGAAGCTGCTGCAACTATAAAAGTAGACAATGTAGACAAAGCAGCCACAAACGGAATTATAACAGTTTCATTGTCCGCAGGAAGTCATACAATTACTAAAAAAGATACTTCAAATTTATTTTATATGAGTACGGTTTACAATACCGGAACATTAAAAACAGCTAAACAAGAAATTGCTGCTGATACAAATTCTAAAGTATTTTTATATCCAAATCCGGCATCAAATGTACTTTATGTGTCTGATCCTAATTTGAAAGTGGAGAAAATTTTGATCTATAATATTTCCGGAATTTTAGTGAAAACTGCTCAAAAAGGAAATGAAACTATAGATATAAATCAACTAGCATCGGGAACTTATTTAGCAAAAATTCATACTGGAGATGGTTCATTCCACCAAACTATTATTAAAAAATAATCGTTTATAATTCTAACAAAAAAGGCTTCCCAGGTTCGGGAAGCCTTTTGTAATTTTAAAAGATATTTAATTACAAATCAAATTTAATTCCTTGTGCCAAAGGAAGGTTTGTAGTATAATTAATTGTATTAGTCTGGCGTCTCATGTAAATTTTCCAAGCATCAGAACCAGATTCGCGTCCGCCTCCCGTTTCTTTTTCTCCACCAAAAGCACCTCCAATTTCTGCTCCTGAAGTTCCAATATTTACATTGGCAATTCCACAGTCAGAGCCTGTCACAGACAAAAATCTTTCAGCCTCACGCAGGTTATTTGTCATAATTGCAGAAGATAATCCCTGAGCGACACCATTTTGAAGTTCGATTGCATTATCAACATCTCCTGAATATTTAATTAAATATAAAACCGGAGCAAACGTTTCGTGCTGTACAATATCAAAAGTGTTTTCAGCTTCAGCAATGGCAGGTTTTACATAACAGCCGCTTTCGTAACCCTCGCCAGAAAGAACTCCGCCTTCTACAAGAATTTTTCCGCCTTCAGCCACTACTTTATTTAAAGCGACAGCGTACATTTCGACTGCATGCGTGTCAATAAGCGGTCCCACATGATTATTTTCATCCAGCGGATTTCCGATTCGTAATTGTTTGTAAGCTGCTACAAGAGCATCTTTTACTTTATCATAGATACTTTCGTGAATAATTAATCGTCGAGTCGAAGTACAACGCTGACCTGCAGTTCCCACGGCTCCAAAAACAGCTCCAATAACTGTCATTTTTATATCAGCATCAGGAGTTACAATAATGGCATTATTTCCTCCAAGCTCTAATAATGATTTGCCTAATCTTCCGGCCACCGTCTGTGCTACGATTTTTCCCATTCTGGTAGAACCCGTCGCAGAAATTAACGGAATTCGAGTGTCTTTTGTCAATAATTCTCCAATTTGGTAATCTCCATTTATTAAACAAGAAATTCCTTCCGGAAGATTATTTTCTTTAATAACCTGAGCAATAATATTTTGACAGGCAATTCCGCAAAGAGGAGTTTTTTCAGAAGGTTTCCAGACGCAGACATCTCCGGAAATCCATGCTAAAGCCGTATTCCATGACCAAACGGCAACAGGAAAATTAAAAGCCGAAATAATGCCGACAACTCCTAATGAATGATATTGTTCATACATTCTGTGTCCAGGTCTTTCAGAATGCATTGTTAATCCGTGTAATTGGCGCGATAATCCAACGGCAAAATCGCAGATATCAATCATTTCCTGAACTTCGCCATATCCTTCCTGCAATGATTTTCCCATTTCATAAGAAACCAATTTTCCAAGTGCTTCTTTATTTTCACGCAATTTTTCTCCAAACTGACGCACAATTTCACCACGCTGCGGCGCAGGAATAAGTCTAAAAGTTTTGAATGCTTCTGTTGCTGTACGCATAACTTTTTCGTAATCTTCAAGAGTTGAAGTTTTTACTGATGCAATCAGTTTTCCGTCTACAGGAGAAAAACTATCTAAAATTTCTCCCGATGAAAAGTTCTCTACTCCTGTTGAAGTTCCTTCGTTAACCAGTTTAATTCCTAGTTTTTCCAAAGCTTCATTCATGCCAAATTGTGATGCTATTGTTGTCATTGTAACTTTTTTAGTTAAAATTGTTATATTTTTATGTAAAGATATTATTTTAGAATTAATTTCAAATCGAATTGAATTATTAAAGACAAGTAAATTTAGCGTTATTTTATAAGTATTAACGAAAAGCAAACAGGATTTATTCGGTAAATTTGATGAAATTTGCATTTTAAAAATTCATAAATATGACCATTTTTAGCCGGCTTTTGCTATGTTTTGTTTTAATTTCATTTAATGCATTTTCACAAAAAGAAAAACCTTCTTTTCAGGTTATTCCTCTTGGAATAAAGGGCGGAATTGATGAAAAAAATCTTTCGGCTTATTTAGTCGCGCCGTCCGGCACAAAAGATTTTATTTGTTTAGATGCAGGAACGTTAAATGCCGGAATTGAAAAAGCAATTGAAAATAAAGCTTTTAAAGTTTCTGCCAGTGAAGTTTTAAGAAAATATATTAAAGGATATTTGATTTCGCACGCCCATTTAGATCATGTTTCCGGCTTAATAATAAATTCTCCAGCCGATTCTTCTAAAACAGTTTATGCGACTCAAAAATGTATGGAAATGATGGAAAATCATTATTTCAACGATCAGACATGGGTAAATTTTGGAGATAAAGGTGTTGGATTTCCTTTGAAAAAATACCATTTTCAAACTTTAAATTTAGCTGAAGAAACCCCGATTTCAAATACTACTATGACGGCTGAAGCATTTCCTTTAAGTCACGTAAATCCTTTTGAAAGCACGGCTTTTTTAATTAAAAATGAAGATAATTATGTTTTGTATTTAGGAGATACAGGACCGGATTCTGTAGAAAAAAGTGATAAATTAAAAAATTTATGGACTGCAGTTGCTCCTTTAATTCAAAGCAAAAAATTGAAAGGAATTTTTATTGAAGTTTCTTTCCCGAACGAGCAGCCAGATCAGTTTTTATTTGGACACTTAAAGCCAAATCATTTCATTACTGAACTTCATGTTTTAGAAAATTTAGCTGGAAAAGGTTCTTTAAATAATTTTAAAATTATTATTACGCATTTAAAACCACCAGCGAATAATATTGCTAAAATAAAAGAGCAATTGAAAAGCCAAAATGACTTAGGACTGAAAATTATTTATCCTGAACAAGGGAAAAAGTTTAATCTATAATTTTGTAAGTTATTTTTTATATTTTTGATAAATAATTTGA
The DNA here is from genome assembly GCF_001429765.1 of Flavobacterium sp. Root901. Classification (GTDB taxonomy): domain Bacteria; phylum Bacteroidota; class Bacteroidia; order Flavobacteriales; family Flavobacteriaceae; genus Flavobacterium. Next base: position 503,897 of record NZ_LMJB01000005.1, read on the forward strand.
AATTACTAATGAGGATTGTTTGGTCAAAAAAAGCTACCTATACGTTTTATAATATTAAAAATTATCTTGAACAATATTGGACTTTATTAATATCTAAAAAATTTATAAAAGATGTATTACACATCATTGTTCTATTAGAAAAAAATCCACAATTAGGAAAGTATAATATCGAGTTATCATGTCGTGAAATAGTTATTTCTAAACAAGTTAAATTATATTACGAAATAAAAGAAACCGATTTAATCTTAATTGCTTTTTCAAATAGCCGCCAAAAACCGATAAGTTTTATTGATTTACAATCTTAAATCAGTTTTTTACTTTTTAATTCTGCAAGCATTTCTTCATGAGTAATGTAATCTCCATTTTCATAGTCACGTTTACCCTGTTCAATATCTGCTTTTAACTCAAGCATAAAATTTTCTTCTGGAGAAAGTATTTTGGCAATAGACAATACTTCATCTGGGGTGAATGATTGAGTTTTCAATTTTCGATAAAACGTTGGGCTTGAAATACCTACTTTTTCAATAATATAGTTTTTTTTATATGGAGATTTGTCCATTAAAGACTCAATATTATTTACTATATTCTTATATGCGATAATTTCCTGTATCATTTTTGAGACTTTTTTGTAGCGTTTATGATACAAATATACATCAAAAATGATATTAAAAATTTTCTTTAACACAAAATAAAGCCCGACAGGTTTTAAAAACCTGTCGGGCTTTATAATCATATCCAAGATCAATAAGTTATTTTTTAGCTGTAAACCTTGGATCTGTATCCATTACGTTTCCACATTTATCGCAAGTTCTTAACTCTTCTGAATTATAAAAATGCTCAAAATGAGGAAGGAAATCTTTCTCAATATTATGTAACTCAAAATATACTTCATAAAGTTTGTGATTGCAGTTATCACAATGCCATAAAAGTCCGTCAGTATAACCTTTTCCGGCACGTTTGCGTTCAATAACTAACCCTATCGAACCTTCAGAACGTACAGGAGAATGTGGAATTTTAGCAGGATGTAAATACATATCTCCGGCATTTAATTCCATTTCTTTGCGCTCGCCCTCTTCCTGAATTACAACTTTTATACTTCCTTCTAATTGATAAAAAAGTTCTTCGGTTTCGTTATAATGATAATCTTTTCGGGCGTTTGGCCCGGCAACAATCATTACGATATAATCGCCAGAATCAACATATAAATTTTTATTCCCAACGGGTGGTTTTAGTAAGTGTCGGTTATCTTCAATCCATTTTGTAAGATTGAATGGTTTTGCTATAGCCATTTTTTTCAATATTTATTAACGCTAAGGTAATGAATTTGTAAAGAAGCACCGCAGTGTGTCTACATTCCTATTATCAAAACCTATAAGACGCACTGCAAGTGAGTCTCTACAATTTCTCGCGTATTAAATAAATATAAACCGGAAAATGATCGCTAAAGCCAGCTTCAGTTAAAGTATTCCGTAAAGGATATCCTTTATATTTTCCGGTAGCTTGGATAAGATAAGGTTTATTGAAAATACCTGCTTTCCAAAATTTAAAATTTGAAAAATCAGAATCTATAAAGGATTTAGTCATAATAATTTGATCAAAAATATCCCAGGAATCCCTAAAAGCGAGAGTTCCCATTCCTTTTTCTGCCATTTCTTCGAATGGATTATAGACTTCAGATTCAGAAACTTCTGTTTTCTTTGCTTTTGTTCCCAAAGCTATCTTTAAGCTTTTATTAAAGGGGCCGTCGTTTAAATCGCCCATTGTAATGACTTTCGCCATTGGGTTTATCCTTTGCAGGGAATCGATAATTTTTCGATTTAATCGCCCTGCAGCTTCCCGATAAGGGCTGCTGGCTTTTTCTCCACCAGATCTCGACGGCCAGTGATTTACTATTATATGTATTTCTTCATTATCTAAAAATCCTGTTACTAAAAGCTGATCTCTTGTAAACACTCTGTTTTTAGTATTGACTTTGATTTCAACATCACCTAAATCTTCATTATTATTTTCCTGTCCAGCTGCACTGTTTTTATAAATTAATAATGGAATATTAACGTAAGATGTCGGCCTGAAATATTTCTTTTGATACAAAAGCGCTACATCAATGCCACGGTGGTCCGGAGAGTCAAAATGAATGATTCCGTAATCATAATTTGCAATTTTTTCCTGTTTTATTAAATCTTCCAGAACTCCTCTGTTTTCAATTTCGGAGCAGCCTAGTAAAGCTGGGGCATTCGAATTTTCAGGTGTACCTATTTCAGAAATTACTCTCGAAAGATTCTTTAATTTCTGTTCGTACTTTTCCTTTGTCCAATGCTGAGTTCCTGCTGGCGTCCATTCATCATCATTTGTACTGGGATCATCATTAGTGTCAAAAAGGTTTTCGAAATTGTAAAATGCCAAAGTGTGAATATTGTATTTTTTTGATTGGGCAGTTAAGAAAGAAATGATAAAAAAGGCCAGTAAACAAAATTGAATTTTAATAATTTGCATAACTTTAAAATTTTAAGCGCTCAATATAAATAATTTGTAGGAAATTTCAATATTTTTGTCCGCATCAATTTTAATTTTTTTATTAAATCAAAAAAGAAACATGAATAGTTCCCTTAAAATCAAGAAATATTTTACCAGCTCTAAACTGGCATTTCTTATTTTTGTTTTACAATCATTCAACTGTCAATCTCAACAAATCATGATAACACCTCCTTATTTACAAAAAGGCGATACTGTAGCTCTCTTGGCAACTGCCAGAAAAAATATTGACGACAATTTAAAACCAACCATAGATTTACTGAAAAGCTGGGGATTAGAAGCTGTTATTGGAAGCTCAATTGGATTAGATTACCACCAACTGGCCGGAACAGATGAACAACGTGCAGCCGATTTTCAAAAACAATTAGACAATCCTAATATAAAAGCAATTTGGTGTGTTCGGGGCGGTTATGGAACTGTGAGAATGCTGGATTTACTGGATTTTACAAAATTCAAACAGCACCCAAAATGGATTATTGGGTTTAGCGATGTAACAGTTTTGCACAATCATTTAAATACAATGGGTTATAAATCTATTCATGGTGTCATGCCCGTAACAATTCCGCGTGCAACTCCGGCAGCAATTAGTTCAATGAAATCGAGTTTGTTTGGCGAACCTCTTTCCTACTCTATTGAACCCAGCAGTATGAATCGTTTTGGCAAGGCAACTGGCGAATTAGTTGGAGGAAATCTTTCGATATTATATAGTTTATTGGGCTCTCCATCTGCAATTGACTGCAAAGACAAGATTTTATTTATTGAAGATTTAGATGAATATCTTTATCATATTGATCGAATGATGATGAATTTAAGACGCAACGGCTGTATTGAAAACTTAAAAGGAATCATCATTGGCGGAATGACCAAAATGAAAGACAATGAAGTGCCGTGGGGTAAAAATGCATTAGAAATTATTGATGATGTAACCAAAAAATACAATATTCCTGTAATCTTTAATTTCCCGGCGGGACATATTCAGGACAATAGAGCTTTAATCATGGGATGCACTATTTCTATTGATGTCAACGCATCTGGAAGTACGGTTACTTTTCAGAAATAATATCACATAAATCCTTTTTTAGGAAAACTCAAAATACCACATAAAAAATTTCGCAAAGACGCGAAGCCGCAAAGTTTAAATATATTTTGCGGCTTCGCGTCTTTGATTGCAAAAGTATTTTAAATAAAATAATTCAACCTCAGCGCAAAAAACTGAAAACTGAGACTGAAAACCGAAAACTTAAAAAAATGGCAGAACATAACGAACTTGGCAAAAGAGGAGAAGAACTTGCGGCAGAACATTTAAAGCAAAATGGGTATGAAATTTTAGACCGAAACTGGGTTTTCCAAAAAGCTGAAATAGATATTATTGCTCAAAAAGACAATACTCTGGCAATCGTTGAAGTAAAGACAAGATCGAGTCTGGATTTTGGTTCTCCGCAGGATTTTGTGAAGCCAAAAAAAATTCAACTCTTAATAAAAGCAGTAAATGCCTACATAAACTATAGGGAAATGGATTTTGAAGAAGATTTAAATATTCGTTTTGACATCGTTGCGATCCATAAAAACGGGGAATCATTTGCAATTGAACATCTTACTGATGCTTTTTATCATTTTTAACATAATTTTTCATTGTTATAATTGTAACAAATTGTTTTTTTATTTATCTTTGCAAAGATTTATAACATCAAATTAACTAAACCAACCCAATTACGTTACAAAAAAAAAGAAAAAATTATGAAAACCGTTTCTTCTATCGTCGAAAATTACATCAAAACAAAACCCTTTCTTTTAAACGCTTTATCTCTCGGGATTATCAACCTGACTTCTCTATCTCGGAACATTATGACCGAGTTGGAAAATGAATTTGGAAAAGAAGTAAAACAAGGCGCTGTTGTAATGTCGCTGAAACGATTAACCGAAGAATTAGATTTTAAATTAAACCACAAAATCAATAAAGTAATCAAGAATATTGGTGAAATTACAGTAAGATCTGAATTGACAGATTACACTTTTGCAGCTTCTGAAACTGTTTTAAATAAACAGGCCGATTTAATTTCTGATATCAATGCTTTATCTGATATTTTCTATACCTCATCTCGTGGTGTAAACGAAACTAATATCGTAGTAAGCAGCAGTGTAAATCATTTAGTTGAAAAACACTTTATGAGAGAAAAATTAATTCAGAAATTAGACAATCTGGCTTCGATTACTGTAAAATTACCAAAAGAAAATATTGTTGTTCCCGGTATTTATTACTTCATTTTCCAGCGTTTAGCCTGGGAAGGAATCATTATAAATGAGGTAATTTCTACATCAAACGAATTTACAATTTTAGTTGGTGAAGATCAGGTCGATGTTGCTTTTAAAGTAATTAAAGATTTGAAAAACTAAACCCAAAATTTAATTTTACATCTTAAAAATAATTTCAATTTTCAATCATCCTTTTGTCTTTTCGTGAAAAGATAAAAGGATTTTTTTTATCCATTTCTACTTATAATTTTTCAATTCTTTAATTCTGAAATAAGAATATTCTCAAAAAACAAATCTCAATATAGTTAATTTTTAAAATTTTAGCCAAAAATTTATCAACTTGATAAAAAGCATTTTGACACCGTATTTCCTGAGATCCGGTTAAAATAAATCACAAAAAACCGAATTAAGTTTATTTTACCATTATTTGCTGCGAATAATATTTTTATATATTTGCTAATCACTCAACGCATTAGAGTATCGATTTTGATAGTATCGTAATATAATTAGATTTAAATACAAACTAATTAATTTAATGTTGGAAGCCAAAGACTATAGCGACAAATTATTGGTAAGCGAACTAAAAAATGGAAGCGAAAAAGCATTTCGTTCCCTTTTTGATTTGTATTATCAGGATATTTATGGGTATAGTATCAGTTTACTAAAATCGAAAGAAGCTGCCGAAGAAAATGTACAGGATGTTTTTATGAAAGTATGGCAGCATAGGGAAAACCTAAATTTAGAACAATCTTTTAAAGCTTATATTTTTACCATTGCCAGAAATCAGGCTTTTAATATATTAAACAAAGCTGCAAATGATTTGGTTTTAAAAGAGACCGTTTTTTATGAAAGTCAACAATCGTATGAATACGGAGATTATTCCATTCGCGAAGAAGACTGTAAAAAAATTCGAAAACAGGCCATGAAACAGTTACCGCCAAAACGGAAACAAATTTTTAAAATGTCACGAAAGAAAGGCATGAGTTACGAAGAAATTAGTCAGGAACTCGGCATTTCTATAAATACTGTCAGGAACCAAATGAGCAAAGCATTAGAATCAATGCGGGTCTTTTTTCAGATTCACGACGAGATTATCTAACCAAAACCAATTTTTAACCAATTAAATCACTCTTCCCGAGTGATTTTTTTTTACATTAAATTTTTTAATTCATTTTCCAAACATAGCCCACGGTTTCAACCGTGGGAGAAAATGCGAATAACGCAACGCATATCACAAAACGCTTCCCACGATTGAAACCGTGGGCTATGTTTTGATGTTGTTTGTGCTGCATCTTTGTCAAAGTTTGAAACTTTGACAAAGATTTTATGCATTTTTTGAAAAAATATTATTTAATTAAATCGCTTGAAATCAATGATTTAAATATTTGAAAATCTCTTTAAATGTTAAAATTTAAAAATTTACAACGTTTGAGTAGTACTGAAATCGTTTTCGGCTGTATTATATCAAAACACGACCTAAAAACAATTCGTAATGAATTCAAATCCTGAAATAAAAAGTCTTTTACAAAAATTTGTTTTAAACCAATGTACACCTGAAGAAATAAACGAGGTAGTTGATTATTATAAAAAAAATCAACTTACTGATGATTTTCCAACGGTAGAAGACATTCAAAATCTTTTGGGCAAAATGCCAAAAATGCATCAACAAACCGCCGATACCATTTTCATGAACATATTATCGACTTCAAAAGAAGAAGAAGAAGAATCTGTTATTGAAATACCTAAAAGAAGACAAAATTTCAGAAAATATATTTCGATTGCTGCTTCTGTAATTGTTTTATTGGGAATTGGATTTTTCTACAAACAGCACATTTCTGAAAAAGCTGTTGAACAGAAATTTGATTTTAAAAGCTCTGACATCGTATTACAATTAGAAAATGGAGAAACACAAATTTTGTCTGAACATAATTCTGCTCAGGTAAAGGATTCAAAAGGAAATATTATTGGAAACCAGAGTGGCGATAAAATTGTTTATGAAAATAGTTTGGACCCTGAAAAATTAGTTTACAACATCATTAAAATTCCATACGGCAAAAAATTCCGCCTTCAGTTATCAGACGGCACTATGGTTCATTTAAACGCCGGAACAACTTTAAAATATCCTGTAAAATTTATTGCTGGCGAAAACAGACAGGTTTTTCTGGACGGAGAGGCTTTTTTTGATGTTGCAAAAGACAAAAAACATCCGTTCATCGTAAATGCTGACGAATTGAATGTTAGAGTTTTAGGGACACATTTTAACGTTTCTAATTATCCTGAAGATGCTGCTGCAGATGTTGTTTTAGTTGAAGGTTCTGTCGGGATGTATCATTCAAACGAAGAATTTGATGCTTCAAAAAACACTATTTTAAAACCTGGATTTAAAGGAAGCTTCAACAAAGAAAATGCTAAAATTTCGACTAAAGCGGTTATTACAGACATTTATACTTCATGGATAAATGGAGGACTGACTTTTAGGAATATGACTTTCAAAAATATTATTACAAAATTAGAAAGGCGATATAATGTTACCATCATAAATAAAAATGAAAAACTGGCAAACGAAAAATTCAATGCTAGTTTCAGCGACGAATCAATTGATAAAGTGATGAGCTATTTCAACGACATTCACGGTATTAATTACACAATAAAAAACGATCAGATACTAATTAAATAACCACTAACCAAATAAAAAAATATGATGAACTAAGATTACAAAAATAAAAAAATCGGAAAGAGCTGCGAACAATTTCCGATTAACTAAGTGATTGAATATAACGAATTAACTACAATCAATTAACAAAATTATGAAAAAAAAATCTAAGAATAATGGGTTCTTATACTCATTGTTCCAAAATGACCTAAAATTGAAACTAACTACACTACTTATTTTGGTCGCCATGTTTAATATCAGGGGAAATTCTTATGCCCAAAAGACAAAAGTTACCCTCGAATTAAACAATTCAACAATCGAAAAGGTTATTGAGACCATTGAACAAAAAACAGATTTCAGATTTATTTATAAACTGAACGATATCGACTTAGACCGGACAGTTTCTATTTCTGTAAAAGATCAATCGATATATGTGGTTTTAGACAAAATTTTTAAAGGAACCCCAACTGAATTTAAAATCAGAGACACACAGATTATCCTTAAAAAACCTGAACTTAGAACACAGGCAGTCGAATTTCAAAAACAAACTGTTACCGGTATAATTACTGATGAAAACGGAATGCCGCTTCCCGGAGCTTCGGTTATTGAAGAAGGAACTAAAAACGGAATGGTTACTGATTTTGACGGAAAATACAAAATTACTGTCGAAAGCAGCCAGTCTGTAATTATTGTTTCTTTTGTTGGATATAAGGAGAAGAAAGTTACTGCAAATCAAAACGTAATCAATATTCAGCTTTTTCCAGATGCTACAGACTTACAGGAAATTGTAGTTGTGGGTTATGGTACAACAATCAAAAAAGATGTAACCGGAGCAGTTTCTTCCATTGCTGCAAAAGATATGAATCAGGGAGCAATTGTAAATCCGTTACAATTGATTTCCGGAAAAGCGGCTGGTGTAAACATCAATCAAATAGGAAGTGAGCCGGGTTCTGGACCTAGTGTTCGTATCCGTGGAATTTCTTCTTTAATTGGCGGAAGTGATCCATTGGTTGTTGTTGATGGAATTCAGGGAAATATGGATTTATTAAATCAGGTTCCGCCCAGCGAAATTGAAAGTATTGACATTTTAAAAGATGCTTCTGCAACTGCTATTTACGGTTCTCGCGGTGCACCGGGTGTAATCATTGTTTCTACAAAAAAGAACAAAGCCGGTAAAACTACTATGGAATACATTGGATCAACATCTTTAGATTTTATTCCGAAGAAATTAGATATGTTGAGTGCTGACGAATGGTGGACTGCGGCACAAAGTGTTGGTGTTCCGGCATCGGCAAATCATGGTTCTGATACAGATTGGTACGGTCTTTTAACCCAAACTGGAATTACCCAGACACATACTTTATCTTTTGGAGGAGGTACAGATAAATTCAATTACAGAGCTTCTTTAACTGCAATTTTACAAGAGGGAGTTGTTATTAATTCAAGCAATCAAAAATATATTGGCCGTATTCAGGCTACCCAATTAGCACTTGATGATAAATTAAAATTGACTTTTAATTTAAATACCGGTGTAAATAATACAAAGAGCAGTATTCAAAGTATTGGTACAGCAGCATATACATCAAATTTGATTACAAATGCTTATTTGCTTAGACCAACAGACCCTGTTTACAATACCGACGGAACTTACTTTACAGATCCAAATGTATTTCAATATTTAAATCCTTATGCAGCTGCTCAGACAACTACAAACGAAGCGCAGAATGACAATTTATTTGGAAGCTTAAAAGCGGATTTGGATTTAGCGAAAGGTTTAAGTGCAAGCTGGTTCGGGAGCTGGAGAAAAACAAATGTAACATATGGCTATTTTCAGCCAATAGAATCTACAGTTGCTTTTGCTATTGATCAAAAAGGTTTTGCGAATATCAATAATCAAAGACAAAATGAAAAGTTAACCAACTTTAGTCTTAACTATAAAAGAACATTTGGCATACATAACATCAACGTATTGGGTTTATACGAATGGCAAAATCAAACCTATCAGGGAAATTATGCACAGGCCAGAGGTTTTATGAATGATAAAACAACTTACAATGCACTTCAGTTAGGAGATATGTCAAATGTTAGGCCAGGTGATATTACTTCATATAAAAATGACAGAAGTTTAGTTTCATTTTTAGGAAGATTAAACTATTCTTTGTTAGATCGTTATCTGGTTACGGCCAGTATTCGACGAGATGGTTCAACAGTATTTGGTGCAAATAATAAATGGGGAAATTTTCCTTCAGCATCTGTTGCGTGGCAGGTTAACAAAGAGCCTTTTATGCAAAACCAAGCTTTGTTTGATGAGTTAAAAATTCGTGCTGGTTACGGAGTTACCGGTAATCAGCAAGGACTTAATCCTCAGCAGTCCATTGCATTGGTTGGAAGTTCAGGAACTACTTATTTTGGAGGTCAGCAGATTCCAAATTACAGCGTTAGCCAAAATGCAAATGCCGACTTAAAATGGGAAACTAAAAAACAAACGAATTTAGGTCTTGATTTTGCTCTTTTAAACAATCGATTAAGAGGTACTGTTGATGTGTATACTTCTAAAACAGAAAATTTGTTATTTAATTATGTAGTACCTCAGCCACCATTTCCACACGATCGTATCATGGCAAATGTTGGAAGTATTTCAAACAAAGGTCTTGAGGTTTCTTTGGCTTATGATGTGATTAAATCACAAAACAGCACTCTTACCTTGGCAGGAAACGTTTCTTTCATGAAAAACGAAGTGCTAAATTTAAGCGGAAGCATAAACGGAGTGCCATTAAATACTGATTATGTAGGCTGGGGAGCTGAAAACTCTTATTTAGTAAAAGGAAAACCGGTTGGAGCTTTCTACATACTGGAACATACAGGCAAAAATGAAAACAATGTTGAAACAGTTTTAGATCGTGACGGAAACGGCATAATCGATCAGGGAACAAGAAGTCCGGACCGTTACTACGCAGGTTCTGCTCTGCCAACGTATACTTTTGCATTTAACCCTTCTTACCGATATAAAAACTTTGATGCTTCATTGTTAGTAAGAGGTTCCGGAGGAAACAAAATTTACAATAGTTTACGCTCTAATTTGAGCAGAATGGAAAACATTGGTAAATCCAATGTTTTGGCAAGCGCTGTAGATCAGGGAATTTATACCTCTCCTTATGGCTCTGATTTATGGTTAGAAGATGGTTCCTTTATTCGTTTAGAAAATCTTACGGCCGGATACAGTTTCCGTTTTACAGATAAATATGTTGATACTATCAGACTTTCACTTACAGGAAACAACTTGTTCCTGATTACAGATTATACAGGTATTGATCCTGAATTAAATGTAAGCGGCAGCGGAGACAGCTTTGGAGGCGATAAAGGAATTTATCCTCGTACCAGAAGTGTAGCATTTGGTTTGACTGTAAAATTTAAATAAGTAAAAAAGATGAAAATTAAAAATATAGTAATCGCAGGAAGCGTTTGTTTCCTAGCACTTTTCAGCTGCACGGATGTCAGCGAAAATGTATACGATAAATATCCGGCAGACGAATTTTACGGAACTCCTGAAGGAGCAGATATCGCACTTGCCAATGTATATGCACAGATTCCGGGTGAATTCGCCAGAGAAGGTGCCAGCGGTGTAGGATATGCCGGAGCAGATAATGGCTGGTACGACATGAACTGTATGTCATCAGATGAACAGGTAATTCCACATAGAAATACAGGCGACTGGCAGCAGGATTTTGCCCGCCTGCACAAACACCAATGGCTGCCTACAGATTTCATCATTAACAATACCTGGAACTGGTTATACAAGGCTGTTTTTAATGCCAATTTAGCCGTTAGCTTACTGGAAAAATCAAATGCTGAAGCTTCTAAAATTGCCGAAGCAAAAGTACTCAGAGCTTTCTTTTACTATCTATTGATTGATGATTATGGAAATGTTCCTTTCTTCACAGACAATAATATCACGGTTGATAAAATTCCACAGTCAAGCCGTAAAGAAGTTTTTGATTTTATCGTGAAAGAATTGAATGAAAATGTACCATTACTTTCCGGAACAAAAGGCGGTAATTATTACGGAAGGTTTAATAAATGGGCGGGTTACACCCTGCTGGCAAAAGTGTATTTAAATGCAGAAGTTTATACGGGAACCCCAAAATGGAATGAAGCTTTAGCTGCCTGTAACAAAGTGGCTGAAGGCGGATTTACACTACACTCAGGTGCTGTCGATGCTTCAAATCCTCTTGGAAATAAATATTATGAATTATTTGGAGATGTTCTTCCTGAAGATGAAACAATTCTTTCCATTTATGCAACACTAGACGTTGTATCCCGTAATGTTTATGCAGTTCGCAGTTTATACGGTGCACATGCTCAGGCTTTGTTTGGTTACAGCGGATGGAACGGTACAATTGTCCCTAAAGAATTTTTCTTAAAATATGATGAAAATGATATTCGCAGAAAACAGTTTTTATTTGGAGAACAGCCGGGCGGATTCAATTATACCCTCGATGTAGCTTCTCTTGATAATCCGGGTGCAGATCCGCAGGCGGGAGTTCGTAATGTGAAGTTTTATCCTGCAGCACCAAGAACAGGCGGTGGAGCTTCTAATGATTTTCCAATTTTCAGATATGCAGATGTTCTTTTAATGATGGCTGAATGTAATGCCCGATTAGGAAATCCGGGTGCAGCAAAACCTTTTGTTGATCAGATTAGACAACGTGCAGGATTAGATGCGTTGACAGGAAACCCAACTCTTGATGATATTTATAATGAAAGAGGATTCGAATTAAACTGGGAAGGCCACAGAAGACAAGATATGATTCGTTTTGATAAATTTTTATTGGCAAACGAATTCAGACCTGCATCTCCAGCTTACAGAAAATTGTTCCCAATTCCAACTTCGGCTTTAAATGCTAATCTAGGATTAAAACAAAACCCTGGTTACTAAAAATAAAACTATCATGAAAAAATATATCAATAAATTAATATTACTGGGCAGTGTGCTTTTTCTGGGTTCCTGCGAAAGCGGAGCTGAATTAACGACATTAAAGTCGGTTAGTTTTCCTTCTGAAATTACAGCTTCATCCAACACTTTAATACTTACAGAAGATACTGCAGACGATCAGGTTTTACTTGTTTCATGGCCTTCAGTTTCTTTTCCTGTCGAAGCGCCGGTAACATACGCAATTCAATTTGATTTAATTGGAGATACAAGCGGAAGTAACGCATGGCAAAAATCAAAACGGGTTGAAGTGGGCACAGATGTTTTAAGCAAAACTTTAACAGGCAGGGATTTAAATAAAATTGCTGTCGATTTAGGACTTGAGCCAAATGCTGCCGGAAAACTAGTGGTTCGCGTAGAAGCTGCAATGGATCGAAAAATCTATTCTAATCCTGTTACTTTAACCATTACTCCATATGAAAAAAGTGTTGTTTTTGGTGAAATTTATATGCCTGGAAGCTATCAGGGATGGGCTGTCGAAACTGCTGCAGCTTTAACAGCAATTCAAAAAGGAATTTATCAGGGATACATGACAGTTCCGGTTGGAGCAGGTCCCGGCTTTAAATTAAATACGGCCAGAAACTGGGCACAATTTTACGGTGCGGGAGCTACAAACAATGATCTGCAAAACATGAGCGATACTGATTTTGTACTTCCGGGTGCAGGTTCATATCAAATTAAAGTAAATTTAAATACTTTAAAATGGAGCCAGACTCCGTATGCATGGGGAATTGTAGGGCCAGCATCTGCAACAGCAGATCAAACAGCCGGAGATCCAAATTATGGATGGAATCATTCTGTTCCAATGTCGTACGATCATGTTTCTCAAATTTGGAAAATTACAACAAACCTTTTACCCGGAGCTTTAAAATTTAGATTGAACGATGCATGGACAATTAATTACGGTCCTGCAGATCCATCAACAAATATTGTAAATCTGGATAATGGAGGAGCTTATACTATTGCTGAGGCAGGAACTTATGAAATAACGTTTAAAATTATAGAAACAGATGCGGCAGCAGCAGGTTATCCGGCAACTGCTATTACATCGATTGTTAAAAAATAATAAAAATTAAGTTTAGTTTGGTTTGAGTTTACCTGTCTTTTACTTCGAAAGGCAGGTTACTTCTCACCTCTCCGAACTTTAAAAAATCAAAAATTATGAAATTCAATATAAAAATCGTCTACGGATTTTTACTGGCATTAGCCTTTATTTCCTGCAGTTCTTCTGATGACGATACAAAGGGCACGGAATCTCCTTACACGCAGTATGGTACTCCATTTGATAAAATGCCAAAAAAGGAAGATGCTGTAATTTATCAGGTAAATATTCGTGCTTTCAGTCAGGCCGGAACCTTAAAAGGAGTTCAGGACAGATTGAGCCAAATTCAGGAACTTGGCGCCAATGTTATTTACTTAATGCCGGTGTATCCTGTTGGAAAAGTAAAAGCTTCGGGAGAATTAGGATCGCCTTATGCGGTAAAAGATTATAAGGCTGTAAATCCTGATTTTGGAACACTTCAGGATCTTCAGACTTTAGTTGAAGAAGCGCACAAAAAAAACATGGCAGTTGTTTTAGACTGGGTTGCCAATCACACTGCATGGGATAACAACTGGATTACAGAACATCCAAATTGGTACCAAAAAGATGCAAACGGAAATATCATTATTCCTCCGGGAACAAACTACAATGATGTGGCGCAGCTGGATTTTAACAATGCCGAAATGAAAAGCGCAATGATCGATGCGATGTCCTATTGGGTTTACAATGCAAACATAGATGGTTTTAGATGCGATTATGCTGATTTTGTGCCACAGACTTTTTGGTCGGAAGCAATTACTAAACTGAGAAAAATCAAGAAAACCCAAAACATACTAATGCTTGCTGAAGGTTCAAGAACAAACCATTTTGCTGCTGGTTTTGACTATACTTTTGGTTTTAACTTCTTTAGTACTTTAGAAAAACTTTTTAAAGACAGTAAACCCGCAACTACAATTCAGGATTCAAATGCAACAGAATATGCGAACAACTACAATCCGGAAAACAGAGTCGTAAGATACACCAGCAATCATGATGTAAATCTTAGTGAAGGGACTCCATTAGAGCTTTTTGGAGGCAAAAAAGGATCCATCGCGGCTTTTGTTGTTGCGGCTTATTTAAAATCTGTTCCGATGATTTACAACGGACAGGAAATTGGATATGCCCAAAGAATAAACTATTTCTCGAGAACTCCAATTGACTGGTCAACTGCAGATAATGAAATGCTGGCAGAATACAAAAAAATCATTGCTTTTAGAAAGACAAGTAATGCGGTTAAAAAAGGAGCTTTTACAGGTTATAGCAGTGATGCCGTGAGTGCATTTACAATGGAAAAAGACTCAGAAAAAGTTTTTGTGCTTTCTAATTTGACCGGCTCAACTGTAAAACATCTTGTTCCTTCCTCTTTAAAAGGAAACTGGAAAGACGCTTTAACCGGAACAGCAGTTAATGTTGGTACAGATATAACACTTCAGCCTTTTCAATATTTAATATTGAAAAATTAATTACAATGCAGCTTTAAATAAAATTAGATTTGCAAAAAACTAAATAACATGAATTTTCAATCCCAAAAATCATTGCGTCAAATTCGTTTGAGCAAAAAAACAGCGCTTTTATTTTTTGTATTCCTAAGTACAATCTGGCTTCAGGCACAAGAAATAAATTCGCCGGACAAAAATCTTTCTCTAAAATTTGAATTAAAAGAAGGCGGAATTCCTTCTTACCAATTATCATACAAACAAAAAGCAGTTATAAAACCAAGTTCTTTGGGTTTAGAACTACAAAGCCTGCCTTCATTTTTGGATGGTTTTACCATTACAAATACGGCACAATCTTCTGTTGATGAAAATTGGAATCCGGTTTTAGGAGAAGAAAAAACAATTCGCAATCATTACAACGAATTGGTTGTCACCTTAGCTCAGGCGAAAAATAACAATAGATTTATTCGTATTCGTTTCCGTTTATTCAATGACGGATTGGGATTTAGATATGAATTTCCAAAACAAAATGATCTAAATTATTTCGTAATAAAAGAAGAACGTTCTCAATTTAATTTGGCTGGTAATCATAAAATTTTCTGGATTCCGGGAGATTATGATACCAACGAATATGCTTATACAACATCAAAAATTTCAGAGATTCCTTCGTTGATGAAAAAAGCTACGATCGAAATCAATTCGCAGTGGCCAATTAAAGAATTGTCTGTACAAACACCTTCAATGATGAAATCTGATGATGGTTTATACATTAACATTCACGAAGCGGGATTAATCAATTATCCTGCTATGTATCTTGAAGTCGATGCTGTAAACAACAAAATGATAAGTCATTTAGCTCCGGATGCTGTTGGTGCAAAAGGTTACATCCAGACAGACGCTCAATCGCCTTGGAGAACAATTGTTGTAAGCGATAAAGCAACAGATATTTTAGCTTCAAAATTAATTTTAAATCTTAATGAGCCAACAAGTTATAAAGATGTATCGTGGATTAAACCTGTAAAATACATCGGGATTTGGTGGGAATATTTTGTAGCCGGAAAAAGTACCTGGGCTTTTGGAAAAGAAACAAACGTAAAATTAACAGATGATTTTACAAAACTTACTCCAAACGGAAAACACGGAGCCACAACAGAACGTGCAAAAGAATATATTGATTTTGCTTCTAAAAATGGTTTCGATGCAATTTTGATCGAAGGCTGGAACATTGGCTGGGAAGACTGGATTGGGAACTGGAAAGAAGAGGTTTTTGATTACGTAACAGCGTATCCTGATTTTGATGTAAAAGCAGTACATGAATATGCTGCTTCAAAAGGTGTAAAAATTATCATGCACCATGAAACATCCGGATCTGCAACCAATTACGAACGTCGTTTAGATCGTGCTTTTGAGTTTATGAACAACAATGGTTATGATGCTGTAAAGACCGGTTATGTTGGAAAAATTATTCCGCGTGGAGAACATCATGACGGACAATGGATGGTAAACCATTACATAAACGTTGCAAAACGTGCTGCCGATTATAAAATTATGATTGACAGTCACGAAGCGGTTCGTCCAACAGGCCTAAACCGTACTTTTCCAAACTGGATCGCTCAGGAGTCAGCGCGCGGCACCGAGTTTGAATCTATGGGAGGATTAGCTCCGGATCACACAACGATTCTTCCGTTTACAAGATTAATGGGAGGTCCGATGGATTATACACCCGGAATTTTCCAAACCGATCTTTCGTATTACGGAACCGGAAGTTCACAACGAGTAAATACGACTTTAGTTAAACAATTAGCTTATTATGTGACAATGTACAGCCCGCTGCAAATGGCTGCTGATATTCCGGGAAATTACGAACGTTTTCCAGATGCTTTCCAATTCATAAAAGACGTCGCTGTAGATTGGGATAACAGCTATATTCTGGAAGCTGAACCTGGGGATTATATTACAATTGCACGTAAAGCAAAAGGCAAAAGTGAATGGTTTATTGGCGGAATTACAGATGAAAATGCAAGAACAGCAAACATTTCATTTGATTATTTACCTGCCGGAAAAAATTTCATCGCCACTATTTATGCTGATGCCAAAGAAGCCAATTGGAATCAAAATCCGCAGAAATATACCGTTACCAAAGTTGTCGTAAACTCAAAAAGCAAACTGAAGCAATATTTAGCTGCCGGCGGAGGTGTTGCCATCAGCATTAAAGAAGGAACTGCTTCTGATTTAAAAGGATTGAAAAAATTATAGATTAACAGATTACAGAGTTTTTTTCGCCACGAATTACACGAATGCCACGAATTAAAGCACAATTAAAATTAGTGCAATTCGTGCAATTCGCGGCAGGAAAACTATTGCCCAAACTCGGGCTAAAAAACTTTACTATTGAAAACTATTAACCACAAATGTTTGTCCAATCTAAACAATGAAAGCGAGAATGAATGAATTTTAGTTGAAGATGCCGACAAGCATGTAAAAAACTATTATTATGAAAATCAACATTACCACAAGATTATTTCATATTACGAAAACACTGATTTGTTTTCTACTATTATTTGCAAGTTCAGTTTATGCACAAGATCCCGCGCAATACGGAACGCCATTTGCAGGTGTTCCGGATACGCGAGATATCAATATGTATCAGGTGCATATCCGTCCGTTTAGTGCCAGCGGAAATTTAGCCGGAGTAACCGCCCGTTTAGATAATATTAAAGCACTCGGTACCAATGTTATTTATTTAATGCCCATTTATCCCCACGGAACTGATTCCCGAAGTTCGGCTTCACCGTATTGTATAAAAGATTTTAAAGCCGTCGGATCAGAATATGGTTCTCTTGCTGATTTAAGAACTTTAGTAGATGGTGCCCATAGCCGCGGGATGGCAGTAATTTTAGACATCGCCATCAACGGAACTTCATGGGATCATGGGTGGACCGTTTCACATCCTGAATATTATAAGAGAACAGGCAATACGATTCAGCAATTAGGAAACTTCTCAGATATTGCTGCACTGGATCTTAATAGTTCTGCTACACGAGCGGCTATAAAAGATGTCATGCGTTATTGGATTTTCGCTGCCAATGTTGATGGTTATCGCTGCGATTATGCTAATAATCCTCCCCTTGATTTTTGGTCTGAAGTGAATTCAAATCTTAGAAGTATTTCTTCTCATAATTTATTAATGCTGGCCGAAGGAGACCGACAAGAAAACTTTCAGGTTGGTTTTGACATGAATTATGGTGACAGATGGTTTCACAGCGGTTTGTATGATATTGCTAACGGCGGACCTGTTTCTCAAAGACTTCAGGATCAAAGCACTTATGAATATGCTAAAGCAACTGGAAACCAACAAATAGTTCGATACACTGGTAACCATGATACATACACCAATGATGACGGAGTTAGAAGACCATTTATAGCATTTAAAAACCATAACGGAATTGTTGCCAACTTTTTAGTTTCGGCTTATATGAAAGGAGTTCCTTTTTTAATGAGCGGACAAGAAATTGATTATGAACCAAAAACCGACTGGCCATGGACGAACTTTAAATTTAACTGGTCGCAGAATCCTACTGCAGCTGCAGATTTTGCAAAAATCTTAAATTTCAGAACAAGCAGTGCAGCCATCAGACGAGGTGATTTAACTACTTATGCTAATGACGATATTAGTATTTTCACCAAAACATTAGGATCAGAAAAAGTAATCGTAATGTCGAATTTGAGAAATGCTTCTAAGTCTTATGTAATTCCGGCAGCTTTGGCAGGAACTTATGTAAATCCGTATAACAATAATGCTTCTGTTACTTTAATTGCAGGAACTACACAAAATTTTGCTGCATTCGAGTATTTGGTCTTAACCAATACAAATGCTCCGGTTGTAGCCGTTACAGGAGTTTCTGTAAGTCCGGCAGCAGCAACGGTTGGTTTAGGATCAACACAGCAGTTAAATGCAGCGATTGCTCCGGCAAATGCGACAAACCAAAACGTTACCTGGACATCTAGCAATACTGCAGTTGCTACAGTAAATAGTGCTGGTTTAGTTACTGCAGTTTCAACCGGAACAGCAACTATTACAGTAAAAACAGCTGACGGAAACAAAACAGCAACTTCGTCCATAACTGTTGCTGCAATTGCGGTTTCTTCTGTCGCAGTTTCTCCAACTTCTTCCAGTTTATATGCCGGAAATACACAACAGCTTTCAGCGACAATTTTACCGGCAAATGCAACAAACAAAAATGTAACCTGGAGTTCTAACAATACAGCAGTTGCAACTGTAAATTCAAGCGGACTTGTAACAGCAGTTTCTGCGGGAACAGCAACGATTACAGCTACTACACAAGATGGGAATAAAACAGCTTCTGCTGCGATTACTGTAAATCCGAATACAAATTTTACGGTTTATTTCTACAAACCAGCATCTTGGGGCACCGGGATTAAAATCTATTATTGGAATGCTTTACCAAGCGGAGTTCTGGCCAATGCGACATGGCCGGGAGTTAACATGACCGATGCAGGAAATGGCTGGTACAGTTATACCTTTACCAATGTTACATCAACCAATTTAATCTTTAACGACGGGACCAGCCAAACTGCCGATTTAACCCGAAACAAAACAGGCTGGTACATGAACAGCACTTGGTACGATTCAAACCCGGGAACTGGTGTTGCGGTTACAAGTGTAAGCTTAAGTCCAACAACAGCTTCATTAAATGTCGGCTCAACGCAGCAGCTTACACCAACTGTACTTCCTGCAAATGCAACCAACAAATCTGTAACGTATAGTTCTGGCAATACAGCTGTAGCAACTGTAAATGCATCAGGTTTAATTACGGCTGCAGCAAATGGAACTGCGATAATAACAGTTACAACAGCTGACGGAAACAAAACCAGCACTTGTACAGTAACCGTTTCAACACCATCTGGCGGAGGAAATTATTACACGATCAAAAACAGATGGACAGGAGCATATTTATCTGATGCCGGTGCAAATGTTGGTTATGGGACAACGATTTCTGGAAACAATTACAAATGGCAGAAAATTGCCATTGACGCTACTTATTTTGTACTTAAAAATGTGGCAACCGGAGAGTTAATGAATATCGAAAGCCAAACAGGAAGTGTTCAGTCTAATATTACAGATACTACTTTCTGGAGCGCTCAATGGTCAAGCGATTATATTGACGGGACTTGGGTAAGATTAAGAAACAGATGGCAGACAGGAAATATTATTCATGTTGAAAATCAAACGGGTTCTGCACAATACGGAAATTCACAAGACGGCTGGTACAGCGCACAATGGCAGTTAGAACCAATAACAGTTGGGACTTCAAAAGCAGCATTAAATATTGAAGAAGCTTCTACAACTAAAAAAGTAATTGGCATTTATCCTAATCCGGCGACTAATAATGAATTTCACGTTTTATTACCTGAATTAGAAAATGGAGATATTGCTGCAATTTCTGTTTCAGATATGAACGGAAGAACAGTTTTAACTGAAAAACTCTCTTCATCAGGAAAAATCGATCATCATTTATCCTCAGGAATTTATATTGTAAATATTGTTTCTAAAGATTTAAAAGCAACTAAAAAACTGATCGTTAAATAATTATTTAAAATTATAAACTAAAAGGCGTATGAAAATTTCATACGCCTTTTAATATTTTTCAACTATGTAATTTATTACCTGTAAGATTGATCAAATTGTTTGATATTGAAAATCTGTTGTTATAACTAATTTTCCTTCTAAAGTTGAAATTATCTTATTGGGATATTCTCTTCCGGCATAATCTTTATCCGTTGAAGGTTTACATTCGATTACCTCATTTTCCTTTGCTATATTATACAGGCTGCCTCTTTCAGGAAAGTCCATTACAATTTCCCAAAACAGGGAATTCCCAATTAAGCTGTAAGGATTTAGGCAGGAAGATTTAACTCCTTTTTTATCTGTAAATTCTATCGTCCTAAGCAAATTTCTAGATTTATTATAAATTTGGAAGAAAGAATTTTTCTTATCTGCTTTTATTATAATATCGTCTTCTACAGTTATTGCAGAACCACATGTACTTACCGCTCCTCCTTTTATGTATATGGAATTTTGTATAGAATGCACAAATATTTCACCATTCTTATATTGTAATGTCTTGATTAAATGAACCCCGGAATTCGTTATATACCTTTCAACAGAGTCAATTTTTCCCTGTTTATTATATGAAATAAGAGTAGAATCTTTTGTGAGATTTTGTATCTCGCCTGATTTAGTGATTGAAGATATTAACCTATTTTTACTGTCATAAGAATAATAGGTAATATCATTAAATACATCCTTGTTTTCTCCGGTTTTACAGATAGTTTGAATAGAGCTTCTGGTCAATAATACTGAAGTTCTTTTATTAGATAAAAAGTGTTGACTGTAAGAATAATTGATAAATAGTATGGTTAAAAAAAGAATCTTTTTAATTCTTTTGGTTTTATTTTTTCCTAAACACATGTCTAAAATTTAATATTGATAATTTCAATTTTATGTGATGATCTATCTTTTCTTTTCAGATAAAAACTTACCATTCCACATAAACTGTTTGATCTGTTTCTTTTTTTTGTAAACAGGATCGCCGTTTTTATAGTTTTTACCCGTATCTTCCCCATCTTCAATTTTTAAGAGAACAAGATTTGGTTTTCCTCCTTTATCTCTTGGGAAAATTAATTCTTCACTATGATAATCACCATCTCCCACAGATTTAATATTGTAAATTGGTATTAATTCATTGTTTCCAAAACCAAAATAATAAAGTCTGCTTGGTTCCGCAGGATTCACCTCCAATATTGATTTCAAGTACTTCCTTTATGTTTTTTAGTCCTTTACCTTCATACAAATTTGCCGATATAGAACTAAAGCTTTCTAATTCGTAAATGAGAGGAAATTTTAAGACGGTAATTCTTTTTTCTTTTTCATAAACTTTAATTTGCAAATATATTTTGTACAACAATAAAACGTTACTCTTAAATATTTTTAAAACAACAACTTAAGACAAATTTTAACCCATAAAAAAAGGCTCCCAGTTTTATCTGAAAGCCTTTATATTTAATTTACTTATTTATGTTTGTTTTACTCCTCAAACAATTCCATTAGTTCTAAAGCTCGTTTAATCGATTTCACATTTTCAAAAGTCAGCAATAAACGTAATCCATTGACAGTTTGCTTTTCTTTCATTTTGCAAAGAGAAGAATGTTTTTGGACAAAGTTTAAAACGTTTTTAAACTTCACAGACTGGTAATAATCTGATTGCTGGTCTGAAACGAAATAACCAATCATTTTTCCTTGTTTTAAAACCAATTTCTCAATTCCGACTCTTGTTGCAATCCATTTGATGCGGATGCTGTTTAATAACGCTACAGCTTGTTTTGGAAGCGGCCCGAAACGATCAATCAATTTTTTCTCGAATTCCTTTAAACCGGCTTCATCCTTAATTACGCTCAATTCATTATATAAAACCAAACGTTCGGAAACGTTGTTGATATATTCATCCGGGAATAACAACTCAAAATCAGCATCAATCTGAATATCTTTTACATATTCTTTGGTGTCAATATCATTTTCTTCCGGATATAAATCTTTGAATTCATTTTCTTTTAATTCCTCGATGGCTTCGTTCATGATTTTTTGATACGTATCAAAACCTATTTCATTAATGAAACCGCTTTGTTCACCGCCCAATAAATCTCCCGCTCCGCGAATTTCAAGATCTTTCATTGCAATATTAAAACCGCTTCCGAGTTCGCTGAATTGTTCCAAAGCCTGAATACGTTTTCTGGCATCTTCCGTCATAGAAGAATACGGCGGACAGATGAAATAACAGAATGCTTTTTTATTGCTTCGCCCAACGCGGCCGCGCATTTGGTGCAAATCCGATAAACCGAAATTATTGGCATTATTAATGAAAATCGTGTTGGCGTTCGGTACATCTAATCCGCTTTCGATGATGGTGGTTGCGACCAAAACATCAAAATCTCCGTTCATGAAACCCAGCATCAATTCCTCTAATTTAGCACCATCCATTTGTCCATGACCAATTCCCACTCTCGCATTTGGAACGAGACGCTGAATCATTCCGGCGACTTCTTTTATATTTTCGATTCGGTTATTGATAAAGAAAACCTGTCCGTTTCGCTGAATTTCATACGAAATCGCATCACGGATAATTTCTTCGTTAAAACCAACCACATTTGTTTCAATAGGATAACGATTTGGCGGAGGCGTTGTAATTACAGATAAATCGCGAGCCGCCATTAATGAAAATTGTAAAGTCCTCGGAATTGGCGTTGCGGTCAATGTCAGTGTATCTACATTTGCAGCAATCGTTTTTAGTTTATCTTTTACGTTAACGCCAAACTTTTGTTCTTCATCAACAATCAATAAACCAAGGTCTTTAAAAACAACATTTTTATTGACCAATTGATGCGTTCCAATTACAATATCGAGTTTTCCTTCGGCTAAATCCTTTAAAGTCTGTGTTTTTTGTTTGGCCGTTCTAAATCGGTTTAAATAACCAATAGAAACCGGCATGTCTTTCAATCGTTCAGAGAAAGTTCTGTAATGCTGATAAGCCAGAATAGTTGTCGGAACCAAAACAGCTACTTGTTTACTGTTATCAACGGCTTTAAAAGCTGCACGAATCGCAACCTCTGTTTTACCAAATCCTACATCACCACAAACCAGACGATCCATTGGGCGATCGCTTTCCATATCGGCTTTAACTTCTTGCGTCGATTTGGTTTGATCCGGCGTATCTTCATATATAAACGAACTTTCTAACTCGTTTTGTAAATAACTGTCCGGCGCAAACTGGAATCCTTTTTCCAAACGACGTTTTGCATATAGCTGAATTAAATTGAACGCAATATGTTTAACCCGGGCTTTTGTTTTCTGTTTTAGAACTTTCCAGGCGTTCGATCCTAATTTGTAGATTTTTGGAGGCGTTCCGTCTTTTCCGTTATATTTGGAAATTTTATGAAGCGAGTGAATGCTTACATACACGATATCATTATCGGCATAAACCAATTTTATGGCTTCCTGTGTTTTGCCTTCAACCTGAATTTTCTGCAAACCGCCAAATTTCCCGATTCCGTGATCAATATGCGTTACATAATCGCCAACCGAAAGTGCTGTTAATTCTTTTAGCGTAATATTCTGCTTTTTAGAATAGCCGTTTTTAATATTGAATTTATGATAACGCTCAAAAATCTGGTGATCTGTATAAGCCGTAATCTGATTTTCTTCATCAATAAAACCCTGATACAAAGGCAGTACAATGGTGTGATATTGTTTTCGGATGTTTTCTGAATTAGCTTCATCCAAGCTTTCAAAAATATCATGAAAACGTTTTGCCTGCGTTTCATTCGAACAGAACAAATAGTTTTTATATCCGTTAAAATGATTATCGCTCAGATTATTCAGCAATAAATCAAATTGTTTATTGAAAGAAGGCTGAGGCTGAATATGAAATTCGAACTTTTTAGTCGTTTTAAAAATTGGTTTTGAGGCCAATTCTACAATCGAAAAATCTAAAGCGCGTTTTATAAAGGCAGACTGATTTAAAAACAACTGCTCTGGCGCGGCATGTTTTATTTCTTTTGACAGTTTTTCAAAAGCTTCTTCTGCTCTTGCAAATTGCTTGTCTAACTGAGAAAAAAGCCCGTCGGTATTTTGAATAAAGATTACGGTTTTTTCGGCAATATAATCTAAGAAACTTTCACGGTTTTCCTGAAATATCTTGTTTTCGACATTTGGGATAATCGTGATTTTTTTGTGTGTTTCGACAGATAATTGAGTCTCCACATCAAAACTTCTGATGCTGTCTACTTCATTTCCAAAAAATTCTATCCTGTACGGATGATCGTTAGAAAAAGAAAAGACATCGACAATTCCGCCTCGAACCGAAAATTCGCCGGGTTCTGTAATAAAATCAACTCTTTTAAATTCATATTCAAACAGAACTTCGTTAATAAAATCAATCGAAATTTTATCGTTTAAAGAAACCTTTAAAGTGTTTTTATCCAATTGCTGACGTGTAACTACTTTTTCAAAAAGTGCTTCCGGATAGGTAACAATTACGGCTGGTTTTTTTCTGGAATTGATTCGGTTTAAAACCTCAGCGCGAAGCAAAACATTTGCATTGTCAGTTTCGTCAACCTGATACGGACGACGAAATGAAGCCGGATAAAACAAAACATCCTGCTCACCAATCATTTGTTCCAGATCATTCAGGTAATAAGCCGCTTCTTCTTTATTGTCTAAAACAATTAAAAAAGGCAGTTCCGTTTTCTTAAAAACAGAACGTACTACAAAGGAAACTGCAGATCCAAGTAAACCCTGAAGATGCATTTTTATCTGATTTCCCTCCAGCAGACCGGCTGCAATTTGCTGTGCTTTTGGCAAATTGTCGTATATCGTATATAAGGCGTTTTTACTCAATTCTTGGCAGATTTTGATCTTTTGGCGGCGCAGAATTCGGGATTGCGCGCGTTGTGTCTAACATTTTAAGGAAATCAGCTTCTCCTTCTTCTTTTGGAATTTTGGCTTTCTCGACTATTTTATCCATTTGTCTTTCTAACGAAACCAGTTCTTTATTGATTTCGCCAATTAAAAAAGCAACTTTGTCATCCGGAATCTGATTCAGATGAATAAATAAATCCATCATTTTGATTTTGGTAATCAAAATCGAAATTCGGCTTTTTATTTGCGGCTGATTAAATTGAGCCGGAATATTATTATTTAATGCCAGTGCCTTTTTTGAAATCGCAGTCGATTTTTTTTGAAAAGCGCCAATGGTTTTTCTTGGCTTGTCGCCTATTTCTTTTAAGAAATCACGCCACTCTGCCCAGTTTCTGAAATTTTCCTCAGAAACTTCATTGATCGGCTCATCTATAAAAATCCAGGCTTTATCTATATTTTTAAATATTTTTTCTTTTTTCTTAGCTTCTTTAGCATTTTCAGCAAGACGCTTTTCATCCTCATTTTGACATGACTGAAGTGCAAAAATCAAGAGTAAAAACAGCGCTATTTTATATTTCATTTGATAAAATGTTTGATTGCAAAGTTACAAAGTAAATTTACAATTACGAATTGTGTTTTTATGCTAAAGATTCTATAAATCAAGGTTATTTTTTTACCGCAGATTTTACAGATTAAAATGATTTTAAATGTCGTATTAAGAAAATAATCTATAGTTAAAACCTACAGTGAATCAAACCTGTCAGGCAGAGAATAAAACAAAAAACAATCTTTATCATTGTTAATTTTATAATTTAATGTTTGAAAAAACGTTGATATTTGCGAAAACGTTATATTTGCAACACTAAATCTAAAGAAATGAACCCAAAAATATTAATTATTGGCGCCTGCGGTCAGATTGGAACAGAGCTGACTCAAAAACTGCGTAAATTATACGGAACCGAAAATGTAATCGCTTCTGATATTCGAAAATTAAATACTGATGTCGTTAATTCGGGACCTTTTGAAGTGGTCAATGCTTTAGATTTTAATCAGATCGAACATTTAGTAGAAGTTCACCAAATTACTGACGTTTATTTGATGGCCGCACTTTTGTCTGCAACGGCAGAAAAAAATCCCGCATTTGCCTGGGATTTGAACATGAATTCTCTTTTTCATGTTTTGAATCTGGCGAAAGCTGAAAAAATCAAAAAGATTTTCTGGCCTTCAAGTATTGCTGTTTTCGGACCCACAACTCCAAAAGAAAATACTCCTCAATATACTATTATGGAACCTTCAACGGTTTACGGAATTAGTAAACAGGCCGGAGAAAGATGGTGCGAATATTATCATAACATTTATGGTGTTGATGTTCGCAGTATTCGTTATCCGGGCTTAATAAGCTGGTCTACGCCTCCGGGCGGCGGAACTACAGATTATGCAGTTGATATTTTCTACAAGGCTATCGCCGATAAAAAATACGAATGCTTTTTATCATCTGAAACCAAAATGCCGATGATGTATATGGATGATGCTATTGAGGCCACAATCAATATTATGAAAGCTCCGGCAGAGGAAATTAAAATACATTCTTCATATAATTTGGCTGCAATGAGTTTTACTCCAACTGAAATTGCTTCCGAAATCAAAAAACATATTCCGGAATTTGAGATCACGTATAATCCTGATTTCCGTCAGAAAATTGCAGACAGCTGGCCGGCAAGTATCGACGACAGTTCTGCAAGAGAAGATTGGAACTGGAATCATAAATTTGATTTGGAATCAATGACTAAAGATATGCTGGAACATTTAGCATAACCTAAACAATACAATTCTAAGCGTGTTATTTTTTAAAATGACACGCTTTTTTTTTGAATTTTAGTTTTAAAAAAAGCATCCATTACATAATTTATTTACATTTGACAACGTTAAACAATTATCATTTTTATTTCAAAATCATCAATCAAATCACAACAAAAACATCAATCAAATGACAAATTCTTATTATCCTGTCGAACAAAGCAGAAGAACTGCAATTGTTGACATACTTAGGGGCTGGGCCATATTGGGCGTGGCAATTGGCAATTATGTTGATTTTCTATACATTGGTATAGAGAAAGAAATTAAGCATAGTACCTTTTCTGAAATACTTCAAATAACTAACCGCTATTTTTTCGCAGCAAAATCCTGGACCTTATTAACTCTTTTATTTGGTTACGGATTTGCCATTTTACTTAATAATGTAGCCTCAAAAGGAAAAAACCCTGTCGCTTTTTTTGCCTGGAGAATGGTATTATTATTTATCCTGGCTTTTATTAATTCTGCTTTCTGGCTTGGCGACATTTTAAAAGATTACGCTTTTTTAGGTCTCGTATTATTGCTTTTTTACAGATGTTCGACAAAAACCTTAGCCATTATTTCTGCTGTTCTTGTTGTTACCATTCCTTTTGTCATGGCGTATGTAAATGGCCTTAAAATCGAACATCCGACAATTGCGACAAATCCAGAATACTTAAAATTATATCATTCCGGAAACTGGATTGATTTTTTCAGGTTTCATCTCCTTGCCTCTTTTTACGAACAAATTATTGTTCCGGGTTATGCTATTACGGCTCATTATGTAATGCTGGCTTGTATGCTTTTTGGTTTTATGCTTCAAAAAATAAACTTTTTTGAACGTTTAAGAGAATTGAAGAAACTCTTAAAATATATCTGCGGTTTCAGTCTGGTTATTGCTGTCGTTATCGGAATTGTATTTAATATTGCTATAATCTACAAAGCCGGATTTCTAAAAATTTTCCATCCGCTTTACTGGCTGGTTTTAAGCACGATGGTTTTTATATCGACCGGAATCTGTCTTTTATATGTCAACGGTAAATTAAAAACGATTTTCAGTTATTTTAGCTCTGGCGGAAAAATGACCTTAACCAATTATATGAGTCAGAATATATTAGCTGCTTTTATTTTTTCGGGAATTGGTTTAGGAATTGCCGATTCCATGCCGTATTGGTTTTACTTTTTGCTGGCTGTTTTTATATTTATTATTCAATTATTAATAAGCAAATGGTGGCTTTCAAAATATAATTACGGTCCAGTTGAATGGCTATGGAGATCTGCCAGTTACAGACAATTGTTTCCTTTAAAGAAAACTCAGCCAGAAATCACTGCTGATATAAAAACGATATAATCATTCACGATTTTGAAATAAATTTGAAAATAAAAAAGCCCTTAAATTAAGTTTTAAGGGCTTTTGTAATTTATTAAAGTAACTTATTTCACTTCAAAAATATTGTTTGCAGGTTTTACATCTGCCATTAATCCGCTTGGATCAATTGTAATTTTTTTGATTGACGTTTTATTTTTGTCAATTGTAAAACTGTAATTTGACATTGCCCATGCCCAGTCTTCTATAACTGTTCTTTTTTCGTTTGGATTTGGATTCGGCTTAATGAAATTCATCATTCTTAACGGAATATAGAATGTTTCAGAAGTTCCATCAGTATAATCTACTTTTAAGTCAATTGGCATTGGCATTCTTCCAATTCTTTCCAGAGATATTGTTGTTTTTCCTCCATTGTCAGCAACGTCTTTAATTCCATAATCAATCGTATTTGCCGTTTGTGCCCAGTCAATTAAATACCAGTCTAACTCAGCTCCTGAAACTCTTTCTGCAGTTCTTTTGATATCATTTGGAGTTGGATGCTTGAATTTAAAATCGTTAAAATATCTTTTTAATGTTGCATCCAGATTTTCTTTTCCAATTACATATTCTAATTGCGCCAAAAAGATACACCCTTTTACATAAGATGAAATGCTGTAAGGACGGTTTTCATCATAACGGTCTCCATGTGTTGTCTGCGGCTGCTCTTTACCGGAATTAACTAAACTGTAATATGCAGCATAAGTTCCTTTAAACGGATTTGCTTCTTTTTTATCCCCTTTTAATTCATTTAAAGCACTGTCTTCGATGTAAGTTGTAAAACCTTCATCCATCCACGGATGTTTGGATTCGTTTGAAGCTAAAATATGCTGGAACCAGGAGTGTCCTAATTCGTGCGTTGCAGTTCCAAGAATTCCTTCAAGAGTTCCGTTTCCTAACATCAGAGTACACATTGCATATTCCATTCCTCCGTCTCCGCCCTGAATAAATGAATATTGTTTGTACGGATACTGGCCAACTCTATGGTTGTAATAATCCATTACTTTTACCATTAATGGCTCTAACTGTTTCCAGTTTGCAGTAGTTTTTTCGTTGTTTTTATAGAAGAAATGCAAATCAACATCGTTTGGTCCTTTTACGATATCATGTGTATATTCTTTGTCTGCTGCCCAGGTAAAATCGTGCACATTTGGGGCAATAAAATGCCATGTGAATGTTTTGGCTTTTTTAGGATAAACAACTGTTACACCAGCATCTTCGTAACCGTGGCCAATTATGTTTTTGTCTTGTAAATATCCTGAACCTCCAATTGTGTACTCTTTGTCGATTGTAATTTTTACATCAAAATTACCCCATACACCATGAAACTCTCTTGCGATGTAAGGATCTGCGTGCCATCCTTCAAAATCAAATTCGGCTAATTTTGGATACCATTGTGACATCGAAAGTTCTACTCCTTCAGAATTATTTCTTCCGGAACGACGAATCTGTACAGGAACCTGACCATCAAAATTTAATGTAAATGTAGTTTTTGAATTGGGCAAAATTGGCTTAGCCAAAGTCACTTCTAAAATAGTTCCCGATACTCTTGTCTGAGCAGAAACACCATCTTGTTTAAAATCGGCAATTTTTAAATACCCTATTTCATTCGGTTTTAAAGTTTCAATTCGGCTTTGTTTAGTTTCTTTTCCGTCAGCGCCTTTTACTTTATTTACCATTCTTCCGTCCGGATCTTTAATGAAATGAAGACGGGCATCCATTTCACTTCCCGGCTGGAAAGCATTTGGAAACAAATGATAAAACACTTTTCTTAAAGTATCAGGAGAATTATTGGTATAAACCAATTCTTGTTTTCCTTTATACTGATAGTTTTTTACATCCATTGCAACCTCCATTTTGTAGTCGGCATGCTGCTGCCAATATGGAGCGCTTTGGGCAAAAGCTGAGTTTAAACCTAAACCCAGAAAAGAAAGTAAAATAATTTTATGCATATTCATTTAAATAAAAAAATGGAAGAGCCGTAAACTCTTCCATTGGATTAGTATGTTGTTTTTTTATTTTTTTGACATTTTTTCAGCCATCAATAAAGCGTTATAAGCGTTTACCATTTTAGCTGTTTTTGATGATTCTGCTGATGAAACTGGTACAGCTTTTTGATCCGGATTTGGGTTTTCGCCCAAAACTACCATTGCCGGAAGAGCAACTCCGGAATCCATCAAAATATGTTTTACCTGAGAAGCTTTTAATTTTGGATAATAAGAACGAATCAAAGCTGCAACACCCGCTGCATTTGGAGACGCCATCGAAGTTCCCTGCAAATATTTGTATTTATTGTTTGGAATTGTTGCATAAATTTCTTCACCCGGAGCAAAAACATCAACATTTATTTTTCCGAAGTTTGAAAATCCTGCTACAACATTTTCTCCGTATTGTTTATTAATTGCCCCAATTGTAATCACATTATCTGCAAATTCTTTGATGTTGTCTTGTGAATCATTTGGATAATTAATGTTTTTAGTCTCATCAATATTATAACCGTCGTTTCCTGCTGCGTGAACAATTAAAACGTCTTTTTTAGCTGCATATTTAATAGCATCGTAAACCCATTGTTTGTGCGGAGAAAAACTTTTTCCAAAACTTCCGTTAATTACTTTTGCGCCATTGTCAACTGCATAACGAATAGCAAGAGCAATATCTTTATCGTATTCATCTCCGTCCGGAACCGCTCTTACGGTTAATATTTCAACGTTATTTGTAATTCCGTCTCCGCCTAAATTATTACCGCGAACCTGCGCAATAATACCGGCAACGTGAGTTCCATGAAGTGCTTTTTCTTTATCAGGACCAAAAACAATGTTATTACCATATTTAGTGTTTTTTATGTCTTCCGGATTATCACCAACCACTTTTCTTCCGTCAAATTCTTTGTTTAAGTTGTAGTTTAACTGGTCGTAAACTTGTTCTCTGTATTCTTCAAAATCAGCTTCAGGATCAAAAGTAGGCCCGGCATTTGTAAAAATCTGAGTCATTATCATTTTACTTCTTGAAACTTTTGGGTCTGTAGAAGTAATCGCTGCTAAATCTTCAATTTTATATGTCGTTTTATTAAGCTCTTTTTTGATTGTGGCATGAACGTCAAGTAAAAAATCTACCTGTTGTTTGTCTTTTAAAGCTTCTTCGTATTTTTTATTGTATTGTTCTAAGGCTTGTTTATATTCTGCAGAACCGTCGTCTTTCTTTTTAACAATACGCGTCATTTCCAGATTTTCGGCAACAGCATTTCCAAGAAAATTCCATCCATGAACATCATCTATAAATCCGTTTTTATCGTCGTCGATTCCATTTCCCGGAATTTCTTTTGGATTTGTCCAGATCATTCCTTTAAGATCTTCGTGTTCGATATCAACACCAGAATCTACAATTCCTACAATAACTTTTTTCCCTGTTTTTCCCTGAAGCAATTCGGCGTAAGCCTTATCAACACTCATTCCCGGAATAGAGTCTTTTATTAAATCCAGATGACTCCATCTTTTTAATTCATTTTCGCTGACCGGAGCTTTTTTTACAACTGCCAAAGGTGCTGTAATAAATTCTTTAGAAGTTGAAACTTGCGCTTGTAAAGTAGCGCTGCAGCCTGCTAAAACAAGTAATGCAAAAGCAGATAATTTAAGAGGTTTTATACGACTCATATATCTTGAATGTAATTATAAAGTTAAAAGTTGGGCCTAAATTATGCTTTTTTGTTACAAAAAGCTAACAGTTAACACTGTGTTATGAAATTATATCGAATTTTATGAGTTACAGTATTAAATATTCTTAAAAATATCCTCACAAGTATAAACGTCTTTCAACCTCACTCCTTTCTCTGTATGCTCAACAGTTATAATCTGATTGTGAGCATCGTGCTCTAAAAACAAATAATGATTGTTTTCGGCAGCAGCATTTAGGAATTTAGATTTTTCCGGCATTGTCAATAATGGTCTTGTATCGTAACCCATAACATACGGAAGCGGAATATGTCCGGCTGTCGCTAATAAATCGGCACAAAAAACGATGGTTTTATCTTGATATTGAATGTGCGGAATCATTTGCTTTTCTGTATGCCCATCAACATAAAAAATGTCGAAACCTAGTTCTTTTGAAAAACCAAAATCACTTTCAGGCCTTTCAATAAAATTCAATTGTCCGCTTTCCTGCATCGGAATAATATTTTCTGTCAAGAAAGAGGCTTTTTCACGTGCATTTGGTTTAACTGCCCAATTCCAATGATTCTCGTTGGTCCAGAATTTTGCATTTTTAAAGGCCGGTTCGTAAAAGGTTTTATCCGCATTCCACTGAACACTTCCACCGCAATGATCAAAATGCAGATGCGTCATAAAAACATCTGTAATATCATTTCGGTGAAAACCATATTTTGCTAAAGATTTATCGATAGAATGTGATCCCCAGAGTGAATAATAACCAAAGAATTTCTCCGACTGTTTATTGCCCATTCCAGTGTCAATTAAAATTAGGCGGTTTCCATCTTCAATAAGCAAACAACGCGCTGCAATATCAATTAGATTATTTTCATCTGCAGGATTGGTTTTATTCCAGATGGTTTTAGGAACAACTCCAAACATGGCGCCGCCGTCTAACTTAAAATTTCCTGATTCTATTGGGTAAAGTTTCATGAGTTTAAATTTCTAATAAGAAACAAAGCTAGGAAATCCAATTTCCTTATGCTAAAATCTGTTTAAAAACTTAAAATCAAATTTATTCACACCTCAATTCATTATTAGTTTTAAAATCACCAATGTTATTCTGCCAAAATAACTAATATCTATTTTAACATTTGTTATAATAATGTGAACCATTATGGAAAAAGGTTTTTAAGTCGTATCTTTGCAGATAATTTCATTTCTGCATTGACAGACAGCACTTTAAAATGTAATAATTTGATTACTTTTTAATGAATAATAAGGAATGTTGAAAAGATAAATACCATAAAAACAATGATAAAAGTTTCTGATACAGCCAAAAAGAAAATCATCGACCTAATGACTGATGATGGTTTTGATGCCGCTCATGACTACGTACGTGTAGGTGTGAAAAGCGGTGGATGCTCTGGTTTGTCTTATGATTTAAAATTTGACAAAACGAAAGGCGACGACGATAAAATATTCGTAGACAACGACATACAAATTGCAGTTGAAAAAAAATCATTTTTGTATTTAGCCGGAACAATTCTTGAATTTTCGGGTGGATTAAACGGAAAAGGTTTTGTTTTTAACAATCCAAATGCAAGCAGGACTTGTGGTTGCGGTGAATCTTTTTCACTATAAATTAAAAAGAATTTATATAAGCAAAATTTAAACTTTTCTGAATTAAAGTTTTTGAAGAGTTTTAAAAAACTAAAAAATGTCAAAATACACAGAAGACGATTTAAAAATCGAACTCGAAACTAAAGAATACGAATACGGTTTTTATACAAATATTGAATCGGAGACGTTTCCTATTGGCTTAAACGAAGACATCGTAAGAGCTATTTCTCTTAAAAAAGAAGAGCCCGAATGGATGACCGAATGGCGCATCGAGGCTTTTCGCGCCTGGAAAGAAATGATCGAGCCGGAATGGGCAAATGTTCAATATGAAAAACCGGATTTTCAGGCCATTTCGTATTATTCAGCTCCAAAACAAGTAGATCCAAACAAAACTCTTGACGATGTAGATCCTGAACTTTTAGAAATGTACAAAAAGTTAGGAATCTCTGTTGACGAACAAAAAATGATGAACAATGTCGCTATGGATATTGTTGTCGATTCTGTTTCTGTTGCTACGACTTTCAAGAAAACTCTGGCAGAAAAAGGAATTATTTTCTGTCCGATTTCTGAAGCTATAAAAGAACATCCGGAATTAGTTAAAAAATATTTAGGAACAGTTGTACCTCAAAAAGACAACTTCTACGCAGCATTAAATTCAGCGGTTTTCTCTGACGGAAGTTTCTGTTATATTCCAAAAGGCGTTCGCTGCCCAATGGAACTTTCAACTTATTTCAGAATCAATCAGGCAGGAACAGGACAATTTGAAAGAACGCTTGTTATCGCTGATGAAGGAAGTTACGTTTCTTACCTAGAAGGATGTACTGCTCCAAGCCGTGACGAAAATCAATTACACGCCGCTGTGGTTGAGTTAATCGCTTTGGATGATGCTGAAATTAAATATTCTACTGTTCAAAACTGGTTCCCTGGAAATAAAGAAGGAAAAGGCGGGGTTTATAATTTCGTAACCAAAAGAGGTTTATGTGAAACAAACGCTAAAATTTCCTGGACACAGGTTGAAACAGGTTCTGCCGTTACTTGGAAATATCCTTCTTGTGTATTAAAAGGAGATAATTCGGTTGGAGAATTTTATTCTATCGCCGTTACCAATAATTTCCAACAGGCAGATACGGGAACTAAAATGATCCATTTAGGAAAAAATACTAAATCGACTATTATTTCTAAAGGTATTTCAGCTGGAAAATCACAAAATAGTTATAGAGGATTAGTGCAAATTTCGCCAAGAGCGGAGAATGCAAGAAACTTTTCGCAATGTGATTCTTTATTAATGGGTAATAATTGCGGAGCGCATACTTTTCCGTATATCGAAAGTAAAAATCCATCAGCTAAAATTGAGCACGAAGCAACTACAAGTAAAATTGGAGAAGATCAGGTTTTTTACTGTAACCAAAGAGGTATTCCGACTGAAAAGGCGATTGCTTTAATTGTAAATGGTTTCAGTAAAGATGTATTGAACAAACTACCAATGGAATTTGCTGTTGAAGCTCAAAAATTATTAGAGATTTCTTTAGAAGGTTCTGTAGGATAATTATACAATGGAAAACAAAAAAGTCATCATTCTAGGTTCTTCAAGAAAAAACGGAAACACAACAAGAATTGTAGATAAAATTGCAAAAGAATACAATATTGATGTAGTGAACCTCAGTGATTATACTATTTCATATTATGATTACGAAAGCAAAAATATAGACGATGATTTTTTGCCTTTAATAAGAGGAATAATTGAAAAGTACGACACTTTAATTTTTGCAACTCCTATATATTGGTACAATATGAGTGGGATTATGAAGGTTTTCTTTGATCGTTTTTCAGATTTAATCCGAATTGAAAAAGAAACCGGAAGAAAACTCAGAGGAAAAAAAATTGGTGTGATATCCAACTCACACGACAACCAGATTGAAGAGAGTTTTTACATTCCGTTTAAAAAAACAGCAGATTATTTAGGCATGGAATATTTAGGACACGCGCATTTTAATGCCAATGTTTTAAACCAGCCAACAAAAATAGAATTGACATTTATATAAAAATAAAAAAAACAATGTTATCAATAAAAAACCTTCACGCCGCAATTGGTGATAAAGAAATCCTAAAAGGAATTAACATAGAAGTAAAAGCTGGTGAAGTACACGCCATTATGGGACCAAACGGTTCTGGAAAAAGTACACTTTCGGCTGTTATTGCCGGAAACGAAAACTATGAAGTTACAGACGGAGAAGTTATTCTTGACGGAGAAGATCTTGCTGATCTTGCTCCTGAAGAAAGAGCGCACAAAGGTGTTTTCCTTTCTTTTCAATATCCTGTAGAAATTCCAGGAGTTAGCGTTACTAACTTTATGAAAACAGCTATTAACGAAACTCGTAAAGCAAACGGTCAGGAAGAAATGCCGGCTAACGAAATGCTGAAAGTAATTCGCGAGAAATCTGAATTGTTAGAAATCGACCGTAAATTTTTATCCCGTTCATTAAACGAAGGTTTTTCAGGAGGAGAGAAAAAAAGAAACGAGATTTTCCAAATGGCAATGTTAGAACCAAAATTGGCTATTCTTGATGAAACCGATTCTGGTCTTGATATCGATGCTTTAAGAATTGTTGCAAATGGTGTAAATAAACTTAAAAGCGAGAAAAACGCAATTATCGTTATTACGCACTACCAACGTTTATTAGATTATATCGTTCCGGATTTCGTTCACGTATTATATAATGGTAGAATCGTAAAATCTGGCGGAAAAGAATTGGCGTACGAATTAGAAGAAAAAGGATACGACTGGATTAAGGCAGAAAATTAATTTGTTTCATGTTTCATGTTTTTTTAGTTTCAAGTTAAACTACATTTGTAAGTTTTAACTTAAAATAAAATACGAAATGGCAACAATTAATCGATTTGAGGATTTAGAAATCTGGAAAGAAGCTAGACGATTAGCAAAAGAAGTTCATCTTATTGCAGTTGAAACAGAATTAAGATCAGATCTCAGATTTAAAAATCAAATAAAAGATTCTTCGGGCTCAGTAATGGATAACATTGCTGAAGGTTTTGAAAGAGATGGAAATTTAGAGTTTAGACAATTTTTATCTATCGCAAAAGGTTCAGCCGGAGAAACAAGATCTCAGCTATATCGGGTTTTTGATTTTGAATACATTTCAGAAGAAAAATTCGAAGCTTTAAAAAAAGATTACGAAAACCTAAGCGGTAAAATAAAAAACTTTATCACTTATTTAAATAAAAAAGATTTCAAAGGGAATAAGTTTCAGTAAGTAAAACCTGAAACTTGAAACCTGAAACCCCGAAGGAAACAAAACAAAATGGATTTAAAAGAAAAATTAGTATCGTCTTTTATGGCTTTTGAGGAGCGTGTTGATGTAAATTCAGATTTGCATGATATACGCACGAGTGCTATAAAAAACTTTGAAAATAAAGGTTTTCCAACCAAAAAAGAAGAAGCGTGGAAATATACATCGTTAAACGCCATTTTAAAAAATGACTTTACGGTTTTTCCAAAGCAGGAAAATGCAATCGAATTTAATCAGGTAAAAAAATACTTTTTACACGAAATAGACACTTATAAATTAGTTTTTATTGATGGTGTTTTCAGTTCGCATTTGTCTTCTACAACACACGACGGAATCGATGTTTGTTTGATGTCATCAGCATTGACCAAACCAAAATATAAAATGGTCATTGATACCTACTTCAATCAGATTGCAAGCAAAGATGAGAGTTTGACCTCTTTGAATACAGCTTTTGCAAGTGAAGGCGCTTTTATCAATATCCCAAAGAAGAAAGTTGCCGACAAACCAATCGAGGTTATGTTTTTCTCAACAGGAAATGAAGCAGCATTAATGGTTCAGCCAAGAAATTTGATTATTGTGGGCGAAAATTCACATGTTCAGATTATTGAGCGTCACCAAAGTTTGAATGAAAATCCGGTTCTAACAAATTCTGTTACAGAGATTTTTGCTCAAAAACGTGCGATTGTTGATTATTACAAAATTCAGAATGATAATAGCGAAGCAAATTTAGTAGACAATACTTATGTGTCGCAGCAACAGGAAAGTCATGCTTCTGTTCACACATTTTCATTTGGAGGAAACCTGACACGTAACAATTTAAACTTTTATCATTTTGGAGAAAGATTGACAAGTACGTTAAACGGAATTTCAATCTTAAATGATAAACAACACGTTGACCATTATACTTTAGTAAACCACGCAACACCAAACTGCGAAAGTTTTCAGGACTATAAAGGAATTTTTTCTGATCGTTCGACAGGAGTTTTCAACGGAAAAGTTTTGGTAGAAAAAGAAGCTCAAAAAACAAATGCTTTCCAAAAAAGCAATAACATTTTATTGAGTGATAAAGCTACAATCAACGCAAAACCTCAATTAGAGATTTTCGCAGACGACGTAAAATGTTCTCACGGATGTACTGTTGGACAGCTTGACGAAACAGCAATGTTCTACATGCAGTCACGCGGAATCCCGAAAAAAGAAGCTAAAGCTTTATTGATGTACGCATTCTCAAATGCGGTTATCGAAAGCATCAAAATACCGGAATTAAAACAAAGAATTACTAAAATCATTGCCATGAAATTGGGCGTGAATTTAGGATTTGATTTGTAGAATTCTATTTAATAAAAATTAAAAACCGATAAGTCTTAAAGTTTATCGGTTTTTTTATGCAATCCTGCAAGGTTTCCAAAACCTTGTAGGTATTATTATAACCCAAAAACCACACCTACAAGGTTTTGGAAACCTTGCAGGAGCAAACAATATTATTTCTTCACACTATCGATTACACTTTTCAAAAACCCATTAAAATCAAATCCCGGTTCTTCTTCTCTCACTCCCATCCTAACAATTACCATATCCATTGACGGAATAATCGCCACCATCTGACCTTGATATCCGCTGCAGTAAAACATATCACGAGGAACGTCCGGAAATTTTCCACCGGCATTTAACCAAAACTGCGCTCCATATTTTCCTTCCGAAGTATTTGTTGGCGTTGCCGTATATTTTACCCAGCTTTCATCAAGGATTTGTTCGCCTTTCCAGTTTCCTTTATGCAGATATAATAACCCAAATTTTGACCAGTCACGAGGTGTTGCCCATGCATATGACGAACCCACAAAGGTTCCGGACATATCTTGTTCCACAATCATAGAATTCATTCCTATTTTATCAATTACGGCGCTGTACCAAAAATCAAGATATTCCTGTTGGGTTTTAAATTGTCTTTTTAAAATGAGAGATAATAAATTGGTTGTTCCTGATGAATAATTCCAATGCGTATTAGGTTTAAATTGTGCCGGTTTTTCCAATTGTACTTTTCCCATATCTTCAGCCTGAAAAAGCATTTTTGTAGCGTCGCAAATCGTACTATAATTCTCTTCCCATTCTAAACCGGAATTCATGTGAAGTAAATCATTGATTGTAATGTTTTTACGCTCATCATTTTTCCATTCTGCGACAGGAGCAGGTTTATAAATATCAATTTTTCCTTGTTTTGCTAAAACTCCAAAAGCCGAACTTGTAATACTTTTAGTCATTGACCATCCTAAAATTTTGCTGTCTTTTGTAAAACCTGTATCGTACTTTTCGGCAATTAATTTATCCTTGTATAAAACTAAAACCGCACGCGTTCTTTTAATTCTGCCGCCCGTTTTGTCAAAAGCAGCATCAATGGCTTTCTTTAATTTCGAATAATTTATATTTGAAAATGCCGTGTCTTTTGGTTCCTTATTTCCGTACGGAAAAGGAAGATTATATTCTAATTTGGTTCTTTTGGGAAGTAAATAAGGTTTAGAAACATCAAAATCATCATTAATCAAAGTTGCGCCTAATCCTTCGCGGTAAATTGCTTTTCTTTCTTTTAATCCATAAACGGAAGCTGTCGCAAATTTTTCTGCATCATTTATAGAATTTTTTGCCAGATCAATCATTTTAATATCATTGTCTGTTTTCTCAATTAAATCTAAAGGGCGTTTATCTATAAAATGTCCTGATGCCACACTTTTGGCCGAAAATCCCGAAATCAAATCCAGCTTGGGATAAGTTGTAAATCCGAAATACAAAAAAGCAAGAACTAAGACGAGCAAAAGTACTTTGAGAAATTTTTTCATAATGCTGAAATTAATTTTATTGCAATATAAATAATTTATGCTCATGATTTTAACCGTCAAATTATAAATCTGATTCAGATAATTCATAAAACTGAATTGATTTTTACAGAATCGACATTTACATTTTGTAACAATAGCGCCATAAAAGGAAATTATAGAATTGCTGTATAAACAAATTTAGTTTTAGTACTTTTGTAAATAGATTTTTTCTAAATAAGACATGCTAGATATTCAAAAAATAAGAGCTGATTTTCCGATACTTTCACAAACTGTAAACGGAAAGCCATTAGTATATTTCGACAACGGAGCTACTTCACAAAAACCACAAGTTGTAATTGATGCTGAAGTAAAATATTATCAGGAAATTAATGCCAATATACACCGCGGCGTTCATACATTAAGCCAGTTAGCAACTGATGCTTACGAGGTTTCACGCGGAAAAGTCAAAGATCATATTAATGCAAAATTTGCACATGAAGTACTTTTTACTTCCGGAACAACTCACGGAATTAACTTAGTTTCAAACGGTTTTGCTTCTATTTTAAAACCTGGCGACGAAGTTGTGGTTTCTTCTTTGGAACACCACAGTAATATTGTGCCCTGGCAAATGTTATGCGAAAGAACCGGAGCAGTATTAAGAGTGATTCCGATTGACCAAAACGGAGAATTAATACTTTCAGAATTTGATGCTTTGCTTTCTGAAAAAACAAAAATTGTTACCGTAAATCATATTTCAAATGCACTTGGAGTTATAAATCCAATTAAATATATCATTGAAAAAGCACATGCTGTCGGCGCTGCAGTTTTAATTGACGGTGCTCAGGCTGTCCCACATTTAAAACCGGATGTTCAGGATTTAGATTGTGATTTTTATGCTTTTTCAGGACATAAAATGT
Source organism: Flavobacterium sp. Root901 (assembly GCF_001429765.1). Lineage (GTDB taxonomy): Bacteria > Bacteroidota > Bacteroidia > Flavobacteriales > Flavobacteriaceae > Flavobacterium. Next base: position 544,829 of record NZ_LMJB01000005.1, read on the forward strand.
GCGGACCAACCGGAACCGGAATTCTTTACGGAAAAGAAGAATGGCTGAACAAACTTCCTCCTTACCAGGGTGGAGGAGAAATGATCAAAGAAGTTACTTTTGAAAAAACAACTTACGCAGATCTTCCTCATAAATTTGAAGCCGGGACACCAAATATTGCCGGTGGAATTGTTTTAGGAACCGCAATTGATTATTTAAACGAGGTTGGATTTGAGAATATTCAAAAATATGAAGAAGAATTGCTGGAACACGCAACCAAACGTTTGTCAGAAATTGAAGGCATAAGAATTTATGGAAACACAAAAAATAAAGCTTCTGTAGTTTCGTTTAATATTGATGGAATCCATCCGTATGATGTTGGTTCTATTATTGATAAACTGGGAATTGCAGTTAGAACCGGACATCATTGCGCACAGCCAATTATGAATTTCTTTTGTATTCCCGGAACTATACGCGCTTCTTTTTCATTTTATAATACCAAACAAGAGATTGACCAAATGGTCGATGCCGTTAAAAAGGCACAAACAATGCTAAGCTAAAAAAAACATTATGAGAATATTATCTTTACTGCTCTTGACACTTTTTATTGCAACCGGATGCTGCAGCCAAAAAAAAACCGACATGACTTCAGCACAAATTGAATATTCTGCAATGTCCAGAGGATATTTCAAGAAGATTGTTGTTCAAAATAAAACAGTTTCTGTTACAAACGGAAGAGATCAACAGCCTGTTGAAGACAAAATCGAAGATGCTAAATGGAATAAAATTACTGCTGAATTTGCAAAAGTAAATTTAGATAAACTTTCAACTTTAAAAGCTCCAACAGACAAACGTACGTATGACGGCGCAGCGATTGGAAATTTAAAAATAACACAAAATGGAAAAACGTATGAAACTCCTGGTTTTGACAATGGTTTTCCGCCAAAAGAAATCGAAAAACTAGTAAATTTATTAGTTGATTTTTCTAAAGAATAATTATGACAATTAAAGAGATACAAAACGAAATAATAGACGAATTCTCAATGTTTGACGACTGGATGCAGCGTTATGAATACATCATCGAATTGGGAAAAAGTCTTCCATTAATTAAAGAAGAATACAAAACCGACGAAAATTTAATTAAGGGATGCCAGTCAAAAGTCTGGCTTCAGGGTGAGGAAAAAGACGATAAAATTGTTTTCACGGCAGACAGTGATGCTATTTTAACAAAAGGAATAATAGCAATTTTAATTCGCGCTTTCTCCAACCAAAAAGCATCAGATATTATAAACGCAGATACTGATTTTATAGACGAAATTGGTCTAAAAGAACATTTATCGGCAACCCGGGCAAACGGTTTGGTTTCGATGATTAAAAACATCAAAATGTACGCGTTGGCTTTTGATGCAAAAAACAAAAATTAAATTTTTCAGTCACGAATTTCACTAATTACACTAATTTTTCAAACTAATTAATTCGGGAAATTTGTGAAATTCGTGGCAAAAAAAAAAAAAAAAAAAAATGGAACAAGAAATAGACACAAACGAATTAGGTGAATCAATCGTAAGAGTTTTAAAAGGAATTTACGATCCTGAGATACCGGTAGATATTTATGAGTTGGGATTAATTTACGATGTAATGGTGAATACAGATTATGAAGTAAAAATCCTGATGACATTAACTTCTCCAAATTGTCCGGTTGCTGAAAGTTTACCGAGAGAAGTTGAAGAAAAAGTAAAAGCAATCGAAAACATTAAAGATGTTGACGTAGAAATTACTTTTGATCCGCCATGGAGCAAGGATTTAATGAGCGAGGAAGCAAAATTAGAATTAGGAATGCTTTAAAAATATTTGTTTCAGGTTTCAAGTTTCAGGTTACGCAACTTGAAACCTAAAACTTGAAACTAACTTTTCACATGGAAGAAATCATTAATAAAGTTGCCAATAGTGCTTTAGAAGTTTTTGATTTAGAGGATTATTATCCAAAAGGAATGCGTGTGCAGCTTGACATTTCGCAATGGCTTTTGGAAGGATTTTTATTGAAAGAAAAAGACTTTAGAGAGCATCTTAAAAATCATGATTGGTCACAATACCAAGACCAATACGTTGCTGTACACTGCAGTACTGATGCCATCATTCCCGCCTGGGCATTAATTTTAGTGAGCGTTCATCTGGCACCTTTTGCCAAAAAAGTAGTTAATGGAACTATCGAAGATCTGGATTCGAGTTTATACGAAGAAATCCTTAGCAAGCTAGATTATTCGGTTTATCAAAGCAAACCGGTAATTGTAAAAGGCTGCTCGAAAAAACCGGTTCCAATGCGTGCTTACATTTTAGCCACAACATATCTACAGCCATTTGCAAGGAGTATTATGTATGGCGAAGCATGTTCTGCCGTGCCTTTATATAAGGAAAATAAGAAATAACGCACTTTAACGTCCTATTAATCTTAAAGAATCTATCGGTTTTTAGTATATTTGTTAATACAACTTAAACTAAATACTATGAGAAAGTTATTCATATTACTTTTTGTTTTAGCAAACCTTACTTTTGTTCAAGCCCAAAATTCAGAAAAAGAATTAGTTCAGAATACAGAAAAAGCCGTAAATAAAATCAATGATACGATTGAAGAAGAAGGCTGGAAAGCAAAAGGAACAGTATCGCTTTTATTAAACCAGTCAAGTTTTAATAATTGGGTTGCAGGTGGTGAAGACAGTTTCTCTGGAACACTCGGTATTAATTATGACTTTAATTACAAAAAAGACGATATTACCTGGGACAATAAAGTTCTCGCATCTTATGGAATTCTGCAGACTAAAAATACTGACTTCGGAAAGAAAACTGATGACCGTTTAGAATTTAATTCAATAGTAGGAAAGAAAGCTTTTGGCGAGTGGTATTACTCTTATTTTTTAAACTTCAGAACCCAATTTACAACAGGTTACATTTATAGTCAGGATGCCAACGGCAAAGAAATTAGAACGGAGCAAACTAAATTTATGTCACCTGGATATCTTACTACCGGACCTGGTATTTACTGGTCTAAAGATGAAAACCTGAAAATAAACTTTGCTCCTCTGACTTCAAAATTCACCTTTGTTGACAATGCATATACAAGTGGCATTAACAGATTTACCGGCCTGCCGTATGTAGATGGCGATTATTTTGGAGTTGACGAAGGCAAAACCATGCGTTATGAGCTGGGTTTTTATGCTTCTGTGTATTATAAATTGGCCATTATGACTAATGTAACTGCAGAAAATACGTTGAATTTATATTCTAATTATTTGGAAGATCCTCAAAACGTAGATATTAATTATTCTCTAAATATTATCATGAAAGTAAATAAGTTCTTATCGGCTAATTTGGCTTTTCAGGCAATCTATGATGACAATGCTTTTCAAGGTTTACAAACCAGAGAAGTATTTGGTTTAGGAATTAATTTCGGATTCTAAGTAAAGTCAATAAATACATCTTCAATTATCTCCATATTAACTGAAGGAAAAACAAATGATAAAAAAAGGCTTTACCAAACTATAAGAGTTTGGCTAAAGCCTTTTTATAATTATTATATCTTAAATTCAAAATTCTATAAAATTGGGATTTAGAATTTAAAATTTGAATGTTAAACTTTATTCTTCTTCTTTTTCAACTGCATCTTTATAATCAGGATACAAAAATTTATTGTACGGAAATCTGGTAATATGAATCTGGCGAACAGCTTCATAAACCATTTCTCTAAATTCTTCAAAATTTTCTTTCTGTGTGGCCGAAATAAAAAGTGCTTTGTCCTGCCCTACATTGCTCATCCAGGTTTGCTTCCACTCATCTAGAGTCCAGTGTTTTCTGGTTCTTTCGGTAATCAGATCATCTTCGTCAATTGTCAGGTGTTTGTAAGCATCAATTTTATTAAAAACCATAATAGTTGGTTTATCATTACTCTTGATTTCCTGTAAAGTCTGATTTACAGATTCGATATGATCTTCAAAATCCGGATGCGAAATATCTACAACATGCAAAAGCAAATCGGCTTCGCGAACCTCATCAAGTGTACTCTTAAAAGAATCTACTAACTGTGTTGGCAGCTTTCGAATAAATCCAACTGTATCCGAAAGTAAGAACGGAAGGTTTTTAATAACCACTTTTCTAACCGTTGTATCTAAAGTTGCAAAAAGTTTGTTCTCTACAAAAACATCACTTTTACCAATCGCATTCATCAAAGTTGATTTTCCAACGTTGGTATACCCAACCAAAGCCACACGAACCATTGCGCCGCGGTTACTTCGCTGAATACTCATCTGCTTGTCAATCGTTTTGATTTTTTCTTTTAATAACGAAATTCGGTCACGTACAATACGTCTGTCGGTTTCAATCTCCGTTTCACCCGGACCACGCATTCCAATTCCCCCTTTTTGACGTTCAAGGTGCGTCCATAAACCAGAAAGTCTTGGTAATAAATATTGGCATTGTGCCAGTTCTACCTGCGTTCTTGCATACGAAGTTTCAGCTCTTTGCGCAAAAATATCCAGAATCAAATTGGTTCTGTCCAGAATTTTGCAATCTATAATTCGGGAGATATTTTTTTGCTGTGAAGGTGTTAATTCATCATCAAAAATAACAGTCGATATTCCGTTTTCTTTTACAAAAAGATTGATTTCATCTATTTTACCCGTACCCACAAAAGTCTTTGGGTTCGGACGTTCCATTTTTTGCGAAAAGCGTTTTATAACTTCACCTCCAGCGGTAAAAGTCAAAAACTCTAATTCGTCTAAGTATTCATTAAGTTTTTCCTCACTTTGATTTTGAGTTACAATACCAACAATGGCCGTTTTCTCAAAATTTATAACTTCTTTCTCTAACATATCTTAAAATAAGCTACAAATTTAATCATTTGTATACTACTACAATTATAGAATTACGATTTTAAATTTTATTTAAAACAACAAACCATCTAAAAATCATGCTTTACAAAGATATTTCTTTTATAAAACCTAATTTTTAAATGGTTTGGAAGGATTGAAAAAACGGACTATTCGTAAATAAACGTTTTTTCAGTTTTTACAATTCCGTTCTCTTCAATCTGAGAACATGAAATTGGAAAATTTAATTTGTTGTATTTATATTTTCGGCTTATCGCAACTAAAGCTGTAGACGAAGGGCTGAAATTCATTTCGTTATTATAGGAAATCGACTCAAAAGTAAATTCATCTTCGTGATACGAAATCATTGGTACAATTACTTTATAATTATCTCCAAAAAGGTTTTGAACAATTAACTGGTCTACAGATCTTTTATCGTCATAAGTATAAGTTTTAGAGATTTTATCTCCAACTAATCCTTTATGCTTTGATACATTATCGTTTACATATACATATTCGATTTTGCCAATAATTGCCTTGTTTCTATCGCGTGATGTACGTCTGACTATTGTACCATTTTCAATGATATATTCAATATCTTCAACTAAATTCTGGTGATTGGTACTTTTTTTAGTTGTTACTTTTACTCTTGCTCCTTCGTAAACGAATGTTACCACTTTTGTAATGTAATCCGGACCTTCCTGATATTTTTTTACAAATTTTGTAATGTTGTTATCAGCATCGTAAGTATAATTAATAACTTCTTTCCAGTCACTTCCCACTTTATCTTTAACAGACATATCTAGTAAACCTTTTTTGTTATAAAAAAAGTTCTGAATAACATCTGATGTAGTTATCGTCTGAAGTTTACCATCTTTAAAAGTCATGGTTTTATTAACAATTTCACCATCTTTAGAGTTCTGGTAATTCGTTTTTACAATGTTGATTTGCTTCAATTTAACATTGTCCTGACTGTGCATCAGAAATGGAAACACCATCATTAGGATGGCAATAAAGTAGGTTTTCATTTTGTTTTGTATTGATTTGGGATGACCAAAATACAAAATTCTGTCAAAATCTAACAGTTTAAAATCTCAAAAATAACATGCTACTTAATTATTTACCAAAGGTCCAGTCTTTTAGCTGGTTTACAATAAAAAAATTCTTCTATTTTTCGCCAAAAATCTTTATATCATCGACCATAAAAGCGCCATTTAAGGTTTTATCTTTTCCTGATCCTATATATTTAAATGCAATATGAACATTTCCTGAATAAGAAGATAAATCTATTCCGCCCGAACTAATAAATTGACGTGCCGGTGTTGAAAGCGATGCAACTTTTGCATTTAATTTTGTCCATTTTGCTTTACTTAAATTAGCGCCGTCAAAATTGGTTGAAATGTAAACTTCAAGTGTATTTAAAGAAGAGTCCAGTTTTAAATCGTGTTGTGCGCTTCTAAAAGACAATACTGAATTTTTATAATTGGTTAAATCAATTTTGGGAGAAACCAGCCATGCTATATTTTCTGCAGCCGTTGTACTTGTGGTGTTAAACTCTGCATATCCGTTTCCTGAATAAACCATACTCTTCCATAGTTTTGTGGCTTTCTCAACAATATTGCTCCAGCCCGGAAGTGCAAAATTGACATTGTTCTTGACTGTTTGAAAATCTTCAGTAAAAAAAGGAACACTTCTTTTTCCATTCATTACAATATCGCTTTCAAATCGAACCATAAATTGGTAATCAGTGCCAAACTTGGTTAAGATCCCTTTAACTTTCCCACTCCCTTCGGGCACAAAATGGTCTGCAAATTTGGCGTAACTGCTTGTTCTGAAAATAATCTGATTACCCGCTTTATCTCTAAGATTCCAGTTCGTTGATCCGCCCACATTATTTGATTCTTCAAAATAATGGCGTCCCAATGCCGCTTCTGTAAACTGGACATCATTAAGTTCAATCAACGTATTTAATTTACTGTCATCAAGCGCTTTTTCTACAGAAAGAGATTCAACTAATTGTTTTTCATCAACGACGGTACATGATGCATTTAGAACATTTTTATATTCATTTTGAGAAATTCTGCCAATTGTTGGATCGCCTGCATTGCTCACATATAAGCTGCCAATTCTTAATCCTCCATAATATAAATCTGTAAACTGATTTTTAAGTTTTACATATACTTTATTTCCTAACCTGTAATCAATATAAGTATTTGAGGCATCAACCGGCACGCTAAAGCCTATAGCCGGGATTCTTTCAGAGGCTTTTGTCTGAAGTGAAATCGTTTTGAAAAAATTCCCTCCCTCGTCGCTGGAAACTACATAAGCTTCTATAATATCATCATACAAATATTGTTTTGCTGTGCTGCCTGAAAGTTCATAAACTTTTTCTACCGTTTTGTTTACTTTAAAATCAGGCTGGGTGCACTCTAATACTGGATTTTCTACTTCTTTACTACAGCTGCAGGTAAATAAAAATAATACTGCAAAGAATAAATTTAAAACTATGTTTTTCATGATAAATAAATTTCGATCTATAAACCGATTGTTAGATTTAAAAAATAAGTTCGCCCGTAACCGTAATAATATTTTGGGCCAAATGATGGTGTACCGCTTGAAACATCCTGATTCAATGCCCTAAAATTGGCATTCCGGGCCTGCTCAAAACCTCCTGTTTTATAAACGAGACCCAAAACATTGTTTATGCTCGCAAATAATCCGACATATTTTTTATAAACACGCCATGATTTTCCTCCACTAATGTTTAACAAAGTCACAGGATTAAATTTTTCTTGTTTAAGCAGTTCGTTTCCTCTTTGAGAAGATGCTTCGGGAAAAGGAAATCCATTTGCCGGATTAATATAAAATTGTGAGGTTCTTGAAATTGGCGAAACATCAATATAATTGTCTGTTAGATAATTTATATTAGTGCCTATCCACCAGAATGCAGGATCCCGATACTCTAAGCCAATAGAAAATGCATTTTGAGGCATTCCGGCCTGCTTGTAATTTTTAAGATGGGCTTTCCCAAAATCAAAAGTGGTTTTTGCTCCGTCTTTTGACGCATTTGCATCGTTTGCAATCGATACATCCGGATTACTATTAAAAATATAATTTCCGTAAGCAGCAGATAACGCTGCCTTTAAAGTGGAAGAAATCTGATATTCAAAACTCAATTCGGCTCCCGAATTTTTTTTATCCAGATGTGTTAACGTCTGACTCACAAAAGCATCTGTTGCGTCGTAGCCGGCGCCATTATCAAAAATTCCTTCCGCATAAAAAAAAGAAGTTTTTGAGGTGTTCTTTATTAAGGTATAATAAGCCGTGAATCGAAATTTAAGTTTTGGCGAACGATAAACGTAATTGGCTTCTGCGCTGGTAATATTTTCATTTTCGATCCCGTCTACTATAGAATTATTTAAGCGCGAATTCGAAAACATATTTCGCAATGAAGGCGCTCTAGTTAAGTGTGCTCCATTTATAAAAAACCATTCCCGGCCCGAAATTTTATACGTGAATCCGCCTTTAAAACCAAAATTCTCAAAATTTACTTTAGCACTTTTTCCTAAAGAAGTTGTTGGATATATTCCGTTTTGATACAAACCCTCTCTTTGATAATTTGAAACCGAATAGGATTGTGCCAGATAAAATTCTGTTTTATCATAAGAGAATTTAAATTGTGTAAAAGCATCAATTGTATTGGCTAAAAAATTATAATTATAACCGTAAATATCTCCTTCTTTTACTTTTCTGTCTGGATTTTGCAGATCAGATTGCGATTGATTTCCTTTATAAAACGGATCAATATCTTCAAAATATTGTCCACCGAGAAGATCTGATAAATACTGAAAATTATGTGATTTTAAATTTCGATACGTAAATCCTCCGTCAAAAGAAATATTTGAATTAATCTGTGTATTTAGATTTGAATTTACCGCAAAAGTTTTATCATCTGTTCTGTCTTCATATAAAACATAATGACTTTGCGCCGGCTCATAACCATTTTGACCTGGTTTTTGATTTGCAGAATAAATGGCTTTCCAGTCAATTTGTGAATTTGCCAGAAATGCAGTTTTACTTTTTGCCGCATTTTCATAATCCGGAGTAAAGTCTCCTGAAAATTCTCCTTTGTCTTTTGCATAAAGTGAACTAAAATAACTCGGCATTTTTCTATAATAAACCGGATCCGGACTATCTCCATTTTGATAATCAATGTTGCTGTTTCCAACTTTTCCAAATTGATACATTACAGCAGAATTCAGGTTTGTTTTTTCGTCAATTTTAAAATAATGATTGAGCATGAGCAATGGCTCTTCTACATTTTTTACTCTTGCATTTCGCTTTTCTCCATTCTGAAATCCCCAGTACGAATTGTATTTTTCTCCCATTAAATCGCTGACTTCATTTGTATTTGGAGAATTTTTGCCACGAGAATTTGGCGTATAAAATCCGGTAAAATTGATTGAATTTCTGTTGTTTAATTTCTTTTCTACGCTGAGAAAAAAAGAAGCTGCATCGAAGTTTGTTCCTTCAAAATAACCTTCATCAGCCCATCTTTTTCCTGCAGAAACTGCATAAGCCCAGCCAGACACATTCATTCCGGATGCATAGGTGCCAATTCCGCGCCAGGTATATGCCGTATTGCTTCCTGAAAAAGTCAGCTGAGTTCCTTTTCTGTAAAGAGAAGCACGGGTAAAAATTTGCTGCGTTCCTAAAACACCTCCAAAAGTATAATTGGAAGCCGCGGTGCCAATAGAAAATTCCTGATTACGAAGTACATTATTCAATCCGCCCCAATTGTTCCATTGCGGCCTGCCGTCGTAGATTTTATTCATGGTCATTCCGTTGAGCATCGTGGTTCCGTTTTCACTGTCTAAACCGCGAACCCTAAATCGGGCCTGACCCCAGTTAAATGCTGAAGTTTGCATAAAAGCATCTTTTGAAGATTGCAGCAGACCGGATGTCATTTCAGACGAACTGTTATCATCAGACAAATCACTATCTAATAATGTGATCAAAGCTGCCGGAGCTTCATCTAAAATGGTGTCTTCTAATGGTATTATTCCGAGATTTATTCTTTGACCAAAATCAGACTGAATTTTTAAAAGCAGATCTTTATATCCCTGACTATGAACCCACAATAATTGTTCGCCTTTTAGGGGGGAATACAATTCAAATTTTCCGGTTTTGGAAGTTAGTGCTGTAAGCGATGAGTTTTGAATATTGACTACAACATTCTCAAGTGGATTTTGCGTTTTGGCATCAATTACATATCCTGTAAAGATGGTTTCCTGAGCAAAAGCAAAATTAAAAGACCATAAAATAAAAATAACCGAGTATTTTTTTACCATTAAAAATTCCAATTTACTTTGAAAATAGTTTTAGGAAATTAATCCCTTATTCAAAAGATAAAATTGGTTTTGGAAAAGGCCGGTTTATAGTCAAATAACCCGATTCAAATATAGAAAAAATAATTAAAAAGAAAATAAATTCTTACAAATTAAAAATAATTATAGTAACAATGAAAAGATGTTTTTTGGTCAAAAACAAAAATTTGGTTCAAAATACTAATTTGAAGTTCTGATTTTAGAAACCATAAAAGCGATTAGAACGCCAAAAATCCCGATGAAAGCAAAAGAAAAACGAAGTCCAAAGTTTTGAGCAATATGACCTATAACGGGCGGTCCCATTAAAAATCCAAGGAAACTTACACTTGAAACTATTGTTAAAGCTTCTCCTGCCGGAACAGTCGGATTTTTTCCCGCCATACTGTAAACTGTTGGAACTATAGTGGCAACTCCTAAACCAACTGCCATAAAAGCAATAGTACATGGAATAATATAAGGAAGAAAAACAGCTGTAAATAATCCGGCAGAAATCATAACGCCGCTAATCTGCATAACGCGTTCACGGCCAAATTTATTGATTAATCCGTCGCCTAAAAATCTTCCACTGGCCATCATAATCATAAATGATGTATATCCTAAAACCACCAAAGGTCCCGGCGCCTGCACAATATCTTTAAAGTAAACACCGCTCCAGTCAAACATAACTCCTTCGCTCGCCATACTGCAAAAGCCAATTACTCCAAGCCAGATTAAGCCGCTGTCCGGTTTTACAAATATTTTTTTCTTCTCTGTATTGTGCTTGATTTTTTCTTTGGCCCTGATTAAAAATTGGAAATTGAAGGCGATCATTAATAATACTACGACGCCAACAATTAAAAAATGATGCAATGGCGTTAAGTTTAAAGCCAGCATTCCTAAACCAACTAAAGCTCCTGTAAATCCTGCAAAACTCCACATTCCGTGAAAAGAGGACATGATTGTTTTTTTGAAAAGTACTTCTGTATAAACACCTTGTGTATTTACTGCAATATTGGCTAAGTTTCCAAATAATCCAAATAAAAACAATCCTACTGACAATTGCAGCCCTGTCGTTGCCAGACCTAAATTGGCGAGACTTAAAACATACATGATCAGTGCAAAAATCAAAACACGGTGACTTCCGAATTTGGTTACCATTTTTCCCGAAAAAGGCATAACAATTAACTGTCCCATTGGAAGGGCAAAAAGAATGGAACCTAAATCACCTTCTGTTAAATTTAAAGCAGCTTTGATATCCGGAATGCGGCTTGCCCAGGTTGCAAAACTTAATCCCATTCCGAAATAAAACATTCCAACGGCAAAACGAATTCTGTTAAGATAAGAAGCCTTTGCTTCTCTAAAAACTTTCTTGATTTTTCCTTTAGTCTGAAAAAGTTGTAATGGATTAAAATTTATCAAAACCGATGCATTTTTGGGATTATATTATAAAAGTACAAAAAACCTGTGTATTTACTTAAAGGTACAAATTGTTCGATTATTTACAACGTTATTGTTTATAAATTGGCTGGTTTTGCTTCAGATTTTACAAGTTTTGACCACAGATTTTACGGATTAAACGGATTTTGACCGATGATATTTTTTGTTTTGCGCACAAAAAAGACGCACTGCTGTGCGTCTCTAAAATCGTTCTTTATATAATTTAACTCAAATTATAAATCAAAGCAATATAAACCCGTTTAATTAGTTTAATCCGCGGGATGTAATTTATAAGTTAATTACAGTTCGTTGTGCATTACTTGCAATTGCAGCTTCTATAATCTGCATTACTTTTACGCCGTCCTGAGCGGTGACCGGTTCTGGAGTTCTGTTTGTAATAGAATTAAAAACACCGTCAAAAAACGAAAAATAATTTCCTTTGAGTGTCGGTACTTTTTCGCGAATTACTTTTCCGTCCACTTCCGTATGCAAAATACCTTGCAAATCTTCAGGTTCTGTTCCCCAGGATTCTAAATTTGGTTTTTTTCCAATTTTTAATTCATCTTCCTGAACGTCTCCGCGGGGTTTTAAAAACGAACCTTTTTTTCCGTGAATCGTATAAGCCGGATTGGCTTCTCTCACAAAAAAACCTGCTTTTAAACGTACTCTTAAATCATCATAAATTAAAGACAAGTCGAACCAGTCGTCGACTAAAGAATTTTCCCTTGTAATTCTGATATCACCGAAAACCGATTTTGGAGAACCAAATAAACTAATAGCCTGATCGATAATATGCGGACCCAGATCTTTTAAAACTCCTGCTCCGTCGTTTGCCGTTTCTTTGTGCGCTTTTGGACTTAATAATGGATTGTATCTGTCAAAATGAAATTCGGCTTCGACTAAATCTCCTAAAACGCCGTCATTGATTATTTTCTGAATGGTTTTAAAATCACTGTCCCATCTTCTGTTTTGAAAAACGGCTAATTTTAATCCTTTTTCTTTAGCAATTTCAGCCAGTTCTTCGGCTTCGGATACAGTTGTCGTAAAGGCTTTTTCGACTACTGCATGTTTTCCGGCCAAAAGCACTTTTTTGGCGTATTCATAATGCGTTCCAACCGGCGTATTTACGATTACAAGGTCAACATCATCTGCTAATAAATCTTCTATCGAAGCATAACTTTTAACGTATGGATAATCTTCCTGAATCAATTTTTTGCTTCTTTCCCAGGAACCTAACAATTCAAATCCGGGATGAATATCTAAAAAAGGCGCGTGAAAAACTTTCCCCGACATTCCGTATGATAATAGTGCTGTTTTTATTTTTTGCATTTTGTATGTTTTTTTGCCACAGATTAATTGATTTACACAGCTTCTTGTTTTTGCCACGAATTACACAAATTATCACAAATCGGTATGCATATTTTAATTAGCGAAAATTAGTGGAATTCGTGGCAAAAAAAATTAATTCTTAGCTCTTTCGTATTGTTTTGGCCATTGAATATCATCGTTTAATTCTTTGGCAAAATCCAAAGCTAAATTAGGATTTCTTAATGATTCTCTGGCGAATAAAATTAAATCGGCCTGACCGTTTTTCAAAATTTCTTCGGCTTGTCCGGCTTCGGTAATTAAACCAACGGCACCTGTTAAGATGCTGGCTTCTTTCTTTATTTTTTCTGCAAACGGAACCTGATAACCCGGGCCCAATATTATTTTTTGATGCGAAACCAATCCTCCGGATGAAACATCAATTAAATCGACTCCTTTTTCTTTTAATATTGCAGACAGCTTTACAGATTCTTCCGGATTCCATCCATTTTCTGCCCAGTCTGTTGCTGAAATCCTGACAAATAACGGAAGATCTTTTGGCCATTCCTGCTGTACGGCTTCGAGAATTTCGATTGTAAAACGAATTCGGTTTTCAAAACTTCCTCCATATTCATCTGTTCTTATGTTTGTTAAAGGCGATAAAAACTGATGCAGCAAATAACCATGCGCCGCATGAATTTCAAGCACTTTATATCCTGCCTGAACAGCTCTTTTTGTCGCGGTTTTAAAATCCGAGATCACTTTTTGGATTCCGTTTTGATCTAAAGCTTCGGGAAGAAATGGTTCGTCATCGTGATACGGAACCGCACTTGCCGAAAACGTCTGCCATCCGCCCTGAGCAAAATCTAATTTTTTATTTCCATCCCATGGAGCAGAAACGCTTGCTTTTCTTCCGGCATGCGCCAGCTGGATTCCGGGAACGGAGTTTTGGGAAACAATAAATGCGTTGATTTGTTTTAGTTTTTCGATATGTTCGTCTTTCCAGATTCCGAGATCAGAAGGCGAAATTCTCGCTTCCGGAGAAACCGCTGTAGCTTCCTGAATAATCAGTCCGGCGCCTCCGCTTGCGCGGCTTCCCAAGTGAACCAAATGCCAGTCGTTTGCAAATCCGTCAAGGGCAGAATACTGACACATTGGCGAAATAGCAATTCTGTTTTTCAGGGTAATATTTTTTAATGTGAAGGGGGAAAATAATTGTGAAGCCATAATTGTAACTTTTAATAAATTTGCGCTACCAATTAAAATGGACAGCTTATAAAAAGTAAAGTTACAGTATCTTGTTAAAACGAGAAATTGAAATGTTTATTAATTAACAAACATTTAAAACCTTATGTATTATATTGCGCTCTCAAATTAAAATAGAAACGCTACTTTTGTGCGTTAAATACGAACTAAAAATATAAAATGGATATAGTTATCAAACTCTCTCAATTTCTATTGAGTTTATCTTTACTTATTATTCTTCACGAATTAGGGCATTTTATCCCTGCAAAATTGTTTAAAACGAGAGTTGAAAAATTTTACTTATTTTTTGATGTTAAATATTCGCTGTTAAAAAAGAAAATTGGCGAAACAGAATACGGAATTGGATGGCTGCCGCTTGGAGGTTATGTAAAAATCTCAGGAATGATCGACGAAAGTATGGACAAGGAACAAATGGCTCTTCCGCCTCAGCCTTGGGAATTTCGTTCTAAACCGGCCTGGCAGCGTTTAATCATTATGCTTGGCGGTGTGACAGTAAACTTTATTCTGGCTTTTCTTATCTATATAGGAATGGCATTTGCTTATGGCGATACTTATGTGGCTAATGCCGATTTAAAAGACGGGGTTTTTATTGAAAATCCTGCAATGCTTAAAGCTGGTTTTAGAACCGGAGATAAAATTATTTCGATTGACGGAAAAAAAGTAGAAAATTTTGACAGCGACATGAATATGAATGTCATCATGTCTAAACATGTTTTGATTGAAAGAGACGGAAAACAACAAACTATTACTATTCCGAATGATTTTGTTGACCAGTTATCTAAATATGAAAAAGGTTTGCTGATTGGCATCAGAATGCCTTTTGTGGTAGGTAAAATTGCTGAGGACTCAGAAAACACTTCTTTGAAACCAAAAGACATTATTGTAAGCCTGAATGGTCAAAAGATTAAATATTTTGATGAAGCAAAAACTATTTTAGAAGCAAACAAAGGAAAAACAATTCCAGCTGTTGTACTACGAGATTTAAAAGAAACTCCTGTTACGGTTAAGGTTTCTAAACTAGGAAAATTAGGTATTGGTGTCGGAGGTTTAGCTATAGAGTCATTAGAGAAATTAGGCTACTATAAAGTGAGTACTAAAGAGTACAGTTTCTTTGAATCTATTCCGGTTGGAATTCAAAAAGGAAAAGATCAGCTGGTAGGTTATGGAAAACAATTGAAGATGATTTTTAATCCTGAAACTAAAGCTTACAAACAAGTGGGTGGTTTTGCAGCCATTTATAACATTTTTCCAAGTTTTTGGAGTTGGGAAACGTTCTGGTCAATTACTGCTTTATTGTCAATTATGCTTGGAGTTATGAATTTATTGCCAATTCCGGCTCTTGACGGCGGACATGTGATGTTTTTATTGTATGAAATTATCAGTGGCAAAAAACCAAGCGATAAATTCCTTGAAAATGCCCAAATGGTTGGCTTCGTACTACTTATAGCGCTGCTTTTGTTCGCAAACGGGAACGACATTTATAAGGCAATTGTCAAGTAGAAAAATATTTTTTGAAAAAGAGTTAAAATATTTTTGAGAAACTAAAAAATCAATTATATTTGCACTCGCTAAAAAGAGCAACAACTTCCTCCTTAGCTCAGTTGGTTAGAGCATCTGACTGTTAATCAGAGGGTCCTTGGTTCGAGCCCAAGAGGGGGAGCAACTTTTTTTAGCAAACATATTTACCTTTAAGGTGATTCCTCCTTAGCTCAGTTGGTTAGAGCATCTGACTGTTAATCAGAGGGTCCTTGGTTCGAGCCCAAGAGGGGGAGCTTATTAAATACCACTTACAAACTGTAAGTGGTATTTTTTTTGACCGTTAATCAAAGAACTAAATATTTTCAATTAACTTTTACGTTTTAGGCTAATTCAGCTCTGAATGATAATAAACAACTGATAATCAATATTATTCGTTCTTCAGAATTAAAAATAAAAAGTCTTATAGTAATATATTTTAAACTTATTGTTCCTGTTTAAAAAAGCTAGTGTTAATATTTTTGCACAAAATTTTACACATATAAAATATAACAAAATGAATAACAAAACATTAGCTATCGTTTCTTACATAACCATAATTGGATGGTTAGTATCTTTCTTTTCTTCTAATTCTCCAAGAGATCCACTTGTTAAGTATCACCAAAAGCAATCTTTTGGATTATATGCAATCGTAATTGTATACAATGTAATTATTCAGATTATTGCAAGAATTATTCCTTCATTAGTATTCATTTTCAGCTTAGTGAGTTTAGTTTTCCTGGTTTTTATTATCATTGGTGCAATTAACGCAAGTAAAGAAAAAGAAACTCCGCTTCCTTTAATTGGAAAACTTTTCGAAAACAAATTTGGTTTCATTAACTAAATATTTGTTCTGAGAGAACAGCAAACAAAAAGAGACCATCAAATGATGGTCTTTTTTTGTTTTAAAAATTATCTTGTTTTATTCATTCAGGTTTTTGCTGTCGAATAATCTCATCATTTCTCCGGCCTTTTCTGTTTCGTTTATTGCTTTTAGCGATTGGGAATATCTGAAATAATAAATGGTTTCTAAATTTTCATTGAGGGCAATCAACTCCGAATAATATTTTACTGCTTCTTTAAAATTACTTTCAAAATAATATTTGTCACCCACTTTTTTCAGCATCTCTGCAGATTTATACCCTTTGTCCAAAACATTGGCGTATGTATCCAAAATATAAACTTTTACAAACCTTTCACTGTAGGCCGGAGCGGTAACTTCAACTTCTACAGGTTGAATTGCCTGAAAACTGGCATCAGCCATAGCTTTTGAAGCCAAAATTGTACCAGAGGTTTTTACTTTTTTCTTTTTGTATACCGGAGTTACCGTTCTTGTATTATTTGGACCAAGATCGTTTGTATAAACCATATCCAATTTTGAAACTTCGTATTTTGTAATTCTTTTGCTAAAAGGCATATTGATGACTTCTTCAACCAAATACGATTCTATAACTCGATCTTCTTCCGGACGGCTTTCAAATTTATAAGGCGGCCTCAAACTTTCTGCGTTTGCTGCCATATAATTTGTGTTTTGGGCAAAACAGCTTAATGAAAACAAACCTGCAATTGCTGCAAAATGTAGTAAATGTATTTTCATAAATAATTTAATTAAAGTTATTACTCCAATTAAAACACAACATAAAGTTACTGATTTTCTTTTAGTTAGCTTAAATTTTAACTTTAATGTCTTCAGAAAAACTACCAACTGCACAATTCGCATTTTGTTTTATTATTTCTGTTTTATAATTAATTTTTTAATTATTCAATGTGCGAAAAATTGTATTTTTGTAATGTCCCAACATAATACAAATTGTATTGTACAATTTGTAAACTGTAATTTACAACCTGAATAATTTTTCACGAATTTTTAAATATCTTTGAGCTATGAGCACATTTACAAAACCAAATCATATAGGGCGAAAAATAAGCCGTATTCGTGAACTTCGTGATATGAAACAAGAAGCATTGGCGCAGGCTTTAGGAACGAGCCAGCAAACTGTTTCGGCTATTGAAAACAGCGAAACAATCGATGATGAAAAACTTCAGGCAATTGCTGAAATATTAGGTGTTTCTGCTGAAGGGATTAAGAATTTTTCTGAAGAAGCAGTTTTAAATATTATTGGTAATACATTAAGCGACGGAAGTATTATTACTGGAAATGCATACAATTGCAATTTCAATCCTCTTGATAAAGTTGTGGAACTTTATGAGCGTTTGGTTCAGGCTGAGAAGGATAAGGTTGAGTATTTGGAGAATTTGATGAAGGGGAAGTAGGATTTCTTTTGAGTAAATATATTGTTTATGATAAAAAGAAGTTCTTGTAGAAAAGAACTTCTTTTATTTTATAGATATTCTCAAGATTAAGTAGATTATAAATCCTACTTAAACAACTCAATTCATATAAAACTTAAACTATTATAGAAAAATATTTATATTTGAAATAAAATTAATAAACAAAATGAAATTAACCCCGCAAGAATTATACACAAAGCTTGTAGATGAGGATAAAATAATCGGAGAAAAAGCCGAAATAAATTTCTCTTTAAAAAATTTAATAATATCAATCGAAAGCAGGGACACAGTTGGGAATTTATTGCAAGAGTGGTTAAAAGCATGGATGATGAAAGAAAAGATTGAATTTGAAGAAAACACAAATTCTCAAATTTTCCCTGATTTTTATTTAGACACGCACAATAAAAAAATAGATTTATTAGAAGTAAAAACATTTGATTATCAAAATGGCCCCGGTTTTGATTTAGCTAATTTTGATTCATATTGTAACTCTTTATTAGTAAACGCATATCGTATCGATTCAGATTATCTAATCTTTGCATATGAAATGAATGGTAGCGTTATAACAATAAAAAATGTTTGGCTAAAAAAAATATGGGAACTTTCAGGACCAAGTGGCCCTTACCCAATAAAAGTCCAGGAAAAGAAGCATATAATTTACAATATCAGACCTTCGGTTTGGTATTCCGAAAGAGCAAGATTTAAACCGTTTTCTACAAAAGAAGAATTCTTATCTGCACTCAATGAAACTAGATATCAATATCCACCTACAAGACACGTCAATGGACATTGGCTACAAAATGTTCTTAAAAATTATGAAGAACACACTGGGATCTCTTTAGATGTAAAATGAGATTCCTTAAATTCTAAATAGTTTTTAGCAACTTGATAACCAACAAATTCTACAACAGGAATAGCGACTGTATTTCCTAGCAAATCAAAAGCATCATATTCTTTTGTTGGAATAACATACCACTCTGGATAACCAAATAATCTCAAACCTTCTCTAACAGTTAATTTTCTTAAGCCATTACCATCAGGAACAGCCAAACGCGAAACATCTGTTGCAACTAATGTTGGTGCAATATCGTTAGGATCTAAAATTTTATTAATTTCAAAACTTAATTTACCTGTAACAATATTATATCCTTTTGATTTACTTGTATCATAGGTTCTGTAAGTTTTTACTCCATCCTCTGTAAGTTCCTTAACTAATTTTTTTGGATATTCAAATTTCAAATATCCTTTTTTGGTAAGGTCTTCTAACATTTCATAAAGTTCCTTTTCCTCATATTCTACAAAAGTTTTTATTTGTTGCAAAGTTAAAGCCATTCCATCCATCCAATCTATACCAATTTCTTGTGCCCATTGTTTTTTTCTTCTCTCCTTAAACAATTTATTAAGTAAGAAACACTGCTTGTCTGACACTTCGCCTTTTAAACCAATATCCCAACTATGAATATTATTATCACCACCCCTTTTATCTTTAATAGATTTCCCATGTAAATCCTTTAACTCAAAATGCGAGAATATTTTAGTAACAAAATCTGATTCAATTGTTTTTAACCCTTTTTCCAAAATACTTTTTAGAGGATTAAAAACTGGATCATTCCCATTTAAATTGACTTCACCCTTCTTAGTACCAACAATAAATATTCTTTTACGTGATTGCGGTAGTCCAAATTCTACTGAGTCAAATACTTTCCATGCAACATTATAACCTAATTCATTCTCCAATTTATACAAAATTGTAGATAGTGTTCGACCTATTTTATCATTTTTATTTTCAATGTCATGTTTAACCAATCCTTCTACATTTTCTAAAATAAATCCGTAAGGTTTTTTATCTCTCAATATTCTTTCTATCTCAAAAAATAATGTACCTCTTGTATCAAGAAAACCTTGTCTCCTTCCCCCAGAACTAAAGGGTTGGCAAGGAAATCCACCTAACAGAAAATCAAAGTCTGGTATTTCCTCATTTTTTACTTGGAAAATATCCCCAACAAAAAAATCGTGCTCAAAATTTTGTTTTAAAGTTTTAACTGCATAAGGTTTTATCTCTGATGTCATTACACATTCTGTATTAAACCCTAAAGTACTAAATGCACTTTCAAAACCAAGTCTTATTCCTCCAAGACCCGCAAAAAGATCTATAAATTTTACAGTATTATTTCTCATTGGTAGTTTTTTCATATATAGTTTCTGGTTCAGCTACTAGCAAATAATTTGTTTGATAATCTTCTATTGTAATCTTATTACATCCAATAACAGACAAACATTGTAAAAAAAAAGAAGCACTAAAACTTCCTCTACTTATTTTACTGTCAATACTTGCTTTTGTTTCTTCAATACCTTTTCTATTTAATAACAGAGCTAAATCACTATTTGTAATTCCTCTTTTTATTAATTCGGATTTAAGAAGCCGTTTAGCCTTATTGTTCCAATTTTCCATATATAAGAATTATATTGCGAAAATAGACAAATATTGTCATATATGCAAATACAAAAATCATCCCAATAGAAGTTTAATTTCCTAATTCATCAATATATCTCTGTATTTCATTGACACACAAATCCATATCTTTTTTAATAGAATGTTCCCAGAATCGAAAAATTTTATATCCTAAAGTACGAATCTTAAAATCATTTTCAATATCTCTTTCCATATTCCTTTCAATTTTTGGAATCCAAAAATCACGATTTGTTTTAATTTTCAACTTTTTCTCATGCCAATTATATCCGTGCCAAAATTCACCATCAACAAAAATCACAATTTTAAACTTCTCTAATACTATATCAGGATTTCCAGGCAATCGTTTATTATGTAATCTATAGCGAAATCCTAAACTCCACAGTTTTTTCCTTAATTTTATTTCTGGCTTTGTATTTTTTGATTTAATTTTAGACATTAACCTACTCCGTTCTGGAGTTGTATAAAATCCATTCTCTTCTTTAAATCTAGGAACTTGAATCTTTATTTTTTTATCTTCCTTTTCCATGATATTATATTATAGATAAGATCTCTAAATTGGGAATTATTCTTTTTTTTAAATTACATCTTTTAAAAAAAACTATTACATAATTATATCCATTTCAACAAAAAAAGCGCCGCAATCCAAAAGGATCACAGCGCTTTCTCTATTTTATAAAAAACCTTAAATTCTTAAACCCCTAACTTTTTAGCAATTTCAGCAGGAAGTCCGCCTTTGTTTACCATTAAGGCAGTTGTTTTATATTTTACGAAATTTTTGGTTACAAACAAGAAACCTTTGTAGTCGTTTGTTTCTCCCCATGAATTTTTTACGATATAATATTCTTTTCCGGTTTGATCTTTTGCAAGACCAATAATGTGCATTCCGTGGTCGTCTGTTGTTGCGTAATTGTCAAACGCAGCCTGACGCATTTCCGGCGTAATTTCCGGTTCCGCTTTTGGTCCGTTAAACATGTCTGCTTTTTCTTCGGCTGTCATGTCGTCGAATTTCTTTGTTGGTACATACGCAACACCGTTTTTCCAGCTAAAGCTTTTTTCGCTCACGTCTGTTGCCCAGGCAACTGTGTATCCTTTTTTCAGCGCATTGTCGATAATATCTGTCATGTCGTTTACTTTTACGTTGTAAACCTGATCCAGAGACCAGTTATCCGGCACGGCCAAAACTGTTTTTTGGTAATAAGGTGCCGTTGTAAACGAAGACATTTCTACATATTCGTCCGGATTAATTCCTACCACTTCTTTAGCAAAAGACTGCGGCGTGTAGTTTTTTCCTTTGTAATTGAAGTTGTCCGGCACTTTTCCTAAATAAGAATCGATGACGGCCGCATACGCTTTTTGCCAGTTTGGTGTTAACTCCCCGTTTGGATTTTTAACCACTGCCGACAAAACACCTTCGATAAGAGCAGACATTTCTGCAAATTTATTTTTGTCTGTTCCGTAGTTTAGTCCTGTATAAACTTCTCTCGGAACGGTTCCGTATTTTTTGTACATATTAATTACGTCGTGCAGTGAACCTCCGTCACCTAAAGTGATGGCACCGTGCATACGAACATAATTTACACCTTTGTCAACATACACATTTCTGGCAGAAAATACCTGAGAAAGCTCAACAGGCTGTTTTCCTAAACGAATCATTTCTGACTCTAAAAATGAGTTGGAAGCATAACTCCAGCAAGTTCCTGATGAACCCTGGTTTTTAATCGATGTTGTTCCTAAGTTAACCACTTCAGTGAATTTAAAAGCTTCTTTGCTTTTATCACTTGCATTTAACTTTAGTGAATTTACCAAAATGTCCTGCGCAAAACAGCCGCTTATACCCACTAGAAAAGCAGATGCCGCAAAAACTGATTTCATCGTATTTTTATACATAATCAAAAGATTTAAATAGTTGCCTTATTAGTAGCCCTTATTATATTTTTGTTACAAAACAATTAAATAATCGGTAAAAAAGCTATTATTTAACAGTTAATGTTTATACAATGTTTTTATTAATCCTCAAAACCTTACAAATTGCATAAAAACATTATCTGTTGAGAATCAAATCTTTTTTAATTTTATATGCAAATAAATAGTATTTTGGTTCTTGAAATGCCACAACATTAAGCCTTAAAAATGTACGAACTCGAAAAAGAGAAATACCTCGGTAACATAAAAAATATTTTTACGACTTCAAACGGAATTGCGGTTGTCGAAACGGAGTATCAAAATAAAGTTTACGAAGGCTGGCACTCTCACAACAACGCACACATTACACTTTTCCTGAAAGGCGGGACTACTGAAAAAAGAAAGAATTTCAGCGAAACGGTTGGCCCCGGCTCGTTATTATTTTATCACAGTGATGAACTGCATTTAAACCAGAATACACTTTTTCCTTCCCGAAATATTAATGTAGAAGTGGAAGAAAATCTGCTGAAAGACCTTCAAATGTCTGAAGCTGTGTTA
This sequence comes from Flavobacterium sp. Root901, assembly GCF_001429765.1. GTDB lineage: Bacteria > Bacteroidota > Bacteroidia > Flavobacteriales > Flavobacteriaceae > Flavobacterium. The sequence goes on from NZ_LMJB01000005.1 coordinate 567,781, forward strand.
GAAAAATCAATTCAAAATTCGGCATTAACCAAATTTATTATTCTAAAGATTTTTAAAGAAACGCTGACAGCCGATGCTTTCTCTGCCGATACCATTACGATGCTTTTTTCGCAGATGGCAAATGCACAAAATCATTTGGAACGCTTTGAAAAAAGTCCGTTTTGGGTCAAAAGTTTACAGGAATTACTAAATGACTGCTGGAACGAAAACCCAAATCTGCAGGATCTGGCAAAGGTTTTACAACTAAATCCTATTACAATCTCGAAACATTTTCCTAAATATTTTGGCTGTACGCTAGGAGAATACATGCGCCGGATTAAAATAAACCGTTCGCTTTCGCTGATACAATCCAAAGAAAGTAATTTAACCGAAATTGCCCTCGAATGCGGATTTTCAGATCAAAGTCATTTTATCAGAACTTTTAAAAATCAAACAGGATTTCTGCCAAAACAATTTCAAAAATTATAAGAGGCAAATTTCATTCTATTTTTTGTTTTCAGCGCCATTTACTTTTGCTTCAAATATTAAAACCCAGCCAAAATGGAAACTTTAACTACAAAACAAAAAATATTCAATTTTCCCTTAACCAAAATAATTTTAGGATTAATCGTCTGTCTTTTACTTATCAATGCAGGACAGGCTATTGCCGGAAAAGCATTGCTGCAGACTTCTCTCGATAAAGATTATAGAAATCTTATAAAAGGAATAATTGTCAGCGCTCTGGCTTTGACCAGTTATATTGTTTTCTTTAAATATTATGAAAAAAGAGCCATAACGGAATTTTCATTAAACGGACTTGCCAAAAATTTAATCATCGGAATTTTAATTGGCGTTGTTTTGCAGTCGCTGACTATTTTGGTTATTTATTTCAATGGAGGTTATGCTGTTGCTGCTGTAAATCCTTTTTCGTTTATTATTATTCCGCTTACAATTGCTTTTACTGCCGCGATTATTGAAGAGATTTTAGTGCGCGGAATCCTTTTTAGGATTATGGAAGAAAAACTTGGAAGTTATATTTCTTTATTCATTTCGGCTCTGATTTTTGGCGCTTTGCATTTGGCAAATGACAACAGTACATTGCTTTCTGCTTTGTGTATTGCTATTGAAGCCGGATTGCTGTTAGGTGCAGCTTATATTTACACCAGAAATTTATGGTTTCCGATTGCGATACATTTTGCATGGAATTTTATGCAGTCCGGAATTTTTGGAGCCATTACATCCGGAAATGCAAAAACAAATAGTTTACTGGTTTCGAAAATTCAGGGTTCTGAATTTATTACTGGAGGAGAGTTTGGTCCTGAAGGTTCTATACAAGCGGTTATATTTTGCTCTGCAGCAGCCATTTTATTATTGGCCTTGAGCCAAAAAGAAAATAAAATTATTAAACCCTATTGGAAGAAATAGTTTTTGCAGCTAATTGCACGAATTATCACAAATTATATTTGAATTCCCGATTATTGCTTCTCGGGAATTTATTTTTTACAATCAAACAATTAATAATTACCTCATCCAGTTACTTCCAAAAACAATATAATATGCCCAGTCTTCCGGGCCTTTTGCAACGTCAACGCCCATGCGGAGTTTGAATTTTCGTGCCAATAAATATCTAAATCCCGTTCCGTAGCTGTATACAACAGGTTTTGCAAAAGCTTTATCCCAATCGTTAAATGCACTTGCCAGTCCGCCGTAACCCATCAAACTCCATCTTCTGTACAAGTCCCATCGCAATTCGGCTTCGGTTACAATACTGGTTTTTCCCTGATATCGGGCAGAAGGAATTCCTCTTAAATTAATTCCCGGCCTTAAGTAAAAAGGCGGACTCCCAAACGCCTGTTCTCCTTCTACTCTAAGCCCGCCAATTAATTTTTCTGTTAATGGATAATATCCTATTGCCGACAAGTTGACACGCCAGGCATCATAATCGCTTCCTAATGCATCATCTGACCAAAAGAAATCAGACTGAAGCCGGATTCCTTTATCGGGAGTAAATATGTTATCGCGTCCGTCAAACTGAATCGCCGCACCCAGCTGGCTTACTGTACTTTGTATGTCGCCGGGTTTAACAAATGGCGGAGGAACATTTAGATCAGGAAGATTTATTTTTGAATTTAAAAAGAAATACTGCGGCCCGGCACTCCATTTGGCATTTCTAAATTGCTTTAGCCATTGTGTATAAAAAATCGTTGATTTGAAGTTGAGTTTAAATTCCTGGTCCGGTAAGTTGGGCAGATTGTTTTCATAAAATGAAATATTCATGTCTCCATAGCCGGCCATGACACGATATAAAATTTTGGGTTTGACTAAGGTGGCCGAACGAAAAGCGCCAACCATCCAGCTTTTGTTTCCGGTATACATTCCGATTCCTCCCGTTATATCCGGATTTATAAAACGTTTTTTGCCATTTTCGTCTACAACAGGCTGGCGTTTTTTTAGAAAAACAGGAACAATTGCACCTCCAATTCCGCCTAAAGCCGGTTCTGTAATAACTGTTGGAACTACAATAAAACCGTGTGCATAAATAATATAATTACTTAAATCAAAAGCGCCATCGAGTGAATCCTTCACGCTGATGTGCGTTTTTTGTGCAACTACAGTCTGGAAAGAAAAAAGGCAGATTGTAAAAATGAAAACCATTTTCTGAAAAAGCTTTCTGTTTTTTAAGATCAAATCTGAATATGTATTTCTCATTTAAGTCAGTTTAAAATTTATCGTATTCATTAAAAAACAGCAACTTTATCTTTCAATTATTCTTTTTCTTTTCCCATATTAAATACATGAGCAAGGGTTAAGAAAAAGGTATTGCCCTGAAAACGGTTTTTGGCTCCATTGGCATTTCGGAGCGAACTGGCATCATATAAATAAACCGGAATGTAAACACTTAAAGTATTTGCAGTAGCCTGTGTTCCGGATTGTAATCCCATCGCTCCCAGGATATGACCTCCTTTGAGCTTGGCATTTCCCAGGAAACAAAAGAAAAGGAACAATATTATATATGCTGATTTTAATTGGGTTTTCATGATTTGTCTTTAAAATTAATAGACCTCACAATCAACATATGAAGACTATTGTTTCAGTTTGTCGATTGTTTAAAGAAATAGGTGTTTGTTTTTTCAGCATTTATTCTAATGATTCTGAAATATTCTGAAGGCGATTTTCCGGTATGTTTTATAAAAGCTCTAAAACAGGTTGTCCTGGATTTAAAACCGGAAGCCCAGGCCATTCCTTCGAGTGAAAGATCTTTCCAGTCTGAATCGTTTATTTTTTCTTTGAAATATTCAATTCTCTTTAAGTTTATATAATCCTGAAAATGAAGATTAAACTCTGAATTAATTAAATTAGAAAGATTGTTTACAGTTATTCCCGTTTCTTCTGAAATATCCCGAATTACTAAATCTTTCCTTAAAAAGAGTTTTTTAGAATCGAAAATACTTTCCAGTTTTGTTAGGTACAGCTCTCGTTTTTCGGATGTTAATTCCTTAACTATTGGCAGTGAATTTTTGATTTCCTGTGATGTGAATGTCATCAAATTTTCATCGACAAAATTTAATGGTTCATTTTCAATTGTATCATAAAAAATCTGCGGTTTAAAATACAGCCATCCTACAGTAAACATCAAAACAGAAGAGATAAGGATATAACAGGATAAATCAAGATTATTGACATTACTGATTAGAAAGAAATGCACGAAAAGTGCCGAAAACAAAATCAGGATCATCAAATTATAAACTCTTATCCAGCTTAAAATTTTTATTTTCTGCAGATGGTTTTCTTTAAACTTTTTTAAATCGTAATTCAAAATCATCATCGTCTGACAAAATGCATACATAAGCCAGATGCTGAGACTTAGTATAGAAAAAGGATTTTTTATTTTTACAGAAAGATAATCTATGAAATAAATATCCGTATAATTTCCAATCCACACTATTATGGTCAAAGCAAAATAAATAACAAAAGGCAGAAAATGAAGCCAATCGTATTTTTTAAAAGCCGAATTTGGAAACAAAACATTTCGAACATATAAAAAAGCACACGGAGCCGCTAAGAAAATAAAAGATTTAGTAATCATAAAAAGATCCGGAAAATCTTTAAAAACATTTGCCGATAAATAAAAATTATAGATACTCACAACCGCCAGACTAAACAAAAACAGTCCTAAGAAAAAACTTTTAGAATAGTTTTTCTTTGAGGAAAGAACCATAATTGAAGTCGCAAAACCCACAATAGTAGCTATAAAAAAGAAAAGCGAAAGTACTATATCGATCATCTGTTTAGGATTTAATTAATTGTACTTTTTTGAGAAGTGTGTTTCAAAAAAGTAAATATGCGTTTTATAAGCTGCACTTACCAAAATAGAAAGTACAGCCTATTTTAAGACATAATTTCTAAGCTATTTTTTTACTGCTCCCGGAGGAAATCCTTCTAAAATCTTTTTAACAGAACTATTTATAAATTCTTCCGGATTATCTGGTCTGCTGTCGATTTGGGCATTTCCAATTCCCTGCCAAAGTAATTTTTGTGTCTTTGTAGAAACAATATCAATAACCAGTGAGCCATCGACATAATCGTAAGTATTAAATGTTGTGGTAGCACCACCCATCATTCCGCCGCCGCCCCAATATCCGTAAGGACGGTACATTCCGCCATAACCGTAAAAATTAGAGTCGGCTGTAACTTGTGTTTTATTTTTTAATATTGAAATTGCGTTTACTTTTAAATCAGGATTTGAACTTTCTGTAAATCCTTTTGCTATCATCTCTGCCCGAATCGCGTTGGTAACACGATCTACATTTAATTGGTTGATCTGACCCTGCTGTGCTTTTAAGTCGTAAACAGCAAAAGTTCTATATTCATTAAAATTTGCAGAGTGATCGTAATCTGTTGTCACTTTTACAGTTGGGGAGCAGCTGTAAATTAAACCCAGAAATAAAATTGGGATTATGCGAAGATTTGTTCTTTTAGTATTCATCTTGTAGAATTTAAATTAATGATTAAATGGCTTAACTCGAAATAATTAATTCTGAAAAATCATGAATGACAAATGGCTTCGATGGTGCGTTAAAAAACACAAAGAACTATAATTGAGGCTTTTACAATCATTCAAAGATAATCAATTTATTTAATTTATATAATTTATAGCAATAAAATTCTTACTTAAATATAATTGTTTTATTTATCTGACATAGTTATGTGCCGGGGCAGCCGGAAGTATTCCTTCTTGTACTGCCTGAACCAGTTATTGCAATCTAATTTGTTTTGATCCGGATATAAAATAAAAATTTAAAAAACACATTGAATCAAATGCAATATCCATTTTATCTGCTGCTATTTTTTTAATCCTAAAAACATTTTTATTTTACTTGAGTAACGTCTCCCATTTTCCATGCTTTTTCAAAAAATCCTTTTTCCGGACCATAAAAACGGGCTAATAATTCGAATTTTCTTTTTGGATTTGTTGGAATCCAGTTGGCTTCTTTTCCTGCAGGCGCTTTTGCTCCAAAATAAATATCGACAGACCCATCACTGTTTTTTTGAAGTCCCGGAGTGGTCGATGCCCGGCTAAAATATCGCATGTCTTTAATTAAACCATGCGTTTCACGATCATAAACTGTTACAGACCAGTATAATTTTACAGGAACATTTGCAGGTAAATGCAGCTGATATAATTTTGAACCATCCAATTCCTTTCCTTTATCGTCCTGAATGGATATTAAATAGAATTGTCCTGTTCCTAAATGCTTCGAACTAAAATAAGCAACAGAATACACAATTGCCCTTTCGCCCAGCGGATAAACATTTGGTGTTGTATAATTACTCGATATTGATTTTATAAAATCTTGTGAAATTGGAACCGCCCATTTCGTTCCCTCATAAAAAGGTGTTTTAAAAGCATTTATATATTGTTTATCAATCCATTTATGGGCCTCTTTAATAGCAGCATTAAGAATTTCTTTTTTTCTTGAATCTGCTTCGAAAGATTTTCCTTTTTCTATGCCAATTGATTTCAGATATTCAGCCATAACTAAGTCCCGGGAAAGCATGGGCTCTCTTTGTACAAACTGATTTAGCAATTCAAAAAAATGAAAATTGTACGGAATTGTATTGCTGAATGGCGTTTCTAACAAATCAACAAATTGGGTTGCCGGCGGATTATCTGCCTGAGAAAGCGGATATATTTTTACTTTTTTTCCGTAATCAACTGCTCTTTTAATATCAGCCTTACTCCCATCAGTTAGATTGGAACGAAGAATTGCAAATCCAGTATAAGTAGATGACGGCATTGGAATATAGCCATAAGGCACCGGATCTTTATAATCAGGCGGTAAGATAAGATATTTACCTCCCATTCCTTTGTCTACGCCTGCAGGTCCAATATCTTCAATAGCAGTCTGCCATCCGTCATCTACACTTCCTGTTAAGGAAGAATTGCCTTCTGCTGCGGGAATTTCTAAAACAACTGGCCCTTCTCTGGTATCATAGAAAGGGTTTACATATATCACATCCGGATTTGGCGTTAAAGTCTGATTTTTTGAGTTTATTAAACCCGACCAATAAATTATCTCATTAAAATTACCTTTTGCTTTGCTTAAGCTTTCATTGAACAGTTCAAAATTAACCGCAGGAATTCCCCAAATTACGGTTTCAACCGCACGGTTATACACTATTTGTTCTTCAATATCTGCTGGCTTAAATGCCGATGATTGTGTACTATCTGCTGCAACTGCTGTGTCGTTTGCTGTTGGAGATTTTGTACAGGAAACTAATAAAACAACTATTATAAGGGATAAGATTTTTGATTTCATATTGTAATTTTTAATGGATAAAAGAAAAATCAGAAGGAATGTTATGATCCGGGAAAAACGAATGCCAGTACAGCTCTTAATCCCCAATCGGGTTTAATTTCTCGCGGTCCCACAACCGGAATTAATGGCATAATTGCAAATTGAACCACCTGATCTCCCAATTTTGTTACTGCTCCTATGTTAGGACTAATTGTAATTAAAGTGGTACTGCCTTCCCAGTTTTGAGTAATTTCTGAGCTTACTCCTAAACTGGCACCGCTCTTATAACTATGGGTAAGAAATATTTGAGTATAAAACTGATTGAAATCTGCACGATCTTCATTTCCCGCAACAGACCAAATTTGATTGGCAATGAAACCAACCGAAAGTCCTTTGCCCTGATGCATAATCAATAAACTTGGCCCAACTCCAAATTTTTCTGTTCCTAAAAGTTTATCTGTAGCGGTTGGCACTAAAAATGCAGGACCAAATCCTAAAATAATTCCCTTTGTTTTTGGAGCAAAAAAAGCAGTAACCGTTGCATCGCTTAACCCAAACTGATGTGTGTTTTCTCCCGTAATATCTCTTTGATCTACGACTGGCAATATATAGCGGGTAATTAAATTTAGATTGTCTGTTAATTTAAACGGAATAACCGGCTGTACATTTATAGTGTATTTTGATCCGTTAAAAGGTCCAATGCCATAATTCAGATTGTTCTGCAAAGGAACACTAATCAGACTTGCAACAGGATTTGCTAATTTATCTGCCAGTTCCTGTGCATTTGATCCGCCTTTCGGCTGATCTTCCTGCGCAAAAACCGTAAAATTAAAAAGTAAAAAAGCCACAGTGTAAAATAACTTATTAATGATTTCATTCTTAGTTCGTTTCATAGACATTCGTTTTAAAACTTTTAATTACTTTAAAATCTAAATGAAGCAGCCTAAAAAGCAAAAAGCTGCTTCATTTTAGATTCTAACTAAATTCAAATTATTTATCTGCGAAAACTTTTTTCCAGTCATCCTTAATGCTGACAACATTCCACTTATTTTTTGAGGCTGTATTCAGGGATAAATTATCTTTTTCCTGATAGCTGTATTCTCTTATGGAGTCGTTGTGATTTATTAATAATTGAAATGAAGGATATTTATTTCCCTGAGAATATTTGAGCATGGCCAGATCTCCTGCTCCTCCCTCATTACCACAGGCAAAAACAGGTCTTTGACCAATGTGCAACTGTATTCCAACAGGTTTTCCCTCCTTATCATTAAAATGGTCTAAAGCCGGTTCCCGCTGTACTGTGTTTTTTGCTTCATCATATTTATATTTGAAAGAAGTACCCACAACCTGGTCTTTTGGAATTCCGTAAAAATCCTGAGATATTGCCCTCACAACCTCAATAGTACCACCAGTTACTATATAAGTTTTAAATCCGTTGGCACGCAGATAATTTAGTAGTTCTAACTGCGGCTGATAACGTATCTGCTTTAGTGCGACATTTTTGCCCGGATATTTTGCATCTTTAAAAAAGTCATTTACCGAAGCTTCAAATTCGTCTTCAGTCATTCCGGTATGAGTTGCAGCAACCAATTCTATGAGTGCTTTGTCTCCGCCTTTTTCAAAAAACATTTTGTCTTTTTCTATAACAGCTTTGAAAGGCTGCTTTTGAGCCAATTCAGGTTTTGCTTCTACCATTTTTTTAACCTTGTAAAAAGCAAAAAGTTCCTGTACATATGGTTTTTCTGCCCATAATGTTCCGTCATTATCAAAGGCTGCAATTCTAGAATCCTCCGGAATAAAGTCCGGACTTCCTTTTTTGGTAACTTTTTCTACATAAGCTATAATGTCATTTTTTAAAACTCCGTCATTCCAGCTGGGCAGTGGATCACCTGAGATAGTCGTTTCTGATTTTTTACTTTCTGTTTTGGGAGAAGTTAAGGTATCAGATTTTTTACAGTAAAAGAAAAACAGAACTATCAGAGGTAAAAAAATTATTTTTTTTCTCATGATGTTTGTATTTTAAAAAAGATTCAGACACTTATTCTGAATCTTTTTTGTTATTTATTTTTTCTTTTTAGTCTCAGTTTCGTTTTCCTTTAACTTAGGAAGTACATTTTTTTCTACATATTTTTGTGCTTTAATATCTCTCATCGTCTCTTTCATAATGCTCGAAGCCGAGAAACTAGGCGGTATTGAACGAGGAGGAAATTCTTTGAATGTTTCTGCAAATACCACAACATCCTGTATCGCACCGTAAACAGAACCAACATGGTCTAATTGCCAATCCCAATAGGTATTTGAAGTAATGTCAGCTCTTTCAAAAGGATCCTGAAAAAGGTTAAATGTTTTTTGCAGACGCAATTCTGTAAAAGGTTCAGCCCAAACACCCATTGTACCTCCTAGACGCTGTTCTGCAAATACATACTTATAATCGCCTTCTCTTAAAGCAACAAGAAGTCCGTCATCATCTGTATAGAAAAATTTATCTCTCGCACTTTTTTGGGTTGTTCCGCGAAGGAATGCACTTTGATCATATCCGTCTAAATGTACTTTATAAGTTTTACCGTTTGCGTTATACCCTTTTAAAAGTTTATTAGTGATGTCTGGCTCTCCTGCAATTGAAGCAAAAGTTGGAATCCAGTCATTATGGCTCATTAACTCTGTTGTTACAGTTCCGGGTTTAATAACTCCCGGCCAGCGAACAATACATGGAACACGGAAAGCTCCTTCCCAATTGGTATTTTTTTCTGAACGGTAAGGTGTCATTGCACCGTCTGGCCAGGTATTCATGTGCGGCCCATTGTCTGTCGAATATACTACGATAGTGTTATCAGCTATTCCTAAATCATCCAGCGTTTTTAAGATGCTTCCTATAGTTTCATCGTGTTCGATCATACCATCAATATATTCACTGTCGCCATGTGTATATCTTCCTCTGTGTTCTGGTCTAACGTGGGTACGGAGGTGCATGCGGGTAGCATTAAACCAGCAGAAAAATGGTTTTCCTGCAGCATTTTGTCTTTTTATAAAATCAATCGCAGCTGCAGATGTTTCGTCATCTACTGTTTCCATTCTCTTTTTAGTAAGTGCTCCCGTATCTTCAATTTTTTGTTTTCCTATTCTTCCAAAACGAGGATCTGTAGTAGCATCATCGACATTGGTGGCAGTGCATTTTAGAACTCCTCTTGGACCAAATTTTTTCAAGTATTCAGGATCTTTAGGATAATCAGGTAATTCCGGTTCTTCTTCTGCATTTAAATGATAGAGGTTTCCAAAAAATTCGTCAAAACCATTTACAGTAGGTAAACTTTCATTTCTGTCTCCAACGTGGTTTTTACCAAACTGACCTGTTGCATAACCCAGACTTTTCATAATACCTCCAATTGAAGGATCTAACTGGCTCATTCCCATTGGTGCTCCGGGAAAACCTACTTTTGTAAGACCAGTTCGCAGCCCATGCTGTCCGGTTAAAAATGCAGCACGTCCGGCGGTACAGCTTTGTTCTCCATAATAATGCAGAAAACGCAATCCTTCATTGGCTAAACGATCGATATTGGGCGTTGTATATCCCATAACTCCGTCACTGTAAGCACTAATATTGGTGGTTCCAATATCGTCGCCCCATAATACTAAAATATTGACTTTTTTGTTTTGAGCTTTCACCTGAACAATAGTGAAGCATACTACTGCGAAAAGCATTATAGCATTTCTAAATTTATTTTGTTTCATGGTAATAAGATTTGTTAATAATTCGTTTGTATATAAATGGTTTTCTAATCAAACTATATTTTACCAAAAAATAATCTGTATCAAAATCAATTTTGTACTATTTAGAATGGAGGGAAAAGGAAATAGGGGCTTATATATTTTGTTAAGGAAATCAAAATTATATAATAAAAAACAGAATTATCTTATGTTTCAGTACTGAGCATGTTGCAAATTATAACTTGCAACATAAAAAAGTACTTTGTTAACTGCATTATACTGCAAAATATAATTTGCAGCATTTAATTCCTCAAAATAAAGGGTTTAACCAACCTTTGTTCATTTTTAATTATAAAACAAAAAAAAAATCCACCCGAATCACCGGATGGATTTTTGAAATATATAATTTTAAAAAAACTATTCTATAGCAGATACTCTCATGGTATTAACCATTCCTTTTTCTTTAATTGGCATTGCTGCAAGATTAATTAAATAATCTCCTGTAGATGCATACCCTTTTTCAACTGCAATTTTATTTACATCTGTAACAGTATCATCTGTACTTTCTTCATTATCATAGAAGAATGATTTAACTCCCCATAATAAATTTAATTGTGTTAAGATTCTTTTGTTTGAAGTAAATACTAAAATATGAGCTGTAGATGGTCTCCATGCTGAAATTTGAAAAGCTGTATAACCGCTGTTTGTTAAAGTACAAATTGCTTTAGCTTCAATTTCATTTGCCAATAAAGCAGCCTGGTGACAAACTGTTTTAGTAACAAAACGTTTTGTTTTAATTTGAGGTGTATTTTGAGGAACCTGAATAAGCGGAGAATTTTCTACTGCCTCACAAATTTGTGTCATTTTCTGAATAACCTGTACAGGATAATTTCCTGTTGCAGTTTCTCCAGACAACATTACAGCATCTGCACCGTCCATTACTGAGTTCGCAACGTCATTTACTTCAGCTCTTGTAGGCGTTAAACTCGTAATCATTGTCTCCATCATTTGTGTTGCAACAATAACCGGAATTCTGGCCGTTTTTGCTCTGCGGATCAAGTCTTTTTGTACCAACGGAACTTCGTGAGCAGGAAGCTCAACACCAAGATCTCCACGAGCTACCATTAAACCGTCGCAGTATGCTACAATTTTATCCATGTTCTCAAGAGCTTCCGGCATTTCAATTTTAGCAATTACTGGGATTTTATATTCTGAATGTTTAGCAATTAATTCTTGTAAATCTTGTAAATCGCGAGGAGTTTTCACGAATGAAAGTGCGATCCAGTCTACTTTTTGTTCAATTGCAAAAATTGCATCTGCAATATCTTTTTCAGTTAAAGCCGGCAAAGAAATTTTTGTGTTTGGAAGATTAACCCCTTTTTTAGATTTTAATTCTCCTCCCTGAATAACTTTTGCAACAACTTCTGTTTTTTTATCTGTCGAAACGATTTCGAAAATAAGTTTACCATCGTCAAGCAAAATACGCTCTCCCGGATTAACATCATTTGGGAAATTTTGATATTTCATGAACACTCTCTGAGCAGTTCCTATAATATCTTCAGCAGTTGTAAAAGTGATTTCATCTCCATCGTGTACAACAGTACCTTCTTCCATCACACCAACTCTAAGTTTTGGTCCCTGCAAATCTCCAAGGATTGCTGTAGTGTAACCAAACTCTTCGTTTAATCCTCTAATGATATTGATTTTGTCTTTTACTCCCTCGTAATCTGCATGCGAAAAATTGATTCTAAACACATTAACCCCTGCATCGATCATATCTTTAATGATCTCTCTTGTACTACAGGCAGGCCCAAGTGTAGCAACAATTTTGGTTTTCTTACTTGTTAACATTTTTTTTAAAAAATTAGATTGTTTTTTGATTTTATTTTATTGGTATCAACTGCATAAATTGCCGCAATACTTTCTATTGAATTTAGTTGTTGCTGAATTTCTGAAAAATCAACAGCCTCTTCGCTGTTATCGATCTTCAGGAAAAAATCTACCTTTTTGAATTCAGGAAGTAAATGAATTGTTGTAGAAACCTCACTTGTTTCATTAGAAAACAAATTCTGGAAATCATTTGTACTCACAGAAATGATTTCATTTTTATTCTGAATCAAATTCCATGAAACAGCTTTCTCAGAATCATAATAATAAAATCTCGAAAAATTTGCCTCACCTTCTTTAGTCTGAGCATGGATCTCGTTTTTGCTCTTACTTAAGTTAATCGGAAGGTTCTTATTGATAAAATAGGCGAGTCTATAATCTTCTAATGAAGTATGGATTGCCATTAAATAATAATCAATTTCGTCAAATTCGTCTAAATCCAATCTATGAATAGCCATGTCATGAAAAATCAAGTTGTAAATATACTATTTCTAACGAAGCATCAATAGTTATGTGCAGCTTGTTTTTGTTAATTTATAAACGAAAACGATTTAGCATTAAGAAAATTACATCATTTTTGTAATTATTTCTTGTCAATTTTTTCCTGAAATGCAAAATAGGCTCTCTGCGATGCTTTTTCTTCTGCTTTCTTTTTTGACGTTGCCCTTGCTCTTGCTACTACTTTATCGTCTATACTTAATTTGACACCAAACAAACGCTGTCCGTCAATGCCGTTATCTTCAAAAATGTCGTAATGAAAGATCCTCTTTTCTTTCTGACACCATTCGATAACCAAACTTTTATAACTAATTACTTTTCCTTCAAGTCGTGCAATATCGACATAAGGCGTAATTACTCTTTTTTGAATAAATCTTTCACAATAGGAATACCCTTTATCGAGATAAATAGCACCAATCAGCGATTCGAAAATATTACCATGAATATTTTCTCCAAAATGCTGAACCGGTACTTTACTCTCTACAAAACGCACTAAATTCAAGTCCTTACCAAGCTCGTTTAAATGTTCCCGGCTTACAATTTTTGAACGCATTTTGGTTAAATAACCTTCATCTCCATTTGGCGCCTTATTAAATAAATGTGCAGCAATTACGGCACTTAACATCGCATCTCCTAAAAATTCCAAACGTTCATAATTGATAGGATGCCCTGATTCATCTAATTTATTTGACGACCTGTGAGTAAAAGCTTTTCTGTAAAATTCAATATTTACAGGCGGAAAACCAAGAATTTTCTGAATAGTGTCAAAAAAAATCCCGTCTTCTAGAGAACGGGATTTAGAAAATATTTTTTTGATAATATTCATAAGCGAAAATTACTCAGTGATTTTTTTAAACAATACACAAGCATTGTGTCCACCAAAACCAAATGTATTACTCATAGCAACATTTACCTCTCTTTTTTGAGGTTTGTTTAAAGTAAGGTTTAATGACGGATCGATATTTTCATCAACAACGGTATGATTAATCGTTGGAGGAACAATACCGTTTTTCATTGCCAGGATAGAAGCAATTGCTTCAATAGCTCCGGCAGCTCCTAGTAAGTGTCCTGTCATTGATTTTGTTGAATTGATGTTGATTGTTTTTGCATGATCTCCAAAAACAGCACTAATCGCTTTTAACTCGGCCACGTCTCCTAATGGAGTAGAAGTTCCGTGCGTATTAATATGGTCAACATCTTCCGGGTTCATTCCGGCATCTCTTAAAGTATTTTTCATTACCGCAATAACTCCAATTCCTTCCGGATGTGGTGCTGTTAAATGGTAAGCATCAGATGACATTCCGCCTCCGCCAATTTCACAGTAAATTTTTGCGCCTCTTGCTTTTGCGTGTTCGTAATCTTCAAGAACTAAAGCTCCTGCTCCTTCTCCTAAAACGAAACCATCTCTGGTTCCATCAAAAGGTCTTGAAGCTGTTTCAGGGCTTTCATTTCTAGTAGACAAAGCGTGCATAGAATTAAAACCTCCCATTCCGGCAATAGTAATTGCAGCTTCAGAACCACCCGATACGATAACATCACACATTCCTAAACGAATGTAGTTGAAAGCATCAATTAATGCATTTGCAGAAGATGCACATGCAGAAACCGTTGTATAATTTGGACCCATATAGCCATTACGCATTGAAATGTGCGCAGGAGCAATATCGGCAATCATTTTTGGAATAAAAAACGGATTGAACTTTGGAGTTCCATCACCTTTAGCATAATAAATTACTTCTTCCTGGAAAGTTTCTAAACCTCCAATTCCTGCTCCCCAGATAACACCAACTCTTGTTTTATCGATATTATCATTAGTAAGTCCAGCATCTTTAATAGCTTCATCGCTGGCAGCAATTGCATATTGAGCAAATTTATCTAGTCTGCGAGATTCCTTACGGTCCATGTAATCTTCAATATTGAAGTTTTTTACTTCGCAGGCAAATTTCGTTTTATGCTTCTCTGTATCATAATATGTGATAGGAGCGGCTCCGCTTACCCCATTCACAAGTGCATCCCAATACTCCTGGATATTATTCCCGATAGGAGTAAGTGCACCTAATCCTGTTACAACAACTCGCCTTAATGCCATAAATATGTTTTTTGTGTCTTAAACAAATAAAACCCATTGCTTTCTTAACTGTATTGCTACTTAAGAGCCATGGGTATTACAATATAAATATATCTTTTTGATTGAAAACCAATCGAAATTTAAATTTTAAAAAAATAATAACACCCGATTTTTAACAAATCTCAATCTCAAAAAACAAATTCCGGAATTGGAATTTGGAATTTCAAAAATTGCAATTTTTAAAATTCGGGTGTGGTATTATTATTTTTTAGCTTCCTCGATATAAGAAATAGCTTGACCTACAGTAGCAATGTTTTCTGCTTGATCGTCTGGAATTTGAATATCAAATTCTTTTTCGAATTCCATAATAAGCTCAACAGTGTCTAATGAGTCAGCTCCTAAATCATTAGTGAAGCTTGCTTCTGTTACAACTTCGTTTTCGTCAACACCTAATTTGTCTACGATAATCGCTTTTACTCTTGATGCAATGTCTGACATAATCTTTAATTTTAGAATTTAATTTGTTGGCAAAAATAAAAAACTTTATTTTAAAACCATGATTTAGTTTATAAATGTGACACTAATTTATAAAATTAATTTCAAGAAAGGTCTTTTAATCCTATTTATTTTCGATTTTTATTCCGTTTTTTGCAGTCTCAAAATAAATTCTATTATGAAAAAAATAATCGTTTTTGCCTCAGGATCAGGAACTAACGCAGAGAACATTATAAAGTATTTTTCGAACAGTGAAATTGGAAAAGTTGTTTCGGTTTTTACAAATAATGCTTCCGCAAAAGTTATTGACAGAGCAAAAAATCATCAAATTCCTGTCGAAATCTTCTCAAAAAACGAACTTTTAGAACGAAATGTATTACAAAAAATACAAAAAATCGACCCGGATTTGATTATTCTCGCCGGTTTTTTATTGAAATTTCCCGAAAACATAATTGAACAATACCCAAATAAAATAATAAATATTCATCCTGCACTTTTGCCAAAGTACGGAGGTAAAGGAATGTACGGGATGCACATTCACAGAGCCATTGTAAACAATAAGGAAAAAGAAACCGGAATCTCTATACATTATGTAAACGAGAATTATGATGAAGGGGGAATCATATTTCAGCAAAATGTTCTTTTGACAGACGAAGATACTCCGGAAACAGTTGCCGAAAAGATTCACGAATTAGAGCAAAAACATTTTCCTGAGATTATTCACAAATTACTGGATCAGTAAAATCACAAAAAACAAGTTTCAAATTCCAATTTAAAAATTAATTCAGAAAATAATTTTAGACAACGTTTATTCAATCTAAAGTCTAAAATCAAAAATAATTAAATGTCTCACGAAGTACATATATATACAGACGGCGCTGCAAAAGGAAATCCCGGAAACGGAGGTTACGGTGTGGTTATGGAATTGGTTGGAACACCGCATAAAAAAGAATTTTACGAAGGTTTTCGCCTTACTACCAATAACAGAATGGAACTTCTGGCGGTAATTGTTGGTTTAGAAAAACTAAAAAAGCCAAACATGAAAGTTCTTATAATTTCTGATTCTAAATATGTCGTTGATTCAGTTGAAAAAAAATGGGTTTTTGGCTGGGAAAAAAAAGGTTTCACAGGAAAAAAAAATCCCGATTTATGGAAACGTTTTTTAATTGTATACCGCAGACACCAGGTAGATTTTAAATGGATAAAAGGACATAACAACCATCCTCAAAACGAACGCTGCGATCAACTTGCCGTTATGGCATCGATGCAGCCTAAACTTTCGGTCGATGTTTACTATGAAACCATTGGTTCTAAAGAATAAAAAAACGCATCATATATATGATGCGTTTTTTTGTACTAACTTAAATCTTCTTACTGATTTTTATTTGTCTAAATCTTTTGCCTTATTAAATCCTACCAGCAATCCAATTCCAGACATCGTAATGATAGTAGCCGGATACACTACATCAGGATTCATTTTTGTATAGGTTGTTAAAAATAAAGCAATAAAAAGTCCTACACCAATTCCGATAAGAAGAAAAGCTGTATTTATAACGAAAACTTTCCAGGCGGGAACATTTTTTTGGTTGGTATTAAAAAAGATACTTGCATCGACACCTTTTTCTATAAGTGCCAGACGCTCTCTGTTTCTTGTTGAATAAATTAAATAAACGATTCCGAAGATCATTAAAAAGAAACTAATTGGGATTAAGATTTTGTCATCCATGATTTTTTATGTTTTTAATTGATTGATATACCCATAGGACGACAGGTTTTGAAATGAGGTTACAGGATTTGGTGAAAAAAATTAGATAATTAGAAAATTTGACCATTAGATAATTAATAAACTTCTGACAATCAATTAACTTAGCACTTGATTAGACATTACAAATTGTCAAAGTTTAAAAACTTTTGACAAGTTGCACAATTTTAATTCTTTATCAATTTTGGAATTGCCAAATTTTCTAATTATCTAATTTTTTTCACCAAATCCTGTAACCTAAATAAGCAAACTGTCGTCCTATATAATATGAGTACTTTAAATGATCAACATTATATTGACAAAATACGGCAGGGCGAGACTAATGCGTTTGCCGTGCTGGTTGATCGTTATAAAGATATGATTTTTACTTTGGCACTTAAAATGGTTAAGAACCGGGAGGAAGCAGAAGAAATTGCACAGGACACTTTTATAAAAATTTACAGTTCTTTGAATAAATTTAAAGGTGATTCTAAATTTTCGACATGGATTTATAAAATTGCTTATAATACTTGTCTGGACAGATTAAAGAAAAATAAAAAAGAGGATTTAAATATTTCCATTGATGAATTTTCTTCACACTTAATTAAAACAATGGACAATGCTTTGAGTGCTTTAGAAGAAAAAGAACGAAAGCAAACCATTCAAAAGTGTTTAAATTTATTGCCCGGAGACGAAAACTTCCTGTTGACTTTATTTTATTTTGAAGATCAGAATCTGGAAGAAATTGGAAAAGCAATGAATATATCAGCCAATAATGTAAAAGTAAAATTATTTAGGAGCCGGCAGAAATTAGCCGTAATTTTGAGACAGCAGTTAGAACCAGAAATAATAGAATGTTATGAAAGAGAGCGATAAAAACTTAGAAAAACTTATAGAGAAAATGATGAGCGAAGACAAACTGCAAACGCCGTCTTTTGACTTTACCTCAAAAATAATGTCTGAAGTTTTGGTTTTGGAAGAGAAAAAACTCAAAACATACAAACCGTTGATTTCTAAATCAGTATGGATTTCTATTGGAATCGCTTTGGCATTATTGATTATCTACGTTTCTTTCTTTACAGGAACAGATACTGTTTTAGATGTAAAAACTCCGTATGTAGATAAAATTTCAGGATTGTTTTCAGGAATTCACATTTCAAAAACTTTATTATATACACTTTTAATTGTCCCGATTATGATGTTGATTCAGATTGGGGTCTTGAAGAATTATTTTGATAAAAAATATAATTTATAAGAAAATTCATTATGTATTTTAAACATAAAAAGCAAAGTTTCTTCTTTTAAAAAAACTCATAAAACCCTAAAGTACTTTTTCAGGATATAAGTTGCATTTTAAATCTAGAAAACATATTTTAAACGCTTCTGAAAATCAATTTCAATCAATTCATTTACAATAGTTTTACTTCGAAATCGTTGTCATTTTTTTAAGAAAATTTTGAGAACCTAAACCGTTGCAAGATTGTAACTTATAGAGTATCTTTGCACCCTAATTCGAAATTCATAAAATGAATAAATTATTGATTGTTGGAACAGTTGCTTTCGACGCGATTGAAACTCCTTTCGGAAAAACAGATAAAATATTAGGTGGAGCTGCAACATATATTGGTTTATCAGCATCATTTTTTAAATTGCAATCGGCCATAGTTTCTGTAGTGGGCGACGATTTTCCTCAAGAACATTTAGATCTTTTAACTTCAAGAAATATTGATATCTCTGGTATCGAAATTGTAAAAGGAGGAAAAACCTTTTTCTGGAGCGGTTTATATCACAACGATTTAAATTCAAGAGACACTCTGGTTACTGAATTGAATGTTTTAGCTGATTTTCAGCCAAAAGTTCCTCAAAACTATAAAGATGCTGATGTGGTAATGTTAGGAAACTTACACCCATTAGTACAAAGCAGTGTTTTAGACCAAATGGAAAAAAAACCAAAATTAGTTGTTTTAGATACAATGAACTTTTGGATGGATTGCGCTCTTCCGGAATTATTAGACGTTATTAAACGTGTAGATGTTATTACAATCAATGATGAAGAAGCAAGACAGCTTTCCGGTGAATATTCATTAGTAAAAGCTGCTGCTAAAATCCAGGAATTGGGACCAAAATATGTGGTGATCAAAAAAGGAGAACACGGCGCACTTTTATTCCACAATAGAGAAGTATTCTTTGCACCGGCGTTACCACTTGAAGATGTTTTTGACCCAACTGGAGCCGGAGACACTTTTGCAGGAGGATTTTCCGGATTTATTGCACAAAGTGAAAACATTTCATTTGGCAATATGAAAAATGCAATAATTTATGGTTCAAATTTAGCTTCGTTCTGTGTAGAGAAATTTGGAACCGAAAGGATGGAAACATTAACTAAGGCTGAAGTAGCGATTCGATTACAGCAATTTAAGTCGTTAACTCAGTTTGACATAGAAATATAATGCCTAAGAGCCTCGATAACACGGGGCTTTTTTATTACGTTAATACACACAACTTACAACACACAACAAAAAAAATAAAAAAAATGAGCGACGCTTTAAAACACGAATGTGGTATAGCCTTAGTCAGACTTCTTAAACCGCTTGAATATTATAAAGAAAAATACGGAACTGCTTTTTACGGAATTCAGAAAATGTATTTAATGATGGAAAAACAGCATAACCGCGGACAAGACGGTGCCGGTTTTGCAAGCATTAAACTTGATGTTGATCCGGGGCAGCGGTACATCAGCCGGGTGCGTTCGAATCATTCGCAGCCAATTCAGGACGTTTTTAAACAAATTAATGAGCGTATTAGCGAAGAATTAAAAGCTAATCCGGAAATTGGTGACGATATTAACAGAATAAAATCTGAAATTCCATATGTTGGCGAATTGTTCTTAGGACACGTTCGTTATGGAACTTTTGGGAAAAACAGTATTGAAAGTGTCCACCCGTTTTTACGTCAAAGCAACTGGATGCACCGTAATTTAATTTTGGCCGGAAACTTTAATATGACTAATGTTAAAGAGCTTTTTGAA
Source organism: Flavobacterium sp. Root901 (assembly GCF_001429765.1). Taxonomy (GTDB): domain Bacteria; phylum Bacteroidota; class Bacteroidia; order Flavobacteriales; family Flavobacteriaceae; genus Flavobacterium. The sequence continues at coordinate 587,982 of NZ_LMJB01000005.1, forward strand.
AATCTGGTTGAACTGGGACAGCATCCAAAAGAAATGGCCGATACGGTTACAGTAATGGAAAAAATTGGTCATTTCTTAGATAAAGAAGTAATGCAGCTGTACCAGGACTGTAAAGCCGAAGGATATTCTAAAAGAGATGCTTCGCCTGTAATTGCAGAACGTCTGGATATTGCAAAAATACTGGCACGCTCGGCAAAAAATTTAGACGGAGGTTACGCAATGGCCGGCTTATTAGGTCATGGAGATGCTTTTGTATTTAGGGATCCGGCAGGAATTCGTCCGGCATATTTTTATCAGGATGATGAAATAGTTGTTGTCGCTTCAGAAAGACCAGTTATTCAAACTGTATTTAATGTTCCTTTTGAAAGCGTTCAGGAAATCGATCCGGGAAATGCCCTGATTATCAAGAAAAACGGAAACGTTTCGATGAAACAAATCTTAGAACCAACCGTTAAAAAAGCCTGCTCTTTTGAAAGGATTTATTTTTCAAGAGGAAGTGATGCTGAAATTTATCAGGAACGTAAAAATTTAGGAAAATTAATATTACCTGCTGTTCTTAAGGCAATTGACAGCGATACTGATAATACTGTTTTCTCTTATATTCCAAATACAGCCGAAACTTCTTTTTATGGTTTAGTCGAAGCTGCCCAGGATTTCTTAAATCAGAGAAAAAACAATTATATTCTGGAAAACAGAAATACACTAACAACAGAAACACTTCAGGAACTTTTAGCTGTAAAAATACGTACAGAGAAAGTAGCCATAAAAGATGCTAAACTAAGAACTTTTATTACAGAAGACAGCAGCCGTGACGATTTGGTTGCTCACGTTTACGATGTTACGTATGGTGTAATCAAACCAGAAGACAACCTGGTTATCATCGACGATAGTATTGTTCGTGGTACTACATTGAAAATGAGTATTATTAAAATGATGGACCGCTTAAAACCAAAACGTATTGTAATCGTTTCATCGGCACCACAAATACGTTATCCTGATTGTTACGGAATTGATATGGCAAAACTTGAGGGACTTGTTGCCTTTAGAGCTGCCTTAACATTATTAAAAGAAAGAAACTTATATCATATTGTTGATGAAGTTTATGCTAAATGTAAAGCACAGGAAAATTTTGCAGATAAAGATGTTGTAAATTATGTAACTGCAATTTACGATCAATTTACACCAGAAGAGATTTCAGATAAAATTGCTGAGATGTTAAGTTCTCCTGAAATCAATGCCGAAGTAAAAATAATTTTTCAAAAAGTAGAAGATTTACATATTGCCTGTCCTAAAAATCTTGGCGACTGGTATTTTACAGGCGATTATCCTACCCCAGGAGGAAACCGTGTTGTAAATCGTGCGTTTATGAATTTTTACGAAGGTAAAGATGCGAGAGCTTATTAAAAAAGTATTAACAAAAGGTTAATTTGTGCATTTCATCGGTTTTTTTTGCCGTTCATCCTGTTTCTTTGGTAAAAATGAAAAGCTACAATACTTTTGAAATACCATAACATTAGTAGGTTAAGTTTATGGTAGATTTGGGGCAAAAAGGGTGGAAGAAATTCCACCTTTTTTATTGGAATAAACTCAAGTATTTCGATTTTAAGAGATTACACTTACATTTCATCGGATATTTTTACCTTTCATCCGAAAAATTTTCTTAATAAAAATTCATTCCATACATTTATAAAACCATAACATTAGTAGGTTAAGTTTATGGTAGATTTGGGGCAAAAAAGGTGGAAGAAATTCCGCCTTTTTTATTTTATTAAAATAACAGGATATAGATTTTAAATAAAAAACAAAAAAATAGACGAACAACCCTTTTGGCCATCCGTCTATTCTCTATTTTTTTATTCTATTTCTTATTTGTCTAAAGCAAATCTTCTTGCAACTTCTGTCCAGTTAATTACATTGAAGAAAGCCTCAATATAATCTGGTCTTCTGTTTTGGTAGTTTAAATAGTAAGCATGCTCCCAAACATCCATTCCTAAAATTGGAGTTCCGCCGTTACCAGCAACTTCTGGCATTAATGGATTGTCCTGATTTGGAGTTCCTACTACTTCTAATTTTCCACCTTTTTGAACAACTAACCAAGCCCATCCTGAACCAAATTGTGTCGCACCTGCTTTAGCAAATTTTGCTTTAAATTCTTCGAAAGTTCCAAAAGAAGATTCGATAGCAGCTAATAAATCTCCTGTTGGTAATCCACCTCCATTTGGAGACATAACAGTCCAGAATAAATTGTGGTTGTAAAAACCTCCACCATTATTACGAACTGCAGTGTTAGATTTATCTAAATTAATTAAGATGTTTTCGATTGTTTTGCCTTCTAAATCTGTTCCAGCGATAGCTGCATTAAGATTTGTAGTATAAGCATTATGATGTTTTGAATGGTGAATTTCCATTGTACGTGCATCAATATGTGGTTCTAATGCATCATATGCATAAGGTAATTGTGGTAATTCAAAAGCCATGATATTATGATTTTTTATGGTTTATAATAATTTATCCCAAATTTAGACATTTAACTTTGGAATTGAAAATACTATTTCGTTATAATTCGATTTAAATACTTTATAAAACAGCTTTTTCAAGATTAAACACCTGTAAATCTTTATTTTCCGTTAAAAGTGGTCATTGTATTTTCTAATCCTGCAGTTCCAAAAGATCTTATAATTTCTGCTGAAGTTTCTAAGCGTTCCGGCAATTTTGAATTTTCTTCATCGTTCCATTCGCCTAAAACATAATCGACCTGCTGTCCTTTTTTAAACTGATCGCTGATTCCAAATCTAAAACGGGTATAATTTTGTGTATTCAGCACAAGATTAATGTTTTTAAGTCCATTATGACCGCCATCGCTGCCTTTAGGCTTAATTCGGATGGTTCCGAAAGACAAGTTTAAATCGTCTGTTATTACAAGAATATTTTCCAGCGGAATATTTTCTTTGTCCATCCAGTATTTTACCGCTTTTCCGCTAAGGTTCATATAAGTGTTTGGTTTAAGCAAAAGGAAAGTCCTTCCCTTAAACTTATATTCTGCTAAAGATCCTAATTTTACGGTTTCGAATGAAAGGCTTTCTTTTCTGGCTAAAAAGTCTAATACTTTAAATCCGATATTGTGCCTTGTATTTACGTATTCGGCGCCAATATTTCCTAAACCGACTATTAAATATTTTTTCATATTGTCTTCTGTGTTCTCTTCTTTTGATGTTGATGAAAACAGTTTTGTTATCCATTTTATCATGTTTGCAAAAGTAAGGTTAATTAGAGAATTGGACAATGTTGATCTTAGATAATTAGAAAATGTGTCAATTAGATAACTAGTCAATTAGACATGGCTTAACCTCAGAGGACGCAAAGAAACCTCTCGCAAATTTTGGAGATTGGGCAGATTTCATTTTCTGTCATGTTACAGAAGGAGACATCTATAAAAGAATCGCAAACAAACAAAACCTTTTGTCTCTTTAAACCTCAAAAAAAAAGCACCAATCTTTCGATTGATGCTTTTTGTATTGAATTTGAAAAAAATTATTTTTTCTTTCCTTTTGCAGGAGCTTTTGCAGCTTTTGCAGCTTCTTGAGCAGCTTTCATAGCAGCACGAGAAATTCTTACCTGAGCAACAACTGTATTGTCCGGGTGCATAATTTTGTATTCTGGTTTTCCAACTTTAGTAACATATAATTTGTTACCCATTTCAAGTGGAGTGATGTCAGCCTCAACAAAATCAGGAAGATTTGATGGTAAAGCTTTAACTTTTAATTTACGTTGGTTTAAACGTAAAACCCCTCCCGCAAGAACACCTTTAGATGTACCAACGATTTTTACAGGAACTTCCATTGTGATTTCTTTATCATCAAATAATTGGAAGAAGTCAATGTGTAAAATTTTGTCAGATACCGGGTGAACCTGAATGTCTTGTAAAATTGCATTGAATGATTTTCCTTTTCCAAGTTCGATCACAACTGTGTGAGCGTTTGGAGTGTAAACCAAGTTTTTGAATGCAGCAACGTCTGCTGAGAAATGTACTGCCTGGTTTCCTCCGTATAAAACGCAAGGTACCTGTCCAGCATTACGTAAGGCTTTAGTTGACACTTTGCCCACGCTTTCTCTTTCTGATCCTTTAATTGTAATCGATTTCATTGTAAAAAAATATAGTTATTAAATAAATATTCTTATTTGATGTAAGCCTTGTGTCTTACATTATAAATTTTCCACTAATGGAATTGTTGTGGTGCACCATGTGCATAACTTCCGCAAAAAGAGGTGCACAACTCACTACTCTTATTTTGTTTGATTCTTTCTTTAACGGAATTGAATCGGTTACGATCAATTCTGTTAATTTAGAATTTTCAATTTTCTCATATGCACCGCCAGATAATATAGCGTGTGTACAAATTGCTCTTACACTCAGCGCTCCTTTTTCGATCATTAAGTCGGCTGCTTTTGCTAAAGTTCCTCCTGTATCGATCATGTCGTCTACTAAGATTACGTTACGTCCTTTTACTTCACCAATCAGCTCCATAGTGTCAATAACGTTGGCTGCTTTTCTTTGTTTGTAACAGATTACTACATCTGATTCTAAAAACTTAGAGTAAGCATAAGCTCTCTTTGATCCTCCCATATCTGGAGATGCAATAGTTAAATTTTCTAAATTTAAACTCTGCACATAAGGCAAAAAGATTGTAGATGCAAATAAATGATCTACTGGTTTTTCAAAAAATCCCTGAATTTGATCTGCATGCAGATCCATTGTCATGATTCTCGTTGCTCCTGCAGCTGTCAGCAGGTTTGCTACTAACTTAGCTCCAATTGGAACTCTTGGCTTGTCTTTTCTATCCTGTCTTGCCCAGCCAAAATAAGGCATAACAGCTGTAATATGTCTTGCTGATGCGCGTTTTGCCGCATCAATCATTAATAACAATTCCATCAAATTATCTGCCGACGGGAAAGTAGAACAAACGATAAAAACACGTAATCCTCTTATTGATTCTTCGTAAGACGGCTGAAATTCTCCATCGCTATACGTTGACATCGTTACTTTTCCTAACGGAATTCCGTACTGTTCTGCAATTTTTTCTGCAAGATAAACACTTTGTGAACAAGCAAAAATTTTAGCTTCTGGTTCTAGGTGCGACATTATAATTTGTTGTTTTTACTCCGATGCGCTTCATACAATTTGCCTTTATTAGTTAGATAAAGCAAAGGAAAGTATAAATGCCTCGGGTGTAGTTAGTTGTGTGTGCTTCGTTTTAACGAGGTGCAAATTTATAAAATTTATTGGACACTGAAAGGAAATATTTAAGTATTTTTAGTAGAACATTTAATTTAATTTTTTACATTTGCACCGTGTTAAAGGAATGGGCACAGAAATGACTCATTCTATTGCGTTAAAATAATTGATTTATCCTTTATTTTTTCGTCTGCTAAGCCCGGATGGCGGAATTGGTAGACGCGCTGGTCTCAAACACCTGTGGGAAACCGTGCCGGTTCGACTCCGGCTCCGGGTACAAAAAACCTCTTCTTAACGAAAGAGGTTTTTTTAGTTTTATCCTCTTTTTATTTTTCTAATCAAAAAATTTCCTAAAAAACACTTTTTTTAAAAGTAAGATTTTACCTAAAATAATATCTTTGCTTTTTAAATTGGCATACCATGAAAATACCTGAAGCGTATATAAAGATTTTTCCTGAATATCAGGATGTCTTTTATGACGATCTTGATAATCACAAAAAGTACTTTCTTCCCTTATGCTCCATTAATTTGGGTTTTATTTCAAAAGATAAAAATTACTGGCTGCATTTTATTTCTGTAAAAGAAATCTATAACGGAAGTGTTGGACAAACCACTACTTCATTTCATTCCGAATTTACAAAATATGACATGTTTGGATTTGACATTCTTGATGGCAAATATAAATTTGATTCGGAATGGGATTATTTTACTGTTTCTAGAGAAATTTTACCAGGAAACTTAGATATTGAATACACTGATGAAGAGATTCAGTTTAATTTTAATCAGGCTATGTATGAACTAAAAAAATCTTATTATAAAAAATTTGGAAAATTATATGATAAAGATTTTTACAGGCCCGGATTAACTGTAAACGGAATCAGAAAATTAGAAAGATTACTAAAACTAACTCCTGAGGATCTTTATAATGATAAAGATTCTGAGTATGTAAAAGAGCATCAGAAAAAGAAAATCAATGGTGTACTGTTAGAAATTAATATAGATAATTTACCATTAGATGAATGCAGTTTTTCCGGAGAAAATCTTATTGATAAGCCTTTAGACAAAAATGGAAACCTTTTCGATTATATTGCGTGCATGGAAGGATACGACTTTCAGCAAGATGCTGCAGACCAGATTTATTTGTTTCATAATTTTGAATTAAAGAAGGCTGTGATTTGTTTAGAGTATACCTAAGTTTACACGAAATCTCAATTATTATCTGACTTCACAACTTGCATGATGCAAAACCGGAAAATTGCATGAATTAGCAATAAAACACAATTGATTAGCTTTAAAATGCAATTCTAAAGCCAGATTCACTTTATCTGAGTTTGCAATTGTAACTTTTGGATATAAACGAACCTCAACAAATCTTCCGCTTCCGTCCGGATTAACTTCGAGTGTTGCTTCGGCGTTGTCTGAATATTCTAAAACTTCAATTCCGTTTTGTGAGCAGACATATAGATAGGACATCATGTGACAGGAAACTAAACTGCCCAACAATAAATCTTCCGGATTATACAATTCCGGATCGCCTTTGAAAGCTTTTGCAGCCGAAACATCTAAAACTGATTTTCCTTCTATTTGGATTTTATGGGTTTTGTTGTAGAATTTCTTTGATTCACCTGAATTTTGGTTTGAAGTCCAGTTTAACTGTGCTTTAAATAAATGTTTCATTTTGCTAAGTTAAGATTTTTATAAGCTGCAATTTCCTTCTTAAACTCTAAATAAAAAAACCTCGAAAGGATTACTTTCGAGGTTTTCTAGAGAACTAAACTAATAAACAAATTCTAAAACTATTTCTTTACTGAGAATTTAAAGGTAGTTTTAGTTTTGTATTTTTCTCCCGGGTTTAAAACCGTTGTTGGGAAATTTTTCTGGTTTGGAGAATCCGGATAATGTTCAGTTTCTAAACAAAGTCCGGTTCTGTGTGCAAAAGTACCGCCGTTTGGCATTGGCAACGTTCCGTCAAGGAAATTTCCGGAATAGAACTGAATTCCAGGTTCATCTGTTGTCATTTCCATAACTCTTCCGCTTGATGCGTGATATACTTTTGCAATAATTGTTTTTCCTTTTTCAGAATTGTTTAAAACCCAGCAGTGATCGTATCCTTTTCCTCTTTCTAATTGCTCGTTTTTAACTGCGATGTCTTTTCCAATTAATTTTGGTTTTCTGAAATCGAAAGGCGTATTGGCAACATCTTCTAATTTTCCTGTCGGAATCAAAGTCGCATCCACCGGAACTAATTTATCTGCATTTAAAGTCAATTCGTGATCTAAAATTGTTTTGGTGAAATCTCCAGATAAATTGAAATAAGAATGCTGTGTTAAATTCACAACCGTTTTCTTGTCTGTTGTTGCTTCATACAAAACTTCTAACTGATTATCATTTGTTAAAGTATAAGTCACAAAAACTTTCAGGTTTCCAGGATAACCTTCTTCCATATCTTTACTCAAATAAGATAATTTTAAACTAGCCGTATCGCCGGATTTAACCTCATCTGCTTTCCAGACTACATTAAAATACCCTTGTGGTCCTCCGTGCAATGCATTTGGTGCATTGTTGATTGCTAACTGATATTCTTTTCCGTCAAGCGAAAATTTACCTTTAGCAATTCGGTTTCCATATCTTCCGATTAAAGCTCCAAAAAACGGATTTTCTTTTTCGTATTGAGCCAAAGAATTAAATCCAATTACAACATTTTCTGAAACTCCTTCTTTATTAGGTACTTTTAGATCTGTAATCCTTCCGCCAAAAGTGATGATATCAACTTCCATCCCATTTTGGTTTTTCAATTTATAGCTTTCAACTTTTTCGCCTTTGGCAGTAGTTCCATAATCTGATTTCTCGATTGTAACTGCTGCTTTTTTATCTGAAGAAACTGTGGTCTCATCCATTTTTTTATCGTTTTTGCATTGAACTGAAGTTGCTGCCAGACCTAAAAGGCTTAAGCCAAAAACACAACGTTTTATTACATTCATAAATGATCTTTTTTGGTTTGTAAAAGTAAATGTTAGATGTTAAAGTCTAAAAGTAACAAAAAAACTTAGAACCTTAGCAACTTAGAATTCTTAGTATCTAAGATTACAATCCATGCTGAAACAAATGGAAATAAGCTTCATTGGCATTGATTTTATCTTTAAAGTCTCTTACCGTAGTTTTTTCATCAATAACCAATAATTCGATTCCGGCAATATCTGCAAAATCTTCCATATATTCAGTTGTAACTGACTGGCTGTAAACCGTGTGATGCGCTCCGCCGGCTAAAATCCAGGCAGTTGCTGCGATATCCAAATTTGGTTTACAATCCCAAAGTACACGAGCTACAGGAAGTTTTGGCAATTCAGCCATTGGTTTAACTGCTGTAACTTCGTTTACAATCAAACGGAAACGAGTTCCCATATCTACCAAAGAAACATTGATCGCATCTCCAGCCGGAGAGTTGAATACCAAACGAGCAGGATCTTCTTTTCCGCCAATTCCTAACGGATGTACTTCGCAAGAAGGTTTTCCGTCTGCAATTGATGGGCAGATTTCTAACATGTGAGAACCTAAAACATAAGATTTTTGCGGTGTAAAGTGATATGTGTAATCCTCCATAAAAGACGTTCCTCCTTCAAGGCCAATATTCATTACTTTTAAAACTCGTACCATTGCAGCAGTTTTCCAGTCTCCTTCACCGCCAAAACCGTAACCGTCGGCCATTAATCTTTGTGTTGCGATTCCCGGTAATTGTTTCCAAACGCCAAGATTTTCAAATGTATCTGTAAAAGCACCGAATCCTCCTTCTTCAAGGAAAGCTCTTAAACCTAATTCGATTTTTGCCGCTTCTGCTAATGAACTTCTTTGCGCGCCGCCTTCTTTTAAAGCATCGGTTAAGTTGTAGGATTGCTCATAAACGGCTAATAAATCATTTAATGCTGCGTCTGTTACTTTTTCAATATATTTAGTAACATCTGAAGAATCATATCCGTTTACCGAAACTCCAAAACGAATCTGAGCTTCCACTTTATCTCCTTCTGTAACGGCAACTTCACGCATATTGTCTCCAATACGGGCTACTTTTAGGTTTTGAAGTTCATCCCAGCCTAATGCTACTCTTGTCCAGATTCCTAATTTTTTCTGAACTCTCTCGTCTTCCCAGTGTCCCACTACAACTTTACGTTTTTTACGCATTCTGGACATGATGAAACCGAATTCACGATCTCCGTGGGCCGATTGGTTCAGGTTCATGAAATCCATATCGATGCTTCCCCACGGAATTTCGGCATTGTATTGTGTATGTAAATGACATAATGGTTTTTTCAAAATACTTAAACCGCCAATCCACATTTTTGCAGGCGAAAAAGTATGCATCCAGGCAATAATTCCGATACAATTTTTAGCCGAGTTTGCCGCTAAGCAAACGTCTAAAATCTGCGAAGGCGATTTTACCACATCTTTATAAACCACTTTTACCGGAATTGAAGATGAAGCATCTAATCCTTTTGCGATTATATGCGAATGTTCTGCTACTTTTCTAAGTGTTTCTTCACCGTATAATTCCTGGCTTCCTACTACAAACCAAACTTCTTTTTGAGAAATGTCTATCATTTTTATTGTTTATTTTGTTTCAAGTTTCAGGTTTCAAGTTTGCTGGAATCTGAAAAAGCTTGAATTGTTTATTTTTTGTTTTGTTTCTGTTTGTTTCACGTTCCAAGTTTCACGTCCCAACAACTTGAAACTTGAAACAAAAAAAACCTGAAACTAAAATTACTGTCCGTAATACGAATCTTTTCCGTGTTTACGGTTGTAATGTTTTTTGATTAATGAATCTTTTAATCTTGGTGCGTTCGGATTTATCTGTAAAGTCAGATAGGCCATTTCGGCTACAACTTCCAGAACTTTACTGTTGTAAACCGCTTTTGCAGCATTTTTCCCCCACGCAAACGGACCGTGATTTCCAATTAAAATCATTTCTACTTCTTCGTAAGAAAGATTTTTTTCTTTGAAACAATCCAAAATCTGGATTCCGGTATTGTGCTCGTAGTTTCCTTCAATTAAAGAATCTGCCATCGGTGGCGCACACGGAATATCAGCTGTTAAATGGTCTGCGTGCGTTGTTCCGAAAATCGGAATATCCTGCTGCGACTGTGCCCAGGCCACAGAATACGTTGCGTGTGTATGGGCAACCCCGCCGATATTTGGCCAGTTTTTATACAAATACGCATGCGTTTTAGTATCAGAAGACGGACGCATGGTTCCTTCGATAACGTTATTATCAAAATCAACAATTACGATATCATCCGGTTTTAAATCTTCGTACGGAACACCGCTTGGTTTAATGGCAAAAACACCATTTTTTCTATCTACCGCGCTTACGTTTCCGAAAGTATAAACCACAAGATTCAATGCATTTAACTGCATGTTTGCCTCGTAGCATTCTTGTTTTAAATCTTTATAAAGAGAGCTCATGCTGTGCTATTTTAATGTTTGGATCGGCGAAAGCGCTTAATTGTTCATAAGCTAAAAGGAGTTTATGATAAGCCGATACTTTATCTAATTGAGGGAAATATTCTCCGTCGAAATCGCTTCCTATTTTTTGGCTGGCTTCAATTACGTTTGGATAAATTCCTGCGGCAACAGCTGCATAAATTGCTGCACCTAAAGCAGGAGTTTGGTCTGAAGCTGCAATTTTAATTGGCTTGTTTAAAACGTTTGCCAAAGTCTGCATGATAAAAGGAGATTTACGGGCAACGCCGCCAATTCCGATAACGCTGTCGATTTTTACACCTTCTTCTTCAAAACGGTCTACGATTTTCTTTGCTCCAAAGCAGATTGCATTTACTAAAGCTTTAAAAATATGTGGCGCTTTTGTTCCTAATGATAAATTTGAAATCGCGCTTTTTAATTCCTGATTCGCGTCTGGAGTTCTTCTTCCGTTGATCCAGTCTAAAGCAATTGGAAGACTTTCTGAAACCGGAATCTTTTCTGCTTCTTTCGTCAATTCTACAATCAATTTATCACTGAATTCTTCTCTTAATTGTTCTTTTTGAGTTTCGTTTAAAAGAGACGAAGTCCCTAATAAATGTTCTGTCGGCCACATCAATAATTCTTTGTACCAAGCCAATAAATCGCCAAATGCTGATTGTCCGGCTTCCAGTCCAATAAAGCCCGGAATAACAGATCCGTCCACTTGTCCGCAGATGCCGCGAACAGTTTTTGTTCCCACTTCATCATAAGAACCCACCAAAATATCGCAAGTTGAAGTTCCCATAACGCGAACTAAAGTATTCTCTTCTATTTTGGCTCCAACAGCTCCAGAATGCGCGTCGAAGGTTCCAACAGCAATAATGGTATCTGTTGAAAGCCCTAAACGGTCTGCCCATTCTTGGCTTAATTTTCCTGCAGCTAAATCTGAAGTATACGTCTCATCATATAAATTACCACGAAGCTGTGCTAAATACGGATGTAATTTTTCTAAGAATTCAACCGGAGGTAATCCGTTCCAGTCCGGGTGCCACATTGCTTTGTGTCCTGCGGCGCAACGGCTTCTTTTAAACGTTTTTAAATCTTTATCGTCGATCAACAAATACGTCATTAAATCGCAATGCTCCATCCAGGTATACGCTGCATTTCTAACGGCTTCGTCTTGTCTTGCAATGTGAAGGATTTTTGCCCAAAACCATTCAGACGAGTAAATTCCTCCAACGTATTTTGTTACATCTTCTCCGCCCCAGCTTACTGCCAGTTCGTTGATTTCGTTTGCTTCATTTATTGCGGTGTGATCTTTCCACAACACCATCATCGCATTTGGATTTTCTTCAAAACCCTTTGTCAATGCCAATGGCGTTCCGTCTTTAGTAACCGGAACAGGAGAAGATCCGGTTGTATCAATACAAATTCCTTTTATTAATGATGGATCAACTTTACTTTCTTTTACAACATTTTGAATGGTAATTTCCAGTCCTTCAATATGATCTAAAGGATGCTGGCGAAACTGATTTATAGAAGCGTCACAATATTGTTTGTTTTTCCATCTTTTGTAATGAGAAACATTCGATGCCAGCTCCTGCCCATTTTCTGCGTCAATAAGCACCGCTCGAACAGAATCTGTTCCGTAGTCCAATCCTATTACGTAATTTTTCATTCTAATTTATTTTAAATATTGACAAATATAATTATAAATAATTCATAAGTGTATAAAAAACACTTAATAAAATCTGGCTCATTAATTTTTACAAATAATGCATCAAATCAGGTATTTCGTCGAAAATCAAATTGCAAACGTTGATTTTACATTTATAATGCTGCGATTATTTCATCTTAATTTTCAAAACGGTCACTGAGTACGATGGAAAATCGTATTGTACCTTATTTCCATCTACTTTAAATTCAGTTTCTTTTGGACTGATTTTGGTTGGAGCAGCAAAAGAATTTTCATCATTTAAACCATCCCCTTTCAAAGTAATTGCTGTTCCTTTTACATCTAATTTTGCTCCTTTTAAATCAATCGTAAAATTTTGCGAAGCAGAAGATGTATTGACAATTTTCAAAATCACTTCTTTAGAATTCACATCTTTTACTGCAGAAGCAAACAAATCATTTTGTCCCGTAACTGCCTTTCCGTCTTTTGTAATGCTGATTAAATCTGTTCCTTTATTGTTTGAAAATAATTTTTGAACATAATAATTTGCCGTACCATACGACTGTAAATTGTTAAACCAAATCATGTCCGGCGTCCACTGCCAGCCTTCTTCATGCGCTAATAAAGGAGCGTAGGATGTCAGGTGAACAACCTCAGCATTACGTTCCATTCCGGTTATAAATGCAGCTTCAGAAAAGGCACATTCCCAGTTGTTTTTATTGTCCGGACTTGCAATTGCAACACTTTGAGCGGCATATTCTCCGGCAAAAATTTTTGGTCCTTTTCGATCATAACTATCGTAACGCGTTGCGTTTTTACGGAACCATTCCGGATTTTTGTAATAATGTTCATCTACAATTTCTGCATTTAGTTTTTTCAATTCTTTCATGCCGTAATCGTAAAAATCTCCGTCAGGAAAAGGTCCTGTTCCTGAAACAATCGTAATGTTTGGATATTTGGCTTTGATGGCTTTTTCAAACACTTTAAAACGCTCGATATAATCAGGACCCCATTGTTCATTTCCAACTCCGATCATTTTTAAATTGAAGGGCCTTGGATGTCCCATTTCTGCTCTCAATTTTCCCCAAGCCGTTTCTGTTCCGCCATTGGCAAATTCAATTAAATCTAAAGCATCCTGCACATACGGATCGATTTGATCCATTGGAACCAATTCTCCCGTATTAAATTGACATGCCATTCCACAGCTTAAAATCGGAAGCGGAGAAGCACCAATATCTTCTGAAAGCTGAAAATATTCAAAGAATCCTAATCCGAAACTCTGAAAATAATCCGGCGCAGGTCTGTGTGCAAATTCCATGTTCCAACGGTTTACAGCCGTTTCTCTGTCTTCTACTTTTCCAACCGATTTTTTCCATTGGTAACGTTCTGCCAGCGTTCTTCCTTCGACAATACAACCTCCCGGAAAACGTAAAAATCCTGGCTTCAAATCGTATAATAATTGCACTAAATCTTTACGCAATCCGTTTTTTCTTCCCGCCCAGGTATCTTCCGGAAACAATGAAATATTGTCTAAATCAATTACTCCGTTTCCTTCAAAAGTGATTTTTAATTTTCCCTTTGCTTCTGTTGCTGTTGCTGTTAATTGCGCAGTATAATCTGTCCAGTTTTGTGATGTTGGCGTAATAGAAGTTTCTCCTAAAACTTTGTTGTTTTTATCTATAAACTGAATTTTAATTTTAGAAATATTTCCTGATATTTTGGCTGCTTTTAAGGTCAGATTGTATTTCAGGTCTTTCTTTATTCCCATTCCTCTAAAACCCTCGTTAATCAACTCATAACCCGAAGCATCGTTAATCGTAACGCGGCAATAATTGTGATTGGTTCCTTGCTGCGAATACTGAATTACGTTTGCAATTCCGGATTGCTGGTTTAGTTTATGACGATCGCTGTTGGGTTCATTCCATCCCATCATCGGAAACAGAAATTCAAAAGATCTGTTTTTAATCATTTCAGCGTATAATCCTCCGTCGGCAGCAAAATTGATATCTTCAAAAAACACTCCGTACATCGTAGGCTGTATTTTTGCAACAGTTTTTGAAACCTCAACTTGTAAATTATTTTTTTGTGCCGATGCTAAAACGCTGCTGAACAATAGTCCGCAGATCGTAGCTTTTTTGATTAGATTTTGATTCATTATGTTTTATTGTTGTGTGGTTTTTTTATTTTTTGCCACGAATTGCACTAATTTCTCGAATTTTTATAGTTTTAAATTTGTGGAAATTCGTGTAATTCGTGGCAACCAGAACTTCTTTTTTCTATTCTCTTTTTCTATTCTCTTAATTCTTATAATCCAGCCAGACTTTCATTTTGTTTACGCCTCGGTTTGACCATGAATAATAGGGGATTGCTTTGAATTTTTCGCTCTCAATAACATTTACTCCGTTCAATAAATTTTCTTCTTTTTTTACTTTGAATGTATCTCCGGCCCTGATGTTGATTTTATCGAAATTATTTTTGTTGTCTACTTCTTCAACAGCGTACACGATTGGTCCGTATTCTAAAGAAACTTTGCTTTTATTGGTTTCTACTTTTGAATTTGTTTCTACTTCCTGAACTTCCATTGGAAAATTAAGCGCAATTTTGTCCCCTTTTTTCCAATTTCTTGTAATGGTGTAATAACCGTTTTCCGGCTGAACATTTATTGATTCTCCATTAATATTTATCGTTGATTTTTGAGTTGAAGCTTTTTTATATGTATATAAATCGCCAGGCAAAACCTCATTTCTCGCCCATCCCGGAACACGAAGTTTTATGGTGAATTGGTGTGCTTTTTTCGGATTAACTGAAATCGCAATTTTTCCGTTCCAGGGATACGAAGTCTGCTGTGAAATCTGTAAATCTGTTTTTCCTAAAGTAAAAGAAGCATTGTTTGAAGCGTATAAATTGACATACAAAATATCATTGGTTTTAGAATAAATCAATCCCGGAATCGATGGAATAAAACGAATTAAATTTGTTGGGCAGCATGAACAATCAAACCAGGCCTGACGTGTGCAGGAACCTCTGTTCGATTTATAAACACCGTCTGATTCTAAGGCATTCGGATAAAAAAATTGTTTTCCGTTAAGCGAAATTCCCGAAATCAATCCATTGTACATCGTGCGTTCTATGACATCAAAATATTCTGATTTACCGTATAAATTATGCAGTCTGTGGTTCCAGTATACATCGCCAATTGCAGCGCAGGTTTCATTATAAGCGGTGAGATTTGGCAGCTCGTAATTTGCTCCAAAAGCTTCTCCGTCGTGTCTTGAACCAATTCCTCCGGTGATGTACATTTTTTTGTTCACCATATTATGCCATAAATTATTTACGGCATTTTCATAGGTTTTGTCCTTTGTTAAAGCTGCAATATCCGTCATTCCGGCGTACATGTAAACGGCTCTTACCGCGTGGCCCACAACTTCATTTTGCTGAATTACCGGAATATGATCTTGTGCGTATTCACCATATAATTTATGATCATTTGGATTCCCGCGATTGTCCAGATAATATTTCGCCAGTTTTAAATAATCTTCTTTTCCGGTAATTTGATATAATTTCATTAGTCCGGTTTCTACGATTTGATGTCCCGGAACACCTCTTATCTGACCTGGCTTTTCACCAAAAGTCCGCACTAATAAATCGGCATTTTTGATCGCAATGTCAAGGAAATTTCTTTTTCCGGTAGCTTCAAAATGCACAATAGCCGCTTCAATCAAATGTCCTGCGTTATAACATTCGTGACTTATTTGCAATGATTCCCAGCGTTTTCCTTCAATCACCGGAACCCAGGTACAGGGTGGTTTTGCCGGATTTATGGTTCTCCATGTCGTCAAATATCCGTCTGCTTCCTGACCAATTTTTACAATTGCGATTAATGAATCTAAAACTCTTTCTAATTTCGGATCTGGCGCACTGATTAACGTATTCGATGCACCTTCAATAATTTTATAAACATCTGTATCGTCAAAAGGCATTTCTCCGCGAACGGTTCCGGTTTTTTGTTTTCCGGCAATTAAAAAATTCTCAAAACGACCTTCTTCATTGCATTTTTGGATCGCATATTGAATCGTAATTTCCTGCACTCTTTTAATAATTGGAAGCCAGAACGAATCGTTCAGTTTTACATTTTGAATGTTAACAGGTTCAATTTCGTAACCCGCTTTTGCAGCTGATATTTTAGACGATTGTACGACACCATTTTTAGTTTCTTTACAGGAAATAAAAACTAAAAATGACATGAAAATCATTAAAATTGGTAAGTTGTATTTCTTCATTGTTTTATTTTATTCTAACATATTGAGCACTTATTTTAACACATAGAAACATAGTTTTATGTTGTCTGTAAAAAGGCATTTCATTTGTCTAAATTCATGCCGTCCCGAAGTTTCAGGATCGGGACTATGTGTTCAAATCTAGATTTGTTTTTTGAACTCTTTTATTCATTTTTAAAAACCTATGTTTTTATGTGTTTAAATTTTTCTCCCGCAGATTAAGCAGATTTATTTTAATCTTTTTAATCCTGAAAATCTGTGGCTGATAATTTTTATTTATTTTAAAACAGGCCATAAATCGGAATCCCAATTCATTTCTTTCATTACTAATTTTGGTGTTCCATTGGTTTTCTTTTCGTAGGCGTGATAAAAAATATAGTCTTTACCATCAAAAGTGTAGGCGCTGTTATGTCCTGCCCCAAAGTAATTTTCGTCACCCTGAACTACTAAACTTCCTCCGCCCTGATCCAGCTGTTTTCCTTCTTTATCGACATAAGGTCCTGTTACATTTTTTGATCTTCCAACAACCACTTTATAGGTGCTTTTTTCTCCGCGACAGCATAAATCCCAGGAAAGAAATTGATAGTAATAACCATTTTTCCTGAAAATAAAAGGAGCTTCAAGTGCGCCGTCTCCGGGATCTGAATCTGCTAATTCGAAGGTTCTTTTTCGTTTGGCAATCGTATGCCATTCCTGAGGTTCAGCAATTGATTTTAAGTCCGGATTTAATTTTACCAATTTTAATCCTTCCCAAAAAGAACCGAAAGAAAGCCACGGCGTATTGTTTTCATCCAAAATTAAATTCGGATCAATAGCATTCCACATATCACGGTTGGGATGCGACTGAATCACAATTCCCTGATCGACCCATTTAAAATTTTTGTCTTTTGGATCTAATGTTTTATTTATAGCCAAGCCAATTGCCGATGTATTTTTGGCGAAAGCCGAAACCGAATAATACAAATAATATTGATTGTTATGGAATGAAATATCCGGCGCCCAGATATGATTCTTAAAATCGGCTGCAACGCCATCTGCCCAAACTGGTTTTTCTGCAAAAACCTGTGGTTCTGGACTCCAGTTTTTTAAATCTTTGGAAGTAAAAACGCTGATTCCTTTTCCGGTACAGAACAAATAATACGTGTCTTTTTGTTTGATGACAACGGGATCGTGAACTACAATTTCCTGCGCAAAAGAAATTCCACCAATTAGGAAGATTAGAATTGAAATTGCATATTTTATGTTTTTGTAAACCATATAAGTTATATAAGTAAATTTAAGTTTGGCTTTATCTGAAAACTTTTAGGCCATGTAAGTCCATCTGAATGTTTCATGAACAAACTGAAAACTGTGACTGCGACTGAAACTAACTATTGAATTCCTTCAGACGTCATTACAATTCGTTTCATCGTTCCGTCCTTGTTATAAAATAATTTATCGATGCAGACGGATCTTCTAAAACTTCCTCCATCCGGTTTTGATGCTCCGTTGTGATAAATGAAATACCACTGCCCTTTAAATTCGATTATGGATTGATGGTTGGTATTGCTGTTTCCGGCAATTTCATTCAAAATCCCTTTATATTCCCACGGTCCGGTAATTGACTTACTCATGGCATAAGCGATTTTTTCCGGAAATTCGTAAGCGTATGACAAATAGTACCAATTTTTATGTTTGTGAATCCATGGTGCTTCCGTAAAATTTGGAAGTTCTATATGATGAATTTCCCCGTCTATTTCTGTCATGTTTTCTTTTAATTTGGCATAATGACAAGAAGTATTTCCCCAAAACAAATAAGCTTGTCCGTCTGAATCGATATAAACTGTCGGATCGATATCGTCCCAGCTTATATCAGTAAATTTGGTCATATCGTTGGTAATTAAAGCTCTTCCCAATGCATCTTTAAAAGGCCCGAGCGGACTGTCTGAAACCGCAACACCAATAGATTTTCCGGGAATTGTCCCGTGTTCAACCGTTACATACCAATAAAATTTTCCGTTTCGTTGTATTACCTGTGAAGCCCAAGCATCGCCTTTTGCCCATTTAAAATCACTCGTCTTTAACGGAACGGGATGGGATTCCCATTTCTTCATATCACAAGAAGAATATACGAGCCATTCGTTCATTTTATAAAAGTGAAAATCGTTTGGTGCTTCATCATGTCCGGCATACAAATAGACTTTCTCTTTGTAGACTAATGCGGCTGGATCTCCGGTGTATTTATCGGTGATAATGGGATTGTTTGTTTTTACCGATTGTGCACCCGCCATCGATAAAAACAAAATAGAAAGGCTTGTAAATAGGTTTTTCATTACCATTATTTTTTTACTACAGATTAAAAGGATTAAAATGTTTTTTTTCTAATCGTTCTTTTATTTAAACACATAGAATCATAGTTCTGCTTTATCTAAAAAGGCATTTCATTTTTCTAAATTCATCTCGTCCCGAAGTTTCGGGATCGGGACTATGTGTTCAAATCTAGATTTGTTTTTTAAGCTCTTTTGTTTTCAATTAAAATCTATGTTTCTATGTTTTTAAATATTTTCTCCCGCTGATTTTGCAGATCATGCCGATTTTTTAATCCTTTTAATCTGTGAAATCTGTGGCATATTTTTAATTCACTTTTTTACCCCAGACTGCTAGTCCTGCACTGTTGATTCCGGTATAACTTAATGTTACTTTTCGTGTTGCTGATTCCCAATCCCAGGCATCGATTACATTGCATTTTACTCCATTTATGGTTGCGATTTTTTTTGTTGCGTCGTACGACCATGTTCCGGTTACATCACCGCTTACTTTTTTATCTGCGGTTAAATAAATTGTCACGGATTTCTGCATGGTTTTGTACTGATAATTCATCGTGATTTGTTCCCAGGTTCCTACCAGATTTCCTTCAGCAAAATTCGCTGCCGGTACTCCTGCATAGCGTTCCGGTTCTATAACAGGCCAGCCGTCTTCTGTCCATTGAATGCCGCGGACATGTCCCATCATAACCGCATTTGAAACGGCGATTCCGGCAACACCTTCCGGCAATCTTGCCTGCGAGGCATAAAACCATTTCTTAGTTGTTGAGTTTTGAAAAACAGCACAATGCGAAAATCCAACCCATCCTGTATGATTTTTAAATTGATATGGATGCGTTATAACGGGATAACATTCTGCACCATTTGTAATACTGATACCGGTATTGGTTACGTAAGGTCCGAGAATGTTTTTGGATCGGGCCACTCTTGTATTATAAGCTACCGATAATTCATCATAAGCCAAAAACAAATAATAATATTGTGTATCTGGGTTGTAGATAATTTCAGGCCCTTCAAGTGCCTGCCAGCGATTAGTATTTACATTGCCGCGTCCTGCAATTCGCACTCCGTAATCGTCAATTGTTTTTAGTTTGTCTGGTTTTCCTGTTGCCGGATTTAATTTTAAAGCTGCAATTCCGGAATGCCATGAACCGTAAATTAAGTATTGTTCGCCGTCTGGAGTTTCAATAAAACTGGGGTCGATGGCGTTGAATTTGAAATACGCATCCCAATCGTTTCCTCCGTTTCTAACATAACTTTTTATCCCGTCCGGTTCTGAGCAAACTACCATTCCTTTGTCTGTCCAATTGTTCGAAGCCAAATCATCTGTTTCGGCTAAACCAATAAAGGCACGTTCTGTCCAGGAAGTATTCGTATCGGTTCCAACAATTGGATTGGTAACTACAATACTGTAATACATTCTGAATTTATTCCCAACTTTGCGAACGCAAGGTGCCCAATATCCGTAATTCGGATTTTCGATTGGAGGAAGTGCGGGATTCATTCTCGCTCTTTTATTATTCAGAGAATCTTTTACCCAGGCTGGTGCTGTAGTCATAGAAGCTCCCATAAATTCCCAATTGATCAAATCTTTTGATCTTCTGTAAAAGAAATGTCCGTTGCCATCATGCGCATTTCCGTAGGAAGCATCGGTTTGATACATATAATAATACTCTCCTGATTTTTCTACTGACGGATCGTGCACGTTGGCTAAATTCCATTGTGACCTGCTTCCCCAACCCGCTATTGCGGTATAATTATCTGCATAAGCAGGCCCTGCAAATGCTGGTGTTACAACAGGCGGTGTTACAGGATCCGGATTTGGTTCTTCTAGCGCCGGATCATCTTTGGAACAGCTCGTTAGTAAAATCACTGCAGCAAAAAATCCGATGAAAGAAATGATTTTTATAATGACGTTTTCTTTTTTCATTTGTTTCTATTTTATTTTCCTTCTAAAACAACAACAGAGAAAGGAGGAATTGTAATTTCAAGTTTTCCTTTTTTGTTTTCGAAACCTTTAAAAACGGTTGGAACAATTTTGTCCGGATTTTCGAATGAATTGTAATCTTGTAATTTAGCCGATGTTATAATAGTTCCTGTGAAGTTTTTTACACCTAAATCATTTACATCAATTTCTATTTTGTTTTTATTTTTTGCGTCAACATTTACCAAAGAAATGTGAACTGCTCCATTTTTATCTTTTGATGCCGAAGCTGAAACCGCAGGCAGTGTTTCTCCATTAAAAGTATATAATGGTGATTGGAAACTTACCGGCAGTAATTTTGCATCCTGATGTACAGCATACATTTTCATTACAGAATATGTCGGCGTTGTAATCATTCTTGCTTTGTCTGTTAAGATTACGGCTTGCAGAACATTTACGCATTGAGCCAAATTGGCCATACGAACACGGTCTGCATGATTATTAAAAATATTAAGCGTTGCTCCGGCCAAAACTGCATCTCTCATGGTATTCTGCTGATATAAAAATCCCGGATTTGTTCCTTTTTCTACCTCATACCAGCCTCCCCATTCGTCTACAATCATGGCAACTTTTTTCTCCGGATCGTATTTGTCCATAATAGCAGCATGTTTGGTAACCAGCTCTTCCATTTTTAAAGCCGACTGCATGGTTTTAAAATAACCTTCTTCAGAAAACTCCCTGTCGCTTCCTTTTTTTTCCCAGTTAATAACAGCGTAATGGTGAACTCCAAGTCCGCCCAGCATATTGAGTGGAATATTTTTCATTAAAACTTCTGTCCAGTTGTAATCGGAGCTGTTTGATCCTGAAGCAATTCTGGTAATTCCTCCTGTATTTTCCCAATCAGACATAAATGTGGCAAACTTGCGGTATTCTCCGGCGTAATATTCTGCGGTCATGTTTCCACCACATCCCCAGGCTTCATTTCCAATTCCCCAGAATTTTACTTTCCATGGTTCTTTTCTGCCATTTTTCTGACGTAAATCACTCATCGGACTTTTCCCGCTAAAATTGGTATACTGTACCCAGTCTGCTAATTCCTGAACGGTTCCGCTTCCTACGTTTCCGGATAAATAAGGTTCCGCACCCAAAAGTTCACACATATTAAGGAAATCGTGTGTTCCAAAACTATTGTCTTCTGTTACACCGCCCCACCATTTGTTTACAATAGTCGGTCTTTGGTTTTGAGGCCCAATTCCGTCTTTCCAATGATAAGTATCTGCAAAACAGCCGCCCGGCCATCTTAAGTTTGGGATTTTTAATTCTTTTAAAGCCTTAACAATATCATTTCTAACACCGTTTGTGTTTGGTATTTTTGATGTATCGCCCACAAAAAAACCGCCATAAATACAACGCCCTAAATGTTCGGCAAAATGACCATAGATGTTTTTATTGATAGCTGGCGAATCAGCATTATTTTTTATTGCAATTACTGTAGTTTGATTTTGGGCAAAACTGACATGATTACAAAGTGCAAATAGAAATGAGATTAAAAGTGCTTTTTTCATAGTGGTTTTTATTGTAGAGGAAACTCCGAAAAATTTCCTCTAATTTTATTTTAATAAGAAAGTGACGGCCATCCTGATGACCATGTAAAATATACAATTTCAAGTTTCGGATTTCCATTATCGGCTCCGTCATAATAATGTACTGACCCTTTTTGTGTCCCTGCAATTCTTGACAAATGACCCGGACCAATGTAATTTCCCTGTGCTGCTAAAACAGTAGTGCCGCCGCCGCTTTTTAAAGAAACTCCGTTTTTATCTACAAAAGGCCCAAACGGACTTGTCGAACGGCCTACAACAATATAATAGGTGCTGTTTACTCCATTACAGCAAGTGCCCCGGTTTACAAACATATAATAATAACTGCCTTCTTTAATTAAACAAGGTGCTTCCCAACTTGCGCCGTTTCCGCCTGCAACAATAGTTTTGCTTCCGGTAGTTTTTCCTGTCGAAGGATTAATTTGAATAACTCCAATTCCGGCATGCCATGAACCATAAGCCATATAAACATTTGAACCGTCAACTAAAATAGAAGGATCGATCGCATTTACATCTGAAGCCGAGGAAGAAGAAACAACAACTCCGCGATCTGTCCAGTTTGTTCCTGCACTTTGAGAAATTGCCGGTGTAGTAACCAGACCAATTGCAGAAGTCGCAGATCCAAAAGTAGAACAGGAATAATACATATTCCATCTGTTATTAAACCATGCAACATCTGGAGCCCAGAATGTTTTATTAAAACCCGGTACATATCCTGTAATCCAGCCTGGCGTAGAAGTAAATACAGAGGTTCCCCAGGTCCAGCTTGTTAAATTTGTTGAATAGGTCATAGGAATATTATCTCCTGTTGTAAAAACATAATAATTGACACCGCTTTTTACAATTGTGCCAGGATCATGAGACGGAACGTTTCCGCTTACTGTTTTGGCAGTTAAATTTTTTACCTGAGAATTTTGAGGCTCTGCTGCTTGTGCCGCACTCTCATTTGCAGGGATTGTAATATCTTCATTTTGACAACTTGCGAATAATATTGCGAATAAAACCAAACTTGTAATTGTTTTCATTTTTCAAATTTTTAGTTACTGTTTCAATACTTAATCTTGTAATCGCATTCTCTTTTATAATACCATATGACAGACTATTAATCTGCCATATAGTACTAAACTCTAACTAACTCAAAATGTATTTTTAGTTCCGTCTTATTGTAAACTGTGACTGAAAACTGAAAACTTAATAACTGTCGTTTTGAACAGTTCCGGGATTGTTATCCATTTCCAGCTGCGGAATTGGATAATATTCCCTTCCTTTTGTATAAGAATTAAACTCGGCATCTCTGGCTTTCAGCCATGCTAGTTTTGTTGGATTATCTAACCATCCCCAACGACGGATATCATCAAAACGGTGTCCTTCAAGAGGAAATTCCAGAAATCTTTCATGACCAATTTGTTCTCTCATCTGATCTTGAGTCATGCCCGGTTTTGTTACAGATAAGTCAGGCAGGTTTACCCTGTTTCTTACCATTTGAATATAAGTGTAAGCTCCCTGAGTATCGCCTGTTTCGTTTAAACATTCAGCATACATTAAAAGAATGTCGGCATAGCGAAGCAATCGTTCGTTGATTCCGGAGCGCCAGTCATATTCGTCTGCAAATTCTCCATCAGAATTTTGATATTTTCTACAGAATATATCATTTAAGTCTCCTGGACTTGCAGCATAAAAAGTGGCAAAATCTTTTCCATACAATTGCATTCCACCAGGTTTATTATAGAAAATTGTGGCGTCTAAACGAGGATCAACTGTTCCTGCTTTTGTTTTTTCCTGCTGAAATTCATTAAATAAAGCCCATGTTGGCTGTACATCTGTCCAGCCAAACGCTCTTGGCGCATATGTAATGGCACGCGCAGAGGTTTTCCCCCAGCCAGATGCAGGAGCACCTCCCCAGCCTAAATCAACACCTCCGGCATCTCTGCTGAATTGCACCTCAAAAAGAGATTCTGAATTGTTTTCATTCGCTGTTGTAAAATTATCGCGGTAATTTGCAACTAAAGAATAAACTCCTAAATCGATCACTTGCTTAAAAGTAGTTCTGGCATTAGTAAAATCTTTTATAAATAAATAAGCTTTTCCTAAATATCCTAATGCTGCACCTTTAGTTGCACGGCCTTTTTGTCCGGCATCTAATCCTGAAATTCCATCATAAGAATTAGGCAGTAAATCAGCAGCAGACTTAAAATCGGCGATAACTTGTGCCCATCCTTCTTCTTGTGTTTTTTGAGGATAGTAAACGGCTAATTCTGTTGGAAGCGGAACATTTTTAAACAGGTTTACGGCATGAAACAAATATAATCCTCTTAAAAAATATGCCTGACCTAAAATTCTGTTTTTTAAAGCCTGATCTGCAAAATCAATTCCCGGTACATTTGTCAAAACCTGATTGGCTCTGTAAATTCCCTGATAATACGTTTCGTAAGCCCATCCGTAAATGGCAGCATCTGCTACGTTTGAGTTAAAATGTCCGGCATTGTACATAGAACCCCATGGGCTGTTTGTGCGGGCATCATCTGCCCTTGCATCAAGAAGTAATGGCGTACTTCTCATGTATGTCCCGTCTGTTAATAAACTTCCGTAAGCAGCATTTACTCCCTGCAGTGCATCCTGATCCGTCTGCCAGAACGAATCGACTGCATTATTATTTGGGTCAAGCTGTTCTAAGTCTTCATTATCAACACAGCTTGTTGTTACCAAAGCCAGCAGAAAGAAAACTGCTATATAATTGAATATTTTATATTTCATTGTAATACGTTTTTAATGGGTTAAACCGGTTTTAGAAACTTACTTCTACTCCTAAAGAAATGGTTCTCGGATTTGGAAAAGATCCTGCATCATATCCTCTTGAAATTAATCCGTCACTGTTAAAATCAGGATCATATCCTTTGTATTTGGAAATTGTCAGCAGGTTTTGACCATTCAGATAAACTTTGGCTTTTTGAATAAATTTATCTTTAAACGGAATATTATAACCAATTTCCATTGTTTGTAATTTAACGTAATCTCCGCTTTCAATAAATCTGTTAGAATCTCTGGCATTTCCGTTAGGATCTCCAATAACCGGTGCCGGAACGTTTGTATTTGTATTTGTTGGTGTCCAGTAATTCAATTCATCTGTGTGGTGATTGGTATATTGTCCGATCATTAAATTGCGGTACATGGCATTAAAAACTTTATTGCCGCCGCTTCCCTGCCAAAACATTGAAAAATCGAAGTTTGAATAAGAAGCACTAAAATTAAGACCAAAACCATATTTAGGAATTGTAACACCCTGAAAAGTTCTGTCGGCATCTGTAATTATTCCATCAGAATTTACATCTTTAAATTTTACATCACCAGGTGCAGCACCTGTTTGTGTTGGCGAAGAAGCTACCTCAGCTGCATTTTGAAAAATACCAATCGCTTCCCATGCAAAAAGTTCTCCTGCAGATCTGCCTACTTCTGTTTTAGAAACTGCTCCGTAAATAGGGTTTCCGTTTACTCCAATTTTTGTAATTTCATTTTTCAGAGTACCAAAGTTTGCCGCAATATCATATTTAAATTTATGATGGTGATTGCTGTAAGATGCTGTAAACTCAACTCCTGAATTTTGCATTGCCCCTGCATTTGTTGTTACATTAGAAGGAAATGCGCCTGTTGAAAAGGGCAGCGGCACACCAAGCAGTAAATCATCTGATTTTTTTAAGAAATATTCTGCTGTAAACTGCAGATCATTATCTAAAAAACCTAACTCAAGTCCAATATTTGTACTCGATGTTTTTTCCCAATGAACATTTGGATCAAGGGCACTTACAACAGTTGTTCCCGGAGCCAGTTCGTTGTTAAAGTCGTAACCTGCAAAGCTGTTTACGGTAGTTGCAAAAAAGTATTGCGGAATAGTATTATTACCAATTGTACCGTAACCTCCTCTAAGTTTAATATTGCTTACCCAGGATGGTAAATGGATAAACTTTTCATTGCTGATTCTCCATCCTCCTGAAAAAGAGTAAAAGTTTGCAGAGTTATTTATCTGGCTGAAAAGAGAGGTTTTATCTTGTCTGAAGTTTGCCTGCAGTAAATAACGGTCGTCATAAGAATAATTTAATCTGCTTATGTATGAAACTCCCGTAATAGTAAATTTGTATTCTGATGCATTTCTTGCATCTGCATATTGAAGCATGCTGATTTCACCCGGTTCAAATCCAACTCCTCTGGTCGTTATACTATGGTTGTCGCGTTTTTCCTGAATCCATCCTGCTAACGCATCAATTTTATGTTTTCCAAGAGTTACTTCATAAGTCAATAAATTGTTTAGGAATGTTCTCAACTCATTTCCTGTCGAAATATCCAGCGAAGCTTCATCATTTGTAGTAATGTAATACCATCCTAAATCACTTGGTGGAATAAATTTTCTATTCTCCCAATCTGTTCTGTCGTAACTTACGTCAAGTTTATATTTTAGGCCTTTTACAATTTCAAGTTCTGCCCAGACATCTCCAAGAAATCTGTTTCTCTTTCCGCTGTTTTCTATCAAATTATTATAGCCAATAGGGTTCATCGAAATAGCTCTCTGCGTTAGGTTATCTGTTCCTCCATATCCGCCAAGTCTGTTTGGATCGTAAACCGGCATGGTTGGAACCGCTCCTAAAATATCGCTGATCACGGTTTGTCCGGCATTATATTCATTAAATATCTCTTTATCAGATTGTGTGTAGCCCATTTTTGCTCCATATTTGAATTTTCCTTTTTTACCATTCAAATTCAAATTGGTAGACAATCTCTCATAATCCTGAGGTGTTCTTACATAACTTGTATTTTTAAAATAATCGACATTAAAACTATACGCTAAACTTTCTGCACCGCCTGTAAATGTAAGTGCCTGATTTTGTACAACACCTGTTTGCAAAGCTTCTTTCTGCCAGTCTGTATTTACATTTGAAATATAGGAAGGACTTGAAGGATCGTTTCCTGGTGCAATATTTACCGGAACACCTGCTCTGATATCTCGGTTTCTTTCGGCTTCGCTGGTAATTTTTTGATAGCCCAGACGATCTGTGACATCCCATTTTTTTGGTACTGTCTGAAGACCAACAATAGATTTAAATTTAACATCCATCCTGCCTTCTTTTCCTTTTTTCGTTGTAATAATTACAACTCCGTTGGCACCGCGAACACCATAAATAGCGGCCGAAGATGCATCTTTAAGAACCTGCATCGATTCTATTTCTCCCGGAGCAAAATCATACGGCGCGTCGACCATAATTCCGTCAATAATAAAAAGCGGATTATTGTTTGTAAATGAAGTTATCCCCCTGATTTTAATGTTTACAAAACCTCCCGGTTCGCCAGATGACTGAACCGTTACTCCCGGAACTTGTCCCTGAAGCATTTTTGCCGCATCGTAGGTAACTGTTTTTTTAGCAGATTCCATATTTACGACACTTACAGATCCTGTTAAGTCAGATTTCTTTTGTGTTCCGTAACCAATAACTACTACTTCATTTAATTTATTGGTGTCTTCATTTAAAGTAATATTGATTTTTGTTTGATTTCCAACAGCGATTTCTTTGTTTTGAAATCCTATAAATGAATAGATTAAAACATCATTTGGAGATGCCTTAATCGAATACTCTCCGTCAAATCCAGTTGTGGCAACTGTTTTGGTTCCTTTAATCATAATATTTACTCCCGGCAGAGGCAGATTATCTTGTGCCGAAGTAACAACTCCGTTAATCACTCTGCCCTGAGCCGACATTTGATTAACAGCAAATAATAGCATAAAGATTGCTAAAATCCAGTCTTTTTTTGGCAATAAAAAATTGCGGTAAAAAATTAATTGTTGGTTTGTTATCATACTGGTTTATTTAAGGTTGGTTTTTGTTAGTTAATAAGTGTTAATCTTACATTTGTAAATTTAACTAAAAAAAAACCTCAAAAACAAATTAATATGACAAAAAAACAAGTGAAAAAAAACACATATCGTAAATTAAGTGTAAACTAAACATTTAAAATCTTGCTGTTTTTTTCAAAAAAACAACCATTTTTTAAAGCTTAATTGTGTAAAAACTACACTTTTTATAAAAATGCCTCTTTTTAAGCAAAAAAGCATCGCATTAAAAAAATGATAAAAGAGCTGTTTTTTAGTTATTTGAATGCGAGAAAAACTTTAATTTTGTAAATAAAAACTTATTCTATACTTATGTTTTAGCCCTTATTTTGAACTTTCATTCAAAAAACTATCCTGTAATGTCCTGTTTTAGACTTAAAAAAATCATAAAAAGAAAAATGAATGTTATTTTTGTTCAAAAAAAAGATTTTTTAACGCTATTTCTAAAGAGTTATTTATGTAAGTGTGAAATCTACATTAATAAATTATGATAGAAATCAGGAAGTTTATATCTTTACCAATAAAATATTGAATATGCTAAACAATTATAGCTCTGCCGATAAGGTCTTACTAGCGGTAGATTGTATTATTTTTGGATTCGACAATGACGGTTTAAAAATACTTTTAATTCAAAGGGATTTTGAACCGGAAAAAGGAAAATGGTCATTGATTGGCGGATTCTTAAAACGTGATGAAGTTTTAGACGATGCCGCTATCAGAATTTTAAATACATATACAGGTTTAAACGATATCTATATGGAGCAGTTATATGCTTATAGTGAAATTGATCGTGACCCTGTCGAAAGAACAATATCTGTTTCCTATTTTGCTTTGATCAATATTGAAAATCATAATGCCGAACTAATTAAAAATTATCATGCAGAATGGTTTCCAATTAACGATGCGCCAAACTTAATTTTTGACCACAATGAAATGGTTCAAAATGCTATAAAAAGACTTCGTTATAAAACTTCCATAAAACCTATTGGCTTTGAATTGCTTCCTGAAAAATTCACTATGCGCCAGCTTTTAGAATTGTATGAAGCGATTTTAAGCAAAGAGTTAGATAAGAGAAACTTTATCAGCAAAATTAATTCTCTTGAAATCCTGAACAAGCTTGACGAAAAAGATATGCAGTCATCCAGAAAAGGATCTTATTTGTATACGTTCAATAAAGAGAAATATGAAGAGAAACTCTTAAACGATTTTGTCCTGAACTTATAAAAAGTTAGCCACAGATTTAAAAAATCATTTTAATCCTTTTAATCTGTGGCAATTTAATAAAAAAACAAAACCCTGAAATCCACAACTTTCAGGGTTTTTTCTTCAATAAAACTACTATTAAAAAAAATAAACAATTATCTTTTAACCTTTGTTTCAACGATTATTATGAACACTAATCGATAAAAACAATTAATAAGTGTAAAATTTACATTTGCAAATGTAAACAAAATAAATCTTTCAAAACAAAAAAATAATTTTTATTAATTTATAATTGGTTTATTAAACAAAAAGGTGTTTTGCTGTGAAATAAGTTATAACGAATTACGCATAATTAAAGATGATTTATTTTCAATTTGTTCTTTTTTGCCTTTCAAAACCATTTCGGCCAGAATCTTTCCCATTGCTTCAAAATGTGTAGAAATGGTTGTAATTCCGTTTGCCGCAATTTTTTTCAGCGGTGTTTCATTATATGATATTATACCAAAATCAGTTCCCAGTTTTAGGTTTTTATCTCTCGCATTTTCGATTACTCGAACCAAATCACGATCATTCGGAATAATGTATAAATCTCCTGCCGTAATTTCCCTGTTTGTAAATTCAGTTATAATTTCAGATTCAAAGTGATATTCGGCACAAAAATCTTCAAAACCCAGTTTCATTCCCAATGGTTCTCTAAATCCCGGAAAAATCAAAATTAATTTTTTGTATTTATTCAGTCTTTCTTTTCCTTTTTTCAAACCTTCAAAAATATCTTTTTGATGATTTTGATAAATCGCCGGATAGGATTTTAAATCAGGAT
This sequence comes from Flavobacterium sp. Root901, assembly GCF_001429765.1. Classification (GTDB taxonomy): domain Bacteria; phylum Bacteroidota; class Bacteroidia; order Flavobacteriales; family Flavobacteriaceae; genus Flavobacterium. The sequence goes on from NZ_LMJB01000005.1 coordinate 618,344, forward strand.
TGGTCTGGTCCAGAATAATTACTTCACCTACTGGTAGGGTTTTTATCGAATTCAGAATATCTTTTAAATCTGTCGGCATCAATATGTATTTTGTATAATTTCCGTTGCTGTCGTTTATCAGCTTTTGAAAAACCTGGCTGTTAAAATGGTGAAAGAAAATATCAACCTGAACATTTTTGCCAATGTTGTTTAAAAACGAATTATAAATGTCTTCTTTAAAAATATTCAACTCATCAAAAAGTAAAAAAATCTTTTGTTTTATAGTGATTTCAACGCTTTTAACGTAATATCCTTTTCCGGGAATGGCATAAATAATTCCTCTTTTTTTAAGTTCATCATATGCCAGCAAAACAGTATCGCGCGACATCGAAAAAGCCAGACACACTTTATTTACTGAAGGAAGGCGGTCGTTTTTTACAAGCTTTTCTTCTTCAATTGCTTTTTCTATTGAAAGAATAATCTGTTTATATTTTGGCAGACCAATGTTATTTTGGATCGAAATTATATTCATACGAAAAGTGAATTTTGTGCAATATACAAAAACTGGTAGGTACTGGTATGCAAAAATAAAAAATGTTTCTATTTTTGAATTTCATTTTTGGCAAAATTTACATGGAAATAAAACATAAATCGCATTTAAAGGAAACTAATAATTCTAAATCCTTTGGTTTCATGCCAGATAACAACGAAATTCATTCTTTCGAATTATCAAATAAAAACGGTATGAAAGCAGAGATTATAAATTATGGAGCAACGGTAACGTCTTTACAAATTCCGCTTTCTAATGGAAATCTAGTTGATGTCGTTTTAGGTTTTGATTCCCTTTCTTCGTATTTAGAATCTTACTCTCTGCCAAGTGCGCCTTATTTTGGAACAACAGTTGGCCGTTATGCCGGAAGAATTAATAAAGGAAATTTTGCTTTAAATGGAAAAACGTATCAGTTAAACCAAAACAATAACGAAAATTCGCTTCACGGCGGCAATGTTGGTTTTGGAAAAAAAACATGGAATGTTACCAGCCAGACTTCAGGCGAAAATCCATCTGTAACTTTTAGTCTTATAAGCGAGGATTCAGATGAAAATTATCCGGGAGAATTGCAGGTTGATTTAACCTATACCCTGACTGAAGAAAATGAATTGAAATTAGAGTACAAAGCAGTTTCGACAGAAGATACGATTATAAATTTAACGCATCATAGTTATTTTAATCTTGACGGGCACCAGACAAGCGTTTTAAATCAGAAGATTTTTATTGATGCCGAAAAAATGTTAGAAACCAATCAGGAAAATATTCCAACAGGAAAATTTATTGACCTTAACCATCACGAGTTTGATTTTAGAACTGAGAAGAATTGTCCGGCTTCAATCGATAATTCCTTTGTCCTTAAAACAACAAATGAGGCTGTTGCCGCTTTATCGAGCTCAAAAAACAATTTGAAAATGAATGTCTTTACAGATCAGCCAAGTGTACATATATATGTAGGCGGAAATTGTTTTGATGTTTTAAAAGGAAAAAACAATGCTGTCTATCATTCGACAAGCGGTATTTGTTTTGAAACCCAAAATTTTCCGGATGCTCCAAATCAGGCGCGTTTTCCGAATCCTGTTTTAAAAAAAGACGAAATATATACTCAGAAAACAGTTTACAAATTTGAGAATATCAACTAAAACTAACTGCCAATTACAATACAATGAATGACATTTTAATACAAAATACTACTGCTTTTTTTGAAAAGTCTTTTGGATCTAAACCAGAAAAAGTGGTGCTTTCTCCGGGAAGAATTAATATTATCGGTGAGCATATTGATTACAATGATGGTTATGTTCTGCCGGCCGCAATAGATAAGGTTATTTGTTTTGCATTTGAAAAAAGCAATTCCAAAAAATCAAAAATTATCGCAATTGACTTAAACGAAGAATTTGAAATTGATTTAACTGAAGAGGTTAAATTGAGCGACATTGTCTGGACCAATTACATTCGCGGTGTCATAAAACAATTGCAGGATAACGGATTTTCTTTTGAAGGTTTCAATTGTGTTTTTAGCAGTAACATTCCGGTTGGATCCGGTTTATCTTCTTCTGCAGCTTTAGAGTGCGGAATGATATTCGGAATTAAACAGCTTTTTGATTTAAAAATTGAAAAAGTCGATATAGCATTATTAGGACAAAAGGCAGAACACTGGGTTGGGATTAACTGCGGAATTATGGATCAGTTCTCGAGCGTTCATGGTCTTGAAAATAAAGTAATAAAATTAGACTGCAACACGCTGGATTTTGAATATCATAATGCCGATTTTAAAGAGTATTCTCTTGTTTTATTTGACAGTAATGTTAAACATTCCCTTTTTACATCTGAATATAATACCCGCAGAATTGAGTGTGAACAGGGATTATCCATCATTAAAAACAATTTTCCGGAAGTAAAAAGTTTTAGAGACTGCTCTGAAGAACAACTTTTAAGCATTCAGGACAAAATGAGTGAAACTGTTTTTAAAAGAGTCTATTTTGTTGTAAAAGAAATTAACCGTGTCATAAAAGCCTGCGAAGCTCTGGATAAAGGAGATATAGAACTTTTAGGACAATTGCTTTTTGAAACCCATTATGGTTTATCGCAGGAATATGAAGTAAGCTGCGCCGAACTCGACATGCTTGTAGATACCGCAAAAGCAGATAATGCAATAATTGGTTCCCGTGTAATGGGAGGCGGTTTTGGCGGCTGCACTATAAATTTAATTAAAAAAGGACATGAAAATGAGGTAAAAAGTAAGTTTTCAAATCTTTATTTAGATACATTTGGGATTCAATTAAAATTTTATGATGTAAAAATCTCAAACGGAACAACATTACTTTAATACCACACACAACACAATGAAAAATTTTGACATTAACGAAGATCCTCACAGACGTTTTAATCCCTTAATTAATGAATGGGTTTTGGTTTCACCTCATCGTGCAAAACGTCCGTGGCAGGGACAAAATGAAACCATTTCGACAGAATCACTCCCAAAACATGATCCGGAATGTTATTTATGTCCCGGAAATGCCCGTGCAAACGGAGTAAATAATCCTGCATACAAAAGCAGTTTTGTATTTGACAATGACTTTGCTGCATTAAAACAGGATGAAATTATTTTTGAAGAAGATATTAAACATACATTTTTTAAGGCAAAACCAGAACAGGGAATTTCGAGAGTGGTTTGTTTTTCTCCAAGACACGATCTTACCTTACCGGAAATGGAAGTTTCGGATATTGAAAACATTGTAAAAACATGGCAAAAAGAATATACTGATTTAGGAAGTATTAAATATATCAATCACGTTCAGATTTTTGAAAACAAAGGGAGTGTAATGGGCTGCAGCAACCCGCACCCACACGGTCAGATCTGGGCGCAGTCTTCACTGCCAACTCAGGTTGAAAAAACGCATCACAGTTTAAAATCTTATTTTGATAAAAATCACAGAACTTTATTAGAAGATTACGTTCAGGCCGAGTTAAAAGCCGGAGTGCGAATTGTAATCGAAAACGAACATTTTGTTGCATTGGTTCCATTCTGGGCAATCTGGCCTTATGAAACGATGATTGTAAGCAAAAAAGCAATCAGCAAAATAACTGATTTTAACGCTGAAGAAGTTTCGGCTTATGCCAAAATTTTAAAACAGTTAACGATTAAATACGATAATTTATTCAATACTTCATTTCCGTATTCGTCAGGAATCCATCAGGCGCCAACAGACGGTTTCGATCATCCTGAATGGCATTTTCATATGCATTTTTATCCGCCTTTGCTTCGTTCTGCAACTGTAAAAAAATTCATGGTAGGATATGAAATGATGGGAGAATCGCAAAGAGATATTACTCCCGAAAAAAGCGCCGAAATTTTAAGACAGCAAGCGGAGATTCATTATAAAAATGCTGTAAAAATTGACTAAATTTTTAGGTTTATAACCTGCGGTCTAAAAATTTAACAGAATTTACCGTCTATAAATGTAAATAACACATTTAAAATAGTTGTTTTTTAAGTTTTTATTTTAAATTTGGCTTTTGTTCTTAATTTGATAAAAATATAACAGAATAAAAACACATATTTCAAATTTAAACGCATTAACCAAAACAAATATCATTTTTAAACTTTTTAACTTAAACAATCTATACTAATTATCTAAAATACTATTAACAATGGACCAAAGGCTTTCACTCGCAGATTATGCGGTTTTTATCATTTACTTTATCGTAGTCTCTGTATACGGCTACACTGTTTATCGCAAACGTAAACAAGACGAACAAGACGCAAAAGCCTATTTTCTTGCCGAAGGAAATTTAACATGGTGGGCAATTGGAGCTTCTTTAATTGCATCAAACATTTCAGCAGAACAATTCATCGGAATGAGTGGTGAAGGTTTCTTTTTAGGAATCGCTGTTGCCGCTTACGAATGGATAGCTGCTATTGCCTTAATTATTGTAGCTGTTTGGTTTATTCCTGTTTATCTTAAAAATAAGATCTACACGATGCCTCAATTCTTAAAAACACGTTACAACGAATCGACTGCTTTGATTATGGCTGTTTTCTGGTTGTTTCTTTATGTTTTTGTCAACTTAACTTCTATTCTGTATTTAGGTGCAGTTGCGATTAATGGACTTGCGGGAGGAGAATATCTTCACGTTATTATGGTTGGTTTAGCTGTTTTTGCTTTGTTTATTTCTCTTGGAGGAATGAAAGTTGTGGCTTATACTGACGTTATTCAGGTTGCTGTATTAATCATTGGTGGATTGGTAACTTCTTATATCGCCTTAACTACAGTGGGACAATATTTTGGAGTTGGCGAAAATGCAATTGCCGGTTTTAAAGTTTTAATGAAAGAAGCTCCGGAACATTTCAAAATGATCATTCCGAAACCAACTGCAGCTTCATCTCAAAATGATATTGATAAATATTTGACCTTCCCAGGCTTGATGTCTTACCTTGCCGGTATCTGGATTATCAACTTAAATTATTGGGGATGTAACCAATACATTACACAAAGAGCTCTTGGTGCAGATTTACAAACTGCACGTACAGGAATTTTATTTGCCGGTATGTTAAAATTATTGATGCCGTTGATTGTAATGCTTCCTGGAATTGCTGCTTTCGTTTTATACAAAGACGGACATTTACCTCAATTAGTTGGAGGAAAAGACGGTGCTTATTCTGCAGTATTGACATTCCTTCCAACAGGTTTAAAAGGACTTTCTGTTGCGGCTTTGACTGCTGCAATTGTGGCTTCGCTTGCCGGAAAAGTAAACAGTATTTCGACGATTTATACTTTAGATATTCATAAAAAATACATTCAAAAAGAAGCTGGCGAAAAACAGCAGGTAAACATTGGTAGAATTGCCGTTTTTGCCGCAATGCTTTTAGCCGTTTTATTTACATGGAATGATATCCTGGGAATTGGTGGTGTAGGTGGTTTCACATACATTCAAAAATACACCGGATTTATCAGCCCTGGGGTTTTTGCAATGTTTGTTTTAGGTATGTTCTGGAAAAGAACTACGGGAGCAGCTGCTATCGTTGGGGTTATTTTAGGATTTGTATTGTCTGTTTTATTCAACGAATATGCTCCGGCTTTATTCGGAAACGAGACTTTATTATATACTGCGTATAAAAATGCTAAAGGCATTTACGAAATTCCTTTCCACATTTGTATGGGATTATCTTTCTTATTCACCACTTTAGTTATGGTTGCAATGAGTTTTGCAGGGCCAAAAGTAAATCCAAAAGCTTTTGAATCTGATCCGGGTATGTTTGCCGTGAAACCGCAAACTACTGTTCTAATTATCATTACATTACTGATTATTATCGCTTTATACGTTAAATTCTGGTAATTTATTAATAAAGTAATTTTGAAGTGAAAAGGGATCCTATTTTAGGATCCCTTTTTTGTTTTGAAGCTCATCTAGTTAGAATCAAATATTAAAATAATAAGTAAATTCTTGTTATTTGTTTTGGTGCTTTAATATTTTATTATAGTTTTACATTACTAATACCAATACTTGCAAAGTAAAGACAGTTTTAAATTTCCACACAAATTCTATTAGAAAAAACAATCATTTCGTTTTGAAATCGCTGCATCGGTGATTTTTCTTTATGATAAAAAAGATTATTTCTTCAATGCGTACGCACTTGTTAAATGTCTTTTTGAATTTATATAGAAAATATACTGTAAATGAAAATGTTTGAATCTAATCTTCTTAAACCAGATTTGTAAATTTTAATGTTTTTATTCAATTTAATGAAAAAATTATCTCCGTTATTGCTTCTCATTTGTTTTTTTAACCAAAAAAATAGTATAAAAATGTTTTCAGTATTTATTTGTCCACTGTTTTTTATAGTATTTTCACTAAATGCACAAATATCTGAAAATGATCCGGCTAAATACGTTCCTAATATGATACCTCCTTCTCCTACGGCCTATGGTTTGGGCAACTATGGAAATACACCAGTTGGTTTATTTACTGGTTCGCAAAACATCAACATACCTCTTTATACTTATAAAACTGCCAATCTGGAAGTCCCGATTACTATGTTTTACAGTTCTAATGGAATTAAAGTTGATGAAATTTCATCAAATGTTGGACAAAGCTGGAATTTAAGCTTCGGAGGAGTTATTACAAGAATGGTAAGAGATAAACCAGACGAAGAAAGAGGCCAATATCCTATCCCTATTTCCATAACTGAAGAAATGGGCCGTTATTCACCACCTGCGTTAGATTTTTATCAATATATTGGAGAAAATGATGTTGACACAGAGGCCGATATCTTTAGTTTTAATTTTGGAAAATATTCAGGCAAATTTATTTTCAATAATGAGGGCGGCATCAATTTAATACCTGCTCAGGAATTAAAAATTGAATATACACTAACCTCAGAAAGTATAAATTTTGTAGTTACAACACCTGATGGAGTCAAATATTATTTTGACAATCAGGAAATCACTACGCAAAGGGTTTTGGGAAGTGGTCATTCTATCCCAAATATAAGCGTTACATCCTGGTATTTAAGCCGCATTGTACATCCTAAAGGAGATGAGATACTGTTTAGTTATGATAATGCTGTTTCCTCCTACACAGCTTCACAGTCACAGACTTACAGAATGCTTTATCCTCGTATACAATATGATGAGGCGGGTAATCTTGAATACCCCACAGGCGGTTTAAGTTCCATTTCTGACCATACAATAAATTTAGCCGGGAAAGCAATAAGGTCAATAAAAAGTACTAATTCTGTTTATGGGGAAGTTGCATTTACTTATTTATCTGCCTCAAGTGCAGATGTAACGTCCGGCAATAACAAAATATCTCAGATCACGATAAAGGATAGAAGTGCAGCAGAAATTGACCGCATCAATTTTACATATACTACAACGGCTAATAAAAGAGTTTTTTTAGATAAAATTCAATTTAAAGATCTTAATCAAAGTTATCAATTTGAATATCTTAGCAAAGAGAGTTTTCCTAAAAGATTATCATTAAGCCAGGATCATTGGGGTTATTATAATGGTAAAAATAATGTCAATATTGTACCTAAACTTACAGCTTATGAACTTGAATCTGTAAATTATAATGGAGCAGATAAAGAACCTAATGAAAATTTTGCGAAAATTGGCTTACTAACAAAAATCATTTATCCAACCAAAGGATATACTTTATTTGATTACGAACCTAATGACTATTATGGCATTCGAAGTATTCCGCAAACTCCGATTTATAAATCCATTAGTGCAGTAACCACTGAAGAAATAAACAGTAAAACTTCGCAGTCAACATTTACCAGCACTTTTCTACAAAATGTACCCCTAGTAGCAGGAGTAAGTTTTTATTGCTTAGATTCTAATTTTAACATTGGAAAAAATAAAGCTACTCTAAGTGTTTACAATGATACTGCAAAACGATATGAATCACTTTACAGATCTGATAACAAGTCAATTGTAAGCATGAATTTTTATCAAATAACTCCAAATACAAGTTCTGAGGCTAAAAACCTGTATTTTATTGCAGCCGCAAACCAAAGCTACACTATAACCTTGACCGCTGAATGGTTTTGTACATCATCATCAATAAACTATAATTATGTACCGGGACCACCTACTACAACACCGGCAAATATTATTACAGGAGGAATAAGAGTACAGCGTACTTCTGATTATTCTTCTTCGTCAGCTGAACCTGTTATAAAAAGATTTTATTATGCTAAAAAAGACGATCTCACCAAATCGACAGGAAACAAAGGACAAGATCCTTATTATATAGACCGCTATAAAGTAGAGAAAATTTTAGAATCTCCAGGTGCAGGACAATTTGGTGTGATAAGTTCAGCAACCTATTTAAACTTATCTTCAAGTAGTTTAACATCTTTATTTGATACAGGCAGTTCAAATGTATTTTATAATTATGTGACTATTTCATATGGATCAGATTCCTTTTTAAATGGAGGAGAAGAACATGAATTTATTGTTCACCGTGATGGAGCAGATGGTTTTGTAATAGGTACTTATGACGTAAGAAGTGCTCCTTTTTCTAATTTAGGCTGGGATAATGGTTTATTAAAAAAAATAAACTATTTCAATAAAGATCTTAAAATAGTAAAACAAACTATAAATGAATATGAAGAAAGAAGTGCTTTAAGAAAACAAGCCATATCATACAGTACAAGAAAAAATTATGAAAAAATTGCCTCAGCGCCAGTTACATATCAATGTACAACAGCTGATCTGACAAAAAAAACACCTTATTGGTCCTGTGTTGCAAATCACACACATCAAATACTAATGAACGAAATATTTTTTGGAGATGGTTATACATGCATCGCGCCGGGCCATGACAACAGGACTACATATATAACGCATCCATGTTATGGAGCAACCCTCCCAAAAACAATTACAAATCTGGCCAACATTGATAATATCAGCATTGTGGCATACAAAAACTATAGTTTTTGGCATTATTTAAAATCTACTCAGGAAATCACTTATGATATTAATGGTGCAAATCCTGTAAGTACCATTATCAATTATAATTACAGAGGGATTAATCATACATTATTATCCTCACAAACTTCCAGTAATTCCAATCAGGAAACACTGGAAACCAAATATTTTTATCCAAAAGATGCTGAAATGGCCACTGAACCATTTGTAACTGATCTAATAGCTGCTAACATGACTGGAATGCCGCTCAATACACAAAATTTCAGAAACACAGTAAAACTATCGGAACAAAAAACAGGTTACGAAAAAAATGCAAATACAAGCAGTTTATTACTGCCGAGATATATGTATGCTAATAAAGGAATATCTGCAATAGTAACTTCTGATAAAAAAATAACATTTAATCAATATGATGACAAAGGTAATATTCTTCTGTATACTCTAGAAAGTGGAATTCCTGTTTCCATAATCTGGGGTTACAATAAAACACAGCCTATCGCTAAAATAGAAAACGCATCATATATTGAAGTTTCATCATACGTTTCTAATTTACAAAATCTTTCGAATACAGGAACAGAAAGTGATTTAATTAAAGCTTTAAATTCTTTAAGGGCAGCAGTTCCTAATGCGATGGTCACAACTTATACTCATATTCCTTTGATTGGTATAAGCACCATTACCGATCCGAAAGGACAAACAACAACCTACAGCTATGACAGTTTTGGCAGACTGGAATTTGTAAAAGACAATAATGGAAATATTCTTTCAGAAAACCAGTACAACTACAAACCATAAACCAAAACCATCATGAAAAATTTCCTAAAACTCCTTTTGGTTTTGTTTCCTGTTATGGCAAACAGCCAGACACAAACGGAGAACTACATCAAAACCGTTACTTATAAAACACCAAGTACCATAAAAATAACAGCCCCAACAATTCAGCAGGCGGCGCAGACTGTAACCTATTTTGACGGACTTGGAAGACCGGTGCAGAAAATTGACTGGCAGCAGTCCCATTCAGGAAAAGACATCGTGACTCATATGGAATATGATGGTTTTGGCAGACAGGCCGAAGATTACCTGCCTTTTAAGGCCGAAACTTCTGCCATGGCTTTTGATGCTGCCGCCAAAACAAAACTGGTATCTTATTACGGAAGCCCTAACCAGGCGGTAAACGGAAANGCCTTTTAAGGCCGAAACTTCTGCCATGGCTTTTGATGCTGCCGCCAAAACAAAACTGGTATCTTATTACGGAAGCCCTAACCAGGCGGTAAACGGAAACCCAGCACTTGAAGCCACAAATAATCCTTTCAGCCGAAAAGAACTCGAATCTTCTCCCCTAAGCCGTGTCCTGAAACAAGCTGCTCCTGGAAATGACTGGAAATCAGGATCAGGACATGAGATAAAACTCGATTACCAGACCAATATTGCCAATGATGTAAAACTTCTTACAGCCACAACTACATGGAATGCTGCTTCCGGACTATATGACATTTCATTTGTAAACGGCGGGTATTATGCTGCTGCACAGCTTTTCAAAACCGTTACTTATGACGAAAACACCGCAGCCAGTCCTGTAGAGAGTGCCGGATCAACAGTAGAATTTAAGAATAAAGAAGGGCAGGTTGTTTTAAAAAGAACTTACGATGCCGGGGTCAAACATGATACTTATTATGTCTATGACATTTACGGAAACCTGACTTATGTAATCCCGCCAAAGGCTGTTGATTTAATAGGAACTGCATCGGGACTGCAGGCAGATATCACCTCAACGGCTGTAACCACCTCCGGAAACACACTCCAGCTGACGGCCTCCAATTCGATCCGTCTGCTGCCGGGGTTTAATGCACAGACAGGAAGCACTTTCAGTGCTGTAATAGACAACGGGACACAGAGTGTCCTGGATAATTTATGTTATCAGTACAAATACGATACTAAAAATCGTCTGGCTGAGAAAAAACTTCCGGGTAAGCAATGGGAGTTTATTGTGTATGATAAACTGGACCGTGTTGCGGCAACAGGCCCTGCCAATTCCCCTTTCTCCGATTTAACTGCCGCAGGATGGCTTATTACCAAATACGATGCTTTTAACCGTCCGGTATATACAGGGTGGTCAACAGCCGCTGCTGCAACCCCAGCCGGAAGGATTACCCTGCAGACCTCACAGAATGGTGCAGCTGTAATTAACGAAAGCAGACAGTCCAGTATAACTATCGATGGTATTACCGTTTATTATACCAATGCTGTAGAGCCAAAGGCCTTCAAGCTTCTAACTGTAAGTTATTATGATAATTATGCTTTTCTAAGCGGCGGCGCCATTGCTGTCCCGACAGCTGTAGAAACACAGACTGTGCTGAATACCGGGCAGATAAAAGGCCTGACGGCGGGTTCCTGGACAAGGGTTCTTACCACCAGTACTGCGGAGGTTATACGTATACAGACAGTAAACTGGACTTTTTAGGCAAACCACAATATAGTATCACCAGACATAAAAGGCTCAGCACAGATACCGAGCTTATCACCAAAGACGTCTTTACTTATTCTGCCCAGGACAGGCTGCTTACACAAACCCATCAGATAAACTCCGGTACTGTCGAGCTTATGGCCAGCAACAGTTATGATGAACTCGGACAGCTCATTTCTAAAAAAGTAGGGAATACAGAAGCAGCGCCAGCACAGAATGTTAATTATGCGTATAACATCCGCGGATGGCTGACTGCTATAACGATATAAATGCACTTTCCAAAACCGGTGACCCAAAAGATTTGTTTGCCTTTAAGATCAATTATAATACAGCTCAATCCGGAATTACGGATGTAAAACCTTTATACAATGGAAATATTGCTGAAACTTACTGGGCCTCCAATTCAGACAACGGCATAATAAGAAATTACGGCTACAAATACGACAATCTTAACAGATTAAAAGAAGGTATTTATAAAAAAGGCACTGTACTAAATGCTTACGATGAAACCCTGACTTACGATAAAAACGGAAATATTGCCAAACTTACCCGAAACGGAAACAGCGAGACCACGCAGCAGATCGATAATTTAAAGTACGATTATGCCAATAACAATAACAGCAACACATTAATGAAAGTTACAGACAGCGCACCTGCAGCCTACAAAGGGTATGGCTTTACAGACAGCGCAGCAAACACCGTTGATGATTACAGTTATGATGCCAATGGGAACATGATCAAAGACAACAACAAAAACATCACGTCCATAACCTATAACCAGTTAAACCTGCCCGCCAAAATAACCTTTGCCGCAACAGGAAACATTGCTTATATTTACAATGCTGCGGGAGAGAAAGTGCAGAAAATTGTAAATGAAACAGGTAAAGCTGCCATAACAACAGACTATCTGGGAGGTTATCAGTATGATAATGCTGTATTGAAATTCTTTCCAACTGCCGAAGGTTATGTAGAGCCTGTATCGGGTTCTTATAAGTATGTTTACCAGTACAAAGACCATCTGGGCAATGTCCGTCTAAGTTATGACAAGACACTTGCCATAAAGGAAGAAAGCAACTATTACCCGTTTGGTTTGAAACAGGAAGGGTATAATAATGTAAAAATAGGTGTTGAGAATAAGTATAAGTACAACGGGAAAGAGCTCCAAGACGAGCTGGGGCTTAATGTTTATGACTATGGTATGAGAAATTATGACCCTGCAATTGGCAGAATGCAAAATCCTGACCCATTAGCTGAATTAGCTTATGACTTAACACCTAATCGTTATTGCTTTAATAATCCTATTAGATTTATAGACCCAAGTGGATTATGGGAAACTACTGCGGGTGGATATACTACAAATAAAGCAGAGGACATAAAACGTTACATGTCTTACTTAGGATTTGAAAATAATGCTTTGAATAATTCTCCTACATTTGCACAACAAAGTACTTTTATTGAGGGAGAGATGTCAGAAGGTGGACAAGGTAAATTAAGCGATGGTTCGACTTTAGCAGATGAATTTTCGGTTACGACATATAAACAAGAAGGCGGTGGAATTATGGGTTATGAAGATGAAAAGTCGTTTGGTAATTTTTGGCATGGAGTTCAAAAAAACCTAACTCCCAATGGTTTAGATACTAGAACAATTGGACAAAATCTATTAGGTTTAACTTATCCTGGAGGAAATAATCCAAAAACATATAGTGGAGCTGATGATTTTTCTTATGTTCCTTCCAGTCTTGCAGAATATCCAGCTATCGGACACGACAGAAGGTATGCAAATATTGGAACAGCAGGAGCGGGAGGACTTTTTGGTGACTCCAAAGCTATAGGTGCAGATTGGAGATTCGTGGGACAAGAATTATCAATATTAACGTTACCAGTAGATATAAAAACAAAAGTACAAGCTGGTTTGTTAGGTGTTGGTTTAGGCTTATTTTCAGCAGGTAAGACAATAATCCAATTAAGTAGTCCTTATAATGGAGGATTGGGTACGGTTTTAATATGGGATAGTGTGGCTAATAAAGGAGTAAATAATCAACCATCAAGTAAATAATTATGGAAAGTTTAAAAAGAAAAGCAAAAAAAAATTCATTATTAGTGTCCTTATTATATGTTGGTTTAGGAACAATAGCTGTTTTGTGTTCATATCCCCCTTTTTATGGAGATTGGGTTCTAGTAGCACTGCTAATTACATTTCCTGTGAGTATTCTAAGTTTTGGAATACTAATAGCTGGTAAATATTACACTGCAGTGATAATTGTCCAATTAATTACATTTGTTATTTTTTGGTATTTGTGTTATAAATTTTTACTGAAAAATATGATAAAGAAAGTAAAGAACAATTATTAAATGATAATAAATCTAACTAAATATAGAACTCTGCTAATATTTAAAAAAGCCACTTCAAACGGGTAGTGTTACAGATTAGGTGTTTTTTATAATTTAACCACTTAACTTACTGAAAAAGAATATAAATTTTATTTATTGAATAGAAAAAGAGACGGCCTGCTGGCCGTCTCTTTCTTTTTTTGTCTTTAAATAAGCCTTAAAATGCTTTTGCCTTACCTTAGTGTTTCAAATAAGGTCATGAAAATAAAATGTAATTTTTGCAATGGCAAATGCATAAAAAATGGATTTCAATCTAACGGAAATCAACGCTATAAATGTTGTATTTGTCAAAGAAGACAGCAGTTTGACTATAGCTACAACGCCTACAAAAGGGATATCAATCAGGAGATAGTGCTGTTCATAAAAGAAGGACTAGGAATAAGAAGCACCGCAAGAATACTAAAAATATCTGCTACGACATTATTGAAAAGAATTATATCAATTGAAAGATAGCGCGGATATGTCGACAACGATAGCGCAGATTTGCAATCTGTGCCCTCAAAGTAACTCAATAATGAATAAAAACGTACAGCTTTATACTGTACTTTTTATTTTTAAAAGATGTTTAGTAAAGAGATAAACGGTTAATTTAGCAGAAGATTATTATTTTATTCCTGCAAGGAATTATTCAGGTTTAAAAAACTATTATAAGAATAATTTTGTGATATATTGAGAATAATCTTGGCGGGCACAGATTACAAATCTGCACTAACAGGCGGGTAACGGGGTCAAGAAACTAATCCTAAAAAAAAGAAGTAAAATGAATAAAATAATATTGTGGATTTATTTAATATTTATACCCCTTTATTTTTTTCTCTTGTAGCAAAATAGAAAATCAAATAGTAGTAAAAAATATATTATAAAATTAGTTCTCAAAATGATTCTGTAATAGGTTTTTCGCTCAGGGAATATGAATTTAAGAACGATTCGATTACAGAAAAATATATATCAACTAATTTAAAAGGGAAAAAACTCATTGCTTTTAAGCAAGTTTTTTATAAGAAAGAATCAGATCTTTTTATTTTTTTAAATGTGCAAGATGACAATGAAAAGTATTTATACTTTAGGAAGACAAAGAAAGATACATGCTTTTTTGTGGATAGAAAACTTGACATTTTTTTCATTTGTACAAAAGGGGTAGTAAACTTCAAAGAGTATAAAAATGTCTATAAAATATACTATGATGAAAAAGGATTCGAACCTAAAAAGGAGAGTTTATTACTTAACAAAGATTATACGATATTAGCTAGATTTGAAGATTCTTTTGATTATAGAAAAGAAATTATTACGAATTAAAATGAAGTCGATAAAGCTGTAAAATTGAGATTTGATCTTTTATCCAATTCAATAGAAAATGTTCAAACAAAAGAAGGTGATCAAACCAGAAAAACAGTACTGACCTCTGCTATTTCTTATTATGATTCCACTAGTCTTGAAAAAGTTAAATTATTAGTTGATGCAGGGGCTGATTTAAATTATTATAATGAAGGCCATACAGACTTACCTCTTGGATTGTCAATTACATTAGAAAAATGGATGTTGCACTTTATTTAATTATGAGAGGAGCCAATTATAATTTACCGATGTCAAAACATGCAAAAGGTCAAAACATTTATATTTTAAAGGCTTTAAGGCAATGTGTTTTTGATTTGGAATCAACCAAATACAAGCAAAAGAAACAAATCATTCAATATTTAAAAAATAAAGGCCATAATTATTTTGATGAGCCTATTCCTGAAATGACTTTAAAAAAAATTAAAAAGAAATACCCTAGTAATTGGATAGAATATATTCAAAAATATTAATACTAGTGCGCAAAGTCCTCGATATGCAAAGAGTTCCTCATAAACCAATGCAAACGTCTAAAAATTATGAAAAAATGTATTTTAATAACAATTTGCTTTGCTATATATTCATGTACTTGTAAGCAAGTAAATTTGACCAAAAATGAAAAGGAATGGCTAAATCCATATAAAAAAGGAGACATTTTGATTTTTAAAAGTAACCTAGGAAGCATTGACACTGTAAAAGTTATAGATAAAACAGAATTTATTACAAATGAGAATTGCCAATGGCTTACCATTGGAGACACACAAAACCAAGGCATAAATATTGATTTAAAGCCCAATATATGTCATAATAAATTTTACTGTAAGGGCGAGGTTTCAATAATAAAAAGTAACGTTGATGATGAGACTGCACCATTCTTTAGAATTTTTGGGCTTGAATTTTCTAAAAACGTAGATAGATTAATTAAACGAAAAGTGGTGTTATCCACTACAGGCAAAGTCTATAAATCAGCTTACCTATTTCAAGATAAAATAAACGCTGATAATTCAGGCAATAACTATATGAAAACGTTTTTTTGGGACAAAATAGACGGTTTAATAAAGTATGAAAGTAATGATGGCGAAATATTTGAAGTAACTAATAGATAATTTTGATAATATCTTAAAGTAAGTATATATTTTTATTTATAATATATTTGAAATATTGGAATGCAGTAATGAATCCAAACATAATTATAATTTAACAAGAAAAAAGTATTTATCAAAACATTTTAATTATTTTTAGCGTCGTAATTAACCAAAACAGAAAAAAATGAAAAAACTAATTTTTGCTTTATTTATTATTTCCGGAACTGCTTTTGCTCAGGACATGGAAGTAGTAAAAGGAAACTTTGATTTTTTAAAAGATCAAAAAGAAATCAATACAGTATTTGATTATAGCAGCTTCACTATGATGAAAGAAAAAAAATCTGAAGCACAATATATAGAAGAACACAAAGCTGATTTAGATCAAAAAGCAAAAGGAAATGGAAATCTTTGGTACAAAAGATGGGTCGCAGCAAAAGACCAGATCTGGACACCAAAATTTTTAGAAATTGCTAACACAGTATTGACTAAAGAACATAAAGATGTAAGTTTTCAGGAAGGTTTAAGTACACCTTACACTTTAATCGTTCAGACGGTTTGGATTTATCCGGGCTGGGATGCAGGAATTATGAAACAACCTGCAAAAGTGACTACAAATTTAAAATTTGTTGAAACGGCAAATAAATCAAATGTTTTACTTGAAATTACAAGTGAAGAAGCTCCCGGAGATCAATGGGGAAATAATTACAGTAATGAATCAAGAATTGGAGAAGGATATGCAAAAACAGCAAAATCGTTATCTAAACTTTTACTGAAAAAAGCATTCAAATAATAAAAAAGCCCTGATTATTCAGGGCTTTGTTCTTTTTGCATATTTAATAAATACGCCATGTTCTTAATTACATGGTCATGTTTCTTGACAAACGAATTGTCTTCATTCCAGACATAACCTGCTAAAACAGCACAAATTTTTTCTTTTACCTCAATATTTTCCGGCTGATGGAAAAACAAAGTCTGCAGGTTTCCGGTATACCATTCCTGTACATAAGTTGTAAATACCGAAATACCGCGTTTCATATATTGTGTAAATTCAACTTCCCAGTCTACAGGAATTCCCTGCGATTCTTTTAAATATAATTTTGCCGCCAGCATTCCGGATTCAGTTGCAAAAGCTACTCCTGATGAAAAAACAGGATCAAGAAACTCAGAACTATTTCCTGTTAAGGCAAAACCATCGCCGTACATTCTTTTTACTGCCCGTGAATAATTTTCCAGTTTTACAGGCTCAAACAAAAATTCTGTCCCTTTAAATCTCTGAATATAATAATCTGATAGCTGAATAGCGTTCTTCAAAGCCTCGGCGTTATCTTTATTTTCGGATAGCGAATTAATAAAATCTGTTGGACCAACAACTCCTAAACTGGTGTTTCCGTTAGAAAAAGGAATTACCCAAAGCCAGACTTCTGTTTCAAGAATATCAAACGAAATCTGCGTTCCTTCCTCACCTTCCGGTCTGTTAATGTCTTTTACGTGCGTAAAAATCGATGAGTGCGGATCTAATTTTGAAGGTGTGTCCAAATCTAAAAGTCTTGGCAAAACGCGTCCATATCCGCTGGAGTCGACAATAAATTTTGCATGGATTTCTTTTAGATTTCCGTCTTTATCTTTTACAATTGTTTTCGAATTTTTACCTTCAAAAGAAACCTCCAAAACCTCGGTTTCAAATTCCAGATCGACCCCTTTTCGAATCACCTCCTGAGCCATTGTGTTGTCAAAATCAGCTCTTGGAATCTGCCAGGTCCAGTCCCAGCCTTCTCCAAATTTTTTACTGAAATCAAAAACACAGATTTCTTCACCTCTGATAAAGCGAGCTCCAAGTTTTTTTTCAAAGTTCATCGAATTAAGAGCGTCAAACAATTCTGCTTCTGCAAAATGATCCATTACTCTTGGAATTAAGCTTTCACCAACAACAAGTCTCGGGAACTTTTGTTTTTCTACGACTTTTACCTTAACATTGTTTTTATGAAGATACGATGCCGATACGCATCCGGATGGTCCGGCGCCTATTACTAAAACATCTACAAACTCCTTTGTCATAATAAAAATATTATCAATTATTAACCTACATTTGCCATCATCAAAATAACTACAATTATTTTGATAAATAAAATTAAATTAGCACAATCAAAAACGATTTAATGAATACAATTAATGAATATTTAAGTTTAGCAGAGTTTGAAGCTATAATCTTTGGAAATCAAAAGGTTACAATTAGCGATGTAGTACTTAACCGGGTAAACGAAAGCTTCAGTTTCTTAAAGGAGTTCTCTGGAAATAAAGTTATTTACGGCGTTAATACAGGCTTTGGCCCAATGGCGCAATACAGAATTAAAGAGTCTGATCAAATTCAGCTTCAATATAATTTAATCCGAAGCCACTCTTCAGGAACTGGAAAACCTTTAAGTCCGGTTTGTGCAAAAGCAGCAATTTTAGCTCGATTAAATACACTTTCATTAGGGAATTCTGGTGTCCATCCTTCAGTAATTAACCTAATGTCTGAACTTATAAATAGAGATATTACACCATTAATCTTTGAACACGGCGGCGTTGGTGCCAGCGGTGATTTAGTACAATTGTCACATTTAGCTCTGGTTTTAATTGGAGAAGGTGAAGTTTTTTATAAAGGCGAAAGAAGACCGACTCCCGAAGTTTTTGAAATCGAAGGTTTAAAACCAATTCAGGTGGAAATTAGAGAAGGTCTGGCTTTAATCAACGGAACTTCTGTAATGACAGGAATTGGGGTTGTAAATATTTATCATGCCAAAAAATTATTAAACTGGTCATTAAAATCATCTTGTGCCATCAATGAATTAGTTCAGGCTTATGATGATCATTTCTCTGAAGAACTAAACCAGACTAAGCGTCATAAAGGCCAGCAGGAAATTGCTGCTCAGATGAGAAAAAATCTTTCAGACAGTACTTTAATTCGCAAGAGAGAAGACCATTTATATTCTGGAGAAAATACAGAGGAAATTTTCAAAGAAAAAGTTCAGGAATATTATTCATTAAGATGTGTTCCTCAAATTTTGGGTCCGGTTTTAGAAACAATCAACAATGTTGCTTCTATTTTGGAAGACGAATTTAATTCGGCAAATGACAACCCAATCATTGATGTAAAAAACAAACATGTTTATCACGGAGGAAATTTCCACGGAGATTATATTTCGCTTGAAATGGACAAACTAAAAATTGTTATTACAAAATTAACGATGCTGGCAGAACGTCAATTAAACTATTTACTGAATTCAAAAATTAACGAACTGCTTCCTCCATTTGTAAATTTAGGAACGTTAGGATTTAATTTCGGAATGCAGGGCGTTCAGTTTACTGCGACCTCAACAACTGCCGAAAGCCAAATGCTTTCTAACCCAATGTATGTTCATAGCATCCCCAACAACAATGACAATCAGGACATTGTAAGTATGGGAACAAATGCTGCGGTAATTACATCAAAAGTTATCGAAAATGCTTTTGAAGTATTAGCAATCGAAATGATCACTATTGTTCAGGCCATTGATTACTTAGGACAAAAAGATAAAGTGTCGTCTGTTACTAAAAAATGGTACGATGAAATTCGAACTATAATTCCAACATTTAAGGAAGATCAGGTAATGTACCCTTTCGTTCAAAAAGTAAAAGATTATTTGATAAACAGTTAATCAAAAAACTGTAATCACACATTTTATAAATATGAAAAAAATAATTTTTTTATTCCTGATATCTTTTCAATTAATTAATGCTCAAGAACTTGCTTTAGTTAAAAAAGACGGTAAATTTGGTCTTATTACCAAAGACGGAACTTTTGCAGTTGAACCAAAATTTGACAGCGCAAGAGATTTTTCTGATGGATTGGCCGCCGTTAAACAAAACGGAAAGTGGGGATATACAGACAGTAAAGGAAATTTTGTAATTCCTGCTGCCTTTGATAATGCAAGGGATTTTAACAGCGGAATTGCTGCTGTAGAAAAAAAATCGGTTTGGTATTATATCAACAAACAAGGTGAAATATTAAGCGGTAATCCGGAATCAGATAAATTATTTGATTTTCATTATGGTGCAGCTTTTTTTAGACAAACTAATAAAGTGGGTCTTATCAACAACAAATTTGAGATTATTCTGCCTCCAAAATACGATGTGATCAGGGCATTTTATAAAGGTTATGCTAAAGCAGCTGTAAATGGAAAATGGGGAATTGTTGACCCGGCAGGAAAAGAAGTTGTTGAGGCAATTTATGATGAAGTAGGAGATTATTACAACAACACAACCTGGGCAAAAAAAGGGAAAGAGTACGGACTGGTTCATAACGGACAGTTTACTCCAATAGAAGATGTTACTGAATTTGGTTCTTTTGGAACTCAGGATTTAATTGCTGCAAAAAAAGGCGGTAAATGGGGATTTGTAAATTTTGAAGGACAATGGATTCTTAAACCAATGTTTGAGAAAACAAAACCATTTTCTAATAATCTGGCTCCAATATGTATTCGCGAAAAATGGGGTTATACCAATATTGAAGGGACATGCGTAATACAGCCAATATATAATGATGCAGATTCTTTTAGCGAAAATGGTCTTGCTGCCGTAAAAGAAGCATACGGCTGGGGATTTATAGATGAAAAAGGAAAATCGATTATTCCTCCAAACTATGAAATTTCCGCAGCATTTGGAAGCTATAACACGCATGAGGAAAAAGGATTTATTGGCGGATTGGCAAGGGTAAAACGCAATGGAAAATGGGGCTTTCTTAAACCAAACGGAGATCTTTTGGCGGAATGGTTTCAGAACGCCGAACTCTTTCAGAAATAAAACAGAATTTTTACATTATTAATATTGAATCTTAATATCATGAAAAAAACACTTATTTTTTTGCTGCTGGGTTTCATTCAATTTGTTAATAGTCAAGAACTGGCATTAGTTAAAAAGAATTCAAAAATTGGATATATTTCAAAAGACGGATCTTTTAAAATCGAACCTCAATATAAATCTGCTAAAAGTTTTTCTGAAGGTTTAGCCGCTGCAGAAGACAACGGAAAATGGGGATTTATCGATACTAAAGGAAACTGGGTAATTCCGGCTTCTTTTAACAATGCTAAAGATTTTAACAGCGGAATAGCAGTTGTACAAAAAGATAAGGACTGGGTTTATATTAATACAAAAGGAGAAATTCTAAAAGCGCCTGCTACTGAAAAAATATTCGATTTTAATAATGGCGTTGCTTTTATCAGACAAGGAAACAAAGTTGGGTTAATAAATTCAAAACTGACAGTTGTTTTAGAACCTAAATATGACCAGATCAAATCTTTTGAAAATGGTTATGCAAGAGTCGAACTCAACAAAAACTGGGGAATTATTAATACAGACGGAAAAGAATTAATTGAACCGGCTTATTCCGAAATTGGAAACTATTTTAAAGGCACAGCATGGGCAAGAAAAGATAAAACTTTTGGCCTTGTAAGCGGCGGAAAATTTATTCCGGTTGATGGTGCAGAAAAAATATGGGATTTTGAAACACAGGATTTAACCTACGCTAAAAAGAACGGAAAAATTGGTTTTATAGATTTAAAAGGAAACTGGGCAATTCTTCCCATTTACGATAAGGCAAAAGCATTTTCTAAAAATTTAGCTCCGGTTTTAGTTGGAAAAAAATGGGGTTATATCAATTTAAAAGGAGATTTTGTAATAGAACCAACTTACAGCGACGCAGAAGTTTTTAGCTCAAACGGTCTGGCGCCGGTAAAAGAAAACAATTGGGGATTTATCAATGAAACTGGAAAACTTGTAATTCCAACCCAATACGGAATCACTTCAAACGGATTTGTTATTGCATTATTTGTACAGCAGGACAAGGGTTTTATTGATGGTCTTGCCAGAGTAAAAAACGAAGGAAAATGGGGATTTCTAAGACCTGACGGAACCGTATTAGGAAACCAATGGTTTGAAAATGCTGAACTGTTTTCGCAAACAAAAGAAAGAGAGAAAAAGGAAATAAGTACAGCTGCTGAAAGCCCAAAAGCTGAAACAAAAACAACGGCTAAAGCGGCAAATAAACCAGCGGCCAAGAAAAAGAAATAAAATTTATACAATGAAATCGCCAATATGAACCGTTTGAACAAACACCATTAAAAGCGATAACATTTATGACTTATAAAAAAATAAAATCTACATAAATGAAATGTGTATTAGTAACAGGCGGTTCAAGAGGAATTGGCAGTGCTATTTGTAAAAAATTAGCCGTTGAATCTAATTATCATATTTTGATCAATTATCATTCAAACAAAACTGCTGCTGAAGAAACACTTCAGGAAATACAAAAATTAGGAGCAGCCGGAGAAATTTTAGGCTTTGATGTCGCCAATTTTGAACAAGTGCAAAATGTTTTAACTAAATGGCAGGAAGCAAATCCTGACGCAGTAGTAGAAGCAATTGTAAACAATGCCGGAATTACAAAAGATGGTCTTTTTATGTGGATGACTCCCGAAGACTGGAATGGTGTTGTAAACACCAGTCTCAACGGATTTTTTAACGTGACGCAGTTTTTTATTCAAAAAATGCTTCGTAATAAATATGGCCGGATTGTAAATATGGTTTCTGTTTCAGGTGTAAAAGGAACAGCCGGACAAACCAATTATTCTGCTGCAAAAGGAGCAATTGTTGCAGCAACAAAAGCACTGGCACAAGAAGTTGCCAAACGTAATATTACCGTAAATGCCGTTGCACCCGGTTTTATCAGGACAGATATGACAAGCGGACTTGATGAAAAAGAATTATTAAAACTAATTCCGGTAAATCGTTTTGGGGAGGCAGAAGAAGTTGCAGATTTGGTAAGCTTTTTGATTTCAAAAAAATCGAGCTATATTACCGGCGAAATTATTAATATAAACGGAGGAATATATTCTTAAAAATTACTTTGAAAGACGATGAATAAGAGAGTTGTAATTACTGGAATGGGAATTTATTCTTGTATCGGAACTTCTTTAGATGAAGTAAAGGAATCATTGTATAACGGAAAATCGGGTATTCAGTTTGATTCTGAACGAAAAGAATTTGGTTTTCAGTCGGCCTTGACCGGAATAGTTCCAAAAGCCGATTTAAAAAATTTACTTACCCGAAGACAGCGTATGAGCATTGGTGAAGAAACCGAGTATGCTTACATGGCCACAATAGAAGCTTTGAAAAACGCTAATATCGACGACGAATTTTTTGAAACGCGCGAAGTCGGGATTATGTACGGAAACGACAGTGTTTCTAAAGCCATTATCGATGCTACAGATATTGTTCGTGAAAAAAAAGATACGGCCTTGATAGGTTCCGGAGCTATTTTTAAATCGATGAATTCTACTGTTACCATGAATCTTTCAACGATTTTTAAACTTCGTGGTATTAATTTAACTGTGAGTGCGGCTTGTGCAAGCGGTTCCCACTCTATAGGTTTAGCCTATTTTTTAATAAAAAGCGGTTTTCAGGACATTATTATCACCGGAGGAGCGCAGGAAATTAATAAATATGCCATGAGCAGTTTTGACGGATTAGGTGTTTTTTCTAACAGAGAAGGCGATCCTGAAAAAGCATCAAGACCTTTTGATTCGGGCCGCGACGGATTAATTCCGAGTGGCGGCGGTGCTACTTTAATTCTCGAAAGTTACGAGTCGGCGATAGCACGCGGAGCAACTATAATAGCCGAAGTTTCTGGTTATGGATTTTCATCAAACGGCGGACACATTTCGACTCCAAATGTTGAAGGACCGGCTACAGCAATGCAGAGAGCACTTGACGATGCAAAGTTAAAAGCAGCAGATATTGAGTATATAAATGCGCATGCAACTTCCACTCCGGTAGGTGATGCAAACGAGGCTAAAGCGATTTTTGAAGTTTTTGGTGAGAAAAATCCTTACGTAAGTTCAACAAAATCAATGACAGGACATGAATGCTGGATGGCCGGAGCAAGTGAAATTATCTACTCTATCATCATGATGCAGAACGATTTCATTGCGCCGAACATCAATTTAGAAAACCCGGATGAAGATGCTTCAAAATTAAATTTAGTTAAAACTACGTTAAACAAAAAATTTGACATATTTTTGTCCAATTCTTTCGGGTTCGGAGGAACCAACTCGGCGTTGGTGGTTAAAAAGTTTAAATTAAACGATGAATAAAGAAGATATTATAGCAAAAATTAATGGTTTTTTAGTTGATGAATTTGAAGTAGATAATGACGACATTGAACCAGATGCTAATTTAAAAGATACGCTTGGATTAGATAGTTTGGATTATGTTGATTTAGTCGTTTCAATAGAATCCAACTTTGGCGTAAAACTAGTTGAGGCAGATTTTGTTGGAATTTCTGATTTCCAAAGTTTCTATGACCTTATCGAAACCAAATTAAAAGCCAAAACAGCTTAATGAGCGAATGGGATGGCAAATCAAAAGGAACTGTTTTAGGTTATAAAATATTCGTTTTTTTAATTCAGAAAGCGGGTGTCAGATCTGCTTATGTTTTACTTTATTTCGTTGCTTCCTATTACTTTTTGTTTTTAAAGAAAAGCAATCGCGCTATTTTTTATTACTTTAAAGAAAGGCTGCAATATTCCTATTTTAAATCAAAAAAAATGGTCTTCAAAAGTTATTACACTTTTGGACAGACTATTATTGATAAAATTTCCATTTCGGCCGGAATGCGAAACAAATTCACCTATGAATTTGACGGAATTGATATTCTAAAAAATCTTCTGGCCGAAAAAAGAGGCGGTGTTTTAATCAGCGCGCATGTTGGGAATTTTGAAATTGCAGAACATTTTTTTGGAGAAATTGATATCGATTTTCAAATCAATTTAGTCACTACAGATCTCGAACATTCTGCCATAAAAAATTATCTGGAAAGCATTACTCAAAAGCCAACCGTAAAATTTATTATTATAAAAGAAGATTTGTCTCATATTTTTGAGATAAATGCGGCTTTGGCCAATAATGAATTAGTCTGCTTTACAGGCGACCGTTATTTTGCAGGTACAAAATCACTTTCTGAAAGTATTCTGGGCAGAGAAGCAAATTTTCCTGCCGGACCATTTTTAATCGCATCCAGATTAAAAGTTCCCGTTGTGTTTGTTTACGTTATGAAAGAGCCAAATTTACATTATCATTTATACGCAAGAGAAGCAGCTGTAAAACACCGTGACGAAAAAGCGCTGCTAAAAGAATATGTAACGAGCGTAGAAAGTATTCTGAAAAAATATCCGCTGCAATGGTTTAATTATTTTGACTTCTGGAATGATTTGAAAGCATAATTCTACAGAGAATTATACAAGTTTTTTCCTGTTCTGTTATCAAAAAAAGAATTTTAGCACCTCATTGTTTACCTGCATTTATAATAATTTAAAACAATGTAGTTTTTGAAATAAAAGGCAGAAACCAATACCTTAAACAAGAAAATTCGTTTAAATAAATTTACTTACTTTTGTCCGCAATCAAAGCAAGTAAACCTAAATGAAAAACATCCTCGTTATTTATTATTCCCAGTCAGGACAGTTAGAAACGATTGCGCAAAATATTGCAAAACCGTTTTTAAACTCAGGGGATATCAATGTAACTTTTCACGAAATCCAGCTGGAAAAACCCTTTCCTTTTCCGTGGAATAAGGATTCCTTTTTTGATGCCTTTCCAGAATCTTTTTTACAGATTCCGACATCATTAAAACCAGTTCCCGAAGAAATTTTAAATACAAAATTCGATTTGGTACTTTTCCATTATCAGGTTTGGTATTTATCACCTTCAATTCCAATTAACTCGTTTTTAAAGAGCGAAGAAGCCAAAAAAATCCTGAACAACACACCAGTTATAACCATCAGCGGTTCAAGAAACATGTGGATTATGGCGCAGGAAAAAATCAAAACTTTACTTAAAGATGCCAACGCACAATTAGTCGGAAATGTGGCTCTGGTAGATCGTGTTGGAAACTTAATCAGTGTGATTACAATTGTCGAATGGATGTTTTCTGGGGTTAAGAAAAAATATTTAGGCATTTTTCCGCTTCCGGGAGTTTCAGAAAAAGACATAAACGAATCTCCAAAGTTTGGAGAAGTAATGCTTTCTGCATTTAACGAGAATAATTTACAAAATTTACAGCCAAAACTGGTTTCAATTGGTGCCGTAAAAATTAGTCCCTATTTAGTAACTGTTGACAAAACAGCCAATAAAATTTTCAATAAATGGTCAAACCTTATTTATAAAAATCAAAAAAACCGAAAAAAGCTTCTAAAAGTATTTAATGTTTATTTATTCTTGGCAATTTGGTTAATCTCACCAATAGTGTATATATTGCACTTTATTTCCTATCCTTTTAAGTTAAAAACCATAAAAAGAGAAACTCAATATTATCAGGGAGTTTAGAAGCGAATTTAGATTATGTTTGAAGTATATATAACAAAAGCTGCAAAGTACCTGCCCAACGAAGCTGTTTCAAATGATGAAATGGAAGCTTATTTAGGCCTTATTAACGATACTGCATCAAAAGCAAGACGTATTATTTTGCGCAACAACAAAATTACAAGCCGTTATTACGCTGTTGATAAAGCTGGAAAAAGCACGCACAGTAATGCCGAATTAACACGAAATGCTATTTTGCCATTATTCGATGAGAATTTTACGCCACAGGATTTAGAAGTCCTTTCATGCGGAACCTCAACTCCGGATATTTTTCTTCCTTCGCACGCTGCGATGGTTCATGGTTTGTTAAAAAACAAATCGGTAGAATTAAACTCTTCAACAGGAGTTTGCTGTGCCGGAATGAACTCTCTTAAATTTGGTTTTCTTTCCGTACGATCCGGGAATTCAAAAAATGCAGTCTGTACAGGATCAGAAAAAGTTTCTACCTGGCTGAATGCCCAAAAATACAATCACGAAGCCGACAATTTAAAAAGTCTGGAAGAACAGCCGATTATTGCTTTCAAAAAAGATTTTTTAAGATGGATGCTTTCAGATGGCGCAGGCGCTTTTTTATTAGAAAATAAACCAAGAGGACCTATTTCTCTAAAAATAGAATGGATGGAAGCTTTTTCGTATGCTTACGAATTAGAAACCTGCATGTATGCCGGAGGTGATAAATTAGAAAATGGAGAAATTAAATCATGGAGCGATTACGCGCCGGAACAATGGCTTAATGAATCTGTGTTTTCTATCAAACAAGATGTAAAATTATTAGATGAATTTATCCTGACGAAAGGTGCTGAAAGCATGAAAGATGCAATGGATAAAAACAACATCAAATCTGAAGATATTACTTATTTTATTCCTCATGTTTCTTCAAACTTTTTTGTTGAAGGACTAAAAAAAGGATTAACTGAAAAAGGAATCGGAATGAGTGATGATAAATGGTTTATGAATCTTTCCAGAGTTGGAAATGTAGGTTCTGCTTCTATTTATCTGGCTTTGGAAGAATTAATGAATTCAGGCAATTTGAAAAAAGGAGATCAAATTCTTTTATCAGTTCCTGAAAGCGGAAGATTCTCTTTTGCATATGCGTATTTAACTGTGTGCTAATGGAAGTTTTACTTTTAGAAAAAGAAGCTGTCGAAAATTTATTACCTCAAAAGTTTCCTTTTGTTATGGTAGACAGCATGATTTCTTATAGTGAAACATCATTGGTTTCGGGATTTAATATTAAAAGCGACAATATCTTTTTTAATAATAATACTTTTTTAGAAGCCGGTTTAATTGAGCACATGGCACAATCTGTGGCACTGCACACCGGATATCAGTTTTTTTTAAGAAATGAAACAGCACCAACCGGATATATTGGTTCTATTAAAGAAATTGAAATTAAAAAACTGCCGGAATTAAACGATACAATTCAATCTGAAGTGACTATTTTACAGGAATTTGCCGGAATTACTTTAGTGAACATTGTTACGAAACTAAACAATGAAGAAATTGCAAACGGACAAATGAAAACCGTTTTAGCGAAATAATATATGATTTTGAATACCGGAGTTGACATACAAAATTATTTACCGCACAGGGCACCAATGCTTATGGTCGATTTAATTTTGGATATTGATGCCAGCTTCGTAGAAACCACATTTTTGATAAAAGAAGACAATATTTTTGTTCAGAATAATGTTTTTATCGAAGCAGGTTTAATAGAAAATACGGCGCAGACTTGTTCGTCTATTGTTGGAAAAAAATATTATTTTGACGAAAACGGAACAGAAAATGAGAACGTAAATGTAATTGGATTTATCAGCGCTTTAAAAAATGTAAAAATTCATTCGCTGCCAAAAGTCGGCGAAACTATAATTACAAAGGCAGATTTGGTTTCAAAATTTGTCGGCGACGATTACACTTTATGCACGATGAGCTGTCAAAGTTCTGTCGAAGACCAAATACTCATAGAATGCGAAATTAATTTGTTTATTCAAAAAACAGTTTCCGTTTCGTAATAATCCCACTTGAAAACATAACCAGGTAATGGAAAAAGATAAAGTACCTCAGGATAAAAGCAACTTAACAAAAAACAACGTTAAAGAACTTTTGTACGCAACAGATGAAAATGGTAATTATACCACAACCTTAAGTACAGGATGGGAACCTAAAGCAATCGCACTTTCTAATTCAATCGATGAAATAAACGAAAGAATTGCCGATGCCAGACAACAAGTTTTAAATGGCGAAGTAAGCCCTATTGTTTATTTTATGGAAGTCAATAAAATGGATCTTACGATTTTAGCAAGCTATGTAGGATTCTGGAAATGGCGTGTAAAAAGACATTTTAAACCAAGTGTTTTTGCAAAACTAAACGATAAAATTCTGCAGAAATACGCCAATACATTTGAAATTTCAATTGAAGAATTAAAAAACAGCATCACCAAATAATGGAATTAACTTTCACACATCATCAGTCTGCTCATTGTGAGAATGGAGTAGCGTCGAATCTGCTAAAAAACAGCGGACTAAACATCAGCGAACCGATGGTTTTTGGTATTGGCTCTGGATTATTTTTTGTATATCTGCCTTTTATAAAAGTCAATTATGCTCCGGCAATTAGTTATAGAACGCTGCCCGGACAGATTTTTAATAAAGTAGCCAACCGTTTAAATTTAAAAATAAAAAGACAAAAATTTTCATCGGTATCAAATGCCAATAAAGCATTAGATGAAAATCTAAAAAATAATATTCCAACAGGATTACAGGTTGGAGTTTACAATTTAAGTTATTTTCCGGACGAGTATCGTTTTCATTTTAACGCACACAATTTAGTTGTTTACGGAAAAACCGAAACTGATTATTTAGTCAGCGATCCGGTAATGGAAACTGTGACGACTTTAACGCATGAAGAACTGGATAAAGTTCGTTTTGCAAAAGGAGCTTTTGCGCCTCGCGGACAAATGTATTATCCAATTCAGGTTCCAAAAGATGTGAATTTAAAAAGCGCCATCATTAAAGGAATCAAAAATACCTGCCGCGATATGCTGGCACCAATGCCAATTGTAGGCGTTCGCGGAATTAAATTTGTTTCTAAACAAATTAGAAAATGGCCTGTAAAACACGGCACTAAAAAAGCCAATCATTATTTGGCACAAATGGTTCGTATGCAGGAAGAAATTGGAACTGGAGGCGGTGGTTTCCGTTTTATTTATGCAGCATTTTTGCAGGAAGCTTCGGCTATTTTAAATAATGAAGAACTAAAAGATCTTTCTAAAGAAATGACAAAAATTGGCGATTCATGGCGCGATTTTGCCGTCGAAGCATCCCGAATTTATAAAAACAGAAGCGCCAAAGAAGACGCTTACAACACTATTGCCGATGAACTTTTGGACATTGCCAACAGAGAAGAATTTTTTTTCAAAAAACTAAAAAAAGCTATCAGCTAAATATATTTTGCAGTCTATAATTAAAATAGAATCCCTTTCGAAAAAGTACAAAGAAGCAGACCAGTATTCTTTGAACGATGTTTCGCTGGATATAAATGAAGGAGAAATTTTTGGTTTACTCGGCCCAAATGGTGCCGGAAAAACAACCTTAATTTCAATGCTCTGCGGATTGGTTAAACCAACTTCGGGACATTTTACAATTGATAATTTAAGTTACTCTGATCATTCTTCAAAAATTAAAAAAATCATAGGTGTTGTTCCTCAGGAATATGCCCTCTATCCTACTCTTACGGCCAGAGAAAACCTGCATTATTTTGGAAGTATGTACGGCATAAAAGGTTCTGACTTAAAAGATAAAGTAATCGAAACTTTAGAACTTTTAGGACTTTTAAAATTTGCCGATAAACGGGTCGAAACTTTTTCGGGCGGAATGAAACGCCGCGTAAATTTAATTGCCGGAATTCTGCATCAGCCAAAAGTTTTATTTTTAGATGAACCAACTGTTGGCGTTGACGTTCAGTCTAAAAATGCTATTATAGATTATCTGAAAGTGTTAAACCAAAACGGAACTTCTATTATTTATACTTCGCATCATTTGGCTGAAGCCGAAGATTTCTGTACCAATATTGCCATTTTAGACCAGGGCCGAATTTATGCTAAAGGAACGCCGTTGAGTTTAATCGATTCTGTTGAAGACGCCCGAAATCTCGAAGACGTTTTTATTTCATTAACCGGTAAAGCTTTGAGAGATGCTGTATAAAATCTGGATGTCTATTGTAAAAGAATTTTTACTGCTTAAACGCGATTTAGGCGGATTGATTATTCTTTTTGTCATGCCATTAGTTTTGGTCGTTACTGTTACATTAATTCAGGACAGCACTTTTAAAACGGTGAGCGATTCCAGAATTCCAATTTTATTGGTAGATAATGACAAAGGTTCGGTTTCGAAGACTGTTTTTGATAATTTAGAAAAAAGCAATTTATTCAGCGTTGTAACACAGCTCGACAATAAAACCATTACCGAAGATGCTGCCCGGGAAAATGTTTACAAGGGAAAATTTCAATTGGCGATTATAATTCCTAAAAATTTAAGTTCTGATTTACAGGAAAAAATTGATCAGAATGTCGAAAAAATTGTAAGCGCAATTGGTTTAACAGACAGCGTTTCTCAAAATAAAAAAAGAATAATTAAAGAAAAAGAAGTAAAGCTGTATTTTGATCCGGCGGTTCAGATGAGTTTTAAAAATGCGGTCATGAGTTCTATCGACAAAATGATTTCGCAAATCGAAACCAAATCAATTTACACTACTTTTCAGAATCAGTTAGGAGAAGGAAATGCCGATTTTGAGCAAAAAAGTTTCATTTCTTTTAAAGAAATAATTCCGAAGATTAACAATAAAGAAGTCCGTCCCAATTCGGTTCAGCACAACGTTCCGGCGTGGACACTTTTTGCGATATTTTTTATTGTAATTCCGTTATCGATTAATATTGTAAAAGAAAAATCGCAGGGAACTTTCGTTCGATTAAGAACAAATCCTGTTTCCGGATTAGTTGTAATTATAGGTAAAACAATTACTTACTCGATAATTTGTATGATTCAGTTTTATATGATGGTTGCAGTTGCCGTTTTCCTATTTCCATCCATCGGACTTCCTTCTTTAAATATTGAAGGACATTTAGCAATGATGAGCGTTGTGGCGCTATTTTCTGGTTTTGCCGCAATTGGATTCGGAATTTTATTAGGAACAATTGCAAGCACACAAGAGCAGTCGGCACCTTTTGGAGCAACAAGTGTGATTATTTTAGCAGCAATTGGCGGAATCTGGGTTCCTGTTTTTGCTATGCCGAAAATAATGCAGATTATTGCCAGATCATCACCAATGAACTGGGGATTAGATGCTTTTTATGATGTTTTGCTTCGTAATGTTTCTTTCCTGGAAATTATCCCAAAAATAAGTTTATTATTTTTGTTTTTCATTCTCACCACAGCCATCGCATTATTTTATGATAAAAAGAAAAGAGCAGTTTAACGAGGTCGAAGGTTTAACCGTTTCACACGAAATCAGGATTCGTTTTAACGAAACTGATCCGCTTGGAATTGTATGGCACGGCAATTATATCACCTATTTTGAAGATGGACGTGAAGCGTTTGGCCGTCAGCACGGACTTACCTATTTAGATATTGCCAAAACAGGTTACACAACTCCAATTGTAAAATCGACCTGCGAGCATAAATTGTCCCTGCGTTACGGCGATGTAGTAACCATTGAAACAACAGTTGTTGATACGCCTGCAGCCAAAATAATTTATCGTTTTAAAATTATTGATGACAAAGGAGAAATTGCCTGCACCGGAGAAACAGTTCAGGTTTTTTTGGATAAGGAAGGAAATTTAATGCTGACAAATCCTCCTTTTTATGAGGAATGGAAAAGAAAAGTGGGATTGTTAATGTAAGTTTAGCCACTAATTACACAAATTTCACAAATTATAAATCTGCATTAATCTGTAGAATCTTTGTGAAACCTTTAGAGAAAAGTAAATCCGCTTAATCTGCAAAATCTGCGAGAGATTTAAAAAAAAAATAAAATGTTAAAAGAAATATATATTACCGAAACGAATTGTATCACGCCATTAGGTTTTGATGCAGCATCTAACGTCGAGGCAATTCTTCGCGGCGATTCGGGAATTCAGCTTCATAATGATATTTCTTTGATGTCAAATTCATTTTATGCTTCGATAATTCATGATGAAAAAATAAATGGCGCTTTCGCGGAAATCAGTTCAGGTACTAAATATTCGCGTTTAGAAAAAATGATGATTTTGGCTTTACAGCCAATTATTAAAAATTCTGGCGCCGCATTAAATTCAAAAACAGCGTTTATACTTTCTACAACTAAGGGAAATGTAACCGCTTTACAAAATGATTCAGAAGAAAATTTTAATAACGCGCATTTAGATGTTTTAGCAAAAAATATTTCAGATTTCTTCGGATTCCAGACACAGCCAATTGTGGTTTCAAATGCCTGCGTTTCGGGAATTTTAGCTGTTTCAGTTGCGAAGAGAATGATTCAGTCTGAATTGTATGATCATGTTTTTGTGGTTGCCGGTGACGAAGTTTCAGAATTTGTTTTATCTGGTTTTAATGCATTTCAGGCGATGAGCGAACTGCCTTGCAAACCGTATTCTAAAAATAGAACGGGCGTAAGTTTAGGCGAAGCTGCTGCTGCAGTTTTAGTTTCGGCGGAAGCCAAAAACGCTAAAATAAAAGTGATCGGTGACAGTTCGATAAATGATGCGAATCATATTTCGGGTCCGTCAAGAACAGGTGAAGGTTTGTTTAGAAGCATCCAAAATGCTTTAAAAGAAGCTCAAATGGATGCCGATAAATTAGATTATATTTCAGCCCATGGAACTGCAACTCCTTTTAACGACGAAATGGAAGCGATTGCTTTTAGCCGTTTAGGTTTACAAAATGTTCCTGTAAATAGTTTAAAAGGATTTTACGGTCATACATTAGGTGCTTCGGGATTATTGGAAACGGTTATTGCGATTGAATCAGCAAATCGAAATATGCTTTTTGAATCGAAAGGCTTTGATGAAATTGGCGTAAGCGAAAATATAAATGTGATTGAAAAGAATGAAGAAAAGAATGTTGATTTCTTTTTGAAAACAGCTTCTGGTTTTGGAGGTTGTAATACGGCTGTGGTTTTTGAGAAGGTGAAACACTAATTGCACTAATTTTCCACGAATTGAAAATGAAACTATCAAAATTCATATTTATAACTCTAATTCTTCTTTCATCATTTGGATGTAAAAAGAAAGAAGTGTCTGAATCTGATTTTGAAAAAGAGGTTTTAAACAGCGTTTTTGTTGAAATTGTAGATTCTATAAATATGGACCGAAGAATCATGTATCCTCCGCCAAGTCCAAAAATAGTAAATTTTAAAACTGGTCAAACAGACACAATTGGATATCATGCAATTTTAAAAAAATATTGGCACGAACAAGACAGTATTAAAAAGGATAAAAATAGAATCTTAATTGCCGTTTATGATTTTATTGAAAACAATAAAATTAAGGATGATAAATTTGACTTAACCCCTTTTAAAAACAATAAAAAATATGATTTTCAATATATGTCCAAATTTCCTGAAGAGCGATTTTGGGATATAAATGACAAAAAAAGTTCACTTCCTGTAGGCACAATATCAATTTCTAAAATTCATTTTAATAAAACTAAAACATCAGGAATTTTAAAAGCAAGTGCTTCATGTGGCGGTGGGAGATGCGGACGAGGATTTGAAATTACAATTAAAAATAAATCCGGAGAATGGCATATCAGTAAAATTATTGATACTTGGGTTTCTTAAAATTTTAAATATGAGAAGTTTAAAAAACTTAAATATTCAAAAAAGTATAGAACAAAGTAAATTAATCTATTCCGAAGACTGGTTAGACAAATTTGATAAAATGATCGTTTATCTGTTTTATAGCTGGGGTTTTCTAATGCCTTTTCTGGTTTACTTTAATCCTTATCGCGATTATTCTAAAACCGGAATTGAATTTTATCTGCTTTTTATTTTTAGCTTTTACGCTTTGTATGTTATTTATAGAAAAGCAACTGAAAAACAACTTTCAAAAATTGAAAGTAAATTTGATGCTGAAAAAAACAGATTTCTTATAAATGAATATTGTAAAGTAAAAGGATTTGAAAAATATAGAGATGCAAAAAATATAATCATTTATAATAACTTAAATTATTTGGCTATTAATGCCAGATTTCAAACCAGTAGAATATTTATTTTAGATAAAAACAATATCTATTTGACAATGATAAAAGAGAATCAAAAATTAAATGTTCCAGTTCTTTTTTCACAAATAAGTTTAAAGAGAGATATTAAAAAGCTCTGTTAAAAATGGCTCAAAACAAAACCAACATACAATCCTACATCAAAATCGAAAACAACGAAATTGTTCTCAACGGCGAATATATATTCAAAATAGAACCAACAGATTTTGCGGACTTTGCCAAACAAGCGTATCGAAATTTCGAAATGCAATATCCAAAGTTCTTCAAAATGGACGCTTTGAGCAAACTCGCTTTTTTAGGATCAGAATTACTATTAAGTCCAATTACCTCAACGGAAGAGGAAAATAATATCGCATTGGTTTTGGCCAATAAATCGTCGAGTTTAGATACCGATGTAAAATATCAGGAATCGATTTCAGACAAAGAAAATTATTTTCCGAGTCCAGCGGTTTTCGTTTATACACTGCCAAATATCTGTCTGGGTGAAATAAGTATTCGTCATCAGCTGAAAAGTGAAAATTCTTTCTTTATATTTGATGCTTTCAATACCGAATTTATGTTTAACTATTCGAACATATTGTTAAACACAAATAAAGCAGAAAAAGTTTTGTGCGGCTGGGTAGAACTTTTTAATGACAATTATAAAGCTTTTCTTTGCGTAATGGGAACAGATGAAAATTCAAAATTTAAAAACGAAACGATCAATACTTTATACAATAAATAATCATGGAAGCATTAAAAGCAGAATTAAAAAACAAAATTATCACTACTCTTAACCTTGAAGATATTGCAGTTGAAGATATTGCAGATAACGATCCTTTGTTTGGAGACGGTTTAGGTTTAGACTCAATTGATGCTCTTGAATTAATCGTGATTTTAGATAAAGATTACGGAATCAAATTAGTAGATCCAAAGGAAGGAAAAACAATTTTCCAGTCTATCGAAACTATGGCGGCGTACATTAATGCTAACAGAACGAAATAAGACTTCTTAGACTGGCTTAGATTTTTAGACTTCGTAGACAATGCTTTCAAAAAATCTAAGAAGTCTATTATCTAAGTCAGTCTAAAAAAATCTAAGAAGTCTAAGCAAGTCTAAAAAAAATCTAAGAAGTCTAATGGCAAAAGGTGTTGCAATAACGGGAATGGGAATAATCTCTTCGATCGGGAATTCGGTTGAGGAAAATTACCATTCGTTAATCGAAAATAGAATCGGGATTTCCCGTATCTCGAATATTTCTACAGTTCATGCAGATGTTATTAAAGTGGGTGAAATTAAAAAAACCAACGATGATCTCATCAAAGAATTGAAATTGAACGATGATAACAATTTTTCGAGAACCGCTATGATTGGTACTTTGGCAGCAAAACAAGCTGTAAAAAATGCCGGAATCACATCGATCAATGAATTTAGAACCGGACTTATTTCGGCTACAAGTGTGGGCGGAATGGACATGACAGAAAAGCATTATTACGATTATTTTGAAAAACCGGAACTGGTAAAATATATTACCTGTCACGACGGCGGCGATGTCGCCGATAAAATTGCGGAAGAACTGGGTTTAAAAGGAATGGTTTCGACCATTAGTACGGCTTGCTCTTCTGCTGCAAATTCTATTATGCTTGGTGCAAGACTTATTAAAACCGGAAAACTGGACCGCGTAATTGTAGGCGGTGCCGATGCTCTGTCAAAATTTACCATCAACGGATTTAAGACTCTGATGATTTTATCAGACGATTACAACAAGCCTTTCGACAATAACAGAAAAGGATTAAATCTTGGAGAAGCTGCCGCTTTTTTGGTTTTAGAATCAGATGAAATTGTCAAAAAACAAAACAAAAAAGTTTTGGCCAGAGTTTCTGGTTATGGAAATGCCAATGATGCATATCATCAAACAGCTTCTTCAGAAAATGGGGACGGTGCTTATTTAGCAATGAAAAAAGCTTTTGAAGTTTCGGGCTTAGAACCTTCTCAAATTGATTACATCAACGTACACGGAACTGCAACACCAAATAACGATTTATCTGAAGGAAGAGCTTTACGCCGAATTTACGAAAATGAAAACGTACCTGATTTCAGTTCAACCAAACCTTTTACCGGTCACACTCTGGCAGCGGCGGCGGCAATTGAAGCTGTTTTCAGCGTTTTGGCAATTCAGAATAATGTCGTGTATCCAAATTTGAACTTTGAAACACAAATGGAAGAATTCGATTTGACTCCGCAGACTTCTTTAAAAAATGCAACTATCGAACATGTTTTATCTAATTCTTTTGGATTTGGAGGAAACTGTTCCACTCTTATATTTTCGAAAAGCGAATGAAAAAAACATATATAAATGGAGTAGGCTGTATTTCGACTCAAAAAACATTTGATACTGTTTTTTTGGAAGAAGCCCATATAAACCACGACGAAAATGTACTGGCAATAGTTCCGCCAGCGTATAAAGAATATATTGCTCCGGCTGCCAGCCGCAGAATGGCAAAAGGTGTAAAAAACGGAATCGTAGCTTCGGCTTTGGCAATGAAAGATGCTGATGTCGAAAAAGTTGATGCCATTATTACCGGAACGGGATTAGGATGCATCGAAGATTCTGAAAAATTCCTGAAAAGCATTTTAGATAATAAAGAAGAATTTTTAACACCAACTTCATTTATTCAGTCCACACATAATACTGTAGGTGCACAAATTGCTCTTTTACAACAATGTAAAGGTTATAATTTTACGTATGTAAACGGCGCTGTTTCATTTGAATCGGCACTTTTAGATGCTAAAATGCAGATTGAAGAAGACGAAGCAAATTCAATTTTGGTGGGAGGTGTTGACGAAAATGGCGATTACACCACTGCTCTTTTCAAATTAAACGGACGCATCAAAAAAGATAATTCGGGACCTTATGATGTTTTGAGTTCTCATACAAACGGAGCTGTTTACGGAGAAGGTGCCAGTTTTTTTGTTTTAGAAAACGAAAAAAAAGAAAACACTTACGCTGAACTTCTGGATATTGCAATCGTAAACACACTGGAAGTAAACGAAGTAGAAACTGAAATAAAATCTTTTTTAAAATCAAATAATTTAGAAATTTCAGATATCGACGCTTTGGTTTTAGGTTTTGACGGAAATGCTTCTTTCGAAAATTATTATAAAAATCTTGCTGAAAATTCGTTTTCAAAAACGCCTGTTTTGTATTACAAACATTTGAGCGGAGAATACGATACAGCTTCGGCTTTTGCTTTTTGGATGGCTTCAAAAGTTTTAAAAACACAGGAAATTCCAGAAATTATAAAAGTAAATTCGGTTACAAAACCAGCTTATAAAACCATTTTATTGTACAATCAATTAAACGGAAAAAATCATAGTTTTACGTTACTTTCAAAATGATAACGCATAAAAAAGTCACCATTTTTTTTATATCCTTGTTACTTTTTTTATTTTTATTAAAAGCTGATAAAGGAATTAACGAATTATGGTTTTTAGTAGTTGCTTTGCCTTTTCTTGCCATTACTATTTATGGAACAGCAAGAATTTCATCTAATTATATTGTAAAGGCTTTTTGCAATAATCCATTAGAAAAAGAAAAAAAAATTGCTTTGACTTTTGATGATGGTCCGAGCGTTTATACTTTAGAAGTTTTGGAACTTCTGAAAAAATACAATGCCAAAGCGACTTTTTTCTGTATTGGGAAAAACATCGAAACGCATCCTGAAATTCTCCAAAAGGTTATTGATGAAGGGCATTTAGTTGGAAATCATTCTTATTCTCATTCTAAGTTTTTTGATTTTTACACAGAACCAACTATAAGAAAGGAACTTCAAAAAACAGATAAGCTTCTGGAAAAATTCACTTCCAAAAAAATAAACTTCTTTCGTCCACCTTACGGAGTTACGACGCCATCGATTGGAAGAGCTTTAAAAATTACCGGACATAAAACAATTGGCTGGAATATTCGTTCTCTAGATGGAGGAACAACAAATGTAGAATTGATTTTGAATCGAATTAAAAAACGAGTTTCTCCAGGCGGAATTGTACTTTTGCACGACACGGGATCGCACTCTGTTTTGGTATTGGAACAGTTTTTGCAATTTTTACAGCAAAATAATTATGAAGTGATTTCGATTGAAGAACTTTTGAATCTTAAAGCTTATGCAGACTAAAATATATCTATTCTTGTTTTTAATTATCGGCGGTTTCAGTTTATCTGCTCAGGAACAAAAAATGACCGATGGCGAAATTGCATCTTTTAAACAAGATGTAAATGTCGTTGCCAAAAAAATCAAAACTTTAAGTACTGATTTTGTTCAGTACAAACATTTGGATTTTCTTTCGAAAGATATTGAAACATCCGGAAAAATGGTTTTTAAGGAACCTGCACTTTTGCAATGGCAATACAAAAAACCATACAATTACAGCATCGTTTTTAAGAATGGGAAAATCCTCATTAACGACGAAGGAAAGAAAAGCGCCGTAGATATTGGCAACAGTAAAATTTTTGCGAGAATTAATAAATTAATCGTGGGAAGCGTAAGCGGAAACATGTTTGACGATAAAGAATTTACGATTTCGTATTTTAAACTGAAAGGCCAGAATCTGGCAAAATTTATTCCGAAAGATGCTACGCTGAAAAAATACATCAAACAAATTGAACTTACATTTGATAAAGAAGAAGCAACTGTGGTTCAGGTAAAATTGTTAGAATCATCTGAAGATTACACTAGAATTGTACTTAAAAATAAAGTAATCAATGCAAAAATCGACGATTCAGTTTTTACTAATTAATTGCTTTCTGGCAATTTTTTTAATTTCTTGCGGCTCGGTCACAAAAAATTATAATCCTAAAAAATTAGACAAAACGTCTTATCAAGTTCCCTATTTTTCAGATTCAAAAACGGATTATGTTTACAAAACCAATATAGCTGTTTACGGAAATGAGTTGTCGGGAATTTTCATTGCAAAAAAAATAAATGACACGACACACCGAATTGTTTTTACGACTGAATTTGGAAATAAATTAATGGATTTTGAAATTTCTGAAAACGATTTTAAAGTCAATTCGATTGTTTCAGAATTAGACCGGAAAATTTTAATCAATACTTTAAAAGAAGATTTTCGACTGCTTTTAAAAAAACAATATTTGATTCAGGAACAGTTTGAAAACGAATCGGATAACATCTATAAATCGGCAGATGGCAAGCGGGACAATTATATTTTTATCTCCAAAAAAGATCAAAAATTAGAAAAGATTGTTCATGCCTCTCAAACAAAAGAAAAATTTACGCTGTTTTTCAGTTCAGAAAACAATATTTTTGCGGAGAAGATTCAGATTATTCATCAGAATATTAAGCTAAAAATCGAACTAAACTATTTTAAATCAGAATAGAAAATTTAAACTAACCATAAAATTAAACTAATCAAAAGATGAAAAAAATAACCTTAATTGCATTCGTTTTATTTATCGGACTTGTAAAATCACAAGCACAGGTAAAAGTCAGCCCTGGACTCAGAGGCGGTTTAAATTTATCAACATTAACCAATATTGATTATAACAGATCTAAAACTGATTTCTATATTGGCGGACTGGTAGACATCAAATTTAACAGATATTTTTCATTGCAGCCTGAGATTACTTATTCAAGACAAGGTGATGAAGGAAGGGAATATTTTGGAAACGGCAATAGTTATCGCTATGTTAATTATGAATTAAACTATCTTACGCTTGGTGCGGTTGCCAAATATCACTTTGGCGGTAAAGGATTTCATGTTTTGGCCGGTCCATCTTTAGATATAAAAGTTGGCGATAATTATATTAACAGCAGTCCTGAAGGTTTTGACCTTGCAATTGTTGGAGGTGTTGGTTATACGCTGCCAAATGGATTAACTTTTGAAGCGAGAATTAAACAAGGAATGATCGATATTTATGGTTATGACGGAATTGATAATAATAACGATTATTATTATGATGACGTTATTTTAAATCAGGTTTTCCAAATCGGGATAAGCTATACTTTTAAAGTAAAATAATGAAGAAAATAATTGCAGCCGCTTTTGTTTTATTTGCCGGAATTTTTAACTCAAAAGCGCAGGCAGCTTTTAATCCTGGTTTAAGGGCAGGTTTGAGTTTGTCTACAATTTCAGAAACACATGCCAATTACAGACCCGATTTTTATATTGGTGCTCTTGGAGAAATAAATATCTCGAAACGATATTCTTTACAGCCCGAAATAAATTACATCCGACAAGGATCTGATAATGTAGCCAGAAATTTTATTGACCCTAATACAGATACTGAAAAAACAGTTTATCAGGATTTACAAATAAGTTATTTGTCGATTGATTTAATTAACAAATTAAAATTTGGGCAGGGTTTTCAGGTACAATTTGGTCCTGCTTTAGATGTCCTTTTAAATGACAATTTAGCTTTTAGAAAAACATACAATGATCTTTCGTTTGTTACCGGTGTTGCTTATAAAATGCCCTCAGGACTTGGTTTTGAATTCAGGTTTAAAAAAGGTCTTTTTGATGTTTTAGACAGCGATTACTATTATAACAATTCTAACGACCATTATTTTTTTGGCGATTACAATACTAATGTCAATTTTCAAATTGGAATCACCTATTCTTTCAACGTAAAATAAAATATGAATATTAAAAATTTAGTACTTATCGCATTTGCTTTTTTTGCTTTTACCAAAACACAGGCTCAGGTAACTTTTAAACCGGGGATTCAGGCCGGAGTTAATATCGCTAAAATAACAAATACGGATCTGGGTAATAAAACAGATTTTTACATTGGAGCTTTCGGAGCTTTAAAACTGGGGCGCGTTTATACATTACAGCCTGAATTAACGTATTCAAGACAAGGTGGAAAAGGAAATGCAAACATGGGTACAACCAGCACTTACATTCCAGAAACAAACTCATATATAACCACATATGACAGTGGAACTGTAAATGCTTCATTGCAGTATATTTCAGCACTTACTATAAATAAATTTAATTTTACTCAAGATTTTTATGCATTAGCCGGACCTTTTGCCGATATTTTAATTGCTGATGATATTAAAACTACCCCTAAAAATAAAGAGTATAATTTTAATAAGGGCGATGATATTGATTTAGGAATAATTGCCGGATTAGGATACTGCCTTAAAAATGGGATTGGATTTGAAGCAAGAGTAAAAAAAGGATTTACAAATGCTTTTATAAATTATTATGATGAAAGCGGCGACAGCAATAATTTAGTGTTTCAGTTTGGTGCCGCATATACATTCGGAAAATAATAAAATTATGGTTTTAAAAGACTTTTACAAAGTACTTTCGGAAGAGAAAACAGGAGATGCTAAATATAATTTTCGTATATTAGTTAATGCCAATCATGAGGTTTTTAAAGGTCATTTTCCCGGAAACCCAATTATGCCGGGCGTTTGCATGATTCAGATTATTAAAGAACTTGTGGAGTCAATCACAAAAAGTTCCTTGATTGTACAAACGCTTTCGAATGTAAAATTCATGGCATTAATTAATCCGGAAACAAATCCGGAGCTGCGTTTAGAACTTGACATAACAACCACAGAAGATGATTTGGTAAAGGTGAAAAACACCACATATTTTAACGAAACCACTGCTTTAAAATTAAGCAATGTGTATAAAAAATTATAATTATGAAATTACTATTGTCATTACTTTTATGGATAAATTTTGCCGGAACTCCAGATTTGGCTTCTATCCGAAAGATGTATACTGATGTTGCAAAATCAGAAACAAGTGCTAAAGAATTTACTGAAAAACTTGCCGGCGTTTCTGCCAGCGATGATAAAGTTTTAGTGGCTTACAAAGCCGCTTCAATTTTATTGGATTCGAAGTTTGCAGATAAATTAAAAAACAAAATTGACCGCTTTAAAGAAGGTGCAAAACTTTTGGAATCTACCATAAAAAGCGAACCAAATAATATCGAAATCAGAATGATTCGATTAAGTATTCAGGAAAATGTTCCCGGAATAACTGGTTATAAAAAAAATATTAAAGAAGATAAAAAATTCATCGCGGCGCACTATGCTGAGCAAAATGCAGCTTTGAAAGATTATCTAAAAGACTTTGTTTTACAATCTAAAAGTTTCTCTGAAAAAGAGAAGCAGTTTGTAAAATAAACTCCTGAAAAATTCTCAATGAAACCTATTTTATCAAAGCAGGAATTGCTCGATTCAACTTCTTTTTGTGTTATTGTTCCAACTTACAATAACCAGAAAACATTGAAAAAAGTGTTGGATTCTATTTTAGATTTCACTCAAAATATTATTATTGTCAACGATGGTTCGACAGATGAAACGAGTGAAATTTTAAAACAATATTCGCAGTTTACTCAAATTCATCATCCTGAAAATTTAGGAAAAGGAAGAGCACTGCGAAATGGTTTTAGAAAAGCGATTGAACTAAATTTTCAATACGCAGTAACGATAGATTCTGACGGCCAGCATTTTGCTGCTGATATTCCGGTTTTTATTGAAGAAATTCAAAAAGAACCCAATTCGCTTTTAATTGGAAGCCGAAACATGACGCAGGAAAATGTTCCGAAAAAAAGTAGTTTTGGTAACAAATTTTCGAATTTCTGGTTCAAGTTTGAAACCGGAATTGAACTTCAGGACACACAATCCGGTTTTAGATTATATCCGTTAAAATTAATTCCAAACCGATTTTACACCAATAAATTTGAGTTTGAAATCGAAGTAATAGTTCGTTCAGCCTGGAAAGGAATTGTGGTAAAAAATATTCCTATTCAGGTTTTATACGATCCTGCAGAACGAGTTTCTCATTTTCGCCCTTTCAGGGATTTTACCAGAATCAGCATTTTGAATACTGTTTTGGT
This sequence comes from Flavobacterium sp. Root901, assembly GCF_001429765.1. GTDB lineage: Bacteria > Bacteroidota > Bacteroidia > Flavobacteriales > Flavobacteriaceae > Flavobacterium. Next base: position 662,124 of record NZ_LMJB01000005.1, read on the forward strand.
TACAAATGCCCTGATCTATATTAAACCCCGCGATTTTTTTCGACGGGCAAAAAAAAAAGGTTTAAAAAAATTCTTCCTTGAAGATATTTTAGAAAGCAGCGATTCTAATTTCAAAAAATCGGCTGCAATTGCTTTGGGAATTTTTATCGGAATTTCTCCTTTCTGGGGATTTCAAACGATCCTTCTTTTTACTTTTGCCGCTTTATTCCGCCTTAATAAAGTCATTGCATTTTTGTCGTCAAATGTGAGTTTTCCTCCATTTATTCCGCTTATCATTTACGGTTCTTTAAAAACAGGAAGCTTTTTTGTCTCCAGCGATGCGCCTTTAATTTTAGATAGTTCTGCGACGCTCGATGATATTCAAAAAAACGCTGCGCAATATATCGTCGGAAGTCTTATTTTAGCATCCGTTTTAGCACTGTCAGCTGGTCTCATTAGTTATTTGCTTTTAACTGCTTTTAGTTCTAAAAATAAATCAAATATTTAAAAAGTTTTGCCACGAATTTCACCAATTAACACAAATTAATTCGTGAAAATTCGTGAAATTCGTGGCGAAAAAATCAACAATCATGCATCAATACTTCTACGCCATTCATTTATTTGTAAACCGAAGAAAATCTCTTTCGGTTCTTTTGGCCGTTTTGATGCTTTTAGTATTTGGCTTTTTTGCTTCCCGAATTAAATTTGAAGAAGACATTACCAAACTTATTCCAACAAACGACAAAGCAGATGCAACTGCAAAAGTTTTAAAACAATTAAATTTTGCAGATAAAACGACGGTTATTTTCAAACTCGAAAAAAATGGTTCTGAAGATGATTTAAAAGAAATGGCAACAGCTTTTTCAGACAGCGTTTCTCAATCCTGCAAACCTTACATAACCGGAATTCAGGGAAAAATAGACGAAGAAAACATTCAGGAAACTATTGATTTTGTTTATAACAATCTGCCGTTTTTTCTTGAAGATAAAGATTATACTGCCATTCAAACTAAACTTCAAAAAGACAGTATTGCAGTAACAGTTCAGGGAAATTACAAATCGATTATTTCGCCTTCGGGATTTATAACAAAAGATTTTATCCTGCAGGACCCGCTTGGAATTTCTTTTATTGCTTTAAAAAAATTGCAGCAGTTAAATATTGGCGACGATTTTACGCTCGATAATGGTTTTGTGATGACAAAAGATAAAAAGAAATTACTGCTTTTTATAACGTCTGATATTTCTTCGAGCGAAACCGAAAAAAATACCCTCTTTGCCGAAAAACTAAAATCAATTCAGCAAAATTTAAATACAAAATTTAAAGGAAAAACTTCAATCAGTTATTTTGGTCCGGCTTTAATTGCGGTTGCAAATGCTAATCAAATTAAGAGTGATATTGTTTTAACAACAACAATCGCCATGATTACCTTAATGCTGATCCTGATTTTGTTTTACAGAAAAATATTCATTCCGTTAATTATTTTTCTGCCAACCGTTTTCGGAGCTTTATTTGCCGTTGCATTTTTATATTTTGTAAAAGAGCAAATTTCAGCCATCTCACTCGGAATCGGATCTATATTATTAGGAATTACAATCGATTATTCGCTTCATATCCTCACACATTACAAACATAACAGCGACATCAAAACATTGTACAAAGACATTACAATGCCGGTAATTATGAGTAGTTCTACAACTGCTGTTGCTTTTTTATGCCTGCTTTTTGTAAAGTCTGATGCTTTAAATGATCTCGGAATTTTTGCTGCTGTAATTGTTATGGCATCGGCAGTTTTCTCGCTTTTGATTGTTCCTCATTTGTACAAACCAAAAGAAAATAATTTTGAACACAAGAAAAATGTGATCGATAAACTCGCTCATTTTTCTTTTCACAACAACAAATTCTTAATTGGATTTTGTGTCATCATTACCATCATCTGCTGTTTTACTTATAATGATGTTGGTTTCAATAATGATTTGTCTCAATTAAATTTTGTGCCAAAAGAAATTAAAGCCGCAGAAAAACAATTGGAAGAAAGTACAAGCCTGACTTCAAAAACCATTTATGTTGCGGCCTATGGAAAAAGCATGGAAGAAGTTTTGCAAAACAACAGTCAGCTTTTTGCTGATTTATCAAAAGCAAAACAACAAGATAAAATATTGAATTTTAGTTCTGTCGGCGGAATCGTAATTTCGAAAAAAGAACAGGAACAAAAAATTCAAAAATGGAATTCATTCTGGAGCTCCGAAAAAAAGCAGTTTTTAAAATCACAATTAATTGCTGAAGGTTCCAAACTAGGTTTTAAGCCAGCCGCTTATTCGTTGTTTTTTGATCATTTAGATTTTGATTTCAAACCTATTTCGACAGACGATTATTTAAAAATCAAAGCTTTGCAGCTGAAAGAATTTATAACCGAAAAAAATGGTTTTTATACGATTTCAACCTTAGTAAAAGTCACGCCTGAACAACGCGATAGTTTTGTAAAAGCTGCTTCTTCTAAAGAAAATTTAATTGCAATCGACCGTCAGCAAATGAATGAAACTTTTTTCAGCACATTAAAAACTGATTTTAATTCGCTTGTAAATTATTCTTTTGCAGCCGTGATTTTGATTTTATTTTTCTTTTTCAGAAGAATCGAATTGGTTATTGTAAGCTGTATTCCAATTGCTTTAACCGGAATCGTAACCGCCGGAATTATGGGGATTTTTGGTATTCAGATGAATATTTTCAGCATGATTGTCTGTACCCTGATTTTTGGTCACGGTGTCGATTTTAGTATTTTCATGACAAGTGCTTTACAGAAAGAATATACCAACGGAAAAAATGAAATTGCCATTTACAGAACTTCAATTATTCTGGCAGTAATTACGACTATTTTAGGAATTGGAGCGATGATTTTTGCCAAACATCCGGCGTTGCGTTCTATTTCGTCCGTTTCATTAATTGGAGTTTTTGCGGCCTTAATTATAACGTTCATTTTTTATCCAATTCTGTTTAAATTATTTTTATCAAACAGGCCGAAAAACGGAAACCCGCCTTTTCAGTTGCGCACTTTTGTTTTCGGCGTTACTTCATTTTTCTACTACGGTTTGGGTGGTGTTTTAATGTCGATTTTCAGTTTCACACTAATGCCGATTTTGCCGCTCAGCAAAAAAACAAAAATGAAAGGTTTTAGATATGTCGTTTCAAAATACATGAAATCGGTATTATATTCAAATCCTTTTATACACAAAAAAGTCGTTAATAATTTTAATGAAACTTTCGAAAAACCAGCCGTAATTATTGCCAATCATTCTTCGTTTTTAGATATTTTGTCCATCGGAATGCTGAGTCCGAAAATTATTTTTCTGGTAAGCGACTGGGTTTACAACTCTCCTATTTTTGGCGGTGTTGTCAGAAAAGCTGGTTTTTATCCGGTTTCTGAAGGACTAGAAGGCGGCGTTGAACATTTGCGTAAAAAAGTAAACGAAGGATATTCGTTAATGGTCTTTCCGGAAGGAACACGTTCAGAAAATAATGTAATTAAGAGATTTCATAAAGGTGCTTTTTTCCTTGCAGAAACATTTAATTTAGATATTATTCCAGTTGTTATTCATGGTGCTTCAGAGTTAATTCCGAAAGGCGATTTTGTCATTCACGACGGAATTATAACAGTTACAATTTTAGAAAGAATTACTCCTGAAAATAAATCTTTTGGAAATAATTATACCGAAAGAACAAAACAAATAAGCGCCTATTTTAAGGAACAACACCGCAAAATTCGGGAGCAGTTAGAAGGTCCGGATTATTTCAAAAAAATGCTGATTAACAGTTACGATTATAAAGAAATTGAAATTGGACATGCCGTAAAAAAAGATCTGAAACAGAATTTAGAAATTTATTTCAATCTGAATAAATACATTAATCCTAAAGCTAAAATTTTGCATCTTGGCAATGATTACGGACAATTGGATGTTTTACTGGCGCTGCAGGAACCGCAGCGAAAAATAGTTTCTTTTATTAATGATGAAGAAAAATCTGCTGTTGCAAAAACCAATTATTTCCTGAAAAAGAGAAAAATATCTTATCTGGAGCAGCTGGATTCTCTGGAAGAAAACCAATATGAAATTGTTTTAATTTCTGATGAAAATTATGCTGCTGATCTGGAAAAAGTCATTTCGGCCTCTTCAATAATTTTAGTTAATTCATCGAATTTAAAAACAAAATTGACTGATTATGGTTTCGAAATTGTATCGCAAGAAGATGCCATAATTGTATTAAATAAAAAATAAATGAAAGAGCATTACGATGTCGTAATTGTTGGCAGCGGTTTAGGCGGATTGGTTTCGTCTATTATTTTAGCTAAAGAAGGCTACAGCGTTTGTGTGCTCGAAAAGAACAATCAATATGGGGGAAATCTCCAGACTTTTGTTCGCGATAAAACTATTTTTGATACCGGAATCCATTATATCGGAGGTTTGAGTGAAGGTCAGAATCTGAATAAATATTTTAAATATATCGGTATTATGGATCATCTGAATTTGAAAAAATTAGATGAAAACTGTTACGATATGATTTCTTTTCAGGATGATGAAAATGAATATCCGCATGCGCAGGGTTATGAAAATTTTGCCAGCCAGCTTGCTGTTTTTTTCCCCGATGAAAAAGAAAATATTGACAAATACTGCGAAAAATTACAAACGATCTGCGATGCTTTTCCTCTTTATAACCTGAACTGGGAAGGAAAATACGATAACGAGATTTTGTCATTAAACGCAAAAGACATTATTGATGAATGCTCTCAAAATGAAAAACTCAGAGCGGTCCTTGCCGGCTCCAATTTTCTATATGCCGGAATACCGGATAAATCGCCGTTTTACGTTCATGCCCTTTCTGTAAACTCTTATATTCAAAGTTCATGGCGGTGCATTAACGGCGGCAGCCAGATAACAAAACAACTTTTGAAACAACTTAAAAAATACGGCGGAGAATTCTATAAATACAAAGAAGTTACGCGTTTTAATGTGGCAGATAATAAAGTTGATTTTGTAGAACTAAAAAACGGATCGAAAGTTTTTGGCACTATGTTTATTTCAAACATTGAACCCAAAACAACTTTAAAAATGGCCGGCCAGGAAAATTTCAGAAAAGCTTTTGTCAATCGCGTACAAAGTCTTGAAGGAGTGATTTCTGCCTTTAGTTTGTATATCGTTTTTAAGCCCGAAACTTTTAAATATATTAATCATAATTTTTATCATTTCAGAAAAAGCAGCGATGTCTGGACTGCACATGATTATGATGAAAATTCATGGCCTAAAGGTTTTATGGCATCGATGAATGCTTCAAAAAAAGAAGAAATCTGGGCCGAAGGAATGACCTTTATAACTTATATGAAATATGAAGATGTTGCGCCCTGGGCCGACACTTTTAATACAACTGCAGAAGAAAGCGACCGCGGCGAAAGTTATGAGGAATTCAAATCTAAAAAAACAGCCAAATTTTTAGCCGAAATAGAGTTAAAATTCCCGGGAATTAAAGATTGCATAAAATCAATTCATACTTCTACGCCACTTTCTTACCGTGATTATATTGGCGGCTACAACGGAAATATGTACGGTTATGTGAAGGATTCTAACCATCCGATGAAAACTTTAATTCCGGCAAAAACCAAATTGGATAATTTGTATCTTACAGGACAAAGTATAAATATGCATGGTGTTTTGGGCGTTACAATTGGAGCAGTATCTACTTGTTCTGAAATTATTGGCAAAGAATATCTGGTTACCAAAATCAACTCCGAATCTGAATAAAAAATCCATGAAAAACCGAATTTTTATTTTTTCCCTTATCGGTTTTTTACTGTTGTTCGTTTCTTGCGGAACATCAAAATCAATGCGTCATAAACCTGATATTTCGGGCTATAATTCGGCGAAACCAGTCGTTATAAAAAAATCTGATTCTGTTTTTATTTCAGGAAAAAATTCCCTTTCAAAAAATAAACAAGGACTTTGGGAATTATATGTTGAAGGCGATCCGATGGAAATTGGTCTCAATACCGGAGCTTTGACAGATTCGCTTTTAAAAAATCAGCAGCGGATTTTCTTCTCCAAAATAAAAGATTTTATTCCGTCTTCTTTCCAGCAGAAAATCCTTCGTCAGTTTCTGAAATGGTACAATCGAAAATTATATTTGAATGTTCCCGAAGAATATCAAACCGAAATTTATGGCGTTTCAGAATATAGTTCGGATGAGTTTAATTACATCGCGCCAAAATATCAGCGCGGTTTATATCTCCACGGAGCGCATGATATTGGTCACGCTTTACAGGATTTGGCGTTGGTTGGCTGTTCGTCTTTTGCTGCGTGGCATGAAAAATCTGAAGATGGAAATTTAATTCTTGGACGCAATTTTGATTTTTATGTAAATGATGCTTTCGCAGAAAATAAAATCGTGGCGTTTATAAATCCGAAAGAAGGTTATAAGTTAATGATGGTAACCTGGCCGGGAATGATTGGCGCCGTTTCCGGAATGAACGAACAAGGTTTAACCATCACAATTAATGCATCAAAATCTAAAATTCCGTTAATTGCCAAAACTCCGATTTCGATTTTGACCCGCGAAATTTTACAGCACGCCGCCACTATTGATGAAGCAATTGCAATTGCAAAAAAAAGAAAAGTATTTGTTTCTGAATCTATTATGGTAGGAAGCGCCAATGACAATAAAGCAATTTTAATTGAAGTTTCACCAAAAAAAATGGACATTTACGATGTTTCAAACAGCGGCCAGTTAATTTGCTCGAATCATTTTCAGGGACAAGTTTTTAAAAATGATAAACGAAATCAGGAACAAATTCTCAACAGCCATTCTGAATATCGTTTTGAAAGAATGCAGGAACTTCTGGCAGAAAATCCAAAAGTAAATCCTGAAATTGCATCAGAAATTCTCCGAAATAAAAATGGTTTAAATGATATTCCGCTTGGTTATGGTTCAGAAAAAGCTTTAAACCAATTAATGGCACATCACGGAATTATTTTTAAACCAAAAGAAAAACTGGTTTGGGTTTCTGCAAATCCGTATCAACTGGGAGAATTTGTCTGCTATGATTTGAATTCAATTTTTAAGGAAAGAAAAAAAGAAGACGTATTATCTTTTCAAAAAGAAAATTTAAATATTGCCAAAGATCCTTTTATTGAAACAGCAGCTTTTCGTGATTATAAAAAGTTTAAAATTGAAGACCATAAAATAGATTCTTTTTTAAAGAATAAAGAAGCCGTTTCTTCAGAGTTTATCCAAAACTATCAATCTCTAAACCCTGATTATTGGGTTGTATATTATAAGACAGGATTGTACTTTTACCAAATAAAAGATTTCCAGCAGGCGAAGTTTAATTTTGAAAAAGCTTTGACCAAAGAAGTTACGACACTTCCTGAAAAACAAAAAATTGAAAAATATTTAAAAAAAATCAAAAGAAAATTAAAATGATTCCAGCAATAGAAAAAGATTCTTTAGAAGAAATTAAAATTTTTCAGGAAAAAAAACTTTCGGAACTTTTAGAATATATAAGTCAAAATTCTCCGTTTTATAAAAGGCTTTTTGCAGGTCAGAATATTGATGTTTCAAAAATTAAAACTTTAGAAGATTTACAATATTTGCCGCTTACTACAAAAGAAGATTTACAACAATATAATGATGATTTTGTATGCGTTCCGCAAAATAAAATTATCGACTATGCCTCTACTTCGGGAACTTTAGGCGATCCGGTAACTTTTGGTTTAACCGATTCTGATTTGGATCGTCTGGCTTATAATGAAGCCATTTCTTTTGCCTGCGCCGGAATTGCCGAAGGTGACATCGTGCAGTTGATGACCACAATTGACAGAAAATTTATGGCCGGTCTGGCTTATTTTTTAGGTCTTCGAAAATTAAAAGTCGGTGTGATTAGAGTTGGAGCAGGAATTCCGGAAATGCAGTGGGATTCTATTTTAAAATACAATCCGAGTTATTTAATTACAGTTCCTTCGTTTTTATTAAAGCTGATTGAATACGCCGAAATTCACGGAATCGATTATAATAATTCGAGCATCAAAGGCGCCATTTGTATTGGGGAATCTTTGAGAGACCAGGATTTCTCAATGAATATTTTATCGAAAAAAATAACGGATAAATGGAATATTAAGTTGTTCTCCACTTATGCCTCTACAGAAATGAGCACTGCTTTTACTGAATGTGAACATGGAAAAGGCGGACATCATCATCCGGAACTTATTATTGTTGAAGTTCTCGATGAGAATAATCTGCCTGTAAAAAATGGTGAAACGGGCGAACTTACTTTTACCACTTTGGGCATTGAAGCGATGCCTTTGCTTCGTTTTAAAACTGGAGATATTGTACAGCTTCATAACGAACCTTGTGCCTGCGGAAGAAATACGCTGCGTGTTGGTCCGGTTATTGGCCGCAAAAAACAAATGATAAAATATAAAGGAACGACTTTATATCCGCCCGCAATGAATGATGTTTTAAGCGGATTTGACAATATTGAAAATCACATTATTGAGATTTCTACAAATGATTTAGGTACTGATGAAATCGTGATAAAAATTGCAGTAAAAAATCAAACACCTGAATTTCTGCAGGAAATTAAAGATCACTTTAGGGCAAAATTAAGAGTGACCCCAAAAATAGAATTTGCCTCAAAAGAAATTCTGAATCCTTTAGTTTTCAATCCTATGAGTCGAAAACCAATTCGGTTTTTTGATTACAGATCTTGATTTTAATTTGCTAAGATACTGAGATTCTAAGGTTCTACTTTTTCTTTTTTATAATTAAACAAGGATAAAAACTCAGAACCTTAGCATCTTAGAACCTAGAATCTTTTTAATTGAACTAAATGTTGTAATTTTGCAAAAAATAATGAAGATGGTCAAGATTGGCAACATAGAATTACCCGAATTTCCTTTATTACTTGCTCCGATGGAAGATGTGAGCGATCCGCCGTTTCGCAGATTATGCAAAACCCATGGTGCTGACATGATGTATTCTGAATTTATTTCATCGGAAGGATTAATTCGTGATGCTATCAAAAGCCGAATGAAGCTGGATATTTTTGATTACGAACGTCCTGTTGGAATTCAGATTTTTGGTGGTGATGAAGAAGCAATGGAACTTTCGTCTAAAATTGTTTCTACTGTAAAACCGGATTTGGTAGATATAAATTTTGGATGTCCCGTAAAAAAAGTAGTCTGCAGAGGTGCCGGAGCCGGAGTTTTAAAAGATGTTGATTTAATGGTTCGTCTGACTAAAGCGGTTATCAAAGGAACTGATCTGCCTGTTACGGTAAAAACACGTTTAGGCTGGGATGAAAATTCTATTAATATTGACGAAGTTGCTGAAAGACTGCAGGATATTGGAGTTCAGGCTTTAACAATTCATGCCAGAACCCGTGCACAAATGTACAAAGGACATTCTGACTGGTCGCATATTGCCCGCGTAAAAAATAACCCAAGAATTACAATGCCTATTTTTGGAAACGGAGATATCGACAGTCCTGAAAAAGCTTTACACTATAAAAACGAATACGGAATTGACGGTATTATGATTGGTCGTGCTGCGATTGGTTATCCGTGGATTTTTAACGAAATCAAGCATTTCTTTAAAACGGGCGAACACTTGCCTGCCCCAACGGTTATTGATCGTGTTGAAGCCGCCAGAAATCATTTAAAATGGTCAATGGAATGGAAAGGCGAGCGTTTGGGAATTGTCGAAATGCGCCGTCATTATACCAACTATTTCAAAGGCATTCATTCTTTCAAAGAATTCAAACAAAAATTAGTTACGACTGACGCTCCTGAAGATTTATTTGCCATCATGAAAGAAATCGAACAGGTTTATGCAGGATATGAATTTGTTTAAAACATAAAAAAGACCTTCTAAATTGAAGGTCTTTTTTTATTATAATTATACCTGAACGCGTTTCCACTTCCCTCTTTTATAAAAAAAGATTCCAGCTAAAGTGATAGCCGTTTCTGCTATAGGAATGGCGATAAAAACTCCGGTTGGACCCATATTAAAATGTTTTGCCAATACAAAAGCTAAAGGAATCTGGAACAGCCAAAATCCGAAGAAATTAATTCCCGTTGGCGTCCACGTATCTCCTGCTCCATTAAAAGTATTAATCAAAACCATCCCAATTCCGTAAAAAATAAATCCAATACTCATAATCTGCAGTGCTTCAACTGCAATGGATTTTACCATTTCATCATTTGTAAAAAATGAAATAATATATTTTCCGAAACAAAGAGTAATTATCATGATTGAAAACATGAAAATAACATTATATCTTGCTGTGGTATAAACTGATTTTTCGGCACGCTCAATTTGTTTTGCTCCTAAATTCTGTCCAACTAAAGTTGCCGCGGCATTACTTAATCCCCATGCCGGAAGAATAAAAAACATCATAATTCTCAATGCTGTCTGATAACCTGCAGAACCATGATCACCACCCGTTGTTGCTACTAATTGTGCTAAGAAAATCCAGCTGCAGGAAGCAATTACAAATTGTAAAATTCCCGGAGCTGCAATTTTTACTAAAGCTTTTATCTGTTTGAAATCCGGAGCGAAATAGGCAATTTTAATTTTTAAAATACCATTTCCAAAAAACAAATGATACACTTGATATAAAACACCAATACTTCTTCCTATAGATGTTGCTAAAGCAGCTCCAATTAATCCGAAAGCAGGAATTGGTCCAAGACCGTTAATTAAAATCGGACATAAAATGATATTGCAGATGTTAGCGATCCAAAGACTTTTCATTGCAATTGCAGCATTTCCGGCCCCGCGAAAAATTCCGTTTATTAAAAACAAAAGCATAATGCATAAACTGGAACCAATCATTATTTGAGTAAATCGGTAACCATGTTCAGCTGATTCTACTGACGAACCCATTAAAATCAAAATATCTTTTGCATAAATAATTCCGAAAATACTCAGCATACTATTTACTGCAAAAGCAATAATGATAGCCTGCATTCCGGCTTTTGCTGCAGCAATTGGATCCTTTTCTCCAATTCGTCTGGCTACAACTGCAGTTGCCGCCATGCTCATTCCGATCGCTAATGAATATATAATTGTCAGGACTGACTCTGTTAAGCCAACAGTTTGAATAGCAAAACTGCTGTGCTCCAAATGTCCAACAAAATACAAATCGACCAGAGCAAAAACCGATTCCATCATCATTTCTAAAACCATCGGAATGGCTAATAGAATTACGGCTTTTTTTATGCTTCCGGCAGTATAATCAAATGATTCGTCTCCTTTTAAGGCTTGTTTTAATGTGGTAAAAATTTTAGAAAAGAAGCTTTTCTTTATAGTTGTTTCTGTCATGATATATTAGGATAAATGATAAAATTGGTTCAGATGTTATGATCTGAACTAAAAAATAAAAACGTAAGTATCCTAAATTATTCTAAAAAATAAAATTAGGATTAGGCAGAAACAATCATATGCTGTAGTTTTTCAAGGCGGTAAATATAAGTAATATTTTGAAAGAAAAAATTAATCCAATAATTTTTTACTCACACGGCTGCTTGCAATAAGTGAAGCAACAAATCCGAGAGAGATAATAGTTGTCATTACGATCACCACATTTTCTAATGTAAAAACGACCGGATAGGCCAGAGTGGGCGTAATCATTATAAGCTCAAATTGCTGCTGCAGAATTACTAAAATAATCCCCAGCCCAAGTCCTATCAGACCTCCAAAAATACTTAACAAAGTTCCCTGAAGCAGAAATATTTTTCTGAGATTATTGATTTCTGTTCCAAGATTAAAAAGGGTTTTAAGGTTTCCTTTTTTATCTAAAATCATCATAATTAATGCCCCGACTAAGTTAAAAAGGGCTACAATAATTACGAGTGTAAAAATTAAATAAACTGCAATGTTCTCGGTATTAAGCATTTTATATAAAGACTCGTTAAGCTGGGCTCTGTTTTTTAAAGTAATTTTATTATGAAAGATTTTTTCCAGCTGTGTTTTTACCGCATTTTCATCTGCGTTTTCTTTCAATTTAAACTCAAGTCCTGAAATTTGATTGGGTTTATACATCAGTAATTCCTGTGTTAAACCTAAATCTGCAAATACATATTTAGAATCCAGATCTTCGCTGATTGAATAGATACCAACGGGTAAAACATCTGTTTTATTAAATGCCTCCTCAGGATTTTCAATGGCCCCTTTTCCGGGTTTTGGAGCAAATATCTGTAATGGATTTTCAAAATCAAGAATCCCCATCGAAAAATCCTGTGCTATTCCGTAACCGATAACAACCTGATAAGAATCTGGTTTTAACCATTGTCCGTTAAAAAGCTTTTTTTTAATGTCGTTTACAACAGGATAAATACTATCAACTCCCTTTAAATAAGTAACATGCTGTTTGTCTTTAAATAAAAACAAAACACGTTCTTCAATGATTTTTGTGTAGGAAGCAACACCTTCAATTTTTTTAATCTGATTTTCTTCTTGCGGAGAAATTAAGAATGATTTTCCATAAGTACTTGTCATCTTTAAATCCGGATCAATCTCGTTTGTAAAAGAAAGACTGAAAACTTTTAATCCGCTGAAAACGGACAGCACTACAAACAAAGCCATTGTACCAACAATAATTCCCAGGCTGGCAATTAAATTGATGATGTTAATAGCGTTATTTTTACTTAAACTAAAAAGATAACGTTTGGCTATGTATAATGGGAAATTCAATTTATGATTTTCTTCTTTTTTCTAAAAGATCACGGTTTTCAATCGGGTTTTCTTTTCCAGCTAAAGCATTGTCGATTTTTTCGATATAATCTAAAGAATCATCGATAAAGAAAACCAAGTTTGGCACACGGCGTAATTGTAAACGCACACGCTGCGACAAATCATGTTTTATTAAAGTAGTATTTGATTTTATTCCTTCTAAAGTTTCTTTTGCTTTTTCCTGAGGAAAAATGCTTAAATATACCGTTGCCACAGATAAATCTGAGGTTACACTAACTTTGGATACTGAAATTACCAAATTGCTAACTCCATTTTTTCGCACTTCACCCTGCAGGATGTCAACCAAATCTTTTTGAATGACGCTGCCTATTTTTTTCTGTCTATTTGTTTCCATAGTGCAAAAATACTATTTTTAAATTCATTCGGTGCAATTTTTCATAATCAACAATTTCATCAATAAAAAAAGAGCTTATTCAGCTCCTTTTTTTATTATCTCTTTTGCAACCAATTTTCAGGATCGGAGTTTGTTGTATTTTGAAGAATCAAAAATTTGATTATCGTTTTTCCGGTATCGCCGCTGGTTCTTACTTTTCCAATATTTTGTTTAATTGAAACTTTTTCGCCTTTGCTTACAAATACTTTGCTAAGGTTTTGATAAACGCTGAAGTAATCTCCATGCTGGATCATCACTACGGTATTTACCGGAGATAAAACCATTACACTAAAAACTTCGCCGGCAAAAACGGCTCTTGCACTTGCACCATCTTCTGTCGTAATCTCAACTCCGGAATTGTGTACAGAAATTGAAGGATATAAAGGATGGGGCTGATCTCCGTAACCTAAAGATATAAATCCTTTTTCTACAGGCCATGGAAGCCTTCCTTTGTTTGCTTTAAAGTCAGCCGCTAAAACTTTATCTTCCGGCGTCATTGCAATTTTAGAAGATGAAACCGGTGCTTTTGAAGCTGTCGAACCAGGATTTTCTTTTGCTTTTTCTGCTGCTGCTTTTCTATTTGCTTCAGCAATTGCTTCACGAATTAAACGATCAATCTGCCTGTCGATTCTTTTCGATTCACTTTGTTTGGATCTAATATCTGCAGCAATTCTGTTTTTATCTTTTTTAATAGCATTAACCAGTTTTTGCTGTTCCTTTTTTTCTACTTCTAAACTCTGTTTTTCTTTTTGATTTTCAACAATAATCTTTTTCTTAACCTGTCTTTGTCCGTCTAACTTTGCATTGTATTCTACTAATTGTGCGCTTTTATCCTGAATTTCTAAACCTTGGTTTTTTCTAAAAGCTGTATATTGTTTTAAGTATTGTGCTCGTTTGTACGCCTGTAAAAAACTTTCTGAAGACAAAATAAACATAGCCCTGCTCTGCTCAGAACGGCTTTTATATGATTTCAGGATCATTTTTGCATAATCTTCTTTTAATACTGCCAGTTCTTTTTTTAGTTTATTAACCTTAACTTGATTAATATACATATCGTTGCTTAAAATTCTTTCCTGCTTTGCTGTTGTGTTAATCAGTTTTTCTTTAAGCTTGATTTTGTTTGCCTGAATTAAATATTCGTTTACTGCTGATTTTTCTTTTTTTCTTACAGACTGCAGCATTTTTTCATTGTCTTTAATTTCCTGTAGAATCTGCGCTTTGCGCTGTTCAAGTTTTTCTTGCTGCGAATCTTGTGCCCAGACAAAAGTCGTAGCGCAAACAAAAATTAGGCTTAGGAGAAATTTTGGCATCTTTCTATTTTTCTTTTTGCAAATTTACTTAATTAAAACTTTTTTATAACCGCCCGGCACACTATACGGAAAAGAAAGTTCTTCGTTGAATGAAATATTATTATAATTCAAATTAATATTGGTTGTTCCTTTTGGCTGAACTGCATTAATTATCAGCGTTGTTGGAATCGTTCCCTGATTGAATGTTTTAGCATCAGCATAATTGATTTCTAATTTTCTGTTTTCAGACGGCTGAGAAATTTCTTCTTTTTGTACTAAATATTTTTCAGGATCCAGATAAAATGCTTTTTTGATATTTTGATCTTTTTCATCTTCTAATTTAAAAAGATTCTCTACAATGGTCTGCGTGTAATTTCCTTTTCGTAAATCGTCGAAGGCTTCTCCAATAAGTAAATTTTGTACTTTATTATAGTCCAATTCAGTTCCGAGCCATTTGCTCAAACTGCTAAAATCTCCTTCATAATATGTGCTGTTTATTTTTTCGTAATAACTTACGGCTGTTGGTGTTATTAAAGCTTTTGCCATTGTTATTCCTAAAAAACGAACGCTTATTAAAATTTGTTTGTCTTTTTCGATTCTTATCTCTGCCGTAACATTTTGACTTTGTTTCTCATCAGTATATTTTGCACTTGCTTTAATATATAAGGTCGAAAAATCCAGTTTGTTTTCGTAATGTTTCTCTATTGCTTTGTTGTCTTTTTTAGCGATAACTTCAGTTGCCGCATTGTTCTGTACAGCAACGGCTTTTGATTTACAAGAAATCACAAAAACTGACATTACTGCGATTATAATATATTTTTTCATCGTATGTTCTCCTTACTTCTTTTGTTTTAATAATTCATTTGCCTTCAAAAAGTATTCCTCTTTTTTCTTAGCATCTCCTAATCCATTATACGCCTCTCCAAGTTGAATATTAAAATTTGCTTCTAATTTTTTGTCGTCAACAACATAATCTAATCCCATTTCTAAAACGGTTTTTGCATTTTTAAATTGCTGAAGCTGATTACTGCCCAATCCTGCATAGTAATAAAATTGAGGCTGACTCGGATAAACTTCAATCATAGTCATGGCTCTTTTTGTCATTGGCGCAAATTGTTTTGCCAGAGCGTAAGCATCGAGCAAAAGCAGATTAGTTTCGCGATCTGTATCTGAATTGGTCATTAAATCTTTTTCGTAATATTTAATGGCATTTTCAAATTGGTTTTTGCTGTGATAAAATTTTCCAATTTCTTTTGCAACATCAACCTCTTTATCGTTGTCAAAATATGAAATGGCTTTTTCAAGATCCGCAGCGTACTGTGGATTTTTATTGACATAAATCAAAAATTCATTTAAAGTACGGTGCTTTATTTTTGAATCAATTTTTGAACTTGACAAAATAACATTCATCGACTTAATTGCTTTATCTGTCTGATTTGCGTCTAAATATCCTTTAAAAAGACTAACCTGCGCCCATTCAGAATTTGGAATTTCCTTCGCTAACTGTTTTGCAACATCAAGAGCTTTGTCTGTTTCTTCCGATTTTGAGTATAAAAAAATCAGATTTACATAATTGGATTCTTCTTTCGGATTCTTTTTAATCTGATCAATCAAATTTGAAATCTCGGCATTTTGATATTTCCCTTGTGATAAAATCTGCATTTTATAACGATCCCGATCTTCAGATTTGCCGAATTTATCATTCATTTCATTAATCGCTGTAAGTGCTTTATCATATTGATTTGTAAGCATATATAACGATATTAAATCGTCTTTATATTCTTCGTCAAAAACAATAATTTTCTGAATCGTTTCTATCGCAAGCGGATAATTTTTGGTTTCATAACTTACATCGTAAATACCTAACCAATACCATTTATTTTTTGGATTTAACTGCGTGGCTTTTTCAAAAGCGTTTTGGGCATTTTGATATTCTTTCAGCGCCAGATAATTTTTTCCAACTTCAAAATAAGCGACAGCATCAGAAGGTTTTATTTTAATACATTTTTCTAACGAAGCTATGGCTTTATCATAATTTTCGATTCCTTTTTGTTTCAAAGATTCGTAAAAAGCATCCTGATAATCATCTGGTGCCAAAGCAATATCTTCCGGTTCTGTTTGTGCAGAAACCGAAGCTGAATTGCTGAATAAAGCAAAAAATAAAATTATCAAAATACCTTTTTTCATCCTTTTTTATGATTTCATTTTATTCAAAAATGAATCGGTTTTTATTCTAAAACTGAATAATCTCCAATGCTGATACTTGTAAACTTACCATCATAACTAACATGATTTCCTATCATTGCATTATCTAAGTTAGCATTTTTTATTTGAGAATAAGTCTGTATTAAGCTATTTTTAATAGAACTGTCAATTATCTGGCAGCCTTTTCCAACAGAAACATTTGGTCCGACTGTTGTGTTTTTCAGCACAACATTTTCTCCAATATAACATGGCGGAATAATTGTTGCGTTTTCTAAAGTTACATTGTAATCTACCAAATGCTCTCCGTCGTTATGCAAAAACCCAAGCATTCTGGAGTTCGTTTCTACGGTAACATCTTTGTTTCCGCAGTCCATCCATTCGTCTACACTTCCGGTTTTAAAAACTTTTCCGTTCGCCATCATGGCTTTAATTCCGTCGTTGATTTGATATTCTCCTCCGTTTTGAATATTATTATCTAAAACGCCCTGAAGTTCTTTTTTAAGATCTCCTACTTCTTTGAAATAATAAATTCCGATGACAGCAAGATCACTGACAAACTCTTTTGGTTTTTCAACCAATTCTATAATTTCGTTATTCTGATTAAGTTTTACAACTCCAAAAGCTTCCGGCTGATCTACTTGTTTTACCCAGATTACAGCATCTGCAGAAGGGTCAAGTTCAAAGTCAGCTCTGATTAAAGTATCCGCGTAAGCGATAACAGCAGGACCAGATAAAGAATCTTTTGCACACATAATGGCATGACCTGTTCCTAAAGGTAAATCCTGACGGTAAATTGAAGCTTTTGCTCCTAAACCTTTTGCCAAATCCTGTAAACTCTCGACAACATCATCTCCAAAAAATGCTTCATCTCCAAGAATAAAGGCAACTTCTTCGATTGGCTGTTTTAATATTTTGGCAATATCTTCAACTAAACGGTGAACTATTGATTTTCCTGCAACTGGAATTAATGGTTTTGGAACTGTTAATGTATGTGGACGAAGTCTTGATCCGCGACCCGCCATTGGAACGATTATTTTCATGTAATTCTATTTTATATGTGAAGATGAAAATCTTCTGTTTGGTTAGTTCAAGTTTTAAATACAAAATCCGTAAATATTTACGAAAATTTAATTATTTTAAGTACAGTAAAAACTGAAAACTGCGACTGAATTATTTCACTCCTGTACTTCCAAATCCGCCTGCTCCTCTTGATGTTTCAGTAAGTTCTTCCACTTCAATCCACTCTGCTCTTTCGTGTTTGGCAATAATTAATTGTGCTATTCTTTCACCGTTTTCGATTACAAATTCTTCATTTGATAAATTAACTAAAATAACACCTATTTCTCCTCTGTAATCAGCATCGACAGTCCCTGGAGAATTCAAAACTGTTACTCCTTTTTTTGCTGCCAATCCGCTTCTTGGCCTTACCTGTGCCTCGTAACCAATTGGTAATTCAATAAAAAGACCAGTTTTTACGATTGTTCTTTCTAAAGGTTTTAACGTAATTGGCTCTGTAATATTGGCACGCAAATCCATTCCTGCAGAAGCTATAGTTTCGTAATTTGGTAAATCGTGTTGTGATTTATTGATAATTTGTATTTTCATTTTTATTATAAAAGATTAAAAAAGCACAATTACTTTCTATTCATTATTCCTTTGATTGTGTCTTTTTCGTTGTGATAAACAAAGTACATAAAGCCTAATAATAACGGAATTCCAACGAAATAATTTTCTCTGAATCCATAAAATGAAATAGCAGAAAATAAAATGGAAATTCCTAAATAAGCTGAAATTTTATTCATATCATAAGGTATCGGATAAAATTTATTCCCTAAAACATATGATATTAACATCATGCTTCCATATGCAGAAATTGTTGCAATTGCAGAACCATAATAACTGTATTTCGGAATTAAAAAATAATTTAAAACCAAGGTTACAATTGCACCAACAATTGAAATATAAGCTCCAATTTTTGTTTTGTCTGTTAACTTATACCAAACTGATAAGTTATTGTAGATCCCTAAAAAGAAATTTGCCAGAATAATTAACGGCACTACTTTCATGGCTTCCCAATAAGATTTATTGTCAAGCAAAAGATATTTCAGAATGTCTGCAAAAACGATTACTCCTAATAAAATTAAAGAACCTAAAATCACAAAATATTTTGTAATAACGGCATACGTCTGCGGCGCATTTTCATTTTTTGCATGACTGAAAAAGAAAGGTTCAATTCCTAATCTGAAAGCTGTTGCAAACAAAACCATAAATAATCCTAGTTTGTAACAAGCAGAATAAGCCCCAACTTCAGATTTTGCAAGATTTTCCGGAAGTAAATATCCCAGTAAGATTTTATCAAAATGTTCGTTAACTGCAAATGCAAGTCCGGCCACTAAAATTGGAAGTCCGTATTTCATCATTTTTTTCCAAAGTACGGGATCGAATTTTCGTCCAAGCGAAAGATAATTGGGAGAAAGAACTATAAATGTTGCTAAACTTGCCAGAAGATTGGCGATGAAAATATAAGCAATCTGAAAATTTTCTACATATAAATTATCCCACACAGAATTAGGATTTGATGCGGCCAATTTTGGGAGATACATTAAAAAGAAAATATTCAATATTAAATTGATCACAACATTCCCAATTTTGATTGCGGCGTAAACCATAGGGCGCTGATTTGCTCTTAATTTTGAAAACGGAACCAAAACCAGTGCGTCTAAAACTAAAATCCAAACCGAATACGTAATATACTGCGCATCAACTTCTGCCCAATTTGCTAATGTATTTCTAAAAATTAAAGCTGCAAATAAAAATCCAATAGAGGACCAAAATATAGATATTGTCGAAGTAGCTATAACATTCTTCTTGTCTTCTTCGGCACTGTAAAATCTAAAAAAAGCCGTTTCCATTCCGTAAGAAAGAACTACGTTAAAGAACACCATCCAAGACAAAACAATTGAAACTTCTCCGTATTCTGCCGTTGGTAAAATACCTGTATATAATCTGACCAATAAAAAACTGAGCATTCGTGGTAAAACGGTTGCCAGTCCATAAATCGCAGTTTGCTTGAATAGATTTTTATATAATCCCAAAATAATTCATAATAAAGTTCGTGAAACAAAAATAACCAATTCTTTGGTTTATTAGAGATTTTGAAGGTTCAATAAAAAAAGTTAGTGAGAATTTTATCTTGTAAATTTATTTTCATCTAAAACTTTTACAAAATGAAACCCTTTTGGATAATAACCCTGGTTGTAATAAAATCGATGTGCACCAAAATTTCCTGTAAATGCATCCAGAACAATACTGCTGCATCCTAAATGCTGTGCTTTTTGTTCTATATAACTAGTCAGCATTTTTCCAATTCCTTTAGATCGATATTCCGGATTTACTACAAAATTATCGATTTCAAGATATTTCCCGGTCCATAATTTTGTAGCTGACCAACAGCCTGTAATTCCCAAGCAAATATCATTTTCAAAAACACCAATCTGTATATAATTATGAGGTAACATTTCTACAAGAAATGATTGATATTTTTCTGAAGAAATATTTGGATATAGAAATCTGATGGTATCAATCTGCATCAGCATTTCTTCTATTGTTGTTAATTCTCGTACCTGTAAAGCCATTTTGATTGAAATAGAACTCAAAAATACGTAATCTTTTTGTAGAAGTTATATAATTAACAGATAGTCACATGTGAAATATATAAATTAAGGCAGAAAATTATGTAACTATTTTTCTTCAGTGTTTTCCTAAATTTGTTTCACAGGGATTGAGAAAGCTAAATACAACCCTTATAAAAAAGGAAGCACTGGGACTGATAAAGCTTGTTTGTTCCCATAAAAGACAAAGCACAAGGGATTGATTCTGCTGTATTGTAACCCTAATAAAAACAGAGCATTGGGACTAATAAAGCTAGTTTGTTCCCATAAAAGACAAAGCACAGGGATTGATTCTGCTGAAATGTAACCCTTAAAAAAACAGAGCATTGGGATTGATAAAGCTAGTTTGTTCCCATAAAAGACAAAGCTACAGAGTGATAAAATCTGTGTCAATAATTTTATAAAATGGTATGGATTCTCAGTTTTTGGGTAAATTGAGAATCACCATTTTATAAATTTTCTTGTTTATAGACATTCTTAAAAAAGAAAACTTCCAAAAAAAAATAGCCGACAAATATTTGTCGGCTATTTTTTTTTATATCATTAAAATTGACTATCCATTTAAAGCTTCAGCACCACCAACGATCTCTAAAATTTCGTTTGTAATAGCTGCCTGACGAGCTTTGTTGTAAGTTAATTTTAATTGGTTTCTCAATTCTGTAGCGTTATCAGTTGCTTTGTGCATTGCTGTCATACGTGCTCCGTGTTCTGAAGCAAAAGAATCTCTAATACCTTTGTATAATTGTGTTTTTAAAGACTTTGGAATTAAAGTCAAAACAATTTCTTCTTTTGAAGGTTCGAAAATATAATCTCCTGCAGAAACTGACACATCAGATTTAATTGGCGCTAATGGCAGAAATTGCTCTGTTTGAACAATTTGCGTAGCAGCGTTTTTAAACTGATTGTAAATTAATTCAATTCTGTCATATTCTCCGGCTAAAAATCTTTCAGTCAAATTATCTGCAATTCCGGCAACATTTTCAAAAGTTAAATGATCAAAAATTGCATTATGGTGACCGTGAACTTTATGTGTTTTAGTCAAAACATCATTTCCTTTTTTACCAATAGCAAAAACATCAACTTGTTTCCCTGCATAAAAATCTGTACGATTCTTAACTTCTTTAATAACATTTGAATTGAATGCACCACATAAACCTCTGTTTGAAGTTATAGCAACAAGCAACACTTTTTTTACTTCACGTTGAGTTGTGTAATCTCCTCCTACTTCACCTTCAAGTGTAGCAGATAAATTTTGCAATAACTCCGTTAATTTCTCGGCATAAGGGCGCATCGCAGTGATTGCATCTTGTGCTTTCTTAAGCTTTGCTGCAGAAACCATTTTCATAGCCGATGTAATCTGCATCGTCGATGAAACGGAAGTAATTCTATTACGGATTTCCTTTAAATTTGCCATCTATTAATTAGAAAATGTGACAATTTGAAAATTAGATAATTAGAATAATGATTAAACATTTTCTAATTATCTAATTTAACAATTATCTTATTAGTTATATTTTGCTGAAATTTCTTTTGCTGCTTTTTCGATAACGTCAGTAATAGAGTCGTCTAATTTACCAGCTTTCAACGCGTTAAGCGTATCTTTATGCTTAGTGTTTAAGTAAGCTAAGAAATCAGCTTCAAATTCTTTTACTTTTTCTACAGGAACGTTTCTTAATAAGTTTTTAGAACCAGCGTAGATAATTGCAACTTGGTTTTCAACTGTATAAGGATCATTTAGACCTTGTTTCAAGATTTCAACGTTTCTTTTTCCTTTTTCAATTACGTTTAAGGTAACAGAATCTAAGTCAGAACCAAATTTAGCGAAAGCTTCTAATTCACGGAATTGAGCCTGATCTAATTTTAAAGTTCCTGAAACTTTTTTCATTGATTTAATCTGAGCATTACCTCCAACACGAGATACAGAAATACCTACGTTAATCGCAGGACGAACTCCTGAGTTGAACAAATCTCCATCAAGGAAAATCTGACCATCTGTAATAGAGATTACGTTTGTTGGGATATAGGCAGAAACGTCACCAGCCTGAGTTTCGATAATTGGTAAAGCAGTTAATGAACCTCCACCTTTTACGATAGGTTTGATAGACTCTGGTAAGTCGTTCATGTTTTTAGCAATTCCGTCATCAGCAATTACTTTACAAGCACGCTCTAATAAACGAGAGTGTAAGTAGAAAACGTCTCCAGGATATGCCTCACGTCCCGGTGGTCTTCTTAATAAAAGAGAAACCTCACGGTAAGCAACAGCTTGTTTAGATAAATCATCATAAACGATAAGTGCCGGACGACCAGAATCTCTGAAATATTCTCCAATTGCAGCACCTGCGAAAGGAGCATAAACTTGCATTGGAGCTGGATCAGAAGCATTAGCAGCAACGATAACTGTATAAGCCATTGCTCCTTTTTCTTCTAACATTTTTGCGATTCCTGCTACAGTTGAAGCTTTTTGTCCAATTGCAACATATATACAGAATACAGGTTTTCCTGCATCGTAAAATTCTTTTTGATTTAAGATTGTATCGATACAAACAGTTGATTTACCTGTTTGACGGTCACCAATTACAAGCTCACGTTGTCCACGACCTACAGGGATCATAGCATCAACTGCTTTTACTCCTGTTTGTAATGGTTCAGTTACTGGCTGACGAAATACAACACCAGGCGCTTTTCTTTCTAAAGGCATTTCATATAGTTCTCCACCAATTGGCCCTTTTCCATCAATTGGAAAACCAAGTGTGTTAACTACACGTCCTACCATTTGCTCACCTACTTTAAGAGAAGCAATACGTTGAGTTCTTTTTGCAGTAGATCCTTCTTTAAGTCCAGTAGATGGTCCTAAAAGCACAACCCCAACATTATCTTCTTCAAGATTCAATACGATACCTTCCATACCGTTATCAAATTCTACTAACTCACCATATTGTACATTAGACAGCCCGTAAACACGAGCAATACCGTCTCCAACTTGAAGTACTGTTCCTACTTCCTCTAGCGTAGCACCAGATTCAAAACCTTCTACTTGCTTTCTTAATATTGCTGAAATTTCAGCAGGTTTGATTTCCGCCATCTTAATTTATAATTTAGACACTTTTTTGTGTTATAAAAACTAATTACTTAACTCTCTTTTTAATACTTGTAATCTGTTTGCAACAGAAGCATTATATTGCTTGTCACCTATTCTTAAAATAAATCCGCCAATAATGGAAGGATCTACAACATTTTCAATTGTAATTTTTTTATCTGACAGAGTTGCGATTTTAGCTAAAACTTTAGCTTCCAAAGCTGCATCCATAGGAACTGCAGTTGTAACTTTTGCTGTTTCAACTCCATTGCTTTCATCGTATACTTTAGTATATTCTGATGCAATTGCTGCTAAAATTTCAAATCTTTTATTTTCAAATAATAAACGAAATAAACCTTTTGTTACATCATTTACACTACTGAAAACTTCTAAAAGAGCACTTTGTTTTATCTCTACCGTTGTTGTTGGGTTTTCGATAAATGTACTCAATTCTTCATTGGTTTCAATTGCAGAAGCAATTGATTTCATATCGTTATTGACAGCTTCGGCAACACCTTTAGAGTTTGCTAAGTCTAGAATTGCTTTTGCATAACGAATTGCTGCTCTTGTACTTGCCATAATTTTAGTTTAACTTTACGTCACCTAACATTTTCTCTACTAATTTAGTTTGAGATTCTTTGTTAGATAATTCTTCTTTCAATAATTTTTCAGCAATACTCAATGAAAGAGTTGAAACCTGAGATTTCAATTCAGCCATAGCAGCATTCTTTTCGCTTTCGATTGCAGCTTTAGCCTGTTCGATCATTTTTTGACCTTGAGCCTGTGCTTCGTTTTTAGAATCAGCAATCATTTTCTCTTTCATTTCGCGAGCTTCTTTTAGCATAGCATCACGTTCTGCACGAGCTTCGTTTAAAATTCTTTGATTATCTGCCTGAAGATTTTCCATTTCCTGTCTTGCATTTTCAGCAGAAAGTAATGCATCTTTAATACCTTGCTCTCTTGTATTTACTGCGTCAAGAATAGGTTTCCAGGCAAATTTTTTCAACAAAAATATTAATCCAACAAATATTAATACTTGCCAAAAGAACAAACCGAACTCAAACTGATTTATTAACTTATCCATTATATATGATTATAAATTTTATTTTTTGTCTAACTCAACTGCCGTAAAGCAATTTCAATGTTTTAATTTAAACAATAGTTACAACCAACCGTTGTAACTATTGTTTTTTGTGTTTTAATTAAGCTGCGAATAACGCTGCGAAACCAATACCTTCAATAAGTGCAGCTGCGATAAGCATAGCTGTTTGGATTTTTCCTGAAGCTTCTGGCTGACGAGCGATAGCGTCCATTGCTGAACCACCGATTCTACCAATTCCTAATGCTGCTCCGATTACGATTAATCCTGCTCCTATGAAATTTAAACCGTTCATATAAATATATATTAAAAATTAAACATTCAAATTTGATTGTCGATTTTAGAATTTAGGTTTTAGATTGATTATCTGAAAACTACATTCTGAAATCTAATATTAATGATGCCCTTCCTCTTCGTGGTGGTGCTCTTCTACTGCCGAACCAAAATAAAGTGCAGACAGCATTGTAAAAATATAGGCTTGTAAAAATGCTACTAAAATCTCTAGTATAGAAAGTACAAATGATAATCCGAAAGATAATGAACTTCCAATCCAGCTTTTAAAGATAAACATTAATCCGATGATACTCATTAATACGATATGACCTGCAAAAATATTTGCGTACAAACGAATCATTAATGAGAAAGGTTTAATAAAAACTCCTAATAACTCAATTGGCGCCAAAATAATTCTCATTGGTTTTGGAACTCCCGGCATCCAGAAAATGTGACCCCAGTAATTTTTGTTTGCTGAAATATTTGTTATTAAGAAAGTAATAATTGCTAAAGAAAATGTAACTGTGAAGTTTCCTGTTGCATTAATACCAAGTGGTGTTAAACCAAAGATATTTAAAAACAGTACAAAGAAAAAGATAGTTAACAAATAGCTCATGTATTTTTTATAATGCTTTTCTCCAATGTTTGGAATAGCAACATCATCACGGATAAAAAGAACTAATGGTTCAAAAAATCTTCCAACTCCAGAAGAAATCCCTCCGTTTTTAGCATATGATTTTGCCAGGCTTGTAAATAACCAAAACATTAATAAAGCGGCAGCCATAATAGAAAGTACCGTTTTTGTAATTGAAAAGTCTAACGGACGAACATTTGTTGGATGACCTGTAGCTTCATCTTCTGTGATTTTTCCAGAAGCATCTGTTCTGTAAATTTTACCATCGTGATGATTGATAGCGTAAAAATTTCCATTTGATTCTGCTGCTTCGTGACCGTGGTGAAATTTTGAAGAAGAAAAAATATGAAGTCCATTATCCCAAAGAATTACTGGTAATGGAAAACCATAATGTTTACCCGTTTCATCATCCTGAAATAAAGTAAAATCATGAGAATCTAAAACGTGGTGACCAATAAATGCTTTAATCTTAGATTTAACATCTGTCGGCTCAGCATGCTGCCCTTCTGCAGCACCTTCATGGACTGCTTCAGTTTGAACATGCGCTGAGTCCTTTTCTGTATTTGAAAAGCTCATTAGTGGAAGACAAGCTACTAAAGCTGCAAGAATAAATCTGAGTGGTTTGTTTGAAATCACCATATCGTGGAAAATCTTATTTTTTTAAGTTTCTAAAATTTGGTGCAAAGGTACATTTTTTATTAATATTCAAAAGGATATGAAAAATTATTTTTGAACCTTGTTTTACAATATCGCAATTTTAACGCTTTTCATTTAGTAATCGGGCAGTTAAAATCGTCTCAAATAACAAAAACAAAATAAATGTTATAAAAAAATTGATTTTTTCAACAGAGACGTTATGAATCTTATCTGATAAAATCGGCTTCAAAAATGCATAAAGGAAAAACATTTTGAGAAAAGTACCGCCCATAAAAAACATTCCGATACTGTCGAATTTGTCTTTTTTAAACTTTAATATAACTATTAATATTAAGGTAGAAAAAAACAGAAAAATCAAATACAGTAATTCTAAGCTGTAGTGAAAATTTTCATCGTTAATATTCAAAAGTAAAAATGCTCCTTTATGCAAAACAAAGGAAGCAATGGCAAGGGTAAATAAATAAAGAAGGAGTTTGTAATTTTTTAAAAACATCTTAAATAATCTTTTTGCAAAGATGCAATATTTATTTCTAGTCGTTTTTAAACTTAAATTACTTTTTATTGATTTCGTTTACCTGCCGGATCACATTATATAAAGCCAGTGCAACACCAACCATAACCAGTATCTTGTTATAGTACACTTTATCACTCGGGTGATTTTCGTCAAGCCAGCTTCCTAAATAAGAAAACAGAAAAATAATAACACCCATTTGTATGGGAATATTAATGAGTGCTATCCATTTATTTCTTTGGTTCTTATTCGGTTCCTTTTCCATCTTCTAACATTATTACCTGATTCGAATGTGCAAGCATTGTACATGTTGCTGTAAAATCTGCGCCTGGTTCTATAGAAAGTTTTCCAACAGCAACTTCGCCGTGAATTTTTGCAGCTGCTTTAATATTAAGAACTTCAAGTACTTTAATTTTTCCATGAAATTCTCCTTCAATATCAGCGTGGTTACAAATGATTTCTCCTTTTACAACGCCTGTTGCTCCAATGACCAATTTTCCCTGCGATGTAAAATTTCCAATCAATTCTCCATCAAGTCTAAAATCAGCTTTTGAGACAATGTCTCCTACAATAGAAGTTCCTTCAACAATTCGGTTTGTTTTTCCTAAAAGTTCTGTTCCGTTTTTTTTTACTTTGTCAAACATTATATTATGGGTTTTTTGGGGCGAGGTAGGCGTCGAGATTCTTTTTAATTTGAACCACTTTGTAATTATCAGTTGACATAATTATTGAAGGATGTGCAATTTTATATTTTTTGTCATCTTTTAAAACTCCGGCAACATCTCTGGCATATGCTTCCGATTTTAAACCATGAATAGCCACAAAACTTTCTGTTCTATTGTATTTATCAAAGGATGTTGTTAATCTTTCAAAATTTTCGACTAACAAAAATACTCTAATAGCTTCTTCAATTTGTTTAAGCGTTTTAGAATCGTTATTTGGAACTAAATATAAAATTTTCCAGTTTTTATTGTCTGCTGTTGTAAAATTTAATCTTTCTAAAGCCGGAACTTGTTTTTCAAGAATCTCTCTGGCATTTTTACCTTCGTCACTGTTAGGGTAATTATCCGCTACATTTTCTAATCCTTTTTTATAGGCTTCTAATCCGTTTACTTTTCCTAAAGTATTTGCTTTTAATAATTCATATTTCGAAACGATATCATCTCCGGAATATTGATTGATTAAATTGTCAATATTATCCAGAACAACATCAAATTTTTCTTCCTGATAAAGTTTATACCATTTTTGATATTCTTTTTCCGGCGATGCTATATCTTCTGAATTTGCATTGTTTAAAATCTGGGCATATCTTGAAGTTGGATAATTCACCGTTATATCCGATTTTATTCTGGCTGCTTTTTCCGGATTTGTTATTTGGTATATTTTATACAAATTGTACATCGCTGGCAATACCAGTTTTTCTTCTGGGTTATTTTTTAATAACTGCTCCAGCTTGTCGCTTGCTAAAGTATATTCTTTAAATTTTTCCTTATATATAAGACCTAGCTGATAATACGCAAAATTGCGTTCTGTACCAATACTATCAATTGCTTGTTTTGTTTTTGGAAGCTGTTTTTCATAAAAAGCCGTTGTATATTTTTCAACAACAACTGTATCTGTTACTTTATTTGCGTCTACCTGATTTAGACTATCATTGAGCATTGCGGCATCGTTTACAGATTTTATTGCAGATAATCTCCAGTTTCCGCCAAGAGTTCTGTTACCCCACATTTTTTTAAACTGCAGTTTTCCATAAGCAACCGTCGTTGGGTTATAAAAATAGAATGTACTCGCTGCGTCATTTCCAGATGGAGGCCGGATTCCGTCATCAAGTCCTGCAGGCTTTCCTAATGAGTTTGGATTTATTGCTGCCGGCGCGTTCGAAGCATTTGTGTTTCGGTCAATATTGGCCATTTTCTCTTTTTCCTTTTCTTCCTGAATTCGTTTCGCTTCGTCTTTCTTTTTAAGTTCTGCTATATAACTTTCAAAATAAATTTTTCTTTCAGAATCCGGTAATCCGTATACTTTAATAATACTGTCATTGCGTTTTGCAATTGCTTCGTATTTAATAACGTTGTCGAGATTTTTTCTGTTTTTTTCAATAAAAGTATATTCTCTTGTTTTTGGATCTAACTTGGTCAATGTACTGTCATAATATTTGGCAGCCATTGTATAATCTGTATTTTTAAAATACATATTTCCAATATTTCGATATGCCGAAGCCATTAAATAAGGATCTTTAGATTTTCTGCCCAAAGACTTATTGTAGAATTTCATTGCGTTTTCCTTGTCCTTCTTTTTATCATAGAAAACTCCCATTTCATAAAAAAGCACATCATAATAAGGACGGTTTTCACGATCTGCAACTAACTTATTATAGGTCTTTAAAAAAATGGTGTCATTACCATTTTCATAATCATACATTTGAGCTTTTTTTGCATAAGCATGCATCATGTATTTTCTGTCGGCTTTACGGTTCATATCGATTACACCATCATAATAATATGCAGCGCTGTCTTTTTTGCCGGCTTCCTGATACATTTGTCCGAGTATAAATTTATATCGGGCGCGATCTTCGTTTATTCTCGAATATTCCTCAGCAATCCTTAGTTTGGCAACGGCGCTGTCCCTTTCTTCTAAATTCAGGAAAGCTTCGGCCAATAAGGCATTGGCATCAGAAAATGTTTGCTTATTTAAATCGGTTTTTTTTAATAAAAGATTAATATTCTTAATTACAATTGCATCATTTCCTAAACGCATATTGGTTTTTTCGCGCCAGATTTTTGCTGTGTAAATATTACTGCTGTTTGGGTATTTATAAAGAATATAATTGAAGGCTTCTAATGCCGGAATAAAACGCTGATCATAATATCTCGCTTTTCCAAGCATTAAATATGCTTCATCGATTTGGTAGTTTCTTTCTCTTCCACCAATATTCATGGAGTGTTTCTGAATCGCCTTTGTCGCTTTTGTTTCTGCTTTTTCGAAATCAGCATTTTTGGCTTTTTCCCCTTCTGAGAAATTTTCATCAAACTGCATTTTTTCAATCGGAAGAAGTTTCCAGAAATTATCCTGGTTATTGGCCTGAATTGAAAGTAATCCTTTTTCCAAACCAACTCCTCCATTATACAAAATGTTATATTTTGTGCTTAATGCATGAGAATTTCTGTTCACAAAAGTATTATTCTTGGTAGAACAAGCTATCAAAAAGAAAAAAAGCGTGAGAAAAAAACTATATTTAAGAGTATTCTTTTTCAATAGAACTGATTTTAAAGCATTAACTTCTAAAAAGCATTTTTAGTATAATGACTGGTAAAAATACGCTTCTTTTTGAATATTAGATAACTTATACCGCAAAAAAAGATTCCAGTTCCTGTAAGGTTTCTTCTGAGGTTTGAATATCTTTTACAATTTCTCCTTTATTGAGTGCAACAATTCTGTCGCAAACCTCAACCGTGTGCTGCAGATCATGACTGGAAACCAAAATTGTTACATTTGGATTATCTGCCAATTCTTTAATAATTTTCTTTAAACGGCTAACCGTAGTTGGATCCAAATTTGCAAAAGGTTCGTCTAAAATTATAACCTCAGGATTTCCAATAAGCGTTGCAATAATGCCCACTTTTTTTTGATTTCCTTTTGATAAATCACGAAGATATTTTTTGTTATTTAAGATTTCGCCATTAAAAAATTCTTCATGTTTTGCCAGTAACGCATCTATATCTGCTTTATTCTGATGGCGTAAATCGCCGATAAAATAAAAATATTCTTCTGGAGTTAGATAGCCTATCAGGAAACTTTCATCTAAAAAAGATCCGGTAAAAGATTTCCAGTTTTCACTTGTATTTACCTGAATGCCATTGTTTTTTATAAATCCGCTAGAAGGCTGAACAAGGTCTAAAAGCAAACTGAAAAAGGTTGTTTTTCCTGCTCCGTTATTTCCAACTAAACCGAAACTCTGTCCTTTTGGAATTTCGAGATTACTGATATTTAAAACTGTTTTTTCGTTGTATTTTTTTGAAAGCTGGTTTACTTGTATCATTTAATTTTAGATTTTGGATTGTTAATTTTAGGATTAATGAATTTTCTAATTATCAGATTCACTCATTAATTAATTCTTTTGTTTATAAGCACTTATCGTACTGTACTTTTCAATTTTATATCTTTTTTCAATTAGAGAAAAAACTTTATCCCTAAAAATAAATCCTAAAACGCCGGCGCCGGCAACTAATACTAAACCGAGAGTTTTGTTATTCAAATAAAGACCAATGGCATAAAGGCCCAAAGGCAGCAAAATTTTTGGAAGAGATAATAAAATAGCACTTACATTAAATGCTTTTTTATCTCCAAAAGCGCCCGCAGCATTACTTAAATCAATTGGTGTTTTAGTAAAAGCCCCGCCCAAAAGAACCAAATGAGAGTTAACCCCAATATTATAAATGGCTCCAACAACAATTGTCAGGTAAATTTCCCATCCAAAAAACAAATAAAAAGAAGCAAGAATTGTCGATAAGAAAGTCGCAATAACAATCAGCCACCATTTTGATGTGATATAACCTCGATACGGAATATTCTGCGTCATCATTAATTGGTAATAAGAACTGTCCCAGCTTGGTACAAATTGTCCGAAAACAAATAGAAATCCGCCCG
Source organism: Flavobacterium sp. Root901 (assembly GCF_001429765.1). Taxonomy (GTDB): domain Bacteria; phylum Bacteroidota; class Bacteroidia; order Flavobacteriales; family Flavobacteriaceae; genus Flavobacterium. The sequence goes on from NZ_LMJB01000005.1 coordinate 693,333, forward strand.
AAACAAATATTCCTGCAAAAATGTGCATTACGACTGGCTGATGAGAATTTTCAAAAAACAGAAAACCGTAAAATAAAAAGAGAACACTCATAAAAATAGTCGTTTTCGATCTTTTATTTCTTTTAATGAGTTTAATATCATTTTTGAGGAAAGTTCCCAATGTTCCAAATTGATTGAGCCAGGAAAGATTTTCAGTTTCTGCAATATCTTGTTTTACAGAAAGTCCGGCGTCGAGATAAAGATTGTTTTTTAAATATTTAAAGGTAAAAACATACAGCCCGATTAACACCAGAACGGGAATTAAAAATAATCCTTTTAAATTAAAAAGTCCCTGAAAAAATGGAGTCGTAAAAATTGTAACATCAAATAATTTATAATATTGCGCACCTCCTAACAGAAGAATTAATCCAATAAAAACAACAAATAATTTGTCGATATTAGTTAAAATAATATTCAAAAAATTATTGATATATATAAAAGACAACATTCCTAAATTCCAGAAAATAATTCCCGTAATATCATATCCCTCTATCGCTAAAACAACAGAAAACGGAATAAAAAATAAGGCATGAACCCAGTTAAAAAATGATAAAACAGTTTTTCCTAATGAAAAATGAACGATAACAGGTTTTTTAAAAGGTAAAACCAATAAAGGCTTGATATTCAAAACCGGAATAGATTGTAATAAGAGTCTGATTATTAAATCAAAAAGAAAATAATAAATTAAAAATCTGTTAACTGTTGAAAATGGTTCGAGATGCATTTCTTTAAGAAGATAAAATGCCCCAACGCCCATTGCAATAAAAAGCAATGAAAAATACACCATTAAAAAACCTATTATAATTTTCATTGCCAGGTTTTTACCAAATGACGCCGATCTTAAAAAGGCTTTCCATTCCAGATAAATAAACTTTTTAATCATGGTTAAATGTTTTTGATTTTTGTAGTAAGAGATCAAATGTAGGAAAACGTTACAAAAAAAGTTAAAAAAAATATTTTAGTAAGTGTCAATTACTTATGGTTTGCTACTTTTGCAAAAAAAATAAATCATGCCTTCATTCTTAAAACTTATAATTAAAGAGGTAAAACGCGAAACTGCCGATGCTGTTTCGATACTTTTTAATGTTCCAGAAGAACTTAAACAAGACTATAAATTTATAGCCGGACAATACATAAATTTAAAACTAACACTTGATAATCAAGAAATTCGTCGTGCCTATTCTATTTGTTCTGCACCAGACAGCGGTGAGTTGAGAATTGCTGTTAAAGCAGTAAAAAATGGTTTGTTTTCTGAATTTGCCAACACCAAATTAAAAGCTGGAGATGTTCTTGAAGTAGGTCAGCCAGAAGGAAAATTTACTTTTGAACCTGATGCCGAAAGACAAAAAAATTACGCAGCTTTTGTTGCAGGAAGCGGAATTACGCCTGTACTTTCTATCATAAAATCAGTTTTAAAAAATGAGCCAAAAAGTTCATTTGTATTGGTTTACGGAAACAGAACTCCGGAACAGACAATTTTTCAACAGGAATTACATGACTTACAATTGCAATATGTAGGTCGTTTTTTCGTGCATTATATTTACAGTCAGGCGAAAGTTGAAAATGAATTATTTGGAAGAATCGAAAAATCGACAGTAAATTTTGTATTGAATAACAAACATAAAGAACTTGAATTTGATAAATTCTATTTATGTGGTCCTGAAGAAATGATCAATACGGTTTCTAATGTTTTGAAAGAAAAAAACGTAAAAGAATCTGCTATTAAATTTGAACTTTTTACTTCTTCTTCTGACGAAAAAGTAATTCAGGGCTCTCAGGAAGGACATACTAAAATCACGGTTTTAGTTGATGATGAAGAGGTTACATTTGAAATGTCTAAAAAACAAACGATTCTTGATGCAGCTTTAAAACATGGTGTCGATGCTCCGTATTCTTGTCAGGGCGGAATTTGCAGCAGCTGCTTAGGACGTGTTACAGCCGGTTCTGCTGAAATGACAAAAAATTCTATTTTAACAGATGGTGAAATTGCCGAAGGTTTAATTTTAACTTGTCAGGCTCATCCAACTTCAGAAACGATTTATATAGATTACGACGACGTATAATTATTAAAATCCCAAAATTTTTCAAATTCCAAATCTCAATTTTACTATTGGGATTTGGAATTTTTTTTGATTTAGAATCATTTTTGAACAATGCTCGAAAAAGAACTTGAATATTTGGAAATGTTTAAAAAACAAGCTGAAAATTTAGTATATTAGTAGTGTGCTTAGAACTGACAGATATTTTATTTACCAGATCGATTTTGCAGCCAATTTGATTGTCAACACGTTTTTAAAACTTATATATTATGGCAATGCATCACTACCTCCGTCTAACTTTTATATTACTATTTGTAATTACTTCTTGTTTTTGTATTTACTTCATCATTAAAAAAAGAAGAAACAGAAAAGCTCCAAAATTACTTTCAGAAGAAAAGTATAATTCTTTAATGAGTGAGGGAATGAAAGAGATATCAATCACTAATGACAGCTTTTTTAATATTTGGCCGTATGTAAGTGAATTAAAGGCTGCTAAAGTCTTATCGAAAAAAATTAAAGAATCTGAATTGGTGCATAAAGTTTATAGAAATTCAACTGAAGATCGTGAACACATTTTACTCGCTACCGAAAAAGAAAATCACTTCGTAAAAGTTATAGTAGATAAAAACAAGAAAAAAGCCTTGGGATATTTTATTCTGGATTTATAAGAAATTCTAATAATAAAAACTTCCAAATCCTATTGTCAAAGTTGGGATTTGGAAGTTTTTTATTGGAATTTACACTATAATTGTGACTGAATACTATTAACTATTTTCTCAGGTGAAATGGTTCTCATGGCATCTGCATAACCTTCAACTATTTTATTTCCATAAACAGATGTTGGCAGTTTTGGATATTGATTTCGGTCTGAAGTCAATGCGTTTTCTAAGCTTTGGTTGAAAGGTAAAAATCCGGCATAAGGATGTGTAGCGCCCCAAAGCGTTACCACTTTTACGCCAAACATTGCAGCAATATGAGCATTTCCGGAATCCATAGAAAGCATTACATCGAGATTGCTTATGAGTTGTAATTCCTGCTGAAATTTAATTTTTCCTGCCATATTGATTACATTTTCATAAGGCTCTGAAATTGAATCCAGAATTTCGATTTCTTTTTTTCCTCCGCCAAAAAGCAAAATTTTATTTGATGGATTCTCTGCTAATTTTGCAATAACATCTTTCATTAAATCTAACGGATAAACTTTAGAATTGTATTGTGCAAAAGGGGCGATTCCAATTAATTTTGAATTTTCGTTTCCGATAATTTCTAAAATTTCTGTGCTTAATTTAGCTTTTTCAGGAAAAAGAGGATTCGATAAATCTAAAGGAAAACCAAGTTCTTCAAACACTTTTGCATGTCTTTCGAACATGGATGGCAATTGTTTAAAAATCTTATTTTCAGCTCTTGTTAATTCTTTTTTTCCTTCTCTTCCTTTGTCAACAACAGCTCTTTTTTTTCCGCTTAAAGCGAAAAGCAAACTCACAACTTTAGATCGTAAAACATTATGAAGATCTGCAAAAGCATCGATTTTGAGATTTTTTACGTCTTTAAATAAACGCAAAAGCCCAAAGAAACCTTTATGTCTTTCTTTTTCATCAAAAGCAAAAAAATCAAGATTTGGAATTCCGTCAAAGAAAGGTTTGAAAAAAGGACGCGAAATAACGGTCAGTTTTACTGTTGGATATTGTTTTACAAAAGCGCGTAAAACAGGAACCGTCATGGCGACATCTCCCATTGCAGATAGTCTCATGACGGCTATATGTTTAATCTGGCTGTTAGACAACTCTGCCAAATTATTTTTTATTTTGATACAAAACCGGGTTCAAATCATCATCATTGTACATTTTCATTTGTTTGTACACTTTCATGAATTTATCTCCGTTTTCGATATCTGTCAATAATTCTTCGATTGCTGTAGACAAATCTGATCTTTGCTCTAAAAGAATATTTAGTTTTTCCTGACATTTATCTCTGTGTTCTTGTGAAGCTTCTGCACGATTCGCTTCTTCCTGCATATGATAAATTTTTAAAGCTAAAATAGACAATCTGTCAAATGCCCAAGCCGGACTTTCAGAATTGATTTTTGCTCCTTCTTTTGCTTGTACATTGCTGTATTTTTGTAAAAAGTAGCTGTCGATATATTCTACCATATCCGTACGCTCCTGATTTGAAGCGTCGATTCTTCTTTTTAAAGTTAAAGCAGCAACCGGATCAATCTGCGGGTCACGGATAATATCTTCAAAATGCCATTGAACCGTATCAATCCAGTTTTTAAGATATAATAAATGTTCAAATTTATCTTTTGGGTATGGATTGTTTATTGGCTGGTCAACATTATCAAATTGATGATAATCTTTGATGCTTTGCTCGAAAACCGAATATGCTAATTTTGAAAACATGTCTTTATTTTTTTATAGATACAAAGATACTTTTTATACTTTTATGCTGCGAAGAAAAGAAATTATTTTTCGTTTTCTAATTTTTATCCGTTAATAAATCAAAATTTCATCATGAAAATTCATTATATATCTGAAAACAACAGCGTTTTAAATCATTTTCTTGGACAAATCAGAAATGTAAATGTGCAAAACGACAGCATGCGGTTTAGAAGAAATATTGAGCGCATTGGAGAGATTATGGCATATGAATTAAGTAAAACTCTGCCCTATAAAAATGTTGAAATTCAAACGCCGCTTGGCATCAAAAAAACAACTGAAATTGAAACAGATCTCGTTTTGTGTCCCATTTTAAGAGCGGGATTGCCACTTCATAACGGGTTTTTAAATTATTTTGACCATGCAGAAAACAGCTTTGTTTCGGCATGCAGGCATCATCCTAATAATGATGATGAGTTTGAGATTTTAGTTGAATATCAGGCGATTTCAAACTTAAATAACAAAACGGTTTTACTTCTTGACCCAATGCTGGCAACGGGACAATCTATTGTGGCGGTTCATAAAAAACTGATAGAAAATGCTGCTCCGTCAGAATTTCATATTGTAGTAGTTATTGCTGCTCCTGAAGGAATTGCGCATCTGGAGAAAAATCTTCCGGAAAATTGTCATTTATGGGTGGCTTCTTTAGACGAAAAACTAAATGAGAAAAACTACATTGTTCCAGGTCTTGGTGATGCCGGCGATCTTGCTTACGGAAGTAAATTATAACTGCGAGAAAAAAGTAAATAAACTGCACAAAACCAGTATATAAAATACAATTTCGTTATTCAGTTTTTGCTGCATATACTCTACGTGGCTTGCTGCCATAATTGCCAATGGCGCGATACTGAATAAGAGTAAATCATTGCTTTTATCCGGTGAAATAAGGTATACAAAAACAGCAATAAAAAAACAGGCCACCACTTTTTTATAAGAAGTATGCACAATCTGCGGTCTGTTTGACAGCGTTGTTAACATTGAAAAAACAAAGAAAACAACAACGGCTGCATATATTGAAAGTGCGCCATTTTCATAATTGTTTTTAAAATAATCTATTCGAAAATCAATTAAGGCGCGTTCCTCAAAAAATCTCACAGCATCAATATGAAACATTAAAGAAATCATATAGAAGATAATGGCCACTGCAAAAAAAGCTATAAATGGCAAAACCCAGTTTCTATAATCTCTTGAAACGTGAAAAATTATCGAAATAAAAACTAAGATGATAAACAGAATACTCCAAAATTGAAATAAAGAAGCCACAAAAATCCAAAACGATGCATCGAATATTTTTTCTTTGGATGATTTTAAAGATTGCAGTGAAATCAGTCTTCGAAGTGCCAGCAAAATAAAAAAGTTAGCATAAACGACATTGGAATTATTTAATATCGTTGGAAAAAATAACAGAAAAAGTAAATAGAAAAATATCGCGTAACCGTTGTCTTTACTGAGCCCGTTTTTCTTTACAATAAAATTTACCATAAAGAATGAAGCAAAAATAAAGCACAGTAAGCTTACTTTTTGAAATATCGTAAAATAAGAATTTATCCAAGATGTTTCCCGAATTTGAAACATAAAGAAGAAAACCAGTATCAAAATTACAACCAACGAATAATTTAATGGCGTAGATTTTTTAAAAACACTTGTTATCATAAGGATATTTTATACTTTTGTGACTGTAAATATAATACTTGTTTAAAAAGGAAAACCAACAAGTTGAAAAAAGATTCCCTAATTGAATTTTACTTCAACGCGTTAAAACAATAATAACATATAATTTTATAAAATTATGAAAGCTTTTTTTGAAGGAATACAATACTTATTCGTTAACATTTTGTTTGCTCCTCTTGACTTTTTACGCCGTTTGGAATTAGTTACGTGGTTTGGTGCAAACACTATCAACTGGATTTTTATGATTATCTGTTCTGCAGCAATCGTATATTGGATTAAACAATTACGTATTTTTGATGCTGCAGGAACTGAAAACCAAGATACAACGGCTCACTCTTTCTTAAAGTAAGTCGAAGCCGATATCCTTTCTAAAATACATCTTATCAAAATTTAGTTTATCTATGTTTTGGTAAGATTTTTTTATGGCCTGCTGAAAATCATCTCCGTATGATGTCACAGTCAAAACACGTCCTCCATTACTAACGACATTTTCGTTATCTAATTTTGTCCCTGCATGAAAAACTATCGAATCGGTAATATTTTCTAAACCTGTAATTACTTTTCCTTTTTCAAAATCTTCAGGATATCCGCCGGAAACCACCATTACAGTTGTAGCACTCCTTGGATCAATTTCTAAATTAAAATCTCCTAATTTCTGATCTGCAACAGATAAAAACAATTCAACCAAATCAGATTTTAATCTTGGAACCACAACTTCTGTTTCAGGATCACCCATTCTTACGTTGTATTCAATTACAATTGGTTCATTGTTAACATTGATTAAACCAATAAATACGAAGCCTTTATATTCAATTCCGTCTTTTTCAAAACCTTCAATTGTTGGTTTTACAATACGCGTTTCAATTTTTTCCATTAAAACTGTGTCAACATAAGGAACCGGAGAAACGGCTCCCATTCCGCCTGTGTTTAAACCTGTATCGCCTTCGCCAATTCGTTTGTAATCTTTTGCTGTTGGAAGAATTTTATAGCTTTTTCCGTCAGTCAGAACAAAACAGCTTAATTCGATTCCGTCCAAAAATTCTTCAATAACCACTTTTGAACTTGCAGTTCCAAATTTTGCATGAACCAGCATGTTTCGCAATTCTGTCTTAGCTTCTTCAAGATACTGAATAATCAAAACACCTTTTCCTGCTGCCAAACCATCTGCTTTTAAAACAAATGGAGGCTGTAATGTTTCTAAAAATTTACATCCTTCTTCAACTGTTTCGGCAGTAAAACTGTCATAAGCTGCAGTCGGAATATTATGTTTCATCAGGAATTCTTTTGCAAATTCTTTACTTCCTTCTAATTGTGCGCCCAATTTTGACGGACCAATTACCGGAATATGTTTTAAACTTTCATCATTTTTAAAATAATCATAAATACCTTTTACCAATGGATCTTCCGGTCCTACGACTACTAAGCTTATATTTTCTTTAAGTACTAATGCTTTTATTGCTTCAAAATCGGTTGGAGCGATTGCTATATTTTCAGCAATTGCAGCCGTTCCTGCATTTCCTGGTGCAACAAAAAGTTTTTCGCAAAGCGGGCTCTGAATCATTTTCCACGCAAAAGCATGCTCTCTTCCTCCTGATCCCAATAATAAAATTGTCATGGTATAGTTGTATTTATGTTGTGGGTGCAAAAATAATTGCTTTTGAACGTAAAAAATAATTAAATCTTAAAAACTTGCTGATTCTTCGCTGTTAGTAATTGGTAAATATTATTTTTGACGAAAATTATCCTAAAAATGATTCGTCTTTTTGATCTTTCCCTTCAATTAAATGGTTTTCCGATAAAGAAAGCCAAAGCCGAATTGGATAAAATTGTTCATTTTTCTGAAGAAGAATACGCTGCTTTTCTTGAAAGGAAAAAAAAGGAAATTGTTGATTTTCATTTAAAAAATAACTTCTTTTACATGGAATTAGCAGGAAGTTCAAATGCCGTAAATTGGGAAGATCTGCCAATTTTGAACAAACAAAACCTGCAAAAACCACTCGACGAAAGACTTTCAAAAGGGTATTCAAAAAATAACATTTACCTCAACAAAACTTCCGGATCAAGCGGCACTCCTTTTGTTTTTGCTAAAGATAAATATTCGCACGCCTTGACCTGGGCTTCTAATATTATGCGGTTTGGCTGGTTTGGAATTGATTTTAATTATTCGTATCAAGCCCGTTTTTACGGAATCCCAATGAATTTTCCCGGCTATCAAAAAGAACGTTTCAAGGACTTTCTTTCTCATCGTTTTCGGTTTCCGGTTTTTGATTTATCTGATGAAGTTTTAGAAAAATTTCTGATGAAATTCAAATCAAAAAAATTCGATTATATCAATGGTTACACAAGTTCGATTGTTTTATTTGCGAAATTTTTAGAACAGAAAAACATTATTCTAAAAGAAATTTGCCCAGCCTTAAAAGCTTGTTTTGTTACTTCTGAAATGCTTTTTGAAACGGATAAAAAACTATTGGAAAAGCAATTCGGAATTCCCATTATCAGCGAATACGGTGCATCTGAACTCGATTTGATTGCTTTTGAAAATCCTGAAGGCGAATGGCAGGTAAATGCTGAAACACTTTTTGTCGAAATTTTAGATGAAAACAATCGGGTTTTACCTTACGGAAATGAAGGTAAAATTGTAATTACTTCTCTCTTTAATAAAGCAAATCCATTTATAAGATATGAAATTGGCGACATTGGAATTTTGGATGAAAAAAGCACTCCTCAAAAACCCATTCTAAAAAAACTTATTGGAAGAACCAATGATGTTGCGATTCTCCCAAGCGGGAAAAAATCTCCGGGTTTGACGTTTTATTACGTAACCAAAAGTATTATTGAAGATGATGGAAACGTAAAAGAATTTATCATCAAACAAACCAAAATAGACGCTTTTGAAATTGAATATGTTTCTGAAAATGAACTGTCTTTAAACCAAATTCAAAAAATAAAAGAAGCAATTGATTTATACCTTGAGCCAAATTTAAACTTCACTTTTACAAGAAAACTTGTTTTAGAAAGAACCAATCGCGGAAAACTAAAACAGTTTAAATCGTATTTATAAATATAAATAAAAACTTACATTTGTTTTTCTAATTAAAAACTTATGGGCGATTATTCTCTTCTCTCTGAGGAAACAATTTCAGACAAAATATATTTTATTCGCGGACAAAAGGTAATGCTAGATCGTGATTTGGCAATGCTTTATGGGTACAAAAATAATTTTTTAAGGTCACAAATTGCGACCTTAAAACTTGATGTCACAATTTATGACCTCAAGTTTTAATTGAAAAAAACATAGCCCAAGGTTTCAACCTTGGGCTATGTTTGAAAATACATCGATATTCTTCAAGGTCACAAATTGTGGCCTTGAAGAATCAATTTAATTCTTCTTAATATATTTTGGCTTAATCATCAATTGTGTAAACAAAAACCTCAACATCAGCAAAACAGAAAATGCAAAATTATATTCGTGAAATTCTCTATAAACCCCAAAGTTATGTTTGATTAGTTTAAATTTTGAAGAAGAAACAGAATCTTTCCTGATTCTGTAAAAAGCCAAAGGCTCAGGAACTGGTCTGGCAATTTTAATTTGCTTTAAAATCGTAAGCCATATTCTCCAATCCTGACGCTTTTGTGAAGTTTCCAGCATAATTTTTCCGAAAAAATCGGCATCGTAAATGGCTGTCAAATTACCAACATAATTGCAAAAAAACAATTGTCTATACGTTAATGGATTTGGAGATTCAACTCTTCTGTTTAAATTATTCCCTTCTTCATCAATCGAATCGTAAAAACTATACGTAAAATGGAGATTATTTGCTTTTAAAAACTGTATTTGCTTTTCCAGCTTTTCAGGAAACCATAAATCATCAGCATCTAAATAAGCGATGTATTTTCCTGTGGCTTTTTCTAAAGCAGCATTTCTGGCAAAACCATTTCCTCGATTTTTAGGTAATTTAAAAAGCTTTATTCGGTTGTCGTTCTGAGCAAATTCTTCAACTATTGCAACCGTCTTATCTGTCGAATCATCATCAGCCAAAATCATTTCCCAGTTTTTATAACTTTGATTTTGAACAGATTGAATGGTTTCAGTAATGAACTTTTCAGTATTATATGTTGGCACTATAATAGAAACTAAGTCGTTCATTGATGGTATTTGTTTGGTATTTCAATTAAAACAGCCCGGGTTTAATTTAAAATCCGAGCTTTGTAAAACTATTATTTTATATAACTCGAAAAGTCTTTGTGTTCTTCTTTTGAAAGTTCTTCCTGAGATAATGACCTGAAATAATCGTAAGTTATTTTCATTCCTTCCGCACGACTTACTTTTGCTTCCCAGCCTAACAATTCTTTTGCTTTTGTAGTGTCCGGCTGGCGCTGCAGCGGATCGTTTATTGGCAGTGGATGATACACTACTTTTTGATTTGTACCTGTAAGTTTTATGATTTCTTCGGCAAAATCCTTAATCGTGATTTCGTCCGGATTTCCAATATTTACCGGATACACATAATCAGAATGCAGTAATCTGTAAATCCCTTCTACCTGATCGTCTACGTAACAAAAAGAACGTGTCTGCATTCCGTCTCCAAAAATCGTTAAATCTTCGCCGCGAAGTGCCTGACCAATGAATGCCGGGATTACACGTCCGTCGTTTAATCGCATTCTTGGACCGTAAGTATTAAAAATACGAACGATTCTGGTTTCTACTCCGTGAAAAGTATGGTACGCCATTGTGATCGATTCCTGGAAACGCTTCGCTTCGTCATAAACTCCGCGGGGACCAATTGTATTTACGTTTCCGTAATATTCTTCCGTTTGTGGATGAACTAAAGGATCTCCATAAACTTCTGAAGTCGAGGCGATCAAAATCCGGGCTTTTTTAACTCTTGCAAGTCCTAATAAATTATGTGTTCCTAAAGATCCTACTTTTAAAGTCTGAATTGGAATTTTTAAATAATCGATCGGGCTTGCAGGCGATGCAAAATGCAAAATATAATCTAAATCACCGGGAATGTGTACAAACTTAGTAATATCATGATGGTAAAATTCGAAGTTTTCCAGTTTGAATAAATGCTCGATATTTTTAAGATCTCCGGTAATTAAATTATCCATACCGATAACAAAATATCCTTCTTTGATAAATCTGTCACATAAATGTGATCCTAAAAATCCCGCTGCTCCGGTTATAAGTATTCTTTTCATGATAGTTTTATAGATTGTAATTTTTTGATCAAAATAATGATATCAAAAAACGATGCACAAATGTAATAAATAATCTCGCCTTTCAAATTAGATATAAAACCATATGATAAAAGAAGTTTTAAGATTTCAACTTACATTTGAAGCTAATTTATCTATTTTTGTCTTTAAATTAAATCCACTACTTTGAAAGTTGTACATGTTATTGAAGCTCTTGGCGGAGGCGTTTATACTTATTTTAGAGATTTATCAACCTATTTTGGAGATAAAGAAATTGCTAAAGAAGTTGAGACTACAATCATTTACAGCGGCAATCGAAAAGAAATTAATCCACATAAGATAAAATCTGAATTTTCTAATGGAGTAAATTTGATCCAGCTTAATATGGTTCGGGAGTTTTCTCCAATTAAAGATTTAAAATCTGTTTACAAACTTACAAAAGAGCTTAAAAAAATAAATCCGGATGTCATTCATCTTCATTCTTCTAAAGCAGGAGTATTAGGAAGAATTGCCTATTTTTTCTTATTCAAAAAAAAGAAACTTTATTATACGCCGCATGGATATTCATTTTTAAGAAAAGATATTTCAAAACCTGTAAGGAAAATTTATTGGCTAATAGAGAAGAGCTTTCAAAAACTATTTGGAGGAACGACCGTTGCCTGTGGAGATACCGAATTTGAAATCGCAAAACAGATTGGTAAATCAAAATTGGTTAGAAATGGCATTAATATCGAAGCTGTTCACAAGCAATTTCAACCACATGAAAATGAAAAAATAACGATTGGTGTAATGGGAAGAATTACTTGCCAAAAAAATCCTGAACTTTTTAATCAAATAGCTTTAAAGTTTCCCGATTTTAATTTTATCTGGATTGGCGACGGTGAATTAAGACCTGTTCTTGCTTCGCCAAATATTAAAATTACAGGTTGGATTTTAGACCGAACAACAGTTTTAAATGAACTCAGTAATATTGATATTTACATGCAGCTCTCTCTTTGGGAAGGCTTGCCAATTGCTGTTCTAGAAGCAATGACATTACAAAAACCTGTAATTGCAACCAATATAATTGGGAATAAAGATACTGTTTTACATAACAAAACAGGATTTCTTTTTAATGATATTAGCGAATTAGAACATTATTTAGAAATTTTAAAAGATCCTGCTGTGCGAGTAATTTTTGGAGAAAATGCATATATGAGATGCGATGAATTATTTGATAAAGACAAAAACTTTAAAGAATTATTGTCTATTTATAACCAATAGTTTCTGCTGCATCCAATAACTTCCAAAAATGGAAAACCAAAATCCGCTAAAAGCAATTCCATCAAAACGCAATAAAAAATCATCTACAAGATTTGAAGTAAAGAAAATTAAAAAAAAGGAAAGGATAATACCATTCTTTAAATCATAACCTAAATATCCAATTGCAAAAATATATAACACAACTACAATCGGGCCCAAAATTCCAAATTTTAATAAAAAATCCAGAAACTGATTGTGTGTTGGAAATTCATATTTTGCCAAAAACTTCTGATTTGTTACTGCATAATATTTATTCAATTCCGGTTTTCCATCTGAAGCACCAACTCCAAAAGGCAGATTTTTAACAGATAATTCCCAAGCCGATTTCCAAATCGAAAGTCTGGTAACTAATGAATTAAAAACTTTAACTTCCGGATGATCAATTTCATCTAATTTTCCCACTTTATCCATATAAGAAAAACTTACTGTTGAATATTTTTCTTTCATATAGGGATCTTTTTGAATGAATAAAAAAAGAATTCCAAACAGTACAACTAAAATTGGTGTTGTTATTAAAAACAGTTTTTTTACATTGAATTTTGATTTTATTTCTAAAAATAAAATGATCAAATAGCCAATAAAAATATTCCCTAAAGCCATTCTGGTATTGACGAAAAGAACAAAGAAAAAAGAAAAAAGAAATACAATAATCCAGAAAATTTTAGTTTTTAAATTTTCTTTCTCCCGAAAATTATTAAACATAAAATAAAAGGCTGAAACAGAAACAAAAGCCAAATGCATATTTAATGCCGGAGCATGAATTCCAAAACTATTTGAAAATTGATAACCCATTTCCCATAAATGAATACCATTGAGGTATTTAGACATTAATTCGGGAAATAAAACATTAAATCTGATGAATAAAAAAAATAGTATTAATGTTGTTGCGAAAACATAAATCCTGACAAGTTTTAAAAATTTTACACGTTGAAAATTTCCAATAATAAATAGCGGAAATACCAACAGCGAAGTGCTTTTTTCAAGTGCTTTTAATCCTTTTGAAAAAGAATCATTATTCCAAAACATTAATAGTTCTAATAATAATGGCGAGGCAACACAAGCCATTAAAATTAATGACGTTTTTGAATATTTTAATTTTCTGTAAAAGATTAAATTAAAGACTGCAAATAATATTATGAGCAATGAACATGGTTTTCTAAAAATCATTGCAACAGCAATAACACATAAAAAAACATGAAAGATTTTATTGAAGTTCTTTTCTGAAATGGTCATAATACAGCGCAAAATAAATTAATGGAAAAATACCTATTTTATGTCTAATTGCTGATCCTAAATCAGGTTCAAAAACACCTTGAAGAATAAAAAAAGAAAATAATATAAATAAAATAAAAAGCTCATATTTATATTTTGTTCTTTCTTTTAAACATTTGGAAAAACGAACCAATAAAATATAAAACAGTAAAAGCTGCCAAATTATAAAAACAATAATTTGAGGAGAAAATAAATGTTTTAAACCATTAACCGGAATATTTACTGTAAAAAAACCGTAAAAAACAGCCGTCATTTCTCCATACCATGTATCAGGTTTCAGAGGCGGCGTAATCATTGAATTAGCATCTGCCGAACCTATACGTGCTTTATTTACTACTTCCCGGCTCATTTCAGAAAAATATTTTCCTTTTACTATTCCATAACTTAAGGATAGAAAAAAAGCAATTAATAGTCCGTAAAAAATCGTAGTTATAGTTTTGTTTTTAAAATTTATGAAACTTATTAAATACATTCCGCCGGCAATAATAGGAATCAAAGCAAAGTAAGGTCGATAAACTGCTCCAAAAATTATCAAAAGCAATGTTGATATGACTATAGTTTTTTGAAGAGAATATTTTTTGTTTACACACATTAAAATAATCGGAGTGATGTATAAAAATGTAATGAATTCCTTTGATGGCATAGCTATGAAAATGGCAATCATAAAAATTCCCAGATAGACTAAAATATTTTTAATATTTATTTTTTCAAAGTCATTTGGGATTCCTATTTTATATAAAATATAAATCAGAATTGGGAATTGTATTATGGCAATTATTGGAAACGGTAAGTAGCGAAAACCTGTAATTTTATAAAACAAAATTGTAAGAGGATAACTTCCAAAATATCCTATTTCATTAAATTTGTCATAAGCAATAATGGCTGCATCATAGAAAAATTTAGGTGGTAAAATATACGACGAAAATATTGCTACAACTAAATTTGCTGCTGCAATGATAAAAAACGCTGCCTTATTTTTTCTTATGATTTTCATTCTTTAACCATAGATTCAAATAAATCGATATGTTTATCAACCATCGATTTTATATCAAATTGTCTTGCCCTATTTTTACAAGAATTTACTATTTTCTCATAATAATCATTATCATTAATTAATTTTTCAATGTGAAAAGCAAGTTCCTGATGATTTCCTTTTTCAAACAAAATACCAGCTCCTTTTGTAAGATTTAGCATTCCGGGCACATTTGACGAAATAAAAGGTTTTCCAGAACCCATATTTTCAATAGCAGACAAACTCAATCCTTCCCAATTTGTACTTAAAACTGTGATATCAGCTGTTTTTAAAAGTCTTGGAACATCCATTCGTATTCCTAAAAAAGCAACTCTGTTTGCTAAGTTTAATTTTTTAACCAAATCTTCGCATTCCTTTTGCAGGGCGCCATCGCCAACGAATATAAGTTTAATATTCTCAGGGAGATATTGTAAAGCATTTATAACTGTTTGCTGCGCTTTTTGTTTACTAAATCTGGCTACCTGAATCAATAATATATCATTATCTAAAAACAAATTAGAAATCTTATGCTTTTCATAAGGCTGCGCTTCATTAATATCATCTAAATTAACACCATTATGAATTACGATTAATTTTGATTCAGATGTTTTTAAATGATCTTTCATAATTTCATAAACCTCATCTGAGATACAAATAATTTTATTGTACGCTTTATAAATCAAGCGGTCTATTTTCTTTAATAAAAATTTTTCTTGCCTTGGATTTGTTGTATTATGTTCTGTTACTACTATTTTGATTTTGGAAAATGAAATTATTTTCGATAAAATGATCCAGTATTGTGACGGAAATAAATGTACATGCGCAATGTCATATTTTTTTAAAAACGGTATTATTTTAAAAACATTTAAAGGATTATATACCGTTTTGCCCAAAGAAAATATTTTACAGCAATTTGCAGCTTTTAGAGCCTGCATAAATGGAAAATCTTTACCGTTTAAAACCAATAAATCGACTTCAATTCCTTTTTTATTATAAAGCGGAATTGTTTCTAAAAGCAGCTTTTCGGCGCCTCCTGGATCTAAACCATTAATTACTTGTAATATCTTCATTATTTACTAATTCAAAAAAACTTTTAATCTATCTTTCCTGTAAATAACAATCGCCGAAATAAAATTCCAGAAAAAAGAACTTAAAACAAAAGCAGATGCTGCGCCTGTCATTCCGTAAATTGGAATTAAAAACCGGTTTAAAACAAAATTAATGACAACAGCAGCTATTAATATAATTTGGAAAATATGCTGTCTTCCGGTCATGTTTAAATAAACCGGGGCCGAACCAAATAACGAGCAAATTCCCTGACCAATAATTAAAATTAAAAAAGCCTGCTGAGCGGCAGCATATTGGTGTCCGAAAAAGGACAAAACCTGTTCTGAAAATACACTGATTAACAAAATTACCGGAAAAGTGATACAGAAAATTAAACGTGCGCTGTTTCTTAAAACTTTTTTTAATTCTGCCATATTATGACTCGAAAATAACTCTGCAATCTTTGCCGAAACGGTAATATTTACCGTCAGAATAATGACAGAAACTATTGTCATTACTTTTACTCCAACAGAATAAAATGCAACCGTTTCATCGTTTCGATATTTCTTTAAAAACATAATATCAAAACACATTAATAAAAATAAGGCCATTCCGCTTATGGCAATTGGGTACGATTTTGTAAAAATTTCTTTTTTTGAAAAAATCTGCGGTGTATTTATTAGAGCCGTTTTATTGAAATAAAGGAAAACAAAAACGGAACTCAAAATCGCTAAAAACACAAATCCAATTAAAAATACATCAACTAAATAGGTTTCTTTATTCCAGTAAAACAAAACAATAGATCCAATTATCAGCGGAATATATTTTAAGACGTTTCTAAATAATTCTGCAATATATAATTTGTCTAAAGCCCTTAAAACCTCGGTGTTTAAAAGAGATAAACCGTAGAAAAATAATGCTGCCGTGCTTTTTAAAAGGAGTGTATAAACCTCATCGTCTAAAAAATAATTATTTATTCTTTTTTCGTCAATACCGGCAATAATAATTAAAGTTAATAATGAAGCTGCAAAAAGCATAGTCACCATTTTAACATACACATGTTTAAGCTGTTCAAGGGCGTTTTGACTTGCTAAATATCCTTTAAAATATAAAATAGACTGATCAAAACCAAGCATGCAGATACTGCCGGCCGCTAATAGATAGGAACGGGCAAAATCGTATTGCCCAACTAATTTCGGAGTGTAGTTTTTGGTTAAAAAAACAGTGAAACCAAACAATAAAAGAACTCCAAATATTCGTAGAAACAAAGTATTTAAACTTTGCTTTAGAAATGAGTTTTCAGAAATTCTTTCAAAGATTTTATTCGTTTTCAAATGAGTGTTATTTTACCTGCGATTTCAAATGCTGTCTGCGGTAGAACTTTTTGAATAAATGAACTAAAACAAAAACAAAAAGAAAGAAAAGAGGCAGCAGAAGTTTAAAATTTCCGTTGGTAATTTTAGTATTATTTATATTTAAAGTCGCATTAATTTCCTTAATCGCTTTGTCGTAATTCATCAGTTTTAACCTGTTTTTTCCCTGATCTACAATCAAATACTGCTTTGTTTTAATAAGGTCGTTAAGCTGTGTATTTTCATTATAATAAACCAGCTTATCATTTTTCACGCTGTTCTTTACCGTATTGGAAAAACCATTTAAAACCTGATCAATTTGAGATATAATCGTATCGTTTTGAACTATTTGCTGTTCCATGTTTTTATATCCTATCTTTTGAAGCGCATTAAAATACCCCGAACTGTTTAAGTATTTTAATAACGGTTCTACGATATCTTTTTCCTCTGTCGCCGTATTGGATACAAAAGAAATAGTGTGGAAGGTATAGTTTTTACTGGTAACATTATCTTCTAAAACTTTATTGACTTCGCCAACCTCAGACATTAATTTTATAAGCTCAAAATTTTGTTCTTTGTCTTCAATAAATTTATATACATCGGCAATTGGTTTTATTTGAATTTTTTTGATTGTTTTTGGATGCCGAATCCCAACAACATTTTTAAGGAAAAGAGTATCTCCGGATGCAATTTTAGATTCGATTAAATCTATTTTTGAATACAGATAATCGACACTGCCAAAATTTGGTGTTACAATAACCTGATTTTGAAACGATTTTTTACTTGAATCCAGGTACCATCCTAATCCAAATCCGAGAATTATTAATATTAAAACGATAATCCAGTTTCTGATAAAAAACTGGATTGACCGAAAAATCACGGCGTTTATTCTGTCGAAAAAATTACCGATACTTTTTGAAAGCTGAAAAATATCAATTTCCTGATCTGTATTATGTTGTGGTACATTTGTACTCATTTTTTTCTTTTATTTGATGTTGAAAATCTGTTCTAAAATCTTAATTGTAATCAAATAAGTTGGTTTTACACCCGTTGTTCCCAATCCACCCGAAGCTAAAGTGCTTCCTGTTTCCAAAGGATTATCTGATGCATAATACGCATAACGGACTTTTATGTCGTGCGGCACGCTTTTTCTGATTTTTGATGCCGACTGAATTGCCTTTTGATAATAAGATCCTTCCATTTCAAGACCAATTACACCCCAGGTCGATTCGTGGAAAAATTTTAGTAAATCTCTGTTTTGCAGTGAAGTTCCTAAAACCGTAACCATTGCACCTTCGTAAACATCAATATCGTTTCCTTCAAACATTGCACCTGTTAATTCATTTTCGAAGAAATAATTATCGGCCGTTCCTTCGTTTATATGTGCTGACGGAATCATGATATCTCCTTTTCCGCCTTCCAGAATTCCTGCTTTACCCATTATCGAAACTGATTTTACATTCAATAATGTTTCTTTTTTAAATGGTTTTAAAAGCTCATCGATTGTTTCGTAAGCCTGCTCGCCAAAAGCATAATCCATAACGATAATAACCGGTTTCTCTTCATCGATATTTCCGTAAGAAAAGGCTGTTTTTGACCAGTCAATTTTTGCCGTGTCAAAAATCTGGACATCGATATTTGTTCCCGAAGTATCCGGAAGAGATATCATTCCGTTTTTCAGGGCCAATTCTTCAACCTGGCTTCTAATTTCTTTGGAACCGGAATTACTTAATTCTTCATAAATAAAAAAATCTGATTTGCCCTTATATTTTGGTGTTAATAATGGCGTTGCAAAAATCGAATTCATTACACTGTGCATGTTGGCACTTATTACATGAATTGGTCGTTTTATAAGATCATTTGCCTTCAGAACTTCTTTGATGTTTGTTGCCCAGATTTCTCCGTGAATATGATGTCCTAAACGTTCACGTAAAACCGGACTAAAAGTAATCGTACGTTTATTGTTTTCTACAATTTCTTCGATTGCTAACTTCCCTAACCAATAAATAACATGCAGAAAACGATCTGGTGCATTTTCTGATCCAAAGGCATCGTAAATATCCAAAACCTCTTCAAAAGTTCTGGCTAAAATATTGGCAACATGCGAAATTGCTTTTTCTTTTTCAATCTGCGAAAGCTTTTTTGTCTGTGTTATAGCCTGCTCCAGTTTTAACCAATCGCGGGAAACTTCTCCGCCGTCATCAATTAAAACTCTGTTTTTAATTTTGTGTGATTCGATAAAAATAAAAGTCAAATGCGTCAGGATATCATAAATATCTGAGCGTCCTCGCGTAATTTCGACATTCATTTGTTCTTCGTCGATTCTGTAACAGTTTCTTCTTCTTTTTGGAGGAACAATAGGCTGAAAATGGGATTTCGAATATCCTTCATCTGAAGTTAAATTGATGAATCTACATTGTTCAATTCCAATCGGAAGACGTTCTATAACATATAAAAGTCCATTTAGTTCTACTTTTTCCTCGGCTATATTTCCGTAAATTTCAGGTCGTAATGCCAATAATGATTCGCGTAAGCTGTCGCCCGAAACTCCCATTGGTTTGTAAAAACCACGGTTGAATAAATGGCGCATCGTAATGTACATTTTTTCTATCGCTGCAGATGATTCCTGCGCTCTTGATCTTGATATATGTTTGGTTTCTTTCATGCTTTTTTATTTAAAAATCTCCTTTTTCAGAAGATGTAATATGCTTTTTTGTTAATCTAAATTAGGAATTATACTTCGAAATTGTATAAATGCCTTCATTTATAATTTTCGAAATCAACTTCCACTTTTTGAAAGTTTTTGTTTTCTGATAATAATGAATTGATTCTATTTATACATTCCTGATTATCTGACATTATAAAGGCAAAATCCCAAATGTCTTTTGAAATAGAAAAAAAACCGCTGTCTGAACTCATTTCCATCAAAATTTCATCGTTCATCCATAAGTCATTAATTTCATCCATTTTTGGATGTATTGCCGCAATGGAATCTAATAAATCGGTCATAAAATTTTCGTCTTCTACTCCACTAAATATTTCAATTAATAAATCCTGAGATTTATATCCAGGTCTTAAATGATATTTATATTTCATAAGTAAAAGTTGTTTTTACTTCAAATTATCTGCAATCTTTCTGTCATTCGACAATCTCGGAATTTTATTCTGACCTCCTAATTTTCCCTGAGATTTCATGTATTCCTGAAATCCGTTTTTTGAAACTTTGCTCACAACTACTTTTCGCAAAACATTTCCGGTAATTAAATCGTCATAATAAATGTTTTGCTTTCGCATCGAGTCGTCGATTGCTGCTGCAAAAGTTTCCATGTTTTCCGGTTCTTTTTCAAACTCAATTAACCATTCGTGATACGGCAGTCCGTTGGCTGGTGTAATTTGAGGCGCAACCGTAAATTCGTTTATTACAATATTGGTTCCCGCTGTGGCTTCTTTCATTGCATTTTCGACTTCGTTTGCAATAACGTGTTCGCCAAAAGCAGAAATATAATGTTTGATACGCCCTGAAACTATGAGACGATACGGAGCCAAAGATGTAAACTGAATGGTATCGCCAATGTTATAACCCCAAAGTCCGGCATTTGTAGAAACGATCAGCGCATAATTTACGCCCAGTTCTACTTCGCCAATTGTATATCTTTTTGGATTTTCAGTAAAGAATTCATCTGCTTTAATGAATTCATAGAAAATTCCCGAATTCAAAAGTAAAAGCATTCCTTTTTCTTTTTGAGAATCCTGATACGCAAAAAATCCTTCAGAAGCAGGAAACAATTCGATACTGTCGACTTTCCTGCCGATCATTTGTTCAAATTTAGCACGGTAAGGTTCATAATTAACGCCTCCGTAAATAAACAAATTAAAGTTTTTAAAAATTTCGCTTATTTTTTTTCCGCCGCTTTTTTCCTGTAAACGCTCAAAATACATTTGCACCCAGGACGGAATTCCTGAAATAACCGACATGTTTTCTTTAATTGTTTCATCGACAATGGCGTTTACTTTGGTTTCCCAATCATCGATACAATTGGTTTCCCAGGAAGGCATTCTGTTTTTTTGCAAATATTTCGGGACAAAATGTGCTACAATTCCCGAAAGTCTTCCAAATTTAATTCCGTGTTTTTCAGTTAAAATTGGACTTCCTTGCAAAAAGATCATTTTTCCGTCGACAAAATTGGCATTTCCTGTTTCATTAATATAATGAAGAATGGCGTTGCGAGCTGCATTAACATGCGTAGGCATTGATTCTTTTGTAAGCGGAATATATTTTGCTCCCGAAGTTGTTCCCGAAGTTTTGGCAAAATAAAGTGGTTTTCCTTTCCAGAGAATATTTTCTTCGCCCATTTTAACCTTTTCAATATAATCCTTCAAATCTTCGTAATCCCGAATGGGAACGTTTTTTTGAAAATCTTTAATTGTTTTTATGGAGTCAAAATGATGGTCTTTTCCAAATTCTGTTTGCCTGGCATTATCAATCAAATTTTTAAAAACTTCTAATTGTGTTTCTGCCGGCTTATTTGCCCAGGAAATTGTTTGATTGTATATTTTGCGGGCAAATATTTTTGCTGCGATCGATTTAATTGACATTTTTTGTGGTATTATTTTTTGTCACTTTTACTTTTTCTGCCTTTGCTTTCACCCGACTCTTTCTCAGTTTTTGCGACTTCTTCCCTTAATTTTATTTCTTCTTCAGAAGCTTTCATATTCAAGTCTTCCGGTACATCGTTTTCTGCCAAAATAGAATCTTTATTAAATTTTGCATAATCTAATTCTCCTTTCAAAACCTTTTGGACTCCTTTTATATATGCTTCATTTTTTTTGAGCACCTTTTCTAATGAATCTGATTTTATAGCCAGTTGAGTTGCATTCTTTTTTAACTGAGACGATGAATAACCGGGAATAAATTCACGCAGGGGAGTAAAAGCAATAATAAAAGTTGTAACCAAGATTAGAAATATTCCTCCTAAAGTAAACATTACGAAGACATTCATGAGCGTTAATCTGAATGAAAAAATTTCTTCAAAAGTATCTTCATTCAAAATTACCAGTCGGTTTTTGATGAATAATTTTTTCCTGAAATTCCTCTTTTTCTTAGCCATTTTGGTTGTTTATACGAGCAAATATAGTAATTAATCGCATTGCTCATGTTAGTGAAAAAGGAGCATTTACAGTAATATAATGATTTTATAAAATATTTAACGCAGTAAAAAAGAAATATTTTAATCCAAAAGCGATTCTTGTTCGTATATTCTATATACCTTTGCGGTGAAAAACAAAAAATTAATTTGCTTCGGCATTAAATATAATAGTCATGGGAAGATTAGGTCTTACAGAAATCCTTGTTATCGTAGGTATTGTGATATTACTTTTTGGAGGTAAAAAAATTCCAGAATTAATGAAAGGTTTAGGAAGTGGAATTAAGGAATTTAAAAACGCTGCTAAAGACGATCAACCTGCATCTGCTAAAAAACAAGAAGAAGAAACAAAATAGTAACCTTCAACTTATTAAAAAATCCCAGATTACAAATTGTAATCTGGGATTTTTTTTGTTTTAGAAAATTCAATTTAAGAAACTTATATTTTAATCTTTATATATTTGGCAAAATTTATTTTTATGAAAAAAAACTTACTCTTTTTAATTTTCTTTTTACAATTCTCTGCAATATATGCTCAAAATCCAACAGATATTTCTCAAGTATTTGGCAGTGTTTCAGGTTTTAGCGCAGAAGTAAGAAGTACGGTTATACAACCCGATGGAAAAATAATTGTTGGAGGCAGTTTCCGGACTTTTAAAAACGATTCTCAAAATGGTCTTATTCGTTTAAATACTGATGGAAGCAAAGATGAATCCTTTAATATTGGCGAAGGCTTTGATAATTCAGTATCTTGTATCTTACTCCAAAATGATGGAAAAATATTAGTTGCGGGTGATTTTGGATATTTTCAAGGCAAGCTACAAGGTGGTCTAATTCGTTTAAATCCAGATGGAAGTAAAGATACTTCATTAAATATAGAAACCGGTTTCCGTAAAAACTATTTTGAAGACAATTGTATCAAATCTATGGTTTTACAGCCAGATGGAAAAATAGTTTTAGGCGGCGGATTTTCCTATTATCAAAACAAAAGTCAAGATTTTTTAATACGTTTAAATGCCGACGGAAGTAAAGACGATTCTTTTATTGCCCAAAATCCAAATATTATTGTTAACGCAATTGGTTTACAATCTGATGGTAAATTAATAATAGGAGGTCAATATATTAAAAATAAAACTCAACAACAAGACCGTTTAATTCGACTAAATATTGATGGCAGTAAGGATGCTGCTTTTAATGTTGGAAATACATTTAACAATAACGTCAATGTCATCAATATTCTATCGGATGATAGAATACTTGTAGGAGGAACTTTTGATGGTTTTTTAGTACAGTTAAGAAGTAACGGAACTAAAAACGATATTTTTTCATCAAAAATTCGTTTTTCTTATAATATGTACCCTTATACTTGTAATATAAATATCATCAAAGTTCAAAGTGATGATAAAATTCTTGTTGGAGGTATCTTTAACTCATATCAGGGGTCTTCCCAAAGTTATTTGGTACGTATAAATCCTGACGGTGTAAATGATAAAACTTTTAAAATAGGCGATAAATTTGATTTTTCTGATGTTAAGACAATTGCTGTTCAAATGGATGGACAAATAATTGCGGGAGGAAGCTTTACCAAATTTGAAGGCGTTACTCAAAATGGTTTAATTCGTTTAAATACTGATGGAACTAAAGACATTTTATTTAAAATAGGTTCTGGTTTTGACGGAGAAGTTGAGTGCATTTCTCGTCAATCTGACGGAAAAATTATCGTTGGAGGAGATTTTAACTGTTACGACGAAAGTTCTCAAAAAAAATTAATTCGATTTAATGCTAATGGAACTCCGGACAAAAATTTTGATATTGGAAAGGGATTTACTACATCGGCAACCTCTGGCAGTAATTGCAGGGTTATGGTTATAACTCCACAATCTGACGGAAAACTTCTCATTGGCGGTACTTTTGGAACTTATCAAGGCAAAAAATATTCCGCTTTAATAAGATTAAATGCTAATGGTTCCCCAGATACTACTTTTAATACTGGTTCTGGACTATATGCAGGAGATCGATATCCTAACTACTTAACTGTTCATAACATACAAGTTCAGCCTGATGGTAAAGTACTAGTAGGAGGTTATTTTTCTAGGTATCAAAGTACTCTCTGCAGTAATTTAATACGTTTAAATTCTAACGGATCTGTTGATACAACTTTTAAAGTAGGAGCAGGATTTGATGCAAGAGTTTATAACATCGTTTTATTGCCAGATGGAAAAATACTAGTTGCAGGAGATTTTACTAAATACCAAGGCAAAGATGCAAAATATTTAATACGTTTAAATGCAGATGGAAGTATTGATAATTCTTTCCAGTTAACAACTGAATTTACTATGTCTGCTGTACAAACTTTAACTTTACAAGATGACGGAAAAATAGTAGTGGCGTTTAGCTCTCCAGGCGGTTCTTCTGGTAATCTATTTCGTATAAATGAAGATGGAAGTAAAGATACTTCTTTTGGTAGTTTAATTAAATTGGGACATAGAATTTATTCTATAGTTATACAAAAGGATAAAAAAATAATTGTTGGAGGTTATTTTCAAAATAAATTAGCTCGTTATAATTCTGATGGAACTAAAGATCAAAGTTTTAATGTCGGGACATCATTTCAAGGTAATGCGCCTAATGTAACATCTGTAGTCCTAGAACCTAATGGACAAATATATGTAGGAGGATGGTTTTCGGGTTACCAAGAAGATAATAGATCTGCTCATCTTATTAAACTTAAAGGAACTGAAGTTGCTTTGTCAAACGAAGAATTTATCAAAGAAAACAAAACTTTTTCTATATGGCCTAATCCAGTAAAAAATACATTAAACATCAACTCATTAAACGAATCTAATTACTCCATAAAAATTTATGATTTGTTGGGAAGATTGATTTACACAAAAGAAAATGTAAATAACTCAATAGACGTAAGCTCCTTTAGATCAGGTTTGTATTTAATTAAAATAAAAGCTGAAAACGGAGAAGCCTCTCAAAAGTTCATTAAAATATAATTGTTTGATTTAAACGAAAGACTCCCAAATTACAGCTGTAATTTGGGAGTCTTTTATTTTAAAAATTCCAAAATATTTTGGAATTTTTATAAAACCATCGTCAGCTGAATTCTCTTTCTATCTTCATCAACCTCAGTAACTTTCACATCAACATGCTGATGTAATTTTACCACTTCGTTTACGTCACTTACAAAACCGGCTTTTAACTGCGAAATGTGCACCAAGCCGCTTTCTTTGATTCCTATATCAACAAAACAGCCAAAGTTGGTGATGTTATTAACAATTCCCGGAAGAATCATTCCGGTTCTTAAATCTTTAATCGATTTTACATTCGCATCAAATTCAAAAACCTTTGCTGATTTTCTCGGATCTAATCCTGGCTTTTCAAGCTCTTTAATAATATCTTTTAAGGTTAATAAACCAATTTCTGGTGTAACGTACTTTTCAGGCTTAATTAGTGCTGTTTTTTCTTTATTAGCAATTAAATCATTCAAAGAAACATTCAGGTCTTTCGCCATTTTCTCCACAACCGGATAAGCTTCCGGATGCACTGCCGAATTATCCAACGGATTTTTAGCATTTGTAATTCTGATAAACGCCGCGCCCTGCTGATAGGCTTTATCTCCTAAACGCGGCACTTTTTTCAATTGTTTTCTATCTTCAAAAGGTCCGTTTTCAGAACGGTATTGTACGATGTTTTCAGCCAGCTTCTCTCCTATTCCACTCACATAACTTAGTAAATGTTTACTTGCCGTGTTGATGTTAATTCCAACCGAGTTCACGCAGCGAATTACGGTGCTGTCTAATTCTTCTTTTAATTTTGTCTGATCAACATCGTGTTGGTATTGTCCAACTCCAATGGCTTTCGGGTCGATTTTTACCAATTCGGCCAAAGGATCTGAAAGTCGTCGCCCAATAGAAACCGAACCACGAACTGTTACATCATAATTTGGAAATTCTTCACGCGCAATTTTTGATGCCGAATATACCGACGCTCCTGCCTCAGAAACAATAAAAACCTGCACCGGTTTGTCGAACGCGATTTTTTTAATGAAAAATTCCGTTTCGCGAGAAGCTGTTCCATTCCCAATAGAAATCGCATCAATTTGATACGCATTGACCATCGAACGAATTTTTTTGATCGCCATTGTTTCCTCGTTTTGAGGCGCGTGTGGATAAATGGTTTCGTTATATAATAAATCACCTTTTTCGTCCAGACAAACAACTTTACAACCGCTTCTAAATCCCGGATCGATTGCCAGAATTCGTTTTTCTCCCAATGGCGGAGCCAATAATAATTGTCCTAAATTGTTGGCAAAAACCTGAATTGAATTGGCATCGGCTTTTGCTTTTGCTTCCTGCAAAGTTTCATTTCCAATTGCCGGATTCAATAAACGTTTATAACTATCCTCAATTGCCAGTTGCAAATGAGCCGTTGTATTATTTTGTTTTTTAATGATAATTTCGTCGATAACATCGTAAGCATCATCAATATCAACATCGATTTTAATTTTGATATAACCTTCATTTTCTGCGCGAAGCATTGCTAACAATCGGTGTGCGGGCGCTTTTGTCAATGGTTCTTCCCAATCAAAATACTGACTGAATTTTTGTGCGCCTTCTTCTTCAGCTTTCTTTTTTACGACCTTGGCAGCAATTATTGCTTTTCTTTGAAACAACCTTCGAAGCTGTTTACGAACATAAATATTTTCGTTAATCCATTCGGCTACAATATCTCTTGCGCCCTGAATGGCCGCTTCTTCGTTTACAACATTTTCGTTTATGTATTGTGTCGAAAGAAAATCGATATCAACATCGCTTTCAGATATAATCAATTTTGCCAAAGGTTCTAAACCAAATTCTCTCGCAACATCGGCTTTTGTTTTTTTCTTCTTTTTATACGGAAGGTAAAAATCTTCAATTTCTTGTAAATCAAAACTTTCTTCAATTTTTTTCTTCAATTCCGGCGTAAGCGCTTTTTGCTCTTCGATAGATTTTAAAACAGCTTCTTTACGTTTTACAAGTGTATCATAGTCTTTTTGCAATTTTGCAATCTGCTCAATTACAGTTTCGTCGAGGTTTCCGGTTGCATCTTTTCGGTATCGCGAAATAAACGGAATCGTACAATCTTCCTCTAATAATTTTACTGTGTTTTGAATGCTGACTGCCGGCGCCTGAACTGACTTGGCAATAAATTGAATATTAGTCATACTTTTAATGAAATAAATTCTTGATTATAAATTGATATAATTTACTTGTTAAAATCATTTTGCAAATTCATCAATGATTCGGCTAAAATAATATCTTTGTTTTTAATTTTACGCCAATGGAAATTTTTTTACTCTATTTTTTATTTATAAATATCATTCTTTTTATTGTTGCAGGATATGATAAATATCTGGCCAAAAAAAACAAACGAAGAATTCCCGAAAATACTTTATTTTTTCTTGAAGCAGTGGGCGGAACAATAGGTTTATTAACAGCCATGTTTTTATTTAGACATAAAACGAGTAAAACGTCATTTATTGTCAAATTCACCCTGATTTTTTTGATCCAAATTGTTTTGATTTATCTAATTTTAATTGGTAAAATATAGAGATATTAACAATGTTGATAACCTTTAAAAACGTTATTTAATATTTACTCAATTAATTAAATTTCAACACATTAAATAAAAAACCGGATGAATTTTAAAAATCCGCCCGGTGTGTTTCTTTATATTGGTGCGAAGCACCCGATTTTTTTTGACTTTTTACGAACAAGCAATCTTATTAACCCTGTTTTGGTGTCTTCCGCCTTCAAAAGCTGTTGTCAGGAAAGTTTCGACAATTTCTACTGCCTGCGGAATTGAGGTAAAGCGCGCCGGAATGCTGACAATATTGGCATCGTTATGCAAGCGGGTTAAATAGGCAATTTCCTTAGTCCAGCACAAACCAGCTCTAACTTTAGGGTGTTTATTAACTGTCATTGCAATTCCGTTTCCGCTTCCGCAGATAACGATTCCAAAATCAGCTTTTCCCTCAGACACATCATTGGCAACCGGATGACCAAAATCCGGATAATCTACAGAAGCATCTGTATCGGTTCCATAATTGGTTACTTCATATCCTTTTGATTCAAGCATTGTAACAATTGCTTTTTTATATTCTGGTCCGGCGTGGTCGTTTCCTATCGAAATTTTCATTTTATATACTATTAAGTTGTGTAGTACAAATTTAATTAATTAATATATGTTTGCCGCGAATTGCAGTAATTTTCACTAATTTCTTTTTTAACCGAGAGTTTTAAACATTACTAAAAATTCAAAATTCTAATTAATAGAAAATGTTAGAATTCGTGATAAAAAACTAATTATCACAACTAACTTACGTTCAAAGTCTTATCACTTATCAACAATTTTGATAACTATATAACTATCTCATAATCAATAAATAATAAACAGAAAATTTGTTAAAATTTTAAGGTGTTAATAGCAATTCGTAATTCGTTGATATTCAATTAACTTTAAGTTAACATTATTTGTTAATAAGTTGGAAAAGAAAATTAGAAGTTTTTTTTGGTTGTTTTAAAAAAAAACCTAATCCAAAACCGGAATTTAAAATGCAAGAAAAGTTTCATGAATTTTTAGAAAAGTTATCAATATCAAAAATGACATTTTCAACAACTTTCAACATATGAACTTATTTACAAAATGAATTAAATTTTGGTTGTCAACCATTGTTAATTAAAATACAAAAAGTCTTATAAATTAATCTTTTAACTAAAAATAACTATGTTGATAACTCAGAATAAATAAGTAAAACCAAATTTCAATGACTTTAAAAATAAATTTATTGGACATATTAACACGCTATAATAACCATCAAATTTTTTTAAATTTTTAAAAATCTTTTTTTGTTGTATTTAATATATGTTGAAAACTAAAAAAGTTGAAAAGGAAAAAAAATTTTTTGAGTTGGAAAAAAGAATACGTTTAAACGATTTTGAGAGGATTGTTTAGATTGTCCAGTATTGCCTGAACCTGCTCGAAATCGTTTGGATGAACTTTGAGTTTGATTCCGCCAACCGCGTTGGAGTAAAGCGGCATAACAGAAAGTGTGATTTCGTTTTCAAAATAATATGGAATTTCTTCCTGATCTAATAAGTGTTTGAGAACCACTGTTTCGTGCTGATAACTGAATACGGCGATTGTCTTAAAGCTTTGCATATGAGGTCTTTTTGTAAATGTACGAAAAGTTATATTTTTAATAATTCTATTTGTTAAAAAGAATTATCTGATTTCTTATTTGTAATTTTAAACCTTATAAGAAAAGATATATGAGTAAGAAAATTAGAAAGCCGATAAAAAAAGAGAAAGATTTCTCTGGGAAGATCCTTAAAATTTTATCGCAAAATGCCAATAAGCCATTTAATTATAAACAGATAGGAGCAAAGTTAGAACTTGACGATACAAATAGCAGAAACCAGATTATAAAAGATTTAAAGATTCTGGCAGCTCAGAAGAAAATTATAGAAACAGAACCTGGAAAATATTTAGTAAAAGCTATCAGCCAGGATTATTATGAAGGAACAATAGATATGACGAGCAGAAAAACGGCATATTTTATTTGTGACGAATTTGAAGAAGATGTTTTTATTCCGAGTAATAATTTGAATCGTGCATTGGATAAAGACAAAGTAAAAGTTTACGTTTATAACAGAAGAAAAGGAAAAAGACCTGAAG
The DNA here is from genome assembly GCF_001429765.1 of Flavobacterium sp. Root901. Lineage (GTDB taxonomy): Bacteria > Bacteroidota > Bacteroidia > Flavobacteriales > Flavobacteriaceae > Flavobacterium. Next base: position 723,570 of record NZ_LMJB01000005.1, read on the forward strand.
GTGAAGTAATTGAAGTTATAGAAAGGGATAAAACAGAATTTGTGGGAGTAATTGATATCCAGACAAATTTTGCTTTTGTTTCGACTGCAAATCCGAAAATGTATACTGATATTTTTATTCCAAAAGATAAAATTGGTGATGCAGAAAACGGAGATGTAGTTTTAGTTAAAATTGATGACTGGCCAAAAAGAGCAGATAGCCCTTTTGGATCCGTAATAAGGGTTTTAGGAAAACCTGGAGAACATAATACAGAAATTCATGCCATTTTAGCTGAATACGGATTGCCGTCTGAATTTCCGGTAGAAGTAGAGGTTTATGCACAGAAACTGGATACTTCGATTCAGGAATCTGAAATTGCAAAACGTCGTGATATGCGTGATACCCTTACGTTTACGATTGATCCAAAAGATGCAAAAGATTTTGATGATGCTTTATCTTTCAAAAAGTTAGAAAACGGAAATTACGAAATCGGGATCCATATTGCCGATGTTTCGTATTATCTGGAAGAAGGAACAATTCTCGATGACGAAGCTTATCAAAGAGCAACTTCTGTATATTTAGTTGATAGAGTAGTGCCAATGCTTCCTGAAGTTTTGTCTAATTTTGCCTGTTCACTTCGACCAAATGAAGAAAAATATACCTTCTCAGCCATATTTGAAGTTTCGCCTGCAGCACAAGTTGTGAACCAATGGTTCGGAAGAACTGTAATTTATTCAGATCAGCGTTTTGCTTATGAAGAAGCACAGTATATCATTGAAACAAAAGATAATACAATTCCGGTTGATGTTTCCATAACCGGAGAATCGTATGTAGTTTCAGATGAAATTACCGAAGCAACTTTAAAGTTAGATGAATTAGCCAAGATTTTAAGAAAGAAAAGAATGCAGAATGGTGCTATTTCTTTTGATAAAGTTGAAGTAAAATTTAATCTTGATGGAGAAGGAGAACCGGAAGGTGTTTATTTTAAAGTTTCAAAAGATGCCAATCATTTGATTGAAGAATTTATGCTTTTGGCTAACAGAAAAGTAGCCGAATATATTGGAAAACAAAAGAAAACTTTTGTTTACAGAATTCACGACGAACCAAATGAAGACAAATTAATTGCGATGCAGACTGTAATTGCTAAATTTGGCTATAAAATAGATTTTAGAAATAAAGGAGATATTGCAAAATCATTGAATTCCTTAATGGAAGAAGTAAATGGTAAAAAAGAGCAAAACTTAATTGATACTCTTGCAATTAGAAGTATGAGTAAAGCCAAATATTCGACAGAAAATATTGGACATTACGGTTTAGCTTTTGAATATTACAGCCATTTTACATCACCAATTCGTCGTTATCCGGACGTTATGGTTCATCGTTTACTGCAATATTACCTTGATGGAGGTGCTTCTGTAGATGAAGAAACGTACGAAACAAAATGTCTGCATTGTTCTAATATGGAAAGTTTAGCCACTAATGCTGAACGGGATAGTATTAAATACATGCAGGTTAAATACATGCAGGATCATCAGGATGAAGAATTCCTTGGCGTTATTTCTGGCGTTACAGAATGGGGAATTTATGTTGAAATCGTCTCTAATAAATGCGAAGGAATGGTAAGAATCAGAGAAATAAAAGATGATTACTATACTTTTGATGAAAAGCAATATGCATTAGTCGGAGCAACTTCAAATCATATATTGCAGCTGGGAGACGAAATTTATGTGAAAGTAAAAAATGCTGATTTAGTAAAAAAACAATTGGATTTTCATTTTTTACGAAGAGCAGAATAATATTAATTTAAAAAAAATAAAAGTATGAAAAAGCTAATTATTGGAGCAGCAATTTTATTTGTACAAATGTCTTTTGGTCAGGTTACCAAAGAGTTGGGTGATTTTGATACAGTAAAAGTATTCGATAAATTGAGTGTAAAATTAGTGCAGTCATCTGAAAATAAAATTGTTATAAAAGGTGCAAGAGAAGCAGAGTTAGAGGCTGTTAATAAAAATGGTATTTTAAAATTAAGAATGCCTTTTCCTAAACTTTTATCAGGAAATGATCTTGATGTAACCGTGTATTATAAACATATTGAACTAATTGATGTTAATGAAGGTGCCCAGGTTACCAGTAAAGAAACCTTAAAAGCAACTTCATTTAAAGTAAGCGCACAAGAAGGCGGGAAAATTGATGTAGACCTGAATGTTGATAAACTAAAAGTAAGTTCCGTTTCTGGTGGAGAAATTACTGTAACTGGAAAAGCAGATAACCTTGATGCAAGTTTAGGAGCCGGCGGATATTTCCTTGGAAGTAAATTATCTACTTCTCAGACCAAAGTAAGCGTTTCTGCGGGAGGAAAAGCCGATGTTAATGCTTCGATACTTGTTGATGCAAAAGTAAGCGCAGGAGGCTCTATTTACATTTATGGAAAACCAAAACAAATCAATCAAAAAACAGTTTTGGGAGGTAAAATCGAAGAAGTAAAGTAACTAATTGTATTTGAATGATAAATGATATCGTAACGGGACTCCCTTGGGGACTTTTTTTAAGTTTTATGGTAGGTCCGGTATTTTTTATACTAATTGAAACTAGTATTACAAAAGGATTCAGAGCTGCTATGGCTTTTGATTTAGGTGTTGTATTAGGTGATGTATTTTTTATAGGCATTGCATATTTAGGCAGTTACAGACTTATTCAGAGTTTAAAAGATAAACCGGCATTGTTTATTTTTGGAGGCATTATAATGCTGGCTTACGGAATTATTTCTTTTGTAAGATTAAAGAATGACGAAAAAATGGATGATGAAGAAATAGACCGTGATATTATAAAAAGAAACTATGGAAGTTTGTTTATAAAAGGTTTTATTTTAAACGTTATCAACATTGGAGTTCTTGGTTTTTGGTTAGCTGTTATCATTTCTGTCGGACCAAAATTAGAAATGGTAAATTCGAGAATGTTTACCTTTTTTGCTTCCGTCATCATTACATATTTGTTAGTTGATTGCGCTAAAATTGTATTAGCAAAACAATTAAAATCTAACCTGACACCAAATAATATCCTAAAAATCAAAAAAGGAATTAGTGTTGTTTTAATGGTTTTTGGAGTGGTGTTAATAACTCAGGGATGGTTTCCGAAAGAAAAGGAAATGGTTAAAAATGCTTTTGAAAGAATAGAAAAGAAATAGTTGTTAATAACTCAAAATGCTAAAATTAAACCTCTGAATTTCAGAGGTTTTTTTGTGTTCACAACGTTCGTTAATACTTCGTCAAATTTTAAAATTTGACAAAGTTGACTTTTCAGAATTGCATAAATTTCAATCTAAGAACATAGCCCGCGGTTTCAACCGTGGGAAACGAATTGTGATAATGCCTGCGTTCCCACGGTTGAAACCGCGGGCTATGTTTTAAAATTTAGAATAAAAAGAAATTCAGATGTGAATCTCTTTTTGAAGAATCGGCTGAATTTGAACATAATCTTTATCTAATTTTTTAAAATTTAAACATAAAAAAACTCTAAGTTTCTTTAGAGGTTTTAGAAACGTCGTCCGGATTCGAACATAATCTTTATCTAATTTTTTTAAAAATCTAAACATAAAAAACTCTAAGTTTCTTTAGAGGTTTTAGAAACGTCGTCCGGATTCGAACATAATTTTTCTCTAATTTTTCTAAAAAATTTAGACATAAAAAAACCTCTAAATTTCTTTAGAGGTTAGAGGCATCGTCCGGATTCGAACCGGAGTAGGAGCTTTTGCAGAGCCCAGCCTAGCCACTCGGCCACGACGCCATTACTTGAACGGACGGCAAAAGTAACTAAAATCTTTAAAATTCAAAAGTTTAATAGAAACTATTTTAAAAAAAATACTTTTATCATAGTAATAATTCCTATCTGGTTTCCGTCATTTTTATAGTAACTGATTCAACATCACCACCAATAGGTGGATTTATTTTTGAAACCCAAACAGTTGTTTTTTCTACTGTTTCTATTTCTGCCAGAACGCGAATATTGATTCTTTTTGCCACATGCTCTAATAAATGAGAACGAATTGCCATTTCTTCAGTAACAATTTTGTTCAGATGAACATAGTCAACCGTATCTAAAAGATGATCTGTTTCGGCTGATTTTTGAAGATTAGTTTTAATTTTTAGATCTACAGTATAATCAGATCCTATTTTTCCTTCTTCAATTAAACATCCGTGATAAGAAAAAGTACGAATGTTTTTTAGTTTTATAACTCCCATTTTTATAATTTTATTCTTGTAGTATTTGGATCTTGATAATTTGAAGTAATAGCATAAATATAAACTGTTTTCTTGCTTTCATCAACTGTAAAATGTATAGTGTAAGGAAATTTCTTTAGTGGTAATGTGCGAACAGTATTGTATTTTTCTTCAAAAAAAGGAAATGAAATTAACGTTTCCACATAATCCTGGAACTCATTAAAAAATTTTGTTCCTAAGCCATTAGAAAGAGATTCATAATATTCAGCGATTTCATCTACTTCTAAATCAGCTCGTAAGAGAATAATTATTTCAAACATTATTTTTATTCCATTTATCGTTGAGTCTTTTTTTAGATTCTTCCCAACTTATATAATCCTCAGGTTTAGCATTTTTCATACGTTCCAAAACCATTTCTTGCTGCCATAATGGTATTTCATCTGTTGTATTTTCATTTATAGAAACATCAGGAACATGTTTGAAAAAACTAATAAAAGTTTCGTAGAAATCGTCTGGAATTGTAACAGTTAATTGTCTCATAATTCTTAATATTTATACAAAAATACAAATAATAATTTGTTTCAGGTTTCACGCTTAAAGTTTCAGGTTTTGCGCCACTTATATAACTTTAAACCTGAAACCTGAAACCTTTTTTTTATCTTTGCTAAAATTACTATAAAATAATGGCATCAGAAGAGAAATCACTCAATTTTATTGAACAAATCATAGAGGAAGACATAAAAACAGGTCTTTCAAATAATAAACTTCGCTTTCGTTTTCCACCAGAACCAAATGGTTATTTACATATTGGCCATGCTAGTTCTATTGCATTAAATTTTGGTTTAGGAATTGATTATCAATCTCCTGTGAATTTACGTTTTGACGATACAAACCCGGAAAAAGAAGAGCAGGAATTTGTTGATGCTATTAAAAAAGATGTAGAATGGTTAGGATATACCTGGGCAGAAGAATGTTATGCTTCAGATTATTTCCAGCAATTATATGACTGGGCAGTTTTATTAATTAAAAAAGATAAAGCTTATGTTGACAGCCAGACTTCTGAAGAAATGGCAGTTCAAAAAGGGACTCCAACAACTCCGGGGACTGACAGCCCATATAGAAATCGTTCTGTTGAAGAAAACTTAGATTTATTCGAAAGAATGAAAAATGGTGAATTTGAGGCTGGTACACATATACTTCGTGCAAAAATTGACATGAAATCAACTAACATGTTAATGCGTGATCCTATCATGTACAGAATTTTACATAAGCATCACCATAGAACCGGAGATGCCTGGAAAATCTATCCAATGTACGATTGGGCACACGGACAAAGTGATTATTTGGAACAAATTTCTCACTCCTTTTGTACACTGGAATTTTTGCCTCACCGTGAATTATACGATTGGTTTTTAGATCAGATTTTTGATGATAATAAACTGCGTCCTAAGCAGAGAGAATTTGCAAGACGTAACTTATCACACACTGTTGTTAGTAAAAGAAAATTACAGCAACTTGTTAAGGAAAAGCATGTTAACGGTTGGGATGATCCCCGAATGTCGACAATTTCCGGATTAAGAAGACGTGGTTATACAGCAGCTTCTTTACGTAATTTTGCGAACACAATTGGTATTGCAAAACGTGATAATTTGATTAATGTTTCGGTTTTAGAATTCTGTATCCGTGAAGATTTGAACAAAATTGCACCTCGTGTAATGGCTGTTTTAGATCCTGTAAAACTGGTAATTACCAATTATCCGGAAGGAAAAGAAGAGTGGCTGGAAGCAGAAAATAATCAGGAAGATGAAAATGCAGGTTTTAGAAAAGTGCCTTTTTCCCGTGAATTATATATCGAAAGAGAAGACTTTTTAGAAGAAGCTCCGGCTAAATATTTTCGTTTGACTTTAGGAAAAGAAGTTCGTCTTAAAAATGCGTATATTATTAAAGGAGAATCAGTTGTAAAAGATGCTGAAGGGAATATTACTGAAATTCATGTTACATATGACACCGATTCTTTAAGTGGAAGCGGGACAGAAGCAAGCCAGAGAAAAGTATCCGGAACATTACATTGGGTTTCAATAAAACATGCTTTGGAAGCAGAAGTTCGTTTGTACGATCGTCTGTTTACAGATGAAGCTCCTGACAGTTATAAAGAGAAAAATTTCTTAGATTTTGTAAATCCAAATTCTCTAGAAATTGTGACTGGATATGTAGAACCAAGTTTAGCAACAGCTCAAAATGAAGATAAATTTCAGTTCCAGCGTTTAGGATATTTTACTGTTGATAAAGACTCAACTCCTTCAAAATTAGTATTTAACAAAACTGTTGGGTTGAAAGATGCCTGGGAAGAAAAGGGTAAGAAAGAAGAAAACAGCATTAATAATTCTTTAAAAGAAATCAACAAATATTTTAAAGTTGAGAGTAAAGAGGACAGAATTGCGATTGAAAGTGCAATAGGGGAGAACATCAAAAATATTTCCAGTTTCTCTTTGCTGCAGAATTCTTTAAAGAAGAATATCAACAATAATAAAGCTTCATTGTTGTTTTCTCAATTTTTATTGAAATATTCAAATTGGAAATCTTCTGATTTTGAAGAAGATGATGTAAAGAAATTATATTCGATGTCTTTAAAAAGTGAATCGACTTATGTTCGATCAAAAGCACTTTTAAATTTAAGAGATATTGAAAATGAAAGTTTCAAAAATCAATTTGATGATGAAATTTTGAAATTATATTCTAATACTCCAAAAAATGCTTCGGAAAGAGAAATTGAAATTTTATCAGAAATGGTAAAAAAATAAAAATAATTAGAATCTATTGAAAGCGCTTTTTATAAGCGCTTTTTTTATTATTTATATTTTCTATTAGAATTAAAATTTTTATAAATATTTTGAATTAAAAATAACTTTCATAAATTTATTTTAAGACAATATTTAATTTTCTCCATCTCTTGAATCCTTTTTTCTCAAATCCTTTCTTAAAACTCTTTATTTTAAGTTTTGATTTTTTTAGCCATTTTTTAAAATTGTTGCCTTTCTCAAAATATAAAACAGAATTTTACTTATTAATTTTTCTTATATAAAATTTATAATTATTTATTTTAATTATTATTTATAAAATCTATTATTAGTATAAAATTTATAATTTTTTTATATAAAAATTAACCTTCATAAATTGATTTTAAACAAATATTTTTATCTTCTCGATACGTAACTCATTTTTTGAATTATTGTTTATTTATGATCTTTATTTTAAGTTTTACCGTTATTTTTGTCAGTTTAACGGGTTATTAACATACAATTGTTTATAAAGTTGCTATTTTTATCTCAACACCAAAGTCAGAGATGATTTTATAAAAATTTATATTTCCGATTAGATTCTAAACTGAATTTTTAAGAATAAAACAATTGCAGTTTTGTTTTTAAGTATTTCTAATTTGAATTCTTGAAACAGCAAATTTTATGTTCTAATTTTTTTATGATATAGTTTTGATAATATTTCGCGTAAAAGGTATTTTTCAAATTACTTCATAATTGTAAAATTTCCATAGCATTGGTTTTAGGCGATAATTGTTTTTATAACTCAGTCCTGCAATTTTTTTAATTATAAAAACTTAAATCCAATTATCATGAAAATTTTATATTTTACGCTAGCACTATTATTTGCAAATATTGCAATTTCACAAACACATCAAATTTCAAAACACAACGGAGAACAACTTGATGTTAATTTTATAAAAAACGAAAATGGCTTAATTTACTATTCTTTAAACGGAAGTTCTGAAGAAATTAAAATTAGCAAATATGCAGTTTCGACCATTACAAATAAACAAACCAAGCAAACACAAAAAATTTCTGATAAAATAATTGTAGATTCAAAAGACGATTATAAAATGGTAACTGTTCTGCCTCAGGAAAAAACAATAGGGCTGAAGCAGGCGGCAAGTTTTACAGGAACTTCGACGAGGACAAAAGGCGAACCGCCAATTGCAAATCAAAAACAAACTGCAATGAGAATCAAATCTAAATCGGCTTCAAGTGGTTATCCTTTTGTGAGTATTATTGAAAAAGCTGATGGAAAATATGAAGCTGTAGGTTATGTGTATTAATTCTATTGTTAAATTTTAAATTATGCTATTTAGCATTTTAAAAAGAAGTATCTTTATTAATCACTTAAAAATAGAAATATCATGTCAAATAATTCAAATACAATTGCAGCAATTATAGCTGGTGCTGCAGTAGGAGCAGCGATAGGAATTTTATTTGCTCCGGACAAAGGGTCAAAAACCCGTTCTAAAATAAAAGAAGGAATTGATGATGCAAAACATAATTTGCAGGATTCATTTGAAGCAAGTTCTGAAGTTCTTCGTGAAAAATTCACAAATGCAACTCAAAATTTTGATGGAACTTTAAACGATTTACTTTCAAACGTAAGTCATAAAACAGAAGAAGTAATCACTTTTTTAGAATCTAAACTGGCTGATTTAAAAGCGCAGAACGCTAAACTTCAGAAATAATATTTACAAGAAAGCACATAACTTGATTATTTTTATAAGACAGTTTTGTGCTTTTTTTTATTTTAAAAATTTAATTATGGCTTTTGAAGAGTTAAAAGAAAATACAGAGAAAATTCAGGAACAGACTAAAGTATATATTGACAGTCATTTAGCTTATTACAAACTTTGGGGTTTTAAAGTTGCGATGAAATCAACCACTTTAATTTTTAAGTTTACTCTGATATTATTGTGTTTTAGTATGGTTTTGCTTTTTGGATCTTTTGCAGCAGCATATGCTTTTGGTGACTTATTAGGAAGTAATGCTTTGGGATTTTTAACAGTAGGAGGGATCTATCTTTTGTTTACCATTTTGCTTTTTCTGATAAAAGATAAGATTGTCGAAGGTCCGATTTTAGAGAAATTTTCAGAAATATTTTTTAATGATTAACATTTATGGAAAAGAAAAAATACTCCTCATATGCTGAAATTGACAGAGATTTAGAAATTCTGAAACTAAATAAAGACATCAATTATCAAAAGTTAGTTTTAAGTTTTCAGAAAACAAAAGAAAGCATTACACCACAAAATATCGTAAACGGATTTGTTTCCTCTTATACAGATTACTTTTCAAATTCATATTCAAAAATAATTGAGTCCATTTTACCTTATGTAATAGGTTGGTTTATCAATAAAAAAAGAGGCAGTTAAGCCTCTTTTTTATTTTAATATTCTTTATTAAGCCGTTTCGGTTGGCTCTGAAGTATCTGAAGGATTGAAGTTTAGATCTGAATTATTTGGTTTTTTAGTTTTTCTGGTTTGTCTTTTCATTTCTTCGCCAATGATATTTGAAGCTGAAAAACTGGTTACCATATTGTTTAACATATCACTTGCAGCTTGTGGAGAGTTTGGTAATAATATTAAATTCGAATTGGTATCAGCTCCAATAGCTTGGAGTGTATCGTAATGTTGTGTAATTACGATTAATGCAGATGCTTCTTGCGAATTAATACCAACATTGTTTAGAACTTCAACACTTTCTACTAATCCGCGTGCAATTTCTCTACGTTGATCGGCAATACCCTGACCCTGAAGTTTTTTACTTTCGGCCTCCGCTTTGGCTTTAGCAACAATTCTAATTCGTTGTGCTTCAGATTCAAACATTGCTGCTGTTTTTTCTCTTTCGGCCGCATTGATACGGTTCATTGCATTTTTCACCTGAATATCAGGATCAATATCTGTTACAAGAGTGTTAATGATGTCATAACCATACGTTGTCATAGCTTCGTTTAATTCTCGTTTTACAGCTATTGCTATATCATCCTTACGAACAAACACATCATCCAGGATTAATTTCGGAACCTCGGCACGAACAACATCAAATACATAAGCAGTGATTTGATCATGTGGATATTCTAGTTTATAAAAAGCTTCATATACATGTTCCTGTATTACTTTAAACTGAACAGAAACTTTCATTTTGATAAACACATTGTCTTTAGTTTGTGTTTCAATAAGGACATCTAACTGTTGAATTTTCAGATTAACTCGTCCCGCAATTCTGTCAATTATTGGAATTTTTAATTGTAATCCCGAATTTCTAACACTTGTAAATTTCCCAAAACGTTCTACAATAACACTGGTTTGTTGTTTTACTGTAAAAAAGGAAGACATAAAAATAAAGAATGCGATTACTAATAAGATAATAAATGCTGTACTCATGGTTATATAGTTTATATTTTTGATTTTGGTAAATTACGAAAATTCTTCTAAAATAAAATTTCTAAATCATAAAAAAAACGCTAAGAACATTTGTCATGTTCCCAGCGTTTGGATTTTTTTACCATTAATGAAAGCTTAATTTTCTTAATATCTTAATGGTGAAATGTTTTTTATAATGTTGCAATTGCTTTTTGAATTCTCGAAATCGTTTCTTCTTTTCCAATGATTTCTACAATGTCAAATAGGTGAGGACCTTTAAGCGCTCCAACCAAACTTAGTCTGAATGGCTGCATTACTTTACCCATTCCGATTTCATTTTTAGTAAGCCAGTCTTTTACAATTGCTTCGATATTTGCTGAATCAAAACCATCAATATATTCTAAAGTTGAAATCAATTCCTGCATTAAAGCCGGGGTTTCTTCTTTCCAGTTTTTACTTGCTTTTTCATCATAAGAGGTTGGCGCCTGGAAAAAGAAATCAGTTAAATCCCAAAATTCAGAAACGAAATGAGCACGTTCTTTAATTAAAGAAACAATTCTCGTAACATCAAATTTAGAAACGTCAACTCCTTTTTCAATCAAAATAGGAGTGAAGTCTTTTGCTAAATCAGCATCATTTTGTTTGATCAAATATTGGTGGTTGAACCATTTGTTTTTCTCCGGATCAAATTTTGCTCCCGATTTATGCACTCGGTTTAAGTCAAAAGATTCTACTAATTCTTCAAGGGAAAATAATTCCTTATCTGTTCCGTCATTCCAACCTAAAAGAGCAAGAAAGTTTACAACTGCTTCCGGGAAAAATCCTTTTTCTCTGTAACCAGATGAAACACCTTCTTCCGTTTTCCATTCTAATGGAAACACAGGAAATCCTAATTTATCACCATCTCTTTTTGATAATTTCCCGTTTCCAATAGGTTTTAAAATCAAAGGTAAATGTGCAAATTCCGGAGCATCCCAGCCAAAAGCTCTGTACAATAAAACGTGAAGCGGCATAGACGGCAACCATTCTTCACCACGAATTACATGTGAAGTTTCCATTAAATGGTCATCTACAATATTGGCCAAATGGTAGGTTGGCATTCCGTCACTTTTAAACAAAACTTTATCATCAAGAAGATTCGTTTCAAACTTTACGTCTCCACGAATAATATCTTTTAAATGTAAAGTTTCGTCTACCGGAGTTTTAAAACGAATAACATAATGCTCTCCATTTGCAATCCTTTTGGCAGTTTCATCAGCAGAAATTACTAAAGAAGTATCTAGTTTTTCACGATTGTGATGGTTATAAATAAATGTTTTTCCTTCTGCTTCATGTTGTTTTCTATGTGCATCAAGAGCTTCCGGAGTGTCAAAAGCATAATATGCCCAGCCAGAATTGATCAGTTGATCTGCATACTTTTGGTATAAATCTTTACGATCGCTTTGTCTGTAAGGACCAAATTTTTCATTTTTTCCAACGGTTTCTTCTGGAGCAATTCCTAACCATTCTAAAGCTTCCATAATATAAGCTTCAGCTCCGGGAACAAAACGAGTCTGATCTGTATCTTCAATTCTCAGATAAAAAACGCCATTGTTTTTTTTGGCAAATAAATAATTAAACAGGGCAGTACGAACGCCGCCAATATGTAAAGGTCCTGTTGGACTTGGTGCAAAACGCACACGAACTTGCTTTGACATTTTTGTATAAATTTTGATGCAAAGATACAACTCATAATTAGATAATTTAAAAATGAAGATAATTAGATAATTACTTGTTTATAGCTTAATTGACTAATTATCTAATTGATCATTATCTAATTAAAATTATTACTTTTATAGGTTATAATTAAAAGAGATTTTATTTTGAAAACATCATCTGCGATATATCAGAAATTAGAAGGATTTATAAAGAAATATTATATGAACGAATTGATAAAAGGCGCACTTCTTTTTATCGGGTTCGGACTTTTGTATTTTCTATTTACACTTTTTATTGAGTACTTTCTTTGGTTGAAACCATTAGGAAGAACCCTTTTATTCTGGGTATTTATTGCAGTAGAAATTTTTCTGTTGTTTCGCTTTATTTTATTTCCAATTTTTAAGTTGTTCAAACTTCAAAAAGGAATCGATTATAATCAGGCTTCGGCGATTATTGGAAATCATTTTACGGAAGTAAGTGATAAATTGACGAACTTTTTGCAGCTTTCATCAAATGAAAATTCAGCAGAAAGTTCAGAATTAATGCTGGCTTCGATCGAGCAAAAAGCAAATTCACTGCAGCCAATTCCGTTTGGAAATGCCATCAATTTTAAATCAAATAAAAAGTATTTACCGTTAGCTTTGATTCCGGTTTTGCTGTTTGCAGTCTTTTTTGTTTCCGGAAACAGCAATATAATTTCGCAGAGTTTTAATAGAGTAGTCCATTTTAATGCTTCTTTTTTGCCGCCGGCTCCTTTCAAATTTGTAGTTTTAAATGATAAACTTCAGACAGAACAGAACAGAGATTTTATTGTAAAAGTAGAAACTGAAGGAAACGTTGTTCCGGAAAATGTCATGATTCATATTGGAGATGAAAGTTATTTTATGGAATCTTCCCAAAACGGAAAGTTTGAATTTAAGATTGAAAAGCCAACTTCGGATATTCAATTTTCATTTGAAGGAAATTCAGTTTCATCAAACGAGTATGAATTAAAAGTGATTACAGTTCCATCAATTGCCAACTTCGAAATGGTTTTAAACTTTCCATCTTACCTAAAAAAGAAATCAGAAATCATTCAGGGAACCGGAAATGCAATCGTTCCTGAAGGCACAATTGTAACCTGGAAAATGAAAACGCAATCGACTCAGGAAGTAGTTTGGAAAGATGAAAATTCAGTTTTTAAGTTTAATAAGACCGAAAATGAGTTTAAATTGGCTAAAAATATCAGTCAAAATACAGAATATCAAATTCTTACTTCGAACAATAAGGTTAAAAACTATGAAAAACTGGATTATCAGCTGTCTGTTATTAAGGATCAGCACCCAACAATTACAGTTTCGCCGGCTCCGGATAGTTTAAAGTTAGATAAGAATTATGTTTTAGGAAGACTGGGTGATGACTATGGTTTATCAAAATTGCAGATTGTTTTTTATGAACATGGAAAACCACAGACTGCAAAACGCGGAACCATTCCTGTAAAGCAGGCAGTGTTCGATCAGTTTGTTTTTAACTTCCCAAGTAATCTTCCTGTAGAAGAAGGAGTATCTTATGAATACTATTTTGAAGTTTTTGATAACGATGCTCTGCACGGATTTAAGAGTACAAAGTCATCGACATTTTCAGATCGTGTTGCTACAACAGATGAAATTCAGGATGCAGAATTGCAGCAGCAAAATGCTAATATTAATAGTTTATCTAAATCATTAAAGAATCAGGAAAAGCAATTTTCTGAAATGGATAAACTGAAAAATACCGGAAAAGAAAAAGACAATTTAGAATTTAAAGATCAGCAAAAAGTAAACGAATTTATCAAACGCCAAAAACAGCAAGATGAAATGATGAAGCAGTTTGCTGAAAAAATGAATAAGAATTTAGATAAATATAATACGGATAAGAAAGATAAAACTGCCGAAGATTTACAAAAGCGTTTGGATAATGCTGAGAAAGATTTAGAAAAAAATCAAAAATTAATGGACGAACTTAAGAATCTAAATGACAAATTAAACAATGATGAGTTGTTTGATAAGATGGAAAAGTTCAAACAAATCAGCAAAAACCAATCTCGTAATTTAGAACAATTAGTTGAATTAACGAAGCGTTTTTATGTAGAAAAGAAAGCAGAGCAGGTTGCAGAAAAACTAAATAAGTTAGCAGAAAAGCAAGAACAGCTTTCTAATAAAGACAGTGAAAATACAAAAGAGAAACAGGATGACATCAATAAATCATTTGATAAAATTCAGGAAGATCTTAAAGATTTGAAAGACGAAAACAATAGTTTAAAATCTCCTTTGGATATTCCTAAAGATGCTTTAAAAGAAAAAGATGTAGAGAACGATCTGAATAAAGCATCAGAAGAATTAAATAAAAAGAATACTTCTTCGGCCAAGCCAAAACAAAAAAGTGCTTCAAAGAAAATGAAGTCAATGGCTGAGCAAATGAGTTCAAGTATGGAAGGTGGAGAACAAGAACAATTAGAAGAAGATGTTGCCATGCTTCGTCAGATTCTGGATAATCTTTTAGCTTTTTCTTTATCCCAGGAAGATGTGATGAAACAATTCAGATCGATGAAACTGGGTTCTTCTGCTTACACCAAGAACATAAAGATTCAGCAAAACTTAAAACAGCAGTTCAGACATGTCGATGATAGTTTGTTTGCTATGTCTCTTAGAAACCCAAAAATTGCTGAAGATGTAACCAAAGAAATTGGTAACGTACAATATAATATGGACAAAGCAATTGAAGTTTTAACTGATGTTCAAATCCCAAAAGGAGTTTCTCATCAGCAATATGCCGTTTCATCAGCAAACAAATTAGCCGATTTTTTAAGTGATCTTTTAAATAACATGCAGATGCAAATGTCTAAACCGGGAACAGGAAAACCTAAACCAGGAGACGGACAAGGGATGCAGCTTCCGGATATTATTCAAAAACAAAAAGGTCTTGCAGATAAAATGAAAGATGGAATGAAGTCTGGTGATAAACCCGGAAGTGGTCAGCAAGGAAAAAGTGGGGAAGGAAAACAGGGACAAGACAGCGGCCAAGGTAAAGATGGAAACGGAAAAGATGGAAAAAATAGTCAGGGTAAAAATGGACAGGGAAGTAAAGAAGGAGGAAAAGGTAAAGATGGAAACGAGGGTGAAGATGGAGAACAAGATGCAGAAAAGATAATGGAGATT
Source organism: Flavobacterium sp. Root901 (assembly GCF_001429765.1). Classification (GTDB taxonomy): domain Bacteria; phylum Bacteroidota; class Bacteroidia; order Flavobacteriales; family Flavobacteriaceae; genus Flavobacterium. The sequence goes on from NZ_LMJB01000005.1 coordinate 738,833, forward strand.
TATAAAGAGCAGGTAAAACTGCGTGAAGCTTTGCAAAAAGAATTAGCAAAAAAAGGATTAGATGCACAAGGCCGATCTGTAATTGATCAGATGAAAAATTCTGAAAAACAGATTTTAAATAAAGGTTTTAAGAATGAAAACCTGCAGCGAATTTTAAATATTCAGCAAGAATTATTAAAATTAAACAATGCAGTTCAGGAACAAGGTCAGGATACAAAGCGTCAATCTGAAACAAATAAGGCTGAATTTTCTAATCGTTCAAATGCTTTGCCAAGCTCATTAACTGAATATTTAAACAGTGTAGAGATTTTAAACAGACAATCGTTACCTTTGCGCTCGAATTTTAATCAAAAGGTTCAAGAATATTTTAATACAAAATGATAAACTTTAATTACGAAACCGAATTTTCTTTAGAGAACGAACAAGCTTTTACAGATTGGTTGAGCGCTGTTATTGTTTCTGAAAAGAAAAATGAAGGAGAAATAAATTATATTTTCTGTGATGATGAATACCTGCATAAAATAAATGTAGAGTATTTAAACCACGACACTCTAACAGATATTATCAGTTTTGATTATACTGTAGGAAATGAAATAAGCGGAGATATTTTTGTGTCTGTCGAAAGAGTAGAGGATAATGCTAAAGATTTTAATGTTTCATTTCAAGAAGAACTAAAGCGTGTTCTTGCTCACGGCATATTACATTATTGTGGATATAAAGATAAGAGCGATGCAGATGCAGAACTTATGCGTTCAAAAGAGGATGAAAAAATTGCGATGTTTCACGTGGAACAGTAATTAAACATCTTTACATAAATCAATTTTGTTTCACGTGAAACATATTATTGAATTATATATTAATACGTTCCACGTGGAACGAAAGACTAAAATTTAATATTTAGATTTTTAGTGATTTAATTAAATCGTTCCACGTGGAACGATTTAAGTTGATTAGATTTTGTGATTGTGTTCCACGTGGAACGATGTAAGTTAGTTTGGAATTTAGAATTTTTTGAATTAGAATTTATATAAATCGTTCCACGTGGAACATCAGATAAAAAGTAATTCTGATTCGTTGCAAAACGTTTCGGAGAAAAAAAATAAAACAAAATGTTTTTAGAAGAATACGACGTTATTGTTGTTGGTGCCGGTCATGCCGGTTCAGAGGCCGCGGCAGCGGCAGCAAATTTAGGATCCAAAACTTTATTGGTTACGATGAGTTTGCAGAACATTGCACAGATGTCTTGTAATCCTGCAATGGGAGGAATAGCAAAAGGACAAATTGTGCGAGAGATCGATGCGCTTGGTGGATACTCGGGAATTGTTTCAGACAAAACGGCGATACAATTTAAGATGTTGAACAAGTCGAAAGGTCCTGCAATGTGGTCGCCGAGAGTTCAAAGTGATCGAATGCGTTTTGCAGAAGAATGGAGAATGATGCTGGAGGGAACTCCTAATTTAGATTTTTACCAGGAGATGGTGAAAGGTCTAATTATCGAGAACGGAAAAATAAAAGGAATCAGAACTTCGCTTGGAGTTGAGATTCGTTCCAAATCGGTTGTGTTGACAAACGGAACTTTTTTGAACGGATTAATTCATATTGGAGAAAAACAATTTGGTGGAGGAAGAGCGGGCGAAAGTGCAGCTACCGGAATTACCGAAGATTTGGTCAAAGCAGGTTTTGAAGCAGGAAGAATGAAAACAGGAACGCCGCCGCGAGTTGATGGACGTTCTTTGGATTATTCTAAAATGAATGAAGAAAAAGGAGATGAGAACCCGGATAAGTTTTCATATTCTGATTTGACGAAACCTTTAACGCAACAGCGTTCTTGTTATATGACATACACATCGCTGAATGTTCATGATATTTTGAGAGAAGGTTTTGATCGTTCGCCAATGTTCAACGGAAGAATAAAAAGTTTAGGTCCGAGATATTGTCCATCAATAGAAGACAAGATTAATCGTTTTGCAGATAAAGAACGTCACCAGCTTTTTGTTGAACCGGAAGGGTGGAATACATGTGAAGTTTATGTAAACGGATTTTCAACTTCACTTCCGGAAGATATTCAGTTTAAAGCTTTGCGTTCTGTTGCCGGTTTTGAAAATGTGAAATTCTTCCGTCCTGGTTATGCAATCGAATATGATTATTTTCCTCCGACACAATTAAAACATACTTTAGAAACTAAGTTGGTTGAAGGATTATATTTTGCCGGACAAATTAATGGAACTACAGGATATGAAGAAGCAGCTTCGCAAGGATTGATGGCCGGAATAAATGCGCATTTAAAAGTGCACGAAAAAGCGCCGTTAATTTTAAAACGTGATGAAGCTTATATTGGAGTTTTGATTGACGACTTAATTACCAAAGGTACAGAAGAACCATATCGTATGTTTACATCGAGAGCAGAATATAGAACATTGCTACGACAAGATAATGCCGATTTCAGATTGACGCCTATGTCATACGAAATTGGTTTAGCTTCTGAAGACAGAATGCGAAGAATGGAATATAAATTGAACGAGTCTGAAAAGATGGTTTCATTTTTTAGAGAAACAAGTGTAACAGTTGCAGAAACGAATCCAATTTTGGAAGCTAAAGAATCTGCGCCAATTTCTCAAGGAGATAAAATGTTTAAGGTTTTCTCCCGCCCGCAGATTGAATTAGAAGATATGCTAAAATTTGAAAAAGTAAAGGCATATGTTGAAGAACATAATCTGGATAAAGAAGTTTTAGAGCAGGCAGAAATTCAGGTGAAATATTCTGGCTATATTGAAAAGGAAAGAAACAACGCAGATAAATTGACTAGACTCGAGGAAGTAAAAATCCCCGAGAATTTTGATTATTCTAAAATCAAATCGATGTCGATTGAAGCAAAACAAAAATTAAGCAAAATTAGACCGGTTACTATTTCGCAGGCATCAAGAATCAGCGGTGTATCGCCAAGTGATATTTCTGTACTTTTGATATACATGGGAAGGTAATTATTTTAGATTTCTGAATTTTAGATTTTAGATTATGCATTGCCGAATTACGATCGGAGTAAAATCTAAAATCTACATTCTAAAGTCTAAAATTTCCAGATTGTTCCACGTGAAACGTTCTCTGTTCTAAATAATCAAAAATCTAAATTCAGAAATCTAAAATATAGATTCTATGAAAATAATTAAAAAGGATTTTTTATCATTGCAGGATAAAGAATTTTTATTGGAGCTTTGGAATAATGAATATCCAGAAAAATTAAATTATCAAACTATTAATGAGTTTGATGTTTATCTAGATGCTTTAACAAAAAAACAGCATTACTTTCTAATTAACGATGAAGGTAAAATTCAAGGTTGGGCATTTACTTTTTTAAGAGACAATGAAGATTGGTTTGCTATAATTTTGGATAAAGAAATTCACGGAAAAGGAAAAGGTTCTTTGCTGATGAATGAATTAAAAAAGAACAAAGAAAATTTGAACGGCTGGGTAATCGATCACGAAAATGATGTGAAGCAAAACAAAGAGCTTTATAAATCTCCTTTGCTGTTTTACATCAAAAACGGATTTACAATTTGTGCAGAAACAAGAATCGAAAATCAGAAAATGTCTGGTGTCAAAATAAACTGGAATATAAAAAACAAATAAAATAAACAGACCCTAAAAATGAAATTTCCATTTTTAGGGTTTGCTATGAAATAAACAAAAAAAACAAAAATTATAAATGGACGTTTTAAATAAAAAACATTTTCTTACTGTAAAAGATCACTCAGTTTCTAAAGAAATTTTTGAATTATACTATGATGAAGATTTAGATATGCTGATTACATCTCCACAGCCGGATTTGCAAAATTTAGGAAGGTATTACGAAAGTGAAGATTATATTTCGCATACAGATAACAAACGTTCTGTTTTTGAAAAAGCATACCATTTTGTAAAAAGTATTGCTTTAAAAAACAAACTCAATTTAATTAATTCAGAACAATCTCAAAAAGGAAAAATTTTAGACATTGGAGCCGGAACAGGAGATTTTTTATTGACAGCAAAAAATGACGGCTGGAATGTAATTGGAGTTGAACCAAGCGAACGCGCAAAAAATATTGCAAAGCAAAAAGGAATTTCATTTGTAGAAGAAATCAGTCTGCTTGAAAATAATTCTTTTGATGTAATTACCATGTGGCACGTTTTAGAACATGTTCCAAATTTAGAACTTCAAATTCAGGAATTGAAGCGATTATTAAAACCAACTGGAACATTAATTATTGCGGTTCCAAATTTTAAATCTTACGATGCAAATTATTACAAAGAGTTTTGGGCAGCTTTTGATGTGCCGATTCATTTTTGGCATTTCTCTAAAAAAGCCATTAAATCTCTTTTCGAAAAAGTTGATATGAAACTGGAAAAAGTTTTGCCAATGAAATTCGATTCATTTTACGTGAGCCTTTTGTCTGAAAAATACAAAACAGGAAAAATGAATTTTATCCGAGCTTTTTTTATCGGTTTAAGATCTAATTTAAAAGCATCAGCATCAAAAGAGTATTCGTCTCATATTTATGTGATAAAAAACAGCTAAAACGCAAAATAAGCGTATTTAAGGCGATTTCTGAGACTAAATGAGGGTTTGTGTTGTCTTTTTTAAAAAAGCCCTTCTAATAAAAGCTATGAAAGTCACTTTTAATAGTGTTTTTTTATGGTATCATTTTAACTCATAAATAAAACCAATGCCTTAAAAATACTGCTGTTTTTGACTTTTTTTGATAAATTTCAAAGATGCTAATTTTTTAAAACTGAAAAATTTTCCACCTGATATTTTAAAATAAAAATTGAAAATTACTGTTATGAAATTATCCGTTTTTTTAAAAAGAAAAGAATTTAAAAATTCAGCATCATTTTGATATCAATTGATGAATATTTGAGCAAAGCTATTCAAGCGATTTTAAATGTATGTTACAGCACTATTTTAATCCATAAATAAAACTAATATCATAAAATTATAGCATTTTTTAAACTTTATGTTGATGCTATTTATTTTTTTATATTTTTGTCTTCAATACAATAAAAAAATTAGAAATTTAAAAAATGAAAAAAGCATTAGTAATTACCGCACTTTCAATTTTGGTTGTTTCGTGTAATAAGGCAACAGAAGCTAAAGAAGTAAAAACAGCATATGTAGATACTTCAGTTTTGATGAAAGAGTACACTGAAGCAAAAGACCTTGAAGCTAAGTACAAAGCTCAGGCAGAAGAAAAAGGAAGACAACTACAAGCTGAAATTACTCGTTTTAAACAAGACGCTGCTAATTTTCAAAGCCAGGCGCAGGCAAATGGACAGGCTTGGGCACAACAAAGAGGAGCAGAATTGCAAAAAAGAGAGCAGCAATTGGGTTATGCACAACAGGCATTATCACAACAATTACAGCAGGAAAGTGGCGTAGAAATGGATTCTCTTGTTAGTGGAGTTAAAAAATTCATCAAAGATTACGGTAAGAAAAACGGTTATTCTTATATCTATGGAACAGGTGATGCAGCAACTGTATTGTATGCAGAAGATAAGTATGATATCACAAAGGAAATAGTTAAAGCTTTGAATGATAAATACAAAGCATCTCCAAAAGCAGAAGAAAAACCGGCTGCAAAAGAAGAAGCTAAAAAATAAAACTGCCAAACTAACTAAAACTAAAATTGAAAAACCTAAATCCACTTCGGATTTAGGTTTTTTTCTTTTATAAAAATGCGATATTTTTGGCGTTTAATACCGGCCTAATGCAAAACGTTTCAGAAGCTGCAGCTTACACCTTACAATTCATTAATCAAACGCAAAAATCAATCTTCTTGACAGGTAAAGCCGGTACAGGAAAGACGACTTTATTGCGCGAAATTATCGCGACAACACACAAAAATACTGTTGTTGTGGCACCAACCGGAATTGCAGCTCTAAACGCAGGCGGCGTAACGATTCATTCGATGTTTCAGCTGCCGTTTTCGGCCTTTATTCCTTCGTATGAAGAAAGTTCCCAGTTTACAGAAACGGTAAAATTTGAGAATAAGGAATCACTGCGCAGGCATTTCAAAATGAACAATGTAAAGCGAAATGTTATCCGCAACATGGAATTGCTTATTATTGACGAAGTCAGTATGCTTCGTGCTGATTTGCTGGACGCTATAGATTTTATGATGCAGACAGTTCGCAGAAATACAAGGGCTTTTGGCGGCGTTCAGGTACTTTTTATTGGAGATTTGCTGCAGCTTCCGCCCGTAATTCGGGATGAAGAATGGAGAACACTGCGAAATTACTATAAAGGGAAATTCTTTTTTCATTCACATGTAATCCAGCAGAATCCACCACTATATATTGAATTATCCAAAATTTACCGCCAGAGCGATGATGTTTTTATTTCGGTATTAAATAATCTTCGAAATAATCAGATTACTAAAGAAGATATTGAGGTTTTAAATCAATATGTACAGCCAGATTTTGATTTGAAAATGAATCCGGGTTATATAACTCTGACCACTCATAATGCAAAAGCAGATACAATTAACGAACAGGCTATTAATGATTTATCAGGAAATGAATTTACTTATCAGCCTTTTGTTGTGGGTGATTTTCCCGAAAAAATATTCCCCGTCGAAGAAAACCTGAAACTTAAAGTGGGTGCTCAGATTATGTTTGTTAAGAATGATTTGTCTTTTGATAAACGTTACTTCAACGGAAAAATGGGTGTTATAAAATCGCTTTCTGCAGAAGAAATATTTGTGCATTTTCCGGAAGAAAACAAGACTATAGAAGTTGAAAAATACGAATGGAAAAACATTCGATATAAAGTAAACGAGCTGACGAAGGAAATAGAAGAGGAAGTTTTAGGCACATTTGCTCATTATCCGATTAAATTAGCATGGGCGATTACCGTACACAAAAGTCAGGGATTAACTTTTGAAAAAGCTGCACTCGACGTATCGCAGGTTTTTCTGCCTGGGCAGGCCTATGTAGCACTTTCGCGTTTAACTTCCTTAAACGGGCTTATTTTGCTTTCAAAAATGCAGATGAACGGTCTTTCTAATGATCAGGATGTAATGGATTATGCTTTAAATAAAGCAACCGAAGATGATTTGAAAAACTCACTTCATTTTGAAACCAAAAATTTTATTCATAACTATTTGATTAACAGTTTTAACTGGACAGACTTGGCCCAAGAGTGGCGAAATCATAGGTTTAGTTATAACGAAAACGCTGCAGGATCAGAAAAGGCAAAGCATGCCGCGTGGGCGCACAAACGCATGGACACGATTGAAGCGCTTGCAGATCCTTCACAGAAATTTATTCAGCAGCTCAATAAAATTTTCAGCAAAGAAACTGTCGATCTGCAGTTTGTTCAGGAAAGAGTAGCAGCGGCTTATGATTATTTTTTTAAGCCAATGGATAAACTGGTTTCGGATATTTTGAGTAAAATGGCGGAAATTCAGAAATTTAAAAAAGTAAAAGAGTTTTACGAAGAATTGTCTCTGCTGGATGATCTGCAGACTAAGGCTGTTATACGTTTAATGAAAGCCAGACTATTGGTTGATATCGTGGTTTCCCGTGAAACAATCAGCAAAGAAAGCCTGACATCGCCAGCAATTAAAAACTATAAATCCGAGAAAATTTCTAAAATCAAGGAAGAGTTTAAAATGTCTAATTCAGATATGTTTCAGGTTGATGAGCCAGTGATCCGTTATTCTTCTAAAAAAGCAGATAAAACGGCTGAAAAAGCAGAAAAAAAGACTACTGTTGAAGAAACCCACGAACTTTGGCTTCAAAAAAACTCTGTTGATGATATTGCACGCATTCGAAAACTTACACCTCAAACTATCGAATCGCATCTGGTAAAGCTCATTCAGGCAAAGAAAATTGAAATTTCAGACGTACTTCCTTATGACAAAATTCTTGCTCTTCGTGAAGCATTTGAATTTTATGCCGAAGAATCTTTAAGTCCGCTAAAAGAAAAACACGGTGATGAATTTTCCTGGGATGAACTTAAAATGTTTAAAGCCAGCATAAATTAATTTAGATTTTGTAACTTGGAGTAATGCAATATTCGAATTGTTTATAAAAAACATTATGTAAAATAGAAAATCATGAAAAAGCTTATATACATCGTATTAGTTATTTTTTCTGTCACAAATACTAGTGCTCAGGAACTCAAAAAAGAATATCAAAAATTTATTCAAACGTTTATTGATAATGTAAAAAACGACAGGAAAGAGGAGATTGCAAAAATCGTGTCTTATCCGCTGAAAAGAGAAAATCCTATTCCTGCAGTTAAAAATAAAACAGAATTTATTAAACGATATTCGCAGATTTTTGATGCAGATTTAAAAAAGGAAATCGGATCGTCAAAAATCAATCAAGACTGGCAGGAAATGGGCTGGCGCGGCATTATGCTGAATGGCGGAACCATTTGGTTTGATACTGACGGCAAGTTAATTGGAATCAATTATCAGTCGAAGTATGAAAAAGATTTGAAAACAAAACTGGTGTCTTCGCAAAAAAAAGCAGTTCATTCCAGTATATCGAAGTTCAAAAGTCCGGTTTGTGTTTTAGAAACTTCAAAATTCAGAGTCAGAATTGATGATTTGGGCAATGATAATTACCGTTATGCATCTTGGTCGATCAAAAAGCCAATGACTGAAGAGCCGGATTTAATAATCCTGAATGGAAAGTTTATTCCTGACGGATCTGGCGGAAACCATAGTTACCAATTCAGGAAAGGTTTGTATGTTTACGAGTGTTCGATAATTGTTATGGGAGAAAAAGATTCGCCGCCCGCGCGATTGGTAATTACTCAGAATGGAAAAGAAATCCTTTCTCAAAATGCTAAAATTGTTTCACGATAAACAAAAAACCCCGATTCTAAGAATCGGGGTTTTAATTAAAGTATAGACATAGCCTTTTCAAGCTCTTTTTGCTGTGTTATCTGCATTAATTTTAGTTTTTGGATGTTCAGCTCGTTCTCTTTTGTTTTGATTCTTTGCTTTTGAATTTCTTCATCAGAAACGGAAGTGGTTGTTATTTTGTTTTCAATTTTTTGATTTTCCATCTCAAGCGTATTTATTTTTTCTTTTGTAATCTGTAAATTCTTGTCAGCTTTAACGAGGTTTTTTTTGTTATTTTCAACTTCTTTTTTCTGAATTTCTACTTCCTTCTGCTTGTTTTTTAATTCTGAAATTTTATCATCAAGCTTTTTATAGTTTTCTGCCAAAATCTTTCTTGTTTCAATTTCGTTTTTCTGCAAAAAGATTTCCTGAGCTTTTTGATCTGTAGTAACTTGCTGTGCCATAAAGTAATGTGAATTCATCACAAATAAAATTAAGGCAGCGGTTTTAAAAAGTTTATTCATCATTTTTAATTTTTGTTCGAAACGAAATTAAAGACTGAATACTTTAAAAATGGCCGGTTAAGTATTTAAAAACGACAGAATAGGACAAAAAAAATCCCATTTGAAAAAAATGGGATTTTAAAAGATTTATAGCTTTTCGACCAGAATCCAGGCAGCTGGATTTTCGCCTTTCTGAATTTCTTTTTGTGCTTTTTCAGCTTCCTGCATGGTAGCATAACTTCCGTATAAAACCGGATATAAACCATGTTTGTTTTCGCCTAACATTCGGGCATCATAACCATCTTTAATCAATTGATTATAAGCTTTTCTGGCATTTGCTTCACTTCTAAATGCGCCGGCCATAATATGGTAAGGCATTAGTTTTTCTTCAACAGTTTCTACTTTTGCTGAGTCTACGGCTAAAGTTACGGCAGGCAACGGATTTTTAATTTCAAATGTCGCTTCCTGAATTTTATTCTGAACTTTTTTCTGCACATTTCCTTCTACTACAAGTGTTTGTGCGGCGATTTGATTTTGATATAAGGGATAGCCGATACTTCCGGTAACACCAAGTGCCAATACAAAAATAGCAGCATATCTTAAATACGGTCTGGATGATCTTACTTCTTCCTCTTCATACAAAGCAGCTGTTTCTCTTTCTGATATTTGATCGATTTTCTTTTCGAAAATTTCTTTTTTCACCAACGGAGAAACAAACGGACTTAATCCGAATGAAGTTGATAAATAGTTTATCTGATCGTTTGGCGTGAAAATGATATTATTTTCAGAATTAAGACGAAGGTCGCCAATATTTTTTAAGCTGATAACGCCGTTTTCTTCCAGCGTTTGTCTCCAGTTTTGGACTTCAAATGCAATAGCATTTACAGCAAAACCGTATGACGTATTTTCTGCCTGAGCAACGTGATTTGCCAGAAGACCATCATTGTTTTTAAGACGGCTGTTGAAAAAAACCGTTTTTTTAGGAGGAAAAAACGAATTTGTGCTTTCATTCAGCTGAGCCGAGTGAATTTCGGTTAAAAATGCTCCAAATCCTGGAACCGTTACACACTGATAACGATATAATAACTGTGCTATATAAGTTTCGATTTTCATGGTAACAAAATTAATCAACCAATATAGTTATCAAAATTTTATTCACAATTTTTATTAACAATTCTCATTTTTTTATAGACAATTAATTTTCAATATTTTAACAATTGAGTTATCAGCTCTGTTTAAAGCAATTATATATAAAACTTAGTTTTTATTAAGAAATTACTTTATTTTAAGCATATTTGCAGTATTAATTTGAATTAGTTTTTCTTTCTATTTTACATAATATTTTTTGCAGATGTCAGATCAGGAGTTGTTTTATTTATTAGCCTTAATGAAAGTGGATGGAGTGGGAGATATTATCGCAAAAAAATTATTGACACACTGCGGAAATGCCGAATCAATTTTTAAATCAAAACCTAACCAGATAGCTGCAATAGATGGAGTTGGAGCTGTTTTGATTAAAAATATTAAAGATAAAACAGTTTTCGAAAAAGCAAATAATGAACTTCAGTTTATTAAAAAAAACAGCATCGACATTTCGTTTTTTCAGGACGAAAATTATCCGGAACGATTAAAACATTGTATTGATTCTCCGGTTTTGATTTTTTCTGGCGGAAATATAGATTTGAAAAATAAAAAAATAATTAGTATTGTCGGTACTCGCCAGATAACATCATACGGAACAGAATTCTGCAGAAAACTCATCGAAGATCTCGCACCGCTGGATCCCATAATTGTAAGCGGTTTTGCTTATGGAGTTGATATTGTGGCGCATCAATTTGCGATGGAACATAACTTGCAGACTATTGGTGTTTTGGCACATGGTTTAAATCAGATTTATCCGCGTACGCACAAAAAGTACATGGCAAAAATGGAGGAAAACGGTGGTTTTATTACAGAATTTTGGAGTTCTTCAAATCCGGATAAAGAAAAATTTGTTCGTCGAAACCGAATTGTTGCCGGAATCAGCGAGGCAACAATTGTAATTGAATCTGCAGATAAAGGCGGCTCACTCATAACAGCCAATCTTGCCAATGATTATAACAGAGATGTTTTTGCAGTTCCGGGCAGAGTAACAGATAAATACAGTCAGGGCTGCAATGATTTAATTAAAACGCAAAAAGCAAATTTACTCACCAGTGCCGCCGATTTAGTGTATGTTTTGAACTGGGATATCAAAAAGAAACCTAAAACCATTCAAAAACAATTATTTACAGAACTCGAACCGGAGGAACAAAAAATCTACGATTTTCTTTTAAAAAATGGTAAAGAACTGCTTGATATTATTGCCCTTGAATGCGATTTTCCGATATTTAAAATTTCCGGAACCCTGCTTAATATGGAACTTAAAGGTCTTATCAGACCTTTGCCGGGAAAAATTTTTGAAGCGATTTAAGTGTCTTTCTGATTTAAAGATGGTTTTAAATTAAGGTTATTTTCAATAAAAAAATTAGGATTAATTCATTAAAACAATACATTTGTTTCCAACCAAAAACCTTAAAAATGAATATAATTGAACTATTTGAAAATGCCGGGATTTACAGAGAAAACCTTAGCGCTTTCAGCATTGAGGACTCTGAAAAAGTCAGGAAACAGTTTGAAATCGAACGATCGCAGAACCCAGTTTTAGATCCGGAAATTGCAGCTAACTTAATTACAGCTATAAATGAATTTCCAAAGGAACTTTTGTTTATTTCTAATAACAGAATCTTATATAATTTCTTTTCGGGAAAAAATTATTCCCGAAACAGATTTATTTCTGATTATGCCGTTTCTGTTCCGGAAGAAAACATTAAAGCATTTATAGATAAGTTTTTAGCTAAAGATCTGGATAAATTTTTTGAACAGAACTTAGCACAGAATAAGTTTGATGTTGTTGATGATTTTTTAAATGCTAAGGAATATCTGCCTCAGAATTCGTTAGATAATTTAGGTCAAAAACTGACCGAAAAACTTGATTTTGTTGTCAATAAATTTGATCAAAATCCTTCTTTATCATCTGGCGCCGAAGCAATTGAATTTATTAAATACAGAACTTTTTATACGCTGGTTTCTAATTTCAGATCTGAAGAAAATGACAAAAAAATCAGGGCAATTTACAGTAAAATGTCTGGTTCAATTGTTAGTGCAGTCGTACGAAATGAGTTTTTAGAACCAATGGTATCTTCAATGGTTAACTATAAGCCAATTGATTACGAATTGAGTAATACAATACGATCTCACAAAGACAGAATCGACGCTGCAAAGGATAGAGAATATAGCAGCGGATCATCAAGCGGAATGTCTACATGGTCGATAATTGCTATTATCATCGTAGTAATTCGATTAATTTTATTAATGGCGAGATTAGGCCGTGCCTAATGAATTTTATATAAAAAACGCCTGCTAATCAATCTTAGCAGGCGTTTTTGTTTAGTTTATTTTTTTGTTTTCTTCATCATAAGCCCAAAAAGCTACTTCTGCACCTGTGCCATCCAAAAGACATGCCGCAGTGTATGATATATCCATTATCCAGTTATCAATTTGTGTTGTTTGTTCTTCGGTAATCAAGTTGTTACTGTGCAACATTCCTTCTGGATGAATTGCCCATGCTCTTGCTAAATGGCAAATTCCCCAAATTGAACTAATTATTCTTCTATCTACAAAATCCTTTTCGAATTCCGGAGCCAGAACCTTCAAAGCCTGCATGATTAAATGGTAGTTTTCTTCGTGTAACACTTTTTTAAATGGACGCAATTGTCCAAGAAAGCCATTTTCCCATCTTTCACTATCAATGTTGTCATGGTTACAACCCTGGTACATTAATTCTTCTATTGCTTCTTCTTTAGTCATTTGGAAAATGCTTTTACTTCTAACTAATTCTCAAATCCAAGAACATTTCGCACCTTTGCCAGAACTCCTTCTGCAACAGTTGAAGCTTTTGCGGCGCCTTTTTTCAATAAGGCATCTACTTCTTCAAGATTATTAATGTAGTAATTATATTTTTCTCTTTCGATTTTGAATTTCTCTGTAATCAGTTCAAAAAGAGCTTGCTTGGCATGACCGTAACCGTAATTTCCGCCAAGATAATTCGCCCTCATTTCGGCAATTTGAGTTTCATTGGCTAACAAAGAATAAATTGCAAAAGCATTGCAGGTATCAGGGTTTTTTGGCGCTTCAAGCGGTGTGCTGTCCGTTTCAATACTCATAACCTGTTTACGAAGCACTTTATCATCAAGGAAAATATTAATAATATTATTAGCAGATTTACTCATTTTTCCGCCATTTGTTCCGGGAATCAGCATGCTGTCTTCCTGAATTTTAGCTTCAGGAATTACAAAAGTTTCTCCCATTTGATGGTTAAATCTCGAAGCTACATCACGCGTAATTTCTAAATGCTGCAACTGGTCTTTTCCAACCGGAACAAACTCTGCATCATACAATAAAATATCAGCAGCCATTAACATCGGATACGTAAAAAGCCCGGCATTAACATCATCTAAACGATCGGCCTTATCTTTGAAAGAATGTGCCAGAGTCAAACGCTGAAACGGAAAAAAACAGCTTAAATACCAGGTCAATTCAGCCGTTTGAACCACATCAGATTGTCTGTAAAAAGTAACTTTATCAGGATTTAAACCACATGCAAGCCATGCAGCAGCAGTGCTGTATGTGTTTTCTCTCAATATTTTACCATCTTTAATTTGTGTAATCGAATGTAAATCAGCAATAAATAAAAAAGATTCATTTGCAGGATTATTCGATAATTCAATCGCTGGGATAATCGCTCCCAGTAAATTGCCTAAGTGAGGCGTTCCAGTACTCTGAACACCGGTAAGTATTTTTGCCATTCTCGTTTTTTTCTTAATTGCAAATGTCGGAATGTTTTTTTTAACCGCAAAGCACGCAAAGATTTTAGCACAGAGCATACAAAGTTTTTATTGTATGAACTTAAGATCCTCTCTAATAGCGCTGCATGCTTTACGGGAAAATAATTATTGCTAAAATTCACTCTGTTTTCTTACTTTTGAAACCATGAAAGGATTAAAAATTGTTTTTTGGATTATTTGGCGCATTTGGTTTTACATTTTAATGGCGATTCCGATATTGATTATGCTGCCGTTTTTGCTGATTTCTATTATCTCGGAAAGAGGATATCCCTATTTTTTTAAAATGGCCCGCATTTGGGCTAAATTTATCCTTTTCGGGATGGGTTTTTATTACAAAATAAAGCGGGAACAAAAGCTTATCAAAAACAAGAGCTATATGATTGTGGCAAATCATACTTCTATGACCGATATCATGCTGATGCTGGCTATCATAAAAAACCCTTTTGTCTTTGTTGGTAAGAAGGAGCTTGTAAAGATTCCGTTATTTGGATTTTTCTATAAAAGAACCTGTATTCTGGTAGACAGAAATTCTTCCAAAAGTAAAAATGAAGTTTTTAAGAGAGCGCAGGACCGCTTAAATCAAGGATTAAGTATTTGTATTTTTCCTGAGGGCGGAGTTCCGGATGATGAATCTATTTTGCTTGATGAATTTAAAGACGGTGCTTTCAGACTGGCAATTGACCATCAAATACCGATTGTTCCCATTGTTTTTGCCGATAATAAAAAAAGATTTTCGTATACTTTTTTAAGCGGAAGTCCCGGTAAAATGCGTGGAAAAATTCTTCCTTTTGTTGAAACACAAGGCTTAACAACAGATCATAGAAAAGACTTAAGAGATGAGATAAGACAAATAATTTATAGCGGTTTACTTGAATATCAAAAGAAAGATTTAAAAAGTAATTAAAATAACAAACCCGGCAGGATTTTACACCTGCCGGGTTTTCTTTTGAAATAAAAACCCCCGTTTATATTCAAAAAGCTTATCGGTGAATTATTTTCTGAGAAATAAAACGTAATATTTTTTTAATCTTTAATTTAGTTTTTTTTAGTTTTCGACTCCTCAACATTTCCCTTTTTTCTTTCATGGTTATATATTTATGCCTGATAATAAAGAGTTTAGTTAAAACTCCGGTTAGCGTTATAATATATTAGATCAAAAAAAACTAAAAAGGTTGTATTGATAAATGATTTTTTTTAAAAAACAGTAAAAACCCGTTAGAACCATGAGAGAAACTAACGGACTTTTAATGAATCAACCAACCAAATTTATTATAAAAATGTTGAATAAGTATTTATGGCTAATACGAATTAAACATTATGTCTATTGTATAGATGAAATTGTTACAAAAAGGTTGCGTCATTTTTATATTTTTTTTAAAATAAAAAACCCGAAAGATTTAATTCTTTCGGGTTTTAATATGTAAAATATTGATTTTAGATATTTTAATAAAATTAAGCGTTTGCTAATTCTTTCATATGCGCTTTAATTTTTTCTTCTAATTCATCGGCCAATTCAGGATTATCTTTAATTAATGCTTTTACAGCATCACGACCTTGTCCTAATTTTGTATCTCCGTAGCTAAACCATGATCCCGCTTTTTTAACGATATCAAATTCAACCGCTAAGTCAAGGATTTCACCTGTTTTAGAAACACCTTCTCCGTACATAATATCGAATTCGGCAGTTTTAAAAGGCGGAGCCACTTTGTTTTTAACGATTTTTACTTTTGTTCTGTTACCAATTACATTTTCACCGTCTTTGATTTGAGCAGAACGACGAATGTCTAAACGTACAGATGCATAGAATTTTAATGCATTACCTCCGGTTGTAGTTTCAGGATTTCCGAACATTACACCAATTTTTTCACGCAGCTGGTTGATAAAGAAAACAGTACAATTTGTTTTGCTGATTGTTCCGGTTAATTTTCTTAAAGCCTGAGACATCAAACGTGCGTGAAGACCCATTTTAGAATCTCCCATTTCACCTTCGATTTCGCTTTTTGGAGTTAAAGCCGCAACAGAGTCAATTACAACAATGTCTATAGCCCCGGAACGAATTAAGTTTTCGGCAATTTCCAAAGCCTGTTCTCCATTGTCCGGCTGAGAGATAATTAAATTTTCAATATCAACGTTTAATTTCTCAGCATAATTTCTGTCAAAAGCATGCTCAGCATCAATAAATGCAGCAATTCCGCCTGCTTTTTGTGCTTCGGCAATGGCGTGCAGTGTTAAAGTAGTTTTACCAGAAGATTCCGGTCCGTATATTTCAATAATTCTTCCTTTTGGATAACCGTTTACTCCAAGAGCTAAATCAACACCAAGTGAACCCGAAGAAATCGTTTCTACCTCCACAATGGCTTTATCGCCCATTTTCATTACGGTTCCTTTTCCGTAGGTTTTGTCAAGTTTATCAAGTGTTAATTGTAACGCTTTTAATTTGGCTTCTTTGTCTGAACTCATCTTTCTTAAATTATCTAAATTGTTATTTTTAGCTTTCAAAATAAAAATCAAAAGAAGGAACTTCCTGATTTTTATCTGACTTACTTGAATGTGTAAAAATACTTCTTTTTTTGAAGTTTAGTAACTTCCAATTGTTTCAAATTGTAACAAATTACGTTACAAAAATAAAGCCTTTAATTCTGTGGCATCAGACGGTTTTAATTTTCCTGCCAGTACTAAACTTAACTGTTTACGACGTAAAGCAGCCTCAAAACGCTGTATTTCTAAATCGGTTTCAGGTACAATAGCCGGTACTTCAACCGGTCTTCCGGTATCGTCAACGGCAACAAATGTATAAATTGCTTCGTTTGCTTTAGTCCTGTTTCCGGATTCGCGGTCTTCAACCCAAACGTCTATAAAAACTTCCATTGAACTTTTAAATGATCTTGAAACTTTTGCTTCAACAGTAACAACGCTTCCAAGAGAGATTGCCCTGTTAAAAGCAACGTGATTTACAGATGCTGTTACTACAATGCGGCGCGAATGTCTGCGGGCGGCAATACTTGCTGCGCGATCCATTCTGGCCAATAATTCGCCGCCAAACAGATTGTTTAAAGGATTTGTTTCGCTCGGTAAAACTAAATCAGTTAAAATAGTCAGCGATTCTGAAGGATGTTTTGGATTCATTTTTTTAATAATAATTTTATTTTTCTGCTACTGACTGCACGACTTAAATGATGAAAAAAATCGGTGTAATCTGCGGCTTGTTTTTTAATAATTGAGGCTTGATTAATTCAACCAGTAAACTACCATTACGGCAGGAATAAAATAAATAACAATGGTTCTTGCACCATCGTAATCTTTGGCTAATCGTTGTCCGAAAAGCATCATTAACAAAGAGATACATGAAAAAATTCCGCCATAAAAGCCATATTCCCGACCGCTGTTTGTTAATAACTGAATGGCTCCCACAACACTTAAAATTCCCGAAATTAATTCTAAAATCAAAAGGTGAAGTAAAGCCAGGGGAACCTTGTTTTTTAATGGCGTTTTAGCAAAGTGTTCTTTCAGCCAGGCTACATTTTCTTTCCAGTAAAAAATTTTTTCGTAGCCGGATTGTAAAAACGTTAAGGCTAAAAATGCTAGTATTAAAATAGAGGCAACATTGTTCATTTGAGGACTATTTTTTATGAATTAAACGAGTCAGTTTTATAGATAGATCGGTTAAGATTATTTTTGCATTTCCGTTTCTTTCAATATGATACATCGCATCTGAAAGTTCTTTGAAAATTTCATTTATGTTATTTCCGTTTACAAAAGGCGCAAAATTTTCGAGTTTAAATTTGTCAACTTTCGGTTCAATATAAACCAAGCTCGGCGCCTGATAATTTAGCAAAAGAGCCTGTCTGAACATTTCGATACAAAACTGAATAAACTTTTTCTGGCTTTCGCGGCCAAGTCCGGCAATTTCTTCACTCCACGAAATTAAATCCTGGATTGCAGCTGCGTTTCCTTTTGCCCTGAAAGCGGCACGAACCCAATTTACAAACCATTGTTCAAAAGGATATTCAGAATCGTCTTCTTTTAATAAATGCATTGCTTTATTAAAATTTCCCTGAGCCTGATGTGCTATTTTTTTAGCCAGATTCGGATCAATATTTTGCTGTGTAACCAAAGCATCTGCAATTACTTTTTCCGGAAGTCCGTTAAAGTGAATTACCTGACAGCGAGAACGTATGGTTTGAATAATATCTTCTTCATTTTCAGAAATTAGGATAAAAATCGTTTTTTCTGAAGGTTCTTCGAGGAGTTTCAAAAGTTTGTTCGAAGCCGCAATATTCATCTTATCGGCCATCCAGATAATCATGATTTTATAACCGCCTTCGTAGGATTTCAGCGCAAGCGATTTTAAAACTTCCTGCGCGTCTTCGACCCTGATTTCTCCCTGTTTATTTTGAACGCCTAATATTTTATACCAGTCAAATAATCCGCCGTAAGGCATTTCCTGAATAAAGGTTCTCCAATCCTGAATAAAGTCTAAACTTTTTGGTTTTGTTTTTACGTCTTCTGTGGTAACAGTTGGATAAATAAAGTGCAGATCGGGATGCGAAATATTTTGGAATTTGAGATTGCAGGACTCATTTCCGTTTTCGTTTTCATTTCCGGTATTACTGCACAAAATGTACTGTGCATAGGCAATTGCTGTCGATAATGTACCGCTTCCTTCGGGCCCAATGAATAATTGGGCATGCGGAATTCGCCCGGAAGATGCACTTTTTATTAAGTGACTTTTGATGTAATCCTGACCTAAAATTTGAGAAAATTGCATGAAGCAAAGATAGAAGAAAATGATGGAGTCAAAAATTTTAGGTTGAAAGATTATTAAGCATCATTTCATTTATGAGATTATGATTGTTTTTTGCTAAAAAATTTGTTCTGTGTCCACTAACTTTTGTTAATAAATTACTTCATGCGAGTAGATATCAAGACTTTTTTGTTAATATTTTTTTGCTTAAAACGACAAACGGAAGGTTTTTTTGGCTATTTAAAGTAAAAAACTGACTTTGTTTTATAGAGAATATCTTACGTTTTCGGTTTTAACAAATTTAACAGAAACCTCGTTAAAACGCAGATTTTCTCGACATATAGCGAGTTTTTAAGCTTTTTTTAAGCTTTTTTTTTGAAAAAAAAATTCAATAAAGTTGCAATTTAAGTTAATTTCTATATTTTTGTTTGCATCAACAACCAATTATATACAAGAATTTATGAAAGGGAAAATTATTTTATTTAGTGCATTTTTTATCATGACAACTGCAGCAGTTTCTGCTCAGGCAAAAAACGCTCCAAGAAGTATTATCAGTACGACAGCTCTTATTCGTAAATACCACGATCAAAAAGAATTGAGTGGTATGCAAAAAGGAGAACTTTTGGAATTGTATATTGAGCGAATTAAAGTATTAGTAAAAACTCTCCCTTATATTGCTTTGGTGACTAAACCTGGTGTTACGATGGCAGATTTAGGTATTCCGGACGATTCTGAACACAAAAAAGTGTTAGATGCTCAGGCGGTTGGTACAACAACTTTCTTAGATACTACAGTTGAGTTTCAAAGAAAAATGATGCCTTACTCTGATAAAGGAAACTTAATCGCGGCAATTTTATTTTACGAAAACACATTAAAATCATTACACGAGTTCAACGAATTGAACGAAATGTAATAATTTATAAAAATAATAAAACCTTTTTTGGAGTGTTTACGTAGATGGTTAAAATTCTATAGACATTTTGAAAAAAACAACAACAACAACTCGTTCTCGATTTATTCTGAATTATACTTAGAAAACTCGGGAACAGTTTTGTCATTTTACGCATACCCAAATTTATTATTAACCTAATACACACCTTTATCATGAAAAAAATTACTCAAATGATCTGCGTTCTTTTGACAGTAACAAGTATGAGTGCTCAACAAGAGAAAGGAATTATGGGCTACACGAACTGGTTGAATAACTGGACTGAATTCAAGCCTAACAAAGTAGAGTATGGAGAAGCAAATCAGATTTTAGCAGGAAACATTTCTGTTAATACTAAATTGCTTAAAAGGAATATTTATGTTTTGCAAGGTAACGTTTATGTTACTAACAATGCAGTTTTAACAATTGAGCCGGGAACTTTAATTATTGGTGATTTCGAAACAAAAGGAACATTAGTAGTTACAAAAGGTGCTCAGCTTATCGCAGATGGTCTTGAAACAGATCCAATCGTATTTACTTCTAACCGCAGCCAGAAAAAAGCTGGAGACTGGGGTGGAGTAGTTATACTTGGAGATGCTCCAATTAATAAATTCGGAAATGTTGGTTCTTACAACATGGACCTTGATCCAACTTTAACTACTTATGGTGGTGACAATGCTGCTTCAAACTCTGGAATCTTAAGATTCGTTAGAATCGAGTTTGCCGGTAAAAAAGTAAAAGGTGTTGATACTTTCAACGGTTTAACTTTAGCAGGTGTTGGAAATAAAACTATTCTTGAAAACATTATGGTTAGCTACGCTGGTGGTGACTCATTTGCTTTCATGGGTGGAGATGTAAATGCTACAAAATTTGTTTCTTATAAATCAATCAACGACGATTACAAATTTACACAAGGAGTTCAGTGTCGTTTTTACAACTCATTAGCAGTTAGATCTTCTTACTTCTCTAGTACTAAAGACGGATCTCGTTGTATGGAAGTAAAATCTTATGAGAAAAAAGCGGAAACAGACTTTACTAAAAAACAAACTTTAGTTGTTGCTACTAATATTACAATGCTTAATGACAGTGAAAACATTAATGCAGACATTCAGGCTGGATTGGTAAAAGAAGCTGTTTACGTAGCAGAAAATGCTTCTCTTGAAATGAAAAGAAGTGTAATCTCAGGATTTAATCCTGCAGTATTATTAGACAGCAAAACAGAAATCAATGACGCCAACCTTAAAAAAATCAAATTTGAGGAAATGTATTTCAACTTATGTAAAGGAAACATCTTTACGGAATACAACTCAAACAATGAAGATTTAGAAAGCTGGTATGGTAACAGTGTTTTCTTTAATGTTTACTCTCAAAGTGACAACAAAGAAACATTCATTGATATTTTTAACCCTAAAAAGCCAGATTACAGATTACAATTAGGAAAAATTACAGCTTCAAGCGGCAATAGATAAATAGATTTCGATTTTTATTTCAAAGCGTAAATTTTATTAATAAAGTCCCCAGACACAATTTATGTATCGTCTTATAAGGACCAAATAAAGATCAAAACATAATGGCTCTATCTACAAAAAAGTATTTATATATATTCTTTTTGGTTTCTCCTATTTCGTTAAGCCTGTATGCACAAAGCTCAGCATCAGAAAAACCTACTTTTTCTGCAGTTTCTGACTGCAAATTAACAACGGTAATTGAGATAAATCAAAATAACGAATCAGCTGATAAAACGATCAGCAAATTAGATAATTCTAATCAGTTAATAGTAGGGCTGTCCACCCCCAAGGACAGCCTTACTATGGCAGCTGATACGAATGGTCAATCTACAGAATGCGATGAAAATTCATTGATTGGTTCTACTTCAATTCTTGCAAAAGACATTATTGAGAACTACAAATATGATTTTTCTGAAACATTCATTGATATCTTGTTTTTTGAGCGTATAGACTTAGCAAGAAAACGTACTATATGATTCGAAAAACTACTTTATCTTTTTTTAAAGTTTTCTTTTTATTTAGTATAATTCTCTTTACTAAATCGCACACCTATGCTCAAACAGCAGCGATTGTTGGGCAGCAGCTTCCTTTTGACAGGATTTGTGCGGGTTTAATAGTTAACGGAACCCCTTTTAATGAGTACAACGCAACATTCAGCTACTTAAATTTTCCTGCGGGAACTACTTTTGAAGTTGAATTATCTGATGAAACAGGAAGTTTTACAACCCCTACAGCTACTACAAAAATTTCGTTTGTTGATGATCCTGTAGCGCAGCAGCAGACAATTAAGTTTGCAATACCTACAAATTTAAAAGGATCAAATACTTATAGCCTTCGTGTTAAAAGTAATACAGCAACGCCGGTTTACAGCCAGAGGTTCAAGAATTTTCAGGATCAGACTTCATTCCCTGCGTTTTACAGAATATTTACAGACAAATTCTATATCAATAATAAAGAAGCCAATGCAACAATCTGCTCCGGCGGAAGTATCAGTCTTTCTGTTTACAACCCAACTCCTTCAGATCAGCCATCATCTCCTGCCAATTATCCAGGTTTAACGTATAAGTGGTATAAAGATGATGTATTAATTGCAGGACAAAGCGGTACAACGTTAGTCGCTAATGCTCCGGGAGTGTATTATGCTCAAATTAATTATGGAGGCTGTGATGATGATAACTTTAGCTCTAACCGTGTAACCGTAGTTTCTTCAACTGGAGGATCTGCAGTAACGGTAGATTCCAGCTTAGGAAATCCTTTTTGCTCCAATGGTACAGGAACTGTTTTAACAGCGACTTCTGGTAACAGTTATGCGTGGAAAAAAGACGGTGTAGCACTCGCAGCAACGACAAGAAGCATTACTGCGACTGAGTCCGGAATTTATTCTGTTGAGGTAGATTTTGGAGGATGTAAAGCCGTAGGAAGTATTGATTTAAAAAGCAACAGTTTTACTGCCAGTATTGATGTTGCAGACGAATATCAATTAAAAGATGGTGAAACCTTAAACGTATCTGTAACAACAGATGCAACGACTCCAAAGTTTGAGTGGTTCTTAAACGGAATCGCTATTAACGGAGCGAATACAGGAAGTTATCTGGTAGCCGTAAGAGGTCTTTACAAAGTTAAAATTTCACAGGAATCTGGTTGTATTGCTTCAAGAGAATTTACGTTCAGAATTAAAGGTGAACCTAGCCCAGCTACAGTAATACCAAACATTGTAAAATTATCAGGAGATAAACCTTATTGGGATATACCTGAAATATATAAAACCGCAACAACCAAGTTGATGATTTTAAGTTCGAATGGAGATGTAATGTTTGATGATGTTGGAAGCAACTACGATCCGGAACTTAATTCATTTATTAAAGATTTTAAAAATGTAAATCCAGTTTATTACTATGTCATTCAAGCAGACACAGGTGAAAAAAAAGGATCAATTACTGTGATTAAATAATATGAAGAAAATTTTACTATTCATAACTTTATTTTACGGTTTTTCAAATGCACTCTATTCTCAGGACAAAAATGAGAATGGAGTTGTTTCGTTTTCATTACCTATCAGAAATTCATTAAAGTTTAACAGATACCTAATAAACCCTGCTTTCAGCTTTGTTCGCGAAACAAATGCTTATGCAAGTTTCTATAATAAAAGACAATGGGTGCAGTTTGATAATGCCCCAATGACTTATCTGGCCAATTACTCCGGAAGATTCAGAGAAAATGAAGCTTTTGCAATTGGTTTGTTTCAGCAGAATTATGGTTTAATGACCGTATTTGGAGGAGTTGTCAATTTTGCTCATAATATTGTTTTAGATCAGGACAGTAATTTGACTTTTGGTTTAAATGTTGGTGCTTATCAAAGCGGTTTAGACAAAGGAAAAATCATATCTGACGATACAACTATTTTAAACGGAGATTATCCATCCAATACAATGCTTACCGTAAATCCGGGTATTAACTACGGTACAGCTTTTCTTGATTTCGGATTATCGGTAAACAACTTAATTCTGTACAATTTCGGTTCGGGAGTTGTAAAAGAAGATCCGGAAAGAGCTATCGAGCTTCATGCTATGTACACGGGTTATATAGACAGTTATGGATTTTTTGAGCAAAGTAAATTCTCAGGAATTGTAAAAACAGAAATTAAAAAAGACAAAACAGTTTTATCTGGACTTGCCATGCTTACACTTCAGCAGGGAGTTTGGGCACAAGCCGGATATAATACTTTATACGGAATTTCTGCAGGACTGGGAGTTAATATTTCTCCAAGTATCGCAATCGAATATAATTATGAAAGAGGAATGGGCAATTTTACAAACATGGGAGGTTCTCATGAATTTGCAATTGCTTATAAATTCAAAAACAGAAATTATTATTACGGAGATGACGAAGAAGGATCATTAATAGATCCGTCACGAACTACCTCTAAACCGGTAATTGCTAAACCAAAAACAGATACAGCACCGGTAACACGAGTAGATGGAGCTGAAAAAGCAAGATTAGCTGCTGAGGCAAAAGCTAAGGCAGACGCCGAAGCAAAACAAGTGAGACTTGCCGCTGCAGAAAAAGCTAAGGCCGATGCCGCAGCCGCAGAAAAAGCAAAACTAGAAGCAGACAATAAAGCTAAAGCAGACGCTGAAGCATTAAAAATAAAATTAGCTGCTGAGGCTAAAGCAAAAGCAGATGCCGCAGCCGCAGCAAGAACACAAACAGCTACTGCAAACCGAGCAGTTGCTGCAGAACAAAAAACACAAGCGCAATTGGCAGCAGATAAGGCCAGAGCCGATGCTGAGGCACGCAGAATAAAACTTGCTGCAGATAATAAAGCAAGAGTTGATGCCGCTGCCGCTGCAAGAGCACAGGCACAAGCCAACAAAGCACCGGGAGCTGTACAAAAAACTCCGGCACAATTAGCTGCAGATAAGTCGAGAGCAGATGCTGAGGCATTAAGAATAAAATTAGCCGCTGACGCAAAAGCAAAAGCAGATGCCGAAGCAAAAGCTAAACAAGCTGCCGCAAGCACAGCACCTGCAGCTCCGCAAAAAACACAGGCTCAATTAGCAGCAGAAAAAGCAAAAGCAGATGCAGAGGCATTAAAAATAAAATTAGCAGCTGATGCAAAAGCGAAAGCCGATGCAGCAGAAGCAAAACGTAAAGCTGACGCTAAGGCAAAAGCTGAAGAAGCAGATTTACAATCTATATTGGCTGCAGATGCAAAAGCAAAAGCAGATTCAGATGCCCTTCAGGCAAGATTAGCCGCAGATGCAAAAGCGAAAGCTGCATCTGAAGCAAAAACTAAAGCAGCAATTGATGCCGCAAACAAAGCTAAAGCTGCTGCTGCTGCAAAAGAAAAAGCTGCGGAAGAAGCTGCATTAAAAGAAAAATTAGCTGCAGATGCAAAAGCAAAAGCAGATGCAGAAGCCAGACAAGCCATTATTGCCGCAGAAGCAAAAGCTAAGGCAGATGCAGAGGCATTAAAAATAAAATTAGCAGCAGATGCAAAAGCGAAAGCTGACGCTGAAGCTCAGGCTAAATTAGACGCAGAAGCAAAAGCGAAAGCGGATGCAGAAGCATTACAAGCAAAATTAGCGGCAGATGCAAAAGCGAAAGCTGATGCAGAAGCTCAGGCTAAATTAGACGCAGAAGCAAAAGCCAAGGCAGATGCAGAAGCACTTCAGGCAGAAGCACTTCAGGCAAGATTAGCTGCTGAGGCAAAAGCCAAGGCAGATGCAGAAGCACTTCAGGCAAAACAAGCGGCTGACGCTAAAGCAAAAGCAGACGAAGAAGCACTTCAGGCAAGATTAGCTGCWGARGCAAAAGCYAAGGCAGATGCAGAAGCACTTCAGGCAAAACAAGCGGCTGACGCTAAAGCAAAAGCAGACGAAGAAGCGCGTCAGGCTAAATTAGCAGCCGATGCAAAAGCAAAAGCTGATGCGGAAGCAG
Organism: Flavobacterium sp. Root901; assembly: GCF_001429765.1. Taxonomy (GTDB): domain Bacteria; phylum Bacteroidota; class Bacteroidia; order Flavobacteriales; family Flavobacteriaceae; genus Flavobacterium. The sequence goes on from NZ_LMJB01000005.1 coordinate 764,712, forward strand.
AACAAGCGAGATTAGCGGCAGAAGCAAAAGCAAAAGCTGATGCAGAAGCACTTCAGGCAAGATTAGCAGCAGAAGCAAAAGCTAAGGCAGATGCAGAAGCAGAACAAGCTAAATTAGCAGCCGATGCAAAAGCAAAAGCTGATATGGAAGCTTTACAAGCAAAACTAATTGCTGATGCAAAAGTTAAAGCAGATGCAGAAGCAACTGCAAAAGCGAAAGCGGAAGCAGAAGAAAAACAATTAAAAGAAGCTGAAGAAGCTCGTCAGGCAAAACTGGCAGCTGACGCAAAAGCTAAGGCAGATGCAGAAGCATTACAGGCTAAGTTAGCGGCTGATGCAAAAGCAAAAGCAGATGCGGAAGCAGAACAAGCGAGATTAGCAGCAGAAGCAAAAGCTAAGGCGGACGCAGAAGCATTACAGGCAAAACTAGCAGCCGATGCAAAAGCAAAAGCAGATGCAGAAGCACTTCAGGCTAAGTTAGCAGCAGAAGCAAAAGCTAAAGCAGACGCATTACAGGCTAAGTTAGCAGCCGATACAAAAGCTAAGGCAGATGCAGAAGCATTACAGGCAAAACTAGCAGCTGATGCAAAAGCTAAGGCAGATGCAGAAGCACTTCAAGCGAAACTTGCTGCAGATGCTAAAGCAAAAGCAGATGCAGAAGCACTTCAGGCTAAGTTAGCAGCCGATGCAAAAGCAAAAGCAGACGAAGAAGCGCGCCAGGCAAAATTAGCAGCTGATGCAAAAGCGAAAGCTGATGCAGAAGCACTTCAGGCAAGATTAGCTGCTGATGCAAAAGCTAAGGCAGATGCAGAAGCATTACAAGCCAAGTTAGCAGCTGATGCAAAAGCTAAAGCCGATATGGAAGCTGAACAAGCTAAATTGTTAGCTGAAGCAAAAGCCAAAGCAGACGCAGAAGCTAATGAACGATTAAAAGCAGAAGAAGAATCAAGACAATTAAAAGCAGAAGAAGAGCGTCAGGCAGCACTAGCAGCTGAAAAAGCTAAAGCTGATGCAGAAGCGGCAGCGGCAAGAGCTGCAGCTGCAAAAGACGACACAGCAAAAGCAATTGAAAGCTTAACAGAGTCTATTGAATCTTCTGGTAAAACACAAAACGATTTATTAGATCAGTTTAAATCAACTGTAGCAAATAAACAAAAAGACCTGAATGACTTAAAAGAAGAAAATGATTTAAGTGAAAAAGGTATTTACAAAGAGCCAAAACCATTTAAGAGTGTTGCTGCAGAAAACAGTCAGTTAGAAGCATTAAAATTACAATTGGCTGAAGCAAGCAAAGTTCAAAAAGATGAAATTGCAAAGCTGACAAATTTATATAATGAAAGACTGAAAAAGGTTCCAAATAAAAATGATGCATTAAACAAAGCTTATCTTGAAAAGATAAACCAATTAAAAGCAGCACAGTTGAAAATGGAACAAGAAGGTGCAGCATTGTTAGCCGATTTAGAGCGTATTAAAACGGAAACTGAGATTGAGAAAAAACGTAGAATTAAACGTGCGGCATACGAAAATGATCAGGGAAGATATGCACAGGATCTTGCAGCTCTTAAACGTATTAAAGAGACTACGAAACCAAGCAGTACGCCATTGACAGCAGCTGATTTTGATTTTGGAGAAGATCAGTCGAATATGCAGATTATTAAGAATATTAAAAATTCTGAAAGTGGTTATTATATGATTCTTGCAGTACACAGCAGTGTAGAGAAACGAGATGAGTTCTTAACTAAAGCAGTAGCTTCGGGACTTTCAAATATTAATTTCTTTTACAATATAACAACAAGTAAATATTATATCTATTACGAAAAGTTTGATGGTTTACAAGAGGCAACCAAAGCATTAGAAGCTAAAGGAAAAGCACCATACAACGGAAAAATGGCAATCGTAAAAGTCGAGAATTAATATTAGGATATAGATGGAAACTTCTTCGGAAAAGGAAGAAGGAAAGTAAAAACATAAATTTAAATTAAGATTGAATATTGTTTTTTGAATGCCCCTTTAAAGAACAATAGTTAAACTGAAACCATAGTAACATGAAGAAACCTACTACTTTAAAATTAGTTTTAGCTGTATTATTTTTTATACAGAGTTTTATTATGTTCTCTCAAAAGAATTTCACCCCTCGCTTTGACCAGAGTTTAAAAGGTGATATGCTCTTGATAGGTAATAATATTTTGAATAGAGATAACAACAAAAATGGTGAGCGGCCTAATAATGCCTTCAATTCAACCAGCCAGAACAACAACGACCTTACTATGCAATATATTGATGTTGATAGTGATAACACGACGTTCAGTTCAAGCTCGGCGAATTTAACTATTCCGCAAACTAGTAGGGAATGTTATAAAGTTGTTTATGCCGGTCTTTATTGGGCTGGTATTTACAGTAAAGGAACTGTTGACAATGGAACAGTTAATCGTGCCAATCTGGGTTCAATTAAGATTAAACTTCCAAATCAAACAGCTTACACGAACATTTCAGGATCATTAATTTATGATTACTTTCCAACGACATCAAATGGTGATCAGATGCCGTATGCATATTATTACGATCTGACATCAATGATTCAGGGATTAGCAAATCCTGAAGGGACTTATACTGTTGCCAACATTATTTCGGGAAGAGGGAGTATAAATGGTGGTTTTTCTGCCGGATGGAATTTATTTGTGGTGTATGAAGATCCAAAATCATCGGCAAAATATATTACATCTTTTGACGGTTTTCGCTGGATTCAGGCAAGTAGTGGACCAGTTACTTATGATTTAACAGGATTTAAAACAATTCCAACAGGAGTTGTAAAAGCAAAATTAGCTTTTGCTGCACTTGAAGGAGACGTTAACTTAACGGGAGATAAATATTCTATTAATAATACAGATATTTTTACCACAGAACGTCCGGTAAATAACTTTTTTAATAGTACTATAAATGATGTTAATGGTCCTTTTACAGACCGAACCCCAAGCAGCGGAAACACATTAGGTTTTGAAACGGGTATTATCAATCTTAATAATGCCGCTAATACAATTATTAAAAACAATGATACTTCGGCACAATTAAAACTTAGTACAGGAGGAGATGGTTATGGACTTTTCTTCAATGCGTTTAACGTTGAGATTATTGAACCAAAAATTGTTCTGACAAAAATTGTAAAGAATAATGCGGGAGTAGATATTGGCGGCCAGAATGTTACTTTGGGGCAGCAGTTAAATTACGAAATTGGTTTTAAAAATACAGGTAATGATAATGCGACTTCATTTACGATTCGAGATCAGCTGCCTATTAATATTATTTTTAATTACCCTGCAGATATTGTTTCGCTGCCAGCAGGTGTAACAGTTCAAAGCTATAATGCAACAACGAGAAATATTGTTTTTGCAATAAACAGTAATATTGTAAAAGTTGGTGATCCTGAAAAAATAATCAGTTTCAAAGTTAAAGTTGTTCCGGATTGTCAAAGTTTGAGCGAAGCTTGTTCTAATAGTATTGACAACTCTGCTTATGCAACTTACAAAGGTCAGCAAAATACAACATTTACAATTTCTGATGACCCGAGTGTTAATACAAACACAGGATGTATTTTAGTTCCAAAAGCGACAAACTTTTTAGTTGGTGTAGATGGGTGTAAATTTACTTCTAATGTTACGCTTTGTGGTGAGAATATTACATTGACAGCTGCAAATGGTTATACAGATTATACCTGGTATAGCGATGAAGCAAGAACAAACCAAATAGGTAAAGGACAAACATTGGTTGTTAAAGATCCTGGAACTTATTACGTTTATAACTTAGCTGCTGCACCTTGTAGATCAATTTACCAGTCATTTGTTGTAACAAGATTTGGAAGCACAGTAGATAATCCGGTAATTCCTTTTGCAGATCAGGTAGTAACTTGTTCTAATGATGGAAAAAAATTACCAAATATTTTCTTGTGTGGATCAAATGCAACGAGACAAATTACAACCAGCATTTCTGATGCAACAAGTATTGTTTGGGAAAAACTAAACGAAGCAAGCTGTGCTGCTGTAACAAATCAGAATTGTGCGAATGAAAACACAGCCTGTACCTGGACTAGTGTTGGAAGCGGACAAAACTATACAGCAAATCAGGCTGGGCAATTCCGTGTTACATTAAATTATGCGGGAGGATGTTTCAACCGTTTCTATTTTAATGTTTACACGAATTCATTAACTCCAACAGAAACTCATAAAGATATTATTTGTGGTGTTCCCGGAAGTATTACAATTGGTGGAGTACCTGCAGGATACGAATATGCTATCAGAACTGACCCTAGTGGTGCAATTGGTGCATATCAAGCAAGTAATACTTTCAATATTACAACTGCAAACTCTTATACTGTTTATATCAGACAAGTAGGTGTAACGACTAATCCATGTATTTTTACTGTTCCTAATATTCTTATTAGAAAAAGAGATTTACAAATTAGTACTGCGGTTACACAACCGGCTTGTTATGGTGATAAAGGAAGTATAAAAGTTGGGGCACTTAATATTGACCCGCAATATTATTACTACCTATATAATAATGCGACAAATGCTCTTGTAAATAGTGCAGGTCCAATTGCCGCTTCAGATTATACTTTTCCAAATTTAAATCCTGGAACAACTTACAGAGTAAGAGTTACAAATGCTCCAGTTGGCGGTACGCCAGCGCCAACTTGTGATGTATCAAGTGTTATTTCTATAAATAATATTGCGGCTCCGTTAGTGGCAACTGCAGCTTTGACTACGCCTCTTACAGCATGTAGTGACGGGAAAATTACGTTATCAGGTTCTGGAGGAACCGCGCCTTATTTCTTCTTTGTAAACGGATCTACAACGTTCCTTACTTCAAATGTAATAACGGTAACTGCTCCCGGAACTTATAATATTCGTTTAGTTGATTCTAATAACTGTGAGGCAACAACATCAATTACAGTTACAGGAAATCCTAAACCAGTATATAATGTAACAAATACTCAAATTAATTGCAGCGGCGAGACGGCACAAATTAATATTAATGTTACAAACGCAAACGGATACACTTTACAATACAGTATTGATAATGGAGCAACATTTAGCAGTACTCCAGTTTTCTCTAATTTATCAGGTGGAACTTATAATGTTGTAGTTAAATACACTTTGTCGGGAGTAACATGTACTGATCCTGCAACACCTATAACTATTACAGCTCCTGCAAATGCATTAAGTGCTTCTGCGGGTGTTTCTGAATTAGCAGGATGCGACCCTTCTGGTAATGGATTTGGTAAAGTTCGTATTACTAACCCTCAAGGCGGAACTCCTCCTTATACTTACAGTTTCAACGGAGGTACAACTTATGGAACTTCAAATGAAGCTTATGTAGCACCGGGAACATATACACTTTATGTAAGAGATTCAAAGGGCTGTACATTTGCAATGCCGGGTGTAGTTTTAGATCCAAAACCTGCAGACCCTACAATTTCAGTAGATCCTCCTGTATTTAACTGTAACGGAACTGCAACAAGTACCGTAACCGTAACAAATGGCGGTGGAGCAAATTATAGTTATGAATATTATTTAGATAATGTATTAAATACAAATACTCCTTCTAATGTTTTCTTAAACGTTCCTTCTGGATCACACACAGTAAGTGTAAAATATAACTTAGTTTCTGTACCAACTTACAGTAACTTATTACAAGAAGATTTTGGTTCTGGTGGAACTACAACAACTCCGGGTATTGCTTCGGCTTATTGTTTCAACGACCAAAGAGTTAATCCTCCATATACTTGTTCTTTAAATGGTACTCCAACTCGTTCTGTTGAAGACAACCAATATTCAGTTACAAGTTTCTTCTGGAGAAATGATACAGCTTGGTATCACTTTAAAGATCACACAACAAATGGTACAGATGCAAACGGAAGATATTTATTAGTAAATATTGGAGCAGCAGCCGGGCCTTACGGAATTTTATACAGTAAACCAATTATTGATGTTATTCCGAATCAGCCAGTTATGGTTTCTCTATATGTAGGTAACTTATTAAATACGGGTGTAAACGGAGCGGCTCCAATTGTAAGATTTGAGTTAGTTAATAGTGCCGGTACTGTAGTTGCTACAGAAGATACAGGTAAAATTGCCGAAGCCGCAAATGATCCTAACAGAACAAAATGGGTTCCTATCAATATCTCATTAAATCCTGGAAATAATACAAACCTTACTTTCAGAATTCGTTCAGGAAGTGTTGAGTACGGAGGTAATGACATTGTAATTGATGATATTTGGGTTCGTCAGATTCCAAAATCATGTATCACACAAAAAGATTTCCCAGTTGTTATTGATAGCAATAAAGCATTTACAGCTTCAATAACTGGCGTTAAAAACGTAACATGTAACGGAGGAAATAACGGAGAAATTACTTTAGCAGCACAAAACTTTAATCTTCCTTACGGATTTGATTATTCTATGAATAATGGTGCTACATGGATAAATTCTAAAGTATCTCCTGTAACAGTAACTGGTTTAACAAGCCAGACATATGCAATTCAGATTCGTTTTAACAATAGTGCATCGACTTGTAGTTTCCCATTCTCTCAACCAGTTACTGCTCCGGCAGCACTGGCTGTAACAGCTCAGGTAACGGCTCAGCCTACTTGTACAAATGGAGCTTCTATTACTGCAACAGTAACAGGAGGAACACCAAGTTATCAATATGAATTGAGACAATCTAATGGAATTACAGTAGTTGTTCCATTCCAAACGTCAAATGTATTTACTAATGTTGCATCAGGAACTTACAGAATAGTTGTTAAAGATGCGAATTCTTGTAGTTCACCAGCTTCTGCAACAGTTAATATTAGTTCTCCAACTGCACCAACCGCATCGTTAGCAGCAAGTTCAGATTTATGTTATGATGCTGCTAATCAGGCAACCCTTGTTGTTACAGCTACAGGCGCGGGAACTTTAACTTATAGTTTAGATGGAGGCGCTGCGCAAACTTCTAATACATTTACAAACGTAGGTCCTGGTACACACAATGTTGTTGTAACTGACAGTAATAACTGTACAGCTGCAATTAGCAATATTGTAATTGCACCAGAGCTTCAGGGAAGTGCCACAATTTCTAAGACATTAGATTGTACTACTTCTCCAAATGCTTCTATTACAGTTTCTATTACTGGTGGTACAAGTGCATTTACATATAAAGTAAAAATTGGTTCTGGGACTTTTGGATCCAGCAATAATATAACAGGCAATTCATTTGTTTACACAGCAACGACAGCAAATACTTATACTTTTGAAATTACAGATTCAAAAGGCTGTATTACTACAACTAGTGCAGTTGTAAACCCAATTTCAAATCCAACAGTTACAGCTACTAAAGTTGACGCTACATGTAATGGAGCTTCAACAGGTTCTGTACAATTAGTTGGAGCAGGCGGATCTGGAGGTTATACTTACAGCTTCAACGGAAGTTCAACATTTATTGCTCAGTCCAATTATACAGGATTAGCAGCGGGAACTTATACCTTCCAGGTAATGGATAGTAAAGGTTGTAAATCTGCGATAGGAAATATCACAATCACACAACCTACGACATTAACAGCTACTGCAACTGCAACTACATTTACATGTAATGCATCAAATGTAAAACAAGCAGCCACTGTAACAATTGCAGTTCCAACAACCGGAACAGCACCTTATCAATATAGTTTTGACGGAGGAACAACATTTACAAGCACACGTACACTATCTGTAACAGATAATGGCACTAATCAAACTATTTCTTATGTAGTTAGTGATGCTCAGGGTTGTAAAACTCCGGTTCAAACCATTACAATTAACAGATTAAACCCTCCAACAGATTTAGCATTTAGCAATGCCGCAGTTACTTGTACAGCTACAACAACTACAGTTACAGCTACAGCTACAAACGGAGTTGGACCTTTAGCATATTCAATTACATCACCAGCAGCATCTGCAGCAACAAACACTACGGGAGTTTTTGCCGGACTAGCTGCAGGAACTTATAACTTTAGAGTTACTGATGCTAATGGATGTTATTATGATGAAGCCTATATTATCAATGCTGTAACACCAATTTCAATTGTTGGTAATAAAACAAACGATGCCCTTTGTAAAGGAGGAGCAACAGGAGCAGGAACATTTACAGTTTCTGGTAACGCTACAGCAGGAGCTTATACTTTTACAGTAACACCTGCAGGCGCATCAATAACAAAATCAGGAAACACATTAACATTATCTAATGCAGCTGCAGGAACATATACTGTACAAGTAAGGGATAATGCAACAGGTTGTACAAACACAGCAAGTATTATTATTACTGAGCCTGCAAATGCATTAACATTTACAGCAACTTCAACAAACGTAAATTGTAATAACGATAATTCACAAATTACAGTTACAGCTGCAGGAGGAACTCCAAATTATACTTACGCTTTCGCGAAAAGCCCGTCGACTGTGCCATCATCGACTTATGGCAACAGTGCTGTTTTAACAGTAGATACTAATTCGGGAGCAGATTTAGCTTGGGATGTTTATGTAAAAGATGCGAATGGCTGTATTACAAAAAATACAGTTACGATTGTTACTGATAATTTACCAAGTGTAACAGCAACAAACGGCAATCAGTGTACTGGTTCTGGAAATTCATTTACTATAACAGCAACAGGTACTGGTTTAGCTCCGTTGACTTATAGCATTGATGGAACTTCTTTCCAGACATCAAATACTTTTAGCGTACCGGCAGGAACTTACACAGTTTATGTAAAAGATAAAAATGGATGTGTTGCTCAGGCTGCGACTGCTTTAATTATTTATCCACAATTAACTGCAGCAGGGACTGTTACCAAAGAATTAGATTGTACAGTTACTCCAAACGCAACAATTACAGTTACGATTGGCGGTGGTAAATCTACCTATACATATACAGTAAAAAAAGGTGCAGGTACACCGAGCGCACCAAGTGCTCCAATTGCGGGACCAACATTTACTTATACAGTAACGCCTGCTAATGCAGATACTTATACATTTGTAATTACAGATGCGAATGGGTGTCAGGCAACAGCAGTAACTAAAGTAGACCCTATCACAAATCCAACAGTAACGGCTGTTCCAACAAGCGCAAGCTGTAACGGAGCTGCTGATGGTTCGGTTACTTTAACAGGTGCTGGAGGATCAGGCGGATTTACATACAGCAATAACGCTACAACAGGATTTACTACAAACCCTGTATTTAACGGACTGGCTGCAGGAGCTTATACTTTCTATGTAAAAGACAGTAAAAACTGTACAGGTTCTGTAGCAGTAACTATTACACAGCCAAGTACTTTAGCTGCAACAACTACAGTTGTTCCATTCTCTTGTAATGCTTCAAATGGAAAAGTTGCAGGAACAGTTACTATCAATGTAACAGCAGGAACAGGAACTGCCCCTTACGAATACAGCTTTAATGGAAGCGGATACAGC
>NZ_LMJB01000005.1:774228-1307598 GCF_001429765.1 Flavobacterium sp. Root901
TTTAACTTTTGCTTCAACAGCGGTTACTTGTACGGCTACAACAGCAACAGTTACATTAACAGCCGTAAACGGAGTTGGAGCTTTACAATATGAAACAATTGCTCCATCAACRGCAATTATTSCAAAACAAACTTCTAATTCATTTGCWAACTTAGCTCCTGGATCTTATACTTTCAGAGTTACAGATGCAAACGGATGTTATTATACAGAGCCTTACATTGTAAATCCGGTTATTCCGATTGCMRTTACAGGAAATAAAACAAGTGATGTTTTATGTAGAGGCGGTAACACAGGATCAGGTACTTATACTGTTTCTGGAAATGCTGTAGCTGGTGCTTATACATTTACTTTAACAGCAGGMACTCTAGGTTCAGGAACATTAACAAAATCAGGAAATACATTAACATTATCAAATGTTGCAGCAGGAACATATACTGTTCAGGTAACTGATACTGCTACAGGATGTAATAATTCTGCCAGTATTGTTATTGGCCAGCCAGCTGCTGCTTTAGCAATTACAACAGCGGTCGCTACAAACGTAAATTGTAATAACGATAATTCACAAATTACAGTTACAGTAACAGGCGGTACACCAAATTATACTTACGCTTTCGCGAAAAGCCCGTCAACTGTTCCATCATCGACTTATGGCAACAGTTCAGTTTTAACTGTAGACACTAATTCGGGAGCTGATTTAGTTTGGGATGTTTATGTAAAAGACGCCAATGGATGTACAGCTAAATCAACTGTTACCGTTATTCTGGATTCAATGCCANACTAATTCGGGAGCTGATTTAGTTTGGGATGTTTATGTAAAAGACGCCAATGGATGTACAGCTAAATCAACTGTTACCGTTATTCTGGATTCAATGCCGGCAATCACAAATGTGACGGTTAATAACCAATGTACAGCTTCAGGAAGCGGATTTACCATTACTGCAACTGCGACAGGATTAGCACCACTAACATATGGAATTGGCGGTCCAACAGGAACGTTCCAAACATCAAATACATTTACAGTCGCTGCAGGAACTTATACAGTGTATGTAAAAGATAAAAACGGATGTATTGTTTCGGCTCCGGCTGCAACAGTAGTTTATCCGCAATTAACGGCTGCTGGAACTGTTACAAAAGAATTAGATTGAAGATAAAAACGGATGTATTGTTTCGGCTCCGGCTGCAACAGTAGTTTATCCGCAATTAACGGCTGCTGGAACTGTTACAAAAGAATTAGATTGTACAGCTGCTCCAAACGCAACAATTACAGTTACGATTGGCGGTGGTAAATCTACTTATACTTATACAGTACAAAAAGGTGCAGGTACACCAAGTGCACCAAGTGCTCCAATTGCTGGACCAACGTTTACTTATACAGTAACACCTGCCAATGCAGATACTTATACATTTGTAATTACAGATTCTAACAGCTGTACAAAAACTGCAGTTGTTACTGTTTCTCCAATTACGAACCCAACAGTTACAGCTGCTCAGGTAAATGCAAGCTGTAACGGAGCTGCTGATGGTTCGGTTACTTTAACAGGTGCTGGAGGATCAGGCGGATTTACATACAGCAACAATGTTGCAGGGCCGTTTACAACTAATCCGGTATTTANCTGCTGATGGTTCGGTTACTTTAACAGGTGCTGGAGGATCAGGCGGATTTACATACAGCAACAATGTTGCAGGGCCGTTTACAACTAATCCGGTATTTACAGGATTAGCAGCAGGAACTTATACTTTCTATGTAAAAGACAGTAAAAACTGTACAGGATCAGTAGCGGTTACCATTACACAGCCTGTAACATTAGCTGCTACAACTACAGTTGTTCCATTCTCTTGTAACACTTCAAATGGAAAAGTTGCAGGAACAGTTACTATCAATGTAACAGCAGGAACAGGAACTGCCCCTTACGAATACAGCTTTAATGGAAGCGGATACAGCTCAAATAATGTTTTAACATTAAAAATGATAATGGAGCTGACCAGCCCTATACATACTCAGTTAGAGATGCAAAAGGCTGTCCGGTAACAGGTTCAGGAACTTTATTGAGATTAAACCCTCCAACAGATTTAACTTTTGCTGCTCCGGCAGTTACTTGTACGGCTACAACAACGACTGTTACTTTAACAGCAACAAACGGAGTTGGAACTTTACAATATGAAACAATTGCACCGTCTCCGGTAATCATCGCTAAACAAACATCTAATGCTTTTGCAAACCTTGCACCAGGTACTTATATGTTTAAAGTTACAGATGCAAACGGATGTTATTATACAGAATCATTTAAAGTAAATCCGGTAACACCAATTACAGTTGTTGCTAGTAAATTAAGTGATGTATTGTGTAATGGAGGAAATACTGGATCTATCAGATTAAATGTTTCTGGTTTCGGATCTACTTATTCTTATACAGTTAACGGCGGGACTGCTGTAACTGGAGTAAGCACTTCAACAGTTACTCTTCCAAACTTAACAGCAAATACTTATGCAATTGTTGTTACTGATGAGGTAACAGGTTGTACAGCAAATACTTCAATCACAATAAATCAGCCTGCTGCTGTTTTATCTGCAACATATGCTGCAGTAAATGCAAACTGTTTTGTTAGTACATCTGCAGTAACTGTTACTGCAGCGGGAGGAACACCAATCTACAGATATTCATTCGTTCAGGATGGTGCTGCAGTTGGAGCTTATTCTAACAATAATAAAGCAAACTTAGATCCAGCAGTTAACTTAAACTGGGATGTATATGTAATTGATGCTAATGGATGTACTACTAAATTAGACATTACAATTTCTAAAGATCCAGTGCCGACTGTTACAGCATCTGCTGCCGGTCAGTGTTTTGGTGTAGGAAGTTATACAATTACTGCAACACCTGGTACAGGGTTAGTGGCACCATTAAGCTATAGTATTAATGGCGGAGCTTCTTATCAGGCTGGTAACACTTTTGTTGTTACTACTCCTGGAAGTTATACGGTTAAAATTAAAGACGGTAACGGATGTACTGCAGATAGTAATGTTGTTATTGTTAATAACGCATTAACATTGAATGCTGTATTAGATAAAGATATTACATGTTCAGTTCCAACTGCTGCTCAGGTTACCTTGACGCCAACGGGAGGAAGCGGACCATTTACTTATACAAGCTCTCCTAATACAGGAACATTTGCCGGAAATGTATTTACAACTGGTACTGCTGGTTCATATACTTTCACAGTAACAGATTCAAGAGGATGTACTGCTGCATCTTCTGCAGTTATCATTACTACACCAGTATTACCTGAGATTACAGGAGTTACACAAACTCAAAGTATAAACTGTAATGGTGATGCTACAGCGGCTATTGCTATTACTATTGATAATACAAAAGGTCAGGCACCATTTGTATATACAGTTTTAAATACAACAACTGGAGTTAATTACGGTTCACAAACATCTGGCCTAGCAGCTGGTAATTACGTGATTACTGTAACTGACGCAAAAGGTTGTACAGACACAGACAATATTAACATTACACAGCCAACACCAATTGTTGTTAACAGAACGGTTACTCCAATTACTTGTGGTGCTGGAGGTGTTTCTTTAGGAGCTATTACAATCAATTCTGTTTCTGGAGGAACTCCAAATTATATTTACCACGTAACAGGAGTAAATGGTTATAATAAACAAATTACTAATCAAACAGGAGCTACTGTTGTTTTTGAAGTAGTTGACTTTGGTTTATATCAAATCATAATTACAGACGCAAATGGTTGTACAAATATTGAACAAAATGTATTTGTTGCATCTCCACCAGATGATCTTGATATTACAGTAACACCACCACCGGCTGATTGTTCTTCATTAGGTTCAGCAGTTGTAGCTATTGGTGCGGGATCAACTAATATCACAGGTCCTGGTCCTTTCCATTTCGCTGTTTACACAGGTCCTGGAATGACTTATACTGCACCTACAGCACTTCCATGGTATGATGAAGATGCTCCGGGAAGTAAGAAAACGTCTATTCCTAATTTATTGCCGGGTGTTAAATATACATTCATCGTACATGACGGACTTACAGGTTGTTACTATTATGAAACAGCTCAATTCCCTATTCCAACGAACTCTACTTTAACTGTAACCGGATTAACAGCTAATAATGTTACTTGTAAAGGAAGTAACAATGGAAATGTTTCACTTACAATAAACAGTACATATCCAATCGCAACACCAATTAGTTATGAGATATTCAACTCTTTAACTATGGTAACTACCGGAGTTACTGGTACAGGAACTGTTCCGGCTAACGGTTCACTTTCACTTAACAACATCGGGGCATTAGGTTTTGGAAATTACGTTGTTGTAATTAAAGAAACTGCAGGTGCTACCAACGCTGGATGTAGTGTTGCTACAAATACATTTAATATTACTGAATCGGCTATTGATTTATCAGTTACAGCTTCTGTTACTAAAAATGCAAATTGTAATCCAAACTCTGGTATAATTACAGCAATTGCAAAAGACGGAACAGGACCATATACTTATCAGTTATTATTATCGACAGATCCTGCACCAACAGCAGCTACTGCTGGATGGGCTTCTGTAAATACGTTTAACAGAAATGCAGGAAGCTATATTGCTTATGCAAAAGATGCTTATGGATGTATTAAATTTGCAGCTGTTACATTAAATAAAGATGCTGACCCAACAATTACAGCACCTGCTGAAATTTGTTATGATGGTAATCCATTTACAATAGCAATTACAGGAACTGTTGATCCTGCAATTGTTGGAGGAGCTACTTATAGCGTAAACGGAAGTACTTTCCAGACAAGTCCAAACTTTACGTTTAACGCTTCTGGTATTTATACTTTAGTAATTAAAGATGGTAACGGTTGTACGGCTACCACTACTTATGAAGTTAAACCACAATTACAATTAAATGCTTTATTAACTAAAGAGTTAGATTGTACAGCAACTCCAAATGCTGAAATTACATTAACAGCTACAGGAGGTTACAATACAGCATATACTTATGAATATTCTACCGATGGTGGTTTTTCATATACGTTAATGGCATCAAATGTTTTATCAACTAGTGTTTTAGGAAATTATACATTTAGAGTTAGTGACGCTAAACTGCCAACAGCATGTCAGGCTACTACTACTTTAACATTAGATCCTATCCAGCCTACTGTGTTCACTACAGTTCAAACAGATGTTAGCTGTAACGGTGGTGCAGATGGAACTATTACTGTAAATGTTACTTCAGGAGTTGGTCCTTACGAATATCAATTAGATGGTGGAGCTTTCCAGACTTCTAACGTTTTCACAGGATTAACAGCAGGAAGTTCATATATTATTACGGTAAGAGATGCTAAATCTTGTTTATACCCAAGTTCAGCAATTATTATTGCTCAGCCAAGTGCTTTAACAGCTACTTCTACTCTTACGACAGCATTAACATGTGCTGCCGGAAATGTGCCGACTAAAGCTGTAGTTACAGTAACTGGTGCGGGAGGTACTGCTCCATATTTATATAGTTTTGATGGTGGCACAACATATACAAGTACAGATACATACGAAGCATTTGCCGGAACAACATTTAATGTTTTAGTTAAAGATGCAAAAGGATGTATTTTCACTTTAACAAATGGTGTTGATATTCCAGCATTAAACCCGCCAACGATTACAAATATTACTGGAACACCTGTTTATTGTGCTCCTGCTGCAAACACTACAAGTACAGTTACTATAACAACAACTAATGGTGTTGGTACTTTAGCTTATGCTATTTTATCACCAGCTAGTGCAACTACAAATGTTTCAGGTGCTTCCAGCGGAATATTTACTTCTCTGGCTCCGGATACTTACTTATTTGAAGTAACAGATGCTAACGGATGTAAAGATCAAAAATCATATACTGTTGATCCGGTAACTAATATTACAGTTGCAGGTCAGTTAGTGAATAATGTAATTTGTAATGGAAATGCAAATGGAGCGGTTAAATTTACTGTCGCAAATTACGGCGGTACTTACACAGCTTCATTAACTGCAGGAACAGGTACATTAGTGCAGACAGGAAATACAGTAGATGTAACAGGATTAGTTCCTGGAACATATACAGTTCTGGTTACAGACAATGTTACAGGATGTACAGCAACTGCTTCAGTTGTGGTTACTCAGCCAACGGTATTAAACCTTAACTTAGTGAGCAACGTAAATGCAAATTGTAATTCTGGTGCAAAAGTTGAAGTTATTGCTTCAGGTGCAACACCAAACTATACTTATGCATTTGTTCAGGATGGAGCTACTCCAGCTGCTGGAGATTACACAAACAGTGCAAGTGCAGTATTAGATCCTACAGTAAACACTTTATGGGATGTTTACGCTAAGGATGCAAATGGATGTACTACTAAAATCGATGTAACAATTGCTACAGATGCATTGCCAACAATCAATTCATCAGCAGGATTATACTGTTACACAGGAGGTCCAGTGCCAATTACAATTACAGGAACTTATGTTGGAACTCCAACATATAGTATAGGTAACGGATACCAGTCAAGCCCTAACTTTGTATTGAATGCACCAGGAAATTACACATTCTATATTAAAGATGGTAACGGATGTATCGTTTCAGCTCCTTATACATTAAATCAGCAATTATTATTACAGGCTACTTTAACACAAGATTTAACTTGTGCAGGATCAGCTGTTATCACATTATTGGCAACTCAGGGTACTCTTTCTTATACAGGATTTGAAGTTGACTTTAATGGAGGAGGATACTTCCCTGCAACATCACCTTACACGGCTGCAGCTGCTGGAACTTATACTTTCAGAGTAACAGACAGCCAGGGATCAGCCAGGGATGTCAGGCAGTTTCTATTCCGGTAATAGTAACACCTACAACAACTCCATCGGCAACATTTACACAAACAAATGTGAGCTGTATTGGAGGCAATAACGGAAGTATCATTGTTACTGCTGCTAATGGAATTACTCCATACCAGTACAGTATCAACGGAGGAGCATTCCAGGCTTCAAATATATTCACAGGATTAGCTGCGGGAACTTACAATATTGTAGTTCGCGATGCTAAACAATGTTCTTCAGTGACTGTAACAGCTACGATTACTGAGCCGACAGCTCTTGCAGCAACAGCTACGTTGACACAAGGTTTAACTTGTGGTACAGGTAATGCTACTCAACCAGCAGTTGTTACAATCAATGTAACAGCAGGAACAGGAACAGCTCCTTATCAGTACAGCTTCAACGGAGGAACAAATTACAGCGCAGTAAATACATTTACTACATATAATTCAGGAACAGTTACAGCTTACGTAAAAGATGCTAACAACTGTATTATTGCGGTACCGCTTACAATTAATATCCCAGCGTTAAATGCGCCGACAAATATGGATATTACAGGAACACCAATTTATTGTGCTCCGGCGGCAAGTATGAGATTCTTTCTCCAATTGTTGTAGCGAAACAAACTTCAGCAGTATTTGCAGGATTAACTCCAGACACTTATTTATTCCAGGTGACTGATGCTAATGGTTGTACTTACAAGGAATCATATACTGTTTTACCAGTAACTAACATTACAGTTGCAGGTCAATTAATAAGTAACGTTACTTGTAACGGAAATACAAATGGTGCAGTTAGATTTACTGTTGCTAATTATGGAACTTCTTATACTGCAACATTAACTGCAGGAACAGGTACATTAACTCAAACAGGAAATACTGTAAACGTGACAGGATTAGTTCCTGGTACATACACAGTTCAGGTTGTTGATGGAACAACAGGATGTACTGCAACTGCTTCAGTAGTTGTGACTCAGCCAACAGTTCTAAACCTTAACTTAGTGAGCAACGTAAATGCAAATTGTAATTTCGGAGCTAAAGTGACTGTTTTAGCAAATGGAGGAACGCCAAACTATACTTATGCATTTGTTCAGGATGGAGTTACACCAGCTGCTGGAGATTATACAAATAGTGCAAATGCAGTATTAGCACCGACTGTAAACACTCTATGGGATGTTTACGCTAAAGATGCAAACGGATGTACAGTGAAACTTGATGTAACAATTGCTACAGATGCATTGCCGACAATCAATCCATCAACTGGATTATATTGTTACACAGGAGGCCCGGTTCCAATTACAATTACAGGAACTTATGTTGGAACTCCAACATATAGTATAGGTAACGGATACCAGTCAAGCCCTAACTTTGTATTGAATGCGCCAGGAAACTATGTATTCTATATTAAAGACGGTAACGGATGTATCGTTTCAAGCCCTTATACATTACGTCAGGAATTGTTACTAAAAGCTACTTTAACACAAGATTTAACTTGTGCAGGATCAGCTAGTATCACATTATTAGCAACTCAGGGTACTCTTTCTTACACAGGATTTGAAGTTTCCTTTAACAGCGGAGCATATGCTGCTGCCACATCACCTTATACTGCAACTGCTGCTGGAACTTACACTTTCAGAGTAACAGACAGTCAGGGATGTCAGGCAGTTTCTATTCCGGTAGTAGTAACGCCAACAACAACTCCAACAGCAACGTTTACACAAACAAATGTGAGCTGTATAGGAGGCAATAACGGAAGTATCATTGTTACTGCTGCTAATGGAATCACTCCATACCAGTACAGTATCAATGGAGGAGCATTCCAGGCTTCAAATATATTCACAGGATTAGCTGCGGGAACATACAACATTGTAGTTCGCGATGCTAAACAATGTTCTTCAGTAAGCGTACAAGCTACGATTACTGAGCCGACAGCTCTTGCAGCAACAGCTACGTTGACACAAGCTCTAACTTGTGGTACAGGTAATTCAACTCAACCAGCAGTTGTTACAATCAATGTAACAGCAGGGACAGGAACAGCGCCTTATCAGTACAGCTTCAACGGAGGAACAAATTACAGCGCGGTAAATACGTTGACTACTTATAATGCAGGAACAATTACAGCTTATGTAAAAGATGCTAACAACTGTATTATTGCAACGCCGGTTACTATTACTATCCCAGCGTTAAATGCGCCGACAAATATGGATATTACAGGAACACCAATTTATTGTGCTCCGGCGGCAAGTACAACAAGTACTATGAGATTCTTTCTCCAATTGTTGTAGCGAAACAAACTTCAGCAGTATTTGCAGGATTAACTCCAGACACTTATTTATTCCAGGTGACTGATGCTAACGGTTGTACTTACCAGGAATCATATACTATTAACCCGGTAACAAATATTACAGTTTCTGGTCAATTAGTAAGTGATGTAGTTTGTAATGGACAGTCAAATGGCGCTGTTAAATTTACAGTTGCAAATTACACAGGAACTTACACAGCAGTATTAACTGCAGGAACAGGTACACTAACTCAAACAGGAAATACTGTAAACGTGACAGGATTAGTTCCGGGAACTTACACAGTTCTTATTACTGACGGAGTTACAGGATGTACAGCAACTGCTTCAGTAGTTGTAGCGCAACCAACAGCTCTAGGTCTTAATGTTGTAAGCAACATAAATGCAAATTGTAATTTCGGAGCTAAAGTTGAAGTTCTTGCTTCTGGCGGTACTCCAGTTTACAAATATGTATTCGTTCAGGACGGAGTTACACCAAATGTTTTAGATTACGATACTGTTGCAAGTGCTGTATTAGACCCAACTGTAAATACACAATGGGATGTTTATGCAATGGATGCAAACGGATGTACTACTAAAATCGATGTAACAATTGCTACAGATGCATTGCCAACAATCAATTCATCAGCAGGATTATATTGTTACACGGGAGGTCCGGTTCCAATTACAATTACAGGAACTTATGTTGGAACTCCAACATACAGTATAGGTAACGGATACCAGTCAAGCCCTAACTTTGTATTGAATGCACCAGGAAACTATGTATTCTATATTAAAGATGGCAACGGATGTATCGTTTCTAGTCCGTATACATTAAATCAGGAATTACTATTACAGGCTACTTTAACACAAGATTTAACTTGTGCAGGATCAGCTGTTATCACATTATTGGCAACTCAGGGTACTCATACTTACACAGGATTCGAAGTTGACTTTAATGGAGGAGGATACTTCCCTGCAACATCACCTTACACGGCTGCAGCTGCTGGAACTTATACTTTCAGAGTAACAGACAGCCAGGGANGAAGTTGACTTTAATGGAGGAGGATACTTCCCTGCAACATCACCTTACACGGCTGCAGCTGCTGGAACTTATACTTTCAGAGTAACAGACAGCCAGGGATGTCAGGCAGTTTCTATTCCGGTAATAGTAACACCTACAACAACTCCATCGGCAACATTTACACAAACAAATGTGAGCTGTATTGGAGGAAATAACGGAAGTATTATTGTTACGGCTGCTAATGGAGTTGTTCCATATCAGTATAGTATCAACGGAGGAGCATTCCAGGCTTCAAATATATTCACAGGATTAACTGCGGGAACTTACAATATTGTAGTTAGAGATGCTAAACAATGTTCTTCAGTAAGCGTACAAGCTACAATTACGGAGCCAGCTGCTCTTGCTGCAACTGCGGTATTAACTCAAAGTTTAACTTGTGGTACAGGTAATGCCACTCAACCAGCAGTTGTTACAATCAATGTAAATGCTGGAACAGGAACAGCGCCTTATCAGTACAGTTTCAATGGCGGAACGAATTATAGTGCTGTAAATACTTACACTACTTATAATGCAGGAACAGTTACAGCTTATGTAAAAGATGCTAATAACTGTATAATTGCTGTACCAGTAAGTGTTACAATTCCGGCACTGGATCCTCCAACAATCGATTCTGTAACAGGAACAGATATTTGGTGTACACCAGCTGCTAACACAACAAGCACAGTTACTGTAACTGTTTCACATGGTGTTGGTGCATTACACTACGAGATTCTTTCTCCTGCCAGCGCAGTTACAAATGTTTCTGGTGCTGCAAACGGAATCTTTACAGGTTTAACAGCAGATACTTATTTATTCCAGGTAACTGACGCAAACGGATGTAAAGACGATGTGTATTACACAGTTGATCCGTTATTAAACATTACAGCAGCAGGTCAGTTAATTAATGACGTAAGTTGTAATGGAGGTTCAAATGGATCAGTGAAATTTGATGTTGACAATTTCAACGGAGCTTATACAGCTGCTTTAATTGGAGGACCAACAACAGGAACTTTAACTCAGGTTGGAAAAGTTGTAACATTAACAAATTTACCAGTTGGTACGTATACAGTTGAAGTTACAGATACTACAACAGGATGTAAAAATTCAGCTTCTGTAACAGTTGGTGAGCCTGCAGTGTTAACATTAACACAGACAGCTAATGTAAATGCGAATTGTAATTCAGGTGCTCAGGTTAGCGTAACTGCTGCAGGTGGAACGCCAGATTACCAATATGCTTTCATTGCCGGAACGGGAACTCCAACAGCGGCAGATTATACAAATAGCAGCAATGCTGTTTTAGATCCGGCTGTTAACCTAAACTGGAGAGCATACGTATTAGATTCTAAAGGTTGTGAAACATTTATTCCAATTACAATTGCAGTAGATCCATTACCAAGTGCAATAACAGCTAATGTTACAAGCCAATGTCCTACGGCAGCAGGCGAATATACATTTACAGTTACTGTTGGTTCTGGTGTTGCGCCTTACGAATACAGTATTGGAGCAGGTTTCCAGACAAGCCCTACATTTACTGTAAACGCTGGAGGAACATATGATGTAACAGTAAGAGATGCAAACGGATGTACAGCAACAGCAGCAGCTGCGGTAACTATCACTCCGGCTTTACAGTTAGAGACTACAGTTACAACATTGCCAAGCTGTACATTTAATAATGGTGTAATTACTGCTACTGCAACAGGAGGTTCAGGAACAGCTAATTATAGATATACTTTAGACGGAGGTGTAATCGTAAATACTACACCGGCTGTATTTAACAACGTTGCCCCTGGTACACACGTTATCAGAGTAAGAGACGTATTGACAACTTGTGACTTTAATGTTACTATTGTAATCGATCCGGCAACAGTAATTACAGGATTTACTTTAAACGGAACAAATGTTTCTTGTAAAGGAAATACTGATGGATCTATCACAGCTAATATAGCTCCAAGTGCTCCAGGTGTAAACGATAATCCGGTTTATACTTATACATTAACAGGAACTACTGCTTTAGGAGCAGCTGTTAACAGACCAGCTCAGACTCAAAACATTTTTGAAAACCTTGCGGCTGGAGATTATACCGTAACAGTAACTTCTGGAAGAGGTTGTGTTGATTCTGAAGATATTAGAATTGCAGAGCCAAATGTAATTACAGTTAATGCACCAGTTATTACACAATACAATTGTACAGCTGGAACAAATGTTCCAAACTATGCAGTTATTACAGTAAATAGTGTTACAGGTGGTTCTGGAACTTATACAATTTATGAGTTCTTCAAAAATGGCGTTTCAGTTCAAAAAGGAGCTGGTAATGCTTATAGTGAATCAGACTTCACAGGTGGAAACTACACTGTAAATGTTTACGATGATAAAGGATGTATGGGATCAAGCACAGGAACAATAACTGTTAATCCATTCATTCGTTTAGATGAAATAAATGTAGCTGTAAATACTGCCGTAACTTGTATTTCTAATGAAGATATTACAGTAACTGTAACATCAATCGGAGGAACGCCGGCATTATTAAACTATACAGTTGCAGGAACTGATGGAAACACATTTAACCAAACAAATACAAGTGGTGTCTTCACAGGATTAACGATAGGAAATTACATTATTACCGTTACTAATCCTGCAACAGGATGTTCAATTGAACAGGCACATTATGTGAATGACCCTAATACATTCCAGATTAACGCAGTTGCGGTTAACGGACAAATCTGTTACGGTACTGCAAACGGAAGTGTTGACTTAACTTTTGTAGATAATCAATTGAATCCTACAGATGATGCAGGTCCATTCAACTATGTAATTACAGGTCCGGTTCCTAGTAACGGAACTTCTGCAAATGCAGGTCCGGTTAGAATTTCTAACTTAACTGCAGGTCAGTATACAGTGGTGGCAACTTTAGTGAATAACCCTTTCTGTACAGTAAATACATTGTTTACAATAGAACAGCCGGCAGCAGCTCTTTCTGTAACTACTGCTAAGTCTGATATTACTTGTGTAAAAGGAAATAACGACGGAGAAATCACTGCTTCTGCAGCTGGCGGATGGGATAATAAATACGAATACCAATTGGTATTAAACGGAACTACTTTAGTAGATTATTCAGCTCAATATGTATGGTCTGGATTATCAGCAGGAAACTATACAATTAACGTTAGAGATAATGTTGGATGTATCGCTACAGCAACAGAAGTATTAGTTGTTCCTGCACCAATTTTGGTTAATGCATCAGCAGCATCTACAACATTAACATGTTTCGGAGATAAAAAAGGAGTTATTACAGTTGCTCCTCCAACAGGCGGACAAGGAAGTAATTATCAGTATACTTTAAATATTCTTTCGGCAAATCCAGTAGTTGTTTCTGGACCACAGCTTAGCCCAATTTTCAGCGGATTAGGTGCCGGAACTTACAGTATCACTGTTACAGACGGATTTAGTTGTTCTGCAACTTCAGCAAACATTGTGATCAGTGAGCCAACAGAAGTTATTCCAACTTTAGTTGAAACTACTTCACAAACATGTTTAACTCAGGCAACACTTACTTTAAGTGCAGTAGGCGGAACAGCTCCTTACACTTATAGTATTGATGCTAATTTTGGAACAACTATAGGAACATTTACATCTTCAGTTACCTTCCCGGTTGCTGTTGGTAAATACAGCTACTATGTAAAAGATGCAGCAGGATGTGTTGGATATGTTTCTAATGAGATCGTAATCGATCCGCTGGAACCACTAGATATCGATGTTGATGTTACAAACGCAGTTGTAAAATGTACAGGTGAAGCTACAGGAGTTATTGTAGCTGAGGCCAAAGGCGGATTAGGAAACTATATCTACAGATTAGAAGATACAGCTGGAAATATTATCCAGGGTCCAAAAGATAACGGTATTTTCGAAGACTTAGTAATTGGAGATTATGTAGTTAAAGTAGAAAGCGGAGATTGTGATGATACGTCAGCAGTAATTACAATCAATGAACCGCCAGTTGCTTTACAAGCGCAGTTTACTCCAACAAACGTTTCATGTTTCGGTGAAAACAATGGTAAAATTGTTGTAACAGCAACAGGAGGAACAGGAGTTATTAAATATGCAATTTCACCAGACTTGAATCAGTTTGATACAATCAGTGTGTTTGATAAACTTCCGGCAGGAACATATACAGTAATTGCACAAGACGAAAACGGATGTTACGTAATGACTGATGTAATAATCACGCAGCCGGCAGCACCGCTTATCGTTACAATTACGCCTAACTCAATATTAGGAGAACAATGTAAAGGAGACTTAAATGGAGAATTTACAATTGATATTACTGGCGGAACAGCTCCATACACTGTGAGTCTAGATTTACCAAATGGTCCTTTTGATCCGATTACCGGAGCTCAGCATACATTTGATGGTCTTGCAGGAGGTAACCATACAGCTTTCGTTCGAGATGCAAACGGATGTAACTTCGAAATTGATGTTCTTGTACCATTAGCAGTTGACATCGATCCACAAGCAGAAGTTGTATACGGTTGCGAAACAAATACAGTAACGGTAACTATCGATCCATCTGTAGATGCAGCTGATGTTGATTATGCTTTAGATTCTAATGCTGGTCCATTCCAGTTAGAAAATGTATTTAAAGATCTTGTTCCTGGGGATCACGTAATTTATGCAAGACATACTAACGGATGTATCCAGCCAACAGCAAGTTTCAATATTCAGGCATTTGATAAATTACATATTCAATTAGCTGCAGGACAGCCGGAGATGAATGTAATTTCTGTAACTGCAATTGGTGGAAGACCTGATTACGAATACAGTTTCAACGGAGGTCCGTTTACATCTGATACTAAATTCAAAATCTACAAATCTGGAGATTATGTAATTACGGTAAGAGATCAGAATGGTTGTACAGACACAATTACGGTTCCAATGACTTACATTGATGTTTGTCTTGACAATTACTTTACACCAAACGGAACTCACGATGGTTGGGGACCTGGTTGTACAAATATTTACACGAATCTTGAGTTTGCGATCTTCGATAGATACGGACGTCAGATTGCTAAATATCATTATGGTCAAAAATGGGATGGTAGATACAATGGCGAGGAATTACCAACAGGTGATTACTGGTATGTTCTTAAACTTAATGACGTGAATGATGCAAGAGAGTTTGTTGGACATTTCACTTTATACAGATAACAAAATAATAGCCCCTATGATGTTATCTAAAAAAATTAATACAATGAAAAAGTTTATTTTATCCTTAGTACTCATGGCTGTAACAACAAGTTACAGCCAAGAGTTAAACCTACCAGTTTTTACTCAGTATTTAGCTGATAACCCTTTTGTGCTTTCTCCTGCCTATGCAGGTATTGGTGATAACCTTAGAATTAGAGCCAATGGTTTAATACAATGGGTTGGAATTAAAGACGCACCAATAAATCAGTCACTTTATGCCGACTTTAGAGTGTTAGATCGTTCAGGTGTGGGTATTTCGTTGTACAACGATAAAAACGGATATACCAGACAAACAGGAGCTAAAGTCTCCTTTGCACATCACCTTATTCTGGATTATTATTCTAAGCAGTATTTATCTTTTGGTATTTCATACAACTTCAATACATTTAGAATTGATACGGATGAGTTTAATACCACTATCGAACATCCTGTTATAGATCCAACAGTTACAGACAATAGATACAATGCCAACAACAACTTTGATATTAGTGCCTTGTACCGAAATAAAGGTTTCTATGTGAGTTTTAATGCTAATAACGTCTTAAAGAAAAATACCGATAAGTATCGAGGTGTAGAACCAGATTTACTTTCAAATTATCAGGTTTATACTGGAATGGTTTTTCATGATGCCGAAAACAATCGTGTCGAATATGAACCATCAGTTTTCTTTCAGTATTTTGCAAGTGATAAACGTTCAACAACCGATATCAACTTCAAATACAGAAGATACAATCGTTACGAAGACTACTATTGGGCAGGAGTTTCCTATCGTTTCTTAAACGACCAGTTTCCAAAACCATTATCAGTTGGACCTATGGTTGGTTTCATGAAGTCTAAGTTTTATTTCGGATATTCATACCAGATTATGTTTAACGATTTATCAGCCTATAATTCAGGTACACACGTTGTAACCATCGGATTTGATTTCTTACAGGCTATCAGTAACTGTCCTTGTACACAGAGTCCGGTACACGATTAATTACAAAAAACGATTAATCTAAAAGACTGAAAAGTCAATATAGTATAAAGCGAGTCGCAGCATTTTGTGTTTTACCGCAATAATTTGAAATAATATGCAATAGCATTAAATTTGAATATATCATTTTGGTCGTCAAAACTGTATATATCAAATTTGATTCATGAAAGCAAAATTTTCACTTTATGGAAAACATATAGTTCTGTGCCTCGCTTTTTTTACTAATGAATATGAAACAAATAATAATGTTTTCGGTTCAGCAAAATTTGTCTATCTGCTACATTCATACAGAAGGCTATTCGGTTTTATTTTCAACTCCAAAAATAAATCTTCAAAACAGCATTAAAAACACTAAGCTTTTACTGAAGCAGATTGTCCGGCGATTTAATCTTTTTAGATGGGTTCTGAGTGTCAGATTCTTCCTTTCGATGTGATTGGTGACAAAACGTTTTACTGAGTGCATTTTCTCGTCAATTAAGTATCTGTAGTTTTTAAGCCTGTCCGTAAAGATCTTTTTTGCTTCTGATAATTTCAGAGTTTCCAAAACAAGGTTCAGAGTTTTATTGGTTCGTTTTCCAACATTAAAACTCACAACTGTTTTAGAATTCTTTTCCAAAGCATAAACCAGCCAGATGTAATTTTTCTTATGCCTAACATAAGTGCACAGCTCATCGACTTCATCCGTTTTGCCTCTGCTGATAATCGGCTTAACGATGTTTCTGGCAATTAAAATGATTCTTTTTAATAGTGTTGTCGTTGATATTTTTAATATTCTTGCCGTGCTTCTTATCCCTAAACCTTCTTTGGTTAATTGGATAATATTCTGGTTTATCTCTGCCTTATAAGCAAGATATGCATAATTTTCAACTTTAGTTTTCCCGCATGCTCTGCAAATATATCTTTGAGTACCAGACTTTGTCTTTCCATATTTTATCATCTTTCGAATATCATCAACACATCTGCAACACCTAGTCTGGTTTGACTCCATTTTTTTCGATTTAAAGCATTATAAAATAAAAAAACAGCCCAAAGGCTGTTTTAATTTTTATGCTATATTAATGTAAATATCTGATTTTCTGTCAATGTTTGATGCATAATTAGCCACCAACACATGTGATACATTACCCGACCTGCTGGTCGTCTCTTTTCTATGCAATAAATAAAATTTAATATTCTTTTTCAGTAAGTCAAGTGGTTAAATTATAAAAACACCTAATCTGTAACACTACCTTATTTCTTTAAAGGGACATTTAAAAGGTCTGGTTTTACAAATACTAAACCGCTAACACTTTTATAAAAATCTTCTTTTTTCTTCTTTTCAAAAGTTCTTGAAATGTAAAAAACTAGCTTATTTAATGGTTTTTGCTCTTCACAATAATCGCTTAACACAACAATATCTTTGTTTGTCTCAACATTTTTTAACATTAATATGTAGCGTGTTCCATCTGCATAGTCACTTTCAATTGAATCACATTTTGTAAAATCTATATTTTGTATTGATTTATTAATGAAATTCATTTCTGATTTACTAAAGGAGGCTTTATAAATTTTTGGTTGTTGTCCTTTTTCATTAATTAAGACAATTGCATTCCCTTCATTATCAATTTTGAAAGAATTTAAAAATGCATTATATTTAATTGTTAAATCTAAATTGTATGACTTATTTTCTTCTTGCTTACAACTATATAAAAACAGTAAACAAATTAACATAATATTTAATTTCATTTTTTTTAATTTTCTTGATATGTATTAATCATTCTTTTAATATCAGCATCACTTTTTTTGATATTAGCATTTTTATAAAATTCCTTCAAAATTGGAAAAGTTTTCTTATTGAATGTCTGGTTATATTGTTCCATCCAATGTTGTAAAACGTTACTTCTTCCTTTTCGACCTTTAGCTGGGTCACTTTTTATTTGGTCATTTACAGCTTTGACATATTCAGGAAGAACATTTGAAAAATTTAAATTACCATCATCAAAAAAATCTTCAGCATAACTATCAACATGAGCAAAAGATTCATGTGCTATATTATCAATTTCAAAAGCAATTGCTTCAGGGAAAATTTTACTAGAAACATCACTAGCATCTACCATAATGGTAAGTTGAAGGTGCTTTCCTTTTTGTTCATGACTAGTTCTTCCACTCGCAACATCACCCTTCTCTAAACTTCCAAAATTCAAATCTGTATTATTTTTGTCATATTTTCCACTTTCTTCATATTTATGACCAGCAATAACTTGATTCTTTTCTGCAAAATTAGCTAAAAATGCAATTCCAGTTTTTGAACTGGCAAATGCTTCCCAAGCTTTAACTAAATTAGGGTTTTTATACTCTCCTTTATGCTTACCACTAGTATATTTTTGATAAATATATGAATCATCAACATATCTCCCGTCTGGGTCAATAAACCTCACAGGATTATTAAATGTATAAGAATACGGTGTTATTCCAACATAAAATTCAGCTAACGGGTCAGTGTTCATCCAACGACCAATTGCAGGGTCATAATTTCTCCAACCATAGTCATAGAAGTTAAGCCCCAGCTCATCTTGCAATTCTTTCGAATTATACTTGAACTTATTCTCAACACCAGTTTTAACAGAATTATACCCTTCCTGTTTCAATCCAAAAGGGTAGAAATTACTTTCTTCTTTAATAGCAAGTGTTTTATCATAACTCACACGAATGTTGCCTAGGTGATCTTTGTACTGATAAATATATTTATAAGAACCCGATACAGGCTCTACATACCCTTCAGCCGTTGGAAAAAATTTCAAAGAGCCGTTATCGTACTGATATCCTCCGAGATAATCTGTTGTTGTAACACTTGACGGACTTGTTATTGTTACGATCTTTTGAACTTTCTGTCCACCTGCATTGTAAAGATATACAATGTTTCCTGTTGTGGCAAAAGTTATTTTGGTCGGCAGGTTTAAATGGTTATACGTTATGACCGTTATGTTTTTGTTATTGTCTTTGGTCATATTACCATTGGCGTCGTAGCTGTAATCATCTACCGTATTGGCCGCACTGTCTACAAAACCGCCTGCTTTATAAGTTGTCGCATTGTCTACTACTTTTGTAAGCTGGTTTAAACTGTTGCCGGTGCCATAACTGTAGGCTAAATTATCAATCTGTTTTATAGCTGCAGGGTCACCATTACGAGCCAGAGTTAAGATATTTCCGTTTTTATCATACGTTAAAGTTTCATCATAATAATTATTTACAGTTCCGTTTTGTTTAGAAATACCCGTTTTTAAACGGTTCAGATTATCGTATACATAACCATATCCTCTTATCAGCGTCTCTGAGTTATTGCTTGTCCAGTAGGTTTCTGAAATATTTCCATTATATAAAGCACTTACGCCCGCAGTTGTGGCAGTGTTATAATTTAATTTAAAAGCAAAAAGATCTTTAGGGTCTCCCGCTATACTCAGTGCATTTACATTATTAATTGCTGTAAGCCAGCCACGGATATTATACGTATAATTTACATTCTGCGTTGGTGCTGCGGCAGTATTTCCTACTTTTTTAGAAACCAGCTGTCCCAGTTCGTCATAATTGTTGCCGGCCATAAGTTCTATGGTGCCAGAATTGATCTGATGGGTTTGTGTAAGCAGCCTGTCCTGGGCAGAATAAGTAAAGACATCTTTGGTCATAAGCTCGGTATCTGTGCTGAGCCTTTTATGTCTGGTGATACTATATTGTGGTTTGCCTAAAAAGTCCAGTTTACTGTCTGTATACGTATAACCTCCYMAGTGCAGCGGTGCTGGTGGTAAGAACCCTTGTCCATGAGGCAGAGGCAAGTCCTTTTATCTGTGCTGATGTTAATATAGTCTGTGCTTCTACAGATGAAGGCACACCAATAAGAGGGGTGCTTGGAAAAGTATAGTTGTCGTAATAATTAACAGTAAGCAGTTTAAAAGCCGTTGGCGCCACAGCATTGGTATAATATGCGGCAATACCGTCTATAGTCCCGCTGGTCTGCTTACTTTCGTTAATTACCGACGCGCTATTCTGGGCTGTCTGCAGGGTAATCCTTCCGGCAGCTGTTGCTGCCGTAGTTGTTGACCATCCTGTATAGACAGGATGATTAAAAGCATCGTATTTGGTAATAAGCCATCCCACAGTGCTTAAATCTGAAAAAGGGGAATTGGCAGGACCTGTTGCCGCAACACGGTCCAGTTTATCATACACAATAAATTCCCATTGTTTTCCCGGCAGTTTTTTCTCCGCCAGTCGGTTTTCATTATCGTATTTGTACTGATAACATAAATCATTAAGTACGGCAGCGGTAATAGTGCCGTCTGCTTTTGGAGGAATTACATAAGTCAGGTTTCCGTAAATGTCATAGACATAATAAGTATCATGTTTGACCCCCGCATCGTAAGTTCTTTTTAAAACAACCTGTCCTTCTTTATTCTTAAACTCTACCGTCGATCCGTTGATTTCAAGGGGAGAAGCAGCAGTATTTTCATCATAAGTAACGGTTTTGAAAAGCTGTGCAGCGGCATAATACCCGCCGTTTACAAATGAAATATCATATAGTCCGGAAGCAGAATTCCATGTAGTTGTGGCTGTAAGAAGTTTTACATCGCTGGCAATATTGGTCTGGTAATCGATTTTTATCTCATGTCCTGATCCTGATTTCCAGTCATTTCCAGGAGCAGCCTGTTTCAGGACACGGCTTAGGGGAGAAGACTCGAGTTCTTTTCGGCTGAAAGGGTTTGTTGTGGCTTCAAGGGCAGGATTTCCGTTTACCGCCTGGTTAGGGCTTCCGTAATAAGATACCAGTTTTGTTTTGGCGGCAGCATCAAAAGCCATGGCAGAAGTTTCGGCCTTAAAAGGCNTTTCCGTTTACCGCCTGGTTAGGGCTTCCGTAATAAGATACCAGTTTTGTTTTGGCGGCAGCATCAAAAGCCATGGCAGAAGTTTCGGCCTTAAAAGGCAGGTATTCTTCGGCCTGTCTTCCAAAACTATCATATTCCATATGGGTCACGATGTCTTTTCCTGAATGGGACTGCTGATAATCTATTTTCTGCACCGGTCTTCCCAATCCGTCAAAATAGGTTACAGTCTGTGCGGCCTGTGTAATCGTTGGTGCTGTTATTTTTATGGTACTTGCTGTTTTATAAGTAACGGTTTTGATGTAATTCTCCGTTTGTGTCTGGCTGTTTGCCATAAAAGGAAACAAAACCAAAAGAAGTTTTAGGAAATTTTTCATAGTGCTTTTGGTTTATGGTTTGTAGTTGTACTGATTTTCTGAAAGGATATTGCCCTTATTGTCCTTAACCAGTTCCAGTCTGTTATTACTGTCATACTGATAAGTGGCCGTAAACCCTTTTGGGTCTGTTACTGTGCTTACCCCTATAAGCGGTTTATGTGTATAAGTAGTAACCATGGCATTTGGAAGTGCAGACCTTAATGCGTTTAGTGCCGTGATCAGGTCAGCTTCGGTTCCTGAGTCAGACTTTGCCTGCAGGTTTGCTACATATGAAGTAACCTCGCTGTAAGCAGCATTTTCAATCTTGGCAATAGGCTTTGTCTGTCCATATCCCCAGATAATTGCTGTTGGCATACCATTTTCAAGAGTATATTGTAATATGTTCCCTTTAGTATCATACTGGTCAAAAGTGATTTTTTTATCTGCAGTGACCAAAGCAGCAGTTCCTTTGTTGGCATACATATACCTTGGCAGTAATATATTACTTGTGTTTGTGCTTTTTTCGTAAACCGTTTTTTGTTCGGATAATTTTGCTGTGTTTCTGAAATTTTGTGTATCGAGCGGCATTCCAGTCATATTAGCAGCTATTAGCTCGCTTACGAATGGTTCAGCGGCCATTTCAGCATCTTTTGGATAAAAATATTTGGTTTCCAGTGTTTCCAGATTAGAATTAGTGGATGTCTGTGATGATAATAAGGTATGGTTAATCCCCCTGTAATTATAATTTGTAGTTGTAGTTACGGGATTATTTCCATTAGTATCATAAGTAATATCCTGAGTCGATTTTAAGTAATGCCAGAACCCATAGTTTTTGTATGACACAATGCTCAGGTTGTCAATTGCGGCTAGGTTAGTAATGGTTTTTGGAAGTGTAGCCCCATAACAAGGATGCTCGAAATATATAGTCCTGTTGTCATGGCCAGGCGCGATACATGTGTAACCATCTCCGAAAAATATTTCATTCATCAGTATTTGATGTGTGTGATTTGCAACACAGGACGAATAGGGTGTTCTTTTGGTCAGATCTGCAGTTGTACATTCATACGTAACACCTGCCGAAGCAATTTTTTCATAATTTTTTCTGGCGCTGTAGGATATGGCTTCTTTTCTTAAAGCTGTTTTTTCTTCGTATTCATTTATGGTCTGCTTAATGGTTTTAAGATCTTTATTAAAATAGGTTGCTTTTTTTTCAAGACCATTATCCCAGCCCAGGTTAGATAGAGGAACACTTCTTATATCATACATTCCTACGACAAAACCGTCGCCGCCATCACGGTGAACAATAAATTCGTGTTCTTCTCCTCCGTTTAAAAAAGAATCTGATCCATAGGAAACCGTCACATAATTATAAAATACATTTGAACTTCCCGTATCAAATAATGATGACAAACTGCTTGAAGATAAATTTAAATAAGTAGCGGTAGTTATCACACCCTGCATTCCTGCACCTCCGGATCCTATGGTTTTCTCAACTTTATAAAGATCAATATAATAAGGATCCTGTCCTTTGCTACCGGTTGATTTGTTCAGATCGTCCTTTTTCGCATACCAAAACCTTTTGATTACCGGAGCTGATGAGGCAGAAGCATAATCTGAGGTACGCTGCACCCTTATTCCTCCTGTAACAACATTGCCGGGAGTAATAACAGGTTCAGGTAAGTAGCTGTAATTTAGTGTTGATGAAGTACAAAACCAGTCAGAACTTAAACTTATACGATACGTTTGATTTGCTGCAGCCGAAAAATAGAAATTTTTAAGCGCAGCAGCTGTATTTGGGGTTATGCTATAAAAGCCTGAACTTATATCAGCATTATTATCGGTTCTGAAAAGGGGTTCGTATGTGCCTGCAGTAATATTATAAACACTTATAGTGGCCTTGTTTTTGCCTACATTCAAATCCGGATCTGAGCAGTAGAAACTTGTAGCGGCAATAATGGGTATCTTTTGTGCGTTAGCGCCGTTAGTATATATAGACTGCGATGAAGCACTGTTTGAATCTTCTAAAGTAACGGCACTCATAGACTGATAAAGTCTGCTCGGCTGAACCGTGATTTGGCCGTAATAATCGTTAGGTTCATAATCAAATGTGGTATATCCTTTTGTTGGATACGTTATTTTAGTCAATAAACCTATTTTAGCAAAATTCCCATCGGGCTCTTTATTGGCACCGTTATAATTTACAGATCCTAATTCATAAGCTGTAACAGCAGGTATGATATTAGTATTAGTTTTTCCATTATAATAACCCCAATGGTCCTGGCTTAAAGATAATCTTGCCGGAAAACTATTTCTGCTATTGTATTCAAACTGATAGTTTTGGTTCACATCTTTAAACTGGATTTTATCCAAAAAGACCCTGTTATTTGGAGTTGTAGTGTATGTAAAATTGATACGGTCAATTTCTGCGGCAGCATTGTCCTTTATCGTAATCTGAGCTATTTTATTATTGCCGGATGTTACATCTGCACTTGAAGCTGATAAATAAGTAAATGCAACTTCCCCATAAGCAGGATTCGTACTTTTAATTGACTTTATTGCTTTGCCTGTCAGATTTATAGTGTGCTCATACATAGGACTTAACCCTCCTGAGGGCTGCTCAAGATTACCTGCCGCATCGTATTGAATACGAGGGTAAAGCATTCTGTAAGTTTGCGACTTTGATGTGGTATAAGTAGAAACAGCATCATTGAAGGTAAACAAGATCTCATCACCTTTTGGGTGAACGATCCTGCTTAAATACCAGGATGAAACTGTTATATTAGGAATGGAATGACCGCCTCCTAAAACTCTTTGGGTTGTGGTTTCCTGATTATCAAAATAATATTTGACTCCATCAGGTGTTGTAACTACAAAATTTATACTTTCTGAGGTTAATGTATATTCAATTTGTAATTCCTGTGCCGGCATTAAAATGACGCCCCCTTCATTATTAATGATAAACTTACCGGAATATTTTCCAAAATTGAAATTAAAAATATCAGCTTCACTATCAACATCGTTTTCACCAATATATTGGTAGAAATTTAAAGCAGGAGGAGAGTAGCGTCCCATTACTTCTGTTATTGAAATTGGAATAGGAAAATCTCCTCTGGTTTCATCCGGTTTGTCCCTTACGATTCTTGTAATAACACCGCCGAAACTAAGGTTCCAGCTTTGTCCAACATTTGATGAAATTTCATCTACTTTAATTCCGTTAGAACTATAGAACATAGTAAGAGGGACTTCAAGATTAGCAGTTTTATAAGTATAAAGAGGTATGCTGATGTTTTGCGATCCTGTAAATAGACCAATCGGAGTGTTTCCATATGTTCCTAAACCATAAGCTGTTGGAGAAGGAGGTATTATATTTGGTACATATTTACTGGGGTCATTTTCGGATATTTGTGCTTTTAAAGAAACTGTAATTAAAAATGCAATAAAACATAGTAATACAGGAAATGGGTTTTTAAGATTGCTTTTTAGAACAAAAAACGATCTTAAAAAAAACAACGGAAAGAATTTTTTCATTGGCTTTAGTTAGAATATTTAATTGAAATTGGTGTGCAAATCTAAGCAGTAGATGTGGTATATCTCTAAGTGTTTATACCTTTTTGATGATTTTTTGCCACATTTTCTATATGCGTCAGAAAACTATTGCAGAATTAAAAACCACCTTAAAAAAGCTGCTCAAGGATTAATAATTCTGTAAAAATGATAGTACAACCATTTATAAAAAGACTTATTCGAGAAAATACTGGAAGATTTGTTTTTTGTACTAGCGGTGGAAATTGAAATTTTCCGAATAAGATTATTCAGGAGTTTTGTAATAAACGTATTAGATATATGATTAAATGCTTAAAATAAAAACAAATTTTAAGATATTTCTTTCTTTTTGTAAAGATAACTCATTTTTGAAATTAGACAATAAGTATATTTTATATATTATTTTGTTAATCCATTAAATTTTAAATAAGGTTTTTTATTCCGACACCTATTAAATTATTATCTAAAATTGTTTTTAATACTTAATAAACCAATTTATTTGTGAATTTATAACGTTTTCGTTCATTTTGCTTCCTCTTTTTTAGTTTATTCGAATTTATTAGTACTTTAAAAGTCCTATATTTGTTTTTCTTTCTAAAAATCTAAAAAAATATCAAATGAAAACTTTAAGCGATTTCGATTTTAAAAATAAAAAAGCAATAATCCGTGTAGACTTTAACGTGCCGTTGGATGAGAATTTTAATGTAACAGACACAACACGTATTGAAGCTGCAAAACCAACCATAGATACTATTTTATCACAAGGCGGTAGTGTAATCTTAATGTCACATTTAGGAAGACCAAAAGGTGCTGAAGAAAAATATTCTTTAAAACATATATTAAAAACAGCTTCTGAAATTTTAGGTGTTGAGGTTAAGTTTGCTGAAAATTGTGTTGGCGAACCAGCTCAGACAGCTGCTAAAAATTTACAGCCGGGAGAAGTTTTGTTACTTGAAAATTTACGTTTTCACTCTGAAGAAGAAGGCGGAGATGTTGATTTTGCAAAAGAACTGGCTTCACTTGGAGACATTTATGTAAACGATGCTTTCGGTACTGCACACAGAGCGCACGCTTCGACTACAATTATTGCACAGTTTTTTCCAAACGATAAAACATTCGGAACATTACTGGCAAAAGAAATTGAAAGCTTAAACAAAGTACTTAAAAATAGTGAAAAACCGGTAACAGCAGTTTTGGGAGGTTCTAAAGTTTCTTCTAAAATTACCGTTATCGAAAATATCCTGGATAAAGTAGACCACATGATTATTGGCGGAGGAATGACTTTTACTTTCATCAAAGCACAAGGTGGAAAAATTGGGGAATCAATCTGTGAAGATGATAAACTTGATTTAGCGCTGGAAATCTTAAGATTAGCAAAAGAAAAAAATGTTCAGGTTCATATTCCTGTTGATGTTGTGGCCGCAGATGATTTTTCAAACTCAGCAAATACACAAATTGTAGATGTAAATGCAATTCCGGACGGATGGCAGGGTCTTGATGCAGGTCCAAAATCTTTAGAAAACTTCAAAAAAGTAATTTTAGAGTCAAAAACTATTCTTTGGAATGGTCCGTTAGGAGTTTTTGAAATGGAAACTTTCTCAAAAGGAACTATTGCATTAGGAGATTTTATTGCAGAAGCAACTAAAAATGGTGCTTTTTCATTAGTTGGAGGAGGAGATTCTGTTGCTGCAGTAAAACAATTTGGTTTTGAGGACAAAATGAGCTACGTTTCTACTGGCGGCGGGGCAATGCTTGAAATGCTTGAGGGTAAAGTTTTACCTGGAATTGCAGCAATTTTAGACTAAAAAATCACAATTAACATTTTTTTGCGTATATTTAAGCCTTAAACTTTTTAAGTTTGCAAAAATAACAGTTCTATAATTATTTGATTTATAGAATTTTAAAAAAATGTTATATGATTGTAAAGAAAATTTCATTAGCGGTAACTACTTTATTTTCCATAACGATGTTCGCACAGCAGTCTTCTGCCGAACTTTCAAAAGAAATAAAGTCCGAAGTAAAGTTGTCTTACTTAGATTCTATTAAAAGCACATTCAAAAAAGATGATCTGGCGACAAAAGTAGACAGTCTTTGGATGAATGAGTTAGTAAGCTTAGATATCTACGATGATTTGACAAAAGATATTCAAACCATTAACAAGGATGTTACTGTTGATGAAGAATTGCCAACAGAATTGCTTAAAGAGCGTCTGGCGGCAATGAATGCAAAATCTCCCTTTGAGATTGAATACAATCAGGGGTTAGAAAATGTAATTAAGTCATTTTTAAAAAATCGCAGAAAATCATTTTCACGATTAATGGCTTTATCAGAATACTACTTTCCAATATTTGAGGAAACATTCGCCAAAGAAAAAGTTCCTTTGGAAATAAAATATTTAGCCGTTGTAGAATCTGCTTTAAATCCTAAAGCAGTTTCTAAAATGGGCGCTACCGGACTTTGGCAGTTTATGTATGGAACCGGAAAACAATACGCTTTAAAAATTGATTCGTATATCGATGAAAGAAGCGATCCTCTTAAAGCTACAGCAGCCTGCTCAGATTATATGGCAAAAATGTTTAACATTTTTAATGACTGGGAACTTGTTTTGGCTTCTTATAATTCAGGTCCCGGAAATGTAACTAAAGCAATTCGTCGTTCTGGCGGTAAAACAGGTTACTGGGACATTCGTAATTATCTTCCAAAAGAAACTCAAGGTTATGTTCCGGCATTTTATGCCACAATGTATCTTTTTGAATACCATAAAGAACACGGAATAAACCCTGAAAGAGCTGTCGTGAAAAACTTTGAGACAGATACGGTCGCCATTAAAAATGAAATGTCATTTAAACAAATTGCAGATTTGTTAGACATGCCTCAATCACAGCTTCAGCTTTTAAATCCTTCTTATAAATTAAATGTTGTGCCTGCTTATCATGGAGAGCAGAATTTTCTTCGCTTACCAAAAGACAAAATAGCCGCTTTTGTTTCAAATGAAGATAAAATCTATGCTTACGTAAAACATGAAGCAGATTTCAAAACAATTCCAACTCGTTTAGCAGCGAAAATTGCACCAAAAGGAAGACCTCTTAAAGACACTAAATCTTTAGAAGTTTCAAAAGATATCGAATTTTATAAAGTTAAAAAAGGAGATAATTTAGGTTCTATTGCTGATAAGTATAACGTAAATATTTCGGACTTAAAAAAATGGAATAATCTTAAATCAAATGCAGTTGCATTAGGCAAAACATTAAAAATTAAATCAGATATTGATTCTTCGGCAAAAGCAGTTAAAGAACCAAAAACATTACCTGCTGTAGAGAAAAATACCGGAGAAGCAATTGCTTCTGCAGAAGATAATGATAAAGTTTCAATACAAACTGTTGAGTATGTTGTAGCAGCCGGAGACAATTTAGGAAGTATTGCTAAAAAATTCGGTACGACTATTGCGGACTTAAAAGAGTTAAATGACCTTACTTCTAATAATATTGGTTTAGGAAAAACATTAGTG
Organism: Flavobacterium sp. Root901; assembly: GCF_001429765.1. Lineage (GTDB taxonomy): Bacteria > Bacteroidota > Bacteroidia > Flavobacteriales > Flavobacteriaceae > Flavobacterium. The sequence continues at coordinate 802,901 of NZ_LMJB01000005.1, forward strand.
GTTTCTAAAATGGTTACAGAGATCCAGGAGCCTGTTTCGACTGCTATTGCCTCTGTTAACCCTGCCGTAGATTCTTTTAAAAAGAAATCTGCTTCTGCAAAATCACTGGGAGAAGATTATTACGTTAAAAAAGGTGATTCTTTATACAGTATTTCTAAAAAATATCCTGGAGTAACAATTTCAGATATAAAAAAATGGAATGGTATTAAAGATGAAGATATCAAACCCGGAATGAAACTTAAAATAAACGGATAATTCAAAATCTTATTTAAATTTGGGTTTTATTTCATAAATTAAGAAAATGAATAAAACCCATTTTTTATTTATAATACTTCCGTTTCTGCTGATTTCCTGTTTAAAGACAGATAAACAGCAACAGCCTGTTTCCGGAAAAACAAATACCATTTCTATAATTATCGACGATCAATTGTGGTATGGAGAAGTAGGCGACAGTATCCGAAATAAATTTGCATCTCCAGTTTTAGGCTTAACACAGGAAGAGCCGCTTTTTACAATCAATCAATATCCCGCTAAACTTCTCGAAGGATTCGTAACCGACAGCCGAAGCATAATTGTAGTTAAAAAATCAGCTGTAGAAAAGTTTGAAATAATCCATAATAAATCTTTGCCGCACAACACCTTTCGTATTTACGGAAAGTCTGTTGATGATATAATTTGCAGTATCGAACTAAATTCGGCACAAATCATCAAAATGATTCGAGACGCAGAGATCGAAAAAATTCAGGAAGATAATCGCAAATCACTTTTAAATCCTGCCGTTATAAAAAACAAATTCCATATTGATATCCAAATTCCAACCGGATATGAATATATGCTTCATAAAAAAAACTTTATCTGGCTGAAAAAAGATATTATCAGCGGAAACACAAGTTTATTAATCTATCAAATTCCACTTCATAATTTCAAAACCCGCGGTAATGTTGTAGGCAATATTGTTGCAATGCGGGATTCTATTGGCTATTACATCAAAGGAAGAGAACCCAAAACGAGAATGATTACGGGAGAAGCTTATGCGCCTTATTTTTCGAATACAACTCTAGACGGAAAAGAAGCTTTTGAAACCAAAGGAACATGGGAGCTTAAAAATGATTTTATGGCCGGGCCTTTCATTAATTATGCAATTGTTGATCCGGTTTACAATCGGATTTTAGTTATTGAAGGATTTTGTTATTCGCCTTCAAACCAGGAACGGGATTTAATGTTCGATCTCGAAGCTATTATAAAATCTGTTAAAATAGATAAACGGTGAGTTTTTTTTGTTTCAGTATCAAAATTGAAGTTTCAAATTGAATGCGAACCATCAGCCTGAAGTTTGAAACCTGAAGTAAAGCCATTAATATTTTTCTTACTTTTGTTTTTGTAACAAACCTAAAAACAAATACTTATGAAAAAATTAACCACAACATTAGTAATTATTGCACTATGTTTTATTTCTTGTAAAAAAGAGGTAAAAACTGAAAATGGAACAGTAACCGTTTCTGATAGTATAAAATCAGACAGCGTAAAAACGGAAGAAGCAACTACTGAAGCCCCGGTAGATTCTGCTGCGCAAGTAAAAGCCTGGCAGGAATACGCCACTCCCGGAGCATCTCATAAATTATTGGCCGATGAAGCTGGTACATGGAATTGCGAAATGACGTTTTGGAGTGAACCTGACGGGAAACCTGAAAAATCAACTTCTGTAGCCAGCATTAAAATGATTTTGGGCGGACGCTATCAGGAATCAAATTATCAGGGAAAAATTATGGGAGCACCATTTGAAGGAAAAAGTACAGTTGCTTATAACAACGCCAGTAAAGAATTCACCACGACTTTTATCGATAATATGGGAACCGGAATGATGGTTGGTAGCGGAAAATATAATGATGGAACAAAAAGTATTGAGTACAAAGGTGAAATGGTGGATCCTGTAAATGGAAAAAAATCTCCTTATAGAGAAATTTATACTATTGTTGATCCTGCTACACGTAAAATAGAAATGTTTGATATGAAAAACGGAAAAGAATACAAAAGCATGGAAATTATAATGAAAAAGAAATGATAATGTTTCCTGCAAGGTTTTAAAGCCTTGTTGTTTTCAATATTTCTAATATAATCCTGATTGCATTTTGTAATCAGGATTTTTTTTGAATTCTATGTTTTGAATCAACATAAAAAGTAAATAAAAACTTACATTTGTAAAATTAAGTTTAACGACTTCATTCTGAAAGATTATGATTTAGGAAAAGTTGTAATCAAACTTAAAGTATAAAAATAAATTAATAAAGCATGGCAAAATACGTAATTCACAAAGTAAGTTTCTTTTTTACAGATGATTCATTGATAATATTACCAGAGGAAGAAGTAAGAGGAAGCGTTGTAGCGACATTCAATAATTTGGATGAAGCAAAAGCAGAAAAGGAAAAACAGGATATTATTTCGATGAAAAAATTATCCGGCTTTGATGTGAAACAATTCTATTACGAGGAAGATAATCAGCAAAAAGTTTTTGAAGAATTGAAGAAATTTTATCTTTCCGATTTTAACTTAGAAATTTCTGAAGACGAACATTTTAATTTTCCGGATACAATCTCTGAAGAACAGGCGAAAAAATTCATGGAAATTCTGAATGTAAAGTTTCATTATATAATGGAATATGAAGATGATGAAGATCCAGCCGATTTTGAAGATTACGATCAAATAGAATTTTAATATGAATGCAGTTTTACATTCTCAAATATCAGTTCGAAAACGCGGAGGCGTAGTGGAAGATTATCTTAAAATCCATGATTTTATGGATAGTACAAAAGAACTCTGCAGCGACAACAGGCACAGAATCCTTCATACTATGTGGGGAATCAAAAGGGTTATCGTTCCCATTTTTGGCCACACTATTATCAATACCAATGATAAACAGATTAACGTGAAAGATATGTGTGAACAAGACCATATTCTGCCGGATTACCAAAACAGGTTTATTCCTAATCTGTCAGATTTTGTAAATGCGATTGACGACGAAGCTGTTTCAAATTATGATTTTAAGAAGTTTGCAGAAAGTTATGAGGATGATCAGGAACTTATGGAATTGCTTTTATCGCCGCTTAGTATTACAGGTTCAATAAAATCTCTTTTATTAACTCACAATTCCTGGTTTTTAAATGAAATTGTTCCAAAAGTTTTAAAACGTAAAGTCGAGATAAAAGACTTCGGAATAAGTCCGTCAGATTTGTTTAATAACATGAAATTTAAACTCTGGATGGATAATGGAAATTCTTATCCGGAAAGCTGCAAACATACTTTAGGAAAAATAGTAGGTTAAAATTGTTTTAAATACCGCATTCAAAGCTTATACGATTATCTAATGTGTTCTCAGAGTTGAACCTTCGGAATAATATTATTGAAATCGCCAAAGAATAAAATCCCGTTTACAATCTGTAATCGGGATTTTTATTTGAGAATAATGCCGTAATTTTGTTTTTTGCCGATTATGAAAATCATCGTGAATTAACAACAAAAATAAGAATGGAATTAAAATGGAAAATAAAGCCGTTTGAAGTATTAACGGTAAATGAACTATATGATTTACTCAAACTAAGAAGTGAAATCTTTGTAGTGGAACAAAACTGCGTTTATTTGGATATTGACGGTAAAGACAAAAAAGCTTTACACTTAATTGGGGAATACGATGGTAAAGTTGTAGCCTATTCACGTTTATTCGATGCAGGAATAAGTTTCGATAATGCTTCAATTGGAAGAGTGGTAGTCGATCAAAATTATCGTGATAAAAAATGGGGACACGATTTAATGCGTGAAGCAATTGCCGGAATCAAATCTAATTTCGGTAAAGATAAAATCACAATAGGCGCACAATTATATTTAAAAAAGTTTTATGAAAGTCATGGATTTGTTCAGTCCAGCGAAATGTATCTGGAAGATGATATTGAACATATTGAAATGATTCGGGAATAGATTTTTTTGTGTTTTACTTAAAAAAAAACGAAACAATGTTGCAATAATGTATTTTGTAAATTTTCTATAATTCTTTAAGAATGAAATAAAACATTCATATTCAATCAATTAATTACTATTTTTTAAAGTTATTGTTGAAGTATTTGTGTTTTAGTTTGATATAGAAAATTTAGATTTTCGTAATTAAAAATTCAACACGTCTGTCGAAGCTGTCGCCTCTTTTTAAGGGAAATTTATTGCCGCAGCCTTGATAGCGCATTCTGCTTTTAGAAATTTTTCGGGTATTTAAATAATAAAAAACATTTTTAGCGCGGTTCCATGAAAGCTTTCTTTCTTTTGTATCCTTGTCAATGGCATCCTGATAGATGTTTGGTGTACAGCAAACATGACCTCTGATTTCGAATTGTATATTTTTTTGCTTTTGGAGTATTTGAGCGATTTTGTCAAGTTCTTTTTTAGAATTATAAGTTAGTCGGGCACTTCCCATTTCAAAAAGAATATTTTGCAGATAAATTTTATCACCAACCTTCAATTTGTCTTTAAAAGAAGTATAACCCTCTATTAAGAAACTGTTTCGTTTTACAACGATCAAATCAACCCGTCGGTTCCTTAAACGGGTTTCGTATAAATTTTCAACCGTATCGGGCCGGACTACAACCCGGCCTTTACCTTCTAAAATAACAATTTTGCTTTGTCTTAATCCGGAAGAAATCAGTAAATTTTGTATGGTATTAACGCGGTCATGAGATAATTTGAAGTTGTAATCGTCAGTACCGCGATCATCACAATAGCCGTAGATTTGTATAGATTCAACTTTTGCGGTGTCTATCGATTTTATAAAATTATTTACAACTCTGCTCTGCGGTTCAGTAAGATCGTACTTGTCGAAATCAAAGTAAACGGTTTCGATTGGTTTTTGCTGCGCCGATATATTGTAAATAATAAACAAAAACAGGACCCGGGAAAGTTTCATTTTTCTACATTTTTAAAATCGTTTTATATTCAGTTTGATTATTTAATACGTTTACTGCTCTTTTGATTTCTGAATTGTTCTTGATATAAAACTGATACAAACCTTCCTGGTATTGGTATCTTTTGATAAGCTCTTCCTGAATTAAACCTTTTATTTCTTTTTGGTTTTTGTCCAGTAAAGTATTTTCACTTCTTTCTAATGCGGCTAATAATTGTTGATATTCCGGAGCAATGGTCTCGTCAATTTTTTCAGTTTTGGCTGCTGCCAAAGTATTTTTCAGGGCGATTTCAGTTTCAGTATCAAAAGTGATTTTGTTAGCTTTTAAATACTGTTTAAATCCTGAATAGTCAGCGTCTGTAACGACAGGAATTTTATCGCCTAAATTTGGGTTTTTATAATAGTACGTAGTAGCGTAATCAAAGATTCCGTCATTTTTTAAAAGTGCTGAGGTAATTGGACTCATTTTTGCCTCTTCCAGTTCGATATCTGGCAATACACCTCCACCGTCATAAACTGTTCTTCCTTTTCGGGTTTTAAAAGCATTGAAGTTTTTGGCATCTGTTTTTTGGGCAACGCCGTTTTTATCTTTGTGAGCGTAGTCTAATGCCTGAATGCATCTTCCGGAAGGCGTGTAATAACGAGAAATCGTTACTTTTAACTGAGTTCCGTAAGTCAGGTCAACAGAACGCTGCACAAGACCTTTTCCAAAGCTGCGGCTTCCCAAAATTACGGCGCGGTCTAAATCCTGCAAAGCTCCTGAAACAATTTCAGAAGCAGACGCACTCCTCCCGTTTACTAAAATAGCAAGCGGGATTTCTGTGTCAATTGGTTCTTTAGTCGTTTTGTAAGTATTGTTATGTTTTTCAATTCTCGATTTTGTAGTTACAATAACTTCATTTTTAGGGACAAACAAGTTACAGATATCAATAGCTTCGTTTAATAATCCGCCGGGATTACCTCTTAAATCCAAAACAATCTGCTTTGCGCCATCAGCTTTTAATTTTTCTAAAGCCTCTTTTACTTCTGCGGAAGCCTTTCTGCTAAAATGTGCCAAAACAATATAACCGGTCTTCTCATCAATTTTTCCATAAAAAGGAACCGATTTAATATCTACTTCATCCAAAACCAGTTCGGTTGTGTAAGTTTTTCCCTGACGCAGGTATTTTATGGCAATTTTAGTGTTTTTAGTTCCTTTTAATAGTTGCGACGCATCGTCTTTAAAATCGGCAATTAAAACATCGCCAATCTGTATAATTTCGTCACCCGCTTTTAGTCCGGCTTTATCAGCTGGATAATTTTTATAAGGTTCACGAACAATTAAACGATCTTTTTTGCGGGCAATCATAGCGCCAATTCCGGTATATTCTCCCGTGTTGTTAATTTTAAAATTAACAACATCCTGTTCATTAAAGTAAACCGTATAGGGATCTAAACTTGCTAACATGCTTTTAATAGCTTTGTCCATCAAGTCACCCGGATTTGTTTCGTCAACATAATTGGTATTCACCGCTTTAAACAGTGTTGTAAAGATTTCTATTTGCTTGGCTATCTCAAAAAAGTCTTCTTTGAAACTGGTTCCAATAAATAATAATCCCGTCGCAACAGTTGGTATAATGAATTTCTTTTTGAAATAACGATTCATGATTGTTGTTTTTTTCTTTTTAATCTTTTTCTAATAAAATAGGCTAATACACAAAATATAATTACAAACGGCCAAACGCTGATAATTGATATGAAGAAGCTTGACAAACTAAAAAATCCTGATTTAACAGCTGTCCAGACTTTTGATCCGTAAGATAACTGCACGGCTTCCTGCTCCGGAAGATTTTTATAAAACTCAATTGTTACGGTGCTTTCAGAAACCCTGCTTTCTAAATATTTTAATTGGCCTTCTTTGGCTTCGATTTCCTCGCGGATAATTGAAATTTGTTTTTCAATTTCTAAAATCTCACTAATCTTAACTGCCTTTTGTAAAATCTGCAGATAGCGTTCTTCCAGTTTTCTTTTTGTTTTTAATCTGGTAGTCAGATCAATGTATTGTTCTGTAACATCCTCTGCTGTAATTTCTTTTCTTTCGAAATATGAAACTCCTTTTGAAATCGTATTGATAAAGTTATCAAAATTCTGGCTTGGTACCCGGACGGTTATATTGTGAAAAATTGTTCCATAATCCTTACCTTCAGAATCATTTTGAATTTTTCCCTGATTCTTTTTAATGGCACTTTGAATCTGATTATATGTTTCTTCTAAATCATTGGTCTCAAATCGAAGAGATGCTTGTTTTATAATTTTCTGAGGAATTTCAGGCGACGCAGGATTGATGTTTTTATCTGCATTTTTATTGGCAGCCGATGGAGCAGCAGCCGATTCTATTGCCATCATTTCTGGCTCCATTTGTTTATTACAACCACAAAAAACAAGAAGAATTACAGATAAAAAGAAAATGTATCGCATAAAATTTCAATTTAGTGCTAAAACTACAATTTTTTTATAATTTTTTATCTGATTTAGCGTACAAAGTTGACTTTGAAGCTTTATAAATCCTTTTTAATTTCAGAATCCTGAGTTTTGTTTATCTGCTGCACAAATTTCTCAAACAGCTGAATTGTTTTGGTATTGATTTCTTCGTAAGATAATCTGTCTTTTGTCTGGTAAAAAAGCATAATCGAGTAAGGCTGATCCAGATTGTTTAAAAGCAGCTGTTTGTTTAATCGATAGGTTTCTCTTAAAACCCTTTTGAAGTAATTTCGATCTACGGCTTTCTTAAAATACTTTTTAGAAACCGATACGCCGACTTTTGTATTCTCCTGAATGTTTTCTTCCGCTTGACGGTAAACCAGACGAAGCGGATATTTTGAAACCGATTTACCTTCGGAAAACAATAATCCAATCGTCGTTTTGCTCTTTAAGCGTTCATTTTTACCGTAGGTGAAGTTCATTTAATTCAGAAAAAAGTTGCAATTTTAGGGGCAAAGGTACAATTAAACCATAAAAACAGTTATTGTTTTCAATTTTTCTAACGCTAAAAATATATTTATTACTTTTGACCTCAAATTTTTTCAAGCATGCAAAAGATAATTTCATATCCAATTTCCGTAATTTATTATTTATGTTTTGGATTGTGTTTGGCTGTTTTTCACCCAATACAATGGATCTGCCTTAATCTTTTTGGTTATCAGGCTCACAAAAAAAGTGTCGATTATTTAAATCTCTGCCTTTTAAGATGTACAAATCTGGTAGGAACGACTTATAAAGTTACCGGTGTAGAGACAATTCCAACTGGCGTTCCAATTATTTTTGTGTCAAATCACCAAAGTATGTACGATATCGTGGCAATGATTTGGTACTTTAGACGTTTTCATTGTAAATTTGTAAGTAAGAAGGAGTTAGGAAGCGGAATCCCGAGCGTATCATTTAATTTACGCCACGGAGGATCTGTTTTAATTGACCGTAAAGACCCTAAACAAGCGATTCCCGTAATCAAAGGCTTGTCTGAATATATAGAAAAAAATAAAAGATCTGCTGTTATTTTTCCGGAAGGAACCCGCAGTAAAACAGGTAAACCTAAAGAATTTGCCCAAAGCGGTTTGAAAATTCTGTGTAAATATGCGCCATCAGCGTATGTTGTTCCGGTAAGCATTAATAATTCCTGGAAAATGGTTCGTTACGGTATGTTTCCGGTTGGTTTAGGAAACCATCTTACTTTTACGGCACACAAAGCAATGGCAGTAAAAGATTATGATTTTGCCCAATTAATGGAATTAACAGAAAAGGCAGTTGTTGAAGGAGTAAACGAGTATAAACAGGTTTAAATTTTAGTCCGAGCTAAAATATAAATCCCAAATTTAAAATAAGTAATGTCTATAAAAAACATTAGATTAGAAGTGATGCAGTTTTTGGAAAAAAACGTTGACAGCTTCGTTGAACAGTATTTAATTCCTGTAGAAAAGATTTGGCAGCCGTCAGATTTCCTGCCTAATTCTGAAGGAGAGAACTTCTTTGAGGAGGTAAAGGAACTGCGTGAAATTGCTAAAGAATTACCATACGATTTTTGGGTAACCCTTGTAGGTGATACTATTACCGAAGAAGCTTTGCCTACATACGAGTCCTGGTTAATGGATGTGGAAGGTGTTGACCAGATTGAAAATGGCGGTAATGGCTGGTCAAAATGGATCAGGCAATGGACCGGAGAAGAAAACCGACATGGTGATTTACTAAATAAATACCTGTATTTGTCTGGTCGTGTTAATATGCGTGAAATCGAAATGACGACACAGCATTTAATTAACGACGGTTTTGATATTGGAACCGGATCTGATCCGTACAAAAACTTTGTGTACACTAGTTTTCAGGAATTAGCAACTTATGTATCGCACAACAGAGTAGCTCAGATGGCTAAGAAATTTGGTGATAATAAATTGTCGAAAATGTGTAAAATGATTGCTGGTGATGAAATGCGCCACCATCATGCTTACAGCGAATTTGTAACACGTATTTTTCAGGTTGATCCAAGCGAAATGATGCTGGCGTTTCAATACATGATGAAACAAAAAATCGTTATGCCGGCTCATTTTTTAAGAGAATCGGGTCAAAAAATAAGTTCTGCTTTTGAACAGTTTTCTGATTCTGCCCAGCGAATTGGTGTTTATACTGCAAACGATTATGTCGATATTATGCAAAAACTAATCACCAAATGGGAAATTGATAAGATCACAAACTTAACTGATGAAGCAGAAAAAGCGCGTGATTACTTAATGAAATTACCGGCTCGTATGGCAAGAATTTCTGAAAGGTTAGTAATTCCTGCTGAAGGTCATATCTTTAAATGGGTTGAACCTGCGAAACTTTAAATTTTAGAGTTTAGAATGTAGATTTTCCTAAAACGCCACAAAGTTGCGTTTTTAAAATAAAAAAATATGTTGATTGGAAAAGCTGGTAAATCTTTGACAATCAACATTTTTATTTTTATCAAATTTGCATTTTTCCAAATTTCAACCTTATAATCCAATTTTCTGGAAAATAAAAAAGTAGTCAGAATATACAAGAACTTATGAATCATACAGAACTAATAAACAAAACAATTGCCTTTGTAAAACAAAAATTAAACGATGCCGAAGGCGGACATGACTGGTTTCATATCGAGCGTGTTTATAAAAATGCACTTTTAATAGCTGCAGATACAAACTGCGATAAAGCAGTTGTCGAATTAGGGGCTTTACTTCATGATATTGCAGACAGTAAATTTCATAACGGAGATGAAACCATAGGTCCGAAAACAGCACGGTTATTTTTAGAGTCTGAAAATGTTTCTGAGGAAATAATCCAACATGTTGTCAATATCATTGAGAATATATCTTACAAAGGCGGCAATTTCGAAAAGAAATTTGCATCTGTCGAGTTAGACATTGTTCAGGATGCAGATCGTTTGGATGCAATTGGGGCAATTGGAATTGCAAGAGCATTTAATTACGGAGGTTTCAAAAACCGTGCTTTGTATAATCCTGCAATCGCACCCGTAACTAATATGACTAAAGAAGAATATAAAAAAAATAATGCGCCGACAATTAATCATTTCTACGAAAAGCTTTTGCTTCTAAAAGATAAAATGAACACCGAAAAAGGAAAACAAATCGCTGCCGAAAGACATCATTTTATGGAATTATTTCTTGCCCAGTTTTATGCGGAGTGGGAAGGAGTGAAGTAGGGTTTGGTCTCGGTATTCAGTCTCAGTATTCAGTCTCAGTTTTCAGTTGCAGTCCATTAGGGCGGTATTTATATACGAAAATGTCCCAGCGGTGTCGATATATTTAAAAAAACGATTTCATAAAAAATTGCTATTAAATATATCGACCCCGCTGAGGCTTTATGTTGCTTGTTGATAAGCTCTATAAATATGCTTGAACATTTGTATATTTCATGCCATTTAGACTTTGCGACTGAATACTGAGACTGAATACTGAGACTGAAAACTGAGACTGAACACTAAATACTCAGCAAAAGCCAAAATATACTATTTTTAAATAGTAGTATTTTCCTGATACGTTTTGTGATATATTTGTGTCCAAACCAAAAACAAAATTTTAAATGGGAAAAATATACTTTATTATGATCCTCTTATTCAGTATGATGTGCACTGCGCAAACTACTATTAAAGAGGAATTGTCTATTAAAGACGGAGATTCAATTCGTACTACAAAAATCAGATTTGGGAATGACCTCGTAACTGTAACCAGTACTCCTGAGTGGAAATTTGCTCTGCTTGAAGGTGTTCCGGTTGCTTCATCGAGCGGAGTGATTTTAAAAATTTCCTCAGTGGCCGATAAAATTATTTATACGGATGAGGTTTGCGAGTATTATATCCACAATGAATGCAACCCTGCGATTGATAAATGTTTTTATGAGAAAATTGACAATCGTACTACCTTGTTTCATAGACGTTATAATGTTGATGATCCAAGATATTATTACCGAATTACAAATGTTCTGCCAAAACACGTGGTTCTTTTAGAATGGTATGCCGATATTCCGGTAGATGGAAATGAATACGATACCAAGTTAAAACTGGATTATTATGCCGAATATTTAGAACGGAACAACATTGAAATTTCTCAGAATTATTTTGCTAAAACAACGCCGGCTAAAAAGAAATAAATTTATAAATACAAAAAGCCCCATACACCAAATATGAGGCTTTTTGAGTTTTAATAAGTATGATTTTTTATTTTGAAAATTCTGCTTAATAGAAAATTAGATAAGTGGCTCCATAAGAGTTTGGATGCTTATTGGATAACAAATTATAGAACATCATAGGGAAAATAAAAAGACCCAAGCAGGTGATAATTCGATTCCGCTTGGGCTTCAACTTATTTATAAATACGTTCCTTAGATGTGATTTTATACTTTTCTAAAGAACTTAAAAACTGTGACTGAAAATAATAAACCTATGGTAGTATAGTATAATTTATGTATGAATTGACAGGAGGTGCTGTGCTATACAGAACTGTAAATCCAGAACCTGCCGTACGCGTTCCTACTGCAAGACTAACAATACTTCCATTTGAAGGAGTTTCGTAAGTAAGCATTATAACGGCGTTTGAAGTAACATTTACATCATTAATTACCTGAGATGCTGTGTTGGTACAGGAGACACGCCCTTTGATAATAGGCATTTTGCGCACAACACCTGTATTGTCTACAGTCAGCATTTGATCTGATGAAGTACCAGTTTGTAATCCGTTTAATTTAATTGGATTTGCAGCAGCAGAAACTTCCAGCGCAGTAGATGGAGTAATGGTTCCAATACCAATACGATTGTTAATAGCATCTACGTAAAGATGGTAAGATCCGGTACCATTTTGAGCCAGACCATAATTTAGCGCGTCAGTTTGCATAGATTTTAAAACAAAAGAACTTTTTCCGCCAGTACCAGTATTATCGTATGGTTTTCCAAAGAACCACTCTCTTCTTGATCCATTGTCCTGCCCATCAAGCATATACATTCCACTGCCCTGAGCTCCTCCCCAGTCAACCTGCTGGTTTTCAAATATAAGGCGCCCTGAAGTGTAGTTAACCCTGTTGCTGATAATATGAATGTCATTCACTACATCAAGTGCGTAATTAGGTGTAGAACCATAACCACCACTATTTGAAGGCAGTCCTATACCTACATACCCATTACCGTTAATGCGGACTCTCTCTATATTATTTGTTCTAAAAACCAGATCGTTCGAATCAGTAGTTCCAAGAAAATTTGTAGAAGAATTTGTTCCCGGGTTTCCTTTTACGCCCCAATAGTAAGGAGTAAATGCTGAAGCGGAAATCATTTTTAAAACGCCTGTAGATGCATCTGTAACAAGCACATTGTCAGTTCCCAAACCTGTTTGTAGTCCGGAGAAGCCAAGTGTAAAGGTGTCTGTTGTTGTTAAAACGGAACGTTTTGTTAAAGCACCGCCCAGCTGAATATATCCGTTAACAGTACTCAATCCATTGTTTACATAAGGATTAATAGTTACTTTTTCTCCGTTTGGAGTCACTACTGTTTTAGTTTGTGCACACATCAATCCGCAATTTATTAATAGCAAGAATGCAATCTTTTTCATAATACAATTATTTGAGTAGAATTAAATTTCAACAGGCAAAATTATTCTGAAGTTTTGCATTCAATTGCCTTCAAAAGTTTTTAAATTATCAAATTAAGGTGGGTTTGTAAGAAAAAGGTGTTTTTGTTGTTGTAATTCAGTGAGTTACTAAAGTGAAAATGCACTAAATATGTTTTTTTCTTCCGCAGTAATACGCAAAAAAAAGCTTCATAAAGAATTATATTCTTTTATGAAGCTTAAAAATTAGAATCTTAAGTGTAACTTAAGAACATCCACAGCTGCCGTCGCCGCAGTCTTTTTTCTTTTTAGATTTAAAAAAGAACTTTTTGATCAGAAAAGCAACAGCAAATCCTAATATGGCGAAAGCTATAATTTCTTGTATCATGGTATTTATTTTAAAATTTGGTAGGCAATCAATGCCGTTATATAAGCCAGGCCACTCATGAAAATCAATTGCATTGCAGGCCATTTCCATGAATTGGTTTCTTTTTTGGTAATAGCAAGTGTACTGGCGCACTGCATCGCAAAAGCGTAAAATAACAATAAAGATATTCCAGTGGCAAAATTAAATATCTTTTCACCGGTTGAAGGATTTACTTCTGCCTGCATCTTACTTTTTATAGTTGCTTCATTATCACTGTCTCCAACACTGTAAATAGTAGCTAATGTTCCAACAAAAACCTCACGTGCCGCAAAAGAGCTAATAAGCGCAATTCCGATTTTCCAGTCGTAACCTAAAGGCGAAATGACCGGTTCGATAGCGCGCCCCATTAATCCAATATAAGAGTTCTCTAATTTTTGAGAAGCGATTTCGTTTTCCAGCTGAATTTCTGACAATTGTTTTCCGGCTGTTCTTTCTTTAACGATAGTCTCAGCTTCATTAAAATCTTTTCCGGGTCCGTAAGAGGCCAAAAACCATAAAATAACAGATATTGCCAGGATGATTTTACCTGCACCAACAATAAATGCTTTTGTTTTCTCTACAACATTGATTCCGACATTTTTAAAAAGTGGCAACTTATAGCTTGGCATTTCGACAACGAAATACGTTTTGGTATCTAATTTTAATACTTTATTTAAAATATAAGCAGATAAGATGGCGGTTCCAAAACCTAAAACATACAGGAACATTAATGTTAATCCCTGTAGATTTAAAATTCCTAAAACGCGTTTACTCGGAATTACTAATGAAATAATAATGGCATAAACCGGTAGCCGGGCAGAACAAGTCGTAAAGGGTGTAACCAAAATAGTAATAAGTCTTTCTTTCCAGTTTTCGATATTTCGTGTTGCCATAATTGCCGGAATTGCGCAGGCAGTTCCTGAAATCAAAGGCACGACGCTTTTTCCCGAAAGCCCGAATCTGCGCATAATTTTATCCATGAGAAAAACAACACGGCTCATATAACCGCTTTCTTCCAGAATAGAAATAAAGAGAAACAAAAAGGCAATTTGCGGAATGAAAATAATGACCCCGCCAATTCCCGGAATAATTCCCTGAGAAAGTAAATCAGTCAGGATACCGCTTGGAAGTTCTGCAGCAGCCCAGCTGCTCAATGCCGCAAAAGTGCTGTCAATGAAATCCATAGGAATTGTCGACCAGCTAAAAATGGACTGAAAAATTAAAAACAGAATTGCTAAGAAAATTACATAACCCCAAACCTTGTGTGTTAAAACGCGGTCCAGTCTTGCCCTGATATCTTTTGCAGATGAGGCATCAATTTTTAATCCGTCTTTTAAAACATTATTAATGAACTGATAACGCTTTATAGTTTCTTTTTGCTGAAGTCGTTTTAACTCTGAATGGGATTTGGTAAAAACATTACGGATTTCATTTCGGTCTAAATTGGAGAAATTGATATCTTGTGTAATAACCAGCCATAATTTGTACAACAACTGGTTTGGAAATAATTGCTGTAAAGAATTAAAATAATCAGGATCTATATCAAATGTATTCAAACAAGCTTCATGCTGAATGGTTTTATAAGAAACAATTAAGTTTTTCAGTTCTTCAATTCCGGTACCTTTTCTGGAACTGATTAAGGCAATTTTAGTTTTTAGCTTTTCTTCAAGAAGCGGAATATCCAGAGTTATTCCTTTAGTTTCCATACGATCAGCCATATTAATAACCAAAATCGTCGGAATTTCGAGATCTTTGATCTGCGTGTAAATCAGTAAATTTCTTTTCAGGTTTTCAACATCAGTTACAACTACTGCAACATCAGGATATAATTTGTCGTTTTTGTTAAGCAAAAGTTCAATCACCACACTTTCGTCCATAGAACTGGCGTTCAGACTATATGTGCCGGGTAAATCTAAAATATTGGCTTTTATTCCATGTGGAAGTTTACAAAATCCTATTTTTTTCTCTACAGTAATTCCAGGATAATTCCCTACCTGCTGATTAAGTCCTGTAAGCTGGTTGAAAACAGAAGTTTTTCCTGTATTAGGATTCCCGATAAGGGCAACATTAATATTCTCAACGCTCATTACAAATTGTTTTGGATAAGTTCTACTTCAATTTCACGAGCGGTTTCAATACGAATGGCCACATGAGAACCGTTAATGTCTAAATACAAAGGATCTCCAAAAGGAGCAATCTGCAGTAATTGTACCTGACTGCCCGGCAAACAACCCATTTCTAATAATTTAAGAGGAATAAGTTCGATATCAAAATCCTTGATAATGGCTTTCTCGCCTTTTTTTAGAGTATGAATTGTATCTTGCAAAGCTTATTTAGATTGAATTTAGATTGCAAAAATAGGCAATTATTCTATATATAAAATCATTTAACACATATACAAATGCTAAATGTTTCTAAAAAAGACTTTTTATTCTTTACAAAGAAAATCAATGTCTTCCAGAAGGCGTTTGATTTCCTCTTTATTTGTTCCGTCATAAAAACCGCGAACACGGCGTTTTTGATCTACCAAAACAAAATTTTCCGTATGAACCATATCATACAGCTGATCCGGGCGGCCAAGTTTTACAGCTAGGTACGATTTTCTGGCCATAGTATAAATCTCTTTTTTATCTCCGGTAACCAGATTCCATTTGCTGTCAACAACTCCGTATTTTACGGCATACGCTTTTAAAACAGAAACACTGTCAACTTCTGGAAAAACAGTATGGGAAAGCAGCATAACTTTTGGATTATTTAAAACAGCCTTTTGAACATCAACAAGATTCGTCGACATTTTTGGACAAATTGAGCCACAGGTTGTAAAAAAGAAATCGGCAACATAAATTTTTCCTTCGTAATTTTTTTGGGTAATGGTATCGCCATTTTGGTTTATAAACGAAAAATCGGCAATAGTATGGTATTTACTTTTGTATTGAATCGTACTGTCTACCAATTCAGGATTTACATCAGCAGGATTGTAAATTGGCAGTGTTTTTTGCGGCTTTAAAGCAGAATAAAATAAAGATATAGTAACTACAGAAAAAACAATTAATACAAGGAAGAATTTGCGGTATTTATAAAGAAACGATTTCATAAAAATAATTTGGCGCAAAAGTACAAAAAGAGCATTTTAAATGTCACAATTATAACGCTTTTTAACAACGCAGGTTTTTTGATAATCAGCAGGCTGCACGGATGAACAGGTTTTTATTTGAGCTTTTTTAAATAAATTTTGCGATTTTGTCCCTTTGCAGCATAAAAATAATTCAAAGAAATAATCCTTACATATTATTGGAAAAATTTTAACATAGAGTTACAAATTTTAACGATATGTTTGTATACACACTCGAAACCTATTAAAAATGAAAAAACAACTAAGTAAACCTTTGTTTTGTGCTTTTTCTGTAATGCTGTCATTTACAGCAGTTGATGCGCAAAATACTCCAAAAGAGCCTGGTATTAATGTATCGTACATGAATACTAAAATTAGTCCAAGCCAGGATTTTTTCCAATATGTAAACGGAACATGGCTGAATGAAACAGAGATTCCAAGTGACCGTACAACTTGGGGAAGTTTTAATGAACTAATCAAAAAAACAGACAAAGATGTAACGTCTATTTTAAAAGATGCATCAAAAAATCCACAGTACAAATCAAATACAGATCAGGGAAAAGCTGTTAACTTGTTCCTTACTGTTTTAGATACTGTTGGAAGAAACAAAGCAGGAATTTCTCCTTTAAAACCGTATTTAAAAAAGATTGACGCCATTAAAAATGTTGCAGATCTTCAAAAATATCTGGTAGAAATGGAACCGGAAGGCGGTTCTGGCTTTTTCGGAATTTATATTGGAGCCGATGATAAAAACAGTTCTAAAAATTCTGTGAGTCTGGCCGTAAGCCAGTTAGGATTGCCAGACAAAGACTATTATATATCTGAAGATAAAGATTCTAAAGAAAAACGTGCAAAATATGAATTGCATGTTGCAAGAATGCTTGAGTTTATTGGAGAATCTCCGGCAAAGGCAAAACAAAGCGCAGCAGAGATTTTAGCTTTTGAGACAGAATTATCTAAACCAAGATTTAATCGCGTTGAAAGCAGAGACAGCCGTTTGCAATATAACCCAATGACAGTTACTGAACTTCAAAAGTTAACTCCTGCTATTAATTGGGACAGTTATTTTACCGGAATTGGTCTGGCAAAATTAGATACGGTTATTGTTACTGAGCCAAAATACATGACAGCTTTGCAAACTGTATTTTCTGAAAATAAAGTAGCGGTTTGGAAAGAATATTTGAAATGGGATTTATTAAATACAGCCTCTTCAAAACTAACAACTGATATTGAAACAGCCAGTTTTGATTTTTACAGCAAAACTTTAAGAGGCGCAATTAAACAATTACCTCGTGAAGAAAAAGCTTTGCAGGTTGTAAACAGAGGTATTGGTGAAGCTCTTGGAAAATTATATGTAGAAAAAGTATTTCCTGCTGAAGCAAAAACCAAAGCGCTGGACATGATTCATAATGTTATTACGGCGTATCAAAACCGTATTAATAATTTAACATGGATGTCTAAAGACACAAAAGCAAAAGCAATCGAAAAACTGAATAAGATAACTATTAAAGTGGGTTATCCTGATAAATGGAAAGATTATTCGGCACTTGAAATTAAAAGCATTGCAGACGGCGGAAGTTATTTTGAAAATTCAAAAAATTTATCAAAATGGAGGTTTAAGAAAAATATTGAAAAACTGAAAAAGCCGGTTGATAAAACAGAGTGGGGAATGTCGCCGCAAACTGTAAATGCGTATTACAACCCGTCGTATAATGAAATCGTATTTCCGGCAGCAATTTTACAGCCGCCATTCTACAATTATCAGGCAGATGAAGCTGTAAATTATGGTGGAATCGGAGCGGTAATTGGTCATGAAATTTCACATGGTTTTGATGATTCCGGAGCAAGATACAATGCAGAAGGAAATCTGGTTGACTGGTGGACACCGCAGGATTTGGAGCAGTTCACAAAATTAGGTTCTGAATTGGCAGATCAGTACAGCGCACTGGAGCCATTACCAGGAATTCATGTTGACGGGAAATTTACTTTAGGAGAAAACATTGGAGATTTAGGCGGAATTAACGCTGCTTATGATGGTTTGCAATTATATTTAAAAGCGCACGGAAATCCGGGATTAATCGACGGATTTACTCCGGAACAGCGTTTCTTTATTTCCTGGGCAACGGTATGGAGAACTAAAAGCAGAGATGAAGCGATTAAAAATCAGGTAAAAACAGATCCGCATTCGCCGGGAATGTACAGAGCTTATGTTCCAATTCAAAATGTGGATGCTTTTTATGAAGCTTTCAAAATTAAAGATGGAGACAAAATGTTTGTAAGTCCGGAAAAACGAGTTAAAATCTGGTAAAACTATAAATAGAAACGGCGCTGATTTCAGCGCCGTTTTTTTATATCTTATTGAATAGAAATGAATATGTCTACTTCTGCATTTTTCTGATCCTGAGCTTTTTCTCCATAAACTTCAAAATCATAAGTGAAGCTTCGGTTTAAATCTGAATTCCAAATTTTCAGCCATTCCTTATAAACAACTCCATCTGAAAGGTCACCTTTTGCAGTAAATTTTTCATATTGATCACCTTCAATTGTTATGCCTGTAAAGCCTTCCGGAATCAAATCTAAATTTTCTGCTACACAGCCCAAAATAGTAGTATACGGTTTAGTATGATCTTTTTCGTAATCGGTATAAACGCAGATTATATCGTTACTTAATTTGTTTTCAATCTTTTCTGCGATTCCTTCTGCGAAAAATTTGTTCCAGAGCGCAGGAATATCCTGTCCCGATTGTCCATTTTCGTTAGTAGTTCTAACTGAGATTCCAATAATGCTAAACTTTTGAATGTTCATTTTTACTTAAAATTTTAAATTTAAGTCCAAATTTAGAATCAGGTAGTGACAAAGGTATGTCAGCAGTAAAATATTACTTGCTTAAATGACTGTAAATGTAAGTTTCAATTGCTTTTAATTCTTCATCAGACATTGCTTTGGTTATCCCAAAATTAGTCTGCATTACTGAAAACTGACTTGGGTCTACAATTGGATCCGCATTTCCTTTTAAGAAAGTGGGAATGTCTCCTTTTTTGTCTTTATAGATTTGGGCAATTTCCTTAATACTCGGCCCTATAATTTTTTGATCAGGCTGATGGCATGAAGTACAATTTCCTCTTCCTTCAAAAATTTCTTTTCCTAAAGCTTCAGGTGTTGCAGCTTTCGCCGATTCTCCTTCTGAATACGATTCTGTAGTTGGATTTGTGTTTTCTGAAACTTCTTTTTTACATGATGCAAATGCTAAAACAGCAAATAGGAATATTACCTTTTTCATATTATTTATTTAAAAGTATTGCTGCTTCTTTAGCAAAATAAGTAGAAATCAAACTTGCACCTGCACGCTTAATACACATTAATTGTTCCATCATGATTTTGTCATTGTCCAGCCAGCCTCTTTCTGCAGCGGCTTTAATCATTGCGTATTCTCCAGAAACATGATAAACCGTTACCGGAACATTAACCGCATTTTTTACTTCGCGAACAATATCCAAATATGCAATTCCCGGTTTTACCATAACCATATCGGCTCCTTCCTCGACATCGTGCAAGGCTTCTTTTATTGCTTCAATGCGATTGGCGTAATCCATTTGGTATGTTTTTTTGTCTTTTGGAACAAGAACATCAGCTTCTCTTGGAGCAGAATCTAAAGCATCCCTGAACGGGCCATAAAATGCAGATGCATATTTTGCAGAATAACTCATAATTCCAACATTTTGAAATCCGGCAGCATCCAAACCTTCGCGAAGGCGTAAAACTCTGCCATCCATCATATCGCTTGGAGCAACAAAATCGGCTCCGGCCTGTGCGTGCGAAACGGCCATTTTTACTAAAGCTTCAACTGTGCTGTCATTTTCGACATCACCGTTTGCGATAATTCCGTCGTGGCCATAAACAGAATATGGGTCTAAAGCTACATCCGGCATCACTATCATTTCCGGGCAGGCAGTTTTAATAGCACGAATAGCCTGCTGCATTAATCCATCTTTGTTCCATGCTTCTTTTCCGGTATTGTCTTTTAGGTTTTCGCTGACTTTTACATAAATATTTACGGCACGAATTCCTAAAGCAAAAAGTTCTTTTACTTCTTCAACCGTTAAATCTATTGATCTGCGAAAGATTCCGGGCATAGAAGGAATTTCAGTTTTTACATTTTCGCCTTCAGCAATAAACATCGGAAACATAAAGTCTGACGGACTTAAACTGGTTTCGCGTACTAAAGAACGAACGGATTCATTTACTCTTAATCTTCTGCCTCTGTGTAATGGGAACATAATAATTTTAGATTTTTAGATTTGGAACTGTAGATGTTATCTTCAGTTCCATTTTGTAATTTGTTTTATTTATTTATTTATTTGAAATTTATGTAATCGAAGCGTCATAGATCCCTTTAATTGTTGAGGTCAATTCTTTATTAAACTCCTCATCAGACTGATTGGCAAAAAGCCCTTCAGATAAAGCTCTTGAAAAACTGGCAATCAATCCGTGGTTTTGCGATAGCTTATCATTTGCATCTTCTCTTGAATATCCGCCAGATAATGCCACAACACGCACTACATGCGGATCGTCTATTAGCTCTTTATAAAAATCATTGACAGTTGGAATCGAAAGTTTCAGCATTACTTTTACATCTTTATCCAAAGCATCAAGCTGTTTTTGTATTTCTTCTTTCAGAATCTGTTCCGATTTTTCTTTATCAGAACTGTAAATATCAACTTCAGGTTCGATAATTGGAACAAGTCCTTTTGCAAAGATTTGTTTACCAACTTCAAATTGTTGTTTTACAACATCGCGAATTCCTTGCGGATTGGCTTCTTTAATAACCGAACGCATTTTGGTTCCAAAGATGTTTCGCGCAACGGCTCGATCCAGCAATTCATCTAAATTAGAAATAGGTTTCATTAACTGAACTCCGTTTGAAAGATCTGCAAGCCCTTTATCTACTTTTAAAAACGGAACTATTTTCTTTTTCTCCCATAAATAATCAGCAGTCCATTCTCCGTCAATTTTGCGATCCATTGTGTTTTCAAACAAAATAGCACCTAAGATATATTGACTGTCAAAAGCAAGACTTTTAATAATTCTGGTTCTCATTTCATGTACAAGTGTGTACATTTCTTCGTCATTTGTATAATTGCTTTCTACAACGCCATATAACGATAATGCTTTTGGAGTACTGCCGCCGCTTTGATCTAATGCGGCAATAAATCCTTTTCCGGAATGCATACGATTTAATTGTTCGTTATTCAGATTTGCCATAATAATTAAATTTAGTTGGTGTAAAGTCCCGTTAATTTAAGCATTTTTTTTCGTAATTTATTGTTTATGAAGCCTGGAGTTATTATAGTCCGATTTTATCATTTACTTTATCGTATACTTCTTTGACTTTGGCAGGAGGATCAAACCGATAACCTACAGAAAGTTTTAAAGTGGCGATATTATCGTTTAACCTCGGATCAACCTTTTCATCCTGAGCAAAACTTACAGTATTAAGAGTTGCAAAACCAAAGAAACGATCTTTATTGTAGGCTAGTTTTAAATTAAAATCTGCCTGAAATAATGCTGATGTATCTCCGTCCATATCATTAATTCCGGCACCTAAAGCAATTCCGGTTCCAATTAAGACACGGTCACTGATTACGAAATTATAAAAATATGACGGGGCCAATGTAAAAACATAAAAATCCCCCGGAGACGAATCAGGAGTGTTTAAATCTAGATTGGTATAGTAAAATGAGAAAGTCGGAATAAAACTTCCTGAACTTTTTGTCTGCCATTCATTTTGACTTACTAATGTTTTAAAAGAGAATTTATCATTAAAAATATAAGATGTCGATCCGCCAATTTTTGTTGTACGCATGTTTGGCAATTGGGCCGTTATATTGTCATCACTAATATAAAACCCTTTCTGATTGATAAAAGTAAACGACTGCATCCATTTTTTATAATAAAAACGAGTATTGAAATTAAAATGTTTAGAATGAGAATCGCCTTTATTACTGCTAAGAAATTTTGGGGCAAAACCAATGGTAACATCAATGATTTTATAATTCAGATTAAAACCAATCTGTTCTCTTCGATTTGGAATAAGATTTACAAATATCTTAGGATCCTCATTATCTGAGGCAATTTCAAAACTGTTAGAAGTATCCAGATAATAAACGCTGGCGGTAATTTTATCATTATATGATTTAAAATAAGGATTTTGCAAAGAATCGTTTTGGGCAAAACACCCAAAGCTGCCAGCAAAAAAAGTTATATAAATCAGTTTTAAATCCATTCGCGCGGATTTTCTAATACATTTACTAATTTCTCCTCTTCGCTTCCTTTTTCAGGATGATGATCGTAAACCCATTGAACATGCGGAGGTAAACTCATCAAAATACTTTCGATTCTTCCGTTGGTTTTTAATCCGAATAAAGTTCCTTTGTCATGAACTAAATTGAATTCAACGTAACGGCCACGGCGAATTTCCTGCCAATTTTTTTGTTCTGGAGTATAAGGAAGATTTTTTCTTCTTTCTACAATCGGCACATAGGCTTCCAGGAAACTGTTACCAACTTCGGTTACAAAAGCATACCAGTTTTCCATTGACATTGATTCATTTGCTTTGCAATAATCAAAAAACAAACCGCCAAGTCCGCGGGCTTCATTACGATGCGCATTCCAGAAATAAGAATCGCATTGTTTTTTATATTTTGGATAAAATTCCGGATTGTGTTTATCACAGGCCGTTTTACAGGTTTGGTGAAAGTGAATTCCATCTTCTTCAAACAAATAATAAGGCGTTAAATCCTGTCCGCCGCCAAACCATTGCTGGATAACATTTCCGGACTCATCATACATTTCAAAATAACGCCAATTAGCATGAACTGTAGGAACCATTGGGTTTTTCGGATGAATTACTAAACTTAATCCGCAAGCGAAGAAATCAGCTTCACCAACACCAAACATTTTTTGCATCGTTTCCGGAAGTTGTCCGTGAACGGCTGAAATGTTTACACCGCCTTTTTCAAAAACAGCACCATTTTCAATAACACGTGTTCTTCCGCCGCCGCCTTCCGGGCGTTTCCATAAATCTTCACGGAATTTTGCTGTTCCGTCAACCGCTTCTAATCCGGCTGTGATCTGGTCTTGTAATTGTTGTATGTAGGCGTAAAATTTATCTTTCATTTTTTATTTTCTAAAAAAAATATTCTTCAATAAAAACTGCTATAGTTAGTATAATAAGAGGAATTAGTATTAATTTATAATATAGAATTTTATTTCTGAGGTTTTTTGAATAAACTGAAATAGAAACTAAATATACAATTGTAAGTATAATTATAAATATTGGATAAAAAAAAGTAATAAAACCTGTAGCACAGGCTCTACTTGATGTTTGATTTGCAAGCTCTGAAAAAAAATAAAACTTTACATTATAAATTACAAAGTAATAGTATAATCCAAAAAATGAGATTTTGAATAAGACTTTGATTATTTCCGAAGCATTATAAATAAGTCCAGCCACATTATTGAAAGTTAATTTATCTTTCATGATTGTTTGTATTCTGATTTAAGCAGCCCGAAATAAACTGAGTTTTGCAATTCGCCATCGCCGTTTCTAAACTCGTCCCGTAAAATTCCTTCTTGTTTAAAGTTATGTTTTAATGCAATTCGCTGACTTGCAATATTAATTTCAGATGTACAGATGAAAACCTTGTTTAACCTTAATTCATTAAAACAAAAATCTATCGCGTCTGAAACCATCGCAGATGTAATTCCTTTTCCCTGAAAACCTTCATCAACAAAATAGCCTAATTCACATTTAGAAATTCTGTAGTCAATTGTTTTGACACATAAATAACCAATCAGTTCGTTTGTTTTTATGTTTCTGGCAAAAAAGAAAAAGCCTTCTTTGTTTTTCTCTTTATCAGAATTGAAGGCAATAAAATCTTTTGTTTTCGCTAAAGAATCAGAATTGGTGAGTGTTAAAGGAAAAGTTTTTGCAATATGATTTCTATTCTTATCGATTAATTCATAGAACTCTTCGGGAAGAATATTTTCAATTCGGTCTATTTTCCAATCTGTAAAACTCATTTTATTTGTTTTTAGCAGAAGCGATTTTAGTATTTATTCCAAATGAGAAAACTTTGCTTTCTTGCTGGATATATTGATAAAGAGCTAAAACTTTATTGTGAAAATCATAATCTTCAGCTTTAGAAAATTCCATCAGAAAATCAGCAAATTGTTCTAAATGATCAAAATCAAAATGAAGCCGAACCAATAATGAAATTAATTCTTCATTTGAATAATCCACTAGAGTTTCGATATTTAATCCGAAGTCTTTGAGTTGATTTTCAATATCTTCTTTTTGAATGTTGCTTAAAGACTGAGGTACAAAAACAAGAGTTTGTAACGTCTTGAGGACATTATCAATTCTGATTTTTTCTTCGTCTCTTAAGCCTTTGTTGAGCATTTATAAGTTTATTAAAGATTTACATCATTATAATAAATTAAAAACCACTTATTATTTATTCTTTTAAACTTTCTTTCAACTTCAAATCCACTTTCTGGAATCCAAAATTTTTCTACAATTAATGTATCTGATTTAGTCAAACTATGTTTATAATCTTTCATTTGACTTGTTTCAACAACTAAATTTTTCATCATTTCCCAATTTTTCAATGTCCAATCATGCTTTTTAAAGCCATTAATTGATTTTCCTCCAATTGGAAAATTTACTCTTGCCAATTGAAAAATGGAATCAGTATGAAAACGAATATTGAATTCGTTAAAATTTTCAATTTCATTTGAGGTATTCTTAATCTGATAATTATTGAATTTTTCCTTTTTTCGATTACAACCAATCATAAGGAAATTAATTACAACTACTATTAAAATAAGGTATCTCATAAATTACTATTTCGCATGATATTCCTTAACAGCATCAATAAACGCTTTTGCATGATCTACAGGGATATTTGGTAAAATTCCGTGACCTAAATTTACAATATATTTGTCTTTTCCGAATTCGTCGATCATTTCGTGAACCATTTTTTTGATGGTTGGAATTGGAGAAAGCAATCTTGAAGGATCAAAATTTCCTTGTAAAGTAATATTTCCACCAGATAAATAACGTGCATTTCTTGCAGAACAAGTCCAGTCAACTCCTAAAGCAGAAGCGCGGCTTTTGCCCATATCGCCAAGCGCAAACCAACATCCTTTTCCGAAAACAATAACCGGTGTAATATCTGCTAAAGCATCAACAATCTGGTTGATGTATTTCCATGAAAATTCCTGATAATCAACAGGCGAAAGCATTCCTCCCCACGAATCAAAAATCTGAACGGCATTTACTCCCGATTTTACTTTTTCTTTTAAATATAAAATTGTTGTATCCGTAATTTTTTGCAATAAAGTGTGTGCCGCAGCAGGATTTGAAAAGCAAAAACCTTTTGCAGTATCAAAACTCTTAGAACCTTTACCTTCAACAGCGTAACAGAAAATTGTCCATGGTGAACCTGCGAAACCAATTAATGGCACTTCGTCATTCAGCATTTCCTTAGTTAATTTCACGGCATCAAAAACGTAACCTAATGTTTCATTAACATCCGGAACATAAACTCTGTGAACATCTGCCAAAGAGCGGATTGGATTTGGAATTATAGGACCTAAATTGTCTTTTAATTCTACGTGAATTCCCATCGCGCGAGGAACTACTAAAATATCCGAAAATAAGATCGCCGCATCCGGAGCAATTCTGCGAATAGGCTGTACTGTAATTTCAGCTGCTAATTCCGGAGTTTCGCAGCGTGTAAAAAAGTCATATTTGTCACGTAGTTCTCTAAATTCCGGCAAATATCTTCCGGCCTGGCGCATCATCCATACTGGCGGACGTTGTACTGTTTCTCCTTTTAATGCTTTTAAAAATAGGTCGTTTTTTAACATGTTTCGTGTTGTTTCTCCTGCAAGGTTTTCAAAACCTTGTAGGTATTGTTATTATTTTATTTAGACCTACAAGGTTTTGAAAACCTTGCAGGAATCGGAATCAATTATTTATATTCGTTGATAACATCTTCAATCACATTCTCAACCGTCGCCTGATCTGCGATAATGATGTTTTTTGTAATTTTATGTAAAGCTTCGGCAGTGGTTTCTCCAATACAAAAGCAGTTTTCTTTCTTAATTGTATTCTCTTTCAGATAACTTTCTATTCCAGATGGACTGAAAAATAAAATAGCATCTGCAGGAGTTTTAATTTTATGTGGAGTCAAAGAAGTTTCGTAAGCCTGAATTTCATTAAATTTTATTCCGGCATCTTTTAAAGCATTCGGAAGTGTATCTCTTCTTAAATTTCCACTAAAGAAAGTATAACTTTCCTGATTGTAAATCAAAGTAATAATTTCAGCCAAATCCGAAGCATAACCTGTGTAAGCCACAACATTAAATCCGTTATCTGTCAATAAAGTTTTGGTTTTAAGTCCAACGCAGTATACGTTTTTGCTTTTTAGTTTTTCAACATTTGGATCTTTTAAAACACTTTGAACGGCATTCTGACTTGTAAAAATCAGACTTTCGTTGAGGTCTTTTAATTCGAAAGGTTTGTTTTCGGTTTTAATGAAATCGGCTTCGATTACTTCAATACCGTATTTCATCAGCTCTTGTTTATGAAGAGGGGATAATATTTTAGTAGATACTATTTGAACTGGATTTGCCATTATTTCTTTAAAGATTCTTTAATAGACTGCATCAGTTCAGTTCCGCCATTGTTTAAAATTTCCTGAGCAGCGTGAAAACCTAGTTTCTTCCATTCAGAAATATCAACAGTTTTATTGATTTCCAGTTTTTGTTTTCCGTCAACAGAAAGTAAAACACCTTGAAAATCAAGCGTGTCTTCGTCTTCATTATAATTTACCAAAGCTCCGATTGGCGCCGTACAGCCGCCTTCCAGCGTTCTTAAAAACTGGCGTTCAATATAAGTACAGATCTCAGTTTCAATATGATTCAGTTGCGATAAAGCATCCAACGTAAAATTGTCATTTTCCATTGCCACAACCAGCATTGCTCCTTGTGCCGGTGCCGGAATCATCCAATCCAGATTAATGACATTTTCTGGTTTTAGGTTGATGCGCTCTAAACCAGCCGCCGCAAAAACGGCTCCATCCCAGTTATTGTCCTGCAATTTCTGCATACGTGTATTGACGTTTCCACGTAAGTCAACTACAGTATGATTCGGATATTTATTGAACCATTGTGCCTGACGACGCAGACTTCCGGTTGCAATAGTGCTCGGATTAGAGAAATCAGGATTTCCTTTATGAACTAAAATATCCAGAACATTTGCTCTTTCTAAAACTGCTCCCTGAACAATTCCTTTTGGTAAAGCCGTCGGAACATCTTTCATAGAATGAACAGCAATATCAACATCACCGTTGATCATAGCAATGTCAAGCGTTTTGGTAAAAATGCCGGTAATTCCCAATTCGTAAAGCGGTTTATCCAGAATAATGTCGCCCTGGGATTTTACCGCAACAATCGAAGTTTTATAACCTAAATCATTAAGTTGTTTCTCAACAGTATGTGCCTGCCAAAGTGCTAATTCGCTGTCACGCGTTCCTATCCTGATTGTTTTTTCAGCCATGTTTTTGTTTTTACCATTAAGAAATTAAGATACATTAAGCTTTGTGTTAAAGCTGAGATCATTAAGTTTCAATGCGTTGTACGCTTAATTTTCTTGACAAAGTATGACTTAATTTTCTTAATCTCTTAATGGTTAATTTTTTTATTTTTAATCAATTAATCTTGCAAAGTAATCATTTACAAGCGATTTCATTGATTTTGTTATGTTTGTTGTGTTGAAATTAATTAATAAACCCTGAGGTCTTTGTAATAATTTCATATACGTTAATAATTGAGCTTCGTGAATTGGTAAAAGATTTTCTATCGCTTTTAATTCAACCACAACACAATCGTTTACTAATAAATCGACTCTTAAATCCGATTCAAATTCCAGATCGTAATATTCTATTTTAACAGATAATTGCTGTTTGACGTCATATCCGTTTTGTTCTAATTCATATTTGAGGCACTTTTCATAAATTCTTTCTAAAAGTCCGGGTCCTAAAGTTTTATGTACTTTAATTGCATACCCTGTAATTTCATAAGCCAATTGTGTAACCTCTTTTTTTGTCATAGAAATTATTGTTTTTTCACCATTAAGATATTAAGATTCATTAAGTTTTATGTTTAATTTTTAGTAAAATTAAGATTCAAAACTTTTTAAGTTAAATGTTTTTCACAAAGCTTAATTATCTTGATAAAGCTTGACTTAATTCTCTTAATATCTTAATGGTAAAACTATGATGCTTTTATTTTAAAGACTTTTTCGATCCATTCGATGCTTTCGTCCACCATTGTATCGTCGTCTTTTAAATGATTGGCAAAATGAGTAGTGATTTTCTGAATGATTCTGTTGCTGATGATTTCCGCTTGTTCTTCATTAAAATCTCTGATTTTTTTGCTTTGAAAATCTAATTCTGAATTCTTTATTGCATTCAGTTTTTCTTTTAAAGCATTGATGGTTGGAGCAAATTTGCGTCCTTTCATCCAGATTACAAATTCTTCCTTAATTTCTTCAATGATTGCTTCGGCTGCAGGAATATGCAGTTTTCTGTTTTCTAAAGTTTCATCTGTCAATTGAGACAAATAATCCATGTGAATCAAAGTAACGCCTTCTAATTCCTCTACATTTTCATGCACGTTTTTCGGAATTGATAAATCCAGAATCAATAAAGGTTTTTTAAGATTCAGAATTGCTTTATCAACAGTTGGATTTTGCGCGCCTGTGGCAACAACCACTACATCCGCTTTTTGAAGTTCTAAATGTAATTCAGAATAATCTTTAACAATCAGATTTAGTTTTCCGGCCAGTTTCTCGGCTTTGTCTTTTGTTCTGTTGATTAAAGTAATATGTTCGTTTTTTGTATGCTTTACCAGATTTTCGCAAGTATTTCTTCCGATTTTTCCGGTTCCGAAAAGTAAAATGTTTTTATTGCTGATGTCTTCTACATTTTTAAGAATGTATTGTACCGATGCAAAAGAAACCGAAGTCGCACCAGAACTAATCTCAGTTTCTGTTTTAATTCTTTTGCTCGCCTGAATAACTGCATTAACCAGTCTTTCCATGAAAGCATTGGCCAATCCCATTGATTTTGAGTGCGAAAAACTGGTTTTAATTTGAGATATAATTTCAAAATCGCCCAGAATCTGACTATCCAATCCTGTTCCTACGCGAAATAAATGATTAATAGCTTCCTGATTTTTATAAACGAAACCAACTTTTTGAAAAGCATCAACAGAACCGTTGCTGTTATCACATATTAGTTTTATTAATTGAAAAGGGTGTTCTGCAAAACCGTAAATTTCGGTTCTGTTGCAGGTAGAAGTGACAATTAAACTTTCTATTCCTTCATTTTTAGCCTGTTCCAGTAAACGCGTTTTTGCAACGGCATCCAAACTAAACTGACCTCTGACCTCAGCATCGGCTTTTTTATAACTCAGACCAACTGAGTAAAAGTAAAGATGTTTCGGTACGTTATTGTTTTCCATAAATTCACTTTCATAAAAGTGCAACAAAATTATTACTATAGCATTGATAAAAATAACGCTAAAAGT
Source organism: Flavobacterium sp. Root901 (assembly GCF_001429765.1). Lineage (GTDB taxonomy): Bacteria > Bacteroidota > Bacteroidia > Flavobacteriales > Flavobacteriaceae > Flavobacterium. The sequence continues at coordinate 833,116 of NZ_LMJB01000005.1, forward strand.
ACTTTTTGTGTCGCTGTATGTTTTTTTGAACCTAAATAGGTGTTTTTGAGTAAAAAAGCCTACTTTTGTAGCAAAATCAACTCATTTGAAGTGATTAGTTTAGAGTGATTCTAAATAACATTGCAACTTTGTTTTGATTTTCGTTTCAAAAAAATATCGCTATGGGTTCTCAGGAAATTATAAAAATTGAAGACGACTTTACGCTGATCCGTTTTCAAAACGACGGTGCCGAACCATTTTATGCACAGCACGAAATAGGTACAGGCCTGATACAGTTTCACTTCGGGATAAAAGGCAATGCAAAATTTTTGTTCAATCAGGGCAATTACGCTTTAGAACTGAAAGAAGAAAAATCGCTGCTTTTGTATAATCCGCAGAAAGAATTACCGCTGAATTTAGAATTGGCTCCAAACTCCTGGGCAATCTCGGTAATTGTCTCTATCAAAAAATTTCACGCATTATTTTCTGCCGAAGCTGATTATATCACTTTTTTAAGTGCAGATAATAAGGACAAGAAATATTATAACGAAGGAAATATCAGTCCGTCAATGGCAATTGTTCTGAGTCAGCTGTTTCATTACAACCTTCATCCATCCATTAAAAATTTATATTATAAAGGAAAAGGATACGAATTATTGAGTTTGTATTTTAACCGAACTGAAGATCCAAACGCAGAACAATGTCCGTTTTTGATTGATGAAGATAATGTTTTGAAAATCAGAAAAGCGAAAGAAATTGTGATTGCCAATATGGCCGAACCGCCGGGATTGCAGGAATTAGCAGATGAAATTGGCCTGAATCTGAAAAAGCTAAAAATGGGTTTCAAACAAATTTACGGCGACACTGTTTACGGTTTCTTGTTCGATTATAAAATGGATTTCGCCCGAAAACTATTGGACAGCGGTTCTTATAATGTAAATGAAGTTGGACTGAAAATTGGCTACAGCACCGGAAGTCACTTCATTGCGGCATTCAAAAAGAAATTCGGGACAACTCCAAAAAAGTACTTAATGTCGATTAATGCGAATGTTTAGTTTTTTTGCCGCTAATTTCACGAATTAACCGGATTTTTAAATCTGCTTAATCTCTGATCTGCGCGAAAATTAAATACATTGATTTTTCACATTCAACAATAAATAAAAAGTAATAAATATGATATTTCGAATAAAGTACACAACTTACTTTTGCCGAAAATTTAAAAACAAATAAAAAGCTTAAAGCAAAAAAACATAATGAAAGGCGTATTATTAGTAAACTTAGGTTCTCCTGAAAGTCCAACTCCAAAAGACGTAAAACCATATTTAGACGAATTTTTAATGGATAAATATGTAATTGACGTTCCATATTTATTAAGAGCATTATTAGTTCGCGGTATTATCCTTAGAAAAAGGCCGGAAGAATCTGCACATGCGTATGCAAAAATCTGGTGGGATGAAGGTTCGCCATTGGTTGTGCTTTCTGAAAGAATGCAGAAAAAAGTACAGCCTTTAGTTAATGTTCCTGTTGCACTTGCAATGCGTTACGGAAGCATGACTATCGAAAAAGGACTTCAGGAATTAAAAGATAAAGGGGTTACAGAAGTTTTGCTTTTCCCTTTATATCCGCAATATGCAATGGCTTCGACTTTGACGATTTTAGTTAAAGCCGAGGAAATCAGAAAAAAGAAATTCCCTGAAATGACTTTTACCGATGTTCCTGCATTTTACAACAAACCGGATTATATCAAAAACCTGGCTGATTCCATCAAAAAACATTTACTTGGATTTGATTATGATCACTTATTGTTTTCGTACCACGGAATTCCGGAACGCCATATCCGCAAAACAGATGTAACCAAATCACATTGTAAAATTGACGGCTCTTGCTGTAACACGCCATCTCCGGCGCACGATTTTTGTTACCGTCACCAATGTTATGAAACCACAAGACAGGTTATAAAACTATTAGATATTCCAGCAGAGAAATACAGTCTGACTTTTCAATCAAGATTAGCAGGAGATAAATGGCTAGAACCTTATACCGATATCGAAATTGATAAAATGCCGGCAAAAGGAATCAAAAAACTGGCGGTTGTAACTCCGGCTTTCGTATCTGATTGTCTGGAAACGCTGGAAGAAATCGCCATGCGCGCCAAAGAAGATTTTGAAGCAAAAGGAGGAGAAGAGTTTTTGGCAATTCCATGTTTGAATGATGACGACGAATGGTGTCAAACGGTTTCTAACTGGATTAACGACTGGGCTAAGTAATATTTTGTTTCAAGTTTCAGGTTTCAAGTTCTTCTCAAAGTTGAGCATAACTTGAAACCTGAAACCTGAAACCTGAAACTTGAAAACCTGAAACTTGAAAACCTGAAACAAATAATAAATGGAATACTACAATTATCTAAAATCTCTGCATTTGATTTTTGTAATCACTTGGTTCGCAGGGTTGTTTTACATTGTGCGTTTGTTTGTGTATCAAATTGAAGCCAGTGAAAAACCTTCGCCGGAAAAAGAAATTCTGCAGGCGCAATACAAAATTATGGCCTACCGTTTGTGGTACATTATTACGTGGCCATCGGCGGTTTTGGCGAGTATTTTTGCTTTTTGGATGCTGTTTTTTACAGAAGCAGGGCATATTTGGATTCAAATGCCATGGATGCACGTAAAATTATGTTTCGTTTTCCTTTTATATTTATATCACGGAAAATGCCATCAGATTTTTAAACAATTGCAAAACGATGAAGTAAAATATACCAACAACTTCATGCGTTTATGGAATGAAGGCGCAACGATTATTCTATTTGCGGTTGTATTTTTAGTAGTTTTAAAAAGCGCCATCAATTGGATTTTTGGTGTAATCGGAATTATTTTATTCTCGGTTTTAATTATGCTGGGATTCCGATTTTACAAACGAATCCGCGAAAAAAAATAAAAAGTTTTTGCCACGAATTTCACGAATTGGCACTAATTTTTTTAGCCACAGATTAAAAGGATTTTAATGATTTTTTAAGCATAATTTGAAAATCATTAAAATCCTTTTAATCTGTGGCAAAACTTTTAATAGAATTCGCGTAAATTCGTGAAATTCGTGGCAACAAAAAAACAAAACTCAGATGCTAAACTTCAAAATGTCAATGCTTTCACTTCGTACCAGGATTTTCCTGTCGATGATTGTATTGATTGTTGTGGCATCTTTTTTATTGGCATCTATTTCTATTATTCAGTTTAAGACTGAGGCAAAAGAATACCATCAGGAGCGACTTGAACGAAAAGAAAATGCGGTAAAAGAACACATTAATTATGTGCTTTCTACAACTACTTATCCGCTGAAAACGCAAAATCTGGATTTGATTTTCAAAGATAAAATCCACGAACTGGCACAGATTCACAAAATAGAAATCAACATTTATAGTCTTGATGGAAAACTGCTCAAATCTTCCAAAGAATCATTTGCAGTTGATAAAATCGCGCCGCCAATTCCGGAATATATTCTGAAATTAGTTCGCTCTTCTATTGAAAAGCGTTTTGTAGACATTAAAACAATCGACGGAGTTAAAAACAGATCGTCATACAGTTTAATAAAAGATGAAAAATTCAAACCACTCGGAATTTTAAATCTTCCTTATTTAGAAGATGACGGTTATTACGATAATGAGTTAAATACTTTCCTGATTCGCTTAAGCCAGGTGTATTCTTTTATGCTGATTGTAGCTTTTGCATTGGCGTATTTCCTTTCGACTTATATCACAAAATCGTTAAAAACGATTTCTGACAGACTGGAAGAAACCAATCTGGATCAAAAAAATGAGAAAATTGTTTTAGAAGCCAATAGCAAAGAAGTCAACTTCCTGATCAAAGCCTACAACGGAATGGTCGATAAACTCGAAACCAGTGCAATAAAACTGGCGCAGAGTGAACGTGAAGAGGCCTGGCGCGAAATGGCAAAACAAGTAGCACACGAAATTAAAAATCCGTTGACACCAATGCGTTTGACGGTTCAGAGTTTTCAGAGAAAATTCGACCCGAATGATCCCGATGTCAAACAAAAGATGAACGATTACTCTGAAACTTTAATTCAGCAGATTGATACTATGACAGCGGTAGCTTCGGCATTTTCGAATTTTGCATCAATGCCGGCCCAGCAAAATGAAACTTTAAATGTGGTTGAGGTTGTAGAACTGGCGCTGGATATTTTTAATGAAGATTATATCGTTTTTGAAAAAGATGAAGACGAAATCATCTCCAAAATGGATCGTACACAATTAATTCGTGTTATTACGAATCTGGTTAAAAACGCAACGCAGGCTATTCCCGAAAGTCAGTTTCAAAAATCGATAGTTGTCACTGTAAAAAGAAGAAACAACAACGTTGAAATTGCTGTAAAAGACAACGGAATCGGAATCCAGAAACAAGATATCGGAAGGATATTCGAACCAAAATTTACTACCAAAACCAGCGGTATGGGACTCGGACTCGGAATTATCAAAAACATTATAGAAAATTACAAAGGAACAATTACCTTTGAATCAACATACGGAAAAGGAACTACATTTAGAGTTTCCTTACCTATTACAAACTCTTAAATTCAGTATCATGAACTACGAAAACATCTTAATTTCTATTGAAGAAAAAGTTGCTACCATAACAATTAACAGACCTACGAAACTGAATGCTTTAAACAAAGCAACAATCAGCGATTTGAGTAATGCAATTAAATTATTAGGTAAAAGTGATGAGGTTCGTGTTATTGTTTTAACCGGAAGCGGAGAAAAAGCTTTTGTAGCCGGAGCCGATATTTCGGAATTTTCAAATTATACTGTTGTTGAAGGCGCACAATTGGCATCTGAAGGACAGGAATCCCTGTTTGATTATATCGAAAATCTCAAAAAACCGGTTATCGCAGCCGTTAACGGATTTGCTCTGGGCGGCGGATTAGAACTGGCAATGGCGTGTCATTTTAGAGTAGCTTCAGACAATGCAAAAATGGGACTTCCGGAAGTAACTTTAGGATTAATTCCGGGTTATGGAGGAACACAGCGTTTACCTCAATTGGTTGGAAAAGGACGTGCGATGGAAATGATCATGACTGCGGCAATGATTTCTGCAGAAGAAGCAAAGCAATACGGTTTAGTAAACCATGTTGTACCACAGGCAGAACTTTTGTCGTTTACAAATGTAATTGCTCAAAAAATCATTAAAAATGCTCCTTTTGCAATTGGTAAAGCCATTAAAGCAATCAACGCAAACTTTACAGACGGGAAAAACGGATTTGACACTGAAATTAAATCTTTCGGAAAATGTTTTGGAACTGAAGATTTTAAAGAAGGAACCACAGCATTTTTAGAAAAACGTAAAGCGGAATTTACAGGAAAATAATCTTCTCAACCGTATCGCGACTACTGTCGTGATACGGAAATAATATACAGAGAGCAAACTTAGAATCTAAGTCTCTCAGAATCTTAGTAACTTAAAAAAAATGTACGAACCAATATTTGCCCTTTTTTGTGAGCGTGTCAAAGAAAGTATTCAGGCGGGAACTTTTGCAAAATTAACTTTGGCCAAAACAATGGGCGATACCGAACTTAAAAATATCTATTTTCGTTTGGTTTTAAATGAAGATAATTCCTTTTCAGTTTCATTGACCTCTCGTTATAAAACAGAAGAGATAGAAAGCATTCATACCTTGGATGAAGCTTTACTGGTTTTGGGATCTTATATTAAAAAACCTTTTTTGACGGCACTATTATTTACTACAGACAACGATGTCAGTTTTAAAGTAAATAAAAAGAATGCCGGAAGTATTATCGAACAACCGCCAACATTTAAAAATGCTTCGCCAGTAATGCTGGAGATGATTGAGAAAAAGATTATTTAGATTGTTAAAATCGGCACTCGTTATCATTTTGTAAGAAAAACACCTTATTTTTGCTGAAATTTTTATATTTAAGATATTTCAGATGAACGTTTATACAGTGACTAACCGATTAAGAGCTTTTGTTTTCTTTTTTTCAATATCATTAATACTGATCTCCGGAAGTTTATTATTAGTTCCGTTTATTACTTTACCAACAGATTCCAAAGTGCTTAAATTGTACAGTTTTTGCTGTTCATCAATTTATTTGAATGCTTTAATCGTTTTGCTTATTCTTACCGTCGTCATTTTTTGCGCAGCGCTGTTAATCGATACTTTTAAAAGAAGAGTAATATTTACAAGCGACGCGATTATTTCAAAAAATATCTTTAGTACCCGGAAATTGAAATTTAATGATATTAAAGGCTATAAAACCAACCATTTTATGCTTTACATCATTACAGATTCTAATGAGAAACGACGAATTGCTGTAAATCTTTTTAGTCTGGATCGGGTTAATAATTTAATGCGCAATCTGGAAATGCGTTTTACAAATCTGGATTTCTAAACGAGATATATTTACAGCAGCTTTACAAACAAATTAGAAGCAATTTTATTTGAAATAGAAAGTTCTCTTTCATCCACTTTAATTTTTACCGATAAATCGAAGGATTCTTTAGATAAAAACTCAATTGTAGATCCCAAAGCGATTCCCTGTTTGTCCAAATATTTAAGGAATTCTGAAGAAGTATCTTTTACACCAACGCAAATTCCGCTTTGACCGTCTGATAATTCAGAAAGAAGCTGTTTTTCTATTTTAATAATTCGGCCGTTAGCATCCGGAATTGGATCGCCGTGCGGATCTTCAGTTGGATTTCCCAGAAAATCATCCAGACGATTAATCAATTGCTCAGATTTGATATGTTCAAGCTGTTCTGCAATATCATGAACTTCATCCCAGCTGAAATTTAATTTCTCCACCAGAAAAACTTCCCATAAACGATGTTTTCTCACAATCATTTTGGCAGCAAGCTTTCCGTTTTCAGTTAACGAAACACCCTGATATTTTTTATAATTAACCAAATCTTTATCTGCCAGCTTTTTAAGCATGTCGGTTACTGAGGAGGCTTTGGTTTCCATTATTTCTGCAATGGCATTTGTACTCACTTCAGTTTCCAAAGCAGCAGTTAAGTGATATATTGATTTTAGATAATTTTCTTCTGAGAAAGTCATTTTTTTGAGGTTCTAAGGTTCTGAGATGCTAAGGTTCTAAGTTTACTTTTAAAGCATTCAAGAAAAATCTTAGAACCTTAGCGAATTAGCACCTTTATTTAACAATCAGCAAAGGTATTGAAATTTTATGTCTCAATTTATCTACTGTTGTGCCAAAAAGAATATCTTTTAGTCCGGTATGGCCGTGAGTTCCCATAACCAGAATATCAAAATTTCCTTCGTTTATAATCTTTGGAATTACTTTGTTTGGTTTTCCAAAACCGAGTTCAGTTTTAATCCTGAAACCCTTTTGTGAAAGCATTTCCTGATATTCTAATAATAATTTTTCATCAATTGTAGTTTCATGATCGTGGGCATGAACACCGTACATTAAAGCGCCCACAGTTTCTACTATATGAATCAGAGTATATTCTGTATCGATTCCGCCCAATTCAAAAGCTCTGTTTAATGCCGTTTCATCTGCACGGGAAAAATCTACCGAAATAGCAATGTTTTTTAAGCTTTGATGCTCTTTTGGAGAAAATTGTAATCTTAAATTATGTGGAGAATGATTGACAATCTTAGATTTGGCTTTTGTAATAAAAGGCTTGAATACAATATAAAGCAGCAAAGCGGCAAAGGCGAAAGCAAGCGGCACAACCGTAAACCATAAAATGATGGGATGACCGGAACTCTCAAGCCACGAAGTAATTTCATCATAAACCAATTTGGCATTTAAAGAAACAATAATAGAAGCAATAATCCAGGAGATAACCTGTGTAGTTCTGGAGATATGAAAACCATTCATTTTTGATTTATCGCTCACAAAGTGAATCAGCGGGATAATGGCAAATCCTAATTGAAGGCTCAAAATGACCTGACTTAAAATCAGAAGTTTTCCCGTTATACCTTCGCCGTAAACCCAAATCACGATTAAGGCAGGAACAATAGCAATTAAACGTGTTATGATTCTGCGAACCCACGGCTGAATGCGTAAATGTAAATAACCTTCCATAACGATTTGTCCGGCAAGTGTTCCCGTTACGGTTGAACTTTGTCCGGCAGCGATTAAAGCAACAGCAAATAGTACTGGCGCCCATTTTGTTCCCAGCAAAGGCTCCAGAAATTGATGCGCATCCTGAATTTCGGCCACTTCAAACATTCCGTTTTTATGAAAAGTCGCTGCAGCTAAAATCAAAATAGCAGCATTAACAAAGAAAGCAAGATTCAGCGCAATTGTAGAATCTATAAAATTGTATTTTAAAGCCTGTTTGATTCCGGCCGGACTTCTGTCGAATTTTCTGGTTTGAACTAAAGAAGAGTGTAAGTAAAGGTTGTGAGGCATTACTGTTGCGCCAATAATTCCGATTGCAATATATAAAGCAGCTGAGTTTGGAATTGAAGGAATAAGTCCGGCTACGATTTTAGAAACTTCTGGTTCTGCAAATATCATTTCGAATATAAAAGAAAAACCAATAATCGCCACCAAGGCAATAATAAAAGCTTCCATTTTACGAATTCCTTTGTTGATTAAGAATAATAAAATGAAAGTATCTAAAACGGTAATCAGAACCCCTTCAAAAAGCGGAATTCCAAAAAGCAGGTTAATCCCGATTGCCATTCCGAGCACTTCGGCCAAATCACAAGCAGCAATGGCAATTTCGGCCAGAAAATATAAAATGTAGTTGATATATTTCGAATAGGTTTCTCTCGAAGCCTGCGCCAGATCCCGCTGCGTTACAATACCAAGCCTTGCGCTTAAACTCTGCAAAAGCAAAGCCATTAAGTTGCTCATTAATAAAACCCAGACTAAAGTGTAGCCAAATTGGCTTCCGCCGGCAATATCTGTCGCCCAGTTTCCAGGGTCCATATATCCAACGCTGACTAAATATGCCGGACCTAAAAAGGCTAATATTTTCCTGAATCCCGTTTTTTTATGCTCTGTAGCAACCGATTGGTTTACTTCTTCTAAAGATTTGGTCATTGTAAAAGTATTGTTTTAACAAATATATAGAAAAATTACATTCGCTGAACAATATTTTTAGGCTAGTCTAAAACTTAAATGTTAGAATTCAAACATTTTGGGCACAAACCTGATAAAGTAAAGTTTATCTCGTTTATCTTATAATTATGAGGCATAATATAACTTGGTTTTACAGTTTCAAGACAAGTGATTTCGTGACAATTTTCACAGCTAAAATGAGCATGATTATGAATGTGCACACGTTGATGTGAATGATTGCATTTTGCATATTTTACAGTACCGTCCAGATTTGAAATTTTATGAATAATATCTTCATTAAGAAGTCGGTCTAAAATTCTGTAAATGGTTACCCGGTCGCAAATATCGTTTAATTGTTTTTGAATTTCAGTATGCGAAAGTGCTGTTTTCGATTTCTCAAAAACCTCTAAAACGGCTGTCTTTGCTGTAGTGTTACGTGTAGTTTTCATTTTATTCTGAATTAAAAAATATAACGCAACAATGTTGCAATTGATTTTTATGTGTATATTTGCAACATAATTGCATTAAACAAATGTATAACAAATGAAGAGAATTACCTCATCCTTTTATGATATTTTAGGAATTTCAAGCGCAGCCATTTGTCTGGTTCATTGTTTGATTTTTCCACTTTTAACCATTCTTCCTTTAGGCATAAGCCACAATCCTTTTATCGATTTATTATTTGCTTCGACAGGCTTATTTGCAATTCTCAAAATTACGAAAAAATCAAGTCTTTTGGTTTCGTCGATTTTGATTGTTTCCATGAGTCTAATCTGGATCAGTATTTTAACTGATATTTTTCTGGAGATTCATTTAGATCTGATTTATTTTGGTGGAATCGGAATGATTATCGGGCATTTGATTAATTACTATTTGCACAGAAAGCAAAATCATTAAAACTATTAATTATGAAACAAAATAATTTTGATGTAATCATCATTGGCGGAAGCTACAGCGGATTATCCGCAGCGATGAGTTTAGGACGAGCCCTGCGTCAGGTTTTGATTATAGACAGCGGTGTACCTTGTAACAGGCAGACTCCTCATTCTCATAATTTTATTACACAGGATGGTGAAAAGCCTGCTGTTATTTCGGCGAAAGCCAAATTGCAGGTTGATCTTTATAAAACCGTTCATTTTTATAACGGCCTTGCCATAAAAGCTGTTAAGAAAGAATCCGGATTTGAAATTTCTACAGAATCCGGTGAAATCTTTACTGCAAGAAAACTATTGTTTGCCAGCGGTGTTAAAGATGTATTTCCGAAAATAAAAGGTTTTGCAGAATGCTGGGGAATTTCAGTTTTGCATTGCCCATACTGTCATGGTTATGAAGTTAAAAATGAAAAAACAGCCATTATTGCCAATGGAGAAATGGCATTTGAGTTTGCAAAACTGATTTCAAACTGGACAAAAGACTTGAGATTATGTACCAATGGAAAATCAACCCTGACTGCACTGGAAACAGAAATACTTGAAAAACATAATGTGCAAATTTTTGAAGAAGAAATCGATTCCTTTGAACATGCAGATGGATATATCAAAAACATCATCTTCAAAAATCAGGAAAAAGTGGAGGTGAAAGCCATTTATGCCAGAGTCCCTTTTGAACAACATTGTTCTCTCCCAGCAGGTTTGGGCTGTGAGATCAATGAGCAGGGCTTATTAAAAACAGATGCTATGCAAAAAACAAATATAACCGGAGTTTACGCAAGCGGAGACTGTACGAAACAAATGCGATCTGTAGCAATTGCCGTTTCAACCGGATCTTTTGCGGGAGCTGTAATAAATAAGGAACTTATCGATGAGGATTTTTTTTAAAGTTGCTAAGATGCTGAGATTCTATGTGAATTCAATCGATATCCCTATTTTCATCAGGCTAAAGCTGGACGCTATTTAATTTTTTATATCAAAAATAGAAATATAACATATTGATGCGGCTAGAGTTATAAATTTCTAAAATTAAATTAATTATTTGTCAAATTTAATTTTTAGATTTGTCTAAATTTAATTTTGCAACAATGAAAAATTCAATTTGGATATTGATATTATTTAATTTACACTTTTCTTTTGCTCAGGAATCGGCCAGAATCTCAGGGTTCATTTCCGGAAACGGGCAAAAATTACAAGCCGCAAACGTGCAATTATTGGGCACAGACCAAAAAACAATTTCAGATAGTTTAGGTTATTATTCTTTTGAAAATGTTTCCATTGAAAATGGAAGAATTCAGGTGACCTCGACTGGATTCAAACCTGTGACACAAAGATTTTCAGTTATAAAATGGCAAAACCTTGTTCTTAATTTTGATTTAGAAGACAATGAAAATCAGCTGAATGAAGTTGTCGTTTCAGGGACTTTAAAACCAGTAAAGCGTTTGGAAAGTGCTGTTCCCGTTGAGGTTTATTCACCCGTTTTTTTCAGGAAAAATCCAACACCCAGTATTTACGATGCGCTTCAAAATATAAATGGAGTCCGGCCTCAGCTTAATTGCGGTGTTTGTAATACGGGCGACATTCATATAAACGGACTTGAGGGACCGTATACTCTGGTTTTGATTGATGGAATGCCCATTGTAAGCAGCCTTTCAACAGTTTATGGTTTGTCCGGAATTCCAAATTCTCTTGTCGAAAGAATAGAGATTGTAAAAGGACCTGCATCGTCTTTGTATGGAAGTGAGGCAGTTGGCGGGTTAATTAACATTATCACTAAAAACCCAACAAATGCGCCAGTATTTTCTGCAGATTATTTCACAACGACGTATTTAGAAAATAATCTTGATTTGGGAATGAAATTTAATGCAGGTAAAAAAGCGATGGTTCTTTTGGGTGTTAATTATTTTAACTACGATATGATTATTGACAAAGACCATGATAATTTTACAGATGTAACACTTTCTGACCGCATTTCGGTTTTTAATAAGTGGAGCTTTCAGCGAAATGATAATCGTCTTTTTACAATTGCTGCCTGCGGAATGTACGAAGACCGTTGGGGCGGACACGTTCGATGGGAAAAAAAATACCGCGGCGGAGACGAAATTTACGGCGAAAGTATTTACACAAAAAGAGCTGAATTAATTGGGAGTTATCAATTACCGTTTGAAGAAAAATTAATGCTTTCCTTTTCGGGAAATGTTCATTATCAGGATAGTCGATACGGAACAACCTCTTATATCGCGAATCAAAAAATTGGTTTTCTGCAATTGACATGGGATAAAAAAATCGGGCGTAATGATTTTCTGGCTGGAATTGCGAATCGATATTCCTATTATGACGATAATACGCCGGCAACAAAAGACGCAGAAAGCACCTGGCTGCCAGGAATTTTTGTTCAGGATGAAATTACTTTTTCTCCAAAAAGTCAGATTTTGCTGGGAGCGCGATACGATTATAACTCGATTCATGGTTCTATTTTTACCCCGAGATTTGCCTATCGTTTCAAAGCAAATGAAAACACAATTTTTCGATTAAATGCCGGAACCGGATTTCGTGTGGTGAATTTATTTACCGAAGACCACGCCGCACTTACGGGTTCGAGAGAAGTTGTGATTCAGAATGATTTAAAACCGGAAAAGTCAGTAAATGTAAATTTGAATTATATTCAGAAAATAAACCTGGATAACGGCACATTTATAGGAATTGAAACAACTGCTTTTTATACCCGATTCAGCAATAAAATTATTTCAGATTACGAAACAGATCCCAATAAAATCATTTATGATAATATTGACGGTTATGCTGTCAGTCAGGGAATCAGCACGAATGTTGATGTCAATTTTACAAATGGTTTAAAATTTATCCTTGGAGCAACGGTTTTGGACAATAAAAATGTTCAGGACGGAATTTCAGAAAGACCTTTTTTAACCGAAAAATTTACTGCAACCTGGAGTATTTCATACAAAATACAACCTTGGAATTTATTGCTCGATTATACTGGAAATGTTTACAGTCCGATGAAATTGCCTTTACTGAACGAATACGATCCAAGAAATCCAAATTCACCATGGCATAGTATTCAGAATATTCAGTTTACATATACAGGCTGGAAAAATTTTGAACTTTACGGCGGAATCAAAAATTTGCTGAACTTTACTCCAAAACAAAATAATCCGTTTTTGATTTCAAGAACAAATGATCCTTTTGATAAAAATGTACAGTATGATTCAGCAGGAAAAGTTTTGGTTACACCAGATAATCCGTACGGATTAACTTTTGATACAACGTATGTTTATGGTCAAAACCAAACTATTCGCGGATTTTTTGGATTACGTTATACATTTAGGTGATTTTTTTGCCGCAAATTATACTTAGCCGTATAAATCGATATAATGCAATTGAAATATGCCAATTCATCATCAAACTGGACTGAAGTCCAGCTCTACAAAATAGCTCATTCCCTTGGAACTTTAAGAACCATAGGTTCGATATCATATTGTAGAGCTGGACTTCAGTCCAGTTTGATGATGTGAAAATTTTATGTCGTTGTAACAAAAAAATATACAATCCTTTTATCCGTGCGATTTGTGGCAAAAACAATAACAAAATGAAAAAGCTATTTCTTCTTATTTTCTTTTTCGGAATAACTTCCTCGGTATTTTGCCAGTTGAAGAGTCATTCTTTTGAAGAAATCGACAGTTTGCAGCGTATTCAAAATCGGAAGATAATTGTTTTTATTCATACCGATTGGTGTCAATACTGCCAGCGCATGAAAACAACAACTTTCAAAAACAAAGAAATTATCGAAAGTCTAAATTCTGATTTCTATTTCATTGATTTTAATGCCGAAGAAAAAAGAGATATTACTTTTAATAATCAGCTGTTTCAATACAAACCTTCGGGGAATAATGTTGGCGTTCATGAATTGGCTTTGCAGCTTGGAACAATCAACAGCCAGATTGTATATCCGGTTTTGTGTGTTTTAAATGAGGAAAATCAAATTATATTGCAATACAGCAATTATTTAAATGCAAAGGATTTTAAGTTTCTTTTAGAAAAACTGAAACAATAAAATTTATTATTTTTGAGAATGAATTCTTCGCAAATCAAACACTTCGATTATATTTTTACAGGAACCGGACTGTCTTCTTTAATGACCGTTTATAAAATGATTTTATCCGGAAAATTCTCTGATATGTCTGTTTTATTAATAGATCAGGATTCGAAAAAAACGAATGACAGAACCTGGTGTTTTTGGGAAAAAGAAGAATCAATATGGAATTCTGTTATTTCTAAAAAGTGGGATTTTGCTTCATTCTCCAATGAAAATTTTAAACGTCATTTGGCACTAAAGCCTTATCAATACAATAAAATTAACGGAATTGATTTTTATAATTTTGTTTTTGCGACGCTTTCTAAACATTCAAATATTACTTTTTTAAATGAAAAAGTAACAGACATTAACGAATTGGAAACGCATGTTTTCGTAGGAACAGAAGAGAACAGATATACCTGCAATTATTTATTCAACAGTATTTATACTAAGGCTTTCGCCGAAAGTCAGACAAAATATCCCATTTTGCAGCAGCATTTTGTGGGATGGTTTTTAAAAACAGAAAAGGAAGTTTTTAATCCGGATCAAGTAACTTTTATGGATTTTTCTGTAAAACAGAAAGGGAATACACGTTTTATGTATGTTTTGCCAATATCCAAAACAGAAGCTTTAGTCGAATATACGTTGTTTTCGGAAAAACTGCTTCCTAAGGAAGAATACGAAAATGAGATTGGGAACTATTTAGAAAAACTCGGAATTTCTCAATTTCAAATTATAGACAAAGAGCATGGAAGCATTCCGATGACATGTTATCCGTTTTGGGAAAAAAATACTAAACGTGTTTTAAACATCGGTACTGCCGGCGGCTGGACAAAAGCAAGCACAGGTTATACGTTTAAAAATTCAGATAAAAAATCTGCCGAACTGGTTGAATTTCTTCAAAAGAAAAAAAATAATAACTCTTTAAATATGAAAGAATTTCATAAGAAAAGCCGATTTTGGTTTTATGATTTATTGCTTCTGGATATTCTGTATCGTCATAATGAAATTGGAAGTTCTGTTTTTTCTTCATTATTCAAAAAAGGAAATCCGCAATTAATTTTCAGGTTTTTAGATGAAGAAACTAACATAACCGAAGACCTACAGGTTATTTTAAAATGTCCGAAAGTGCCTTTTATTAAAGCATTATTTCGGGTGATTTTTAAATAAGTCAGATTTTAAGGCTAGTTTTTAATTAAAAGTTTTATCAGTTAGTAAGTCTTTGATCTAAAATTTAATATCGGACTATAACAAAACTTTATACTTCAAATTAACTAGTTGCGAGTAAACTTTGTAACTTTGCAACTCAAAAGTTAATTTTAAAAGAACAAGAATATGTATCCACTAGAAATGGTAAAACCTATGGAAGCTGAATTAACAGCTGTTGGGTTTCAAGATTTACATAGTGCCGAAGCTGTTGAGAATGCTATCAAAGCAGAAGGTACCACTTTAGTTGTAGTAAACTCTGTTTGCGGTTGTGCTGCAAGAAATGCACGTCCGGGAGCAAAAATGAGTTTAGAAGGAGCTAAAAAACCAGATCACCTTGTTACCGTTTTTGCTGGTGTAGACAAAGAAGCGGTTGATGCTGCAAGACAACACATGTTTCCTTTTCCTCCATCATCGCCATCAATGGCTTTGTTCAAAAACGGAGAATTGGTTCACATGTTAGAGCGTCACCACATCGAAGGGCGTCCAGCCGAAATGATTGCTGAAAATCTGCAAGATGCATTTAATGAGTTTTGCTAATTTTTTTTAGTTTCTAAGATTGTGAGATGCTAAGATTCTGAGATTTTAGTTTCAGACTGACAAAGTACAAAAATTTAAAAAGCACCTGTAAGGTGCTTTTTTTATGGACAAAAGGAAAAAAAAACTTAGAACCTTAGAACCGTAGTATCTTAGAACCTTTTTTTATACCTTTGTAGCTTCAAAAAAATATTTCTCACTTAAAACTGTTTATAGCATGCAACTGTACAACACTTTGAGCGCAGAAGAAAGAGCCGTCATGATCGATGATGCAGGTAAACAACGACTAACGTTGTCTTTCTATGCGTATGCCAAAATTCAAGATCCTAAAAAATTTCGCGACGATTTATTTATTGCCTGGAACGCACTCGATGCTCTTGGCCGAATTTATGTTGCCCATGAAGGAATTAATGCTCAAATGAGTATTCCGGAAGAAAATTTGGAGGCTTTTAGAGCAACTCTTGAAGTTTATGATTTTATGAAAGGCATTCGTTTAAATGAAGCTGTAGAACATGACGACCATTCCTTTTTAAAATTAACCATCAAAGTACGCGACAAAATTGTTGCTGACGGTTTAAACGACGATACTTTTGATGTTACTAATATAGGCGTTCACCTTAAAGCCAAAGAATTTAATGAAATTTTAGATGATCCAAATACAATTGTAGTCGATTTTAGAAATCACTATGAAAGTGAAGTTGGTCATTTTAAAGGTGCCATTACTCCAGATGTTGAAACTTTTAGAGAAAGTTTACCAATTATCAACGAACAGCTTAAAGATCATAAAGACGATAAAAATCTGGTAATGTATTGTACCGGAGGTATTCGCTGCGAAAAAGCAAGTGCCTATTTTAAACATCAGGGTTTTAAAAATGTGTTTCAACTAGAAGGCGGTATTATTAATTATGCTAAACAGCTTAAAGAGGAAGGTTTAGAAAGTAAATTTATTGGTAAAAACTTTGTATTTGATAACCGTCTGGGGGAAAGAATTACAGAAGATATTATTTCGCAGTGCCACCAATGCGGTAAACCTTGCGATAATCATACGAATTGCGAAAACGACGGCTGCCATTTGTTATTTATTCAATGTGACGATTGTAAAGCCGCAATGGAAAACTGCTGTTCTACAGAATGTCTGGAGATTATTCACATGCCATTGGTAGATCAGGTTCGATTGAGAACCGGAAAGCAAGTTGGAAATAAGGTTTTCAGAAAAGGAAAATCAGAAAATTTAAAATTCAAACATTCTGGTGAGTTATCAGATACTGCTTTGGCTCCTGCCGAAAAACAAGCAGACATTCGTCAGAAAATAAAAGTCAAAAAAGTACTTCTTGGAAAAGCCGAACATTATTATGTAAAAGCTCAAGTTGGACAATTTACTATTGAAAATCAGGAACTAAACGCTGGCGATAAAATCTTAATCTCCGGACCAACTACTGGTGAACAAGAATTGGTTTTAGAAAAAATGATCGTCAATGGAGCAGAAACTCAATCTGCAAAAGTTGGTGATAAGATTACTTTTGAAGTTCCATTTCGTATTCGTTTGTCAGATAAATTGTATAAAATTGTAAATTAGCATTTTTTTAATCCTAATTTACAATGTCGCAACATTCCTTTACCAAACTATGGGTTCACGTTATTTGGGCAACTAAGAACCGTCGGGAATTAATTAATGATTCTATTGAAAGAAAAGTGTATAACTACATTCATAATGAATTAATTAGTCTTGGTTGTCCCGTTCGAATTATAAATGGAATGCCGGATCATGTACATGTACTTTTTCTCTTAAATCCACAAAAATCTATTTCAGATATTCTTAAACAAATTAAGGGAAGTTCTTCTCATTTTGTAAATGGAGCGAATCTTATCGTTGAAAAATTTGCCTGGCAAACGGGTTATGCGGCTTTTGCGGTGAGCGAATCTCAGCTTGAGGTTGTTTTCAATTATATAAAAAATCAAAAAAAGCACCATCTTAAAAAGAATGGAAAGGATGAATTTGAAGAATTTGTAAAATTACATGGACTGAGTAAGGAATAAATTTCAGATTATATATTCCCGTTGTTTCAGTCATGTAAAATATTTCAAGAGGATATTACGATAGCGTGCAAAATATAGTTCCCATGGTTGAAACCACGGGCTATATTTGAAAAAATATACCACAAAAGGATATAAAAACATAGCCAATGATTTCAATGATTGTGACGTAATGCAAATCTTCAATCTTGTGTCCCCATGGTTAAAACCACGGGCTATATTTGAAAAAAAAGATACCACAAAAAGATATAAAATATAGCCAATGATTTAAATCTTGGGCTATGTTTAGAGAATGCCGCAAATAGTTTTTAAAACATAAACTATGATTTAAATCATAGTAATGTAATCTATCTCCACATTATTTTTGCGCATTGTTAAACTACTATATCCGAAAAACGAATATAGCTAATGGTCTTCTACCATTGTAACACTTACAAATCAATAATGACAATTAATAATAAAATTGAACTCATGGCTCCGGCAGGAAGCTTTGAGTCGCTTCAGGCTGCGCTCGATAATGGTGCAGATTCTATTTATTTTGGTGTAGAACAACTGAACATGCGCGCGCGCTCGACAGTAAATTTTACCATTGAAGATTTAAAAGAAATTGGCAGTCGTTGTGAAGCAAAAAACGTCCGCAGTTATCTGACTTTAAACACCATAATTTACGATCACGATTTATCGGTTGTAAAAACACTTTTGAACAAAGCTAAAGAAGCCGGAATCACAGCAGTAATAGCTTCTGATCAGGCTGTAATTGCGATGGCAAGATCTATTGCAATGGAAGTGCATATTTCTACACAGCTGAATATTACCAATATCGAAACCATAAAATTCTATAGTTTATTTGCCGATACAATGGTTTTAAGCAGAGAATTGAGTTTACGTCAGGTAAAGAATATAACGGCTCAGATAGCAAAAGAACAAATAAAAGGGCCAAACGGAAATTTAGTTGAAATCGAAATTTTTGGACACGGCGCTTTATGTATGGCGGTTTCGGGTAAATGTTATTTGAGTCTGCATTCTCATAATTCATCTGCGAACCGTGGCGCCTGCAAACAAAACTGCCGAAAAAAATATACGGTTATTGATCAGGAAACTGGTTTTGAAATCGAATTGGATAACGAATACATGATGTCGCCAAAAGACTTATGCACGTTAGATTTTTTAGATCAGGTTATCGATTCGGGAATTCAGGTTTTAAAACTCGAAGGACGAGGCCGAGCGCCGGAATATGTAGCGACAGTCACCAAAACCTATCGTGAAGCGATTGATGCTTATTATGATGGTAGTTTTTCGAAAGAAAAAATTGAGGTTTGGATGGAAGCATTAAACACCGTTTACAATCGTGGTTTTTGGTCAGGCTATTATCTGGGGCAGGAATTAGGAGAATGGAGCGATATTCCGGGTTCTGCCGCCACTCAGAAAAAAGTGTATGTTGGAAAAGGAACCCATTATTTTCCAAAAGCTAAAGTAGGGCAATTCAAAATTGAAGCTTACGATATTAAAATCGGGGATAAAATTTTGGTAACCGGTCCAAATACAGGCGCGCAGGAAATGATTATCGACGAAATGTTTGTGAATGATGCTACTGTAGAAAAAGCTACAAAAGGAGACGATTGTACTTTTAAACTTCCGTTTAGAATCAGAATGTCTGATAAATTATATAAAATTGTTGAAGCGTAATGGTTATCATCACTTTACAAAGAGACAAATGCATTGGCTGTAATTATTGTGTGGAAATGGATCCGATTCATTTTCAAATGTCAAAGAAAGACGGAAAATCAGTTTTGATTCATTCGCAAAATGCAAAAGGATTTTTTACTTTAAAATTGGCGAATCATGCCATTGCGGAGAGTTGTGAAATGGCAGCAAAAGCCTGTCCGGTAAAGATCATTACGGTTAAGGAAACATAGATTAAAAACAAAAACCCTATTTGTGTCGTAACAAATAGGGTTTTTGGTATAATCAAAACCTGGAATCGTTAATTATTAAATTCCAAATTTGGCATCGATATTATGCTTTGCAGCGTATGCTTGTGCAACATTCATCAGTTTTGTGAATTTAGCATCGATCTCTTTTTGCGTTGAAGCATCAAAATCGATCATTGCCTTTTCAATTTCTTCAGATGATGCTTTATCGTCTTTCATTTTGGCAATTGGCAGATAACCTTCTTTTTGTTTTGCAATTGCATAGGTAAATAAATCTTTTGAAGCCTGAAGAAGTTGTCTATTATCGTCATCTTCATTTATTCCCTTGATATCCTCTAGTTTAGTTTCTAAATTGGCTATCTCAAATTTAAAATAATCGTAATAAGAAGAAGGAATCATTTTTTTCTGGGTTTCATCATAAACCTGAGGTTCCGATTCCAGTTTACGATTGATTTCTTTACTGCCAAATTGAGAAAGTAAGTTTGTATTTAAAACCGCTATTTCAAAAGTTTTATCGGGAGAAAGGTTTGTACAAGACGTAAAAGCGATACTTCCTGAAATTAATACTACTAATGCAATTAATTTATTTAATATTTTACTCATTTTTATTTTGTTTATTATTTTTTAGATTTCATTCTCTTTCTTCAAAATTCTCAATTTTACACTAAAAAGTATGCATCCAGGATTTGATAGCATCTTCTTTGAGTAACTCTAATATAGTAAATAATACGGCAGTTGTAGTTATAAATAAATAGAATATTTAAACAGATATCATTGTTTTAATTGGTTAAATTGTTACTGTTTTTTATAACCAAAAAAATTATATATAACATAAATATAAAAAGAGCTGCCAATATAATCCAAACAGATCCCATACGTTTTTTATAGCTTGGCTGATGTAATGCTTTTTCATTTTCTGCCAAGGTTTTTACATCTTCAGGCCATTTGTTTTTTATAATAAACCCGTTGCATTTTTTACAATGCACTGCATATCCTGCACGTTCTGAATAAACAAATCCAAATAGTTTTGCTTTAATAATTTTTATTTCTAAAATAGCGTCATTACTGCCACATTTATGTGTGTTAATTTTTACAGGGAATAATTTTACGGTTTCCCATGATACTTTTATTGCCATAGTGCATATTTTTTATTGTCAGGTTTAAATACTAAACGTCATTTGGTTGAAAATAAAATGAGTAACTCACTTATAGTTTTTCCTTTTTTTATTTTGGGATTTTGATTTTGAGATGTTCTTAAGAAATTTTTCAAGCTCTAACTGACGCTTTTCTTATGCATTTGCATATGCAGAATCAATATCAATTATTTTCACGCTGTCAACTATCATTTCTATTTAAGAAAAATTTGCGGCAAAAATAATTTATTAAAATATTGAAAATGACCTCTATAAGTCATGAAATAAACAGAATAAGTTCTTATTTGATTTACAATATCAAGGGAAAGTGTTTAAAATGGAGATTTAAATCACTGATTTTGTAAATCAAAACATTTTTATTTAACAAACCCTTTAGATTTAATCCATAAATACGCAAATAAAAAAAATACTATCTTTACCGATCAAACGTTTATGAACTTAAGTCGCACTTGTGTGACACTACATATATAATTATGGCATGTACAAGTTGTTCAACCTCAGATGGCGGCGCGCCAAAAGGTTGTAAAAATAATGGGACTTGCGGCACCGATAGCTGCAATAAATTAACGGTTTTTGACTGGCTTGCTAACATGAGTCCGTCAAATGGCGAAGTGGTTTTTGATTGTGTTGAAGTTCGTTTTAAGAACGGACGTAAGGAGTTTTTTAGAAATACAGAAAAATTAAGTTTAAGTATTGGCGATATTGTGGCAACTGTTGCTTCGCCGGGACACGACATAGGAATTGTTACTTTGACAGGCGAATTAGTTAAAATTCAAATGAAGAAAAAAGGAGTAAATCCGGATAGTAATGAAGTGCCGAAAATTTACAGAAAAGCATCTCAAAAAGATATTGATATTTGGTCTGTAGCCCGTGATCGTGAAGAACCAATGAAAGTTCGTGCGCGTGAACTGGCAATTCAGCATAAACTGGAAATGAAAATTTCAGATATTGAATTTCAGGGAGATGGATCTAAAGCTACGTTTTACTACACAGCAAATGACCGTGTTGACTTTAGGCTTTTAATTAAAGATTTTGCTAAAGAATTCAGTACCCGAGTGGAGATGAAACAAGTTGGTTTCCGTCAGGAAGCTGCTCGTTTGGGCGGAATTGGGTCTTGCGGACGTGAACTTTGCTGCTCAACATGGCTGACTGATTTTAGAAGTGTGAACACCTCTGCTGCACGTTATCAGCAATTATCACTGAATCCGCAAAAATTAGCCGGACAATGTGGTAAATTAAAATGCTGTCTGAATTATGAGTTAGATACTTACATGGATGCATTAAAGGATTTTCCGGATTATGACACTAAATTAATAACCGAAAAAGGAGATGCAGTATGCCAGAAACAAGATATTTTTAAAGGATTAATGTGGTTTGCTTACACCAATAATTTTGCAAACTGGCATGTTTTAAAAATTGATCAGGTAAAAGAAATTATTGCCGAAAACAAACAAAAAAATAAGGTTTCTTCATTGGAAGATTTTGCGATCGAAGTTACTTTAGAGCCTGAAAAAGACTTTAATAATGCAATGGGGCAAGAAAGTCTGACTCGTTTTGATCAGCCAAAAAGAAAGAAAAAACCAAACCGTAAGCGTAAAAATGCTGAGAATGCAGTTGTTACAGCACCTGAAAAACCAAAACAGGCTAATAATAACAACAAATCTGCAGCAGGAAATCAGAATCCAAATCAGCAGAATAAACAAAATAAACAAAATAACTCAAATCACAAGAACAAGCAGAATCCGAATAAAAACAATTCGAACAAGCAGAATTTAAATGATAATAAACCAGCTGAACCCAGAAAACCTATAATTATCACAAAAAATGAGAATAAAAAATAGCGTGATTCTTTTTTTGGCAGCGATAGTTCTTTTTTCATGCGATAAAAAAAGAGTCTTCGATGAGTATAAATCTGTTGGAAGTGCCTGGCACAAAGACAGTATTGTAACCTTTGACCTGCCCGTTTTAGATTCTGCCAAAAAGTACAATTTGTTTGTAAATGTGAGAGATAACAATAATTATCCTTTCAATAATTTATTTTTAATTGTGGCTATTGAAACGCCAAGCGGTTTTACAAAAGTAGATACTTTAGAATATCAAATGGCAAATCCTGACGGAAGTTTAATGGGAAATGGTTTTACTGACATCAAAGAAAGTAAACTTTTCTACAAAGAAAATGTGAAGTTTAAAGGAAAATACAAAGTTCATATCAAACAGGCTGTTCGTGAATCTGGAAAGATTCCCGGAGTTGAAGCTTTAGAAGGTATTACAGACGTAGGTTTTAGAATAGAACAAAAAGATTAGAAAAATAGTTATGGCTGCTAAAAAAAACAATCAAACCAATACAGTTAAGGATATTAATTATTACAAAAAGAAATTCTGGAGAATATTTGCGTATTCACTTTTAGGTGTTCTGGCTTTCTTTTTATTTGCTTCCTGGGGACTTTTCGGATCAATGCCTTCTTTTGAAGATTTAGAAAACCCCGATTCAAATTTAGCGACTGAAGTTATTTCTTCGGATGGAGTTGTATTAGGTAAATATTTCAAAACCAACAGATCACAGCTGAAATATTCTGATCTTCCTAAAAATTTAGTAGAAGCTTTGGTGGCTACAGAAGATGCCCGTTTTTATGAACATTCAGGAATTGACGGCCGCGGAACTTTACGAGCTGTTTTTAGTTTAGGAACAAATGGTGGAGCAAGTACATTGACACAACAGCTTGCAAAACAATTATTTCATGGAGAAGGTTCCCGTTTCCTGCCTTTCAGGATTATACAAAAGGTAAAAGAATGGATTATTGCTATTCGTCTGGAAAGGCAATATACCAAAAATGAAATTTTGGCGATGTACTGCAATGTTTACGATTTTGGAAACTATTCTGTTGGGGTAAGCTCTGCCGCCCAAACCTATTTCTCCAAAGATCCGAAAGATTTAACAATCGATGAGTCGGCAATGTTGGTAGGTATGTTTAAAAATTCAGGATTATACAATCCGGTAAGAAATCCGGAAGGAGTTAAAAACCGTCGTAATGTTGTGCTTTCGCAAATGGCAAAAGCAAAAATGATTACCGAAGCTGAAAAAGAAAAATTACAGGCATTACCAATTGCATTGAAATTTAAATTAGAAAGCCACCGCGAAGGGACGGCTACTTATTTTAGAGAATATCTTCGTGATTATTTGAAAAAATGGGTAACTGAAAATAAAAAACCAGACGGAACGGATTATGATATTTACAAAGACGGTTTAAAAATTTACACTACCATCGATTCAAGAATGCAGCAATATGCCGAAGAAGCAGTTGCTGAACACATGAAAAATCTGCAGCAGCAATTTTTTATTGAAATGAAAACCAATAAAAATGCGCCTTTCGTAAATATTACGCAGGCAGAAACAGACAGAATCATGATGCAGGCGATGAAAAATTCTGTTCGCTGGGCCCAAATGAAAGAAATGGATAAAAGTGAAGATGATATTATCGCTTCTTTCAAAATAAAAACAAGAATGCGTGTATTTACCTGGAAAGGAGAACGCGATACAATTATGACACCGTTGGATTCTATTCGTTATTACAAACACTTTTTGCAATCCGGATTAATGGCTATGGAACCTCAGACAGGTAACATTAAAGCCTGGGTTGGAGGAATTAACTACAAATACTTTCAATACGATCACGTGGGTCAGGGAGCAAGACAGGTGGGTTCTACATTCAAACCATTCGTTTATGCAACAGCTATTGAAGAATTAAACATGTCTCCTTGCGATTCTATTCTTGATGGACCATTTATGATTCATAAAGGGCGTCATCACGTTACTGAAGACTGGGAGCCAAGAAACTCGGATAACAGATATCGCGGAATGGTAACTTTAAAGCAGGGATTAGCAAATTCTATTAATACAGTTTCTGCAAAATTAATTGACAGAACCGGTCCTGAAGCCGTTGTTGATTTAACAAGAAAGCTGGGAGTTAAAACTGAAATTCCGGTACAGCCTTCAATTGCATTAGGTGCTGTTGATATTACGGTTGAAGATATGGTTGCCGCTTACAGCACATTTGCCAATCAGGGAGTGTATGTAAAACCACAGTTTTTAAGCCGAATTGAAAATAAGAGCGGTGAGGTTATTTACGAACCAATTCCGGAATCTCATGACGTTTTAAATAAAGATATTGCTTTTGCCGTAATTAAATTGCTTGAAGGTGTAACCGAAACCGGTTCTGGTGCACGTCTACGTACTCAGGGCGGAGGAAGCGGTGATAACCGTTGGACAGGGTATCCGTATATGTTCAAAAACCCAATTGCAGGTAAAACAGGAACAACACAAAACCAGTCAGACGGTTGGTTCATGGGAATGGTTCCAAATTTAGTAACAGGAGTCTGGGTTGGATGTGAGGATCGTTCGGCACGTTTCAAAAGTTTAACTTACGGACAGGGAGCAACAGCAGCTTTACCAGTTTGGGCTTACTTTATGAAACTTTGTTATAAAGATGAAAACCTTCAAATTTCAAAATCTGAATTTGAACGTCCGGCAAATCTTTCTATAAAAGTAGATTGTTACCAAAGGCCGGCAGTTGTAAAAGACACCACACAAACAGAACAAAATACAGACGAATTTGAGCTGTAGCTTAATTCAATTTTAAAATAAAAAAATCCTTTTGTATCTTCTATATTCGAAAAGAAGGCAAAAGGATTTTTTTGCATAAGATTCTACAGCACATGATTTAACCATAAGAAAGCGTAATCAATTTCATGTTGATTTTATTTTTTACGAAATCGTTATAATTCAATCTAAAAATCTTATTTTTATCAAAAATATACGGTAATAAAGACAGTTTGTTATGATAACAAAAAAAGTTAATAATGTTCAGGACGCAATTCAAGGAATAGAAAGCGGAATGACAATTATGTTTGGCGGATTCGGTTTATGCGGAATACCTGAAAATACTATTGCAGCATTGGTAAATACAACAATTTCAGATTTAACCTGTATTTCAAACAATGCGGGCGTTGATGATTTTGGTTTAGGATTGCTTTTGCAGAAAAAACAGATTAAAAAAATGATTTCATCTTATGTAGGTGAAAATGCAGAGTTCGAACGTCAGATGCTTTCGGGAGAATTAGAAGTTGAACTTACACCACAAGGAACTTTGGCAGAACGCTGTCGTGCTGCTCAGGCCGGAATTCCTGCTTTCTTTACTCCGGCCGGTTATGGAACCGAAGTTGCAGAAGGAAAAGAAGTCCGCGAGTTCAACGGTAAAATGCATATTATGGAACAAGCTTTTAAAGCCGACTTTGCTATTGTAAAAGCATGGAAAGGCGATGAAGCTGGAAATTTAATCTTTAAGGGAACAGCCAGAAATTTTAATGCTTGTATGGCCGGTGCCGGTAAAATTACAATTGCTGAGGTTGAAGAGCTGGTTCCTGTTGGAACTTTAGATCCTAATCAAATCCATATTCCCGGAATTATGGTGCAGCGAATTTTTCAGGGAGAGAAATTTGAAAAAAGAATTGAACAACGAACAGTTAGAACGAAAAATTAGATAATTGAGTTAATTCGGCAATTAGATAATAGTTTTAAAATTATCTAGTTATCAAATTCTCTGATTGACACATTATTATGGCACTTAGTAAAGAAGATATAGCAAAACGAATTGCAAAAGAAGTAAAAGACCGATATTTTGTAAATCTTGGAATCGGGATTCCAACTTTGGTTGCTAATTACGTTAGAGAAGATATTGCAGTGGAATTTCAAAGTGAAAACGGTGTTTTGGGAATGGGACCTTTTCCTTTTGCCGGCGAAGAAGATGCCGATATCATTAATGCGGGAAAGCAAACAATTACTACATTGCCCGGAGCAAGTTTTTTTGATTCGGCTTTTAGTTTTGGGATGATCCGCAGTCAAAAAGTAGATTTAACTATTTTGGGAGCTATGGAAGTTTCTGAAAACGGCGATATTGCGAACTGGAAAATTCCGGGTAAAATGGTTAAAGGAATGGGAGGTGCAATGGATTTAGTGGCTTCTGCCGAAAATATCATCGTTGCCATGATGCACGTAAACAAAGCAGGAGAATCAAAAATCCTAAAAAAATGTACTTTGCCATTAACAGGCGTAGGATGCGTTAAAAAGGTCGTAACAGAACTTGCGGTTCTGGAAGTGACAGAAAAGGGTTTTAAACTCTTAGAAAGATCGCCAGGTGTTTCTGTCGAACATATTATTGCGTCAACAGAAGCAGAATTGATAATTGAAGGTGAAATTCCGGAAATGGATATTTAATGATTTTTTTATGATAAGTAAAAGCCAGCTGATTAAGCTGGCTTTTTTTGTGGCATAATGTGGACTTATAAATACCCTTAGTATACTGTTTTTGTTCTTTTGTCTGTATTTCAGTACATTAAAAAATAATCGATATATAAATTTTCGCACATTTTTGCTGCTTAATTCTTATTTAATGTTAAATAAAAGTGAAATTTAAGTAAAAAATGTTGCATTTTATCGATTAACGGCAAATTTCATCGATTATCTAACAAAATTAAAATACTTTTATCTCGAATTTAAGTATTTACTTACTTTAATTTATTTGATTTTTAATCATTTATACTAAACTTAAACCCCCACTTATTATGAAAAAAAAATTACCAAAAATTATTGTGACCACAATTGTTCTTAGTTTTTCTTTTTCTGCATTTGCGCAGGTCCAAACAGACAAACGCATAGAACAGAAGAGTGTTTCAGAAAACGGACAGCCAAACTTAATTACGTTTAACGAGCTTTCAACTTACAAAAGTTCAGAATCGCAAAAGGTTTTCAAGGAACAGCTTGGTTTAAAAGATTCGCAATCCTTCGCTAAAATTAAAACAGAATCTGATAAACAAGGTTACACGCATGAAAAATTTCAGTTGTATGAGCAGGGAATTAAAGTAGAATTTGCCAATTATACTTTACATTCCAAAGACGGAAAATTAGTTTCAATGAACGGTGAATACTACAACATCGAAAATGTGAAACTTTCTCCTGCACTTTCTGCACAAGATGCTTTTAACAAAGCATTGAGTTACACCCGGGCTTCAGAATATATGTGGGATAAACCACAGGATGCTGCCGAGTTGGGTTATGAAAAACCTAAAGGTGAATTGGTTTTACTTCCGGATATGGAGCAGCAAGGTCAAAAAAGAGCAGGTGATAAAGTACGTCTGGCTTACAAATTTGACATTTACGCAACAAAACCGTTAAGCCGCGGCGACCTTTATATTGATGCCGAAACGGGTAAAGCACTTTTTTACAATGCAACAATAAAACACCTCAGCGATAATGTTCACGGAAGTAAGTTCTCAGAGGCAGCTAAAAAGAACGAAACAGCATCAAAAGCAGCATTTGTCGCAGCAAATGCAGCAACTCGTTACAGCGGAACACAGACTATCCAAACCACTTTAAGCGGATCCTCATATATCTTATCAGATACATCTCGCGGTTTAGGAATTCAAACGTACAATTCTGCAAGAACAGCGTCTTATCCAACAACCAATTTTACAGATGCTGATAATAACTGGACAGCAGCAGAATACAACAATACCAATAAAGACAATGGGGCATTAGATGCACATTGGGGTGCTGAAAAAACTTATGATTATTGGTCATCTGTTCATGGGAGAAACAGTTTTGATGATGCAGGTGCAAAAATTAAAAGTTATGTGCATTACAATTTAGTTGCTGCAGGATATTCAAGTAATAACAATGCCTTTTGGAACGGAAGCGTTATGACATACGGTGACGGAACAGGAACAGGAGGATTCGATATCCTGACTTCACTTGACGTTGCAGGACATGAAATTGGTCATGCGGTTTGTACTTACACAGCAAACCTGGCATATCAAAAAGAATCCGGAGCAATGAACGAAGGGTTCTCTGATATTTGGGCTGCTTGTATTGAATATCATTCAGCGCCAACAAAATCAATCTGGCTGGTTGGTGAAGATATTGAAAGAAGAAGCGGACACGTTGCTTTGCGTTCTATGAGTGATCCAAATGCCGAAGGACAGCCGGATACTTACGGAGGAACTTATTGGGTAAACGTAAACTGTACACCAACAAACAGTAACGATCAATGTGGTGTACACACAAATTCTGGTGTATTAAACCATTGGTTTTACATTTTATCAGTAGGTAAATCAGGAACAAATGATCTTGGAAATGTTTATAACGTAACAGGAATTACGCTGGATAAAGCAGAAAAAATTGCTTTCCGTTTAGAAGATTTTTATTTAGGAGCAAACTCAACGTATGCAAATGCGAGAACGTACGGAATACAATCTGCGATTGATTTATACGGAGCCGGTTCTGCAGAAGTTATCGCGACAACAAATGCATTTTATGCCGTTGGAGTTGGTGCTGCATATTCCGGAGGAGGTAGTGATACAACTGCGCCATCTGCGCCAACAGGTTTAGCAGCTTCAGGGACAACAGGAACAACAACAAACTTAACATGGACAGCTTCTACGGATAATGTTGCTGTTACAGGTTATGATATCTATCAGGGAACAAGTCTTAAAGGTTCTTCTGCAACAACTTCATATACTGTAACTGGATTAACTCCTTTAACTGCTTATACTTTTAGTGTAAAAGCTAAAGATGCGGCCGGAAATATTTCTGCAGCAAGTAACACAGTAAACGTAACAACAACATCGACTTCTGTAAGCTATTGTTCATCTCAGGCAAACAGCGCAGCCGATGAAAGAATTGGTAAAGTTGTTTTTGGAACTATTAATAATACTTCAACGGGAACAACTGGTTACGAAAACTATACGGCTGTTTCTACAAATGCAGCAAGAGGAACAGCTTATACAATTACAATAACACCTTCATGGACGTCTACAACTTATAACGAAGGATACGGAGTATTCATTGATTATAACCAGGATGGAGATTTTTCAGATTCAGGAGAAACGGTATGGACAAAAACGGCCTCAAAAACGACTCCGGTAACGGGAACTATTACAATTCCTGCCACTGCAGCTTTAGGAACAACAAGATTAAGAGTTTCTATGAAATACAATGGAGTTCCAACAGCTTGTGAAAGCTTCTCTTACGGACAAGTAGAAGATTATACCATAAATATTACTGCTTCGGGAACAGTTGATGCTCAGGAAATCGCAGCAGGATTAATCGAAACTACTGCGCCAGCTGGTTTTGCGGTATATCCAAATCCGGTTGAAAGTCAATTAAATGTTTCTCTGTCAGAAGAAAATGGTTATTCATACAAAATTATAAATGCATTAGGACAGCAGCTTAGCTCTGGACAAGTTGCGGGTGCAATTGATGTAAGTAAATTGAGTACAGGAATTTATCTTATCGAATTGAATAGCGGTGACAAAAAAATCGTGAAGAAATTTGCTAAGAAATAAAGAATTGAATTAGTAAAAAAGAAAGGCCCCGCAGTATTTTGCGGGGCTTTTTTTATTTGGTTTTGAGTAAACTGTATAATAACTTTCCTTTTTGATATGCCGGTTTTTCATCTGGCTGTGTTATTAGTTTGAGATCATACAATTCGACTTTGTCTTTTCCGAATTCAATTCCCAGCGATTTTTCAGATCCTTTTAAAGTTTTAAAGGTTATTACGGTTACATCTTCTGCAAAGGCTCCGTCTCCATTTATGCTGATATAATAACTTTTAAAATCTGGCAGACCGTTTACTTTTCCATCTTCATCAAATTTAATTTCGCTTTTAAGAGATTTTTCAAAATAAGTATTTACAGAAAGTACCCTGTTTATTAAAATCCGGACTACAGATACATTCGCCTCTTTAGCTTTTTTTATTAAAGAACTGTCTCCTTTTTTATATTCCTGAGTCTGATAACGATTATCGAGAGGAAGAAGTATTAAACTGCCATTTTTTAGAAATGCTTTTTGTGTAACATCTTCATATAAATAATTAATCAATGTATCTTTTATAATTGCAGCCTTGTGTTTATCCCGTTCTAAATCTTCATTTAGAAAAACAATACTATCTTTAATGTTCGACGGAACAATTATTTCGGTAACACCATTGTCGACAGTTTTAATACCATTACCGGTTATTATATTGTCAGCAAATTCTTTTGCAATCCAGATGCCTGCAAATGCGTCAGATGATTCTTTTTTAGTTTCACCTTTAGAATTTTTGCAGGATAAAAAAGCCGATGTTAATAAGACAGCTGTAAAGCCGTAAAAAGTATAAGCAGACCACTTCACCATAATGTAGTTAATTTATTACAAATATACAAATTCATTATTGTAGATTATCGCATAAAAAAACCATCTGGAATTTCAGATGGTTTTTAAATATATTTGGTTTAAAATCTTTTACAAATTAAAAGAAGCTCCTAAACTAAAAGTTGCCTGATTGTTTAAATGATCAAATACATCATTATTGCTGCTGTATTTTGCAATTGGGAAACCAATTTCTGTGAAAACACCAAATCCGTCAGTAAAAAAGTAACGTCCGCCAACGTGTCCGCCAAAGTTGTGTAAACCTAAACTTAAACCTGGATAAACATCTAATTGCTCTACACCAATAACACTGCTTAAATTAGCATTAATTCTTGCTTTTGCATCAAAACGATCCTTAAATTCCGGTTTGTGATCAGAATAGAAAGTTGGGCCTCCGTGGTAGTAACCATTAAAGTTGTCTACTCCAAGTAAATAAGTAGAAACAAATCCGAAAGAGAAATTTTCTCCTAAACCAAAATCTACAGAACCCTGAATTCCTGAACCTCCATCTTGCAGATTAGCACCTACGTTTACTTTAATGTCGCCTTTTCCTTTAAAAGCCTGTTGTGCCTGAGTAAATCCAAATGATACTAAAAACAATAATGTGATAACTTTTTTCATAAACTTAAATATTAATTATTTTGCTGTTGCAAATTTAAATTTTTATATATCAATTCCTACCTTTTTCATTAGAATACAACTCATTTAAAGGTTCGCTTTGCCAGAATTCCTTTGTATCTACATTCATAATCGTCAACGGACCTTTAAAGGCAGCTCCGGTATCAACATTCCAGACGCAGGCTTTATTTACTGGAACCGTTTTTCCAATTCTGGTAACAGGAGTATGGCCAATATAAATTTCCTTGTAAACAGTAAAACGTTTCGGATAGTATAAATCATCGGGTTTTAAATTTGGGTCTAAAGCTAATGCCGATTCCCAAAGTGTTCTGTCCCAGTAAAATAATTTTGGAAAGTATTCCCAAACCACACCATTTAGATTTGTAAATCCGGCATGAACAAAAAGACGATTTTTATCATCGAGATAATAATCTTTTAGAGATTCAAAAAACAAAATATGTTCTTTTTTTCTTTCCGGAGAAATTTTAGAATATCCTTCAACAGTAGCTTTTCCGCCATGTTTGTACCACATTTCTTCATCCAGATCTTCATGTCTGTTTTCAAGCCAGTCTAAGGCCAGCTGATCATGATTTCCTCTAATGCAAATGCAGTTTTGTCTGGTTTTAAGATCGATTAAAAAGTCAATAACTTCTGCCGACTGGCTCCAGCCGTCAACATAATCGCCTAAAAATATAAGAGTATCTTGTGTAGTAACTTCGGCTCTTTTCAATACCTGTTCAAGTGCGAGTAGTCCGCCGTGTATGTCGCCTATAACAAATGTTCGCATTTTTAAATATTTCGGGTAGTAACTACAAAAATAAATAAAATGATTTGTTTGGAATCATTTAGTTGTTAATCTTTAAAAATTGATACTATTTATAACTATTAGCAAGGGCTTTTTATTGCTTTCCTTTTTAAATTTGCATAATGTCAGATGTGCCAACATATCGCAAAATTATTCATATTGATATGGATGCTTTTTATGCTTCGGTAGAGCAGATGGATAATCCTGCTCTGCGCGGAAAGGCAATTGCTGTAGGAGGTTCAGAAAATAGAGGTGTAGTGGCGGCTGCGAGTTATGAAGCAAGAAAATTTGGAGTCAGAAGTGCCATAAGCGGTGTTTTGGCCAAAAAATACTGTCCTGAAATTATTTTTGTGCGTCCAAGATTCGAAAGATATAAAGAGATTTCATCTAAAATTCATAAAATTTTTCATGAATATACAGATTTGGTAGAACCGCTTTCGCTGGATGAAGCATATCTTGATGTTACCCAAAATAAAAAAGGAAATCCAAGTGCGAGTTTATTGGCACAGGAAATCAGACTTCGGATTTTTAATGAAGTTGGATTAACGGCATCGGCAGGAATATCCGTAAATAAATTTGTTGCCAAAATTGCCAGCGATATTAATAAACCCAACGGACAAAAAACCGTAAACCCCGATGAAATAATACCTTTTCTGGAAGAATTGCCTATCAGGAAATTTTACGGAGTAGGAAAAGTAACAACCGAAAAAATGTATCAGCTGGGGATTTTTACAGGTTTGGATCTTAAAGGTAAATCATTGGAATTTCTGGAAAAACACTTTGGGAAATCCGGGGCTTTTTATTATAAAGTAGTTCGAGGCATTCATAACAGCGAAGTAAAACCATTTAAAATTGCAAAATCCGTAGCAGCAGAACATACTTTTGATGTCAATTTATCTTCAGAAATTTTTATGCTTGAACAGCTTGAAGGAATTGCAGTTTCATTAGAAAAGCGATTAAAAAAACATAATGTTTCGGGTAAAACAGTTACTCTCAAAATTAAATACAGCGATTTTACACAGCAGACAAGAAGTAAAACCCTGCCTTATTTTATTTCAGACAAGAGTCTGATTATGGAGATTGTAAAAGAATTATTATATCAGGAAAAAATGAAAGATTCTGTTCGCTTACTCGGGATTTCATTAAACAATTTAAACACCGAAGAGAAGAAAGCTGTCGTCGTTCAGTTGAAGTTTGCATTTTAATTTTAGTAAATTTTAGTAAAATTTTACTAAATGAGGTTTTCCCGTAATTTATTTTGTAACTTTAGTTTAACTTTGAGAGAAATGATTCCTAAAATTCATTTAAAATGAAAAAGCATAGCTCTGAAGATATATCAAATCGTACCATGGTGCCTATTTTGGCCTTAGATCTTCATTATGAGTATTTAAATGAATTGAAAGCTGCTTTTGCCGATATGAAAAAGGTAAATAAGATTTCAACTCAATTTACCTGGAATCAGGAAAACCTTAAAATAGAAGAGAGAATCAAAGATGAGGTTGTCTTAATAACCGATTTAAATTTAAATATTGTCTTTGCTTCAAACAGAATTAAAAGAATGACCGGATATTATGAAGAAGAAGTTCTGGGAAAAACACCTAAAATTTTTCAGGGTCCTGAAACTTGTAAATTTGTTTTAAACGAAATAAGAGAGGCAATAGAATTAAAAGTTCCGTTTAAAAAAACAATCCAGAATTATAAAAAAGACGGCAGATCGTATAAATGCAGTGTCGATGCAACTCCGGTTTATAATTTGAAAGGAGAAATCTCACATTTTATTGCTTTTGAAAAAGAAGATAAAAGTGCTTAGTTTGAGGGACAAAGGCCAAGAGGCTTAAGTAACAAACTTGATACAATACAAATCATAATAAAATAAAAACCGCCTTATTGGCGGTTTTTTATTTTATTAAATCGGCTGTAAAGCATTTTCCCTTTGACCTCTAATCCTTAAAACTATAAATTCTCAAAGAAATCATTTCCTTTATCATCAGTTATAATAAAAGCAGGAAAATCTTTTACAGTAATTTTACGTACAGCTTCCATTCCTAATTCTTCAAAATCAACAACTTCAACTTTAAGAATATTGTCTTGT
Organism: Flavobacterium sp. Root901; assembly: GCF_001429765.1. Classification (GTDB taxonomy): domain Bacteria; phylum Bacteroidota; class Bacteroidia; order Flavobacteriales; family Flavobacteriaceae; genus Flavobacterium. Next base: position 867,801 of record NZ_LMJB01000005.1, read on the forward strand.
GCTAAAATAGCGGCCGGACCTCCAATAGAACCTAAGTAGAATCCGCCATATTTATTGCAGGCATCTGTAACCTGTTTAGTTCTGTTTCCTTTTGCAAGCATAATCATACTTCCGCCATGTTTTTGAAATTCATCTACATAAACATCCATACGGCCTGCAGTAGTTGGTCCAAAACTTCCTGAAGCCATTCCTTCCGGAGTTTTTGCCGGACCAGCATAATAAACCGGGTGGTTTTTAAAATATTCCGGCATTGGTTTTCCGGCGTCTAATAACTCTTTGATTTTGGCATGCGCAATATCTCGGGCTACAATAACGGTTCCGTTTAATTTTAAACGTGTTTTGATAGGATATTGAGATAATTTAGCTAAAATGTCTGCCATTGGCTGATCTAAATCAATTTCAACTGGAGCTTCTAAATGCGGAGCGGTTTCCGGTAAAAATTGTTTTGGATTAACTTCTAACTGCTCAACGAAGATTCCGTCTTTCGTAATTTTTCCTTTGATATTTCTGTCAGCAGAACAAGATACTCCTAATCCAACCGGACAAGAAGCAGCGTGGCGCGGCAGACGAATTACACGAACATCATGTGTAAAATATTTTCCTCCAAACTGAGCTCCAATTTCACTTTCCTGGCAGATTTTCTGGACACGTTCTTCCCATTCCAGATCACGAAAAGCCTGACCAGCCATGTTTCCTGAAGTTGGAAGATTATCATAATATCCTGCAGATGCTTTTTTTACAGCGCTTAAGTTTGCTTCTGCAGAAGTTCCTCCAATTACTAAAGCCAAATGATAAGGCGGACAAGCCGAAGTTCCTAAATCTTTGATTTTTGAACGGATAAAAGCATCCATTGATTTATCGTTTAACAGCGATTTGGTCTGTTGGTATAAGTAAGTTTTATTTGCAGAACCGCCTCCTTTTGCCATAAATAAAAACTCATAAGAAGTTCCCTTTTTAGCATAGATATCAATTTGTGCCGGAAGATTTGAACCTGAATTTTTTTCTTCAAACATCGAAATCGGAACAATTTGAGAATAACGTAAATTACGTTTTTGGTAAGTGTTGAAGATTCCACGGCTTAACCATTCTGCATCATCAACACCTGTAAAGATGCTTTCTCCTTTTTTTGCCATTACAATCGCAGTTCCGGTATCCTGACAGCTAGGTAACTGGCCTTCGGCAGCGACCGAAGCATTTTGAAGTAAATTGTAAGCCACGAAACGATCGTTATCTGTAGCTTCCGGATCGTCAAGAATTTTTCGTAGTTTTTGTAAATGTGTCGTTCTTAACATAAACGAAACATCGGTTAAAGCTTCTTCAGCCAATAATTCTAAACCTTTTGGATCAACGGTTAAAACTTCGCGTTCTCCAAATTGTTCTACTTTTACAAAATCAGAAGTAATTTTGCGGTACTGTGTATCATCCTTCAGAATTGGGTAAGGATCCTGATATATAAAATCAATCATTTCTTTGTTTTTTTACAAAGTTAAAAATTATTTACCTAAGAAAGAATTTGAATAAGAGTGTGTGTGGTACATTATTAAATGAAGTCCAGCTCTTCCTGCGAAATTCGCGCCAGCGGTGTAAATATAAAAATAACAATTATCTATAGAACTGGACTGAAGTCCAGCTCTACAAAATCAGTTATTCCTGCGGAATTTAGAGCCAATGACTTAAAATTATATTGTAGGGCTGGACTTCAGTCCAGTTTTGATATGAAGTATTTATATTAAATTTTCAAAAAGGCATCTTTCATCAAATTTAACATTGTATTTGTCTAAAAGTGAAGAATATTCATTTTTAAAATTTTGTTTTTTATGATGTTCTTCCTGATTTGCAATATATTTATAGACAGCATCGATATGAGATTTGCTATATGAAAATACACCATAACCTTCCTGCCATTCAAATTTGTATTTTGTTAATTGATGTTCATTAATATATTTCGATGATTTACCTTTTATAACTTTCATCAAACTGGAAATTGAAATAGTTGGTTTAAGTCCCAGAAGGCAATGAACATGATCTTTAGTCCCGTTTACTATCAAGGTTTTACAGCCAGTTTCATTTATCAAATTTCCTATAACGCTTAATATTTTAGATTTACATTCATTTGTAATCAATGCTTCTCTGTATTTAACTGCAAAAACAACTTGAATATAAACCTGATGGAAGGTGTTTGACATTTTTAAATTTTGTATAATCCGGTGTAAATATACAAATTAACCTACAAAAAAAACGATCATATATTAAAACTGGACTGAAGTCCAGCTCTACAAAATGATTATTCCTGCGGAATTTAGAGCTCAAAATTATATTGTAGGGCTGGACTTCAGTCCAGTCTGGGTTATGTTTTTATATTTTTTAAAAAAACCAAGTTGCCACGAAAATTGCTGTAATCACGCAAATCAAATCAACCAAAAGCATTGTTCCTAAAGCATAGCGCGTATTTTTAATATTCACAGATCCAAAATAAACCGCGATTACATAAAAAGTACTTTCGGCGCTGCATTGAAAAATACTGCTTAGTCTGGCTGTCAAAGAATCTGCTCCAAAAGTATTCATCGAATCAATCAGGAATCCGCGAGAACCGGCAGAACTAAAAGGACGAAGCATTGCAACAGGCAGTGCATTTGTGATTTCCTTATTTACTCCCATATTAGAGAAAACAAAAGCAATTCCGTCACTAATAATTTCAAATAACCCACTGTTTCTAAATAAAGAAATGGCAACTAACATTCCCAACACATAAGGGAAAATCGTAACTCCGGTTTTGACTCCATTATTTGCACCGACAACAAAAGTGTCGAAAACAGTTGTATTAGCTTCGCTGAATTTCTTTTCATTTTTGAATGAAAAAATTAAAGTGAAAGCAATAATGGCTATTAATATTAATCCTGAAAGGTTAGAAGTAAAGTAGTTTTTTCCAATTAAATCCAAATGGTTTACATACATCAGCAAACCAACAATCGCGGCAATTAATCCCATCAATACGATAAGAAGCGAAGCACTCTTAAAATTAATTTTTTGTCTAATCCCCACAATTAAAAACGCTGCAATAGTACCAATGAACGAAGTAATAATACAAGGCAGCATAACATCTGCAGGATTACTTGCATTTGCAGCGGCGCGGTACCCAATAATTGAAGTCGCAATTAGAGTTAAACCCGAAGCATGGAGACACATAAACATAATTTGTGCATCGCTCGCTTTGTCTTTATCCGGATTTATTTCCTGTAAACTTTCCATTGCTTTAAGACCAAATGGCGTTGCAGCCGAATCTAATCCAAGGAAATTAGCAGCAAAATTCAGCGTCATATAAGAGATCGATGGGTGATTTTTAGGAATACTTGGAAAAACTTTTACAAAAACCGGACTTAATACTTTTGCCAGCTTTCCAGATGCACCCGAAACGATAAGGAGTTCCATTAATCCGCAGAAGAAAGCCAAATAAGCAATAAGAGGAAGAATTAAATCAACCAAAGTGCTTTTACAAGTTGGCAGTAATCCATCAGATTTTTGGAGCCCGCTGTAAATTTTTACAGTTTTGTTTTTATAAACATAAGTCGTGTCGGCATTAAGCGTATCACGATTGATAATCATGGTTTGATCCGGTGCTTTTTTAATACTGTCTTTTAAGAAAACAGGAAGTTCTTCAATATATTTTTCTGAAACTAAAACAGGGTCATCTTTCTTCCCATTTAAAACAGAATCAATAGTATAAGTGTTGGCAGTAAATAAACTGACTACAATAAAAACAATCGAAGAAATAAAAATAACTAACCAGAATCTGCTTAATACCATAATGATAATTTTTTGTAAATGTAATTATTTAGCCAGAATATGCACAATGATTTTACTTTGTAAGCGAGAAGTATTTCTTAAAAAGTGACAAATTTTAACGAAATCCTGAATTATTCAATGATAATTTTGGTCTCGAGATAGTTTTCAAATGATTTAATTCCTTCAAAAAGAATCTGCTTTTTAGAACTTTCAGTTTCATCAAAAAAAGCTGTTTCAACTTTTGCGTGATCTTTTTTTATTGTTCTTTTCCACGTTCCGATTACTTTTCCGTTTTCAATAATTATGGGTTTAAAGATTCCGTTGTTGGTAAAAGTCTTAGAATGATTTTCCGGCAAAATAGAAGCTTCTCTGGTTTTATACGAAATTAGAATTTCATCAAATGCCGGTAAAAAGTAAATGCTTTTCTTTAAGTTAGATGTATCAATGCTTTGATTTACAAAATAATAAATTTGATTTTCAATTTCAGCAGATTCTAATTGCAACATAATTGCATCAACGGCTTTTTTGCATGTAGTGGGCGGAAAACCGGACCACCACGAAAAATCAAGTACAGTGGCCGGGCCGTGGCTTTCAAAATAACGTTTGGCTAATTTGTTTAAAGCTTCTTCTTTTGTCAGTTTGATTTTTGGCTTTTTAACTCTTTCTTCAAGTAATGCATAAGTAATTTGTCTGCCTTTCATTCTGCCATTGCAGACTAAACCATCCAGTTCTGCATTCATCATTATGGCTGCGCTCAGAAAATCTTCTTTAGAAGTTTTTTTTATGCCGAGTTCCTGCATGATTTCATCACGGGTTAAATGATTATTTCCGGATAAAAGCTTTTCAATTGAATTATTAAGCTGATCTAATTTTTTGCTGTCAAAGCCATATTTTTTGGCCGCAGATGCAGTAAATCGTTTCACTTGGGGAGCAGAAACATCGAGCATCCAGTAAATATCATCAGGAGAAACAAAATGCCAGGTGGGACGCAAAATATGTGTTCGGATTATTTTTCCGGAATTAATCTCTTCTTCAATTTCTTTTTCAGCTGCATCACATCTTGAACCAATTGCCCATTTTGCCATTGCATAATCCTGAGCCTGCATTGCACCAAAATGATGTACAATTTGTGGTGGAGATAGATTAGCTGTTTTATACAGCAACTGCGAAACAAGACGATGATGTGAAATTTCAGAATGTGTCATCTGTAAAAATTTTATTTAACCATAAGAATATAAGTTTTAACCCTTAAGTTTTTACACCTCAAATCAGACATGAATAATTTCCTCTTCGATCAGCAAATCTTCCCGACGCAGGCGTAAAAAAATCTGAGCAACTGCAATCGTATCTTTTTCACAATAGGTAATAATTCTGTCGATGTCTTTTTCGACATAATAAACATGAGCCACCTGACTGCCGTCGATATCGCCTTTTGGTGATGGAACTCCGAGAACTTTAGTTAACAGTTTTAAAGATGTAAAATGCTTATAATCGCCAAACTTCCATAATTCTAACGTATCTAAATGTGGAATTTCCCAAGGTTTTTTTCCAAATAAATTCAGTTTGTCCGGAATAGCAATCTGATTGATGATCATTCGACGCGCTAAAAAAGGAATATCAAATTCCTTCGCATTATGTCCGCATAAAACATGCTGCGGTTGATTAAAATGATTATTCAGCAGATTATTAAAGTCTTTTAGGATCTTTTTTTCTTCTCCAAAAAAAGAAGTTACCCTAAAGTTTCGCACATCTCCTTTGATTGTAAAATAACCAACAGATATACAAATTATCTTTCCAAATTCTGCCCAGATTCCGGCACGGTCGTAGAATTCTTCCGGTGTAAAATCGTCTTTTCGCTGGTATTGGGTTTTAATGTCCCATAAAGACTGCATTTCTGCGTCAAGAGAATTGAAGTTTTCCTCTTCCGGAACGGTTTCAATATCAAGAAATAATATGTTGTTAAGGTTTATTTTTTCAATCATTTCTTTTGGTTAGACTTTTTAGATTTTTACAAATATGCGTAATTTTCTTACTATTTTAAAGGTTGTTTGACTAATTTACAATTAAAATCCACTTGATCTACTTTTTCAAAAAAATCATTTGCCAAATTTTCATCATTAATTTAGAGAATAATTTCAATATCATCTAAAAGATTATCAGCATTAGTTTGCTTCTTTTCCTAGTGCTAACATATCTCTTTATAAAAAGCTATACCTATAGCGCCAGCTTTCAAGAATAACTTTCGGCCTATTTTAATTATTGAAATATTAAAACTTAAAACAAACTTTGCTGTTTAACAGGATTTTCATGTTCCAGAAGCCATTTTTTACGCCATATCTCTCCGGCATATCCTGTAAGTGATCCGTCTGTGCCAATAACGCGGTGACAGGGAACAACAATCCAAAGCGGATTTTTACCATTTGCAGAAGCCACGGCCCGAATTGCTTTTACATCACCAAGTTTTTTGGTTTGATCCATATAACTTACCGTTTTTCCAAATGGAATTTCCAGTAATGCTTTCCAGACTTTTTGCTGGAATTCGGTTCCTTTTGGATTTAGTTTTAAATCGAAGCTGGTTCTTTTACCTTCAAAATATTCATTTAACTGAAGAACTGCTTCTTTAAGAACTTCCGGAATTTCAGCAGAAACTTCTCCTTCTTTCATTATCGAAATAACAGAAATACCATCTTCATCACCAGTAATTGTAGTAATTCCGAGGGGAGAATTGATGTAAACTGTTTGTTCCATGTTTTTTAATTAACCAAAAAGGCGTAAGGTTTAGGCAAAGTTCGCAAATATTTTTTGAAACATATAAATTATTAGCTGGTTAAAATGAATGTCATCCTAAGCGAAGTCGAAGGCTTATGAAACCTAAAAACTCAGATTTCGCTGATCAGACAAAAACACTTAGTAATTTTCTAATTTAAATTTATAGTTTAAAATAGTTTCGACTTTCTCACTTGAAATAATCTTTTTAATATTCGATTTTTCTGAACTGAATTTCGGCAGCGGTAAATTTAAATCAATCGCTTTTTGGCAATAATATGTCTCGCGGGCAGGATGAAACGGTGCGGCGGCGTTAAAAATTTCATTCCATTTTGATTGATTGATGATTTCCAGAATTACATCTATACAATCATTTAGGTGAATTAGATTTACCGGAGCGTCGGGATTTTCGAGATTTTCTTTTCCGGAAAGATGTCTTGCAGGCTGACGATCTTCGCCGATTAATCCGCCGAAACGGAGAATTGTAGTTTCGAAGTCTGGATTGTTTTGCAAAATCGCTTCAGCTAAAAGTAATTGTCTGCCGCTTTCGGTATCGGGATTCGGAATTGTTTCTTCAGTTATAAATTCGTTTTTATCTCCGTAAACAGAAGTCGAACTAACAAAAAGAACTTTTGAAACATTTGATTTTTCTATAAACGGAATCAGATTTTTAATTTTTTTTACGAATGTCATTTCTAGCAAAGTCGGGAAACTTTGGTTTCCTCGTAATTTCGGTGGAATATCAATAATTAAAATATCGCTTTCTGCTAAAAAATCATTTATGCTTTCAGAGACACTTTCGCTTTCAAGTGCCCCTTCGACTTCGCTCAGGGTGACTAAAAATGGATTTATTCCAAAATGTTTCAAAATTGAAAGTTTATCTTCTGAAGTTGTTGAGCCGTTTACCGAATTTCCTTTTGCAATTAAAGTTTTTGCCAAAGGTAATCCCAGCCAGCCGCAGCCCAATATGCTTATTTGTGTCATTTTTTAAGGTTCAAAAGTTTTTTTTAAAGATGCAAAGATTTAGAGATCGAAGATGCAAAGGTCATTTTAGTTTCTCTATTTGAAAAACTTAAGCGTCATTTATTGAAATAAAAGATACTTTGCGTCTTCGCGACTTTGCGAGATTTATAATTACAAAGCTAAAGTAAATCTAACTTTATCCTTTCCTTTTGCCCCAATTCTATTGTAGAATTTTATGGCTCTTTCATTAAATTGTGGTGTCTGCCATTGAATGTTGATACAATTCTTTTCGGCAGCAATTTCTTTTAGTTTCTCAATGAGGACTTCTCCAATTCCGAAATTTCTGGCTTCTTCTTCCAAAAACAAACAATCCATGTACATAAAATCGGCTGCATCCCAGGTTGAATAATCAAAAGTATAAGAAACATAGCCTGTGATTGTTTGATTTGCAGCAACAACTAAGCAGAATAGCTTTGGATTTTTGTTGAAAATGGCTTCTTTTAATTTTTTTTCTTTTCCTTCAGCAGAAAAAGCAGCTTTTTCGAATTCAGCATGTTTTTGGCACAAAACGACCAATTTAGGTAAATCATGTGGTTCGCAGTTTCGTATTAAATATTCCATTGCATGTTAATTTCGTTTTGCAAAAAGGTAATAAAATGATGAAAATAATTTGGATATTCCTGATTCTCCCGAATCGCGATAAAGTGTTTTATTTTTACACCGTTTTTGCCAATTTTTACCGCTTTAATCGGATTATTTTTTAAATGTGGCAGCAAAGCCCATTTTGCCATCGACATAACGCCCATATCGGCTTTTACCATTTCGAGAGAAGCTTCGGTCAAAGGCATTGGTGTTATTTTTTTCGGGGTTACTTTGGCCGGAGCCAGAAAAAACTGATGCACTGTAACCGTTTCCATTGGGAGTGAATGAATCAGTAAATGTTCGTTGCTAAAATCCTCTGCGGTTACGTATTTTTTATTGGCCCACGCATGGTTTTCAGAAACGGCCATTACAACTTCGTCCTGAAAGAGTTCCATGTATTTGATATTGTTATCCTTTAGCTGATCGGTAACAATACCAACGTCAATTACATTTTCTAATAATTTTTGTAAAGGAATATGAGTTGCCTCGGCTACAATTTTTAATTCGACGTTTGGATACAAAAGATGAAATTGCTTTAAAACCGAGGGCAGCCAGCGATAACTTGAGAAACATTCTGTACTAATCCTGATTTCGCCATGTTCGCCAAATACCATTTGTTTGATTTGAGATTGGGTTTCTGAGAGTTTATCCAGAATTTCGCTCGCAGTTTCATAGATTTTTTCTCCGGCTTTTGTGAGGATCAGTTTTTTGTTCATTCTTAAAAAAATGGCCGTTCCCAATTGATATTCAGCTTCTTTAAGCTGATGACTTAAAGCCGATTGTGTCAAATGAAGTTTGTCGATTGCTTTGGTAATGCTTCCTTCTTCGACAATTGCTTTTATCAATTTTAAGTGGCGTATTTCCATTTTTTAGATTTTATATACAAAGGAACAAAATTTTAGACTTGCTTTTGCATGAAAAAAAGTAATGCCGTTCATGAATTCTTTTCGTTTTTATGGCATTCCATGTTCTGCTACTTTTGGAAAAAAAATAAAATTATGGAAGATCAAATTAAATTTTATGCGCATAAACTGGCATTTGAAATGGATCCGTCTGATTTGTTCGATGCTTTAAACAATGGTGAAAAAGTAATGGCGCTTGATGCGAGAAAAGCTTTTGGATTTGAAGCCGAACATATTCCTGGAGCAATTAATATTCCGCATCGCGAAATGACCGAAGACACTACAAAACATTTAGACAAAGATATTTTGTATGTAACGTATTGCGACGGAATTGGCTGTAACGCTTCGACTAAAGGTGCTTTGAATATGACTAAATTAGGATTTAAAGTGAAAGAATTAATTGGCGGAATAGAGTGGTGGAAGTTCGACGGATATTCGACTGAAGGCTCAAAAGGAAATAAAACAGGTTTAAAAATCGAATGTGCCTGCTAAAAACAAAAAGCAGACTTTGATTAAAGTCTGCTTTTTTATTTTTAAGATTCTACTAAAGCCTTGAGAGCTTGTAAAATTGGATTTTCTTCTCCCTGAGGTTTTTCCTGAACCGCGCCCGGACGATTGTCTTCCTGAATTATTTCGAGTTTTGTTTTTTGATTTTCTTCGGACAAAATATAACTCATTATGAAATAATTCTCCGGTTTGTCTTCTAATTCTGGTCTTGGAAAAAACAATGAATATTTAATTTTCTGATTCGGAATAACTTCAAGTACAGTTCCCCATTGTTCAAAAACCTGACCTTCCCATTCATTTCTAAATCTAATTTCATTTCCTGCTTTCCAGTCGGTAATTAAATCACTTCCGTATTGCCATTGTTTTACAAGAGCAGGTTTTGTTAATGCATTCCAGACATTTTCTGTTGAGGCATTTAAAAGAATTGTAGAAATGTTAATAGCCATAAGATTAAATTTAAATTATGCTTTACTCAGGTTTTACAACAGGTATTAAACTGTCTTTTATTACAATTGTACTGTCTTTTAACGGAGCAGGAACAATAGGCGGATTTACCGGAGCAGTATATCTCTTTATTTTTTGCTGAATCATTACGGCATCATTTAAAACAAATGGTGTTGGCATCATCCAGTCGTTTCTCGGATTTACTTTTAATAACGGATTTGTCATTAAATCGAATGAACTTTCAATTAAATCCATATCAAAAATAGACGATTTATGAATGTAGAAATCCATAACAAGCGGTTCGTTACCAACAACATAATAGCACAAAACGCGCATTCCTTCTCTTTCGAAACGATTTGTTTTTTCGCCGGAAGCAGAAACTCCGTTTGCTTTAAAATTGTAAAAAGTCATTTTTGGATTGGCATAAATATCGTAACGATTAACTTTTCTATTTGGAGTTATTTTGATTTTTATATATCTGTTATTGCCTACAACACTGTCTTTTAGGAAAGAAATAGTGGGTTTTGGGACATCAACTACAGGAGCAGTTGAGCTGTATGTAAAAACAGAATTGTATTTGCTCGCAATAGGAAGACTATTTAAGCCAACCACTTTTTGACTTTTTTGGCCTAAATACGTTTTGGTCCAGTCATCAAGATTTAAATCGTAAGTTGCCCAGACCGCTGAGTTTGTATTGGCGTTATAAATGTAAAGCAAACTGTTTGATTTTGCTTTTCCGTATTCGTAATTAGAATGATATCCGGCGTAGATAAAAAAGCCAATCGATGCTGCGAAGAAAACCATAATCCACGCACCTTTTTTAGCAAAAGTGTTAAATATTGGCAATAACAATCCAAAAAGAAGGACAGTTAAAATGGCACTTCCAAAAAGTATTTTTAATCCTAAACCAACCGGAAACATAACAATAAACGGTGCAATAATAGCTAAAGCCGGAATACTGAAAATTAAATTTACGCCTAAACTGTAATGCTGCGTAAAAACAAAGATTCCAAACAAAAAGATTCCAAAATAAACAGGAATAATTAAAAATCCTGCTCCGGTCAGACTATTGGCCAAAAATCCATTTATAATAATCCAAAGCAGCAAAGGCGCCACAAAATGGTTCATCGTTATTTTGGCATCAGAAAAATGATGGTAAAAAGCAAAACAAATGGCAATGCTCAAAGTTACAAAGGCGCCAATGTAAGCATGACCATTATAAGTAAATCCGTTTAAAAGATCAGAATACTGCGGATAGATTTCTAATATAATTTTCCAGCCTAAGAAAGTAACTAAACCGGCTATAATAACAGATCCTAAGAGCGGAACAAATCCTTTAAATATTTCTCGTAAAGAAATCATTCTTTTGGCTTTGCCAATAAACATAAAAAGGATTAACAGGCCAAAAGCAATTAAAGTCATTGGCATTACCCAGGAAAAAGGATAACTGATAAAAGAAAAAGGAGCACTGAAGTAAACATAATCTTCTGTAGAAGAAGTTTGATTTAAATCGGTATTGGCAAAATATCGTAACAAAGGCATCAGGTAAGAACCCTGATGCGCAAGAGTCATTTTGTTTAAGTGCTGAACATCGTCCTGCTGTGTGTGATAATTGTAATGCCCGTCTATAAAAGCGAAATTTAGTCCCTGAATATTTCCCTGTTCCCTAAAAACAGTTAAGTCGGTATCGTTTGGGAGCATTTTATAAATGCTGTACATTAAAGAGTTTGATACCGGATAAGAGGGTTTTGCTTTTGTAAATTCCTGTACAAGACCCTGATTTCCTTTATTGGTTTCCATCAGCATGTAACTCGGTCCTGAAGTTCCCCTTGCTTCAAAGTTTAAAACCAGGCCGACATCTTTTGCCCAGGGATGTTTGTTTACAAAAAGTGCCGCACCATTTAATCCTAATTCTTCAGCATCAGAAAATAGGATAATGATATCATTTTTCTGCGGTTCTTTTGCATATAAAAATGCTCTGATTCCTTCAAGTATCGTGGCAACCCCAGATGCATCGTCGCTTGCACCTTTGGAAAAAGAATGCGGTGCACTGTCATAATGAGAAAGTAATAAAAGTGCTTTTGAGCTGTTGGTTCCTTTAATTCGGGCAAGAATATTTTTAGATTTTACTAAAAGTCCTTTATCATTAAGAGTAAAACCTTCCTGTACGCTGGTTTCCAATCCAATTCTGTTAAGTTCCAGTTTTAGATAATTAGCCACTAATTCATGATTAGTAGAACCCACATAATGTGGTTTCTGTGCAATAATTTCAACTTGGTTTAAAGCCCGTTCAGTAGAAAAATCAGCAAGTGCTTCATCATTTTTAGAAATATACTGCGGCATCATTGTGGCATAAATGATACCTAAAATGGCTAGAATTAAGACTATTGCCAGAATCGATGTGGGGTTTTTTCTCATGATGAATAACTAAATTTCTTTTTTAACAAGCATATAATAATCATTGTCCAAAGATCTGTATCCCTGGTCATACAGAAAATAGTAGGTATTTCCTGTTTTGGTTTGCAAGATATTAGTAAAGAAATCAAAATCAAAACCTTTATTAATCATTTTCTCCCTTGTTGCTTTTGATTTTCCATCAACATTTAGCTCTGACAAAATACGGTAATTTTTTCGTAATTTGTTGTTTACATTTCGCATGAAATTGTTGCTGTCTTTATTTATTTTATTGTTGTAGGCATTTCGACAATTGTCTGAACAAAACTTTTTATCTTCCCGGCCCACAAGTTTCTCCGAGCATTCAAGACATGTTCTCATTATTTTATTTTTAATTTATTCAAAATAGGCTTTCTTAATTTTGTTTTTTGAGAATAAGTTGATTAACCTCATAGATTAAAATTTCTACTTTTTCAATATTGTAATCCGCTAACATAATATCTTTGAATCCATTTTTTAGCTTAATTCTAAGTTTATTAGATTTCGCAGGGACAATTAAACCAAATGTGACTTGGATTATTTTATTTAAAAAAGATAAATTCCGAATTAATTCCAAACTAAGAATTTTTTCAATTTCAAATGTTTCACTGTTGTTAATCACTAAATAATTGTTTTTAACATAGATTTCAGTTAATGGCTTTTTTGTGTTTTCTGTCATTAATAATAAATTGTGAAATAGTTTTTATTATTACATTTTTTTTATTTGATACAAATCAGTTCTTCTGTCTTTTAAAATTCGGACACTTCCGTGTTCATGAAGATTTTTTAATAAGTTTAAATCAACATCGACAATAAGCGTCATTTCGGTATTTGGCGTTGCTTCTGCCTTAATCCCGTTACTCGGAAAAGCAAAATCTGAAGGTGTAAAAACCGAAGCCTGTGCATATTGGATATCCATATTATTTACTTTTGGGAGATTTCCAACGCAGCCGGCAATAGCCACATAACATTCATTTTCTATCGCACGCGCCTGCGAGCAGTGTTTTACACGGGTATAAGCATTTTGCGTATCCGTTAAAAAAGGAACAAAAAGAATGTTCATTCCTTCATCTGCCAGTAATCTGGAAAGTTCAGGGAATTCGACATCATAACAAATTAAAATTCCAATTTTACCGCAGTCTGTGTCGTAAGTTTTAAACTCAGATCCGCCTTTCATTCCCCAATGATGTACTTCGTTTGGCGTAATATGGATCTTATAATACATTTCAGAAGTTCCGTCTCTTTTGCATAAAAATCCAACATTGTACAAAACACCATTTTCGAGATGCGGCATACTTCCTGTTATGATATTGATATTGTATGAAATGGCAAATTCCTGAAAACGCTTTCTAATTGGTTCTGAATGTCGTGCAAGTTCACGAATTGCTTCGGCTTCTGATAAATGATTAAAATCGGCCATTAACGGTGCGGTAAAAAGTTCCGGAAACAGTGCAAAATCACTTCCGTAACCAGAAACGACATCAATAAAAAATTCTGCCTGCTCAAAAAGGGCTTCAACATTATTAAGCTGACGCATCTGCCATTGAATCAATCCCAAACGAATAATACTCTTTTCAGAATTAATCAATTTTGGACTTTCATCATAATAAACATTATTCCATTCCAGCAAAACTGCAAATTCTTTAGATTCTTCGTCTCCTTCCAAATAATTTTTGATGATGCGGAGTACGTGAAAATCATTGCTCAGCTGAAAAGAAAGAACCGGATCATGAAGTTCTTTGTCTTTTACTTTTTCAATATAAGTTCTTGGCGAAAACTTTTTAGCATATTGATTGTAATTGGGAATCCTGCCTGCAAAGACAATCGCTTTTAAATTCAGCTGTTCACAAAGTTCTTTTCGGGCATCATAAAGGCGTCGGCCCAAACGCAGACCGCGATAATTCGGATGAATGAAAACATCAATTCCGTATAAAATTTCCCCATCTGGATTATGAGTTGAAAAAGAATAATCACCAACAATTTGTCTGTAATTGTGTCTTTTATCAACAAGTTTTTCATCAACAATTAGTGATAACGCTGAGCCTACCACAACGCCGTCAACCAAAATTACCAGTTGTCCTTCCGGAAATATAGAGAGTAATTTTTTTATATCATTTGATCTCCAATAGGAGTTGGCCATTTCAGGATACGATTCTACCATTGAATTTTTCAATTGTTTGTAATCTTCAAATGCAAGGTTTCGTAACTCTACTTTTTTAATTTCTGTCTGCATATATTGTACGATTTATCTCAAATGTACCAAAAATAATTTCCATTTACAAACGCTTACAAATATTTACAACCGAAAGTAAATAGTTTGTAACCGATTAAGTTACCAATGCCGGCGCACCTTTGCATTGTTGAAATTAATCAGCAATTTTTTATATGAACATTTAAATAGTATACGCCATGAATGCAATGAAAAACAGAGTACAACTAATTGGTAACGTAGGAAACGATCCGGAAATTAAAACATTGGAAAATGGTAAAAAACTGGCCCATTTAACCATTGCAACAAAAGAAATTTACAGAAATGACAAAGGCGAAAAAGTAGAACAAACAGAATGGCACCGAATAACAGCCTGGGGCAAAACAGCTGAAATAATCGAAAAGTTTGTAGTAAAGGGAAAAGAAGTGGCCGTTGACGGAAAGTTAACCCACAGAAGCTACGATAGCAAAAACGGAGAAAAGAGATATATTACTGAAGTTGTTGTAAACGAGATTTTATTGCTTAGCAAATAATTATTGATTAATAATACCAAACCCGACAGGTTTTTAAAATCTGTCGGGTTTATTTTTGCAATAAATTATAATTCTAAAAATCTATAAAACCGAAGCACCATTTATATCAGTAGAAAGAACTCCACTCATATAATCAAAAAAAGGCCTCATGTTTTTGAATGCTTCTAAAGCCTGTTCTAAAAAAAGCGGACTTAAAACTTTATCATCGCTAAAACGTTTAATAATTAAAAATTGTTTGTAACGAAGTAAATCGATGGCTTCGTGATCCGGATCAAACCCTTTTGGAGTTGTTTTGAGCTGTTCGCCCTGCAGGGTTCCAAAAGTATTTTTAAAGGTTTTTGAATTCAGTATTGCTCTAAAAGATTCATGATCATGTGCAAACTCACTTCGAATGCGTTTTAAGTCGGCAGCATTTGGTCCCCAAAAACCGCCTGCCAGAAAAGTGTTTCCTTTTTCGATATGAAAATAATAGCCGCCGCGTCTTGCACTAGTAGCGCGGGTATAACTTCCTCCCCAGAAAGTTTTAAAAGGAGTTTTATCTTTAGAAAAACGAATATCACGATAAATTCTGTAAACACTTTTTTTACCCGATTGTGTTTCAAGAACATCTGTTTTGGATAGTTCTTTAAGAAGGGCATCAGCAAAATTTTGGATATGATTTAACTCGACCAAATATTCTGATTTACGCTCATCAAACCACGGTTTATTATTGTTTTCTTTAAGCTGAAGTAAAAAATCGAGACTGGATTGAGGTATAACAACGCTGTTTTTCATAATTAGATTAAGATTTAAAAAATCAGGATACGAATGTAATTAAAATTAAAAACCCACCGGATTTCCTGGTGGGTTTTCTATATCGTTAAGCCGTTTTTTTGAATAAATCAAACATAGGACATCGTGAGCAGCGTTTCTTTTCGCTCTTTTTATATTTCTCACAGCAAGAAGACTTACAGTTTTCAATCTTCTTAATTTTATCAAGGATATCTTTATTCTTTTTTTTCTTTTTATCCTTTTTTTTGTCCTTGTCTTTTTCTTTCTTGCTCAATTTTCCTCTGTATTATAGTAAAAACAGAGACAAATATAAATCAAAAAAGTTATTTTTATATATTCTAAATAAACTTTAACTTTTTTATTTTGGATTAATTGCAATTGAACTTGTAACTGTTAATTGCTGAATATCACGATCAAACAGGTAAAGTCCGCCTTTATCATCCCCAATTAAGTTGATTTTATCTAAGATAGATTTAGCTGTAGCTTCTTCTTCGATTTGTTCAGAAACATACCATTGCAAGAAATTATGTGTTGCATAATCTCTGTCTTCAAAAGTAATGTGTACCAATTCGTTGATAGATTTCGAAACAAAAAGTTCGTGATTGTAAAGCTCTTCAAACATTTCTTTAAATGTAGAATAAGTTGTTTTTGGCGCTTTAAGATCTGTAACCTGAGCGTGTCCTCCGCGTTCGTTAACATACTTAACTAATTTAAGCATGTGTGCACGCTCTTCATCTGATTGTGTGTACATAAATTGAGCGATTCCTTCCAGCCCATGTACTTCAGCCCAGCAAGCCATAGAAAGATAAGTTTGCGAAGATTCTGCTTCTATGCGGATTTGCTTGTTTAAAGCTGTTTCAATATTTTGTGATAGCATAATGATGTCTTTTTTGTAAAATTAAAAAAAATTATTCAAACCATTTTTTCAAACCTTGAAAACCTTAAGACATTTGGATTAATTCTCAATAAATTTAATAAGATTTTATTTTATCAAAAGAAGCCGGTTTTGAAAATACAGATTTATTCCTAATTGGATTTCCGTTGTCTTCTCTGATAAAACCATCGGTAAATTTTCGTACTATAAATTGTTTTAGCACTATATCATAGTAACTTAAAATATAATAATCTTTTAGTTTTAAGATATTCTGGAGCGATATGTTTTTATTGGTACTTACATAATAAAAAACATTGTCGATTGCTAATGGCTCTGATTTTTTGGTGGTTATGAAATCATTGTTTTCATTCATTACGGCATCAAAGAAAACCATTTTACTTTGTGTATAGGCCTGAGGAACACCAGATTCATTGAAAATTTCATTTGCACCATATGCATAATCAAAATCAACATATTCTGCAAAACCGCCAAATGTTATGTAGCTGTTTTTTTTGTTCTCTAAAACAGAAATCCCGGCACTTAGATAGGAGAGTTGTTTTAAAAATTTGCTTGTAGTCTTTAATTCCTGAGGTTTATTATTGTTTGTCTGAAGGAATATTGGAGAATTTTTAAATCGGATGGTGTCATTTTTTGATACCACAATACTTTTGATTGTTTTTCCCGAATCAAAGTCTTTTATGTCAAACAAAAGCTCATCACTGCTGGTTTTAATTTGAAAAATTTTGTTTTGGTTATAAAATGAATTTGAAGACTTAGAAGATTTTTGGGAAACCGGAAGGTCAAAGTTTTTCTCTGTAACCTCAAGGGTTTGCATGTTTAAATCAAAAACCTGTGTCTTTTTTACATTGTAATCCATTGTTAAAATGATATGATCATCCAGAACATACATTTTATTTAAGTTTGATGCATTGTCGAGGGAATTAAAATCATTTAATTCCATTTTTTGAATAGGATAATACCGAATTAGTGCGCTGAAAGCTATATTTTGCCCTTTTTCAGTTTGGAATTTAAAGTCTGAAAAATCGAACATTTTTATTTCACAGTTTCCGTTTTTAAATTCATAAAGTAATAAATGCGGCTGATTTTTTTCTTTTGCCAGAACATAAAAAATATTATTTTTCTGAAAAGTGCTTATGATATATTCATTGTTTTCAGGAAAATCAAAATTTAAAGCTCTTGACGTTTTTGTTTCTAAGAAGTATTTTATGATTCTTATATTTTTGGAGTTTTGCGAATTCCAGTATAATATAGGATTTCCATCTTCGCCAATACTGTGACCTATTAACGATCTGTCTTCAGCATTTCTAATCGAATCAGTAAATTGATTGGTTAGAAAAAACGATTTATTGTATTTTAAAATATTGATGTTTTTATTATCTGCAGCAAAAACATAAATATCATGTGTTTTTACATCTTCCACATTTAAAATTTGTCCTTCTTCAAGAGGATTATTCAAGTTTAATGGAAATGAATTCAATACCGTTTGACCTGACAATACTGATTTAGACAGTAAAACCAAAAGGAGTAAAAGTTTTTTCATACGTTTTTACGGGCAAATATTATTCCAAATTTAATGAAATAAACCGTATCTCTTTTGGATTTAATAGTTCAAATTAAATCTGTTACTTTTTACAATATTCTAAAAATGAAAAAGCCCGAAGAATTTCTCCTCCGGGCTTTATGCATTACTTTTTAAAACATTATTTTATTTTAAAAGTAACTCTTCTTGCTAATCTTCTTGCTTCATCTGAATTCTTTTCGATAGATGTATCTGCACCTGCAGGCACAACATTTAATCTTGAAGAAGAAATTCCAGCCTGAGTCAGAATCTTTTTAACATTCTCTGCTCTTGCATTCGATAGTTTCTCGTTGTATTCTGCTTTTCCAACCTGGTCAGCATATCCAATAATATCTACAGAAGCGGATGGGTTTTTTCTTAAATACGTTAATACAACATCAATTGCAGCTGTTGAATTTTCGATTGGAGTTGCTTTGTTGAAATCGAAGTAAACACTATAATACTTGTCATTAATCAAATCTTTAACAACATCTTTGTCATTAGCAACATTGTTTTGAATAGGTTTTTCTACGATAACCTGTTTTTGCGGAATGTTCTTGATTTGATTTTCAAGATCAGCAATTTTGTTGTCATACGCTGTAAGGTCAACATCCTGAGAGATTACTGTCCAGTCTGCATGCTTAGCATTTTTGCCCAAGTAAATGTTTAATCCAACTGTACCGTTGAAAATTAATCCTGAATACCCTCTGTTTTCCGGAAGGTAAGCACCATCAAAAGAATGATCCTGAGATGCATTAAAGATGGTAGAGAAATCTCCGGTTAAAGCAATTCTGTTTGATAATCTTATCTGACCAGTTACACCAGCAATAAAGTTACCCATTTCATCAGCTCCTCTGTAGCTGTCGTTTCTTAGCTGAGCATAACCAAAACCTGCATGTCCTAATAAACCAATTGTATTAGTCCATGTTTCAAAATTCATGATACGACCTAAATTAGCAACAGCCTGTAAGTCTACTCTGTAATATTTTGAATCAAAATTTAAAGAGTTGCTTTTATCAGTAAAACTGTTATAACCAAAATCAGCTTTTAAACCAAATTTGTTATTGAACATGTAACGAACTCCAAGATCTCCAACCCAAGGACTTGGCGTACTTGTAAAATAACCTTCAGAGAATGGTTTTTGAGGCTTGTTAACACCACCAGCAAATTCTATCGACCACTTATTGTAATTGTTTGATGAATTCGCTTCTGTTTGTGCATTCATAGCTGTTAAGCCTAAAGCAAATGCCAGAATAATTACAGATTTTTTCATTGTAATTTGAGTTTTAAAATTTTTCCCAAACCAACGAATTTAATGCTCCCCGACTTATCCACTATAAGCCATTAAAGTATCAAGATAAGACAAAAAGTAAGATAAGGATTATTTTTTGTTCATTTCTTCCTGAAAGAAATCTACAAATTTCCCAACATGTAAACCATCCATTAGACCATGATGTACATGAACAGATAAAGCAATTGTACGTTTTCCGTTTTCGGAATTTACCATCTTTCCAAAGGATATTTTTGGACAGCTGTCCGGAAATGTAAAACTTCTGGCGTGCGAAAGCGACGTAAAATTCAGCCAGGGAATAGCGGAAAAGTGAATCAGATTGTCTTTCTCAAAAGATCTTGTAAAAAGCCCGGCTGTATTTTGAATGCGTTCAATTTCTGCTAAAGCCGTTTGGTTGAAAATCTCTAAATCTGAATTGTATTCCATAAATGAGAATCCAAAAGTCCCGTCTTCACGCCCGATAGTGGCAGATGCATCAATACGATCGTAAATGTATATTTTACCTTCGTCTATTCTGTATTTAAAATTTTCTATAGCATTTACTGCCATTAAGGTTTTATGTAAATAGAAAATGAAAAAAGAAACTTTTAATTCTTTGGCGGTTTCATAAGCTTTTGTACAGTCAATTTCAACCGTTGCGCCAAAAAAGGGTTCTTCCATTCTGCTGAAATGAGCAAAATGTTCTTTTCTGTTCCAGTTTTCGAGGTCTAAAAGTGTTTTCATTATAATAAATTATGGACTACTTCTGTAATCTTTTCGAATGAACTAAAATGTTGATGTTCGACTTTGTGATTTATTTTTTCATGCTCCCAGGTCGTATGAAACGGAATGTGAACAGCATATCCGCCAATTCCTAAAACCGGAAGAATATCTGATTTTAAGGAGTTTCCAATCATTAAAAATTCATTTGCCTCAATATCTAATCGACCTAATAATTTTTGATAATCGATTTCCTGTTTGTCTGACATTACTTCGATATGGTGAAAATAATGTCCTAAACCAGAACGGTGCAGTTTACTATGCTGATCTTTTAAATCACCTTTTGTGGCAACAACCAATTTGTATTTTCCCTGCAAAGCCTGCAGTGTTTCTTCGATTCCGTCAAGAAGTTCGATTGGCTTTTCCAATAGTTCTTTTCCGTACTGAATTATCTTTTCGATAACTTCAACCGGAATAGTATTGTTAGAAATGTTCATTGCGGCTTCAATCATCGAAAGGATATAACCTTTAATTCCGTATCCGTACAAAGGCAGATTGGCAATTTCTATTTTAAATAATTCCTGCGAAATGCCCTGATGCGAAAGATAATCTTCCATTAAAGCACAAAATTTATGCTCAGTTTCCTGAAAATAAGGTTCGTTTACAAATAATGTATCATCGGCATCAAATGCGATTACTTTTAGGTTTGGAATTTTGCTTTTATGTAACATAAGTTTTTTGTTTCAAGTTTGTTTTGTTTCAGGTTTCAGGTTTTTTTGCCACGAATTACACTAATTTCCGCGATTTTTTTGCCGCAGATTAAAATGATCAAAAAGATTTTCACTGAAATAAAGTTTGCTTAGATAAAAGAATCAGTTTAAATCTGCTCAATCTGTCAAATCTGCGAGCAAATTATTTAGCAGTAAATAATCTCTTTAATGAAATCGTTTTATCATAAAAAGTAATTCTGATTCCAAAAAGTAAAATAATGCCTCCGAAAACCATTTGTAAAGTTATTTGTTCTTCTAAAAACAACCAAGCTAATATTGAAGTAATTACAGCCTGACTTAATAAACTCAGTGAAACCCTTGTCGCACGCATGTGTTGTGTCGCATAACTGATAGATAACCAAGCACATAGTTGACAAATTACAGCTTGAAGCAACAACACAAACCAACCGGTATTTGAAAATCCGCCGAAAGGCTGATCCAGACAATAACAAATAATTCCTAAATAAATGCTTGAAGCGGTTAAACTAATTGTCATAAAAGTTAAAACATCAACTTGCGATAAAACATTTTTGCTGACTAGAAGATAAATCGAATATAAAATTCCAGAAAGAACCGCAAAAAGAAAAGCTTTATCAAAATTCAATTCCATAAAAAAGCTGAAACCAACCAAAGTGATCATTCCGAAAAGTGCTACTACAGTTCCGATCCAGAAATTTGTTGCAGGTTTTGATTTTAAAAATAAAAACGAACCAATTCCGACCCAAAGCGGTGATAAATTAGTCAACAACGAAGCCTGAGTAGCGCTTGATTCCTGAATGGCGATATTCCAAACCGCGACATCTGACGAAAACAAAATACCACAAAGGATGGCCAAAAGTGCAGATTTTAAACTCGGAAGTTTAAAGTTTCCGCTTAAAAGTACATAAGGTAAAAGTAAAACAACCGCAAAAAACATTCGGTAAAAAGCCGAAATTAATCCGGGAGTTAAACGCAATTTTACCAATATTGGAAAAACGGAAATGCAGAGAATACCGCAGATTAGAGCTAATCTTGGTTTTGTGAGTTTCATTTTATTTTTATTTGAGCTTAAAAAAGCTTTTGCTTGTTGTATTAATCAACGAATTTTCTAATAATATATTCTTTCGTTTTGTTATCGTAATATCCTAAATAATATGCTGACTCGAATTTAAACAATGTTTGAGAAGAAACATCCGTATTGTCGTCAAAAAAAGTTCTGATTTTATCAAATGCCAAAGGCTGTAATTCTCCTTGTATGTGATTATTCTCTTTATCAAATAAACATTCTATTTTAACCACTTTTCTATTTGAATACGAATTAAAACTGTCCAATGTCGCGTTGTAATATCCTATTGCAAATCCTGCAATTGCAGATGCAGCTATACCGGCTACTCCGCCTATAAATACTGGAGAAGCGGCTTGTTTTATTTCAGAAACACTTCCAAGTGTAATTAATGTATTTTCTCCAATATTATAACATGAAATACCGGAATTTAAATTGTTTACTTTTCTAATAAATTGCGAACTCTTTTCTAAAATCCTTTTTCCGCCAAAATCACCGCCTTCCTGATATATTACAGAATTTTTAAAATCAATAGGAGTGTCGGCGGTAACATGAAATTCTTTTAATAAATTTCCATCTTCATCATTTATGGTAAAGAAAAATTCATCCGGAGCGCTTTTTATTTTGATAAAACTTATTATCAAAATAAAAAGAATTGGAATTTAATTCACTTCGTGTTTGAGTTACAATAATTGGTTTTCTAATTACCTTTTCAGAAATTGTAAAGTTTTTCAAATCAATTGTTAACACTTGTGTATAATCAACATTCGAATCGAATGTTATTGTAATTTGTTTGTCTGAAAAATAACATTTCCTCTTTTTTGCACCATCTGCTATTGAAGTTGGGTTTTCGGTTACAATGTTTTGTAATGAAAATGGAGTTTCAAATGGTAGTAGATTTTCTTCAAATATTCCGTAAAGATCCGTTTTCGTGTAGTCTTTTGTGTAGAAACGAGGATTGTCTAAAGTGATAGTTTTTGTTTCATGATCACCGTCCTGATCAAAAACATGAAGTTTAAGAGTATTAGTTTCCGTTACAATTGTTAGAATATAAAACTTTTCCTTTGAGCTAAAGTTTTGTAAAACTTTTTCGTTTTTTATAAGTAAGGTCGTTTCTTGCGCTGTAATTTTTCCTGTTTCAAAATCATAAAATTGAGAAAGAATAAGACTTCGATCTTTAGATGACCAAAATAGTCTTGCATTAGAATTAGTTGAATTATATCCGATCATTTCTGCAAATTTTTTCCTGTCAGGTCTTTTTACAGACATACTATCAATAATCTGCATTTTATCATTTAACAGAATTGCCTTTACTTTGATTTTATCGCTCACAAACAACGTAACCTCTTTTTTGTCATTGTTTACGATTTGAAAAACGTCACGATTATTTTTTAATTCGATTGGAGTGTAATTGACAAGTTCCTGCGAAAAAGAAAATAAACTGGATAGAAATAGTAAAACAAAGAGTAATTTTTTAAACATTTTAAATCGAAGTAATTGATATTTTATTTTTGGCAAATGTCTTGTTTTTAATCATGCAAATCAAGGACTAAAGTGCGCCGTCAAACATAAGTGTAAGTAGAATTAAAAATGAGGATTAAACTTGCTTTTGTTTGATATTATGGATTCGTGATTTTTATGCAGGTTTTATTAATTTCCTTATCATAAAAAGATCCGAGAGTTTCTGCCAAGCATTTACCGATTGTAATGGAGTTTATTATTTTGACTTTCAGATCTTTATCTTCGCCCATTCGGTTAATATAATTGTCTCGAAATTTCAAACAAACTTATATAAAGCAAAAAAACATGAGAATTTCTCATGTTTTTAATATTTCGATTCTATGAAAGGATTTTTAGTTTACCGTTTCACCATTCGGCGCATCAGCATCCGGATTGATGAAAACCAATTTACCTTCTGCATTGGTGGTCATCAGGATCATTCCCTGACTTTCAACGCCGCGTAAAGCTCTTGGTGCTAAGTTTGCTAAAACAGAAACTCGCTTTCCGATGATTTCTTCCGGAGAAAAGCTTTCTGCAATTCCCGAAACAATTGTACGAACGTCAATTCCTGTATCAACTTTTAAAACTAAAAGCTTGTTTGCTTTTGGCATTTTTTCAGCTTCCAAAATAGTTCCGACACGAATATCCATTTTTGCGAAATCTTCAAACTGAATTAATTCTTTTTGAGGTTCCGGTTGTTTACTTTCAGCAAGATTAGCTGTTTTAGTTGCTTCCAATTTATCTATTTGTTTTTGTATGTCTGAATCGTCTATTTTATTAAAAAGAACATCTACTTTTTCAGTTTCGATTACGTGATTTGGAGCAATTAATTCTTCCAAATCTGCAATGTCATTCCATTTAATAGAATAATCTAATTTTAAAAAGGCGTTTATTTTTTTTGATGTAAAAGGCAAAAAAGGCTCAGCTAAAACACTTAAAGCTGCTGTAATTTGCAATGATACATACATTTGTGTTTTAACTCTTTCTTGATCTGTTTTTATTAACTTCCAAGGCTCTTCTTCAGCTAAATATTTATTTCCTAAACGAGATAAATTCATTAGTTCATTTAATGCTTCACGAAATCTATATCTTTCGACAGAATTTGCAATCACTGACGGATATGCTTTTAATTCTGATAAAATCTTTTCGTCAATCTTTGTAAATTCATTTGGTTGTGGAATAACTCCGTTATAGAATTTTTGAGTCAGAACAATAACACGATTTACAAAATTTCCTAGGTTATCTGCTAATTCATAGTTATTTCTGGATTGGAAATCTTTCCACGTAAAATCGTTATCTTTTGTTTCCGGTGCGTTTGATGTTAATGCATATCGCAAAACATCTTGTTTCTCTGGAAAATCTTCTAAATATTCGTGTAACCAGACCGCCCAGTTTTTAGAAGTCGAAAGTTTGTTTCCTTCCAGATTCAAAAACTCATTTGCCGGAACGTTGTCTGGTAAAATATAACTTCCTTCTGCTTTTAGCATCGCAGGGAAAATGATACAATGGAAAACAATATTGTCTTTCCCGATAAAGTGAACCAATTTCGTTTCTTCATCTTTCCAGTATGGTTCCCAGTCTTTTCCTTCGCGCGCTGCCCATTCTTTTGTTGAAGAAATGTAGCCAATCGGCGCATCAAACCAAACGTATAATTTTTTTCCTTCAGCACCTTCAACCGGAACGTCAATTCCCCAGTCAAGGTCACGCGTTACGGCACGAGGTTCTAATCCGGCATCAATCCAGGATTTAACTTGTCCGTAAACGTTAGCCTTCCAGTCATTTTTATGGCCTTCTAAAATCCATTCGCGTAAAAAAGCATCATAACGATCTAAAGGTAAAAACCAGTGTTTTGTCGATTTTAAAATTGGAGTTTCTCCGGTAATGGTCGATTTAGGGTTGATTAAATCGGTAGCATTCAACGTAGAGCCGCAATTTTCGCACTGATCTCCGTACGCTCCGTCATGACCACATCTTGGGCAGGTTCCCACAACAAAACGATCTGCCAAAAACTGATTTGCTTTTGCATCGTACAATTGTTCTGTAACTTCTTCAATAAAATCGCCTTTATCATACAAAGTCCTAAAGAATTCTGAAGCCGTATCGTGATGAATTTTTGCCGAAGTTCTGGAATAATTGTTAAATGAAATTCCGAAATCAGCAAACGATTTTCTTATAATTCCGTCGTATTTATCAATAACTTCCTGCGGGGTAATTCCTTCTTTTTTGGCTTTCATGGAAATAGCAACACCGTGTTCATCGCTTCCGCAGATAAATGCAACGTCTTTTCCTTGTAATCTTAAATATCTCGAATAGATATCTGCAGGCACGTAAACCCCTGCCAAATGCCCAATATGAATGGGTCCATTGGTATAAGGCAGCGCTGCGGTAATCGTATATCTTTTTGGATTCTGTATCATCTTTCAAATTTATTGAGTGCAAAAATAAGCAATAGAATTGAGATTTCACTATTTCGCGGAGATTCACAAAGAAAACCCGGAGATTCGCTGAGATTTTTTAAGGTTTGCCACAAAGATGTTAAGACGCTAAGTTTTTATTTCACGCAGATTAAGCCAATTTGTTTAATTATTAATTCCCTCCAGCTTTAGCTGGAGATTTACAAAGTTTATGAAATCGGCTTTAGCCTAAATGTTTTTTGGCTAAAGCTGGACGTAATTAAATAAATCTATCTGAAAGTGTTTTTCAAAATCTTAGCGTCTTTGTGGGAAAACATCATAAAATAGAACCAGTTTAAACTAGCCTTCACAGTAAAATCTTCGGGATTTATTTCGCAATCTTTGCTTTCGAAAAAACAAAAAAACAAGTTTATGAGCAAGACTAAATTAATCATCAATAAAAACGGATCAATCAAAATTGAAGGTGATTTTGAAATCATGGATCCGGAAGGAGCGCTTTACGGTTTACAAGGAAGATCTGCACTTGGACTTTGCCGATGCGGATTATCTGCAAACAAACCATTTTGCGACGGTGGACACAGAAATAATTTCGAACACGATTCTGTTGCGTTTGATTTGCCTCCAATGAAAACAAACTAAATCTTTGATTTAATTTTGAATATAAAAAAAGCTGTATTTTTCTGGATGCAGCTTTTTTTATTTAAATATAAAGTTCCCCTTTCATCGTAATAATCGAAGAACCGCCAACTAAAATATCTTCTTCACGGTTCATCACTTCAATCATTGAGGCTTGTTTTAATCTTACGCCCTGCAGAATTTTATATTCCTTTTCGGATTTGGTGAATTTTTTCTGAGTTAGAAATCCAATTAATGGTCCTGCCGCTGTTCCTGTTGCGGGATCTTCATTAATGCCGATTATTGGATTAAAAAATCTCGTTTCGACTATATGTTCCTGACCTTCTTCGGCAATAGTGAAACAATAAAAACCTTCAAAATTATATTCTTTTGAGATTTCGATTAAGAGTTGATTGTCCGGAACAAAGCTGTTAAGTAATTGACTGTTTTTTATCGGAACCATCGTGTGAGCGACTTCTGTTTTAACTACTGTTGGAACAAAAGCATTTACATCCAGATCTTCAATTTTTAAACCAAGGGCCACCGCAATTTTATAGGTTGGAATTTCCTGTTTAATAACTGCTGATTTTTGATGCATCTGCACAACTGGATAAAAAGTAACCGGATCAAAACTTACCGTTAACGGAATTGCAGAATGTTTCATGATTACAAAAGGTTCACTTTCATTTTGCTCTTCAAAAATTGGCATTCCTTTTAGCAGGGCACCGCAGACTGCACCCAATAAATTATGGCCTGCGCCGTCAATTTCAATTCCGGTTGGAGTAAACGAACGGACTATCAGGGCTTTATCTCTGGTAGAATAATATACAAAAGAAGTTTCAGAATAACCAAATTCTTTAGAAATATCTTTATAAGTATCTAGTTTTAAATTACCGTCTGTAAAAACCACAGAAAGCGGATTTCCTTTGTAGCTTTCATTTGAAAACACATCTAAAACGTAATATTCTAATGCTGTTCTTCCGTCCATTCTTTTATTTCTTTATAACTGAAATTTTTTAACGGAATAAAATTACGGTTTATTATTGTATTTCAATTATAGGATTAACCTTTCATGAGTTATTTTACTATTACTTTATAATTAAAAATTCGTTTCCATATAATTTGGCTTTTTAATGCTTACAACATTCGTTTTCCTTCTGCACTGAATTTTATTGCTTTTTCTAATCTTGCAACCCTAGTTTTTTCTTGTTTAGCGCTCATAATTACATGTATTATTACTTTTCTGTAGGATGGCGCCTGATTACTAAAATATTCCCATGCGGTTTTATTGGCTTTGAATTGTTTTTCCAGCTCGGGATCAAGAACATAAGCTTCGTTTTCATGCGAATAAATTCCGGATCTTTCTTCGGCGCGAATTTCAAAAGCTTTTAATCCGGCTTCTTTCATGAGGCCGGCTTTGGTGAGTTCTGCCACTTTTTTAATGTTGATGGCGCTCCAGATACTCGATTTTTTCCTCGGTGTGAACCGAATGGTATAACTTTCGTCGTCAATCGTTTTTCGAATGCCGTCAATCCATCCAAAACAAAGCGCCTGATCGACAGATTCTGACCAGGTCATACATGGCTTTTTGCTTTTTACTTTGTAGAAACCTACTAAAAGTTCGGTTTCTTTTTGATAATGCTTTTCTAACCATTCTCTGAATTTTTGCTGGGTTGAGAAGAAAGTTGGGGTCATATTTAATTAATTTACAGGTTAGCTATCGCTCTAACAATCCATAAAAGTAAAATAAATAAAATAAAGTAAAATTGAACTTTGTTGACTTTTTGATTCCCAAATTTCCGAACCAATAATCGGTCAATTAATAAAACGATAAAAACCGGAATCAAGCCCATTAAAATATAAATTCCTAATAAGCCATCCTGCGCAGAATTTCCCGTTATCAGGATTATAGCATAAATTATTCCTGCTAGAATGGAGAATATTCCTAAAAGGAAAAATAGGGTTAGGTTTTTTGGGAGGTTCATTTGTTTGTTGGTTTATTTTAAATAAAATATACAAAAATTATTCTTCATACTATTTGAATTTTCAATAATAGCTTTTTGGGTTATAATGACTATTTGTTTGATAAACAATTATATGAATAAAATAAAATTAATTTCCAGGTATTTACACGGGTTTTCTAAACAGCAATTTTTCTAAAAACATTTTCGTACTTCTCAATATTTTCCCTCAACTTTGCAAGATCAATCTCAAAATAAAACCAAAATGGAAGAATTCGGTAGAATAATAGTTTCTG
Source organism: Flavobacterium sp. Root901 (assembly GCF_001429765.1). Lineage (GTDB taxonomy): Bacteria > Bacteroidota > Bacteroidia > Flavobacteriales > Flavobacteriaceae > Flavobacterium. Next base: position 896,795 of record NZ_LMJB01000005.1, read on the forward strand.
AAACAGCGATGAAAAGTGAAAATCCGCAAGATGTCATTCACTCTAACATTTCAGTAATTAATTTAATGCGCGAAGAAGGTGTAGATGATGAATTTATTCATGAAGATGCATTGACGAGTTATTATCTCGATTATTACTATTCTCAATATGCCGAAGGAAATTTTTCGCAGTTTGTTTACAACTCAGGCTGGAACAAAGAACTAAATGAACTTATCGAAGAAGGACTCGCTTTAATTGGCGCCGAAAAACATTTGGAATTGTTTCAGGAACAAAGCAAAAAAGTCCGAATAATGAGCAATATTAAATTGGGTAAATTCTTAAAAGGGAAATTAGAAGGCGTAAACCCAATTCGCGATTCATTAAATAACGACACTTTTTTTGAACTGCAAGAAAATCTGGTTGAACTAAATGCCAATTTCTTAAAAAACCATCCGGATTTTCAAGTACTTTCTGTTGATGAAATGTTTGCAGTTCTGGAAGAATTTGTTGGGCACGAAATTAAAAGAGCGTAGGTTTTTTAGATTTTGTGAACCTTCTTTTAAAATAATCTTTTATAATTCTTCACAAAGCTTTTAGAATATCTTTACTAACTTCGCTTTGAGTAATTTATCTATTTAAAAAGTCCAAATGAGATATAAATGCTGTCCAATTTTGCTGGTTCTTCTTGCTCAGACAGCAATTTCTCAAAATAAAATAAACCTTTATTCGGAGATCAATTACAATTCGATTCCTGCAGTTTCTTTAACCGATTATAAATCCGTTCAGGAAAGAGATAAAAAATTTCAGAATCCAAATATTGCACTCGGAATCGGGATTTCCGGCGGCGGTTCCCGGGCTCAATTCTTTAGCATGGGAGTGCTTCTCGGACTTGAAGAAATCAGCGAAAACAATATGGAACGCAATTTCTTAAGTGAAATCGATTATTACTCAACCGTTTCGGGCGGCTGTTTTTCGGCGGGATATTATTTAACGCTTTTGAAAAATAAACTGCATGACGAAAATTGCTCTTTCAACGAATTTTACTTTTCAAAAGCCGACGCCTACAAAGATTATGTAGACAAATCGGCCAATATTTTATCTCTTTTAAACAACAAACGAAACGAGAAAGGCGATAAAATATCGATGACACAACGAATCGATGCCGACATTCTGCAATATGACCAGACAAATCCGGATAATAAAGATAAGTTTAAAACCCAAATGCTTTTGTCTGATTTTTTTGTTGCCAAAGAAAGCAAAATAGAACCTTCACTTCCTATGTTTGTAGCCAATGGAACTGCTTTTAATAATGGAGAACGAATTCCGTTTATGCCCCATATCATCAAAGGATTATCTATAGACGAATCGCTTGCGCCCAATAAAGCGGATATTCCCCTGAATGAAAACAAAATAAATGACGGTTACAATTTTCCGGTTACTTATGGCATAACGGCAAGTTCTGCCTTTCCGGGCGTTCTTCCAAAGGTGAAATTCGGAATAAAAAATCAGGATAAAATATTGTGTATAATTGACGGCGGCGCTTCAGATAATACAGGTTACAAAACGCTGGTCGAACTGCTTCATTCTGATACTAAAGTAGATGATAAAAACAAAAAAGCACTTTTTATAGACTGCCTCGGACAGGGAAAAAAAGCACCTTATATTAATGATGCAAAAATCGGGCTTCTTTCGTTGTTCGAAACGGCTTCACTTTATACCGTTCAAACGCGGTATATGACTTTTGATAAGGATGTCGAAAACACATTTGAGCGCTATAAAATTCCCATAAAAAATTATCAGATTATTGGTTTTACTACAATTCGAAGCCATTTGCAAAAAATGGAAAAAGACGAAAAGTATGAAGGTTTGGTAAATGAACTAAAAAACACAAACGACGATGCCGCAGGCTGGCTGAAATTATATACCGATTTTAAAACAGATATCGAAAATAAATTCGGCGAAAGCGTATTCAGAAAAGACAAAGACGGAGAGATAATCGCGGCAACACTTCAAAAAGATAAATTTGCAGAACTAACAGCCGGAGAAGTTTTATTAATGTATGAATATGCATCGCACATTGAAACAAAATTACGAATCAGGCCGGAGGAAAGAGATATTTTACTTTTGGCCGGAAGATTTGCAGTGTTTTTAAAAAACAATGAATTAAGAGAATTATTAGTAGAATACAAATAATTTATCAATTTTATTAAATTTTTGATTTTATTTAAAAAGCTAAGTAAGAATATTTTATATTTGATAGCCCCTAATTTTAAAATCAAGAACCAATGAAAATTAAAACCTACTTAATTCTCAGTGGCATTTTTCTATTTCTGTATTCCTGCGGAAAAAATGAAAAACAGATCATTGACGAAAACGCCCCATCGTTAGCCGTCCAGTCTGAAAGCCCAAAATCAGTCGAACAGTTGATTTTTAAAAAAAGTGAAGACATTGTTCCTTCTGAAGAACTCAATTTGAGCCTGCTCAAAAAAACGGTCGAAAATCTGAATATTAAATATTCAAGGATTAAAATCGAAGATGTAAGTTCGATTCGTTATAACGACGAAGTTACTTTTTTCGTTATTTGTATTATTGACAAAAATGCTCAATCAAAATCAAGCGAAGAAGATTTAGGTAATTATTATGAACGAAAATATGTTTTTGTAAATAATGCAGATGGAAAAATCCTGGCCGAAGAAACAGACCAGCATCTGGGTTATTACGAAAATGAAGGTTTGCGCGCCGCCAAAACCTATATCTTAAAAGATTTAATACATTTAAACGAAAACACTCCGGCAATTGCTTTAAGTACCGAAGTTTATTCCAACAGCAGAGTGGTAATGTATTCTGAAGATAAATTTACACTCCTGACTTTTGACGGCAAAGAGATGAAGAAAGTTTTATATGAATATCCGATACGTTTAACAAATGGAGATTCAAACGGAGCCGGAACGTATCAAATAGAAACATTAGAAACCGGAATAAGCCTTTCAGATTCTCAGACAAATGGTTTATATGATGTTCTGGTATCGAAAATCTTTACTTATGAAGATGCCGCCGAAGAAGATTTGGAAAATGATATTCAGAAAAAGAACGATTTGAAAGTCAAGAAAGAATTTCAAAAATTGCAGTTTGATGGAAAAAGATATTTATTCAAAAAAGATGATCGCAACCGATTTTTGTAATTTCGCATTCAATCGAAACTAAAGAAAATGTTTAAAAAAATCCTTTTTGTTTTACTGATTTGGCCTTTTTTTCTGCTTTCACAGGAAAAACAAAAAGAAGTAACAGGTAATGTTACGCGGTATTTCTATGATAATAAAATAGTTTCGGCTGCAATTTGGTACAGCGCAGATAAAAAACCGGACAGTTCAAAAACGTATTATCCAAGCGGAAAACTAAACGAAGTTTTCTATTTTGATAAAGACGGACTCAAAGACGGTAATGGTTTTCAGTACAATTATCAAGGTGAAAAACTGGTGACCTGGAATTTTGTGCATGGAATAATGACAGGACGGACAGATCATAAACTTCCGTTTAATAAAGATCGTGAAGAATCGGTTAAAAAAGCATTAAAAATGCTGACGGATATTAATGCCAAAACAAATTTTAATCCCACAAGCATTAACGATTTGTACAATCGCGGCGTTTTGGGTGTAAGTCTTGGCAATAATACCCTGGCAATTGAAGACTTAAAAAAAGTCGAATTTGCCATTGATAAGGATCCAAAAAACAAGAATTTAGTTTTATCAGATTCGGTTCAAAAACAAACGGCTGTTTTTAGAAGCAAACTTTATGACCGTATGGCAAGTGTTTATGCTTCGATGGAAATGGAAAGTTTTGCCTTTAACTATTATTATAAAGCTATTAAGAACGCGCCCAATGATTTTCGCATTTTATATAATTTTGCAACATTGTTGCAAAAAAGAAAAGCAAATGATTTGGCGCGTTATTATTTAGAAAAAACTGCCATAGAGAAACCAGACCAATCTCAGGTATACTGGGCGCTTTCCAGATTATTGACTTCCACAAGTGAATACGAGAAAGCATTTGAAAATATTGAAAAAGCTTTTAAATACGATAAAGTCAATTTAGAAAAAAGGCCACTTTACGGCGGAAGGGATTTATATACAATTCGTGGTTTACTTTATCATAAACTTGGAGAATCTAAAAAAGGACTTGCCGATTTGGAAACTGCATTGGAGTCTGATAAAAACAATTCTTATGCGATGAAAAATCTCGGAATAATTTATCTCGATCAGAAAAAGTATAACGAAGCCTGCGAATTATTTGAAAAAGCAAAAGAGCTTAATTATACTTTAATCTACAATGAAAATGATCTCGATCTTCTTTTAGAAACTGCCTGCAGTAAACAGCCGTTGGAAAAAATTATCAAAAAAGAAGCTTTTGTATCTCCCAATCCCGCACAAACGACTATTTCTGTAGAGAATTTTAGTTCTAAAAACTTCGATTTTGAGTTTTTTAATTTCGAATCAAAATCAGTTTTAAAAGGAAAAACCAGCGACGGAACGATAAACATTATTGGGTTAGAATCCGGATTTTATATTTTAAAAACTACAGCAGGCGAAGCTGCAGCAACTTTTAGAATTATAAAGGAATAGCGTTTTATACGGATTTCATTTTAATTCAAAAATGTCCTGAGTATTCTTACGCAGCTTCACTTACGTCTGCAAAATCTTCTAAATTACTTTAGACTAAACTTTGTACATAATCTTAGCAAACATTTCCTTAAATTTGCTTCCGTTATTAAAAAATACAATAGTTATAAAAAACAAGCTATGTTACAAATCGCATTTATTAGAGAAAATCAGGAGAAAGTAATCAAGGCTTTAGCAAAACGAAATATCGATGCTAAAAGCGTTGTTGAAGAGGTGGTGAAATTAGATGAAAATCGTCGTGCTGCACAAGTGGAGCTTGACAACACTTTGTCTGAATCTAATAAATTATCCAAAGATATTGGCGAATTAATGAAAGCGGGAGAGAAAGCTAAAGCGGCGATCTTAAAAGAAAAAACCGCGACATTAAAAGAAAAAAGTAAAGAACTTGGCGAAAAAGCAGAAGCTTTGGCTGTTGAATTAACAAATAAATTATACACATTGCCCAATCTTCCGGCAGATATTGTTCCGGAAGGAAAAACTCCGGACGATAATTTGAATGTTTTTCAGGAAGGCGACATTCCGGTTTTGCACGAAGGCGCACAACCGCACTGGGAACTGGTGAAGAAATACGATATTATCGATTTTGAACTGGGTGTAAAAATTACAGGTGCCGGTTTTCCTGTTTACAAAGGAAAAGGAGCAAAATTACAGCGCGCTTTAATTAATTATTTTTTAGATAAAAATACCGCTGCAGGATATAATGAAGTTCAGGTTCCGCATTTGGTAAATGAAGCTTCAGGATATGGAACAGGACAATTGCCGGATAAAGAAGGGCAGATGTACCACGCCGGAGTTGATGATTTATATTTAATTCCAACGGCTGAGGTTCCGGTTACGAATTTATTTCGCGATGTTATTTTAAACGAAAGCGAACTGCCTGTTTTACAAACAGCTTACACGCCATGTTTCCGTCGTGAAGCGGGTTCTTACGGGGCACACGTTCGCGGATTAAACCGTCTGCACCAGTTTGATAAAGTAGAAATTGTGCGTATCGAGCATCCGGATAATTCATATGCAGCGCTTGACGGAATGGTAGAACATGTTAAAAACATTCTTCAGGAATTAAAATTACCATACAGGGTTTTACGTCTTTGCGGCGGCGATATGGGTTTTACTTCTGCTTTGACTTATGATTTTGAAGTTTTTTCTACAGCACAGGACCGATGGTTAGAAATTAGTTCTGTTTCTAACTTTGAAACTTTTCAGGCAAACCGTTTGAAATTACGTTTTAAAGACAAAGACGGAAAAAACCAATTGGCACATACCTTAAACGGAAGTTCATTAGCACTGCCTAGAGTTTTAGCCGGAATTTTAGAAAATTACCAAACGCCGGAAGGAATCGTAATCCCGGAAGTTTTACGTCCTTACTGCGGATTTGATATAATTGACTAATTTTAGTATATAGTTTACATTCGCAGTTTCAGTTTTCAGTTTAATTGAACCGATTACCGAGACTGTAAACTGTGACTGATTACTGGGACTTAAAATGCCACATTAAAAAACTGAAATATGAAAAACATCTTTATCTATATCGTTTTGTTGTGGTCTGGTCTTGCATTTTCGCAAAACGAACAATTAGCGAACAATTACTACGATAAAGGCGATTTTGAAAAAGCCAAAATCATTTACGAAGACCTTTTAAGAAGTTCTCCTTCTAACACCCAGTATTTTTTACGAACAATAGACTGTTATCAGCAGCTGCAGCAGTTTGATATTGCAGAAAAAACAATATTAAGCCGTTACAACGCTTATAAACAAGGTGTGTTTCTGGTAGAATTGGGGTATAATTACCAATTGCAGAAAAACGAATCTAAAGCAAGAAATTACTACGACCAGGCAATCGAAAAAATAAAAACCAATCCCAATGATGTTTACGGAGTTGGAAATGCTTTTGAAAAAAAGGTATTATTAGAATATGCTTTAAAAGCGTACCAAATGGCTATGCAGGTGCAGCCGAATTTCAATTTCAATTTTCAGATTGGAATGTTGTATGGGCAGCTCGGCAAAACAGATTTAATGATTGACCTTTTACTGACAGAATCATACAACAACCAGCAGAATGCCAATTTAATTCAAACGCAGTTGTCGCGATTCATGAACGGTGAAACAGATAATACTGCTTTTAAAGATGCAATGCGAAAAGCATTGATTTTAAGGACACAAAAAGATCAGGATGTTTTCTGGAACCATTATTTAAGCTGGTTTTATGTTCAGCAGAAAGAATTTGGAAAAGCATTTATTCAGGAAAAAGCAATTTATAAACGCGAACCGGAATCTTTAATCAGTATTGTGAATTTAAGTCAGTTTGCATTAAATGAGGATGATACGGAAACAGCTTCGGAAATTTTGAATTTTATTCTTCAAAATACAAAAGATGTCGATTTGCTTATTAAAACCAATGCGAGTTTAATGCAGATTAAAATTGATAAAGCACAGGAAAAAGATTATCCGGCTATTACTGCAGAACTGCAGCAATTACTGGTTACTTATGAAATAAATCCTTTTACCTTATCTTTGCAGTTAATTCAGGCTCACTTTATGGCTTTTAATTTAAAAAAGACAGAAGAAGCCAAGGAAGTAGTAAAAAGAGCTCTTTCATTAAATTTGAATGCTTACCAGCAGGCCGATGCAAAAATGGAGCTGGCAGATATTTTATTGTTGGAAGAAAAATTCAATCAGGCGCTTATTTATTATTCGCAGATTCAGCTGGATCTTAAGAATGACGTAATGTCGCATGAAGCCAGTTTAAAAGCGGCAAAAACAAGTTATTTTAAAACCGATTTTGAATGGGCTTTAAAACAATTTAAAGAATTGAAATCGGCAAACACACAATTAATTGCCAACGACGCTCTTGAATATTTCTTACTGATAAATGACAACACAGCCGCCGATTCGACACAAACAGCTTTAAAGCAATTTGCAAAAGGCGATTTTTTGCTTTATCAGAATAAAAAACCAGAAGCAATTGCACAGTTTCAGAGTGTTTTAAAGAATTTTAAAGGACAGGAAATTGAAGCAGTAACACTGCTGCGTTTAGGTAAAATATATGAAAGTCAAAAAGATTATCCTTTGGCTTTAACACAATATCAGCAGATAATTGACAATCACAGCGACGGAATTTATGTAGATGAAGCACTGTTTTTCTCAGCAGAAATTTACAACGATGAATTAAAAGATACAGAAAAAGCCAAACCTTTGTATGAAAAGGTAATTTTTAACCATCAGGACAGTATTTACTTTGTTGATGCCAGAAAAAAATACCGCGAATTGAGAGGAGACAAGAACTTGTAATTAGGTTTAATCGTTGATTTGTTTAACCGTTTAACCGATTAAACAAATCAACGATTAACCGATTAAACAATAAAAAAATGATTATTTTCAACATTACTACCAATATACACGAAAGCGTTCATGACCAATGGTTGAAATGGATGCAGGAAAAACATATTCCGGAAATTCTGGCAACAGAGAAATTTTCTTCAGCACGAATAGTAAAAGTACTGGTTGAAGAAGAAATGGGCGGAATTACCTATTCTGTTCAGTATACAACAGACAGTAAAGAAACACTGGAGAAATATTATATCGAAGACCAGCCGCATTTTGATAAAGAAGCACTTGAATTATTTGCAGATAAAATGCTTTCTTTCAGAACAGAGCTTGAAGTTATTTCAGAACATTAATTTTTAATTTTCAGTCGCAGTCGCAATTCAGTTGCAAATTGACAGGAAAAAAAAAACTTTGTGCCTTTGCGCCTTTGTGGCAAGAAAATATAAAAATAATGCTTTGCTTCTTAGTGCCTTTGTGCTAAAAAGAATACTTTTGCGCCCTCGCGGCAAAACAAGAAAAGAAAATGGAAAAAGTAAAAGCCAAAAAACATTTAGGACAGCACTTTCTTAAAGACGAAAGCATCGCAAAAGCCATTGCCGATACTTTGAGCTTAAAGGGATATAATGAGGTTTTAGAAATAGGACCGGGGATGGGTGTGCTTACTAAATATTTACTTGATAAGCCTGTTACTACAAGAGTAATCGAGATCGATACAGAATCTGTTGCGTATCTGGATGCAAATTATCCAAAATTAAAAGATAAAATTATTTCAGAAGACTTCCTGAAATACAATATAAATAAGATTTACGAAAACAAGCAGTTTGCTATAATTGGCAACTTTCCTTATAATATTTCGTCCCAGATTGTTTTTAGGACATTAGAATTCAGAGATCAGATTCCTGAATTTTCTGGAATGTTTCAAAAGGAAGTTGCAGAACGCATCTGCGAGAAAAAAGGATCAAAAACCTACGGAATCCTGTCTGTACTGGCACAGGCTTTCTATGATACTGAGTATTTGTTTACTGTAAGCGAAAATGTTTTTATTCCTCCGCCCAAGGTCAAGTCGGGTGTGATGAAAATGACCCGAAAGGAAGACTATAGCCTTCCGTGTGGCGAAAAGTTATTTTTTACGGTTGTAAAAACGGCTTTTCAACAAAGACGAAAAACATTACGTAACAGTTTGAAAACATTAAATTTATCAGATAAACTGCGAGAAGACACTATCTTTGATAAACGTCCGGAACAGTTAAGCGTTGACGAATTTATTGTTTTGACTCAAAAAATAGAAGCCGATGGAGTTCAAAGTTAGCAAAGAATTTATCCACCAATTAGAGGAGTTAATCGTTAAGAAAAACGACAATGAACTTGAAGTTTTACTTAACGACCTTCACCACGCTGATATTGCCGAAATCCTGGATGAACTGGATTTTGATGAAGCAACCTATATCTTTAAAGTTTTAGATAGTGATAAAACCGCCGAAATCCTTCTTGAATTAGAAGAAGATCTGCGCGAAAATATCTTAAGCCGACTTTCACCAAAAGAAATTGCAGAAGAGCTTGACGAACTTGAAACAAACGATGCTGCAGATATTATCGCCGAACTTTCGCAGGAAATTAAAGCAGAAGTTATCTCGGAGTTAGTCGATGTTGAACACGCAAAAGATATTGTCGAATTATTACGCTACGACGAAAACACGGCGGGTGGTTTGATGGGAAAAGAGCTTGTAAAAGTTAACGAAAACTGGAATGTTCTGACCTGCGTAAAAGAAATGCGGATTCAGGCAGAAAACGTTTCAAGAGTACATTCTATTTATGTTGTTGATGATGAAAACCGACTAAAAGGACGTTTGTCTTTAAAGGATTTACTGACTTCTTCTACCAAAACTCAAATTGGGGAAGTTTACATTAGAAAACTAAATTTTGTAAACGTTGATACTGAAGATGTTGAGGTTGCCCGTATCATGCAGAAGTACGATTTGGAGGCAATTCCGGTTGTAGATGAATTAGGACGTTTGGTTGGAAGAATTACAATTGATGATATCGTAGACGTAATCAAAGAAGAAGCCGATAAAGATTACCAGTTAGCAGCCGGTATTACTCAGGATATTGAAACAAATGACAGCGTTCTGGAGTTAACAAAAGCTCGTTTGCCTTGGCTTTTAATAGGAATGGTGATTGAGATTGTAGCTTCTTTTGTTTTGAAAGACAATGAAACTGCTTTTCAAAAATATTCAACCCTGATTATCTTCGTGCCTTTGCTTTCGGCTACAGCCGGAAATATTGGTGTTCAGGCATCTGCAATTGTTGTGCAGGGTTTGGCAAACGGAACTTTAAAAGAATTTAGCAAGAGTTATTTTAGCAAAGAGATTACCGTTTCTATGATTTCAGGAAGTATTATCTCATTGCTTCTGCTTGGCTACCATTCTTTAATGTATCAGCAATATTTAGTAGGGATGGCTATTTCAATTTCTATGATTGTCGTAATTATGTTTGCCGCAACTTTAGGAACTTTGGTCCCGCTGTTTCTTCATAAAAATAAAATCGATCCTGCTATTGCAACGGGGCCGTTTATTACCACAACCAATGATGTATTTGGAATCATGCTTTATTTTGGAGTAGCTAAATTGATTCTTGGATTTTAAATTTTTGCCACAAATTGACCTCTTACAGTGATTTAAAATCTGTAAAATCTGCGTAATTTACACGCCGAAAAATCTGCTGTTAACAGCCAAAAATAAATTAAAACCAAGCAGGATGAAAGTACACATTATAGGAGGAGGAAACCTTGGAGTTTCTATTGCCTTGGGAATTGCAAAATTTTCTAAAAACAATCAGGTAATCGTAACCAGAAGAAATACTGCCAGTATTCAATATTTAACAGAATACGGAATTACGGTTTCTAATGATAATAAACACAATATTCAGGAAGCGGATGTTGTAATTTTAACAATTAAACCGTATCAGGTTGATACTGTTTTGAACGAAATTCTACCTGTAATCGAAAATAAAACCATTGCTTCTGCCGTAAGCGGATTGTCTTTGGAGATGCTTCAGTCAAAAACTAAAAATGAATATCCTGTTGTTCGCATTATGCCAAATATTGCAGCACAGTTTGGGGAGTCGGCAACTTGTATTTCTTTTCCCGAAAAAGACAGAGAAAAAGCTTTGCCAATTGTTGATTTATTTCAGGACTTGGGAACTGCTCCTGTAATCGACGAAAAATTGATGGATGCAGCGACTGTTTTGGGTGCTTGCGGTACTGCGTATGCTTTACGTTATATTCGGGCTTCTATGCAGGCAGGAATTGAAATTGGATTCGATTCTAACACTGCTCTTGCAATTGCTGCACAAACCGTAAAAGGAGCCGCAAAAATGCTTTTGGAAGAGCGAGTTCACCCGGAACAATTAATTGACCGTGTAACAACGCCTCAAGGCTGTACAATTGTTGGTTTAAATGAAATGGAACACAATGGTTTCAGTTCATCTTTGATAAAAGGAATCAAAACTTCTTTAAAACAAATTAAAGGTTAGGTTTTAAAAAATTCCAATATGAAAATTCCAAATTCCAATTTTTGTTGGGTTTGGAATTTTTTTATTTCAAGATTTGTAGTTGTGTCAGTCTGAGCGAAGTCGAAGACCTTCATGACTATCAAAATCCTTCAGCTTCGCTCAGGATGATCAAATGATCTAAGCAAAAACCTCAAAATGCTCTACCTTTTCTTCAAACTCTAATAAAAAGGCATCATCTTCGGGATAATATTTTGCTTTTTCAAAATCTTCGCCTGCAAAATTCTTAATGACTTCGAGATTTTCCCAATAAGTAATCAGCGTAAAATGTGCCTCATTATTTTTGATATTTCTCAAAAAAGATAATTTTACAAAACCAGTTGTTTTCGAATAATCCGGAATTGCAGTATTTATAGTGAATTCTGTGTAAGCTTCATAGTCTTCAACCTTTGTTTTTCCATGCCATATTCTTGCGATCATAATAATAAGTTTTAGAGTTTAAATTGGAATTTGAAATTTAAATTTTTTATTTCTTTATCAATAAAATATACTTCAACCCACATTCTGAAAGTTTAGTATAGGAGTTCATCGAGTTGCCATAATTTTGGATTGTCAAGGTATCTTTAAGATAATTGGCGTCAATACCAATCGGTATTTCAATTTCTTCGGCTGGCGTTTTTGGCTCAGATATAGAATCATTTTCTTCTTCATTACTTATGTCTCCTTCATAATCATCCCATTTAATTCCTTCTAAAGTAAGATACTTTTCTCCCGATTCTTGTGTTGAAAAAGCAGCTTTGCCCTTTACTTTTCTCGCATTTGTCTTTAAAAAATAAACATATCCATTTTTATCTTTTGTAATTTTTAGATAAATGTCACATTCTTCTGAAGTATAAATCCCTTCAATTTCATCTTTATTCTGATTTGTTTCTAAAGCTATCGTGTCTTTAGAAATATTCGTTTTTCGTGCAGCAACAGGCTTTTTATCGTTACAAGACAACAATAAAATAAGGGAAAGGAAAAGACAATAGTATTTTTTCATTTTTTGATTTGAGTTATTAAATCTTTAAAACATGTACAATTATTTGTTCTTACCTAAAATAAACTTCAAATAAGCAAATCCCAAAACGCCAGAAAGCAGAGAAGCTATTAAAATGGATATTTTAGAATAAAGAATTATTTCCGGATCCTTGAAAGCTAAAAGAGTAATAAAAATAGACATTGTAAATCCGATTCCGCCCAGCATTCCGGCTCCTAAAATATGTGCCCATTTTAAATTTTTAGGCAGAGCACACAAACCGGCACTTACTCCTATAGACGAAAAAAGAATAATTCCTAAAGGTTTTCCAATTACTAAACCTAAAATAATTCCAAATGTATTGGGGTGATTTAATCCGACGTGCCAATTTGAATCGATTGCAATACAAGTGTTTGCAATGGCAAATAAGGGTAAAATTACAAATGCCACAGGTTTATGCAAAAAATGCTGTAACCTGTAAGAGGAAGTTTTTTCACTGCCGTCACCAAACGGAATTACAAATGCCAGTATTACTCCTGTAATTGTAGCATGAATACCGGAATTGAGCATAAAATACCACATTATTACGCCTCCAATTAAATATGGGATAAGATTATGGATTTTCATTCGGTTTAAAATAAAAAGAAGGATCCAGATTCCCAAAGCAATTGCAAGATTTAGAAATGAAATAGTTGTGGTATAAAAAATTGCAATGACAATTATAGCACCCAAATCATCGATTACGGCAAGTGCGGTTAAAAAAACTTTTAAAGAAGCGGGAACTTTATTGCCTAAAAGAGAAAGAATTCCAATTGCAAAAGCAATATCTGTTGCCATGGGAATTCCGGCACCGTTTTGAGTCTCCGTTTTGAAATTTAAAGCCAGAAATGCTGCGGCCGGAACCAACATTCCTCCAAAGGCAGCCATAATAGGAAGCGAAGCATTTTTAATATTTGAAAGTTCGCCATGATAAATTTCACGTTCCAGTTCCAACCCAATTAATAAAAAGAAAATCGTCATTAGTCCATCATTGATCCAATGTGTGATCGAATGTCCGCCCAGATCTTTTTCCCAAAAAGCGATATATTCCGGAGAAAAGGATGAGTTTGCCGCATACAAAGAAATCACTGTGACAAACAGTAAGAGCAATCCTCCCGATTTTTCATTTTCAAAAAAGGCTTTAAAAGTCTTGGTTAATTTCATTATAAAAGATTGAGATAAATAGAAAAGAAGAAATTTTTTGAGGCTTGTTTTTCAAAGTTAAAAAAAATCTGACCAAATAAAAAGGTTTCATCATAAAGTCGCAAATCAGCAATAAGCTGTATTTTTGTTTTTATAAAATTTTATAAAAATGAGCATAAAAATTCTCCATATCGACAGCAATCACCCGGTTCTTTGGAATCAGTTAGAAGAAGCCGGTTTTGAAAATCACGCCGATTTTAAATCTTCTAAAGAAGAGATCGAAGCTAAAATTCAGGATTATAACGGAATTGTAATTCGAAGCCGATTTAAAATTGACAGAACATTTTTAGATAAAGCTGTTAATCTTCAGTTTATTGCCAGAGTTGGCGCGGGTTTAGAAAGTATTGACTGCGATTATGCCGAAGGAAAAGGAATTCACTTAATTGCTGCCCCGGAAGGAAACCGAAATGCCGTTGCAGAACATTCGCTTGGCGTAATTCTTTCCCTTTTTAATAATTTAAATCAGGCCGACGCCGAAGTAAAAGCCGGACAATGGAATCGTGAAAGCAACAGAGGTCATGAATTAGACGGAAAAACGGTTGGAATTATTGGTTACGGAAACATGGGAAAAGCTTTTGCCAAAAAACTTCGTGGTTTTGATGTCGAAGTTTTATGTTATGACATTCTGGAAAATGTTGGCGATGAAAATGCTAAACAGGTTTCTCTTGAGGAATTACAAAAGAAAACAGATGTTTTAAGTCTCCATCTTCCGTGGACTCCGGAAACAGATAAAATGGTTAATAATGCTTTTATAAGTGCATTTGAAAAACCATTCTGGATCATTAATACTTCCCGCGGAAAAAACATTGTTACAGCCGATTTAGTAGCGGCAATGAAAATAAAAAAAGTTTTAGGTGCCGGTTTAGATGTTTTGGAATATGAGAAATTATCTTTTGAAACGCTTTTTCAGGATAAAAATACTCCCGAAGCATTTCAGTATTTGCTTGAAGCAAAAAATGCACTGCTGACGCCTCATATTGCAGGATGGACATTTGAAAGCCACGAACGATTGGCTCAGGTTATTGTTGATAAAATAAAGAAGATTTATTTAAAGTAAATTATTGAAATCGAAATTTAATTACTGCTTCATTTTAAGAAATGAAATATAGGTTTTAATAACAAGGGATTTCTGTAAAAGTAACATGTATAATTAGTTTATAAGATTATTTTTTTTTAATATTGTTTCCGGATTTTAACAAAATTTTAAAATAATGGAGAACGGAAAATCCAAAAAGGCAGGATTAACTAATTAATTTTAATTGAATTATGATTGAGTGGTACAAAAAAGTAGTTTTTGAAAACTATGCAAATTTTAAAGGACGTGCTAGGAGAAGTGAATATTGGTATTATGCACTTGCAAATGCTTTAATTTCCTTCGCATTATTAATTGCCGGAGCCATTTTAGGAGGGCTTTTTGGCGACGCAGTTACAGGATTAATTATAGGGTATGCTCTTTTTGCGCTTTATACATTTGCAACACTTCTTCCTAGTTTAGGAGTAATTGTTAGAAGACTTCATGATATCGGAAAAAGTGGCTGGTTTTATTTTGTTGCTCTTATTCCTTTTGTTGGCGGAATCTGGATCTTGATTTTATTATGTACAGAAGGGGAGTATGGTCCAAACCAATATGGTCCGGATCCAAAAAATAATATTGAAGAAATCAATGAAATAGGTAAAGTTGAATTACAGTAATTAATTTAAATAACTATATAAAAAATGGAGACTACAAAACCAGAATCTTGGAATACACCATCAGAACCAAAAGGAGAAAATAAAAAAGTTGTTGCCGGAGTTCTTGGTATATTATTAGGAGGATTTGGAATTCACAAATTCATCTTAGGGTATACTCAGGAAGGAATTATTCAAATCGTAATTACTTTGGTAACTTGCGGAATAGGGAGCCTTATTGGTTTTATTGAAGGGATTATTTACCTTACTAAGTCAGACGAAGAATTCTACCAAACTTACCAGGTAGGTAAGAAAGGCTGGTTCTAAAACGATATTAAAATCCCATGTGTTACTAACAATGGGATTTTTTTTGATAATGAATTAATTAATTAATACTAAACCTCAATAATACTACAATGGAAAATACACAATCAGAATTTGGAGGCCCAAAGCCGGAAAATAAAAAGATCGTTGCAGGAATTCTTGCCATTTTGGTGGGCGTTTTCGGGATACATAAATTTTATTTAGGATATACTAAAGAAGGAATTATACATCTTGTTCTGGGGCTTCTATGCGGAGTTGGCGGTATAATTGGTTTGGTTGAAGGAATTATATACCTGACAAAATCAGACGAAGATTTTTACCAGACGTATCAGGTTGGTAGAAAGCCTTGGTTTTAAAATAAAAAATTCCCATTCAAACCGAATGGGATTTTTTTTATGTCTTAATTCATATAATTTTTGTTTGCTCTTAATAATGTCTTCTTTCAATATAATAATGTCTTTTAGTTACTTTAAATGATGTATGAAGTAATTAATCTTGCATTTATCAGGAACTCGTAACTGCAAGCTCATAAGAGCTGGAAGTATAGAAGATATTATTATGGTAGAAATTTATAAAGAAGTAGTTTTTAAGAACTATGCGAATTTTAAAGGAAGGGCAAGGAGAAAAGAATTTTGGATGTTCACTTTAATCAACATCATAATATATGTCTTTATGGATATTACAGACAATGTTTCGGGTTTAACTTTTGGAAAGGAAAAGACTGGAATTTTAAGCCTGATATATAGTTTATTGGTTTTTCTACCCGGTTTCGCTGTATCAGTCAGACGTCTTCATGATATAGGCAAAAGTGGGTGGTTGTTTTTAATACTCTTTAGTGTATTGATAGGGATATGTGGATTCATCATTTTTTTTCCGTCAGAAGCATATGCCGATGAAAAATTTTTATTTGTGGTTCTAATTCTACTTTTGGTTCTAATTTGGCCCTATGTTTTATTTTGTAAACAAGGAGATAAGGGATCAAATAAATATGGAGAAAATCCAAAAAAAACAATAGATGAAATCGATGAAATAGGAAAAGAATAATTCTATTAGCTTCTAAATACAATAAAAAAACCCGTTTCAATTGAAACGGGTTTTTTTATTGTGTCAGATTTATTAATCTTCTTTTTCAGATAATTTCTTTTCCAGCTCGATTTGAAATTCTTCAATAACCGGTTTCATTGTGCTTTCCGGAATATCGGCAATCCTGATGTACATTAAACCGTCAATAGCGTTATTAAATAAAGGGTCAACGTTAAAAGCGACTACACGCGCGTTTTGCTTGATGTATTTTTTAATTAAAACAGGTAAGCGTAAATTTCCCGGTTCTAATTCATCAATAATTTTATCAAATTTATTCAAATCAGACTCGGCTTCATCAAAGATAAAATCTTTATCCGCGTCCTTAAGTTTTACTTTGTATGCCTTTTTTGGATGGATATATTGAGCAATATACGGATCGTAGTAGTTTGATTTCATAAACTCAATCATAAGTGATTTAGAGAAGTCTGAAAACTGATTACTAATACTAACCCCGCCCAGTAAATATTTATGTTCAGGATGACGTAAAGTTGTATGAATAATTCCTTTCCATAATAAAAATAACGGCATTGGTTTTTGCTGATATTCACGAATGATAAAAGCACGACCCATTTCGATTGATTTGTGCATCATATCATGCAGTTCCGGTTCAAATCTAAAAAGATCGGTTAAATAGAAACCTTCAATACCATATTTCGGATAAATTTCAGAACCTAACCCCATTCGGTAAGCGCCGGCGATTTTTTTGGTTTCATCATCCCATAAAAACATATGGTGATAATACTGGTCGTATTCGTCTAAATCAATAGATTCGTTTGTTCCTTCACCCACTTCACGAAAAGTGATTTCGCGCAAACGTCCTATTTCATGTATAATATTCGGAATTGATTTTGCTCTGGCAAAAAACACTTCATAATTTTTGCTTTGCAGCAATCTGCAGTCACTGTTTCTTAACGCCTGAACTTCATCAATCATTTTTGATTCATTGGCCGGCGTAACAATTTTTTTAGGCGCTTTTGGAATTTTTAGACTTGCCGTATCAATCAATTTGGTATCTTTTTCAAAAGGATTGGCCAGCATGTAGGTTTTCTTTCTTAAAAACTCTGAATATTCTTCAAACGATTCGATTTCATTTTGCTCATTTACAGAGATTGGTTTTCCAATACGAACTTTAATTACACGGTCTTTTTGTGTAAGAAGTTCTGATGGAAGTTTTGCAGTACGCAAAGTGTCATCAATTTTAGAAAGCCAATAAAATAATTTACTGTTTTTAGCGTGGAAATAAATTGGTACTACCGGAACTTTTGCTTTTCTGATCAATTTTAAAGCTCCTTCTTCCCAGGGTTTATCAACGACTAATTTTCCATCTTTATATGTCGATACTTCTCCTGCCGGAAAAATACCAAGCGGTTTTCCGTCACTTAAATGGCGAAGTGTTTCTTTGATTCCAACAACGCTCGATTTTGCATCCTTATGATTTTCAAAAGGATTAACCGGCATGATATATTTTTTCAGCGGAACAATTCTGTGTAATAAGAAATTAGCAATGATTTTGAAATTTGGCTCTCTTTCAAGCATCAGCTTCAATAGCAAAATCCCGTCAATTCCTCCAAGCGGATGATTTGAAATAGTGATATACGGACCTTCTTTAGGTAAACGTTTTAAATCTTCTTCCGGGATTTCAAATTTGATTTCCATCTCATCCAAAATTCCATTTAAAAATGCAACGTCCTCTAAATGTTTATTATGATCGTAAATTTTATTAAGGGTAGAGATCTTAAGAACCTTCATAAGAATCCAGCCTGAAAAAGTACCAAGAACCCCGTACTTCTCAACATTTATTGCCTTTGCAACTTCTTTCGCGGTAACTAAACCCATGTACTATTTTTAATTTATTAGAGCAGCGAACAAAGATAACAAAAAAGTCTACTTTTCGTAGGTTCAATCACAAACTTTCCACTTTTTTATTACATTTGGAATCCTAAAAAAAATACCCAGATGAAAATTATTTCTTATAATGTAAACGGAATTCGTGCTGCAATTACTAAAGGTTTTATCGAATGGCTGCAACACGCAGTCCCAGATGTTATATGCCTTCAGGAAATAAAAGCGACTAAAGATCAAATTCCTGTAGAAGCAATAACGGCCGCAGGCTATCCATATCAATATTATTATCCGGCAACAAAAAAAGGATATAGCGGCGTAGCAATATTATCAAAAATAGAACCTAGAGAAGTGGTTTACGGAACCGGGATTCATCATATGGACTTTGAAGGACGTAATCTTCGCGCCGATTTTGATGATGTTTCTGTAATGAGTTTGTATCTTCCGTCCGGAACAAATATTGACAGATTAGATCATAAATTTATGTTTATGGATGATTTTCAAACTTATATTAATGAACTTAAATTAACGATTCCAAATCTTGTTATCTGCGGAGATTATAATATCTGCCATGAAGCCATTGACATTCATGATCCAGTTCGAAACAAAACCGTTTCAGGGTTTTTGCCACAGGAACGTGCGTGGTTAGATGCTTTTATGAAGTCTGGTTTTATTGATAGTTTCCGTCATTTTAATAAAGACCCGCATCATTATTCATGGTGGAGTTACCGTGCAGGTGCAAGAGGAAATAATAAAGGCTGGCGTATCGATTATAACTTGGTGAGCAGAGCAATGGAACATCGTTTAAAACGTGCTGTAATTCTTCCAGATGCTGTACACTCAGATCATTGTCCGGTTTTGGTAGAAATTGAGTAAAGTTTGGTATTGTTATTGTTGAGAGAATGTGGTTCAAACATTTAAATACATGGAGCTAAAACTATGAAACACATAAAGCTGTATTTAAATTTTGAAATTTTTATTTATTATGAAATGCCCCAAATAAAAACCAAAAAGTAAAATGATTAAAAAAGCCTCCATCGGACTGGTAGTTTTAGCATTGTCTGCAACTTCCTGTGTATCCAAAAAGATTTACAATGATCTGGAAACAAAATATTCAGATCTAAAAAAAGAAAACCGTTCTATCGCTGACGAAAATGCCGATTTGAAAAAAGCAAAAAATCAGTTAGAATTAGACCGTGATAAATTAACGAAAGATTTATCGGCAGCAAAAGACGAACTTGCAAAACAAAAAGCCGATTTAGCAGCAGAGCAGAAGAAATATAAAGTACTGCAGGATTCTTATAATGCATTAGAAAAAAATAGTAACGATGCTTTAGAAAGTAATATGGCTAAAAACCGTGACTTGTTAGCTCAGTTAGAAGCAAAATCTAAAAAACTAGCCGATGAACAGGCGCGTTTAGATAAAACGGCAAATCGTTTAAAAGAGCTTGAAGATATGATTGCGGCTAAAGAAGAAGCAATGCGTAAACTAAAAGAAACTTTATCGAAAGCCTTAAATGGTTTTGAAGGTAAAGGTTTAACGGTTGAACAGAAAAACGGAAAAGTATATGTTTCTATGGAAAACAAATTGCTTTTCAATTCTGGAAGTTGGGCTGTTGGCACCGAAGGAAGAAAAGCCGTTGTAGAACTTGGAAAAGTGTTGGGAGACAATCCTGATCTTTCTGTTCTTATTGAAGGACATACAGATGATGATCCATACGCTGGTTCAGGTCCAATTACAAACAATTGGGATTTATCCACTAAAAGAGCAACTGCAATTGTAGCAATTTTAAGTGAAAACCCTAAAATCAACAAACAAAAACTTACGGCAGCGGGAAGAAGCGAATTTTCTCCTTTAGCAAGTAATGCTACTCCGGAAGGAAAAGCTAAAAACCGCAGAATCGAAATCATCCTGACGCCAAGATTAGATGAAATTGCTGAAATGTTAAATAGCATTAATTAAAAAGATTCTAAGGTTCTAAGGGACTAAGATGCTAAGATTTTTAAAAAGGCTTCAAAATTTTATTTTGAAGCCTTTTTCTATTTAATAAAATAAACTTCGGGTTTTAGTTTGTTAGATCTTAAAAAACTTGTAATTATTTTAACCTTTGTCAAATTTAGATTTGACAAATCCCTTTGTAACTTTGCAACTCTTAAAAATTTAAAAAGCAAACTTAGAATCTTAGCAACTCAGCATCTTAGAACCTCAAAAAAAATGAAATACACTACAATTCCAAACACAGATATAAAAGTTAGCAAAATCAATCTTGGAACAATGACTTTTGGTCAGCAGAATACAGAAGCTGAAGGCCATGCCCAAATGGATTATGCTCTCGAACAAGGCGTAAACTTTTTTGATACAGCCGAGATGTATTCAGTTCCGGCGAACGAGGCAACTTACGGAAGTACAGAAAAAATTATCGGAACTTGGTTTAAAAAAACCGGAAACCGCGACAAAGTGGTTTTAGCATCTAAAATTGCAGGTCCAAATGCAAATTTTGGATACATGCGTGAAAAACTTGATTTTTCTCCGGCAAGTATAAAATATGCTTTAGAAAATAGTTTAAAACGTCTTCAGACAGATTATGTTGATTTATATCAAATGCACTGGCCGGAGCGTAAAACAAATTATTTTGGGCAGCGGGGGTTTAATGGTTATGAAGATGCGTGGGAAGATCATTTTGGGGAAATTCTGGAAACTTTTGACGGTTTAATTAAAGAAGGAAAGATTAAACATATTGGGGTTTCCAACGAAAATGCCTGGGGAATGATGCGTCTTTTGGAAGAAAGCAAATACAATAATCTTCCGAGAATTAAAACGGTTCAAAATCCGTACAATTTATTAAACCGCCTTTTTGAAGTGGGTTCTGCCGAAGTTTCAAAATATGAAAATGTTGGATTGCTCGCGTATTCTCCTTTGGCGTTTGGAATTTTAACGGGTAAATTTTTAACTGGAGAAGAACATCCAAATTCGAGAATTAAGCTTTTTCCACAATACACACGTTACAATAGCGAACAATGTACGCAGGCAACGAAATTGTATCAGGAAATCGCTAAAAAACACGGATTATCTTTGACAGAATTGGCAATGGGATTTGTATTACAGCAGCCATTTTTAACAAGCGCAATTATTGGAGCCACAACAATGGAACAGCTAAAAGAAAACATTGCCACTATTGATGTTGTGCTTTCAAAAGAAATTATAGCAGAAATAAATCATGTTCAGGCAATAATTCCAGATCCGGCGCCTTAAATTTTAGCCACTAAGGCACTAAGGCGCAAAGTTTTTTTATTTAATCGGTTAAGATTAGCAGCGTCCAGCTTTAGCTGGATGTAAATATAATTGAAAATCAAAGGGCTTTAGCCAAACTAATGTGTTTGGCTAAAGCCCTTTCTGTATCCCGATATTATTTCCCTAGCTGAAGCTAGGGGCTAGTAAAAAAAATTGCGGCTTAGTGGCTTCGTGGAAAAAACTACAAATTAAATTCATCTTCAAATGACAAAGAATCATTTTTAACTGCAGTTGAATCCGGAGCTTTGATTTTAATCAGCGAACGTGCATTTCCCGAAATATAAACCGGTAATTGCCCAATTGTATCTTCAGGAACCAAAAGACCTCGGCGGAACATTAAATTCTTTAAAAACTTTTGGTTTTTTAGCGCATAATCTTTCAGGTTTCCTTCGTCATTAAACTGATACATGAATTTTCGTGGTTTCGGAATAATCGTTGCCAAATATAAACATTCGTCTACATTTAATGCTGATGGACTTTTTTGGAAGTAGAAATGACTTGCTTCTCCAATTCCGTAGACATTTGGACCCCATTCGATAATGTTGAAATAAACTTCAAGCATTCTTTCCTTGCTTACAATTCGGTTATTTTCCAAAATATAAACTAAGAGGATTTCTTCCAGCTTTCGCGAAAGCGTTTTTTCGCGGGTTAAAAAGACGTTTTTAATCAGCTGCATGCTGATCGTACTTGCGCCGCGTGAGAATTTTTTAGTTCGAATGTTTTTTAGGATCGATTGTTTAAAAGCCTCATTTATAAATCCGCGATGAGAGAAGAAAGAAGGATCTTCAGTCGTTAAAACGCATTTTCTCAAATAAGGAGAAATCTGATCCAGAGGCGTGTAATTTGGGTTTGCATTTCCAACCAAAATCGGCCTTTGCAGTACATTTTGAATAATCGCACGATAAACAAACTCGCCATTTAATTTATTTAAATCGGCTTCGCCATATTTTGTGATTCGTAAATCTTCTTTATTGAGCTTACTGTCAAAAACAAGTGTATTAGGTTTGTTTTTGTTGAATTTGAAATCCAGTTTGTAATCGAAATTTCCGGTTGCCTGCATTCCCTGAAAATGCGTGAACAATCCATCAGGAAGCGAAACAATAAAATCCTGCGCTTTCATCTTCGGAATATCAACTTTTAAAGTATAAACCGTATCTTTTTCTGTATTATAAGAGATGTAAGGACGCAGTTTTATTTTGTTCAGCGTCATTGTTGAGGTGCTGTCAATTGAAATAAAATCATCACCTAATAAAAAACGGTAATCAAAACGGGCATTTTTGATTACAACATCTTTACTGGCAATTTTTGGATGGTTGATTTTTAAATTTACGATAGAGGTAAAGCCGTCGAGATGAAATTCACTCCCGCTTTTATCGATATTTTCTACGTTTAAACGAATCGAATCAAAACTTGCTTTTAAGTTATATCGTTCATCGAGATAAGGAACGCGAATCGCTCCGGTATCCAGATTGAAGAAACGAATATCTGCTTTTTGATTTCTTGGGTCGGCAAATCCCTTTAAGTTCCAGCGCTGATCAAAGTCTTTACTAACGACATGAATACTGGTTTCTACTTGTTTGTCGCTCAAAACTAATTTATTTATTGCTACAGAAGTTTTTTTGCCGTTATCATCAATTTTGAACTGGAAGTTTTCCAAATTCATATCAGTCGGAACTAAGTTAAGCAGTTTTGAAATAATACGATAGGCGAAAGTTCCGTATTTTCTTTTTTCATTGTTTTCAGAATCCTCGTCCTTGTTTCTTTTTAAAAAAGCATCAAAATTGCGGATTTTTCCTTTTTTTACTAATTGAATATAGCCTTTGTTAACATTTAAAGTTCCAACCTGAACATCGCCAATTAATAGATTACTTAAACTGACACTGGTTTCAATGTTGTTAATTTTTAAAAGCGTATCGGCGTTTTTGGGAACCAGAACAACATCTGTAAGTTTAATGGTTGACAACCCGTTAAAAGATGCTTCTTTTATAGAAAAATCACTATTGTAATCGACAGCCATTTTATGGGTTACTTTTGCAATGACTTGTTTTAGAAGGGAATCACGGAAATAGTAAAGTCCGATGCAAAGCAAAATCAATATCAGGGCAAGTATTTTTAAAGCTTTGAATAGTTTTTGTTTAGGAAAATTCATATAGTGCAGGTTTATAAAAATTAACCAAAAAGAATACTCGCAACATCTTCAATTTTTGCTACAAGTTCAATTTTGATTCCTGTGTTCTTTAATGCAATTTTGTTGTATTTAGAAACAAAAATGGTGTCGAAGCCTAGTTTTTCGGCTTCCTGAATGCGTTGATCTACGCGGTTAACCGGACGAATTTCTCCGGAAAGCCCGACTTCACCGGCAAAACAAAAACCTTTTCCAACCGGAATATCTTCGTTTGATGATAAAATCGCAGCAACAACAGCAAGATCAATCGCCGGATCATCTACAGAAATTCCGCCCGTTACGTTTAGGAAAACATCTTTTGCGCCCAAACGAAATCCGGCCCTTTTTTCTAAAACAGCCAAAATCATATTTAACCTTTTGGCGTTGTAGCCTGTTGTGCTTCTTTGCGGAGTTCCGTAAACTGCTGTACTTACAAGTGATTGTATTTCGATCATAAGCGGACGCATGCCTTCGAGCGTTGTAGCAATTGCGGTTCCTGATAATTCTTCATCTTTATGCGAAATCAAGATTTCAGACGGATTGCTGACTTCCCGCAAACCGCTTCCTAGCATTTCGTAAATACCAAGTTCAGATGTTGATCCAAAACGGTTTTTAAGAGAGCGTAAAATCCTGTAAATATGATTTCTGTCGCCTTCAAACTGAAGAACAGTATCAACCATATGCTCGAGGATTTTTGGACCCGCAATATTCCCGTCTTTGGTGATATGTCCAATTAAAATAACCGGAATATTGGTTTCTTTAGCAAATTTGATGAGCTCTGCTGTAGTTTCTCTAATTTGAGAAATGCTTCCTGCAGTCGATTCTATATAATCCGTATGTAAAGTCTGAATTGAATCTATAATGACAATTTCAGGCTGGATTGCTTCAATCTGTTTGAAAATGTTCTGCGTTTTAGTTTCCGTTAAAATATAGCAGTTATCGCTGTTTGGCGTTATTCTTTCGGCACGCATTTTTATCTGTTTCTGGCTTTCTTCTCCGGAAACATATAAAGTTTTATAAGGTAATTTTAACGAAATTTGAAGTAAAAGTGTGCTTTTTCCAATTCCCGGCTCTCCACCCAAAAGCGTTAAAGACCCCGGAACAATTCCGCCTCCTAAAACACGATTCAATTCGCCGTCTGTAGTGTCCATGCGAATTTCCTGAGCCGAATCAATTTCGTTGATCTTTAAAGGCCGCGGTGCTTTGTTTGATGTGGCCGGTTCACTTTTCCAGGCCACTTTTTCCTGCTTCTGAATTATTTCTTCGGCAATTGTATTCCATTCTTTGCACGCATTGCACTGCCCCTGCCATTTAGAATATTGGGTACCGCAATTTTGACAAAAAAAGGAAGTTTTAACTTTTGACATTATTTACTTTTTTTAGCAAGCGTATTCATTTCGTCAATTTTCTCATACATCAGGTCTTTATTCAAATCTCCAATTGGCTCCATCTGCGAAGCATTTTGGTATTTTTTTGATGCATGTTTCGGATCGCCCATTTTTTCATACATCAAGCCCAGTTCATATTCTCCCAACATGGCTTTAGGATAATTTACATTTCCAATTTCGGCCATTTTTCCTAATTCATCGTAGGCATTTCTTTTTAAAATAACATTTTCAATTACTTTAAAATCACTCATTCTAACCGGAATCTGAACACCTAAAACTTCAGACATTGCGTTGTATTTTTTTTCCAGATACTCAGCGTAACCTGTTTGAAGAACTGCAATTTTATCATTGTACTCTGCAGAATTTATCGGTCGGTATATTTCAAAAATCTGGTATAAAGCCCCAGGAATCGAATGCAGGACTTCGGTATAATGAGTTGCATTCTTAAATATTTCGTATTTATAATTCACTAACGGATTATTTGCAATTTTAATATTTCCGTCTAATTTTTCAATAGGTTCTTTTATTTTTTTAATGTCACCTTCGCCGGCAGAAAGATAATAGAATATTGGTTTTTGTACTTTGGCAAACTTTTCAGCAATACGAACTTCCATTTTTGGCGCAAGTTCCGGACTAAGGCAAATATAAGCGTTAAAAAGAGGTTCTTCTTTATATAAATAGAAATTAGCAAAACTTGCTGTTACATCATGACCGGCAATAATTCTGAAAGGCGATGTGCGGTATTTTTTTTCGATATACGGAATTAGTTCAGAACCAATAAATTCAAAAAATTTAGCTCCTTTTTCAAAAGGCAGACCTTCGTTTTGATCGATAGTTGTATCGTCATAACGTTCTTCGTCTTTATTTTGATGAATTCCGATAATGATCATTTCCGGAATATCGTCCCAATAGTTACCATAACTCACAGCTCCGGAAAAAGGATCAAATAAATAATCTCCGTCTAACAAGTATAAAACAGGATATTTTTTATCTGATTTTGCATCATAAGAAGCAGGAAGTCCGATCGTTATTCTTCTTTCTTCTCCCAGTTTTTCAGATTGAATGTTGTCAAATTTTTTCTGAGAAAAGGCAGAAATGGAAATTAGGGCAAGCAGCAGGTAAACTTTTTTCATGATTTGTGGCATTTCAGTGAATTAAAAAAGTATTGAAATAATGCAGCAATATAGTACTTTATTTGCTTTTTGTAATTTGGGGTAATAAAAAAAGCAATGATTTCTTACGTTCAGTAAATTTTAGATCTAGGCACAAGAAATCCTGTTTGTGCAAAATATTTTTTGACAAATTGTATGTAAATAAGAGATGGATGTGTTTTATGTTAACGAATTATCGTTTTCATTTGGGAATATGATCCATGGTTTGAAAGTTTTAGCTTCTTCAAAATCCAGGGTTGCATAAGAAATGATAATAATAATGTCGTCTTTTTGAACTTTTCTGGCAGCAGGACCATTCAGTGTAATTTCGCCTGAATTTTTTTCTCCCTTAATAGCGTAAGTTTCAAAACGTTCACCATTATTTATGTTAACAATAGATACTTTTTCGCCTTCAATAATGTTTGAAGCCTCCAGTAAAGTTTCATCAATAGTAATACTGCCAATATAATTTAAATCAGCTCCGGTAACTTTTACTCGATGAATTTTTGATTTTATAACTTGAATTTGCATGCAGCAAAGGTAATTTAATTTAATGAAATGGTGTCAATTAACCTTATAGAATTAACAAATACCGCTATAAACGCACGGTACTTTTTGTCGTTTATTTTATGATCAATAGGTAATAATGTAGATTCATCAGCAATTACAAAATACTCGAGATCAAATGTTTTATTGTCTTTAAAAGAATCTTCGACAAATTTTATTGTTTCTTCAGGAGTGCTTTTTTGGAAGATTTCCTTAGCTTCGGTTAGTGTTTTGTAAATTATTGCGGCTTCTTTTCTTTCATCTGGAGTTAAACGTTCATTTCGTGAACTCATTGCTAAAAGATTTTCTTCTCTAAAAATTGGACAGCCCACAATATGTACAGGCAGATTATTTTTTTCGACTAATTTTTTAACAATTTGAAGCTGCTGAAAATCCTTTTCTCCAAAATAAGCATTAGTTGGGGTAACAATTTCAAACAAACGTTTTACAATAGTTCCGACACCATTAAAATGCCCGGGACGGAATTTTCCTTCCATTTGGTTTTCTAAACCGTCAAAGTCAAATGATTGCGAAACGGTCTGTCCCTCATAAATATCATCTACAGAAGGAGCGTATAAAATTATTTTGTCACTTAATCCTCGCATTTTTTTTACATCTTCTTCAAGAGTTCGAGGGTATTTTTCAAGATCTTCAGGATTATTAAACTGCGTTGGATTTACAAAAATACTTACAACCGTATCGTCATTTTCTTTAAGTGATCGCTGCATTAAAGCCAGATGCCCTTGGTGTAAAGCTCCCATGGTTGGGACAAATCCTATAGTTGAATTTGCGGTTTTGATAGTTTTCAAATAAGCTATCAGAGCTACTTTACCGTAGAAAATATGCATGGCGGTATTATTAAAATTTAATGCAAACATAATATATTAGTTATAAACTGCATAAAATTTTGTAATTTTGCGACGTTTTTATTACCAAAAATTAAGTAAAATACTATTATGAAAGATAAGAGGATATTATATGTATCATCTGAAGTCGTGCCTTATTTGGCTGAAAATGAAGTTTCTTTAATGTCTTATGACGTTCCTAAAATGATTAATGATCAGGGTGGACAGATAAGAATTTTCATGCCAAGATACGGGAATATCAACGAAAGAAGACATCAATTACACGAAGTGATCAGGCTTTCAGGGATGAATTTGGTAGTGAATGATTTAGATATGCCGTTGATTATCAAAGTAGCTTCAATTCCGAAAGAGAGAATTCAGGTTTATTTTATTGATAATGATGAGTATTTTAAACGTAAAGCAACTTTTGCAGACGAAGAAGGGGTATTATATCCTGATAATGACGAGCGTGCGATATTTTTTGCAAAAGGAGTTGTTGAAACCGTAAAAAAATTAAATTGGGTTCCGGATATTATTCATGTTCACGGATGGCTGGCAGCAATGCTTCCAATTTATATGAAACATTATTATAAAAATGAGGCTTTGTTCAACGATACAAAAATCGTTACTTCAGTTTATGGTCAGTCTTTTGATGAAAATCTGGATTTGGAAATGATCAATAAGGTTAAATTTGACGGTGTACCGCACGAATCAATCTCAGATCTTGAAACTCCAAATTACGAAAATATCTTAAAAGCGAGCATATTACATTCTGATGCTGTTATTATTGCATCTGAAAACGTTTCACCAAGTTTAACAAAATTTATAGAATCTTCAGGAAAACCTTTTTTACCTTTCGCCACGAAAGATGCATTCGCTGAAGCGTATACAAATTTCTATAAAACTATGGGTCTTTAAATTTTAACTTTATTATTACACATGTACAATACTTCTTTTATTAAGAAAATTCTATTAGCTGCAACCGTTGTTTTTTTATATTCCTGCGATAAAGATTTTAATGCGATTGGTGATGATTTAATTGGTGATGACCATTTTGGATTAGAATCTGAGAAATATGATGTTATAGCTTATAATCAAGAAGTAACGCCTATTCAGTCGAATTCTTTAGTAACAAATGCTTTAGGAATTTATGATAATCCGGTTTTTGGAACAACGACAGCAAATTATAATACACAAGTAGGACTTGCTGCTTATGCTCCGTCTGTTGGAGAAGATCCTGTAATACAAAGTGTAGTATTAAGTATACCTTATTTCAGTCATATCACAAGTACAAATACAGATGGAACCCACGTATACGCATTAGATTCTATTTATGGAGCTCCTGAAGGTAAGCTTAAATTAAGTGTTTATGAGTCTGGTTATCAAATGCGAAGCAGTTATTATGATAATGGCAGTCAATTTACGCAGTTATATTATAATGATCAAAATGAATTTGAAAATGCTAAAAAAGTTTACGCAGTAACTGGTAAGCCTTTAAATGATGGAGGTGTACTTGAAAATACAGAATTTTATTTTGACTCTAAAGAAATTACTGATGTAACTAAAGATAAGGATGGTAAAGAAGTTAAGACTTTGGTGGCGCCAGAAATGCGTTTGAATCTGAATAAAGCATTTTTTCAGGATAAAATTTTAAAAGCACCAAAAGAAAAGCTTTCTGCTGCAGATGTTTTTCAGGAATATTTTAGAGGATTGTATTTTAAAGTTGAGAAATCCGGAAGTTTAAGCAATATGGCATTAATGGATTTTTCAAAAGGAAAAATTACTATTAATTATAAAGCAAAAACAGATGTTACCACAGATGATCCAGCGGTAACAGAAGACAGATCAATTGTAATAAATCTAACGGGAAGTAATGTTAATCTTCTTCAGGATGTTAAAGATGCTGCTTATCAAGATGCAGTTGCAGCCCGTAATGTAACGACTGGTGACAGAAATCTTTATTTAAAAGGAGGCCAGGGATCGTTAGCTATTATTGAACTTAAAGATTTTGCTTCTAAGTTAGAAGAAATCAGAACTAATAAGTGGCTGGTAAATGAAGCAAATCTTGTTTTTTATATTGATGCTGCAAAAATGGCTAAAAAAGCAGGCAGTGAACAAGCCCAGGAACCTAAGAGAGTTTACTTGTATGATTTAACAAATAATACACCGCTTTTAGATTATTCAATAGACGGAAGTTCCAGTATAACTTCTGATCCAAGAATGTCTAAAGTTATTTTTGGTGGTATAATTAATGTTGATGCAACAACTAAAAGAGGAACTTTTTATAAAATTAGAGTGACAAATCACATTCGTAATCTTATAAAAACAACTACTGCGGCTAATGTAAAATTAGGTCTGGTTGTTACTGATGATATTAGTATTATAACATCAAACAAATTGAAAAATAGAATTCAAATGGCAAATCCAAATGAATATTTTTCAGAAGCACCGAGAGCTTCAGTTATGAATCCTTTAGGAACAATATTATTTGGTAATAATATACCTTCAGGTGATTCAGATTATGACAAAAGGCTGAGACTTGAGGTTTACTACACGAAACCAAATAAATAAGTAATATATGTGTGGAATTGTTGGATATATCGGCCATAGAGAGGCCTATCCTATAGTTATCAAGGGCTTAAAGCGGCTTGAATACAGAGGATACGATAGTGCCGGCGTTATGTTGTATGATGACGAATCAGGTATCAAAGTTTGTAAAACAAAAGGTAAAGTTTCAGATCTTGAAGCCAAATCACAGGAAGGTTTTACAATAAATGGAAATATTGGAATTGGGCACACCCGCTGGGCAACCCACGGTGTTCCAAATGACGTTAACTCACATCCTCATGTTTCTAATTCTGGAGATTTAGTAATTATCCATAACGGAATTATTGAGAATTATGCTCCTCTTAAAGAAGAGCTGATTAAAAGAGGCTACACTTTTAAATCTGATACAGATACAGAAGTTTTAGTAAACTTAATTGAAGAAGTTCAGAAAAAAGAAAATATAAAACTTGGAAAAGCAGTTCAGATTGCCTTAAACCAAGTTGTTGGTGCTTATGCAATTGCAGTTTTTGACAAGAAAAACCCAAATGAAATTGTCGCTGCAAGATTAGGAAGCCCGTTAGCAATTGGAGTAGGTGAAGGAGAATACTTCATTGCTTCTGATGCTTCTCCGTTTATTGAATATACTTCAAATGCAGTATATTTAGAAGATGGCGAAATGGCAAATATCAGACTGCATAAGCCTTTAAAAATCAGAAAAATTAAAGATGACTCTTTAGTAGATCCTTATATTCAGGAACTTCAAATGAATTTGGAGCAGATTGAAAAAGGTGGTTACGACCATTTCATGCTAAAGGAAATTTACGAACAGCCAAGTGTTATTAAAGATACCTACCGAGGAAGACTTCATGCAAATGAAGGGATTGTTCAAATGGCTGGTGTTGAAGATAACATTGAAAAATTCTTAAATGCAAAACGTATTCTTATTGTGGCTTGTGGTACTTCATGGCACGCAGGTTTAGTGGCAGAATATATTTTTGAAGAGTTTACAAGAATTCCGGTTGAAGTAGAATATGCTTCTGAGTTTAGATACAGAAACCCAATTATCAATAAAGACGATGTGGTAATTGCTATTTCTCAATCTGGGGAAACGGCAGATACTATGGCAGCTATTAAATTAGCCAAAGAAAATGGAGCTTTTGTTTTTGGAGTTTGTAACGTTGTTGGATCATCTATCTCAAGAGAAAGTCATGCAGGTGCTTATACACACGCAGGACCAGAAATTGGAGTAGCTTCAACTAAAGCATTTACTACGCAAATCACGGTTTTAACTATGATTGCTTTGAGATTAGGAAAAGCAAAAGGAACTTTGTCAAACCCTGATTTTCATGCTTACTTACAAGAATTAGAATTAATTCCTGAAAAAGTTGCTGAAGCTTTAGAAACAAATGAAAGAGCAAAAGAAATTGCTGCGAAATTTAAAGATGCTCCAAACTGTCTTTATTTAGGCCGCGGATATAATTTTCCAGTGGCATTAGAAGGAGCTTTAAAACTTAAAGAGATCTCTTATATCCACGCAGAAGGTTATCCAGCTGCAGAAATGAAACACGGTCCAATTGCTTTAATTGATGAGCAGATGCCGGTTATTGTAATTGCACCGAAACAAGGTCATTATGATAAAATTGTAAGTAACATTCAGGAAATTAAATCAAGAAGTGGTAAAATTATCGCTGTCGTTACTAAAGGAGATACTCAGGTTCGTGAACTGGCAGATTATGTAATCGAAATTCCGGAAACTTCAGATGCATTATCGCCGCTTATTACTACAATTCCATTACAGTTGCTTTCATATTATATTGCAGTTATGAGAGGTTGTAATGTTGATCAGCCGCGTAACCTGGCAAAATCTGTTACGGTAGAGTAAATATTTTTAAAATATCAATAATGTTAAAAAAGCGAGATTTAGGTCTCGCTTTTTTATGTTTAATAACTTTTTGTTAACATAAAATTTGTAAGATTTAAAATATAAACATATTTTTGTAGGAAATATTTTAAGTTTATTGTTTATGAGAACAGGATTACTTTTTCTTTTACTTCATTTATGTTTTACTGGAAATGCTCAAACTAAAATAACTTTTAGTTATGATAATGCAGGCAATCAAACAAACAGAACACTTTGTATTAATTGCTTATCAAAATCAGTGAAGCAGGTTAAAGAAATTGAAGCAGTTACCGAAAATGATTTAGAAAAATTCTTCCCTGAAGATGTTATCTCTTATTATCCAAATCCAGTAAAAGAAGAACTGTATCTACAATGGCAGTTAACGGGAGATAATTATGTGATTTCCGCTCATGTTTATTCTATTACCGGACAGGTTTTAAGAACCTACGAAATAAGTAATAACACAAGTAATCTGAACATCCCTTTTCAGCAGTATCCAACAGGCGTCTATCTTGTTTTGCTTTCTTATAAAGATGGAGGAGAGAAGTCTATTAAAATCATTAAACAATAATTTGCTATGAAGAAGTTTTATTTTACTCTTTCGTTTTTAATAATTGGTTTGTTTTCTTTTGGGCAGTCATCAGAAGTTGGTGTTACAGAGGGGGAATTATCAGTCTCTCTGTCAGGAGCAGCGACTTATACAGTTCCAATTGCAGTTCCAACTGGAATTAATGGTGTTGTGCCTCAAATTAGTTTAACATATAATAGTCAGTCTGGAAATGGCATTGCAGGTTACGGATGGAATGTATCAGGAATTTCAACCATTTCTAGAATCCCAGCTACCAAATTTCATGACGATGTTATTGATGCGGTTGATTTTAATGCTTTAGATCGATTTTCATTAGACGGTCAGCGCTTAATAGTAAAAAATGGAACTGATGGAGTTTATGGAGCTGATAAAACAATTTATGAGACAGAAAGTTTTTCTAATATAAAAATAACGTCTTTTGGAGCACATCCTTTGGGTGTAAATTATGGTCCTGCTTATTTTTTAGTTGAATATCCGGATGGTTCCAAAGCTTATTATGGTTATTCTGCGGATTCTAGATCTGTAACAGATTGGGCAATTACATATTGGGAAAATCCTCAAGGAGTGCGAATAAGCTATAATTATTCTGCATCAGATAATTCATTTAATAATGTATTAAATATAATATCTATAAAATATGGTAGTATTGCAACGGCAACACCTATAAATGAAATTAGATTTAAATATAATGATAGGAAACGAGCTGAACAGGCTTATATAGGCGGGCTTAGCATTATTAGAAATACAATTCTGAAAGAAATTAATGTTATTGGAAATGGATTAGGTTTTAGGAATTATGTTTTAGATCAAGAAACAACTTCTTTAAATTATCAACGTTTAAAATCTATTACAGAAAAAAGTGGTGATAATGCTAAAAGTTATAGTCCTACTACTTTTAGCTATGATGATACTACTAGTCCTACTCCCCTAAAAGCGAATATAGAAGCAACATTAGGATGGTCGGGAATAACTAACTTGAATACGGATTATATTACTGGTGATTTTGATAATGATGGTAAAACAGATATTATCTTATATTCAAAAACAGTAGGATTAAAAGATAAATATACTTTGTTTTCAAATATTGTGTCAGGAAGACTTAATACTGGACAACAAGATAATGTAGGAACTTTTGAAAATATTTTTCCCGCTGCTTTCTTAAGTTCAGATAATAAATTATTACCTCAAGGATGGGCTGTGTTAAAAAAAACAGATGAAAGTTGTATTATTTCACTACATGGATCTGGTTCTACTTCATCCACTACAAAACATTACGAAAAGAAATACAATTTTAGTAAAACAGTAACTAAAGCATCAAATTGGTCTTATTGTGATTCTAAAGACTATAAAGGAATAGTTTTAGAAAACATTCCTATCGATTATTATAGTGGAGATTTTAATGGAGACGGACTTACAGATGTTATCGCAATTGAAAAAAGTTTTTATTACGATATGACGGTCTGTAATTTTGGAAACCGTACAACAGAATATCAAAGAACTTTATATCAAGGAGGAACAGTCCATTTTTTTAATTTAGACAGAAGGATTATATCTGACCAACCGGATAATATTGGAAATATTACTATGAGTGTTGGTAATGGTACAAAAATCTATATAGCTGATTTTAATGGTGATGGAAAGTCTGATATTTATGTTTTTGAATCTGGTTTTATAAAAATATATGATTTAGATAAAAATAATAAATTAACCTTACTATATAAAAATGAATTAACAGATTCTGGTATAGCTCTTGATCGACCAATTTTAGTGGGGGACTATAATGGAGATGGAAAAATTGATTTTGTTATACCTAACGAATTGAATAAAGATAATTGGAATTTTTATCTTAGTACAGGTACATCACTAAAAAAAATAAACTCAACTATTGGGTTGCCTTATGAAAATGGAAATGTAGGCTATTATCAAGTTAAAAGTAGTGATGGAGTTGAAAGGTATCCCTATAGTTTAAAAGAAAGTACTTATATAGCTAATGATTATAATGGAGATGGGAAAACAGATATTTTATATCAACAAAATTTAACAGCTGCGCAAGATGGTTTTTTTGGAAAAACAGGATCTCCGATAGTGACGAAATTGATTTTGTATGAAAATCAAATTGTGACAGATAAAGAAATTAAATTTTCTGCAATTGGAGCTCCAGAAGAGTTTGCAGGAATAGGCAGAAACTCTATTCCAATTTTTACTAATCACAATCAGGTAAATCAAAATTTGGAGTACAGTGTAATTTATGATAACATGATTAAATCTTTTAAAAGTCCTAAAGATAATCGTGAAGATGTGCTTTTAAAACGAATTACAAATGGAAATGGAATAAAAGAAACTATAACGTATAAATCTTTAAAACAAGACCCGTATGAACCTATTTATAGTCCAACAGCTCTAATAGAGACTTTTCCCAATACTGATATTGTAATTGCGCCGGGTTTTAAGATTGTTTCAATGCTGGAAAAACAGAGCGTAGCTGTTTATAAAAAACAACAGTACTCTTATTTAGGTGCGGTAACTAATGCAAACGGAATAGGTTTTCTAGGTTTTCGTTCTACATCTAAAACGAACTGGTATGAAAAGGATGAGCAGATTGTTACGACTCTTTCTTTAAATGATATTAATTTAAGAGGTATAAATGTCGAAAACTATACTGTTTTGGGATATTATAAACCATTAATGCCAAACCCAAATGGAGCCATTATGGCAACTAATATCTTAAAAGAAAATAATTATACAATAACAACTTCTGATAATTTGGTTGCAACACAAAGCATTATTTTAAAACCTAATACATGGATTAAGTCAGGAAGTACATTTACAGCAAAAATAAATGAAGATGGGAATGCTGGGAAATCTTTAAATACACCAACTAATTTTATAACAAAATCTTTACTGACTTATGAGAGTGAATTATTGTCGAATAAAGTGTTTAAGATTAAAAATATCAAAACTAAAGAATATAATAACCTGGAAGGTACTAGTAGCGAAACGTCTATAAGTTATGATGCTTATAATAATCCTGTAAAAGCTACTACTTATTTAAAAGAATCTGGATCAACGGTACAAACAACAGTAGCAGATATTAAATATATTTCTCCTTCGGTTTCCCCTTATATAGTAGGCAGAGCTTCCGGTAAAACTCAAAGCATCACTATATCTGGTGATGTAATGACATCAGAAGAACAATATGTGTATACCAATAGTCTACTTACTCAGATTAAGAAAAAAGGGAACAATACCAATTATATTACAGAGGATAATATATTCGATGCATTTGGAAATATTACTAAAAAAACCATATCAGTACCTGGACTTGCATCAAGAATAACCAGTTATGTATATGATCCTTCAGGGCGATTTGTGATAAAAAGCACTAATATAGAAGGACTCTCTACCGACTTTACATATAATTTGAGTAATGGAACATTGCTTTCAGAAACTAATCCTTACGGATTAAAGACAATTTACGAATACGACAGCTGGTTAAAAAAGACTAAAACAATTGATTACTTGGGTAAAAATAAGATTTATACATATACTCGTAATGGAGAGAAGATAATTATCACAACTATTGCAGATGATGGTAGTAGTAGTGAAGAAACTTTTGATGATCTGGGCAGAAAAATAAAATTAGGAGGAAAGAACTTAAATGGCACTTTCGCTTATATAGATTATGGCTATGATATTTATAATCGTAATTATAAAATAAGTGAACCGTATGTTGGATTATCTGGGACACAATGGAATGAAACAAAGTATGATGAATATGGAAGAACAATTCAGAATATTACATTTACAGGAAAAACTACAGATATTACCTTTTCAGGGCTTAGTACAACATCAAGCGATGGTGTAAAGTCAAAAACATACGTTAAAAATGCGATGGGGAATGTGATTTCAATGACAGACACTCCGGGAGGGACGATAAAATATACCTATTTTGCCAATGGTAATTTAAAGGATTCGGACTATGGAGGCGTAAAAACTACTATTTCACAAGATGGCTGGGGAAGAAAAACAAAGTTAATAGATTCTTCAGCTGGTACTTATAGCTATGAATGCAATGATCTGGGAGAAATCACAAAAGAAACAACTCCAAATGGAACAATAACTTATACACTCAATACGGAAGGGAAAATAATTGGAAAAACAGTATCAGGAACTAAGACCAACTCAAAAACAACATACACTTATGACTCTATATCTAAATTACTTTTAAGTAATAAGTTTGAAGATTTAAGTAATGGCACAAATACAATTACAAATAGTTATACCTATGATACTTACAAACGTATTGTCAAAACAATTGAAACCACTCCTTATACAAGTTTTACAAAAGAGGTAACTTACGACGATTTTGGCAGAATCGATACAGAAACATCTACGGCAGTTGCTGGTGGAACAACAACTACCAAAACAATAAAAAACACATACAAAAATGGTTCTCCTTGGCAAATAATCGATAATAATACAAACGTTGTACTTTGGCAGGCTAATGCTATTAATGCTAGAGGACAGCTTACAAGTGCACAAAATGGACCAACAGCTATTACTAATGCTTATGATACTTATGGTTTTGCGTCACAATATAAATTTGATAAAACTGCTAACTCAGCTAATATTCTAACATTAAATACAGTTTTTGATGTTAAACTTGGAAATCTGACAAGTCGTACCAATAACTTAATGGGAACAAAAGAAAGTTTTAAATATGATAAGCAAGACCGTTTAATAGAGTTTACCAATGTTCAAGGATTGCAGGAAAAACAACTTTATGACGATCAGGGAAGAATTACTGAAAACAATTTAGGGAAATACACTTATTCAAAAGATAAGCCTTATCAAAACTCAGATATAACACTTTCTTCGGAGGCATCAACTTATTATACTACAAGGCCAACACAAACGATTACTTATAACGTGTTTAAAAGTCCTGTAGAAATAGAAGAAACGGGAATAGATAAAATAAGTTTTGAATACACCGATAATAACAGCCGTACTGCCATGTTTTATGGAGGTTTACAGACAGATAAGCTGCAAAGACCTTTCCGTAAATATTATTCTGCCGATGGTACTATGGAAGTTAAGCAAAATATGATAGCAGGCACTTTTGAGTTTATTACTTATATTGGAGGTGATGCATACAGTGCACCTATGGTAGTAAAAAGTAATGGGACAACACAGAATTATTTATATTTACAACGAGATTATCAAGGGTCTATAATAGCTATAACTGATCAGACTGGAGCGATTGTAGAGAAAAGATCATTTGATGCATGGGGAGCAATTATAAAAGTACAAGACGGTGCTGGTAATATTTTAAAGGGTCTTACAGTTCTTGACAGAGGTTATACAGGTCATGAACACTTGCAAAGCGTTGGATTAATAAACATGAACGGTCGTATTTATGATCCTAAACTGCATCGCTTTTTACAGCCTGATAATTTTGTGCAGGATCCGTTAAATACACAAAACTATAACAGGTATGGTTATGTATTAAATAACCCGTTAAAATTTACAGATTATAGCGGAGAAAAATTTAAACTAAGTTTTAATGATATATTTGCCGGTCTCGAAATAATAGCCGGAACGGCATTGACCATATTTTCTGCAGGAACAGGCGCAGTTATAGGAGCTGGATTAATAGCTGCGGGTGTTGGGCATTTTGCAGCAGCTTACAGCGAATTTAAACAAACAGGAGACTGGGGAGCAGCCTCGAAAAATGCAGGTGTCTTTTTTAATATATCATTTGAAACCGATTTTGGTTATGATAGTTCTAAAGATAAACAAAATGGTGTTACACAAAATCAGCCAGTTGTTGAGCTTAAAAGTGATGGTGATGATTTTGATTTTAAGAAAGCAAATAATGTTGGAGACACAAGACCATTAATAGTGCAATATAATGAAAAACTACGAGTGCCATATAATGAATATGATTCAACTGGCGCAGTAATTACAACAATGGGTACAGCTTTTGCAATAGGTGAATATAAAATGTTTAATAAAGAAACATGGTATAGTATAAAAAAATGGAAGACATATGGTCAGCATTTTAACGGTAATGGAGCTACAGGAGGAAAAGTAGCTTTAGCATCAAGAGTTTCAACTGGTTTTAAGATAGGCGGATATGGGCTAGGAACTTATAACGCTTGGTCAATAAATAATCAATATAATAATGGAGAGTTAAATACGTCAGGCATGATAATGGAACAATCTTCCAATTTATATGCAACCTTTGGAGGAACTTATGGAGTGGCTTGGGGTATCGGCTGGGAAGGTGGAAGAGCAATAACAAAGACTACTTGGTATCAACAATGGAAAAATGATTATTGGTATAATTTTAGGGAAGAGCATTTTGGTTATTAATTTAAATGAAAAGAATCTTATGGATGTCATATATTATTATTATTATTTATTTTATAAAAAGATAATTAAAGATAGTGAACCTCATTTATTAACAATAATTGCTTTAAGTGCTACAGAGGGTTTTTTTTTAAATATAATCTTAGAAATAATATTAATTTTTTATAAGTGTACACAAACCAATGGTATTATATGGATGGGTATTATCTGTCTAGCGAACTTATTTAATTATTTTTATTTTTATAAATCTAAAAGAGCCATAAAAATAGTCAAGGAAAAACCTAAGTTTTTTTCAAGTAACAAAATATCAATATTGCTAACTTTTTTATTTTTTATTTTTTTTTCTGCGTCAATAATTTGGGGATCCATTTTAACAAAATTTCTTTTGAAAACTTATTGTAATTAGATCTGTTGCTTCACGAATCCTTTCGTGTGATCGTATACAGATTAAAGTGTAAAATGTTAAAGATGAGTAAAAATATAAATTTGGGAATAAAACAGGAGTTATCTTCTAATAAAATATAAATGTATTCAGATTGTGTTCACGAGCAAGATGCTCGCGCCAGCGGGGGATCTTCAGTTGGAACAACTTTATATTTTAGTCCGCAAGAATTTACAAACCATATGAGTCATATAATGAATAATATAGGCCAATCTTTGTCAAAAGCATGGTATGTTCTTTCAATAATTCCACAAATAACACCATTTTATTACTAAATTTGATATGAATAAGACTTTGAAAATAATAATAATAGCAAGTATAAGCATGCTAGTAATTAGCTATTTATCTTATATTTTTTATGGTATTATAAGATACAGTCACTCTTCGGATTGGCAGACTTACAAACAATATATATGGATTTTTAAAGACTCTGCTAAAAAAGATATTAATACTAATTTCTGTTTTAGTTATGTAAAAGAAAGAGATGTCTATAATAATTTTGATTATAAGGATATTTATAATGTAATGGTATGGGAGTTTAAAGACTTGGGTAATGCTGAATTGAAAAAATCAACCATTAACCAAAATGTTGATCTTGAAGATGTGAAATTTGACTCTGGAGAAATATTAAATAAAGGCAGCAAATTAGAATTAACAATTAACTATGGTTTTGTTTTTAATTCTGCCATCAATGTAAATTTAGATAAATATTCAAAAATAGAGAGAACCTTTAAGGAAACTAATTATAAGGGGTTTTATGGTTCAATAAATCAAATGTCCTTCAGTGATGAAAAAGGAGAACACCAAATACTTTTAGATTTTACTAAACGAATAACCCCAACATTATTTTTATTTTACAAGGGGCATCAAAGTTTTTATATAATTATGATTTATTCAAAGAATCTATTTGATGAGAATATAATTAAGATATTAAATCTGGAGTAGTTCCTAGTCTAGTTGGAGCTGCATTAATAAGTGCAGGAGTGTACATTTTGGTACTGCCTACGCTGAGTATGTTAAAACAGGTGATTGGAATGCCGCATCAAATAATGCAGGATTAGTTTTGGTGCAACCCGTTCGTGCAGATATGTTTTTCCACAATGATAGCGCAGATTTGCAATCTGTGCCCGCAAAGAAAAGCACCCAAGAATTAAGTATTAAAGGATAGTTTGCAGTAATAGAAAAAGTGAAGTATAAATTAAAAAAGCTATAGCACGTAGATCTACTTTGTGGGCACAGATTGCAAATCTGCGCTATCGGGGTTTTGAACAACGTACAGGTGTCATTGGTATTCACAGTGGAAAGTTTAATGTCATGTACGAAAATGGTGGTGGTATTGGTATAAGACATTTGAGGTTAGAGATAGAAATGATAGTTATAGAATTGCGGCTTTAAATTTGTCGTATTTTTTCTTATTTTTATTTCCTCACTGTTTTGGGGAGGAATTTGCTCAAAGTATTTATTAGAAAGTTATTGTAAACAAGATTCATTGTTTCACTGAAGTGAACCTAGAAAAAGGGAACTCAAATTTATTGACGCCATATATCTCGCTTTATTATAAAAAATAATTTAACAGGATTTAACTTAAAAAATAAAAATTTAAATATGAAAAAAATAATGTTTTTTGCAGTAATGTTTTTTAATGCATTTATTTACTGCCAGACTTTTGATGGTAATTTAGGTTCTAATAGCTTAAGATGGAACACAGAACAAAAAGATTTTAATGCACTGCCCAGGGTTGGAATTAACCCAATGTCTATAAAGCTTTGGGATAATTATGCAGGAACTGGTGCGCCATCGACCTATGGGTCTTTGTTAGAAATTTACGGAAAATATGCGCATTCAGTTTCTCAACTATATTTTAAAAGTACTTGGGAAGGTGATAAAATGATGTTTAGGAGCGCCTTCTATAATCAGAACTATTGGGGCGAATGGCGAACTTTATTAGACTCGAAAAGTGATATTGAATCTTCGGGTATTTTAAAAATTACTGGGACGGCTAATAGTTTCGTTTCTGGAAGTCTAGGTGTTGGCACAACAACTACAGGAACACATAAACTGGCAGTTGAAGGTTCAGTTGGAGCAAGAGAAGTAAAAGTACAGGCAATAGGATGGGCAGATTTTGTATTCAAAAATGACTATAATTTACCAACACTTGCAGAAGTTGAAAAACACATTAAAGAAAAAGGCCATTTAGAAAATATTCCTAATGAGAAAGAAGTTTTAGAAAATGGAATTAATCTTGGAGAGATGAATTCAAGACTACTTCAAAAAATAGAAGAACTAACACTTTATATGATTGAAATGAAAAAAGAAATTGAAAGGCAAAATGAAGAAATTGAAAAACTTAAATTTAAATAAATAATTATGAAATTAAAATTTATAATAATTTTATTCTTTATTTTAAGTGCATTATCAGCCCAACAAATAGGAGATGGATTTGCTCCTGCAACTATTACGAATTTTTCAGCTCCTATTAAATCTGGA
Organism: Flavobacterium sp. Root901; assembly: GCF_001429765.1. GTDB lineage: Bacteria > Bacteroidota > Bacteroidia > Flavobacteriales > Flavobacteriaceae > Flavobacterium. The sequence continues at coordinate 939,184 of NZ_LMJB01000005.1, forward strand.
ATTTATAATGGATTAAATACAACTACTATTGGTATGGTTCCTGATAATAGTCAAGTATGGCAACATTTAATTGTTGCAAGACACATAGGAACGACAAATAATTATCAATTACAAATAGCATCTACTTTTGCTGTTAATGACAGGCTGTTTTTTAGAAAAATTGCAGCAAGCGATTTGTCTGCTCAAAACACAAATTGGGTTGAATTGGCAACAAGAGGAATTAATAATTTTGAAGGTAATCAAACCATAAATGGAAGCGTTGGGATAGGAACTTCTACACCTCTTGCTAAGTTAGAGATTAATAATGGGAACTTACTTGTTCGAAATCTTATTAACTCAGATAATGAGTCTGCTACTATGATTGCACAGACTATTTATAATAATGGAATTTATGGTACTTCTATAAAAAGTATTACTCAAAGCGGAGGAAATAACACCTATGGGATGCAGTTTTTTACCCAAGAATCGTATGTGACAAAACAAACGGAAAAAATGAGAATTTTAGGTAATGGAAATGTTGGTATAGGTGTTTTAAATCCATTAAATAAACTAGATGTAAACGGGACAATACATTCAAAAGAGGTTAAGGTTGATATGGACAAATGGTCAGATTTTGTATTTAAAAAAGAATATATCCTGCCTACACTTCAGCAAGTTGAAGAACATATAAAAGAAAAAGGTTACTTAGAAAATATTCCAAACGAAAAAGAAGTTTTAGAAAATGGAATTAGTTTAGGAGAAATGAATTCTAAACTTTTACAAAAAATTGAAGAACTAACACTATATGTTATTCAACAAAACAAACAAATTACTAATTTGCAAAGCAGATTAGATAAAATAGAATTAAATTCCAATTAAGATAGAGAAAATATCAATAATGTTAAAAAAGCGAGATTTAGGTCTCGCTTTTTTTTATTGCCATATTTTTTTTCTTAGCTATGTATTTTTATTAAATCCTCAAAAAACAATAAAAATTTTATATGTATGCATAGTATTGTAATTTTTCTTAGTTTAATATTGATTTTTATTTAATAAAATCAATTACGAAATAGTTAAAATACTTTTAAAAATTGTGATTAATATTAATTTTTTTTAACGTTTTTTTATTAATATTAAAAATATTTGTATTTTGGCTATTAAAACTAATAAGAACTAACCAAAAACTAACCTAATGAGAGTCTACTTGCTAATTATGTTGTTTTTCAGCGGAATATCTTTTGCGCAGAATACAATTACAGGTTCTGTTACTGATAGTAACAAACAATCTATTCCCGGTGCCAATGTTGTTGTACTTGGAGGCAGCGGAGGTGTATCAACTGATTTTGACGGAACATTTAAATTAACCACAAGTGCTAAATTCCCTTTTTCAATAAAGGTATCTGCAGTGGGATTTGAAGCGCAAACAATCAATGTTACATCTGTAAATCAAAAATTAAATGTTGTTTTAAAAGATGAAGAAACTAAACTGGACGAGATTGTAGTATCTGCTTCAAGAACTCCTGAAAGAGTTATCGAATCTCCTGTTACTATTGAAAGGATGGGGATTCAGGAAATTAAAAATACAACGGCTCCGAGTTTCTATGATGGATTAGAAAATTTAAAAGAAGTGCATTTCAACACGAGCAGTATTTCTTTTAAATCAATTAATACTCGTGGATTTGCTACAGTAGCCAATACCAGATTTATGCAGTTAGTAGACGGGATGGATAACTCTTCTCCGGCATTAAACTTTGTATTAGGAAACTTAATTGGTGTTTCTGATATTGATGTTGCAAGTGTGGAGCTTTTACCGGGAGCTTCTTCTGCTCTGTATGGTGCCAATGCCTTCAACGGAATCATGTTTATGAATAGTAAAAGCCCTTTCACAAACGAAGGAATTAGTGTTTATTATAAATACGGACAAACTAACCAGGATATTGCCGGAACAAATGATTATAATGATTTCGGAATTAGAGCGGCAAAAGCATTTACTAAGCATTTTGCTATGAAAGCTAATTTTACTTACATGAGGGCTACCGAATGGATCGCCGGAGATAAAAGAAGTATGACGCCGGGAGGTGACAGTCATGCGGTAAATCAAAATTATGATGGATTAAATATTTATGGTGATGAGGTTACAACTTTTATTTCAAATGTTGGTCAGGTAAGCAGAACTGGTTACCGCGAACAAGATTTGACTGATAATAAAGTTAAAAGTATGAAAGCCGATTTTAGTGCTCATATTAAACCTTGGGCGGATGACACAGAATTTATTTTGCAATATAAAATTGGTACAGGTAGTACGATTTATCAAGGTGCAAACAGATATGCATTAAAAGATTTCTTAATGCAGCAAGGTAAATTTGAGGTAAAAGGAAAAAACTTTTTTGGAAGAATATATTTTACAAGTGAAGATGCAGGAGATTCTTATGATATGAGATTTGCTGCATGGAATGTGAACAGAGCTGCAAAATCAGATACGGAATGGTTTACAAATTATGCTACGGCTTATCAATATGCAGGTGCAGTTATGGGAACAAATGCAAATGAGTCTGCTGCAATAGCTAGAAACTTTGCAGACTATAATGTTCTTCCGGCTGCTATTTCTTTTATTCCAAAACCAACAGGTTCTCCTAGATTTGAACCGGGTTCTGCTCAGTTTAATAATGCTTTAGCAACGGTTGTTTCAAATCCTGATTTAACACAAGGTGCTAAATTTATTGATCATTCAAAATTATACCATTCAGATGTAAATTATAATTTTAGAGATATTATCAAATGGGCTGAAATTCAGGTTGGTGGTTCTTGGAGAAAATATGTGATGAATTCTGAAGGAACAATCTTTACAGATTACGACGGACCAATCGATTATAAAGAATATGGAGCTTATGCTCAATTACAGAAAAAATTCTTAGACGACAGATTGAAATTTACAGGGTCCTTACGTTACGATAAAAGTCAGAACTTTGACGGAAATGTTTCTCCGCGTGTGTCATTTGTATATTCTGCAGGGGAGTCTAAAAGACATAACTTTAGAGTTTCTTATCAAACAGGTTTCCGTAACCCAACAACACAAGATCAATATATTGGTTTGGATTTAGGTCCATTTGCATTAATTGGTTCTGCAGCTGAAAATCTGGACCGTTTTCAGGAAACAGTAAATGTAAGTTCAGCAGGACAGGCAGTTGCTGGTCAGCCGGCTACGATTAATATGTCTGGTCAGAATGCTTATCATAATGCTTATACAGTAGCTTCTGTTCAGGCATTTGCAGCTTCTTCAAATCCAAATGATCTTCAGGTTGCGAACATCGGATTAGTAAAACCGGAACAAGTGCAGGCTTTTGAGGCGGGATACCGTACTGTTGTTCAAAATGATTTATCAATTGATATTAACGGATATTACAATATCTATAATGATTTCATGAATACGGCAAGAGTTATTTCTCCTTATTACGGAACAGTAGGAACAGATCCAAGTAATCCTGCAGTACAACAAACATATCAGGCATTAGCTTTTGGTGACAGAAGAGTGTATCAGGTTTATACTAATACGACAGCTCAAATTTCTTCTTTAGGATTCGGCGTTGGTTTGTCTAAAAAAGTATATAAAGATTTTGAGTTGGGAGTTAATTACAATTATGCTCAGTTTAATTTTAAGCAACAAGATGACCCTGATTTCGTTGCAGGATTTAATACTCCAAAACACAGAATTAAAGCTTCGTTAGGAAATTCTAAAGTTATTAAAAACTTAGGATTCAATGTGAATGTGAGATGGAATACAGAATACTTATGGGAATCATCTTTTGGAGACGGAATTATCCCGGAAAATACTGTTCTTGATGCTCAGATAAATTATGCACTGCCAAAATTAAAATCTGTAATAAAAGTTGGTGCAACAAATCTTTTCGGAAAAGATTATCTTCAGGTAATTGGGGCAGGTATGATTGGTCAGCAATGGTTTGCTTCATGGACAATTAATCCTTAAATGATATAATTATCTGCGTGAACAGACTCAGATTAGTCTGATGAAAAATGAAGAGGTAATAATTTAAAAAGTACTAACATGAAAAAAAATATAAAATGGCTATTTTTGGTTTCTTTAACCTTTTTAGCAGCTTGTAATAATGACGATGATAATAACACTCCAGAAGAAGTTCCGGTAACTCCGGGTTCGGCAGTTTTTACAAAATATGTGGCTTTAGGAGATTCTTTTGCTGCTGGTTACAGCGATAATGCTCTTTTCAAAAAAGGACAGGAAGGAGCTTATACTAATATTTTAGCACAGCAGTTTACAGCCGCAGGCGGAGGAACTTTTACAACTCCGTTAATGAATGATAATTTGGGAGGACTATTGTTAGGGGGAAATGTTGTTGCGGCAACAAGACTATACTTTAACGGAGTAGGACCAGTAAATGTGACAGGAAAACCAACCACTGAAATTACGGCTCACCTTACAGGACCATTTAACAACTTAGGTGTTCCGGGGGCAAAAAGTTTTCACTTAGTTGCGCCGGGATATGGAAATGTTGCCGGAGTAGCATCCGGAGCAGCAAATCCTTATTTTGCAAGATTCGCAAGTTCGCCTTCAACTACGGTTTTAGCTGATGCTGTAACACAGGCACCTACTTTCTTTTCTTTGTTTATTGGAGGAAATGATGTTTTGAGTTATGCAACTTCCGGAGGAGTTGGAAAAGATCAAAAAGGGAATTTAAATCCTGCTACTTATGGAGGAAATGATATTACAGATCCAGCAGTTTTTGCCAATGTTTATAATACACTGGTAACAAGTTTAACTGCAAATGGAGCAAAAGGAGTAGTGGCAAACCTGCCATATATTACAGCGTTGCCTTATTTTACAACTGTGCCGTACAATCCGCTTACAGCAAAATCTCTTGGAGGCAACAATGAAGCGGTAGGAAAAGCAACAATTAAAGCATTGAATGCGCAATTGTATGGGCCGCTGAAACAAGCTTTAACAGTTTTTAATGCAGGCGATAGAATTAGTTTACTGTCTGAAACTGCTGCAAATCCGGTATTAATAAAAGATGAGTCTCTTCCTAATTTGTCTGCTCAGCTCACAGCGGCATTTACGCCTTCATTGGGAGCACAGACTGCAGCTTTTTATGGAGCTGTTTTTGGTCAGGCCAGACAAGCAAGAGCAACAGACTTGGTGGTTTTACCAACAAGAACAGATATTGGAGCAGCGCCAAAAGCGTCAGATTCAGGACTTGGTATTGCACCGCCGGCACCATTAGATAAATTTGGAATAACATATCCTTTACAAGATAAACACGTTTTGATTCCGGTTGAAATAACAGAAATAAAAAATGCAACAGATGCCTACAATATAACGATTGAAGCAGTAGCAAAAGAAAAAGGTTTAGCTTTTGTTGATACAAGAGCGATCTTAACTCAGTTGGCAACTGGTGGATACAGATTTGGTAATTACACAATGTCTTCTACGTATGTAACCGGTGGAGCTTTCTCATTAGATGGAGTTCATCCAAGCGGAAGAGGATATGGGTTGATTGCTAATATATTTATTGATGCAATAAATGCTAAATATGGTTCTACATTACGTCATGTTGATTTAGGATTATATCCAATTCAATATCCGGCGTCATTATAATTTACCATTTTTAAATTAAGAAAGCCACACATTTTTTAAAATGTAGTGGCTTTTTTTATTTCGTTAAAAAATGACATAAACGACATTTTAAAAGTCTGTTTTTAGGAATCAAACAAAATCATGGTATTTTTTATGAAAAAAAAATTGATTTTATATTTTAAAAAATTATCTTTGCGCTCTGAAAAAAGAGGTATTTTCGATAAACCTAAATAGCTATTTAATAAATACATAAGTAATGTCAAAAGTAATAGGAAAAGTTGCTCAAATCATTGGACCAGTAGTAGACGTAGTTTTCAACGGTAAGGATGTTGAACTTCCAAAAATTTATGATTCACTAGAAGTCACTAAAAAAGATGGAACGTTATTAGTTCTAGAAGTACAATCTCATATTGGTGAAAACACTGTTCGTACCATTTCTATGGATTCAACAGATGGTTTAAGCAGAGGATATGAAGTAGTTGGAACTGGAAATCCAATCCAAATGCCAATCGGTCCAGATGTATATGGAAGATTATTTAATGTTGTTGGAGATGCCATTGATGGTTTAGGTAATTTGCCTAAAACAGGAGAAAACGGTTTGCCAATTCACAGACAAGCTCCAAAATTCGAAGATCTGTCAACTTCATCTGAAGTTTTATTTACAGGTATCAAAGTAATCGATTTAATTGAGCCTTACGCAAAAGGAGGTAAAATTGGATTGTTTGGTGGTGCTGGTGTTGGTAAAACAGTATTGATTCAGGAGTTGATTAACAATATCGCAAAAGGTCACGGTGGACTTTCAGTATTCGCTGGAGTAGGTGAAAGAACACGTGAAGGAAATGACTTGCTTCGTGAGATGTTAGAGTCAGGAATTATTAAATACGGTGATGATTTCATGCACTCTATGGAAAATGGAGGATGGGATTTATCTAAAGTAGATATGCAGGGAATGAGAGAGTCTAAAGCTACTTTCGTTTTCGGACAAATGAATGAGCCGCCTGGAGCTCGTGCACGTGTGGCACTTTCAGGATTATCTATCGCTGAGTATTTCCGTGATGGAGCTGGAACAGATCAGGGAAAAGATGTATTATTCTTCGTTGATAATATCTTCCGTTTTACACAAGCAGGTTCTGAGGTATCAGCACTTTTAGGACGTATGCCTTCTGCAGTAGGTTACCAGCCAACATTAGCAACGGAGATGGGAGCTATGCAAGAGCGTATTACATCTACAAATAAAGGATCTATTACATCTGTACAAGCGGTTTACGTTCCTGCGGATGACTTAACTGACCCGGCACCAGCAACAACGTTTGCTCACTTAGATGCTACAACTGTATTGTCTCGTAAAATTGCTGAGTTAGGTATTTATCCGGCGGTTGACCCGTTAGATTCTACTTCAAGAATTTTAACTCCGCACATCTTAGGAGATGAGCACTACAACTGTGCACAAAGAGTAAAAGAAATTCTTCAAAAATACAAACAACTTCAGGATATCATCGCAATCTTAGGTATGGAAGAGTTATCAGAAGAAGATAAACTTTCTGTATCAAGAGCACGTCGTGTACAGCGTTTCTTGTCTCAGCCATTCCACGTAGCAGAGCAGTTTACAGGTATTCCAGGTGTATTAGTTGATATTAAAGATACTATCAAAGGATTTAACATGATTATCGATGGTGAATTAGATCACCTTCCGGAAGCTGCTTTCAACCTGAAAGGTTCTATTCAGGATGCAATCGAAGCTGGAGAAAAAATGTTGGCAGAAGCATAATCTAGTTTTCAGTATTCAGTCACAGTATTTATACTGAGACTTATAACTGAGACTGTAAACTAAAAAAAGATGACTTTAGAAATAGTATCACCAGAGGCAAAATTATTTTCAGGAGAAGTAACTTCAGTTACATTACCTGGAGTTGATGGAAGCTTTCAAATATTGAATCATCACGCGCCTATTGTTTCTATTTTAGAAAAAGGAACTATAAAAATTGCAGCTCCTAGTTTCAATTTTTCTAAAGAGGTAGCAGATAAATTTACGAAAGTTAATGACCAAACCTATACATTAGAGATTACGTCAGGTACAATCGAAATGAAAGACAATAAGATAATTGTTTTAGTTGACTAATAACAATTTCGAAATAATTTTAAAAGCCATTCACATCGTGAGTGGCTTTTTTAGTTTCAGCAGTTCCAGTTTTATTGAGGTGCAAAAAAGAAATTTCATAATATTTTGACAGCCAGACTTTTGTTTAACTTTTTTATTTTTTACTTTTGAAGTATTAGAATCTCTTTATAAAATATTTGATCGCTTTATAAAAGCTCAGTAAGCTTTTATGCTTTCGTTTTATCGGTCTGATAAAGCGCAAATTATTTATGTCAAATTTTATAAAGAATACATATGAAAAATATATCAAAAGTTGCTGTTCTGGGCGGCAGCGGAAGAACTGGTAAATATCTTGTAAACCAGTTATTGAAAAAAGGATTTAGTTTAAAAATTTTACTTAGAAATCCTGAAAACTTCGAAATTCAAAATCATAATATAGAAATTATCCAAGGCGATGTTCTCGATTTTGATGCTATAAAATTATTGCTTAAAGACTGTCAGGCTGTTGTAAGTACAATTAGTCAGAGAAAAGATGAGCCTCTTGTTGCAGCAGAAACTGCAAAAAATGTTTTGAAAGGAATGAAAGATTACGGAATTGAACGTTATGTTTTTCTTGCAGGTCTTAACATCGATACACCATTCGATAAAAAAAGCCCCAAAACAATTATGGCAACAGACTGGATGAAAACTAATTTTCCGTTAATTCAGGAAGATCGTCAAAAAGCCTATGATCTTTTAGTTGAAAGTGAAATAAACTGGACTCAGGTTCGTGTTCCGTTTATTGAATTTACAGATCATAGTTATGAAATAGCAGTAAATCTCGAAGATTGTTTAGGAGATAAAATTAGTGCGTTTGATATTGCCGGGTTTATGGTTAATGAAATGACCAAATCTAATTACAGCAGGCAATCGCCTTTTATTAGTGCCATTTAAAATAATTAAAAAACAGCGGGAACATGAAAACCCGCTGTTTGTTTTATCAAATTTCAATTTCATAACTTTGTTTTTATGAAATTACCTGAAAACCTTAATCAGAAACTCGAAAAACGAAAAGAAAATAATTCGATTCGGAAACTTCCTGTATTTAACAATTTGGTCGATTTATCTTCTAATGATTATATTGGATTTTCAAAATCAGAATCAATCTTTAAACTGACTCATGCTTATTTGCTTGAAAACGAAATTTTCCAAAACGGAGCAACTGGTTCGAGATTAATTTCAGGCAATCATTCTTTATATCAAATCAGCGAAAATTATATTTCGCAATTTCATGACGCAGAATCGGCTTTAATTTTTAATTCGGGTTATGATGCCAATGTTGGATTTTTTAGCGCTGTACCGCAAAGAAATGATATTATTTTGTATGATGAATTAAGTCATGCTTCCATTCGGGATGGAATTTCAATGTCAAACGCAAAATCATATAAATTTAATCACAACGATTTTGAAGATTTAGAACATCTGATACTGAAATTTTCAAAAACGAACCTTTACATTGTTACAGAAACTGTTTTTTCTATGGATGGCGACAGTCCAAACTTAGAAGAGTTGGTACAGCTTTGTGAAAAACACAATTGTTATCTCATAGTTGATGAAGCACACACTTTGGGTGTATTTGGAGATAAAGGGGAAGGACTTACTCAATATTTAAATTTGCATAATAGAATTTTTGCCAGAATTATGACTTTCGGAAAAGGTTTAGGCTGCCATGGCGCAGTAGTTCTTGGAAGTCCTCAACTAAAAGAATATCTGATAAATTTTGCCAGAAGTTTTATTTACACCACGGGGTTATCTCCACATGCTGTCGCTACGATTTTAACGGCCTATCAACAACTGGAAATAGAAACAGAAGCAATAGAAAAACTGCGTCAGAATATCGTATTTTTTAATCAGCAGAAAAACTTGCTTGGTTTAAAACCAATGTTTGTCCGAAGTAAATCGGCAATTCAGTCTGCTATTGTTCAGGGCAATGAAAACGTCAAGAAACTGGCACAGCAGTTACAAGATAAAGGTTTTGATGTAAAACCTATACTTTCTCCAACAGTTCCTGAGGGTCAGGAACGATTACGATTTTGTATTCACAGTTATAATTCTCAGGACGAAATTAAACAGGTTTTAGAATTATTACACGACTTGTTTTTTAAATAATATGGCTGCAGATTTTAAATTAGTCAAGCGTTATCAGTATTCTTCAGAAGCGCTTATTTTTCAGGGAAAACTTGAATCGGAAGGAATTGAGGTTTTTTCAAGAGATATAAATACGATTAACTCAAATCCGTTATTGAGTAATGCAATTGGCGGCGTTAAACTTTTTGTTAGAGCTGAAGATTATGAAAAAGCAAATAAAGTTCTTTCAGAAGTTAGTCAATTTTCATTAGATGAAGATCATAAATTACTCAAATGTCCAAAGTGTGGTGCCGAAGAAACAGAAATGGTTACTTCTATAAAAGATGTAAAAACAATGTTAGCTTTTATATTGTTATTGCTACTTGCAATGATGCCTCTTTATTCGAAACATAAATACAAATGCTCTAAATGTCGTTTTGAGTTTGATTAACTTTTAAGCTATAATTCATTCTCAATGTATTCACTTTAAATTTTGTAACAAATGTTTTTTTAATGTTTTGACAATTCTAATACTCACATGCCGTAATTACACAACAAATTTGGCATTAACATAATCAATTTCAAAATGAAAAAAATAGTAAACTTATTTATAGCATTCATAACTATTATTTTTGGAACAACAATAAAGGCCCAAACTGCATCTCCTAAATTAGAAAATTCTCTTTTATGGGAAGTTTCCGGAAACGGACTTTCTAAACCTTCTTATTTGTACGGAACAATTCACATGATTTGTTCTTCGGATTATTTTCTGACAGATAAAACCAAGAAAGCTTTAGAAACTTCTGAAAAACTGGTTTTAGAAGTCAATTTTTCTGATCCGAAAGAAATGTCTGAAATGCAGCAATTAGCAATGGGAAAAGAGCCTTTAAGCAAAAAACTGAATCCGGAACAATTGTCCAAATTAAATGAAATTCTGAAAAAGACTACCGGAATGACGGTACAGCAAGTCGATAGTTTTAGTTTATTGACTGTAATGAGTTTAATCTCTATGAAAAGTTTTGGCTGCACAGATTTGAAATTCTACGAAATGGAATTTATCGGGCAGGCTAAAAACAGAAACGTTGAAATTGGCGGACTAGAAACGGTCAAAGAACAATTCGGTATACTTGAAAATGCGTATTCAAATGAAGAAATGATTGCGATGCTGGAAGAGTCAACGCCTGAAGAATCGGCTAAATTAGTTTCGACTTATAAACAAGAAAATATTGATTTGTTGTATGATTTTACAACCGACAAAAAGTTTACAAGTGAAAAAACAAAAAAGATTATTCTTGACGAAAGAAATTTAAACTGGGTAAAAAATATGCCCGAACTAATGAAAAAACAAAGTGTATTTTTTGCTGTTGGATCCGGACATTTAGCAGGAGAAATTGGAGTTATTAATTTATTAAGAAAAGCAGGTTATAATGTAAAACCAATTTTGAATTAAAAGATTTTTAAATAAGAAAATAAGAATTTTTGAATCGATTCTGTCTATGACCCACTGATAAAACAGATGTAACAGGTTTGCACTGATTATTAAGTCAAGACTAATTAAAAAATAAAATCCGCGGTCAATATAATTATGAAAATATTCGTAACAGGAATTTCAACAGATGTTGGTAAAACAATTGCTTCTTCGATTATCGTTGAGGCTTTAGAAGCTGATTATTGGAAACCTATTCAGGCTGGGGATTTAGATAATTCTGACAGTCACAAAATTCAGTCCCGAATTTCTAATACAAAAACTCAAATATTTGAGAACAGCTATAAGTTAAATACGCCGGCAAGTCCGCATTTGGCAGCAGAAATTGACGGAATTAAAATAGAGTTAAATCAAATTCAGGAACCAAAAACGAAGAATAATTTAGTTATTGAAGGTGCCGGTGGAATTTTTGTTCCGTTAAATGAAGAAGAAACAATTATCGATTTAATACAACCCGATTATAAAATTGTTATCGTCTCAAGACATTATTTAGGAAGTATCAATCATACTTTATTAACGATTGAAGCTATTCAGAATAGAGGATTTAACGTATCGGGAATTATCTTCAGCGGAAGCGAAAACAAATCAACCGAAAGTTTGATTTTAAATAAAACAAAAATCAACTGTATCGGAAGAATTGACGAAGAACCGTATTTCGATCAAAATGTAATAAAAGAATACGCTGATTTATTTAGAGATAACCTATTTGCTTTGGAAAAATCTAAAATCTAAATTCTACAATCTAAAATCAAATGAGCTTAACAGAAAAAGACAGCCAATATTTGTGGCATCCCTATACACAGCATAAAACATCGCAAACACCCATTGCAATTACGCGGGCAGAAGGTGCATTGCTTTGGGATGAAAATAATAAACAATATATTGACGCCATTGCTTCGTGGTGGGTAAATCCGTTTGGACATAGTAATAAATTTATTGCAGATGCTATTTACAAACAATTGACCACTTTGGAGCATGTTTTGTTTGGAGGTTTTACTCATGAACCGGCAGTAAAAATAGCTGAAAGGTTAATGGAAATTCTGCCCAAAAACCAGCAGAAAATTTTCTTTTCAGATAATGGATCAACGGCTGTTGAAGTAGCAATAAAAGCAGCACTTCAATATTTCTTCAATAAAAATAAAAAACGGACCACCATTATCGCTTTTGAAAACGCTTTTCACGGAGATACTTTTGCGGCAATGGCAGCGAGCGGCATATCCTTTTATACCCAAGCTTTTCAGGGAATGTTTATTGATGTGGTCAGAATTCCGGTTCCGGTAAAAGGGCAGGAGCAAACGAGTTTTGATGCTTTAGAAAATGCAATAAAAAATAATAACTGCGCCGGATTTATTTTCGAACCTTTAGTACAAGGCGCGGCCGGAATGGTGATGTATGAACCGGAAGCTTTATCAAAATTAATTGGGATTTGTAAAGAAAATAAAGTCCTGACTATTGCCGATGAAGTTATGACGGGTTTTGGTAAAACCGGAAAAACCTTCGCAATGGATTATGTTTCTGAAGAACCGGATATGATTTGTCTTTCGAAAGCATTGACCGGAGGCACAATTCCAATGGCAATTACGACTTTTACCCAGGATATTTTTGATGCATTTTATGATGATGATATTAATAAAGCCTTATTTCATGGTCATACTTTTACGGCGAATCCTACAGGCTGCGCAGCCGCACTGGCAAGTATAGATTTATTGCAGACTAAGGAAATGCAGCAGAATATTGAAAGAATAAATGCAAGTCATTTAAACTTTCAAAAGAAAATTGAAAAGCATCCAAAAGTAATTACTGCCAGAACTTTGGGAGTTATTTTTGCTGTTGAAATAAAATCGGATTCTGAAGAAAGTTACTACGGATCTATGCGCAACAAACTGTATAATTTCTTTATTGAAAAAGGAGTTGTTCTGCGTCCGGTTGGAAATATTGTTTACATTCTTCCTCCATATATTATGACTGATGAACAGCTTCAAAAAGTATATACTACAATTGAGGAAGCTATTGAAATGGTTTAGTGCCCACAGATTTAACAGATCAAACGAATTTACACTAAGAAAAATAATCAATCTGTGTAAATCCGTTCAGCCCGTATCATCAGTTTGCCATTTTTTTACAGACCTTTGAATAAAATAAACTATTGTGAATACACCAAAAATTGCCATAACCGCTTTTTCTTCTATTTCTCCTTTAGGAAATAATGCCGATCAGGTTTGGAAAAAATATCTGGACAAAAAGCATTGTTTTACCAAGCAATTTTTAGATCAGCAGGAAACTTCCGCTGCAGTATTAGATCCTGAATCGAAGAAAATTATAGAAGAAATTCGGGAATCAGACAGTAAATATAAATTTCTTGATGATTCTGTTTTATTTGCTCTGGCCGCTTCACGAAAAGCAGTTCAGAATGCAGGATGGAAATCAGATGCTGTTTTTGGAATTAATATTGGTTCTTCAAGAGGCGCAACAGATTTATTCGAAAAACATTATAAAGAATATCTTGAAACCGGAAAAGCACAGACTCTTGCTTCGCCAACTACTACATTAGGAAATATTTCGTCCTGGATTGCACATGATTTGCGAAGTATAGGACCGGAAATTTCACATTCTATTACTTGTTCAACAGCTTTACATGCACTTTTAAATGGTATTGCCTGGCTAAAGTCCGGAATGGCAGATAAATTTTTAGTGGGAGGAAGTGAAGCTCCTTTAACCGATTTTACAATTGGACAAATGCGGGCTTTGAAAATTTATTCACGCATCGATCAGGATACCGATTTATGGCCCAATTTGGCTTTTGATTTCAAAAAAACACAAAACACCATGATTTTAGGTGAAGGTGCAGCAATCTGTTGTTTAGAAGCTGGAGAAAAAGAAAAAGCAATTGCTTATGTTATTGGTTCGGGCTATGCTACTGAAATCTTAGAACATAATATTTCAATTTCTGCAGAAGCAGACTGTTTTCAAAAATCTATGAAAATGGCTTTAAATAATATTGATTTAGAAAGTGTTGATGCCATTGTAATGCATGCGCCCGGCACAATAAAAGGAGATTTAACCGAATTGCGCGCGGTCGAAAAAGTTTTCGGTTCCAGGCTGCCATTGCTCACTACCAACAAATGGAAAGTTGGACACACTTTTGGAGCATCAGGAATATTGAGTTTGGAGCTGGCACTTCTTATGATGGAGCATAATACATTTATTGCGACGCCTTTTTCAGGATCTGAAAAATACGATAAACCAATTAAAAGGATATTAGTAAATGCCGTTGGCTTTGGAGGAAATGCAGTCAGTATTTTGATTGAAAAAGCATAGTTGTAACTTATCTTAAATAAAAAAATCCATTTGCTGTAAACAAATGGATTTTTTTTTGGAAGAAGGATTTTTATTTGAATATGATTTTTCTGGTTACTTCGGCTTTGTTTTCAAGCGTTACTTTTACCAGTAAAACTTGTTCAGCAGCCTGTAAGTTTGAAATTGATAATTCTAATGAATTAACTTTCTTTTTATTGTATATAAGTCTTCCGTTGATATCAAAAACAGAAACATCTTTAATGTTTTCTTTAGTAGAAATTATGTTGATGACTTTGTCTTTTACGGCAACTAAAACACCATCTTTTACATTTTCGAAATCTCCGGTTCCTAATGTTTTATTGGTATATTTTAATTGGAAACGATCTGTAAAAGTTCCAATTTCAGTGGTGAATTTGTAATCGCCTGCTTTTAAATCATAAACTGTGTTTGTCGTTTTATCTTCCAGATATACTTTCTGATTGTCAAATAAACCATCTGTATGATCGATAGCAATTGTAAATTCTCCGGCAACTGTTGTTTTATATCCAAGCGGAATTACATCGGTATCTTCAAAAGGTATTGCACGCCCCTGAATGGCTAATTTTTTAGCTTCACTAATACTGTAAAAGTCTACATAAGTATTTCCGTTAAGTGTTGCCGCATCATAATTTTGGTCCCAGCTGTTTGTTGCTCCTTCAATATATCCAATCAAGGCTTGTTTAAAAGCTCCTTCAGCATTTGCAAAATTCAGCCATAAACGATTTTTTTCAATGCCTTTTGTTTCAGCAGTTTTAAAGAACTGGCTATTATTACCCACTACTCTCATACTGTTTGTGAAAACAATATTGCTTCCTGTACTTGCCTTAAAGAAGAATCCCTGACCTGCAGCAATTTTTCCTAGCATCACCGCAGCACCGCTTGAAGTTCCGGTACTTCCTGTTAAAGTATAAACCGCATAATCTGCAGCAGTATAATTGTATTTGGCATCACCAACAACACTTCCGTTTGGAGGAGAATTATGAGTCCAGAAATACAATGCACCAACTCCGGTATTATTGATAAGCATATCGGCATCAATAGCTGATGGATATGGATTTCCAAGTAAATTCCATTTTGTGGCAATCGGTGTAAAACTAATATCACCATTATTTGGCACACCGGTAAAAACAGCTGAATAAACAGCCGGAATGTTAATGTCAAATCCCTGAGGTGCTCTTACGATATATCCTTTTGCAGCAACCATTGGTAAACTTCCGTTATAATCGATAACCCATCCTGTGTTTGCATTATAGCTGTAGTATTTATCAGCAAGCGTTGTTGGAGATAAATCATAAAGCGTGAACGCTGGTGTTGCTGTTACTGGTGCTGACCAATACGTAAAATCGTAACGACGAACTGGTTCTGTATTTCTCTTATAGATAATATTTCCACTGTTAACAGCATTTGTAGTTTGTACTAAACTTGCATTGTTTTCAAAAGTCAGAGTACTTCCCGTATTAACTGTCACGGCATTTGTAATAGTCAATGTATTTGTACTTTGAACAACAAGCGAACTATTATTATTTAAGTTAAGAGTATGTCCCTGAAATACATTATTTGTTCCGGTTATTTGCGGTTTGTTTGTTATAGCGGTTAAATCTGGAATTACTACACAATCTGCAGCTGTTGGAACTCCGTTTGGTGTCCAGTTTCCGGCAGTATTCCAATTTGTACTAACGCTTCCGTTCCATGTTTTTCCAACGTAAGGGTTTACTGTTACAACTGTAACTGGAGATTCGCATCCTGAACTATTTTTAGTAGTAACGTTATACGCCCCAGCTGCTAATCCTGAAAATATACCAGTTGTATTGGTAAAAGTTGTTCCATCAACACTATACGTAATTCCTGCAGCAGGTGCCGGACTAGAAACCGTTATCGTTGCGGTTGTTACGGCACAGGTCAGCGGAGTTGTTACAGATGCAGTTGGTGCGGCTGGCGTTGGATTTACTGTTAGTAAAGCAGAATTTGAAGTGCTTGTACATGTTCCGGATGTAATGATACAACGAACATAATATCCAGAATAGGACAATGGAATGTTTGTAATATTTAATGACGCAGTTGTATGGCCAGTTACGCCTCCGGCTCCATTTGTGTTTGCCCAGGCTGCATTATCTGGCGAATACTGCCATTGATATGTTGGACTTCCTGCAGAAGTGGCTACAGTAAACGAGTGGTTTCTGCCTTCACATACTGAAATTGTTTGTGGATGTGTTGTAATTACCGGTAAGGCGTTAACAGCTAAAGTTACATTTGTTGTAAATGCCTGACTACAACTTGGAGTATTACTAGTTGTTGTAATTCCTGTTATTTGTAAAGTTTGGCCATTATTCGCTGCTGTTAATGCAGGCGTTGTAAAACTTGCTGTTCCGCCAGATGTTGCTGTTACTCCAGTTATAGGGGTTTGAACAACATTGTTTATAGTATATGAAACAGTAGAAGTGCTGCCTGGTAATAATCCTGATAAATTTATTGTAGCAGATGATCCTGCACATACTGCCGAAGGTTGAGTTGCTCCAGATAAAGTTGGGGTTGGATTTACAGCTAAAGTTACATTTGTTGTAAATGCCTGACTACAACTTGGAGTATTACTAGTTGTTGTAATTCCTGTTATTTGTAAAGTCTGACCATTATTTGCAGCTGTTAATGCAGGAGTTGTAAAACTAGCTGTTCCGCCTGCTGATGCTGTTATTCCTGTTACAGGAGTCTGAGCAGCGCCATTAATTGTATATGAAATAGTAGAAGTGCTGCTTGCCAATAATCCCGATAAGTTTACTGTTGCAGAAGAACCTACGCATACGTTAGCAGATTGAGTTGCTCCAGATAAAGTTGGAGTTGGATTTACAGCTAAAGTTACGTTTGTTGTAAATGACTNTGTTGCAGAAGAACCTACGCATACGTTAGCAGATTGAGTTGCTCCAGATAAAGTTGGAGTTGGATTTACAGCTAAAGTTACGTTTGTTGTAAATGACTGGCTACAGTTAGGAGTACTGCTTGTTCTGGTAATTCCTGTAATCTGTAAAATCTGACCATTATTTGCGGCTGTTAATACAGGCGTTGTAAAACTAGCTGTACCGCCTGCTGTTGCTGTTACTCCTGTTACAGGAGTCTGAGCAGCGCCGTTAATTGTATATGAAATAGTAGAAGTGCTGTTTGCCAATAATCCCGATAAGTTTATTGTTGCAGAAGAACCTACGCATACGTTAGCAGATTGAGTTGCTCCAGATAAAGTTGGAGTTGGATTTACAGCTAAAGTTACGTTTGTTGTAAATGACTNCTGTTGCAGAAGAACCTACGCATACGTTAGCAGATTGAGTTGCTCCAGATAAAGTTGGAGTTGGATTTACAGCTAAAGTTACGTTTGTTGTAAATGACTGGCTACAACTTGGAGTATTACTAGTTGTTGTAATTCCTGTAATCTGTAAAGTCTGACCATTATTTGCAGCTGTTAATGCAGGCGTTGTAAAACTAGCTGTTCCGCCTGCTGTTGCTATTACTCCTGTTACAGGAGTCTGAGCAATACTATTAATAGAATAAGAAACAGTGGAAGTACTATTAGCCAATAATCCGGCCAAATTTATCGTGGCAGAAGTTCCAGCACATACCGTAGCAGATTGAGTTGCTCCTGTTAAAGTAGGTGTGGGGTTTATAGTAAGTGCTACTGCGTTTGATGTTACGCTTGTAGAACAGGCATCGCCAATAATTACAGTATAACTTCCAGCATTTGCAGCTGTAGGATTTGTTAAAGTAAGAGTATTTGTTCCTTGTCCAGAGATTACACCACCATTAACTACTGGTGTTCCATTTAATCTCCAGGAATAAGTTAAACCAGATCCTGTTGCAGCAACAGAAATAGTACGTACACCAGTACCAGAACATACTGCTGTAGGTGCAGTTGGCTGTGTAGTAATTGCTGCTGTACTTATATCAACTAATACTGATGTTGTAGTTGTAGTTGTTCCACAAGTTACTTGTACACGATAATATGTTTTAGTGGTTTGAGTTGTTGAAAAAGTTGAATTTGAGCTGGCTACATCTTGGTATCTTATTAATAAATTATCAATAATGTGATTGTCATTCGAACCTCCAGTTCTTGCAGCAAACTTATATTTCCATGCAGATTTATTGGCTGAAAGATAAGCTGCCGGAAGTGCTAAATCTGAAACAACATATGAGCCATTTACTCTCAAAGATAATCTTCCTTTGGAATCAACCGTCAAAACTACCGGTGTATTTCCTGTGGTTGGTCTTAATGCAGGAACATCAATTGCCGAATTAAAAAGTACATTTCCAGCATATAATACTCTGACACGGCTTCCAGTTGCTACTCCTTCATTATCATAAGTATCAAATTGAATTATAATTCCTGATCCCTGACCGCTCTCTCCTCCTGCAGCATCACTTGTTATGTCGCCCGCATAACTTAAACTAAAACCATCAGCTCCGCTTCCGCCATAAGCTTGATAATCAAAATTTACAGTAAAAGCATCCATATTTGTACCAGGAGTATTTTGAATTACAAAAGCTCCATTTAAGCTGTTAGTTGCCGGTGTTAATAATAACTGATTTCCAGTTACAGCAGCACTTCCGTAAATGTTTGTATTTGCTGGTAATGAATTAAAAGTTTCCAGACCAAAAAATGTTATTGGAGCTGGAGTTGCATTTGTCCATGCCGCATTATCAGGAGAAGTCTGCCACACATACGTAGCCCCATCAGTCAATGTACTGCTTGGCAGAGAAATTGTAAACGGAACATTTGGACATACTGTTGAAGCACTGCTTACAGGAGCTCCTGCCGTTCCAGTACAACCAGATTGTACCGTTACTTTATAATCTTCCATTTGTCCGCTGCTTGAACTTATTGCACAAGGAGTATTGTTATAACCGGTCAAACGACCAATAATCCTCATTTTTATATCGCCTGTAGCAATACTTGGAACAGTTATGTAAACGGATGCAGCTCCTGTTGTTCCAGTTGAATTTCGGATAGTTCCAATTTGAAAATATTCGCCAGAATCATCAAAATCACCATCGTTATTCCAGTCAAAAAATGCCGAATAATAAACATTTTGATCTCCGCCTGTATTTCCTTTTACAGTTAAAGCATAACTTTTTCCCTGAGTAATTTTAGTTGGGGTATCTGCTGTAAAATCTTCGTAACCCGTTATTCCTGTACTTGTTTTTGACAATGTGTTTAAGCTCACATTTGTAATTTGAAGTACTGTAGAGAAATTAGCACAAGTACTGGAAGATACATTTATCTGGCCAGTTGTTGCAGTAAAATAGGCATCACTCTTATTAGTAGCTGCTGAACTTGAACTACCCCAAGAACCCGGAAGAACTTGAGAAGAACCTAAAGTTAATGTATTGGCAGTATGAGTTTGAGTACCTAAGTTTGCATTAACTCCAGAATTTATCATCAATGCATTTGAAATTGCAGTAGCTCCAGTAGAAGCAAATGTTTTTATACCGCTTCCAGAAAGAGTAAGAGCATAAAAATTAGGGACATTAAAAGATTGATTGACTCCATTAAATGTTACAGTTCCAGTTCCAGGAGTAAATGTGCCGTTACTAGTGAAATTTCCACCAATTGTTAAATTATTATTATTTGTTGCTAAAGTTACAGTATTGGCAATATTTAAGTCTGAAGTAACAATTGCAGCTCCACCAAGGGTTTTAGTTCCAGAATTCGAAACTGTTAAGTTTGAATATGTTGTAGCTTTTATTGTTTGCGCAGTTCCATTATAATTTACAGTATTTCCAGCTGCAGTTGCTGTCAAAGTTGTAATTGTTGGCACAGGTGATGATGTAATGTTTAATTGACTTGTTGCTGAGCTGTTATTAATCGAAGTTATAGTGCCAGAACCATTTAGGTTAAGTGTTCCAGTATTGTTAAATGTTGCTGTAGTAATATTTCCAGAGCCATTTATGTTCGCGGTTCCGGAATTATTTATAGTGGAAAGTGAAGACGTTCCGCCAATTGTTAAAGTGCTTCCAGATGAATTTGTTAATGCCCCTGATCCGGATAAACCTGTTGATATTGATAAAACATTATTGTTTGTATATGTTCCAGAAACAGCAACATTTGGAATTGTTATTGTTGAAGAACCGCTAATTGTTTTTGCTGTTCCACTAAAAGTATGAGTACCTGTATTAGCTGTAGAGGTATATGTTCCGTTATTTTGCAAATTACCAGCAAAACCTATTGCAGCTATACCAGTTTCATTCCAGATTCCTCCAGAATTAATTGTTGCATCTCCTGTAAAAGTTTTTGTACCAGTATTTGCCAGAGTTAATGTTCCTGAAACTGATGTAGTACCTGTAACTCCCAGAGTGAAGTTAGATCCTGTTGTAAATGTTGTTCCTGTATTTATTGCTAAATTTCCACCTACTGTTAAATTTGCTGCTGTAGTTGAAGTAACAGCTCCGCTTAAGGTAAGATTGGTTGCAATAGTAACTCCTGATGCTGGAAAAGTTTTGGTTCCGCTTCCAGAAAGAACTAGATTGCCGTAACCTCCTGCTAAAATTGATTGATTACCAAGTTCTCCATAGTTAACAGTACTATTTGATGATAATGTTCCAAAAACAATTGCTGTCGTACCAGTAGTAGTCAATGTAAGAGTTCCTGAAGCTAAAATATCCATAGTTCCATTTATGACATAATTGCTTCCCACGGAAAAGTTAATAGCCGTAGTTCCATCACCCAATACAATTTTTGATCCTGTACCAGAAACTGTCCAGTCTGCACCAACTGTAGGTGCAGTATTATTTCTTATATAAAAAATATTTCCTGCAGTTGTAAAATTAGCGGGAGCAGTTCCGCTTCCATCTGTATTTATACCCCAACTTGAAGTTAAATTAAGGTTTCCGGTTGATTTAGAATAATAATTTACTGCATTCGCAGCAGAAACAACAAAAAACATCCCCAGACAAATGAATCTTAAACTAATAGCGAAAGACTTTTCTTTGGAAGAATTTGGGAATAACAAAAATAAAGAACGGGCAGTCAAAAGTAGTTTTCGGATCATAGCAGGCGTGGTATTAAATTGTTTTGGCACTAATTCAAATAAAAAATTTCAAATTCCGTTATGTACGAAGACTAATTTTGAAATGAAATTCTTATTAATAACTGTTTAAGAAATAAGGTAATTTAACAAACAGATTTTAGACCCAAAATTATTATTAATCCTGATATACACAATAGATTTTTGAAAGTCTTTTGTGAAAAATCGAATAAACACATTATAATTTAACATTTAAATGATTATTTTTACCATTTACAGTTAAAAAGAAAGAAAATACTCATGAATTCAATTTGTACTCCAAAAGAAGCTTTACAGAAATTAGAACGTTATTGTGCTTATCAGGAACGTTGTCATGATGAGGTGGTTTCAAAACTTTACAGCTTGAAAATGACTTCGGATGAGATAGATTCCATTGTTGTTCAGTTAATTGAAAACAATTTTTTAAATGAAACAAGATTTGCCTGCAGTTTCGCAAGAGGGAAACACAGAATTAAAAATTGGGGCAAAATCAGGATTACAAATGAACTTAAACTAAGAAATATTTCTTCAACAAATATTAATATCGCTCTTAAGGAAATTTCAGCAGAGGAATATTTTCAAACTTTTGAAAATCTATCAGAAAGATGCTGGAATTCTATTTCAGAAAATAACATTTTAAAAAAGAGAAAAAAGTTTTGCGACTATCTTCTTCGAAGAGGTTATGAAAGTAATTTGGTTTATGAAAAAGTTAAAGAATTAGAGCAAAATTCAGATTCTTAAAATCGTATTTAAAATCTTATTTTTTACCTCTTGCGAATTTTTTTTATAACCTTCGTGAAAACATCTTAAATTCCTTACGGAATAAAAAATAACTGTTGGTTGTAAAATAGTGCCTTTCTGAGGATTTTTTATAAAACACGACGTTTTTTCGATTATTTTTTTAAAATTGGAATTGAAATACGGCAATCCTTAAAGATTTTTCCTATTTTTAACAAGCTTGTTTTATAGGAATTTCCATAAATTCCTCTTTTTCACTATGCATTTCATCGATTATTTTACCAGTTTATCGAGAATATGCCCATTCTAAAAACCTCAGGAAAATCAAACACGTAGATGTATCTATATTTGCGCGGGTGTAATGTTATTATGCCAGCATAACAATCTGATAGAAAACATTTAACATGATTAGAACTCTACTTTTATTTTTGTTTTTACCTTTTTTTGGAATTGCACAAACTGTTGATTTAGCTTCCTGGGCTTTAACAGCAAATGGCAATATTACAACCAAACAGAGTTATGTTCAGTCTAGTACTTTTACAACTAGTGAAAATCCAATTGCTTATGGAAGTACCGGAGCATTAGTTACGGGATGGAATAACAATGCGTTTGTACATTATCGTTACATTGAAGTTTCGATTGCACCTACAGCAGGCAATATTATCTGGATTTCAAATTTAGTTTTTCAACAGGCAAGTATTCCAAGTGGTGGTACACCAGGACCATCTACTTACATTGCCAAATATTACATTTCGCAAAACGGGACTGTTCCTTCGACATTTGATTTCTACAATACTGCCAGTAATTTAGTCGCAGAAGAATCCATTTCAGGAAATCCGTCAAAGAGTATTAAGATTAATGAATCTTTAAATTCAAATCAAAAATTAATAATTCGTCTTTATACAAAAGGGTCGGATTATAACAATATCAAATGGCAGATTTTAGCCAACACTTTAAAGTTTACAGGTAAACTAATGACGCCTTTAGCTGGACCTTATGTTGTTGGAAGCGCTGCTACTTCTGATTTCAGTACACTTACATCTGCAGTAAATACGCTTAATAATGTTGGTGTTTCTGCTGCCGTAACATTTTTGCTTGATAATACGGCCTATAACGTTTCAACAAACGAAATTTTTCCTCTTGTAATTAATCCTTATACAGGAAATACTTCTTATAAAGTAACTTTTAAACCTAATACGAACAGGACAGTAACTATTGAATCTAGTAATACTTCCAAAAATACTGAAGCTGTTTTTAAATTAAATGGGGTTGACAATGTTGTTTTTGATGGTAGTAACACCACAAACGGCACAACCAAAAACATGACAATTTATAACAATAACCAGTCGAATAATGACCGATCTGTTATTTGGATTGCAAGCCAAAACAGTACAAATGGTGCAAATAATAATGAAGTTAAGAATTTAATTTTACAGCAATATGCACGAGGTACGTATGATTTTTCGATAGGTGTTTACGGCGGAGGAACAAGCAGTTCATCAAGTGCAGCAGAAACAGCGAACTCTTCTAATATCATAAGCAATAATACTTTTACAGGTGTAGGACAAGCGGTATATTTAAACGGACTTGCAAGTTCATTATCTACAGGCTGGAAAATTCAGAGCAATATAATTGGCGGAACTACAAATACTAATAAACCGCATATTGCTATCAGATTGAATAATGCTAAGGATTACGAAGTATCTCAAAATACTATCACAGGTGTTTATAAAGCAGATTCCGGACAAAATACAACGACTCACCATTCTGGTATTTCAGTTTACGGAACAAGTAACGGAAGTATTTTTAGCAATAAAATCAGTGATGTGTATGATGCGACAGGTAACGCGATGTCTTATTGTGCTGGAATTTATGTGGATAGCGGGAATAATATTATTTATAACAATTTTATAAATAATATTCGCAGTAATAATACTGATGATAATAATTCTAATTTCACTTATAAAGGTCACGGAATTTATATCAATAGCGGTGCCTCTAATAAAGTTTATTTCAATACTGTTTCGATGGATGCTGCTGTGACGGGAGGAAAATCATCTTGTTTATTTATTGCCGGAGGTTCTTCGCTTGATGTCCGAAATAATATATTTTATAACAGCCAGACCACAGGAAGTCAATATGCAATTTTTACAAGAGTCGCCTCATCAGTATTTACTTCATTGAGTAATAATGATCAATATATAGTTAAATATGCTTCACATTTTAACTCCAGACTCCAGGATAATGCAGATTATACAACATTGGCTGCCTGGCAGACTGCAACTGCAAAAGAGCAAAATTCTATTGTAGTAGAACCAAAATTTATTTCAACAACAGATTTTCACTTAGTTCAGAACACAACAAATTCCGGAATTCATGCAAAAGGAACGCCAATAACTGGTTTTACTACAGATATTGATAGTGAAACAAGAAGTACGACAGTCCCAGATATGGGAGCAGACGAAATTATTATTTGTGAGCAAGGAGATCAGACAACTTTTGGTATCGATTCATGGATTGGATATGTTTACAAATGGAATACAACTACTCCGAATCCTGCTTTAGCCGCTTCACCTGCGACTGCAACTAATGTTTATATCGGAAACGTAACAGAGCCAATGATTTTTGACCGAAATGTTGGAGCCGGAACGGTAAGAGGAGTGGTGACAAACATTTGCGGAAGCGCTCCGGCAGATAACTTTTTTGTTCGTTACAAAATGAGAACAACAACAGCTGCTGGAACTTATAATATTTCTCTTGGAGGAGATGACGGAATAAGATTGTATATCGATGGTACATTAGTTTTAAACAGATGGAATGATCATAGTTTTATCTTAGATGCTGCTTTGTATACATTGACAGCGGGTTCTCATGATTTTGTTTTAGAATATTATGAAAATGGAGGTTCGGCTCGTACTAATTTTTCATACGGTTTAATTAAAGGTGATAATGTTAATTTACCTTACGGAGATAATGTCTGGAATGTTTATGGGTTTACAAAAAACAACTTCGACCTGACTCAAACGGTTTATGCGGGAACTTTTGTAGATTCAAATTTAAATATCAACACAACTACTTCATGGGCAGCTGATAAATCACCTTCTGCTGTCACTACATGGCAAGGTGCCCCAATGCCAATTGATTACTTTACAACAACATACAAACGTCAGGGTTTTCCTTGTGGTAATTATCAAATTCAGGTGGTAAACTGCGACGATGATATGAGAATTTATGTAAATGATGTTTTAGAATATACTGCAGGACAAAATATTGGCGCGCCGGTTTTAGTAAAAACGGGTCAGATTTATACATTAAACAAAAATTCAAAAATAGAAGTCAGACTGAGAGAAGATGCCGGAGATGCAAAAATGGCAGTAAATCTTATAGCTGTTCCAACCGTTTATGACGGATCAACAACTCCAGCCAGCGGATCAGCAATTACAATAAATGCTAATACGACATTAAACTCAGATCTTCAGGTTTGTTCCTGTACTATTAATCCGGGAGTTACATTGACGATACCGGCAAACAGAACTTTAACGGTAGATGAAACTACAACTGTAGGAGCGGGAGGAAAACTTTTGGTTAAAAACGGAGGTTCATTATTACAAAACAGTACAAGCGCAAATGCATATCAGGGAGCAGCAAATTCATTTGAAATGCAGAGAGACACTCAGCTGATTCGCCGTTATGATTTTACATATTGGTCAGCACCTGTATCAGGAGTTAAGCTTCATGATTTATCACCAACAACATTGGCAGATAAATATTACAGTTATAACCCAACTACAGGATGGACAATCAACTATAATGGCACTTTAACAATGGCTGCCGGACAAGGATATATTGTAAGAGCACCTCAGGAATTTGACATTAATAGTTCTGCTATATATCATGCTTCATTTGTTGGAGTTCCAAATAATGGTAATATTACAGTTACACCAGTTGCCACAAAATGGAATTTAATTGGAAATCCATATCCATCTGCTATCGATGCAAATAAATTAATAAACGATACAGGAGTTGGAGCGTTATATTTCTGGACACATAATTCTCCGCCAAGCGGAACTGTAACGGGAGATGCAAAATATAATTATTCTGTTTCAGATTATGCAGTGTATACTTTAACAGGAAGTACCGGAACTTCAAGCGGTGCAGCTGTTCATTCTGGTAAAATTGCTGCAGGTCAGGGATTTTTCTTTAAGGCAAGCACAGGAAGCAATATTGTTTTTACAAACAGTATGAGAATTGTGGGTAATAACAGTCAGTTCTTTAAAACTTCTGAAATTCCTGTTGCGACAAACCGAATATGGCTGAATTTTACAAATGCCGAAGGAGGATTTAAACAAGCCTTAATTGGATATATTGACGGAGCAACAAACAGCTGGGATCAAAATTATGATGCGGCAACGCTAAATGGTAATACGTATATCGATTTTTACAGTATTAATGAGGCTAAGAAATTAACTATTCAGGGACGTGCAGCACCTTTTGAGGATACAGATGTAATTCCCCTTGGATATAAAACAACAGTTGCCGGAGAATTTACAATTTCGATCGATCATACAGATGGTTTATTTGATAATCAGAAAGTATATCTGGAAGATAAAATGACAAACACGGTTTATGATTTAAAAGCCGGCGATTATAAGTTTAATACTGAAATTGGAACTTTTACAGATCGCTTTCAATTAAAATATACCAATAAAACATTAGGCACCGGAGATTTTGAAAATATAAAAGACGGTCTTTTTGTTGCTGTAAAAGATAAGGTTATAAAGGCATCATCTTCTAATGAAAATATTAAAGAAGTAAATATATACGATATTACAGGAAGACTTTTATATAGTAAAAACAAAATAGGCACAACAGAATGGTCCATTTCAAACCTGCAGTCAGCCAATCAGGTTTTACTGGTGAAAGTTACACTTGAAAATGAATCTGTAACAACAAGGAAAATCATTTTCAATTAATTAAAATAAAATATAATAAAAATCCGACAGTGAAAGCTGCCGGATTTTTACGTGTAATAATGTTACTAATAAAAAAATGAAATAAGATAGATTAAGAATTTAAAAATTAAATCATTAACAAATCAAAATCAAACCAAAACACAAATTGTATGCCCCAAAAATTACTTTTGTTAAGACGTTCAATATTAAATAAAATAGTATTTGCATTCCTTTTGATTTCTTTAAATGCCTCAGCACAGCTGACAGCAGTTTCAAGAATTTATACTGATTGGAATGGATATTGGACTTCAAATTCTACTACCGGAGTTGGTAACCGCCCGGATAGAGAAAATAACTTATTAGCTTTTACGTGGAATGGGACAACCTATTCGACAGGAGTTGGTAACGCTGTGCTTACGTCGCACTCGGTAGCCTATAACACGCAAAAATTCAGAGCGTTAAAAATCCAGTCTCTAGGCTCG
Organism: Flavobacterium sp. Root901; assembly: GCF_001429765.1. Taxonomy (GTDB): domain Bacteria; phylum Bacteroidota; class Bacteroidia; order Flavobacteriales; family Flavobacteriaceae; genus Flavobacterium. The sequence goes on from NZ_LMJB01000005.1 coordinate 967,009, forward strand.
ACAACAAGTTCTTATTTTCTGCAAGGATCAATGATCGACGAATCACCTACTGGTGCAACTTTAATTCCAGCTTTAGCGAGTTCTACTGCAACTGGTGCTGAATTAGCATCAAGATTAACAGATGGTATAAATGGATTATCAATTGGAACAGGTGTGGCGAATATAAAAGCCGGAACTGCCGAATTTAAAGTGGGTACAAATAACTTAAATCTTGCAGGTATTGGTGACGGAATTCCCGATTTAATTGTAACTCAGGTTGCAGATCCCGGAGGAACGCCGGATACTTTTAAATTTATTGATGCATTAGGAAATACAGTTGGAACTGAATTGTCTATAAAATTTGATGCCGTAACGGCAATTGGTACGTATAGCCTTGATTTATTTAAAATGGATGGAACGCTGGGCTTTGCTGCGGCATCAACAAGAGATATAAGAATGCTTGCAATTGAAACCGGCCAATTCGGGATAACATCTGCCAATGCTTCTCAGGTTGACCGTTTTGTGGTAACTTTTTCAGGAAGTTCAGATTGCGCCTTTATTGCTTTCAATACAAATTCATTAAAAATCGCAGAATTAAGTCTTATTAAAACAGCTTCAATGCCATCTTGTGGAAAAGTTGGAGATGTAATTAATTATACTTTCAATATAAAGAATACAGGAGAAGTTCCAATTACAGATATTCGTGTAACCGATCCAATGCCCGGAATAACCATAACTGGAAATCCAATTGCCAGTTTAGCTGCCGGAGCAACTGCTACATTAACAGGAACGTATACTATTACTGCTGCAGATGTAAATTTGGGAAGAGTAATTAACTCAGCTAAAGTTACGGGAACTGATCCATCTTTAAATGTCGTCGAAGATATTTCAGGACAAACTTATGCAGACAATATTTCAACATCAATAGATTTATTGCCACCGCCGACTATTGGTGCAATAAACGATGTTTCGTGTGCAGGTTTAGGAAGTATCGTTTTAAATAATCTGCCATCAACAGGAACCTGGACAATTGAAAGAAGTCCGGGATCTGCAACATATACAGGCTCGGGAACCAGTACAACTATTACCGGACTGGCTGCCAATACCTATACCTTTAGAGTAATAAATAGTACTGGCTGCAAATCACCATCTAGTCTTGGGGGAACTGTTACAGATCAGTCTTCGACAACATGGAACGGAACGGCTTGGTCAAACGGAACGCCGACTGCAACAAAAAGAGCTGTTTTTTCAGGAGCTTTTTCAATAACTGCAGATTTAAGTGCTTGTTCCTGCACAATCAACAGCGGAGTTAATCTAACAGTTCCGGCCGGCCGGACATTAACAGTTACAAATGCAGTAACAGTCAACTCCGGTGCTTCATTAACGTTTGATAATAATGCAAGTTTAGTGCAAACTGCAAATGCAGTAAACAGCGGAAATATCACGTATAAAAGAAATACACAATTGGTTCGTCGTTACGATTTTACTTATTGGTCAAGTCCGGTATCAGGAGTTACACTTCATAATGTATCGCCAACAACTCTTGCCGATAAATATTACAGTTATAATCCTTTAACAGGTTGGGTTATCGATTATAACGGAAGCTCAGTTATGACTGCAGGAAAGGGATATATTATAAGAGCGCCTCAGGAATTTGATATTAATACTTCGGCTGTTTATTCAGCTTCTTTCACAGGTGTTCCTAATAATGGCAATATTTCTTTTACGCCGGTTGCGACAAAATGGAATTTACTCGGAAATCCATATCCGTCTGCAATTGATGCAGATATACTGATAACAAATACCGGAGTCGGGGCATTGTATTTCTGGACTCATAATTCACCTCCAAACGGAAGTGTAGTCGGCGATGCCAAATACAATTATACCGTTTCAGATTATGCGGTTTATACTTTAACCGGAAGCACAGGAACTTCAAGCGGTGCCGCGGTAATGTTAGGAAAAATTGCTGCAGGTCAGGGATTTTTCTTTAAAGCCAGTTCCGCAGGCAATATTGTTTTTACAAACAGTATGAGAGTTGGAGGAAACAACAGCCAATTCTTTAAAACTGCTGCAACAAAAGAGGTAGAAAAAAATCGTTTATGGCTGAATTTTGCAAATGCGGAAGGAGCATTTAAACAAGCTTTGATTGGTTATATTGACGGTGCTACAAACAGCTGGGACCAAAATTATGATGCGGCAACACTTAGCGGAAATACCTATATTGACTTTTACAGTATTAACGAAGCTAAGAAATTAACCATTCAGGGACGTGCAATTCCTTTTGAAGATACAGACGTAATTCCGCTTGGATATAAAACAACAGTAGCAGGAGAATTTACGATTTCGATCGATCATACAGATGGTTTGTTAAACAATCAGGCTGTTTATCTGGAAGATAAAACAAACAATATCATACATGATTTAAAAGCAGGCGATTATAAGTTTAATACGGAAATTGGAACTTTTACAGATCGTTTTCAATTAAAATATACCAATAAAACATTAGGGACAGGAGATTTCGAAAATGTAAAAGACGGTCTTTTGGTTGCTGTAAAAGATAAGGTCATAAAAGTGATTTCTTCAAAAGAAAATATTAAAGAAGTCAATGTATATGATATTTCAGGAAAACTTTTATATAACAAAAAGAAAGTAGGAGCTGCAGAATTATCAATTTCAAATTTACAAACTGCTAATCAGGTTTTACTGGTAAAAGTTACTCTTGAAAATAATTTTACAACAGCACGAAAAATTATAATTAATTAAAATAACTACTCCAATATAATCCATTTGCCACCTTAGGCAAATGGATTTTTTATTTTACAAAAAATCACTAAAAGTGGGTATTGCGGTTTTTAATCAAGCGCTTTAATTTCGGTTACTTCTTATAAAAAGTATTAATTGATTATTTTCAGCTTTGATAAAAAATATATTCTGTGTCATAATTCTTTTTGTTTTTACCTCAAAACCAATTTTGTTTGCCCAGCAAGGAAAAATTGATAATACCTTCAATACTCTGGACGATGGCTCAAAAGGTGATGGTTTTGATAATGCGGTTCGGACTTTATTTTTACAATCAGATGAAAATTTGATTGTTGGTGGAGATTATTTGAGTCTTAACGGAATTTCTTCTCCTTACTTAACTCGTTTAAAACCAGACGGAACAATAGATGAAGACTTTAATACCGGAACAGGTTTTAATGGTAAAATATATTCTTCTGCGATCCAGCCCGATGGCAGAATAATTATCGGAGGAAGTTTTACAAATTATAACGGGACAAATGCAGGAAGACTTATTCGGTTAAACCATGATGGCACATACGATTCATCTTTCAATACCTCAATCGCGGCGCCAACAGGTATTATTTATGATATTGCTGTCCAGTCTGACGGGAAAATTATAATTGTCGGCAGTTTTACAAAATATAATAACACAACAATAAACAGAATTGCCCGCATTCTTCCAAACGGTTCTTTAGATACTTCTTTTTCAACAGGTATTGGATCCTCAGTAAATATTACCACTATTAAAGTTTTACCTGATGGAAAAATTTTAGCAGCCGGAAATTTTACATCATTTAATGGCGTCCTCACCAATCGAATAGTCAAATTAAATACTGACGGAACAATAAATACAACTTTTAATATCGGAACAGGCTTTAATGATGATGTAAATGCAATCTGCCAGCAGTCTGATGGTAAAATAATAATAGGCGGAAATTTTACTCAGTTTAATGGAATTGCGGCAAACAGGATTATCAGGCTAAATGAGGATGGTTCCCGCGATTATAGTTTTTTAGGTTTGGGTTTTAGTAATGGCAGTGTTCAGGTTATCAAAACAGATAATTCCGGGAATATTATGGCTGGCGGATCTTTTAATGGCACTTATAATGACACTTATAATAGCACTGATGTTAACAGAGTCGTTTTGTTAAATTCGGATGGAACTGTAAATTCGGATTTTGATATGGGCACTGGACCGGCAACAGCATCAGTTTTAGCTCTTGCAAATGATTCAGAAGGATCTTGGTTTATTGGAGGATCATTTTCTGTTTTTGATGGTCAAAATCAGGGAAGACTGGCCAAAGTTAACGTTGAAGGAGAAGCGGATACCGGATATCTCGCATCCGGAATTGGTTTTGATAATTCAGTATTAAAAATAATTCCGTTAGAGAATAAGAAAGCAATGGTGTTTGGAAGCTTTACAAAATTTAATAATAATCCTGCTTTTAGAATTGCCAGACTTTTAGAAGATGGTTCTTTTGATGCTGATTTTAATTCAAAACAAACAGGGGCGAATAATTTGATTAAAACTGCACTTCTGCAATCAGATGGAAAAATGATTTTAGGAGGTAATTTTACTGCTTACAATGGGCAGCCTTACAACCGTATTGTTCGAATATTTCCAGACGGATCAATAGACAACAGTTTTAATATTGGTTCAGGATTTAATAGCCAGATTTATGCAATGGCATTACAATCAGATAATAAAAGCATTATTGCAGGAAATTTTACACGTTATAATAATGAATCGTCTATAATAAGAATTATACGATTGATGCCGGATGGTTCAAGAGACCTCACTTTTAATCCTGGTCTTGGTGCAGATGCGATTATTGATGACATTGTAATTCAGACCGATGGCAAAATTTTGGCTGGAGGTAGATTTTCAACGTTTAACGGGCAGACTTTTTCACGCTTGGTTCGTTTAAACACAGACGGAAGTATTGATACAAGTTTTAATATTGGTGATGGCTTTGACAAAAATGTTTACTCGCTGGCATTACAGTCAGATGGTAAAATAATTGTTGGCGGTTCTTTTTTAAACTATAATAAAGTCCCCCAAAAAAGAATCCTTCGTTTAAACACAAACGGAAGTCTGGATACAGGTTTTGATTCCGGAATTGGATTTAACAAAGGAGATGTTCGTGCTATTATAGTACAGCCGGACGACCGAATTATAGTGGGTGGAACTTTCTCGGGAACGTATAAAAATAAAGCTTCTTTAAGATTGGTCAGATTACTAAATACAGGAGATTTTGATTCGTCTTTTGGTGCGCGTCTCAATAATAAACTCTTTGCATTAGCCATAACCGCAGATTATAAACTTTTAATTGGTGGAAATTTTAACTCTGTTTCAGGTATTACCAAACACAGAATTTCCCGTCTGAAATTGTGTCTGGGATCGACTGTCTGGAACGGGTCTTCGTGGTCAAATGGATATCCGTCCGGAGGAAAAGAAGTATTTTTTAAAGAAGATTTTCCGGATTTGATTTCATCGAATGTCTGCAGCTGCACTATTGATGCCGGGAAAAAAGTAACCCTTTTGAGTGGTAATACATTAGGAATTGAGTTTTCCTACTCAGGTTTGGGAACTTTAATTCTGGACGATTCAGCAGGTTTGTATCAGTATGATGACGATATTGTTAACACAGGAATTGTTGAGATAAAGAGAAAAACAAAACCAGTTTTAAAATTTGATTATACCTATTGGTCTTCTCCGGTAGAAAAACAAACGCTGATTGGTCTTTCGCCAAATACGCTCTCAGATAAATATATGTCCTATAATCCAAGTTTGAATACATGGAAAATTGAAAATCCTGATAATAATATGATTTTAGGAAAAGGGTATTCTGTTAGAAGTCCTCAGGAATTTTCTGCGGTGGAGAGAACTTTGTATGAAGGAGTTTTTAAAGGAATTCCAAATAACGGAAAAATTGAAGTTAAGTTAGAAGAAGCCAACCGGTTTCATTTAATTGGAAATCCTTATCCATCAGCAATTGATGCGGATATCTTTTTGAGCACAAATGAATTTAAAACTAAAGGCGCATTATATTTCTGGACACATAATACACCAATAGCAAATGGTGAATACACATCTAATGATTATGCGGTTTATAATTTAGTTGGCGGAGTAGGGACTAAAGCCATTTCTAACGGAATAAACGAAACAATTCCTAACGGCAAAATCGCGTCTGGACAGGGATTTTTCGTTAAAAGCAATCAGGTTGCATTATTAGAGTTTAATGACAGTATGAGAATACCCGAAAAGAATAACGGCTTTTTTAAACCCTCAAAAAAAGAAGAAAAACAAACCAAATCTGATGTTGAAAAGCATCGTATATGGTTGAATTTTAAAAGTGAAAAAGGGGCATTTAAACAAATTTTAATTGGATATCTTAAAGGAGCAACCAATTCTTTTGATTTAAATTATGATGCCGAGAGTTTAAACGGAAATCAGTATGTTGATTTTTACAGTATCAGTGATAGTAAAAAATTAGTTATTCAGGGAAGAGCTTTACCCTTTCAAAATTCTGATGAAATCAATTTAGGATATAAAACGGCAGTTACGGATATTTTTAAAATTGAAATAGATCATGCTGACGGAGATTTAGCAGAACAGAATATTTTCCTGGAAGACAAATTAGCAAATACTATTTCTGATCTTACTTTAAAAGATTATACTTTTCAAACTGAAATAGGATCCTTTTCAGACCGATTTGTACTTCATTTTACGGATAAAAATTTAAATGTTGATAATTTTGAGAATGCGAAAAATGATGTTCTGGTTTCATTAAAAAATAAAGTAATTCAGGTAAAATCGACAAAGCAAAAACTCCAAAATGTTTTGTTATACGACATTAATGGACAACTACTTTACGAAGAAAGAAAACTAAACGAATTTGAAATACAAATCTCAAATTTAAAAGCATCCCAGCAGATTTTGTTAGTGAAAATTACTTTAGAAGATGGCTCAGTTGCAACAAGGAAAATTACTTTTTAAACTATACTTTAATTTTTCAATCTACTTTCTAATCTACGGCCGTATTAAATGTTAAGGACTTTTTATTATTTTCTATAATTTAATCGTAAATAATAAAATATCAGGTACTTATAAAATAGTCATAATTTTGATTTTTTTTCAAATTATCAGTTTAAAAGTGTTAAAATGCAAATATTTAACGTAAAACATTTGATTCTTCTGTAAAAAAAATCGTACCTTGTTATTATAGTCGTTCGACACAATTAAGTAAAAGCCGTTATATGCATTTTGTAAATCCCCTCAAACAAAATGCGCTATTTTTTTATCTGCCAGACAATATGGAATGCTTGTTTAAATACCACTAAAAAGCAACATTTACTACTGTTTTTGCTTTTGACTTCTAAATCATTTTCAGAGGTCAATGTTATTTTTTAGGTATTTAGAAATAAAATGAAGTCAGATCCTATTTGACTAAAGCCTTTTTCTTTTAATTAAAAAATAGTGCGATGAAAAAAAAATTACCAATCTTTCTAATCTTACCTCCATTTTTTATTCGTTGTTTTTCTTTATCCAATGAATTCTCAAAGAATTTTCCATCAAAAAAAATTCGCCTTTCACTCTTATTTTCATGCATTTGTTTTTCACTTTGGGCGCAGCAGACTCACACACTTACAAGTAATGGTACAATAGTAGTTCCTGCGGGAGTAACTATAATGGATGTACAGGCTTGGGGAGGAGGAGGTGCCGGCGGTGGTGCCGGCGGATCTGGTTTGGTTGAAGGAAGAAGCGGCGGAGGCGGAGGCGGAGGTGCCTATGCCAGAAGCAATATTAATGTAACGGCTAGTAATACCCTAAATGTTGTAGTAGCAGCCCAGACTGCAGGAACAGTAAATAATGGTACTGCAGGTGGGGCTTCGACTATTACAGGATATGAAAGTGTAATATATGCCGCAGGCGGGGGCGGAGGTCTTGCAAATAATGCAGGAGGATCACCTGCTGGCGGTGCTGGCGGATCTACAGCAAGTTCATTTGGTACGACAAAAACGGCAGGTGAAGCCGGAGGTTCTGGCGGAAATGTTTTAGCAGCACTTTTGTTAAGCTCTGGAAAAGGAGGAAATGGGGCAAACCCATCCGGTGGAGCTGGTGGTGCTTCTGTGCCAAGTGTAGTTCTTGGTACTGCAGTAGGAAATAATGGCAGCCCGCCAGGAGGTGGAGGGAGTGGTGCAATGAGTTCTGCTCTTGCTGCTGCTCAGCCCGGCGGATCAGGTGCAAATGGTCAGGTTATAGTAATTTATACCTGCCCTGTTTATAGTATTACCGGAATTTCAGCAGTAAATGTTTGTAATAGTATTGGTACAACATCAACCGTAACATTGACAGGATCTGCAGCATCTTTACCAACAGGGACTTATACAGTAACTTACAATCGAAGCAGCCCAAGTGCAACTGGGCTTACAGCAACAATGACTGTAACTACAGCCGGAACGGGAACTTTTACAGCGGTGGGATTAAACACTATCGGAACAAGCAACATAACAGTAACAAATTTAACGTCCGGAGTTTGTTCTTCGGCTATCTCTGCTTCCAATGTTACAACAGTTACAATTTTTGCAGCCTCAGTTGGGGGAACAGTTTCTGGAGGAACAACAATTTGTGCGGGAGCAACAAGTGCTGCCTTATCGTTAACAGGACAAACAGGAACAATTCAAAAATGGCAATATTCAGTATCTCCATTTTCAACCTGGACAGATATTACAAATACAACAAATACATATACTTCAGGACCGCTTACACAAACAACTCAGTTTAGGGCTGTTGTACAAAATGGAGTTTGTACAACAGCAAATTCTGCAGCGACTACTGTGACAGTTAATCCACTACCTCAGGGAAGTTTAACAGCGAATGGACCATTTTGTGTCACAGGTGCCGGTCAGCTTACTTTTACGGCAACGGCAGGAACGGGTCCTTATACCGTAGTGTATAAAGAAAACGGCGGAGCAGACCGAACTGCGACTGGAGTGGTCAGCGGAACACCTTTTGCGACTTTTACAACTCCGGTTACTACAACGACAACGTATACTTTAGTATCCGTTACAGGTGCCAATACCTGTGTGAGGAGTTCTGGTTTTACAGCAAATTCAGCTACAATCACAGTAAACCCATTGCCACAGGGAAGTTTAACAGCGAATGGACCGTTTTGTGTCACAGGTGCCGGTCAGCTTACTTTTACGGCAACGGCAGGAACAGGCCCTTATACTGTAGTGTATAAAGAAAATGGCGGAGCAGACCAAACGGCTACGGGAGTGGTCAGCGGAACACCTTTTGCCACTTTTACAACCCCGGTTACCACAACGACAACGTATACTTTAGTATCCGTAACGGGATCCAATACTTGTGTGAGAAGTTCTGGTTTCACAGGAAATTCAGCTGCAATTACAGTAAACCCATTGCCTCAGGGAAGTTTAACAGCGAATGGACCATTTTGTGTCACAGGTGCCGGTCAGCTTACTTTTACGGCAACGGCAGGAACGGGTCCTTATACTGTTGTATATAAAGAAAATGGCGGAGCAGACCGAACTGCGACTGGAGTTGTCAGCGGAACTCCATTTGCCACTTTTACAACTCCGGTTACCACAACGACAACGTATACTTTAGTATCCGTAACAGGAGCCAATACTTGTGTAAGAAGTTCTGGTTTCACAGGAGGCTCGGCATCTATTACCATTAATCCAACTCCAGCACCAACATTTACAGTACAGCCCGCAGCATCTGTTTGCGTTAATACCGATGTTACTTATACAACTCAGGCTGGACAATCAAATTATGTGTGGAATGTTCCGGGAGTTCTTAATACAGATTATATTATTACATCAGGTGGATTATCAAGTGCTAGTAATTCAGTAACGCTGCAGTGGCTGACAATTGGAAGTAAAACAGTAACTGTTGGTTATTCTTCAATTGGATGTCCCTCAAGTGTAAACGCTGCCAATACAACCACAGTCACAAAAACAGAACGTGGGGCAGTTCATGGAGGAACACATATTTGTGCCGGAGATCCAAGTCCATTATTAACATTGACAGATTATACCGGAACAATTGTAAGATGGGAATTTGCTGAGGCGATACCTTACGTTTGGCAGCCTTTTGCGAATACTTCAAACACATATCAGCCGGGAATTTTAACAACAAGTACAAGTTATAGGGCTGTAGTTAAAAACGGGACTTGTCCGGAAGAATTTGCTATAGAAACCAGAATTGATGTTGAACCAAAACCATCGACACCAATATTTGCAGTTATTACGCAGCCCACGTGCGTTACTCCAACAGGCAGTGTACAACTCAGCGGATTATTGGCATCACCAAATTGGACAATTACTCAAAACGGAACTGTTTCTCAAACCTATAATTCCTCAGGAACAACTTATACCATAACCAATCTGGCTCCCGGAAATTATACTTTTACAATACATAACGTATCTGTTTGTCCATCTTTACCAACAATTAATTTGGAGATAAAAGCTCCGGTTACTAATATTTGGAATGGTACCAGCTGGTCAAAAGGAAGTCCGCCTATTGCTGCAGATGCAGTTCGGTTTTCAGGAAATTACTCAACAACAGGAGATTTAAGCGGTTGTTCGTGTGTGGTTGATCCGGGAGCAAATGTTACCGTAAATTCAAATCATACATTAACAATTACAAATTCTGTGAGTAACAATGGCGGTTTGCTGACATTCGAAAACAATGCAAGTCTTCTGCAGATTAACGATGTTGTAAATACCGGAAATATTATCTACAAACGAAACACCACTCCGGTCAGAAGATACGATTTTACCTATTGGTCTTCTCCAATTGTTCGTACGCCTCCTTTTACACTGCATGATTTATCACCAAATACACTGGCCGATAAATATTATGCTCACAGCGCTATTACTGGATGGATAATAAATTATAACGGAACTCAGGAAATGAAACCGGGTTATGGTTATATTGTAAGAGCGCCTCAAAACTTCGACATTAATTCTCCTGCTGTATACGGTTCATTTTTAGAAGGAGTTCCTAACAACGGAACCATTTCAGTTCCATTAATCGCGGCAGAAAAATCACATTTATTAGGAAATCCATATCCGTCAGCGATATATGCGGATCAGTTTATTTTTGACAATGCTGTTAATTTATATGGTACACTATATTTTTGGACGCACAATTCATCGCCAACCAGTTCTGTTCCCGGTGATGCCCAATTCAATTATAACAGTGATGATTACGCCATTTATAATTTAACCGGAAGCACAAATGTTGGAAATCTGAGTGGACAAGGAGCAGGCACGCCCGGCAACCAAAGTGCGCCTTTAGGTTATATAGCAGCGGGTCAGGCATTTTTTGTAAAAGCAAGAAATGTTTCAAATGCAGTCTTTACCAATTCAATGAGAGTTCCGGGTAATAACAGTCAGTTCTTTAAAACAGCCGAAGCTAATAAAGCTGATACCGAAAAACACAGAGTCTGGCTTAATATGACAAATACACAAGGAGCTTTTAAACAGTTACTGATTGGGTATGTAGAGGGGGCAACCAATACATGGGACAATAATTATGATGGTGTAACTATAAACGGTAATATTTACTTAGATTTTTACAGCATAAATGAAGGAAGAAAATTAACAGTTCAGGGTCGTGCATTACCTTTTACAGAATCAGATGTTGTCCCTTTAGGATATAAATCTGCTATTGACGGAGAATTTTCAATCGCAATTGATCGTGCTGATGGAGATTTACTTACTCATCCAATTTATTTAGAAGACAAATGGACGAATACAACACATAATCTGCAAACAGGCAATTATACTTTTACTACTTCTACAGGAACGTTTTTAGATCGTTTTGTTTTGAAATATACTTCAACATCTTTAGGAGTTGATGATTTTGAAAACAAAGGAAATAACGTTTTAATTTCTGTAAAAAATAAAAACATAAAAGTATACTCTGAAAATGATTTTATAAAAGAAGTATCGATTTTTGATATCTCAGGAAAATTAATTTATAAAAACAATGAAATTCAAAATACAGAATTGCAGATTCCAAATCTTCAGTCGGGAAATCAGGTTTTGATTGTAAAAGTGACTTTGGAAAATGAAAAAATTACCACCAGAAAAATCACTTTTCATTAAATAATAATGAATTATAATTAAAAAACCGACTGCAATTTATAATGCAGTCGGTTTTTAATTTTTTAAGCACTCTTTCGTAAATTTTGATTTGTGTTCTGAATTGCTTTTTCGTTTTTATAATCAATCCATTTTTGACCTTTAAATTTCCGCATCATAATATCAAAATGACGCATGATTAAAATGTTATACGCTGCTTTTGATAAGTTACTTATGCTTTTAGGGAAAGAACGGAGACTCATTGAAAATCCCGGAGTAAGATATTTCATGTAATGCCAGTATCCTTCAGGCATATACAACATTTCTCCATGTTTTAGATTCGTAATATATCCTTCTGCATTTTTGAGCGCGGGAAATTTTTCATAATCCGGATTATCAAAATCAATATCTTCCCTTGAAATCAACGCATGCGGAACCTTATACATATATTTGGATTGGTCTGGAGCAAAAAGCATACACTGTTTTTCTCCATGAAAATGAAAATGCAGAATATTAGAGTAATCAATATCATAATGCATAAATACTCTTGCTTTTTCGCCTCCAAAGAACAGCATAGGCAGCTGCTTGACTAATTTTAATCCTATATCCGGCCATAAAAAGTCATTTTTAAGCCTTGGCACTTCTTTCATTAAATTATAAAGAAAGATGCGGTAATTGGTTGGTTTTGATTCCAAAAGATTAATATACTCGCTCATCTTCATTGTCATATGAGCTTCATTAAAGCCTTCTTCGTGGTTTACGGGACGATCGTCATATAATGGAACGGTAATATTGCCTGCAATATCATTTATATAAGATAATTTCCATTTATGATAAGCCGGCCAGTCTTCGGTTAGTTCTTCAACAACAACCGGGATTTGTTTTTTTACATATTGGGAAATAAAATCCTCTTTGGAAATTTTTTTAACCCTTTCTATTTCTTTTAATTTCATTTTTATAAATAAAAAAATTGCTTATAACTCTGTGTCATAAGCAATTTAAAAATATTTATCGAGATTTATTAACTCTTTTACTTAAATTTTTGATTTGATCGAAGCTTCAACGTTTCTTTCAATAGTATGTCCGGGTCTTGACCATTTTGGTTTTTCTCCTAATGAATTGAATTGAGAATCAGCAGCTTCGACCGTTTTTGGCTGCGAAACTTTTGTAAAAGCCTTTTGCGGAATCAATCCCAGCATTTCAAACATTTTCATGTCTTCATTAACATCCGGATTTGGGGTAGTAAGCAGTTTATCGCCGGCAAAAATAGAGTTTGCTCCTGCAAAAAAGCACATTGCCTGACCTTCGCGTGTCATATTGGTTCTTCCTGCAGATAAGCGCACTTGTGTTTCAGGCATAACAATTCTGGTAGTGGCAACCATACGAATCATTTCCCAAATTTCAACTGGTTTTTCTTCTTCCATCGGAGTTCCTTCTACAGCAACCAAAGCGTTGATAGGAACGGATTCCGGCTGAGGGTTTAAAGTTGAAAGTGCAACAAGCATTCCGGCTCTGTCTTCGATACTTTCCCCCATTCCAATAATTCCGCCGCTGCAAACCGTCACATTTGTTTTACGAACATTTTCAATAGTCTGTAAACGGTCTTCAAAACCACGGGTTGAAATTACATCTTTATAATATTCTTCAGAAGTATCTAAATTGTGATTGTAAGCATATAAACCTGCTTCTGCCAGACGCTGTGCCTGATTTTCTGTAAGCATTCCCAAAGTGCAGCAAACTTCCATATCCAGTTTATTGATCGTGCGGACCATTTCTAAAACCTGATCAAATTCTTCACCATCTTTTACATTTCTCCAGGCCGCTCCCATACAAACACGTGAAGAACCGCTGGATTTTGCTCTCAATGCCTGAGCTTTAACCTGGCTTACAGTCATAAGGTCATTTCCTTCAACTCCTGTATTGTACCTTGCAGCCTGAGGGCAATAACCACAATCTTCAGGACATCCGCCTGTTTTTATGGATAATAGGGTAGAAACCTGCACAACATTTGGGTCGTGTTTTTGCCTGTGGATCGTTGCCGCTTCGTAAAGAAGATCCATCATAGGTTTATTGTATATTGCAATTATTTCGTCTTTTGTCCAATTGTGTTTTGTTATGCTCATGGATACAATTTTTTTTGAAGTTTAAAAGTAATTAAATTGTAGTAACCAACAACATGCATTGTTGTAATTGAATATTTAACAGTTGTTTTAAAAAAAGAACCACTCAAAAATCATATAAATGTGTGTTTTTATGATTTTTGAGTGGTCAAATAATTGTTTTTATTCTGAATAATTTAATCAGCCGCATATTTATTGTTCCAATATAACATTGTCATTAAAGTAACGATTACAGACGAAGCAAGTCCTTCAAAAAGTAAGCAGATACAATAAGTTGGTACAGACGGATTTCCTCCAAACATAAAAGTCTGCGATAACGTTTCGACATAAGCGTCGCCGCCTCTTGCATAACTGTAAACTAAAAGGCCAAAAACACTTAGTGCTACACCAACTACAGAAGTTGTCATTGCCGAAACCGCATTGGATACAAAACTGGTTTCTCCTTCCTGAAGGTTCATCTGCATGGTTTTATTTACACCGTAAAATATAAAAAATACGTTAAGTGTACGCAGGTAAAACAAATCTGCTAAACCTAATACATTCATCAATAAAAAATAAAGGCCGATTCCTAGGAATATTAAAAACCCGTTTGTTATTTCTTTAGGTAATTTCATAGTGGTTATTTTTAAAGAAGTTAATAGTATATGTTTGATAAACAGTGTTCTATGTTCTATCAAATTTACTAAAAAAATAACTACGATGTTCTGAAAAGAGCTAAAACTATTCTTTAATGTGATTGAAGTTTGCTGACAAAATCCAAAGCATTTTGTTTGTCCTGATTTAACTGGGCTTTCAGTAAATCTACAGAACCAAATTTTTGCTCTTCCCTAAGATATTGAAGTAATGAAACCTCCATTTTCTTTCCGTAAATATCAGCATCAAAGTCAAAAAGATTTACTTCGATAGTTTGTTTTTGTCCATTTACAGTTGGGTTAAACCCGATATTCATCATCCCGAAAACTTCCAGATCATCAATAAAAGTTTTTACAACATAAACACCATTTTTTGGAATTAATTTGTAATCTTCTTCTATTTGAATGTTGGCTGTAGGAAAACCAATTGTTCTTCCTAATTGTTTTCCTTTTACAATTTCGCCGCTCAGGAAATAATCATAGCCTAAAAATTCATTGGCCAGTTCCATATTTCCTTCTGTTAAAGCTTTTCTGATTTTGGTAGAACTAACCGAAACATCTTGTATTTCTTCTGCAGAAATTTGTTCCACTTCAAAACCATATTCAATACCAAAAGCAATCAGATGATCTATATTAGCCGTTCTGTTTCTTCCAAAACGATGATCGTGACCAATAATTATTTTTTGGATATGGAACTGTTCTACTAGAATAGTGCGCACAAATTCCTCGGCAGTTAATCTCGAGAAACTTTCATTAAACGGATGAATAACTAAATTTTCAATTCCGCTTGCTTCTAAAAGTTTTGTTTTTTCAGAAATAGTATTGAGAAGTTTGATTTCTGATTTTTCCTGTAAAACCATTCTCGGATGCGGAAAAAATGTAAGAACTAAGCTTTCATATTTGCCATTTTCCGTGTTTTGAGTAATTCTTTCCAGAATTTTTTTATGACCAATATGTACGCCATCAAAAGTACCAAGAGTCAAAATTGTTTTCTTGGTCGAATGGAAATCGTTTATAGAATGAAAGAGCTTCAAAACAAATTATTTAAGATGCTGCAAATTTATACTATCTATTTTAAATTTTGTATGAAGTGTAATTGATTTTTTAGGAATATTATGCTTCATTTGTCGAAAAATAAACGAATTCGTCGAGTAAAAAACGTTAAATGTCGTTTACATGTAAGAATTTGATTTAATTCGCCTAAATTTGATTCTGTAAAAATATCATGCAGCATGAAGAAACAACTACTTTATTTTCTGATTATCTTTTCATTTGTAAAAATTCATGCCCAAAGCGATGACTTATGGCAAAAAGTTAATTCTGTTTCAGGTCTCAGTAAAAAATCAGCAGTATCTGATTCAGAAAAACTATATTATAAATTAAATGCGGGATCCTTAACGGCAAAACTTTCTCAAACAACAGAAAAATCGGCATTAAGTACTGTCGAAATTACTATACCAAATACAGAAGGGGTTTTAGAAAGATATCAGGTTTGGGAATCATCCAATTTTGATCCGGAACTGCAGGCTAAATATCCCGAAATCAGAGCTTATGAAGGAAGCGGTTTAGACGATAAATCGGCAAAAATACATTTTAGCCTTTCTCCAAGGGGAATTCAGACTATGGTTTTCAGAGCCGGTAAATCCACTGAATTTATCGAAGAAAACCCTGAAAATAAATCAGAATACATTTTGTTTTCTTCAAAAGATGCAGCTTCAAAACTAAAATTAGAATGTAAAACTTTAGATGAAGTTTTAGATAATAAGATGTCCAAAACAGCCAAAACAGCTTCCAATAACAAAGTTTTTAAAACCTTGCGTTTAGCTTTGTCCTGTACAGGAGAATATACATCTTATTTTGGCGGAACAAAAGCCGGGGCATTAGCAGGAATGAATGCTACGCTGACAAGAGTAAATGGGGTTTTTAATAAAGATTTAGCCATAAAACTGGTTTTAATTGCCAATAATGATGCTGTAATTTACACGAATGCTTCAACAGATCCTTATTCTAATGCTGCAGAAGGCGCAGATGGGGCCTGGAATCAGGAAGTACAGACTGCCTTGACAAATACAATTGGAAATAATAATTATGATATCGGTCACTTGTTTGGCGCTTCCGGCGGTGGTGGAAATGCAGGTTGTATTGGCTGTATTTGTACAAATCCAACAACTGGAGATCCTTTAGCAAAAGGAAGCGGATATACTTCTCCATCTGACGGAAGACCGGAAGGTGATACTTTTGATATTGATTTTGTAATTCATGAATTTGGACATCAATTAGGTGCAAACCATACTTTTTCTTATGATTCAGGAGAAAGAACTTCAGTAAATGTTGAGCCGGGAAGTGGTTCTACCATAATGGGCTATGCAGGGGTGACTAGCGATTATGATATCCAAAATAATTCTGATGATTATTTTGCTTATGCCAGTATTTTGCAGATTCAGAATACACTTGCAGGAAAAACGTGCCCGGTTAGTGTAAACTTAACCAATAATCCGCCAGTAATAAATGCCGGTATTGATTATACAATTCCGTTTAGTACACCATTTGTTTTAAAAGGAAGCGGCTCAGATCCGGAAGGTGACGTTATTACTTATAACTGGGAAGAATATGACAATGCAACTACAACAGCCGGGGGTAATAGTGTTGCATATCCTACAAAACCAGACGGGCCTTTGTTCCGATCTGTAGTTCCAAACAGCTCGCCAATTCGTTATATGCCAGATTTTAATTCTGTTCTTCAAAATAAACTTACCACAACCTGGGAGTCTGTTTCTTCTGTTGCAAGAAATTTAAATTTTACCTTAACAGGAAGAGATAATGCTGCATTAGGCACTGCGCAAACCAACACAGATGCTATGGCAGTTAATGTTGTTACGACAGCCGGACCATTTACGGTTTCATCTCACAATAGTAATGATGTAAGCTGGCAGCAGGGAACAGCCCAAACAGTCAGCTGGAATGTAAATAATACCAATGCTCTGCAGGGTTCATCAACAGTAAATATTAAATTGTCTACAGATGGAGGCTTGACATTTCCAACAACTTTAGCAGCAAATACTGCAAATGATGGTTCAGAAGTGATCACACTTCCAACAAGTATACAATCTTCAACAAACTGCAGGATTTTGATTGAGCCGACAGCCAATATATATTATGCCTTAAATGGTAAATCATTTGCGATAGGATATACATCAGCAACAACTTGTAATTCGTATAGCTTTGGAAACGCATTTAGTATTCCTTATTCTACAAGTTATACTTCAAAAACGGTTAGCGTTCCATCTTCTGCAGGAAATATTTCAGATGTAAATGTTGCCGTAAATGTTACGCATACAAGATTATCCGATTTAGAAATTCAAATCGTAAATCCTCAGGGAACAATCGTACGTTTATTTACCAAATCCTGCGGTGGTACAAGTTCTACTTTGGCATTACAATTTGATGATTCCGGAAGTGCTTTGGATTGTAGTAAAACTACAGAACAAATCGTTATTCCGGCAGAAGATTTAATTGCTTTTAATGGTCAAAATCCAGGGGGAACATGGACTTTTAGAGTTCGCGATGCTGTTTCAGGAATGTTTGGAACCATAAATTCAGCTTCTGTAAACATTTGTACGCAGACCTTCACTTTAGGGACAGATGACTTTGAGAATATCGATTTTGCATTGTATCCTAACCCAAATAAAGGCAGTTTTACAATTCAGTTTGCAAGTGAATCAAATGCTGTCAAGGTTTTTGTTCATGATATTTTAGGGAAAAGTGTTTATGCCCAGACTTTTGAAGCTTCGGGAGATTTTAGCCAAACTATTCAGCTGCCAAATGTTTCGGCAGGGATTTATTTAGTAACCGTTGTAGACGGAAACAGAAGAACGGTGAAGAAAATAATAGTTAACTAGCGTTTACAAATTCCAATATTTAAATTCCAAATTCAAAACATCAATTGTAATTTGGAATTTTTTTATTGAAATCTGAGATTGGAATTTGGAATTTAAATATTGGAATTTTTCTTTTTTAAGAATTAGCCATTGCCATGCAGACAATACTGATTTTTGCTCCGGGAATTTTTAACAAGGCTCTTGAACAAGCCTCGAGCGTTGCTCCGGTAGTGAGAACATCGTCAACAATCAAAAAATGTTTGTTGCTGCTTTCTTCTGTGAAAACCGAATCAAAGATGTCTTCTATATTTTCTGATCTTCCTAAAAGATTTTTTTTAGATTGTGTTTTAGAATATTTCTTTCGATACAAAATCGAATCATTATAAGGGATTTTTAAACCTTCGGCTAAAGCTTTACCAAAAGTAGTAACCTGATTATAACCACGTTCTCTAAATTTTCTTGGATGTAAGGGAACCGGAATTACAGCGTCAAAAGGAGTTTTGAGTTTTAGTTCTTTTAAATCTTCAACATACCAGTTTCCTAAAACGGTGCCAATTTCTTCGTGGCCTTTATATTTGAGATTATGAATAAGTTCCTGCACAATCCCTTTTTTATTGAAATAAACGAAAGCAGAAACATGTTCAGTTTCAATTTTGCCATAAAACTTTTTCACGGCCTGATTGTTTGAATCTAAATAATATTGGGTAAGAGGCAATTCATGACGACAATTGGTGCACAAAACGGTTTCATTTGTCATTAAAACAGAACGGCATCCGGAACAAACTTTAGGAAAAAAGAGATCAATTAAAAATTTATACATTCAGTTTGGAATTATATTAAAACCCTAACAGATATTTCTGTTAGGGTTTCTAAATGCTTGGTCTATTTACAATTTGGCTGTACTTGCAAATTCACATCCATAAGTTTCATTTAAGTAATTATCCATAAAATCGGCTTTTTCTGCAAGTCCAATTAATTTGTCTAATTCCTGCTGTCCGTATTTTTTATTAAAAAGATCTGTATAATGTGTTCTGTATGTTATAAAAATGTTTTTCTCCCAGGTTCCAAGATTATACGGAAAGTTTTCATTAGATAAAATATACCTCATAATTGGCTCAAGATTTCCTGCCGGAAGTTCGTTGATTGGAGAATTTGCGCAAACAAAATTTGTATTGTAAATGTAAATTCTGATTAATGTACTTCCTTGATAAAACTGCCAGTACTCATATCCATCTCGTGCTAAAATCGGGTTAATGCCTTTTGCAATCATTCCGCTTTCGATTTTTTGAGCCAATGCTGTGATTTCGTTTTCACTAAACAGATTTTTATCTATTTCGACACCGCAATTATCACAGTATTCTGTTTCCTCTTCTATACAGCAGCTGCAGCTGTTACAGATCACAGAAAAGCGCTGTGGATTTTCTTTTTTATAAATATTTATGATAGTTAAAAGGCGGTCAACAGGAACTGTAAAACCAATATTGTCAGCATCTGTAAATTTAGAAGTATTGATTCCAACTATTTCTCCTGCGTTGTTAATTAGCGGTCCTCCTGAATTTCCCGGATTTATAGGAGCATCTGTCTGAATGTACTTTTTTCCTTGAAAAAGCTGGTCAGGAGCAGAAATGATTCCTTTGGTTTCCGTATACGGTAAACCATATGGATATCCTAATGCATACACTTCATCTCTTGATTTTAATGTTGAAATATCGGATAAAATTAATTCAGGTAAATTCGAAAAATCCTCATTTACTTTTATTATCGCAATGTCTTCAGACTGGCTGATCATTACAACAGTTCCTTCATAACTGTTTTTATCACATGTTTCTACACATACTTTTTTATGACCTTCAACTACATGATGGTTGGTAATCAATGCATTGATATTAGATAAATAGAATGCAGTTCCAGAACCGGCAGCAGTTCTTATTTTAAATATTGATTGTTGTTTCATTTTAATTAAGCTTTGATGTAATTCTGTTATTCTTTATTTGCCAAATCCTGATAGAAATCCAGAAAGTATATTTTTATATTGTTTCATATAGTCATGAATGCTTTCTCCAGCATCATCTGCTTGTTTGTTAGTATGATTTGTGTTTTTATACACAAAATCTTTTCCCGTATTTTGATAAAAGAAATCAAGAACTTCAATTAGAATTTCAGCAGCTTCCTGCCAGTCTTTTTGGGCAGCTTCCTTAAGCCCGTATAAAATTACCTTTTCATCACGGCTTTCAATATTAAAATAAGACAAAGCATAGTATAAAGCATAATAGCTGTTAAAAGCAGACTCGATATAATTCTCCACACTATAAGCTTCTTCCGAATTTCCAAGATAATCTTCGACCCAGTTTTCAAGCTGCGTTCTGTTTGTATTTCGTTTGTTTGAGATTAGGTTGAAAGTGATATTACAGTAATCACTAAAATCTGCCATATCAATTTCTTCCACAAATTTGAAAAACACTTTTCCGGCTTTCAATTTGTCAATCATATTGATGTTTCGGTCATACAGCGTATCGATTGTTTCATCCATTTTGTTTAAAAGAATGCCTGTCGGGTTGCAGTACAAACGAATTTGGCTTATTCCGATAAAAATGCTGTCAATCGCATTATTCAGATTTCTTTTTGTTTCAAAATGTTGGATGTTTTCTACTCTTTCTGATGCAATTTCTTTACATACTTTTAAGTATTCTGCCAATTTATCGCTTTCATAATTGGTAACCATTGGTTCAACCATTCGTTCAGCATTAAATTTTGTAACAAATTCATCGTCATACTTGTCGGCATTGAAAGTAACATTTTGCAAAATGTCATATATTTTCCAAGGGTTGCATAACTCTAAAGGCATATCATACACAAACTTCATTTCGTTATCCAAAAGTTTGATGTTAGGCAGTGTCATGTAAGAAAAATTAATTTCACTGCATTTTCTTAAAATAGGAATAAATTTAGCTTCAGGTAGTTTAATAAACGGAGCTTCTATAAAAAGATGGTTGTTTTCGACTTTTAAGATTATAATTGAAGATCCGTGAGGAATTGTAAAAATCGTTTTTTCGGGATTTGAATAATGTTCGTAAATATTTGGATCCAGATAGTTTAGAAAATCTACTAATGATTGTTGATAGTTTTCTTTTTCATAGTTATCTACACAAGAATTCCATGCAGAAATATTAAGCTCCTTATATAAACTTGAGTTTATAGGAGAATAATAAGAAATGCTTTTTTTCATAAGAATAATATTATTTTTTAGTGCAAAAATAATCACTTTTTTCTTATAAAAAAGCTATTTAATAATTTTAACTTATTGCTAAATAAGATTTTAAGATTTTCAAAAAAACAGAATGCTGAATAAAGCTTTTTCAATAATATATTTATTTCTAATGAATTAAAATTTAAAGAAGTAAAAGTTTAATTAAATACAAAAATTTAATACACTTTTTATATTTTTGCATCACTATGGCAAAACAAGAAGATATATTTAAGAATGTGGTTTCGCACGCAAAAGAGTACGGATTTATTTTTCCGTCAAGCGAAGTTTACGATGGTTTAAGTGCAGTTTATGATTATGCACAAAACGGTGTCGAATTAAAAAAGAATATCCGCGAATACTGGTGGAAATCAATGGTTCAGATGAATGAAAATATTGTCGGCCTTGACGCTGCAATATTGATGCATCCAACAACCTGGAAAGCTTCTGGCCACGTTGATGCTTTTAACGACCCATTAATTGATAATAAAGATTCGAAAAAAAGATATAGAGCAGATACTTTAGTTGAAGATTATGCTGAAAAGTTAAATCAAAAGGCAGAAAAAGAAATCGAAAAAGCAAAGGCTCGTTTTGGTGATGCATTCAATAGAGAAGAATTTGTTACTACAAACGCTCGTGTTGTTGAATATCTTTCAAAAAAAGAAGAAATTTTAGCAAGACTTGCAAAAGGAATGACAGATGATCTTCAGGATGTAAAAGCCTTAATTGAAGAATTAGGAATTGCTGATCCTGAAACTGGTTCTAAAAACTGGACAGATGTTAAGCAGTTCAACCTAATGTTCGGAACAAAACTGGGAGCTTCTGCAGAATCTGCTATGGATTTATATTTACGTCCGGAAACAGCGCAGGGTATCTTTGTAAACTTCTTAAACGTTCAGAAATCTGGTCGTATGAAAGTTCCTTTTGGAATTGCTCAAACGGGTAAAGCGTTCAGAAACGAAATTGTTGCGAGACAATTTATTTTCCGTATGCGTGAATTCGAACAAATGGAAATGCAGTTTTTTGTGCGTCCTGGAGAAGAAATGAAATGGTACCACCACTGGAAAGAGACACGTTTGAAATGGCACTTGTCTTTAGGATTAGGAAAAGAAAACTACCGTTTTCACGATCACGAAAAATTAGCACACTACGCAAATGCAGCTGCAGATATTGAGTTTAATTTCCCTTTTGGTTTCAAAGAATTAGAAGGAATTCACTCTCGTACAGACTTCGATTTAAAAGCTCACGAAGAGTATTCAGGAAGAAAATTACAATATTTTGATCCTGAACTAAATGAAAACTATGTGCCATACGTAGTCGAAACTTCTGTTGGTTTGGATCGTATGTTTTTAGCTGTTTTTGCAACATCGCTGCAGGAAGAAACTTTAGAAGATGGTTCTGAAAGAACAGTTCTAAAATTACCGGCAGTTTTAGCACCAACAAAAGCAGCAGTTTTACCATTAATTAAAAGAGACGGTTTACCGGAAATTTCAAGAAAAATCATTGAAGATTTAAAATGGGATTTCAATGTGGCGTATGATGAAAAAGATGCTGTTGGTCGCCGTTACAGAAGACAAGATGCTCTTGGAACTCCATTTTGTATTACAGTAGATCATCAAACGCTTGAAGACGAAACGGTAACCATTCGTCATAGAGATACAATGAAACAAGATCGTGTAAAAATAGCTGAATTAAGAGGTATTATTGAAAACGAAGTTTCGATGAAAAACTGGCTTATGAAAATGTAATTTTTAAATTCACATCATATAAATCCCAAATTCTTATAGAGTTTGGGATTTTTTTAATTTAAAATTTAATGTATTTTGTCGAATATTTGGGCATTTTATCCAGATGTGTTAACATTTAGCCGGAAACTATTAACAATGAAATGATTGGATAATTGAAATCCGTAATTTTAAGTGGGATTTTGAATTAAAAAAGTAAATTTAAAATACGATGAAGCGGTTAATATCGCGAAATCCTGAAATCAATAAAAGAGAAATTGAAAAAATATTCGTACATCATTGTTGATAACGACGCAGAAAGTATTTTGAAAACCAGAATCGCAGCTGAAGGTTTTTCGGAATTAGCTTTTATCGCTTCTGCTGCGAATTATACTCAGGGACTTCATTTGGTATTAGAACACCGTCCTTCTTTTGTTTTTTTAGAAATAGATCCACAGGATTCAGCAAGTAATTTATCTCTTTCATTTATTGGCGAATTATACCGCTATTTATCTGTTCTCCCAAAAATCATTATAACCACTACAAAAAAGGAATTGGCTTTTGAAGCTATTCAATACAGCGTTTTGGATTATATTATAAAGCCTTTAACGCATATCGATTTACAAAAAACTCTTTTAAAGTTCGAAAAATCATTATTAGAACCAAAAGAGAAACGATGCAGTGAAACAAATTTAGACCCAGTTAATATTCCCGAAATTACCTTTTTAAGGGAAGAAAATGTTCCGGTAATCATTACAGATCAAAAAATACAGCCTCAGGCTCCAAAACCACTTACAATTTGTATTAAATCTTATGGTGACCATCGTTACATAAATGCAGATGATATCTGCTATTTTCAGGCTGATAACAATTCTACAGATATCTTTTTGAACAATGGTGATATGATCACAGCATTTAAAACGCTGAAACATTTTGAACAGGTTTTAAATTATCCTTTTGTTCGAATTCACAACAGTTATATTATCAATAGAAACTACATTGCGAGAATTCATAACGGAAACTCAGTTTGTTACATAAAAAACTCCACGAAAAAGATTCCTTTTTCAAAAACCTACAAATCAAACGTTGATTTTATCATCTCTGATTTTTCTGCAGGAAATTATTTAGAAGTCTAGTAATTAGGCTTTTACATAGATTTGATGCCCATTGACTATCAATTGGGTATGTTTTACCACGAAGCTATTTTTTTATATAGATTTTTTGGATTACGGTAGTAGTTTTACACCCAGATTAGCAGACCAAAGCAATCGAAAACCCCAAATAAAAAAATCTAAATTAAACACATTAAGTTATGAAAAAGACAGCTTTAACAATCGGATTATTTTCTTTAGTAGTAGTAGCAACTTCATTTGCAAACCACGAAAATGGTAAATCAAACTCAAAAGGAATAGTAACAGAGCTTGGAATTGATGGAGGACAAAAAACTGGTACTGATAGAAAACAAGATGTTATACAGTCGATCGATGGAGGACAAAAAACAGGTACAGACAGAAAACAAGATTATACAAATGCAGGAGGATTTGGATCTGATTCTCAATTTACTACATCAACCCGTAAAATGGATTAATTAAAAAGTAAAAATATAAGAAAAGGCTATCAATTGTTGATAGCCTTTTTTTGTATGCATACTTTTCCTATTTTTGATGAAAATCAGAATATATTGAAAAAATACAGCCAAATATTATTGCTTTTACTCTTAATTTTATTTGGTTGTACCAAGAAAAGCAGCTTTTATGAAAATGTAAATTCTTCAAAAGATAGCCTGCCGGTTTATTTATCGCTGGCCAATGATATTAACCTGCCGTATAAATTTAAACAGCAGTATAATGAAAAAGCTTTATCTATTATTTTAAATGAAAAAGATGATTCCTTAAATAAAGTAAATTTATTTAAAGTTGCCAACAGATACTATAATATGAATGACTTAAAATCATATGGACGTATCTCTAAATTAATCATATCAAGATCACAAAGCAGCAATGATTCGGTCAATTTAGCAAAAGCATACACTTATCTTGGAGATTATTACAGCAGTCAGTCTATTTCAGACAGCGCTTTTTTAGTTTACTTTAAAGCAGAAAAACTGTATAAACAAATTAACGATAAAACAAATTTGGCTAAAACATATTTAAGTAAGGCCGATCTTCAGTTTAAGGAAAGTGATTTGTTTGAAAGTGAAATTACAATTTTTAAAACGCTTAAAATACTTAAAGATCAGGAAAATGTGAGCGATCTGCTGTACCATTGTTATAATTTGTTAGGCATATTATACAATGAGCGTGAAGAATACAATAAGGCTTTGGAGTTTCATAATAAAGCACTAAATATTCTGAAAGACAAGTCAATTCCGTCAGACCTTCAGCTTAAAGCAACTTCCTTTAATAATATTGGTTTTGTTTATTTGAGCATGAAAGATTATAAAAAATCAAAAATAAATTTTAATGAAGGTCTCAAACAAAAAAACTTATTTCAGGAAAGCACGTCATTGTACGCAATGCTGCTGGATAATCTGGCGTACTCAAAATTTAAATTAAATGAGTTTAAAGATATTCCGGAACAGTTTTACAGGTCTTTAAAAATTAGGGACAGTTTGAATTTGACGTCGGGAATCATTTTAAATAAAATACATTTATCTGAATTTTATGCGGTTAAAAACGATACTTTTCGGGCCATTCAATTTTCTAAGCAGGCTTTGAATCTTTCTAAAAAATCCAATAAATTAAGAAATACACTGGAAGCCCTGAAACAATTGGCAACTGTTGATCCTAAAAATGCTTCTAAATATTCTAAAGAATATATTTTGCTAAATGATAAAATGTTAAAGTCAGAACGCAAAATGGGCGAAAAATTCTCCCGCATAGAATATGAAACCAATGAAATAAAAGATCAAAACTCGAATTTGCAGGAGAAAAACAAAACGCTTGTTTATGTTTTCAGTATTTGTACATTGTTAGGTTTGTTTTTCTATGTTTATAAAACGCAGCAGGCTAAAAACCGGGAATTAATTTTTAAGCAGCAGCAGCAGATTGCAAATGAAGATATTTATAATTTGATGATTTCGCAGCAAAATGAAATTGAATCAACCCGAATTAAAGAAAAGAAAAAAGTTGCGCAGGAATTACACGACGGCGTTTTAGGACGAATGTTTGGAATCAGGATAAGTCTGGATAGTCTGGATAAAATGGATGAAGAACAAGCCGCAGCAAAGCGCAAAAAATATCTTGCTGAATTAAAACATATTGAAGAGGATATTCGCGAAATTTCCCACGACTTAAATAGAGAAAAATCAGAATTAATAAATAACTTTGTCGTAATTTTAAAAAAACTATTTGATAATCAGAGAAATACGTATCCGGCAAAGCTGATTACTTCTTTTGATTCTCATATAAAATGGGAGCTTGTAAACAATGTGGTCAAAATTAATTTGTACCGAATTGTTCAGGAAGCCCTTCAAAATTGCAATAAATACGCAAAGGCAAGTACAATTAAGGTGGAGTTTAAAAGTGAAATCGACCATTTGGTTTTGTCTGTCTTTGATGACGGAATTGGATTTAATCCCAAACGAACAAAAAACGGAATTGGACTGCATAATATTGAATACCGAGCTGCAGAATGTAAAGGCACCGTTGCTATAAAATCTGCTAAAGGAGAAGGAACACTTCTGGTTGTTAAAGTTCCGATTGATCAAAAAATAAATCTGCAAACAAATGACACTTAATTTCAAAGCCCCAAATTCGGAATTAGTACAGCTTAACATCTTAATTGTTGATGATCATCCTTTTATTATCGAAGGATATAAAAATGCCATAACCCGGTATAATCCAAAAGAATACGATTTTATAATTGCACAGGCGCACGATTGTAAGTCTGCTTACGATTTGCTCGAAGATGAAAATACACCACAGTTTGAAATCGCTTTTTTAGACATCAGCATGCCGGCTTATGAAGAAAAAAATCTGTATTCCGGTGAGGATCTTGCCAAATTGATTTTAAAGAAAATGCCCTACTGTAAAATTGTTTTATTGACAATGTATACAGAATTGCTGAAAATAAAAACAATCATAAGAACAATTAACCCAAACGGTTTAATTATTAAAAACGACCTGACTTTTGATGAATTGCTGTTTGCATTTGATAAAGTAATGAAAAGCGAAAAATATTACAGTCAGTCGGTTGTCAAAATGCTGAATCAGGCACCACATAATTCAATAGAAATTGATGAATTTGATAAACAGATTTTGTTTCACCTTTCAAAAGGAACAGAACTAAGCGAAATGCCGCAATACATACCAATTTCTTTAACCGAAATTGAAAAACGCAGAATCAGCCTTAAAGAATTACTCAAAATACGCTCAGGCTCTGACGATGATTTGGTAAGAGAAGCCAAGAGTAAGGGACTTTTTTAAAAGCTAATCCCAAAATAAAAATTCCAAATTCCAACGATATCAGTTTTGGAATTTGGAATTTTTTATTTAGAATTTTAAAACCTTATTCATAAAGAGCATCCCAACCACGGGCTTTTAAAGCAATTTTTGTGTTAGCGCGGGTTACGATATGAATTCCTTCACTTTCATCTGCCATGTGGCCAATAATGGAGAAATTCGGATTTCCTTTTATTTTATCAAAATCATTAATATCAATTGTAAAAAGAAGTTCATAATCTTCTCCGCCGTTAATGGCAACCGTTGTGCTGTCGATATTAAATTCTTCGCAAGTTGAGATAAACTGCGGATCCAACGGAAGTTTGTCTTCATACAAATTACAACCCACTTTTGATTGTTTGCACAAATGAATAATTTCTGAAGATAATCCGTCAGAAATATCAATCATGGAAGTTGGTTTTATTTCAAGTGCATGTAAAAGTGTACGAACATCTGTTCTGGCTTCTGGTTTCAATTGCCTTTCGACTAGATAAGTATATGGATCTAAATCTGGCTGGCTGTTTGGGTTTACCTGAAAAACCTGTTTTTCGCGTTCTAAAACCTGTAATCCCATATAAGCAGCGCCAATATCTCCGGTTACCACAAGCAGATCAGTTTGTTTGGCCCCGTTTCTGTAAACGATTTCATTTTCATCTGCTTCACCAATAGCGGTTATGCTGATAATTAATCCTTTTTGAGATGAGGTTGTATCACCGCCAATAACATCAACTTTATATTCTTTTGCGGCGTGTGTAATGCCTTCAAATAGTTCTTCTAATGCTTCTAACGGAAAACGGTTAGAAACGGCTACAGAAACCGTAATTTGAGTTGGTTTCGCATTCATGGCACAAATGTCAGACAGATTTACTACGACTGCTTTGTAGCCTAAATGCTTCAATGGCATATAAGCCAGGTCAAAATGTACGCCTTCAATTAATAAATCGGTTGAAACAACGGCCTTTTTATCTTTAAAATCAAGAACAGCGGCATCATCGCCAATACTTTTTAAAGTTGATTCCTGAGTAATATCAAAATTTCGGGTTAAATGGTCAATTAAGCCAAACTCGCCTAATTGTGCTAAACTGGTACGCTGCGGATTTTTATCTTCGATCATTTTTTTAGAGTGCAAAGGTTTTTAAGGTGCAAAGGTACAAAGGATTTTTTTAAAGATGCTAAGATTCTGAGATGCTAGGGTTCTGAGGTTTTTATAGACGTCATGTATATCTGTAGAGACGCACCGCAGTACGTCTACGCCACATATTTCAATAGTGTAAATTTTTCTTTGTCGATTCTCTTTGTGTAGACGCACTGTGGTACGCCTCTACAGTGCTTCTCTACAAATAAACATGGCATTTTTGCAATCCGTTTTTACACCGAAAAAAAAATATTTAAATTTATTTTTTCCTGCTGACAAACTGTTGTCACCAGCCCATTTTACTTTTGAAGTATAGAAAATTTAAAACTTTAAAATTATGAAAACGTTAGAAGCACAAGTAATTACTTCAGAAGATTTATTAAAACACTGGCAAGGCCACCGCGCACTTACACGTCGTTTAATTGAATTATTTCCGGAGAAAGATTTTTTCGAATTTTCAATTGGAAGAATGCGTCCTTTTGCAAAATTAGTTGACGAACTTTTGGCAATTGCGGTTCCGGGTTTGAAAGGAATTGTAACTAAAGAAACCGCACCATTTTCTGAAGGAACAGAAAAACTGATTTTTAAAGCACAGTATCTTGAAAAATGGGACGAAGCGACAGCAGAAATCAATAAATATTGGGAACAATTGTCTATTGAAGATTTCAGCGAAACCTTTAATCTTTTTGGACAATATGAGTTTCCTGTTATTCAAAATATCCTGTATTTTATTGACAATGAAATTCATCACCGCGGACAGGCATATGTGTATTTAAGAGCTTTAAATATCGAGCCGCCTTTTTTCTGGGAAAGATAATACTCTGGGTTTAAAATTATAACTTTATAAAACTAACCTAAAACTAACGGCTATGAGTTTAAAAAAGATAATGTCCAATTATGCAGATTATAATTTATGGGTAAACCAGCAATTCGTGAATTGGCTTTCGCCGAAATCCGATGCGCTGCTGTATGCCGAGGTGCCTTCGAGTTTTTCAACTATTATAAAAACACTCGATCATATTTGGTCTACAGAAGAATATTGGTTTTCTGTTATTTCTGAAACTGATCTTTCAGAAAAGAAACCTGAAACTGAATTATCAAAAGAGGAAATCTTCGCGGGTTTGTTAAATTCATCTGCAAAATTGAAACATCTTATTAACTCATTGACAGAAGAAGATTTAGTTAAAGAAGTGGAAATTAGTAATCCGTGGTTTGAGTGCGAACTTCCGGTTTCTGAATATCTTATTCAGGTTATTAATCACGGAACTTATCACAGAGGCCAGATTGTAACCATGGGGCGGAATATAGGAATTACAGATGCCTCAAATACAGATTATAACTTCTATAATGTTATAAAACAGAAATAAATAAAAAACTCCCGAAGAGAATCTCCCGGGAGTTTTTTTATAAAAGTCTTTGCTTGTTAATTTCCAGTAATTCTAAAACTCGGGTTTTTAAGTTTTCCGGTTCCAGGATTTTAGCATAATCACCAAACATCAAAAACCATCGCGCAAAACCATTATTAAGATCACGGCACATAAATGTCATTTCGATTTCGTCTCCAATTTGTTTTTCTGAAACAAAACCATGATATTTCCTGTCAAAAACTAAATACTTGGTAATTTTCTTTTCAACCAGAATACGCACTTTTGTTGTCAGGATAGTTTTGTCTTTGACGAGATATGTTTCCAGAGAATCATGTTCGATTGTAAAATCTAAATCAGTTTTTTTAATACCCTGAATTCTGTCGGTTCTAAATTGTCTATAATCTTTTCTAAGGTGGCAATAGCCTAAAAAATACCAATTGTTATTATCATGAAACACCCCAACAGGTTCTAAATTTCGCTGCGTAGTTTCGTCTTTATCAAAAGTTTTATAGGTTAAAAGAATTTGCTTTTTTTCGGCAATTCCTTCAAAAAGAATTGCCAAAGTATTTGGGGAATTATCGTTGAACATTGGCTCTGCTGTATGCATCAGAATTCTGGATTCAATGTTCGAAAGATAATCTTTATCATTACTTCTTAAAACAGATTTCAGTTTATACATCGCCGATACATAATATGTACCCAAAGACGGATCAGTAAATTTCTGCATTAATTTTTCTGCCGCAATAAAACTGCTCACTTCTTCTCGCGTAAACATAACTGGTGGAAGCCGGTAACCTTCCATCAAAGCATAACCAACTCCCGCTTCGCTGTAAATAGGAACTCCGGAAGCTTCAAGCGTTCGAATATCTCTGTAAATAGTTCGCAGACTGCAATCAAAACGATCTGCCAATTCCTGAGCTTTTACAATTTTTTTAGATTGTAATTGAATCAGAATGGCAACAATTCGGTCAAATCGTTTTGGGCTTTCGTCGAGCATTTTTTAAATTTCTACTATTTTGAGCTGCTAAGATAATAAGGTTAATATTTATAAAAATAAAAAAAGCTGTCCCAAATTGAGACAGCTTTCTATGTGAAAATCGTAAAGCGAATTTAGAATCGGTACAATAAACCAAATTGCGGCTGATCGAATATATTTTCAAACAAGTTAATGTTTAACTGAAAAGTATCAGACGAAGGACCATTTTCAGGAGAAACACTATTGTATGACAGCATATTTGCCAATACAAAAGTTACAGCGACATTTTTAGTTATAAAATAGTTTAAACCAACATTAATATCGGCGGTTATACTATTTGTTGTGTCATCAAGAACATCACTTTCGTATTTATTTCTTCCAAAACCTAAACCGGCTTCAGCATAAGCTTTAAAACGTTTTTTGTCTAATTCTAAGAAATAGTAACGGGCAAATGCACCAGCGCCAAAAACAGTTGTTTTTTCATAAGGCGTCTCTTGTTTGATACTCGCATAATCTACTTTTGCCCCGACAGCAAATTTATCATTTAGGAAATAACCAAACTTTGGACTAAATCCATAATAATCTTCTTCTCCGCCAGTACTAATTTTAATAGAACCTTCAAGAAACATATCTCCGTTTGAGAACGTAACACCTTTTGCTGAATTCATTTCAGAATCTGCATCCATTTGTTGTGCGCTTGCGAAATAAAAAGTAAATAGCGCTAAAATAACCGAAAATTTAGTTTTCATAATCTTACATTTAATTTGTTGTAAGATTAAAGTTATGTTTTTATCGTAAAATTAACTTTATCTCCGACTAAATGCGTTAAAAGTTAAGTTATCAAGTTAATATTTATAGTTTTTGGTAGGTTTTATCTTGTAAAATTTTGAATTTTAATTCAGTGGTGGAAATACTATTCGTAGACGCACTGCGGTGCGTCTCTACAATTCTGCGTCGATAACGGAACGGAAGGAAAAGTTTTTTTATAATTCGATCTCGATAACGGAATAAAATACGAAATATCTTTCCACAATATTTGTCTGTAGAGACGCACCGCATTGCGTCTGCGTCCAGTAAGTCTAAGTCCGAATTAATAGCATGGATCTTAACTCCTCAGTACTTTAATGGTTTTGAAAATGATAGATTTATTCAAAATTTAATTTTGGACGGCGGTCTTAATCAGCCTTCAGCATAAACAAAAAACCCGATAACATTATGCTATCGGGTTTAATCTATATTCTTGATTCTTTCGTCTATTTTCTAAAAAAACTTAATCATTCAATTTCAAAACAGCCATAAACGCTTCTTGCGGAATCTCAACGTTTCCTACTTGTCTCATACGTTTTTTACCTTTTTTCTGTTTTTCCAGCAATTTACGCTTACGCGAAATATCTCCACCGTAACATTTTGCGGTAACGTCTTTACGAAGTGCTTTAATAGTTTCACGAGCGATAATTTTTGCTCCAATTGCAGCCTGAATCGGAATGTCGAATTGTTGTCTCGGAATCAACTCGCGTAATTTCTCGGTCATTTTTTTACCGATGTTATAAGCGTTATCTTCGTGAATCAAAGCAGAAAGTGCATCAACAGTCTGTGCATTTAAAAGAACGTCAAGTTTAACTAATTTCGAAGTTCTCATTCCGATTGGAGAATAATCAAAAGAAGCATAACCTTTAGAAACTGTTTTTAAACGATCATAAAAATCGAATACAATTTCAGCAAGAGGCATGTCAAAATTCAACTCAACACGTTCTGTTGTTAAATAAGTCTGATTGGTAATTAAACCACGTTTTTCAATACATAAACTCATTACGTTTCCAACGAAATCAGATTTTGTAATAATCGTAGCTTTAATATAGGGTTCTTCAACTCTGTCTAGTTTTGAAGGTTCCGGTAAATCAGATGGATTGTTTACTACCAATGCCGCTTCCGGATGTTTTTTGGTGTAAGCCAAATACGAAACGTTTGGTACTGTAGTAATTACAGTCATATCGAACTCACGTTCTAAACGCTCCTGAATAATTTCCATGTGAAGCATTCCTAAGAATCCGCATCGGAAACCAAAACCTAAAGCCGCAGAACTTTCCGGAGCAAATACCAGCGAAGCATCATTCAATTGAAGTTTCTCCATAGAAGAACGTAAATCTTCATAATCTTCGGTATCAACAGGATAAATTCCCGCAAATACCATTGGTTTTACGTCTTCAAAACCAGTAATCATATTGGTGGTAGGAACTTTAGCATCTGTAATTGTATCACCAACTTTTACTTCGCGTGCTTCTTTAATTCCAGAAATCAAATATCCAACATCTCCTGCAGAAACTACATTTTTAGGAACCTGATTTAATTTTAAAGTTCCAATTTCGTCAGCAAAATATTCATTGTCCGTAGCCATGAATTTAATTTTCTGACCTTTTTTGATTTCACCATTTACAACTCTAAAGATAACTTCGATTCCACGAAACGGATTGTAAACCGAGTCAAAAATCAAAGCTTGTAATGGTTCTTCCGGATTTCCTTTTGGAGCCGGTATTTTTTCGATAATTGCTGCTAAAATATTTTCAACACCAAAACCGGTTTTTCCGGAAGCGTGAATAATATCTTCTAATTTACATCCAAGTAAATCAATAATGTCATCGCTAACTTCTTCAGGGTTAGCACTAGGTAAATCAACTTTATTTAAAACCGGAATAATTTCCAGGTCATTTTCTAAAGCCAGATACAAGTTAGAAATAGTCTGCGCCTGAATACTCTGTGCGGCGTCAACGATCAAAAGTGCACCTTCGCAGGCAGCAATCGATCTTGAAACTTCGTATGAAAAATCTACGTGACCGGGAGTATCGATTAAGTTCAGGATATATTCTTCACCTTTGTAAGTGTATTCCATTTGTATGGCGTGACTTTTTATAGTAATTCCACGCTCACGCTCCAGGTCCATGTTGTCAAGCAATTGTGCTTTTTCTTCACGAGCTGTAACCGTTTGTGTAGCACCCAATAAGCGGTCTGCCAATGTACTTTTACCGTGGTCAATGTGTGCAATAATGCAAAAATTACGAATCTTCTTCATTTTAAATATATCAGTTCTCTAACGAGTTTAAGTATTTTTTGGATGTAAATTGCGCTATAACAATTGTTTCATAGCTGCTTATTAAGGGGCAAAGATAGCGCAAAGTTTTGGATTCTGGAATGATGTGCGACTGATAGTTAAAAGGCGGAATTTAATTTTTTTTGTTAAAATTCAAAATTAAAACCTTTTTCAGTCAGTTTCTTGTAGATTTCGGCATCAAATTTATAGAGTTTTGCCGCTCTGTGCGAAACATCTTTCTGCTTCTCATCGAGTTCCAAAAGCAGTTTCATATGAAGAATTTTTCTGCGAAAATTAGATTTATCCAGTTCAACACCAAGAATTTCTTCATAAAGATGCATTAACTGCAGTAAGGTAAATTTTTCCGGCAGCAGATTAAACCCAATAGGAGCCTGACGCACGCGATTTCTAAGCTGCATCAAACTAAAATCTAAAATCTCATTATGGTCAAAAATTAAATTTGGGATCTCATTAATTTTACACCATTTTGCTTCGCGAACGGCCAAACTTGCTTTAACATTATAATCTTCCTGATTAACAAGCGTATAATATCCAATAGTTACTACACGTCGGTCCAGAACACGATTTGGGTTTGTAAAAGCTTTTAACTGCTCCAGATAAATATTGTCCAGACTTGTAAGTTCGTACAAAATTCGCTGTGCGGCGGCATCGGCACTTTCTTCTCTTTTCAGCCAGCCTCCTAATAAACCCCAGCTTCCTTCACTTTCGCCTTCAGCATGCTGCACCAAAAGCACTTCAAGGCTTTCTTTTTTAAAACCAAAAATAACACAGTCAATTGTAATTCCTTCAACTGCAGATGTAGTAGTATTAGAAGCAGATTTGCTTTCGGTTTTAGAAGTTTTTTTAGAAGATACTGTTGCCATTTAGCCTTTATGCGTTTTTTTAAAATTCAAAATTGAAACCTTTTTCGGTTAGTTTTTTATAAATGTCCGGATCGAATTTGTATAATTTGGCAGCGCGATGCGAAACATCCTGCTGTTTTTCATCTAAAACAACCAGTAATTTCATGTGAAGAATTTTTCTGCGAAAATTAGATTTATCCATTTCAATTCCGAGAATTTCTTCATACAGATGCATCAACTGCAGTAAAGTAAATTTTTCCGGTAAAAGATTAAATCCGATGGGTGCCTGACGAACGCGGTTACGAAGATTTTGTATGCTGTAAGATAAAATTTCATTATGGTCGTAAATCAAATCCGGAATACTGTTGATTTTATACCATTTAGCATCAGAAGCGGTAAAACCGGCTTTAATGTTGTAATCTTCTCTTTTTACCAGTGCATAATATCCTATAGTTATAACACGTCGGAGGGGGAAACGATCCGGATCTCCAAAGGCTTTTAACTGCTCCAGGTAAATATTGTCAAGACCTGTAAGTTCATTTAATAAACGATGTGCTGCATCATCGGTACTTTCTTTTTTATAAATCCATCCGCCGGGAAGCCCCCATTTTCCTTTACTGATACCTTCTGCATGCTGGACCAAAAGTACTTCCAGACTTCCTTCGTCAAAACCAAAAACAACGCAGTCAATAGTGATTGCATTCATTGCATTTTGTTCGCTTTTTGCAACAGAGCCGGCATCTACTTTTTTATCCATATGCGAAATAAATTTTGACAAATTAAACAAATAAAATGCACAACTGTCTTTTTTGATTACTTAATATTTTTTTAACAAAGCAAAAAATTGATAATCAGTTCGTTGAAATTAAGATGGAAAATCAATTTCAAAATAAATTTTTTTAAATGATTGATTGTCAAAATGCTATAGCATAGTTTATTCAATATTTTTTTTCCTGATTTTAATGCTCTTCTTATTAGATTGATAAAAATGAAACCTCATAAATCCGAATTGAAAAAAAATAACCTTAATATTTTGCTAAAATAGAAAAAAAGTTTTACACTTGTAGTCAAATTTACCATAAGATAAGTTCAAGATGACTATAAGTTTTAACGAGAACGATTTACAGGTAATAATGAACTCAGAAATATTTTAAAATTTAAATGTTTTTGAATCAGAAAACTTTCAGACGAAACTTAGACTTTGATTATATAACTGTAACTAACTTAATTTAAACCAACTCTTTTTACTATGAAAAGCAAATATTGTATTAAAACAGCAATGCTCTCGTTTTGTACGACACTGTTGTTTAGCTTATTTATGATGCCGCCGGCTTTTGCCCAGGCACAATCCAGAACTGTAAGCGGAATTGTAACATCGGCTGTTGACGGCATGGGAGTTCCCGGAGCAACAGTTGCAGTTGAAGGAACTAAAATTGGTGCCGCAACCGATTTTGATGGAAACTATAAAATAGAAGCAAAAGCCGGAGACGTTCTGGTTTTTACTTTTATCGGATTTAAAACGCAGAAAGTAACTGTAGGAACTCAAAAAACTATAAATGTTACGATGCAGGAAGAAACAGCAGAACTAAAGGAAATTGTCGTTATTGGGTACGGAACGCAAAAGAAAAAGGTAAATACTGCCGCAACTTCATTAGTTTCAGGAAAAGATATCCAGCAGGTCGCCAGTCTTGATGTTGTAAATGCTTTACAAGGTCAGGCTTCGGGAGTTTCTGTTACTTCTTCTTCTGGTCAGCCGGGAGCAAATATGGTGGTAAACATTCGTGGTGCCGGAACAGCAGGGAACAGCGATCCGCTGTATGTGGTTGATGGTGTTGTGGTAGATAACGGAATCGGGTATCTTGATCCATCGGTTATAGAAAGGGTCGATGTTCTTAAAGATGCTTCGGCAGCTTCTATTTACGGTGCAAGAGCGGCAAACGGAGTTATTTTGGTGACAACCAAAAAAGGGAAAGACGGAAAAATGAATGTTTCGTTTAATTCTTATACAGGTTTTCAGCAGGTTGCTAAAAAACTTGATTTAATGAATACTCAGGAATATACCACAATTGCAAACGAAGCACGTGTAAATTCTGGTTATGCACCATTATATACTCAGGCACAAATCGCGGCATTTCCTAATCATGACTGGCAGGACGATTTGTTCAATGAAGGAGCAATCAAACAAAACCATTCTCTTTTGATTACCGGAGGCGATAAAAAATCGACAATTGCAACCGGATTATCTTACTACGGACAAGAAGGAATGATTGGCGGAGTTGCCAATCAATCGCAATATGACCGTATTACTTTTAGTGTAAATTCAACTTCGGAAGTTATTGAAAATCATTTGAAAATTGGAGAAAACTTCACTTTTGCAAATGTAAAAAGCAGCGGAATTGCTGATGACGGAATTTACAGCAACGGAATCAGAAGCTTTTTAAACGCAGCACCAATCGATGCAGCGTATGATGCAAACGGAGATTTTGCCCATTCTGTTATTTCAGCAGATATCAGCAATCCGGTTGGATCATTATACTATAACAACTTCAATCAGACTAAAAATAACCGTTATGTTGGAAATATTTTCGCCGAATTAAAATTCCTAAAAGATTTTACTTTCAGAACGAGTTTTGGTGTAGATATGACTGATAGTAATTTCCGTTCTTTCAGACCTGTTTATTCACTTTCTTCAAATGATAATAATACAGTTTCAAGCGTTACGCAAAGCGCGACGAAAAGTTCAGGATGGATTTTTGAAAACACTTTGCAGTATAAAATCACAATTGCAAACGCACACAATTTTGATGTTTTAGTAGGAACTTCGGCTAAAAAGAATACTTCTGATTATATGGAAGGTCAGGGAAGAAATTTAATTTTTGATGATTTCGCCCATGCTTATCTTGATAATGCAAAAGATCCAACTTCAAATGTTGTAAAAGGAAATCGTAGAGATTATGCGATCCAGTCTTATTTCGGACGTTTACTATACGATTACAACAATAAATATTTATTTTCTGCAACAGTTCGTCGTGACGGTTCTTCAGAATTTGGTCCAAATAACAAATATGCTGTTTTTCCATCTTTTTCAGCCGGTTGGAATCTGGATAAGGAAAGTTTCCTGTCAGGTTTGTTTTCAGAAAAAAACGGTTTAAATACTTTAAAACTTAGAGGAAGCTGGGGACAAAACGGTAATGACCAGTTTGCAAGACGATTTGCTTATATGTCAACCGTAAACTCTACAGATAAAACATATCATTTTGGAACCGGTGATGAAACATTATTAGTTGGTTCAAGCCCGGACCAGCTGGCAAACCGTGATTTAAAATGGGAAACTTCAGAGCAGTTGGATTTAGGTTTTGATGCTGTATTGTTTAACAATTTTACTTTGACATTCGATTATTACGATAAAAAAACAAAAGACTGGTTAGTTCTGGCTTCGATTCCAACTTATGCAGGAGCAACGGCACCTTATATTAATGGTGGTGATGTAAGCAATAAAGGTTTTGAAATTGGTTTAGGATACCGTACGCATATTGGGAAAGACTGGAATTTCGGCATTAATGCAAACCTTTCGCGCAACCAGAACAAGGTACTTAGAATTGCAAACAATGAAGGAATTATTCATGGAGAAACCAACGTATTGTTTCAGGGTTTAGACGAGATGAACCGTGTTGAAGTTGGAAAACCAATGGGTTATTTCTACGGATTAAAAACAGACGGAATTTTTCAGAATGCGGCAGAAGTTGCAGCGGGTGTTCAGCCAAATGCACAGCCCGGAGATGTTCGTTTTGTGGATTTGAATAATGATGGAAAAATTGACGCCAATGATAAAACGGAAGTTGGAAATCCAAATCCGGATATTAATTATGGTGTAAATCTGGAAGTTTCATACAAA
The DNA here is from genome assembly GCF_001429765.1 of Flavobacterium sp. Root901. GTDB lineage: Bacteria > Bacteroidota > Bacteroidia > Flavobacteriales > Flavobacteriaceae > Flavobacterium. The sequence continues at coordinate 1,006,250 of NZ_LMJB01000005.1, forward strand.
GCTTTTGATTTCTCTATTAATACATACGGTATTGCGGGAGGACAAAACGTTTTTGGTGTTCATGATTATACACGTGCTTACACCAACAACACAACAGATATCTTGAACAGGTGGACAAGCGAAGGAACTTCTAACAGAACGCCGAGAGTTACTTACGGAACGGATGCTAACGGGAACTACACTAAATTCTCTGATTTGTATATTCAGAATTCTGATTTCTTCAGAATCAAAAATGCTACAATTGGATGTGATTTAACAAAGCTGACCAACAAACTTAGTTTCTTCACTAAATTCAGATTATACGTTGCCGGAAATAACATTTACACATTTACAAAATATCAGGGAATGGATCCGGAAATTGGTTTTGGAAACGTAAACCAGTCCTGGGCTAAAGGAATTGATGTTGGATATTACCCACAGCCGCGTACCTATATGATGGGTCTGAATGTTAACTTTTAAATTATGAAAACAATGAAACTATATATAAAATTATTTGCTCTTTCAAGCCTATTTATTTTAGGATCTTGTTCGGAAGATTTTTTGGAAAATGAACCATATACAGATAAAGTAACCGATAACTTTTACAAAACACCATCTGATGCTTTTGAAGGATTGGTTGCTGTGTATGACGTATTGCAGCGTGAAGCTTACGGCGGACCTTTGTTAATTAGTGAGCAGGCTTCTGATGATTGTTTTGGAGGTTATGGAATTGCCGATGGTCAGGCCGATATTGAATGGGACCGCTTTTTATATGTTTCAGATAAAGACATGAATAAAGATGTTTGGTCTAATGCTTATTTGGGAATTTACAGAGCCAACATTTTATTAGAAAATCTGGACAAAGTAAACTGGGGAGCCAACACCGCTTTGAAAACAAGATACGAAGCCGAAGCCCGTTTTTTAAGAGCACATTTTCATTTTACAGCGGCTAAAATGTTTGGAGATATTATTCCGCTGGATCATACCGTAACAACAAGCGAATTTGAATTGCCAAGACAATCTCCTGAAGTTACTTATGCATTAATTGCAAGCGATTTAAAATTTGCAGCAGATAATTTAGGTCCTGAAAATTATTCTCAAAACGGGAATGCAAATTTCGGACGCATTACAAAATGGGCAGCCGAAGCTTATTTAGCCAGAACATTTTTATTCTACACCGGAGTTTATAACAAAACAGATTTGGCTGGTGTAATTACAAAATCGCAGGCTGTAACTTATATTAATGATGTAGTAAATAACAGCGGACACGGCTTAGTAGCAGATTTTGCTAATCTTTGGTTAGCGGCATCTTTGGAAAATTTTGTCGGAGAAGATAATACAGAAATGGTTTGGGCCGTTCGTTTTAACGGTTCAGGAAAAGGAAACTGGGACTTACATGAAGGAAACCGTTTTCAGGTAAATATTGCACCACGTGGCGGAGCAATTGGAAAATATGCAACCGGATGGGGAGGCGCAACCGTAAATCCAAAATTGGTAACAGCTTACAGTCCCGCCGATACCAGAAAAGCTGCTTCATTTATTGATTACGCGGCAGAAAATTTAAATTTTGATGCTCAGGCAAGAGAACAGCGCCAGTACACAGGATATTCCTGGAAAAAATACTGCCCGATTACAAATGCAGCAGGAACAAGCGTAGTAGAAGCAAATGGAGGAAATTTCCAAATTGACAACTATCAGGATTATGCTATTATCCGTTTTGCCGATGTATTATTAATGGCTGCCGAATTGAACTTAGAATCAAATCCTGCTTTAGCGCAGACAGATTTAGACAGAGTTCGCGATCGTGCTTTTAAAAATACAGCAAACAGAGTTACGGCTAATATAGCAAACATTATGAAAGAGCGTCAGTTAGAACTTGCTTTGGAAGGACTTCGTTATTTCGATTTATTGAGACAAGGAATGTCTGTAACAAAACAGGCTATTGACAACAATACCGGAGATTCTCAGTTTAATGTGACTTTTAGAACAGAAACTCAAGGATGGCTGCCTTTACCACAGTCACAAATCATACTTTCAAATGGAACTATTACTCAAAATCCGGGATGGAATTAACTTTAAAACAAAATGATTATGAAACGCATATTATATATAGTATTAGCTGCAGTAACTATTGGTTCGACGTTATTTTCATGCGAACCTGTAGAGGACCGCGACAGTCTGCCGGCAGTAACTTTAACACCGTCTACACTTAAATTTTCGGTTACACAAAATCCTTCAAATACAAATGAAGTTATTTTAAGCAATCCGGATCCGGCGGTAATTCCGTATTGGAAATATGTAGACAGCAATGGAAATGAATTAGGACATTCAAACAAAAGCAGTGATAAAATCGCATTGCCTTTTGCAGGGAAATATACAGTTTATTATACTGCTTATACAAGAGGAGGTTCTGTAGATGCTGCTCCGGTTGAAGTTACGGTGACTAAAAATGATGAAGCGTATTTCAGTAACCCAAAATGGAATATGCTGACCAACGGAGTAGCAGGAAAAACATGGGAGTTAAACATGGCAGATCCTGTAGGATGGGCAGGTTTAGATTATCCTGCAGCATCTGGAGATAACTGGAACTGGTTTCCGGATTATGCAAGCAACTCTTGGGTAATGCCAAACAAAAACTGGGGCGAAATGCATTTTGACTTAAATGGGGGTTATAATACAAGTGTAACTCAGACAGCACTTGCAAGCGCACAGCAAAAAACTAAATCAGCAACCTATAATTTTGATATTGCAAACAACAAACTAACCTTTAATGGTGGTGTTGAAATGCTTTATGGTGGCGATTATTATGGAGATGTAAGCAACTGGTATAGTGTAAAAGTAGTTGAATTAACAGCAACATCATTACGTCTGGCGGTTATAAGAGACAAGAGCAGAACAGGCGAAGGCGTTTGTTTAATTGTTTTTCACTATAAACCTAAGCCATAACTTATTGTAAAAAAACAAACTACCGGTAGGTTCCTGATACAGATGCCTGTCGGTATGTTTATATTTGTTATACAAACCACAAAACTACTATCTATGAAAACCACATTTAAATATCTAAGCAGATTTTCCGTATTGATTTTTTCTGCGATGTTTTTATTAAGTTCCTGCAGTAAAAAAGAAGATGCTTTTATAAACCGAAAAATCTCTTTTAATGCGGACTGGAGTTTTCATTTAAATGATAGTATAACAGATAAAGATACGATTGGAACTTCAACCAAATGGAGAACTTTAGATGTACCGCATGATTGGAGCATCGAAGGTAAATTTGATAAAAAAAGTCCGGCAGGATATGGAGGCGGATCATTAAACGGAGGTTTAGGATGGTATAAAAAAACATTTAAAATCTCAAAAGAAGATATAAATAAAACAATATCAATCGCATTCGACGGCGTTTATAAAAACAGCGAAGTCTGGATAAACGGGCATTATTTAGGAAAACGCCCAAACGGATATATTGGCTTTCAATATGAGATTTCTCCATATTTAAATTATGGTGAAAAAACCAACGAAATAATTGTAAAGGTTGACAATTCAAAACAACCTAACTCACGCTGGTATTCTGGATCAGGGATTTTTAGAAATGTCTGGTTAGAAACCACAGATAAACTACACGTTTCAAAATGGGGAACTTATATCACTACCTCAAAAATTACGACTGAAAATGCTCAAATGAATATTGAAACCCAAATCGAAAATCAATATTCAGAATCAAAAAAAGCAACTATTACAACTACTATTTTTAAAGAAGATTCCAAAGTAACCTCTGTTACCCAAAATATTACAATTGGTGCAAAGGCTAATCAAACAATAAAGCAATTAACCGAAATTGAAAATCCAGTTTTATGGTCGGTTGAACATCCGGAATTGTATACAGCAGTTACCGAAATTTCGCTTGACGATAAAATATTAAATCAATACAAAACCACTTTCGGAATCCGGGATTTTAAATTTGACCTGAACAAAGGGTTTATTTTAAACGGAAAGCAGGTTAAAATAAAAGGAGTCTGCATGCATCATGATTTAGGTCCGCTGGGTTCTGCAATCAATACAAGAGCAATCGAACGTCAGTTGGAAATTCTGAAAGAAATGGGTGTAAACGGAATCAGAACTTCTCATAATCCGCCTGCTCCGGAGCTTTTAGATTTATGTGATAAAATGGGTTTTATTGTTATGGATGAAGCTTTTGACATGTGGAAACAAAACAAAACCAAATACGATTATGCAAATGACTGGGACAAATGGCACCGAAAAGATCTTGTAGATCAATTGCTTCGCGATCGTAATCATCCAAGTATTTTTATATGGAGCATCGGAAATGAAATTCCGGAACAATGGAATGAAACTGGTGTTGAAATTGCAAAAGAATTAGCTGCTATTGTTCGAAAAACAGATAAAACACGACCACTTACAGCAGCGATGAATCCGCCGGTTAATATGAATATCGATGAAGTCACTTTACAATTCGAGAAGAAAAATGTTCAGTTTAATAAAATCGCAGCATCAGGAATTCTGGATTTGATTGGATATAATTATGCCCATCAAACTTATGAATACCATCAAAAGAATTTCCCAAACACACCTTTTATTGCAACCGAAACAACTTCAGGTTTAGAAACACGAGGTTATTATGATGCTGTTTCAGATACTATAAAAAAATGGCCGGTAAGATGGGATCTTAAATTTACAGAAGGAAATCCCGGAAACACTGTTTCAGCTTACGATCAGGTTCAGGCACCTTGGGGTTCAACGCACGAAGCAACCTGGAAAGTGATTAAAAAACATGATTTCCTTTCCGGAATGTACATTTGGACAGGTTTCGATTATATCGGAGAACCAACTCCTTATGAATGGCCGTCGGTAAGTTCGTATTTCGGAATTGTAGATTTAGCCGGTTTCCCAAAAGATGTTTATTATATGTACCAAAGCGAATGGACAGACAAAACTGTTCTGAATGTTTTCCCACATTGGAACTGGAAAGCAGGTCAAACTGTTGACGTTTGGGCATATTATAATAATGCAGATGAAGTGGAACTTTTCCTAAACGGAAAATCAGTTGGAAAAAGAAGCAAAAAAGGAGAAGATTTACACGTAATGTGGAGAATTCCATTTCAGGCCGGAACACTTAAAGCAGTTTCCCGTAAAAACGGAAAAACAGTTTTAGAGAAAGAAATTAAAACAGCAGGAAATCCATCAAAATTAAAATTAACTGCAGATAGAAGTACAATCAAAGCAGATAAAAATGATTTGTCGTTTGTGACCGTAGATATTTTAGACGATAAAGGAACTTTGGTTCCAAATGCCAATAACGAAATTAATTTCTCTTTAAAAGGAAATGGAAAAATTGTCGGAGTCTGCAGCGGCGATCCGGTAAGTCACGAATCATATAAAGGAAATAAACATACAGCTTTGGCAGGAAAATGTTTAGTTATTGTGCAGTCTGGAGATAAAACGGGAAGATTAGAATTGACCGCTAAAGCGAATGGACTAAAACAAGCGACAATTGTAATTACAACAGAATAAATTTTTGAAATTTTAAATATAGCCACAGATTAAAAGGATTAGAAAGATTTTTATGCTCTCGCAGATTTTGCAGATTATTTTCCAAATCTGTGTAAAAAAGATTTAAATCTGGATGATCTGCAAAATCTGCGAGAGAAAAGAAAAAGAAAAATCCTCTCTAATCCTTTTAATCTGTGGCAAAAAATAAAAAAAACTAATGAAAAAATCACATTTAAAAACCTTGTTTTCGATTTGCGCTTTTGGACTTCTTACAGTTCCAAATGCCTCGGCACAAATTCAAAATGCAGATGTATTAAACGCTCCGATAGATATCAGCAAAGATTTTCAGAATTATCTGAACACTTTTTATTTTGCCGATGAACTGGCAACTTTTGATCCTGCAACGGGAAAAGGAACTATAAAATATCTAAGATACAATTACAAAACACGCCAGGCTTTCAACAACATGATGATGAAACCGGATGTGGAAAAAGCAAACGAATTTCCAACAACAGAATATGAAGAATCTCCTGTTTTGCCATTCGAAATTCAGTTTGTTTCTGACAGAACAATCAGAATCAAAACCACTTCCGGACCGCAATTCCATCCTCAAAAAGAATCTTTAATGCTGGTTGACGGCACAGCGCCCAACCATCCTGAATTATGGAAATATTCTAAAATCGAAGGTGGTCACAGTTATACAAGCAAACATGGAAAAGTCGAAATTTTGACTAAACCCTGGCACGTAAAAATCTATGACGAAAACGGTAAATTACTGACAAGTACACTTCACGATACCGATTTTAAAAACTCTTATACACCAACACTTCCGTTCTCGTATGTTCGCAGAAACAGTGATTATTCAAGAAGCATGGGAGCTGCTTTCAGCCTTGAGCCGGATGAAAAAATATTTGGCTGCGGAGAATCATTCACTCAATTCAATAAACGTGGTCAAAAAGTAGTTTTATGGACAGATGATGCAAACGGAATCCAGAATGAAACGATGTATAAGCCTATTCCGTTTTACATGAGCAGCCGCGGTTATGGCGTTTTCATGCATCATTCAACACCTATTACAGTGGACTTCGGAAAGTATTTTGGAAGCGCCAATGAAATGTATATCGGGGATGACGAAGCCGATTTGTTTTTCTTCATCGGAGAACCAAAAGACATTCTGGATCAATACACGAATTTAACCGGAAAAGCAGCAATGCCGCCGCTTTGGTCATTTGGTTTCTGGATGAGCCGGATTACATATTTTTCAGAAAAAGAAGGAAGAGACGTAGCAAGAGATTTGCGCAAATATAAAATCCCGACAGACGTAATTCATTTTGATACAGGTTGGTTTGATGTAGATTGGAGAAACAATTACGAGTTTGCAAAATCCCGTTTTCCCGATGCTTCAAAAATGATGTCAGATTTAAAAGATCAGGGATTTCATGTATGCCTGTGGCAATTGCCTTATTTTACGCCAAAGAATACTTTGTTTCCTGAAATTATGGACAAGAATTTGGCAGTTAGAGACAGAAAAGGAAATCTTCCTTACGAAGATGCGGTTTTAGATTTCTCAAATCCGGAAACTGTAAGCTGGTATCAGGGAAAATTGAAAAAATTATTTGATGAAGGTGTTTCTGTTTTCAAAGTAGATTTTGGAGAAGCCGCACCGCCGGACGGAATTTACCATTCTGGAAGAACAGGTTTTTACGAGCACAATTTATATCCGTTACGTTACAATAAAGCTGTTGCCGAAATCACCCAAAAAGAAAAAGGATATACTTTAATCTGGGCAAGAAGTACTTGGGCAGGATCTCAGCGTTACCCATTGCATTGGGGAGGAGACGCCGAAACGTCAAACGGCGCAATGTCGGCAGAATTACGCGGCGGACTTTCATTAGGATTAAGCGGATTCAGTTTCTGGAGCCATGATGTAGGAGGATTTGCTACAAAATCTCCGGAAAATTTATACAGAAGATGGGCACCATTCGGAATGTTTACTTCACATGTAAGAAGCCACGGCGAGCCTCCGCGCGAACCTTGGTTATACAGCAAAGATTTCTTAGAAGGATTTAGAAAAGCAGATAATATGCGTTACGAATTAATGCCATATATCTACGCTCAGGCAAAAGAAAGTTCTCAAAAAGGTTTACCAATGATGCGTGCCTTATTTGTAGAATTTCCAAACGATCCGGGAGCATGGTTAGTAGACAACGAATATTTATTCGGTTCAAGTATTTTGGTGGCACCGCTTTTTGAAGAAGTTGAAGAAAGAGACGTTTATCTTCCGGAAGGAACATGGATTGATTACCAAACTAAAAAAGTATACCAGTCAGGCTGGCATAAAATTAAAGCAGGTGATGTGCCAATTGTTGTTTTGATAAAAGACGGAACAGCAATTCCTCATATTGGTTTAGCGCAGTCTACAAAAGACATGGATTGGAGCAAATTGACATTAAAAGTATTTGCGAGTGATAAAACAACAGCCGCTTCCGCTAAAGTTTATCTGCCAGACGGTGATGCTTTACAAGAAATAAAAGTGACAAAAAACGGAAACAATTTTGACATAACAGCAAATCCGTTAAACGGAAAAACCACTTTTAAAACAGAATGGGCTAAATAAAGAATTAAAAACCTGCTGATCATTTTTATCCCGTAGGGATTTTACATCGGTAGAAAAGATAAATATCACACATTCTGATTTTGTCCCACCAGGGACTAAACAAATTGGAAACATATAGTCCCTGACGGGACAAATAAACAGGGATTCTTTTTTCTACCGATATAAAATCTCTACGAGATAAGTGAAAATTATAATATTCAAATTCAGCTATGTTTGTTTAAACAAGTGAAACGCCTTTTATAAGGATATAAAAACTATGTTTCTATGTGTTTAAAAAAATAATACAGTATTAAAAATAAGTTTTTGTTGAGTTTTTAAATCGGGTGAAGCTTTTACAACACCCGATTTATTAAAAATGAATAAAGAAAATATCATGAAAAAAAATCTAGTTCTCCCTGCTTTGTTACTTTCAATTGCGATTGGATACAGCCAGAAAAATAAAAATGCCTACGAATTAGCTTCACCAAATGGTCTGAATAAAATAAAATTCGAATTGGTAAAAAATGCTCCAAAATATGCCGTTTCGCACGGAAAAACCGAAGTAATTACGCCGTCTGATATGGGATTTGTATTGAAAGGAAATGAAGATTTAAGTGCCAATTTTGAAATCAAAAATGTCAAAAACATTTCATTTGATGAAACCTGGGAACAGGTTTGGGGAGAAAAGAAAAATATTAGAAATCACTACAATCAGTTAGTAGTCGATTTAGAGCAAAAAACAGGAAACAAACGTAAACTTCAAATACAGTTCAGAGCTTTTGATGACGGAGTTGCTTTTCGATATGTTTATCCAAAGCAAAATGTAAAAGACAGTATCTTCATTATGGATGAAAAAACGACTTTCAACCTAAAAGAAGACGGAAAAGCATGGTGGATTCCGGCAAACAGAGAAAACCGTGACGAATATTTATTCAAAGATGCTCCAGTAAGTAAGCTGGACACCGTTTTAACTCCGTTGACAATAGAAAGCAAAAGCGGATTGGCGATAAGTTTTCATGAGGCCAATCTAATTGATTTTGCAAGTATGACTTTGGTTAATACAACCGGAACCCAGTTAAAATCAGATCTTGTGCCTTGGGCAGACGGTGTTAAAGTTCGTGTAAAAGATTCGTTTACTTCTTCCTGGAGAACTATTCAGATAGGAGAAAAACCAACAGACTTAATTACCTCTTATTTGATTTTAAACCTGAATGAACCAAACAAATTAAAAAATACAAACAGCTATTTCAAACCCTACAAATATTTAGGAATCTGGTGGGGAATGCACATTGGAAAATATACTTTTTGGGAAAGCGACAAACAAGGCGCAACTACAAAACATGCTGAAGAATATATTGATTTTACGGCAAAAGAAGGTTTTCATCATTTGTTGATCGAAGGCTGGAACAAAGGCTGGACGCCGGGCTGGTATGAAAACCGCATGCACATGTTTAGTTTTACCCAAAATGCAGACAACTTCGATTTAGAAAAAGTAGTTGAGTATGGAAAGAAAAAGAACATCGAATTAATTGGTTATCACGAAACAGGGTCCAACCTGATCAACTATTTAAAACAAGTTGATGAAGGTTTTGCCTTATACAAAAAACTCGGAATTCATACCGTAAAAATTGGCCACGTTGGTTCTAAGCTAAATATGAAACAAATGCATTTTGGACAGTTTGGAGTAAACTATTTCAGATACATTTTAGAAAAAGCGGCACAATACGATCTTGCCGTTTTATACCATGAGTCTATAAAAGATACCGGAGAACGAAGAACATATCCAAACATGGTTTCGAGAGAAGCAGCGAGAGGACAGGAATACAATGCGTGGAGCGAAGGAAATCCGCCGAATCATTTAAGTATAATTCCATTTACAAGATTACTTTCGGGACCAATGGACTTTACGCCTGGAATTTTTGATGTTGAGGTAAAACAAGGTTATCCGGGAAAAAGAATTCAGGGAACAGTTGGTCAGCAATTAGCCATATATGTAACGACTTATTCTCCAATTCAAATGCTTGCCGATCTTCCTGAAAACTACGAAGGAAAACCAGCACTGCAATTCTTAAAAGACGTTCCGACAGATTGGGAAGATACAAAAGTATTGAATGGCGAAATCGGACAATACATTACAACAGTCCGTAAAGACAGAAACAGTGCCGATTGGTTTTTAGGAAGTATCACAAATGAAAACCCAAGAGAACTTGAAATTTCGCTTTCTTTCTTAGATTCAAATGCAGCATACGAAGCCCAGATTTACGCTGATGCCGAAGGAACAGACCAAAATCATAATCCGGAAGCAGTAGCCATTTCTAAAAAAACAGTAAAAGCATCAGATTCTCTAAAATTGCATTTAGGCGGAGCTGGCGGAACAGCTATTAGATTTAAGAAGTTATAAGTTAAAGGTTAAATGTTAGAAATTACTACGCGTTTGACCATAGAGACGCACTGCAGTGCGTCTAACATAATATTTAGGCAATAAATATTTAGCCACAGATTAAAATGATTAAATAAATTTTTATGTTCTCGCAGATTTAAATCTGCATCATCTGCTAAATCTGCGAGAGAAAAAAGAAAAGAAAAATCCTTTTAATCTGTGGCAAAAAAAATAAAACTATTCTCAAATGAAAAAACTTTTAATAACAGCAATTTTAATCAGTTCAGTCCATTTATTTGGCCAAAGCCGAACAATAAAAGTCGATTTCAATAAAGAAGCCGGAAAAATGAACACAATGTTCAAAGAATGCATCGGTGCGGGAAGAGCAAATGAAGGTTTGCGTGCTGACTGGCAGCAGCAACTGGCATTGGTCAAAAAAGAATGCGATTTCAAATATATCAGAATGCATGGTTTACTAACCGATGACATGGCTGTTTATCGTGAAGACCGAAAAGGAAATCCCGAATACAATTATCAATATGTCGATGTTTTGTTTGATTATATTGTAAGTTTAAAAATGAAGCCATTTGTAGAATTAGGTTTTATGCCGGAAGCTTTGGCAAGCGGAAAAGAAACTATTTTCTGGTGGAGAGGAAATGTCACGCCTCCTAAAGATTATAAAAAATGGGAAGATTTAATTAAAAACCTGACACAGCATTTTACAGAACGTTATGGAGCAGAAGAAGTAAAAACCTGGTATTTTGAAGTTTGGAATGAACCGAATTTATCACCGGGATTCTGGACAGGTACACAAGCCGATTATTTTAAACTGTATGAGTATGCAGCTCGAGGTGTAAAAAGCGTAAACAAAGAATATAAAGTTGGCGGGCCGGCAACAGCAGGAGCAGGCTGGGTTCCCGAAACAATTGATTTTTGTACTAAAAATAATGTTCCTTTAGATTTTATTTCGACACATACTTATGGCGTAAATCAAGGTTATTTGGACGAATTCGGAACTTCCGGAACTGTTTTGAGCCAAGACCAGAATAGTATCAGCGGAGACGTCACTAATTCGCGTAAGCAGATTTCAAATTCAGCTATGCCAAATCTTAAATTGCATTATACAGAATGGAGTTCGTCTTACACTCCGGCAGATCCAATTCACGACAGTTACCATTCGGCAGCGTATATTTTGCAGAAAATAAAACAAGTTGGAAATGCAGCAAACTCAATGTCGTATTGGGTTTTTACGGATATTTTTGAAGAAGCAGGTCCAAGATTTACACCCTTTCACGGTGGTTTTGGATTATTGAATACACAGGGAATTAAAAAACCGGCTTATTTCTCTTATTATTTAATGAATAAATTAGGAGAAACTGAACTTCAAAACACAGACAAATCTTCATGGGCAGGCAAAAATGAAAAAGGCGACATACAACTTTTGTTTTGGGATTTTACCAACACACATCCGGGCGAGAAAGTTTTAAATCAAACGTATTATGTTCAGGATTTACCATCGAAACAAAAAGGCAGTATTAAAATTGAATTAGACAATTTAGCAAAAGGAAAATACAATTTAGAAATCTACAAAGTGGGTTATAAAGTACATGATGTTTATGCCGATTATCTGGCTATGAACAGCCCAAAACAACTGAGTAAGGAACAAGTAAAATTGCTCAAAGAAAAAAATAACGATTGTCTTCTTTCAACAGAAAAAATAAAAATCGATGCAAAAGGAACATTCAACAGAGAAATTGCCATTAACGAAAATGACGTTTATATGTTTAGATTTGTGAAACAGTAAACTAACTATAATCTAAAACCTAAAAAAAACCACAATCAATGAAAAATAAATTTATTTACTTCTCGGCAGCATTGGCAGTGATGCTGTTTGTATCGTGCAAAAATGAAGTACAGAATTCAGATTCTGAATCAGCTCAAAAAGAATATCAGGGAAAAGAAATCGGTTCAGAACATGATGCCGAAATAGATAAATTAATTTCTCAAATGACACTTGAGGAAAAAATAGGAATGCTGCACGGAAACAGTATGTTTGCCAATTCAGGTGTAAAACGTTTAGGAATTCCGGAATTAAAAATGGCAGACGGTCCTCTTGGAGTTCGTGAAGAAATATCCCGTGACAATTGGGCTCCGGCAGGATGGACAAACGATTTTGCAACCTATTATCCGGCGGGAGGAGCTTTGGCCGCAACATGGAATGCAGAAATGGCCCATACTTTTGGAACCAGTTTAGGAGAAGAATTACGTGCAAGAGATAAAGACATGCTGCTTTCGCCGGCAATCAATATGGTAAGAACGCCGCTTGGAGGAAGAACTTACGAATATATGTCTGAAGATCCTTTTTTGAATAAAAAAATCGCAGTTCCTTTAATCGTCGGTTTACAGGAAAAAGATGTAATGGCGTGTGTAAAACATTATGCGGCAAACAATCAGGAAACCAATCGTGATTTTGTCGACGTACAAATTGACGAACGTACGCTTCGTGAAATTTATCTTCCGGCTTTTGAAGCTTCGGTAAAAGAAGCAAAAGCGTACAGTATAATGGGCGCATATAATAAATTCAGAGGAGAATATTTATGCGAGAACGATTATATGCTCAATAAAATCCTGCGTGACGAATGGGGATTTAAAGGTATTGTCGTTTCAGACTGGGCAGCGGTACATTCAACAGCAAAAACACTTAAAAGCGGATTGGATATTGAAATGGGAACACCAAAACCTTTCAATGAATTTTTCTTGGCAGACAAATTGATCGCCGCGGTTAAATCTGGTGAAGTTTCAGAAAAAGAAATTGATTTGCATGTAAAACGTATTTTAAGGGTTTTATTTCAGGTAAAAGCTATGGGCGGCGGCGAACGTGCAAAAGGAAGCATCGCAACCGAAGCACATTATCAGGATGCTTATAAAATAGCTGCAGAAGCAATTGTTTTATTGAAAAATGAAAATAATGCACTTCCGTTAAAATTAGACGGAGTTAAATCGATTGCCGTAATTGGAAATAATGCAGTAAAGAAAAATGCTCTTGGCGGTTTTGGTGCCGGAGTAAAAACAAAAAGAGAAATTACGCCGCTTGAAGGTTTAAAAAACAGACTTCCATCATCCATAAAAATCAATTATGCTGAAGGTTACCTAGAGCGTTATGATGAAAGAAATAAAGGAAATTTAGGAAACATTACTTCAAACGGTCCGGTAACAATTGATGCGCTTGATCCGGTAAAAGTTCAGGAAGCAGTTGATGCTGCTAAAAAATCTGATATCGCGATTATTTTTGCAGGTTCCAACCGCGATTACGAAACAGAAGCATCTGACCGCAGAAACTTAAAATTACCATTTGGGCAGGAAGAACTGATTCAGAAAGTATTGGCTGTTAATCCAAAAACAATTGTAGTTTTTGTTGCCGGAGCACCTTTTGAAATTGAAAATATCAGCAAAAAATCTCAAGCCGTAGTTTGGTCTTGGTTTAACGGTTCTGAAGGAGGAAATGCTTTAGCAGATGTATTATTAGGAAAAGTAAATCCGTCGGGAAAATTACCCTGGACAATACCTAAAGCGATTATGGATTCTCCTGCACACGCCACAAACAGTTTCCCCGGAGGAAAAACAGTAAATTATGCCGAAGGAATTTTGATAGGCTACCGCTGGTTTGATACAAAAAACGTTGCGCCTTTGTATCCTTTTGGTTACGGATTATCATATACTACTTTTGCTTTTGGAAATCCTAAAACAGATAAAACTTCTTATTCAGCAAATGAAACGATCTCAGTTTCTGTTGAAGTAAAAAACACAGGAAAAACTGACGGAAAAGAAGTTGTTCAGTTATACACTTCAAAATCAGATTCTAAAGTGACACGAGCAGCGCAGGAATTAAAAGGATTTGCAAAAGTTTTTGTAAAAGCCGGAGCTTCTCAAACCGTTACGATAAAAGTTCCTGTAAAAGAATTGGCTTATTATAATGTTACGGCCAAAAAATGGACAGTTGAGCCGGGAAAATATGAATTGAAAGTGGGGAATTCTTCAAGAGATTTAAAATTCAAAATTGCTGTAACAATTAAATAAGATGAAAAAAATCGTTAAAACTTATTTTTTAAGTACCCTTTTATGCTTTTCATTTTTAAGTCTTTGGGCTTGCAGTTCAGATAAAGAAGAGGAAAAAGCAGCAGTAAAAATGCTGACAGTCGATACAAATAAAATTGATTTTGTAAGCAAAGGCAGCGAAGCAAACGTAAAAATTACGTCAAATGTTACGGCATGGAGCATCAGTAACTCAAATGCAAACTGGATTCAGTTAAGTCAGGCGGGAGGAACTTCGGGAACTGTTACCGTTAAGATAACAGCAGCAGAAAATACAAGTACAGAAACAAGAACTGCTATAATTACAATTAGTTCAGGCGAAACTTCGTCTGTACAAATTACAGTTAATCAGGCTGCAGGGTCAGTTACAAATTTATATCCGAGTTACAATACAAACCCAGTCCCGGCCGATGCATCCGGAATGGGAAGTACAGCGGCTCAATTGGCATCAAAAATAAAATTAGGCTGGAATATAGGGAATACTTTAGAAGCAACTGGCGGTGAAACTGCATGGGGAAATCCAAAAGTGACCAAAGCACTAATCGATGCTGTAAAAGCAAATGGATTTAATGCGATAAGAATTCCATGTTCGTGGAATCAAAATATGGCAAATGCGGCAACGGCACAAATCAAAACAGAATGGCTGGACAGAGTAAAAGAAGTGGTGCAGTATTGTGTAGACAATGATATGTATGTTGTGGTTAATATTCACTGGGACGGCGGCTGGCTGGAAAATAATATTACCGAAGCCAAAAAAGTAGAAAACAACGCCAAACAAAAAGCCTTTTGGGAACAAATCGCAACACATTTACGCGGGTTTGATGAACATTTACTTTTTGCAAGTGCCAACGAACCAGCGGTTGAAGATGCAGCACAAATGGCAGTTTTAACATCGTATCATCAAACTTTTATTAACGCCGTTCGTTCTACGGGAGGAAAAAATGCTTATCGTACTTTAGTTGTTCAGGGGCCAACAACAGATATTGAAAAAACAAACAAATTAATGACGACTCTGCCAACAGATACTGCAACAGGCAGAATGATGGTTGAGGTTCATTATTATGCTCCGTGGAATTTTGGCGGATTAACCAAAGATGAAACCTGGGGGAAAATGTTCTATTACTGGGGAGCAAATTATCACTCGACAACAGATATAGAACGAAATGCTGCTTATGGCGAAGAAGCCGATCTGGAGAAAAATTTCAAATTAATGAAAACGCAGTTTGTAGATAAAGGAATTCCGGTTTTGTTAGGAGAATTTGGTGCCATTAGAAGAACGACTTTAACCGGAGATGCGTTAACTTTACATTTGGCTTCGAGAGCTTATTATTTAAAAACGGTTGTAAAAACAGCCCGGGCAAATGGATTGTTGCCTTTTTATTGGGATGAGGGAAGCATTGGAAACAATGGTTTTGGAATTTTTAAAAGAAGCGACAATACTGTTTTTGATACTCAGGCTTTAACGGGTTTAAAAGAAGGATTACAGTAAAGTTTTTTTAAAAAACTGTATAAGTGATATAAGATTTTTTAAGTTTTTGATTTTCATTTGCTTAATTTTTCTTATATCACTTGTATAGTTTAAACATTTAAATTTATAAAAAATGAAAAAGTTGATTGTTTTTATTTTGTTGGTATTAAGTGTGATAGCTAATGCAAATGTCAAAATGCCGCTGCTGTTTTCTGACGGAATGGTGCTGCAGCGTAATAAAGCAATTCCAATTTGGGGTTTTGCCGATGCAAATGAAAAAATAGAAGTTCATTTTAACAAACAAATACAAAAAACAACCGCAGATAAAAACGGAAAATGGACTTTAAACCTTAATTCTGAAAAAGCCGGCGGACCTTTCGAATTAATAATCATCGGAAAAAATAAAATTACGATCAAAAATGTTTTGGTTGGTGAAGTATGGATTTGCAGCGGACAATCGAATATGGAATTTCAGGTTTTTAAAACCATCAATGCCGAAAAAGAAATTGCAGATTCAAATTATCCTATGATTCGTCATTTTGGAGTTGCACAGGATTTAAGCGGAAAACCAAAGGACGATTTAAAAGCCGGAAAATGGGAAATGGCAAATAAAGAAACTGTAGGCAATTTTACAGCAGTTGGCTATTATTTCGCGAGAAAATTATATGCAGAATTAAAAATTCCAATCGGGATAATTAATACTTCCTGGGGCGGAACCAACGTTGAAACCTGGACAAGCCGCGAAGCATTTCAAAAAAGTGCTGACTTTAAAAGTATGATTGCGGATGTTCCTTCGCTAAATGTAGATTCGATCTCGAAATTGTACGCCAAAAATATGAAAGAAAGAGTCGAAAAAATTCAGGGAACTCCGGTAAGTACAGAAAATGAAAATACTTTTAAAGATTTCTCATTTAATGATGCTGGCTGGGGAGAATTAAATACACCAAGTTTATGGGAAAATCAGCCTTTAGGTGATTTAGACGGCGTGGTTTGGATGAGAAAAACGATTACACTTTCTGCAGAAGATCTTAAAAACAAAGCAACACTTTATCTTTCAAAAATTGACGATGAAGACCTTACGTATGTAAACGGAATTGAAGTAGGCAAAAACACTCAGTACGATTTAAAACGTGTTTATGAAATACCTTCAGGCATTTTAAAAGAAGGAAAAAATGTAATTGCAGTTAGAATCGTCGACAATGGCGGCGGCGGCGGAATCTACGGAGACGCAGCCGATTTAAAATTAGCTCTCGGAAGTAAAAATATTCCGCTTGACGGAAAATGGAAATTCAAAGTTATTACTGTAAAAACATCTTTGTCACCAAACAGTTATCCGTCGTTGTTGTACAATGCGATGGTAAATCCGCTGGTACCGTATGCGATTCAGGGTGTTTTATGGTATCAGGGAGAAGCCAATGTCTGGAGAGCGAATCAGTACAAAAAAGCGTTTCCTTTAATGATAACAGACTGGCGAACAAAATTTAAACAAGGAGATTTTCCTTTTTACTTTGTTCAGTTATCAACTTTTAACGAATTCAACGGAAACAGTAAAGTGGGAAGCCGCTGGGCAGAACTTCGCGAAGCACAATCTGAAACATTAAAACTGCCCCATACAGGAATGGCGGTTACGACAGATATTGGAAATGCAAAAGACATTCACCCAACCAATAAACAAGATATTGGTTTGCGTTTGGCCGCAATTGCCCTGAATAATATTTATGGAAAAAAACAGGTTTACAGCGGACCAACTTACAAATCGCAGGAAATAAAAGGAAATCAAATCATTTTAACTTTCGACAATATTGGTTCAGGTTTAACAGCTTCAGGCAATTCAGATGATCTAAAAGGTTTTGAAATCGCCGGAGCAGACAAAGTTTTTCATTCCGCGAAAGCGATTATTAAAGGCGATAAAATAATTGTATCAAGCGATCAGGTTCAAAATCCGCTTGCTGTTCATTATGGCTGGGCAGATGATGATACGGAAATTAATCTTTTTAATAAAGAAAAATTTCCGGCATCACCGTTCAGAACTGATAATTGGGAAATGATAACAGAAAATGAAATTTATAAAGTAAGTAAATAAAATTATCTGGGCGTGACCCCGTTGCGTTGAGAGGGCAAACATACTTTGTACGTATTCGCCCTCTCAACGCAACGGGGTCGGGCTATCCGCGCTACTTTGGTAGCCTGCTTCTATCCCTCACGCAAAAACACCGAATGAAACCAAAACAACCACCTATGAATTCAAACCTCATAAAAACATTTTTCGTTTTACTTTTCACATCTTATGGTACAAACATTTCGGCACAATCGAAAAATGTTTTATGGTACAACAAACCCGCCGAATTTTTTGAGGAAAGTTTGGTTTTAGGAAATGGAAAAATGGGCGCGACGGTATTTGGCGGTGCAAACGCAGATAAAATTTATCTAAATGATATTACGCTTTGGTCAGGAGAACCTGTAAATGCCAATATGAGTCCCGAAGCTTATAAAAATATCCCTGCAGTTAGAGAAGCATTAAAAAATGAAAACTACAAACTGGCCGAAGAATTAAACAAGAAAATCCAGGGAAAAAACTCCGAATCGTATGCGCCTTTAGGAACTTTGGAAATCAATAATTCTGAAAAAGGAAAAGCAGTAAATTATCACAGAGAACTTGATATTTCGAACGCCGTGTCAAAAGTAAGTTATGAAATGGCCGGTATAAAATACACCCGCGAATATTTTGTGTCGGCACCGGATCAAATTATGGTAATCAAACTCACAGCCGATCAAAAAGGAGCTTTAAACTTTGATATTAATTTAAAAAGCCTTTTAAAATCTGAGGTTTCTGTAAGAAATAATATTTTGGTCATGACCGGTTCTTCACCCATCCATGAAAATGCAGGATATACCGTTTCTCCAAAATATTTAAACATACAGGAAAGAGGAACAAAATTTACAGCGTTAGTTCAAATCAAAAAAACCGATGGAAAAATTACAAGTTCCAGAGAATCTTTAACTCTAAAAGATGCGACAGAAGCAGTTATTTATATTTCGACCGCGACAAGTTTTAATGGTTTTGACAAAAATCCTGCAAATGAAGGCCCGGACGATGTAGCAATTGCACTGCAAAACCTGAATAAGACATTAGTAAAACCTTTCGATAAATTAAAAGAAAATCACATTGCCGATTATCAAAAATTCTACAATCGCGTCACTTTAGATTTAGGAAAAACAACAGCACCGGATTTACCAACAAACGAACGTTTACTACGGTACGCCGACGGAAAAGAAGATAAAAACCTGGAAATTCTTTATTTTAATTACGGACGTTATTTATTAATCAGTTCATCCAGAACTTTGGGCGTTCCGGCGAATTTACAAGGAATTTGGAATCCGTATTTGAATCCGCCCTGGAGCAGTAATTATACCATGAATATCAACCTGGAAGAAAATTACTGGCTGGCAGAAAACACCAATCTTTCAGAAATGCATCTGCCGCTTTTGAGTTTTATAAAAAATCTTTCGATAACCGGAAAAATAACAGCAAAGACTTTTTATGGCGTAAACGAAGGCTGGGCTGCAGCACACAATTCTGATATTTGGGCAATGACCAATCCCGTTGGTCAATTTGGAAAAGAAGATCCAATGTGGGCCTGCTGGCCAATGGCGGGAGCATGGCTGAGCACACATATTTGGGAACATTATATTTTTACTAAGGATTTAACCTATTTAAAAAAAGAAGGGTATCCGTTGATGAAAGGTGCAGCCGAATTTTGCCTTGGCTGGATGGTAACAGATAAAAATGGAAACTTCATCACGTCACCATCAACTTCTCCGGAAAACCAATACAAATTATCCGATGGTTTTGTCGGCGCGACATTCTATGGCGGAACTGCTGATCTGGCGATGATTCGCGAATGTTTTGATAAAACGATAAAAGCGTCAAAAGTTTTAAATATTGATACTGCGTTCCGAACAAAATTAGAAACAGCACTTTCAAAACTTCATCCGTATCAAATCGGAAAAAAGGGCAATTTGCAGGAATGGTATTTTGATTGGGATGATAATGATCCGAAACATCGGCATCAATCACAATTATTCGGGCTTTTTCCTGGCAATCATATTACGCCGTCAAAAACGCCCGATTTGGCAAATGCAGCGAAACAAACTTTGGAAATAAAAGGTGACGAAACAACGGGCTGGTCAAAAGGCTGGAGAATTAATCTCTGGGCAAGACTTTGGGACGGAAATCGTGCTTATAAAATGTTTCGTGAACTCCTTCGTTATGTTGATCCGGACGGAAAGAAAACAGAACAGCCAAGAAGAGGCGGGGGAACTTATCCGAATTTATTCGATGCGCACCCGCCATTTCAAATTGATGGTAATTTTGGAGGCGCGGCAGCTGTTGCAGAAATACTTGTTCAGTCAGACGAAAACGAAATACGGTTACTGCCGGCTTTACCAGACGCCTGGGAAGAAGGTTCTGTAAAAGGAATTTGTGCCAGAGGCGGGTTTGATATTGAAATGAACTGGAGTAATAAAAAACCGCAAAAAGTAATTATTTCTTCTAAAACTGGAGGAAAAACAACTCTGATTTTCGGCGATAAAAAACAGGAGATTGTTTTGAAAAAAGGAGAGAATTTAGAGGTGAAATTCTAAGTTTATTTTGAAAATGAATCTCATCCTGAGCGAAGTCGAAGGCTCGTTTACCTATAGGACTTCGACTTCACTCAACCTGACGAACTTTATAGTAAACCCGACAGGTTTAAAAAATCTGTCGGGTTTACTATGCGAATTATTCTTTTTCTGCGGGTTTTTCTTTTTCTTCTGATTTCTCAGCTTCTTTTTCTTTAAAGTTTTCGTACCATTTTTCAATAGAAGGATAAACAAAAGCTGCAACTTTCTTAATCGGATTATAAAAAATAGATTGATCTAAAGTTTCTTTTTTAGCTAAAGTATTATCGAAATTTATTTTTTCGAACAAAGCAATAAAAATGCTTAAAATAAGAATCGATTTTAAAACTCTGAAAAAACCGCCGCCTAGTTTATTTGCCCATCCTAAAAAGGCCAAATCTGCGATTCCGGTTAAAATTTTCGCAAGAAAATAAACACCAATTACTACCAGAATAAAAGTTAAAATAAAAGCAGTTACCTGAATCGTATTTGGATTCCACGAAACATGTTTTCCTATTATTTCTTTCATGAAAGAAGAAAATTTAATTGCCAGATAAATTCCTAACAGCAGTGAAATAAAAGAAGCAACCTCTACAAAAAGGCCGTTTTTAATTCCTTTATATAAACTATAAACTAACAGTGCGGTAACAAGTATGTCAAAAAAACTCATGTTTTGGTTTGGTGTTTAATGAGGCGCAAAGATATAGTTTTTTTAAGGTTCATCGGTTAGAGCTGCAAAGGTTCAGAGGTTTTTTAATCCTGATTTATTTTATGTATTTAATTTTTTTAAGCGCAATGAATTTGAACTATGTATCTTTGCAAATCAAATTTTAGAGTTAGATTGCAATTCTGCCTACTTCAGAATTAATTTTTTAAAATCAGCAATCTAAAATCTACTATCAAAAATCATAAATTAAAATGTCCAGAGATATACAACTAAAAGAGCGATGGGAAAAGCTCGTCGATATACTTTCAAATCAGTTTTCGCAAGGCGAAGATTTAGATTTGGATGCTATAATTTACCTAATTGGAGTTCAGGAACTCGGAAAAGTGCACCGTCAGTTTAAAAAAGATGAAAAATTAAATTTAATGCATATTGCCATCTGCAGGTTATTGGAACCTTACGGGTATTATGAATTTGACTTTTTTGACAGCGAAGGCTGGCCGCATTATAAAATAAAAGAAGAATTACCGCCGTTAAAAGCAGGAGAGCAATCGGTTTTAATGAAAGAAGCCATTGTAAATTATTTTTTAGAAAGAAAACTTATTGAGTAGTTTTTTTAATTGCAGTCAGAGTCACACTTTTTAGTTTTTATGTTTAATATTCTGAAAACTGTGACTCTGACTGATGACTTTCAACTAAAAACACTAAATTTGTATTCTCAATTATTGAAGGAAAATGATAGATAAGATAAAACAGCATATAGAGGAAGCTAAAGCCTTTAATGAGAAAAATAAAGAATCTTTAGAGCAATTCCGTATTAAATATTTAGGCAGTAAAGGTTTAGTAAGAGAACTTTTTAATGAGTTTAAAAATATTCCAAACGACCAGAAAAAGGATTTTGGATTAGTTATGAATACCTTAAAAACTGCTGCAGAAGAAAAGGTAAAAGCGATTCAGGAAGAGCTTGAAAGCAAAGAAGAAACAAAAGGGGTTTTTGGCGATTTAACAAGATCAGCAGAACCGGTACTTATTGGATCACGCCACCCTATTTCTATTGTTAAAAATCAGATTATAGATATTTTTGCCAATATCGGATTCAACGTTTCTGAAGGACCGGAAATTGAAGACGACTGGCACAACTTTACGGCATTAAACTTACCGGAATATCATCCGGCGCGTGATATGCAGGATACTTTTTTCATTCAGACCAATCCGGATGTTTTACTGCGCACGCATACATCATCTGTTCAGGTTCGTTATATGGAAAATCATAAACCGCCAATTCGAACCATTTCTCCGGGAAGAGTGTTCCGTAACGAAGCAATTTCCTCACGTTCGCACTGTATTTTCCATCAGGTTGAAGGGTTGTATATTGACAAAGATGTGTCTTTTGCCGATTTGAAACAGACATTACTTTATTTTACAAAAGAAATGTTCGGAAAATCTAAGATTCGTCTTCGTCCGTCTTATTTCCCTTTTACAGAACCAAGTGCAGAAATTGATATTTATTGGGGTTTAAAAACAGAAACCGATTACCGTATTACAAAAGGAACGGGCTGGTTAGAAATTGGAGGCTGCGGAATGGTTGATCCAAACGTTTTAAAAAACTGTGATATCAATCCTGACGAATTTAACGGTTTTGCCTTTGGAATGGGAGTAGAGCGTATCGCGATGCTTTTATACCAAATTGGTGATATTCGTATGTTTTACGAAAATGATGTTCGTTTTTTAGAGCAGTTTAAAGCAAATATATAATTTAAGTCCCAAAGTCATAAAGTCGAAAGTTAAAAGTCCCAAAATATGGCTTTTGATTTTCGGCTTTATGACTTTTGACTTTAAAACTTTTGACTAATATGAAAAAAGATATAGTAATTCCGGAAGTCAAAAATGTGTTTCTTGCTGCAGTGCAGGAATGGAGCGACGATTTTATGGAAAAAGTTTGGTACGCTTATTTAGTAAACGACAGCGATTTTAATTTAGACAGCGTAATGGTTGTTTCTAAAGCTTTTGGAACAATTGATGGCGAAATGAAAAAAACTTCGATTTTACGCCACGCATTTGTTGAAGTTCCGGCTGTTTCTGTTGTAAAAATCGAAATGGTCGAAAAAAGTCTTTTAGTTTTAAATAATGAATTCATGGTGACTTTCTTCATCGGAAATACTTTATACGACAAGAAATTTATTTTCAAATCAAACTTAATTAACGAAAATAACACGGAAGAAGTGCCAATTTTATTTGTGGATGGCGTAATGGTGAAGTAAAATATTCGCAAATCCTGCAAGGTTTTTAAAAAATATAAAGTCCTGCGAGAATAAAAAAGTCCGTTTCTAAAATTTAGAAATGGACTTTTTTATTCTCAAGATATAGAAATTATATTTTATTCAATACAGTAAAAAAATACTTGTCAATTTTTCGGTTGCCGCTATAATGATTTGCAAAATATATTTGCATTAAATAAATTATTATGATGCGAAGATTTGAAGAGTTTAAGAAATTACATTACAATGAAATTCCTTTTTTATTAGGAAATGTGTGGAATGTGCCAACTGCCGTGCAATATGAAAAATTAGGCTTTAAAGCTATTGGAACTTCAAGCGCTGCAATTGCTTCTGAATTGGGATATGAAGATGGTGAAAATATGTCATTTGAAGAATATTTTTTTATGATAAAAAGAATAACATCTGCTGTTAAAATTCCTCTTTCGGTTGATTTAGAAGCTGGTTACGGAAACACAGCGGAAGAAATTATTTCCAACATTGTCAAATTACATGAGATTGGAATAGTGGGAATTAATCTGGAAGATTCAGTTGTAAATAACGGAATTAGAAATTTAAAAAATACAGTTGAATTTGCTGAAAAAGTAAAAACAATTGTCGAAGGATTGACAAAAAGAAATATCGCTATATTCATAAATATTCGTTGTGATGTTTTTCTTTTAAATTTAGAAAATGCTTTAGAAGAAGCAAAACAGAGAATAAAGATTTATGAAAGTTGCGGTATAGATGGTATTTTTCTGCCGTGTATTACCAATGAAAATGACATTAAAGAAATAGCAGTATTTACAAAACTCCCGTTAAATGTAATGTGTATGCCAAATCTTCCAAATTTTAAGGTTTTGAATATGCTGGGTGTAAAACGTATCAGTATGGGAAATTTTTTAAATAACTATCTTAATTCCCAGTTTGAGAAATTAACAAAAAGAGTATTAGAGGAAAATAGTTTTGTTTCAATTTTTGAATAATTATGGAACTTACAGATGACATAATGTATGAAGCCGCGATAAATAAAGATTCTTCTTTTGAAGGAGTTTTTTTTACTGCAGTAAAAACGACCGGAATTTTTTGTCGTCCAACCTGCACGGCCAGAAAACCTAAACGTGAAAATGTTGAGTTTTTTACCAATTCAAAAGAAGCAATTTTAAAAGGTTACAGACCTTGTAAAGTTTGTTTTCCGCTTGAAAAACTTAATGAAACGCCGGATTTTATAAAAGAAATTTTAAGACAGTTATCGGAAAATCCGTCTTTTAAATTTAAAGATTCTGACTTGCTTAAACGCGGAATCGAACCCAGTAAAATGAGACGCTGGTTTTTAAAAAATCACGGAATTACATTTCACTCTTACCAGAGAATGTTTCGTATTAATAGTGCTTTTAAGAAGATTAAAAAAGGAGAAAATATTACCTCGGCTGCTTTTGACAGCGGATATGAATCCTTAAGCGGATTTAATGATTCTTTTAAAGCAGTTTTTGGAGTTTCGCCCAAAAACAGCAAAACTAAAAATGTAATTGATCTTAAAAGAATTGAAACCCCTTTAGGAACAATGTATGCCTGTGCAGTAAAAGAAGGAATTTGTCTTCTCGAATTTACAGACAGGAAAATGCTCGAAACGGAATTAAAATCGTTATCAAAAAATTTAAAGGCAACAATTGTTCAGGGTGAAAATGAACATTTTGAGGTTTTAGAAATTCAATTAAAAGAATATTTTGAAGGAAATAGAAAATATTTTACGATTCCAATATTTTCTCCGGGATCAGATTTTCAAAATAAGGTTTGGAAAGCATTATGCGATATACCATACGGAGATGTAAAGTCCTATAAAGAGCAATCTGCGGCTATTTGTAAACCAGAAGCCGTAAGAGCTGTAGCAAATGCCAATGGAATGAATAGGATTTCAATACTTATTCCGTGTCATCGCGTAGTTGGTTCTAACGGAGAATTAACAGGATATGGCGGCGGTTTGTGGAGAAAAAAATGGCTACTTGAATTTGAACAGAATAATAAATGAAAAAGAGCCAGTAACAATAAATGTCTTGACTCTTTTTTTATTCTCAAAAATTGAAAATCTATATTGTTATTCTATTTTTCAAAAATATTAATCCAAAGATTCGGTTAATTTCTTAAAAACAGACTTTGCATCTTTTCCTTCGTATAAAACAGCATAAACCGCGTCAATAATTGGCGTTTTTGCGCCGTAACCCTGATTTAATTTATAAGCACTTTTTGTCGCGTAATAACCTTCGGCAACCATACTCATTTCCATCATGGCACTTTTTACGGTGTAGCCTTTTCCAATCATATTTCCGAACATTCTGTTTCTCGAAAAAACAGAATATCCTGTCACTAACAAATCTCCTAAATAAGCAGAATCATTAATGTTACGTTTCATTTTATGTACTTTTCTGATGAATTTTTTCATTTCGCGAATTCCGTTACTCATCATTACCGATTGAAAATTATCGCCATAACCCAAACCGTGAGCAATTCCCGCAGCGATAGCATAAATGTTTTTAAGCATTGCAGCATATTCTGTACCAATAATATCGTCTGAAATTTTAGCTTTAATATAATTTCCTGAAAGCGATTTAGCAACAGTACAGGCTTTATCAGGATCTCCGCAGGCAATTGTTAAATAAGAAAGTCTTTCAAGGGCCACTTCCTCGGCATGACAGGGACCGGTAATTACTCCGATGTTATAATAAGGAATGTCGTACTGAATGTGGAAATGTTCTCCAACAATTAAACTTGTCTCAGGAACAATTCCTTTAATTGCTGAAAAAATAATTTTATCAGATAAAGAAACGGTCATATTTTTTAATTCGGCATCTAAAAAGGCAGATGGAATCGCAAAAATAATATAATCAGCATATTCGATTGCTTCGTTTATATTGCTGGTTAATTTAAGTTTATTGATGTCAAATTCAACAGAACTTAAATAATTTGGATTGTGTTTGTATTTCTGAATATGTTCGATTGCAGATTCATTACGCATATACCACGCAATTTCTGAAAGATTAACGCATAACATTTTTGCAATTGCCGTTGCCCAGCTTCCTCCTCCAATTACTGCAAATTTTAATTTTCCGCTCATTATTTTATTAATTTGAAACAAAAGTACTTAATAATGTAATAATAACATAAAATCTAATTTAAGAAATTTATTAAGAGCCATTCATTACTGTGGTTTTCAGGGCATTTCAAAATAATAAAAAATATTTTCAAGGCTTTATACAATAAAATTTAATTCGTTGCGTTTTAAGTGTTTAGAAATTAGAATTTTAATGAATTTATCAAAATTTGAGTTAGTTAGTTTTGTTTTAGTATTTTAAAAAGGCGTTCCTAAATTTATTAAGAACGCCTTTTTTGTGAAAATATCTATTTAAAAATTCCAAAATTCTTACGTTGTTGGAATTTGGAATTTACTAATAACTTAGTTCAACGATAAATTTTACTTTATCTAAAGTTACTAATTGGTTTTCTCCAAGACCTTTCCAGCCTCTTTCGTTAAAACGGTTTACGATAAAATCTGCTGTATTGCTGTAGTTTTCTGTGTATTGAGAAAGTTTGGTATCCATTCCCATAGTGTGAAAAAACTCAACTGTTTTATTAATTGCTTCTTTTGCGACTTCATCATCAGAACCAGAAAGGTTAAAAATACGTCTTCCGTATTGGGCTAATTTCCCTTTTTTAGTTTCGAACATTACGTTGTACAAACTTGGACCTATAATAGCCAAAGTTCTTGCGTGATCAATTCCATAAAGAGCCGTTAACTCGTGGCCAATCATATGTGTAGCCCAGTCGCTCGGAACACCTTTTTGAATTAATCCGTTTAAAGCCATTGTACAGCTCCACATAAAATTTGAAGCCAAAGCATAATCAGTTGGGTTTTCAACTACTTTTGGTCCAACTTCAATTAAAGTTTGTAAAATTCCTTCTGCAATTCTGTCTTGTAAATAACCTTCGTGAGGATAGGTTAAATATTGCTCCATAACATGGGTATAAGCATCTACAACTCCATTTTGAATTTGTCTTTTAGGTAAGGATTCAATTACTGTCGGATCACAGATTGAAAATTTTGGGAATAATGCGCTTCCGCCAAAAGCCAGTTTTTCCTGAGTAGATTCGATTGTAACAACCGATCCGGAATTCATTTCGCTTCCTGTTGCCGGAAGTGTCAAAACAGTTCCAAAAGGCAGCGCATTTTCTTTAATCAGAATTCTTTTTTGCAGAATATCAATTGGATTTCCTTCAAAGTTTACAGCGGCAGAAATAAATTTGACACCATCAATTACAGATCCTCCGCCAACAGCAAGAATAAAATTTATTTTTTCTGCTTTGATGACTTCCACAGCTTTCATTAAAGTTTCAAAATGCGGATTTGGTTCAATTCCTCCAAATTCTACAATTTCAAATCCTTTTAAGTTAGCTTTAACCTGATCGTAAACGCCATTTTTAAAAATACTTCCTCCTCCATAAGCCAAAAGGATTTTAGCATCTTTTGGAACCAATGTTGAAAGTTTTTCTATTTGCCCTTTTCCGAAAATTAAATTCGTCGGATTATATAATTCAAAGTTTAGCATTTTTTTTAAAGATTCTAAGATGCTAAGGTTCTGAGATTCTAAGTTTTTTTTCTTAAAAAAATAGAGCCTTAACATCTTGTTTATATTTATTTATTGTTTTAGTTTTTGAGATACTAAAATTCTAATTTGCTAAGAAAAAAACTTAGAACCTTAGCATATCAGTACCTTAGCACCTTTTTTATTTCAATTCTTGCAATAATTTCCCAGCCACTAATTTAGATGATGCGGGATTTTGGCCTGTAATTAAAAGTCCGTCGGCTACGGCATAAGGCTGCCAGTTTGCACCTTTAGAAAATTCAGCTCCATTTTGACTTAAAGCATCTTCAAGTAAAAACGGAACAACTTTAGTCAAACCAACTGCTTCTTCTTCAGAATTGGTAAATCCGGTAACTTTTTTGCCTTTTACTAAATAGTCGCCTTTTACTTTTACATTTTTTAAAACAGCCGGAGCATGACATACAAAAGCAACCGGTTTATTGTTGGTGTAAAAAGCTTCGATTAAAGCGATTGAACTTTTATCTTCAACCAAATCCCAAAGCGGTCCGTGTCCTCCGGGATAAAAAACTGCATCGTAATCTTTTTGATTAACTGTCGAAAGTTTTAAAGTGTTTTTTAATTTTTCCTGTAAAACTTTATCTGCATCAAAACGTTTTGTGTCTTCTGTTGCCGATGCCGGATCAGCACTTTTTGGATCAATTGGCGGCTGTCCTCCAAGCGGAGAAGCAATTGTAATTTCGACTCCCTGGTCTAGCAGTTCATAATAAGGTGCTGCAAATTCTTCAGACCAAAATCCTGTTTTTTCTCCTGTATTGCCCAGTTTATCATTACTGGTTACAACGAATAATACTTTTTTCATACTTTTTTTATTTGATTTTTGGGCCACAGCAGATGTGCTTATAGCTGTAAATGCAATTATTACGAGTAATGCGATTTTTTTCATAAGATTAAATTTTTAACAAATTTACGCCGAAAGTGATATCAGTAAAAATAAAATAAACTATGTTTGTTATAAATAAATTTATGTCATGGTAAATCTAGAATGGTACAGAACTTTTAAGGCAGTTTACAAGAACGGCAATTTTTCAGTTGCCGCAAAGGAATTATTTATGAGTCAGCCTGCAGTAAGTCAGCAGATTTCTATGCTGGAGGCTCATGTTGGGAATAAATTGTTTAATCGGAAATCAAAAGGTGTTGAGCCAACCGAATACGCTAAGTTACTGAATAATTTGATCATAGACGCACTTGATCGTCTGGAAAGTGTTGAAACCGGTTTTCGTGCCAAAGCAGAAGATGCCAATCGGTTAATTTCTGTTGGAATTTCGAAACATCTTTTTGACTGCGTGGGTGATCTTTTAATTTCCAAATTCGATTTAATCGATTTTACCTTTGCAGAAAATGACGAACTTTTTGCGCTGGTAGATTCTAAAAAATTAGATTTTGCAATTACAACCAAAAGGTTCGATACTTTTGATACTACTTACGAAATTGTCGGGAAAATTAAATTGATAATGGTGGCTCCCACGAATCTTGATATAACTGATTTTCGCCAGAAATTAAAAGCAGACAATTATACCGAAATAGAACAGTGGCTCAACGGACAAAAATGGTACAGTCATGATGCGCGTATTCCGCACATAAAATTATTCTGGCTGCATGCTTTTAATAAAAAACGACCGTCGATGGTTCCAAATTATATTATTCCGTCAGAGTCTGAGATGCTGCGTCTTTTAGCTAAAAATGATGGATTGGCCGTTACATGGAATTGTAATGCCAGAGATTATATCAAAAAAAATAAACTCCAGTTGGTATGGAACAGTTTTCACGTTCCGGAAGAATTTGTGTATTTACTGGCTCCAAAAAACAATAATGTCAAATCAATTTTTGACGTCATTGAAAAAGAACTCAAATTATTTTTTGGAAACAGGTTA
Organism: Flavobacterium sp. Root901; assembly: GCF_001429765.1. Lineage (GTDB taxonomy): Bacteria > Bacteroidota > Bacteroidia > Flavobacteriales > Flavobacteriaceae > Flavobacterium. Next base: position 1,036,377 of record NZ_LMJB01000005.1, read on the forward strand.
TAGTTTTTGGCCTCGAATTTCACGAATTTTTTTAGAAATCAGCTATAATTAATTCGTGAAAATTTGTGGCAACCCTTTACATAGAATAGTATGGAAAACCTACAAAATATCAGAGTTGCAGTTGATGCCATTGTATTTGGATATCAAAATAGTCAATTATATGTGCTTTTGATTCAGCAGAAATTTGGATCTGCAAATTCCTATTGGGCTTTGCCGGGGGGATTAGTAAAGAATGATGAATCTTTAAAAGAGGCTGTAAAAAGAGAATTAAAAGAAGAAACCAACGTAGATGTGGATTATTTTGAGCAACTATTTACGTTTGGAGATGATGTTGCAAGAGATCCAAGAAACCGGGTAGTTTCTGTGGCTTATTTTGCTTTGGTCGATCCTTCAAAACTGGAAATTAAAGCCGATTCTGATGCTGATAAAGTACAGTGGTTTAAAATTGAAGAAGTACCTGAATTAGCATTTGACCATAATCTTATTTTGCAAAAAGCAATCGAACGACTTAAAGCAAAACTGACTTATGAACCAATTGGTTTTGATTTGCTTCCAAAAGAATTCCTTTTTTCTGAACTCGAAAATTTATACTGCACCATTTTAGAGAAAGAAATTGAGCGTCGAAACTTTCGAAAAAAAATACTCAGTTTCGGAATTGTCGAAGAAACAGAAAATTATTCACCAATAAAAACGGGACGTCCGGCAAAATTATTTCGCTTTAATAAATTGAAATACAAAGAGTTAATTGAAAAAGGCTTCCACTTCGAAATAAAGTTTGCGTAATTTTTACACAAAATAAATTGTTTATTAAAAATTTAATTCTACATTTGCGTATAATTAACGCAAACTAAAAAGCTATGATACTAAATCTCGACCCAAAATTTGCTCCTTTTCAAAATCAGGAAGAAATAAAATTTCAAAGTTTCACTTTCTCTGGAGGAGAACCTCATATTAAAATCGTTCAGGATTTTGACGTTAATCGAAAAGTAACAATCACACATAGATTAAACTCTTTCAACGATTTAGGATTATTGTGTGTTACTGTTGATGCGTTACGAAGAATGGATGTCAAAATTATCGAATTGTTCATTCCGTATTTCCCGGCGGCAAGACAGGATCGTGTTATGATTCCGGGCGAACCTTTGTCTGTAAAAGTATTTGCTGATATTATCAACGCCATGCAATTGAATAAAGTTTTTGTTTTTGATGCACATTCAGAAGTTACTCCGGCTCTTTTAAATCATAGTACCGTAATTCCAAACTATACTTTTATAAAAGAAGTTTTAAACAGAATTGGCCAAAATGTAAAACTAATTTCTCCTGACGGAGGAGCTTTAAAGAAAATCTACAAAGTATCTGAGTTTTTGGGCGGTGTTGAAGTAGTAGAATGCAGTAAAAGCCGTGATGTAAAAACCGGAAAATTGTCTGGATTTAAAGTTTACAATGACGATTTAGAAGGAATGGATTGTTTAATTGTCGATGATATTTGCGATGGAGGAGGAACTTTTGTTGGACTGGCAGAAGAATTAAAAAAGAAAAACGCCGGAAAATTATACTTAGCTGTAAGTCACGGTATTTTTAATAAAGGTTTTGAGGTTTTAAATTGCTTCGACGGCATTTTTACAACAAATTCTTTTAAAGATTTTGAAGGTGAAAGTGTTGTTCAGGTGATTGGATTAGACAAATTAGTTTAAAGTTTCAGGTTTCAAGTTACTGTTGGAATCTAAAAAAATAAAAATCTATTAATTGTTTCAAGTTTAAAACCAATTTTCAAGTCAAGTACACAACTTGAAACCTGAAACTTGAAACCAAAAACAACCAAAAAATTATGAGCGACGATTTAAAACCAAGATTTATTGAGTCTTTAAAAAGAAACAATGATCAGATTAGAGAAGACAGAGCCAAAACAATTGGTGAAGATTCTGAATTAATTTACAGAAGAAGAGTCGAAGACATCGAATTAAAAATCAAAAGACTTGAAAGAGAACAGGAAGGACTGATCGATATCAGTCCGCTGGATAAAAACAGTTTGACATTTGCGGATTTTCAGCCGGAAGCTTTTGTTCAGAAAGACATGGAACTTTCGCTGACGATTAGAAATTTAAACATCCAGTTTGAAGTTACAAAAAAGAGATTTGAATATTTATTTGGTAAAAAATATTAATCATGGGAGGTACAAGATACGATATAAGCGCTCGTTTGAGCAGAGCAGAAGCGGCAGGTTATGGAAAAAAATCTGCCAGTGAGATATTTACACAGAATGCATTACACAGAGCTCATGAATCTATGAATCCGAATGGCGTGATTTTTAGAGAAGCGAGAGATTCTGAAGTGCATCCAAATACAGTTCCGATTATTTTAGGACTGGATGTAACGGGAAGTATGGGGCATATTCCGCACGAATTGATTAAAGACGGACTTCCAAAATTAATGGGCGGTATTATTCAGGGCGGTGTTCCGGATCCGGCACTTTTGTTCTTAGGAATCGGAGATCACGAATGCGACAGCTATCCGCTTCAGGTGGGACAGTTTGAGTCTGGTGACGAAGAATTGGATATGTGGTTAACCAGAACATACATAGAAGGCGGAGGCGGAGGAAATGCTGGAGAAAGTTATCTTTTAGCGTGGTATTTTGCAGCTTTTCATACCAAAACCGATGCTTTCGAAAAAAGAGGGCAAAAAGGATTGTTATTTACCGTTGGTGATGAACCAGGTTTAAAAAAACTTCCGGCTTCTGCCATTAAAGAAATTATGGGTCAGGGACAGCAAACCTACACGCATTTAGAATTATTAGCAGAAGCACAAAAACGTTACGATGTCTATCACATTAGTGTCTTGCACTCTGGACAAGCGATCAACGCGGATGTAGAATGGAAAGAATTATTAGGTCAGAATTGTTTATCGATTGAAGATCACAGAGAAATTCCAAACGTAATTAAAAAGATTATCTGCGATAAACATAAAAGTTCTGGTTTAGGAAGACCAGTTGCAGGAACAGATAGTTTAGATAATATAGAAATGCTTTAAATTTTTTAACACATAGAAACATAGGTTTTTCTGTCTCTGAGAAAAGAAAGTAGAAAGAAACTAGTTTCTAACACATAGCTATGTTTGTTCAAATGAGTAAAACGCCTTTTACTCGTTCCTAAAAGCTATGATTCTATGTGTTTAAATAAAAGACAACAAAATGAAAACAGCGCAAATAGTTATAGGTTTAGGATTTGGTGATGAAGGAAAAGGCATAACAACAGATTTTCTGGCAAAACAAAACCCTGAATCTATAGTTATTCGCTTTTCCGGAGGACAACAGGCCGCGCATACCGTTATGATTGGCGATCGAAAACACGTTCATTCGAGTTTTGCGAGCGGTGCACTTCGTGGTCTTCCGTCCTATTACAGCGAGCATTGTACGATTCATCCGCTTTTTCTGTATAACGAAAGAGAAGAATTAAAAGAGAAAAACGCTAATCTGGATTTGTACATTCATCCCTTAGCAAAAGTTACAACGCCCTTTGATGTCTGGCACAACAGAGGAAATGTACGAAACATCGAAAACGGAACCTGTGGAAAAGGTATCGGTTCTACCATGAAAAGAAATGAAGGTCCGTATAAATTGTTTGCCATTGATTTGATCGCGCCACGCGAAATGCTTTTAGAAAAACTAAATCAAATCGCGTATTACTATGGTTTTTCAAACGAAGATGACATTGATGAAGAAGTAAAACAATATTTGGAAGCGATTGATAAACTCAAATGGAATATCGTCGATTATAGTTTTCTTTCCAAATACGAAAATCTAATTTTTGAAGGAAGTCAAGGCATTTTATTAGATATGGATCACGGTGTTTTTCCCAATGTGACGTATGCCAATACGACTTCAAAAAATGCCATTGAAATTTGTAATAAACTAAAGATTGAAGACGTAGAGATTTATTACGCAACCAGAAGCTATACGACCCGACACGGACACGGCTGGATGCCAAATGAAGGAGAAATTAAATTAAAAAACAACGAAGAAGAAACCTGTGTTTTCAACGAATATCAAAAACACTTACGTTTTGGAGCTCTCGATTATAATCTATTAAATTATGCTTTACAACTCGATGCTGCTTACAGCCCAATGGCAAAACGAAATTTGGTGGTAACCTGTATGGATCAGCTGGAGCAGGATTATGAGTTTGAAAGTCTCACAACGGAATTCAATTCAATCTACGGATCATTTTCACCCGATTCAAAAGATTTTAAAAACATCACTTCTTTGTATCAATAAAATAGAAAACAATGAAAGACATTCAATATACAAAAGGCGATGCAACGTCGCCTCAAGCATCAGGAAACAAAATAATTGTTCACGTTTGCAATGACATTGGCGGATGGGGAAAAGGATTTGTAATGGCGATTTCAAAAAGATGGAAAGAACCGGAAAAACAATATCGTGAATGGTTCAAATCAAAAGAAGATTTCGAATTAGGAAAAGTGCAGTTTGTTCAGGTTGAAGAAGATTTATGGGTGGCGAATCTAATTGGTCAGCACAAAATTAATAAAGATGAAAACGGAAGCGCTCCAATTCGATATAATGCTTTTGAAGAAGGATTAAAGGCAGTTTCTGATTTTGCAAAAAAGAATAATGCATCAGTTCATATGCCCAGAATCGGCTGTGGATTAGCAGGTGGAAAATGGGAAATGATCGAACCGATTATTATTCAAAAATTGTCAGACAATGATGTAGAAGTTGTTGTTTATGACTTTTAAATAATAAAAAAACTATACCGCATTAGACCTAACAGATTTTTAAAACCTGTTAGATCTCAGGTAAACTTAAAAACAAACAAACACAATCAACGGATTGTGTATTTATAAAATGAAAATAGAATTAAAAAAATATAACGAGCAATTACAAGAATGGCCTCAAACAGGTTATCACATAATGGCTCAGTATGATGATGAAAAAATAATAGTTTATCAGTCATACCGAAAAGAAATAGGCGATTTTGCTGTAAAAAATCAGTTTTTTGGGGGCGCTTTCAGTCTCGACAGAATGACCTGGATCAAACCCAATTTTCTCTGGATGATGTATCGAAACGGCTGGGGAACTAAAGAAGGTCAGGAAGTGGTTTTGGCAATTCATCTGAAAAGAGAGGTTTTTGAAAAATATCTTCAAAACGCGGTTTATTCTACTTATAGTTCCGATTTAGGAATAAGTAATGAAGAATGGCAGGCACAGGTTAAATCCTCTTCGGTAAGATTACAGTGGGATCCCGATCATGATCCGTACGGAGGAAAATTAGAAAGACGCGCCATTCAGATTGGTTTGCGAAATGAATTTACGAGATCTTTTGCCACAGAAGATATTCTGTTGATCGAAGATATTTCGGGTTTTGTATCTGAACAATATGAGTTTGTTCAAAGGAGAGAATTAGAAAATCTAAATATTCCGGCAGAAAAACCATTTCTTTTTAAGAATGAAGAATTGAATAAAAAATTAAAAATAACATAGAAAGATGAATGAAAAAACAGCAAAAAGCGTCAGCAAATTTTTGAGCCTGGTGCTGCGACATTCGCCTGAAACTATCGGATTAAAATTAGACGAAAATGGATGGGCAGATGTAGATGAATTAATAGAAAAATGTAATAAAAAAGGAAGTCAAAATCAGATGACGGCTGAACTTCTCGATTATGTTGTAGAAAATAACGATAAAAAGCGTTTTGCTTTTAACGAAGATAAAACCAAGATCCGTGCAAGCCAAGGACATTCTATTTCTGTAGAATTAAATTTGGCAGAAACTGAACCTTCAGAATATTTATACCACGGAACGGTTGGTAAGTTTATGGAAAGTATTCGTAAAGAAGGCTTGAAAAAAATGAGTCGTCAGCATGTGCATTTGAGTAAAGACAAGGAAACGGCAACAAAAGTAGGAAGCAGAAGAGGAATCGCTCAGATATTAACCGTTAGAAGCGGTGCTATGCACAGAGAAGGATATACATTTTATTTATCTGAAAATAATGTCTGGCTGACGGATGAGGTTCCGGCGAAATACATTGAATTTTAAAAATGAAAAGAACATTAGTTTTTGGCGATATTCACGGTGGATTAAAAGCCTTGATTCAATTAGTAGAAAGAATTGATTTGTCTGAAAATGACCGACTAATTTTCTTAGGCGATTATGTTGACGGCTGGAGCGAATCGGCTCAGGTTATAGATTTCCTTTTTGATTTAGCTCAAAAACAGGAATGTATTTTTATAAGAGGCAATCATGATGTTTGGTGTCACGAATGGCTTCAGAATGATGTTGTAAACGAAATTTGGTTTATGCACGGCGGAAAATCAACTATAGAAAGTTATCAAAATATCGATTTTCTGCGAAAGCAGAAACATCTTGATTTCTTTAAAAACATGAAAGATTATTTTGTAGACGAAAATAACAATTTATTTATCCATGCTGGTTTTTCATCCATGCACGGACCAGAAAAAGAACATTATCAAAGCAATTTTTCCTGGGACAGAACGTTGTGGGAAATGGCCTTGACGATGGATAAAAGAATCCAAAAAGATTCCAATTTGTATCCGAAAAGATTATTGCTTTTTAATGAAATTTACATTGGGCATACTCCAACACTTCATTATGATGTCGAAATTCCGATGCAGGGCTGCAATGTCTGGAATGTTGATACAGGAGCAGGTTTTTACGGAAAACTTTCGTGTATTGCTGTAGAGTCAAAAAAGTTTTGGCAGAGTGATGTGGTGCAAACCTTGTATCCTGATGAAAAAGGAAGAAATAAAAGATGAAAAATAAGATAGAGGCCGGTTTATTAGGTTTAGCGGTTGGAGACGCTTTGGGAGTTCCGGTCGAGTTTAAATCCAGAGCGTATTTAAAAGAAAATCCTGTTACCGAAATGTTTGGTTTTGGAACTCATTATCAACCGGCAGGGACCTGGAGCGATGACAGCTCACTTACTTTTTGTTTAGCGGAAAGTTTGACTAAAAGTTATGATTTAAATGATATTGCCAAAAATTTCGTTAAATGGTACGGGGCAGATTTATGGACTCCGCATGGGAAAGTTTTCGATATCGGAATAGCGACCACACATGCAATTGAAAATATTGCAAAAGGACATCAGCCAGATTTATGCGGGGGTTTTTCTGAAAGTGATAATGGAAATGGTTCCTTAATGCGTATTTTACCTTTGGTTTTTTATCTTCAAAAACAAAATGATATTGAAGTTATCTACCAAAAAGTAAAAGAAGTTTCATCTATAACGCATGCACATTTCCGTTCGATATTTGCCTGTTTTATTTACGTTGTATATTGTTTGGAAATTCTGAAAGATAAAGATAAATTCGAAGCTTATAAAGACATGCAAAATGTGCTGTCGAAGTTCTTAGAAAATAAAAGTTTCAATCCTGTCGAAATTCAATTATTTGACAGAATTTTAAAAAATGATATTTCACAATATCCCGAAGTAAATATTCATTCTTCCGGTTATGTATTAGACAGCCTGCAAGCTAGTTTGTGGTGTTTTTTAAATTCAGATTCTTATAAAGAAACCGTTTTAAAAGCTGTAAATTTAGGTGAAGATACTGATACAACCGGAGCAATTGCAGGAGGTTTGGCAGGAATTTATTTTGGACTGAAAAGTATTCCGCAAAAATGGATTGAGAATTTAGTCCGTATAAACGATATAAAAGATTTGGCTGAAAGATTAGCAGATAATTTAAATAAAAATATATGAATCCATTATTATTAACCGATGGTTACAAAGTTGACCACAGAAGACAATACCCGGACGGAACAACATTAGTTTATTCTAACTGGACACCAAGAAAATCTCGTATAGAAGAAGTTGATGAAGTGATCTTTTTCGGATTGCAGTATTTCATCAAAAAATATATTATTCATGACTTTGAAGAGTCTTTTTTCAAAAAGCCAAAAGAAGAAGTTGTAAAAAAGTATTCTCGCAGAATCAATAATTATTTAGGCGAAAATTTAGTCGGAACCAAGCATATCGAAGATTTACACGATTTAGGATATATTCCGATGGTTTTTAAAGCCTTGCCGGAAGGAGCGAGTGTTCCGTTGCGAGTACCAATGTTTACGATGTACAATACGATTCCGGAGTTTTTCTGGCTGACAAATTATTTCGAAACCTTACTTTCTGCGGTGGTTTGGTTACCTTGTAACTCAGCGACAATTGCAAAAGAATACAGAAAAGTATTAGACAAATTTGCCGCAGAAACTTCTTCTATTCCTGAATTTGTAGACTGGCAGGCACACGATTTCTCAATGAGAGGAATGGGCGGAATCGAAGCAGCGCTGACTTCCGCAGCGGGACATTTATTGAGTTTTACAGGATCTGATACGATTCCGGCAATCGATTTCTTAGAAGAATATTACAACGCCAATTCAGATCAGGAATTGGTTGCAGGTTCAGTTGCAGCAACAGAACATTCTGTGATGTGTATGGGAACGACTGAAGGAGAATATGAAACTTTTAAAAGATTAATTACAGAAGTATATCCAAAAGGAATTGTTTCGATTGTTTCTGATACGTGGGATTTATGGAAAGTGTTGACAGATTATCTGCCACGTTTGAAGGAAGATATTGTTTCAAGAGAAGGAAAAGTTGTGATTCGTCCTGACAGCGGTGACCCGATTTTAATTATCTGCGGAAATCCGGACGGGAAAACAGAACAAGAGAAAAAAGGAGTAATCGAATTGCTTTGGGATGTTTTTGGCGGAACAATAAACGATAAAGGTTTCAGAGAATTGGTTCCGCAGATTGGGGCTATTTACGGAGATAGTATTACCGTTGCCAGAGCAACCCAAATCTGTAAAAAATTAAAAGATAAAGGTTTTGCTTCTACCAATGTGGTTTTAGGAATTGGATCTTTCACTTATCAATACAACACTCGTGATATTTTCGGTTTTGCGATGAAAGCGACTTACGGAGAAGTAAACGGAGAGGGAAGAGCCATCTTCAAAGATCCTATTACAGATGACGGAACTAAAAAATCGGCCAAAGGATTAATGAAAATTGATCTAATCGACGGCAAGTATCATTTAACCGATAATGTTTCCTGGGAAGAAGAAAAACAAGGCGAATTGAAAGAGGTTTTCAGAGATGGAAAACTTTTAGCAGATCAATCTTTGAGTGAGATTAGGACAAGAGTAAAAAGCGATATTAGTATCGAAGCTTAATTATAATCAAAGCCTGAATTTTGGATTCAGGCTTTTTTATGCGTTTTTGTTTTTTAGTTTTGTTTGTCATTTCGACGAAGGAGAAATCTCCGCGAGAAGCTCGACAAAGATTGGAATTTCGTTGAGGAGTTACTTGCGGAGATTTCTCCTTCGTCGAAATGACAATATTGTGTGTAATCTTTTATTTCCTGTAAAAATTATTATGATCAATATATTCCCAAACTTTTGCAGGAAGTAAAGGCTGAATATTTTTGCCATCTTTAATGCTGTTTCTGATAAAAGTAGAAGAGATCTCTACAATAGGGGCATCGATAATATGAATTTTTGAGTGTGATTTTAATTCGGTATTTTCAGGTTCATCAGAAATTCTCGGGTACACATAAATATCATGATTTTCAAGAATCACTTCATAGTTTTTCCATTTATGAAGCGTTTTCAGGTTGTCTTCGCCCATAATTAATGAAAATTCGTGATTTGGATATTTTTCCTGTAAATGTGCAAGTGTTACTATAGTGTAGCTTGGCTGAGGTAATTTAAATTCAATATCCGACGGTTTTATCTTTGGATAATCTTCTGTTGCCAGAAAAACCATTTCCAATCGCTGATGATCATCTAAAAGCGTTGCTTTTTTCTTCAACGGATTATGCGGTGTAACGACCATCCAAATCTGATCTAAACCGGCAAATTCTGCCATATGGTTGGCAATAATCATATGACCAACATGAATTGGATTATATGTGCCGAAATAAAGGCCTATTTTCATTTTCTTGTAGTTTCACAGAGAAGGTACTAAGATAACAAAGATTCGCAAAGTTTAACCAGACTATGCGAATCTCTGTATTTTTTCTTGTGAATCTCTGCAGAATAAAATTACTTATTTACAAAATCCTTAACCAACTGGTGCGCTTCTTCTAAAGCAACTGGTAAATCATAGTTTTTGATAATCACGTCAAATTGGGGAGCAGTAGCCAATTCTACAGATGCTTTTGCAATACGCATATTGATTTTGTCGTCACTTTCAGTAGAACGTTCTTTAAGTCTGCGTTTCAATTCATCTACGCTTGGAGGTTTTACGAAAACTGCTAAAGTTTGTTCCGGGAATTTATGTTTAATACGTAATCCGCCTGCGACATCAATGTCAAAAATCACGTTTTTCCCTAAAGCCCAGATTCTTTCAATTTCAGATTTTAAGGTACCGTAAAAATTATCGCGGTAAACCTCTTCCCATTCCAAAAAATCTTCTGCTTTAATGTGTTTTTTGAACTCTTCTAACGAAATAAAATAATAATCTTTTCCATGTACTTCTTCTCCACGAGGATCACGCGAAGCCGCCGAAATTGAAAATTCAAGATTTAAATCTTCTTGCGCCAATAAGTGTTTTACGATCGTTGTTTTTCCTGATCCTGATGGTGCTGAAAAAACAATTAATTTTCCTTTGTTCATTGTGTGTTTATGTGTGATCTGTCTTAAAAACTAAATTCTTTTTTCAAGACAGATAGTAATTCATTATAGGAGATTAATTCATCTATTGTTGGATAATGTTTGAGATAAGATTCTGGGTTATCAAATGAAAAGCTGTTTTTGTTTTTTCCATTTCTAACATAGACTTTATATCTAGTACCATCCAAAATATGTGTTTTAGCTCTCGAAATAACTCTTTCACCTCTATCTAAATTAATATGAGGTTTACCAAATTTGTATCTTACAGCTTCCATATCGGGAAGAAATTCAACATTTGTAATTAGAAGATTCAGCCAAATTAAATCTGCATCTTTTAGTTTTAACTTCCCAATAGGCTCTTTTGGAAAACTTATTTGATCAATTTTGGTTACAGTTTTAAAATCTTTTGAATACCAAAACTTATAAGTAATCCATTCATTATTTTTATTTCTGAACATTCGAATAATATCAATCGCATTTGTGGTAGAATAATCTTTATAAATACGAATCTCTTGTTGATATTCTAAAGTATCAGATATTTCTAAAATTTTATTTATTTCAGATAGTTCTTGTCCAAAACAATTAAACATAATCAGAAAGAAGCAAATAAAATAATACTTCATGTTTTTACAAAACATTCAAAACCTGCTCCTTAATTTTCTCCAATTCATCCTTCATCATCACGACCAATTTCTGCATTTGTGCATGGTTTGATTTTGAACCCATAGTATTGATCTCGCGGCCCATTTCCTGAGTAATAAAACCTAATTTTCTTCCATTTGCTTCAGAACCATTTAAAGTTTCAATAAAATAATCTAAATGATTCGTCAGGCGAACTTTTTCTTCCGTAATATCTAATTTCTCCAAATAATAGATTAATTCCTGCTCAAAACGGTTTTCATCAACATTTACCTGTAATTCAGAAATTGCAGTTTGTAATCGGTCTTTTATTGCCTGAACGCGTTCTGGGTCCAATGCCAAAGCATCGTTCATATATTGACGAATATTTCCAACGCGAAGATTAAATTCCTTTTCCAGGGATTCGCCTTCATCTTTTCTGAAATTTAAGATATTTTGAAGTGCTTCATCAATAATAATCTGAATTTGTTCCCAGTCATTTTCGTCGATTTCCTCACGTTCTGTTTTTAATGTGTCAGGCATACGAACGGCCATTTTCATTAATTCAGTTTCATCAGCATCAGCATAGACTTCTCTCAATTGTGCGATATAGTTTTTTACAACAGGAACATTTACTTTAGTTGAGGTTTGTTCTGCAGTACTTTCTATATAAATAGCAAAATCAATTTTTCCTCTTTCAAGCCTGGTAGAGATTTGAGTTCTTAAACCTAATTCCATTTCACGGTAAACCGAAGGCATTCTTACGTTTAAATCTAAACCTTTACTATTTAAGGATTTTACTTCAACGGTAATTTTTTTTGTAGGCAATTGCAAAGAAGCTTTGCCAAACCCTGTCATAGATTGTATCATATAATGAGTATAAAGGCGCAAAGATAAATAAAACTTTTCTGTATTCGATTGCAAATTAATGTTCAGGCACAGTTTTCAGTCGGGCAGAAAAAATATTAAGTTTTCAGCTTAAAGCATTTATTACTTCGGTTACATTTTTTTGGCTGTTGCCGATGTAAATTTTGCCGTCAATAATAAAAACCGGACGGCTTAAAAATGTATAATGTTCTAATATGTATTTTTTAAAATCAGCTTCAGTCAAAGATTTATTTTTTAAATCCATTGACTTATATAATTGTGCTTTTTTACTGAACAGCGCTTCATAACTTCCGGAAAGTTTATACATTTCTTCTAATTCCGCTTCCGTAATCGGATCTTGTTTGATGTCATGAAAAACTAAATTGTTTTCCGGAAGACTTTTAATGATTTTACGGCAAGTATCGCACGATGCTAAATAGTATATTTTGTTCATGATTTTATGATTTTGTTAGATTGCAAAGAAAATCCATTTGAAACTTAAAATTGTCTAATTTAGAAAAAAAAATAAAATTATGACTTCAGTTTTTGAAACCCAAAAAACTATTCGGGAAATTCTTTTGAAGGTGTTGGACCATTATTCATTAGAACAGTTAAATAAAATTCCGGATGGCTTTAAAAATAATTTGATTTGGAATATAGGGCACTGTATTGCTTCACAGCAAATTTTAGTTTATAAATTATCAGGTTTACCAATGCATGTAACCGATGAATTTATCGGAAAATATTCAAAAGGAACAAAGCCTGAAGCCGATGTTTTGCAAGAAGAAGCAGATGAAATTAGAGAGATGCTAATTAAAACCCTGCAGCAAACAGAGAATGATTATAAAAACAATGTCTTTGTTAATTATAATCCATATAGAACCAGTATGGGTTTTGACCTTACAAATGTTCAGGAAGCCTTAAATTTTGTTAGTTATCATGAAGGAATTCATACTGGAATTATAATGAGTATTGGAAAATTTGTTTAAAAAAAAATCCCGCCTGTTAGCGGGATTTTTTTATTCTATAATTGTTTCTATAGTTACTTTCATTGCGCCTGCGCCTTTGAACTTTGTAATCTCCATAAAAGCCCGTTTAGATAAGTCTATTTCGCGGGTTTTTACAAATGGTCCGCGATCCGTAATTTTTACTATTACAAATTTTCCATTAGCTTCATTCGTTACTTTGACTCTTGTTCCAAAAGGAAGTTTTTTATGCGCTGCAGTATATTTGTTATTATTAAATCTGCTGCCGTCAGCTGTTTTTTTACCATTAAAACGATCAGCATAGTAGGAGGCATGAGCGTTTTTTTTATAAGTTTTTAATTTTAAACCTTTATCTGTAAACACAGAATCTGCTGGTAATGCAATAATATTTGGTTTTGCATTTTTTACAGTATCCTGAATAACTTTTGGTTCAGTAGTAGGTTTGGTCTGGCTTACAACATATGTAAAACAACTTATTAAAGTTGTTGCAAGCGTTGTAATTACAATGTTTTTTTTGTTTTTCATGGGTTATTTTTTTCAGACTTGGGGAGTTTGTACAAATAATATGCCATTATAAAAAAAGTCCTACAATTTAGGACTTTTATGGGGTTAGAACCAAAGGCTCCAAGGTATTCTACTTAAAATTAGGATTAATCCTAATCCATAATAAATTGCAAAGGTTTTAAATTTAGCTTCACTGTTTATTAGTTTTTTATGTTTTGACCATCCGATAGTTATTAAAACGATGGCAATAAGATTTATTAATGGGTGTTCTAATGATGTTAATCTTAAAGCTGCATTAGACATTTGGCCGAAAGCATCTTTTCCTAATGGTGAAACAAAATAAAGGATTAATCCAATTAATAATTGTGTATGTGTTCCAATTAAAGCAAATAAGGAAATTTTACGATCTTTTGCTGTGAATTCTTTTTTAGAGGTCAAGCCGATAATGGCATTGATTACGGCAAACAATAAAAGCAATAATGCTAAATACGCCCAGCCAGAATGAAGCTTTTGAATAAAATGATACATAAACTGTGATTTTTTGTTAAAAACAAATATAACAAAATTGGTCAAAAAAAAACGGCATTGGACTTAAAAGTCAATGCCGTTTATGATATTTATTTAGATTCTAAATATTAGAAATCGTAACGTAAGCTAAAGTTCCAAGTTCTTCCGAAACCAAAGTATACTTGGTTATTTGTAGAAATACCTTTGTAAGTTGGCTGAGTTGGGTAATCAGCAGCAAAGAAGTTTGTTTTTGCTTCAGCAATGTATGTATAATCAAAAACGTTGTTTACGTTTAATCTGAAACCTACTGAATTGCTTTTTTGTTTACCAACTAACCATTTGTAAGATAAACCAGCATCAACTAAACCATAAGAAGGTAATTGTAAAGAACCTCTGTTAGTTGCAGATGTAAAGTTACCTGGAGAAATTGCTGCATATAATTTGTCATTATAGTTATAGTTTGCATCAATGTTGAAACGTGTTAAAATTTCGTATGTTGCTCCTACAGCAGCTGTTAGTTGAGCAGCGTCACCAACTTTTACACCATCAAGATAAAGAGTTGTAGTTGTTCCTCCACCAATTGGATTGTTTGCTGAATCATAACGGTTACTTGTACTTGTTCCGTCATATTTCCAATCTCCAATAGAGAACATACCATTGATTTTAAGTTTGTCAGTAACTTTAGCATTACCTTCGAACTCAATACCTGAGTGAATTTCAGTAATTCCTGAGAAATCATAGTAACCTCCAGGGTTTGAAGCATCACCATCATTTGATCTTTGGTATCTGTCTTTCCAAGATGTACGGTAAACGTTTACTGTAGCATTGAAAATTCTAGAACGGAAACCGTAACCAGCTTCTAAACCGAAGATTTTTTCGTTAGTTAAGTTACCATTAACCAATGATGCATTGTTTGGATAAACAGCATTAAAAAATGGTTGTTTTGAATAATAACCTGTGTTAAAGTAAACATTATGCTGATCGTTAATGTTATAGTTAGCACCACCTTTTACGTTACCACCAAGAATATTTTCGTAATCTGTGCTTGATAATGGATTTGAAGATAAATATTTGAAATAATCAACTCTTTTAAATCCTTGTTGAGAAAGAGCTCCTTGAACAAAAACAGTTAAGTTATCGTTAGAGTATTCTAATTGTGTGAAACCACCATACCATCTTACATCACCATCATTATAGAAGTTAATTTTCTGTTCAGAATCTGTGCTTTTGAAAACGTTCCAAGCTGGGTAAGTTGAATAAGTTCCTGTTAAAACTCTATTTGGATTATTTGTATCAAGGTTATCTATATAAGAATCTGCTCCTAAAAGATTATTTACGTTTTGATAGTGAATACCTTTGTAACCTCTTACATCGATACCAAGATCCCAGGTTAAATGATCAGAAAACTTTTTATCAAAGTTAACAATTGCACCATACCAGTTGTGTGAGTTAACAGATGAAATTTGAGAAATACCTGATGTATTATTGTAAACATATGGAGATGTTGCTGTTCCTGCACCAGTTCTACCAGTTGAAACACTATTTTGGAATTGTCCGCTTGCGCCGTTAGTTAAACGAGTATAGCTTGTTCCGTTAATAGTTATAGGCTGACCTGAATTGTATGCTACAATTTTATCATAATCAATTAGACCATCAGCAGTTCTAAAAGCATCATTATTGTAATTAAGACCTCTAATACCACCTGCTGCTCTAGAACCTCCTCCACGTCCAAAAGAAACGTAAGCTACAGTTGATAATTTTGAAGTTTCATTAATTTTATAATCCCAGTTTAAAGATACGATTGGCTTATGATAGTAATTTCTTGTCATGTTAAATGATTGTCCATTTTTATATCCCCAATCAGAGTTATATTTAATGTTTGGATCATCTACTGAACCGTATTTTTGATACTGTGCAATTGTAATAAATGTTGATCTTTGATCGTGCCATTGTGGAGCACCAGTTATTGTAAGCTGGAAATCATGTTTGTCGTTCTTTGTAGTATAACCAAGTCCGATATAGTAATTGTCTCCATTAAATTTTGTTCCATCAACATATCCATCACCTTGAGTATGGCTGTATAAAATAGATGCAGAGAATCCGCTTTCTAGTTTACCTGTGTTATAAGAAACATTTGATTTAAAATAATTATCGTTTCCTAATGAAGTACCTACTGTACCGCCTTGTTTTAAGTCAGAAGCTTTAGTAACATAGTTCATTGTTCCTCCAACAGAAGCAATTGCTAATTTTGAAGATCCTAAACCTCTTTGTACCTGAAGAGCAGAAGTTACGTCTGATAAACCAGCCCAGTTACTCCAGTAAACAGCTCCGTTTTCCATATCGTTAACCGGCATACCATTAACCATTACGGCAATGTTATTTTGACTAAAACCACGAATATTGATTCTTGAATCTCCAAATCCACCACCTGATTTAGTAACGTATACAGAAGGCGTGCTTTTTAAAATTTCAGGAAGTTCCTGGTTTCCTAATTTTTCTTGGATTTCAGCAGCTTTAATTGTAGAAACAGCAACCGGAGTTTTTCTGTCTTTTGCAATATCTACAACTGTACTTTTAACAACGATTTCACTTAATTCATTTGAATTAGAAGCTAAAACGATTGTTCCTAAATTTGTAGAACCATTTACTGTAAATTTTACAGTCTGGCTTTGATAACCTAAGTAAGAGATAACGATTTCTCCTGTACTTGTTGAAGATTCGATAGTAAATTTACCATCGAAATCTGTTGAAGTCGCTGCGCTTGATCCTTTGATCAAAACGTTAGCGCCTGGTAATGAACCTGTACCATCGGTAATAGTACCAGTAACTTTTCCTTGAGAAAATACGGTTGAAACTATCATAAAAAATAGTCCAGTAAGTAACCAATTTTTCATTTTCTTCATTTGTTCTTTAAGTTTATTGTTTTTGGCAAAATTATAACAATAAAATCAGATAATGTTATCAAAATGTTAAGAAAAATAAGTTTTACAGTTTGTGCTGCATATTAAAATGAATTTTTCTATTTTCTTTAAATAAAATCATCATTTATTGAATTTTAATATTTGTATTTTGTTAAAATGATAATATTTTAATCGGTTTTGTAGTGCTAAACTTGCAATTATTATTAGAAATTGGCAATATTGGTATTGTTTTATACGAAAAAACGCCTTAATTTTTGTAAATCAAGGCGTTTCAAAATGTTATAAAATATTACTTTCTAATTCTTATTTATTTTTCAAAAAATGATTCAATAGAAATGAAGTTGAGCTGTCATGAGTCTTAACATTTTTAGAATTAATTTCATCTAAAATGGAATTTGCTAATTGTTTCCCTAGTTCAACTCCCCACTGGTCAAAACTGAAAATGTTCCAAATAACACCCTGAACAAAGATCTTGTGTTCGTACAAGGCAATTAAAGAACCTAAAGATTTAGGTGTTAATTTATGAACCAAAATGGTATTAGTTGGTTTGTTTCCCGTAAAAACTTTAAAAGGCAGTAAATAAGAAGCTTTTTCTGCAGAAAGTCCTTGTTTATCAAATTCTGCCTGAACCTGAGATGGAGTTTTACCATTCATTAAAGCTTCTGTCTGAGCGAAAAAGTTTGACATTAATTTATTGTGGTGGTCTTCGTTTCCGTAAAGCGGTTTTACAAATCCAATAAAATCAGTTGGAATTATTTTTGTTCCCTGATGAATTAATTGGAAAAATGCATGCTGAGAATTTGTTCCCGGTTCTCCCCAGATAATTGTTCCCGTTTGGTAATTAACAGGTTTTCCGTCGCGGCCAACACTTTTTCCGTTACTTTCCATAGTTGCCTGCTGGAGGTACGGAGCTAATTTTGATAAATATTGTGTATAGGGAATCAAAGCCTCGCTTTCTGCTCCAAAAAAGTTATTGTACCAGATACTCAGTAAAGCAAGAATTACCGGAATGTTTTTATCAGATTCTGCTGATTTAAAATGTTCGTCCATTTCATTTGCTCCCACTAATAACTGGTTGTAATTATCAAAACCAATTGCCAGTGCGATGCTTAAACCAACAGCACTCCAAAGCGAAAATCTTCCGCCAACCCAATCCCACATTGGGAAAATGTTATCTGGATTAATTCCGAATTCTGTTACTTTTTGGATATTTGTCGAAACCGCCACAAAATGTTTTGCAACATCTTCCTGTTTTGCCGATTTCAAAAACCATTCTCTGATAGTTTCAGAATTTGATAAAGTTTCCTGAGTTGTAAAAGTTTTAGAAACGATTAAAAATAATGTTGTTTCCGGATTTAATTTCTTAATTATTTCATTTACATGGTCGCCGTCAACATTTGAAACAAAATGTGTGTTTAGGTGATTTTTATAAAATTGCAAAGCTTCAACCGCCATAACAGGACCAAGATCAGAACCTCCAATTCCAATATTTACAATATCCGTAAAAGCTTTTCCGGTAAAACCTTTTCTTTCTCCCGAAATTACTTCGTTTGTAAAGTTTTTAATTTTGTTTTTTACTTCATAAACTTCCGGAATTACATTTTCACCGTCAACTTTTATTACTGCTGATTCCGGTGCACGCAAAGCGGTATGCAAAACTGCTCTGTTTTCAGTTTGATTGATTAATTCTCCTCCAAAATATTGCGCAATTGCATCTTTTAATCCAATAGAATCTGCCAATTTTAATAAAAGAGAAATTGTTTCCTGGCTGATATTATTTTTAGAATAATCAACTAAAAAGTCATTCCATTGTAAGTTGAATTTTTCTGCACGGGCATTATCCTGCTGAAATAATTCTTGTATCGTAGTTTCGCGAATTGCGTTATAGTGGTTTTGCAGATTTTTCCACGCTTCAGTCCCGGTTGGGTTTGTTGTGTTTAAAGCCATTTTATTTTTATTATTGAGATTGTTTTTTTAGAATCACAAAAATACTCAAATAACTTTTAATAGGGTAATGCTTCATGATTATATAACAATTAGTTGCGAAAACGTTTTATAATCTGTTTCATAATTTTTTCGGACAACTTTTGTCGTGACTGATTTTTTTCTTGTGTTGTATTGGTTACAACATATTTGAGGTTGTTATTTTAGGAAGAAACAGTAAATATAAATAGGTATTTTACTGCCAGACTTTCCACCACGGCTTTTTTACTT
The DNA here is from genome assembly GCF_001429765.1 of Flavobacterium sp. Root901. GTDB lineage: Bacteria > Bacteroidota > Bacteroidia > Flavobacteriales > Flavobacteriaceae > Flavobacterium. The sequence continues at coordinate 1,055,631 of NZ_LMJB01000005.1, forward strand.
CAATAGCTTTTCCTGATTTATTGATTTCAATTCTTTTCGGAGATTCCAGTTTTATTTTTGAATCATCAAAAAACATTTCGCCGCTTTCACTCATTCCAATCGGAAGTTTGGTTCTTTCTTTCCAGTCTTCAGTTTGTAATTCCGGAATTAGCGCGTCATTGATTTTTTCGCGAAAGCGTTTTTCAGCTTTTTCAATAATTTCTTCTTCAATGTTTGAAGTTGAATTTTTAAAAAGTGGAATTGAATTTTCGGGAATATGAAGAAGAAAAATCTGTGTTTTGCTGTCTTTTTCCTGAATGTCTAAAACTTTAAAAAAGGCATCGGCTAAAAGATAATGTCCAATTTTTGCCGAATCAGGATTAAAAACCGATAAATCTTTAGCGTCGGCGCTGGCGATTAAGTAGCGTAAATTTCCAGAAAGTCCTCCGCCCAGACGGGTCATATCTGTAAATCCTTTTTCTTTAATAATCTGTCCAATCTTATAGTTGGAAATCAAATTTTCTGGAAGATTGGTGTCTCTGTAAAATAGTTTTAAACCAGAAAAAGTTTCATTAAATATAGATTCGATTCTTTTCATGACTCTGCTATTTTTTTAAATCGTTACAAATTGCCAATACTGTCCAATTCTCTTTTTAAAGGTTCGATCTGTTTAAAGAAACGTGTTTTGTCATTTCCGGTTAAAGATTCTCCGGTTGGTAAATTCAATCGAAGCGCATCAACCTGAACACCGTTTTTCCAGAAACGATAACAAACGTGTGGGCCAGAAGCTAAACCTGTACTTCCCACTAAGCCAATTGTTTGTCCTTGTGTAACGCGCTGTCCGCGGCGAACTAAAATTCTGGACATGTGCAGATATTGAGTAGAGTAAGTTCCGTTGTGTTTTACTTTTACAAAGTTTCCGTTTCCGGCCGTATATCCTGTTGCTTCAACAACTCCGGATGCCGTTGTAGAAATTGGCGTTCCGGTTGGAGCTGCATAATCGGTTCCTTTATGGGCTTTCCATGTATGTTGTACAGGATGGAATCTGTTCATTGTAAAACGTGAAGTGATTCGGCTGAATTTGATTGGTGTTTTTAAGAAAAAGTTTTTCAGCGTTTTTCCTTCGTCATCATAATATTCAATTTTTCCCGAAAGAGTATCTTTTTCAAAAGGAAAAGCATAAACGATTTTTCCTTTATATTCAAAAAATGCGGCTTCAAGATCTTCTACACCGTCATACGTTTTTCCGTTGATAAAACGTTCCGTAAAAATTAAACCGTAACGATCTCCTTTTTTAAGTTTAAAGAAGTCAATCGACCATGAAAAAACTTTTGTAATCCTGCTGGCAAGAGCTGTTTCTACATCTTCATCTCCCAAAGTTTCAGATAATGAAGTTTTTAAAACACCGCCAATAATTTTTCTTTTTAAAGTAACCGGTTTTATTTTTTTATAAGCCTTTGCAATGCTGTCTCGTAAATCGATTACATAATAAGTCAGAGCGTCTGGCTGATAAATAAATACCTGTAAATTGTTTGTTTTGTTTTTTGAACGAAGCAGTGTAAAGGGTTTGTTGTACCGAATGGTTCTTACATCAAAAGTATCTTTTACTTGTTCGACAATATCGAATACTTTTTTGTCGCCAATGTTTTGACTCTGGATAATAGATCCAAAAGAATCTCCTTTAGAAATGGTGTCATTAACCACATTAAAATCAGCGTAATTAAAACCAAACTCTACTTTTTTAGTTTTTGGTTTTGTAATTTTAATTTCAACTTTTTCTTCAGTTTTATTACATGAAAATATTGAAAATAATACTATTATAATTACGAATGCTTTTTTCAAACTTTTAAATTTTTGCAGGAAACTATAGTGGATTTTCATTTCCCCAATTGGACAATTCTTCTTCGGTCCACAATTTAGGAAAAAAGATGCGTCTTTGGTATTTTGGATGCATATATTTTTGCCAGTCACTTCCGCCGGTTGCTTCACCATTTCCTTTTCCGCTTTCCAAAATATATTTTATAGCAGTATTTAAGTGCTGCATAACCCAGGTAATGTTCACCGTATGATCATAATGGCGCATTGCTTTAATCAGTTCAGGATTCTGCTGGTCTTCAATTGGTAACTGAGTAAATTTCTGCCAGATGTTTTTCGTTTTGAACGAAGCCATTTGTCTTAAAAACTGATCTTTATATTTTTTTTCAAACTCATTTAGCAAATATGATTTTTCACCTGTATGATAATCTTTACCGGCAGCCTGCCAGTATAAATGTTCAAAACTGGTTTCGAGATCAGTATTTTCGTCAAAGTCTGCTTTATATCGGCGGTCTGTTAAATTGATTACATCTGTAGAGGCAAATTCGATCAGTCTATATTGCGCACTCTGAAAACCGCTTGCAGGAGTTAAGGTATTTCTAAATTTCATGTATTGATCTACTTCCATTCCGTTTTCCATAATACTGAATGAATTGGTAAGCATGTCAAAATAACGGGTGATTCTTGAAAGTCTTTCGCTGAAAAAATCAACCTGAATATTTTGTGTGTCAGCGATCTGATCGATTTCCCACAAAATCATTTTAAAAATTAATTCATTTACCTGATGATACATGATAAATACCATTTCGTCAGGAAGGGTTGTGCGTTGTGTTTGTAAATTTAAAAGAGCGTCTGTTTGTATATAATCCCAATAAGTAATGGGTTTTGACCAAAGTAATCCTTGTAACTGAACATCAGTTTTTTGGTTTATTGCTTGAAATTTTAGGTCAATTTCTTTTAAAATTGATTCTGAATGATCAGTAAGGTTCATTATTTTTTAACTTTAAACGGATTTCTCAATCCTTTATATTCATCAAGATCTGCTTTAAGAGATCCGACAGCTAAATCCGCTTTTATTCTAATAGGAACTTTGTTGTCGTCGTCTGTAATCCAGAGTGTTAAGCTTTCTTTTTCTTTAAAAACTCTTCCTGTTTGTACCAGTGGTTTAAAAACCATCGTAGAAACCGTTCCAAATTTAGTTGTAATATCTTGACGGCCTACATATTTTAACTTAAATTTTGTGATTTCGTCATCAAAAAACATATCAATAGTAATCGATTCGCCAGATTTTAATTTATCGATATTAGGATGGTTTCTTAAAAAATAAAATGAAGAAACAATATCCTGAACATTGTCTGTAATTACAATCGTTTTTTCGGTTTTTCTTTTATAGTCTTTTACTAAAACTTTATTTTCATTCTGGTTGAAAAAACCTTCTTGGTTTTTTGTATAACCGCCTTCGTCAATTTTTCTCACAAAGCGATACGGAGAGCCATTTTCTTTATCAAAATAGCTTTCGTATAAATCTTCAACTTTGAAGAAAAATTTTGACATTCCCGTTGTAAATCCTTTGCCTATAGCATGATGGACTTTTTTATTATTGATAGTGGCATCTTTAACTTCAAGAGTTGCATAGCCGGCATTTACGATTCCGTAATGAATTCTGAATTTGAAATATTCCCCCGTGCCAAAAGCATCTTCTTTTTGAGTATCGAAACTAAATGCAGAGAGAATTAATATAATGAGGATGAACTTTTTCATAGTACATTTTTTACATTCTGTTATAAAGATAAAGAAATGCAAATTCTATTCCAAATGTACTAAAACAAAAAAACTCAGTCAAGAAGACTGAGTTTTTATGCTATTAACTAACCAAAAAACTATAAATTATGAAATTTATATCAATTCAGAAGGAAACCACCCCTTCTTGATTTGCGAGTGCAAAGATAGACAGAAAGTTCAAAAATTAAATAGCAAAAGTCAAGTTTAACATAACATTTGCATAAAAATCAATGATTTACAGAGAATTTTTCTGCATAATGCAAAAATAATGCGTTTTTATAGTGTTCCTCTCAATTCTTGTTCTCTTTCAATTGATTCAAAAAGAGCTTTAAAGTTTCCTGCGCCAAACCCTTTTGCGCCCATTCTTTGAATAATTTCAAAGAAAAGGGTAGGTCTGTCCTGAACAGGCTTGGTAAATATTTGTAAAAGATATCCATCTTCATCAGCATCGACCATGATCGCCAGTTTTTCAATTTCATTTAAATCTTCTTTCATCATGTCCATGTGTACACCCAACCTTTCTGGAATTGCTTCGTAATAAGTATGGGGCGGAGCTGATAAAAATTCGACACCACGTGCTTTTAATGCCGAAACAGTTTTAATAATATCATCTGTTGCAATGGCGATATGCTGAATTCCGGGTCCGCCATAAAAATCTAAATATTCTTCAATCTGCGATTTTTTCTTTCCTTCTGCCGGTTCATTGATTGGAAATTTAATTCTTCCATTTCCGTTCGACATTACTTTACTCATCAAAGCAGAATATTCTGTGTTGATTTGTTTGTCATCAAAAGAAAGGAAATTCACAAAGCCCATTACTTCTTCGTAGAATTTTACCCAAGTATTCATTTCATTCCAACCCACATTCCCAACCATGTGATCAATATATTTCAATCCTGTTGGTTCCGGATTAAAATCTGATTTCCATTCTTTGTATCCCGGAAGGAAAACTCCATTGTAATTTTTTCTTTCAACAAAAATGTGAACTGTTTCTCCGTAAGTGTAAATTCCGGAACGAACAACTTCTCCAAATTCATCTTTTTCAACAGTTGGCTCCATAAAAGAACGTGCACCGCGTTTCATCGTTTCTTCGTAAGATTTTGTAGCATCTTCTACCCAAAGTGCTGCAACTTTTACTCCGTCACCATGTTTTTTCAAATGTTCGTTTATTGGAGAATCAGCTGTTAAAGGTGTTGTCAAAACAATTCTGATTTTATCTTGTTTTAAAACATAAGAAGCTTTGTCTCTTACTCCGGTTTCAAGTCCGGCATATGCCAATGACTGATATCCAAATGCAGATTTGTAATAATGTGCAGCCTGTTTTGCATTTCCTACATAAAATTCTACATAATCTGTTCCTAATAATGGAAGGAAATCTTGTGCTCCTTCAAAGATTTTTTCTAATCCGTATTCTACTGATTTTACTTGTTTCATAATTAGATAATTTGTCAATTAGAAAATTAGATAATTTTGGAAATGAGATAATGTAGATAATTTTCTAATTGTCACATTTTCTAATTTCTAATTCCTCTTAGATGTTGATATTATTTTATTTAAAATTTTTAAAATTTCTGATAATTCATTTAATAAATCTTTACAATTTGGATAGGCTTTGTGAGCGTCACATATAAACAACCAATATTCCGTTTCGTCCGCCTCTTTAATTGCAATTTTTAATTTATGAATAAAATCTGCCTTGCTTTCTGCGTTTTGAGATTCTTTTGAATTGGCTCCAATTGATGTTCCGCTTTTTAATAACTGATTTGCAATCACGAATTTCTTTTGATCTTGAAGTTCGGTTGTGTAGTCAATTATATTTAATGCAAAATTGAATGTTTTTATTAAAAGAGCATTGTCTTTATACTTCTCGTTGAAAGTCATTTTGTTTAATTTGATAATTAGAGAATGTGTTAATTAGATAATTAATTCTGTAAGTTTAAAATTACAATATTTGATTATTAAATTGCCACATTTCCTAATTTTCTAATTATCAAATTATCACATTGATTAATTATTCAGTCCACGATTTATAATATTGTCCATCGTCTAGACCCATTGCTTCTTCCGTAACCATTAAAGGTCTGAAAGTATCAACCATAACAGCTAATTCCTGAGTTTCTTTATGGCCAATACTGCGTTCCATTGCACCTGGTGCCGGACCATGTGGAATTCCTTTTGGGTGCAGAGTGATATGGCCCTGCTCAATATTATTACGACTCATAAAATCACCATCAACATAATAGAGAACTTCATCTGAATCAATATTGCTGTGATTATATGGTGCCGGAATCGCTTTTGGATGATAATCGTAAAGTCTTGGGCAGAAAGAACAAACAACAAAAGCTGCTGTTTCAAAAGTTTGGTGTACCGGAGGCGGCTGGTGTACACGTCCGGTTATAGGTTCAAAATTGTGAATCGAAAATCCATAAGGGAAATTATAACCATCCCAGCCCACAACGTCAAAAGGATGCGCTGCATAAACCACTTCGTGAATCATGCCTTCTTTTTTGATTTTAATCAAAAAATCACCTTTTTCGTCGTGTGTTTCCAATTCATTTGGCAGGATAAAATCACGCTCGCAAAATGGAGAATGTTCTAAATGCTGTCCGGATTGGTTTTTATAACGTTTTGGAGTATAAAATGGAGAATATGATTCTACATAAAATAGTCGGTTTTCTTCTGTTTCAAAATCAATTTGATAAATAATACCGCGTGGAATAATTAAATAATCGCCATATTCAAACGGAATATTTCCTAACATGGTTCTTAATTTTCCTTTTCCTTTATGGATGAAAAGCATTTCATCGGCATCGGCATTTTTATAGAAATAATTTCGAAGCGATTCTTTTGGCGCTGCTAAACCAATAATACAGTCTTTGTTGACTAACATTGCTTTTCGGCTGTCCAGAAAATCATTTTCAGGTTTCAATTCAAAACCTTTAAACAAAAGGGATTTTATGTTTTTTCCGATTGCAATTTTTGGTTCAACCGAATAAGAGTTTAGTATTTCTTTAACCTGCGTTGGTCTGTGAACATGATAAGATAGAGACGAATGTCCGTGAAAACCTTCTGTTCCAAACAGCTGTTCATAATAAAATCCGCCGTTTGGTTTTTCGAATTGCGTGTGTCTTTTTTGAGGGAAATCCCCAAGTTTATGATATAGTGGCATGGCTTTTTCAATTAGATAATTTGTAAATTAGATAATTCGAAAATTTGAATTGAAGAATAGATAATCAGGTCAATTTTCAATTGACTAATTATCTCAATTCGGTAGAGCCATTATTCAGGATTTCTCTTGATGAGGAATTGAAGATACTCTAATAAACCTGTCCAATTTGTTTTCATTATAACAAATGTCGTAATTTTTATTGATCAAAATTACATATTATATTATTTATAACATAAAATATTTCCAAAAAATCAGTTTAGAAAGTAAATCCAATGCTAAACCAGGTAAAGCTTTTTGACATTTCCGGCGACCACGATTGTTTAACTTCAATAGGACCAATTATAGTTTCTAATCCGTAACCCACTGCGTAGCCTGAATATTTAGGCATAGAGATCCAGTCTACCGTTGTAAAAATGTCGTCTCCAAGATTGGCAAAATTGGCAGAAAAATTTACGTGATTTTTTTTCAGAATTTCATAGTCTAAAGTAATGTCAGCTTTTATAAAACTATTTCCGGCAATACTTAAGAAATCATATCCATAAAAATAATTGAAATTATTGATTTTGTTGTATCCAAAACCTCCCAGTATAAAATCAAAAAAGGCAATACTGTCGCTTCCAATATTAAATCCTGCATCGGCACCAATTTTTACTGTAGCTCTTCTGAATAAAGTTCTGGCTGCCGCTACTTCTGCTTTTGCAATAGAAAAGGGTTTGAATTTATTGGTATAATCTGATGAGGCTAAATAAGTTTGCAGATCTGATGAAAAATATAATCCCGAACGAGGAAAACTTTTGTTATCAAACGAATCGTATTTTAAATAACCAAAAACACTAAAATAATTACTTTTATCGATTATGTTTTCTGTGTTTGAAAGTGTAGGCGAGTTTATCTTCAGGTATTTATATTCCAAACCTCCGCCCATTAAAAACTTCTGCACAAAAATGGTCTGAAAATAAGCCTGATTATTCAAATCCAAAAAATCAACATTTATTAAGTTTAGGTTTGGATTTTCTGAAATTATTCCGCTCAGACTTGTGGTGACATTTCGATTAAACTGATTTAATCTGGAACGAAAACCAAAACTGATGTTGAAACCATTTTCTACATAATAGTTGAAGTCATATCTAAAATTATCTCCCAAAATAATGTCAAGCGAAGTAACATCATTTTTTAAGAATGTTTTTTTATGGGTCAGGTTCAGCAATACGGCACTTTTATAAAGACCGTCATAATGCAGGCCGAGTTTTAAATAAGTCTGTGTTGGATTTTCTTTTAAAACTAAATCAAGATCATCTTTTGCACCGTCTGGCTGTAAACAATAAGAAATAGTGCTAAAGTTTTGAGTAGCATTCAAATTATTGATTCCGGTTTTCAGATCATCATATGTAATGGTGCTTCCGGGTTTAAAACGAAGTTTTCCCCGAATATATTCTTTAGTATAATTGTCTAATCTGTCTGTGTTTATTTTTTGTATCTGAATGGTATCAGTTGCTACTTTTAATTTTGGTTTTTTGTAAAAGTTGTCTTCGTTTACCAAAGATTTAATTTTTTCATAAACGGCAAAAGCAGCTTCTTCACCTTTTCTGATTATTTCCTCTCCTTTGTCAAATGAAATTACACCATAATCACGAATGTCCGGTTTTATATAAACATCGGTATCCTTTATTTTGCTTTTCATTTTATCGATCGACTGCAGATTGGTAATCTGAACCAGGATTCTGGTAGCATTTTTTAAGTTTTTTCGCTTCATTAAATCATCCTGAACATCAACACCAATTATAATGTCAGCGCCAAGATTACGAACTTCCTTAATTGGGTAATTGTTTACAACGCCCCCGTCGACCAATAAATTTCCGTCGATTTCTACAGGAGTAAAAAGAGAAGGAAAAGCGGCACTTGCCATCATGGCCTGAACGAGATTTCCTTTATTCAGCAATACTTCTTCACCGGTTTCAATATTGGTTCCTATACATAAAAACGGAGTTGGCAGTTTATTAAAATCACGAATATGACGCACATTTCGGGTTAAACTGCTTAATAGATTATAATTGTACATTCCTTTTGAAAGTGCTTCGGGAATGCCGACTCTGAAATTACTAAACGGCAAAACAATGGCGTACAATTCGTCATTTTTTTTGCCATAAAAGTTTTTTGAAGAACGCGGAATATAATCGTTTATTAATTCATCGAAATTGGTTTTTTTGAAAATAGAATCAATTTGTGAAGCATTATATCCGGAAGCGTAAAGTCCGCCAATAACAGATCCCATACTCGTTCCTCCAATATAATCGATTTTGATTCCGGCTTCTTCCAAAACTTTTAAAACACCAATGTGGGCAAAACCTTTGGCACCGCCGCCGCTTAAAACCAAACCAATTTTTGGTCTTTTTATACTGTCTTGTTTTATTTCCTGCGAAAATGATTTTTCTGCCGGCAATAAAAACATAAAAAGCACAGCTGCCAGGCTCCAAACGGAATTTGAAGAAAATCCTTTTGAAAAATTATTTGGAACGGACAACTGATTTAGGCGCATAAAGAATTACTAATTGGTTTTGTAAAAGTCGACAATTTTTTTGGCTTTTGATGCTCCGATAACGGCAGATATTTCTTTTTCTGATGCTAATTTCAATCTTTTAACACTTTTGAAATGTTGTATTAATGTCAGCATTGTTTTTTCGCCAATTCCCGGGATACTTTCTACAGAAGAATTAAGTGCAGCTTTGCTTCGTTTGTCACGGTGAAATGTGATTCCGAATCGGTGTGCTTCATTTCGCAATTGCTGAATTACTTTTAAGGTCTCTGATTTTTTATCTAAATAAAGCGGAATAGAATCGCCCGGATAAAATAATTCTTCAAGACGTTTTGCGATTCCAATAATGGCGACTTTTCCTCTTAAACCTAATTCATCAATACTTTTCAGGGCAGAAGATAACTGTCCTTTTCCACCGTCAATAATTATTAATTGCGGTAAAGGTTCATTTTCGTCTAATAATCTTTTGTAACGACGGTATACGATTTCGGTCATCGAAGCAAAATCGTCCGGACCTTCAACCGTTTTTACATTAAAATGACGGTAATCTTTTTTGCTCGGTTTTCCATCTTTAAAAACTACGCAGGCCGCAACCGGATTTGTTCCCTGAATATTGGAGTTATCAAAACATTCTATATGTCGGGGTTCAGCCGGAAGGCGTAAATCTTTCTGCATCTGCGCCATGATCCGGTTGGTGTGTCTGTCCGGATCAACAATTTGTAATTGCTTCAGTTGTTCAATCCGGTAGAATTTCGCATTACGAATCGATAAATCTAAAATCTGTTTTTTGTCTCCAAGCTGCGGAACGGTGGTTTTAATGTTTTCGCCCAGATCAATTTCAAAAGGAACAATGATTTCTTTTGACATTAACTGAAAACGCTCACGAAGCTCAACAATCGCCAGTTCTAATAATTCCTCATCACTTTCATCCAGTTTTTTCTTCATTTCTAAAGTGTGCGAACGAATAATCGAGCCATGGGAAATTTGCAAAAAGTTGACATAAGCCGCACTTTCATCTGAAACAATCGAAAACACATCAATATTTGTGATTTTTGGATTTACAATCGTCGATCTTGATTGGTAATTTTCGAGGATTTCTATTTTTTCTTTGATTTTCTGTGCTTCTTCAAAACGTAAATCCTGCGCATATTGATTCATTAAGCGCTTGAAATCTTTCATGCTTTCCTTAAAATTTCCTTTCAAAATTTCCCGGATTGCATCGACTTGTCTCTGGTAATTTTCCAAAGATTCAATGCCTTCGCATGGTCCTTTGCAATTGCCGATATGATATTCCAGACATACTTTAAATTTACCCGAATCAATATTTGATTTACTCAAATCGTAGTTGCAGGTTCTTAACGGATACAGTTCTTTTATTAAATCCAGAATGGTATAAACCATTTTAAAATTAGTATACGGACCAAAATATTCAGATCCGTCTTTTATCATTCTTCTGGTCAGGAATATTCTTGAAAAAGGTTCTTTTTTAATGCAGATCCACGGATAACTTTTGTCATCTCGCAGTAATACATTGTATCTTGGCTGAAGCGTTTTAATTAAATTGTTTTCTAATAAAAGCGCATCAGTTTCTGTGGGAACAACAATGTGTTTTATAGTTACGATTTTTCTAACCAAAACATTAGTTTTCCTTGTGTCGTGTATTTTATTGAAGTAAGAGGAGACTCTTTTTTTTAAATTTTTGGCTTTGCCTACATATAAAATTTTCCCGTCTTTATCATAATATTGATACACACCGGGATTGTCCGGTAAGGTGAGAATTTGTAGATCTAAGGACGGTTGTGACATTCTTTTTTATTTCTGAAGATAGTTGAAAAGCGTTTTAAAAAAACCATTCTGATTCCTGAAAAAAGCTTAACAGTGATTTAGTTTCAAATTTACGAAATCAAAAGAATAATTTCTATATTTAGATTTTATAATTCTACATGAAAAATAGTAAGCCCCTTGTTATTTTCGGTGAATCAATTTTGCCGGGAGAACATAAAACCATAAATGTCGAAATAGCGCGATTACATACTACAACAAAACTTAATATTCCTGTAATTGTGCGCCGCTCAAAGCTTGAAGGCCCAGTTGTTTTGTTTTCGGCAGGAATTCACGGCGACGAAATTAATGGTGTTGAAATCGTTCGGCAGATTATCAGTAAAAAAATAAATCGTCCGGTAAGAGGAACTATTATTTGTATTCCAATTATCAATATGTATGGTTTTGTGAATAAATCACGCGAGTTTCCTGACGGCCGCGACTTAAACAGGGTTTTTCCGGGAAGTAAGAAAGGTTCTCTCGCCAGCAGATTTGCTTATCATATTGTAGAAGAAATTTTACCGATTATAGATTACGCTGTCGATTTTCATGCCGGAGGAGCAAGCCGTTTTAATGTTCCGCAGATTCGAATTACCGAAAACAATATGGAATTGAAATTACTGGCGGATATTTTTAGTGCGCCTTTTACGCTTTATTCAAAAAATATTGGCGGTTCTTTTAGAAATACCTGTGAGAAAGCCAATATAAAAATGCTGCTTTTTGAAGGAGGAAAATCGCTCGATATAAATGATTCTGTGGCTAATGAAGGCATCAAAGGAGTAAAGCGATTACTGAATTATCTTAATATGCTTGAACCAAAACACATTATCGAACCGGCTGCTGAGTCTTCTATTTATATAAAATATTCGGTCTGGCTTCGTGCAAAATGTTCCGGTCTGCTCCATGATTATAATATGGTTGGTAAATTTGTAACCAAAGGAACTATATTGGCGATTATTACAGATCCGTTTGGAAAGTTTGAACAAAAAGTAAAAGCACCGCATGACGGATATGTTATTAATGCCAATCATTCGCCAATTGTTTACGAAGGCGACGCTATTTATCACGTATCTAAAAATTCTCCTTTAAATGACGACGAGTAAAAAAGAATTACGAATTCACTATAAAAATCTTCGGGCAGCACTTTCTGAAAATGATATCGAAGAAAAAAGTCTGGCAATTGCCAACAATTTAATTCGGCTGCCTATTTGGGATAAAACCTATTACCATGTTTTTCTTCCAATTGTAGAACAAAAAGAAATTGATACCGAATTTATTCTCCATTTACTTTCGGGAAAAGATAAAGAAATCGTGATCTCAAAAAGTGATTTTGAAACCAGGGAAATGGCTCATTTTTTGTTAACAGATAATACCAAAATCAAAAAAAACGAATATAATATTCCAGAACCGGTAAACGGACTTCCGGTTCCGACTCAAAATATCGAAGTTGTTTTTGTACCGCTTTTGGCTTTTGATATTTTTGGGAATAGAATTGGTTATGGAAAAGGTTTTTATGATAAATTTTTAGCCGGCTGCAAACCTGAAACTATAAAAATTGGTCTTTCTTTTTTTGAATCAGTCAGTCAAATCGATGATGTTTTTGAATCGGATATCAAATTAGATTATTGTGTAACGCCTGAAAAGGTTTATAATTTTATTTGAGATTGTTTTGCCGCGAATTATACGAATTAATTTTATCTGAGATTTTTTGCCGCGAATTACAAGAATTGCACAAACTTTTTTGCCGTTTTAAATTTCCACAACGCATATCGTAGAGACGCACCGCAGTGCGTCTACGCCCAGCATATCGACAAATGGTAGGTAGACGCACTGCGGTGCGTCTCTACGATATGCGATCGTTTAAAAAAATCCAAACTCCAATTTATAATTTTGGAATTTGGAATTTATATTTTTAGAATTTAAAATTTTATTTTACTTCTTTAATAGTTGAAGCATCAATCCAGCCTTCCGTGCCGTCTGTTAATTCGATTTTTTTCCATTTGCCGACAGTTTCCATAACGTAAACTTTTGCACCTTCATGAAGCAGAAAAATTGCAGAACCCGCTTTTTGAGGTTCGCTTCTGACTTCACTTAATTCTGCAAAAACAATAGCAGGGCGATCGTTATCAAAATGATCTTTTTCAGACATTCCGGCTGAAACGCTTAAGATTAAAGCAACCAAGAGAATAAACATCCCAATGAAATAAATTCTTTTGGTAATACTAAGCTGCGAAAAATAATACCCAATAAAACTCAGCAAAAACAAAAAGCCAATAGCAACAGAAATTTTTGCCCATTGATTGTAATCAAAAATACCGGTAAAGTTCTGGATCAGTTTTGCGAATCCCACTTTTGGAACTTCTTTAATCTCATCGATTGTTAGTTTTTTGGCAAATTTCAGGTTATTTAAAGTCTCAGCATCATTTGGTTTTAATACTAAAGCTTTTTCATAATTATAAATAGAAGGTGCAGCTTTATTGAGTTTATAATAACTGTTTGCCAGATTAAAATACAACTCAGCCGACTGCTGTTTATTTTCTTTAATAATATCTTCATAAACCTGAACAGCTTCCTGATATTGTCCCTTTTGGTAAAAAGCATTTCCTTTCTCAAAGCTGCTCTGAGCAAAGAAAACCTGTGAAATTAATAAAAAGAGATAAAGTATGTTTTTCATTCGTATTTTTTTAAACCTGTCGGATTTTGAATAAATTAAACTAAACGATTTGTTTTTCTAATGCTGAAATAATCAAAACCGCTTTATCATAATCCTGCTGAATCGAAGCACTTGATGCCGGAGCATAACGCGCAAATTCGCAGTTTTCAGTCAAATTAAGGAAATCCTGAACCGTTTCCGGATTTGTGTTTCTCGATAAAAGCAGTTCACGAATATTGTCTTTACTCATTTCTGAGGTTTCAATATGCAGTTTTGCTTTTAAGAAATTATGCATTGCCTTTTCTAATGCAATATAAAATGCTTCTTTATTATTAAGTTGTTTTTTAGCCTGCGATAAATATTTCTTCGCAAGTTTATTGTTCATTCTGATTCGGTTTCCTGTAATATCGCTGTCAATTGCTTCTTTTTTCTTCTTAGCCAAAATAATTATCGGAATAATGGCAAAAGGGAAAAACAATAATATATAATACAGATCTGAACCATAGAAATCATCTTTAGCAATGCTGACTAAAGTTGTTTTTGGTTTAATATATTTGAATTGTTCTGTTTTCGTAATTACGTTTTTAGATGCATTTGAAGGATTCGCTTCTGCTAAAGTTGGTCCGTCTAATACATCAACCATAATTTCAGGAGAAGTTATGGTTTTGTACGATCCTGTACTCAAATCAAAATACGAAAAGGTCATTGGCTTAATTGCGTATTTTCCTTTGTATTGTGGAATAATAGTGTATTTGTCTGTAATTTTTCCAGACATTCCGGACAATGAAGTGGTTACTTTTTCGTCATGAACCGGATCATACATTTCTAATGCATTTGGCACAACAGGTTTTGGCAGTGTAAACAATTTCATGTTTCCTGTTCCCGAGGCGCTTACCAGCAAGTCCAGCCCTTCACCACTTTTTAATGTTGTTCTCGATGGTGTAACCCTAAAACTAAAATTACCAACTGCACCTGTAAAACCTTCTGGTTTTCCAGTTTCAGGAAGAGGTCTTACGCTTATCGTTCTCGCACCTGTAGTTACTACTTTATTATCTTCGGCAATAATCATCTGACCAAACATATCGCGGCGATTAGTTGGCAATTGTACGCCAATATCTAATGAAAGCGGTTCAATAGTTAATCTCCCTGATTTTTGAGGATATAAAATAGTTTTCTTTAATACTACATAATGACATCTTTGACCCTGGTAACTTCCTTCTTCCATTGTCAATTGTTTGATATCAATGTTTTGATTCCAAAAATCGTTGTATTTAGGTTTTGCAAGTTCCCGGAATCCGGTAACTCCTATTTCATTAAAATATAGTTTATAAACAACCGTAATAGGTTCGTTTAAGTAAGGTGTAGTTTTAGAAACCTCTGCAACTAATTTTAATAATTCAGTTCCTGAGCCTCCCTGCTGCCTGTAATCGTTAGGATCTCTTTCTTGTGCAACAGCATTCGTAACAGTTACTTTTATGGGAGACGTTTTGTAAATCTGTCCATTATATTCTATAGCAGCCTGTTTAATAATTACAGTTCCTTTTCTCTCAGGCTGTAAAATATAGGAATATATTTTTTGAAAAGAGCTTCGTCCGTTTACCCAGGACTGGCTGATTTGCTGGCTTGGTCCGGCAACAAGTTTAAAACCTTCAAATGCCGGCTGGTCAAAATTATCTCCGTCAACATTCATGATGAAATCGATACGCAGTCTTTCGTTAAGTCCAAGCGTGTTTTTACTTACTCTGGCTTCAAACTGAACCTGAGCCATAAGTCCTTGAAAAGTGAATAGTAATAAAATTAAATATCTTTTCATTAATGTTTGTCAGTTTTTGTTAACTGTTTAATTGTTAATTTGTTTAATCGTTTTTTTTATTGTTTTATTGTTTGATCGAATTAACAGTTAAACGAATACACGATTAACCAAAAAACTACCAGTCTTTCTCTGGTTTTTTAGGATTTGATTTTACTTTTTGGGCGTTTACTTTATCTTGAATTTTCTTTTCCTCATTGTTTACTGCATCCAGTAAATTCTGGACACGTTCTTTTGAAATTCCGCCAGGCATAGGTTTTGGCTCTCCCTTATTGTCAGACTTATCGTCTTTCTTCGGGTCGTTTTTACCATCCTTTTTGTCTTTGTCTTTATCGCCCTTGTCGTCTTTTTTATCTTTGTCCTTGTCCTTATCTTTATTTTTGTCTTTGTCCTTGTCTTTATTTTTATCCTTGTCTTTGTCTTTGTCCTTATCCTTATTCTTGTCTTTATTTTTATCGTTTTTCGGAGGATTTTCCTTTAGCTTTTGTTTGGCATACGCGTAATTATAACGCGTTTCATCATCCGTCGGGTCATTGCGCAAAGCTTCTTTGTAGGCCTCAACTGCCTTTGTATAATCTTTCTCTTTCATAAAGACATTTCCGAGATTATGATATGCTTTATGCTTTTCAGTTCTTGTTTTAGCAATTTTTATCGCATTTGCGTAAGCATATTTTGCCTCAGAAGCCTGATCTTGTCTGTAAATAGAGTTCCCTAAGTTATAAGCACCAGCCGCACGTTTAGAAAATTTTGATGCCGAAATCCTGTAATTTGCTTCTGCATCACTAAATTTATTCTGCTTATATTCTTCATTGGCATCAGGCAATGTCTTGTCTTTTTCCTGTGCAGAAACTGCAAAAGGAAGCGTTAGTAAAATATAAAGAAGTAAATTTTTCATTCTGATTTTTTATGTTTTTTGTTCCGAATCTGAGCGGAATCTTTATTTCTTTTCGTTGAATAAATTCAACTCTTTTATCCAGTTTGTTTTTCTTTCCAAAAGGAAAATATCTACAAATAACAGCAGGAACCCAAAACCAATGAACCACTGAAACTGCGATTGAAAATCGGCCATTTGTGTCGATTCAAATTCGGTTTTCTGAATATTGTTCAAAGCATTTTTGATATATTCCAAAACTTCTTTGGTATTTCCTCCATAAACATATCCGCCTTTTGTGGCTTTTGCAATCGTTCTTAAACCTTCCTGATTTAGTTTTGTAATAACAGTCTGCCCGTTTTGATCTTTTTGATAATTTTTAACGATGCCGTTTTCTCTTAACGGAATTGTTCCTCCTCTTTCTGTTCCAACACCAATTGTAATAATCTTCATTCCAAGTTTATTGGCTTCTTCCGCAGCTGCAGAAGCGCCTTCGGAATGATCTTCACCATCAGAAATTAAAATCAGAAGTTTACTCGTTTTGCTTTTTTCATCAAAATAAGTCGATGATAACCGAATCGCTTCATCAAGAGAAGTTCCCTGAGATGAAACCATATCCGGGCTCATACTTTGCAGGAACATTTTTGCCACACTGTAATCAGATGTTATGGGTAAAACCGGAAAGGCACTTCCTGCGTAAGCTACAATTCCAATTCTGTCGCTTCCTAATGAGTTGATAATCTGCGAGACTAACTGTTTGCTTTTCTCTAAACGACTTGGCGCAACATCTTCGGCAAGCATACTTTTAGAAACGTCTACCGCAAAAACAATATCAATACCTTCACGTTTTACAGTTTCCATTTTTGTTCCAATTTTCGGATTTACCAAACCGATAATCAAACACGCCAATGCCAAAAGCAAAATCGATAATTTTAAAACCGGTTTAAAAACAGATCGTTCCGGACTTAGTTTTTTCACCATTTCCAAATCACCAAATTCGCGTTGTTTTTTTCTTTTCCAATACATATTGAAAAGGAAAATACACACCACAATTGGGAGTAAGAGTAAGAGATATAAATATTTTTTTTCGTCTAATTCCATAAAATTTTAAATTCCAATATTTAAATTCCAAATTCCAACTTTTGTAATTTGGAATTTTTGAATTTGGGATTTTTTGATTTTTAAAATCAAATAAAGCTTCTGTAAACTGTATTTCGTAAACCAACTTCTAACAATAATAAAAATGCTGCGAGTAAAACAAAAACCCTGTATTTTTCATCATAATCATAGAATTTCAATTCCTGGATTTCAGTTGTTTCTAATTTGTTAATCGAGTTATATATTTGAGCCAGTCTATCGTTGCTTGTTGCTCTAAAATACGTTCCATCGGTTTTGCGTGCTATGCTTTTCATTAGCTGTTCATCAATTTCAACTTTCTGCATTTTGAATAAAAAGCCTCCGTTTGGTGCATAAGCATAAGGCGATTCTGCCATTCCGTTTGTTCCAAGACCAATGGTATATACTTTTATTCCATATTGTTTTGCGATATCTGCAGCTGTTTCCGGTTCAATAAATCCGGCATTATTTACACCATCTGTCAATAAAATGATTACACGGCTTTTTGCTTTACTGTCTTTAAGACGATTTACAGCTGTTGCCAGTCCCATTCCAATTCCGGTTCCATCCTGAAGGACTGTATCATATCGAATTCCTTTTATGGCTTCCAGAATGATAGGTTTGTCACTTGTAACGGGTGTTTTGGTATAGGCTTCAGAAGCGTATAAAACCAATCCGATCCTGTCATTTGGTCTTTCTTCAACGAAATCTGCAGCTACTCTTTTTAAAGCTTCCATACGGTTTGGCTTTAAGTCTTTGGCAAGCATACTTCCGGAAACGTCAATTGCCATTACAATGTCTATTCCTTTTGTTGTTTTAGTCTGATTGCTGATGTCTACCGTTCTTGGTCTTGCCAGAGCAATAATTAAAGAACTTAAAGCAATAATCCTGAAAACGTATAAACAAGGTTTTAATTTGGTCAATAAGGACTGACTGTT
Source organism: Flavobacterium sp. Root901 (assembly GCF_001429765.1). Taxonomy (GTDB): domain Bacteria; phylum Bacteroidota; class Bacteroidia; order Flavobacteriales; family Flavobacteriaceae; genus Flavobacterium. Next base: position 1,074,118 of record NZ_LMJB01000005.1, read on the forward strand.
TTTAAAACCTGCTGTTGAACTCATTTTTAATGTCGCCGACTGCTGATTTCTTTTCCAAAAATACCATGCAATAGCGATTGGAATTAAAAGAAACAACCAAAAGAATTCCGGATTTAAAAAAGTGATCTGATTATTCATTAGTTACTTGCTTTTTTAAGTTCAACAGAATTTAAAATTCGGGTTGTAATGTCGTTCGCATAAGTGTCACCTTCCTCATGGAAAATGATGATTTGCTGTAATCCCTGATCTTGTTTGAAAAGAAGGATTTCATAATAACCTTTTAAACTCGTTTTAGATGCCGGATTTAAAACTGTCATTGTTCCATACCCTTTTATTCCCTGAATGCCCTGATTTGTCTGAAAATCTTCTTGTTTTACAATAATATTCTGCCCGCCCTGAAGTTCGATAACTTTTAAACTTCCTTCTAATGCTTTTGATAAATCAATATCAGTCGGAGTTTTGAATTTTGTTGTTGAAACGGCTACGTAAAAATTATCGATCATACTTCCGTATACAAAAAGCTGCATTTCCTTAATTAGCGCCATTGTTTCTTTTGGAAGCGTTTTTAATGCGTCCATACGTTTTAAAACTTTTGGAGTTTCAATAATAACGCCCGGATTTCCGTATTCACTTTTTACCCATTCTCCTTCTAATAATTCTTTAGACGGATGACCGATAACATTATCTTTTACATAAGTAAAACCTTTTGTTACGATGAAAAAAGCAGTCGTCGCTATTAATAAAAATGCTACAGAACCTACTGCAATTGCAATACGCTTATTTCTTTGTTTTTTTAACTGAAGCTCAATTTGTTTTTGTCTTTGTGCTTCATTTAATAACTGATCTTCTTCTTCAGTAGAGACTTCCGTCGGAATGGCTTTGTCAAGGGTTAAAATTACTCTCTGGATTTTATTTCTGTCTTCTGTGATTTCAAAATCCAAAGGTTTTGATTTCGCAAATTTCACTAAATCGGCCTGACGTAAAACGCGTTCCAGATTTTCAACCGTTTCCGGGGTTAAAGTCATTTTCTTTTTAGTAGAAGCAGTTCTGATTGCCTGAATTAATTCAGAAGTTGTACTTTCCATCGCCGGAATATGAATTGCTTCTTCAATATAGTTACGGGCAATATCCGTCAGCTCACTATAATATTCCTTGATTTCGCCTTTTTGAACAAGCTCTTTTGATTCCAGGTTATTTAATAAACTTGTTGCTTTTTCTATAGGTGTTTTATAAACTTCCTGCTCAATTTTTTTCTTTTGATTTTTTTTGACAAACCAATAAATTCCAACACCAATTGCTAAAATAACAACCACTGCCAAAACATATTTCCACCAGTCGCCAATTGAATTGTCGGCAGCTGTAATATCTTTAATGTCATACATTTTTTGCTGTAAAGTGTCTACTTTTACATTTGCCACTTCAACACGGATGGAATCTGATAAAAATGGTTTTTTATCAATTAAAATTTTAATGGACGGAATCGTATATTTTCCTGAATCAAATTGAGTTAAACCATATTTTTTAATCAATTCATAAGTGTCATTTTTTTTTACCGTATCAATTGGGTAAGACTGAATGACTTCTAAAGGACCAATAGTTTTCAGTTTTGGAAATTCGACTTTCTGTGTTGACGTCACAATAGTTTTCAGCGTAAGCTTAAACTCAGCACCAATTTTATTTTTTGTGGTGTCAATACTTGTTTCAATCTGTTTGCTCTGCGCAAAAACAGCTGAAGAAAGTAAAAATAAAAATATGTAAAACTTTAATTTCATTTGATTTGTGATTTCAGATTTTAGTCTAAAATAAATGCTTTAAAATGCAACACGAATGACACAGATTAAGCGGATTTTTATTTGAAAAATTTAGGCAGAAAAATAAATCTAAGATCTAAAAACTGCATTCTAAATTTTTATCATCTTGATTTGAAATAACCTAATAGTTTAGTAACGTAATTTTCGTCGACCCTTGTATTTACAATACCTGCACCAGATTTACGAAATGAATCTTTGAAATAGTTTACTCTTTCCTGATAATGTTTTTCGTAATTCATTCGCACTTCTTTTGAACCCGTGTTGACTAACTGTGTTTTTCCGGTTTCTGCATCCAGCATGGTTACCATTCCTAAATTTGGAATTTTTTCCTCGCGAATGTCATATACGCGAACACCTGTAAGGTCATGCTTTTTTGAAGCAATTTTTAAGGTTTGTTCATAATCTTCAGACATAAAATCTGAAATCATAAAAACGATGGCTTTCTTTTTTTGAGTTCCCGATAAGAATTTTAAAGCCTGCGCCACATCTGTTTTATGACTTTTTGGCTCAAATTCGATCAGTTCACGAATGATTCTTAAAACATGTGATCTTCCTTTCTTAGGCGGAATGTATAATTCAACATTGTCAGAAAATAAGATTAGTCCAATCTTATCATTATTTTGTGTAGCCGAAAAAGCCATCGTTGCCGCAATTTCGGTTACGATGTCTTTTTTAAACTGACTTTTTGAACCAAAACCTTCAGAACCCGAAATATCAACCATTAAAACCATGGTTAATTCACGTTCTTCTTCAAAAACTTTTACGTGGGCTTCGTTGTAGCGTGCGGTTACATTCCAATCGATATTACGAATATCATCGCCATATTGGTATTGACGAACCTCGCTGAAAGTCATCCCGCGTCCTTTAAATGAAGAATGGTATTCACCCGAAAAGATATGATTGCTCAGTCTTTTGGTTTTGATTTCTATTTTCCGTACTTTTTTTAAAAGCTCTTTTGTATCCATTCTATTTGTTTAAAGTTTAAAGTTTAAAAGTTTCAAGTTCGTTTTTCAACAACTTGAAACCTGAAACCTGAAACAAATTTTTAAGGTACTTCAATCTCGTTTACGATTTTATTGATGATGTCTACAGAAGTAATGTTTTCGGCTTCAGCCTCATATGTTATCCCAACTCTGTGACGCAATACATCATGCACAACTGCACGAACATCTTCCGGAATTACATAACCGCGGCGTTTAATGAAAGCGTAACATTTAGCAGCATTGGCTAAGTTGATACTTCCACGCGGAGATGCCCCGAAACTGATAAGCGGTTTTAAGTCGGCAAGTTTGTATTTTTCCGGATAACGTGTAGCAAAGATGATATCTAAGATATATTTTTCGATTTTTTCATCCATGTAAACTTCACGAACAGCTTCCTGTGCTCGTAAAATCTGCTCTACAGAAACTACCGGATTTACTTTTTCAAAGCTTCCTTTTAGATTCTGGCGGATTACAAAACGCTCTTCGTCAATTTTTGGATAATCAATAACTGTTTTCAACATGAAACGGTCAACCTGTGCCTCAGGAAGCTGGTATGTTCCTTCCTGCTCAACAGGGTTTTGTGTTGCCAATACTAAAAACGGACGATCTAATTTGAAGGTTGTATCGCCAATCGTAACTTGTTTTTCCTGCATTGCCTCTAAAAGTGCAGACTGAACTTTTGCAGGCGCACGGTTAATCTCATCGGCCAAAACGAAGTTAGCAAAAATCGGCCCTTTTTTTATAGAGAATTCGTTTGCTTTAATATTGTAAATCATGGTTCCGATAACATCGGCAGGAAGTAAATCCGGAGTAAACTGAATACGGCTGAAAGAACCCTGAACTGCCTGCGACAAAGTGTTGATCGCTAAAGTTTTTGCCAAACCCGGAACACCTTCAAGTAAAATATGTCCCTGCCCTAAAAGACCAATTAACAGACGTTCGACCATGTGTTTCTGGCCCACAATAACTTTGTTCATTTCCATTGTAAGAAGGTCTATAAAAGCACTTTCTCTCTCAATTTTTTCATTTATCGCTCTAATGTCTAAAGTCGTTGTATTTTCTTCCATATAAATATTTTTAAAACCTTGATTTTAACGCCTAATTTTTGAGAGTGCAAATTGAATATTTTTTGAGAAGTAAGATGTTAAAGAATGGTTAAAACTTCGACCAATCACCTAATTTTAAGGACGAATTGTGAATCTATTTTTATATTTTTAAGAACTTTGGTGATTATGTTTTATAATAGCATATTTATTAGCAAAAATAACTCAATATAACCATGAGCAAAACAGCATTATCGCCTATAATTTCGGGCACTATGAATTGGGGTGTCTGGGATAAAAACCTTTCGCCTAAAGAAATGGAAAACATGATACAGATTTGTATCGAAAACAAAATCACAACTTTTGATCACGCCGATATTTACGGAGATTATACCACCGAAGCCGATTTTGGTAAAGCCTTTAAAAACACTAAGATTTCGAGGGAAAAATTACAATTGATTACAAAATGCGGAATTCAGTTAGTGACAGAAAACCGCAGCAACAAAATTAAACATTATGATTATTCTAAAGATTATATCATTTGGTCTGTTGAAGAATCTTTAAAGAAACTTAAAACAGACTATGTTGATGTTTTTTTACTGCACAGACCAAGTCCGCTAATGCAGGCTGATGAAATTGCAGAAGCAGTTGAAAAATTAAAATCGGAAGGAAAAATTATTGATTTCGGACTTTCTAATTTTACTAGTTCCCAAACCGAATTAATTCGTCAGAAAACAGAAATAAGCTATAATCAGGTACAATTTTCGGCCACACATTTTGAACCGATGGTTGACGGAAGTTTGGATTATATGCAGACAAATGGAATCAGGCCATTATCATGGAATCCGCTTGGCACTGTTTTTAGAGAAGATACCAAGAAAACCCGTCGTTTGAAAAAACTATTCTCAACCTTGCTTGAAAAATATCATTTGGGCGCAGATACACTTTTATTGGCCTGGATTTTAAAACATCCGGCAAATGTTATTCCAATTGCAGGAACAGTTAACGTTGCCAGAATCCAGTCTTTAGCCAAAGCAGTAGAACTTGAAATGGATAAAGAAGACTGGTTTGCGATCTGGACAGAAAGTATGGGAGACGATGTGGCTTAAAATTTAGTTTTCAGTCGCAGTTTTTAGCTTTCACTTGAAAACGAAATTTTAAGTTTTAAAATATTCTGCCACAGATTAAAAGGATTAAAATGATTTTTTTAATCTGTGTGAATCTTTTTAATCTGTGGCAAAAAAAATAATTCAACAATGAAAAAAACAGTTTTAATTACTGGCGCTACAAGCGGAATTGGAAAAGCTACCGCTCAAATTCTGGCAAAAAACAATTATAAAGTGGTGCTTTGCGGAAGGCGTAAAGACCGTTTAGAAGCATTAGAAAAAGAACTTTCTGCTTTTACAGAAGTGCATTTGCTTTCTTTTGATGTTCGTGATAAAAATGATGTTTTGGAAAAAATCGCTGCTCTTCCGGCTGAATTTTCAGATATTGATGTTCTGATTAATAATGCCGGAAATGCACACGGATTAGATCCTGTTCAAACGGGAGATTTGGATGATTGGGATGCCATGATTGACATAAATGTAAAAGGACTTTTATACGTGTCAAAAGCGGTAATTCCGAAAATGACCGCAAAAAATTCTGGACATATTATTAATATTGGTTCAACTGCAGCCAAAGAAGTTTATCCAAACGGAAATGTATATTGCGGAACGAAACATGCCGTTGATGCCATTACTGCCGGAATGCGAATTGATTTAAATCCATTTGGAATCAGAGTTGGTGCAATTCATCCCGGAATGGTTGCAACAGAATTTAGTGAAGTGCGTTTTAAAGGAGATGTAGAAAGAGCTTCAAATGTCTATAAAGGTTTTGATCCGCTTCAGGCAGAAGATATTGCCGATATTATCCATTTTGTGGTTTCAAGGCCGTATCATGTAAATATAGCCGATTTGGTTGTGATGAGTACCGCACAGGCTTCTTCTACCATCGTTAAGAAAAATATTTAAGTAGAATTTATTTGTAGAGACGCACAGCAGTGCGTCTTTTTTTAGGTTTTAAGATTACGATTTTAATTTGCAATTTTGATTAGCTGTTATAAAAAATAGAAAGTATGATTAATAAACGCCTTTTAATAAAAAATCTACTCGCTCATAACGACGAAAGCAGTTTTTATGATAAAAAAAGGCAGTTGAATCTTCATTCGAGAGAAGGGAAAGCTAAGTTTTTAAAACATATTTGTGCACTCTCCAATTCAAATCCGGCGAATAATTCTTATATCGTGGTTGGTGTTGAAGATCAGGACAACGAAATTGTTGGCGACGATTTCTTCGACGACAGCAGGATTCAGAATCTTGTCAATGCTTTTCTGGAAAATCCTCCCAGGATTCAATACGAAAATGTACCGTTTCCTAATCTTCCAAAAGATAAAGTAATTGGTCTGGTTACCATTAAACCAAAAAGCCAGATATCTTATTTTAAAAAAGGAATACATACAATTGCTGCCAACAGCGTTTTTGTACGAAGAGGAAGTAATTCTATTCCGGTTGAAGGCGAAATTGAGAAAAATTACCAAAATACAGAAACCGTAATCGGGATCGAAAATAGTTCCCGAAACAGTATTCAGTATACACTCGACGGTGTGATTGATTTTATGAATTTCAGGCATAAAGATATGTCGCCAAAATACCGTGTTTTTAAAGAACTCTTTGTGATTTGCTGGGCAGGAGTTCCAAAAAAATCCCGGGATAAAACCTTTTTGTCCCGCGTAGATATTGAGCTGATAAACGAACAGGTAAAACTTTTTTATTCGGCACAGGATGTAGTTACTATTGTTTTTGATGATGATAGTTTTACCATTACAGAATATGTTCCGCTTGGACTAAATGATAAAACAAGTTATTATCCGCTGGAAGAGCAAACTATTCATTTCTTCGATAATGGTTATTATAAAATTGACCGTCAAATACTTTTTCAGCCTCCCGAATTTAATAAGCGAATGCTTTTTCATATTTATAATGCCAACATTGCACTTCTTCAAAAATTACAAAAAGGAGTTTCGTTATCTGAGCGGGAATTAAAAGACTTAGAAAATCTTCCTTCTACTTTTATGATTTGTTATTTGAATGGCTTTGACGATGCCAAACAAAAATTAATCGATGCCAAATTACTTCTAAAACCTTTTGGTCAGGCTTATTTATCGTTTAAAGAAGCTTTACGTGTTTTGAGAAAAATGAAATATGATGTTCAATGAGAAAGATTCTAAGATTCTGAGATACTGAGGTTCTAAGATTTTTTCTGTAGAGACGCACCTAGTGCGTCTAACACATTTTTTGAATTGTCTCTGGCTTTAGGTAGAGGTGAAATTTGAAGATATATATGCTTTAGCCAAATTTCTTTTGCAATTTAAAATGGAATCGTATTACAAAAAAAGTTATGTCAAATTATATATCCTAATTTCTTGCAGGCAGATAAAAAATCCAATCGAAATGCGGTCACATTAAAACCTTCTAATTTCTTCTGTTTTTCTTCTAGAATCTGAGTTGATTTATATAAAAGTTCAAATACATAGGAACAAATTTCTTCTTCAGATGATAACATTTGCATCTTTACAAAATCTGGTCTCACACTATAATGACCTACATTATAGGAGTAAAATTCGGTGAACGAAGTAGGGATTTCTACTCTTTTCTGAAATCGAAATGGATATGTTTTGTGCTCTTCAATAAGCTGAAAGTCTATCCATAGATGTTCCATAGAACCACCATAATCTTTATGTAATTCATTCTCAAGATTGCAAATATATTTGTTGATTATTGTGGCAACTTTACTTGTATAATCGCTATCTGTCATATTTGCAGTAAATGATACTGCGAGAGGTTCTCCAGATGGTTTTACACGATTTTCCGGAAAATTTCTTATCATTCCAATTTTGAATATTCCGTCTGATGAACAAAACATAATTTTTGTGAATGATTGATCCATTATGGCAAGTTCTTTTTTGTGAAGAATCTTGCCAATTTCATCTGCTGCAGTTGATTTTTTAACTAAAGAGCTTTTATTTGCTGAAATGCATAAATAGACTTCATCTTCTAAAAAAAAACTCTTTAGTATTTCATTAATTATTTTAGGATTAAAATCTTCGTTAATTCCACAATTAAACCATTTTATTTCATCTTCATTTTGAGCTAATTGACCTTTTTCGTCAATCCAGTTTGATAAATCGAATTTACTATTGTAAAATCTGAATAATTGTTTTGAATCCATTCTAAATATATTTGCGGTTGTATTTATCTGCAAATATACAAAAAGTAAGAATTTTACTAATTTACTGTTTTACTATTGAAATTTTAAATACTTACCCACTTTATCATACGGAAATACGATTTCTTTCGGGCCGTCGGCGTATGACGCGGCTTCATATGAATTATAATATAGAAGCAAACCTTCAGAAGTGTAAAAAATATTCTGAGGCAGTTGAAATGTATCATTTTCAAACATCAATCCGGTTGCATTAATATTCGCTTTTTCCGGAATATGGTATTTGGCTCTGAATTCTTTTTCTGCGAAAGCCTTAAATTCTTTTTCATTTGTAAAAAGGTCTTCATTAAAAATGACTTTTCCTGTTTTCTTATTGAAAAGCAAAGACCTGAAACCCTGATAGCCGTGAGCGCCGCCAGTAAAAGTATAATGATCTATTTTAATGTTTATAAGCTGATCAGATTCAAACTCAATATTTCCTTTTATTTTTCCTTCCCAGCCAAAAGTATCATGTGGAAATTTTTTATGCATTTCTTCATAAGAAGCAATAAAAGATTTTGACAACGATTTGTAATCGTTGACTTTTGTCGAATCTTCTCCAAAATAAACAATCTCTTTTATAACAGCGAAAACTTTTTTATTAATGCTGTCAGCAATAATTTTTTTATTTTTAGCAACCGGGACTTCTATTGTGATATTCGGGCAGTCATTTTTGCACGGAATTGTAGATTTTTCTTCAAAGGTTTCATTTTCAAATGAAAGCTCTTTTTTGCAACTTGTAAAAATCAAACACAAAAAGATTATAAATATGTAATTTTTCATATCAAAAAGTGTTAATTATCTACAAAGGTAAGAAGTTGTATCAGGATAAAATAAATTAAGCGGTAAATTTGTGCGACAATTATGGACTTAAAATTTATAACTATATGAAATTCAATACAAAAGTAATACATGGTGGTCAGCATCATGATCCAAGTACAGGAGCGGTAATGCCGCCGGTATATCAAACATCAACTTTTATTCAGACAAGTCCGGGTAAGCCTTTGGCTGATTATGAGTACAGCCGCGCGTCTAACCCTACTCGTACAGCTTTAGAAGAAGCTTTGGCAAGTATTGAAAATGGTACCCGCGGATTAGCCTTTTCATCTGGTCTGGCCGCTACAGATTGTATTTTAAGATCGTTTAAGGCAGGCGATGAAGTTATCGCAATGGATGATTTATACGGAGGAACTTACCGTATGTTTTCCAGAATTTACAAAGATTCAGGAATAAAATTCCATTTTGTAGATATGACCGACCTTGAAAAACTGAAGTCATTAATTAATGAAAACACAAAATTGGTTTGGGTAGAAACGCCGACAAATCCATTAATGAAATTAGCAGATATTGCAGAAGTAGCAAAAATCACAAAAGAGCATAAAATCTGGTTTGCTGTCGATAATACTTTTGCAACGCCATATTTGCAAAAACCACTTGATTTAGGAGCTGATATTGTAATGCATTCGGCAACAAAATATTTAGGAGGACATTCTGATGTTATTGCGGGAGCTTTGATTGTGAAAGATGAAGCTTTAGGAGAACAATTACATTTTCAGCAATTTGCTACTGGTGCAACTTTGGGTCCAATGGATAGTTTTTTGGTTTTAAGAGGAATTAAGACGTTAGCATTAAGAGTGCAGAGACATTGCGAAAACGGAGAAAAAGTAGTGGAATATCTAAATAAACATCCAAAGATAAATACAGTTTATTATCCTGGATTAGAAAATCATCCATTTCATGAAATTGCAAAAAAGCAGATGAAAGCGTTTGGCGGAATGGTTTCTTTTACTTTCAAATCGGGTAAAAAAGAAGATTCAATTGCGTTTTTAGAGAAATTAAAAGTGTTTACACTGGCAGAATCTTTAGGCGGCGTAGAATCACTTGCTAATCATCCGGCTTTAATGACACATGCCTCTATTCCTGCAGATAAAAGAGCAGAAGTTGGTATTACAGACGATTTAGTTCGATTAAGCGTTGGGATTGAAGATGCAGAAGACTTAATCGCAGATCTAGAACAGGCATTATCTTAATTGAAGAAATCCCAAAAATAAAAATCCCAAATTCCAATTGATAATTTTGGAATTTGGGATTTTTTAATATTGTAATTTTAGATTTAGAATTCTAAGTAATAAATGTATCCAACATTAAACCAAACCTGCCAGTCATTTGACTTATTTTCAGGATAAAAGTCTTTATTTGGATTTAAACCGTCAATCCAGTCTGAGTTGAATGCCTGAAAACGTGTTTCAAACATCAAATCGCTCATTGTCGTTAATTTATAGTGAAATCCTACACCGACTGTTGCTGCTAATGCTACTCCGTTTTCACTGGCAAAACCATATTGATGCCCATCTGAAGGAGTTAAGTATTTTGGAAAAGTTGTCGAAGGAAGTCCTAATTCTCCCATTGTTGAACTTACTTTTGTAGAGTAATAACTTGCCAGGAATCCTACACTCACGTACGGGCTAAAACCTCCCATTGTGTTTTCGAAATCGTGAATTTTCATGAATGGAGAAAATTCTAACTGCGCCCCAATATTTAATAAGGTTGATTTACCACTCATCGCTTTTAACTGCGAAACAGCAAACTTATTTTTTGCGGTTTCGAGGTAACCTCCAAAATGGTTAAGAGTTGTGGTGTTGAACGATAGTTCTGATCTGACTTTGAAATGTTCTGTAAAGAAACTTTCTCTGTTGTTGTTTGCAGAAAAGTTGATGAAGTGAACAATTCCGACACCAAATCCGGTATTACCAACGTTGGTATCAAAATTATGTCTTTCTCCAAAATCGGACTGAAAAGTTACGGGGCCGAAAATAATTCCTACTTCTTGTGCAAGATCTGATTGGGCGTTGGCAATATTCGTAATGCCAAATAAGGCGAAAATCGTGAAATATAGGTATTTAAACATCTTCTAGGGCTTTCAAAATATTGGCAAATATATAAAAAACATACTCCAAACAAAATATTAAATAGTTGTATTAAAAAATTAATAACAAAACACTTAATTTTCTGACTTTAACCTGCATGATTTGATGTAAATTCGGAGGTGTAAAATCGGAATCTTATTTTTGTTTAAAAATTACACAATTCTGTTTCTAAAACGAAAAAAAATAACAAACCATCGTGATTTTGCTATATCTTTGTATGTTATACGAAAACGTTTTCTTAAACGGATTTTTATATGTAACTGATTAAGTTTAAAACTATTATTTGAATAATTTATTTTAAAATGGAACAAAAAATAAATGAATTTATGGCTCTTGTTGAGTCAAAAAATCCAAACGAGCCGGAATTTCTTCAGGCCGTTAGAGAATTTGCAGAAACAGTAATTCCATTTATCGCGGAAAGAAAAAAATATGATGGGAAGAATTTACTTCTTAGAATTGCAGAACCGGAAAGGTCTGTAATCTTTAGAGTTCCATGGGTTGATGACAAAGGAGAAATAATTGTAAATAGAGGTTTCAGGATTCAGATGAACTCAGCGATTGGGCCTTATAAAGGAGGAATCAGATTTCATCACACTGTAAACCTATCAGTTTTAAAATTTTTAGCTTTTGAGCAGGTTTTCAAAAATAGTTTAACAACACTTCCAATGGGTGGAGGTAAAGGAGGTTCTGATTTTGATCCGGAAGGAAAATCTGATGGCGAAATTATGCGTTTCTGCCAATCGTTTATGACAGAATTATGCCGTCATATTGGTCCTGACTTAGACGTTCCTGCCGGAGACATTGGGGTTGGTGCCAGAGAAATTGGTTATTTATTTGGTCAATATAAAAGAATCAGAAATGAATTTACCGGAGTTTTAACCGGAAAAGGACTTGCTTACGGTGGTTCATTAATCAGACCAGAAGCTACAGGTTATGGCGTGGTTTATTTTACGGATCAAATGCTTCGTACAATTGGACATGAAATTACAGGTAAAAGAGTTGCAATTTCAGGATTTGGAAACGTGGCCTGGGGTGTAGCCCTAAAAGTGAATGAACTTGGCGGTAAAGTGCTTACAATTTCAGGACCTGATGGATATATCTATGATGAAGAAGGTATCTCCGGAGAAAAAATTGATCACATGCTTGAAATGAGAGCAACGGGTGATAACAGAGCGGAAAGATATTTAGAGAAATACCCAAATGCTGTTTTCCATAAAGGAAAAAGTCCTTGGGAAGTAAAAGTAGATATTGCGATTCCTTGTGCAACTCAAAATGAGTTAAACGGAGAAGATGCTCAAAAATTAATCGATAATGGTGTTTTATGCGTTACTGAAGCGGCTAACATGCCTTCAACTTTAGATGCTATAAAACTGTTTTTAGATAATAAAGTGCTTTTTGCTCCGGGCAAAGCTGCAAATGCCGGTGGTGTTGCTGCATCTGGATTAGAAATGACACAAAACTCTATTCGTTTGAACTGGACAAGTGAAGAGGTAGATTTGAGATTAAAAGACATTATGGTTGGAATTCACAATCAATGTAAAAAATACGGCGCAGAAGAAGACGGATATGTAAACTACGTAAAAGGAGCTAACATTGCCGGATTTGTAAAAGTTGCCGATGCTATGCTTGCTCAGGGTGTAGTTTAAGATTAATTACAATTGAAAAATGCTCTCATTTATCTATGATAAATCGAGAGCATTTTTTTTATTTAATAAAGAAGAAAATTCAAATACTTTCGTTTGTAGTATATTTGTCTGTCTATATACATAAAAAATGATAAGAAAGTTTCTTTACGTTTTATTTTTATTAATATTCCAGTCTGGCTTTGCTCAGGGATTATCCTGGCAGGGTTACTTTTCATTTAATGAAATAAAAGATGTTTCAGAATCGTCGACAGCTGTTTTTGCAGCTTCAGAGAATGCTTTATTTTCTAAAAATGCGGCTTCCAATTCTGTAAAAACAACAACAACTGTCGATGGACTTTCAGGACAGACCATTTCTGCTGTATATTATAGTGAAGCTTTCAAAAAAACAATCGTGGGTTATGAAAATGGTTTAATGATTGTAATTAATGAATCTGATGGGAGCATCATAAAAAAAGTAGATATTATAAATAAACAATTATCGGCAAGCATTAAAAAAATTAATCATTTAATGGAACATAACGGGACATTGTATGTTTCTTGCGATTTTGGTATTGTACAATTCAATCTCACAACTTCGCAATTTGGAGATACTTATTTTATTGGTGATAATGGTGCTGAGATTAGTGTAAAACAAACCGCTTTTTTTAACGGATTTATTTTCGCCGCAACTTCAAGCGGAATCAGAAGAGCGGATATTACAAATCCCAATTTAAATGATTTTAGCCAATGGACTGTTGTAAATACAGGAAACTGGTCAGGGATTTCGACTTTAGATACAGAACTTATTGGGGTTAATTCCACAGGAAATATTCACAGATATAATGCGAGTAATTTTGTGGCTTTTCAGCAGCTTCCGCAGGCCGCTCTGGATATCCGCACGGTAAATCATAATTTGCTGGTAACAACCTTAACTTCGGTTTATGTCTATAGTAATCAAATGATTTTAAACCGACAAATTGTAAATACAGAGCTGCCGGAAATCAATCTCACTTTTTGCTGTGCAACTCTTGTTGGAGATTTATTATATATCGGAACTAAACAAAACGGCTTGTTTTCTACAACACTTTCTGCAGTTGGAAATTTTGATAATATAACGCCGTCCGGTCCTTCCAGAAATAATATTTTTTCAATAGATGTTTCTCCAAATTCTATCTGGGCTGTTTACGGAGATTACGATACTTATTACAATCCTTATGACTTAGATAGTTATGGTATAAGTAAATTTAATAACTCAAAATGGTTAAATATTCCATATTCAGAAGTTTACGATGCAAAATCTATAACGCGTGTAATCATTAATCCAAATAATGAAAAGCAGGTGTATGCAAGTTCTTTTTTCTCAGGATTACTCCGAATTGAAGATGATATTCCGAATTTTTTATATAATGAAAAGAACAGCGGTCTCGAAACTTTAACATATGAAGGGCCAAGTTATATTGATGTTCGTATTAACGGAACTGCATTTGATAAAGCGGGAAATTTGTGGGTAACAAACAGCAGGATTAAAAACGGATTAAAAGTTTTAAAAACAGACGGTCAGTGGCAGAGCTACGCAACCAGCTCTATTTTGAATAATGCCGAATCGACGAGTTACGCAAATATTGTTATTGATAAAAATAACGTAAAATGGATTTCAACCAATAGTGACGGCGTGATTGCTTTTAGCGAAAGCGGAAATGTTTTCAAAAAAATAACAACGGGCGCTGATACAGGAAATTTGCCAATTGTAGATGTCCGGTCTGTTGCGATTGACACAAAAAATCAGCTTTGGATTGGAACAACAAAAGGCTTAAGAGTTTTGTCGAATGTCAGTAATTTTCAATCCGACAGTCCGCTAAAGGCAAATCCAATCATTATTACAGAAGATAATCTGGCTCAGGAATTAATGTATGAGCAATTTATTACTTCAATAGTAGTAGACGGAGCAAACAATAAATGGATTGGAACTGCAGATTCTGGTATTTTTATGGTTTCGCCAAACGGTCAGGAAACGAAGTATCATTTTACTATAAACAATTCGCCTTTGCCAAGTAATACGATAAACGACATTAAAATTAACAGCACGACGGGAGAAGTTTTTATTGTAACCAATAAAGGAATGATTTCTTTTAAAGGAATTGCAACCGGAGCAAATGAAGATTTAAATAATGTTTATGTATATCCAAATCCGGTGCGGCCGACTTATTCCGGAACGGTAAAAGTAGCAGGCTTAATTGATAAAGCCAATATTAAAATTACAGATATTGAAGGAAACCTTGTTTATGAAACTACTTCTGAAGGCGGAACAATAGAATGGGATACAACTGCTTTTGGAAGATATAAAGTTGCCTCAGGAGTTTATATGATTTTTATTTCTGCCCAGGATGGCGGTGAAACAAAAGTCAAAAAAGTGATGATTATACGTTAGTCAAAGTTTGAAAGTCGAAAGTCAGGTATAATCTAGAAGTCTAATATATAAGAAGTCTAAAAATCTAAAATTTTGCTCGTCAAAACAAAAGCCATAGTAATTTCATCTTTAAAATTTCAGGAAAAAAGCCTGATCGTAAAATGTTTTACGCTTTCAAACGGATTAAAATCTTATTTTGTACGTGATGCTTTTTCGAGTAGAAAGGCAAGTCAGAAAATTGCCTATTTTCAGCCTTTTTCAATCTTAGAAATTGAGGCTGTTCATAAAAATAAAGGGACTTTGGAAAATTTTAAAGAAATAAAAAGTGCTGTTCCGTTTCAGACTATCCATACCGATATCGTCAAAAGTACAATGGTGATGTTTCTTTCAGAAATGCTTCATTATTCCATTCAGGAAGAAGAAAAAAACGAACAGCTTTTCCTGTTTTTGGAAACAGCATTAACCTGGCTGGACAATCATAATGAAATTTCAAATTTTCATTTGATCTTACTTTTAGAAATCACGCAATATTTAGGTTTTTATCCTGATGTATCAGAAATTGATCTTCCTCATTTTGAAATGAATGATGGTGTTTTTACACTTTTTAATAAAGGAAATGTGCTTTCAGAACACGAAACAAATTTGTTTAAAAAACTAATTGATTTAAAGTTTGATAATGATCAAAAAATCTTTCATGTTATAGAAAGACAAATCCTGCTTAAAATCCTGGTTGATTATTATAGTTTTCATTTAGAAGGATTCAAAAAACCAAAATCTTTAGAGATTTTAAAAGAAGTTTTCTCTTAAACCGACCAAAACGCCCATAATTGTTGCGGAATCTACCTGAAATTTCCTGAATTCGGTCTTTTTTCCCTCATCTTTTATCTATTTTCCTCAAAATTCCTTACTTTCGCACCTCGTTTAAGAAAAGGATAAAATGAGTACAAAATTTACTGAATACAAAGGACTTGACTTACCAACGGTAGCGTCTGAAGTTCTTGATTTTTGGAAGAAAGAAAATATATTTGAAAAGAGTGTAACCACTCGCGAAGGTGCAGAACCTTACGTATTTTTTGAAGGTCCGCCTTCAGCAAACGGATTACCGGGAATTCACCACGTAATGGCACGTGCGATTAAAGATATTTTTTGCAGATATAAAACTCAAAAAGGTTTTCAGGTAAAAAGAAAAGCCGGCTGGGATACTCATGGTTTACCTGTAGAATTAGGTACCGAAAAAGAATTAGGAATTACAAAAGAAGATATTGGTAAAACAATTTCTATCGAAGAATATAACGAAGCGTGTAAAAAAACCGTAATGCGTTATACCGATGTATGGAATGATTTGACCGAAAAAATGGGTTATTGGGTAGATATGGAGGATCCGTATGTGACTTATAAACCAAAATATATGGAATCTGTTTGGTGGCTTTTAAAACAAATCTACGATAAAGGTTTGTTGTACAAAGGTTACACGATTCAGCCATATTCTCCAAAAGCAGGGACAGGATTATCTTCTCACGAAGTAAATCAGCCGGGAGCTTACAGAGATGTTACAGATACTACGATTGTAGCGCAGTTTAAAACTTTGCCGGAAACATTGCCTTCATTTTTACAAGGTTTTGGAGATATTCACGTTTTGGCATGGACGACAACTCCATGGACTTTACCATCAAATACCGCTTTAACAGTTGGACCAAAAATCGATTATGTTTTAGTAAAAACATTCAATCAATATACTTTTGAGCCAGTCAATGTTGTTTTGGCTAAAAATTTAGTGGGAAAACAATTTGGGAAAGGATATTTCTTAAGTGAAGACGATGCCGATTTTGATAATGTGAAAAACGGCGACAAAAAACTTCCATATAAAATCTTAACCGAAGCAAAAGGAGCAGATTTAGTTGAAATTCGTTACGAGCAATTGCTGCCTTACGTATTGCCTTATGAAAATGCTGAAAATGCATTTAGAGTAATTGCAGGAGATTTTGTTACGACTGAAGACGGAACCGGAATTGTACACACTGCGCCGACTTTTGGTGCAGATGATGCTAAAGTTGCAAAAGAAGCAAAGCCGGAAGTGCCGCCAATGTTGGTTTTAGATGAAAACGGTAACGCAGTTCCATTAGTAGATTTACAAGGAAAATTCACTTCTCATTTGGGAGATTTAGCGGGGAAATACGTTAAAAACGAATACTACAATGCAGGTGAAGCTCCTGAGAAATCTGTAGATGTTGAAATTGCTATTCGATTAAAAGAAGAAAATAAAGCCTTTAAGGTTGAAAAATACGTACATAGTTATCCACACAGCTGGAGAACTGATGAGCCGTTGTTATATTATCCACTAGATTCCTGGTTCATAAAAGTAACCGATGTAAAAGATAGAATGTTCGACCTGAACGAAACTATCAACTGGAAACCTAAATCTACTGGTGAAGGACGTTTTGGGAACTGGCTTAAAAATGCCAACGACTGGAACTTATCTCGTTCTAGATATTGGGGAATTCCATTGCCAATCTGGAGAACTGAAGACAAAAAAGAAGAAGTTCTGATTGGTTCTGTTGAAGAATTATACAATGCGATTGAGAAATCTGTCGAAGCAGGTTTTCAAAAAGAAAACCCGTTTAAAGGTTTTGAAATCGGAAACATGTCTGAATCAAATTATGATTTAATTGATTTGCACAAAAATGTAGTTGATGAAATCACTTTAGTTTCTGCGTCAGGAAAACCAATGAAGCGCGAAAGTGATTTAATTGATGTTTGGTTTGATTCCGGAGCAATGCCTTATGCACAATGGCATTATCCTTTTGAGAACAAAGATAAAATTGATGAAAACAAAGATTTTCCGGCTAATTTTATTGCTGAAGGAGTAGATCAGACCCGTGGCTGGTTTTATACATTACACGCAATCGGAACATTGGTTTTTGATAAAGTAGCGTACAAAAATGTAGTGTCAAACGGTTTGGTTTTAGACAAAAACGGACAAAAAATGTCTAAACGTTTAGGGAATGCAACAGATCCTTTTGAAACCATTGCAGAATATGGCCCTGATGCCACACGCTGGTACATGATTTCAAACGCAAATCCGTGGGACAACTTAAAGTTTGATATTGAAGGAATTGCTGAGGTTCGACGTAAATTCTTCGGAACTTTATACAATACCTATTCTTTCTTCTCGCTGTATGCGAATATTGACGGATTTAAATACGCTGAAGCGGAAATTCCGTTAAACGAAAGACCGGAAATCGATCAATGGATTATTTCTGAACTTCATACCTTAATCAAATTTGTTGATGAATGTTATGAAGATTATGAACCGACAAAAGCGACAAGAGCCATTTCTGACTTTGTTCAGGAAAACTTAAGTAACTGGTACGTTCGTTTATGCCGTCGTCGTTTCTGGAAAGGAGAATATGCTAAAGATAAAATTGCAGCTTACCAAACGCTTTATACTTGTTTGCTTACAATCAGTAAATTAAGCGCTCCGGTAGCTCCATTTTTTATGGATAAATTGTACCGAGATTTGACAACATCAACGGGAACCGAGGATTTTGCCAGTGTTCACTTGGCTGAATTCCCAAAATTTGTCGAAAACTTTGTTAATAAAACGTTGGAAAGCAAAATGCAGAAGGCGCAGACGATCTCATCTTTGGTTTTATCATTGCGTAAAAAAGAGATGATTAAAGTTCGCCAGCCTCTGCAAAAGGTAATGATTCCGGTACTTGACGAGAATCAGCGTGCTGAAATCGAAGCCATTTCTGACCTGGTAAAAGCAGAGGTAAACGTAAAAGAAATTGAACTTTTAGACGATGCTTCGGGTATTTTAGTGAAGCAGATCAAACCTAATTTTAAGGCTCTTGGTCCACGATTTGGTAAAGATATGGGCTTGATTTCTAAAGAGATACAAGGTTTTTCTGCAGATCAGATCAATCAGCTTGATAAGCAGGGAACGTTAGATATTGTTATTGCAGGAAATAATGTAACTTTATCATTAGAAGACGTCGAAATAACATCGCAGGATATCGAAGGATGGCTGGTTGCAAATTCAAACGGAATTACAGTCGCGCTTGACATTACAATATCTGAAGAATTGAAAAATGAAGGTATCGCGAGAGAATTGGTAAACAGAATTCAGAATATCCGTAAAGATTCAGGATTTGAAGTTACTGATAAGATTAAGGTACAAATAAAAAGAGACGGTATTTTAGAAAATGCCGTTCTAAAAAACGAAGGCTATATTAAGTCTGAAACACTAACAGACAATTTGGTTTTTAGTGACGCTTTAGAAAACGGCACAGAAATTGAGTTTGATGATATTAAAACAATGATATTAATTTCAAAATAATTATAAAATGATAGATGAAATTACACGATACTCTGATGCAGATTTAGCAGAGTTCAAAGAAATAATCCAGGCAAAAATAAAAAAGGCACAAGAAGATCTTGATTTGATCAAAAGTGCTTATATGAATGATTTGAATAACGGAACTGACGATACTTCTCCAACTTTTAAAGCTTTTGAAGAAGGAAGTGAAACCATGTCAAAAGAAGCAAACTCGCAGTTGGCTATCAGACAGGAAAAGTTTATTCGCGATTTAAAAAACGCTTTATTCCGTGTTGAAAATAAAACATATGGTATTTGCAAAGTAACAGGTAAATTAATCAGCAAAGAAAGGCTTAAAATCGTTCCTCATGCTACAATGAGTATCGAAGCTAAAAACTTGCAGAGATAATATTTTTATTATCCCATAAAAATAAGCGCTCCTTTTAGGGGCGTTTTTTTTGTTTAATCTTTACTAATACTTGGTTTTGCTGAGAAAGCCGTATATTGAAAGAAATTATTTATAATTAGTCAAAATAATTTTTTACAGAAACGCACTTTTTTTGTAGGAATAAAACAAGTATAATTACTTGAGAATTTTAGAATAAGATCCAAAAAAACCGCCTGATGAGAAGCGGTTTTTATAAGTAAAATTGTTACGCCAGATTCTTTTCCAAATCTGCTTTGTGCTTTCTTAAGACTGCTCTTGTCATTCCAAGATTCGCTTTACTAGCATCAGCAGCAAGATAAATCATGAATTTTTTGTTTGGCGAAATGTCAATAATGTGAATTTGATTTGAAAGTGTAATCAAAATATCTTCAATATCCTGATTTAGGCCTAAGGCTTTTACAGCATTCAATTTTGCTTTTACAACTTCAAGGTTATAAGCTGCAGCAAGTTCAGGATCAAAAGTAGAGTCTACCGTTATATTGCCAAAGCTTAATCCTGTTTCAATTTCTGTTACTGCAACAGCGATAAAGCCATTTACGTTAGTTTTCATTTCATTCAAAAAAACGTTTAAAAAATCATTGCTCATAGTTTTTGGGGTTTGTGGTTAATAGATGTATGTTATTTTAATAGGGAATTTTTGCTTAGTTCTACAGATAATTCATCGGTAGAATGCATAAGTATACCAAGGTTGCTTCCTTCTTTTGAAAATGCAATTACAAAGTTAGAACCGCTGATTTTGTTTCCGACGACAACTCCATCAGAACTTTTCAGGTAAAGTTGTTTTAACGATCCTTTCTCCAAATCGATTAGAAATTTTTCACTCATGGATAAAATTCCAGCACTCATGGCTGCAATGCTGTCGCTGTAGTCGAGGTTAAGAGAAGTAATCAATTTTCCTTTTCCGTTTAAGATTAAAGCTGCACTAGCTTTTGTTTCAACCAAAAAGTTGTTTAGAATAGTAGTTATTTCATTCATAATTTTGTAAGGTTTGGGGGAAATGTTTATAATTAATTCGTTTTTGGTAATGTATTATGGATATAGTTGCGATTTGACCTAAACAATTGTTAATTAATGTTAACAAATATAAATTAAATTATGTATCATTGTAGAACCAAATCGTTAAATATTTTATTTTTTTACTTAAAAAACTTACACCATGGCTAAAGTATTGAAATTCAAAGATGTAAATTCTGATGTGGAGCACAGAATGAAGGAATTTGAAAAATTACGTGTCAAATTCAAAGCAGAAGTTAAAAAGGCAGAAGCAAAGAGAGCTGCGGCTGGAAAACCGAGTAAAGGAATCTTTAAATCACTATCGGAATTCTTTTCAGACAGTCCGGCAAAAGCAACCGCAAAAAAATAAGTTTGATTAAAATCAAATCACATTGTTGATTTTAATTTTATTACAAAACAATTAACGTTCCTAATGGAGCGTTTTTTTTGATTAAATTGTTACTTTTGCGCATCAAAAAATCATAAAATGTCATTAAGAAAAGCATATTTCCTTATATTTTTAGTTTTAATTGTCGATCAGATTTCTAAAATCTATGTAAAAACAAACTTCGTCTTAGGAGAAGAAGTGGTGCTTTTTGATTGGTTTAGAATCCATTTTATTGAAAATGAAGGAATGGCGTGGGGAACAAAAATTCCTGGAGAATATGGTAAATTGATTTTGACCGTTTTTAGAATCTTTGCAGTATTTGGAATTGGATACTGGCTGGCTGATGCCGTTAAAAAACGTCATTCGACTTATTTAATCGTTTCAATTGCTTTGATTTTTGCCGGTGCGGCCGGTAATATTGTGGATTCTGTTTTTTACGGAGTGATTTTTGACGGCAGCGAACATAATTTGGCAACACTTTTTTCGCCGCATCCATACGGAACCTGGTTTCATGGTCTGGTGGTAGATATGTTTTATTTTCCAATATGGGAAGGAGATCTTCCATCATGGATTCCATTTTTTGGAGGTAAGCATTTTATGTTTTTCAATGCTATTTTTAACGTTGCCGATATGGCAATTTCTACAGGAGTTGGAATATTATTAGTTTTTAATAAAAGAGCATTTCCAAAACACGCATAAGGATTTAAAAATTCCAAAATAAATAAATTCCAAATTCCAATATCTGTGATGTATCGTAAGCAGATATTGGAATTTGGAATTTTTCATTATTGAGGATTGATATTATTGTACTATTTTTACGGTACAAAAACCAAAGCTTATGCAAAGTCCGTCTTTTTCTATTTATGATGCTTCTGCAGGATCAGGAAAGACGTATACTTTGGTTAAGGAATATTTAAAAATTATTCTTTCTTCGCCAAAAAATGATGCTTATCGTAATATTTTGGCGATCACCTTTACCAACAAAGCGGTTCATGAAATGAAAAGCCGTATTGTGGGAAGCTTGTCTGAATTTGCTAAAGATGAGCCTTCTGCGAAAGCTGTTGATTTAATGGAAGATTTATCCCGGGAAACGGGACTTTCGGTTATTCAGTTAAAGGTAAAATCTCAAAATATCATAAAGCATTTAATTCATAATTACGCCGCTTTTGATATTTCTACCATTGATAAATTTACTCATAAGGTAATTCGGGCGTTTGCACATGATTTGAATCTGCCGATGACTTTTGAAGTTACGCTTGATACTGAAAATTTACTTGTTGAAGCCGTAGATGCCATTATTGCACAAGCAGGACAGGATGAAACACTGACGAAACTGCTGATCGATTTTACGATGGAAAAAACCGACGATGATAAAAGCTGGGATATTTCACGTGAAATTCTGGAAACCGGACGTTTGGTTTTAAATGAAAATAATCGAAATGAGATTCTTCATTTTAATGATAAAACAATCGAAGAGTTTGTTGAAATTAAAAAGAAAATGCTGGCTTTGTGCAAAGAGCTGGAATCAGAAAATGAAGAGTTTGCAACTGAAGCACTTGCTTTAATTGATAAAAACGGAATCGATTTAAAATCTTTTTCCCGGGGAACATTTCCAAATCATTTAGAAAGTATTCGTGAGGGAAAATTCAATCCGCGAAATAAAACTTTTCATGAGTTTGATGATATTGCGATTAATAAAACGGCTAAAGACAAATCATTAATCGAAAGTATCATTCCGGAACTGCTTCAAATACTGGAGAAAATCTACAAAAACTTTGAAAAAAGAGATTTCTATAAAGCATTCCTGAAAAATATTACGCCGCTTTCTTTGCTGAATACGGTTAGTAATGAGCTGGCCAAAATTCAATCCGAACAAAATATATTATCAATTTCAGAATTCAATGCGATCATTCATCGCGAAATCCAGAATCAGCCTGCGCCTTTTATCTATGAGCGTTTGGGCGAACGGTATCGAAATTTTTTCATAGACGAATTTCAGGATACTTCCGAAATGCAATGGCAAAACCTGATTCCGCTTATTGATAATTCACTTTCCGGTCTCGATGATTTGGGAAATAAAGGAACGTTAATGATTGTTGGCGATCCTAAACAATCTATTTATCGCTGGAGAGGAGGAAAAGCAGAACAATTTATTGAATTGAGTAAAGAGGGAAATCCGTTTAATAATCCGGATAAAGCGATAAAACATTTAAATACAAATTACAGAAGTTACAGTGAAGTAATTGATTTTAATAATACCTTTTTTAAATTGATTTCCGGAGAGTTTTCAAATGAAGATTACAAAGATTTATATGAAAATCATAGTTTTCAAAACACAAATTCCAAAAAAGGCGGTTATGTAAATATTTCTTTTCTTCCTGTAATTGAAAAAAATGATTTTGCAGATGAAGAAGAAGTAGTTGAAAAATCAGATTTGTATGTTTTGGCTGTTTTAAATACAATTCAAAAAGTAGTTCGTGAAGGATTTGAATATAAAGATATTGTGATTTTGACCCGAAAAAGAGATCAGGGAATTGCAGTTGCTAATTATTTGACTGAGCAGGGAATTCCGCTTTTATCTTCAGAAACATTAATGATTCAGAATGCTACGGAAGTTCGTTTGATTATTAACCTTTTAAAATATTTAAACAACAATGCCGATTTAGAATCAAAAGCCAATTTTCTGCATTTTTTAGCCGGCAATAAAGAAATCGAAATGTCGGTTCATGATTTTATCGCACAGGGGATGCAGCAAAAATTTGAAGAAGACTTTGAGAAATGGCTGTTAACATTTGATGTTTCGCTTTCGTTTGAAAATGTTAGAAAAAAATCACTTTATGAAGCGGTTGAAATAATTATTTCAAAGTTTATTCTTCCTTTGGAAGGAAATGCTTATGTGCAGTTTTTTCTTGATATTGTTTTGGAAAGAGATATCCGAAATCAGGCCGGAATTGCAGATTTTCTTAATTATTGGGACAAGAATTCTGAGAAATTCAGCATTCCTTCTCCGGAAGGAAATAATGCAGTGCGAATTATGACAATTCATAAATCTAAAGGATTGGAATTTCCGGTTGTAATTATGCCTTTTGCAGAAGAAGATTATAATCGAAAACCAAAAGATAAATTATGGCTCGATGCGGAAGAAGCAGATCTTGGCGTTCCAAAAGCTTTAATAGATAACAGCAGTGCAGTTGAGGGATTTGGAGAAAGTGCTTCGGTTATTTTTAATTTGAAAAAACAAGAAGAATTGCTGGATAATATTAATGTTCTTTATGTGGCATTAACCCGTGCCGAAGAACAATTATATATTATTTCTCAGTCTTTAAAAGAAAGAAAAGACGGTGAACTGCCTCATAATATGGCATCTTATTTTATTAAATTTTTGATGCATAAAGGAATTTATGATTCTGAAAAATTAGAATACGAATTTGGAAATAAAACAAAACTTTCGAAATCTGAAGAATCAGTTGATTTGGTAAAAGAAATCTCGATTGTAAAAGAAGTTTTAAATCCTAAAAATATAAAAATTGCGCAGCGGGAAGCCTTAATGTGGGGAACACATCAGCAGGAAGCAATTTCGTACGGAAATATTGTGCATGAAATCATGGCTTTTATTAAAGACAAAACTGATGTGGATCTTGCGGTAACCAAAGCGCTGGAAAATGGCTTAATAACGGTCGATCAATCAGAAATGGTTCTTAAAACCCTTTACGAAATTGTAAACCATCCTGAATTAAGTATTTGTTTTGATGGGAATATCAAAGTTTTAAATGAGCAGACTATAGTTCAAAAACATGGAAAAATTCTTAAACCCGATCGTGTGGTGCTAAATAATAATCAGGAAGCTTATTTGCTGGATTATAAAACTGGTGCAATAAATTCAAAATACCAGCAGCAAATTCAAGAATATCAGGATGCTATTGAAGATTTAGGATACAAAGTGTTAAAAAAGGTTTTGGTATATATAGGATCGGAAATTGAAGTGGTAAATTTGTGAAAAAATTAATCAGATGTTAAAGGAATAACTTCTTATTTAGAGAGTAAGTTGTTAATTTTTAACGTTTTAAATAGAAAAAAATGTACGGTAAAATTAAAGAACATCTGCAAAGTGAGCTGCAGACAATCGAAGAAAATGGTATTTTTAAAAAAGAGCGAATTATAACTTCCGCCCAAGGTGCAGAGATTACAATTTCGACTGGCGAAAAAGTTTTGAATTTTTGTGCCAATAATTATTTAGGACTATCGTCGCATCCGGAGGTAGTTCAGGCTGCAAAAGATGCAATGGACACACATGGTTTCGGAATGTCGTCAGTACGTTTTATTTGCGGTACTCAGGATATTCATAAAACATTAGAAAAAAAGATTGCAGATTTTTATGGTACAGAAGACACTATATTATATGCTGCTGCTTTTGATGCTAACGGAGGAGTTTTTGAGCCTTTGCTGGGAGAAAATGATGCAATTATTTCAGATAGCTTAAATCATGCTTCTATTATCGACGGTGTGCGTTTGTGTAAAGCGGCGCGTTACCGCTATGAAAACAGCAATATGGAAGATCTGGAAGAGCAGTTAATTAAAGCAACCGAAGCAGGAACTCGTTTTAAACTAATTGTAACCGATGGTGTTTTTTCTATGGATGGCTTAGTAGCGCCATTAGATAAAATCTGTGACCTGGCTGACAAATACGATGCTCTGGTAATGGTTGATGAATGCCATGCTGCGGGATTTATTGGTGCAACAGGAAAAGGTACGCTTGAAGCAAAAGGAGTAATGGGGCGTGTTGATATTATAACAGGAACGCTGGGTAAAGCATTAGGCGGAGCCATGGGCGGATACACAACAGCCAAAAAAGAGATAATTGAAATTTTGCGTCAGCGCTCAAGACCATATTTATTTTCAAATTCTTTAGCGCCATCAATTGTTGGTGCTTCAATAAAAGTTTTTGAAATATTAGAGAAAGACACAGCACTTAGAGATAAATTAGAATGGAATACTAATTACTTTAAGAAAGGAATGAAAAAAGCAGGATTTGACATTATAGATGGGGATTCGGCAATTGTACCAGTTATGCTGTATGATGCAAAATTGTCACAAACAATGGCAAATGAACTTTTAAAACAAGGTATCTATGTTATTGGGTTTTTCTTCCCGGTAGTGCCTAAAGACAAGGCCAGAATCAGGGTGCAGCTTTCGGCAGCTCATACTAAGGAACACTTAGACAAAGCGATAGAAGCATTTAAATTAACAGGTAAAATGTTAAAAGTTATATAATTACCACATTCGAGTAATTTTTGTAGGTTTTTTTTAACATTTGATTTTGTATTTAAAAAATTTGGTGTTACTTTTGCTTGTAATTAACTAAATTGTAATTAAAAAAATTAAGTATGAAACATCTTAACAAACTTTTAGTTGCTGTAATGATGGCGATGGGTGTAAGCTCTTTTGCGCAAGACAGTAACAATCCATGGGCGATCTCTTTTGGGGTTAATGCCGTGGATACAAGGACTAGTGCAAGTCCAGAACACGTTGACTTTTTCCCAGCACACTTTTCTCAGCCATTTGATGTAAAAAATAACTGGAATATTCTTCCGTCATTATCCTACATTGGAGTGTCTAGATATGTTGGTAGTGGTTTCTCAGTTGGTTTACAAGGATCTGTAAACAAAATTGATAAATATGTTGTTTTTGCTCCAAATGCTGCAGGGCATGATGGAAGAGGAATGGTTGTTTACAATCCTGGAGACTTAATGTACTACGGAATTGATGCTACTATTAAATACAGCTTTCAGGAATTAATCAAATCTAAAGTGATTGATCCTTCGTTATCTGTAGGTGGTGGTTATACTTTCTTTGGAGATAGCAGCTACGGAACTGTTAACCCAGGTGCTGGTTTAACTTTCTGGTTTACTGATGCTATTGGTCTTGAGTTAGCTACAAGATACAAATGGTCTGTAAGTGGAGATAGAGAAGATGCTTCTGGAACTCCAGATGCTCCATCTCACTTCCAACACACTGCAGGTTTAGTTTTCAAATTCGGAGGTAAAGATACTGACGGAGACGGAATCTATGACAAAGATGATGCTTGTCCAGATGTTGCTGGTTTAAAACAATTCAACGGATGTCCTGATACAGACGGAGACGGAATCGTTGACGCTTCTGATGCTTGTCCAAACGAATTTGGTTTAGCTGCATTAAACGGATGTCCTGATAAAGACGGAGACGGTGTTGCTGATAAAGATGATGCTTGTCCAGATGTTGCTGGTTTAGCTGCTTTAAAAGGTTGTCCTGACACTGACGGTGACGGTATCGCTGATAAAGATGATAAATGTCCTACAGTTGCTGGTCCTAAAGAAAATGGTGGTTGTCCTTTCTTAGACGCTGACAAAGATGGGGTTTTAGATAAAGATGACGATTGTCCTACAGTTGCTGGTCCAGCTAGTAACAGAGGATGTCCAGAAGTAAGCTCTCAAGCTTTAGAAGATCTTAAAGTTCAAGCAAGAGCTATCTACTTTAACTCTGGTAAAGCTACTTTCAAAACTGGTGATAAAGAAACTCCAGCTAGATTAGATGCTATTAAAGAAATCCTTAAAAACTATCCAAACGCTAAATTCAGCATTGAAGGACACACAGATAACACTGGTTCTGCTAAAATCAACCAAAAATTATCTGAAGACAGAGCTAAAGCTGTATTAGATGCATTAGTTCAAAGAGGTGTTAATCCAGAAAACTTAGAAGCTAAAGGATTTGGATCTTCTCAACCAGTTGCAAGTAACAAAACTGCTGCAGGTAAAGCACAAAACAGAAGAACTGAAATTAAACACGTAGGTTCTAAATACCAAGGTAAACTATAATTTACTTTGTAAATAAAATACTAAAAGCCATTCTTAATTGAATGGCTTTTTTTATTTTTATCAAATGATAAATACTTCTTTTCTAGATAAAATTGCGGCTGTTGTAATTCACGAATATTCGGATAAACTTGCAGAAACCACCATTGTTTTACCTAACAAAAGGACAAAGGTGTTTTTAATCGAAGCGCTTAAAAAAGAAACCACAAAAACAATTCTTTCTCCTGAAATTATTAGTATAGAAGATTTTGTACAGGATGTTGCATCAATAAGATCTGTAGATTCTATTGAGTTATTATTTGAGTTTTATGAAGTTTATTTATCGGTTACTGAAAAACAGCATCAGCAGTCTTTTGAATTGTTTGCTAACTGGGCAAAAACACTTCTTCAGGATTTTAATGAAATCGATCGTTATCTTTTGGACCCCGCTCATGTTTTATCTTATCTGAAAGATATTGAAGATATTAAAAAATGGGGAATCGAAGTTGAAAACAAAACTAAGCTTTTAGAAAATTATATTGATTTTTGGAAGTTACTCCCTCTGTATTACGAATCACTTTACAGTCATCTTTTAAATAAATCAATTGGTTATCAAGGTTTAATTTACAGAGAAGCGGTAAACAATCTAAATCATTTTTCAAACACAATTGTAAACCGCAATTTTATTTTTGCCGGATTTAATGCTTTAAATGCAGCCGAAGAAAAGATTGTGCAGCATCTTTTAGCTTTAGATCAGGCTAAGATTTATTGGGATGTTGATCAGGCATTTTTAAACGATCCTTATCATGATGCAGGGCTTTTTGTCCGCCGATTTAAAGAAAGTTGGAAACACTATAAATTTCATCCTTTTGAGTGGATTGTGGATGATTTTTCCCAGTCTAAAAATATTAAAATAATTGGCACTCCAAAGACCATTGGACAGGCTAAGCTGGCCGGAAGTATTATAGAAGAGTTGATAAATGAAAACCCTACAGCTTCTCTTGATAAAACTGCAATAGTTTTAGGGGAGGAAAATTTATTAATCCCGGTTTTGTATTCTCTTCCTGCTTCAGTTGGCGCACTTAATATAACAATGGGATATTCCGGCAAGAATAATCCATCACAGATTTTGGTTGCTAAGTTTTTCAAAATGCATACAAATGCACTCTCGCGGACTGGCGGCAGTTATGTTTTTTATTATAAAGACGTTTTGGATATTTTGACGCATCCATTAGTGGAGCCTTATGCAAAGACAAATCATATTGTTAGAATTATTAAAGAGAACAACTATACGTTTATTACACTAAATAAAATTTTAGAACTTAATCAAAATCCATCACAATTATTTTCTTTATTATTTCAAAAATGGGAAAACGGATCGATTGCTGTTCTGGAAAATATCTCTGCAATTTTACTTCTTATAAAGCAAAATTTTGACAATGATAATGAAGAAGAAAAAATAGCAAAAACTTTTGTATATGCTGTTTTTAAGGTAATTAATAAACTTATTAATTATTATTCTCAACATGAGCATATAGATAATATAGACACACTTCACGCAATTTATAAGCAGATAATCGATGTGGCAGAAGTTTCGTTTGAAGGAGAGCCTTTGCGCGGTCTCCAAATTATGGGTGTCCTTGAAAGTCGTGTACTTGATTTTGAAACCGTAATTATAACTTCTATGAACGAGGGGAAATTTCCAGCAGGAAAATCTCAGAATTCATTTATACCTTACGATGTTAAAAAAGAATTGGGCCTGCCTACTTTTAAAGAAAAAGATGCAATTTATACCTATCATTTTTATCATTTGCTACAGCGGGCGAAAAACATTTATTTGATATATAATACAGAAAATGATGGATTAGATGCCGGTGAGCGAAGCCGTTTTATAACGCAGTTAGAAGTAGAGAAAAAATCAAAACATAGTTTGACTTTTGATATCTATAACCCAGTTTTGCCGGCAACGGCTTATCAGCCAATGGTTATTCCGAAATCAGAAGCGGTTATGGAACGTTTAAAAGAAATTGCCGCTGCCGGATTTTCTCCTTCAGCGCTAACGAGTTACATTCGAAACCCAATTGAATTTTACTTTCAAAAAATCCTGCGAATTAGGGAAGTCGAAGAAGTAGAGGAAAACATTGCATTAAATACACTTGGAACCATTATTCACGAAACATTAAGAGTTTTATACGAACCTTTTATAGGGAAGTTTATTTCAGAATCTGATTTATTGAGCCGTTTTGATTTGTTGGATGAAGAAGTTTTAAAACAATTCAAATTGGTTTATAAAGAAGGGGAAATTAAAAAAGGGCGAAACCTTCTGGCATTTGAAGTTGCCAAGCGAAATGTTTCTAATTTCCTTAGAATGGAATTGGAATCTGTCAGAAATGGAGACGCGATTCAGATTATTGCTTTGGAACAAACTTTTCAAAGAAATTTAATTCATCCAGGTCTGCCGTTTCCGGTATTAATAAAAGGAAATGTCGACCGAATCGAACTTCGGAACGGCAGAATAAGAATTATCGATTATAAGACCGGAAAAGTCGAAAAAACAAATGTTATCCTTAAATCATGGAATGGATTAACACAGGAGCTTAAAAACGACAAAATTATTCAGGTTCTAGCTTATGCCTTTATGTTTGAGGAACAAGCCGGAGATACGCCAATAGAAGTTGGAATCATTTCTTTTAAAAATTTAAAATCTGGATTTCTGCCTTTCGGATTTAGAGAAGAAAGAGATTTGGAGATAACAGTGAGCAAAGCTATTTTAAGTAGTTATACAGAGGAATTAGTTTTATTGCTGAGTGAAATATTTGACAGTAGTATTCCTTTTGAAGAAAAAATCTAATAAGCCCAAAAGCTTTCATTATTTTAAACTGATTTATTTTAGAGAGCGGAACATTTTTAATGATCAAATTTATTTAGCGCTAAACAAAATATTGCATTTTTTAACATTTGCGAATGAAATTGCTGTTACATGAGAAAATAAATAAATTAAGAAAAGCACTTTAAAATTCCTTGAATTTGAATCGTAAATCAGTTTTTTAGTTTTACTGAATTGACTTATTTCAAGGCTGTGTAATAAATTGTTTTCTGTCTGAAAATCAATTTTAGAAGATAAAAAAATCGACATAGAAAAAAGTAAAGCTTATTAACACGATTTTGAAAATGTAATCCTGACTAAAAGTGATTAATTTTTTTTGCAAAATGTAAGCTTCACATCATAAAGGAAAAAGCTGCAATTATCAATGCATAATTATCGCAGCTTTTTGTAAGTAGTTTTTAACTAAATATTTTTTTGAAAAAGCCTTTTTTTTCAGGTTCTTGTGAATTCGTATTGTTAACCGGTCCGTTTTCAAAACGAAATCTTCTAAACTTCATCAATTTTACATTTAAATCAAAGCGTAATTCGTCAACTGTTTTCATTGGAATAATTTTTTGCAAATTTAAGAAAAACTTCTATTAAACTGATTATCTGAGCCTCTAAGAGGTGTGTTTTGAATTTTATGGATTGAAATGTTTGAAATTCGGGCAATTCCTTTTTTTCTGTTAAATATTTTTAAGGATTTTCTTTTAAACAATGCGATAAATTATACTATAAATAAAAGTGGTTCAGCTAGTTGTGTACCGCATTTTTTTAACATGTGTTTATAGCACAGTTTTACTTATTACAAATAACTTTGACTTTTTAAATAATTAACAGCCTTATGATTGATTTAAATACACTGGTAGAAGAGACTGGAGCAGAATCTGGAATTAGTTTTAATATAGATGGAATTTTGCTGGAATCTGTCAATTTAGAATATGATGGAAATGTTGCGGCAATGATTGGAATGATTTTAAAAATGTGTTTAGAAATGTCTGAAGATGTTAACAATGGCGATCTAAAACAAGTTATGATTAAAAACAATGACGGCATCGTGGTTGCAAATAAAAATCAGGACGATAATTGTGTAGCCTTACTTTCTAAAGATATTAGCAAAATGGGTTTATTGCTAAGAAAAATGGATACCGTTTTTAATAATTAATTCAAACCAATATACAAACATGTCAGATTTTTTACAGAATTTTCAAAATGATTTAAGAGAGAATGTTAGCGGATTTATTGCAGTTTCAGTAACTGAGGTTGAGACAGGAATGTCTTATTGCTCACTTTCTGTAAATCCAGATTTTGATCCGGAATTAGCATCTGCTTATAATTTAGAAGTTGTAAAAGCAAAAATAAACGCCATTAAAGCTTTAGGATTAGATCAAAAAATAAACGATATTTTAATTACATTGACGGATCAAATACATATTATAGATGTTTCTGAAGATGGACAGTATTTTATTTACTTAGCTGTCGACGCCAAAAAAGCTAATCTTGGATTAACAAGAGCAACTTTGGGAAAATTCAAGAAAGATATTATTTCGAAATTATAAGTTTTGCCCCCAAAATGAAGAAAAGGCTGTTCCGATTTATACGGAATGGCCTTTTCTGCTTTTAAAGTGTTTTTATTTAGTTGAAGAAATCTAATAATATAGGTTTTAGCTCTTCCTTATTTTCGATGTGACTCATGTGTCCGTCTTCAAAAGAAATTAACTCTACAGTTGTATCTTCTATTTGGGCAAGATTTTCTTCATAATTTAAAACCGGATCTTTTTTGCCTAAAATCAATAAAACCGAAAATCGGTTTTCATGTAAAAGCCATTCACGGTCTTTTCTTATTTTCATTCCTTCAAGAGAAGCGATAATTCCCTGCAAAGGGGTTTTTAAAGCCTGTTCTCGTACTTTTTCAATTTCGTCTGCTAAACGGGTTCTGTTATTTTCGCTGAATAAATTAGCGATTGCCAAACTCACAAAATTCACATAATTCTGTTTTACGGCTTTTATCGCTCGGGTTCTGTTTAGTTTTTTCTCAGCGCTGTCTTCTTTAGAAGTTGAATTTTGTAAAACTATTTTTTGTGTTTTTTCCGGATATAATTCGGCGAAAGCCAAAGCAGCGTAACCTCCCATAGAATGTCCAAGAATTGCAGCTTTTTCAATTTTCAGATATTCCAAAACTTCATTCACTGCACCTGCATTGTCTTCCATTTCATGCACATAACCCAAACAATCAGATTCTCCGTGACCTAATAAATCAATGGTAATAACACGATATTTTTTTGAAAACAGTTCAACATATTCTTTCCACATTGTCTTGTTTTCCAAAAAGCCGTGAAGCAGTACAATTGCATTTCCTTCTCCAGAATCTGTAAAAGATATTTTAGTGTTTTTATATAGGATATTTTTCAAAATCTTGTTTTTATAATGTAAAGTGCAAAGATAAAAAAGGTAAAATCATATCAGAAATATAAGTTCATTTCAGTTAAAGAATATAAGCAATTGAGTTCAAATTAAATGCACTTATATTTCTGATATGCTTTAAAAAAATACGGCTCTCATTTCTGAAAGCCGTCTATATAGTAATCCTGATTGTGTTTTCATTTTAAGAATTCATCAAACTCTCAATTTCGTCTACTTCAATCGGAATATTGCGCATTAAGTTGAAAGGTTCTCCTTTTTCCTGAACCACAACATTATCTTCTAAACGAATTCCGAATTTTTCTGCCGGAATGTAAATCCCCGGTTCAACGGTGAAAACCATATTTGCTTTCATTGGTTCATGAAGTAATCCGTAATCGTGCGTGTCAAGTCCCATGTGGTGCGACGTTCCGTGCATGAAATACTTTTTGTAAGCAGGCCATTCCGGATTTTCGTTCTGAACATCGGCTTTGTCAATTAAGCCCAAACCAAGCAATTCAGAAGTCATGATTTTACCGACTTCAACGTGATATTGTTTCCAAAGCGTTCCTGGAATCAACATTTTTGCAGCTTCATTTTTCACTCTCAAAACAGCATTGTAAACTGCTTTCTGGCGATCTGTAAATTTTCCAGAAACCGGAATCGTTCTGGTCATATCGCTTGAATAGTTTGCATATTCTGCCGCAACGTCAAGCAATAACAAATCTCCTGCTTTACATTGCTGATTGTTTTCGATATAATGCAAAACATTCGCGTTGTTTCCAGAAGCAATAATTGGTGTATAAGCAAAACCTTTAGAACGGTTACGTATAAATTCGTGCGCCAGTTCGGCTTCCACTTCGTATTCGGTAACATTTGGTTTTACAAATCCTAATAATCTGCGGAAACCTTTTTCTGTGATATCACAAGCGTGCTGAATCAAATCGATTTCTTCGCTTTCTTTTATAGAACGAATGCGCTGTAAAATTGGGTTGCTTTTCGCCACATTGTGCGCTGGATAACGCTCTTTCCACCATTTTACAAAACGAGCTTCGCGGGTTTCTGTTTCTACAGTTGCGCGGTAATGTTCGTTTGTATTGATGTACATCGTATCGGCATACGTCATCATTTCGTTCAAAATTTTATGAAAATCCTGTAACCAATAAACGGTTCTGATTCCCGAAACCTGAAAAGCACGTTCTTTAGTTAGTTTTTCACCTTCCCAAACTGCAATATGATCGTTGGTTTCTTTTAGGAAAAGAATTTCTCTCTGACTTTCGTAAGGAGCATCCGGAAACAAAAGTAAAATACTTTCTTCCTGATCGACACCACTCAGATAAAAAATATCCCTGTGTTGCGCAAACGGCAAAGTACTGTCGGCGCTGATTGGATAAATGTCATTGGAGTTGAACACGGCAACAGAATTAGGTTTCATTTCTGCCATGAACTTTCTGCGGTTTTTTACAAAAAGACCACTGTTTATTTGATGATATTTCATAATTATTTCGTTTTTGAACTTCGAATTTCAAAATTACGTTTTTTAGGCAAACAGCGGGAAATTGATTTATTAAAGTTTTCTTATTTGTTGTGGATTTTGATTTGTTCTATTTTAACTGTGAAGTGCACTAAGGTTTACGCAAAGTACGCACGGACTATTTTTTGCTCGCAAAGTCGCGGAGACGCAAAGTTTTTGTCCTGTTTTGTCTCCCTGAGCGAAGTCGAAGGATCAGTACAAAGTTTGTTTCTCACAGATTTGGCAGATTTTCCGCCAATCTTGTCATTTCGAGGAACGAGAAATCTCCGCAATCAAAATCGCCAATCTTTGTCGAGTTTCTTACGGAGATTTCTCGTTCCTCGAAATGACAAAATTGTGGCGATAATTTTAATTTGGACCTTAATATTTTGGGCGTGTCCCTCTGGGTCGGGCTTCGGCTATATCTTTTATTCCGCTATCGCTTTATAAAAGGCTTTTACCCTCACGCGAATACGGTTTTACAAGTAGTTTTTATAACAATGATTTTAATTAGTATTTTCGTTAAGAAAAAGCAAATTCTATTAGTTCAATGAATAATGAAAGCATAAAAATATTAAGAAGCAAAATTTCTATTCCTTTGAACAAGGCAATTGAACTTCTCAAAAAGAATAATGGCGATGTGGTGCTTTCTGAACAAGATTTCCATGATGAAAATATAATAGAAATTTGCAAAACAACAGATTGTGATGAAGAAACAGCTAAAAAAGAATATCAGATTTGTAATTTGGATGTAATAAAAACTACTGAAAGAATTAACCAAAAGCCTGTGAAAATAGGAACAGGAAAATTTTCCGACGCAAAAATTGGGTTTGTTTTGTGGCCTGGAAATGAAAAAGGAGAATTTTATAAAACAGAAAAAAGAAATGATGTTTTTATTTCGACAGAAGATTTTAATCTTGTTCAGAGGTTGTTTGAATCTGTTTTTCCCATTTGTAATGATTTAGGTTTTGTAGGACAGGAATCATTTGATATTACAGGACATAATTTTTTTAGTAATGAAATTTGCCAATTAATTGTAAGAGAAATAAAAATGCTAAAAAATAATGATGAGGAGGTTCAATCTTTTTTGAATAAACTAATAAATTGGTTCGATGATAAGTTAAGCTACGCAGATTATATTGTAGTTTATGGTAATTTATAAAATTATGAACTCAAACATCAAAATAAGAAAAATCCAAATCCAAGACTTAGACTTTGTCTACAAATCGATATGCGAACTAGAAAATGAAATTTTTGATTTCGAAACTTTCAAATCAATATTCAATGAAAACATTTCAAATCCAAACCATCTTTATTTAATCGCTGAAAATGAAAACGAAAGTTTAGGTTTTATTACGTTTCATATTCAAAACTTATTGCATCACTGCGGTTTGGTTGGCGAAATTCAGGAGTTTTTTATTGATAAAAACCATCGCGGAAAAGGTATCGGAAGAAAATTGGTTGATGAAATAATTCTTTATTCAGAACAAAATAATTTAAAAAGCATCGAAGTAACGACGAATAAAAAGCGGTTAGAAAATGTTTTAATTTATGAAAATCTGGGTTTTACTTTGTCGTATAATAAGTTTACGATTTCTTGATGGCAGTTTTTTTGTCATTTCGACGAAGGAGAAATCTTCGCAAGTAACTCCATAACTATAATCCAATCTTTATAGAGCTTCTAACGGAGATTTCTCCTTCGTCGAAATGACAAACTATATGTAAAATAAAAAAACCGAAGCTTTTTGCTTCGGTTTTTTATAATTGCAATTTGGAATTTTTTATTCGAATTTAATCAATCCACTTATAATATCTCGCCCCAATCAAAACTGGGATTTCTTTCTCGATTCGGTCTAAAACCCATTCTTGTTTTGGAGTTCTAACACTTTCTTTTTGTTCTTTTTTATGAAGTCTTTCGTAAGTGTTGAAATCAATTTCTATGCTTTCGGCTAAATTTTCAAAAAGCTTCACCTTTTCTAAAGCTGATTTCCATTCCGGCTGGATTGTTCCTTCAAAAACTTTCGATTTAGATCCGCTTCCGTAAGCTAAGAAACCAAATTTTTCGCCAGCAATTTCTGTTTTGGTATCATAAAAGTGAGCCAGAGTCGATAATAATCCCATGAAAATGGAACCTGTATACAAATTTCCAATTAATGAAGAAGCCAACTCTGCGGGTTGTAATTTCTCGGTTACAAAATTTTTGTATTCCTCAGATTTGCCAATTTCTTTAATTTTTATCTGATAATCCGCAGGAGCAATATCATCAGAAATAATTTTTTCGGCATTGTCTAAAGCGTAAATTTCAGACAACATTCTTCTTCCCTGAAAAGAATAAGGCAAATGCATTACAATGCTGTGCCAGGTATTATATAAGGTTTCAGTAGTGTTTTTTAATTTTTTGAATGAAAAATACGCATTCCGCGTACGATCCATATAACACTGATTGGAATATTGACCGTCAAAAACTGGCTGGTCTTTATGAATTTCGATTTCGGCTTCTAAATTATCAAACCAATTGTCGTTGTTTGTATTTTGAGTAATCGCTTCTTTAGAAATCGTTCTGTAAGGTTTAAAGAAATCGAAAACACCTTTTGTGCTTGTTGCCCAATTATCATCAAAAGCAATAATTTTTGGATCTGCGGAAATTAACATTGCAACAGCTCCGGCGCCCTGAGTATATTCTCCGCCAGAGTTCAAATCGTATTTAGCAAAATCACTTGTAACTACGATTGCTTTTTTTGCAGGGTTTAATTTTACAAAATCAAGACAGTTTTGCATCGCGTCGACTCCGCCAATGCAGGCAAAAGTAAAATCGACAACATCACATTCGGCCAGAGAATCTTCGCCAAATTTTTGCTCCATTAAACTAATTAGGTAAGATGCAATTGGTTTAGAGCTGTCGATGCCGCTTTCTGTACCAACATAAATTCGACTGATTTCGTGTAGGTTTATATGATTGTCCTGAATTAGTTTGGTCAAAGCATTTGCACCAAACACAACCGCGTCCTGATGAACGTCCGGAAAAGTCATTTTTAATAATCCAAGACCTTTTTCTAATTTTTCTGGTTCAATATTTCTGGCAATTGCCAAAGTTTTTATGGGTAAATGTATGTTGGCTACATCAAAAGAAATAGCGTCAATTCCTGTTTTCATTCTTATTTTTTTGAGCTGCTAAAGGTAAAACTATGTGACGGACTGACAATTTTTTGGTCTTATAAATTGAACCTTAAGAATCACTTTTGAAGAAAATAAATTAAAACTTTGAATAAAATAACAATATGATAAATTTTTAGTCATGTACTTAGAGTTGATCTAGGCGCTAAAGCTTAAAAAGCAGGTTTTTGGTTTTTTTATAATGAATTATTTTTTAGCAGTATTTGTTTTGTAAGTAAAAATACTTAGGTGTTCTCTATTTTAAAATGATTATAAATAACAACGAAATGGTTGTAGTTCTTTGGTAATTGCGTTATTTTTGTCTAATTTTTTAAAACAAACTACTTAAACACTTATGGCACAATCTGCACAGTTGAATGCTTCCATCTTAAAGAAAGTAGCTATGGCTCTTTCGGGAATATTCTTAATCACGTTTTTAGCGCTGCATGTTTCCTTAAATTTTATTTCTATTTTGAGTGAAGACGTTTTCAACGAAGCTTCTCACTTTATGGGATACAATCCGCTGATTCAGTATGTAATGCAGCCAATTTTGGCATTTGGAGTAATTTTCCATTTCGTAATGGGATTTGTACTTACGGCTCAAAACAGCGCAGCAAGACCAATTGCATACGCAAAATACAACGGAGCTGCAAATGCTTCTTGGAGTTCTAGAAATATGATTATTTCTGGATTGGTTATTTTGGCTTTCTTAGGATTGCACTTTTATGATTTCTGGTTTCCTGAAGTAAGCTATAAATACATAGCCGGAACAGCACCAGATGCTACAAGATATTATGGCGAGTTAGTTCATAAATTTCACGACCCAATCCGTACGGCTTTATACTGTGTGTCTTTTATCCTTTTAGGTTTTCACTTATGGCACGGGTTTGGTTCATCTCTTCAGTCAATGGGGATGCATAACAAATACTCTAGATTTTTAGCAAAAGTAGGATACTGGTTCGCAGTTGTAGTTCCGGCCGCTTTCGTAATTATCGCATTATTTCATCATTTCAACCAATAATTAATATCAATTATAATGGCATTAGATTCAAAAATTCCAAATGGTCCTATAGCGGACAAATGGACAAATTATAAAGATCATATTAATTTA
Organism: Flavobacterium sp. Root901; assembly: GCF_001429765.1. Taxonomy (GTDB): domain Bacteria; phylum Bacteroidota; class Bacteroidia; order Flavobacteriales; family Flavobacteriaceae; genus Flavobacterium. Next base: position 1,113,233 of record NZ_LMJB01000005.1, read on the forward strand.
GTAAACCCTGCTAACAAACGTAATCTTGATATTATCGTTGTTGGTACAGGTTTGGCCGGAGGTTCAGCTGCGGCTACTCTGGCAGAGTTAGGATATAACGTAAAAGCATTTTGCTTTCAGGATTCTCCACGTCGTGCGCACTCAATCGCAGCACAAGGTGGTATCAATGCGGCAAAAAACTATAAAGGTGACGGTGACTCTGTTTACAGATTATTTTATGATACTGTAAAAGGAGGAGATTACCGCGCTCGTGAAGCAAACGTTCACCGTTTAGCTGAAGTTTCTGCAAATATTATCGACCAGTGTGTGGCTCAAGGAGTGCCATTGGCTCGTGAATATGGCGGACTTTTAGATAACCGTTCTTTTGGAGGAACTTTGGTTTCCCGTACATTCTATGCACAAGGACAAACAGGACAACAATTATTGTTAGGAGCTTATTCTGCAATGAACCGTCAGATTGGTCGTGGAAAAATTAAAATGTACAACCGTCACGAAATGCTTGACTTAGTAATCGTTGATGGAAAAGCGAGAGGTATTATCGCTCGTAACTTAATTACCGGAGAAATCGAAAGACATTCTGCTCACGCGGTAGTAATTGGTTCAGGAGGATACGGAAACGTATTTTTCCTTTCAACAAATGCTATGGGATCAAACGCAACAGCAGCCTGGAAAATTCATAAAAAAGGAGCGTTCTTCGCAAATCCTTGCTACACACAAATTCACCCAACTTGTATTCCGGTTTCAGGAGATCATCAGTCAAAACTGACTTTGATGTCTGAATCTTTACGTAATGATGGTCGTATTTGGGTTCCTGCCAAATTAGAAGATGCTCAGGCAATTCGTGAAGGAAAGAAAAAAGCAACAGATTTATCGGAATCAGAAAGAGATTATTTCTTAGAAAGAAGATATCCTGCTTTTGGTAACCTTGTACCTCGTGACGTTGCGTCTCGTGCAGCTAAAGAAAGATGTGATGCCGGATTTGGAGTTAACAAAACCGGAGAAGCAGTTTACTTAGACTTCGCAGCAGCGATCAAACGTTACGGAACTGAAGAAGCTTATGTAAAAGGTTTAGATGCTAATGATGCCGCTTTGGTTACTAAATTAGGAACTGCAATCGTTAAAAGTAAATACGGAAACTTGTTCCAGATGTACTTGAAAATTGTAGACGAAGATCCTTATGTAACACCAATGATGATTTATCCTGCGGTTCACTATACAATGGGTGGTACGTGGGTTGATTATAATTTAATGACTACAATTCCGGGATGTTTCTCAATTGGAGAATCTAACTTCTCTGACCACGGAGCAAACAGACTTGGAGCTTCTGCTTTGATGCAGGGATTAGCTGATGGATATTTCGTATTACCTTATACTATTGGAGATTATCTTGCTCCGGATATTAAAATGGGACCAATTTCTACAGATTTACCTGAATTCGTAGAAGCTGAGAAAAACGTAAAAGATCAAATCGACAGATTTATCAATAATAACGGAACACATTCTGTAGATTATTTCCATAAGAAATTAGGAAAAATCATGTGGGATAAGGTAGGTATGGCTCGTAACGCTAAAGGTTTAACTGAAGCTATCGAAGAAATTGCTGCTTTACGTGAAGAGTTTTATAAAGATGTAAAAGTACCTGGAAGCGCTTACGAATTTAATCAGGAACTGGAAAAAGCAACTCGTGTTGCCGATTTCTTAGAATTAGGAGAATTGTTCGCGAAAGATGCTTTACACCGTAACGAATCTTGTGGAGGTCACTTCCGTGAGGAATACCAGACAGAAGAAGGAGAAGCACTTCGTGATGATGAAAACTTTGCATATGTTGCAGCCTGGGAATACAAAGGAAAACCAAGCGATGCCGTATTACACAAAGAACCTCTTAATTACGAAAACATTAAATTAGTTCAAAGAAGCTACAAATAAGAATTTGGTCGAAAGTCCAAAGTCTTAAAGTCCAAAGGCAGAATGTGTCAGGTGACTTTCGACTTTCGACTTGATGACTTTCAAACTAAAACGGTATGAAACTTACATTAAAAATATGGCGTCAGAAAAACGCCCAAGATAAAGGAGGGATTGTAGAATATCCTATCGATGGAATCGAACCAGATATGTCTTTCCTTGAAATGCTTGACGTTCTTAACGAACAATTAATCAACAGAGGAGAAGAGCCAGTTGCATTTGATCACGATTGCCGTGAAGGTATCTGCGGAATGTGTTCTTTATTTATCAACGGTGAAGCACACGGACCAGACAGAGGTGTTACAACTTGTCAGTTACACATGCGTATGTTTAAAGATGGCGATACCATTTTTATCGAACCATTTAGAGCAAAAGCTTTTCCGGTAATTAAAGATTTAGTGGTTGACAGAAGTTCTTTTGACAGAATCCAGCACGCTGGTGGATTTATCTCTGTAAATACTTCAGGAAATACAATCGATGCGAATACTATTCCGATTCCTAAAGATGATGCAGATAAGTCATTTGACGCTGCAGCATGTATTGGATGCGGAGCGTGTGTGGCAACTTGTAAAAACTCTTCGGCAATGTTATTCGTTTCTGCAAAAGTTTCTCAATATGCTTTATTACCACAAGGTAAAGTTGAAGCTACTGACCGTGTTTTAAACATGGTTCACCAAATGGATTTAGAAGGTTTTGGTAACTGTACAAATACAGGAGCTTGTGAAATCGAATGTCCAAAAGGAATTTCACTTGAAAATATTGCGCGTATGAACCGTGAATATTTAGCAGCAAGCTTAAAAGGTTAATCCAAAAACAATTTAGTATATTTCGAAAAACGCATTCATTAATTGAATGCGTTTTTTTTTATCCTATTTTCACTTAAAATCTAACCCAAAAAACAAAATCATTTTAATGAAAAGAATTTTACTTGCCGTAATGCTGATTATCAGTTTTGAAAATTACTCTCAGGTTTATGTCGATTACACCTATAAAAACAATGAGAGCTTCTAAATAAATTAAGAAACGCATTCAAATTAATGAATGCGTTTTTTGTTTTTTACTCATAATACAACTGCGTAGCACTTATTTCTTGTTTTTCTTTTCCTTCCTGCTGTATAAAACAACTTAAAGTTGTGCCGCCAATCTGGTCGAAATAACTAATGTTGAGTTTGTGAAATCCTTTTTCGAGTTTAACAGCTCCAAAAGCTTCATTAAGCCAATGTATTCCGTCGTTATTTATAACTAATTCATTATCTATAAAAAGCTTCGATCCGTCGTCTGAAAGAGTCGAAATCGTATAATTTGTCGTTTCCGGGATAAAGATATAACCGCTGAATTTTAAACCGATATAACGCTCTAATTTCGTTTTCCATTTTTCGGAACTAATTTTGCCTTCGAAAATGCCTGAATTAACTGGTTTTGCCAATTCTAAATCCTGAGTCTGCTGAAAGAATGTTCCGGTATAATAATCGAATTTTAATCCGTTTTTGGTCAGTTTTATAGCTGAAGCCGATTTTAATTCCGGATTTCTAACCAATATTTTATTGATGGAACTTTTTCTTCCGCCGGGACTTATCTGAACCGTTTTAATAATTCGGAATTCGCCTTTCGGAATATTTATCGTTACAGGTTTGGTATAAAGTTCAGCCGTTTCATCCGGATTATAGCCATCAATGGTATAAAAAATCTGCCCGTTTTTAATCGTTGGTTTTAAATCTAAAATATATTTTGATGCAATTAAAGCCGTTTCTTCAGCACCAAAAGGAGTCGGAACTTTATAAAGTCTTTTTTGCGATTCCAGTTTTTCTAAATGATGCGGAATCTGATTTAAAATAAAACGATTATAGTTTTTGTTTTGTGGTTCGGTCCAGGCAATTTCTGCTAAAGCAAATAAACGCGGATAAAGCATATAATTTAATTTAGCCGGACTTGTTAAATATTCTGACCAAAGATTCGACTGCACGCCCATAATATATTTTTGTTCCTCAATCGTTAAACTATCGACAGGAGTTGGATTATAGTTATAGATTTTTTCAACCGTTGTTAATCGTCCGATAGTTAAAGGTTCCTGAGGCGAATATCCCTGATTGTAATCTAAATACAAAACCTGTTCCAGATTCATAATTACAAAATGTTTCTGTTTTGCAGCACTTATTCCTCCGGCTTCTCCACGCCATGACATCACGGCTGCATTTGGTGCCAGTCCGCCTTCGAGCATTTCGTCCCAGCCCAAAATTTGCCTTCCATGGGCATTTAAGAATTTTTCTATTCGGGTAGTCAGGTAGCTTTGTAATTCGTGTTCGTTTTTTAAACCTAAAGACGCAATTCGTTTTTGGCAGTTCGGGCATTCTTTCCATCTTGCCTTTGGACATTCGTCGCCTCCAATATGAATATATTTACTCGGAAACAAGGCTATAACTTCGGTTAAAACATCTTCTAAAAAAGTAAAGGTTTCTTCTTTTCCCGCGCAAAAAATATCTTCAAAAACGCCCCAGGATTCTGCGACTTTATAATTTCGATCAGGAAAACACGATAAATCTGGATAAGCAGTAACGGCTGCAGTTGCATGACCCGGCATTTCGATTTCCGGAATAATATTGACATAACGCTCTTCGGCAAATTTTACAATGTCTTTAATTTCTTCCTGAGTATAAAAACCACCGTATGGATTTCCATCAAAAAAATAAGGAAATCTTTCGAATTTATTTCCCACTAAAGTCTGTGCTCTTTTTGATCCGACTTCTGTTAATTTTGGATATTTTTTAATCTCAATTCGCCAGCCCTGATCATCGGTTAAATGCCAGTGAAAGTTGTTTAATTTATAATATGACATTTGTGCTATAAAATCTTTTATAACATCAACAGAGAAAAAATGCCGGCACACATCGAGATGAAGGCCGCGGTAGCCGTATCGGGGCTGGTCTTCGATGGTTAAAAACGGTAATTTTACTTCCTGATTTTTGGGATTATTGGGTAAAAGCTGTAATAAACTCTGAACAGCATAAAATAATCCTTCTTCACTTCCGGTAACGGTAATTTTTTTAGATGTAATATTGATTTTATAAGCTTCTTTTTTTGGAGAAAAAGAGGGCTTTTCGGCAATAAACAAAACTTCAATATTACTTTTTTTATTTGCTGTATTTGAATTTACAGCCGACTCAAAAATCTGTGCAGTTTTAAATTCTTTTGCACTGTATTTATTCTTTTCAAATGCAACTTTAATTTTTCCGTTTATCTGAATGCTGTCGCCGGTCGTTTGAAACGAGTTTGGTGCAGGAATTATAGAAATATTGCCGGAAGTACTTTGAGCATTTCCGAAAGAATAAAAGAAAATTAAAAAGAGAAATATACTTTTTTGCATGGTTACTTTTTTGTTTGTTAAACAAATTTAAGGTTTGTAAAATAGTTTGCATTTTTTTTGCAAAAGGTATTTTGGTTTAAATGTCTTTAAAATAGTGCAATTAACTTTTTAATTACGTTGTGTTATAATTTGTTTCGCAAGAATATTGCATTTATTGTTTACATTTGTTCAAAAAAGAATTCGCATGAATAATGATAATGAAGTGGTTAATTACACTAAAGAAGAACGTAAAAATCTTATTTTAAAAGAGATTAACTTGCATACTCGTGTAAGTTTTGAAACCCTTTCGGCTAAATTATTTGTTTCAGAAGATACTGTAAGACGTGATATTAACGAACTTGAGTCAGAATCTTTATTGATTAAAGTAAAAGGCGGCGCGATGACAAAAGCGTACCATCATTCTTCCTCTAATCAGACTTATGCAGGCGAATCAAAACAAATTATCGCGCAAAAAACTTTAGGACTGCTTCATGACGGAATGGTTCTTTTAATTGGCGGCGGTACCACCATTCGAGAATTCATCCGTTTAATTCCTAATGACTTAAACCTGACTATTTTTACCGTCACCGTTTTGTCTGCGGTTGAACTTTTAGACAAACCCAACGTCAAAATTATCATGATTGGCGGCAGCATTTCATCATACAGTCAAATGTGTGTGAGCGGCGATGTCTACAATCAATTAGCGAACATTAAGGTGGACTTATTAATTTTGGGAACCAATGCTTTAGATATTGAAGGCGGTTTCTCAGATTCTGACTGGGAAACGGTTCAGGTCAAAAAAGCAATGATTCAGGCTTCAGAAAAAACAGCAATTCTTACGATTTCTGAAAAACTGGATACGGTTTTAAAAATGAAAATTGCCAGTTTATCTGAAGTGGATTACGTTGTGACGGAAGTTGATCCTACAGACGAAAAACTACAAGCGTATAAAAAGGCAGTTCCAAGTCTGGTTTTTATCTAATCCCAGTTTTTTATTAAAAAGTTAATCCAGTTCTGGTGAAAGATTTTATCCAAATCTGCATCAGAGTAGCCGTTGTTTTTAAAAATCAGAACCAGTTTTTGCAAATCGGCAATCGTATTTAAATCATAGGGAGATTGTTCTGTTCCAAAAGCGCCGTCAAGATCTGAACCTATCCCAATATGATTAGCATTTCCGGCCAATTGGCAAATATGATCCATATGTTTAAAAACCGTTTCTAAATTGCAGTTTGTTTCCTGCGGCGTAGAAACTCCTCTTTCCCAATTCGGAACCAGCATCCAGGCATCTAAAGCACCTCCAATAACAGCCCCCTTTGAAATTAAAGCCAGTATCATTTCATCGCTGTATTGACGGTTATGGTCAACCAAAGCTCTGCAATTGTTATGACTTGCCCAAACTGGGCCATTATAATGATCTAAAGCCTGCCAAAAAGCATCGTCGCATAAATGCGTAGCATCCAAAATAATATTTAAACGTTCCATTTCCTTTAATAAATCAATTCCGTTTTGATTCATTTTTCCTGTTGCGTCTGTTCCGTTTGCGTAGCGTCCGGGACCATAATGTGCCGGGCCAATTGCTCGTAATCCGTAGTTGTATGCTTTTTCCAGATATGAAATATCAATAATAGAATCAGCGCCTTCTAAACTCAGAATATAGCCAATTGGTTTTTTATCGTTTGGCGTTCCGTCGTTCCATAAATCAATTTGTTTTAAAAGTGATTTTTTATCTGTAATCTGCGTAATTTCTCCCGCTTCTTCCATGGCTTTGTACCACGCAAGCTGTCCCTGTGTTTGCGCCCAGGCCTGCTCTGGAGAATTCCAGCCCGGAATTAAACTGTCGGGTTTTACAAACCTTGCGATTTGAGTTGCTACGACAATTCCGATATTGCCGCGTCGTAAATCAGGAAATGAAACCGTTGCGCGCTCACGATCCGGTTTGTCGGTCATTCCTTTTTCTAAACTTCGCAGCGTAGGAACATCATTTCTTAAATCACGGTTCCATTCCATTGCATTCATGCTCAGATCTAAATGGGCGTCTATTATAAACATATTTTTGACTTAAATTTATATATTAATTTCTCTGTTTCTGGCGGCAACTTTCCATTCATCACAAATTTGATGTCCTTTATTGATAACCTGAACACTGTCATACAAAGCGCAGGTGGGACAGACGTGATAAGGAAGTGCATAAATAGTATCGCCAATAGTATATGTGTTTTTTCCTTTATTTTCTAAAATCAGATGTTCTTCCGAATGTGCTGTTGGAATCAGACTGGCGTCATTTAAAATCACTAATCTTTTATCAATTGGATTTTCAGAAGAAACAGCTTTGTATCCAATATCAATACAAAGAGTTGAATTTGTTGGTTTTGAAATTATGGTTCCAACAATAACCAAAGCCGGTTTGAATTTTTGTTCGGGTAAGTGAATCTGGTAATTTGAATCCCAAAAAACAAAAGTTCCGGGACTGCATTCTACATTTTCCTGCGAGGCATAAAACGGAAATGTATTAGAACCTCCGGCAACAATTTTTAATTCGTAACCCAGTTTTTGGTTAAGAATTCCTGTTTTATCTTTTATTTTAAAAAATGCTTCTGAGGCATTTGCCGTTCTTTCTTCAGCACTTCCTTTCAAATGGCCGTCGTAAATATGGATTCCCGCAAAATGAAGATTTTTTAACTTCATGATTTTATCTGCCAAAGTGGTCCAGTCTTCCAAAATCGAAAATCCGGTCCTGTTCATTCCGGTATTTAAATCCAGATAAATATTCAGTTTTAAATTGTTTTCTTTTCCAATTTCATTTAAGGCTTTCGCCGAATCAAGATTGTCAACAATAGTCGAAAAGTGAATATTTGGATATTTCTGAATCAACAAAATCCATCTTTCTTTTTTAATTCCAACTGGCTGATAGGCGAGCAGAACATCCGGAACTTCATGAATTGCGGCAAGTTCGGCTTCGGCAATTGTAGCGCATTTTATTTTCTTGATGTTGTAAATTTTAAACAACTCCAGGATTTCGCCAATTTTATGGGTTTTAATATGAGGTCTTAACTTTTGAGTATCACCATTTACTGACCCGATAAGACGTTCGAGATTAAACCGTATCCGATCTTCGTAAACAGCTAAAAAAGGCGTATCGATTAAGATATCAGATTTAATTTTCCACCAGTTTTCTTCCATAACTTAGTTTCTTGTTTTTTCGACAACTTCAATTAAATTTTGAAAAGCTTTTAATGATCGCTCATAAGTTAAATTCAAAAGTATCTCTTTCGAAAATAAATTAGAGCCAATTCCAACACAGACAACACCAGATTTAAACCACGATTTTAAATTGCTTTCTTCAAGGGTCACGCCTCCGGTTGGCATTATTTTCAAATCAGGAAAAGGCGCTCTTATCGCTTTTACATATCCGGGACCGCCAATTTTGTCGGCAGGGAAAAGCTTAACAATTTCAGCTCCTAATTTATTGGCTTGTAATATTTCGTTTAATGTAGCGGCTCCCGGAATCCAGTAAATATTATTTTTAAGACAGTAAGCACCAATTTCCGGATCAGTATGCGGACAAACAATACAGTCGGCTCCTAATTGATGATATACTGCTGCTTCATCAACAGATAAAATAGATCCAACTGCTATTTTTACATCTAGATTATTTGCCTTTTTAAAAGCTGTCATTTGAGTAAAAACTTCTTTAGCATCATTTGCACGAGCGGCAAACTCTATAATTTTTATGCCGGCATCAGCCGCTGACTGCAATATGATTTGGGCTGTTTCTATTTTGATTTGAGTCACCAGCGGAAGTACTCCCTGCGTTTTTAAAATGCTGTACATATTCTTTATCTGTTAATTCTGTTACTTGAACCGTTTTTAATAAAATGGCTTATTTCATCGGGACTTGTTATAGCAAAATCCCCATGAATACTTTGTTTGATAACACCGCATGCTGTTGCCCATTCGATACATTCCTGAGGTGTTAATTTATTGGATAGCCCGTATAATAATCCTGCATTGAAGGCATCACCGGAACCAATCTGGTCTGTTACAACATGTATTTTATGTTCTTGTGTCTGGTAAAAATTATTTTCATGTATTAATAATCCTTTGTATAAATGCGCCGGACCATCTGATTTTCTAAAACTCATGGCAAGTGTTTTCAGGAAAGGCATTTTTTGTTTTAACAATTCAAATGTTTTTTGAAAACGATCTGAATCAGATGCTGAGCTGTCGGTTTTAATTCCGAAATAAATTTCGACGGCATCTAAATCGGCAACAGTTATAGTGCTGTATTGCAATAAATCCGGCATTATTTCAGACGGATGTTTGCCGTACTGCCATAATTTGGAACGGTAATTAAAATCAGATGAAATGGAAAGGCCTTTTTTATGCGCGGTTAAAATGGCTTCTTTACAAGCCAAACCAGCCTGATCTGAAACTCCCGGACTTATTCCTGACCAATGAAAATGGGTAACATCTTTTAAGGCCTCGTCCCAGTTAATCTGATCTTTTTGAATCGTTGCAAATGAAGAATTACTGCGATCGTAAATAACCTGCGACTGCCTTATTTGATTTCCTGCTTCAACAAAATATAAACCTAAGCGTTCTCCGCCGTAAACACACTTTGAAGTATTTACTTTGTATTTCTGAAGCTCGTTTAAAGCCAGCTGGGCTAAATCATTTTGAGGCAATCGGCTGATATAATCGGTTTGAATCCCTAATTGAGAAAGTAAAACACAAACATTGGCTTCGGCACCGCCTACATGAACTTTTATTTCATCTGTCTGCGTAAACCGGTTTCCATTGGCAGCATTCATCCGGAGTAATAATTCTCCAAATGTCGCTATTCGTGTTTGTGAGGTATTTGTATTCATGTTGTTTTATTTTTTTGCCACAGATTTCACAGATTAAAAAGATTTTTTTGCCACGAATTGCACGAATTAACACAAATCATTGCGCTTAAATAATTCGAGAAATTAGTGCAATTCGTGGCAAAAGATTTAAGCGTAATCAAAAAAAAATCATTTTAATCTGTGAAATCTGCGGCCTATAATTTAAAAATCAGCCACAGACTTTCGGATTAAATTATTTTCCTTAACCAATTCAGATTGCTCTTTAATCTTTATTTTCTGCGGCCTATATTTTTATTACCATAATTCGAAAATAGCTTCGACCTCAACAGGAATATTATCCGGTAAAGAACCCATTCCTACTGCGCTTCTTACGCCAATTCCGTTTTCCTGTCCCCAAACTTCTGCAAACAATTCACTACAGCCGTTTATTACGTAGGGGTGTCTTAAAAAATCGCCATTGCAATTTACCATTCCAAGTACTTTTATAACTCTTTTTACTTTGTTCAGGCTTTCAAAATTGGTTACAATGGTAGAAAGCATGGTCAGGCCAACTTGTCTTGCGGCCAATTTGCCTTCTTCGATATCCATATCATCTCCAATACGTCCAATGATTAAAGATTTATCGTCGCGAACAGGACCGTGACCAGAAAGATATAAATATTTTCCGTCGACTAAATAAGGTTTATATATGCCCAGAGGCTGAGGTGCAGGCGGTAACGATAAGCCAAGAGCTTCGAATTTTTCCTGAGGCAGTAAATTCATGATATTAATGTATAATTGAGTTTAAAATAAAAACGAAAACAATTCCCAGAACAGATACTAATGATTCCATAACGGTCCATGATTTGAATGTGTCTTTGAGACTGATGTTAAAATATTCTTTAAACATCCAAAAACTTGGATCGTTTACATGTGAACACATTAAGCTTCCGGCGCCAACAGAAAGTACTAATAGGTTGGGGTCGAGGTCGGTAGTTTGTAACAAAGGTAATAAAACACTGGCAGTCATTAATCCGGCTGCTGTTGCAGAACCAACACAAATGCGAATAATCGCCGCCATTATCCACGCCAATAAATAAGGATGAATGTTTATTTGAGTTAAAGCTGCTACAATAGTTTCATTTACACCGCTTACAATCATAACTTCTTTCAGGCTTCCGGCGCCGCCTACGATTAACACAATCAAAGCGACATCTTTTATCGCAATGGCATAATCGTCCATAACAGAAGTAATACTTCGGTTCATTCTGATTCCTAACGTGTAGGTACAGAGAAGTAAAGAAATGAGCATAATCATACTTGGTTCTCCAATTGTTTTGCAAATATCAATCAGAGTTTCATTGTTCGAAATTAAAGGAAGTAATGAAGTAATGGTTAGGCCAAAAACCGGAAATAAAGCGGAGAATAAACTCAAGCCAAAACCGGGAAGTCTGCCTTCGGTTACAACTTCTTCGACATTTAAAATCTCATGGTCTGATTCGGTTTTAATGTTTTTAAGCAAATTAGAAAATAGCAAACCTGCAATAAATATGGTTGGAACAGCAATTATAATTCCGTAAACTAAAACCAGTCCAATATCAGAATTTAAAATACTGCTTAAAGCCATAGGAGACGGATGTGGAGGCAAAAAACCGTGTGCTACTGAAAGCGACGCCAGCATTGGAATTCCCAGATATACTTTTGATAGTTTAAATTGATGGGCTACTGAAAAGATTAGAGGTACTAACAAAACAAATCCAACACTATAAAATAGAGGTATCCCAACAATAAATCCGGTAATCATTAACCCAAGACGTACATATTTTCTGCCCGTCCATCCCATAACTGTTTTGGCAATAACATTGGCAGCACCTGATGAAACGGTAAGTTTACCAATACAGGTTCCAAAAACAATAATCAGCGTAACAGACCCTAACATTTCGCCCAAACCCTTTTGAACAGTTTGCGACAAAGTGCTTATAGGCAGGCCTAAAAACAGACCTGCTAATAAAGCTGTTATGATAAAGGCAATAAACGGATTGATTTTAAGCCAAGCAATTTGTATGATTAAAAATGCAATGCATGCCGTAAGAATTAAAATGCTCATTTATCTTTTTGTATAATATTATTTTTATCCCTAGCTAAGGATTAAAACTCTTCAATTTGTGCCGTTAGGCACTTAATATCGGTAGAAACAGGAATTAGAATATCTAGAGCGTGCCGTAGGTACACAATTGTTGTTGTTTTGTTGCGTACCTACGGCACGCCAATGGATTTGAAACTAATTTTCTACCGATATTAAGTGCCTAAAGGCACATTTCAATTCTTGATTCGTTTATTTATCCCACCAGATTTTTGTTGTAAAAACGTCTTCGCCCTGACGTTTAACTGCTTCTGCTAAGTTAGTTGAATTCACTGAATATTCACTGGTTGGATATTTGAAACGTCTTGGTATTGTGCCATTTGTAACGTTGCCCGGAAAATTTACCGGAATTAAAACGGGATAACCTGTTCTTCGCCAGTTGGCATAAACTTCCTGTTCGTCAACAAATAAAGCGATATAAATTTGGGTATGGATCTGATTCATTTTGGCTTCAAAAGATCCTGCTGCGTTATAGGGATTCGCTGTTAAATACGGTGCTGCATCCGGAATAGTATAAGCCGCGCCATAGATTCCCATATTTAAGAAAGAAGCCTGAACACCTTTTTCATATAAATCTTTATCTGATGCAGCATACCATCCTCTCGCAGCGGCTTCGGCTAAATATAAATTCGTTTCAGCATTGCTGATCAATACAAGCGGCGCATCATATCTGAAAACCGTACTTTGGTTAGGCTCAGAATACGCAGCTTGTTCTGTCGGCGTTGGGGCAATTTTTGTTCCGTTAGGAAAACCTTTCTGAACAGCAGGTGAAGTGTTTTGAACAGTTCCCTGCCAAACTCCTGCATAAACGCTTATTCTTGGATCTGCAGTTGATTTTAATAAATCGATAAATGTTTTGGCTAATTTTCCGCCTTCCACATTTTTTGTTCCGTAAGAACCTGCTGTAAAATCCTGTCTTCTCGAATCCAGACTAACCGGATTTCTGTTAAAATCATTTGGCCCATCTGTGTATTTCATGATAGCATTATCTGCAGTATTCAGGATTACACCCCCGGCAATGGCTTTTGTAACCCATGTTTGTGCCAGTGCAGGATCTACTTTTGTCAATCTTAATCCTAAACGAAGCATTAAAGAATAAGAGAACTTTTTCCATTTTGCTACATCTCCGTCATAAATAAAATCAGATTTGCCAAAACTTGGTTTTGCAGGGTCTAATGCCGCTGCCGCTTCTTCCAGCTCTTTTAATAAATCTTTATAAATAAATTCCTGAGTATCGTATTTTGGAAGAAAGATTTGCGTACTGTTTGCTTTTGCGGCTTCAGAATAAGGAATATCTCCATATAGATCTGTAATCCTGTGGTATAAATAAGCTTTCCAGATTCTGGCAATATTCAGTTTGTTGCTGTCGTTTGGATTGTTTTTTACTTCATTAATTACAATTTCAGTTTCGTTTAAAGCTGTTGGATAAGCCTGATTGAAATAAGCAGAAAAATAAACTTCGTTGCTTAAATATTTATCTCCCACGCCAGAAGCTTCTTTGTATGTTGCATAATGCTGCACTAATCCTCCGCATTCCAGTATATTAGTGAAAAAATAATTATTGTTTAGTCCGTCAAGTTGTGCTTTACTGAAAATATAATTTGCTGTTGGTTTTTCAACCACGTTTGGATTTGTATTAATTTCTTCAAAACCATCGGTACAGGATGTCATACTTCCTAAAAGTACACCTGTAATATATAAAAGGGTTATCTTTTTCATGTCTTTTAATTTAAAAATTAGAAATAAAGCAAGCTTAAAATTTGACATTTAAGTTTAGACCAAAACTTCTGGTTTTTGGTACTCCAAATTGTTCTACACCTTGTGCATTTCCGGCACTAAATACTGATTCCGGATCTACGTTTGGTGTTTTCTTATAAAGAATGAATAAGTTTCTTGCCACAAATGAAACCGAAGCGCCCTGAAGTTTTGATAATCCTTTTATTTTCTCGAGAGGTAAATCGTAACCTAAAATAATTTGTCTTAATTTGATAAAACTCGCATCATAAACAAATTCAGATGAAATGTTTCTTAAACCATCGTAGTATGTTCTTAGGTTTTCCGGAGCAATAACCATATCAACCGGATTTCCGTTTGTGTCTACACCTTTAATAGGCAAACCGGTTTCACGGCCTTCAAGCGTTAATTTGGTCAATCCCATACGAGTTCCGTATAAATTGGTTCCGGAGTATAAACTTCCTCCAAATTTACCATCGATCAGGAAACTCAATGAAATGTTTTTATATTTGAATTCATTGCTAATTCCTGCTGACCAGGGATGAACGCCCTGACCTAATTCCTGAAGAGGTCCCTGTGCAATAGTGGCAGATCCGCCGCTTACATTATAAACGGTGTTTCCATTGGCATCTTTTCGTGGTTTATACCCTTTTATAATACTGTAAGGACGTCCAACATCACTGGTTATTGTTACGTAGCCGTTTACAGAGGTTGCCATTGTAATAGAATTTAGCTGATCTGTAAGTGCTTCTACTTTGTTTTCATTATAAGATCCGTTTAAACTGGCATCCCAGGAGAAGTTGCCAGAATTAATGATTTTTCCACTTAATAAAAATTCAACTCCTTTGTTTCTCATTTTTCCTAAATTCAACAAAGCCGTATTAGCTCCTGAAGCAGTCGAAATAGTAGTTTCAACAATATCATTTGTAGTAGCGCGGTTGTACCACGCAAAATCAAGATTCAGGCGATTGTTAAAAAATCCTAAATCGGTTCCCACTTCAAATGTTGTGGAAGTCAACGGACTTAAAGTAGCATTTGGAACTCGTGAACTTGTTGGTCCTTGTACCTGCTGTCCGTTGTGTCCGCCCTGAATCATGGAGTATGATTGGTTTAGCGCATAAGGATCCGGTGTTGCTCCTCCAACTTGTGCCCATGAACTTCTTAGTTTGGCAAACGAAACAAATTCCGGCATTGTAAAAATGTCTGAAAGAATTATACTTGTTCCAACAGAAGGATAAAACACGGTATTGTTTTCTTTTGAAAGAGTAGAAAACCAATCCTGACGTCCGGTTAAATTCAGGAATACAATATTTTTATAATCGAAATCGGCGGCACCGTAAACAGAATTTGTTTTTGTTTTTCCGTAAGGATAACTATATGTCAGAGTAGACAAATTGCTTAAAGCATAAAAATTATCCAATACAAAGTTAGAACCTTCGACTCTTGTTTCATCTCTCAAAGTAGTACGGGAGTTTACTCCAACTAAAGCATTTAAAGAGAAATCATTATAGATGTTTTTCTTTGAATAATTAAGAATAGCTTCGGAATTTATGTTTGATAATTTCATTTTTGAACCCTGCGCATATCCAACCGGATTGTTTAAAGTTGTTTTTGGAATGTATCCGAAGAAATCATAATCGGTGTAATCTTGTCCAATTCTACCCTGAAGGAATAATTCCGGAGTGAAATTTACTTTGACATTCAGCATTCCGATAAAACGATTTTTAGTATCGCTGTTTTTAATTTTATTGACAACAAAATATGGATTTGTAGCAACAGCAACAGGGTTCCACGCTTCTTCAACTCCGTTTTCATCATAACCCGGGGCAAGATTTCTAATGTCAACAGTATTTCCAATCATGTAAGTTCCCCAGTTTGGGTTTGCCTCGGCATCAGAAACCGTGACTCTGTTATTTGATTTTTCCAGATTGTATTGTGCTACGACATCAAATTTTAACCAATTGGTCAGGTTAAGATTACTCGCCACATTGATGCTTTTTCTGTTGAAACCGGAATTAGGAACAACGCTTTCATTATCCATATTCGAGAACGAAAGACGACCTGTAGCTTTTTCATTTCCTCCTGATAAAGCCAGAGAGTTAATAAAAGTTGTTCCCGTTTCGTAGAAATTTTTAATATTATTTTTTTGCGCAACATATGGTCTTGCAACACCGTCAAACTGCACTACGTTACTTCCGTCAATTTTGGCACCCCATGACCAGCGGCCTGCAGCAACAGCTTCTGCCTGTGTAGTTGATTTTTTTCCATTTGCTCCGGAACCATATTCATACTGCCAGTCCGGAATAATAGAAGGGGTTTCAAATGTAAAGGAAGAATTATATTCAACTCCAATGCCTTTTTGGGCAGAACCTCTTTTTGTCTGAATTAAAATAACCCCGTTTGCAGCATTTGCTCCGTAAAGTGCAGCTGCTGTTCCTCCTTTTAAAACTGTAATGGTTTTAATATCGTCGGCATTAATTACAGAAGTTCCGTCGCCACGGTCAACATTTATTCTTGTTGATCCTGCACCGTTTCCAATTCCCGGTAAATTAAGCTGTGTATTGTCAATTGGTAAATCGTTGACTACATACATAGGCTGGTTGTTTCCGTTTAAAGATCCGTTTCCGCGAATAATAACTCTGGTAGAACCATTTGCTCCGGTTGCCGTGCTGCTTACATTTACACCGGCAATTTTTCCAACCAAGGCATTAGCAATATTCGTTTCTTTTGCTTTTGTAAATTCAGTCCCTTTAAGTTCGGTTACTGCATATGCTACTGCTTTAGTACTTTTTTTAACTCCAAGTGCGGTAACTAAAACTTGTTCCAAAACATTTTCTGCAGGTTTTAATCTTATAACTAAATCTGAAGTTTTGAGCAGGGCAAAAGATAAAGTTTCGTAGCCCATATAACTTACAATAATATGAACTTCGTTTTCCGGAACTTTTAATTTAAATTTTCCATTTTCATCAGATACTGCTGCTATTTTATTATTGCTTTCGGCATAAATAGAAGCTCCGGCAATTGGCATTCCGTCATCCTGACCCAATATTTGGCCCGAAATTTCAATCTGATTGCTTTGTTGTTCAAAAAGATGCTTTTTTATTGCAGTCTCTTTGGCGCTTGTGGAGAAGATGATTCCTCCAATAAACACTAATGAAATAAGCTTTGTTTTCATAATAGTTTGGTTTTCATGTTTTTTTTGGTTTTTTATTGGCAAATCAAATATAGATATTTATTTTTCACTTTTGCATTTTTTTTGCAATAACTGCATTTTTTTTGCAATAAGTTTTGTGGAAGTATTTTTATAATCTTAAAAAACAGTTGATTTTAAAAGGCATTTTGAAAAAATTTTGCAGAATATGCTTTTTTTACGAAAATCTATTTTAATCTTAAAATTCGTATTTTTGAAAAATGAAAATCGCATTAATTCAATCAGAACTCATTTGGGAAGATGTTTCGGCAAACAGAAAAAACTTCGAATCGAAAATAAATCAGCTCGATCAACAGGTTAATCTGATCGTTTTGCCGGAAATGTTTTCGACCGGTTTTACAATGAATCCGGCTGCTGTTGCAGAAACTATGGAAGGTGAAACTTTGTTGTGGATGAAAACTGTTGCCGAACAAAAAAACAGTGCCGTTACAGGAAGTGTGGTTATTACTGAAAAGGAAAACTATTATAATAGAATGTTTTTTGTTTTTCCTTCGGGAGAAGTTCAGTATTATGACAAGCGTCATTTATTTACATTGGCGGGCGAAGATAAATTCTACACTGCCGGAACTCAAAAAGTAATTGTTGATTATCTGGGCTGGAAGATTTGTCTTCAGGTTTGTTATGATTTACGATTTCCCGTTTTTGTACGAAATGTCGAAAATTACGATTTACTTCTATATGTTGCCAATTGGCCAAAAGTACGCACTAACGCGTGGGACGCTTTACTAAAAGCGCGCGCAATTGAAAATTTAAGTTATGTGGCGGGCGTAAACAGAATTGGACTGGACGCCAACAACTACGAACATACCGGACATTCGCAGGTTGTTGATTTCTTGGGAAATTATATTTTACAACCACAAGAAACAGATGGTGTTTTTGTGGTTGATTTGGATAAAAATGAAATGCTTGAAACCAGAAAAAAACTTGATTTTCTAAGCGATAAAGATATTTTTGAAATTAAAATTTAAAAAGCTTTTCGCTGTTTTTCTTCTTTCTTCTTCTTTTTCTCGTCTTCTTTTTTCTCTATTTCAGGGCTGTAAGGAACGCTTAAATCTATGTTTTGATCAACATCCCAATTGCTTCGAACATCAATTTCCTGCTGATAATAAAAAACTTCCTCGGCATACCTTTTGTCCATAAAACTTCCGGCATCATACATTTTATTTTTATTATCGTCGTAAATAATTCTTACTGTAAATTGAGTGGGTGCCAATAAATTGAATTCAATTTTGGTATTTCCTTCAGAATATTCACTGGCTAATACTTCATCGCCTTTTTTATTTGTTATTTCAACAATGATCGGAAAGCGTTTTACGTTTTTCAGATTCAAAACCAGATTTCCATAATCGGCGGCTTCTTTTGTGGTTAGTTTATACGATAAAGTATCGTTTGTTTTTTCATAGAAATCAGTTAGCGCGCCCGGGAAAAATGTAAAATTGTATTTTTCCAAAGGTTCTTTTTTGAAATCAAGATACAATTTCTGATGAAACTCATCGTATTCTGTTGTAAAATCAACAGCTGCAGAATCTTTATTGACCAATCTGATTTTTGTTTTATCAAATTTAACCAAAGGCGTTTCTGTTTCTAAAGTAAATCTTTCCCTAAAATTAATAATGCCATTTTGAACCGCTCTAATACTCAAAGTGTCTTTTTTCTGGTCTTTAATCCTTATATTGAATCTCTTCTTATAAGTATCCCGGCTTATTTCCAGTTGCAACGAATCGACTTTTAATGGTTTATACCAAACCTGCAGGGAATCTTTTTTAGGAAACTGCGTTACAATTGTCTGGAGTGTTTCTCCGTTATTTTTAAGTACAATTGCCGGTTTGTTGATTTTAAAATTCTGTTTTCCTTCATAAGGAAGCAATATTCTGTTACCTGAAGCCTGAATTGGTTTTACAGCTTTTAGCGGAAGCACTTCTTTAAATAAATTCAATTCAAAAAGTGTGTCATTTGGCACCGTGATAAAGTGTTTTATAAAACCTATTTTATCATCTTTCGGATTAAATTTATTATTGTTTGACTTGTCTTTTAAGGCAATTAAAAGATATTTTCCGGCCTTTAAATTCTCAAATTTAAAAGTTCGTAAGCTGTCCAAAGTGTTGGTTACATATCGTGGAAATTCTTTATAAATAACAGAATCTTTGTATTTGTCATTTGCTTCATATAACATTACCGATACAAAGTTGTCTACTTTCTTTTCGTAAGCATCTTTTATAGAGCCGCCAAGTGTAAGCGAATCAATATAAGGACCGGTCGAAAAAACATATTTAAATTGATTGATCGCATTTCCTTCATTATTGTCTGCAATGCTTTCTCCAAAATTAAAACTGTAAGTCGTATTGGGCTGTAAAGTGTCTTTGATTTCTATATTTAAAAACTTGCTGACTCCGGTTGGCGAAATTAAAGGCTCATTTTTCATTGGAGGTGAAATAATAAGCTGTTTGTTGAGGTTTTTTAATTTTACATACTCATCAAAAACCAATGTAATTTTATTTCCTTTAAAATTGGTGTTGTAATTTTTAGGAGCACTCGACACTAAAACCGGTGCCAAAGTGTCTTTTAATCCGCCGGTTATGCTGCCTCTTTTGGCGCAGCTCATCATTAATAATACAAGTAAAAATGAAACGTATTTGAGTTTGCTTTTAAACATAGCGGTTTTTAAATTTGATTGCACAAAATAACAATTATATTTGCTTTAATTGAAATTTTTTGGGCATTTATTAGGATTTGAAATTTTTGTCTTTTTTTAATTTTTTAAGAATCAAAAAAACTATAAGTAGATATAATTTCTTACTTTTGGGGTAAATATAATAGCACTTTGTTTTGATTAAAAGATTTTTTTGGGTTTTGTTATTTCTTTCTCTGCTGTCCTGCAGCAAAAAAGAACAGCCAATAATTTCTTTTTATTATTGGAAAACCAATTTGAAATTTTCTGAAACTGAAAAAGAAGTTTTAGAACAAAATAATGTCCGTAAACTGTATGTTCGTTATTTTGACATTGGACTTCATCCGGAAACAAAACTCCCAATTCCAATCAGTCCAATTCATTTTCAGGAAAACATGCAGCAATTTGAAATTGTTCCTGTGGTTTTTATCCAGAACAGAGTAATGCTGGAACAAAATCCTGATATTGAAGATCTGGCGCAAAAGACCATTCATTTAATTGACGAAATCAATAAAAAAAATAAAATAGTTTGTTCAGAAATTCAAATCGACTGCGACTGGACATTAAAAAGCAAAGATCATTATCTTAAATTTATTGAGCAGTTTAAGAAACTTTCGCAAAAAAAACTTTCAGCAACAATTAGACTTCATCAGGTAAAATATTTTAAAAAGACAAAAATCCCAAATGTTGATCATGGCATTTTAATGTTTTATAATATGGGAACTATTGCTGCAGATTCTCTGAATTCAATTTACGACAAAAAAATCTCAGAGAAATATCTTGAAAGTTTAAAGAAATATCCGCTTCATCTGGATTATGCCTTACCAATTTATTCGTGGGCAATTCATATCAGAAATCAAAAAGTGCTGGGACTTCGTTCTAAATTAAATTTCAGCGAACTTAAAAAAGATAAAAATTTTGAACAGATAAGCCCGATATTTTTCAGGGTGAAACAATCTAATTATAAAAACGGTGTTTATTATGAAGAAAATGATCTGCTGAAAACAGAGACAATTTCTTCTGAAAATTTAAAGGAAATGGCGGAGGATTTAAGCGAATATTCAGCGCAGACTCCAAAAGAAATTATATTTTACGATTTAGACGAATTCAATTTAAACAATTATGAAAAAAATATTTTTGAGCAGGTTATTTCTTGTTTCTAGTGTTGTTGTACTTTCTGCTTACGGAATTATTTATGCCTGTGCAGGAGGCGACGATTGGGATCTTTTTCAGTACAATTCAAATTTTACGCCCGAAACATTTGCAGATAAATCCTATTCTCCGTTGTTTTTGTCGGGAGATATTTTCTACGGAATTGGATTTGATACCCAGCACAATTCTCGTTTCAACGAAAATATAAAATCAGATTGGGGAACTTATCTGAAAGGGAAAGCAGACACAACAACTGTAAATTACTTTTTGATTGGTGATGAAAAGCCGAGGTATTATTCTGATGAAAAAAGTACCATTAAAAATAAAGAAGAAATTACCAATCTTCACGTTTATTATAAAAATAAAAAAGAGAATTCGACTTCTTTAAAATGGGGAAAAAAGATGCCTCTGAAAGATGAAAAAGTAAAAAGCTTTGTTGAATTTTTGTATTTGGCACAAAAAATCGAAACGGTTTCAATTGGAGAAGATTACTGGAGTTACGATCCGGTTCCGGTTAAAACTTTTGACGATGCAAAAATGATTCAGTCAATTGAAAATGTTTACAATACAATTTCAGATCCTTTTTTAAAGAACCGATATTGGTTTTTAACCATGAAAGCTCGTTTTTACAGCGATGACAAAAAGAAAGCAATTGAGTTTTTTAATAAAACAGAAAGTTCGGTTCCTAAAAATGTATTGTATTACCGCGCGCTTTCGTATGTGGCCGGAATCAATTATAAGCAGAAAAAATATGCAGTTTCAAATTATTTGTACGCTCAGGTTTTTGATAAATGTCCTGAACTACGCGTTGTGACGGCTTATAGTTTTAGTCCAAAAAATGAATCTGACTGGACAAAAGCACTTGCAATGGCTAAAAATAACAACGAAAAAGCGGCACTTTGGGCAATTCACGGCTATTATAAAGATGAAAAACAAGCCATTGAAAAAATTTATGAATTAGATCCAAAAAGTGAACATTTAAATTATCTGGCAACCAGATTGGTAAATAAACAGGAACAGGCCATTAATAATTCGTTTCAGCAAAATGCTGGAGAAAACCAGCCAATGAAAGTTCAAAGCGTTGCCGAAAATAAAGCAGAAAATCAGGTTAAGGTTGATAAATCAGCTTTAGATTTAGTGGCAAAAATTGCTGCTGCAGGAAACACTGCAAGACCCTATTTATGGGATTTGTCACAGGGTTATCTGCAAACGCTAAAAGGAGATTATACAAATGCTGACAAAAGTTTTGACAAAGCAGCAAAAACGCTTCCTAAAACAGAACTGGCAGGAATGCAGCTTCGTTTACTTCGTTTTGTGAATAATCTGAGCAAAATCGATAAATTGACAGATAAAAATGAGAAAACCATTCTGGCCGATTTAAACTGGCTTTATCAGGAGCTTCCAAAAACATACAAAGGACGAGAGTTTCGTTACCAAAATGCCGCACAATGGAGCCAGAATTATTTATCGGCACTTTATAAAGCACAAGGCAATAGAGTTATGGCTGAATTGTTTAGCCAATCTCCTTACGGTTACTGGAATGATGGAAATTCATTTTATGACAATGAAAAGGATTTGTTAGATATGAAATCATTTTTGGCTAAGACAAATAAAACCGAAATCGAAAATACCGGTGCGGGAATTTATAATTTAAAATTAAAAGATATTAATAATTTCCAGGCTGTTCAGTCAACTTTTAAAAATAAAATTCCTGAAGCGATCGCCTTTATGCAGCAAACCGATTCTGTTCAATATTATAAGTTTTTGGGAAATCCGTTTAACGGAAGTATAAAAGACTGCCACGATTGTGATCATGCTGCATATCAAAAGAAAAAATACACCTTTATTGATTTCCTGAATACCATAAAAGAGATGCAGGATAAACTGGCCAATAAGGAAGATGTGTATACAAACAGCCTGCTTTTAGGAAATGCCTTTTATAATATTTCTCATTTTGGAAACGGAAGAACTTTCTACGAAATAAATATTGTGGGTTACGGCTCAAGTCCGTATTCTTTTAGAGACGCGATGAAAAAGATGATTACGAATTGTGATGTTTCGAAATCGTATTATCAAAAAGCATTGCAGGCCGCCGCAACAAAAGAACAAAAAGCAAAATGTGTTTATTTGATTTCGAAATGCGAACGAAACGAATACTATAATAACAAATACAATAATGTTCGAAATTGGTGGGCTGTTGAAGATGATAAAATTAATTTTATCGCATGGAACGGCTTTAAAACATTGCAAAAAGAATATTCGGATACAAAATATTATCAGGATGTAATTGCTGAGTGCGGTTACTTTAATACTTATGTTAATCAATCAAAATAAACCATGGTTAATAAAATAGAACATATCGGAATTGCGGTAAAAAACATGAACGATGCCAATGAATTGTTTGAAAAATTATTGGGAGTTCCGTCTTATAAAGAAGAAACGGTAGAAAGTGAAGGTGTCTTGACTTCTTTTTTTCAGACCGGAACGAATAAAATTGAACTTTTGACGGCGACAAATCCGGAAAGTCCTATTGCAAAGTTTTTAGAGAAAAAAGGAGAAGGAATTCATCATATCGCTTTTGATGTTGAAGATATTCATGCCGAGATTTCCCGCCTGAAAAATGAAGGCTTTGTATTGATAAACGAAACTCCGAAGAAAGGCGCCGACAATAAACTGGTAGTTTTTCTGCATCCGAAGAATACAAATGGCGTTTTAGTTGAGCTTTGTCAGGAAATAAAATAAAAAATATCAGTTTTTGATTTTAAATAAGGTATTGAAAATCAATCTTGTTTTTAAAACTGGGACTTTGAATTGAAATTAAATGCAAATCATGTCTTAAAATATTTGGAGTGAACGAAAAATAGTAGTAATATTGCATCCTCTAAACCGGTCCTATAGCTCAGCTGGTTAGAGCACCTGACTCATAATCAGGTGGTCCCTGGTTCGAGCCCAGGTGGGACCACTTCTTTAGAATAGAAAGCCTTTACAGAAATGTAAAGGCTTTTTTGTTTTCGATTTAATTCTTCTTCAGAAGAAAATAAAGTAACTTTATGTTTCAAAGACCGATTTTAATTTCAAGAAGATGGATAATTTAACTCCCGAACAACGGAGAAAAAACATGCAGGCCATAAAAAGCACGGCAACTACGCAGGAGGTAAAACTTGCAAAGGCGTTGTGGGAATTGGGTTATCGGTATCGAAAAAACAATAAAAAAGTATTTGGCAAACCTGATTTGACTTTTGCAAAATATAAAATAGCCATTTTTATCGACAGTGAATTTTTTCATGGTAAGGATTGGGAAACGCAGCAATTAAGAATCAAATCAAATCGCGAATACTGGATTCCGAAAATCGAACGCAATATGAAACGTGATATAGAAGTCAATACGTATTTGATTTCTAAAAAATGGAAAGTGATTCGGTTTTGGAGTAAAGAAGTTCAGAAACAATTGGATCTTTGTATTTTGAAAATTCAGGAAGAAATTGAACTTTCAAAAACCAAAACAGAACAAAAGAGCAATTGAAATTTATGCTTTTTCTTTTTTCTTTTGTTTCGCTTCTACTTTTTTAATCACTTTAAAAATTTCCTCTGCCAATCTTTGGATTACTGGCATGCTGACCGAATTTCCTGCTTGTTTGTATAAACTCGAATTTGAAATTGGAGGCAGTTTATAGTCATCAGGAAAACCCTGAAGTCTGAAACATTCTCTTGGAGTAAGTTTTCTAAAACCAAAATCGGTTGTAATGATCGGAACGTTATGTCCGCCGGTTCCCATGTTGGCCGTAAGAGTAGGGCATAAGCCGGCTTTGTTTTCTCTAACGTATTGTCTTCTAAATTGATATATTCGGTTTTTGTCTACAACTGCTTCTTTGAGTTTGCTGTACATATACTTGTCTTCTCCATAATAAAATTTATCAGAAACTTTTTCTGTTATAATTAAATCTTTAAGAGATCGGGTTAGCCGCTCTTTTTCGGGGAATTCAAATTTGAAATTTTTATTGTTTATAAAGTTTTTGTCAAAGGCAATCATGAAAAGTCTTTCTCTGTTGTGAGGAGTATTTCCAAAATCTTTTGTGTTCAAAATTGAACTATGAAAAGTGTAATTGCGTTTTTTTATTTCGCTTCTTATAACTTTTAATGTGTTTCCTTTGTCATGGCTTTTTAAGTTTTTCACATTTTCAAGAAATACAACTTTTGGTCTCATTTCATCAATGAAATCTAAAATTTTGAAAAAATGGTTTCCACGGCTGTCATCAAAACCTTTTCTATACCCGGCAAGAGAAAATGGCTGACAGGGAAATCCGGCAGTTAAGATGTCAATTTTGTCGAGAGCAGTAACCTCTAATTCCATTACATTGCCCTCAATAAGTTTGTGCCCGAAGTTGTTTCTATAGGTAACACAGGCTTTTTTGTCGAGTTCATTGGCCCATTTTAATTCAAACCCGGCTTTTTCAAAACCTAGGCATATTCCGCCTACGCCTGCATATAAACTTCCAACGGTATATTTATTTTCCATTTATTAATTGCTGTTTGACCTAAAATAAATTCTGAAGATTTGCTGCTTTAACTTTGCTGGATGCAAATATATTTAATTCATATAATATTTAATTGTGCTTCAAAATTGAAAAAATAAGACCAGCAAGTTTTTTCGAATTTTTAAATTACAGTTCTTTCTGACTTATTGAAAATTCATGTCTTTTTTTAAAGAAATAATTTTGTTTTGATTTTTATCAAATTTAAAGATCTGATTCAAAATGCTTTTTAGGGTTTGTTTTTTTAATTTTATATAATAAATAACTGGTTTTCAGAGTTTAATATGTGTTCTTTGAGCAGCATATATTTAATGGATAAATAGGAACTTTAGTATTTTTTGACTAAATTGTGCTGTTTTTAAATCTAAATTAGATTGCAGTTCGTATATTATTTTTACATCACTTTATTGTTTATAAAGTTGTTTTTTTGTAAAAATCGTATACTTTTGCCAAAGAATTTCCTTGTAGACAACATTTTTATGATGGATATCTATAAAAATATTTGCCCCTAGTATTATTATATCGAATTTCAGCAAGTTTAACCTATGAAAATAATAAGGATTATTTTATTCGCACTTTTAATTATATCAAATGTGCCAGGTGTTTTAGCCAATACACCACCGCCTCCGGCTCCAACGGCAAAAAATGCATCTACAAATGCTACTTTGGATGATGATACGCCGCCTCCGCCTGGATTGCCAATAAATGAAGATTTACCATTTTTAATTGGTGCAGGACTAATTTTAGGAATGACAATTATTTATAGAAATAGAATAAAAAAAGCTTCAATGTAAATTGAAGCTTTTTTTGTAAAGTAAATTTTCTTCTTACTTATTAATAGAATAAAGCCGCGAAATGTATTTTCCAACAACATCAAATTCCAAATTGATTTTTGTACCCACTTTAAAATCTTTGAAATTAGTGTTTTCAAAAGTATAAGGGATAATCGAAACGCTGAATTCATTTGTTTTAGAATTTACAACCGTTAAGCTTACGCCATTAACTGTAATCGAGCCTTTTTCGATTGTAATATTGTTAAGATTGCTGTCGTATTCAAAAGTATAATTCCAGCTTCCGTTTGCTTCTTCAATTTTGGTACATACTCCTGTCTGGTCTACGTGTCCCTGAACAATATGTCCGTCAAGGCGGTCTCCCAGTTTCATCCCTCTTTCAAGGTTTACGATATCGTTTACTTTCCAGTCTCCAATATTGGTTTTCAAAATCGTCTCTTCGATAGCAGTAACCGTATAAAAGGAATCTTTTACAGCAACAACTGTAAGGCATATTCCGTTATGAGAAACACTTTGGTCAATTTTCAATTCATTGGTAATTGAGGAGTCGACCGTAACGTGTAAGTTGTTTTTGTCTTTTTGTATTTCGTGGATTCTTCCAAGTGTTTCAATAATTCCTGTAAACATTGTAGTTTTATTTTACTAAATTTGCACATCAAAATTAGTAATAAATAAGCTGAGCTCATGAATAAAAAAGCAGAAAATATAATTGTTGGAATTTCAGTTGGAGATTTAAACGGTATTGGAAGCGAAGTTATATTAAAAACATTCGAAGATTCACGAATGCTGGAATTGTGTACGCCGGTTATTTTTGCAAATGCTAAAATACTTTCTTTCGTTAAAAAAAGTTTTACTTCGACAGTACAATTTCATGGTGTAGACAAACTAGATCAGGTTATTCCGGGAAAAGTAAATGTATATAATCTTTGGAGAGAAGGAGTTGATATTAATTTAGGAGTAAACGATGAAAAAATTGGCGAATACGCTGTGAAATCTTTTGTTGCGGCTACTAAAGCTTTAAAAGAAGGTTCTATAGATGTTTTGGTTACGGCACCAATCAATAAATATAATATTCAGTCAGAAGATTTTAAATTTCCGGGACATACAGATTATTTAGATCAGGAGTTAGAAGGAAATGCACTTATGATGATGGTTCAGGATAATTTAAGAGTGGGCCTGCTGACAGATCATGTGCCTTTAAGTGAAGTTTCATCACATTTGACAGAAGAATTAATAATAAGAAAAATCGAAACAGTAAAAAAATCTTTAATTCAGGATTTTAGTATTGTTAAGCCAAAAATTGCAGTTTTAGGATTAAATCCGCATTGTGGGGATGGCGGAGTGATAGGCAAAGAAGATGATTTGATATTAAAACCGGTATTGAAAAAAATATTTGACAGCGGAACTTTGGTTTTTGGGCCTTTTTCTGCCGATGGATTTTTTGGAAGCGGACAATATGAAAAATATGATGCCATTGTTGCTACCTACCACGATCAGGGATTAATTCCGTTTAAAACATTGTCTTTTGGTAAAGGTGTAAATTATACGGCGGGATTAAGTAAGGTAAGAACATCGCCGGATCATGGTACAGGCTATGATATTGCGGGAAAAGACATGGCAGATTTTAATTCATTTAAAGAAGCCGTTTATCTTGCCCTGGATATTTTTCGCTCTCGTAATCAGTATGAGGAGATTAGCGAAAAACCTCTTAAAATAAAAGAAAAACAGATATAAACAAAAAAAGGTGAATAAGATTATTAGATTTATAATAATTTTATATCTTTGCACCCCAATTCAGATATGTAGTTTCGTATTTGAATTAAACAAATTGATGTTGAAATGAGCAAATCAAAAGAATTTTTAATTCCTTTTATAGGGTTAAAGCTGGGAAAACACCATTTTGAGTATCAAATAAATAACACGTTCTTTAAGGACTTTGACTATGATGAGTTTCAAAGTTCAGATATTAAAGTGAGTTTGGTTTTCGAAAAGAAAAACAACATGTTAGAGTTAGAATTCAAGCACAAAGGAACCGTAAACGTACCTTGTGATTTAACCGGCGAAGATTTTGATTTACCAATTAAAGGGAAAATGAAATTGATTGTTCGCTTTGGAGATGAATTCAATAATGATAATGAAGAATTGTTGATTTTGCCACATGGAGAACATGAATTAGATGTGTCACAATACATTTATGAAATGATTGCACTTTCAGTGCCCCAAAAAAGAATTCATCCCGGTGTTAAAGACGGAACATTACAAACCGAAGCTTTGACAAAACTGAATGAATTAAGCGTAAAAGAACAAAAGGAAGAGAGTAAACAAGAAGAAGATATTGACCCGCGTTGGGAAAAATTAAAGAAACTATTAACGGATAAATAATATAGTAAAATGGCACATCCTAAGAGAAAAACCTCGAAAACAAGAAGAGATAAGAGAAGAACACATTATAAAGCTACTGTAGCTCAAATCGCTACATGTCCTATTACTGGTGAAGCACATTTATACCACAGAGCTTACTGGCATGAAGGTAAAATGTACTACAGAGGGCAAGTTGTTATCGATAAATCTGAAGCGGTTGCTTAATACGTTTTTGTAAATTATACTAGAACTCTCACATAGTGAGAGTTTTTTTTGTTGGTTATAATTTTTGTTTTTTAAGAAAATACAGGCAAATTCGTTTCAATTTTTTTTGTAATTTTCGAGTCTTTTAAAAATTTTTCAAATAATAATATTTGAAAGGAAATAATAGAATATAATGAATACAATCACAGCCGCAATTACCGCTGTTGGAGGATACGTTCCGGACTTTGTTCTTTCTAACAAAGTATTGGAAACAATGGTAGATACCAATGATGAATGGATTACCACTCGTACAGGAATTAAAGAGAGAAGAATTCTTAAAGATGCTGATAAAGGAACATCTTACCTTGCCATAAAAGCAGCACAGGATTTAATTGCAAAAGCAAATATTGATCCTCTTGAAATTGACATGGTTATCATGGCAACGGCAACACCGGATATGATGGTGGCTTCTACAGGAGTTTTTGTTGCAACAGAAATTGGAGCAGTAAATGCATTTGCATACGATTTGCAGGCGGCATGTTCAAGTTTTTTATACGGAATGTCTACAGCTGCGGCTTATGTACAATCTGGAAGATATAAAAAAGTATTATTAATTGGTGCAGATAAAATGTCATCGATTGTAGATTATACAGACAGAGCAACTTGTATTATTTTTGGTGACGGAGCCGGTGCAGTTCTTTTTGAACCAAATCATGAAGGTCTTGGTTTGCAGGATGAATATTTAAGAAGTGATGGCGTAGGACGCGATTTTCTTAAAATTCCTGCAGGAGGTTCTTTGATTCCGCCTAGTGAAGAAACTATTAGAAACAGACAGCATAATATTATGCAGGATGGGAAAACTGTTTTCAAATATGCTGTGACCAATATGGCTGATGCAAGTGAATTGATCTTACAAAGAAATAACCTGACAAATCAGGATGTTGACTGGTTAGTACCACATCAGGCTAATAAACGTATTATTGATGCTACTGCAGGAAGATTAGAATTGGAAGATTCTAAAGTGTTAGTAAACATTGAAAGATATGGTAATACTACTTCGGGTACTTTGCCATTAGTCTTAGCTGACTTTGAAGATAAGCTTAAAAAAGGAGATAATGTTATTTTTGCCGCTTTTGGTGGTGGATTCACTTGGGGATCTATCTATTTAAAATGGGCTTACGATAAGAAATAAATTAAAACTAAAAACGAATCATTATGGATTTAAAAGAAATTCAAAACCTAATTAAATTTGTTGCAAATTCGGGTGTTGCAGAGGTGAAGCTGGAAATGGACGATGTAAAAATCACTATCAGAACTACCCTTGAAACAAATGTAACAGAAGCTACTTACGTACAGCAATTACCTGCTCAGCAAGCTTTACCTCAGGCAGCAGTTCCACAAGTTACAGCTCCTGTAGTTGTAAGTGTAACTCCAGAAGCACCAGCTGCTAACGATTCTAAATATGTTACTATAAAATCTCCTATCATTGGTACTTTTTATAGAAAGCCATCTCCGGACAAACCAGTTTTCACAGAAGTTGGAAGCACTGTATCTAAAGGAGATGTTCTTTGTGTAATTGAAGCAATGAAATTATTCAACGAAATCGAATCAGAAGTTTCAGGTAAAATTGTAAAAATTCTTGTAGACGATATGTCTCCTGTAGAATTTGACCAGCCTTTATTCTTAGTTGATCCATCATAAATAAATTTAGATTTTAGATTTTAGATTTTAGAATGGTTCGCATCGAATATTGTTAACCATCTAGAATTATCTAATTATCGAATTGTCTAATTATCTAATTAAAATAAGATGTTTAAAAAAATATTAATTGCGAATAGAGGAGAAATTGCACTTCGTGTAATTCGTACATGCAAGGAGATGGGAATTAAAACTGTAGCAGTTTATTCTACAGCCGATGCAGAAAGTCTGCATGTTAAATTTGCAGACGAAGCGGTTTGTATTGGTCCTCCTCCAAGTAACTTATCGTATTTAAAAATGTCAAATATTATTGCTGCTGCTGAAATTACAAATGCAGACGCAATACACCCAGGATACGGTTTCCTTTCTGAGAATGCTAAATTCTCGAAAATATGCCAGGAGCACGGAATCAAATTTATTGGTGCAGCTCCTGAAATGATCGACCGTATGGGAGATAAAGCTTCTGCAAAAGCTACAATGAAAGCGGCAGGAGTACCTTGTGTACCAGGTTCAGACGGATTATTAGAATCTTTCGAACACGCAAAAAAAACAGCTGCAGAAATTGGTTATCCGGTTATGATGAAGGCTACAGCTGGTGGCGGCGGAAAAGGAATGCGTGCTATCTGGAAAGAAGAAGAGCTGTTAAAAGCTTGGGAAAGCGCACGTCAGGAAGCTGCCGCAGCATTTGGAAATGACGGAATGTACATGGAAAAACTTATTGAAGAACCACGTCATATCGAAATTCAGGTTGTTGGAGATTCTTATGGAAAAGCATGTCACCTTTCTGAAAGAGACTGTTCAGTACAACGTCGTCACCAAAAACTTACAGAAGAAACACCTTCTCCGTTCATGACAGATGAATTACGTACAAGAATGGGTGAAGCAGCTGTAAAAGCAGCTGAATTTATTAAATATGAAGGAGCCGGAACTGTTGAATTCTTAGTAGACAAGCACAGAAACTTCTATTTCATGGAAATGAATACCCGTATTCAGGTAGAGCACCCAATTACTGAACAGGTAATTGATTACGATTTAATTCGTGAGCAAATTATGGTTGCTGCCGGTATTCCAATTTCGGGAAAAAATTACCTGCCTGAATTACACGCTATAGAATGTCGTATTAATGCAGAAGATCCGTATAATGATTTTCGTCCTTCACCTGGAAAAATTACTACGCTTCATATGCCGGGAGGTCACGGAGTTCGTTTAGATACTCACGTATACTCAGGATACAGCATTCCGCCAAATTACGATTCTATGATTGCAAAGCTAATTACTACTGCGCAGTCTCGTGAAGAAGCTATCAGTAAAATGAGAAGAGCTCTTGACGAATTTGTTATCGAGGGTGTGAAAACTACAATTCCTTTCCACAGGCAGTTAATGGATGATCCAAAATATATTGCAGGAGATTATACAACTGCATTTATGGATACTTTCAAAATGAAACCTGTTGAAGAATAATAAATATGAAAGCTGTCGATTTTTCGACAGCTTTTTTATAATCAAATTTCAACCCGACAGTTTTTTAAAATCTGTCGGGTTTTCTTTTTATATACATTAAACCGGATTAAAAAATCCGGYCCTRCAATATAATTCGAGCCAATGGCTCATTCAAATTTCCGAAGAAATATATATTTATATAGAGCTGAACTTCARTTTTCTTTTTATAAATACATTAAACCGGATTAAAATCCGGCCCTRCAATATAATTCGAGCCAATGGCTCATTAAATTTCCGAAGGAACATATTGTATTGTAGAGCTGGACTTCAGTCCAGTTTAAATATAAGGATTAAAATAGCGAGGTATACACAAAAAGTGTATACTTTTTATACACTTCTGCCACAAAGTACACACTTTTATACTATTTCAATTTTTGGCACATTTAAAGCAATTCCTTTATTTACAGGCTTCAAGAAGGTTTTGAGTAGAATGTTTGGTTTTCGGCACAATAGTTTCTTTATCTAAAGTGTAAAACAAACTATTAACTATTAAAATATACACGTTATGAAAAATTTATTCTTATCAGCCGCAATTGTTTTAGGAGGTTTAACATCATTTGCTTCAACTTCGCCAATTACAAATTCTATTGTAAAAGTTGTTACAATAGCAGATGATTACGTTGAAATTAAATTAGAAGAATTACCAGCTCCAATTACTGAAGCTTTGAAAAAAGCTTATCCTGACGCAGTAATTACTAAAGCTTACAAAAATGAAAAGTCAGAATATAAATTGGATGTAACAGTAGGAGAGAAAGTAGGGAACCTTTTCGCTAATGCTGACGGAACATGGATTAAAAAATAATCTCCAGGACCGTGAAAATTCAAATTAAAAATACTAAGATTAAGTTAACACTATTAAAAAATAATTATCATGAAAAATTTATTTTTATCAGCCGCAATCGTTTTGGGAGGTTTAACATCATTTGCTTCAACTTCGCCAATCTCAAATACAATCGTAAAAACAGTATCATTTCAAGATGATTATACTGAAATTAATGTGACAGAAGTACCGGCAGCGGTAACAGATGCACTTAAAAAAGCGTATCCTGACGCAGTTCTAAATAAAGCATACAAAAACAGTGCTTCTCAATACAAATTAGAAGTAACAGTTGGAGACAAAGTAGGTTCTCTTTATGCTAATGCAGATGGATCTTGGGTAAAAAAATAAAAAACTAACCCTCAAAAAACTATTATTATGAAAAAGCTAATATTATCGGCAGCAATCCTGTTAGGAGGGCTGTCAATGCAGGCAGGAAATACTGTTTTAACCACCACAACAGTAAATTCAATTAATTATCAGGATGATTATAAAGAAGTCGATGCTGTACCGGCAGCGATCAAAAAATCTCTTGATGATGCTTATCCGGGTGTAAAACTGGATAAAGCATATGTGAATTCCAAAAAAGAGTATAAAATTGAAATCACTGTAAGAGGTGAAAAATCAATCGTTTATACTGATGGCACAGGAAACATTCTTAAAAAATAACTATAAATCTTAAGCATTATGAAAAAGTTAATCTTATCAGCAGCGATTATTTTGGGAGGTTTGTCTCTTCAGGCAGCAGTTCCATCACAATCAAATTCAGTAATTAAATCAGTAAACATTCAGGATGAATATACTGAGATTACTGCAGATGCCGTACCGGCAGCTGTAAAATCTACAATTGAAAAATCGTTTGTAGGTTCAAAACTTGAAAAAGCATGGAAAAATGCTAAAGACGAGTACAAACTTGAAATTTCAAAAGAAGGTAAGAAATATACTTTTTTTGCTGATGCTTCAGGAAATATCATTAAAAAATAATTAAACACAGAGCATTATGAAAAAGTTAGCCCTCTCAGCAGCTATTTTTTTAGGAAGTTTATCTATTCCGGCTATCGCGGAGATAACTCCAAATGAAGAAGTAAATACATCTATTTCTGTACAATCAGAATATACTGAAATTAGCACAGATGTTGTCCCGGCAGCTGTAAAGACTGCTCTGCAAACTGCTTATCCAAATGCAAAACTGGAGAAAGCTTATGTTAATGATAAAAAAGAATACAAACTTGAAATATCAGTTGGCGACCAAAAGGCTACTGTGTACTCAGATGTCAATGGCAACTGGTTAAAGATATAATTAGGTGAAATTAGATTTATGTTTTTGGTGAAAAAGAGATTGCATTGTGCAATCTCTTTTTTTTTCGCATAATTTTAAGAAATTATAACTTTAATAGTATTATTTTAGCAAAAAAGTCCCTCACAGCAATGCCAAAGATATTAGTTATAGAAGATGATATTTCGTTTTGTAAATTATTGGAGAAATTTCTAATAAAAAACAGTTACGAAGTAAGCGTCGCATTTTCTGCTTTAGAAGCCAGAGCAGCAGTCAAAAATGAATCATTTGATTTGATTTTGACAGATCTTCGTCTGCCTGATTCTGACGGTATTGTACTTATGACGGAATTTAAAAATGCTTATCCTGAAATCCCGGTGATTTTAATGACCGGATACTCTGATGTAAATACGGCCGTTAAGGCTATTAAAAACGGTGCATCCGATTATATTTCGAAACCATTCAACCCCGATGAAGTTCTGCTTGTTATAACCAATGCATTACAGGTTACTAAAATTGAAGAAGAAGAAAATGATGCGCCCGTTAAACAAAAAAAAACCGTAAAGAAATCTGTAGCTGTTGAAAATGAATTTGTACGCGGAATTTCTGTCGCTTCCAAAAAGCTTTTAGATCATATTCAATTGGTAAGTCCTACGGATATGTCGGTTTTAATTATCGGCGAAAGCGGAACAGGAAAAGAAATCATTGCCAAAAGCATTCATCAGCAGAGTCAGAGAAAAAACAATAACTTTATTGCAGTCGATTGCGGTGCTATTCCAAAAGAATTAGCTGCAAGTGAATTTTTCGGGCATTTAAAAGGATCTTTTACCGGAGCCATAAGCGATAAAATGGGTTATTTTGAAGCTGCAAACGGCGGAACTCTTTTTTTGGACGAAATAGGAAATCTTTCTTATGAAAACCAAATTCAGTTACTGCGTGCCCTTCAGGAAAGAAAAATTAAACCTGTTGGGAGCAATAAAGAAATAAACGTCGATATACGCATTATTACAGCAACAAATGAAGATTTGCGTGAGGCAGTAAAAAATGGCGATTTTAGAGAAGATTTGTACCATAGAATTAACGAATTCTCTATTCAGTCTCCATCTTTAAAAGATCGTGATGAAGATTTAATGGTTTTCGCCGATTATTTTCTAGAAAAAGCAAATCAGCAGTTAAATAAAAATGTAATAGGATTTTCGCCAGAAGTGGTTTCTATTTTCCAAAATTATAATTGGCCCGGAAATTTACGCGAATTACAAAACTGTGTAAAACGCGCTACACTTTTAACTCAGGGCGATTTTATTGAAAGTGATGTTTTGCCAATCGAATTTTTTCAGTCTCAGAAACAACAAGGCTTCAGCGGCAGTTTTTCTTTGTCTGAGAACGAAAAAGAGGCTATTATTCAGGCATTGCACAGAACCCAGAACAATAAATCTGAAGCAGCCAAGTTGCTTAAAATTACCAGAAAAACGCTTTATAATAAATTAAAGCAATACAATATCGACTAAATAATTTCTTGTTCTAAAGCAGCAAAAAGCTTAGTTGTTTTTGCCTTCAGTGCAGTATAAGTATCTTTCAAATCTGTAATTTCAAGATTATTTTGTTCCAGCGTTTTTAATATTGTGCCAATATCACGCGCTTCAATTTGTTTAAACATTGGCGCAATACGGTGTGCAATAGAATTTATTTCCGCTATATTTTCTTCATTAATAGCATTTTCAAGCAAGACTAAATTTTCGTTACTGCTGATTATAAATGCTTTTAATACATCATTGAGTGCATCTTTATCATTTCCCAAAAACTCTTTTAAAGTTTCTAAAGTATATAATTGAGTAGAAACAGTTTCTTCTACTTCGTTGATCTGAACTTGCGGAATAGCATCATGATCCAGAATATGCTGAATGGTTTCTAATAAAATTTTTGGCGAATAAGGTTTGTTGACTACAGTTGTAAAACCGGCTTCCGTATAGACAGAAGGATCTAAATCAGTTCTTCCGGTCAGGGCGATTACGGGCTGATTTTTATAAATTCCTTTTTCTGAATTTCTAAGGTTTTTCAAAAACATAAAACCATCCATTTCCGGCATTTGGATATCAGTAATCACAAAATCAAAATTGGTGTTTGGGAGTGCTTCCAAAGCTTTAACGGCACTATTAAAAGAAAGCACCTGATGTTCTTCCTGTCTTAAAACTCCGCTGGTTAAATTCAGCAGGTTAATATCGTCATCAATTACAATAAAAGTTTGTTTTTGGGTATTTCGGGCAATATTTCTTTTTATTTCTTCAACCGTAATTTCGCTGTGGTCAAAGATCAGTGGAATTTTAATTTCAAATGTGCTTCCTTTACCAAAAGTACTTTCCAGAGTTATTCTGCCACCCAAAAAGGAAACTATTTTTTGGCAGATAGCGAGACCTAAACCAGTTCCTCCGTATTTTTTTTCGATACCTTCATTGGCTTGGGTAAACTCTTCAAAAACTAATTTTTGATTTCCTTTTTCAATACCAATTCCGGTATCTTCAATTGTAATGATAAAAAAGTTTTCATTTTCGGTTACGTACGAACTGATTTTAATATGGCCTTCTTCAGTAAATTTATAAGCGTTTCCGATAATGTTGGTCAGAATTTGTTTCAATCGGAAAGGATCTCCAACAATTCTTGTGTTCAGTTTGTCGTCAACATTAATAATAAGATCAATATTTTTCTGTTTGTAAACGGTCTGAATGTTTCTGGCAGTGTCTTCAATAATTTCAGGCAGAAAAAACGGAACTTTTTCTACTGTAATTTTCCCGGCTTCAATTCGGGAGAAATCCAGTAAATCCTGAACGAGCTGCGAAATATATTCGGATGAGTTTTTAATGTTTTTAACGAAGTAAGACTGTTTGGTGTTAATCTCAGAATTTCCCAAAAGTTCTGAATATCCCACAATCGTACTTAAAGGCGTTTTTAAATCGTGGCTTACCGTTGAGATCAACTGCTCACGGCTTTTTAATAAATTCTTGGTCTTGAAATTGGCAATTTCTAGTTGTTTTTTATAAAGCTGCGATTTCGAATAATCACTTACAATTAAAATCGAAAAAAAGATGGTTAAAATCAAACCTGTAATTGCCGATGCCGTTACAATTTCATTTACTTTTTTAAGGGATTTTTCTTTTAGTGAATTGTTTTTTATCGAATTAATTATGATTTCCCTTTCGATAATTCGAAGTACTTTTCGCAGCTGCTCAGAAATGGCAATTTCATTCTTCAGCAGTTTATTTTCTTCAAAATTCAGTGTTTCTTTTTTCTTCTCCGCTTTCAGTTTTACATTGCTGAGCAGTTTTTTTGAATTGGCTAAAATAGAATCAGATGCTTTTTTACTAAGTGTATTGGTGCTGTCATCCGGAATATTCTGGTTTAGATAATCAACATATTTTTGCAGTACATTTCGCTGGTAATTCCCTAATTCATTTGGATTTTTGGTAAAATCCTGAAGTTCCAGTTTTCGGAGGTTAAACTCCATTTTGGTGATTTCGTCAATAGCGTTGTTAACAGAAACTTCATCTTCGGCTTTGTTTTTTATGGTTTTTAATTGTCTGATGTTTTCTGTTTTTTCAGACAATAAATAATTCACGCTGTCCAAAAGCGTTTTTTGGTATTCTGTTGTCACGATTTGTTTCAAAGTGTCAATTCTTGCCTTCAAAGAATCGGTTTCAATAAGGTAACTTTTAAAATCGTTTTCTGAGTTGGTCTGAATTGTTTTTCTCGCTAAACTTTCTGTTTTATAAACATTCGAAAACAATTTGCTTACACGCAGAATTTTAGTTTTTTCATAAGCAATTTTATCTTCCAGCTTATTATACACAACATTTTCAGAGTACAAAAACCATCCTACGGTAACAACTAAGGCAAGTAATGCTACATAGCTTAATAAAACTTTGAGTGCTGTGTAACTTTTTTTGCTTTCCATAGTGTTTTATTCGAGTATTATTTGGCGTTGAGAAAGTTTTATATATTAGAATCCACTGCAATTTATTTAAAATTTCCATTTAAGAAAAGGAAAAGCAAATCAAAAATTTATATAATTCAAAGTTTTTAAAATAAATCAGCCACAGATTATATAATAATACTGTGGCTGATTTTGTTATTAAGGTTTAGAATTTAAAGTGTCTCTTCTAACCATTTAAAGAATTCTCCCTGCCAAACCTGAGCGTTTTGAGGTTTTAAAACCCAGTGGTTTTCATCTGGAAAATAAACAAATCTGCTTTTGATTCCTCTTAACTGAGCTGCCTGAAAAGCTTCTTGTCCTTGCCCAATCGGCACACGGAAATCTTTTCCGCCCTGAAAAATTAAAATTGGTTTGTTCCAGTTCTGAACCAAAGATGCAGGATTAAAAACAGTGTAAGCTTTTTGAGCCACAGCATTATCTTTTTCCCAGTATGGTCCGCCAAAATCCCAGTTATTAAAGAAAACTTCTTCAGTCGTTCCCAGCATACTCACGGTATTGAAAACACCATCATGGGCGATGAAAGTTTTAAAACGGTTTTTGTGGATTCCTGCTAAATAAAACACAGAATATCCTCCATAACTTGCACCAACACAGCCTAAGCGGCTTTTATCAACATAGCTTTCTTTTGCAACATCATCAATTGCAGAAAGGTAATCGTCCATTACCTGTCCGCCCCAGTCTTTACTGATTTGTTCATTCCATTCAACACCATGTCCCGGCATTCCGCGACGGTTTGGAGCTACTACTACATAACCTTTTGCGGCCATTAAAGAGAAATTCCAACGGAAAGAATACGATTGTGTAAGCGCACTTTGAGGTCCGCCCTGACAAAATAGTAAAGTTGGATATTTTTTAGAAGCATCAAAGTTTGGAGGTAAAATTACCCAAACCAGCATTTTTTTACCGTCTGTTGTTGTAACGTAGCGTTTTTCTGTTTTGCTTAATGCTAATGTTTTGTAGGTTTCTGTGTTGATGTTTGATAATTGTTTCCAGGTATTTTTCTTCAAATTAAAAGAAAAAATTTCTCCTGCATGGTTCATGTCCGTTCTGGTCACGATAATATCATCACCGGAAAACCCAACTAAGTCATTCACATCAAAATCACCATTTGTTAATTGGCGTACTGTAATCGCAATTTTGGTCAAGCCCGGAAAATTAACAGAAAAAAGTTGTTTGGTACCATCAACAGGAGCCACGAAGAAAACCGTTTTTCCGTCTTTGCTCCAGATAAAATTATCTACCGTTCCGTCCCAGTTTGCTGTTAAGTTTGTTTTGATTCCTTTAAACTCAACAATAATATCGTTTTTATCAGACTCATAACCGTCGCGTTTCATTTGCAGCCAGGACAAATTTCCTGTTGGAGAAAATTGCGGTGCCGTATCGTAGCCTAAATTGTCTTCGGTTTTATTGGTTGTTTTTTGAGTTTCTAAATTGTACTCATAAATGTTGGTGTTAGTAGAAATTGCATACGCCGTTCCTGCTTTTTTCTTGCACACATAAAAAATACTTTTGCTGTCAGGAGACCAGATATAATCTTCGTCGCCGCCAAAAGGTTTTTGCGGAGAATCAAAAGTTTCACCTTTTAAAATGTCAATACCTTTTGCGCCGTCTTTGTTTTCTTTATAAAAAACATGATTAAATTTTC
The DNA here is from genome assembly GCF_001429765.1 of Flavobacterium sp. Root901. Lineage (GTDB taxonomy): Bacteria > Bacteroidota > Bacteroidia > Flavobacteriales > Flavobacteriaceae > Flavobacterium. The sequence goes on from NZ_LMJB01000005.1 coordinate 1,153,078, forward strand.
CTTCGTTCCACGTATCCCAATGACGGTAATCTAAACCATCATAAATTTGAGCATCAGATTTATCTAATTTCTGATAAAAATCTTTACCCAAAACGTTATCAATTTTTACTTCTTCATTATAGAGAACATATTTTCCATCGGGAGAAATATTTTTATCAGCCAGGATATCTTTGGTGTCTTTTATTTCAGCTGCATTTCCTCCGTTTACGGGAATGGTATAAAATTTAGAATGCGATTTGTTTTCTTCAACAGAAGGTGTAGAAACTTTAAAAACCACATTTTTTGCATCTTTAGAAATTCCAAGCGGAGTTACCCTTCCTAATTTCCATAACAATTCCGGTGACATTACATTCTGCCCGATAGCGTTTAAACTCATCATTATTAAGGTTGTTAATAATACTTTTTTCATAATAAAAATTCTATTTTTTTGTGCGCTAAAAATACAACAATTAAATTCCAATTAGTGAAATTCCAAATCCCAATAATTGTTAAAATTCCAAATTCCAAAGCTAAATATCCTGCTTGTCACGCTGAGCGAAGTCGAAGGGCGCTCCAATGAAACAAGGACTTCGACTTGGCTCAGCCTGACATAATTTTAAATTCAAAAAGAAGTCCAAAATTGGAATTTGGAATTTAAAAATTTGTAATTTAACCCAAGATTGGAATTTGGAATTTAAATACTGGAATTTAATAAAGATATGGAATTAAGTTATTGGGAAATAAAAAACTGGTTCACAGCTGTTGATTACACAATAGTGGGCAGCGGAATTGTGGGTCTGCATACAGCTTTACGCTTACGCGAAAGATTTCCTGCTGCAAAAATTCTGGTTCTCGAAAGAGGAATGCTGCCGCAGGGTGCGAGTACAAAAAATGCCGGTTTTGCCTGTTTCGGAAGTTTATCTGAAATTATGGACGACTTAAAAACGCATTCAGAAGAAGATGTTGCGGCACTTATTGAAAAAAGATGGAAAGGTTTACAGCTGCTTCGAAAAAGATTAGGAGATGCAGCAATCGATTTTAAACCTCACGGCGGATATGAATTGTTTTTGAAAGATGATGAATTTGGGTTTAACGAATGTATTTCGAAACTTCCTTTTATAAATGAAATTTTAAAACCGCTTTTTAGGGCCGAAGTTTTTTCTAAAGAAACAGACCGGTTCGGATTTGGCAATATTCAGGATTATTTAATTTTTAATCCGTTTGAAGCCCAGATCGATACCGGAAATATGATGCAGGAATTGCTAAAGCAGGCCGCTGCAGCAGATATTTTAATTCTCAATCAGCAAATGGTAACGTCTTATTCAGATGCCGGGAATCATGTCGAAGTGGTGGTGAATGATTTTAGTTTTAAAACCCATAAATTACTTTTTGCAACAAACGGTTTTGCCAATACTCTTACAAGCGGCGCCGTAAAACCTGCCAGAGCTCAGGTTTTAATTACAGAACCCATTAAAAATCTGGACATAAAAGGAACGTTTCATTTAGACCGGGGTTATTATTATTTTAGAAATATTGGCGACCGCATTTTATTTGGCGGAGGCCGAAACCTTGATTTTGAAACCGAAACCACAACCGAATTTGGTCAGACGAAAATTGTTCAAAATAAATTGGAAGAATTACTGAAAAATGTAATTTTACCAAATCAGGATTTCCAGATCGCACATCGATGGAGCGGTATTATGGGAGTCGGAAACAGTAAAAATCCTATTGTGTCCCAATTGTCTGAAAACGTGTTTTGTGGAGTGCGTTTAGGCGGAATGGGCGTCGCAATAGGCAGTTTAGTAGGAACAGAATTAGCAGATTTAATATAATGGCAGCACCCAAAAAACCAGCACCAAAAAAGACAACCGCAAGTAAACCAAAAGCCAAAACGTCTTCAAAGAAATCTAATCGTTCTTTTGGCGAAAAAGTAAAATGGTTTTTAATAAAAACAATGTTGTGGTTTTTTGGACTTTCAATAGGATCCGTTATTGTTTTTAAATATGTTCCGGTGCCTTTTACCCCTTTAATGATTATTCGGGCAATCGAAAATAAAATGGGAGGGAAGGAAGTTTATTTTGACCATGACTGGGAACCAATTGAAAAAATTTCCATGAATTTGCAAAAAGCCGTAATCGCCAGTGAAGACGGAACTTTTTTAACTCATAATGGTTTTGATTTTAAAGCACTTCAGAAAGCCTATAAAAGTAATGAACGCGGACGCCGAATTCGCGGCGGAAGTACGATTTCGCAGCAAACGGCCAAAAACGTTTTTTTATGGCAGGGGAAAAGTTATTTCCGTAAAGGTCTTGAGGCATATTTTACTGTTTTAATTGAAATTATCTGGGGCAAGGAACGTATTATGGAAGTCTACCTCAATAGTATCGAAATGGGCGACGGTGTTTATGGTGCTTATGCGGCGACAGAACACTGGTACCGCCGTGATGCTTCGAGCTTAACGCCAATGCAGGCTGCGGGAATTGCGGCGATTCTGCCAAATCCGAGAAAATTTAAAGCTACAGGTTCGTCAAGTTATATTAACAGAAGAAAAGAAAGAATTGTTCGTGAAATGCGTTACGTTGGAAAAATAAATTATGATGGGAAGTAAAAAAGCACTTTTTGCTTTTCTGATTTTAACTGTAACGTTGACTTTTGGACAAGGAAAAACAAAAGAAATAGGTTTTATAACAGACAATGATTTATACACTTCGTCTAAAAACGATATGTATTACACCAATGGCCTGGAGATTTTTTATCGTTTTTTATCAAAAAATAACAACGAAAAAATCAATAAAAAAATTACCGAATTTAGAATTGGACAATATATTTACAACCCAAGATTTATTAATGAAGCAGCGGTTGATGTAAACGACCGCCCATTTACGGCGTATCTTTTTGCCGAAGCCGGCCGAAGCTTTTTTTACCAAAGTGAATCTGTTTTAAAGACTGATTTTCAATTGGGTTTTATGGGGCCGAATGCCTTGGGAGAAGAAACACAAGTTGGGTTTCATAACCTTATTGGTTATAAAAAAGTATACGGCTGGGAAAATCAGCTTCATAATGCTTTTGCCGTGCAGGCGCATGTAATGTATTCGAAGAAATTATTTCCGTCCGGACACAACGATTTTATTGATCTTCATTTTCAGTCTGAAGCCAATTTGGGAACTATTTTTACAGGAGTTTCAACGGGATTTTTAACGAGAATCGGGTTTAAAAAACTGCTTCCGGTTTACGATTCCAATCTTCATGATGCTTCTGTAAGTGCAAATGCGCAGTCGGGTATTCGGGAATTTTATTTCTACGCCATGCCAAGTGTCAATTATCAGTTTTATGATGCCACAATAGAAGGCAGTATGTTTAATGATACAAGTCCGGTTACTTTTGATTTGGTTCCGCTCCGTTTTAATGCCGAGTTTGGTTTCAAATACAGACATAACAATTTCAATATGTCGTATTCTTTTATTTACAGAGGCCGAGAATTAGAAGGCGATGTAAACGATACAAATACGGGGTATTTTTTTGGATCGATCAGACTGGGTTTTTTGCTTAAATAAATTTTATTTACGTTCTACCACATCAAATTCATAATTTGAATTTCCATACCCCATAACATTGCCCAACGGATGTTCTGCGCTGGTACGGAATTCTTCAAATTGCCTGTCTTTTAAAAATCGCGATAATTTTATTTTAAATTCTTCAGGAGAAAATCCATCATCGGATATTTTGTTCCAATGACTTTTGCCGAAAACATCAGCTCCATCAAGCAGCTGCGATGAGCGAACAATAACAATTGTATCACCGCTGATACGGATAATTTTAACCAAAGCGCCTTTGTCTCTTGTGTTATTTACATACCAATCGCTTTTATAGGTGTCACCAGCCTGCGGATTTGCTAAAATCTCTGCAACTTTAGAGTCTTGGAATTGTTTTACGCGTGTCATAATAAGTCCGGTAACGACAAGTCCGGCAAATAATAAAGTCCCTGTCCATGGATACAATAATTGCCAGATTGTGCGTTTGTATGAGGCACGCAAATTTTTAATCTCATTTTTAATATTTTGAGAATAATTTTTCTTTGCAAAAACCGATGCACCTTGTGATTTTACAATATGATTGCAGACAGTGCAGTGCACTCCAGTAGTACGACCCATTCCAAAAATTGGCACTATAACAGAAATATACTTCATGTATAAAGTAAGCTGTAACGTATTTTGTTGGTTACAAACGGGGCAGGTTTCTCCAATCAGCATTTTTTGTGCAATAGGCTTACTTACAATTTGATAATAGTAAATCATGATAATGTATTATTAGTGTTTTTTATTTGCTTCGATCATTTGAAAAATTCTTTTCTTTACTTCAACTATGTCAAGATCCAGACGGCTTATTTCCATCCATAAAAGGGCATATTCTTTATTTTTGCTTTCCTTTAAGTAAGCGGCACGTTGTTTGGCGTCTTCAATTCTTTCATTGTAAAACTCAGGGTTTCTTGCAAATACCAGTAAATAATTTTCCATGAAAAAATTCTTTTCTGCACAATCAACGCATCCTTCAATATTTTTCCATTCTACAAGTCCAATCTGGTCAAAATACTTTCCGTCAAAAACAATCCCTTCGTTAGAAATTGTAATAAAGGGCATACGATTTGCTAAATATCGTATTTCTTTCAGCAGTTTTACAGAAATCACGATCAGGCAAAACAGCACTATAACGGTCATTGGAAACTCACAATTATCCTCTGTAAAAAAATGACCGGATGTACTCCAGATCGCCCACAAAAGCGGAATAATGAAAAAAAGACAGAGCGCTATATGTCTTCGGACTTTTTTTCGCGATACATAAAAGTTTTGTTTTAGCATGATATTTTTTAAGTTGCTGATTAATAGCAAATTTCTGCAAAATAAAAGCTTTGCTGTCTCAGTAACAGCCGCCAAAAGACATACTTACATTAAAATAAGTTATAATTTAAAGTGTGAGAAGAATTGGCTTATTGCATAAAAAAAGCCACTTCTTTTCAAAAATGGCTTTTTAATTATCTATAATTTAAAGGTTGTTTTCCCTTTAATATTTTCTCCGGATATTTAACTTTATCTTTTTCAGCCTGAACATTCAGGAATTAATCTAAACTATCAATATTCATTTCTTTGGCCAGTTCTTCCCATTTTTCATTGAGGTATTTTTTTGTCATTTCGATGACCTTTGGGTTTATGTCTTTCAGGATTTGCGCTTCGGTACTCAAAATTCCTTTTCCATTTTCAAATGTAATATAAGCATGAACAGCATCATCTCCCCAGAAAAAAGGAAAAACGATAGCCATGTTCTCCTCGCTTTCGGTTACGAATTTTTCAAGGCTGATGATAAACGCAAACATGGGCAGCATTTCTGTAAAATTCTGACTGAAAAACATCATGCCCCAATGCCATATTTCGGTACTTTCATCATAATCAGAAAAGGCCATGGCTTCGCGATAATCAATCCAGCCCTCAATAACTTCTTCATTACAGTCATCATGATAGGTACGCAAGAGTTCCGGCGTTAATTCCATTTTAGAATACATTTTGCGGCTGTTCCACCATTCAAGCCAATTTTTGTTGAGCTGAGGTTCTTCAAGCGGACTGTTTAAAAACTTTTCCAGCTGCGGTTTTGTGATTTTTACTTTACATAATAAAGAACTTAGTTCAGACATCTTCTAGTTTTTGGATTGTGAGTATTTGTAATTGGAAAATCGTAATGTCATCAAGCGAAAAGAGGCTGTAATATTAATTTCTTAAATTGAAAAATAGTGCTGTGCCTCACACAAAAATAAAAAACATTTTTAAGAAATATTGGACTAAATTCATAAAATTTAAAGAAAGCAAAGCTTAACCTTTTGATAATGTGTTAAAAACTTATAATTTTTAAATTTAGTTAAAATTAAAATTATGGAAATCAATTGGACAGTTATAGGAATTGTGGCACTGCTGGTTATTATTTTAGTTGTTTTGACAATTAGAAAAAATCAAAAAGAAAAAAAGAAACTGACAGATTTGCTGAATAATGATTTTAAGAAAGCCGAAGAAGAAGAACCTGCTCCGGATGATGCAGCAAATGAAAAATAAGCTGAATTTATTTCAAAAAAACAAAACCCTTGTATTATTTACAAGGGTTTTTGTTTTTTAAGTCTTTATCATCACCTCAATAATGGCTGTATTGCGACAAACCTTGTTGCAAGTTATATTATGCAACCGCTTTGTGCCCGAAATTAATATCAGAAAATATGGATTTAATAAATTTGATAAGCACTTATATTTCTAATTTGAAAATTTAGAGTCATTGGGTTTGTTTCCTTTTCAGGCTCAATTAAGTACTTCAGCGTAATAAATAATGTTTATTAAAATCATTACATGAATTTACAGTAAATCTTGAATTAAAACCCATTAGCATTGTCATATTAAAGACAGTTAATAAATAACGTTAAATATTAAGATTAAATGAATATGAAAAAAGCACAAAAATATCTTTTGTATAGTACTAACACACTTAATATTGTAACATGGTTGAAAAAATGTAAGGCAATTCTTTTTAGTGTGAGTGTCGGATTTTTATTATATACTAACTCAGTAAATGCTCAGCTTAAAGGGACCCATTTATTAGGAGATATGGGACTTCAGTCTGGTACCCAGCCGCCACCCTCTTTTATGCCTGCTGTTGCATTGTATAACTATCAAACTTCAAAACTTATTATGGCTGATGGAGAAAAAGTTACTATTCCTGATATTAATATGTTTCTTTTGGGTATTGGAGCAAATTTTGTAACTAATGTCAAAATACTTGGTGCCAATTATGGGGGATCTGTTTTAATTGCATTTGCATCGAGCAGAATTGAAGGCGATTTAATTTCGACGAAATCCTCACTTGCCTTTACTGACATGTATATACAGCCTTTGCAATTAGGATGGCAGACAAAAAGAGCCGACTTTACGATTGGATATGCAATATATCTTCCAACTGGGAAATATGAATTGGGAGGCGATAACAATGCAGGAATAGGGCTTTTTTCAAATGAGTTCTCAGCCGGGAGCACTTATTATTTAGATGCACAAAAAAAGTGGAACACATCAGCATTACTCTCCTATGCCCTTAATAGCAAAAAAAAGAACACGGGAAATAATGAAATAAAACCGGGCAGTCTTTTAACCATTGAAGGAGGAATAGGTAAAACCTGGGTGAAAACGGTAAAAGATAATGCCATGCCAATGATTATTAATGCAGGAATGGTGTATTATATGCAGTTTAAAACTACTAAGGATAAAATGACATTTCCCGAAATTAACAATACTCAGTTTGAACTCTCAAATAAGGATCAAATTTATGCTCTTGGTGCAGAAGCAAATATATTCATACCTTCTATAAAATCAAATATTGGACTTCGCTGGCTTGGTGAATTGGGAGCTTCAAACCGCACTCAGGGGAATTCTTTTTTTATTACTCTGGCACCTTGTGTAAAATTCTTTGAACCTAAGAAAATAAAATAGTATTTATATATAATGCTTTTACAATCAATTCATCATTAAATTAAAATCAATTAAGATGTCAAATACAAATAAAAATGATTTTAAAATTTTCCTGATTTTATTTTTTGCAGGATTTTCAATAATCAGTGCGCAGCAAAAATCTTCCTCATCTAATGACAAACCAAATATCATTTTTATCCTGATGGACAATCTGGGTTACGGCGAAGTAGGATGCTATGGTGGAGGCGAATTAAGAGGAGCACCAACGCCACGTATAGATAAATTAGCAACAGAGGGTACCCGCCTGACAAATTTTAATGTTGAGGCACAATGTACACCCAGCCGTTCGGCTATACTAACAGGTCGTTTTGCTATACGGTCAGGAACTCATTCCGTGCCGCTGCCAGGTTCTCCTGATGGTCTTACCCAATGGGAAATTACGATTGCTGAATTATTATCAGCAGCAGGTTATGCTACCGCGCATTTTGGTAAATGGCATTTAGGGAGCGATCCTGAAAGGCTGCCCAATAATCAGGGTTTTGATGAGTGGTATGGTATTCCGCGAACTACAGATGAGTCAATGTTTCCTTCACAGGCGGGGGCAAAAGCGGCTGGAATAAATTTTATGCAGATAATGGAAGGCCGTAAAGGAGAAAAAAGTAAAAATCTGGCTGTGTACGATCTCGTGCAGCGCAGGTTGATTGATGCTGAAATAACGAAGCGTACTATTGATTTCATACAGCGGAGTGTGCAGGCAGGGAAACCATTTTATGCATACGTTCCTTTTACACTGGTACATTTTCCTGCTCTGCCAAATCCGGTATTCAGCGGAAAAACAGGAAACGGCGATTTCCCCGATGCGCTGGCGGAAATGGACAACCATGTAGGTGAAATACTTGATGCAGTTGACAGACTGGGAATACAGGACAACACTATTTTTGTTTTTACCAGTGACAACGGACCTGATCCTACAGCTCCTTCACAAGGCTCATCTGGTCCTTGGAGCGGTTACTATTTTACTCATATGGAAGGGTCACTGCGTACACCGTTCATTATTCGATGGCCCGGAAAAATACCTGCAGGTCGTGTAAGCAATGAGATCATACATGAGGTAGATACTTTTGTAACATTTGCAAGAATTGCCGGTGCTCAGAAACCTACTGATCGCGTGATTGATGGTGTAGATCAAACAGATTTTTTCTTAGGTACAAAACCTTCAGGCCGTGATGGATTTCCGGTATTTGTTGCAGATCGTCTGGAAGCAGTTAAATGGAAAAATTTTAAGATTGCCTTTTACCAGTCAGAAAGAGATTGGTGGAGCACACCGGTTAAACTTGGTGTGCCTCAGATATTCGATTTATATACCGATCCTAAAGAGCAGTATCCTTCAAGTTTAACCCCAAACGCTTGGGTAGCCGGGTCTATGATGAAAATAATTGCAGAGTTTGAAAAAAGTCTTATGAAATACCCTTTGATTAAACCAGGAACTCCTGATCCTTATAAGGTTCCAAAAGAATAAATTTATTTGTATTTATCTACTGTCTCTGTGCAGGAAATTTATAACAAAGAAAATAATGCTTATTAAAATTTTGTACCGATTCGGTAAAAAATGACGGATTAAACGGAACTTAAAAATAATAGTATAAAGTACAGTATTTTCATAATCTGCATTTTGGCATTAACAGGATGTAAGAAAGAAACCATCAAAAATACAGATAAAACCATATCATCTGCCATTCTGCGCAGAGGCTCAATGACAGGTTTTTATATTACCAAATGGGCTGTGCTTCCTTTCAATTCAAATTTTTTGAGCTGGCGGTTTTTAATTGTATTAAATTTAAACTCCTAAAACTGCGTAGTAATCCGTACTGACGCTTTTACTAATGCCAATGCTTTTATACTGCTTATAGGAAACTCAATAATTTGGTAATGCGTGTTGTGTGGAACAAGTTGTACGTAAGATTTTCGCTTAGACTGTATTAAAAAACGCGTAAAAAAGAATTCATTTCCATCATTGTTTACATAAATTAAATACATTTCGCCCCAAATAATATTATTTTCAGGATTATGTACTATTTTGTACACTACAATATCCCTGCTGCTCAATAACGGGTACATACTGTCTCCAACCACAAAAAGAGCACCGTCATAATCGGAAATTTTAGAAATGCTGATAAAATCTACCGGTTTTTGGCTTTTATTTTCTCCAAATAAATCCTGAATTCCTTCCGTTGTGCTAATATCATAGAGCGGAATGTCTAAACTTTCTGAGGTTTTATTGCGATTATAATTTTCGATCTGCTTATATGAGATGTCTTTTTCGGTCAAAGTGTTCATTTTTAACATACTTCCTTGTCCGGTTAAGAGCCATTCCAGATTAATATCGGTATATTTTTTTAGAATATTTTCTAATTTATCAATACCAATTGTCTTATTGTTTTTAAGCTGACTGGCAAAAGAACCATTCGACATTCCCACTTCCCGCTCCAAAACACTGACCTTTATCCCCTTTGCGTCAATGTATTTTTTTATTCGCTGTATTGTATTCTCTGCCATAAAGCATTTTATTTAGAAAAAATCTTACTTTTTATTTTTTATTTAAGAAATATCTTACTACCTTTGCGCCGTATTTTCCTATAAGAAAAAGATGGTAAAAATATGAAAAACCTAGTGTAGTTATAGCAATATGTGCTAAAGATTATACAAACTGGGCATGAATACCTATGTTTTTAAGCGAATATTTTGTAAAGGCTTCATAAAAATGAAAAATTGCTGTCTTTGTTAAAAAAAATTGAAGAACAAGACATTAAAATTATAGATAAATGATGTTTAATAAAAACAAAAAGGAAGATGAAGAAGAAAAATTAAGCCCATTGCTGTTTAGTAACAAATAATGTCAGTGTAAGTTTCCAAAATTTAGGTTTTGGGACTAAAATGGGACATGTAATTCTTTCAAATTTAGAACAAAGTAATCATGGCCGCCAGAAAAACAAATATTTACAACTCCTATAATCTGGATATTTTAGAAGCCTTGTTTATGAAATACCGGGTTTCTAAATATTACATACGCAAGTGCCTTAGTGGAAATGCACACGGCCCTAAGTCTGACGATATTAAGAAAGATTATGAAAATATGGAGAAAGCTGTTAATAACATAATTAGAGAATTCTGTAAAGAAAATAATCTTATAGGCAGCAAGCATTAATTAGTTTCAAAAGATATTCATTTACTGCCCTGTTCAATATCTCACCATTGATCATTCGGACTTTTAAGGCTGGAAATGAAAGACGCAAATACCACAATAGCGTTTCTAAAAAAAACCAGAGAGCAAAGCCACTTAACGCCCTCTAACCGAATAAAATAAAAATTATATACAATTCTTTTTTACGAATTGTCAAAATCCTGATAATGTATTGGTTTAGTTAATTCTATTAGCTCTAAACAGCTATATGTATATCAGAAAAATCTTAACAAATAAATTAAACATGACATGAAAAAAGTATCAAAATTAATTACAATACTGTGTACTGCACTATTTTTTGCATGTATAGGTAAAACGCATGCACAAACCGGGATCAACACACAAACACCAGATGTGAGTGCTGCACTCGAGGTAAAATCTCCAGATGGTAAAAAAGGATTGTTGATTCCGCGTGTTACAACAGCTCAAAAAACAGCAATTCCTACTCCGGCAACGGGACTTATTGTATATGATACCACACAAAAATGTGTTTCTCAAAATGCAGGAACACCAGCTGTACCAAACTGGATTTGTCTGGGTAAAGACTTATTGACTTCTTTCTTTTATATGCCTGCGGTAGCGGTAGATGCTTCGGTATTGGCAACAGGAAAAACACTTAATTTATATACTACGTACCAGTCGCAGTTTTTAACTCCTAAAAAAGCAAGCAGCGGAGCACCGGCTTCTCTTCCTTATTTTCCAAATGCGACGGATTTGTATTACTATATAACCAATTGCGACGATACTGTAATTAAAGTAAACAGCATAACGGCAGACGGGATCTTAAATTATGATATTATTAAAGCAGCAGACTATGGCTCATTTATGAACGTGGTTTTTGTAGTAAAATAAAAAAGACATGAAAAAAATTATTTTATTTTTAACCATACTGGTATTCTCTTTTTCTGCTCAGGCACAAAAAGAGGCCTACAACTGGTATTTTGGCGCTTATGCTGGTTTTACTTTTAATGCAACCCAAACGGTAAATGATGCGACAGGTACTCCGGTTCCTAATGTTCCTAAAAACATAACAAGTATGATGAGTACTAATGAGGGATGTTTTGCGCTTTCTAATCCTACTACCGGTGAAACTATGGTATATTCAGATGGTATGGCAGTTTATAATAAAAATAATGCCGTAATCGCAACTGGGCTTAATGGTAATTCAAGCTCTGCACAGTCTGGAATCCTACTGCCCTGGCCCGGAAAACCTAATTTTTACTTTATAATCTCAAATAGTCAGTTTTTAAATTATAATGGAGGATTATATTACAGCGTGTTTGAGGATAGGAATAATGGAATTGTTACCAATAAAAATGTTCCTTTAAATGGTGGAACAAATGTGCCTACAGCAAATCTTTACGAGAATACAATGGCTGTGCGTCATGCCAACGGAATTGACTATTGGCTGGTAAATCGTACAGGCCCTTATTTGTTGGCGTGGCTGGTTACCAAAGACGGATTTCCGGCAGATGGTGCGCCAACAGTAGTTAGCGCTATACCAGGAGCTGTAGAAAAAATAGGAGATTATAGCGAAGGATATTTGAAAATGTCTTCGGATGGTAAAACTATCTGTCATGCAAATCTCGACGCTTGGGGACAAGAAATAATGCTGGCAGATTTTGACAATGCCACCGGAAAAATAAATAATGTGAAAATTCGATTTTTTAGTTATAGTATATCAGGTGCACAATTATATGGTGTAGAATTTTCTCCGGATGGTAAAAATTTGTTTTTATCGAACCTGGGCAGTGGAGTATGGGTAATGCCAACTGCAGATTTTATGACAGCACCCGGTAGACTACTATCAAATAATATTGGAGGGGCAATGCAGCTGGGGCCAGACGGCAGAATTTATGTATCTCAGTATGGTACTACAACTTTAGGAATTATCCCAAATCCTAATGATGTTGCGGCAAATGTTAAAGTACATATTTTAAATAATTATTTGGGTGGAACTGCTAAATGGGGTCTGCCAACTTTTCCTGCGTCTATTTTTGATATGAAGCCAACTGCTCACGCATTTGCCTGTACAGGAAATAATTACAAATTTACTACAACCGTTACAACTGCAGGTGCAGATGTGCCTGTAAAATTATCAGTAGATTATGGAGACAGCACTACTGAGGTTATTAATCTTGTAGCGGGACAAAGTGATTATAGTTTTACGCACGCCTATGCCTTACCGGGAACTTATACTGTAAAAATCACACCGCTCAAAGCAGGAGATATTGCTTTAACGCCTACAACACTTTCGGCTGAAGCTGTAGACTGCTTGTTAAAAACAAACAGGATGATTAGGGTAGATTTGAAAAATACAAATACATTAGGTTTATAACCTACTTATTTTAAAAATCATTATTATGAAAATACTATTAAAAACAGCCTGCAAAGGTATAATGACAGTTGTATTGTTTGCGGCTGCTGTTTCGGCTCAGGCACAAACAGGTATCGGTACGCAGACACCAGATGCGAGTGCAGCACTAGAAATAAGCAGCACAACAAAAGGACTGCTTATGCCGCAGCTTACATCAGCACAAAAAAACACCATGCCAACTCCGGCCACAGGTTTAATGATATACGACACAGACTTAAACTGCATCTCAGTAAATAACGGAACGCCTGCTGCACCTTCATGGGGCTGTACTTTATTACTGAACCGCAAGTTTTTTTACATGCCGTCTATTAATATTCCAACGAGCACAGCTCTAATTGGCGTAACACAAACCAAAAATTTGTATGCGCAATATGTAAGTGAGTTTGGTACGCCAAAACTGGCTAGCGCAGGAGCTCCTGCAAGTATTCCGTATTTTGCAAATCCTACTGATCTTAGTTATTATGTAACCTATTGCGATACAGATTTAATAGAAATAAGCGGGATCGATGCAAATGGCGTTATGACGTATAAATTACTGAAAAATGCCAATTACGATTCGTATATGAATATAGTTTTTGCTCCAAAATAAAATAAGGACAGAGCATAAAAAAAACAAAACCCTTGTAAATATTTTACAAGGGTTTTTAATTTGTGGAGAATACCGGATTCGAACCGGTCACCCCTTGCCTGCCAGGCAAGTACTCTAGCCAAATGAGCTAATCCCCCAAAGTGTTTAGCAAATAAAGTCAATTAATTGGCAAAAAACAAATTTCTGACAGTTTCAAAAGAATTATTTTTCAAAACCGTAACTTTACGATAAAATCTATTTTATGAGTTCAGAAAATTTAAACGGAAGTTTAGAAACTTCTTTTTTCAATACTATTGCAACGGTACAATTTGGCCATTCGGCCGGGAATTCTTTTCCGAGGGATTTACTCAACCGCTTAACCGCAGAAATCAATGCATTAAGCCGAAATGAAACGGTTTCGGTTATTATTCTGCAAAGCGAAGGAAATAAAGTTTTTTGTGCAGGTGCTTCGTTTGATGAACTTCTGGAAGTAAAAAATGAAGAACAGGGAACAGAATTTTTCTCGGGTTTTGCCCATTTGCTTAATGCGATGCGAAACTGTTCTAAAATTATAATAGGCCGTGTTCAGGGAAAAGCTGTGGGCGGCGGTGTTGGTATTATTGCTGCCTGCGATTATGTTCTGGCAGCTCCGGAAAGTGCTGTAAAATTATCTGAACTGGCCATTGGGATCGGGCCTTTTGTAATTGAACCGGCCGTTTCACGAAAAATTGGTAAAACCGCCATGACCCGCATGACCCTCGCAGCACACGAATGGAAATCTGCAGAGTGGGCACTCCAAAACGGACTTTATTCTGAAATTCATAGTGCAGCAGAACTGGATACAGCTATTTTAAATTTTGCACAAAAATTAAGTTCCTACAATCCCGAAGCTTTATCTGAAATGAAAAAAATCATCTGGGAAGGTACTGAAACCTGGGAATCGCTGCTTTTTGAAAGAGCCGCCATTACAGGAAAACTGGTTTTATCTGATTTTGCAAAATCGGCATTGCTGCAGTTTAAAAAATAGTTTTGCCGCAGATTTTACATTCAAAGAAGTTAAAAATCATTTTAATCTGTGAAATCTGTGGTAAAGGCAAACAATATATTTATAGGAAAGCAGATTTTTGTAATAACTTTTAGAAGAACAGAAAACCTGTTTCTGTGAGTTTAAATTTCAGCCTTTTAAACTAATAAATATCATATTTTAACTCTCCAAGCTTATGCACCTTTGTCAAAGTTTTAACCTTGGCAAAAATTGTCAGACTAATAATCAACTAAATATTTTAAAATGAAACTCATTTCATTACTTCAGAAAGTCGATGTAGCGGAGAAAATTAAAAACGCGCCGGACAGCAGTTATCAAATAGGTGTAATCATTGGATCATTTATTCCATTTATCGTTTTAATAGGAATTGCGTACTGGATGTATAACAGAGCTAAAAAAAGAGATGAAAACGGTTATTAATTTGTAAATTTGCAAGCTAAAATTAATATCGATGAGTAAAATCAGAATTACAAAACAATTTAGTTTCGAAACCGGACACGCTTTATACGGTTACGACGGAAAATGTAAAAACGTTCACGGGCACAGTTATAAATTATCGGTAACAGTTATAGGTTCGCCAATTACAGACCGGTCTAATGTGAAATTCGGAATGGTAATTGACTTTTCTGACCTAAAGAAAATTGTAAAAGAAGAAATCGTCGATCAGTTTGACCACGCAACAGTTTTTAACGAAACCACGCCGCATATCGAATTGGCAAATGAATTAAAAAACCGCGGGCATCACGTTATTTTAGTAAATTATCAGCCAACAAGCGAAAACATGGTAGTCGATTTTGCAGAAAGAATTGTAGCAAGACTTCCAAAAGATATTTCACTTTTCTCCCTTAAACTACAGGAAACAGAATCTTCATTTGCAGAATGGTTTGCGAGTGATAATCTTTAAATGGAAAATTCAGTTTTTAAATTCCAATTTTCCAGGGAATCTAAAACCTAAAGTCTAAAATCTAAAATTCCTTATGAAAAAAGTATATTTTGCTTCAGATCAACATTTTGGTGCTCCAACTCCTGAATTGAGCCTGCCTCGTGAGCAAAAATTTGTTGCCTGGCTGGATAAAGTGAAAGAAGATGCCGAAGCGATTTTTTTATTGGGTGATTTGTTTGACTTTTGGTTTGAATATAAAACGGTTGTACCTAAAGGATTTGTACGCGTTTTAGGAAAACTGGCAGAAATTCGCGACAGCGGAATCCCAATTCATTTTTTTGTCGGAAACCATGATTTATGGATGAATGATTATTTCCAGACCGAACTGAATATTCCGGTCTATCACGACAATAAAGAATTTACTTTTAACGGAAAAACTTTTTTAATTGGCCACGGCGATGGAAAAGGCCCTGGAGATAAAGGCTATAAAAGAATGAAAAAGGTATTTACGAATCCGTTTTCAAAATGGCTTTTCCGATGGCTGCATCCTGATGTTGGAGTGAGTCTGGCGCAGTATTTATCTGTAAAAAACAAATTAATTTCCGGAGACGAAGATGTTAAGTTTCTAGGCGAAGAAAACGAATGGCTGGTTTTGTATGCCAAACGAAAACTCGAAACCAGACATTATAATTATTTTATTTTTGGACACCGCCATCTGCCTATGATTATTCCGGTAGGAGAGGACTCAAAATACGTAAATCTTGGAGACTGGATTGGCTATTTTACGTACGGCGTTTTTGACGGCGAAACTTTTGAGCTTCAGAAATTCGAATCGTAATTACTTTTTATTTGCCGGATAAATTCCAATTTTGTGTGTTCGCAAAATATAATTTGAAAGCTGTTTACTGTTCGAAAGCTGAAAACTAATAGCGTTTGAAGATTTTTTCGGCATGTGACATTCCACGCAATTAGATGCCATTAATTTCTCCGGCATCATTTTGAGGGTTTGTTCTTTGTGTTTTAAGCCCTGATGACAGCTCATGCAAATTTTAGAATACGACGCCATATTTTTTGAAGCATTTTCATGCGGATTATGGCAGGTAATGCAGTCCATTTTTTCGCTGTTAATAAAACATTTACTTTGAGACATTAAGCGAAATTGGTTTCCGTGAACATCAAATTGAGCGGTATCGGTAACACTTCTGGTATTTCTGTAAAAATCACTCAGATTATTTCCCGGTTTAAAATCAAAACGAGATTTCATTTTCATGCCGTCATTTCCGGCATGGCAGAGTGCACAGGCATCTAGTTTTTGCTGTCTGTTTAAAGTTTTAAAACTGGTAATACTGTTTGCTGTTTTTACATTTGGATTTTTCAAATGAAACTCGACATGTTTTTTTGCAGGGCCGTGACAGCGCTCGCAGTCAATACCGTAAACAATTGTTTTTTTGTCGATAATATCCTCTACTTCCATAGACAAGAAGTTTTTCTGGTCAGAACTTTGGTTAACGTTTCTGCTGCTAATGTTTGATGCATGGCAGGAGTAACAATCCTTAACCACCATTCGGTCAAAATAAGGTTTGTCTGCCGGAAAACCGGGACTTGTGGCCCAGTTATTTATAGAATTATAGAAAGAAACAGGTAATTCGTAAGTATTATTATCACGCCAGTAAACAGAAGTCTGGGCATGTTTGATTCCAAAAACAATCTCATAACAGTGCGCTTCGACTTCTTTTCCGTTTTTATACAAGACCTGATAAAGACTGTCGTTTCGTTTTTCCATGACCAGTCTGGTATTTTTATCATAGATAAAAGTATGGTCATCTTCGTCAAAATCACCTAAAACATTTCCCGGAACTGCCGGAGCAGTAGCTTTAAAATGAGAACTTTGTAAAGCCATATTATACTGAACCTGATGACACTGAACGCAGCTTTCAGAACCGGCGTAATCTGTACCACGCGGATCAATATATTCATCAGATTTGCTGTTGCAGTTTGTAAAGCAAACCGCTAAAACAACCAAAGTAAAAAGAAAGCCAATTTTTTTCATTGTTGTAAATATACTTTATTTTGAATACAATCAAAATATATTTGAATAATGAAAAAATGGTGTTAAAATATTTAAAAGACTTCTAGTTTAATCCAGCTCCGTACACATATTCGTCTAAATCAATTCGGAATAATGAACCTTCAATCAGATCTTTAATCGATTTTAATTCGTTCATTGAAACGGCCAGATCAATAGAAGAACAGGGAGTTTTCAATAAAAATTTGTGGCAGGAATATTTCATTTCGCAGGCTTCACAACAAGCGTTTTCGATTAAACTGTCTTCGATCAAATCACAAAACTGATTCAGCTCTGAAACACTAAAATAAAAACCTGTTTCTTTAAAAACCAGTTGTACTTTGTTCAGAATAGTTTGATTATTTTGTTTCCAGTAAAAGGCTATTCCAATATTATTATGGTATATCTGTTCTATTTCTCTCATTGTAAATCCTTTTATTTCAACAAATATAAATATTATTTATATTAATTCTAAATAAAAGAATCATAAAAAGAAAATATTTTAACCCTTATCAGTGATATAAAAAATTAAGTTTTTGCTTAATAACAATTAAATTAACTTATATCACTGATACGGTTTGCGATAGAATTACTCTGATTTTTGATGATCTTCCATATCCTTATGAAGATCAAGATTTCTAAAAGTCGGCGATTTTAATGCCGTTACAATAACAGTCAAAAGTGTGACGCTTCCTCCAAAAACAACCGACGTTACAGCTCCCATCAATTTGGCAGTTGCACCGCTTTCAAAAGCACCTAATTCATTTGAAGATCCCACAAAAATCGAATTTACGGCGCCAACGCGTCCGCGCATATGATCCGGAGTTTTAAGCTGTAAAATAGTCTGACGGATTACTACGGAAATTCCGTCTGCCAGTCCGCTTAAAAATAAAGCAAAAACAGAAAGCCAGAACGATGTTGAAAGTCCAAAAAGAATAATAGACAATCCAAAAACAAATATGGCAACTAAAAGCTTTTTTCCGGCATCTTTATACAAAGGCACATAAGCAGAAACAATCATAGTAATGAAGGATCCAACTGCGGGAGCGGCTCTTAATATTCCAAATCCTTCTGCACCCACTTTTAAAATGTCCTGCGCAAAAACGGGTAATAACGCTACTGCACCTCCAAAAAGAACGGCGATCATATCCAGAGATAAAGCTCCTAAAACAATTTGGTTTTTGAATACAAATGTTAAACCTTCCGTAAGACTGTCTTTTATAGATTCACCAATTTTTGGATTTATAATTGGTTTTGTGCTGATTTGTGATAATGCAATTAAAGAAAGAATTGAGAATCCAAAAACGATACACATAGACCAGTGAACTCCAATCCAGTTAATTGAAAATCCAGCCAGCGCAGGTCCCATTACAGCACCAATCTGCCATACAGAACTACTCCAGGTTGCAGCATTTGGATATACTTTTTTCGGAATTATAAGGGACAGCAGCGAGAAAATTGTCGGTCCAAGAAAAGCACGAACTAATCCGCCTAAAAATACCAAAGTATAAATAGAATACAAGATTACATTAGAAGATAAATCGCCGACAATTTTAGGCCAGGTCAATAAAAACAGTCCAAAACTGATTACAGAAAATCCTAAAATGCATTTTACCAATAAACCTTTCTTTTCTCTCTGATCGACAATATGTCCGGCAAATAATGCCATAGAAACCGCCGGAATAACTTCCATTAAACCTATAATTCCAAGAGAAAGCGGATTTTTAGTAAGACTGTAAACTTCCCATTCGATTACAATAAACTGCATCGCCCAGGCAAAAACCATGGCAAAACGCAATAATAAAAATACATTGAATTCTTTGTAACGTAACGCTTCATAAGGATCGCGTTTATTTACTTTAATTTCTTCCATTTGTTCTAATGTCTTTCAGCATAAGCTGTGTTGAAACTGTTCCGTTCCATTCATTTTCGGCAATTGTGTAGGCCAGCTGAAACAGATTTTGATTTTGTGCTATGTTTAATTTTTTTCCTAATCCGAAACCAATTGCGGCTATTCCGTCAGAGTCAGCTTGTTTGACAAAAAGCCTTAAATGCTCTTCTTCTGCACCCAGCGTTTTAGCATAACCGGTGTCTTTTATATCAGAAGTCATAAAAACAGGCGTCATATTCTGCGGCCCAAAAGGTTCGAATTGTTTTAAAATCCGGATAAGTTTTGGCGTGATGTCAGAAAAATTAATTTCTGCATCAATTTCGATTTCCGGAGTTCGCATTTCGGGCGAAATGGTTTCCTGTACGCATTTTTCAAAAGCTTCTTTAAAAAGCAGGTAATTTTCGGCTTTCAGAGTCATTCCGGCAGCATACATATGACCTCCAAATTGTTCTAAATATTCTGAACAGTTATCGAGTGCATTGTAAACATCAAATCCTTTTACTGATCGGGCAGAAGCAGCATATTTATCGCCGCTTTTAGTAAAAACCAAAGTAGGGCGGTAATAAGTTTCAATTAATCTTGAAGCTACAATTCCGATAACACCTTTATGCCAGTCTTCCTGAAAAACAACAGTAGAAAAACGCTCTTCTTCGTTATTTTGCAGAATTTGCTGAAACGCTTCTTTGGTAATTTTTTTATCTAAATCTTTACGGTCGGCATTGTATTGTTCAATCTCTGAAGCAAATTGCTGTGCCTGCTCAAAATCAAATTCCGTCAATAATTCAACAGCATGATTGCCGTGTTTGATTCTTCCTGCTGCATTAATTCGGGGAGAAATAATAAAAACAACATCTGTAATATCTAAAACTTTCTTTTTTACCTGAGGCACCAGTGCCTTAATTCCCGGTCTTGGTTCGCTGTTGATCACTTTTAAACCAAAATAAGCCAAAACACGGTTTTCTCCCGTTATGGGAACAATGTCTGCTGCAATTGCAGTAGCAACCAAATCCAGATATGGAATCAGATCCTCAATAGTTTCATTTCTGTTTTTGCCCAGAGCCTGAATCAGTTTAAAACCAACACCGCAGCCGCATAATTCATCATAAGGATAAGAACAGTCTTCTCTTTTTGGGTCTAAAACAGCAACTGCTTCCGGAAGAAATTCTCCGGGACGGTGGTGATCGCAAACAATAAAATCAATGTTTTTGGCTTTCGCATAAGCGATATGATCGATTGATTTAATACCACAATCCAGGGCAATAATTAATGAAATTCCATTATCGTCTGCATAGTCAATTCCTTTATATGAAATTCCGTAACCTTCGTCATAACGATCCGGAATATAAGTCGCAACATTCGGATAATGTGATTTTAGATAAGAAGAAACTAAGGAAACTGCCGTTGTTCCGTCGACGTCATAATCGCCAAAAACCAGGATATTCTCCTGATTTTCAATTGCCTTTTCGATTCGATTAACAGCCTTGTCCATATCTTTCATTAAATACGGATCATGAAGATGTTCTAGAGAAGGACGAAAGAAGTTCCTGGCATCTTCAAAAGTTTCAATGCCACGCTGAATCAAAAGTACTGCTACAAAATCTTCTACATTTAAAGCTTGTGCCAAATGTTTGACTTTCTCTTCAGAAGGTTTTGGTTTTAATGTCCAACGCATTTTTTAATTGTAGATTTTAGATTTTAGATTTCAGATTTTGGAAATCGTTTAATCTATACTGATATTTTTTTTTGCCACAGACTAAAAGGATTAAAATGATTTTTAGTCTGTGTTTTTTGCCGCTAATTTCACGAATTAGCACAAATTTAATTAGTGAAATTGCTTCGCCTGTTCGCTATCGCTCGGGTCGTGGTTTAATATTTAGTTTCATAATGTAGAATCTACAATCTGAAATCTAAAATTATTTTGCTTCCAAAGCATTTGCTTCAAACTGAATTCCGTCCCAGCCTGAGTTGATGAAATTTCTAATATTCTGGTGATTTGTACCGTTTGGATCGCACAAAACTTCTTCAAAATAAAAAGCTCCAAAACAAGCTAAAGTTTCTTCTTTACTTAAATTTTGCAATTTAGCGAAAGAAAATAATTTACAAGAACCAGAATTTTCGCCCGCAGCATTATGTTGTGTTCCGTTTTGAAAAGCAGTTGGAGTAAAGTTGTAATTTTCTTCAATTACTGCAATTGTTTCCGGGAAAGTATTTTCAGTTGGGTTTTGTCTTAGTTTTTCTAAAAAGGCTTGTATGCTCATGATCTTTTATTTGGTAATTTTTATTTGTTTTTTGCCGCGAATTACACGAATTTACACGAATTTTAATTAGTGGAATTTGTGAAATTGCTTCGCGTGTTCGCTATCGCTCTGGTCGTGGCTGAAATATTTTTATTCTTCTTCGTCTTTCGAATATTTACTTTTTTTAGCTTCTTTTTCGGTTGTTTTTCCGGCAACGACTACGACGATTTCTCCTCTTGGTGCTGTTTTTTCAAAGTGAGCTAAAACTTCTTTTGCAGTTCCGCGGACATTTTCTTCATGTAACTTTGATAATTCTCTTGAAACGCAGACTTGTCTGTCTTCTCCAAAATACGTCACAAACTCACTCAAAGTTTTAACGAGTTTATGAGGCGAAACGTATAAAATCATTGTTCGGGTTTCTTCGGCTAAAGCCAAAAAACGAGTCTGGCGTCCTTTTTTATCAGGCAGAAAACCTTCAAAAACAAATTTATCATTTGGGAGTCCACTGTTTACCAAAGCCGGAACAAATGCCGTAGCGCCAGGAAGGCATTCTACTTCAATTTTATTTTCAACGCAGGCACGGGTCAATAAAAATCCGGGATCTGAAATTGCGGGAGTTCCAGCGTCTGAAATTAAAGCGATAGTTTCGCCCGCTTTCAAACGCGCAATTAAATTTTCAGTCGTTTTATGCTCGTTGTGCATATGATGACTGTGCATATGCGTGCCAATTTCAAAATGCTTGAGCAATTTACCGCTTGTACGCGTATCTTCCGCCAAAATCAAATCGACTTCTTTCAAAACCCGAATGGCTCTAAAAGTCATGTCTTCAAGATTGCCAATTGGCGTTGGAACGATATATAATTTTGACATATTTTTTATATTATAACACGAATTTCAGAAATTTGTGTTTCAAATTTCACAGAGAAAAATGTACGTTAATTCGTATAATGGGTATTTTATTTTTATGAAAATTTCTTCTCAATGATTCCAAGAAAACGTTCTGCGTAATCGTCTTTTCCTTCCCAGTTGTTGTAATCCGGTTTCACCATATTTTCTATAAAATCGTTTGCTTCTGCAAAAGAATCAAAAGTCAATAATTGGTTTAAAACACGGCTGTAATCTTCAGTGCTGTTTCCGAAAAGATTTTTTGTAAAAGCAATTCGGTCATTCAGATCAATATGAAAACCTTTTGCCAGTTTCTCGTTTAGAGAAACAGCTTTTGTCTCTTTTGATGTTTCCAGAACAGGAATTTCTATATCTTTTTTCTCATTCAAATCTTTATTTGCTGAGGTAACAGGGTCGAAGCTGTCTACTTTTACAAATTGTGCATCAGCATAATTAATTCCAAAATCCTCAAATGAAATGGGAATTGGAGCAGCTTTGGATTCCGGTTTAGGATCTTCTTTAACTTCCTCTTTTATTTCTGTTGTGTCTAATTCAAAAGCAGGCCTGAAATCGGGAATTGGTTTTAATTCATTTACAGTCGTAAACGAAAGTTCTTCTGGCTTGTTTTCAGGTTCTTCTTTTTCAAATGCTTCAACAGGAGTTTCTGTTATTTCCTCCGGAGCTTCTGTAATTGTTACTTGTGGAATCTCAGCAGCTTCTTCTTTTTCAACGGGAACTTCAGGAGTTTCTTCTACCGCTTTTACTTCTTCAGTATCAGCAGGAGTTTCTGTAATAATTTCTTCCGGAGTTTCTTCTTTCTCAAAAATAGTTTCAATTTCAGAACTGATGTCGCTGTGGCTGATTGTTGGTTTTACCTCGTCGAAATTTTCTTCTACAAATTTTAAAACAGCTAATTTCTCATATAATTTCTGTGTTTCAAGATATAATTGATTGATATCGGATTTATTTTTAAGCTTCAAAATTCGATGTGCAATGCTGATTAAATCGGCTTCCAATTTTTTTTTCATAACTGTTGAAATTATAGTGAATAAGGTATTTTAGTGTATTTGATGTCTGAATGTCTTTATTCTTGAGGAAATCTGGCAGATATTTTTTTATTTCTGTTAATAAGCTTCTGCCAATCTCCGATTTGATAAAAATTTTCTACTTTTGAAAAAATGTAAAACAGCACATTTTTACGTCGATTTATTACCAGTACAAAGTAATAAAAACTATTCATTTTTAAAGGCAGAAAAATACAAAATGTTTCTCGAAAATACAGTAAATCACAAAGAACAATTTGGTTGGATTGAAGTTATTTGTGGATCAATGTTTTCGGGTAAAACCGAGGAATTAATCCGCAGATTAAAACGCGCTCAGTTTGCCAAACAAAGAGTCGAAATTTTTAAACCCGCTATCGATACCCGTTATCATGACGAACTGGTAGTATCTCATGATGCTAACGAAATTCGTTCAACGCCGGTTCCGGCTGCAGCCAATATCGCTATTTTGGCACAAGGCTGCGATGTTATTGGGATAGATGAAGCTCAGTTTTTTGATGATGAAATTGTTACGGTTTGTAATGATCTTGCCAATCAGGGAATTCGTGTAATCGTTGCAGGACTTGATATGGATTTTAAAGGAAATCCTTTTGGTCCAATGCCGGCACTTATGGCGACAGCAGAATATGTTACAAAAGTTCACGCAGTATGCACACGAACCGGAAACCTGGCCAATTACAGCTTTAGAAAAACCGATAATGATAAGCTGGTAATGCTTGGTGAAACCGAAGAGTATGAGCCGCTTAGCCGTGCAGCGTATTTTAAGGCAATGAAAAAAAATCAGGAAAAATAATTTTTTAAATGCAGAAAAAGCAAAGTATGAGAAAACAGAATATTTTACTATTAATTGGAATTGTAGCTGCGGTTTTCCTGGCTGTTTTTTTTCAATTTTTTCTTTCTGAAAAATCAAGTGAGGTAAAAACTGAAGTAACAGAATTAGTGGCAAAATATAATAAAAGCTGCCCGCTTAAAATTCAGGAAGGCATTCGCTTAGATAGTGTCAGCCTGCACGATGAAAGAGTAGTTCAGTATAATTTGACACTGCTTAATGTTACAAAAGAAACAGCCGAGGTTAATGTTATACAGGAAGAAATTCAGAAAAGTCTTCTCAGTACAGCAAAAGCAAATCCGGGACTTCAGGTTTTTAGAGATAATGATTATACTTTGATTTATAGTTATAGCGATAAAAAGAAAAGTTTTTTGTTTACGGTGAAAATATTGCCGGATCAATATAAATAATTTGAACTTTTACAAATTGGTAACCCGACAGGTTTTTAAAACCTGTCGGGTTTTTTGTTTTAAAAGGACTTATTCATTCCGTAGGAATGTTTCATCGGTAGAAAAATATTTGGTTTTTGAGAGATACGTTCCGAAGGAACGTTTGATTAATCGAATGATGAATAATCTCAATTAATGTAAACTGGACTGAAGTCCAGCTCTATAAAATGATTCGTTCCTTTGGAACTTTGAAAGAGCCTTCGGCTCGAACTATATTGTAAGGCCGGATTTTAATCCGGTTTAACAACAAATATTGGACTGAAGTCTAGCTCTATAAAATGATTCGTTCCTTCGGAATTTTGAAAGAGCCTTCGGCTTGAACTATATTGTAAGGCCGGATTTTAATCCGGTTTAACAACAAATATTGGACTGAAGTCCAGCTCTATAAAATTCGTTCCTTCGGAACTTTGAAAGAGCCTTTGGCTCGAACTATATTGTAAGGCCGGATTTTAATCCGGTTTAACAACAAATATTGGACTGAAGTCCAGCTCTATAAAATAATTCGTTCCTTTGGAACTTTGAAAGAGCTTTTGGCTCGAACTATATTGTAAGGCCGGATTTTAATCCGGTTTAACAACAAATATTGGACTGAAGTACAGCTCTATAAAATAATTCTTTCCTTCGGAACTTTGAAAGAGCCTTCGGCTCGAACTATATTGTAAGGCTGGATTTTAATCCGGTTTAACAACAAATATTGGACTGAAGTCCAGCTCTATTAAAATGATTCGTTCCTTTGGAACTTTGAAAGAGCCTTTGGCTCGAACTATATTGTAAGGCCGGATTTTAATCCGGTTAATAACAAGGACGGTTTGTAAAGCAAAAATCAAAAGCCCAATAAACCAAAGTTTATTGGGCTTTTGATTTTAAATGAACTTATATTCTTGTATAGTTTAAAAGAAAAACCTAAATTTTCTTTCTCATTCTCGCAACCGGAATATCAAGCTGTTCACGGTATTTTGCAATAGTTCTTCTGGCAATCGGATAGCCTTTTTCTTTTAAAATTTCTGCTAACTGATCGTCTGGAAGAGGTTTTTTCTTGTCTTCTTCTTCAATCGTATTCTTTAAAATCTTTTTGATTTCTAAAGTCGAAACATCTTCACCCTGATCATTTTTCATCGCTTCAGAGAAGAATTCTTTGATTAGTTTTGTTCCGTATGGCGTTTCTACATATTTGCTGTTAGCAACACGTGAAATTGTCGAAATGTCCAGGCCAACCATATCCGCAATATCTTTAAGAATCATTGGTTTTAGTTTGGTTTCATCGCCGTCTAAGAAATATTCTTCCTGATAATGCATAATGGCATTCATCGTCACGAAAAGTGTTTCCTGACGCTGTCTTATCGCATCGATAAACCATTTAGCCGAATCCAGTTTTTGTTTTATAAACTGAACTGCATCTTTCTGTGCAGTCGATTTATCACGAGAATCTTTGTACGTCTGCATCATTTCCTGATAATCTTTAGAAACGTGCAGGGAAGGAGCATTTCGTCCGTTTAAGGTTAATTCCAGTTCGCCATCTACAATTCTGATAGCAAAATCCGGAACTACATTTTCCGTGACTTTATTGTTTCCTGTAAAAGAACCGCCCGGTTTTGGATTTAATCTTTCGATTTCATGAATCGCTTTTTTAAGCTGTTCGTTCGAAACGCTGTATTTTTGTAAAAGTTTGTCGTAATGTTTTTTAGTAAAAGCATCAAATTGATTCTCGATAATATCGATTGCAAGGTCAACATATTCTGTTGGAGTTTTATGCTTTAACTGCAATAAAAGACATTCCTGCAGGTCACGGGCTCCAACTCCTGAAGGCTCCAGTTCATGAATAACCGTCAGCATTTTTTCAACCATTGCTTCATCAGTATAAATTCCCTGGGTAAAAGCCATATCGTCTACAATGTCGGGAACGCTTCTGCGGATATAACCCATATCGTCAATACTTCCAACGAGGAATTCAGCAATTTCGCGTTCTTCATCATTTAAAATAAAAGTATTCAGCTGATTAATTAAATCCTGATGAAAACTAATTGGCGAAGCAAAAGGTGTTTCGCGTTCTTCGTCGTCACTGTAATTATTTACCTGAGTTTTATAATCAGGAGTATCATCGTCGCTTAGATATTCGTCAATATTAATGTCATCTGCTTCGATTCTGTCCGATTCGGCATCATCGTAGTCGTCATAATCTTCATTCGCAAATTCATCAGCTTCGTATTCGTCTTCTTTACCAGCTTCCAATGCCGGATTTTCGTTCATTTCTTCTAATAAACGTTGTTCAAAAGCTTGCGTAGGCAATTGAATTAACTTCATCAGCTGGATTTGCTGTGGAGATAATTTTTGAGATAATTTTAAATTTAAAAATTGCTTGAGCATTTGTTTTTGTTAAAAGTTTCAAGTTTCAGGTTTCAAGTTGCCAACAGTATGACAAAACTGAAACGTGAAACTTGAAACAAATTTTATAAATTTTTAGTTTCTGGTTCCAACAACTTGAAACCTGAAACCTGAAACTTTTTTAAACTAAATAAATTAAAACTCTGCACTTCCAGGAGTTCTTGGGAAAGGAATTACGTCTCTGATGTTTGTCATTCCTGTAACAAACAATACCAGACGCTCAAATCCTAAACCGAAACCTGCGTGTGTTGCAGAACCAAATCTTCTGGTGTCTAAATACCAGTATAATTCTTCTTTGTCAATTCCAAGTGCTTCCATTTTCTGAACCAGAACATCATAACGTTCTTCTCTTTCAGATCCACCCACGATTTCACCAATTCCAGGGAAAAGGATATCCATGGCACGAACCGTTTCTCTTCCTGGTTCTGTATTGTCATTCAAACGCATGTAAAATGCTTTAATGTTTGCCGGATAATCGTATAAAATTACGGGACATTTAAAGTGTTTTTCAACTAAATAACGCTCGTGTTCAGACTGTAAATCTGCTCCCCACTCGTTAATTAGGTATTGGAATTTCTTCTTTTTATTTGGAGTTGAATCTCTTAAAATATCAATTGCTTCAGTATAAGAAACACGTTTGAAGTTATTCTCCAAAACAAAGTTTAGTTTCTCTAGCAAAGCCATCTCACTTCTTTCTGCCTGTGGTTTTGATTTTTCTTCTTCAAGAAGTCTTCCTTCTAAGAAATGTAAATCATCTTTACAGTTGTCCAAAGCATATTTAATTACGTACTGAATAAAATCTTCAGCCAAATCCATGTTATCATCAAGATCGTTGAAAGCAACTTCCGGCTCGATCATCCAAAATTCTGCCAGGTGACGAGAAGTGTTTGAGTTTTCTGCTCTAAAGGTTGGCCCAAAAGTATAAATCTGACCCAAAGCCATTGCAAAAGTTTCACCTTCTAATTGTCCTGAAACCGTTAAGTTGGTATGCTTTTCAAAGAAATCTTGTTTGTAATCAATGTTTCCTTCTTCATTTTTTGGAAGATTATCCAATGGTAAAGAAGTTACCTGAAACATTTCTCCTGCACCTTCAGCATCGGCTCCGGTAATAATCGGCGTATTTACATATACGAAACCTTTGTCCTGAAAATATTTGTGAACCGCATAAGACAATACCGAACGCACACGCATAATGGCACCAAAAGCATTTGTACGTACACGTAAATGTGCTTTTTCACGTAAAAATTCTAAACTAGGTCTGTTTCTTAACTGAATTGGATAAGCTTCTGCATCAGAATCACCAAGAATTTCTAATTTAGAAACCTGAATTTCATATTTCTGTCCCGCACCTTTACTTTCTACCAGAGTTCCAATTACAGAAATCGAAGCACTTGGAGTGATTCTTTTTAAAGTTTCTTCCGGAGTATTTTCAAAATCAACAACACATTGTATATTATTAATGGTAGAACCGTCATTAAGCGCGATGAACTGATTATTTCTAAAAGTTCTCACCCATCCTTTTGCATTCACTTCCTGCAGCGTCGTCGTACTGTTTAATAAGTCTTTAACCTTTGTGTGTTTCATTGTTATTTTAGATTTTTAGATTGCTGATTTTACATTAAATAGAATCAGTGTTTTTTATATCGAATTGCAAATATAAACGATAATAATTAATTTTTGAAGCTGTTTCCTGCTATCCGCTGTATCTTTCTATTTTTAAAGAAAAAATAGAAAGGATGCCGCTTCTATCAGGGCTAGGATATTCGTTTTCAAAAGAAGTATTTTTTTTACTTCGTATTTTTGTCATTTCGACGAAGGAGAAATCTCCGCAAGTAGCTCTGTAAAGTAATTCTAATCTTTGTAGAATATTGTCGCAGAGATTTCTCCTTCGTCGAAATGACAATATTGTGTTTTTATAATTGTCTTGTCAAGTTAAAAACTATCATATAGCCATACAATCATTCCTAAAAATATTGCTGATAAAAATGTTATCACAACTGAAGTTCGAAAAGCGGTATTGTTTATTTTTTTTCCAAAAAACGTTATTGTTTTTTTATTCAAAACCGATTTCAAAATAACTCTTGCAATAATTATATAACAAGTGATACAAATTAAAATCCCAATATTATAAATTAAATTAAAGATATTGGCTATTTTATTTAATCCATCTTGTCCTTCTGCATGAGAATTTAAAGTGTACAAAAACAAAAAAATAATTGGCAATATGCTTTTCTTTACCATTTTGTCTAAGCTTTTGAATTCGGGCAAAAAAATTACTTCTCCAAACTCTCCAATTCCTCTTTCTTAGTTTTCTTCTTTTCAAAAGTCAAAACCAGAGAAGGCAATACAACCAGATTCGCAAACATCGCAAAAGCCAAAGTACAGGAAATTAATCCTCCAAGCGCAATTGTTCCGCTAAAGCTTGACAATGTAAAAGTGGCAAAACCTAAAATCAAAACTACCGAAGTATAAAAAGTACTGATTCCGGTTTCTCTCAACGAACTAAAAACAGATTTCTTCACTTTTCCGCCGCTTTGAAGAAAGTCATGTCGATATTTTGCCATAAACTGAATCGCATTATCCACCGAAATTCCGAACGCAATGCTGAAAACTAAAATCGTTGACGGCTTCAATGGAATCCCTAAATACCCCATTAATCCTGAAGTAATACAAAGCGGTAAAATATTTGTAATTACCGAAGCAAAAACCATTTTGAAAGAGCGAAATAAATACAGCATCAATATTGCAATAACTAAAATAGCAAAAATCAATGATTCGATTAAGTTACCAACCAGATACGAAGTTCCTTTCTGGAAAACCAATGCCTTTCCGGTAACGGTAACTTCAAAACGATCTTTAGGGAAAATTTCATCAATTTTTGAGTGAAGTTTTTTCTCTACTTTCGCCATTTCATCCGTTCCGATATCTTTCATGAAAGTGGTGATTCTGGCATATTGTCCGGTCGAATCTACGTAGGCTTTCATTAAATTTTCTTTGCTGTTTTTGGTTGCATTTTTAGCATAACTTAAAATGAAAGTCTGCTCCTGCGAAGTTGGTAATTGGTAATATTCCGGATTTCCATTATAAAAAGCCTGTTTGGAATATTTAACCAGATTGACAATCGAAACCGGTTTTGCCAATTCAGGAATTTCTGCAATCGTATTTTGCAGTTCATCCATTTTGCGAATCGTAGAAGCCTTCATAACACCTTTTTTCTTTTTGGTGTCAATCATGATTTCCAAAGGCATAACTCCGTTAAATTCTTTTTCGTAGAATAAAATATCTTTAAAGAAAGAAGCACTTTTTGGCATCTCACCAATCAAACTTCCTGAAACTTTCATTTGCGAAACACCAATTACACTAAATACCAAAAGCAAACCATATACAATATAAACGTATCTGCGTTTTGTTTTAACTATATTTTCGACAACATTTAATAAGGTCGAAATATAAGTTTTAGTCAGATGGTATAAATGTTTTTCTTTTGGCAGCGGCATAAAACTGTAAACAATAGGTACAATTAAAAGCGTTAAAAGATATACCGAAATTACGTTGATAGAAGTTACCAGTCCAAATTCAAAAAGCAGATCATTTCCCGTAATCATAAAAGTTGCAAAACCAATTGCAGTCGTTAAATTCGTCATTAAAGTCGAAACCCCAATTTTTGAAATAATACGCTGTAAAGCTTTTGCCTGATTGTTATGCAGTTTAATTTCCTGCTGGTATTTGTTAATCAGGAAAATACAGTTTGTGATTCCGATTACAATAATTAATGGTGGAATGATGGCTGTTAAAATCGTGATTTTATAATGAAATAATCCTAATGTTCCGAAAGACCAGATTACGCCGACAATTAAAATACAAATTGAAATAAAAGTTGCTCTGAACGAACGGAAAAAGAAAAAGAAAATCAAAGAAACGGTAAAAAGTGCAGCTCCGATAAAAAGCGCGATTTCACCTTTCATATTATCTGCATTAATTGTCCTGATGTAAGGCATTCCGGAAACGCGAAGGTCAATACCTGTGGTTTTTTCAAACTTATCGATTTTCGGAACTAAATTTTCAAGTATAAAAGTTTTTCTTCCTGCTGTATTTACAAGGGCTTTGTTAATGTAAATTGCAGATCTTATACTTCCGCTTTCTTTGTTAAAAAGCAAACCTTCATAAAAAGGCAGATTGTGAAATAAATCGTATTGAATCTTTTTTAAATATTCAGGATCAACAGCTTTACTTTGGTCAATGAAAGGAGTTAAAACGAACTTTTGGTTTACGGTATCTTTTTCTAATTTTTTTAAATCGTTTAAAGAAACAACTAAATCAACTTCTTTAGATTTTTTTAAACCTGTCATTAATTCGTTCCATGCCGCATAGTTTTTTGGAGTAAAAAACTTCGGATCTTTAAAACCTATTACAACCAGATTTCCTTCTTCTCCAAATTTATCTAAGAATTTTTGATAATCTTTATTTGCAATATGGTTTTTAGGAAGTAAATTAGCTTCGGAATACGTCATAGCAAGGTTTTTCCATTGGTAGCCAAGGAAAATTGTAAGGGCCGCGACAACAACCAAAATCGTAATTCTGTTTTTAAGTATGATTCTGGCTAATTTTTCCCAAAACCCAACTTGAATAGCGTTTTTCATAAATTCTTTAAAAATGGTTGCAAATGTAGTGAAAACTGCTCAAAATCATAAACAATCGATTGTATTTTACTTAATGTTAACACAAATGAAAGCTTTTTAATTTGTGATAATTTTCTTTCTTTTTAGTGTTTAATCGCAAGGTTTTCTCATATTTGCAATTAATTTAAAATGAAAAGAAAATGAACTGGATTTTATTGATTATTGCCGGACTATTTGAAGTTGGATTTGCATCATGTCTTGGAAAAGCAAAGGAAACAACAGGAATCACATCAACGTATTGGATGGCTGGTTTTTTTGTATGTCTTTCGATCAGTATGATTTTATTGTATAAAGCAACGCAGGTTTTGCCAATTGGAACCGCTTATGCCGTTTGGACAGGAATTGGAGCAGTTGGAACCGTTTTAGTGGGAATTTTTATTTTTAAAGAACCGGCCGCTTTCTGGAGAATATTTTTTCTGACAACATTAATTGCTTCTATTATTGGGTTGAAATTTGTTTCTAGTCATTAAAAACGTATTTATGAATTTTAAACAAATAAGAATTTCAACAATTACTTTAAGCCTGTTAATTTTTGGAATTTCATTATCCCAAAATGCAGTAACTATAAATTTTGGAGGTAAAATAAGAGTAGTTTCTTCTCTTGAATATTTTTTTATGGGAAGCACTGCTCTTTTGGGTGGAGGATTACTAGAGCAAATTATTTGGATGGCAAACCCTTTATGTCTTTTTGTAATTATTTATTTTATTAAAAACAATAAAAATGCAGTATTGTTAAGTTTAATTGCATCTTGTTTAGCAATATCTTTTTCTTTTTGGGAAGAGATCTTAGGAGCAGAAAGTGGTTCTATGGCTGAGATTGTTTCTTTGGAATTAGGTTATTATTTATGGGTATTAAGTATATTAATATTGACAATAGGAAATATAATTTATTATAAAGTTTTATTTAAAACAACGCTAGAATCTTAACCAATGCAGGAAAACAATACCACAACTTTTATTTTTTTAGCTATTCTTTTACTCTTAATTGTCATAATTTGTTTTATGATTTATCAATTAATGCAGACAAATAAAGCAAAAGAAGATGCTGAAAAGAGTTTTTATGCGCTCGAAGCAAAAGTAAATGACTTACAGCTGGAAAATTTAGAGTCAAAACTGAACCCCCATTTGTTTAAGAATATTTTAAATTCGATTCAGTCGCACGCTTATCAAACCTATTTTGCATTGGATAAACTGGCCAACGTACTGGATTATATTTTATACGAAAGCAAAAAGAAATTTGTCACGGCAAAAGAAGAAATCAATTTTGCGCTGAATTTAATCGAAATTAATAAAATTAAAATCAGTCCGCTTTTTGAACTGAAGATCAAAACAAATATCAATGAAGAAGATAAACTGTACGATCAGCCTTTATTGGCACCTTTGATTTCGATAGATTTAATTGAAAATGCATTTAAACATGCCGATCTTCAAAGTGCCGATGCTTTTATTTCCGTAGTTTTTGAGTTCAGGGACAATGCTTTTTTTATGACCGTTTCCAACAAGATCTCAGATAAAAAAGTGCTCAAAAAAGAGCGAAGCGGTTTTGGACATGCAACTCTGGAGCATCGCCTGCGGATTATTTACAAGAATAATTTTAAACTCGAGAAATTTGTAGAAAACGATGTTTATATTGCCCATCTAAAAATTGATTTACTTGAATACAAAACTGAAATGCTTGCTTCTGGACGATGAACTTCCTGGATTAACATACCTGAAAATGCTTTGCGAACAAATTCCGGAATTGGAAATCGTAAAAACTTTTAATAATCCGCAGAAACTCTTGTCTGATATTCCCGAACTCGAATTTGATTTATTAATTTCAGATATCGAAATGCCCGGAATGGACGGACTTCATCTGGCTGAGATGCTCAGCGATAAATTAGTGATTTTTTGTACCGCTTATAAAGATTATGCCGCCGATGCTTTTAATATCGACGCAGTTGATTACATTACAAAACCGGTAAAACTGGAACGTCTGCAAAAAGCAGTTTCAAAAGCTTTAGAGCGTTTTGAAAAACCGGACAGGGCCAAAAAATTCATTCAGCTTAATACTGATAAAGGCAAAACACTGCTGTATTTTAATCAGATTCAATATATAAAAACGGCTGTAAGCGACAGTCGCGATAAAACTGTTTTATTGACTGACGGAAGTTTTATGAATTTAAAAAATGTTAAATTCGATACTTTATTAAATGAATTGCCCGAAGCTGATTTCTGCCGAATCAACAAAAAAGAAATCATTGCCGTTAAAGCAATAAAATTCTTTAATCACAACGAAATTGTTTTGCATCATTTGGAGGAAAACAATAAAAATACAACCTTAATTTTGAGCGAAACCTATCGATTTGATTTTTTGAAAAAGGTAAAATTATAACTTATTACAAAGTTTTTCAGCCTTATTACATACATTGAAAATTAGCGCGGAATTTGTTTTTTCACTTCGAACTCACTTCTGATATTTGCTGCAATAAATTAAAAGAACGAGTGATGAATAACATTAAAAACTCTTTATTCTACGTTACCATTATTGGAGGATTTACCGCCCTCATTTATTGGATAATTTCAATAGGCGCTTCACTTGAGGCTGGAAGACATATCGTTAAGAAAAATATTGAAAGCAATCATTGGAATGATTTTCTGCATTCAATGGTAGAGAACTTACAGCATCCACTGGCAATTTTACTGGCTCAAATCGTTACTATTATTTTAGTGGCGCGTTTATTTGGATGGTTTTTCAGAAAAATAGGACAGCCATCTGTAATTGGAGAAATGATTGCAGGTATTGTTTTAGGGCCGTCTTTGGTGGGTATGTATTTTCCTGAATTTTCTGCCGCTTTATTTCCAAAAGAATCTTTAGGAAACCTGCAGTTTTTAAGCCAGATTGGTTTAATCCTTTTCATGTTTGTTATTGGTATGGAGCTGGATTTAAAAGTGCTTAAAAACAAAGCGCACGATGCAGTCGTGATCAGCCATGCCAGTATTGTTATTCCGTTTGCATTAGGATTAACGCTTGCTTATTTTATCTACCAGACTTTTGCACCTATTGGAGTTGAATTCTCTTCTTTCGGATTGTTTATGGGAATTGCCATGAGTATTACTGCTTTTCCGGTTTTGGCCAGGATTGTTCAGGAACGAGGAATGCAGAAAACAAAACTCGGAACAATTGCCATTACCTGCGCCGCCGCAGATGATATTACAGCCTGGTGTATTCTTGCCGTTGTAATTGCAATTGTAAAAGCAGGTTCACTTTCCAGTTCATTATACGTAATTGGTTTAGCGATTTTATATGTGATCATTATGCTGAAAATTGTTCGTCCGTTTCTAAAACGTGTCGGAGATTTAAATTCAACGCGTGAAAGTTTAAACAAACCGGTTGTTGCTATTTTCTTTTTAACACTTTTATTTTCTGCTTATGCTGCAGAGTTAATTGGAATCCACGCTTTATTTGGAGCTTTCTTAGCAGGCGCCATTATGCCTGAAAACAATAAATTCAGAAACATATTTATTGAAAAAGTTGAAGACGTATCGATAATCGTATTATTGCCGTTATTTTTTGTTTTTACAGGATTACGTACGCAGATAGGTTTGTTAAACGATCCTCAATTATGGAAAATTACAGGATTAATTATTGCCGTTGCAGTAGTGGGGAAATTCTTTGGAAGTGCCTTAGCCGCAAAATTCGTCGGGCAGAGCTGGAAAGACAGTTTGGCGATCGGAGCTTTAATGAACACAAGAGGTTTAATGGAACTTGTTGTTTTAAATATTGGTTACGATCTTGGTGTTTTGTCTACAGAAATTTTTACCATGATGGTAATTATGGCCTTGCTTACCACTTTTATGACAGGTCCGGCCCTGGATTTTATCGGATTTATTTTTAAAGATAAAATCACAGCAATACCACAGGAAATTGGAAATAAGAGCAAATACAAAATTCTTCTTTCATTTGGAACTCCTGAAAGAGGAAAGAAGCTTTTAAAAATTGCTAACAGTCTCGTAAAAAAACAGCCGGATAATTCAATTGTAACCGCAATGCATTTATCATTAAGTACAGAAATACATTCATTTGATGTAAAAGACCATGAACGTAAAATGCTTTTTCCGGTTATCGAAGAATCTAACCGTTTGAATCAAAATATGATAAGTTTGTTTAAAGTTTCTAATGATATTGACACCGATATTATTGATGCTGCAAATCAAGGCGAATACGACTTATTGTTAGTAGGGCTGGGACAATCGATTTTTGACGGAACGTTACTCGGAAAAATTCTTGGTTTTACTACCCGAATTGTAAATCCTGATCGTTTGATTGACAAGTTTACCGGAAAAGAAGGCTTGTTTGAAAACTCTCCTTTTGACGAAAGAACACGTCATATTATTACCAAAAGCAAAATGCCGGTTGGAATTTTTATAGATAAAGATCTTGAAGAAGTAGATCAGGTTTTTATGCCGGTTTTTAGCAAAGAAGATGCTTTTTTAATTGATTATGCTAAAAAATTAATTAACAATAACGGCTCTCAGATTACCGTTTTGGATGCCAGCGGAGAAGTAAAAAATACCCGCGAAATTCAGGAAACTATTCGTTCTATCGAACAAATTGCTCCAAATCATATCATGATTATGCATGACAGAACCATTAAAAAAGAATTTTTAGACGGCCAGAACTTAATGATTATAAGTTTAGACAGCTGGAAAAAACTAATAGAATCTCAAAGTACATGGCTGAATAATACACCTTCAGTGTTGATTTTGAAACCATAAAATTTTAGAAATTCCAATTTTTAGAAATTCCAAATTCCAATTTATTTTGGAATTTGGAATTTTTTATTTTAATATTTTTATTGATGTGTTTTGAAATTTCGTATATCGATCTTCTCAAAGCTTTAAACTTTGACAAAGATTTTACTCATAAACAACCTTGGAATTTGGAATTTCTAAAACTTGGAATTTAAAATTTTAAAGTCCCAAATCAAGTACATAAGAAATCTTAACGGCAATATTATCTTCAAATTTCAGTAGTTGATTTGGTCCGTAACGATAAAATCCGCCTAGACCAAAACCTTTGTAGATTTTATTCAGCTCAATTCCCGATTCAAAAAAACCTTTATCAAGTGTTTTGTAAGCCGGGCCAACATGCTGTTCCGGTTTTTCCATATTTCCCCAAGCCATTCTGGTTACTAAAACCAGCGAAGGTCTGACTTTTTTCAAAATTTTGATTCGGTCAAAACCATGTTTAGCCTGAAAGAAAATATATTCGCTGGAGAAAAATTCATTAAAAAACATTGTTTCAAAACTGTTTCTTCCGGCAAAAGTAATACGTTGTATCACGGTTTCTTTGGTAAGGTTATTTGGCATTGTATTGTACAAATGCGTTAACGGAACATCTCCCATTGCATAACCTCCCTGCAAAAGCAGACTTGTTTTTTGTCCATTCAGGTATTTCTTCTCATATTCGGTTTTAAAATCTATTTTTCCGAAATTAAAATCGTTGTCCAGTACATTTGGCAAAGACTGTGTATATTGAAAAGTAAATCTTGGAAATTTTTTATCAGATTCGGTTCTTCCGGTCGGCGTTTGCATAAATTCACTAAATGGCGCCCAGACAATAGAAACCATTGCCGTTGTCATAATATAACTCGAGTACAGCTGCCCGTTGTAATTAAAAAGATAATCAAACTTTGGTTCAACATACGTTCTTGCGAGTTCTAGAACAGCTTCTGTTTTCGGAATAATTTTCGTTTGTATATTTCCTTTCCAGCTTGTGTAATGATAAAATGTGCTAATGTTAATGGGACGCGGATCATAAATTTTAAAGACACGTTTGTCAACGGCAAATACGGTACTCGCAATTTCCCTTACATCATCTGTATACGATCCGTTTATCCATGTGTTGGTGTTGGTGTCCAGTAATACACCGGCACCTAAATTGTATTTTACAACACCATCTTTTGTTCCGTAAGCTGTATATCCTTCGATCCTGAAATCTTTAGAAAATTTATCATTTGTTACACCGCCAAGACCTAAGCGAAAACCTTCGTAATTGTTGTAACTGATTATTTTTTTCAAATCGAGATCAACAGGACCAATAGGAAGATAACCGTTAATGATTTTTCTGCCAAGACCCAAACGTTTTTCGATTCTTCTGTTAATCGATAAACTATCTAATAATTGATATGTTTTCTGGCTTTTTTGGTCTAATGCTTCTTTTCGGTACTGATTCCAGAATTCCTCTGGTTTTTTGCTTGCATCGGCTTTAATTTCAATATAAAGCGATGGATTTTTTATTGGAGTTTCGGTATTATAATGAATGTCGAAATTATTACTTTCAGAAAGCAGGTACGTAAAATCTGAAGCGGCTTTTTTTCTTGGTTCAAAATTCTCTTCAACATCTCCGTCAAACTGAATGGTTCCGCCCAGAATCTTAATGTCGTCGTCATTTTTGCCTTTTACAATTTTAAAAGTCGTATTGCTTTGAAACCATACTTTTTCATTCGGCACGTAATCAAATTCGTGAATACCGCTGATATCCAAAACACCTTTTATACGCATCACTGCTTTTGCAATCGCAAAATTTTGTGAATCGATATACAAAACACCTTCTAAACCGGATGTTTTTCTTTTGTGTTTGTTTTTAAAGTAAATCATAAAAGTTTCCCGTCCTTTTATATTTACAGTATCCAGTAATTTATAATTGTATGTTGCCGGAGCAGTATTCGAAATAGGGTTTTCATATTTAGTTTCAAACAGCTCGTATTTATTGTCATAAATGGATATTGACTGCAGATTAAAAGCAATGACTTCGTAGATTGGGTTTTTGAATCCGGCTATTTTCGTTCCGAGAACTGTTTCTTTAAGTTTATTATTTCCGAATTGATATTGCGATACTTTTTCCGTTTGAAATAAATGCTGTTTACTGATGATTTCCTTGAATTTGTAATCAGAGGAATCGATGTTGATTTTCTTTTTATTAAAATCCTTGTATACGGCAGAGGAATCAATTCTTCCGTCGATAGAATCAGGATTTGCAGTTACAATAAGTTTATTATACGTTTTGTATTCAAAACTCCTTAATTTTTTCTGCGGATTGTTGTTGTTTTTATTGGCAATAACTTTTTTGATAATGGTTAAAGCCGGATTTTCATTCGAAACAATAACTTCATTCAAATCATCGGTTTTTTGCGCTAATGAAACCGAATAAAATTTCTTTTTTGGCAGCAAAGAAATCGTTTTTGTCTGAAAACCAATATAAGACACAGTAAAAATTCCTGACTCTGCAGCGGTTTTAAAAATGAATTTTCCGTCAACATCAGTTATTGTATTGCTGGCATCTGAAGTGGTAATCGTTGCAAAGGGCAGTGGATTGTTGTTTGAATCGGTTACAATTCCGCTTATTTGAAATTGCGCCTGAATAGTTAGCGTGAAAAATAAAGTCAATAAACAAAATAGCCTCATAGAGAATTATATAGATTCAAAAACGGAAAGAATTTGATTTTGGTATGCAAAAATAAGAATAAAAAAAATCCGTCTGATAATTTTACCAGACGGATTTTTGAATTTCAGTATCAAATACTTATACCTTCATGATTTCAGCTTCTTTTGCAGCTAATAATTCATCAATTTTTTTGATAAAAGTATTGGTTAAGTTTTGAACTTCTTCTTCTGCAGATTTACAGATGTCTTCTGAAGTTCCTTCTTTTTCTAATTTTTTAATGTCAGTATTCGCATCTTTTCGAACATTACGAATTCCAATTTTTGCATCTTCTGCCTCAGCTTTTGCCTGTTTTGCCAAATCACGACGGCGTTCTTCTGTCAATGGTGGAACACTGATGATGATAACATCTCCATTGTTCATTGGGTTAAAACCAATATTAGCAACTAAAATTGCTTTTTCAATGGCTTGTAACATATTTTTTTCAAAAGGCTGCAAGGTAATTGTTCTTGCATCAGGAACGCTGATTTTTGACACTTGAGAAAGAGGTGTTGCGGCACCATAATAATCAACAAAAACACCTCCAAGCATTGCCGGAGAAGCTTTTCCTGCACGAATGTTTAGAAATTCTTTTTCTAAGTGTGCAATCGAACCATTCATTGATTCTTCAGTACTTTCTAATATAAAATCGATTTCTTCAGTCATTTTGTTTAGGTTTTTAGATTTTTTAGAAGATTAGATTTTTAGACTTTAAAAAATCTTCTAATTTGCTAACTAATATAATTTAATTTTAAGATGCTTTAATGATTGTCAACATTTAGAAAATCTTATCTTCTAAAAAATCCAACAATCTAAGCAGTCTAGATATTTACTACAGTTCCGATGTTTTCTCCTTCGCAGATTTTTAAAAGATTTCCAATTTTGTTCATATCAAAAACAACAATTGGTAATTTATTTTCCTGGCTTAAAGTAAAAGCTGTTGTATCCATTACGTTTAATCCTTTTTTGATTACATCATCAAAAGAAATAAAATCGAATTTTACAGCCGAAGCATTTTTTTCAGGATCAGAATCATAAACACCATCTACTCTTGTTCCTTTTAAGATAACATCTGCATTAATTTCGATTCCTCTTAAAACTGCTGCAGTATCTGTTGTAAAATATGGATTTCCGGTTCCTGCACCAAAAATTACAATTCTTCCTTTTTCTAAGTGGCGGTCAGCTCTTCTTTTAATATATGGTTCTGCGATAGATTCCATTTTTAAGGCAGTCTGCAGACGCGTTTTCATTCCTTTGTCTTCAAGTGCGCCCTGCAAAGCCATTCCGTTAATAACAGTAGCAAGCATTCCCATGTAATCACCCTGAACCCTGTCCATACCTGCGCTTGCTCCGGCAACGCCCCTAAAAATATTTCCTCCTCCAATAACGATTGCAATTTCTACTCCTTTTGCATGAATCTGCTTAATTTCATCAGCATATTCGGCTAATCTTTTAGGGTCAATTCCGTATTGTAAATCACCCATTAAGGCCTCACCGCTAAGTTTTAGAAGAATTCTTTTATATTTCATATTTCGTGTTGCGTTAATTTGTGCAAATATAGACATATTCTGATTTTTAGAAATAGTGTTTACAAAAAAATAATTTTCAATTTGATTTGAATTCGGGATATTTAATTTGTAAGAATTTATTTTATTTTTGATTTTAAAAATATTTAATCTTAAAATCATTATCTGTAAAAGCTGAATTAATAATAACTTTAAGTTCAAACGTCAGATTTGCCTGAAAATATATACTTTTAAACAAAAGAATTTAAAATTTAAAAAGCATATGATTTGCACATTTTATTCTCATGAAATTGGTTTTGATAAAATAGTCAACAAACTAAAAAGTAAATATCCGAAAGCAGATTTTAAAATCTACGATGAAGACGGATCTCAAATTGCAGAAATGGAAACTAAAGACGGCTTGTTTGGTTCTGCAAACAAACTGACCATTACTTACCGACAAAGAAATGAGCCGTCTTATCAAATTCCGGAAACCGACGACAGTCCTTTAACCGCAAACCTTAGAGGATTGTCAGGATACGCTGCTTCCCTGCCTTCTGAAAATGAAAAAGTAAAAGAATTGTTTTTGCACAAAATCCAAACGCTGAACAGCGAATTTTCTATTATTCAGGAAAAAGGAAAAACAAAAGACTTAAAAGAACTGATTTATGAACTGGCCCAGAATTTTGATGCGGTTCTTTTTGCACAGCCCGATACAAGCATTAGTAAATCTGATGGCCAGCATTTTTTAAATAAAAATCTTGATTTGATAATTGATAATAATGGAGCCTGCGGAATTGAAACTCTGGATGTAAAAATTAACAGTGCTTATTATGACAAAGATCAGACCTCAATAACCGATCAGCAAAAAGAATGGAAAGCAAACAGTGAGAAAATTCTTGAAGAAAAAAGTATCAAAATCAATAAACATTTGCCTTACATAGAATCTGAAGATGAAGTTGTAATCAGAACGGCAAAAGAAATTGCAGAGCGTGTTACTGTACTGGCGATGACTAACTTAGTTGCTTTTAATAATCTTTCCGGAGAAGAAGCCGGTGACTATTTAAAAAAATACAATTTATGGGATTTGGTTACACCAGATGAAAAAGACTTTTTTGCAAATCCGACAGAGCAGAGAAAAAGCCATGAATCCTGGAAATGTGAATGTATCTGGGTATTGATGTGGGCACTAAATAAAGTAGGCGATTTAGGATTCCCGGATGAATTATGCAGTTTAAATGATATTGCTGATGAAGATTATCCGGTAAGTCCGGAAAAAGATCCGAATGATTTTATTAATTCAATTACGGAGACAAGAAATAAATTGGAAATATTGGCTCTCAATGACTTATATTATAGATTAGACTGGGCTTGTGTTGATGCCAGAATAAATGGAACGGATATGACAGCAGTTCATCCCGGTGTGGTTTATGAACGTCATTATGCATTGAACTGGCTTATAAATTACAACGAAGCAGAATGGGATGACGTTACTTGTGATACCTAGGATTTTTAAATTGAAAGGAAGAAATTTTTGTCTCACCGATTGTTTTAATTATGACATAAGTCATTCTTCCGTCTTTCTAATTTTTGTAATTTTATAGTCAGCAAAATAAACTTATATGAAAAGCACAGTGGCCAAAGCATTGTTCAACAGCTATTCTTATGTTGAATATCGAAAATTAGTTACCGATTTATTGTCTGAAGGAAAATCAACTGGAAGCGAACAGTCTGAAAGTTTGACAAATTATACTAAGTTGAATGAAGCCAGAATGAACCGACTGGAAAAGACCGTTACAATTCCTGAAGATGTTATTTCAAAACTACGGCATTTAGACAATCACTATATCTGGCTGGTAATTTCTGAAGGCTGGTGCGGCGATGCAGCGCAGATTCTTCCAATTTTAAATAAAATGGCTCTCGCATCTGATAAAAAAGTCGATCTGAGAATTGTACTTCGTGATCAAAATGATGAATTAATGAATCAATATTTAACAAACGGAGGAAGAGCAATCCCAAAAGTAATTGTAATTTGTAAAGAAGCGGGAATTGTTCGTACAGATTGGGGACCAAGGCCAAAAGGTGCATCAGAATTAATGGCTAAACATAAAAGGGAAGTAGGTCCTATTGATGAAAAAATAAAAACAGATTTACAATTGTGGTATCTGGCAGATAAAGGAATTTCTGTGCAGGAAGAACTGGTTGAAATTATGGAAAAAATTAAATATAACCGACTTTAATTGTTAGCGTTTTTGTAATAATTGTCTGAAACCCTTTGTTGGTAAAGTGTTGATAGTAAATGTTATAATTTTTTTAAAATTTTTTAAAAACACTATTTGTAATACAATTTTTTGTATCTTGCTATAACTAATCCCACTTCTATTGTATATTTTTTGATTTACTCTTTTTATTGGTGTCTATTTAATATTAATTAAAAAATGCACTATTATGAAAAAGTTATTCGAAAGGTTTTATGATTCTTTTTCCAGATACTTATTTGGAAGACAAAGAAATGTTCCGCATTATTAATTTGTAGAAAACAAATATGGTGTAACATTATTTTAGGAGTAGGCACATTACAATTTTACAGCTGTAATGTGCTTCTTGTTTTTACAAAGAAAGGCTTTCTTCAAACAAAGTAATATCAATCGCATTTTTTACATCATACTCGCCAATTTTTGTTC
This sequence comes from Flavobacterium sp. Root901, assembly GCF_001429765.1. GTDB lineage: Bacteria > Bacteroidota > Bacteroidia > Flavobacteriales > Flavobacteriaceae > Flavobacterium. The sequence continues at coordinate 1,196,793 of NZ_LMJB01000005.1, forward strand.
GGCGTAAAACGGTTAAATGCGAACCAGAATTCATGGCTTTTCCAAAATCATAAGCAAGAGAACGAATGTAAGTTCCTTTACTGCAAACCACTCTGAAATCTATTTCTGGCAATTCTATTCTTGTAATTTCAAATTCGTGAATCGTAGTTTTTCTGCTTTCAATTTCAATCGTTTCTCCGGCACGCGCATGTTCATACAAACGAACGCCATCTTTTTTAATGGCAGAAAAAATAGGCGGTTTTTGATCAATTTCACCTAAAAACTGTTTTACCGTTTCGTGAATTAAAGCTTCGTCGATATGCCCTGTTGGGAAAGTCTGATCAATTTCGGTCTCTAAATCATAAGATGGAGTAGTGGCACCGATATAAAAAGTTCCTGTATATTCCTTTGCCTGACCCTGAAGTTCAGAGATTCTTTTTGTGAATTTTCCGGTACAGATCAATAAAAGGCCTGATGCCAAAGGATCTAACGTTCCGGCATGGCCAATTTTAAACTTTTTAGGAAGTCCGACTTTGTTAATTAAAAGGTATTTTAATTTATTGACTGCCTGAAACGAACTCCATTTTAAAGGTTTGTCTATCAGTAAAACTTGTCCGTTTAAATATTCTTCGGGTGTCATTATATGATGGTAAGCGGGTGAATGAAAAAGTGAATCAGTAATAGAATGATTCCGGCAAGGATTCTGTAATATCCAAAAACTTTAAATCCGTTTTTAGTCAAAAATCCAATAAAAGTTTTAATTGCCAAAAGCGCTACGATAAACGCCACGATATTTCCAATAATTAAAATATTGATTTGATCGTGAGATAAATCAAACCCGGCTTTATAATAATCGTAACATTTTTTTGCAGTTGCGCCCAACATCGTTGGAACAGCTAGAAAAAAAGAAAATTCAGCAGCAGTTGTTCTGGATAATTTTTGAGACATTCCGCCTACAATACTGGCTCCGCTTCGCGAAACTCCCGGAATCATAGCGATACACTGAAATAATCCAATTTTAAGAGCTTGCAGATAAGTAATTTCTTGTGACGTTTCTGCAGCATTTGGATTGTTGAACCAGTCATCCACTTTTAATAAAATTATTCCCCCGATTAAAAGTGAAACAGCTACTGTAACGGGATTTTCTAATAAACCATCTATAAAATCACTCAGCAATAACCCTAAAACTACGGCAGGAATAAAAGCAACTAAAAGTTTAAAATAAAAATCGAAAGTCTGAAAGAAACGTTTAAAGTATAAAACAACTACCGAAAGTATCGCGCCAAGTTGAATAACAATGGTAAAAAGTTTAGTGAAATCTTCGTGTGCGATTCCAAAAAATGAAGAGGCAATAATCATGTGCCCTGTTGAAGAAACAGGTAAGAATTCTGTAATTCCTTCAATAATGGCAAGAACAATAGCTTGTAATGTGTTCATTTAAAAATTAGATTTTTAGACTTCTTAGATTTTGGACTTCTTAGATTTTAGAAGATTATCTGATAATCTAAATTTCTAAGATGTATAAGCAAGTCTATTTAGATTTTTTGAAAATAGAATAAATTGTGATTCCAAAACCAATTAATACAGTTGTTGGAGCTAATCGAATACGTCTAAAACTAAAAACATCTTCATTAAAAACATTCGGATTATCACTTCCACCACCAGACATTAGAACAAATCCTAATGCAATTACAGCGATTCCAATTAATAAAATTTTGTAATTGATACCATCAAAAAGGAATTCCTGTTTTTGCTGCTGCTCTTCTTTATTGTTGTTTTTCATTTTTATTCTTTTATTATAGGTCTGATCAAAGTCAGGCATTTTAAATATAAATTCTGTAATCTGAAAATTAATAAAGATCGTCAGTTCTTAAATTCAGAAAACGTTGTGTTGCAAAGTGCGTGCTTACCCATGTAATTAAAACACCTAATCCGAAAACGGCCAATAAAACCAATCCTATTAATGCTTTGTCTTCCAGGATTCCTAAACCAGGGAAATTAGTTTCTACATAGAATAATAGTGCAACTAAAGCTATGATAGCCAATAAAGCACCAAGCATTCCTAATTTTACACTGCGCGTTACAAAAGGTTTACGGATAAAAGATTTTGTCGCGCCAACCATCTGCATGGTTTTAATAATAAATCGGTTGGAGTGAATCGATAAACGCAAAGAACTATTGATTAATAAAACAGCAATTACAGTGAGGAAACCGCTGATGATTAAAATCCACATACTTACTTTTTTGATGTTATCATTTACCAGATTTACTAATTGTTTGTCGTAAACAATGTCTTCAATCATGGTATTCTGACGTAATCCGCTTTCTATTTTAGAGATACTGTCTCTTTCAACATAATCTGCTTTTAAGTGAATGTCGTATGAATTCAACAATGGATTTTCTCCTAAAAATGTCAGGAAATCTTCTCCAATAATATCAGTATGCTCTTTTGCCGCTTTTTCTTTAGAAACATAAGCATACGATTTTGCAAAAGGAGCTCTTTTTAATTGTGTATTAAAAGCTTTGATAACGCTGTCATTTGCTTCATTTTTGAAGAAAACCGTCATGGCGATCTTTTCTTTAAAATCGTTTGCCAGTTTTTTAGAATTAATAATGAATAATCCCAGTACTCCCAAAAGGAATAAAACCAAGAATACACTTAATACTACCGAAAAATAAGAGGAAATTAACCTGCGTTTTTGAAATTTATCAAAGTTAGAACTCATAGTCTGCTTAAATTATGTGGTAAAAATAAATAAAGAATTTCTTTATTTAAAGTTATTAACGAACTTTTATACTATAAATGTACAATTAGATATTGAATAAAAAGAATGTTTAACCGCAAAGCACGCTAAGTTTTTTAATTTCTGATTATTATAACGCAAACTTTTCAAAGCTTATTAATAAAAACTTTGTAAACCAGTGTGATGTATTTTAATATTCGTTCACCCAGTTTTTTTATTAATTACAAGTTATAAATAAGTATTTTTAACGGCTGTAATAAGTGTTTTTACTTAATATTAAATACGTAAATTGTTATTTTATTTGTTTGTCAATGAAATAGCTTTGCTACAATCCGCAATAAATGTAAATTTGCGCCTTAAAACTTAGAACCTTAGTTACTCAGTAACTTAGCAACTCAAAAAAAGAAATGAAATACAATCCAAACGAAATTGACGCCAAATGGCAAAAATATTGGGCAGAAAATCAAACTTTTGCAGCAAAAAATAACTCTGAAAAACCTAAACATTATGTTCTCGATATGTTTCCTTATCCATCAGGAGCAGGATTGCATGTGGGGCATCCTCTGGGTTATATAGCATCAGATGTATATTCTCGTTTCAAAAGACATCAGGGTTTCAATGTTTTACACCCAATGGGTTACGACAGTTTCGGATTGCCGGCAGAACAATATGCAATTCAGACAGGACAGCGTCCGGAAGATACAACACGCGTAAATATTGACGGTGGAGTAGACAAGGAAGGTAAACAAATTGCCGGATACAGAAAACAATTAGATAAAATTGGATTTTCATTTGACTGGGCGCGTGAAGTCCGCACCTCAAATCCGGATTATTATAAACATACACAATGGATTTTTATCCAATTGTTTAATTCCTGGTATTGCAAAAAAGAAGATAGAGCTTTTGAAATTTCAGAGCTTGTAAAAGTTTTTGAAGAGGAAGGAAATGAATTAGTCGAAGCGGTTTGCGACGACAATGTGGCAATTTTTACTGCTGCCGAATGGAATTCTTATTCTGATGATCAGAAAGAAAAAATCCTTTTACAATACAGATTAACCTATTTAGCAGAAACAGAAGTAAACTGGTGTCCGGGGCTGGGAACAGTTTTGGCAAATGACGAAATCGTAAACGGAGTTTCAGAACGCGGAGGCTTTCCTGTTATAAGAAAAAAAATGACACAGTGGAGTATGCGAATTTCTGCTTATGCCGAACGCCTGCTTCAAGGTTTAAATGATATTGACTGGAGCGAGTCTATTAAAGAATCTCAAAGAAACTGGATTGGAAAATCAGTTGGCGCAATGGTTACTTTTCATGTAAAAAATCATGAGGAAGTAATTGATGTATTTACAACCCGTCCTGATACAATCTTTGGAGTAACATTTATGACTTTGGCACCAGAACATGATCTGGTTGCTAAAATTACAACTCCGGAACAAAAAGAAGCAGTTGAAGCCTATATCGAAAAAACGTCAAAACGTTCTGAGCGTGAACGTATGGCAGATGTGAAAACCATTTCGGGAGTATTTACAGGGGCTTATGCAGAACATCCGTTTACAAAAGAACCAATTCCGGTTTGGATTGGCGATTATGTTTTGGCAGGTTACGGAACAGGTGCTGTAATGGCGGTTCCTTGCGGAGACGAAAGAGATTACGCTTTCGCTAATTTCTTTAAAGGTCAAAACGGAATGAAAGAAATCAGAAATATTTTTGCTAATGTAGACATTTCTGAAGCTGCTTACGGATCAAAAGATAATGTTGAAATCGCTAACTCTGATTTCTTAAACGGTTTAAATTATAAAGAAGGAACTAAAAAAGCCATCGCTAAATTAGAGGAAATCGGACAAGGAAAAGGAAAAACCAATTACCGTTTGCGTGATGCCGTATTTTCTCGCCAGCGTTATTGGGGAGAACCTTTCCCGGTTTATTATGTAAACGGACTTCCAAAAATGATTGATGCGCAGCATCTGCCAATTATTTTGCCGGAAGTAGAAAAATATTTACCAACTGAAGACGGACTTCCGCCATTAGGAAATGCTGCAGTTTGGGCTTGGGATACAAAACAAAACAAAGTAGTTAATACTGATCTGGTTGACAATGTTTCTGTTTTTCCTTTAGAATTAAACACAATGCCGGGCTGGGCAGGAAGTTCTTGGTACTGGATGCGTTATATGGATGCACATAATGAAAAAGAATTTGCATCGAAAGAAGCTTTAGCATACTGGCAAAATGTAGATTTATATATAGGAGGAAGCGAACACGCAACCGGACATTTATTGTATTCTCGTTTCTGGAATAAATTCTTAAAAGACAAAGGTCTTGCCCCAACCGAAGAACCATTCAAAAAACTGATTAATCAGGGAATGATTTTGGGTACTAGTGCTTTTGTTTATAGAGTAGAAGGAACAAATAGTTTTGTTTCTAAAAATAAAATAGGAGATCAGAAAGTACAGCCAATTCACGCTGACGTTTCAATGGTAAACTCTTCTGATGAATTGGATATTGAAAAATTCAAAGCTTGGAGAGAAGATTACGCCGATGCAGAATTTATTTTAGACGATAACGGAAAATACATTGTAGGCCGCGAGGTTGAAAAAATGTCAAAATCGAAATATAATGTAGTTACACCAGATGATATTTGTGCAGAATACGGTGCCGATACATTGCGTTTGTACGAAATGTTCTTAGGTCCGTTGGAGCAGGCAAAACCTTGGAATACTGCTGGTATTTCGGGAGTATTTGGTTTCCTTAAAAAACTTTGGAGATTGTATTTTGATGATAACGGTTTAATTGTAAACAATGATGAACCAACAAAAGACAACTTAAAATCGTTACATAAAACAATTAAAAAAGTAGCGGATGATATTGAGAATTTCTCTTTCAATACTTCGGTTTCTCAGTTTATGATTTGTGTAAACGAATTGTCTTCTCAAAATTGTCATTCAAGAGCGATTTTAGAGCCGTTAGCCATTTTGGTTTCGCCTTATGCACCGCATATTGCAGAAGAATTATGGTCACAGTTAGGACATACAACTTCTATTTCTGAAGTTCCGTTCCCAATTTTTGACGAAAAACATTTAATTGAAACGAATAAGGAATATCCGGTTTCTTTCAATGGAAAAATGCGTTTTACAATCGAATTGCCTTTGGATTTAACCGCTGCACAAATCGAAGAAATCGTAATGAAAGACGAAAGAACACAAAAACAATTAGATGGCAGAACGCCAAATAAAGTGATTATCGTTCCCGGAAAAATAATTAACCTTGTGGGTTAATATTTAAATTTCAAATATTAAAAATTCCAAATTCCAATTTGTTGGGGTTTGGATTTTTTTTTCGTTGTATTTACCCTGAAAAATAACCCCATTTTATGCTGTAGAGACACACTGCATTGCGTCTAACGTTTCGTATTTTAACGCAAAGGGCACAAAGGTTTTTTGGCAAAGTTCGAGGAGTTTTTTTATTTGAGAAGCCAAAGAACGCAAAGCTTTTTCTCCAATCTTGTCAGTCTGAGCGAAGTCGAAGACCACGCAAGTAGCTCGACAAAGATTGGCAATTTAGTTTGCGGAGTTTCTTGCGTGGTCTTCGACTTCGCTCAGACTGACAAGATTGGAGAAAAAGCTTTGCGACTTAGCGTCTTTGCAAGCAAAATAACCTAGCGTACTTTGCGAAAAACTCTCTGCGCCCTTTGCGTTAAAAACCCGGAAACATTGGAATTTGGAATTTAATATTTAAAATTTTAAAAACCACTGTAACATTTTAATAGTTTACGTATCCAAAGGGCGGATCCGATTAAATTAACAACTTAAAACTATTAAAAATGAAAAAGTATCTCATCTTAATTATAGCGTTATTATTCTCGGCACTATGTCTCAATGTTTTTGCACAAACAAAATCATATCCTTTTGAAGTTGTTAAAACAGGAAAAGGAAAACAATCTATTGTATTTATTCCCGGATTTGCTTCTTCTGGCGAAGTGTGGAATGAAACTAAAGCAAGTTTCGAAAAAGATTTTACCTGTTATACACTTACAATGGCCGGATTTGCAGGAGCAAAACCACAGCCAAATCCTTCATTTGAAAACTGGAAAAATGAAATAGCCCGTTATATCAAAGACAATAAAATCGAAAAACCAATTTTAATAGGCCATAGTATGGGCGGCGGATTGGCACTTGCAATTGCTGCAGATTATCCGGAATTAATTGGTAAAATTGTTATTGTCGATGCGCTCCCTTGTTTAGCGGCTTTGACAGATCCATCTTTTAAGTCAAAAGAAAACAATGATTGTTCTGCAACTGTAAATCAAATGACGGCAATGACTGAAACTCAGTTTTATGATATGCAGAAACAAACTATGCCAAGACTTTTGGCAGATGTTTCAAAACTGGAAATGGTTGTGGATTGGAGCGTAAAATCAGACCGAAAAACATTTGCTCAAATGTATTGTGATTTCTTTAATACCGATTTGAGAGAGAAAATAGCAGCTGTAAAATGTCCGGCGTTGATTTTATTAGAATCTTATTTTATAAATTTAAAACCGGCAATTGAAGGGCAATACGGGAAATTGAAAACTGCTGATTTTCAATATGCTGATAAAGGTCTGCATTTTATAATGTATGATGACACAGCCTGGTATATGAAACAATTAAACACATTTTTAAAATCTTAAAATGGAATTCGAAAATATCTACAAAACCTATTGGGATAGAATTTTCAGGCTTTGCATGGGTTTTGTGAACGATTATGATGCAGCTCAGGATCTGGCTCAGGAAACTTTTATAATTGTCTGGCAGAAACTGGAAACATTTAGAAATGAATCTTCTATTGGAACATGGATTTTCAGGATTGCATCAAACAATTGTCTGAGGCAAATTGAAAAACAAAAGCGTTTTCCAAAATCAGAACTTCCCATTCATCTTTCTGAAGAAAAGCAAATTTCGCTTGAACCGCAGATTCAGTTTTTATACCAATGTATCGCCGAATTACCGGAAACAGAACGAATCATTATTTCATTAGAATTAGAAGATGTAAAGCAGGCAGAAATTGCAAAAATCGTTGGTCTTTCTGAAGCCAATGTGCGGGTGAAAATTCACAGGATTAAAGAAAAACTGACTCAAAAATTTAAAGAAAATGGACAACGATAAAAATATAGATTTTAAAGATTTATGGAAAAAACAATCCGTAAGCCGGCCAGACATGCAGGATTTGCTGGCAAGATTAAATAAATTTAAAAAAGCCGGAGTGCGAAGTTTATGGATTATGAATATTTTGCTTTTTGCAACCAGTGCCTTTATTGTTTTTGTATGGATTTATTATCAGCCGCAGTTTATTTCGACTAAAATTGGAATCATATTTACCATTCTTGCCATGGTAATTTATTTATTTGCTTACAATAAGTTGTCGACTCGGTACAAAAATATAGAAGCCACACAAAGCAACCACGAATACTTGCAAAACCTGATTTTGATTAAAAAGAAAATGCAGTTTTTGCAGACCAAAATGCTCAGTTTTTATTTTATACTGCTGACAATTGGAATTTGTCTGTACATGTATGAATATGCAAGCCGAATGTCATTTTTAGGCGCTGGATTAACATACGGAATAACTTTACTTTGGATGGGATTAAACTGGTTTTACATTCGCCCGAAACAAATTAAAAAACAGCAGGCAAAAATAAATTGTTTGATTGAAAAGTTTGAAGAAGTCAATCATCAATTAGAATCATAAAAAAGAAAGCTTCGTAGTACTACGAAGCTTTTCTTTATCCAAAAACAAAAAAATTAAACTCTAACCTTTAAAATTTTATAATTTATAGAGGAAAAACATAAGGGCTCACCACCGCTACAATAATTCCGTCATTGTTTGCTGTTGCAGTTAATTCTTTAACAACATTCCCGCCTGCGTAAATTTTAACTGTTATGGTCTGTCCCGGCGTTCCGCCAAGACCACTTACGTTAAGTGACACACCGTTTGTGCCTGCATCAGCTGTGAATTCTTTAGTCCACGGAAGTGCATTAATATCTTCATTAAGTGCATTGCCGCCTTTTTCGATGTATGTTGCATCAAGTTGTCCGGCAAAATTTCCTGTTACTTCATATTTAATATCTCTTGAAGCTGCGCTGCCATTGTCATCATTGTCACTGCTGCAGGAAACTACTGTAAAAGCAAGGGTTAATACAACTGCTAAAGTTTTCAAAATAGACTTCATAATAAATTCTTTAATAATTAATTTTCCTTTGAAACAAAGCTACGGGCTTATTAGAAAGGTATCAATACCTGATAAAAGGCATTTTGAATTACCTGATTTCAGGTAAAAGTCAAAAGATTCTTTTTTTAAAGTTTTTTAATTTGATAAATTTGGACAAATACCACTATATGAAGAGAATCTATTTTTTTGCCTTATTTCTATTTTTATCAGCCGCAGCACATTCACAGATTATTCTTTCTCTAGACGACGATTCTGTTTATATTGACAGTATTGCAAAAATTACCAAAAACACAAAGTCGGACAGTTTAAAAAGCCTTTACAGTTTTAGATTATCGAAACTGTACTTAATGGTTCAGGATGTCAAAAAATCAAAAGAATATTTGGCGCAGGCTAACCGGCTTAAAACACGATTTCCTTTTTTAAACGATATTGCCATTTATTATAATTCTTCTTCTTACTTAGAAAAAGGCGATATCAACGGTTTTGAAAAAGAACTTCTTAAAGCAAATGAAAAGCTTAAAAAATATTATAATACAGATGCTTACCGGCTTCGCGCTGTAATTTTACAGAATTACGGCATTTTGCAGCAGCGAAAGAATAATGAAAAAGCATACATGAAAATTTTAGTTAATGAAGCGATTCCGACTGCCAAAAGAAGCCGTGATTATGAACTTATAAGCGGTCTGTACAAAGCAGTTGCTATTATTTTTATGAACTCAGACGAACGCGAAAAAGCCAGCGAATATTTAAGCGAAGCGCAAAAATATATTGAAAGGGCAATGAAAAAAACGCCAACGCTTGCCGAATCAAAAATGGAAACTTATATTATTAATGCAGAAAATCTGATTGAGTTAAAACATTTTTATGATGCGGGAAAAATACTGGATAAAGCATTTTCTACTTTAAAAGATTATCCCGAATCGAATTTAAATGATTCCTATTATTATTCAGAAGGATTATATTATGCAAGCGTGAACAAAACGGCAGAAGCTTTGGAAAGTTATGGGAAAGGGATAGTTTCGGCAAAAAAACATCAAAATCAACTTGCTTTAAACCGATTAAAATTTGCCGAATATCTAGTGCTTTTTAAACTGAAAAATTATGCTAAAGCAAAAGCCAATCTGGATTATCTATTGGAAAATACCGATATTATCGCAGACAAAAAGAATTACTACAATGAAATGGCAAAGGTTTATAATGCCACAAAAGAATATGACAAAGCTTATTTTTATTCTCATAAATACAATATTATAAATGACAGTTTAAACAATACGAAGTTTAAAACTGAAATTGTAGAGCTTGAAGCAAAATATAAAAAAGCCGAAAGCGAAAAAAAAATCACTTTGCTGCAGTCCCAAAATGAAAAAGCAGCGTTGATGGTCAATAACAACTGGCTTAATTCAGTGCTTTTTGCAGTATTGTCTTTCCTTTTATTCCTTACTGTTTTGTTCTTGTGGGTTTTCAATAAAAACCAAAAAAAGCTGAGTATTCAAAAAGAAATTAATCATACGCAGGAATTAAAGGCTTTTGAAAACCGGCATAAATTATCTGTTTCAAAAGCTTTGATTCAGGGAGAAGAGATCGAAAGAAAAAGAATTGCCAGAGATTTACATGACGGATTAGGAAGTATGCTTTCCAGTTTAAAAATTCATCTAAATCTGGCTAAAAAAGAAAATGCCGAAACGGTTAACGGCGTTGATACGCTGCTGGATAAATCGATTAAAGAACTTCGGAATATTTCGCAGAATTTAATGCCCGAAACTTTGCTGGAATTGAGTTTAGAACATGCTTTAAGAGATTTGTGCGCTGCAAATTCTAATGCAGTTACTAAAATTGAATTTCAATATTTAATTAAAAAATCAAAATTGTCTAAGAATGACGAAATCATGATTTACAGAATTATTCAGGAGCTGCTGAATAATGCTTTAAAATATGCTAAAGCTTCTCAGGTTCTGGTTTCCTGTTCGCAAAATAAAGATGTTTTTTTTATTACAGTCGAAGATAACGGAGTTGGTTTTGACGTTTTGGACGTAAAAAACAAAAACGGAATGGGATTAAAAAACATTAAAAACCGTGTAGAATTTTTAAACGGAAAATTAGAAATAGACAGTAAAATAAATCAGGGAACATCAGCTTATATTGAGTTAACCGTAATTAAAGAAAATCAGGAAAATGAGTAAAAAATATAAAATGATAGTAGTCGATGATCATCCCATTGTAATTTCAGGGATTTCGGGATTGCTGTCAGATTTGGAAAATGTCGAGATCATTGAAAAAATGCAGTCTGGAATCTCTCTTTTGGATTATATCGAAAACAACGAAACAGATTTAGTTTTAATCGATATCTTTCTGCCGGGCAGTACCGGAATTGATCTCTGTAAAGCAATTAAACAAAAATATCCGCAGGTTGTAGTTATTGGAATGAGCAGCCAGTCAGAACGAAGTCTGGTTATGCAGTTTATTCAAAATGGCGGAAACGGATATATTTTAAAAAGTGCTTCGTTTGATGAATTTAAAAATTGTATTAATCAGGCCATCGAAGGCGAAATTGTATTTAGCGATGAAGTTAAAGCCATTGTGAGCCAGCCAATGTCTGAAGATCTAGATACAATTCCGAGTTTAAGCAGAAGAGAAAAAGATATTGCTGTTTTACTTTCAAAAGGAAAACAAACACAGGAAATCGCCGATGAACTTTTTCTGAGCTTTTTAACGGTTCAGACACACAGAAGAAATATTCTGCAAAAATATAAAACCAAAAATGTAGCAGAACTAATCACCTTATTATTAAAGAATAATCTTTTAGATTGAAATTATGTCTTATAAATGTCAAAATGACATTTTGTTAAAATGGTTCATAATTTGATGTTTGTTTCGTAAATTTAATTTACAATCAAAAAAAGATAAAAATTATGGGAGGTGGATATTTAATACTTGCCGGAGCTATTATGTTATTTAGCTGGATGGTAAGTGCAAAACTCAAAAGTAAATTCGAATTATATTCTAAACTGCAATTACGAAACGGAATGAGCGGTGCAGAAATCGCTGAAAAAATGCTTGCAGATAACGGAATTACCGACGTTCGTGTAATCTCTACTCCGGGCCAGTTAACAGATCATTACAATCCGTCAGATAAAACAGTAAACTTAAGCGAAGCGGTTTACAATCATCGAAATGCCGCGGCGGCTGCAGTTGCTGCGCACGAATGTGGTCACGCAGTTCAGCACTCGGTTGGATATCAGTGGTTAACAATGCGATCTGCATTAGTGCCGGTTGTTAGTGTGGCATCAAATTTTGTGCAATGGATTTTATTAGCGGGAATTTTGATGATTAAGGTTTTTCCACCTTTGTTGTTGATAGGAATTGTTCTTTTTGCTGCGACAACATTGTTTTCAGTCATAACCCTTCCTGTAGAATATGATGCGAGTAATAGAGCTTTGGCCTGGTTAGAAAACAAACATATGCTGACTCAGGAAGAGCAGGCAGGTGCAAAAGATGCATTAAAATGGGCTGCAAGAACGTATGTAGTGGCTGCTTTAGGATCGATTGCTACGTTACTGTATTATATTTCCATTTATGCAGGAAGTAATAATAGGAGAGATTAATTCTTAAATTTGTTAGATAATTTATAACAAAACCCGACAGGATTTAAAACTGTCGGGTTTTTTTATGCTTGAAAACACCCATTAAACCAAGGTTTCTTTTTTAAAGCTGAATCTGCCTGTCAATCTGCTGATCTAGAGAAATGAAAGTTTCTGTTCTTGAAACTCCTTCAATAGCCTGGATTTTGGTATTTAAGAGCTGCATTAAATGTTCGTTGTCGCGGCAGATTATTTTTATCAGAACTGACCAGTTTCCCGTGGTGTAATGACATTCTAAAACTTCAGGGATTTTTCTTAATTCTTTTACAGCTTCAGAATTTCGCGAAGCTTTATCAAGGTAAACTCCAATAAATGCCATAGTATTATACCCTAAAACTTTGGGATTTACAGTAAATTTCGATCCCGAAATTACACCCGATTGTTCCAGTTTTTTTAATCGTTGATGAATTGCGGCTCCTGAAATGCCTATTTTATTAGCAATTTGTAAAATAGGTTTTCGGGCATCGTCCATAAGATACCGAAGGATTTCTTTGTCGATTCCGTCAATTTCGATTAAAAGGGAGTTGATTTTCATAACTTATAATTTGAAACTATTTAGCAGTAATTTGGTTTTGAATAGAAATCAAATGTAGTTAAAAAAATAAAATTCCAATATTTAAAATTTTAAATTCCAAACATAGCCCAAGATTTCAATCTTGAGAGAATTGAGAATTTGGAAATTGGAATTTAAAAATTTGGAATTTAATCCAAAATATAGCCCAAGGTTTTAACCTTGCGTAATAGAGCCAATGAAGTTAATGTAGAGATAAAAAAAATCCAAATCCCAAAGGATTAGTTTTGGAATTTGGATTTTTAAAAATTGTATATTTTAGGAAATTTATTTCCCTTTGTTTGCTTCTGCAATATATTTTTCTAAAGCCATTGTCATCGAAGGAGTTTCAGGAGTTGGAGCAAGAATATCGATTCTTAAACCATGATCTAAAGCTTCTTTTTGAGTTGTGCTTCCAAATACAGCAATTCTGGTATCATTTTGTTTAAAATCCGGGAAATTTTTAAATAAAGATTTAATTCCTGTTGGACTAAAAAACGCTAAAACATCATAATAAACATCAGCAAGATCAGACAAGTCGCTCATTACAGTTTTGTAAAAAATAGCTTGAGCCCAGTCTACTTTAAGGCTGTTTAATGTTACCGGAGCATCGGCATTTAATTGATCAGATGCAGGAAGCAGGAATTTCTCGTCTTTGTATTTTTTGATAAGAGGAGATAAATCTGCAAAATCTTTTGCTCCAACGTAAATTTTACGTTTTCTGTACACAACATACTTTTGAAGATAAAAGGCTACTGCTTCAGATTGACAAAAATATTTCAATCCTTCAGGAACTTTGTAACGCATTTCATCAGCCACTCTAAAAAAATGATCTACAGCATTTCTACTTGTTAAAATGATCGCAGTGTAATGATTAAGATCGATTTTTTGTAATCGAATCTCTTTTGCGCTAACCCCTTCCACATGAATAAATGGTCTGAAATCAATTTTAATTTTGTGTTTTTGTTGGAGCTCAAAGTAAGGAGAATTCTCCACTTTAGGTTCAGGCTGTGACACCAAAATTGTTTTCACTTTCATATTATAAACATTTTCTAAGCACTCCCTTTTGTTATCCAATAATAAAGAAAATAATAAGGCGCTATTTCAAGAGCGCAAAGATATAAAATAAAATAAAATAACTTACCGATTATTGCGTTTTGATATGTTTTAATTGAAATAAAATAAGAGTATAGGCTGATACACAGTGAAATACCTATCGTTGCTAGCGGAACAATCGTTGGAATATTGTCATAATAGAACAAAATTGCGTTGATTGGAAGGATTAAAACTCCAATATAAGTTCTGTAAGTAACTTTTTGCAAATTAAAAAGCTCTACAAAGTCGTCGATATTAAATGCAGCTGCAACAATTTTCTCCACTAAATATTTTGCCAGAATAAAATAAAGTAAGAAAGTTGCGATTTGAATAAACAAAACATAATCGGTTTTTGATGCTTTATCATAAATGTTCATCGTCAGCAGAATAAAAAATGCAAACGAAATAACCTGCACAAAAAACAACCCAACTGTAAAACTGCTTTTCATGTGGCTGTTGTCGCGGTAAATTTTAGCATACTTATCAGAAAAAATAAGCTTACTAAATTCTGAAAAACGAGTTTCATAAGCAGATTTTGTCATGGCAACAACAGCAAAGGTCAGGACAAATAAAGCCGTTGCCCAGTCTTTGTTTTCGATAATTCGTGGATGAAGGTGTTCAATCATAGCGTCACAAAATTAGTAATTTTTTGTATCAATAGTTTTATTATGTATTTATTATGAACCAAATGCTATAAAAAGTTTACTTTTGCGGTGAAATTACCGAGAAAAAAATGAATGATAGTATTGTCATAATTCCTACTTATAACGAAATTGAAAACATAGAAAGTATAGTAAGAGCTGTACTTTCGCAACATAAACCTTTTCATCTTTTAATAATCGACGATAATTCTCCGGACCATACCGCTGAAAAAGTAACCGCTTTGCAGGAAGAATATCCGGGACGATTATTTCTTGAAAAAAGAGCCAAAAAAGCCGGTTTAGGAACCGCTTATGTTCATGGTTTTAAATGGGCATTAGAACGTAAATATGATTTTATCTTTGAAATGGATGCCGACTTTTCGCATAACCCAAATGATCTTGAAAAGTTGTACGATGCCTGCCATTTCGGCGGAGCTGATTTAGCTATTGGCTCACGTTATGTAACAGGCGTAAATGTGGTGAACTGGCCTTTAAGCCGGGTTTTAATGTCGTATTTTGCATCTGTATATGTAAAGTTTATTACCGGAATGAAAATTCATGATGCTACTGCAGGATTTGTTTGTTACAAAAAAGAAGTTTTAGAGAAAATTAATCTCAATAAAATAAAATTTGTTGGATATGCGTTTCAAATCGAAATGAAGTACAGGACTTATTGTGCTAAATTTGAAATAAAAGAAGTGCCGATTATTTTTACAGACAGAACAAAAGGAGTTTCAAAAATGAGTAATGCTATTATAAAGGAAGCAATTCTTGGTGTAATTTCTCTACGATTAAAAAAATTAGTCAATACATTATAAAATAGAACATGAACAGGATTTTAATAAAAAATGCCAAAATTGTAAACGAAGGATCTATTTTTGACGGAGATGTTTTGATCGAAAATGATCTTATTGTTGAAGTTGCAGACAGTATCAGCCTAAAAACATCTGACTGCATAGTTATAGATGCCGAAGGAAATTATTTAATGCCGGGTGCGATTGACGATCAGGTACATTTTAGAGAGCCGGGATTAACGCATAAAGGCGATATCGAATCGGAGTCAAGATCTGCTGTTGCGGGAGGAATTACTTCTTTTATTGAACAGCCAAACACGGTTCCAAATGCGGTAACCCAGGAAATATTAGAAGATAAATATCAAATTGCTGCTGAAAAATCATTTGCGAATTATTCGTTTATGATGGGCGCAACCAATGATAATCTGGAAGAAGTTTTAAAAACCAATCCGAAAAATGTTGCCGGAATCAAGATTTTCTTAGGTTCTTCAACGGGAAATATGCTGGTAGATAATGAAGCAGTTTTAGAAAGAATTTTTTCAAGTACACCCATGTTAATTGCAGTACACTGTGAAGATGAAACTACCATTCAGAACAATTTAGCAGAATTCAAAGCAAAATATGGTGAAGATATTCCGGTAACGGCTCATAACTTAATCAGAAGTGCTGAGGCTTGTTATCTTTCTTCTTCAAAAGCTGTAGCTCTGGCGAAAAAAACTGGAGCAAGACTTCATATTTTTCACCTTTCGACAGCAAAAGAAATGGAATTGTTCACGAATAAAATTCCATTAGAAGATAAAAAAATTACCGCTGAGGTTTGTGTGCATCATCTTTGGTTTACGGATGAAGATTATAAAACGAAAGGAAATTTCATTAAATGGAATCCTGCGGTAAAAACGGAACACGACAGAGCCGAACTTTGGAAAGCTTTAAACGACGGCCGAATTGACGTTATTGCGACAGATCACGCGCCGCATACTAAAGAAGAAAAACAACAATCTTATTTAAAAGCGCCATCTGGAGGTCCGCTGGTACAGCATGCAGTTGTTGCCATGTTTGAAGCGCATCATCAGGGGAAAATCAGCGTTGAGAAAATTGTAGAAAAAATGTGCCATAATCCGGCAAAGATTTTCAAAATTGAAAAAAGAGGATTTATTAAAGAAGGTTATTTTGCCGATTTAGTAATCGTAAATCCAAGCCTGCCATGGAGTGTCAATGCAGATAATATTTTGTATAAATGCGGCTGGTCTCCATTTGAAAATACAACTTTCAGATCGAGAATTACGCATACTTTTGTAAACGGAGAACTGGTTTACAATAACTTTAAAGTAAAAGATATCCGTGCCGGAAAACGTTTATTGTTTGACAGATAAAAAAGCTGAAATGAAGAATTGTTTACTAATACTATTGGTTTTGTTTCTTTCTGTAAGCTGCAAAAAGGAAGTTGTAAAACAGCCTGCAAAACTTATTGAGAAAGACAAAATGATTGATATTATGTATGATTTGTCTCTCCTGGAAGCAATGAAATATCAGCATACAGAATTGCTGGATTCTACAGAAACAAATCCGACAAAGTTTATCCTGCAAAAATATAAAGTTGACAGTCTGCAGTTTGCACAAAACAATATGTATTATGCTTCAGATTATGAAAACTACAAAGACATGTTTGATGAAGTTGACAAACGACTTAAAAAAGTAGAAAGAGCAACAGATTCTATTGTTAAAATTGAAGACAAAAAAGCAGCAAAAGAAGCGAAAAACAAAGCAAAAGAAACTCCAAAGGATTCTGTTAAAAAGCCTTCAAAACAAATAAATATCGATTCTATAAGACAACAAATGAGAAAGCCGGGTAGATAGGTTTTATAATTTTGAAATGTCTTTTATGTATTGATGTACATCTAAAAAAACCGTTCCCAGAGCGGTTTTTATTTTTTCATTAGAATACAGATTCTTAGAATAAGAAGCTTTTGCGGTGGCTTTTGTAATTGTCCTTTTTTGAAAAAATAAAGTTGAAAATATGGCGTCGGCAATCCAAAGGAAATTCATTAAAAGCGGTTTTGCGTGAAGATGTGGTTTTTTAACTTTCAATGCTTCGGCAATTGTGTCCAGAATATCTTTGAAAACTACATTGTCTGCAATTAAGGTAAAGCGTTCATTTTTGATATCGCTTTTCATTAATTGATAAGTGATTTTTACAACATCATCAATGGTAATAAATCCGGTACTTCCAAGTGTGTAGAATGAAAGACCTTTGGCCACTTTTACATATAATTCCGCACTTCCCTGTTGTTTGCTTTTTGTTCTCGGAATCGGGCCTAGAATTACACCCGGATTTACTATAATAACGTCTAAACCTTCCTGATGTGCGCGCCAGACTTCCATTTCGGCACCATATTTAGAAATAGCATAATCGCTGTGGGGTTTTTCAGGATTCCAGTCGGTTTCTTCTGTAATATAAGTTTCATGAGCGGCCAAATCTCCGAGTGCCGCAATCGAGCTTACGAAGCAGAATTTTTTTATTTGTCTGGCAATAGAAAAGTTAACCATATTGGCTGTTCCTTCGATATTGGTTTTTCGAAGTGCTTCTTCATCCTTTGGGTCAAAAGAAATTAAAGCGGCGCAGTGATATACATAATCAACATCTGCGAAAGCAATTTCGAGAGAAGGAACATCTAAAATATCGGCTTCAAGCCATTCTATTTTTTCAAATAAATCAGCTTTTTGATACAATTCAAAAACCGATTTTGCTTTTTGAATGTTGCTATCAGTTCGGTAAACAGCCCGAACATTTTCTCCATTTTCTACTAAATGAAGTAATAAATGTGAGCCCACCAAACCTGTTCCGCCAGTTACTAATACCATTTTGTAAAGATAAGTTTTTGATTGGAAGGTGCAAAGGGACAAAGGCTCAAAGTTGAAGGTTTTGCCGCGAATTACACGAATTGCACTAATTTTTTTCCGAATTTATTAAGTTATAATTGGTGTAATTCACGGCCGGGACTTTGTCTTTATTGTCTTTGTTGCAGAACATTTTTTTATTGCAGTCGACAATCCTTATATTTGCGCAAAATATTTTAAAAATGAAGAATCTAGTTGAAGAATTAAAGTGGCGCGGTTTATACCATGATAGCATGCCAGGAACGGAAGAACAATTGCTAAAAGAGGTAACGGCGGCATATATTGGTTTTGATCCAACAGCAGATTCGCTGCATATTGGCAGTATGGTTCAGATTATTTTATTGGTTCATTTAAAGAATTTCGGTCATCAGCCAATTGCTCTTGTGGGCGGTGCGACCGGAATGATTGGTGATCCGTCCGGAAAATCTGATGAAAGAAATTTGCTGAACGAAGAAACTTTGGCTAAAAACGTTGCCGGAATCAAAAGTGTTCTGTCTCGTTTCTTAGACTTTAATTCAAAAGAACCAAATGCTCCGGTTATGGTAAATAACTATGACTGGATGAAAGAATTCTCGTTTATTGATTTTGCCCGTGAAGTTGGAAAACGAATCACGGTAAATTATATGATGGCGAAGGATTCTGTTAAAAAGCGATTAAACGGAGAAATAGGTGAAGGAATGTCTTTTACCGAATTTACCTATCAATTAATTCAGGGATACGATTTTTATCATTTATATAAAAACAATAACTGCGTTTTGCAAATGGGAGGTTCTGACCAATGGGGAAATATCACCACGGGAACAGAATTAGTGCGCAGAATGGGAGGAGAAAGTGCAAAAGCTTTTGCCTTGACAACACCATTAATTACAAAAGCAGACGGATCAAAATTTGGAAAATCTGAAGGAGGAAACGTTTGGCTGGATGCTGATAAAACTTCTGTTTACAAATTTTACCAGTTTTGGGTAAATGCTACAGATGCAGACGCAGAAAAATATATTAAAATCTTTACTTTCTTAGATAGAGAAACAATTGACGGTTTAATTGCAGAACATCAGGCGGCACCGCATTTAAGAATTCTGCAGAAGAAACTGGCAGAAGAGATTACTGTTTTTGTTCACAGCAGAGAAGAATTGGAAAAAGCAATTCAGGCTTCAAATATTTTATTCGGAAATTCTACTGCAGAAGATTTGAAACAATTAGATGAGGCGACTTTCTTAGAAGTTTTTGACGGAGTTCCGCAAGCTGAAATCGCAAAAGCTGACTTAGAAAACGGATTGGATATTGTTACGGTTTTAAATGAAAAAACAGGTTTCTTTAAATCTAACGGAGAAGCAAGAAGAGCGTTAACAGCAAATTCAATTTCTGTAAACAGAGAAAAAATCAAAGAAGATTTTGTTTTGACTGCAAATGACTTAATCAACAATCAGTTTGTGCTGTTACAAAGTGGAAAGAAAAACTATTTTGTAATAAGAGTAGTTTAATTGTATTTTCCGATTAAATGAATCAACAATTAAACTATAAAACCATCAAATTACAGCCACGAATATCAGAATTATCAAAACGTCCCAATACCTCAAAAGAGTTGTTGGGATTTTTTTTGCCTAAATCCTGTGTTGCGATAAAAGAGCAGGAATTAATATTTGCCAAATCGATAACATTTATACCGCCTGTTTTTCCATTGTTCACGTAAGTAAGAGCATCTTCCGGATCACGAACTAAAATATGCATCCACGACGGACATTCAAAAACACCTTCGCCAAGAGAATAAGCTTGCGCTAAAAGTTCGGTCATTCCGTATTCTGAATGAATAGAAGAAACACCAAAACCTTTGCAGAGTATTTCATGAAGTTCTTCGCGAATCATTTCCTTGCGTTTTCCTTTCATTCCTCCGGTTTCCATAATAATGGTATTTTGAAGATTGAATTGATGTTTTTCAATCAAATCTAATAAGGCATACGTAACGCCAATTAAAATCACATTTTGACCAGATTCATCAAGTTCTGTAAGTTTCTTAATTAAGTCATCGTGATTGTGTAAATAAAACCCGCTTTCAGGCTGATCCGATAGCTTTATCAGATCTTCAACCATGTAGATAAGCGAAGATCCCTCTCGTTCGAGATAAGATGGCAAAAGAGCTAAAACAACATAATCTTCGATATTGCCATAAAATTCAGAAAACCCTTTGCGGTAACTTTCCTTATATAGGGAAATATCGGTCACTAAATGGCGACTGGTAATCATTCCGGTTGTACCGCTGCTGGTAAAAGTGACCTGAACAGGATCATTGTGTGATACAACGTCATGACTTTTGAAAAACTGAATAGGCAAAAACGGAATTTGCTGTAGTGATTTTACCTGCTGTACATCCGTCTTCAAGAAATCACAAAAATCACGATATACGGCATTATTCGCGTATTGATAGCGAAAGACTTTTAATGCTGTTTTTTCAAATTGTTTATGGCTTGAAATCGTAAATATATCGCTGGCTGTAATCAAAACTTGTTTTTTGTGCAAAGATATTGTTTTTCGGTTGATAGTTTGTAGTTTTTGACTGCTGGGTTCAATATTTCCGAGTAGTTAGGAATTTGATTAAAATTAAAAGCCTTAAACAAATGCAATAGTGAATAATTGAATATTTCTAAATAAAAATATATGTTTTGATGTTTCTAAACCTCTCTAATAAATTATTTTCCTAAACTCTGTAAAGTATTGTTTTTTAATCAATATCCTGTTATTTCTGTTGTAGGATGAGTTGATGTAGATGATTTTCAAAATATTTAAAAATCAACATGTTTGTTTGTTTTGTCTTTTAAGTATTTGTTAAATTATTAGTTATTAACGTAATAATATTAATTATAAGTTAATATTCAATAACAAAATATAAGCATCTTTTTTCTTCTATTTATCAGAAATTAACTCTAAAATAAAATTTAACCATTTGTTTATTATGAAAAAAAAAATATGTTTTATGCTGCTGTTTATCAATTGTATGGCTTATTCGCAGTTGACATACAAAGAACCGCTAGTCGAAAGTATTCATTCACCAAATGCTACAGAGCTGGGTAAATATGGTGATATCCCTGTTAGTTTTTACACAGGAGAAACCAATATTTCAATTCCAATTTATCAAATAAATGAAGGAGGAATTCCGCTTGATATTAACATGCAGTATAATAGCTCTGGTGTTTTAGTAAACTCAGTTCCGGGCTGGGTAGGTCAGAATTGGAGCCTAAATGCAGGTGGTATTATAACTCGTAGTGTAAAAGGATTTAGAGCCGATGAGTTTGATATAACAAAAGGAGAAAATTTAAATACAGTAACGGAAAATTATGCAATTCATTTTAATTGGTTAACCGGTACAGGATCGCAGGGTTACTGGCCTTGGGCGATCCAAGGATATAAAAATGCATCGAATGTTTTAAATAATACAATATGGGATTCAGCTTCTAATTTATCAACTATAAATTCAAACTCAAATTATGCTGCTACTTCTGGACAAAATGGTGAATCTGCTAAGCTGCTATATCCGGATTTAGAGCCGGATATTTTTACATTTAACTTTATGGGGCATACTGGAAAATTCTTTCTTGGACAGGATGGGCAATGGAAAGTACAGTCTTCAAGTAATCTTAAAGTAATCTGCAGTTTTCCAAATGATTTGATTATGCCTTTATCTACACCTCCAAACAGTGGAACAGGTGCAACCTACCATGAATTTCCAAGAATTATCAATACAATTACTCTTTTAGATGAAGATGGTAATAAATTCTATTTTGGTGGACCAGGTGCTACAGAATTAACATTTCCAAATTTTGTTAATCAGCATGATACACCTGTAGTTTCAAGTGCATGGTATTTAGCTTATGTGACTGATAAATTTGGTAACATTATTTATAGATTCGATTATGAAAGACAATATTATGCAGCTCATTTTTATTTAAATTATGGGGTAATTAATGGTTTTCCTGAATCTGAAAATTACTCTCCAACAATTTCTCCAGATAATACTAATAATTGTGATAGTCGTACTATAAAAGGAGTAGGACAATTGATACTTCCTGTTTACCTTAAGAAGATAACGATGCCCAGATCTGGAAGTATTATAGAATTTAATTCGTCCATTTCTAATGCAATGAAATTTAAGCAGGACGATAATCCATTATTTCCCCTTAATAGTTTATATAACACTACTAACGATATGTTGAATTTTGAGCCTCTATATTTTTCGGGAAGATTGTCAGATTTTACGACTTTAAATCCCGAAGCAAATAATGGATATCCAAGTAATGATGTTGCACTTTCTTCATTAAAATGGAAAAAACTTGACAATATTGTTGTAAAAGATAAAAGCTCTTCACAAGTTTACAATTTTACATTTGATTATGAAAATCAGCCAGACAGGAGGTTGTTTTTAAAAAGTATGGTTCTAAATACTGATAAAAAATATTCATTTGAATATTATTATAATAATTTATTACCAAACTTTATGTCAAGTGCAATTGATCATTTAGGCTACTATAATGGACATCGCTTTAATTTTACTTGCAGTTCTTATGCGTATACATTCTGGAGAAATTATAAGACAGAAAGAGAAACTCATCCAGATTATGTTAAATATGGATCTCTAACTAAAATCACTTATCCAACAGGAGGAGTTTCTGAATTTGAATTTGAACCACATACCTATTCAAAGGCAATAGATAAAAATGGTACTCTTTTAAGTGTTGCCAGTGATGGTATTATTGGTGGGTTAAGAATAAAGAAGATTACTAATAAGGATGGGAAAGGCAACTCATATATAAAAGAATATTTATATAAGAATGATATAAGTGCAACTAGGTCAAGTGGAAATTTATTATTTTCTCCAACATATTTTGTTGAGGGAATACATTATAATGGAACATCAGCTGCAGAAGTTTGTAAAGAAATAAATATTAACCCAACCATTAGGTTAACAAATTTGTCAGGGAATACAATTGAATATGAAACTGTTATTGAAAAAGAAACGAATTCTGTTAATGCAACAAATTCTATAGGATATACAATTTATAAATATTCTAATTATTCACAATTTCCTGATTTACCTGCAAATTGCTCGATTCCTGATAATAAGTTTAAATATCCAAGAACTGACAAAGGTATTGAAAGAGGAAAGCTATTAGAAAAATCTATATATGATAATACTAATATATTAAAAGCAAAAAATACTTATCTATATCAGGCAAATCAAAATTTAAAAGTTAATGCCATAGCGGGTAAATATAGAGGAGGCAGTGTTTATGAATTGTCTCCGTATCAAATTTTTTATACAGATAAATATCTTACTGACGAAAAAGAAGAAATATTTAGTTCTAGTGGTTCCACATCTAAAATTAAGAAGCATACCTATAAAAGATATCCTGATGTATCCGGGACAATTATAAATGGAGGTGACTTGTATAAAAATACAGATTATGAGCTATACAATGTATCTGGTGGAATAGCGAGTGGAATTTTAACAACATATAAATATCCATTTGATTATACTGATGCTATAAATACAAATATGTATAATAATAGAATAATTCCGTCTATCTACGAAAAAAACGAACTAATTACAGGAGATCCTTCTGAACCAAATGATAGTACAATTTTATCTGAACAACAAACTGTTTATACGGAAATTAGTGGATGGTATGATATTATTCAAGTTCCACAATCTGTACTATATAAAAAAGGCAACAGCAGTTTCGAGACGAAATTTAGATATTTAAAATACAGTTATGATGGAAACCTTCAAGAATATAAAATTGAAAATGGTGCTCCAAATTGTATTATTTGGGGGTATAATGAGACAAAGCCTATAGCTAAAATTGAGAACGCAACTTATGCGAGTATCACTTTAAGTCTAATTACTGCCGCACAGACTGCATCAAATACTGGAACCGAAGCAGACTTACTTATAGCATTAACAAATTTGCGAAATGCATTGCCAAGCGCAATGGTAACTACTTATACATATATTCCGCTTGTGGGAGTAAGTACAATTACTGATTCTAAAGGGGATAAAAATACATATGCCTATGATAGTTCCGGTAGATTACGATTTGTTAAAGATGCACAAGGTAATTTATTGTCAGAGAACCAATATCACTATAAAAACTAATCTTACAATGAAGAAAATAAATTACTACATAGCCATTTTATTGTTTTTTATAATTACAACATCACAGTCACAAACTATTTATAATCCAGTTTTATTTAGTAATGAAAATTATATTTTCACACGTAGTTTTCAAGTACCTATGACAACAATTTCAGGAATTGTTAATAATAGCGATGTTACTGAGAATATTACTTATTTTGATGGTTTAGGAAGACCAATACAAAAAATAGATATAAAGGCCTCGCCAAGTATGAAAGATGTTATAACACATATAAGTTATGACGAGTTTGGCAGAAAGTTTAGAGATTATCTTCCGTATATGGATACTTCTAGCAGTCTAGCTTCTTATAGAATAGCTGCTGAAACAAACACAAATGCTTATTATATATCAAATTTTTCTTCAGATGTCAATAGCACCAGTCCAAACCCTTTTTCTCAAAAAGTATTTGAATCTTCTCCTTTAAATAGAACTCTGCAACAAGGTGCTCCGGGTAAAGATTGGGCATTAGGTTCAGGACATGAAATAAAAACTGATTATCAGACTAATATTTCAAATGAGGTAAAATATTATGTTGTGACTACTGTACTTGATCCATCCGGAATTTATGTTCCAACTCTTACAAATCCTTCTAATTATGATCCTGGACAACTTATAAAAACAATAAATAAAGATGAAAACTGGACGAGCGGAAATAATAACACAACTGAAGAATTTAAAGATAATCGTGGTAATATAATTCTTAAGAGATCATATAATGCTGCAGTTGCGCATGACACTTATTATATTTATGATATATTTGGAAATTTAACCTATGTGCTGCCTCCTAAAGCTAATGGTGCAATTACTACTGCTGTTTTAAATGATTTGTGTTATCAATACCGTTATGACTCACGTAATCGTATTGCAGAAAAAAAGTTGCCTGGTAAAGATTGGGAATATATAATTTATGATAAACTGGACAGGCTAATCTTAACGCAAGATGCTAATTTAAGAGCCGTTAATAAGTGGATGTTTACTAAATACGATGCATTTAATAGAACCGTATATACAGGTGAGTATGTAAACGCAACGCAAACAACAAGAGCAGCTGTGCAGACATTGGCTGATGCTGGTACTACTATTTTAGAGAGCAAACTAACAACAGCTTTAACAATTAATGGTACAGTTGTAAATTATACAAACAATGCTTTTCCAATTTCGGGAATCGATTTGCTTACTATAAATTATTATGATGATTATCTAAATATAAATTTAGAAGGAGGAGCATCTGTAATGTCATACGGTGTTACTCCAATAACTAATGCTAAAGGGTTGACTACATGTACTAAAGTTCGTGTTCTAGGTACTTCAAATTGGATTACAACAGCTAACTATTATGATTCAAAAGGAAGATCTATTTACTATTATAATAAAAATAATTATTTGAATACAGTGAATACTGTAAAATATCAACTAGATTTTGGAGGAAATGTATTAGAAACGACCACTACACATCTAAGAACTGGTATTGTTCCAACTGTTTCAATTCAGATTCTAGATGTTTTTACTTATGACCATGCTGGAAGATTACTTACTCAAAAACAAACAATTAATAACCAACAACCAGAATTAATTGTAAGTAATACTTATGATAATTTAGGACAGTTGATAAGTAAAGGAGTTGGGGGAAAAATAGGGCAATCACGTTTGCAAAGTGTTGATTATAGCTATAATATTCGAGGTTGGCTTAAAAATATTAATGATGTTTCGTTAATGGGCACTGATTTATTTGCACTTAAAATAAATTATAATACACCAACCTCTGGAAGTGGGCTGTTTAATGGAAACATTAGTCAAACTCAATGGAAGACTACTAATGAAGATTCAAGTTTAAAAAGTTATCTATATACGTATGACTCTTTAAATAGATTAACTTTAGCTAGTGATGTTTCTGCTAATAATCCAGGAAGGTATAATGAAAGTTTAAGCTATGATAAGAACGGAAATATTACCAACCTAGCAAGATTAGGTAATACTAATGTTGCCGCTACAACATTTGGTAATATGGATATTCTAACTTATACATATGATAGTGGTAATAGACTCACAAAAGTTGAGGATGCTGGGAGTGTAGAAGGGTTTAGTAATGGATCTAATATAGCAACAGAATATACATATGATAATAACGGTAATATGAAAACAGATGCGAATAAAGGGATAACTTCTATTTTGTATAACTATTTAGATTTGCCAATTAAATTAACTTTTGCTTCAGGGACAATTGACTATATCTACGATGCAGCTGGCATAAAACAACGTAAAATTGTAACTGGAGGTAAAATAACTGATTATGCAGATAGTTTTATATATGAGGATAATATTCTGCAATTTTTTTCACAGTCGGAGGGGTATGTAGCCAATAATTCTGGAATTTTTAATTATATTTATCAATATGAAGATCATCTTGGAAATGTACGTTTAAGTTTTGACCAAAATCTAAATGTAATTGAAGAAAATAATTATTATCCTTTTGGTCTAAAACAAAAAGGATATAATATTATAACTAATTCAGGCGGTAATTCCACAGCTCAAAAATACAAATATAACAGTAAAGAGTGGCAGGATGATAATATTGGTGCACAACAATTAAATTTATATGATTATGGAGCTAGAAATTATGATCCAGCTTTAGGTCGTTGGATGAATATTGATCCTTTGATAGAATTAATGAGAGATAATTCAACATATGGTTTTGCATTTAATAACCCAATATATTTTGAGGACTATGATGGGTTAATTCCCATACCCCAAATAGTTAAGTCGATGAGAATTTCAAGTAGTTTCGGACTAAGAATGCATCCAATAAAACATACATGGAAAGGTCATGCAGGTATAGATTTAACGGCTGGTACTGGAAATGATGTTAAATCTGCTGCTATAGGTACTATAGCAAAAGTAGGATGGGATCCAGATGGTTATGGGAAATATATTGTCGTTAAACATATTAATGGATATTATACTTTGTATGCACATCTAAGCAAAGTTAATGATGGAATAAAAATAGGGGAATCAGTTGGGAATGGAGAATCAATAGGGAAGTCTGGCAGTACTGGTGGCAGTACTGGTCCACATTTGCATTTTGAAATTATCAATGCACAATCTTTGGCAGAAGTTTTTAATAAAGCTAATAAAATTGATCCAAATACCATTTATGATTTAAATGATAAACTTTATCCAAAAAAATCTAGTATATTTAATTTTAGTTTCGATAGCCCTTCTTTTAACTTCTCTGACATTATGGATTTAGAAATACCGAGTGTTTCAATACCCAATATTGGTACTTCGTCATCTTCGTCATCTTCATCTTCAAAACCAACATCAAAACTTACTTCGGTAAGTTCTATTAGTCCAGCATCTGTAGCAACTCCAGCATCAGGTTCACCAACAACAACTGCTACAGTTAGATCATCAACAAGTTCGCCTGCAGGTACAGCCACAAATTCAAGTTCTAAATCTAGTGCAGGCTTACCAATAAATAATTTTAAAAAATCACCACTTCTATGAGAATTCTAAAAATTTTAATTATTGTCTTTTTTGTATCAAGTTGTACAAAAAATAAAGCTGACTTAAATCAATTTCAAAAATCACAAAAAGTAATTGAGCAAAAATCTTCGGAAGATTTTGATTCTTTTTTTAAATCCTTTTCTTTAGATAAGAATTTTAGACTTATGCATATTAAATTTCCTCTTAAGGGATTTAATTCTGATGAAAGTGAATTTGATTCACTAAATAAACCATATTTATGGAAAAAAGAAGATTGGATTTTTTATTCAGAAGAAGATTTCAAAACGGGGAAAACAAAAGATGAAGTAAAAACAGATAAAATAAAAAAAGATTCTTTGATAATTTATAGAATTTTTAAGGAAAATTCAGGATACGATATTCAATACACTTTTAAAAAAATAGACAATAAATGGAATCTTATATATTATTCATATAAAAATTTTTAAATATTGAATTATTATTTTAATCTTTATAATAGTCAAGTTTTGAGAATAAAACACATTAGTTATAATAAATAAAAAAAATCGATATTGAATTATGAAGATTAGAAAAGTATCAATTCGTTGTTGATAAGTAATTTTGTAACTTATTTAATAAGGCAAAAAGAAAACCACTCATTTATGAAGTGGTTTTTTTTTTGTTAAGGTTGAAATTAAGATATTTCGGATGGAAAATTTACTCTTTAGATAAAAATAAATAAGAAAATCTTTCTAAATGCGATAGTAAATCTGATTAGCTTTTAGTGCCTTATGAAAAGTCTTTCATTGAAATAAAAAATATTCGTAGCTTTTTACTTTGTGAGAATTCACTAATTGCTAATATTGAATCCCTTCTTTCTGAATGTCCTATTTTTGATTCTCTATAATTGATGTGGTTAAGAGATAAATATTTGCGCTAAAGTTTGTGTAAGAAAACTTTCTATTACTTATCGAATAATTAATTTTCGTGTAGAAGAAGCGTTTTGCTCACTGATCTTAATAATATACACACCCGGAACTAAATCTGCAACGTTAAGTTCTTTTGAAGATAGATGAGCCTGCAGGACTCTTTTTCCCAGAATATCGAAAACGATAACTTCTTTTTCTAAATCATTTTTAGAAGAAATATACACTTTTCCGCTGGTAACCGGGTTAGGGTACAAGCTTAGTCCCTCAATACCCGCAGCGTCCTGAGTTTTTGGTAATTGTTTACTGTCTTGTGCCGAGACACTTACAGTAAAGAAAAAAGCCAATAAGAATGTAATATAAAAGTAGTTTTTTGCCATCGCATTTATTTGTGTAAGTAAATATACAAAAAAAATTACAAAAACCACACCAAAAAAAAACATCCTAAATTATTAGGATGTTTTTAACATTTTGCGTTCGAAGGTATTATAGCCAAATATACTTTAACTAATACATATAGATTAAAATGAAAAAGGCTGTTTGAAATTTTTCAAACAGCCTTTTTCATTTTGTAAGACCTTGGATTATTTAGTCCAGTTTGCCCAAGTTGGTAATTCAGCACCAGCACCAGCACCTAGAGCACCAGTGGTTGTTCCTGATAATTTTGGACCTGTAAAATCAGTTACAGAGGCTCCAAAGGTATAGTTTGCGATTGTGAAGTTACCAGCGGCGATATTTGCAACTGCACCAGCATCTGTAGATAATTTAGCAAGAGCAGCAGGCATTCCGTCAGCAACATATAAGTTTGTGTAAGCTTGTTTTCCACCACCTTCTTTGTAGTTGATTGCTTTCTCATCAGCTAAGAAAGTAGCGCCACCTTTAACGATAGAAACATTAACAATTTTAGCATTTGTCATTGGAGTAGCGCCACTTGGATCTTTTGCATTAGTAGATCCTTCAACACCAGCTTTAGTAACACCTTTAATATAAACATTAGTAGCAGTACCTTGCCATCCATCAGCAAAATCTAATGAATCATCATAAGAGTTAATGATCGTTAAGTTAGATGCGTTTACAGCTCCTCCAAAGAATTCAATTCCGTCATCACCACTTTCGAAAGTGTAGATATCAGATACTACAGTTCCTGAACCTACTCCGAAGAAAGAAACTCCATTGTATTCTTTTTCAGATGTATATTTAGAACCTGTATAAGAAATTTTCAAGAAGTTGATGTTTCCAGAAGAATCTGCATTGTCATTACCTCCATAGCTTAAACCACCTACTTCAGATGTACCATTATCTCCAGTGTTTACTTTAGCATTACCAGCGATAATTAGTCCACCCCAGTCAC
The DNA here is from genome assembly GCF_001429765.1 of Flavobacterium sp. Root901. Lineage (GTDB taxonomy): Bacteria > Bacteroidota > Bacteroidia > Flavobacteriales > Flavobacteriaceae > Flavobacterium. The sequence continues at coordinate 1,227,261 of NZ_LMJB01000005.1, forward strand.
TTTGAGCTGGATTTGCTTTTCCAGATGTCATGATTACTGGCTTAGCAGCTGTACCATTGATGTTGATTTTTGCATTTCTTTCTACAGCGATATATAAAGAAGTTGCTTCTGCTGTAGCTGAACTTTTGATTACTGTTCCAGCAGGAATAACTAAAGTAGCTCCACCTTTAACAACTAAGCCTCCAGTTAAAGTGTAAGTTTGAGTTGGGTCTAAAGTAACAACACCATCATTGATGTTACCTTTTAAATCGTCAACTTTTAAAACGAAGCTACTTTTATTGTCATCGCTTTTGTTGTTGTCATCAGAACTACAGCTTGTTAAAGCAAGTCCGAATATTGCAGCCATTGCAAATAATGATTTTTTCATTGTTGTTGTGTTTTATTGTTTTATTTATTCAAGGCAAAGTAAATGAATGTATGTTTTTGCTGAGTTAAGACGGTATTAATAATACATTAAGTATAAGAAGTAAAACATAGATTGTCTTAATATAAAATTTACATTGAAAGATGATCAATAAAAAAGGTGATTAGCATTGACTAATCACCTTTTAAGATTGTTAAATTGATTTTTTTAGAATGTATAGTTTAATGTAAGTCTAAGATCTGAACCTGCTTTATATGATGTTACTATTATATCACCAACAGCTTCTTTTCCTGGTACTTTCCCTTGCTCTTGTACACGCTCGAAAGTTGGATTCAGGATATTGTTATAGATAAAACCTAACTTCAGGTTTTTAGTTAAACTTGTGTTGAAAATAAAATCTAACTTGTTTACAGCTTTATCAACCATGTTTCCAACTCTTGAAGTTCCTATTACAGCAAGTTTATCTGAGAAATAAGAGTAAGATAAAGTAGCTGAAAGATCTCTGCTGTTTGAGAATTCATTCAAGAATGATAAGTTGGCATTTGCTAAGAAATTAGAGGCTCCGGATAATTTACTGTCGGTAAATGTAAAGTTTGCTCCAAAATCATTTTCATTGTTTACTTTATCGTTGCTTAGATCTTGGTTTGTGTATAAGTATGATCCGTTTGCATCAAAAGAAAGTTTTGTCTTTAAGTTGTCATTTTTTTCAATTTCAAAAATGTCTTTTCTAAATTCTAATTCTACTCCAGCTACTGTTGCTTTTTCTCCGGTATTTGCATAAGATATGTCATTTGAAGATGAATTAAGGAACATTTCGTTAATCGGATTTTGAATAATTTTTCCAAATGCAGTTACAGAAATTAATTCCCCTGCTTTTGGGAAAAATTCCCATCCTAAATCGAAGTTGTAATTTGTTGAAGCATATAACCTTGGATTTCCTTCGTATGCTTGTGCTACATCTTCATAAATAATTGGCACTTTTTCTTTAAACTGAGGAAGTGTGTAAGTTTTGCTCGCAGAGAATTTTAAATTCTGTTTGTCAGTTAATGTATATTTAGAAATTATGCTAGGTAAAATGTTGAACTTTGAATCGTCAGAATTATCACCGCCTGGGACTGTTGTAGTGATAAAGAAAACATTTTGATTTAATTGTTCTAGTCTGGCACCCAATATAATACTCAATCTTTCAGTTAAAGAATACTGAACATTTGCAAATGCAGCATTAATATCTAAATTTCCGTTGTAAATTTGGTTGATTCTATTTGAATAAGAAGAACCCCAATGTGCAGGATCTAAATAGTTATCTACATGATGAATATCTTCCTTAGGAAAAGAAATTGTAGTTCTGTTTGGGAAAAATGAATATTGTTCCATATCATAATTTACATCTTTGAATTTTCCTGAATAACCAACAGTTACTTTTCCTTTATAAGTATCATCGCTGCCTTTTTTAAAGTTATATGAAAGAGCAACATTTGCAGCAATTTCATTCTCTTTCAAGTTTTGAAAAAATCGGTGGTTATTGATGTTAGAATTCGTGAAGAATGTATAATCTATAGCATTTGGAGCATATACAAAAGAGTTTTGCATACGATCTGGAATTGCACTGTTAGATATACTATAGCCTACTCCCCAATTTAAATTCCACTGATCGTTGAATTTATTTTTTCCTGTTAATTGGTTTACAATTAACTGAGTTCTTTCAAAAGTTCCCCGTTTAATGAAACCTGTAATTTGTTGTTGTGCATCTCCACCACCGTCAAAATTCTGGTTTGTACCTTCGTATTCACTGTAATCCTGATCACTTGAATTTAAGAATAATGAGGTAAAGAAAATTGAGTTTTTGCTATTAATTTTATAGTCAGCAGTACCCATAACAGTTGTAGTAGTACTATGTTTATAAGCTTTTCTGTTAAAGTCAGAAAATATATCTCCGTCAGAAGTAATTCCTCCTCTACTGTAACCTTCAGTAAATTTGTTTTTTGCACTGAAAGACCCCGTGATAAATGTGCTGATTGAACTTTCGTCAGTTATATTAAATTTTCTTCCCCCTGATAATGTGTAGAAAGCATTTAATACATTTTTATTTTCCTGTCTATCCCAGCTTGTTGCATAGCTGTACGGTTGGAATGGGGCATCAGGAATTCCAACTTTTTTGAACCCTGTGTAAGTAGGTCCATCTTGCAGGTAAAAATGATCCTGTCCTAATACGTTTGTATTGGCACCTGTTCCAATAGAAAAACTTACGAATGGTTTTCCACTGAATCTTTTTGCGCTAATATCAATATTTGCTCCGCCAAAATCAGCATAGTTTTGAGATTCAAAAGTTTTACTAATTCCAATATTATCAACAATGTTTGTAGAGAAAATTTCTAAAAGAATATTTTTGTTTGCCGGATTGTTTGATGGTAAAGGAAGACCATTTAAAGTAGTTACGTTGTAACGATCTCCTAATCCTCTTACAAATACATTTCCAGAATCATCCTGCTTAGATACACCACTCACTTTCGCAACTGCGTTGGCAACGTCGTTTACACCTTTTCTGGTAATTTCCTCTGCACCAATAGCTGCTTTAAAAGCGACTGCATTTTTTTGATCTAATAACAATGCTGATTCTTTTTGCTTGCTTACAGGAGCAGCTTGTACAACAACATCCTTAAGAGTATAACTTCCAGATGAAAGCACTTGGTTAACTGTAACAGTTTCGCCTGCTTTTACAGCTACTGGAGCTTCTTTTGTTTCATATCCTAAAAAACTAAAAATTAAAGTATAGTTTCCGGGATTTACGTTCAACGAATATTTTCCGTCAACGTCTGTATTTACGCTAATGTTTGTACCTTTAATTAAAACATTTGCAAAAGGCAGCGGATCATTGTTCATTTCTTTGTCAGTTAGAACTCCAGAAATCGTACCTTTGTTTTGCGCGATCGAAATCGTACAGATAAATAATGCAATAAATAGAAATCTTAAATTGAATTTCATTAGTGTGTTGTGTTTAATTTATTTTTGTGCAAAGAAAGAACCGCCCTGTAAAGTTCATGTTACGCACTTGTTATGTTTTTGTGTTGTTAAGATTATCAAATTGTTACCAAATTAAATTACCGTTAACACCAATTTTTAAAGGTTCATTTGTTAGTATATTTACCCTGTGAAATAAAAAACATCGGATAAATAATTAAGAATATTTGATGTAAAAATCTCAATTTTTGCTATTTATGAAAAAAACACAAACTAAGATTTTATTAGTTGACGACGAACCGGATATCTTAGAAATCGTTGGCTATAACCTTGCTCAGGAAGGCTACCAGATTGTTACTGCTTCTAACGGAAAAGATGCTATAGCAAAGGCTCAGAAAGAACTGCCGGAATTAATTATCATGGACGTGATGATGGCAGAAATGGACGGAATGGAAGCTTGTGAGCACATCAGAAAAATTCCTGAGTTAAATAATGTTATCATAACATTTCTTACCGCAAGAAGCGAAGATTATTCGCAAGTAGCTGGTTTTGACGCAGGTGCTGATGACTATATTACAAAGCCAATTAAACCAAAATTATTAGTGTCTAAAGTGAAGGCTTTGTTAAGAAGGTTAAAAGAACAAGAAGTCGTTACAGATACTATAAATGTTGGCGGAATCGAGATTAACCGCGAAGAATATAAAATAATAAAAGGCAATGTTGAAATTGCTTTACCAAGAAAAGAATTCGAATTGTTTTATTTATTAGCTTCCAAACCAGGTAAAGTTTTCAAGAGAGATGAAATCCTTGATAAAGTTTGGGGTAATGAAGTTGTAGTTGGAGGAAGAACAATAGACGTTCATATTAGAAAACTGCGCGAAAAAATAGGAGAAGACCTTTTTAAAACCATAAAAGGTGTTGGTTATAAATTTGAAGTTTAAATTTTTAAGATACGGAGTTGCTAACAGACTAAGATTCTAAGTTGTAACTTTCGTAAAATTAAAGATTTAAATTGCTTTAAAATCTAATTTATCTTTGTCAAAGTTTTGAACTTTGACAAAGATTTACTTTTTAAGTTCATATCTAATTCTTAGAAATAAGTTTTTTATCTTTAAATGAACTTATATCACTTATATGGTAAAAAAAACAGCCTTATAAATGATTTATTATTTTAAATATTTCAATGAAAATTAATTTTAAAAAAACATACAAATTCGCTATAAAATCGGCATTGTATATCAGTCTCTTTTCTACAGGATTTGTGCTGATACTGATGTCTTTGTTTTATAAAAACCAATTACAACATCAGATCGCGTTTGGAATTATTTTTATAATATCAATCTATATATTCTCTTTTTTAGTTTTACAATATCGTGTAGAACGGTTTATTTACAGAAGGGTAAAGAAAATTTACGATGAGGTCTCGTTATTAGAATCAACCACACTAATCAATCAGCCTATAACAACGGATATGGAAACGCTTTCGCGTGAAGTGAAAAAGTTTGCCACTGATAAAAAGCTGGAAATCGAAATGCTCGAAATTCGTGAACAATACCGAAGAGAGTTTTTAGGAAACGTTTCACACGAATTAAAAACACCATTATTTACTGTTCAGGGTTATGTTTCTACTTTGCTGGACGGTGCAATGGATGACAAACACATCCGAAAAAAATATTTGAAACGTGCCGAAAAAGGAGTTGAGCGTCTTATATATATAGTCGAAGATTTAGATATGATTACCAAGTTAGAATCTGGTGATTTAGATTTGAATATGACTGATTTTGATATTGTTGAGCTGATTCAGAATGTTTTTGATTTACTGGAAATGAAAGCTGATAAAAAGAAAATTAAATTAGCTTTTGAAAGTAAAAATGTCCAATCCGTTATTATTCGCGGAGATCAGGACAGAATTCAGCAGGTTCTTGAAAATCTAATCGTGAACTCTATTAAATATGGAAAAGAAGGCGGTTTGACAGAAGTTGGTGTTGTAAACCTAACCAAGAAAAAAGTCTTAATTCGTATAAGTGATAATGGAGAAGGAGTTGAAAAACAAAACATTCCAAGACTTTTTGAACGTTTCTACCGGGTTGACAAAAGCGGAACGCGTTCTGAAGGAGGTTCCGGTTTAGGTTTAGCGATTGTAAAACATATTATTGAAGCACATAAAGAGAAAGTTTACGTAGAAAGTGAGTTCGGAATTGGTTCAGAATTCTCTTTTACGCTCGAAAAAGCCTTCAAACCACAAAAAACCGACGTTAAAAAATCGTAAGCTGTTTTTTGCTGAAAGCCTTAAAACAAAGGCTTTTTACAATAAATTAACATACGACTTTGGTCGGTAACATTAAATTTTTATTATGGTAACATCTTGTTAATGATTTCTTAACACAGGTGAGTGATCTTTGCGTCCTGAAATTAAGGGAATTAAAGAACTAATGATAAGAAAAAAAATATTAGCGGCCATAATGCTGATTACCTGCGCAGCAAATGCACAGGAAATAAATAAACAAGAAGTAAAAAACGAAGTACTTCGTATTTTAGATTCAATTAATAAAGCAAAACTTCCGGAGACTAAATCCGGAGGAGGAGTTGAAGAACACTGGTATGACAGAATCTCTTTAAGAGGTTATGCACAGATTAGGTACAACGGGCTTTTCTCTACAAATGATAAGGTTTCCTGCGAACAGTGCGACAAGTCGTGGGGCACAACATCAACCGCTCCGGATGCAAAAGCAAACAACGGACTTTTTATTCGCCGTGCACGTTTAGTATTTTCGGGACAAGTTCACCCCAATGTGTTTTTCTATTTTCAGCCAGATTTTGCCAGTTCTCCTGTTACCGGAATTCAGAATTTTGTGCAGATTAGGGACCTTTATTTTGATCTTTCTTTTGATAAGAAAAAAGAATACCGCGTTCGTATCGGGCAGAGTAAAATTCCATACGGATTTGAAAATATGCAGTCAAGTTCCCAGCGTTTAACTTTAGACCGCGCCGATGCCATCAATAGTGCCATATTAAATGAACGTGATTTAGGGATGTTTTTCTACTGGGCTCCGGCCGAAATCAGAGAGCGTTTTGCTATGTTGGTCAAAGACGGATACAAAGGTTCAGGAGATTTTGGAGTATTTGCCTTTGGGGTTTACAACGGACAAATTGCCAATAAACTAGACGGAAACAGAGATCTGAATGTCGTTGCGAGAGTAACTTATCCTTTCGTAATTGGAAACCAGATTATCGAACCGGGAATTCAGGCTTATACAGGAAAATGGGCTTTTACCGGAGAAATTTCTAATGGAGTAACAGTAAATGATCCGCAGTATGTAAAAGATCAAAGAGTAGGAGCAACATTTGTTTTATATCCAAAACCATTCGGAATCCAGACAGAATACAATGTCGGAAGAGGTCCGCGTTATAACACATTAACTCATACAGTTGATGAAACAGATTTAAACGGAGGTTACGTTTTATTAAACTATAAATGGGATATCAAAAAACAGCATATTTATCCTTTTGCCAAATTTCAATATTATGACGGAGGAAAAAAATATGAAAAAGATGCCAGAAGTTATGTTGTAAGAGATTACGAACTGGGCGTTGAATGGCAGCCAATTAAAGCTTTTGAGTTAACGGCAGAATATGTAATCGCAGACAGAACTTTTGAAGACAGCGCGCTTCCAATAAACAGACAACAAGGAAATGTATTGCGATTGCAAGCGCAGTTTAACTTCTAGATATGATCTTCAAAAACACTAAATAATAAGTCCCAGTCGATATCATTTTTAAATTGGGATAAACCTTTAAACGACTTTACCTTTGATAAATCTTCAATCGTAAAGTCGTCTTGCATTGCATACGGTACAAGATTTTCTTCCTGAAGTTTTATCGCCAGATATTCCTGTTCATATTGTCCGGGAGTTGGAATAAAAAAAGCTTTTTTACCCAATTTGGCCAAATCCATAACAGTAGTGTAGCCGGAACGGCAGAGAACAAATTCACTTTCATTAAAAGTCTGTTCTAGTTGTTTAGAATTCATGAAGTTATAATAAGTCACATTTCCGGCCTGCCATTTTTCCTGTGCTTTATCTACAAGTCCTTGTACAAAAACCACTTTTCCATCAAACTTTGCAGCTTCTTTTTGCAGTTTCTCATCAAGAAAAGTACGCTGAGGTTCAGGACCTGATAAAATAATCATCAAATCATAAACAATTGGGGTTTCCTTTCTTTTCATTCTGCTCAAAGGACCAATATATCTTAGGTTCGGTTCTTCTTTTTTAAGATGTCCCAGATCTCCGGTAAGATTTATTTTTTCATTGGAATCGGGAACCCAGCATTCGGTATATTTTTTAATAAAATACTGATGGCATTTACTGGTAAACCAGGTCGTGTTTCCGGTCATGACATTTAATTGATGCGTCATAAAAACAGAAGGCACTTTTTTACTAAAAACGCCTAATCGGTTATCTGAAATTATACCGTCGATACCATGTTTTTTAATCCAGCTGTTTACCATTTTTTTCTCGTCTAAAATGGCAGTTATCATTTTCGGAAGATTTTTGATCAGCTTCCATTTAAAATTTTTACCATTCTTGGCATATTCAATATGGTAAGAAGGCAGTTCAAGAGTTTGAATGTATGGAAATTCCTTACGCAGTAATGCCAGCGAAACACCGTCAGAAGCAATAATTGGAATAAAATTATTTTCTTGAAGCGCCTTGATTATCGGAATACACCTTGTGGCATGCCCTAGTCCCCAGTTTAGAGGAGCAACTAATATAGTTTTGTTAGCAGAATAGTCAATGCTCATATTTTTTAACGCTTTTAAAAAAACGAAGATAAAGAAATATGTTTTTTATGATATTTCGCACACATTACCAAATTATTAACTCTTTTCTAAGCTTCTAAGACGCTAAGATGTTGAGCTTCTGAGATTTTTCTATAAAAAAAACCGAACGTAAGTTCGGCCTTTTCTTTTCTCAATGTTAAGAAACTTAGAAGCTTAGTATCTCAGAAACTTAATATCTTAGTCTTGAATATAAGTTTTGTTTCCGTTTTTGTTAATGTAATATTTTCCACCTTTAGGACCGGTATACACTTTTTTGCCATTGTATTCTCCAGTAACCTTATCCGGTGTTTTTGGAGCTTTTTCATTCGTTTCTTTAAAAGTCTTTGCCGTTGATTTTTTTGCAGCAGCGGCATCTTTTTTAGCTGTTTTGGCAGCAGCGTCAGCATCGGCTTTTGCTTTTTTAGCGTCAGCTTTTGTACCTTCAGCTTTATCAGATGCTTTTTTAGCTTTTGCTGAAGCATCAGTAGCTTTTGCGGCTTCTTTTTTAGCTTTTACAGCTTCCTTATCTGCCGTTTTTTTAGCATCGTCAGCCGCATCTTTTTTCGCTTTTGCAGCCTCTTTTTTAGCATCGGCTTTTGCTTTGTCAGCATCAGATTTTGCTTTTTTAGCTTTGGCTTCTGTTTTAGATTTGGTCTCTTTTGCAGTTTCCTGTGCGTAGAAATTAGTAGATAAAACTACTATAAAGCAAAGTAATAATAATTTTTTCATAATGGTTTAGAGTTTAAATTTTCATTTAAAATTAAGCAAAAAAATCTTATGTTTTATTAAAGTATTAAAAATAAGCACGAAGCTGAACATTTCCGGTATGCACCGTATTTCCGGTTTCACTTTTACGTCCCTGATAATTCAAATTAACATCTAAAAACTGTGTAATGTTTTTTTGCAGCAGCAGTTTCCAAACCAAATTTTGTCCCGCCTGAAGCCCTTCAAGCATTTGAAATCCTACAGATGAAAATTCATTTCCGGTAAATTTATTTTCATAAAAAGAAAACTCGCCATTTACAGTTACTTTCTTTTCTCCGGCAAAAGAAAACGAAGTTCCGAGTCGGTTTTGAACTAACGTTTCCTGATTACCAATTTGATTTTCTTTATTCTGAAATTCATAAAAGAAATCAAGGCTGGTGTTTTTCGAAAACAAATAACTAATTTTTGGTGCCAGCTGATACCCTTTTAAATCATAATTTTTCTCAACAAAATCTTCTGAAATTAAATTTGTTTTTATTGTTTTGGTAAAAAAATTAAACAGCCAGCTTTTTTGATACAGATGTGTATACTGCAATTGATGCGAACTGTTTTTTACATTTTGAGAACCAATCGAAAGCAGATTTTTACCATTATTAATAAGGTAAGAATATGTTACAGAATGTTTTTGTTTCCCGCGATTGTAAAATAAACTGTTTCTAAAACTTGAATTTAAACCGAGAATATTTTCATCTGAGGAATAAAACGGATTCAATTCTAAATGATTGCCGCTGCTTCTTACTTTTCGGTCCATAATAAAAGATGTCTGATTGTAGAAATACGAAATCAGTTTTTTCAAACCTTTTTCATTCTGCCATTGCAGCGGATTTAATATAACAGACTGCGAAAATTTATTCTGATTGGTTTTAATATAAATCTGATTCGGAAGAAAGATCCGAATGTATTTTGCCTGATCCGGAAAAGCTGCAATTTCAAATTCTTCCAGTTCCTGAATTCCGTTTCCGTTGTAATCATTCCAGGTATAAACGCCTTGTCCGGTTGGAACTTCGACATATGTAAATTCCTGCTGGGCAATAGTTCCGGAACTGGTTTCATAAGCAGTTCCAATCTGCATAAACTGATTAAAGAATCGGTCGTTATAAAGAATTCTCGAATTTAACGAAGGTTCATTTTCTTTACCGGAATCCGTAAAATCCAGATTTCGGTAACTGGCATAAACCGCCAGATCTGTTTTTTTATTCTGAATGAGTTTTGATCTTAAATAATAAGTCTGTGAATTGTTTACATGCTGTAAAAGGCCATTTTGCAAACTGTCATTTTTACGTTGTAAATAACCCAGTTCAATAAAAACCTTTGTACTGTCGCCGCGTCCTATAAAAGCGCCATATTCAGAAAACCTTTGGCTTAAAGCCGAAAACTGATTCGTAACTTTATCTTTTTCCTGATTATCTTCAATTTGTAAACTGCCGCCAATCCAGTTTTTTCCAAAATGATATTTTGCGCGGGTTTGGTTCCGAATAAATTTTGAAGTCGAAACTGTCGCATCAGAATTTAAAAAACTCCCCTGATTTTGAATCGTCCAGTTTTTAAGTTTGAACAGAGCGGTTGTGGTATGGCGCGCTCCCGAATAACTTTCGGTAAAATCCAGTTTTTCAAATTGATAGGTAAATAAACCAATGTCTGAAGTTTCTTTTTTTGCAAATAAATCAAAATTAACGCCCGTAACCAATAAACTTTGATTTCCTAAAAGTGTAGCATTTAAATTCCAGTCGCGATTAAACTCAATATTATACAAACGCTCAACAGAGCGAAAGTCTTTTTGCACAAATTGATAATTTGCAAAACCGTCCAGAGTCCAGTTTCTGGTAAAAAGACGTTTTTTAATATTGGTTTTAAAAGCAATTCCGTCATTATCAGAATCATCAATTTTCGAAAATAAATTTTTATCATTATTGCTCATTGCAATTTCAAAATCAACCAGCGTTTTTTCGTCAGGATTGTATTTTCCTAAAAAAGTCGCTACCTGAATTTTCATTGGGGCAACCAGCTGAACAATTGGCTCGTAATTTCCCTGCGGAACACCATTTACAGGCGAAACATATTCGTAAATTCTCTCAACCGAAGTACTGTTTTGGATTATATAATTTCCAAGATTAGCGCCCACAAGGCTAAACTTTACATTGTACAAAACATCATCCGGATTATTGGAATATTCATAAACTTCAACAGCGTTTATCACTGTTTTTTTATACAATATTTTTTTATCAGAATAAGTATCTTGATAGGCAGAAGGCGCCGTCATTAAACTTTGATCGTCTCCTGCCTGTGCCAGAATCGCTGCTTGTTCTGTAGAAAGATTTTGCTGCAGCGGCTGATTTTTCATATCATTTTCTGAATATAAATAACCGCCAAAACTCCAGTTTTTACTTTCTGTTGTCGCGCCCGCGTAAGTTACCAGTCGGTTATAATTTCGTTCAGAATATTGATATTCAATATTAATCCGCATTTCTGAAGTGATGGTAAAAAGCGATGTAAAAACAATTTCGCCGGCATTATAATCAATAACATAATCGTTGTTTTCGCCGCGTTTAAGCAAAACACCATTTACATAAACACGTTCAGAACCGGAAATTACCAAAACATACAATTCGCCGTTTTGTCCTTTTAATTTATACGGTCCCTGATTTCCTTCCTGACCTGTAAAAGTACTTTTTGCATATTGGCCTTTTACAAATGAAACCGAAGCAAAAACATTAGTTTTACTTTTTTCTGTATCAAAATCAAAACTGGCAGAAAGTCCCTGAACCTTTTTATTGAAACTCAGGAATTGTGTTTTTCTGTTTTCCAGAAAAACGTCGCCGGCGCGAATGTTCCAGTCATCGGTAAAAAGTTCCATGAAAATATTGTCGAACTGATCGAGTTTTTGAGAATAACCGCCATTTTGCAGCGGAATATTATTATCCTGAAGTGAAGCCCGTAAACTGATTTTGTCGGAGATTTTTCCGGTTATCTGTAAATCAAGATTGGAATTTAAAACCGTATTTTGATTATTTCCAATCGTAACGCCGCGAGTAATGCTTCCGGAAGTATTTAAGCCGTCAAAAGGTGTAATTTTTTTAGAACTGGTATTGTCAATTTTATATAATTTTTCTGTTCCAACGTCATTGGTTACAACCTGACTGTCTTTATAAAGTCCGTATTCTTTTGTCAGAATATCCGGATAATGAAGATAATTGACAATTAAAGTATCGCTAACAGAATTGAATTTTTCATTTAAAAGAAGTGTTCCTTTTTGAAAATCAATTTTATAAAAACTGGAATCTATAGGTTGGTTTTTAGAATTCAGCAGTTCAAAAAAACTGGAGTTAATACTGAAGTTTTCCAGGTGAATAGTGTCTTTTACAGCAATTACTTTTTTTGTTTTATACAACGATTCTGTATCCTGTGCCATAAGCCCGGAATACCAAAACAGCACCGTAAAAAACAGTAATTTTTTCAACATAAACACTTTAACTCTAAAAAATCAAAAGTAGTATTTATAATCAAGAAATTGTGAGGCTTTTGTTTGTTGGGAAAACACTTGATTTTGAGCATAATGACTTTTCTTAAATAAAAACATAAACTATATTTTGAAGTATAATTCTCATCATAAACCAATCTTTTTTTTAGCTTTGTTCCAGGATATAACCAACTAATATTATGGATACTGGCAAAGAACTTTTATTCTTTTTTAGTGCTTTGGGAGCTTTCAACGGAATAATTCTGGGGATTTATTTTTTCTTTTTTACGAAGAAAAAGTATTTAACCAATTATTTTCTTGGCGCACTTTTGTTTGCTTTAAGTATCCGAATTGCAAAATCGGTCTTTGTATATTTTCATCCTGAACTGCCAAAAATGTATTTGCAAATTGGGCTCACAGCCTGTTTTTTCATCGGGCCATGTTTGTATTATTTTTTAAAATCGGCTGTTGAAGAAATAAACGTCATGCCAAAATCATGGAAAATTATACTCTCGTTATGGGGGACAGTAATCGTCGGTTCAGGAATTTTATATCCGTATGAATATTATCCGGAACTGTGGACAGGCTATTTTATTCTGTTTATTTATTTTCAATGGTTTATGTATATTGTTTTTTCGGGCTTTACAATTAGAGGGGTTTTAAAGAAAATTGTGAGTAAAAAAGAAAAACCAAGTCCGGCAGAAATGTGGTTCGGAATGCTTTTTCTGGGTAATTTTTTATTATTTCTTTTTTATTTTTTAGCGATAATGGGCGCTTCCGGAGCAACATATATAAGTGGTGCAGTTGTTTTTTCTTTTATTTTATATCTGATAATTTCCATTCTTCTTTACAGAAAAAAAACCGATGATTTGTTTTTACTGAATGTTCAGAAAATCCCGGGTAAAAAAATACAAGCTTCTGAGGCCATTATTATTTCTGAAAAACTGGAAAATATAATGAACGAAAAAAGTTTGTACAAAAATCCAAATCTGAATTTACAGGATTTATCAAAAGAAATAAATATTTCCAGCCATCAGTTATCGCAGTTTTTAAACAATAATCTGGGGAAAAACTTTACCAGTTTTGTAAACGAATTTAGAATACACGAAGCTTGTAAAATCATTACTTCAAATGATAAATTAACTTTAGAATCCGTAGGATATGATGTTGGTTTTAATTCCAAATCAACATTTTTTACAGCTTTTAAAAAACATACCGGAACTACACCTTTAAATTATCAGCTTCAGGCTTTACAAACTTAATATATGAGCATTGGAAAAGAAATATTGTTTTTTTTTGGCGCCTTAGGTGCTTTTAACGGATTTATTCTGAGTTTGTATTTTTTATTTTTTACGAAGAAAAAATACCTTACGAACCTTTTTCTTGGCGCAGCGTTACTCGCATTAAGTATAAGAATCGCGGTAACGGTTTTTGTTTACTTTAATAATAATTTGCACAAAACCTGGCTTCAAATTGGGCTTTCGGCTTGTTTGTTAATTGGGCCGTTATTGTATTATACTTTAAAATCCGGCTTGGAAAACACTGTTTCAAAAAAATGGAAATTACATTTAGGAATTTGGCTTTTTGCGATTTTGAGTATCGGAATTTTATATCCGTATCAAAATTATCCTGTTTTATGGAATTATTATTTTGTGGCTTTTATTTTTGTTCAATGGTTTTCATATCTTTTTATTTCCGGTTTTGAAAGCAGGGTAGTGTTTCAAAAAATAATTTGGAATTATGACAGTTCTTCTGCTGCAGAAAGATGGTTTGGAGCAGTTTTCTTTGGTAATGCGTCTATATTTCTGGCTTATTTTTTAGGATTTTCCAGAATTCCGTTTGTTTCCTGCCTTACCGGAGCGCTTGCTTTTACTTTTATTTTATATCTGATAATTTTAATTCTTTTACACAGAAAGAAAACAGACGATTTATTTCTTCTCAATTTTCAAAAAGGCAAAAAACTGACCGATGCTGAATCTTTAATGATAGATCAGAAGCTGGAAAAAATTATGAATGAAAAAGAATTATATAAAAATCCGAATTTGAGTTTAAAAAAATTATCTGAAGAAATTAATATTCCGGGTCATCAATTATCCCAATTTTTAAATAATAGCCTTGGAAAAAATTTTACCAGTTATATAAATGAATTTAGAATAAACGAAGCCTGCCGAATTATAATTGCAAGTGATAAATTAACTTTAGAATCCGTAGGATATGATGTCGGTTTTAATTCCAAATCAACATTTTTCGCAGCATTTAAAAAACATACCGGAACAACACCTTTAAATTATCAACTGCAGGAATTATCGCTTAGATAATGCTAAATTAAATCTCGCAAAGTCGCAAAGCCAAAGGGGAAATAAAACTTTTGCGCCTTTACGAGAGTATAATTTTACGTTTGAAAAAACTTAGAGCCTTAGAATCTTAGAACCTTAGCATCTTTTAAAAGGTCTTAATTTATAAATCCGTACTCCTGATTTCCCTTTCTAAAACCTCATTCACAGATTTTCAGATGACTTTTGTTTCAAATAAAGTCAAACCGCTAATCGTTAAAGTTTATGAGATTTCTTATTGTATCTGCCATTTTTATTTATTGCCTGATTTTTTCATCAATCGAAGTAAAAGCACAAACTGTAAAAAAAGTTCCGGATAAATCCTATGTTGGAGAAGACAAACCAATAGAAAAAATAACACCAAAATTATCTGCCCGGGATTCTATAATTATTAAAGATGAAGATCAAAACCAGTTAAATGAAGTTGTTGTAAAAAGTCAGCCTTCATTATTAAAATATGGCGCAGACGGAACTATCAATGTAAATGTAAAAGGAACCGTTCTTGCGGCCAGCAGTTCTGTAAATGAATTACTGGGCCGGGTTCCCAATATTGCAATTGCCGAAGGACAAATCAGCATTATCGGAAAAGGAGAAGCAATTATATATTTAAATGGAATCCTGATTAATTACGAACGTTTTGCGGCGATTCCGGTTTCGCAGATTGCTAAAATCGAAGTTATTTCAAATCCGTCTTCAAAATATGATGCCGAAGGAAAAGCAGTTGTAAATATTATTACAATACAAAATATAGAAAGCGGTATTATGGGGTCGGCAAGTCAGCATGTTACAGTTTCTAAGTTTGCCGGAACCAGTACTAATACGCTTTTTGACTTTAATTATTCAAAAGGTAAATTTTCTTTTATTTCGAATTATGGACTTCAGTTAGGAAAAGGCCGGGAATTACTTTATACGACAAGAACCCGATCCAATCCGGACGAATACATGAAATCTGTTTTAACAACAGACTGGTTAAGGCAGTTTAATAATTATTCCAATTTTGCAGCGGGTCTTCAATATACTTTTTCGGAGAAAAGTTATGTTTCATTGGCATACAGCGGAAATATTGAAGATTTAGGCGGAGCAGTAAAAAGCCGGAATTCTATAGATAATAATTCGGGAAACAGCTTTTTTGCAACCGATATTAAGAAAAACGATGTTTTGCTGAATCAGTTCATCAATCTAAATTATAATTTAATTACTGATAGTAAAGGTTCGTCGCTTTTTATTGGTTCGCAATATTCCAATTATAACGGAACGATACGAGATTATATAGAAGAAAATAGTGTGGTTGATAATCTTGAAGGACAACGATATTTAAAAAATAATGTTGGAAATACCATTAATATTATTGCCGCACAAGCTGATTACTCGAAAAAAATAAGTGACAAAACAAAATTAGAAACGGGGGCAAAATTTAGTTTTGCCAAAGTAAAATCCGGAACTGATTTTTTAATCGCAGATGCCGATGACATGAATTTTGAATTTGATGATAAGCTTTCCAGTGATTTCATGTATAAAGAAGATATCAATGCAGCGTATTTTAATTACCAAACTTCAATTGGTCAAAAACTAAGTTTATCGACGGGCCTTCGCGGCGAATGGACGAGTTATGATTTATATACAAACGCAAACGGAATTCAGAATTTTGAAAAAAGCTACGGCAATTTTTTTCCTAACCTGCTTTTAAATATGGATTTTTCAGAAAACTTAAAAGGACATTTTTCCTATGTTTCGAGAATTACAAGACCGCGTTATCAGGCTTTAAATCCTTATGTGGTCTATCAGGATCCTTTTACGACTATTGAAGGAAACCCTAATTTAGTTCCTGAAAAAATTCATGCTTTTGAGATTGGTACGATGTACAGGAAATTCGATTTTAAAATAGGATATACTTATAAGATTGACCCAATTTCTGGCGCGGCATTACGAGGCGATACGCCAAATAGTTATGTTTTAAAAGCTATAAATCTGGAAAACGGCCATGTGTTTTTTAGTTCGCTTTCGAGATCTTTTACTATCAAATGGTGGAATTCGACTAATACCATAAATATCAATTTAAGCAAATCTGTAGATCATAAATACTCGTATGTTTTTAGTCCGGTAACGCCTCAGTTATATTTCTATTCGAATAATACATTTACAATTCCGAAATTATTTAAAATTCAGCTTCTTGCCTGGTATTTAGGAGACAGAGGTTACGGATTGGGAACAGATAACAGCCGTTCTACAGTAACACTGGGAATCGAAAGAAATTTTTTCAAAGATGCTTTACGAGTCAATTTTACAGCAAATGATATTTTCCATAAGTTCATGGTTTCCGGAGATTATAATGTTGGACAAACCCAAATTTATTACCACAGAACTTATACAAGCAATTATTTTAAATTGATTGCCGTTTACAGTTTTGGCAATTCTAAAAACACGACCTATAAAAAATCTGAAATTGAACAGACAGAAAATAACAGGGCGAGATAAAAGAAAAGGCTTCACAATTAAGTGAAGCCTTTTCAACATCTATCTGAATTTTAATAATTCCCTTTTATAAAGTATTAGTTTAATTCTTTAGTCACAATCTGCATTGTTTCGCGGCTTACTTGTTTTAGCAAAACTTCTTTGTTTGCTTCAACAGTATGTGATGCCTGCTCGGTAAAGTGGCGGATTGTATATAAGGTCACATTATCGCTGTAATCAACTTTGAATTTTTTCGAAAGAATCGCATTCAGTTCAGAGAAATTCCCAAATTTATCTTCTACACAAACAGAGAAACTAATCGCAGAGTTCTGAATCAGGTTTACTTTAATTTTGAATTCGTGGAATAAACCAAAAATCTCACTGATGTTTTCTTCCATAATAAAAGAGAAATCAATGGATGAAAGCGAAATCAAAAGCTGTTCTCTCTTTACAATAAAACAGGGATACTGCGGTTCTAGATCAACGCCTTTTGAAACGCAGGTTCCTTTTAATAAAGGGTTTACAAATGATTTTACATATAACGGGATTTCTTTTTTCTGTAAGGGCTGTAAGGTTTTTGGGTGAATAACCGTTGCTCCGTAAAATGCCAACTCAATAGCTTCACGGTACGAAATCTGGTTAAGCAGACTCGCATTTTCAAAATAACGCGGATCGGCGTTCATCACTCCCGGAACATCTTTCCAGATTGTAACACTTTCTGCATTTAAGCAGTATGCAAAGATTCCGGCCGTATAATCAGAACCTTCACGTCCTAAAGTTGTAGTGAAATTATTTTCATCAGCACCTAAAAATCCTTGTGTAATATTTAATTGTTTTCTGGGTACATTTTTGCTGATATTTTGCTGGGTAGTTTCCCAGTCAACTTCTGCATCTCTGTAATTTGCATTTGTTTTAATAAAATTACGTACATCAAGCCACTGCGTCTGAATTCCCATGAAATTCATAAAATGACTTAAAATATTAGTCGAAATTAACTCTCCAAAGCTCACAACCTGATCGTAAACAAAATTGTAGTTTGGAGATTTGTTGTGTGCCAGGAAATATTCTAATTCAGAAAACTGTGCACTTACCGCAGCAAAAACCTCATGTTTCTCGTCTTCAAATAAGTCTAATAATATTTGATTGTGGTATTTTTTTATTTCTTGTACAGATGAACTTAACTCTGGCGATTTATCAAAATAATTCTTGATAACAACTTCAAGAGCATTTGTGGTTTTTCCCATTGCCGAAACGACCAAAATCACATCTTCATAACCCACTTTTTGCAAAACGTCGTATACGTTTTTAATTCCTTCGGCATCCTTTACTGATGCACCTCCAAATTTAAATACTCTCATTATTAATTTATAGATTTTAGATTTTAGATTTCAGATTGGGGCGAAATCTTGCTATTTTGTTTTTTTTAAGCCACAGATTATCAGGGTTAAAATGATTTTTCTGCTACGAATTACATTAATTGCACTAATTTAATTCGTGAAATTAGTGTATCCTCGGCAAACTGACACAGATTGTAAAATCATTTGAATCCTGTAATCTGTGGAAAAATAAATATTTTTATAATTTTTCTAAGAACGAATTAATTCCTGTTTCATCCATTTGTACAACCTGCCAGTCTTCCAGAATTCTCGCTCCTGAATTTTTATAAAAATTAACCGCAGGAATATTCCATGCCAGAACATTCCATTCTACTCTTCGCACATTGTCTTTTTTTCCCTGTTTCATTATTTCAGCATAAAGTGCAGATCCTAAGCCGGTGCCGCGCATTTTTTCTTTAACTATTAAATCTTCAAGGTGAATGGTTTTTCCTTTCCAGGTCGAATAGCGGTAATAGTATAATGCAATTCCAGCTATTTCTTTTCCTGTTTCATTTTCCTTTGATTCAATTTCAGCTACAAAAACCTGAAAAAGCGGTTTTTCTCCAAACCCGTCACGCACTAAATCTTCTTCTGTTATGACAACTGCATCAGGTTCTTTTTCGAATATTGCCAGCTCCTGTATTAATCCCAAAACCGATTTCATATCTTCGGGATTTCCTTTTCTAATATTCATATATTCCTATTATTAATCATGTATTCGCTAAAAAAACCTTTTATTGCACAGTACTTTTTGCTATTAATTAGCAAATATACAATTGTAGCAAACTAACGAAATAATTTTTAAATCATTCTCACAAAATAAACGATATTTGTGACTTAAAATTAAAACTACAACGATATAGTAATGGAAGAACGCAATAAAACACTGGGAGAGTTTATTATTGAGAACCAAAAAGCATTTCAGTATTCGTCGGGAGAACTTTCCCGGATCATCAACTCGATTCGGTTGGCAGCAAAGGTTGTCAATCATAAAGTAAACCAGGCTGGACTGGTAGATATCATCGGCGCCGCAGGCGAGCAGAATATCCAGGGAGAAGACCAGCAAAAATTAGATGTCTATGCAAACGAAGTATTTATCCAGACGTTAATAAACCGTGAGATTGTCTGTGGTATTGCTTCAGAAGAAAACGACGATTTTATTACAGTTAAGGGGAGCGACAACTGTCATAATAATAAGTACGTGATCTTAATGGATCCGCTTGACGGATCTTCAAACATTGATGTAAACGTTTCGGTAGGAACTATTTTTTCTGTTTTTAGAAGAATAACACCAATTGGAACTCCGGTAACAAGCGAGGATTTTTTACAGCCGGGAATCAATCAGGTTGCAGCAGGATATGTAATATATGGAACTTCGACAATGCTGGTTTACACAACCGGATATGGCGTAAATGGTTTTACACTCAATCCGGCAATTGGTACATTTTACCTTTCACACCCAAATATGAAGTTTCCTGAAAACGGAAGCATTTACTCCGTAAATGAAGGTAATTATGTTCATTTTCCGCAGGGAGTAAAAAATTATATTAAATATTGTCAGCGTGAAGAAGAAGACAGACCTTACACATCCCGATATATAGGAAGTTTAGTGGCCGATTTTCACCGAAATATGATTAAAGGCGGAATTTATATTTATCCAACAAGTTCAAAAGCACCAAAAGGGAAATTACGTTTATTATATGAATGTAATCCAATGGCGTTTTTGGCAGAGCAGGCCGGAGGAAAAGCAACAGACGGTTTTGGAAGAATTATGGAAATCCAGCCATCAGAACTGCACCAAAGAGTTCCATTTTTTTGCGGAAGTAAAAGCATGGTAGAAAAAGCAGAAGAGTTTATGGCCGCTGAATAAGTTTTCAGTTTTCAGTGGCAGTTTTCAGATAAACAAACCCGACAGATTTTTAAAAACTTGTCGGGTTTTTGTTTTGAGTAGCTTAAAATTTCAACAGAAACGATACTGAAACTGAAAACCGCGACTGAAAACTTAAAAAACACACGCAACCATTTCTGGATTTAAACATCTTTAGTAAAAATAACCACAGATATTTATTATTCCAAAATTCAGATTATTATGAAAAAATTACTATTTACCCTTTTTACTGCGCTTTCCTTTTTAATAATTTCCTGCAGTAGTGATGAAAGCAGTGGAGGCATTGTAGGCGGCGGCACTGATCCAATTAAACTTTCTAATAAAAATATAAGTTTTAGTTCAGATGCACATTCGGTTACGATTACCTCCCAATCAAAATGGTGGCGGGTAAGTGATCTGAGAATAAATGACGAAAGGTTTGGCTTTAACAGTGAAATAGCCGCTCAACAGAGTTTTATTTTAAAGTATAATGAATTCCAGATTGAAAGAAAAGATGGGACTACTATAATAATTAGTATCAACAAAAACACAACCAATCAAGACAGAACTCTTGTCGTTACTCTGCAGGAAGGGAATTATTATGATTATATAAATATTAAACAGTCAAAATAGATTCAGTTTCCAGTCGCAGCTGCCAGATATAACAAACCCGACAGGTTTTTAAAAAACTTGTCGGGTTTATATTTTTAATTTAAATCTCAACTCTCAGGGCAATACTGAAAACTGCCATTGAAAACTGAAAACTAAAATTACTTGTTCATATTTTCCATTTCGAAAAGAAAAGTATCTAAATCAACTTTTTTGTCAATTAGAGATAACGCTTTTCTAATAATATAATTTACGTTTCCTGGAGTGAAACCCAAAGCTAATCCCATACGGGTTAACATAACTTCCTGCTGGTCACCTAAATGGTGGTCAACGTGAATCATCCTTGCCAAATCATATAAACGCTCTAATCGCTGCGAGTACAAATACGGTGGATTTATTGGATATTTCAAAGGATTTTTAAGAATCTCAGTGTATTCTTCTTCTGAAATTTCTAATCTTGAAGCTAATTTGTCCAAAAAGTCTTTTTCTTCTGGACTTACTTTTCCGTCAGCAAACGCTACACGAACAATTGCAGAGAAATGACCTCTGTTTCTTTGTTTGAATTCGTTATCAAATAATTCTGAAAATGACATAATTAAAATAAGTTTTATGGAACAAAGATAAATTTTATTTTAATTTAACAATTTTAAAATTTTAATAAATTTAACTTATTTTTACTTGTTGTTTTAAGGATACGCATCGTAAAATCTTCAAAATAAATCGTAAGTTTACAACCCCTAATCAATTAATTATAGTACCCGTATGTCGCAATTTTGGATTTATTTTCAAATAGGATTAAAGCATGTTTTAGATATTAACGCCTACGATCACGTTCTTTTTTTAATCGCATTAACTGTTCCTTATTCTTTCAAAGACTGGAAACGTATTTTGCTTCTGGTTTCGGTTTTTACAATCGGTCATACATTAGCTTTAATACTTTCTGTTTTCGGAATAATTGCAATAAAAGTAAATATTGTTGAATTCTTAATTCCGATTACGATTCTGATTACAGCCTTATATCATCTTTTTACTGCAGGAAAAGCAACGAAAAACGATGGCGTAAACGTAGTATTTTTTGTGACTTTATTCTTTGGAATCATCCACGGACTCGGATTCTCAAATTATTTTAAAAGCATTTTAGGAGGATCGCCAAGTTCAAAATTAATGCCTTTAGGAGAATTTGCTTTGGGAATTGAGGCGGCACAGCTGGTAGTTGTTTTTGTAGTTTTGGTAATATCTTATATTGTACAAACAGTATTTCGTTTTTCAAAACGCGACTGGGCACTTGTAATGTCAGCATTTATTATTGGAGTTGTAATTCCGATGATTATTGATAGTCCAATTTGGAACAGATAAAATAAATGGAAATAAAAAAATTAAATAAATACGATAAAGCTTATTTGCGAATCGCTAAAGAATGGAGCCTTTTATCCTACTGCAAGCGTAAACAAGTTGGGGCGATTATCGTAAAAGACAGAATGATCATCTCTGATGGTTATAACGGAACACCATCCGGATTTGAAAATTGCTGTGAAGATGAAAACGGATTAACGCGCTGGGATGTTCTGCATGCCGAAGCAAACGCAATCTTAAAAGTAGCCAGATCTACACAATCTTGTGAAGGCGCAACATTGTATATTACACTTTCGCCTTGCAAAGAATGTAGTAAATTAATACACCAGTCCGGAATAAAAAGAGTGGTATATCAGGACGGATATCGTGATGATTCCGGAATTCAATTTTTAATAAAAGCAGGTGTTGAAGTTCAGCATATTCCTGTTTTAGAAGAGTAATGAAATTTAATCCCAAATATCTGCCAATCGTTATCGGGGCGACTTTTGCTCTCGGAACTATAATCGGAAGTTTAACAAACGCTTCCGCAGATGATCAGCTTTTGGCTAAAAATTATTCTAAAACCAAGCTAAATAAACTGATTGATTTTATCAATACCGAATATGTTGACAGTGTTAACACAGATTCAATTGTAAACCTTACAGTCGATAATATACTTTCAAAATTAGATCCGCATTCTGTTTATATTCCGCCAAGCGAACAAGCCGAAGTTGCTGAAAGCATGAAAGGCGATTTTGTGGGAATCGGAATTAATTTCTACATGTACAAAGATTCTGTTGCAATTATAAAACCGGTCGAAAACGGACCTTCAGCGAAAGCGGGATTAAAATCCGGCGACCGAATTTTGTACGCAGGAAAAACTAAATTGTACGGAAGAAAACTTCCTTCTGATAGTTTATTCTCCAAATTAAAAGGAATAAAAGGCTCTGAAATTGAATTGACCGTTTTTAGAAAATCAGAACAAAAGAAACTGAAGTTTAAAATTAAAAGAGATATTATTCCGATAAAAAGTGTCGATGCTTCTTTGTTAATTGGAAACAATACCGGTTATATCAAAATCAATCGTTTTGCAGAAACCACTTTTAATGAATTCAAAACAGGTTTAACACGATTAAAACAAAAGGGAATTCAGTCGCTTGTAATCGATCTTCGTGATAATGGAGGAGGTTATATGGAAGAAGCAATTGCAATTGCCGATGAATTTCTGAAAGATAAACAGCTTATTGTTTTTACAAAAAACAAAAACGGAACTACTGAAAAAACATACGCCACAAAAGCCGGAAGTTTTGAAACCGGAAAAGTATATGTTTTGATTAATGAAAACAGTGCTTCTGCCAGCGAAATTTTGGCCGGCGCAATTCAAGACAGTGATCGCGGGACCATTGTTGGGCGCCGTTCTTTTGGTAAAGGTTTGGTACAGCGCGAAATGGATTTTAACGACGGATCTGCAGTTCGTTTAACTGTAGCAAGATATTACACTCCAACAGGAAGATCAATTCAAAAACCGTATAAAAAAGGAAACGAAGAATATTTTAAAGAATCAGAATCCAGAATAAATTCGGGGGAATTGTATGCAAAAGACAGTATTAAAGTAGCTGATTCTTTGAAATTTAAAACTCCAAAAGGGAAAATAGTATACGGCGGCGGCGGAATCGTTCCGGATATTTTTGTTCCGATAGAAGCGGAGCATGGAAACGAAAATGCAGCTTACTTACTTCAAACCGGAATTGTTGGTCATTTTGTTTTTGAAGAATTAGATAAAAACCGAAATGCTTTTGCAGGACTTCACTTTGCAGACTTTTTGGAGAAAATGAAAAGTTCCGATGCTTATTTTAAAAAGTTTAAAAACTATATTTTAATGACAGGTTTAGATCTTAAACTAGACAAAACCAAATCATTAGTAAACCGGTATATTACTGCAGAATTTGCGCGCCAATTGTACGGCGAAATGTATTATTATGATGTTATTTTAAAAGATGATGCCATGATAAAAACAGTTTTAAATCAGAAGAAATAATCCTAAATTCTAATTTGATGGAAAAAGACCAAATCGTAAATGCCGAAATTGAACTTTTGACCGCAATTAAAAATGCCGATGTTACTGTTTTGGAACAAATCCTTCACGATGATCTGCTTTTCAATATGCCGGACGGACAAACCATTACAAAAGAATTTGATTTGAATTCATACCGTTCCGGTAAAATGAAAATTGATTCTCTGGAGGCTTCGGATCAAATTATTAATATTATAGATGATACAGCTGTCGTTGCTGTTTCTGTTTCATTAAAAGGAACTTACGATAATAATCCTGTCAATGGCGTTTTTAAATACATACGTGTTTGGAAACAATTTGGCGCAGATTTGAAAATTATCGCCGGAAGCTGCATTCAACTGGCATAAATTTTGACTGCAAAAATAATATTAACTTAAAATAGAACATACCGAAACCTCGTTAATCATAACGTACTTTGCGGTTAAAATTTAAAATATGAAAAATCTGAAAAAAATAAGTTTAGTTGTAATTCTGATGACTTTTATAATCTCTTGTACAACGATGAAAAACGATGCGAATAAGGCAGTTTCCGGAAAAGTAGAATCAATTGAATCCGGAAAAGACGGTTACACTGCAAAAATTAATACAGATACAAAAGAAGTATATTTTGCAACAATCAGCATCGTAAATGTTGGCGGGCCGCAAAATTACAAGCAGTTAAAAATAGGAGATGTAGTTTCGTTAAAAGGAGAAATCTGGAAATCTGATGATGAGAATCATATTAAGGTAACGAAGATTGTTTCGGTGAAATAAATTTACTTACTTAAAATAAAAAAACACTGATTTTGTCAGTGTTTTTTTATTTTAAGATGTATTAAATAATAAACATAACTTTTGAGAACAGTTTTCAATACATTATTTATTCTAATCAATGCAGTAATTGTTGCTTTTTTTAGTCTTTTCTGGGTCGGAAGTTATGAGCGAAAAATCGAGCTTTATACTCTGCTTCCTTATTCTTTTATTTTTCGTTTTCTTGGAGTATCAGCCATCGGTTTTATTGGGATAATTATTCTTCTAATTTTGAATTTTTTCCTGGATAAACTGTTTTCAAAAGACATAAAAATATCTGTTTTTAAAAAGCTAGGATTTAAAAGTCTTATAATAACAACTTTAATAGCTTTTTTGGGAACTGTTTTATTTTTTTGTGTTTAAATTATCGAATGCTGTCGTGCGAATGCGTCTGTACGCCGTTGTTCCATAAAGTGAGAATATCGGTTGCAACAGCAGCACCGCTTCCGGCGGCAATGGCCAGCTGGCTTCTCCATCCGGCTAAAGTTCCAATTGCATAAATCCCGTCGGCAACTTTATGATCATCATTTTTAAGCTGAATACGTTGTTTTTCCGGAAGTGCTTTTTTGTGAGGTTCAACAAATTGCATTAAGCCTTCAATATCAAAAGTATTGGCAGAGCCTATTCCAACAACGATATTTTTTGTCTGGTAGGAGTTTTTATTACTAACAACTGTAAACGAAGGAAAAGAGCCTTCGATTTTCATTACTTTTTCATTTGGAATTTGTTCAATATGCGGATAAGAAGCTGTTAGATCCTGAATACTTTGTGTAAGCAGTTCAGAACCTAATTTACCAGGCGTTATCCCATAAGCATTGTAGAAAACAGCCTCTTGTAAAGAAGAGTTTTTCTGATGGGTAAAAATTCCGATTTTTTTGTCGGTAACAAAAGCTTTGTTTTTTGCAGATCCTAAAACTAAGGCGCAAGACATGCCTGATACACCTCCGCCGATAATTAAAACGTCAAACATATATATTATCGACCGTTTGTTTTTTCTTCAATTCTTTTAGAAATTCTAAAAATCAAAAGAATCAACACGGCGCAAAACGAAGCTGCGATTCCAATAAAAGCTACCATACTATCGCCCTGAAAAGGGTTTTTAAAGTCTAATAGCGTAATATTAAAAACAATTAAAGCTAATGCTAAAAGCACTAAGATTGAAGTGAAGATTTTCATATTGGTTGTTTGTTGTTGTAAAAATATCAAAGTAAAACTTTAATAAAATGTCTTAAAGTTGTATTTTATAAATTTATTGGGGATAAAAGTATAAAAATAAATCTTAGACAAATAAACCTTTAACATTAGCGGCGAATAATTTAACAGCAATTGCTAAAAGTATTACTCCAAATGTCTTGCGGACAACTCCAAGTCCGTTTTCTCCTAGTAAATTTTCAATTTTTTTAGAAGATTTTAAAACAACATATACCAATATTATATTAAGCAGAATTGCGATAA
The DNA here is from genome assembly GCF_001429765.1 of Flavobacterium sp. Root901. GTDB lineage: Bacteria > Bacteroidota > Bacteroidia > Flavobacteriales > Flavobacteriaceae > Flavobacterium. Next base: position 1,253,910 of record NZ_LMJB01000005.1, read on the forward strand.
TAATATTTATGGTGTGAAATTGCGATCTCAACGACAGCAAAGTAGTCATTGTTCCTGCTCCGGCGATTAAAGGAAAAGCAAGAGGAACTATAGAAGCAGATCCGGGTTCTTCGTCGCGATAGATCCTGATTCCTAAAATCATTTCCAGTGCCAGAAAAAATAATACAAAAGATCCGGCAACGGCAAACGAATGCACATCTATACCAATAAGGTTTAATACTCCTTCTCCAACAAAAAGAAAAACAATCATAATGGCACCCGCAACAATTGATGCTTTTTCAGATTCAATATGTCCCACTTTTGCTCTTAGATTTACAATAATAGGAATTGAACCTACAATATCAATTACTGCAAAAAGTACCATGCTTACTGTGATGATTTCTTTAAAATCGATTTCTAACATATCGCTTTGATTTTGAGGATTTAAAAATTTCTGCAAAAGTAGATAATAAAGTTAGGTGTTTTTTTGACAGCTTGTATTTTTGTTATAAAAACATAGTTTAAGGTTTAAAAAAGTGATATTTGTAACAATTGCTGGTTAGAATTATATATATAAGAATGTATACCAGGTTTTACCGCAAAGCTCATAAAAGATTTTTCAAACGCTGCAAGGCTTTTTTTAAATGCAGACCCCATATTACAACGGTTTACTTTTGTGTAGATCTTCGTTAAAATTTTTTACCAGAGAATATCTGCTTTCTTTGACTATCTTTGCACTTTATAAATAAGAGTATTGTAATATCATGTTTCAGTTAGGTAAAACTATTATTTCAGAAGATATTCTGGAAAAAGAATTTGTGTGCAACTTGTCTGCCTGTAAAGGGGCTTGTTGCGTTGATGGAGATGCGGGCGCGCCTTTAAATGAGGCTGAAACTAAAATCTTAGAGGAAATTTATCCAAAAGTAAAACCTTTTTTACGAAAAGAAGGAATTGATGCAATTGAAGCGCAGGGAACCTGGGTAACCGGAACCGACGGCGATCTTGAAACACCGCTTATCGATAATAAAGATTGTGCTTATGTTATTTTTGACGGCAAAACCGCGCTTTGCGGAATCGAGCAGGCATATAACCAAGGAATTATAGATTGGAAAAAACCTGTTTCCTGTCATTTATATCCAATTCGCGTAAAAGACTTCACAGAATTTGCTGCAGTAAATTACGACCGATGGGATATTTGCGATGATGCTTGTTCGTTAGGAAAAGAATTGGAAGTTCCTGTGTATAAATTTGTGAAAGAAGCCTTGATTCGCCGTTTTGGAGAAGACTGGTATATGGAGCTCGAAAAAGTAGCCAGCGAACTTAAAAATTCTTAAAAACTAAAGTGTAAAAAATACCCTTTTGCGAAGCTGTATTTTAACTCAAAAAAATAAAGTTTTAACTCCGGAAAAACTTTTTAAAACAATTTAAAATTTCTTGCTTTTTATATTTAAAAGTCTATATTTTACGGGGCTTCAAGGTATAATGAGCGTTTTTAATTGCTTCATTTACAGCGAATTGATTATTGTATGAAAAATGTTTCAAAATTTGCCGTTGTTAAAAACTACATCAAATTGTGAATAAGTTTGACTTTCATTTTTAGCGATAATTGACAATCTTTGTAGTCTACTGAATTAGTAAAATTTCGGTATAAAAATTTAACAAAAATTGTCATGTCTCAAGTAGAACCAATCTTACAAGAAAATAAAAATCGTTTCGTTATTTTTCCTATCAAACATCATGATATTTGGGAATGGTATAAAAAAATGGAAGCTAGTTTCTGGACAGCTGAAGAAATCGATTTGCATCAGGACTTGACAGATTGGAACAATAAACTTAATGATGACGAAAGATATTTCATTAAACACATTTTAGCATTTTTTGCTGCTTCTGACGGAATCGTAAACGAAAATCTTGCTGAGAACTTTGTAAATGAAGTTCAATATGCAGAAGCAAAATTTTTCTACGGTTTTCAAATCATGATGGAGAATATTCATAGTGAAACGTATTCTTTATTAATTGACACTTACGTTAAAGACGAAGCTGAGAAAACAGAATTGTTTAATGCTTTGGAAGTTTTTCCTGCTATTGCAAAAAAAGGAGAATGGGCTTTAAAATGGATCGAGTCAGATTCGTTTGCTGAAAGACTTATTGCTTTTGCTGCTGTTGAAGGAATCTTTTTCTCCGGTGCTTTCTGTTCAATTTATTGGTTGAAAAAACGTGGTTTAATGCCAGGTTTAACATTCTCTAATGAGTTGATTTCCCGTGACGAAGGCGTACATTGTGATTTTGCGGTTCACCTGCACAATCACCATTTGGTAAACAAAGTACCAAAAGACAGAATCAAAGAAATTATTGTTGATGCACTGGATATCGAAAGACAGTTTGTGACTGAATCTCTTCCTGTAAGTTTAATTGGAATGAACGCTGCGTTAATGACACAGTACTTAGAGTTCGTTGCCGACAGACTTTTAGTTGAATTAGGATGCGAACGTGTATACGGATCTGCAAATCCATTCGATTTCATGGACATGATTTCGCTTCAGGGAAAAACTAATTTCTTTGAAAAACGTGTTGCCGAGTATCAAAAATCTGGAGTAATGAACACAGACAGCGATGCTCAGAAAATTTCATTTGACGCAGATTTTTAGAACAACAGCATTTTTTTAATTTGGGATAATTTTATCTAATGCCCAAATTAATTTTACAGAACATTTTAGGTTAAATCTTCTATCACCCAAATCGGAGGTTTAATAGCAATTTTAACGGCTTTTCGGTTTGATATTCAAATTGGGAAAGGGCAGCTATTGAGAATTCTGTAATTCTCGAAAAATAATTTAAAAACACGCAATGTTTAAGTACTGGAATTCGTTTTCTAGTTACTTTCATTTATTCAATAACTTAAAAAGTAAGCTTATGTATGTAGTAAAAAGAGATGGACACAGAGAGCCTGTAATGTTTGACAAGATTACAGAAAGAATCAAAAAATTGTGTTATGGCCTGAATGAGCTTGTAGATCCGGTTAAGGTAGCGATGAGAGTTATCGAAGGATTGTATGATGGGGTTTCGACTTCTGAACTTGATAATCTTGCAGCAGAAACTGCGGCATCTATGACTATTGCACATCCTGATTATGCACAATTAGCAGCTCGTGTGGCGATTTCAAATTTACATTCAAATACAAAAAAATCTTTCTCAGAAACGATGAAAGATATGTATCACTACGTAAATCCAAGAAACGGTCAGGAAGCACCTTTAATCGCAGATGACGTTTATAAAGTGATTCAGGAAAATGCTGCTTTTTTAGATTCTCATATCATTTATACAAGAGATTTTAATTACGATTATTTTGGTTTTAAAACCCTGGAGCGTTCTTATCTTCTTAAAATAAACGGAAAAATCGTAGAGCGTCCGCAGCACATGTTAATGCGTGTTTCTGTTGGTATTCACTTAGACGATTTAAAATCGGTAATTGAAACTTACGATTTAATGTCTAAAAAGTTCTTTACGCATGCAACGCCAACGTTGTTCAATGCAGGAACTCCAAAACCACAAATGTCTTCTTGTTTCCTTTTGGCAATGCAGGATGATAGTATTGATGGTATTTATGATACTTTGAAACAAACAGCAAAAATCTCGCAGTCGGCAGGCGGAATTGGACTTTCTATTCACAACGTACGTGCAACCGGATCTTACATTCGCGGTACAAACGGAACTTCAAACGGAATTGTTCCGATGTTGAGAGTTTTCAATGATACTGCTCGTTACGTAGATCAGGGTGGCGGAAAACGTAAAGGAAGTTTTGCTATTTACATCGAAACATGGCATGCTGATATTTTTGAATTCTTAGATTTAAAGAAAAATACAGGAAAAGAAGAAATGCGTGCGAGAGATTTATTCTTCGCCATGTGGACTTCAGATTTGTTCATGAAACGTGTTCAGGAAGATTCAACCTGGACTTTAATGTGTCCAAATGAGTGCCCTGGATTATATGATGTTTACGGAGAAGAATTTGAAGCTTTATATACAGATTACGAATTTAGAGGAAAAGGAAGAAAAACAATCCGCGCTCGTGAGTTATGGGAGAAAATCCTTGAATCGCAAATCGAAACCGGAACGCCATATATGTTGTACAAAGATGCAGCAAACCGTAAATCGAACCACAAGAATTTAGGAACAATTCGTTCTTCTAACTTGTGTACAGAGATTATGGAGTTTACTTCTAAGGATGAAATTGCAGTTTGTAACCTGGCTTCTATTTCCCTGCCAATGTTCATTGAAAACGGAAAATTTGATCACGAAGCACTTTACAATGTTACAAAACGTGTAACCCGTAACCTGAACAAAGTAATCGACAGAAACTATTATCCGGTTAAAGAAGCTGAAAACTCAAACATGCGCCACCGTCCGGTAGGATTAGGAGTGCAAGGTTTGGCTGATGCTTTTATTATGCTGCGTATGCCTTTTACAAGTGATGAAGCTAAAAAACTGAATCAGGAGATTTTCGAAACATTATATTTTGCTGCTGTAACCGCTTCAATGGAAATGGCAAAAGAAGAAGGGCCATATTCTACATTTGAAGGTTCTCCAATGTCACAAGGAGAATTCCAATACAACATGTGGGGAATGAAAGATGAAGAATTATCTGGTCGTTGGGACTGGGCTTCGTTAAGAAAAGAAGTTATGGAACATGGAGTTCGTAACTCATTATTAGTAGCGCCAATGCCAACAGCATCGACTTCACAAATTCTTGGAAACAATGAAGCTTTCGAACCTTATACTTCAAATATTTACACGCGTCGTGTATTGTCTGGAGAATTTATCGTAGTAAACAAACATTTACTTCACGATTTAGTAGAAAGAGGATTATGGAACGAAACGTTGAAACAAGAAATCATGCGTCATAATGGATCTGTTCAAAATATTGATGTTATTCCGCAAGACTTAAAAGAGCTTTATAAAACAGTTTGGGAAATGTCGATGAAAGATATTATCGATATGTCTCGTCAAAGAGGATACTTTATTGACCAGTCTCAATCGTTGAATTTGTTCATGCAGGATGCGAACTATTCTAAACTAACGTCAATGCACTTTTACGCTTGGCAGTCTGGTTTAAAAACTGGAATGTATTACCTAAGAACAAAAGCAGCTGTAGATGCGATTAAATTCACATTAAACAACGATAAAAAAGAAGAAACAGCTCCATCATTAGTTGCAGAAACAGAATCAATCAGCGTTGAGGATTACAAAGCGATGCTTTTAAAAGCACAAGCTGCAGATCCTGAGGATTGTGAAATGTGTGGAAGTTAATATTCTGTAATAAAATATATAGTTAAGTTTTTCTTTTTAAATTAATGGTAAAAAAAGAGAAACTTAACTAATTTAAAATTTAGTTCTTTGAATTAATTTGGTTGACTTTAGATTGGCTCTTCAATCTTTGGTCAGGATTGCCCAAGAACACCTTTCTAAAGTGTTAGTTCGAACTTCATTCGTTGTTTGGCTATTCATTTCATTAAAGGGTTCTGTGTCTATCTCGTTTGATGCCACTGTGTATGACAGACAGAAACCTATAGAAACATTGGCACCAAGCTATTTATTTAGTGAGGCGGACAGGCAGAAAGCTGCGGATTTCAAAAAACATGCGGAATTTTGAAAAAAGTTTCATATGTCAGGAAAAAACTTAATTTTGAAAACTATGAATACAATATCGAATTCAGAACTGGAGAAAACCCAGCAAACCAAAAAAATGCAGTCTTTAACGCCCAAGAGTTTCGACTTAGATTTCGGTTTAAGTTAGCGTTCGACTTTAGATTGGCTCTTCAATCTTTCGTCAGGATTGCCCAAGAACACCTTTCTAAAGTGTTAGTTCGAACTTCATTCGTTGTTTGGCTATTCATTTCATTAAAGGGTTCTGTACTCATTTTGTGGAGTCTGTCATACTAACAAATTGTTATTCTAAGGGTCTTTACAATCATATAGTTATATGTCAAAAACATTATTAGAAAAAATATCTTCAGTTGAGTCTTTAAAAAAAGCTTGGGATAATTTAGATAAAACTAATAAATCTTCACACGGTTTTTCTGGAGAAACAATTGAAGACTTTGAAAAAAATAAAGATGATAAAATTGCTTCTATATCCTCTCTTTTATTAAAAGGTAAATATTTTTTCTCGGCCAATAGAGCCGTTTTGATTCCAAAGAATAATGGAAAATTTAGACCATTACAAATTCCTGAAGTCTCAGATAGAATTGTATTGAAAGTTATCGCGATTGAGCTTGAAAACTTATTTAAAAATGTTATTGAAAAAAGCAATGGTTATAGTTTTGCATATCAAAAAAAACTTGGGACAAAAGATGCTATTTTCAAAATCATTGAACATTACAGAAATGGTTATGTATATTCTTTAGAGGCAGATTTAATAAATTTTTTTGGAACGGTTAATAAGGAAGATTTGTTAAGTAACTTCATATATCCTAAACTTCAAGATGAATCTATTAATAAATTATTAGAAAAAGCATTAAATCAGGAACTTAAAGGTTTAGAAGATTTTAGTGATGAAGAAAAATCTAATTTTAAAGATGTACACAAAGGTATACCACAAGGAAATCCTTTATCACCACTGCTTTCTAATATATTTCTTTCGCCTTTTGATCAATTTCTTGTTAAAAAAGATTACAAATTAGTTCGTTATGCAGATGATTTTGTAATTCTTTGTAAAACTAAGGAACAATGTGAACAAGCTTATTTAGATTGTTGTGAAATTTTAAAAGAGTTAAAATTAGATATTCATAGTTTAGAAGAAGGTGAAAAGACTAAGATAATTAAGATTGATGTTGAGTCTTTGACTTTTCTTTCTGTAACTTTTGATGGAGTAGACATTTATCCGTCTTTAGCCAATTTTGAAAGATTAAAATCGAAAATTAGAGATGCGTGTAATGGTAAAGTCAATCATACAGTTTTTTCCCTCTTAAAAAAAATAATTAATATGCAGGATGGTTGGATATCATCATTTATCTATACTAACTTGTATAAATATTCTGAAGAACTTGATTACTATATTGATAGACAATTGTTTTTAGCTCTAAATAAACTTGGCTGGAGATTTAACAAAGCAAGTTTAGTGAAATTACCCAAGAAATTTAGACATAAGAATGAAAGTAATGTTTGCGTGTCTAGGGAACAACGATTAAGCTCAGGAATCACTCTTTCAACTAAATTAATAAGAGACAAATTGAAAAGCTATAATGATAACTTAGAAAATAAAAGATAATTCAATTTTAGAAACTTTCAATCTCAATTATAAATATCTTATTTTAAACCCATATTTTTATATTATCATACAAATCATCCTAAATTTGTTAAGAAATCCTTTTTTGTTTCATAAAATGCAATCTTTTTTTTGGTGCACTAAAAATAATTTATACATTCGCAAAGAATTTACAAAATAACACAAACAAAATGGCAGCAAACCGTTTTTATTTTAGCAACAATTTTTATTTCTTCTTTAGTAGAAGTCAGGATTGTGCTATGGTTATTTGAGAAATATTTAAGACAAATAAAACTAATATACAATCCTGATGCAAATCAGGATTTTTTTTTGACTATATGACAGCGAAAATTGCAATACAAGGTATTAAAGGATCTTTTCATCATCAGGTTGTGAAGGAGTATTTCTCTGAAAACGTGGATATTGATGAATGTCTTTCTTTTGAAGAATTGATCGACAGCCTTATTGCCGGAAAATCTGATCAGGCGGTTATGGCGATCGAGAATTCGATTGCAGGTCCGATTATACCGAATTATGCTTTGATCGACAAAAATAATCTTCACATTATTGGAGAACATTATTTAAACATTCAGCAAAATTTAATGGCTTTAAAAGGTCAGAAAATTGAAGATATAAAAGAAGTTCATTCACACCCAATGGCACTTTTGCAGTGTATGGATTTTTTGAAACAATATCCAAATATTAAATTGGTTGAAGATAAAGATACAGCAGAAACAGCCAGAAGAATCCAGGAAAAACAGCTCACCGGGATTGCAGCGATTGCAAGTGAAACAGCTTCTGAAATGTATGATCTGGATATTATTGCGCCATCTATTCAAACGATCAAAAATAATATGACCCGTTTTGTGATCATCAAAAAGCAAAATTCATTTTTGCCGGAAAGCGAAATTAACAGAGCTTCTGTAAAATTTGAATTGGATCATAAAAGAGGAAGTCTGGCGGCAGTTTTAAATGTAATGAGTGACTGCAAACTGAATTTGACAAAAATCCAGTCGCTGCCAAAAATTGAAACGCCCTGGAAATATTCGTTTTTTGTCGATGTGACTTTCGAAAAATACGAAGATTACGCAAAAGCAAAAGCGCTATTAAATATAATGGCAGAATATTTTAAAGTGCTTGGAGAATATAGAAATACGAGGCCATAGATGGCAAAATTGAATTTTTAAAATTCCAAATTTGTAATGAAAGTTGTCAGGCTGAGCGGAGTCGAAGCCCTTCAAAGTTAATAAGAGCTTTACAATAAAAAAGTCCTTCGACTTCGCTCAGGAGGACAAAACAAGAAATTGAAAAGAGAATAAATAAAATCATGATTACAACAGCAAAACGATTAGACACAGTTGAAGAATACTACTTTTCATCAAAACTGAGAGAAGTGAGACAACTGATGTCTGAAGGAAAATCGATCATCAATATGGGAATTGGAAGCCCTGATTTGAGTCCGTCAAGCGCCGTAATTGAAGCAGTCGCTGCGGCAATTCAGGACGAAAACGGGCATGGTTATCAGAGTTATCAGGGATTACCGGAAATGAGACAGGCGATGGCGGATTTTTATCAGGATCAGTTTGGTGTTGCAGTGAATCCGAATAATGAGATTTTACCATTAATGGGTTCAAAAGAAGGAATTATGCATATTTCGCTGGCATTTTTAAATGAAGGCGATCACGTTTTGATTCCGAATCCGGGTTATCCAACTTATACTTCGGTAACCAATTTGGTAGGAGCGGTTCCGGTTTATTATGATTTAAAAGAAGAAAATGCCTGGGAACCGGATTTTGAAGCTTTAGAAAAACTGGATCTTTCGAAAGTAAAAATAATGTGGCTGGGTTATCCGCACATGCCGACAGGAGCCAGAGGAAGTTTAGCGTTATTTGAAAAATTGGTAGCTTTTGCTAAAAAACACAACATATTATTGATCAATGACAATCCGTATAGTTTTGTTTTGAATGATAATCCGATGAGTTTATTACAGGTTGAAGATGCAAAAGATGTGGCTTTAGAATTAAACTCTTTAAGTAAAACGTTCAACATGGCTGGTTGGAGAGTTGGAATGGTTTTAGGAAATCCAGAAATCATCGATGCAGTTCTGAAAGTAAAAAGCAACATGGACAGCGGTATGTTCTACGGAATTCAGAAAGGAGCGATTGCGGCTTTAAAATGTGATAAATCGTGGTTTGAAGATCAAAATAAAATTTACAGACACCGAAGAGAATTAACCGAAAAGCTGGCAGAAAAATTAGGCTGTAAAGTGTATAAAGAAGGAGTTGGATTATTTGTTTGGGCCAAGCTTCCAGAAGGAATCCAATCAGCAGAGAAGTTCATTGACGAAATATTATATGAGAAACATATTTTCATCACGCCGGGAACTATTTTTGGAAATAACGGCGAAGGATATATCAGATTCTCATTGTGTGTGAAAGAAGAAAAAGTACAAGAAGCGATAGATAGATTTTAAGTATTAAGATTTAAGATTTAAGAATCAAGATTTTAGATTTTTTTGTCAAAGATTATCAGGCTGAGCGGAGTCGAAGCCCGTGCCAATTGGAACGCCCTTCGACTTCGCTCAGGGTGACAAATGAAAAAAGATCTGGAAACAGCTTCAAATAAAAAAGAATATGAAAGTATACGTAATAGGAATAGGATTAATTGGTGGCTCGATGGTGTTAGACATTAAAGGGCGTTATCCTGAAGCGACTATTTTCGGGATTGACAATAACGAAAAACATGTGCAGGAAGCCATTGATTTAGGAGTTATTGATCAGGAAGGGAAAATGGAAGATCTGAAGGATGCCGATTTTGTAATTGTTTCGGTTCCGGTTGATGTCGCGCTGACAGTTTTACCAAAAGTACTGGATTCTGTTGGAGACAAAACAATTGTTTTTGAAGTGGGATCGACTAAAAAACCAATTTGTGAAGCGGTAGCCAGTCATCCGAAAAGAAGAAATTTTATCGCTACACATCCGATTGCCGGAACAGAGTTTTCCGGACCATCGGCAGCAATAAGAGGATTGTTTCAGGGAAAAACGAATATCATTTGCGAAGTGGAAAAAACCACTTTCAAACTGCAGGAAAAAGCATTAAATCTTTTTACGGCAATCGGAATGAGGATTCGATATATGGATCCGACTTCTCACGACAAACACATAGCTTACGTTTCGCATTTGTCGCATATTAGTTCGTTTATGCTGGGGAAAACAGTAATGAATAAGGAAAAAGACGAACAGGATATTTTTGATATGGCGGGAAGTGGATTTGAAAGTACTGTTCGTCTCGCAAAAAGTTCGCCGGCCATGTGGACCCCGATTTTTAAACAAAATAAAGAACACGTTCTGGAAACCTTAGAAGAATATATTACAAATCTGAGTCGGTTTAGGGATTTGCTGAAAGATGAAAATTACAATGCCATTTTTGAAGAAATGGAAAGCACAAATAAAATAAAAGAGATATTAAACGGATTAACAATTAAAAAGTAAACTATAAATTAAGATGGAAAATAAGAAAGAAATGAGAAAGTGGTTAGAAGATTTCAATTTAAATCACCCACTTGTGATAGCTGGACCTTGTAGTGCAGAAACGGAAGATCAGGTTTTGAAAATCGCTCACGAATTAAAAGATTCTAAAGTAAGCGTTTTCAGAGCTGGAATCTGGAAACCAAGAACGCGTCCGGGAGGATTTGAAGGTGTTGGTGAAATCGGATTAAAATGGTTACAAAAAGCAAAAGCTGAAACTGGTTTATTAATGGGTACTGAAGTTGCGACTGCAGCTCACTGTAAACTGGCTTTGGAACATGATATCGACGTATTATGGGTTGGTGCACGTACAACGGCAAACCCTTTTGCAGTTCAGGAAATTGCAGATACTTTAAAAGGTACAGATAAAATCGTTTTGGTTAAAAATCCTGTAAACCCGGATTTAGCTTTATGGTTAGGTGGTGTTGAGCGTTTACACATGGCTGGAATTGAGAAATTAGGTGTAATTCACAGAGGTTTCTCTACTTACGAAAAAACAAAATACAGAAACATTCCAGAGTGGCAGATTGCTATCGAATTGCAAAATAAATTCCCTGATTTACCATTAATCATCGATCCATCTCACATTACTGGAGATCGTAAAATGATTTTTGAAGTAACTCAAGAGGCTTTAGATTTGAATTACGACGGTATGATTATCGAAACGCACTACGATCCGGACAACGCCTGGTCTGATGCTGCGCAACAAGTTACTCCAGATTCTTTGAAACAAATCATCAAAGATTTGACTATCAGAAAAACGGATGACACTACAGATGAGTACAGCCAAAAAATGAAAAAACTAAGAGCTAACATCGATGTTTTGGATGCTAATTTATTAGAACTTTTAGGAAAACGTATGAAAGTTGCTGACGAAATTGGTCAGGTGAAAAAAGATGCTAACGTTGCCATTCTTCAAAACAACCGTTGGAACGAAATCTTAGGGAAAATGATTTTGGAAGGTGAGAAAAAAGGTCTTACTGAAGAATTCGTTTTAAGAATGTTCAAAGCAATTCACCAGGAAAGTATTGGTCACCAGGAGAAAATTTTCAACGCATAATTTTCTTTAAATCATATAAGTGCTATAAGAGAAATTCAGTTTTTATAAATTTTGATTTAAAGTTTTCTTATAACATTAATTAAAAATAGATTGTTTTTTAAGAATCTCCATCGCTTTGTTAAAGAAGCAGTGGGGATTTTTTGTTTTAAAATATAGCCCAATGTTTCAACCTTGGGGGCGAAATATATGTTCACAATCTTTGGACGCATTACGCATAATAACAATCTTGTCTCCCAAGGTTGAAACCTTGGGCTATGTTTGAAAATATTTTTAATTATAGATTTCAACCTTGGGGGCGCAATATATGTTCACAATCTTTAAACGAATTAGACATATTATAATCTTTGTCTCCCAAGGTTGAAACCTTGGGCCATGTTTAGAAATATTCATTTATCTTTGCAAGAGATTTAAGGTTTAATCTAAAATCTAAAATCGCAAATCTAAAATTAAAGAATGACAGGAACCGTTTATAAATCTACAGGAAGCTGGTATACCGTGAAATCTGAAAAAGGAGATTTTGTGGAATGCCGTATGAAAGGTAAATTCAGAATAAAAGGAATTAAAAGTACCAATCCTATTGCTGTGGGTGATATTGTAGATTACGAGCTCGATGAAACTTCAGATGCTGTAACGGGAACGATTCATACTATTCATGAACGTAAAAATTATATCGTTCGTAAATCGGTTAACCTTTCTAAACAGATTCATATCATTGCTTCAAATATAGATCAGGTTTTTCTTTTGATTACAATTGATAATCCGCCTACAACTACCAGTTTTATAGATCGATTTCTGGTAACTGCCGAAGCGTACGGAATCGAAGCAATCCTTGTTTTTAATAAAATTGACACACTTACAGAACAAACTTTAGACGATCAGCTTTATCTGCAGCATATTTACACTGAAATTGGATATAAATGCCTTCGGATTTCATCGACAGAAAATAAAGGGGTTGACAAACTGAGAGAAATGATGATCGGAAAAGTGAGTATGTTTTCCGGACATTCAGGTGTTGGAAAATCAACCTTGGTTAATGCTTTAGAACCGAGCCTTCACTTAAAAACTACTGTAATTTCAGAACAAAGTAAACAAGGTCAGCATACTACGACTTTTGCTGAAATGTATGATCTGTCTTTTGACGCAAGAATTATTGATACTCCGGGAATCAAAGGTTTTGGAATTGTCGATATGGAACCAACAGAAATCAGCGGTTACTTTCCTGAATTCTTCAAACTAAAAGATCAATGTAAATTCAACAACTGCCTGCATAAAGAAGAACCGCATTGTGCTATAAAAGCTGCTTTAGAAAAAGATGAAATTGCCTGGTCACGTTACAATAGCTACCTTAAAATCCTTGAAGGTGATGAAGAGCATTACCGCACAGATATTTATGGAGAAGACCGTGCGGCGAGTGATGAAACGAGAAAATAAATTTTTAATTCCAATTTCTAAATTATCTTTAAAATTCCAAATTCCAAATTTCAATTGTAGAGATGTATAGCTGTACATCTAAATCCAGAAAGTAAAATCCAAATAATCCTTTAATCTGTGGCTTAAAAAAACATATTCCAACAAAAATGAAAGTAGTAATCCAAAGAGTTTCAGAAGCATCCGTAACCATTGAAGGAAAAAAAACAGCAGATATTAAAAAAGGTTTATTGGTTTTAGTTGGAATTGAAGATGCCGATACTCAGGAGGATATTGACTGGCTTGTCGGAAAAATCATAAAAATGAGAATTTTTGGCGACGAAAATGATGTTATGAACTGCTCGGTTCAGGATATCGACGGCGAAATAATTGTTGTGAGTCAGTTTACACTTCATGCTTCTACAAAAAAAGGAAATCGTCCATCTTATATAAAAGCATCAAAGTCGGATTTTGCAATTCCGATGTATGAAAACTTTGTAAAAACTTTAGAAAAAGAGTTTAATAAGAAAGTTCAAACCGGAATTTTTGGTGCCGATATGAAAGTAAATCTTTTAAATGATGGCCCTGTAACGGTTGTAATAGACAGTAAAAATAAAGAGTAAAAAATAAGCTCAACAAGTGTTAAGGATTTCTAAAAATAATATATATTTGGCGAAATTACGTACTAATGAAATTTACCTTTTACGGGCTGTTTTTTTTCTTTTTTTCCCTTGTCTCTTCTGCCCAGAAGATTGATTATTCTGCCCTTACTATTTCCGATAGCTTAAAAGAAAATGCGAATGCTGTTGTTCGATTTTATCAGACAGATATTTCTATTTTATCGCAGCGAAGTATGGTTATTAAAACAAACAGAATTGTTACTGTTTTTAATGAAAAAGGGTTTGATGCAACAGATGCTTATGAATTTTATGACAAATCAAGTTCTATTAAAGATATTGAGGCGATAATTTATGACGCCTTTGGAAAAGAAATAAAAAAAATAAAAAGAAAAGACTTCAAAGACCAAAGTGTTGTTGGCGGAGGAACACTTTTCTCAGACAACAGGTATATGTATCTCGACTATACACCAGTTTCCTATCCATTTACAGTTGAATTTATAAGTGAAGTTCAAACCTCGTCCACAGCATTTATTCCGAGATGGATGCCTTTAAACGGATATAATATAAGCGTAGAAAAATCTGTCTTAAATGTTATTTACCCTGAAAATTTAGGATTTAAAAAGAAAGAACTTCAGTTTTCAAATTTTAAAATCAAAAAGGTAAAAGATATAAATACACAGCTTTCATATACGGTAACAAATATACAGGCTCAAAAATATGAAGATTTGAGTCCGTCTAAAGGAGAATTATTTCCAAAGGTTTTGATGGGATTAGAGCTATTTCATTTAGAAGGGGTTGATGGAACTGCTAAAGACTGGGTTGACTTTGGAAAATGGTATTCTGAAAAAATATTAGCGGGTACCACAGATTTACCTGAAGAAACAAAAGCAAAAATAAAATCTCTTGTGGGTAATGAGAAAGACCCAATAAAGAAAGCTAAAATCGTTTACGATTTTGTTCAGAAAAAATCAAGATATGTAAGTATTCAGGTTGGAATTGGGGGCTGGAGACCCATGCTCGCAACAGATGTTGATCGCTTAGGATATGGTGATTGTAAAGCATTAACTAATTATACGAAAGCACTTTTAGACGCAGTTGATGTTCCTTCTTATAATACAGTTTTATATGGAGATGAATATAAAACAGATATAGCAGCAGATTTTGTTTCCATGCAGGGTAATCATATGATTTTATCTATTCCAAATGGTAACAATTACACATGGTTAGAATGTACAAGTCAGGATGATCCGTTTGGATATCAGGGAACATTTACTGATGATCGTGATGTTTTAGTTATTAAGCCGGATGGCGGAGAAATTATTAGAACTAAAATCTACGATGATAAAAGCAACACTCAAATTGACAAAGGAATATTTACAATAGATGAAAAAGGAAATTTTTCCGGATCAGTTTCAATTATTTCAGAAGGGTCACAATATAGTTCTAAATATAAATTAGAAAGTATGCAGCCTACTGATAAAGAAAAGCACTACAAAAGTTATTGGAACAATATCAATAATTTAAAATTGGGTAAAATAGCATTTACAAATGACAAAGATAATGTTCGTTTTTCTGAAGATGTACAAATAAGCGCATCAGATTATGGTATGATTTCAGGGAACAAAATGATTTTTGCTGTTGATGCTTTTAATCAAAATTCAGATAACGTTAAACGAATCAGAAATCGTAAAAATCCATTTTTAATTCAGCGTGGATATTTAGATACAGATGAAATTGAGATTAATCTGCCAGCAGGTTTTTCTATTGAATTTCTGCCTTCAAATTTTGAATTAAAAGGAAAATTTGGAGAATACAAAACCGAGATCATTAAAAAAGACAATAACAAATTGACTTATAAACGATCTATGTTTTTAAACAAAGGAAAATATTCTAATAAAGAATATGACGAATACAGGCTTTTTATGGAACAGGTTTCAAGAAATGACAATGCCAAAATTATATTAAACAAGAACTAACCAAAATCAAAAAATAAATAAACATAATAATGAAAATCATTAAATTTTTTAGCCTGGCAATTGTATTGCTTTTTATCTCAGAAGCATCTGCACAGGAATTTAAATTAGGAAAAGTTTCTATTGAGGAACTAAAAGAAAAGAGACATGCTATCGATACATCAGCCGTCGCTACAATTCTTTACAAGAAAGGAAATGTAAGACTAGACTATAATCAAAATGACGGATTTGTTTTGACAACTGAAGTAGAAACCCGTATCAAAATATATAAAAAAGAAGGGGCTAATTATGCGAACCAAACCATAAATTATACTATTTCAGGAAATTCAAAAGAAAGTATTCAAATATCAGATGCTAATACTTTTAATTTAGTAAATGGGAAAATTGAAAAGACAAAACTTAAAAGTGATGGAATATTTGACCAGCTTGTACATAAATTTTTAGGGCGTAAAAAAATTACGATGCCAAATATAGTTGAAGGTTCTGTGATTGAATTTAAGTATACGGTTAAATCTCCGTATGTGTCATGGATGCGTGACTGGAATTTTCAATATGATATTCCGGTAAATTATTCAGAGTTTACGACTAATATACCTGAGTATTATGTTTTTAATGTGATGCAGAAAGGATACGTTTTTCCAAAAGTTACAAAAGACAGAAAGAGTGCTTCAATTATTCTTACCAGTAAAGAGAGACCAGATGCCCATGGTAATGGTGGAGCAACATCATTCTCTCAGGATAAAATAGATTATTTTGAAGATAAAACAACTTATGTAATTGATAATGTACCAGGAATAAAAGAAGAATCTTTTGTAAGCAATATTGATAATTACAGAGCAGCTTTATCTTATGAATTATCTGTTGTTAAATGGCCTAATACACCAATTAAATCCTATTCGTCAGATTGGAATTCTGTAGTAAAAACAATTTATGATTATGATGATTTTGGCCCTGAATTAAATAAAACTGGTTATTTTGAAGATGATGTAAAAGCCATTTTGGCAGGAAAAAATACTCCTGAAGAAAAAATAGTAACAGTTTTAAATTATGTTAAATCTAGAGTGAAATGGGATGAATACCAAAGCTATACATGTGATAAAGGAGTTAAAAAAGCGTATCAGGAAAAAACAGGAAATTGTGCTGAAATAAACCTTATGCTTACAGCAATGCTTCGTTACGCAGGTTTAACAGCAAATCCGGTTTTAGTAAGTACACGTTCTAACGGAATTCCTTTATTCCCTAACCGAACAGCATTCAATTATGTAATTGCAGCGGTTGAAACTCCAAATGGGAATATCTTACTTGACGCAACAGATAAATTTTCGACTCCAAATGTTTTGCCGCTAAGAGCATTGAACTGGAATGGACGTTTAATTAGAAAAGACGGAACCTCTGAAGAAGTAGATTTAATGCCAAAAAAAGTTTCGGGTGATAACGTATTTATGAATTACAGTATAGATCCGGAAGGAAAAGTGACAGGAAAAACCAGAAGGCAGTATACAGACTATAATGCTATGGTTGTCAGAGATAATATTAGCAGTCAAAAAGAAGAGGAATATCTTGAAAAACTGGAAGATCGAAATAATAAAATTGAGATCAGTGAGTATACTAAAACCAATGAAAAAGATATTTTACTGCCAATTATTGAAACTTATTCTTTTGCAGGCACAAATTTATGCGAACTTATTGGAGGAAAAATTTATGTAAATCCATTATTATTTTTTACAGAAGATAAAAATCAATTTACACAGGAAGTTAGAGAATATCCGGTAGATTTTAGTTATCCTTTTGCTGATAAATACAATATTACAATTCAAATCCCGGAAGGTTTTACTGTTGAAACTTTACCTGCTCCAACAGCGGTGACAATGGAAGATAACCTGGGTATTTTTAAATTTAATATCGCAGCAAACGGAAATACTCTACAGGTATCAGTTTTACACCAAATAAACGAAGCGATTGTAACTGCTGAAAAATATGAAATGCTAAAAGATTATTACAAAGCAATGGTCGCTAAAGAAACAGAAAAAATAGTTTTAAAAAGAATCTAAGTATGAAATTTCCAAGTTTAGTATTTATCTTGTTTTTTCTATTTATAGGAAAGATACAATCTCAAAACTTTGAGTTAGGAAAAGTAAGTGTTGCTGAACTTGAACAAAAAATACATCCGCTTGATTCTGGAGCGGTCGCAGCAGTTTTATTTTGCAAAGGAGTTTCTGAAATTAATGATGAAGATTCAGAAACTACAATTCAGATGCGAATAAAAATCTACAAAAAAGAAGGATACGACTGGGCTAATGCCCAGTTTCCATTTCCGGCGGGAAAAACAAACAGAATTAGCTTAACAGATGTGTTCACCTACAATTTGGCAGGAGGAAAGATTGTAAAATCTAAATTAAAACCTGAAAGTGAATTTATCGAAAAGAACAATAAAAACTATTGGATAAAAAAAATCACTTTTCCTGACGTAAAAGAAGGATCTGTTATCGAATATAAAATTAAAAGCTATGGCGGCGGTATTCGCGATTGGGATTTTCAAAAAGAAATCCCGGTTAATTATTCAGAATTTAAAACAATAATACCTGATGCCTTTGTTTTAAAAAAAAATATAACTGGCTTTTTTATTCCAAAAGTAACTTCTCAAATAGCACACACTTATACTTATTTGGCAAAAGAAACTACTTATATTTTGCAAAATCTGCCTGCAATGAAAAGGGAGGAATATGTTAACAATGTAAAAAATTACTGTGCTTCTATTTCGCACGAACTTGAAACAATTTCACTTCCCGGATTTTTTAAATCGTTTTCTACTAATTGGCCAACCGTTGCAAAAACAATTTATGAATACGAAGATTTTGGCCCTGAATTAAATAAAACAGGTTATTTTGAAGATGATCTGAAGCTGCTTTTAGAAGAAAAAACAAATCCTGAAGATAAAATGAATGCTATTCTTAGTTATGTAAAATCTAACATAAAATGGAATAATCGTTTAGGTTACGGATGCGACAAAGGCGTAAGAAAAGCATATAAAGAAAAAGAAGGAAATTGCGCAGATATCAATTTAATGCTGACTGCAATGCTGCGTAACTCTGGCTTACAGGCAAATCCTGTTTTAATAAGCACAAGATCTAATGGAATTAATTTTTTTCCGAGTACTGAAGGATTCAATTATGTAATTGCAGGTGTCGAAACTCCAAATGGAGTTGTGCTGTTAGATGCGACAGATGAATTTTCAGCCATAAATGTTCTGCCCTTTAGAGATTTGAACTGGATAGGTAGATTAATTCGTAAAGACGGAACTTCTGAAACTGTGGATTTAATACCTAAAAAAAGCTCAACTGATCTGATTTCTATGGTTTTTGAGGTCAAAGATGACGGAAAAATCGAAGGAAAAGCCAGACGGCAATATTCAGATTATAATGCCTTCAACTTTAGAACAAAAATTGCTAAAGAAAATGAAGGATCTTATATAGAGAAACTTGAAAATGATAATAGTAAAATTGAGGTAAGCGATTACAAAAGAACCAATCAAAAAGAAATTCAGGAACCGGTTTCGGAAACATTTTCCTTTACAGGATCCAGTCTTTCGGAAATAATTGGAGATAAAATTTATATAAATCCAATGCTGTTTTTCCTGGATGAAAAAAATCCTTTCAAACAGGAAAAAAGAGAATATCCTGTAGATTTCGGCTTTCCTTTTGCAAAACGATATGCAATCATAATAACTATTCCAGATAATTTTACGGTCGAAAGTTTACCTAAATCCTTAGGTGTAGTTATGGAAGATAATTGTGGAGTATTTAAATTTGATATCACGGTTGAAGATAAAAAAGTACAGATTTCAATGGTGCATCAAATAAACGAAGCAATTTTTCCTGTAGGGAAATACGAGATGCTAAAAGAATATTATAAAACTATGCTTGCGAAACAAACAGAAAAAATAGTCTTAAAAAGAATATAAAATGAAGCTTTCAAGTTTACCAATAATTTTTTTACTGCTTTTATTTACCATCAAAGTTCATTCACAAAATTATCAATTAGGAAAAGTTACGGTTGCTGAACTTCAGGAAAAAGTACATCCGGCAGACAGCAGTGCTTCTGCGGCAATTTTGTTTAAAAAAGGAAGAACCTATTTTACTTATAACAGAGAGGTTGGTTTTTCTGCAAATCATGTCTGCGAAGTCAAAATTAAAATTTATAAGAAAGAAGGTTTAAAATGGGCCGATCAGAAAGTTCGATTTTATATTGGATATGAAAATCTGAACGAAGACCGTTTGGAATTTTCTGATGCTGTAACGTACAATCTTGAAGATGGTAAAATCATCAAAACAAAACTTGAAAATCAAGGTTCGTTTAAGAAAAAAATTAATAAATACTGGAAAGAAAAAGCCATTACACTTCCTAATGTAAAAGCTGGTTCTGTAATTGAATATAAATATGTTTTAAAATCAGAGAATATTGTCAAATTTCCTGATTTTGATATTCAATATGAAATTCCGGTAAATTATTTTTATTACAAAACAGAACTCCCAGAATTTTATATTTATAAGCCCATTTTAATTGGAGGTATTCCGCTTGAAACAGAAAGTAAATTTGTTAATGGAAACCAGACATTTGAAAATGAATACAATCAGACGAATTCGCTTTCATACCGCCAAATTGATGCTTTTTATTCCGGCAAAAACATTCCGGCAATAAACGAAGATGAACCTTTTGTAAATAATATTGAAAATTACAGAGGCCAGATTAAACATGAACTGGAAAGAGTCCGTATGCCCGATCAGCCCGTTAAAGATTATACTTTGACATGGGAAGGAGTGGCAAAAACTATTTTTAAAGAAAATACTTTTGGAAAAGAACTCAATGAAAATAAGTTTTTGATTGAAGATGTAAAAAGATTAACAGGAAACGTTGAATCGCCAAACGAAAGATTAAATCTTATTTTTACCTATGTTCAGAACAGAATGAACTGGAACGAAATAAATGATTATTATACAGATAAAGGAGTTGTAAAAGCATATACAGAGCAGACAGGAAATGTTGCCGAAATAAATTTTATTTTGATAAGCATGTTAAGAATGGCTGGTATTACTGCAAATCCGGTTTTAGTAAGTACTGTCGAAAACGGACTTCCGGTTTATCCCACCAGAACAGGTTTTAACTATGTTATTGCCGCTGCTGAAATCGATGGCAGACAAATTTTATTAGATGCATCACATAAATATACAGCACCAAATATTTTGCCTTTGAATGTCTTAAACTGGAAAGGCCGATTAATAAAAAACGACGGAACTTCTATAGAAATAGATTTAGAGCCTTCAATTCCATCTAAAGAAAACTTTATCCTGATGGTTAAAATAGATAATGAAGGAAAAATGAACGGACAAGCGAGAATTTTACGTTCAGATTATGATGCCTATCGGTTTAGAGTTGAAAATAATACCAAAACACAAGATACTTATTTAGAGAAATTTGAAGAACAATTAGGGAATTTGAATATTTCAAATTACAAAATAGAAAATCAAAAATCAAATATAAAAGATCCTGTAATTCAAACCTTCAACTTTAATTCAAATAGTCAGTCTGATATAATTGACGGAAAAATATTTGTAAATCCACTTTTGTTTTTTACCCGTACAAAAAATCCTTTTAATCAGGAAGTAAGACAAATGCCAGTTAGTTTTGGATATAAATCTCAGGAAAAATATAATATCAATATTGAAATCCCACAAGGATATACGGTAGAATCCATGCCGGCAAAAATTAAAGTTGCTGCAGAAAACAATGATTTAGTTTACACACTTAATTTTTTTAACGACGGAAACAAAATCCAAATTAGTTGTACAAATGAAATTAACAGTAGTATTTTTGCAGCGGAGCAGTATAAAGGTTTGAAAGATATTTTTCAAAAAATTATTGCAAGTCAAAATCAAAAAATTGTCCTAAAAAAAATATAATCATGGATTTGAAAAATGCACAGCTGGATGTTGATACCTGGATAAAACAACACGGTGTTCGCTATTTTAATGAATTAACCAATATGGCACAGCTTACAGAAGAAGTAGGTGAAGTTGCCCGAATTATAGCACGTCGTTACGGCGAACAATCTGAAAAAGAAAGCGATAAAAATAAAGATTTAGGGGAAGAATTAGCAGATGTTGTTTTTGTTGTTTTATGTTTAGCGAATCAAACCGGAATTGATTTACAGGCAGCTTTTGATAAAAAAATGGATTTAAAATCGGTTAGAGATAAAGATCGCCATAAAAACAACGATAAATTGAAATAATTGTGAAATTTCAGCATTGATTTTGATTTACGGGCGAGGAGTGGTAAATTGCGGGCCTGGATTATGTTACTCATAATTTACAACTCATAACTAATATCATGAATTTAAAATTAAGAACGAATTCACCATTTACAATTGATGATTCGCAGCTAAATATAACAGGTTCCAAAAGTGAAACGAACCGATTATTATTATTAAAAGCTTTATTCCCCAATATAACTTTAGCCAATACTTCAAACTCAGACGACAGCGAAGTTATGCAGAAAGCATTAATTGGCAATGATGAAATTGTTGACATCCACCATGCCGGAACAGCAATGCGATTTTTAACAGCCTATTTTGCTGTAAACGAAGGCAGAGAAGTGGTAATGACTGGTTCAAAGAGAATGCAGGAGCGTCCCATCAAAATTTTGGTTGATACTTTAAGACAGTTGGGAGCTGAAATATCATACGAAAAAGAAGAAGGATATCCGCCAATCAGAATTAAAGGAAAAAAAGTAACCGCTTCGAAAGTTACTTTGGCAGCAAATGTAAGCAGCCAGTATATTTCGGCACTCTTATTAGTCGCCTCAAAACTAGAAAATGGTTTAGAGTTGACATTAGAAGGAGAAATTACTTCGATTCCGTATATCAAAATGACTTTGGCTCTGCTGACTGATTTAGATATTAAAACCAGTTTTGAAGGCAATGTAATTAAAGTTTATCCTAAAGATGCTGTGGAATCAAAAGAAATGGTTGTCGAATCTGACTGGAGCTCGGCTTCTTATTTCTTTAGCCTTGTGGCTTTGGCCGATGCTGCAAAAATAACTTTAAGCAGTTACAAAGAAAACAGTCTTCAGGGAGATTCTGAATTAGTTTCTTTATATGAAAAAATGGGTGTAAAAACCATCTTCCAAAACAATAAAATGACTTTGGAAAAAATTGCCGGATATAATTATCAGGATGTAAATTTTGAATTAAACAATACACCAGATATTGCACAAACAATCGTGGTGACTTGTTTAGGTTTAGGAATTGGATGTCATTTAACTGGACTTCATACTTTAAAAATCAAGGAAACAGACCGATTAGAAGCTTTAAAAATTGAACTTACCAAACTGGGCGCAAACATTTCTGTAACAAATGATAGCTTAACATTACTGCGTTCTGAAAATATAAATCATGATGTAAAAATCGGAACTTATAATGATCACCGTATGGCAATGGCATTTGCTCCACTAGCAATAAAAGTGCCTATTATTATTGAAGATGCCGGAGTGGTTTCTAAATCATATCCTGATTTTTGGAATGATTTAAAAGCGCTGAATTTTCAAATTTCAGAATTATAGTTTTTTTGAACCATATAAGTTACATAAGTTCATTTAAATAAAAAGTTAATATAAAGCTTGATCAATATAGCCTCTGGTTTCAACCAGAGGTTTTTTTGTGGATGAGTTTTGCTCTGGCCTCAAAGTTTGTCATTTCGACGGAGGAGAAATCTCTGCAAGTGGCTCCGCAACGAAAATCAAATCTTTGTCGAGTTTCTCGCGGAGATTTCTCGTTCCTCGAAATGACAATTATGCGAAATAGTTTTTTTTAGGTAAAAAAACATTTTTAAGGCTTCTGAAAACATCAGTAAATCAGGGACTTTTGAAAATAAACGTCAAAACACTTGACAACGCCTATCTCACAATCGTATATTTGCATCCGATTTAAAATTTTAGGTAAATAAATCTAAAATCTACACTTTAAAATCAACAATCCAAATATGAAATTATCACACTTCAATTTCAATTTACCGAAAGAACTTTTAGCTGAATTCCCGGCAGAAAATAGAGATGAATCTCGTTTAATGGTAATTGATCGTCAAAAACAAACAATAGAACATAAAATGTTTAAAGATGTTATCAACTATTTTGATGACGGAGACGTTTTAATTCTTAACAATACAAAAGTTTTTCCTGCACGTTTGTATGGAAACAAAGAAAAAACAGGAGCAAGAATTGAAGTTTTCTTGTTGAGAGAATTAAATTCAGAACAAAGACTTTGGGACGTTTTAGTTGATCCGGCGAGAAAAATCCGTATTGGAAACAAACTTTATTTTGGTGATGACGATTCGTTAGTTGCTGAGGTAATTGATAACACAACTTCTCGTGGAAGAACTTTACGTTTCTTATACGATGGTTCTTATGAAGAATTCAGAAACAAATTGACAGAACTTGGAGAAACTCCAATTCCTAAATACATCAACAGAGATGTGACTCCGGAAGATGCTGAAAGATACCAGACTATTTATGCTAAAGAAGAAGGAGCTGTAGCAGCGCCAACGGCTGGTTTACACTTCTCAAAACATCTTTTGAAAAAATTAGAAATCAAAGGAGTAAATTTTGCTGAAGTTACACTTCACGTAGGTTTAGGAACTTTCAACCCGGTTGAGGTTGAGGATTTATCTAAACACAAAATGGATTCTGAAGAATTGATTATCAATCAAAAAGCCTGCGATATCGTAAATGAGGCAAAAGCAAAGAGAAAGCGTATTTGTGCAGTTGGAACAACTTCTATGCGTGCAATCGAAAGTTCTGTTTCTTCTGCTAATACTTTGAACCCTTACGAAGGATGGACAAATAAATTTATTTTTCCTCCACACGATTTTAGTATTGCAAACTGTATGATTACCAATTTCCATACACCAAAATCAACATTATTAATGATGATTTCTGCTTTCTGTGGACATGATTTAATGAAAAAAGCATACGAAGAAGCGATCAAAGAAGGATACAAATTCTATTCTTACGGAGATGCAATGTTAATTCTGTAATTTGAATTATTATATATCAAGCCCGACAGGTTTTCAAAACTTGTCGGGTTTTCTGTTTTATAATGGTTTCACTTTCAAATTGTCAATATAACGTGAAACTTGAAACGTGAAACCTCAAACAAAACAAACAAATTTTGTTATTTTAGCATCCAAAACAAAAAACAATGACTTTTCAAAATACACGCGAATTCGCGAAACAACTTGATGCACAAGACGCATTAAATCATTATCAGGAACAATTTATTTTTCCGAAAGTGAACGATAAACGCGTTATATACTTTACCGGAAATTCTCTTGGATTACAGCCAAAGCGTACCAAAGCTTATATTGATGAAGTGATGAACGACTGGGCACAATTAGCTGTTGAAGGTCATTTCTATGCCGAAAAACCTTGGTGGGATTATCAGGAAAGATTTGCAGAACCACTGAGTAAAATTGTAGGCGCACTTCCGTCTGAAGTTACCGTAATGAATACTTTAACTGTAAATCTTCATTTATTGATGGTTTCGTTTTATCAGCCAAAAGGAAAGCGTTATAAAATTATTTGTGAAGAAAAAGCTTTTCCATCAGATCAATATATGTTTCAGAGCCAGGTTCATTTTCATGGTTACAAACCAGAAGATGCAATTGTAGAAATTAAACGCAGAGAAGGAGAACACAATATTCGTCTTGAAGATGTTTTAGCAAAAATCGAAGAAGTAGGTGATGAACTGGCGTTGGTTTTAATTGGTGGAGTAAATTACTATACAGGTCAGGTTTTTGACATAAAAACAATTACTGCAGCCGGACAAAAAGCAGGTGCAAAAGTGGGCTGGGATTTAGCGCACGCTGCAGGAAATATCAAACTGGAACTTCATGACTGGAATGTCGATTTTGCCGCATGGTGCAGTTATAAATACATGAACTCAGGACCAGGAAATGCTTCTGGGGTTTTTGTTCACGAAAAACATCATAACGATCCGGATCTGCCAAGATTTGCCGGCTGGTGGGGACATAATAAAGAACGCCGTTTTAAAATGGAACCCAACTTTGATCCCGTTCATGGGGCAGGCGGATGGCAGATTAGTAATCTTCCGGTGTTGTCTTTAGCGCCCTATCTGGCATCTGTAGAAATGTTTGCTGAAGTTGGAATGGATGCTTTAGTTGCAAAGCGTGATCACATTACCTCTTATCTTGAATTTATTCTGCACGAAATTGATAAAGAAGTTGCAGGTAATTTTGAAATTATCACTCCCGCAAACCCGAAAGAAAGAGCTTCGCAGTTGTCTGTTTTCCTGCACGGAGAAGGAAGAAGTTTATTTGATTATTTAATGAAAAACGGAGTAATTACAGATTGGCGTGAACCAAACGTAATTCGTCTGGCACCAGTTCCGTTATATTGTTCTTACGAAGACATGTATGACTTTGGACAAATTTTGAAAAAAGGAATTTTAGGAAAGTAGGATAAGGCGCAAAGTTTTTTCCATAGCCCCTAGCTTCAGCTAGGGGAAATAATAGAAATAGGAAAGGCTTTTAGCCAAACGATAAAGTTTGGCTAAAGCCCTTTTGTTTGTATTTATGCTTTCATCCAGCCAGAACTGGACACTATTGAATTTAAAATAATAAAACCTAGCGTTTCTGCGCCTTTGCGAGATTAATTCACCAAAATTAAAATCGAAAAATTCTACGTAAAAACAAATAATCTTCTAATCTTATAACGTTTTTAAAAAATTCTGTAATAACTAATATAGCAGATATTCCGTATTTTGTAATATAAATTTAAAAACTAAAGATCATGAAAGGCTTATATATTTTATTTGCAGTAATAATGATGACTTCTTGCCAGAATCAAAGCAAAGAAGATCTAAATAAAGCCAAACAAGCCAGTATTGATTCAATGAAAGTTGAAATAAACAAGCAGCGTGTAATAGATTCAATGAAGACTGAAATGGCCAAAATAAAAGACGAGCAGAAAGTTGAATCTCAAAAAGAACAAAAAGTTGTTGTGGTGCATCAAAATGACGGAACCGCTGCTGCAACTGCGACTCCTGCTAAAAAGAAAGGATGGAGTGCAACTGCTAAAGGTGCTGTAATTGGTGCCGGGGTAGGTGCTGCAACTGGTGCAATTGTCAGCAAGAAAAAAGGTGAAGGAGCTATTATTGGTGGTTTAGCCGGTGCTGCTTTAGGTACAGGAACAGGTGCTGTTATTGACAGCAAGAAGAAAAAAGAGTAGATTTTAACCTTTACATATAAAAGAACGCCGATTTAGAATTCTAAATCGGCGTTTTGTTTAGGTTAATTCCAGTGTTGGAATTTTGATTGCATTTAATTCTGATTTATAAAAATCAAATTGGGTCTTGATTTTTTCCTTTTCTTTTTTAAAATACAATGTCGATGAAAAAAGGCGCTGATAATATTCAATTCCTTCTAAAATATTTGATTTAAAAGAATTCCATTTTTTAAGTTGATTTGCTGTTGCTTCTCCCGATAATGTTTCAATTTCATTTCTGAAATAATCAACATACATTTTTAATTCTTTTACAAATAAATTTGGTCGGTCATTCGTTCTTAAAATGGATTTTCCTTGATAAATATGCTGAATCATTTCTGTTAAAGAAACTTCCTGATCAAAATAAGCTAAATTTGGCCCGGGGCAAATCACAACTCCTTGTGCCTGGCCTTTTATTTTGATGTCATTTTCAAGATATGAAGCATTGGCCAGACCAACGCATAAACATGATTTTTCTGTTATCCTGATTTTGTTTTTTTCAAATGCATCGGCGGATAAAGTGTCTTTTATGTTTTCTAATTCTGCTAGTTTAATATCCTGATATTTTTTAGATGCCGTGCAAATACCATGCGGATCGTATTCTTTACTTAATGCTAAAAATTTCTTTGGGCATGAACTTCCGGCTTTATTTTCCTGAATTCTTCTTTGTTTTAAAAACTCGTTAGTTGTGCCTCTTAAAGTATTAAATGGAACTCCCAGTGGTGAAATAT
Organism: Flavobacterium sp. Root901; assembly: GCF_001429765.1. Taxonomy (GTDB): domain Bacteria; phylum Bacteroidota; class Bacteroidia; order Flavobacteriales; family Flavobacteriaceae; genus Flavobacterium. The sequence continues at coordinate 1,281,802 of NZ_LMJB01000005.1, forward strand.
TGCTCAGGTAAAAATCATCTTCTTTAGCGTTCATCAATAATTTTCGCGTTTCCTGATCTACAGAAGTTGCTTCTGGAACTAACAAAAAAGGAGATCCCCAGCCAACAGAATCTACATTATATTCGTCTAATAAAAATTCATGTTCTTCTGCAGTTCCAACGCCGCCCTGAACTGTGATTTTTATTGCTAAAGGATTTTCCGGAAAAGCCTGATTTTTTAGCTGTAAAGCTTTAATCATCAAATCATGGGCTGATTGTATAAGCTGCTCTTTTTTTTGTTTAAATTCTTCTAAAATAGTGCCTAATAAAAGGCCGTCAGTTGCAAATGCATGACCGCCGCAGTTTAGTCCGGATTCAATTCGGTATTCGGAAACCCAAAGTCCTTTTTTGGCGAGGAAATTCCCCTGAATCATCGCCGATCTGAAGTCACTTACTTTTAGAATGATTTTCTTTTTAAGTTCGTTATTTTCATTCGGAAAAAAATCTTTAAAGTTTTCAAAATATCCAAACAATCTCGGATTCATTCCTGCCGAAAGAACTACGGAAGATTCTAAATTGCTGTTTGCAAAACCCCTTAAAGCAGCATGAGCATCATTAAATTCGACTGGAAGCTGTTCCTTTTTTACAAAATTATCTTTGTCAAGCTTCGTCATGATGTTAACGTCGATTTCGCCCGGAAATAGATGAGATTCAATGTAATTTTGAATGTTTTCTTTAAATGTGATTCCATCATTTAATAAATTCTGAAATCCTTTTTTAATATCAGATGTATTGGGCAGGATTGACATGAAGTTTTCCAGCGCAGTTTTGCTTTCAGCTAATTCAGTTTTGAAATTTTCAAATTTTTTTTTGACAATTTTATCAACCAAATTTAAGTAAGAGGTAATTCTTTCTGCCCGATAATCATGAAATTTCTGGGTAATTTCTTCGTATGGAATGTTGAATTTAGTGCTGTAAAAGCTGCGCATTTTCTCAATCAAATCATCATCAGCAAGTGCGATAACAGATGAAATTCCATATTGGGCTACACGTATTGGACTGTCAATTGTGTATGCAAGGCCCATAACAGGAATATGAAAAGTATGGAGAGGTATTTTTGCCATTTGTTTTTCAGATTAAAATAAAGGCAAATATGGAAAAAAGGATTTTTTTAAAACCTGATAATTGTCAGGTTAAAAATTATAAATGGGGTTTTACAATCTTGTCATTCCGAGGAACGAGGAATCTTCGCAAGTAACTCTACAAAGTATTAATCACTATTTCTCTAAGTAAGAAAATATTTCTTTTTATTTTGCGTTTCGAAGAAAATAATCAATTAAGCAATGCAATTGTCAGAAGGTTATCACACCTATTACATTTATATCATCACGAATAAATTTAAAACCGTATTTTACACTGGAGTAACAAATAACTTAAGAATTCGCTTAAATAAGCATAAAGAAAATATATCTGATGAAAACAAAACCTTTGCTTCGAGATATAATGTCCAATTTCTTTTATATTATGAAAAGTTCACTTGGATTCAAGAAGCGATTATGCGTGAAAAAGAGATTAAAGGCTGGACTAGAGGCAAAAAGTTAGAATTAATTAAAACTATTAATCCTGATTTAGATTTTTTAAATTATGTCTTTGCGTAAGATTATTGAATTGAAAATCTTTGCTGAGTTTCTTGCGAAGATTCCTCGTTCCTCGGAATGACAAAGATTGTGCGTTATTCATGCAATTCGTGCAATTTGCGGCAAAAAAAATTAAATCAAAATTTTCTTTAAAGATTCGGCTATGCTGCGCCATAAAAGATTATAAAATGATTTTTCCTGAATTCTTTCAACTTCAACATCTGCTGTTTTGGTTTTGTCATTTGAATCGTTCTTAACCAATAAATTAACAATTGCAGATTTAAGCTTCGCTTCTTTTTCGGGATGCTTTTTTTTGTATAATTTGACTTTAAGATCATCATAATCCAGAGAAGCATTTCCTTTTGAAATATTGTCATTTCCGTAGAAATTAAAACGATATTTATTAAAAGCTCCCGTAAATGTAGCATTCATGTAAGGTTTGCTAAACTGACCCATAGCCCTGACATCAAAATTTGAAATCACCCCCTGAATATGAAAACTGTCTTTTTTGTCGAGAACATTAAAATTCCAGTTTACATTTAAAGGAGATGTTTTCATAAAAATACAGTTCACTTTAATTTTTACGTCTTTAGTTTTTTTCAAACCAAAACCACTGCGCAGATTTAATGCCTGCAGGTTGAAACGGTCAAAATTCAAAACTCCGGGACCTTTAGAAAAATCAATTTCTTCTTCGTAAACCAATTTTGATTTTAAAACCTGCAGCGTATCAATTTGAAGAGGGAATTTAATATTTCGTAATAAATGATTGTAAAGATATTTTTTGCTTAAATCATCTTTTGGCATTTTTCCACGGTAGATATTAGCATTAAAATGATTGATTACAACCGAATTGGCCTTGAAGAAAAAACGGTCATTTTTAAATCCCCAATCCATTTTTGCAATTTGTGCCGAATCAAATTTTAAGGTATAAATATCTTTTTCCTTATCTAATCGTTTTATAAAATCTCTTCGGCTAAATTGAGGCAGATTAGAAAAATTATTGATTTTTAAAAAGTTCTTTTCAGTGCTTATTTTTCCAATATTGATATGATAAAAAGCACTTGCACGATAAAATAAGCTATCAATAACCAAGGCGTAACTTTTATATTGCAGCGGAATTTTTTCTTGTAATGTGGCGTCTGTCAGGAGAATTCCTTCTAATTTCAGAATTATTTTTTTAATGCTCAGAATTGGTTTTTCGCTGTCTAGAGAAACAACATCAATAGTTCCGTCATTTAAATAAATGTTAGAAACAGCTATGATTTTGCGAAACGGTTCAAAGATTTCACTTTTAATACTTTTGCTGTTGTTCAATAATTTTTCGCCTTTTTTATATAAAATGACGCGGGGTTTATTAATGATAATGCTTTCAGCCTGAATAACATCGCGAAAAGCAAGATCCCAAATATTAAAATGTTTGATTGTAATAGATTCTATTTTAGAAAAAAGACCATTTTTGCTGTCTTTAGGCTGGTTTTTCGGACTTACTAATAATGTCTCTGCATAGATGTTTCTTGAAAAAAGCGAAACTTCAATTTTTTCATAATTGATATTATATGGCGTCTTGTTATTTTCATGAACAATAATCGGAAGCTGCTTTTTAATCCAGTAATTCAGTCCAATATTGGCGAAAATCACAAGTAGAAAAAGGGAAATTACTCCAATCGCTATTTTTTTATATATTGACATTTATAGTATTGTTTAAATACATAAATTTAGGCTTTTAAAAAGGATGATTTTTACATTATTCCCCTTTTTGATTACATCATTTTAGAAACATTACGCTTTATACTTTTTCAAAATATGAAAAGATTAAAAAAAATCCTGCTGGTTTTATTGGTACTTGTTGTAGTAATTGGAATAGGTTTATGTGCTTATATTTTTCATTTAAAGCCCAAATATGAAGGAGAATTAGAAATAAAAAATCTTGAAAAAGAAACTACAGTATATTTTGACGAATATGGCGTTCCCCATATTTATGCAGATTCTGAAAAAGATGCAATGACGGCACTTGGATACGTTCATGCACAGGAAAGATTATGGCAGATGGAATTGCTCCGCAGAATTGCTCCGGGGAAATTATCAGAAATTTTTGGTTCTGTAGCACTTAAAAATGATACGTTTTTTGCCGGAATTGGTATTGAAGAAGCTTCGGCGAAAGCCATTGCCAAATTAGACAAAAATAGTAAGAGTTATCAACTGACAATGGCTTATCTGGATGGAATTAATCAATATCTTGAAGAAGGAACAACACCAATTGAGTTTACATTGGTTGGAGTGAAAAAAGAAAAATTTACCATAAAAGACGTTTATAATATCTTTGGTTATATGTCTTTTAGTTTTGCAATGGCTCAAAAAACAGATCCTTTACTAACCGATATCCGTAATAAATTCGGAGCCGCTTATTTGAAAGATTTAGGAATTGAAGGCGAATTTAACACTACGCAGCTTAAAAGCTCCAAGGAAAATATTGAGGATTATACCGCGGTTTCAAAATCAATAACGGCATTGCTGGACAAATCGCCAATTCCGCCATTTATAGGAAGTAACAGCTGGGTTGCGGGACCACATAAAACAAAAAGCGGAAAAGTAATTTTTGCAAATGATCCGCATATCGGATTTTCGCAGCCGGCAACCTGGTATGAAGCGCATATCGTAACTCCGGAACATGAATTGTACGGCTGTTATCTCGCAGGAACTCCGTTTCCGTTATTAGCACATAATCGGGATTATGCCTATGGTTTAACGATGTTTGAAAATGATGACATTGATTTTTATCAGGAAAAAAATAAAACCGGAGATTCCAGTCAATATCAAACACCAACAGGTTTTGCAAAGTACGAAATCAGAAAAAAAACCATTAAAGTAAAAGATACTTCAGATGTTGTTTTAACCATAAAAACAACCCGTCACGGACCTGTTATGAATGATTTGCTGGAGAGATTAGATCGTAAACATCCAATTGCAATGATGTGGACTTATACCCGGCAGCCAATTCAAATTTTAGATGCGGCTTATGGTCTTTCTCATTCTAAAAGTAAAGAGGATTTTAAAAAAGCTGCAAGTTTAATTGCTGCTCCGGGATTAAATGTAATGTATGGCGATGCCAAAGGAAATGTGGGCTGGTGGGCAACAGGAAAATTGTATAAACATAACAAAGGTGTAAATACGCATTTAATTTTAGACGGTTCAGGTGGAAAAGATGATATTACAGAATATTTAGATTTTTCTAAAAATCCATCGGCTGAAAATCCAAAATGGGGATATGTTTATTCTGCTAATAATCAGCCGGAGGCAGTTGATGGTTTTTTATATCCGGGATATTATCTTCCGGAAGACCGTGCAAAAAGAATTTCGAATCTAATGGATGCAAAATCTGATTGGGATAAAGAAGCAATTAGTAAAATGATTTACGACAATACTTCGGTAGTTGCTGTTGAAACGGTTAAAAATTTAATTTCAAATACGGATCTTAATTCTGCTTCTGCAGAAGAAAAAGAGGCGATTAAAGTTTTAAAATCATGGAAAGGAACAACAAACCTTGAGGATGTCGCGCCAACCATTTATAACAAATGGGTTTACCTGTATTTAAAAAACACTTTTGAAGACGAAATGGGCGAAGATAATTTTAATTTGTTTTTAGGGATTTCTGTTGGAAAACAAGTTATTGCGAATCAGGTTAAGAATGAAAATTCGGTTTGGTGGGATAATATCAAAACCAAAAATATAAAGGAAACCAGAAAAGAGATTGTTTCAAAATCCTTTCATGAAGCTGTTTCAGCTCTTAAAGAACAGTTAGGAAATACAATTTCTGACTGGAAATGGGGGCAAGTACATACGGTTGAACACGAGCATCCATTAGGAAAAGTAGCTGCACTTCGTGGTTTATTCAATGTTGGGCCTTTTGCTTCGCCTGGTTCAAATGAAGTAATTAATAATTTATTTTTCGGTTTAACTGATGAAGGAAAGTATTATGTAAAAGGCGGTCCTTCGACCAGAAGAATTGTAGATTTTTCAGACATTGAAAACAGCTGGAGTATTCTTCCAACAGGACAATCCGGAAATCCTTTCAGCAAACACTACAGCGATCAGGCCGAAATGTACAACGCCGGAAAATTCAGAAAAATGAAACTGAACAAAGACGAAATTATAAAGACTTCTACGAAATTGGTTTTGAAACCGAAAAAGTAGGTTGTTTTTAAGTTTCAGTTTTCAGGTTGCGAATCTTTGTCAAAGTTTTAAACTTTGACAAAGATGTTGAAACTTTTAAAAAAAAACTTAGAGCCTTAGTTCTTAGAATCTTAGCCGCTTTATTTAGCAATATACTTTCCCTTAACAATATCATTTGCAAAAATGTTAAGGTTATTGGTAAGCACTTTGCTGGTTGTCATAATATTTTGTGTTTGATAAGCCGTATCTTTCTCGTATGCTTTTAATAAAGTCTCCAGTTCAACTTCGTCATAAACAACAAACAAATTGTAAATCGCATCTCTAAAATTCTTGTAGTTGATACTTTCTGTAATTTCCATGGCTTTTTGTTCGTTCCAGCCTTCTTTTGCCGATGTTTCGTTTATTTTAGATAAGCAAAAATCAATTACATAGTTTTTGTAGTGCGCGGCTTCGACAATTTTATCTATTATAATTTTATTTTGCTGCGAAGGCATTTTCGGAGTCGGAAAACTGGTTTGAGAATTAGAAATAGCCGGAATAAAAAGACATACCAGCAAAGCCATAAAAAAGTGCTTTTTTAGATTTTTCATAGGTTATTTTAGTTGTTTTGGGTACGGCTAAAATACTATATTTTATGAGAAATCATCAAATTTGAATGTTACAAGTTATAACAAAAAACTCCGATAATCCAGGTTAAAAATCTGTTTTATCGGAGATAATTTTAAAGAATTTACGAAATATTATTTCGCTTTATTTTTGGAAAGAAGTTCGTCTAATACTTTTTTGCCGCCCGCATTTGAAGGATCCAGTTCAACTGATTTAGAATAATTTAGAATGGCCTGTTTTTTATCACCATCGGCTAGATACGCTTCGCCTAAACTATCATAAACATTTCCTGATTTTGGGAAAGTTTCCACATTAATTTTAAAAACTTCGATTGCTTCTTTCTTTTTTCCTGTCTGCAATAATTGATAACCAACACGGTTCATATCGTCTTCTTTAATGCCGAAAGTCGGATCGTTTTTTAATTTTTTATAAGTTTCCAATCCGGCAGCGGTTCCTTTTTCTGAAAAAACATCTAAAAGCTCCAATGCCAAAGATTTTTTAGGCTGATTGTATGGCTGATTGTATAAAATGGCACCAATTGCAGCAGTCATTTCACCTAAAACTGTTCCGCCGGTATTGTTCAATAAAACAATTAAATTTTTATCAGCAGGAACTCGGGCAATATTGGTATTAAATCCGTTGATACCGCCGCCATGTTCAATAATTGTCAATTTACCTTTATCACCATTGTCAGCTTCTCTTATGAACCATCCGTATCCATAAGAGCTATCCCAGGCTTTTATATATGGCTTAAATAAGGATTCCATCGATTTTTCTGAAAGAAGTTTATTCGTATAAAGCGCCTGGTCCCAAAGATATAAATCTTCAACAGTAGAATATAAAGAACCCGCCGCATACGGAATGCTCATGTCGAGAAAAGGAGCATTAGTAATTTTTTTGCCTTCTCTTTCGTAACCTGCAGCTCTGTTTTTTAATATTACTTCAAAATGATCGTAACCTGTATTTCTCATTTTCAGAGGTGTCAAAATAACTTCCTGTAAATACTGCTCGTATGTTTTACCTGAAATTTTCTCAATAATATAGCCTAGTAAAAAGTAACCGGAATTACTGTAATTGAACTTTTCGCCCGGTTTAAAATCAAGTGGAAGTTTATTAAACGTTTTTATAAATTCCTCTGGTGTATAAGGATTACGGCTTTTCTCTTTCAGAAAGTTTGGCGCATTTGTATAATTCGGAATTCCGGATGTATGCGTTAATAAATTATGAATGGTGATTTGATCGCCGGTTTCCTTTGGATAATCTGGTAAATAAGTTGTAATCGGAACATTTAGTTTTATTTTTCCTTCTTCAGCCAGTTTTACGATTAATAAGGCTGTAAATTGTTTGCTTATAGACCCAAGTCTGAATTTTGTATCAGTCTGGTTTGGAATATTCCACTCCATATTTGCCAGGCCAAAACCCTTTTTATAGATTATTTTTCCATTTTCAGCCACTAAGGCAGATCCGTTAAATTGTCCGTATTCGTTGTATTTGGCCAAAAGATCTTCGATTTTTTTTGCTTTGTCCTGCGCAAAAATATTTAGTGCAAAAAGCTGTAACAGGATGCACAGCCCTATGAGTTTGATTGATTTTTTCATAATGATTGTTATGGGTTAGGTTAACGAAATGATTCTTTTTTGATTGATGATTGAAACTTTTTATAAACTGAAATTCAATAAGTTGATCGAAATTACGATTTTTTATCTGAATAAAATTTATGTCTTAAAATGTTAGACGATTCATTTCCAGTTTGGTTTCACAAGTCATCAATTTTTTTTCATTTCTAAATAAAAAAGAAATTGGATACAGACAAAAAACCTTTTAAAAAGGTTTATGTTCATAACTAACAATTCGTTTCAATTTCCATTCGTTACCTTTTCTTTCCCATATATGAATAAATTTTCCGGTTCCCTGCGGAATATCATTATTGTAAAATGTATGTTCGCCTACCTGCACCGCACCAAAATCTCCTAACTTATCAATCGTGCAGGAATTTAACTTCCTGACCAGTTTTTCCGGTCTTGAATATTTTTCGACTATGGCTTTAATTTTATCTCCATTGGCAATATTTAATCCATAACGATCGTCATAAAATTCAATATCATCACTGATTATTTTTTTGAAAAGCGCGGCATCGCATTGATTAAAAGCAAAATCAAAGAGAAGGTTATCCATTGCAATAATTTCATCTTTTAAAAGTTCCATTCCCGCATTTTCACTATTTGTTTTTCCGGAGGCTTGTCTGCTTAAAAACAACATGAAAAGTACTAAAGTATTGATCATCGGTATCATAATTGTATTTTAAGATTCAATTATTTTGTTTCGATATCAACTATTTTTTGGCCATCTGCTCCAAGATAATGCACAACGATGTTCTCGTATATTTTATAACCGTCGTCTACATTAGTAAAAATTACCAGACCTTGTTTTGTTTTTGGCAGTAAAATAAAAATGGTCTGAACGCCTTTATCTGCGCCGCCGTGCGATAAAGCATAATTTCCGTTTCCTAAATCGTAAATTTCAAAACCAAGACCAAAATACTTATCTTTTTTAGTAGTAACCTGATGTGCCTTCATCTCATCAAATACTTTTTTGCTCAAACCATCGCTGTTTAAAACACTGCATAAAAATTTGCTGTAATCTTCAATTGTGGTTAAAAGATCGTCAGCAGCATTTACAGTTTTGTTTTTCGTTGGTTCATAAGCATTTCCTTTATTGTCGTAATTAATAGCATATCTCGAAATATCGGTTTTATCGTTCCAGATGAATTGCGTATCTGTCATTTTCAAAGGCTCAAAAACCAATTCTGATGCCAGTTGATCTAACGTTTTGTGGAATTTTTTCTCCAATGCTTTTCGCAGATATTCAAAACCTTCGCCGGAATATTGATATTTCGTTCCGGGTTTAAATTTAAAATCTAATTTTTTAGATTCATTAAAATCTCTCCAATTCGGAAAACCAGTCTGGTGACTTAAAACAATTCTGGTTGTCAGCAGTTTTAAATAAGGATCCTGCGCAATATCTGGATCTGTCCAGTATTTATAAAGCGGTTCATCCAAATCCCATTTTCCTGAACTTACTAATTTGAGGGTTGTAATGGCAGTTATCGGTTTTGTTAGTGAAGCGACATTCCAAATAGTGTTGTATGGCGCAGTAACTCCGGGTTTCAGCTCGCCAAAAACCTTTACTTGTTTTAATTTGCCATCTGCAATAATGCCGATTCCTAAAGCCGGAATTTTATTTTCTTTCAGCCATTTTTCCGTTTCCGGACCGTTATCAAAAAGATTTGATTTTCCTGCCGTAGAACTGGTCATTTGGTGATTGTAACTAAGCGATCGCGCCAACTTCCAGTCTTTGTTTTTTAAAAGCCATAAATGCGTGAATTTGGCAAAACTTCCGGCTTGTTCCGTATTACCTGCAGAACTTTCATAAAACCTATGCGTTCCCATTTGTATGGCGCCGTATAAAACACCATTTTTATATAAGGGATAAATTTCAGTACTTCCGTCAATTAGTTCTCGGCGATAATTGTATTTTCTGTCGGGAGAGCAGATGCCGCTGGTAAACGTTTTTAAAAATCTTGCTTTGTCAGAAATACTGTCTTTGTCGTGATAAAATTCAAAATCTTCCGTATAAAGATTCTCAAATTGTTTTACATCGCAGGTATTAAAGCCAATGTTAAAAAGCAGGCTGTCTTTTGATAAAATGGTTTTGTACAAAGCGGAATTTTTAATTTCCTGAGAAAATCCAAATTGGATATGAAAGAGTAACATTCCAATTAAAAAAGCTTTTAATTGAAAAAAAGTGTGATTGATTTTCATTGTGATTGATTGATGATTAATGATTCTGCAATAATACGTCAATCAAAATCTGGAAAATAGTATAAAAGCGAAAATTTATCTTTTTTGAGAAAGAAAATAAGAATCGGGATCGAACATTTTTGGTGTTGCTTTCGTCACATCTTTAAATTTTTTAATAAAATGCGACTGATCAAAATATTTGTTATATATCGCAATATCAGTTAATTTCAGTTTTTCTAAATCAGCATTCACCATTTGATCGACAGATTTTCTGAATTTTAAAATCTGAATGTATTTTTTGATGGTAAGTCCGGTCGCAATTTTAAATTTTATCTGAAGCAGCCGCTGAGAAGATTTTAATTCGGAACTGATTTCTGAAACCGAAATTGCTGAATCTTTATTTTTAATGATTTCGCAGATTTTTTCGATTGTATTTTTGTTTGAATGTAAAGTACTTAACTCTTCAAAATAATCATTTAAGATCTTTAATAAAGATTCAACCTCAGAATCGATTTGAATTTTAAAAGGTAATTCTTCTGGATTAATTTTAAGAATCGAATCTGTAAAATTGCTTAAATCATATTGAGGAAACATCGAAAGCGTCCATACATGAAGCTGAATAATAGTAACTTTAGTTTTCGGCTGAATATTAACTAAAACTTTATTGGTCATTTGCGAACAAAAGTAAATTCCCTTGTTCATTTCGTATTTGTTTTTACTCGTATGAACTTCGATGGCAATCCCATTTACAATAGCAAGATTAAAACAGCCGTTTGGTAAAACGAGTTTATTTTCGATCAGGCTTTCGCCGATGCTGTTATCCAGACACCAAATTTTATTAACGAACCTTTCCGTTTTTTGACTGACATAATGTTCTGAGTAGAGGTTCATTTTCTATTTTTTGTCTAAGTAATTCCTGTCGTAGAAATTTACAGACTAAAATAAGATTTTTTCTAATACGATATTATTTAACAAACTCCCCAAAATAATCCCGCTTAGTATTCTGCCATTCTTCCGCAATAATACTATAATAAACATCATCTTTGCTGTTTCCTTCAGAATCGATATAATTATTTCGAAATAAACCTTCTTTTAAAGCGCCCAGGTTTTCAATTGCTTTTTGCGATCTTAAGTTTTCAAGATCTGCGCTGAATTGTATTCTTCTAAATTGAATATTTTCAAAACCAAAATTCAATAATTCATATTTACAGGCTTTGTTTAAACCAGTTCCCTGAAAATCTTTTCCGTACCAGGTCCAGCCAATTTCGCATTTCTGACTCGCATGATTCAAATAACCATAACGAGTACTTCCGGCAGCTTTGTTTGTCGCTTTGTCAATTATAAGGAACGGATAACAAATTCCGGCGGCTTTTTGTTGTAAAGTATTTTGAATGTAATTTTCGAAATCCTCTTCGTTTCTCACATACATTCCCATGTATTTCCAGATTTCGTCATCAAAAATAATTTCTTTAAGTTCAATATTTCTTGGACTTTCAAAGGGAAGCAAAAGCACTTTTTCATTTTCTAAAGTTATGTCTGATTGTAATATTTCGCTGTTCATGAATTTTTCTTTTGATGAATAAAACTTAAAGCGAAATTAGTTGTTTAATTTTTTAAATAAATCAAATAAAATAACAATTTGTTACAAAATGATTTTAGTAAATATTCAGAACCTGAATTTTTAAATCAAACTTTCCCTTTACTTTAAAGATTCTAATGGTAAATAATTGGTTTATTTTAGAGCTTATGTTCAATTATTACTTATTTTTACGATCTTATATATTAGATTTTCCCCGATGCAAACTTCTCTAAAAATTGCTGTTGTAGGTTCTGGACTTGTAGGATCGCTGTTGGCAATTTATCTTAAAAAAGCAGGTCACACAGTTCATGTTTATGATCGCAGCCCTGATATTCGAAAAATAAATTTTTCCGGACGTTCTATTAATCTGGCAATGTCCAACCGCGGCTGGAAAGCACTTGATGGTGTTGGAGTAGGAGATGCAGTTCGGGAAATCGCAATTCCGATGGACAAACGCGCTATTCATTTAGTTGGTAAACTCAATTTTCAGAATTACGGACAGGAAGGCGAATCGATTTATTCGATTTCCAGAGGAAAGTTAAATCGAAAAATGATTGATTTGGCCGAAAATGCCGGAGTCGAGTTTCATTTTGAGCAAAAAATCTGGGATGTAACGCTGAGTGATGCTACTTTGCATATTGGCGAAAGCGAAAGAGGCGAGTGGGAAGAAAGAAAATATGATATGGTTTTTGGTGCCGATGGCGCTTTTTCGAGAATCCGTCACAGGATGCAGCGCCAGAGCATGTTTAATTATTCGCAGGAATTTTTAAATATGGGTTACAAGGAATTGAACATCCCGGCAAATGCGGACGGAACACATAAATTAGATAAAAATTCTTTTCATATTTGGCCAAGAGGCGAGTATATGTTAATTGCACTTCCTAATTTAGATGGAAGTTTTACCTGTACCTTATTTATGCCTTTTGAAGGCGATAATTCTTTTGAATCGCTCACAGATCGTAAAATGGTCGAGAATTTCTTTGAGAAAAACTTTCCTGATTCTATTGAAGTGATTCCGGAGCTGGCAAATGATTTCTTTAAAAACCCAACAAGTACTTTGGTAACCATGAAATGTTTTCCGTGGACTTTTGAGGACAAAATTGCTTTGATTGGAGATGCCTGCCATGCTATAGTGCCATTTTACGGACAAGGAATGAATGCTGGTTTTGAAGATATTACGGTTTTGAACGAAATGATGGAAAAATTTGGAGATGACTGGAAAAAAATCTTTACTGAATATCAAATTTCCCGTAAACCAAATGCCGACGCAATTGCTGAACTTTCATACCGAAATTTCATGGAAATGAGTACCAAAACGGCTGATGAAAAATTCTTATTGCAAAAGAAAATAGAAAAAATCTTTTCAGACAAACATCCAGATAAATGGATTCCGCTTTACAGCCGCGTTACTTTTAGCGACCGTCCTTATGCCGAAGCTTTGGCAATTGGTGATTTCCAAAACGGAATTATGGAAGAAGTTTTAAAACTGGATAACATCGAAAATATCTGGAACTCACCAGAAGTTGAAAATAAAATTCTGGAACTGCTTCAAAAAAATAAATAAATATAAAACCCGACAAGTTTCAAAAATCTGTCGGGTTTATAATTGCAAACCATTTAAATGAACTTATCATTTATGTGGTTTAATTATTTTACTACTTTTTTAAGAATTTTGATAAAACGCCAAAAACTCCTCTTATAAAAGTAGCACTTGTTACAACTTTTATAACTGATTTTGTAACTACTTCTGTAGTGCTTGGTTCTGATTTTGAAGATTTTGCTGGTGCTTCTTCTTCTCGCTGAGCTGCGGCTTCGTTCGCGTCAGCTATTTTTTTGTTTAGGATTTCAAAAGCACTTTCACGGTCAATTTCTTCAGCATATTTTTTAACCAATTTCGATTTACCGTTTATTTCATCAATTTCTGAAGGCGATAAAATATCCATACGGCTTTGCGGAGCGCGCATCATCGTTGCCACAAGCGGCGTTGGAACACCTTTTTCATTCAGAGCGGTAACCAGAGCTTCTCCAATTCCTAAACTGGTCAGTAATTCGTCTGTTTTATAATATTCAGAAGTTGGATAATTATCGGCAGTTTTTTTAATCGCCTGACGATCATTTGCTGTAAAAGCTCTAAGTGCATGCTGAATCTTTAAACCTAATTGCGCCAGAACACCACTCGGAACATCCATCGGATTTTGCGTCACAAAATAAACCCCAACACCTTTAGAACGAATCAATTTTACAATAGTTTCAATTTGTTCTAATAACGCTTTGCTGGCTTCATTAAAAATTAAATGCGCTTCATCAATAAAAATAACCAGCTCAGGTTGTTCAGCATCTCCTTTCTCGGGCATTTTTTGATAAATTTCAGCTAAAAGACTCAACATAAAAGTTGAGAATAATTTTGGTTTATCCTGAATATCCGTCAGGCGGATGATGTTTACGTATCCTTTTCCGTTTTCGTCAATTCGCATTAAATCATCCGTTTCAAAAGATAATTCGCCAAAAAACAAATCGCCGCCCTGTTGTTCTAATTCGATTATTTTTCGAAGAATGGTTCCTGTAGTTGCAGTTGATATCTTACCATAACTTGCTGCAATTTCCTCTTTGCCTTCTTCGGTAATATAATTAATAACTTTTTTAATGTCTTTTAAATCTAACAAAGGCATTTGCTTGTCATCACAATATTTAAAAATAACAGCAACAACACCGGCCTGTGTATCATTTAAGTCTAATATCCTGGAGAATAGAACCGGCCCAAATTCCGAAACTGTGGCACGCAGACGAACTCCATTTTGTTTTGATAAAGACATTAACTCAACCGGAAATGCAGATACACTATAAGGTATGTTTATTTTTGCATGGCGTTCTGTAATAAAACCTTCTTCTTTTCCTTCTTTTGCAATTCCGCTAAAATCACCTTTAATATCCATCATTAAAACCGGAATTCCGGCATTGGATAACTGTTCAGAAAAAACCTGAATTGTCTTCGTTTTTCCGGTTCCGGTTGCTCCTGCAATAAGGCCGTGGCGGTTTAATGTTTTTAATGGAATTTTGACGTGAGCCTCAGCTATTGCTTCACCATCTAAAATTGCGCCGCCAAGAATGATTGAATCGCCCTTAGCCGAATAACCGCTGTTTATCTCCTGAATGAAATTTTCTTTTTTATTCATGTTTTTATTTGTAATTTAGATGATTATAAGGGTTTTGTTTGGTTTTTTAACAATTTAACTATCTTTTTTTTAGTAGGAAAATGCTTTTTTTGATTGAATTGGACATAAAAAATAAATTCTCAGCTTTTTAAGAAGATTTCAAAGGAATGTTTGAATATTTACTAAAACGTTGTAATTTTTTTATTATTCGCCTTTTTTTTTGTTTTATCATAAAAATGACGCTGACAAATTAATGAGATATTTTTTAATTTGACGTTAAATTTCCTTCAATAAAATTAAAAAAAGTTTTTTTATTTAAACTAAACGTATAAATTTGCTACCCTACAAGTTAAATATAACTAAAAAATAAAAATTATTTAAAACTATTAAAATTTAAAAAAATGGCAAACGTTAAAGTTAAAAAAGAAAGCACTTCAAATGGAGGAGGGATGATTACAGGAATCATTATCGCAGCGTGTATTTTGGTTGGGGTGTTTATTTGGAAAGTAATCATGGGAGATGCTTCTAACTTCGAAGGAGGTAACCCTGAAACTGGACATCCAATCAATACATTAGGACAAGTTTATAAAGGAGGATTTATTGTACCAGTATTATTAGGTATGTTTTTAATGGTTGTTGTTTTTTCTATTGAAAGATTTATCGTTATTGGTAAAGCTGCTGGTAAAACTAACTTAGACAAATTCATGAAGAGCGTTCAAGGAAGTATTAAAGAAGGAAACATCGAGGCTGCTATCGCTTCATGTGACAAACAACAAGGTTCAGTTGCAAACGCAATTAAATCTGCTTTAATTAAATACCAAGACGTTAAAAAAGAAGGATTCAACAGCGAAGAAGCTTCAGAAGTAATCCACAAAGAAATTGAAGAGGCAACTTCATTAGAAATGCCAATGTTAGAGAAAAACATGACTATCATCTCTACTTTAGTATCTTTAGGTACATTAGGAGGATTATTAGGAACTGTATCTGGTATGATTAAAGCGTTTGGTGCGTTAGCTTCTGCTGGAACTCCAGACCAGGCTGCTCTTGCAACAGGTATCTCTGAAGCACTTATCAACACTGCAACAGGTATCTCTACTTCTATTTTAGCAATCGTTTCTTACAACTTCTTTACTGCTAAAATTGACGATTTAACTTACTCTATCGATGAGGCTGGTACTACAATCGTGAATACTTACAGAAGATTCAGAGGAAGTTTAAAACAATAATTAATTTTTGATATATATAATTACCAATTAATTATATCAAAATAAAATAAAAGATAATGGCTAAAATAAAAATGAAAAAGAAGTCAACATCGACAGATATGACTGCCATGTGTGATGTTGCGTTCCTTTTGCTTACGTTCTTTATCTTGACCGCTACTGCTAAGGTGCCAGAGGCACTTCCTGTAGATATGCCTTCATCGACTGTTCAAAGTAAATTACCAGATTCTGATTTGGCAATTATTACAATAGGTAAAGGACAAGACGGGAAAAGCAAAGTGTTTTTTGACATTAAAGGTAGAGAGATTCGTAAAAGAACTCTTGAAGGAATGGGCTCAAAATACGGTGTAACTTTTTCAGAAGATGATAAAACTAAATTTGCGTTAATGGATGACTTCGGTGTATCCGTTACAAATTTAAAGCAAATCATCGATATGAAATCTGCTGACAGAGTTAAAGCGGATCAACCTGGAATTCCAATCGATTCTTTAGATAATCAATTAAAAGACTGGCTTTTGGTTTCAAGAAGAGCTGCAATTGACCTTGATGATAAAGAATTGCAGATTGCAATTAAAGGAGATGCTAAAGAACAATATCCACAAATCAAAAAGATTATGGATATTTTACAAGATCAAAAAATCAATTCCTTTAACTTAGTTACTGGTATGAGAGGAAAAGACTTTTAATTAAAAAAGATACACTAAAATGGCTGAATTAAATACCGGCGACGGCGGTGGTGGTAAAGGTGGTAAAGTAAGAAGTAAAAAGCAGAATTCGAAAGTCGATTTAACGGCAATGGTGGATTTGGCATTCTTATTGATCACGTTCTTTATGTTAACTACTTCGTTGTCAAAACCTCAATCGATGGATTTGTCTCTGCCAGATAAAGATCCTAAAGACGATACTCCACCTGTAAAGGTAGATGAGAATCGTACAATGACACTGATGTTAGGCGAAAACAATAAAATTGTTTACTATATGGGATTATTAGAGACCCCAATAGCTGGGCCAAAAGATATCGCATATGGTAAAGATGGAATCCGTAGAGAAGTTCTTAAAAGAAAGAAATCTGTCTTAGAATATTCTACAGCTAAAGGAAAACCTAAAAACGGAATCATCGTTATTATTAAACCAACTAAAAAATCAACTTATAGAAATTTAGTTGATATATTAGATGAAATGGCGATTACTGGAGTTGAGACTTATGCAATCGTTCCTGAGTTTACTCCTGAGGAAACAAAATTGATCGATAAAAAACAAGAGTAATTTTGTTTTAACATCCTAATAATCAAGAAAAATGAAATTAGATATAATTAAAAATCAGTGGCTTGATATCGTATTCGAAGGTCGTAATAAGATATATGGTGCATATGAGTTAAGAAAATCGAACGGAAAAACTACGGTAAAAGCACTTATCATAGGTTCGGTTATCTTTAGCTTTGCTGTAGCAGCTCCTCTTATCGCAAGCTTTCTTCCAGATTCTACTGAAGAAGATGTGAATAAAGATATCAAGATTGCGACAGTAAAATTACCTCCTAAAAAAGAGGAAATTAAGCCAAACCAACCACCACCACCGCCACCGCCACCAAAAGTGGATCAGGTGAAGTTTGTGAAGCCCGTGGTTGCTAAAGCAAATGAAGTTACTGAAGATCCTCCAAAAATTGAGGATTTGAAAGATAAGAAAGTAGGTAATGAAACTATCAAAGGAGATCCGGATGCAGTTTTAACTGTTGATGAGCCAGTAGGTACAGGACCGGTTTCTCAGGTAGTAGAAGAAGATAACAGTGTATATAATACAGCTGGTATCGAAGTAAAACCTGATTTCCCTGGAGGAATGGATAAATTCTACAAATTCGTAGGAAATAATTACAAGACTCCGGAAGAAGAAGGTCTAAAAGGTAAAGTTTACGTTACTTTTGTAGTTGAAAAAGACGGTTCATTAACCGACATTAAAGTTTTAAGGGATATCGGTTACGGTACAGGAGCAGAAGCAATTCGTGTTCTTAAAAAATGTCCAAAATGGACTCCCGGCGAGCAAAATGGTAAAAAAGTGAGAGTACTTTACTCTTTACCTATTACTATTCAATCTGCAGAATAATGTTAAAAGATATGCTTAATAATATTCAGAAGAAATCGCTCAAAGAGCGATTTCTTCTTGTTTTAGGAATACTGTTTTTTTTAATATATCTTGTACTTGGTTTAATGATTATGTTTTGGGAAAAGCTTCCCCTGGATATGGAACCAAAATACAGATATGCTTTCGGCGGATTGCTGATTGTTTATTCGGCAATACGTTTTTTAAGATTAATAAATTCAAATACAGAATAATTATGCTAAAAAATAGTAGGTTTTTAGGTTTGATTGTTTTTGTTTTTTTGTTTGCAATGTGTAACCAAAAAAGCAAGAATCAATCTGACAAAGAAACAATTCTAAAAGGTTCTTTAAATATTACAGTTGATGAAACTGTAAAACCAATTGTAGAAGACCAGGTAGCGGTTTTTGAGGGAACTTATTACGATGCTAAAATTTCAATTACGCCTAAATCAGAAGCTGAAGTTATAAACGATCTATTAAATAAAAAAGCTAAAGTAGCGGTTACTACAAGAAAATTAACTCAAGAAGAAATAAGCAGATTC
Source organism: Flavobacterium sp. Root901 (assembly GCF_001429765.1). Lineage (GTDB taxonomy): Bacteria > Bacteroidota > Bacteroidia > Flavobacteriales > Flavobacteriaceae > Flavobacterium. Next base: position 1,300,583 of record NZ_LMJB01000005.1, read on the forward strand.
GAGAAAAGTAAAATTGTTCCGCGTGTAACCCCTTTCGCTACAGATGCAATTGCATTAATTTCAAATAAAAGCAATAATGATACGTTAATTGCGTTGAAAACGGTAGTTGATTTTATTCAGGGCAAGCCCGGTACAGGAATCAAAGGTCTTGTTTTTGATAATCCCAATTCAAGTACAGTTCGCTACATGAAGGAACTGGCAAAAGTAAAAGACCTGCCTACACAAGGTGTGTTCTCTTTTAAAACAAATGATGAAGTGATTAAATTCGTTTCAGAAAATGACGGAATGATTGGTGTTGTTGGTGTAAATTGGTTGTCACAACCATCGCCAAGTATGGCTGAGATTGTAAAGAAAATAAATGTTTTAAGTGTAAAAGGGTTAAACGATACAAAATATTACAGCCCTACACAAAATGATCTTGCCGAGGTTAAATATCCTTTGGCACGTGATTTGTTTATAATTAATTGTCAGGGTTATACTGGTTTGGGAATGGGCTTTGGTTCATTTATTGCCGGTGATATCGGACAGCGAATAGTTTTAAAGTCTGGATTACTTCCTATAAAAACTCCGGGAAGAAAACTTCAGATTAGAAATGAAATTTTAAAAGATAACGAATAAATTAATGACTATAAAGATGAATAAATTTAAAATTTTTAGTCTTGCCATGGTTGCTACAGCTTCTGTTGCAAACGCGCAAGATATCAAAGAAGCAAAAAAGGCAATTGATGCTGAACAGTTTCAAAAAGCAAAATCATTACTTAAATCAATTATTAAAGCTAAGCCTTCAGATGGAGAAGCTAATTTTGTGTTAGGTAACATTTATTTAAATCAAAGTGTAGTAGATTCTGCGAAAATTTATTATTTAAACGGAATTGAAGCATCTGATAAGAAAAACTTAAACTATATTGGATTAGGTCAAATTGATCTTGATAATAAAAATGCTGCAGCAGCACAAGCTAATTTTGCATTAGCTACAAAAGATATCAAGCGTAAAGATGTAGATGAATTTATTTACATTGGAAAAGCTTACATGAACTCTGTAAATCCTGATTATACAAACGCAATTGCAAGTTTGAAAAAAGCTTTGGCAATTGAGCCTCAAAATGCAAATGCACTTTTAACAATTGGTGATGCGTATTATGGAGCTAACAATCAGAATGATGCTTACAAGGCTTACCGTGATGCTTTTACTGCAGATCCAACTCTTTTAAGAGCTAAAATGCAGTTAGGTGTTTTATTAAAAGGTGCAAAATCTTATGATGAAGCTATCAAATCTTTTAATGAAGTTATTGCTTTGAATCCAAACTATGGTCCTGTTTACAGAGAATTAGCGGAGACTTATTACAAATGGGGAAGAAATAAACCTTCAACAGCTAAAGTAAACTTGCAAAATGCAATTACGAACTATGAGAAATATTTGAGTTTAACAGATTACTCTTTAGATTCTAAAATGCGTCACGCAGATTTCTTGATTTTAGTAAAAGATTACAAAAGCTTAGAAACTGTAGCAAACAAAATGATTGCTGAAGATAAAGTAAATCCTAGAATTTTCAGATATTTAGGTTATGCAGCTTACGAAAACGGGAATGTTGATGTAGCTATCAAATCTATTGAAGACTATATCAAAACTCCAACAAATAAAGTAATCGGAAGAGATTATTTATATTTAGGTTTAGCTAAAATCAAAAAGGGAACTGGTGCTGATGGTGCTGTAGAAGCAACTGCTTTTAATGCAGGTCTTGCAGATATCAAAAAAGCAATTGAATTAGAGCCTTTAGTAGTAGAAGAACTTAATGACTTAGGTAAAGCTTTGTTTGGTAAAAAGCAATTTGCTCAGGCAGCTGCAATTTTCGAATTTGGTGCAAACAATAAAGATTCTAAAAATTACCTTGACGACAATGTTTATTATGGTATTTCAGTTTATTATGCTAATGCTAATAAAACTGGTGGAGCTGCAGATGCTGCTGAGTTAGCTAAAGCAGATGCTGCTTTTGACAGAATTTTAGTTGCTTCTCCAACTTATGATGAAGCTTACTTATACAAAGGAAGAATCAACAACTTGTTAGAGAAAGATGATTTGATTATCAAAAACTACGAAGAGTATGTAGCTAAAATTACTGCAAAAGGTGCTGAAGAGTTAGCAAAACCTGCAACAGTGAAGAAAATTGTAGAAGCTTACAATAGTATCGGAGCAAGTTATGCAAATACTGATAAAGCAAAAGCAATTGAATATTTCAATAAATCTTTAGTTTTAGATCCTGCAAATACTTATGCTGCACAATCTGTGAAAGCTTTAAAATAATATAGTTTTAAACTAATTATATTTAACCGATAGTTCGCTTTGAACTATCGGTTTTTTTGTTCCGTAATTAATTGACTATCTTTGCACATTAAATTAAAATAATGTTACCAAAAGAAATACAATTAGAAGTAAATAAAGGGGCAATGCTGCCTTTGATGGAAGAATTTTATACCATTCAGGGTGAGGGTTTTCATACCGGAACTGCCGCTTACTTCATTAGGATTGGAGGATGTGATGTTGGATGTCATTGGTGCGATGTGAAAGAGAGCTGGAATGCAGAATTGCATCCGCCGACTAATATCGATGTAATTGTAAATAATGCTTCGAGTTATGCCAATACGGTTGTAGTTACCGGCGGCGAACCGCTTACATGGGATATGACTTTGCTGACACAGCAGTTGAAAAGCAAAAACTTAAAAGTTCATATTGAAACTTCTGGTGCATATCCATTATCGGGAAGCTGGGATTGGATCTGCCTTTCTCCAAAGAAAAATAAACTTCCAACACAAGACGTTTATGATAATGCACACGAATTAAAAGTCATTATTTACAATAAGCATGATTTTATTTTTGCAGAAGAACAGGCAGAATTAGTTAATGATAACGCGATCTTGTTTCTTCAGCCGGAATGGAGTAAAAAAGAAGAAATGACTCCTTTAATTGTTGATTATGTTATGAATAATCCAAAATGGAGAGTTTCTCTTCAAACACACAAGTACTTAAATATTCCATAAGCCATAAAAAAACTCTCCAACATGGAGAGTTTTTTATGTAATAAATACACATTGTGTAAAAAGTATACAATAGGTTATTTCCAGTTTTTGTATTCTTTCAAATTTGTGATATGTGCTAAATGATGATTTCCGTGCCAGGCATACATGCCAATTATGTGTTTAATTTTATACTCAGAATTATTTTCAGGATGTATAAATGATCTTTCTAAATCATTCTCAGACAAATTTTTCATTATATAAGATAATCTGAAATGTAATCCTTCCAATAAACTTAAAGTTGGTAAAATCGGCATTTTTAAACTATCAGGCAATTCAGACCACAATTTTTCATCATATGGTTTTATAATCGGATTATTTTCTGTCAAAGCCCATTTTAATCTTATGTAACAATTCATGTGGCTTTCGGCACAATGATGAATTACTTGTCTGATTGTCCAGCCGTCAGGACGGTATTCAGTATCTAATTGTTCATCATTTAAATCTATTGTTTCAGTTTTTAATCTTTCGGGAAAAGAAGCAATTTCTTCAATTTTGCCTAAGATATAATCAGATGAATATTCATTAGGAGCAATAAATTTCCCTGTTGGATATTTTAATTTCTCTATATCTAAATTTTCCATATTTTTTATATTAGGTTAAATTGAAAGTCGGGCTAAATAATCATAGTGTTCACCTTCCATAATAAGTTCACATTTTAATCCGTTTGCAATTGCGGCATTTTGCAGTGTATTATAATCGAGATAAAGCCAGTCAAAAGTTTCTTCTTTTTCTCCCTTATAGGATATAGAAAACGTGAGTTCTCCATAATATTCTGTTTCAGACGGTATCCATTTTCCGCCATCTTCATCTTCATCAAACATATAAATGATATCTGAACTGTCGATTAAAATTTGCCCATTCGGATTCAAAAGAGATTTTAATTTTGATAAATAGGTGTTGCAGTTTTGCAATTTTCCAAAAATACCCGTTCCGTTCATCAATAAAAGAATTGTGTCAAATTTTTCTCCTTCAAATTCTAATATATTTTGAACTACGGCATTTTTCAATCCGCGTAATTTACAAGTTTCAATGGCTTTTTCAGAAATGTCAATAGCAATTACATCTAAATTTCGATCATTTTGTAATGACAAACTATGACTTCCGGCTCCGCAGCCAACATCTAAAGTTTTCCCTGAAGCTAATTGTAAAGCTTTCTGTTCAATTTTTGGCATTTCTTCATAAGAACGAAATAAGTACTCAATACTCATTTCATCTTCTTCAGAAATAGAAGTTTCGGTAATAATATCTTCCGGTGAATTATTAGTTTGGAAATCATACATCGCTTTCCCAAAAAGATCTTTCATTGTAATTTAGTTCAAAGTTTAAGGTTTCAAGTTTAAAGTTGTTTAATTTTGCAGATCAACTTTAAAAATTAAACTTGAAACAAATTTTAAATAACTTAAATAAGTTAGCCAAAGATAAGCATATCGAAAACAAAAAGTATTTTGATAAGCTGAAAAAGAAACAGCCTAAGAATTTAGATTATGTAATGCAGGATTTGCATGATGCGGAATTTAAAAAAACGGATTGTTTAAAATGTGCCAATTGCTGCAAAACAACCGGGCCTTTATTTACTTTGGCAGATATTGAAAGGATTTCGAAATCGTTTAGACAAAAACCACAGCAGTTTATTGATCAGTACCTGCGCATCGATGAAGATAAGGATTATGTCCTGAAACGTGTTCCTTGTACTTTTTTGGACAGCGAAAATTATTGTTTGATTTATGATGTAAGGCCAAAAGCCTGCAGAGAGTTTCCTCATACAGATCGCAAAAAGTTTCATCAAATTGCCGATTTAACTTTAAAAAATGTTGCAATTTGCCCGGCTGCTTATAATATAGTAGAAGAAATGAAAAAGAAATTGCCGCTGTAATCTTTAAGATTGTATTGTTGCTTTAGAATTATACATTTCGCTTTTTTAAATGTATTTTTGATCATCTGAAATATAAATCAAAATAGAAGACATAAATTGAATTTAGAATACTTTATAGCAAAACGACTCATCACTGCAAAAAATAATAAAAGCAGTATTTCGGCGCCAATTATTAAAATTGCTATTTCTGCAATTGCCATTGGTATAATTATGATGATGGTTTCTGTTGCGACAGGAATTGGTCTGCAGCAAAAAATACGCGAAAAAGTTTCTGCTTTCAACGGACAAATTATTATTTCAAATTATGATAATAATAATTCAGACATAACTTTAATTCCAATTTCAAAGAAACAAGATTTTTATCCCAATTTTAAATCGGTTCCAGAAGTAAGCCATATACAGGCAGTAGCGAGTAAAGCCGGAATAATTAGGACAGAAAATGCTTTTGAGGGAATTGTTTTCAAAGGAGTAGGAGCAGATTATAACTGGAATAATATAAAAGAATATTTAGTTGAAGGTAAACTGCCTGATTTTTCAAACGCGCTAAACGAAGATGTAATTATATCAAGATTTCTCGCAGACCGACTAAATTTAAAATTAGGAGACAGTTTTAATACCTTTTTTATAAAAGATGAACAAGGAAAACTCCCAAACAGCCGACGATTTAAAATTGCAGGAATTTTTAGTTCCGGATTTCAGGATTTTGATGCTACCTATATAATAGGTGATATTCGCCATATTCAGCGAATCAACAAATGGAGCCCGGATCAGGTTGGTGCTTTTGAGGTTTTTGTAAAAGACTTTACTACCATTAAAGAAACTGGAAATCAGGTTTACGAAAAAATCTCATCAAATCTCGATACAAAAACAATCACAGAAAAGTATAGTTATATTTTTGACTGGCTGCAGCTCTTCGATTTTAATATTGTAGTTATTTTAGGGATAATGATTCTGGTGGCGACAATTAATATGGTAGTTGCCTTGCTGGTTCTTATTTTAGAACGAACGCAAATGATTGGGATTTTAAAAGCAGTAGGTGCAAACAACTGGACAGTCCGCAAAGTTTTTTTGTATAATGCCTTCTACCTAATCGTTCGCGGATTATTTTGGGGAAATTTAATTGGGATCTCATTACTCTTAATTCAGCAGCAATTCGGAATAATTCATCTTAATCCGGAAAACTACTATGTAAACCAGGCACCGGTATATTTAAATTGGGTTTATATACTGCTATTAAATTTGCTTACCATAACAGTATGTTTCCTCGTATTATTAATTCCTTCTTATATAATAACAAAAATCTCTCCCGTAAAAGCAATTCGCTTTGATTGATTTCATAGAATAATAATATATACAACCCGACAGTTTCTAAAACCTGTCGGGTTTATTTTTATACATATATATGTATAGAATTTACTCAAACCTGATTTTGGGTAGAGACGCACTGCAGTACGTCTTATACGAGGTGTATTCACCATTATAATAAGAGTAAAAGTTTTGTGAGGCTGAGCGGAATTCAAAGCCAATAATAAGGAGCTTTTTCCCGCTATCCGCTCCAATCTTTTATTTTGAACCCCAAAATAAAAGGATTTCCGCTTCTATCGGGGCTAGTGGAGTTGTTTTTAAGAGTTTTTTGGATAACAAAGCGATAAAAATGAGTTTTCAAAACGGTTTATTTGTTTAGAAAAGGGCCTCAGGGAATGAAAACCTGATAAAAACGGTGCGGAAAAAGCGCGGCAAACTATCAAAAGTACAATGCAGTGCAGAAAAACCTGACAAATGGTAAAAAAAGTTTGTGCTGTAAAAATTGTGTTATCAGGGAGTTAAGAAATAAAATCAAAAAAGATGGAAAAAATGTAAAATAAATAGTTGGAAATGTAAATAAAGGTGGTACTTTTGCACCCGCAACAGCGAAATGTTCATCGAAAATACTGGCAGGTTTGGAATTGGAAAGGGAAAGAAATTTTCTAAAAAAAGATTCAAAAAAGCTTGCGAGATTTGAAAATGCTTTTTACATTTGCACCCCGCAAAACACGGAAAGTTCATTGATATACTGGGAGGGAAATTG
>NZ_LMJB01000006.1 GCF_001429765.1 Flavobacterium sp. Root901
TTTGGCCAAACGCCACGGAATCTTCAAACACCAGTCGCAAAAAGACGGCGTTGTTTTTCAGGGCACCGATGCAAGGGAGTTCTGGCAGAGAGCCGAAGATAGAAACCGAGAAACGGCAGCTTTATACCAGCAGTTAGGTTTGGCAACTTATGCAGCTATGGAAGCGTTTGTGAGATGGCATTATTAAGTTGCTGAGATGCTAAGGTTCTAAGTTTTTTGCTGGAACTTAATTTAGCCATAGATTGCACGGATTAAAATGATTTTTTTAAAATAATCTGTGGAAATCTTTTTTTAATCTGCGGCAAAAGAGAAAAAATAATAATAGCTTTGCAAAAGAAGCAAGGGAAGGAATCAATGTTCTTTCTTCTTGCTTCTTTTTTCTTTAAAAAAAAATGGAACAAGACAAAAAACTACTCATAAAATTAGCCCACACCAAAATGCCTTTCGGGAAATACGAAGGCCGTTTTTTAATCGATCTACCTGAATATTATGTGGTTTGGTATCAAAATAAAGGATTTCCGAAAGGAGAATTGGGGCAGCAGTTACAGCTTATTTATGAATTAAAATTAAATGGGCTGGAAGAGTTAATTCGTAATATAAAAAAGCAGTATCCAAAACCTTAACGTAATTAGATAATAGGAAAATTAGAAAATTAGATAATATTTTAGAGAGATAGCTTTTAAATATTGTTTTAAAGTGAATTTAATTCATTGTTTTCTGCTTAACACTTATCTATTTCTTAAATTTTTAAATTGACACATTTTCTAATTTTCTAATTAGCAAATTGTCTAATTAAATTTGTACTTTTGCCAAGTTTTTTACACAACTACTTACAAACAACAACAGAATGAATCAAACAAAATATATTTTTGTTACAGGCGGTGTGACTTCTTCATTAGGAAAAGGGATCATTGCAGCATCTTTAGCAAAATTGTTACAAGGAAGAGGATACCGTACAACTATTCAAAAATTTGATCCGTATATTAATGTGGATCCCGGAACATTGAATCCTTACGAGCACGGAGAATGTTATGTAACAGATGATGGTGCTGAAACAGATTTAGATTTAGGCCACTACGAGCGTTTCCTTAACGTTCCAACTTCTCAGGCGAATAACGTTACTACAGGAAGAGTTTATCTTTCGGTTATTGAAAAAGAAAGAAGAGGTGAATTTTTAGGAAAAACGGTTCAGGTTGTTCCTCATATTACAAACGAAATCAAAGACAGAATGCAATTGCTGGGTAAATCCGGCGATTATGATATTGTAATTACTGAAATTGGAGGAACTGTTGGTGATATTGAATCATTACCTTATATAGAATCTGTTCGTCAGTTAGTTTGGGAATTGGGAGAAAATAATGGAATTGTTATTCATTTAACTTTAGTTCCATTTTTGGCTGCAGCAGGTGAATTAAAAACAAAACCAACTCAGCACTCTGTAAAAACGCTGATGGAAAGCGGTATAAAAGCAGATATTTTGGTTTGTAGAACAGAGCATGAATTGTCTCAGGAATTACGTCAAAAACTAGCTTTGTTTTGTAATGTTAAAAAAGAAGCAGTTATTCAGTCAATCGATGCTTCGACAATATATGAAGTTCCAAATTTAATGCTTGAAGAAGGATTAGATGTTGTGGCTTTGAAAAAATTAGATTTGCCTAAAAAAGCATCTCCGGATTTAAAGAACTGGAATACTTTTTTACGCAGGTTAAAAAATCCAAAACAAACCGTAAATATTGGTTTAGTTGGTAAATATGTAGAAATGCAGGATTGTTACAAGTCTATTTTAGAGGCGTTTATTCATGCAGGAGCTGCAAATGAAACAAAAGTGAATGTAATTTCAATTCACTCAGAACATATCAATGGAGATAATGTAGAAGAGAAATTAGGAACTCTTGACGGTGTTGTAGTGGCTCCCGGATTTGGAGAAAGAGGTATTGAAGGAAAAATCGAAGCAGTTCGTTTTGTGCGTGAAAATAATATTCCGTTTTTCGGAATTTGTTTAGGAATGCAGATGTCTGTTATCGAATATTCAAGAAATATTTTAGGCTATGCTGATGCGAATTCTACAGAGATGAATGAAAATACGCCTCATCCGGTTGTAAATTTAATGGAAGAGCAAAAAAATATTACGGATAAAGGTGGTACAATGCGTCTTGGAGCCTGGAAATGTGATATTAAACCTAATACTCTTGCACATAGAATTTATGGTGAGACTACTATTTCAGAGCGTCACCGCCATCGTTATGAGTATAACAATAAATATGCAGATGAATTGCAGAAAGCTGGTTTAAAAGCTTCTGGAGTAAATCCGGATACAGGATTGGTAGAAATTGTGGAACTTGAAAACCACCCATTCTTTATTGGGGTTCAATATCACCCTGAATACAAAAGTACAGTTGCAAATCCGCACCCGATTTTTGTGAATTTTGTTGCCGCTGCAGTCAATGCACATAAAAAATAATAATTAATATTCCGGAAACTGTAACTTTTGAGTTCAACTCATAACTAATAGACTTCGAAGAATAACTTTTTTAAATAAATAATGGAAGAAAAAAAATTAGACCTTAATTCAATCATTGGTTTTGTATTGATATTCGGAATTTTGATTTGGATTTTTTATCAAAATCAACCTTCTGAGAAAGAAATTGCTGCTGAAAAAGCCAAGAAAGAATTAGTAGCTAAACAAGAAGCTCAGGCAAAAGCTGATAAAACTAAAACTACTGCTGCACCAGTTACTGCCGTAACGCCGGGTGATACAGTTCAATTAGCACAATTACAAAAAACTTTAGGTGGTTTTGCATATTCTGCTGCACTTCCTTCTGCAAAAGATTCTTTTACAACTATCGAAAACGAAAAAGTAAAACTTAAAATTGCTAATAAAGGTGGTTATATTGTTGAAGCAACTTTAAAAGAATTCGAAAAATTTAGAAAAGGTTCGGGAGAGTTAGTTGAGTTAATCAAAAACAATAATTCAAACTTAAATTTACAGCTTCTTACTACAGATAACAGAACATTAAATTCTAAAGATTTATATTTTGAACCAACATTGGAAAAAGTTGGTGCAGATCAGGTTTTAACAATGCGTTTAAAAGCAGGTGCAAACGAATTTTTAGAATACAAATATGTATTAAAACCAAATGATTATTTAATTGGTTTTGATATTCGTTCTCAAGGTTTGAATAAAGTTTTAAATTCGGCTAAACCTTTGAGTTTACAGTGGGATTTAAAAACATACAGAAATGAAAAAAGCGTTTCTTACGAGAATCGTTATGCAGAAATTTACTATAACTACGCAGACGGAAAAGAAAGTTATGTAGGTCAGGGAGAGCATAAAGAAGAAACACCGGACCAAGTTAAATATATCGCTTTTAAGCAGCACTTTTTTGCTACGATCCTTCAAACAAACACTCCTTTTGAAAAAGCTGATTTAGTTTCTGAGAATTTAGTTAAGGATGAAAAAATCGATACCGTATTTACTAAACAGTTTAAAGCAACAATTCCTTTAGCTTTTACTAATGGTGAAATCGATTATAAAATGAGCATGTACTTTGGTCCTGCAGATTATAAAGTACTAAAGTCGTATGATAAGGAATTCCAGAAAATCATTCCGTTAGGATGGGGAATATTTGGATGGATTAATAAATTAATTTTCGTTCCGTTATTCGGATTCCTGAGTTCAACTATTGGATTGTCTTTAGGAATTGCGATCATTATTTTCACGATTATCATCAAATTGGCGATGTCGCCAATTACATATAAGTCATTCCTGTCTCAGGCTAAAATGAAAGTTTTAAGACCTGATATTAATGAGTTGGGAGAAAAATACAAAAAAGATCCAATGAAAAAACAGCAGGAAACGATGAAACTGTATAATAAAGCAGGAGTAAACCCAATGGCAGGATGTATTCCGGCATTGATTCAGCTTCCTTTTATGTACGCTTCGTTTCAGTTTTTCCCTGCAGCTTTTGAATTAAGACAAAAAGGTTTCCTTTGGGCAGACGATTTATCATCTTTTGACTCAGTTGTAAAATTACCTTTCCATATTCCATTATATGGAGATCACATTAGTTTGTTTCCAATTTTGGCTGCTATTGCAATTTTCTTCTATATGAAAATGACTTCCGGAGATCAGCAAATGGCTGCGCCTCAGCAGGAAGGTATGCCGGATATGGCAAAAATGATGAAGATCATGATTTATGTTTCACCATTAATGATGTTAATTTTCTTTAATAGTTATGGTGCAGGTTTGAGTTTGTATAACTTTATTTCGAACTTAATTACTATTGGAATCATGTTCGTGATTAAGAACTACATTGTAGACAGCGAAAAAATCCACGCTCAGATTCAGGAAAATAAATTAAAAGAGCCTAAAAAGCCAAGCAAGTTTCAGCAGCGTCTTCAAGAGGTAATGGAACAACAGGAAGCAGCTAAAAAAACTCAAAATAAAAAGAAATAAATAATAAAAATCCCGATTTAGTCGGGATTTTTTTATGTAGCGAAATAACTTCCTTTTGAAAAAGACAGGAATGTTTTAACTTTGAGAAAAACAAATATAATTTATGAAACGAATTCTCGTTTTAGTTTTAAAATTAAATAAAATATGATTTTTAAAAGACTAATAATTGGACTGGCATTATTAAATGTTTTCTTTTTAAGTGCACAAACAGAAATTAATAAATTAGATTCTAACGGAAAAAAAGACGGTGTTTGGAAAGGAGTTTATGAGGAATCAAAACGTCCGCGTTACGAAGGAACTTTTATTCATGGAAAAGAAACGGGAATTTTTAAATTTTTCGACGATACCAAAAAAGGCGATGTAATCGCTACCCGTGATTTTAGTGCAAATGACGGAACATCCTATACCATTTTTTATGATCAGAATAAAAATATAGTAAGTGAAGGAAAAGAGGTTGGAAAAGTTAGAGAAGGCGAGTGGAAATATTATCACAAAGCTTCGAAAGTTTTAATGACTTCTGAAAATTATAAAAACGGAAAACTGCACGGGATAAGAACGGTTTATTATCCAAATGCAAAAGTAGCAGAAGAAATGACTTATGTAAATGGTTTAAAAGAAGGCAATTATAAAAAATTAGGCCAAAACGGAACTATCCAGGAAGAATCTGTATATAAAAACAATGAATATAATGGTGATGCTGTTTTTTATGATGCTGATGGAGCTGTAGCTTCTAAAGGAAAATTTGTAAACGGAAAAAAGGCCGGAATGTGGCAGTTTTACACGAAAGGAAAATTGACCAAAACAATAAATATGAGTGATCCTAAAGCGAGTTATAAAGCCGATTCAAAACCTAAAAATCAGTAATAAAATTTATGTCCACTAGCTGGACATTTTTTTTGCCGCGAATTGCACTAATTACTCGAATTCATGCTGATTTGTATTTATATAAATAAGTAAAAAAATAATTCGCGAAATTCTTGCAATTCGCGTCAGACTTTTTTCAATCAAAATAAATTCGAAAAGTCGTTGCTGGTTTTTTATCGAATTGTTTAAATTTGATTGATCTAAAGCTTTAAATCAATGAGTTTAAACGAACTTACAGGAAGATTTTTATTATTGTTTTTTTCGATTTTGATTTTGTATTTTTTCTCAAACAGAAAAGACAACGAAACCATAAATCCGTTAATGGTTATTGTTGGGCTCTGCACTTTTTCGCTTTGCTATTTATTTACAAAAATTGAAATTGGCGTTGGAATTGGTTTTGGTTTATTTGCCATTTTTTCCATTTTGAGATTCAGGACACAATCGTTTACTGTCAATGCTGTTATTTTTCTTTTTGCGACCATAACGCTTTCAATTTTGGATATCATGTATCCTTTTGAAAAAATTGAAATACTGTTGTTTTTTCAAATTATCATTATTGGTTTTTATGTTGCAGCTTCGGTTATCGTAAACAAAAAAGCTTCCAGATATCTTAATACGGTTAATGTTAAAATTGCGTTTGAAAATGATTTTTCTCTAGAAAATGGAAACATTCGCAAGGCAGTTCAGGAGAAAATAAAAATTAAGGATTTCGATTTTAAAATTGTTTTAGTCAATACTGTTTCTAATGAAATCGATTTGCTGGTTTTTTATTAATCATTAAAAGGCCTGACCTGCTTAATGTATAAATCACGATTTTCTCCTACAATTTTAAATTCAATATCTACAGGATGAAACTGATTTTTTCTCCAATAACGATACATTTTCTCTTCAATTTTTTTGCTCACGACAAAAAGCCGACTCATCTCTTTTCTGGACAATAAAGGTTCATTATCGTTAAGATTGGAATTTGAAGTGTAATCTACGTCAAAATCGTCATCATTATTTCCGGAATTTAAATGGTAAGCGACAAACTGCTCGCAGATTTCTCCCTTTTCTGGTTTTACAACCGAATTTTCTCCTTTTTGTATGTTGACTGTAATTCCGGGAAAATCTTCTCTAAAAATGTTTTTAGTAATGATTACGCCATTGGCCAGTTCATCCGGAAAAGAACGATGAACCAAAACGCCCATGGCAATATGCTCCTGATCGATTCCAAAAAGTTCTCTTTCGTTATAAGAGGCCTCATTCCAGGTACTTGCCCAGACTTGTTTAATCGCTTTTTCAAAAGTTTTAATGCTGTCGCCTAAAATTCCGGTTTTAGAATCGTACAATCCTGCGCCATTAAAATCATCTAAATCTTCTGCATTTGTAGATGATCTGAACCTGAAATTTTTGAATTGGGCATTTTTAAAAGCCAGATTAAGTTTTGAAATTAATTCAGGATCAACAGGTTCTTTTTTTATGGCATCTCGAATTTTTTTTAACTGCTTCGTAATCCATACTGTTGAATCTTTTTTCGGAAATTCTAAAAGTTCCTTTATAAGAGGCGCAATTGATTCTTTCTGAATATGTCTGGTATAAAAATAAAACGGAATTGCATGCGCATCTTCCGGAGTTTTAAAATTGAGGTCTTTTGAAATCGCAATTAAATACGCCATATTTTGTGCTTTTGACCCAATATAATCAACACCTTTTTTTGGGATTTTAGATAAATCCACCAAATCAGAAACACTACTATTAATTGTTAATTTTTTCTTTTTAGAATTCGTTTTCAGGACTATTTTTTTAGTGCTTTCGCTGATGAAAAATGTATCAGTCTGTATTTTTAATTCTACTTTTTTACAAAGCAATTTTTGTATGTTTTCATCTTTTAATGCCAATGTATAAGCCATAATAGGAATTTTTCTGTTTTTTCCTAAAAGAATTAAATGACTCAAAGGAGTCTGTAATTCTGTTACAATAATTCCTCTTACATTTGGCAGAATATCCGGAGTTCCGTCCAGAACTATAATTTCGTCCGGATTTGGTTTTATTTTTTCTAAATCCTTGATTTTGTATTGCTTTAAAATGCCGATATTGTTTCCGGAAACCACTTCCTGATATTTTATTTCATTAAAAATATAATCTGATTTTACACAGGGAATTTTGAATTGCTGCAATCGAAACCATTCCATTTGATCGGGATTATTCAAATAAAATTTTAAGTTTTCTCCAATAAAAGTCGATTTTTTGACTAAGTTAAAAAAACGCTCAATTAATTCAATCGGCATTCTGTCTGAAGCGGCGAGTTCAAAAATCCATTTATCTGTTCCTTTGATGTGATTTAGATTTCCCAGTAAAAAATCCCTGTCTTTTTGTGTATTGCTGTAATTCTCATTATTAAAAACTTCCAGATCATAATTATAGCGCAGATAATTGGTTACAAAATTGTAATGCAGCGGAATTAAAGTGCTGTTGAAATAGTACATCTTTTGTTTTCTCAAATCGTAAACCACTTTTACAGATTCGATATTTGAAAATTTATCTGATAAAGGCTTTCCTCTATACGCTTTATACGCTTCATAATCTGGCAGTGAAGCAGAATAGCGCTGCGCACTTAAAGTCATAAAAATCAAAAAGAAAGATAAGCTGTAAAGGTATTTTTTCATGACAATTTTATTGAATATTAAAAGTAAGTATTTAAATCATAAGTTTTATCTACTGCAGGATTATATAAACTAATCAAAACCAATTAGATTTTCTAAAATATGACTTACCTTTGCACCCTTGTAAAAATATAAATATTTTAAAATGAAACGTGTAGTTGTTGGTCTTTCTGGTGGAGTAGATTCTAGTGTTGCAGCTTATTTACTGCAGCAGCAGGGATACGAAGTTATTGGCCTTTTTATGAAAAATTGGCACGATGATTCGGTTACTATTTCTAACGAATGTCCTTGGTTAGAGGATAGTAACGATGCTTTATTAGTGGCTGAAAAACTTGGAATACCGTTTCAAACTGTTGATTTAAGCGAAGAATACAAAGAAAAAATCGTTGATTATATGTTCAACGAATACGAAAAAGGACGAACTCCAAATCCTGACGTGCTTTGTAACCGCGAAATCAAATTTGATGTTTTCATGAAAATTGCTCTAAGTCTTGGTGCAGATTATGTGGCTACCGGACATTACTGCCAAAAAAGTGAAATTGAGGTTGACGGAAAAACGGTTTATCAATTAATTGCCGGAAATGATGTCAATAAAGATCAGTCTTATTTTTTATGCCAGTTATCGCAGGAACAATTGTCAAAAGCATTATTTCCAATCGGGGCTTTAACGAAACCTGAAGTTCGTGAAATTGCCGCTGAAATGGAATTAGTTACCGCCGAAAAGAAAGATTCTCAAGGTCTTTGCTTTATCGGGAAAGTTCGTTTACCGGAATTTTTACAGCAAAAATTACAGCCAAAAGAAGGTAAAATTGTCCAAATTGATAAAAACGATTCTATTTATACTTTTGAAAAAACAGCAGATGCATCTTTAGAAAATCAACTAAAAACAGAATCTCAAAAGCTGAATTATCGTCCTGAAATGGGGAAATTTATGGGCAATCATCAGGGAGCACATTATTTTACTGTAGGGCAGAGAAAAGGTTTGAATGTTGGCGGAACTACAGATCCGTTATTTGTAATTGCTACAGATGTTGAAACCAACACCATATATACAGGTCTAACAAGCAGTCATCCCGGATTGTTTAAAAAAGCATTATTTGTTGGAAAATCTGAAGTGCATTGGATTCGCGAAGATTTAACTTTAAAAAATGGCGAAACAATGGAAGTAATGGCCAGAATTCGTTACCGCCAGCCTTTGCAAAAAGCGACTTTACACCAGTTTGAAGACGGAATGTATGTTTCTTTTGAAGAACCACAGTCTGCCATTACAGAAGGTCAGTTTGTGGCCTGGTATTTAGAAAATGAATTAGTTGGTTCGGGAGTAATTTCTTAGCTTTATACTTTTTTACAAAGGTTTTCCTTTTAAAAGAGTATAGATATGAAATATAATTTTACTTTTCTTTTAGTATTGTTTTCGACTGTAATGTTTTCTCAGGAAGATGCCTGGGTATATTTTACAGGAAAACCAAATGCTCAGGATTTTTTCAATAATCCGTCGCAGACTCTTTCCCAGAGATCATTAGACCGTCGTACGGCGCAAAACATCGCGCTAAACACTGCTGATGCACCATTGGAAACAACCTATATTGACCAGATAAAAAGCAGTACCGGAATAACCGTAATGGCACAGTCTAAATGGTTAAACGCACTGCATATTAGAGGTGCACAAAACGATATCAATGCACTAAAATCATTTTCGTTTGTTGATAAAGTGGTATTTGCTAATAAGGCTTTAAACGGTACTTCAAAAAAAATATCCGAAAATAAAATATCAGAAACAAAAAAGAAACTGGAAATTGCAGTAGATTTTGCCTATGGAACTTCTGCAAACCAAATCCAAATGCTCAACGGGCAGGTTTTGCATCAGCAGAATTATACAGGCTCAGGAAAAATAATTGCGGTTTTAGACGCAGGTTTTCCGGGCGTCAATACAGCAGAACCTTTTCAGCGATTACGAGATAGCAATAAGATTTTAGGCGGTTATGATTTTGTAAACAGAAGTACAAATTTCTATTCCGGAGATGACCATGGAACTCTGGTTTTATCTACTATGGGCGGGTATAAAGAAAATTCGCTGGTTGGTACAGCACCAGATGCTTCTTATTATTTGTTTATAACAGAAAATGATGCGTCTGAAAATCCAGTCGAAGAATCGTACTGGGTTGAAGCAGCAGAGCAGGCAGACGCAGTTGGAGCAGATATTATTACAAGTTCGTTAGGTTATTTTGCTTTTGACAATCCCAATTACAGTCATACTTATAGTGAAATGAACGGAACAACCAATTTTATTACACGAGGAGCAGAAATAGCTTTTAGTAAAGGAATAATTGTTTTGGCTTCTGCCGGAAATGAGGGAAATCAGGCTGAAAATCATATTGGTTCACCTGCAGACGGAATTTCAGTTCTTACTGTTGGTTCTGTAAATGCTTCTAAAGTTAAAGCTGGATCAAGTTCTGTTGGACCAAGTTTTGATAATCGTACAAAGCCGGATGTAATGGCTCAGGGCGCTGCAGCAGTTGTGTCCAATACTTCAGGGACTATTACTACGGCAAACGGAACTTCTTTTTCTTGCCCAATTATGGCAGGAATGGTGGCTTGTCTCTGGCAGGCTTTTCCAACTAAAACAAATCTTGAAATTAGGCAGATGATTATTCAGTCTGCAGATCGATATACAACTCCTGACAATAATTATGGTTTTGGAATTCCGAATTTTGGTTCAACTTTGGGAACAAAAACTTTTCAGTCTTTATTTGATTTCTCCGTTTATCCAAATCCGGCTAAATCCAATATCTCTTTCTTATTTGATAACGAAACTGCTTCTGTTTCCATTTATTCCATTTTAGGACAAAAGGTTATTGAAAAAGAAATTACAAACCAAAATCCGGTTCTTTCTGTAGAAAGCTTAACAAGCGGACTTTATTTTTATACTTTTAAATCCGGAGGCTTGCAGAAAACCGGAAAATTAATAAAACAATAATAGTTTTAATGAACAGAATAACACAGCTTTTTAATATAAAATATCCCATCGTTCAGGGAGGAATGATCTGGAACAGCGGCTATAAATTGGCATCTGCAGTAAGTGATGCAGGCGGTTTGGGACTAATAGGAGCAGGATCTATGTATCCGGATGTTTTAAGGGAGCATATTCAAAAATGCAAAAAAGCGACCAATAAACCTTTTGGAGTTAATATTCCGATGTTATATCCAAATATTGAAGAGATTATGAAAATTGTCGTAGAAGAAGATGTTAAAATCGTTTTTACTTCGGCAGGAAATCCTAAAACATGGACTTCATTTTTAAAAGAAAAAGGAATTACAGTCGTGCATGTGGTAAGCAGCAGTATTTTTGCCTTAAAAGCGCAAGAAGCGGGAGTTGATGCCATTGTGGCCGAAGGTTTTGAAGCAGGCGGACATAACGGACGCGATGAAACAACAACGCTGACTTTGATTCCCATGGTAAAGGAAAAAATTCAAATTCCGATTATTGCTGCCGGTGGAATTGCGACCGGAAGAGGAATGCTGGCTGCAATGATTTTAGGTGCAGATGGTGTTCAGGTTGGAAGTCGTTTTGCGGCATCGATTGAATCTTCGGCGCACAATAATTTTAAGGAAACTATAGTTAATATAAAAGAAGGAGATACGCAGTTGACTTTGAAAGAATTAGCTCCGGTTCGCCTGGTTAAAAATAAGTTTTATAATGACGTTCAGGCTTTGTATGAAAAATGTCCTTCCAAAGAAGATTTAGTTGAACTTTTAGGAAGAGCAAGGGCCAAAAAAGGAATGTTTGAAGGTGATCTTGAAGAAGGAGAACTGGAAATTGGTCAAATTGCCGGATTAATTCATGAAATTTTACCTGTAGAGCAAATTGTTCAAGAAATGATGTCTGATTTTAGGGATGCATGCCAAGAAAAGGCTACATTTGAGTTTTAATTGTCTGCAAGAAATATTTTATGAATTCTATTCGCACTTATATATTGTTATTGTTTCTGGGTTTTGGATTGCAGCAGATTCAAAGTCAGTCTTATCATTTTAAAACTTCAGGATTTAGCGTTTTAGAAAAAAATGAAAGAGGAAAATGGGGAGAATGGTCGAGTCTGGATTTAGTAAATCTTTCGGTCGTTTTAGATACAGACAAGCACAGAATTGTAGTGTATTCTCAGGAAATTCAGCTTTTTAGTATTCTGGATTACATCGAAAGAGAAGAAAACGATACCGATATTGTGTATTCTTTTATGTGCAAAGATAATGATGGAAGAGAATGTAAGCTCTCGATTATTACACGTAAAAAACAAGATAATCGCAAACAGCTTTATATCAATTACGACGATCATATTATAGTATATAATATTTTTACGGTGTAAATTATTAAATAAAATTCTATAGTTAATAGACCCGACAAGTTCAAAATGTCGGGTTTTTTATTTTAATTATTTAATAATTGTTTCAAAGTTTGCATCCAAAAAAGGCTATATTTGACTTGTTAAAATAGCTTTGTATTTGCCTTGTTTTTCGTTTGAAAAGCAAAAAAAATGCAAATTATTTTAAAATAATTTTTACCCAAAAACAAATTAATTTAATCCACGCATTGCGAATGAAAAAACTTTACTCTTTATTATTACTTACTTTTATTGGACTTTTATCATCTTACGGTCAGACTGTAGATGACACTTTTGTACAACCTATCGCTTATAAAGCTGCAAAAATTACCCAGATAAAAGAACTTCCTGATGGTAAAATTTTATTAGGAGGCGATATTGCATTTTATGGAAATTCACCGGTAAACAACCTTATCATATTAAATGCAGATTATACTCTTGATAATAGTTTTTTATTTACAAATCCTAATAACTTAAAAATTAAAAAAGTCGAGCTGCAAAGCAATGGCAACATTATAGTTTTGGCTAATGTTGACAATCCTTGGGGAAGTGCAGGCGAACAATCTACTATTTTTCAATTGAATTCGAATGGTGAAGTGATTACATCAATCACATCATTAATTGATGTAAGTTCAATAACTATACAAGCTGATGACAAAATTCTTGTTTCTTTAGGACATTGGGCAGTTGATAGCGGTAATTTATACCGATATAATAATGATCTGACATTAGATAACAGTTTTAACAATAATATCACGTTTGATAAAAAAGTATCAGATGTAAAAGTTTTTGGCAATTCTATCTATGTGAGCGGTATGTTTTCAGTTGTAGATGGAATAACAAGAAACAGCATTATAAAATTAAATAACGAAGGTTCAATCGATTCAAGTTTTGATGTGGGAGTTGGAGCTAATGGTCGTGATTTCTCACTAACTATTCAGGATGATGGTAAATTATTAGTGGGCGGTAATTTTTTAAAAATGGTTGATAATACCCCAACATACAATATGGCCAGATTAAATCCAGATGGTTCATTTGACACTAGTTTTTCTTGTCAATATTATAATTATGCTAATTCTGTTGTGGGTATAAAAGACTCTTTTTTATACATTGATACAGTAGTTAATGATGGAGTTTCTGCTAATAATTATCTTGTAAGATTAAATTCTGATGGATCGCTGGATGAAGGGTTTAATAAAATCAAATTGAATGAATTTGGATTTGATAATTTTGTTTTAAATTTTATAGATAATAAAATTCTTTATAACAACTCTGAATATACTGGAAACAGATATGGTTTGTCAACATCAGATTTGAATGGAAATAATATAGATTCACCAAATTTAAAACCAAATCGAGCAGGTAGTTTTGAAACGGGTGGTTATTTTAACGGAAAACTAATTGTTAAAGGAGATTTTATTAAAATTAATGATGTCGAAACTTTTGGAATAGGAATGTTAGACGAAACAGGAACTGTAGATGAGTCTTTCGTTTTTAAAAATTATCTTGGAGATATTAGACAGTTTCAAATAATTGATAATTCAACAATTTTTGTTAGTACCAAAGATTTGTTTTTAAAGCTTGATAATCAAGGTAATATCGCTAAAAATTTTAATTATAAGGCAGATAGTCAATTATTAAGAATAGAGCAGTTTAAAGTATTAGAAAGCGGCAAAATTTTAATAACAGATCAATGGGGATTATTTCTTTTAAATGAAAATGGAATTCAGGAATCAGTTTATACCATAAATTCGAATCCAGATTATTGGGTTACCGGAATTAGTTTTGCAATGCAGGATGGTAAAATCCTTTGTAATTCAATTTTAAATAGCTTTACAGGAAGTTATACTCCAAAGTTAATCAGGTTTAATTTGGATACTTCAATTGATACTAGTTTTAACTTGGGACAGGGACCTAATGAAGGGATTGCAAAAATTGTTGTATTGAATTCTGGAGAAATTATTGCAGCTGGCTGGTTTACAGCTTTTAATGGAATATCAATTCCCAACCAAATTGTAAAGTTATCAGCAAATGGTGCAATGGATCTTCAATTTAATGAAAATTTAAGCACATACCAAATTGGTTATGGGCAAAGTCATGATTATAAAAAAATTGAAGAAATTGATTCAGTACTTTACATTACAGAAGGAGATTCAAGAGTTACTGCAATAAATTTGGACGGTACACTTGTAAATAATTTTGCAATGCCAGTTACTATCGATCAGATTAATGATCTTGTTGCTTCCGAAGAACCTGCAGATAATTCAGGAGCATCAAAGAAATCAAAATCACAATCAGATTCAAATACAAATTCAGATACAAAATATATGTATGCATTTGGAACCGTAAAGAATCCATCGAATGGAGTTTCATCTGTTATTACAAAAGTTAATTTAGGAAAGAAATCAGGAAACTTAGGACTTGATCCAATAATTGTTGAGAAATCAATCTCGAATGTTCAGATATTTCCAGTTCCGGTACAGGAAAAAATGAGTTTATCTTTTTCAAATGCTGTTGCACCAACAAAAGTCGCAGTTTATTCATCAAATGGAAAAGAACTGTATTCGGCTAAAATACAAAGCGCAGACAATATTGATGTGGATATGTCTAGATTTACTTCTGGAGTATATTTCATTAAAGTCTTTTCATATTCTGGTGTAACAACCAAAAAGATCATTAAAAAGTAAAAATAAATTTTAGTCATAATACAAAACCCGACAAGTTTTTTAAACTGGTCGGGTTTTGTTATATAAGGAAACTTAGTATCTCAGAACCTTAGCCACTTTTGCTTAAACTTCAATATCCTTAATAAACTCATCATACTCCAGATAAAACATTTCAAGAGCATGCATATTTTCGTTGAAAAAATCAAAAATAGCGTCCCAGTTATTGCGGTTGCTAAAACCAATTCCAGATTTTTCAACCCAAATTCTGCTAATCGTTTTACCGCTTTCGAGTGTGTAGTTTTTTTCGAAAACCAAATCTTTTATAAATTCTTCTTCCAGAATATTTTTTAAAGCTTCAATTTTTTCAAAATAAGCATTTCGTTTTTCGTCGCTTCGGTGTTCAATGTCAATTAAAACCTGAGCTTTTTTATTGTCTACATAAAATTTAAAAGAAAAATCCTTTATTTTGGTATCATAAAGAACCCATTTTCTGGGATACTTTTCTGCAAAAGCTACCCAAAATTCCCTTTTCATTCTTTGTGATTCTTCTCTGCTGTACATTATTTATGGCTTTGTTTTAGAAAACTTGTAGAACCGCATTTTCTAGAGTATATTTATATTTTAATTTAAAGTACAAAAATAAACTTTGAATATGGATTTTCAAGATTTTTTGCAATATGTTCCTAATTTAATTCCAGTTGAGCTTCCGGCAGAATTGTCACACATTAAAATGGCTCCAAAAGAACGTATTCAGGCTTTAAAAAACTTAGATATCGATTCTAAAAATCCAAGAATTGCCGCTGTAATGATGTTGTTTTATCCTAAAAACGAAAAAACACATTTAACCTTAATTGTTCGAAATGCTTACAACGGAGTTCATTCGTCGCAGATTGCATTTCCAGGCGGAAAATATGAAACTACAGATCTGAATTACCAGGAAACTGCTTTGCGTGAAACTAACGAAGAAATAGGAGTGAGCCCCGAAAAGATTGAGATTATTAAGCAATTTTCACCCATGTATATTCCGCCGAGTAACTTTTTAGTACATCCGTATTTAGGAATTGCAAAAGAAGAACTTTCATTTTATCCAGACGCTCGTGAAGTCGCCTCCATAATTGAACTGCCATTATCCGTCTTTTTAGATGATGAAATTATAATGGAAGCCACATTGTCAACTTCTTACGGAAATGATATTTTAGTTCCGGCATTTAATATCCAAAATCATATTGTTTGGGGTGCAACGGCAATGATTTTAAGCGAACTTAGAGATGTTTTAAAAATTGTTTTTTCACAAAAGACTTATTAACTTTTATTTAATAATTTGATAATCATTAATATAGGTATTTATTTTGTAAATTGTATAGTACTGTTGCTAAAAGAATAATTTTTGTATGTTTGCGACTTAACCGAAAAAACACAAAACGACGTTATGGGATTGTTTAAACGAAATCCTTTTGGGCATATATTATTCATCAAGAAATGGTTAATCCGTATTTTGGGAGCCATGACGCATAGAAGATATAGAGGTTTTAATGAATTGCAGATTGAAGGATCTGAAATTATTAAAACACTTCCTGATACAAATGTTTTGTTTATTTCCAATCACCAAACTTATTTTGCAGATGTTGTGGCGATGTTTCATGTCTTTAACGCAAGTTTAAGCGGACGTCAGGATACCATTAAGAACATTGGTTATTTATGGCAGCCAAAAATGAATATTTATTATGTTGCCGCAAAAGAAACCATGCAGGCCGGATTACTGCCGAGAATTTTAGCCTACGTTGGAGCTATTACAGTAGAAAGAACCTGGAGGTCGAAGGGTGTCGACGTAACTGAAAAACGTGACGTAAATCCAAACGATACAGAAAATATCAGAATTGCCCTTGAAGATGGCTGGGTGATTACTTTTCCGCAGGGAACTACAAAATCTTTCAAACCGGTTCGTAAGGGAACTGCGCATATTATTAAACAGCATAAACCTGTTGTAATTCCTATTGTAATTGATGGTTTTCGTCGTTCTTTTGACAAAAAAGGACTTCGAATGAAAAAGAAAAATATCCTTCAATCTTTCATAATCAAAGAACCACTTGAAATTGATTATGAAAATGATACAATCGATCAAATCGTAGAAAAAGTAGAATATGCGATCGAACAGCATCCGTCATTTTTAAAGGTTATTCCAGCCGAAGAAATCAAAGCACAGGAAGAACTGAATAAAATGAGACAATGGGATTATTGATTATTTTAGATTGCTGATTTTAGATTTTTTGTTTCAGGTTTCAGGTTTCAAGTTGGAAAAATCTTAGTCCCTTAGAACCTCAGTACCTTAGCACCTTAAAAATCAATTTTCTTCAGCTCCTTATAATTAACGTACAATCTGCGTAAAAGTGTTCCGTAAAGCAATCTGTAAAAACACCAGAACAATCCAAAGAAACCTAGAATTACCAGAATTAAAATTCCAATTGTGGTAAACATAGCTTTTCCGTTTATGGCCAGTTTTTCTCTTAAAAATGCCATATCAGGATTGTAGACAAATGCAATAAAGAAGCTTAAAATAGAGGTAACTACAATCATTCCTAAATTGTACCAAACATAATACTGAACCGTTTTTCGGGTTCTTAAAATGGCACTCATCAACGACTTAGTAGCAACAGTGGTAGAAATAGTGGTATAATTTTTATAAAATATAAATACAAAAATTAAACCTACTAGGTAATTCAAATATGTTAAATACTCAAGAGTAATAACAATTTCCGGATGATTTATTTTTCTTAAAACATCGTCTGTATTAATAAATATGTTTGAGAAAGTCCAAAACGAAATCTCCAAAATACTGATAATCAAAATCCATTTCACAATTGAAGATGACTTTTTGTGAATCATTTTATAGATTTCTTTTTCAGAAATTTGTTCAAAAGAATCCGAGTTCTTTTTCCAGTCTTTTTTTAGTAAATCCAGTTCTTTCATAATAATTTTTAAGGATTTAATATTTTTTTAAGCTTCCCTTTAATCCTGTTCATTTTCACACGCGCATTCACTTCGCTGATTCCTAAGGTTTCGGCTATTTCCTGATAATCTTTGTCTTCTAAATACATAAAAACTAATGCTTTTTCGATGTCATTAAGCTGGTAAACCGCTTTATACATCAATTTAATCTGTTCTTCCTCTTCATAGTTGTAATCAACATCTTTTACAAAATGCTGATGACTTTCATAATCTACGGTAGATATCGTTCTTTTGGTTTTTCGGTATAATGTAATTGCTGTATTTAGGGCAACACGGTAGGTCCAGGTGGAGAATTTACTGTCGCCTCTAAATTTTGGATAAGCCTTCCAGAGCTGAATGGTGATTTCCTGAAACAAATCTTTATGGGCATCTTCGCCGGCAGTATATAATCTACAAATCTTGTGGATTATATTCTGATTTGCCTGCAGCTGCGCAACAAATGACTGTTCTAGATTTTCGCTCATAAAAGTATTAGTAGTATTGAAATCATTTTTGTTACAGTTGAATACTATTTTTTTGCCGCTAATTTGTGGTTAATAATTAGAAATTCCTGTTTCTGTAATAATTAATCATCAAATCAATAAACTTGCTGTAACTTTCCATACCATCTTTCTGATTGTTTGATTTTAAGAAACTATCATACAGAAAATGAAAACCTTTATCAATAAAAGTGTCATATTTTATCCAGAAATCCTGACTTTCCTGATAGTTTTTTAAAATTCCGGGATTTACTTGTTTTTTTAAAACATCAAAAACTTTCTCATTTTTAAATTTCCAAATTCCGAGACAATAACGCAAAGCAAAACTATATCCTGAATATTGAAAATAAAGATTATCATTTTTTACCGATGCTAAAACTCCAATAAAATTGCATTCATTTTCGCTGGCAAAACCAATTTGATGTGCCATTTCATGAGAAGCCGTAAGCGGAAAAGTATACATGGGCAATAAATCATTTACCTGTGCTTCATTGGTAAAAGGATTCAGATAGCCGCTAAAACCCATATAAGTTAAAGGTATGCTGAATAATGATTTTTTAACGCTTAATGTTTCATATTTAAAATAAGAATGTTCGCCGGCTAAATTTTCATAACCATTTAAATTCATCTTAAAAACTTCTTCCTGAGAATATGGAAAACGAATTTTTTCATCTTTATTCTTTGTGATTTTAAACTGAATTTCATTGGTTTTAACAATCAATTTTTTTGTAAAGGTCAATAAATCAGCATCGGTATATTCTCTTTTGATTTCCATTTTTTCGAAAAGAGGTTTTCGATAATAATTAAAAGCCCAAAGCAGATGAAACAGAAAATAAAAAACAGAAATTTTACCCGTTATTTTTAAAAGATGGTCTTTCCAGTTTGTTTTCCATGTTTTTCGTGTTTTCCAAAACCAGATAATTATTGATAGTATTAAAAATGCATACATGCAGTCACCAAAAGAAAAAGGAAGATTTCCTAGAAGACCTCTGGAAAAATGGGAAATTCTAACGTATACATTATTACTGTAAAAGCCCTCAACAAAATCCGGAAAAAATGGCAGGATCTTGTAAAAAATAATCTGAACTAAAAGAAAAAGAGGTAAAATGTATTTTGATTTCACAATATAATTTTTGGTTACGTAAATATAAATACAATATTGAGATTAAAAAACAGGTTGCTTTTATGAAATTCAATTTTATACAACAGGATTATTTCTAATTGATGAAATTTACATCGAAAAAAGCTTTAAACTTTGTAACTTTGAGCTTCTTAATTGTTAAACTTCAAACAAAATATAATGAGTCAGGAAATAAGAAATCTGGAACCAAAAGCACTTTGGAACAAATTTGCAGATTTAAATGCTGTTCCGCGCCCTTCTAAGAAAGAAGAACGTGTAATCGAGTTCATGAAAAACTTTGGAAACAGCTTAGGTTTAGAGACTTTCGAAGACGAAATCCGAAATGTAATTATTAGAAAACCCGCAACTCCGGGAATGGAAAATCGCAAACCAATCGTTATGCAGGGTCATCTTGATATGGTACACCAAAAAAATGCCGATACGGTTTTTGATTTTGATACCCAGGGAATTGATATGTATGTTGATGGAGACTGGGTTCGCGCCCGCGGTACCACGCTGGGTGCAGATAATGGATTAGGTGTGGCAACAATTATGGCTGTTTTAGAAAGTAAAGATATTCCCCATCCTGCAATCGAAGCTTTATTTACAATTGACGAAGAAACAGGAATGACCGGCGCTTTAAACTTAAAAGGAGGAATTTTGCAAGGTCAGATTTTATTGAATCTTGATACTGAGGAAGATGATGAAATTGATATTGGATGTGCCGGAGGAATTGATGTAACAGCAACAAGAACTTATAATGAAGAAGAAGTTCCGGAGGGATCTGTTGGATATGTTATTACTGTAAAAGGCTTAAACGGAGGACATTCAGGAATGGATATTCACAAAGGTTTAGGAAATGCTAACAAAATCATGAATCGTTTATTATTTGATGGTTTTGAAAATTTTGGTTTACAAATAGCAGAAATCAACGGAGGAAGTCTTAGAAATGCTATTCCCAGAGAAAGCACTGCTAAAGTGATTATTTCGCAGATGTTTGATGAGGCTTATGTATATGATATGCAGGAGATTATTTCTGACATCAAAGCAGAATATAAAACCACAGAACCAAACTTATCCATCGAAATCATAAAAACAGACCTGCCTGAAAAAATAATGGATCTTGGCGTTCAGGAAGGAATTATCAGAGCAATTTATGCTGCTCAAAACGGAGTTTACAGAATGAGTGCTGATATGGCTGATTTAGTTGAAACTTCAAATAATATTGCCTGTGTTGTTGTTAAAGACGGAGAAATTCTGGTAGGATGTTTAACGCGTTCTTCTGTAGAATCTTCAAAATTTGATTTGGCTAATTCTCTTCGTTCTGCTTTTGAATTAGTGGGATGCGAGGTTGAACTTTCCGGTTCTTATCCGGGATGGACACCAAATGTAAACTCTGAAATACTAGAGGTTTTAAAAGATATTTACGAAAAACAAAACGGCGAACAGCCAAAAGTGGTAGCCTGTCACGCTGGATTAGAGTGTGGAATTTTAGGAACAAATTATCCAGAGATGGATATGATTTCTTTTGGACCAACTATTCACGGAGCGCATTCTCCAGATGAAAGAGCAAGTATTTCATCTGCACAAAAATATTGGAAATTTGTATTGGAAATTCTTTCGAATATACCGGTAAAATAGTTTACAGTCTCAGTTTACAGTCACAGTTATCAGTTTACTGAAAACTGTGACTGCGACTGAAAATTTAATTACGTTTCAGTACCTTATATTGTTCGTAACAACCGCTTATCGCGTCCAGGATTTGTAAATCATTAGCACTCTGTATAAAAGCATCAGAGTAGTTGCAGCGATGCATGATTTCAGGAATTTCATCTTTGCTTATTCCTAACAATACTGCTATGGTTTCGCGATCGTATTTCGTTTCTAAAAGATTCCTGATGGTATCGTCCTTCTTCATGTCCTTAAGCTTTTTAAGTTCCCTGCTGTTTTTGCCAAAGAAATTATAAAGCATATCTGCAGGATTGAAAATAGAACCCAAAACTTTTCCGAAAGCATTTGGAGAGTATTCTCCCGCTTCATAACCTTGTGTAAGACCGGAAATACTGTATCGGTAGTTTTCTTTTGTTGGAATTAATTTAGAATCAATTTCGAGATAACCTGTTAAATTAAAGGGAGCAATAACAACTTCTTCAAGTGCAATGGCTTTTTCAGTAAGCTGAATTCGGGTTACTTTATTTTTAATCCAGTCATTTGTTACTCTAATTCTTAAGGATTGAAATCCTAAAAGAGAGAAATGTATGGTGTCATTAGGCTGTACGTCAATTTCAAAATATCCTTTTGAATCAGATTTAGCACCGCGTACTTTGTTGGTGTTAATAATATTTACGTTTGGAAGAGGCTGTTTACTATCATCGTTTATAATATAACCTGAAACTCTTTGCGGGGCTGTTGATTCAGCATCTTGCGCAAAACTTACAGCAGAGAATAGTAAAAAAAAGAAAACTGCGAAATATTTCATATCCTGATTTAAAGCACTAAAAGTAGTAAATCAAGATTAAATATTTCGCAGTCTTCGAATATAATTATCAGAAAATTAACAAAGGCAGCAGTGCCGCTTTTAGTATTTAAATAAAAAGGAACAAAGAAGATTGAGTTATGTTGTTTGAGATGATATAATTATTAATAGAACGCCTGATTTTAGCCTATAAGAAAAAATCCCAAATTCCAATTATGTCTGGAATTTGGGATTTTGTATTTTAAGATATTAAATTCTTAATCTCTTCTTGGTCTTCTAGGTCTTGGTGAATCACCAAAGCTTTCAGAACGTCTTGGAGCTCTGTCAGAACTTCCTTCGTTTCTTCTGAAACCTCCTTCTCTTGGAGCAGAATTTCTGTCGCTTCTAAAACCTCCGCCAGAACCTTCACGTCTTGGAGCAGCGTTTCTGTCGCTTCTAAATCCATTTCCTCCGCCAGAACCTTCACGTCTTGGAGCAAAGTTTCCTTCTCTTCTTGGTCCAGAGCTTCTTCCGCCGCCACGGTTGTTGTGATCGCGTCTTCCGCCTCCGTCATTTTTAGAAATTTCAACATTAATACGACGTCCTTCTAACTGAACGTTGTTTAAAATATCCATTACTTTATCAGTATGTTCAGGATCAGTATTAAAGAAAGAGAAACCTTCTTTAACATCAACTTTGAAAACGTCGTCACGACCTAAGTCTAAAGTTTCTTTCAGATAATCTTTTAAAGACATCCAGTCAAAATTATCTCTTGAACCGATGTTTACAAAGTAACGAACTGCTCCGTTATTGTTGAATTCTCTTGGCTCAGAATCACCTCTTTCACGTCTTTCTCCAGAAGATTGAGTAGAAATATCTCTGTTCTTTTTGTAGTAAGTAATGAAACGGTTAAACTCTACAGAAACCATTTTCTTAATCAATTCTTCTTTAGATAAATCTTCAAGAACATTGTTGATAGCTGGTAAATAGTTGTCAATTTCGTGGTCAACCTCAGTATCTTTAATCTTATTGGCTAAGTGCAATAACTGAATTTCGCAGATTTCTATTCCTGATGGAATTGTTTTTTCTTCGAATTTTTGTTTAATAATTCTCTCGATAGAAGAAATTTTACGTAACTCACTTTTTGTAACGATTACAATAGAAGTTCCTAATTTTCCGGCTCTACCAGTACGACCAGAACGGTGGTTGTAAGTTTCAATTTCATCAGGTAATTGATAGTTTACAACGTGTGTTACGTTATCAACGTCAATACCACGTGCAGCAACATCAGTTGCAACAAGCATTTGGATTTGTCTTCCACGGAAAGATTTCATTACACCATCACGCTGCGCCTGAGATAAATCTCCGTGTAACGCAGCAGCGCTATATCCATCTTCAATTAATTTCTCAGCGATAGCTTGCGTGTCTCTTTTTGTACGACAGAAAACCACAGAGAAAATGTCCGGATTAGCATCAGCTAAACGTTTTAGGGCTTCATAACGATCACGCGCATTTACCAAGTAAAATTCGTGAGAAACTGTAGACGAACCTGAGTTTTTTGTTCCAACAGTAATCTCAACAGGGTCACTCATAAATTGTTTTGCAATTCTTGCAACTTCCTGTGGCATTGTTGCAGAGAACAACCATGTGCTTTTTTCGTCTGGAGTATCTGATAAAATAGATACGATATCATCATAAAATCCCATGTTTAACATTTCGTCAGCCTCATCCAGAATACAGTAATCTATATTCTTAATGTTTACTAAACCTCTGTTAATCATGTCTTGCATTCTTCCCGGAGTAGCTACAATAATTTGTGCTCCTCTCTTTATTTCTCTTGCCTGCTCTGTAATACTAGCCCCGCCGTAAACTGCTACCACATTAATACCTTTTTCGTATTTTGAGTAGTTTTTAAGTTCGTTAGTAATCTGTAAACAAAGCTCGCGTGTTGGCGATAAAACTAATGCTTGTGTATTTCTGTTGTCGGCATCAATTTTTTGAATTAGCGGAAAACCGAAAGCTGCCGTTTTCCCTGTCCCTGTTTGAGCCAACGCAACCATATCCGTGTCTTTTTCCAATAATAGGGGAATCGCCTTTTCCTGTACCTCTGACGGATTTTCAAATCCTAGATCTAAAATCGCCTTCAGTAACGATTCATTCAATCCTAATTGTTCAAATTTATTCATATGTGTTTTTAAAATAGGGTGCAAAATTACTGTTAATTATTCAGATATGCTAATGCAATTTTAAGATTTATGGATTTGTTATGATTTGATTTTCAAAAAGTTATCTTTAGTGTGAAATCATTTAATAAAGAAATAGAAAAAAATACGTCGTGAAATATCAATTTTGCCCGCTAAAATGTTGTATTTTAAACAATTATTTTCTTGTATTCAGGAAATCAATAAGTTGCTCAGTTGCTTTTCCCCGATGACTGATTTTATTTTTTATTTCTGCAGATAATTCAGCAAAAGTTTCCTTATAATTTTCAGGCTGAAAAACAGGATCGTATCCAAAACCATGATTTCCGGTTTTATTAAAAGTAATTTTTCCTTTTGCCAGACCGGTAAAAAGATGTTGTTTTCCTTCTAAGTTTAAGGCAATAACGGTCTTGAACTGTGCACTGCGGTTTTCTTCGTCTTTTAAAGCTTCCAAAAGTTTATTCATATTATCATCTGCATTTTTTTGTTCGCCTGCGTACCGTGCAGAATAAACTCCCGGTTCTCCTTTTAAAGCTTCAACTTCCAGTCCGGTATCATCGGCAAAACAATCATAACCGTAATTCTCCGTTACATAATTGGCTTTCAAAATAGCATTGCCTTCAATTGTGTCTGCCGTTTCAGGAATATCTTCATGACAGCCAATATCTTCCAGACTTAGCAATTGAATTGATCCGTTAAGGATGCTTTGAATTTCTCTGATTTTATTTTGATTATTTGAAGCGAAAACGAGTTTCATAAAATTGTATTTAGATGAACAGGATTAATTTTAAACACAAATTTAGAATTCTTATATTTGATATACAGCCTAAAAATAAAATAAATGCAATTATCAGTTCTTTACAAAAAAATACTTCCGTTTGTAAAACCGTACAGAAAAATGGTAATTGCAACATTGCTGCTTACATTTTTAGGTTCGTTTGCAGCGCAGGTAAATGCCTTAATTTTAAAATATACTGTCGATACTATCAATAATTTAATGGTTGCGCACGAGCCGTTGTCAAAAGGATTTCATTTATTAGGCATTATCAGTCTTGTGCTGCTTTCTAAAGAGCTGGTGAATTCATTAGTGCAGTTTGGACAGAAATTTTACGGCGAAAAACTCCGCATTTTTATAACACGGGATATTTCTCAGACCATTGTAGAAAAAATTCTAAGCTACCGAATGGAATTTTATACTTCTGATGAAAACGAAAGCGGAAAACTTCAAACAAGAATCGATCTCGGAATTAGCAGTCTGACCCGACTTGTTCAAAATTTCTTTATTGATATTCTGCCCTTGTTTGCCAATGCTTTTGTTGCATTAGTAATTATGTTTTATGCCAATGTTTATGTTGGTTTAGTGAGTTTATGCATTATTCCGATTTATTTTTATATCAGTCAGCTGCAAGCTGCAAAACTAAGCGGATTTAGAAGAAGAATGCGCAATTATCGTGAAACCAAAAACAACGGAATCATCAGTTTGATAGAGTCTATAACGGTTATTAAATCCTTTGTTCGCGAATCTACAGAAGCAGATCGTCATGAAAAGATTCAGTACGAAATGACCGAAAATCAGCTCGAGACCAGAAAAACCAGTTTTATTTTTGAAAGTATCAAAAGTTTTGTTGAACAGATTGGCGTCGTCATTATTATTATTTTGACGGCTTATTTTGTTTTAAATAACCAAATGACAATTGGTGCCATACTATTTCATGTTATGTTGTTTAACAACGTTTCGTCGCCAATTAGGCAGCTGCACAGGATTTATGATGAAGTAAACGATGCTTTAATTTATTCTGAAGGCTTTTTTGATATTCTGGAATCAGAACAGGAAATCGAAACTACAGGAGATTTTATTCCGGAAAAAATAGTGGGATTAATAGAAGTAAAAAATGTAGATTTTGTTTATCCAAACGGAACTCAGGCACTTTACGATATTAATTTTACCGTAAAACCTAATGAAACGACAGCTTTAGTCGGGTTAAGCGGCGCCGGAAAAAGTACGATAATTAATCTGCTTGATAAATTTTATCAGCCTTCAGCGGGCCAGATTTTTTTAGACGGAATTGATCTGGCAGATTACAGTACAGATTTTTTACGCAAAAATATTGGATTAGTGCTTCAGAAAAACCATATTTTCAAAGGTACAATTGCTGAAAATATTTTATACGGAAATCCAAAAGCGTCAGAATCTGAAGTTGTTGAAGCAGCTAAACAAGCTTATATTCACGAACAGATTATTCAGCTTCCAAAAGGTTACGATTCAGATGCTCATTTGCTTTCAGGCGGCCAGCAGCAGCGAATTGCTATTGCAAGATTGTTTTTAAAAAATCCGCCGATAATCTTTTTAGATGAACCAACTGCCAGTTTAGACGCCATTGCTACAGAACAAATTAAAAAATCGCTCGATGCCATCAAAAAAGACAGAACTGTAATTATTATTTCGCATAGCATTTCTCAAATTATAGATGCGTCGAATATTATAGTTTTAGAAAAGGGCAGATGTGTTGAAAAAGGAACACATGATGAATTGTATGATAATAAAGGAGCTTATTATCAAATATTTATGGCAATGGCAAACAGTTTAAATATTGAAAAAATCACACAGACTTTTGATTAAAACGATTCAGAATTATTTTTTCAATAATAAAAGCAAAAGTAATCCCTAACGTGTAAGCCAAAATATCAGACCATAAAAATCCCTGGCCTAAAACATATCTTCCAAAAAGTGTTTTTCTAAGTTCAATAATCCATTCACCCTGATAAAGTTGTAAAAATTCGATTCCGTAACAAATTAATAAAGAGAATAAAACTATTAGAAAAGCTTTTTTAAGAGGGAAAAATATGCGAACCAGACAATAAATCATAACTGCATATAGAAAATCGCCAGCCCACAAGGGAATAAATGAATTTTTTCTCGAAAGGATTCCAATAAAAATAACACAGAGAAATAAAATAAAATACTGGATTCTGGATTTGTTCAAAGTTTTGGTTTTTAGTTAAAGCAAATTTATGCTAAATCTTTTATTTGTGTTTGTCATTCCTCCTTCGTCTGAATGACAAACGAAAGGTTCATCTGTAAAAAGGAGTGAAATAAAATACATTTTTAGGGAATGAAAAATACAAACACTAAATAAGATTACTTTATTTTATAAATTTATCAATTCAAAAAACTATTTATCTAAAAATAACCAAATGAATACAAAATTTTTTACTCTGATTACGGCTTTATTGCTTCTGGGAAATCAGGGTTATTCTCAAAAGAACAATTCTTTTAATGTTAAAAAACAGCTTGAGTACTGCGCTGAACAGGCTTCAAAAACATTAAAAGTAATTCCGGATGACGGAACTTCACCAAGAACAGTTCCAAATGGCAGTAAAGACTGGAAATTTGTTGGTTACAAAGACTGGACAAGCGGATTCTGGCCTGGAGAATTGTGGTTTTTATATGAAGCAACAAAAGATAAAAAATGGGAAAAAGAAGCAGATAAATTTACCCGGTTTTTAACGCCTTTATCAGTTAGTAAAGCTGCAGATCATGATTTAGGTTTTCAGGTTTTTAACAGCTTCGGAAACGGGTACAGACTGACTAAAAACCCGGAATATAAAGAAATTATCCTAAGAACAGCCGATACGCTGGCAACACTTTTTAATCCGAAAGTTGGAACAATTCAGTCGTGGCCTCATAATAAAATGGGCGGGCATAACACAATCATAGACAATATGATGAATTTAGAATTGTTGTTCTGGGCTTCTAAAAACGGAGGCAATAAAAAGCTGTATGATATTGCTGTAAAACATGCTGAAACAACGATGAATAATCATTTTAGACCAGATTATACTTCGTATCACGTTATTATTTATGACTTTGAAACCGGAAAGAAAATAAAAGGACAAACAGCTCAGGGTTATAGTGATGACAGCATGTGGGCACGCGGTCAGGCATGGGCGATTTATGGATTTACAATGGTTTACAGAGAAACAAAAGATCCTAAATTTTTAGATTTTGCACATAAACTGGCGAGGGTTTATTTGGATAAACTCACAACAGAAGATTTAGTTCCGTATTGGGATTTTAATTCGCCCGATATTCCAAATGCTCCAAGAGATGCTTCTGCGGCAGCGATTGTTTCTTCTGCACTTTTAGAATTAAGTTCTTATACAAAAGATAAAACGCTGAAAAATGAATATTTGACAAAATCTAAAAAAATGATTGTTTCGCTTTCAGAAAATTATCAGAGCCATGATGTAAATTCGGCTTTTTTACTGCATTCAACAGGTCATAAACCTGCCGGAAGCGAAATTGACTGTTCTATTAATTATGCAGATTATTATTATCTTGAAGCACTTTTAAGACTTCAAAAATTAAAATAACTTGAATTATGATTAAACAAATTGCACGGGTTTCATTTGCTGTTATTCTTTCAGTAATGCTGTTGAGTTGTAAAAACACAAAACAAAAACTTCAGGAATATGTAACGGCATATAATGCGGCGGCATCGACTTTTAAAGCTAAAGATGTTACGTTAACGACAGCAAGAGGTTATATAAACGATGATAAAATTGAATTAAGATTTGAAACAGGTTTAGCACAAAACCAAGCTAATAAGTCAGAAGCTGGTACTTCATTTCCTAAATTGTTAAAAGAAATGATCAATAAAAATCAGATTCCGAAAGAGCTCGTCGATGAAGGTGTACAGTTTGACGCTTATTTTCTTGCCGATGACAATACGGTTCTCGAAAAACAAATTATAAGCAAAGAAACTGTAACTGAATTGTTAAAATAAAATATTCAGATTTATAAAATTAGAAATCCTCTTTAACTGTTTAAAGGGGATTTTTTTATGTTATTAAGTTAATTCTTTTGTTTTATATTGAAGAGTAACTGATTTGTAGTCAAATAATTACATTTTAAACTTTTGCTATTTCATGTTGCTTTTGTGTTGAAAGTTTATTATGTTTGAGTTAAAAATAAACCAAAAACCTAAAAAATTATGAAAAAAATTACCCAAATCGCATTTGCTTTGGCTCTTGCATTATTGCTGGTAAGCTGTAAAAATACCAAGCAGAAAATTCAGGAACATGTAAGTACTTACAATAATTCATCTTCAATAAAAGGAAACGGAATTACAAGTACTTCTGCGAAAGCATTTTTAAATGATAATAAAATTGAAATCAGAATTGAAACCAATTTAGAAGGAGATGAAGCGAATAAGGCTGCCGCTGCCAATTCATTTCCGGAACTGTTAAGAGAAATGGTTAAAAACGATCAGATTTCATCAGAGTTAATTGGAGAAGGCGTAACATTTGATGTTTACTTCTTAGCCTACAATAATATTATTTTGGCCAAACAATCTGTTGGTAAAGAAGAATTAGCTGCTTTAGACGGAGCCGCTCAGGAAGGCAAGGAAACAGCAAAACTTTGATTTAAAAGAATTAAATAAAGTATTGAAAAATAGCCTCTTTGGTTTTACGAAGAGGCTATTTTATTTTCGTTAAGAAAAATAATTTCTTTTGGATTAATTCGAAATTAAATTATGTTTGTGTAAAAGTCTACTTAATAAAACCCTAAAACTATGATCAAAAAAATTACCCAAATCTCATGCATGATTGCTATTGCTTTGTTTTTAGTAAGCTGCAAAAACACCAAACAAAAAATTCAGGAATATGTTAATACCTTTAATAATTCGAGTGAACTTTTGCAGAATGATGTTATCAGCAGAGCAAGTGCAAAAGCGTTTTTAAACGAAAATAAAATCGAACTTAGATTCGATACTAATTTGGAACCAAACGAATCGAGTAAATCGATCTACAATCAAATGTTTCCAACTCTTTTGGGAGAAATATTAAAAAATGATGCCGCTTCTGTAGAATTAATAAGAGAAGGCGTTACGTTTGAAATGTTTTTTATTGCCAATAACAGCACAATACTTTCTGAATTGAAAGTAGATCAAAAAGAGCTGGATAATATATTGAAGAAAAGTAAAATGGTTGATATTGACAGAAAAGAGCTTTCCAGTTCTGGTATTAATCCTGAATTGCAGCAAATGCTTTCGATTATGAACCAAAATATGCCAATTACAAATGAAGACGGAACAAAAATCCTGAAAATAGAAATTAGTAATAAAAACGAACTGGTTTATAAAATTGAAGTTCCGAAACAATACTCTGAATTGCTTAAAGGAGAAGGAGCAAAGGTTTTAATGAAAGAAAATATCTTAAGAAGCAGTGATTTAAAAACTATTTTGGGATCCATTCAGCGTTATAATATTACGACGATAAAATACATTTACAGCGATGCTAAAGGCAATCTTGTAAATGACATTATTTTGACTGAAAAAGACCTGAAATAATGAGTGAAACACCAACGTGGAGAACCGCATTGAGTATTTTGTCTGTTATAATTTTAGGAGCCAGATTACTCTTTACCTGTTCGGATATGAACCGGTCCAGGTCTGCAAATCCGGATCCGGTAATGGAAAGTTTCCGGGAATCTCAGCAAGCCATGAAAGAGAATTTAAGGCGTCAGCAGGAAATTTTAAGAAAAGCATCGAATAATATTTTATACACTAATTATGAAAAATTAGACAGTTTATCTCCTGTCCAAAAAGAGAGTTTTGGTCTTGAAAAACTGGACAAAGATTCATTAGTTTATATTGCGCTCGATACTCAGATAAAAATACCAAAGAAATTTTATCTTCAAAACAGCCACGATGATTCGCTGCGTCTGGCATTTAAATCACCAGATAATATGAATGTTTTTATTCATGATTTTGAATCGAAAGATGAAATTGAGCCAAGCTTTAAAACCTTAAAAAGTACCAGTAATCTGCAGAAATTTAAGGTAGTAAACACTATTGGAACCGTTAAGGCAGTTTCTTATAAAATAACCAAAGATGATAAAAGATATAATGGTTATGCGCTTTGTTTTAAAAGTGACGGTTTCCTTAATTTCTACGAATTCGAAAGCGATAAACTTTCTGTTGATAAATTAAAAGGAAGAGCTATAGAATTCTTTTCTCAAAATATGAAAGAGAAAAAATAATTATAATTTAAGATAAAAAAGCCTCTTTGTGAATTCAAAGAGGCTTTTGTTTTAATTGCTTTTTGTAACGTTTGTTAAGTTATCCGGAAAGTACAATTCAGATAAATTGGTGAATTCGTCTCCACGCATAAAAATATTAATATCAACATCTGCAAATGATGTTTTCCCGGCCGCAGCCAAAAGTTCGTTTGCGGAGTGAAGTGTGTTTTTATGGAAATGGTAAACACGATCTGATTTGTCTGTTACCACCAAACCTTTCATCAGCATTTTGTTTTGAGTAGCAACGCCTGTTGGACATTCGTTATTATGACAGCGAAGTGCCTGAATGCATCCAAGTGAGAACATAAAACCCCGGGCACTGTTACACATATCGGCACCTAAAGCGACTGCATGCAGAATGGAATATCCTGAAATAATTTTTCCGCTTCCAATAATTCTTATTTTATCACGAATGTTTAAACTAATTAAAGTTTTATTTACGAAAATCAACGCAGGTTCAAAAGGCATACCAACTCCGTCAGCAAATTCAAGAGGCGCAGCTCCTGTTCCGCCTTCAGCGCCGTCAACCGTAATAAAGTCAGGATAAATATCTTCTGTGATCATTTCCTGGCAGATAGCTTCAAATTCTGCAGTGTTTCCAATACATAATTTAAAACCAATTGGTTTTCCGTTTGAAAGATCACGTAATTGTTTGATAAAATGAACAAGTCCTTTTGCATCAGAAAAGGCATGATGTCCCGGAGGAGAAAGAATCATGGTGTGCGGTTCAACGCCTCTGATTTTTGCAATTTGTTCTGTGTTTTTTGCTGCCGGAAGCACACCGCCATGTCCTGGTTTTGCACCTTGCGAAAGCTTAATTTCGATCATTTTAACGTTGGGAAGATTGGCTTTTTCAGAGAATTTTTCAGGACTGAAATTTCCTTCTGCATCGCGGCATCCAAAATATCCTGTTCCAATCTGCCAGGTAATATCTCCGCCGCCGGCAAGGTGAAATTCGGTTAAACCGCCTTCTCCGGTATTTTGATAAAAATTTCCTTTTTTGGCCCCAATATTTATGGCACGAACCGCATTTTCGCTCAAGGAACCAAAACTCATCGCCGAAACATTAAATAAAGAAGCATTGTAAGGCTGTTTACAGTCTTTACCGCCTACCAAAACACGAGGCAGTTCTTCATTGACTTTTGCCGGAAAAATAGAATGTTTTATTCCTTCGTAACTATCGTTGTTTAAATTTTGCTGTGTTCCGAAAGGTGTACTCGAATCAATATTTTTTGCTCTTTGATAAACAAGAGAGCGCTGGTTTCTTGAAAATGGTTTTCCGTCAGTAGATCGTTCTATGAAATACTGCTGAATTTCCGGAGCGATCATCTCAAACAAATATCTGAAATAACCCAAAACCGGAAAGTTCCTTAAAATAGCATGCTTTTTTTGAGAAGCATTGTAAGCTCCGATAATCAATAAAAGTGGAATAATAAAAACAAGCAGATAGCCGCGGCCTGTGTAAAAATAAATTGCAAGAACAATTACAAACAATAAGAATCCGTAAATAAAGAATTTTTTTCTCATGTTTTTAAATAATAATAAAATAATAAATTAATTCAACCGTAGTCTGACATAGACATGTTTAATACCTTTTTTATCAGATTCCCTTTCGTCAATTTCGAGAATATCGGTTAATGATTTTAACATTGGAGTAAGCTTCGAATAGCCGTAATTTCTTGGATCAAATTCTGGCTTTTTCTTAACAATCAAATTGCCCACATCGCCTAAAAATGCCCATCCGTCATCATCTTCAATGTCTTCAATTGTGGTTTCGATAAGGTCAATTGTTTGTTTGTCAACTTTATGAAGCGCTTTTTCAGCAGGTTTTTCGATTGGTTTTTTATCTGCAGCGGTTACTTTCGGTTTTTTCTTCTTTTGGGTTGCTCCGTCCAGGACCTCAATATAAATAAACCTGTCGCATGCCACTATAAAAGAGCTTGGGGTTTTCTTTTCGCCAATCCCAATTACTTTCATACCGGATTCGCGAAGACGAATTGCCAGACGTGTAAAATCACTATCACTGGAAACAATGCAAAAACCGTCTAATTTTCCGGAATAAAGCAAATCCATGGCATCAATAATCAAAGCAGAATCGGAGGAATTTTTTCCAACAGTATAACTGTATTGCTGAATAGGCGTTATGGCATGTTCCAGTAAAACGCCTTTCCATCCATTGGCATTTGGCTTGGTCCAGTCTGCATAAATACGCTTTGTTGTTGGAGTTCCGAGCTTTGCAATTTCTTCCATCATACCTTTTACATTGCTATAGGGCACATTATCAGCATCAATAAGGACTGCCAATTTTAAATCTTTTGAGTTGCTTAAAGGCATTTTTCAGATATTAGAAATTAAGTACTTTCAAAGTTAAAATTAAAATTGGTTTTTATATGAATTTGATGACGAATAAGTGATTAAATCAATATTAATTATTTTGATTATAAATAAGTTTTACGGAGTAAAATAGAATTAAAGATGAGTTTATCTTTTATAAGAAGACTTGCTTTTTTTGAGAAAAATTAATTGAAATCAGTTTTTTTTTAAGAACTACTTGCAGCAATGCTTACCAACGCAATTTTAGAACGGCTTGCTGCGGATGTAAATCAGGAGATTCCTTTCTGAAAATATTTTATAATTAACCTCTGTAATAAATAAGGTTTTTTACATGCTAAATTAAATTTTTCCTGCTTCCTTATTTATGACTTCGATTGTTTTTTCAT
Organism: Flavobacterium sp. Root901; assembly: GCF_001429765.1. Lineage (GTDB taxonomy): Bacteria > Bacteroidota > Bacteroidia > Flavobacteriales > Flavobacteriaceae > Flavobacterium. The sequence goes on from NZ_LMJB01000006.1 coordinate 34,073, forward strand.
TATTAACTCCTAAACCTTCCTGCTGAAAAATCAATTCTCCTTCGGGATTAAAAACACTTATAATATTAGAATGTGAAAAATCCATAGGAGATATTTTTTTATAATTTACCGCCAGGACAGCCGCAAATTCACGAGTATTTTCTTCTGATGAACGAAGAAAAATCCACGGTTCCTGATTCATTTTATTTTCAATAGCAAAAGATTTTAATTTTTTCGGAGTATCTGTATTTGGATCAATGCTTACTAAAATTAGTTTTACGTGCTGTTTTGTTTTTACTTCCAGTTTTGATTCGATATCACGCATGTCGGCTACTAATCTTGGGCAGGCTGATTTACAGCTGGTGTAAATCATAACCATAACTAAAACATTTCCTCTCAGGCTTTTCAATTCAATATCTTTTCCGTCCTGAGTTGTCCATTTTGAAGGAAGATTATAAATAGATAAATCGCTGATTTTTTTATTAATGTCTGGTTTGTTTCCTTTATCTGCATCCTTACAGCCGTAAAATGAGAATAGAAGAAGAAAAGCGATTGCTGTTTTTTTCATTGTAATTTAAATTAGATTTTCGGTTTCGATGTACTGGCGCATCTAAAGCCAAGGTTTCGGGTGGAATATTGTGCTTTTAAACTTCCTCTGAAGGCGTAACGCATAAAAGCCGCATAATCCATTAAATCGGAGGCATTTACAGAGGCACTTCCGCAAAAAAGATTTTTATCACTGCTTTTATCTTTTCTGGACTCTCCTGATAAAAAAATGCTGTTGAAATCTGATGTCCATTCCCAGACTAAACCATGCATATCGTAAACTCCCCAATAATTTTTGAACGTTTTTCCAATTTCATTTTCATACGTTCTGGATTTCTCGTACCAGGATAAAATGTATTGGTTGAATTCTTTTTTAGTTCTGGCGTCAATTTTTTTTGTGTCTGCCATTGCCACATACTCCCATTCATCCATTGTCGCTAAGCGTTTTCCTTCGCATTCACAGTATTTTTTTGCTGCAAACCACGAAATACCGGTTACAGGTGAATTGGGTTTTGCATTTCCAAAGTCAAAATTATTTTTCCAATAAGAGAGGTAGCTTTTGTCTGCAAAAATTCCTTTAATTTTTGATTTTTGGTAAGAAGGATTTCTTTTGACAAAATCTAAAAACTCACAATTAGTTACAGGGTAAGTGTCTATATAAAAAGATTTTACTATGACAGGTTTTTTAGAAACAGCTCCATAAAGAGGGACAAAAGATCCCTCTTTTATGAATGCCATTTCTGTTTCCTGCGCCTTCATGACACTAAACACAGAGAAAAAGAAAATTGTAAATATGAAAATGTGTTTTTTCATGCTGATGCTGTAAGTGTTATCGCAGCGCTTTTACCATTTCTGGTGTAATTTCCGTTTTATTATTTCCCCAGCTGCTGTAGATATAAGTTAGGACATTTGCTATTTCATCATCAGACAGATTTTGAGCAGGCATAACATTATTGTATTTTTTGCCATTAACTGTTACTTCGCCCGTTAAGCCGTTCAGAATTGTTTTTATAGCCCTTTGAGAATCCTTATTTAAATAATCGGATTTTGCCAAAGGAGGAAAAGTATTTGGAATTCCTTGTCCTTCAGATTGATGACAGGCGAAACAAGTGGTTCCGAAAATTTGCTTTCCAATTTTTACTTTTTCTTCTGATGTTCGTTTCGGAGTTTGTGTTTTTGCTGAGGTTCCCGGCATTTTCTGAATTGTTCCTCCTTCTGGTAAATAAATACCTTCCTGAATCGTTCCTGAGTAAATGTTTTTGTTTTCTTTTCCCTCTACTTTCAGCATTCCCAAAGCCCCTTTATTAAATGCTCTAAAAATAGAGTGATCGACCAAAATGAAAGTACCCGGAGTTTCTACTTTGAAATCAACAATTGCAGCGCCGCCGGCAGGAATTAAAGTAGTTTGTACATTTTTATTGATAGCACTTCCGCCTTCAATGTGTACGGTATCGAAGATTTCGCCAATAACATGAAAAGAAGAAACCATGTTTGGTCCGCCGTTTCCAACAAATAAACGAACAGTTTCGCCCACTTTTGCTGTTAATTCATTTCCGTTAGTTAACGAACCCACTTTCCCATTAAAAACTACGTAATCCGGAGTCTCTTTTACAGCTTTGTTCATATCAAACGGCTGAAGACCTTTTGCGCCATATTCACCCTGAGTGTAAAAATCACCCTGCATTACATAATATTCTTTATCAACAGGAGGAAGTCCGCCTTCAGGTTCAACCAAAATCAAGCCGTACATACCATTTGCAATGTGCATTCCAACGGGAGCAGTTGCACAATGGTAAACATATAATCCAGGATTAATCACTTTAAAACTAAATACTTTTTCATGTCCCGGTGCCACAAGTGAAGAAGTTGCGCCGCCGCCCGGTCCTGTTACAGCATGTAAATCGATATTGTGCGGTAATTTATTGTCAGGATGATTTTTTAAGTGAAATTCGACTTCGTCACCTACACGTGTTCTAATAAAACTTCCAGGAACAGAACCTCCAAATGTCCAATAAGTATATTTTACTCCATCGGTCATTGTACCTTCCTGCTCTTTAATTTCCATGTTTAGTTTTAGTTTCATTGCCGGTCTGCTGCCAACAGGTTTCGGAACCATAGGCGGAGAGGTCAGTTCTGCATTCATTTCTCCATCCGTTTTGATTTCAGTGTAATTTACTGATTCTTCTTTTTTACAGCTTATTAAAAATAATAAGCTAAAAAGCATGCATAAAAACAGTTTCATTTTCAACTGGCTGTTATTTTTGTTTGTCATAATTATCTGGTTTTATAAGAGTTTAATTATGATCAAAAATAAAAGACTGCTTTGTCTTTAATTATGATAAAAATCATATTCAAATATTTTTCAGATGTATAATCTTATTAAATATTTCAAAATAAATTATTTTTAATAAAAATAAATGACTGTCTGCATTTTAAAATAATAATGTTTAATTTTGCTCGCTGATTGAGTTAAAAAATTACTACATATATTATGGTAAAAGATTTATTTGAAAGAATTCAGGACAATAAGGGACCTTTAGGAAAATGGGCTTCTCAGGCAGAAGGTTATTATGTTTTCCCAAAGTTAGAAGGAGAGTTGGGTCCTAGAATGACATTTCATGGAAAAAATATCCTAAACTGGAGTTTAAATGATTATTTAGGTCTGGCAAATCATCCGGAAGTTCGTAAAGCAGATACTGAAGCAGCAGCTCAGTTTGGTGCAGCGTACCCAATGGGAGCCCGTATGATGTCAGGACACACGACTTATCACGAACAATTAGAAAATGAACTTGCTTCTTTTGTAATGAAAGAATCAGCTTATTTATTGAATTTTGGTTATCAGGGAATGGTATCTATTATTGATGCCCTGGTTACTAAAAACGATATCATTGTTTACGACGTAGATTCGCATGCTTGTATTATTGATGGTGTTCGTCTGCATTTAGGTAAACGTTTTACCTACAAACACAATGATCTTGAAAGTATGGAAAAAAACCTGCAGCGTGCTACAAAAATGGCCGAAGAAACAGGCGGAGGTATTTTATTTATTACCGAAGGTGTTTTTGGAATGCGCGGGCAGCAGGGAAAATTAAAAGAAATTGCAGCATTGAAGAAAAAATACAATTTCCGTTTATTGGTAGATGATGCTCATGGTTTTGGTACACTTGGTAAAACTGGTGCCGGAGCAGGTGAGGAGCAGGGAGTACAAGACGATATTGATGTTTATTTCTCTACTTTTGCTAAATCAATGGCTAATATTGGTGCTTTCGTAGCAGCAGATAAAACGGTTATTGATTATTTAAAATACAATTTACGTTCTCAAATGTTTGCTAAAGCATTGCCAATGATCCAGACAATTGGTTCATTAAAACGTTTAGAGTTATTGCGTAATTCTTCTTCAATTAAAGATAAACTTTGGGAGAATGTAAACGCGCTTCAAAGCGGTCTCAAAGAAAAAGGATTTAATATTGGTGATACAAATACTTGTATTACACCAGTTTACTTAGAAGGAAGTATTCCAGAGGCAATGGTAATGGTAAATGATTTAAGAGAAAATTACGGTATTTTCCTTTCTATTGTTGTTTATCCGGTTATTCCAAAAGGAATTATTTTATTGAGAATGATTCCAACGGCTTCTCATACATTACATGATATTGAAGAAACATTAACTGCTTTTGAAGCTATACGCGAAAAATTAGTTAACGGAACATATAAAGAAATTGCAGAACGTACAACAGTAGACGTTTCGTAATGAAATTAAAATAGATTTCCTTAAGTGGAAATTATGTAAAAAAATCCATTTGTTATACGAATGGATTTTTTTTATTTAAGGTAACTTTATTTCTCAAATCACAAAATAAAAAAAGCATTATGAAAAAAGTATTAGCACTAACAACCTTAATTTTGACTGTATTGGTGTCCTGTAAAAAGGAAACAACTACTACTACAGAACCGGTACAAATCGCACCAAGTCCGCCTAAAGAAGCTCAGGTTGTTGAACCAGCCGGAGATCAATGTTACAGATGGACATCTAAAGGAAGTGTAATCGAGATGAGTTTTAATGTAAATTCTCATCAGGAAGTAAACGGTAAATTAAGTTATAATCTGGTAGGGAAAGATAAAAACGAAGGAACTCTGATTGGAAACATGAAAGGGGATACACTAATTGCCGATTATACTTTTATGTCTGAAGGAGTTTCCTCAGTAAGAGAAGTTGCTTTTTTGAAAAGAGAAAACACCTTTATTGAAGGATATGGAGATATTGTACAAGCCAATGATAAAGTAACTTTTAAAGATAAAACGAAACTTAAATTTGATCAGACAAGTACGCTGACCAAGGTAGATTGTAAAGTAGAATAATGAATTCTTATTATATAAAAAAATCCATTCGTTTTGGGGGCGAATGGATTTTTTTATGGTTACAAATACTTTAAATAGGTTTTTCTCTGACAGTGAATTATCGGATCAAAGTTTTTCCAAAGTAAGTGAATGGCTGTGTTTTCAGCTAATTCAGGAGTTCTGATACAATTTTGAATACCTTTTTCCGAGAAAGTTTTATAATATTCATCAAATATAATGGCGGTAACTCCTTTGTTCTGATAATCAGGATGAACTCCGATAAGATAAAAAACTACATCTTTACTTTTCTTTCTTGCTTTTAATAAATGAAGAAAACCAAACGGAAATAATTTTCCTTTTGCTTTTTGCAATGCTTCGGTAAAACTTGGCATAACAATACTAAAAGCAACTAAATTATCATCTTTATCTACAACAAACTTGATATATTCAGGATTGATAAAACTGATGTATTTCTTTTTAAAATATTCTTTTTGAACATCAGAAATGGCAACAAACGAAGCTAATTTGGCGTAGGTTTCATTAAACAAATCAAACATTTTGTCAACGTGCGGCATTATGTCTTTTGTTTTGGTAAAATTAAGCGCTCTCAGCTCATAACGTTTTTTAATTAAAGCCTGTGCTTTTAAAAAGAATTCAGGTTTTACATTTGAAAAAGGAAAAATACTTTCAATATATTCTTTTTCGATTTGAAAGCCTAATTGTTCAAAATGAGTTACATAATACGGATTGTTGTACCAGGTAATCATAGTTCCCACCTGATCAAAACCTTCTGTGAGAACCCCCACTTTATCTAAATTAGAAAAACCCATTGGTCCTTCTGCATGTTCCAGATTATGTTTTCTTCCTAATTCATAAACCTTTTCAAGAAGCGCTTTTGTAACTTCGATATCATCAATAACATCAAACCATCCAAAACGAACTTTTCTTTTGTGCTGATTATTGACTTCTGCCCAATTTATAATTGCGGTAATTCTGCCTGCAATTTTATTGTCTTTATAAGCGATGTAAAAATAAGCTTCAGCATTATCAAAAGCAGGATTTTTTGTTTTATCAAACGATTCTAATTCATCTGAAATAATAGGAGGAACCCAATATGGATTGTCCTTATAAAGTGAAAACGGAAATTTTATATATTCTGTTAGTTCTTTTTTGGTTTTGGCTTCTTTTATTGTAATCATTAAGGTGGTATTAGCTCCTTGTTTAAAGGTTGATTATTAAATTTATTCGTATTTTGCTTTACGTTTTCTTTCTTTTTCCTGATAATCTATATTCTCTTTATTATCAGAGTTTTTCTTTGCTTTGTCTTTGTTTTTGTTGGCAATTTGTTTCTCTTTATACCATCCGTCGTAACGCCAGGATAATCCAACGCCTCCGTAAAGAATAGAAGGTGTATTTTTAAAATTGGTACTTATAGAGGCATCAACCTGCATATTTGGAGAAAGCAAATAAGCCGCACCGCCGCGAACAATTGCATCGCTGTAAAAGTCGCTTTTATAACCTTGGTTTTCAACAAAGCCAGACCATTTATCATTAAATCCGTGGGTTAAAGTTAAAACGTAACCATAACTGGGATAATCAGTTCCTATATAATCTGCAATAATATTGGTAACGAAAACCCATCTCCCGCCGCCAAATAAATTTTGGGTCACTAAAGCAACTTTTGGAGAAATTGCACTCTCTGGCGAAAAATAATATGGATTATCAGCTCCAACGAAATTTGCTCCCGCAAAGACAGAAACGGCAGGAATCAATTCTCGCCATTGAAAACTATGATTGGCTTTATAACTGTAAATATTTGCTTCTTTTTTGTAGTTTTTATAAGGATCGTAAATGAGGTATTTTGCTCCTAAAACAGTTTGTCTGAAATTATTTTTTTTATAAGTGGTATACGGTGTATCAAAGTTTTCCATTTGGTACTGAACATCTAAAATAAATTCCAGCTGTTCCAGAAAAGCACCATATCTTACGCTTAAATCGGTTCCGAAACCCGTAGCGTCATATCCTAATAAATCGTGTTTTTCTTTAATGCCGTATACGCCAATTTCACCCTGAATTACCGATTTTCCAACTGCATAAGCAGACATTGTTTCGCCGGGACGATTCGAATTAATCACATCTGTGTATTGTGCAAAGAAAAATTGTGGTACAAAAAAGAGAGATGCAAAGAGTAAGTTTTTAATTTTCAACATAAATGTATTTTTTGATTAAAAGCTATAACGTATTTCAAATGTACTATATTTTATTATTTATTTAAGATTGATATTTTAATTTTAAACAACGGATTTACTAATTTTGGAAAAAAATTATATGATCATGCAAGAAGCATCTTTTACAAATTTGTTTAAAACGATAATGTGGATTATTGCGTTTTATTATATTTTTAAATTTTTGGCTCGAATCTTTTTGCCGGTATTGGTAAAAAAGGCTGTTGAAAAGGCAGGAGAGAATTTTCAGAGACAACAACAATACGGTCAGCATAATCCATGGCAGAATACTCGCAGCAATAATAACGACGAGATAATAATCAATACAGAAAATGCTAAAAAACCGCGCGAAACCAAAAAGGTGGGCGATTATGTTGATTACGAAGAAATAGATTAAGTTTGCATCCTAAAGTAAAGCAGGATTCATCATTTAACCAAACCAGCCAAAATTGAAAATAATAAATAAATTCTATCCGCACGCCCTTGTAATTCTGGGCTTTATTCTCGTTTCATTAATTTATTTTTATCCGGTTCTGCAGGGAAAACAAATTTTCCAGTCAGATATTGCACAATATACCGGAATGGCCAAAGAGCAAAATGACTTTAGAGCAGCAGAACATGCAGAGCCTTATTGGACAAACTCAGCTTTTGGCGGAATGCCGACGTATCAGTTAGGAGCCAACTATCCTAACGATGTTGTGGGGAAAATAGATGATGTTTTGCGTTTTTTACCGCGTCCGGCAGATTATTTATTTTTATATTTCTTAGGCTTTTATGGCTTGTTACTGGTTTTAAAAACAGATCCTTTAAAAGCTTTTATCGGCGCAGTTGCGTTTGGTTTTTCTACTTATTTAATTATTATTCTTGGCGTTGGACATAATGCAAAAGCACATGCAATTGCATATATGCCATTAGTCATAGCCGGATTTATACTCGTTTTTCAGAAAAAATATATCTGGGGAGGTTTACTCACCATGTTTGCGGTTGCCTTAGAAGTTAATGCAAACCACTTTCAAATGACCTATTATTTATTGATTTTCTTATTGATACTGTCAGGTTATTTTACTTTCACTTTTATAAAAAATAAAGAATATAAGCCTCTTTTAACGGCAATTGGAACTTTGGCTGTAGCCGGAATTTTTGCAATTGGGGCTAATGCCGGAAATTTATTGGCAACCAGTGAATATGCAAAGTTTAGTACACGAAGCAACAGCGAATTAACTTTTAATCCAGACGGAACTAAAAAAGAAAATGAAAACGCTTTAAGCCAAGAATATATTACGGAATACAGCTACGGAATTGCCGAAAGTTTTAACCTTATAGCTCCAAGGCTTTTTGGAGGTTCAAATCATGAAAATTTAGGGCCGGACAGCCGTATGTATTCTTTTGCGGTAGAGCAGGGAGCTTCTCCGTCACAGGCAGCAGAATATGCTTCTGGAGTACCAACATACTGGGGAGACCAGCCAATTGTGGCAGCCCCTGCTTATATTGGTATTGTTGTGTTTTTCCTGGCCGTTTTGGCATTGTTTATCGATGATAGAAAAATTAAATATGTTTTCCTTTCCGGAGCATTATTTTCATTAGTGCTTTCATGGGGAAAAAATTTCTCTTTATTAACTGACTTTTTTATTGATTACATACCTATGTACGATAAATTCAGGGCAGTATCATCGATTCAGGTAATTTTAGAATTATGTTTTCCTGTGCTTGCTGTTATGGGAATCCAATCTTTTTTTAAAGCAAAAGAAGAACCTAAATTACAGCAAAAAGCACTTATTCAAACCGGAGTTTTTGGATTGGGAGTTATTGTAATTTTAGTAATCGCAAAAGGGTTTTTCCACTTTACAGGAAGCAACGATGGTTATTACCTGCAAAATTATGGTGCAGCATTTGTTGATGCTCTTAAAGAAGACAGGATGTCTTTATATTCTGCAGATTTACTTCGTTCAGGATTTTTTATTGTAATAACATTTGGAACTTTATGGTTATTCATTAAAAATAAATTTTCGCAGACTACAACTTTAGTTGTTGTTGCTCTTTTAATGATTTTTGATTTGTTTTTTGTAGATAAAAAATACGTTTCAGCAAAAGATTTTGTGAGCCCGGTTCAAATTGCAGCTCCTTTTCAGGAAACACCTGCAGATGCTAAAATCTTAGGAGATACGACCCATTATAGAGTTTTTGAAGTAAATGGAAATATGTCAAGTGCAAGAGCTTCTTATTTTCATCATTCTATTGGAGGTTATCACGCTGCAAAACCAAGAAGAATGCAGCAGTTGTTTGATTACCAAATTGCAAAAAATAATTTGGAAGTGCTTAATATGTTGAATGTTAAGTATGTAATTCAAACTGATAAAGAAGGAAATGAAATCCCGACAATTAATCCGGATGCAAATGGAAATGCATGGTTTGTAAGCGCCGTAAAATTGGTAAATAAACCAGACGATGTGATGAAAGCGTTAGATCACATTGATACGAAACAAGTAGCAGTTTTTAATGTTCGTGAGCATGAAGGCAAATTTAGAAATGCCCGCATGAAAAAACAATGGGATACGACAGGAACGATTCAAGTAGTTCAGTACAAGCCAAATTACATTAAATACAAATCAGATAATTCAAAAGATGGTCTGGCCGTTTTCTCTGAAATTTATTATAAAAATGGCTGGAATGCTTATGTCGATGGTCAATTGACAGATCATTTCCCTGTTGATTATGTATTAAGAGCAATGGAAATTCCGGGTGGAAAACATACAATCGAATTTAAGTTTGAGCCTCAGGTTATTAAAACCGGAGGAACAATTAATTTGATTAGTTCAATTGGAATGTTTGTGCTTTTAATTGGCGGTGTTTACTTTGAGAGAAGAAAATCTAGTGAACAGTCGCAGTAATCAGTCTCAGTTTACAAATCTGTTGCAGATTCTATAAAGCTGATAATAACTTCTAAATTTGCACTTTAAAATAATAATCGATTTTCCTTGGAACAAAAAAAGCTCTTAATTATAACGTATTACTTTCCTCCGGCTGGCGGACCAGGAGTACAGCGCTGGTTGAAATTTGTAAAATATCTTCCGGATTTCGATATTCAGCCCATTGTATATGTTCCTGAAAATCCAACCTATCCGATTATTGACGAAGGTTTAGTAAGCGAAATTTCAGATAAAGTAATTGTTCTTAAAAATAAAATTTGGGAACCGTATCAACTGGCTTCTGTTTTCTCAAAGAATAAAACCAAGAAAATTAGTTCCGGAATTTTTCCGCATAAAAAAAAGCAGACTTTTTTAGATAAAACATTCCTTTGGGTACGCGGAAATTTATTTATTCCCGATGCCCGCGTTTTTTGGGTAAAACCTTCTGTTTCCTATCTTCAAAAATATATTAAAGAAAACAATATAGATACAATTGTAACTTCCGGACCGCCGCACAGTTTGCATTTAATTGGTTTAGAACTGAAAGAAAAATTAAATGTAAAATGGTTTGCAGATTTCCGCGATCCCTGGACTACTATTGGTTATCATAAAGCGCTGCGTTTATCTGGTTACGCTGCTAAAAAGCATAAAAAAATGGAGCATAAAGTGCTCAATTCAGCCGATACTATTATTGTAACAAGCAAAACGACAAAAACAGAATTTCAGGCCATTACCAATAAGCCAATTGAAGTAATTACAAACGGTTACGATATTGAAAAAGTTGACAAACAAACTTTAGATACCAAATTTACGCTGGCTCATATCGGGTCGTTTTTATCAGACAGAAACCCAAAGTTTTTATGGGAATGTTTAGTAGAGTTACTTCAGGAAATCCCCGGTTTTAAAACAAATCTGGAAATTAAATTGATTGGGGCAGTAAGTCAGGAAGTTTTGGATTCTATTGAAGAATTTAAGCTGCATGATTATTTGAATCTTTTAGGATATGTTTCACACAGTGAAGCAATTGCGCATCAAAAAAAGTCTCAGGTTTTGCTTTTAATTGAAATTAATTCAGAAGACACTAAAAGTATCATTCCGGGCAAATTGTTTGAATACATGGTTTCAAATCGTCCAATAATTGCTATTGGTCCGCAAGGTTCTGATTTTGCAGATATTATAAAAGAAACCAATACCGGAGTATTTTTTGATTATTCAGAAAAAGCGAAATTAAAAAGTGTAATTTTGGACTTTTATAATCAGTTTTTAGAAGGGAAATTACAGGCTGATGGTGTTGGTTTACAACAATATTCAAGAAAAAACCTGACTAAACAATTAGCACAATTGATTTCATTAAAATCATAATTTCAAACTCTACAATCTAAATTCTGCAATCAAAAAATGGGTATTGTCTTAAACCAGTCTTTTAAAAACACCATAATCACGTATATTGGCTTTGCAATTGGAGCCATTAATACACTTTATTTGTACCCGGTTTTTTTAGGTGCAACCTATTATGCCTTAACTAATTATATTACATCTGCAGCAAATGTTATTATGCCTTTGTTTGCCATTGGAATGCAGAATACATTAGTCAAATTTTATTCGCAGTATAAAACCGAAGAAGAAAGAGAACAGTTTTTGTCTTTTACCGCTTTATTTCCTGTTTTAATGTGTATTCCTTTAGGATTGATTGGTATTTTCTTCTATGATGATATAACCGATTTTGTTTCTAAAGAAAATCCTGTTGTAAGGGAATTTATGCTTTTAATTCCTTTTATCGGAATTTGTATGGCCTATTTTGAAATATTTTATGCCTGGGCAAGAGTTCATATGCATTCGGTTTTTGGCAATTTTATTAAAGAAGTTGGATTAAGACTACTTTCGACAGTTGCTTTGATTGGGCTGTATTTTGGATGGATTTCGCTTGTAGAATTTGTTTACGTAACTGCAGCGATTTATTTCATAGCATTTTTAGTAACGATGTTCTATGCGTTCTATATTAAAAAACCAAATTTTCAGATTACTATTCCTGATAATGTGAAAAGTGTTATGGAGTATACTTTTTATATTATTCTTTCAGGAAGTGTTGCCAATTTACTTTTGGACGGAGATAAATTGATGCTGAATCAATATATGAAAATCGAAAACATCGCTTATTATTCTGTTGCGACCTATATTGCGCTGGTAATTTCGGTTCCGAGTCGTGCAATGCATCAGATTGTTTATCCCATTACAGCGAAGTTGATGCATGAAAACAAACACGACGAATTAAATCAGCTTTATAAAAAGACTTCTATAAACTTACAGATTGTGGGAGGTTTTGTAATGCTTTGCATTTTTGTAAATATTAATCAGTTATACGAACTGGTTCCTAAAGAATACAGCGGAGGTATTGCGGTTGTATTTATGATTGGTCTTTCTAAATATTTTGATTTGATTTTAGGAAACAATAACGCGATTATTTTCAATACAAAATATTACCGAATGGTATTGTATTTAGGATTAATGCTGGTTTTTTTGACTATAATTCTAAATATGATTTTTATTCCAATATTTGGAATTTTTGGTTCAGCTTTCGCCACTTTATTATCGATTACCTTGTATAGTTTAGCTAAGCTGCTTTTTGTGGTTAAAAAACTTCATTTATATCCGTTTACAAAAGAAACGCTTTCGTCAATGCTTTTGACGTTTGTTTTGTTTCTGGTTTTTTACTTTTGGGAGTTTCCGTTTTTCCAGCTTATCAGCATTGCTTTAAAATCTATTTTGGTAACCATTTTGTATGTTTATCTTAATTATAAGTTTAATATTTCTCCGGATATTAATAAAGTTATTGATACTATTTTTAGAAAAATTGGGATCAGGATTTAAAGATAAAAAGCTCAAAAAAAATTTTTTTTTATTGCGCTTGTTCTGAAATTATATAAAAAGAGATTAGAAAGCTGTCATTTTTTATTACATGTTGAAAATGTAAAAAGAATCTTAAAGTTTTTATCTCATTTATTTTGTAATTCAATTTATTAAATTTAATTTTATGTAGATTTTTATTACATCTCTTCATTGACAGCATGAAAAATATTTGCGTAAAGGCAAAAAAGAGACGTTCTAATTTCACTTAAATCAAAAAGAGCTATCCCATTGTTAAATTTAAAGTATCACATGCAGACAAAACCAAACAAATGATTATGAAAAGCAATAAGCTAAGTCAGGAACAAAGTGTACAGGTGTTTTCTAATATGATATCTAACAAGGTTCATAATGGATTTACACTAGAAGAGAGAAATGATGAATTACTTTTTGCAGTTCTTTCTAAAGGAGGAAAAGTAGTTAACCACAGTTTAAATTTCATGATTTTTTGTTTAACCCTCGGATTATGGTCATTTGCCTGGCTATATCTTACATTAGAGGCTTCAAAACAAAAAAAGGTATTAGTAGCCATCGACGAAGATGGATTTCCTTTTGAAGAAAAATGTTTAGTAGCTTAGATTTTCAGACATTATGTCTTAAATAATAAGCCAAAACAATTTCAAAAAAAAGCAGCCATATGTTAATTGCATATGGCTGCTTTTTTTTATAATGCATTTTAAGTTTGAAGAAGGTTATACTTAAAGTATTTTCTAAAGTTTATCTTTTAAATAAATTCCCGTAACAGATTCTTTTATTTTAACAATATCTTCAGGTGTTCCTTCAGCTAATAGATGTCCGCCGTTTTCACCTCCTTCAGGTCCTAAATCTACAATCCAGTCGGCGCATTTTATCAAGTCTAAATTGTGTTCAATAACAATAATCGAATGTCCTTTCTCGATTAATGCATCAAAAGAAGCAAGCAGTTTTTTAATATCGTGAAAATGAAGCCCGGTTGTAGGTTCATCAAAAACGAATAAAGCTTTATGTTTTGTTGCTCCTTTTACTAAAAATGAGGCTAATTTAATACGCTGCGCTTCACCACCCGAAAGCGTAGAAGAAGATTGTCCTAATTGTACATATCCTAAACCAACATCTTTAAGAGGCTGTAATTTTTGAATGATTTTTGACTGCTTGTTTTTTTCGAAAAAAGCAATTGCATCATCAATTGTCATTGTAAGGACATCATTGATGTTTTGGTTGTCAAAAGTAACTTCGAGAATCTCCTTTTTAAATCTTTTTCCGCCACAGGTTTCACAAGGCAGCGAAACATCGGCCATAAATACCATTTCAACGTTTATAGACCCTTCTCCTTTACAAGTTTCACATCGGCCTCCATCAACATTAAATGAAAAATGTTTGGCCTGATATCCTCTTATTTTAGATAATTTTTCTTTTGCGTATAAATCACGAATGTCATCGTATGCTTTTATGTATGTAACCGGATTCGATCTTGAACTTCTTCCAATCGGATTCTGGTCGACATATTCAATATGTTTTATCTGGGAGAAAGATCCTGAAATTTCGCTAAACTGTCCGGCTTTTTCAGCAGCATTTTCTAGCTTTTTCTGCATGGCAGGAAATAGGATTTTTTTAATCAAAGTACTTTTTCCACTTCCTGAAACTCCGGTTACAACCGTTAAGATATCCAGAGGAAAAGTAACATTAATATTTTTCAGGTTATTTTCTCTTGCGCCGATAATATCAATATGATTTTTGAATTTTCGTCTTTTCTTCGGCACGGCAATTTCCAGATCACCGTTCAGATATTTTGAAGTAAGCGAATCTGATTTTAAGATTTCTTCATACGTTCCCTGTGCAACCAATTGTCCTCCAAAAGTTCCGGCTTCGGGGCCAATATCTATAATCATATCGGCAGCTTTCATAATATCCTCGTCGTGTTCTACAACAATTACGGTATTTCCTAAATCTCTAAGAGAAAGCAAAACTTTAATTAAACGCTCAGAATCTTTTGGATGCAGACCAATACTTGGTTCGTCCAGAATATACATTGAGCCAACCAGACTGCTTCCTAATGAAGTGGCAAGGTTTATACGCTGTGATTCTCCACCGGAAAGCGTTGAGGAATTTCGGTTTAAGGTTAAATAATCTAAACCAACTTCCGTTAAAAAAGACAAACGATTGTTGATTTCAACCATTAAACGTTTTGCAATTTGCTGTTCGTAAACATTTAATTCCAGGTTTTTGAAAAAAGTAACCAAATGTTTAATAGGAAGATCAACTAAATCTGAAACCGTTTTACCTCCAATTTTTACGTAAGATGCTTCTTCGCGTAAACGTTTTCCACGGCAGGCGTGACATTTTGTTTTTCCGCGGTAACGTGACAGCATTACACGGTTTTGTATTTTATAATTTTTTTCTTCAAGTTCTCTGAAAAAATCGTTCAGACCCTGAAAATATTGGTTTCCAGTCCAGATTAAATCTTTTTGGTTTTCTGAAAGTTCAAAATAAGGTTTGTGAATTGGGAAATCAAACTTATAAGCATGTTTTATCAATTCATCTTTATACCAGCTCATACTTTCGCCTCGCCACGGATAAATGGCACTTTCAAAAACAGATAAGGAGGTATTTGGAACTACCAAATCAGCATCAATGCCAATAATATTTCCATAACCTTCGCACACAGGACAAGCGCCGTAAGGATTATTAAAGCTAAACAAATGAACGTTTGGCTCTAAAAAAGTAATTCCGTCCAGTTCAAAGTTGTTTGAATAAGAAAACCTTTTATTCGAACCCAGTTCCTGAAGGGAACAAATCCCTTTTCCTTCAAAAAATGCAGTTTGTACGGCATCTGCCAGACGATTGTAGAATTCCTCTTCTTCTTTTACGACGATACGGTCAATGATTAATAAAATGTCTTTATTATCCAGCTGATGAAGATTTTCAGGGGAAAACTCATCTAAACGCACCATTTCATTATCAACTAAAATACGTGCAAAACCCTGTTGTAAAAGTATTTTTAATTTATCTTCGAGCTGGCGTCCTTCTTCTAAATGAATAGGAGAAAGAAGAAGCCATTTACTCTCGATTTCAAATGTTTTTACATCGACAATGACATCAGAAACGGTATTTTTTTTAACTTCTTGTCCCGAAACCGGTGAATACGTTCTTCCAATTCTGGCAAACAAAAGTTTGATATAATCGTAAATTTCTGTTGAAGTTCCAACCGTAGAACGGGCATTTGTAGTATTTACTTTTTGCTCAATAGCAATTGCAGGAGCAATTCCTTTAATGTATTCAACTTTTGGTTTGTCTAACCGGCCCAAAAACTGACGCGCGTAGGAAGATAAACTTTCTACATAACGTCGCTGTCCTTCAGCATATAAAGTGTCAAAAGCTAAACTTGATTTTCCTGATCCTGAAAGACCTGTAATAACAACAAGTTTGTTTCTCGGAATGGCAACATCTACATTTTTTAAATTATGTACCTGTGCGCCTTTAATGATAATATTTTGCTTCGGGTCGAGTGTAGAAAGATCAATTTGCATAAAAAAAGTTCAATTTTTACAAAAGTAATCAATTTTGAATAGAGTTTTGTTAAGGATATTGTTCCAAATCTTAACAGAATTTCCATGTTGGATTCTCTTTTTGCTTTAGCTTTTTTTTACCAAAAATTGTTATTTCCATCTAAAATATGCTATTTTAGAACTGTTTTAGTACCATTAATAATCCTGACCAAATTTGAAAACTAAACTCTCTATCTTGTTATTTTTATTGAATTTCCTGATGTTCGCACAGGAACTTCCACCAATCGTTAAATATTCTTCGTTTGTTTATGGAGCAGGAAATCAAAGCTGGATGATTTCTCAGGACGATGAAAATTATTTGTATTTTGCTAATAATGACGGACTTTTGGAATATAACGGAACGAACTGGCAATTGTATCCGGGACCAAATGAAACCATTATTCGATCTGTAAAAGTAATTGGAAATAAGATTTTTACGGGCAGTTACATGAATTTTGGTTATTGGGTAAGAAATGAAAACGGTAAATTAAAATATACGTCACTCAGCGATAAAATTAAAAGTAAAATTTTAGATGATGAACAGTTTTGGAACATCTTAAAATACGATCAGTGGATTTTATTTCAGTCGTTAAACCGAATTTATATTTATGATACCAAAAGTAAAAAGTTTAATATTATTGCGCCTAAAAATGGCGTTATAAAATCATTTGCGGCTAAAAATGCTATTTATTTTCAAACGATTAAAGAAGGTCTTTTTGAAATTGAAAGCGGAAGGGCAAAATTAGTTTCAGATAATCCGATTTTGAAGAAATTTACAATTGCCAATGTTTTTACAACAGATGATGGTTTGTTGATTCAAACCCAGTTAGACGGAATTTACAAACTTATTGGAAATTCGCTTACAAGAATTGCTACAGATGTCGATGCGGAATTAAAATCAAGTTTTGTATACAGCAGTCAGCGTCTTCAGGATGGAAGTTTTGCATTGGGAACGGTTTCAAACGGAGTTTTTATTTTATCGGATAAAGGAAAACTAAAATACCATTTGACACAAAGCAAAGGGCTGAGCAATAATACAGCTTTGTCGCTTTTTGAAGATAAAGACCAAAATTTATGGGTTGGATTGGATAACGGAATTAACTGCATCAATATTCAGTCGCCCGTTCATAGTTTTACTGACGATACAGGCGTTATGGGAACGGTTTATGCATCTGCCGTTTTTAATGGAATGCTGTATATTGGGACCAATCAGGGATTATTTTGCAAATCAACTCAGGGTAATTCAGAGTTTAAATTTATAAACGGAACAAAAGGTCAGGTCTGGTCATTATTTGTTTATGATAATACGCTTTTCTGCGGACACGATTCCGGAACTTTTGTAGTAACAAACGATTTGGCAAGAAACATATTTTCAGCTTCGGGAACCTGGAAATTCGAACCGGTTTCAGGAAATAAAAATCAGCTGATTCAGGGAAATTATTATGGATTATCAGTGCTGGAAAAAGTCGATAATCAATGGATTTTTATAAACAAAATTCAAGGTTTTGATTATTCCTCGCGCTATTTTGAAATTACAAAAAATCTTGAGGTTTATGTGAGTCATGAATACAAAGGCATTTTTAGATTAAAACTCGACAAATCACTTTTAAAGGCACATAATTTTTACGCTTATAAATCGCCTGAAAAAGGAAACAGCGCCAGTTTAACGACTTTTAATAATTCAATTTATTATGCTTATAAAGGCGGAATTTTTAAATTAAATCCTAAGAGCAGGCAATTTGAAAAAGATACAGTTTTAAGTTCAATTTTTGAAAAAGACGAATATACATCGGGAAAATTAATTGTCGATAAATCGAATAAAATCTGGTTGTTTTCTAAAAACTACATTCATTATTTCTCCGCCAGTAAACTGAGTAATCAGTTAAAACAAAATATAATCCCGATACCGTCTTCATTGACCAATTCAATGCTGGGATATGAGAATATCACGCAAATTTCAAAATCAACGTATTTAATTGGAACTACAGACGGTTATTACACCCTGAACATCGATGATTTGAGTTTTAAAAACTACAGCGTTTTTATTACTGATATTACAATAAACAAGCAAAACGAAACTTTTAAAAATGTTGGAATTCAGAGTGAAGGAAGTTTTCGTTATGACGAAAATAATATTACACTCAATTACACCGTTCCGGAATACAATAAATACATCAATTCTGAATATCAATATTTATTAGAAGGTTTTCAGAATGACTGGAGCGAATGGAGTACAAAAGCAACTGCAAATTTTAAAAATCTGCCGCCGGGAAAATATACCTTTAAAGTCAGAGCAAAATATGCCAATACCATTTTGCCAAATACGGCTGTTTATACATTTGTTGTTTTAAAACCCTGGTATCTGACCAATCTGGCTTGTTTTATTTATTTTCTTCTGATTCTGGCTATGGCTTATTTTATTAATAAAGCCTATCGTAATTATTATCAAAAGCAAAAAGAAAAACTTATTGAAGAGAATAATCTCCTGTTGGAAATTAAGGAACTTGAAAATGAACAGGAATTAATGCGAATCAGAAACGAGCAGCTTTCTCAGGACGTAGATAATAAAAATCGGGAACTGGCAGTTTCTACTATGAGTTTAAACAGTAAAAATGAACTTTTGGCTTTTATAAAAGAAGATTTAAAGAAAACAGCCCAAAATGACAGCACTAATATTAAATCTGTAATTAGTACGATCAATAAAAATATTACCGAAGAAGATTCATGGAATGTATTTAAAGAAGCGTTTGATAGTGCAGATAAAGATTTCCTCAAAAGAATCAAACAAATGCATCCAGCTTTAACGCCAAATGATCTTCGCCTGTGTGCCTATCTTCGATTAAACCTTTCGTCAAAAGAGATTGCGCCTATGTTTAATATTTCGGTGCGAAGTGTTGAAATAAAAAGGTATCGTTTGCGTAAAAAAATGGATTTGCAGCACGAAATCGGTTTAGTTGAATATATTCTGGCTGTATAGTATTTCAGAAAAAGATTAAAAATAACTATACATTACCACAACATTATACTTTTGTTGGCAAATTCAAGTCAAAATGTTAAAGAAATTAACATTCCGAAATTATAGTTATACGGCGGTATATTTTATGATATCCTGAATTAAGATTATATTTTTTTATGATGTATGTTTTTTGTTGAGGTTAATTTTATCGTTTTCATAAAGGGAACAGATAAATTTAGCTTTCAATAAAAACTAACTAATTATGAAATCTAAGTTATTACTAATTGTACTATCACTATGTACATCTTTTGCGTTTGCGCAATCTATAGATGTAAACGGTACGGTAGTAGATGGGTCAGGATTAGCATTGCCTGGCGTTAATGTAAAAGTTAAAAGTTCGTCACAAAACACAACCACTGATTTTGACGGATCTTTTAAGTTATCAGGAGTTCCGAAAGGATCTCTGGTTGTTTTCAGTTACATAGGCTACAGAACTCAGGAAGTTGCAGTCAATGGAACTAAAATGGCAGTAAAAATGGCAGACGACGCCAAATCGCTTGAAGAAGTCGTAGTTATTGGTTACGGAAGCCAAAAAAAGAGAGAAGTAACCGGAGCCGTATCTGTAATAGACAGCAAAACGCTGGATGTTTTAAAGCCTACCCGTATTGAGCAGGCTCTGCAAGGAACTATTTCTGGTGTAAATGTTACGACGCAGTCAGGAGCGCCGGGAGCACCGCTGGATATTCGTATTCGTGGTATTGCTACAAACGGACAAAATGCACCAACAGCCATTATCGATGGTTATGTGGGAGATTTTGGTTTACTTAATCCAAATGATATTGAAACAATTACGGTTTTAAAAGATGCTCAGGCCGCAATTTACGGAACAATTGGAGCAAACGGAATCATTTTGGTAACAACCAAAATGGGTAAAAAGAACTCTAAAACAAAAGTTTCTTTTAATAGCTACGCAGGATTTCAGGAAACATCAAGAATGCTGCCGACTTTAAATGCAACTGAATATGCACTTTTATTAAATGAAAGTTATGCAAATGGCGGAAGACCGCTTCCTTATCCAAATGTTTCCGGTTTAGGATCAGGTACAGACTGGCAGAAAGAAGTTTTTCATAAAGGAGCGCCGATTATTAATAATGATTTGACAATTTCAGGAGGATCAGATAAAATAACATATTCTGTTAGTGGATCGCATTTAGATCAGGAAGGTATTGTTGGAGGAGATAAATCAGGTTTTTTAAGAAATACAGCAAGACTTGGTTTAAGCGCAGATTTAAGCGATAAATTCAAATTAAGAACCAATGTTATTTATACTTATTTTACCAGAAGAACTTTAAACGAAAACGGACTTGGTTCTGTGTTATTCAATGCACTTAACGTTCCGGCAACGTTAAAACCTTATGATGCAAATGGACAATTTACTTTAGTACCTAGTACAACCGGCTTAGGAACTGAAATTATAAATCCGCTTGCGCAGATTGCCAATACTTATAATGATTACAATTATAAAAAACTGAACGGAAATTTTGGTCTTGATTATAAAATCTTCAAAGGATTTACACTTTCCAGCTCAATTGGTTTTAATACTTCAAACAGCGAAGGAAAATCTTTTGCAAAACAAATTAGTTATGGCGGAAAAGTATTTGACGTTCAAAGAAGTTCTGTAAACCAGTCAGCTGTAAATGATAACAATTACTCATTTGACCTTTTTGGTAATTATGTTACAGAAATTGGAGGAGTTCACAATATTTCAGGAACAATTGGTACTACTATTTTTAAAGAATGGGGTAACGGACTTTCTGCAACTGGTTTTGATGTGCCAAATAACTCTTGGGAATTTGCTGATATCTCTTTAACAAAAGGAGTTTCAGAAACATTAACAAACAGTTCATACGTTTACGATCAAAGAAGGTTGTCTTACTTTGCAAGACTTCAGTATGATTATAAAAAGAAATATTTATTATCAGGGATGATTCGTCGTGATTCATCTACTAAATTCGGTCCGGGAAACAAAGTAGGATATTTTCCATCTGTTACAGGAGGATGGGTAATTTCTGAAGAAGGATTTTTTGGAGAACCAAAAGCAATCAGCTTCTTAAAATTGAGAGCTAGTTACGGAACATTAGGAAATGACCAAATTCCAAATTACGGATATTTAGGCCTTTTAACCGGAGAAGCGACTTATGTGTTCGACGGTTCATTAGTAAACGGAACAGCAACAGGGCAAGTTCCAAACCCGGATTTGAAATGGGAAGAGGCCCAAAAATTTGACGTTGGTTTGGATATGAAAGTTTTAAACGATAAAATTTCTATCGTTGCAGATTATTTCATCGATACCAGAAAAGATTTATTGATCCCGAATATTCCGGTTTCAGGAATCAACGGTACAGGTGCTCCGGGCGCAAGTGCACCAACTTTAAATGCAGGATCTGTTAGAAATAAAGGGTATGAATTTGCAATTGATTATAAAGATAAATTTTCAGATGCCTTTTCATTTAGCGTAGGTTACAATGTAACTTTCCTTAAAAATGAAGTGTTAGAAGTAAACAACGGAACCGGATTTATAGAAGGCGGTGCTTTTGGAGTAGGACAGCCGGCTCCGGCGCGTATGGAAATTGGTAAACCGCTGGGTTATTTCTATGGATATAAAACAGACGGAATTTTTCAAAATCAGGCAGAAGTTGATGCTCATCCGTCACAATTAGCCTTAGGCGCAAATGCTGCGCCCGGAGATCTTCGTTACGTAGACGTAAACGGCGATGGTGTAATTGATACAAAAGATAAAACGAACATTGGAGATCCAATTCCGGACGCAACAATGGGTTTCAACCTTCAGTTAAATTATAAAAATGTAGATTTCGCAGTTTACACTTTTGCTTCTGTTGGAAACGATATGGTTCGTAACTACGAAAGAACATTATCAGATGCAAATCGTTTAAATTATGTTTTAGACAGATGGACAGGCGAAGGATCATCAAATTCAACACCAAGAGTTACAACCGGTGCAACGGCAAACAATGTTTTTTCTGAATATTTTGTAGAAGATGCTTCTTATTTCAGAATTCAGAATGTTCAGTTAGGATATTCTCTTAGCCCAAGCGTTATTCAAAAAGCCGGAATCACAAAATTAAGACTTTATGCAGGGGTAAATAACTTATACACATTTACCAAGTATAAAGGTTTTGATCCGGGAGCTTCAAGCGGTGCACCAATTGGCGGAGGAATCGATTACGGATTCTATCCAATTCCAAGAACCTATTTAATGGGGCTTAACATTAATTTTTAATTTCAATTAAAATGAAAAAATATTTATTTACAACCGTTATAACTCTTGCTCTGTTTTCGACCATAAGTATTTCATGTTCGGATGAGTTTGTAGATCCTTCACCAGAATATTCTATCGATTCTGAAAACTATTTTAATTCAAAAGCAGATTACGATCAAGCATTAATTGCCGCTTACGATTTGCTTCAGTCATCTTATGTAAATGTTTTATTAGGAGAAATTGCTTCAGATAATACATTAGCAGGAGGAGAAAGCCCAACAGACGTTATTGGTTTTCAGCAAATTGATGATATGATTCATACGCCTACAAACAGTAATCTTAGAGATATCTGGAACTGGATGTTTGCAGGGGTTCAAAGAGCTAATTATATTCTTGAATTTAAAGACAAAACCGATTTTCCGGAGAAAACCCAAGTTATTGCAGAAGCACGTTTTTTAAGAGCATATTACCAATTTGAATTAGTAAAATGGTTTGGCGGTATACCAATGAAAGGCGATGCGAGATTTAAAATTGGAGATGAAAAAACGATACCGCGTTCATCAGTTCAGGAAGTGTATGCTTCTATCGAAGCCGATTTAATTTTTGCATCTGCTAATTTAGCCCCAAATGCTTCTCAAAAAGGCCGTGCTACAAAAAGTGCAGCTCAGGCATTATTAGGAAAAGCCTATTTGTACCAAAATAAATATACTCAGGCTGCGGCTGCATTAGACGCTGTAATTACGTCAGGAAAATATTCTTTGGTAACAGATTATAATTCAATTTTTGAAATGGATGGAGAAAATGGACCAGAATCTGTTTTTGAAGTGCAGTATACAGATGTTGAAGGTGCAGGATTTGGATGTTTACAATGTAGTGAAGGAAACGTAGCCGTTGGTTTTAGCGGTGTTAGAAATTTTTCAGGACCACTTTTCTCTTCAGGATTTAGTTTTAATATTCCAACTCAGGAAGGTGCAGATGCTTTTGAAGTTGGTGACAGACGTAAAGATGTGGCAATTTTAGATATCGCTGCTTTTGCTGCTGCGAATGCTAATTATGACGGAGGAAAAGGAGTAAGCTATGGAAAAGGAAATGAAGATACAGGTTTTTTCAACAGAAAATATATTCCAAGAAAAAGAAGCGCTAATGCTCAGGGGGATTTGAACTTAACAAATCCAAATAATTACAGATCAATTCGTTATGCAGATGTTCTTTTGATGGCAGCAGAAGCTTACAACAGAGGCGCAATTGATGATGCAAAAGCAAGAACATATTTAAATCTTGTTAGACAACGTGCATTTGGAGATAATAACCATAATATCACGGCTTCCGGAGCGGCACTTACAGATTTTATCTGGGCAGAAAGAAGAGTAGAGCTTTTTGGAGAAGGACATCGTTTCTTTGATTTAGTAAGAACTGGTAAAGCTGTTGGAAAAATCCCTGGATTTACAGCAAATAAAAACGAGTTATTTCCACTTCCAATCGAAGAAATTCAGTTCGCAAACGGAAACTGGCAGCAAAATCCCGGATATTAAAAAAATACTATTATGAAAAAATTATATTATATATTAAGTCTTGTCGTTTTAACGCTGTTCTTTAGTTGTTCAAGCGATGACAGCAATATTGATTTAGAAGGTGTCAGCGCACCCGAAAACATATCTGCTTTGACCACAGTAACTCAGGATAACTCCGGTAAAGTAACTTTTTTACCAAAAGGAGAAGGAGTGACACAGTACAAAATAAACTTTGGAGACGGATCGCCTGAGTCTGATTATTTTCCGTCAGGAGGAACTGTAACACACGTTTATAAAGAAGGAACTTACCAAAGCAAAATTATTGCAATGGGAATTACAGGAAAAACTACAGAAGCGACTCAGGAAGTAGTAGTTTCATTTAGAGCTCCTGAAAATTTAGTAGTTGTAATCACAAACGATTTATCAGTTTCTAAAAAAGTAACTGTAAAAGCAACAGCCGATTTTGCTTTATTTTATGATGTTTATTTTGGAGAAGAAGGAAAACCAAATCCAATTTCAGCAAATAATGGCGATTCAGTTTCTTATACGTACCAGCAAGCAGGAACTTACACAATTCGTGTAGTTTCAAAAAGTGCTGCCATCAAAACTACTGAATATACAGCACAGGTTGAAGCAAAATTAGTATTGAATCCGACAACTCCTGCACCAACACCTCCAAACAGAGCGGCAGGAAATGTAATTTCTATTTACGGATCAAAATATACGAATGTTGCCGGAACTAACTATTTCCCGGATTGGGGACAAGCAGGACAGGGCAGCAGCTGGACAGAATTTGATTTAAATGGAGACAAAATGTTGAATTATATCAAATTAAGTTATCAGGGAATTGCTTTGGCAGATAATGTAACAATTGATGTTTCTGGTATGGATTACATTCACATGGATGTCTGGACAGCAGATTTACAAAAAATCGAAACTTCACTAATCAGTAAAACAAATGGTGAAAAACCGGTTACAAGAGATCTTACAGCAAATCAATGGACAAGTATTGATATTCCAATTTCGGCATTTACAAGTCAGGGATTAACAGTAGCAGATATTTTCCAGTTGAAATTTGTTGGAACGCCTTGGGCTGGAGGAACTGTATTTATTGATAATATTTATTTCTATAAAGACGTCGAAACATTAAGCACAGCAGCACCAACGCCAACAAAAGCAGCTTCAGATGTTATTTCATTATTTAGTGATGCTTATTCCAATATTCCAATTCAGACATGGCGTACAGACTGGTCTGCAGCGACACTGGAAGAAACGGCAGTAGCAGGAAATGCAGTAAAAAAATACTCAGATTTAAATTTTGTAGGTATAGAACCGGTTACAACAATCGATGCAACAGGAATGACACATTTCCACGTAGATGTTTGGTCTTCAGATTTTACAGAATTCAGAATTAAGTTAGTTGATTTTGGAGCCAACGGAGTTTACAATGGAGGCGGAGATGACAAAGAACATGAACTTAAGTTTACTGCTCCGGCACAAGGACAATGGGTAAGTCTGGATATTCCTTTAAGTGATTTTACAGGATTAACAACCAGAGCTCATATCGCGCAGCTTATTTATTCAGGAACACCAACCGGAAGTCATACCATTTATATTGATAACGTTTATTTCCATAAATAAGAGCAGGTTTTATCAACGAAATTAAAATGAGTTTACATTTTATAAAAAATAACAAAATGAAAAAATATAATAAATACTTCGTATTACTTTTTGCTCTGCTGTTAGCAATAAGTTGCCAAAAAGACGATTATTCTTTTGGCGATTTAACGGCTCCTTCCAACATTCAGGTTACAGCTGAAATTGTAGGGAAAACTGCTGATGCTCCAGATGGAGACGGATCAGGAACGGTAAAACTGACTGCAAAAGCAGATGGTGCTGTTTCCTATAAATATGTTTTTAGTGATGGAACTTCGGAAATTTCTCCAAGCGGAATTTTTACAAAACGTTTCACAAAAACAGGTGTAAATACATATACAGTTACTGTAATTGCAAACGGCAGGGGCGGTGTGGCTTCAAACACAACAATTGATGTTAAGGTGTTAAGTAACTTTAGCGATGATGAAGCTGTAGCATTCTTAACGGGCGGATCATCTAAAAAATGGTATTGGTCAGCATCAGAAGCCGGACATTTAGGTGTTGGTCAGAATGATGGAGATGCAACTAAAAACTATTATGCAAACTACTACATGGCAGGACCTTTCGAAAAAGCAGCATCGCCGGCAAGCAGCTGTTTATACGAAAACGTATTGACTTTCTCTTTAGACGGAGAACAATTGAAATTTGAATTAGACAACGGCGGTGCAACATTCTTCAACGCAGCATTTGCAAGTGTAGGAGGCGGAAGCGGTCCAGATGATGCATGTTTGACGTACAATACAAGCGGGGTTAAAAACGTTTCATTAAGCCCATCAGAATCTGTTGTGACTAAAAATCCAAATCACGCAACACAAACCAGAGGAACAATGCTTAATTTCTCTGACGGTGGATTTATGGGGTATTATATTGGTCAGAGTTCTTATGAAATCCTGTCAATTACAGCAAACAGAATGGTTGTAAGAGCAGTAATGGGAGGAAACCCTGCATTGGCATGGTACCATATCTTTACTACAACACCTCCAAATCAAAATCCGGTAACAGATTATACCAATTTGGTTTGGTCGGATGAGTTTAATACCGACGGAGCTCCGGATGCAGCAAAATGGAATTATGATCTAGGAAGAGGTGATAATGGCTGGGGAAATAATGAAAAACAGAATTATACAAACGCAGCATCAAATGTAAAAGTGCAGGGAGGTAATTTAGTTATCACAGCTAAAAAAGAGGCTTCAGGCGGTGCAGATTATTCATCAGCAAGATTAAAAACAGATGCTAAATTTGCGTTTACTTACGGAAAAGTTGAGGTTAAAGCCAAACTTCCGAGTGGAGCAGGAACATGGCCTGCAATCTGGATGCTGGGACAAAACTATGCTTCTAAACCTTGGCCGGCTTGTGGAGAAATAGATATTATGGAACATGTTGGAAATAATCAAAATGTTATTTTGAGCACGCTTCATTATCCTGGACATTCAGGAGGAAACGGGGTTTCAAGTTCCAAAACATATGCTAACGTTTCAACAGAATTTCATGTTTATAAAGTAATCTGGAGCCCTGCATCTGTAAAAACTTATGTAGACGATGATTTACTTCATTCTGTTCCAAATGACGGATCTTTACCTTTTAACAGCGACTTTTTCCTAATCTTAAACGTTGCAATGGGAGGTAATCTGGGCGGTAATATTGATGGTGCTTTCACTCAGTCTTCTATGGAGATTGATTATGTGAGGATTTATCAATAGAATATAAGTTAATTAATTAGTAATTTTTAGAAGGTCAGTTTCGGCTGGCCTTCTTAATTTTAAAAGGATACTATGAATAAGATAGTTTTACTATTGCTGGTCTGCAGTTTTTCATTTGCACAAGGAGTAAAAAGGAAATTAGTCTGGGAAGAAAATTTCAATAAGAAAAACATAAATGAAAAAATCTGGAATTTTGAACTTGGAGACGGATGTCCTAATCTTTGCGGTTACGGAAATAATGAAAGGCAGATTTATACCAAAACAAATCATGAAATTAAAGACGGAAATTTAATTATAGAAGCCAGAAAAGAAGGCAATAAATACACGTCGACAAAAATTACAACAAAAGGAAAAAAAGAGTTTAAATACGGCCGAATTGAAGCCAGGGCAAAACTCCCAATAGGACACGGTTTATGGCCGGCTTTTTGGATGCTTGGTGCTAATATTGATGAAGTAAAATGGCCAAAAACAGGAGAAATTGATATTTTAGAATATATCGGCAGAGATCCTCACATGGTGTATACAACGCTTCATACGCAGGACAGCCACGGAAATACAATCAACACGAAAAGAACAGAATTTCCAAATATTGAGGAAGGATATCATGTTTATGCCATTGAATGGAATGAAGAAAAAATTGATTTTTTTGTAGATCAGACTTTAGTTTATACCTTCAATCCCGAAGTAAAAAATGAAGATACATGGCCATTCAATAAACCGTTTTATATTATCGTAAATTTAGCCATTGGAGGTAATTTTGGAGGTCCTGAAGTAGATGATTCTGTTTTTCCTCAAAAATATTACGTCGATTATGTACGGGTTTACCAATAAAAAGAATTACATTAAAATTATTAAAAAAGATCAGTTGTAAATAACTTAAATTGTTAGTTGTAAGTTATTTACATCTGTTTTTTATGGATTTACGAATCCATTTTTTTTAACGATTTTTATCAAAAATAGACTTTGCAGTAAAAAACTTAACGAATTAATGTTAATTATTATTGTTTTTGTTTGCTTTTTAAAATAAATATTTGTTAAATTTGGTCACAACAATATTAACATAACTCAAAAAAGATCACGCCTATAAAATAAAATTACTTTTTAGAAAATTACTCCAAATTATTAAAACTAAAAAAGTAGTATTATGGCTGATCTGCACATTCCAGACGCTCTATTAGTAAAAAATTATGTTGAAGGCAACGAAAGTGCCCTTGCAGCATTAATTAAAAGGCACGAATCAAAGATATACGGATTTATATATTCTAAGATTGCTGATAGAGATATTTCAAATGATATTTTTCAAGACACTTTTATTAAAGTTATTAAAACTTTAAAAAGTAATTCCTATAACGAAGAAGGCAAATTTCTTCCGTGGGTAATGCGTATTTCACACAATTTAATTGTGGATCATTTTCGCAAAACCAAAAAAATGCCAATGTACAGAGAAACTGAAGAATTCTCGATCTTCTCAATCATGTCTGACGATTCACTAAACATCGAAAGCAGAATGATTGTAGATCAGGTTGAGGTAGATTTAAAAAGGCTGATCGAAGAACTTCCTGAAGATCAAAAAGAAGTTTTGGTAATGAGAATGTATCAGGATATGAGTTTTAAGGAAATCTCAGAATTAACAGATGTAAGCATTAATACGGCATTGGGAAGAATGCGTTATGCTTTAATGAATTTGAGAAAAATTATAGACAAACATCAAATTATTTTGACCAACTAATACTAATTTGAATATTAGCCCGTTATACTAGTATAAAACATTTACATGGTATGGCGAAAATTTACTCAAAAAAGGCATTAGCTTCTAAAGATTTAAAACCAAAAAAAGAAGTTGTTTCTTTTTTACTAAGCTATTCACAAGCTCTTAAAGTTGTGAAAATTGAAGATAAAAGTTTTGAGATTATAGCTAATTAAACAGCCCGCTGCTCTGGTCGGATGTTTATTTCAAAAGAAAAACCAAATGGTCGTTTTGGTTTAAAACTCACTACTTGTATGAAGATACAAGTAGTGAGTTTTTTTATGCTCAAAATTTAAATTACTGTTTAATGCCCTAAAGGGCTTTTATGACCGATTATTTGTCAGTTCATTTACTTCCAATGAATGAAAAGTGAGTGTTGCAATTAAACACTGTTTTTGTTAAAATCTAATATTTTTATCAAAAAAATTTCTTTATTCAATTATTAATTTTATTTTAGTTAAAAAATAATTACAATTTTATTAAAAATGAAGAATTTTTCGTATTAAAACAATTAGATCAAATAATTTTTAGATAAATAATTAAAAAATATGTTTAACAAATAACCAGAAATTTATGAAGAAAAACTACACTGCTTTATTTCGTTTTGTTTGTATTGTCTCTTAGTGTTCTGCTAAGAAATTAAAATTCTGAAAAATTGAATGTAGAGACTTATGGCAATTATCTCTGGTATTTAATTTTTCTCCCACACAGATTTGAACTATCCAAATCATCTCTGCTGTAAATTCACCAAAAACAAAATCTAATTAACAATCAAACCAACCGAAATATGAAAAAGAACCTAAAGATATTATCAATGCTGCTATTGATAAATGTCGCAGCATTTGCTCAAAATGATCAAATAAAAGAAGCGCAGTCTTTGTACGATAAAGGAAAAAGCGAGGAAGCATTGGCAATTTTAAACAAAACAGAATATCTTATCCTTAACGCATCAGATGAAGCCAAATCTGATTACTATTTTTTAAAAGGAAATGTATATAAAGATTTAGCTGGAAAAAATATAGATGCAGCTAATAATTTTACATTGGCCTCACAAGCTTATCAGGATGTGTTTTTATACGAAAATGAATCAGGAAAGTTTAAGTTTACAGTTAAGGCAAATGCAGCTTTAAAAACTATGAAATCTGCTCTCGTTAATGGTGCAATGACCGATTTTAATGCTGGAAAATTCAAAGAAAGTGCAGAGAAAAGTTATAAAGTTTATTTGTTTGATAAAAAAGACACATTAAACTTACTTAATGCTGCATCATCTTCTATAAATGCTAAGGATTACGAGTCGGCAGTAAAATATTATGAAATCTTAAAGAAAATAAATTTTTCCGGAAAGAGAATGATGTATTATGCTACAAATAAGAAAACAAAAGAAGAAGATTTTTTTGTTTCTACAAAAGCCAGGGAATCAGCTATAGAACAAGGGTTTTATGAAAAACCGAGAAACGAGTTAGTGCCTTCAAAAAAAGTAGAGGTTAACAGTAATTTAGCTTATGCTTATTTAGAGAAAAAAGATTATCCTAAAGCCGAAGCAGCTTATAATTATGTTTTGGAACTTAACCCTAATTACCTGGATGCCTATATAAATATGGCGTATTTGAAACTACAGGTCAAAAAAGATTTAGCCGATGAAATAGCTTCTTTAGGAACTTCTCCAGCCGAAATGCAAAAATATGACAAGCTAAACGCTAAAAAAGATGATATTGCCCGCAGCGCAATTCCGTATCTAAAACAAGCGCTAATTATTGAACCAAAAAATCCAGAAGCGACAAAAACACTTTTGGGAGTATATCGATCACTTGATATGACAAATGAATACAATGCGCTAAAAAGCAGCATGTAAAATAAAAAAGAAGCTGCTAAACTTTCTTTTTAGCAGCTTCTTCTATTATCGATTTTTTTCCAATAGTTCTAGTGATAATATCTTTATCTAAACTCCAGCCGCGAGCAGGAGAATATTCTCTTCCGTACCAAATAATCTGCAAATGCAGATCGTTCCATAAATCTCTTGGAAACAACCTTTTAGCATCTTTTTCAGTTTGTACAACATTTTTCCCGTTTGAAAGATTCCATCTGTGCATTAATCTGTGAATATGGGTATCAACCGGAAAAGCCGGAACACCAAAAGCCTGAGACATAACCACACTCGCTGTTTTATGGCCAACAGCCGGTAAAGATTCGAGTGCTTCAAAACTCTGCGGTACTTCGCCATTGTATTTCTCAATCAGGATTTCAGACAAACCATGAATTCCCTTCGATTTCATAGGAGATAAACCACAAGGGCGAATAATTTCCTTAATTTCCTCAATAGACATTTTTACCATATCATAAGGATTATCAGCTTTTGCAAACAAAAGCGGCGTAATTTGATTTACACGGACATCTGTACACTGCGCCGACAGTAAAACAGCAATTAATAAGGTATAAGGATCTTTATGATCGAGCGGTACAGGTATTGTAGGGTAAAGTTCTTTTAATGTATCAATAACAAATTGCACGCGGGCTTCTTTATTCATTTCGATGGTTTTATTGCCTGTAAAAATAGTATAATTTTAATGATGTGCCTAATCCAGCTTTTCGTTTCAACTCCTCATTATGCCAGTAACATTTTTAAGTATTTAAAAGAGCTTCCGTTGGTCGCTTTTTAAATACAAAAAATGTAAACTGGCATAATTCCGGGGTTTTCACTTCAATCTGGGGCAAAAAGAAAACTCAGGTTATGGAGTTTCGAATAAGAAATCATAAATTTGAAAGAAATATAAAATAAAAATTCCTGCAAGATTTTTAAACCTTGCAGGAATCTAAAATCTAAAATCTAAAATATGACAACATTAAAAGCCGGAGACAAAGCACCTGTTTTTTCAGGAACAGATCAGGACGGAAAAACACATAAACTGGCAGATTATGCCGGAAAAAAAGTAGTAGTTTTCTTTTATCCAAAAGCCAGCACACCGGGTTGTACAGCTGAAGCGTGTGATTTAAGAGATAATTTTGAGCGTTTTAAAGCAAATAATTATGAGCTTTTAGGAGTGAGTGCTGACAGTCAGAAAGCACAATCGAAATTTAAAGATAAATACGAGCTTCCTTTTCCATTAATTGCCGACGAAGATAAATCTGTAATAAATGCATTTGGAGTTTGGGGACCAAAAAAATTCATGGGTAAAGAATACGACGGAATTCACAGAACAACCTTTGTAATCAATGAAAAAGGAATTATCGAGGAAGTAATCGAGAATGTAAAAACAAAAGAACACGCAGCACAAATTTTGAAATAAATTTTAAGCCGCTGTTTAGATATATCAAAGTACCGAAAACTAAAAAAGTCCCAATAAAGGGACTTTTTTTAATTAAGCATTTTCTTCTAACTCCTTCTGTGGATGATATCCAAAAAGGTGATGTTCTTTTATAATTTCCGGAATACCCGGCGGAAGCATTGGTTCCCAGCCTTTTTTTCCCTGATTGATCATCTTTAAAACCTCGCGGGAGAAAACCTCCAGATTATGCGGATCGTAATCTGTAATATCGATTACTTTTCCGTTAAACTTAAAGAACTTGTACAATTCTTTCATTCTAGGATGAACTTTTAAGTTTTCTGAAGTCATTAATTCTCCATTTTCATCCAGCATCGGGTAAAGGAAAACTTTCATATCGCGGTAGAATAATTTTCCAAAAGCTTCCAGAATTCCTCCACTTAAATGGCGGTAATATTTCTCATCAAAAATATCGACAAGGTTATTTACACCCATTGCCAATCCCATACGGGCTTTTGTGTAATTAGCAAAATATTCAACTACTTTATAATATTCCTGGAAATTTGAAATCATAACAGTCTGTCCAAGTGAGCAGAGCAACTCGGCTCTGTCCATAAAGTCACGTTCGTCAATTTCTCCGTCAGAACGTAAATTTGAAAGCGTAATTTCAAAAACCACAAGCGTATTGTCTTTTTCAACTTTGTTTTCTTCAAGGAACATTTTCAATGACTTCTCATACATGTCCATATTTACCTTAGTAACCGGACGAAAACTTCCTCTCAAAGCCAAAAGGTTCTTTTTGTATAAAATGGCCGCCGGAAGAATGTTTTTTCCTTCAGGATTAAACATTACGGCATCGGTCATTCCGTTTTTAACCAATTGCAAACTCATCAAACGATTGTCGACATCGGCAAAACGCGGACCCGCAAAGTTAATCGTATCAATTTCTAACTGGTCTTTATCTAAGTGATCGTATAAATAACGCAGTAAACGTTTAGGATCATTATATTTATAAAAGGCACCGTAAATTAAGTTTACACCTAAAATTCCTAATGTTTCTTGTTGTAATCTGGCATCGGTTTCTTTAAAACGAATGTGAAGAATAATTTCGTTATAAGCTTCGTCTGGTTCAATTTGGTATCGGATTCCAACCCAGCCGTGTCCTTTAAATTGTTTGGCAAAATCTATTGTAGCTACTGTATTGGCGTAGCTGAAGAAAAGTTTGTTTGGGTGTTTTTCTCTGCTTAGACGTTCTTCGATCAATTCCCCTTCAAACGTAAGCATTTTTTTTAATCGGTTTTCAGTAACATATCTTCCGTCACTTTCAACTCCATAAACAGCATCACTAAAATCTTTGTCATAAGCCGACATTGCTTTTGCAATAGTTCCTGATGAACCTCCGGATCTGAAAAAATGTCTAACTGTCTCTTGTCCAGCTCCAATTTCAGCAAATGTCCCGTAAATATTCTCGTTTAAATTAATGCGTAAAGCTTTGTCTTTTATAGAAGGAATCTGTTCGATGACCTTGTCACCTTTGAGTTTTATTTCTGTACCCATTTTATTTTAAATAGATTTGTTACAAAGTTAGTAAATTAGGGTTCTAATGAAAGAGAAATAATCCTATTTTTGTAAAAAAATTAAGTTCAATTGAAGGTCTATTTTTTAGGTACTGGTACTTCTCAAGGCATTCCGATTATCGGAATCGATCATCCCGTTTGTAAAAGCACTGATGCTAAGGATAAAAGGCTCCGTGTATCGATCTGGATTACATGGAACGAGCATTCATTTGTAATCGATTGCGGTCCTGATTTCAGACAGCAGATGCTTTCCTGCGGATGCCGCAGACTCGACGCTATTTTATTTACGCACGAACACGCAGATCATACTGCCGGTTTAGACGATATTCGTCCGTTTAACTTCAGACAGGGCGAAATTCCAATTTATGGTCATAAACGTGTTTTAGATAATCTAAGACGCCGTTTTGATTATGTTTTCGAAACGGTAAACAAATATCCGGGCGCTCCGAGCGTAAAAACGATCGAAGTAAAAAACAATGAGTCTTTTGCAGTTGGCGATAAAACAGCTATTCCTATAAATGCCATGCATGGCGATTTGCAGGTTTTTGGATACAGAATAGAAGATTTTGCCTATTTAACCGATGTCAAAACAATACAACAGGATGAAATTGATAAGCTTAAAGGTTTAAAAGTTTTGGTTGTAAATGCATTGCGTGTCGAGCCTCATGATACCCATTTTAACCTTCAGGAAGCACTGGATTTTATTAATCTGGTAAAACCTGAAAAAGCTTATTTAACCCATATTAGTCATGTTTTAGGTTTTCATGAAGAAGTGCAGAAACAACTTCCGGAAAACGTTTTCCTGGCTTACGATAATTTAGAAATTACAATTTAATTATACCACAAAATGAAAAAATCCTTAATGCTTTATCTTTTTATCCTTGCGATATTAATGAATGTTTTTACTTATATGTTTTACAGCCGCGAAGTAAAATTTGGGGAAGAAAGATATGAGAAAACAACTAAAAAGCTAAGAGACAGTATTAATTTAGTTTCGGCGAAATTAGCTGAAGCCGATTATTTTTCTTTGGAACATAACGAAAATGCACAAAATTATTTTGATAACAGTGCTTCTGGAGGAAAAGTGATTTTATATGAAAAACTGATTCCGGTGGTAACCGAGAAATTATTAGATTTTAATGCCAATCCAAAAGGAAATCCTTATACCGGCCAGGATCAAATAGGTCCAAATAAATTTATTATAAATAAAGTAAAAATTCTAAACCACCGTTGGATTATCGCAGATTACAGTAATGGCGAATTATGGGGAGAAGTCTTGTTAAAATACTTTGTTGATAATGATGATAACATTACCTTTGAGGTAAATCAAACCTGGTTATATCAAAAATAGGATTTTTAATCCTATTTTTTTTGACCCAATAAAATAGAATAGGATTATGAAAAAGATGTTTTTGTTTTCGATTATTGTAACCGCTGTAATATCTTCATGCGGTAAAAAAGTTTCTCAGGAAAATGTAACTCCAAAAGAAATAAAAAAAGAAGCTGTTGTTGGTGCCGATTCTGATTCTCACGGATGTAAAGCTTCTGCAGGATATACCTGGTCAACACTTAAAAAAGAATGCATTAGAGTTTTTGAAGGAACAAAATTATCGCATTACGACGACGGTAAGACATATACAACTGCTTCTTACGTAATTTTTGAAGGAAACAAAGCCGAACTTTTTCTGGACACTCAAAAAGAATCCATCATTTTAGAAAGAAAATCGGAAGGTGATTCGTGGATAAATGGCGATTGGCAGTTGATTCCGTGGAAAGGATATGTTTTGAAAAAAGAAGGTAAGATTGTTTATACCGGAAATTAAAAGTTTGCAGTATTCAGTCGTAGTCACAGTTTTCAGTATCGTATAACTGAAAACTGTGACTACGACTGAATACTAACCAAGAAGCCAATTCTTAAAATCAAAGAAATTTTGGGGCGCAACGCCGTGTCCAACTGGATATTCTTTGTATGTGACAGGAATATTTAATTTTTCTAAAATTGTCGGCGTTTTTCTTGCCCATTCAATTGGAATAACCTGATCTACAGTTCCGTGAGATGCAAATATTTTTAAGTTTTTAAAGTCGTTATTTTGATAACCTTCTTTGATAATTTCTTCATTAAAATAACCGCTCATTGCTACAACGCGCTGAATTTTTTCAGGATAAGAAAGTGCGACAGAATAACTCAAAATCGAACCTTGACTAAAACCAATTAAAGTTACATTATTGGCATCAATAGGGTAATTTGCAATCAATTCATCAACAAAAGAAGCAATTGCATCTCTTGACGTTTTAGCCTGCTCATTGTCTGAAAATTTATTCTGATCAGCATCGAAATTAATTGCATACCAGGCATAGGCACCATATTGCAAATCGTAAGGCGCTCTGGCAGAAATCACATAATAATTATCAGGAAGTTCAGACGCAAACGAAAATAAATCTGCCTCGTTACTGCCGTATCCGTGTAATAATAACAATAATGGATTTTTATCTAAAATTACTTTTGGTTCTTGTATTTTATATTCTAAAGATAGATTCATTTAATTGTGAATTGTAAATTAGTATTCAGTCGCAGTCTTAGTTTTCAGGGCGTTAAGTTGGAATTTGGAATTTTAAAATTGAAATTTTTCAAACCTCTATCCAATCTTTTTAAACCATTTTTGAAATAATTCCCCAACCAGAGGTATTGGTCTCATTTGTCCCTGAATTGCATTGAAAATACCAAAAGTCCACAGAATTGAAATACAAATCCACATTGGAAAAGTAATAAAAAAGCTGTCGAAATTACTGATAATGGCACCAAACGAAATAAAGGTTAAAGACAAGCCTAAAGCCTGACGAATGTGAAAAGATGCAAAACTGTTTTTGTTTTCAGAATTCATGCTCATGGCAATCAAAACGCCAATAATTAAAATATAACTGGTAATCGCAATTGACTTTCCTTCTTCGACTGTATTGTTCATTGTATTATTTTGTAACAAGTTGATTTTGATTTAAGATTCCGTAAACTGAACCTTTTAATTCTGTTCCTAAAAAAGCAGAATTTTTAGATTTTGAAAGAATATTTTCTTTCGTAAATATTGATTTTCCTTCTGTTGTAAATAAAGTAAAATTTGCTTTGGCACCTTCCTGGATTGTATTTTCTTCAAGCCCAAAAACAGCTCTTCCAAAAGTAAGTTTCGCTACAATAGTTTCAACAGGTAAAACTGTTAGCAAAGCTCCAAAAGCACTTTCTAAACCAATAGTTCCATTTTTAGCTGTATCAAATTCCATCTTTTTAAATTCAATATCAATCGGATTGTGGTCTGAAGTAATAATGTCGATGGTATGATCGGCAATTCCGTTCAATAAAGCCTGTCTGTCAACTTCTGTTCGTAATGGAGGCGTAACTTTAAAGCGGGTATCAAAACCGTCCAGTTTTTCATCGGTTAAAACCAAATGATGTACAGAGGCACTGCAGGTTACGTTTAAACCTTTTGCTTTTGCTTCACGAATCAATTGAACTGACTTTGCTGTAGAAATTGTCGGAATATGAAGTTTTCCACCGGTATATTCCAATAAAAATAAGTTTCTGGAAATCTGCAGTTCTTCGGCTAAATTCGGGATTCCTTTTAAACCTAGTCTGGTCGAGACAATTCCTTCATTTACAACGCCATTTCCTTTAATATTTGGATCTTGAGAATAAGCAATTACCAAACCGTCAAAATCCTGTACATATTGTAATGCAATTTTAAGCAAATTGGCATTATCGATGCTTTTATTATAATCTCCAAAAGCGATTGCCCCGGATTTTTTCATGTCAAAAAGTTCTGCCATATCTTTTCCTTCACTCGCTTTTGTTAAAGCACCAATTGGAAAAATTTCTGTTGCAAAACCGTTTGCTTTATTTTTTACAAAATTTACCTGAGACTGATTATCAATAACAGGATAAGAGTTGGGCTGGAGTGCGATTGCTGTAAAACCGCTTTTTGCCGCAGCATTTAATCCGTTTTCGATTGTTTCTCTGTCTTCATAACCCGGTTCGCCAAGCGAAACACTGCTGTCAAACCAGCCCGGAGAAACATGAAGATCGTCAAAACGTACAATTTCTGCATCGTCGTTTGGAAGTGAAATGCCAATTTTTTCGATTAAACCATCTGCAATTAAAAGATCAACAGTCTGGTTATGAAACGGACTTTTTGAGTCGATAATTTTGGCGCTTTTGATGATTATTTTCATATTTTGGATATTTATTTTATTCAAACATTAAATGTTTTATTTCTACTATTAAGTAATTAAGTTCATGGAGAGAACCTTAATTTTCTAATATTAAAAAAGTAAGTTCATACAGGAAAAACTTAATAATCTTAATGCCTTAATGGTGAAAACAAATTATTTTACAAATTTTATAATTGCCATTTCTAATGCTAAAAACAACAGTGCAAAGATAACAAACCATTTCCAAATTTGGCTGTCGGTTCGTTCAGTTTGTAACGTGTTAAAAATGGTCGAAATCGTATCGGCAGTTTTAAAATCAGAAACTACATTGGTATTTACCTGACTCAAATCGCTTTCGGTTCTTTTATAATTAAAACTTAAATTTTCGACATTTTCCTTTTTATCAAAAATGCTGTAATTTCCAGCGGTTTCAGGAAAATCATTAAAGGTTAATTTGACTTTATTATTCAAAATCTGCTGAATTGGAATAAATGAATCTTCTGTTCCCTTTACCTCCAAAATTGCATCTTTTGTCAATAATACATCAACAAAATAAGGTTTGTTGTTTCCTATTGTCAAAGCATTTACTCCCGTTTTTTGATTGTTTACTGCCATTTTGTAGAACAACGGAACAATTAAAGGCGATTGCTGAAAATTTGAATTTCCGCCATTTATTGGTGCTGAAAATACCGTAATTCCGGCAGTTGGATTTTGAATTGCTGTTACAAACGTACTTTGATCCTCAAAAGATAAAACAGCCGGATATGGGCTTGAGATATCAAATGAACTATTGGTTTTTGGGTATTGGAAATTCGTTATTTTATTCTCAAAAACACCGGAAAAAAGCGGATGATCAAAATTAATTTTTGTAATTAGCTTACTTTCAGTTTTAAGGCTATTAAACTGAACTTTTCCAAAATTTCCTAAAAAGGAATTCAGGTTTGAAATCGAACTTTTTTCAGAAGGAATAACAACTAAATTTCCTCCTTTGGAAACAAATGCTTTTAATGTTGTCTGCAAAGCCTGAGGGATTTCAACTAATTCGTTTAAGATTATCGTATTCTGTTTTTCCAAACTATTATAATCCAAGGAATTGATTGCATAATTATTGTAATTGAATTCGCCCGAAGTGTAAATTCTCGCTAAAAAAATACTTTTTTCAGGTTCACCGATACTGATTACATTTGCTTTTTTGTTTTTAGAAATGCTGAAAAACAATTTATTGTCATAAGTTAAACCATTGTCTTCAATGGAAACATAGCCGTGAAAAGCTTCTTTTGGAATGGTGAAATTAATCTTCTTTTTCTTTGTGTCAAAGTTGATAATTATTTTGGCAATCAGTTTGTTTTGATTGTATAAAGCTGTCGAAACCGGTTTGAAATCGTCTCCGTAACCAGATAAATCGACACTTATTTCGTAGAAATTTTCTAACGTCTGATTGATATAAACGCTGTCAATTGAAATATTGTTTTTTTGTTCGGCTTCCGGAATTATGAAATATGGTTTTTCTTCAGACTCAATAGTTGCAATATCATTTTCCTTTAACCCAACGGCATCAGAAATAATAACGATATCTTTTTTATGTGCCGTTTTGTGTGCTTTTACTTTTGCCATAATCGACGAAAGTTCAAATGGTGCTGCGCTGTATTTTAGATTTTGCAAAGAACTTTTAACCGATTTGATATCAGTATTCCAATAATTTTCTGTGTTGGTAAGTAAAGAAAACTGAGCGGTTTCCGGCGTATTTTCCAGTAATTCCTGAACGGCACGTTTTAATAATTCTCCTTTTTTGCCTTTTGCCTGCATACTAAACGAATTATCCAGAATGATATACATTTCGTTTGATGCATTTTTGCTGTCTCTGGCTTCAAAAAAAGGCTGTGCAAAAGCGATAATAGCGCAGGTAAGTAATAGAAGGCGCGTGGCCAGCAGCAATCGTTTTTTAATTTTTGAACTTTTGCGGGTCTGAATGGCGAGTTCTTTTAAGAAACGAACATTCGTAAAATAAGATGTTTTAAAACGTCGTAATTGAAATAAATGAACCAAAATTGGAACAATCAATAAAAAAAGAAAGTATAGAATTTCGGGATGTTTAAAGTGCATTCTGGCTTTGATTTACTTCGCTGTTATTTTTATTTTGCAAAGATGTTGGTCAAAAATACAAATTAAAAATTATTTAAACCATATAAGTTCATTTAACAGATTGTAAGTATTGTCAGAAATAAATGAAATGGACTTAATTGACTTCTTCAACACTTAGAAATGTCTGAAAAATGTAACTTTTGTAATTTCTTTTGTAACAAAGCTGCTATTTAAAAAAGATATTATTCCTTATTTTAGCATATTCAAAAAACAAATTATGAAAAAAATATATGTAGTATTATTTTCAGCTTTGGCAGTCACAACTGCAGAAGCTCAAAAGAAATTTAACTTATTGGTTGGAACTTATACCAATACATGTCAGAGCAACGGGATTTATGTATATGAATTTGATGCAGTTTCTGGTGACTTTAAACTTAAAAATTCTTCGGAGAATGTTGTAAGTCCGAGTTATTTATCTGTTTCGGCAGACAATAAATTTATTTATGCCGTAAACGAAAACGGGACACAAAGTGCTGTGAGCGCTTTTGGATATGATTCAAAAACTGGAAAAATTAAACCTATAAATTCTAATGCTTCTTTAGGCGCAGATCCTTGTCATTTAATAAATGATGACAAAAATGTAATTGCTGCTAATTATTCTGGCGGAAGTATTGCTGTGTTTAAGAAAAATGCCGACGGAAGTATTACAGAAGGACAGCAATTGATTCAGCATGAAGGGAAAGGACCAAATGCGGCGCGTCAGGAAAAAGCGCATGTGCATATGGTAATGTTTTCTCCAGATAAAAAGTTTGTTTTATCGAATGATTTAGGTCTGGATAAAATTTTTATTTATAAGTATAATGCAGGCGCAGCGCATGAAATCTTAACCCTAAAAGGAAGTGTTGAGGTCAAAAAAGGAAGCGGGCCAAGACATTTAACGTTTAGTAAAGATGGCAGATTCGTGTATTTAGTTCAGGAATTAGACGGTACTTTGACCACTTTAAGTTATGATAAAAGCGGAAGTCTGAAAATAATTGCAGAAACCAGTATTTTGCCAAAAGATTTCAAGGGCGGAACTGGCGCAGCAGCGATTAAAATTTCGCCAGACGGCGCTTTTTTATATGTATCTGACCGCGTAGATGCTAACTTGATTTCGGTTTATAAAATTCTTAAAGACGGAGCTTTAGAATTGGTGGAGCAGGTAAGTACTTTAGGAAAAGGTCCAAGAGATTTCGCAATTGACCCTACAGGGAATTAT
Source organism: Flavobacterium sp. Root901 (assembly GCF_001429765.1). GTDB lineage: Bacteria > Bacteroidota > Bacteroidia > Flavobacteriales > Flavobacteriaceae > Flavobacterium. The sequence goes on from NZ_LMJB01000006.1 coordinate 75,719, forward strand.
CTTTTAGTCGGACATCAATACACTAATGATATTATTATTTTTAAAAGAGACAAATCTACAGGAAAACTTACTGATACTAAAAAGAAAATCGAGTTGTGTTCTCCGGTAGGACTGGTTTTTACAAAGATTTAGTTTTTTTAAGTTTCTAAGATACTGAGCTGCTAAAGCTCTAAGATAAAGGCTCAAAGATTTAAATAATTAAATCTTTGAGCCTTTATTAATATTGAAAATAAAAATTTAGCGGCTTAGAATCTTAGCCTCTTAGAAACTTTTAAAAAAAAACTATTTGTCTTTGTCTTTTCTTTTTTTATCTCTGGTTTTAAGCATATTTCTATTAACAGAACCATGCGTTTTCTTTTTGGTTTTTGATGGTCCTCCAAGATTTACTTTTTTGTTCTTTTTAGATTTTTCGTGAAATGCGCCATCACCTTCAAGTTTTACTTTTTTCATTAAAAACTTAATGGGCTGTTTGTCTTTTTCAGGTTCAATTAATTTAGATGAAATTTCTACTTCTTCAGGAAAATCAGTGATTTCAAGTTCCAGATTCATTAAAACTTCCACTTCAATTTTAGATTCTTCTTCTCTTGGAGTAACAAAGCTAATAGCGGTTCCTGTGGCATCTGCACGACCTGTACGACCAATTCTGTGCATGTATAATTCAGGTTCTTCCGGCATTTCAAAATTGATTACATGCGAAATATCAGAAATATCAAGACCTCTCGCCATAATATCAGTTGTGATTAATCCACGAAGGTTTCCTTCCTGAAATTCTGCCATTGTACTCAAACGATAATTTTGAGATTTATTAGAGTGAATTACCCCAAACTGACCGTCAAAATCTTCTTCAATGCGTGTATGCAGCATATCAGAGATTTTTTTATTGTTTACGAAAACCAAAACACGATCCATGGTTTCGTCTGTCTGCAGTAAATGTTTTAGAAGATTTACTTTTGTATTAAAATTTGGTACATTATATGTAACCTGCGTAATTTTTTCAAGCGGTGTTCCGGATGCTGCAAGTGTAACCTCTTCAGGAAAATCAAAATAATCGTTCAAAATATCATCCACTTCATCTGTCATTGTTGCAGAGAACAATATATTTTGACGTTTGGTTTTCATCATCGCTAAAAGCGAAGTCAGCTGAGGGCGGAAACCAAGATTCAGCATTTCGTCAAATTCGTCGATTACTAATTTTTGAGTTTCATCAAAACGAACAACAGCGTCTAAAGCTAAATCCATTGTACGTCCGGGAGTACCAACTAAAATATCTACACCTTCGTAAACAGCTTTTTTCTGTGTATTAATATTTACGCCACCGTAAATTCCAAGGGTTTTAACCGACATGTATTTAGTCAGTTTTTCAACTTCTTCCACAACCTGAACTACTAATTCACGGGTTGGAACAAGTACCACAATCTTTGGTGTATTGGTGTTTGTGAATTTGTAAAGTTTTAAAAGCGGTAACAAATATGCAAATGTTTTACCGGTTCCGGTTTGTGCAATTCCCATCATATCACGTCCAGACATGATTACAGAGAAAGATTTTTCCTGAATAGGAGTTGGCGTAACAAAACCTAATTCGTCAACTGCTTTTTGTAATGATTTTGGAAGATTGAATTTTTCGAAAGTGCTCATTTGCATTAAATTTTGTGCAAATGTACGTTAAATTCATGGTTTTTTGCTGATTTTGTAATTTTAGATATTCTATCATCATTTTCATTATCATCCTGAGAGATGTTAAAGAACTTGATAATTACAGCTTTGACTTCAACTTCGCTCAGCCTTATAACGATTGGAGTAACTTAAAATCCTTCAAAAACGCCTAACCCAAAAAGTGCAAAATCATATTTTACAGGATCTTGTGCGTCCATTTCACGAAGTTTTTTATCTAATTCTGCCAATGCTTTTGCATCGTTCTGCTTTCGCGAAAGAATGCCAAGTTTGCGCGCAACATTTCCGGAATGAACATCTAGCGGACAGGATAATACAGCTGGAGAAATACTTTTCCAGATTCCTAAATCGACACCTTTTGCATCCTGACGGACCATCCAGCGTAAATACATGTTGATTCGTTTTGCTGCCGAATTGTTCAGCGGGTCTGAAATATGTTTTTGAGTTCGGGCTAAATGATCGATTTCGAAAAAAATCTTTTTGAATTCACTTATACTTTTCTGCAGGCTGTCTTTTTCCTGATTTTTAGCAAATACAGCTTCCAGTCCGTTGTGATTTTTGTAGATATGCTGAAGCCCTTTTATAAAACTTCCAAAATCCTTTCCGTTGAACGTACGGTGAACAAAGGTTTCTAAATCGGCCAGATTGTCTTCTGAATGTGACATGACAAAATCATAAGGTGCATTTCCCATTAATTCCATCATTTTATGTGAATTCCGGATAATCATTTTGCGATTTCCCCACGCAATTGAAGCACTCAGAAAACCGGCAATTTCAACATCTTCTTTTTGAGAAAACAAATGCGGAATTTGTACAGGATCGCTTTCAATAAAATCCTGATTATTATATTGAATGACTTTTTCGTCAAGAAATTCTTTGAGTTCTTTTTGATTCATGTTTAAAATGAAAGTTCTTTTATTCGATTGCCCTAGCCCTGATGGGAGCGGCATCCTTTTGTTTTTTTCTTTAAAAAACAAAAGATACAGCGGACAGCAGGAAACAGCTCCTAATTACTAATCTGGCCATCGACCATAACCAGTTTTCTGTCGGCCATGTTGGCTAATTCTTCGTTGTGAGTTACAATAACAAAAGTCTGCCCGAATTCATCGCGAAGCTTAAAAAACAGTTGGTGTAAATTTTCGGCAGAATGTGTGTCGAGATTTCCAGATGGTTCATCGGCAAAAATAACATCGGGTTTGTTGATTAAAGCTCTTGCCACAGCAACACGTTGTTGTTCTCCGCCCGAAAGTTCGCTTGGTTTATGATTGATCCTGTGTGATAAACCTAAATATTCTAGAATTCTTTTGGCTTCTTTTTCCGTTTCTGCTTTTGGTTTATTGGTCATGAAAGCCGGAATACAAACGTTTTCTAAAGCCGTGAATTCAGGTAATAATTGATGAAACTGAAAAATAAAGCCGAGGTTTAAATTCCTGAAGTTGGATAGTACTTTATCTTGTTTGTTTTTCTTTTTAAAATAGCTGTTATAATAAACAAGCATTGAAAATATGGGTAAAAATAAAACTCCAATTGTTATGTATCTCAAGGTATCATCCAGAATTTTATTTCTAAACAGCAATAAAAAAACAGTTAGAATTACAATATAACCGGTTCCAAGCCAGGTTATAATTTTAAATGTTTTTTCTCGTTTGGTGTTATCATTTTCAATATCCTGCAGTTTCAGAATGTTTTCGCCGTTGATTGTAAGTGATGATTCCGGATTTCTTTCGGGAATGTCCAATGTTCCTAAAATCTGAAGTAAGGTTGTTTTTCCGGCACCGGAAGCGCCAACAATCGAAACAATTTCGCCTTTTTTAATATGTAAATCAACTCCCTTTAAAACCTCTAGTTTATCGTAGAATTTATGTATGTTTTTTGCGTGTATCATTTATTGAAACTGTTTTTACAAAGAAACGAAGATTATGGTTAGAATCAAATTTCAAATCTTAAATTACAAATACAATAATTGGGAATTATAAAATTAAAAAATCAGCTCTTTTCCTGATATGGGAATTTTGAAATTAAATTTAATGTCTGAATAAAATGAGATTCATAAATTATTTTTAATTTTCGGACGAACTCAAATCAAACTTAAAATGCAGGATTTAAATGTTGTAGAAGATAACAGAATGTCAAAATTAATCATTGGTTTAATTTTGGACGGCGTTGGTATGCTGACTTATTCTGTTTTTGGACTTGCTGAATTTGGAGACATTATCTGGGCTCCAATTGCAGCTCTTATCATGACCCGAATGTATAAAGGAAGGGTAGGAAAGGTTGCGGGTGTTTTAACATTTCTGGAAGAAATACTTCCGTTTACAGATGTAATTCCGTCCTTTACCCTTACATGGATTTATACTTATTTCTTTTCCAGAGAAAGAATGAAAGTTTAGTCTTTAAATAAAAATCCTAACCCCATATTTTTGAGCATTTTCTTTTCGAAATTCCAAAAGAATCTGTACTGCCCAAAGACTGTGCCTATTACAACTAATAAAACCTGATAGATTGGAAAAATTATAAGCAGTCGAATTAAGGTAAACCATCCTCCAAAATCTTCTTTGGTAATTCCTAACCAAACGCAAAAGGGTTTAGAAAGCCACGCAGAAGCCGATCCTGTGATGGCAAAAACGATAAATATTATAATGGCTTGTAGGTTTGAGGTAATTCCCCAGCGTTCTTTTAGTTTATTCATTGCTATTTGTAATGATTACAAATATAGTAATTATCTTGAAGGAACATACCCCCAAAGTTTTTGTTTGTAAGTATTTTGAAAATAAATCATGTAATTGTAAATTAAGTAGTTTACCTCGTAACCGTAGTGAATGTCCGGACGATAATTAATTGACATTTCGTATAAATTAGGATTGTATCGCTGTGGCTGCAGAACGCGGCTGTTCCATTCTGTTATATACAAGTTATTTTTGTTTTCAAGATATTCTAATGAATGATAATTTCTGGGATATGCTCTTGAAGCCAGCCATGAGCTAAAACCGTTATCGATAATTATTACTTCATATTCCAAAGAATCATTTGCGATTCGGACCGTATCACTAATTTTTTTATTTGCAGTAGTATTATCTGCGCTGGCAATATTTTGCGAAGCTGTAGAACAAGCAATTATTGTTAATAATATAATTAATATAGAAATACACTTTTTCATAACTCTCTCCCTTTTCAGACTTAAAGTTACGATTTTTTTTTAAGATGCTAAGGTTCTGAGGTGCTAAGATTCTAAGATCTTTTTAAAATAGGTGCTAAGGTTCTAAGATGCTAAGAATCTAAGATTTTTTTTAAGATGGTCAAATATTAAGCTTCTGGGGTTCTAAGTTTTTTCATTTTTAAATAAAAAAGCTGTTTATATATAAACAGCTTTTGGTTATTTTTATCAGAATCTTAGGACCTTAGCATCTTAGTCCCTCAGAACATTTATTTACTTCCAAATAATTTCCCAATAAATCCGGCGATACCGCCTTTGCTTTTTGTTACTACCAGCACATCTGCAACATCTACTTTTCCGTCATTGTTTTGGTCAAGCCCAAATTGCATTCCGTATTTTGAGATCGTATCCATGATTCCTGATGCTTGTGTACTGTTTCCGGAAATGGCCGAAATTATATCAGAGATTTGAAAACTATTGTCGTTTGGATCTTTTGCTTTATTTACTAAAGAATTTAAAACCTGTGGAATCATGTTTGAAGCAACTCCTGTAGAATCTACGCTGCTTAAACCAAATTTCTCGCCAAGAGTGTCACTCAATTGGTGCTGGATTTTCTGAACTACAGGGTTGGTGCTGTCTATTGCCTGGTTTCCACTAAATAATCCGGCTAGTTGTTCTCCTCCGCCTTCGGCAACAATTTTTTGCAGACTGCTAAATATGGAGGAGCTAGTTTCGCCAATTACAGCTTCATTGTGTTCATCTGGAACGGCAGCATTATTGACAACAGCATCGCCACCGTATTGTCTTACTAATTGTGTTAATTGTTCAAACATGATTTCGATAATTAGGGATTAGAAATCAAATTTAGTTAAAAAAAGAAAGGGATTTATTAAACGATGTTAATAAATCCCTTCTTAAATATTTTATTTATAGTTTATTAGCTTAATAGAGTAATAATTTGTGAAGCTAATTCAGTACCAATTCTGTCTTGTGCTTCTCCTGTTGCAGCTCCAATGTGAGGTGTCAAAGAGATTTTAGGGTGCATCAGGATTGCCATTTCTGGTTTTGGCTCACTTTCGAAAACGTCTAAACCTGCAAAAGCAACTTTGCCTGAATCTAAAGCTTTTACCAAAGCTACTTCGTCAATAACTCCACCGCGGGCACAGTTTACAATTCCCACGCCGTCTTTCATAATTGCAAGTTCTTTTTGTCCAATGATGTAACCATCCTGGGCAGGAACGTGTAAAGTAATGAAGTCAGCTTCTTTAAATAAAGATTCTAAAGATTGAGAAACTACTTTTGTAGTAATGGATTGTCCGTCAAAAAATTCAACTTTAATATCTACTTCCGGAATAAAACTATCTGCAGCGATAACTTTCATTCCAAGACCAAGCGCCATTTTTGCAGTTGCCTGACCAATACGGCCAATACCAACAATTCCAAGCGTTTTTCCTCTTAATTCAATACCATTTGCGTATGCTTTTTTCAGACCGTCAAAGTTTGAATCTCCTTCAAGAGGCATATTTCTGTTAGAATCATGTAAAAAACGAACACCAGAAAATAAGTGTCCGAATACCAGTTCAGCAACAGATTCTGAAGATGAAGCAGGAGTGTTAATTACATGGATCCCTTTGCTTTTAGCATAATCAACATCGATATTATCCATACCAACACCACCACGACCGATGATTTTGATACCAGGACAAGCATCGATAATATCTTTACGAACTTTAGTAGCACTACGAACTAAAATTACGCTTACATTATTTTCATTGATAAAGTTAGCTACTTGTTCCTGAGCTACTTTTGTAGTTATAACTTCAAATCCGCCTTTTTCTAAGGCCAGAATTCCACTTTTAGAAATTCCGTCATTTGCTAATACTTTCATTTTAGGTTTATGTGTTTATTTGGTTAATCGTTAAATTGTTTAATCGATCGACCAGACTATTTTATATTTTTCTTTTTGATATTATAAAGGAAACATTTTACGATTAACCGATTAAACAAATTAACGATTAACCGAAAACATTAAACTTTACTTTCAAGTGCTTTCATTACATCAACTAAAACCTGAACACTTTCGATTGGCATAGCGTTGTAAATAGAAGCTCTGTAACCACCCACAGAACGGTGTCCTGGCAATCCTGAAATATTTGCGGCTTTCCATAAAGCGTCAAAAGTTTCCGTATGATCCGGGTTGTTTAATAAGAAAGTCACGTTCATTTTAGAACGGTCTTCAATAGCTGCAGCACCTTTAAATAATGGGTTTCTGTCGATTTCTGCATACAGTAAATCTGCTTTTGCATTGTTTAATTTTTCAACAGCAGCAATTCCACCTTTTTCTTTAATCCATTGTAATGTTAATAAAGAAACATATACAGAAAAAACAGGCGGAGTATTGTACATACTTTCTGCTTTGATATGTTTAGCATAATCTAACATACTAGGAATTGTTCTTCCGTTTTTGCCTAAGATTTCTTCTTTAACTACTACAAGAGTTGTTCCTGCAGGACCCATATTTTTCTGAGCTCCGGCATAGATTAAGTCGAATTTTGAGAAATCTAATTCGCGTGAGAAAATATCAGAACTCATATCACAAACTACAGGAATATTTGTAGCTGGAAAATCATTCATTTGAGTTCCAAAAATGGTATTATTGCTTGTACAGTGAAAATAATCAGCATCGGCTGGTATTTCGTAACCTTTTGGAATGTGAGTATAATTATCATCTTTTGAAGAAGCTACAACAATAGTTTCTCCAAAAAGTTTAGCTTCTTTAATAGCCGCAGTTGCCCACGTACCTGAATCTAAGTAAGCCGCTTTTCCGTTTTCTTTCATCAGGTTGTAAGGAGCCATCAGGAATGCAGTACTTGCACCGCCTTGTAAAAACAAAGCCTGATATCCTTTTCCCTGAAGTCCTAATAATTCTAAAGCCAGCGAACGAGCTTCATCCATAACAGCAACAAAATCTTTGCTTCGGTGCGAGATTTCAAGAATTGATAATCCTGAATCATTAAAATTTAAAATTGCTTTTGATGCCTTCTCAAAAACTTCCTGAGGTAAAATACTTGGTCCTGCGCTGTAGTTGTGTTTTTTCATGGTTGTTGTTAATAGTCGAAAATTTTAAAGACGCAAATTTCGGCAATAGGAGCTGAAAAAGCGATAAATAATTCGAAATAATTAAACATTTTTTTACTTTATTGTTAACAAAAACGTTATAGTATCAACGTTATCTGCATAATCCCACAATTGAGGATTTTGGGTTTGCCCGAATGCAACACTATTTTTTATTATATCGCTGCTAACGATACATTGAATTTGTTCTGCATCGGTTTCAAGTCTGGATTTTAAATCTTCCAGATTTTCATAATATTCATAAAAAACGCTGGAAATAGGCGAGGCGTAGCTCGAATCTTCTTTTAAAGTCAGGAAACCATTGTCTGTTAATTTAAAATTACTCATTAAGAAAACCGCTTTATTATAATCGTAATTATTAGCATATTTCTCATAATGAATAACATCCTGATATTTAAAAACGGCCTGAAAAAAAGCATCAAAAGTATATCCTTTCGGGACAAAAAGTTTAGATACATTTCGGCATCCTAAACCAAAATACCTAAAAATATCTTCTCCTAAAGCTTCCAGTTCTTCATTTGATTCTTTTCCGTTTAAAACGGCAGCCGAATTTCTGTTTTTTCGGATAATGGAAGGTTTGTCTTTAAAATAATACTCAAAATAACGTGCTGTATTATTGCTTCCGGTAGCAATTACGGCATCAAAATTTTCCAGCTTTCCTTCCACGAAAGTGATTTTATCTTTAAAACTTTCGTCGACAGCAATTATATATCGGGCCAGAAACGGCAGTAAATGCTGATCATTTGATGATGTTTTTACCAATGCCTTGTTTCCGGTAATTAAAACCGAGATAAAATCATGAAAACCAACAAGCGGAATATTCCCGGCTAAAATCAGAGCGACTGCTTTTTCTCCGCGAGACGATTCAAAGTTATAATTGGAAAGCCATTTGTCGATGTTTTCTTTTGTCAAAGCCTCTGCCCAGGATTTTACCGCAAAGTAAACCTGCTCTGGTGTGTACCAGCCATTATGTGATTGTGAAAGGTGAATTAATCTCTCAAAATCATCAAAAAAGATATCATTATATAAAACGTCAGATTTTTTTGCAGAAGCGCCTTCCGAAAACTGACTTAAAAATTTTCCTAATTCAACAAAAACACTTTTTTTTGTTTCTAATGTCATAATGTTTGTTTATGAATTGTTTTGATTGTAATTTTGCACAAAAATAAGCATAAATAAGTCGAAAGTCAAAAGTCATCAGATCAAATGCTATGAATGTCTTTTTTAGATTTTTCTGACTTTATAACTTTAAGACTTTTAACTTTAAAGATTAAAAAACATGGCAATTATTATAACTGACGAATGCATAAACTGTGGGGCCTGTGAACCAGAATGCCCAAATACAGCAATATATGAAGGAGCAGATGATTGGAGATATAAAGACGGAACAAGCCTTTCGGGAACTGTAATTTTACCTGACGGAACTGAAGTGAATGCTGATGACGCACAAACTCCAATTTCTGATGAAATCTATTATATCGTTCCGGGAAAATGTACAGAATGTAAAGGTTTTCACGATGAGCCTCAATGTGCTGCTGTATGTCCTGTTGATTGCTGTGTGCCAGATGATAATCACGTTGAAGATGACGAAACCTTGTTGAACAGACAGGCATTTCTGCATGGTGAATAAAAATTAAATTAATTTTTCAAAATATAATCCTGAGTGCGAACTCAGGATTTTTTTTTGCTTTATTCGAAATTTAAAAATCTTATTGTGTTGGTTTATAATATTTTATATTTTAGTGCTTATTTTTTTAATAAAAATTTAATACTTTAGTTGAAAATTTAATAAGCATATGAGGAAATTCATACTTTTATTTTTTGTTTTAATTGGATTTAACGCTTTTTCGCAGGAAGAGCAGTATTCTATTATTGTAAAAGATATAGAAACACAGCTTCCTATTGAAAATGCGACAGTTGTTATTCTAAAAACAAAACAAATACTGACTAGTAATAAAGAAGGTAAAGTAAGTTTTATGCTTACCGGCGGTTCTAATGTACAGGTTTCGGAAAAAAATTATGAAAACTTGACGGTACGCTGGACTTCTTTAAACGGAGATCAAAAATTTATTGTTTATCTGAAAAGCAATAATACTAAGCTGGATGAAATTGTTCTTTCTAAACAGGCTCCGCAAAAAGTACTTCAAAAACTTGTGCTTACATCGTCAAAGAGATTAGCCGATTCTTACAGGCTTAAAGTATATGTAAGGGAGTTTTTTATGTTAGATAACAAATATTCTTATTTTAATGACGGATTAGTTAATTTTCAATTTTCGGGAAGCCCTTCGACAACACTTTTGGTAGAACAAAACAGATCGTATGGTTTGCTGGAAACAGATATAAGTGCCGATTTAAGAGGGTATGATTTAAATAATATCATGAAGAATTATAATGATTTTAAATATTTTGATCCGCTTTTAGATCCAAAAGCAAAAAAAGAATATGATTTTATAATAAAAGGCCATCCGAAGAATAAAGATTATTATGTAATGTATATTACGCCTCTGGATAAGGCAAAAGATGCAATCGATAATTTTGAGATTGTTTATGATCCTGAAAAAAAGCTTATTATTGAATTTAAAATTGATGTTACACCGCAAAACCTTGATAAAGTTGAAGAAAAAACCGGAGCGAATTCTAAAAATATTACCAAGTCATTTATCAATGTTAATTACAGGTTAGACGGAGAAAATTATTATTTACTGGGTTCAAATGAAGAAATAGCTTATGATCTTATTTTGAAAGATCAGGTAAAGAAAATTCAGGTTCGCAATAGTTTTATCACCACAAATTTCAACAAACAAAATTTTACTTATAAAGAAAGTGACGTTTTTAAAGAGAAATCACTTTTTAATAAAAGAAACAAAATCCTGACCAATTACTGGGATATTTCGGGATTTGTTTCTACCGACGAAGAAAAGGCAATAATTGCTTCTTTGGATTATAAGCTGTAGGAGTTATAACTCTGAAAAATAAAAAAATCCTGAACTCAATAAGTTCAGGATTTTTTGTTTTTTATTGTTGACAGGCTGAACGAAGTCGAAGACCTTTTTTAAAAATTAAATCCAAGTCTGGCATAGTAATAAGCTCCGCTGAAACCCATTTGTACGGCATCCCAATATCCTCCGGCTTCTGTATTTCCCTGTTCATCCTGTTTTGTTGGATAAATATTGAATAAGTTGTTGCTTCCAATACTTAATTTTAAACTTTTTGTAAATTGGTATCCAAAAGTAAGATCGGTTACTAATTTAGGATTGTAAACATCATCTTCATCGGCATAATCGACCAAAACAACTTTGCTGAAACGTGTAAACGCTAAACCTGCATCAAATTTGCTTTTTGAATAGTTTAAGTTTAAACCAAATTTATTATCAGGCGCAGAAGCTAATAAAAAGGCTTTTTCGCGTTTTCCGAAGAAAGTTGCTTCGTCAAGACCGCCATTTTTTACTTTATCAATTTTCATGTCATTGATATTTCCAACCAATGTTGCGCCAAAATTTCCAAAATTAAAAGATTTTTTCCATGATAAAACCAAATCCAGACCATGAGTGCTTGTATCAACTCCATTTGCAAAAAACTGAGCTTCAGAAACACCAAGATTTAAAGCACTTGCATCAAAATATCCGGTTAGTACAATACGATCTTTTACCTGAATGTAATAACCGTCAACAGTTGCTGTAAAATCTCCAAAAGAAGCCGTAAAACCCAAAGATGCATTTACCGCTTTTTCTTCATTTAATTTACCAATTCCAAAGGCTCTTGTAATCTCACTGTTATTTGGTGCCAGTAAAACCTCAGTTGCGCCGCTTGCGTTAAAATTTGTAAAACGTAAATTATAATAGATCTGAGCCAAAGACGGCGCACGGAAACCCGTACTTACAGAACCTCTTAAATTAAAATGATCGCCAAGTTTTAATCTTGATGCCAGTTTACCGTTAACAGTACTTCCAAAATCGCTGTAATTTTCAAAACGAACGGCTGCATTTAACATAAAAGCTTTCGTTACATCCAATTCACCATCAGCATACAAAGAAAAATTGGTACGGCTTTCATTTACTTCATTTGCAGGGCTGTAGCCAGGAAAGCCCTGTGAACTTCCCGGTCTTGGATTTCCGGAAATAGGATCAATAGGAGCACTTTGAGTGGTTGGATCCGTAATTGGCTGTCCGTTTGTATCGTAAGTAGTATAAGATCCTTCTTCTCCGGCAAATATTTCAAATTTTTCTACTCTGAATTCAGATCCAAAAGCAATATTAAAACCATTAAGAACACTGTCATAATTTTTAGAAATATCAAAATTGGTTGTATTTTGAAGTAAGCTATGTCCTCCGGCATCAAATTCATGTGGAGACTTTTCTTCCAGCGAAGCATTTATTGTACCTTTAATATCGTATTGAAATTTATTTTTTCCGAAAGTATTACTTAAATCAAATTTCCATCCTCCCGAAGATTCAGTTTTAATTCCTGCAGCAACAGAATTATCATTAATTTTAGAAGTAATTCTAGGTGTATAACCGCCAGGGTATACTGATTCTACAACTCTTTCACCATCATTTCTGGTAAAAGCATAAGCATCAGTATCCCTAAAATTGCTTCCGCCAAAAGCATAAAACTCTGTTTTGTCAGCAATAGGAACAGAAAAATTGGCAAATAAATTTACACCGTGCATACTGGCATCACCAAAACCTTTTCTAAAATCATATGCAGGTCTTAAGGTTTTGTTTTTGTTTAAAAATTCTCCTGTAAAATTGGCATAACCGCCTTTTGTGCCTAGTGCAACTCCATAATTAGCAGCAACTCTAATAGAACCTCCGTCAAAATCCTGATCTTTTCCGTACGAATTTCCATTTCCGTCTTTATCTAATCTGTATCCTTTTGTGTTTGGAGTTCCGGGAAGGAAATCACCTTGAGCATGGGTATTAAAAACGCCATAAGTCACAGATCCTGTTAATTCATTTACATTGTCGTTTGTTATGATATTAATAACTCCTGCAATTGCATCAGAGCCATATTGGGCTGAAGCGCCGTCACGTAAAATCTCAATTCTTTTAATAGAAGCGGCAGGAATTGCATTTAAATCTGTTCCTGTGTTTCCACGGCCTCTTGTTCCAAATAAATTAATTAAAGACGATTGATGTCTTCTTTTTCCGTTAATTAACACTAAAGTCTGGTCTGGACCCATTCCTCTTAATGAAGCCGGATCGACGTGGTCAGCGCCATCAGATCCAGATTGTTTATTAGCATTAAAAGACGGGGCAACGTATTGAAGTAATTGGTTGATTTCAATTTTACCACTTTGCGTTGTAACGTCTTTTACATTAATAACATCGATAGGAACGGCTGAGTTTACTACAGTTCTTTTGGTACTTCTCGAACCTGTAACAACAACGTCGCTTAAAACCTGGCCGCCGCTTTCATCTAAATTGACATTTATTTTATCACTTGAAGCTGATTTTTCTACTGTTGTGAAGCCTACATAACTAAAAACTAATGTGGCACCGTCTTTCACTTTTATTTTATATGCACCTTCAAAATCGGTAGAAACCCCATTTGAAGTTCCTTTTTCGACAATATTAACACCGGGAAGCGGCGTTCCTGTTTTGTCCTTTACGACGCCCGAGACTTCTTTTTGGGCAAAAAGAAATGCTGAATTCAGTACAAATAAAAATAATGCAAACTTTTTCATGGTTGTTGGTTTTTTGGTTTGTTTTTTATTGATTATTTTTATAAAAGTAATATTTTTTAACAAAAACTTAATAAAAAGTTTAAAAATTTTTAAGAATAACCTTAAAATTGTATTAATGCACATTTTTACTTCGCTTACGAGGTATTAAATCTTATATTTGCAAAATTTTAAAGCCAAAAATATCATTTCGGCAGAAACCTAAAAATATCCATAAATCATAATCCATTAAAATATAAGCTTTAATGGCGGGCTTTGACAAATTCAGAGTCGATTAAAAATAAATAGAAACAACAGATGAAAGCAGGAATTGTAGGATTACCAAATGTTGGAAAATCAACATTATTTAATTGTTTATCTAATGCAAAAGCGCAGAGTGCCAACTTTCCGTTTTGTACAATCGAACCTAATATTGGTGTTGTAAACGTTCCGGATCCGAGAATTAATAAACTGGAAGAATTAGTAAAACCAGAACGCGTACAAATGGCAACCGTAGATATCGTAGATATTGCAGGTCTGGTAAAAGGAGCAAGTAAAGGTGAAGGTCTTGGAAACCAGTTTTTAGGAAACATTAGAGAGTGTAATGCTATTATTCACGTTTTGCGTTGTTTTGATAATGATAATATTGTACATGTTGACGGAAATGTAAATCCAATTCGTGACAAAGAAACTATTGATATCGAATTGCAGTTAAAAGATTTAGAAACAATCGAAAAACGTTTAGAAAAAGTAAAACGTGCTGCCAAAACAGGAAATAAAGAAGCTCAGGTTGAAGAAGCTTTATTAAACAGAATCAGAGAAGCTTTATTACAGGCAAAATCTGCCAGAACAATTGTTCCTCAAAATAATGATGAAGAAGTTTTGTTAGAAAGTTTTCAATTGATTACGGCAAAACCGGTTTTATATGTTTGTAATGTTGATGAAAGTTCTGCTGTAAATGGAAATAAATATGTAGATCAGGTTCGTGAATTAGTAAAAGACGAAGATGCTGAAGTTATTGTACTTTCAGTAGGAGCAGAGGCTGATATTACAGAATTAGAAAGTTACGAAGAGCGTCAGGTTTTCCTTGAAGATATGGGACTTGAAGAGCCGGGAGCATCTGTTTTAATTCGTGCAGCCTACAAATTACTAAAGCAGCAGACGTATTTTACAGCTGGTGTAAAAGAAGTTCGTGCCTGGACAATCAATATTGGAGCAACTGCACCACAGGCTGCGGGTGTTATACACACTGATTTTGAAAAAGGATTTATCCGTGCAGAAGTTATTTCATACGATGATTATGTTCAATATGGTTCTGAGGCAAAGGCAAAAGAAGCCGGAAAATTCAGAGTGGAAGGAAAAGAATATATTGTAAAAGATGGTGATGTAATGCACTTCCGTTTTAACGTTTAATCTTTTCTTTTTAGAGAATAGAAGAAAGAAGAAAGAAAATAGAACCGCTGGAGAAATTCAGCGGTTTTTTTGTGGGTATTTTTACCGCAAAGATTCGCTGTAGAGACGCACCGCAGTGCGTCTACGCAAAGGTTATTCATATAGATTTCAATTTAAATCGGCGCTTTCGCGAAAGCGAACCAGTAAAATCCGCGTGCCATTTTCGCAAAACAAAAAAATTTGGCTCAAAAATTGGTTACTGAAAAAATAACCAATTACTAATCTAAAATAAACCAATTAAAATGCTAAAAAAAACTTTCAAATTTTTGGGCTGGACGCTTTTTGGAATCTTCAGTTTTCTTATACTTTATGTATTATCAGTTTACCTGATTTCTAAAATCACAGTTAATTCAGATGCTGATTTTGTAAAACAAGAAAAAACAATTCCGATTTATATTCTTTCCAACGGAGTTCATACGGATATTGTGGTTCCTGTTAAAAACGAGATCAAAGACTGGCGAAATGAAATTCAGTTCAGCCAGACCCAATCAAAAGATTCTTTAATGAATTTTATTGCTTTTGGCTGGGGCGATAAAGGTTTTTATCTGGATACGCCGGAATGGTCAGACTTAAAAGCCAGTACAGCTTTAAAAGCCGCATTTGGAATCAGTTCATCGGCAATGCATACTACATTTTTTAAACAATTAAGAGAAGGCGACGACTGTAAACGCATTCTGATTTCAGAAGAGAATTATAAGAGTTTAGTCAATTATATTTCAGACAGTTTCAGCGATCCAATTCATCCACAATGGATTGAAGGACACAGTTACGGAAAAAAAGATGCTTTTTATGAAGCAAAAGGGAGTTACAGCCTTTTCTATACTTGCAATACCTGGGCAAACAACGCTTTAAAAGCGGCAAACCAAAAAGCAAGTTTATGGACAGTTTATGATAAGGGGATTTTTTGTCATTATAAATAATCTTGCTATGAAAAAATCAATTTTAATTGTAGCAGCAATTTTATTAATTATTTCGTGTAAAAAAGCAGACGCTGCGGCTTGTGAAGAATGTGTGATTTTATATTTTGAAACTCCGCAGCCAATTAACGATTCAGAGCTGAATAGTTTTCCAAATAAATTTAAAGGATTATATATGAATTCAGATTCGACTTTTATTCGAATTGAAGAAGATAGAATTTTGGAAGAATATTCCTGGAAACTCAAAATTCATAAATTAACATTAGATTCAACAAAGACAGAATATAATATCGTTAATGGAAAATTAAATAAGAAAAGATACGAATGATGAATATGATATGGTTCCAAAAGGTGATTCAATAGAATTAATCCAAAAACAGATTGATACATTATTTAGGTTTTCACTTTATAACAAAGCCAAACGTATTGATGGACAGTTAATTTTGAGCAGAAAAGATTCTATATTTTGGACTTCTCAATTTCTTTCAATTCAAAATAATACAATCAAATTTAAAAGACTTTGTGAAGAGAAAGATTTGAGAAAATTAGATTCTGTAACTAAAACTAAAGGCAAAATGCTCGATTCAACTTCTTATTTGGTTAAACCAACAAGAAGCGAATTCAAAAAGATTTTAAAAATTAAAAACTTAGGATTTGATCGTGAGTATAAAAAGATTTCGAAATAAAATCACATGGAAAAGATATAAAATCTCGCTAAAAAACAAGAATCCAAAATTTTTGATTATTGCGTAAATTTGAGAGAATATCAAAAAATCTGCAAATGAAAAATCAAAATATATTTTCAAAATCATGGTATTTATTAAAGAATACGTTTCTGGAATTTAATGATGATAATGCCATTAAATTAAGTGCCGCATTATCCTACTATACCATTTTTGCGCTGCCTCCTTTACTAATTATTATCATAACCATTTGTGGTTTCTTTTTTGGAGAAGAAGCGGTAACGGGTCAATTATACGGACAAATAAACAGATTGGTTGGAAACAACGCTGCGATCCAGATTCAGGAAGCAATTAAAAATGTACAATTATCAGACAGTAATGTTTTTGTAACCATTTTTGGGATCGTGATGCTTTTGGTGGGTGCTTCAGGAGTTTTTGCAGAAATCCAAAGTTCGATTAATTATATTTGGGGGCTCCGCGCCAAACCAAACAAAGGACTCAGAAAGTTTATACAAAATAGAATCATGTCTTTTTCGATGATTGTTTCTGTTGGATTTTTAATGCTCGTAAGTTTAATGCTCAATGCAACACTAGATGTTTTGAATGCACGTTTAAAATTGTATTTTCCGGATACAACAGTGTATTTATTTTATGTTGTCAATTTACTAATTGTTTTTTCGAGTATAACATTGCTTTTCGCTATTATCTTTAGAACTTTACCAGACGGAATAATTAAATGGAAAGATGCTTTTATAGGTTCATCATGTACGGCCATTTTATTTATGATAGGTAAGTTTGCCATTGGTGTTTACTTAGGGAATTCGACTATAGCGAGCGTTTACGGAGCAGCAGGTTCTGTAATTATAATTTTGGTCTGGGTTTATTATTCAGCAATAATTTTATATTTTGGTGCAGAATTTACGAAAGTGTATGCAAAATCCTTTGGCGGGCAAATTGCTCCAAATGATTATTCAGTAGAAATAAAAAAAGAGGTTTTTGAAATAGAAAACGCATAAAATTTATTTTAGCCATAAAAGCCATATTATATTTTTATTAAAATAAAGCCATATGATTTTTGTGGCTTAATTTTTGAAAGCATCAATTATATATAAATACCACAATATGAAAATAATAGCCTTTGGAGGAAGCAACAGCCAGCAATCTATCAACAAACGTTTAGCCGCGTATGCAGCCAGTTTATTTGAAAATGCCTATGTTGAGGTTTTAGATTTAAACGATTTTGCAATGCCTCTTTTTAGTGTTGATTTAGAAAAAGAAATCGGTCAGCACCAGATTGCACAGGCTTTTTTAAATAAACTGAAAGAAGCCGATATTCTGGTTGTTTCCATGGCAGAAAATAACGGAAATTACTCTGCGGCCTTCAAAAATGTTTTCGATTGGAGTTCCCGAATTGAAAAAGATGTTTTTCAGCATATCCCAATGTTATTACTGGCAACATCTCCGGGCGGAAGAGGCGGCGCATCTGTTTTAGGAATTGCCCAAAATCTTTTTCCACGTTATGGCGGCGAGATCAAAGGATCTTTTTCTCTGCCTTCTTTCAATGCAAATTTCGATCTACAGCAAAATAAAATCTCAAATCCCGAATTAGATCAGGAGTTGAAAAATATTATAAAATCTAGTTTTTAATTGATGAAAATAATGAAGAGAGGTTTTATATTTCTTTTGTTGAACATCATTTTTACCTTTTCAACATTTGCACAGAAATATAATGAAGTTGATAAAATCGTTTTAAAATATCCCAAAAATTTTAGCACTACAGAAGAATTGGCAGAAAGAATCAATGATGATTTTAAATCTGATTATGATAAAGCACGTGCCATTTACAGCTGGATTGCCTTTAATATAAAATACGATTATAATGCTTATTTAAATCCGCCCAGAACGCAGGGATTTAGTTATTCTACAGAAGCCGAAAAGCAACGCAAAATTAAAGAACTGAATGACAGGTTATTTCAAAAAGCATTTAGTTCTAAAAAAGCGGTTTGCGAAGGTTTTACGACACTATATCAGCATTTAGCAGAATTATCAGGATTAAAATCTGAAATAATTCGTGGAGATTCTAAAATTTCGGTGCGGGATATTGGCCGAAAAAATATTTCTTCTAATCACGCATGGAATATTGTTTTAATTGAAAGAAAATGGCGTTTGATTGATGTAACCTGGGGACAGGGCTACTTTGACAGCAGTAAAGGCCGAATGGTAACTGATTTTTCACCGGTTTATTTTGATACAGATCCCGATTATTTCTTTGCTAAGCATTTTCCCGATTCAGGTTCTTATCTGGGAGACAAATTAAATAAAGAAGATTTCCTGAACGGACCTTTGATTTATAACAAAACAATTGAATACGATTTTCAGATTAAATCCCCAAATTCAGGAATAATCGAAGCTAAATATGGAGATAAAATAGAAGTTGAAATTAAAAATCTGACTAAATCAGATCAGGTTTTTTATTTGAATAAAAGAAATCAGCCAGTTCTCGTTAAAAACTCAAAAGAAAAAAGAGGCGGTTTAGAATTTCAAATTCTGTATGACAATACGATTGGTGATTATATTACCATTTTTGTAAACACAAACAGTATTGTTTCTTTTAAAGTAATTCAGAAATAAAACGACTAATCAATCTCAACTCCAAATTTATATGTCGTTTAAAAAAATCTTTTCTATATTATTTTTTCTCAATATTGTTTTTATAAATTCAACTTGCTCACAACAATATATTGCTATTGATAGTATTGTATTAAAATATCCGGATTTTGGAAGCACAGAAAAATTAGCAGAAAAAATCAATGAAGATTTCAAATCTGATCGTGATAAAGCAAGAGCAATTTATAGTTGGATTGCTTTGAATATTAATTATGATTTGGAGACTTATTTAAATCCTCCCGAAAGAAAAAGTTATTCGGTTAAAGATGATGCCGATTTGGCTAAAAAAATGCAGTTAATAAATGAAAAAGAAACACAAAAAGCCTTTAGGTCAAGAAAAGCTGTTTGTGGTGGATATTCACTTATATATGCTCATTTGGCAGCATTAACCGGATTAAAATGTCAGGTTATAACTGGAGACGCTAAAGTTAAAGTTGAAGATATTGGCAGAAGAAATTATTTAATAAATCACGCATGGAATACGGTCCTTATTGATGGGAAATGGATATTAATTGATGCTACCTGGGGCGGTGGATATTATGATTTTAAACGAGAAATATTGGTAAAAAGATTTACGCCTATATATTTTGACATGGATTCAAAATACTTCAATGCGAAACACTTTTGCCGAATCTTCAATGTATAAAGCAAATACAGGAAATAAGATGGAGTTTTTAAATGGACCGCTTATTTATGATGCTTTGATAGAAGAAAAGGCTGAAATTTTAGAGCCATTTTCAGGGGTTATAAATGCAAATGACGGAGATAAAATTACTTTCAAAATTAAGAACCTTTCCAAAATTGACGACCTTTATTATCTGGATAAAAAAGAAAAGAGAGTGCGTCTTGAGAATGTAAAACAAGAAAATGGAATATTAGAATTTCAGATTACTTACAATAGGAAATTAGGCAGATTTATTGCTTTGCGTCTTTTTAACAAAGCTTTTGCGTCTTTTAAAATAATTCCTAAAACAAGCTGATTTGATAATGTTTTAGAGTAATAATTTGTATTTATTGGCGTATCTTAGCAATTCAAGATGAATTAATGAGATATGGAGGCAACTTTTCTGAAATCGATTTTAGATAATGATTTCTACAAATTTACGATGCAGCACGCTGTAATTAGACTTTTTCCAAAGGCAAAAGTTCGATACGGATTTATAAATCGTGGAAAACATAAATTTCCTGCCGGATTTGCAGATTTACTTCGCCATTCTGTTGACGCAATGGCTGATCTTCGTTTAACCAAAGAAGAAAAGAATTATTTATCTCATTATTGTCATTATCTGGACCCCACTTATTTAGATTTTCTGCAGGGATATAGTTTTGATCCGTCAGAAGTACAAATTTCTCAGGAAGGATCAGAAATTAAAGTTACAGTTGAAGGATTTTGGTACCGTACTATTTTGTGGGAAGTTCCGTTGATGGCACTAATTTCAGAACTTTTTTATAAATCCAGTCATTTAATTCGCTTAAATGACGAAGCCATAAAAAATCTGACCAAAGAAAAAATGGACAATTATAACAAACTGGGAGTTTCAGTTTTAGAATTTGGCACAAGACGCCGGCATTCGTATGATGTGCATAATTTGGTAAATGAAACGTTACAAACTTTTGGCGGACAAAGTTTTTTAGGGACCAGCAATGTACATTTTGCAATGGTCAATAACCGAAGACCTTTAGGAACACACGCCCACGAATGGTTTATGTTTCATGCAGCGCAATATGGTTTTAAAATGGCAAATTCGATAAGTCTGGAACATTGGACACAAGTTTATGGCGGCGATCTCGGAATTGCCTTAACAGATACTTATACAACAGAGATCTTTTTCAATCAGTTTGATAAAAAATATTCCAAATTATTTGATGGCGTTCGACATGACAGCGGAGATCCGGTTGAATTTGCAAAAAAAGTAATCGCACATTACACCAAAATGGGAATCGACCCAAAATCTAAAGCAATTGTTTTTTCTGATTCGCTAAATTTTGAAAAAGTAAAAACGATCGCCGATTTCTGTCAGGACAAAATAAAAATGTCATTCGGGATTGGAACAAATTTCACCAACGATGTTGGACTGCCTGCCATGAATATGGTTATAAAATTAACCGATACAAAACCCGATAACATACATTGGCAGGGCGTGGTAAAACTCTCAGATGAAAAAAATAAAAATACGGGAACGCCCGAAATGATTGCTTTAGCAAAAGAAGTGCTCGGAATCAAATAGATTTTTTGCTGAAAAAGCAGTTTTTTCATGATTTTGGTGCCCGTTTTATTTTGAAATCAATTTAAATAGATTTTAAACTGTTATTATTCATAACAAAAAAGAAATACGCTTTTATTTTTTCCCGATAAATGGTACATTAGCCAAAAATCCTAAATTCATTTATGCTAGAGCAAAATCAATACAATGAAGATAATATTCGTTCACTCGATTGGAAGGAACATATCCGTATGCGTCCGGGTATGTACATCGGGAAATTAGGGGACGGATCATCACCGGATGATGGTATTTACATTCTTTTAAAAGAGGTTCTGGACAACTGTATCGACGAGTTCGTTATGGGTGCCGGAAAAACTATTGAAGTAACAATTAAAGATAAAACGGTTTCGGTTCGTGACTACGGACGTGGAATTCCTTTGGGAAAAGTGGTCGATGTCGTTTCGAAGATGAATACGGGAGGAAAGTACGATTCTAAAGCTTTCCAGAAATCTGTTGGTTTGAACGGTGTCGGAACGAAAGCTGTAAATGCGCTTTCAAATTATTTCCGTGTAGAATCAGTTCGTGATGACAAACAAAAAGCAGCCGAATTCTCTGCCGGAAATCTGGTTCAGGAAGAAGATGTCATTGATACGACAAAACGTAAAGGGACAAAAGTAACTTTTACGCCGGACGAAACGATTTTCAAAAACTATAAATTCCGTTTAGAATATGTTATCAAAATGGTCAAAAACTATTGTTATCTGAACAATGGTCTGACGATTATTTTTAACGGCGAAAAATACTATTCAGAAAATGGACTTCGCGATTTATTAGAAGAAACCATCAATGAAGATGACTTAGAATATCCTATTATTCATTTGAAAGATCATGATATCGAGGTTGCCCTAACGCACAGTAAAACACAGTACAGCGAAGAGTATCACTCTTTCGTAAACGGACAAAACACAACGCAGGGAGGAACGCATTTAGCGGCTTATCGAGAAGCAGTTGTAAAAACAATTCGTGAGTTTTACAACAAGAATTTTGAAGCTTCA
Source organism: Flavobacterium sp. Root901 (assembly GCF_001429765.1). Classification (GTDB taxonomy): domain Bacteria; phylum Bacteroidota; class Bacteroidia; order Flavobacteriales; family Flavobacteriaceae; genus Flavobacterium. Next base: position 98,319 of record NZ_LMJB01000006.1, read on the forward strand.
GATGTTCGTAAATCGATTGTAAGTGCGATTAGTATTAAAGTTATGGAGCCTGTTTTTGAGTCTCAGACTAAAACTAAATTAGGTTCAACCGATATGGGTTCTGATGATGGAACACCGGCAGTTTCGGTACGTACATTTGTAAATGATTTTATCAAAACCAAATTAGATAATTATTTACATAAAAACCCGCCGACAGCAGAAGCTTTATTACGTAAAATTCTTCAGGCAGAACGGGAGCGTAAGGAATTGTCAGGAATTAGAAAACTGGCCACAGATCGTGCAAAAAAAGCTAATCTTCATAATAAAAAATTAAGAGACTGCCGTGCACATCTTCCGGATACAAAAAACCCGAGGAACTTAGAAAGTACACTTTTTATTACCGAGGGAGATTCGGCTTCCGGCTCCATTACAAAGTCGCGTGACGTTAATACGCAGGCAGTTTTCAGTTTACGTGGAAAACCTCTGAATTCATACGGAATGACCAAAAAGATTGTGTATGAAAATGAAGAATTCAATTTACTGCAGGCGGCATTAGATATCGAAGACGGATTAGAAAAATTACGCTACAACAACATCGTAATCGCAACCGATGCCGATGTCGACGGAATGCACATTCGTTTGTTGTTAATCACTTTCTTTTTGCAGTTTTTTCCTGAATTAATCAAAGAAGGACATTTATATATTTTGCAAACACCGCTTTTCAGGGTTCGAAATAAAAAAGAAACCATTTATTGTTATTCTGAAGAAGAAAGAAAAGAGGCGATTGAAAAGCTAAAACCAAAACCAGAGATCACGCGATTTAAAGGTTTGGGAGAGATTTCGCCAGACGAGTTCAAAAATTTTATTGGAGATACAATCCGCCTTGATCCGGTTATGATGGATAAACATACTTCAATCGAGCAGTTGTTGTCTTTCTATATGGGAAAAAATACACCAGACAGACAAGACTTTATTATCAAGAATCTGAAAGTTGAAATTGATGAGCTTGAGGAAGTTTAAGATTTTTAAATAATAGAATGTCAAACGATCTTCAAAATAAAGTTATTTTTAAACAAGTTGCTGAATTATTACAAAATGCTCGGCAAGAAGTTTTGCGTACTGTAAATTCTACAATGACAATAACTTATTTTGAAATTGGAAGAATTATTGTTGAAGAAGAGCAAAACGGAAAAGATAGAGCTGAGTACGGGAAACAATTAATAAAAGGTCTATCTATACAATTGACGAAAGAATTTGGAAAAGGATTTTCTATTAGAAATTTAGAACAAATTAGACAATTCTATATGACTTATTCAAAATCCGAGTCACTGTCTCGGATTTTCGAAATTCAAAAAACGCAGTCAGTGACTGCGGAATTTAAGAAGTTAGATTATCAAACTTTATCTTCGTTTTTTCAACTGAGTTTTACTCATTATGTATTTCTAATGCGAATTGATGATGAGAAAGAAAGAAGATTTTACAAAATAGAATCTGAGAAAAACAATTGGAGTGTTCGTGAATTAAAACGTCAATATGATTCCGCACTTTATACAAGATTAGCTTTAAGTCGGGATAAAGAAGGAATTTTAAAACTTTCGGAAGAAGGTCAGATTATAGAGAAGCCAAAAGACATAATTAAAGATCCTTATATACTTGAGTTTTTAGGACTGCCAGAATTGAATCAATATTCTGAATCTCAATTAGAGGAAGAAATAATCAATAAGCTAGAGCATTTTCTATTAGAATTAGGCCAAGGTTTTACTTTTGTAGGACGGCAGCAGAGAATTACTTTTGATGACAAACATTTTAGGATTGATTTAGTTTTTTACAATAGAATTTTAAAATGTTTTGTTCTTATTGATTTGAAAATTGGAGAATTAAAACATCAGGATTTAGGACAGATGCAAATGTATGTCAATTATTATGACAGAGAAATGCGTTTAGAAGATGAAAACAAAACAATTGGAATTGTTCTTTGCCAGACTAAAAGTGAAGCGGTAGTTCGATATACTCTGCCAGAGAATAACGAGCAGATTTTTGCGAGTAAATATAAAACAGTTTTACCGAGTGAGTTAGATTTAAAAAGACTTATTGAGAACATATAACATCAAATTTATAATTTCGAATATAAATAATGAAAGACGAAGAAGACGATAACATAATTCCAAACGAAGACGAAAATAATTACGATGAGAATCAGAATGATGAAAATCAGGACGATGACTCAGAAGAAATTATAAATGTAGATGCCAGGCATTTTGAAGGCCAGCATTTTTATGAAAATGATGAAGAGGAGGGAGATGACGTCATTACCAAAGTAACCGGAATGTACAAAGACTGGTTTCTGGATTATGCCTCATATGTAATTCTGGAACGTGCTGTTCCTGCTATCGAGGACGGATTCAAACCGGTTCAGCGTCGTATTATGCACTCCCTAAAAGAGCTGGATGACGGCCGTTATAATAAAGTTGCTAATGTAGTAGGGCACACCATGCAGTATCACCCACACGGAGATGCGAGTATTGGTGACGCTATGGTGCAAATTGGGCAGAAAGATTTATTGATTGACTGCCAGGGAAACTGGGGAAATATACTAACAGGCGATGGTGCAGCGGCTTCACGTTATATCGAAGCGCGTTTGTCAAAATTTGCTTTGGAGGTTTTATATTCTCCAAAAATTACAGAATGGGGTCTTTCATATGATGGGAGAAAGGCAGAGCCAATTAATCTTCCTGTAAAATTTCCATTGCTTTTGGCGCAGGGAGCAGAAGGTATTGCGGTAGGTTTATCAACGAAAGTTTTACCTCATAACTTCAATGAATTAATTGATGCTTCGATTAAAATCTTAAAAGGGAAACCGTTTACGCTTTATCCTGATTTTATGACCGCAGGTATTGCCGATGTTTCAAATTACAATGATGGAATGCGTGGCGGACGTGTACGGGTACGTGCTAAAATTTCTCAATTAGACAAAAATACACTGGTAATTACGCAGATTCCGTTTTCTACCAATACTTCCAGTTTAATTGATAGTATTTTGAAAGCCAATGAAAAAGGTAAAATCAAAATCAAGAAAATTGAAGACAATACTGCCGCCGATGTTGAAATTCTGATTCATCTTTTCCCGGGGGTTTCTCCAGATAAAACAATTGATGCATTGTTTGCTTTTACAGCGTGTGAAACTTCTGTAGCGCCTTTAGGCTGCGTTATTGAAGACAACAAACCTCTGTTTATCGGAGTTTCTGAAATGTTGAAAATTTCAACTCACAGAACCGTTGATTTATTACGTCAGGAATTAGAAATTCAGTTAGAAGAATTAAAAAATAAATGGCATTTTTCTACTTTAGAAAAAATCTTCATTCGTGAAGAAATGTATATTGATTTCAAATTATACGGAGACAGAGAGTCACTTTATAAATATTTATATGATCGCTTTGAACCTTTCAAAAAATCATTCGTCAGAGAAATTAATGATGATGATTTACAGCGATTGACTCAGATTCCGATGATTCGTATTACGCGTTTCGATTCTGATAAAGCAGATGATTTGATTTCAAAACTGGAAGATGAAATGAAAGAGGTGGAGCATAATCTGGAACATTTAACAGATTTTGCAATTACCTATTTTACCCGATTAAAAGAGAAATACGGTAAAGGCCGTGAACGTTTGACAGAGCTTCGTGTTTTCGATAATGTTGAAGCTACAAAAGTCGTTTTACGTAATACAAAACTATATGTAAACCGCGAAGAAGGATTTGTAGGAACAAGTTTAAAGAAAGATGAATATGTTGGCGATTGTTCTGATATTGATGATGTAATTGTGTTTTTACGCGATGGTAAAATGATGATTACAAAAGTCGACGCTAAAACCTTTATCGGAAAAGATATCATACACGTTGCCGTTTTTGATAAAAGTGATAAACGTACGATATACAATATGATTTATCGGGACGGTAAATCGGGACCATCGTTTATTAAACGTTTCAATGTTTCAGGTGTAACGCGTGATAAAGCTTACGATTTAACGAACGGAACAAATGGTTCTCAGGTAGTGTACTTTTCGCATAATCCAAACGGGGAAGCTGAGGTTGTTACCATTTTACTGCGTCAGGTTGGAACTATTAAAAAACTGAAATTCGACATTGATTTTGCAAAACTGGCTATAAAAGGCCGTGGATCAAAAGGAAATTTGGTTACTAAATATCCAATCAAGAAAATCGAATTAAAAGAAAAAGGAATTTCAACTTTACTGCCAAGAAAAGTTTGGTTTGATGATACCGTAAAGCGTTTGAATGTTGATGGAAGAGGTGAATTGCTGGGCGAATTTAAACCAAGCGATAAAATTTTAGTAATAAGCCAGTCTGGTAAATTAAAAGTAATTATTCCGGAATTGTCGACTCACTTCGAAGAAGATATGATCATTTTAGAAAAATGGAAACCTAAGAAACCAATTTCAGCAATTTATTATGATGGAGAAAAAGAGCGTTACTTCCTGAAACGTTTTCTTGTAGAAAATGAAGGGAAAGAAGAAAGCTTTATTACAGACCATCCTAATTCGCAATTAGAAATTGTATCGACAGACTATCGTCCGGTTGCTCAATTGGTTTTTGCAAAAGTAAAAGGAGTTCAAAAAGATGATTTACATATTGATGTTGAGGACTTTATAGCTGTAAAAGGTTTTAAGGCTTTAGGAAACCAATTGACCACAGAGAAACTAAAACAAGTTAATTTGTTAGACCCTCTTCCTTATGAAGAACCTGTCGAAGAAATTCCGGAAAAACCAGAATTTAATGAAGATGAATCTGTTGAAACAGAATTAGATGATGATGGGCAGATAGGTTTGGTTTTAGAATAAATAAAAAACGCTGAGAATTAGATTTCTCAGCGTTTTTTTATTTTATAAAATTATAATTACCCTAAAGTTATACTATTATAATTTTTAATGGACTTCTCATTGCTGTTTACCGGCCTAAATTTGTTTTTCAAAAGAATTACAAATTAAAAAAGAATGAAGAATCAATTGATTTTTATAGTCTTATTGCTTTGTTCCTGCAGCAGTAACATTGAACTGGATGGCTATGTGTACGATTACGATAGTGAACGTCCTTTAAAAAATGTCAGCATAGTAATTAATGACAATACAATCCAAACAAACAGCATCGGTTTTTTTCGAATAGATATAAATTCGCACGCTCCATTTAAATTACTCTTTACAAAAGAAGGTTATGCTGCTAAAGAAATCAATAGAAAACCAGATTCTCTGGGGAGATTTTCAAAAAAAAGTTTAAAGTATAATAAGTTTTATATGTATAAAAAAGCAAGCGATTTTTCTAGATAGATTATTTAAAGTTTAAACAGCGAGTTCAAAGTAATCTCTTTTTTCTCCATTAATTTCTTTACAATTTTCAAAAAAGCAATCGCAGTAATATAGGCATCGCCCAGCGCCGTGTGTCTGTCTTTTTTTGAAATGTCAAATTTATCGGCAAGATCGTCTAAAGTATAGTGATCTTTTCGTTCAAATAGATGCGATTGAATTAAAGTCTTTTTATATAAATAAGCCGTATCTAATGTTTTATTCGTTAAATGCGGAAGTCCGTTTCGTTCCAGAGCTTTATTAATCATTGTAATATCAAAAATAGTGTGATGCGCAATGATTACGGAATCTCCTAAAAAAGTTAAAAACTGTTGTAAAGCTTCCAATTCATCAGGACGTTTAATAAGTAAATCTTTTAAAATACCATGAATTTGTGCTGTCGATTTATCATAATGATCCTGTTTGAGATACACTTCAAAACTATTCTCAATAGCGATAATTCCGTTTTGAAGAATTAATGCACCAATACATAAAATACGGTCATTTTCATAATCAAAACCAGTAGTTTCAGTATCTAAAACGACAAAACGAGTTTCTTCGATTGTGATACTTTCATTGAATAGATTTTCTTCTTTTTTCCAAAAATTAAATAATCCCATATTAAACTAAATTGGAGATGTTAAAGCGAATCGAAATAAGTTCCTGAAGTTCCTTAATTGTTTTAAAAGTACGTTTCAGTTTGATTTTTTCCATTTTGGATAATGATTCCAAAGCAATAAATTGTCCCGAATCATGGTGTAACAGTCCTTGTTTTGTCCTGAATTTCAATAAAGCCTTAAACGAATAGGAGCAGGATAGATACAATTCTCTGTTAGTCGGTTCCAGTTCAGCCAGTTTTTCAAAACGTTCTGCAGTATTACTGATTCCTTTTACCGAGTGGGATAAAATCAAAACACGGGCAGCATCTGTCAAAGGCATGAGTGCTCTTCGTTTAATATCAAAATGATCTTTATTTGCACCATCTTGTTCAACTAAAAACTGTCTGAAAAAGCCGGTAGGAGAAGGGCTTTGCAGTGCACCACTCACTAAATGCATATAAAAAATTGGATTTGCTTTTATGGTTTCAAATATATAATCAGATAAGTGATTTACAATTTCAGAGTCACCATAAGTCTTGCTGTAATCAAAAAATATAAACGACAATAAAACCTCATTTTTACCCGGATTCGTAATCCAGTGATGTACCTGATTTTTCCATTCATCAAGACTCATACACCATTTTGGGCTCGATGCCATCATTTCAGCAGGACAATAATCATAACCAATATCAAAAAGTCCTTTGTTTACTAAAGAAGCAAACTTCAAAAAGTAAATCCTTGTTTCGTCCTTAAAAACTTCATTTACATTTTCATAAACAATTGCATTATCCTGATCCGTATGCAGCATTTGTTCGCCTCGTCCCTGACTTCCCATTGCCAGCCATGCAAATTTTACCGGCGGCGGACTGCTCATTTTATCTAAACAAATTTCAATAACGCGTGTTGTGCAAGCTTCGTTCAGCTCTGTTATGATTTTAGAAATCAAGGTCATAGGAATATTTTGGTCTAAATAACCCTGAAGCAGCTGCATTATTTGGTTTCGGATAGGTTTTATGTCCTTTGTCTTTTTCGCTCTTTTTAATGCTTTGATTAAAACAGCCGGATTATTTCCGAGTGCAACCATAACATCATGTTTGGATAAAATTCCAACGGCTTTAGTATTTACGGTACCGTCTTTTGTTAAGCATAAATGACTAATGCTGCTTTTCATCATTGCCATTTGTGCTTCAGTAACGGTCATTTTTTTTGGATAGGTAATAACCGGTTTTGTCATTATGGTTTCGGCAGTTGTCGTTATGGGGAAATCCCCGGTTACGATTTTGTTTCGGAGATCTTTATCTGTCAAAATACCAATCGGAAGCATTTCATCAACAATCAAAATTGCGCCAACTTTCTTTTTATTCATAATTTTAGCAATCTCTTTAACCGTTGTTGAAGGACTGCAGGTTACGATTTTTTTTGAATATTTTATGGGAGCTAAATCAAAGGAATGGTTGCTTGAATTAAGGCTTTCATCCAGAAGATCATCACCATATAATTTATCTTTATGAATGTCTGAATACGGATTTCGTGTATTTGAAGCATAACTTTCAATCAGGAAATTACCAACATTTCGATTCTCAAGCGCATAAGGTTTAAAAACGGCGATGGGAATAGCATATAATATTGTTTCCTCATGTGCTGCGGCTTCCATAATATAATTTTCCTGTGCCAAAAGCGGGCGAAGACCAAAAATATCTCCTTCATCGCACATGTCGAGAACTGTATTTTTGGTACTTTTTTTCAAGGCCACGGCCCCTTTATGAACGACATAAAATGAATCGTGTGTTTTGTCATTTTCGGCAAAAATTACAGCATCTTTCTCCTTATAAATAATAGAAATTTGCTCAGATAGTTTTTCTAAATCTTTCTGATGAAGAAAATTAAATGGCGGATAACTTTTTAAAAAGTCTGCAACTCTTTGCGAAATGGTATTTTTCATTTGGTTAGTTTAAAGTTCTAAAATACTATTTAAAAGTATAAACGTAAAATAAACACTAAAGTTTCTTTTTTAAAGTTATAAAGAAGTATAAGTAGAGAAATACATTTTTTTATTGAAAGATAATTGCAGAAATAAAAATCGGGTTTTGTTAGTATAAAAAAAGCCCCAATTTTGGGACTTTAATTTATTATTCTGCTCTAAAAACCTTACCTCTCTGTTTTTCTTCAGAACCAACCATTCCAAATTCAAAAGTATAGGAATCTTTTTCAGTTGTCAGGATCTTCATGCTGATTGCTTTTTCTTCGGCCATGTTTTTTGGGTGTTTCTTTTGTAAAACATATTCGCAATCGCTTACCCAGCGTATCGTAGATGTATCTGTTTTTCCTTCAAAAGTTTCAATTTCTATGCTGTCTCTGCGCTCAAAAAAAGTAGTTTTTTTAACGCCATTTACTTCAAACTCAAATTTAAATTTTCCGTTTTTAAAGTCTTTGCAATTATGTTCGGCATTATAACAGGAAACTAAAGTCAGAAAAGGAAATAAGAATATAATTTTTTTCATTTTAGATATTTTTTTAAAATCCAGATGGAATCAAAAGAATTTGATTTATAAGATTTTGAGTTCACTTAGATTTATAAAGGAATCATTTCAATCTTTTTAATTCATCATCGGTAAAGTTCTTGATTTCTTTTTCTTTCGCAAACTTTTCGGCATTGTAATTTTCGGATTTATTTCTCGGAATCGATAAACTTTCCCACGAACTCTTTTTTAATTGTTTGGCATAAAAAACAATCTGTCCAACATGATAAGGATAATGTGCCAATTGGCGATTAATAGCTTCAATAACCGTATGACCTTCATTTCTTATATAAATAATATCTGAAAGCTGCTCCGGTTTTAAACTATTAAGAGCATTTTCTAAACAGTTCCAGCCTTTATTCCAGATTTCTAAAATTTCTTCTTTAGAATGTAAATCATTTTCAAACTCAGCATCACGATTTCTCCATTCTTTTTCACCATCAGAAGTTAGAAAATCTGTCCAGCGCGAAAGCATGTTGCCGGAAATATGTTTTATAATTGTGGCAATGCTGTTAGTATCTTCATTTATAGCAACAAAAAGCTGGTCGGGTTCTAATTGTTCTATTGCTTTTTCGCCCAGCATTTTATAATATAAAAACTGTTTTTTGACACTTTCTAAATACGAACTATCTGCACTCATAACTACACAATTTTTATATCATATTTATCTAAAAGTCCCACAATTCCCTGAGTTGAGAATTGTGCTTTTCTCATGGCATTAAATTCAGGATCAATTTTGTAATTGTAAGCCGTTGTAAAATCAACAGCAGCTAATTGTGTTTCATTAAAAATGGCGCCGTCTAAATTACAATCAGCAAAAACAGAACTCGTTAAATTTGTTCCAATAAAAGTGACTTCACGTAATGATGAATTAATGAACTTTGTTTTTGGCATTTTTTTATTAGAAAAGACAGCATAATCTAACGTACATTCTTCAAAATGAACCTGAAACAGAAAATCGTCACATTCATGAAAACCAATCCCAAGAAGTTTACAGTTTCTAAATGTTACATTTTTTAAACTCGTTCCGGCTAAACTTGTCATGGAAAGGTTGCAATCAATAAATTCGCAGTCTAAAAAGCTATTTGAACCAAAATTGCTATTAGAAAAATCACAATTTTTAAAGACACAATCTTCAAACTCACGATTGTTGATTCGTTTATCAATATAAATAACTTTTTCGAATGTTTTTTGAATGTGAATTATACCTTCCATGTAATTTAATTATAGATTAAAAATTTGCTTCTTATGAACTATTTAGTCATTGAATATGCCTTTCATAATAATTTTCAATCCTAAGAAAATCAGAAGCATCGAACTCAGACAAGCCACAATTCCAATTCCTAAAACCAGATAATGCCAATCGTTTTTCTGATTTTGAAACGCATTGTAAATTAATGAAGGTCCAATAAACATTAGCGGCAGAGCGCCTGTCAAATATTTAATCCCTTTTCCTAATAATTGTTTGTTTGTTGCCATTTTTTTTTCAGGTTTTCTTTTCGAATTTCAGACTTCAGATTTGTCCTTTGTCGATATGCAAACGATATGATTATTTTATCGTTTATTTATTATAATTGTCAACAGCATTTCTCACGCTGCCGTATTTTTTTAATAATTCTGAAGCTTCTTCATACGAAACCGGAATTTCTCCCATAATCATTTTAACCCCGCGGTCTACCAGTTTAACATTGCTCAGCTGCATATCGACCATTTTGTTGCCTTTTACTTTCCCAAGCTGAATCATTGCTGCAGTCGAAATCATATTTAAAACCAGCTTTTGTGCAGTTCCGGCTTTCATTCTCGAACTTCCGGTAACAAATTCAGGTCCAACGACAACTTCGACAGGAAATTTTGCTGTCAGCGCAAGCGGGCTTCCGGCATTGCAGGTAATACAGCCTGTAACGATATTATTTGCATTACAAGTTTCTAAACCGCCAATAACATACGGAGTGGTTCCTGAAGCAGCAATTCCAATAACAACATCATTTTGGTTAATGTTATGTGACTGTAAGTCAATCCAGGCCTGCGTCGCATTGTCTTCGGCATTTTCTACCGCACGGCGAATTGCAGTATCACCGCCCGCAATAATTCCGTTTACCAAATCAAAGGGAACGCCAAAAGTAGGAGGACATTCTGAAGCATCAACAACACCCAAACGTCCGGATGTTCCGGCACCAATGTAAAAAATTCGTCCGCCCAGCTTTAAATTGGCGACAACCTGCGCTACCAAAGCTTCGATTTGCGGTATCGCTTTTTCGACAGCGTGCGGTACAGTTTTGTCTTCCTGATTAATATTGGTCAGCAGTTCGTGAACTGACATTTTTTCTAAATGTTCGTATTTTGAAGATTGTTCGGTTGTTTTTGTAAAAGTCATTTTTTGTCGAAATAGTTATCCTCCAAAATTAAACTTTTTTATGGCAAATCATGAAAAATTAAGAAGTAAACTCATTTGCATTTTTAATCTTTTTTTGTTGATTTGTGTATCAGCAAACCCTTAGGAAACCTTGCAGAATGAACTAAAATATTATATTTGTTAAATATTAAAAACAAATGGATAAATTAAGTTTTTTGAACGGTATAGCCTGGATTTCTGTTTTTGTGTCGCTGCTTCTGGCTTTCTTTTTATTAACCGTAAAGACAGAAAATAAACTCGCCAATCGTTTATTTGCTTTCTTTTTTATTTTAACCGCAATCGATCTCAGCGGATTTTTCGTTTATGAATTTATCGAAGGACAATTAAATCTCGAGGTTTTTAGATGGACAACCTGCCTTTTGGGAATGCCTTTATTTTATCTTTTTGTTTTAGCAGTTTGTTATTCTGATTTTCAATTAAAATGGAAACATTTTTTACATGCGATTCCCTTTCTATTTGTAAATTTTATTTTTATTCCGAGGTTTTATGCTGTTGGTGAAGCAGAGAAAATTCAGTTTTTTAAAGTGCACAATCAAATGCCCGAAATTTTGTTTTTTCATATTACGGTAGAAGTTCAGTACGTGTTTTATATCATTAGTGTTTATTTGATTTTGAAGAAATACAAGGCACTTTATTTAGAAAATTATACCGATACAAGTTTTTCAACCTATAAATGGCTTTTTCAAATAACAACCGTTTTTGTTATTGCACATACCATTGTGGTATTAAAAAATTTATTGCGTTATACTAATTATAATGAATCATTTATTTGGGCGAATATTTTGGTTGGAAGTGTGGCACTGCTTATTACCTGCTGGTTTATAATGAAAGCATTAAATCATCCGGAACTTTTCAGGGGAATAAATTCTAAATTGAAATTAACAAAAGACATTCTGCCGGAAGAAGATAAAAAACCAGAATTAGTAAACAGTCAAAACGAATTGATTCATGCTCAAATCGTGACTTTAAAACAATACATGACAGAGAAAGAGCCTTATTTAAATCCTTCGCTTACGATTCAGGAATTAGCAGGTCAGATTAATATTCCGGTTCGCGATTTATCGATTTTAATTAATCACCATATCGATCAGCATTTTTTTGATTTTGTAAATGAATATCGCATTCAAAAGGCAATGCATATTCTAAAGAATCCTTCCAAAAAAGATCTTACCGTTTTAGAAATTTTATATGATGTTGGTTTTAATTCAAAATCTTCGTTTAATACTTCTTTTAAAAAATATACGAATTTAACACCAACAGCTTACAGAAATAGTTGAAAATAAAGACTTTGTAAAAAGTCGTACTTTATAACAAATAAAGTCGAACCAATTTCCTGATTAGAAAATGGTTCGACTTTTTTTTGTCGGTCGAATTCTGAAAATTTCTAATGCAGCTTTGCTTCAAATTATCGAACAAGTTAAAATTAGAAATTATGAAAAAGTCAAATCTCCTTATCTTTTTATTATTGCCTTTGTTTTGTTTAGCGCAGTCGACCATGAAATTAAAAGGAAAAGTATCAAATGAAGTGATGCCTTTAGAATGGGCAGATGTTTCTATATTCAATTCAGAAGGAAAAATTATCGATGGAACTACCACCAAACCAGACGGAACTTTTGAAATGAATCTGAAAAAAGGAACTTATAAAATTGGAATCAGCCTTTTGGGATTTTCAGAATTTGAAAAAGAAATTGTGATAGAAAAAGAAACTGATTTGGGAACAATCATTTTGAAAGAAACAACAGCAAATCTGAATGAAGTTGTTATAAAAACTAAAAAGAATACAGTAGAACAAAAGATAGACCGCGTTGTTTATAATGTAGAAAATAATATTTCGGCGGCCAGCGGAGATGCACTTACGGCAATAAATGCTGCGCCCGGCGTTGTAGTACAAAGCAGCACGATTAATATATTAGGAAAAGGTGACTCAAGAGTTATGATTGATGGCAGAATGATTGAATTATCGGGCGAAGAGCTGAATAATTTCCTGAAATCAATTGCTGCAAATGATATTAAAAGTGTTGAAGTAATTGCAAATCCGCCGGCAAAATATGAAGCAAACGGAACTGGCGGAATCATTAATATTATCATGAAAAAAGGGATGCGGGATTCCTGGAAAAATGCCATAACGCTATCGTACGATCAAAATAAATACGGAATTTATACTTTGAGAAACAGCTTTTTTTATAATAAAAATAAATTCAGATTTGCTTTTAGCGGAAACGGACGCATTGGAAACACAAATAATACCGAAGATTTAGATATTTATTATCCAAACGGACTTTGGGAATTAAGAGACGTTTCTAAACAAAAAGAAAACAGCATTTCGGGGCGTTTTTCTTTAGATTATGATGTTTCTGAAAGAACTACAATAGGTTTTCAATATTTAAACGAAAGTTACAATCCTGATATGAATTCGAATACGGTTATCAGGATTTTTAATAATTCAAATTCTGTCGATTCGCTGCTTGTAAATAAAGGTTTTAACAATAAATATTCCGGAAGTCAGACTTATAATGCGCATTTGATCTCAAGATTAGACTCAACAGGAAAAAAAGTAAGCGTCGATTTAGATTATTTCAGCTACGGTTCAAAATTCGATAAAAATTTTGCTGCAAAATCCTATCTGCCAGATGGAACGTATCAAAACACCAATCAGGCGGCGCGAAATAATTCCAATCAGGATATTGATAATTTTAGTTTAAAAACTGATTTCGAATTTCCAATGAAAGCTTTTGATTTGTCTTACGGAGGAAAAATAAGTTTTATAAAAAGTAACAGTAATGTGTTTTATTACAACACTATTTCCGGAACGCCGGAATTAGATCCAAATCAGTCAAATGTATTTGAATATCAGGAAAATAATCAGGCACTTTATATTGACGGAAATAAAAAATGGAATGATAAATTTTCGGTCAAGCTGGGTTTAAGATTAGAAAATACGCAGACAAACGGTTATTCTCAAACCTTACATCAGGAAGTAAAAAATGATTATTTGAAGTTGTTTCCGAGTGTTTATCTGGATTATCAGTTTAATGACAACCACGGATTAAATTTCAGTTACGGAAAACGCATTAACCGTCCGGGTTTTGGAATGCTGAATCCGTTTCGAACCTATATCAATAGTAATAGTTATTCTGAGGGAAATCCTTTTTTAAAACCTTCTTTTAGCAATAATTTCGATTTGACTTATTCGTTTAAAAAGAATTTGAGCACTTCTATTTACTTTAACAGAACGACGAATGGTTATGGAGTTGTTTTTACTTCAAATCCTGAAATTAATACACAAATTGTGACAAGAGAAAATTATTTTGACGAAAACTCATTTGGAATTGGAGAGAGTTATAATGCCGAAGTTACAAGCTGGTTCGAAACACAAACTTCAATTTATCTTTTGGGAGCAAAAACGTCTTTTATTTCGGGTATAAATGCAGTTCCGTCTAATAGTGAGCAGGTTTATTTTACAACAGAAAATACATTTTCGTTAAGTGAAACTACAAAATTGCAGCTGGAATATTTTTACAGTTCGCCTTTCAAAAAAGGTTTGTATGAAATAGGTTATATGTCAGGGCTGAATCTTGCGATAAGACAAAATTTCCTAAAAAATGATCTGAAATTGACTTTTTTGATTAACGATATTTTTAATACTTCTTATTTAAAAGGATATAAATCAATTGTAAATGGCGTAACACAGGTTTACAGTCAGAATGAAAGTAATAGATTTTTGAGGTTATCTGCAGTTTATAATTTTGGTAATAAAAAAATTAAAGTGCAGGAACGTGATTTTGGAAATAAAGAAGAGAAAAAACGAACCGGGAAGTAGTTAATTTGATAATTAGAGAATATGTCAATTAGATAATTTTCTAATTGACATATTTTCTAATTGATTCATTATAAAAAGAATGCCAATAAAATTCCGAGAACGATCATTGAAACTTTTGCCACATTAAATTTATGCCCTTCACTGCTTTCAAAAATAATGGTGGATGAAATATGAAATAAAATTCCAATTACTATTGCGGTTATTTCTGTATAATAATCGTTTAAAACAGGCAGGTATTCTGATGCAATAGTTCCAAGCGGCGTCATGATGGCAAAAGTAATCATAAAGGCAAAAATGGCTTTTTTGTTCAGGTCAGCATTGATAAAAAAAGTCGTTAAAATTACGGCAATTGGCAAATGATGAATTGCAATTCCAAGTGCCAAATCATGATGATGACTTACCGGAAAACCTTCTAAAAAGGCATGTATGCACAAACTTATGAAAAGCAGCCATGGAATCTGCGACATTTTTGCATGTCCGTGAACATGTCCGTGTTCAGCACCTTTTGAGAAAAATTCTAAAACGATCTGGAATAAAATTCCAACCATTATAAACAAACCAATTTTATGATTGTGTGATTCGTAAACTTCCGGAAGAAGATGCATTACGGTTAAGGATAACAAAAATGAACCGCTGAAAGCCAAAAGTAATTTTAAATTGGTTTTGTTTTGAGGTTTTATAAACAAAGCCACACTATATCCTAAAAGTACAGAAAATAAAGGTAGTAGATAATTCATTTGTTTCTTTTTGTTTAATCGTTGATTTGTTTAATCGTTTAACTGTTTTTTTGTTTATCGATTTAACGGTTAAACAAATCAACGATTAAACAATTAACCTTATTTAAAAATCATGATTAATCTTTCGCTTTCGGTTTTGTGGAATTTTTTGAGTTTGTAATCTCCAAAAATATCCAGAAGGTAAATTCCTGCCTCGTCCATTAAATCCTGAAAATCTTTTAGGGTTAAAGCTTTTACTTTTTCGGTAAAATGATATTTTCTGCCCTGATCTTCAAAATCAATTTCTTTTAAAATATGTCCGTCTTCAACGTATCTTTTAATGTGAAAATCGATTCCGTCAACAGTTTTAACTTCCTGAGGAACCAAAGTTTCAATTACCTGGGTAACATTCATAAAATCGATAACGGCAAAACCATATTCAGAGAGGCTTTCTTTAATTGCTTTCAGGGTTGTTAGGTTATCTTCGTCACTTTCGAAGTAGCCAAAACTGGTAAAAAGATTAAAAATGGCATCGAATTTTTCTTCAAAAGGCTCACGCATGTCGTGTACTTTAAAATGAAGATGTTCGTTGCTGTTTTTATTGGCTTCGGCAATGCTGTTTTCAGATAAATCTGCGCCTAAAACATTATACCCCAATTGGTTTAGGTAAATAGAATGACGTCCTTTTCCGCAGGCTAAATCCAGTACTTTTGCTTTTTCAGGAAGATTTAAATAATGTGTTAAGTTATCCATGAAAATCTGAGCTTCCCTGTAATTTCTATCCTTATAAAGAATATGATAATACGGAGTATCAAACCATGATGTAAACCAGTTTTCGGTATTTCTTTCCTGATTTGGTGTAGATGAGTTAGGTGCTTCAGACATTTATTCTATTTCAATTAATTCAAGTCCGGCAAATTTAGTGTATTTTTGCCGAAAAATAACTATTTCGCTGCGATACCTGTAAACTTGTCCGGTAATATCCGCAGCCGATTGGATTTTTTTAATTTAGATAGAAATGGAAGAAAATTTTAGAATGATAGCCAAATGCTTTTTTGGCTTTGAAGAAATATTAGAAAAAGAATTGCGTGCGCTTGGTGCTCAGGATGTTGAAAAAGGCGTAAGAATGGTAAGCTTTAAAGGTGATAAAGGTTTTATGTACAAAGCCAATTTATCACTTAGGACGGCACTTAAAGTGCTTAAACCAATTTATTCTTTTAGAGCTAATAACGAACAGGCTTTGTACAAAGGAATTTTAGGAATAAACTGGTCGAAATTGTTAAACGCCAACCAGACTTTTGTTATTGATGCAACGGTTCATTCGACTTATTTTAACCATTCTGAATTTGTTTCTCAAAAATGTAAAGATGCCATTGTCGATCAGTTTAGAGAAAGAACGGGACAAAGACCAAGCATCGATAAACAATATCCGGATTTAAGAATCAATGTTCACATCGATAAAGATCAGGTTTCGGTTTCTTTAGATACTTCAGGAAACTCGCTTCATCAGCGTGGTTACAGAACAGCGACTAATATTGCGCCTATAAATGAAGTTTTGGCTGCCGGAATCCTTTTATTATCGGGTTGGGATGGACAAACTCACTTTTTAGATCCAATGTGCGGTTCCGGAACTTTTCTTGCCGAAGCTGCCATGATTGCCTGCAATATTCCGGCAAATATCAACCGAAAAGAATTTGCTTTTGAAAAATGGAAAGACTGGGACAATGAATTGTTTGATACAATTGTAGACAGTTTGATGAAGAAAACAAGAGAATTTCATTATTCTATAAAAGGTTTTGATAAAGCGCCAAGTGCAGTAAGCAAAGCAAAAGACAATATCAGGAATGCAAATCTTGAAGATTATATAACAATTCAGGAAGATAACTTTTTTGATACTGAAAAAGAAGTCGAAGGAAAACTGCATATTGTTTTCAATCCGCCGTATGATGAGCGTCTGGATATCCATATGGAACAATTCTATAAAAATATAGGAGATACTCTTAAAAAAAATTATCCGGGAACAAATGCCTGGTTTATAACCGCAAATCTGGAAGCTTTAAAATTTGTTGGATTAAAACCGTCAAGAAAAATCAAACTTTTTAACGGAAGCCTGGAAGCACGTTTGGTTAAATACGAAATGTACGAAGGAAGCAAGAGAACGAAATTTCAAGTCTAAGGTTCTAAGTGGCTAAGTTTCTAAGATACTAAGAAATTTGGCTGGCGAAATAGTGATAAATAATTTTAGGTTCAAAGTTTAAGTTCAAAAGAAAAATCTTAGAATATTAGTGTCTTAGAACCTTAGCAACTTTAAAAAAAAATGACAAAACTACAAGTAAGAGCGTTTCTTTTTCAATTAGGAAGTTTCGCTATTCTGTTTATTTTAGGAAGATTTATAATTGCAGCCTATACCGGTTTAACCGGATTTTGGATTCCAATTACGGCTTTTGTTGTCGCGACTATTTTGAGCCCTCAATTTCAGGCTGTAAAAACAAAAGATGGCGAAAAGCTTTTTATGAAATGGATTTTTATTAAAGGAGTTAAAATAATTGGTTAACTTTTTAAATTAGTATTATGAAGAAAATTGGACTTATAGGTGGAATCAGCTGGGTGTCGACTGCAGATTATTATAAACTTATAAATCTTGGAATAAATGAAAAACTGGGAGGTTTAAATTTCTCCGAATGTTTGGTTTATTCCTTTAATTATGCTGATATTAAAAAGAATAACGATAATAACGATTGGGATTCAACCTTTAAAATGCTTTTTAAAGGGTGCGAATTTTTAAAATCGGGCGGAGCAGAGGCTATTGTTTTATGTGCTAATACCATGCATTTAATTGCCGATAAACTTCAGGATGCCATAGGTCTTCCGGTGATTCATATTGCGGCAGAAACTGCTATTGAAATTCAAAACAAACAACTTAAAAAAGTGGGTTTACTGGGAACTAAGTTTACCATGGAACTGGATTTTTTTACAGATAAATTAAAAGATAAAGGAATTGAAACCATTATTCCGGTTAATCAGGAGGACAAAGATTTTATTCATTATACAATTTTTGAAGAACTTGGAAGAGGAATTGTAAGCGATGAAACCAAAAAACGGTATTTGCAAATCGCAGATGAATTAATTAAAAATGGCGCCGAAGGAATTATTTTGGGTTGTACCGAAATTCCGTTAGTAATAAAACCTGAAGATTTGCCGGTTCCTGTTTTTGATACCACTTTAATACATGCAAAAGCGGCTGTTGAATTTCAATTGTCGTAAGAAAAAAAAAGCCGTAAATTCCTGAATTTACGGCTTTTTTTGTAAAAGTTATTTCTTCTTTTTAGGAGTTTCTTTTTTAATTTCAGGAACAATTACCTTTTTCTTGTAAATAGGAATAAAGTAAGAAACAGTATAGTTGAAACCTACACCAAAGCTTCCGTCGTACGTTCTGTTGAATCCGGGAATATAAAGATTATCAAACCCGGACGGTTTGTTGTTCATTACCAAAAGTTTCAGCTGAACTCCAAAACCAACAAATACATTATTAAAAACTTCTGCCTTAATCCCTCCTGCCACCTCAAGCCATGCAGCTGTCTGTCCGCTGTATTTCTGGTCGACAGTAATAGACTGCTGTTCGCCCCAATACGGGTTTGGGTTGTAAATTTTATAGCTGTTTAAGTCCTGACTAAAAGTACTAAAACCACCTCGTAAACCTATTGTTATAAGATTTTCCATATCAAGCCAGTTATCATACAAATTGTAATCAAAACCTGCTTTTATGTAGGTTCCTGTTGCTGTAGAATTTAAGCGGTCGTCGTCTGTTGTTTTGTCTTCAAAACCTAACTCAGCCGCGGCATAATATCGTTTTGTTAAACGCCAGTCGGCTGTAAATTCTATTCCTTTATAATCTTTATCATAAAAACCTCTTGTTAGTTTATATAAATCGACACCAACACGCAAACCATAACGGTCATTTTTAATCGCAATACTGTCTTTTTTTACTTCCTTAGCTGCTGGTTTTACAGTTTCAGTTTTTGGTTTTTTATCATCAAGGTCTCTTACTGTTATGGTATCTTTTACGACCACCTGAGAATATCCCGTAAACATTAAAAGCAAAAAGCAGATGCTAAAAGTATACTTTAACGTGTGTTTCATTTTCAAGTTCGATATTAGATTTTACGATATTAACATTCAGCATCCACAATCCATCGGCTGCAGGATCTGTTTGTATAAGGCCTGAATTAGCTGTGTTATCACGAGGATTTAATAAAAAAGTAGTTTTAAATCCGCAGGCTCTGGAAACATATACACTTTGAGTTTCATAGTTAAATGTTAAAACATCGACATTTGGATTTGCGCTTGCCGCATTAAAGATAAACTTATAAGATGTTGTCTTAGCATCAGTTTTTAACGGAATAGAAATAGTATTTGCATTCGTTAAATATTTAGTTACAGAAGTTCCGCTTTCGTTAAAAATAATCGCATCACTATCATCTTTACCTACGCCAACAACTTTTAGATTCGTAACAGTTCTTAGTAATGTAGGTGATGCATTGTCATAAAATGTTATGACTAATCGTGGAGTTGTAGGTGTATTTGCATCGCAAATATCATCTTTTTCACAACTAGACAAGCCAAAGGTAAAGATTAATAAAAAGGAGATTATTTTTTTCATTTACAGTTTTATAATTATCGAAGTTCTAAAAGTACAACATTTTCAACATGATGTGTTTGTGGAAACATATCAACCGGACGAACATGGGTTACTTTATATTTTTCGTCCATCAATGCCAAATCACGTGCTTGTGTCGCCGAATTACAACTTACATATACCACTTTTTTTGGAGCAATTTTCAGGATCTGGTCAATAACTGCTGCGTGCATTCCGTCTCGCGGCGGATCTGTAATAATAACATCCGGTTTGCCGTGCTGCGCAATAAACGCTTCGTTGAATACCACTTTCATGTCTCCAACAAAAAACTCACAATTCGTAATATTATTGCGTTCCGCATTGGCCTTAGCGTCTAAAATCGCTTCAGGAACACTTTCTACACCAATTACCTTTTTTGCTTTTTTAGAAACAAATTGTGCAATAGTTCCCGTTCCAGTGTATAAATCGTAAACGGTTTCTTCTCCGGTTAATCCGGCGTAATCACGCGTTATTTTGTACAATTCATAAGCCTGATCAGAATTGGTTTGATAGAAGGATTTTGCATTAATGCTAAATTTTAAGCCTTCCATTTCTTCCAGGATATAATCTCTTCCTTTATAAAGTTTGATATCCTGATCGTAAATTGTATCGTTTTGCTTCGCATTTACCACATATTGTAAAGAGGTAATCTGCGGGAATTTTTCGTATAAATGGTCTAAAACCAATTCGCGGTTTATTTTGTCATCTTCAAAAAACTGAATCAAAACCATTGTTTCGCCAGTTGAAGCTGTACGAATCATTAATGTTCTTAATAATCCTGAATGTTCTCTCGGATTAAAAAAAGCTAAATTATGCTCATTGGCAAAAGCCCTGAGTTCGTTTCGGATTGCATTTGAAGGATCTTCCTGCAAATAACATTTTTCAATATCAAGGATTTTATCCCACATTTTCGGAATATGAAATCCTAAAGCATTTCTGTTTCCTAAATCTTCCGTGCTTCCAATTTCTTTCTCAGTTAACCAGCGACTGTTAGAAAACGAAAATTCCATTTTATTTCTGTAGAAAAACTGTTTTTCAGAACCCAAAATAGTTTCGAATTCCGGTAATTCAACTTTTCCAATACGCTGTAAATGATTTTTTACTTCGTTTTGTTTGTAATGCAACTGCTGGCTGTATTTCATATTCTGCCATTTACAACCGCCACAAACGCCAAAATGCTCGCAGATTGGATCAATACGGTGCGCAGATAATTCATGAAATTTTACGGCTTTTCCTTCGTAGTATGCTTTTCTTTTTTTGAATGTTTGTACATCAACAACATCGCCAGGAACGACATTCGGAATAAAGATAACTTTTCCGTCAGGAGCTTTTGCTACTGAGACACCTTTTGCTCCGGCATCAAGAACCTGAATTTGATGAAAGACAACTTTGTCTGTATTTTTTCTTCCCATAGCGCAAAAATAAACCTTTGTAAACTTTTACAAATTTTATTTTCATAATATTTTATCAAATTATGTAATTTGCTAGTTTAATTAACTTTAAAGGTTAACTTTGTCGCTATATTATGCCCCAAGCTACAATATATTCTCAATAGTTTTGTTATGTTTTTATGAAATTGTATCATAATCTTTCACAAATTAGCTTTTTGAAGAAAAGTTATGCGTTTAAATTTTTATTTGTCGCTTTTATAGGAATACATATTCCGCTTATCGGAATTTTATTCTTTGTACTTTTTTTCGAGCATACGATCTCGACAGCATCAATTCTGATTTTTTCATTGATAATGACATTATTGGCTACTGCCGTGACGCTTTTAGTTCTAAAACAATTAATACAGCCCATTTCGATTGCTTCAAAATCATTGGATGATTACAGAAACAACAGGAAATTGTCGATTCTCCCAACAGAATATACAGATGAAGCCGGATTGCTGATGTGTAATATTCAGGAATCTATTTATGAATCTGAAAGTTTTATAAATGAAAAACAGGATTTGATTTATATGCTTTCGCATGATTTGAAAAATTTTGCCGGAAATCCGCAGGGTCTGGCAAAATTAATATTGAGCGAAAATCCTTCTGAATCGATTAAACATCTGGCCGATTTAATTTGTGAATCGACTAATCTGCAGTTCCGATACATCGAAAACTTCATTAAATTGCTGAAAGAACAAGATCAGGTGGTAAAAACCAATCAGGAAATCAGGATTATTTCTTTTGAAAATATTATTCCGTTTATAAACGAACAGGTTGAACAGCGATTACTCGATAAAAACATTATACTTAATTTAAGTCTTGAAACCACCGAAGCCAAACTCAGGATAGATGAAGGATTATTAGTTCAGGTTTTGGTAAACTTAATTAGTAACGCCATTAAATTTTCTTATTTTGATAGTGAAGTTAAAGTGAGGATTTACAGAGAAAATTCAAATGTTGTTATTACCGTTGCAGATAAAGGAATTGGTTTTGATAAAAATCAAATGGAAGAATTGTTTAAAAAATTCACCAAAATGAGCCGTTTAGGAACTGCTAACGAATCTTCGACAGGAATTGGACTTTACTTGTGCAAAAAGATTATCGAAAAAAATAAAGGCCGACTGAGTGCTGTAAGCGAAGGTAAAAACAGAGGTGCTGAATTTAAAATTGAATTTGAAGCTTAATTTCTAAAAGGCTGACGTTTTGAGATTCCGGACTTAGTTTTGGTATTGGGAGTTTTATCTTTTAGGTCAAGTTTATTTTCTTTCTTCCATTAATTCTTCGTCGTCACTTTCGCGTGAAAGGATTAGCAAACAAACTACTTTTAGGATAAAACTAATATTTTTCATGATTGCGTAAAATTTTTGTTTTGGATACATTATCAAGATGCTGCTTTATTTAAATGGTTGCGTGTAAACGAAAAAAATACCGAAGTATTAATATTTCGTGCAAAGAAGAATATTTTACTTTTACAGGAAAGCTGCTTTAAGGTATTAAAACAATAAATTAGGATAGATTTAAAAAAAAGGGGACGATTAAATTATTAATCATCCCCTTTTTTTAGATTCATCAATTTTTACCAAAGTTGGTGAACAGAAGGTTTTATATATTTTTCGTAAATTTTATTCATTTCTGAAATTTTTTCCGGACTTAGTTTTGGTAAGTCATAAACAGATAAATTCGAAAGTATGTGGCTTTCTTTTGAAGCTCCGGGAATAATACAGCTGATTTCGTTAAAACTCAAAATCCATTGCAGTGCAATAGGAGCGAGGTTTGCAGTTTCGGGAAATAAAGCTTTTAATTCTTCAACTGCTTTTAAACCTAAATCATAATCAATTCCCGAAAAGGTTTCGCCTTTATCAAAAGCATCTCCGTTTCGGTTAAAATTTCTGTGATCCTGTGCATCAAAAGTTGTTTTGGTATCAAATTTACCAGTCAAAAGTCCGCTTGCAAGTGGGACTCTCGCAATAATTCCGATATCTTTTTTCTGGGCCTCAGAGAAAAATAATTGCGATGGACGCTGGCGGAACAAATTAAATATAATCTGAACTGTGGTTACATTCGAATATTCGATAGCTTTCAACGCTTCCTCGACTTTTTCTACACTAACGCCTAAATTCAAAATTTTCCCCTGCTCTTTTAAACGATCAAAAAGCTCAAAAATTTCAGGACGATAATACACTTCTGTCGGCGGACAGTGCAGCTGAATTAAATCTAAAGTTTCTAATCCTGTTCTCTTTAAGCTGTCTTCAACAAATTTTTGAAGCACTTTTGGCTGATATCCTTCATTTACATGCGGATTAATCTGGCGTCCGCATTTTGTGGCTACATAAATTCGTTCAGAGCGGGAGCGTACGACTCTTCCAACGGCGGTTTCACTCAATCCGTTTTCGTAAACATCGGCAGTATCAATAAAATTGACGCCGTTGTCAATTGCTGTATTGATAAGCTCATCAGCAGTTTTATCATTAAATCCTGATCCCCATTTTCCGCCAACCTGCCAGGTTCCAAGAGAGATTTCAGAGATGTTAAAGTTTGTTTTTCCTAGTTTTCTATAGTTCATTTTTAAGGTTCTAAGGTTTTTTTTAGATTCTGAGGTTCTGAGGTACTAAGATGCTAAGGTTTTTTTAAGGTTCTGAGATGCTAAGATGCTAAGATGCTAAGATGCTAAGGTTTCTTCTAAATTCTAGTCAATAAGTTAAAAAATAAAAACTTAGAACCTTAGTACCTCAGAACCTTAGCGCCTTTTTTAATCAATCAAATAAATCCGAAGACAAATACCTGTCACCGCGGTCGCAGATCACGGCAACTATAACTCCTGATTCTAATTGTTCGGCAATTTTTAGAGCCACGGCAACAGAACCGCCGCTGCTCATTCCGGCAAAAACACCTTCTTCAAGAGCTAGTCTTTTAGTCATTTCTCTGGCTTCTTCTTCGCTGACATCTACAACAGTGTCTACTTTTGAGGCATCAAAAATTTTAGGTAAATATTCCTGAGGCCATTTGCGAATTCCCGGAATTTGAGACCCGTCGCTTGGCTGAGCACCAATAATCTGGATTGCCGGATTTTTTTCTTTTAAATAGGTCGAAGTACCAATGATTGTTCCTGTAGTTCCCATAGCAGAAACGAAATGTGTTACAGTTCCTTCCGTATCATTCCAGATTTCAGGACCGGTGGTTTTATAATGGGCTTTCCAGTTATCATCATTCGCAAACTGATTTAGCATGATGTAACCGCCTTGAGCAACTTTTTTGTCGGCATAATCTCTTGAACCTATAATTCCTTCTTCTGCAGGCGTTAAAATAACTGTAGCGCCATAAGCACGCATGGTTTGTGTTCGCTCTTTTGTAGAATCTTCCGGAAGAATTAATTCTATTTCTATTTGAAACAACTGCGCAATCATTGCAAGGGCAATTCCGGTATTGCCGCTTGTTGCTTCAATTAATTTATCTCCTTTTTTAATTTCGCCTCTCTCCAGAGCTGCTGCGATCATATTATATGCCGCTCTGTCTTTTACGCTGCCGCCGGGATTATTTCCTTCCAGTTTCAGTAAAAGTTTAACGTTTTTATTTTTAACCAGATTGACGGTTTCCATTAATGGAGTATTTCCAATTAGGTTTAATAACTTCTGTGGACCCATTTTATTTTTTTTCTTTTATTTTAACTTCTGTTGTAGTGGTATTCAATACGATAGAATCTTCAGGAATAGATTTAGTAACCCATGAGTTTCCACCAATTATACTGTTTTTACCAATGACCGTTTCTCCTCCTAAAATCGTTGCATTGGCATAAATGCATACATTGGCTTCGACGGTTGGATGTCTTTTGGCATTTTTCATTTCCTTGCTTACACTTAAAGCACCTAAAGTTACACCCTGATAAATTTTAACGTGTTTTTTTATAACGGTTGTTTCTCCAATAACGATTCCCGTAGCATGATCTATAAAGAAGGGAGAAGCAATATCGGCTCCGGCGTGAATATCAGTTCCGGTAATTCGGTGTGCATATTCACTCATTAATCTCGAAAACAATAATAAATCGAGTTTGTATAATTCGTGACTTAATCTGTAAATCGCAATGGCATAAAAACCGGGATAACCCAAATATACCTCATCAATGCTGTTAGAAGCGGGATCATTTTCGAGAATATATGCAGCATCCTCATTTAATTTTTCCAGAACACCAGGCAGTTTTTCTACAAATCTGTCCCAAATTGATCCGCATAAATTTTGTGGTTTTTTACAGGCTAAAACTGCTATTTCTTTAAAGCGGATTTCAAGTTCGTCTATACTTTCATCAAGTGCGGCATTCGAATCAAAAAGTGTGTAAAAAAGCTTTTCGGTAAAATCTTCTGTTTTGGTTTTGATCCCGTAATTTATATTAGAATGGCTCTTTAAAGCCTTAATATTTTGTATGATATTGTCTTTTGTCACAATAGTAAAATTGAATGGATATTTTGAAACGTTAAAAGTAAGGTGTTTTTTGTAAATAAGGATACGATTTAACTAAAGAAATTTTGTTTCCGGAATCGTATTTGTGATAAATAAAAGATTGATAAATGATATTTTTTTATATGATTCTTAAGAAGTTAATTATGTAAATTAGCTGATAAAATTTATTAAAATGAAAAATGTTTCAACTTTTAAAAGTGCGATTTCAGATATTTCTTTTCCCGAAAGTGAGAAAATTTGCGGTAAATCTATTCATGATCCAATTTTAGGCATGATAATTAAAGATCATCCTTTGTTTTGCGATGATGACTGTATTTCTGTTCAGGAATTGAATGAATACCGTCAAAAATATATTTCCAATTATTTGTCTACGGAAATTGGAGCACTTTCAGATCTTGAAAAAAATGTGATTTCCTCTTTAAAAGAAGATAAATCAATTGTAAGCATTGTAGAAGATGAAGATGAGAAAAGAAATTTTGGGCAAAAAATAGCCGATCAGGTGGCAGATTTTGGAGGAAGCTGGACTTTTATTATTTCATTTGTTGCTTTTATTATAGTTTGGATTGGTTCCAATGTTTATTTTTTATTGGATAAAGGGTTTGATCCGTATCCGTTTATATTACTTAATTTAATTTTATCCTGTATTGCAGCACTTCAGGCTCCCGTAATCATGATGAGCCAGAACCGTCAGGAAGAAAAAGACCGCAACCGAGCCAAAAAAGATTATATGATTAACCTGAAATCTGAATTAGAAATCAGAATGATTCACGACAAAATTGACCATTTAATTATGCATCAGCAGCAGGAATTAATCGAAATTCAAAAAGTTCAGATCGAAATGATGAATGATATTTTGAATCAGGTTAAGAAGTAAATTTGATTGAAATTTCAATTTTTAAATTCCAAATTTCCGGTTTGTCAGGCTGAGTGAAGTCGAAGCCCAATTCAAAAATCTAAAATAAAAAATGTTTGAAGTAATATCCAATACACATAAAAACGACATTTAGTGCCGCTGCTTTCCAGATTATTTTTTGGTAATTTCTGGACTTATCAAAAAAGTAAAACAGCAGTAAAACCAAAAATAAAAGTGAAGTATAAACTGCCGGATACATTTTAAAAGCAGTCAAAAATTCGCCCTGAAAAAGTAAGAATAAAGAACGTTGAAAACCACAGCCCAGACACTCCATTCCAAAGAGTTTTTTGAACAGGCATGGGATCATATATTTCTCTAAATTCACAGTCGGATTTTTTTACAATTTTACAAAAAATATTCGATAACATTTCAGAAGAGCCGAACTTCTATTTTAAAGTTTTATACTTTTGGATTCTTAAACTTTAAAAAATGAAAACTTTTAAAATTTTAATTATGATTCTTGCTATTTCAGTTGCGTTATACGAGCAGGTGTCTGATGATAAAAATATCTATGTAATGGTAATTGCAATTGCTGTTTTTATGTATGGAATGATGCAGCTGAGTGTAAAAACACCAAGTAAAAATCAAGAAAAAGAGGAGCAGGATGTTGAATAAAGGTGATAAAGTTTCTGTCTTAGACGAAGCGATAAACGGTAAAGTAATTTCGGTTAAAAACAATGAAGTTTTAATAGAAACAGAGGACGGATTTACGATGACATTTTTTGTCAATGAATTAGTTAAAATTCAAGATTCCAGTGATTTAATGAATTCTATTAAAAGAATTGATTTAGAAGAAATTACAAAAGAGAAAACAGAGCCAAAACCAAGAAGTTTTGTCAAGGAAAAAAAAGACAAACGTGAAGTTGGGGTTCCGGAATTTGATTTACATATCGAAAAATTGGTTCCAAATAAACGCGGAATGTCAAATTATGATATTTTGACCCTGCAGACTGAAACTGCAAAAAGACACATTGAATTTGCGATTAGAAACCGTATTCCAAAAATTGTTTTTATTCACGGAGTCGGTGAAGGAATTTTAAAAGCTGAACTTGATTTTTTGTTAGGCCGTTATGACGGTATCGATTTTCAGGATGCCAATTATCAAAAATATGGCTTAGGAGCAACCGAAGTTTACATTCGTCAAAATAATAAATAAGAAGATTTTTGAAGCTGAAAATGCTTTAATTTCAGGCATAAAAATGTCCGTTTTTCTACATTGATTACGATATAAAATCAAATGAAAAACGGACATTTTTTTGTAAGAATAAAAAGTGTTTTTATGACCTTATAAATAGGTTTTAAATACTTTTATATATGATTATTCTACTGTTATTTTTCCTAAAAGGAAACTGTTTCCAAGTTTAAAAGAGCTGCCTCCTTTAGTCAGAACCACATTCTTTAATACAACAGTATGTATAATAATTCCTCCAACACTTTCTGTTGTAACTTCGATAGTTGCCTGTGTACCTGCTGCTGTATCACTTGCACCAATCCAGGTCTGACTTAGGAGGGGTAATGATGGAAGCTGGGCAGCACAAAAGTCATAAGAAGAAGTAATACTTCCGGATCCGCTTGCGAAAGTTCGATATACAACTTTGTTATTAGTGGTTCCAATATTTGCCGTTTTTGGCTGTCCGGCAGGAGTAGGTACATTACTAAGAAGATTTGCATCCAGGTTTTCTACTGTCAGTGTAAATGATGCATTGTAGTTGTATACTTTTTTATTATCTGCACATTTAAATGCTTTACCCGTATCTACATCTGCAAAGGTTAAATCTGCAGGTGTTACATTTGTCTGATAAGTTCCATATTCAAAAAGCTCTTCAATCTGCGGCCCTGAAGGTTTTAAGAAAGTTATATTTTCAAATCGGATAGTATGATTGTAAGCTTTAATCCGCGTTGCACCATCTTCATCCGGATCTGTAGTTACCTGAGCCGTTGTGATTCTTATTTTTCCAGCAGTTCCGGTCCATTCTTCGGTAACATTTGGGGTACTTGGCGGTATTGTTCCGCAGATATTATCTTTAGCAACGGTTCCGTTATAAGCTCTGTATAAAACACGATATTGGTTTTCATCTATATCATACAATACTTCACCCGGATCATTTACTAAACCTTCCGTTTTTGGCAGCTGTAAAATTAAAGCTTCCTGAGATTTTAACTTATAGATAATAGTAGGATCATTACTGGTGCTGTTTTCATTAAAATCAACACAGCTTACCGGAGTAACAGAGTCGAAATCGATTGTATCAACTGTTAAATCACCGTCGTCACAACCATTTAAGAAAAGCGCCAATAAAAAAAGGCTTGCATATTTTTTCATCGTAATTTTATTTGCGTCAAAAATAGTGAAAAATTTGGCAAATGATATTTAAGATTAGACAATTGATATTTCATAACTTTGCTGCAATGAAAAAAGTATACCTCGATAACGCCTCAACAACTGCCATGCGACCTGAAGTTATTCAGGAAATAACTAAAATTATGGCAGAAGATTTTGGTAATCCGTCTTCTACGCATAGTTTTGGCAGAAATGCAAAAACAGTTCTGGAACTTTCAAGAAAAAGCATTGCGAAATATTTAAACTGTTCTGCACAGGAAATTATTTTTACTTCCGGAGGAACAGAAGCTGATAACTGGATTTTAAGATCGGCTGTTGAAGATCTTAAGGCAGAACGAATTATTACTTCAAAAATAGAACATCATGCTGTTTTATACAGCGTTTTGGCTTTGCAGTCAGATTATAATATTCAGGTTGATTATGTAAATGTTAATGAAGACGGAAGCATAGACTTAACGCATCTTTCTAATTTGTTGGCTGAAGAGAAAAAAACAATCGTCAGCTTAATGCATGTAAATAACGAAATTGGAATTGTTTTAGATTTAGAAAGAGTTGGTATTATCTGCAAACAATACAATGCTTTGTTTCACTCAGATACGGTTCAGTCAATTGGAAAAACAGAAATAGATCTTCAAAAAATTCCGGTTGATTTTATCGTGGCAAGCGCCCATAAATTTCACGGACCAAAAGGTGTTGGTTTTGCTTTTATTCGTAAAAATTCTGGTTTGCAGCCCTTAATTTTTGGAGGAGAGCAGGAAAAAGGCCTTCGCGCCGGAACAGAAGCCGTGCATCAAATTGCCGGAATGGCAAAAGCCTTATCGATTTCTTATGAAAATTTAGAGGAAGAAAGAAGTTATATTTCGAATCTTAAAAAATATCTTATTGAACAATTAGAAATTAATTTTCCGGGTTTTAGAATCAACGGGAAAAAAGAAGATTTTTATAATATCATTAATATCACTCTGCCTTTTTCTTCAGATAAAACTTCAATGCTTTTGTTTAGTCTGGACATGAAAGGAATTGCAGTTTCAAGAGGAAGCGCCTGCCAGTCCGGAAGCATAAAACCTTCACATGTTTTAAAAGAAATGCTTTCTGAAAATGATCTTAAATTACCAAATCTCCGAATTTCATTCAGTCATTATAACACAAATGAAGATATCGATTGGCTGATTGAGAGTTTGAAAACTATCTAAGTTGCTAAGATACTAAGATTCTGAGATGCTGAGTTTCTAAGTTTTATCAACCTTGTAATATAAAAAAATGGATGAGATTTATCTCATCCATTTTTTTATAGACTAAAATCTAAAATCTAAAATCTAAAATCTAAAATCTAAAATCTAAAATCTAAAATCTAAAATCTAAAATCTAAAATCTATTTTCGAATAACTTTTACCTGCGAATCCTTTGTCAACTTAATAATTGTCGATGATTTTCCGTTGATTTTGTCCTGATTTAATTTCACTACATAATCAACTCCTTTTATAATTTCCGGGCTAATGTCTTTAAAACTTAGCGGAGTAGGCTGACCTGAAATGTTGGCAGAAGTTGAAACCAATGGTTTTTTCATTCTCTCCATCAATTTAAAGCAAAAAGGTTCTTTTACCAATCTAACACCAAGTGATTTGTCTGCAGAAATGACATTAGGAGCAACGTTTCTCGCATCATCTAAAATTAAAGTAGTTGGTTTTTCAGATAAATCCATAATCTGCCAGGCAACTTCGGGAATATCTTTAAAAACATTGTACATCATTTTTTCGCCATTCATTAAAACAATCATACTTTGAGTTTCTGCACGTTGTTTTAATTTGTAGATTTTCGCCACCGCTTCGGAATTTGTGGCGTCACATCCAATTCCCCAAACAGTATCAGTTGGGTAAAGAATAATTCCGCCCTCTTTAATTACTTCGTAAGCATTGTGAACTTCAGTGTTAATATCTTGATTCATAACGTAATATATTTATAGCAATAAAAATTATTGTTGTATCTGCATATTTATAATTCGAACGATGTTTTCCAAATCGGTTTCAGGAATTCCTACATAAAGAGGTAAACACAAAATTCGGGATGCAATAGATTCAGAAACAGGCATTTTTTCTCCTTTAGTATATTCTATAGTATTTAAAGACGGATAAAAATAACGTCGGGGAATGATATCTTCATTTGCCAAAGCATCTAAAACTCGTAATAAGGTTTCTTCCGAGTCTAGAATGACAGGATAATAGCTGTAATTCCATTCTGTGTTTTCCCTTATTTTTAAAGATTTCAGCATTTTGAAATTCAAATTGCTATTGTAAAAATCAACGACTTTTTTTCTTTCCTCAACAATATGATTCATATATGGAAATATTGCTAAACCCATTGCTGACTGGAGTTCAGAAATTTTGGCGTTTATTCCTAAGCCATGAAATGCCAAAGGACCATTATGTCCAAAATTATGGCTGTAATAAAACTGATGATACGTATCGGCATCATTGCAGAACATTGCACCGCCTTCGCCAGTATGAAATAATTTTGTAGCGTGAAAACTGCAAGTACTTACATCGCCAAAATTAAATACAGATTGATTATTGTATTTCACTCCAAAACAATGTGCAGCGTCATAAATAACTTTCAGATTGTGTTTTTTTGCAATATTCTCGATTGCAGCAACATCACAAGGATTTCCAAAAACATGAGTTGCCAGTATTGCAGTTGTTTTTGAAGTTATTGCAGCTTCAATTTTGGTTTCGTCAATTGTTAAATATTCCGGATGTATGTCTACAAATACAGGCGTACAGTTTTCCCATACAATAGCCGCAGATGTTGCGACGTATGAAAAAGGTGTAGTTATGATTTCGCCTCCTTTTCCAAAAAGTTTTAATGCAATTTGAATTGGAATTGTACCGTTATTAGTAATTATTAAATTTGAAACGTCGAGGAAATTTTTAAGTTTATCTTCGAGTTCTAATGTAAGTTCGCCTCTGTTTGTTAGCCAAACTTTATCCCATGCACGTTTTACATAAGAATTGTATTCTTCTTGCGGGGGCAAAAAAGTTTTGGTTACAGGAATCATTTAATTATTGATTTAGTGAGTTTAATTTATCTTTACGGATAAACTATTGTTATATTTGCGTGGTAAAATTAGGAAAAGAAACCTTAATTTTTGATATAACTAAATATTATAACATTTTGAGAAGCGAAACTTTTAGTTAACATACTTGGTTAACAGCTGGTTAAAGTTTTTAATTGAATTGTAAAGAATGTTTTTTAAATATTTGGTATGATTAATGTGAAAAATGAACACAAAATAAATTTAAGATTACTATGGAAATCACCGCTTTTTTGAAAAATTTTGCAGATATTTTAGATGATACTGATGCAGATCTAATTACGCAGGAAACTGTTTTTAGAGATTTAGATGAATGGAACTCATTGACTGCATTATCATTGATCGCGATGGCAGATGAAGAATATGATGTAAAATTAACTGGAGATGAAATTAAATCTTCGAATTCGTTAAACGACATCTTCGAAATAATTAAAAATAAAGCATAATTAAATGGCAGCTTTTTCAGTAAATGACATTGCGATAAAAGGTATTTCCTGCTGCGTTCCTAAAAATAAGGAACTAAATGTTGGTTTAGAAATAGTAACGCAGGAGGAAATTCAAAAATTTATTGAAGTAACCGGAGTTGAAGAACGACGTATTGCGACAAAAGAAATTTGTACTTCTGATTTATGCTGCGAAGCTGCTGAAAAATTAATTAAAGACTTAAATTGGCAGAAAGACGAAATAGAAATTCTGGTTTTTGTTTCTCAGACCGCTGATTATATTTTACCAATTTCTGCCGCTATACTTCAGGATAGATTAGGCTTATCTACAAATTGTATCGCTTTTGATGTTCCGCTTGGATGTTCAGGATATGTATACGGAATATCTATTATTGCAGGAATGATGAAAGCGACCGGTTTAAAAAAAGGTTTGCTTCTGGCCGGAGATACAATAAGTAAAATTGTATCAAATACTGATAAAAGTACATTACCGCTTTTTGGCGATGCAGGAAGTGCAACCGCATTTGAGATTGATGAAAATGCCGGAGATTTGCTTTTTGATTTAGGTACAGACGGATCTGGATATAAAACTATAATTGTTCCCGATGGAGGATCAAGAAACCGGATAACGGCTGATTCTTTAGAAACTAAAAAAATTGACGAAGGAATAAATCGCAGTGCATGTGAGCTGGTTCTTGATGGTATGGATGTTTTTGGTTTTGGAATTTCGCAAGGCCCAAAAACAGTCAATAAACTTTTAGAAAAGTTTACAATCGATAAAGAGCAAATCGATTACTTTATTTTTCATCAGGCAAATTTGATGATGAATAAAATGATTGCTAAAAAATTAAAACTGCCAGTAGAAAAAGTTCCATATTCATTACAGCATTTTGGAAATACTTCTTCAGCTACAATTCCATTAACGATAGTTTCAGAATTGAAAGATAAAATAGAAAACAAAATGTCTAATTTACTAATGTGCGGTTTTGGAGTTGGATTATCGTGGGGAACAGTAATGGCTCAGGATTGTAAATTAGAAGTTCTGGATTTAATCGAATTATAAATGATTACATTACAAGATAAAAATATATTAATTACAGGCGCTTCTCAGGGAATTGGGAGAGAAATTGCAATCACTGCTTCAAAGTTAGGCGCAAATGTTACCATTGTTGGAAGAAATGCAGAAAAACTGCAGGAAACTATTTCGTTATTAACAGGAAACGGACACAAAATGTTTGCTGTTGATCTTTCTGTTTCTTCAGAAATTGATACGTTAATTTCAGAAAGTGCTCCTTTTGATGGTGTAGTTTTTAATGCAGGAATAGTTGAATATCTTCCTGTTAAGTTTTTGAATGAAGACAAAATAGACAGTGTTTTTTCTGTGAATTTTGACAGTAATGTTGTTTTAAGCCAAAAATTAATCAAAAAGAAATTGCTGAATAAAAAAGGCTCGCTTGTATTTATATCATCAATTTCTTCAAAATTAGGCGTTGGCGGAACGGCTATGTATGCGGCATCAAAAGCGGCATTAATATCTTTTTCAAAAGTATTAGCTACAGAATTAGCTCCGCAGGGAATCAGATCAAACAGTATTTGCCCGGGAATTGTAAAAACGGCAATGACGGAACAAGCAAGCGATGCGGCTTCTGAAGAAGAATTAAAAAAAGCAGAATCAGAATATCCGCTTGGATACGGCGAAGCAGCAGACGTTGCTGGCTTGGTTATGTATTTATTAAGTGATACGAGTAAATGGATGACTGGTTCGGACTTAATTATTGATGGCGGATTCACTTTAAAATAAAATTATGAATTCAAACATACCTGCTTTTCATTATTATGATGACGCTATATTTGAACAGGAAAATAATAAGCTGTTTAAAAAAGTATGGCATTTTGTGGGATTCAAATCTGATTTTTTAAATGATAATGATTTCATTGCTTTAAAAATTTCAGGAACGCCCGTTCTAGTCCAGAATGTGAGAGGCGAAATTAAATCATTTTTAAATGTTTGTTCGCATCGCTTTTCGATAATTCAGCAAGAAGAATCAGGAAACAGACCTTTAGTATGTCCTTATCACGGATGGGCGTATGATAAAAATGGAATTCCAAGCGGAATTCCGAAAAAACCTTTGTTTAAAAAATTCTCGAAAGAAGAACTCTGCGAAATGAAACTAAAAGAATTTAAAGTTTCATTCTGCGGAAATTTATGTTTTGTCTCTTTAAATGAAGATGTTGAACCTTTAGAAGATTTTATAGGTGTTTTTTACGATGAATTAAAAGTAATGTCATTAAATTTAGGAAATAGAATTGATGTTAATTCTATGGAAATAAATGCAAACTGGAAAGTAATTGTCGAAAATACACTCGAAAGTTATCATGTCGGCTTAGTTCATTCTCAAACTTTGGCCAAATTAGAACCTTCCGGATTAGATTTTGATTTTGATAAAAATAATTCAAGCTGGACAAGTAATCTGAATATCGTAAAAGATAAAGGCGGATATAAAAAAATCAACAATTATTATTCACCGCGAAGCTACGATATTGAAGGCTATAAACACATATTGATTTTTCCTAATCTTTTGATATCGAGTACACACGGAGTTTCGTTTAATTACTCTCTAATTGAACCTATTACACCGGACAGCACAAAATTTACAAGTCACGTTTTTACATCGGTTACAGAATCAGAAACTACACCAATCGTTATTAAAGCTTTTGAAGAATCTTTAATTGGTTTTAACAGACAGGTTTTCGATGAAGACAAAACCGTTTGTCAGCTGGTGCAGCAAGGAGTAAGACATACCAATTTATCAGGAAAATTATCTGATGAAGAAGAACGAGTACATCATTTTCAAAAACAATATTTAAAATTCTTAGAAAATGAAAGCTAATATAAAAGCTATTTCCTATTACCTTCCGGAAGAAGTACTGTCGAATGATTTAATTAATAAAGAATTTCCGGAATGGGATATTGAGAAAATCAGTTCTAAAACCGGAATCCATTCAAGACATATAAGTGCCAAAGATGAATTTTCATCTGATATGGCTGTAAAAGCTGCAGAACGATTGTTTGCCGAGCATAATATTGATAAAACAACTATTGATTATTTGTTGTTTTGTACCCAAAGTCCGGATTATTTCCTGCCTACTACAGCTTGTATCATTCAGGAAAAATTGGGATTAAATACTTCAATTGGAGCATTAGATTTTAATTTAGGCTGTTCAGGGTTTGTCTACGGATTGAGTTTAGCAAAAGGTTTAATTGCTGGTGAAATGGCAAAAAACGTTTTGTTGATTACTTCAGAAACCTATTCTAAGTTTATTCATCCGAGAGATAAAAGTAACAAAACAATTTTTGGAGATGCTGCCGCAGCAACTTTAATATCAAGCGATGAAGGATTTTGCACTCTTGATAAATTCATTTTTGGAACAGATGGAAAAGGAGCTGAAAATTTAATTGTAAAGCAAGGAGGAATGCGTTTTCCGGTTTCAAATCAAAATGAAGATATTTCAGATGAGTTTGGAAATGTTCGTAATGATAAAAATTTGTATATGAACGGAACGGAGATCTTTAATTTTACAGGAGAATTTGTTCCGAAACTTACAGAAGCGATTTTAGAAAAATCAAATTTAACCAAAGAAGATATCGATTTATATATTTTTCATCAGGCAAATAAGTACATGCTTAATCATTTGAGGAAAAAAATAAAAATTCCGGAAGAAAAATTCTTTATTTCCATGGAAAATTGTGGTAATACGGTCTCATCAACAATTCCAATTGCTTTGTATGAAGCCCAAAAGCAAGGAAAATTGAAAGAATCTAAAAATTTAATTTTAGCAGGATTTGGAGTAGGATATTCTTGGGCAGCGTGTAACTTAATAATCTAAAAATGAAAAATCTAATCATAATAGGGGCAAGAGGATACGGACGAGAAGTATGCGGTCTTGCAAGACAATGTTCCGGGTTTAATTCTGAATACACTATAAAAGGTTTTTTAGATGATAAATTAGACGCTCTTGACGGTTTTGAAAATTATCCAGAAATTATTTCATCTGTTGAAAATTATGAAATTCAGGAGAATGATGTATTTATCTGTGCACTCGGAAGCGTAAAATGGAAAAAACATTACACAGAAATTATTTTATCAAAAGGAGGTCAATTTATCAATTTGATTCACCCAACAGTTGTTTTTACATCAAATGTAAAATTGGGCAACGGTATAATTGTGTTCATGTATTCTAATATAAGTAATGATTGTGTGATTGAAGATTTTGTAACAATTCAGGGATTTGTCGCAATTGGGCACGATTCTAAAATTGGCAAATGGTCTCATATTAATGCCTATAGTTTTACTGGCGGCTACGCAGTTTTAGAAGAAGAAGTCTGCTTAAATACTCGATCTACTGTGCTGCCAAATATTATTGTCCGAAAAGGTGCAACAGTTGGTGCTGCAAGTCTTGTTATAAAAAATGTAAAAGAAAATACGACTGTTTTTGGAGTTCCTGCCAAAAAAATGGACTTTTAAATATGAGAGATCAAAACGAGATTGTTTCAGGCTGGATAAACAAGGAGATAAAACCTTTTGTAAGTATTCTATGTACTACTTATAATCATGAGAATTTTATTGCCGAAACTTTAAATGGTTTTTTAATTCAGAAAACGACATTTCCTTTTGAAATAATTGTTCATGATGATGCCTCGACAGATAATACGGCCAGTATAATCAGTGAATTTGCTGCAAAATATCCTTTAATTATTAAGCCGATTTTACAGCGTGAAAATCAATATTCTAATAAAGAAGTTAATATTTGGAGTGATTTTACTTTTCCTGCAGCACAGGGAAAATATATGGCATTATGCGAAGGAGACGATTATTGGATCGACGAATTAAAACTGCAAAAGCAAGTAGATTTTTTAGAAAATAACTCTGAATATGTAATTACATGGACAGATTTTTATACTAAAAAAGAAACGGAATTACTTCCAAATGATTTTAATACTACTCTGCCGGACGTTTACACAATTGATTTTAATACCCTTTTTCAGCCTTATTGTACATATACATTAACAAGTGTTTTTAGAAAAGACGCTGTTGATCCTTTAGATTACAAGAAGTTTAAATATTCTAAAGATAATACGCTTTATGCATTATTGCTTTGTAATGGAAAAGGAGCATTTCTAAACTTTCAGGCAGCAGTTTACAGATGGCATCCGGGGGGAATTTACTCTTTACAATCTCCTTTTTATCAGCGTTATTCTTCTTATCTAAATATAAAAGAAATACTTCAAAATATTCCGCAGGCCAGAACCAATAATATGAAAAAAGTTATGGCAGCTTTATTGAAAGCATCGGCTTTTGAAGCTTTAAAATTACGCAAATCAGATGAATACAAAAATATTGAAGAACCTCAAATAGCAATAAATGAGTTTTTAGACAAAGCAGGATTTTCTTTAAAATTGAAATATTTGTGGCGTTATATTAAAACGAACATATAATCTTATCTGCCGGTTAAGGATTTAAAGTATAAAATTATTTTATCTAATATGTTTATTTTTTGAAACAATAAACTTTCCTTATTCTTTAAATGTTTATAAAATGAAAGATTATACGAACCGGCGTTTCGAACCGTGCGTATAAGATTCTTGTTGATGTGTTTTTGAAAAACATCCTGATTGAAATAACCTGATTTTTCATTTTGCGAAATCAAAAATTTAGAAGCGTCAATGGTTTCGATTACTTCTTCCGGAGAAAGTCCTTTTTTAAATGAAACAGCATTTAAGTAAAAATCAATCTTTGGATCTGAAGGGTTTACTCCAAGCTGAGCTAACTGATTTATTTTTACTCTTCTTACGGATCGGTTCACATTATCAATTTTTGTTTTACTGATATTGTTGTTATGCTGTCTGTAATTTAATAAAGATTCGGGAATATTATAAAAGCTGGTTCTGGCTAATAATCGGCTCCATAAATCGTAATCTTCAACAGGAACATAATCATTATCGAATTTTAAATCTCCTAAAACTTCTTTTTTAAACATAACCGTTGGATTCCCGATGTTACAACTGTGTAAAAAAGATACTTTTATGGCGTCAGGATCGGTATTGTGTTTTATGATCTTGTCTTTTTTAGATCCAAAAAAAGTAAACCACGTGCCGCATAATCCAATTTCCGGATTGTTTTTTAATACAGCAAGCTGTTTTTCAAAACGTGTTGGCAAAGCAATATCATCAGCATCCATTAAGGCAATATAAGTACCTTTTGCAGCGTTAATTCCTTCATTCCTAAGATTTGCCGGACCGACATTCTGTTCTTTATCAATAATTATGATACGATTATCTTTAGATTGAAGCTTTTGAATTATTTCTAAACTTTCGTCTGTAGATTTATCATTTAATATTATAAGCTCAAAGTCTGAGAATGTTTGGTTTAAGATACTTTCAATGCTTTCCTGCAAAAATGAAGCTGCGTTAAACACAGGAATTATCACAGAAATTTCAGGAATTTGAAGAATTTGCATGGTTTTTGTTTTACATGGCAAAGATAAGATTTACGTTAAAATTATCTTAAAAATTCGAAAGCAATTTTCGTAGATAATTTCGGAATGTTTTTATCTTTGCCCTAACAAATATAAATAAATGAAAAAAATTCAGGTCGGATTTTTAGTGTCGTATGATTATGAATTGCTTAAAATTGCAATTCCACAAGTATATAAAGAATCTGACTCAATTTTTTTAGCAATTGATAAAGAAAGAAAGACCTGGAAAGGAGAATCTTTTGTAATAGAAGACGATTTTTTTCAATGGATAAGGTCTATTGATGTTGATTCTAAAATACAAATTCTGGAAGATAATTTTTATCATCCGGAGTTAACCAGCATGCAGTGTGAGGTTTTAGAAAGAAAAATCCTTGCCGAAAAAATGGGAATAGGAAATTGGCTTATTCAGCTTGATGCCGATGAATATTTTCTGGATTTTAAAGGGTTTGTAAAATTTTTAAAATCTAAAAATCATTTTCTTAATAATCCTGAAAAAAATCAGGTTCAGATTTCGCCATGCCTTATAAATCTTTATAAAAGAGTTGATAACGGAGTACTGTATGTGAAAAAACCAACCAAAATTATGGTTGCGACCAATTATCCAAGTTACAAAATAGGAAGACAAACCCGCAAAAGGATTATTTATTTTAAAGGCCCTATTTTACATGAATGTATTTCCAGAACTAAAGAAGAGCTGGAAATGAAATTCAATAACTGGGGACATGATACAGACATAAATAAAGAAGAGTTTTTACATAAATGGGAGATTGTAAACGAACGCAACTACAAAAGCATGCGTAACTTTTTTTACATGGAACCTCATAAATGGAAAAAACTGGCTTTTGTAAAAGGTACTACTTTTAATGAAATCAAGAATAATCTTGACTTTTTTAAAGTCTTGCCCTCAGATTTCTATATTTGGAAAAGAAACCTGGGACAATGGTTTAAACACTTGTAAGTTTACATTGTTTCTTTACTTTAATATTTCTTTGTAAACATTAAAATATTCAGCAGCTGCAATTTTCCAATCGAAACTTGCAGCTCTTTTTTTCAATAAACTTTCTATCTCGTTTTTATTATTGTCAAAGTGGGTTAATCCCTCAAAAAGAATATCTTTCATATATTCAGGATCAAAATTTGCCCAGTAATTTGAAACATCACCTCCAATTTCAGGTAATGAAGTCTTGTCTGAAAGAAATACAGGTTTGCCAAAACTCATTGCTTCAATTGGCGGGAGTCCAAAACCTTCGCGAATTGATGGAAAAAGAAATGCGGTACAGTTTTTCATATAAAACTGTTTTCCCTGATCTGAAACTTTTCCGGTCAAAAAAACCTGATTATTTAAGCCGTTGTCTTCAATTAGTTTTTTAATTTCTTCTCCATATTTTTTATCGTTATTTCCGGAAATAATCAAATTGTAATCTTTAATTAATTTCATCATTTTAATGATCGAAGAATAATTTTTTCGTTCTATAAAATCTCCTATAGAATAAAAGAAAGGCTTGTCTGCAGGAACATTTGAAACAAATGTGGAGGTATCTAAAAGAGTCGAAATAGGATTTCCGTTATAAATAACATATTCAGGAACATTAGGGACATCAAAATGTTCATGCGTGTGTTTTTTGGCAAATTCTGAAATGTAAGTAATTGCATTTGCTCTTTCAAGTTTTCCTTTAAAAAGCTTTTTTAACTTAGGGCTTTTACTATCTGAAACTTCTTCAACAAAATGAATATCATGTACAGTAAGGACATAATTGCTTTTATGAAAAGGTTCTACTTTTATATTTTGATTTACAGAATGCCACAAATCGTATTTTTTTCGAATTCTAAACAAAGGATGTCTCGAAAGGCTGCTGTACTTGTGATATTTGAATTTATCTTTAAATTCTTCTTCAAGAACTTCAGGTTTTGAGCTGTTTAAAGTTAATTCGTAATTACCAAAGTCTAATGCAGATAATCCTTTAATTAATTCATAATTAAAAGTTCCTAAACCTGATGCTCTGTTGTTTATATTGTGTGTTTCTAGAAAAATACTTTTTTGGGACATTATTTTCTTTTTTTACGAAAGTACAATAATAATTTGAAGTCTTAAATACGTATTTTTGTGCTCTTAAAAAACTACTGATGAATTTTAAAGTAAATCCTTTTTTCGAAAATAATACTTCGTCAATTCTTGACAAAATCCAAAAGTTTAATGCTTCTGGCGAACTTTTTGGAAATGGAGATCGTAACAAGATAAAATTGTTTGATTTGGATGGAAAAACGATTAACATTAAATCATTTAAAATTCCGAATATAGTTAACAAAATTGCTTATAAATATTTTAGAAAATCAAAAGCAAGACGTTCGTTTGAATACGCTACAATTTTATTAGAAAAAGGAATTGGAACTCCGGAACCAATTGCATTTCTTGAAAATTTTAATCTTCTTGGTTTAAAAGACAGTTATTATGCCAGTGAACATCTGGTTACAGAATTGACTTATAGGGAACTGGTAGAAATTCCTGAATATCCCGATAATGATATTATTCTCAGGCAGTTTACAAAATTTACTTTTGACCTTCACGAAAAGGGAGTAGAGTTTTTGGATCATTCACCCGGAAATACTTTGATTAAAAAGAATGAAAACAATATTTATAGTTTCTTTTTAGTCGATTTAAACCGAATGAATTTTCACGAAAACATGAGTTTTGAACAGCGTATGAATAATTTTAGCCGTCTGACGCCAAAGAAAGAAATGATTGCCGTAATGAGCAATGAATATTCAAAGTTTTATACTGATAAAACTGAAACTGAAATTTTTGAAAAAATGTGGCAGGCAACTTCAGATTTTCAGGAAGAATTTGCGAGAAAGAAAAGGCTGAAAAAGAAACTTAAATTCTGGAAATCTTAGTTTTTCTGTTTAATTATTTTTTTTAGTTCCTGAAAACGGACAGCAACACTCAACGCATTCAGATAACAAATTATAATTCCTTTTTTGCCGTCTAGAAATCCAAGTCTCAGTAAATATTGATTGAGAAACTGGTAAACAGGACGAATATAAAAATGGAAAAAATTAGGATTTGTATTCTTTGAAATCTCTTCCTGCGCTTTTAACCGACCGTAAAAAATCATTTTTTGCTTATAATCATCATAATTCGAATACGAATAATGAGTTAATTTGTTTTTTAGTTTTTCGGTTTTTCCGTTTACAATTAATTTCTCGTGAACAATTTTATTACTGTTGTAAACAGCATTTTCTTTTTTAAAAAGACGGATTATTTTATCATTCTGCCAGCCGCTGAAACGGAGTTTTGTATTCTCAAAAATAAAATCGCGCGCCACATAATAAGCAGATGCCGGATTTTCCTGATTGATAACTGTTTTTATTTCCTGCTCAAGTGCGGTGCTTAATCTTTCATCGGCATCTATAAAAAGAATCCACGAATTTGATGCTAAATCAATTGTATAATTGCGTTGAAGCGCAAAATTGTCAAAGGCACGCTGAGCAATTTTTACGTTTTTGTATGTCGAAGCAATCTCAAAAGTTCTGTCTGTGCTAAAAGAATCTACAATGACTATTTCATCGGCGAAAGCCAAATTATCAAGAACCGCATGAATATTCGATTCTTCATTATAAGTTATTAGCAAAGCAGATAAAAGTTGTTTTTGAGCCGAAATCATCTTAGCGGATATTTTTTTCTAGAAATGATTCAATTTTATCTTTAAAGAATTCTGGTTTAAACTCTTCGTATAAGGATAAAGCTTCTTTTTTTAGCATTTTTTCAGATTTCTGCTCAAATAAATCAGCACGATAATCTTTTAAATGAACAGAAAGATGATGAATTTCGTCTTCAAAAGTGGCCCATATTTTTTTCTCAATCCAGGGAGAAAAGATTATAAACGAGGGTTTTTCTAAAGCTTTAGCCATATTTATTGCGCCTCCGTCATTTCCAATAATGGCATCACACTGATTCATAAGGGCAATAAACGAGCGTAAATCTCCGCCTAATAAATCAAAATAAATTTTTTCCTGCGTTGAAGCTTTGCAGCCGTTATAAACGGTTTTTGCATCTTCAATTTGTTTTGGAAAGTAATTAAAAAGAATATTTACATCTGCATTATCAGCTACATAATCCACAACTTTCGACATGAATTCCAAGGGATAGGTTTTTAATTTTTCACTTCCCAAAAGACTAATCATAATCGTTTTTTTGTCTTTTCGAACATTGTGTTTTTCCAATAAGGATAAAGCTTGCTGATTTTCTTTTTCAGAAACAAATAATTTAGGAATTGGATCTGTTTTGATTTTTAGATGTAAAGGCTCTAATAGCGAAAGTCTTCTTTCGATTGCTAAACCTAAATTAGTTTTAGGAAAAGGCTCAAAAGGAACATTATCTGTATAAAGAAAATTTCTGCCGGGTTTTTTATAAGAGATTTTTCTTTTAGCATTACTTAAAAATACCAAAATCCAGCTTTCTAATTTTGAATACGCATCTATTAAAAGATCATATTTTTCACTTCGGATCTGAAGTCCAAGTTTCAATAATTCTTTTTTGCTGTTACGGTGCTTTTCTTCAAATAAAATAATATTGTCAATACTTGAATTCCCTTCTAAAACCGGAGTTGTCGAAGCATACACTAAATAATCAATTTGAGCATCCGGATAAGCAGTATGCAGATTGTTACAAATAATACTGCTGACTAAAACGTCCCCAATCATTTTTTGCTGAATAACAAGTATCTTCATCTAAAAAAATTAATCTTTTAATTGATTACAAATTGAAGCAAAAAAAATCCAAATTCCAATTGATTAAGATCAGAATTTGGATTTTTAATTTATTTATTTCTAAAAATTATACAGCAACGTCGTATTCGCGAAGTGCATTATTTAATGAAGTTTTTAAATCTGTAGATGGTTTACGGGTACCAATGATTAAAGCGCATGGAACCTGAAATTCTCCAGCAGCAAACTTTTTAGTATAACTTCCGGGAATTACAACAGAACGAGCAGGAACAAAACCTTTCATTTCAACAGGCTTATCACCAGTAACATCGATGATTTTTGTAGAAGCAGTCAAACAAACGTTAGCGCCAAGAACAGCTTCTTTACCAACGTGAACACCTTCTACAACAATGCAGCGAGATCCAATAAAAGCACCGTCTTCAATAATTACCGGAGCAGCTTGTAACGGCTCTAAAACACCACCAATACCAACACCACCACTTAAGTGTACGTTTTTACCAATTTGTGCACAGCTTCCCACTGTTGCCCAGGTGTCAACCATCGTTCCTT
Organism: Flavobacterium sp. Root901; assembly: GCF_001429765.1. Taxonomy (GTDB): domain Bacteria; phylum Bacteroidota; class Bacteroidia; order Flavobacteriales; family Flavobacteriaceae; genus Flavobacterium. The sequence goes on from NZ_LMJB01000006.1 coordinate 142,877, forward strand.
CGTCAACATAAGCACCAATATTTACATAACTTGGCATTAAAATAACACCGCTTGAAATATAAGCTCCGTAACGTGCAACTGCATTTGGTACGACACGAATTCCTTTTTCAGCATAACCTTTTTTAAGTAACATTTTATCGTGATATTCAAAAATACCAGATTCCCATGTTTCCATTTTTTGAATTGGGAAATACATTACAACTGCTTTTTTAACCCATTCGTTTACCTGCCAGGCGTCACCAACTGGTTCTGCAACACGTAATTTTCCTGCGTCTACTAATTCGATAACTTCTCTAATAGCATCAGTTGTAGTTTTTTCTTGTAATAAAGCTCTGTTTTCCCAAGCTTGTTCAATTATAGTCTGTAAAGAATTCATAGTTTAAATTTTTGGCAAAGATAAGGTATTTGTAGAAATGCAAAAAAGTAAACACAATGGAAAATGTTATAAATGTAACTTTTTGTTTATAATTTGATAAATAAAATTTTCTAATCAAACCTTATTCGAATAAACTGCCGCTAAAAGTTTTTTTTATATCAAAATATGACATTTGTCAGATTTTGAACTTTTTCTTACTTCTACTTTTGCAGAATTAATTTTGGGAAACCGGAATTAAAGTCCAATCCAAAAACATATTAAATCTACAGAACATGAATCAGGAAAACCAACTCCGAAACCCGGTTACAGTAATCGATAAAGAAGTTACGTGGGATAAAACGCAGGTAATTATGAGTAAAACAAATGCTTTTGGTATTATTGAATATGCCAACGAAGTTTTTGTTGATGTCTGCGGTTATGAAGATTACGAATTAATGGGACAGCCGCACAATATTATTCGTCACCCGGATATGCCTAAAGTTATTTTTAAAGTGCTTTGGGAAAATCTTAAAAACGGTAAAAACTTTCATGCCATCGTAAAAAACCTTGCAAAATCAGGAAGGTACTATTGGGTAATTACAGATTTTGATATTGCAAGAGATGAAAACGGTGTTATTGTTAATTATTTTGGCAGAAGACAAGCTGTTCCTCAGGAAGTTGTAGCCATGCATATTGAGCCTTTGTATAAAAAGTTACTTCAAATTGAAGCGGCAAGCGGTGTGGAGTTTAGCGAGAAATATCTGATCGGTTTTTTAGAAGAAAAAAAGAGAACATATGTCGAATATATTAAGGAGCTAATTTACGAACATGAAAAAAATCAGGCGAAGTTTGCCAATTATGAAGAGGAGCAGGGAGAAGAAGAGCACAAAGGCTTTTTCAGCAGATTATTTAATCGATAGAATAATTTTTAGGTTTTAAATATTTAGGTTCGGGGTCCGTTTTGATTAATTCAGAGCGGGCCTTTTGGTTTTCGGTTTAATTTAAAACATCAATTTAAAAAAGTTTATATTTGTATTGTAAAATGAAAGCATTATGGAAGCGATTAGATTAGAATTTCAGCCAGAGATTAAAGAAAAAATCTTGAATTTTTTAAGTTCATTTTCTTCAGATGAATTAAAAATCACTCCCGAAGATCCTGATTTTGATGAAAATAAAAAGAAAGTACATGCGGCTTACGCTAATTTAAAAAATGGTACAGCAAAACTATACACATTAGAAGAAGTTGATGAAATTTTAGAAAACACAATTTCTAAACATGAAGATTAATTTTACTGAGGATTTTTTGTTTGCTTTAGAAGACCAGGTTGATTACATAGCTCAAGATAAACCAAAAGCGGCTAAAAAGTTTAAAAATGATTTAATAAAAAAAAATAAGGAAAGATATTCAAAATCCTTTTTTATTTAAAAAATCCCAATATTTTGATAATGAAAATATAAGAGATTATATTTTTAAAGGATATGTTTCTGTTTATGAAGTTAATAGCAAAGAAGAAACCGTTTTAGTCTTCGCATTTATTAAATACAGGAACTCTTTCTAAACGTTACAGATTTTCTTTATCTTTTATAAAAAATAAAATGCCAAGAATTCTCTCCATAGATTACGGACAAAAACGTACAGGAATAGCAGTTACTGACGAAATGCAGATAATAGCATCAGGTTTAACTACAATTCCAACCCATACTTTAATTGATTTTCTCAAAGATTATTTTGCTAAAGAAAAGGTAGAAGCAGTTTTAATTGGCGAGCCGAAACAAATGAACGGCCAGCCATCTGAAAGTGCATCAGTAATTAATGGTTTTGTAACCCATTTTTCGAATATTTTTCCGGATATGAAAGTAATTCGTGTTGATGAGCGTTTTACTTCAAAAATGGCCTTTCAAACGATGATTGACAGCGGACTAAATAAGAAACAGCGCCAAAACAAAGGTCTCATTGATGAAATTTCGGCAACAATTATGCTTCAGGATTATCTTTCTTCCAAACGTTTTTAAGTTTATTTCTGATTAATTTTACTTTTTTAGAAAAAATTATAATTTCCTAACTTTTATCATGTAAAAATTAGTTTTTTTTTGCGATTGAAAAAAGTACCTTTGCATTTTAAAACAAATTACTGTTATGCCTGACAATACAATACGTTCCAATAGTGAAGTAGTGCTTATTGGAGCTGGAATTATGAGTGCAACTCTTGGATTAATTTTGAAAGAGCTGCAGCCTGATATAAAAATTGAAATTTACGAAAGATTAGATGTGGCAGCAGCCGAAAGCTCAGATGCCTGGAATAATGCAGGAACAGGACACTCTGCATTTTGTGAACTAAATTATACTCCGGAAAAGGCAGATGGAAGTATTGATCCTAAAAAAGCAATAAGCATAGCTGAATCATTTGAAATTTCACGTCAGTTTTGGTCTTATCTCGTACAGCAGAATAAAGTTCCGTCGCCGGAAAATTTTATTAAAAGCGTACCTCACATGAGTTTTGTATGGGGAGACAAAAATGTAGAATATTTAAGAAAAAGATTCGAAGCACTTCAAAGTAATCCTATTTTTTCTGAAATGACATTCAGCACTGATTTTAATCAGTTAAAAAAATGGATGCCTCTTGTAATGGAAGGCAGGGAAGAAGGCGAAAAATTAGCTGCAACCCACATGGAAATAGGTACCGATGTTAATTTTGGAGCCTTAACCAGAAGTATGTTTAACTATCTTGAAAAGTTAGACGGCGTTAATTTATATTTTAACCACGAGGTCAAAAAACTAAGACAGCGCGAAGATAAATCATGGAGAATTAAAATTACAGATTTATCTACAGGTCAAACAAGAAAAGCGTATACCAAATTTGTATTTATTGGTGCCGGAGGAGGTTCATTGCCTTTATTAGAAAAAGCAGATGTTCCTGAAGGTCACGGTTATGGAGGTTTTCCTGTTAGCGGACAATGGCTAAAATGTACAAATCCGGAAGTTATTGCCAAACATCAGGCAAAAGTTTACGGAAAAGCAAGTGTTGGAGCACCTCCAATGTCTGTTCCTCATATTGATACGCGTGTAATTGATGGTGAAAAAGCACTTCTTTTTGGACCATTTGCAGGATTCTCTACACGTTTCTTAAAAAATGGATCTTATTTGGATTTACCATTATCCATAAAAGCAAACAATTTAATTCCGATGCTTTCTGCGGGATTTCACAATATACCGCTGACTAAATATTTAATCGAGCAGGTTCGTCAGTCTCCAAAAGACAGAATGAAAGCACTACGTGAATATCTTCCAACGGCACGTTCTAAAGACTGGAAACTGGAAAAAGCAGGACAGCGTGTTCAGGTTATTAAAAAAGGTGAAAACGGAGGCGGAGTTCTTGAATTTGGAACAGAAGTAATCAATACACACGACGGAACTTTAGCAGTTTTATTAGGAGCTTCTCCAGGTGCATCAACTGCTGTGGCTATCATGATTGACTTAATAAGCAGATGTTTTACGAACCAAATTAAAACACCGGAATGGGAAGCTAAAATGAAAGAAATGATTCCGTCTTATGGTCAAACGCTAAATGATAAACCAGAGCTTTTAGCAGAATTGAGAAAACATACAGCTGAAGTTTTAAAAATTAAATAATTAAAATTTCGAATGTAAAATAATAAACCCCAAAGGACTTAGTTTGTAAATAACTAGGTCCTTTTTTAATTATAATAAACAATATGGCACTTTCTAAAACAAACAAACCGGCATTGATTTTAATTGATATTCAAAAAGGATTTGATGATATTGATTATTGGGGCGGACAAAGAAATAACCTAAATGCAGAAGACAATGCAGGTGAAATTTTAAAATTATGGCGAGACAATGATCTTCCTGTTTTTCATATCCAGCATTGTTCATCAAATCCGGATTCATTGCTTAACGAAAATAATTCAGGTAATGAATTTAAGGATGTTGTAAAGCCAATTAATAATGAAATTGTTATTAAGAAAAATGTAAACAGCGCTTTTATCGGTACAAATTTAAAAGAGCAATTAGACAATGCAGAAATAAAAACCCTTGTAATTGTAGGTTTAACAACAGATCACTGCGTTTCGACAACAACGCGAATGGCCGGAAATTTTGGTTATGAAACCTTTATTGTTTCAGATGCAACGGCAACATTCAACAAAAAAGGCGTTGACGGACAAAATTTTTCGGCAGAACTAATTCATGAAACAGCATTAGCAAGTTTAAATGAAGAATTTGCAGCCGTAGTAACAACCGATTTTATAAAACAAAATCTGCTTTAAAGCAATAAACGAAAGAATTAAAACCTTTAATCATTTTTTATTGCTTTTAATTCTTTCGTAATTTTTAGTATTTTCTCCGCAAGATTGCTCATCCAAATCAATTGCTCAATAACCATTGAGGCTTCCTGCATTTTAGCCTGACGGGTTTCTTTGTCAAGTTCATCATCAGTAGCAAGTCGTGTGAAATTTTTACGTTTCAGCTCTTCAAATTGTAAAGTCACATCTTCTTTATCAAAAAAAGTATCGGTTATAATTGTTTCATTTCGTAGAATGGAAATCGAATGCTCTAGATTTGATAAAATAGTTTTTATAATATAATTAAATGACTCTGAAGCAGATGTTGTTTGATGCGATTGGATATAAGTAGATAATGACGCCAAAGCTGATAACAATGAATGATTTAAAACTACCAGTTTATTCACCAAAGGCATTGTTTTTTGCTTCGATTTGGGTTCCTGCATCATACGCTGAAAAGAGGTCATAAGATTTCCTATTTCGACAAAAGCGTTTTTTCGTGATAACCTGTAAGAAGTAGGGACTTCTCCTTTTTTATTATAATAATCAGCGATTTCTTTTAAGTAATTTTTATTGGCTCTAATCGAATTTTCAATGTGAATTGGTGTATTTATAAATTCCCAGGCCGGCCATAAAAACTGATTGGCAATAAAAGCTAAAGCTGCTCCGGCAAGCGAATCTAATATTCTAAACTGAATTACTTCAACAACATTTGGAGTTAAAATTCCGTAAATAAAAACAACATACATGGTTACAAAAGTTGCGCTTATTTTGTAATTGATTTGTGTAAACGAAATTCCCAAAAGCATGCAGACAATCGAGAAAATGCTCAAAACAACGTGGTTTTGAATTACAGATACAATTCCAAAAGCGATGAGTCCCCCTAAAATAGTTCCGAAGATTCTATTGTAAGAACGTTCTTTTGTTAAGCCGTAACCGGGACGCATAATTACAACGATTGTCAATAAAATCCAGTAATTATTTTGAAGATGTAATAACTGTCCTAACACAAAACCAAGCAGAATTGTAATGGTTAAACGAAGGGAATGCCTGAAAATTGAAGAAGAATAGCTTAAATTTTCCGTCAGTGTCCTTAAAGGATAATATTGCGGCGTTAAGAATTTTTCCAGTTCCTTATCTTTGTCTTTTAGTTTATAAGACTGCATTGCCAATGACAAAGCACGCTGAATAATTTTTATTTTACCAACCTGATTTTTAGCGTATTTAAGCATGTTAGTCAGCATCAATACACCTTCTGCTGCTTCTTCTTTGCCTAGGGTTTTTTCATAATCAAAAATGGCAAATTCCAGTGCATCCAATTCATCTTTTAAATCATTTTTATCTACATACACCGCAATATGATGCACATTTTTAGAAAGCTTTTTAAGAGTTGACGCCAGCTTGTAAGCCACATTTTGATAAGTGCGTAAAACTTCCGGATGTCTGGCAAATTTTTCATGAAGCTTACTGTGATCAAAAGAAGTATAAAGGGCCAGTTCCTGAATTTCTACCAAGGTAATAAACACCAAAAGCATTTTACGATTCTGGCTCGTGGTTCCGGAAGTATTCTGATTGCCAATAAGCATTTTTCGAAGATCTTCATGAATTAAATTAAGATCGACTTGTATCGCCAGTTGTTTTTCAATTATTTTTTGTCGGTTGGCTTCAGGACTCCATAAATCTCCTCTTAACTTTAAATATTTCGCTGTCAGCTTGATTCCTTCGGCAATTTGTAATTCAACATATTTATAAGGCTGTACAAAATGAAAAACAAGCGAAACAATCAGATATAAAATCCCTCCAATAAAAATAAAACCGGAATATTGAAAAGCCTCCCAGCCTTCATGTAAATGTGCAAATGATAATGAAATCGATAACAATGCAGAAAAGGAAACTAAAGTGGCACGCTGTCCGTAAACGGAAATCATTGAACATAAAAACAATAAAAATCCTAAAAACGGATAAAATAAAAGAGGAAAAGGGTAAGCAAGATTTACTAATAAATTAACACCGGAAACAATTAACGATGCAACAATTAATCCTTTAATTTTATGACTTAAAGAACTCGGAATATCACTCGGATAAGTATAAAAAGCTCCAAGTGCAATAGTAAAACCTATTTCAAAATGGCCTAAAAAATTCAAAATCAGAACAGGTACGACTGAGGCAATAGTAACTTTTGATGCATTTAAAAAAGAAGTACTGTTGGTGAATTTTGAGATTCGTTCAAGCATTATAGTGAGGTTTAGTAACAAAGTTAAGAATTGTACGAAATATTTTGGCATAATTATAGCGGAGTTTTCCATAGCACATAAAAATTATGTTATAATGTAGCTTTAGAACGCATCGTTGACTATTTTTTACTATTTTTGCCAGCTGAATTATGTGAACCGAATTTAAGGTTTTCGTTCTATAAAAACATTAAATAATTACAAATGATTTTACCAATTGTAGGATATGGTGATCCTGTTTTAAGAAAAGTAGGAACGGCGGTTACGCCAGATTATCCAAACTTAAAAGAGACAATAGCAAACATGTATGAAACCATGTATAATGCTTTAGGAGTTGGACTGGCTGCACCGCAGGTAGGTCTGCCTATTCGCATATTTGTTATTGACACAACTCCTTTTAGTGATGACGATGATTTACCAGAGAATGAGCAAAAAGATTTAAAAGGTTTCAAAAGAACTTTTATCAATGCTAAAATCGTTAAAGAAGAAGGTGAGGAGTGGAGTTTTAATGAAGGATGTCTGAGTATACCGGATGTTCGTGAAGATGTGTACAGAAAACCAACTGTTACAATTGAATACTGCGAAGAAGATTTTGTAATGAAAAGAGAGGTTTTTGATGGTTTAATTGCGAGGGTTATTCAACATGAATATGACCATATCGAAGGGGTTTTATTTACAGATAAAATATCTTCTTTGAAAAAACGTTTGATTCAAAAGAAATTAAAAAACATAACCGAAGGCAAAACTTTTCAGGAATACAGAATGAAATTTGCTGCCGCTAAAAAAGGGAGATAAAAGTTCCTAGGGAACATTAATAAAAAGACAAAAATTCTTAATACTAATTTTAATAAACATGAATTTAGACAAAATTTTAGCCATTTCTGGGAAACCAGGTTTATATGTATTGAAGGTGCAGACACGTACAGGTTTTGTGGCAGAATCATTATTAGACGGAAAAAAAATTACGGTGAACTTAAAAAGTAATGTAAGTTTACTATCAGAAATTTCAATTTATACATACGAAGGAGAAAAACCGCTGACTGAAGTAATGCAGAAAATTGCATCTAAAGAAAATAACGGTCAGGCAATTTCTCATAAAGAAGATAATGCGACTTTAGCTGCTTATTTTAAAGAAATTTTACCGGATTATGATGAGGAAAGAGTTTATGCTTCTGATATTAAAAAAGTATTAAACTGGTATAATACACTTCAGGCTAAAGGTTTAGTTACTGATTTGGCTCCGGCGGCGGCTGAAGCAAAAGAAGAAACTCCGGCTGAAGAAAAACCAAAGAAAGCTCCTGCAGCTAAAAAAGCTCCTGCTAAAAAGGCAGCGGCTAAAGAAGAAGAATAGTAGTTTTTACATTCAAAATATATTAATCCTGTTGAGATGTTTTCTTGACAGGATTTTTTACTTTTACATTATTGGTTAAACCGAAAAAAAACTTCAAAATGAGCAAAGAACTTCAGCTAAAAGCCTTCGAAAGACTATTAATTATAATGGACGAACTTCGTGAACAATGTCCGTGGGATAAAAAACAGACACTGCAGACATTAAGGCATTTAACTATTGAAGAAACCTATGAATTAGGCGATGCTATTTTGGATAATGATTTAAACGAGGTTAAAAAAGAACTCGGGGATTTATTGCTGCATATTGTTTTTTATGCTAAAATAGGTTCAGAAACCAATGATTTTGATATTGCTGATGTCTGCAATGAAATCTGCGATAAATTAATTCACCGTCATCCTCATATTTATTCTGATACAGTTGTAAAAGATGAAGAAGAAGTAAAACAAAACTGGGAAAAATTAAAACTTAAAGAAGGAAAAAAATCTGTTTTAGAAGGAGTTCCAAGAAGTTTGCCTGCGTTGGTAAAAGCCAGCAGAATTCAGGATAAAGTAAAAGGGGTTGGTTTTGACTGGGAAGAGCCTCATCAGGTTTGGGATAAAGTGCAGGAAGAACTTGAGGAATTGCAAGTTGAAATAAAAGCAGGAGATCAGGATAAAATAGAAGCCGAGTTTGGTGACGTGTTGTTTTCAATGATCAATTATGCGCGCTTTTTAAATGTAAACCCGGAAGATGCTTTAGAACGTACGAATAAAAAATTTATCAGTCGTTTTCAATATTTAGAGAGTAAAGCAGTAGAATTAGGAAAACCTTTAATGGATATGACTTTGGCAGAAATGGATGTTTTTTGGAATGAAGCTAAAAAGCAGTAAGCTATTATTCCGCCATTTTCTTTAGCGCTTTTACGTTTTTCAGTATAATTTTTTTACCTGCTAACTCAATTAATTCCAATTTATTAAAATCAGATAATAATCGGATGCAGCTTTCAGTGGCAGTACCAATTATTCCGGCAAGTTCTTCTCGTGTAAGCTGTACTTTTAAAGTTTTATCGGGATTTTCACCAAAGTCATCGTGCAGCTGCAGTAAAGTTTCTGCCAAACGCTGTTTTACCGTTTTCTGAACTAAAGCAATTTTATCGTTTTCAGATTCTTTTAAATCTTCACATACAGACTGCATCAAATTCAAAGAAAACTGATTGTTATTATTAAAAAAATGTATGATTTCACTTTTTGGAATAAAGCAGACTTCCATGTCAGCAATCGCTTTGGCAGATAAGTTTGCAGGTTCATTACTAATCATGGAGCGCTGTCCCAAAAGTTCGCCGGATTTTACAAGCTTAACAATTTGATCTTTTCCGTTGGCACTTAATTTAGAAAGCTTTCCAACTCCGTCTTTAACACAAAAAACACCATTGGTAACTTCACCTTCTTCAAAAATAGCTTCACCTTTTTTGATAGTATAGGTTGTTTTGCTATTGGCCAGTTTTATTACCTCATCTTTATTAAGGGCTTTTAAAGATGAAAGCTGACGAACAATACATTGATCACATTTATTCATAGCAAAATTAATTTGATGCAAAATTAATGAATTATTGCGTCTTAAAGGTATTATTAAGGTTTAAAAATAATGAAAAAGGACATTATTGCAGTTTGAAGATTTAATTTTAGTAATTTAGAAATCGATTTTAATGAACATGATAAATGTCATATTTAATGTCACCGCTTATTTGGAATTTTGCTAATTAAAAAAAACAAATTATGAGTGAGCAGAGTTGTTTTCATTGCGGGTTAACTATACCTCATAATGAAGAAATCAATTTTGATGAGAAAAAATTTTGTTGTACAGGCTGTAAAACAGTTTACGAAATTTTTAGTCTTAATGATTTAACCTGCTATTATGATTTTGAAAAATCGCCGGGAGCAACTCCGCAGGACATTAAAGGAAAGTATGACTTTTTAGAAAATGAAACGATTTTGGCAAAAGTTCTTGAATTTCAGGAAGGAAATACTTCAATAGTTTCATTAAATATACCTCATATTCACTGCAGTTCATGCATCTGGATTCTTGAAAACCTCAACCGTTTACAGCCGGGAATAAATATATCACAGGTTAATTTTCCGGAAAAAAAAGTTCGGATTACATTCAATTCTGAAAAAGTTTCTCTTAAAACCATTGTTAACTTATTGAGCTCAATTGGTTACGAACCTTATATTAGTTTAGAAAATTACGAAGCCGGAAAAAATAAATTAGACAGAAGTCTGACATACAAGGCTGGAGTTGCCTTTTTCTGTTTCGGAAATATCATGCTGCTCTCGTTTCCGGAATATTTTGAATTAAAAGAATTTTGGTTAGATAATTACAAACCATTTTTTAGAATTTTGATTTTTCTTTTAGCCCTTCCAAGTTTTTTTTATTCAGCGAGTGGTTATTATGTTTCAGCCTATCATAGTATCAGAACCAGAATGTTAAATATCGACATTCCTATTGCTTTAGGAATTATTGTGATGTTTATTCGAAGTACTTATGATATGTTAATGGATCATGGTCCGGGATTTTTTGACAGCTTAGCCAGTTTGGTTTTCTTCATGCTTCTTGGTAAAATGTTTCAAACCAAAACCTACAGTTTTTTAAGTTTTGAAAGAGATTTTAAATCTTATTTTCCAATCGCAGTTACCAGAATTAATTCTGATGCATCAGAAGAAAGCGTGCCAATCTATGATGTTCTTAAAGGAAATCGCTTGTTAATCAGAAATCAGGAATTAATTCCCGTAGATGGAATTCTGATAAGCGAAAAAGCTGAAATCGATTATAGTTTTGTTACAGGAGAAGCAGTTCCGATTACCAAAAAATCAGGAGATAAAATTTTTGCCGGAGGAAAACAGATTGGAAAAGTAATCGAAATGGAAGTATTGCATTCTGTTTCACAGAGTTATTTGACACAACTGTGGAGCAACGAAATATTTCAGAAAAAAGTAGACCAAAAGCACAAAACAATTACCGATACAGTCAGTCGTTATTTTACACCAATTTTACTGCTTATAGCTTTTGCCGGATTTGGTTATTGGATATTTTTTGATGCCAACACAGCTTTCAATGTTTTTACGGCTGTTTTAATCGTGGCATGTCCTTGCGCGCTTGCACTAACTGCACCTTTTACTTTTGGGAACATTCTCAGGATAATGGGTAAACAAAAAATGTATCTTAAAAATGCTTTGGTAATAGAACAATTAGCTAAAGTTGATACCATAGTTTTTGATAAAACAGGAACCATTACAACCAATAAAAAATCGAATATTTTATATGAAGGAACTCCTTTATCAGATGAAAATTTATCTTTGATAAAAAACGTCCTTCGTGGTTCCAATCATCCGTTGAGCAGAATGCTTTATGATTTTCTTCCTCAAAATAAGAAAATGAAAATAAATGATTTTCAGGAAATAACGGGCAGAGGCATTTTGGCTTTCGCCGAAGGAAAAGAAATAAAAATTGGCTCATCAACGTTTGTAGAAAGTCCAGTTTCAGATTTATCCGAAATCGAAAAAACCGGACTTCATATTAGAATAGAGAATGTATATTACGGGAAATTTGTTTTCCAAAACCAATATCGGGAAGGTTTGCAGGAATTATTTGCAGCATTAAGCAATGAGTATACTATAAAGGTGCTGTCAGGCGATAATGACGGAGAAAAAGAAAATCTGGAAGCTATTTTGCCAAAAAATACAGAACTGATTTTTAACCAAAAACCAGAGCAAAAACTCGAGTTTATAAAAAAACTGCAGGAAACCGGAAAAAATGTTATGATGGTAGGAGATGGTTTAAATGATGCAGGAGCCTTGGCACAGAGTAATGTTGGGGTTTCTGTTTCAGAAAACGTAAATGTGTTTTCTCCGGCATGTGATGCTATTTTAGATGCAGGCGAATTTTCAAGATTAAATTACTTCTTAAAACTTTCTCATAAAGCGATACTGATTATTAAAATGAGCTTTGGTTTATCGCTTCTTTATAATGTCGTTGGACTCACATTTGCGGTCACCGGAAATCTGCTTCCTTTGGTTGCTGCCATCATAATGCCACTAAGTACAATTACCATTGTGAGTTTTGTAACTTTTATGTCTAACTATTTCATTGCTAGAAATTTAAGATAGATTTCTGTAATTGTAAGATTATTTTTTTTAATTTTATACTTCTTCTATCAACCATGATAATTATCATATTTTAAACGCCGCGTACCTAGTAATTTTGTTAACATAAATTTACGGTATGAGTGTTATTTATCTATTAATTTCAGTAAGTATTTTCGTGGCAGTTTGTTTCTTTATTGCCTTCATTATCGCTGTCAAAACAGGTCAGTATGATGATGATTATACTCCCTCGGTCAGAATTCTTTTTGATGACGAGACCAAAATTACTTCCCCAAATAATTCATCAATCGAAGAAAAACAAGTTTAAATTATGGAAATGGAACAGTTTTATTACGACAACAAAATTGTAAAAAAATTCATTTATGCTACTATTCTTTTTGGAGTAGTGGGCATGTTAGTGGGACTAACCTTAGCGGTTATGTACCTTTTTCCCAATATTACAGATGGGATTTCGTGGCTTAGCTATGGTCGTTTAAGGCCTTTGCACACCAATGCTGTAATATTTGCCTTTGTTGGTAATGCTTTTTTTGCAGGGATGTATTATTCAATGCAGCGATTGCTCAAAGCCAGAATGTTTAGTGACTTTTTAAGTAACCTGCATTTTTGGGGCTGGCAGTTAATTATTGTTGCGGCTGCCATCACATTACCATTAGGATATACTTCTTCAAAAGAATATGCTGAACTTGAATGGCCTATTGATATTGCTATAACGGTAATTTGGGTTGTAATGGGAATTAATATGATAGGTACAATGCTGCGCCGTAGAGAGCGCCATTTGTATGTAGCAATTTGGTTTTATCTTGCAACATTAGTAACAGTTGCAGTACTGCATATTTTTAACAATATTGAAATTCCTGTTTCAGCATTTAAAAGTTATTCAGTTTATGCTGGTGTTCAGGATGCTTTGGTACAATGGTGGTATGGACACAATGCAGTAGCATTTTTTCTGACAACACCGTTTTTAGGATTAATGTATTATTTCGTTCCTAAAATTGCCAACCGTCCGATTTACTCTTATAGACTATCAATTATTCACTTCTGGTCTTTAATTTTTATCTATATCTGGGCTGGACCACACCATTTATTATATTCAGCTTTACCAAACTGGGCACAAAACCTGGGTGTTGTATTCTCAGTAATGCTTATTGCACCATCGTGGGGTGGTATGATCAACGGACTTTTAACTTTAAGAGGAGCGTGGGACAAAGTTCGTGAAGAACCTGTTTTAAAATTCTTTGTAGTAGCAATTACCGGTTACGGAATGGCAACTTTTGAAGGACCAATGTTATCCCTTAAAAATGTTAATGCTATTGCGCATTATACAGACTGGATCGTTGCTCACGTTCACGTAGGAGCATTAGCATGGAATGGTTTTATGTCTTTTGCTATTATCTACTGGCTGATTCCAAGAATGGCAAAAACTACATTATTCTCTAAGAAATTAGCAAACTTCCACTTTTGGATTGGTACTCTGGGAATTATTGTCTATACAATTCCATTATATGTCGCTGGTTTCCAGCAAGCTTCAATGTGGAAACAATTTAATCCAGACGGAACTTTAACTTACGGAAATTTTCTTGAAACAGTTACTGCTATAATGCCAATGTACTGGATGAGAGCTATTGGAGGTAGTTTATATTTAATTGGAATGCTGACATTAGTTTATAACATCATAATGACTGTAAGATCTGGTGAAACCATTGAAGATGAATTAGCTCAGGCACCTGCTTTACAAAAAATCAGTAAGAATCGACTAAGTGGAGAAAGATTCCATTCATGGTTAGAAAGAAAACCAATTCAGTTAACCATTTTAGCTACGATTGCCATTTTAATTGGAGGTATAATTCAAATTGTGCCAACTATTATGGTAAAAACAAATATTCCAACTATAACAAGTGTTAAACCTTATACACCGTTAGAGCTTGAAGGACGTGATTTATATATTAGAGAAGGTTGTGTTGGTTGTCACTCTCAGTCTGTCCGTCCATTCAGGAGTGAAGTAGAGCGTTATGGACCTCAGTCAAAAGCTGGAGAATTTGTTTATGATCATCCATTCTTATGGGGATCAAAACGTACGGGTCCTGATTTATTAAGAGTAGGTGGTAAGTACAATGACAACTGGCACTTCAATCACATGTGGAATCCGCAAAATACATCTGCAGGATCTGTTATGCCGGCTTATAAATGGTTATTTGACAATAAACCTTTAGATGTTTCATTAACTGAAAAGAAAATGAATGCTATGATTTCACTTGGTGTTCCCTATTCAGCAGAAGATGTTGCAAATGCACAGAAAACATTAAAAGCGCAGGCTCTTAAAATTGAAAAAAGTCTGGAAAGCGATCCTGACTACGTAAAAAGTTACGAAGACAGTAAGAAAAAAGCAGCGGCAAAAGGTGAAAAATTTGTTCCGATGAATGAAAGAGAAATTGTTGCTTTGATTGCTTATATACAAAGACTTGGTACTGATATTAAAGTAAAAGAAACTTCTAAATAACAGCATTATGTTTGAACAAATAAAACACAATATGGAAACAATATCGGGTGTAGAAATTTACCCAATACTTTCCCTCCTGATTTTCTTCTTCTTTTTTGTAGGACTAGGTTTTTGGGTTTTCGCATATAGAAAAGACAAAATTCAGGAAATGAGCAATATACCTTTAGATGAAGGGCTTAGTATAATTTCAAAAGATCAATAAAATGAAAAAATTTTTCCCAGTATATGTTAGAGTACCCTTGATTTTCTTCATCGTATTTGCTTTAATGGAATATTTTATAGATTCAGGTGACAGGCCGGCTTTTATAAAGTACCCAATGGTTTCTGTCTTTTTATTTGTCTTTTTATTTATTTTGATTGCAATTGAAGTTACACTTAATGCTGTAGATCGAGTGATGTATCAATTAATGTCTCCGGAAGAAAAAGCAAAACTAGAATATGAAAGTACTTTAAGTCTTAAGGAAAGTGCATGGTTTAAAGAACTAATGCATAAACTTACCAAGACTGAACCAATGTCTAAAGAAGCTGATTTATTAATGGATCATGATTATGACGGTATCAAAGAGCTGGATAATAATCTACCGCCATGGTGGGTGTATTTATTCTATATCTGTATCATTTTTGGAGCAGTTTATTTAGCTCGATATGAAGTGTTTGGAGGGGATAATCAGGAAATGGAACTTCAGAAAGAAATGGCGCAGGCAAAAATAGATGTCGATGAATATCTTAAAACTGCTCCGGATTTAATGGATGAAAAAACAGTTGTCTTACTTACAGATGCACCAAGTTTAGCCGCTGGAAAAGATATTTTTATGAACAATTGCGCAGCCTGCCACAGAGCAGATGCAGGAGGACAGATTGGACCAAACTTAACAGATGATCACTGGATTTTAGGAGGAGGAATTAAAAATTTATTTCACACCATTACAAATGGCGGCCGAGACGGTAAAGGAATGATTGCCTGGAAAGGAACGTTAAAACCAAAAGAGATTCAAAAAGTAGCGAGTTACGTTTTATCATTGCAGGGAAGTAATCCTAAAGATCCAAAAGCTCCGGATGGTGAGATTTGGGTAGATGATAGTGCACCTAAAACAACTGCAGCCGCAGATTCAAAAAAAGATACCACTGAAGTTAAAAAATAATTACAATAATCATGTCAAATTCACCAGACGAGGCTTTTAGAGATACAATCGGAACTATAGATGAAGGTGGAAAAAGAAAATTTATTTTCCCTAAAAAACCGTCTGGTAAATTTTATGATTACAGAAAAATTGTCAGCTACATTTTATTAGCAGTTTTATTTATAAATCCGTTTATAAAAGTAAACGGAAACCAATTTATGATGTTCAATATAATTGAACGTCGGTTTAATATTTTTGGATTTCCTTTTTGGCCTCAGGACTTTTACTTGTTTGTAATTTCAATTCTTGTTGGAATTGTATTTGTAATTTTGTTTACAGTAGTTTTTGGCCGAATATTTTGTGGTTGGATTTGTCCACAGACTATTTTTCTTGAAATGGTTTTTCGTCGAATTGAATATTGGATTGATGGAGACCGCGGATCACAATCCAGATTAGCAAGACAAGAATGGAATGGTGAGAAAATCAGGAAAAGATTGATTAAATGGACAATTTTCTTTTTAATATCTTTTCTTATTGCTAATGTTTTTCTGGCCTATTTAGTAGGAAGTGATGCTTTATTACTTATGGTTGAACAAGGACCAATACAGCAGGCAGGTAATTTTATTGCGCTTTTAATTTTTACCGGTGTTTTCTATTTTGTATTTGTCTGGTTTCGTGAACAGGTTTGTATCATTGCCTGCCCTTACGGACGATTACAAGGTGTTCTTTTAGACAATAAATCTATTAATGTTGCGTATGATTTTGTACGCGGCGAAAAGGAAAATGGACGTGCAAAGTTCAATAAAAAAGAAGACAGGGCTTTAACCGGAAAAGGAGATTGTATCGACTGTCTCCAATGCGTCCATGTCTGCCCAATGGGAATTGACATTAGAAACGGGACTCAGTTAGAATGCACTAATTGTACTGCTTGTATTGATGAATGCGATCATATCATGGAAAGCATAGGTTTGCCAAAAGGACTTATCCGTTATGCATCTGAAGATGAAATTGCAAAAAAAGAACCTTTCAGGTTTACTTCCAGAATGAAAGGCTACACGGCCGTTTTATTTATTTTATTGAGTGTTTTTGTTGGAATGCTGTTTTTAAGAACAGATCTACAGGCTGTAATTTTACGTTTACCAGGGCAGCTTTTTCAGCATAAAGGAGATAAAATTAGTAATGTTTACACTTATAAAATTGTCAACAAGACAATGAAAGATTACAATGACATCCATTTTGAATTGATCGATCAAAAAGGTGAAATTAAAAATGTTGGAAAGCAGCATTTTAAAGTAACAAAAGAAGGAATTTCGCAAGGAACATTATTTATAGAAATAGATGAAGTGTTGCTTGAAAGTGATAAAACTAATATAAAAATTGGGGTCTATAACGGAAATAAACTTCTGGAAACTACCAAAACAAATTTCTTAGGACCACGAAGTTTTAATTAAAAACATATTATCATGAAAATTAATTGGGGAACCGGAATTGTCATTGCATTCGCATTGTTTATGACTTTTATTTTATATTTTGTTTTTGAAGTGCAGTCAAATAGTAAATACGACAATGAGTTGGTTGTAGAGGAATATTACAAACATGATTCGCATTTTCAGGAAGAAATGGCACGCATTCAAAATGCACATGATTTACAACACAAGCCTTCAGTTAAATTTGAAGAAGAAGGAGTAAAAGTTGTTTTTCCTGCAGATTTTAAAAATGATAAAATCAAAGGCAATATTTTATTATACAGACCTTCAAATAAAAAATTTGATTTTAACACTCCAATATCTTTAATAAATTCTTCTTTAATTATTCCGCACAGCAAATTAGTAAAAGGACGTTGGGATGTTAATATGGAATGGCAGTATGAAGGTAAAAAATACTTAACCAAAGAAGTGATTTACGTAAATTAAAAATGATATTCTCAGCTTTCATATTAGGTCTTATCAGCAGTCTGCATTGTGTAGGAATGTGCGGGCCTATTGCTATGATGCTTCCTGTTGATCATCAAAATGAAATTAAAAAAGTAACGCAGATTATTACTTATCACTTAGGAAGATTAACAGCATATTCAACAATTGGTTTAATATTCGGATTATTAGGGAGAGGTTTTTTCTTAGCCGGAATTCAGCAAAAAATGTCCATTTTTATTGGCATTGCAATGATTTTAATTGTTTTGATACCTGAAAAAGTGTTTGCTGCATATAATTTTTCAAAACCTGTTTATAAAATTATTTCAAATATAAAATCAAGCTTAGGAAAACAGTTTAAAAAGAAGAGCTACAAGTCTCTTTTTACAATAGGAATATTAAATGGATTTCTGCCCTGTGGACTGGTGTATGCAGCATTGTTTGGAGCAATTGCCATGCAGAGTGCCGGCTTTGGTGTTTTGTATATGTTGCTTTACGGACTTGGAACTATACCTTTAATGACCATTGTAGTTTATATACATTCAGTATTAAAGCTTCCTTTTAGAAATAAAATTCAAAAGGCAATTCCGTATGTTGCAGTAATAATTGGAATATTATTTATTTTAAGAGGCTTAGGTTTAGGAATTCCATATTTATCACCTTCAAATATGAGTTTGTTTGTTCAGCAGACTCCTAATTGTCATTAAACAGTCATCGAAAATAAGTTTGTTTCTGGTGATTTTCTTTTTAAATGTAAATCAAAAGCCATACAAATATTACGTACAAACGGTCTTCCTTCTTCTGTTATTTTAATTTTATCTTCTTCAATTACAATTAATTGATCTTTTTCTATTTCTTTTAAAGCGATTAAAACTTCAGGTAATTCTTCAAAATATAAATAATCCGGACTCCAGGAAGTTTCAAGTTTGCAGGTTAAATTTAAAATGTGTTTTCGGATAATTAAATCTTCATCGGTTAAAATATGACCTTTTACAACCGGAAGCTGATTCCATTCCAGAATTTGATAATAATCTTCCAGACTTTTAGTATTTTGGGCAAAACCATACCAGCTGTCACTAATTGAAGAAACTCCTAAACCAATCATTAATTGTGTTTTAGAAGCGCTGTATCCCATAAAGTTTCTGTGTAAGCTTTTGTCTTGTGCAGCATGATATAAACTGTCCGTTTTTAAAGCAAAATGATCCATCCCTATTTCATGATAATGATTGGCTGAAAGTAATTTTTTTCCAATTTCATAAAGTTGTCTTTTTTCGGTATCCTGAGGAAGGTTTTCATCATTAAAACCTCTTTGTCCGTTTCCTTTAATCCAGGGCACGTGCGCATAACTGTAAAATGCCAAACGGTCTGGTTTTACCGAATTTGTTTTTTCGATTGTATCTATTACGTCTTCAAGGGTTTGAAATGGAAGACCAAATATAAGATCATGTCCTATTGAAGTATAGCCAATTTCTTTTGCCCAAAAGGTAACTTTTGCCACATTATGGAAAGGTTGAATCCGGTTAATTGCTTTTTGAACTTTTGCAGAGTAATCCTGAACACCAAAACTTACTCGGCGAAAGCCTAAATCATATAACTTTTTCAGCTGTTCATAAGTAGTATTATTTGGATGTCCTTCAAAACTAAATTCATGGTTTTCAGCTTTATTTGCAAAACTGAAAATTCCGTTAATAAGATGTTCTAAATTTTTTACCGAAAAGAAGGTTGGAGTTCCTCCGCCCAAATGTATTTCTTTTATATATGGTTTTTGCGGCAGTAATCGGCAGTATAAGCTCCATTCTTTTAAAAGTGCCTGAATATATTTTTCTTCTACAGAATGATTTTTGGTAATTCTTTTATTGCATCCGCAGAAAGTACACATGCTTTCGCAGAAAGGCAGATGAATATATAAACTAATTCCGTTTTGTGAATTACTTTCTGAAAATGCTTTTTGAAAAGATGATTTCCATTTGTCTATGGAAAAAGCATCTTCATTCCAATACGGAACCGTGGGATAACTCGTATATCTCGGACCAGGCACATTGTATTTTTGGGTTAATGAAATTTTCATAAGGACAGATTTAGTTTTCATCAAAATTAATAGTTCAAACCCGGTCATAAAATGACAAATATCATGTAATAAAAAAGAGACCCATAAAGAGCCTCTTTTTACTGAATTAAATAACTAACATTAAATAGAATCCTGAATGATCTTAAGCCATTTTTTCGCAAACATATGATCCTGATAAGCACTAATTTGTTTAATGCGGTCATCGTCAAAATCATAGAATGGAATTATAATTTTTTTTGAAGTATTCTTGTCCTGAAATTCATAATCTATTTTTACAATTGTATCTGAACTTCCTTCGGTAGTTAAAACCAGTCTGCACGACGAAACACTTTTTAAATCAACATAAGTAGACTCCTGCTGATTTGGGTTAAAATTCATCAAAATGAATTTTCTGTTTTTATGATCGATTGTAAGTGTTTTATTGTTTTGGGATTCCGTTAAATCGAATTCCTGCGGATTGTTAGGGTTAAATTTCTTTTTTATGTTTAAAATTTTTGATTTATTAGCGGCACTCGATCGCGCTGAAAAATAAATTGGAATGGCTATTATGATCGCAATCACAATACCTATTATAGTTACACTTGTTTCCATGTTTTCTTAATTTGATAAATAGTACGAAATAATAAACAGTTTCAGGATCGAAACGGTTTAATCAATTGTGAAGATTTCATCTTCAAATTATAACTTCATGGATTTATTTACCAGAAAAAATGGAAAGCATAGAGCAGTAACAAGATTTTTTTGCTCTGAGTATTAAATTGATTTGTAAAGTTAAAAGCAGATTTAACTGTTTTGTGCTGCGGAATTACAACCAGCAATGACTCAAACCATTTTATTGAGATTGTATGGTCTGTTTTAATATTGGCAGCAAGATGATAACTGCCCTGAGGCTGTATAAAGGCTGAAGAATCGGGTGTTTGTCTGGAAAAATTGGTATCTGTTTTTTGAGTTTCAGTTTTTTGCACAGGAAAATCATTTGCCTGAGCAGCAAAAAGACCGATGATCAAAAATGATACAAAAATTACCGTTTTACGAATCCAATTCATGGCAGCGAATTTAGTTCATAAAAGACAATAAATGAAATTTTAAGTGCTAATTACTTCTTAAAAAAGCCTTATTGATATCCTCAGCTTATTATGGTTTGAGCTGAGGATAATTACTATTATTGCTGCATTTTAAAATAATAATCTGCAGAATGTTTTCCGCCTCCGTAGAATAAAAAGAAAATGCAGACTAAAAGAACTATTATGGCTAAGGCAAGGCTTTCAGAGTGCATGTGTCCCATAAAATTAATGAGAACTGCACCAAATAGTACAGGTAATTGAGCTGCAATTGCCCAGCGGGTCAGCAGCCCGAATACAATCATTATACCTCCAATCATGTGGGCCGGAGCAATATAATGCAGAAGAAACATTCCGCCCCCAAACCTATCAATAGGAGAAATTAAATCATGTAAATACTGAACATTAGTTACAAACGAAATTCCTTTCATAAACAAAAAAACGCCCAATATAATACGCACTAAATCTACTGGTAAATAAGTGTGCGAGTTTGCCCACTTATTTAAGCTTTTGACATTTTCCATGATACTACGTGATTAAAAATTATTACATAAAGTTACTAATTTTTAGTAATATATTTAATTTAAGTATCTGAAAATAAGTTTTTTACTTTTTATTTAACACCTTTTTTGAATTGGTGAAATGTTAGACCTGAATTACGCCTAAATTAAATGGTTTTTGAATAGGAGTGTGATTGGCAGCTTCTATTCCCATTGAAATCCATTTTCTGGTATCAAGCGGGTCGATAATAGCGTCTGTCCATAGTCGGGAAGCAGCATAATACGGAGAAGTCTGTTCGTCGTAACGTGCTTTTATTTTGTTAAAAAGTTCGGCTTCCTTGGCTTCGTCTACAATTTCTCCTTTTGCTTTAAGCGAAGAAGCTTCAATTTGTGCCAAAACCTTAGCGGCCTGCGTTCCGCCCATAACCGCAAGTTCTGCACTTGGCCAGGCAAAAATTAATCTGGGATCATAAGCTTTTCCGCACATCGCATAATTTCCTGCTCCGTATGAATTACCCACAATCACAGTAAATTTTGGTACCACAGAATTGCTTACCGCATTTACCATTTTTGCACCGTCTTTAATAATACCGCCATGTTCAGATTTTGACCCTACCATAAAACCGGTTACATCTTGTAAAAATACCAACGGAATTTTCTTTTGATTGCAATTTGCTATAAAACGCGTTGCTTTATCGGCGCTGTCAGAATAAATTACACCGCCAAACTGCATTTCTCCTTTCTTTGTTTTTACCACTTTTCGCTGATTAGCGACAATACCAACTGCCCATCCGTCGATTCTGGCATAACCCGTAATTAATGACTGGCCGTAGCCGTCTTTATATGCTTCAAATTCTGAATTATCAACCAAACGTTTGATGATCTCCATCATATCGTATTGTTCTGTTCGGGCTTTTGGAAGAATTCCATAAATGTCACTTTGTTCTAAAGCAGGTTTTTCAGCTTTTATTCGGCTGTAACCAGCTTTATCAAAATCACCAATTTTATCTACAATATTTTTTATTTTGTCTAAAGCATCTTTGTCATCTTTGGCTTTATAATCTGTCACTCCGGAGATTTCACAGTGTGTTGTTGCCCCGCCCAAAGTTTCGTTATCAATAGTTTCGCCAATTGCAGCTTTTACCAAATAACTCCCGGCAAGGAAAATACTGCCCGTTTTGTCTACAATTAAAGCTTCATCGCTCATAATAGGCAGATAAGCCCCACCGGCAACGCAGCTGCCCATAACGGCGGCGATTTGTGTGATTCCCATACTGCTCATTTGAGCATTATTTCTAAAGATCCGGCCGAAATGTTCTTTATCAGGAAAAATTTCATCCTGCATAGGAAGATAAACTCCGGCGCTGTCTACAAGATAAATAATAGGAAGTCTGTTTTCGATTGCAATTTCCTGTGCACGCAGATTTTTTTTACCGGTAATTGGAAACCATGCACCCGCTTTTACGGTAGCATCATTGGCAACAACAATACATTGTTTTCCTTTTATATATCCAATTTTAACAACAACTCCGCCAGAAGGACATCCGCCGTGTTCTGCGTACATGCCTTCTCCGGCAAAACCGCCAATTTCAATATTATTTGAATTTGCATCCAATAAATATTCTATTCGCTCACGGGCTGTCATTTTTCCTTCGGCATGTAATTTCTCGATTCGTTTTTCTCCTCCGCCTAATTTTACTTTGGCAAATTTTTGTTTGAGTTCTGAAAGTAATAGTTTATTGTGATCTTCGTTTTTATTGAAGTTTAAATCCATGATATAATATTGATTTTACAAAATAGTGTTGGCTAATTTACAAAATCAATTGAAATAAACCGATTCCTTTATGAATAAGAAAAAGTTTTATAAGCATGGTTTATTTAAATACATCCAGACATACAATATTTAATTAAAAAAGAAGTAAAAGAAACTGGTTTGTAAAACATAGTCAAACTATGTTTGTATGTGTTAGATTAATTACACCAAATATTTTCTTTAATTTGCTTTTTCATACTAATTAGTATTTTTTATGTCTAAAGCTGCAAATACCCGACTTACAATCCTCAACAAAGCCTTTGAATTGATCTATACCAAAGGATATCAAACTACAAGTATTGATGAAATTATTGCGACGACCCAAGTTACAAAAGGGGCATTTTATTATCA
Organism: Flavobacterium sp. Root901; assembly: GCF_001429765.1. Lineage (GTDB taxonomy): Bacteria > Bacteroidota > Bacteroidia > Flavobacteriales > Flavobacteriaceae > Flavobacterium. Next base: position 166,576 of record NZ_LMJB01000006.1, read on the forward strand.
TTTTAAAACAAAAGATGAAATGGGAGTCGCCATTATCGAAGAGATTTTAAAACCAACCATGCAGGAACATTTTATAAAACCAACAGCATTATCGCAAAATCCAGCTGAAGATTTTTATAATATGATTTCGTATTTGTTGTTGGAAGATCCTTTTTTGCAGATACAATACGGCTGCCCGGTTGGAAACCTGACGCAGGAAATGACGCCGTGGAATACTAAGTTTAGTAAAGCTTTGACTGAATTGGTCGATTTATGGAAAAAGACAATTATAAATTCAATAGAAAAAGGAAAAGAATCTGGTTTAATCCGTAAAGATGTAGATGGGGAACAGGTCGCTTTTTTTATTTTATCCGGCTATTGGGGAATACGAAATTTTGGAAAACTTCAAAATGATAATTCATCTTATCTTATTTACTTAAAAGAACTTAAGAATTATTTAAATGGCTTAAAATAAAATTATTTTTCAAAAACATACTAATTAGTATGTTTTTAAATATATTTGCATTGTCTTAATCGAAAAACAATGTATCAGTCACTATTAGAAGGCCATTCTTTTATAAGATGGTTCGTATTATTAAGCTTGTTATATTCTATTTATACAGCTTACAGAGGTTATTCTCAAAAACTTTCTTTTACTAAAAAAGATAACCTCATCCGTCACTGGACAGCAACAATTGCCCATATTCAGTTAATTTTGGGAATATTAGTATATGTTCAGAGTCCTGTTGTGAAGTATTTCTGGAAAAATTTTAAAGAAGGAATTCAAAATTTAGACGCTTCATTTTTCGGAATTATCCATATTACTTTAATGCTTACTGCGATAGTTTTTATTACAATTGGTTCTGCTTTAGCCAAAAGAAAACTCACAGATGAGCAAAAATTCAAAACCATGCTTTTATGGTTTTCTATCGCCTTACTGATTATTTTTATTGCTATTCCGTGGCCATTTTCACCTCTTGCAAACCGACCTTATTTTAGATAATTATGAAAAATTTATTCCAAACCAATACCGGAAGATTACGAATTATTGGATTCCTTGAAGGAAGTTCTCTCTTAATTTTGCTTTTTATAGCAATGCCAATGAAATATATTTTTGAAATGCCATTTTTAACAAGACCTGTCGGAACAATTCATGGTGCCTTATTCCTGCTTTTTGTTTTTAATACCCTGAGCGTTGGTGTAGAGCAGAATTGGAAATTTAAAGATACCACATGGAAAGTGCTTTTGGCATGCATAATTCCGTTTGGAACTTTTTACATTGATTCTAAGATTTTAAGTAAAATTCAAAATCAATAAAATCATGATTTTTGTATTCAAAACAAACGTTGACAGCATTTCGAAAGTAAAAAAGGCTGCACCAAAACTGAATCAGTTATTTCCCAATTCAAAGTGGAATTTTGATCTTGAAGACTGCGATAATATTCTAAGATTTGAATGTAATGATGATGTTATCGAAAAGGTTATTTTTTTAATGAAAGTAATTGGCTTTGAATGTGAACCTTTATAAAACAAAAAACCATCTGCCGTGACAGATGGTTTTTTAAATATAACTAAATTTGTAATTGGATTATTTTTTAGGGTCACAGACCATTCGTTTTAACATTGCCCATTGTTTTAAAGCATAACGGGCTTCAACAGCAGGATATCCGAGCATTGTTTTTCCCGCAGGAACGTTTCCCGTAACACCAGACCCGGCACCAATTACAGCGCCGTCGCCAATTATAGTATGGTCTTTTATAGAAGCGCTTCCGCCAATAATAACACCGTTTCCTAAAGTTACAGAACCTGCCAAACCACTGTTGCCAGCCATGATACAGAATTTACCTAACTTGCTGTTGTGCCCAATCTGAACCAGATTATCAATTTTACAGCCGTCTCCTAAAATTGTCGAACTAAATTTTCCGCGGTCAACGCAGGAATTTGCTCCAATTTCAACTCCGTTTCCAATGATTACATTTCCAATCTGCGGAATTTTTACTAAACCTTTTTCAGAACAGGGACGAAAACCAAAACCATCTGCACCAATTGTTGCATTTGGATGAATAATACAATCATTCCCAACATGACAGCGTTCCCGAACTACTGTTCCCGACCAGATAATAGTATTTTTTCCAATAGTACATTCATCAAGAATAGTCACATTTGGGTATATTGTCGCATTGGCACCAATTTCAACTTTTGGACCAATATAACACCCAGCACCAATATTTGCACCTTCTCCAATTATGGCTGTTTCGTCGATTGTGGCTGTTTTGTGAATATTAGTACGAAATAAAGGAGCAGGAGGAGCAAAAAGTGCCAGAATCTGCGACATGGCTAAATCGGCATTTTTAACTTTAATAAAAGCGCGGTTTTCACCAGGTTCAATCGAAATATCTTCATTAACTACTGCTACTGATGCATTTGATGCAGACCAGTATTTTTCATATTTTTTATTTCCTATAAAAGAAATTTCAGAAGTTGTAGCTTTTTCTAATTGCTCTGTTGCCGTAATGCTTTGTGAAGTGGTGCCGTAAATTACACCATTAATTACTTCATTAATTTCTTGAATTGAATAGGACTTCATTGATAATTTTTAATCGACTTAGGGTTATTTTTTGTCAAATAAAATAAAATAGATTTTAATTACCTAATATTTTTTTCTAGTTTCTTAATGAATATTTAAAATAGAAGTTTAAATATTACAAAATTAACATTTTAACTATTAATTTTTTGATAGTTTTTTAATGCTGAAGATTGCTGTGTCTCATCTTTTAGTAAAAATGACCTAAAGTGTTAATTTTTTTTAATCAATGATTTATTGATAAGTAGTGACTTACAATTCTTTTGTTAACGATTTAATTTAGTGCCGATTAAATAAAAAAAAGCGATTCACTTTTTAAAGGAATCGCTTTTAAAATTATTCTTTAATTTTTGATAAAGAAACAGCATTGATACAGTATCGTAAACCACTTGGCGGCGGCCCATCCGGAAAAACGTGTCCCAAATGCGCATCGCATACATTACAGACTACCTCAACACGAATCATTCCGTAAGATTTGTCGGCATGATAACCAATTGCGTTTTCTTTAATTGGCTGTGTAAAAGAAGGCCATCCTGTACCGGATTCAAATTTTTCACTCGCATCAAAAAGAACCGTTCCGCAGCATTTACATTCATAAATACCCGGATCAAATAAGCTGCATAATTCAGAGCTAAAAGATCTTTCAGTTCCTTTTAAACGTGTTACCTGATATTCTTCAGGAGTTAAAAGCTGTTTCCATTCTTCATCTGTTTTTTCCACTCTCTTTTCAGGAGCTGGATTTCCTTTATTTGTAAAATGAATTACGTCTGCCCATTTTATCATAACTTTCGTTTTTGTTTCTAATGTTATTGTTTCAAGTTTCAGGTTACTGTGACTGAAAACTGCGACTGCGAACTGAAAAACGTTAGAATTATTCTTCTTCCTTTTGTCCCATCATCATAAGATAGGCTTTTAGGAAACCATCAATATTTCCATTCATTACACCGTCAACATCGCTTGTTTCATAACCTGTACGAACGTCTTTTACTAATTTATAAGGCTGCATTACGTAATTACGAATCTGCGAACCCCATTCGATTTTCATTTTTCCGGCTTCAATATCAGCACGTTGTGCTTGTTGTTTCTTTAATTCAATTTCATACAACTGAGAACGCAGCATTTGCATGGCACGCTGTCTGTTGTCTTGCTGTGATCTTGTTTCAGAACACTGTATCTGGATTCCGGTTGGTTTATGAACCAATTGAACTTTTGTTTCCACTTTATTCACATTTTGTCCTCCGGCACCGCTTGAACGGGAAGTTGTAATCTCGATGTCTGCAGGATTGATGTCAATTTCAATACTGTCATCCACCAACGGATAAACATAAACAGACACAAATGAAGTGTGGCGTTTGGCATTACTGTCAAAAGGAGAAATCCTAACCAAACGGTGAACCCCGTTCTCGCCTTTTAAATATCCAAAAGAATAATCGCCTTCAAACTCTAAAGTTACGGTTTTAATTCCGGCAACATCACCTTCCTGAAAGTTAAGTTCTTTGATTTTATAGCCATAACTTTCGCCCCACATCATGTACATACGCATTAGCATTCCGGCCCAGTCGCAGCTTTCAGTTCCTCCGGCTCCTGCAGTAATTTGTACCACGGCGCTTAAACTGTCACCTTCGTCAGAAAGCATGTTTTTAAACTCGATATTTTCAATATGGGTTTGAGTTATATTGTATTGTTCATCTAACTCTTCTGTAGAAAGTTCCCCTTCTTTATAAAAATCATGTGCCAGCTGTAATTCATCTGTAAGAGCTACGGCTTTATCATAATCTTCAATCCATTTTTTTTTGTTTCGAAGATTTTTTACAAGATTTTCTGCTTCTTTTGGATTGTTCCAAAAATCCGGAGCAAAAGTTTTTTCTTCTTCGTTTGCAATTTCGATTAGCTTGGCATCAACGTCAAAGATACCTCCTCAACGCACCAAGGCGCTCCACAATACCTTTTACTTGTTCGGCTGTTGTCATAAATTAATAACTTGTTTTTAAGTGTTTTTGTTGCTATTACGCTAATTTCCACAAAATAGTAGTGCGTAATTTTGTTTTACAAAAATAAGATTTAGTTTTTAGAATACAGCATTAAATTTTAATGGAGAAAATCAGCAAAAGAGATTTATCCTTCTGGCTGCTTAAGTTCCGCATTTCACGGATATACGGAAAATGAAGTTTCCCGGGACAAAAAATAGTTTCAAAAACTGCAAATAATTTTTGAATTATTAATGGTAGTTTTATATGTTTTTTATAAATATTACGTTAATTTGGTTCTATGGTAATTCACAAGTTAAAATTTATTAAAACTTGGGATTAATAACTAACAGTAATACGTAATTTTGCTGTCCAAAAAAGATATAGTTTTATATGGAAATAAATTTAATTAGCGATACCATTACCAAACCATCCTACGAGATGCTGCAGTATATGTTTAACGCTCAGGTTGGCGACGACGTATACAAACAAGATCCTACAGTTATCGAATTAGAGACAAGAGTAGCCGAATTTTTTGGTATGGAAGCTGGACTTTTTTTTCCGTCTGGAACTATGGCGAATCAAACCGCAATTAAACTTCATACACAGCCCGGAGAGCAATTAATTGCTGATAAATATGCACACGTTTTTCATTATGAAGGAGGAGGAGTTTCTTTTAACAGCGGCGTTTCATGCTGTCTGCTTGACGGAAACCGCGGAATGATAAATGCGGCCCAGGTTGCCGCTGCAATTAATGACCCCGAATTTTATCATAGTCCGTTAACAAGTTTGGTTTGTGTAGAAAACACGACCAATAAAGGCGGCGGAGCCTGCTACGAATTAGATGATTTAAAAGAAATAAAAAAAGTCTGCGATGCCAATAGTTTAAAATTCCATTTAGATGGAGCTAGAATTTGGAATGCGTTAGTAGCAAAAAGACAGAATCCGAAGGAATTTGGAGCCATTTTCGATACTATTTCGGTTTGTCTTTCTAAAGGATTAGGTGCTCCAATTGGTTCCGTTTTATTAGGAAGCAAAGCAGATATACACAGAGCATTAAGAATCAGAAAAATACTTGGAGGCGGAATGCGTCAGGTGGGTTATTTGGCCGCTGCCGGATTATATGCGTTGGCAAACAATATTGAACGTCTTGCAGAAGACCACAGAAGAGCAAAAGAAATTGGAGCAATTTTAAGCACAAAATCATGGATTTCTGCCGTAGAACCAGTAGAAACCAATATTTTGATTTTTTCTTTGGCAGAAGGCTACAGCGATCAGCTTTTGATTGAAAAATTAAAACAGAAAAACATTTTAATAAGTTCCTTAGGACATAACAAACTCCGAATAGTGACCCATTTAGATTACAAAGAAGTAATGCATACTTATGTGTTGGAAATGTTTTCGAAAATTTAAAAGGGGCTGAGGTACTAAGATGCTAAGGTTCTAAGATTTAATGTAGAGACGCACAGCTGTGCGTCTTTTTTTATGCACCAATGTTTGAATTTACGGAAGAAAACCTTAGCATCTTAGTACCTTAGCACCTCAGAATCTCAGAACCTTATTTAAACAAATTATCCATTCCGGGAATCATCGGCATGTCCATTTTTGCTACAGCATCAAGTTCTCTTTCGTTTACACTTGTAGCTCTTTCGATAGCTTTATTTAAGGTTACGATTAAATAATCTTCCAGTTGTTCTTTATCTTCTAAAAGAGAATCATCAACAGAGATTGATTTTATTTTTCTATTTGCAGTAACTGTAATTTTCAATAATCCGTCTGCGCTTTGTTCGTCAATTAAAACAGTATCAAGGCGTTTCTTTGTATCTTCAATTTTTTGCTGGGCTTCTTTAAGTTTACCCATCATTCCCATTAAATCCATTTTTTGTTGATTTTTAAATTATTTCATACAAAATTAGTATATTGCTTTATTAATTCAATAGAATATTTTATGAAAATATTAATTTTGTTCTGTTGCGTATGTACTATTTTTGCTCCTTCGTATTTAAAAATAAATGCTCAATCAATGCAAGACAATATAGAAGCTCCAAAGGCCAGGCAGATACCAAAAACGCTAAAAAAACATAAAGAAACCCGAATCGACAATTACTTCTGGCTAAACGACAGAGAGAATCCTGAGGTTATCGATTATCTTAACAAAGAAAACGAATATTATCAAAAAAAGACCGCTCATACAAAAGAGCTGCAAGCCTCTTTATATGAAGAAATGAAAGGCAGGATTAAAGAAGATGATTCTTCTGTTCCTTATTTCTACAACGGTTATTTTTATATCACACGTTTTGAAACAGGTAAAGACTATCCCATTTTTGCCAGAAAAAAAGGAAGCCTTTCGGCAGATGAAGAAATTTTGTTCAACTGTAATGAAATGGCACAAGGTCACGCGTATTTTAAACTTGGCGGTTTAAGTATAAGCCCGGACAATAAATTTGCTTCTTTTGGGACGGATATTGTTGGAAGAAGAATTTATACAGTTCAAATCAAAAATCTGGAAACAGGAGAAATCCTTCCTGATAAAATCGAAAATGCCACAGGCGGATCTGTCTGGGCAAACGATAACAACACCATCTTTTACACCAGACAGGACGAAGTTACGTTAAGATCTGATAAGGTTTTCAGACATAAATTAAATACAGATTCTAAAAAAGATGTTTTGGTTTATGATGAAACAGATGATACTTTTAATGTTTCGGTAAGTAAAGAAAAATCACGAAAATATATTGTTATTGGTTCTTCAAGTACTTTAACAACAGAATATAGAATTTTAAATTCCGATAATCCGGATGGAGAATTTGAGGTTTTTCAAAAACGTGTCCGTGGTTTAGAATACAGTATTTCGCATTATAAAGATTCGTTTTATATTTTAACAAATAAAGACAAGGCAACCAATTTTAAACTCATGAAAACGCCTGAAAATAAAACAGGTAAAAATAACTGGGTCGATGTAATTGCACACAGAGACGATGTTTTGCTAGAAGATATTGAGATATTCAAAAACTATTTAGTTGTAGAAGAACGCTCAAATGGCTTAAATCATATCAGAATTATGCCCTGGAATGATGAGCCGGATTATTATCTGCCATTCGGAAGCGAAACTTATAATGCTTTTACCACAACAAATATTGATTTTGATACTGATATTTTGCGTTACAGCTATCAATCACTGGCGACGCCGTCTTCAGTTATCGATTTCAATATGAAAACCAAAACCAAAGAAGTTCTAAAAGAACAAGAGGTTCTGGGCGGAAAATTTGATAAAGAAAATTATACCGAAGAACGCGTTTGGGCAACCGCAAGAGATGGAGTGAAAGTACCAATTTCGATGATTTACAGAAAGGGATTAAAAAAGGACGGAAAAAATCCGCTGCTTTTATATGCCTATGGTTCGTACGGAATTACGATGGACACTTATTTTTCTTCGACAAGACTTTCATTGCTGGATCGTGGATTTGTTTATGCAATCGCCCATATTCGAGGAGGAGAAGACCTAGGAAGACAATGGTATGAAGACGGAAAACTGTTAAAAAAGAAAAATACCTTTACAGATTTCATCGATTGCTCTAAATTTGTAATAGACGAGAAATACACTTCGCCTGAACATCTTTATGCTGAAGGTGGATCTGCAGGGGGTCTTTTAATGGGAGTTATTGTAAATGAAGCTCCGGAGTTATACAATGGAGTTATTGCTCAGGTGCCTTTTGTAGATGTTGTTACAACAATGCTGGATGACAGTATTCCGCTGACAACAGGAGAATATGATGAATGGGGAAACCCGAATAAGAAAGAATATTACGATTATATGCTGTCGTATTCACCTTACGATAATGTAAAAGCGCAAAAATATCCTAATATGTATGTTTCTACAGGATTGCACGATTCTCAGGTACAGTATTGGGAGCCAGCTAAATGGGTGGCAAAATTAAGGAATTTAAAAACAAATGATGCTCAATTGTTTTTAGATACTAATATGGATGCCGGACATGGCGGGGCTTCAGGACGTTTTGAGGCTTTAAAAGACTTAGCAAAAGAATTTAGTTTTTTATTAGATTTAGAAAAAATTAAAAGCTAATTAGAAATTTTTTGTTAAATTTGCAACCTATCGGGATGTTTAAAAAACATCTTTGATTAACTATTTTTTTATGAAAGAAGAAATAAACGCTTATAATAATGTTTTAGAATTAATAGGTAATACCCCGCTTATTAAGCTAAATAAAATCACCGAAGAGTTAGAAGGAAATTTCTACGCAAAGGTAGAAGCTTTTAATCCAGGTCATTCCTCAAAAGATAGAATAGCGTTATATATTATTGAAGAAGCCGAGAGAAAAGGAATACTTTCGCCAGGTGATACTATTATAGAAACTACATCAGGTAATACGGGTTTTAGTCTGGCAATGGTAAGCATTATCAAAGGTTACAATTGCATTTTGGCTGTAAGTTCAAAATCATCCAAAGATAAAATTGACATGCTGAGAAGCCTGGGCGCAAAAGTTTATGTCTGTCCGGCTCACGTTTCTGCAGATGATGAAAGATCATACTATAATGTAGCAAAACGTTTACATGAAGAAACAAAAGGTTCTGTCTACATTAATCAATATTTTAATCAGTTAAATATTGATGCCCATTACAATACTACAGGTCCCGAAATCTGGGAACAAACAAAAGGAAAAATCACACATCTTATTGCTTGCAGCGGAACCGGAGGAACTATCTCAGGAACAGCAAAATTCTTAAAAGAGCAAAATCCTAATATCAGAATTTTAGGTGTAGATGCTTTTGGATCAGTATTGAAAAAATATCATGAAACAAGAGAATTTGACAGCAAAGAAATTTATCCATACAGAATTGAAGGTTTGGGTAAAAATTTAATTCCATCTGCAACAGATTTTGACATCATCGATAAATTCATGAAAGTTACCGATGAAGAAAGTGCACACTCTGCAAGAGAAATTACCCGTAAAGAAGGTTTGTTTGTAGGATACACATCAGGAGCAGTAATGCAGGCTATCAAACAATATGCAGAAGAAGGTGAATTTACTAAAGACAGTAATATTATTGCAATTTTCCCGGATCATGGTTCTCGCTACATGAGTAAAGTATTTAGTGATGACTGGATGAATGAACAAGGATTCTTTGACAGTGTTAATGAAGAAGAAACTCAAAAAATTGAATTCGTAAAATAGAAATCTATTTTTAAAATAAATGAAAACTCCATTCAATAAGAATGGAGTTTTTTTTATGTCTGATTATTAAGTCCAGAAATGATGATGGAATTTTAAATGCTATAATATTTAATAATTTACATAAGTTTCATTTGCAGCATACAAATCATTAAATGAGTTGTTTAAAGATTATTATCGAGCTATTTAAGGAACTAATTTACTGAAATTATATAAATGCACCCGTAAAGGATTAAACTTCCAAAGAAGCTCTTTTATTCATTCTAAATTAGTTTTTATATATCAGAATTAACGGAAGTGCTCTGAGTCCGGAAGGATTTTTTATTTTTTTTCTCTAATTGCTTTTTTATATAATTAAAAAATGGATAGAGTAGATGATTTTATTTTTGTGAGAATTATATAATTGTATGTAAGAATCGTTTGGTGATGCTGAAATAAAATTATAGTTTTAACAAAATTTATAAAAATAATGAGTTAAAATTTGTAATGATATAATCTGGCAGTTTTTAAAAGTATGCCAGACAAATAGTTACTCACACTGAAAATATTCTGTAAAATTTAAATATATATGAAAAAAATATTACTCACTTTAATGTTTGTAAGTTTTTTAAATGCTAATTCGCAAAATCCGGTTCAGGAATTTAATTTCAATGGCAATTTAAATAGTTCTGATAATACGATTTCGTTTTTAGGCTCTCCCGTTTTTGTAAATGACAGAGCAGGAACTCCCAGAGGAGCGTTGCGACTTACGAACAAGTCTTTTCAGGCTGTAGTGGGCGATCTTCCGCAGGGTAATAAACCCAGAACAATTTCTGTTTGGGTAAAATATAATGCTGTAAATACTCCCAATTATATTTTAGCCTACGGTACTGCTGCAAATGCACAATATTTCGGGTTGGTACAACAGGCGGGAGCCGGGAGCAGTTCTGATGCGGTTTTGTCAGGCTGGGGAGCAGGAAATGACGTTGTGGCTTCTGTGCCTCTTACTAAGGAAATCTGGTATATGTACTGCATTACATATGACGGTAATGTTTCGAAAATTTACCGTAATGGTGAATTGCTAAAATCGGTAGACGGAATTGTACGCACCACAAAAGGTTATATTTTAAGTGTGGGAAAATTAAATAACACAACAAGTATCAATGCTGATATTGATGATCTTAAAGTATATAGCGTGGCGATGACAGACGAGCAGGTTATAGAAGCTTATAACAGCTCAAAACCGGCTGGTTCTGCAGCGGCTGAAACAAAAGCAGTTTCTGGTCCTGTTAAAAAAGTGGCTGCAGCAGCTGCAAGCACTCCGGCTAAATCAGCAGCTCCGGCAAGCGAAACAAATAAAGTTGTCAAAAATGTTGAGGTTTTTTCGCAGGGTAAAAAAATTATAGGAGCTAACGCTTCAAATATCGGAGATCTGCCGGAAGGAACTTATTTAATTAAAGTCTCCAATTAAAATTATATCATTTATAAAAAAAGCCTCCTGAAATCAGAAGGCTTTTTATTTTTTTTAGCTAATAACGCTAAGTACTACAAATAAGATTACCAAAATAATTACGGCAAATCTTGTGTATTTTGATGTATTCATATTGTTTTGTTTAAGGTGTAAAAATCAGGTATTGGCAAATTTAATAGTTTATTTGATTTTCTTACTTTAAAAATAAACTTTAACAAACAAAAAAGCCCTTGAAATATCAAGGGCCTTTAATTTTAATATAAAGAATAAAATTATTCTTCTTTCATTGTATGATAAACGTTCATAACGTCATCATCTTCTTCAATTTTCTCGATTAATTTTTCAACATCAGCGATTTGAGCTTCTGTCAGTTCTTTTGTAATTTGCGGAATACGCTCAAAACCAGAAGACAAGATTTCTAAACCTCTGTTTTCTAATTCTTTTTGTAAAGCACCAAAACTTCCAAAAGGAGCATAGATCAGGATTCCGTCTTCGTCTTCAAAAACTTCTTCTGCACCAAAATCAATTAATTCCAGTTCTAGTTCTTCAGCATCGATGCCGTCTTTTGCAATTCTGAAATTGCAGGTATGATCAAACATAAATTCAACAGAACCCTGAGTTCCCATTGTACCGTTGCATTTGTTGAAATAGCTTCTGATGTTTGCTACTGTTCTGTTATTGTTGTCAGATGCAGTTTCGATCAAAATTGCGATTCCGTGAGGAGCGTATCCTTCAAACAAAATCTCTTTATAGTTAGCAGTATCTTTGTTACTGGCATTTTTTATCGCGCGCTCAACATTATCTTTTGGCATGTTGGCCGCTTTCGCATTTTGTATAACAGCTCTTAATCTAGAATTGGCATCAGGGTTAGGACCGCCTTCTTTAACAGCCATAACGATGTCTTTACCAATTCTGGTAAATGTTTTGGCCATTGCAGACCAACGTTTCATTTTTCTTCCTTTTCTAAATTCGAACGCTCTTCCCATTTCTAATTTTTAGTTTTGTGATGCAAAAATAAAGGTTATTCCTTATTTATCCAAAATCAAAAATTTAATTTTTTTTTATTTGTTTCAAGTTTCAAGTTTCGGGTTTCAAGTTTTACGGAATGTTGTAAAGTTGTGTCAACGTGAAACCTGAAACCTGAAACGTGAAACCTGAAACCTGAAACAAAAATCCTTATTTCGAAAAATTAAAGTCATTTATAATATTTACCGCTTCGTTGAGGTATGGATTTGTTTTTAAATTGTCCATTTGGTATTGATTGATCGTTTTGTCATTATGATATGAACCTAATAAAAACTGATTTACGGACGAATTATAAATATCCAGCGGATTATTTTCATCATTAAAAGTATTGATTTCTGTCCACAGTGAATCTACATTTTTTTTCTGTTTAAAAACGGCATCCAATGTCATTGGAATTTCGGCTTTTGGCGTATTAACCAGCTGATCAATTTTTTGATTGATCTTTTTAATATCATTAAAATAATAATTATTAGCAAGTCGCAAAGTGCTGTTTTTAGCCAGTTTATCTATTAAAGCACGTTTTACGTAAGGTTTGTACTTTAAAAACGATTCAATACTGTCATTTTTTACTGCTGTCGGAAAATCGCTTTCCTTTTGGTAAATATCTTCATAAAATTCAGGAAGAATCACATCCGGTGTTACACCAATGTACTGATGACTTTTTCCGGTAACTCTGTAAAATTTATTTATTGTAATTTTTAAGAAATCAGTATTTTTATTTTCGTCAAGCGAAAGAATCGTCTGCATGGTAGCTTTTCCAAGCGTACTGCTTCCTAATAAAAGGGCACGATTATAATCCTGTAAAATAGAAGAGAAAAATTCGCTTGCAGATGCCGTGTTGCTATTCACTAAAATCACAATTGGGCCTCTGTAAATCATTCCTCTGTAAGGATCATTGATGACAGATCTTTCTTTAGTATGGTCAATAACAATAGAAATTGGTCCGTAATCAATAAACATTCCGGCCAGTTTTATGGCTTCTTCCATCGAACCGCCGCCGTTGTCAATCAGGTCAATAACTAAGCCTTTAATATTATCTTTTTCCAGTTTCATTACTTCTCTTGCCACATCATCTGCACAGCCTTTTCTGCTGTTTCCATCTAAATCAGCATAAAAACTCGGAATTTTTATATATCCAATTTTACTTTCTTTTCCAATAATAAAACTGTAAACCGAATTTTCTTCATCCTTCATCACCTTTTTTTCGATGTAGACATCAAAGTTTTTACCTGAATTTCTCTTGAGTGTAAGGGTCAAACTTTTATTAGCTTCGGATAAAATCATAGTAGAAATTGATTCCAGCGAAGCACAAGAAACCTGAAGCGTTTCTTTATTGTTGGAAACAGAAATAATCTGATCGCCTTTTTTTATCTGGCCTGTTTGATACGCCGGACCATTTGGATCAATTTCGTGAACAATAATTTCGTTTTTTTCATTAAGATTAACTGTCATTCCTAACGACAAATGTTCTTTGGATAATGAAGCAACAAAACTCGATTTAGAGTCGTCGCTAAAATAAGCTGTATGAGGATCAAAATAGGTACAGAAAAAGTTATATAAATTCTCATTCTGTTTGGTCTTTGTTTGCAGAAGTGTCGAAAAACGGCATATTTCATTAGAAACAATCAGTTTTTTAGACTTGGCTTCAATCGAACTAAAATTAGCTTTGATAGAATCCAGATTATCACTTGTTTCTGCAATATCATCTAAAATCTGATAACGAAGTTTTTTTCGCCATACTTTCTCTAAATCTTCTTTTTTTAAGTAAAACGGAAATGATTTTTTATAAAAGCGAATAGTATCTTTTTTAGTATAATCAAATGCGGTTGCCTGAATTTTTTCAAGAACTTCCTTAGTTCTTATTAAGGCATTTATATATTTGGATGTAATATCTGTTAAAAAACTGCAGTCGTTTTCAAGTATCAAATCGTCGAGTTTAAAACGATATTTGGCGGCCATTTCATCGTATTCACTTTTAAAAAAAATGTTTCTCGAAGGATCTAATTCATTTATAAGATTATCAAACACAAAAACAGATAAACTGTCATCGACAGGTTTAGGTCTTAAATGTTCAGTCTGAATTACGGTGTTTATTTTGTTAAGTATCTGGCACGTTTCAGCGCTATTTTGACTAAATAGTAAAGTGGTAAATAGTAAAAATAACGGCAAAATTTTGTTCATGGGTAAAACGTCAGCATTTAAATTAAAATTACGCTAATTTTTTGAAAATGATTTATATTTTTTCTAAAAAATCTTACATATAAATTAGTATAATTTCTCTATAAATTCTAAGTCCAGTCAATAAAAAAATGCATTACAATTCGTAAATCGTAATGCATTTTTATAATAGTTTTAGAGTCGAAAATCTATTTCTTATAAAAAGGTAATTTTACCACTTTAGCAGCAACGTCATTTTTTCTGATTCTGATAAAAATATCACTGTCAACAGCACTGTTAGCAACTGTAACATATCCTAATCCAATTCCTTTATTCATAGAAGGCGACATTGTTCCAGAAGTTACAATTCCAATAACTTCTCCCGATGCATCGACAATTTCATAATCATGTCTTGGCACTGCACGTTCCTGCATTTCAAAAGCAACTAATTTTTTGGTAACACCAGCTTCTTTTTGTTTTTTAAGAGCTTCAGAATTAGTAAAGTCTTTTGTGAATTTAGTAATCCATCCTAAACCTGCTTCAAGAGGAGAAGTAGTATCATTAATATCGTTTCCGTAAAGGCAGAATCCCATTTCAAGACGTAAAGTATCACGCGCAGCAAGGCCGATTGGTTTAATTCCGAAAGCGGCTCCTGCTTCAAAAACCTTGTTCCAAACTTGTTCTACATCGTTGTTTTTACAGTAAATTTCAAATCCGCCAGAACCAGTATAACCTGTAGCAGAAATAATTACATGCTCGATTCCGGCAAAATCACCCACTTCAAAATGATAATAGGCAATCGCAGCTAAATCTACAGAAGTTAAAGCCTGCATTGCCTCAACCGCTTTTGGTCCCTGAATTGCCAAAAGAGAATAATCATCAGAAAGATTTCTCATTTCAACTCCCAGATCATTATGAGATGAAATCCAGTTCCAGTCTTTTTCAATATTTGAAGCATTTACTACTAACAAATACTGCTCTTCTTTTATTTTATAAACAATCAAATCATCTACAATTCCGCCTTCATTATTTGGCAGACAAGAATATTGCGCTCTTCCAATTGTCAAAGTCGAAGCATCATTTGAAGTCACTTTTTGAATCAAAGCCAAAGCATTTGGACCTGTTAACAAAAACTCACCCATATGCGAAACGTCAAAAACGCCCACACCATTACGAACCGTTTCATGTTCAGCATTTACACCCTCGTAAGTAATAGGCATGTTGTAACCAGCAAAAGGCAGCATTTTCGCTCCCAAACTCTCATGTATGTGCGTAAGCGCAGTATTTTTCATTGTGTTGTTTTATAAAATTGTTTTGCAAATCTATTCAAAAAATATCTAATTTAAATGTCTGAAATTATAAATTTCGCAATAATCAGGAGCTATTTCCTGCTATCCGCTATATCTTTTTGTTTTTAAAGAAAAAACAAAAAGGATGCCGCTCCTATCAGGGCTAGGGGAAACGTTTTCAAAAGAAGAATTCATGATTTCAAATTTTTCTGTAACTTTAGTGTATAAAAAGACAACTGAAACGCCTTTCTGCAAAAAGAAACCATGATTGTATGTGTTTCAAAACAACCACAATAATTAAACAACCCGAATGAAATCTCCGTATTTAATCACCAAAGAAGAAATTCTAAAACTATATAAGCCAGTAGATTCCAAAGCGCACAAAGGAACCCAGGGTCATGCGGTTATAATTGCCGGAAGTTACGGAAAAATAGGTGCAGCGATTTTAGCTTCAAAATCCTGTCTTAAATCCGGCTGCGGACTTGTAACGTCTTTTATTCCAAAATGCGGTTATCAAATCCTTCAAATCGCAATTCCGGAAGTAATGACAGTTACAGATGAAAACACAAATTTTATTACCAATGTTCATTTGCCTTTAATTCCGCAGGCAGTTGGAATTGGTCCGGGAATCGGAAAAGAACTCGGAACACAAAAAGCTTTATTTGAATTTTTAAGAGTAAATAAAGCACCTTTAGTTCTTGATGCAGATGCCTTAAACATCATTTCAGAAAATTTATCATGGCTGGAATTGATACCCGAAGATACAATCCTCACACCTCATCCAAAAGAACTGGAACGATTAATCGGAAAATGGAATTCAGAATCGGAGAAATTCCAAAAAACAATTGCTTTTTCAGAGAAATATAAAGTCATAATTGTCATGAAAGGCGCGCCAACATTTATCATCAACAGAACTTCCGTCTACGAAAACACAACCGGAAACGCAGCACTCGCAACTGCCGGAAGCGGTGATGTTTTAACCGGAATCCTGACAAGCCTTTTAGCGCAGGGTTACGAACCCAAATATGCTTCTAAACTTGGCGTTTACCTCCACGGATTAACAGCCGATTTAGCGCTGCCAAAATTTGGTTATGAATCTTTTACGGCTTCAACTATTATTAAGTATTTAGGAAAGGCTTTTCTTGAATTAGATAATTTGTCAATTTGATAATTTGTCAATTTGATAATTAGATAATTTTTGTATAGTTTGTCACTCTGAGCGAAGTCGAAGAGTCACGAGTAGCTCCGCAAAGAAGTCGGCATGCTTTGAGGAATAACTATGCGATCCTTCGACTTTGCTCAGGAGGACAAAAAATGAGAATAAATAATCTGCAGCATCAGCTTAAATCTTTTTAAATCTGCGTGAAACAAAAACTTTGCGCCTCCGCGACTTTGCGAGCTATTTCCATATCAGAATTAATTCTTAGCGTCAATCTTTGCGTTTGCGGTTAGAAAAAAATCTAAAATCTGCCCTCTAAAATCTAAAATCAAAAAATTGTAAGTTTGTAATATGAAAAACAACTTCGATCTCAGAACGGTAAACGTCATGCGTTATATAACGCCGCTGCGTGAAGGCGGTTCTTTACCCGCTTTAGCAGAAGCCGATGACGATTTTAAATACGTATTAAAATTTAGAGGAGCCGGTCACGGCGTAAAAGCACTTATAGCCGAATTAGTTGGCGGACAAATCGCAAAAGCTTTAAAATTACAATTGCCTGAATTAGTTTTTGCCAATCTCGACGAAGCTTTTGGAAGAACCGAAGCTGACGAAGAAATTCAGGATTTACTGCAGGGAAGTCAGGGATTAAATCTGGCACTTCATTTTCTTTCGGGCGCTATTACTTTCGATCCGGCTGTTACAACTGTTGAGGCCAAATTAGCTTCGCAGATTGTCTGGCTCGATGCTTATATCACCAACGTTGACAGAACTTTCAAAAATACCAATATGCTGATCTGGCATAAAGAACTATGGCTGATTGATCACGGTGCATGTTTGTATTTTCATCATTCCTGGAACAATTGGGAGCAGCATGCCAAAAGTCCGTTTGCATTGATAAAAGATCACGTTTTACTGCCGCAGGCTTCACTTTTAAAAGAAGTCGATGCTGAGTTTAAAGCCATCTTAACACCGCAGATTTTAGAAGAAATTGTAAATACGATTCCGCTGGACTGGCTGCAGTGGGAAGATGCAGATGAAACACCGGAAGGTTTGCGTAACGTTTATCTGCAGTTTTTAAAGACAAGATTAGAGAATTCAGAAATATTTGTAAATCAGGCTCACAATGCAAGATAATCAATTATACGAATATGCTGTGATTCGTGTTGTGCCAAGGGTAGAGCGCGAAGAATTCCTGAATATCGGAATCATTTTGTTTTGCAAAAAAGCCAAGTTTATAAAAGTACTTTTTCATCTTAATAAAGAGAGAATACAAGCACTTTCTGCTGATTTTGATATCGAACAGTTAGAATGCAATTTAACTTCATTGGAGAAAATCGCAAACGGAGCCAAAGACGGCGGACCAATTGCAGAATTTGAAATTCCGGAACGTTTTCGATGGTTAACGGCAATTAGAAGTTCTGCGATTCAAACATCAAGACCTCATCCGGGTTTGTGTCAGGATTTAGAAAAAACGATTCAGAGATTGTTTGAAGAACTGGTTCTTTAGGGAAGGTTTAAATTGGCATAGCGCCAAAGGGTTAAAAGGTTTTTGGCCACAGATTAAAAGGATTAAAATGATTAAAATGATTTTTTATTTTTAGTCTCATTTTTGTCATTTCGAAAGGATAAATCTCCACAAGTAACTCTACAAAGTTTTTAATTTTGTAGAATATTGCCGCCGGGATTTCTCCTTCGTCCAAATGACAAACTTTGTGGAAACTTTTAGGTTAAACCTGAAACCTGAAACCTGAAACCTGAAACCTGAAACATGAAACCTGAAAAAACCTGAAACCTGAAACCTGAAACCTGAAACCTGAAACCTGAAACCTGAAACCTGAAACCTGAAACCTGAAACCTGAAACCTGAAACCTGAAACAATAAAACTAAAGCTTCTTTTCCATATAAATAAACTCGAGCGGTTCTTCAGCAATTGTAACATGAATTTCGCTTTGAGGAAAAGCTTCTCTTTCGCCTGTATCTGCGTAACCGTGGCGTTTGTACCAGGCAATCAATTCTTCACGAACCGAAATTACCGTCATCACAATCGAAGTCAATCCCAAAGATTTTGCAAAAACTTCGGCTTCGGCCAGCATTTTTTTTCCGATTCCGCTGTTTTGGAGTTCAGGAGAAACCGTAAGCATTCCTAAATACAATTGATGTTCTTTTGCTGCAAGTAATACTGAACCGATAATTGTATCATTTTCCGTAAACTTCAGAATCGTATTTTTCGGATTAGTAATGATTTCCGTCAATTCGGCTTCATTGGTTCTTTTTCCTTCCAGAAGATTGGCTTCTGTTGTCCAGCCTTGTTTTGAAGATTCTCCTCTGTAAGCAGAATTAATTAAGGCTGTTAAGGCCAGAATATCTTCGGGTAATGCTTTTGTAATCATATTTTTTATAAGAATGTATAAATAGTATCCTGCTTTAGCCGGAACGACAAAATTAGGATATTAAGAAATGGCTTGAGCAATTTTCGGAGTTTTTTTGACTAAAGCGAAACAGAATTAGAACAGAATTTCAGACTAATGCGGGAGACAGTTGAAAATGATTTTTTTATTTTAAATTAATGCAAGGAAATAACTGAAAAATTATTGAAATTTGTGATTGTCTGAAAACAAAAAAAATATGGCAAGAATTCATTTGTTCGAATTTGAAGATCAAAATTGGTTACCCGGTTTCCTAAGAAATTATATGACCGATTTTCTTCAATTCCTTTCTAATAAAACTCCAATGTATAAAGGAATTGTGCCAATTATAGATAAAGGGTTAAGAGAAACCAACACCAATCAGATAATAGATCTAGGCTCTGGAGGAGGAGGAGGATTAATCTGGCTGAATAAAGAATTACGAAAAGAAAAACCCAAATTAAAAATTCTGCTGACGGATTATTTTCCGAATATTCCGGCGTTTGAACACACTCATAAACAAGCCGATAATTTCGAATTTATAAAAACCAGAGTTGACGCCAGAAATGTTCCCGAAAACCTAAACGGACTCCGGACTCAGTTTTTATCCCTGCATCATTTTAGACCCAAAGATGCACAGCAGATTCTGCAGAATGCAATTGATACCAATAGTTCCATCGCGATTTTTGAAGGGCAGGAGAGAAGCTTTCAGAGTATTTTGGCGATGATTTTTTCACCGATCACAGTTTTACTGACCACACCGTTTATAAAACCGTTTCATATCGGACGGATTATTTTTACATACCTGATTCCGATTGTGCCCATTTTGATTTTGTGGGATGGCGTGGTTTCTTCTTTACGAACGTATTCTGTAGACGAAATGAATGCTCTGGTTGCTAATTTAAACAATGCAGCAAATTTTAACTGGGAAATTGGAAGAGTAAAATCTGGGTCAACTAAGATTTTGTATTTGTTGGGAACGAGGAAGTAAAGTTTTAGTTTAATAAATCGATTATTTTTCAGGGTCTAAATTTTCAAAAAAATTTATAGGATCAGTAATAAAGCTGAAAGCATTTGATGTTCTTAGACTATTTACAATATCTTTTAATTCAGGTTCAAAAATTTCTCCTTTTAAATCAATTAGTACAAGATCATATCTTTTGCAAAGTTCTAAAATTGATTTAAGAACATTTGTAACATTGGATGCTTTTCTCAAATCAATTCTGAATTGAAATTCTTTTATTTGAGTTGCATCATCTGTTAAGTAAATACAGGCATCATTATCTTCGTTATTATTGCCATTGCCTTTCCAGTTTAAATAAGTTTCGTTACCCCAATCAGCTTTTGGAAGAATTAGATCCAATTCTGAAATAATAGCAGTAATACTGCCACCAAAGTTTTTCCAGAATGAATCAGTATCTGGCAAAAATTCAGTTTTATTAGTTTCAAAAATATTGTAATTCTTATCGATTGAATTTTTTGGAACAACGATTAAGAGATATTGCCAGATTGCCATTTGTAATGTTTTAAACTATTGATTTTTAATCACTCAAATATTCCCCAAATATATCTATCATCTACAATTGCATTTGGATTTTCGCTTACTTTCTCTAAGAAAAGGCTAAAGTTTTTGTAAGCTCTCAACTTATATATTCTTTGCTGACCCGATTGGTTTATTATTATTTTCCAAACTCTTCTGTTATTAATCATAATCATAGTCCTCCTGGCTTCGGTAATTGTTGAAAGAGGATATTTAATCAAAGGTTCATTTGGTTTTATTCGGTATAAATTATCTTCATCAAAATAAAAAACAGCAGATTTGAATATCAAATTTTCTAAGTAAGGTTTTGGAGCTGATAATCTGTACATTGACCAGAAATCAAGACCTGTTTTTTGTTTAAATTCTATTGCTCTTTGTTCTTTATAATAATCAATCCAGGATTGAATTTTTGGATATATGAGAAGAAAAATAATAATTAATGCTAAAAAGACCAGAACAATGTTTGTGCCCATATTGAGTTTTATTGTTTTTTAAATCAAACATAATAAACTTATTCAAATTTGAAAAGAAAGCCTTAGAGAAAGATAATTTATATGAATTTTGAAAAGCGTATCTTGCAAAAAAATCTTGTTTTTTACCAAAACCTATTTTCGTTTCAGAATTTTAAATATCTTTGAAATATGAGTACAGCAACAAAACCAAAACATATCGGCAGAAATATAAGCCGTATCAGAGAGCTTAAAGATATGAAACAGGAAGCACTGGCGCAGGCTTTAGGAATGAGCCAGCAGGCAGTTTCTGTTCTTGAAAACAGCGAAACGGTAGACGAACAAAAACTTATAGAGATTGCAAAAGCTCTTGATGTTTCTGTTGAAGCTATTAGGAACTTTTCAGAAGAAGCGGTTTTAAATATTATTGGAAATACTTATCACGATAATGGTATTGTAAATGCCGGACTTAATTATAATTGCACTTTTAATCCTTTAGATAAAGTTGTTGAACTTTACGAACGTTTGGTGCAAGCTGAAAAAGATAAAGTGAATTATTTGGAGAAGTTATTAAACGGGAAATAATTCGTTTTTTGAAGATATTATTAAATTGAAAAGAGACCTTGATGAGGTCTCTTTTTTATTCTTATCTGGTTCGATTGCTAACGCGAGAGTCCCGCATGTGCACGCTCCAATTGGTTTTTAAATTTCTTTGTGTTCACGAGCGAGAAGCCCGCGCCAGCAGGGGGGACAGGTGGTTACTTTTGATTTCTCTTATAATAATAAGCAAATGGTTCGAAAGGTAAATTACCAATAATATTCTCTAAAAATTGAATTCCCTCTTCGGAGAGTTTTCCCACTTTTGAATATGGACCCCATTGGGAAGGTTTAATAAATTTTCCAACTACTAAAAAAGAATTATCATAAGTAACTTTAAAAGCTTTATCATTCTTATCGTTTATCTCAAAATATTCTGGTTGCATAGGGACATTTCCATTCCCATTATAATGTGTAATCATTCCACCTATAAAATCTTGGTCGGGATTTCCTTCAAAATATACTATGTAATGAAAACCTTGTGTTAAAGCTCGATGCGTTGCTTGTAAAATTGTTCCTCTTTCCAAATTCTAATTTTTAAAGTTAAAATAATAGATTATTGAAAATCCAATAATTGCAATTACTAAATGCAAAGCCGACATATAATTAGTTCGGTTAAAAATATCTTTATTACTATCTGGCTTTTTGATTTCCTCATACAGGGCTTGAAAATTCTCAGCAAAAGTTTCACGCAATTTCTTTGCTCTACTTTGATGTAATTTAATAAAACTTCTTGTTTTTTGAATGTATAGAATTGCAATTATGTTTGCAACACTAAAAATTAAAGGTAAAACTATATATTTCAATTTGGAGTCAAAGGTTTCACTTATGAAAGAAAATGCGATTGTAATTGTACTCAATCCAGTTACAAATGAACTTATATAATTTTCTTGACTTTCTAATTTTCCAATTCTATCGTATTGCAAACTATGTAAGTTTCTAAAATTCTCTTGATTTATTTTTCTATTTTCTAAATTCAATTCTTCATTTGTCATTGTTCTTGCTCTGTGTCGGTTTTTAATTTACTGCTATTGTTCTATCTTGTGGCGAGGTTTGAGAATAAAGATGCGTAATTTTTCCATTAATGCCAAAAATTAATCTTGCCAAGCGGCTGTTAGGGCAAGTAATTATTCAATTTTAAACTCTTCTTTTACCCATTCCATAAATTTTTCATTAAACTTGGCATCAAAACTATAATCCATTACTCTTCTTAATTCCATTCCAACTTTGGTAAAACAGGTACAGTTTACTTGCTTTTCAATTTTTACAGAATCATATTGAGGTGTAATTTTATAAACTTGTTTACCTAATGTAAATGGCAAATTGAAAAATGCTTGGGAAAAGTTTATTTGAACTCCTATTTCATTTTGTACTAGACCTGAATCTTGTAGCTCTAATATTTCTTTATAGCTTAAATCGAATTCTCGTAATGAATTACTTGCAGGACTTTTAAAAGGCCCATGTACAAGTAATGGTGATTCTGGTAATGACAAATTCTGGTAACTTAGTCTACAAAATTTTTCAAAAATTTTGGCAGTTTCTTGGTCAAGTATAGCAAGAGTCTGTAATGTCTTTAATCCAAAACTACCAGGTTGTTTTATTTCTCCAGACAATATTTTTGAAAGTGCTAATTGAACATCTTCATTTGATTTAGTTTCTACTATCCTTGAGAAATTTACTAACCAGTCATCATCAATTTCTTTGTCAGTGTCTTCATTTGGTGTATTTAATTTTAAATCTTCTATTGTCTTATCAAATACCTTCTCTCTGTTTAATTGTTCCCTTAAAACTTTTGAACCATAATAGTTTACAGCACGGTTCATTAATTCAGTATCTTCTATAAAATCATCAGAAGCTTTTTCAATAATTTTTTGTCTGAATATATTTAAAGCTATAGTCTCTCCTTTTATACTTTCGGTTTTAGATTCTAAAAAGGCTACAGGTATATCAACTAGCCCCGTTATTAGTCTTCCTAATGATTTCCAAAGATTTTTTTTTATTGCTGGTGGTAAGGGTATACCGTCTAAAGTTGATAATATTGCTTCGGGTTCCATCATTGGTATTTTTTCTAAGTCTTCAGTAATTTTATCTTTGCTCATATTTTTGTTTTTTATTAGCTCTAACTCATTTATATGCGAAACAAACCTTCCGCATTTACACCTCTATTTGGTTAGATAGGCGAAGGTTTGATTCGTTTTTTTTCTTTGCTTTTCAAATAAATAGTTTTTTTTCTTACTATACTTTTAGACTTGATGGAGAAAAAATGTTTTTTAGAAGAAAAGAAATCTAAAAAATATTTAAGAAAAAATAATTGAATAAAAAACGACTGAAATAAATCCCAATCGTTTTTATATTATAAAAATAATTTACCCCAAGAAAGCCTTCAACTCCTCATAAGTCCCAATCTTTACACTAACTTTCTCCTCATTAATAACACTCTCAATTTGAGTAGGAATCTGAAGATTAATTCTCGCTTGTGGCTCTTTTTAAAATTATAAAAATCAAGCAATCTTTATATTCACCAACGATGTACTCACAACAGTATGAGGATCAGTAGGTAGAATTGAAATTAGAATTTATAAATTAGCCTTTTATTTTTCTAAAGGTTATACTTATTCTTTCGTTATTTTCCTGAGATGAAGATAAAATTGCATGCAGCCAGTCATTTTGAAAATTTTGAGTCATGTATATTAAACTTTGCGACTGAAGTTCCACTTCAAAAGAAATAGATTTGTCTTTTTTGTTTTTGAATTTCATTATACGATTTGAACCAAGCGAAAAAATTGCAATTCCGGTATTTTCATATAGAATATCTATTTGATCAGAATGGAAGCCCATTTTAGAATCGCTTTTGTAGTAATAATTTATTAAACAATTATTTGGATCAAAGTAAATACGTTCTTCTACTATTTTAGCCAATTCAGATATATATGCAGGAAACTTCTTTTCAGCATATGTCATATTGTTATAATTATATGGTTTCCCATAACTAGCTGTTTTTCTTGCAGCCATTGAATCATCCCATTCCGTATTATTTGCTATTTCATGAAACATTAATGGATCTATAGAATCAATCTTTTCTATAAAAATTAAGTCTTCAGCCAGGTCTTTTAAATTCATTTTATATCGTTTTAATCAAATTTATAAATATTGATCCTAATTCATCAACTTATAAATTTCCCTAAATGTAATAAAATTAATAAATAAAAAAAGCTACAAGATCACAAGAAGAAAATCTTGAAATTTGCAGCTTATAGAATTTTATTTAGAAATTAATATCAGCCCAAAAAAGCCTTCAACTCCTCATAACTCCCAATCTTCACACTAACTTTCTCCTCATTAATAACACTCTCAATCTGTGCCGGAATCGGAAGCGTAATTCCCAGCGCTGGTTCAACAACATCTAAGAATTTAATTGGGTGAGCGGTTTCTAAGAAAATACCAATGGCGTTAGGATATTTTTCAAGTTCTTTTTTGAGACCTAAATACCCAACCGCGCCGTGAGGTTCTGCGATGTAACCGTCGGTGTTATAAATTTTCTTTAGAGCTTCCAGCGTTTCTTCATCGGTATAGCTATAAGAAGAGAAATCTTTTTCAAAAGCCTTTAAATCATTATTGTATAATTCCTGAATCCTGATAAAGTTACTTGGGTTTCCAACATCCATTGCGTTAGAAATCGTTGCTTTAGAAGGTTTCGGGTCGTATTTTCCGTTTGCTAAGAATCTTGGCACTGTGTCGTTTACGTTTGTAGAAGCCACGAAATGTTCAATTGGTAAACCTAATCTCTTTGCCATAATTCCGGCGCAGATATTCCCGAAGTTTCCGCTTGGGCAAGAGAAAACCAATGGTTTGTTTTGGTTTTTCAATGCTTTGTAAGCAAAGAAGAAATAAAACATTTGTGGTAACCAACGCGCAATATTAATAGAATTCGCCGAAGTCAGGTTCTTATGCGCTAAAGTTTCATCCAAAAATGCTTTTTTCACCATATCCTGACAATCATCAAAAACACCGTCAACTTCAAGAGCTTTAATATTCTGCCCTAAAGTCGTCAATTGTTTTTCCTGAATATCACTCACTTTTCCAGACGGATATAAAATCACAACATCAACACCGTCAACACCTAAAAATCCGCTTGCAACTGCTCCGCCTGTATCGCCGGAAGTTGCAACTAAAACGGTATTTTTAGCGTCTTTTTTATCTTTATTGAAATAACCCAGACAACGTGACATAAATCGCGCTCCAACGTCTTTAAACGCCATTGTAGGGCCGTGAAATAATTCTAGCGAATAAATTCCGTCTTCGACTCTCACCACCGGAAAATCAAAAACCAAAGTATCAGCAATGATTTCTTTCAATTTTGCTTCCGGAATTTCATCGCCCACAAATTGTTTAATTGCTTCATACGCCATTTCTTCGTGGCTTAAACTTTCGATTTTATCAAAAAATGAAGGATCAAGAGGTGTAATATTTTCCGGGAAATATAATCCTTTGTCACTCGCTAATCCTTGTATTACAGCTTCCTGAAAAGAAACTTTTGGGGCATTATGGTTTAAACTGTAGTAATTCATTATTTTAGATTTTTGATTTTAGATTTTAGATTTTCATTCTTTGTCTAAAATTTAATGGTTGTTTTTTGTTTAACCGCAAAGAGCGCAAAGGATTTGTTTCTTTTGAAAACGCAGAGAACGCAAAGCTTTGCGGTACTATTTTTATTTCAATAATTATTTAAGCGCATTTTTTGTCATTTCGACGTAAGGAGAAATCGCACTCGTGATTCCTCACAGTAATTCGGCAATCTTTGTCATTTCGACGGAGGAGAAATCTCCGCAAGTAGCTCCGTACAGAAAATCTCCAATCTTTGTCGAGTTTCTCGCGGAGATTTCTCCTCCGTCGAAATGACAAACTGTATGTTAATGCTTTGCGTGGGCTTCGACGTCGCTCGGCCTGACAAACTTTATAGTTTTTATTTATTTTTTTATCAAAAATTATCTAGATAGTGTGAATCATTTCCAAAATTCCCACCAACTTTTTTGTTTACCTACGTTAGCTTCTGATTCATCATCCATCAAGTTAATAGTAACACTTCCAATTTCATCGACTTCCCAAATGGTTGCAGTTGCTATCTCTATTGAATTTAAATTTAAGAATGTTTCTATTTTTTGATTTAAATATTCATCCGTAAGATTTTCATCTTTTTTGGCTCTGCTTAATGAAATAATTGATTTGTCATCATTTTCAATTCGTTTCATTCTTTCTGCTAACACTACTAAAATATCTTTAGAATAGGTTGAAACAGCATTTTTAGGAATATTATAATCATCATCAAAATGAAAATAATCAGAAACAAGAATCGAGAAAAATTGATTGTCCCTTTTATCGAAATAAAATATTTCAGAAATTCTTTCTTCTGGCTGGCTGAAACCAATTTTTAACCAATTTTCAATTTGCTCTTCTTTTGTTATTTCATCCATAATTCAAGAAATTACAAAATTCTTACCCCATCCGGATTAATCTTCGAAACGTGAATTTCATATGGTAAATTCATTTTTTCGTATACATCGCTCATGGCTTTGGCGATTTGGTCGGCTGTTTCTTTTCCTTTGCTTAAAGCAAAAATCGACGGACCAGAACCTGAAATTCCAGAACCTAAAGCACCATTTTCTAAAGCCGTTTGCTTGATTTGGTCAAATCCCGGAATTAAAACACTTCTTAAAGGTTCTACGATTTCATCGTGAAGCGAACGGCCAATCAAATCGTAATCTTTGGTGTAAAGACCAGCAATCAATCCGCCTACATTTCCCCATTGCATAATGGCGCTTTTTAGGGAAACCGTTTGTTTTAAAACCGAACGCGCGTCAGAAGTTTTTAACTCAATTTGAGGATGAACCACCGTAGCAAACAATTCTTCCGGACTATCGATTCTGATAATGTCCAGTGGAGCATAACTTCTTACCAACGTAAAACCGCCTAAAAGGGCAGGAGCAACGTTGTCTGCGTGAGCGTTTCCGCTGGCTAATTTTTCGCCCTGCATGGCAAACTGTACCAAATCTTTTCGCGAATACGGTCTTCCTAATAATTCATTAATTCCGAAAACCGCTCCGGCAGAACTTGCCGCACTGCTTCCGATACCGCTTCCGGCTTTGATGTTTTTATAAATTTCGATTTCAAATCCAAAATCCAACTCGTCTAAAGTTGCCAACATCGCCAAAGCTGCAACACCCGAAACATTTTTCTCCGTTTCAAGCGGTAAATCGGCACCCACGATTTTAGTAATCCGTACTCCTTTTTGATCTGATTTCCGAACGATCATTTCGTCACCCGCATTGTCTAAGCAAAGTCCAAGTACGTCAAATCCGCACGAAAGATTTGCGATTGTAGCGGGACAGAATAATTTTATTTCCATTTTTAAGGTTCTGAGGTTCTAAGATGCTAAGATTCTAAGGTTTCTTTGCAACTTATTGTTTTTAAGTTTCTAAGGTTTTGAGATTCTAAGATGCTAAGGTTGTTTTGAAAAAAACTCAGACCCTTAGCATCTTAGAACCTTAGCACCTTTATATATTACCTATTCGAATTACATCTGCAAAAATTCCTGAAGCTGTAACTGCTGCACCGGCTCCGGCACCTTTTATTAATAAAGGCTGATCTACGTAACGATCGGTGTAGAAAAGCACGATATTGTCTTTTCCTTCCAAATTGTAAAACGGATGATCTTTTGGAATAAACTGAAGACCAACGCTAGCTTTTCCGTTCTCGAATTGTGCTACGTATTTTAATCTTGAATCTTTGGCTAAAGCTTCTTTATAAATGTTTTCAAAATGCGATGCATGTTTGATTAAAGAGGCAAAGAAATCTTCGTTGTTTGTTGTTTCCAGACATTCTGCCGGTAAAAACGATTCATTTGCAATGGCATCAATATCCATTTCGTAACCGCTTTCGCGAATTAAAATCAGGATTTTACGGGCCACGTCGATTCCGCTAAGGTCAATTTTTGGATCCGGTTCAGTAAAACCCTGAACTCCGGCTTCTTTTACCACATCGTGGAAAGAATTGTTTTCATCAAAATTGTTGAAAATAAAGTTTAAACTTCCAGATAAAACTGCCTGAATTTTATGCACTTTATCACCGGATGCGATTAAGTTTTTTACGGTATCAATAATTGGTAATCCTGCACCAACATTTGTTTCAAACAAAAACGGCGCATTATATTGGCGTGATAAGCTTTTTAATTTTTTATAATTGTCGTAAGCAGAAGAACAGGCAATTTTGTTGCAGGTTACAACGGCAATACTTTCTTTTAGGAATTTCTCGTACATATCAGAAACGCTTGCATTTGCTGTGATATCTACAAAAATGCTGTTGCGTAAATTCAGTTCTTTGGCCCGGGCGATAAATTCTGTTGCAATTGCAGCTTCTCCTTTATCTAAAGTCGACTGCCAGTCTTTTAAGGAAATTCCATCTTCATCAAAAAGCATTTTTCTTGAATTGGACAAAGCAATTACGCGAACATTAATTTTTAAAACCTCTTTTAAGAATTTCTTTTGGTTGTGAATCTGCTCGATGAATTTTTCGCCTACATTTCCAACTCCCATCACAAATAAATTGAGCTGTTTAGTATTTTCTTCAAAGAAATTCTCGTGCAGCGTATTCAGTGCTTTTTTAACGTCTCTTTCGTTTATTACAGTCGAAATATTACGTTCAGAAGCACCTTGCGCAATGGCACGGATATTCACGTTGTTTTTTCCTAAAGTGCTGAACATTCTTCCGCTCAAACCCTGATGGTTTTTCATGTTTTCGCCCACCAAAGCAATAATGCAAAGGTCTTTTTCTACATAACAAGGATCGATTTTGTTTTGTGCAATTTCGATTTCAAAAGCCCTGTTAATCGCAGCTTCGGCGTTATCAGCATCAGAATTTAAAATTCCGATACAAATAGAATGTTCCGAAGAAGCCTGAGTAATAAAAATTACATTGATTTTTTCCTGAGACAATACTTCAAACAAACGTCGGGAAGAACCCGCAACACCAATCATTCCCGGACCTTCAAGAGTAACAAGCGAAATATTATTAATATGGCTGATTCCTTTTACGACTGTATCTTTTGTTACAACATGATCAGAAATTAAAGTGCCTTCAGCTTCCGGTTCAAAAGTATTTTTAATTAAAATCGGAATATTTTTTCTTAAAACCGGCTGAATCGTAGGCGGATACAAAACTTTAGCACCAAAATGAGACAATTCCATTGCCTCCTGGTACGAAATATTCGCAATTGGCTGTGCTTGTTTTACGATTTTCGGGTTTGCCGTAAACATTCCGTTTACATCAGTCCAGATTTCAAGTTGTTCGGCATCAATTGCTCCGGCGATAATTGCCGCTGTATAATCAGATCCGCCGCGGCCGAGAGTTGTCGTGATTCCGTCAAGAGTCTGTGCAATAAATCCGGGTAAAATATTAATCCTAGATTCATTCTGCCCAAAATATTCCTGAATTAAATTATTAGAAATTTCAAAGTTTACCGCCGCTTTTCCGTAGTTATGATCTGTTTTAATTAATTCACGACTGTCTTTGTAAAGAGCTTCTTTATCAGTTTGCTGAAAAGCCTGCGCAATAATATAAGACGAAAGCAATTCTCCAAAACTTAAAATAGTATCAGCAGTTCTTGGAGATAATTCGCCTAAAAGGAAACAGCCGTCTAATAAAGTTTCTAAATGATTGATGATTCTTTTTACATGGCTTAACAAACTGCTTTGCTCGCTTACCGGAATAAGTTCTTTAAGAGTGTCAAGGTGTTTTTTCTCTATTTCAGCAACAATTTCCCTAAAACCTTCGTCGTTTGCCGCTGCTTTTGCTGCTGCAGACTGCAGTAAATCTGTTACTTTGCTAAGTGCAGAAACTACAACAACCAGTTTGTCGCTTTTGGCTTTTTGATTAACAATTTCGAGAACGAGTTTTATATTTTGAGCATTGGCAACCGAAGTTCCGCCAAATTTTAATACTTTCATTTTTGATATTTTTTAATAAGGTGCAAAGATTTTGAGTAACAAAGTTCAAAGGTTATCAACTATGAACTGAAACTGAAAAACTGTGTCTTCTTTTT
This sequence comes from Flavobacterium sp. Root901, assembly GCF_001429765.1. GTDB lineage: Bacteria > Bacteroidota > Bacteroidia > Flavobacteriales > Flavobacteriaceae > Flavobacterium. The sequence continues at coordinate 197,464 of NZ_LMJB01000006.1, forward strand.
CTTTTTGTAAATGTTTTTCATGTATCCAATACCTTTCTTCTTTTAAGAAAAAAGTATAGATAATCTGGATTATATGTAAAAATGTATACCCCTAAGGGGTAGTTGTAGTTGTAGTAGAAATTGTGGTAACAGCAATTGCAGCTTCTGTTTGAGCTGTAATAATTGCAGATTGATATTTTATGCTGTTACTTTTCATTTTTGATTTTTCAAAATTACAGCTTTTTATAAAAGTTAAAAACCTAAAAAGCCTTTTTGCGAATATTTTAATAATTCAAATCCTTAGATTTCAATATTGAGCATTTGTTAAAATTAGATATGTTAAGTTGCCGTTTTGACAGATTTCAAGGTGCGATTTTAAGAAATAAACCAAAGCTGAGCATCTTTTTTGATATGAAATTATGTGATTTTAAGTTAAAAACCTCCTGAATTACAGCTTTGTTTTGTATGATTATTATTGTGAAATAATTAAAATGGTTAAATCTGTTCTGTTCAAATTTTAATTATTGTGATAAAATGTTGCTTTTTAATATTGATTTGTTGAATTTTGACATCTTAAATTTAAAAATGTCATGAGAGAAATCCATTATATTAGTACTGAAACCATAACTTTAGAAACACTGCACGAGATTTTAGCAAATGATAAAATGCTTGAGCTGTCTGAAGAGGCAAAGGTCAATGTTCAAAAATGCCGTGATTATTTAGATAAAAAAATGGCATCGCATACTGCGCCTATTTATGGAATTAATACCGGTTTTGGATCTTTATATAGTGTAAAAATCTCCAATGAAAACTTATCAAAACTTCAGGAAAATTTAGTTAAATCTCATGCTTGCGGAACAGGAGAAGAAGTTCCGTCCGAAATTGTAAAAATGATGCTGCTGCTTAAAATCCAATCTTTAAGCTACGGACATTCCGGTATTCAGTTAATTACACTGCAGCGTTTGGCAGATTTTTATAATAACGATATTCTGCCTGTAATTTATACACAAGGTTCACTTGGAGCTTCGGGAGATTTAGCACCTCTGGCTCATTTATCTCTTCCTTTAATAGGAGAAGGCGAAGTTTATTTTGAAGGTAAAAAAGTGGCTGCGGCCGAAGTTTTAAAACATTTCAACTGGCAGCCGATTGTTTTACAGTCAAAAGAAGGTTTGGCATTATTAAACGGAACACAGTTTATGAGTGCTTACGGAGCACACATTTTAATTAAAGCTTATAAATATTCATATCTGGCAGATTTAATCGGAACAATTTCGTTAGAAGCTTTTGACGGAAGAATTGAGCCGTTTAACGAATTGATACATTATATACGTCCGCATAAGGGCCAGATTGTAACAGCGCAGCGCATAACAGAATTTTTGGACGGAAGCGAAATTATCGTTCAGGAAAAGAAACATGTTCAGGATCCTTATTCTTTTCGCTGCATGCCGCAGGTTCACGGTGCTTCAAAAGATGCGATTGATTATGTTAGAAAAGTATTTAAAACGGAAATCAACTCCGTTACAGATAATCCAAATATATTTATTGAGGCGGATCAGATTATTTCCGGTGGAAATTTTCACGGTCAGCCTTTAGCACTGGCTTTAGATTTTATGGCAATTGCGCTGGCAGAATTAGGAAGTATTTCTGAAAGAAGAACCTACCAGTTAATTTCAGGGTTACGTAATCTTCCTGCTTTTTTAGTAGATAATCCGGGATTGAATTCCGGTTTTATGATTCCGCAATACACCGCAGCAAGTATTGCAAGCCAGAACAAGCAGCTGGCAACTCCGTCAAGTATTGACAGTATTGTTTCCAGCAATGGTCAGGAAGACCATGTAAGTATGGGAGCTAACGGAGCAACAAAAGCCTTACGAATTTTAGACAATTTAGAGCGTATTTTAGCAATCGAATTACTGAATGCTTCACAGGCAATTGCTTACAGGGAGCCTTTAAAATCAAGTGATTTTATCGAAATGTTCCTCAGCAGTTACAGAGAAGTCGTTCCATTGGTTAAAGAAGACAGAATTTTACATATAGATATTGAAAATACAGTTTTGTTCCTAAAGAGTTTCCAAATAGAAAACGATTTGTTAACAATGGCTTAACATTGTAAAATATTATTGAAGTAATTTTGCACTATCAAAAATATAAAAATGTCAATAAACAGTATTTTCCAATTTTTAGTGCCGAAAGACAAGAAATTCTTTCCACTTTTTGAAGAGGCTTCAAGCAATTTAATTGAATTAGCTTCTAACTTACACGAAGCTGTAAACCTTCCATTGAAAGAAAGAGAAATTCTTTTTCAAAAAATTGACGAATTAGAACAAAAAGGAGAAGACATTACACGTCAGACCAATTTAGAGTTAAGCAGAAACTTTATCACTCCATTTGACAGAGAGGATATCCATACATTAATTACTTCTATTGATAACGTTGCCGATTACCTTCACGGTGCGGCAAGCCGTATGAGATTGTATCAGGTTGATAAGATTACAAAATCTATCAGAAAAATGACTGAAATCAATCTTGAAGCTTGTCAGAATATTGACAGCGCAGTTAAAGAATTAAGAAATCTACAGAATTTTAAAATCATTAAGGATGCTTGTGCCAGAATTAACAAACTGGAAAACAAATCTGATAATGTATATAACAAAGCAGTTTTTGAAATTTTTGAAAACGAAACAGACGCTAAAAATATTATTAAATATAAAGAAGTGTTATCTGTTTTAGAATCAGCAACAGACAAATGTAAGAGTGTTGCGAACATACTGGAATCTATTTCTGTAAAACATTCTTAATTCAATTTTTCATTCTGAAGTTATAATTTTATGACGCTACTTATATTAATTATAGTATTAGCCTTAATTTTTGATTACATCAATGGTTTTCATGATGCGGCAAATGCTATAGCGACTGTTGTTGCAACAAAGGTTCTGACACCTTTTCAGGCGGTTGTCTGGGCAGCATTTTTTAACTTTTTGGCTTATTGGGTTTTCGGATTTGGTGTTGCAGATACTGTTGCTAAAACAGCGCACACAATGGAAATTAACCTGGTTGTAATTCTTGCCGGAGTAATTGCGGCAATCTGCTGGAATTTATTGACTTGGTGGCTAGGGATTCCTTCAAGTTCTTCTCATACTTTAATTGGAGGTTTTGCAGGAGCTGCGGTTGCGCATGCTATTGCAGTTCATGGTTTTTCTGGTTATGTTGGAGAAGACGGAGCAACACATTACTGGTATGAAATTGTAAGCTGGTATAAGGCTGGAAAAGATGGCGCAATGCCTTCCGGAGTTCTTATTATCATTGCTTTTATTGTTTTGGCACCATTATTAGGAGCTTTGGCATCGTACTTAATCTCGATTTGGCTGTTAAATGCTTCCCGTAAAAGTATTGGTCCAAAAATATTCACAATAGTTTTAATGATCGCCACGGTTTGGTTTGTATATTCTCAAATGGTTCCTTATTCTGAGATAGATAAACCGAGATTTTCCTCTCACTTTTGGAGTGTAGCTTTTGAAGGTCATAATATAAAATGGTTTTTAGTTGCTTTTATTATTTTAACAGTAAGTGCATTTTGTTTGATATTCAGTAGTTTAAATCTTCATCAGGCAGATGCTGCTTTGAAAAAAATGCAATTGTTATCTTCTGCGGCATTTAGTTTAGGTCACGGAGGAAATGATTCACAAAAAGTAATGGGTATTATTGCAGCAGCTGTTGCAGTTTATATTAATACAAATCATGGTGTGCATATGGATGCCTGGCTGGATGTTGTTTTACCTAATGAAGATTTAGGAATTAAAGGACAAATGCCAAGCTGGATTCCGTTAGCATGTTATTCTGCAATTGCAGCAGGAACTTTAAGTGGTGGATGGAAGATTGTGAAAACAATGGGTTCTAAAATCACAAAAGTAAGTTCTTTTGAAGGTGTTGCTGCAGAAACTGCCGGAGCCCTGACACTTTATTTTACTGAACACTTAAAAATTCCGGTGAGTACAACGCATACTATTACAGGATCTATTATTGGTGTTGGATTAACAAAACGTGTATCAGCAGTTCGCTGGGGTGTTACAGTAAGTTTAGTCTGGGCGTGGATCCTTACTATTCCAATTTCAGCAATTTTAGCTGGTTTGGTTTATTTTGTACTAAGCGTATTTATTTAAAAAAGATTATTGTAAAATGTGGATGTAAATCACATTTGTTAACATAAAAAAAGGCCGATTTCAAATTGAAATCGGCCTTTTTTTATGTTTGTGTTCAGATCAATAATTGTCTTAAAATGAAAATTAAAAAACTTTTAGGGGATATTTTTAAAGTGTAGTAACAAGACCTTTGCAAAAAAAATAGAGCAGTATTGAAATGATGCTTATTTCAACAAGAGCTTAAATTGTTTAATAAAAAATAAAATACAAATGCAAAGAATTAATAGTTTTGCTGCTTCAATTGCGGCTTTAATGTTTATTGGTATCGCTTTTTGTTCTTGTGGTAACACTACACCGGATGATATGAGACAGGCTTATTTATTGCAGGATCAGGCTAAAGTTACTGACACTCCAAATGAAAAAACAGATCCTATTTCTTATTTTGTACAAGAATGTGTAAACATAACGTTGTCAGGTATTAAGACAGATAAATTAAAATATTTTTCAAAAGAAAAAAACGATACAATTTTGATTATTGTGAAGGTAGGTGATATGAAAGGTATTGAAAAATCATCCAGAAAAGAATTGTTGTACGCTGTTGAAGACTGCTTAAAAGCGGCTGATTCTTTAAATAAAAAGAAAATTTATATTGATGTTGAAGGAAGATTTAATACATTATTAGTAAAGAGCCCAGTTAAATCGGATTTAAATGGCAAATATGCAGATAGTGATTTAATTTTACCATTTTATGGAAAATCTGTAATTCCTAATAAAGCAGCGAAGTAATTTAAAAGCTAAATTTTATCATAATATAAATATGAACCCTGAAAACTTGGATCAAATAAACAGAATCAAAAAGAAACTCATTTTAGCAAAAGATGCTGATAAAGAATTTGAAGTATTTGGTGCAAGTTCTCATAAATATGAAATAGGAGAAGCAGTTACAGCTGATGAAATTTTGAAGTTCGAAAAAGAATATAATCTTGATCTTCCGGAATGTTACAAAGAATTTTTAATGAATATTGGTAACGGAGGAATATCTTATCAAAATTCTGCTGCTGGACCTTCATATGGGATATTTCCTTTTGGTGAGCATATTGAGGAATTGATTTATATGAATCCTGAAAACTGTCTGGCGAAAAATTGTGTGATATATCCAAAGATGAGCGATGAATTCTGGAAGGAATTAACACGCAAAATTGATGAGAATGAAGATATTTCAGATGAAGAATTTGATGAGGAATTAGGTAAAATGTTTGCGGGAATTTTGCCTAAGGAAGCCAAGGCTGTTCGTATTATTATGGTCTTGTTTTAAATGGAGAATTTAAAGGAAAAGTAGTAGGAGTTGATTTAGACAGGCAAAAACCTTACTTTGTTTTCGAATCCAATTTTTTAGACTGGTACGAGCGCTGGCTTGATGAAATTACGGCTGAAAGCCGAACTGAAGATCGCGATTTGTTTAATTACACATTGGGCGGTTCGGTGTCGCATATTTTAAAAGTGTATGTTTCAACAGAAGATGAGGAGATTAAATTGGAGTGTTTGTCTGGAATGCTGCGTAAGAAGAAAATAGATTTAGAAGCTTTAACGTTTTTAGACAAAGAGTTTAAAGCAAGCAATGTGGAAATTCAAAAAAGAATTCTTCAAGTGCTTGCCAAATTTGATTATAATCTGGCACGTCCTTATTTGATTGATTTTGTAAAAAGTGATTTATTAACCGTTTTTCAAACTGTATTTTGGTACGTAAAAGATAAAAGTGCTGATTGGCTAGATGTGATTAATGAAAATGCTGTCAAAATAAACGATAATGAAACATTTTGTTTTTGTACCTATTTGTTAAAAGAAAGTGGTGCTGATTATGGCACTTTTTTAATTCCGTTTGCTTCACATCAAAACGTTGAAATACGGGTACAAGCTTATTATTCACTTGGTCTTTTGAAGAATAAGACTGATTATCTGGATACTTTTATTTTGGGTTTAAATGATGAAGCTAATAGGGTTGTTCATATTACTTTACAAGCTTTAGACGGTGTAAAAGATAAAAGACTTTTGAAGTATTATAAAACCATTGCTGAGCGTTTTCCGGAGGAACAAGATTATGTTTTAGCGAATCTAAATCATCGACTTAAAGATTTTAGTTTAACCAATAAAACGATAAAAAAAGTCAATTATTAAAATCCTGAAATATGAAAGACCGATTTTAAATTGAAATCGGTCTTTTTATTTGAATCAAAACTTCTGCAGATTTTTTCGATTATGCCGACGCTTATAATGCGTCTGCTTTAAATTTTTTTGATCTTCAGAAATAATACTTATTGTACCGTCAATTTCCAGCATTGCGAGTTTTACGTTCTTAAAAAATTCTATTCCGTGTTCTCTCATGGCCTCTTTTAATTCTTCATCAGAAATATCAAGTCTGCTTAGGGCTTTAAAATCCAGCTTTCCGTCGTGAATTAAGATTTGAGGTTTATCAAGCAACAACTCGCCAAAAACTTTGTATTTGCGGGTTAGTTTTTTAATAATAAAATTGATAATAAACAAAACAAAAGCGGCGACCAATCCGCCAATTAGACTTGTATCTGGTCCAACCATTGCATTTTGAACAGAGTTGCTGATTAATAAAATCAGAATTACATCGGCTGTATTTAACTGCGAAAGTTCTTTTTTGCCAAATATGCGTAAAGCTATTGTCATGAAAAAATAAACAGCAATACTTCTCAAAACAATATCTAAATAAGGAAAATCCATATTTTTTATTTTAAAGTTAAATAAAAAAGCTTTGCCAAAGTTGTAAACTTTGACAAAGCTGCTAAATTATTTATATAGGATTAAGCTGAAATGAACTTAACTGAGCTTGAAATTTTTTTCGATTGCTTTAATCATTTCTCCGGCAATATCTTTGTTTGTCGCGCCTTCGATTCCTTCAAGACCCGGAGAAGAGTTAACTTCAAGTAATAACGGTCCTTTTGATGAACGGATAATATCGACTCCTGCTACTTTTAAGTCCATTGCTTTTGCGGCTTTTATAGCAATCTTTTTTTCTTCAGAAGTTACTTTAATGACAGATGCAGTTCCACCAAGATGAATATTGGCTCTAAATTCGCCCGGCATAGCTTCACGCTGAATGGCGGCAACCACTTTTCCATCGATCACAAAACAGCGAATATCTTTTCCGTTTGCTTCTTTAATAAATTCCTGAACTAAGATATTGGCATTTAAACTTTTAAAAGCATTAATAACACTTTCTGCAGCTTTTTTAGTCTCTGCCAAAACAACACCTTTTCCCTGCGTTCCTTCTAATAATTTTACAATTAGAGGTGAACCGCCCACCATTTTAATAAGATTGTCTGTATCCAGCGGAGAATTAGCGAATCCGGTTGTTGGAATGTCAATCCCGCTGTTTAGAAGTAATTGTAATGAATATAATTTATCCCTGGATTGTGTAATGGCTGTAGCAGAATTTAAGCAGAAAACCTTCAAAGCTTCAAACTGACGCGTTAAAGCACAGCCGTAAAAAGTAATACTCGGTCTGATGCGTGGAATAATAGCATCAAACTGATTCAGGATTTTTCCGCCTCTGTAATGAATTTCAGGAGTTTTGGCGTCCAATTTCATGTAACATTCTTTGATATTCAAAAAATGCATTTCATGTCCTCGCATTTCGCCGGCTTCCATGATTCTTTTATTGCTGTATAATTCCGGATTACTGGCTAAAAGACCAATTCTTAAACCGGAACTTGCTTTTTCTGAGTTCTGGTATAATTCTTTTAAGGCTTCGGTGGTAGGCTGTCCAAGTAAATATTTTTCTTCCGGATCAACCAATACGCGTCCGCTCATGGCTTCACGTCCTAAAAGCATTCTGAAACCCATTGAGTCACGATTGGTCAAAGTCATTTCAATCGGCCATTTTGCATCGCCAATTTTTAAATTTGTCTGAATAACATAACGATGTTCTCTGTAACCGCTTGAACTTTTTACAATTCGTTTGTCTACCAGCGGAGCTTCACAGTGAATAATAGTTTTAATGTTATTCTGAATCGGGTTAATATCAAATTTTACCCAATTAGCATCATTTTTTATAAAAGGAGCTATGTTTATGGCGTGCATTGCCGAAGTTTTGGCACCAGAATCTACACGAGCCTTTATTGTCGGGATTCCAAGTTCTGGAAATGAGCACCATTCTTCGCTGCCTAAAATGACTTTGTTTTGAAGCATACTTTGTTTTTTTGTTATAAAATTTGAATCCAAAAATAGCTATTTGCTTTTACTAAAGATAGTAAATTATCCAAAAAAAATACCCGTTAAGTTATGAAAACGTAACGGGTAGATTATTTTTGTTATAAATTTTGACTAATTTATTGATTTGTCGGCTCTTCGGCTTTATGAATTTCTACCGAAAGTTCTTGTGAATCTTCTTTTAAATCCATCATAATTTCATCTCCTGAATGTATTTTCGAAGTGATGATTTCTTCTGCTAACAAATCTTCAACATATTTTTGAATTGCTCTTTTCAGCGGTCTTGCTCCAAATTGCTTATCAAAACCTTTTTCGGCAATAAATGCTTTGGCTTTGTCTGTTAAGCTTAATTTGTAACCTAACTCTGCAATACGGGAATATAGTTTTTTCAATTCGATTTCGATAATCAAATCAATATCTCCTTTTTCAAGTGCATTAAAGACAATTACATCATCAATCCTGTTTAAGAATTCCGGAGCAAAAGTTTTTTTCAATGCATTTTCGATAATGCTTTTTGAGTTTTCATCAGCCTGCGCTGTTCTTGCAGCGGTTCCAAATCCAACACCTTGTCCAAAATCTTTCAACTGGCGTGCACCAACGTTAGAAGTCATGATAATAATAGTATTTTTAAAGTCAATTTTGCGACCTAAACTATCTGTTAAATATCCGTCATCTAAAACCTGAAGCATCATGTTGAAAACATCCGGATGCGCTTTTTCGATCTCATCTAAAAGTACAACACAATATGGTTTTCTACGAACTTTTTCAGTTAACTGACCACCTTCTTCATAACCAACATATCCCGGAGGCGCTCCAACTAAACGCGAAATAGCAAATTTCTCCATGTATTCACTCATATCGATACGAACTAACGCATCTTCAGAATCGAATAATTCTTTTGCTAAAACTTTTGCTAATTGTGTTTTACCAACTCCGGTCTGACCTAAGAAGATAAATGAACCAATTGGTTTATTAGGATCTTTAAGTCCGGCTCTGTTACGCTGAATAGAACGTGCAATTTTAAGAACAGCATCATTTTGACCAATTACTTTGTTCTGAATTAATTCAGGTAACTGTGCTAATTTGTTGCTTTCTGTTTGTGCAATTCTGTTTACAGGTATTCCGGTCATCATCGACACAACATCGGCTACATTATCTTCTGTAACTTCAATTCTGTTGTTTTTAGAATCTTCTTCCCATTGTTCTTGTGCTAATGCAAGATCTTTTTCGATACGTTTTTCATCATCACGAAGTTTAGCAGCTTCTTCATATTTTTGTTTTTTAACAACCATATTTTTAAGCTCACGAACTTCTTCCAGCTGACGTTCTAAATCAAGGATTTGTTTTGGAACATCAATATTGGTAATGTGTACACGAGATCCGGCTTCGTCCATTGCATCAATAGCTTTGTCCGGTAAGAAACGCTCAGACATATATCTGTTTGTTAACTTAACACAAGCTTCAATTGCTTCTGGAGTATATGTTACGTTGTGGTGATCTTCGTATTTGTCTTTTACGTTATTCAGAATAGCGATTGTTTCCTCAACAGAAGTTGGTTCAACAATTACTTTTTGAAAACGTCTTTCAAGAGCACCGTCTTTTTCAATATATTGTCTGTACTCATCCAGAGTAGTAGCACCAATACATTGGATTTCTCCTCTTGCTAATGCAGGTTTGAACATGTTTGAAGCATCAAGTGATCCTGTTGCTCCTCCGGCTCCTACAATAGTATGGATCTCATCAATAAAAAGAATGATATCGTCGTTTTTTTCAAGCTCGTTCATTACGGCTTTCATTCTCTCTTCAAATTGTCCTCTGTATTTAGTTCCGGCAACTAAACTTGCCAAATCTAATGTTACAACACGTTTGTTAAAAAGAATACGGGATACTTTCTTTTGAATGATGCGAAGAGCTAGTCCTTCTGCAATAGCAGATTTACCAACTCCCGGTTCTCCAATAAGAAGCGGGTTGTTCTTTTTTCTTCGGCTTAAAATTTGTGAGACACGTTCAATTTCTTTTTCGCGTCCCACTACAGGATCGAGTTTTCCTTCTTCAGCCATTTCTGTTAAATCTCTCCCAAAATTATCTAAAACCGGAGTCTTAGATTTTTTGTTTGACTTATTGGCTGGATTATTAAAACTACTTTCCTTTAGACTGTCATCTTGTCCTGAATCGTCATTGTACGATTCGTTTCTTGGCAAGTTTTCTAAGAATTCTTCTTCGTTTGGCGTCATGTTTAAATATTGTTCTTTAGCTATGTCATAATCTATTTTTAGCTTATTCAACAGCTTGGTTGTTGGATCGTTTTCATTTCGTAAGATACATAAAAGCAAATGAGCTGTGCTAATCGACGAACTTTGAAATACTTTAGCTTCCAGAAAAGTGGTCTTCAGTGCCCTTTCGGCCTGTCGGGTAAGATGAAGGTTTTTCTTTTCGGCATTTACTTCAACGCTGTGGTTGGCGGGACTCAGTATTTCTACCTTCCTGCGTAAATGGTCTAAATCGACTGCCAGGTTATTAAGTATATGAATAGCTTTTCCGTTACCATCTCTTAAAATGCCCAGCATTAGATGTTCAGTACCAATAAAGTCGTGTCCTAAACGAAGGGCTTCTTCCTTACTGTACGTAATAACATCTTTTACTCTTGGTGAAAAATTATCATCCATAATATATAATTGGTATTGTAAATTTAATGAATTACAGTTTTAAAAACAAAAACCATACCCATCGAGAACTACTGTCAGCTAATTGACAAAAAAAATAACAATAAAAGCGTTAAAAAACGCTTAATTTATTAACCAAAAGCCAAATAAAAGTTGTTAATAAATCATTTAAATAAGTGTAAGGAAATAGCTGAAAAAATTTTAAAAAAACGTATCTTGGCACGCTTTGAAACTAAATAATTATTTAAACATAACAACTTATGTCTGAAGGAGAAAAGTTAATTCCTATTAACATTGAAGATGAAATGAAATCAGCTTACATCGATTATTCGATGTCAGTAATTGTATCGAGAGCACTTCCTGATGTTAGAGATGGCTTGAAACCAGTGCATCGAAGAGTTCTTTACGGAATGTATGATTTAGGTGTAACTTCAAGATCTGCCCACAAAAAGTCTGCAAGAATCGTGGGAGAGGTTCTGGGTAAGTATCACCCTCATGGTGATACCTCTGTTTATGATGCAATGGTTCGCATGGCTCAGGAGTGGAGCCTGCGATATTTATTAGTTGATGGTCAGGGTAACTTTGGTTCTGTCGATGGAGACAGCCCCGCAGCAATGCGTTATACGGAGGCTAGAATGCGCAAGATTTCTGAGGAAATTATGGCAGATATTGAAAAAGAAACAGTTGATTTTCAGTTAAACTTTGATGATACTATATATGAGCCAAAAGTAATGCCTACAAGAGTTCCTACTTTATTAGTAAACGGAGCTACAGGTATTGCGGTTGGTATGGCAACTAATATGCCTCCCCACAATTTAACAGAAGTTATCAATGGTACATTAGCTTATCTTGATAATAACGATATTGAAGTAGATGAATTAATCACACATATTAAAGCTCCGGATTTTCCAACCGGTGGTATAATATATGGATATGAAGGTGTTCGTGAAGCTTTTAAAACCGGTAGAGGACGTATTGTAATGCGTGCAAAAGTTGGTTTTGAAGAAGTTGACGGAAGAGAATGTATTATTGTTACTGAAATTCCATATCAGGTTAACAAAGCTGAGATGATTAAACGTACAGCTGATTTAGTTAATGATAAAAAAATTGACGGTATTGCCAATATCCGTGACGAGTCTGACAGAAATGGTATGCGTATCGTTTACATCCTTAAACGTGATGCTACGCCAAACGTAGTTTTAAATACCTTATATAAGTATACACAATTACAATCATCTTTTAGTGTAAATAATATTGCATTAGTAAAAGGGCGTCCTCAGTTGTTGAATCTAAAAGATATGATTCACTACTTTATTGAGCACCGTCATGATGTAGTAGTAAGAAGAACACAGTTTGAATTACGCAAAGCAGAAGAAAGAGCGCACATTTTAGAAGGTCTTATTATCGCTTCTGACAATATTGATGAAGTTATTGCGTTAATTAGAGGTTCGAAAAACACAGATGAAGCAAGAGAGAAATTAATCGAAAGATTCAAATTATCTGACATTCAGGCACGTGCAATCGTAGAAATGCGTTTACGTCAGTTAACCGGTCTGGAACAAGATAAATTAAGAGCTGAATTTGACGAATTAATGAAATTAATCGAGCACTTAAAAGCTTTATTAGCAGACGTTAATTTAAGAACAGACTTAATTAAAGAAGAGCTTATCGAAATTCGCGATAAATATGGTGATGCACGTCGTTCTCAAATTGAATACTCCGGAGGTGATGTAAGTATTGAAGATTTAATTGCAGATGAAAATGTAGTCATTACAATTTCGCATGCAGGTTACATCAAACGTACAAACCTTACGGAATACAAAACTCAAAACAGAGGCGGAGTTGGTCAAAAAAGTGCCGGAACCAGAGACCAGGATTTCCTTGAGCACATGTTTGTGGCAACAAACCACCAATACATGATGTTCTTTACACAAAAAGGAAAATGTTTCTGGATGCGCGTTTACGAAATTCCGGAAGGAAGCAAAACAGCAAAAGGAAGAGCAATTCAAAACCTTGTAAATATTGAAAGTGATGATAAAGTTAAAGCTTTCATTTGTACACAAGATTTAAAAGACAAAGATTATATCAATACACATAATCTTGTAATGGTTACAAAACAAGGACAGGTTAAGAAAACTTCTTTAGAGAAATATTCAAAACCACGTGCCAATGGAGTAGCAGCTATAACAATTAAAGAAGGTGACGAATTACTTGAAGCTAAATTAACGGATGGAGAAAGCCAGATTATTTTAGCAGTTAAATCTGGTAAATTAGTTCGTTTTGAAGAGACTAAGACACGTCCGATGGGAAGAACTGCTTCGGGAGTTCGTGGAATTAGCTTAAAAAATGAGAGCGATGAAGTAATTGGTATGGTTACTGTTGCTAAAAATGATATTGCTGATTCACAAATTTTAGTTGTAACTGAAAATGGATACGGTAAACGTACCAAATTAGTTGACGATGATGGTGAAGATGTTTACAGAATTACAAACCGTGGAGGTAAAGGTGTTAAAACGCTGAATATTACGGAGAAAACAGGAAAACTAATTTCCATTAACGCTGTAACAGATTCTGATGATTTAATGATTATCAATAAATCAGGACTGACAATTAGAATGGCAATTGAGGATTTACGTGTTATGGGACGTGCAACCCAAGGTGTTAGATTGATTAACCTAAAAGGAAAAGATTCTATCGCTGCTGTGACAAAAGTAATGAAAGATGACGCAGAAGAAGTTGTAGTTGATGAAAATGGAAATGTTGTAGAGTCTGCTATCGAAAGAATAAAACCAGATTTAGAAGTTCTTGAAGATGACGGAGCTGCAGAAGAAGATGATGATGATTCTGACGATGTAGTTGAAGACGAAGACGACTCTGAAGAAGAAGAATCGGAGGAATAGGAAGTAAAAACCACAAGAAAATTAAATTAAATATACAAATTGAACATTATGAAAAGTAAATATGTTATACTAGCATCAGCATTACTGATTTCTGTAGCTACATTTGCTCAAAAAGATCAAATTAAAAATGCAGAAAAAGCATTAAAAAGCGGTGATGCACAAGGAGCTCTTGCACAATTAAAAGATGCAGAGAACCTAATAGTGAATGCAAAAGATACTGAGCAGGCGCAATTTTATTTTGTACAAGGAAATGCTTACTTAGACCTTGCAAACAAAAAAGTTGAAGAAAGTAAAAATTTATCTGCTGCTGCAGACAGTTATAAAAAATTAATTGATGTTGAAAAAACTTCTGGAAAACAGAAATACTCAACTCAGGCTGCAGCTTCAATTACAAATATCAAAGGTTTGTTGATTAATTCAGCAATTGCTGATACTCAGGCTAACAAACATTCTGACGGAGCTAAAAAATTATATGATGCCTATTTGTTAGATAAAAACGATACGATTAATCTTTACTATGCAGCTTCTACAGCGGTAAATGCTCAGGATTTTGATACAGCGCTTCCAATGTATGAAGAGTTGAAAAAATTAAACTATTCTGGTAAAGGAACTTTGTATTTAGCTACAAACAAAGCAAATAACAATGAAGATAACTTCGCTAATGCAAAAGAAAGAGATTTAGCTATAAAATTAGGAACTCACGAAAAACCTAAAACAGAAGCTATTCCTTCAAAAAGAGGAGAGATCTACAAAAACTTAGCTTTGATTTTAGTTCAAAAAGGTAAAATCGAAGAAGCTAAAAAAGCAATCGCTGACGCCAGAAAAACAAATCCAGATGACAGTTCTTTGATTCTTACAGAGGCTAACTTGTACCTAGAAACTAAAGATTACGATCAGTATAAAAAACTAGTTGGAGAAGCTTTACAAAAAGATCCAAACAATGCAGATTTAGTTTTCAACTTAGGTGTATTGAGTGCAAACGCAAAAAATAATGCTGACGCTGAGAAATATTATTTAAAAGCAATCGAAATCAATCCAAGCTATACTAATGCGTATTTAAATCTTGCGGCATTAAAATTAGATGCTGAGAAACCAATCATCGACGAGATGAATAAATTAGGAACTTCTGCAAAAGATATGAAACGTTATGATGTTTTAAAAGCACAAAGAGAAGACGTTTTTAAAGGTGTAATTCCTTACCTTAAAAAAGCAAATGAATTAGACCCTAAAAACGAAGATGTTGCTAAAACATTATTAGGAGTTTACAAAGCATTAGAAATGACTGCTGAAGCAAAAGCTTTAAAAGCTACAATGAACTAATTCAGTTATTTCACTTCATAAAAAAACCATTCGCCGCAACGAATGGTTTTTTTTATTTAAGAGAATATTATTTAGCTTACTAATGAAGCAGAAAGTGTTATAGTAGTATTCAGCAGTTTTGAAATCGGGCAGATTTCTTTTGCTTTTGCCGCAGTTTTTTCAAATTCTTCAGCTGAAATTGACGGAACTTTCCCTTTTAAATCTAAATGAATTAAAGTGATCGTGCCATCTTCAAAAGTTACAGTAGCTTCTGTAGACAAATCATCTGCAGTAAATCCGGCTTCATTTAGCAAGAAGCTTAATTGCATCGTAAAACAGCCGGAATGAGCTGCCGCTACCAATTCTTCCGGATTTGTTCCTACTCCGTCTGCAAATCTTGTTTTAAATGATAATTGAGCGTTATCAAGAGTTGTACTTTGCGTACTGATAGTTCCTTTTCCTTCCATACCGGTTCCTTTCCAGTTGGCATTTGCTTTTCTAGTAAATTTCATGTTCTTTATATTTAAAATTAATAGTAATAGTATTGTTTGACAGCCAATTAATAGTGTCTACTCAAATATAAAGAATATTTTTCAGTATTATTTTATCTGTTTGTTATTTGAAAGTAAATTCATAAAAAAAAGATGCAATGAATTTCATTGCATCTTTTAAATTTGTAAAAAAATCAATTCCAGATTGCGTAATCAATTGGAATTTGGAATTAAAAAAAAATGGAATTTTTAATTTTATTCCTGATTTAAGTTTCTTAATTGTTTCAGTTTATCTTTCCAAACCTCAAGGCTTTCTTTGTGAATTGCAATATTTTTACGTACCTCAGTAACAATTGAATTCTCTTTTTTAGCATTTTTAGTATTGGTAAAAAACTGAATGTTATTTTCTAACTGGAAAATCTCATTCTGAACCTCTTCAATTTTGCGCATAATGAAGATTTTTTCATTATCTAACTTACGAGTATCGTTACTGTCTGATAAAGAATCGATCCTGTTAGAAAAACGCATCATTTCAGATTCTTTTTTGCTTAAACTTAATTTCTCAAATAAAGCATCTAAAATTTTATTGAACTTTCCTTCAATGTGGCGTCTTGAAAAAGGCACTTTTCCATAACCTTTCCAGATTTCGATATGCTTTTTAATAGCATCAAGATCTGTTTTATGATCTCCTGTAAGCTGATAAGCTCTCAGCGTATCCAAATAAGCTTTTTTGTTTTCAAAAGCTGCAACCTCATCAGCGTTTTCTTCTGATTTGTGTTCTTTTAATTTATCAAAATAATGGTTGCAGGCATCTTTAAACTCTTTCCAGATTTTATCTGAATATTTTTTAGGAACGTGGCCAATCTGTTTCCATTCTTCCTGAATTTGTTTCATGATTGGAGTAGTAGCAGCAAAATCTGTACTTTCCTGAAGCTCTTTGGCTTTAGCGACAAGAGCTGTTTTTTTGTTTAAATTATCGTTTTGGTCTTTCTTAATGTCTTTGTAGAAAGAATTTTTAAAAGCATTAAAATTTCTAACAGCTGTTTTAAACGCAGCCCAGGTTTCTTCATTCACTTCAGACGGAACTTTTCCTGCGGCAAAAAACTCATTTCTAAGTGTTTCTACTTTCTGAATTTGCACCAGCCATTGCGAGTGCGAATTTACTTTTTCAGTTCCCAAAACCTCAATTTTGGCAATGATGTCTTTTTTAACTTCAAGATTTTGCTGTTCGCTGGCTTTTTGGCTTTCAAATAAAACTTCTCTCTTGTCGTGTATTTTTTTAGTCAGCTCGCTAAATTTATTCCAGATTGAATCTCTGTGTTCTTTGGAAACCGGACCAATATCTTCTTTCCAAAGTCTGTGTAAATCCTGCAATTCACGAAAAGCTTTGCTTACATCAGCTTCATCTACAAGTTCTTCAACCCTTGCAATAATTTTTTGTTTCTGCTCTAAATTATGTTTAAAATCAAGATCTCTTGCTTCACGGTCTAAATGCAGGTAATCGTAAAAGTTCTCTACATGAAAATGGTAGTTATTCCAAACGTGATTGTATTTGTCTTTTGGGATCGCACCGGCATTTTTCCATCTTTCTCTCAAATCGTTAAAATGTTTAAGAGTGTCTTTTATGTTTGCCTGCGGATTTATAAGCTCTTTTAATTCCTCAACAATGGCAAGCCTGTTGTCTAAATTTGATTTTAGATTAGTCTGAAGATGTTTAAAATGAGCATTTCTTTTTTCTCTGAAAATATTATAGTATTCATCAAATTTAGATTTTAAAGGAGAATGATATTCAAATTCCTCATTCGGATCTTCTTTTGAAGCATTAAATTCTTCTCTTTTTTCTTCTAAAAGATGGTTGTATTGTAATAAAAATGATTTTTTAATTTCCTCGATATGATCTTTTACAGACATTGCTTTGTCCAGATTGACCAGTTTTTTAAGTTCATCTACAAGTGCATCCAAAGAAAAAGTATCATAATCCTTCATAGGAATATCATGACGCTCTTTTAGCGTCTCATCTTCACTTTCTTCAGCGTTTGAATTTGTTATGGCATCAAGTGCACTTTGATGATCAGTTTCTTCAATTTCTGCTGCTTCTTCAGCTTTATTTTCAGTATTTGAAGCAGGAGTTTCATTTACAGTTTCAGGCGCTGTAATTTGTACTGTATCATCTTGTGTAGAATCGCCTGTATCGATTCCTGATTTTCCGTCTGCTTCTGGCAGGTTATCATTCTTTTCTTCTAACATTTTAAATGTATAAGGTTTTTACTTTAAACAGTGCGAAAGATAGTAAAGGTGTTTCTAAATACAAAATAAATCGTTTGTTTATGCTGTATTTTGCGATCAAATTCTTATTCTTTAATTCTATTTGCGCATCTGATATGTTAATTTTTGTAAATTATTTGAAAGATATTAAAATTCTGATTTCACATTATTTTTTAGAAAAACGAATTTAAAACACGTTCGAAAATTAAATTTTTGTTTATTCTGAATTTAAAATAAAACCAGCATTCCGGCTTCTACACCAAAATTATAACTTTTGCGATTCCCAAATCCGGCACTCGGATGTAAATATACCATGTCATTTGCAGATATTTTTCTACCAAATTCTATAAAAAAATTATTTGGAAAGCCTTTGTTTATAGCATTATAACGAAAAGCTGCATCTGCCGCAAGCCAGTTTTTTCCAAAAATAAGCATGAAATAATTTTCAAATGAGGTGGTGTTTATATCACTTCGATTGCCAGATCCTGCAAAACTCAGCTGATTTTCCAGAGAAACAATCCAAATTAAGGCTTTTTTATAAAAGTAAGTACCGTAAAATACAGCAGGAGCAAAGACCCATTTTCCAGTTCCTAAAGCCGGGTCAACTGCCGAATTTGAAATTATGCGGGCTCGAAAAGCAATTCCTTCCCGGCGGTCTAAGTAGGGAATATAACTAATCCCGACGCCAATATCTCCAATTCCTGTTTTATTGACAGAAGAAGTATTTGTGGATACCAGCGGAAGATCAATTCTTAAATTCCAGGCCTTATTACCAATAGGATGCAGGAACCGAATTTGTGTAGTATTTAAGGACCCCGAATCGGTATCTAGATATTCATTAAAAAACAGAATGGTTTTAATATAATAATGATATCGGGCTTCTGTATATGGATTTTTCCCCTGTTTTATAGTGTCTTGGGCGTTAATCGAAAAAACGCATATCAGACTCAACCAGTAAAACAGATGTAATTTTTCCATAACTATCTACAAATGAGTAGACTAATGTACGAAATTTACTTTAACTTATTGATTTTTAGGCTTTTTATTTATTCCAGATTTTCCATGCTTTCTCTGCCTGAAAAATAAGCATATCGTATCCGTTTTTAATTACTGCACCTTTTTCTTTTGCATTTTTTAAAAATTGAGTTTCGGCAGGATTGTAAATCAAATCGTAAGCAATGTGTTTTTCTGTAAAAAACTCATAAGGCAGATCAGGGCAGGCTTCGATATTCGGACTTGTACCAACTGGTGTACAGTTGATTATGATTTGAAAATTATCAAAAGTAGTGGCATTGATCAAATTATAATCGATAATATTTTCTTTGGCTTCTCTCGAAACAAAAGTATAAGGAATAGCAAGTTCATCCAGAGCAAAAGCAACTCCTTTTGAAGCACCGCCTGTTCCAAGAATCAACGCTTTTTTATGATGTGGTTCTAATAAAGGTTTCAATGATTTTTTAAAGCCGTAATAATCGGTGTTGTAACCTTTTAATTTCCCGCTTTTGGTAAATTTAATAGTGTTTACAGCACCAATTAAAGCTGCTTTTTTTGATAGTTTATCTAAAAAAGGAATTACCTGCTCTTTATAAGGAATCGTAACATTTAAGCCTTTCAGGTCGGGATTGTTTTTAATTAATCCTTTAAAGTGACTAATTTCCGAAATGTCAAAGTTTTCATAGCTGTTGCCGGTAAAAACTTCATTATTAAATTTTTCTGTAAAATAACCTTTTGAAAAAGAGTAACTAATATTACGGCCCAATAAGCCAAAACGCCTTTTTAAAATATCAATCATTATTATTTTCTATGTTTTTCGATATAATTTCTAACTGCTTTTTTTGTCCATACTACCGGAAACAAATCTTCGATAAGAATGTAATTATCAAAGTTTAAGCGTAAACCATTGCTTAAATGGAATTTTGCTTTTGTATTGTCCTGAATCATAAAGTATAATCCGGCTAAACGATATTCGATTTCGTTTTCTTCCGGAAAATATTCTGATGCCTGCAGTAAAGTCTGAATTGCACTTTCAAATTCACCAAGAAACTGAAGGATATCTACCCAATACAACCAGGTATCAAGAGCATAATCTCCAAATTCAACCGCTTTTCTGTATCCAAACTCAGCTTCTTCAAAAAAGTTCATTTGTTTGTTTATCGTTGCATAACGCTTCCAGTACATGCGATTTTGATTGTCAATGGCCAGCGCCTTATTGACAAAAAACAATGCTTTTTGAAAATTCTTCTGACGAACATGAAAATCCGTAATTGCAATCCAGCCTTTATCTAAAAGTGGATCTTCGTGTACGGTCTGGTTGTAATATTGAAGTGCTTTTACAGCATTTCCAAGTTTTTCATAACATTTACCAATGCGCAGTAAAGCATACGATGTAGCGTCGTCTAACTCAATTGTACGGTTGTAGCTTTCAATAGCCTCATTGTACTTTTTAAGACGCTCGTAGGCTTTTGCTTTTTCCATAAATGCACCCAGAAACTCATCGTCAATTAACGTGGCATAATCAAAAGCACGAATTGCATTTTCATATTCTTTTACACCATAATGCAGTCTTCCAAGCTGATGCCATGCAATTTCGCTGTATGGGTTTTTGTTGATGTACTCGTTTAAATATACGATAGCTTCCTGATTTTGATCTAAAAATTCAAAACAATATACTACGTTATATAAGGCAGACTGATCTTCTAAATCTTCTTCAAGACATTTAATGAAGTTCTCTTTTGCCAGTTCAAGATTATCCATAAAAAGATATTCCATTCCAATCAGGTTGTACACATCGGCGTAATCATCAGTATATTGCAGGGCAATTTTTAATAATTCTACCGCTTTTTCGTGCTGATCTCTTTTAGAACAGATATTGGCTTTCTGGATATAAATTTCCTCGTTGTTCGGTTCAATTGCATACAACTCATTTAAAAGCTTCTCAGCGATATCAAGTTTGTCTTCGTAAACCAGCATTTCTACTTGTACTAATTTTAAGCCTGTAGATTTTGGATGTTGGTCTAATGCAAGTTTTAAGGCCTTTTTTGCTAAATTAGCCTTACCTATATCTAAATAATGAAGAATAATTTCTTCGAATTCTTCAGAATCAAAAAAGAGTACTTTGTTAGTTTTTAACATCGACTCAAATTTTGATAAGGATAGGTTATAATCTTCTTCTTCGTTGCTCAATTGCATACTTTTTTTTTATTTGAAATTAGCCTGTTATAAATTTAGGCAACCATATAATTGATGTGGGGAAGGAAAAATAATTGTTTTGAACAATTTAATTAACAATGAATTTAAGATTTACGCCCTAAATATAACTATAATCTTTTGATATTTAATAGATTATTTATTCATTGTCTGCTTTTAATATTTCATCCATAACTTCTAAAATTATGGCACATCCTTCTTTTATTTCTTCTTCAGAAATTGTCAATGGCGGTGTTATACGAATAGCGCATCCTTCAAACAAAAGCCAGAACAGTATTAAACCTCTATCCTGACAGTTTAAAATAACCTGATTGGTTATATCTGCACTTTCGGTCATTGCGGCAAGCATTAATCCCTTTCCTCTAACTTCTTTTATCAAAGGATGTACCAAAAGCGATCTAAAGAGCTTTTCCTTCTCTAATGCTTCCTGCATTAAATTTGTTTCAGTTAATTCCTGCAAAGTTGCTAAACAAGCTGACGCAATGACAGGATGCCCTCCAAAGGTGGTTATATGTCCCAGTTTCGGGTTTTCTGTTAACAGGTCCATTTTTTCTGCAGAAGCGGTAAAAGCACCAACGGGCATTCCGCCTCCCATTCCTTTTCCCATGACGACGATATCCGGAATTACATCGTAGTTTTGAAAACCAAAAAGCTTTCCGGTTCTTCCAAAACCAGGCTGAATTTCATCTACAATCATCAGTGCGCCAACTTGATCACAGCGTTTGCGGACTTTTTGTAAAAAGTTATTTTCCGGCTGAATAAATCCGGCTCCGCCCTGAATAGTTTCTAATAAAATAGCTGCTGTTCTGGTTGTTATTTTTTCTAAATCGGCTTCGTTGTTGAATGTTATAAAATCAACATCGGGAAGCAATGGTCTGAATGCTTGTTTGCGCTCTTCAAATCCCATTACACTCATAGAACCCATTGTGTTTCCGTGATATGCGTTATGGCATGAAATAAGCTGGCTGCGTCCTGTTGTTCGTTTTGCGAGTTTTAAAGCGCCTTCAATTGCTTCTGTACCTGAATTTACTAAATATGTTTTATTCAGAGATTCCGGCAGGAGTGAAGCCATTAATTTGCAATATTGAACGGCTGGACTTTGTGAGTATTCACCATAAACCATTACGTGCGAATACTTGTCCAGCTGATCTTTTATAGCCTGATTTACTCTTGGGTGCTGATGCCCAAGTGTACAAGCCGAAACTCCGGCAACAAAGTCTAAAAATTTTTTATTGTTTGTGTCGTATATGTAAGAGCCAATAGCGTGCGAAACTTCCATTCCTAAAGGATAGGGAGAAGTCTGAGCCTGGTATTTTATAAAATCTGGATTCATTTTTTTTAAGGTTCAAAGTTGCTGAGATACTTAGGTTCTGAGGTTTCTGTTCCAGTTGTGTGAATTACGACTGAATACTGCGACTAATTTTAACGCAAAGATCGCAAAGATTTGCGCAAAGTTTGTAAGGTTAAAATTAAGATTACATTTCAATGTTTAGATCTCAAAGTTTGTGAACTGAGACTACGATTAACTTTATCACAAAGACTGGAAACTGAGACTGCGACTGAAAACTATTTTTTACTTTTAGGAGTTGCAGCTGCAGCCGGAGCAGGTTTCTTTTTGTCGTAGTTTAAAGTCTCTTTCCTGACTTTCATCGGAACGTTTTTATCCTTTTCTTCCTGTTCTTTTCCTTCTTTAATTAATTTGTCGTTCATTTCATTTTCTTCGTCAGTAAAAATATCATCTTTCGATTTTATTCTTTCATCCCCGCGCCAGACAAAACCACGCAGCTTTCGGGCATTTTCAGGCAGATCTTCTTCGGGAAAAATATCTCCGTCTACACGATTAAAAAATGTAATGGTTTCTACAGCATTATTCTCGAGAATCAGGTTAATTTTACTGCTGACATTTTTATTAATACCAATTAATTCGTTGGCGTCATTCCGCATAAAATAGACAACTTCGGTATTCTTGACGACATCAACATCATGCAGTTTTCCTTCTTTAAACTTTCCGAACAGATTGAGCCCCTTGACCTGGTTATATCCCGTGCCTAAAGTATCTTTTGAGATTAAAAACGTATTATTGATAACTTTTAAGGAATCTAATTTTTTGGTATTATTGTCTCCAATCAGGTGCATTACATCGCCTGTTATCTGGCTGTCGCCATTCCAAAGTATCGGATTTCCAATTAATTTTGTCAAGGCTGTTTTAGAGTTTGAATGTATCGAATCACATTTTCCGCTCATGTCTGTTTTATAAAAACGAACATTTTTAAAAGCTCTTAAAATTCTTTCACCTTCTTTTCCGGTAACCATTAATTTTTGCCCGTGAATGTATACCGAATCATTTTCGACCAAATTAATTGCAACAGCCCTTTTAGTTACAAACATAGAATCTTTTAGCTTATAAATTTCGGCATAATGTCCTTTTACAAGTCCTTTATTAATAGAATCTGTAATTTTTACATTTCGTGTTGCCGAAGCAAATTCGGTATTTCTGTTGTAAAATAAACTGTCTCCTTCAATTAGCCGGTCGTCATATTTTATATACGATTTCCGTAAAAAATGGGCGAGGTTTTTCTTTGTGTCGTAAAAACCTTTTTCGGTATAAATGTAATTTGCCTTACTGGTAATTGTTGATGGACCGAGCAAATAAGTATGTCCGGAATTACTGTAATAATCTAAATGATTTGATTTTATTACATATTTAGGATTCGTAATCGTAACTTCTGTCAAAAACTGGAACTTTTTTTCAGCTACAAAATATTTACCTGATTTACTTACCAGAGTATTGTCTTTATTAACGATTGTTCCTTTTGTATTATAAAAAACTTCCTGCGTATTTCGGTCAAAATTAATAGTGTCTGTCTGCAAAGTAGCATCCGGAGAAGTCATTACGGCATTTCCAGTGGCAAAAGCTTTTTTTATGTTACCGCTGTATTCAGCATATTTACTGTTCAGAAATAAAGTATCACCTTGTACCAGTTGTACATTTCCAAAGGCTTTTAAATAATTCTCTTTCTGAAAATAATACGCTTTATTACAAGTAAGAACCACTCCGTCGTGATTTACTTTTACATTTCCGGTAAGCAGGATTCCATCAGGAACTAAAACCTGATCAACATCTAAAAAATCAGAATGTTCTATGTTGATTTTTTTGGGTGCCTGCGCATTTTTTGAAGCTTGCGCTGAAATGTTTGGAACACTCAATAAAAGCAGACAAAATATAAAAAAGAGTAATTTCTTCAAGTGATTAAATTTTTGTCAAATTTATGAAAAAGGTTATAACCTTAGATTGTTATTAGCATTAATTTATCAATGTTTATTTTTAAGAGGTAAAGGTTCGGAAGAACAAAGGTTCAACGTTTTTTTGATCCTTCAAATCATATATTGCAGATTTTTAAAACTTTGTTCGTCTCAATCTTTGTTCTTTGAGCTTGTCCAAACTTATCAACAAAATCCTTAACTCTTTCGTTGTAGTTGACAATAACATCATAGTAAAATAACAAATTTAAAGCGGCTTATGCCGGGTTTTAAAAAATAAACTAAATTTAGAAATTGGATTTAAATTGTTATTCCAAAAAAATCTGATGCGTTTATATTTAAAACTATGATAAAAAGTAAATTTGTTGCCGCGGGAATGGCCGCTGCAATGTTGTTTTCGGGCTGCAAAACAAAAGATTTAAAAATGAGTGAAGTAAAAAAAGAGGATTCAAAAGATCATAAAATTGTTGTATACCAAGTTTTTACACGTTTATTCGGTAATAAAAATAAAACCAATAAACCATGGGGAACGATCGAAGAAAACGGTGTTGGAAAATTTAATGATTTTACAGATAAAGCACTTCACGAAATAAAAGATTTAGGTGTAACTTATATTTGGTACACCGGAGTACCTCATCATGCTTTGGTTCGTGATTATACCGCTTACGGAATTTCTAACGATGATCCGGAGGTGGTAAAAGGCCGTGCAGGTTCGCCATATGCCGTAAAAGACTATTACAATGTAAATCCTGATTTGGCCGTAAATCCGGCAAACAGACTGCAGGAATTTGAAGATTTGATCGCGCGTACACACAAAGCCGGATTAAAATTGATTATTGATATTGTTCCAAATCATATTGCACGAAAATATGAAGGAAAGAATAATCCTGAAGGTGTAAAAGATTTTGGGGCCGATGATGATGTAAACGTAGAATACAAAAGGGATAATAATTTCTATTATATTCCAAATTCACACTTTGAAATTCCGGATGGGGATATTCCATTAAATGGAGAAAAAAATGAACTCGTGGATGGCGTTTTTGATGAAAATCCCGCAAAATGGACAGGAAACGGATCGCGAAAAGTAAAACCGGATCAAAATGACTGGTATGAAACTGTAAAGGTAAATTATGGTATTCGTCCGGATGGTTCAAAAGATTTTCCGGAACTTCCGGCTGGTTTTGATCAAAAGTCTTATCAGGAGCATTTTATCTTCTGGCAGGACAAAGATATTCCGGATTCCTGGAAAAAGTTTAAAGATATTGCTATTTACTGGACAGCAAAAGGAGTGGACGGTTTTCGTTACGATATGGCAGAAATGGTTCCGTATGAATTTTGGAGTTATATGAACTCAGCCATTAAAACGAAAAATCCGGATGCTTTTTTATTGGCAGAAGTTTATAACCCAAATGAATACAGAAATTATATTCGTCTAGGAAAAATGGATTATTTGTATGATAAGGTAGAAACGTACGATAAATTAAAAGATATTATTCGTGGAAAATCATCGCCAGATGACTTATCAAATATCCAAAACGGAATGGTGGATATCGAACATCATATGCTCCATTTTTTAGATAATCACGATGAGCAGCGATTAGCATCTCCGGAATTTGCAGGAACTCCGGAACGTGGAAAACCTTTAATGGTTGTTTCGGCCACAATAAGCACTTCTCCAACGATGATTTATTTTGGGCAGGAAGTAGGAGAAGCAGGAAATGAAGATGCAGGTTTTGGAAAGCGTTCGAGAACATCAATTTTTGATTATATTGGAGTTCCCAATCATCAGCGCTGGATGAATGAAGGTAAATTTGATGGTGGCCAGTTATCTGAATCTGAAAAAGAACTTCGGGATTTTTATAAACGCCTGTTGAATTTTACAATCAAAAGCAAGGCATTAACTGGAAGTTTTGCAGAAATTCAATCGGTTAATAGACAAAATCATAATTATGACCCTTTATTGTATTCCTTTGTCCGCTGGTCATCAAACCAAAAATTAATTGTAATTACTAATTTTTCTTCTGAAAGAGAAAGTGAAATTGAATTAAAAATTCCTGCAGAAATAATTTCAAAATGGAATTTAAAAGAAGGTTCCTATGTTTTGGTTGATCAGTTGTATCAAAAGAGTAAAACATATCTATATGTTAAAAATGGGGAAGGAGCTGCACAAATTAAAATAAAACCTTCTGAATCATTTATTTATGAAGTAAATTAATTTACTCAAAAATACATAATAAACTTGTTTAGAATAGCCGAAGCTTTCTAAACAAGTTTTTTTTAAATCTCTTTTAAAAGGGAAAGAATTTCTTTGATAGAAAATGAAGCACCACAGACAAATTCATCAGAAGCACCGTAATAAACGGTCAAAGTATCTCCATCCGGTTCCATAATATGACCGTTGGTAAAAACGACATTTCCAAAAAAACCGCTTAATTCATAATCAGTTTGAGGAAACATAATAGGATCTACAGTTCTGGAGATTACTTTTGAAGGATCTTCCAAATCCAATAAAAAAGCACCTAAGCAATATTGATGAGATTCATTTGCGCCGTGATAAATTTCAAGCCAGCCTTTTTCTGTCTTTACAGGTGCTGCACCTGCGCCGACTCTTTTACTGTCCCAGCTGTCTTTTCTGGTTTTAATGATGCATTTATGATTTCCCCAGTGAATCCCGTCGGGAGATGATGCAATCCAGATATAATTTCCGCCAATGTCTACGCTGCTTGGACGATGCAGCGCATAAAATTTCCCGTTTATTTTTTCTTCAAAAATAGCGCAGTCTTTATTATGCGGAGGAAATATCATGCCGTGTTTATCAAAATTTATCCAGTCTGTTGTGGTGCGCATTCCAACACCAACGCCATTGTCTGAAACAGAAGTAAAGGTCAAATAATATTTTCCTTCGATTAAAGAAACACGACAGTCTTCAATTCCAAAAGTTTCCAGTATTCCTTCACCAACCAAATAGGCATAATTTTCTGGTTCGTAAAAATGCTTTCCATCTTCACTGCATAATAATCTGATATGGGATAGCGTAGTAAGATAATCAATACCCTGATAATTTATCACACGGGCGTCTGTTGCAAATAGTTCAGGATGATCTTTTAAAATTTCAATGATTTGAATAGCACCTGTATGAGTAAGTACAGGAAACGAAATAATATTTTCTATTTGCTTTGGTCTTTCGGCGACCCTGACCGCCAGCCAGATTTTATTTTGAAATTGAAATACACCGGGATTAAGAAGACATGTTATTTCCAGGCCTTCTATACTTGGCGGTAAATCTGATGGTGATAATAATGGATTCTCTATAAAACGATTTGCAATGTCTTTCATGTTTTTAAGGTATCTAGTGTTACCCTTAAGGTATAAAAAAAAGCTGACAGATTTTTTATCTGTCAGCTTTTTTTTATACTTTCTTGACCTTCTTGAGGGCTTCGACGTAATATTCGTTTACTTTTTCCCAGTTTATATGTTCATAAAAAGCATCGATATAACTTCCTTTCCTATTTTGATAATCCAGATAATAAGCATGTTCCCAAAGATCAATACCTAGAATTGGAGTTCCCGGAATTAAAGCATTTTTCATTAACGGATTATCCTGATCTTCAGTTGTTGTGATTTGCAGTTTGCCATATCTGTCTACTACTAACCAAACCCATCCAGAACCAAATTGTTTCTCGGCCTGACCCTTAAACTGTGTGGTGAGATTCTTAAACGATCCAAATTCCTTATCTATAGAACTGGCAAGAGTATCTTTTGGAGTCTGCTCTTTTGGAGTCAAAACATTAAAATAAAGCGTGTGATTGTAATATCCGCCTGCATTCTGACGAAGATTTGCATTGCTGAGATCTATCTTTTTTAAAATATCCTCAATAGGCATATTTTCAAATTCGGTAGAAACAATTGCTTTATTAAAATTGTTGGTGTATGATAAATAGTGTTTAGAATAATGCGTTTCTAAAGTCAGCGATCGTAATGCAGGACTTAATCCGTCGTAAGCAAAAGGCAGTTTGGTAAGTTCAAATGAACCCGGGTCTGCTTTTACATCATTTGGAGATCCAATGGTGATTTTTTCTTCTTTAGTTGGCAGTGGGACTTCTACAACTTCAGTCAGCTTATTGTTATCGTTACAGGAAAATAATACAAAAAATGAAGCTAAAATGCTGAAACGAACAATGTTATTCTTCATAATATTAATTTATTTTGATGTTAGTGAATTAATGATTTCAATATAATTCTCCTTTGCTTCATCTGTTGATAAATGGCTGATCTGCATCCAGGCATTCGTTTTAAAAGCATTTCTCAAATCAAAATTCTCAGACTGATTATAAACGGCAGTTCCAAAAGTGGCTTGCTTATAAAATGCATAAAGTCTTAGCTGCACATCTTGCGGCAGTGAGGCCTGAGTCATTTTCATTGCAGTTTCTACAGCCTTATTGAAGCGTGTATCTAAATCTTTTTCTGCCATTTAAGCTTTTGTAGCAATAATAGTTTTTCCTCCAATTGCTTTTTGGTCTAAAACCACATTAATTGGTGTACCTAAAGGTAAAAATAAATCAACTCTCGATCCAAATTTAATAAAACCGGCATCAGTACCCTGAATAACCTGCATTCCTTCCTGAGCATAATTTACAATCCTGCGCGCCAGAGCGCCAGCAATTTGTCTGTAAAGGATAGCTCCAAAAGTATCATTTTCGATCACTACAGTTGTTCTTTCGTTTTCTTCACTAGCTTTTGGGTGCCATGCCACCAAAAACTTTCCAGGATGATATTTGCTGAATTTTATAATTCCGTCCATAGCATAACGCGTAACGTGAACATTGATAGGTGACATAAAAATAGAAACCTGCAGGCGTTTATCTTTAAAGTATTCACCTTCATATACTTCTTCAATAACCACAACTTTTCCGTCAACCGGAGCAAGAATGTGATCACTATTTCTAACAGCGATTCTTTTAGGATTTCTAAAAAATTGCAGAATAATAATCAAAATTATAACCGCTGCAAATTGTACAAGCATTCTCAGCCAGGCAATATCAATGAATTTATCAGCAATTAAAAGTACTGCTACTGTAAAAACAGAACCTAATAAAATAGACGGGCCACCTTCTTTATGAAACATAATATAAAATTTGATAAAATAAAAATATAATTGGTGCTACAAATATAACACTATCTAATCGATCTAAGATACCTCCGTGTCCCGGCATAATCGAACCACTGTCCTTGATGCCTGCAATTCTTTTAAATTTGGATTCGATCAAGTCACCGATTGTCCCAAAAATGCTGACAATTAAAGCAATGATAGTCCATATTAAAATAGATTTACCGCTAAAAGCCGGATTAGGCTGAATATAAAATTTCGAGATTAAAAATCCTGCAAAAGCTGCGAAAACCATTCCGCCTAAAAAACCTTCGATTGTTTTTTTAGGAGAAACACGTTCAAATAATTTATGTTTACCCATTGATTTTCCAATCAAATAGGCAAAAGTATCGTTTGTCCAGATCAGGATAAATAAGCCAATGATAATTTTTGGATTATAATCGTTAGTTCCAAAGGAAATTTTTACAATAAAAATAAAAGGAAGTGTTATATATCCCAAAAGATATAAATATTTGGAAGATATACTTACTTTTTGAACAGAATCGTAAAACAAAAAAATGATGCATTTAACAGATACAACCAGTGTAATTGCTAAAAGTACTAAATCTAACTGCTGAATATTGGTTTCTAAATCGAGATTTGATTTAAAAATACTGTTGAGATAATTGGTAGTTTGTTTGTTGTAATGGCTGACAAGTATTACGCTTGTATATAATAATGTCCCAAATAAAATTGAAAAGATTTTATTAAGATTTACAATATTTGAAAACTCATAAATTGTAATAATTAAAAAAATACCAAAAAGAATAATAAAGCTTTCAGTAGAAAACAAGATTGACGTTAACAACAGAGCAATATAAACAGCACCAGAAATGGTTCTTTTAAGCGTTTCGTTCATCTTAAAGATCTTCTAAGAGCAATAAATACAGATTTTTTGCAACACTCCCATATTGAGTAAAATCTTCTTCTTTTGCCTTTTCGAAATATTTTATTGTGGTGATATTAGTTGGATAATCTCTTTCGTATTTACGTTTAATGG
Source organism: Flavobacterium sp. Root901 (assembly GCF_001429765.1). Taxonomy (GTDB): domain Bacteria; phylum Bacteroidota; class Bacteroidia; order Flavobacteriales; family Flavobacteriaceae; genus Flavobacterium. Next base: position 228,050 of record NZ_LMJB01000006.1, read on the forward strand.
CACTTAAACCATCGCTTTTCATTGGAAGTATCTGACTTGTTGTGGCAAGAATTACAATATTTGCCGGTAAATCGTTTGGTTTGTTTTGTCTGATTTGTTTTGAAGAAAACAAAATAGAACCTTCATCTGCAATTAAATTTTCGCAGCTTGCTAATAAAAATTTAGGTTTTGAAGGTGCAATATAAAATAATTTATTCTCCTCTAATAAATGAAAAAGAGCTGGTTCATAACATAAAACTTCACTTTCAAACCAGTCATTTTCTTCTAAAATATTTTCGAATTGTTCTGAAACTTCCTGACTGTTTTCACAATACAAAAATTTTCCGCCATTTTTCTTGAAGTTGAAAATGAATTGTTCGTCAAGAGACAAATGACTATTCGGGGCAGGAGTTCCTGCGTATTCACTTTCGTGTTCTTCGTCAGAAGCAGATTCGCCGGAACCAAATATTTTTTTGAAAAAATTCATTTTTTATATGAAATACTTTACATGTTAATTGAAAACGTTCAAAGATAAAAAAATCTTAATTCAAAAGCCTGTTTTGAATTAAGATTTTAAAAAATTATTACGTATTTCGTAATTATTTAAGAAACGACCTCTTCTAAATTTTTGTCCCAGGTACGTTTTCCGAAAATTGCTTCAAGATCATCTTTAAAGATTACTTCCTTTTCGATTAATATGTCGGCAAGCTGATTTAACTTGTCTTTGTTTTCTTCAAGAATTTGAATTGCTCTTTCGTATTGACCTTCAATTAATTCTGAAATTTCTGCATCAATAATTTTTGCTGTTTCGTCAGAATAAGGTTTTGAGAAATTATATTCACTCTGACCTGTTGAATCGTAATAAGTAACATTTCCTATTTTTTCATTCAAACCATAAATTGTTACCATAGCACGAGCCTGACGTGTCACTTTTTCCAAATCACTTAATGCACCGGTCGAAATTCTGTCAAAAGTTACTTTTTCTGCAGCTCTTCCGCCCATAGTTGCACACATTTCGTCTAACATTTGATCTGTTCTTACGATTTGCCTTTCTTCTGGTAAATACCATGCAGCACCTAAACTCTGACCACGAGGAACAATGGTTACTTTAATAAGCGGAGCAGCATGCTCTAGCATCCAGCTTACTGTAGCGTGACCCGCTTCGTGTATTGCAATAGCTCTTTTCTCTTCTGGAGTAATGATTTTGTTTTTCTTTTCAAGACCTCCGATAATTCTGTCAACCGCATCAAGGAAATCTTGTCTGTCAACAGCAGTTTTATTATTACGCGCTGCAATTAATGCTGCTTCGTTACAAACATTTGCAATATCGGCACCAGAGAATCCCGGAGTTTGTTTTGCTAAGAAATCAAGATCAAGCCCTTCAACTTTTTTAATAGGAGCTAAGTGAACTTTAAAGATTTCAGCTCTTTCTCTAATATCTGGTAAATCAACAAAAATTTGTCTGTCAAAACGTCCTGCACGCATTAAAGCTTTATCAAGAACGTCGGCTCTGTTGGTGGCAGCCAAAACAATTACGTTAGAGTTTGTACCAAAACCATCCATTTCTGTCAATAATTGGTTCAGGGTGTTTTCTCTTTCGTCGTTTCCGCCAGACATATTGCTTTTTCCTCTTGCTCTACCAACTGCATCAATTTCATCGATAAAAATGATAGCAGGAGATTTTTCTTTTGCCTGTTTGAATAAGTCACGTACACGGGATGCACCAACTCCTACGAACATTTCTACGAAATCAGAACCTGATAAAGAGAAAAAAGGAACCTGAGCTTCGCCCGCAACAGCTTTTGCCAGTAATGTTTTACCAGTTCCCGGAGGTCCTACAAGTAAAGCTCCTTTTGGAATTTTACCTCCAAGATTGGTGTATTTTTCAGGATTTTTAAGAAATTCTACAATTTCCTGTATTTCTTCTTTTGCTCCTTCTAAACCTGCAACATCTTTAAAAGTAGTTTTGATATCTGTTTTTTCATCAAAAAGTTTTGCTTTAGATTTTCCGATATTGAAAATCTGTCCGCCTCCGCCAGCGCCTCCGCCAGACATTTTACGCATGATGAAAATCCATACACCAATAATGATGATGATAGGAAGTAAGCTGATTAGAATATCGCTCCAGTTATTTTTTTGAAGAAAATTGAAATCTTTTAGTTTGCCTTCGCCAACAGCTTTTTCAAGTTTAGTCTGAAAGATTTGGTCGTTACCAATCTCTAAAGTATAATGCGGCCCTTTATTAGGGTTTTTAAAAATATCTTTAGATACCTTTTCATTTGCCGGATCTTTAAGAGCGGCAGTAGTAAGGTATACCTCAGCTTCTGCTTTATTATAAACGATTACTTTTTCAATTTGTCCTTTTTCTAATAAGGTATTGAATTTAGAAGAAGTCAATTGAGCAGGTTCGCTTAAATTAGATCCTCCGGTTGCAAAACTTATAAATAAAAAAACCAAAAGTATTGCGGTATATATTAACCAGGGACTTATTTTAAATTTACTCGGATTTGGATTATTATCTTTAGCCATTTAGAAAAATTTTTCTTTTAGTATTTGTTTTCGATTGTAGTTATTTTGGCGTCACCCCAAAGGCTCTCGATATTATAGTATTCACGAATGTGTTTTTGGAAAACATGTACCACAATATGCACATAATCCATAAGAACCCATTCTGCATTATCGGTTCCTTCTACGTGCCAAGGTTTGTCTTTTAAGTCTTTAGATACTGTTTTTTGAATTGAGTTTACTATGGCGTTAACTTGGGTATTAGAGCTACCGTTGCAAATGACAAAATAGTCACAAACCGCTGTGTCTATATCTCTTAAGTCAAGAATGTCAATATCATTTCCTTTTACTTCCTCAATCCCTTTGATTATGTTCGCCAGTAGAACATCATTATTAATAGTCTTTTTCGCCATGAATTATTTTATATGAATTTGTAAAGTTACCAAATTTTGTGATTATTTTTGAACCTTAACAAAATATTAAATTAAGATATTTAAATTATTTAATGAAACTAATCAAACTCGATGCCATAGATTCTACAAATGATTTCCTAAAATCAATGTCAAGTCAGGATGAACTGGATAATTTTACAGTGGTAACGGCTGAAAATCAGACAAAAGGCAAGGGGCAAATGGGAGCAAAGTGGAACTCTGAAAAGGGTAAAAACTTAATTATGAGTATCTTGGTTAAGGATTTTCTGTTTGATAATCAAGAAGTTTTTAATCTTAGTATTGTAGTTTCCCTGGCGGTTTTAGAAACTCTAAAATCGTTAAATATTCCTGATTTATGCATAAAATGGCCAAACGACATTATGTCATACAACAAAAAGATTGGTGGCATATTAATTGAAAATACTCTCAAAAGTGATGGCAGGATCGTGTCAGTTGTCGGGATTGGCTTAAATATCAATCAGACAAATTTTGATGAACTGCCGCGTGGTTCTTCATTGGCAGTCATTTCAGGAAAAACTTTTAATATAAATAATCTAACTCTGTTAATAGCCGAGAAAATACAAGAAAAAACAGCATTGTGGGAAACATCTTCTTCTGTTTTTTGGGAAGATTATTTTAATTCCTTATTCAGAAAGGGCATTCCAACTCCCTTTAAAAATCTTCAGGACAAGAATTTTATGGGAATCATTCAGGGAGTTTCAGAACAGGGAAAATTGCAGGTTTTGTTAGAAGACGATTCTATTGCCGAATATGAAATAAAAGAAATTCAGATGCTTTATTAAAGCTACTAAGGCTCTAAGTTACTAAAATTCTAAGATTTATTTAGAAACGCATTTTGTCATTTCTCCTTTTGGTGGAAATGAGAAGAAATAATAAAGCCCGATTTTCATCGGGCTTTATTTATAATTCACAATTAATAATTAACCATTATTAAAGTTTATTCATATTGTTTGCTAAAGTTTCGATAAACTTGCTAATTGGGCCTTTAATCATCATTGCCATCATAGCGTTAAATTCACCTTCAAAAAACAATTGAACTGCGCTTTCTGAATCAGAAATGCTCTCAATATTTGAAGTTAAAGTAAACGGAAGTTTATCACTTGCGGCACCTAAAACAATTTTGTTTGGAGCCGTTTTGTCTTTCATTTTAAGTTTGATTTCCGGCATGCCTTTCAATCCAAAAATAAAAGCGTCTTCGCCTGTAACTTCAAATTTAGCGATGTTATCCGGCATTAATTTTTCAAAATTCTTTACATCAGTCAATTGATCGAATAAATCCTGTGCTGATTTCTGAACAGTAACTTTTGGACTTTCTAAGTTCATATAGTGTTTATTTGTTTTTTATTTAATAAAATTCCAATCTTTAAATCCCAAATTCCAAAAGAGCAAAGCGATTTTAAAAAATCTAAAATCTAAAATCTAAAATCTAAAATCTAAAATCTAAAATTATTCCTGCCCCCAGGTCGATGGGCTAACGCTCCATTCTTGTAAGGTAGATTGCTGGTCTTCTGTAATATATTGCTTTTGAACTGCCAAATCTAATAAGTTTTCGTAGTTACTTAATGTAAACAAATCCACATTAGCTTTTTTGAAATTTTCCTCTGCAACGCCAAATCCATAGGTAAAAATGGCAGCCATACCTTTAATATTGGCGCCTTCATTACGTAAAGCTTCAACGGCAAGTAAACTGCTGTTTCCTGTGCTGATTAAATCTTCAACAACTACAACATTTTGTCCTTTTTGCAAAAAACCTTCAACCTGATTTTGTCTTCCGTGTTTTTTTGGTTCCGGACGAACATAAACAAACGGAAGTCCAAGACTTTCGGCCACAAGAATTCCAACTCCAATGGCTCCAGTGGCAACACCGGCAATAACATCAGGTTTTCCAAATTGTTTTTCAATGTTCTTGGCAAACTCATCCCGAACGTAGTTTCGGATGATAGGAAATGAAAGAATTAACCTATTATCGCAATAAATAGGAGATTTCCAACCAGAAGCCCATGTAAAAGGATTTTCGGGATTCAATTTAATTGCATTTATTTGCAAAAGCAATTCGGCTGTTTTTTCGGCTGTATCTTTATTAAAAATCATAGTACAAATGTATAAAGTTTTTGTGAACGACAAACCACTTTTTTTGACAAATGAAATCTCAAAGGAAACAGATTTTCAATTGTTCTTGTTGGAGAGTATTGATATTGAACAGCTTATAGTTAAAATTTTTCAAAATAAAATTCAAAAAGCTATTTTATATCATCCCGACGAAAGTGAAATTATGAAAACCCTTAAAGCCAAAATTCCGGTAAACAAAGCCGGCGGAGGTTTTGTTTATAATAAAAAAGGCGAGGTTTTATTCATTTTTAGAAACGGAAAATGGGATTTGCCAAAAGGCGGAATCGAAAAAGGGGAAGATATTGAAACCACCGCAATGCGTGAAGTAGAGGAAGAAACCGGCGTAAATAAATTACGGATTACCAACAAACTTCAAAAAACATATCACGTTTTTAAACGCAACGGAAAATACAAACTTAAAATCACGCATTGGTTCGAAATGCAGTCTGATTTTGAAGGAACTCCGCAGGGACAAATCGAAGAAGGCATAGAAAAGGTAGCCTGGCTAAATCCGGAACAAATTAAAGAAGCGCTTAAAAACTCTTATGAAAATATTAAGCTCTTATTTGCAGAAGAAGTAAAAGTCAAAGCAGATTAAAAAACTTAGAATCTTAGTATCTCAGAATCTTAAAATTCAGGGCGTGCCAGTATTTACAAAAAGACCCAATCAACTTTGCGTTCATCGGGTCTTTTTGTAAATACTGTCGGGCTTTCGCCGCTACTTCGGTAGCTTGGCTCTATCCCTCACGCGGAGCTTCACTTTACTTGGTACCTCGATTCAAAAAAAATAGGATTTAATTAAGAATTTTTAAAGATCTAATGGTTGCTTGGTATTCTCTAAAAGCTTTACCAAATTCCTCAGTTGCCTCATAATTGCTAAATTCATATTCTTCGTTTAATCCTGTATTTGTTTTAAGTTTAATTTCTCCATAGCGTACAACAGGAATCTGATAGTTTCCTTTAAATCTCTTATCTGGAGTGCCATTTTTATTAACTTTTGCCCAAGTTTTATCAATTACTTTAGAGTCTTTTGGAACAAATCCAGTTTCTGTAAATCTGACATAACTCTGGTTAAAAATGATTTCATCAATTCCAATCAGGGCAAAATTAGAATTGTTTGAATACATGACGATGAAACTAGGATAAAAATATAAATCTCCACCATTTGCATTTTGAAAATACAAAGCATTAAAGTCTGACTTTATATCAGGAAGCGATTTTAAAGCAAATCTAACATCTCTCTTATTTACTAAAGTACTGGCAGAAGACCTAGCAACAACTCTATCTTGATAATGTGCACTTGTGACATCCCAAATTTTTTGTGAAAAGGTTAGTTTTTTAAATGCTTCTAAAAGAATTTCATATTGTTCCATGATTTCAGGATCAAATTCTATATCAAGTCTGACAAAACTGTTTTCTATTTGCTCATTTGTCTGTTTTATGGCTTCTTTTTTTGCCTCAATATCTATTTTTATATTTTCGGGAATATTTTTTTTAACCAATCCGTAAACTAAAAAATAGCTTAAACCAAGTTTTAGTTTTGAAGAATTTAATGATTTATGAATCTTTAATAAATCTTTTTTCAGGTCTTTTTTTTGTTGATTGGCTAAAATAATTGCTTCTTTAATTCCTTGCATATTCTGACTTGTGATTTCATGAATATCGGAACTGAAAATATTGTCAGAAAGTGCTAAAGGTTCATAAATTTGTGGTTTTGTATTGTTTTCAGAAGCAGATAATTTATACCTATTGTAAATTCCTAAAACAGGTACAGTTGTATTTAAATAATTTCCTGATTTTCCAAAAGTTATGCTAGCGCCTTTAACTCCAATCGAAGTACTGATACCACTTTTGCTTAAATTTAAATGAACCCCTGGTATAACTTTAATACGTTTACGAAAACTCCAAGCCATATTTTTTATTTTTTAAATTAATGAATATTCAAAAATAAAAACATGTAAAGTGCGAAAATTACGGAAATCCATAATTGATTAATGCCTTGATTAAAAAACTCTTTAAGAAAGCATCTCACTCGTGGATTATTAACCTCTCAAATGTTTAATGTAGTTATCAAGAAGACTTTGAATCTGCTGACTTGCAACAGGATTTGCAGAATGTACATTGAATTTCAAATTTCTTAAATCAAGACCAGATTCGTAAACCAGCCATTTGGCACAAGCGTAGCCATCTTCTGCAACATTGTCATTCTCATCAAGACCTAAATCATTATCAAAACTAATTAATTCTGGAAGTCCTTTTTCGAGAATTACTTTTTTAAAATCATTGAAATTTCTAACGATAACAAAATTATCATTAGTAAGTTTTTTGTAAACCATGTTTACATCTCTGATATCATCAAGAAAAAGTTTGTATGACATTTTTAATTTTTAAAATTTATAGAATAATCTTGTCATTTCGACGAAGGAGAAATCTCCGTAAGTAGCTCCGCAATGTGAATTCAATCTTTGTCGAGCTTCTCGCGGAGATTTCTCCTTCGTCGAAATGACAAACTTTGGGTAAAAACTTTGGCAAAGTTCTACACCTAAAGCTTTGCGATCTTAGCGTTTTTTCAACTCAATCAAAATCAAAAAAAATCTTGGCGCACTTTGCGTTAAAAAATATCGGCAAAATAAAAAAAACTCAAAGCACACGATAAACAGGATATTGCAAATGTGCCTTTTCATAATAAACAGAATGTTTATAGATCCAATCCAACTGTGCTTCGGGATTTTTAGCAAAAGCGGCATCGGTTTGTTTTTTAGATTCTAATTCTGCTTTTAAAGCCGGGTTTTCTTTTAAAAGATTTGCGGCTGTATCTTCAAAAATATATTCAGAATAATGTTCTTTTTGCTGTAAAATCGCATCGAAGAAATTCCAGTTGAAAAATGAATCAACTCCTTCCGGTTCAAAAGCTTCTAAAAGATACTTTACACCTTTTTGATTAGTCGAAACGAAATAATCTCCTTTGGCGAAAGCCAATTTAACGATTTTAGAAGTTACCGTTGTATTTCTATGCAAATAATGCCCTTCGTAGGCAGAAGGAACAGTTTTAAAATCGGCAATTCTGTAACTTTCGACTTCAATAATAGTGTCGTTTTTCAGCTGTGAATATTGAATGTTATTATTTTTCAAAAGTTCAATAATGTTCCAATAACCACGCGGAATGATATAAGCAGATGGAATAACAACTTCTTTTTGTGATTTGAATTCTTTAATATACGGAACATCTTTTTTATAAGGCTTGCTTCGGTCGTAATACAAACGTTCGCCTGTGGTGGCTTCACTTTTTTTGTAACCTGCTTCGTAACCTAAGAAAGAAAATTTAGTTGTTTTGGTGATGTCCATTTCCCATTTTAAGGTATAGGATTTTTTAGGCTGATATTGTTCCAAGTTTTTGATACGCAGTTCTTTGATTTTCTGATAATTGGCATCGGTAAAATCCAAAGTCGATTTCATATATTCGTACGTCATTTTTACACGTTCGGCGTATTTTTTCAGCATGTGTGTTTCTACTACAAAACCAATTGTGTTAAATAACGAAGTATAGCCCGTCGTGTAGCGCGGACTGTCGACAAACTGCCCGAAACCTTTGTCCGGAGTATCTTTAAAAGAATCGACATACGGGGTAGTTTCGATTTTTTTGCTTTGCAAATCTTTTACCAAAGCCGGCATCATGACATCGTTCATATAATTGCCTAAAACCGTTCCGAGTTTGTTGTGCTGTGTCATAATATATGTCAGTTTGTATTGATAATCAGAACCATTGCTCACGTGATTATCGATAAAAACATCGGCATTTATTTTCTGGAAAATCTCAACAAAACTTTTGGTATCTCTGGTGTCCGATTTCATTAAATCACGGTTCAAATCGTAGTTTCTGGCATTACCTCTAAAACCGTAAACTTCTGGTCCGTCCTGATTGGCTCGCGTTGTAGAATTACGATTTAAAGCGCCGCCAATATTATAAACCGGAATCGTGACCAAAACTGTATTTTTTGGCGCTTTCAATTTTCCTGTTGCTAAATCTCTGTAAAACTGCATTGTTGCGTCGATTCCGTCCGGCTCTCCGGCGTGGATTCCGTTATTTACAAACAAAACAGCTTTGGTTTTCTGAATTTTATCAAAATCAAATTCTTTGTCAGGATTAAAAGTAATCATGTGCAATGGCTCGCCAGAATCTGTAAGTCCCATTTCTTTTATTTGAATCTTTGGAAAGTCATTTGCCAAAAGCTTAAAATAGCGAATAGTTTCATAATAATCTGCCGATTGATTTCCGTTTCCTTTCTCAAAAAAGGTATCATATTTTTTATTATTTTGAGCGAAAATGGAGATGGTAAAAAGGGAAATCAGAAGGGTAAAAAGTTTCATGGTTTTGGTTTTATCGGAAATCAAATATAGTTTTTTTGTTTTAAGTTTGATATGCTTTGTGGTTGTTTTTCCTCTCGCAGATTTGGCAGATTTCGTAGATTTTTTTTAAATACTTAATCTGCTCAATCTGCCAAATCTGCTAGAAATAAAATCTTTTTTCCTGAGGTTAAAAACTTGAAACAAAAGAAAACCTGAAACCTGAAACCTTTTAATTACTTTTGCAAAATGAATAAAAATCACCATTCCAACAATATACTTTCGAATTTAGGGATTCAGAGCCTGAATGAAATGCAGGAAACTGCACAAGATGTAATCTTAAATGATAATAATGTTTTACTGCTTTCGCCAACCGGATCAGGAAAAACACTGGCATTTTTGCTTCCTGTTTTAGAATTGTTACAGCCTGAAATTCTTTCTGTCCAATGCTTAATTTTGGTTCCGTCACGAGAACTTGGCCTTCAGATTGAACAGGTTTGGAAAAAAATGGGAACGCAGTACAAAGTAAACATTTGTTACGGCGGACACTCAATTGATACCGAAATAAAGAATTTAAGCAATCCGCCGGCAGTATTAATTGGAACTCCGGGAAGAATCGCCGATCATATTGACAGAGAAACTTTTAGAACAGATAAAATTCAGACTTTAATTTTAGATGAATTTGATAAATCGCTTCAGTTAGGTTTTCATGAACAAATGTCTTTTATCATTGGGAGATTGCCAAAAGTAAATAAAAGAGTATTAGTTTCTGCCACATCTGATATTGAAATTCCGAAATATACACGAGTTGTAAATCCAACTGTTTTAGATTTTATTCCCGAAGAAGAAGAAAAAACAAATCTTTCGATGAAAATGATTGTTTCGTCTTCTAAAGATAAATTAGAAAGTTTGTTCAACCTTATTTGTTCCTTAAAATCGCAGTCGGCTATTATTTTTTGCAACCATCGTGATGCTGCAGAACGTATCAGCGACACTCTAAACGAAAAAGGAATTTACGCGACTTATTATCATGGAGGAATGGATCAGGATGAACGTGAGCGCGCTTTGATTCAGTTTAGAAACGGAAGTATAAGTTACCTCATCACGACAGATCTTGCCGCACGGGGATTGGATATTCCGGAAATGAAACATGTAATTCATTATCATCTGCCTTTAAAAGAGGACGAATTTACGCATCGTAACGGGCGTACAGCACGTATGCAGGCAACGGGTACGGCTTATATTATTATTCATGAAAGTGAAAAACAACTGGATTACATTGATTATGAGATGGAAATCCTGGATGTAAAAAATGTAGTGAGTCTGCCAAAACCACCGGAATTTCAAACCATATATATTAGCGGAGGAAAAAAAACAAAATTAAATAAGTTTGATATAGTGGGTTTCTTTTCTCAAAAAGGAAAACTGGAAAAAGATGATTTAGGAATTATTGAAGTAAAAGATTTTGTTTCGTTTGCAGCTGTTAAATTTGGAAAGGTAAAAGAACTTTTGAAAAATATTAAAGACGAAAAAATGAAAGGGAAGAAGTTTAAAATTGAAGTTGCCCGAAATGTTATAAAGAAAGAAGAGGAGAAAAATAAGAAATTTTAGGCCTTTTAAGATAGTTGTAAAGAGTTAGAATTGTATTTATGTTTCTGTATATCAGTTTTTTATGATTTATCGAAGAACATTAACAATTTTGTGTTAAAAAAATAATGAATTGATAGCTGTTTTTTCAATATTTCTGTGTTTTTTTGTTGCAGTAAAATTGTAAACCCCAAATCCACTATGAAAAAGATTATTACCATTGCCATTTTGTTCTTTAGTTTTGTTTCGTTTGCACAAATTAAAGTTATTGAAACAGTTCCTGTAGAGAAATTAGGAAAAGTAAATAACAACTACATTCAGAAAATTGGAGACGAGTATACAGTGTACTACACTAGTATCTTAAACGATGATGATTCTTCGCCTTTGAGAAAATTTTCATTCAAAAATGTTAATAATGATTACACGAATCTTTATAACATTATTATAGGAGGTTTTACAGCGACTCCGTTGTATGACATTAAATTAGAATTACCAAACAACTACATTTGGTTACACTACACAGGAAATGTGGTGCCGGATAAAGCTACAGTTCAGTTTATGGTTTCAAGCAAAGACAGAGATGCTGCTACAAATAGTGTTTCTGAGCCATTAGTAAAAGATCAAATCAGTAAATTATTCCAAAAATAATTTGTTTTCAGAAATAAATAGAAAAAGCCGTTCAAAACTGAACGGCTTTTTTTATTGTCTGACGTGCTGTACTTTGTGCATTTTTTTAACGCAAAGAACGCTAAGTTTTTTAAAGGTATTATGCTTATAAAAGTGCAAAGTTCGCAAAGCTTTGAACATAAATTTTGCGAACTTTGCGTAAATATTTGCGTGCTTGCGGTTAAATAACTCTCTAAATAAAATCTTAGAATCTTAGCAACTTAGAACCTCAGCACCTTAAAAAAACTATATTTTCTTTACATACTGCGTAATAATAACAATTTGCTGTCCATCTACCTTTCCTTCTATGTATTCAGCATTTTCGTGATCCAGACGTATATTTCTAACCGCAGTTCCCTGCTTAGCAACCATGCTTGATCCTTTTACTTTAAGATCTTTGATTAAAACAACCGAATCTCCGTGCTGTAAAACAACGCCGTTACTATCGCGGTGAATTAATTTATTTTCATCTTCTTCGCCTTCTCCGGTTGCTTGTGCCCAGGCAAGAGTATCTTCATCTAAATACATCATATCCAGTAATTCCTGAGGCCATCCGGCAGAGCGTAAACGGCTTAACATTCTCCAGGCCACAACCTGAACCGGAATATTTTCGTTCCACATGCTGTCGTTAAGACATCTCCAGTGATTTAAATCGACATTGTCCGGGTTCTCAATTTGGTCAATACAGGTATTACAAGCTAAAATAGCTTCATCAATACCGCCTTTTTGTGTTGGTAATACCTGATATACTTTTAGGTTTTCTTCGGCTCCGCAAAGCTCACATTTCGATCCGCTTCGTTTGCTCAATTCTCTTTCGATGCTCATTATTTATGCTTTATTTAAAAATGCGAAATTACTTATAATTTGCTCCGCAGGCAAGTTTGCTGTTTATTGTTTTTTATTTGATTTAATTTTAAAAACAACTCGTTTCATAATCTTTAATAAATTCTATTAAAACTTTTTCATCCTTAATTTTAACTTCATCATTTTTGATTTTTTCATAGGAAGATTTGCAATCTTCAATTGCCGGTAACATATCATTTTTGGTAATTAATCTACTTAGTCCCATAGCAGGCATTTTCATATAATTGATATTGTTAGGTTTTTTAATAACATATATTCTTATAATGTGACTATGTGATATTTGGTTTAAGATTTTATAAAGTTTTATTTTATTAGAATATAGAATTTGAGCAAAAGCTTTATTATCAACACTTTCAAAAGGAATTATTTCTTTTTCTAATTTGATTTTAAAACTTTTTAAATCTTTTGGCAGATAAATTTTGGTAACTCCATTTTCAACAACAGAAATTTTTTCTTGTAAATTAATTAATCGGTTAACATTAAAAAATCCTTCAAGTTTTACTTCAACAGTTAAAGTATCATTTTTTGGTGTTACAATTTGACCAAAATATTTTTGACCGAAAGAGATATTGCAAAATATTAATAAAAAAAAGGGAATAATTATTTTGGTTAATGTCATTTTTTGAAGAAATTTAAATTGTAATTATTTTTGTACTCTAACAGCATCCGGAACTAATAATTCATATTCACCGCCATTTCTCAATACATCACGAACAATACTTGAGCTGATGTAAGAAGTTTTTGCAGCAGTTAATAAGAATACAGTTTCGATTTTAGAAAGGCGTCTGTTGGTGTGGGCAATAGCTTTTTCGAATTCAAAATCCGCGGGGTTGCGTAAACCTCTTAAAATGAAATTGGCTTTAAGTTTTTTTGCCAAATCTATTGTTAGTCCTTCATAAGTAATAACAGAAATTTTCGGTTCATCTTTGAAGGTTTCTTCAATAAAGCGTTTTCTTTCTTCAAGTGAAAACATGTATTTTTTTTCGGCATTGACACCAATTGCAATTACAATTTCGTCGAAAAGAGAAATTCCTCTTTTGATAATGTCTTCGTGTCCAAGTGTAATTGGGTCAAATGATCCCGGAAATATAGCTTTTCGCATTTGTTTCTTTTTAAGGTTGAAAGCTTCAAGGCCGCAAAGGCAAAGCTTTTTTAGTTTTGGAGTTTCAAAGTTACAAAGGAACTAAATTTGTTAAAGCTTTTTATTGTTTTTATTTTGAAATTGAATTGTATTTTTTCTAAGTTACCCTGAGCGTGTTTATAGAAGCGACCCATTCATGTTTATGACAAACGTCACATTGTGCAGTTCCGGCTTTTTGTTCTGTAGTATGACCGCAGAAAGTACACGAATATATACCGTCATTTGGTATAATTTTACTTTTTGTACCAAATAATGCCGGCAGTATTGGAAGTCCATAGCCTACATCTTTATCTTCATAATAAAAAATGCTTACTTCTCCGCTGGTTTCTATAAAAGCGTGTTTTACCTGACCCAGATGTTCGATGGATTTAATTCGAAGTTCTGTAAAAAATTCGTCCTGCGCCAGACTTTCTTTTTTAAAAGTAGAAACCGAAAACTTACCATCGTTAATTAAACATTCTGTTTTTCCTTCAATAAATTCTTCAAATTTTTTGCTCTTTCCGGTAAGCCACGTTACGGAGCGATATAAAATAATTATAACTGTAAAAACTACAGCTGCCGGAATAATACCTACATCTTCATAAAACATTGGATCGCCGGCTGCAGAGCCAAGCGCAATAATAATAACCGTTTCGAATATAGAAAGCTGTTTTACACCTCGTTTTCCTGCCATTTTTAAGGTGAGCAGTAAAATGACAAACATAACGGTGGAGCGAAATATAACTTCCAGCAGAAAATTCTGCGGTAGATTATTAAAAAGCAGTCTTTCCCATTCAAAGATTTCTTTCATTTTTTTTAGGTTCTATGGTTCTGAGATACTAAGGTACTAAGTTTTTACAGCAGAAACTTATTTAAATTTCCATGTTTGACAAAAAAAAATTCTTGAAATTTTGATAGTTTTTAGATACTTCTAAAAACAAAAGGATAAAAAAAAGGTGCTAAATCTTAGGATCTTAGCACCTCAGTATCTTAGCATCTTAAGCTAAAGCCAGCTCTATTGCATTTGTAAATAATTCTTCCAGTGAAATTCCGGCTGCTTTTGCCTGCTGCGGAATTAAACTTTCTGTTGTTAAACCCGGAATCGTGTTCATTTCGAGCATATAAGGTTCGTTGTCTACAATGATAAATTCACTTCTTGAGAATCCTTTCATTTTTAAGACTTCGTAAACACGTTTTGCAGTTTCTCCAACCTTTTGTGTCAATTCGTCAGAGATTCTGGCCGGTGTGATTTCTTGCGATTTTCCTTCGTATTTTGCCTCATAATCAAAGAAATCATTATCTGAAACAATTTCTGTGATTGGTAAAACTTTGATTTCGCCTTTGTAATTAATTACACCTACAGAAACTTCTGTTCCGTCAAGGAAACTTTCAATGATAATTTCGTTATCTTCTTTGTAAGCAACTTCAATTGCGATTGGAAGTTCAGCTTCTGTTTTTACTTTTGAGATTCCAAAACTGGAACCGGCTTTATTTGGTTTTACGAAACATGGTAAACCTACTTTTTTAACAATTTCAGCCGTATTGATTTCGTCACCTTTATTTAAATAATAAGAAATCGCGGTTTTGATTCCATATGGTTTTAAAACCGATAATAAATCACGTTTATTAAAAGTCAACGCCGATTGGTAATAATCGCAGGATGATTGCGGAATACCCAATAATTCAAAATAAGCCTGCATTAATCCGTCTTCGCCCGGAGTTCCGTGAATGGCATTAAAAACGCAGTCAAATGTAATTTTTTCTCCGTTTACAGTTACAGAAAAATCATTTCTGTCAATTGGGAATTCGGCATCGTTTGCATCTACATACACCCATTTTTCTTTGAAGATGTGAACTCGGAATCCGTTGTATTTTGTTTTGTCAAGATATTGGTAAACAACGTTTCCGCTGATAAGCGAAATTTTGTATTCGCTTGAATATCCGCCCATGATGATGGCAATGTTTTTCATTGACTTTTTGTTTATTTGTTTAATCGTTAATTTATTAATCGGAATGTTGTATTGAAAATGAGTCTTTTAGCCCTGATGGAAGCGACATCCTTTTGTGTCTCGTTTTTTTTAACGAGACACAAAAGATATAGCGTACAGCAGGAAACAGCTCCTGATTATTATTCTGAAAATTGCTGTTAAACTTTGTTCAGCATGACAATTCAGGACTTTCTTGTTTTAAACAAAATTATCATTTTTTTTGAAATGAAATACTTTATCTTTGCGACAACTAAAAATAAATTTATGAGTTTACGTAAGTATTTAACCAGCCGGGTGTTTTTTTTACAAGTATTGGCTGCGGCGGCTATCATTGCAATTTTAGGTTATTTGTTTATGCATTGGCTGACTTTTACAACTGATCACGGACACGAAATTGCGGTTCCTAATTTAGCAAGACTGACAGAAGAACAAGTTGAAGAAAAACTAGACGAACTTGATTTAGATTATGTGCTTTTGGACAGCGTTGACTATCGAAGTGAATATCCGAAATTTAGTGTTGTTGAGCAGGATCCGCTGCCGGGAACTAAAGTAAAAGTAGGACGAAAAATATATATTAAAATTAATTCATCGGGATTTTCGTCTGTGAAAATTCCTGATTTAATTGAGAAAACATACCGTGAAGCGGTTCCAACTCTGAAAGCTTTAGGACTTGAGCCAGGAACGATTACTTATATTCCGAATCTTGGAAAAGATATGGTTTTGGAAATGCGTTACAAAGGCAGAAATTTAAAAGTAGGAGACCGTGTTTTGAAAGCGTCTAAAATTGATTTGGTTTTAGGTGACGGAAAAGCGAGTTATGTAGATGATAGTCAGGCAGACAGTACTGCAGTGCCTGTTGAAACCCCAAGTGATGAACAATAATATTGAAGAAAATTTAGATCTGGAAGACGAATTATTTGAGCATTACAGGTTTGAAGTCCCAAAAGGTCAGGCGTTTTTGCGTATTGACAAATATTTAATGTATTTGATTCCGAATGCCACAAGAAATAAAATTCAGAATGCGGCAGCGAACGGAAACATTTTTGTGAATGATATTCCGGTAAAATCGAATTATAAAGTAAAACCTTTTGATGTAATAACGGTTATGTTATCGCATCCGCCATTTGAAAACCATATCCTTCCGGAAGATATTCCGCTGAATATTGTTTATGAAGATGATGCACTTTTGTTAATCAATAAAGAGCCGGGAATGGTTGTGCATCCGGGTCACGGAAATTATACCGGAACTCTTGTAAATGCTTTGGCGCATCATTTTGATAATCTGCCAATGAACAGCAGCGAACGTCCCGGTCTGGTTCACCGAATAGATAAAGATACGTCCGGACTTTTGGTTGTTGCGAAAACCGAAGCCGCAATGACGCACTTGGCCAAACAATTTGAAGCCAAAACAACAGAACGCGAGTATATTGCTCTTGTCTGGGGAAATGTTGTAGCCGAAAGCGGAACTATTGAAGGAAACCTTGCAAGACATTTAAAAGACCGTATGCAGATGGCAGTTTTTGCTGATCCTGAAATTGGAAAACCGGCAATTACACATTATAAAGTTTTGGAGCGTTTTGGTTATGTAACTTTGATTTCGTGTAAATTAGAAACCGGAAGGACACACCAGATTCGTGCGCACATGAAACACATTGGACATCCTTTGTTTAATGATGAACGTTACGGCGGACATTTAATTTTGAAAGGAACAACGTTTACCAAATACAAACAGTTTATAGAGAATTGTTTTAAAGCTTTGCCACGTCAGGCGCTGCATGCTAAAACGCTTGGATTTGTTCATCCAAATACGGGAGAATTAATGCGTTTTGATACAGAATTGCCGCAGGATTTTCAGGATTGTATTGAAAAATGGCGTAACTATGTGAAATCGCATAATACAGATGAAGAAGAGAATTAATTAGATAATTAGTCAATTTGATAATTAGATAATTATTGGTTACTTATAAAATTAAAGCTCCTTTCGGAGCTTTTTTTATAGGGTTTTGATAACCAGATTTTTAATTTCTGTTTTTCCATTTGTAATAAAACCTAGTTTTCCTTTGGAGCTGAGATTGTATTTTTCTAAAGAACATTCTAAGGTTATATTGTCATTTACCGTAAATTGAAGCTGGTTGTTTTGAACTTTGATTTTTACGAGATGCCAGATATTTGATGTAAAATCAAATGGTTTTTTCAAGAGCGTCGGGCCGCCGCGTTTTCCATATTCATCGCTTTTTTCATTATAAGTCCCTCTTCCAATTATAATGTTTTTGTCAATATTGTAGGCGTAAGCGCGGATATAATTTGTTTTGTCAAAATTAAGCATCACTTCTGTAAGGTTTCCCGCCAGAAGCTTCATCTCAAAAGTAATTTCATAATTTTCGGGAAGATTCTTCTTAGAAATAATGGCTGCCCAATGTTCGGCAGATCCATTTCCTTCTAAAATTTTATTTTCTAAGGACCATTCTTTGGCTTCAAATTTCCATTCTTTTTCAAATTTTGTTTTTTCGCTAATTTGATATTCTTTGTCTTTAGTGGACAGGGTTGGTGAACAAGATATTAAAATAAAAAAAAGAAGGATTCCGGTGGTATATTTTTGCATTTTAATTGAATTCGGGTTGCTGTTTTATTATTCCTGTTGATCCGGTTTCAGACGGTATAAGTTCAAAAACAGAAGTAGGAGCGAGGCCGGACTCAATTCTGTGGGAAACAAATAAAATCGTAACATTTGTTTCCTGTTTAATTGTGTTGATGAGCTGAATCACCAAATCTACATTTTCGTCGTCCAGACCTTCTACAGGTTCATCTAAAATTAATAATGGCGGGTGTTTTAAAACGGCACGTACGATTAAAGCAACTCTTTGCTGGCCTATAGAAAGATCGATGAAACGTTTTTTTCTTAAATGTGTCATTTCGATTACTTCAAGCCATTGCGAAACGATTTGTTTTTGATGCGTTGTCGGCTCAGTATAAAGCCCAATGGAATCGAAAAATCCGGAAAGAATCATTTCTTCCAAAGTATGTCCTTTTTGAAATAAATCGGTCATGGAAGTGGCGAAGATTCCGATTTGCTTTTTGATGTCCCAAACACTTTCTCCGCTGCCTTTTTTTCTTCCAAACAAAAATAAATCCTGACCAAATCCTTTTGGATTATCGCCTGTAATTAAAGATAAAATAGTACTTTTTCCGGAACCATTCGGACCAATCAACTGCCAGAATTCACCTTGTTTTATTGTCCAGGAAATGTTGTCCAGAATTTTTCTTTCCTCATAACTTACCGAAACGTTTTCCAGTTTTATTAATACACTTTCGTGGAAGGAATGCGGCTCAATTGGTTTTGGAATTGCCGATGTATTTAAGGTTTTAAAATGGCTTTCGGTTTTTGTAATGGGATACAGCTCAAAAGTATTGTCTTTGATTTGTGCTTTGTTGGGAACAAATTCCAAAACATCAACAACACGATTTAAAAGCTGAATAATAGCAATTTCCTGAGTTAAATCTTTTAAAGAATCTGCTAAAATTACCCGCGAAGCCTGATCCAAATGATCAAACGGATTGTCGAAAATAATAAAATCCGGGTTTTGATTGATGCAGTATTTTAAAAACTCTTTTTTGCGTTCTCCGGATGAAAAAGTACGAAGCTGCCGGTGTGATTCAGGAGCAGCTTCTACGCTGTCATACTGATACTCTTTTTCGATGAATTTTTCAATTGCAATATCTGAGAACAAAATTCCTTTTTGGTCATTAAAAAATGCTAGTTCTCCTTTTGCTTCTCCATTTAAAATATTGTCTATAAAAGCTTTTTTATTTACCTGATTTGATAAAAGTATATCCCAATGCTGCATTATGGTATCTTAAAATTTGTTGTGTGTATTGAGTTTTTGCCAAGATTTCACAGATTTAAGTGATTGCTGTTTTTAATTCTTCATCTGTGGCAAAAATCTTATTCTGGTTTTTTTAGTGCCATTTCGCGGTCATTTCTCGACCATTCGCTCCAGGAACCTGTATAAAGTTTTGGAATTTCAATTCCGGCATAATCCAAAGCCAGTAAAGTATGGCAGGCAGTAACTCCGGAGCCGCAATGTACAATAGTGTTTTCCGATGATTTATTTTTTAAAACTTCAGTATATTTTTCTGCCAGAACTTTTGAGGTTTTAAAAAGGCCGTTTTCGTCCAGATTTTCGCTAAACGGAACATTTACCGCACCGGGAATATGTCCGGCGATTAAATCAAGAGGTTCTGTAAGTCCGTCAAAACGGTTTTTGTCCCTTACGTCAATTACGATTTTTTCAGAACTTTTTCTGGCTTTTTCAACGTCTTCAATATCCGCAGTTTTCAACTTCCATTCTGTAACAGGATAATTTTCTGTTTTTTGAAAATTTTCTATTTCTGAACTAACAGCAAAACCCTTTTTAACCGCTTCCTGCAGACCACCATTTAGTACCTGAACTTTTTCATGTCCGGCCGCACGGAGCATCCACCAAAATCTTGCTGCAGCGTTTGATCCGTTTTTATCATCATAAATTACAACATGAGATGAAGGTGAAATCCCGAGTTTTGAAAGTACTTTTGAGAATTTTGAAAAAGAAGGCAGAGGATGTCTTCCTCCATTTGCAGGATCTTTTTCAACGGCTGCCAAATCTTTATTTAAATCTACATACCGCGCGCCTTTTAAGTGTTCTGCCTTAAAATTTTCTTGGGCATTTATTCCGGCTCTGGCATCAATTAAAACAATTTCTGATTCGTTATTTAGCTTTAATAAATCATCAGCATTTATGATAGGAGAAAGTTTACTGGACATTTTAAATCGTTTTATTTTTTAGAATTTCCTAACCAAAGCAATGTATCAAGGATCAGTTTGCTTTGTGTTTTATTTTCAAAAGTATAGGAAAGGGTTTTGTTGGTTCCGCCTTCGTAGTCAATATCATTGTGCCCCATATTGACATACAGCATTTTATAGTTTTTGTTGGTCCAGACTACAGGATAATATCCTTCATGCCAGATTTCATGTGCTTTTGGACCGGTTCCTAACGGAAAACTGCTTTCGTCAATGGCCAGAAGAATTTTAATATCCGGATTTTTCCTAAGATCATTATTCCATCGGTACCATTCGTTTGGTGCAGATATGAAAGTTTTAGGAAGGTTTTTAGTAACCGGATGCAGATTTTCAACTCTCAAAACTGCCGACGTTGGCCTCCACGTATTGCTTCCGTATTCGCCTGAACCTAAAAACGTATTATGGTACCAATCCCAATTTTGCGGATAAGCTGAATTATTTAAAGCAAATGCCGAAAAATGAAATCCGATAAAACCGCCTCCATTTTCCATATATTGCTGAAAAGCGGCACGCTGCTCCGGAGTTTCCGGTCTTGTATCTAAAAATAAAACCACCTGATAATTGGCTAAAAATTTTGCGTTTAAATTCTTCCAGTTATCGGTCGAATCGTAGACAAAATGATTTTCTTCAGCTAGTTTTGGAAACCATTTGTTGGCTTCATGTACAAAACTGATATGTGCCTGATCATTTTTTGCGGTGTAAAATGCAATTACCTTAAACTTTGGTTTTTCTTTTTTATGCTGAGAAAAAACGGAAAAGCTAATTAAAAAAAGCAGCAGTAAAATACCTTTTTTAGCCAGCGAATAAATTAGATTAAAATTTGCCATCGATTTATTGGATTAACCTGGAATTTTTTCAATTAAAATTTCGTTTTGCGCGCTGTCAAAATAAGTACATGTCATTTCGATAATGTCAACTCTCCATTTTGCAATACCACATTGCCCCGCATGATTGCAAAAAGTAAGATAATCTGTTTCTCCCTGCTGGTGTTTTACCAAAAACTCTATAAAAAGTTCTTTGTTTACAGTTACAGCAATCGAAATTGGATTGTATTTTTCGTCAGATGTAACGCTGTATCCATTTACACCATAATATTCAACATGCCCATCATTTACAAAGGTGTCGTAACCTTTTACACCCAAAATGATTAAGTCTTGTATATAATTTGGAAAATCGGCTCCGCTTTTTACTTTAGCATGTGCTTCTTTTATTTGATCAATAGTAAACATATTTATTATTTTAGATTATTAAATTTAGATTCGGGTTTTTTGCCGCGAATTACACAAATTGCACTAATTAATTCAATGATAACTAAATTAAAATTCGTGTAATTCGCGGTAAAAAAAAATATTATTTCAAAAATACGATTAATGGTTTTATAAATGAATCAAAAGATTCAATATGTGGCAAATGTCCTGTATTGGGAACTTCGACTAATTTTGAATTTGGAATTGCTTTTTGTGTTTTTTTACCCAGTTCGGCATAATTTCCCATGGTTTTTCGGATTTCTTCAGACACTAAAGGCTTTCCAATTGCGGTTTTGTCTCTTGTTCCGATGATTAAAAGTGTCGGGCTTTTAATATTTTTAAATTCATATAAAACCGGCTGCGTAAAAATCATATCATACATTAAGGCAGAATTCCAGGCAACTTTGCTATAATCCGGTGCTGTGGTCCAGCCGGCAGCAAGTTCAGCCCATTTTTGATAATCGGCATTCCATTTTCCGTCATAATAATTTTCCATTTGATACTTTTTGACAGCTTCATAATTTTGTTTCAATTCAGATTCAAACCACCAGTCTACGGGTTTATACGGAACAACAAGTTTCCAGTCTTCTAAGCCAATTGGGTTTTCGAGAACCAGTTTTTCTGTAGTTTCGGGATACATTAAGGCAAATCTTGTGGCTAACATTCCGCCCATAGAATGCCCTAAAACAGTCGTTTTTGTAATGCCTAAATGATCGAGTAATTTTTTTGTGTTTTCTGCAAACTGTTGAAAAGTATATTGAAAATTATCAGGTTTTGATGATTTTCCAAAACCAATCTGATCCGGAACAATAACACGGAAACCTTCTTTGGTTAAGGCTTTTATGGTTGTTTCCCAATACGCTCCGTTGAAATTTTTGCCATGCAGCAAAACAATATTTTTATTGTTGTAATTATCTGGTTTTATATCCATGTACGCCATTTTTAAATTCAGGCGCTGATTGTTCAGTTCTAAAAATTGAACTGGAAACGGATATTCATAATTGCTTAGATTTATATCTAATTCCTTTATTTTTTCTTTCTGCGAAAAGCAAAAAAAGGGTAATAACAGTACAAGGAGTTTTATAGCTTTCATTGCGATGCATTTTTAAGTTAAGTATTATAAATTTAACGCTATGCATTTTTAAAAGCAAAAATAAAAGTCTTAAAATTATCAGAAAAAAGATGCAAATAGTTTTTGGGATTTTTAAATCAATGTGAGATGACAGATTCAATTAACCATTTTTCGTTTACTTTTTTCAAATTAAATTCGATTGGTAAAACAATATCCTGATTTGGAGTTACGAAAATCCGGGCAGTCGAATCTGTTATTTCTTTTTCGTAATAAACAGCGTCTTTTTCTTTATTTAAAAACCTCGATTTCTGATCATCGGGAATACTTTTTTCCATTTTTTTAAGATCTTCAAGAGTTGCTAAATTCTTCGGATTTAGAATAACGAATTCTTTGGCAGTCTTAAAATCAAACCGGTTTACAGCAGCTAAATAAGCCTCTACGGTTTCTTTAGGAGATTTGGGCAAATCCTGAACGGCAGTTTCTTTTGAAGTTTTACGAGATTCACAATTTGTAAAAAGTACAAGAATAAATAAAAACGCTATTGTATACCTCATTTGTTTTTGCTTTTATAGTCCAACAAAATCATCACTTTTTGGAAAAATACTTAATGCCTGAATTGCAATTTCCGGAGTAGGAGAAGCCAGTTTTCTAAGTTTAGTATCCATCCATGCGCCATCAACGGTAATAGTTGCGCAAAGTGTGTCGTCTTCTCTTCTAAATTCGTGAATGATTGACCAGCGCGAAGCATCGGCTTTCATTTTGGATGTTTTGGTATGAATAAATATTTTGTCTGAAAGTTTTAATTCTTTTCTAAAAACACATTCTTCCCTAAATAAAACCGGACCAAAACCCTGTGTCTGCATTACTTTTAGAGTTAAGCCGAGTTCTTCCAGGATTTCAATACGATGCTGTGCACCAAAATCGTAATATGCACTATGACGAACGTGAAAATTTGGGTCAAGATCTGACCAGCGAAAAGAGATTTCTTTTGTAAATGAAGCCATTTTTTTAGTTGTATTTTAATAATATTTAAAATGTTATTCCTGAATTATTTCTGCGAATGAACATTTTTTAAGAAATCTAAATTACAAATAAAAACCGAAATCGGCAGAGAAACTAAAGCCTCAAAACTATAATTCTTTTAAAGATTTGATACTTTGCATTATGGTATTTTTATCTGAGGCAGATTTTGCCAGCTGCCATGCTTTTTCAAAATGAGTTACGGCTTTTTTGTTGTCAATATCGGTATACAGGTTCCCTAATAAAGAATAATAAAAATGATTATCGTTTAAGTTTAATTTTTCAGCTTCGCTGATAGCTTTTTGTTTTCCGTTTGTTTTTGCCAAAGCATAAGTCCGGTTGAGTGCCGCAATAGGCGAATATTCGAGAATCAAAAGCTGATTGTAAAGCTGTAATATATTTTCCCATTTTACTGCTGAATCTTCTTTTTGTGTGTGCCAATAGGCAATTCCGGCTTCGAGATGGTATTTACTAAGCACATTTCCTTTGGATGCCTGAGCAAGGAAATAAGCGCCTTTTTCTATAAGTTCCTGATTCCACAAGGTTTCATCCTGATCATGATATAAAATCGTTTCTCCGTTATGATCCGTTCTCGCATCAAACCGCGAAGAATGAAAACACATTAAAGAAAGTAATGCGTTGACAGGCGGCAGGTTTGTTGCCGGATTTTCTATTAATAAATAAGTTAAACGCATTGCTTCTGCACAAACATCTTTTCGTAAAGTTGTGTTTTGGGAAACAGAATAATATCCTTCTGAAAATAATAAGTACAGCGTTGTCAAAACATTTTCAAGCCTGTTTTTAATTTCATTATTGTCCGGTTGTTCAATTTTTATATTGGCTTCTTTGAGCTTTTCCTTAGCCCGGTTAATTCTTTTGTAAATGACTTCTCTATTGGTAATAAAACCATCTGCAATTTCCTGAATTGCAAATCCGCATAACAAATTTAGTGCTAGTGCAATTTGTGCTTCGGCAGAATTTACAGGATTACAAACCGTAAAAATCATCGCTAATTGACTGTCGAAAATGTTTTTATTGGATAAATCAATTTCAATTTCTTCAGATTTATCGGCATTGTGTTTTACTTCAACTGCAATTTTCTGCTCAAAAAGAGTATCGCGTTTTAAATAATTTTTTGTTTTGTTTTTTGCAACGGTATAAAGCCATGCAGCCGGGTTTTCAGGAATTCCTTTTACACTCCAGAGTTCTGTTGCGGCCAGAAAAGTATCGCTGGTAATGTCTTCGGCAATTTCGATATTTTCAATTCCAAATAAATAACAGAGTACCGAAACTATTTTTCGGTACTCTGTTCTAAATAAATTGGGTAAAAGCTGGCTTTCTTCCATCTGTTAAAAATCTTTTTTTAAAAGTAAAAGTAAAAAGATTAATATGTTCCGGTAACGGCCATTCTAATTTCGACATTGCCGCCTAATTCTAAAATTGGACAGCCGTTTGCAATGCTTACAGCTTCATCATAATCAGCAGCTTTAATCATAATCAATCCTCCAATTGCTTCTTTAATTTCAGCATAAGGACCGTTGATTACACTTTTATTCGATTTTACTATTTTACCTTCGCCGTCCCATCGCTGTAATGGTTTTGCTAACTTATCCTGAGCCGCAATTCCGCCCAGCCAGTCCTGCCAAAGCTTAAGTGATTCCTGCAATTCCTGCGGAGAAGGCTGAGTTTCTTTTGTGATATAATCTCTGCGAAATATTAATACAAATTCGTTCATGATATTATTTTTTTTATAACAATGTTTTGTTGTGATAATTAATTAGCCAAATTGCCCTACTCTGTAAGTTCCGGGTTCGTTTGGAAACGCAAGGTTAATTCTGTTATAAGTATTGATTGTAGTAATGGCTAAAGTTAAATCAATTAATTCCTGATCCGTAAATTCTTTTATAGCTTCCTGATAAACTGAATCCGGGACGTCACATTTTGTTACAGCTTCTGCCCATGCAAAAGCGGCTCTTTCTCTGTTTGTATAATATGGAGCTTCACGCCATGCGCTTAATCCGTATAAACGCTGTTCTGTTTCACCTTTGTGTCTTGCATCTTTATAATGCATGTCTAAACAATAAGCACAGCTGTTGATTTGTGAAACCCTAAAGTAAACCAATTCTAAAAGCGCTAATTCTACAGAAGATTTTTTTAAATAACCGCCAATTCCGTAAAGTGTTTTTAATGCTTCTTGTCCTTTTGCGTGAATGTTAATTCTTGTTTCCATTTTGTATAAGTTTTAATGTTATACTCTAATAACAATCGAACTTTCAGAATTGGACAAAATATTTAATTTTTTTTGAAATGAATTTTAAAACAAAATTAAATATTTGATTTTCAGTATTTTATATTTTATTTTTTTGAAATAAATTTAAATGGTTTCTAAATTATCCCATTCATATTCAATTTTATTTATTTTGATATAATATGGAATTAGAAGAAAAATTTCTAACCTTAAAGAAAAATTTCCATTATCATTTGGATTTATAAACATTGAGGACACGCAAACGACAATTCCAACAATAGCATCAATTTTGGCAATTGTTATGGCATTTGATTTTTCAAACCATAACGAATAAGCTGCAAAGCCTTTAAGTAACATTACTGCAATTATAAAAATCCCAACTCCAGAATATGCTGTGCTGCTGGTGAAACCGTAAAGAGATAGATTCACGGTGGTTAAAAATGCACTGGCAACGAGTGTTCCTGTACTCAGGGTTCCCATAATCATAAAAATCCAGCAGAAAGTTTTAATCCACCATGGTAAAAGTTTTCTTCTGATGATTAATGGTTTTTCAAATTCTTCAAAGTGGTTTTGTAATTCCTGATCCATTTATTTTTTGTTTTTGGTAAGATTTATAGTTTTTGAGTAAGCTTTATTTGCTCTGCCGATATATCCTTCTTTGTCATTTCTTCCTTGTCATTTTTAGCATTTAGCCTTTTAACAATCCACGGAAGTGTAAGTCCTTGTCCGATAAGGGTAAAAAGTACAACTGCAACAGAAATAAAGATAATCGTATTTCTTTCGGGAAAAGGAGTTCCGTCTTCGAGAAGTTTTGGAAGTCCAATCGCAATGGCTAGAGAAACAATGCCGCGCATTCCGGACCATCCTAAAATGATACTATTATTAAAGTCTAAAAGTGCATCTTCGCTGATTTTTCTTTTTCCGCCTCGATTCTTTTTGAAAGCTTTTTGAAGGTTAATTTTTTGGAGAAATATTCTAACAAACCGAATTAATAAGGCCACAATTGTAATGATAAAAGCATAACCAATATAAGGCAGAATCATATCGTTTTCGATATCTTTTAATACGTATCTAAAATTAAGTCCGATCAGGATAAAGATTAATCCGTTTAAAAGGAAAATGATAATGTCCCAAAGGCTTCGGGAACTGTTTTTTAAATGTTCCGGAAATATCTTTTTGCTGAAACGGGCAATGGCCAGTCCGGAAACTACAACTGCAATTACGCCTGAAACATGAAATTGTTCTGCAACCAAATAAGCTACAAATGGCATTAGTAACATAAAACTGATAGTAACATTAGTGTTTTTGTGTACTTTACTCAATATAAAAGCTAAAATTTTTGCGATAACCATTCCCACCAAAAAACCGCCTCCTAATAGCAAAATAAACTGCAGCGTTGCTTTCCAGATTACAAAGGCGGATCCCATTACAGCTGCTACGGCAAAACGATAAGCAACAAGCGCCGAAGCATCGTTTATAAGACTTTCGCCTTCGAGAATGGTAATCGTTTTATGGGATATTCCGAGTCCTTTTGTGATGCTTACGGCAGCTACGGCATCGGTTGCAGAGAGTATGGCTCCAATTACAAAGGCAAGAGGCCAGGTTATATTCGGAATCATATAATGCGCTACTACAGCAATCCAAAAAGTTGTGAGGAAAACCAGGGTTATCGCCAGCGTACTGATGGTGTTAAGATTGGTTTTGAAATCTTTTGGAGAAATATTAAACGATGCATCATATAATAATGGCGGCAGGAATATCAAAAAGATAATTTCGGGATTAATTTGTATTTCGGTCATTGTCGGGATAAACCCGATGGCTATTCCAACAATAACGAGAAGAATAGGATAGGGAAGTTTTGCTTTATCGGCAAAGGCTGATAATCCTATAACAATGGCGAGTATGAATATAATGATGCTGTAGTTTTCCATTTTTTGGATTTAGAAAAATGCTAATGTACTTAATTCGATATTTAATTAAAAATTATTCTGATTTTGAAAAGATATAAAAGTTCCTTTAAAATGCAAGTACTGCCCCCAGAAAAGAACTCCTAATTGATGACATGTAATAAGATTATGCCATGCATGTCAGTCTTTAAAAATGTCATGTTGTCAGATGATTATTAATGTGTCAACAGCAAAACTGACATTTTACTTTGGTTTTTTATATTGGCACAAAGATTGACTTATGCCACCTGAGTTATAAAAAATAAATCAAAATTAAATATATAAAAAATGGGTAAAATAATCGGAATTGACTTAGGTACGACGAACTCTTGTGTTTCTGTAATGGAAGGTAACGAAGCAGTTGTTATCCCTAACGCAGAAGGAAAAAGAACTACACCATCTATCATCGCTTTTGTTGAAGGTGGCGAAATTAAAGTAGGTGATCCTGCAAAAAGACAAGCAGTAACGAATCCTACAAAAACGATTGCTTCTATTAAACGTTTTATGGGGCACACTTTTGCTGAAACTCAGGATGAGGCAAAAAGAGTTCCTTACAGTGTTGTAAAAGGTGACAACAATACACCACGTGTGGATATTGACGGTCGTTTATACACTGCTCAGGAGTTGTCTGCAATGACACTTCAAAAAATGAAAAAAACTGCTGAAGACTATTTAGGTCAAACAGTAACTGAGGCAGTTATTACAGTTCCTGCTTACTTTAACGATGCTCAGCGTCAGGCTACTAAAGAAGCTGGAGAAATCGCTGGTCTTAAAGTTATGCGTATCATCAACGAGCCAACTGCTGCTGCACTTGCTTACGGATTAGATAAAAAAGGAAATGATCAAAAAATTGCTGTTTACGATTTAGGTGGAGGTACTTTTGATATCTCTGTTCTTGAATTAGGAGACGGTGTATTTGAAGTATTATCTACAAATGGTGATACTCACTTAGGTGGTGATGATTTTGACCAGGTTATTATTGACTGGTTAGCTGACGAATTCAAATCTGAAGAAGGTATTGACTTACGTTTAGATCCAATGTCATTACAGCGTTTAAAAGAAGCTGCTGAGAAAGCTAAGATTGAATTATCATCTTCTGCTGAAACAGAAATCAACTTACCATACGTAACTGCTACTGCTTCTGGACCAAAACACTTAGTGAAAAAATTATCAAGAGCTAAATTTGAACAATTATCTGATTCTTTAGTAAAACGTTCTATGGAGCCTGTTGCTAAAGCATTAAAAGATGCAGGTTTATCTACATCTGATATTGACGAAGTTATCCTTGTAGGAGGTTCTACTCGTATGCCAAGAATCGCTGACGAAGTGGAGAAATTCTTCGGTAAAAAAGCTTCTAAAGGTGTTAACCCTGATGAGGTTGTTGCTATTGGAGCTGCTATTCAAGGTGGAGTTTTATCTGGAGATGTAAAAGATGTATTGTTACTTGACGTAACGCCTCTTTCTTTAGGTATCGAAACTATGGGTGGTGTATTGACTAAATTAATCGAGTCTAACACAACTATTCCAACTAAAAAATCTCAAGTATTCTCTACTGCTGCTGATTCTCAACCATCTGTTGAAATTCACGTTTTACAAGGAGAGAGAGCAATGGCTGCTGATAACAAAACTATTGGTCGTTTCCACTTAGACGGTATCCCGCCAGCACCAAGAGGAGTTCCTCAAATCGAAGTTACTTTCGATATTGATGCTAACGGTATTATCAAAGTTTCTGCAACTGATAAAGGAACTGGAAAATCTCACGATATCCGTATCGAAGCTTCTTCTGGTTTAACAGCTGAAGAAATCGAAAAAATGAAAAAAGATGCTGAAGCTAACGCTGATGCTGACAGAATTGCAAAAGAAAGAGCTGAAAAATTAAACGAAGCTGACAGTACTATCTTCCAAACTGAATCTCAATTGAAAGAGTTAGGAGATAAACTTACAGATGAGCACAAAACAGCTATCGAATATGCTTTAACTGAATTGAGAATGGCTCACCAATCTCAAGATCTTGACGCAATCCAAAAAGGATTAGACAATGTAAATGCAGCTTGGAAAACAGCTACAGAAGCAATGTACGCTCAAGGTGGTGAAGGACAACAAGCTGCTCCGCAACAAGAGCAGTCTTCTGGAGACAATGTTGAAGACGTTGAATTCGAAGAAGTAAAATAATTCTTTAGACTAAGCAATTAGTATAATTTATTAAGATAGAAAACCGGGTCAGAAATGACTCGGTTTTTTTATGCTCTATTTTTATGAAGGTTGAGACGCACTGCAGTGCGTCTACTTTTAAGATTTTCATAAACTGACAAATGTCATTTCCCGTTCCGATTCTTTTTCGTAATATTACTATTGTAAATTTTTTTGAATGAGAAAGATTAAATACAAAAAAGGACGCAAACTGCAGCATATTACATTAGAATATACAGGAGCGCATAAAGAAAGTGAAAGCGAAATGCAGCTTTTTGTGTATGATGACAATGATGTTGTTGAATATGAAAAGTTTACAGTTCTGGCGCTGAATTCTTGTTTTGATTATACTAAAAATAACTGGCTCAATATTCATGGACTAAATGACATTAATCTGATAAAAACTATCGGGACACATTTTAAACTTGATGATTTTTTACTTGCCGATATTTTAAATACAACCAAAAGAACAAAATTAGAAGAACAGCAAAATGTTCTTTTCTTTAATATAAAGTCATTACTTCCTTCTGAATATTCAGATAATATTAGTGTCGAACAAATCAGTTTTATTTTAAAAGAAGGAATTTTAATTTCATTTCAGGAAAAACGAAGTGATTTCTTTACGCACATTCGCGAGCGCCTTCGCACACATGCCGGAATTGTGAGAACTAAAAAAGTAGATTATCTCTTGTATTTACTTTTAGACGCTGTAATGGAAAATTTCTATATAACAATTGAAAATGAAGAAGATAAAATTGAAGAATTAATCAATTTGACCAAAAAAGGTGCTAATCCCGTTATTCTGGAAAAAATTGAGAATCATCGGGATAACTTAAATTTCTTAAAGCGTTCGATTGTTCCGCTTCGTGATTCACTTTATTATCTAAAAACGATAAAGGATGATGAAGATGAAAATAGATTAATTCAAAAAGAGACGTTTAATTTTTTTATCAGGCTTCACCAAAAAAGTTTAGAACTTTTAGAACAAATAGAATCAGATATGAGTGCGTTAGAAAGTGCGTCTAATTTTTATTTTTCGGAACAAAGCCGAAAAATGAATGAAATTATGAAAACGCTGACTATTATTTCTGCCATATTTATTCCGCTGACTTTTATTGTTGGAGTATATGGAATGAACTTTGAAAACATGCCGGAACTCAAAACAGAAAATGGCTATTTTGTGGTAATGGGAATCATGTTCTTATTAGTTATTGCACTAATTGTTTATTTCAAAAAAAGGCGTTGGTTTTAGGTGTTTCAAAAACAAAATAATTAAAATTTTTTATTTAGAATAATATAATAATTATGAGTAAAGCTATATATATAGCCACAAGCGATCAAAACAGCGGAAAGTCGATAATAACCCTCGGCTTAATGAGCATTTTGATTGGAAAAACGGCTAAGGTGGGTTATTTCAGGCCTATAATTGAAGATTTTGTTGATGGTGAAGTTGATAACCATATCGAAACTGTTTTATCTTATTTTAACCTTGATATTAAGTTTGAAGATGCATACGCCATTACAAAAAGCAAACTGATCAAAAAGAAAAATAAAGGAAAAATAGGTGAGGTTCTGGACTTAATTATTGAAAAATATAAAAAGCTGGAAGAAAACTTTGATTTTGTCCTGGTTGAAGGAACAAGTTTTACCGGTGAAGGAACTTCTATCGAATTAGACTTGAATGTTTTAATCGCAAAAAACCTCGGAATTCCAACTATTATTGTGGGTTCCGGAATCGGAAAGACATTAGAAGAGCTGCTCGATAGTTTGTATTTGGTGTACGACTCTTTTAAAGTAAAAGAAGTAGAAGTATTATCGGTTTTTGCTAATAAAGTACAACCTGAAAATATTGAATTAGTTACAAAAAGCCTGCAAAAAAGTTTGCCGCCAAATGTACTGGTAAATACTATTCCGCTCATTTCAAGTCTGAACAATCCAACAATGCAGGAGATTGTTAATGAACTGAATGCAAAAGTTCTTTTTGGAGAAAATTATCTAAATAACGAAATTGGACACTTTAGCGTTGGAGCGATGCAATTGCATAATTATCTGGTACATTTGGATAATAACGCACTTGTAATAACACCAGGTGACCGATCTGATATTATACTCGGCGCTCTGCAGGCAAACGAATCGGCAAATTACCCAACGATTTCAGGAATTATCCTGACAGGAAATATAGTGCCTGAAGAAAGTATTTTAAAACTTATTGAAGGACTTTCAGCCATTGTTCCCATTATTGCAGTTGATGGCGGTACGTATCATATTACAAACAGAATTGGGGCTATAAAATCAAAGATTTATGCCAACAATACACATAAAATTGAAACCTCAATTACTACTTTCGAAAAATACGTTGATAATGAAGCTTTATCTCAAAGATTAATCACTTTTGAAGCAGAAGGCATGACTCCAAAAATGTTTCAGTATAACATGGTTAAAAGAGCCAGACAGCATCGTAAACATATTGTTCTGCCAGAAGGAAATGATGACCGGATTATCATTGCAGCTTCAAGACTTTTAGCGATGGATGTAGTCGATATTTCAATTATTGGTGATAAAAAACAAATTGAAAATAAAGTTACCGAATTAGGGATTTCGTTAGATTTTTCAAAAGTCAATATTATAAATCCAATAGAATCTGAATTTTATGAAGATTACGCTAATACGTATTATGAGCTTAGAAAAGCTAAAAATGTAAGTATTACAATGGCTAGGGATTTAATGGAAGATGTTTCATATTTTGGAACCATGATGGTGTATAAAGGTCATGCAGATGGAATGGTTTCCGGTGCAGCGCATACTACACAACATACTATTTTACCTGCGCTGCAATTCATTAAAACCAAACCAAATTCTTCGGTTGTTTCGTCTGTATTTTTTATGTGCTTAGAAGACAGGGTTTCTGTTTTTGGAGATTGTGCCATTAATCCAAACCCAACAGCGGAACAATTGGCAGAAATTGCGATATCATCGGCAGAATCAAGTTCAGCTTTCGGAATTGAACCCAAAATTGCCATGCTTTCCTATTCTTCAGGAGCTTCAGGAAAAGGGGATGAGGTTGATAAAGTAAGAACTGCGACAGAAATTGTAAAACAAAAACGACCTGATTTAAAAATTGAAGGACCAATTCAATATGATGCAGCGGTTGATCGTGCGGTAGGAAAAAGCAAAATGCCAGATTCTGAAGTAGCCGGGCAGGCAAGCGTACTTATTTTCCCGGATTTAAACACCGGAAATAATACCTATAAAGCGGTTCAGAGAGAAACCGGAGCTTTGGCAATTGGACCAATGCTACAAGGTCTCAATAAACCTGTAAACGATTTGAGCCGTGGCTGTACAGTTGACGATATTATAAATACAGTAGTAATTACTGCAATTCAGGCACAAGGACTTTAATTAATAATTACGAGTTAGCTTTAAACCTTAAAAAATAAAAAATAAAAAGTTCTGAGCTTTAAAAAAAACTCAGACCCTTAGAATCTTAGCACCTTTAAAAAAAAATGAAAATATTAATCATAAACTCCGGGAGTTCTTCAATAAAATATCAATTAATGGTCATGCCGGAAAACAAAGTAATTTGTTCCGGAATGATCGACAGGATTGGTTTGGAAACTTCCAATATAACTTTTAAAACTGCAGTAGATTCGCATGAAGAAATACTGCCAATTTTAACACACAAAGTAGGATTGCAAAAAGTTGCAGATATGCTTCTTGATCCTGAAAAAGGGGTTATAAAATCAACTTCTGAAATTAATGCAGTAGGACACAGAGTGGTACATGGCGGAAGTTATTTTTCTAATACAACGATAATTACGGAAGAAGTAAAAGAGAAAATAAAAGAACTTTCAGAACTAGCTCCGCTTCATAATCCGGCGCATTTAGTTGGAATAAATGTAGCCGAAGAAATTTTTTCGAATGCCAGACAAGTAGCCGTTTTTGATACTGCTTTTCATCAGACAATACCGGTTGTTGCTCATAAATATGCGATTCCAAATTATCTTTTAACAGAACATAAAATTCGTGTTTACGGTTTTCACGGAACAAGTCATAAATATGTTTCAGAAAAAGCGATCAGCTATTTAGAAAATAATTCAAAAATAATCACCATTCATCTTGGAAATGGCTGCAGTATGACCGCTGTAAAAAATGGAAAAAGTATTGACCACACAATGGGATTCTCGCCTGCAAATGGTTTAATAATGGGAACTCGTGCAGGAGATATCGATCAGTCAGTAATTTTTTATATGGTTAAAAATCTGGGATATACACCAGATGAGGTAAATTCAATTTTATTGAAACAAAGCGGAATGCTTGGACTAACCGGCTATAGTGATCTTCGTGATATTGAAACCAGGGCCGAAGAAGGAGACAAAGACTGTCAGCTTGCTTTATTGATGAACGCTTACAGAATTAAAAAAACAATTGGCGCTTATGCTGCTGCTTTAAACGGTCTGGACGCGATTGTATTTACAGCCGGAATTGGAGAAAATTCTTCTTATATGCGAAAATTGATTTGCACAGATATGGATTATTTTGGAATTGAGATTGACAAAGAAAAAAATCAAATTCGTTCTAAAGAAATCAGAGAAATCAGCACACAACATTCAATTGTAAAAGTATTGGTTGTACCAACAGACGAAGAATACGAAATTGCAAATCAGGTATATCAATTGTTGGAAAACTAATGAAAATCATATCAATTGTATTGTTCTTACTATTTCTTTTTCTTTCTGTAATTCATTTTTATTGGGGTTTTGGAGGAAAATGGGGAAGTCAGGCAGTTGTACCAACAAAAAACAATGGAATTCCGGTTTTTATTCCAGGTGCAGTTTCTACTTTTATTGTCGCTGTCAGCTTATTATCTTTTGGAACTTTTTATCTAATAAAATCAGGATTCATCCAGATCAGCTTGCCAATATGGCTTTATAAATCAGGATTTTGGATATTGATTTCCATATTTACTTTAAGAGCTATTGGAGAGTTTAATTATGTTGGTTTCTTCAAAAAATACAAAACATCACAGTTTGCTGTAAACGATACCAAATACTATTCGCCATTATGTCTGTTAATTAGTATTTTGACTTTAGTTTTGGAATTATATAAATAAGAATTTAAAATTGAATACTATGAAGAAAGCTCCTCATTTAGGAGCTTTTTTTATGCTTTCAGATTAAATTTTTGTCAGTATCTTTGAATTTAAATCCGAATAACTTGAAAACGATACTTTTAAAATCATTTTTCTTCTTTTTCATTGCTTTTCATATTCAAGCACAAGAATTACTTCCTTTTGTAGAAAATTATAATAAATCAGATTATCAGGGAGATAATCAAATATGGAATGTTGCACAAGGCAGCGATAAAGCAATGTATTTTGCCAATAATCATTATTTATTGCGGTATGACGGCGTTATCTGGGAAAAATATTCGCTTCCAAACAAAACTATTATCCGTTCAATTTTAATTGAAGGAGATCGTATATATTCAGGTTCTTATAAAGAATTTGGTTATTGGTACAGAAAAAATGGTAAAATGAATTATGTTTCAATTACCAAAAAACTTCGCCTCTTTGCTGAAAAAGACAATGAAGAAATCTGGAAAATCTTCCGGTATAATGGTGTTTTATATTTTCAGTCCTTTAATGATGTTTTTATTTATGACGGAAAAAAGGTTAAAAAAATTAAGTTTCCTTTTTTAATTTCATACTGTTTTGTTGTCGATAATAATCTCTACGCAGCGTCGGTTGAAAAAGGTGTTTTTAAAATGAACGGCTCTAAAATTTCAAACCCAAAAGGCTGGGACATTTTAAAAAATACCGTTGTTCATGCCATCGAAAAATATAAAGGAAAGACTTATATTTTTACACAAAAAAAAGGAATTTTTATCGTAGAACATACTGGATTAAAGCCCTGGAATAATCCGTTAAATGAAACATTAAAATCTAACGGTATAAATGTCGCCAAGTTTATTAAAAATAATAAACTTGTTGTGGGAACAGGAAATAAAGGTGTTTTTATATATGATTTTGTAAGCAATACTTTCAAAAATATCGACCGGAACAATGTTTTAATGAATAATTCGGTTTTAAGTATTGGATTTGATAAAGAAGAAGACTTATGGCTTGGACTCGATAACGGACTTGCACACGTTGAGGTAAATTCCCCAATTTCATTTTTCTATGATAATTCCGGAATTCTCGGATCAGTATATTCAGTTGCTACTATTGATAAAGGATATTTAATTGCTTCAAATCACGGAATTTTTGAATTTGATTCAGGTAATTTCAAAATGCTGCCCAATACACAGGGACAGGGCTGGAATATTACCAAAATTGGCAATAAATATGTTATTGGACATAATGACGGAACTTTTTGCTATGAAAATGGAGTACTGGCAAAAATTAATAATGTTAGCGGAGGCTGGAATTTATCTAAAAGTATTATTAACGACACTTATTTTCAGTCCACATACAGCGGTGTTTTGGTGTACAATGACGCATTGAAACTCAGCCAGAGTTTAAAAATAAAAGATCTTTCAAAACCTATTAAGTACGTAGCCCAGAACAAAAAAAATGAAATTTGGGCTGCAGATAATTACCGTGGATTGTACCGCGTTTTTCTCGATGATAATTTTACAACTCAAAAAGTTGAAAATATCACACAGCAAAGTAAAATCAAAAATGATTTTGGTGTCAAGATTTTCGAATTTAGAAACGAAATACTTTTTCTGATAAATAATGTCTGGTATACTTTTAATTCCATATCCAACAAATTGGAGGAGAATGAATTATTCAATACTAATTTCAAAAATATCTCCGATGTCGTAGCCATTGATCCGGATCATTTTATTGTACTTCAGGATGGGATTCTTTATCATATATATTCTCACAATAATAAATTTATATGGAATATTATTCAGGAGAAATATTATAAAGGAAAGCTGATTAATGAAAATTTAAGAATCTTTAGAAGTAAAAATCATTATCTTCTCAATCTTGATGACGGCTTTATTTCGCTTCAGTTAGGATATCAGAATAAGCAGAATAAAGGTGTTAAGGTAGAAGCTTATAATGATAATGAACTTCTTGAAAATGATGGGAAAATAAAACATAATACAGAGCTTCGTATAAATGTGATTTCCGGAATTTATGGCGCCAGTAAGCCTAATCTTTTTTATCAGATAAATAAAGGAAAAAATTATATCCCGATTTCAAATGGTGCCATCATTTTAAATAATTTAAGCAGCGGTTCGCATACTATTTCTATCTTTAAACATGACGGAGCCAATTATGAAAAAGTTTCTGGCTTTGATTTTAGAGTTGCCCAGCCTTGGTATTTTTCTTTTTGGATGATATTTCTTTATCTGCTGGTAATTGCGGCAGTTTTATTTTTGTATTATAAATGGAATAAACTTCGTTATACACAAAAATTAAAATTGCAGGCAGAAGAATTAAAACATCAGCGTGAAATTCTTGAAATGGAGCTGAAAAAAGAAAATGAACTAAACATACAGGAATACGAAAAGCATATTTTAGAATTAGAACTTCAAACAAAATCTTCTGAAGTTGCAGGGAAGTCTCTGTCAATTGCTAAACAAAGTGAAATGATTGAAAATATTCAGAACATTTTAGATTCTGAAAAAGATTTTAATAAGCTAAAAAGTGAAATTAAAAAGGCAATTAAGATTAATGAAGTAAATAAACACGAATGGGAAATATTTGAAACTAATTTAAATCAAATCCATAATGAGTTTATAATAAATCTTTCCAAAAAGTACCCACACCTAACTCCCAAGGATATTAAACTCTGTGTTTATCTTAAAATGAATCTGTCTTCTAAGGAAATTGCACCTATGATGAATATCTCATTTAGAGGAGTAGAATTACATAGATATCGTCTTAGAAAGAAATTAAATCTTTCTCAGGAAGAAAACCTGTCAAAATTTTTATTAACTCTGTAAGATTTGATTTTGTTTTTTACAGATTTTATATTTTTAACCCTTGATTTTTACATAATTCCAATACATCATTACTACATCATAACGTTATGTTAATGAAATTTATTTTCGGTATAAAAATTTGATAATCAGTATTATATTCTTAAATTTTAACATAATGATGTAGCTGTGTAGTAGTGGTTTTTGATGTACTACAACGATGTAATTGCTTAATTTGGCTCTACTAACTTAAACGATTACAAACTGTATGAAAAATTTTATTTTTAGCTTTTTAGCGCTCTTATTACTGCCAGCGTATATGTCTGGGCAA
This sequence comes from Flavobacterium sp. Root901, assembly GCF_001429765.1. Classification (GTDB taxonomy): domain Bacteria; phylum Bacteroidota; class Bacteroidia; order Flavobacteriales; family Flavobacteriaceae; genus Flavobacterium. The sequence goes on from NZ_LMJB01000006.1 coordinate 266,490, forward strand.
GTACAAGCAATTAAAGGGAAAGTAGTTGACAGCAGCGGAATGGGAATTCCGGGAGCAGTAATTGCTTCTTCGGACGCGAGGGCAACTGCAGATGCAGATTTCGACGGAAACTTTACCATCAATGCCAAACCGGGAGATATTTTAAAAATCTCGATGTTAGGTTTTGATCCAGTTTCTGTACCGGCAACTGCCGCACCAATGACAATTACTTTAAAAGAAGCAGCCGACACTGCCCTGAAAGAAGTAGTCGTAATTGGATACGGTACCAGAAAAAAGATTGATAATACAACCGCAATTTCTTCTTTAAAAGGAGAAGATGTCGCAAAAACAAAAGTATTAAATGCTTCGCAGGCTATTCAAGGTAAAGCAGCGGGGGTTCAGGTAACATCTTCTGATGTTCCGGGAAGTACACCATCAGTGGTTATTAGAGGTTTGGGTACTGCATTGGGAGGAAGAACACCTTTATATATTGTAGATGGAATGGCTACAGAAAACATCAACAACATTAATACAAATGATATTACTTCATATGATATTTTAAAAGATGCTTCTGCACTGGCAATTTATGGTACGAGAGCAGCAAATGGAGTTATTATCATTACAACCAAAAAAGGTAAAGGTGACAAAGTTTCTGTTGAGGTTGAAAGCTTTGGTGGTGTAAGGACTCCACTTAAAAAAGTAAAAATGGCTGGAAGTAATAAATATGCTCATTATACTAATGCAGCATTACAGTCTACTACTTATTCTCAGGACCAGCCGGTTAATACAGATTGGTTTGATGAGATTACAAGAACAGGCAGCTATACTCAAAACAACGTTTCTGTTTCCGGAGCGACTGAAAATGTAAAATACTTTTTCAGTTTAGGAAATTATGAAGAAAAAGGAATATTAAATGGTTTAGATTATGGTCGTACAACTTTTAGAAATAATAATGAGTACAAAATCTCTAAAAAACTGACCTTAACTCAAAACTTTAGTTTAACATCTACTAAATCAACTCCAAAACCATTATCAGCTTTTACAGCTGCATATAAACAATCACCTATTGTTCCTGTATATTTTGCAGATGGTAAATATGGAGTTGCACGTGTAGGAGATAATGGTTTTGCAAGCGAAACTGGAAACTCAATTAATAATGTTGGAAACCCTGTTGCTCAATTAAATTTCTTTGACGAACAACAGCGCAGCATTACATTACAGGGAGGTTTAAAATTGGATTATGAAATTTTAAAGTCTTTAAAATTCACTTCACAATTTAATGGAGAATACTATACCTGGAAAAATTATAATTTTGAAGATACAAAAAATGTATGGTTAGCTGCAAACCCTAATAAGGTTGCAAGTGATTATGAGAAAGAATTTCCAAATGCAAATATTAATTTATTGACAAAAGGAAGAGAACAATATTATAACTGGAGTTTGTCAAATTATTTGACTTATAATAAAATATTTAACGAAATCCATGATATTGAAGTAACTGCAGGTATTGAAACTTATGTGAAAGGTTCAAGAGAAAAACTGACTATAAAACGAAAAAATGTAAATGCAGATGCTGATTATTGGTCTTTAAAAGACGTTGAATATGCTACAAACGTTACAAGTTACAAAGATGAGGTTTTTAACGAAACTAAACTGGCATCTTATTTAGGCCGTTTCCAATATAAATTGTTAGACAGATACTTATTAACAGGAACAGTTAGACGTGATGGATCTTCAAATTTTGGAAAAGATTATCGTTGGGGAACTTTCCCTGCTTTCGGTGCAGGATGGATCATTTCTAAAGAAAGTTTTTTAGCAGATGCAAAAGGACTTAATCTATTAAAATTAAGAGGAAGCTGGGGTAAATTAGGAAATCAAAATGTACCGCTTAACAGTCAGGGATATACTTCGGGTCTAAATGCTTATTTAGGCGGATCAATTCTTAATGAAGGAACTACTATTAACTCACAAATTGATCCAAGTTTATCTTGGGAGGTTACAGAAGAATCTTCTGTTGGTTTAGATTTTGAATTCTTAGACAGCAGGCTTAAAGGTACTGTTGATTTGTATGATAAAAATACAAATAACGTAATCCTTAATACGAAACCTTACATTACATCTGGTATTACTACTGCATCTCCGGCACATGTTGGTGAAGTTTCAAATAAAGGTTATGAAATTTCATTACGTTGGGATGATAAAATAGGTGAAAATTTCAGCTACTATATTGGAGGAAACTACTCTAACAATAAAAACGAACTTACAGGTTTAAAAAATGTTGTTTTATCTCCGGTAATTGGCGGTGGTTTAGGAAATGGTCAAGATACAAAGTTACTTGACAATACTACCGTTGGGCAGCCATTAGGAAGTTTTTATATCTATGAATATGCTGGATTTGACCCTGCAAATGGAAAAATGTTATACTACAATGCAGCAGGAGATAAAGTAACTCAGGATGCTTTAAGTGCTACTGTAGATAAAAAATACGTAGGTTCAAGTTTGCCAAAATCTAACTATGGAGTTTCTTTAGGATTCGTTTATAAAAACTTTGATTTCTCTGTTGATGGTTATGGTACTGCTGGGGCAAAAGTATATAATGGAAAAAAAGCACAGCGTTTTTATGGAGAAAACATCGAAAATTCAATTGCAACAGATTTCTGGACACCAAATAATTTAACAGCTTCAAATCCGGCACCGTTTAATCAGGTACCTGTAGCTTCTACTTATTATTTAGAATCAGGAGACTTTTTTAGAATCAATAATATAACATTAGGATACAAATTGCCATTGCAGGAAGACAGTTTTATTAGCGCATGCAGAATTTATATAAATGCTATTAATCCATTTATTACACAGAAATTCTCAGGATTTTCTCCAGAATTAAATGGAGATGGAAATCCTTATGGAACTCAGGGGGTTGAGCTTGATGCTTACCCAACTTTAAGATCATTTGTAATTGGTGCTAATTTAAAATTTTAATATTATGAAAAAGATATATATAGCGACGTTTGTATTATCAGCATTCTTTTTTACAGGATGTGCAGACGATTATCTTGATGTAGATCAAACAGAATCTATTTCGACAAGCGATGTGGAATTATTTAATAATGAAGCTGGAGCATCTCAATTTGTGACGGCAATTTATAATAAGTTCTTGAATTGGGACATGACTTCTTTTGGATGGATCGGTTTATCAAGTATCACATCTGATGATGCAGATAAAGGGTCTTCTGCAGGAGATACAGGAACAGACAAAGATGTATTGGATGCATTAACTTATAATGCTTCTAATCCTTCTGCTGAAAGTACTTTTATAGCTAATTACGATGGAATAAACAGATGTAACCAAGCTTTAAATATGCTTCCTAAATTAGATAAAGTGGATGCTAATTTAAGAAACAGATTAACTGGTGAAGCGAAGTTTTTAAGAGCATTCATGTATTTTACTTTAGTGAAATGTTACGGAGGAGTGCCAATTGTAGACCACTTGCCGGTTCCGGGGTCAGATTCAGATAGAATCATGCAGTTGACACGTAAAACATCTGCGGAAGTATATGCTTTTATTGAATCAGATTTAAATGATGCAATTGCAGCATTACCTGAAAAAACAGCTTATTCTGCGAATGAAAAATCAAGAGCGTCAAAAGGTGCTGCATATGCTTTATTAGCAAAAGTAAGTTTATATCAAAAGAAATGGCAGCAAGTAATAGACAATTGTAATAAAGTTACGGGTTATTCTATTGTTAGCGATTACGCTTCAATGTACAGAGCAACAGGGAAATTTGACTCAGAATCTATTTTTGAAATTTATGCACAAGGCGCTGTACCAGCTAAAGGAATTGAAGGTTATTCTAACACGCAGGGAGCTCGTGGTACCGGAGGCTGGGGCTGGGGTTTTAATACACCTTCTCAAAGTCTGGTAAATGCTTATGAGCCAGGAGACGTTAGAAAAGCAGCAACTATTATTTTTAGAGGATCAACTTTATACGACGGAAGAGTTATACCAACAACAGTTGAAAACGAAAGATACAATTACAAGGCTTATTCATCAGCTTATACTGATGCATGGGAAACAGATGTTGATATTAAATATTTAAGATATGCTGAGGTTTTATTAATGAAAGCAGAAGCATTAAATGAATTGGGACAAACTTCAGATGCAATTCCGTTATTAAATCAAATTAGAAACAGAGCAGGTTTAGCAAATACAACTTTCTCATCACAAGCGGATATAAGAACTGCAATTTGGAGAGAGAGAAGAGTTGAAATGGCTTTTGAGCACGACAGATTTTTTGATTTAGTACGTACGGGTCAGGCAAAAGCTGCTTTTGCTGTAGATGGAAAAACTTTTACCGAAGGTAAAAACGAATTATTTCCTATTCCGGCGTCATTTATCAAACAGGCAGACGGATTATCAGCACAAAACCCTGGTTATTAATTCTTAAAGACATTAAAAATGAAAAAAAATAAATCTATTTTCTTGCTTTCTTTTGCTTTAGCTTCGACATTTTTTGCGGGCTGTGAGGATAGTATTGATAAAGTAAACAGTCCAATTCCTTACGAATCGATTGGAGGATATGAGAATTCTGATGATGTTGCATCGACTCACTTAGTATCTAAATTTAGTTTTGATGGTAATATTGCCGATTCTAAAAACAACATAACAAACGGAACAGGAACGAATGTTACTTATGGAACTGGTATAAAAGGCGAAGCTTATCAAGGTTCTGCAAGTTCTTTTATTGCTTATAATGATGTAGCGAGTTCTGTAGTCAATTTAAAAAACATTACAGTCTCAATGTGGATTAAAACGGATCCACACACAGGTGGTGCACAATCGTTGTTTATGCTTCCTAAAAAAACAGATTTCTGGGGAAATATTTTTACTCTTATTGAAGGAACAGGACCGGCAACAACAATGCTGTTAAAAAATCATATTCAAAGAGATGTCACGCCTAGTATTCCTTGGTCAGGACAATTTATTGAACATGGAGGAGCAAATGTTTTAGCAAATATGTTTGGAACATGGAAACACTTAGTGTGGACTTACAATGGTACAAGTTCTACTTATAGTATTTACATTGATGGACAGAAATTAGATATTCCGGCTTCTATTGCAAAAAGATATGCAAGTGATCCTGCTACAGGAGGCGGTCCTTATGGTGAATTAGCAAATTCAGAGGTTTCTAAATTTATAATTGGAGGTTACCAGCAGCATTTGGGTACTCCCTGGGGTGCAGCTGATGGATGGATGCTTCACTACACAGGTTTAATGGATGAATTCAGAATTTATGATGCAGCTCTTACAGATAATGAAGTCGTAGCTTTATATAAGCTGGAAAAAGACAAAAGATAAACATTATCACACCTAGAGGTTATCCTCTAGGTGTATTTTTAATTAGTAATATATTATTTTAAAGAAAATGAAAATTTCAATATACATAGTTTCTCTTTTTAGTTTTTTTAATTCATGTTCATCATCATCACCAGAGGGAACAGGAGGCGGAACCCCATTACCAACAAATCCAACCACCCCAACTAAACCTTTGACAGATACTGAAGCTATGGATCAGGTTCAGAAAGACGCCATAAAATATTTTTGGGAATATGCTGATTCTAATTCAAAACTTGCACGAGAAAGATATCTAACTGAAGATCCTAATTTTGAGTCAAATATTGTCACTACTGGCGGTTCAGCTTTTGGTTTAATGAGTATTATTGTAGGTATAGAAAGAGGTTTTTTGCCAAGAGCTGAAGCTGTTTCTAGACTTACAACAGCCTTAGCCTTTTTGGAAAAAGCAGATCGTTTCCACGGAGCGTGGCCGCATTGGATGGACAATAAGGCAGGGAAAGTAATTCCATTCGGGACAAAAGATAATGGAGGAGATTTGGTAGAAACTTCTTTCGTTTGTCAGGCATTAATAACGATCAGAGAATATTTTAAAAACGGTAGTACATCCGAAAAAGCATTAGCTGCAAAAGCTGATGAACTTTGGAAAGGTGTAGAATGGGATTGGTATACACAAGGTCAAGACGCATTATACTGGCATTGGTCACCAAATTATGGATGGGAAATGAACTTCAAATTAGAAGGATATAATGAGTGTTTAATTACCTATGTAATGGCAGCTTCTTCACCAACACACCCAATCTCTGCAGAAGCTTATCATAAAGCTTGGGCAAGAAGTGGAGCAATTGTAAACGGCGGTTCTCAATATGGAATTCCTGTCGTATTAAACTACAACGGAGCTACAGGAAATGTTGGGCCAATGTTTTGGTCGCATTATTCTTATTTAGGTTTAGATCCAAATAACTTAAAAGACAAATACGCTGATTATTGGCAATTGACACAAAACCATGCAAAAATTATGGTTCAGTATAGTATTTCAAACCCAAAAGGTTTTAAGGATTATTCAGATAAATGCTGGGGATTAACAGCAAGTTATACCAGAAACCCTGACGGAACTACAGGTTATACAGCTCATCAGCCAAATAATGATAATGGTGTAATTTCACCAACAGCTGCTTTATCATCATTTCCTTATACTCCGGTAGAATCAATGAAATTTCTACATTATTTGTATGATGAAAATAAAGCAAAATATGTTGGAATTGCAGGCCCGTATGATGCTTTTTCTCCACAATACAATTGGGTAACAGCGAGATATTTAGCAATTGATCAGGGAACAATTGCGCCTATGATTGAAAACTATAGAACTGGATTGCTGTGGAAATTATTCATGAATGCATCAGATACAAAACAAGGTCTGAAAAAACTTGGATTTACATCAGGAAAATACGGGATTTAAGAATAGGATATTATGAAATATAAATTAGGCTTACTATCGCTGTTTTTTTCTGTACTGGGCTTTGCACAAAGTGAAACTACAGGAAAATTAAAAACAGTTATTGTAACCAATAATGAATTAGGTTATGTATTGCACAAACCAGCCAATACAAAAGATAAAAAGCCATTAATAGTTTTTATTTCAGGTGATGGAGAAAAAGGGACAGATCTCGAAAAAGTGAAGGTTCACGGACCTTTAAAATATTTAAAAACCCATACATTAGATACATACGTATTGGCTCCGCAATGTAAAGAAGATGAGAATTGGGATACCGAATCAATATATCAGCTGATTTTAAAAATCCAGAAGGAAAATAAAATTGATGCAGAAAGAATATATGTTACTGGTTTGAGCTCAGGAGGCTGGGCTTCATGGAATTTGGCTTTTTCACATCCGGATCTATTTGCAGCAAACGTACCTGTCGCTGGTTTTGTAGATTTAATTCAGTTAGAACATACTTGTGAAATAGCCAACATTCCAACCAGAATTTTCCACGGATTATTAGATGATGTAGTTAATGTGAATTATGCAATCACAATTTATAAAGAATTGAAAAAGTGTAATGCAAAAGATGTGAATCTGACCATTTTTGACGATGCAAGTCACGATAGCTGGACAAGGGTTTACGACAATCCTGAAATCTATGACTGGATGCTGAAGCAGACAAAATCAAATACGAACAAATAATAAATCAAACAGAATGAAAAACAAATTAGTCTTACTTTTTTTAGGATGTGCTGTTTTGGGTTACGCTCAAAAAAAGAGCACAAAGAGTACAGTAAAAATTAAACCTAAGTCGGAGTTTGTAGCAGAATTAATGTCAAAAATGACATTAGAAGAAAAATTAGGACAATTAAATTTACCAACATCTGGCGATATTACAACAGGACAGGCAAATAGCTCAAATGTTGCAAAAAATATTGCCGAAGGAAAAGTAGGCGGTTTGTTCAATATAAAATCAGTACAAAAAATTAAAGAGGTACAAAAAATTGCTGTTGAAAAAAGCCGTTTAAAAATTCCATTACTTTTTGGTATGGACGTGATTCACGGTTACGAAACAACCTTCCCAATTCCTTTAGGATTGTCTTGTACATGGGACATGGGTTTAATTGAAAGAAGTGCGCAAATTGCTGCAAAAGAGGCAAGTGCAGACGGAATCAACTGGACATTTTCGCCAATGGTGGATATTTCCCGCGATCCTCGATGGGGAAGAGTTTCTGAAGGATCTGGAGAAGACCCGTATTTAGGAAGCCAGATCGCAAAAGCAATGGTAAACGGATACCAACAGCATGATCTTTCAAAAAACAACTCAATTTTGGCCTGCGTAAAACATTTTGCTTTATACGGAGCGCCAGAAGGAGGCCGTGACTACAACACAGTTGATATGAGTCACATCAGAATGTTTAATGACTATTTTCCTCCTTACAAAGCTGCAGTTGATGCTGGTGTAGGTTCGGTTATGGCTTCTTTCAATGAAATTGACGGAATTCCTGCAACCGGAAATAAATGGTTAATGACAGATGTTTTAAGAAAACAATGGGGATTTAAAGGTTTTGTAGTAACAGATTTTACAGGAATTCCTGAAATGATCGAACACGGAATGGGTAATCTTCAGGATGTTTCTGCTTTGGCTTTAAACGCCGGAGTTGAAATGGATATGGTAGGAGAAGGTTTCTTAGGAACTTTGAAAAAATCTTTAGATGAAAAAAGAGTTTCAATCGAAACTATAGATAATGCAGTTAAACTTATTTTAGAAGCTAAATATGACTTAGGATTATTTGAAGATCCATATAAATATTGTGACGAAAAAAGAGCTAAAACAGAAATTTTCACAACAGACAGCAGAAAAGAAGCACGTCAGATTGCGGCGCAGTCTTTGGTATTATTAAAAAACCAAAATCAGTTACTGCCTCTTAAAAAATCAGGAACAATCGCTTTAATCGGACCATTGGCAGATGCAAAAGAAAACATGCCCGGAACCTGGAGTGTTGCTACAAGAATGGAAAATGCCGTTTCATTATTAGCAGGAATTAGAGAAGTAGCAGGACCATCGACGAAAGTTTTATATGCTAAAGGAAGCAATTTAGATTACGATGAAACTTTTGAAACAAACGCAACCATGTTTGGAAAGACACTGCACCGTGACAGCCGTTCAAAAGAAGAATTGTTAGCAGAAGCTTTAAAAGCGGCACAACAATCTGATGTAATTGTTGCTGCACTGGGAGAATCTGCAGAAATGAGCGGAGAATCAAGCAGCCGTACAAATTTACAGATTCCGCAAGCACAAAAAGATTTATTAAATGCCTTATTAAAAACAGGAAAACCAGTTGTAGTAGTATTATTTGACGGACGCCCGTTAGTCATTACTGAAGAAGAAAAAACAGTTCCGGCCATTTTAAATGCCTGGTTTGCCGGTACAGAAGCTGGATATGCAATTGCAGATGTTTTATTTGGAGATGTAAATCCATCAGGGAAATTAACGTCAACTTTCCCAAGAAGCGTTGGTCAGCTGCCAATTTATTACGCACACAAAAATACAGGAAGACCTCTTTCTAATACAGAAGGGAAATTCGAAAAATTCAGATCAAACTATATTGACGAAAGAAACGAACCATTATTTCCATTCGGGTTTGGTTTAAGTTATACTACTTTTGATTATTCAAACCTTAAAATTTCTTCTGATAAAATGAATTTCAGCGGAGAATTAACAGTAACGGTTGATGTTACCAATACTGGGAATTATGATGGAAAAGAAACCGTTCAGTTATATATTAGGGATTTAGTTGGTTCCGTAACGAGACCAGTTAGGGAATTAAAAGGTTTCCAAAAAATAGCACTTAAAAAAGGTGAAAAACAAACGGTGAGTTTTGACATTACTGTTGAAGATTTAAAATTTTATAATTCTGATTTGCAATTCGCAGCAGAACCTGGACAGTTTGATGTTTTCGTTGGAGGAAACTCAACTGCCGACACGAAAGTTAGTTTTGAGTTAACTAAATAGTTGGTTTATTGATTAGTAAAGAGCCCTTCGTTTGGTTGACGGAGGGCTTTTTCATAAAAGAACATTTTTTATAAATTATAATTTAAAAATAATGAACTCTGTTAAAATATTCAGCATATCACTTTTTTTGGCTGCAGCCATTATTTTTCAATCGTGTAGTATAAAAGAAAACGCAATTGTGGCGCATCGCGGGGCGTGGAAGAAAAACAATTTTCCTGAAAATTCGATTGCATCTTTAAGGCATGCAATTGATTTAAAACTACCTGGTTCAGAATTTGACGTCTGGAGAACCGCAGACGATTCTCTTGTCATTAATCACGATGCACATTATAACAAAATGCTTATCGAAGAGACTACTTATGCCGATCTGATTAAATTCAAACTTTCAAACGGAGAAAAATTACCGACTTTACGGGAATACATTTCAGAAGGAAAAAAGAATAACAAACACACTCTTTTGGTCTGTGAAATAAAACCTTCTGAAATAAGTAAAGAAAGAGGACAAAAAACAGCATTAATTTCTGTTGAAATTATTAAAAAACTTAAGGCAGATAAAATTACTTGTTATATAAGTTTCGATTATGAGATTTTAAAACAAATTAGAAGAATCGATTCTAAAGCTTCTTTGCAGTATTTAGAAGGAAATAAATCTCCTAAAGAAGTAAAAACAGATAATATTAACGGTGTCGATTACCATTATTCGGTTTTTAAAAAACATCCGGAGTGGATTAAAGAGGCAAAAGAAAATAATATTATCCTAAATGCATGGACAGTAAACGACCCTGCCGATATGGATTGGATTATTGAGCATAAATTCAATTACATAACAACAAACGAACCTGAACTTCTGAACGAAAGACTGCAGAAGAAAAAATAGATTATCATCATTTTTACTCTACAAGATGATTCTATAAAAACTTAAAAAGAATACGAATGAGAAAGATATTTATATTGTTATTATTTGCTTTCACAGCAAATATTTCGGCACAAAAGGAATCAATTCAGGGCAAAACGGAGTGGTTTGATCCTAACAAACCAGCTTCAACTTATTGTAATCCAATCAATATTGGGTACAATTTTACTACATACAATCATAATGGAATCCCGGAATCCCGTCGTTCAAGTGCAGATCCTGTAATTATTACCTACAAAGGAGAGTATTACTTATTTGCAACCAATCAGGCAGGTTTTTTTTGGAGTAAAGATATGTCAGACTGGAATTTTGTGTATGGAAGTTTTCAAAGACAGCCCGGCGACGATGACCAGTGTGCACCTGCTGCATGGGTTGTAAATGATACTTTGTTTTATGTAGGCTCGACCTGGAAAAGAGATCATCCAATCTGGAAAACTGCTGATCCAAAATCAGGAAGATGGACGCGCCATGTAGATAAAGCAATGCTGCCAACATGGGATCCTGCGATTTTTCAGGATGACGATAAAAAAGTATATATGTATTACGGCTCAAGTGGAAAACTGCCTCTTGTAGGGACTGAAGTCGATTATAAAACATGGCTTCCAAAAGGGAATCAGGCCGATTATGCAGAATTGTATAAAGCAACTGAAGTAGAAGATATTCAAAAACCTTACGGAAAAATTAAAGAAGTTGCTATTTTAGATCCTGCAGCTCACGGCTGGGAACGTTTTGGGCCAAACAATGATATGGAACCGGCTCCATGGGGGAATTTTATTGAAGGCGCCTGGATGACCAAACACAATGGAAAATATTACATGCAGTATGGAGCGCCGGCAACTGAATTTAAAGGTTATGCAAATGGTGTTCACGTAGGTGATAATCCATTAGGGCCATTTACGTATCAAAAACATAATCCAATGTCTTATAAACCGGGCGGATTTGTAATTGGCGCGGGACACGGAAATACTTTTGCAGACAATTATGGAAATTACTGGAATACAGGAACATGCAAAATATCTATAAAAGATCGTTTTGAGCGTCGTATCGACATGTTTCCTGCCGGATTTGACAAAGACGATGTAATGTATTCAATCACTTCTTATGGAGATTTTCCAATTGTTCTTCCAACGCAGCAGCGCGATCAGACAAAAGGAGCTTCATCAGGATGGATGTTATTGTCTTATAAAAAGCCTGTAACTGTTTCTTCTTCTGAAGAATGTATGGAAGTAGAAACACACAGAATGGACAATGGAGGAAAAAAAGTCTATGAGAAATTCTGCTATGGTCCTGAAAATTTAACCGATGAAAATATTCAAACTTATTGGTCTGCAAAAACAAGTAATCCTGACGAATGGCTTCAAATGGATTTAGGCAGGCAGATGGAAATTAATGCACTGCAGATTAATTATGCTGACCATAAAGCAAACCAATATAACAAAGCGATGGATATTTATTATCAATACAAAATTTTCATGTCTGATGATGCCCAAAACTGGACCTTGGTTGTAGACAAATCTAAGAATGATAAAGACGTTCCGCATGACTATATAGAATTGACAAAATCATTTAAAGCGCGTTATATTAAAATGGAAAACATCCACAACGCTTCAGGATTGTTTGCCATTTCAGACTTCAGAGTTTTTGGAAACGGATTATCAGAAAAACCAAAAGCAGTTGCAGCTTTTACGGTTGACAGAAATAAACAAGATTCAAGAAACGCTATGATTTCGTGGAAAAAACAAAATGATGCAGTTGGATACAATATTTACTACGGAATTTCTCCGGATAAATTATACAACAGTATCATGGTTTATGGTGAAAGTTCATATGATTTTAGAGGTTTGGATAAAGGCACAAAATATTATTTTACAATTGAGGCCTTTAACGAAAACGGAATCGGGAATAAAAATAAAATTATTGAAGTAAAATAATTTTGATTTAATTAAAATTTGAACCTCTAATTGCGAATAACAAAATTTGCAGTTGGAGGTTTTTTTCAGAAAAGGTTTAAGAAAAATACCTTCGGGTTGTAAAGAATTTTGTTCCTTTGTAATGCTCACAGAAAATGTGAACGATAACCCAAAAATGCTATAAAAACCATGAAAAAAACGATTCTTTTAACTGTTTTAGTTTTAAACGGATTGACATCTTTTGCGCAGTCAAATGATGAGAAAAACATTAAATTATTTTATAAAAAAGCTTTAACTGAATCAAAGTGTTACAGCTGGTTAGAGTATTTGTCCAACGATATTGGAGCACGTTTATCAGGTTCTAAAACTGCCGAAGAAGCAGTTCAATACACCAAAAGGCAATTAGAAAGTATTGGACTTGATAAAGTTTACCTGCAGGAAGTGATGGTGCCTCATTGGGTTCGTGGTGAAAAAGAAACTGCTTATATCTTAAACGGAAAAGAAAAAACGGTTGTACCTATTTGTGCTTTGGGAGGGTCTGTTGCAACTCCAAAAACGGGACTTACTGCAGAAATTATAGAAGTACAGGGAATCGACGAACTTAAAACATTAGGAGATAAAGTAAAAGGAAAAATTGTGTTTTTTAACAGACCAATGAATCCTGAAAATATCGAAACATTTATTTCTTACGGAGCATGTGTTGACCAAAGATTTGCCGGTGCAAAAGAAGCGGCTAAATTTGGTGCAGTAGGAACAATTGTTCGTTCGATGAATTTACGTTTAGATGATTTTCCTCATACAGGAGTTCAAAGTTATGGCGATCTTCCAAAAGAGCAATACATACCAACAGCTGCAATTAGTACAAATGGAGCCGAATTGTTGAGTAAAACTTTAAAATTTAATCCGGCTTTGAAATTTTATTTCAAACAATCTTGTGAGACATTACCAGACGTCTTATCCTATAATGTAATTGGTGAACTTACTGGTACAGAACATCCTGAAAATATTATGGTTATAGGCGGACACTTAGATTCCTGGGATTTGGCAGACGGATCTCACGATGATGGAGCAGGAGTAGTGCAAAGTATGGAAGTTATTCGTATCCTAAAGAACTTAAACTACAAGCCAAAAAATACAATTCGTGTAGTTTTATTTATGAATGAAGAAAATGGCGGAAAAGGTGGAGCGAAATACGAAGAAGTTTCAAAGAAAAATAATGAAAACCACATTTTTGCCTTAGAAAGCGATTCAGGAGGATTTAGTCCAAGAGGATTTTCAATTCAGGCAGATGATGCTAATTTGAAAAAGATTCAGGGTTACAGAGACTTTTTTGAGCCTTATTTAGTTCATAGTTTTACAATTGGACATGCAGGATCAGATATCGATCATTTAACGTCTAAAGCAATTGTAAAAGCAGGTTTAAAACCAGATTCGCAGCGTTATTTTGATTATCACCACGCTGCAAATGATAAATTTGATGCGATCAATAAAAGAGAATTAGAACTTGGGGCAGCAACTATGACGTCACTTGTTTACTTAATTGACCAAACAGGAATTATTCTTCCTTCTGCAAATTAAATTTGAAAGCCTAAAATATTTAAAAAGCTGCGAGTTTCTATTCGCAGCTTTTTTTTTGCTTTATAAATTAATTTTTCATTACTAATAAATAATAAAAAAAGGCTATAGGAATATTTGAAAGCAGAATTAAGATCTTGACAGCAATATCTCTTCGCTGCAACGGTAAATGAATAAATTTTTCGGTTAAATGAAATAGCATTATAGCATTTACAATTATAGCCGAAAGTGCAAACGGCCATGCAATAATAAGTACGTTTGGACTTTGATCCGAAAGAATGTAAAGTATAAATAAAAGTGTAATAATTATAAAAGAGCCAATTGCTAATTCTGTAGATTGTTTTTCTTCAAAAGGTTCATTGTCTATTGTTTTCATGATTTTTTAAATTTTAAAAGTTTGCTGAATAGTTTGAACAGGTAGAGAAAGCATTTTTGAAAAATCCAGATAATGAAAAGGAAGTGCCTGTTTTCCCTTTTTATACTGCTGAATGAAATACTTTATTTTTTTTGGATAAAAAATAATTCCGGATAAAGTCACCATAAACAAATACAAGCTTCTTTTTCCGTTTCCGAAAAGATAATACTGCATTCCAATTTCTTCATAAACAGAAATTCCTGTATTGGTCAAAACATGAATGATATCATGATCTTCTAGTTTTTCCTGAATATCAAAATGATATTTATTAAGAAAATTTCCGAGACCCAAACCCAGACTTTCTTCCGGATAATTCATCAATTCATTTTTATCGATATTCCAGGGCTCATTCTTTTTAAAATATTTTTGATAAGGCTTTTTCGTGCACTCGTAAAGTTTTTCGATTAATTGATCTTTCATGTTTTTAGGACTGATTAAAAGTTCTTTGAAATTCAAAGTAAAATAAGAAATAAAAAAGCTAATTTTTAGAATCAGCTTTTATTGGTTTTAATAATTGTCGATGATCGTGATAAGCAAATTAGAATCGTCCAGATCAGAAGGGGCAACAACTTTTTCTTCTAACGGAATATCATTTCCATATCGTTCTTTCAATATTTTCTGAACTCTTGCATCCTGAAGATTAAAATCTTTCAACTCTTTAAGTTTTGAAAGTTCAATCCCGGCGGCGTTTTTATAGATTTTCCAAACCAATTCAGAACAATAGATTCTTTCATTAGTCCATTCAAAATAAGCATCATATTCTTTTCCGTCAAACTGCTGGCTGTAATCTTTCATTTTTTGAAGAACCGCCGGAGTCAAAACTGTATCGGCATTTTTTAATCTTTTGACCACATATTTATTGTCTTTTCCATGCTCAATCCATTCTTCAAGCGGAGTAAGTTTTACAGGCTGAACGGCTTCAAAAACAAACCAGTTTCCGTTTATGTCATAGATGATTCCGCAATGTGAAAATTTAGAATTGGTCGCAATTCTTACCGCTTCGCATTGTGCAGATTGGGAGGTTTGAAATATAATATCTCCATCATGAATTTTATTTGAAACAGTATTGGTTTCAGGTTTGGTTTTCGAAAATGGATTATTTGGAAAGACTTTCATCGCCACAAATAGGGCTAAACCAAAACTAAACAGGAAAGTAACAATAAGGAAAATATATTTTTGTTTCTTCATAATATCTCAAATAGTAAATAAAGTACTTTGAGTTACAAAGTAAATGATAAAAAAAATAGTTACCAAATAAATGGTAACTATTTTAAATATATTTTTCGAATTGAAATTAAATTCTGAAGATTCCTCCAACAGCAATAATTCTCTGAAAGAATAAAAAGTGTTGAGAAGCTTTATCATCATTACTCATTGTAGTTTTGATATCTTTCATATCGATATAACCGCCTTTTAATTCACCCTGAACATAGAAGTGCTTAAAGAAAGTAATATTTAGACCTGCTTTTGCAGAAACACCGTAACCGGAAACATGAAAATCATCATGACGTTCTTTGCCTAAAACAGTTGCATTTGTTTTTGGATATAAAACTCCTGCACCCAAACCTTCGGTTAAGTTAATCTGAACTTTGTCTATATTTGGCAGACTAAACAATTTTGAAATATCGTCAAATCTGGAAACCTCGGTATTAATATAGTTCAAACCATCTGTATGTTCGTACATCAAAAATGCAGGATTGCCTGGTTGAATAGTACCTTTATCAAAACCACCTTCCTGAGCGCCATTTTGGGACATATCCACAGGCGTGTTGTCATAATGTCCATTGTAGATAGAACCAGATTGATCAGCAGGTAAATTAATATCACCACTAACATTTGCAATTTGATTTTGTGTCATTACATATTTCATGTGGTCGACACCAATTGTAACGCTGTAGTGATCACTAAAAAAATATCCTAATCTCAAATTGGTTTGCGGAATAGTCATATTTGCAGGATTAATATAATCTACATGCCATCCTTTTGGTTTGTCATGAGCTTTCATATCAGAAACTGTAAAGTTGTAATCCTTACCTCTAAAATTCACATCAGATTTTGAGTAACTTTCTCTATTACCGCCCCAAGTAACAAAGAATTTTCCTTTGTTGTGAGCTGTATATTTTTGTACAGGTATTTCTTCCTGAGCAAATGTGTTTAAAGAAACACAAGTCAGTAAGAAAAATAAAAATTTTGTTTTCAACGAAATTGGTATTAAAATTTAAAATGAGTTAACTGTTTTTCTGATAGCAACCAGCTTCGTCATTAAACCTTCAAAATAGTCTAAATGAAGCATGTTAGCGCCATCACTTTTTGCGTTTGCAGGATCAAAATGCGTCTCGATAAAAATACCGTCAACACCAACTGCAATACCAGCTTTTGCAACAGTTTCAATCATATCAGGTCTTCCGCCCGTAACTCCTGCAGTTTGGTTTGGCTGTTGTAATGAATGCGTAACGTCTAATACTGTTGTTGCATATTGCTGCATAGTTGGAATTCCTCTAAAGTCAACAATCATGTCCTGATAGCCAAACATGGTACCACGATCTGTAACAATAACATTTTCGTTATGGCAGTCTAATACTTTTTGGACAGCATGTTTCATACTTTCCGGACTCATAAATTGTCCTTTTTTCAGGTTTACTGTTTTTCCGGTATTTGCTGCAGCGACAACTAAGTCTGTCTGGCGAACTAAAAATGCTGGAATTTGTAAAACATCAACGTATTGTGCCGCCATGTCAGCGTCTTCGTTTGTATGAATGTCTGTAACGGTTGGAATGTGAAAAGTTTCTGAAACTTTTCTTAAGATTTTTAAAGCTTTTTCGTCTCCAATTCCTGAGAAACTATCAATTCTGGAACGGTTCGCTTTTTTAAAAGATCCTTTAAAAACATAAGGAATCTGAAGATTGTCGGTAATACCAACTAATTTTTCAGCAATTCTAAGCGCCATTTCTTCTCCTTCGATAGCGCAAGGCCCCGCCAATAAAAAGAAATTTCCGCTGTCAGTATGCTTGATTTGTGGAATATGTTGTAAGTTCATAAAATTATTTTTTTGCAATGCAAAGGTAGTTATGATTTATGAATAGCGGATGAAGATTTAAGATTATTTTAAGATCAGCTTTGTTAAAATTGTAATACTTTTCTTCGTATAATTGTTTTTGAAATTTTTTATAAGAGTTTCTCGACAAACAATTTTTCTTAATATTTGGAAAGAAAGAAAATAATGAGATTTAAAAACCATTATTTTTAATTAGGATATTATTCTAATTACTATAACTTTTCAGTAATTTTTTAATCAATTGTTAGATTTCTTATCATGAGATTTTTTAATAAAATACTGTACGATAATTACAATCAAAAGAATAATCGTAAATAAGAATGCAAACGCAACTATTGGCAATATTCCCATTCCACATCTATACGGCCTACCTTCGAGACTTTTTGTAAAATTATAAGACGCAATATAAAAGGCAATAACAGAAAAAATAATTTGCGAAATGAGGCTGATGAAAGTTATTGTTCCAAAACTTTTAGATATTGTTTTATGAATTGCTTTTTCACCATAAAACAACTGGAATAATAAAGGTAAGAGAATGAAAATAAAAGGAGATATTCCGAACATACTGAAAAAATGATGGTTTATATAATCTATAATTTTTACTCTTTCTTCAAACTCAATCCCATCGGAACCATTAAAATTCCTTTTTCATAAATATTCAAATACAGCGTAACAGGCTTTTTTTGGCCTTCCCAGGTAAGTTCATATACATTTAAAAATCCGGCTCCCATATTGCTTCTTTTAGTTGGAAAAGGACAGCAGGTTTCTAATCGTTTGTAAGTGATTTTTTCTCCATTTGGTCCTGCTAAAGCATTCAGAAAACGAACTTCGTTTACCGTTTCATCCAGAGTATTTCTAAAGAATATATTTATTGGATAATCAGGGTCATAACCGTATTTTTTATCCTTGCTGAATTGCGTGATAATAAATGTATTATTTTTATTTAAGATTAAATCCGGAGCATTGTCATCTACATTTTTTAAAGTCGATTTTGTACTTATACAAGAAGTTACTGTAATCAATAAAAGAATAAAAAGACTTACTTTTTTCATGGTTGAGGTTTATTTTGGTCACACAAATGTAAAAGGTTTTTAGTACCGATTGTAAAATCAAAAAAGAAAAATAAACTCTCTGATAATTTTTTTTAGCTGTATTATCAGTGTGCTTTTATATTTCCTTTTTTGAATTCAGTTTTAATATACCCTTTACAATCAGATATTGTGCCACAAGATAAGTCAGCATGATAATAAATGAACTTTTTTGAACTGGCATATGAAACTTATTGATTGCCAAAATACTATCTGAAACAACAAAAAATAAAGCACCAAAAAACACATATTGATTTGCCGGTTTTTTCCAGATTAAAAGTCCATTATAGGAAAATAAAAGCATAACCGAAATTACACTGGCATAAACAATTACCGGAATTTTTAAATCGCCTAATGCCGGAAGTAAAACATACAGCATTCCAGTTAAATAACAAGCAATTACGATGCTTCCAATGCCAAAAATTACAGCATTTCTTTTGATTTTTTCTTTGGCCTGTTTATTAAAAAGCAGGCAGTAAATGATATGAGAAATCAGAAAAGAAACTAATCCCAGAATAAAATAAATCTCAGCGATATCTGAAAAAAGTAAAATAACATCGCCAATCCATGAAAACAACAAGGCACTTAACAGGATATTTTGAGTTGGAAATTTTTTAGAAAAATAAACTCCTGCAATTAATAATGGAATTAATATCGGTTTTAAATAACAGTCGATACTTTCATATCCAAGATATAAAAGCAGCAAATAAATAAAGCTGAAAGCGATATAAATTTTAAAAAATACAGCGTTTTTCATTATGCGGTTTGTGAATTTATGGTTTGGTTTTGGTTCATTCTAAATTCAACCGTTACAAAATAAATGGTGGTTAAGAATGACAGACTCAGATATCCCAGAATTATATAATTGCTTAGAGAAAAAACAGTATTTAAACCAAACCAATCGCCGTAAAATCCAATAATGGCGATCGCGATCGATAATCTGAAACCTTCCCATACAATGGCAAACTTGCTTTTGTCCATTAATTCTGAATTGCTGTAAATGGTAACTAAAATAAAAAATCCATAGACAAAAATATTTGGAAGACCAATTTTGGCAATATTGTCAAAAAGATAACTCACAAACAAAAGTGTGATTAAAATTTGCATAACCGACCAGTAAATAAGCTTTTGCGAATTTTGGGTTCCGTATTTTTCAAAGTTAAAAACGTCTTCAATTTTGTTTACAGGATATTTTTGTTCAAAATTTTCGGGTCTCCATCCTGTTGGTTTAAACCAAATGGTGAGTTTATCTTTCCAGCTTTCAGCACGCCATGCATCTTTTATTAATAAGGTCAAATGCTGAAAATTTATTTTAATCGGATTCCATGTATTTGCGGGTCTTGTAATTCCAAAAACCGGAGGAACATCATCTAATTCTTCCTGAAAAGTCCCAAAAAGTTTATCCCAGAAAATAAAAATTTGTGAATGATTTTTATCTAAATACTCGGGATTTATAGCATGATGAACCCGATGATGGGATGGTGTAACCAAAATATGCTCCACAAATCCCATTTTTTTAATATGTTTAGTATGATACCAAAATTGCAAAAATAAATGGAGTGGAAGTGTAATAGCAATTACAGAAGCCGGAACACCCAATAAAGCTGCAGGAATTAATAAAAAAGTAAATAGATTAACTAAACTCGCAATAGGTTGTCGGAGTGCGCAGGCGAGATTAAACTCTTCACTGCTGTGATGAATCGCATGTTTGTTCCAGAGAAAATTAATTTGATGTGCCAGCCTGTGGCTCCAGTAACCATAAAAATCAATGACAAAAAAGGCAATAATATAAGATACAACATTGGCTTCCTGATGAAAAACAGCAATTTTAGAAACCAGCCATTCATACGATAGAAAGGTAACACTTAGTCCTAAAACATCTTTTACAGAATTGGTAATTCCGGAGCTGATACTCGAAACACTGTCAATTAATGGAGCAGTATCGTTTTTTTTGTAAATACCGTAAATCTTTTCAATTACAATTAAAACTAAAAAAACCGGCATTGCGATAATCAATATTTTGCCATATTCTTCCATAAACATCGTATTTCGTTCAAATATATAATAAAATAGAATGCATTTTGCAATATTTGCAATTTAACCGCTTTTTTATATTATTTAACGAAAAAAGAATGGAAGGTTATTGAGGCTCAAAAGGAAATTTAACAGCGTAATATTTTGATACTTTGTCTTTCTTTATATTAAATTGTACGGCTTCTTTAATGATTTGAAACGAGTCGTATTTTAATTCCAGGAGTATTTGGCTGTCTGAATTTAAAACTCCGTATTTATTGTTTTTCTTTACAACAAACTCTCCTGTACCATAAATTTCTTTGATGTAATCGTATTCCGCCGGAATTACAATTTTATTTTCATTGCTTAAAACTCCAATTTTGTTTTGGGAATTAAAAACCTGATAATTGCTTTTTTTAAAACCGCCGAAACGGAACTCCTCTTTAATGAATTCTCCAACAATGATTTCTGTTTTCGTATAACTGTTATTTGCAACGGTTAGAAGATATTCTTTTGAATTTTTAACGGCAAATATTTTATTTTGAGCAGCAGTATAAAACTCATAATCTTCTGGAATTATTACCTGGCCGTCAGCAGAAAACAAACCGTTTTTATCTTCAGCATTTGTTGTAATGTGATAATTATAAAATTGCTGTACAGACTTATATGAAATCGGAATTATTTCTTTCTCTAAATAAGGATTTATAATACCTTTTAAATTTCCTTTAGAAACTTCATATTGATTTTTAAATGAAATGCTGTCTTTGTAAAAAACGCCATATACGGTATCATAAATTAAGGGTTTCAAAACAGAGTCTCTTTTATCAACAAGACCTTCTTTTCCATCTTTTTTTACCTCGTAAATTGAATTTGAAAATTGAATATCATCATATTTACATTCAATTTCATATTGTCCGGATGAATTTATTACACCTTTCTTTTTGGTGATATTAT
Organism: Flavobacterium sp. Root901; assembly: GCF_001429765.1. Classification (GTDB taxonomy): domain Bacteria; phylum Bacteroidota; class Bacteroidia; order Flavobacteriales; family Flavobacteriaceae; genus Flavobacterium. The sequence continues at coordinate 288,241 of NZ_LMJB01000006.1, forward strand.
TAACAATGATATAAGTGTCAGGTGCAATTACGCTTTCAAACTGATGGTTTTTTATTGAATTTAAAACAATATTTCCCGAAGGATCTATTATCAGCGTGTTTTTGTTTTGAAGCGTTACAATTGCCCTTTGATATTCAAAATAATCAATATTTAATGCTTTAAAATTGGTAATTTGTTTTCCCGTAGAACTAAATAAATCAATGGTATTGTTTACCTGAACAAAGAGGATTTTATTATTGTTCATTATATAATCGTATTTAACAGGTAAAACAGGTTTGTTGTCAATATCTATGACACCTGTTTTGTTTCCTTTTGAAATACGCACCAGACCATTTCCCAAATAAAAAACATCTTCATATTCAAATGGAATTTTAATATGGTTTTGTAAATCAATAAAACCTCTTTTAAATTTTTTATTGACTTTAATCCCGGCTTCAAATACATTTTTAAGATCGTCTAAAGTCGCTATATATTCATAATTGGGTTTGATAATTACATTTCCAACAGAGTCTATCAGCCCCATTTTTCCTTTAAAGGTTCTAAACGCAGCATAACCATTTTTAAAATCAGAGACATATTCGTATGTTTTATTATCGGTTAATTGTTTCCGAAGAGTATCAAATTTAGACTGGCCTTTTGAATTCAAGAATACAAAGAATGTTATTAAAAATAAGATATTTCTCATAATTTTAAATTAATGCAAACAAAAACGCATTCTCTAATTCAATGCAGAATAAACAGAATGCGTTTTTTAAGTTATTTACAAATTAAACAATTTCGGCGCTCAGTCCGGCTTCCAAAAGTTGTGTACATTGAGGTTTTAATTTATCCATTGGCCCTGTTTTTACAGTGCATTTTCCGTTGTAATGTACAATTAAAGAACATTGTTCTGCTTGTTCAGATGTGTGGTTGCATACACGCATTAAGGTTTCAATTACATGGTCAAAAGTGTTTACGTCGTCGTTGTACACAATGATTTCGTTGTTGAATCCCGTCGCTTCTTTTTCGCGAACTTTTTCTCTTACTTTTTCTTTAGTACTCATTTATTTAATTTTTATTGTACTGTTGTAATTACTAATAACTAATTTACGTATTTTAATGAAACCCAGTTGTTTCTTTGAAATTTTTTAACATAGGTCAAGCCTTTTTCAGTGCACGAAGCATCGATAAACGGAATGTCTTCTTCATAAAAACCGCTAAATAATATAGTGCCATTAGGGTTTAAACTGTCTACATAAGCCTGCATGTCGTTTAGCAAAATGTTTCTGTTAATGTTAGCAATAATCAAATCGTATTTTTTTCCTGCTAATAAAGCGGCGTCGCCCTCATAAACGGCGATATGCTTACAATTATTGCGTTCCGCGTTTTCAATAGAATTCAGGTAACACCAGTTATCAATATCAATAGCATCAATTGGCTGGGCGCCTTTCATTTCAGCCAAAATGGCTAAAATTGCTGTTCCGCAGCCCATATCAAGGGTTTTTAAACCTTTGACATCCATTTCGAGCAAATGCTGAATCATCATGTGTGTAGTTTCATGATGACCGGTTCCAAAACTCATTTTTGGTTCGATAACAATATCAAATTCTGCATCGGTTTTTGGATGAAAAGGAGCGCGGACATGGCATTTTCCGTCAACATCGATAGGCTCAAAATTCTTTTCCCATTCTTCATTCCAGTTTACCTGATCGATTTCTTCAATTGTATAATTAATTTTAAATTCTTCAGATTGTAAAATATAAATATCATCCAGAATATTCTCATCCCATAAATCTTTCTTTACAAAAGCCGAAATTCCGTTTTCAGTTTCTGTAAAACTTTCAAACGCTTTTTCACCTAATTCAGCCACTAAAATTTCTGATCCAAGTTCTTTTGGCTCAATCGTAAAATGATATCCTAAATATATATTTGACATAGATAATTTTTTTTGCAAAGGTATGAATACAAAGGAGAAGTTGTTTATAAAAAATAATATTCTTATCAAAATTAATAGTACTTTTGAATTTTAATTTGTAAGATTTTTAATATATGAAAAGTGTTTTGGTTATTTTACTTTTTTTCATGCTTAATGGAGTTGGTTGTGAGAGTGAACATCATGTAATAAGGTCATTTTGTTATTGGAAAACCAATTTGTATTTTCAAAAAGAAGAAGATTCATTACTTAAAAAAATGGATGTAAAACATCTTTATGTGCGTTTTTTTGATGTTGACTGGAATCCTTATACTAAAGAAGCTTTGCCGGTTGCTACAATTAATGATATCATGTTAAATGAAATAAATCCGGAAATAACGCCAGCTATTTTTATTACAAATGAAGTGGTGCTCAAGGCAAACAAAAAACAGCTCGACAGCCTGGGAATAAGAATTGGAAAACGTGTTCAGGAAATAGGCCAGAAAATGAATGAATACATCGCTCAGAAAAAAGCTTATAAAATTGCTTATCCGGACAATTATTATAAACAAAAGGATTATAAGCAGATAAATTACGATTCGGTAAAATCAATAGAGCTGGCAAAATTAAAAGTTGATTTTAAAGAAATACTGATTGACTGCGACTGGACAGAAAAATCAAAAGAAAATTATTTTTATCTATTAAAACAGATTAAGAAAAATTCTGCATCGTCGAAAATTGCGGCAACCATTAGACTCTGGCAGTATAAATACGCAGAAAAAGCGGGAACACCGCCAGTTGATAAAGGATTATTAATGTGTTATAATCTGACAAAACCGGATGATTTTAAAACTAAAAACTCAATTGGTACAAGTGATGAACTGGCAGAATATATTACTCATTCCGATTATAAATTAAAATTAGATATTGCCTTGCCGCTTTATAGCTGGGCAGTTGTTTTTAGAGGAAATCAGTTTAAAGGAATTTTATCTGATTACGACAATCTGATGACAGACACTCTTAAATTAAGAAAATCAGATACAGATAAATATGTTTTGCAGGACGATATACTTGTTGGACAGACTTATTTAAGAAACGGTGATGAAATTAGAATTGAAAAAATTTCAGATAAAGAACTGGATAAAATGATTTCGATTGTAAAAAGTAAAATTAAAATTGATGATGAGACCAAAGTCACATTTTTCTCTTTTGATAAAAAATATATAAACGATTATGGAACACAAAATATATCAGAGTATTATGCGCGTTTTTAATATTCTATTTTTGATTTTCAGCTTTGAGGTTTCTTTTGCGTGCGGCTGGAGCGTGTCGCCGGAAACCAGCAGATTGAGTTTGTTTAGAGCTCAGCGAGAAGATTTTTTAAAACTTACACCGTTTTATTACAGTGCAGATTACTATTACGATACCAATACAATTTCGGACAAAGATCAGAAATTGAATTGTTTAGAATGGAAAAAAAAGTTAGGCAGTCAGATTAATCCTGATGATGTATATGTTATTTTATATCAAACAGATGCAGAGCAATTTGAATCGGCTTATGAATCTAAAACACTAAGGAAAGTTTTTGAAAAAAACACTTTTATACAAACGTTGCTACAGCCCGGAAACAAAGCTTATCTGGATTATATTGTATTTGCTAAAAAGCTCGAATACAATAAAAGTGCAGATACAAAATGGGAATCGTGGAATGCTGTCGGCTATGAAAGTAAAAGCCATAAGTTAGCAGATGTAAAGGATTTTGATAAAAAAATAGCAAAAGCAAAAGATGCGTTTTTGAAACAGCGTTATGCATTTTTAATTTTGAGATACAGCTTTTACAGTCAGGATCCTAATGAAGTTATTCGTTTGTATGATACTTATTTTGCCTCTAATAAAAACACAGTTTTAGAACCGTGGGCTTTGTATTATAAAGCTTTATGTATTGAAGATAATACTTTACAGAATTATTTATTAAGTAAGGTTTTTGCCGCGAGCGAAGAAAAAACATTTGCAGTTTTACAGCATTATAACTGGAAGCTGATGGCAGAAACTTTGGCTTTGGCACAAAATGATCAGGAAAGGAGTATTATCCTGACAATCGAAAGTCTGCGAAATCCGGCACCAGATTTAAAAACAATAAAAGAGGTTTCTGATTTAGAACCAAACAGTGTTTATTTGAGTTTTTTAATTGGAAGAGAAATCAACAAATTAGAAGACTGGATTTTTACCCCGCAGTATAGTAATGACGGAATTCCTTCTGTTGTGTTCGACAGCCAAATTTGGTATGACAGCTATGAAAAGGCGAAAAAGGAAAATCATGACAAAGATATTTTGTATCTCAGAGATTTAAAAGATTTTTTAATCAGTTTTCGTAAACAAACTTCCGGAGAACAACAAGATTATGTAACGGCTGCAATTGCCCAGCTTTGTTTTATTGACGATCAAATCGATGAAGGAAAAAAATACACCAGTTTGATTTCTGATAAAGCAAATGCATCAATATTGATGCAAAAAAATATTCAATTGGCCTTAGTTTCTTTAAAACAGGATAATTTAAAAGATGAAAAAGTTCAAAATCAGCTTTTTAATTATTTTAATTCGGTTGAAAATTTGATTGAAAGCGACAGCGGGTTATTCAAAAACCTGTATAGTCTATATAAAATTGCAAGTGATGAATATTATAAAAAAGGCGATAATGTAACGGCAGGCTTACTAGCTATGAAGTCTGATATTAAAAATGAAGGGGGATATACGGACTATAGTAAACCTTATTATTACACTTACATAGGTTATTTTGACCGAAAAGCAACAGTTGAAGATATAGACCGTTTGATAGCTTTACAGCAAAAAAGAAATAAAACACCATTTGAAAAATATATCTGTTCCGGAACAATTGCTCCTGATATAAATTATTACAAAGATTTGAAAGGAACGCTGGCTTTTAGAAATAATAATTTAGAACTGGCTTATAAAACCTTTGCCAGTATGCCTCAGGACTTTTGGGAGAAAAATTATGAATTTAAAAGCTATCTGAATGAAAATCCATTTATGCCAAAAATCCTGCAAAATGATAAAGAAAGAAGATTTGATTACCGTTTTAATAAAACAGATTTTATAGCAAAACTCATTCAGTTAAAAAAGCAAAATACAGCAGCCAGTAATCTTCAGCTGGCTCATGCTTATTTTAATGTGTCATGTTTAGGGAATTCCTGGATGATGCTGGCATACGACTGGACATCAGGAGAATCATATGTCGATTATGTATACGGCGATAATACCGACAATGAAAAGAAATACCAAAATGGCAATTATTATAATCTGAAAATGGCAAAATTATATTATGAGAAAGCATTAAAAATGTCTAAAAACAGTGATGAGAAAGCAATGGCAAGTTTAATGATTTTTGAATGCAGTTATTATGGTTTTCAGGCTGATACCTTACCTGAAGGTACAAAAAATCCATTTAAGCCCGGAAAAGAATTGTATAATTTTTATTCTGTTTATAAAGCCACTCCAACATTTAAAAAATATAATTGTCCGCTTTTAAAGTCGTTTATAAATTAGTTATAGTGAAAATAAAACATAAAAAAAGCGTTCGCTGTGCGAACGCTTTTTTATATATAGAAAATCTAAAATTAGATAGCTGTAACAATAGCTAAGAAATCGTCAGCTTTAAGCGCTGCACCTCCAATTAAACCACCGTCTACGTCTGGTTTAGAGAAAATTTCTTTAGCATTATCCGGTTTTACAGAACCACCGTACAGAATAGAAACTTCATCAGCGATCTCTGCTCCAAAAGCTTTACGGATAGTTTCTCTAATAAATTCGTGCATTTCCTGCGCTTGCTCCGGCGATGCAGTTTCTCCAGTTCCAATAGCCCACACAGGTTCGTAAGCTAAAACAACTTTAGACCATGATTCTTTTGCGATGTGAAATAATCCATCACGTAATTGGTTTTCAACAACATTGAAATGATTTACTGATTGACGGTCTTTTAATTCTTCTCCAAAACAAAAAATTACAGTTAAATCATGTTTTAATGCAGTATCGACTTTGTTTGCGATCAATGCATCTGTTTCATGGAAAATAGCTCTACGCTCAGAGTGTCCAAGAATTACAGTGTTAACACCAATGCTTGTTAACATATCAGCAGAAATTTCTCCTGTAAAAGCTCCGCCTTCAGCCTGGTGAACGTTTTGTGCAGCAACTCCAATTGTTGTGTTTTTTACTTTTGCAACCGCTGCCTGTAAGTTTACAAATGTTGGTGCCACAATAACCTGAGCAGTTGTTTGTGCCGGTATTTTTGTAATTAATTCACTTAGTAATTCCTCAGTCTGTGCTGCGTTTTTGTGCATTTTCCAGTTTCCTGCAACAATCTTTTTTCTCATTTTGGTAGTTTTTGTTATTCTTTTAATTTTTTGTTTGTATTGAAGTAGGTCAAAAATTGAATTTAGTTTTTGACATTCATTTCAAATTATTTTAATCCTGCTAAAGTTTCGTTGATTTTATCAAAATCAGTTTCTATAGCGCGGTACAAAACGATTTTTCCTGTTTTGTCTACGATAATATATCTCGGAATCCAGTCTAAATCGATAGCTTTTCCAAAAACACCTTTCATACCGTCGCTCATCATATAATGATCGCCTTTTAATTCGTGTTTTTCAATTCCAATTTTCCATTTATCTGCTGTTTTATCTGCAGAAAGAAATAGATATGAAACATTAGGATTATTTGCTTGTAACTCTTTTACTTTTGGCATTGCTTTTACGCAGTCGCCGCACCATGAAGCCCAAACCTCGATTACTAAAGTTTTTCCTTTATATTTTTTTAAAATGTTTTTAAATGCAACCTGACTTCCGTCAGAAGATAATAATTTCTCAGACAAAGCTTCTTTTGAAAAACTGGTTTTCTGAGCTTGTGTGCATGAGAATGTAATAAATGCAATAACGATTAAAGCTAATTGTTTCATATGATAAATGATTTTTAACAAAGTTAAACAAACAATTCGAAAGCCAAATAGAGATTAACAAAATTTGAAGACTCGTTTATTTTGTAACAAAAAGTTGTTTTTCGGTTAGGAAATGAAGTATGAAATCGTAATAGTTGAGGTTGAATTGTGGTGTTTTTTTGAAGATGCAGTTTTTTAAACAGAAAAAAGGCCTTATTTTTTAATTCAGGGAATAATTTTTAAGCTCAAAAAACGTCAGATTACAATAAAAAAAGTCTTCCATACATTCAATTATCGAAGACTTTTAAAATAGTTTTTTGAAGTTTAATTCAGTTATATTTTGTTTAGACCATTTTTTGATCGGAACAATTTATTCATCAAAAGCTTAAGCGTATTTTTTCTTTCCGATAATATAATTGTAAAGCATTAAAATAAAAGGAAATGTTATGAAAGTAATCCAGATTATAAATTGTCTGGAAACAAACTCATAATAATAGTTCAAAAAGAAAATGGAACCGGTAAAAATAACACAAAATATAGAATCGATATAATTCACTTGTTCTTCTGAATACCTGTCAATATGCTCGTCTTTGAGTTCGTGCATTTTTTGAAAATATTTTGAATTGAAAAATCTTTTCCATCTTGGCAGGAAACCAATAAGCATCATGAAATTCTGAATCATATAGATGCTCGAAACTCCTAAAAGAAAGTATTGGAATGCAATATAAATTCCTTCCATAATATCATTGGAGTTATTGGTATTTTGATTTCCATAAATTGCATTTAAATTATCTATAGCAAAAAATATCATGATTATTGAGCTCCAGATGCTTAAGATAAATTTGTTTCTGTCTGATAAATAAGTTTTTGTAAAAGCATGAAAAAAAGAAAAGAGCGAAAATAAAATTCCAATAGTTATTAAAGTTTGGGAAATTATATTGTCAAAGCTGATAAAACAGTTATCTGCGACCCAGTATATCATGGCAATCGAGAGAAATAATGTAATGCCTTCTGTTAGTTTTGGAGTTATATTTTGTTTATTAAATATTCGTGAATAGATCACATAAAAGACAAAGAAAATAAAAGGCCAAAATACCAGACTTCTATTTAAAATGAATGCAAGACCGCATTCTGCTTCATTAACAACGCTGCATAAAAAAGTACCAAGGGAAAACATAAAAATAAAAGAAAGGATTGCTATAAAAACAGCTGTTGTCCATTTATTTGAAATTCTTCTGCTTTCAAAAATTACACCTGCAATTAATGCCAAAACCTGCAGGGAGACCAAATGTGTACCGGAAGATTTTTGAATATAAAAATCATAAACTGTGTAAACAATTAAAAATAATATAAATAAAAACAGGAAAGGATTTGAAAAAAAATACCTGCTTATTGCCTTTAATATTTTTGCAATCATAATTATAAAAACGGTTTTATTGTAGATTGGGTCAGTTGATTTTAGTGCTAAAAAAAGCGCCAATATATCTAAAAAATAGCATATTGGCGCTTTAAATTGGATCAATTATTTTTAAATCCCATAAGCAACGTCAGACAGTTTTAAATCATCAACATCATTGTAATGCACTTTCTGAACAATGGTTCCGTTGTGTAAAACAACAATGCTTGGATTTGCTCTTTCAACTGTTTTTAAAGCTGTTGCATCGCAGAAATAAAAGTCAGTATCTAAATTATATTGTTTTTTTGCTTTTGCAATTTCATCAGCTCCAGATGCTGTCATTGCAATTACTTTGTAACCTTTTGCTTTTGCATCTGCAGCTACTTTGGCTAGTTTTTTCATTCCGTCAGGAGCAGATTTAGTTAAATCATACGTTACAAAAATCAATAATTTTGGCTCTTTTAATAATTCTGCTTTATAATCAGAATCATCTTTTGTCATTGTAAAATCATGAATTGGCGGAATATAACCTTCTGTAATCACTTTGTCTTTTCTGTCTACAAAAGTGGCACCTTCCGGAATATTCATTAAATCTTTTTCAGTAAATTCTTTATCTACGCCGTTTACTTTGTAAATAAAAATCATTTCAACTACAGATTTTGGAGCACCTTCCGGAATTTCCATTCCTTTTTCGATATTGGTTCCAACTTTGTACGGACGGAAATCTTTTATCGGATTATGATTTAAAACCCAGTATGCCATAAAAGCACACAAAGCAACACTTATTATAGTTACTGCGTTTGTAACAGCATTTGAAAATAAAGGTTTTACTAATTTTTGGTTGATGAATAAAATCAGGATGAAGAATAATAAAACAACATCTTTTGTAAAGGACTGCCAAGGTGTTAAATGTAAGGCGTCTCCAAAACATCCGCAGTCTTTTACAACATCAAAATAAGCAGAGTAGAAGGTAAGGAACGTAAAGAAAACAATTAAAAGCAGTAATGCCCAAATGGTTGTTTTTGCTTTATATCCAACTAATAACATTCCACCCAATACAACTTCAAGAATTACCAAAAAAATCGCTAAACCTAAAGCCAGAGGTTCTAAAAAAGGCATGTTAAAAACCGGTTCGCTAAAATATTCCGCCAGTTTATAAGAGAAACCAACCGGGTCATTTAGTTTGATTAATCCGGAAATGATAAATAATACACCGACAAATAATCGGGAAAATTGAGTAATGATGTTTTTCATGGGGAAGAGTTTATTTAAAAACTTCAATTAATAAATTCCAAATTTCAATCTAATTTTGGAATTTGGAATTTAAAAATTGGAATTTAAGATTTTATAGGATTTAAGATTAAAGCAAAAACAGAATAATTAATCATGTCCTGATAATTGGCATCGATACCTTCAGAGACTAGTGTCAGGCCTTTATTATCTTCAATCTGCTTTACGCGAAGTAATTTCTGCAGAATTAAATCGGTAAGGGAACTTACTCTCATTTCACGCCACGCTTCACCGTAATCGTGATTTTTTGCTTCCATTAACTCTTTGGTCTGTTTTACTTTAGCATCGTATAATTCAGTTGCTTTTTCAATATCTAGATCCGGCTGGTCAACAACGCCTAATTCCAGCTGAATTAAGGCCATGATAGAATAATTGATGATTCCGATAAATTCTCCTTTTTCATCTTCATCCACTTTACGAACTTCGTTTTCCTGTAAACTTCTGATTCTTTGCGCTTTTATGAAAATTTGATCCGTTAACGATGGAAGTCTTAAAATTCTCCATGCGCTGCCGTAATCTTTCATTTTGTTGATAAATAAGGTTCTGCAAACCGTAATTACATTATCAAATTCAAGGGAAGTATTCTTCATTTATTGCTGTATATTTGCTAAAATTTCTTCAAAAATAAGGATAATTTTTTAAGAGTTTCAAGTTTGAGGTTTTCTTTGTTTCAAGTTTTTTCTAAACAAATTGTTAACAGTGATAACCTGAAACCAGTAAATAATAAAGTTTCAAGTGTTAGGTTTGAAGTTTCAGGTTCCGGGACCTGCGCAATTTAAATCAACTTGAAACAAACAAAACCTGAAACAAAATGCTGATTAACTGCAAAGGAGAACTGATTGATTTATCGATTCCAAAAGTAATGGGAATCCTCAATGTTACTCCAAACTCTTTCTTTGACGGAGGAAAATATAAGAACGAAGACGAGATTATTCCGCAAGTAGAAAAAATGCTTACGGAAGGCGCAGCATTTATTGATATTGGCGCTTATTCCAGCAAACCAAGTGCCGAATTTGTATCTGAGCAGGAAGAAATTGACCGAATAGTTCCTGTTGTAGAATTAATTTTAAAACATTTTCCTAAAGCTTTATTGTCAATCGATACTTTTAGGGCTGAAGTAGCAAAAGTGAGCATAGAAAGCGGCGCTGCTATTATAAATGACATTGCAGCGGGAGAACTGGATGATAAAATGTTTGATGTTATCGAAAAATATAATGTTCCTTACATTATGATGCACATGCGAGGTAATCCGCAGACGATGCAGAGTTTGACGCAGTATGGAGATATTATAAAAGAAATGCTGTTTTATTTTTCTGAAAAAGCTGCAAAAGCGAGAAGTTTAGGAATCAACGATTTAATTCTCGATCCTGGTTTTGGTTTTGCCAAAACAACAGATCAAAATTATGAAGTGATGCAGAAAATGGAACTTTTTAATGTTTTAGAATTACCAGTTTTAGCTGGTGTTTCCAGAAAATCAATGATTTATAAAACACTTAATATTACGCCGCAGGAAGCTTTAAACGGAACAACATTCCTGAATACAATTGCGTTAACAAAAGGTGCAAAAATCCTTCGTGTCCATGATGTTAAGGAAGCTGTGGAATGTGTTGCTTTGTTTAATAAATTGAGTTCGTAATGTTAAAATTGTCATTTTCTTAGAATGACAAACTTTATGCAAATAATATCAAATATGAAATACTTTACTCTGCTTATTGCATTACTTTTATTTTCCTGTGGAAAAAAGGAAGACGTTTTATTACCAAAATCAAACATAACTCTTGTAAAAGATGTACAAGATCATTCTCCAATTTACATCTTTTTTAAAACTGAAGCAAAAGATACAATTGCCGATTTGAATAGAAAAAGTGCTATCATTTCTACCAGCTGGATCTTTAATATTGATAAACGTCTTCCGTTGAAATTGGTGATTCCGCAGGTAATAAAAATGCAGGATAAAAAACGGAATGAAAAAATGCATCAAAATGAGGAGTCAGAAAACTATTATTCCTATGCCGATTCTGTTGGAAAAAATCTAGCTTTTGTCCCTTTCACGAAAGTGTTTTATAAAATGGAAAAACCGGATAAAAGTAATTTCGTGGTTTACTTTAGAAAAGGGAAAAAACAAGTTTTTATGGGAAATAAGGAAATAAAAATATCAGAAATCTTGCAGCGTTTTTATAGTATAAAGTTTGAAAGAGTTCCTGATTTGGTATTTTTCTTTGATAAGAATATGAGTTATGAAGAATATATTCAATACAAAATTCTACTTCAAAAAGATGTGACTTACAATTTGGACAAACTTCCTTTAGAATTTATTTTCTAATATGGTGATTAAACAAATAAACGATTAACCGATTAAACTTTACTGATGATGATAAGGTTCATTTCTTAAAATCGTAAATCCGCGGTACAATTGTTCGATAAAAAATAAGCGAACCATTTGATGCGAAAACGTCATCAGCGAAAGTGAAACTTTTCCCTGTGCTTTATTGTAAACCGTATCAGAGAATCCGTAAGGACCGCCAATCACAAAAACTAAGGTTTTGATTCCAGAATTCATTTTCTTTTGCAGTTCTTCTGAAAAACCAACACTGGAGAAGTTTTTTCCATTTTCATCCAATAAAACCAACTGATCGGTCGGTGAAAGTTTGGATAAAATCAATTCGCCTTCTTTTTCTTTTTGCTGGCTTTCCGATAAGTTTTTTACGTTTTTAATATCGGGAATAATCTCCAGATCAAATTTGATGTAAAACGACAAACGCTTTGTATAATCGTCGATTAAAGTTTGTAAAGCTTTATTATCAGTTTTGCCAATGGCGATAAGTTTGATGTTCATTATGTTATTTTTTTTGCCACGAATTCACGAATTAGCAATCGTTTAATTTTAATTTTTCGCCACAGATTTCACATATTCTCACAGATTAGGAAATCCTTTTAATCTGTGGCAAAAAAGCTTTATTTTTTATTTTCAAAAACCGTTTCAAAATGTTCTACAATTGGAAACGGTTCATAATAATGATGTAAAATCTTTTTCCACTCCAAATACGCTTTAGAAGTTCTAAAACCTACTGTATGATTTTCTAAAGTATTCCAATCTACCAACAAAAGATATTTATTTTCGACCTCAAGACATTTCTCTAAACGATGTCCTAAATAACCGTCGATTGAGGAAATATATTGGCTTGCTTTCGCAAAATCAGTTTCAAATTGACTTGCCAAATTAGGTTTTACATACAAAAATACTGCTTCCAGAATCATATTATATATTTAAAAATATCTGCCAAATCTGCAAATTCTGTTTTATTTTAAAAATCAGTGACAATCAGTTTAACCCTTTTAATTGGCGTGCCAATTTAGTTTTTAGAAAATTTATCTTCAAAAGCTTTAAAACGATTATCCAAATCTTTCAACAACTGTTTTTTAACCGATTCATCCTGAATAAAACTGTAATTGATACTGTTGTAAACATATTGTTTTATTATGGCATACGAAACGTCCGGATATCTTTTGGCTAATAAAACATATTGCTCTGTCATATTGCTTCTTAAAATCCCTGCATCATCTGTGCTGATTACAATTGGCACATTAAATTCTTTGTAAAGCGTAAACGGGTGTCTGTTTTCTTTAACCTTCAGTATAAACTCGTTACTCGCTAAATTGATCTCAACCGGAATATTATTTTTAGACATATATCTCAGTAAATCGTATGAATTTGCTTCATATGCCATATCAACTCCATGACCAATCCTGTTTGCGCCCGCAACATAAACCGCATCATTAATATGCCATGTTAAATCTTCGGGCTGCACCAAACCTAAAGTCAATTCGCCTGCATGAAGCGTATATTTTACATCAGGAAATTTAGAATGGCAATATTTAAACATCACCATGTGAAGCCAGTAATCTTTCATTGAATTTTCTCCATGTTCCGGCGATACAATGTTTACACCTGCAGTTAGTTTGCTTTCGTCTGACGAAATAAAGGCAATTACTAGATTTTTGAACAAATCTACAGGTTCCATAAAACGCAGTACAAAATTCTGATAACGCATTGTAAAACGTTCGTCGTCAATTTTTAAATCTTTGTGAAGTTTTGCGATGAAATTGGTATTGAAATCTTCAGCATATTTTTTGGCCTCTTTTTTCTGAAATGTTTTATACAATTCGTCTAAAAGTTTTAAAACTGCTTTTTCATCTTTTTGGCTTGCGGCCAGACGGAGTTTAGTATTAAAATCACTTAAATCTGAAACATTCATGTCACACGGAATGGTGGACAATTGTGTTTCAATATAGCTTACATTTTCGGCAATGGCACGTTTTTTTAACTCAAGCATTCCTTCTGCAAAATGACCTTTAATAGCAGGTTCAAATTTCATGAAAGAATCAAAAAACAAATCATCTGAAGGTACAGAAACGCCGTTATAATCCTTAACCGACCATGTCTGCATAACCTGCTGTTGATAATAGGAAAGTTTTCCATCATTTTTAAGAGAAGAAAAGGTCTGCCAGTTTCCTTTTGCAGGTTTGGTTTTAGAAACTTCCATGGATTCTAAATTCAAATAAAAATCTTCTGCAATGGCTCTTTCTAAAAGCGGTTCTGCATAAATTGATCCTGAAAAATGGTGGTGTAGATCGCCTCCTTTTGGCATTTGCTGAAAAAAAGCTGTTAAGAGAGCTTCATTATTTCTGATTTTTTCTAAATAACTTTCAGCCGATTGAGAAAAGCCGATTTGTGCTATAAAAATACAGAAAAGCGTAATTATCCTTGTCATACTCTAAGTTTAAATTACATGCAAATATACTATTTTTATCTGAGGTTCAAAGTTACAAAGTTACAGAGGCTCAAAGTTTAGAATAAATGATTAAGACAATTAAATAAAAAAGACGCACAGCGGTGCGTCTCTACAGTAAAAAATAATTCGTGTCTTTGCGTCTTCGTGGCAAAAAAAAACACTTAGAACCTTAGCATCTCAGAACCGCAGAACCTTTTTTACGAAAGCACATCTCTAATATCTTCAACCTTATCAAAAACACTTTTTGCAAAAGGACAAAGCGGAATAATTTTTACCTTATTTTTTCGGGCAAAATCTACAGTTGCCATCAGTAACTTTTTACCGACGCCTTTTCCGGCAAAATCATCGCTCACTTCTGTATGGTCAATGATAAATTGAGAATCTCCTGCCCAGGTATATGTCATTTGTCCGGCTTGTTTTCCATCTTCTAAAGCTTCAAAATAGCCTTTTTTAGGATCGTTTATATGTTGAATTTCCATTATTTTTTAGATTAAAGTTGTTTTAATTTCGATTGAATGCGTTAATGTTTTATGAATCGGACAGCTGTTTGCAATAGTTTCCAGACGCTGTCTCTGCGTTTCATCAACATCGCCAATTACTTCTATTCTTCTTGTAAATAAAGATACATTTCTTTCTGAATCCCTTTCAAAATCAATTTTCACATCAATTTCTTCTACATTCCATTGTTTACGATTAATGTACATTCGTAAAGTAATTACAGTACACGAAGCCAATGAAGCTGCTAAAAGTTCGGTTGGATTTAAACCTAAATTTTTCCCGCCCAATTCCTGTGGTTCATCAGAAATTAATACATTTTCTGATGCTGATTTTATTTCTGTGCGATACAAACGCGTATCTATTTTTGCTGAAATTGTATCCATAATTATTTGATTCTTGGTTCTGGTAAAGGAACAAATTCGGTTTCGCCCGGAACTTTTGGAAAAGTCTGTGCAGTCCAGTCTTGTTTGGCTTTTTCGATGAGGTTTTTATCAGATGAAACAAAATTCCAGAAGATAAAATGTTCTTCAGGAAAAGGTTGTCCGCCAAAAATGTAAACCGTTGAATTGGCGCTAATTTCAAACTCGCACAATGTACTGTCGTTGGTAATTAAAATTTGTTTTGGATCGTAAATATGTTCGCCGCTTTTAATGCTTCCTTCTAAAATATACAAACCGCTTTCGCCAAATAAATGATGTCCAATGTTTATTTTTTTAGCTTCGGTACTTTTAATTTCAATAAAATAAAGCGGACTGTAAACAGGAACCGGAGATTTTTTTTCAAAAGCTTCACCTGCAATTAACTTGTACGAAACACCGTCTTCTTCCCAAGCCGGAATATCATCGGCTTCAACATGCGTAAAATTCGGATCCATTTGTTCTAATTCCTTTGGAAGCGCCACCCAAATCTGCAATCCGTGAAGCATTTTGTCTGAATGTCTTAAATATTCCGGAGTTCTTTCAGAGTGAACAATTCCTTTTCCTGCCGTCATCCAGTTTACGGCGCCTGGTTTTATTTCGAGTTCTGTTCCTAAACTATCGCGGTGCATAATGCTTCCTTCAAACAAAAAAGTAAGTGTTGAAAGTCCGATATGCGGATGCGGCGGAACATCCATATTTTCATGGTCACTTAAATGCGCAGGTCCCATATGATCGATAAATACAAATGGCCCAACAGCTCTTTTTTCGCGGAAAGGCAATAATCTGCCCACCATAAAATTGCCAATATTGGCAGCACGTTCTTCAATAATTAAACTGATATTTGACATGTGGTATTTTTTAGTTGAAACAAAAGTAAACTGATTGTCTTTGTCTGTAACTTAATTTAGGTTAAGAAAAGTTTTCTTTGATTTTTGTGTTATAAAAATAGGAAAAATTGCTGATTTTTCAATTCGTATTTATTTTGTCAGGCTGAGCGAAGTCGAAGCTTCATAAAGTGATTCAGCATGGGGGCTTCGACTTCGCTCAGCCTGACATTCTTTGTGTAGAAAAAATAAAATCTATGTTTAATCAATCAATTCAAACTCAAGAGCTTCACTTTCAGTTCCATTAATAATAATCGACAATTGATGAATTCCGGTATGAAAAACACGAGTTGTAATTAATTTAAAAGACTGGTTTCTTTCAATCTTCGTTAATTGATTGGGATGATAAATTTTCTCGCTGATTTTGAAGACTTTCTTCGCCAGATGACCTTTTGCTTTTTTATAATGAACAGCATATTCTAAACGAACCGTTTTAGATTCTTCATTCTTATTATTTAAGTGAAAATGAAACTGCAGATAATCTCCAATTTTTACTTTCGGTGTTTTGATTTCGAAAGATGAAAGTTCGATATTAGTACTTTCCAAACCATAATGATTCAGAATTTCAGGATGCCCCTGTTTTAATAAAGTTCGGCAGCCGTGTTTTATAATTGCATCTGTTTCTTTGGTTTGGCCTTTCCAGCGGGAAGCAATTTCCAATACAATCTGCGGATTATCTTTTGCAATATCATTTAAGTTATTTGCAACGCTTCTGCGAACATATTCTGATGGATCGTTTTTTAGATTTTCTAAAATTGGCAGGATAGAAGAAGGATCTTTTTTAAGAAAAGGAATTGCCATTGCCCACGGTAATCTTGGGCGCGAACCTTCGCTGGCTAATCTTCGGACATGATGATTTTCGTGCAATGACCATTTTGTCATTTCGGCAGTCATTTGTTCTTTATATTTTAAAATAAAGGGACGAACAGCAAATTCACAGCTTATAAATTGCGTTATGGAAACAAAGGCTTTCGCCGAGGTTTCAAAATCATCTAAGCCATACATTTCGATATAATCTGCAAAAAAAATGAAAGCCAGATTGCCTTCTGTAAAACTGTTTTTCTTTAATCTTTCAATAATTTTGTCAATTAAAATAACAGCTTCGGAGAAATTTTGAGGCATAAATTGATGAAGCACAATTGTTGTATGTTTCATTCGGTCTTTCCATTCTTTTTGTGCAAAATCACCTTCGTAAATTTTCTCAATAAATTTTTGTCTGCTGAATGACGGATGCACTTCGGCGACAGCCTGACTAAATTTTTCGTAAAAAGAAACCGAGTAAATATCTTTAATTAATCCCATGATTTTGTTTGAATAAACTTCAAAGGTATCTAATGTTTTCTAAATTTTGTTAGTGTTTTGTAGAGAAAATTTAAACACATAGTAACATAGATTTTATAAAGCGTATTGAAAAAGGTTATAGGAAAAATCTAGATTTTCACACATAGTTTGATGTGTTTAAGCTATGTGCATTGATGTAAGTGAAATGTCTTTTTTAAGATGTCAAAAAACTATGATTCGATGTGTTTAAGAAAAAGCCACAGATTATAAAGATTGGCACAAATTTTTTGAAATACATTTTAATCCTAACAATCTGTGGCTAATAAATTTAAGTTAATAAGAAACTTTTCGCAGAAAGGAAACTTTTAATTCCATAAAATATATCCTAATTTAGCATATTATTAAAAATTAAAAAATGATAAGCGAAGCTCAATTTCAAGCAGAATTACAACTTTTGATAAGTAATGCCATTAGGGAAGATGTTGGTACAGGTGATTACAGTTCACTTGCCTGCATTCCGGAGACTGCTCACGGGCAGGCAAAATTATTGGTAAAAGATCAGGGAATAATTGCCGGAGTTGAACTTGCTAAACTGATATTTGAACATGTAGATCCAAAATTAAAAGTAAAAACTTTTATAGAAGACGGGACGCATGTAGAATATGGAGAAGTCGTTTTTGAAGTTTCGGGAAGTTCCCAGTCTATTTTAAAAGCCGAAAGAGTTGTTTTAAACACTATGCAGCGTATGTCTGCGATTGCAACAAAAACAAATCAATACGTGCAGCTTTTAGAAGGAACCGGTGCTAAAATTTTGGATACCCGCAAAACAACGCCAAATTTCAGAGCGGCAGAAAAATGGGCCGTAAAAATAGGAGGAGGAGAAAATCACCGTTTTGCGCTTTATGATATGGTAATGTTAAAAGACAACCATATTGATTTTGCAGGAGGAATTACACGCGCTATTGCCAAAACAAAAGAATATTTAAAAGAAAATAAACTCGACCTGAAAATTATTGTTGAAGCCCGTAATCTTGATGAAATCAGGGAAATTTTGCTGAGTGACGGCGTTCACAGGATTCTGATTGACAATTTTAATTATGAAGATACTAAAACGGCGGTAAATTTAATTGGTAAAAAATGCCAGACAGAATCTTCGGGAAATATTAATGAAAAAACAATTCGCGAATATGCCTTATGTGGTGTAAATTATATTTCATCGGGAGCTTTGACACATTCTGTTTATAATATGGATTTGAGTTTAAAAGCCTTTTAGAAATTATTAGTTAAGAATTTTGAGTGAAACTAAGTTTTAAATCTAAAATCTAAACTCAACAATCTAAAATCAGAATATATGTCGAAAGAGATAGAAGAGCGGATTGAGAAACTGCCTGTAATACGTAATCTGGCCCGGCTTTTTAAAAGAATAAAACTCCCTTGGTTAGAGGGATTTTCTTTGTATGATTTACTTGAAATGTACACTTTAGGAATTATTGAAGGTGCTTTTTCATATCATGCAAGTGCGGTTTCTTTTAGCTTTTTTATGGCTTTGTTTCCTTTTGCGTTATTCATTTTAAACTTAATTCCGTTTATTCCGATAGATAATTTTCAGGAAGATTTCTTGCAGTTCGTTCAGCAGAGTGTTCCTCCAAATACTTACGACGCGATCAGTAAAATTATCAGCGATATCTTAAATAATAGTCACTCCGGATTGTTGTCATCGGGGTTTTTGCTTTCAATTTTTTTAATGGCAAATGGTATTAACGGAATTCTCAGCGGTTTCGAATCTTCTAAGCATGTTTTTGATAAACGTGGTTTTTTCAGCCAGTATTTGGTTGCCCTGGCAATATCACTTGTCATGACCGTGATCTTGTTTGTAACTGTTGCTACAATTGTTGTTTTTGAGGTTTTTATTCAAAAAACAATTATTCAGGATGTATTAAGCGACCGGATTCCGCTTATTATTTTAGGACGATATTTATTTGTTATTTTAATGATTTTGATAACATCTTCAATATTATTGCGTTATGGTACAAGACAGTACAATAAAGTATCATTTATAAGCATCGGATCTGTTTTTACAACCATCCTGATTGTTATATCTTCGTTCTTTTTTGGGATTTGGGTTATAAAATTCTCAAAATATAACGAACTTTATGGTTCTATTGGTACATTATTAATTCTAATGTTTTATATTTGGATAAACTGTATGATTCTGCTTTTAGGGTTCGAATTGAATGCTTCTATCAGAAAATTAAAACAAAAAAAAAATAAATAGTATGAAAAATTGGATGTTAACGATTGGTGTATTTTTCTTTGCAATGAGTATTCAGGCTCAAAGTGTTATAGGAAAATGGAAGACCATTGATGATGAAACAGGCGAAGCTAAATCGGTAGTTGAGATTTACGAAAAATCAGGAAAAATTTACGGAAAGGTTGTAGAAATACTTCGCGAAAGTCACAGAAAAGATATTTGTGTAAAGTGTGAAGGAGCAGAAAAAAATAAACCAATTTTAGGAATGGTTATCATAAACGGTCTTAAAAAAGACGGTTCAGAATACAATGGAGGCAGCATTTTAGATCCTACAAGCGGTAAAAAGTATAAATGCTATATTTCATTAGAATCTGCAGATAAATTAAAACTTCGCGGCTATGTTGGAATTTCTATAATGGGCAGAACACAATACTGGACGCGAGTTAAAAATTAATTTAAATACTACATGCGAAAATTAGCTTCGATAATTTTATTCTTAGGAATACTATCAAATAGTTTTGGACAATCTGCCAATTCGCCATTACAAATAAGTCATCTTACGGGTGACTTTTATGTTTATAAAACTTTTCATGATTATAACGGATCTTTGATTTCTGCCAATGCCATGTATCTGGTTACAGATAAAGGTGTTGTCCTGTTCGATGCTCCCTGGGATGAGACTCAGTTTCAGCCTTTATTAGATAGTATAAAAGCAAAACATAATAAAGAAGTGATAATGCTTTTTGCAACACATTCTCATGATGATCGTGCCGGAGGATTTGATTTTTATGCAAAAAAAGGAATCAAAACCTATTCGATTAAGTTAACGGATGATATTCTGAAAAAAGAAAATAAACCGAGAGCTGAATTTATAATTCCAAATGATAAAACTTTTACTGCCGGACAGCATACTTTTGAAGTTTATTACCCGGGAAAAGGTCATGCATCTGACAATATTGTGGTCTGGTTTAATAAAGAAAAAGTGCTTTACGGAGCTTGTTTTATAAAAAGTGCCGATGCAAAAGACCTTGGTTATTTAGGAGATTCTAATGTAAAAGAATGGAAAAAATCGATTGCAAAAGTGAAGGCGAAATTTAAGAATCCAAAATATATTATTCCGGGTCACGAAGACTGGAAAAATACGGAATCATTAAACCATACTTTGAAATTAGTTGATGAGTATTTGGTTCAAAAATCTTCAGGAAAAAAGTAACTTTGCACTTATATATATAGTACATGTTTTTTATCGAAGTTATTTTGCCGCTTTCTTTAGCAAAAACCTTTACATACCGCGTTTCTGAACCTGAATTCCATTTTATAAAAAAAGGAATGCGGGTTGCGGTGCCTTTTGGTAAAAGTAAAATCTACACAGGACTTGTATTAGATATACATCAAAATGCCCCGACTTTATATGAAGCCAAAGAAATTCATCAAATTTTAGATGAAAAACCTATTGCAACTGAAATTCAAATCAAACACTGGCTTTGGGTTGCCAATTATTATATGTGCGGAATTGGAGATGTGTACCGTGGTGCTTTTCCAACAGGATTATTATTAGAAAGTGAAACGATCGTTTCGCATAAACCTGAAGTGGTTATAAATGATTCTGAACTTTCTGATGATGAATTTCTAATCTATGAAGCACTCCAGCATCAGAGCTCATTAAAAGTTCAGGAAATAGCTTCAATTTTAAATAAAAAAAATATACTGCCCATTCTTCAAAAATTATTAGCAAGAGATGTTATTGTTTTAGAAGAAGAAATAAAAGAAAGTTACAAGCCAAAATTGGTTCGGTATGTAAAATTGCATTCCAAATATGAAACAGATCTTGGTTTGAATGATTTGCTAAACACTTTGAAAAGTGACAAACAAAAGGAAATTGTTTTAGCTTATTTTCAAATCAGTGCTTCAGAAAAAAAACCGATTACGGAGAAAAAACTGGTTGAAGTGTCAGGATCAACTTCGGCTGTTGTAAAAACTTTGGTAAAAAATGAAATTTTAGAAGAATACTATTTACAGCAGGATCGTGTTTTATTTAACGGAGAGAAATCGGAAAAAGAATTAAGGCTCAGTGAAGCACAAGAAAAAGCTTTTAACGCCATAAAAGAAAGTTTTTCTGAAAAAGAAGTCTGTTTGCTCCATGGTGTTACTTCAAGCGGTAAAACAGAGATATATATCAAATTAATTGAAGAATATCTGCAAACGGGAAGACAGGTTTTGTATCTGCTTCCGGAGATTGCACTTACGACGCAATTAGTTTCTCGTCTGCGGCTTCATTTTGGCGATAAAGTAGCTGTTTTTCATTCTAAATACAGTAATAATGAAAGAGTTGAGGTTTGGAAACAAACACTCGAAAATTCAGAAAAAGCACAAATTGTAATAGGAGCAAGGTCGGCTTTGTTTTTGCCTTTTAACGATCTGGGTTTGCTGATTGTAGATGAAGAGCATGAACAGACTTTTAAACAAACTGATCCGGCACCGAGATATCACGCCAGAGATGCGGCAATTGTTTTAGCCAATTTTCACAATGCCAAAGTATTGTTGGGTTCTGCGACGCCGAGTATCGAAACTTATTTTAATACGCAGAGCGAAAAATATGGTTTGGTTACTCTTACCGAGCGTTATAAAAATGTCCGTATGCCTGAAGTTGTTTTGGTAGATTTAAAAGACAAACATTTCAGAAAAAGAATGACAGGGCATTTTAGTGATCTTTTAATTGAAGAAATTACAGAAGCTTTGTCTTTGGGCGAACAGGTCATTTTATTTCAAAACAGAAGAGGTTATTCTCCAATAATTGAATGTCTTACCTGCGGGCACGTGCCACATTGCCAGCAGTGTGATGTGAGTCTGACTTTTCATAAATTTAAAAATCAGCTTCGCTGCCATTATTGCGGATATGCAATTGCAAAACCAACAAATTGCCATAGCTGCTCGAGTATCGATTTAACGACAAAAGGTTTTGGAACAGAGCAGATAGAGCAGGAGCTGTTATCACTTTTTCCTAAAGCAAAAACGGGAAGAATGGACCAGGATACTACTCGCGGAAAATTTGGCTTTGAAAAGATCATAGATACATTTAAAAATCGGGAAATCGATATTTTGGTGGGAACACAAATGCTGGCCAAAGGTCTGGATTTTGATAATGTTAGTTTAGTCGGGATTATGAATGCTGATAATATGCTGCATCATCCTGATTTCAGGGCTTTTGAACGCAGTTTTCAAATGATGACACAGGTTGCAGGAAGAGCAGGAAGATCTGAAAAGCAGGGGAAAGTTGTGATTCAAACCTATAATCCAAACCACAATACAATTCAACAAGTTACAAACCATAATTATATAGGTATGTATAAGGAACAATTGTATGACAGGCAGATTTATAAATATCCGCCGTATTTCAGGATTATTAAATTAACGATAAAACATCGCGATTTTGATAAATTGAAGGAAGGTTCGATGTGGCTGTACCAGGTTTTAAGCCAAAACCTGAATATGCCTGTTTTGGGTCCGGAAGAACCGGCAATAAGCAGAATCCGAAACGAATATATCAGAACTATTTTAATAAAGATTCCGCAGAATCTGCATTTAGGAAACACAAAAAAAACTATCCAGAAAATGTTGAATAGTTTTGAGGCTGTTGCTCAGTACAGAGCTATAAAAGTTATAGTTAATGTCGATTTTTATTAATTAGACGTTGAGAGCGCCTTTACTAAATCTTCTTTTTTATTACGGCTGAGCGGAATTTTAGTAATTCCTATTTCGGCAAATTTACTATTGAAGCGCTCCACTTTATCAATATTAATAATATAGGACTTATGGACACGAATAAATTTGTCTTTCGATAAATCATTTTCAAAAGATTTCATTGTAGAAAGAACCAGATTACTGTCATCTTCGGTAACCACTCTTACGTAATCACCAAATGCCTCAATCCATTTAATTTTTGCTGTAAATATTTTGAGCTTTTTAAGATTACTTTTGATGAAAATGTGTTCGCCTTCTTCTTCTTTTACTTCTTTTTTAAGCAGGTGCATATCAATAGCTCTCTTTACAGAGGCGTTAAAGCGGTCAACGGCAATAGGTTTTTGCAGATAATCAGTAGCGTCATAATCAAAAGCTTTTAAAGCATATTCTGCTTTAGAAGTGATAAATATAATTTGAGGTTTAGATTTTAAACCATCAAGAAAATCAAAGCCATTAATTACAGGCATTTCTATATCAAGAAAAATTAAGTCGATATTATTTAATGAAATACAGCTTTTTGCTTCTATTGCATTAGAAAAATCCCCGATTAAATGCAAACCTGGGTGATTATTAACTAATTTTGCAATAATTGTCCTCTGAATAGAACTATCATCTACAACAACACAGTTTAGTTTCATAACATTTTAATTTAGAATAAATTCAGGATAGCAATAGTAAATGTATTGTTTTTTTGGAAAAAAAACTAAATTCATCGTATATTTTTTGCTTTACAACGAATAATAGAAAAATTATGTTGTGTATTTAAAAATAATGGTTACTTTTGCACCCAATTTTAACAAATAAATATTGTATTTATGAATCATTATGAAACTGTTTTCATTTTAAATCCCGTTTTATCTGAGGTTCAGGTGAAGGAAACAGTAACGAAATTTGAAGAATTTCTTACTAGCAGAGGAGCTGAAATGGTATCAAAAGAGGATTGGGGTCTTAAAAAAATGGCTTACGAAATCCAAAACAAAAAAAGTGGTTTTTATCACTTATTTGAGTTCAAAGTAGCTGGAGAAGTTCTAATTGCTTTTGAAACTGAATTTAGACGTGACGAGAGAGTTATGCGTTTCTTAACTGTAAGTTTAGACAAACATGCTATCTCATGGGCGGAAAGAAGAAGAGCTAAATTAAAATCTACTAAAGCGTAATTATTATGTCTACAATTGAGCAATCTGCAAAAGGAAAAAAAGACGGAGATATCAGATATTTAACGCCTTTAAACATTGAAACTAACAAAACTAAAAAGTATTGCCGTTTCAAAAAATCAGGAATCAAATACATCGATTATAAAGATGCTGATTTCTTATTGAAATTCGTAAATGAGCAAGGAAAAATTCTTCCTCGTCGTTTAACGGGAACTTCATTAAAATACCAAAGAAAAGTTTCTGTAGCTGTAAAAAGAGCTCGTCACTTAGCTTTAATGCCATACGTGGCCGATTTATTAAAATAATTAAAAACTCTAGTCGCTGGTTTCTGCTAAGGACAGAACCTAACTTCTAAAATATAAGGACAACAACATGGAACTTATTTTAAAACAAGACGTACAAAACCTAGGATTTAAAGATGATGTAGTATCTGTAAAACCTGGTTACGGTCGTAACTATTTAATTCCTCAAGGTTTTGCTGCATTAGCAACTCCTTCTGCTAAAAAAGTTTTAGCTGAAAACCTAAAACAAAGAGCACATAAAGAAGCTAAAATTGTTGCTGATGCTAAAGCATTAGCTGATACATTAAAAGCTCTTGAAATTAAAATCACTGCAAAAGCTGGTGGAGAGAAACTTTTTGGTTCTGTTACAAATATCGATATTGCTGAAGCTTTAGAGAAATCTGGTAACACTATCGACAGAAAATTCATCACTAGCGGTATCGTAAAACGTACTGGAAAATATTCAGCTAGCATCCGTTTACACAGAGATGTTATTGTTGATTTGCCATACGAGATTATTGCAGAAAAATAACAGCTTGTTAACTTATTGTTAATAAAATATAAAAATCACTCTTAGGAGTGATTTTTTTTTACCTAATTTTGATAGTATAACTCACACAAAATCAGGAAAATGAAAAAAGTCTTTGCATTATTGCTTTGTTTGTGCGGTCTCACGGTCATTGGACAAACCACAACATCGAGTATTAAGGGTATTGTAAAAAGTTCTAAAAACGAACTTTTGCCGGGAGCAACCATTCTGGCGATACATACACCAACCGGATCAAAATATTCTTCTCTTTCAAATGAAGACGGAAGATTTAATATTTTGAATATGAGAATTGGAGGTCCATACAAAATCGTTGTTACTTTTGTAGGATATCAAAATCAGGAATATAATGATGTTTATCTTGATTTAGGAAAAGTATTTAATTTGGATGTTACTCTGGATGATGAAAGCCAGACTTTGGAAGAAGTTAAAGTAGTATCTAAAAATAAAGTTTTTCAAAGCGGGAGAACCGGCGCCGAAACTACAATTGGCCGAAGAGAATTAACCGCTTTGCCGACAATCTCAAGATCGGCTGAAGATTTTACACGTTTAGAGCCAACAGCAAGCGGTGGGTCTTTTGGTGGTCGAAATGATCAGTATAATAATTATTCTCTTAACGGAGCGATATTTAATAACCCTTTTGGACTGGATGCTGCGACTCCTGGCGGACAAACAAGTGCTCAGCCAATTTCACTGGATGCAATAGATCAGATTCAGGTGGCAACTGCACCTTATGATGTTACTTTGTCTGGTTTTACAGGTGCTTCTGTAAATGCGGTTACAAAATCAGGAACAAATGAGTTTCATGGAACAGCTTATGCTTTTTACAGAAATCAGGATTTGACAGGAAGCAAAATTAAAGGAGAAAAAATATTTGTTCCCTCTTTAGAACAAACTCAGGCGGGATTTAGTTTGGGTGCGCCCATTATTAAAGATAAACTGTTTATTTTTGGAAATTTTGAAATTGACAAAAGAACAGATTTAGGATCTAATTTCGTAGCCAATAATAATGACGGCGTAACAGGAATTAACGAATCAAGGGTTTTAGAGTCTGATCTTATAGCGGTTGCAAATGCTTTAATGAACTTAAAAGATGCCCAGGGAAATAATTTTAATTATAATCCGGGAGCTTATCAGGGATTTATTCATGAATCTAATTCTACAAAAGGAATTGTAAAACTGGATTGGAATATCAATGACAATCATAAACTGGCTTTGATTTATAACTGGCTGGATGCTTCAAAAGATAAACCGGCGCATCCTACGGCTTTAGGATTCAGAGGTCCAAATGCTTCAATTCTTCAGTTTCAAAATGCAGGATATCAGATTAATAATAAACTGAGCTCATTTTTATTGGAATTAAATTCAAAATTCAGTGAAAGTGTATCAAATAAACTTCAGGCAGGATATACTTATTTTAATGATTTTAGAGATCCGTTTTCATCACCGGCTCCTGTAATAAATATTCAGGATGGTGCGGGATCAAATTATATCATTGCAGGTCATGAACCCTTTTCTATCAACAATACCCTGAAACAAAAGGTAATTCAGATTACAGATAACCTGACTTATACCAGTGGTGATCATGCGTTTACTTTTGGTTCCTCTTTTGAAAAATTTAATTTTAAAAATTCCTTTAATTTAGGAGGATATGATAATTTTGGAAACCCTAATGGTTATGCGGGAACATTTTTTACACCGTATTTTACCACACAGGATTTCTTAGACGATGCCGCCAAGCCTTATGCAACCAGTATTATTGCTCAAAATATGCAATATGCAATAGACACTTACAATTCTAAACAAAATTATAAAGTAGGCGAAGATAAAGGCTGGAAACTGGCAGAGTTAAATGTAGGTCAATGGGCATTTTATGCGCAGGACGACTGGAGTATAACGGATGATTTTAAACTTTCTCTGGGACTGCGTGCTGATAAACCGCTATATTTTAATACAGATGAATTGATCCAAAAATATATTGATACAGATAACGGCGGCGCTGGAAGAGATAATAACATAGATTATTTTGACCCTGAAACCGGGAAGGCCGTAAAATTAATTTCGACAGATTTGCCAAGTGATAAGCTTTTGTGGTCTCCGAGAATTGGCTTTAATTGGGATGTTGCCGGGAGAGCAACTTCGCAGCTTCGCGGAGGATCAGGAATTTTTACCGGTCGAATTCCGTTTGTATGGTTAGGAAATCAGGTGAGTGGTGCTGATGACAGCTTTTTTCAGATTATGGATCCGGATTATAAATGGCCGCAGGTTTGGAGAACAAGTTTAGGATTTGACCATAAATTTGAAAGTAATTATATCCTGACATTGGATATATCTTATAACAAAGACATTAATGGCGTGCATGTGCAAAACTGGGGACTTAAAGATCCAACAGGAACTTTGGGCGGAGTTGATAACAGGTTAATATATGTTGCAGCAGATAAAGGAGCAAATAATGCTTATGTAATGACAAATTCTGATAAAGGATTTGCTTTTAATAGCTCAGTTAAAATTCAAAAGACTTTTGAGAATGGTTTTTATGCAAGTTTAGCTTATAATTACTTAGTATCTAAAGATGTGAACTCTATAGAAGCTGAAATTACAGGAGATGCATTTGCTTTTAATCCGGCATTAGGAAATGTAAATAAAGATGTGCTTTCTAATTCTAAATATGGCGATACATATCGTTTTATTGGTGTCGCATCAAAAAAATGGAAGTATGGAAGAGAAAAATGGGCTACAACTATCTCTACTTTCTTTGAATATGCTCAGGGAGGCCGTTTTAGCTATACTTATGGAGGAGATATAAATAATGACGGATCTGCAGTAAACGACCTGATTTATGTGCCTACAAAGGCAGAGATTGCTCAAATGACCTTTACCGGAGGAGCAGCGCAAGGTGAAGCATTTGATAAGTATATTGAGCAAGATGAATATTTGAGAGACAGGAGGGGGAATTATGCAGAGCGTTACGGTGCTATTTCGCCTTGGAGAGGGAAATGGGATCTTAAACTTTTGCAGGATTACAATTTCAGGGTGTCATCTGCTTCAGAGAAAAAAAATACAATTCAGTTTAGTGTAGATATTCTGAATGTTGGAAATTTAATTAATTCCGACTGGGGAGTTGTCCAGGTTCCTACCAGTGTACAGCCAATTGGTGTGACTGTTGCAGGAAATACCCCAACTTATACTTTTACAAATACCCAGACCAAAACATTCAGCTATGATGCCAGTTTGGTATCCAGATGGCAGATGCAATTTGGTGTCAGATATATTTTCTAACGGAGAAAAAAATATTGTAAATTTGCCCCCTCATTTAAGGGGGCTTTTTTTGTTTTAGATTAAAAATTTAAATAAAAAGCTGGTTAGGTTTAATTTGAAAAAATAATAATGAAATACGCAAGATTAACAAAAGAACAGTTTGATGAATTACACGCCGAATTTGCAAGCTTTTTAGCAACACAGGCGATTGATAAAGCTGAATGGGATACTCTTAAAATTAATAAACCTGAAGTTGCAGAACAGGAACTGGATGTTTTTTCAGATTTAATTTGGGAAGGTGTTTTGTCAAGAGCAGAATTTCTGGAGCATTTTTCTAAAAATCATATTTTTTTGTTTAAGTGTTTTGATACGTATGTTCAGTCAATTGTTTTGAAATCATTAGTTCCTGGAACTGATTTTTTGACTACAGAAGGTTTGCAATGGCTTAGTGATCATATGTTTACTGAAAATATAGAAATGAAAACTGGTAAAAAGGTATTTACTGACGAAAGAAATGCTTCTATTTTTGAGTTGATTAAGCAAGGAGCTTTTTTAAGTGACGGTCAATTATTTACACAAATTAATACAATTTTGGAATCTTAGTTGTAACAATCTCATTTTCAAAACTTTATTTGTAGAAAAAACGCTAATGTTAAATTGTTTTCCTTTTTTTAATATTTTAACATTTGTTCATACTTTTATTTTTTTTACTACCCGTATTTATACGTATCTATTTCGATATATTCAAAAAATTAAGCTTTCTACTGAGAATTGTTTGTTCAAGTGGTTTGTTAATCTAGAATTGTTAAATTTCAATCGTTTTAGATAAAATTTATGTGTTTATTTTCTTACATATTTATTTTTTAACATTAAAATCTTAAATTTTGTAAAAGCCTAAAAACGGGCTTTTTTTCTGAAAAAGCTCCGTTTTTTCTTATATTCCCGTGAATTTTTAAATTCTTACATTTTTAATCTTTAAAAAAAAATAAGAATTTTATACTTGTTTTATTACTTAGTTTTTTTTAATTTTAGAATAGAAAAGTTAAACAAAATGCTTTTTCAGCTTTTATGAATTATTAGCAGAAGAAATTTAGAAGTTTACATTTCAAAAATGCCAAGATGTAATATTGTAATTAAATCGACTTTTAAATAATAACCTTTAACCGCCTGCTTATGGAACTGACAATTACTTTCTTTATCGAGTTTGCATTAGGTCTTCATATTATTTCAGCCTTATTTTTTATTATTTTGAAGAAAGACAAACTTTTACATCGTTTTAATTTCCCTTCACTGAAAAGATACTTTTTGAAAAAGTTATCCATATTCAATTTTCATCATTTAAATTTTGGTCGACATTATTGTTGACGATGATGTTTTCTGCTAACTATTTTTATCAGACAAATCAATATTTAATTCATTCATTTTTGAGTTTTATTTAAATTGAAAATCACAGAAAGAGTAATCAACTTTTTGGTAAGATGAGTTAAATATTCAGCATACAAAATTTCTCCCCTCACACTTTAATTTCTCATTTGGAAATTATTTCAAACAGATCACTTCATTTGGAAGATTGATGCGGATCAGTATTCCCTAAAACGTACGGAATAAGTCTCTCTCAAAAAGAACAGACAGTTCTGATTTTACATAACTATTAATACACTAGAACAACAAATATTTTTAAAATTTAAACTATAACCTTTATGTACTAAGGATTTATTATAGGGTTTAACTAATTGATTTTTAACGTTTTTTTTAATTGTGTAAGCATACGTGCTTATTGCAACAGGTATTTTATTGTCCATTTTCTAATCTTCCAAATTATGAAAAAAAAATTTACTTTTTGTAGTCTCAACTTTCAGAAGAGATTATTAGGACTATTATTTTTATTCTTATTATGCACAAATGCATTCTCGCAGACTATTTGCAGACCTGTGTCTCAAACAAATAGCCAAGGCGGATTATTGTGTGTAGGATTAAATGTAGATAGTCCGGCCAACGCTTACGATAGCGCTGGCCTAACGACTTTTGCAACCCTGACAAATGCTGTTGGTGTGGGCTGTTTCGTTGAAGAAACACTGACCCTAAACCAGACAGCAAGAGCAGGTGACCAGATCGCAATTTATTTTGGTACAGGAAACGGTTTGTTAGATGTTGGATTATTATCCAATGTATCTCTTCAAGCCAAACTTTCCGGCACCAATGTA
Source organism: Flavobacterium sp. Root901 (assembly GCF_001429765.1). Classification (GTDB taxonomy): domain Bacteria; phylum Bacteroidota; class Bacteroidia; order Flavobacteriales; family Flavobacteriaceae; genus Flavobacterium. The sequence goes on from NZ_LMJB01000006.1 coordinate 319,077, forward strand.
GGTTCGGCAGTGCCTTTAAATAGTCCGCTCCTGAATCTAAATCTGCTGTCAGGTAACACAGTTGCCGTTGCAAAATATACCTTAACAGGTGATGCTAATCAGGTTCAGATTCAGGTTGGCGGACTTCTAAGTTTGTTAGTCAGCTTAAGAGTTTATGACGTTCGATTAGAATTTGCCCAGCCAGTCGTAACAGGTGGTTTATCTCAAACGGTTTGTTCAGGATCAACCACAAATCTCACAGCGACTCCAGCCGCAGGAACGACATTGGCATGGTATAGCTCAGCAGCGTCAACAACTCCGCTGGCATCAGGAAACACTTTTACAACTCCAGCGTTGACAGCTACAACTACTTATTATATAGGTATTTCGAGAGTTGCAGGATGCGAAGGTAATGTTCGTGTGCCTGTAGTTTTGAATGTTTCAAATCCTCTTGCACCGGCAGTTAATAATGCCGGCACTTCTATTTGTTCTGCAGGAGCAACTCAACAAACGACTTTAACACTTTTAAATCCTATTCCGGGTACTACTTATTCCTGGTATTCGGTTCCGGTTGGAGGAACAGCTCTGACAACAGGAACAACATATTCACCAACAGTTCCGCTGGGCACTACAAGTTTTTATGTAGAAGGTACAATTGGAAGTTGTATAAGCCCGACTCGTACTCAGGTAAATGTTGTTTCAACAGCTGTGCCCGCCACACCTACGGTTTTAACGCAGAGTGTTACTATTCAGTCAGGTCAGAATGCTACTCTTAATGCGACAACTTCTGAAGTTGGTGCTCAATTAAATTGGTATGATACTGCTGTGGGAGGGATTCCGGTTGCAGCCAATACACCAACTTTTACAACACCAATTTTAACAGCTACAAAAACATATTATGTGGAGGCACAAAGTCCAAATGGAAGTTGTGTCAGTGCGGCAAGAGTTCCTGTTACAGTTACGGTTCAGCCGGCTGCTTTAGGTGGATGTCTTGAAGCAAGCAGCCAGCAGACAACTCAAAATGGTTTATGCTTATTATGTAGTTCTACAAATCCAAATAATTCTGTAGATGGAAATACAGCAACAGCAGCAAGACTTACCGTTCCTGTTGGATTAATTAACGGCTGGGTTCAGCAGACATTACAATTTACTAATCCAGGTAAAGCCGGAGATATTATAGATGTTGAATTAGAGTTACCAGGCGGATTAGCCGATCTTTCCTTATTAGGAGCTGTGAGCTTGGCAACTTATAATGGAGCAACTTATAATAATGACAGAGTTTCAATTAATAATCCTCTCATCACTTTACAATTATTAAGCGGAGATCGTTTTAGAGCAAGTGTCGTTGCAGGAGCAAACTTCGATCGTGTAGAAATTCGATTAGGAGGTTTAGCAACTGTATTGACAAATTTAGATATTTATCAGGCCGCTTACCGATACAAAGCACCTGTAATTTCAGGAAACACTACTATTTGCAGCGGACAAACTACAACATTAACCGCAGCTCTTGCAGTTGGTGAAACGGTTAATTGGTATAGTGCAGCAACAGGTGGAACTTCTTTGGCTTCTACAGCAGCATTTACAACGCCGGCTTTAACAGCAGCAACTACTTATTATGTTGAAATAACAAGAAATGGCTGTGTTAATAGTGAACGAAATCCGGTTCAGGTTTTAGTAGATACTCCTGTGCTGCCTGTAGTAACTGCAGCACCCTCTACAATTTGTAACGGGCAAACAGCAACATTAACTGTTCAGGCTCCAGTCGTTGGTACAACCTATAATTGGTATGATGCTCCAACTGGAGGAAACTTATTGTCTACAGGAACATCGTTTACAACTCCAGCTTTAACAGCCAATACAGATTATTATGTTGAGGCAGTTGTTGGAAATTGTTCAACGCCAACACGTACTGCGGTAAATCTTACTGTAAGTCCGCTTCCGGCTGTGCCATCTTTTGCATCAACAGATGTTATTATACAATCCGGGCAAACAGTAGCATTGGCAGTTTCTAATCCAGTTGCAGGTGTAGGTTACAATTGGTATGATGTTTCTACAGGCGGTATAGCAGTAGCGACAAATACAACTAGTTATACACCAACTCCTGTTTTGACTGCTAATAAAACATATTATGTTGAAGCAGTAGATTTAACAACGGGCTGTATAAATCCAGTTAGGGGAGTTATTAATGTTATTGTAATAAATAATATTAGTACATGTTTACAGGCAGGTACTCAAATAACAACTACAGATGGTTTATTATGTGCTTTATGTACTTCTACTAATCCAAATAATTCTGTAGATGGTGATATAAATACTTATGCAGAACTTACTGTACCGCTTGGTGTTGGTGCTTACATTCAGCAGCAATTAGTATTTGCGACACCGGGACAGACAGGAGATATAATCGATGTTGAATTAGAACTTCCCGGCGGTCTGGCTGATCTTAATTTATTAGGATCTGTTAGTCTGGCAACTTATAATGGAGGGGTTTATAATAATGACAGGGTTCCGGTTACAAGTAATTTATTGAATCTTCAGGTGCTGTCAGGAAATAAATTTAAAGCAAGTTTTACTGCATCAGCTCCTTTTGACAGGGTTGAGGTTAGATTAGGAGGCTTGGCCGCAGCATTAACTAATTTATATATTTATGCTGCTTCTTACAGATTTCCAAATGCAGTAATTACGGGAGCTTCAGCATCAATTTGTTCAGGACAGACAGCTTCTCTAACAGCTTCATCTACAGGAACAGAAACTTTTACCTGGTATAATGCTCCTACAGGAGGAAGCATTGTGGCAGTTAATCCAACAGCTCCATTAACTTCTACTACAACTTATTATTTAGAAGGAACTCGTGGAGGAACTTGTATCAATAGTTTACGTCAGGCAGTTACAGTTACAGTATTGCCAATTCCAACCGATACAGATGTTATAATAACTACACCAGTAGAGGCTAGTTGTACCGGAGATGCCGTATTAACACCAACATCAACTACAATTGCCGGAGCTGCGTTTAGATATTATACAGATCAGAATAAAACGCAGGAAATTTTAACGGGAACAACCGTGGCAGGTCAGCCAGGTGTAACATTTACAAAAGACGCTGTAACAGGAGCGCTTACTATAGCAGGTTTAAATGCTTCGGGAACTCCATACAATTATTATGTTTCGATTTTAAATGGCGGAACCTGCGAAAATGTAAATGGAACATTAAAACAAGTTACTGTTAACTTCCCTTCAACTACTATTTTAAATGTAAATGCTGCATTGGCAGGCTGTGGAAGTGCTAATTTAAGAAACGCTATAACTAATTTTGATTCTACAGGAAATACAACTTATACTTTCTATGATCCGTCAAATAATGTTATAACTTCAGATGAAGCGGCTAATATTACCGTAAGCGGAACTTATTCAATTCTTGCTCAGCAAAATGGTCTTACTTGTCCTTCAGTTCAGCAATCTGTAGCGGTAACAATTAATGCTTTGCCAAGTTTGGTGGTAACAAATCCATCAGAATCAGTAAATATTGGTTCAAATGTAACCCTTACAGCTGTTTCGACCGGAACAATTTCATGGTTTGATCCTCAGGGAAATGCTTTAATAGGACCAACATTTACAACAGGGGTTTTAAATACTCCGGGAGTTTATACGTATACAGTGGTTGCCAGTGACGGAATTTGTACGTCAACTGCAACAAAAGTAATTAATGTAATTGACCTTAGTAATTGTCAATCATTATCAGAAAGAGTATATGCAACCGCACAAACATCCGGATCAATAGTTACCGGAACTGTTACAGACGGCGCAAATGCTGTCGATGGAAATCCACAAACATTCTCTACAATTACAACAGGTTTAGGACTTTTAGGAGTTGGTACAACCTGGCAGAATTTGACCTGGCCGGCAGTAATTACCAAAGGCACACCGGTAACTATTAAATTAGGTTCAGAATCCAGTTTATTAGCGGTTGGTCAGAATTTATCAGTAATTGGAACTATTGGTGGAGTTGATATTGGAACTATGCAGTCAGTATCTGGTTCATTATTAAATCTAATTTCAGGAGACAATACTTATGAATTTACTTTTGTTCCTTCAGATGCGTCAGGTCCGCAGGATTATGATGGAATCCGTATCCAGTCAGCATCAGTATTAAGTGTGGCACAAAATACAAAAGTATTCGATGCACATTATAACAGATCAGTTTCAAGTGTAGCTTGTACGCCGGGAGATATTCGTGATATTTTCTACGGTGCAACAGACTTGGGACTTCCTGTTGGAGCTGTAACGGCTGCAGTAGGAGTAAGCGATGCGTGGAACATAGCAGATAACGATATCACAACATTTGCAACAATGTATAGCGGAGCCGGAGTTTTGGCCGCCGCTGATTTAACCGTGGAATTCAAAACTCCATCAGTTGTAAGTGATACGTTAAGAATTGTAATCTCAAAACCAGGAACACTTTTAGATGTGAATTTATTAACTGGATTTACAATTCAGCGTTACTTAGGAAACGTTGCAGTTGGAGCTCCAATTCAAAATAACAGCTCATTATTAAGTTTAAGATTATTGCCTGGAAATTCAATGGCGGTGGCTCTTGTTTCTTCACCAACAGAAGTGTATGACAGAGTTAGAATTCGTTTTGGAGGAGTTGCGGGAGTATTAGATTTCTTAAGAGTTCATACCGTAGAAAGAGTAGCAAATACTACCGTAATAGGCGCCGATCCAGACAATAAAATTACGGTCTGCCCCGGAACAGATATTACGCTGCAGATACCCGAAGAGGCCTGTTCTACTTATATTTGGTATGATGCGCCAACAGGCGGTACTGCACTTACTACAGGAATTACTTATACTGTACCAGCAAATTTAACAGCAGGAATTTATAAATATTATGTTCAGCCGGTACGTTATGGCTGTGAAACTTTTGCCAGAGGAGAGGTAACTGTTGAAATTAAAGCTTCTGCTCCGGTAAATGCTCTGACAAACATTACTTTAAACGGAGGAACTGACACTTCAATTTGTTCTCCATCCGGAACTGTAACTTTAGCAACAAGCTTAAGCGGAACTCCTGTAGTAACAAATCCTGTTTATTACTGGTACAGCTTTAATGGAACTGCCAGCCAGTTAATCCCTGGTGAAACAACTTCACAATTAATAATAAATGGATTAGCTCCAGGAACTTACACTTATTATGTAGGAGTTAGCGGAGACCAGTTTTGTGAAACTGCAGCAGCGGACAGAAAACAAATTACCTTTACTATTCTGCCTCCGTCAACTGTAAATGATATTTTAGTTGATGATTTAACGGTTTGCCACAGCGTTCCGGCGTCATTAACCCCAACAGCACCATCATTAATAAATCCAGTATTTACATGGTATTTAGATGCAGCTAAAACACAACCGATAACTAATGGTTCGGTTATAGCGGGAGTTACTTATACAGTTGATGCAGCTGGCGTTTTAACCGCTGTAGGATTAACAAAAGCAATAAGCCCAATTACATATTATGTGGCTGTTGCTAGTGATAATACCTGCGAAAATCTTGCAGGAACATTGCAGGATGCTGTAATTATTATAAGCGATCCAAATACACCAACCACAACAGATACAACGCAAGATTTCTGTTTAATTGATACACCAACTATTGCAAGTATTCAGATAAATGAATCAAATGTGGTTTGGTATAATGTTCCAACAGGTGGAACAGCATTAGCATCAACAACTTCTCTAATTACAGGTACTTACTACGCAGCTGCTACAGATGCAGTTACAGGTTGTGAAAGCAGTGTAAGATTAGCGATTGCCGTAAACGTAACAGATGCTGGAACACCAACTACAACAGATACAACGCAAGATTTCTGTTTAATTGATGCGCCAACTGTTGCAAGCATTCAGGTAAATACACCAGCGGGAGGAACTATAGTTTGGTACAATGCGGCGACAGGCGGAACAGCGATTCCAGCAGCAACAGCATTAGCGACAGGAACTTACTACGCTTCAATTTTAAACGGAACTACAAACTGTGAAAGTGCAGTAAGATTAGCGATTGCCGTAACCGTAACAGATCCTGGAACACCAACTACAACAGATACAACACAAGATTTCTGTTTAATTGATGCCCCAACCGTTGCAAGCATTCAGGTAAACACACCAGCGGGAGGAACGATTGTTTGGTATAATGCCGCAACAGGCGGAACAGTGATTCCTGCAGCAACAGCATTAGCCACAGGAACTTACTACGCTTCTATTTTAAACGGAACTACAAACTGTGAAAGTGCAGTAAGATTAGTAATTGCGGTAAACGTAACAGACCCTGGAACACCAACAACGACAGATACAACACAAGATTTCTGTTTAATTGATGCGCCGACCGTTGCCAATATTCAGGTAAACACACCAGCAGGAGGAACGATTGTTTGGTATAATGCAGCAACAGGCGGAACAGCGATTCCAACGACAACAGCATTAGCGACAGGAACTTACTACGCTTCNCACACCAGCAGGAGGAACGATTGTTTGGTATAATGCAGCAACAGGCGGAACAGCGATTCCAACGACAACAGCATTAGCGACAGGAACTTACTACGCTTCCATTTTAAACGGAACAACAAACTGTGAAAGTGTAGTAAGATTAGCGATTGCGGTAAACGTAACTGATCCTGGAACACCAACCACAACAGATACCACTCAGGATTTCTGTCTAGTTAATGCTCCGACAGTTGCGAACATTCAGGTAAATGAATCGAATGTAGTTTGGTATAGTACAGCGACAGGCGGAACAGCAATTACTCCGGCTACAGCTCTAACAAGCGGAACGTATTATGCAGCCATTCTTGATCCGACAACAAACTGCGAAAGCAGTGTTAGATTAGCAATTGCGGTAAACGTAACAGATCCGGGAACACCAACTACAACAGATACAACACAAGATTTCTGTTTAGTTGATGCCCCAACAGTTGCGAACATTCAGGTAAACACACCAGCAGGAGGAACAATAGTTTGGTATAATGCAGCAACAGGCGGAACAGCGATTCCAGCAGCAACAGCATTAGCTACAGGAACATATTACGCAGCCATTCTTGATCCGACAACAAACTGCGAAAGCAGTGTTAGATTAGCGATTGCGGTAAACGTAACGGATCCTGGAACACCAACAACGACAGATACCACACAAGATTTCTGTTTAGTTGATGCGCCAACTGTTGCAAGCATTCAGGTAAACACATCAGCGGGAGGAACTATAGTTTGGTACAATGCAGCGACAGGCGGAACAGCGATTCCAACGACAACAGCATTAGCGACAGGAACTTACTACGCTTCCATTTTAAACGGAACAACAAACTGTGAAAGTGCAGTAAGATTAGCAATTGCAGTAAGCGTGACTGATCCNACAGGCGGAACAGCGATTCCAACGACAACAGCATTAGCGACAGGAACTTACTACGCTTCCATTTTAAACGGAACAACAAACTGTGAAAGTGCAGTAAGATTAGCAATTGCAGTAAGCGTGACTGATCCGGGGACACCAACTACAACAGATACCACACAAGATTTCTGTTTAGTTAATGCTCCGACAGTTGCGAACATTCAGGTAAATGAATCGAATGTAGTTTGGTATAGTACAGCCACAGGCGGAACAACAGTTCCATCAACAACAGCCTTGGTGACAGGCACCTATTATGCAGCCATTCTTGATCCGACAACAAACTGCGAAAGCAGCGTTAGATTAGCAATTGCGGTAAACGTAACGGATCCGGGAACACCAACCACAACAGATACAACACAAGAATTCTGTTTAATTGATGCCCCAACCGTTGCCGATATTCAGGTAAACACACCAGCGGGAGGAACGATTGTTTGGTATAATGCAGCAACAGGCGGAACAGCGATTCCGGCAGCAACAGCATTGGCGACAGGAACATATTATGCTTCCATTTTAAACGGAACCACAAATTGTGAAAGCGCAGTAAGATTATCGATTGCCGTAAACGTAACAGATCCTGGGACACCAACAACGACAGATACCACACAAGATTTCTGTTTAATTGATGCGCCGACCGTTGCAAGCATTCAGGTAAACACACCAGCAGGAGGAACGATTGTTTGGTATAATGCAGCAACAGGCGGAACAGCGATTCCGGCAGCAACTGCATTGGCAACAGGAACTTACTACGCTTCCATTTTAAGCGGAACTACAAACTGTGAAAACAGTGTTAGATTAGCAATTGCCGTAAACGTAACGGATCCTGGAACACCAACCACAACAGATACAACACAAGATTTCTGTTTAATTGATGCGCCGACAGTTGCGAACATTCAGGTAAACACACCAGCGGGAGGAACTATAGTTTGGTACAATGCCGTAACAGGCGGAACAGCGATTCTATCAGCAACAGCATTGGCGACAGGAACTTACTACGCTTCTATTTTAAACGGAACTACAAACTGTGAAAGCAGCGTTAGATTAGCAATTGCCGTAAACGTAACCGATCCGGGGACACCAACAACGACAGATACAACACAAGATTTCTGTTTAGTTAATGCTCCGACAGTTGCGAACATTCAGGTAAATGAATCGAATGTAGTTTGGTATAGTACAGCGACAGGCGGAACAGCAATTGCTCCGGCTACAGCTCTAACAAGCGGAACGTATTATGCAGCAATTCTTGATCCAACAACAAACTGCGAAAGTGCAGTAAGATTAGCAATTGCCGCAGCAACAGGCGGAACAGCGATTCCAACGACAACAGCATTAGCGACAGGAACTTACTACGCTTCCATTTTAAACGGAACAACAAACTGTGAAAGTGCAGTAAGATTAGCAATTGCAGTAAGCGTGACTGATCCGGGGACACCAACTACAACAGATACTACACAAGATTTCTGTTTAATTGATGCGCCGACCGTTGCAAACATTCAGGTAAATGAATCGAATGTAGTTTGGTACAGTACAGCCACAGGCGGAACAGCAATTGCTCGGGCAACAGCTTTAACAAACGGAACGTATTATGCAGCAATTCTTGATCCAGCGACAAACTGCGAAAGCAGTGTTAGATTAGCAATTGCCGTAAATGTAACGGATCCTGGAACACCAACAACGACAGATACAACACAAGATTTCTGTCTAGTTAATGCGCCGACAGTTGCGAACATTCAGATAAATGAATCGAATGTAGTTTGGTATAATACAGCGACAGGCGGAACAGCAATTGCTCCGGCTACAGCTCTAACAAGCGGAACGTATTATGCAGCAATTCTTGATCCAACAACAAACTGCGAAAGTGNGCTACAGCTCTAACAAGCGGAACGTATTATGCAGCAATTCTTGATCCAACAACAAACTGCGAAAGTGCAGTAAGATTAGCAATTGCCGTAAACGTAACGGATCCTGGAACACCAACCACAACAGATACCACACAAGATTTCTGTTTGGTTGATGCGTCTACCGTTGCCGATATTCAGGTAAATACGCCAGCAGTTGGAACGATTGTTTGGTATAATGCAGCGACAGGCGGAACAGCGATTCCAGCAGCAACAACATTAGCTACAGGAACTTACTATGCTTCTATTTTAAATGGAACTACAAACTGTGAAAGTGCAGTAAGATTAGCAATTGCAGTAAGCGTGACTGATCCGGGGACACCAACAACGACAGATACAACACAAGATTTCTGTTTAATTGATGCTCCAACTGTTGCGAACATTCAGGTAAATGAATCGAATGTAGTTTGGTATAGTACAACAACAGGCGGAACAGCAATTGCTCCCGCTACAGCTCTAACAAGCGGAACGTATTATGCAGCAATTCTTGATCCAGCGACAAACTGTGAAAGTGCAGTAAGATTAGCGATTGCCGTAACTGTAACAGATCCTGGAACACCAACAACTACAGATGCAACACAAGATTTCTGTTTAATTGATGCGCCGACAGTTGCGAACATTCAGGTAAATACACCAGCGGGAGGAACGATTGTTTGGTATAATGCAGCAACAGGGGGAACAGCGATTCCAACGACAACAGCATTAGCCACAGGAACTTACTACGCTTCTATTTTAAACGGAACTACAAACTGTGAAAGCAGTGTAAGATTAGCGATTGCGGTAAACGTAACGGATCCTGGAACACCAACTACAACAGATACAACACAAGATTTCTGTTTAATTGATGCGCCGACCATTGCAAGCATTCAGGTAAATACACCAGCGGGAGGAACAATAGTTTGGTACAATGCAGCGACAGGCGGAACAGCAATTGCTCCGGCTACAGTTTTAACAAACGGAACGTATTATGCAGCAATTCTTAATCCGACAACAAACTGTGAAAGCGCAGTAAGATTAGCAATTGCAGTAAGCGTGACTGATCCGGGAACACCAACAACGACAGATACCACACAAGACTTCTGTTTAGTTAATGCTCCGACAGTTGCAAACATTCAGGTAAATGAATCGAATGTAGTTTGGTACAGTACAGCCACAGGCGGAACAGCAATTGCTCCGGCTACAGCTCTTACAAATGGAACTTATTATGCCGCGATTTTAGACCCTGCAGCAAACTGTGAAAGCGCAGTAAGATTAGCGATTGCAGTAACTGTAACCGACCCTGCTACACCAACTACTACAGATGCAACACAGACTTTCTGTTCTGGAAATGCACCTACAGTGGCTAATATTCAGGTAAATGAATCAAATGTAGTTTGGTACAGCACTGCAACAGGCGGAACAGCAATTCCGGCAGCAACAGCTTTGGCTACAGGTAATTATTATGGAGCAGTTAAAGATCCGGTAACAGGATGTGAAAGCAGTGTAAGATTATTAGTTGCGGTTACAGTTGGTAACACAGTTAATCCGACCACTACAAATGCTGCACAAAGCTTCTGTTCAACAACTTCACCAACAATTGCAGATATTCAGGTAAATGAAAGCAATGTAACCTGGTTTAGTACAGCAACAGGCGGAACAGCAATTCCGGCATCTACAGCATTAATGTCTGGTATTTACTATGGAAATATTGTAGATCCTGCAACAGGTTGTGAAAGTTCAACTCGCTTACAAGTTACAGTTACAGTAACAGATCCGAGTCCAACACCAACTACAACAGATACTACGCAGGATTTCTGTTCAATAAATACCCCTACAGTGGCTAATATTCAGGTAAATGAAGCGAATGTAATTTGGTATTCTTCTGCTACAGGCGGAACAGCAATTCCGGCAGCAACGCCATTAACTTCCGGTACATATTATGGAGCTGTGGCAAGTGCTATAAATTGTGAGAATCCGTCAAGATTAGCAGTTGTAGTAAATGTAAATACTCCGGGAGTAATTACAACGCCAAGTACAACGCAGACATTCTGCTTGTCTAAACTGCCAACAATAGCTGAGATCCTGGTTAATGAACCAAATGTTGTTTTCTATACTGCTGCAACAGGTGGAACACCACTTCCGGCAGGAACATTATTAACAGCAGGAACATATTATGCAGCCGCACTTGCTAATACAACTAACGGTTGTGAAAGTGCCGCAAGATTAGGCATTACAATTGTCTTTGAAAATGATGCTTTAGTTCAGCTTACTACTACAGACGACACACCATGTGTTTTCCAGGGAGTAACATATTCTATCGCAAACGGAAAATCAAATTATGTTTGGTCAGTTACTAACGGAACAATAATTTCCGGAGGCGGAACTGCAGATGGTTCAGCAACAATTTCATGGTCAGATATCGGACTAGGCAGAGTTGAGGTTACTTATACTAATAATTGTGATGAAACAACAACTAAATTCCTAAATGTAACAGTTGCAACTTGTTCTGACTTAACAATTACAAATGTAGTTGACAACCCGGCACCTAATTTTGGTGACAATGTAACATTCACCATTACAGTAAATAATGTTGGTGAAGGTGGTTTCATAAATACATTAGTTAGTAATTTATTGCCAACAGGATACGATTTAGTAAGCTCTAATACATCAGTAGGTACTTATGATCCGGCAACAGGTCTTTGGACAATTCCAACTCTGCCTGCAGGACAAAGTGTGACATTAACCATCGTTGCAGAAGTGCTTTCAAGTGGAAATTATTTAACTGTTGCTACAATCGAAAACTCAACGCCGTTAGATGTTGATGCAACAAATAATTCAGCTTCAGCTTCTGTTGAACCAGTTTGTTTGACAGTTTACAATGAGTTCACACCAAATAATGATGGCGCGAATGATCTGTTTAGAATTGATTGTATAGAGACATATCCAAACAACGAGTTGAAAGTTTTTAACAGATACGGTGCATTAGTGTACAGCAAAGCACACTATGAAAACGATTGGGACGGAACTGCAAATGTATCCGGAGTAGTTAATAGAGGAGATATGCTGCCAACAGGTACTTATTTTTATGTGATTACCATTGGAGATGGAACGGTTAAAAAAGGATGGTTATCAATCATGAGATAACATTCTATTAATCATCTAATTAATTAAACTAAATAAGTATCGTTATGAAACTATATATAAAACCATTAGAAACGTATTTAATTTTAATATGTTCTTTTATTACAGTTTGCGTCAGTGCACAACAAGATCCTCAATATACGCAGTATATGTATAATACAATGGCGGTAAATCCGGCTTATGCCGGATCTACCGGCACTCTCGAAGCCACTCTTTTGCACCGTTCACAATGGGTAGGGATTTCCGGAGCACCTGAAACACAGTCGTTTTCAATTCACGGACCTCTTTCAAATGAAAAAATAGGTTTGGGATTAAGTGTTGTAAACGACAAAATAGGTCCTTCCAGTGAATTATACCTTGACGGAAACTTCTCTTATTCATTACCTCTTGGATATGAAAAAAGATTAGCCTTTGGTATAAAAGCAGGTATGAGAATGCTTAATATAGATTGGTCTAAAGGAAGATATTACAATGACAATGATGTTCTCCTAAACCAAAATATAGACAATCAAATGAAATTGGCAGTAGGAGCCGGGATTTACTATTATACTGAAAAATGGTATTTAGGCTTTTCTATTCCAAGTTTTATTGAAAACAATTATTATGATGATGTACAGGAATCTATAGATTACGATCGTTTGCATTATTTTTTAATGGGAGGGTATGTTTTTGATTTGAACCCAAATTTAAAGTTCAAACCAGCATTTTTAGTAAAAGCAGTAAGCGGGGCACCAATTACTGCAGATGTATCGGCGAATTTTATGATTGCTGAGAAATTTGTTATTGGCGGATCATACAGAACAGATGATTCAGTAAGTATTCTGGCAGGTTTTCAAATATCTCCTAGTTTTTATCTGGGTTATGCTTTTGATTACACTACAAGTCAATTGAATAAATACAATGATGGAACACATGAGTTCATCCTGCGTTATTCATTCAACAAAGGCCAAAGCAAAATTAAATCTCCTCGATTCTTCTAAAAACAAAACATATGAAAAAAATATATATCCTAAGTTTAGTCTTGAGCATTACGTTTAGTTTTGCTCAAAAGACTAATTTAAAGAAAGCCGATGCTTTGTTTAGAAATTACTCGTATACAGATGCTTCAAAAGCATACGAGGAAATTTTGCAGAACATCAAAAATCCATCTGCACAAACTTTAAAAAACGCCGCAGACTCGTATTATTTTATTTCTGATGCCCGAAATGCGCTTAAATGGTACAGAAAATTATACGAAGTTCAGGGAAATAATTTAACAGACATTTACTATCTGAGATATATTCAAACCATGAAAGCAGTAATGGATTATGAGGAAGCAGATAGAGTAACCAAAGAGTATCTGGATAAAAAAGGAGACCAAAAGGAAATTGACCGCTATGTTACCCAGAAAAAACAACTGGACAGCTTAGCAAAGGCAAAATCATTGTATCAAATTAAAAATCTGGATATTAATACCAGTAAATCTGATTTTGGAACAACATTTTATCAGGACAAAATTGTCTTTACATCGGCAAGGGATACCACTAAGTTTAGTGAAAAACTATACACTTGGAACAATCAGCCTTTCCTGAATTTATATGTTTCTGAAAGAAATCCTGCAGACGGAAGCCTGTTTAATGAAAGCTTATTCATACCCAATGTAATGAGTAAATATCATGAAGCTACGGCAACTTTTGATGCATCTGGAAAAACGATTTACTATACTACTAACATTTTAAAGAAAAACAAGTTGGTTGTTGATGGTGATAAAGTCAATAACTTTCAAATTGTAAAAGGTTCAGTTGTAGATAATAAATTAGAAAATCCGCAAAATGTTTTCTTTAACAGCGAAGATTATTCAGTAGGGCATCCTTCTTTAAGTGATGACGGACAATGGCTTTTCTTTGCATCAGATATGCCGGGAGGTTTTGGAGAAACAGATTTATATGTGGTGAAAATTGCCGATGACGGAACAATGAGTTCTCCGTTAAATCTCGGACCAAAAATTAACACCATTGGTAATGATCTTTTTCCTTACTACAGAAACGGAATGCTGTATTTTTCTTCAGACGGGCATTACGGACTTGGAGATTTAGATGTTTACGAAAGCAAATTTCTGCCTGACGGAACTTTTACAACACCCAGAAACCTTGGTGCTCCTATAAATAGCAACACAGATGATTTTGCTTATATTGTAGACAAGTCAGACAGTTATGGATATGTTTCCTCCAACAGAGCAGGAGGTAAGGGTGACGACGATATTTATTCTTTTGTAAAAGGAAAACCTGTTTGTAACCAAAGTATTTCCGGAATGGCAATTGACAGAAAATCTAAACTTCCTCTGGCAGACGTTACCGTAATGGCTTATAACTCTTTTAAAGAGGTTTTAGGAGAAACAAAAACCAATTACGAAGGAAAATATGCAATTGTAGTACCATGTAATAAAGTTGTCAATATGATTGCGGCTAAACCGAATTACAGCAGCGACGAAAGAACGGTAGAAACTACAAAAGAAAACGAAGGCGAAATTCCGAACATAAATTTTGAACTCAGCAATTATGATGACTTAGTGGTTAAAAAGAAAGGTGTTGAAAAAGTAGATGTTAATCCAATTTATTTTGATTATGACAAGTACGATATTACACCTCTGGCAATTACAGAATTGACGAAAGTCGTTTTCATCATGCAGAAGTTTCCAAATATCAGAATCAAAATCGAATCGCATACAGATTCAAGAGGAAAAGATGCTTATAATTTAAAACTTTCAGATAATAGAGCAAAATCAACAAGAGATTATATTATCTCTCAGGGAATAGATGCTTCAAGAATCGAAAGTGCTATTGGTTATGGTGAAAGCCGCTTAATCAATAAATGCAAAAATGGAGTTAAATGTACTGAAGAAGAACATTTGTTAAACAGACGCTCCGATTTTATCATTATTCAAAAGTAGTACTATGTTTGCGTTTAATTAATTGATAATTAGATTTTAAAATATAGAACGCAGAAACCATTTGGAAGTTGGTTTTTTAAAATTCTTTTTTAAGAATAATGGACAAGGAGAAAATCAGGCCGCAAGTTTTTGCAGCCTGATTTTTGATTTTATAAAACTTTCGCTTTATTGTTTTTTGAAACCAAAATAATCCTAATTTTGATATTCATTTATTTTGAAATCACAATCAGCATTATTTAATATTTTATGAGTATTCAGGAAACCATTCAAACATTAAGAGACGAACTTAATCAGCACAATTACAACTATTATGTGCTGGATAACGCCACAATTTCTGATTATGATTTTGATATAAAACTGAAAGAACTTCAGGATCTGGAAAATAAACATCCGGAATTTTTTGATGAAGATTCCCCAACGCAGAGAGTGGGCGGAACCGTTACAAAAAACTTTAAAACCATTCCGCACCAATTCAGAATGTATTCTCTTGATAATTCTTACTCAAAAGAAGATTTAATAGATTGGGAAAACAGAATTCAGCGTGTTTTAGGAAATGTAAATCTGCAATATACCTGTGAGTTAAAATACGACGGAGCTTCAATCAGTATTTCTTATGAAAACGGAAAACTTTCTCAGGCTTTAACGCGTGGAGATGGTTTTCAGGGAGATGAGGTTACCAATAATATTAAAACAATCAAATCGATTCCAATAAAATTAAAAGGCGATTATCCTGAAAAATTTGATATTCGCGGTGAAATCATTCTTCCGTATGCCGGTTTTGAAAAAATGAATCAGGAGTTAATTGAAATAGGAGAAACACCATATTCAAATCCACGAAATACAGCTTCAGGAAGTTTAAAATTGCAGGACAGTGCTGAGGTTGCAAAACGTCCGCTGGAATGTCTTTTATATACTGTTGCCGGAAATAATCTTCCTTTTAAAACACAATATGAAGGACTGGAATCTGCCAGAAAATGGGGATTTAAAGTACCAAACGAAGCCAAGCTTGTCAATAACATGCAGGAAGTTTTTGAATTTATTGATTATTGGGATGTTCACCGTCATAAATTGCCTTACGAAACTGACGGCGTTGTCATAAAAGTAAACAGTATTCATTCTCAGGAAGAATTAGGATATACCGCAAAATCACCACGCTGGGCAATTGCTTATAAATTCAAATCAGAACAGGTTTCGACTAAATTAAAATCAATTTCCTATCAGGTCGGACGTACAGGAGCCATTACTCCGGTTGCCAATCTGGAGCCGGTTCAATTAGCGGGAACTATTGTAAAAAGAGCTTCACTTCATAATGCAGATCAAATTGAAAAGCTCGATATTAGAATAAATGATACCGTTTTTGTTGAAAAAGGGGGAGAAATCATTCCTAAAATTATTGCGGTAGATTTTGACAAACGTCCGGAAGATTCTCAAGTAACACATTATATAACACATTGTCCGGAATGCCAGACAGAATTAGTGAGAAATGCTGGAGAAGCCAATCATTACTGTCCTAACTTTTATGGATGTCCGCCTCAAATTGTAGGCAGAATTCAGCATTTTATATCAAGAAAAGCAATGGATATTGAAGGACTTGGCGGAGAAACAGTTGCTTTGCTTTTCAAGAATAATTTAGTTCATAATTATGCAGATTTATATGAATTAAAGGTAGAAGATATTCTTCATTTAGAAAGAATGGCAAAAAAATCGGCAGAAAATTTGGTAAATGGAGTTGAAAAATCAAAAGAAATTCCGTTTGAAAGTGTTTTGTTCGCCCTTGGAATTCGTTTTGTTGGAGAAACTGTAGCCAAAAAATTAGCAAAACATTATAAAAATATAGATGCGCTGAGCCGTGCTTCGCTAATGGATTTAATTTTGGTTGATGAAATTGGAGAAAGAATTGCCAGAAGCGTTGTTGAATTTTTTGAAAACGAAGAAAATAAAATTATAATTGAACGACTAAAAAGTTATGGTGTTCAATTTGAAACCGTAGAAAGAATAAACCCAAATGCAACCGAAAAATTTATTGGAAAAACTTTTGTTGTTTCAGGAGTTTTCAGTCAGTTTTCGAGAGATGAATTAAAAAAGACAATTGAAGATAACGGTGGAAAAGTAGGAAGTTCAATTTCTGCAAAAACCGACTTCGTCGTAGCTGGAGACAATATGGGACCGGCTAAATTAGAAAAAGCAAATAAATTAAATATACCAATACTCTCTGAAGATGATTTTATAACTAAACTGAATGAAGGCTAATAAACCATCGTTAATTTTATTCTTCCTCGCGTTACTGTTTACAATCATATTCGATTGGGCAGAACAAGATTTTCTTGCAATTTATGCAAAGGCAATTGTTCTGCCCGCGATTTTTATTTATTTTTTAATCAGCAGTGAGTTTAAGATTAAAAAGACAGAAAGTTTTATTTTTCTTTTTTGTTTTATAGGTCAGGTCTTCGATCTTATGGATGTTGAGGTTTCAGAAATGGGCGCTGTCATAAGTTTTCTTATAGTATACGCCTTAATCATGAAACTTTTTTTATTAGAACATCCACGAATAAGGCTTAAAAAAAAAGATATTCTCCCCATCTCAATAGTGATAATTTTTATTGTTTATCTGCTTATTTCAGTGCTCAGCATGAAATTTGACAATACAAAAGAATTCAAATATATCTATATTATTTATGGCTTAATCCTGAGTTATATAAGTTATTTCTCTTTTGTAAGCTATATTACAAAAGGAACATTTATAACACTCTTAATGTCATTAATGGCAGTAAGTTATATATTTTCAGATATATTCTACATCTTCAACCAATATTTTTCACACTCGGTTGTAATGGTTTTAATACGGGATATTACACAAATTTTAGCCTATTATTTTATGGTCGAATATTTTCTGCAAAAAGCAAAAATGAAGAAAAAGAGAACTTTTATACAATAATTGATCTCGCCTGATTGCTGTGTGCTTTATCTTTATCAAAATAAAAATCGATACGGCCTAAATTAATTCCGTAACAGCCAACCTGATTTACCAAAACGTTTTCTCCTGCTTTATTTTTTACAATTGTTGGCTTATCCAGAAAAGTATGTGTATGTCCGCCAATAATTAAATCAATATCCTGCGTAAGTTCTGCCAGTTTCAAATCAGAAATTTTCGAAGGTTCGTCTTTGTATTTATAGCCAAGATGTGAAAGACAAACAACCAAATCACATTTTTCTTCCTGTTTTAATAAACGTGTCATATCGTGCGCAATTTCTACAGGATCATTATAGACTGTTTCTTTATAAAGCTGTTTATCAACTAAACCCTGAAGTTCAATTCCTAAACCAAAAACACCAACTTTAATTCCGTTTTTATTGAATATCTTATAAGGTTTTACAAGACCATTCATTACAGTGTTTTTAAAATCGTAATTAGAATTTATAAATTCAAAAGTGGCATGGGGCATTTGCGCATACAAACCATCAAGGCCGTTATCAAAATCATGGTTACCAATCGTAGATGCATCATATTTCATCATACTCATCAGCTTAAATTCTAGTTCGCCTCCGTAATAATTAAAGTACGGAGTTCCCTGAAAAATATCACCCGCATCAAGTAAAAGGACATTTGGATTTTCCTTACGAATTGTTTCGATAAGAGCTGCACGACGGGATACGCCGCCTTTATTTGGATTACGGGGATCATCAGCCGGAAACGGATCAATATGGCTGTGAACATCGTTTGTATGAAGAATCGTTAAGTGGTTAATATCGTTATTTTCAAAACTGCTCAATGATAATCCCAAACCAATTAAGGCAGTGCTTGCAGCGGTTTTTTCGATAAATTCTCTTCTTTTCATTTTGTATATTTTTTGCGGGGAACTTTATATTTTGATGTTTTCTTTGCCGCGAATTTTACAGATTTGCACAAATTTAATTGTCGAAAAAATAATTCGCAGCTAACTCTTTTTATTCTTCTGTAATACGAATATCTCTCGGTACCGGAATGGTATCAACTTCTTTAAAATAGTCAATCAATACATTTCGAAGCTTATAATTCAAATGATATTTCTGAATATTTTTTGAGAAGAAACTCATATTATCGCCGCCATTGGCTAAATAATCATTTGTAGCCACATAATAGGTTTTAGAAATATCAAAAGGTTTTCCCTGAATCATGATATTTTTAGCCGTATTGTCTTTTGCAATGGTAAAAGTCATTCCCGACAAAGGATGTGGTTTTTTCTCTCGGATAATATAAGAAGTGATTTCTAAAATCTGATCTCCTTTTAAAGCCAGAACTACCATACTATTTTCAAAAGGCATAATTTCATAAGCAGATCTAGTCGTAACATTTCCTTTTGGCAAAATTGCCCTTATACCGCCATGATTTAAAAAACAAATATCAATCATTTTATTTTCGCGGGGTTTAAAAACTTTATTACCTCTTTCGAGACAAACATCGGATAATAAATTTCCAATAGTAGTCTGCCATTTTCCAGTACTTTTATCCAGGGTTTCCGGACAGTAAGCAAGAATGCTGTCTAAATCCTTATTAATATGATCGCGATACGGTTTAATAAATTTTTCAATTTCAGGAGTTTCTGCACTGTTTTCTGCAACAGGAAGCTGTTTTCCTTCTATCTTCGTTAAGTTATAATTCTTGGGACTGCAAGAAATTATTGAAAGAAGTGTTAAGAATATAACAAAAAGTTTTAAAAATCGGTTATACTTTTTTAGTTTTACCATTTTAAATGCGGCTTAAATAATTAATTTTGTAATTCGTAAAAGTACTATGTTTTTAGATTATATAAAGGAATTTTTTGTAAAAAAATCATTAAAAAATCACTTGAATACTATCAAAAACGAAGTTTTTACCAGCAATATACAAACCATTGGTTTGTTGGTTGATGAAAGTAAATTCCACTACTCTAAAGAGTTAATAAATGAAATGGTATCAAACGGAATTGTTGCTGAAAACATTAAAATTGCTGTGTATAAAAGTAAATTTGATAAAAAAAAGACATATTCAAGACCTGCTTTTGGTAAACAACACATCAATTGGAAAGGTCAGATCATTGAAAATTTTTTAAACGAATTTATTGATACGGAATTTGATCTTCTGATTAGTTATTATAATGAGGAATCTCCCATTTTAATGATGCTGACCAGTAAATCAAAAGCAAGATTTAAAGTTGGATTTTCTTCTGTCGATCAAAAATTAAACAGATGGATGATAAATACCGATATCTCAGAATATAAACTTTTTGTAACAGAATTGTTTAAGTATTTAAAAAGTATAAAGTAAAATTATAAATCAAAATATGCAATCATTAATAGGAACTGGTGTTGCGCTTGTAACTCCATTTAAAAAAGACTTTTCAGTAGATATCGAAGCCTTGCAGCGCATCGTTAACTTTTCGATTGACGGAGGAGTTGAATATCTTGTGGTTATGGGTACAACTGCAGAAAATGCAACTTTAACACAAGAAGAAAAAGAGCTGGTTATTAACACCGTAATTGATGTTAATAAAGGAAGACTGCCTTTAATTCTTGGAGTTGGAGGAAATAACACTATGCAAGTTGTAGAAGAATTAAAAACAAGGGATTTCTCTGCTTTTGAGGCTATACTTTCAGTTTCTCCATATTATAATAAACCAACACAGGAAGGAATTTACCAGCACTTTAAAGCTATTGCAGAAGCCTCTCCGGTGCCGGTAATTTTATATAATGTTCCGTCAAGAACTTCAAGCAATATGCTGCCTTCAACGGTAATTCGTTTAGCAAATGACTTTCAGAATGTTGTAGCGATAAAAGAGGCAGCCGGCGATATGGCACAGGCATTAAGACTTATAAAAGATGCACCAAAAGATTTCCTTGTAATTTCAGGAGATGATATGATTGCTTTACCAATTGTTTTAGCAGGTGGAGCAGGTGTGATTTCAGTAATTGGACAGGGTTTTCCAAAAGAATTTTCAGAAATGATTCGTTTGGGACTCAATAAAAAAGCTGCCGAAGCGTTTAAAACACAATATTTATTGTCAGATTGTATTGATATGATTTTCGAACAGGGAAATCCAGCCGGAATTAAACAAGTTTTTCAGGCCATGAATATTGCAGAAAACACTGTACGTCTGCCTTTAGTTTCTGTAGATGAATCTTTAGCAAACCGATTAAATGATTTTGTTAAGCATAGCATTAAATAATTGTTAAAGTGTTAGTATTTTAATATACTAAAAAATTATTTTGCAGTCGCTAAATTAATGACTAAATTTGCACCCGAAACTTCGGTGTGGTTTTTACTTTGGCATAATGTCTAAGAAAATCATAATAAAAGTAAATAAATGAAAAAAATAGTATCTCTATTAATTGTTGCTGCCCTTTTTTGTTCTTGTAGTGAGTATCAAAAAGCTTTAAAAAATGAAGATGTCGCAGCAAAATTCGAAGTAGCGACAAAAATGTATGATGCTGGTAAATATAATAAGGCGATCCGCCTTTTTGAACAACTGGCGCCTACTTATAGAGGTAAACCTCAGGCTGAAAAACTTTTTTATATGTTTTCTCAGTCCTATTACAAAACAAAACAATATTATTTGGCAGGATATCAATTTGAAAGTTTTGTTTCAGGATATCCGCGAAGCGAAAAAGTACAGGAAGCTGCATTTTTAGGAGCTTACAGTTATTCAAAACTGGCGCCGGTTTATAGTTTAGATCAGACTGATACGGTAAAAGCTCTGGAGAAATTACAGGCATTTATTGATAATTATCCAAATTCTGAATATGTGGCCCAGGCAAATGCGACGGTACAGGTGCTAAATGGAAAATTAGAGAAAAAAGCATACGAAAATGCTAAAGGATACAATGAAATTTCAGATTATAAATCGGCTCTCGTAGCTTTTGATAATTTTATCGCTGATTTTCCGGGAACTCCTTTCAAAGAAGATGCTTTATTTTATAAATATGATTCTGCATATAAGTTAGCAATAAACAGTGTTCCTTCAAAAATGGAAGAGCGTTTAAATATTGCCAAAACAGCTTACGCAAACTTAATGAAGTTTAAAAGCGATACAAAATATAAAAAAGAGGCAGACGAAATGAATGCCAAAGTTGAAACGGATTTACAAAAATATACTAAATAAAAATAAGTCATGGATTTAAAAAAGACGAATGCTCCTGTTAATACAATAACTTACAACAAAACAGTTATTGAAGAGCCAACAGGAAATGTGTATGAAGCAATTACCATTATGGCTAAAAGAGCAAACCAGATTAATTCTGAAATTAAAAAAGAATTAACGGAGAAATTAGAAGAGTTTGCTACTTACAATGACAGTCTTGAAGAAGTTTTTGAAAATAAAGAACAAATTGAAGTTTCGAAATTTTACGAAAAATTACCAAAACCACACGCTTTAGCTGTTCAGGAATGGTTAGACGGAAAAACTTACCACAGAGGTTCAAACAAATAATATAGTACAATGTCAGTTTTAAACGGAAAAAAGATTTTACTGGGAGTTTCCGGTGGAATTGCAGCGTATAAAACAGCCTCATTAGTACGACTTTTTATAAAAGCAGGTGCACATGTCCAAGTGATAATGACACCTGCTTCTAAGGATTTTGTAACTCCACTTACGTTATCTACGTTGTCAAAAAATCCTGTTCATTCCAGTTTCTTCAATCAGGATGATGAAGATGCTGTATGGAATAATCACGTTGAATTAGGTCTTTGGGCAGATTTAATGTTAATTGCTCCCGCAACAGCAAATACATTGTCAAAAATGGCCACAGGAAACTGCGATAATCTTTTAATTGCAACTTATTTATCGGCTAAATGTCCTGTTTATTTTGCTCCGGCAATGGATCTGGATATGTACAAACATCCTTCTACAATTTCGAGTTTTAATGCCTTAAAGCAATTTGGAAATATAATAATTCCAGCCGAAAAAGGAGAACTGGCAAGTGGTTTGTCCGGAGAAGGCCGAATGGCTGAACCGGAAAATATTGTGGCTTTTCTTGAAGCTGATTTAGAAAGTAAACTGCCTCTTAAAGGAAAAAAAATACTAATTACTGCAGGCCCAACATACGAAGCAATTGATCCTGTGCGTTTTATAGGAAATCATTCTTCTGGAAAAATGGGGTTTGATATTGCAAATCAGGCGGCAAATCTGGGAGCTGAAGTTATTTTAGTTTCGGGACCAACACATTTCAGGGTTAAAAATTCCTCGATTGAAGTTATAAGTGTAATGTCTGCGCAAGAGATGTATGAGGCTTGTCATAAATATTATGAGAATGTTGATGTGGCAATTGCAGCGGCCGCTGTAGCAGATTACAGGCCAAAAGAAGTAGCTTTGCAAAAGATTAAAAAAAATGCAGAAGAGTTTTCGATTGAATTAGAAAAAACAAAAGATATTTTATTTTCTTTAGGAGCAGCCAAAAAAGATCAGTTTTTAATTGGATTTGCTCTCGAAACTGAAAACGAAATCGAAAATGCTAAGTTGAAAATCCAGAAAAAAAACTTAGATTTGATAGTATTAAATTCTTTGCAGGATGCAGGTGCCGGTTTTAAAAAAGAAACCAATAAAGTAACTTTTATTGATAAAAATTTTAATATCGAACCAATGGAATTGAAATCGAAAGAATTTGTGGCAGTCGATATTTTAAACAAAGTGGTTTCACATTTTTTAAAATCATAAAGTTTTAAATATTTTCTAAAAAGTAAGAATAGTTGTTCTATTTTTGCTAATTAAAAAATTGTATTGTATGAACAAAATAGTTACTCTTTTCGTATTTTTTATTTTTGGCTTTTCTCAGGCCCAGCAGTTAAATTGTACTGTAACTATCAATACAGAAAGGCTTGCTACGCCAAACCAGCAGATTTTTAAAACACTTCAGACCGCTTTATCAGAATTTGTAAATAAAACAGACTGGACAGGTTCGGTTTTAAAGCAAAATGAAAGAATTAACTGTTCCATGTACATAACCTTGTCTTCTTACAGTTCAGATCAGTTTACAGGAACAATTCAGGTACAGTCTTCCAGATTAATTTATAATTCGACGTATTCTTCGCCGGTTTTGAACTTTAACGATAAAGATTTTAATTTTAGATATACAGAGTACGAACCACTTTTATTTAATCCGTCTGTTTTTGAATCTAATTTAGTGTCTGTAGTTTCTTTTTACAGTTATGTAATTTTAGGAATGGATGCAGATACTTTTCAAAGCGGTGCCGGAAATCAATATCTTGAAACTGCCCAAAACATTGCAAGTATTGCGCAGCAAGGCGGTTTTAAAGGATGGAGCCAGTCAGACGGACTTCAAAACCGTTATTATTTAATAAATGATATGCTTTCTCCCATGTATACTGATTTACGTCAGACTACTTTTTTATATCATACGGGCTTAGATACAATGAGTAATGATTTAAAATCAGCAAAAGAGAAAGTAAAATCTTCTTTATTACTTATTGCAAAAGTAAATTCAGTTAGACCGAATGCCTTTTTGACCCGAGTATTTTTTGATGCAAAATCAGATGAAATTGTGTCTATTTTTTCAGGAGGACCGAGTATTCCAATTACAGACTTAACAGATGTTCTGAATAGAGTTTCTCCTTTAAATACTACAAAATGGTCGCAAATTAAGTTTTAAAAACTTAATTTTTTTTACTTTCTTCGTAGTACTTTTATTTTTATAATTTTCCTTTATGATAACTTCACTGTCGATTAAAAATTATGCTCTGATTGAAAAACTTTCTATAGATTTTTCAAAAGGTTTTTCTATAATTACAGGAGAAACCGGTGCAGGTAAATCGATTATTTTAGGTGCGATTGGACTTGTGTTAGGAAAAAGAGCCGATCTTACTTCATTAAAAAATAAAGAAGAAAAATGTGTTATTGAAGCACAATTTGAAATCTCAAAATACAATTTAAAAGAGTTTTTTGAAGCCAATGATCTTGATTATGAAGATGAAACAATAATCAGACGTGAAATTCTGCCTTCGGGAAAATCTCGCGCATTTATTAATGACAGTCCCGTAAATCTTCAGGAACTGCAGGATTTAAGTTTGTTTTTAATTGATATTCATTCGCAGCAGCAAACTCAGGAACTGTCTGATGAAAATGTTCAGTTTAAAATAATTGATGCGATTGCAAAAAATACTGAAATCATTTTGTCTTATCAGGATTTATTAAAAGTTTATAAATCAGATAAATCAAAATTAAATGCACTGCTTAAAAAACAGAGTGATTCAGGAAAAGAACAGGAATACAATACATTTTTATTGAATGAATTGGTTTCGGCTAAATTAAAATCCGGAGAGCAGGCAGAATTAGAATCTGATTTTGAGAAACTAAATAATGTTGAAATTATCAAAGAATCGATTGATAAATCGCTTGTAATTGCAAACGAAGAGCAATTTGGTATTTTTCATAATCTGAATGAAATCAAATCTGCTTTACAGAAAATTGCCCCTTTCTCAACAGAATACCAAAATTTATTTGACAGGGTTACCAGTATATCAATTGAGTTTGATGATATTTCAAAAGAACTTCAAAATGCTTCTGAAAAGCTTTTAAACGATCCGGAGCAATTAGAATTGGTAAGTCAAAAACTGCAATTAATTTTTAATCTGCAGAAAAAACATCACGTTAATTCTGTAGACGAACTGCTTCAAATTCAGGCAGATTTAGGAAATACACTTCTTGAATTAGACAATATTGAAGAAGAAATTGAAGCCTTGTCAAAATCAATTCAACAAAAAGCAAATGAATTAGATGCATTGGCAGCAGCAATTCATCAAAACAGAATAAACGCCATTCCGGTTTTATCAAACCAATTAATATCGATTTTGGAAACATTAGGAATGCCAAATGTTCGTTTTAATATGGAGCTTTTGCCATCTGAAACTTATTTTCAAAATGGAAAAGACGAATTACAATTTCTGTTTTCAGCTAACAAAGGAACAGATTTTGGTTTATTGAAAAAAGTAGCATCGGGTGGAGAAATGTCCCGCATTATGCTGGCTGTAAAAGCAATTTTAGCACAATATTCCAAATTGCCGACTCTTATTTTTGATGAAATCGATACAGGTGTTTCTGGAGAAATTGCTATCAGAATGGGGGAAATTATGAAAGAAATGAGTGCCAAAATGCAGATTTTTGCAATTACGCATTTACCTCAAATTGCAGCAAAAGGCGACTCTCATTTCAAAGTTTCCAAAGCAACAGTAGGCGATGACACACAGTCAGAATTAAAGCTATTGTCTCAGGACGAAAGAGTTATAGAAATTGCGCAAATGTTATCAGGTGCAGTGGTCTCAGATTCGGCTTTAAATCACGCTAAAGCCTTGTTGAACTAAAGAAATACTTTATATTTGTCATCGAAAAATAATTAAACAAAAACATGCATAAGCTGTCTTTTATCCTAATTTGATAAACGATCGGTTTATGAGTAAATAGAAAAAGTATGATTATAGAACCTAGAATGAGAGGATTTATTTGTTTGACTGCCCACCCAAAGGGAGCTGAGCAAAATGTCAAAAATCAAATTGAATATATCAAATCAAAAGGTGCAATTGCCGGAGCAAAAAAAGTATTAGTTATTGGTGCTTCAACAGGTTTCGGACTAGCTTCAAGAATTACAAGTGCTTTCGGATCTGATGCTGCTACAATTGGAGTTTTTTTTGAAAAACCGCCGGTTGAAGGAAAAACGGCTTCACCAGGCTGGTACAATTCTGCGGCTTTTGAAACTGAAGCTCATAAAGCAGGTCTATATGCAAAAAGTATCAATGGAGATGCTTTTTCAAATGAAATAAAAAGAGAAACTTTAGATTTAATTAAAGCTGATTTAGGTCAGGTAGATTTAGTTATCTATAGCTTAGCTTCTCCGGTAAGAACAAATCCTAACACAGGAGTTACACATCGTTCTGTTTTAAAACCAATCGGACAGACATTTACAAATAAAACAGTTGATTTTCATACTGGAAACGTAACAGAAGTTTCAATAGCTCCTGCAAACGAAGAAGATATTGAAAATACAGTTGCCGTAATGGGTGGCGAAGACTGGGCAATGTGGATCGATGCTTTAAAAAATGAAAATTTATTAGCAGAAGGAGCAACAACAATTGCTTATTCATACATAGGGCCAGAATTAACAGAAGCAGTTTACCGTAAAGGAACTATTGGACGTGCCAAAGACCATTTAGAAGCTACAGCTTTTACCATTACAGATAATTTAAAATCTATTGGCGGGAAAGCGTATGTTTCTGTAAATAAAGCATTAGTTACACAGGCAAGTTCTGCAATTCCGGTTATTCCGCTGTACATTTCTCTTTTATATAAAATCATGAAAGAAGAAGGGATTCACGAAGGATGTATCGAGCAGATTCAGCGTTTATTCCAGGAGAGATTATATACGGGTTCTGAGGTTCCTGTTGATGAAAAAGGAAGAATCAGAATTGATGATTGGGAAATGCGTGAAGATGTTCAGGCAAAAGTTGCTGAACTTTGGAAAGAAGCAACAACAGAAACATTACCGGCTATTGGAGACTTAGCAGGTTACAGAAATGATTTCTTAAATTTATTTGGATTTGAATTTGACGGAGTTGACTACAAAGCAGAAGCTAATGAGGTAGTTAATATCGACAGCATCAAATAAAAACATAAATCTTACAATTAAAACCATCAACCAAAAGTTGGTGGTTTTTTTATGAATATAACTATCTTTGCAGAAATTTTTAAAATTTACAATATTCCACTTAAAACCGCGTTCCCGCTATGATTTTTTCTTTAATTATACCCGTGTATAATCGTCCGGATGAAGTTGATGAACTTTTAGAAAGTCTTACAAAATCTGACTACAATGAAGCTTTTGAAATCGTTCTTGTAGAAGACGGATCTACTGTCCCTTGCAAAGATGTTGTAATGAACTATCAGGGGAAATTGAATATCTCTTATTATTTCAAGCCAAATTCAGGGCCGGGAGATTCAAGAAACTTTGGAATGCAGAAGGCCAGAGGGGATTATTTTATCATTTTTGATTCAGATTGTATAATTCCTTCCAACTACTTGACAGAAGTTCGCAAGGCTTTGGATGAAAAATATGTAGACTGTTTTGGTGGTCCGGATAAAGCTTTAAAAAGCTTTTCAAGCGTTCAAAAAGCAATCAATTTTGCTATGACATCTTTCTTGACAACGGGAGGAATTCGAGGCGGTTCTGAAAAAATAAATAAATTTCAGCCCCGCAGTTTTAATATGGGAATTTCAAAAAAGGCATTTGAAGCGTCAAAAGGTTTTGGGAACATTCATCCCGGCGAAGATCCGGACTTGTCTATCCGATTATGGAACTTAGGATTTGAAACCAGACTGTTTTCTGAGGCTTTTGTATATCATAAACGCAGAATTGACTGGGAAAAATTCTCAATTCAGGTAAAAAAATTCGGCATTGCAAGACCAATATTAAACAGTTGGTATCCAGAACATAATAAGTTAACTTTCTTTTTTCCAACGGTATTTATCCTGGGATTATTGATAGCTTTTTTACTATTAATTTTCAACATTGATATTTTATTACAATTATATTTTGTATATTTCGTTATTATTTTTCTTACAGCAAGTATCCAGAATAAAAGTATAAAAATTGGATATTTATCAGTAATTGCTGTATGGAAACAATTTTACGGTTATGGAACAGGATTTTTGGAATCTTTTATAAAAGTTGTTTTATTAAAAAAGAAACCACAAGAAGCTTTTCCTCGTATGTTTTTTAAGATATAGTATGACAAAAATTATCGGTTTGACCGGCGGAATAGGAAGCGGAAAAACAACAGTTGCCGGCTTTTTCAGAGAAATGGGAATTCCGGTTTATATCGCTGATGATGAAGCTAAAAAGTTAATGCAGTCGGAAGAAATTATTAATCAGATAAAAATTTCTTTTGGAGAATCGCTCTTTGATAATAATGTTTTAAATCGGGCAAAATTGGCTGACATTGTATTTAAGGATGCGGATAAACTGGCAGTGTTAAATTCGATTGTTCATCCCGTTGTAAAAAAGGATTTTCAAATTTGGCTTTCACAAAACAAAGACCAGCCGCTTGTAATTTATGAAGCCGCAATTTTATTTGAAAGCGGCAAGTATAAAGAATTTGATTATATACTTACTGTTGCTGCTCCTGAAGAAGTTAGAATTGAAAGAGTAATGCAGCGCGATAATGTTACAAAAGAACAGGTTTTAAGCAGAATGAAAATGCAGTGGAATGACGAAAAACGAATTTCTTTAAGCAATTTTGTTATTAATAACGTTAATCTTAAAATTGCTAAAGAAGAAGTTCTTAAAATTCTTAAAATTTTAAATATAAAACAAAAACAGTCTTAAATGTTAATATTTGGTTAATGTATTATTTAGTATATTGTTAAAATATTAATTTTGTTTCGATGAATAAATTATTTTTTAGAATACTTGTTTTACTGATGAGTTTGTCCTTAATAGGGATAATTCTGGTGCAGGTATTTTGGTTCAACTCTTCATTTAAAAACAATGAAGAACAATTTAAATACCACGTTACACAAGTAATCGGAAATGTTGCAGACAAACTTGAACAGCAAGAAGAATACAGCTTTTACGATAAATACAACCGCATAAAAGATAGTACTGGTAAAATTCCTAAAAAAGAAGACTTACTTGAAGTTCTGTTTGTGCAGAGAAATACAAAAACAAATAAAACTATTGTTTACTCTAATACGCTTACTTCTGAAGATTACGATATAAACGGATCTGTTTTTAATAAAAAATTCAGCAGTGAACGATTTAAAAATTTTAGTTCAAAAAGAGTAACAGAAGTTTACAATAATAATAACGGTATTGATAATAACAGTTTAGGTCAAAGTATTATACCAGATCTTAAAATTGAAAAATCAGGAAGTTTAGATATTTTAAATAAAGTTCAGCAGCAAATTCAATATAAAGATATTGCATCTTTAACTCCAATTGAAGGCAGGGTTACAAAAGATAAACTTTTTAAACTTTTAAAGAAAGAATTAGAAGAGTACGGAGTTAAAACCAAATTTGAATTTGGAATTTATAGCAGCGGCGTTCCTACGAAAATTAAATCGGAAGGATTTCACTACGATAAAGAAGCCACTTACAATATTCCAATCTTTACTGATAATGAAGGAAACAGCAGATATGAATTATCAGTTACATTTCCTCATAAAAAGAAATTTTTACTGTCAGAATTATTAAGTATAACAATACTGTCAATAGTTTTTACATTAATTATTATAGTTGCTTACACAAGTGCTTTAAATCAATTACTGCGTCAGAAGCATATTTCTGAAATCAAAACAGATTTTATTAATAACATGACGCATGAGTTTAAGACTCCGATTGCAACAATAAATTTAGCACTTG
The DNA here is from genome assembly GCF_001429765.1 of Flavobacterium sp. Root901. Taxonomy (GTDB): domain Bacteria; phylum Bacteroidota; class Bacteroidia; order Flavobacteriales; family Flavobacteriaceae; genus Flavobacterium. The sequence continues at coordinate 349,798 of NZ_LMJB01000006.1, forward strand.
ATGCTATTAGAAATCCTAAAATAATCGAAGATAAAGAAAAGGTTTACCGATATCTTCAAATGATCAGGGATGAGAATAAAAGAATGCATGCGCAGGTTGAAAATGTACTGCGTATTTCTAAACTGGAAAAAAGGGAATTAGATATTACCAAAGAACCAACTGTCGTTACAGATGTTATTGATGATGCAATCGAGCATGTAAATTTAATCTTAGAAGACAGAAAAGGAACGGTAGTGAAGCATTATAATGCAGCCAGAACAACTAGTTTAATTAATGAAGTACATTTTACCAATGTGTTGGTTAATATTTTAGAAAATGCTATAAAATATTCTCCCGATACTCCGGAAATTGAAATATTTACAGAAAACGTAAAAGACATGATCCTGATAAAAGTAAAAGATCATGGATTGGGAATGAGTAAGATAGCTCAAAAGCGAGTATTTGAAAAGTTTTATAGAGAACATACAGGTGACCTTCATAATGTAAAAGGACATGGTTTAGGCCTTGCTTATGTAAAAAGAATTGTAGAGGATCACAATGGTCAAGTATATGTTGAAAGCGAAAAAGGAAAAGGTAGCACCTTTATTATAAAAATACCATTAATAAATTAAAATATGGAAAATAGTAACAAAAGAATACTTTTAGTAGAAGATGACCTAAATTTTGGGGCGGTTCTTAAAGATTATCTAATGTTAAATGACTTTGAAGTTACTTTAGCTAAAAACGGTATGGAAGGTTTCGAAAAATTCAAGAAAGATGTTTATGATTTATGTATTCTTGACGTAATGATGCCTTATAAAGATGGTTATACTTTAGCAAAAGAAATTAGAGAAAAGAACAGTGAGGTGCCGATTATTTTTTTAACAGCAAAATCTATGAAAGAAGATGTGTTAAAAGGATACAAAGCCGGTGCTGACGATTATTTGAATAAACCTTTTGATTCAGAAGTTTTATTAATGAAAATCAAAGCGATTATTCAAAGAAAATCAGCTGATACAAAAGCAGAACAAGTACAATTTGAATTTAATATTGGTAAATTCCACTTAAATTCAAAACTTAGATTTTTGACCTTCCAGGATGAAGAGCCAATAAAATTATCACCAAAAGAAAATGAATTGCTTAAAATGCTTATTCTTCATGAAAATGACTTAATGCCAAGAGAATTAGCCTTAACTAAAATCTGGAGAGATGACAACTACTTTACTTCAAGAAGTATGGACGTTTACATCGCTAAACTTAGAAAATATCTAAAATCAGATGAAGATGTTGAAATCTTAAACATTCATGGAGAAGGTTTTAGATTAGTTGTAAAAAGCAAAGTTTCTGAATAACTACAAATTCACCTATAAAAATATAAGCCCTGAGAAATCAGGGCTTTTTTTTATAGCAAGATTTTTTATTTCTTCAATATTGTCTTTTAGGCGAAATAGAGATCACAAGTAGTGCAAGAAATATGAAATTCTGATTTTTTATTATTCAATATTTTTAATTAAAAATTTGTTATTATGTTTTTGATTTTCAGAAAGATAAAATGGTTTTTTTAATCTAATAAAAGGAACAGATTATTTTTAAGATGTATTTTCTTTAAAATAAATTTGGAAAATCAAAAAACAATTCTGAATATTTGCACACGAAAAAAATAATAACCCTTTAAAACGAAGAAAAATGTTTGTACTTACATCGACATCACAAAGCTTCACACCAAATGGATTTGGTGCAGCAACTCTTCGTGGCCTATTTCAATCTTAGAAATAAATTTTTAGATATATAAAAAAGCCCGAAGACATTTAGTTTCGGGCTTTTTTTTATTCTAGACACTTCAAATTTTCCCGAAATCCGATTTTATTTATTTATCCATTTGGATAAAGAGTTAAGCCTATAAGGCTGTTAATTTAATGCGTTATAATTTTTTATGGAAAATTATACAATAGAGGAGTATGCTTTATGTACTCGTTTTAAAGATAAAAGAAGAAAGAAAAGATTAGTAAAAAAAGATCTTGATAAACAATTAATTCAGTTAAGAAAGCTTGAAGTTGAACTTTGGAACAAGCGCAGAGACTTGCCGTTAGTTCCTTTAGAAATTCCCTATCAAAAAGGCTGGCAGCGTAATTTTAAATTAAGAGATGATGTTGCCAGATCAAGCGAAGCTTCATTTTATAGAGAATTATTGGAAAAAATAAATACATGGCAGTTTTCTCCCGAAAAATCGTTTAAGAGAAAGAAAAAAAGAAAAGGAAAACATGTTTATGTCGAAAAGATCCAAAATGTAAAAGAGTTTTCACCATCAGAATGGACAAGTTCAAAAAATGAATTGACAGAAAAAGAAAAAGTACATTTTTATAAAAGAGAACGCTGGTGCAGCAACTTTAAACGCTATAAAGTTCATTATGTGTTTAACGAGCCTTGGCGCTACGTGCTTCGTGTTAGTCCTCATATGGTAACGCATACGAGAATGGTCGATTCAGATTTAGAAAGTGAAATTGATATCATTGATAATTATATTGTGAATCATAATCTAAGAGATAAAATAAACAAATTAGTAAAAGGTTTTTCTAATCGCTGGAAATATTATCAAAGTGAAAATCCAAGAGAGATAAACCCAATTAAAAATATAGGTCTGAACATATTGTATCAACAATATATAGACGAAATGATATAAATCATGGGAAATAAATTATCCGGAAAAGACCTGATTAAGTTAGGTTTTCCAAAAAATAATTCAATAAATATAGCCTTAGGGCAGATCAACAGATATAGAAAAAGAGAAAAAAAAGAATCAATTCTGACAGAAGCCAAAGATGTTTTGTTACATCCTGAAAAATATGAAGGAAACGGAACCTGGGGTAAAGTGGCCGAAGGCTTAATAAAACCCGTTCAGGTAAGAATGCATCAGCTTAAAACAACAAGAGCGCCTTTTACCATTTTTGGTGAAAATGAAATAGACCAACAAGCTAAATTTCAATTGTATGATTCGTTAAAATTACCAATTTCAGTTGCCGGAGCTTTAATGCCGGATGCACATTCAGGATATGGACTGCCTATTGGCGGAGTTTTAGCGACAGATAATGCTGTAATTCCATATGGGGTTGGAGTTGATATTGGATGCCGAATGAGTCTTTCGATTTTTGATTTACCGGCTTCTTATTTCAAAGGAAAAGAGCATCAATTAGAAGCAATTTTAAAAGATAATACCAAGTTTGGAATGAACGAAGTACAATCTTCGAGAGTAGATCATGAGGTTTTCCATAAAAGTGAATTTCAGGATATTCCATTATTGAAAAACCTTTTACCGAAAGCCTATAAGCAATTAGGAAGTTCAGGCGGGGGGAATCATTTTGTTGAATTTGGAATTGCTAAAATAGATAATCCGGAGAATGAATGGAAACTGGAAAAAGGCGAATATTTTGCTGTTCTTTCACACAGCGGTTCACGTGGTTTAGGTGCAAATATTGCGAAGCATTATACTTATCTGGCGACTAAACAATGTCCGTTGCCAAAAAATGTACAGCATCTGGCATGGCTGGATTTAAATACACACGATGGCCAGGAATATTGGCTGGCAATGAATTTGGCCGGAGAATATGCAAAAGCCTGCCATGATGATATACACAGACGAATTGCCAAAGCGATTGGAAAAAGAGTGGTGGTAACAATTGAAAATCATCACAATTTTGCATGGAAAGAAATGGTTAATGGTCAGGAATGCATTGTTCACAGAAAAGGAGCAACTCCCGCAGGAGAAGGACAATTGGGAATTATTCCGGGTTCGATGACTGCGCCGGGTTATATTGTAAAAGGAAAGGGAAATGCAGAGAGCTTAAATTCAGCTTCGCATGGTGCAGGCCGTTTATTTTCGAGAGCAAAATGTAAAAGTACATTTACGCAAAGCGAAATTAAAAAGGTCTTGAAAGCCAATGATGTAACCTTGATTGGAGGAAATATTGACGAAGCACCAATGGCTTACAAGAACATTGAAAAAGTAATGGCAAACCAAACAGATTTGGTAGAAGTTCTGGGAACTTTTACACCGAGGATTGTGAGAATGGATCGTTAATTTTTAAAACTTAAAAAGATGGAAAGGTTTCAAGATGAAAATAAATGGCTGGGAAGTTTTGGAGATATAATTGACGTAAAATGTCCTAAGTGCAGTTTAAAAGCTGTTGTTCGAAGAACTTTCGAAAGTCAATATCATTACAATGATAAGAAGGTTTTAGAATGTAAAAATTGTCACTATTCTAAAAAGGAAAACAGCATAAAATATATTGCTTACGTAAATTCTTATTGCTGTAATAATGTTGATAAAGTGACATTTAAGTCTCAAATATTAAACAAAAAACCTAAAGCAATTAAACTAAAATGTCCTGTTTGTAATGAGAGAAAAGGGTTTAAACCTAAAATTGAGGAAGTTTTCGAATTTATTTCAGATGGAAACAGCCGGAAAGAAAGATCGTTTAATGCCGAATTATGGTATCAAACAGCAATTTCAGGCAATGTATTTTGGGCTTACAATCTGGATCATATTAATTATCTGCAAAGATATATTAGGGCAGATTTGAGAGAACGTAATTCAAAAGTAAATGGCGGCGGTACAATGATAGCACGTTTGCCAATGTTTGTAAAAGAAGCAAAAAATAGAGAAAAGCTTCTAAAAATAATAGAAAAGTGGAAAAAATAATTCAGATAACAGCGGGCCGCGGACCTGCAGAGTGCACTTGGGTTGTTGCCCAGGTGCTTAAAAAAGTTTTGGAAGAAGCACAAAATCAAAACTTAGAAACTGTTTTACTGCAAAGAGAAGCAGGTCAGGAAAATGGAACAGTTGAAACGGCTTCTATCGCTGTAAAAGGAAAAGGTGCAGATCAGTTTGTGAATTCCTGGATCGGGACGATTCAATGGATTGGGCAAAGTCAGTTTAGAAGAATGCACAAACGCAAGAACTGGTTTATTGGAATTTTTGAGATAGAATCCCAAAAAAATACTTCAGTGTCTGAAAATGACATTCAGTATCAGGCAATGCGAAGCTCCGGAGCAGGCGGACAGCATGTTAATAAAGTAAGTTCGGCTATTCGGGCAACTCATATTCCAACAGGAATTGCCGTTGTGGTAATGGACAGCCGTTCGCAGCACCAAAACAAAAAACTGGCAACAGAAAGATTATTAAAAAAATTAGAGGACGAAAAACTAGTGCAGCTTAAAAATCATGTTGGGAAACAATGGGAAAATCAGCTGAATATTCAGCGTGGTAATCCAGTCAGGGTTTTTACCGGAAGTGATTTTAAAAAGAATAGAGTTGAGAAAAGCTACAAAGGAACGCGTCAAAAATTAAAAAACGATTTACGAAATGAAAACAATTGATAAATACCTTTTTCAGGCACTGGACAATTATCCGTATTCGCTTGAAGAAACGATTGAATCATTAGAATATGCTTTTTCTTATGATGATAAAAACACAATGGTTTTGTGTTTGTACGGAAGAATTCAGGCAGAGCAATTATTAAATTATGAAAGCGCAAAGACTTATTTTCAGGAAGCTTTAGCAATTAATATTTATGCTTTTGAAGTATATCCTTATTATCTGCAGACTTTAATTTTGAATGAAGATTATCAGGAAGCCGAAAAGTTAATTGATTTTGCTTTGACTATTAAAGGAATAAACAAATCTGATATTTATACAAAAAGAGCGATTCTTTTAGAAGCTCAGCAGGAATTTAAAAAAGCCCTGAAAGAAATTAAAAAAGCCAAATTACATTCTTTACAATTTGCTTTTGATTACAATATAACTGATGTGGAAAAAAGAATTCAGGACAAAATAGATTTGCTGAAGAAGAAAAAAAAGAAATCTAAAAAAGATTTAAAAAAGAAATCAAAATGATTTGATTAAAATAAAAAGATGCGGGTCAAATGATGCCGCATCTTTATTTATAGTTTTAGATCTTACTCTTTACGATTTTTTTAAATTTATTTCCAATGTAATTCTAGCGCAAAACATGTTTTTTCGTCTTTTGTAATGCTAAAAGTTGCTGTTGTATGATCGTCGTCTTCACTTTCATGAATTACAACATTATCTTTTAATGAAAGTTCTTTCATAAAGTTCATTTCAAAGCTTTCTACTTCCTGTTTCATAATTCTTTCAGGATCGACGTGATCCAAACACCATTCGAGATATTTTACATTATTGACGTGATTTACAATGTCTAAATCAGATAAATACACTGTTTTTTCAAAAACGGCTTCTTTTTCGTGATTGATGTTTATTTTAGAAAAACCTTCTTTTGTAGCTCTGTTATCCGGGAATAATTCAAAATGTTCATACGGAAGTGCGAGCGCTTCCGGACGGCGTGCCTGTGTATTAAAAACTGCCCAATAAGTTTCGCAGCCTACGATTTTTTTTCCGTTCGCATACATTTCTAACGCACGAACAGAACGTGAATTTTCTAAACTGTTAATCCATGTTTTTACGGTTACAACGTCCTGCCATTTTGGTAAAGCGTGCACTTCTACACGCATTCGGCTTAAAACCCAGGCCTGATGAAATTCCTGCATGTCATAAAAACTAATTCCTCCAATTTCAGAATGTGCAGCGGCGGTTAATTGTAAAATATTACACAAATCGGTATATTTTAAAAAACCTGCTGGTGTGCATTGTGTGAAATTGATTTCCCAGTCTTTACTTAAAACTGAGGTGAAATTTGGAGATATTGGCATTTTTAATTTTAGATTTTAGAGTGTTGATTTTAGATTTTTCCTTCGGAAAAGGAGAGTAAAGAGGAAAAAAAAGACTTCACTTTAGAAGATTTTCTATATAAGTTATAATTTCTTTTCTATCCGTGGCGTAATCAAACCATTTTGTGTTTTCGTTTCGTTTGAACCACGTTAACTGCCTTTTGGAGAATCTTCGGGTGTTTTTTTTGATTTCTTCTATGGCAAATGGTAATGTGAATTCTCCATCAAAATAACTAAATAATTCTCTGTAACCAACGGTTTGAAGCGCATTTAACTCTTTGTTGGGATATAATGCTTCAGCTTCTTCTAACAAACCTTCCTTAATCATAATATCGACGCGCTGGTTGATTCGGCTGTAAATAATTTCTCTGTCGGCATCTAAGCCAATTAAAACAGGAGTGAAGTTTCGGTTGTTTTTCTTTTGGTTTAAAAAAGAAGAATACGGTTTTTGTGTTCCGATGCACACTTCTACAAAACGCATCATTCGTTGTGGATTTTGCAGAGTCTGCGGATTTTCTGCAGTTATTCTTTTATAATATTCCGGATCTAAGTTTTTTAATTGTTCCTGAAGATATTCAATTCCGATTTTTTCATAATTTGAATTTACCTCGAAACGAACTTGCGGATCAATTTCCGGAAACTCATCAAAACCTTTTAAAACAGCATCGACATACAAGCCGGAACCACCTATGAGAATTACAAAATCATGGGTTTGAAAGAGTTCTTCAATTTTGCTCAGAGCTTCTTTTTCGTAATCGCCAACATTATAATTTTCAAAAATAGATTTGTTTTGAATAAAATGATGTTTAGCTGCGTTTAATTCTTCCTGATTTGGAACTGCGGTTCCAATGGTCATTTCTTTAAAAAACTGACGACTGTCGCAGGAAACAATCTCGCATTTAAAATGTTGCGCCAAAGCAATACTTAAGGCAGTTTTGCCTATAGCTGTTGGTCCGACAATGGTAATTAAGTATTTCATATTTTTTAGCCCAGATAGAAACGAAAACCCCGGACTTATATTTGTTAGTTTTTTTTGGAATAAAAAAGCGACCGGCGGAAGCTCTTTTTATGACTTAAAAAAACAACAAAGATAAGGAGGAGTTGTAGTGTATAGCTGGAAATGGCTTCATAAATTAATTAGCAGGTAATGTTTTTCCGCATTGATAGCAGTATTTTGCATTGTCAAAATGTAATTGTGCATTGCATTGTGTACATGTTTTTTTACCGCTTACAGAGCTATTTCTGAGACTTGCTTTGGCAAATTCGGCTGTAACGATTCCGGTTGGAACGGCAATAATTCCGTAACCCATAATCATAACCAGCGAAGCCAAAAATTGTCCGAGAGGAGTAATTGGCGAAATATCTCCGTAACCCACCGTTGTTAAAGTTACGATTGACCAGTAAATGCTGACAGGAATGCTGGTAAAACCACTTTCTTTTCCTTCGACAACATACATTAATGATCCAATAATGACAGCACTGATAACGACAAAATAAATAAAAACCAGAATTTTTTCTTTGCTGGCTTGTAATGCTTCTTTTAGCTGATAGGATTGATGTGATATTTGCGGAATATGCAGAATTTTAAATAATCTTAAGAATCGCAAAACTCTTACAATCGTTAAAACACTTGTTGCTGGAAAAAATATTGATAAATACATTGGCAAAATTGCCAGAAGATCAATAATTCCGTAAAAACTTATGGCGTATTTTTGAGGTTTCTGAATAGAAATAATTCTTAAAATATATTCTAATGTGAAAAAAACGGTGATGATCCACTCACAAATTAGTAATTGCTGATGATATTTATGACTGATTCCTTCAACTGTATCGAGCATTACTAATAAAACACTTAGTAAAATTAATCCCAACAGAACCAAATCGAACATCCTGCCTGCCAAAGTATTGGTTCCGTATAAAATAATTTTGATTTTTTCTCTGAAAATCTCGTATTTCGATTTGCGTTTTTTCATATTATGAAGATACGGAAAGTTTATCGTATTAAAAATGCAGGATTTTTAACGATTTGCTTTTACGGATATAATTCTGAATGATGTTTTTTACATCACGGTTGTGCTGCATTGGGATCAGAATGTTTTTAAGAATATCAATATTGGTAATTTGATAGTTTAAATCGTAATAGGCATATCCTTTGTAAGTTCCGTTTTCGATTAAGATGGCACTTCTTTCATTGACATTTCGTCCTCTGTCTATCAAAATCATGCTTTTGTTTTCGAAGCTGTTTTCTGAGACAAACTGCTGAACTCTAAGGTTGTAAATTTCAGATGTAATTTCGCCGATACAGGCACCGTCACATTCTTTTATTTTATATTGAAAACACTCTTTTTTGGTTTGATATAATCCTGTGAGCTTTTGGCACAATTGATATTTTGCCGTAAATTTAAAAAGGGCATTTTTGCCTTCCTGCAAAGACGCATAAGAGGTAATTTCTTTTTTGCGGCCGTCAGCTTTTTCCAGTTTTAGGTTCATATAGCCATTTGCATCTTTTTCGGAATATAATGCAAAAGGGAAAAAAGATTTTTTTTGTGAGCGGTTATATCGTGGGCGATTTACTTTAACTTCCTGACTTTCCTTTAAAAGCGCAATTAATTCGCTTCCGGTTTCATCATATGTTATGGTAAAAACTTCAGACTGAATTTTTTTGCTTTTAGTTGTAATTCCGGTAAAATGCTGATTAATTCTTTTTTTGATATTTTGGCTTTTGCCGATATAAATTAAAGTACCGCTTTCGTTATAAATGTAATAAACGCCTGTTTTAGAAGGCATTTGGCTTACAAGATCCAGAAATTTTGGTGCAATTCCTTTTTCAACTTCCAGTTTTATAAAATCTTTTACAATTGTTTTTTCAACATCTTTTTCTAAAAGCATTTTGAACAGCTTTGTAGTGGCCATTGCATCTCCGCTGGCGCGATGTCTGTCGGCCATAGGAATTCCGAGTGCACGGACTAATTTTCCTAAGCTGTAAGATGGCTGCTCCGGAATTAGTTTTTTGGCCAATTCTACAGTGCAAAGTGTTCTGGCTTCAAAATCGTAACCTAAACGTCTGAATTCTGTTCGTAAAATTCTATAGTCAAAAGACGCATTATGTGCTACTATAACGCAGTCTGCGGTGATTTCGATAATGCGTTTTGCAACTTCATAAAACTTTGGAGCAGAACGCAGCATAGCATTATTTATTCCGGTCAGCTTAACTACAAAGGGCTGAATCGGTATTTCCGGATTGACAAGGCTTATAAACTGGTCAATTACTTCGTGTCCATCAAATTTATAGATGGCGATTTCAGTAATTCCTTCTTCATTAAACTGTCCTCCAGTGGTTTCTATGTCAAGTATTGCGTACAAATTTGTATTCAGTTTGTTTGTAGAGACGTACTGCAGTGTGTCTTACTATAGATGATTATAATTTATCTTCCTCCAAAAATACTGCTTCCAATGCGCACCATTGTGCTTCCGCATTCAATTGCAAGTTGATAATCTCCGGACATTCCCATTGAAATTGTAGAGATGTGCTGCAGTGCACCTTTACCATATCCGTCCCTGTTTTTTAATGAATCAAAAATCGATTTTAAATGGGTAAATTCTTTTTTAATTTGATTTTGATCTTCTGTAAACGTTGCCATTCCCATTAAACCTAAGATACGAATATTTTTCAACTCTTTGAACTCAACAGACGTTAAAAGTTCGTTTAGTTCGTTTTCGTCTAAACCAAATTTACTTTCTTCTTCAGCAATATATATTTGAAGAAGGCAGTCTATTGTTCTATTGTACTTTAAAGCTTGTTTATTGATTTCCTGCAATAATTTCAAACTGTCGACACCATGAATCAAATTCACATAAGGCGCCATAAATTTGACTTTATTCGACTGAACATGACCAATCATATGCCATTGAATGTCTTTTGGCATTTGTTCCCATTTCTCCGTCATTTCCTGAATTTTGTTTTCTCCAAAAATGCGCTGTCCGGTTTCATAAGCCTGCATCAAATCTGACACAGGTTTTGTTTTTGAAACAACAACAAGAGTTACGTGTTCAGGTAAGGTAGATTTAATTGTATTTAAATTTGATGCTATTGACATTTTTCAATTTTCTCTTGAATTCTTGATATAGTTAATTTTTCATCGATGATAATTTTTTCTCCTTTAACTCTTTTGAACTCATTAAAGATTTGTATTATCCCTTCATCTGAAAATGTATCGAATAAATTTATAATGTACGGATTGTTTTTATGTTCTAATATTAAATAAAAAGTTACATGAGTTAATCCTGCTCGTGATGGAATACTTTCTATTTTTATAGTTGTTTTCTGTACATCTAATTTCTTTATCCATTTAGTATTAAAAGTTTCACCATATAATAGAATATTGTTTTCTTCAAAAGCTATTATATTAATATTGCTTTTATTTCTCTTAAGAATATAATAAATGGTAATTATTAAAAGAGCTAGTACAATTATAACATTGTAAATCTTTGAAAAATTTAAAACAAATATTAAGGATGAAAAAGCAACATAATTAACAAAGAGGTCTAAATTTTTCACACTGAAAAAACGTTGCGGAAATTTTTTAGTTGTGCCCTCTAATTTTATCATGGCTTATCTACTATAATTATATAAACTGCTTCGAAATTTTCTCTGCTTTTTTACTTTCGCTGTAATCATAAAAACCTTCACCAGATTTTACACCCAGTTTTCCGGCTCTAACCATATTCACTAAAAGTGGACAAGGAGCGTATTTTGGATTTTTAAAACCTTCATACATAACGTTCAAAATCGCAAGACAAACATCAAGACCAATAAAATCAGCTAATTGAAGCGGTCCCATCGGGTGTCCCATTCCTAATTTCATTACCGTATCAATTTCGTAAACTCCGGCCACTTTATTATATAACGTTTCAATTGCTTCGTTTAGCATTGGCATTAAAATTCTATTTGCTACGAAACCCGGATAATCGTTTACTTCTACAGGAACTTTACCTAATTTTTCAGATAAATCCATGATAATTTTAGTTACTTCATCGCTGGTATTGTATCCGCGAATGATTTCAACCAATTTCATAATTGGCACCGGATTCATAAAGTGCATTCCGATAACGCGCTCCGGATGAGTTACTACAGAACCAATTTGTGTAATAGATATTGATGAAGTATTGGTTGCTAAAATAGTATTGTGAGAACAGGCTTCGTTTAATTGTTTAAAAATATTCAGTTTTAATTCCACGTTTTCCGTTGCAGCTTCAACAACTAAATCTGCGCCGACAACGCCGTCTTTTATATCTGTATAAGTAATAATATTGGTGATCGTTTTTGCAACATCTTCCTGAGTAATCGTACCTTTTGCAAGCATGCGATCAAGATTTGCAGCAATAGTTGCCATTCCTTTATCTAATGATTTTTCTGAAACGTCAATAAGTTTTACAATAAATCCGCTTTGTGCAAAGGTATGGGCAATTCCGTTACCCATTGTTCCAGCACCAATTACAGCTATAGTTTTCATTTAATTTTGGTATTTAAATTTTAAAAGTTAAGGTTTAAAGTGACTTTTTTGCCAGCTTTAAACCTTAAAAATAATGAGTTATATTTTTCTTATTTATTGAAACAATCAATGATTTGATAGGCTACACGAAGCGCGTCAGTTGCTTGTTCAAGCGTTACAACTGGTGTAGTGTCTGTATTAATTGCATGAGCAAAAGATTCTAATTCATCAAGAATTGCATTGTTTTGTTCGACATCCGGATTGGTAAAATAGATTTGTTTTTTTACTCCTTCGGCATTTTGCAGAATCATATCAAAATCTCCCGGAACTTCCGGTGCGTCTTTCATGCGTACTACTTCGCATTTCTTTTCTAAAAAATCAACCGAAATATAAGCATCTTTTTGAAAGAAGCGTGATTTACGCATATTCTTTAACGAAATTCTGCTGGCGGTTAAATTGGCCACACAGCCGTTTTCGAATTCGATTCTGGCATTGGCAATATCAGGAGTTTCACTAATAACAGAAACGCCGCTTGCATTGATATTTTTTACTTTAGATTTTACAACACTTAAAATAGCATCAATATCATGAATCATTAAATCCAAAACCACCGGAACATCTGTACCACGCGGATTAAATTCGGCCAAACGATGCGTTTCTATAAACATTGGGTTTTCGATCATGTTTTTAGTTGCAATAAAAGCCGGATTAAAACGCTCAACATGACCAACTTGTCCTTTTACGTTGTATTCTTTTGCTAAAGCGATAATTTCTTCCGCTTCTTCAACCGTATTGGCAATTGGTTTTTCAATAAAAATGTGTTTTCCGGATTTGATCGCAACTTTTGCACATTTATAGTGAGAAAGCGTTGGAGTGACAATATCAATCACGTCGACAGCGTGAATAAGTTTTGCAATTGTGCTGAAGTTTTTATAGCCAAATTCTTTTGAGATTCTTTCGGCATTTTCCTGATTTTCGTCGTAAAATCCAACTAATTCGTATTTGTCAGATTGTTGTAATAAGCGTAAATGTATTTTACCAAGATGACCAGCACCTAAAACTCCTACTTTTAACATGAGAATGTATTTTAAACAAAAATAGAATTTATTTGTTGAATGTAAAAATGAATGCAATAAAGATTTAGCGATTTAATAATTAAAAATCAATATTTGATTTCCTATTTAGTTTCTTATTTTTGCGAAAATAAAACCTACTTATTTTGAAAGACACTGCCAAACATCAAGGACTTCGTAATCAATTAGTAAGCACTTTAGAACAAAAAGGAATTACTGACAGAGCGGTTTTGGAGGCTATAAAAAAAATCCCAAGACACCTTTTTTTGAATTCAAGTTTTGAAGATTTTGCCTATCAGGATAAAGCATTTCCTATTGGAGCAGGGCAGACTATCTCGCAGCCTTACACTGTTGCGTTTCAATCGCAGTTGCTGGAAGTTAAGAAAGATCATAAAATTTTGGAAATTGGAACTGGTTCCGGCTACCAAACAGCCGTTTTGTTTGCTCTTGGTGCTAAAGTTTATACGATAGAAAGACAAAACGAATTGTTTAAACAGACTTCAATTTTATTTCCAAAACTAAACATTCGCCCTAAACATGTTTCTTTTGGCGATGGTTACAAAGGTCTGCCGCATTATGCTCCGTTTGACAGCATTATTGTAACAGCCGGCGCGCCATTTATTCCGCAGCCGTTAATGGCGCAGTTAAAAATAGGAGGAAGACTTGTTATTCCGCTTGGAGAAGACGTTCAGATTATGACATTATTAATTAGAAAGAATGAAACTCAATTTGAAAAACACGAGTTTGGAGAATTTAGATTTGTTCCTTTATTAGAAGATAAAAATTAAATATAAAGCCCGGTTTTAAGCCTGGCTTTTTTATTTTTCGATTAATGCTATTGCTCGTTTTAAATTTTCTTTTTCTATTCTTACGATGTAATTAATAAAAATTGATTTATCATTCAGAATTTGACTTTCTTTCAAAATAGAAAAATATTCATTTTGATTTTCCTCTATTGAAGTGAATGTATAATTATATTGAACTAAAATCCAATTTAATATCAAATTCGCCATTTGAAGATTTCCATTATAAAAAGGATTAATTTCAAGTATTTTTAAATGTGCTTCAGATGCTAGGATTATGGGATGCAGATTGTTTTTCTGTGATTCATACCAATTAAAAAATAAATTCATTTCACGTATAGTTAACGAATCATTTTTATATTTTCCTGAATTTTCAGATTCAATTCCTTTCAAGATTATATTATGAATTAATAGAAAATCTTTTTCATTTACGGCTGTTTTCTTTTGACTTAAATCTTTAATGTATAATAATGCTTCCTGAAAATTAATAGCCTCAAGATGATTTTGAATGCTTTTGCCTTGAATAGTTAAACCATCATTTATAATAGATTTAGTTTCTTCTAATGTCAAAGGATTTCCATTTAAGCGAATGCTTTTAAAGATGAATTCTAATTCTAATGTTTTTGAAATTTGACGTGATTCAAAATGATTAAAAGATTGGATCTTACTTTTTAATATTTCAATTTCGTCCAAAATGGGCTTAATAGATGATGCTATTATAGAATTGATTTCTTTTTTATTGTTTTGAATCTCTTGTTCCGCTAGAAGTAATGCTTTCAAAGCAAATTCATCATCGCCAATTTCATAAAGAATCTTCTCTTTAAGCCACGCCACGATTAAAGTTTCATAATCAATTTCTAAAAGCTGAGACAATTTTGTAATCTGATCTTTTGTTGGTTTTCGGGTACCCGATTCAAATTTGCTTATTAAAGCCTGATCAATTCCGGCAAGTTGTGCCAGTTCTCTTGTTTTTAAACCTTTTAGTTCTCTGGCATTTTTTAGAAGCGATTTCATTTTGATGAAAAATTAAGTCTTGACAAAATTAGTCAATTCATTTAAAAAAGAAAAAGCAATATTTAAGGAATATTGCTTTTGGAATTTTATTTTGGAGGCAGGGAACCGTCTTTTCTCATTTCTTTCACAACAGCCTGCATGATCGCGTCGACTGTTTGTCCTACATCTGTTACATAATCAGATCTTGTAGTTCCTGTCCAGATTAATTTATTTTCTTTTAATGAAAAAACGTTGGTTTCAACCATGTAATAGGTCGTTTCCTGATAATATCCCGGATCGTAAAACGCAGGCGAATACATTCCGTACCAGTTTCCAAAACCGTAACCGTACATTCCGGAATATAATCCGTCAAAACCGCCATAATAGAGACCTGTATACGATCCCGGAACGTATGTGGTTTCTTTTTCAGTACTTACTAAACGCATTGTAACAACGCCGTCAAAATTTTCGTCTTGCAGGATTTTTAATTTTTGCTCTTGTGTAAGCTGTTTGGTAGTTTCGTTTAAGTACTGATAGGAAGTTTTAAAAACAGGGTTACTGGCAGCAATCCTGTTTTCTGCGATTCTTCGGGAAGCTTCGTCTTTAACAAGAACCACTACTAGTACTTTTTTGAAGTTTTCCTGAGCAACTGTTATTTTGGGATCTCTCCAGCTGTTTACAATAGTAGTGTTGCTGCTGCAGCCGGAAAGTGCCAGAATTACAATCAATATAACCAGATATTTTTTCATGTTTTATACTTATTGGTTTTATAAAAATAAATATAAAATTTTGATAAACAATGGTTTAGATTGGTTAAATTGAATTTAGTTGAAGGCTTTTTTAATTCTGTCCAAGTCGCGTTTTGTATCTTGTTCTTTTAATGATTCACGCTTGTCGTAGTTTTTCTTTCCTTTACAAAGACCGATCTGCAGTTTTGCCAAACCTTTTTCATTGGTAAACAATTTAAGCGGAACAATAGTAAGACCTTTGGCCTGAACACTTTTATGAAGTGTTTTTAATTCTTTTTTATTTAAAAGCAATTTTCGCTCACTTCGTGATTTGTGATTAAATTGATTTCCAAACGAATATTCTTCTATATAAGTATTAATAGCAAAAAGTTCCAAACCGCTAAATTCGCAAAAGCTTTCTGTAATGTTTGCTTTTCCTAATCGTATGGATTTTATTTCGGTTCCTGCCAAAACAATTCCGGCAGTATAGGTATCGATTATTTCATAATCAAACCGGGCTCTTTTATTAAGTATATTGACTGATTTTAACATGTGTACAAAAGTAAGAAAATTGCAGGAAATTAAAATGCTTAAATATAATTAAAGATTTTTTTTAATCTATGATTTTAATCAGCTCCTTTAAAAATGCTTCAGTTTAAGTTTGTTCTGTAATTTAAAAAACATACTTAACATGAAAAAAATTGTAACATTCGTTAGTATTGTACTAATTGGTTTAACTGCTAAAGCTCAGGATGCAGCAGGGCTAAAGGGAGCCTGGTTCGCGACTTCTCAATTTGGCTATCAGCAGACTAAAAATGCAGATCAAAAAAATACAAGTTTATCTGTTCTTCCAATCGTTGGTACTTTTGTAACGCCATCTGTTGCTGTTGGGGCAGGAGTTGGTTTTATTAATATAAAAGCAGATTCAAATGCCGGAACAGCTGCCAAAACAAATTTATTTGTTATTGAGCCATTAGCCAGAAAATATTGGAATGTAGCCGGATCATTGTACTTTTTTGGACAGGCAGCGCTGCCGGTTATTACAGGAAAAGAAAAAGAAAGCGAGTTAAAAGTTAATCAGTTTGGTTTATCAGTATCTGGAGGTTTCGATTATTTTGTAACAAAAAACTTCTCAGTTGAGTTCTCTTACGATTTGGCGAATTTTACTTCAACAACTCTTGAGCCTAAAAATGGAGAAAAAACAACCGTAACAAATTTTGGATTGGCACATGTTGCAAATGTAGATCCTTTTTATAACACAGCTCTTGCAGGAAGTAACCCAAATTTAACTTCTCCGCTTTCTTTTGGTTTTAAATTCATATTCTAAATTTTAATGCATTGTTTTAGGTCAATTCATTAATTTTGCAAAAAAGACCGTTCTCTTTTTAAGAACGGTCTTTTGTATTTAAAATATATAAAATGGAAAATAAATCTAAAGACCCGCTTCACGGAATAACGCTTCAGAAAATTGTTGAAACTCTGGTAGATTTTTACGGGTTTGACACTTTAGGAGAATTAATTCCGATAAAATGTTTCACTTCAAACCCAAGTGTAAAATCGAGTCTTACTTTTTTAAGAAAAACCGATTGGGCGCGAAAAAAAGTTGAGGATTTATATATAAAATCACTTCCTAAATTCAGCTGAATTTAGTTTAATTTGTATGAAATCATTACACCACCGCGATATGGAAGCCATTCACCGCTTTTATTCCAATGAACTGCTGTTTCGTATCTGCCCGGTGTTCCGTCATTATAATAGCCGTGATAAAAGCCCTGATGCCATCCGCCTCCTGCAAAAATATCCAGCAAAAATTTATCGTTTAATTTAATGTTGTATCCTACGGTAACTCCTAAACGGTAACCAAAACCATGTTCATATTTATTAGTGTCCCAATAATTCCATTTTTGAAGCTGATAAAAGTCAGGACCTGCATGGGCACCAACATAAAAACCGTTGTATTTTTCTTTGAAATGATAACGAACTTCCGGCGTAAAAGTGTAAAACTCCATTGGATTATTTCCGTTAAAGGATTTCCAAAAAGAAGCCATTACATCAAAGCTAAAAGTAGTTTTTTCGCCAATACTGGTTTCTATACCCACATTTGGAATTGCAACTAAAGCCGTAGCTCCGTTAAATTTAATGAATGTCTGACTTTGTAACTGGATAGAAAAAAAAAGAACAATAAAGGCGAATAAATTTTTCATGGTATTTTTTTGTGTCGCGGGCGTAATTTGTTTTCGGCCACAAATATAACGCAATAGCGCACGTACTATTGCAGAAATTGATGTTTTTTGCAAGAATTCTTTTTAATTGTTTAGTAAAGAATAAATTACTTTATCTAGAAATTTTCCTTCATAAAGTTCTGATTCTTTAAAATGAGCTTCTTTTACAAATCCGCATTTTTGAAGCACTTTTTCAGATGCATAGTTTTCAGGATCAATTACAGCTTCAATAGAATGTAATTTTAAATCTTCAAAACCATATTGTATTAACCGGTTTACGGCTTCAGGGATAATACCTTTTCCATGAAAATTAGGAGACAGCATATAACCAATCTCAGCACGATGATTTTCCGGCTGCATTCTGTAATAACCAATTATGCCCAATAATTTTGGGTTTTCTTTTAAAGTAATTGCCCAGTTGATTCCAATATTAGATTCGATTTTTTCCTCAATCATGGCAATATGTTCCAGGGCATCTTCATTATTTTTAACTAATGGCCTTGGAATATATTTCATTGTTTCAGGATTTGAACGCAATTCAAAAATTTCATTTACATCATCATTTGTAATTCTTCTTAAAAGTAAACGCTCAGTTTCGATTACCGGAAATGGGTGAAAGTTAAATTCTAACATTTTTTATTTATAAGATTTTAATACTAAATTGAGAATGAAATGTCTGATCTGCTTCCAAAACAATTATTCCTTCTTTTTTAAATAAATCGCCTGAATTATCTGCCGTATCAGAATAACCAAACCATGGTTCAATACAAACAAAAGGCGCCTGATCTTTTGTCCAGATTCCTAAACTTGGAAAATCTTCAAAATCAACCTGAACATACGGTTTTGAATTTTCAAGAATCGTTAGTGAATTTGATTCTAGCGTTTTAAAAACCAATGCATCATTTTCGAAAAGTTTATAATGTAACGGAACAATATTTCCTGTTGTTTTTAAAGTCTCTGTTTTATTGGATATTAAATCATTTTCAAGAAGATTATATTGTAAAGGTTCTTCTTTTTCAAACTTAAAAGCGTAGTTTTCAAAATTCTGCGGAAGCGCAATTGCCGGATGCGCACCAATCGAAAAAGGCATTTTTGTTTCTCCTTTATTTATTACGACATATTCTATATTTAATGAAGTATTTTCAATCGTATAAATAAGCTGTAATTCAAATTCAAAAGGATATTTTTTTAGCGTTTCTTCATTTGATTCTAAAGAGAAAACAGCGCTGTTTCCTGTTTTTTCAATCAGCTGAAATTCCATATCTCTTGCAAAACCATGTCTTGAAAGCTGGTATTCAGTACTGCCAATTTTATAAGTATTGTTTTTTAAAGTTCCCACAATCGGAAAAAGAACAGGGGAGTGTTTTCCCCAAAAATCAGGATTTCCTTCCCAGATATATTCTTTGTTTTGTTCGTCTTTTAGTGAAAATAATTCAGCTCCTGCATTTTTAATCGAAGCTTTAAGTCTTGAATTTGATATAGTTGTGTTCAAAATAGTGTAATTGTAAGGAATTAATCTTAAATCTTGATGTAAATATATTTTATAAATTTTATTTTTTTAGGAAAATGCTTCGAATTATTTTTTTAATAAATTTTTGCTAAAATTAAATTTATCCTTTTGGTTTTCTCTGTAAATAGCTTTTTTTTTCATTAATTTGCTACATAAACAGCTAAAAAATATGAAAAAACAATCTTCAAAAGCCTTATTGACTATGGCTTTGTTTGTTGGGTTTTCTTCTGTTTGGGCACAGCAAACGCCTTCAGCAACAGCGGCAAATCCAGTAAATAATTATAATTATCATGATGCATTCGCACCGCATTTTTACACAAAAAACGGTACTTCTACCCGTACTGCAAGCGGTCAGCCGGGTGTCGAATATTGGCAGAACAGAGCCGATTATCAGATAACGGCAAAGTTAAACGGAACTACAAATGAAATCGTAGGAACGGATGAAATTACCTATACGAATAATAGTCCTGATAAATTATCATTTGTCTGGCTGAATTTAGATCAGAACTTATTTAAGGACGATTCAAGAGGAAATGCTGTTGTGCCTTTAACGGGAAGCCGTAACGGAGCTCAGGGTCAGGTTTTTGACGGAGGAAATAAAATAAAATCAGTAAAAGTAATTTCTGTTGGAAAAAAGAAAACAGAAGTTGATGCTAAATATATTGTAACAGATACCAGAATGCAGATTTTCCTTCCCGAAGAATTATCGGCAAAAGGGGCTTCTGTAAAAATTAAAATTGAATTTTCATTCATAGCACCATTTGAAGGTTCAGACAGAATGGGAGTTTTAGAAACTAAAAACGGAAAGATTTTCACTATTGCACAATGGTATCCGCGTATGTGTGTGTACGATGACGTAAGAGGCTGGAATACGGCACCTTATCTGGGAGCATCTGAGTTTTATTTAGAATATGGAGACTTTGATGTAAAACTTACAGTTCCCGGCAATCATTATGTTGTAGGTTCAGGAGAATTAATTAACGGAGCTGAAGTTCTTTCTGCAGAACAGCAAAAAAGATACAAAGAAGCTTCTCAAAGTGATAAAACAGTTATGATTCGTTCTGCCGAAGAAGTTGCTGCAACAGCAAACAGTAACGCTTCTGCAGAAAAAACATGGCATTATAAAATAAAAAATGCACGTGATTTTTCATGGGCATCTTCTCCGGCGTTTATTTTAGACGGGGCAAGAATAAATTTACCAAGCGGTAAAAAATCTCTGGCATTGTCTGCTTATCCTGTAGAAAGTGCCGGAAATGATGCTTACGGACGTTCAACAGAATATGTAAAATCATCTATCGAAAATTATTCTAAAAGATGGTTTGAATATCCTTATCCGGCAGCGACAAACGTAGCCGGAAATGAAGGTGGAATGGAATATCCGGGAATTGTTTTCTGCGGATGGAAATCTAAAGGAGATGATTTATGGGGAGTAACAGATCATGAATTCGGACACATCTGGTTCCCAATGATTGTTGGTTCGAATGAGCGTTATTTTGCCTGGATGGATGAAGGTTTTAATACTTTTATTAATTCAGTAAGCTCTTATGATTTTAATAATGGAGAGTACAAACAACCGGCTTCTAATTTACATGAAGACGCAGAATATTTTACCAGCCCAAAATTAGAAACAATAATGAGTTCTCCTGATAATATGAAGGAAGCTAATATTGGTGTTTTATGTTATGCAAAACCAAGTGCAGGTTTGGTTATTTTGAGAGAACAGGTTTTAGGAGAAGAGCGTTTTGATAAAGCACTGCGTACTTATGTGGAGCGATGGGCTTATAAACATCCAACTCCGGATGATTTCTTTAGAACAATCGAAAATGTTGCCGGTGAAGATTTAAGCTGGTTCTGGAGAAGCTGGTTTGTAAATAACTGGAGATTTGACCAGGGAATAAACTGGATTAAATATGTAAAAAATGATCCGGCAAAAGGGGTTATAATAAATGTTGAGAACTTTGATAAAATGCCAATGCCAATTGTTTTAGATGTAAAAACAAAAAGCGGAAAGGTAACCAGAGTTAAACTGCCGGTTGAAATCTGGCAGCGTAATAATGAATGGTCTTTTAAACATAATTCTACAGAAGAAATAGAAAGCATTACATTAGACCCGGACAATGCTTTTCCTGATTATAACGAAAGTAATAATGTATGGACTGCGGGAAAGGGAAAGGTTGAAAAAGACATTATCCTTGACGGATATGTTGGAAATTATGTTACGGCAAAATCACCTTTGACAGTTGAATTAACGGAAAAGAATAGTGTTTTAAACGCAGAACTTCCGAATTATCCAAAATTTAGTTTAACTCCTGTTGCAGGTGAAAAAGATACATTTGAATCTAAAAGAGCAGGATTAAAATTTAAATTTAATGAAGCCAAAACAGGTTTTGATATGATTCTAACTGGAAATGCACAAGTAATACAATTTACTAAGAAGTAATAATTTTTAGAATTATAAATAATATTAAAAACCCGATAGCTGTAGTAGTTATCGGGTTTTTTTATTTCAAGTTTCAAGTTTCAGGTTTCAGGTTTGACATATAAGTTTAGATATAAAAAAACTCAGAATCTCAGTAACTTAGAGTCTCAGCATCTTTTAAAAAAAATAACATTACATTAAAAAAATGTTAGAATTTTGATTTTTTGTTTTGTAAATTAAAAAATAGTGTACTTTTGCACCGATGAATAAAACAAGTTTACATATAACTTCTTTGTCACGGACAAACTCACCGATTACTTCTCCCGAAGTACGGACACTATCTCTATAGTATCCACTGAGTTTTATAGCCGTATATTTATTCATATCCATTTTTCATTTTGAAATCACATCATTTGTCCATTGGACAAACATATCCTGAAAGTATTTATTATTTTGTAAATTTTCTTAATCAATGTTTTGATTTCGAAGATGTTACTTCTGTTTTGCTTCATTTTATTGGATTTGGTTCCGGATTTCAAACTAAACAACAAGCTTTAATTTTTAACTCTAACTTCAATTATTGAAATGAAGATCTCTATTGTTGTTACCCAGGAAGAACACTTCAAATTCGCACAGGAAATCTGCGATACGATAGAATCATCTGCCTTGTTAAGAGGTACGGGGATTGCTAAAAGAACTCCTGAGTACATTCAGAAAAAAATGTCGAATGGTGATGCAATGATTGCTCTGGCAGACGGGAAATTTGCTGGTTTTTGTTATATCGAAAGCTGGCAGCACGGAAAATTCGTGGCACATTCGGGATTAATTGTACATCCTGACTATAGAAGTTTAGGTTTGGCAAAAAAGATAAAATCAAAAGTTTTTGAGTATTCCTTAAAAAGATTCCCAGATGCAAAAATATTCGGAATTACAACCGGTTTGGCTGTAATGAAAATTAACTCAGAGTTAGGTTATAAACCGGTTCCGTTTTCAGAACTTACAACAGATCCGAGTTTTTGGGCAGGCTGTAAAACCTGTACTAACTTTCCAATTTTGCAGAGTAAAGAAAACAAAATGTGTCTTTGCACCGGAATGTTATACGACCCAAAGGAAAAACAAAAAAATCCGCCGAGACACCCTTTTAATGAGGCTGTTTTAAGCAGACTTAAAAAAATTAAACAAGCTTTATTCCTAAATAAAATATTGTCATTTATTTTTTTATTTAAAATTTAACCAAGAAATCTCAAACTGCTAAATACGAAAGTATTAGCCAAAATTATAAAAAATGAAAAAAGTAGTATTAGCTTATAGCGGAGGATTAGATACCTCGTATTGTTTGAAATATTTAAAAAACGAAAAAGGATACGAAGTTCACACTGTACTTGTAGATACAGGAGGATTTTCTGCTGAAGAATTAACAGCTATTGAAACAAGAGCTTACGAATTAGGAAGCGCGCAGCATGCCAACCTGACAATCGTAGACAAATATTATGATAAAGCCATAAAATATTTGATTTTCGGAAATGTATTAAAAAACAATACCTATCCGCTATCAGTAAGTGCAGAACGTGTTTTTCAGGCGATTGAAGCTATCAAATATGCTAAAAAAGTAGGAGCAAGCGCGATCGCACACGGAAGTACTGGTGCAGGAAACGATCAGATTCGTTTTGATTTGATTTTCCAAACCATCGCTCCTGAAATCGAAATCATTACTCCAATTAGAGATTTGAAACTTTCCAGACAGGAAGAGGTAGATTATCTGGCCCAAAACGGAGTTCATTATTCGTGGGAAAAAGCACAATATTCTATCAATAAAGGACTTTGGGGAACAAGTGTCGGAGGAAAAGAAACGCTAACTTCTTCAAAACCATTACCAAGTGAAGCTTATCCTTCGCAATTGCAAAAAGAAGGCGAAGAAAAAGTAACGCTTCATTTTGAAAAAGGAGAATTAGTTGGTTTAAACGGAAAAACAGATAAGCCTTCAAACAATATTGTTGCTTTAGAAAAATTAGCAAACGCTTACGCAATTGGTAGAGATATTCACGTAGGTGATACCATTATTGGAATCAAAGGAAGAGTTGGTTTTGAAGCCGCTGCGCCTTTAATTATCATCAAAGCGCACCATTTATTAGAGAAACATACGCTTGGTAAATGGCAGCAATATTGGAAAGAACAACTAGGAAACTGGTACGGAATGTTATTTCACGAAGGTCAATTCCTTGATCCGGTTATGAGAAACATCGAAATTTTCCTGCAAGACACACAAAAAACAGTAAACGGAACGGTTACAGTTTCTTTAAAGCCATATCATTTCTCACTTGACGGAATTGAATCTGATAATGATTTAATGAACACAGGTTTCGGTCAATACGGAGAAATGAACAACGCCTGGACATCCGACGATGCAAAAGGATTTATTAAGATTTTAGGCAATGCACAAAACATCTTTTCATCTGTAAATAAATTAGATCATGATTAATGTCGGAATTATTGGTGGTTCGGGCTACACGGCCGGAGAACTTATCAGAATTTTAATGTATCACCCAAAAGTAAACATCGATTTTGTTTACAGTACAACAAATGCCGGAAAACCGCTTTCTGTGGCACACCACGATTTGATGGGTGATATCGAAATGAACTTTACGGATGTAATTAATCCTGACGTAAATGTGGTATTCTTGTGTTTAGGGCACGGAAAATCAATTTCATTTTTGAAAGAAAATCAATTCGCAGGTCATACCAAAATCATTGATTTAGGAAATGATTTCAGATTGAACAAAGATGCGCATTTTGAAGGAAAAGATTTTGTTTACGGCTTGCCTGAGATCAATAAAGCCGAAATTAAAAAAACAGATTATATCGCAAATCCGGGTTGTTTCGCAACGGCTATTCAGTTGGCTTTATTGCCTTTAGCAAAAGACGGATTGTTGAATAATGATGTTCATATTAATGCGACAACTGGAAGCACAGGCGCTGGAGTCGGACTTTCAGAAACGTCACATTTCAGCTGGAGAAACAATAATTTTTCGCATTATAAAGCTTTTGAACACCAGCATATAGGAGAAATAACAGAAAGTCTGGTGCAGCTTCAGGACGATTTTGAGAGCGAATTGCTTTTTATTCCGAACAGAGGAGATTTTCCAAGAGGAATTTTTGCAACACTTTACACGAAATCAGACGATAGTTTAGAAACTTTAGTGGCAAAATACGAAGACTTCTATAAAAATGAGCCTTTTGTAACAGTTACAACGACAAACATCAACATGAAACAAGTCGTACAAACCAACAAATGTATTATTAGTTTATTGAAAAAAGGAAACCGGGTTTTAATCACATCAATTATAGATAACTTAACCAAAGGTGCTTCAGGACAAGCGATTCAGAACATGAATTTAATGTTCGGGTTAGAAGAAACCACAGGTTTGCATTTGAAACCAAGCGGATTTTAATTTTTAGTTTTCAAGTTTAAAGTTTCAGGTTTCACGTTCTGTACGTGACTTGAAATGGAGGTTAGAAACATAACGAGTTTTAAGGTTTAAAGTTTTAATTTCCACGTTAAGTGAGCAACTTGAAACATGAAACCTGAAACAAAACAAACAAAAAGCATGAACTTATTCAACGTTTACCCATTATACGACATCACTCCGGTAAAAGCATCAGATTGTACAATCATTGACGACAAAGGGGTAGAATATTTAGATTTATACAGCGGACATGGAGTAATTTCCATCGGACATACACAGCCGGATTATGTGGCTAAATTGAAAAACCAAATCGATAACTTAGGATTTTACTCGAATGCGATTCAGAATCCTTTGCAGGTTGAATTGGCACAAAAACTTGGAAAACTTTCAGGTTTAGAAGATTATGAATTATTTTTATGCAGTTCTGGTGCTGAAGCAAATGAAAATGCTTTAAAACTAGCTTCTTTCCATAACGGAAAATCGAGAGTTGTGGCTTTTCATAATTCTTTCCACGGAAGAACTTCTGCAGCAGTTGCCGTTACGGATAACAAAAAAATTGTAGCGCCAATAAACGCTCAACAGGAAGTTACTTTTCTTCCTCTAAATCAAATTGAGTTAGTAGAAGCTGAATTGGCAAAAGGTGATGTTTCTGCTGTAATTATCGAAGGAATTCAGGGAGTTGGAGGTTTAGATCAGGGAACAACTGAGTTTTTTCAGGCTTTAGAAAAAGCATGTAAAAAACACGATGTGGTTCTGATTTTAGATGAAGTACAATCAGGATACGGAAGAAGTGGTAAATTCTTCGCCTTCCAACATCACGGAATCAATGCTGATATTATCTCAGTTGCAAAAGGAATGGGGAATGGATTTCCGGTTGGAGCGATTTTGATTTCTCCAAAATTCGAAGCAAGTTTCGGATTATTAGGAACTACTTTCGGCGGAAGCCATTTATCTTGTGCAGCTTCAATCGCGGTTTTGGATGTAATTGAAAAACTTGATTTACAGAAAAATGTAAATGAAGTTTACGAATATTTCTTAGAAAAAATCAAAGAGGTTTCGGGAATCAAACAAGTAAAAGGAAAAGGATTAATGCTTGGAGTGGAGTTTGATTTTGACGTTGCTGCTTTAAGAAAGAAATTAATTATCGAAAAACACATTTTTACAGGAAGTGCCAACAATAAAAATCTATTGAGAATTTTACCGCCTTTAACTGTGAAAAAAGCTGATATTGATACGTTTGTAAAAGCGTTGAAAGAAAGTTTAGAAGAACTTAAAAACTAAGTTTCTTATAACTGTTCATTCGTTTAATCGTTTAACTGGTTAATCGATTAAACGAATTAACGATTAACCAATTAAACCAAAAAAAATGAAACCATTATCAATTGAAATGCGAAATGCGGTTTTGCGGACTATGGCAAAGCTGGTCGAGCAGGAGCGGAATCAGATCATTTTGACCAATCAGGAAGATCTTACGGATTATGACGGCTCAGATCTTGCGATGGAAGAACGCCTGAAAGTAGATGATAAGAAAGTTGACGAAATGATTTTGTCATTAAATCAGTTAGCATCTCAGGAGGATCCAGTTGGAGTAGAGCGTTTTCATTTTACACATGATAATGGAATCAAAGTCATCAATAAAACCGCAGCTTTCGGAACCATTTTAATTATTTACGAATCGCGTCCGGATGTAACAATTGAGGCTGGCGGAATTGCTTTTAAATCCGGAAATAAGATTTTGTTGAAAGGCGGAAAAGAAGCTTTAAAATCAAATCTGAAAATTGTTGATTTATGGCATCAGGCTTTAGAACAAAATAATGTTTCGAAAGATTGGGTTGAATATCTGAATTATAACCGTACTGAAACTCAGGCATTTTTAGAAAAACCAACGCAAAAAGTCGATTTAATTGTTCCAAGAGGAGGAGAAAAATTAATCGAATTTGTAAAAGCACACGCAACCTGTCCGGTAATTGTAAGCGGAAGAGGAAATAATTTTGTTTACGTTCACGAAAATGCAGATACCGATTTGGCTTTAAAGGTGATTTTAAATGCCAAAACAGCAAAAATTTCAGCATGTAATGCAGTCGATAAAGTTTTAATTGATTCCAGACTTCCCAATTTTGAAGGTTTTACAGCCATTTTAATTGAAGCATTAAAAGAGCATAATGTTGAAGTAATAGTAGATAAATCTTTAGAGAATTTTGAAGATACAGAAACGCTTCAAAATGAAGATATTTGGTACGAAGAGTTTTTACATTATAAAATAGTAATCGGAACAATTGATTCTCAGCAAAATGCAATTGATAAAATTAATAAATACTGCGGCGGACATTCGGCAGTAATTATTACAAAAGACAATAAAGCAGCGCAGGAATTTATGGAATCCATTGATGCAGCTGCGGTGTATCAAAATGCTTCTTCAAGATTCACAGACGGCGGACAATTTGGCTTAGGCGGCGAATTAGCTATAAGCACTGATAAACTTCACCAAAGAGGTCCAATCGGATTACAGCATTTGGTAACCAATAAATGGTACGTTTATGGAGAAGGGCAAATTCGGTAATTGAGATAATGTGAAAATTAGGTATCAGATAATTCTAAAAAAAAAACTTAGAATCTCAGCATCTTAGAACCTTAGCATCTAAAAAAAAATGACTAAAAAAAGGATTTTATTAAAAATTGGAAGTAATACTTTAACCAAAGAAACCAATCATATTTCGCGGGGAAAGATTGAAGATCTTGGAATACAGATTGCGGCTTTAAACGACGAGTATGAGTTTATCATAGTGAGTTCCGGAGCAATTGCGGCGGCAAAGCAATTTGTAAAATTGGATAATCAGGATAAAGATGTTTTTGTAAAGCAGGCTTTAGCTTCTATCGGACAGCCTCATTTAATGCGGATTTACAATGAAAATTTTAAAGATTTAGGCTTAAATACTTCACAATGTTTACTTTCTTATTCTGATTTTGAAAAAGAGCAGACCAAAAAGAACATTGTAAATACGATTAATGTATTGGTTAAAAACAATTACATTCCGATTATTAATGAAAATGATACCGTGGCGACAGATGAGATTCGGTTTGGAGATAATGATAAATTGGCAGCACTAACGGCGGTTCTTTTAAATGTTGATATTCTGATAATTGCAACCAATACAAACGGAATTTACACAAAAGAATCAATTCATGATGAAAATCCGGAGACAATAAAATTAGTTGAAGATTTAAAATTATTAGAAAAAGAAATCGGAGATTCAAAATCCTCACACGGAACAGGAGGAATGCAGTCAAAAATTGAAGCCGCGGCTATCGCTAAAGCTGCCAATATAGAAACCTGGATCGTCAATGGATTAAATGATAATTTTATTTTAAATGCATTAGAAGATAAAATTGCATTTACTAAGATTATTTAATGTGAAAATTAAAGTTTATATATTCATATTATTGATTTTATCTTTCAAATCTAATGCACAAATAGAAGGGAAATTTCGACATCAAATATGTAAAGTTGGGCCAAACTGTTTTGGGTATCGATTTTATAAAAATGGTTTTTTTGAGTTTCATTATAGCCAAGATGTTTTAGGAAGAGGGATAATAAAGGGAAAATACCTAAAAGTTAGTGATACTCTTAAGTTGATTCCAGATAAAGTTTATTTTTCAAAACCCACAACTGTTTTAGAAACTTATGGTAAAGATCTTAGCTCAATTAAAATTTCAATTGTTTGGCAGCGAACTTTTAAAATCGGAGAAATTGAAGAAGACATAAAAACAAAATGGTATGTTTCAATAAATGATGGTGAATATACTGAAACAGATGAAGAAGGAATATTGATTGTACCTAAAACAGAAATAAAAAAAATAAAAATTAAGGATTTATTTAGAAGTAATGACGACAGTGGACTTGTTCAAGATAGTTTTCTTCTAAATACTGATAAAAATAATATCGAAATTTTTGTTTCTGAAAGTGATGTTGTTGATAAGAATCCAATGACGAGTTGGATGACAAAGAAATTATTAATAAGAGGAAGAAAATTATATCCAATTACTTTTGAAGCAGAAGAAGCTTACTTAGGAAAGAAAAAAACGTATTACAAAAGGATTGATTAAAAAACAAAATCAATAAAAAGCAAAGAAAAACAAATGAACTACATCTCAATAAAAGAAATCAACTCATTATCAAAATGGGTAAAACAAGCGATAAAAATTAAAAAAAATCCGCTTAAAAATCAAAGCTTAGGAAAAAATAAAACTTTGGGAATGTTATTCTTCAATCCAAGTTTAAGAACGCGTTTGAGCACACAAAAAGCGGCAATGAATTTAGGAATGAACGTTATGGTAATGAATTTTACCAACGAAGGCTGGACTCTGGAATTTGAAGACGGAGCAGTTATGAATTCTGGCGCTTCAGAACATATTAAAGAAGCGGCAGAAGTGGTTTCGCAATATTGTGATATCATCGCGATTCGAGCTTTTGCAGGATTAGAAGACAAAGAAAAAGATTATCAGGAAACTGTTATTTCAGGATTTTTGAAATATGCTACAGTGCCAATTGTTAATATGGAAAGTGCTGTGCGTCATCCGCTTCAATCTTTAGCAGATGCCATTACAATGGAAGAATTCAAAACAAAACACAAACCAAAAGTAGTTTTATCCTGGGCACCACATCCAAAAGCGTTGCCGCAGGCGGTGGCGAATTCATTTGTAGAAATGATGCATATGCAAAAAGATATGGACTTTGTAATCACACATCCTAAAGGTTATGAGTTAAGTCCGGAAATTACAAAAGACTGTAAAATTGAATACGATCAAAACAAAGCTTTTGAAAATGCGGATTTCGTATACGTTAAAAACTGGAGTAATTTCAACGATTACGGAAAAGTAACCAATTCAGATCCAAACTGGACAGTTACAGCAGAAAAAATGGCATTAACCAACAACGGAAAATTCATGCACTGTCTTCCGGTTCGTCGTAACGTAATTGTAAGTGACGAAGTTCTGGATAGCGAAAATTCAATCGTAATTGAGCAGGCCAATAACAGAACCTATTCTGCACAATTAGTTTTACAGAAGATTTTGAAGAAAATTTAAAAAGCTTCTAAGTTTCTAAGATACTAAGCTGCTAAGTATCTCTGAATCTAAAAACTTAGCAGCTTAGAATCTTAGTATCTTAGCAACTTATGAAAGTTACCGTAATAAAAATAGGTGGAAACATCATCGACAATCCCGCAGAATTAGAGCAATTTTTAACTGATTTTTCTAAAATTGAAGGATACAAAGTTTTAGTTCACGGCGGTGGAAAATCGGCTACAAAAATGGCGCAAAGTATTGGTCTGGTTCCGCAAATGATTGACGGACGCCGAATTACAGATGCTCCAATGCTGGATGTGGTGGTAATGATTTATGCCGGACAAATTAACAAACATATTGTGGCGCAATTGCAGGCAAAAGACAATAATGCTATTGGTTTTTCTGGTGCAGACGGAAATTTAATTCAGTCCACAAAAAGAAACCACCCAACAATTGATTATGGGTTTGTAGGCGATGTAAAACAAGTTAATACCAAATTATTAGCTGCATTGCTAGAAACAGGAATTGTTCCTGTTTTTTGTGCAATTACACACGACAAAAACGGCCAATTATTAAATACAAATGCTGATACTATTGCAAGTGAATTAGCAATTGCTTTATCAGAATTTTTTGATGTAACGCTGACATATTGTTTTGAAAAACAAGGAGTTTTACAGGATTCAGAAGACGATTCATCTGTAATAACTGAAATAAATGAGGTTTTATACACAAAGCTAAAAGAAGAAAAAGTTATCCATTCCGGAATGATTCCGAAACTGGATAATTGCTTTAATAGTTTGTCACGCGGTGTGCAGAAAATTAAAATTGGGCATCACAAAATGCTTCAAAATTCAGATGTTCCGCATACAACCATTATGTTATAAAAGTGGTGCCAAGAATTACACGAATTCCCATTAGTTTTTTATTTAATGGATTTTAATTTGTGAAAAATTTGTGTAATTCGTGGCAAAAAAATACAACCGCGCAGTGCTTTTAAGATTAAATTTTAGAAATTTGCGCAAATTAAAAATGTCACAGATTTAATTAAAGCTTTGTGACTTCGTGCCCTCGCGGCAAAGAAAACATAACTATGAAAAATATTGCAACGCTTACTCAGGAAGCAATTAATTTATTGAAAAATCTTATTGAAACCCCTTCATTTTCAAGTGAAGAAGATCAAACGGCTCTTTTAATAGAAAATTGGTTCAGACAGAATGAGATTCCTTTTAAAAGAGAAAATAATAATGTGTGGGCTTTCAATAAATATTTCGACGAAAAAAAACCGACACTTTTATTAAATTCCCATCACGATACAGTACGCCCCAATCAAGCTTATACCAACGATCCATTTAAGGCAATCGAAAAAGACGGCAAATTATTTGGTTTAGGAAGTAATGATGCCGGCGGATGTCTGGTATCACTTCTAGCGGCATTTGTACATTTTTACGAAAATCAAAACCTTTCTCATAATATTGTAATTGTGGCTTCTGCCGAAGAAGAAAGCAGCGGAAAAAATGGTTTAAACAGCGTTTTACAGCATTTACCGGAATTAGATTGTGCAATAGTTGGCGAGCCGACATTAATGCAATTAGCAGTTGCAGAAAAAGGTCTTTTAGTTTTGGATGTAAAAGTAAAAGGAACTGCAAGCCACGCCGCACACCAAAATGATGATAATGCTTTATACAAATCAATTCCGGTAATGGAATGGTTTAAAAACTATAAATTCGATAAAATCTCAGACGTTTTAGGTCCTGTAAAAATGACCGTGACGCAGATCAACGCAGGAAAACAGCACAATGTTGTGCCGTCAGAATGTGATTTGGTAGTTGATATTCGGGTAACAGATTGTTATACCAATACCGAAATTCTTGAAGTCGTAAAAGCAAATATAAATGCAGAAGTAACACCAAGATCAATGCATTTAAATTCGTCATCAATTCCGGTTGAACATGGTTTGGTACAAGCTGGAATTGCTTTAGGAAGAATAACTTACGGTTCACCAACCCTTTCAGATCAATCGGTTTTGAGCTGTCAGTCTTTAAAATTAGGACCAGGAGAAACGCTGCGTTCACATTCAGCAGACGAATTTATTTTTGTAAATGAAATTGAGGAAGGAATCGACCTGTATATCAAAATACTAACCGATTTCTTTAAATTATAATATTTTTTAGGAGCTAATCCCGCTATCCGTTTCAATCTTTTCCTGGCTAAAGAAGCCAGAAAAAGGATTTCCACTACTATCGGGGCTAGAAACACCACTAGTATAAACAACGACATTAGATGTAAATTAGAAAATGACTTCAAAGAATAGGACTTAAGAAAATAATCTAAGCAGTCCAAAAATCTAATAAGTCTAAAAATCTAATAAGTCTAAAATCTAAGAAGTCTAAAAATCTAAGTTATGAAACTTTGGGAAAAAGGAATACCAACAGATAAACAAATCGAACAATTCACTGTTGGAAATGATCGTGAACTGGATTTAGTTTTAGCAAAATACGATGCTTTAGGTTCAATTGCCCACGCCAAAATGCTGGGACAAATTGGATTATTAACTGCAGAAGAAACTACATCTTTGGTTGATGCGTTAAACGAAATTATTGCGGATATTGTAGTTGGAAATTTCGAAATTGAAGACAGTTTTGAAGATGTACATTCTAAAATCGAATATCTTCTAACAGCAAAATTGGGCGATGCAGGAAAAAAAATCCACACGGCACGTTCCCGTAACGATCAGGTTTTAGTAGATGTTCATTTATACCTTAAAGACGAATTAAAAGCAATTAAAGAACAGGTAAAAACACTTTTTGATTTGTTGATGGAATCGGCAGAGAAACATCAAAATGTCTTGCTGCCGGGTTATACACATTTGCAAATTGCGATGCCATCTTCATTCGGAATGTGGTTTTCTGCTTACGCTGAAAGTCTGATAGATGATATTACAATGCTAAATGCAGCTTCAAAAATTGTAGATCAGAATCCGTTAGGCTCTGCTGCGGGTTACGGAAGTTCATTCCCAATTAACAGAACATTTACAACACAGGAATTAGGTTTTGAAACCTTAAAATATAATGCCGTTGCCGCACAAATGAGCCGCGGAAAAGCAGAAAAAACAGTTGCTTTTGCCATGACAAGTGTGGCGGGAACATTATCAAAATTTGCGATGGATGTTTGTTTGTATATGAGCCAGAATTTTGACTTTATCGGTCTTCCGGCACATCTTACAACAGGTTCGAGCATTATGCCTCACAAGAAAAATCCGGATGTTTTTGAATTAATCAGAGGAAAATGCAATAAGATTCAGGCGCTTCCTTACGAAATCACTTTAATTACCAATAATCTTCCAAGCGGATATCACAGAGATTTGCAATTGTTAAAAGAAGGTTTATTTCCGGCCATTCAAAACCTGAAAGCTTGTCTGGACATTGCAATATTTTCTATAAAAGATATCACGGTAAAAGATCATATTTTAGAAGATAAAAAATACGATTATTTGTTTACTGTAGACACCTTAAACGAAATGGTAGTAGAAGGAATGCCTTTTAGAGATGCTTATAAAGCTGTTGCAGAGCAATTAGAAGCCGGAACATATAAGTCTCCAAAAGAAACAAAACATACACACGAAGGCAGTATTAATAATTTATGTCTCGATGCTATAAAAAATAAAATGAAAGCAGCTTTTTAAAGTTTATATTAAGATCGATCCTAAGCCGCAAAGCTTCTAAGTTTTTCTATTAAAACTTAGAAGCTTTTTGTTTACTTAAAATAACTATCAAAATTATAAGAAAAGTCGACCTAATTCTATAAATTTGAGAAATATTTATTTTTAAGTAAAAGAATATGACGCAATTTAACGAACAGTTAACTCAGGAACTTTTTGAGAAAAATTTAATTACTGAAAATCAGTTTCAGGAAGTTAAGGAGTATCGAAATCTCAATATTTTCTCTTTAAATGTAGAATTAAAACTATTTCTTTCAATTTCTGTTTTAATGTTTACTTCCGGAATTGGAATTCTCATTTACGACAATATCAACAGTATAGGTCATATCGCTCTTTTGACTATTTTGTTTATGGTAACCTGCGGCTGTTTTTATTACTGTTTTAAAAATTCCAAAGGTTTTCAAAAGACAGAAACTACATCTGAAAGTCCTTTTTTAGAATATATTGTTCTAACAGCCAATGTTCTTACCTGCATTTTTATCGGATATCTTCAATTTCAGTATAAAGCTTTTGGCACACATTACGGTCTGGCAACATTAATTCCCACAATTGTTAGTTTTGGCTGTGCTTATTATTTTGATAATAAAAGTGTCCTGACAATTGCAGTTACTGGTTTGGCGGCATATGTTGGTCTTTCTGTTACGCCTCAGGATATTTTTAATGGTAATAATGATTTTTATGAAAATCAGAGTTTAAGCTATTCAGCTGTTTTTCTTGGAATGGTATTAATTCTATGGACGATTTACAGCTTCAAAATTAATCTAAAAACACATTTTGCCCTGGTCTATCTCACTTTTGCGCTTCATATTATTAGTGTTGCTTCCATAACAAATATGTTAAATGAGGAAATAACCTGGCTTCTTTTTACTTTAATTTTAGCAGGTTCATCGGTTTATTTTTATAAAGTCAGTTATCAGCAAAAATCAATTTCACTTTATGTTTTCATGATTATTTACGCTTTTATAGGAATAAATATTTTTCTGTTCCAAATCTTTAAACATGTTGATTTTAATGATCTTTGGGAATTGTTTTTTCTTCTGCTTCCACCTTATTTTATCATTTCAATTGTTATGTTCATAAAACTGATTAAAAACTTCAATAGAGAAATTGCAAAATGATAGTACACGATAAAAATTTATTACATAATTCGGCTTTAATAACCGAAGCAGAAAATCTTGAAAATGGAGGTTTTATAAGCAAAGAACAAAAAAAGATCATAAAAAAAACACTTCCGGCTTTTACCAGTCAAAGTAATATTTTAGTTCGCATAGGGTTCTTTTTGCTTGGATCGTTTCTGTACTCATCTATTTGTAGTCTTATCTCTTTAATTGCATTATCTGTTCATGACTACTTTTTAAAAATTTGCTGCTTTATTTTTGCAGGAATTGGAGTTGCTGGTGCAGAATTTTTAGCAAAACAAAAAATTTACAGACACGGTTTAGACGACGCCTTTATTTTAGGAATACTTTTAAATGTGGGAGTGGGTGTATTTGTATTCACAGAAGATTTTGAAACAATTATAACTCCTGCAATTTTTGTAGCACTTACTTCTTTTTTAACTTACAAAAGATATTTGCATTTATTATCAATGCTGGTGTTTTGTTTTGCAGTTTCGGCTGTTTTGTTCTTCGGAATGTTTGAGATTGGAGATATTGGAAAGAGCATTTTACCATTTGCAGCAATGCTGGCTTCGGGGGGATTTTATTTTTTTACAAAGCAAAGAATTAAGAATTTAAAAGAATCATATTATTACAATGGATTGTTATTAGCGAACAGCTTTTGTCTGATTCTGTTTTATGTTTCGTGTAATTATCTGGTTGTAAGAGAACTTTCTTCAGAACTTTTAGGTGTAGATGTTCTTCCGGGAAAGGATATTCCGTTTTCCTATTTCTTTTATGCTTTTACATTTATTGTTCCAATTGTGTATTTGGTGCAGGCTTTAAAAACAAAAGACAGAATAATGCTGTGGATTAGCTTTGCAGCAATTGCTTTTACAATTTTTACAATCAGATTTTATTATTCTGTGTTGCCCATTGAAGCAGGATTAACGATTGGAGGTTTAATAATGTTCGGAATTGCTTATTTCTCTATCCAAAATCTGAAAAATAAAGAATCCGGAATGACTTTTAAACCAGATAGAATTAATCATTCAAATGCTATTTTAAATGCTGAAACATTAATTGTAGCTTCCGCGTTAGGAGTAAAACCAGAAGTTAAAACGGGCTCGCCAATTGAATTTGAAGGAGGAGATTTTAGCGGCGGCGGATCTGGAGGAAGTTTTTAGAATTTAGAGTTATGAGTTTAAATAGTTTCATAACTCTAAATTTATACTTTATTTAAATTTTGGTTTTTAGTGCTTCTGCGTCAATATCGCTGTGCGAAACATTGTAAACTGCTTTTCCGTTTTTAATTAAAATTAATTGTGGTGATTCATGATAAACACCAAACCGGCTTGCGATTTCATTTGAAATATCACGATGTGCAATCAAATCTAAAAAATAAGCATCAACAACTTCTTCAAGATCAAATTCTCTTTCAAATTGTTTTAAAGCCATACGGCTGATACTGCATCTTGTGCTGTGTTTAAAGATTACAACTGGTTTTTCATTAGATATTGCTTCAATTTCCATTAATTGATGAATATCGGTCAATTCTGTCCAATTGACTTTACTTTTTGGAGAATCAGGGTTCTCAGAACTTCCGAAGATCGAATTTAAAAAACTCATATTTGGCTTATTTTATGACTTTTTGACATCTAAAACTGATTAAAATCAGCTTTTATGAGCCATTTTGTCTTTATTTTAACTGTGGAATGTAATTTGAATATTACATAGCAAAGTTAAATCTTTTGAATTAAATATCTAACTCAATAAGTAGTAACTTTAATGTAATCAAATATTAAAAACAAAAAAATCAATCAAATCTTAAAAATATGAATATAAATAAATTTACAATCAAATCGCAGGAAGCCATACAGTTGTCGCAGCAATTAGCACAGCGAAATGGTCAGCAGCAAATTGAAAATGAACATATTTTCAAAGCAATTTTTGAAGTTGATGAAAACGTGGCCCCTTTTATATTGAAAAAACTTAATGTAAATGTACCATTGTTTTTACAAATCCTGGACAGTACAATTCAGAGTTTTCCAAAAGTTTCCGGCGGCGATATCCTGCTGTCCAGAGACGCAAACAAAGCTTTGAATGAAGCAGAAATCATCGCACAAAAAATGAATGATGAATATGTTTCAATCGAACATTTAATTCTGGCAATTTTTGATTCAAAAAGTAAAGTTTCTCAGATTTTAAAGGATCAGGGAGTTACTGGAAAAGGTTTAAAAGCAGCGATTGAAGAACTTCGTAAAGGCGAAAGAGTAACATCTGCTTCTGCTGAAGAAACATATAATTCCTTAAATAAATACGCTAAAAATTTAAATGAATTAGCACGTACCGGAAAACTGGATCCTGTTATTGGCCGTGACGAAGAAATTCGTCGTGTATTACAGATTCTGACCCGTAGAACAAAAAATAATCCAATGCTGATTGGTGAACCCGGAGTTGGTAAAACTGCAATTGCCGAAGGATTGGCGCACAGAATTGTTGACGGGGACGTTCCTGAAAATTTGAAGGAAAAAATTGTTTTTTCTCTGGATATGGGAGCGTTGATAGCGGGAGCAAAATTTAAGGGAGAATTTGAAGAACGTTTAAAATCGGTTGTAAAAGAAGTTACAGCAGCAGAAGGTGATATCGTTTTGTTTATCGACGAGATTCATACGCTTGTGGGAGCGGGTGGAGGAGAAGGTGCGATGGATGCGGCCAATATTCTAAAACCGGCTTTGGCGCGTGGTGAACTTAGAGCAATTGGGGCTACAACTTTAGATGAATATCAAAAATATTTTGAAAAAGATAAAGCGCTTGAAAGACGTTTCCAAAAAGTTTTAATCGACGAACCGGATACAGAAAGTGCAATTTCAATTTTACGTGGAATTAAAGAAAAATACGAGACGCATCATAAAGTACAGATTAAAGATGAAGCTATAATTGCCGCAGTCGAACTTTCGCAGCGTTATATCACAAATCGTTTCTTACCGGATAAAGCAATTGACTTAATGGATGAGGCAGCTTCTAAACTGCGTATGGAAATCAATTCAAAACCTGAGGAATTAGATGTTCTGGATCGTAAAATTATGCAGCTCGAAATTGAAATTGAAGCCATTAAACGTGAGAAAGAAGAAAGTAAACTGAAAATCCTGCATATGGATTTGGCAAACTTAAAAGAAGAACGCAACGAAATCTACGCCAGATGGAAATCTGAAAAAGATATTGTTGACGGAATTCAGGCTGTAAAACTTGAAATCGAAGATTTTAAATATGAAGCTGAACGCGCAGAACGTGAAGGTGATTACGGAAAAGTAGCTGAAATTCGTTACGGAAAAATAAAAGAAGCGCAAGAACGTCAGGATGCATTGCAAAAGCAATTGTTGGAATTTCAATCTGGTAATTCTTTAATTAAAGAAGAAGTTACCAGAGAAGATATTGCCGAAGTTGTGGCAAAATGGACGGGTATTCCGGTTATGAAAATGCTTCAGACAGAGCGTGAAAAACTATTGCATCTTGAAGACGAATTGCATAAACGTGTAGTAGGACAGGAAGAGGCAATTGAAGCCGTGAGTGATGCAGTTCGAAGAAGTCGTGCAGGTTTGCAGGATATGAAAAAACCAGTTGGAACATTCTTATTTTTAGGAACAACCGGAGTTGGTAAAACAGAGCTGGCAAAAGCTTTGGCTGAATATCTTTTTGATGATGAAAATGCGATGACGCGTATTGATATGAGTGAGTATCAGGAACGTCATAGTGTGAGCCGTTTGGTTGGTGCGCCTCCGGGATATGTTGGATATGATGAAGGAGGTCAGTTGACTGAAGCTGTTCGTAGAAAACCATATTCTGTTATTTTGCTGGATGAGATCGAAAAAGCACATCCGGATACTTTCAATATTTTACTGCAGGTTCTTGACGAAGGCCGATTAACAGATAACAAAGGCCGTCTTGCTGATTTCAAAAACACAATTATTATTATGACCTCAAATATGGGAAGTCATATTATACAAGAGAAATTTGAAAACTTAAAAGGAAGTGTTGAAGCAGCTACAGAAGCCGCTAAAAATGAAGTGCTTGGATTGCTAAAACAAACGGTTCGTCCTGAGTTTATTAACCGTATCGACGAAATTGTAATGTTTACACCGCTTACAGTTGACAATATTTCTAAAATTGTAAGTCTGCAATTAAAGAGCGTTACAAAAATGCTGGCTTTGCAAGGCATTACTATGGATGCAACTCCTGAGGCAATTGCTTATTTGTCAGACAAAGGATATGATCCGCATTTTGGCGCCAGACCAGTAAAACGTGTAGTGCAGAGAGAAGTTTTAAATCAATTGTCAAAAGAAATTCTGGCAGGAAATATAACAACAGACAGCATCATTTTATTAGATGCTTTTGATGGAAAATTGGTTTTTAGAAACCAGTCACAAGAAGTTTAATAATTTGTTTAGTTAATTGTTAAATTCGAAGAACACCAGTCGAAAGGCTGGTGTTTTTTTTATCCGTGAATATTGAAACTTTTTTCAAAATTCATATAAGTAAATTTTCGCTTTAATTCTCAAATTTACATTAACATATAAAACAAATCATTATGAATAATATTTTTAGAGGATTGCTGGCCGGTTACGGAGCAAAAAAATTAGGCGGAGGCTGTTTTGGAACTATAATCGTTTTTATAATTCTATGGGTTTTATTAGGTCAGTGCAGTTAAAATTAAATCCAATTTTAGTTAAAAGGATTCGCATAAAAAGTAGTAGATTCGCGCAACTAAATTAAAAAAGACAAAATATAATGGCATCAGGTTTTTTCGTACTATTAGACGATATAGCAGCAATTATGGACGATGTTGCAGTAATGAGTAAAATCGCAGCAAAAAAAACAGCAGGGATTTTAGGAGATGACTTAGCAGTAAATGCAGAAAAAGCCTCTGGTTTTGCTTCTTCAAGAGAACTTCCTGTTTTATGGGCGATTAGTAAAGGTTCATTACTTAACAAAATTATAATTCTTCCAATCGCCTTTTTATTAAGTGCATTTTTACCTGTTGCAATTATTGTAATTTTAGTTCTTGGAGGACTTTTTCTGGCCTATGAAGGAGCCGAAAAAATTTACGAATTTATTTTTCCTCATTCACATGAAGAGGCAGAAGGAATTACAGAAGAAGTTCTGACAGAAGAACAAATTTTGGAAGCAGAAAAAGGTAAAATAAAATCGGCAATTGTAACCGATTTTATTTTATCTGTAGAAATCGTAATCATTGCTTTAGGAACTGTTATTGAAGAGCCGCTTATGCAGCAAATTATTGTGACATCAATAATCGCAGTAATAGCAACAATTGGTGTATATGGTATCGTGGCCCTGATTGTAAGAATGGACGAAGCAGGTTATAAGCTAATTAAATTTGGCAAAGGAGAAAAAAGCATCTCTAAATTCATCGGGAATATTTTAGTAAAAGCGCTTCCTTTAGTAATTAAAAGTTTGACCGTTATTGGTACTGTTGCTTTAATATTAGTTGCCGGAGGTATCTTCGTACATTACATTCCCTATTTTCACCATTTATCAGAAGAAATTAAAATTCCATCAATAATTAAGGAATTTGTAGTTGGACTTGTTTTAGGTTTTATTGTTTTAGGAATTATAAACCTATTTAAAAAAGTGCTGGGTAAAAAATAATCACAATTAAATTTATTTTTTGGCATTTTTTTTGTTAATATATTTATTTATAACTAATTAGTGATTTAGTTGAAAAAAAATAACAATTTTTAAAGCAACTATTATCATTTATTAGTATCTATGTACAAATAAGAACAAATTATTATTCTATGAAAAATTTTAAATTACAATCAATTGCATTAATGTTATTATTCTTTGTAGCATTAACTTCTTGCAGCAGCGATGATTCTCCAAATGAAGATGTTGTTTACAAAAGTGCTTTTGCAACTGAAGTATCGGGACCATTAACTGGAAAAGTAGGTCAGGAACTTAGTTATGCAATCACTTTCAGAGTAGAAAATGGCTGTGGTGAATTTAATCAATTAACAGATGTTGAATTTAATAAAGAGCCTGGATATCAGGTTGAAGCGAAATATCCAAAAGCTTCTTGCGACAGACCTGATCCTGAAAACAGAGTAACTATATATAAAATTACTACATCTAAAGCAGGAACTTATTATTTAAGAATTGCTAAATCTGAAACAGAATATATAGTAACCAAAGTAGTTATTACTGACTAATTTTGTTTATTTAAGTATTTAAAAACCGTTTTACCATCGTAAAGCGGTTTTTTTGTTTCAGTTATCTGAAAGCTTTTTAGGACAAATTAATCATTCAAGGAAATGTTGCTGAAATTAATTTTTTCTTAGAACTCTATCAAACTCATTCTTTTGTCATTCCTATAAAAAACACTATTTTTGTACTCTAAATTTTATGTCATGTCGAAAAGAAAATATAAAATATCGGTAATTCAGTTAAACCTGAATGATGTAGCCGAAAACAATCTTAAAAAATGTATCAGCTGGGTAAGAGATGCGGCTAGTCAGGGCGCAGAAGTGATCTTACTTCCGGAATTATATAGCAGTCATTATTTCTGCCAAAGTGAAGATGTAGAAAATTTTGCATTAGCAGAACCACTATACAGCACGTCATTTATAGCTTTCAGCGAATTAGCAAAAGAGTTAGGTGTTGTAATAATTGTGCCTTTCTTCGAAAAGAGAATGGCTGGAATCTATCATAACAGTGCTTATATTATTGATGCTGATGGTACAGAAGCTGGGTTATACCGCAAAATGCATATTCCGGACGATCCTCATTTCTATGAAAAATTCTATTTTACTCCTGGAGATTTAGGATTTAAAGCAATTGAAACTAAAAAAGGAACAGTTGGAACACTTATCTGCTGGGATCAATGGTATCCGGAAGCAGCTCGTATTACCGCTTTAAAAGGAGCAGAGGTTTTATTTTATCCAACTGCAATTGGCTGGCATCCAAAAGAAAAAGAACAATACGGAGAAAATCAATACGGCGCATGGATGAACGTAATGAAAGGACACGCAGTAGCAAATGGTGTTTTTGTTGCAGCAGCAAACCGAATTGGTCTTGAAAAATACATTGAAGGAACAGAGGGAATTCAATTTTGGGGAGCCTCATTTATTGCGGGACCTCAAGGAGAAATTTTAGCTCAGGCTTCTCACGATAAAGAAGAAATTTTAATTGCTGAAGTCGACCTGGATTTACAGGAAAATGTTCGTCAGAACTGGCCTTTTTTCAGGGACAGAAGAATTGATGCTTTTGGAGATATTACAAAAAGAGCAATTGATAAATAATTTTTTATCTCGGATTATAAAAAAAAAGGCGGTTTCAATATTTTTGAAACCGCCTTTTTTAATGTATATATAATTTACTTTACCTGAAAAGTAACTCTTCTCACGATTTGACGTGCCTCCTTTGAATTTTTGTTAACAGATGTATCTTCTCCGTTAGCAATAACATTTAGTCTTGAAGCATCGATTCCGGCATTTACAGCAACTTTCTTCACAGCTTCAGCTCTTTTTCTCGATAACTCCGTATTGTAATTTGTTTTTCCAATTTCATCAGCATATCCAATAATATCTGCAGATTTTCCAGGATTATTTTTTAGGTATTTCACTAAGAAATCAACACCCGATAACGAAGCGTTTGTTGGTTTAGATGAATTAAAATCAAAATAAACATTTACATATCCTCCATTAATTAACTCCTCAACAGTATTGTTTGTAGCGTCTTTACCATTTTGTCCGTACGTTTTCTCTAAATAACTTTCTAATTCATCCGGCACACCGTTTTGATTGTTGTCAATAGATTGTCCTTTTGTATTTACAGCAACTCCGGCAATTGTATTTGGTTCTAAATCATATAAATCAGCAACACCATCTTTATCAGTATCAATAAGACCGGTTTCAATAGTGGTAACTCTGTCCTCCAATTTATTTAATCTTTCATTTTCTTCAGAATACCAATCTGCATGTTTCTCATTTTTACCTAAATAGAAAGTTAAACCTACAGATGCATTTAATAAAATACCATCAAAAGATCCTGTTGTAGTATTTCCCATTCCGTCGAAGTTCCAGTTTTGTCTTCCGTTAATAATTCCGGTAAGATCACCAGTCAAAGCAACTCGGTTACTTAATTTAATTTGTCCTGTAAGACCGGCAATTCCGTGAGCCATATAATCCTGACCGCCAAAACCAGTTTCAGTACTAATTTGTGACACACCAAAACCTCCATGTGCCAAAATACCAATTGTATTGGTCCAGCTTTCAAAATTTAGAGCTCGTCCAACATTAATAACTCCTTGTAAGCTGGCTCTGACATAACGGCTTTCAAAATCAGGAGTGTTATCTTTTTCAGTAAACTGATCGTATCCAACATCTAACTTCACACCAAACTTTGGGTTAAACATATATCGTACACCTAAATCACCATGAAATAAATTCAGACTTTCGGTAGCATATCCTGGAGTCATTGCTCTTGTTGGTTTATTAACACCTCCATTTAATTCGATTGACCATTTATTATATTCCGGCTGATCGATAATTTGTTTTGAAGATGTCGTAGTCATTTGTGCATTTGCTGTTAAGGCTAATAGTAATAGGGATACAGATGCTAATTTCTTTTTCATAATATCAAATATTTAATTCGGCTTTTATTTAAACTCTTAGCAAAAGTAGGATGTGAATTTTGGGAATGTGTTGTATCTCGTCTTACATAATTTCCATTGTTTATGCTATGAATCTGAAAATGCGTTAATTAAATTTCCATTTTTAACAAAAAAAAAGGGTAAAATTTAAATTTTACCCTTTTCAGAAATTTAAAATACTGGTTATT
Organism: Flavobacterium sp. Root901; assembly: GCF_001429765.1. GTDB lineage: Bacteria > Bacteroidota > Bacteroidia > Flavobacteriales > Flavobacteriaceae > Flavobacterium. The sequence continues at coordinate 393,957 of NZ_LMJB01000006.1, forward strand.
TTAAGTCTGGCTGATATATTTTAATGCTTCCGTCTCCTTCGCTGCTTACTACTAAAAGGCTTCTTTTCGTTGGACTTTTTGAAGCTGGAATAAAAAGAATTCCTTCTGGTGCGTCTCCGGTTTTTACAGTTTGCAGATATTGAGGAGCATTAGGGTTCGTAACATCATAAGTCATAAAAGCGTCTGACCTTTCAAGACCCACAAATAAAATATTCTGAGAACCCATTTTAGCAGCAACTACTGCTTCTGGTTCAGAACCTTTGTCATCGCTTCGTTTGTCGTCATAAGTTCCCAGTTCATATGTTTTTTTATCTGCATCATTTTTACTGTCATAAACAATTTTTCCTGTGTTTCCGTTCCAGATAGAAAAAGATCTTGCTCCAAAGCTTACTAATTCATCAAGTTTGCCATCTCCATTTATGTCACCCATATCAGCTATAAGATTTAATCTTCCAAGATTTGTTTCCAGTTTCAGAGTTGCAGCATCAGGAAATACAGCAGCGTCAAGAGTCATGTCTTTCATGCGTTTAATATCTGAATAAGCAGCATATTCTCTGGCATCACCTTCATTTGCAGTAACAAAATACGGAATATTATTGGCAGAAAAATGACTGATCCCATCCGGCATATATAATCCTTTTACTTTCCATGGACTAAAAGCCACTTTATCATCTTTATCACTTACGTCTATGGCATTTTCAGCGGTATTGTAATCTTTTAAACCTAAAGGATAAATTGATGTAATAGTTTTTGAGGTTAAATCAACTTTTGCAACGCCATTATTTTCCTGCAGAGTCACCCATGCGGTTTTAGAATCATCTGAAATTGTTATGTATTCCGGTTCAATATCCTGAGCAAAGCTTTTAGCAAATTTTGAAATTCGGAAACCATCTTTTGCCAGTGTTGCAGCCTGATTGCTGAAGGAGCTAAAATCAATTGTTGTAACGGTATAAGTATTAGTATCAATTATAGAAATAGTTCCGTTTGGATCTTGAGAGTAATCTGTGTTTGGTTCGCCTTCATTAGCTGTCATAATGTATTTTCCGTCAGGAGAAAATGTAATCATGTCTGGTAAAGCACCAACTGTTACTTGTTTTATTAAGCTGTAATCAGAAGTATTAAAAACAACAACTTTTCCGTTCCCTTGTTTATTTAAAGTAGATTCTAAAGCAACAGCCAGTTTTCCGTCAAAAACGGCTACACTATTTGAAGCACCTTCGTAAGCAGTTAAATCAATTTTACCAATTTTTACAGGTTTTGAAGGATCGGCTATGTCAATTATATCGATTTGATTGGTTCCACTGTTGTTTACAGTAAAAAGTCTTTTTGTTTTTTCACAGTAGGCAGAGATTTCTGCTGCCGCTTCTCCGCCAATTGTAATGGAGCCAATTTCTTTAAAAGCGGCCGGATTTTCATTTACAACAACTTCTGGTTCTTCGTTGTTTGAGTTTTCATCGTTGTTACAGCTTGCCATTAAAAATAAAGCTGCTAATAATGAAAGTGTTACTTTTTTCATTTGTTAGTTTTTTAGTTTCGCCAAATGTAATTACCCTATTTTGGTCGAACATTAAGTCTTCATTATTTAATCTTTAACTTAATTTTGGAAGATAATATTTGTGAAAAGAAATATGATTTTTATTCAGATGCTTTATAATCCTGCCGAATGTTTATCTTTGTGCACTTTTAAAATTAGATTTTTTTATGGCAGTAAATAATAGAAGATTTCCGGCAGAATGGGAAAAACAGCAAGGAATTGTGTTATGTTTTCCGCATAATGGCAACGACTGGCCAGGAAAATACGAAGCAGTTCAATGGGCTTTTGTAGAATTTATAAAAAAAGCAGCCGCTTTTGAAACTGTTTTTTTGGTGGTTGCCGATGAAAAACTGAAGGAAAAAGTAGCCGAAATGCTTGAAAGAGCGCATGTAAATACTAAAAATGTATCTTATATAACCCATAAAACCAACAGAAGCTGGATGCGTGACTCCGGACCAATTATTGTAAAAAATGGTTCAAAAAGAGAAGCATTGAACTTCAATTTCAACGGCTGGGCAAAATATAAAAATTATCAATTAGATAAATTTGTTCCGGGTAAAGTCGCTGATTTTATTGATGTGCCTTTAACGCAGGTTATGTATAAAGGAAAACCGGTAATTGTAGAAGGCGGTGCTATTGATGTAAACGGAAAAGGTACTTTATTAACTTCTGAAGAATGCTTAATGCATCCAACTATTCAGGTTAGAAATCAAGGTTTTACAAAAGAAGATTACGAAGCTGTTTTTAAAGAATATCTCGGAGTTACCAATGTAATCTGGCTTGGAGACGGAATTGAAGGTGATGATACACACGGACATATAGACGATTTATGCCGATTTGTAAATGAAGATACTATTGTAACTATTGTTGAGACAGATAAAAACGATTCAAACTACAAACCGCTTCAGGATAATTTAAAACGTCTTCAAAACGCAAAATTAGAAGACGGAAAATCTCCGGTAGTTGTAGCATTGCCAATGCCAAAAAGAGTTGATTTCGAGGATTTAAGACTTCCGGCAAGTTATGCTAATTTTTTAATTCTAAACAATTGCGTTTTGGTGCCAACATTTAACGACAGTAATGATCGTGTAGCATTAAATATTTTGTCAGAATGTTTTCCGGACAGAGAAGTAATCGGAATAAGCTGTATTGATTTCATCTGGGGATTTGGAACACTGCACTGCTTAAGCCAGCAGATTCCTGCTTAAAATAGTTATAGCTAATAATACAAAGACTATAAGTTTTTTGTGAGGCTGACCGAAGTCGAAGCCCTCACAAAGATTTTTTAAGATAAATTAATCTGCGACTTTGCGAGATTCAAAAATATTAACAATAAAAAAACCTTGGCTATAACCAAGGTTTTTTTCTTCTATATCTCTTCAGATAATTTATCTTTTTTTTATTGTCTGATAAAAGGCGGTAATAACTGGCTGCAGACTTCACCAAAACCAATTCTGACTTCTGCGTTTTCACAGAAACCTCTAATAATTACAGTGTCGTTATCTTCAATAAACTTACGTTCGCTTCCGTCTTTTAATTTTACCGGATTTTTTCCTCCCCAAGTCAATTCCAGCATAGAACCAAAACTGTCAGGAGTTGGGCCTGAAATGGTTCCTGAACCCATCATATCACCAGAATTTACGCGGCATCCGTTTGAGGTATGGTGCGTTAACTGCTGGGTCATTGACCAGTATAAATATTTAAAATTAGATCTTGAAATTACGGTTTCTTCACCATCTTCAGGTTTCAATGAAACTTCCAAATGAATGTCAAAAGCCTTTTTCCCTTTTGTTTGTAAATAAGGAAGAGGAGATGGATCTTGTTTTGGCCCTTTAGTTCTAAAAGGCTCTAAAGCATCCATAGTGACAATCCATGGAGAAATTGAAGAGGCAAAGTTTTTAGCTAAGAAAGGCCCCAGCGGCACATATTCCCACTTTTGGATATCACGCGCACTCCAGTCATTCAGTAAAACCATTCCGAAAATATAATCTTCTGCTTCATAAGTCGAAATGTTTTCGCCCATTACATTTACATCAGTAGTAATAAAAGCCGTTTCCAATTCAAAATCAACTAAACGAGACGGACCAAAAACAGGGTAATCTCCACCTGGAGGCAGGGTCTGGCCCATTGGTCTGTGAACCGGAATTCCAGATGGAACTATTGTAGAACTTCTTCCGTGGTAGCCAACCGGAATGTGTAACCAGTTTGGAAGCAGTGCATTTTCTGGATCACGAAACATTTTACCAACGTTTGTGGCATGTTCTTTACTGGAATAAAAGTCGGTATAATCGCCAATTAAAACCGGCAGCTGCATTTCTATATCATCGATATTAAAAATAACAATATCACGGTCTTTTGTTGAATCCCGAAGCTGAGGATTGTTTTCGTCGAAAATATCAGCGATACGATTTCGAACCAAACGCCATGTTTTTTTTCCGTCAGAAATAAAATCATTAAGCGTGTCCTGCATAAACATATCATCGGTTAAATCTATTCCTTCAAAATAGTTTAATTGTTGTAAAGCCCCTAAATCTATAGCGTAATCGCCAATTCTGGTTCCTACTGTAACGACATTTTCTTTAGTAAGAAATACACCGAAAGGAATATTTTGAATGGGGAAGTCACTGTTTTCAGGTACTTCTAACCATGATTTTCTTTTAGTATCGTTGGCGGTTATTGGCATGTGAGATGTTAATTATTTGTTGAAAAATTACATGTCAAATATATCATAATCTAACAGTATCACAAACGTTTTTTTGTATTTTTGCAGGAAATTAACGAAAAACGAAAAAATGCAACGCGACGAACAAATTTTTGATCTTATACAAGAAGAAAAAGAAAGACAAATTCACGGATTAGAGCTTATTGCTTCAGAAAACTTTGTAAGTGATGAGGTAATGCAGGCAGCTGGTTCTGTTTTAACAAATAAATATGCTGAAGGATATCCTGGCAAAAGATATTACGGAGGCTGCGAAGTAGTTGACGTTATTGAGCAGATTGCTATAGACAGAGCCAAAGAATTATTTGGTGCAGAATATGCAAACGTACAGCCTCACTCAGGATCTCAGGCAAATACGGCAGTTTACCATGCATGTTTAAATCCAGGAGATACTATTCTTGGTTTCGATTTATCTCATGGAGGTCACTTAACGCACGGTTCGCCGGTAAATTTCTCAGGTCGTTTATACCGTCCTGTTTTTTATGGCGTAGATGCTGAAACTGGTCGTTTAGATTATGATAAAATTCAGGAAATTGCAACTAAAGAACAGCCAAAATTAATCATCGCAGGAGCTTCTGCTTATTCACGTGACATGGATTTTGCACGTTTCAGACAAATTGCAGACAGCGTAGGAGCAATTTTATTTGCTGATATTTCTCATCCTGCAGGTCTTATTGCAAAAGGATTGTTAAACGATCCAATTCCTCACTGCCACATTGTTTCTACAACAACTCATAAAACATTAAGAGGACCGCGCGGAGGTCTTATTTTAATGGGGAAAGATTTCCCAAATCCACAAGGATTAACAACTCCAAAAGGAGAAATCAGAATGATGTCTTCATTATTAGATTTAGCTGTTTTCCCGGGAAACCAAGGCGGACCTTTAATGCATATTATTGCTGCTAAAGCAGTTGCTTTTGGTGAAGCGCTTAAAGATGAGTTCTTTACTTATGCAATGCAATTGCAGAAAAATGCAAATGCAATGGCAGATGCTTTTGTAAAAAGAGGTTACAACATTATCTCTGGCGGAACTGATAACCACATGATGCTTATTGACTTAAGAAATAAAAATATTTCTGGAAAGGAAGCTGAAAATGCATTGGTAAAAGCAGAAATTACAGTAAATAAAAACATGGTTCCTTTTGACGATAAATCACCATTTATCACGTCTGGAATTCGTGTTGGAACAGCTGCAATCACAACTCGTGGTTTAGTTGAAAAAGATATGGAAACTATCGTAGCACTTATCGATAAAGTTCTTACTGATCACACAAATGAAGATCTTATCGAAGAAGTTGCTGAAGAAGTAAACGAATTAATGAGCGAAAGACCAATTTTCAAATACTAATATTTAGTTTCAAGTTTAAAGTTTCAAGTTTAAAGTTTTGTAATGCGGAAATATAACGTAAAACAAAACTTTAAACTTTTTTCGTTTTTAAATAATATGAAGCAGAAAAACTTGAAACCTGAAACAAAATAAACCTCAAACAAAAAAACATGGGCGTATTAAGATTACAATTACCAACCGACCCAAGATGGGTAAATATTGTTGAGAAAAACATAGAAGAAATCCTTACAGATCACGCCTGGTGCGAGCAAAAAGCAGCAACAAACGCGATTACAATTATTACCAACAATTCTGAGCATCAGGATTTAGTTAAGGATTTATTGGCTTTAGCCAAAGAAGAAATTGATCATTTTGAGCAGGTTCATAATATCATTATCAAAAGAGGATTGAAACTAGGACGCGAGCGTAAAGATGACTATGTAAACGAACTATATCAATATATGAAAAGAAGCGGCGACGGAAGCCGCGTTTCTGGTTTAGTAGAAAGACTTTTATTTTCTGCTATGATCGAAGCCAGAAGCTGTGAACGTTTTAAAGTACTTTCTGAAAATATTAAAGACGAAGAATTGGCTCTTTTCTACAGAGAATTAATGGAAAGCGAAGCCGGACATTACACCACATTCATCACTTACGCACGCAAATACGGAACAGGAATTGACGTTGAAAAACGCTGGAGAGAATGGCTTGCTTTTGAAGAATCAATCATTACCAATTACGGAAAAGGAGAGACGATTCACGGGTAAAGTTTAGTTTTCAGTCGCGGTTTTCAGTTTTCAGTTTTTTTTGCTATAGCCATAGATGCAGTCACAGTTTTCACGCCTGTCAGGCTGAGCGAAGTCGAAGCCCCGCCGCTATTGGCAAATCAAAAAAAACAATAAAATCAGCGTGCAAAATAAACGTTCAGTATATTAATCTAAAATCTAAAATTCCTATATTTGAGAGTAACCAAAATCTCGAATTATGAGAATAGAAATGGACCTGAAATTAGGGTTTAAAGATGTAATGTTCAGACCCAAAAGATCAACGCTTAAAAGCAGATCTGAAGTTAATCTGGAACAAAATTTTAAATTTTTGCACAGTACGGCAAATTGGTCTGGAATTCCGATCATGGCAGCAAATATGGATACGGTTGGAACGTTTGAAATGGCTGAGGTTTTGGCAAAAGAAAAGCTTTTTACCGCTATTCACAAACATTATACTTTAGAAGAATGGAATAATTTTCTAAAAAAAATCACGCCGGATTTCTACGATCATATTGCGGTGAGTACCGGAACCGGCAAAGAAGATTTTGAGAAAATCGGAAAAATAATAACTGCAAATCCATTATTAAAATTCATTTGCATTGATGTGGCAAACGGATATTCAGAACATTTTGTTCAGTTTCTAAAACAAACAAGACAACAATATCCCGACAAAATAATAATTGCCGGAAACGTGGTGACAGGCGAAATGACCGAAGAACTTCTTTTGGCCGGAGCAGATATTGTAAAAGTTGGGATTGGTCCAGGTTCGGTTTGCACAACTCGTGTAAAAACGGGTGTTGGATACCCGCAGTTATCAGCCATTATCGAATGTGCCGACGCAGCTCACGGATTAGGCGGGCATATTATAAGCGATGGCGGCTGCAGCACACCAGGTGACGTAGCCAAAGCTTTTGGAGCCGGAGCCGATTTTGTAATGTTAGGCGGGATGCTTGCCGGACATACAGAAAGCGGAGGTGAACTTATCGAAATTAATGGCCAAAAATTCAAGCAATTTTACGGAATGAGTTCGAAAACAGCCATGGATAAACATTCCGGTGGTGTTGCAGAATACAGAGCAAGCGAAGGAAAAACGGTTCAGGTTCCTTTTAAAGGAAATGTAATTGAAACTGTTTTAGATATTTTAGGCGGAATTCGAAGCACTTGCACTTATGTAGGAGCTTCAAGATTAAAAGAATTAACTAAACGAACGACTTTCATCCGCGTAAGCGAACAGGAAAATCAGGTTTTTACAAAATAAAAAATACTTTTTAAATAGAATATGATTACAATTTCAGAAGCAGGTTTAAGTGATATTAAAACAATTCAAAAAATCACAAATATTACCTGGCCAATTACTTATGGCGAAATTTTATCTCAAACACAATTAGATTACATGTTAGGTTTATTTTATTCTGATGAAGCTTTATCGAATCAGATTGAGAATAAAGAACAATTATTTTATCTAATTTCAGATTCAGAATCTACAATTGGCTTTATCGGAATTGAACATAATTATAAAAATGGAGCTGTAACCAAAATCCATAAAATTTATCTTCTGCCGGAAACACAAGGAAAAGGTTACGGCAAAACGGTTTTCGGTTTTATTGAAAAGTTAGCTTTAGATAATAATTCGAAAGAACTTTTACTGAATGTAAACCGCTTTAATCCGGCATTAAATTTCTATAAAAAGCTTGGTTTCGAAATTAAGGAAACAGTTGATATAGAAATTGGAAATGGGTATTTAATGGAGGATTATGTGATGGGGAAGAAAATACAAGATTAAATTTATAAGTAGTCTTGTCATTTCGACGAAGGAGAAATCTTCGTAAGAAACTCTACAAAGATTGGACAGCTTTTTTATGCGGAGTTACTTGTTGAGATTTCTCCTTCGTCGAAATGACAAACTGTGTGTTGAACCATTTTATAGGTGATTAAAATAAAAAAATGCCAGTTAAAAACTGGCATTTTTTTATTCAATTAAACAATATTATTTCAAATCATATTCTTCATCAATCTGTTTAATAATAACTTCTCCAGATTTAATCAAATTATTATATCGCTCGTAAATCTGATTCCACGGAATAAGATTTTTTGAAAGTTTTTTACCTTTTGGCGTTGTTAAAACCCTGAAATTATCTGTGGTACTTTCAGGATCAGTTAGATTTTCATCTAAATAAGTTTGCAATTTTTTTTGATTTGAAAGCCATCCAGATTCAGATGAATTAACTTCAGAAAGTGTTTCCTGATAAAATTTCAGGATATTTAAAGAAAGAGAATCATTCTCTATATTTCCAATTCGGCCTGAAGAAACAAAACCATTAAATCTGTAAATTTTAGGTCTTAAATAAACATTCGTATTAATGTATGCCAGTTGCTTTTTTAAAACTTCCTGATCGTAAGGTTTGTTTTTATCTAAATTACTAAGAGAAGTGTATACTTTTCCAAAGTCTTGATATTGTTTAATGATCGTTTTACTGTCATCAACATCACTTTGAATATCAGATTTTAATCCAAGCAAAAACTTTTTAACCTGTTCTTGTTCGTGTCTGTGTTCGCTCCATCCGTGAAGCCATATCGATAAAGAAACAGCAAAAACAATAATGAAAATTTCTAAACCAATCTCTTTGATTTTTTCTACAAGAGTATGTTTTTTGTCTGTTGCTATTTCGTGCATTTTTTTGGTATGTTTAATTACTTCTAGTTCTGCCATTTTTATTGTTAAATGTGATTTAGTCGTGGCAAAAATATATTAAATGAACTTAAAACCGTGAAATATATTTAAATTATTTCTTAATATCTTTTAATAAACTTATAAAAAATGGCTTTAAAAATAATTCAAAACCACTTTTGGGAAAAAGCTATACAGAACAGAACGCGGATGACACCGATTTGCTTTGCAAAGACACTGATTTAAACGGATTTAATTTTTTCAAATTAGATAAAAATCAGTTTCATCTGCGCTTTTGCAAAGCAAATCGGTGTAATCCACGTTCTATTTATTAGAAACTACGTTACAATCACATCATGCTTAAACAATAACCCTTTCAATTCTTTCAAAGCAAAAACAGCCTTTTTAAGTTTAGTTTTGGACGGATCGATCGAATAATTATAACTCGTTTTAAAATCGGCTTTGTTAGCGATGGCTTTGTCAAATTCGGAGCGGTATAAATCACAGTTGTCAAATAAAACGCCTGTTAGATCGGCGGCCATAAAATCAACCGCAATTAAGCTGCAATTGGTAAACGGAGTTCCCTTCAATTTTAAAGTATAAAACTTTGAAAAATCAAGAATACAGTCATTAAAGCGCACTTCAAAAATCAATTTATCGCACATGGCAAAATTTACTTCTTTTATTTCACATCCATTAAAAGTAACAGTTCTAAAAGCAACATAATTAATTTTTGCTTCGGTAAAAATGCAGTCGTTAAAAACACAATCGATAAAAGTAACCGCTAAAAAAGTGCAGGCAGAAAAATTACAATTATTGAAAACACAGCATTCAAAATCTTTAAAATTAAGATCATCTTGGGCATAAACAATTGTATTATATTCTTTGTCAAGAAAATATTCGCTTTCTTTTTTCAACTCTTTTCGATAATTATTTGAAGCTGAAAAGGTAATAATTTAGAACAAAATATTATTCGTAAATCAAAAATCATTTTGATTTCCTTTACATCATTAATCCATAATTTGATGTAGCTTTACACTCATTTTCAAGTTAAAATATATCAATTTTATTATATGGAACCAACAAGAAAGGAGCATGATTTTTTAGGGCAATTAGAAATTCCTAATCATCTATATTACGGAATCCAAACTTTTAGAGCGGTAGAAAATTTTAATATTACCGGTATTCCTATTTCAAAAGAACCGTTGTTTATTAAAGCTTTAGGTTATGTAAAAAAAGCTGCAGCTCTTGCCAATAAAGACTGTGGCGCAATAGACCCAAAAATTGCCGAAGCTATTTGCTACGGAAGCGATGAAGTTATTGCCGGAAAATTTAATGGTGAATTTGTAAGCGATTTAATTCAGGGCGGGGCAGGAACTTCTGTAAATATGAATGCCAACGAAGTAATTGCCAATATCGGACTTGAATATCTTGGACATAAAAAAGGAGAGTACAGCTTTTTGCATCCAAACAATCATGTAAACTGTTCGCAGTCTACAAACGATGCGTATCCATCGGCATTTAGAATTGCATTGTACTTAAAAATGGAAAGTTTCATTAAAACGCTGGCGGGTTTAGAAGTGGCTTTTGCTAAAAAAGGAGAAGAATTTAAAGAAGTTTTAAAAATGGGAAGAACACAGCTGCAGGATGCTGTGCCTATGACTTTAGGACAAGAATTTAAAGCTTATGCAACTACAATTGGCGAAGACATTCAGCGTTTAAAAAATGCGCAGCAGTTATTATTAGAAATAAATATGGGTGCAACGGCAATTGGAACAAAAGTAAATGCTCCAGAAGGTTATCCTGAACTTTGTGTTTCATACTTAGCAAAAGAAGTTGGAATCCCGTTAACGCTTTCACCAGATTTAATCGAAGCGACAGTTGATACAGGAGCTTATGTGCAGATTATGGGAACATTAAAACGTTCTGCAGTTAAGATTTCTAAAATCTGCAACGATTTAAGATTATTAAGTTCGGGGCCAAGAACAGGTTTAAACGAAATTAATTTACCAGCGCGTCAGCCGGGTTCTTCGATTATGCCGGGGAAAGTAAATCCGGTAATTCCGGAAGTCGTAAACCAGACTTGTTTTTATGTAATTGGTCAGGATTTAACCGTTACAATGGCTGCAGAAGCGGGACAGTTACAACTGAATGTAATGGAACCTGTAATTGCTTTTGCGATGTTTACGTCTTTAGATTATCTTTCGAATGCCATTCAAACCTTAATTGATAAATGCATAAACGGAATTACAGCAAATGTTGATCACTGCTATAATATGGTCATGAACAGCATTGGAATTGTAACGCAGTTAAATCCAATTATTGGTTATGAAGAAAGTGCAAGTATTGCGGGTGAAGCTTTAAAAACAAACAAAAGCGTACATCAAATTGCTGTTGTAGAAAGAAAGCTGATTACTCAGGAAAAATGGGATGAAATTTATTCATTGGAAAATTTAATACATCCAAAATTTATCACAAAATAATTTTGTTATAATAAATATGATAACAAGCCGTCATTTGTATTGACGGCTTTTTTGTTTTATATTGTTTAATGTGTTGAAAATGAGTTATATTTACAATAAAGTTTGCATTTGGTTTTAGTAGAATTTAAAATTTTGTAAAGTGAAATTCTTAAACAATAATTTTTTTCAGCACAAAATTAAAATTACAGTTTTGCTCATTCTGTTTCCATTCTATTTATGCGCCCAAGCTCAAATTGATTCTCCGGATAAAGAAATATGCCCGCCTAAAACCATTTTTGAAATCTTCAAAAAAAGCGATTCTGTTTTCGTTGTGAAACCCACAAAAAATAATTTTTTTCTTGTAATTCCGGCCATTGGTTCTCAGCCTGCAACCGGATTTTTTTTTGGTGCTGTTGCGCAATATACCTTTAAAGGAAAAAAAGCATCAGATAAATATTCAATAGCAAATCTTGGCATAATTTATACACTCAAAAAACAATGGATGATAAATGTAAAGAATAATATTCTGCTCAGGAATAACCGAATATTTTTAAGCGGAGATTATAGGCTTTATATATTTTCGCAGCCCAATTACGGACTCGGAACCGATATAATTCCGCCGCGTAGGGATCAGCCGCCTGGTTTTAGTATTGATTCTTTGGCACAGGCCATGGATTATAATTATTTTAAATTTCATCAGACTGCTTCTTTTGAAGTGAAAAAGAATTTTTATGCTGGCGGCGGAATCAACATAGATTGGTACACAGACATAAATGATAAAAAATTGGATGTTGAAAACGGCAGCCTGACCTATCATTATAATTACAGCAAAACACATGGATTTGATAATTTAGAATATTTTCTAACGGGAGTGAGTCTGAATTTTGTTTACGATTCACGCGATAATCAGGTTAATTCTTCACGAGGATGGTTTGCTAATATCAATTACCGTTTTAATCCTGTTTTATTTCATAATCAAAAATACAGCAATGTTTTATTTGCAGAATATCGTAATTTTATTCCGCTTTCGCAGAAAAACGATCACTATATTCTTGCAATTTGGTCTTACGGACAGTTTGTGACCAGAGGAGAAGTTCCGTATTTAAATCTGCCGGCAATTGGCTGGGATCAGCGCAGCAGAAGTGGAGAAGGTTATACGCAGGGATTGTTTCGGGGAAATAATTTAATTTATCTATCCACAGAACTCAGATTTCCAATAACCTGCAATCAAATGCTGAGCGGTACAGTTTTTACTAATTTTGTAACGGCAGGCAATTCAGATACTAATACTCCGCTTTTTCATTCTGTTCAGCCAGCAGCAGGCGTTGGCCTTCGCTTATTAATAGACAAAAAAACACGTACAAATTTGGTTATCGATAATGCCTGGGGAAATAATTCAAAAGGATTTTATCTAAATGCCGGAGAAACTTTTTAGAATCGTTTATTTGTTAAAACAAGTCAAACGCCTTTTAAAGTCCTAAAATCTATATTTTTATGCATTTAATCATAGTCCAGCTTTAAACCAACAATTAAACAAAGCTGCTTTTGAAAGCTATTGTTCATAATTAAATCATAATTTATAACTTTTATGAATAATATTTTTGAACTCAATCCTTATTTTTGTTGTATACACAAATTAACATGAAGTTACTAATAGTCGAAGACGAACCAAATCTTTTATCGATTTTGCGTAAAGGATTTGCAGAAAATAACAACGAAGTTAGCGTGGCTCTCGATGGCAAAACTGCTCTTGAAATGATTCACAATTATAACTTTGATGTTGTCGTTTTAGACGTTATGCTGCCGGATATTAACGGAATTGAGATCTGCAGAAGACTTCGCGCAAGCAAAAACTTTGTTCCAATTTTACTTTTAACGGCGCTTGGAACTTCAGAAAACATTGTAACCGGACTTAATTCCGGTGCCGATGATTATCTGGTAAAGCCTTTTAAATTTGGAGAACTCGATGCCAGAGTAAATGCCCTGCACAGAAGAGCACATCAGGAAACAGATAAAATTGATGTTATTACAATTGGAGATTTAGAGATAAACGGAAGGGCAAAAACCGTTCAAAGAGCCGGAGAACCAATAATTTTAACGGCAAAGGAATTTAAACTGCTGTATTATCTGGGAAAAAATGCCGGAAGAATTGTTTCCCGCGATCAGATTTTAGATAATGTCTGGGATATCAATTTTGATATGAATACCAATGTTGTCGATGTCTATATTACTTATTTAAGAAAAAAAGTTGATAAACCTTTCAAAACCAAACTTATTCATACCATGAAAGGTTTAGGTTATGTTATAAAAACATAAAATGGATATTAGAAAAAAAATTACTTTTACTTATGTAGCACTTTCTACCTTTAGTACATTGCTATTGAGTATTATAGTATTCGTTTTATTTAGGGAAAATAACCGTTACCATTTTTTGAAAAGGTTAGAAGACCGTGCTAAAATTGTGGCTTCAATTCACTTTCAGCATGATCCTGAAAAAAGTAAATATTATAGTAATTTAAAGAAAAACGGACTTGAAGAACTTATTGAAGAAGAAGAATATGTCCTGAAAATCAACAGTGCCAATAGTTTTGATTACAATACAAAATTAAATCTTCCCAATAAATTTTATTCCAATATACTGCAGACCGGAAAAGATTATTTTGAAATTAACAGTAAATATTATCTTGGTCAGGTTTTTACAGAAAGAGATCAAAAATATATTGTAATTGTTGGCGCCAGAGACCGAAGAGGGAAAACAACAACTATTTATATTATAAAAATATTGGTTTTTGGAGGTATTGGTTTTATTCTTCTTGCTTTCTTTTTAGGTCGTTTTTTGGCAAAACGTGTTATTAATCCGGTGGCCAGGATTACGAGGGAAGTAAACAGAATCAGCGCTTCAAATCTTCATAACAGACTTCCGGAAGTCAAAAACTCTGATGAAATTTCAGATCTGACCGAAACCTTTAATGATATGTTAGACCGACTTGAAACATCATTCGAGATTCAGGCTAATTTTATTAATAATGCTTCACACGAATTAAAAACACCAATTACAACGATCATTGCCGAGGCCGAAATTATGCTTCTTAAAGAACGTCAGGTGGAAGAATATGTAGAATCACTGCAAAATATTTACAATCAGGCATCAAGGTTAGGAAACTTAACCGAAAGTTTATTAAAACTTACTCAGACAGGCTATGACGGAAATAAACAGGTTTTGGATATCGCCAGAATTGATGAGTTATTATTAGACGTAAAATCTGATTTAGATAAAATTTTTCCGGAAAACAGAGTAAGTATCAAACTTAATTTTGTGCCAAAAGATTCCAATCTGCTTTTAATTCCGTGTAACAGACCGCTTTTAGAATTAGCGATTAATAATATTATTACAAATGGCGTAAAATACTCAGACAATAATGAGGTATTTGTAACGCTTACAGCAAATGAGGAAGCTATAAAAATTTCCATCAACGATATCGGAATTGGTATTCCGCCAGAGGATATTCCGCATTTGTATGAACCTTTCTTTAGAGGGAAAATTGCCGCAAAATATATCGGTTATGGTTTAGGACTGCCTTTGGCTTCAAAAATCATCCGTATGCATGATGGCGAGATACAAGTACAGTCTGAGCAAAATAAAGGTACGATCGTAACGATTATCTTCAAAAAAACAAAAACTAAAAAAAGCAACATTAAAAATTCTAATGTTGAATCTTAGAAAATTCTAATTTAAGATTAAGACCCTTCTAATATTCAGGTAGTTATTTTGTCTGTATAAACTAAAAGATTATACATATGAAAAATTTCCTGATACCTACAACTTTAAAAGATGATACAATTTCTGCTGTAAAATCAGCAATATGCCAGGCAAAAGAATCTGACTGCGAAATTGTTTTAATGATGGTTTCTGAAACTCCAGATGCTTTTTCATCATCTAATTTTTTGCGTGAAATGAGAACCGGACTTACCAAAAGTCAGGAAGAAGTACTCGAAACCTGCAGGTATATGATCGATCATGCTAAAAACTGCAAAATTAAAATTCACAATCAATACGGACTTTCGTCTCCAATATTCAGAGGAATTATTGAACATTTTGCTGTAAAACTAGTTATTCTGACACATTCTTATAAACAGGAAACAAAACGTATTCATCAGTATTTAGTGCAGTTGGCGGCCAACCAAAAATGCCCTATTTTACATTTAGGAAATGAATTTAAAAAAGATTTTACAAAAGCACTTTATATAGAAAACAGTTCGGCAAATGTTCATGTAAAAGATGTACAGCAGTTTTTGAATGAAAATTTCTCTTATGAAATCGTAAGCCAAACCTCCAGAATGGATGATAATCTTGAAGAAGCTGCACCATATTTGACAGAAGCTATTTCGAAATATGAGATCGATCTTTTAGTAGAAACTCGAAAAGGGGAAAAAATAAAATTTAAAAAAGTAAAAAAACAAAACATTAATGAAAAACTAGGTCTTCCGGTTCTTTCATTATACGAAGAACTGGCTTAATTTTTTAGTCGACAGCCGTTAAGTTTTTTAATTCTTAGTCTAAGAACTAAAAAAACTAAAAACTAAATAAATATTAATTTAAAACCGAAAATATGTTATTAAAGAAAAGAATACCAATGAAGTACGTTCTCGGGAAAATTAAAGTAGAAATTGCTTTAGTACTGGCTTATACTGTATTATTTGAAATATTTCATCACTATTTCATCAATCTTCCCGTTGATATTCCAATTGCGATTCCGACGATGATCGGAACGATTATTTCCTTATTACTGGCATTTAAGTCCAATCAGGCTTACGATCGCTGGTGGGAAGCACGCATTGTCTGGGGAGCTGTCGTAAATGATTCCAGAACTTTAATTCGTCAGGTGCTGACATTTTATAAAGATCCCGATTTTTCTGTTGAAGCGAGTGAATTCAAAGAAAATTTTGCAAAAAGACAAATCGCATGGTGTTATAGTTTAGGGCAGGCTTTAAGAAATAAAGATGCCGTAAAACCATTAAAAGGATTAATGAGTGAAGAAGAAATAAAATACATTAAGAATCATCAAAATGTTCCAAATGCTATTTTAATGCTTCATGCACGCGATCTTAGAAATGCCAAAAACGATAAAAAAATCAACATGTACCAACAAGTTGAGATCGATAATACATTATCGCGATTGTGTGATGAAATGGGAAAATGCGAGAGAATTAAAAACACAATCTTTCCAACAACCTACAGCATGTATATCAGACTAACGTTGTGTTTGTTTATTTTGTTACTGCCTTTTGGATTAACAAGTGTATTAAGCTGGTTTGCTATTCCGTTAATTACAGCTATCGCTGCAGCTTTCTTTTTGATCGAAAGAATGGCGATTCATTTGCAGGACCCGTTTGAAAACCGACCAACTGATACGCCTGTTACGACAATTGCAAATACTATTGAGAAAAATATCAAACAAATGCTTAACGAATATCAAAGCGAATTTGATATCCTAAAAGAATTTGATTTAAACGACGAACCTAAGAAGGTCGAAAAAGACGCTTATTTCGTTTTATAACTTTTTAATTTTGGTCTTCTTAATTAATTGTTGGCCGGATAGTGAAGTAGTTGCACTGTCCGGTTTTTTTTATTGCGAGGAACGAAGCAATCTCACTAACAATAATGCGCAAAGTTTAATTTATCCAATGATATTGCTTCGTTTCTCATAATAACAAACTACAACTGCTTTGCTGCCAATTTGCCTAAAGTTCGGATAGATTCGCGTAATTCATTACTCCACGGAAGTCCAAAACTCAATCGCATACAATTTGAGAATTGATTTTGAAAAGAAAAAATCCTTCCGGGCGCTATGCTGATATTATGTTTTAAAGCCAGATGATAAAAAGCGGAGGTATCAATTTTTTGATCTAATTCTACCCAGAGAAAAAAACCGCCCTGAGGCTGGCTTACTTTTGTTCCGGCGGGAAAAGATTCCAAAACCGTATTAATATAATTATTACAATTGCGATTTAAGATTTGGCGTATTTTGCGAAGATGGTTTTCATAACGGCCGTTTTTCAAAAAATCACCTACAACTTCGTGCGTAATAGTAGGAGAGGAGATAGTGTGGTATAGTTTTGTTCTCAGAATTTCTTTTTTAAATTTCCCGGGAGAAACCCAGCCGACACGATAACCCGGTGCCAAAGATTTAGAAACAGAACTGCAGCAAAGTACTATTCCGCTCTCATCATACGTTTTGCAATTCGTTGGACGGCTTGAGCCAAAATACAAATCGCCATGAATATCATCTTCAATCAGCGGAACATTGTAAAAATCCATAAGGCGTACAATTTCTTTTTTATGTTCGTTTGGCATCATACTTCCCGACGGATTACTGAAATTACTCATCAATACACAGGCTTTTACTTTATTGGTTGAAAGTGTTTTTTTAACAGCTTCAAGTTCAATTCCGGTGGTCATATTGGAGGGAAGTTCCATTACATACAAACCTAAAGACCTTGCCAGCTGCAGGATCCCAAAATAAACCGGACTTTCTGTAATAATTGTATCTCCGGGTTTCGTTAAAGTCAGCAGGCAGTCTGAAATAGCCGAAATACAGCCTGGAGTCGTAATAATATCTTCTTCTGTCAATGAGCCGCCCCAGGTAAAAGACCAGCGCGCAATTTCTTTTCGCAGATTACTGTTTCCCTGAATTTCCTCATAACTTGTCCCGCTGTTTGGCAGCTGTCGCATTGCCTGAACCATTCCTTTGTTCAGTTTTGCAATAGGAAGCAGCTCGTTTGAAGGAAAACCAAGCGAAAGCATCGTAAGGTCTTTTTTGCGCATATCATTGTAAACCAGGTCAACCAGATCTTCGCGCTCGATATTTTCAACAGTTAAAATGGGTGAACTTGGCGAAGGTTCTGTAATTAATCTTGCTGAGGTATTACTCACATAATAACCAGATTGCGGCCGGGATTCAATCAGCGAAAGGCTTTCGACTTCATAATACGCTTTACTAACTGTACTCATGCTGTAACCCGTTTCAGCACAGACTTCCCTAATGGAAGGCAGTTTGTCTCCAACGTTTAAAAGGCCTGATTTTATCTGTTTTTCAATGACATCTGCAAATTGCAGATACAAGTAATTTGAGCTTTTCATAAAAATAACTGTTATGCTGCAATTTACAAAAACTGTATCTGTATTGCTGTTTTATTTTTTAGAAATTTGTTTCATCAAAAAAATAAAGGAAACAGCAGTGAAAACAACAAAATATTACATCGCAGCCATTACAGCTTATACCGTTTGGGGATTTTTTAGTTTAGTTTTAAAACCTATTCACGAATATCCTGCACTTGATATTTTATTTTACCGCGTTTTTAGCTGTTGTATTTTAATGCTGATAATTACATTTTTGTTTAAAAGAAAGGCATTACAGGAAAGTATAAATGTTTTCAAATCTTTATCAGCTGCAGAAAAGAAAAAAGCTGTTTTATTAAACATTGGCGGAAGTATCTTTTTAATGGCAAACTGGTTTACTTTTATTTATGTAATGAACCATGTAAGCGTTAAAGCAACTTCATTGGCTTATCTTGTCTGTCCAATTTTAACGACATTGCTGGCCTATTTTATCTTAAAAGAAAAGCTGGCCAAAACACAGTGGCTGGCAGTTGGTTTAAGTATTTTTGGATGTCTGCTTTTGTCTTATGCTGATATTATGGATATGTTTTTCAGCATTATCATTGGTCTTACTTATGCTTGTTATCTGGTAAGCCAGCGTGTAAATAAGGGGTTTGACAGATTCATTGTACTTACCTTTCATATTACGCTTGCGGCAATAGTTTTGTTCCCTTTTTATCCGGAATACAGCGGAACTATCCCAACCGAATTTAAATTTTATTTCTGTATAGAGACCATTGCGATTGCATTTACCATCATTCCGTTGTTCCTAAACTTGTACGCCCTTTCAGGAATTAACTCATCAACGGTTGGAATGTTGTTGAATATCAACCCGATGATTGCATTTTTACTGGCAAATTTTGTCTATCACGAAAAAATCAGCGCGTTGCAAATCAGTGCTTACGGCATTATTTTTATTGCAGTGTTAGTTTTTAATTCCAATCATTTTTTTGCCATGAAACAGAAATATATCCTGTCGTCTAAAGATTCTCAGTAAAGTAACTCTTGTATTTTTATTGGTTTAAAATGTAAAAATTACGAGAACCTTAACAGGATTTTAAAACAGGAATGAGTATTTTTCATTCCTGTTTTTTTATGCAGAAAAATGAAATTACAGTCCACTCCCGATAGCTGTCGGGATGTACAGATTCAATGATTTTTTAGCCACTAATTACACGAATTTGCACGAATTATATTTTTAATCACTTTCGTCAAATAAAAATTTGTGTAATTCGTGCAATTCGTGGCAGACAGAAAAATCCTTTTACTCTGTGAAATCTGTGGCTGACAATAATACAATAATACAATCTGACTCTTTCTGATGTACAGTAAACTTCTAAACCTGATGCGCGAAATTATTCATCTTGATGCTTCTGACATTGAGATTGTTGAGTCGTTTTTTGAACCTCTTTTTTGTGATAAGGGACAAATTCTGGAAGCAGAAAACAAACCGGTAAAATATTTGTATTTTATCAACTCCGGTTTTATCAGGATTTTTTATAATGAAAATGGAAATGAGCAGACAACGCATATCAACTGTCCTTCCGGATTTATTACTTCATTTAACAGTTTTATAAACGGAACAATTTCTAACGAAAATATTGAATGCATAACGTATTGTGAAGTACTTAGAATTACTAAAAACAATCTTGATATTTTATGCGGTAAAAGTCAAAAATGGACTGATTTTGCCAGAATTGTTTATGAAAATTCAGTGATTTACAATGAGCAGAGAACCAAAGATATTATGAATTTATCTGCAGAAGCACGCTATTTAAACCTATTAAAATACAATCCTGATATTATTCAAAATGTTCCGCTGCAATACATTGCTTCTTTCATAGGAATAAAACCCGAAAGCTTAAGCCGAATTAGAAGAAAACTGATTTCCTAACATAGGTCAAGTAGATTGGTTTTGTTGTTACTGAATTTTGCATCAGTAAAACAAACTCAAATGAAAGCAATAAAAAATAAAACAGCACTAATTACCGGAGCATCTTCCGGAATTGGCGAAGCTTTTGCTTATGAATTAGCAAAACAAGGATCTAATTTGATATTAACGGCAAGATCTCAAGACAAATTAAACTTTTTGGCAGACAAAATTTCGAGAGAATATAATGTAAAAGTAGATGTTTTCGCAGGCGATCTTCTGCAAAAAGATACTCCGTCACAATTATATTCTCAAATAAAACAAAAAGGGTTGTCTATAGATATTCTTATAAATAATGCCGGATTTGGTAAATGGACAAATTTTTTGGACGAAACTACACAGCAATATGAAGATATGATAGAAATCAACATTAATGCGCTGGTCAAATTATGTCATTTAGTACTGCCGGATATGCTTCAAAAAAGAGAAGGTGCCATTATTAATGTCGCATCAACAGGTGCTTTACAGCCTTGTCCTTATGTTGCCGTTTATTGTGCAAGTAAATCCTTTGTTTTGGATTTTTCAGAAGCTTTGTATGGAGAATACAGTAAAAAGGGAATAACGATTACAGCGCTTTGTCCGGGCAATACCACAACTGGTTTTCAATCTGTTGCAAAAGCAAACACAAAAGGAATGCCTGCTGATACACCAAATGAAGTGGCTAAACAAGGAATTAAAGCACTTCTGCAAAACAAAAGTTTTAAAATTGTGGGTAAAATGAATTATGTCCAATCATTTCTGCCAAGATTCTTAACAAGAAAAGCGATGATTAATGTGGTTAGCGGCATGATGAACAGCAAAGTAAACGGATAATTTCCGGCGCTGCAATTTCAGTAATATATTATGAGAATCTTAACGTACTTTAAGCGAAATTTCTTTAATTTAACAAAAGTAAAAATTAAGATTCTCTATGAAAAATACCAAACTTCAAGCCTTTATTCCTTTGTTTTATTTAGTGTGGTCCGATGATCTTCTCACACAGAAAGAATTTGCTACACTAAAAGAGTTTATACATTCTTTAAATGTTTTATCGGAAGAAGAAAAAGAATATTTACTTTCTAAAGTAGATATTTCAAATCCGCCTTCGCGAAATGAACTCACACAATGGAAATTGGATATTGAAAAAAGTATTCAGGATAAATCGTCTCTTAAATCCATTTTTGATATTGCAAAAGCACTTTCGGGAAACGATTTGGATTTAACACCAATTGAATCCGATTTTACAAAACTCGAAAATGACCTTGGGATTTTAGGCGAAGAAGCACTGCAGAACTTCAAAACAAAAGCCGATTCTTTTACCGCAAATTCGCAGACGACAGACAATTTCGATATTAAAAAAATAACCGAATTTCTGGACGGAAAAGAAGCACCGATTATAAAAAAGGTAAAAGAAGTGATTTCCAGACCTGAATTTGCTTATGAAACTTCAACAGATATTAATGTTTTCCGCAAAACGGTTTACAACTGGTGTAAAATCCTGGCCGATGAAAATTTAGGAAACATGGCCTATCCAAAAGAATACGGCGGCGGAGGAAATGTAGAAGATTACTTCGCGATTATGGAAACGCTGAGTTATCACGATTTGAGTTTAGTGATAAAATTTGGTGTACAGTTTGGACTTTGGGGAATGAGTGTTCAGTCTCTCGGAACCGAAAAACATTATGCAAAATATTTAAAAGATATTGGTTCTCTGAAACTTCCGGGTTGTTTTGCGATGACCGAAACACATCATGGATCAAACGTAAAAGGTCTGGAAACTACGGCAACTTATAATCATAACGATCAGACTTTTACTATTCATACACCAAATAAAAACGCTCAAAAAGAATATATTGGGAATGCAGCGGTTCATGGACAAGCCGCAACTGTTTTTGCTAAATTGGTTATCGATGGACATGATTACGGCGTAAATGCGTTTGTAGTTCCTTTAAGAGATTCAGAAGGAAATGTTCTGCAAGGTATTACAATTGGCGACTGCGGTCATAAAATGGGTTTAAACGGAGTGGATAACGGAACCATTAGTTTTGATAATGTCGTGATTCCGAAAGAAAATATGCTCGATCGTTTTGCTTCTGTAAACGATAAAGGTGAATTTGAAAGCCCTATTCCGAGTGATAACAGAAGATTTTTTACCATGTTGGGAACTTTAGTCGGAGGAAGAATTGGAATTCCGCGTTCGGCTTTGGCTGCAGCCAAATCTGGATTAACAATTGCCATTCGCTACAGCGATCAAAGAAGACAATTTGGACCGGAAGGCGGATCAGAAGTTCCTATTTTAAATTACAGAATGCATCAGCGCAGATTATTACCGCATTTGGCAAAAACGTATGCCGTACATTTTGCCCTTCAGTATCTGACAAAAAGATTTTTGAACAGAACAGAAACCGAAATGCAGGAAATAGAAGCACTGGCGGCAGGAATGAAATCGTACTCAACCTGGAGTACAAGAGATATTTTGCAGGAATGTCGGGAAGCCTGCGGCGGAAAAGGGTATTTATCTGAAAACCGAATTGATGCTTTAAAAAACGACACCGAAATTTACACCACTTTTGAAGGTGATAATACGGTTTTAATGCAATTGGTTGCCAAAAATCGTTTGTCTGAATTTAGAAAATCATTTGGAGAAATGGGTTCTTTGGGAATCATCAATTACGTATATGAAAATGCTAAAACGGTCATTACAGAAAAAAATCCAATCGCTACCCGAAGAGCAGATGATGAACATTTGCTCGATGCAGAATTTCATCTTCAGGCTTTTGTGCACAGAGAAAAAACAATTCTGGCTTCGGCGGCAAGACGTATTAAAAAACTGGTCGATGGCGGCTTAGAAGCTTATGATGCTTTTAATGTCGTACAGCATCAAATGATCGATGTTGCGCAGGCTTATTTGGAACGTATTGTTTTAGAGCAGTTTCAGGAAGCAGTTAAAGTGATTGAAGACGAAAATGCTAAAAATATATTGACAAAATTATATCAATTATATGCGCTTTCGCAGATAGAAAAAAACAAGGGCTGGTATTTGGAAGATGGTTATATGGAAGCTGTAAAAACTAAAGCGGTTCGTAAACTGGTCAATCAGCTTTGCTGGGATATTCGCCCGAACGCAGTGGCACTGGTAAATGCTTTTGATATTCCGGAAAGCTGTCTTGTGGCGCCAATTGCGGTTTAATTTTATAAGTTTTATGATTAGCTTTGTCAGAGTTTTAAACTTTGACAAAGCTAATTTGTTATAATTTTTTTTATATCAAAAGAAATAAATCAAATCATTTTACTATTAAAATAACCAGCCTTTTGAAAATCATCAATATTCATAGAAATGGAGTGAACTTCCGGAAGTATTGTTTTCAATCTCGACACAATGGCTTTTGATAAAGTATTTTTTTGTTCTTCATTTCGGCCTTCCATTATGTAACCAAAAATGTGCACAAAATCATCTAAAGTATTTCCGTTATTATAATAAGAAAAAGGATTTATGCGGACTTTTATTTCCGGTGCTGTAAAAAGATTGGTAGATAAAGCTAAATCAAAAACTTCCTGCATTATTTCATCTGCAGATTTTAGTCTTAATACATTTTCAGAGCAGTCAATAATGAAATTTGGCATTTTACAGGTTTTAATTAGAAATTAAGTTCAGCCAAAATTATGAAAACATTATGAAGTTTACTTATTTCTTCTTCATATAAATAATTCAATTTTCTATTTACACTTTATTATATTTGTACGTCACATTTATCTTTTATTTAGTTTGAAAAATCCATTTTTGTTTCTTTTAATCCTTTTGAGCTTTCCGGTTTTTGCTTCTGAAAGCACAGATGATATTATTGCAAAGTTAAATCTGGCGCTAAAAAACAAAGAGCATTATGTCCGTTTAAAAGAAGAAAGGATTTTAAACTTCAAAAAAATAAAATCAGAAGATTTAACAAAAGAGCAGGAGTACAATTACAACAAAACGTTGTATATAGAATATCAAAAATTCAATTCAGATTCGGCTATTTTATATGTAAAAAAGAATTTAAAAATTGCCGGCGAACTTCAAAATAAAGAATTAGAAGATTTGGCCAATCTGCAATTGGTTACCCTTTATTCTTCTTCAGGAAAATACCGCGAATCAGAAGCTATTTTAAAAAGCATTAATAAAAAAACACTTTCTCCGCATTTACTGCCAACGTATTATATTTCTTATCGCGAGTTTTTTGAACATTATGCGGCAAACAGTTATAACGAAGAGTACCGCCGTCAAATAATAACATACAGAGACTCGCTTATTTCTATTTTAAATCCTAAATCCTTAGATTATAAAATAAACAAAATTCAGCAGGACATCTTTCGTGGAAAAAAATATGACAATACACAAAAACAGTTACTGATATTATTAAAAAATACGTCCGAAGAAAATCCGCAGTATGCGATGATTACTTATTTGCTTGGAAAAATAAACGAAGCAACAAATAATCTGGAACTTCGAAAGAAATATTATGCGCTTTCGGCTACATCAGATCTTAAAAATGCCAATAAAGACAATGCTTCGCTTCAGGAACTGGCTTTGGTTTTTTACGAAATCGAAGATGTTGATATGGCGTATAAACTCACACAATCGGCAATTGAAGACGCCTTATATTGCAATGTACAGTTCCGTACACTTTTAATGTCAGAAGTTTATTCGATTATAAATACTGTTTATTTAGAAAAAGAGGCTAAAAGGAAAACAGAGTTACAGCTTTATCTTATTTGTATCAGCCTGCTTTCAGTATTTTTAATCATTGCTGTAATTTATGTTTACAAGCAGATGAAAAAGGTTTCAAGAATTAGGGGAGAATTGTATGAAACCAGTCAGAAGCTTGCAGAACTAAATCAGGATATTACAGAAACCAATAATCAGCTGCAGGAACGTAATGCACAATTATCAGAATCGAATCATATTAAAGAAGAATATATTGCGCATTTTTTCAGTCTTTGCTCCACTTATATCAATAAATTAGAGAATTACCGAATCATTTTAAACAAAAAAGCAACGGCAAAACAATTTGACGAAATCTATAAAATGCTAAAGTCAACTACTTTAGTTGATAACGAATTAGAAGAATTGTATAAAAACTTTGACATTATTTTCCTGAACTTGTACCCAACTTTTGTAAAAGACTTTAATGCGCTTTTAATTAAAGAAGAGCAAATCGTTTTAAAACAAGGAGAATTGTTAAATACAGAGCTTCGTATTTTTGCGTTAATTCGTTTAGGAATTAGCGACAGTGTAAAAATTGCAGCCTTTCTTCGTTACTCTTTAAGCACAATTTACAATTATAGGACAAGAGCCAGAAATAAAGCGGCAGTTTCGAGAAATGATTTTGAAGAAATGGTCATGAAAATCGGTTTAATTACATTGAAAATCTAAAGATTTATTTTAAAATCACTACTTTTTTTACCTCTTGTTTTTTATTAAAAATTTGATAATCAATATTTTAATTTTTTAATTCACTACTTTTTTTCGTTTAAAAATTCAAAACGAACTATAACGTTTTAGCTTTACAATATTATTAAAAGGTACATTTGACCACTTGTATCTTTAATTATATTGAATGCTTAAATAATTAATAGTTATGTTTAAAAACGTTAAAACAATCGTTGTTTTAGTTTTATTGAGTTCATTCGGATTGAATGCACAAAATAAAGTTCCGGTTTATCTTGATGATAAAAAGCCAATTAGTGAGCGTGTAGAAGATGCGCTTTCAAGAATGACAACCGAAGAAAAAATTGCCATGATTCATGCGCAGTCTAAATTTAGTTCACCTGGTGTAAAACGCCTTGGAATTCCGGAAAACTGGATGACCGACGGGCCGCACGGAATTCGTACCGAAGTAAAATGGGACGAATGGGATCAGGCAGGATGGACAAATGATTCTTGTATTGCATTTCCGGCTTTAACGGCACTTTCTTCAACATGGAATAAAGAACTTGCTTCTTTATACGGAAAATCAATTGGAGAAGAAGCCCGTTACCGAAACAAAAACGTACTATTAGGACCTGGGGTAAATATTTACAGAAGCCCTTTAAACGGTCGTAACTTCGAATATTTAGGAGAAGATCCTTTTTTAACTTCAAAAATGGTAGTTCCTTATATTAAAGGTGTGCAATCGAATGGAGTTGCAGCCTGTGTCAAACACTTTGCGCTGAATAATCAGGAAACAAACCGAAACTCAGTAAACGTAGTGGTTGACGATCGTGCTTTGTACGAAATTTATCTTCCGGCTTTTAAGGCTGCAGTTCAGGAAGGTGAAGTATGGGCAATTATGGGCGCTTACAATAAATACAAAGGACAGCAATGCTGCCACAACGAATATTTATTAAACGATATTCTTCGCGGGGAATGGGGTTTTAAAGGCGTTGTAGTTTCTGACTGGGGAGGTGTAAACGATACCAAACAAGCAATACATAATGGTTTGGATATGGAATTTGGTTCATGGACCAATGGACTTTCATGGGGAACAAGTAATGCTTATGACAATTATTATCTGGCAAAACCTTATTCTGAAATGATTAGAAAAGGTGAAGTTGGAACAAAAGAATTAGACGAAAAAGTACGCCGTATACTTCGTTTAGCTTTCCTGACTACAATGGATAGAAATCGTCCTTTTGGATCTTTTGGAACAGAAGAACACGCAAAAGCAGGTTTAAAAATTGCAGAAGAAGGAATTGTTTTATTACAAAATACAAACAACATTCTGCCAATTAACCTTTCTAAAACAAAGAAAATTGCAGTTATTGGAGAAAATGCTATTAAAATGATGACTGTTGGAGGAGGAAGTTCTTCTCTAAAAGCGAGATACGAAATTACTCCGCTTGAAGGTTTAAAGAAAAGAATTGGAAACCAGGCAGAAATCGTTTATGCAAGAGGTTATGTTGGTGACCCGACAAGTAACTATAACGGGGTTATCGCAAAAGTAAGTTTAGAAGAAAAACGTCCGCAGGCTGAGTTAACTGCAGAAGCTTTAAAAGTGGCCAAAGATGCTGATATTGTTCTTTTTATTGGAGGTTTGAATAAAAGCCCAAATCAGGATGATGAAGGTCACGATCGTTTAGAATTAGGATTACCATACGGTCAGGATAAATTAATCAGCGAATTGGCAAAAGTAAACAAGAATATTGTTTTCGTAAATATTTCAGGAAATGCTGTAGCAATGCCTTGGATCAAAGAAGTTCCCGGAATTGTTCAGGGATGGTTTTTAGGAACAGAAGCCGGAAATGCTTTGGCGGCAGTTTTAGTTGGAGATGTTAACCCTTCTGGAAAATTATCTTTCACTTTCCCTGTAAAATTGTCTGATAACGGAGCGCACGCTTTAGGTGAATTTCCAGGCAAAGACGAAGTGAAATATAACGAAGGGATTTTTGTAGGGTACCGTTGGGCAGACAAACAAAAAGTAAAACCATTATTCTCTTTTGGACACGGATTAAGCTACACAACTTTTGCATACGGAAAAGTAACCGCAGATAAAAAACAAATTTCTAGCGATGACAAGATTACATTTTCTGTTACGGTTAAAAATACAGGAAACAGAGAAGGATCTGAAGTTGTACAGCTTTATATCAGCGATTTAAAATCATCTTTGCCTCGTCCTGTAAAAGAATTAAAAGGATTTGAAAAAGTTTCGCTAAAAGCGGGAGAAGAAAAAACAGTAACGTTTATAGTTGATAAGACAGCTTTAAGTTTCTTCGACGATAAAAAACATGACTGGGTTGCTGAACCGGGAGCTTTTGAAGCTGTCATAGGAGCATCTTCAACTGATATAAAATCTAAAGTGGGATTCTCACTTCAATAATTTCATTATTTCTAAATTGGTTGGTTTGTAGAGCTGCAAGTGTAAAAAGTTGCAGCTTTGCTTTTTAAAATTAAGTTTTTCTTTTTTATCATAAATATATTAAGTTAATTAAGCTTTAAACTTAATGTTTAATGGTTTAAAAGTTTGAAGACACTGCTTAATTTCTCTTAATCTTTTAATGGTTCAATAAAAAATAAATAACATGAAAAATATTCTATTTATTGTTTTTACTTTATTGGTAACACAAAATATTTCGGCACAAAGCCTGGAAAAAATGCAATGGTTTAATGAACCTGAAAAATGGGAAATAAAAAACAATGCATTAATTATGAATGTAACGGCAAACAGCGATTACTGGCGAATTTCCCATTACGGATTTACAGTTGATGATGCACCGTTTTATTACGCCCTTTATGGAGGTGAATTTGAAGCAAAGGTAAAAATTACAGGAAATTATATTGCCCGCTTTGATCAGATGGGTCTAATGATTCGCATTGACGAAAAAAATTACATTAAAACCGGAGTTGAATTTGTTGATGGAAAATTTAATATCAGCACGGTTGTAACGCACGATAAAAGTGACTGGAGCGTAACCACTCTCGAAAAATCACCGCCGTTCATCTGGATAAAAGCAGTTAGAAGATTAGATGCTGTTGAAGTATTTTATTCTTTTGATGATAAAAATTACATCATGACAAGAAATGCGCCTTTACAAGATAATACTCCTGTAATGGTTGGGTTAATGGCCGCTTCTCCGGATGGAAAAGGTTTTGAAGCAAAATTCGAAAATTTCTCTGTAAAACATTTGCCGGACCAAAGAAGATTGGAATGGCTGAAAAATCATCAATAATTTTGAATTTTAAATTATGAGTTTTTAGTTACTATAACTTTGTCAAAGTTTAAAACTTTGACAAAGTTTCGGAGTACCGATACTAAAAACTCATAATTCATAACTAATAACTCATAACCAATGAACATTAAACCAAAAAAACATTACGAAATTCTCGACGGGCTTCGCGGCGTTGCAGCGATATTAGTTGTTGCATTTCATATTTTTGAAGCTTTTAACGGAGGAAATCGTTTTGTCCAAATTATAAATCACGGATACTTAGCCGTTGATTTCTTTTTTCTTTTATCCGGATTTGTTGTTGCATACGCATATGATGACCGTTGGGGAAATATGACCCAATGGGAATTCTACAAACGCCGATTGATCCGTTTACAGCCTATGGTAATCATGGGAATGATCATTGGTGCCATATTTTATTATTTTCAGGCTTCAGATATATTGTTTCCACAAATTGCAGGAATGGCAGTTTGGAAAGTTGTTTTAACAATGATTATTGGTTTCACCTTACTGCCAATTCCGCCTTCAATGGAAATTAGAGGCTGGGGTGAAATGCATCCTTTAAATGGTCCGGCATGGTCACTTTTTTTCGAGTACATCGCAAACATCTTGTACGCCCTAATTTTTCGCAGATTTTCGAATAAAGTGCTGTCAGTTTTTGTACTGATATTTGCCGGACTGTTAATTAACTATACCGTTTTTGGTCCAAAAGGCGACGTAATTGGCGGATGGTCTTTAAATGCAGAACAGATTAATGTTGGTTTTACCAGATTATTATATCCGTTTTTTGCCGGTGTTTTACTTTGCCGTTTAGGAAAACTAATTCACATTAAAGGCGCATTTTGGGTTTGCAGTATTTTGATTACTATTGTTCTCGCACTGCCAAGGTTTGGAAATGAAAACACTTTATGGATTAATGGTTTGTATGAATCTTTTTGTATCATTTTAATTTTCCCTGTTATAGTTGCAATAGGAGCGGGAGGACAGATTAAGAGTGCTTTTTCTGCTAAAATATGCAAACTATTAGGTGATATTTCATATCCAATTTACATAACCCATTATCCGCTTATTTATTGGTATACCGCTTGGGTTGTAGATAATAAAGTAACCATTCAGGAAGGATATCCATTAGGAATCGGGGTTTTGATTGCTTCTGTTTTAATGGCTTATTTATGTTTAAAATTATACGATGAACCGGTACGCAATTGGCTTCAGAATAAATTTCAGAAATACAAAGGTGCTGAGGTTCTAAGAAACTAAGGTTCTAAGAGAAAGACTGAAAGAGAAACCTCTGTTATTCTGCAGCTTTAACTAAAAATATTGAATTTCTAATTTTGTTAGTTATAGATATTCAAAAAAAAGGGATAAACATTATTGTTTATCCCTTTTATATTTTAATAAGCAAAGTTCCAACAGAAACCTCAGAACCTTATTCCAAAACCAACGCTCCTAAAGCTTCTTTGGTAAAACCTTTTAACTGATCTGTTTTTCCTGCTTTAATTTTCGCAACCCAGTTTGGATCAGATAAAAGAGGTCTTCCTACTGCAACTAAATCAAAATCGCCTCTGTCGAAACGTCTGTTTAATTCCTCTAAAGAAGTTGGTTCAGAACTTTCTCCGGCAAATGCACCAAAGAAATCGCCTGAAAGTCCAACAGAACCTACAGTAATAGTTGGGGTTCCGGTTACTTTTTTGGCCCATCCGGCAAAATTTAAATCAGAATCCTCAAACTCTGCTTCCCAGAAACGACGTTGAGAACAGTGTAAAATGTCAACTCCGGCATCAACAAGAGGTGTAAGCCAGGCTTCTAATTCCTGAGGATTTTTAGCCAGTTTATAATTATAGTCAGATGGTTTAAATTGAGAAAAACGCATAATAACTGCGAAGTCATTTCCAACCTGTTTTCTAACTTCTTTTATTACTTCAATCGCAAAAAGATTACGTTCCGGCAATGTTTTTCCGCCGTAGATATCTTCACGTAAATTGGTTTCGGCTCTAAAGAACTGGTCAATTAAATAACCGTGCGCACCATGAATTTCAATAGTATCAAAACCTAGTCTTTTAGCATCGGCAGCTGCTTTACCAAAAGCAAGGATAGTATCTTCAATATCTTTTTCAGACATGGCAATTCCATTTCTGAAATCCGGACGGTTTAATCCGGACGGACCTTCAAAAGGAACAGGAGGAATCCATCCTGAATGATGATTATCCATTATTCCCATGTGCCATATTTGTGGTCCCATTTTTCCGCCGGCAGCGTGAACTTCGTCGATTACTTTTTTCCATCCGTTTAAAGAAGTTTCGCCGTAAAAATGAGGAACATTTGCATCATTTGATGATGAAGGTCTGTCAATAACAGTTCCTTCAGATAAGATTAAACCAACTTCTCCTTCAGCTCTTTTTTGGTAGTAAGCTGCTACATCATCAGTTGGGACTCCGTTTGGAGAAAATGAACGCGTCATTGGCGCCATTACGATTCGGTTTTTCAGATTTAAAGATTTTAAATTAAATTCTGAAAACAGGTTGTTTGTACTCATAGTAATTTTACAAATTAGATTGAATTAATTTACTGAGTGCTTCAAAGGCACCTTCGTTACGTTTATAATAAGTCCATTGCCCAACACGTTTGGCTTCGATAAAACCGGCGCGCTGTAAAATAGACAGGTATTCTGATACTGTAGATTGTGTTAAACCGGCTTTGGCCTGAATTTGCCCAACACATACTCCGTGTTCAAATCCGCCATGTTCAAGCTGGCCGGGAAAGTTTATTTCGGGCTCTTTAAGCCATTCCAGCATCTGCAGCCTGGACTTGTTAGAGAGCGCCTTAAAAATTTCTATATTTTCCATACTGCAAATATATCGACTTTTCCCGATATACCAATTTCCCGATATGCTTTTATGATAATTTTATGATTGGAAACAATAGTTAGAGTTAAAGACGCGGAATTGTATCAAAGAAAAATTATATTTGCTTTTAGAATAATCCCATAAAGAGGGGAAGTTCTTTTGCATATTTTTTTTTCATTTCAACGGAAATGACAAACGCAGAGTTTTATCAGATTTTAAAAACGTCCCAAACAAATAAACTTAATCAAATTATGAAAAAAATCTACTTTGTATTATTCTTTACATTTTTTAATCTATTAATAACCAACGCTCAGGTTGTAGGTGTTGATGTTGGAGACATTGCTCCCGAAATCGAACTTCCGGATACAAAAGGGAACCTGGTTACACTTTCGTCTCTAAGAGGTTCTTTGACTTTGATCGATTTTTGGGCTTCATGGTGCGGACCCTGCATTAAAGAACAGCCGACTTTGCAAAAATTATACGCCGCTTATCCGGATAAATTTTCGATTTACAGTGTTTCAATGGATACTAAAAAAAATCTTTGGGTAGGTGCTATTGCAAAAGGAAAACTGCCCTGGATACAAGTAAGCGATTTAAAATACTGGCAGTCTCCGGTAATTGGTGCTTACATGCTTCAATCGGTTCCGTTGAATTTTTTAGTCGACAAAAACGGAATTATACTCGCTAAAAATATTCATGGAAAAGCGCTGGAAGATATGGTAAATGGTTTGTTAACTGCTCAATAATTTTTTAACCTCAAAGAGAGCTAAGATTTTTATTAAAAAAATATGCCCGCCAAGACGCAAATCCGCAAAACAACTTTAAAACTTTGCGGCTTCGCGTCTTGGCGAGATTTAACCTTGTAACTTTGCGTAAACCTTAGCGCTCTCTGCGTAAAAAAAATTGCAATTAAAAAGCAATTCCAAATTGAAAACCAATTGTAGCAGAAGCCGGATGATCATTGCCAAAACGAACGGGAAGAGGAACAGCCACAAAATAACTGCAATTGTCATTTTTTATAACGGTTTTATTGATTACAGGAGTAAAACCGTATCTTCCGCTGCTTTCAAAAGCGGCTCTTCCGGCAAAAGTGTAGCCATTTCCAAGAGAAACCAGAATTCCGGGATGAAATAGTAAATTGGTTACTTTATCGCTGTTTCCCTGCGCTCTAATGTTGGGAACAACTTCAAAAGAAAAACCTATTTTTTGACTCTTCCAGATGTTAATTCCGGTTGGAAATCCTACCGCATAATAATCTCTAAAATTTACGTTTGTTTGTTCACTGTTAAAAGTTACAATGGGGTGCATGATTCCAAAATATCCCGTAATTTTTGGATAAGTGGTTTGGGAAAATGAATTGTAACTTAAAAATAATAAAGTAATTACTAAAATACGTCTTAATAAAATCATGGATAGTTTTGTTAATTAATTAACACAAAACTATCGCCAATATAAATTTAGAAATAGAATACTATTTACCTTTTGTACGGGAATTACTTTTTAAAGCATTTTTTCTATAAGAAGAAGGATTTTTTCCGGTCTGCAGTTTAAAAATTCGGGTAAAATGGCTTTGATCTGAGAATCCTGTCATGTACGCAATTTCAGTTAAGGTATAATTCGAATTTTGAATGAGGTTTATCGCTTTTTCGATTCTTAGTTTTCGCACATATTCGCCAAAATTCAAATCTTCAAAATATTTAGAAAACTCCCTTGATAAATACGAAGGATTTAATTCTAAATCATTTGAGATTTTCTTTAGGTCAAAAGTAAACTGCGCATCGATCTGGTCCTGAATTATGTTTTTTAATTCTTTAACCCATAAAGGCGTTTTCTGACTTGTCTTTTTCTCAGTTAAAAACTTCTTATATACTTCATGCAGCAAATTTTCGAACGGACTGTTTTGGAGGTGTTTTTGGTTGTACAAATGTGCTGCCCAGCTGTACAAAGCATCATAGAGTTTTAATCCGGTTTGTAATAATTCGGCATCGTTTGTAATATTATGCGAAAGACCGGCAGAAATTGCCCAAAGTCCCGCAGCCTCTTTTGCAAGATCATGGCGGTCTGTGTCGGCACCACGAACGATTTTTGCCATAATGTGAACTGCGGGATCCTGAATTTGATACTTTTTTATGATGTAATCAAAAGTACATTCTTCATTATAATGAGTAAATTCTACATTTGGAATATCAAATGGAATTGCGTCTAACTCTTTTGCTTTTTCTAAAACATCTTTGAATGGAACATAAATAAATTCAGCATCAGCATCAATAAAATTTTTAATGAGCCATGGACAGGCAATTCTGTCAATTTTAGGTCTTTCGCGCGTAATCCATTTCATATTGTGAAATAAAATAATTTAATCATTTTCTCCCGGAGTTTTCTTTACGCCGCCAAAACTTGTTTTCATCATTTCTCTAATCTGAAACTGGGTTTTATTTCGGGTTACGTTTTTCCATTGGTCAAAATCATAAATATGGATTTTATCAGCATACGGATTCGTAACAAAGAAAAGTCTTGATATAGAATATTTATAATATTTTAATTCATGCGAAATATGACGGTTGGGAACGACAATAAGAATCGTATCCCAATCCAGAAAATCTTTGGGAACATCATCTCTTTCTGTTAAACCAAGAGATTCAAAAAAAGCTAATATCTTTTGATCATTATTCTTATCGATCTTTTCATCGATTCGTTTAATGGTACTAAGAAGCTTTTCTTCATCTTTTATAGTACTCATACAATCTTTGTTTTTTTTAATTTTATATAAAATTACATCAAATCAGAATCATTTAAAAAAGTATAGACAATAGAATGATTCTAAATTTTTAATCATCATTTTCAGACCCTTTGGAGGAAATAATTGTGCACTTTTTGATAAAATATTATCAAGTTAAGTCCTTTTTATAGCATAATTTTATCGTTCTAACTTTACTTAACCACGTTGTTTATGAAAATGATTTCTTTTGAAAGAATTCTTTTGTTTTTGTTTTTTTTGATTTCGGGTATGGCTTTCGCCCAAAAATCAGAAAGGGAATTAATTTTGATCGATAAAGACTGGCGTTTTTCTTTAGGCCATTTATTTGATACAAAAAAGGATTTTGGCCATGCAGAAGGCTATTTTTCATATTTAACGAAAACAGGTTTTGGCGACGGACCGGCCGGAAAAGATTTTGACGACCGTGCCTGGCGAAAGTTAGATCTGCCGCACGATTGGGCTGTCGAACAGGATTTTAGCGAAAAAGGTAGTTACAGCCACGGATTTAAAACCGCAGGAAAAGGTTTTCCGGAAAAAAGTATTGGCTGGTATCGAAAAAAAATCACTATTCCGGAAACCGATAACGGAAAAATAATCAGCCTGAAATTTGACGGCGTTTTTAGAAATTCAAAAGTGTTTTTTAACGGATATTATCTCGGAACAGAAGAAAGCGGCTATAACGGGTTTGAGTATGATGTAACAGCTTATGTAAATTATGGTGGAGAAAATACAATTGTGGTCCGGGCAGATGCATCGATGGAAGAAGGCTGGTTTTATGAAGGAGCAGGGATTTACAGGCATGTTTATTTGCAAAAAACAAATCCGCTCCGTGTTGCGCCAAACGGAACATATGTAACCTCAGAAATTAAAGATAAGAATGCCGGTGTTCGTGTAGAAGTTACAATCGAAAATAAAGGAAACTATAAAGGTTCTGTCGAAATTATACAAACCATTTTTGATGCTTCAAATAAACAAATTGCAAGTGTTTCTGAAAATGTAAATGCTCCTGAATTCTATAAAGCAACAAAGTATGTGTCGAAACTAAATGTCATTAATCCGTCTTTATGGGATATTGAAAGTCCTAATTTATACTGTTTGGTAACTCAGATAAAACAAAACGGAAAAATAATTGACAGTTATGAAACGCTTTTTGGAATCAGAACAATTAAGTTTGATCCTGAAAACGGATTTTTTCTCAACGGAAAACCTTTAAAATTAAAAGGAACCAATAATCATCAGGATCATGCCGGAATTGGAACTGCGCTGCCCGATGAGTTGCAGTATTTCAGAATCAAAAAACTGAAAGAAATGGGTTCAAATGCCTATCGCTGTTCGCATCATCCGTCAACACCTGAATTGCTGAAAGCCTGTGATGAACTGGGAATGCTGGTGATTGATGAAACGCGGTTAATGGGAATTAACGATTATCATTTAAATAGTTTAAAACGAATGATAGAACGAGACCGAAATCACCCGAGTATTTTCTGCTGGTCGGTTGGAAATGAAGAATGGAACATCGAAGGAAATATTGTGGGCGAGCGCATTACAAATGTGATGCAGGATTTTGCAAAAAGCATCGATTCTACAAGACCTGTAACCGTGGGAATCAGCAGCGGATTTAGAAGCGGCATTTCGTCTGTAGTTGAAATCATGGGGTACAATTATCTGGGGAACGGAGATATTGATGCGCATCGAAACCAGTTTAAAAACCAATCCGGAATGGGAACAGAAGAAGGCTCTACTTTTGCGGCGCGCGGAATTTATTTTACAGATGATGCCAAACATTACCAAAGTGCTTACGACAGAAAACCAAGGCCAACTTTTTACAGTATTGAAGAAGGCTGGAAGTTTTATGCCGAAAGACCTTATCTGGCAGGAATGTTTATCTGGACCGGTTTTGATTATCGCGGCGAACCCACTCCTTACGGCTGGCCTTCGGTAACTTCATATTTCGGAATGATGGATGTCTGCGGTTTCCCGAAGGACAATGTATTTTATTTAAAATCATGGTGGGGAACAGAGCCTGTTTTGCATATCATGCCGCATTGGAACTGGAGTGGAATGGAAGGTAAGCAGATCGATGTCTGGGTATATTCTAATTGTGACGAAGCAGAACTTTTCCTGAACAAAAAAAGTCTTGGCAGAAAGAAAATGGAGCAAAACGGCCACTTAGAATGGAAAGTAAATTACACACCGGGAACTCTTGAAGCAATTGGATATAAAAACGGAAAAAAAGTGCTTTCTGAAATTCAAAAAACAACCGGAAAGGCTGAAAATATTAAACTTTCTGTTGATAAAGAAAATATTCCAAATTCAAAAGTTACGGTTGTAACAGTTGAGGTTACAGATAAAAACGGATTACATGTTCCAACTGCCAATGATGAAATTGTTTTTTCGATTAAAGGCGGAAAAATTTTAGGCGTTGGAAATGGAGACCCTGTATCATTGGAGAAAGATCAGTTCCTGGATGCTGTTTCACTACTGCCAATTACCAATTTTGAGGAACAAAAAAGATCTGAAGCAATTTTGCCGCAGCAGCTTCCCGATTATGCTGATACCGAATGGATTCCCGCATTTAAAGACCGCGATTATAAAAAACAGGCTCCGTCTTATATTTATAAAGGAGAATTTGATTTAAAAAATAATAATAAGGCCAATATTGTCAGTTTCTTTTACAAGAAAATTGGTGTTGAAGCGGTTGTTTTTATTAATGGAAACAGAGTAAAGGCGAGTTCAGAAGATCCGCAGCAATATATTTTGGATCCGGCAGTTTTAAAGGAAGGAAAAAATAGGATTCATATCGCGGCAGTTCCGTTACAAAAAATAAAAGACTGGGATGTTATGAATACAGATCCGGGAATTATTCAGGTCATAACACCATCGGAGCCCTGGAAAAGAAAGCTTTTTAACGGATATGCACAAATAATTATCCAAAAAGATGAAAATGTAAAAGATATAAGTTTATCTGCTTCCGCAAAAGGATTACGAGCCGGGAGTTTAAGTTTAAAATAGTTTTAGCTCAAATATTAAACCCGACAGGCTTAAATCCTGTCGGGTTTTTTGCTTGAATTATTTTATTCTCTGGATATCATAAGAAGACTGAGTTTTATCTCCTCCCAGCAATCTGCCCAATTTTGAACTTATTACGTACACATTTCCATCTGAGGCTAAAGCTGCAGTGGTTGGAAAATCTTCTTTACCAATATTGGTCTCACTAATTTTTGAAGCACTTTTCCAGCTATTGCTGCTCGAAAAAGTATAAGTTTTGCCTAAAGCTAATCCGTTTTCTACGACAACCAGATTATTGTTTTTATCTAATTCGATTCCGTCAGGAGCACTGAATGCTGCGTCCTGAACTTCCGTAATAACAGAAGGATTGGAGATAGAAATTTTAAATAATTTAGAATCATCTGTTTTTACAGCCAATAAATAACCATCCGGATGAAAAACAATTCCATTTAAGCCAAATTGACCCGGAGTTGGCTCAAATACTTTATTGGTAACAAATAACGATGCTTTAAAACTAGTGTCAATTTTATAGATATTAGGCGAAAATGAATCTGTTATATAAATGTTTCCCTCAGTATCTACTGCAATATCATTTGGACATGATCCTGCATTTGGCGTAAAATTCTTTAAATCAATTTCCTTGATTAAAGCTCCGGAAGTAAGATTAAAAATACTTACAGAAGCAATAGTTCCGGCACTTTTGGCGGTACTTTTTTGTGAAATCCCTAAATCGGCATTGGCTGCAATTAAACGGTTTCTGCTTTCATCAGTATAAATTCCGGTTGGGAGAACTAATGTATTACTGGTGGCAAAAACGGCTGTTTCGCCTTTTGTATTCATCGCATATATGGCACCTTTATATAATGAACTAAATAAAAACTTTTCGTTTTTAGAATCGTAATCAATTCCTTCCGGATAAAGACCAATATCTGTTACGGTATATTTGCTTTGAAGCGAAACAGGAATCACAGTTTTTTTCTCGCTGTCGCAGGCGGCAAAAAGAATTGAAAAAGCGGTAATTAAAATAGTATTTTTCATTTTTACTTTATTAAAATTATTTGTCCTTATTGACAATGCAAATCTGGGACAGAACAGGAAAAATAAAAATGAACTGGTTTAGGAAATTTAGTTGAACTGGTTTAACTTTTTGAAGTTTTTCTATTACGTATTTTGCTTAAATACTCCGTACTAAAACCAAGATAGGAAGCTAAGGCATATTGTGGAACACGTTTTGCAATTTCGGCATATTTGCTCATAAATTCATCATAACGTTCTTCGGCGGTTTTTGTAAAATTAGATAAAAGCCTTTTTTGCTGAAATGCAAGTGAACGCTGTGTTATAATGCGTTCGAATTTTTCAAGTTTCGGAATTTCCTGGAGGAATTTTTGTTCGTCTTCATATTCAATCTGAATAAGAACCGAATCTTCCAGCGCTTCAACAAACAAAGTCGCAGGTTCCTGATAAATTAAACTGCTGTAATCAGAAATCCACCAGTCTTCAATTGCAAAGGATAAAGTGTGTTCTTTCCCTTCATTATCGACCAAATAACCTCTAAATGCGCCTTTAACCACATAACTTTTGTGTTTGCATACAAAACCCGGCTGTACAATAAATTGTCTTTTTTTTACTTTGGTAATTTTCAAAAACGAAGCGAGATGATTTTTTTCATCATCTGTTAAATCAACATATCTTGAAATATAATCTATAACGGGCTGCAAATCCTTCATTAAACAAAGATAAAGTTTTTAGTTTTTAGTTTCAGGTTTTTACTTATTTCAAGTTTTAAAGCAGATGAAATAATCTCTCAAAGTCGCAAGGCCGCAAAGTTTATTTTCTTTGGATCCTTTTCTAATCCTTAAAATTCCGTGCGATTAAAACCTGAACAAAAAAATAAAAAACTAATATTTGATTTTCATAACTTTGTCGAATGAATAATCAAGCCGAAACTCAAAACTGCGATTTTAATACTTCAGATTTAAAATTAAAAGGTTTTAAAGTCTATGAAGTTGGAAAAGACGTAAGTAAGATACCTACTTATAACAGAAGGGATTTTTACAAAATCTGTATTAATACAAGCCAGAGCTTAATACATTATGCTGACCGCGGAATACAAACCGACGGGACTATTTTATTTTTCGGAAATCCGATCATTCCATATTCATGGGAAATTGTTTCATCTGAATCTCAGGGTTTTGCCTGCGTTTTTACGGAAGAATTTCTAAAAGCAAACGACCGCTCTGAAACACTTCATGAATCGCCTTTATTTAAAATAGGAGGAACGCCAATTTTTAACTTAACTACTGAACAAAAGACGTTTATAGATTCATTGTTTGTGAAAATGATCGAAGAACAGCAAACCGATTATGTTTTTAAAGATGATTTAATGCGTAATTATATCAACTTAATTATTCATGAATCGATGAAGATGCAGCCCACAGAAAATTTCTTTAAACCTAAAAATGCTTCTTCGAGAATTACTTCTTTATTTTTAGAATTATTAGAAAGGCAGTTTCCAATTGAAACTAAAAGCGAGCCCCTGACTTTAAAAACGCCTCAGGATTATGCGCAAAGTCTGGCAGTACATGTAAATCATTTAAACCGTTCTGTAAAAGAAGTTACGGGAAAACCAACGACGGCGCACATTACAGAGAGAATTATCAGCGAAGCAAAAGCACTATTGCAGCATACAGACTGGAGTATTTCGGATATTGGATATTCGCTTGGATTTGAATATCCGAGTTATTTTAATAA
The DNA here is from genome assembly GCF_001429765.1 of Flavobacterium sp. Root901. Taxonomy (GTDB): domain Bacteria; phylum Bacteroidota; class Bacteroidia; order Flavobacteriales; family Flavobacteriaceae; genus Flavobacterium. The sequence goes on from NZ_LMJB01000006.1 coordinate 434,542, forward strand.
TTACTTTAAAAGACTAACGGGAACGGTCCCAAAATCGTTAAGATCTTAAATTGTTTCAATTTCATAATTTTTTGTTTGAATATTGTTATTTTTCAAAAGGACTTCTGTCCTAATTTTGCTTCTGAAATTACAGTGTTAATCATTTATCAGTTTTTAAAAACTAAATAATTACTTCATAAAGCGGATTCTAGCTTTTTAAATTTAGGTTACTGATTCTGATACTGTTGAGTCATATTATGTAATTTCAAACAAAGTAAATCTCAAAAAAATAACTAAATTTATGTCAACAAATTATTCAGCCGTTATCGAAGAAGGAAAAGTCCCTAGTGCATATATGACGGGCGACGTTTCCTATAAGAAACAAAGCAGTGATATTCATCCTGAAAATACTGTTATTAAGGAAGTTACTTTTGAACCTTGCGCAAGAAGCAATTGGCATAGTAATGCAAGTCTGCACATGCTTATTGCAAAAGATGGAGTAGGGTATTATCAGGAAAGAGGAAGTGCAGCACGCATACTGCTTAAAGATGAGGTAGTTACGATTCTGCCGGGAGTAGAACATTGGTATGGAGCAACTCCATTTGATAAGTTCTCTTATGTTGCCATTATCACAGAAATTGATAAAGGCCATGGAACCTGGTTAGAAAAAGTAACCGATGGAGAATATTTTCTTTTGAGCAGCAGATAAGGTGCTAAGATGCTAAGGCGCTGAGTTTCTAAGATGCTAAGTTTTGAAACCTGAAACTTCAAACCTGAAACTTCAAACCTGAAACAAAAAAACTAAACAAAAACTTATTTTATGGAAACAAAAAACGTAAAAGCCTTTGGTACAGAAGCTGCTGAAGCTCCGTTGAAACCATTAGATATTCAGCGTCGCGCTGTACAGGCGCACGATGTTGAAATTGAAATTTTATACTGTGGAATCTGCCATTCTGATCTTCATTCGGCCAGAAATGAATGGCGCGGCACTCTTTATCCAATTGTTCCCGGACATGAAATTGTGGGGCGAATTGTAAAAGTAGGCGATCACGTTAAAAAATTTAAAGTTGGAGAATTTGCTGGTGTAGGGTGTATGGTGGATTCCTGCAGAGAATGTGAGCATTGCAAAAACGATTTAGAACAATTTTGTGATCAGGGAAGTGTCCTTACATTTAATTCTCCGGACAAACATTTAGGAACCCATACTTTTGGCGGTTATTCTCAAAGCATTGTTGTAGATGAAAATTATGTTTTGCATATTTCAGATCAACTTGATCTTGCGGGAGTTGCACCTTTACTTTGTGCCGGAATCACGACTTATTCTCCTTTGAAACACTGGAAAGTTGGTCCCGGACAAAAAGTTGGAATCGTTGGTATTGGCGGTTTGGGGCATATGGGAATTAAATTGGCAAAAGCCATGGGCGCCCATGTTGTGGTTTTTACTACTTCGCTATCTAAAACTGAAGATGCAAAACGCTTAGGAGCAGATGAGGTTGTTTTGTCTACAGATGAAAATCAGATGGCGCAGTATGCCAGAAGCTTGAATTTTATTTTAGACTGTGTTTCTGCAGATCACAATATTGATTCGTATTTAAACTTACTAAAAGTAGACTGAACCTTAACGTTGGTTGGTGCACCAATGGATCCTCTTCCTGTAGCGGCTTTTACACTTATTTTAGGAAGAAGAAGTTTCGCCGGATCAGCTATTGGCGGAATCGCCGAAACTCAGGAAATGCTGGATTTCTGTGCAGAACACAATATCAGGGCAGATATCGAAATTATTGGCGTAAATGATGTAAACGACGCCTACGAAAGATTATTAAAAGGAGATGTAAAATATCGTTTTGTAATTGATATGGCTTCTTTAAAATAAGATGCTAAGTTTCTGAGATGCTAAGACAAACTCAGAAACTTAGCATCTCAGCATCTTTAAAAAAAATAAAACCCCTCAAGCAATTCAACTCTTGAGGGGTTTCTTAAAAATAAATAATAACCAATTAAATTTATTTTACTTTTTGTCTAGATTTTGTTTCAGCATTTTAGCATGTTCTAAATGTGAAGTTAAACCCGCAATATTGTTAGTTGCCCAGGTTCTGACATCTTCATCATGTGCATCTTTAGCAGCTTTTTGAAGTTTGTCAATTGCTTTTTCGTGGCCGTCTATCATCATATCAGTGAATTTTTTGTCAAAATCAAGACCTGATTTTTCATTTAATTTTTTATATTCATCCTGACCTTCTTCGGTAAGAGAAGTAGGCAGTGTAAAGTTTTTCGCTTTTGCTAAAGCACTAACTTCAGATGCAGCTTTAGTATGCTCATCAACAAGCATTTTACCAAAATTTTTCACTTCTGCATTAGTTCCTTTTTGCTGCGCCAGTTTTCCAATTTCGATTTCAGCTAAATTAATTTCAGCCTGATCTACTAAAAACTCCGAATCATCTTCTTTGTTGTCAACTGAGTCAAACTTTGCTTCATTAGCATCTTCTGCAACTTCTTTCGGATCCTCTTGTTTTGTTTCATTTTTGCAAGAGTTAAGCGATAAAATAATAATTCCCGCTCCTAAAATTGCTTTACTGGCTAATAATATCTTTTTCATGATTTTATAGTTTAAATGTTATGATGTAAAATTATCGAGAAGTTGTAAGAATGACTTACAGGATTTTTAGAGATTGTTATATGATTTGGATGCTGTATTATAAACGAGTATAAATATGTATTCTCTAATTTTAATTTATTAGTATACTTGTTACTAATTTGCTTCATTGTGGATTTCCATAAAAAAGTTTAATTATAATATTTAATATTTGTCTTTTTCAAAATTATACACTTAAAAAAACAGTCAAATGAAGAAAATTTTATTCTCACTAATTATTATAGGTTTACTTTCTTGTAACAACAAAAAAAATGATAATCAACCTACAGTAATAAAAAATCCAGCTCCTGAAATACAAGTTGTTGTTGATGTTAAAAAAATTACAGGGAAAAGTAAAATAGAAGTAGATAAGATTCTTGGTAAATCTGATAAAGTTGAACCATTTACTGAAAGTAGCACCCCATGCAAAAAAGAACCATGTGAAAAGGCTTATTATCAAAAAGATAAATATGAAATTATATTTATTAAAGGAAAAGCTGATTGGATAACCATTAATAACTTATCAGAGTATGATTTTACAGAAGAAAATATACAAATATTTGGAATTCCTATCACCAGACCAGAGTTTAGTAATCCACAAAATCTAATAAGATGGAAAGATATAGAAGGTATAAATGAAATTAATATTTTTAATAATGGATCGGGTAAAATATCATATGCATACATTAAGACTTTTACGGATTGATTTATTATTGTTATAGACTTTTTTAGGTTTAAATATCAAAATTTTTAAATTATATCATTAACTAAAAATCCCATTCGACAACGAATGGGATTTTTTTGCAATTCGCATGAGTAATTAGCAGTTAACTCATAACCCTAATTATGAAAGGAATAACAAAAATTGTATAACGGAAAAATCTTTCTTTTTGGGAACTTTGAAATAACCTTACAACTAATTATTAATCTTAATTTTTATGTTATGCCGGATCCAAGAATTAAAAACGAAGCACAATACGAAGCCTTAGTAAAAAAAGGATATAGTAAAGAAAAATCAGCGCGTATTGCCAATACGCCAGATTCAGGAGAAAAAGGCGGAAAAGCAAAGCCTTATGAAGAATGGACAAAAGGAGAACTTTATGAACAAGCCAAAAAAGTAGGTGTTTCAGGACGTTCTTATATGAATAAAAAAAGTTTGATAAAATCTTTAAGAAATAACTAAAATAGTGCCGCAGATTGCACAGGTTCATCTGGTTACGCTGGTGAATTAATGAAGAAAGAAATCTTTTTGAATCTGTGCAATCTGCTGTAAATAAATTATAATACCATGAATACTGCCAAAACTCAAAAACTAATGACTCAGCTAATTAAAACACCACATTTGGTGTTGGAGAAATTAGAATTAGTTTATGTAAACAATCAAAATTTACCAATTGAAAGATGCCAGGGAGAAGATGGTTTTATATATAAAAAAAACGGACGTTGTATTAAGCAAAAGAGTGAAATAAAACGTTTTAACAGCCTCGTTCTTCCGCCGGCTTGGGTAAATGTAAAAATTACCGATTTATCAAACGGACATTTGCAGGCGGTCGGCCTTGATGTAAAAAACAGGAAACAATATCGATACCATCCTAAGTGGAATTTAATTCGAAATCAAACCAAGTTTTATAAAATTGCAGAATTCGGACAAAAACTTCCTTCCATAAGAAAACAAGTCGATATTGATCTGGAACAAAAAGAATGGACGAAAGAAAAAGTAATTGCACTGGTGATTCGTTTGATGGAAGAAACCCATATTCGAATTGGAAATGAAAAATATGCCAAAGACAATAAATCATACGGACTTTCGACTTTACGAAAAAGACACATCAATATCAATAAAAATACCCTCCGATTTGAATTTATCGGAAAAAAAGGGAAACAGCACACGATTACAACCAGAAACAAACAATTAATAAAGCTGGTCAGCCGCTGCGAGGAAATTCCGGGCTGGGAAGTTTTTAAATATTACGATAAAAACGGCGAAAGAAAGGTTTTAGATAGTCACATGGTCAATCAATATCTGCACGCAATTTCGGGCGAATATTTTAGCGCCAAAGATTTCAGAACCTGGGCCGCATCCATCATATTCTTTGAAAATCTGATGGAACTTGGAGTTACCTCTGATGAAAAAGAAATCAAAAAAAATATTGTCCTGGCTTATGATGCCACGGCAGAAGCGCTTGGAAATACCAGAACAGTCTGCAAGAATTATTATGTTCATCCTTTGTTGGTTACAACTTATGAAGACGGATCGATTCAGCAGTATTTTGATAAAGTAAAGAAGAGCCGAAGCACAAAAAAGTACTTTTCAAGAAGCGAAAGTGCCTTTGCAGAACTGATCCAGAATTATCAGGTTAGTCTGCTGTAAAACATAAGAGTTACTGCATCTCTTTTCAAAAGCAAACGTTTAAACAAACAAAAATCAGTATTAACTAAAAATCAATTATTATGTTACGTTGGACAGTCATATTTATTATTCTGGCAATCATTGCGGGGATATTTGGTTTTGGCGGAATTGCTGCCGGAGCCGCTAGTATAGCAAAAATTTTATTTTTTATTTTCTTAGTGTTATTTATTATTTCGCTAATAAGCGGAAGAAGAAGTGTTTAACACTGGAATTCAGTAAAATAATAACAAATTAAAAACGACACATATATTTCGGTAAATGTGTCGTTTACTTTTTAAAACAATAAAAACTATGGGAACTAAAAGCGGTGCTTATCAGGACGTTTATATTAAAAGGCAGGACGAAATGGTGAGTTTGAAAAACGATGTAACAGATTTTTGCGAAAAATACATTAAGCCTGTACATCCTGAAAACTGGGATTGGTCGACAAGAGATTTTGAAAATCCCGATAACGATCCTACAGTGGGAGAGGCCAGAGCTATAGCAAATGTGGTGTATAAAGATTTATTGGAAACCACAGATACAGAGGTTGATCTTTCGACAATGGATAATGTTGAAGCGATTAAAGCTTATCTGAATCCGGAAAGCAAATATGCCGATTTTAATATGGAAGAATTTGCTTTTGCCTTAAAAGTAGAACTGGAGCACGGAAAAATCAGAGATGTTAATGTAACAAACAACCACCCTTTTCTGACTGCCATGATTGCGCTGGCTCACATGACCGAAAGTTTAACTTATTATAAACGCTTAAAAGTAATGGAAGCCGAAGGCGAAATTTATGAAATAATGCGTAAAATTGAAAGTTCAGAATTTGAAAAAGAGAAATGGTACGAAGAATTAGGCAAAGCCGAAAAAGAATTAGCAGAAGCTAAGGAAGGACTTGTAGAACGTCTTCAAAAAATGGATGATATTCCGGCTTTGGAAAAAATAGGCGACTAGTATAAATCACATAAAAAGGGCGTTAAGTTTTTACTTAACGCCCTTTTTATTTTGGCTTATAAAAAATTATAATCTTCTTTTATCTTCTTCGTTGTAATCGTCATCTTCCTGAACATCATCTTCGATATAATTGTTGTCTACATCTTCTTCGTCTTCTTCATCGTCGATGTCTTCAAGATCATCTTCCGTCTCACTAAAGTCGTTTTCAAAAGTATCAGACGGATTATCGAATTCATCATTTTCAAGATCTTCATCCAAATCCACATTATCGTCTAAATCTTCTTCGATATATTCATCGTCATCGTCGTCGTAATCTTCATCGCGGGCATCATCTTCTTCTAAAACAACTTCGTAAATGTCATCGTTGCTGCTTTCCAGATCTCTGTCTTTGTGAAAATCATCATCTAAATCATCCAAATCGTCGTCGTAAACGCCCGATCTCTCGTCTGGATTAGGTATGTCCGGGTTATGGCCATTTCGAACCGTATAACCGCGTTCTGCGTCTTCTGCGCGGCTGCTTTGAGTTTCTCTGGTATTTAAATCATAAAGTTCCTCGTTCATAACCGTATTTCTGTCTGAAGATGGGCTTCCCGGATCTTTCGGAAAAGCGCCATTTCTGTTATCTGTGGTGTCCATAATGTCTGTTTTAAATATTTTACATATACAAATCTAATTCTGAAACCGAAAGATTTTCTTATAGAATTACTTAATCTAATTGTATAATTAACAGATGTTTAGAATGAAATTTAAACGCTAAATCTTATAACCTCTCTTGGGATCAGGAAAAGTAATTTTATGAAATATTAATCATAAAAATTATTACCATGAAAACTACAAATAGTACGAAGGAGACAAAATCAAAAGAAACTGTAAAAAGAGGAGTGACAAAACCAAAATCTAATGCTGCGGCAGGATTATCAGAGTTATTTGAAGATAGTCTTAAAGATATTTACTGGGCAGAGAAAGCCTTGACAAAAGCATTACCGACAATGGCTAAAAACGCCACTTCAGCAGAATTAATCGATGCTATTAACAACCATTTAGTTGAAACTGAAGAACATGTATCACGCCTGGAAAAAGTTTTTGACCTTATTGGTAAAAAAGCAACCGCAAAAAAATGCGATGCTATGGAAGGTTTAATCGAAGAAGGAAAAGGAATTCTTGAAGAAACTGAAATTGGTGTTGTTCGTGACGCGGGAATCATCGCTGCGAGTCAGAAAATCGAACACTATGAAATTGCGACTTACGGAACTCTGAGACAATTTGCTGAAACTTTAGGATATGAAGAAGCGGCAGCTTTATTGGAGGAGACACTTGACGAAGAAAAAGGTGCAGACAAATTACTCACAGAAGTAGCTGTAAACGCTGTTAATCTTGAAGCTGCTGAAGCAGAATAAGATTTAAAATATCAAAAAAAAAGTGCAGTTCTTAAAGACTGCACTTTTTTTCATTAAAAATTTAAAAGAAAAGTTATGCCCGAAGGTCCGTCTATATTAATTTTAAAAGAAGAAGTCCAGCATTTTGCGGGAAAAAAAGTAATTGATGTTTCCGGGAACTCCAGTATTGATCTGGAACGTTTGAGAGATAAAACAATTTTGTCTTTTAAAACCTGGGGAAAGCATTTTTTAATTTGTTTTGAAGATTTTACGGTAAAAATCCATTTAATGATGTTTGGAACTTACAGAATCAACGAAAAAAAAGAAACTGCACCAAGGTTGCATTTAGGATTTTCCAATGGTGAAATTAACTTTTATACTTGTTCTGTAAAGATTTTAGAAGGTTCTATAAAGCAATATTATGACTGGAGCGAAGATGTTTTAAATGAAAACTGGAATCCTAAAAAGGCAAAAGTAAGTCTGGATAAAATTCCGGATGAAATGATCTGTGATGCAGTTTTGGACCAAAATATATTTTCAGGAGTAGGGAATATCATTAAAAATGAAGTTTTATACCGATGTTATATTCATCCGGAATCATTGGTGGGAAAAATTCCGCCGGAAAAAATTGATGAAATTATTGCCGAATGTTCTATTTACAGTTTTGAATTTTTGTACTGGAAAAAGAAATTTGAACTTAAAAAACATTGGCTTGCTTATTCAAAAAAGGAATGCAAAAGATGTAATCTGCCGATGATAAAAGAACCAACAGGGAAGAAAAACCGCCGAAGTTTTTTCTGTACTAACTGTCAACAGCTTCACAAATGAAAGATGAAATTTTAATAGGATGTTCAAGTTATAATAATCGCTACTGGAAGGGAATATTCTACCCTGACAATCTGACATACTCGCAATGGTTTGAGTTTTATTGCCAGTACTTTAGCACGTATGAGTTCAACGGAAGCTTTTATAAGTTTCCAACCCTTAGAATCTTTACAAACTGGTACAATAAGGCACCGGAAAACTTTCTTTTTTCTGTAAAAGCACCAAAAGAAATTACCCATATTAAAAGATTTTCAGACTGCGAAAACCTGCTTTCAGAATTTTATACTATCTGCGAAATGGGTTTAAATGAAAAACTAGCCTGCGTGTTATTTCAATTCCCGCCGAGTTATTCTTTTACCTCCGAAAGATTGAAACAAATAATAGGCAGTTTGGATTTAAAATTTAAAAATGTAGTTGAATTTCGCCATGTATCCTGGTGGAATCAGGAAGTTTGGGACGCTTTTATGGAAAATAACATTACATTTTGCAGTGTGAGTCATCCGCAGCTTCCGCAAACAATTTTTAAAGATTTTCCCCTAATTTATATTCGTCTCCACGGAGTTCCAAATATGTTTTACTCTAGTTATTCACCTGAAGAATTACTTCAGATAAAAGAGGCAACTAATTTAAAATCAGGATTTGTGTATTTTAATAACACAGCAAGCGAAGCAGGAATTCTAAATGCTTTGGAATTGAAAAAGCTCATTTAGCTGAATACAATTTTTAAGATAAAATTTTGTCGTTTGTACTAAAACGAGAAACCGCACTAGTAAATCTTTAAAGAAGTTTCCAATCTTTTGATATACTAGTGCGGTTTCTCGTTTCAGCTGAAATAATATAAAATGAGGGTAATTTTAAAGTTTCAAATTCCCTTCAATACCATCATCCATAACTTTACCTGTTACATAAGCAGCCGTCATTTTTGCAATGGCAACCATTTTGCCGTGTTTGTTGTTCCAGTAATATCCGTCTTCAGGAGTTACGGTAATAACGCTCAAATTTGGATCGTCTTCTCCGCCCGGCATCCATACTTTTACAATAGGATCGTATAATTCTTTAATCGTTTCCCTGTCGTAAGAAATAGTGGCTGTCCCGTGCAGGGTCAGGAATTTATCATGCGGTTCAGAAAAAAATAATTCTACCTGCGGATTCAGTGTAATTTCAGCATTCTGACTGCTGTTTCGATCCGATAAGAACCAAAGTCGTCCTAAATCGTCTACTTTTTGAACAGACATTGGGCGTGACTGAAGTCTGTCGCTGTTGTAAGTGCAAAACATGCATGTTTTTATGTTTTCTGCTAATTCTTTGATTTTGTCAGCAGCTAATACGTCTGTAAGGTCTTTATGATCTCCCATGGCTTTATAATTTTTATATTTAATATTTTGATTTGAAAGTGATTACCACTTGTATAACAAAATTGAGATTTTTGCCTTCAAAATGACTTACAGAATTATGCTTTTAAATTATTTTATTTCAATTAACACAATTGTGAGAATTTTTAAACAAATCGTCAAAATTCATTTAATTTAAACTATCTTTGAACAAACAGATTTATCCAAAAAAAACGTATGAAGGAGTGGACAATATTCTACACAGATGATGATGAAGACGATTTAAGCATATTTACAGACGCTGTAGAGGCATTATCATTAAAAGTTAATCTGCAGACTTACTCAGGAGGAGAAAAGCTCTTAAATGCTGTTAATAATCCTCCGCCAACCCCAAACGTAATTTTTTTAGATTTAAATATGCCTGGAAAAAATGGTTTTGATGTTTTAAACGAACTAAAAGGTTCTAAAGAAAAAAGCGATATTCCAGTAATTATTTTTTCTACGTCAAATGAACCGAGCATTATTGAAAAGTGTATGGCACTGGGAGCGAATTATTTCATTACCAAACCTGTATTGATGAAAGATATTATAAAATCGATTGAACATTCGCTGACCATAAACTGGAAAGAGTTTGTTCCTGACAGAAAAAGTTTTGTATACAAACTCTAATAAAATAAAGCACCGGACTTAAATGAGTCTGGTGTTTTTTTTATAACTCGGGAAGGAAAATCTTAAAAGTTGCGCCTTCGTCTTTTTTACTTTTTGCTTTTATAACCCCTTTGTGGTTTTCAACAATTTTTTTAACGATTGCCAGGCCAATACCAGTTCCGGAGAATTCGCTTTCTGTGTTTAACCTCTGGAAAACTTCAAAAATTCGTTCGTTGTACTCATCTTCAAAACCAATTCCATTATCAGAAATGCTTAAACAGAAGTATATTTTTTCCGGATAATTGACTTTAAAATTAAGTTTTTTTCCGATTACGCGCCGTGCTTTAATCTTGATATGCGGCGGAATATCTTTGCGGGTAAACTTTAATGCATTTCCAATCAGATTATGAAGCAGCTGTCTAAACTGAAACGGCATTACGATTCCTTCTCCCAAAGGATGAAGTTCAATAACAGCATGCTTTTCTTCAATACGCTCAGAAAAATCCATTAAAACTTCTTCTACAATTTCGTCTAAATTGGTTTTTACAAAAATCCTTTCGGCAGAATTTGTTCTGGAATAGGTTAGAAGATCCTGAATAAGAGTCTGCATTCTTTTGGCAGAAACCTCAATTCTTTCTAAATATGATTTTGCTTTTGATGAAATATTCTGCTCGTCCAGCTCTGCTAAACGACTCGCAAAGGTCTGAATTTTACGAAGTGGTTCCTGTAAATCATGACTCGAAATATAAGCAAAAGACTGCAGCTCAATATTCATATTAATCAGGTCGCGGTTTTTAAGTTCCAGTTCTTCCGTGCGGTCATGAACTTGCTTCTCTAACTGGTTTGTGAAATTCTTTTGATCCTGAATATCAGAACTTGTACCTACCCACATTTGAATCTTTCCTTCAGGATCACGCTGCGGAATTGCACGGCTGAACTGCCAGCGGTATTCACCATCATGGCGGAGGAAACGGTGCTCAAATAAAAACTCATTTCCGGTTTTTACGGCTTGCATCCAGCTGTTAATATTCTCTTCGCGGTCATCAGGGTGTATTACCTGCAGCCATCCGTTTTGATCAACATCGGCTTTTGTAATGCCGCAGTAATCATAAAGAGACTGATTGAAATAATCCAGGTTTCCCATAGCATCGCTGGTCCACACAAACTGCGGCATTGAGTCTGCCAGGACGCGGAATTTTTTTTCGCTTTTCATTAAAATATCCTGTCTGTTTTTTTCATCTGTAATATCCATTACAGTTCCCAGCATTTTGACAGGATTTTTTAATTCGTCAAAAAATATTTTTCCGTGCACCCGAATCCATGCAATACTGTCGTCCGGTTTTATAATGCGCGCTTCATATTTGTAAATATTCGTTTTTAAAGCAGTCTGATAAGCTTTTAAAATGGTATCAAAATCATCAGGTACAATTCGTGACAGCACTTGCGGACGCGAGATTTTTATGTTTTTTGGAAGGCCGAAAAGCGCTGGCAGATTATCAGAATAAATTAATTCCTGCGTTGGAATATTAAGATCCCAGGTTACAATTTCGGCAATTTCAGAAGCCAGACGTGCTCTTTCCTCAGCATCCTCCACTTTTTTACGGGCATCAACTTTCTCCGTAACATTGCTTATGGTAATCATAACCGACGAAATTTCGCCATTTTTCTCATACAAAGGAGTAAACTGGAAATCGAAATAAAACTTTTCTAATTTTCCCTTAATTTTAATATAAGCAATAGATTCACTTTCACGAATAGTTTTCCCATTGTATAATACATCATCAAGCAATTTCGCATATTTTTGATCCAAAAGCTCAGGAAATACTTCAAAAGCGGGTTTTCCAATAGTTTCACTGAGTTCCTTCTGCCATATATCTTTCTGCATACTGGTATTGGCCAGTTCAATAATATAATCTTTTCCTTTAAAAATAGTCATGGCAATTGGCGACTGCATGACAAGATTTCTAAAAGCTTTTTCACTTTCAGCCAGATAATATCTTGTTTTTACGGCTTCGGTCACTTCATAACCTACGACAATTACGCCGGTTACAATATTATTTTCTTCTCGTAACGGGTGAAAAACCAAATTGAAATAGCAATCTTCCTGTTTTCCATATCGGTTTAAGGTAACCGGAAGTTCGTTTGAAAAATAAGGAACTCCGTTTTCATACACCTGAAGAAGCAGCGGCTCAACCGTTTCTCTGGCTTCAGGCAAATATTCAAAAACCGATTTGTGAAGCGTTTGTTCTTCGGTTTTATCTACAATTTGCAAGTATGTTTCATTAACCATTTCGACCTTCAGATCTGACCCTTTCAGAATCGCAATTCCAAGCGGCACCTGCCTGACAATATTTTTAAAACGTTTTTCGCTTTCTTCAATCGCAGTGCGCGCTATTACCTGAAGCGTAACATCGTTTGCAATAGCTACAATACCGGAAATTGTTCCGTCCGGCTCTTTGAAAGCCTCATAAGTAACATTTATAAAAGTATTTACGATTTTGCCTTTTCTGGTAAGTTTTACGGGCAGTTCGTTGGCAGTAAATCTTTTTCCGGTTGTATAAACATTCAACAAAATCTCTTCTAAGCCCTGACCAGAAGCCTCCGGAAGCGATTGAAAAATAGGTTTATGGAGCACTTCGTGTTCCTTGCGTTCCCAAATTTCGAGCATGGAGTCATTTGCAATTTCTACCACAAAGTCACTTCCTCTCAAAATGCACATTGCATTTGGTGCCTGCAGAATATTATTTCTGAATCTTTCGTTGCTTTCTTCCAGTTTTTTCCTAATATTTACTTTATCGGTCGTTTCATTGCAGATCACCAGGACACCGGCAATCTGGTCGTCATCATTAGTTACGGGACTGTAGCTGAAAGTCCAGTACACATCTTCCATTTTTCCGTTTCTGTAAATAGGCAGCAGTAAGTCTTCGTGCCATGTGGCTTCGCCTTCTGTCATAACCTGATTAATAAGAGGACCAATGAAATCCCAGATTTCCGGCCAGAATTCAGCACCTTTATGTCCTAAAATCCCAGGATGTTTTCCATCATTTCCAAGGCTTGGGCGATAAGCATCATTGTAAAAACAAACATGTTCAGGTCCCCAAAACAAAAACATTGGGAATTTTGAATTTAAAAGGATTCCCAAAGTAGTACGAAGACTCTGCGGCCATGTGTCAACAGACCCTACAGGAGTTGTACTCCAGTCTTTGGCGCGTATTAATTCGCCCATTTCGCCTCCTTTTGCCAGGAAATCCTGATTTGTATTGTTCATTAATAAAATGTTTTGTTTGTTTGAAACAATAAATTTTAACTAAATAAATATAGCATTTTCTAAGTCTGTTTGCTTTAAGTTTTAAAATTATAAAAATAATTTTTGATTTTTTTTTCCTTTTTTGAATGAGCTAACATTAAAATTAATAGAGTTAATTTTCATTGATATTAATGGTGAAATTTGAATTAACAAAGATTATCAACTAATCTAAATCAGTGAAATCATGAAAAAAGAGCAAAAACACGAAACCGACTATATAAAAAAATATCAGGACCAGGGCTATACAAAGAATTATTTATTCGAAAATGGATGCCTGATTGATTCAGAAACTAAATATGCTTACCAGCCGGATGAAATCTATATTGTAGCGCATCATCGTTATGAAGGCATGAGCGATCCGGATGATATGTCAATTTTATATATTATCGAAACAAAAGATCAGGAAAAGGGAACCTATTTATTAGGATATGGCCCGACAGCTGATTTGGAAGAAGCAGAATTTTTTAAGGATATACCGAAAAATAATTATTCAAAAAATGCTGATATCAGTGAACTTACATAAAATAAAATAGATAAGTATTTTTATTTTGCTGAGGAGCAGTTGTTCCAGATTTATTCTGGAGCAGCTGTTTTTTCTTTTTAAAGAGGTAAAGGTTTTCCTTTGTACCTCAAAAAACATCAAAATTTGACCTTTTAATCCTTAAAGCCTTTCAAAACACGAAACTAAAAATTATGAAATTTCTGATGGTAATTGTATAAGATTTTGATTTGCAATTAGTACGAAATTTGGGTTATAGAAAATGAGTAAAAAACTAAAAGTTGTTTTTGTACCAATTAAATACAAACTACTTTTCTAATAAACCAAAGCAAATGAAAAAACTTTACATAAATACTGGAGGATTTGATGCCGTTTTTAACGACTTAAAAGATAGTTTTAGCGGTGAGCTTACTTCTAACGACGATGAATATAATTTGGAAATAAAATCAAAATGGACAAAAGGTTCTATAAAAGGAACCAAATTTGACGACAAAGTTTTATTTATGCATTTTGATCTTGAGTTTCATCAGGAGGTCAGCCTTAGTATCGAGTCATTTAAAACAGCACCGGTCTTTTTTGCTTATTGCGAAAACGGAAATATCAGCCATAGTTTTGGCGCAAATGGAGAAAGAAAAGTGTTGAGCAAAAATCAGTCAGCTGTTTTGAGTAATTCTTCAGTAATCAACAGTGTTTTATATTTTGAAAGTCATAAACGCATTCAGTTTAGTTTATTGGCAATGCCGACTTCAGAATATAAAAATACCGAATTAGTTTCGCAGGTAAAACAGCGTTTTACGAACTATTCAGGCAATTACATGTATGTTGGAAAAGCAAATCCAAGAATATTGGAAAAGATACAAGAGTTTAAAACAGTTCCGCAAAAAGGGATTGTGGGTACGCTTCTTAAAAAAAGTATTTTAAGAAATATTATACAAATAGAAGTAGAGCAGCACAGCTTTAATTACCTGAGAACATTTGATCCTGTTGTTAATCTTGCTATGAAACCAATAAATGAAATTAAACGAATTTCAACTATGAATTTCTCTGAAATGCTTGCGGCAGCAAGACTTTTTAGAACAAAATATCATTTCTCACTTAAACCATACAATCAAAAATTAGCTAGCTGACAAGCATTATATATTAACACTACTATTACGAAAAAAACAGCTTTTCTTATAGAAGCTGTTTTTTTATTTTAGCTCATTAGCTTAGTATCTTAGAATCTCAGCAACTTAAAAAATTACTCCTTCTCATAATAAATTATAAAATAAACCATAGTAAGATTTAAGCATAAAGAAACACTGTTGGTAATGATGATAGGAAGGTCTTCTTTTAAAATTCCATAAATAACCCAGACTGCGATTCCAAAAGTCAGGATGCTGAAAGTTTTTAGCGAAATATCTTTTACTTTCCTGGTTTTCCAGACTTTCATAATCTGTGGAATTGTCGATAACGTAACGCAGGCTCCTGCAAATAATCCTATGATGTCTATGTAGTTCATTTTTTTTAAGATGCTAAGTTTATGATGTTTTGATGCTAATTTTTTTTATCCGCCAATTAATTCACCTCCATTGATATGAATAAATTGACCTGTAATATAACTGCTGTCTTCGCACGCTAAAAAAACGTACGCAGGTCCAACTTCTGATGGCTGTCCGGCTCTTTCCATTGGGTTGTCTTTTCCAAAATCTGAAATCTTGTCAAAAGTCGCCACAATCAAAGGTGTCCAGATTGGTCCCGGAGCAACGCCGTTTACCCTGATTTTTCTTTTGGCCAGTATAGTCGACAATGATCTGGTAAAACTAACAATAGCGCCTTTTGTGCTCGAATAATCGATTAAATGTTCACTTCCGCGATAAGCAGTTACAGAACTTGTATTGATAATAGAATCACCTTCTTTTAAATACGGAAGCGCCGCTTTTGTAATGTAGAAATACGGGTAAATATTGGTTTCAAACGTTTTGTGCAACTGAGCCGAAGTAATTTTTTCCAATTCGGTTTCCGGAAACTGGATAGCGGCATTGTTTACCAAAACATTGATGGTTTTAAAAGCTGCAATACATTTTTTGATGGCCGCCTTACAGAATTTTTCATCCTTTAAGTCACCGCTTATGAGCAGGCACTGCTGGCCTTCTTTCTCAATCATTTCCTTAGTTTCTTTTGCGTCCTTGTCTTCTTTAAAATAGACAATCGCAATATTGGCGCCCTCACGGGCAAAATGTACAGCAGCACTTCTGCCAATTCCGCTGTCGCCGCCTGTTATAAATGCGGTTTTACCTAAAAGTTTTCCGCTTCCTGTATAATTTTCTCTAATAATTTCCGGTTCTGGATTCATTTTATATTCATGTCCCGGAAGTTCCTGTTTTTGTTCAGGGAATTTTTTCGGCTTTTTCATGGTATGTGGTTTTAATCTTCATTATTAAAATTAACCCAATTGGAGATAAAATGCCGGCTGTAATAAATTTAAGATTACCTCAAAAAAGTTTAAATAAATTAAAAAGAAAGAAAATAGCTATAGTTTTTCTGGTTTTTTAACATTTAGGAAATTTTTATTCAAAATATGAATCATTGATTTAGTAGAAGTTAATTTTTAACATGGGAATTATGTAACGATTTTACTTTTGAATAAAAGTCGATTCTTCTTTTAATTTTTAAATTTGGAAGTTTTGACTGCCTTTTGTATAGTATCAGATGTACAAAATGATAGGCCTGAAAATGAGTTTTTCAAATATTTTTTTAATTCTTTAACGCTTTATTCCCCACTACAGTATGGTATTAATTGTAGATGATATCAAGGCAAATATTATTGCCTTAAAGAAAACATTAGAATTGCACAATATTGATGTAGATACAGCCGAGTCAGGCGAAGAAGCGCTTAAAAAGATATTAAAAACCAATTACTGTCTTATTATTATGGACGTTCAAATGCCTGGACTTGACGGCTTTGAAGTAGTTAAAATCCTTTCTGGAAATAAAAGAACTAAAGATATTCCGGTAATTTTCCTTTCTGCTTTAAATATTGAAAAGAAATATATTTTTAAAGGCTACGAAACCGGCGCCGTAGAATATATTACCAAACCGGTTGATACTGATTTGCTGATGCTTAAGGTAAAAACCTTCATTAAAATTTACGAACAGCAAAACGAATTAAAAGGAATAAAAGATCTTCTTTCCCAGGAAATTAAAATTAGAAAAGAAGCACAGGACAATCTCGAAATTAAAATCGCGGAAAGAACCAAAGAACTGGTTCTGAAAAACGAAGAATTAGAGATGAAAAATCACGAACTACAGCAATTTGCCTGGGTAGTTTCGCACGATTTGAACGAGCCGATACGGAAAATCCAGATTTTTATCAAAATAATCAAAGAGCATTATTTAAAAGAAGATGAAAAAGGCATTGATTATGTTGACAGAACGATAAAGTCGGCAGAAAGAATGCAGACACTGATTACGGATCTTCTTGCTTATTCCAGATTATCAGCTCAGGTTAAACCTGAAGTTACAGACTTAAATGTTGTTTTGCAGGAAGTACTTTCTGATTTTGATTATTTAATTGAAAGAAAAAATGCCATTGTAAAAACAACAGAACTTCCTACAATCGACAGTATTCCGAGTCAGCTGAGGCAGGTATTCCAGAATCTGATTGGAAATGCCCTTAAATTTTCAGGCACAAACGAACCTCCTGTAATCGAAATCATTTCAGAACTCATTGTCGATAAATCATTTGACAGTCCAACTTCCCCGGAAGGGAAATACTGCAGAATTATTGTAAAAGATAACGGAATTGGTTTTGATGAAGTTTATCTGGACCGGATCTTTATTATTTTCCAGAGTTTAAATGACCGTCAGTCTTACGAAGGAACGGGAATTGGTCTGGCAATCGCTAAAAAAATCATAGAAAAACACAACGGGTTAATTACCGCAAAAAGCCAGGTAGGCAAAGGCGCAAGCTTTATTATTATTCTTCCCTTAAAATACGAATAAATACAATCTAAAAACATGAATGGTAACTTTAAAAGAAATCTGCTAATTAGTTCATTAGTTTCATTACTGGTACTGACTATTAGTTCTGTTGCTTCGTTTATAAGCATCAAAAGTTTATTAAAAAGTAATTCGTGGGTAAATCATACCCAGGAAGTTATTTACAATTTAAATGAAGGCGCATCGCTTATTACAGAAGCACAAACCAGCATGCGTGGTTACTTGATAACGGGAGATGATCAGTTTATAGAACGGTACAATGACTCAGAAGCAAAATCGAACAGTTTTTTTGAAAAAGTAGAAGAATTAACAATAGATAATGCTTCTCAGCAAAGGCAGCTTTCAGAATTAAAAACAAAACGTTCCGGCTTTTTTAAGTACTTAAATAATCAAATTGTAAAAAAACGTCTTGGAAAAGATGCGCTTATATTCGACTTAAACGAAGGGCGTGCGATGATGACGGAATTACGTGCACTTATTAAAAAAATCGAGACTACAGAGCAAAATCTTCTGGCGGAGCGCAACGGCAATTCAGACCGTTACGGTACTTATAGTTTAGTTTTAATTATTGTTGCGTTTTTCATTGCTTTTATAATTTCGATAGTTTTCTTATTGAGAATCCTGAAAGATTACAACGAACGTTCTGCATTGCAGCGCGAACTGGAGAAAAAAGATATTGAAACGGCCCAGAGAATTGAAGTAATAAGTTCAATTGCAAGTAATATATCTAACGGAAATTATGACATTCGCGTAGACGATACAAAAGCAGATGCTCTTGGAAGTGTTGGAGAATCGCTAAACAGTATGGGAATTTCTCTTAAAAGCTCTTTTGAACTGCTTTCGCAGAAAGAATGGCTTCAAACCGGTATTGCCGAATTAAATAATGTAATGCTTGGGGATAAATCGCTCAACAAACTTTCAAAAGATGTTATCGAGTTTTTATGCCAGTATACCAACAGTAATGCAGGGGTTTTGTATGTTATAGAAGATAATGAACTTATTTCTTCCGGAGGATACAGTTATATACCAAGTAAAAACCGCGAACGAATCCAGAAAGGCGAAGGCTTGATTGGTCAGGCAATTGCTTCCGGAAAAATATTAGAATTAAAAACATTATCTCCGGATGATATCCAGATCAATTATGCGTTAGGCCAAATCAAACCAACTCATATTGTAGCAGTTCCGTTACTGGATACAAAAGTAGAAGGTGCAGTAGAATTAGCTAGTATTTATGGCTTTTCTGAATTGCATCTGGAGTTTTTAAAATCAGTTTCCAATAATATCGGTATTGCGATCAAATCGACTCAAAACCGTAAAAGAGTTTTAGAATTATTAGAAGAAACGAAATCTCAGTCTGAAGAGCTTCAGACACAGCACAGCGAACTTGAAGCCATTAATGCAGAATTGGAAGCGCAGACTGAAAAACTACAGGCTTCTGAAGAAGAATTAAGGGTACAGCAGGAAGAATTGGAACAAACCAATGAAGAACTTTCTGAAAGAAGTGTTTTACTGGAAGAAAAAAACAATGAAATTCAGAAAAAATCGGAAGCTCTTGAATTGACAACCCGTTACAAATCGGAGTTCCTGGCCAATATGTCGCATGAATTAAGAACACCTCTTAATTCTATTCTTCTTTTAAGCCGATTATTATCTGAAAATAATAATAAAAGCATGAACAATGAAGAAGTCGAGTTTGCGAAAGTTATTCAAAGTTCAGGAAATAGTTTATTAGGGTTAATTGATGAAATTCTGGATTTATCTAAAATTGAAGCCGGAAAAATGGAGCTTGAATTTTTGGATATTTCAACAAAAGAGATTACCAACACACTTTGGAATCTGTTTAATCTGGTGGCAAAAGAAAAAGGAATTGAATTTGAAATTATTGCCAAAGATGCTCCAATTGTTATCAAAACCGATAAAATGCGTTTAGAGCAAATTTTGAAAAACCTGATTTCTAATGCTATTAAATTTACAGAAAAAGGAAAAGTTACGCTCGAAATCAAAATCAATACAGACGATGATAAAATTATCTGCTTTATAGTAAAAGATACCGGAATTGGAATTCCGTTAGAAAAACAGCCGCTTATTTTTGAGGCATTCCAGCAAGCTGATGGTTCTACAAAACGTAAATACGGAGGAACAGGTTTGGGACTTTCTATCAGCAGGGAACTGGCAAAATTACTTAAAGGAGAGATTATCCTGCACAGCAAAGTTAATGAAGGCAGTACTTTTACACTTTGTCTGCCGATATACGGATCTGCGCTTAATAAAGTAAATGTGGATAAAATTCCACCAACAGATTTTGTTGAATTAGAAACCGAAAAAGATCCTGATGCACCGGTAAAAAAATACATCAGCCCGACCATTCCGGATGAAATTGATGATGACAGAGATACTATTAAAGAAGGAGATAAAGTAATTTTGATTGTCGAAGACGACCTTAATTTTGCAAAATCACTTTTAGCATTTACAAGAAATAAAGGATATAAAGGAATTGTTTCCGTACGCGGTGATTATGCCTTGAACTTTACACTTCTGTATAAACCGGTTGGAGTTCTGCTGGATATTGAACTTCCGGTGAAGAGCGGCTGGGAAGTTTTGGAAGAATTAAAAAATCATGCCGAAACAAAACATATTCCGGTGCACATTATGTCATCGCATAAATTGAAACAGGAAAGTTTATTAAAGGGAGCTGTCGATTTCTTAGATAAACCGGTTGCTTTTGAAAAAATTCCGGATGTATTTTTGAGAATCGAACACATCATTAATAAAGAAGCACAAAAAGTTTTAATTATAGAGGATAATCCAAAACATGCAAAGGCGCTGGCTTTTTTCTTAGAAACTTATAATATTAATTCTGAAATAAAAAGTGAAGTTTCTGAAGGAATTCAGGCTTTAAACAAGTCAGAAGTTGACTGTGTTATTCTCGATATGGGAATTCCGGACAAACAGGCGTATCAAATTCTGGATGGTGTAAAGAAAAATCCAGGTTTAGGAAAACTTCCGGTAATTGTTTTTACAGGAAAAAGTTTGTCGATTAAGGAAGAAGTGAAAATTAAGAAATATGCCGATTCTATTATTGTAAAAACGGCCCATTCTTACCAAAGAATGTTAGATGAAGTTTCTTTATTCCTGCATTTAGTAGAAGACAGAAAGGAAGGAAAAGACACAAAAGAAGGACACAAAAAACTAAATTTACTGAACAATATTCTGCACGACAAAAAAGTACTGATTGTAGATGATGATGTTCGTAACATTTATTCGCTGACAAAAGCTTTGGAAGTGTTTAAAATGACGATCGTTACAGCTTTTGACGGAAATGATGCTATTAAGGTTTTAGAAGAAAATCCGGATACAGATATTGTCTTGCTGGATATGATGATGCCGCATATGGACGGTTATGAAACAGCCGAAAAGATACGTGCCAATTCTAAGTTTTTAAATTTACCGGTAATCGCCGTAACAGCAAAAGCAATGACAGGCGACAGGGAAAAATGCATTAAGGCGGGAGCTTCAGATTATATTACAAAACCGGTAGATGTTGACCAGCTGTTATCCTTACTGCGTGTTTGGCTTTACGATAAGGTTTAAAATAAAAGATTTCAACGAAGATTTTGACCATTTTATGATAGTCAGATCTGATAAAATAAAATTAAATGAGTAAGAAACGACTTTTAATTGTAGATGACGATTCCAGGAATATTTTCGCATTAGAACATACATTGCGTGTCAAATCATACGATTGTTTGTCTTGTACAAGTGCCGAAGAAGCTTTAAAGTTATTAAAGTCAGACGAAAAGATCGACGCAGTTTTACTGGACATGATGATGCCCGAAATGGATGGATACGATGCAATTCCGCTTATAAAAGCGATTCCTTCAAGAAAATCACTTTTTGTCATCGCTATAACGGCGCAGGCCATGACAGGCGATAGGGAGAAATGTTTAGAAGCAGGAGCAGATGATTATATTTCAAAACCGGTAGATGTTGATAAGTTACTGCTTATTTTAAGCAAAATTTGAATGAATTATGATTGAGGATATTGAACTGGAAACACTTATCAATGAGGTTTATGAATATTATGGTTTTGATTTCAGCAGTTATTCGAGAGCATCGCTAAAAAGACGTGTTTATAGAGTATATCAGTTAGATGGATTTACCCATTTTCATGAATTTCTTTCGAGAGTTCGTACTGATGCTGAATACTATAAAAGAATGGTCGACGAAATTACGGTAAATGTTACCGAAATGTTTCGCGATCCGTCTTTTTACAGCATTTTGCGAAATGAAATTCTGCCATTACTGGGAACAAAACCGTTTATCAGGTTATGGCATGCAGGCTGTTCTACAGGCGAAGAAGTATATTCAATGGCCATTATGCTTAAAGAAGCAGGCCTTTTGCATAAATCTTTAATTTATGCAACAGATATTAATGCCACAGTTTTAGAAACAGCCAAAAAAGGAATTTTTCCGTTGAGAATGATGAAAGAATACTCGCAAAACTATCGTGATGCAGGCGGACAGGAAGATTTTTCCAGTTACTATACTGCCAATTACGGTATTGCGAAGTTCAACGAAGAGCTGTCTCAAAAAATGGTATATTCACAGCATAATTTAGTTTCAGATACATCATTTAATGAATTTGATATGATTTTGTGCCGCAATGTTTTAATTTATTTTGACAATCAACTTCAAAAAAGGGTTATTAATTTATTTGATGAAAGTTTAGCTGTTTTAGGTTTTTTGGCATTAGGTACAAAAGAAACTATAAAATATTCAATTTCTCCGGGGAAATACAAACAGTATGAAAAAGAGAAAATATGGAGAAAAATAAGATAATATCAAACTGCAGATTAGTTATGATAGGAGGATCTGCAGGGAGCTTAAATGCTTTAATGCAGATTTTACCGGGATTAATACATTTACATAATTTTGCGATTGTTATAGTTGTACACCGCAAAAGCACAGATGATCAGACGTTAGAAGAACTGATTACTTTAAAGTCAGCCATTCCGGTAAAAGCTATAGAAGATAAAACCGTTCTTAAACCCGGTTTTGTATATGTTGCACCTTCAAATTACCATTTATTATTTGAAAAAGACGACACACTGGCGCTGGATATTTCAGAGAAAATTAATTACAGCCGTCCAAGTATTGATGTTTCTTTTGAATCTGCAGCAGAAGTTTACGGAACTTCATTAGTCGGTATTTTATTTTCCGGATCAAATTCTGATGGAACAGAAGGTTTAAAAGCCATTCAGGCTGCAGGTGGAACAATTGTAGTTCAAAATCCGCTTTCGGCAGATATGCCTTTTATGCCCAACAATGCCATCTTGTTTACAAAACCGGACTATGTCTTAGACAATGAAGAAATATTAGTATTACTGAATTCAATAAATACTTCGATTTAGTTTTTAGGTTTTGGAGCTTCCTCTTCCGGAAGGATAACCTTATTCATTTCAGCATCTTCTTCGGCACGGCGCTGTGCAGCTTTTCCTTTACCAATCGGGATTCCGGCCGTAAAATATAAAGATCTGTTGTACACATTGGGTCCGTCACCTTTCATAACAGGAACCAAACCGTAATAATACTGAATCGTAATATTTAATCCGCTGCCAACATTCATATGATATCCGGTTCCAAAAGCAATACCGGCATCTATAACATGTATTTGATCTTTTATTTTCTTTTTATAAACAACATCATTATCCTTAACCTCATTTTTAAACTGATCAAATGCCGAAGCTAAAAGTCCAAGCTGGGGTCCTGCTTTAAGAAAAATCCTGTTCTTAAACTGATATTTAATTAAAATGGGAACATTAAAATACCGGATCTCGCGGTCGACAGTTCCGCCCGCAAAAGTGTTATCCAGATTTTCATCTTCTAAAGAATACATCGGAATATGGCGTGCACCCATTGGCGATTTTACAATTACTCCGGTATTGATCATCCAGGACGGATTTTTCCTTGACCGCATATCAAAATAAAAACCAAGATTAAAACCGGGATTAGTTCCTGAACTTTCCATGTTCGAAATATCAGAAAGATTAATACCGCCTTCCAGACCAAATTCTAAAAATGGGGAATTGAGTTTGTCTCCAAAAATCAAAGAAATCAAAACCTGAGATTTCACCTGCTGAACACAAAAAAATACGGCAAATAGTAGAAAGACTTTTTTCATATAACGAGGTTTACAATCCAAAACGATATTGAAGTCCGCCTAAAAACTGTGTACGGCTTCCCAGAAAACCAGCTTCAACTCTAAACATAATATGTTTGTTGTACTGAAATTGAGATCCCACAATGAAATTCCACATATCTTTTGGCGCTTTTTGCAAAGAATACTGAATTGTAGACTGATCTGCCGTACTCAAAGCGCCGTCTAAAGTGGTTAAAAAAGTTCCGGCTCTTTCCAGTGCGCGGTTGGCTGTATTATGCTTTGTCACATTTACAGGATTATTTTGCTGGGCCGGAGTTAAACTGTTCCACCATGTATCTACTTTTTCCTGATTTTCAGATACTTTTGCGAGACCTGAATCTACTTTGCTTTGTGCTGTAGTCAGATCAAAAATATCCGAAAGCGGAATGTTTCCATTTGTATCACCAGAAATATGAACTCTGAATCCGCCCACCCAAAATGCTATATTTTGATCTGTTTTATTAAACTTAAAAGTTTTGCCCAGTCTGGGACCAAAAACATAAGAAAATGCAGGTTTGTCGAGTGAGCTGATATCCGTCCAGGCCATATTCATATCGAGTGCGAGCCAGCCTCCGCCAATTCCAATTGTTGGTGTCATACCAAAACCAAAAGTGGTGGCATTAAAATTTGCCTTGGTGCTGAATGATGCTGCCTGCGACCAATTATTATCGGCATCCGGAATCCATATTCCGGCATTGATTTTGGTCGAAGTATTGGCTTTTCCAAAGACTCCGTAAATATTCAAAAAGGGAAGAAGCCAGATGTCTGGACGAATAGTAAGCGCACCGGCTTCAACAGAAGATTTGTCAAAACGAACAATTTCATCTAAGTTGTACATGGGGCCATTATTAAAACCAACTTCCAGCGTATTGATAGTAATTTCAGAATCCTGCCAAAAGTAATTTACAGATAATCCCGCTGAATAAGGAAGTTTATATCCTTTCTGGGCAACTTTTTCTCCCCAAATAGGAAGTGCATATGAATATTCTACGACTTTGAGGCTGTCTTTTAACTGCTGATTTTTTTGCCCAACAATTTTATCAGTATAAACCTGTGCGAAAAACGGAATACTAAATAATAAAAAAAAGGCTGATATTAGTTTTTTACATTTCATAGATTTGAGTATTAA
Source organism: Flavobacterium sp. Root901 (assembly GCF_001429765.1). Classification (GTDB taxonomy): domain Bacteria; phylum Bacteroidota; class Bacteroidia; order Flavobacteriales; family Flavobacteriaceae; genus Flavobacterium. The sequence goes on from NZ_LMJB01000006.1 coordinate 459,797, forward strand.
TTGATTAAAATAAAACTGCTTGAAATAGATATGCACTAATTTATTGGGAGAATTTCGGCTTGTTTTTTGTTCTTAGCGGAGTATAAAAAAAGGAAGGAGAGGGATATATTATACGTTAATTAGTGTTAAAGTTAACTAAAAATTTCTTTTGTTTTAATTTATTTTTGGATAAAAGCATTTAAAATGAGTGTGTTACAATATTTTTTTAAAAGAAAAAATAAAAGTATTATTTTTACAGTCATGAAATGGATCGCTATAATCTTGTCAATTTACCTGATGGCACTTTCAAATATGCCCTGTGCAGATATGGAAGTCAATAGCGCTATGCATAAAACAGCCCAGTATTCATCAGAAACAAATCATTCGCATGACAAAGACAATGATTTGTGTTCGCCGTTTTGCGCTTGTAACTGCTGCGGTGCACAAGTTTTAAGTTACCAGATCTCTGCAGCTTATGAATTTCCTGCAGCCTATACTAAAATTTCAATTCCTTTACCAAGTTATAATTCAGTGTTTACTTCCAATTTCTACGGAAGTATCTGGCAGCCGCCTCAAATAATATAATGATTTCAATCCGATAATTATCAGAATCGGATTAGAGAGTTGTGGACTTTCCACAGATAAGGGCAATTTCTGCCTAATTTCTCACGTCATTATATATTCAAATGTTAGATAAAATCATTCAGTTTAGTATACGGAACAAATTCGTTATACTCTTATTTACCCTTGTTTTAATAGCCTGGGGAAGCTATTCGCTTAAACAATTACCGCTCGATGCCCTGCCGGACGTTACCAATAATCAGGTTCAGATTATTACAACGGCACCAACTCTGGCAAGTCAGGAGGTAGAACAATTAATAACTTATCCGCTTGAGCAGGCTGTAAAAACGGTGCCGGATATTATAGAACTCCGCAGTATTTCCCGATTTGGGTTATCTGTCGTTACCGTTGTTTTTGAAGACAATGTTGATATTTACTGGGCTCGAGAACAAATATTTCAACGCTTAAAACAAGCCGAAGAAAACATTCCTGATTATGCGGGATCTCCGGAACTGGCTCCCATTACAACCGGATTGGGAGAAATATATCAATATGATGTTTATGCCAAAAAAGGTTTCGAAAACAAATACGATGCAGTAAAATTAAGAACGATTCAGGATTGGATTATTATTCCGCAGCTGCAGGGAATTAAAGGTGTGGCCGAAGTAAGTACGTGGGGCGGAAAATTAAAACAATACGAAATTGCCGTAAATCCCAACACGTTAAACAGCTTAGGCGTAACGATTACCGAAATTTTTGATGCCCTTGAAAAGAACAATCAAAATACCGGAGGCGCTTATATTGAAAAAGATCAATATGCATATTTCATTCGCGGTGTCGGAATGGCAAAAGGAGTCAAAGACCTTGGTAATGTTGTGGTTAAAAACAGAAACGGTTCTCCGGTTCTCGTTCGTGATGTTGCTGAGGTGCGCGAAGGCGTGGCGCTGCGTTACGGTGCTTCGACAAAAGATGGTAAAGGAGAAATCGTTTCCGGTTTAGTTTTAATGCTGAAAGGAGAAAATTCGAGTGCCGTTGTACACCGAATCAAAGCGAGAATGGAGCAGATTAATAAAAGTCTGCCCGAAGGTGTTGCTGCAGAAGCTTTTATCGACAGAGGGAAACTGGTCGATAATGCGGTAGGAACGGTTACAAAAAACTTACTGGAAGGAGCGTTAATCGTCATTTTTGTTCTGATTTTATTTCTTGGAAACCTTCGTGCGGGCTTAATCGTAGCTTCGGTAATTCCGCTTGCGATGTTGTTTGCTATTATTTTAATGAATGCCTTTGGCGTAAGCGGAAACCTTATGAGCTTAGGCGCGATAGATTTCGGAATCATTGTCGACGGCGCTGTTATCATTGTAGAAGCTTCGATGCATCATCTGCAAAAACTCAAACAAAAAAAAGAACTTTCGCAGCAGGAAATGGATGTTGAAATCTACAATTCGGCTTCCAAAATCAGGAATAGCGCCGCTTTTGGAGAAATTATTATCCTAATCGTTTATCTTCCCATTTTAGCTTTAATAGGAACCGAAGGAAAAATGTTTAAACCAATGGCAATGACAGTTGGTTTTGCAGTTATTGGGGCTTTCATACTTTCACTGACTTACATACCCGTAATGAGTGCTTTATTTCTTTCGAAGAAAACAGAACACAAAGAAAATTTCAGTGACAGAATGATGCTTTGGCTTGAAAATTTATATCTGCCGTTTTTAAATAAAGCCTTAGCCTGTAAAAAAGCAGTTTTGGGGATTTCGCTCGGATTATTTGCTTTGGGATTAATCGTTTTCCAAAATATGGGAGGCGAGTTTATTCCAACAATCGAAGAAGGTGATCTGGCCATAAACGCTTCTATTATGACAGGAAGTTCGCTTTCGCAGACCGTTCAGACGACTACCAGATTTGAAAAAATTTTAAAAGCTGAATTTCCTGAAATAAAAACAATTGTGACCAAAATAGGAAGCGGTGAAATTCCAACCGATCCGATGCCCATTGAAAGCGGCGATTTAATTATTGTTTTGAAAGACAAAAAAGAATGGAGGAAGAAATATGATAATTGGGAAGAACTGGCAAATGCCATGAAAGAAGAGATGGAAGTGATTCCGGGTGTTAATATTGAAATTTCCCAGCCTATACAAATGCGTTTTAATGAATTAATGACAGGAACCCGAAGTGATATTGCAATTAAAATTTTTGGGGATGATCTGGAAATCCTGGATTCAAAAGCATCAGAATTAATTTCGAAAATAAAAAGTATCGAAGGAATAGGCGATTTAAAAGCGGATAAAATAACAGGCCTGCCTCAAATTACAGTAAAATACGACTACAATAAAATTGCCTTATACGGATTGAATATTTCTGATATAAATCAGATTATCCGTTCTTCTTTTGCGGGAGAAAGTGCCGGAAAAATTTATGAAGAAAGCAAACGGTTTGATGTGGTAGTCCGCATGAATCAGGATTATCGCACTGATATTACAGATGTGAGCAATTTGTTTATTCCGCTGCCAAATGGCCAGCAGGTGCCGCTATCACAGGTCGCAATAGTTGAATACGAGCAGGGTCCGGTGCAGATTGTCCGTGAAGATGGAAAACGCAGAATTACCGTTGGCCTAAACGTTCGCGGAAGGGATATTAAAACCGTTGTTGAGGAAATTCAGCAGAAACTCGATAAAAATTATAAACTTCCTGCGGGTTATTATGTGACTTATGGCGGCCAATTCGAAAATTTAATTGAAGCATCAAAACGACTTTCGATTGCATTGCCCATTGCTTTAAGCCTGATTTTAATTTTGCTTTATTTTACGTTTAAGAGTTATAAACAAGCGCTTTTAATTTTTACTGCAATCCCGTTATCTGCAATTGGAGGCGTATTTGCGCTTTCGCTGAGAGGAATGCCGTTTAGTATTTCAGCCGGAATTGGGTTCATCGCTTTATTTGGAATTGCCGTACTCAACGGAATTGTCCTGATTTCGTATTTCAACCAATTAAAATCTGAAGGAATTGAAAATCCGCTGCAAAGGGTTTTAGTTGGAACCAGGACGAGACTGCGTCCTGTTTTGATGACTGCAGCCGTTGCTTCTTTGGGATTTTTGCCAATGGCATTATCTACAAGCGGCGGTGCAGAAGTACAGAAACCTTTAGCAACTGTTGTTATTGGAGGTTTAATCTCAGCGACTTTATTGACCTTAATCGTATTGCCGATTTTGTATTTACTGCTGGAAAAATTTAAACAAAAAGAACATAATTAGAAAACGTATTGCTGCTTATAAAATAATTCTCCCGCAGATTAATTAAAATCAAAAACTGCTCAATCAGCAGAATCTGCGAGGGATAAAGAAAAATAAAAATGAAAAATCCGATATATAAAAATCAATTGAAAAAACATTGTTTCCGATTACTATCGGGATTGTGGTTAAGCACATTTCTATTGGGAAGTACAGCTCTTTCGGCACAACAATCAATTAGTCTGGAAAAAGCAATAGATCTTGCCAAATCTAACAATATAGATTTAAAAATTGCCGACAAGGAAATACAGAAACAGACCGTTTTGAAAAAAACTGCTTTTCAGCCCGATCCTTTGCAAATCCAATATCAGGGCGGACAATTTAATAGTGCCGATTTTGACCATAATGTTTCTGTACAGCAATATTTTCCGCTGGGAAGTGTTACAAAAGCCAATCGGCAATTGCAGGAAGAACTCGCAAAGCTGGCCGAAAAACGAAAAGCATTATCTTCTTACGAACTTGAAAAAGCAGTGACTTTGGCCTATTATCAATATTTGTATGGAATCTCAATTCAAAAGCTGAATTCTGAATTAAACGAGATTTACACTAAATTTTTAAGAAATGCCGAACTGCGTTTTAAAACCGGAGAAAGCGGCAATATCGAAGTGATTAGTGCCAAAGCCAAAGTAAAAGAAATCGAAACGCAAAAAGAGCAATTAGCATACGATTTGGCCATTTACCAAAAACAGCTTCAGTTTTTTGTTCAGACAAATGAAAATATAATTCCGGATGAAACAACTTCGCTGCAATATCCGTTTATGGAAAATCAGGATGCAAAAACGGAGACTTTGCTGAACGATTATTACCAGCAGCAGATTTCGGTTTATCAAAAAGAAGCCGGAACACATAAAGCACTGCGGACACCTAAGATAGGTTTAGGTTATTTTGCACAAACAATCAATACCGAATCATTGTTTCAGGGTTTTACAGCCGGATTACAAATTCCGTTATTTGGCGGTGTCAATACAGCAAAAGCAAAAGCTTCGGAAATCAGTATTTCGCAGTCGCAATTGGCATTAGATAAAAATAAAATGATTTTGAAGCTGCAAAAGGAAGAACTGGAGAACAACTTTAAAAAGCAGCAGAAAAACCTCAATTATTATCAAAATGAAGGCCTGCAGTATGCCAGTCAGATTATTGAGACGGCGCAGAAAAGTTATGCCAACGGCGATATGAGCTATTGGTCGTACATCAGTTTCTTAAATCAGGCTATTGATATTAAAAAACAGTTTGCAGAAGCAGTACACAGCTATAATCAGAGTGCGATTGAACTTCAGTTTCCAACCATTAAAAACAATTAAAATGAAAAATGTATATAACGAAAGTTTAAGATTGTATTTTATCTTCGCAATCCTTGCGTTTACTATAACAAGCTGTAATGAAAAGAAAGCTGAAGAGCCACAGGAAGAAGAAAAATCGACAACAGAAGTTACTTTAACCCAATCTCAATACAAAACCGTTGGCATTGAAACAGGATTTGTAGAAGAAAGAAATCTCAATAAAATCATTAAAGCAAATGGCTACACTACGGTTCCGCCGCAAAACTCCGCCGAGGTTTCTACCTTAATTGGCGGTACTGTAAAGGATATTTATGTTTTAGAAGGGACATATGTTACGAAAGGAAAAGTTTTGGCAACGATTCAAAACCTTGAAGTAATTGAAATGCAGGAAGATTATCATTCAGCAGCAGCTAATGTTGAATATCTGCAGTTAGAATACAACCGACAGAAAACACTAAGTGAGGAAAACGTAAATCCGAGGAAAACGTTTCAGGAAGTAAAAGCCAGATTAGCAGCCGAAAAAGCCCGTGCACAGGCGGCGAAAAATAAACTGGAAGCTCTGCATGTTTCTGTAAAAGGAAATACTTCACTAGTTCCGATTACAGCGCCAATAAGTGGTTATGTGGGGAAAATCAGTATTGCCAAAGGTGCTTTTGCACAAACCGGAACAGCACTTTTTGAAGTGGTTGATAACAGCCAGATGCATTTAGATCTCAATGTGTATGAAAAAGATTTAGGTTCGATTTCTATTGGTCAGGTTATTGATTTTGTGTTGACCAACCAGTCCAATAAATCAATTAAAGGAAAGATTTTCGGAATCAATAAATCATTTTCCAACGAAAGTAAAACGGTTGCCGTTCACGCTAAGATTGATCCTGCAGATGCAAAAGACCTGATTTCAGGAATGTATGTTTCTGCGAATATCAATATTGTAAATGCAACAGTCCCGGCCCTGCCAAAAGATGCAGTGGTTCGAAATGCAGATAAATATTTTGTTTTTGCACAAGAAGAAGAGCATGCCAATGAAAATTCAAAAGAAAAAATAAAAGAAAAATCAACAGAAAAAGAAATTCATTTTAAGGCGATTGAAGTAATTCCCGGTACAACAGATTTAGGTTTTACAGAAGTTAAGTTTGTAGATAAAATTTCTCCCGATGAAAAAATTGTTATAAAAGGTGCTTTTTATCTGCTATCTGCAATGAAGGGCGGAGGAGAGCATGAACATTGATTTTTTGTTTGGTGCTGAGGTGTTAGGTTTACTTTTAAATTTTGAAATTTAGATTGCGACAGCTGTCGGATTGAGAGATTAAAACCAGTATAACTGCAGCTTAATTGCCATAAATTGATTAAATTTAAAACATATTTTAACCAAAGTTTCAGATAATCCAAACTTGAAACTTTAAACCTGAAATGCTATAATGATACATCAAGATAAAGAAATAAAACATACCAAAAATAAAAACAAATCTTCCTGCTGTTCTCATGACGAATCTGAAAAAGCTGACAACGATGGACATGACCACGGACACGATCATGATCACGAGCATATTGCAGAAGGAAGTTTGTTTAAAATGTTTCTTCCGGCCATATTGTCTTTTATTTTAATGCTTATTGCCATTGGTTTTGATAATTATTTCCCGCAGACATGGTTTAACGGTTATGTTAGAATTACATGGTATATTATTGCTTATCTTCCGGTAGGGATTCCGGTTTTGAGGGAAGCGTATGAAAGTATTCTAAAAGGAGATGTTTTTTCAGAATTTTTTCTGATGTGTATTGCCACAATAGGTGCGTTTGCAATTGGAGAATATCCGGAAGGTGTTGCCGTAATGTTATTTTATACTATAGGAGAAACATTTCAGGGAATGGCAGTCAGCAAAGCAAAATCTAATATTAAAACCCTGCTGGATCAGCGTCCTGATGAGGTAACGATTTTAGAAAATAATATTGCTGTAAAAGTAAAAGCTGTTGATGCTAAAATTGGTGCTGTTATTCAGCTCAAAGCGGGCGAAAAGTTAGGTCTGGACGGTGAATTACTATCAGATTCTGCTTCATTTAATACTGCAGCATTAACAGGAGAAAGCAAACCTGATACAAAAAAGAAAGGTCAAACCGTTCTTGCCGGAATGATAAACGGAAACACGATTGCGCAGGTAAAAGTAACTACCGCTTACAACGACAGTAAACTTTCGAAAATATTGGAATTAGTTCAAAATGCAGCGTCAAAAAAGGCACCGGCTGAACTGTTTATTCGCAAATTTGCTAAAATTTACACGCCAATTGTGGTTTATCTCGCAATTGCGATTTGTTTAGTTCCAATGCTTTTTGTCGATAATTATGTTTTTAACGACTGGCTGTACAGAGCTTTGGTATTTCTGGTAATTTCGTGTCCATGCGCGTTGGTAATCAGCATTCCGCTGGGTTATTTTGGCGGAATTGGTGCTGCAAGTAAAAACGGAATTTTGTTTAAAGGAAGTAATTTTCTGGACAGTATTTCGACTATCCAAAATGTTGTAATGGATAAAACCGGAACAATGACCGAAGGTGTTTTTAAAGTGCAGGAAGTAATGATAAATCCCGATTTTGATAAAGATGAAATTCTGAAATTGGTGAATGCTTTAGAAAGTCAAAGCACACATCCTGTTGCAACTGCAATTCACAATCATGTAGGTCCGGTAGATTCTTCGGTGGAATTAAAAAATGTCGAAGAAATTTCAGGTCACGGATTAAAAGCCCTAATTGACGGAAAAGAACTTCATGTTGGTAATTTCAAACTGCTTGACAAATTTAATATCGCTTATGATCTTGACCCGGGTTCGATTGTTTATACGACAATTGCAATTGCATACAACGGAAAATTTGCAGGGTATCTGACCATTGCCGATGAAATTAAGAATGATGCTCAGGAAACGGTTTCTAAATTGAAAGCACTGGGTGTAAAATTGACAATGTTAAGCGGAGACAAAAGTAATGTTGTGCAGTTTGTGGCTGATAAACTCGGGATAACCAAAGCTTTTGGAGACTTACTTCCGGAAGATAAGGTAAATAAAGTAAACGAAATTAAAGCTCAAAACGAAACTATAGCTTTTGTAGGCGATGGTGTAAACGATGCTCCCGTAATTGCGTTAAGTACTGTAGGAATTGCGATGGGAGGTTTAGGAAGCGACGCCGCAATCGAAACTGCCGATATTGTGATTCAGGATGATAAACCAAGTAAAATTGCGATGGCAATAAATATTGGGAAACAAACCAAAAAGATTGTATGGCAGAATATCACGCTGGCTTTTGTTGTAAAAGCTTTTGTGCTGATTCTTGGTGCCGGCGGACTTGCCACAATGTGGGAAGCGGTTTTTGCCGATGTTGGTGTGGCGCTATTAGCGATTTTAAATGCAGTCCGAATTCAGAAAATGAAGTTTTAATAAATAAAAAAAATGCGGTGAATTAATAATTTAACCATCGCATTTTTTTATAATTAAAATTCAAAATTGTTTTTAGAAAAGTGCTGGCAAAACTCTTTAATAGTTTGTCTGACTGTTCTAAACTCTTGCAAAATTTCTTCATCAGTGCCATTTGCTTTTGCAGGGTCATTAAAATTTTGATGTATTTTTTGTGCTTTGGAAGGAAAGAATGGACATCTTTCTTTTGCATTATCACATACCGTAATTACAAAATCAAAATCGATATTTTGATATTCGTCAATATGATTTGATGTGTGGTTAGAAATGTCAATGCCGTCTTCTTTCATAGTGATAATGGCTTTGGGATTTACCCCGTGTATTTCTACGCCCGCACTGTAAATTTCAGCTTTGCTTTCTAAAAAGTATCTTAAATAACCTTCTGCTATTTGGCTTCTGCAGCTGTTGCCTGTACAGAGTACCAGAATTTTTTTTGTCATAATTTAAACGAGTAACCAAATGATATTGATAATGCAGAACTTGGGTTCAAAACCAAAAATGAGCTGCAATACTATAACAGATGTTGTAATAATAATTGCTCTTTTGTATTTAATCCATTTATCTTTCACCATTAACAACAGCCGGAATTTGGAAGACATGAATTTTTTTCGTCCGGATTTAACTCTGTTAGATTTAGTGAAGGAATACCACATGCAGTATTAGCTAAACAGGCTGTATTCTTGTTTTTTAATACAAAATGATTTCCGTTAAATGCCAAATCATATCTTCCTATCGTTTCATTTTGATATTCAACTTCAATTTCGAGATCTTCAATATTCAGTTTTTCTTCAGATAATTTAATGATATTTAAAAGTTTTGTTGGTTTCAGTCTATGTTCGTAATCTTCTGCATTCCACAACTGAAAATTAATTACGCTTTCATTACGAATTACACCTCCGCAGTCAATGAACTTTTTGGTTGTTGTCCCAATTTCAGTAACATGAAAATTTTCCGGTACAAAAGTCCCGTTCTCTAATTGGAATACAGTATTTTCTAAATCAGGAAGAATCTTTTTAATTTCTGATAGTTTCATTTTTATTTGTTTTATAGTTATAATGCAATATTGCGATATAGTTTGTCAAAAAAAGGTTTTAACAGCATTTCTGCTCTTTGGTTGTGGCAATAATATTGGAAAAATAAGAATTTAAAATATCAAAAGCAGTTTCATCAATACAATAACAAATCGCGTTTCCTTCAATATTTCCTTTTATCAGACCTGCGTTTTTTAATTCTTTTAAATGTTGGGAAACGGTAGGCTGGGCAAGTGGAAGCTCATTTACAATATCGCCGCAGATACATTCGTTTACCTTTAAAAGATATTCGATAATGGCAATTCTTGCCGGATGTCCCAAAGCTTTTGCTATGGTGGCGATCTGATTTTGTTTTGCTGTAAAATGTTCTGTTTTAGTAGCTCCCATTTTATTTAAATTTTATATAGCAATATTACGATATAGTTTGTTTCAAAACAAATAATTTAAAACAAAAATTATAGAGAAGACATTTTAAACATAATCACGCATTTACAAAAATGTCAAGGCTGTCCTAAAATCTTATATATCTAAAATAAAATAGAAGGTTAGACTTTAATTAAGAATTAAGCTGACTTTTTGAGACAGGCTTTTTGCCAGTTCAGGTTTGCTGTCATTATTGATGATCCACGGAATCAGCTTTCTTTTCTCAATAATTTTCTCTTTAGAATAAACCAGAGTAAAATATTGTGTCGGGAAATGCATATTTTTTTCAGCTTTAGAAAGCTCTTCGTAGTAAAAACGGGATTTTTTTAACGAAGGATATTTGTTTAGCAAATAATCGTTTATCGTGTAATCTGCACCTTCTTTATACAAATCGTCACGTAAAATTCCTGTTATTGTAGTTTTTTTAATATTCTGTTTTAAGCTTCGGTATGTTTCTTCAGTCATTGAAAAGTCAGAAGATTTAAGCTGTCCTTTTTCAGACAATTGCCTGATAACCGAAAGCCGTACATAATCGCCGTTTATTTCAATTACTTTAAAAACAAAATAATTATTCTGTGTGCTCTGGCTGCCATTAGAACCTGTTTGTTTACTAAAAAGGAAACTTCCAATTTGCAATCTGTGCTCGGGAGTATTCATCGCTTTTTTCCACATGTACGGTTTGTAAACGATCTCTCTAAAAGCATAACAAGCAATAATCAATATACTTATCAGAAGCAATTTTTTCATTATATGTAATTTGAGGCTGTTTTTTAACAGTTTTATTTTTAAATTTTTGCTAAAAGTACTAAAATAGATTTTATTCCATCAATAAATTTAAACCCAAAATTACATATTTTTAAAGATTGCTGTATAAAAGCTGTAGTGTATGAAAATCAGATGATCCGTCAAAATATTTGTGCAGTACTTCCTGAAAAACAGGCTCTGTATTTTGGATACTTGCAAACAGCGTCATACAAGACTGAAGTTTTTCAACATCAGGCGATCCAAATATATTGACAACGTCAGCTTCTTCTTTTTTGACTAACTCAGCAGTTATTTCAATAAGATGTTTTCCTAAAATTGGATGCTCGAGAAAGGCAATTGCTTCATCGGCATTTTTAATTTCATAGAATCTGGAGGTATCGCTCGAACCCATTCCTTTAATCTGCGGAAAAATAAACCACATCCACGGAGATTCTTTTTTACCTTTTTTAATTTCTTCAAGAGCAGTTAGATACAATTTATTCTGAGCATCTAGAAATCTAAGTAATTCTGTGTTATTGTAAGCCATTCTTTACGATATTGATTTGGGGGATATCACGTGATAAATCTACTGAAAATATGTTTAGTTGTACATTACTAAATCTTTTTTTTACTGATATTTTTTTAATAAGGGAACAAAGGTTTAGAGCAGCAGAAATTTAGAGGTTTCGAAGTGTAAAAGTTCTGGAAGTCTAAGTTTAAAGATGAAAAAGCATTAAATTTTTCTTCCTAAAAATTATTAGGAATAGCAAATTGCAAAGTTTTTTGACTAAAAGGACAATTCGGAATTTAGTTTAACCCAAGATGAAAGCGATTAATCTTTTTAAATATTAAAAAATGATTTAGATTTTGTCATTTCGACGAAGGAGAAATGACAAAATCTAAAATCTAAAATCTAAAATCTAAAATCAATAACTCGCCGGCTTACGAACATTTTTGCCTGTTTTTTGTGTAAGATCATCTCCAAGATCTTCTCTGGCGGTTTCGGCTATTTTTTGAATCTGAGATACAATTTCAGGATATAATTCCTGAACATCCCGAATTTCGCCCGGATCATGTGCCAAATCATACAAGGCGAGCGGAATTTCAGCTGTTGCACCTTTTCCTCGTAAACCATCTTTTCCGGGTAAATTTTTATTGTAAGTTGTGCCTTTATGCGGAAAAACCAGTTTCCAGTGTTTATAGCGAATAGCTTCGAGGTTATTGCTTCCGGTGCCAAAATAATAATAGAAAGTATCTCTTGGGCCTTTCTTGGTTTTTCCGGTTAACAGAGAAAGGAAATCTAAACCGTCAATTTTGTTCTCAGGTAAAGAAGCTCCGGTAATATCGGCAATTGTAGGCAGTAAATCCATATTGGTCAAAAGAGAACTATTTACTGTTCCGCCTTCAATTTTACCCGGCCACCGAATTAAAAAAGGAACACGTGTGCCGCCTTCCCAAGTAGTTGATTTTCCTTCTCTAAATCCTCCGGAAGAACCGGCATTGTCACCAAAAACAAGCCAGGGGCCATTGTCACTTGTTATAATTAAAACGGTATTTTTAGTAAGTCCTTCGTTTTCTAATGTTTTTAATATTTCTCCGACAGACCAGTCAATTTCCATAATAACATCACCAAACAAACCTAAATCACTTTTACCTTTAAATTTAGCTGAAACGGCCAAAGGTGCGTGCGGCAGCGGATGTGTAAGGTATAAGAAAAAGGGCTCTTTTTTATTTTTTTTAATAAAAGAAACTGCTTTTTCAGTAAAAAGAGTGGTCAGTTTAGAAGCTTCTTGTATGTTTTTTATCGTGTCAATAACCGTAGTATTGCTGATTAACGGAAGAGGAGGAAAGCCGGAACGCATATCTTTCGGATCCGTTACAAGCGAATAACCATCATAATCAACGGGCCACACATCATGCGAATACGGAATCCCGAAAAACTCATCAAAGCCATAGTTGGTAGGCCAGTAGGGCATTTCGTTTCCTAAATGCCATTTTCCATAATTGGCAGTTTTGTATCCTGATTTTTTTAAAAGGGAAGCAATCGTTTCTTCTTTCGGATTTAAAGCGCGTTTGTCGCCCGGAAGCAAAACCCCCGACATTCCTATTCGGTTAGGATAACAGCCCGTTAGTAAAGCAGCTCTTGATGCCGTACAAATAGCCTGGCCGGCATTAAAATTAGTAAATCGCATTCCTTCCTGAGCCACCTGATTAAAATGCGGAGTTGCAATTCCGGTCATTCCGTAGGGTTCAGTATCTCCATAACCCATATCGTCCATATTGATAATCACAATATTGGGTTTTGGATTTGGTTTTTTGTTTTGAGCCGTTATTTTAAAACCAATAAACGGAATCAATAATAAAATAAGGATTAAACTTTTTTTCATAATTATGTGGTTGATTTGGATAGCTGACTACAAATATAATTCGCAAAAATGAAAAGTATTTCTTCTGAGAAAACTCTTTTGTTGGAAATAAAAGCAAAATTGTTATTTTCATAAAAATAAAAAACCCGGCAGATCTAAATCTGCCGGGTTTTAAATTATAAAATAAAATTATTGTTTGCTAATCGAAATCGCTTTACTGGCAGTATTGGTTTTTAGGAAATAAATTCCTGCTGCCTGTTCAGAGATTGAAATTACATTTCCTCTGCCTTGTTTAATTTTACTTCCGGAAGCAGAATAAACAGTCCATTCCAGATCTTTTGATAAATGAAATACTCCTTTGGAAGGATTTGGATAAACGACAATTTCATTTGATACTGCATTTGGATTTTCAACACCAAGATGGCAGTCATGAACCATATAGGTAACATTTTTTGTGTTATTTCCTGTTGAATTAGTTACGGTAAGCGATACTGCTTTATCTCCTTCTGCAGAATAAGTTACGCTATGCGGTCCGGGTCCGGCTGCAGATGCAGGTTGTGCACTGTCGCCAAAATTCCATGAGTAAGTATCAATTGTGCCAAGGGAAACAGAGGTAAATGTTACGGTTTCATTTACGCATCCCATTTGTGGTGTAAACTCAAAATCGGCAACAGGAGCTGCGGCTGCGGCTAACACAAATTCCATTTTGTTTACGTTGATGTCATTTTCATCAAAATACAGCGTAATAACATGATTGCCCTGCGTTAAAGCGATATTAGGTACAGCAACTGTCTGCCATGCCTGAAAACCTCCTGTGTTTGGAATATCCAGAATTCCTGTTACGTTTACACCGTCAACTTCCAGATGTAATTTTCTGGTATTATAAGGTGTTGCAACTCTTAAATTGATCGTATAATTTCCGGTAGTATTTACCCTTGCAGTGTATTTTAGCCATTCATCTTTTGCGACATAAGCAAGATTAAATCCTCCTTCGCTGCAGGCTTCAGTTCCTACGCCGTCGCCGGGTCTGTAGGTATTATCACCTCCGCCGTTTTTATCCAGAAAAGCACCGGGTCCAACATCATAATTTTCTGCTTCAATTAGCCCCGGAATTTGAGCAATTAATCCCTGATATGGCTCGTTTTGAAGCGTTGTTGCCGTATAAAATGCAGTATAAGTAATTGTTCCTGATGCAGGAGCCTTAAAGGTTTGATTGGCTGCTCCGCCCTGACTCCAGTGATCGAAGTCGTAACGGATATTTTCAATATATTGCGGTGTTGGAGCATTTAACGTTTGCACAGCAGCATTTGCAACCACTTGTTTTGTTGATGGTGCCGTAACAGGTTTTTGATTGAATTCTAAATTAAGCGGAACCGGAGAACTTGCAGCGGTAACATCGACTAAATTTGGTTTGATATCAACAAAAGTTACAGCGGTTAAACCATTGCTGTCGGTAACTTTAACGGTAAATCTATACCATACATTTGGTGTTTTCTCTCCTTGGTTAGAAGCCGTAAAGTTTCCTGATTGGACGCCTTGCGGACTTGCTCCAGGGTGCGAATGCCCGGCTCCCGGAATATCTTCGTGAAAAAGATCAATGCTCCATGAAAATGCGCTAGGAGGTAAAGTTCCGTCTTCAACATCTGTTGCAGATGCTTCAAAATGTACTATATCCTCAGCATTCCATTTTAAGGTTGGAAGAGGGGCCGTAATGGTAACTGTTGGCGCATTGCTAAATGGCGTTACAGTTAATGTTGCCGGATTGCTGGTTATATTTCCTGCCGTATTGGTTACAATTACCCGATAAGAACCGGCATTTGCATTTGTAACATTTGGAATTGTATAACTTGCTCCCGTTGCTCCGTTTATATCTACGTTATTAAACTGCCATTGATATGTTAAACCAGTTCCGCTTGCAGAAACTGTAAAAGTTACCGGATTGGTTTCCATTATGGTTTGAGAAAGTGGATGATTAACAATGGTTGGTGCGGCAGTTTCGATATAATCCAGTTTAATTAATGAACCGTTATTGCCGTAAGCACAGTAATAAATGTATCCGTCATTCCCTAACATCATCCCAAGTGCCTGCTGCTGTGGTGCCGAATAAAATTCAGTTGAAACAGGATCGACAATGTTAGGATCAAACCAGCGGATTGCATTTCGGACAAAATCTTTTATTATAAATTTTCCCTGTAGATTTGGATAACGTGATATTGCTGGATTATAAAGAAGTCCGTTTGTTAAAGCATTTCCAATACTTCCGGTGGCGTATGTAAAAATTGGATTGGTAAATAAATTGGTTTCAGTTTGTTTTCCGTCACCTCCCTGCGGATGTCCCCAGGCATAATTGCGAATGGCCGGATTACTGATTTCGTTTACTTCTTCCCAGGAAG
The DNA here is from genome assembly GCF_001429765.1 of Flavobacterium sp. Root901. Taxonomy (GTDB): domain Bacteria; phylum Bacteroidota; class Bacteroidia; order Flavobacteriales; family Flavobacteriaceae; genus Flavobacterium. The sequence continues at coordinate 475,313 of NZ_LMJB01000006.1, forward strand.
TTCCAACATCCAGAACAAATAATTTATTGGCTGTTGGATTAGCAACTAATCTCCACGGATTTCTAAAGCCGTAAACCCAGATGCTTTGTCTTTGTACTGATCCGCTTCCGTAAAAAGGATTACCCGGTGCAGGAAGTCCGTCTTCTGTAATACGAAGAATTTTTCCTTTATAAGTATCCAAATCCTGAGAATTGGTATTTAACTGGCTGTCACCTACAGTTACATAAAGATATCCGTTAAAGAATTTTAAGTCACCGCCATTGTGAAATCCGGCGCCAATAGGCTCTAAAAGCAAAATCTGCTGTCTGCTTATTACCTGATTGTTGTTGTCGATTTTTATCCTTTCGATTCTATGCCTGATTACTCCATCGTTTATGGAATAAAAAACATAGATATAACCATTTGCAGCAAAGTCAGGATGCAGTGTTAATCCGAGTAAACCTTGTTCATTGTCGGTAACTGTTGCTACAGTAAAAACAGTCGATACAGTATTATTTTGAAACACTTTTACAATACCGCCTCTTTCTGCAATAAAAATTCTTCCGTCAGAGGATTGTTCCAGAGCAAGTCCTTCTTTGATAACCGATGTAGGAGCAAGGTTTTGTGTAATGTATTGCGAATAGGATGTTGATGAAATGAATAAAGCAAAGACTGCTAATAAATAACCGAATCGCTTTTTAATCTTAAATTGTAGATTTTTTCTCATAATTATTCAGAATTTTAGTGGTTTGGGTTAACCAAATTTAATCTTTTTCTGTATAATTATAAGGTTTAGTAAAATTTCTTTACGATAACGATTTAGTCGTAAATTGAATTTAGAAGATTCACTATTTAAATTGCCAAACTTTGTTTTTCAGCTGTTTACTTCCCGATAATTTCTTTTCGATGTAAAGTTCCCCAGTCTTTCAAGGCCATGATAACATTGGTTAAAGACTTACTATGTTCTGTTCTGGAATATTCTACTGTTGGCGGAAAAGTATCATAAACACTTCTAATAACCAGTTTATTAATTTCAAGGTCTTTAAGCTCTTTTGAAAGCATTTTATCCGTAATTCCGTTTATGTCTTTAGAAATTTCTTTGAAACGTTTTGGCCGGTCAGACAGCGTAATTAAATAGGCAGTTTCCATCTTCCGCTTAACACTTCCAATGCATCTCTTACAGGCAGTAAAGCCGACATGCATTCTTTTGGATTACAATCTTTTTCGTCTGTTTTTTGTGTTTCTATTGCTGCTGTTTCCATAATTAGTGCTTTACTATCTTCAAGGATAGCGCTATCCTTTAGGGTAGTACTATAAAAGAGATAGCAAATGTAGATAAGTTTGTATCATAAAACAAATTATACAATCATGAGTCAAAAAATTCTAAGAATAATTACCAGTACCAATGGAGATACTTCGTTTAGTAACCAATTATCGAATGCTGTTATTGAAAAATTAACAGCATCAGATCCTGAAACTCAAGTACGGACACTTGATTTAACTCAAACACCTCTGCCTTATTTAACGGGTTCGCATATTAATGCTGTTTATACGCCTGAAGATGTACATACACCAGAACAAACAGCAGTATTGAAATATTCTGATGAAGCAATAAAAACCCTGCTGGAATCGGATATTATTGTCATAGGAGTTCCTTTGTACAACTTTGGTATTCCTGCAGTTTTAAAAGGATGGATTGATCAGGTTGCAAGAGCAGGAAAGACTTTTAAATACAGTCCGGAAGGTGCAAAAGGATTGGTAACGGGTAAAAAAGTATATTTATCGATTGCATCCGGAGCTATTTTTTCTGAAGGTCCGTACAAAAGTTATGATTTCTCAGAGTCTTATTTAAGAACTGTTTTGGGATTTTTGGGTATGACAGATGTAACCACTTTTCGTGTTGAAGGAACTGCAATACCAGATTTTGCAGCAAATGCTTTACCAACAGCGTTATCTTCTGTAGAAGAATTTGCTTTTTAAGCTGAGATAAAAAAATCAATTTATTAAATAACAAACCCGACAGGTTTTTAAAACCTGTCGGGTTTGTCGTAAAGTTTAGATTCTGAAATCTTTGTCAAAGTTTTAAACCTTGATAAAAATGTTATTTTTCAATAATCATGGTAACGCCTTGTCCGCCTGCAGCACAAATGGAGACAAATCCTCTGCCTGAACCTTTTTCATTTAATAATTTTGCCATAACGCCAATTATTCTTCCGCCCGTAGCAGCAAATGGATGAGCAGCTGCTAAACTGCTTCCTTTTACATTTAGTTTTTCGCGGTCTATTGTTCCAAGGGCTTTCTTCAAACCTAACTCGGCACTAAGTTCGGGACTTTCCCAAATTTTTAAAGTAGCCAGAACTTGTGCGGCAAAAGCTTCGTGAATTTCATAATAATCAAAATCCTGCAGATTTAAACCTGCCTTTTCAAGCATTCTGCTTGCAGCAAATAGGGGAGCCAATAAAAGATTTTGTTGGTTTTTGACATATTCTATTGCAGCAATTTCTGCAAAAGTAATGTAAGCCAGAATTGGCAGTCCGCGTTCGTTTGCCCATTCTTCACTGGCTAAAAGAATACAAGATGCTCCGTCTGTTAAAGGTGTAGAATTTCCGGCAGTTAAGGTTCCATTGGTTTTATCAAACGCCGGTTTTAATTTGGACAGCTTTTCAATACTGCTGTCTTTTCTTAAGTTATTGTCCTTATCAAGTCCGTTAAAAGGTGTAATCATATCATCAAAAAAACCTTCATCATAGGCCTTTGCCATATTCAAATGACTTTTAAGTGCTAAATTATCCTGATCTTCTCTTGAAATATTATAATATTTTGCTGTAATTTCAGTATGTCCGCCCATGGAAAGTCCGGTTTGCGACTCTTCATTTCTTGGAACTAATGGAGAAAAATCTTTTGGGCGCAATTTTAAAAATGTCTTAATTTTTTCGCCTAAGGATTTTGCCTGTCTGGCTTTTAGCAGCGTTTTTCTAAGTTTCTCGCTTACGGCAATAGGCATATCACTTATAGAATCTACACCTCCGGCAATTCCGGATTCTATTTGTCCAAACGCAATTTTGTTTGCAATGTATACGGCACTTTCAATTCCCGTATCACAGGCCTGTTGTAAGTCGCAGGCAGGAGTAGCAGGATCAAGTTCGGTTTTCATGACACACTCCCTAATGAGGTTCATATCATACGAATGTTTAATTACAGCACCTCCGGCAACTTCACCTAGTAATTGTCCTTTCAAATTATATTTAGTAATGAGTCCGTTTAAGGCAGCGGTCATCATTTGCTGGTTTCCAACTTCTGCATAAGCAGTATTGGCTCTGGCAAACGGAATTCGATTATAACCTACAATAGCAACTTTTCTGATAGTTTTTGTGGTATTCATGGATTTATTTTTTGGTTAAGGAAATTTATTCTGCGGATTAAAGATAAGTATACTTCCTTTAATTATCTGCTTTCCCGGAAAGTTTCTAAACCTGTAAGTGTAAAAATATCACGAAATAAACTTAATATATTATATTTATTTAGAATAATTAAAAATAATTTGGAAAGACCGGCAATAGCATTTACTTTTGCCGGACAAAACTTAAAATAGTATTAAAATGAGTATAAATATCATTAAGAAAGTTTGTTATTTAATGGTTCTTTTGACTTCCATAAATGCAATGAGTCAGGAATCAGGAAAAGTAAACGGAAAGATTTCTTTAAGCAGTAACGAACCATTACCAGGTGTTTCTATTGTTCTTAAAGGAACAAAATATTCGGCTGTTACAAACGACAATGGTCAGTATGAAATTAAAAATGTTAAACCGGGTTCTTACACAATTAGTGTGCGCGCAGTTGGAATTCATCCCGTTGAAAGTTCAATCGTAATAAATGCAAAACAGACTACAACAAAAAACTTTTCGCTTTCTGAAAGTCAGGAAGATCTTGATGAAGTTGTTATTACCAAAAACAAATACAAACAAGATAAACCTTCTTTGTCATTACGTCTTCAGACTCCGGTACTAGAAATTCCGCAGAATGTGCAAATCGTAAGCGGTCAGACCCTAAAAGACCAGCAGATTGTTAGTATGAGTGACGGAGTTATTCGTAATGTAAGTGGTGCCGTGCGTTTAGAACACTGGGGAGATATGTATACTAACATTACAATGCGTGGTTCTCAAATCCAGGCTTTTCGTAACGGATTTAATGTTGTTTCTTCTTTTTGGGGACCATTAACTGAAGATATGAGTTTTGTTGATCATATTGAATTTGTAAAAGGACCGGCAGGATTTATGCTTTCCAGCGGAGATCCAAGCGGACTTTATAATGTCGTTACTAAAAAACCTACGGGAATTACAAAAGCGGAAGTCAGTGCAATTGGCGGAAGTTATGATTTTTACAGAGTAAGTCTTGATTTGGACGGAAAATTGGATAAGAAAGGAAAATTACTGTACAGATTTAACGGAGCGGCTCAAAACAAAGGTTCTCACCGTGCTTTTGAACACAATGACCGTTATTCAATTGCTCCGGTTATTTCATATCAAATTGATGATAAAACAAAAATTACGGCAGAATATAATTTTCAATATGCAAATATGACCGAAGTTGGTTCTTTTTATGTCTTTGGACCTGCATCTGGCGGCTATGCAACACTTCCGGTAGGATTTACAATGACGCAGCCGGGACTGCCTGATACTAACATTCAGGATCATAGCGGTTACCTCACTTTCGAACATAAATTTGATGATAACTGGAAACTTACTGCTCAAACCTCTTATTTTAAATATATTCAGCAAGGGTACAGTTCCTGGCCAAGTTTAGTTGGCCCGGCTGATATTGATACTGACGGAGACAATACTCCGGATGTTTCTATTGGAGCAGGAGATATTATTAGAAATGTTGGAATCTGGGATGCTGAAAGTAATATGTATTTGGGACAAATATTTTTAAACGGAAAATTCAATACAGGTTCTGTTTCTCATAAAGTGTTAGGCGGAGTAGATTTAGGAAGTAAAGATTATGCGGCAGATTGGGGACAATCTCATGATCTGGATACTTTAGATGATCCGTTTAATGTTTATAATCCAGATTATGGTACACCGCCAAACGGGCTGCCAAATTTTGATCACACCACTCCGCTTTCCATCAGGGCAAAAAATGCAGGCGGATTAATGAATACAGATTATGCTGCAGGATATATTCAGGATGAATTTGGATTTTTCCAAAACAAAGTAAGACTTACGCTGGCAGGAAGATATACCTGGATTAGTCAGGCAAGCTGGGGCGGCGCACCAATCGAAGACAGCCATATTACACCACGTGTTGGTTTAAGTGTATCTATTGATGAAACAACAGCAGTTTACGGATTATACGATCAGTCTTTTATTCCGCAATCCGGAGTTATCACAAATGGTGATAAAGTAAAACCGCTTACCGGAAACAATATGGAAGTTGGGATCAAAAAAGACTGGTTTGACGGATCTTGGAGCACAACTTTAGCAGCCTACAGTATTTTAAAGAAAAACGAACTTACCTCTGATCCTGCAAATATTCCCGGGCAGCAGTATAGTGTGGTTTTGGGAGAAAAAAGAGCACAAGGTTTTGAATTTGATTTAAGAGGAAAATTATTTGATGGTCTTAATCTTATTGCCAATTATGCCTTTACAGAATCTATTGTAAACGAAGTCGATCCGGCAGTTTCATTGGCAACCGGAATTAAAAAGGGAGATATTGTTCCGGGTTATGCAAAACATACTGCCAATGCATGGTTAAATTATACTGTTCAAGGCGGAGCACTTAAAGGTTTTGGTGCTTCTATCGGAGGTTCTTTCCTTGCAGGACGTCAAACTGATACATGGAGCGAAGGTTTAGAAAAACTTCCAGACTATTTCAGACTTGACGGAGGTTTGTCTTATGAAACAGGGAAATTTAAAATTACAGGAAATGTATTCAATATTTTAGATAAATACCTTTACAGTGGTTCTTACTACAGCTGGTTAAACTCTTACTACTGGCAGACAGAACAGCCAATTAATTTTAGAGTTGGGGTTACGTACAAACTATTCTAATATATTGCCCACTAATTTAACAGCTTAAACGGATTTACGGAGGTTCATTTTAATTGTAACAGATAAAAAATAAGCCGTGTAAATCCGTTTAAGCTGTGGCTAAAATTTGCCCACTGATTTAAGGGATTAAACGGATTTACGCAGGTTTATTTTAATTGTAACAGATAAAAAATAAGCCGTGCAAATCCGTTTAATCTGTTTTATTTGTGGCTAAAAACACGAAATATTACCCTTTTTCTTTTTTAATTAAAGGAATCAGTTTTGTTCCGATGAGTTCTATGGCGTTCATTAATTGAGAATGCGTTAGTCCTGCATTGTCCATCTGAAAAGTAAATCTTTCAACTCCTCCCAGTGCTTCGCTGTGACGCAGAATTTTCTCTGCCGCTCTTTCCGGACTTCCCACAATTAAAACGCCTAAATCGTCAATTAGTCCATCAAATTTACCTTTTGTTACCGGTGGCCAGCCTCTTTCATATCCTAATTTTGTCCACAATTCGGCATAACCCGGGTAATATTCTTCAATGGCTTTTTCTGTGGTTTTCGAAACATAACCGGGCGAATGTAATCCAACTTTTAGTTCATGCGGTTTAAAACCGGCAGCTTTTCCGGCTTCACGATATAAATCAATTAATGGTCTAAAACGATGTGTCTGACCGCCTATAACAGCGACCATTAAAGGAAGACCTAAACTTCCGGCTCTGATAAAAGATTCCGGAGTTCCCCCAACGCCAAGCCAAATCGGCATTTTTTCCTGTAAAGCCCTCGGATAAACCGGAAGATTATTTAACTCCGGACGAAATTTTCCATACCACGTTATAAACTCATTGTCTCTAATTTGCAATAGCAGTTCAAGTTTTTCCTTAAAAAGAGCATCATAATCATTTAAATCATATCCGAAGAGAGGATAAGCTTCAATTGCAGATCCGCGGCCGACAACAATTTCGGTTCTTCCTTTTGAAATTAGATCGAGTGTTGCAAAACTTTGATACACTCTTACAGGGTCAGCAGCACTTAAAACAGTTACTGCACTTGCTAAACGTATATTTTTGGTTCTTGCTGCAGCAGCGCTTAATATTACTGCTGTTGCAGAATCCAGAAATTCTTTTTTATGATGTTCTCCAATCCCAAAAACATCCAGTCCGGCCTGATCTGCAAATTCAATTCTCTGTAAAAGCTGCTCCATTGCATCAACACTACTCAAAGTATTGCTGTCACCATACATTGCCGAAGCAAAACTATCTATTCCTATTTCTATAAATTTCTTTTAAAATTTTAATTCCAATTCTAAAATCCCAAATTCCAAATTCCAATCTAAAATCTAAATTCAGAAATATAAAATTCCCCTATTAATGTGAAAAACCAAATGAAATACTGGTTATAATAATCATAATCACAATCAATGTGATAACAACGTATAAATAATCTTTTTCTATTATAAATGAAAAAAGAGAAAGCAAAACCCTAAATACGGGCGTCAGAAATAATAATATAACTCCGAAAAAAATTAAATATTCTCCGCTTCCGGAAGCTACTCCATTAAAAACCGTTTTAATTACTTCAAATATATTTTGGTCATTTTCCTTAAAAACAGAATAATCTTCAACGTCGTTTCCATGATGCATCAAATAAATAATTCCGCCGATAAATGCTACCGATAAAGAAATCCAGACTCCATAGCGTAATAAATTTCCAATAATGCTCTGGAAATCTTTTTCTCCAAATTTTTCTTTTGTCATCGCTTTAGATTTTTCCATTAAGTCCATTATAAATCATATTAACCGCCAAAACAAAAATCAGACAGGCAAAAAATATTCTGAGTTTTTTAGGATTTGTTTTCACCAAAATTTTTGCTCCCGCCATAGCGCCAAACAATACACCAATGACAACGGGCATACAAATTCCCGGTTCGATATATCCTTTTTGTATATAAATAACAGAACTGGCCATTGCCGTAACGCCCATCATAAAATTACTGGTTGTAGTTGAAACCTTAAACGGGATTCTCATAATGTTATCCATTGCAATTACTTTAAAAGCACCGGAACCAATTCCTAATAAACCAGACATCATTCCGGCAATTCCCATCATACTGAAACCGCCAATAACATTTTTTGTTCCGTAACTTACTAGTTGCCCGTCATGGGTTGGATAAGTTCCTTTTAATTTTAATTTTTGAGCAAGAGGACTGGATTCTAATACAATATGTTCTTCTTTTTTTCTGAGAGAATTTATAGCCGAAAATATTAAAGTAAGACCAAATAAAACTGCGATAAAAGAAGTAGGTGCGATGGTGGAAAGTAATGCCCCGCAAACAGCTCCGATTGTTGTTGCGATTTCAAGAAAAATACCGAGGCGCATATTGGTTATTCCTTCTTTTACATAAGCTGCAGCAGATCCTGAAGAAGTTGCAATTACAGAAACCAAAGCGGCTCCAATTGCATAATGTATGTCAACACCGAGAATAATAGTTAAAAGCGGAATGATAATTATACCTCCGCCCAAACCTGATAACGAACCAATAAAACCTGCCAAAAAAGCACCAAGCAGCATTATCAGGGTAAATGTAAGTACTGTCATTAAAGATAAATTTTGTTTGAGGCTAATTTACGAATACATATTTGTTCGTGACCTTAAATATAGCTTAAAAATGTTCTCAGTTTTCAGTACTTGCAATAATAACCTGATAAATTCGCAAACAGAAACTAAAGAATCATTATTATAAGATTTCTCAGCTTAGCGAACTTGTATTGCTTTTAAGATTTAATGCCGATTTTAGATTCTATTATCAACAGCAAAAACAGTTTTGCCAATTGTCGAAAGAAGTAAAGCTGCAGCTGCACTTGTTAAAACAGAATAATCAAAAGGAGCTTTTACAGAAACTGATATTGCCATTGCAAAAGCAAATAAAAGCATTAAAGCCGCTGTTCCCAAAGCCGCAATTCGGGTTTTAAATCCAAAGAGTAACAAAACAGATAATAAGATTTCGAAAAAAGTGGCTATTGCACCCAATATTTCTGCTGTAGATTTACTGGCAAAAGAATTTAGTGTCTGGGTATAAAGAACAAAGTTTTCCCAGTTTCCCCAGGCAACTCCGTTTGAACCCGGGGCTCCCCAAAGTCCAAATCGGTCAGCTACTGCTGATAACATGGTAATTGCTAAAATGATTCTTAAAACCAAACCTGCTTCTAATGTTGTGATATTTTTCATTCTGTGTATTATTTGTTGTCAAAATAGGAATTAAACGATTGTTTTTTCAACTTAATATTGAATTATAAAGTCGGGAAATCTTTTTTATAACGATATTCTAAGCTTCAAATTGTTTAAAATTCCTATTATCATCAAATCCTGATTTGAAAATCACTATTTTTTAATGGTTTTTGCTATTAATGTAATTCTGCCTTTGTTTATCGTTTTTTAGTTTGATGAAAACGCTAAAATATTAGGACGAATGCGAAGTAGATTTTTTTGGCAGAGCCGATTTTAATTCGGGTGTATCTGGAGATGATAAAGTTTTTTTCCAACCAGCATTTTTTCGCCCACAACTTTAAACCCGAGTTTTAAATAGAGGTTTTTCGCCAGCGGATTATCTTCTTCAACAAGTAAACCTAAAGTTTGTTTGTTTTTATAAACATATTCATCAATTAAAAACTGAAGTATTTTAGATCCAATTCCCTTTCCCTGATACTTAGGATTTACACCAAGCGAATCAATATAAAATTCTCCGGCACGTGTCTCAAATTCAGGATCAAAATCGGGATTAAAACGCGTTCTTACATATTCTACAATTGGAGAACGCAACGCTTCCAAATCAGAGCCGTTATAAATATTTACGGCACTAATTATTTCATTATCGGCTTCGGCTGCAAAACAATTTTGATAGGAATATTGATTGTTTTCTCTTTCAATAAAATACTGCAGAAAGTCTTTTGCAGCAGCATAATCTTTTTTATTGAAAAACTTATAAATGAGATCTTCCATTGCCAATAATAAGATGGGTGCAATTTGTTTAGAATCGGATATTTTGGCTTTTCTGATAATCATTTTTACAGAGATTTGATAAGTGCAAATTTAAAGTTTTATTTAAACACATAGAAACATAGTTTTGCTTTATGTATAAAGGTGTTTCACTTGCTTCAACAAACATAGCTTTGATGCAGAAATAAAAGTCGGGAATAAGTTTGAAAGTTTATTTAAACACATAGCTTTTGCATAAGCTATGTTTGAGAAACTAGTTTCTTTTTCGTTTCTTTTTTTTAAATCAAAACTTCTATGTCTCTATGTGTTTAAATAAAATTTTAAGTAAACAATATTTTTTATTTCAAATTGAATCGCACATCAACATACAAAACAAAAGTTTGGAGTAAACCTTATTATAATGTTATTTTTGGCCTGCATTACCAAATTTCATTATATGCGTTTACTACTTTTATGCTCTGTTATTTTCATTTCTTTTTCAGTAAAATCACAATCTGTTTCGGGTGTTGTAAATGACGCAGCCGGAAAACCTTTATCAGATGTTTTAATTCGTGATCTCATTTCAAAAACACATGCTCATACCGATATAAACGGAAAATTTACTTTAGAAGAAGCCAGACCCGAAGACAGTCTCCAGGTTTCAAAACAAGGATTTATTACGCAGAAAATTAAACTTTCATCTAACGATTTTTTGGCTGTTCAACTAAATGAAAAGCCATTTTTATTAGAAGAAGTTACCATCACAAATAATCTGAAATACTTAAATACAATTTCTAAGATAGATTTAGAAATTCAGCCCATATCGAACTCTCAGGATTTATTGCGAAAAGTTCCCGGACTTTTTATTGGTCAGCATGCGGGTGGAGGAAAAGCAGAACAAATTTTTCTGAGAGGTTTTGACTGCGATCACGGAACCGATATTAATGTTGCCGTTGACGGAATGCCGGTAAATATGGTTTCGCATGCCCACGGACAAGGTTATGCTGATCTTCACTTTGTAATTCCGGAAACAGTTGACAATATTGATTTTAATAAAGGTTCCTATTTTGCAGACAAAGGTGATTTTACAACCGCCGGATTTGTTGGCTTTAATACTAAAAATGCGCTGCAAAACAGTTCTGTTTCGTTTGAAGGCGGACAGTTTGACACTTTTCGCACTGTTGCTTTGTTTAATTTACTGAATAAAGAAAACCAGTCTGCTTATTTTGCAGGAGAATATATGATGACAGAAGGTTATTTTGATGCACCTCAAAACTTTAACCGAATTAATTTATTCGGAAAATATGCGGCAAAAATGACCAACGGCGACAAACTTGCACTCTCTGTTTCCCATTTTAAAAGTCAGTGGGATGCAAGCGGACAAATTCCGGATCGTGCAGTAAATGACGGAACGATTTCGCATTATGGTGCAATAGATCCAAACGAAGGAGGAAATACCGGAAGAACCAATTTTAACCTGCAGTATGATGCACAGATTGATGAAAACACACATATTAAAAATACGGCATATTTAAGTAAATATGATTTTGAATTGTATTCTAATTTTACCTTTTTCCTGAATGACCCCGTAAATGGCGATCAGATTAAACAAAAAGAAAACAGAACAATTGTAGGTTTCCAGTCAGAATATAATCAGAAACTGAATGAAAAATGGCTTTTTAAATTAGGTGCGGGATTGCGAAACGATAATAATAAAGATGTAGAATTATCGCATACTTTAAATAGAAAAACGGTTCTCGATTATTTGAGTTTAGGAAATGTAAATCAGACCAATCTATTTACGTACAGCAGTTTAGATTTTATTTCAGGCAGATGGCTGGTAAATGGAGGTTTGCGTCTGGATTATTTCAAATTTGGTTATGAAGACCAGCTAGCGCCAACCTATACCAATCAGACACAGACAAAAGCAATTGTTAGTCCGAAATTGAACTTTTTATATACTCAAAATGAAAAGCTCCAGTACTTTTTAAAATTAGGAAAAGGTTTTCATAGTAATGATACCCGGGTTGCTGTGGCACAAAAAGGAGAAAAAAACCTTCCTGAAACTTATGGAGCAGATTTAGGAATTAACTGGAAACCTTTTCCAAGAATGATTATTAACTCAGCAGTCTGGTATTTATATCTGGCGCAGGAATTTGTCTATGTTGGAGATGAAGCGGTTGTAGAACCAAGTGGGAAAACAGAAAGAAAAGGTTTTGATTTTGGTTTTAGATATCAACTAACAAACTGGTTATTCTGGAACACAGATTATACCTATACACGCGCAAGATCGATTGACGAACCAAAAGGAAATGATTACTTACCGCTTGCTCCGGTTCATACTTTAATGAACGGCTTTTCGGTAAAGGATTTAAAAGGATTTTCAGGCAGCTTAAGAACAAGATTTTTAGCTGACCGCCCGGCAAATGAAGATAATTCAGTAATTGCAAAAGGATACTGCATAACCGATTTTTCTGTAAATTATCAAATTAAAAAAATATCCATAGGAGTTAATATCGACAATATCTTCGATACAAAATGGAAAGAAACACAATTCCTGACCGAATCCCGTCTGGCCGCAGAAACTGATCCGGTTGAAGAAATCCATTTTACGGCGGGAACACCATTTAATGCAAGATTAATTCTAAAATATAGCTGGTAAATTTTTTGATAGAAATCAATTTTAAAAGCCCAATTCACTGAATTGGGCTTTTTTGGCTGGTATAATTCTGTAAGTCTTTCCTTAAATTATATAAAATTTTGCATTTATTATTTTAGATATTTGGAGTTATAACCCAAATTAATTTAATAAATAACTACTATGAAAAATCTAAAGTATATTTTTCTTCTTTCGAGTGCATTATTTGCCTTTAGCTGCAACAATGACGATACTCCTGCAAATGGAGGCGGAACCGTAACAGATCCTGTAGAAACTAATCCTGCAAACACACAATATAAACCTGCTTTTAGCGGTCAGACCAGAATAAATGGTATGACTACAGATACAGAGTTTAAAGCTGATATTATTACATCATCACTTTCAAATCCGTGGGGCGTAAAAGTACTTCCTGATGGAAGAATTTTAGTAACCCAAAAAGCCGGAACAATGCGAATCGTTACAACAGCCGGAGTAGTTAGTGAGCCTATTACAGGTTTGCCAACCGTAAATCCTGCCAATCAGGGCGGTTTATTAGGGTTGTGTCTGGATCCGGACTTTGCTTCAAACAGAATGATTTACTGGGTATTTTCTGAAGCGGTAACAGGCGGAAATATTTCTTCTGTAGCAAAAGGAAAATTAGCAGCAAATGAAAAAACAATCGAAAATGCCACAGTGATTTACCGTTCAAGTCCTGCCAATCCAAGTGATTTACATTACGGCGGACGTATTCTTTTTGATCAGACAGGGAATCTTGTAGTGAGTACCGGAGAGCGATCTGTTTTGCAGACAAGACCTTTGGCACAATCGCTTACTGCAAGTCTTGGAAAAGTAATCAGAATTACTAAAGACGGACAGCCGGCTCCTGGAAATCCAACATTTGGAGGAGCAAATGTTTTACCTGAAATCTATACATACGGACATAGAAACCCGCAGGGTCTTGCCATTCATCCGGTAACGAAAGAAATCTGGCAGAGTGAGCACGGACCACGAGGTGGAGACGAAATCAACCGTTTGAAAGCCGGAGCAAATTACGGATGGCCGACAATTACTTACGGAATTGAATATAGCGGACAGCCAATTGGTGATGCAATTCAGCAAAAAGAAGGAATGGAACAGCCGGTTTATTACTGGGATCCTGTTATTTCTCCAAGTGGTATGACTTTCTACAGCGGAAATCGTGTACCGGAATGGGAAAATAATTTATTCATAGGTTCATTGAGTGCAACTCACATTGCAAGACTTGTAATCAGGGATAATAAAGTAGTAGGAGAGGAAAGACTTCTTGCAGGTGAAGGGCAGCGTTTTAGAGATATAACTCAGGGCGGCGACGGCGCATTGTACGCTGTAACAGACCAGGGAAGACTTTACAGAATAGATAAGAAATAATTGTTAATGGTTAATTATTAATTGTGAATTATCAGAATTGAATTAAAAATTACGAATTAAAAATTGGAGCCGAAACTCTATTTTAATTCGTAATTTTTAATTAATTTTAAAAGAGCTAATTATGAGGTCAATATGGACAGGTTCAGTAAGTTTCGGATTGATTAATATTCCGATAAAAATGTTTTCTGCCGTGCAGGAAAGCAATCTTGATATGGATATGCTGGATCAAAAAGATCTTTCTAATATCAAGTTTAAACGTGTTAATGAAAACACGGGAAAAGAAGTCGATTTTGCCAATATTGTAAAAGGGTATAAAATAGAAAATAAATATGTCATTCTGGAAGATTCAGATTTTGAAGCTGCAGATGCCGTTAAGACTAAAACTATTGATATTGAGAGTTTTGCTTTTGAAAAAGAAATTGAAAGCATCTATTACGAACAGCCTTATTATCTGGAGCCAGACAAGGGTGCGATGAATGCTTACGGCTTACTTCGTGATGCCCTGCAGGCGTCGGGAAAAGTTGGAGTAACCCGTTTTGTGCTGCGAAATAAAGAAAGTCTTGCGATTTTAAAACCTTATAAAAATGTCATTGTTTTAAACCGAATTCGTTTTGAACAGGAAATAAGAAGTACAGACGAACTGAAACTTCCTCCTGTTTCTAAAAAAGCCACCAAGGAAATGGATATGGCCGAAAAACTAATCGACCAGCTTACTGAAAAATTTGATATTACAGGTTTTAAAGATGAATATACGGCTAAACTTCTTAATATTATTAAAAAGAAAGCCAAAGGAAAAGTACAGAAACCAACTAAACTTAAAGTGGTTCACAGTAAACCAAATGATGATTTAATGTCTATGCTGAAGGCAAGTTTAGAAACCAAGAAAAAATCATCTTAGATTTTTTCCTGGTTTTCTTCTAACTTCTTAATAATCTTTTTGATATTGGCTCCTTTTGATAAAACTGGTGCCCATAAATCTCCTTTTTTCTCAAATCGCTTTAATACATTTTTAATAGTAAACTGCGATGGATGTAATTTTTCATTTACTTCGCTCCATTCCAGAGGAGTAGAAACTGTAGCTCCGGGTTTTGGACGTGCAGAATAAGGTGCTGCCAAAGTTTGTCCTCGTCGGTTTTGGAGGTAATCGATATACAATTTACCGTTTCTTTTCTTGATGCTTCGTTCAATAGTCGTAATATCGGGAAGCCTTGTTTGTACTTCACTTGCAATTAGTTCTCCTAAAATTTTAATAGAATCATAATCGTACTGTGCGCCAAGCGGAATGTAAATATGGAGTCCGGTTGCTCCGGAAGTTTTACATAAACACTCTGTTTCTAACTCATCCATTATTTGTTTTACGACTTGTGCAGTTTCAACAACAATATGAAAATCATTTTCATTTGCAGGATCAAGGTCCATTACGAGCCAGTCGGGATTGTGAATGTTTTTTATGGTTGAATTCCAAGGATTGATTTCTATACAGCCTAAATTTGCCATATAAAGCAGTGTTTCTTTATCATTACAAATAAGATAATCGATATTTTCCTCATTCGATTCTGAGAAGATTTTCTTTGTTTTAAGCCATTTAGGTGTTTTATCTAAATCTATATCTTTTTGATAAAAACTTGGAGAGTCAATTCCGTTTGGAAAACGGTTCATCGATTCCGGACGATCTTTTAAGTAAGGCAGGATTAAAGGCGCAACTTCATTATAATACTGCACTATTTCGCCTTTTGTAATACCATCTTCCGGAAAATATATTTTATTCTGATTCGTTAAATGAAGTGTAGCTTTTCCCACTTTCAAATCGTAATCATTTTCTGTTTTTTCTTTTAAATCTTCCATTTTATTTTGATTGAGATTGATTTTTTTGTTTTCCTTTTCCCCGTTTTCTTTTTTACCATTGCTGCTAATGCCGCTGTTTTTTCCGTTAAAAACAACTTCACTGGCTTTTTTGTCTATTCGCAGACCCAAAAAAACCGGATGTCTTAAATTTTTATCCTGTGTCCATTCTGAATATTTTACCTGACAGACCAGTTTAGGTTTAATCCACTGAATCTTATCTCTCAAAGGTACTTTTACGTTAAGCGGAGATTTATCAATAAAATAAGGTTTAAGTTTTGTATAAAGCTCTTTTAAAACAGTTTCTGTAAATCCGGTTCCGCATTTACCAATAAACTGAAGTTCTTTTCCATTGTATTGGCCCAGAAGAATGGCACCAAAATATTTTCGGGAATTTTTAGGTTCGGTAACTCCAATAATAATAGCTTCTTCTTCGTTTGAAATCTTAATTTTCAGCCAGTTATTGGTTCTTGCGCCCAGAGAATAAGTGCTGTCAGCTTTTTTTGCAATTATACCTTCACTGTTATTTTTTCCTGCTTTTTCAAATTGCTCAATTCCGTTTCCAATTGTATGTTCAGAATAAAAAATATTAATAAAATCATATTTGTTGAATAAGATTTTAAGAAGTTCTTTTCTTTCCAGTAAAGACAATTCTGTTACAGGATTTCCGTCTAAATTCAGCAGATCAAAAACATAATATTTTAAATTTCCGACACCTGTTTTAAGATAATTCTGAAGCAGTTGAAAATCGGCTCTTCCAGACTCATTTTCTACTACAATTTCACCGTCAAGGATTACGGTATGATCTATTTTTTTCAGTTCTTCTGCAATGGGTTTAAAATTGGTGTTGAAAGAAATTTTATTCCTGCTGAATAACTCTGCTTTTTGATTATTAATTACAGCTACTGTACGGTATCCGTCATATTTGTTTTCAAAAATCCATTCTTCATCATCAAAAGGATGATCGATTGTATTGGCCAGCATTGGTTTTACAAAAGATACCTCATGAGATTTTGTTTCAGACTTTTTTTTTGTGATTTTTTTGACTGCTTTTTTCTCTTCGGTTTGTGCAGTTTGTTTTTCCGATTTTTTTTCTAATTCGTCTAAACTTCTTTTAGAAATAACAGATTTGTCTTTTTCTAAAATATCGGCATCAGTTGCATATTGATCTTGTTTTTTAATTAAAAGCCATGCATTTTCCTGTTTACCATGAAGCTTGACCAATGAAAATTCACCTTTTAATTTTTTTCCTTTCAGAATAAAACTCAAACGACCTTTTTTAAGATCAGTTAATAATTGTTTTTCCTGAGAATCGGTTTTTTCATCAGAAATATAAGTTCCGTTATCCCAAACAATAACATTGCCGGCACCATAATTTCCTTCGGGAATAGTGCCTTCAAAATCTTTATAACTGTACGGATGATCTTCGACCATCATGGCAAGACGTTTTACTTCAGGATCCATTGAAGGCCCTTTTGGAACTGCCCAGCTTTTTAAAACGCCGTCCATCTCTAATCTAAAATCATAATGCAGATGCGATGCTGCATGTTTTTGTACCACAAACACCAATTCGCTGGCCGATTTTTGAATCTTGCCTTTTGGTTCTCGTGTTTGTTTAAAATCTCTTTTTTCGTTGTATTTAGACAGTGACATAGGTTTTTGCAAGTATTAAAAGGGTTAATGTAATAGAGTAGAACAGCGTAGCAACAATTGCAAAAATAATATGGGCAAAGAACAGCTGAATATAATAACCTCTAAAATCAATTGGGGGTTGATGATGGGTCATCTTAAACATATATACCCAGCTGATTATGCCAATTGCGCCGCTGATTACTCCAAATATAAGAGCAGTGAGCGGGGTAATTGGCAGTATATCCTTTACCCAAATTATATGATAGGCAGCAACAAACAAAAATCCGATTACGTAATGCAGTAACCAGCCCCAGGTTTTTTTTGATTGTGCTGAAAGTTCTATTTTCATTTTATCAATAACATAAGCTAAAAGAACGGGCTCTTTATACAATTCCCTAAAACTATTTGATATGGCATAACTAAACAAAGTCATGGCCGATGTTGCCATAATTGAAACGATCAATAATTGTAGTATAACATATAAAATCATATAAAGAATCTTTAAAATTGAATGCTTATTCAAAGTTACTTTAGAAACTCTTTTTATGATTATACTATTAAAATTCTGGGTTATATAATTATCAGGAATTGAATGGGTTATAGAATGTAGTAGAGATCTAAGATTATGGATTTATTGATAGAAAAAAGCCCGAAAGTGCATAATAAATAAGAAACCCTATATTGAATATAGGGTTTGTATTTTGATTTAATTGAAAAGCAATATTATTTGAGAGTAACAGTCATATTGGGTACTATGATATCTGAATTACTTCCTGTATAACGTTGTGCATAAACTTCAATGTAATCGTTATTAACAAGTTCAGCCGAAGCATTTAAAGGAAGTACTACAATATCATTTGTAGCCTGGCCTCTTCCGTAAATTTTGTACTGACTTAAAGTAGTTCCGTTTTTTGCAATGTATATGATGTATGTACCCGCTGCAGGTACCTGAAATGAAATAGATCCTGATATCTGGAAAATTCTTTTTTTCTTTCCTAAATATCGTAATCGGTTTGGCGCGTCAGTTGAGAATCTAAATAGATTAGAATATGTTGTTGGCGGAGTTCCGGAACCTACTTTTACAATATTACTCGGATTTAAACCACTTGTAAAACTAACTCCTAAACCGCTTCCTACGGCATAATCCATAGCAAAATCCCCTGCGGCATTGGCATCTGTTTCTGTTGGGATTCCGGCTGCTCTTACATTCCAGCTGTTGTTAAAATTATATCCCGGATACGTTCCTGTTGTATAGCCTTTAACATATCCAGTTGTATTTGAACCAGTAAACACAACAGATTCAAGTACCGCATCTCCTGTAATAGTCAAACCAGATGTAGAGACATCAAATCCTATAGCGGTTCCGTCAACCTGACTAAAGCCTCCTTGTTTTTCAACTAAGGTAAAGGTACCGGTTAATTTTTCATAGGTCCCTGCATTGCTGCTAAACCAGCCCAGATTGCTTAATAAAAGCTGTGTTATATTATTGTATGTTATTCCGTTTGTATTTCCTGCAAACTGAATAATACTTATAAAAACGAGTCCAAAACCAGATATTGTACCCACACTGCTCGAATTGGCCACAATACAATCTCTAAAAACAAGATTTTGAGTTGCAGCTCCGTTTAGATTAAAAACACTTCCGGATGCCGCTCTGAGCGTAACACTTCGAATGCTTCCCCCGGTAGCTCCTTCAAAGATATTTCCTGAAGTTCGCAGGATAATATCATCATTGGCGTCAAGACCCTGCACGTAAGCATTATTTAAATCTATAGGGAAATTAAATGTTACGGTACCGTTTATTTCGTATAAAGTGTTGGAATTTAGAAGATATTTGCTCCCACCGCCGGCGGCAAGTTCTGCTGCAAGGACTGTAGCTAAGTTATCTGTAGATCTGATACGCTTGAAATTTATTCTGGGAGTTACACCGCTGTTGACTGCTACCCATGCAGATGTTCCGGTAGAATAAAAATAAAATGCTTTTAAATCAGTATCGTAAACAAATAATCCGTCTGCCGGAGCAGCTATGGCAGTTCGCTGTGCTGTAGTCATTCTTGGGGTTAACATTCCCTGAGTAGTCGATGTAATGTCTAATACAGAACTTGCATTTGGAGTAACAGTCCCAATTCCAATTTGTGCATTTCCTGCGAATGATAAAAGGAAAAAAAACAGTATTATGAATGTTGTGTTTTTAGGGGCAGTGTTAGTTATCATAATTTGTGGTTTTTAGTTATTTGGCTATTATTCAACAACAATATTTACTTGCCTGTATTGGAAATAATTACTTTTTGAGTTATTTTTTCATCATCAATGGTAATGAATGAAGCAATATAAAGTCCGGAACTTAAGCCGGAAGTAGAGAAATCATATGATTCTTCTGTTCCTACATTATCTTTAGAGAGAATTTTTCTTCCCAGAATATCATATAGGGCAAAGGATTTAAATTGTATCAGATTTGGATTTGAAGCTTTTAATACATGATTTGAATTGTCCTGACGGATTATAAAAGTATTTTTTGTCTCCTCATTTATACCAAGCGTTTTATTGGTAAAAGTAATTTTAAACCTATCCTTGTAAACGCCCGGAGCTATTGTAACTTCATAATTACTATTTTTAATATCATGATAAGATCCGTCTAATTCGTCATACAAATAAACATTTTGTGAAGGGTCAAAGTTTATAACTTCAGGGATGTAAAATTTAAGAGTTGTACTTTCTGCAGCTTTCGCAGCTAACGGAATTCTTTTTTCAGAATCAAAATTAACCCCTTGTATAATAAAATTTCTGTCATCCAGTAAAAACGAAACATCATTTGGCAAACTGCTGTCGATATTAACTGCGTCAAGTCCGGGATCAATACCATCTGTGGCTTCCGGTAAAAATGCCAGCGCAAGCTGTCTTGTAAATTGGTTGTTTATAATTGTATTAATTCTGATATGAGGAATCTCTGTAATTTCTTCTTCTTCTTCATTTTCCGCATCGGTATTTTTTGCTGTAGTCTGTGGTCTGGCAGGTTTTTCAAACTGAGATAAACCAGCGCCTTCCTTATAAAAAATCCTGTGAGAATTTCTAAAAGCTACAGAACCATTTGAAGCTCCTTTTATAATAAAACCCTGTCCAATAGGAGCATATTTTCGTTGTCGCATAAGTCCTGATGATGTTCCTACATTGTTTAAAGAACCATCGCCTTTATAACTGTTAAAAGTTGCAGGAACATAAATTCCGCTGGAGCCCAGAGTTCCCGGCGAATAGGTTGCATAACCACCTCTATAGGCTGCGATTAAATGAGAATTTATGGTTTTGTCCTGTTCCCAGAAATAGGCGATTCTGGTACAGGCACTATTTAAAGGATCTAATAAAAATGCATTTAAATGCAGTGCCGAAGGATAAGGATTTCCTGTTAAGGTTGAGGCATTTGTACCCACTGTAACAGTAATGGTTCCATCATTTGGTTTTCCTCTAAAATCATATCGTTGTGCGCCTCCGCCGCTGCCGGGATTATTAGCTCCGGTTCCTTCCGGATCTGTAGCGTCACTTCCGCTGGTGCCTTTCATAGTAAAACCTTCGCCCGGCGCGAGTGTGGTTGTTCCTCCAACCTGAACCCATTGCGAATAATAGTTTGCATTTGTTAATTTGTATATCCATCGGGAAGCTATCGCAAGCGGATTTGCAGTTCCGTCATAATTGGCAAGTGGAAGTATAGCAGCAGGAGTAGAGTTTGTCGAAGTAAGAGGTCTGTTTAGCAATGTAATCCCAAAATTACTGTTTCCTGCAGTTACACTTCCGACACCAACAGGCGAACACCAGTAATTATAATCAAAGTTATCTGAGCTTCCTTCCTGATAAACAGAAATGGTTCCGGTTCCAGAGTTGGTAGAAGTGCCGGCAGTACCTTGTACAAGCTGGGAAAGGTTTCTTAAATAAAGATTGGAATTTGCCGCAAGATTAATATTCTGCTGCACAAATAAGATCTGATTTTTTACATAAACAGGAGTATTCGAGCCAACATACATTTGGGCAAAACTCTGAATAGAAATGATATAAAAGAGGAAGGTAATTTTTTTCATAATCGGATTATTTAAAAAATTATGGACTTATATAGAAAACTATTTTTTCAAAGTAGTTTATGAATCTTTTAAATATGATTTCTAAAGATTTCAGTTTTTAGAAAAACATAAAAAAAGACTTCTATATTAATTAAACTAAAAAAATACTTACTTATTAATAGCAATAAGTAAATATTTTAAGAATTTTACTATAATCAAATTTAACCTAGAAGCGTTTGAATTTCTTACATAATTTTTGCCGATAATTATATAATTACCATTTTTTGCAATTTTAAAGGATTGTTTGTTTGAATGAAAATCTTGGTTTTACAAAGCTTTTATTTATTAAATTATTAAAAACATAAACTTTGGCAAGTTATTCTGATTTAACCTTCATTTCTAATTACGGACCGGTATTAAATTGTTTCCTTTTTATGATAGTTCTAAATTTTATAGAATTATTAGCATTTTGACTCATACCAGTTAAATTGAAAATTGAGTAACTTAGTAAATGTGCAGTATGCTTGTATTTGCAGCACATTTAACCTAAAAATAATTAGAACATGCCTTGGAATCCTGAAGTATATAATAAGTTCAAAGATATTCGCTATCAGCCATTTTATGATTTAACAGAATTTATACAACCTTTTGATGGAATGAAAGCCATAGATTTAGGATGCGGAACAGGAGAGCAGACTGCAATTTTGGCTGATCAGTTTAATCAGGCACATTTTACAGGTGTCGATTCTTCTGCAGAAATGTTGGAGAAATCAAAATCGCTTGAAATTCCTAATCTGCGTTTTCGTAAAGCTACGATCGAAGAAACCATACTTTCAGGAGAAAAATGGGATTTAATTTTTAGTAATGCAGCTTTGCAATGGTCTGATGATCATGAAAAATTGTTTCCCGACTTATTAAATTTACTTCATAAAAATGGACAGTTTGCCGTACAAATGCCGGTTCAGCCTGAAAACAAACTCAACAAAATCCTCATTGAACTGGTGGATGAAGAACCTTTTAAAACGTTTTTAAAAGGATATAAAAGAGAATCGCCAGTTTTGAGTATTGACGATTATGCACAAATACTTTTTGACGGCGGACTGCAGGATATTGAAATCATCCAGAAAGTTTATCCCATTATTGCAGAAGATCACGATACACTTTATAATTTTATTTCCGGTTCTGCACTAATTCCTTACATGGAAAGGCTTGACGGAGAAGAAAAAGAACTTTTTATTGCTGCCTATAAAGAAAGAATTGAAAAACATTTTCCTAAACTTCCGGCAATATATTCTTTTAAAAGACTCTTAATGTATGGAAGAAAAGCATAAAAAAGCCTGCAAGATCTGCAGGCTTTTTTGTAATGTGAATTAACTTTATTCTTTATATAAAATAATAACGGCTTTATAACCAGTACCAACATTCCATTGGCTTGCTTCTATAACTTTTCCTTCGTCATCATAAACCTGAAATTCTGCTGTATTTGGAGAAGCTGAACCTTCGTTTAAAGCTTCAAAATCGATTTTATTCATCCCTTTTACCAGGTTAATTTTAAAACCTTTAAATTCTCCAACTAAATTTACTTCCGGTTCAATAACTTTATCGTTATGATATACTCGTATTTTATCGCCGTCAACAAAAGCTGCATCGCGATAACGAACGGTTGATGTTGACGATTTTGTAACAAAGCCTCCTAAATACTCATTACGTCTGTAAAAAATTCCTTCAACATTGGCTTCTCTCTTATACAGTGTATTGTTTTTAAAAAGTTCGTTTGGATCTATTTTTAAAACAATGGGATCTTTGGCAAGAGTCGGCTCATCGGTTGGAGGAGTTTCTGCAGGCGGAATCACTTCTTTACTTTCCGGAGTTTTTGATTGAATTGGCTGGTATTTGCCTTTTACTTCTTCCTGCGAATATGCATGAAAGGAAGCAGCGGCCATTATTAAAAACAATATTTTCTTCATATACTTTATTTTATTTTTCAATATTGACAAGCCGTATTCCAGACTCATCTATAATTATAACAACTCATTATAGCATTTATTGCATGCAAATTGTCGAAAGTTGAAGTTTTGTAAGAACAACATTAAATAGTATAAAAGTTTGTATTAAGATCACGGTAATTTTAGATTCTGTAACTATTTAAAATTTAAGGCAATGCATTTATCTTTTCGAAAAGTCATGTTTATTATTTTTATGAGTCTCGCAGTAAACGCAAAGGCGCAGCAGAATAATGACAGTCAAAAATGCCGTTTCACTAAAACTTCGTATGGTTATTTGATGGTTTTGCGCGAAGGCGACAATGTTTTGAATGAAATTGAAAACTTAGCAAAACAGCAGCAGATTCCGTCAGCAGATTTTACCGGAATTGGTTTTGCCCAGGAAGTTACTTTTGGATTTTATGATTTTACTGAAAAGAAATTCAATCCAAAAACTTTCAATAAAGTCGAAATGGGAAATTTAACCGGATCAATTGCATGGACTGAAGGAAAACCTTCCCTGCATATTCATGGAATTGCTGCCGATGATAAATTTAATGCTTACGGAGGACACATTCTCGCCCTGAAAGTGGGCACAGGTTCTATGGAAATTTACATAAGAGTAACTCCGGAAAAACTCGAAAGAAAAATCGAACAGCCCTTAAATGCTAATGTGTTACAGTTACCTTGTTTAAAATAATAAATTAAAATTCTGATTATGAAAATAGTATTCAAATCGACTATAGGAGTTCTTGTTCTGGCCGCAGCTTTATTTTCGTGTAAAAATAATAAAGATGGGTATAGTGATGAAATTGAAACCGTTGTTGTTCCAGACAGTACCCAAAAACCGGTAGATAGTACAGGTACAAACGAAACCGGAACAAATAAAACTACCGGAACCCCAAATACGGGTGCCGCAAGTACAACACCAGATGCTGACTTAGGAAAAAAAGGTACAGCTGACGGAGGAACGGGAACAGGAACCGGTCCAGGAGAAGATGCAGAAGATGGTTCAACTTATACCAGCTCATCAAAAAAACAAAACATAGACAAAGATTCTGTGAGGATAAAACCTAAAAAATAGGTAGTAATAAATGAATGTTTTTTGAGTATCTTTAGCACTATTCAAAATATTTATTTAATTCATTATGAAGGCATTGATAATTGGAGCAACAGGCTCAACAGGAAAATTTTTAGTAGATAAACTCCTTGAAGATAATGATTATGCTGCTGTCGTTACTTTTGTTAGAAAGCCTTCCGGAATAGTGCATTCTAAATTAACAGAACATATAGTTGATTTTGCAGCTATTGATTCTTTTAAAGATCAGGTTAACGGAGATGTTTTGTTTTCCTGTCTCGGAACCACATTAAAAGCTGCGGGATCAAAAGAAAATCAATGGAAAATAGATTTTGATATTCCGGCTGCATTTGCTGTAGCAGCACGAAATAACGGAGTAAAATCGTTTGTTTTGGTTTCTTCATACGGGGCATCTGCAAAAAGCAGTGTTTTTTATTCAAAAATGAAGGGAAAGCTGGAAGATTATATCGCAGAGCTTAATTTTGAACAATATATAATTTTTAGGCCCGGACCATTAGTTCGGGAAGACTCAGACCGGATTGGCGAAAAAATTTCAGTTAAACTAATTACGATATTAAATGCAATAGGGATTCTGAAAAAATTCAAACCGCTTGAAACGCAGCTTCTTGCGTCAAAATTGGTTAGCGCTCCCAAAAAGCTTCCTGCAGGCACAATAATAATTGAGCTTAAAGAAATTTTTGATTTTTGATAAAAATTAGAAAAATAGAATAAATTGTACCGGATTTTTAAAAAGAATCGAAATGTTTTTTTATAAATTTGTTTTCATAAGGAAGTAAAAAATTTGACTCTCCTAAAATAGTAACAATTATTACCTGCGATGAGTACAAATACTAAATCTTTTCTTTCTTCAGAATTTTTAACTGATATTAAAACCCAAACTGCAGATTCACATAAAAAATTAGAAAGCCTTCCGGTTTCTGCTTCTATTTTATCTCCGGACATGAAAATAGAAGATTATATTCACTATTTAAGCCTGATGCATGATGTGCATAAAAACACAGAGGATGTAATTTATCCGATGCTTGCGGGCGTTATTGATGATTTGGGTCAAAGAAAAAAGAAGCACCTTATAGAAGGTGATCTTCAATTTCTTAATTACAACAAAGCCGATGCGGCTAAAGTTTTTGATGTTTCGGGCAGGAGTATTTCTTTTGCACTTGGTATCTTTTATGTTATCGAAGGTTCGAGTTTGGGAGGAAGATTTATTTTAAAAAATATTACAGCCAATCAGCGTTTGTCTGGCGGTGAAGGCGTATCTTATTTTACAGGTTATGGCGACACCACAGGAAGTTACTGGAAAAATTTTCTAAATATGTTTGCCGAATATGAAGAGCATAATAATTGTTCAGAAGATATTATAAAAGGAGCTGTCTATGCTTTTGATAGTATTTACAATCATTTTGAGAGTCGAGGAAAATAATGAAGATTAAAGATATAGTCAACCGCAATATTGTTACTTTAACCAATTGTGAGCACGAACCCATCCATATTCCGGGCAGCATACAGCCGCACGGCTTTTTAATTGGTCTTAATTCCGACTGGAAAATTGATTTTTGTACCGAAAATATTTCTTCGTTTATCAATATAAAACATACCGAAGCCCTCGGAAAAGATTTTGCTTCAATTTTTGGTTCAGAAACGCTGCAGCAGGTTATAGATTATAACGAAAATAAAATTCAGGATGTATTTCCTCTCGAAATCATTCTTTTGGGCGAATTATTTCAGGTCAGTATTCATAAAAGCTTTGACATTTATATTTTAGAAGCAGAACCAAAATTTCCTGACAGAGAAAAACTGGCTGATGTTTACACGCAGATTATTCAGTTTGTAACCCAAATGAACAATACAACTTCTCTAAAAGATTTGTGTGCACTTGTAGCACAAGGAACACGGGAGATAACAGGGTATGATCGTGTAATGATCTATAGATTTGACGAACAGTACAACGGAGAAGTATATGCCGAAAATTGCAGGGAAGATCTGGAACCTTTTTTAGGTTTACATTATCCGCATACCGATATTCCGGTTCAGGCCAGAGAATTATACATAAAAAATCAACTCAGGTTAATTGTCGATATAGAATACAAACCCGTTCCTATTTTTACAATTGATGATAATAAAGAAAATAAAAACCTCGATTTAAGCCTTTCTATTCTAAGAAGCACATCGCCAATTCATGTAGAATATCTAAAAAACATGGGAGTTGGCGCAACTTTGACAATTTCACTTATTCATCAGGGAAGACTTTGGGGGTTAATCGCCTGTCATCATTATTCTAAAAAGAATATTTCTCCGGAAATAAGACTTGCCGCCAAACTTCAGGGACAGTTTATAACTTCGCAGATTGATATAAGACAGTCAAATGATGAAAATGTGAGTGCAAGAAAAATATCAGAGGCACTGGAACATTTGACAAGTTTAGAACTTCCGCTTTCAGAAACTTCTTTAGAAACTATTGTAAATACGCCGCAATTATTAAATATCTGCAACGCTTCCGGAGTTTCTCTTGTTGCAAAAAATAAAATTTATAAAAGTGGTTTGGTTCCGTCTGATGAGCAGATTACGGAATTAATTGAGCAAATTAGTGATAAAGTATCAGACAAAACATTTGTTACCAATAAATTAAGTGATTATGTAAGTTTCCCCGAAATGGAACAATGTTCTGATTTTGCGGGTATAATTTATTATTCTCTTGACAGCTCTAATCATATAATTTGGTACAGACCGGAAACAATTTCAGAAATAAACTGGGGAGGAGAACCTGAAAAAGCGATCGTAAAAGACACCAACGGACTTCATCCCAGAAATTCATTTAATATCTGGAAACAGATTATTAAAAACCAAAGTAATATCTGGAAACAGTATGAAATTAATGCTGCAACTCAATATGCACATACGCTTCATAACTATTTGATGATGATTATGCTTAGTGAAGAAGAAGAAAAGTACCGTACACAAAGTGAAATATTAAGGGAAACCAATTCTGAGCTTGAAAACATCAACTGGATTAGTACACACGATTTGCAGGAACCACTTCGTAAGATTCAGTTAATTACATCAAAAATGCTTACAGAACTCGATGTTATTCCTTTAGAATCGATTTCTAATTCTTTAGTCAGAGTGTCAAAATCGGCAGCAAGAATGCGGGTTTTGTTAGAAGATATTCTAAAGTTTACCCGAATAAAAAATACCCGTGATGCTTTGCAGAAAGTAGATCTCAATCAGATTTTAAATGTTACTTTGGCTGAGATGAATGAAAATATCAAAGAAAGTAATGCTGTAATTGAAAGTGAAAACCTTCCTGAAGTTTATGCAATTGGTTTCTTAATGAGGCAATTGTTTTCTAATATTATTCAGAATTCCTTAAAATACGCTTCACCCGAAAGAACTCCGGTCATTAAAATAACAGCATCAGAAGAACCTGAATTAGTAGGTTATGCGGATAAAATTTATTGTCACTGGGTCAATTTTTCGGATAACGGAATTGGTTTTGAGCAAAAGTATGCCGAAACCATTTTTAAGGTTTTTACAAGACTTCACAATCAGGATCAATATGGAGGATCCGGAATAGGGCTGGCTTTATGTAAAAAAATTATGCAGACAGTAGGAGGAAACATTCAGGCTGTTGGAAAATTAGGAAAAGGAACCGATATAAAAATTTATTTTCCCTGCAATCCCGAAGAAACTCTTACCATGCCAAATTATATCCATTTTCCCGAAGAATCATAATCATTTGGTAAATAAGTAAGATACTGAACCATTCTGGGTTTTTTGCCTCTGTTTGGCGATGCGCAGTGTGGCAGCGTATTATTCCAGATTATGAAATCGCCTGCATTACCCACAATCGCTTTTGGCTGTAAAGTTTCCAGAGCTTTTGTTCTTGGATTTTCATTTGGTTCCAGATTATTTAACCAGTCGATTATTTTATTATGAAATCCGGGAACGCATTGAAAAGCGCCGTCATTGATACCGCAGTCGGTGAGATACAGCAATCCCTGAAACCCAAAAGTAAGAGGTTGTTGTAAGCTGATATCCCAATGCAGCGGACTTCCCAAAAAAGAAAAATCTTCGGTTTCCGGCGGATTAAAACTTACCTTGTCAATCGTTTTATATATTTGGGTTGTTTTATAAAGCTGTTCGTACGCCTTTTTTATTTTTGGAGAAAATCGGTTTTTATGCAGCGTTTCATGATCTGAAAAATTAAGCATCAAACCTTTTTGATTTTCATGTCTCATATACCACGTTTCTTTATGGTCAGGATCCATTTTTAAGAAATCCCAAATCGCCTTTTCGGTGTCTTTACAATCTTTTACTGAAATTGCATTCTTTACAATTACATATCCGTTTTCATTCCAAAACTCCAGATCTTCTTCTGATAGTACATTATCAGTAACCTCTTCCTCAATGCCTATTGCGTTTTTCTTTTTAGAATCAATCCAGTTTTTAAAATTTTCAAAATCAGGTTGTTTGGTATATAAAAACGACATTGTATCCTCCATGCTGATTCCCAATTGATACAAAGCCTTAATTTCCTGATCCCAGGTTTTTGTATCTGTATCAAAATCAGTTGCTGAAGTTAAAGTACGTTTCCATAAATTTTCAAGAATATCCTGGGACATAAATTTGTGATTTAAAGCTGAACTCAAAAATACTATATTATTGACTTTTAAATAAAGTATAAATACGTGTTTTAGTATAAAAAAAAGTGCCGCATGAAATACATACAGCACTTTTTTAAATATTTTAGTCGGGATTAATCTATTTTATAACCATCATCTGCAAAAGTTTCCGGTTCACGATCATTTTCATCATAATCTTCGACAAGATCGTCATCAAGATCACTTTCGTCCAAATCTTCATCATCATCTGCGTCATCTTCTTCTTCCCAGTCATCCTGATCCCAATCTTCATCTTTTTCATCTTCTTCATCATCTCTTTCCAATGCATTTGAAAATTCATTATCCAGATAATTTTGATCTTCGTTTAATAGATATTCCTGTTCTAAAGTGTTTTCGTCACCAATATGTTCTTGTTGATACTGGTCAACATAACTTTGATTGTCCTGAGTAAAATTACTTTCGTACTGATCGTAATTAATATTGTTATCTGCTCTCATAATTCCTGTTTTTTAATTGATATTGAATATTTGAAACCAATATTGTCTAATAGTAATTCAAAATTAAGCTGAGGTGGTATAATTTTTTTTACAGCATTTTTAATAATAGTTGTTTAATTGTCATCATTTTATTTAAAATATTGATTTGTAGTTAATTGTGTAATAAAAACACAAAATCATGAAACAAAGCGGGCTTTCATTATAATTAAATTTGAGAAAGTATTATTTATTAACTTAAAAAAATTGATTATGAAAACGATATATAAATTAGAAATTCTGGTATTTATCCTTTTAACCGCATTATTTATTTCCTGTAAATCAAGTTCTGCATCAGGAACTTCAGTATCAACAGAATCAGATGCTATTAAAGCCGGAGACAGCACCTCTATAAATACAGGTACAAAAGGTACAACCCGTGCTAACGAAGGTAATGAAGACAGAGATCCGGAACCAGGAGATGTTAACAAAAAATAAGCATTCAAATTTGAAAAAAACTACATAAAAAATCCTCTTTCGTAATGAAAGAGGATTTTTTTATTGATCATTTTCTGAAGTTCCCTACAATGAATTAAAACTGCATTACAAGTCCGCATCCTGCTTGTTTTCCGTTATAGAAAGGCATTATCATAGAAGAAACTTTATTTTCTTTTGGAGAAGAAATTTTGTTTTCTTTAGATTTAAATACTTTATTGTTGAGGTAAGGATAAAGCCAGTACGCTGCTTTTGTACTCAAAATTCCGATTCCGGCGCCTGCTGCAACATCTGTAAGCCAGTGTCTGTTGTTATACATTCTAAAAAGCCCCGTTGCCGTCGCCACGATATAACCGCCAACGCCGTACCAGACAGACTGGTCCTTATATTCCTGATACAGAAATTCGGCACCCGCAAAAGCATTTGCCGTATGGCCGGAAGGAAACGAATTGTTCGAAGTTCCGTCAGGACGTTCGACTTTGGTGATATTTTTTAAGGCAAAAACAGTTGTACTCATCATCAAATAAGAAGCTGCCAGAATAATAGAACGGTCTTTCAGGTTGTTTTTTCCTTTTATTCCGCAGGCATTTAAAGCGTAAACAGAAGCAGCCGGAGCATACTGAGAAAAGTCATCAATTGTAATTTTATGGTCGATGTCTTCCTGAACTTCCTTTCTAATTTCAGAATTGTAACCTTTAAGCTGGTCGCTTTCTAAACCAATAACTCCATATCCTATTAATAAACCCGGAATGATGAGCTGTTTGGAGTTAAATTTCAAATTATGAACCGTGTCCTGAACTGTAATGCTGTCATTCACAATAGTTTGTGCAGACAGAGCAGCAAAGCCTAAAAAGAATAATAAAACCGCTTTTAGCATATTAAATAAAATTAAAATGTTAATTAAAAACGTAGTTTTTTCTCATAGACAATCTTTAACTTGCTTTGGTAATTTGAGTCGAAGTTCAGATTCAATTTTGAAGAAATTCTGTATTTTTTGATTTTAAAAGAAATTAAATCAAATTATATTTTAAATACTTATGAGCACTGATTTTTGTGCCATTGAAAAGATTTTTATCGTATTAATAAAGATAATTTTGGTATTCAGATTAATAATCTCTACACCAATACTTTTAAAGCACCTGAAAGTATAGAAACATCTATAATATTAGATTTAATATTATGCTGTTCACCGTCGATTTGAATGTCTGTAAAAATTTTTTGCGGCATTTCAATTTTTACATTGCGAACTAAATAGTGTTTAGCTTTTTTAAATTTTTCAATTGAATTGCGAAGTACATAATATCCTAAAATTAATTTCTCTGTAAAAGAAAGTTCCGGAATTATAACCATATCCAGCAAACCGTCGCTTAAGCTTGCTGTTGGTGTCAGGCTCATATTATAACCCATTTCATTAGAATTGGAAATAAAGGCCATAAAAGGTTTTACTTTAATCTTATTTTCATCAAAAGAAAGAATAGTTTCCTGCGCTTTGAATTCCATACTCGAAGACAGCGCCGCTTTTACGTAAGAAGATAACGTCCTGTTTCCGGAACGTTCGTATTTTTTTATAATTAAAGCATCAATGCCAATTCCGGTATTGCTGAAAAAGTATTGTTCATTTATTTTTCCGGCATCGATGGCGGCAGTTTTTCCGTTTTTGATAATCTCGACCGCTTTTTTAAAATCTCTCGGAATCGAAAGGTTAGAAGCCAGTCCGTTTCCTGAACCCACAGGAACAATTCCCAGTGTAATGGAAGTGCCAATTAAACACGAAGCCACTTCATTAATTGTTCCGTCACCGCCACAGGCCACAATACAATCAGGATTTTGGCTGATTGCAGCTTTTGTCAGTTCGGCTGCATGTTTTTTATGTTTGGTATAATCTACTTCAATTTTATAGGTATCAGCCGGAAACTGCTGTTTGATGAAAGAGGCCGCCAGATTATGTTTTCCGCTTCCGGAAATAGGATTTATAATAAAATGAATATAAGTCATTATTTATTTTAAAAGTTTGTTTGTAAACAGATAATCTGCTGTTTGATACCATGAAATCGTTTCTTCCAGAAAAGACTGGTCCATTGGAATAGATTTTAAGCTGTTATCTGTTTTATTCCAGGTATAAAAAGCTTGTTTTTTCTGGTCAGAAAGAATCATTACTTTTTTCTTTTTCATTAAAACAAGTTTTCTGTAAGTTCCCATGAGGGCGCGTTCTTCAAATTTTGGATCCAGAACATTTTTTCCAAAGAAATCAGACTGGTAATTCCAGTGAAAAATCGAAAACAGAGTAGGCCACAGGTCAATCTGCGAACATTGTTTCTCAATTTTCTGATTGTATTGTTCCGGAAGGTTTACAATAAAAGCAGGAATATGGTAATTTGCCACATCAATTTCATCTTTTCCGGCACTGCTCGCACAATGGTCTGCAATGATAACAAAAACAGTATTTTTAAACCACGGTTTTGTACTGGCTTTTTGAAATAATTCTCTTAAAGCAAAATCAGTGTATTTTACAGCGCCCTCGCGGCTGGTTCCTGATGGAATATCAATTTTTCCAGACGGATAAGTAAAAGGTCTGTGATTAGAAGTTGTCATGACAAAATTGAAAAACGGTTTTCCGGTTTTGTACTGCGCATCTGCTACTTTAAGCATTTTATTAAAAATATCCTCATCACAGATTCCCCATGCGTTTTCAAACGTAACTTCGTCGTCATTAATATTATTTCGGATAGTTTTAATTTCATCGCTTAAAACACTT
The DNA here is from genome assembly GCF_001429765.1 of Flavobacterium sp. Root901. Taxonomy (GTDB): domain Bacteria; phylum Bacteroidota; class Bacteroidia; order Flavobacteriales; family Flavobacteriaceae; genus Flavobacterium. The sequence continues at coordinate 508,284 of NZ_LMJB01000006.1, forward strand.
CCGCGTCCGCGATCGTATATATTAAAACCGTTTCCGCCAAAATAAGCGTTCATATTATCAAAATATCCGTCGCCTCCATAAAAGAAATTACAGTCATATTTTCTGGTTTTAAAAACACTACACACTGTAAAAAGGTTTTGATTGTCCGGTCTTTTTACAATTGATTGTCCCGGAGTAGGCGGAATGCATAATGTTACGGCTTCCATACCTCTTACAGTTCTGGTACCTGTTGCATAAAGATCTTTAAAAAAGACACTTTTTTGTGCCAGACTGTCCATAAACGGAGTAATGTTTTCTTTATTTCCAAATTCTTTCAGGAAACTTCCGCTCAGACTTTCAACCAGAATAAAAACTACATTTTTTTTCTCGTCAGAAGCTATACTGTCTTTTATAGTTCGGTGTATCGATAATCCGTTACTTGTAAATTCTGAATGAGAATCGATTAATTTATTTTTTACAATTTTAAAAGCTTTGTTTTTATCAATAGAAGTATAAAAATCAATATATTTCATTTGATTGTTCCTGAAAGCAGCAAAGAAAGAATAGATTCCGGATTTTGATATTTCAGAATTGTATCGGTTAGAAGACCATTCTGCCTGATAATTGCAAATAAAAAATCCAAAAAATAAGGCAATCAGGACTGAGCTTCCCAAAACTTTTATTCTTGATTTAAAACTTGCTTTAGAGGTAAAGGCAGCTTTGAATGCATCCAGCTTATAGAAGATGAAAAGAAAAACAGCGGTTAAAAGCAGAACTCCTGAAATTAAAACAGGCAGCGGATACGACTGCTTTATATTGGCCACAACTTCGTGAGTGTAAATTAAATAATCTACGGCAATGAAATTAAAACGTGTTTTAAATTCGTCCCAAAAGGTAAGTTCTGCAAAAAAAGTAAATACAAGTATAAACATCGTCAGCGTTGTAAAAAAGCTGATTAATGCTTTATCTACATACGATCCTACCCAGCGATTTGGCATTATGGCATAATAAATAAGGCCAATAAGCGATACGAAAGTAATGGTTCCAATATCAAAAAATAATCCTGTAAGCAAGGTTCTTAAAACATTAATGATGTTCCAGGAAACTTCATCGTACTGCCAAACAAAAAAGATGATTCTTAAAATCTGAGAAAGGATTAAAAACCAGATCATGAAGTGAAACTGCAATGCATACCTGCCGAATCGAAAAGATAATTTACTCATAATACTTTAATAAACTTGGGCAAATTTTACAATCGAATTCTGAATTAAATCTGAATTTTTGTTTTTATTATGAGAATTAAAATTTATAACTGTAACCAAATCTGACAACCTGTGTTTCATAATAATCTTTTGATTTGTAATTAAAATCTGTACTTTTTATTTTTTTTTGTAGGACTAATGTATTAAAAATATCTGCTGCGTTCAAAAATATTTCACCCTTTCCTTTCTGAACGGTTTTCCGGATTCCTAAATCGACAGAAAATCTGGAGTTTACTTTTCCCTGCGGAATTATATCCGGTGCCAGATAAATAGCAGAAAGCTGTCCTTTTAAGGTTTTATCAAACTGAAATGTATTGTTCCATTTTAAATTTCCCGAAACCATTTGCTGGCGTTCTCCAAAATAAGTCGTTGGAACAGGGTATAAGTTGGTTACAGAAAATGCATCAATTGTGTTTTTATAGAGATTTCCGTTTAGGTTAAAAGAATACCATGAAATAATTTCTTTGGAAAATACAGCTTCAATTCCTGCAGAAGTACTTTTATCTGCATTTTGAAATACATTATAAATAAGCGGACTTCCCGGCACTGTTGTGGCAATTCTGGTAATTGTTCCGTTTACAATTCTGTAATAGAGAGAAGTGGTAAAATATCCTTTTTGAATGTTTTTTTTGTAACCAATTTCAAATGCGCTGGTAAACTGCGGACGAAGTGCCGGATTTCCAACTTTTATAATTTCGGCATCATCGTATTTTGGAAAAATACGAATATCAACTTCATTGGGCCTGTCGACCCTGCGGTTAAAAAAGGCAGTTATTTTGTTGTGGTCGTCTATTTTATAACCAAATCTGATACTCGGAAAAGGTTCTGTATAATTATAACCGTCACTTTTATATGTTGGATGATTTGGGTTTACATCATACTTTAATTTCACATATTCCAGACGCAGCCCAAGTTCGGCTTCGATTTTATCACTTTCATAAATATAATTTGAATATACAGCCGGAATAATTTCTTTGTAAGATGCCCATCCGCCTGCATTTGCATCGATAGGGGAGTTCTGTCCCGGAAAAAACTGCATATTGGTTGGAATTTCCCTGTTTCGGAATTTAAAACCAGTTTCAAAGCGACCGTATTTTAAAGGCTGAATATAATCGAGATTTACATCAATTACTTTTTCATCTGAAAGAAGTTTAAAAGAATCCTTTCCTGTAAAAGAAGGCATAAAATTGGTAAAAAAATATTTTTCGTCTTCGCGGTGATAGGTATAATTAATTCCTGTATTTAACTTTCGGCCCGCCTGTTTGAATTTATGTTCGTAAGAAGCACTTCCCATAACGGTAGTTTTCAGTTCATCTTCTAAAAAACGCCAAAGACGCAGGCGTTCCGAATAATCGCTGTTAAAAAAAGCCTCATCGCCGTTGTCCAGAATTTTTTCACTTCCAAAAAGCCCCGAAAAAGCAAAAGTATTGTTCTCATTATAATTCCAGTCTATTCCGGTTTTCAGCGTTGTAAAATGTGTATTCCGGTTTCTGACAGTTTGCTGGTTGATAATCGTTCCGTCATCGTAAGTTCTGGTTACAAATTCATTTTTGTTAAGCGTTTCAGTATAAAGGTAATCGGCTTGCAGATAAGCGTTTATTTTATTTTTACGATAGTTTAAGGATAATGACGGATTGATTTTTGGTGTCATTTGATACTGCGGACGAATTGTAGGTAAATTTCCTTTTCGTTTCCAAAGAGCACCATATCCCGAACCAATTCCGATTTTTCCATTTAATCCTTCCTGCTTGTTCTTTTTGTAAATAATATTAATAATTCCCGCATTACCGTTTGCATCAAATTTTGAAGAAGGATTATTAATAATTTCGATTTTTTCAATGGCCGAAGCCGGAATATTATCCAGACCAGACTGATTATTAAATCCCGTTAAAGCTGTTTGTTTTCCGTCAATTAAAACCATTACCTTATCGTTTCCTCTTAACTGAATTTTTCCTTCGTTTATGGTAATGCCCGGAAGATTTTGCATGGACTGCAGTACAGATCCGCCGCTCTGCGTAAGATTATCTGCGGCAAAAAAAGTTTTTTTGTACATTTTGTTACTCACTTCAGCAGTTTTTGAATTGACAATAACTTCAGATAAAGCATGGATATCTTCTTCAATTTCAATGGTATTCAGATCAAGAAAATCAGAAAGTGTTCCAACAAATATTTTTTGTGTTTTGGTTTTAAAACCAGAAGCGGTAATTTCGAGAATGTAATTTCCTGAAACCGTATTGGCCAGTATAAAACGTCCTTCTTCATTCGTAACTGTTCCGGCATAAAATTTTTGATCTGCGGCCAGTTTTAAAACAACATTTGCGTAGGCTGCAGGCTTTTTTGTACTGTGGATTTTTATTAGTCCCGATATAGAAACAGAATGGTTTTGCGCTGTTATAATAAAGGTTTTCATTAATAGAAAAGAAAACACTATAATCGTTTTTAATTTCATTGTACTTGTTTTATAATAAATAAAATGCAGTACAAAGTTTAAAAGCGATTTTGCAGAAAGTCTGAATTTTTAGAATTTCACGCTAAAAGAATGATGATCGTTGTAAAAAGAATAATTGATTTCCCATTTGTTGAGTTTTGCGATCTTTTTTATAATGGCAAGACCCAGTCCGTTTCCTTGCGAAGACGGATTATTTTTAGAAAAACGGTTAAAAAGTTTTTCAATTACAAGAGGCATATTTTGTCCTGAATTTAAAAAGATCAATTCGTTATCGAGTGTTGTGATAACAATTTTTCCATTTTTTTCATTATGACGTATTGCGTTAAGAAACAAATTGTTAATTAAAACTTCTGTTAACGCAGGATTACTGTTTACTTTTAAATCTGACGTAAATTCGGTGATTATCGTTAAGTTTTTTGAAGCAGCCTGTTCTGTAAAAAAGTCAAGATGTTTTTTTATATAATCGTTAATGGAGACTTCTGTTTTTTCGAGATAGATTTCATTATCAATTTTAGAAAGAAGCAAAAGGTTTTTGTTAAGTCTGTTAAGCCTCGAAACATCTTTGCTCAAAGAACCAATAAGATTTGATTGTTCTTCATTTAATTCGAGCTGTGACAAAGTATCGATTTTGGTTTGAAATAATGCAAGAGGCGTTTGAAGTTCGTGAGCGGCATTTTCGACAAATTCCCTCTGACTTTTATAAATTACCGTATTTTTTTCAATAAGCTGTTCCAGACTTTTATTTAAACGATCAAATTCATCAATATCAGTCCGAATAAATTGCGGCGGTTTGTTTTTATCAATTTCAAAATCATGAATCTGATTCAGCGTATTATAAAATGGTTTCCACAGTTTATTTGAAGTTGCTTTAGAAAGCCAGATTATACCAATAAGAAGTATAATAATGATAAATAAAAACATTGCCGCAATGCTGAAAACCATTCCTTCCATTTCCAGCAGATTGATTTTTTCGACATACGTATAGGGTTTGCCATTTATACTTACCGGAGCATAAATAAGATAAAAGGGTTCTTCTTCCTTGGCAATTGAATCATAAATCATTTTGCCGACAATTGAATCTTTTTTGATTCCCATATCAGGCACAATCGTTACATCGCGATTGTATTTGTTAAAGGAATCAATATCGGCCTGTGTAAAGTTTTGGTGGCTGTCTTTAATAAAATCGCCTTTGTGCATTAAAAGGACTTCTTCTGTTTCATAAACATACAGCCATTCGCTGATGTAATAAAAAACGGGTGCAGAAATCAAAAGTATGATTACTGCATAAATAAGAAAACTTTGTGTGGTTTTATGAAGCAGTTTTTTTTTATTCATCTTCCCATTTATAACCAAGCCCGTAAACTGTTTTGATGTAATCTCCGCCGCCCGCCTGATGCAGTTTCTTTTTTAAATTTTTGATGTGCGCATAAATAAAATCATGATTGTCCAGCATATCGGCCATATCTCCGGAAAGATGTTCTGCAATTGCCGATTTAGAAAGTACTTTATCCTGATTGCCTATCAAAAATAGTAAAAGATCTTGTTCTTTTTTGGTAAGATCCAGTTTTTGATCATTTACAGTAACTGATTTTGAGAAAATATCAATCGTAATTTCATTAAAAACAACATTATTGTTTCCTTTAAAATTTTTACGTCGTATAAGTGCCTGCATGCGGACCAGCAGTTCTGCCAGATGAAAAGGTTTGGTTAAATAATCATCTGCACCCAGATTAAAACCTTCCAGGCGTGTTTCAAGAGTTTCTTTGGCAGAAATAACAATTACACCTTCTGTTTTATTTTTCTTTTTAAGTTCTCTCAGGATATCAAAACCGTCACCGTCAGGAAGCATTAAATCTAAAAGAATACAGTCATAATCGTAATTATCAATTTTGTTTAACGCCAAATTGTAGGTCTTGGCAGTTTCACACTGAATGCCATTGTCCTTAAAATACGTTTTGATGTTTTGAGCAATTTCCTGCTCATCTTCTATAATTAGAATTTTCATACTGCAAATTTAGTTCTGAATTTTGAAGAAAATTTGAATATTAAGAGTATTCTCTAATAAAAGTAAAGAAAAAAACAATACTCTGACAAGAAGAAAGTGCAGCACCTTTTAAAACACTGTTTGATAAAGTTTTATAAAAATGCCTTTATCGCATTTCTTTTAAAATTTTAACGATTTCTATGGTTTCAGAATGCAGCGTTTTTATTTTATCTGTTGTGTCTCTGGTAAGTTGTTCTTCTTTGGCTTCTTTTTCAATAATTGATAAATAATTGCTAAGGTCATTCAGCATAAAAATATCCAGACTTGATTTCATATTATGAGAAAGCCGCATTATGGCATCATAGTCATTATTGCTGACAGCTTCGTTTAACTGCATCACTTCACCGGGAATTTTTTCAATAAAAAGATCAATCATATCCTGTTTAAATTTAGGATCGCCGGGTGATACCTGATCGAGAAAAGACAAATCTATTTTTCTCTTTTTTATCAGTGTAATGTCTTTACTCATTACGGTTTTTATAGCTTCTAAAAGTATTTCCTGTTTAAAAGGTTTTGGTACATAACCATTCATTCCTTCTTTATAACAGCGTTCCTGTTCGCCAACCAGAGAATGTGCTGTCATGGCAATAATAGGAATGTTTGAATGCAGTTCGTTTCGAATATAGTTTGTAGTCTGGTACCCATCTTTAACAGGCATCTGAAGGTCCATCAAAATAAGATCGTATTTATTTTGTAATAAAAAATCGATTCCTATTTTACCATTTTCGGCAATATCCAATTCAAAACCAAAATTATGGATAACGTTTTTTACCAGTTTCTGATTTAAAGCATTGTCTTCGCAAAGAAGTATTTTTAGCGAGCCGGGATTGTATTCAGAAATTGTTTTGGCTGTGGTTTCAATATACTGGGCTTTTTTATAAGTAAGCGTAAAGAAAAATTCAGAGCCGCGGCCTTCTTTGCTTTTTACCTGAATTTCTGAGTTTTGCAATTCAATTAATTGTTTTACGATATTAAGGCCAAGTCCGGTGCCGCCAAATTTTCGTGTTGTACTCTCTTCTGCCTGTGTAAATCTTTCAAAAATTGCAGTAAGTTTATCTTCTCGAATTCCTATTCCGGTATCTTTAACAGAAAATCTAAGCGAATAATGGTCTTCTGTTTCGGCTGTTTTTTTTACAGAAATGGTTATTTCACCATCTTCTGTAAATTTAATTGCGTTGCCGGCAAGATTAACCAATATCTGATTTAATCTTCCCTGATCGCCAATTACATTTTCAGGCATATCTGCATCTAAAAAAAGATTGAATTCAACATTTTGTGGAACTTTTACTTTGAGTAAATCGTAAACATGCTTTAATGTATTTTTTAAATTAAAGGGATGTGTATCAATGGTTAAATTGCCTGATTCTATTTTAGAAAGATCCAAAATATCATTTACGATTAAAAGTAAATTTTCCTGGGCTATTTGTACGCTGTCAATATAATCGCGCTGATCTGCATTTAGGTTTGTCTGCGCCAGAAGGTCTGTAAAACCAATTATAGCATTCAAAGGCGTTCTGATTTCGTGGCTCATGTTGGCCAAAAAGCTGTCTTTTGCCAGTACAGCACGCTGTGCAATTTTTTTCTGAGCGGCTAATTCAATATTTTTTGTTCTTAATTCCAAAAGATTCATAACGTGTCTGGCAATTATTGAAAGTGCATTTTTCTGATTTTCATTAAGTTCTTTAGAAACATGGTCTATGGCACAAATAGTTCCAATATTATAACCGTCAGGCGTTGTAAGCGGAATTCCTGCATAAAACCTGATTTTAAAACCGCCTGTCACATTGGGATCATTTTTAAAACGCTCATTTAAATGCGTATCGCCAATTTCAACCATTTCTGATTCGAGGATCGTATATTGACAAAAACTAATTTCGCGGGGGACTTCTGTTACTCCAATTCCAATTTCAGACTTAAACCATTGTCTGTTTCCATCAATAAAAGAAATATGAGCAATAGGGACAGCACATATATAAGAAACAAGTTTTGTTGCATCATCAAAAGCATTTTCCGGCAGCGTATCAAGAATGTTATAACGTTTTAATGCTGCAAGACGTTCGAGTTCATTGTTTGGTATAGGATATTGAGGAGTATTCATTTGCTTGAAGTAAAGTACAAAAGTATAAATAATAATAGTTAAAGAATTCTAAAATAATGGCTGGACCCGCAAAAAACCACACAATTATCCCTTAATATCTATTTTATTTTTGAAATGTAAGATTTACCATAATAGAATCTGGCAGCCTGAAAAATAAGGCAATGGGATAAAATCAGAATCCCATATTTTTTGTAGTTACTAAAGAATTAGTTAAAAAACTAAAAAATTAGTTTGTCTACTAATTAATTAGTAGTATCTTGCATCAAAATATTTAACCATGATAAAATTAGCAAAACGGGAAGAACAAATTATGCAGGTATTTTGGGATTTGAAAAAAGCCTTTATACGAGATGTTATTCCATTACTGCCAGACCCAAAGCCTCATTATAACAGTGTAGCCACAATAGTTAAGATTTTGGCAGAAAAAGGTTTTTTGAATTATGAAACAGCCGGAAATATGCACTGCTTTTATCCAATTATCAGCAGAGAAGAATACCAGCAGTTTGCATTAAAAGATATTGTTAGTCAGTATTTTGATAATTCTTATCCCAGAATGCTGGCCTTTTTTGCAAAAGAACAAAAGCTTTCAGAAAATGAATTGGATGAAATTGTCAGCATCATTAAAAAAGAAAAGTTATGATCCCTTATATTCTATACACAGCGCTAATCCTTTCAGCTTGTTTTATATTTTATAAACTGCTTTTGCAAAAGGAAACATTTTTCCACTTAAACAGATATGTATTATTATCGTGTATGGTGCTGGCTTTTACGCTGCCTTTAGTTCCGGTTCCGCATCAATTATCGTTTAGAAAAATTCCTGCTGAAGCAAGTCATACTATTATCCATAGTCCGGTTAAAAATACAGCTTCGGCAATAATAAAAGAACAGCCTGTCGAGACCACAACGCCCGAAGAAACAAAACAACTGATAAATGTTGAAGTCTTATTGCAGGTTCTCATTTATTTATACTGGTTTGGAGTGATAATATTTGGACTTAATTTTTTAATGCAGGCTGTTATATTACTCGTTAGAACCAATTCTAAATCTGTAATTCAGGATGGTAAATTTCGAATTGTTGAAATAACAGAGGATAAAGCTCCATGTTCTTTTGGCAGCAGCATTTTTATTAATCCTGAAAAATACGAATGGGAAACCTATAATCAGATTTTGCTGCATGAAAAAATTCATATTGAACAGAAACATACTATTGATCTTTTGCTTGCCGAAATCGCCCTGATCTTTCAATGGTTTAATCCATTTGCCTGGCAGTGGCGAAAAGCATTAGAAACAAATCTTGAGTTTTTAACAGATGACCAAATGCTGCGTCATGATACTGTCGAAAAAGAAAGTTATCAATTTAGCCTGCTAAAAGTAGCAGCCCCGCAATTTCCTTTGAGTCTTACAACCAATTATAATCAATCATTATTAAAAAAACGAATCATCATGATGAACTCAAAAAAATCAAATGTGCACACGACGTGGAAATATTTTTTCCTGATCCCGCTATTGGTTCTTTTTGCCTGCCTTTTTAATCAACCGGCAGCGCAAAGTCAAAACCTGCATTCTAATACAGAATCAAAACAAAGCAATCATACAGGACGGAATGAAAACAGACGGAAACTGGTTTGCCGTTATCAAAAACAATACTGTAGAAATTACTTTTAAAAGTGACGAAGACAGCAGCTCATCTCATACTTTTCAATTAAGTGAGTTAAGCAGTATTCCGAGAGATAAAGAAGGCGAATTTACGCTTACCCGCGAAGCCGGTACAATGTCTTTTACCGGAAAATTTGAAGGAGAAAGAGGAATGGGAACTTATAAATTTACTTCAAACAAAGAGTACAGCACCGCGATGCGTAAAGAAGGAGTGGAGCTGAAAGAGAATGACCTGATTGTTTTCTTTCTGATAAACATCAAAGTTTCTTATGCTCAAATGCTTAAGAAAAATGGTTTTAAAGATTTAGACAAAGATCAAATTATTCCGCTTGCTGCATTAGAAGTTGACCAGGCATATATTACTTCTATTAAAAAATCAATTCCGGATATTGATTTAGAAAATCTTGTTCCATTTAAATCACTTGGTATCGACAATGCATTTATTGAAGAGATACGAAATTCAGGTTATAAAGACGTAAGTCCGGGAAATATTATTGCTTTAAAATCGCAGGGAATTGATGCAAAATACATTAACGATTTTCGCAGTTCTACTAAAAATGAAAACAAAGCTGAAAATAAATCCAGTAAAAATGAGGATGACGACGATGACAGTGATGATAACATTATTGCTTTTAAAGCCTTAAACATTGATAAAGCATTTATAGATTCTTTTAAAGCATTGGGATACAATAACATTTCAAAAAGTGATCTTATCGCCATGAAGTCACTAAATGTAACGCCGGAATATATAAAAAGTTTTCAAAATGCAGGATATAAAAATATTGAAGCAGAAAATTTGATTGCGCTTAAATCCCAGGAAGTTACACCAGATTTAGTGAATGAATACAAAAGCCTTGGATTTGACGATTTTGATCTGGAAGAAATTGTAGGCGCAAAAGCCACTGGTACAACACCATCTTATATTAAATCGATGCGATCAAAAGGGTATAATTTTAAAAGCCTAGATCGATATATTGCCCTAAAAGCTTTGGCAGCTAATTAAACTTATTTGAATTAGTTTATTAAAATCAGGTTGTAAGACTATAAAATCCCATTTCATTTCGAAATGGGATTTTTTTATTTTGTTCTATAATGCAATAAATTGAAAATGAATTATTTGCCTGCTTATTATTCCTGTTGTTTAATGGTTAAAATTCTTAAATTTATATTTTATTATTCTAAAATAAGTTAAATGGAGTCAGGAGCAGCATTATTTTTAAAATCGGTAACGGAAATCTGTCCCAATGTGACCGAAAATGAATTGCACCAGTTTGCTTCAAAACTTACTATTTTGGAATTAAATAAAAAAGAATATTTCCAGCAGTTTGGAAAAGTTCAAAAAAACATAGGTTTTGTTGCCACAGGACTTGTACGTTCGTCTTTTATAGACAATGACGGAAATGAAATTACAGTTGGTTTTTATGCTGAGGGCGATTATGCTACCCATTATCCTGCATTTATCACCCAGCAGCCCAGCAAATATTCCATTCAGTGTTTGGAACCCACAACTATGGTTTGTCTTTCGTATGATGACATACAATGGATTTACGAAAACTTACCCAATTTTGAAAGATACGGCCGACTGGTTGCCGAAGAAATTTTGAAACGTCAGCAGGCTCGTATTGAAAGCTTTATATTTCAAACGGCAGAAGAACGTTATCTTCATTTTATTAAGCAGCATTCAGGCTTATTTAACAGGGTTTCTATTTCCCATTTGTGTAGTTTTTTGGGTATAGAAAGACAAACACTCACCAGAATTAGACAAAAATTAGCTCACCAATAGGTTTTTGACACATTTGTGTCAGGCATGCCCCTCCTTTATTTAAAACCTTTGCAGTGTAAAATTAAAACAATCTGCAATGAAAACGAATATTTTACTTATACTGGGGCATCCTTCTCAAAACTCTTTTTGCAATGCATTGCTTAATGCATACAGAAAAGGAGCAGAATTAGCCGGAGCAAACTGCAAGACACTTTATATATCAGAACTGGATTTTGATGTAAATCTTGCGGACGGTTACAAAAACGGAGAAAAGTTACAATTAGAAGAAGATTTGGCTGAGGCTCAAAAACTTATTTTATGGGCAGACCATCTGGTATTGGCTTATCCAAATTGGTGGGGCTTTATGCCAGCCGTTACAAAAGGATTTATTGATCGTATTTTTCTGCCAGACTTTGCATTCAAACACCATTCCGGAAAAATATTCCCTGAAAAACTTTTAAAAGGAAAAAGCTTAAGGCTTCTCGTTACGATGGACACACCAAAATGGTGGTTTTATCTGATTTATCGCGCCTCACAATATCAAATTTTGAAAGATATCGTGTTTGGCTATGTAGGATTTGATCCGATTCAGTTTTCGACTTTTGGATTCATCCGAAAATCAACAGAAAATCAGCGTATGAAATGGCTTAAGAAAGTAGAAAAATTAGGAATGAAGCTTAAATAATAACAATCAAATTTATAAAACTAAATATCATGAGACATCTTACAAAAGAGCATACTACTGCTCACATTGAACCAAAAAGAGGATTCAGAATTCATTTATTAGTGTTTGTATTAACTGTTCCGGTGGTTTGGACCGTATGGTTTTTAACAGACAGAACCTACCTGTGGCCGCTTTGGCAAAATGCAGTGTGGGGAACAGGGGTGTTGTTTCACTTTTTGGGAGTTTTCTATTTTAAAAACAGAATAAATCTTAAAAGCTAAGAAACAATGACGAAAATACTTTTTTCAATTCCAAAAAAAATACAAGGAATTATTACAGCAATCTTTCTTTTGCAGGGTTTGGCTGCAGAAGCACAGCATTCGAAAATTAATAATAAAGAAGAAAAAATGACAGCTCTGATTACACGTTACGAAGTAAAAAAAGAAAATCTGGAAAAGTTTCAAATAGCTGTTTCAGATTATGTGAAGGAATCCCTTTCTGATGAAAGCAATATTATGTCTGAAGCTTATTTTGAACAGGAAAACCAAACAGTGATTTGGTTATTTGAACGCTGGACGAGTCAAAATGAATTGGATAAATTTAGAACCAATTCAGTATCTAAAACGGTAAAATCTTTAGTAAAAACAGCATTGTCTAAACCAGAAAGAGCAATCTATATAAAAGATTTAGAACCTATATCAAAACAAGAATGGCGCAGAGCCAGCAAAGCAGAAGATAAACAGCTGACTATTATGCTTTTTGTTGATGCTCAAAAAGGTACAGAAGAAAATTTTAAAAAGGTATACCACAAAGCAATGCCGCAATTTAGAAGCGAACCGGGCGTAGTAACCTATCAGCTTTCAGAATTAAAAGAAGACAGTTCGCAGTTTGTAACCTTTGAAAAATTCCGAAGTAACGATGCCTTTCAGTATCACTTAAATTTTCCTCCCATTCAGCCGGTTATTGATTATTTGAATACAAGCATTAAAAAGCAGCCGTTTCAGGACGGCATCCATAACCTGATCGAGTTTGCACCTCTTATTCGTGAATAATAAAAACAATAAATAATTTTTAAAACCTTAAAAAATGAAAACAATTAATAAAATGATCGCTGCTGTTATAACAAGCGTATTGGCAGTATTAAATGCAGAAGCACAAGTAACCGTAAAAACGAAAGAAATGAAAACAATGAATGAACTAGAAATTGTAAACAAATTGTCAACTCAGTCTGCAGTTGTCAATATGCCGGTAACCAAATTATTAAATGCACCGGGAAACGAAGCTTTAAGAGATTTTTTCTTTACTCCGGTAAAAGATAAATCAGCTTTAAAAGGAAAAAAAATCGCTGTTATTGTAGCAGACGGATTTGAAGAAATTGAACTGACAGGTCCTGTCTGGTATTTTAAAGAATTAGGAGCAGAGGTTGAAATCGTAGCGCCAAAATTCAATCCGGCGCCGGAACGTTACGGTTTGGCATATCCTGAAATGTCAAATACGCATGTAATGGCAATACAATATTTACAGCCTGTTGGATGGATTAAATTTGACCGAACTGCAGATCAGATAAAAGTAAGTGATTATGATGCGGTATTTATTCCGGGCGGTGCATGGAATCCGGATAATCTTCGCAATGATAAAGATGTTATTAAATTTATTCAGGATTTCAATAAATCAGGAAAATTAATTGCTGCCATTTGTCACGCTCCGGTTGTGTTAGCCTCTGCTGATATTTTAAAAGGGAGAAAATTAACCGGATATTGGAATATTCAGGTTGATTTGAAAAATGCTGGCGGAACAATACTGGAACAAAGCGTAGTAACAGATGGAAACATCATTACAAGCCGTCATCCTATCGATGTTGCTGATTTTTCAAGAGCGGTTGAAAACTGGCTTGTTAAAAAATAATATTTTTAAGTATTATTTTATTCTAAATAAATTTCCCTGAATGTTTTTAAGCTTTCAGGGAAATACTATTTTGATATACAGTGCTTTGTGTTTTAATTTTATCTATTTTTATTGTGATAATTTTAATTTATGGATTTACCCGCACTGCCTTTTTACAGAAAATACAGCCTGATTTTTAAAGCGGTTATTGCCGGCGGAATATTAGGTATGCTGTATTCAGCTATTATCGATTCAGGATCAGATCATGTATATTTCAGACTTTTGCTGAGTACTTTAATCGGAATTTCCATTGGCTTTATTATTATCATTTTAGAGAAGTCACTTGCTTATTTAAACAGGTATTCTTTTAGAGTAAGTATGGTCTTAAAGGCACTTATTTACAGTTTTAGTATTCTTATTTTTTTACTCTTTTTTGTAGTTATTTATACTACTACAGTAATGCATATTTCTTATCAGGAGGCTGTTCAGGAATATATGGCAAATCGTCTGTTTAATGATTTTTTGTTCTCATTTGGAGCTTCTGTTTTTTTAATTCTTTTTCTGGAAATCAGTAGTTTGTTAAGTGCTGGTTTCTTTTATAATTATTTTACAGGACAATATCATAAACCAATTCAGGAAGAAAGAATTTTTATGTTTGTTGATGTAAAATCATCTACAACACTCGCCGAGCAGTTAGGAGATGTTCTTTACAGCAGTTTACTTCAAGATTTATTTAATGATTTTAACAATGCGATCCTGGCTTCCCGTGCAGAAATCTATCAATATGCCGGAGACGAAATTATCCTGACCTGGAAATCTTCAAAGGGATTAAAAGAAAATCGATGTTTGTATTGCTTTTATCTTTTAAAACGGGAGATTAAAAATAAGGAAGAATATTATCAGAAGACCTATCATACAGTTCCAAAATTTAAAGCCGGAATGCACATAGGAACTGCCGTTACAACCTGGGTGGGAAAGGTAAAGAAAGAAATTGTGTATCACGGCGACGTTTTAAACACAACTTCCAGAATTCAGTGTAAATGTAATGAACTGAATCACGATTTTGTGGTCTCAGAAACTATGAAAAATGCCTTAATTCCTAATTCATCTGTAAAGTATACACAGCAGGGAGAAATACTGCTAAGAGGAAAAGCAAAACCAACCCAGCTTTTTACTGTTGATTTTAATTGAAACTGAAATTCATCAACAGCTTAATTTCATCAATGTTAATTTTAATAATTTTCTAAGAAAAATTTAATGTGAGTCTTTGAATTTTTGTGCTGTTTAATATATTTGTAATCAGTCTAAATAAAAATAAATCACATAATTTTATATGAAAGCAATTTTTAAAGCGCTTAAAAACAATGTTTTATCACAGGTTTTTCTAACATTTCTGATCCTGTTTTTATGTTCAGAAGTCGCTTTTTCTCAGTCAAATACGGGGACAATCTCAGGTCATGCAATTTTGAAAGACGGAAATTCTTTACAAGGTGCGGCCGTAAAAATTTCAGAATTAAACAAAGCTGTCACAACAGATTCTGACGGCGCTTATCAATTAAAAAATATTCCGTTTGGAACTTATTTAGTAGAAATAAAATTAAACGGTTACGACGCTGCTCCGGCATCTGTTTTAGTAGATCAGCATAATCCAAATCCGGTTTTGGATTTTGAACTTAGTTATACTTCTCAAAAATTAGAAGAGGTTATTGTAAGTTCCGGAGGAAACAGATTTGCGAGAAAAGAAAGTGAAGAAGTTTCTAAAATGAAACTTAAAAACATGGAAAATCCGCAGGTTTACACCATTGTAAGTAAAGAACTTATGAAAGAGCAGGTCATAACAGATTATAATAGTGCTTTTAAAAATGTTCCAGGCGCCGGTATTGCAGAAGTAAGAAATCAGGGAAGAACAACCAATATTTCTAGAGGATTTGCAACACCGCAATTAGTAAGAAATGGAGTTGGAAGTTTTACGTATACCACAATTGATCCGGCCAACTTAGAACGTATTGAGGTAATTAAAGGACCATCGGCAACTTTGTTTGGCAGTACAATTTCTTCTTTTGGAGGATTGTTTAACAGGGTTACAAAGAAACCTTTTGATTTTTTTAAAGGTGAAGTTTCATATTCTGCAGGAGATTGGGATTTAAACCGTTTTACAGCCGATATTAATACTCCGCTAAATGATGAAAAAACAGCACTTTTTAGAATCAATACAGCTTTGCATAGCGAAAGAAGTTTTCAGGATGCGGGATTCAATAAGAGCTTTTTTATTGCACCGAGTTTTTCTTATCAGGTAAGCGAAAGACTGACTTTACTTATTGATGCGGAGTTCAGCGCATCAAAAGGAACTTCTCCGACAAGATTGGCCCCTTATACAAAAGCTGATGCTATAGCACACAGTATCGAAGAAATGGGAATTCCGTATAAGCTTTCTTTTGCCAACAATACGGTTAATTATAACAGTCAGCAATACAATATTTTTGCTCAGTTAAAATACAAAATCTCAGACGAATGGACATCGCAGACTATTGTTTCGCGTACAAGATCATCATCAGAAGGATATGTCGTGCAATTGACTGCTTTGAGCAACGAAACGCTGAGACAACAAGTTACGAATCAGGATTATCCTTATTACGGAACTGATATTCAGCAGAATTTTAACGGTGATTTTAAAATTGGAAGTCTGCGTAACAGAGTAGTGGCAGGTTTTGATTTCTACAGTCTTCGTGCAACACGCAACGATGCATCTGTAAATATGCCGGCTGTTAATTTTAGACAACCGGGAGATGCCTATAATAATTTTACTATTGATAAAATAAAACCATTATTTGCAACAGCGACTTACGTGAATTATACATCCAATAACGAAAGAACATATAGTACCTATGTTTCTGATGTACTGAATCTTACAGATCGATTAATTGTAATGGGAGGTATCAGGGCTGACCGTTATATTAATAAAGGAGCGTATTATCCAAGTACAAACCTTACTACAGGTAATTACAACCAGACTGCTTTTTCTCCTAGATTTGGAGCAGTTTATCAGGTTGTTAAAGAAAAGATTTCTGTATTTGCCAATTACATGAACGGATTTAATAATGTTGGCGGATCAGATTTTAACGGAGATACTTTTAAGCCAAATCAGGCCAATCAATTTGAAAGCGGAGTTAAATTTGACTTCAATAAAATTAGTGCGACTTTGAGTTATTATGACATTAAAGTAACGAATGTAACCCGTGATGATCCGGAACATGCCAATTTTCAAATTCAGGACGGTACACAGTTAAGTAAAGGTTTTGAAGCTGAACTTATTGCAAACCCTGTTAAAGGTTTAAATATTGTAGCAGGTTATACTTATAATGACAGTAGATTAACAAAAGCTAATCCAGCTACTAACGGATTACGACCAACAACCGCAGGTTCGCCTACAACTGCCAATCTTTGGGCAAGTTACAGATTAACTCAGGGTACAGCATCCGGTCTTGGATTTGGTGTTGGAGGAATCTACGGAAGCCAGTATTTCCAGACTAATACGGCTGCTTTTAAATTCAGTATTCCTGAATATACGGTTCTAGATGCTTCTGTTTTCTACGACAGGCCAAAATACAGGTTAGGTTTAAAAGTAGATAATCTTACGAATGAAAAATATTGGTCATACCGTTTAGCTGCTCAAAATCCGACGAGAATAACAGGAAATATTACTTTAAAATTCTAAAATTTTAAGTTCATCATTTTAAACGATATTATCTACATTTGGACTTTATTAAAATTATGGCCAAAGGTTTAAAAAAAACAATAAGACAAATACATTTGTGGCTCGGTTTAGCATCGGGCCTCATTGTTTTTATAATAAGCATAACAGGATTTTTATATGTTTTTGAAGAGGAAATCCGCGATTTTACAAATAAGGAATATCTGCACGTTCCGGTTCAGCAAAAATCTTTTATCGGTTTAAAAACTATAATCGAAAATTATGAACGTCTGGAGCCAAAACAGAAAATGACAGCCTTAAAAATAAATAGGGAAGAGCCCAATGCAGCCGTTGAGATTTCAACTAAAAAGAAAAAAACGTATTATTTTAATCCGTATGACGGCAGTTTAATCAATAAGCAAGGTTCTGACTGGTTAAATGTTGTTTTAGAAATACACCGTACTTTATTATTAGGCGAATTTGGAGAATTTATTCAGGGCTGGGCAGTTGTGATTTTCATTATCATGCTGATAACGGGGCTTGTTTTATGGTTTCCAAATCAAAGACGTTTACTAAAACAATCTCTAAAAATAAAATGGAGCGGCTCTTTTAAAAGGGTTAATTATGACCTGCATCAGGTTTTAGGATTTTACGCTTCTGTTATTTTACTTTTAATTGCTTTTACCGGAACTTATTTTAAATACGACACTGTAAAAAAATCGGTTAATCTTATAACAGGATCAACTCTTAGAAAAGGAGATGAGGTTTTGTCTAAAGAAAAAGTAGATTCTGCTGCCATTCCGGTTCGGTACAGTGCAATATATGAAACGGCAAATTCCAAATATCCGGGAGCAGTTTCGGTTTCATTTTCGATTAGAAAAACGGGTGAATTAAGATTAAGAATGACTTATCCAAATGATTGGGCCAGAAATCAAAACACGATTTTCTTTGACGGAAAAACAGGACAGATGCTGCGTACGAAACTTTATAAAGACAACAATGCTGCTGACATTTACGAAGCCAGTAATCACGATCTGCATACCGGAGTTTTCTTTGGCCTTGCCGGAAAAATTATCTGGTGTTTAGTAAGCCTGATTGGAGCTTCGCTTCCCATAACCGGATTTATTATTTGGTGGAAGAAGGGGAAGAAAAAGAAGAAATAGTTTTTAGTTTTCAGTCGCAGTCTCAGTTTTCAGTCTCAAATTGATATTCAACAAACTTTGTCAAAGTTTTAAACTTTGACAAAGTTATAGCGACTGCAAACTGCGACTGCAAACTGCGACTGCAAACTGCGACTGCAAACTGCGACTGCAAACTGCGACTGCAAACTGCGACTTCAAACTGCGACTGCAAACTGCGACTAACTATTTAAGACATCTACCTCTCGGTTCGTCTCCTTCATGAAGTACAATTTCAGAATGCAGGAATTGTGCGGCATCTGCAGAATCTTTTACTTTTACGGCACTGCGTTCCAGCATTTCGGCTTCAAAGTCTTTTAAAACACTTTTTCTGATTCCGGATTTTCTCCATTGTGAAGAAGGTTTGCATCCTTTTGCGATTCCGCGAGCGAGCGAAAGCGCGTCCAAAAGTGCCTGATTTGCTCCTTGACCTTTAAACGGACTCATTGGATGGGCTGCGTCGCCAATTAAAGTTATTTGTTTTCCTTTTTCAAGCATTTCAGATTTAAGTAATTCCCGATCATAAACAGGATATCCGGAAATTTGAGCTTGGTGAGTTGCTGCTAAAATTTGCGGAATCGGCTCGTGCCATTGCGTTCTTTTGCAGGCTTCTTCTTTAAGTGCTTCAGGTCCTTTAGCGCTAAGTGCTTTAGCTTCTTCTTCCGGCATAGGAAAACTAAGCTGCCACATAATCGAATCTGATGTAAAGGGCATTATATAAATTCGTTCATTTCCGTTTGCAGTCTGAAAAACCGTTGCAGAATCCAATAAAAGACTATCGGTATTTTCAAGTGCACTCAACGGGCAAATTCCCAAAATAACAATACAGTCTAAATAACGTAAAGGACTAACATCATCGCCAATTAAGAGCTTTCGAACAGCACTGCGAATACCGTCAGCTCCAACTAAAAGATTTGCTTTGAAGTTTTTTATTTCTCCATTTACCTGAAAATTCAAATCTACAGTTTCATCTTCATTCTGCTTAAAATCAATTAATTGATGTCCCCATTGTACAGCATCAGTTGTACCGAGTTGTTTAAGCAATGCCAAACGCAGCGATTGTCTCGCAATGTGAATATTAGTACGTTTTGGAGATTTTTTTTCAGTATCAGACTGAAGCCATTTTCGAACTCCCCATTCGCCAATTACTTTTCCTTCGGTAGTATGAACTAAATGTCGGGTTGAAACCACACCTTCCTCCAAAGAAAAAATACCGAAACCTTCAATTGCTTTGCTGGCTTGCTGTAATGTAAGTCCGTAACCCTGAGATCTCGCCTCAAAATCAGGATCACGTTCAAAGAGAGTAAAAGGAATTCCGCGATGTAAACATGCCACAGCCAGCGCAACGCCGCCAATACCGGCACCAATAATAGCAACATGCGGATAGTTTTCTTTATCAGCCGGAGGATGGTTTACTGAAGCAATTAATCCGGATCCGGAACAATTTAAGCAAGTATATAAAGGAGCTTTAGGACGAACAGGTTCCTTTTCGCCGCCAGCATTTTTTTCAAATTGCGCTAAAGCATTCTCATAGCTGAGCCTTACTTTTTTGCTGAGTCTTCGGCTTTTTTTACCACGTCCCTGGCATTCCTGGCAAACTGCCCAGCTGGTCTTTTCTGTTTCCTCTGTTTTCACTTCCATTTTAGTCCGCTTGATCTCACATGAAAAATCCCATCTCAAAAGAAACGGGATTTATTTTTGGTCCCGCAAAGATACAATTACTCCCTGTTATTTTATAACTTTTACAAATGATTATATAAGCATAAATGGCAGGATTAAAGTAATTTTAATAAAATTTAAAAACTTAAGTTATGAGCACAAATAATCAAAATCCGAATGTCACTCATAAAAGTGGCTCAGATAATCGAAATGACATGAGAAAGCATCAATATAAGGATCATGATGAAATTTTGACAAACGATGAAAATTATGATGTTGATACTCATAAATTTAAAGGGCAAGAGCCTGAATTTGACGATAAGTTGAATAATGAAGAAAAAAAATAAAAAGCAAAAACGTCTCAAAATTCTATTTGAGACGTTTTTATTTAGTACTATATCAATAAAACAATGAATTCAGAGTATTTCAATCCTCGAAAGCAGTACATTTTTTTATAAAAATTAAAAAGTGAAAAAATTATGAGTTGATTTTTATAGATTTGTAAATTCTATTATATTTCCAAAAAAATAGTTGGGAAACAATTATAAATTTAATGACAATGAAATCGGTTACTTCAATATTCTTATTCTTAATGTTCGTCTGTTCCAATTCTTACTCACAATTAAGTTCAGATAAAATATTTGAAAGCTTTAAGCAGGGAGAACGAACAAATTGTTCATCAATAGCCTTTATTAAAGCTTCCTTAAATGTTTATGGACTGGATAATCTTTTTGAAATAGAACAACTGAACGAAAAAGAAAGTAAAATAACGCTCAAAAACAACGCATCATTCATTTTAAAAAGTGACGAATTAAACAAAGCCAAAGTATCTGCAGATTTTGTATACATTAAAGATAACCCTGACAGCGAAAGAATTACAGATTACGCAATACTGACTTACGCCGTAATGGCAAAGTACAAACAGATTATTGATAAAGATCCAAGTTTTGATAAAGCACTTGAAGATCTGGAAGATGGAGAAGTATACACGCCTACAATCTATAAATATTTAGGATTTAAAGAAGGCAAACAGGTGCAGAAGTTAAAAAGAGAATCCGGAAGTGAGTTTTGCGGAGTTGTTGCGTGGTCGACTGCACATGCTGTTTTTGTATGCGAGGATTTTATGGACTATTATGGCAATAGAAAAAGCATTTGGATAAAATATCCGGGACGTTTTAGAATAATTAAGTCCTAAAAAAATAAAGTAAAGATTTCTTTTTAATTTGTTATTGTAATTTTTTACTTACATAATTAGTGCTAACAATAAAAAATGTTAAATTTTTCTAAAAAAAAGAAATCAATAAAGTTGTAAATCAAGTTAATTTATATATTTTTGTCCTAACCAACAACTAATTTATATCTAAGAAATGAAAAGCAAAATTACCCTACTAAGTATTCTTTTCTTTTTGGTAACTGCTGCTGCTTCAGCACAGGCTAAGAATGCTCCAAGAAGTATTATCAGTACAACAGCTCTAATCCGTAAATACCACGATCAAAAAGAATTGAGCGGTATGCAAAAAGGAGAACTTTTGGAATTATATATTGAGCGTATTAAAGTTTTAGTGAAAACTCTTCCTTATATCGCTTTAGTTACTAAACCAGGAGTTACAATGGCAGACCTTGGTATTCCAGACGATGGAGATCACAAAAAAATATTAGATAACCAAGCAGTTGGTACATCAACTTTCTTAGATACTACAGTAGAGTTTCAAAGAAAAATGATGCCTTACTCAGATAAAGGAAATCTTATCGCTGCGATTTTATTCTATGAAAACACATTAAAATCATTACACGAGTTCAACGAACTGAACGAAATGTAACAGATGTAAAAATTAGTTAAAAGCTCCAAAATTATTTAATTTTGGAGCTTTTTTTATTTTGTTATTTTTTTGAATTTTCCCTTAATTCATTCCATTCTCTTTTAAGCATTGCGTATTGAAATTCGCTTCCCCATTTTCCTTTAAAGAATATATTTTCAATAAAATGCCCTTCTTCTCTAAAGCCGATGCTTTTTAACAGCTGGATTGAAGCCCTGTTTTCAGCATCCACTATTTCAACTACACGGTGGATTTTTATTTCATCAAACAGAAAAGCCAGAATTCCTAAAAGAACTTCTTTTGCATATCCTTTTCTTTGTTCCAAATGCGAAATTGTAATTCCAATTTCTGCAATCCGGATATCATACAAATCTAATTTAATAGCACAGTCACCAATCAGTTTTCCGGTTGCACTGTTTTCAATTGCGTATTGCACCCATTCTCCCGCATTGCCAAAATATTTGGTTGAATTGTCTTTTATAAATTCTTCGGCCTGTTCTGTTGTCATAACATCAAAACCCTGATATTTTGTAACTTCAGGATTAGAACGGTAAGTCATAAAATCAGAAAGATCAGATAATGCCAGATGCCGAATGTTAAGTCGTGTTGTGTTTATGTATAATGGTTTCATTATTAAGAGAGTTCTCCTTTATTTATTTTGAATAATTATATTTTGAATATTAAGCGAATATACAAATTGAAATAGTTTTTCAGGCAGTTGAGTTTTTAAAACTAGTTGAATGTTAAGGTATGTTTATTCTTATTTAGTAAAAAAGAGAATATGTATAAAAAAGGCGTTAAATTTTTCTGTATTCTCATTTATTTTATCTTAAATTGTAAAGTATGTATCTATATTTATTCTTGATTTTTTATTTTCATTAAAAATTTAATATGCTGAATATTAGTATTTTGTGATTCCGAAATCGTTATATTGATCTTGATTTTTTGTCAACCTTTTCTTTAATTTATTTTTAAGCTCTAGTTTCGTTAAGTTCTATTTTATGGATACTAACTAATTAAAAAAACCGAAACTTATGAGAAACAAATTACATTTTAAATTTTTGAAAAGAGACAAATTCTGCCATGTTCTTATGTGGTTTTTTTTCGTACTCTTAACTACATCTTCGTATGCACAGCGCGGTTATTATGATGCGCCGTATAAAAGATATGAAGCAAATTTAGGCCAATTATCTAATGGTGCTTCTGTAACAGCAAAGTCATACAATCAGGCTGATCTTCAATCTGAAGCCTCAGACCAGCAATGTGTCAATATGTCTGCGCCTAATGCAACAGTGCAATGGACCCTTACTGAAGCTGCAGACGGACTAGTGGTGCGATACAGCGTTCCGGACGGCCAATCCGGAACTTTAGGCGTTTATAACGGAAATACAAAAGTGGCTACTCTTACGCTGACTTCAACCTGGTCATGGGAATATTTATGGAGCAACGGAAACCCTAATAATAATGGAATTACCAATCAAAACCCAAGAATGCGTTTTGATGAAGTGCGTTACAAATTTCCTGCTAAAATAGCGGCATCCGGAACATTAAAATTGGTTAGGGAATCAGGTAATATTCATATTGATTTTGCAGAAATGGAGCCGGTTCCAACCGCTGTTACAGCTCCGTCAGGTGCAGTAACTTATAGTGGTAATGGAAGTGATCTTCAAACTTTTATTGATGCAAACGGCGGAAAAAAAATATTTGTTCCGGCTGGGGTTTATAATGTAAACCGTGAATTGTATTTCGGTTCGGCAAATACTTCCTTAATTGGTGCCGGAATGTGGTATACGCAGATTAATTTTACCAATACCAGCAGTTTAAACGGAGGATTGCGTGCCAACGCAAGTAATATTTCATTTACCGATCTTTATTTGACAACTAATTCGGCTTCCAGAAGTAACTCATACAAAGGTATAAACGGAGTTTTTACAAGCGGTTCGACAGTAAAAAATATTTGGGCAGAACATTTTGAATGCGGCGCCTGGATTGCACAGTACAATACCGGAGGACCTGCAATTGCAGATGGATTTACATTATCCCACTGTCGTTTCAGAAACAATTATGCTGATGGAATTAATCTTTGTAAAGGAACTGCAAATTCGGTTGTAGAGCACTGTAATTTTAGAAACAATGGTGATGACGATCAGGCAATCTGGTCGGCTGATGGATTGGAATGTATTAATAATACTTTTAGATACAATACTTCAGAAAATTGCTGGCGTGCCTGTGGTCTGGCTATTTACGGCGGAAAAAACAACAAAGGTTATAATTTGATTATTAAAGACAATTTAGAAGCCGGTATCAGAGTAAGTAATAATTTTCCCGGAGCGCCATTTAACAATGACGGTATGCACGAAATACATGATATTACTGTAACGGCATGCGGAACTTTTAATGACACGTATAACAATCCGGTAGCGGCAATCGATATTTTTAGTGCATCAAATGCCGGAAGTCAGGTTAAAAATGTTCAGCTGTACAATATCGATATTATAGATTCAAGAAATGATGCAATTTCTATAAGCAAAAGATCAGGAGACGGAATTTACAATCTTTCATTTAAAGACATAACAGTTAATGGAACAGGGAAGGAATATCCCAATAATAATGCGCTTAACAGAAATTGGGGCAGAGGTTATTTCGTTCTTATTGCAGGTTCTCCAAGCGGAAACGGTACCTATTGCAATATGAATTATTCTAACAGAGGCGGTAATGCTGCTTCTAATGAAGAAATAAGTGCGATTGGAACATTTTCATGGACACCGGGAAGTAATTGTTCGAGTACATCAGTTCCGGTTTCGGGTGTAACGGTTAGTCCGTCAGCAGTAACTTTAGGTGTTGGCGCCACACAACAATTAACGCCAACTGTGGCTCCTGCAAATGCCACAAACAAAACAGTAACATATAGCTCTAATAATACAGGTGTAGCAACCGTAAACGGATCAGGGCTTGTTACTGCAATTGCTTCAGGATCAGCAACTATTACCGTGACTACTCAGGATGGAGCAAAAACAGCGACTAGTGTAATCACTGTTAATTCTTCAAATGTAGCGGTGACCAGTGTAAGCCTTAGTCCGTCTTCGGTAACTTTAAGCGTTGGCGGAACACAGCAATTAACCGCTGCCGTTCTTCCGACAAATGCGACAAACAAATCGGTTAATTATTCTTCAAACAATACCGGTGTTGCAACAGTTAGTTCGTCAGGCTTAGTTACCGCAATTTCAAATGGTACGGCAACGATAACCGTAACAACTGTAGACGGAAACAAGACAAGCACAGCTGCTATTACAATTAATACAGCATCAGGAAATTATTTTACCATTAAAAACAGATGGACAGGCAATTATTTATATGATGCCGGAGCAAATGTAGGTTACGGACCAACCGCTGCCAATAACAATTACAAATGGGAAAAAGTTGCAGTGGATGCCACTTATTATATTATAAAAAATGTTGGTACAGGAGATGTAATGCACATTGAAAACTTAACAGGAGCCGTACAATGTACTGCAGGTTCATCAGGATGGTGGAGTGCGCAATGGTCGAGTGAAAATGTTGACGGCACGTGGGTGAGAATTAAAAACAGATGGCAGACCGCAAGTATGATCCATATTGAAAACCTGAATGGTTCTGCTCAATATGCCGGAGCTCAAAACAATTGGGAAAGTGCACAATGGCAGTTTCAGGCCACAACTGCCTCTAAAAAAGTAACTGTTAATGAAGCTGAAGTAGCAGTTGAAAATTCTTTGATTAGTATTTATCCAAACCCTTCAGTTAATAGTGAATTTAATATTATTTTACCGGAATTAGAAGCCGGAGGTACCGCTACTGTAACGGTTACGGATATAAATGGAAGAAAAGTTTTGGTGAACCAATTAAATGCTTCTTCAAAAATCAGCCATCATTTAGCAGCCGGAATATATGTTGTAACAATTCATTCTAACACTTTTAATGTTTCAAAAAAATTAATTGTTAAATAACAAGCCGGTTTAAATTTTAAAATACAGAAATGAAAACAACCTTCGGGTTGTTTTTTTTTTGGAAAATTTTAAATCAAAAAAAAGATACTGACGTCTAGCAGTTTCTAATAGTAAGTGTCTTGAAATATTAAAATTGATTAAAGATTTTAAATATCCAGTATTCTTTTAAAAAAAATCCTACACGGAAAAAGAAATGGTCTTACTGACTAACTGTCTTATTTGTAATATTTTAAAAAGTAAAGAATATTTTGTTTAACATTTTTTTTGCAAAAAAAACAATTAAACTTTTTTGATAAATATTTTTAATATATTTTTGTTCTATCAAATTAGTAGAGTTTTAGGCGGAATAAGACTTTGTCTAAAATTTGTTCCGATTTTTGATTAAATGAACCTCAATTTTTTTAGAAAAAATATATACAGGCCCAAATAAATAATAGTAGTAATCAATAAAAATAAAATGAAAAAACGAATGTGTTGCAGATAAAAAAACCATTTCTGTTGCAGCAGAAATGGCGAAGCTTAAAGAAATTGTACATCTCTATAGGGAAAGCGAGAGTGGAATAAATCCGTTTTCTGCTCACCTTATTTTTTAAACTAAAACAAAGTAATGAAAAAAAAGTTAAATATATATACATGGTTATGTATTTTGTTGATTTCCATAGGAATTAGAGCTCAGGAAACCAAACCCTTGATACAGTCAAAACTAGAAGGAACAGTAGTTGATGCTGTTACAAAAGAGCCAATAATTGGTGCTTCGGTAAATATTAAAGGGACTACACACGGAGTTTTAACCGATTTTGACGGAAAGTTCTTTTTCCAGACAGGACAAAAATTTCCTTATACACTGGTAGTAAGTTTTCTGGGATATAAAAAAGCAGAAACTGTAGTTACGGCAAATTCAGTTGTAATTGGCCTTACTCAGGAGCAGAATCAATTATCAGAAGTTGTAGTTACGGCATTAGGAATTTCAAAAGAAAAGAAATCTTTAGGATATGCGACTCAGGCACTAAAAAGTAAAGATTTAGAAAACACAAAAGAAACCAACTTTTTAAACAGTCTTACCGGGAAACTGGCAGGTGTTCGTATTACTAATTCTCAGGGAGATATGGGATCTTCACGTATTATCATTCGTGGAGAAACCTCTATTGCAGGAAATAACCAGCCATTATTTGTGGTTGACGGCGTTCCGGTTGATAACTCACAGTTAGGAAGTGTTGGCGGTGCTACAAGGGATTTCAAGAATGCAATTGCCGATTTAAATCCTCAGGATATAGAATCATTAACAGTATTAAAAGGTCCAAATGCTGCGGCACTTTACGGATCTCGTGCTGCGCATGGTGTTGTACTTATTACAACAAAATCAGGGAAAAGCCAAAAAGGCCTTGGTATAAGTTTTAGTACAGGAATAACCGTTTCTCAGGTTACTACTTTACCGCGATTTCAAAATACATTTGGACAAGGATCTAATGGAAAATTCAGCTTTGTAGATGGTAAAGGCGGCGGTATTAATGATGGAGTTGACGAAAGCTGGGGACCTAAAATGGATGGACGTTTGATTCCGCAATTTTATTCAAATGGTGAAGCGGTGCCTTTTGTAGCACATCCTGATAATGTTAAAGACTTTTTTAATACAGGACTTACTTATGATAATAGTATTTCGGTTGCCAAATCAGATGATAAATCAGATTTTCGCTTAGGGGTAAACAACCAAAAACAATTAGGAACGGTACCAAACAGTGAAGTAAACAAAACAAACTTTACCATTAATTCTAATTATCAGATTTCAAAAAATGTAAAAGTAGGAGTAACGGGTAATTATATTGTTACAAACGCTCCGGCTCTTCCGGGTGGTCCGTCAGGTAACCGTGCTGCGGGTGTTATGCTTCAGTTTTTATGGTTCGGACGTCAGGTAGATATCAATCAGCTTAGAAATAACAGAAATGTTAACTGGAACAACAGCTATTACAGCAACCCGTATTGGAATGCATATTACAACACTACAAGTCAGCAGCGTAACCGTATAATTGGAGATATCCATTTAGATGCAAAACTTGCCGAAGGTCTTAATTTTAGATTCCGTACCGGAGTTGATTACTATAATGACCGCAGAAAATATACCATTAAATATGGTACAAACGGAACTCCATTCGGATCGTATGCCGAAGATGCTTATACTGTAAATGAACAAAATACGGAAGGAATTTTTACATACACTAAAAAACTAAACGATGACTTTACAATAGATGCTCTTGCCGGATTCAATATTCGTAACCACAGTGATGCAAACAATTATCAAAAAGCACCGCGTTTGGCTGTACCGGATTTATATACATTAACGAATTCTCGTGACCCGTTAACGTCATCAAACTATTTATCAAGATTAAGAGTATACAGTGCATATGCTTCGGCACAATTTGGTTATAAAAACTATGCTTATTTAAATTTAACAGCGCGTAATGACTGGTCGTCTACATTACCAAGCAGCAACCGTTCTTATTTCTATCCTTCTGTTAACGGAAGTTTAGTATTATCTGAAGCTTTAAATTTAAAAGGTAATACTCTTGATTTCTTAAAAATACGCGGAGGATGGTCTGAAGTAGGTAACGACGCAGATCCTTATCAATTATCGACAGTTTATAATTTCCAGACTGCATTTGACGGAAACCCAATTCAGACTTCTTCACAGAAAAAACTGAATGAGAACCTGAAACCGGAAACGACACGTTCTACAGAAGTAGGATTAGAAGCTTCTTTCTGGAAAAACAGACTTCATTTTGATGCTGCTTATTATAACACTAATAGTTTTGATCAAATTTTGGAGATTAAAACAACAGCTTCAAGCGGTTATAATTCACAGTTAATCAACGCAGGAAAAATAAACAATCACGGTATCGAGATTCAATTGGATGGAAATCCTATTCAGACTGAAAATTTCAAATGGAATGTGGGTGTGAATTATTCTAAAAACATAAGTGAAGTAAAAATTCTTGACTATGACAAACAGATTCAAAACTACACAATTGGTTCATCTGGAGGTGTTGATGTATTAGCATCAGTAGGACAGGCTTACGGAGCGCTTTACGGAACTGCATATCAGCGTGATGCCAATGGAAATATTGTAGTTGGCGCCAATGGATTGCCAAAAGCAGATCCGCAGAAGAAAGTATTAGGACATTATACGCCGGATTATTTAGCCGGAATTACAAATACATTGACTTACAAAAATTTAGAATTGTCATTCCTTGTTGATGCAAGTGTAGGTGGGGAGTTGTTCTCAGGAACGAACAGAACAGGTAATTATACAGGTGTGCTGGCTCAAACGCTTCCGGGTCGTGATGCGGCAAACGGCGGTTTAAATTACTATTATGCAGGTGCTGTAAAAACATTGTTGAATGGTGCTGCACCAGCCGGAGTACAAGTATATGATGATGGTATGATTTTTAAAGGTGTATATGCTGACGGAACTCCAAATAATCAGGTAATCAGTGCTCAGGAATATTACAAAGCGTCATACAACATTAGTGAGGCTTATATTTACAGCTCGACTTTTGTAAAACTAAGAGAAGTAAAACTGACTTATAATGTAAACAAACAATTGGCCAGAAAACTTGGATTTGATGGTGCAAGTATAACTGCCGCAGGTCGTAACTTGTTCTTTATTTACAAAGATGTGCCAAATATCGATCCTGAAACGGCTTTTAATACCGGAAATGCGCAAGGACTGGAAAGTTTAGCTTTGCCTACTACCAGAAATTTCAGCCTTAATGTGAATCTTAAATTTTAAAAAAACGAAATCATGCTAAAAAAGATAGCTTATATAACTCTATTTGCATTGACACTGACTTCTTGCAGTGATACATTGGATGACATTAATAAAAATCCAAATGCAACAGAAACACCACTTGCTCCTTATTTGTTAACAGGAACATTAAAACAGGGAGCTGATTTATATTGGGGTTCAACAAATAACTTTGACTCGTCTTTGTTGTTTGTGCAGCACTGGGCTAAAATCCAATATACAGAACCGGACAGATATGATGTTTCAAATACTTCTTTCACTACTTTGTGGAACACAGGATACGCAACTTTAATTACAGATTTAAATACCATTTTGAATTTTCCGGCAGAACAGGCAAACTCAAATTATAAAGGAATTGCTCTGACATTACGTTCGTGGACCTTTTTATTATTGACTGATGCTTACGGCAGTATTCCTTATAAAGAAGCAGGTCAAAAAGTTACTCCGGCATACAATACTCAAAAAGAAGTATATACAGGACTGCTTGAAGATTTAAAACAGGCCCAGTCTTTATTAAATACAGCAAACGGAACGGTAACGGGCGATTTAGTTTACAAGGGTGATATTGCAAAATGGAAAAAACTGGTAAATTCACTTCGTCTGCGTATTGCACTAAGAATTTCAGACAGAGAGCCGGCTTTAGCCAAACAAACTGCAATTGATGCAACAAGCGATGCGGCAGGATTATTAAGCAGTAATAATGATACGTTTAAGTTTACTTACACAAGTTCGCCTCAGCAAAATCCGGCGTCGGCTTGGTTTGAAACCCGTGATGATTATCGTATTTCAAAAACATTGGTTGATAAATTAAATGATTTGGCCGACCCGCGTTTACCAGTTTATGCACAGCTTCCATCAGATGCAAGTGTAGGTAAATATGTTGGAGGCGCAAACGGATTATCAAATAGTGATGCAAATAGCCAGGGTTTTGCTAAAACATCAAAACCGGGAACTTATTTCTTAACATCATCATCTCCGGCTGTAATTGCTTCTTATTCTGAAACATTGTTTAATCTTGCCGAAGCAGTAGCGCGCGGTTATATTTCCGGAAATGCAGAACAGCTTTATAATGATGCCATTACAGCATCGTTCAATCAGTTTGGAATTACAAATGCTGCAACAATTTCTGCTTATCTTAATCAGGCAGTGGTGAAGTATGATGCATCAAATTATGCAAAATCAATTGGAACTCAAAAATGGATTGCGTTTTACGGGCAAGGTCTTGATGCTTTCACAGAGTGGAGAAGACTGGATTATCCGGTATTAACAGCTGGTCCTGCAACGGTATTAGACGGACAAATACCTTCACGTTTCTTTTATCCCGGAACAGAACAGTCTTTAAATGGTGTAAATTATAAGGCTGCAATTGCTGAACAAGGAAAAGATCTGCTTACTACAAAACTTTGGTTTGACGTAAAATAACCAGATTTAAATCAAAATAAAAACCTCCAAAGTCATTTGATTTTGGAGGTTTTCTTTTTTATAATTGAATCATTCAGCATCTTTAAGTAAATTGATGCTTACCTTCATTTGCTGTTTTTATTTGAAATCTGATTTTTCTTTTGCTCCTATTATGAGCAGCCACAAACAAATTCCCATTTCTCCCAAAGCCGAAGGAATACGGATATATTTTGCAATTCCAAAATCGGAATAGTTAGAGATCAAAGAATTTCCCAAGAAATTAATCAGATAACCAAAACATCCCAGCATCAATAAAACACCAAAAAATTTAGGCAAAAATCCTGATTTGAATACTAAATATCCAAAAGGAAATAACCACAATCCCCAAAATACAGAAACTAATAAAATTCCGTTATCATATTGCTGAAGATAAAACATTACCTGAGATTGTAACTGTTCTGTTACATTTTGATTTTCAGTTACCAAATTCAAAACCGTTAATTTATTTTGAATATTAAGAAATGATATCGGAACACTTACAACAGCCAAAAGCACCATTAATCTGGCATATAATTCATTTACCGGTTTTAAAAGTTCGTAAAGTGCAATCGGCAGCATTAAAAAGAAAACATAACAAATTAACCCGCTTACGATTCCCAGTCGAAAAAGCATT
Organism: Flavobacterium sp. Root901; assembly: GCF_001429765.1. GTDB lineage: Bacteria > Bacteroidota > Bacteroidia > Flavobacteriales > Flavobacteriaceae > Flavobacterium. The sequence continues at coordinate 540,283 of NZ_LMJB01000006.1, forward strand.
TCAGATTCTTTTATAGCGTTAAAAGTTGCCGCAGGATCATCCCAAAAAATAACTTTTGAAGGAACATATGCTAAACTGAAAATTCCGGTCAGTACAACGACAAGATACAGCAAACCTGCAATTCTGGCTTTCTTTTTATTTGATATCATAATTCTGGTTGTTTAATTTATTTTTGGTAAGATTAAAATCCCATGTGGATGTTCATTTAAAAATAAGTCGAACAGCTGCTGATAATGTTACAGTTAAAGATTTAAAACCTCTTCTGCATTTTTTTGAATTCATTTTTAAATATTCTTTTTACGCTATAATGGATTAACAAACCAGACGAAATGTTAATACAATGTTTCATAATCCTGCTGTTTTATTAATGTAAACGTAACCTAATCGACCTACCCTCATTTTTAATTTTGAAGACATATTATTAAAACAAACTATTGTAGGATATGTCATTTTTTGAATTAAAAATACTTCGCAGAATTTATGTTTTTGCAAACATCATTTCGTTGGTTAACAATAAAAAAGCGCAGTATTATGTATAAAGGTTATTCTGATGAAGAACTTGTTGAATTATTAAAACAAGGAAAAGATAAAGCTTTTGATGAACTGTATTTCAGGTACCGTGATTTACTTGTCCGGTTTGTTTACCTGAGAATGAAATCAGTTCCGGTTTCAGAAGAAATCGTTCAGGAAGTTTTTACCACAATCTGGGAACGTCGAAAAACAATTGTTATTCAAAAGAGTTTTGCGGCATACATTTATACCTCAGTTCGTTACACCACTTTAGACCATATCAAGTCGCACACTGTTACAGATCAGTACATTCAGGAAGTTTTAGACAGAAACCCTGTTTCATTCAACAGCCATAACGCAACAGAAGATTCTATTTATTATGATGAATTGCAAATAGCCGTTGACAAAGTCGCCGCTTTACTTCCTAAAAAATCAAAAGAGGTTTTTATTCTCAGCAGAATCAAACATTATTCAAATAAAGAAATCGCAGACGAACTCAATGTTTCTATCGATACGGTCAAATATCATATTACATACGCACTAAAATTTATGCGGACTTATTTAGGGGAGTTTAATTGATTTTAATATTTCCAAATGAAGTTTCGGAATATTTTTTCTTAACACAAGCGTAACCTTTTAAACCTACCTGAATTTTCAATTCCCAAGACATACTATTAAAGACATAAAGAAATTATAATGCCTGAAAAATTACAACAAGAAATAAAACATTTTTTAGAGGGGAAATATTCTCCTAAAGGACAGGAAATGTGGAATAAATGGTACGATCGTACCGATGAAGTTTTTGAAGATATGGAAACAATAAAATCCAGTCGTTCGAAACTAAAAAATGAATTAAGACAAATTAAAAAATCAAATAAGGTTATTTTTCTTCAAACAAAATATTGGGCTGCAGCAGCTTCAGTTATGCTATTAATTGGTTTATCGTTTTTTATTTACCAAAAATCAATAACCAATATTGAAACCAGGCAATATGCAGTAAAGTTAGGCGAACATGCCAAAATAACACTGAGCGACGGCACGCAGATCTGGCTCAATGCAGGAAGTATTCTAAAATACCCAAAAGAGTTTAAAAGCGATACCCGCGAAGTTTACCTTACCGGAGAAGCTTTTTTTGATGTTGCCAAAGACAAAAAACATCCTTTTATAATTCACACTGATAAAATGGATACAAAAGTCCTCGGAACCAGTTTTAATGTTCAGGCCTATCCGGATCAGACTACTCAGGAAGTTTCTGTTTTGACGGGAAGAGTAAATGTGAAATCGACTGTTACAGAGGAAAATGTGTATGTAACGCCGGGTCAGAAAGTGATTTTTAAATCTAAAAATAACAAACTGCAGGCATTTAAAGATGTTCCGGTAAATACCATTTCGCTTTGGCGAAAAAATATTATTGTTTTTGAAGATACGCCGCTTCCTGAAGTCGTTGCAACCATAAACCGAAATTTTAATGTAGCAATTGAAATCAAAAATAAAAACCTGAACACACTTAAAATTAACGCCTATTTCAAAGAACTCTCCGCCGATCAGGTTTTGGGTTTGGTATGCAATATCATAAATGCCGAATATAAAGTTGAAGACGGGGTTTATAAAATTGAGTAGGAGTTATGAGTTATGAATTATGAGTTTTCAGTCGCAGTCTCAGTTTTCAGTGTCGTTGCTCGAAAACTTTGTCAAAATTTCAAATTTTGACAAAGTTGTGAAAATCTAAAATCTAAAATCTAAAATCTAAAATCTAAAATCTAAAATCTAAAATCTAAAATCTAAAATCTAAAATCTAAAATCCCAAAATAAATCAAAAATCTAAAATTTAAAACCTATGAATGAAAAACAAAAGCGGTACGTCGTAAATTTTCAAAGCATGAAAAAAGCTCTTTGGGCAAAAGTAATCCTTTTAATTGCTTTGTTTTTTACCGGATTTGCAAACGCCGAAAACATTGATTTTGATAAAAAAGTAACCTTAAAGGTAGAAAATGAAAGCTTGAAAAATGTTTTTCAAAAAATTGAAAATCAGGCTAATGTGCATTTTATGTACGAATCGAATCAAGTTAATACCAATCAGAAAATCAGTTTAAAACTTTCTAATGTTACACTGGAACAGGCATTAGATAAAATATGCGGTAGTTTTTCGCTTCGATATGAAATTGTAAATAACAATATTGTTATTAAGAAAACCCAAAAAGTCGCATCGGCAGAACAAAACAAAATTATTGTTTCGGGAACAGTTTACAGCGGAGATGATAATATGCCGCTGCCGGGCGTTGGAATCAAAGACAAAGGTTCGAACGCAGTAACAGCAACAGACTTTGACGGAACTTTTAAAATGGAAATCAATGCTTCTGAAGCTGTACTTGTTTTTTCTTATGTAGGTTACGTTACACAAGAAATAAAGGTAACCAAAATAGAAAATATCACGGTAAAATTAGCAGCAGACATGAAACAGCTTCAGGAAGTTGTAGTAATGGGATATGGAAGTGTAAAAAAGAGTGAAGTTCTGGGCGCTGTAGGTTCTGTTTCTATGAAAGAAACCTCAAGCAGAACGTACAATAATGCAGGCGAATTATTGCAGGGAACTGTAGCAGGTGTTGCCGTTATTAATGACGGAGGTGATCCAACGGCATCGCCAACCATCAATATCCGCGGTATTGGGTCTTTAAATGCAGAAACGCCGTTAATTGTTTTAGACGGAATTATCTACAGCGGTTCGTTAAATACTTTAAATCCAAATGATATTGCTTCGATAAGTGTTTTAAAAGATGCGGCATCGGCAGCAATTTATGGAGCCAGGGCTTCCGGAGGTGTGATTTTAATTACATCTAAAAAAGGAATTTCAGATAAAATTAATGTAAATGTTAACTATCAGGGAGGTTTTCAGCAGGTAGCAAAAAAACTCGATGTTTTAAATGCTGCCGAATATGCTGATGCTATGAATACAGCAAGAGATAATGCAGGTTTACCACGAATTCCGGCTTTTGATACGGCTTTTGAACCAACTGCAAGAACGACAAAAACCAACTGGATGGATGAAATTTTCCGTACAGGAGAAATTCAGGATTTGTCCCTATCTGTAAATGGAAAAACAGAAAAATCAAATTTCTTTCTTTCAGGAAGTTACAGAAGAAACGAAGGTATTTTGCTAAACACTTTTGGAAACCGTTATACCGTAAGAGCTAATTCTTCTTTTAAATTGGCTGATAATTTTACAATTGGAGAAAACCTATCGTATTCGTTAACAGACGGACAGACAGCAAATACGGCAAGTGCTTATACAGGAGCTATTTTGGGAGCCATTTTTTATCCGCCAAATGCTTCTATTTACAGAGAAGACGGTTCGGGACAATTTGGAGGTGTTCCTGAAAAATATGTTGGTTCTTACGGAGATGTTATTAATCCGGTAGCGTATTTAAAAAGATTAGACAACCGCAATCCAATTTCTACGGTTTTAATTAACCCTTATGCAGAATGGGAAATCGTTTCAGGTTTAAAAGTAAAATCAAACTGGGGTTATACCAGAATTCAGGATAACGCAACAGATTTCACAGTTAAAATCACAGAACCGGGAAAAATATTTGACTTTAACAGATTGACAAAAAAGTCTGTAACCATTACAGATTTGTTGAGCGAGCAGACTATTTCTTATGAAAAATCACTTGGAAAACACAACTTTAAAGCTTTAGCCGGATATACGTATCAGGAAACTAAAAGAGATTTTTATACTGTTGAAGGAACTGGTTTTGATAATGAAGATCCGTCCCAGCGTTATTTGCTGAATGCTAAATTAATTCAGCAGACCGGAGCAGGAATGTCAGACGAAATTATTTCTTCTTATGTTGGAAGACTTAATTACGATTTCAACCAAAAATATTTACTATCAGGAATCGTACGCCGCGACGGAACATCAAAACTTTTACAGGAGAACCGCTGGAAAGTTTATCCTTCTGTTTCTGCAGGATGGTTAATTTCTGAAGAAGAATTCATGAAAAGCATCAGTTCTACAGTAAACAGCTTAAAACTTCGTGCAAGCTGGGGACAAATTGGAAATTTAGGAAACCTGGGACCCTATCAGTTTAGTGTGCCTTTAACGCAGACTCAGGCTTTAATTGGGGCAACTCCGGTCATTAATTACGGTTATGCCGAAAGCGAATTATCAAATCCTAATTTAAAATGGGAAAGCTCTGAGCAGACAAACGTTGGTCTTGATTTTACCATGTTCAATAATACACTATCAGGATCTGTTGATGCTTATGTAAAAACCAATAAAGATATGTTGGTACGCGATCAGTTACCGGGTGTTTCGGGAACTCCGCAGGGACGAATTGTAAACTCCGGAGATGTTGAAAACAAAGGTCTTGAAGTAAGTTTAACTTACCAGAAAACACGTGGCGAATTTAAGTTTGATGTAACGGCAAACGCAGGATTTTTGAGTAACAAAATTGTTTCTATTAAAGATGATTTAACGTCGTTAGAACCTTTAAACCTTAGCAGGGTTCGTAGTCTTCCGTTGGCCAATATTTATCAGGTAGGAAGTCCGGTTGGTGCTTTTTACGGATACAGAACAGACGGATTATTTCAAAGTAACGAAGAAGCAAAAGCATATGTAAATGCCAACGGGGTGGCTTATCAGCCAAATGCAGTTGCCGGAGATATGAAATTTCGTGATGAAAACGGAGACGGTGTAATCAATAACAGCGACAGGGTAGTACTTGGAAGTCCGTTCCCAAAAACAACGTATAGTTTAAATGCAAACTTTAGATATAAAGGCTTCGATATGAATATCTTTTTTAACGGAGCTGCTGGAAATAGTGTTTTCAATGCCGTAAAACATACCGGATTAAACGCTTCTTTTCCTGGCTATAATTTATTGGCAGAATCTAAAGATGCCTGGTCGCCAGCGAACAGAGATACTGATATTCCGGTACTTTCATCAACAGACAACAATAATAATTTCGGGCGAATCTCAGATTTTTATATTGAAGATGCTTCTTTCCTAAGATTAAAAAATCTTTCTCTTGGTTATACTGTAAAAGAAAACTGGCTGAACGGAAAAGCAAAACTGCGATTCTTTATATCAGGACAAAACTTGTTTACCATTACTAAATATTCAGGAATGGATCCGGAAGTTGGTCTTAAAAACTTCGGAATGGATTTAGGTAAATATCCTCTTTCCCGCATTTATATGACGGGTGTAAACGCAACATTTTAAAAATATAAAACTAACAAAATGAAAAATTTAAGTCTTTTAGTATTGAGTTTTGTGCTGTTAATAGGCACTTCGGCCTGCGAAAGCGAACTTGACGTAATTCCGCAGGGAGCGCCGTCAAGCGGAAATTTCTGGAAAACTCCGGCAGATGCACAAGCAGGAGTAAATGCTATTTATGCTTTATATTCTGATGATAATATGTACGGTCGTGGTTTCTTTTGGTTAAATAATGCCAGCGATGACATTGGAACAAAACCAAGACAAAATGCGGAGCGTATCAAAAATTTTATTGTAGACGGATCAGAATCGGATACAAAAGACATCTGGAGACTACACTATGAAATCATGAAACGCTGTAATGACGTAATTCGTAATGTTCCGAATATTACCCTTAACGAAAAAACAAGAAACGGAATGTTAGGCGAAGCTTATTTTAATCATGCTGTCATGCATTTAGAATTAGCGTATCATTATGGAGATGATCGTGCGGGGATTCCAATTCAGGATCGTGCCAATCCAACAAATGTATATGTGCCACGTGCCAAAAATGTGGCTGAAAACTACGCCTATATTGCAGCCGATTTAATTAAAGCTGCAGAGTTACTGCCTTATTTTAATGAAATGACTCCGGATAATTACGGACGCGCGCACAAAACTGCAGCCTGGGCTTATTTAGTTCGTACCTATTTGTACGCAAAAGACTGGGACAATGCCATTAAATACGCTAATATGATTGTGGCAAGCGGAAAACACAAACTGCTTGATAATTTTGAAGATGTGTTTAAAATCAGCAATAACTGGTCTTCAGAATATATTTGGTCCGTAACATCAAGTGCAGAAAACACAGGTTTAGGATCTATTTTTCCGGGAGTTTGTTTAGAAGATAAAGGCTGGGGAGCTTATAATGGCTGGGGGAATTTTTATCCGACAAAAGAGTTATTCGATACGTATGATCCTGCTGATAAAAGAAGGAGCGCAACAATACTTCAAAAAGGAGATAAATTCATGTATTTTGGTGAACTTGTAACTTTTAATGAAGGAAAGTATATTGTAGGTTCAAGCAACAGAACGGGTTATCAGTTTAAAAAATATATGGAACCGTTTAGTTATCCAAAAACGGGTTCAGGAGCTGTAGATATTCGTTATGTAAATGCAAATGGAGATAAACCTTCTACTGCTTTAAACGTGCCGCTTTTGCGTTATGCAGATGTAATTTTAATGCTGGCTGAAGCTAAATTAATGAAAGGTCAAAATGCAGATAATGAAATTAATATGATTCGCCGTCGTGCCGGACTTCCTAATATTTCAGGAGCTGCTTTGACCGATTTAAAAAGAGAAAGACGCTGTGAACTTGCAGGCGAATGGACAGACCGTCATTTTGATTTAGTTCGCTGGGGAGATGCAAAAGAAACGTATGCAAAACCGCTTCACCATTACAACGGAAGCGTGATTTATCCTGCCCGTAATTTCAATCCTGCAATTCACCATGTGTGGCCAATTCCACCAGACGAAATCGCAGTAAGCAAAGGAGCTTTGTTTCAAAATCAGGGATGGTAGTTTTAATTCATAATTAACCATTAACAATTAGTTTGTTTGTTTATTTTTTTTTACGCTGCAGGCTCGTTGTGGAGTCTGCAGGCAGTAAAAAAATGGACACATTTTATAATATAAAAACCAGTCTTTATTAAAGGACTGGTTATTATTGTTTTCTGCTACAGATTCAAAAGATTTTTTCTTGCCGCGAATTGCACAAATTTCATTCGTAAAATCAAAAAAAATAATTCGTGACAATTCGTGCAATTCGCGGCAAAAAAACTTTACGCAAAGCAATTAAAAAATCATTTAAATCTTTTTAATCTGTGGCAAAAAATAAACAGCTTTTAATAAAAAAAATCATTTTCAATGAAAAAAATAATAACCCTTTTTTGCCTTCAGTTTTTTCTGTTTGTTCAGGCGCAGGAATACAGTTCTTCCAACATTCATTCTCATAACGATTATGCAGGTGCGCTCCCGTTTTACGGTGCTTATTCTAATGAAGCAGGTGTTATAGAAGCCGATGTTTTTTTAGTAAATAACGAATTGTTTGTCGCGCATAATTTTAAAGATATTACAGCAGCTAATACACTGAAAAATATGTATCTGGACCCGCTTTCTTCAAAATTAAAAACTTTGGGAAGTAAAGCTTATGCAAGCGGTAAACCTTTGATTTTAATGATAGATATAAAATCTGATGCAGAGCCGACTCTAAAAGCAATTGCACAGCAGTTAAAAACCTTTCCGGATATTATCTCCAATCAAAACATAAAAGTGGTTATTTCAGGAAACAGACCAGATCAGTCGCAATGGGCAGCTTATCCATTGTTTATTTATTTTGACGGAAGGTTAAATGAAGAATACACGGCAGAGCAATTGGCGCGTGTAGAAATGATCAGCGAAGACCTGAAACAAATTACGGTTTGGAACGGTAAAGGTGTTTTAACACAAACCGATCTGGAAAAAATCCAGTCGATTATTAAAAAAGTTCACAATCAGAATAAAAAAATAAGGTTTTGGGCAACGCAGGATAATGTAAATACCTGGATGACTTTAATGAACTTAAAAGTCGATTTTATTGGTACGGACAATGTTCCGGAACTGACACATTTTATCAATAATATCAAATCGACATTTTATCAAAATACAGAATTTCATGAAGCCTATATTCCTAAAAATGTTTCGGCTTTCGCCAAAAAGAAACCAAAAAATGTCATTCTGCTTATTGGCGACGGAATGGGATTAACACAGATTTATTCGGGTTACACGGCAAACAAAGGGCAATTAAGCCTTTTTAATATCCCAACACAGGGACTTTCTATTACGAAAGCATCAGACAGTTATATTACCGATTCGGCTGCCGGAGCAACGGCAATGGCGACCGGACATAAAACCAACAACCGTTTTATAAGCGTTGACGAAAACGGAAAACCGCTGGAGCTAATTACACAGCAATTAGCTAACAAAAATTATAAAACAGCAATTATTTCGGCAGGAAATATTACAGATGCTACTCCGGCGGCATTTTATGCACATCAGCCTGAAAGAAGTTACAGCGAACCAATTGCAAATGATTTTTTAAGTAATCCGTCTGATATTTTAATCGGAGGAGGGCAGAATGAATTCAAAGCACGAAAAGACGGTAAAGATTTATCTAAACTTTTAATGGAAAAAGGATATACATTTTCAGATCAGTTTGCGAGTTTAGATACCATCAAAAACAACCGTTTTGTAGTGCTGGAAGATAAAGCGGTAGTTTCTGTAAAAAATGGAAGAGGAGATTTCTTAACCAAATCTTTTGCGAAAGCGGTCAATACTTTTTCAAAATCAAAAAATCCGTTTTTTATTATGGCAGAAGGAGCACAGATTGATTATGGCGGACATCAGAATAATGTGGAATATATAGTTCGCGAAATGCTCGATTTTGACAAATTAGTGGGCAAGGCAATGGAATTTACAGACCAAAACCCGGAAACACTTTTAATTGTAACGGCAGATCATGAAACGGGCGGACTTTCATTAATTGACGGAAGTATTGCAAAAGGTTATGTTCAGGGTAGTTTTAGCACAAACGATCATACGGCAGTTCCGGTTCCGGTATTTGCTTATGGAGCAGGTGCTCAAAACTTTTCCGGAGTTTATCAGAATACTGAAATTTATGCTAAAATACTGGAGCTCCTTTTTAAAAAGTAATTTTCATCAACAACCAAAAAAGCCCTCTGCAAAACTGCAGGGGCTTTTTTTATTTAGTTTCATTTTCTGAGTGGAGATTTCTTAAAGATTTTCTGTTGTAAATTATAAATCTTTTAATGATATGTTAATCTAATCGTATTATAAAGCGGAGAATGAACTGAAAATCAAAAAATATAATGCAATATTAATAAATTATTAAATGACCAAATTGCAAAAAATATCAATAAATGTTTATTATACTTTTGTAAGGGTCTTCTTTAACATTTAAAATTGCATTATGAGTTCTAATTTAATATTAAGGTTACGTGCGGGAGATGATTCTTGTTTTAAAGAAATATATGATTTATACCATTTTAAAGTTTTTTGTTTTGTGAAAAAATATACGGCACAGCTTGCAGATTCTGAAGATGTGACACAAAATGTATTTATTCATCTTTGGAAATACCGCACAAAATTAGACCCAAATGTAAGCTTAGAAGCCATTTTGTTTAAAAGTTCCAAGCAGGAAATCTCAAAATGGTATAAAAAACAAAACCGGATTTTTTCTTTAGAAGATGACCAGTTGATTAAAGAACTGGATACTGTATCGGAACAGGAAGAAGACATAAGCATGCAGTTAGAAAAAATCGAATACCTTCTTAATAAAATACCTGCCAAAAGAAGAAAAATATTCAGTCTTCATAAATTTGAAGACCGCAGTTATAAAGAAATTGCTGCAGAAATGAATATGTCGCCAAGTGCTGTGGCGAACCAAATCTCAAAAACACTTCAATTTTTAAAGAAAAATTCTGTAAAGAACCATGAACTTTATTGGTTTGCATTGTTTTTTATAAGTCAGACTGAGCTAATTTACTCATAATAAAATTGACGATATGCGTTGTAGACCGGATTGAAATCCGGCCCTATAATATGAACCGAACCTTCGGTTCTTTTTTATGCTGCGAAATCTTCTCCTTCATTAAGAAAACGTTAATACTAACGCTGCCCCGTGATATTTAAAACATTGAAAATCTAATGTAGTTGAATCGGGGAGATTCGCGCATGTTTTTTCGATTCTAAATACATCTAAATGAAAAACAAGAAATTAAAAGAAGAATGGAATGCCATACCCAACAGAGGTATTCTTCCGCATGAAACAGAAGCCAGAATGTGGAATACAATTCGGAAAGCTACAATTCATAAATATAAAATTTTTTATAACTGGACAGCTGCAGCATGCGCAGTAATTGTACTTTCAATTGGTGGTTATCATTCTTTTAATCAATTTGTTTCGGTTCAACCAAAAATTACTTCCACCATAACTTTCAAAGATGATATTCGACTCATCTCACTTCCCGACGGAACAAGAGTCTGGTTAAATCAAAATACAGAAATTGATTATCCTGAAAAGTTTTCTAAAAATGAGCGAAGAATAACCCTGAAAGGAGAAGCATTTTTTGAAGTAAAACGCGATGAGTCACGACCTTTTATTATTACTTCAGGAGCTGTAAAAACAACGGTTTTGGGAACTTCTTTTAATGTAAAAGCGTATAATGATGCCGATGCTCAAGTGAGCGTAAGAACCGGAAAAGTAAAAGTAGAAACTGCTCAGAATACTGTTTTTCTGGAAAGAGGCGACAGAGCAGTCTATACTGATAAAACTTCGACAGTAAATAAAGATAAAACTTTAAATTTTGAACCGGAGTGGAAGAGGGTATTGTTATACGTTGACGGCTTAACCTTAGAAGAAGTTATTACTACACTCAAACGCGATCATAAGTTTTCGGTGCAATATTCCAACGACGATTTAAAAAAACTTAAAATACAAGGTACGCTCGATACGCGTCAGGGTTTTTATGAAACACTGCAGACAATTGCTTTTGCTTTGGAAATTAATATTAGTCCGGTAGGAAACAGCACGTACATCATCAGTAAATAAACAAAAAAAAGCACTAATTAGTTCTTAAAGCTTTTGTTTTAAAAATTAAAATATTTAACCAAAAATATCTCATTAAAAATAAATTTAATAAACTAATAATGACCATTATGAACAATGATTTTTCCAGGCAGTATTTTGCTGCCATCTGGATTTTAGTTTTGGGTTTTTTTCTCGGAACAAATACAATTTATTCGCAAACAGGAACCGTATCGGTTGATTTTAAAAATTCTTCGCCTCAAAAAATCATTGATAATTTAAAATCGCAAACCCCTTATCAGTTTGTTTATCAAAAGGATCTTGACCTTAGTCTTCCGCTTGTTACCTTAAAAAAAGACAATGTAACAATCGACGAAGTTTTAAATGATTTGCAAAGCCTTACCAATTTAGATTTTAGAAGAACGGATAATAATATTGCAGTTAAAAGAAATGAGGCAGCTAAAAAAAAAAGGAGAGGGAAAATTACTGGAAAGGTAGTTGACAACAACGGACTTTCGTTGCCCGGAGCCAATATTAAAGTAATTGAAACAGGTTTTGGAACACAATCAGATATAGATGGTAATTATGTTTTGGAGTTAGAAGCCGGAGAATACACGATAGAGATAAGTGTAATTTCTTTTCAGACTCAAAAAATCACAAATGTAAAAGTAACGGAAGGAGAAGATACTCCGCTGGTAGTTTCTTTACAGGAAGATGCACAATCGCTGAATGAAGTAATTATTGTGCAGAATTATAAACAAGCCACAGCTTCGGTAGAAGGAATGCTGTTGCAGCAAAAAAAGGCCGCACAATTTTCTGATGGTATTTCGGCAGAACAAATTGCGAGAACACCGGACAGAGATGTGGCAAGCTCCTTAAAACGTATTACAGGAGTTACAACTGTAAATGATAAATATGTCGTGGTACGTTCTATGGGCGAAAGATGGAATCAGGCTGTTATGGATGGAATAGCTTTGCCAAGTACAGACGCTTATCAGCAGAATTTTTCATTTGATATTATTCCAACGGCAATGGTAGAAAGCATTGTCGTAAGCAAATCTGCAACGCCGGATATGTATGCTAATTTTGCCGGAGGATATGTAGAAGTAAAAACAAAAGATATTCCGAAGGAAAACTTTACCAATTTTTCTATCAGTACTTCATATAACAGCAAAAGTACTTTTAAAGACAGACTGACCAGACAGGAAGGTGATTATGATTACTGGGGATTTGATGACGGAACGCGAAATTACCCAACGAATCACACCACAATAGATCCGCCAAAAACAGAAGCTGAATCGGGTCCTTTTATCGAATATTCCAAACAATTTACACAGGATAATTTTAGTACTTATAAAACCTATGGTGCGCCGGGAACTACGCTTCAGTTTGGTTTAGGACGTGCTTATAAATTAAAAGACAATAATAAATGGGGATTTGTAGGTTCTTTTATTTTTAAAAATACACAGGAAACTTTAGAAATAGAACACACAGAAAGAGGGAGTTACCAAAAGAATTCTTTATTTGTTCCCGAAGATGACAAAACAGCGTATGCTACTTTTACAAAATACGGATTCAGAAACTCCGGAGCCAATTATAATTTTAATTCTACGCTTGGCGGAATGTTTAATGCTGCCATTCAGCTTGATAATCATAAAATTACAGTGCGTAATACGGTTATGCATATTTACAATAATCAGCTTACACAAATTACGGGATGGGCAGATGGAGCAGTTTCAATTCCGGAAATTATAAACGGGAACAGCCTTCCTGTTACATCAGAATCTAATTATCCTGTTTACACCACTTTTATTCAGAATAAGGTTGAAGGAAATCATAAATTCGATAAGCTGGAAGTAAATTGGTATGGCGCTTACGGAAATGTTACAAAAGATACCAAAGATGCAACATTCGTAGACATTGGAAGAGTAAAAGTAGGGGATGATATACTGGAAGCTTACAGTGTTAATAACAACAGAGCAAGGTTTCCGTTCAGCAGAAGTTATTTTACAAATGATGAAGTAGACTACAACTGGGCTGTAAATCTTAAATACACTTTTAATTTTAATGATTCTTTCACCAATGATATTAAAGCGGGTTACTTTGGAACTTATAAAAAAGCAGCCAATCAGCAGGAATCGGCTAAATTAATTACCGTTGGACAGTCAACAGAAATGGCTACGATTTACGAACCGCTGCCGGAATTTTTAGACGGATCCAATTATTATTACGGCGGTTTTGGATGGCAGAAATACGGTATTTATGGTAACAGATATGTTGGAGACGTAAAAATACATTCTCCTTATTTAATGCTTGATGATAAAATTGGACAATATGTAAGACTGGTTTGGGGAGTAAGGGCAGAAAGCTACAAATACACTCAAATAGAAAGTCAGTCAGAAACCCCGGATGGTTTCTCAAACGTACAGGGAGACGATAAACTTTGGCAGTTTCTTCCATCGGCGAGTTTAATTATAAGTCCAACGAATAAAATGAATGTAAGACTGGGATACAATAAATCTGTGCTGCGTCCTCAGTTTGCAGAGCGTTTAAGTATTCCGTATTACGATCCGCTTCGTGCTGCTAAAATTTATAACTATACCGACGGATTGGTTTCGAGTGTTGCCAATAATTATGATGTTAAATTTGAATGGTATCCTTCTGGCGGTGAAATTTTATCTTTTGGAATTTACCACAAAGACATTGACAATCCAATTGAGTCTGTTGGATTTTTAAATCCTTCCGGTGTAAGAGATATTTATAATGTTAATTCGAGCAAAGCCAAACTTTGGGGAGTTGAATTAGAATTTTATAAAAGCCTTTCTTTTTTAGGTGAAGGCGATCTTTTAAAACATTTGTTTGTTTATGGAAATGCATCTGTAAATGATACAAAAGTTACTTCGTATGTAAATCTTGACGGAACAGGCGGACTTTATGAAGCAAACAGACCGCTTTACGGACAATCTCCTTATACCTACAACCTTGGTATGGATTATATAGGCGAGCGTTTTGGATTCAGTCTTAGACATAATGCCATTGGAGATCAGTATATTTTAGTAGGTTTTGATTATTCTGCAGAAGAAATCCGAATGCCGTATGCCCAGACAGATGCACAATTGAGTTACAAATTTTTTAAAGAAAAAGATTTGCAGTTAAAATTCAGTATTAAAAACATGTTTGATGCCGGAGTGCAGACTTATAACAACACAAACAGTTACAGTAAAATTGAAGATGTTCCGGTTGGATCGAACCCAAGGTCGAGATACAGCCTTGGAGCAAACGCAACCAATAAATACGATCCGGATATTGATCAGGTGGTATTCAAATCCTGGATAGGACGAACGATCAGTCTTTCTCTAAATTATGATTTTTAATATTAGCCAGAGTTAATAATAAATTCATAATCATAAGTATTTTCCTGCTGAATATTAAGAAAAAGTTAACAATAAAAAAGACCTGTGATATTTTGACTTTTTGAAAGCTAATACTGATAATAAAACTAGTTGGTTAAAAATAGAAACTCTTTTTGCTGAGAGTTTTTAAATGTTCTTTGAAAATTTAAACCCATAAAGAATAAAAAACTGCAGATATACGGAATCTTCGATTTAAGCCAAAAAATAAAAAAATAACGGCATTAGGTTTATCATATCCAAAGACATTTATCTTTTTGTGTATTGAAATTTTAAAGAAATTGAAACTGATCCTTTCGCTGAAATGAAAAAAATCCTAATAGTGAAAGATGGAAGTTAGGTAACTCCCCCCGGACGGTAAAACGGATAGTTTGCAAAAACAAATTTACCAAAAACGAGAAAGACCTAAGGAAAGAAATTTTGCTGCTCTCTCCAAAGGCCTAGTTTAATAGCGGCAAATATAGCAATAATTAAATTATTATGAAAAAATTTTTTATGTTCGCAATTGTAGCTCTACTTGTGAGTTCTTGCCAAAATGATGATTCTTCTGCTGATTCTTCTTTTTCTATTAAAGCTGCTGGGGCTGACTACAGCGGATATCCTGCAACAGTACAAACTGTAAGTGGTGATATCACAACAAACACAACGTGGACAAGTAACAAAGTTTGGGAAATTAACGGAGTTGTACGTGTAAAATCGGGAGCTACATTAACAATCGAAGCCGGAACTTACATTAAAGCAAAACCTCTTGCTGCAGGTGTTGCTACAGGAGTTCTTGTAATTACAAAAACAGGGAAAATTAATGCACAAGGAACTGTAAACGCTCCAATTATCTTTACAAGTTACAACTTGTTAGATGGAAATGCTTCTACAAAAGCAACTCCGGGAGATTTTGGCGGAGTTGTAGTTTTAGGTGACGATCAGGTAAATAACGGATCTGTTACTAACGTAATAGAAGGATTAGGAGACCAGCCAACTGTTTCTGATTTTTACTATGGTGGTTCTAACGCTTCTCACAATGCAGGTACAATTTCTTATGTTCGTATCGAATTCGCAGGTAGAATCTTAGATGCTGCAACTGGAGTAGAGATCAACGGTTTAACTTTTGGTGGAGTTGGGGCTCTTACTACAGTTAATCACGTTCAGGTTTCTTACGGAAGAGATGATTCATTCGAATTTTTCGGAGGAAGAGTAAATGCTACTCACTTAGTTTCTTTCGCACCAGACGATGATAACTTTGATTTTGATTTAGGATACACAGGATCAATAACAAAAGCTATTGCACTTGCTGACATTAATTCTACTCACAGTACAAGTGGTACAGCACCAAACTTAAGCCCTGATTCAAACGGAATTGAGTTAGATAACAACGCTGGAGGTACTAGTACAACTCTTATTACACGTCCTGTTGTTTCTCAATTATCTATCATTGGTATTAGCACTCCTACAGGAGCTAACTCTTATGAAAACGGAATCCACGTACGCAGATTAGGACAAATCGCTCTTACAGATGCTACTGTAACAGGATATAACAAAGGTATTTTCTGGGAAACTCCATCATTACCATCAGCATCTTCATGGTCAGGATTATCTATTCACGGATATGCAAATCCAGTATTGCCAACAGGAACATCTTTAGGTTTAGGAAATGCTACATCTACAGTAAACCCTGGAACAAAATGGTCTTTAACTCAGCCATTCTTTAATGATGCTGCATTAGACTTTACAGGTGCTACGGGTGCATTCAAAACAGAAGCACTTTGGACAAACACATGGACTAAGTTTACAAATTTCTAATTGTCAGGTTAAGAATATTTAATTCAGCATGGGCAGCATTTCTGCCCATGCTTTTTACAAATAAAATATGAAAAAAATTATACTATTATTTATAGTACTCATGATTACTACTGCTTCATCTGCCCAGTTTACTATTTGGGAAGATGATTTTGAGGATGGTGACGTTTCAGACTGGACTTTGCTGGATAAAGATGGCAACAGCAGTAACTGGAAAGCCGGAAAAAATATTCAGCTTGACCCCAATACCGGTGCTATTATTGGTGGAAATATCAATATACTGGGAACTTACAATATTGATCTCAACTCGGGAGCACCGCTTGAAACAACAGAACAAAACTGGGCTTTTACAGCTCCAATAGATTTGTCATATTATGACGGAAAAATCGAATTGAATATTACAGCACAAACCGCCATTTATGACGGAACAAGAAACCTTTTAGTTTACGGATCGACTTCGCCAGATCCTGCATCGGCAGTACTTTTAGGAACCATTAATCTGGTTAGGGAAACTATGCTGGATGCAGAATTTAAAGATTATACGGTAGATATCACATCTTTAGTGGGAAATCAGACCGTTTATATTTCATTATTAACAGAAAATACCAGTTTTGTCGGATACGAAGTAGACAAAATATGGATTACTGCCGAAGCTTTATTAGGAGTAGATGATTTTGAAAAAAACAATTCTGTAAGATTAAAACAAAATCCCGTTGCCCAAAATTTAGAATTAGAAATAAACGATCAGTTTTTAAACGATAATTTTTCAATGAAAATTTATAATTCGGGCGGAATTTTAGTCAAAGATAATTTAGATATAAAGCAAAACACCGAAGTAGGTAATCTGTCTCAGGGAATCTATTTTCTTATCGTATCGAATGATACCTTTTCTAAAAAAATAAAATTTATTAAAAAATAAATAAAGTAATTATTGCCGAAATGAAATTCGAAATAATTATAAAGACAAACTTTAATATGAAAACTAAGATTGCAAAAATACTTTTATTTTCAATTGTACTTGCCTTTTGTCAGGCCTGCGTAAATGACGAAATGATTCCTTACTATGAGAAACAGCAGCCTGGAAAAGTTGTTATAAGGGCTTATAATGCACAAAAAGATTCTATCCAGATTGCCGTAGACGGAAAAATACTGAAAGAAGGAAAAGTTGATGCTTACATAAAAAAAATTTCCAAAGAGCACGAATTTGTATTTTACGGAGATAAAGACAAAGTGGTTGAAATTACAAACAAAGCAACGAAACAACTTATTTATTCGTATAAACTAAATACCGCGAA
The DNA here is from genome assembly GCF_001429765.1 of Flavobacterium sp. Root901. Classification (GTDB taxonomy): domain Bacteria; phylum Bacteroidota; class Bacteroidia; order Flavobacteriales; family Flavobacteriaceae; genus Flavobacterium. The sequence continues at coordinate 558,130 of NZ_LMJB01000006.1, forward strand.
ACCTGTTGACACGATCTCATTTTATACAAAAGAAGAGATATGGGTTGAAAATGTTTTGAAAACAAAACCGGGTAAAATAACACAAACAGGGTTTGCCGGATTTAAGTTTATATTTCCAACTTTAAATAAATATTCTGCAAGCGGTTACACCGGAAAACTGGACGGAATAATGCGTAAAGTAAACGGAGAAGTGGTGGGAACAGTAAAAAATATTGGTAAAGATTCTTATAGCGATTTTATAGAATTTCCGGCGAGCCTGCCTCCAATTATTAGAATGGAACTTGTAAAACATAACACTACTGAATCTTATATTTCAGGTAAACAGGTAATTACAGTAATGCTGATGACCTCAAACAAATCGAGATTAATTGTGCTCGATGAAAGAAAAGATGCCAATGGAAAATTTTCAAACGTTGATGCCAGCTTGAATTTAGCAGATTATTTCGACTTTTAAATTCAGAAAACATTTTGTCACAGCTTTGTATTAAGTACATCAATCTAAAAAGAGTATAATGAAATATCATTTACAGGCCAGGCTGTTCTCATTTTTATTTTTTGCGTTATTGCTTATCTCATGTGAGAATGAGGAGCCGGTACTATATGATGAAAATTCAAATGAGTATGTAAACGATTGGATGTACCAGCAGATGAAAAGGTATTATTTGTGGAATAACTCCATAAATAATCAGGGCAGTTTATCCTTGAATCCAAAAGAATATTTCAGCACATTATTAAAGTCTGATGATATTTATTCGTTCGCACTGCATCCCGAACTGCCTGAAACTGCCCCGCAAAGTCTCCGGCGAAAATTTGGATTTGATATGTCTTTTATTGAATTTGAAGGCCAGTATTATGGTGTAATTTTATATGTGCTGGAAGATTCTCCCGCAAAAAGAAGCGGCCTGCAGAGAGGACAATTTATAACTCAGGTGAATGGCCAGAAATTGAAATCTGAAAATTTTGATGCTTTATATAATAAAATGATTGCAGCAAATCAGCTGGATTTAAATGTGATTTTATATACTCAAACAGGTTTTTCAGATCCAAAAACAATTTCTGTATCACAAGGATTTACTTTTTCGCAGCCCATTGTATATAAGGTAATTGAAGAGAAAAACACTAAAATAGGATATGTTGAAATCCCGCATTTTGATGTTGGGCAGGCACAGGAATATTTGCAGGTTTTTCGGGAATTAAAAGCTGAATCCATAACCCAGCTCGTTTTAGATTTAAGATACAATGGAGGAGGAGATGTATCGTCTGCAGCAGCTTTAAGTATAATTCTGGCTCCGAATATTAAAGCAGCTGATATTTTTATAAAATTTGAAGGAAATGCGAATGGAGGAAATGTTGAACAGTCTTTTTCAGAAGCATTAAAAAGTAATGAATCTGCAGTAAATTTTGAAGTTTTGCGAACTGCTCATCCATCCATTAATAAAGTTTATATTTTATGCGGAAAGCGCACCGCATCGGCCTCAGAACTTATTATCAACAATTTAAAGCCTTATATGGAAGTGATTACGATTGGCGAAAAAACATTTGGTAAAGATGTAGCAGGATTTCCCATAGAAGATGACCGCATTCCGTCAAAAAGAGGCTGGATATTATATCCTGCAATTTATAAATTATTTAATGCCAGACATGAAGGAAATTATTCTAAAGGAATAGAGCCGGAAATAAATATAAACGAATTGCAGCAGCCCGAAATATTTAATTTGGGTAACAGTTCTGAAATTTTATTAAGCAAAGCATTAAATAACATATCCGGAAATACAAATAAAACAAAGGCAGCGTCATTGAGAATATTGCCATCAGCCGCAGTGAGCAGTGATATTGATCCGCTTTTGCAGGTTAAACCATAAAATTATTAAATACTTTGACCGTTTCATATGCAGGGAATAGACAACATAGAACATCGTAAATTGATACAAATATTTGAAAAATATAAATATGAAGCTGCCGCACTAAAAGCAGCATCAGAAGAAGATGCGAAGATTTGCCGAAACATGGAAGAACTTGATGTTTTATACAACTGTTTTAAAGTTTTACTCAGCGAATTGCAAAGATGCACAAGAGAATATGAAATGAAGAAAAAATCAACCCGAAGTATTATTCATAAAAACTTGCGTAAAATAAAAGCTGAGGTCGAAAAGAAATCATAATATTTTGACAAACAAAATATCAGTTTGATGTACTTACTTTGGTTTTTATCTGTCTGACAGCCGTTCTGAGTTTATTAGTCTGAGGTTTTATTTTCTTAATCTGCTGCAGGCAGTCGTTCAGTAAAGCTTTTATTTCCAGATAAGAAGCATTTTGAAAGGAACCAATATTTTTTTTCAGTTTTTCGATATGGTTTCCTGCTGTTATTAAATCTGTTTCAACAGTTTTTAGCAGACCAATTTCTATATTTTTATTTTTTTTGTAATAATGGATACAATTGTGAAGGTCCTCAATTTGTCCGGTAAAATCAAAAACAGCTTTTTTAGAAACGGCTCTGCTGTAGTAATAAGAAAACTCCAAAGGATTAAATTCAATTACCTTATCAAAATCTTCAATTGCTTTATAATGATAATCCAGTTTTTGAAAACAACTTGCCCTTAATTCATAAACTGTCGAATCAAATTCAGAATTGGCGGCATTGTCCAGATGCAGGATAGCCTCCTTAAAACGGCTTGTTAAGTAGAGCTGTTTCCCTTTCTCTAAATTAACTTCTTTAAGGTTAGATTTAAAAAACCGGCCCTTAATTTTTGTTTGTAAAGTGACGAACCATTTCATATTTTTTAATTTAGGTGGTCAGATTGTGCAGCAGCTGCTATTTTAAAGATGGGGATGCTAAAGTTAATAAAAAATTAATACACAGAACATTATAATTTAAAATTGCAACTTTTAAATTATAGCAGAAATTTTAAAAACAGCGTATTACTTCGCTTTCATATGAAATAAATTAAGCTGTCTTCATTTGAGTATGCTTTATGCAGCAGCAATTTCTACATAAAATATTGTTTTATACTTAACCAAATATACTTCCCTAACTTTTTTATATAAGCATAAACTGCTTTATTATGTTAAAAAAAATGAATTATTCTTTTTTGCATATAAAAAATTGACAAAAAAACAGTAAAATCTATTTATGTTATTATTATTTGGAATAAATACAAATAATTTGGTTTATTTTAACACAACATATAAATTTGCGTTATTAAAAATAATTCTAAATAACCATGAAATTAAAAATACTTCTTTCGCTATTGAGCGTTATGCTGCTAACTTCTGCAGTATCATTTGCACAGACAGGGACTATAAGAGGAACAGTTACGCTTTCTAATGATGAAGCAGCTGACAATATCTCTGTGGCACTTAAAGGAACAAAGATTGGAACTGTTACAGATGCTCAGGGAAACTATGAGATCAAAAACATTAAGCCGGGCAGCTACACCTTAAGGGTTTCAGTAGTAGGATTTTCACCAAAAGAAAAATATCTGACTATTGCTTCGGGAAATAATCTTGTTGAAAACTTTACCCTGATCACAACATCTGAAGCGCTGACGGAAGTATTTGTAAAAGGAAATGCAAATAAATATACTAAAACAGAAAGCCAGTATGTATCCAGAATGCAGGTTAAAAATCTTGAAAATTCTCAGGTATATAACGTGGTGACTAAAGAATTAATTAAAGACCAATTGGTAACAAATCAGGATGAAGCTTTGAAAAACGTTCCGGGTTTATACCAGTTATGGGCAGCAACCAACCGTGCAGGTGACGGATCTTCATGGTATTCATTACGTGGATTTACTACACAGAGTTTGGTAAGAAACGGTCTTGCCGGAAAAGTAAACAGTAATACTGATGCTGTTAACCTGGAAAGAATTGAAGTTATAAAAGGGCCTTCTGCCACACTTTTTGGAAACGTAGTTTCTTCATACGGTGGATTAATCAACCGTGTGACTAAAAAACCTTATGAAACTTTTGGCGGTGAAATCTCATACCAAAACGGGAGTTATGGTTTTAACCGTTTAACGGCAGATATTAATACTCCGGTTAATGACGACAATACAGCATTATTCAGATTGAATGCTGCTTTTGGAAATGCAAATACTTTTCAGGATTTTGGTTACTCAAAAAGTTATTTTATAGCACCGTCTTTCTCTTATAAAGTAAATGATAAATTGACTATTTCTATTGATGCTGAGGTAGGAAATCAGGACAATTCAGGAATGCCTTTAATTTACCTTCCTTATGGCGTCTCTATTGCTGATTTAGGAGTAAGCAATGCTAAAGATCTTGATTTCAACTTCAAAAGATCATTTATGGGAGATGAATTCATTATGAATACTAAAACATTAAACGTATTTGCACAGGCTTTATATCAAATCTCTGACGAATGGACTTCACAGTCTGTATTTAGCAGCAGTTCTAATAAAGCAAGTGGTTTGCAAACATGGTTTTACCTTTTGCCAAACCAGCAGATTTCAAGAAATGCCTGGGATGCAAACGGAAGAGACAATGCTATTGAATTCCAGCAAAACTTTAATGGTGATTTCCACATCGGATCTATGAGAAACCGCTTTTTAGTTGGTGGTGATATCTATTATGGTTCAAATAACTTAGTTTTCAAAAATTTACCGGGCTATGCTGCATATGATGTGATAAATTATACGGGAACAGCAGCCAATTATTATGATTTTAATCCAACCAATGTAAGAAACAGACTTGTTGGTGATGGTGCAAATTATGTTCCGTATACTAGTAACAGCTCTATATCTACTTACAGTGCGTATGTTGCAGATGCAATTAATATTACAGAAAGATTAATTCTTTCGGCAGGAGTACGTTTTGATCATTTTGAAAATCAAGGATCATTTGACCCGGCTGCAAATACAGAGGCAGGGACTTTTTCTCAAAATGCATTCTCTCCAAAATTTGGTGCTGTTTTTCAAATCTTAAAAGATCAGTTATCTGTGTTTGGTAATTACCAGAATAGTTTTAAAAACGTAGGATTTGCAAGTGCAAATGTTGGTGGAAATCTTGAATTGAAACAATTCGATCCGGAAAGAGCAAACCAGTTTGAGGTAGGTTTTAAAGCAAATGCATTCCAGAACAAATTAAGTGCTACAGTTAGTTATTATAACATCAAAGTAAAAGATATCGTAACTGCTGATCCGAATTTCCCAAATGCTAACGTACAAAACGGAACTCAATACAGTAAAGGTTTTGAATTAGAGCTAACTGCTAACCCAATTCCCGGATTCAACTTACTTGTTGGTTATGCAAAAAATGATTCTGAGTTAAATAATTTAAGACCCGTAACTGCTGGACCTGAAAATTTAATTAATTACTGGTTTAGTTATAACCTTCAGGCAACAAAACTGAAAGGATTAGGTTTAGGTTTTGGAGGTAACTACGGAGATGCAACAAACATTTACGATAGCGGAACTGAAACTTTTGCACTTCCATCTTATTCTGTGGTAAACGCTGCATTATACTACGATCAGCCTAAATACAGAATATCTTTAAAAGCAAATAACCTTACAGACGAATTATATTTCAATGGTTATACAACAATCAACGTTCAGGCTCCACGTACATTTATGGGAAGCGTAACGTATAAATTCTAAGTAAGTTTTAGAAATAAATGAGATATTAAAAAGGCCCGGACATTAGTTCGGGCCTTTTTTTGCAGATACAATGCTGTAAAATTTAATTCTGATTCTGACCATTAAATTTTGTCATTGCTTCTTTTGTTACAGGCGTAAAGAAATTGACAAGATTACCATCCGGATCGCGAAATAAAAATGATTTATTACCCCACGGCATTATTGCAGGGAGTTGAACAATCTTGTTTTCAAGATAATCAGCCAGTCTTGTGTAATCATTTTCGACATCATCAACTCTGAATTCTATAATCACACTGCTGTTTTGAGCTGGTTTTGCAACTTCATCGCCGCCAAAAAACTGTAATGTTTTAGTGCTTCCAATAGCTAATGTTGTAGTTGGTGTTTTAAGTTCTGCAAAGTCCGGCGTATATCGTATGGCAGAGAATCCGGTAATCTGCTCATAAAATTTTACTAATTCTTCTAAACGCTCAGTAATAATGCGAATTGATACTAAATTCATATCTTTATTTTTTAAGTTACAGAGCAAAAATAATCGGGGTTGTGACAACAGTTTGTCAGGAGCTATTGAGTTTTTGTTATTTTACTTCAATTTTAATGTAATAAGCAAATAAAAATTATGGTAAACGATTATAAAAAACATGATTTGTATGGTAAAACTTTAATTCAGAAAATTGAATTAACGCCGCCGTTTCAATTTGATTTTCCGGTTACAGAACAGGCTTGTTTTTTATATATGAAAAAAGGGGAGATGCAGTATCAAATAGAAGACCAGCAGGTGGATATTCCAACCCATTATTCGTTATTGCTAAATTGCATCAATTCCGGAAAACAGATTTACAATTCTGCCTCAAAAACAAATTGCGAAATTGTCATTGTTACTTTCTATCCCGAAATATTAAAGAAAATATACGACAGGGAACTTCCATTACTGCTGCAGAAACCTAAAAACGCCATCTCAAATATATCGAGTCAAAAAATAAACAACGATTTTTTAATTCAAAAATACATTGAAGGATTATTGTTTTATTTTGAAAACCCATCACTGATAAACGATGATATATTAATAATCAAGGTAAAAGAGATTATACTTTTGCTTTCGCAGACACAAAATTCAGAATCGGTTCAGCTGATATTGTCGCAGCTTTTTTCGCCGGCAGCTTACACTTTCAGGCAGATAATCGAAGCAAATTTGTTTTCGCAGTTCACTATCGAAGAGCTGGCGCAGCAGAACAATTTGAGTGTTTCATCCTTCAAACGTGAATTTGCAAAAATATATCACGATACGCCTGCCAATTATATTAAAAATAAAAAACTCGAAAAAGCTGCCGAATTACTGGTGCTTTCTAATCAGAGAATTACTGAAATCGCATTTGACTGTGGTTTTAATGATCTGGCAAATTTCACCAAAAGTTTTACCAGTAAATACAATGTTAGTCCAACACTTTATCGCGAAAAAAACCAGCAGTAAACAGATGAACTAAATTGACAAATAATTGAACGAATTGACAAAACCATTCCTTTTGATAAAATATAAGTTTGCAAAGTAATTTTCAAACCAATTAAAATTAAAAGAAATGGGATTATCAGCTTTAGGAATTTTTCACACTGTAATAGGTGTCGCGGCAATTATTGCGGCTTTAAGAGATTTTATCAAATATGGCAAAATCAATTTGAATACTGTATCCGGTAAAATATATTTTTACGGAACAATTGTAACCTCGGTAACTTCACTGGGTATTTCAAAACATGGCGGATTTAATCCGGGACATGCTTTTTCAATCTTTATTATTCTTTTGGTATTGGGAGCTTATTTTCTAAATGCAAAAAGAAAAAACAGCAGCAGGGCGCGTTATTTTGAAAACTTTTGGCTTTCTTTTAGCTTTTTTCTGTCTCTTGTTCCTACTGTAAATGAAACTTTTACGCGCGTTCCGCTTGGGCATCCGCTGGCAAAAGACATAAAAGATCCTGTTATCGGGAATACACTTCTTGTTTTGCTTTTACTGTTTATTGCAGGTTCGGTCTATCAGTTTATTAAACAAAAGAAAAGTAGTAAAGCCGTCGCAGCTTAAATAAAAATCAGGTTTCTGAAAAATGGTTCGAAACCTGATTTTTATTTTATGAGATTAAAAAACAGATGTTTAAGTTCATTATGTAAGATAAATAAATAAAAAAAGAGAGTTTTATGTAAGATATTGATTGATTTATTAGATTTGTACTACGCACCATAAAAATCTTTTATTATGCCCATAATTGAACAATCAGAATATCATTTTCCTTCTATTATTCATCGCAACAGGCACATTTCGACTATTTATGCTGCTTTGTTTAAAAAATTTGATGCGCCGGAATATACCAGGGAAAAGCATGAATTAAATGACGGAGACTTTATTAATATTGACTTTATTATAAACGATCCTAAAAAGGCTGTTATTTTATGCCACGGTTTAGAAGGAGATTCACGCAGAACCTATGTCAACAGCTGCGCTGCCTATTTTCAGGAAAAGGGTTTTTCAGTTTTTGCATGGAACAATAGGACCTGCGGAGGAGAAATGAACCGGCTTCCAAGACTTTATCACCATGGTGCTGTTGATGATCTGGATGAAGTGGTTCAGTTTGTATTAAAAAAAGGTTTCGAAGAGGTTTATTTAATTGGCTATTCGATGGGCGGTGTTCAGCTGTTAAATTATTTTGGATGGACAAAAATTGATAAGCGCATAAAAGCTGCCGTTACGATCTCTGTGCCTACACATATTGCGACAAGTGCAGCAATACTCAAACAGGGTTTTAACCGGGTTTATTTAAAGAATTTTACAATTGATATTAAACGAAAACTTAAACATAAGGCCATACAGTTTCCTGATTTTATAAACCGTGACCAGATTGATAAAATTTCTTCTTTTGATGAAGTAGATCAGTATTTTACAGCGCCATTGCATGGTTTTGCAAGTCGTGATGATTATTACCAGCGCGTTTCGCCTGAATTTTCACTTAAAAATATTACAACTCCGGTTTTGATTATTAATTCTCTTGATGATCCTTTTTTAGGCGAAAGATGTTACCCGAAAGATATAGCACAAGACAGCGCATATGTTTACCTTGAAACGCCTAAGTATGGCGGACACTGTGCTTTTCCGCTTCGGGATTCCATTCATTCTTATGCAGAGAAACGAGCGTATAGCTTTTTCAAGTCGTATGCAAATGCCTGATTTGGTTAAATAAAGTTTATTCGAAATTTTTTCTCAAATTAATTATAGTCTGATTAGGCGTATCTAAATTGACAAAACCTGTTCTTGGACGATCCAGATCTAAAGTAAAAAGAATAACTAAAGATACTAAAAGACAAAAACCAATTTGCACTAGCCAGTCAATTTTGCCTTTTCTGCCTTCAGAATAACCGCCGTAAAATGCAATAATCATAGCCAAAAAAAACAGCATGACTAAAATGCTTTGGGGTACTTTTGCTTTTTCGCCTGCCAGACGTGTAGTGGTCACATCAATCATATCATTTAATGCCGGAATCATTTGCTGTATCGCAGCCAGATGAACAGGATCTTTAGAAAGTGCGGCTGCACGTTTCCACAATTTAGCCGAAATAATCTGCGATAAACTGTCAGCTTTTAAAACGCCTTTTTCATCTGCACCAACTTCATAATAGGTTATTCTTTCTTCTACATAATCTTTAAAATCCTTTCGAAATAAAGCTCTGGTTGAATCCGGATATAAATCGCTTCTTAATATTGCGGTACCAATACTGTTTGCCTCATCTATAACAACCTTTCTTCTGGAATCATAGCGATCGCCGCTCATGCCAAATGTAAAAGCGAGTAAGAAAAAAAGCAAAGCAATTAGTGATGAAGTTTCGGGTAATTTTTCTTCGACAGTTGTTTTTTTCCGAATATAATCACCTGTTCGTTTTCCGAAATAAGTTGAAATAAGCATTACCACAAAAAGTGATAAAGCGATTATCCAGGTGTGTTCTAACATATCTGTATTCATTTAATTGAGAAATACGTTTTTAACCTCTCTCAATATTAATGATTTATTTTTATATACAGAAATGTTTAAAAATGAATTAATTACATTAAAAAAGTCCCGGTTTCCTCTTCATTGTTTTCTTCTTCTTCCCAGTCATTTTCATCGTATTCTGAATCGAAATCATCTTCAAGAAAATCTTCCAGTTCTCCAAGCTTTAAGTTGTAGTGATTTGAGCTTGCCAGTTTGTTTGCAAAATTGGTTTCAAGATATTCGTCATAATTTAATAATAACTGTTCTTCGTAAGATGTCATATCACCTGAAGTTTCATCGGATATGTAAAGGTAATTTTGAGACTTCATAATAGTTGAGTTTATTAATTGTAAAAGAATGAATCTTTGTTTTTAATAGATATTCTTAAAAGTACAGTTTTCAGTATTGTAAAGTTTTATATAATTTTCTCAGGTACTTGTCAAATTTTCATTTATGGGAATTAAATATAATTATTACAGACTTTGTTTAGGTTTTGTATAATCTTTTCTTGTTTCAGGTTATAATATGCAACCAAATTATACGGCAGGCTAGTCTCAGATCTTCATAACTTTATATACCATTAGATGAAATCAGTATTAAAAAATCGGAATATTAGTTTCAGCTATTAATTCATTTTTATAAAAAATTGAAATTATGTCTTTACCTGACGAGCTATACAATGTAAAATTTGCAGAATATTTTGAAGCGATGAGAAAAATGTATTTGCTTGACGATCGTTTCAGGATGATTTGCGATGATTACTGCAAAAACGTTGTAAATGTGAAAGTTTGTAAGGAAAAAATTGAGAAAAAAATACGAGAACAATTGAATTCTGAAAATATGGCAAAAGAGCTGGAAGAGGAAATACTATTTTATATCGTAAGAAACAGCAGTTAAAAAAAAAACTTCCAAATGTTTCTTTTGGAAGTTTTCTAAAATATTTTCTTTGGAAATTTAAAATAACTCAAGCTGGTTATTTGGGTTTGAAGGTTTATTTTTAGGAGGTTTTGCATGACCAAAAATTGTCCTTCCGCCATATTTATACGATTCGTCCCTTTCTTTCTTAATCAGTGCATCGAAGTTAGAATTGGGCGTAAAGTTTTCTTCAGCTTTTCTGGAGATTTCAGATAATTTTTTTATCGCTTCAATTTTATCACTATTTCCAATTTTAGCACGATTAATTGCTTTTTGAAGCGTATCAATGGTTTCGTCATAAATTTTTACGGGAACAGGAAACGGATGTCCGTCTTTTCCTCCGTGCGCAAAAGAAAAACGTGCCGGATCTTCAAATCGGGTAGGAGTGCCGTAGATTACTTCGCTGACGAGTGCCAGTGACTGTAAAGCTCTTGGTCCCATTCCTTTTAAAAGCAGGAGTTCTTCAAAATCTTCGGGTTTATTTTCGTGCGTTGCCCATAACATCGCGCCCAGTCTTTTCATGTTCACATCTTCTATTCTCACATCATGATGTGAAGGCATAGAGAGATATTGCATTTCCTTTATAATTTTTGCAGGAGATTCTCTGGTCAATTCTAAAATACCTTCTCTTGATTTTAAAGCAGCCTGAGCGGTAAGATTTAAAATAGTTCCTTGATTTTCACCATAAATAAAAGTGTGGGGTTCATTAATAAAAGATTTCAAATCTTGTGAATGCCAATGGTAACGTCTCGCAGTTTTAGAATCTGGATTCATTCCCTGCTGAATTACCGCCCACTGTCCTTTATTATCAACAATAAAATTATGCTGATAAAGCTGAAATCCGTCCTGAATGGCTGTATTGTCTACCTTGGCGGTAAGTCTGCTGCAATTGGCAAGACCGCTGCCGTCAAGACCTGTTTTTTCTCCAACCATTAAAAGCTCCTGAGGCGTTAACATCGAATGTTTTCCTTTGCCTCCGCAAATGTAAATTCCCAGTTCTTTTGAATGTGGATTAACGGATTTTTTTAAAGCTCCCAACACCGAAGTAGTTATTCCGGATGAATGCCAGTCCATTCCCATAACGGCACCAAAACTCTGAAACCAAAAAGGGTTGCTAAGTTTACTGATTACCTCAGAAGTAGAAAATTCCATGGCAATAGTTTCTACAATTGCAAAGCCCAGTTTCGACATTCGTTCTGAAAGCCATAACGGAACCTGCCCATAATGCAGTGGAAGATCAGCAGTGCCGGAACGTTTCATACAGAGTTTATTTAATGCAAAAATACTAAAAAATGCTGTTAATAATTATTTGTATAACAGACTATTAATTAGCACTTTTTTATATTTATTTAATTTGTAAAGGGCTCAAATCTGCATCGGCCGGACCGTTAATTACTGTGCCATCTGTTGCAAATCTTGAACCGTGGCAGGGACAGTCAAAAGATTTTTCATCATTATTCCACTGAACAATGCAGCCAAGATGAGGGCAAACTGCAGAAAAGGCTTTGAGCGTATTATCATAATCACGGTATACCGCAATTTTTTTAAGATTTGAAGATATGATTCCGCCTTCGCCTGCACCAAGATCAGCTGTATTTTTTAAATCAGAAGTCGATATCCAGTCTAAATACTGAGCAGCCATATTAACTGCTTCTTTTGCAAAATCAAAACCTGTTTTAAGAGTAATTCTCGATGGGCTGTAGAGATCTTCCCATTTATTTTTATTTCCGGTAATCGCATCAGAAATTATTCTGGCGCCTATAGTTGCATGTGTCATACCATTTCCTGAATCTCCGGTAATGATATAAATATTATCATCTCCGGGATTTTTACCCATAAAACCAAGTGAGTCTACAGGTTCCATAACCTGACCCGACCATTTGTATGATGCTTCTTCAAAAACCGGAAAATGACTGCGTGTCCATTGTTCGAGTTTTTCATATCGTGTAAATTCAGAGACTCCTTCTTCATCTGCCTGACCTGTTTTATGATCTTCACCCCCCGAAATTAAAAGGTCGTAATTCTCATCGAAATTTTCGACTCTTACATAATGATAAGGCTCAGAAACCCATTTAGAATCGGCATCTCCAGTATCCCACCACAAAGCATAAGGAAGACTGCCTTTTGGAATTTTTCCGGCAACAACATAAGTTCTGTAAGCAGCTTGTTTAGTGTGCATGGTTACAACGTCATTAACAGGAGAATTTGTTGCCACTACAATACTATCTGCTGTAAAATCAAAACCGTTTACTACAGCACCTTTTTTTGAAATTTTTTCTGCATGCGCTTCGGTATAAATCTGGCCGCCTAATGATACAACTCCCTGCGCAAGTCCGCTAAGATAATTCAATATATGAAATTGTGCCTGATTATAAAATGCCAGACAAGGCGTTTCTTCACCATTTGCCATGGCAGGAGTGCTTTTTAAAATTCCTGTGTTGAGTCCTGCGTTTTGAGTAGCTTCAAATTCTTTTTGCAGATTTTTTTCTTTATCGCTCGGATGCAGGAAAAGATAACCATTTACTCTCTTAAAAGAGCAGTCAATATTTAAGTCGTTTACATTTTTCTCAATTTCGGCAATAGCTGCAGTATGGCTTTCTGCCGCAAGTTTTGCGCCGTCTTTGCCAAAGGTATCTTCCAGAAAATAATAGCGGTCGTCTAATGCACTGGTAAGATGTGCGGTCGTACGGCCGGTTTCTCCGCTGCCTATAAAGCCATCTTCAACTAATACCACTTTTTTTCCTTCTTTTAAAAGGTTATAAGCTGTTGTTAGTCCGGCTATTCCGCCGCCAATAATCAATACTTCAGTCTGAATATCTCTGTCCGGCTTTTCAAACCCGGTAATTGGAGCCGAATCGATCCAGAATGAAACATTTTCTCCTGAAGTAATACTTCCATCATTTAATTTTTCATCTGCATTTTTCATATTTGCTTTTTTTAGATTATTGAAAATTAGATTCTTAAAATTAAAAATCTAATATTTTACTGCATTACAAATAATCCGGAGAAATTTATATGATTGCCAGTTTACGTTATTTTAAAAACAAAAACCTTAAAGCATGAATTATGCTTTAAGGTTTTTTATGTGAAATATAAAAGAGTTTTTAAGTCTTTAATTATTCTGCAGCTACAATATTAATAGCATTTAGTGCTACATCATTTAAAAGACAATCTGCTTCTTTTTCTTCTGCAAGTGTTTGTGTTAATAATTTTGCAGCATCATTTTCTCCAAGTGTTTTAGCAAAAGCTGCCAGGGTTCCGTAAGTTGCAATTTCATAATGTTCTATTTTTTGAGAGGCTGCAATAATACCAGCGTCACGAACTGCTCCCGGTTCTGTTTCTTCAAGAATGCTGTCTCCTTCTTTTAGTAATCCGGCCATTGCTTCGCATTTTTTTCCTTCAGCTTTTTCACCCAATAGTTCAAAAACTTTTTCAAGCCTTGTTACCTGATTTTGTGTAATAGCATGATGTTCTTTAATTGCAGAAGCCAGACTTCCGTCTGTAGCATTGGCCTGCATTTTTGGCAAAGCATTTACTAATGCATTTTCTGCCCAGTAAATATCTTTCAGACTATCAATAAATAATTCTTTTAATTCTGATGCTGCACCACTTGCAGGCTGTACAATTGGCTGTTTGGTGCTTTTATCTGAAGTTTTTGTATTGCTTGGTTTTTCTGAATTTTTCATAATTCTATTTTTTTTGATTTAATTGTATAAGTTTGGTTCACGATCCCAAAATCTGTGTTTTTCCATTGCAGAGATAAAGTCACTAACAAATTTATCGCTTGCAGCTTCTTCAGTTATAATAAGTCCCTGATCTTCATTTGTGATCTTAGAGGCAAAAGGTGCAGCACTTAATACAGCACCGGCTTTTCCGTCGGCACCTATTACTTTGCAGTGTTTGTAAGCATCATTTAAAAATTCATTTACTTCGTCACTTTCTGCAAGAACGCTTAATCCAAGTCCGTCCGGAATATAAACAGCATCAAATAATACAGATGAAGCAGTAAGGAAACTAAAATCTACATGAATTTCTGCATCGGTATCAGAAATAACAGCACCTAAATGCGGCGCTATAATACAGCCTTTAGCATCTTCTTTCAATAAAGCTTTTTTCATGTTAGATACCGCAGCTTCAGAAACTCCGTCAGAACAAAGTATTGCAACCTTTCGGGATGCGATTGTTGGTGAGTTTGTTGGGTTTTTAAGCATGCTCAATGCATCAGACGACTGAACAGATTGTTCTACCGTTCTTGGTTCGTGTTTACCATTTTCATTTTCTGGAGAAACGCCATGATTTATAGGAGTTTCTAAAATTGGCGGTACCGTTGCCCCAAGTCCAATAGCTACTTTTTCGGCAAGTTCCCTGTCCACTTGAGATAAAAGCCCGAGCATTCTTACTCGAATAGCAGTAGTCTCTACTTTTCCAAGTTCAAAACGAAGTGCTTTTACAATATGGCTTTTTTCTACAGGAGTCTGGCTGTTAAAAAATAGTTTTGCCTGACCAAAGTGATCGTTAAAACTTTCGCTTCGTTCTCTTATTTTATGAGCGTCTATACGTTCGTTAAAACTATAGAATCCGCCTTCGGCAATTTTTGCCTGATAAGGACATCCGCCTCCAAGAGAATTAGGATGATAACTTACACGTCCCATATTGATTTCCTGACGCATATGTCCGTCGCGCTGATTGTTATGTACAGGCGCTACGCTGCGGTTGATAGGAATTTCATGAAAGTTTGGACTTCCCAGTCTTGAAAGTTGTGTATCTGTATAAGAAAATAAACGTCCCTGTAGTAAAGGATCATTTGAAAAGTCAATTCCTGGAACAACATGTCCGGGATGAAAAGCGATTTGTTCTGTTTCTGCAAAAAAGTTATCAGGATTTCTATTCAAAACCATTCTTCCTATAATTTTGACAGGAACTAATTCTTCCGGAACAATTTTAGTTGAATCAAGAAGATCAAATTCATATTTGTTTTCATCTTCAGTTGGAATAATCTGTACCCCTAATTCCCATTCCGGGAAATTACCGGCTTCAATAGCTTCCCAAAGATCCTGTCTGTGAAAGTCCGGATTTTTACCTGAAATTTTTTGGGCTTCGTCCCAGGCAACGGCGTGAGTTCCTAATTTAGGTTTCCAGTGAAACTTCACAAAAGTTGATTCGCCTGCTTCATTAACTAATCTGAATGTATGTACGCCAAAACCTTCCATCATTCTGTAACTTCTCGGAATAGCACGATCAGACATTGCCCACATAATCATGTGCATAGATTCCGGCATTAGTGATATAAAATCCCAAAAAGTATCATGCGCAGAGGCAGCCTGCGGAATTTCATTGTGTGGTTCTGGTTTTACAGCATGAACAAGATCAGGGAATTTAGAGGCATCCTGGATAAAAAATACCGGAATATTATTTCCTACCAAATCATAAATTCCTTCCTGAGTGTAAAATTTAACAGCAAAACCACGAACATCACGGGCCAGATCAGTAGATCCGCGGAAGCCTGCCACTGTCGAAAATCTTGTAAAAACAGGAGTTTTAAGACCTTTTTCCTGCAGGAAACCTGCTTTTGTTAATTCCGGGATTGGATTAGTTACTTCAAAAAATCCATGTGCGCCGGAGCCTCTTGCATGTACAATTCTTTCCGGAATTCTTTCATGGTCAAAATGGGTAATTTTTTCCCTCAAAATAAAATCTTCTAATAAAGAGGGGCCGCGTTCACCAGCTTTTAATGAGTTGTTGTCATCATTTATTCTGACACCCTGATCGGTAGTCAGAAACTTATTGGTGCCGTCTGATTTATTGATCAGCAGATCTCTCTGCTTTTCATCCTGCAAATTTTTCATATGAGGTAATGTTTATTGGTTAAAAATAAATCTGAAATAAAGTGTTAACTCAGCACTAATAAGCTGAATTAATTTTCAGACATCCAAATTTAAGCTTAGTATAGGGGACACAGTTACAGAATTTCCTGACGATATTATACAATTATAAAGTCTAAGTCGCTGATATTTAAAATACTATTTTAATTTTAGGATAATAATGTAATAAGAGATTATAATTTTATAAGTATTTGATTGAAAGTGCTGTTACTTTTATTTTATAAATATTGCGGTAACAATTACATACACAGCTTTTTAAATATATTGGTTTGAATGTTAGACTAGAAGATGAGGGAATATAGAATCAAAATGATATTACGATAAAGATGATACACTGTATCATCCTGTTTGATTATTTAATGTTTGACCTGCGGCAGCTGATGCCGCAGGTTTTTTTATGTTTTTGAAATAAAATTTTATTAAAAGCAGTAATATTTAACTTTTAATTAAAAAAAAATATTTTTCTAAAAATCAAGCAATTACTGGGAGTTTGGAAGATTTAAAAAAATATTACAAAGAAAAAAATGCCACTAATGTTCTTTAATTCAAATATTTATAATATATTTAACACATGAAACATGGGAATTATGTAAAATTTGTACATAATTTTGCAAGGTTAAAAATTGATATCGAATAAGTTTGATTTTTGGCAAGCAACCCCAATCTGCTGTTAACTAAATTTTACTGGCTGTTTATGAGAATATTTTTTATAGCATTGCTTCTTTCTCTAAGTTCCTTTACTACCTACAATGTAACGGATAAGAAAGACCTACTTTCTGAAGTTGAATTAGTTCGTCTTAACGACCACGTCAACGAGATTAAATCTTTTACTGCTGCAAACCACGGTTACAGCAAAAAAGTAGCTTTCCTGTTAGATATGAAAATTAAATCAGGGAAAAATCGTTTCTTTGTTTATGATCTTGAAAATCAAAGAATAATCGATCAGGGCCTTGTGGCACACGGATCAGGATCAGAAACAGGAATAAAAGGCGATATATTGCAATTCAGCAATCAGCCAAATTCTAACTGTTCTTCACTAGGACGCTACTGTATTGAGAAATCTTACAATGGTGTTTTTGGAAAAGCTTTCAGATTAAACGGTTTAGATCAGACAAATAACAATGCAATGAAAAGAGCTATTGTCCTGCACCGTTATAAAGAAGTTCCGGATGAAGAAAAAGAATATTACATCATTAACAGTCACGGTTGTCCAATGGTTAGTGAAGTATTCTTTAAAAGACTTGAAAAAATCATAGACAGCTCCGATTCAAAAATCATGCTTTATATGTATTATTAATATTATCGATGAAAAAAATATAAAAAAGAGCTTATTAACTAATAAGCTCTTTTTTATTTTAGAATATCCTGAAATATTATTTTTTATTTTCAAGCTGTACCTCAAATTTGCCATAATAAGGATTGTCAGCCATTTGAGAATGTCCAATAACCAAAATGTTATTTCCTTTTTGTCTGAGATTTAAAGTTAAGTCTGCTCCAAAAGGTCCGTCTGAAGATTTATCAGGAAAAATAATTTGATTGAAACGAATGTTTCCTCCGCCTGTTGGAGTAATAATTTTCCCTTTTAATTCGCCCGGATTTTCATTTTTGAATTTAACATACACTCTCGGATGAATAGAATCTATTATTCCCTTAGCAATAAAAAGCCCAATTTCATTCTTAACATCCATCACAATAGTGTCGCCGGTTTGTTTGTTTACTTCTTTAACTTCCTCTGTTTTTATTTCCTTTGTTGTAATTGAATCTGACATTGGAACGGGAAGACTTTTGTTTTCTTTTTGCTGGCATGAGAAAAAGAAAACGGATAATATAATTATAGATAGATTTTTCATAAAAAATATTTTAAAAACATTCAAAATTAATTTATTAAGAAAATAAGCTTGTTACATAATAGTGTTTGAGTTTTATAAGTTATACCTTGTTTTCTTCTTTTCTAAATCAATTTATTCTTCATTTCTTTATATTTAGAACGTCCAACAGGCAGTAAATCACCATTTTTAAGCAGGATATTGTATTTTCCACCAGCTTCAACCGTGAGTTTTTCAGCTTCATTCCAGCATAAAATGTACGATTTATGAATTCTCTGAAATGTAGGAGGAAGAAGTTTTTCTAATGATTCCAACGATTTGTCATGAAGTTCTATTCGACCCTCTGACAAATGCAGTTCAGTATAAATTCCTGCGCCTTTTATGTATCTTATCTCATTGATCTTTATAAGCTTTACCGCTTTTGCTTTTTTTACGGCTAAAAACTGGAGTTCTCCGCCTGATTGTTTTTCTGGTGATGTAAAACGTGTAAAAGCCTGCCAGAGCCGGTTTTGATCGAAAGGCTTTGGAACAAAATCTAATACACCATAATTAAAAGCCGTAATAGCTTTATCAGTATATGCAGAAATAATAATGGTTTGAAAAGATCTGGCTACAACACTCTGCAAAACATCAAATCCGTCTTCACCATTCAAATTCAGGTCGAGCAGCATTAAATCAATAGAATTTTCCTCTATTATATTTAAACCATTTTCAACAGAATCAGAAAGTAAAATCCGGACATTTTTATCAAAAAAATCCCGTGTCATTCGTTCTATTCGTCTGGCAATTCGGGCCTCGTCTTCAATAATGAGAATTTTCATTTTTTATTAAAAATTTTAATTGTGGTAAGCCAGCCTTCTTCCACGGCATAAGATTCAAATTCCCAATTGTTTCCGTAACTTTCATTTAATCTGGCTTTAATGTATTTAAAACCTGTTCCGCTGCTGGCAGCTTTCTGTTTTCTTCTGTTTTTGGCCTCTGTTAAGAGCGAATATTGTTTGTACTGCTTATTTGTCGTAGAACTCAAAAAGAAGTTAATACAGCCTTGTTTTGGCGGCAGACTGTGTGTGATTCCGTTTTCTACGATAGTATGGATTATGGCCGGTGGAATTTCGTCATTTTCATCAATATCTTTTTCCTTCCAGTTATAGCAAATTTCTTTGCGGAAAGACATTACTTCAAGATGTCTTAAACATAATTCAATTTCATCCCTTATGGGAATAAGTTTCTCTTCGGCGATAGAATTCATGATGTCAAATTCGTCTGCCAGCGCACGAATAAATATTACACCCTGCTGAGGAGATTCTTCGACCCAGTCGATTAACGAGGTTAACGTATTGCGAAGAAAATGCGGCTGAATATTTTTCTTCACAAGCTCTAACTGCAGTCTGGACGAAAGAAGTAAAGAAGCATTATGCGCTTCTTCCATAGCTTTTGCCCGAATAGTGTGCAGATAAAGCATGGAGAGTACGATACTCGTAAAAGCGATAAATAACCCAAAATCATAAAACATATATTTATTGACAACAATACTTACTGCCAAGGCAAAAACAACGATTAACCCGCCTTTAATTTTTCTTAATGCTGCGTTTACAGCAATATAAAGCGAAAGAAAACACATTGCATGACTAAAATAAATTGCTGTTTTATCATAATGTCCAAAATGGAAAATATAGATGCTCAGGAGAATGGCAATCAAAATAAATAAAAAAAGACGCTTTCTTTTAAAATCAAACTGAAGCATAAAATACCACGGCACCAGTATAGAGATAATAAAGGTTAGCGCTCCAACGATCTGCAGTCGGGTATAAAATTCAGGATAGGGAATAAAGACATAAAATTTCACGTATTCTACAATAAGCAGGCAGAAAAAAAGCAGGCAGATGATTCCAAAAAGTAAAACCGTTATTTCTTTACGGGTACTGTTTATGTACAGAAAAAAATAATAAATAGCGGCTATTAGAAAAGCGCCCGCCATTAAATTCATAAACGACATCACAATAAGCGGTGCGCGATGCAGTCTTAAATAACTTTCTAATTTAATGTCGATGCCTCGCTGGGCTTCCCGCTCATAAGCTTGTGTCCCTGTAACTGTAACAATGTGATTTCCAATATTAGCCAGTCTTTCCGGAATCTGGTAATAAGTCATTTCAGTTCCCGGTACTTCTGGCTGGCCGGGTTTTGCCATTCTGCCGTTTCTTCCCACCAAAACACCATCCCAATACACATCAAAAGCACCAAACGCATTGACTTGTAAACCTAACCGATCAGCAGCACTTTCACGTTTGAGAATCTTGATTTCCATCTGAACTTCGAATTTAGAATAAGCTTCCCTGCTCAGAATTGGCCGCGGATGTTCATCTGCTGTATAATACGTCACATCAGATTTTACATATTCTGTATATTGCTTACAAGACGTAAGCAATAGCAATAAAAAAGCGAGTAGAAAGGTCGGTTTATACATAAGATAAAGATAAAATAAATATCGAATTGAGAAGTGCATTTCAAAAGCTCGCAGAGCCGTTTGCATGTTTTATAAGACTGTCTTTTGTTTTATCAGCTAATCTTGTACTATAAAACCATTTGACATGAAAACCTTAATAACCAGAATTTTAATTTTATTTTTCCCTCTTTTTGGCTGGACACAGCAAACCAGTGTTTCCGGTAAAGTGCAGGATATTACAACTAAAGAACCCTTGGCATACGTAACCGTAACGGTAAAAGATAATGCCTTAAAACCCTTACAGGTTGTTGTTACAGACGATCATGGTGTTTTTAATTTTGAAGGGCTGCCGATTGGCCAAATGACGATTTCTTTTAGTTTTATCGGATATCAAAATCATACACAGCCATTAGAAATTACTGCAGACAAACTAAAAACGGAGTTAGGAACTATTGGCTTATCTTCTGATGCTGTACAATTGAATGCCGTTGAAATTAAGGGACAAAAAGCCAATGTCAGCCTAAAACTGGATAAAAAAGTATTTGAAGTTGGCAAAGATGTGCTGTCGCAGAATGGTTCTGCACATGATGTTTTAAATGGTGTCCCGTCTGTATCTGTAAGTCCGACAGGAGGTATTAGTCTTCGTGGAAACAGTAGTGTGCTGGTATTAATTAATGGGCGTCAGTCGGGTTTAACCCAAAATAATGCGCTGGATCAAATCGCTGCTGACCAGATTGAAAGAATAGAAGTGATAACAAATCCCTCATCGCGCTATGATGCTTCCGGTTCTGCGGGAATTATAAATATCGTTTTGAAGAAAAATAAAAAAAGCGGTTTTAGCGGACAGGTGCGGGTAGTGGCTGGTTCGCCAAATGACAGCCGCCTTAATCCAAGCATCAATTATAAATCGGACAAAATCAATATTTTTTCTAATTTTAGCATACGCTCTTCGGATTATGTTGGATTATACACCACTAATCAATCCACTATTAATAATGGCAAAAAATCGTATTTAAGTCAGGTGCAGAATGAAGACCGCCATGACGATGGGAAGCTGATTTATCTTGGTGCTGATTATTTTATTAATGAACATCGCACCATTACAGCAGCTTTTCTAAAAAATAGTACGCATGACAATGACAAAACCCGCTTATTTTATGATTACAGCAATGCTGAAGGTTTAAAAGACAGCACATTGACAAGAGAAGGAAAATCACTTGAAAAAAGAAATTACAATCAATTTGAATTTAATTACACCCAAACTTTTAAAAAACCTGCAAAAAAATGGACAATTGATGTTCAGTACGATTGGTGGAACAGCGATAAAGACTGGAATCTTTCGACACAGCGATTAGATCCAGCGCCATTGGTTTATCCCGCAATCAGAACAAGTTCGATAGGAAGCAGTAAAGATTTACTCGTTCAGAGCGATTTTATTCAGCCAATTGATACGCTGTCTGTACTGGAATTTGGAATCAAAACAGAAATTCGTAAAGTTTCCAGTAATTTTTTAGCAGAAGAACAGCAAGGCGGCATTTGGGACACTTATCAAAGTATTGATAATGATTTGGATTATTCTGAAACAATTACGAGTGCTTATGCGCAATACAGCAATAAACCCGGGCGATTTAATTATATGGCCGGACTTCGAACGGAGTTTACCAAAATCACGATTACAGATATTAAAAACACTTACAACGACAACAAAAAGTATAACAGGCTTTTCCCCACTGTAAATTTAAGTTACAAGTTCGATGCCTCAACTTTGCAGTTAAATTACAGCAAACGTATCCATCGTCCGCCTTTATATGCTTTGTACCCCTTTAATGAGTTAACTGATTTAAATTCACAATATATTGGAAATCCGGATCTTAATCCTTCTTATACAGATGTGTTCGAACTGGGATTTCTTAAAACATGGAAAACGTTTACACTTAATCCTTCTGTTTATTATCAGTGGGAAAGCGGATATATTCAGGATTTTACTTATCGTGAAAATGACATATTTTTTACCATGCCTGTAAATATCCAGCATGAAATACGCAGCGGTGTAGAACTTTCCACTTTATATAATCCGCTAAAATGGCTGCAGTTAAATATGGAGATGAATTTTTACCAGTTTAATCAAAAAGGAAGTTATCAGGGGGAAAACCTTGATTACAAAGGACAGACTTTTACCGGACGTTTGAGTACGCAGATAAAACTGCCGTCAAAATTTAGTTTTCAGGGACGCTATAACTTTCGCGGAGCGCAGCAAAACGCACAAACAAAAAACAATGCACTGCAATCTCTCGATTTTGGTTTAAGCAAAATTTTATTAAAAGATAAAGCCACTATTGTGTTTGATGTAAGTAATGCTTTTAATTTGCGCCAGAATAAAAGTACGACAACAGGAGAAAATTATATTGTTTCATCAAACAGTATTCCCAATGCTGCCCGTTACCGTTTGAGTTTTGTATACCGTTTTAACTTATCAGATCCAAAAGCAATCAGACAAGCGAGTGAAGCCAATCGGAATTGATAACAGAAATAACTTTGTCAAAGTTTTAAACTTTGACAAAGTTATATTCATTTAAGCATTTGCTCTGGCTTTCAAATCTTGGATCACTTTTAAAAATCTATTTTCAAAAACGGAATCTTCTACCGGAATAACAACTGATTGAAACAAATTCATTAAATCATCAGAATACGCTGCTGTTTTTTTTGCCTGAATGTTATAATGAATAAATTTGATCCATAAAATGGCTTTTAATTCTGTTTCATTTTCATTCCACATTTTCATTTCTACCAGCAAGAGATTATTTGTAAATTGAATCAATTGCGACTCCATAACAACTGTCTCCATTGTAAAAGCAGGTTTTATATAACTAATCTGGTTAGACGCCACTACCCAGCTTAATCCCGTTTTTCGCATATACTCAAAGATATCCAGATCGTAATATTCTGCAATCTGATCTTCGCGGGCATTAATGAAATATTCCAGGTATTTTGAATTGTTTAAATGGTTAAAAGGATCGCAGTCCTGAAATCTGATTTTCTTTTTGGTTTTTAATATTTTTTCCATTTTGAATTATTTTTATCAAATACCAATCGGTATTTGAAAGGTTAAAAATTTTTTATTTTTTAATTTGATCAATTACAGTGCTGTCTATAAAGTCCATAGCGTTTAGGATATAAGATTGATCATTATGCGTAAAAGCCAAAAGAGAACTCCCTTCAATAAGAGATAAAATTACTCTGGCGTATTTTTCTGGATCGGTGCCGGAAAGAATTTCATTGTTTTTAATTCCATCTGCAATAATATTGGTAAGACCGGTAGTAAATTTTTGAGATAAGTTTTGTGCGTTTTTAAACAAGAGCGGATTTATAAATTTTGTATCAACTCCGGCACGAAGCATTGGGCAGCCGCCAAGATCTTTCACCAGGTCATAATAATTACGCTGGTAGTTTGTTATAGCGTACAATTTATTGACACTTCCCTGTGTGGCAGCAACCATTTTAAACAATGGTGCAATTGCCAGATTCACATTAAATTGAAATGATTTTAGCGCTAAATCTTCTTTATTAGAAAAATTACAGTAAATAGCGCCTTTCGTTAATCCGGTTGCATCTGTAATATCAGATAAACTGGTTCCAACATATCCTTGTTTATTAAAAATAGGAGCTACTTTATCTAATATAAATTCTGATGTATTCATATATTTTTACCTAAAAGAATAATTACCAAGCAAATATAACAATAAATACCGATTGGTATATGTAAATTTTGTTTTTTTTAAAATATCAATGCTATCAAGGATTGGGACATTATTTACAATGTTATTTAAAGCATAAAATAAATTCAAAATGGATATTGCAATTCTGTTGCAATCGAATTATTCCATATTATAAATATAATTATACATCGAGATATATTGATGTTTTATTTTTTAGCAGATAAAATAAAAACTAAAAATCGATACATTTGAAAAGGTAAAAACAAACTATGGAAAAGCTGAGAAAACATATTGAAGAAATTATCCCAATTACTGATGATGAGTTTGAATCGATAAAGCCTTTTTTTACGATTAGAAGGGTTTTAAAAAATCAATATCTTATTCAGGAGGGAGATGAAGCAAAATATGAATACATCATTATGAGCGGCATTTTCAGGGTTTTTTATCTTAATGAAGAAGGAAAGGAGCATATTGTGCAATTTGCCACAGAAAATTGGTGGATGTCAGATTATATTTCTTATTTCAATCAAAAGCCTGCGAGCATGTACGTTGTTTGTATGGAGCCCGGTGAAGTTTTATGCCTGACACTTGAAGGCAGGGAACAGCTTTCGGTTGCGCTTCATAAAATGGAACACTTTTTTAGGGTCAAACTTACCAAAGGTTATATCGCGCTGCAGCAGAGAATTATTTCATTACTCTCTAATAATCCGCAGCAGCGTTACAAAGAATTTGCAGCTCTTTATCCAAATCTGATGCAGAAAATTCCCAAAAAGTATATTGCAGAATATCTCGGTGTCAGCCGCGAAACCCTCAGCAGGCTTTACTCCGGCAGTAAATAATAGAACCGTTTAGTATATAAAGTGTGATTTGCATCACACTTTTTTTGTGACTTTCCTCCTCGCATTCAGGAGTAGGGCTGGTATAAATTTGCCTTGTAAATAATCATTAACCAATTAAAATTATAACAATGAAAAAAATTATGATTCTAACAACGGCAATTACACTTTTTTCTTCTTATGCACAGGACAAAAAAGAAAACACAGCAGAAAAACAAAAAGAAACACTTAAAAAAGAAACAAAAATGGACAAGAAAATTTTAATTATCGTATCGAATGCCAATACAATTGGACCAAATAACAGAAGAACCGGAACATTTCTTCCTGAAGTAGCACATCCTTATGCCGAATTTGACAAAGCAAATTATCAAATTGATTTTGCCAGTTTAACCGGAGATACGCCTTATTTAGACGCGCTTAATCTTGCAGGCGATCCTGATAATCTTTCATTTCTAACAGGAAAAGGCTGGGAAACCATGCAAAAAGCAGTTAAATTATCAAATGTTGATGTGAGTAAATATGATGCCGTTTTTGTACCGGGCGGATTAGCGCCAATGGTTGATATGCCGGAAAATGAACTTCTTAAAAAAGTGATTAAAGAAACTTACGAGCGGAATGCTGTTGTTGGAGCGGTATGTCACGGTCCCGTATCCTTATTAAATGTAAGATTGAGTAACGGAACTTACCTTGTAAATGGTAAAAATATTACGTCATTTACAAATGAAGAAGAAAGAGGTTACGCTATTGCGGATGTGCCTTTCTTATTAGAATCTGCTTTAACCAAACAAGGAGCAAAATTTCATGCAGCATCAGTGTGGTCAGCCCATAGTATTGCAGATGGCAATTTGGTTACCGGACAAAATCCTGCTTCTGCAAAAGGTGTAGCCGAGAAAATGATTGTGATTTTAGAATCGTCAAAAAAATAATTGAAAAGTATTGATCTTCAATTAAAATGGAGATCAATATTTTTTTTAAATTGAAAATTAATAATATAAAGAAAATAAAAAATGGAAAATCAAAATCCGGTTCATGTATTTGCCACATGGAAAATTAAAGAAGGTCAGCTTGAAAACGTTTTAAATTTGCTAAAAACAGTACAACAGGAAAGTGTAAAAGAAGAAGGCAATTTGTTTTATAAAATTCACCAAAGTAAGGCAGATGCCAATATAATTATATTATTTGAAGGTTACCGCAGTGAAGCTGCTGTTGAAGAACACCGAAATTCAATTCATTTTCAGGATTTGGTTTTAGGAAAAATTGTCCCTTTATTAGACAGCAGAGAGATTATTTTAGCGGCACCTGTTAATTATTAATTTCCATAAAGAGGTTGTAATGGTCAATAATTTGAACTAAATTTAAAGTACAAATCAGTGCAGATTGATTCCAATACCGATAAGATGATTTTATCTTATAAATTAAAATAAACATTTATGGAAAAGACCACACAAGTAATATTCCCATACGATCTGAGTCCGATAAAAGAACTCCCTTTGATCAGTAAAGAAGATATTGATGCAATATTAAGTACAGCGAAAAAACTATTTGATAATCAGGCTGATTGGCTTCCGGCTTTTCAAAGAATAGAAATATTAGAAAAAGCAGCGTCAATAATGAATGACAAAACCGAAGAACTGATTCATTTGGCGATAAGCGAAGGCGGAAAACCGTATAAAGACACCAAAGCAGAAATTCTTAGAGCAATTAAAGGCGTAAAATTAGCGGCCGAACATATCTCGCAGATCAAAGGAGAACAAATTCCAATGGGACTTACAGAAGCTTCTGTAAACAGGATTGCTTTTACATCAAAAGAACCAATTGGTGTTGTTGCTGCGGTTAGTGCGTTTAATCATCCGTTAAATTTAGCCGTACATCAAATTGTTACGGCCGTTGCAGCCGGGTGTCCCGTGGTATTTAAACCGTCGAGCAGTACGCCTTTATCCGGGCTTGCCTTGGCAGATATTTTAAAAGAAGCTGGTTTGCCGGAAGGCTGGCTGCAAGTAGTTTTGTGTGACAATGAAGCTGCCGAGTTGTTAGTTACAGATCCGAGGGTTAATTTTTTAACTTTTATTGGTTCTGCAAAAGTTGGGTGGTATTTAAAAAGCAAACTGCCTCCCGGAACAAGATGTGCATTAGAACATGGCGGAGCTGCGCCGGTAATTGTTGAACACGATGCAGATTTCGGCGAAATGATTCCTGATTTAGTAAAAGGAGGTTTTTATCATGCAGGACAGGTTTGTGTTTCTGTTCAGAAAGTGTATGTCAATCAGGAAATTGCCGACCGTTTTGTTGAACAGTTTTCTGAAGCTGTCAATAAATTAATTGTCGGAAATCCATTTGATCAAAAAACAGATGTCGGTTCGCTTATTACACCAAAAGAATTAAATCGAGTTGAAGAATGGGTTAATGAAGCAGTAAAAGAAGGCGCTAAATTAATTTCGGGCGGAAAACGTATTTCGAATACGTGTTTTGAACCTACGATTTTATTTAATCCGTCAGAAGATTCAAAAGTTTCCACCAATGAAATTTTCGGACCTGTTGTCTGCATTTACACTTTTACAGACAGGGAAGAAGCAATAAAAAAAGCAAATGCATTAGACGTACATTTTCAGGCCGCTGTATTTACAAAAAACATAGATATTGCTTTAGAAACTTCCAAAAAATTAAATGCAACGGCTGTTATGATTAATGACAATACTGCTTTTAGAGTAGACTGGATGCCATTTGGAGGAAGAGATGCTTCCGGTCTCGGCATGGGCGGAATCTCTTATACCATAGAGGATATGACAAGAGAAAAGATGACTGTTTTTAAAAGTAAAAGTATTTAGTATTTAGTATGTACTTTTAAATAAAAACACAGCATTATTATTCGATAATGCTGTGTTTTTTTAGATTATAAAACCAGTGCCTGTGGGTTTTCGAATAGTAATTGTGTCTTTTTAGTTAGAACTTTAAAGTCTATTAAATAAGCTTTTTAGAATAGACATAAAAAAAGCGCTAATTCAGAAGAATTAACGCTTTTAAAAACAATTTTTATGCGTAAGCTATTTACAAAACCATTTTATTTTCTATCTCAAATATATTATTGAGCATCCCAGGAAGCACTCGGATAATAAATTGAACTTGTTACCGGAGCTTTCCAGTATTCCTGACTTCCGCCGCGGAAAGTATGAAGACTTACTGCATTAACATTTCGCTTTGCGTCGTTAGTTACCCAGCGAATGGTTTGATTTAATATCTCTGTACCATTTACGTAGTATTTCACATATCCATTTGTATTGGAACCTGTATTTAACTTCACAGATATTTGACAGTTGTAAGTTACACCTTCCTGAATGTAATATTTTTTTCCAAAATCGTTACCAAATTGTCCAGGCTGATCTTTATAATAAACATAAGGCTGAAGATAAGCACCGCTTCCTTTAGCTGTATTTGATCCATTTGGACAATACCACATAAATCTGGCACTTCCGCCATTTCCGTCCCAGCCCGGATCACCGCCGGTATTTTGGTCACCAATCAATATTCCGTATCCGCATTTACCGCCTCGGCTCCAGTAAAATCCGGAATTAAATTTCATTTGAAACCAAACGGTATAAACCCCTGTTGACCAAACGCCATACGAAGTACACAAACCTCCGGGGCATGATAATGTATTGGTTTGCAATGTAATTGTTCTGGCGCCTGCACTGCCCAGCGCTGCAGCGGCTTTTGCTGTAACAGCACCGTCTTCTTTGTTAGTAATTTGCTGCGTCTCTTTATTAGCGGCTTGCGGCATATCTGCCTCTTGTTCCTTTTCACAGGAATTGAATACTAATGCTGCAATAAACAGCATGCTTGTTAATTTTAAGAGTTTTTTCATTTTTTAAAATGTTAAGGTTAATAAATAATTGATAGTTAGAAAATAAAGGATGATTACTCATTTGATTTGAAAACAAATACTGTTTTCAATTCTCAAAATCGTAACCAGTGGTTACTTAAATAAAACAGTATTTTTATTTTAACTCAGGCAATTGTCCGGAAACTTAATTGCTTGCTAATAAAAATGATATCAATTTTTCGATTAATAATTGATGATGTAAAGTTGATTAATAATAATTTGGAAGGGGAGTAATAAAGTCCGTTTTTACGTACATAAATATCCAGTTGATATATTTTGCCTGTGTTTTTTGGGCTTTTGAAAAATCGGCGTCCAAAAATTACATTTTTATAAATCGCCAGTTATTAATGCATAAAAAAAGTCCATTTCAGAAGAAATGGACTTTCAAATTTGTATGGGGGAAATTCAATTTGTATTTTCAAAAGCTTAAATGAGCTGTAATAATGGCCTGATCTGCATGGTAACAATGTCGCATCGTTTTGGCTGCGATAAAGTAAATAAAACGCTCATAGCGATATCTTCGGCTTCCAGCATTTCCATTTTTTCAATCTTCTCCTGATGTTCCGCTTTAGTTCCGGGCTGCATATCACTGGTCACAGCTCCTGGTTCGATTAGTGAAACTTTAATTCCCATTGAATTAACTTCTTTACGCAAAGCAGAACTAAAGCCTCTTATCGCAGCTTTTGTTGCTACATATACTGTGCTGGTTGGTTCGTTTGTTTCTGCACTCATCGACCCGATATTTATAATGTGTCCGGATTTTTCAGCCGACATTCTGCTTACAGCTTCCTGAGCAAATGCAAGATAACCCGAAATATTGGTATCGAGAATATACTGCAAATCATCTTGTTGTACTTTCATAAGAGCCGATGCCGGAAGTGCTGCGTTGTTTATTAAAATATCCAATCCGCCAAATTCTTTATCTACTACTTCAAAAACTTTTTTCAGATCTTCTTTTTTAGTTACATCTGCAGTAAAACCATGAAGTCGACTATTAGGATATTTTGATTTGATTTCGTCAAATGTTTTTGTAAAATCTTCAATATCACGGCCAAAAATAAAAACACGTGCTTCAAGAGAGACTAATAAATCTGCTATTGCTTTTCCAATTCCTGTTGTACCTCCTGTAATAAGAATTCTTTTATCTTTAATGTTTCTTCCAAAATAGTTAGATAGATTTTCCATAATATTATTTTCAATAATTAATCAGCCAAAATTAGTTTGGAATAGGATAAGATAATTACAGTATTTTCTGTACCAATTATATAATCTTTATTTATTTTCTGATGTATAATCTTCTGTCTTTTCAGTTTCAAAACTTTTGTCTAGGATCAATTTTTTTAATTCTAAAGCATTAAAAGCAGCATAACCTTTTTCGTCATTATCAAAATATACAAATACATCTTTAGTCTTTAGCCATTCGCTGCATTGATCTGCCCATTCCTTTAAAATTTCAATTGAATAACTGCCCTGATATTTGGAATGGCCCGGGCCATGAAGACGCACATAAACAAAATCTGCCGTGACTTGAATGGGTGAAATATGCCCGGCTAATTCATAAATACAAAAGGCACAGTTGTATTTTTCTAAAAGCTGATAGGTTTCGGACGTATACCAGCTTGTATTTCGAAATTCAAAAACGTATCGGTTTTTTGTAGAAAGTGCCAATAAAAAATCTTCCAGAAGCTCCAGATCTAATTTAAGAGAAGGTGGAAGCTGAAATAAAACAGCACCTAATTTTTTTTCTAAGAATTTCACCTTTTCCATAAAAATCAGCAGGCTGTCTTCCGGATCTTGTAATTTTTTGAGGTGAGTAATAAAGCGGTTTGCTTTTATAATATATACAAAATCATCTGAAACCTGACTTTCCCAATTTTGGAAAGTGGCATCAGCGGGCATTCCGTAAAATGTATTATTAATTTCAACTGTGTTAAACATTTTCTGATAATAAGAAAACTGATCTTTTAATTTTACATCAAGAGGATAAAATGTGCCCCGCCAGTGTTTATATGCCCATCCTGACGTGCCAATATGTATAGAATGTCTTTTCATAGGTATAAGAGTTAATGAAAAAGCCCGCTTGAATTTCAAACGGGCTTTTATCTTTATAAATTCCGATTAGGATTTGTTCCGTCTTCATCATCCAGTTCCTCTTCATCGAGTTCATCCTCTTCGTCGAGTTCATTGTCATCGAATTCGTCCTCATCTTCGTCTTCAAATTCGCCGCCTTCGGCTTCTTCGCTATCCAGCTTTTGGCTGTTGATTTCATTTTCTGCGAAATCATTTCCATAATCCGGCTCTGCATTTTCACTTATTGAATGATCTGCCGGCGGTGCATCAATATCGATACTATCATATTTGTTTTCATCTGTATATCGAGTTTCTTCATCTTGAAAATACGCGTCATCCTGACGGTAGTTTTCTCTTTCATCTATATTCATCTTACAATTTTTTAAATTACTTTTTTTTAGATTCTGAAGTTTTTGAACTTTTAGAAGCTGTTGACTTTTTTTCTGTTTTTTTATCTGCAGCACCTTTTGTACCTTTTGCATCTGAAGTTTTCATGATTTCAAGTTTTAAATTGTTAATGTAGTAAAAGTAAAATTGTTGATAATCAAAATTTTACACATAGCAGCTGTGATAATTATATAATTTACAGTTTATTTAAACGCTTATTTCATTTTCTAGCAGATTGCTTCTTTAAAATAATGCATTTTTTAATGCTTCTTATAATATTAGCTTAATTTACAATAGCTTACGGTGATTATTTTGTAAGACATAAATGAAATTTTATAAGCATGAACAGACCTTGAGTTCTAAATTTGGAAAAGTTTAATTATCAAAAAAAATTATTATGAAAACTACAGAAACTAAGAAACCGGGCACAAAGAAAGCACCAGCTTCAAAAACTGCTGCTAAGCAGACTTCAGCAAAGACTTCAACAAAACAGACTACATCTAAAGACAAAACTGTAAAAGCAAAATCTGATGCTGCAGAAGGTCTAAGAGAATTATTTATAGATTCTTTAAAAGATATTTACTGGGCAGAAAAAGCATTGACAAAAGCGCTGCCAAAAATGGCTAAAAATGCAACTTCAGAAAACCTTATTACAGCAATAAACGAACACCTTACTGTTACAGAAGGACAAGTTGAAAGATTAGAGCAGGTTTTTGAAATTTTAGGAGAAAAAGCGTCTGCAAAAAAATGCGATGCAATGGAAGGCTTAATCAAAGAAGGTGAGAGCATTATGGAAGAAACACAAGAAGGCGCAGTACGTGATGCCGGAATTATTAGTGCTTCTCAAAAAATAGAGCATTATGAAATTGCTTCGTATGGTACATTGGCCGCTTTTGCCTTAACTTTAAATGAAGAGGAAGCAGCAGCCTTGTTGCAGCAAACATTAGAAGAAGAAAAAGAAGCCGATACAATTCTTACAGAAGCAGCATACAACACAATTAATTTTGATGCTACTGAAGAAGATCAGCAGGAAGAAGAATAAATAATTTAGGTAATCTAAAATGAAAACCCTGTAATTCATTAGATCATTACAGGGTTTTTATAATTTACTACGATGCGGTTTAATTTGTTGAACCATAAAAATATAAGCTATGAATACAAGAGAAAATAACGATTCATTACTAAATGTAAATAATCGTAATCAGGAACCAGTCTGGACACCAATTTTAGGATATCAAATGTATTTTTCTGAAAATAATGATAATAATAAAGGTGAAACACACCGAGATCCCGCACAAAAACCTAACACAGGTGATTGGGGCGAAGAAACCGAATGGAACGAAACAGAAAGCGAAGAAAACGGCGGTAATGATAACAGCGGCGGGGCAGGGAGTACGGGAAGTGCAGCAACTAATAGTTAAAAAAAGAGCGGTAATTTATTAACCGCTCTTTTTTTTTAATTTAATATTTAAATTACTCTTTGGCATCAACCAGAACAGAGTCCATAAATTTTCCTGTAATAATAGTTCCTTGTTCATCTTCCCACTGTGTGATAATGTTTTCTATAAGTTCTGGTTCAAAACCAATTATTTTCATCACAGGTCCGCCAAACTCCTGTTTTACATTTTGTCCTTTCTTAAACTTTGTTTCCATAATGATTTGATTTATTAGCAAATTTCAAAAAAACATCTGGTATTGGTCTTATAATTTTTTGACCATAATTTATAGGATTTAAACCGGAAGGTAAATGCTTACCGACGTTCCTTTTTGAGGTTCGCTCGACACCTGAATATATCCTTTATGATTTAAAACAATTTTATGCACTAATGTCAGTCCGAGTCCGCTGCCGTAATGCTGCTCATTACTGTGTAACTTATAAAACGGATCGAATATTAAGGTTTCATAATTTTGGGTAAAACCGATTCCGTTATCACTTACCACTATTTTTATATAATTGCGATCTGCATCCGCACCGAGAGACAGAAGTTCATCGGCAGAAATTTCCTGTTCCGCAATTTTAATTTTTGGGACAGCATTTTCCTGGGAATATTTTATGGAATTGGTAAGCAGATTCGAAAATAACTTTTGAATCTGAGAAGGAATCACAAAAGCTACTGGAAGCGGATCCACAGAAATTTCGGCATGGCGTTTATTGATGATTATTTTGAGTTCATTAAGCGTTTTCTTTACAAGAGTATTAAGATTGGTTTTCTTAAATTCTTTATCTGTAAAATTAATTTTAGAATAATCAATTAAATCCTCCAGAAGCTGGTTTAAATTTACAGCTGCATTCAAAAGACGTTTCATATTGTGGTTTCCTGCTTCAGAAAGTGCTATTTCATTATCCAGAATTCTTTTTCCAAGCATATATATTTTATGTCCGGGCTCGAGTAAATTGTGGCTGGCCGCAGCAGTAAAAGATTCTAATTGTTTATTGTAATCCAGCAGTTCCTGATTAATGTTTTTTACAGATTCATTACTTTCTTCGAGATCTGTAATGTCTTCCAGAGCAATCAGAATCATTTCATCCGGAATCGAATCGGCAATTCTTGATGCATTCAAAAGCATTCTTTTCCTAATTCCGTCTTCAAGATTAAATTGTATTTTAAAATTTTCGACCACATCCTGCTGGGTCAGTTTTTTAAGAACCGTTTCTTTAAATTCAGGTATATTCCAGCAGTAATTTCCAATTTCAAAAATCGAAACTCCTTCCGTTTCTTCCTGACTGGTTTTAAAATGTCTGTAAAATGAAGGATTGGCACTTTGTATAATGGCATTTTTATCAATAATGACTAAAGGTTCACGAATCGTATTTATCATCGATTCGTAAAAGTTTCTCATAACATCCAGTTCCTGTCTGCGATCTCTTAGTTCATCATTTATACACGAAAGTTCTTCGTTGTTAGACTGCAGTTCTTCTGCAGATACACTCAATTGCTCGTTAACAAGCTGTAATTCTTCTGCATTAGATAGTAATTCTTCATTGGTAGTCTGTAATTCTTCAAAATAAATCTGCTGCTCTTCTGTAACTCTTTTAAAATCGCCTCGAAGCTGTTCGAGTTCTTTCTCTAACTCACTATTGTTAATTTGATTATGAGCAACAGGTACTTTGCAGAATATAATCAGCAGTAAATCACTATTTGCCGGAAGGTAAATAACTTCAAAAGAAGTTAGAAAATTCTGTTTTTGTACAGCAATATGTCCGCCGGAAATATTTTTCTTTTCATTGCGCGATTTCAAAATGGCATTTCGTAATTCAAAGCCAAGTTCATCACGAACCATATTTAAAATATTAAAGCTGGGTTTACCGGAAGCAGGCTGTAAAAACGGACTAGTATCGCCATGAAAATGCACAATTTCCAGCTCTTCATTTATAATCACTGCTGCAGGAGAATATTGCTCCAGTAAAACATCTGCTGCAATTTTTTTATAATCAGTGTCTGATGTTTCGGTTTCAGCAATGATTTCTGTTTTTTCGCTCGGTTTTATAAACTCAAATCGTGGTATTTTGAGTTGTTTATTCTCGCTTTTGCGACTGTAAATTTTTACTTGTTTATCGACAACTACAAATAAATCGGTTTTGTTATTGACTGTTTCTGATTTTCCCAAAAACAGAAAACCTTTATTTTTAAGTGCATAGTGAAACGACGCCAGAATCTCATTTTGCAGATCGCTGTCAAAATAAATCAGCACATTTCGGCACGAAATTAAATCGATTTGAGAAAACGGAGCATCTCTGGTAATATCATGAACGGCAAATACACACATATCGCGTACGACTTTGTTCAGGTGATAATTATTGTCTCTTTTAATAAAATATTTTTGAAGTATTTTATCGCTGATATTTTTAACATCCTGCTGCGTATAAATTCCTGTACGGGCTTTGGCAATACAGTGTTCTGATAAATCAGAAGCAAAAATCTGTACTTTAATGTGCTGGTTTTGGGTTTGTTCCAAATATTGATGCAGGGAGATGGCAAGCGAATAAGCTTCTTCACCTGTAGAACATCCGGCCGACCATATTCTAATTTTATCTTTATGCAGGTTTTCTATTAGGGCAGGAAAAACAGTAGACGATAAATTGTCAAAAAAAGGTTTATCCCGAAAAAAATAGGTTACCGGAATAAGAAAATCATTAAATAATGCATTTTGCTCTGCTGCATTATTTTTTAATAAATTAAGATATTTTTCAATACTTTCCTGATGCGTTATTACCATTCTTTTTGCAACTCGTCGTCTCAGGGTCTGATGTTTGTAATGATGAAAATTGGTTTTGAATTTTGAATGAATAATTTCAACAATTTCATTAAATAATTGTTCTTCATCAGCCGAAATGTCTTTATTTTCCTCTTCTTCTTCGTAACCATGACTTACCAGATAGCTGTTTCTTATTTCTGCCAATTTGGAAGCAATGGAATGAGGCTCCACAAAATAGTCGATGAAATCTTCATTTACGGCATTTTGGTGAAGTCCTTTTTTGTGTAAAACAGATAAAGTTGCGCCGCCCAGTTCTTTGATTTTTTTCAGCCCCGCAAATCCGTCAAAAGAAGATCCTGAGATTTGAAGCCCTGCCGCGTATGTTTTATACGAATTGGCGAGTGCTTCATAAAACAAATCCAGGCCATTGTTGGTGGTACTGCTTCTGGTTTTAATCTGCAGTTGGAGTTTTTCATTTTCAAGGACTAAAAAATTGTTCTCCGGAATTATAAAAATATGATCAGGCTTTAAAATAATTTCATTTACAATTTCTATTACCGGAATTTTTGTCTGAGAGGCAAGAATTTCCTTTAGATTCTCTGAAGGTGGATAATCCAGTCTTTCAATTATAACATAAGCCATTCCCGAATCTTCGGCCAGATTCGAAATTAGGCTCTTTAAAATGTCAATCTCGGCACTCGTTGATCCAATACCAATAACGGGAAAGACTGAGGAATTAATTTGGTTTTGTATTTCAATAGTTTTCATGTTTTGTTTGATCTTCAACTTTTTTTTAAGATAAATATAAACCTACAAAATATAGTGTTTTTATATAATTTTAAAATTGTGCTGCATAATTATCACTTGGGTTTCTGTAAGTAGAATTACGCGCTCACTTTAAAAGTGGGTAAGAATAATGTATATGTAAGAATTGAAAAAAATCATGTAATCATAACTTGTTTAATTGTAGTTAATTAGCCAATATTAATTTTAAAAACAATATTATGAAAGCAGCTGTTATTCATGGACCGGGCTCTATCAAATACGATACGGTAGACGATCCGATATTAAAAGAAAAAGACGACATAATTCTAAAGGTAACCTCAACGGCAATCTGCGGTTCTGATCTACATATTTATTCAGGCGGATTTCCGCAGCCGCGGCCAATGGTATTAGGGCATGAGTTTATGGGGATTGTAGAAGAAACCGGATCAGCGGTAACCAATTTAAAACGTGGTGACCGTGTAGTAGTTCCTTTTCCTATTGCATGCGGGAATTGTTTTTTCTGTAATCACGATTCGCCCGGCAACTGCGAACACAGTAATCCCGAAAATTATGGACCTGAAGGAGGGATCATGACCGAAAAAGGCGGTGCTCTTTTTGGCTACACTGATTTGTACGGCGGTTATGATGGAGGACAGGCACAATATGTAAGAGTTCCTTATGCAAATTACGGACCCAGAATAGTACCGGAAGATTTATCAGATGAACAGGTACTTTTTCTAACTGATATTTTTCCAACAGGTTATACAGGTGTCGATTGGGGAGAAGTA
Organism: Flavobacterium sp. Root901; assembly: GCF_001429765.1. Taxonomy (GTDB): domain Bacteria; phylum Bacteroidota; class Bacteroidia; order Flavobacteriales; family Flavobacteriaceae; genus Flavobacterium. Next base: position 595,452 of record NZ_LMJB01000006.1, read on the forward strand.
AAAGGCGGGGAGACCGTGGCCATTTTTGGAGCCGGACCCGTAGGGATTATGGCTGCTAAAAGTGCCTGGCTTCGAGGTGCAGGATTAGTTATTATTGTGGATACACTGCAATACAGACTTGATAAGGCAAAAGCTACAACAGATTCTGTTACTTTACTTTGGGAAGATGGTCCGAAAGAAGTTATCGAACAAATCAGGGCAATGACCAACGGCCGAGGCGCTGATGTATGTATTGACGCAGTAGGTTTTGAACCGGATCGTACTATTACGGATCGTATTAAAGCCACTATTAATTTTGAAAAAGGCTCAATAAAAGTACTTGAAGCCTGTATGAGCGCAGTTAGAAGAAATGGTATTGTTTCGGTACTGGGCGTTTATCCTGTAAATTATGACAATTTTCCGCTGGGACAATTTTTTGACAAAGGAATTGTTTTAAAAGGAGGTCAGGCACCTGCACACAAACATATAGACAAACTACTCGATTATGTAGTTCAGGGAAAAGTAAAACTGGACGATATTATTACGCACCGACTTCCGTTATCTGAAATTTCACATGCTTATGATATTTTCAAAAAGAAAGAAGATAATTGTGTTAAAGTAGTTTTAGATCCCTGGAAATAAATAGAAAGGTGAAGTTCTAATTTTAAGAAGAACTTCACCTTTTTATTTTTTACTTCATTTAAAATTACCAGCTTATTTTTATTTTAGCTTCTCCGGTAATTTTATATTCCTGCATTTTAGCCGTTTTATTTAAATATAAAAGCTGTATTTCGTTTTGAAATACCTGCAGTGATTTAATATTTTGTTTTAAAAGAATTTTTAAACTGCACTGCATTTCCTTATTTCCGTCTATCCGAATAAAAACATTATTCTTTCTCTTTGTAAAACTTGCAACGGGATAATCAATAAAAATTGTAATACTATCATTTATTTTAAAATATTGTCTGGGTATAATAGCAAATGCAGCACCAACCCCATAGACTTCCTGTCCCACTTGTCCGCTTTTTTCCCAGCCGGTATATAAATCTTCAAGCGGCGCGTACAAATCAGTCTGGATTTCTCCGGTTTTAACCTCTTCAGAAATCATGTCTTTTGGTAGTGCTACAGGATAATAATGTGGTATTCTGTTAATAGCATATTTTACAAACTCCGGCAGCAGAATTCTGAGTCCGGGCAGAATATCTACATCTTTTGCCTGAATCATATATTCATACAGTGTAGTATATACTTCCATTTCTTCATATGCGGCTGTGTAAGGGGCATCATTTAAAGGAAAAATCGAAAAAAAGTTATTGTAATTTTTTCCAAAACCATATTGGCAGTCCCAAAGCTGAACGTTTTTAAACAATCCGGAAAGGCACATATAACTCGTTTCCAGATAAACTTTCTTTTTGGTAATTTTATAAAGCTCCAATAATGCATTGGCAGAAAACCCTGTATTATTGGCCTGGTAAAAAATATCAAAACCACACTGGCTTAATTGTTTAGCTGCTTTTTCTGCTTCATTTAAATAGCGTTTTTCTTTCGTAAGATGATAAACTAAAAGCATTAAATGCGCGTAGGCACCCGGAACATCTTTTTCGCCTCCTTCACCGGGCTGAGTTTCTTCTTTTATAATTTCAAAAGTTTCAATGTTATAAAACACCGGCCATTTGTAATTAAAGTTATGTGCTGCTTTAATAACAAAATCAACAGAATCCAACACTAGCTTTTCGGCATTTTTATCTCCCGCAATGGCAAGCCTTGCCAGATTAATAAGCGGATGATGCAGGTACCAGGAATCCATTGTAGTGTCTTTTTTCTGCTCTTCAGAGTGATCCAGTTTGTCATGCAGGGCAGGAAGCCACCTTGTTATCGTTTTTATCTTAGGATCATAAAAGTTCATCAAGCCGGTGCGAAGATCTTCAGATAAACGATATGTTTCGGACTTCCATTTTTCATATTCTTTAAGCGGCGTCAGCACGGCCAGCTGTACCATGCTTTCTGCCGGAGTTTCATAATCACATAAATAGGCATTCAGGTACGGAATCCCATTTGTTTGTGTCCAGCAGCCTTTGTTGTACTCTAAATCAGTTATGGTTTTTTGTGCAATTTCCAGCCAGTCATGATATTCGGTTTCCGGACGGGGAACAATTTTGTATATAAGCGCGAGGCTTTCGAGATAATCCATACATAATTTTGAAGGATCATCTTTGGTTTCATCTCCGAGCAGAACATAAGCATCAGAAATAATAAAATCTTTTCCTGCCGGAAGCGGTTCTTCAACAGTAACCGGAAGTCTGAAGCCAATTTCCGGCCATGTTCCGTTTACAGTTTCTCCAACCGATGTTTTGGTAGCTTCACAATAATCAGACAATGAAGTCAGATTTTGAAAATAGAAAATAGTACATTTTTTAGGTTTCTTAATACTGGCAAATAATAAACCGCTGCGTGTACCTACTTGCTTCACATGAATTTTGCCCGCGGTATTTTCAATATTTCCATTTTGTGTTAAAGGAAGTATATCGCGGGGCCAAAACGGAATTAAAATAGGCGAGTAGGCTTTAAATGTGGTTTTATAGTGCAATAAATGAGATTCGCTTTCAGGAAAATCAATCTCGATTTCATATTTGCCAATTTCTGTTTGAAGTTTTATAGTGGTTTTTTTTTCTGATTCTGTAATGTCATTAATTTCAAAAAAACTATTTAAAGCATAGGCGGCACGAAAAGCAATTCTTTCTTTTTTTGTTCCCACAGCAACAATCCAAAAAGAATCTCTGATGCTGTAAAGTTCAAAAGTATAACCTGATTTTTTTATTGAGATTAAAGCCGTGCTGCTGTCAATATCAGTTTGTACTGTTGCGGTCCATGGCGAAATAGTATTCATATTCATCTTTTTTAGTATCGGTTATTTGTTTGTTTTTTTAGTTTTCAGTCTCAGTTTTCAGTCTCAGTTTCCAGTCTCAGTTTTCAGTCTTTTTAAGACTAAATTTATACTCCAACAAAGCTTGTGACTGAGACTGAAAACTGAGACTGAAAACCGACTACTAAAAATTATCCTCCGGTTTCTGCGTGAGGCGCGTCGACAGGTTTTGATTGCGAAGAACCAATCTGACGCAGATATATTGATAACATGATGATAGCAAAAACAGAAAGAAATTCGCTTTGCCAGTTTTGAAAAGATTCAAACCAAAATCTTGAATTTCCTATATAAGAAGATATAGTTTCCAGTGGCTCTCCTTTTAATGAAAGCTGTTCGTTTTCATCTTTAAGACTGCCAAAAAAATGGATGACAAAGGAGATTACAAATAAAATAAAGAGTACAATTGTTAAGGAGTGTTTGTAAATTTTTAAAATAAAACCTCCTTTTTTAACCGGCCACGGAGAATCTTTTTTAGTAGGATCGGGTTCGCGGTCGACTTCTTCCGGTTCATCAATTTTTTTAGATTCAGAAGAACCTTTTTGTTTTAGAAATATGGTCAGCAATACAAATAATGCCATTTGTAAAAATTCGCTTTCCCAGTTTTCAAAAGTCGATTGAAAAAAATGTCCTGAGGTAAGGTATGATGCGAAAGTTATTGCACTCGCTCCCTCATCAATTAATTCTTTATTATGTTCGTTAAAACCTAATATTATTTGTCCGGCCAGAGATCCTATAAACAGGATCAAAAAACAAATACACAAACCATTATTTTTTAAAAATATCTTCATTTTCCAATTGTTTTTTATCAAAGTTCAAAAAAATAAAGTGCAATTTTTTATATTATTTGCATCTGTATTTTACAGTTTTTGCATTCCCATCCAAAAAATGTTAATATTTAAAATAAAAAACGCCTTTATAAATAAAGACGTTTTTTCTCAAAAAATGATACAAAGAAATGACAGTAGTACTATTTTTTATATTTTAATTATTTTCAAGATATTGTTTAAAATTTGAAATATCATCTTTAACAAGTTTTTCAAAATAAGGATTTAAAAATTTTGCAGCACTTTCTCCGGCAACACCCAGTGGTGCGTGATACGAAATAGTAACATCCAGTTCTGTGGCGTTTCCTTTTGGTTTAAAAACCACTTTTCCGGCATTTTTAATAGTCGATCCTTCAATTGAATTCCAGCTTAAAAGCTGATCTTTTTCATCTTTAACTATTTCAGCTTTCCAGGTTAAACTGCCAATTCCGGCAGGACCTTTTGCTGTCCATTCTGATACAGTAGAGCTTAGAGATCGTACGGAATCAAGATGGTTCATGAATTTTGGTAAGTTTTCAAGATTTCTCCAAAATGCGTACACTTCGCTTACTGGTTTGTTGATCACACTATTAATACGAATGTTTACATTAGAAGCTTTATCGTTCATTAAATGATCTGCAGCATCATATACAGGACAATATCCTGAAATTCCTCTCAAAAGCATTGCACCTCCGGCACCAGCCTGAGTAATACTTTTATTTTCTTTAGATAATGCGTTGTAAAGCAGGTAAGCACCGCTGGTAACCATTAAGACTCTTTCTAGAGTTGAGACATTATTTTTTAAAAATGGTTTTGATGCCTGATTTTGTTTTGTGAATACCGTTGTGTTCATAACTGTTAATTTTTACAATTAGTACTGATTTATTTTAAAGCTTTTGCTAAAGATTCGGCCATTGCCTGAGCATCTTTAGTATAATTTTTAGCGTAATATTGTTTTAATTGTGATTTTGTTTTTTTTGAATCTTTACTATGACCTTCCCAAATTACACCAAGAGACGTGTAGGCAGGAACCGTAACGCCGACACAGGAGAAAAAATTGGCAATATTTCCTGTTACATGTTCAACACCATCTGAATCTCCGGTAACAATTACACCACCCAGTTTTCCGTCTAGCGGAGAATCTTTTCCTGAATTGATAATATCAAATACTTCATCCAGACGTTCTATACATCTCTGCAATTCAGAGGAATGGTTGTTCCACCAAATTGGAGTAGCAAATAAAAGAATATCGGCGTCCAGAATTTTTTCATAAATAGCGGGCCAGTCATCCTCTACATCAAGATGAGTGTAACTTCCGGGAAGTATTTTATGATCAACAAGCTTAATAACTTCAAACTGAATTTTTTGTTTGGATAAAAAATCTCCAAAAAAATCAACGAGAACTTCAGTGTTTGAAAAATTCTTGCTCTTTAATGTCGCTAATAATATAACCGCTTTCCTATTCTTCATAATCAAATAGATTAATTTGCTTTATATGTTTAACAAATTTCGGTTAGTCCTGTTTTTATTTCTTACACGATTAAACATTTGATTTACAGATTTTGCATGAATCAGTTCTACGATTTTTGTAAATCATCGGGATAATTATATAAGTATGTTGAAAATCAGAGTATTATTTTTGAAAATTATAAACTTGAAAATACTATAATTATGAAAAGGCTTTTAAAAACTAAAATCGTAATGCTGCTTTTAATATCAGCTTTCGTAATGTCATGCAAAAAGAATGAAAATAATGCTGTAGAGCCTGGCCAAAAAGATTCAACAGATTTATCTGTCGATACGATAGGTCCGGCAGTTGATTCATCAGCAACCTTAAATTCCGGACAAAATGGTACAAACGGAACTACAGGAGCAACGGGCGAAGGTTCAACCGGTTCCGGAACAGCAGGGTCTACACAAAAGGGAAATCAAAATATCAGGACCGATTCAATTAAAAAATAATTCAAAATAAAAAACTCTTAACCACGAACGTTAAGAGTTTTTTATTTTAGAGATGTATATTGAATTATTTTTCCAATTTATTAGGTTTGCTGACATATTTATTGCCTTTTACAAAAAAACGCCATGGTAAAAGTGCATGGTCTCCGGCATAATCAACACCTACGCGGGGTACGCATGCAATTTCTTCGGCATTAAAACGGATTCCGTGATCCTCCACCCAGATTTCATCTCCGTCAAGTCCTTTTTTATTAAAACTGCTGTCAATTCCTAAAGCTTTCGCTGCAGATCCCGGTCCGGAAGAAATACGGGAATTTGAACTGCTCAAATTGCGTCTGGCCTCTATAATGTCCAATCCGGCATAAGGTTCTACTGCACGAATCAAAACGGCATGTGGTTCGCCTTCAGATGCAGTTACAACATTAAATAAATAATGAATACCATAACATAAATAGACATAGGAAATTCCGCCATGGCTGTAAAGAGTTTCTGTTCTGTTTGTTCTTCTTCCGCCATAAGCGTGAGAAGCCTTGTCTACAGCGCCCATATAAGCTTCAGTTTCTACAATAATTCCGGCAGTAACTTGTCCGTCAATTTGAGTATACAGTACTTTTCCAATAAGATCTTTGGCCAGAAACAGCACATCATGGTTTTGGTAATAAGAAAATGGTAATTTAAAAGGCTCGGCGGTATTTGACTTTTTCATTTAATTGTTTTTACTGAAGGAAATTCAGATTGCGATCTCAGTCTTGTAAATTTAAAATTCAATTTACTGCTATCCAAATTCATAATGTGTTTTTTTATAATGGGCATTTTGTAAGTAAAAAAAGTAATCGTAAAATCGAAGCCATAATTTCTTTAGTTATTTTGTAATTGCTTGTATTGCAAATTTTTATTGTTTAATTAAATGAAAAAATTATGAAATTACCCAAAGAAATTATAAATGGTATTTTAATCTTTGCAGGAATTGCGGTGTTCTTTCTTTTGATGGAAGTTTTAAATCTTTCCAACTTATTTTACTTAAGGCTTCTTAATGTTTTCTTTATTTTCTATGGTGTCAACAGAACTTTGAAAATGAATCTTGCCGAAGGAAAAAACGGATTTGTACCGAATGCTATATCAGCAATGATAACTTCTTTTACCTCTGTGGTAATAAGTATTGCAGCACTTCTTATTTACAGTTATGCAAAAGGAGGCGATCGTTATGTTAAATCATTGTCAGAAGCTTTTATGTTTGGAGGAGAGCCCTCAGTTACGACCTATTGTCTTTCTCTGTTTTTTGAAGGAACAGCATCGTGTATCATTGTTACGCTTTTATTAATGTTATATTGGAATAATAAATATGCTGCTGATTAAATATTTACAGAAGAAAGTTATAAAAAATAAATCCTGAAAGAAGCATGCTCCTTTCAGGATTTATTTTATTTTAATATTCAATATAATCTTAAGATATATCAATAATTAAGGATTTCCTTCTCCGCCGCTAGAGCCGTAAATCTGGCCGGTAGCATAGCTCGCATCTTCAGCAGCCAGCTGAACATAAATAGAGGCCAGTTCGACAGGCTGTCCGGGTCTGCCCATAGGAGTTTGTGAGCCAAATTGTTTTAGTTTTTCCATGGTAGCTCCGCCGCTTACCTGCAGTGCTGTCCACACCGGACCCGGAGCAACGCCGTTAACCCTAATTCCTTTTGGTGCAAGTTGTCTCGCCAGCGATTTAATATAATTTGTAGTTGCTGCTTTAGTCTGAGCATAATCATATAAATCTTCAGTTGGAGCATATGCCTGCACAGAACTTGTACCTATTATCGAAGAACCTGGCTTTAGATGCGGAAGAGCTGCTTTTATAATCCAGAAAGGAGCATAAATATTGGTTTTCATTGTTGCATCAAATTCTTCGGTAGTAATATCTAAAATTGATTCATGTGTTTGTTGTCTGGCAGCATTATTTACAAGAATATCCAAACCTCCAAGTGCTTTTACAGCCTGCTCAACAAGCGAACTGCAAAAACTTTCGTCTCTTAAATCTCCCGGAATTGCAATTGCTTTTCTCCCTTCAGCTTTTATAAGCTGAATTACTTCTTTAGCATCCTCTTCTTCTGTAGGATAATAATTTATAGCCACATCTGCGCCTTCTCTTGCATAGGCAATAGCAGCTGCTCTTCCCATTCCCGAATCGCCTCCGGTAATTAATGCTTTACGACCTTTTAATCTGCCGGAACCTTTATAACTTTTTTCTCCGTGATCCGGTCTAGGGTCCATTTTGCTTACAAGTCCGGGCCACGGCTGTTTTTGTTCTTTAAAAGGCGGACGCGGATATTTAGTTTGTGGATCTTCGGGAAGCGAAGATGTATTTGATTCATCAGCCTGAAATCCGGCTCCCATTACTGGTGTAAAAGCAGTCGTCAAACAAATAGCACCCATTCCGGTAATAGCGGTTCGTCTTGATATTTTGTTTTTATCGTCCATAATTAATTCATTTTGTTGTTGATTTTAATGATTTTAAAATTAATGAACTTGAATATCAGTATTTTATATTATTGTTTATAAGTTTTATATAATATACGCAGAGATTTCTTCGGCCTTAATAAAGGAAGAAAAGGAATTTAGAGAATTTGGTGGTTTTAAATTTTAAGATCAATTCCTCTAGCATTCGGTTTAAAGTTTTGAGATACTGGGAATTGTATAACTTCTGGACGAAATTAAATAGTTCTTAATCCGCTGTCGTTTGTAATTTTATGTACCGTGAAAATGTTTAAAATATAAAAAATAAGTTATGGCAGAAATTAAAATTGAGAAAAAGAAGCCGGTATGGCCGTGGATTGTTGCACTTTTATTAATTGCAGCAATTGTATATTACGTTTTTTTTAGAAATGAAGAAACACAGGGTGAAACCAAAGCACCAATCGAAAATACTACTAGTGCAGATAGTACAAGTGTAGACAGTACAAGCATAGACAGTACATCAAACTAACTGTAACCGGAGATTAAAATTACTCTTAATTTGCAGAAAAAGCAGAGGTACAGTAGAGAAAAAAATACAATTTTTAAAAAGAAATTTATGGAAAATAAAGATAGAAATTTATACAGACTGGACGAACTTTCTGATTATAAGATTGCTTCAAACTATTCTGATGTCAGAGGATGGAAGATAGTTGACGCTGATAACCGTACTATTGGTACAATTGATAACCTTTGGGTTAATAAAGATATGCAGCGGGTTGTATATCTGGATGTAAATGTCGATAAAAAATTAATAGACGACAGCCGAAATGAAATTCATGATGCTATTGCAAATGACAATGGTAAAGAGTTTATCTACAAAGATGGAGATAGTCATATTATCATTCCGATTGGATCTGTGAGTATTAATAAAGATACGAAAATTGTTATGGCCAACAGTATAGGATATAATACTTTTACAAGGACAAGCCGATACAACACAGCACATAATTTTGACAGGAATTACGAAAGAAGAGTATTGAATTCTTATTATCCTGAAGATGAATCAAGGTTTGAGAGTGATGAAGACTTTTACAACCGAAGAGAATTTGAAAATCACTAATAATTTTCACTACTTAAAAATAACAAGATCAAATGTTAATATGTTTGGTCTTTAAAAAAAAAACTCTAAATCATGATTTAGAGTTTTTTTTATGCGTTAGGATTTCCTTCCCAGTAGCACCAAAGCGGCACCAATACCCAATCCGGCAAACAAGGCAAGACTGAGATTAGATGTTTTTTTTGAGGGCGGGTTTCCGTAAACCCTCAAAGGTTCTTTAGAATGTGCCAGTACATTTCCAGCATCTCCTTTCTTATCCTTATTAAGTTTCATTTTTGTACGAACGGCTGCAGAGGCTGTATTAATAACCATTTTTGGAAACAATCTGTAAACATTGGTGAGTGCTGCAGCCTGTAAATCAGGAAAAAGATCCTTTTTGGGATGTTTTGCCAGATATACCATTTTAGCAGCAGTATCTCGCGGATCAGAAGCCGTAAAAGGAATTTTTACATTAAAACCTGAATATTTGGCTGAATGTAAATTTCCTGTCGAATTTTGAAGCTGGGGATACAAGTTGCAGATATGAATATGCTTACGGCTGGATATTTCACCCTGAAGACATTCCATCATACCTCGGATTCCATATTTTGAAGCAGAATATACAGAGCTGTAAGGCGCAGGCATAAAGCCGCCAATGGAAATATTATTAATTAAGATACCTTGATTCTGCTGTTTGAAAATTTTAACTGCATTGTAGGCTCCGTGCATATAGCCAAATAAATTGGTTTTAATAACCTGCTGATGTACTTCCAGCGGGATTTCCTCAAATTTGCCGCTGGCCATTACCCCGGCATTATTTATCCAAATATCAATCTGTCCAAAAACAGCCAAAGCTTCAGCTGCAGCTTTCTCCACATCCGATGCAATAGACATATCGGCATATACACCAAGAGCCAGAACGTTTAAACTTCGGCAGTACGCTGTAACTTCATCAATACCTTTTCGTCCTCTGGCTACGGCAACAATATTACATCCTTCATGAGCGAAAGCTTCTACTGCTGCTCTGCCAACACCACTGCTGGCACCTGTTATAACAACAGTCTTCCCTTTGAGACCGCTGTTTTGTAGTTTGTTGTCTTTCATTTTTCTTATTGTATTTTCTTATGTTACTAAAACATTTAGGTTGTTACTCTATAAAACATTTATTTGATTGAAGACTGAATTGCAATTTAAGGTTTTATACTTTTTTCAATGTTACAGCATAATAGCTGATCCTTACAGGATTACATGCCCTAATTATATGGTATTTAAAATATAAGTTAATATGAAATTATGTAACCTAAACCTTATAAATATGTAAAAAAGAGCTGTGAGCCAAATTATAATTTTGTCTATATTTTAAAATTAAAGCAATTACAATGAAAATTATAGAAACAAAATTACACGGTTATATACATTACAGTTTAGGATTTCTATTTCTGTGGGTTCCAAAAATTTTCCATCTCAAAGGAGACAGCCCGGAAAGTATTATATTTTATATTCTTGCAGTACTTATTTTATTTTTGAGCCTTTTAGCAGATTACGAATTAGGGATTTACAAAGTACTTCCCCTTAAATCACATCTCATGATTGATGTACTTCTGGGATTATTCCTGCTGGTTTCACCCTGGCTGTTTGGATTTTGGCACAGATCGTTTGTACCGCATATGCTATTTGGTATTATTATGGCAGCCATTGGTCTTTTGACCTTAACTCAATCAAGTGCGGCCAGATAGATATTCATTTTTAGTTTATCTAAGGTTTGTTTTATGGGTGATATTTCTTAAATTTAGGAATCATTAAAATTATATAATATGATATCAGGGATCAGCCGTTTTGTGTCTTACTTATTGCCGGTGCTGTTTTTAATAGTAAATACAAATAATACGGCAGCTCAGATATTAACGCCAAATAAAACTCCGTTAGAAGAAACTGTAAAAATTCCTGATGATTCCCTTGGAAGAAGAACTCCTCAGGGAACCGTTAATGGATTTATTAAAGCTATTGGAGATCAGAATTACCTTAGGGCCAGTGAATATTTTGTACTTAGTAAGCGTTCGTATCGCAGGACTGCAGAGCGAATTCGCATTGCTCAGACTTTTCAACAGCTTCTGGATCAGGGCGGCAGTTTATCTCCTTCTTCTATTATAAGCAATAAAGAAACAGGACGTACAGATGACGATCTGGCACCAGGTGTAGATTTGGTCGGAAGTATCGCAGACGGTAAAACTGCTGTACCGCTATATGTAGAAAATCAGTCAGATGACGGGCAGCCAGCTTTATGGCTCTTTTCTGCTGAGACAGTAGAATCAATTCTTTCTGCAGATATAAGGGTAGAAAAAACCTTTTTAGACCGAATACTTCCTAAAGTTCTCATTGAAAAGAAGTTTGGAAATGTACCAATAGGACATTGGGCTGTAGTAGTGGTGATGGTCGTTTTTTCCTATCTGCTTTCGAGACTGTTGATTTTCATGCTTGTTTTTTTGATACAAAAAATATGGAAAAATACAGCTTCGGAGAAAGGAACAGCCATTATTAAAGCACTCGCACTGCCAGTTCACATGTACCTGACCGTTTTGCTTTTCGTTGCTTTTACCCAGCGAATGGGAATTTCTATTGTGGTACGCCAGCGCTTCAGTATCATATTAATTACTATTGGAATCATAGCTTTTTTAATTCTGCTCTGGAGAATGACCGACTTTGTAAGCATGTATACCCGAAGCAGGATGACACGCAAAGGCAGGATTTCTGCGGTATCTGCAGTATTGTTTTTAAGCCGTACTACCAAAGCGGCTATCGTGCTGATTGGGATCATTGCACTTTTAGGCATTATTGGTGTAGATGTAACCGCCGGACTGGCAGCGTTGGGTATTGGGGGAATCGCGCTGGCACTTGGTGCACAAAAGACGATTGAAAATTTTGTGGGAAGTGTCAGCCTTATTGCTGATCAGCCGTTAAGGGTAGGGGATTATTGTCGTATTGATGATATCAAAGGAACAGTAGAATCGATTGGTATGCGGTCTACAACGCTTCGTACTGCCGCCCGTACGATTGTAACGATTCCTAACGGACAGCTTTCAGCCAGTAAAATTGAAAATTTTGCACATCGCGATCGTTTTATTTTTAATCCGGTCTTTAATTTTAGAATGGAAACCACACCGGATCAAATGCGTTACCTGCTGGTAGAACTCAGGTCTTTATTGTATGCACATCCGGCAGTACTTAATTCTCCACCTATAGTTCGTTTTACAGGTATTACAGCCGACGCACTAAAGGTAGAAGTTACCTCTTATATTGAAGCAGTAAATTTTGATATATCACAACAGGTGCAGGAAGATTTGCTTTTGCGAATGATGGATATTATAGAAAAAAGCGGTACAGCTTTGGCTTATCCGTCTCAAACAATTTATATGGCACGCAATGTTGCCTTACCGGAAGAAAAATCTGCTGAGGTTTCGGCTATTGTAAAAAAATGGAAGGCAGATAATGAATTGCAGCTCCCTGATTTTGATCCCAAAAGGGTAGAGGATTTACAAGGCACAATCGAATATCCGGGTGAGGGAAGCTATAAAGCTAAAGACGAATAAGCAAAATCTCTATTTTTTTGTAAAACCCTTTCTGGTCATTTCGCCCCAGCCTTTAGTTCCCATTATTTTTTCTTTGTAGCCCACAAGTGCTGCATAAACTGTCATTGGATGAAAATATAAAGGTTCAATAAAAGCCGCCAGAAGAAGTTTTAAAAAATCAATCTGCTTTGGATATTTATGATAAGTCCCTTCTTCACTGTAAAGTGCAATAACAGAAAAGAATACGGCAAAGAAATAAACAAATAACAAAAGCAGCATAAAAAAGTGCAGGTTTAGTAAACCCAATACCGTCAATATTATAGTTATTACGAGTCCAATAAATTCTATTCCGGGTGCTAAGAATTCAAACAATGTCCAGTAAGGTATACTCAGCATACCAAGCAGTTTATATTTCGGATTAAGGAACATTTTTTTGTGAAAGCTAAGAGTTTCAATCGTACCTCTCATCCAGCGGCTGCGCTGTTTTTTAAATATTTTAAAATCTTCCGGTGCTTCTGTCCAGCAAAGCGGATCAGGAATATAACTTACAGTATAAGGAATTTTGTTTTCATGCATATAACGGCGCATTCTCACGACAAGTTCCATATCTTCCCCAACTGTTTTTGTATTATAACCGCCAGACAGTAAAGCAATTTCTCTGTCAAAAGCACCAAATGCACCACTGATGAGCAGGAGTCCATCAAGTCTTCCCCAAGCCATTCTTCCCAAAAGAAAAGCTCTTAAATATTCCAGAACCTGTATTCTTGGAAGCATTCGATCTGGAATATTAACCTCAACAAGTCTTCCGTTTTTTATCACACACTGGTTGGCAATACGAACGACACCGCCGGTTGCAATCACTCTTTTGCCATACGATTCAAGAAAAGGTTTTGCCAGTTTTAAAAGTGCATCTTTGTCCAAAATGCAATCCACATCAATACATACAACATATGGATTTTGTGCAAGGTTGAGGCCAACATTTAGTGCATCTGCTTTCCCGCCATTTTCTTTATCCACAACTATTAGTTTTTTATAAGCAGCATTTCTGGAAGTATAAAAACCTTTTATTTTTTTTGTTTCGATTCTTGCCGGAATATCTATTTCTGTCAGTATAAGATCATAGGTACTTATGAGGATTTCCATAGAGTTGTCCTTACTTCCGTCATTGACCACTATTACCTGATAATTGTTATAATTGAGTGATAATAGGGATTTAACGTTTTCTTCAATGGTAAATCCTTCATTATAAGCAGGTGCTATAAGTGAAAGTTTTGGTGCAGAATCGCTTGTGAGCAGCACTTCGTAATCAACAAAACTATTTTTTTTGAGGTATTTTCTAAGTTCTTTTGTGGAAAGATAAGCAAGCACAAGATAAGAAGACATAATTAGTATTGCATACGCCAGAATAAGCAGCATATATAACTCAAAAAAAGCGGTTAATTCAGTACTAAAAAAAGTCATGATTATATGGTTTGAGCGGTTAATTCCTTCAGCACATTTTGTGCTTCGTATTGTATAAGCGCATTTGGCGGAGCTACGGCTAAATCAGCTACATAAGAAGCTTTTTGAGTAAGTCTGAGTTCTTTAATAATTTTTAATCCTAAAGAAACAATGGTTGTATTTTGAGAATGTAATAAGAGTTCAACTCCCTTAGTATCGCCAATGTCATGTTTTTTAAAAGCATGTATGATATTAACCTGTGTCCATTCATCAATAGGGAAAGGGTGGCTGCTGAGATGGGTTATACCTTTTACTCCTGCCAGTTTAATACAGGCATTTAAAGCTGTAATTTTTAAGGTTTTATTTCTGGATTTGGATACATTCAAAATTCCTTCAAAAGCTTCTGTAACATTCATTTCTGCAAGTTCTGAAATTCCTTTACATTTGATTTCCCATTTCAGGTTTTTGAGCTTTTTAAGAGATTTGTCCATAAGTCCGGCCTGCTGGTAAAATTCTTCCAGCTTTTGTGCATACGCGCCTTCATAATTTTTATGAAGGTTTATAAGGGTTTCTGTTAATACTTCCCTGAAAAAGGAATTTTTAGCTAATGCGGCATATTCCTTATCCTGCTGAATCTCTGAAAAAGAAATGTCCTGAAAAATTATAGAAAATATTGCTTTTTCTATGACGATGCTATACTGTTTTTGAAGTTTTTCTTTTTTAATATTTTTATATCTGCTCCATATAATTAAGAGATACAGCAAAAAAGAAGCTCCTACAAACAGATCGATTGAAAGAGACAGAAAAGGTTCTACCCACGTACCATTTTTATAAAGTTCCCAAAGATTTGTCATATCAGAAACGTTTCGTAATAATAATTTGTGCATTTAATCTGTGTCTGTACTCTGATGGAATGTATTCTTCGTACTCATACAATACAACAGGTCTGACAAGGATTCCGTTACCAGCACGAAACTGGTATTGTAATCCTGCTCTGTATGCGTTTAATGGTGCCGTGAAATTAGTATAAAGATACAAATAAGGCACATTTCCGTATTGCAGCTCAAACCTGATTATACTTTCTTTTTCTTCATTGCCGTATTGTAAACTTAAAACATGAGAAAATAATTCGTTGGATATATCATAATACGGCCGGTAAGCAAATGTATAGGAACCCGGATGATACGCAATTTGTCCGGTTACTAAGCTTACATCATCGGTTTGAAAATGCAGGTATCTAAAACCAGCAGAAAACTCGAATTTCTTATAAGGTGTAAAATAATATTCAATACCTCCTTTAGCAACCGGAAATATGGTTTCTCCTGTAGAAACCCCGGCATTTACATACAAATAATTTCTTTTTTTAAATGCCTGATAATAGTCGGCTTCAAAAAGTAATTGCGTATCATTATTCGCATATCCGGCATTTACACGACCCACAAGTGATGATTTTGTAAATTTTCGGGAATACTCGACATACCCAAAGTGCATTGGAGACTGACCCGGATCGTACGTAGAAATATTAAGATAAGAAACTGTCAATGCATTTTTTGCCTTGCTGCCAATAAGTGCGCGCATTCCGGTAAAAGCTTGTGTGCTGTTATCAGAAAAAGCAGTTTTATCCATAATGGCCAAGGCTTCTTCATCGCGATTGAGTCTCTCAAGACATTTTACTTTTATCAATATTACATCTGTAGAATCAGGATTAATTGCTAAATATTTGTCGGAGTAATTTATACATTTTTCAAATTGTTCAGACCAATAATAAACATTAATTATAGCCAGCAAAGCCTCGGGATTAGGATTTACCCTGTCAGCCATTGGCGAAAGTATCTCAATTGCAGTATTATAATCTTTTTTCCAGCTGTAAATCCGCGCGGAATATACTTTTATATCTTCATCCTGCGGAAATTTTTCCCTTAGAGGATTAATCAGCGAAAGCGCGGCATCATAACGGCCGTTTTCAACTTCACGGCGTATTTGCTTCATAACCTCATCAGGGTTGACTTCCTGGCTCATCATAACAGATGAGATGAACAGCATACAGAGAGAGTAAAATAGAAGTTTCATCAAAAACGTGTATTGAGTAATTTATTGATTCTGACTAAAAGTACAGGCGGACTTACAGGTTTGGCAATAAATTCATTTGCGCCCATATCAAAGCAGTCAAGCTCAGTCTGCTCGACGCCTGAAGAAGTGAATATGATAATTGGAGTCTCTAAACCAAGACCTTTGCGTACATGTTGAGTAATTTCCATGCCGCTTGCTCCCGGCATATTAATATCAGTCAGAATTAAATCGTATTTATTATTTTGGATTGCATTCAACGCATCTTTACCGTCAGCGAACTGTTCAACTAAAAATCCTTTGGATTCAAGGAAAAAGGATAAAGATCTGCGCAGGATGTCATTGTCTTCGGCTAGTACTATTTTCATGGGATAAAATTTGTCCAATAACAAAATTATTAAAATATAACGAGGTAAAGGCTGTGTTTAGTGTATTACTTTTCTTATAATGCCTTCATACTCTGAATAACTTCACTTATTCCGCAATGGAACAGCTCAATTTGATCCAGGGTTTCGGCAGTAAATTTCTGTTGTTGTGCATCTTGTTCAATAATGACCAGACTATTGCTGAGGTCACTGAGCAGAAACATATCAAGGCTTGATCTCATGTTATGAGACAATTTTTGTACAGTGCTGTAATCAATTTTTTTAAATGCATCCTGGAGCTGGGCAGATTCAGCCGGAATTTTTTCAATAAAAAGATGAATCATTTCCTGTTTGAAACCTTTGTCACCACCCGCCATTTCTTCTAAAAAAGAGAAGTCAATTTTGTTTTTATGCTTAGGCTTCTCAACCGGATTTAATACTGATTTTATGGCTTCTAAAAGGGTATTCTGTTTAAATGGTTTTGGAACATAAGCATTCATTCCTACATCATAGCAGCGTTCCTGCTCTCCGGCCAGAGAGTGTGCTGTCATGGCAATTATGGGAATGGAAGACTTCATTTCATTTCGAATATAATGTGTGGTTTGATAACCGTCTCTCACGGGCATCTGAAGATCCATAAGTACAAGATCATATTTGTTTTTTGAAAGCAGTTCAATACCCGTATCGCCGTTTTCGGCAATGTCGAGTTCAAATCCAAAATTGCTGATAATATGTTTTACAAGCTTCTGATTTAAAGAGTTGTCCTCACAAAGAAGTATTTTTAACGCATTTGGAAGTTCGTTCTTTACGATTTTATTTTCAGTTTCAATTTCTGCTGCTTTTCTGTAATCAATTGTGAAGAAAAATTCTGAACCAAAACCTTCACGGCTCTTCACATGAATTTCTGCATTATGCAGCTCAATCAACTGTTTTACAATGTTAAGTCCAAGTCCGGTACCGCCAAACCTTCTGGTTGTACTTTCTTCTGCTTGTGTAAAACGCTCAAAAATAGTTTTAAGTTTGGCCTGCGGTATCCCGATCCCGGTATCTTTAACAGAAAAACGCAGTGAAAAAGAATCGTTTGTTTCGCCAACTTTCTTAACAGAAATAGTGACTTCGCCATTTTCTGTAAATTTTAATGCATTACCGGCCAGATTAACCAGAATCTGATTTAATCTTCCCTGATCGCCAATTACAGTTTCTGGCAGATTAGCATCCAGAAAAAGGTTAAATTCTACCTCTGCAGGAACTTTTACTTTAAGAAGATTGTATACATGTTTGAGCGTCTTTTTTAAATTAAAAGGCTGGGTTTCTATATTTAAGATTCCGGATTCGATCTTGGAAAGATCCAGAATGTCATTGATAATCAGCAATAAATTTTCTCCTGCAACCTGAACACTGTTAATATAATCTCGTTGAACAGAATTAAGTTCAGTCTGCGCTATTAAATCTGTAAACCCGATAATTGCATTTAGAGGTGTTCTGATTTCGTGGCTCATATTGGCCAAAAAACTGTCTTTGGCTAAAACTGCCCGCTGGGCGATTTTTTTCTGAGCATCCATTTCAATATTTTTTGTGCTCAGTTCAAGCTGGTTAATAACATGCTTTGCAATAATTGAAAGTGCATTTCGCTGGTTTTCATTTAGTTCTTTGCTGACATGATCAACGGCACAAAGCGTACCAATATTATAGCCATCTGGTGTTGTAAGCGGAATACCGGCATAAAACCTGACATTGAAACCTCCGGTTACATTGGGGTCATCTTTAAATCGTTCATTTAAATGTGTATCCGGTATTTCAACCATTTTTGATTCCATAATGGTATACCTGCAGAAAGAAATTTCGCGGGGAACTTCAGAGACACCAACGCCAATCTCTGATTTAAACCACTGTCTGCTTTCATCTATAAAAGAAATATATGCAATAGGTACACCGCAAATATAGGAAACAAGTTTTGTGGCATCATCAAAAGCATGTTCAGGCAGGGAATCCAGTATGTTATAGCGCTTTAATGCAGCAAGGCGCTCGTTTTCATTATGAGGTATGATTTCTTGTGAAGTGTTCATTTGTGAAAGGTAAATAGTATAAATATAACGAATTATAAATAAAATCCGGCAAAATTACGAATAAGATACCAAGTGAGCTGGAAAAAACATCAGAGAATTCAGAAAGAAATAACTCAGTTTTTTATGGGAAAGTAATGATTAAGATGTTTTTTGTATTATGCATGAAGACTCGGATTCAAAATGCGATAGTATTAGAACTTCAATATGGGTTTTCTTTAGATTACTTTTATAATTGAAAAAGACATAAAAAAATCCCATTTTATTAAAAACAGGATTGTAATTTGTGCCCTTGAGGAACAATATTTTATTAAAGTCCCTGCCGGATATCAGTAAGGATTTCTTCTATTTTATCTACTTCATTTTTAGAGATATTGTTTGAAGTGTCCAATGGATCAAAAGAAACGTATCCTGTAGCTTTTTTGCCGCCTCCCTTTTTAAATAAAGTCCAGCTTATAGTAATTTTACTGTAAGCATATTTAGCAATCTGACCGAAAGCTGACCATGTAACACTTAAGCGTGAATATTTATTACTGTTTTTTACAGCAGTTCCCAGATGTCTTATATTAGATTCAAAAGGGATCATATGGGTATTAGCATCCCTTGTTCCGGCAACCAAATTAGTAGAATCTGTCATACCTCCCAATCCGGCGCCCCTTATATGAAGCCATTCCCATCGTTGTCCGCCCAATCGGTTTAACAGCCAGGCATATCCGGCTGCATTGGTATTGCCCATACTTTTATACTGCCCGTCGCCTCTGTCACGTCCTACAGGCGTATTGGTAAAAACAGCATTTTGAGGAATATTAATATTTGCTAAATTTTTATCCAGTTTTTTTTGCAGCTTTGCCTTATCCGTTGTAGATAATGGCTGATTGGTGTAATTTTGCCCCATGATCTGCAGCGGCCCTGATGCCTGATTTGGTGCGGTGGCGGTTTTTTTGTAAACCTTTACAGCACTTGTTTTGCCGTCTAGTGTTATGTTGTTAAAATAATGATTATTGAGCGTTTTATCATTAGGGACTGTAGAAGGATTTACTTCCGTTTCCATATTATGAGCGCGTCCTTTTGCCCCAAATCCTCCCTTGTTCATAGGGAAAACCTGAACTAATTCCCATTTAACTTTGGTAACCAGGTTGCTGTAGCCGTTTAATTTTGCCATTAATAAATCCCTGTCTGTAGTCTGGCTTCGCAAGGCTCTTCTTGGAGCAGGAGGCAGTTTTTGTATTTCCCTAACAGTCAGTCTGGCTTTTTTGCTGATTTTGGTAAATCTGTTTGAATAAGTATTGATTAGATTAACATCAGCATCATCGTCAAGCTGTTCTTTAACTTTTTTAATGTATTTGTAAGCTGCCACAATTTTTTGGTCGATTGCATTTTTTATATCCAGATATTCTTTTGCAGGATTCATTTCGTATTCAAGCTTTTGCCTTCTTCTGCTTTTTTGCTGATTATTTTTACTTTTCTTAGCAGTATTGTTTTTACTTATTCCAAGCTGAATAACATGATGGGTTTGAGGTACATTGGAAGATTTCATTTGTACAGGTTCGTCTGATATCTCCTCATCTGTATCATCCTGAGTTTTTCTTTGCATTACAATGGGAAAGGGATTTTTTTGAATATTTTCAGAAAGTTTTTGCTGCACGACAGATACTGGACGATTGTCTGTTAATGGAGCAGTTTTTTTTGTAATTTGATTCTGAGCCACAGCGGGTTTATGCTGAGTCGGTTTTTTTTCTGAAAAATAACCCATTGTATTTGTATTAATTGATAATTATATTTTGTGTAAACCTTGTAAAATTTACAACCAAACTATATCGATCATGGATATAGTTTAGTTTTTTAACAGATTAATTCGTTCTATAATTTTTTACCACAATATCATATAATGGGGAAGGGGTGATCGAATTTACAGTCATAGGGACATTAGAGCAGTTAGGGTCCCAATGTGTAAAATCGCCGTTGTCATATTTCATGCTGCAAATAATAGTATCATCCTGTTTGTAAGTACCGAAAGAACCTTCAGAAGTACCGGGCACCCAGACTTTGTCAGCAAATTGAAAGAAACAAATTCCAATTAATTTATCCGGGTTATTGGCACCATATTTAATACTTTCAGATAATTGTCCTTGCACAATATTTTGATAATCTGTTTTGGTTCTGTCCATTCCGATCTCCGTAAACAGAATAGGTTTTTGATATTTTTCAAAAGCAATATCTACATAACCTTTACCTTTTCCCTGGGCATTTACAAAGAGATAATTACTGTCGTTATAAGTTTGTGGTGTCAGAAACAGTCTGTTGTTTAAATTTTTTGCAGTAACCGTATTTAAACCAGCAAGCAGCGGATCCCAGAATCCAAAACATGGAAATTCTGCACCATAAGTTCCAAAATCAACCGGATGACCAATCCTTACTTCTCTGTATGATGAAAAGTCTGATGATTCGATTTCAGCCCATGAAGTGGTAAAATCAATACAGTTTTGTACACTAAACCCGTTTATTTCAGGTTCATTTCCTATAATAATTCCGGCAATGGCACTGTGATAATCTGTTTTCTCTTTATTAGAAAAAGAGTTAATCAGGCTTGGAATTAAAGTATTTCGCTGCGGAAGGCCTTCACCGGGCTTGACAAAATAATTAGAAACCGGTACCAAAACTTTGATATTAAGTGAATTACAATAGTCCAGGAAATTTAAATGAATATTTCTGGGCTCCCAGTCATAAAGCCTGATCAATTTAACGCCCATATCAGCTAAAGTCTGAATATCATTTCTCGCTTTATTAGGGCCATTCAGGCTGCAGGAATCCCCGCTTTTAGAAGTATATTGATTTCCCCAAACAGGAGACATAGCATCATAGGCGATATCGCTTCCAAAAAAAATATAAGTAGTATTAGCATTTGAAGGATTATATCCTTTCGGGAAAGGAGCATAACAGATTCCGTTGAAATTAGTGTTCATAATTAAAGGTTTTTAAGTTTGTTAACAATTAATAGGTTTGTTTCAGGATTATCGCCGTCCGATTATTTCTTCGAGATGCGTTTTGATTAAGGCTGCCCGGTCAGTCTGTTCCTGATCATCAAAAGGGCCTGTAAATTTTTGATCAAAGAAGGTCCAAAATTGTGCAGACATAGGACTTTGCAGGAAGTATCTATCAATCATGTCAAGCTGATGAGCATCGTTGATAATGTCATCAACATAGTTTGCAAATTTCCCCATAGCAGAAAGCGAAAGATCAGATCTCAGTGAATCAATTCGAACCGAATTAAGTAAATTTCCGCCGCTAGGTGTGGCAAGACCATTAACGAGATTTCTAAAAGCTGCTGATTGTAGATAATTTACTTTTACCCACGGATAAGTTTTTGAATTGACCATATGCCAAAATATATTTTCCTGTCTTTGATTGACAAAATTTGTGGGCTGTGATTTCCAATTAAATATCCACCATTTTTCTATTACATTTCGGTTGTTTGAGGCTGGTAATGTAGGATTTCCAAAACCTGCTCCGGGCTTATTACCTAGCCAGTATGCCCTAAATTCTGTGCGATACGCATTGCCTACATCACCCGCCTGACCGTTAATGTCGTTCATTATAGTTTCCTGAAAATCTTCATTGTGGCGATCAGCAACATGCTGAATCTCATGCATAAGTATAATGCTCAACATTTCATGATTTAAAGGTTTATCCATAAAAACCCTAATGCTCATTCCCTCTGCATGTGCGGTTTCATGCGAATCACGGATTATTACTCCAGGATCAGTAGTCCGGAGACCTTCAGCAGCTTTTTTCGTAGATCCTGTAACAGGGTAAGCAGTAGTGTCATCAAAAAAAAGCTCTCCTTTTAAGGCTTCTTCCGGCACTTGGGGCCAGAATTTTTTCATTTCTGCGGGAGGTTTTAATGTTGTACTGAGGGTAGGAGTCATCGCAAAAACAGCTAATCGCTGACTTAGGAACTGTTTTGTGTTTGCCAAGATTGCTTCAACAGGTAATCCAATGTGTGGAATCTGTGCAAGGTTTAGTATATCTCCCGGACTATTTATTATAGCATATAGAATCTGCTGGTTTTGTAAATGGCGTTGTTGTACTTCCTGAACTTTTTGATTCCATTCAGGTACATTTTTAGCTCTTCCATCTTCTTCTTTTTCATGATCTATTAATAATAAGTGTGAAGGATCCCCATTTATGCCTGGCATCTCTTCTCCAATCCTTTGTACAATAGTATTTTCCTTAAGGGATTGATTTTTGTAAGCTATCTCTTTTAATTGATGTGTATCAATAGCTTTTGCCCCCATAACATCAGCCTCATTCTCTAATCCTTTATCATCATTTATATTCACTTTACCTTTCATTTGCAAAGTAGGTTTCACCCGCCCTTGCTTTTGCTGTACGACATGCCAGGCTTCATGTGGCAGGTGTTTTTCCTGACCTGAAGCAATATGGATTTGCGTTCCCTGAGCATAGGCATGTGCATTAAGCTGTGCCGGTTTATCAGAGTTGTAATGTACTTTGACATCATCCATAGAATGACCTGACAGGTTTTCTATCCCGGATTTAAGAGTATCGGGCAGACCGGTATTGTTTGCTTTTTTTTGTAAAACAGAAGCGGGACGACGGTTATCTTCCAGTATTCTTGTTTTATTCTGAATAGGTTTTTCATTCAGACTTGCCGAAATGGATTTTACCTCACTTACTCTGTCAGTATCATGAATTGATTCCATATAAATTATTTAGTATCAAAATTTTAAACAGTATCAGGATTAAGTAATGAAGAGTTTTCTGTTGGTGCTGCCGGAGTTTTTATGGCTGCATATGCATTCTTTGACTGATAACCTGATCTCACAGTTTTAGACGCCGCTACTCCAATATTGAGCCCGCCTGTAACTGTATTGTTATTATCGACTGCTATACCGCCCGAAGCAGCAAGGGCAGCAACTTCAATCCAGTGAAGCGCAGCAGCAAAACCGCTTGAAATTTTATAAGCTGTGGACGGATTTTCTTTTCCTAAATAATCCATTACCGCTTGTAGTAATGAACGCAGTGATTTTGCAACACCAAAAACAATTCCCGGATTATTTTCTGTTTTTATACCTACTGCCAAAGCGAGTCCGGCTTCAAAACCGCGTAATGTATCGATTACTATCTGCTGTTTACCGCTAGGATCTTTTCCGCCCATTATAGTAAATACACCTCGTATAATTTTTGAAACTGCAACACCCAAGGCCATTAAACCGGCCATTAAGCTATTTTCGCCAGATAGTGAAAAAAAGGCAATAGATGCTGCCAGTGACAATAATCCTTCGGCAATTATTAAACTGCCGGTAATGGTGCTGGGAGAAGGGAATAACTGTCGTACTGCTTCTGAATTTTGAAACTGGGTAACCACAACCTGACTTCCATTATAGTGAACACCGCTCATAAATTTAGCCTGGGTAGTCTGCTGCCACTGGCCATAATCTGACTGGTTCATGACAGCATAATTAACACCTGGAATACCTAAATGATCCATGCCTTTAAATTGGGCAGTATATTCCTGATTTGGTTTTTCTGTCTGAATAGAATTTGTCATTTTTTGAGAACGGGGAGAAGATGCTCTTTGAATAGCTTTCTGTCCCATTTGGGTAGCTTCGTGTTCCAGCCCCGGATTATCATTTACAGGAGTATCGCCAATTTTCATGGTAGGTTTGACACGTCCTTCCATTTGTTGTACCACATGGCCTAGTTCATGCGGTAAATGTTTTTCCTGACCAGAAGCAAGATGGATATTAGAACCCTGCGCATAAGCATGTGCTTGTACAGCAGCAGGTTTGGATGAATTGTAGTGTACTTTTACATGATCCAGATTTTTATTGCTTAGGTTTTCCATTCCTGATTTCAGGTTATCTGGTAAACCGGTATTATTGGCTTTCTTCTGAACAGGATTTGATGAAGTACTGGTTAGTTTTTGTTCTACCGCAGACGGCACACGGTTATCTTTTAACTGAACTGCCGAAGTATTGTTGTTTCCGTTAGCCGCGGTAACCACTGATTGGTTATCGGATGATTTTTTGTGTTGTAGTGCCATCTTCAGGTGATTTTAAATAGTTCTATTTTGCCATTCTTTTAGCTTCTTTATTGCTGATTGGTACAGGACTGGCTTTTTTAATAGCAAGCGCAGCAGCGGAAATGTCATTTTGTTTTTTACCGACACCTTTTGCCAGATACTTTTTCTTTTCAGGGTCATGGTGCTTTTTTCCTAATTGTGCTACAGGAGTTGTTCTGTTATCTTTTAATTGAACAGCATCTGAAATATTATTATTAGAATTTGCAGCTGTTACCGAAGTAGTATTCATTGGGAGATGTTTTTGATACTGTGCCATTTTTTGCTTTTTTTTTAATTTATAATTCCTTTTTAATTAAACTTCCAGCAGTGTGACCTCAACAGGGCCAATAGCGCCGGAGTAATCGACAGAAGAACAAAACGGATGGTTTTTAGTAAGAAGTTTTAAATATTCAAGTTCGGGATCCAGATAAGGAATTTCTATTTTTATGCCCGTAATAAGTTTGATCAGGTAATTATTTTGTAAAGGTTTTATTTTGAAAAGAGGCTGATGAACGGTCTGGAAGATATTTTCGATGTCCAGTATAAAATCGGCTTTGGAAATGGAGTTGGAAAATTTGTTGTCGTACTTTTTTAGTAACAAAGCAATATGGAGTTCTATTCTTTCGATAACTTCTTCAAAAGAGCGGTGATCAGTTTTGGCTACTAAAAAAATACTGCTGCCGGTGATTAAATAACCATGAATAACAAGTTCATTTTTTTTTATAAAATGATTTAAAGTCAAAGCGATTATCTTATTTCGGTAGTTAAAGTCATAGTGTTTCTTCCAGCTTCCCAGTTTTAGTTCGACCAGATGAGTATGCCAGTGTTTTTTAGAAATCAAAGAAGTCGGTTTGTCTTCGGTCTTTTTCATATCAGTTCATTTGGGTTACGGCCAGCGTCCGGTTTTCTTTTTTAAATTCACGTCGGATACCGTCCAGTAAATCACGCTCTTTTACGATAGTCTCATTTTTCTGAATGGCTTTTAAAGCACAGTAGCGCAAAACATTAATGATAGCACCTCCTGCGAGTTCGTATTTTTCGGCTATTTCTTCGAGGTCAATAGCAGGATCAAGCTGACATTTTCCCGAAAAGGCATTTTCCCATAACTGTATTCTGTCTTCGGCTTTTGGCATTGTAAAATGAATCATTGACTGAAACCTTCTGGAAAAAGCTTCGTCCATATTTTCTTTTAAATTGGAGGCCAGTATCATTACACCCGGAAAATCTTCAATTCTCTGTAACAAATACCCTGTCTGCTGATTGGCATGACGATCATTTGAGGAGGAAGTCTGGGTTCTTTTCCCAAAAAGCGAATCGGCTTCGTCAAAAAACAAGATCCAGTCTTTGTGCTGTGCGACATCAAATATTTTTGACAGGTTTTTTTCGGTTTCCCCAATATATTTCGATACAATCATTGAAAGGTCAACCCGGTATACTTCACGGCCGGTACTTTTGCCAAGGAGCGTGGCTGTTAAGGTTTTTCCTGTTCCGGGCGGACCATAAAATAAGGTCCTGTATCCGGGTTTTATTTTGTTTTCGAGCCCCCATTCGGTCATTAAAACAGAACCGTATTTCAGCCAGGCATCAATTTCCATAACCTGCTGCATTACATGTTCTTCCAAAACCAGGTCTGACCAGTTCATGCTGGTCGAAATCTGCTGTGCAGGAAAGGAACTGCTATGTTCTAGGTGAGGAAGGGTTCCGGTTAAAAAAAACTGAAGCCATCGTTCGTTAATCGAAATTCCCTGATTTAACATCGTAACATATGATTCTGAGTTGTCTAATATCAAAACCTGTTCTTTTATTAAAATACAGGAAGAGCTCAGCACATTGAGCATTTCAATATGGAGTTCTGGGTTAACAGCGGTTATCAAAAAGGAAAATGTTTGTCCGGTAGGAATAAAACCGCTGTGGTTTTTACCCGTCAGACCGCCAAATTCTGTAAAGCCGCGGTCATACATTGCATTTTTACTAAAAAAAATATCCAGTATTTCAGGTTTAATCTGCGGTGCAATTACCAGAGCAAGACACAAGCGTTCGTATAAATTTAGATTCCATTCTTCCAGTTTTTGATAATAAGAAATTATTGGGTTTTCTTTATCATTATCAGTTTCAGGCTGTGGAAGCGGTATATCCTGCCAGCGGTTCTCATAGCCTTCCTGAAGCAGATAGCTGCGGATAACCTGATCGATTACTTTTTGTAACCACTCCATTTCGTCATACAGAGCCTTTATATTGAAATTAGTTTCCATAATTTTCAAATAATTTTTCAACGTCGTCTAAATTGGCATCTGTCCACTTAAAGTAGAGTAATGCGGTATTTACATTTAGTTCGTTAGACTGCAGCATATCCAGAAAATGTCCCTGTGGATTTTGTATAATATTCTGGGAGTTGTAGTCAATATCGCTGTCAAAAGACTCAAATAAATCCTTTGTCCATTCTGATGAATTATTGTTTTTGTTAATAAAATCACTAATGAAATAAGAAATTTTTTCGTCTTGTACCGTTAACTTTTTTGCTTTGAAATAAGCCGGTTTTCTTTTGGTTTCCCTATGATAATACAGAATATCTTTGGATTGGATAGTTTTGGTGCTGCTGTGTCCGAAAATATCAACGAGGCCAAAGTTTTCAGTATCGCTTACCAGTTCCAGTTCAGCATTTTCTTCTCCGGCAACGGCCAGTGTGGTAATGGAAGGTGCTGCACTTTCGGTCACTACATAGAGTTCACGAAAAGTATAAACAGCCTGTGTAAATTTTATAATTAAAGACTGCTGGATCTCGTTCCAGTTATTGATTTTAACCGATTCCGGATTTTCGGCCTTAAAAATAAAACTTCCCTTTCGGGCAAAACCCAGTATTTGTTTGCTGAATTCAAACTGTCCGTCAATGGCGGCATTCCCATGTCCTCGACCGGAATACGGTTTTGAAATCCCGTCGCTGAAATTCCAGGCGGCGGCATTCAGGGCAATCGGACTGCTGATATCAATTTCCAGCTTGTTGAGGATGGCATTTCGGTATACGTTTCCCAACAGGATTATTTCGCCGTTTTTTATCTGAAAAAAATCTCCCGGAAACAGGTTTTGATTTAACGGTTTGGTGGGTATAAAACCTCCTGTTTTTAAGTAAAACTGTCTGTAAAAATTTCTGTAAACACGATCCATAAACTTAAAATTAATAGTTATAAGTCCGCTATAAAAAAATCTTTTACAGCGGAGATAATTCAGTTTTAAGAAGCCAGCGCCGCTGCATTTGCCGCAGCAAGCCCAGACTGTAATGATTTAAGTTTAATCTGTGCTTTACCTAAATTCGTATTGGCGATATTGAGTTGTCTTGAAGTCTGGTCGTTGGCCACTTTTGCTTTTTCGTATGCTATTTTCGAATCGTCATAAGCCTGATACAGCAGTCCTCTGAGAGAACTATTTGAAACCGGATTTGGAGATAACGGCTCATCGATATTTCGTTCGTTTGTTAAAGACAGGTATAATTTTCCGGCCTGATCTGCTTCAAGTGTAACGGCTGCTTCAGCTTCTAAAACAGATGTTTCGGCTGCAAGTGTAGCCTTTAGGGCGATCAGAGTTAGTGCAATGGCATTGTTGGCATCTGATCCGGCTAAAGTAAGTTTAGAAACCAAATCATCTGAAATAAGCGGGTTTAAAGCTTTTTTGCGGGTTACCAGATTAGACAGCTTATTCAGTATTTCAACAGCATAAATTAGTTTGTTGATCAGCTCGCTGATGTCTGTCGATACCAGTATGGAAGCCTCAGAAGCTTCTGCCATTGTACTAAAAGCATTTTTTGAATTATAGGCCAGGTTATGGGCATTTTGAATCACCTGATCAATTAAGTTCTTATTGTTTAAGGCATGTACACGATTGTTTTCGGCAGTAACCAGATATCCCTGATATTTTTGAGATTTTTCAGTAAGCGAGTTTACAATTACCTGCTGCTGCTGAATTTCGGCCGTAACATCAATTACCTGATTAGTCAAAGCATCGATTTCGGATTTTTTCTTTTCGGTGATCCCGTATTTTTTTGAAACCGGGATTGGAGTTAATATTTGTGCTTCCATGTTTTTATACTTTTAAATTAATTTTTGAGGTTAAGTTCAGTTGAGGAAAAAGTCACAGGATCTGTATTTTCCCAATCCGAAAGACTGTTGGTATATTTGCTTTTGCTGATTTCATTTCCGTTGAAGAAAGATAAAACCACCGGAATGTATTTTTTCTTTTCGACCAGAGGATTTCCAAAATTATCTGTGGTAGTAGGCTCAATTTTAATATCGTATTTCAAATTGGTTTCTACTTTTTCTGATTTTTTAGAATGGCTGGCAGAGATATAGTTTCCGGCAGGTATATTTTCGGCCAGGTTTAGGTTAAAGAAAAACGCTTTGTTGTTTTTTATTGGTTTAGGGAAACTTTCTTCTACTTTTTTCAGTTCGGCTTTTACTTTTACCTGCTGTTCTTTTGCAATTGCAACTCTTGCTTTAGCTTCGGTCAGGGCAGTTTTAAAGCTGGCCAGTTTTTGTTTGGCAGTATCAGCTTCAGCCGGATTTTTGGTTTTAGAAGATTCGTTGTTCAGCTGTGCGATCTCTGTATTTAAGTTGGTAATTTCTTCATTTAAATAACTGATCTCATCATCATAAATCGTAAGTTCTTCTTTTAGTTCCAAGACTTCGATTCGTTCCTCGATGGTATTTAATTCTACGTCGGTTAGCAAATCATCCGGATAAGGAAGCAGGATAAATCGGTAATCGATAGCTGATGGTTTGATGTTATCATCCTTTTTTACCGTAAAACTAAACTCGGTCAAAGGTGCTTTTCTGTAGTTATCATCGCTTTCTTCTTCCTGAGAACCTGTTTTTGACGAAATAATGTTTTTGGCTTCGTTTAAAGTCTGTGTCAAACGGAACGATTCTGAAGCAACCGATAAATATTCGTCAAAAGTGTTGATCTCTTTTTTATAGTCTTCGGTAAAAACAATCAGTAAAAATGCCACGTATTTTTCACCCAATGCCAAAGCTTCATTGTCAGAATCCAGTAAATTGTTTAAACTGATAACTGCTTTTCCTTCCTTTTCATCTGGTTTTTCAGCAACTCTCACAAATTGCGAAGGACTGCTTAAAAGATCTTCTGCCGTAGAAGTTGTAAACAAAGCTTTCTTACTTTCTTTAACTATAATGATGTTGTAGCTTTTTACCGGATTTTTTACTTCTGTTTTTACATTATCTGCAGACAAGTCGGTGTTGGGGAACGGACTTTTAAAATAATCAAAAGAAACGGTAAAAGAACCTTTAGAAGATGGATCGAAAGGCTTTGGCACATCTACTTTAATATTCTGATTGAATTTTTTGTTGTTTATGATGTATGCTTTTTTCGAAGCTTCATATTCTACCTTACTGCATTTTATAGCTCCCTCGGCGCCGCGTGTAGCAATACTGGCCTGTGATTTGGTATCATTATCGGCCGTTAAGATTGCCGTAATAGCATTTAAGTCGGCAGTGGTTACCTGAAGCAGATTGTTTACAGAATCGTTGGTTACCTTGGCTCCGTCTGCTACTGTAGTAGAAGGTACCTCGGCCACTGCAGCCGAAGCTTCCATGGCATGCTGCGACGTAAGTTCGGCATGGTAGGCCGTTTTGTTCATAAGGTTGTACGCATCAAGGCCCTGCTGATAAATTTGTGAACCATAATCGGCTGCATTTACAATACTAAAAATACTGCCTACGTCACTGGCCAGACGCACAATAGCATTGGCAGCAATTTGTATGTTTGCAGCACATACGGCCATATTAGTAACAGATTGTCCCACAAAGGTTTTCTGCTGATTGGCCGACAACAGTAAATTGTCAGACATGTTTTTATTCTTTACCACCACATTGTTGATATGCTGTTTGCTTTGGTACATTTTTGATGCGGCATCAAGTTTTTCACTTGCAATAATCTCGGCACCCTCTGCATAATACAGGGTAAACATAGAAGCACTTAATTGTGCATCCAGCTGTTTTTTACTCAGCTGCTGACTTTCTAATGAAGCTAAAACACTAGAATGTAAATTTTCATTGTAGGTGTTCATAATGGTTCTTTTTATTGATTAATTACTTATTTCGATGATCGTTATTTTATTTTAATAAGGCCAGTTTACGTGGAGCGGTTTGGGCATCCACGGATATTTAATGATAGAAAAGGCAAAGGGTGATTTATTAATTAAAATATCATAAGCCCTTTTATCAACCGTAAGTTCCCAGCGTTCTTCCTGTTCGACGAGAATCCCGTCACGTACAAGCCAGTTTCCCCTAAAACCGTCTACAGAAGTTTCCCCTATCACATCCCAGTACGAAATCGCCGCCTGCATCATGCCGTTAATGAGATTTTCCTGATCGTCACCTATTTCAATTTCATCAGGAACAGGGTTCGAAAGCGGAAGTCCGCATAAAACTTTATTTAAGGTCAGATAGGTTTCTTCGGTAGTTGTTATTCCTGTCACTACATATTGTAAATACTGTACTGCCTTTATTTGATTTTCTGAGCTGGTAAATTTGCCGTTTTCTACCAGATTAAGTCTTTCAAGAAGCATCTGGTAATAGTTGTTTAAAAGTACCATTCCGGCGTTTCGTACTGGCAGACCTTCTTTTAAATGGGTTTTAGTTGGTTTGGTATCTTTTGTAGCTCCGTTTTTAGCAGGGTTTTCCATAATTTTTGAGGTTTGCATTTTTCTTTTTTCATTTTTGACTATTTCCCTGAAGCTCAGCTGGAGCGACGGCGGAAACTGATAAATATGTTTTTCAATATCTATGAGGAAACTTTTTTTGGAAATCCCTTTTCTGGTTACGATATCCCAGATCAATTCGTTCCAGATAGTACTGATTGTAATTAAACGCCAGTTGTCATTGGCGGCAGCTTTAAGCACCTTTCGCAGCAAAAGGGCCTGTATTTCTTTTGAAGAAATGCCGTTTATGCTAATTCTTCCCAGTGTATGATGAAACTTTTCCAGTATTTTTAAATAGGATTCCCTGCTTTGATCCTGACGGTTAACAGCTGCGCAGAGCGTATTAAAAACAATATTACGGCTTAGCCAGTCTGTTTGTGCTTCTGAGATGAATTCTTTTTTAAGAATCTGAAAAAACAGTTTTGAGTCAGCAGCTATTATTTCGTCCAGCAAATCAGCCGCTTTAAATTCACCTAAAAGTAACAGTTCCTGTGGAATTTGTTTTTCGCAGATAATCATGACAAACCATTTATATTTTTCTTTTGGTGAAAGTTTTATTCCTGAAAAAAGGATATGTTTTTTTTCTGTTTTAAAAGAAGTTCCATATTCGGTTTCTTCTGAAATAGGTTCTTCAATTTCATCCGGTTCATCCGTATTTTCTGTTTTATATAATTCAGTTTGTATTTCTTTCTGAATTTTAAAATTAGGTTCATATTTATACTCAATTCCCTGTGTCGCCTTAGCTTCATTTATAATCTGATAAACAGCGGGAACCTGATTTTTAAGATAAAAGAAAAGAGCTTTGTCAAGCAGTTTTTGAAACTCAACCGCACTGCCTTTATAAGCGGGATAGTTCAAAATCGTTTTCCAGAATATTTCACTTAAATCTGAACGGATTTTGACAACTGAAACGGATTTTGACAACTGAATAATATAATCTGTCTGGTCTTTAATCCATTTGTTTTTTAAGGTTTTGCTGTTTTTTAAAAGATATTCTAAAATTACATCGCTTTCTTTTTTAGCTTCTTTTCTTAATGCTTTAAATATCGGGTCATCAAAATGGGATCTTAACACACTAGACAAAGATGACTGTGCCTGTTTAGAGGTATTCTGCATGAGCAAAGCCAGTTCAATAATATCGATTGAATTGTTGTTTTTGAGCTGTATTAAAAAGTTTTTTTTGATGGTAATGCCAAATGATTTAATGCGTTTAGACTGTAAAAGTTTGGTAATAAACCTGTAAAAATCATGACGTTTACCATTGGCTGTTTTGCGGGACAGTTGTATCAATACAGTTTCCATAAACAGCGAAGAAGTCTGTTCCGGGTGCAGCAGTATTTCCTGAATGCTCAGCCATAACAGGTCATCTGTCAGGAGTTCTTCGTGGAGATTGTATTTTTCTCTGGCGTTTAAAATTTCATAAACAATCTGTACCGTCTGTACCAGTTTTGTTTTTTTATAATTGGCGGTTTTAATGATTAACTGCAAAAGCTCACGGTTGAGAATGAGCGGAAGCAATGTTCGTATAAATTCTTTATTTTGATACGAAAGCATGACCTCAAAAGCTGTTTTAGGATGCAGGTGTATGTTTTTGATGAGTGATCTCTGCAGTTCTTTAAAAACAGTATTTTTAGCGGCATTTTTCTGCAGTTCGTTTTCCAGTCTTACAATCAGGTTTGTAAAATGCACTGCCGGATAATCAGTCTGGTTTTTATCGATTTGCTGACAATAAAGTGTATTTAAACGCTCATAAATAATAACAGAATGGTTGTTTTTTATCGCTGTAGGAATTTGGGCTGTCGTCAGCATTCCCAGTAGTTTTTCGGTCTTAATATTGCTTTTTTGACTTAATTCCGTAATACAGTGAAGCAAAAGTGCACCATGACTTCCATTTTTATTTTTGACTGCATATGCAATGGCGGTCTGCCATAAAAATTTCGGATTTACTTTTAGTTTTAAAATTGCAATGAGTTTAGTTATATAGCTAATGGTATGAGAGTGCAGGGCAGAAGAATCGATATTGACTGCTGCGAAAACAACCTGAACAGCTGCATCATCCAGATCCTGAATCACGTTTACAAATTCATTTCCATTTTTGATCATACGGCTGATGACCGCTTTGAATTTTCCGGAATTCTCTGTGTACAGAGCTGCAATAAGTTCGTTTAGAATATCACGCTGTGCTTTTGTTTTTCTTTCGCTTTTATTTTCAAACAATTTTTCGAGAAGCTGCCAGTAATCGGTATTTTTCTCAATGGTAAAATGTTCCTTTCTCTCGCCTTCAAACTCCTGTGTCAGCGTTCGAAGCGAGTATATAAAATCATTATTACGGGTAGTATTGTCGGATATTTTAATTACTGTATTTTCAATTAGAACAATAAGTTCTGAATACGCAATATTATAATGATTGGCCATCTGCAGAATACTACTTTTCATAAAAGCTACTTTATTGAAAAGTGTTCCCCTTTCGAGCAATAAAAAATTAAGAATAAAGAAATACAGGTTCTTTTTAAAACTTGCCGCACTGGTTTGTACAATAGTTTCTTTTACCTGAAGACTAGTGATGATTGAACTGAACTCGAGGATTGTACCACTGTTGTTGGGTTCCAGTGCCGCGATAATTTTGTTTGTATTTCTTTCGTCAAACTGCCAGGCAATCCTTTTTCGAACTTGTTCCTGTTTAATCCCTTCCTGCTTTATAATAGCAATAATTTCAGAAAGACTGTTTTGCAGTACTTCGGCCATAATATGGTTTACGGATCCTTCTTTGCTCTGGTAACTCCATGGCAGATAACCTTCGATCAGGAAAACGGTAAGGTTTTCCAAAATAGATTTTTCCTTATTATAAACAGATATTAAGTTTTGTTTCTGACTGTTTTGGTAAATAATCAGTTCCGCTATTTTATCCCTTAGCAGGGTGCGTATTTTGTTACTCAGATCAAATTCGAGATCATGGTAATCACAAGCTCCAAGATCTAATTCTAATGACTGTATTCTCCAGCTTTGTTCAGGAGGGCAGAGTTCGTTAAAAACCGCAGCGACTTCACGGGGCAGCGAAATTTTGCTCCAGCTGCTCAGGCGCTCCTGCAGTTTGTACCCTTCCTCTTTTTGGTCAAAAGTAGTGTCCCATTTTAGGCTCGATATAATATGGCGGTTAATTTCTTCCATTTCTTGATTCTAAAATGCTGGTTATACTATTAATCAGATTCAGGGCTGTCTCAGACGGGTTTGCCATTGCGGTTTTTGCAGCAGTAGTCAGTGCGGCTGTTTCTTCTTTGGCATAAATCGGCAGCAGCAGTGATTTATGTCTCAGGCTTTCGTGCCAATACATGTATTTTGGTATAAACTCTTCAAGCTGAGTACTGTTTACAAAAAGACATTCAGTACTTATATTGACCGGAAGGCTGGCTTTCAGGAATTGTTTTAAACGTTTTTTAAACTCAGCTGTCTGCAGTGCCGGAATAAAATCAGGGAACAGGAACAACATATTTTTTCTAAAAACCCTTGAATCTAGTGTTATATTTCCGTCTCCCGAAACAATTTTAATTCTGAATAAATAATCAGACTGGCTGGTTTGGGTATAATCACGCAGGTTTTCCAAAGGCATGGAACCAAATGAAAACGGAAACCGACTGTCAGCAAAAGATAAATAACCTTGTTCAAACTCACTGTCTAACACCGACTGGCTGCTGGTATTTAAAAGATAATTTAAATTGGATACCGCTTCAAAATCAATATTCTGAATGTTGTAAAAACTATAATTTACCTGATTCGGTTTAATGATTTCGAGGTCAAACTGCAATTGTTTTAATAGCAGTACGGTTTCGATTACCACAGTTCCGTTTCTTTTTTCGGTAAACCATAAAGATTCCTGAACGGAGAGGTATTCATTACGGTTAAGCGGGTTTAAGGTGCTGTTTCGCAACACTTCCAGTTTGGCATTTATAAAATTAGAATAGATGTTTTTTAAACCAAACAGCAGGCTCATCTTTAATTCAATACCTGAAAAATTGGTATAATCGGCTGCGTGCAGTTTTTCTTTTTTATTGATTTGTTCCGATTTAAAAATAAAATCGGTTGTGTTTTCATTAATAAACTGAAAATGTTTTTCTTTAATCTTTGGAAGACTTACATCCAGTATTCCGCTGGCATCTGTATGAATTTTGGATGCACTTATAAAATTATAGGCTTTTTGACGGTTATACGACAGCGAACCCAGGTTTTGCAGGTATAGGCTTTTAACAATAATCTGGTC
The DNA here is from genome assembly GCF_001429765.1 of Flavobacterium sp. Root901. Lineage (GTDB taxonomy): Bacteria > Bacteroidota > Bacteroidia > Flavobacteriales > Flavobacteriaceae > Flavobacterium. Next base: position 631,198 of record NZ_LMJB01000006.1, read on the forward strand.
TTTTCTTTTTTCGCCTGTATAAACAGTATCATCAATAAAGGCATCTATTACTTTTGGCGATTCGCCGTGTCTGGCGAGCAAATGATCCAGTAAATGGTTTCGGCGGTCCAGGTTTATATTTTCCTGTTCCATTATTTTCATCAAACCAAAAATGTACGGGTTGTACGGATCCTGCTGGTATTCAAGCCAGCTTTTTTCTTTGGACTCCACCGAAGAATCATTGGCATAACCAAAATCAAAAGTTTTATTGTCTTTTAATAAAGGCTTGATATGTGGAACGCTGTAGAGCGACTGGTAAAAGTAACTGGGTGCAAACATTTGATACGGTACCGGATATTGTAAATGTTCCTGTTCGTATTTGTCTTTTAAAGCATAAAAAGAAGCCTCATCTGATGGTGCCCCTGACAGGGAATTTTTAAAAGAAAAAAGCTTTGAAACATTCGCCAGCTGCGAAAACTGGTTGGCCAGTATCTGGTCAAATAAGGTCAGATAGCCTTTTAGCTGTCGGGACTGCGCCACTTGTACGGGATTAGAATCTTCGATCGTATCAGTTCCAATGCCGTACTGCGCCGGAAAAGTATTCTGGATGGAATAGTAGGTGTTGATATCCCTGAAATTACTTTTAGGAAGTTTACTTTTATCCTCTTTATTTAAAACAGCGGTTGTTTCTTCAAAATTGTCATCGTTTAATTTTAAAGGCCCAAAAGCATCAAAGGCCAGTTCTTTTCCGCTGCAGGTTAATACCAGTTTTTTACTCTGGTAAGAACCCAGTACATCAACAGCGATAATCTGATTAATGTCTGACTCCAGGGTTTGGGTTGTTTTTCCGTTCTGATAAAGCTGTAAACCCGAAATGGAAATCACATCCTTTACTGAATCGATTACGGGAACCAGATCAACAGCCTGTACGCTGTTTTTCTTATTGGTTAAAGATTCGTTTAAAATCCATCCATTAGCCAGGTTGGGACCGTCAAATATTTCGGCGGCGTTATATCCCAAAGCATTCAGGGTATTGTAACCCTGCTGGTTAACATTTGAAAAAATAAACGAACGTATTTTGTCCTGTAATTTCAGTAAAACGTCATAAGGTTCTGTATGCTGCTGAAGTTCTATTTTACCGCTTATCTGGCAAATTACAGGCTGAAGGGCAACAGGCATATTGAAAAGTTCGCCCAGATTTCGGCTTTTGTTCAGGTAATAATAAACTTCTCTGCATATAGCGCTTCGTTCATCAACATCTGTAATATCGGGGTTGATATACAAATACACCTGATACACCCTGCTAAAAAGCGGCAGGTTGCTTCCGTAACAAACAATTTCGACATTTACGATATTTTCTATTTCATCGATCAGGTATTTTTTATAATCGTTGATGTTACAGGGAGCGGTGGTAAAAATTTCCGAAGGCTGATAAAACTGATCTTTAAAATCAATCTGTCCATTGGCATTGGTCAAAATATCCTGAATACTAAAATCAGTACAGTATCCTAGTTCGGTCAGAGCATAACAAAACTGGTCTAAAATTGTAATTCCGGGATCACTTGGATTAAAGTTAGTCCATTCAGATCCTATATGAGTCTGGATATACGCAAGCGCTTTCGCCTTCAGGGTGGTAAAATCCTGATGCGAAGGAAGCTGGTTTTTTACTATGTAATTGACGATATCCATAATCTGTTTTTAAAAAGTAATGTGATGTTCCGGTGCCGAAACTAACAGGGTAGTCGGACCATAAGATTTAAGCGTTTCTTTGCCACTTTTGCAGGCAGTCATAAGTTTCGTTTCAGGATTAATAAAATAACTTGAAAACGTTACATTGTTTACCACAGCAACTCCTTCAATGCTCTGAATAAAAGTACTGACTTTGGCATCAACCAGTGATTTGTCTATTTTTACCTGCTGCTGGGTGCTGTTGATCCAGGGTGATAAATAGATTTTCAGGGCCTGGTTTACATTTTTCTGTATCAGCGTTGGCTGGTAACCGCTTTCTACTTCAATCTGTGCCGAAATGACCACATATTCCAGATTAAAATTGGAAACAATAATGTTAGCAAATGGCGAGGCATTCTGATTTAAATAGGTTTGTACCTCGCTTTCGAGGCAATTGGTAACAAGCGGGAGATAGGCATTACTTTCGTTTTCAGAAGCCATTTCTTTTATGAGGTAGACATTACAGCTGTTATCTGCTTTTTTGCTGACCACTTTTACATAATAGACATCGTCAAAATTTTCAGTGATCATAGTAAAATAATCACTGGTACTGCCGGCCCTGTTTTTGGTTTTAATACTATTGCTGATTCGCTGGTTTCGCTGGTTATCATTTTCAGCCGCTTTCCCTCCAAACGAAGGAAACGGCTGTAGAAGCGACGCAATCTGCGGAATAGCAGTCTGCGGTTTGGTAATAGTGCCCGCGTTAATCTGCGGAACGGCTGTATCGGTTAAAAAAGAAGTTCCGCTGCGCTGTACACTAAAACCATTTGTGAGTACCAAAGTGGTCTGCGAATACGAATCAACATCTCCGGAAACTACTATAGAAATCCAGTTATTACTGCCGGACATATAAATCTGACTATTCGCACAATCTGCAGGAACGGGAAGTTCTATAATACCGGAGCATTTAAAATTATTGGTTCCGTCAGATAAAGCCTGGATCTCGTTCCAGCCAGAATTACTTAAATAGTAATATTTAATTCCCTGTCCCGCTGTGGCAGCAATAGAATTTCGGGATAACTCAAAGTATAAACTCAGGGTACTGTTGCAAATTAAATTTTCCAGTTCGATAAATAAAGCACCAGAAGAGCTGAAAACAGGGTAGAGCGGCAAACCGTTTACGGTACCAGCAGAAGTACCTGTAATTGGAGCGATGAGAGAAACGGAATTCGTTGGTGTACTGCTGTTGTCATAAATTTTATAATGAGAAAAAGGTGAATACAGAAAATATTCTAATGGATACTCTCCGGTCTGATCAAGCTGATACGTCACACTTGCAGAATAATTAGCTGAAATGGTTTTTATCTTTGGGACAAAAGGGATATTAGCAGATGGTTTTAATACTTTGTCTTTGCTGGTGTCTTTTGACGAAATTATCAAACCGTTCTGCAGGGCTATAGCAGCTACTACATTCGGATATATTTCACTGCCAAAGCCATAATCAGGTCCGGCCAGCATTATTTTTATAAAACCGGATGTGCTGGCATCCGTAAATTTTAAAGGCTGGTTCTGAATGTAGGGATACGGCTGCAAAATAGTTCCCTGAGATGTTTTTGAGTCGGCAGCAGCTGGTTTGTTATAAGTATAATATGTACTTGAATCGGTAATAAAAGGACTTATAGTGTTGGCCGGTTCCGGATCAAACAAAAATACAGGATTGTTATTGGCTTCTGAAGGCACAAATACATAGTCGGTTCCGGTGTCATCAATTTTATACATAGTAAAATTATTCCATGACTTTTCCTGTAAAACACTAAAGCTTACTGTGAAACTTGAGTTTTTGTAATAATCGTTATCTTCTAAAGATTCGAGTACAGGAGGAAAGAACCACCTGCTGATAAAATTATTTTTAGGCGATGGAGCCGGCTGATCCAGATAATCATTGTAGGCCGAATAATACACCGAAAAATCAGAAGGACGTTTGTCCCAGTTTATTTTAATCCTGAAATTGTCCAGCGGTTTGCTGAAAATTTCATTGTTCCCGATTATAAAATTGGAATTCTCAAGCGGAATGGGTCCAAATGGGGGAAAAGGAGTTTTGGCGTTTAATTCCCCAAAATCATTATAAAGCTGAAAAGTAGTTATATCAGTAACCTTAACGGCAATAGAAATGCTTTTTATTTTTGGGGAATCTGCCGGATTTGTAACAGACGGGAATAAAACCTTAAACATAGGCCAGCTGGTTTGTATTCCGTCGGGATTCACATTAAAAGGTTCGATTGGTGCTTCTGTTGGCAAAAGGCTGATCGTAATGGTTATCGTATTGTTGCCAGGCTGTGTTGTGTTTAACTGAAAACTGGATGGTGTTAACTGCAGTTTCAGCCAGTCAGCCTGGGTACTTAAAAAATAGTCTGCATTTTGTAAAAGACTTAAATCTACGGCAGCACTAAATCCAAGGTTTAGGGTAATTGTTCTGCTGCCTTCTCTTAGCAGGAGCATAGGAGAAGCAAAAGCAGCACCTAAAGGCTGTACCTGTATTTCTGCTCCAGTATTGCCGAATGTTGGCCAGCTTACTATTTTACCGTTCTGGTTTTTCTGAACAGCAGTTGGTTTTGTTATGTTTTGTAAATTATAGGTATTATTGCTTTTTTGATAATGCAGTGTTTGTACACTGGCAATTGCGGCCGGATTTAAAACTGTATTTTTTTGGGATTCAAATACTATTGGGTTTTTATTGACATCTGTGCCGGCATTAAACAGTGTTCCGGCCGGTAAATTTAATACCGAATCATTTTTGGCAAGCACTGCAGACACAAAGGCCGTATCTGCAGCTGCCGGAAGGCTGGATTGTTTTAAAATATCTGAGTAATAAAAATCAAGATGTCTTTGGGAAATACTGTTTAATTCTTTTTGCTGTATTTTGAGTACATCAACAAAAGAACGCAGTAATGTAGTATCAGGATAGCGGCTTTTTTTACGGCTTAATTTTTTAAATTCATTATTTGAATGATGGATAACGGTTTCCAAAAAACTAAATAATCGGTCTCCAGTTGAAGCAACCGCATTTAAAGAAAAAACAGCTGTCTGCTGCTCTGCGGTATTTACAAGTGTTTCCGGGCTGTCAATCCCGAAAACTTCCCAGAAAGGCTGTTTTCCTTTGTTGATATTCCAGATTAATTCCTTAAAAGCTACTGAATCTAAAATATTATTTGGAGGTATAATCCCGTTTAAAGGTAAAGTGTGTAAGTATTGTTTAAAAGACTGTAAGGCCCAGAAATCTACACTCAGTTTTGTCTGTACTTCGTGCAGTATATATTTTTTAAGGTCGTATGTCTGATCCGTCATCTGCATGTAATACGTCCAGTTTTCTATCATTTTGTAGATTGCATCGAGATGATCAAAAAGCTTGTTTAAGGCTTTAACAGACAGGTATTTTTTATTTTGGTCGGATGCTAGTTTAGCAATTTCGGTACAGCTATTTTTATAGTTGGTATGCAGGTTTTTATAATTAATTTTGGAAATGGAAGCTGTTAAGAATACCGGATCTTTTAATAAAAACGGATTCCAGTTTCCCTCAATGGTGTTAGTATCATTATAAAAATTGATCAATTTGCTAAACTCGGCTATAAAATAAAGCCAGTCTTGTTCCTTTCTTCCATCTATTAAATGAGAAGACGGAACGAGAGCTTCGTTCAGCGACTGTATAGCACTATTTTGATCAACTGTAATCATTATTTTTTAGATAAATTGGTTCCTTCTTTTAAATGGAAAGGATAAACATAATTATGTCTTGTATTGGTTTGGGAATAGACGTAAATAATCAGGATTTCAATAAGTCCGTTCACAATATCCGTTGAAGCTATTTTTACATCCTGAACTACAATCCTGGGTTCAAATCGCAATAAGGCATAACGGATGGTTTCTACAATTTCACCTTTGAGGCTGTTGTCAATTTTTCTAAACATAAACTGCTGTAATCCTGAACCAAAATCAGATTCCAGCGTGCGTTCACCTTTACGCGTATTAAGAATAACACTGATAGATTCATTAATATTTAATTCATTTGCAGACATATTGAGCTGATGATTGCCCACAGAAAATGAAACGGGAAATGACCAGCCCGTGCCCAAAAAATGACTCTCTTTATTTGTTGTATTATCCACCTATCATTACATTAAATGCCCCGAGTACAATAGTGCCTCCGTGAGCAGTTGAATCTCCCATTCTTGCGGCGGGCATTCCGCCAATCATTACAGTCGCCGATCCTTTAATAATAGAATCAGGCGGTCCTACACAAACCAGCATATCGCCAACTCTGGCGGCTGGTAATCCCACAATTAAAACGGTAGGTTCACCAGGTCCTATTACAGGTCCGCCAACATGCGGAACAGGAGGAACTCCCGGTGTTACCATTGGGCATTCATGAAAATCGGTAAGTCTTGCTGCTGGAGGCATATTTCTCTTTTTTAATTGTTATTTTAATTGATCATTACCATAGCACCTTTCAGGGTCAGCTGCATTCCGCCCTGTACCTGTGCCATCTGCGAACCTTCAGCAGAATACTGCATATCGGCATTTTCTTTAATATTCATTGCTTTTGTTTGTACATCTCCTGTACTGGACTGGATTGTAATTCCCTGGTTTCCTTTAATACTTACAGTTTGATCGGCAGATATATTGATATTTTTCTGGCTTGTTAAATCGATACCGCTGTCAGACATCACGATACTGTTATTGTTTTGATCCTGAATCGTAATTTTTTTGTCTTTGTCACTTAGTATGATGGTATTTTTATTGGGCGTGGCTACTGTCCAGACTTTATTTTCATCGTCAAATTCGACCGAAATTCCTGATTTGGAAACAATAGCTTTGGTGGTATTTTTTTCATTAGGATCTAAACCGTTATAGGGTTTATTGCTGGAACTGCTGTAAAGACTTCCTAAAATAACAGGAAAGCGGGGATCCTCATTCAAAAAGGCTACAACAACTTCGTCTCCAACTTCGGGAAGGAAAAATGCTCCGGCTCCGCTTGTAGAATAAAAATTAGAAAGTCTTGCCCAAATTCCGGCTCCATTGATATCAAAAAGAGGAATCTCTACTAAAATCCGGTATTGAGAATCCGGGTCGTTGTACATTTGTTTTACGGTAGCATTAAAAAGTCCTCTTGCCCCCGGAATAAGCCCTGATGCAGATGGCGACATTACATCTGGTTCTTCGGTAAACCAAAGAGGTGAAAGTCCGAGATCTACTTCTGTAAACCAATTTCCTTCAGAGAGATCGTGTACCACTCCTGTAATGAGGTAATCGCCGTTAAAACGGTCCCCGAGGCCTCCAAAAGTCATATATTGGGCAGGTTCAATTTTACTGGTACCCTGAAATTTTGCAGTACCTATTATTTTGGCAAACTCACTTTTTACAATCTGTGCTTTTGACCAGTTAGTTAAATCAGTATTGTCTAATGGTGCCGAAGTCTGCAGCTGAAAGGAAGAAAGCCCAACCACATCAGACAGTTTTTTGGTCGAAAGATTTCCACTTCCTGCTACATTTGGTGAAGAAGGGCTATTAATCATGGACTGCGTTTTATAATCCCAGGAATTAGAAGTAACACTGCCTAATTGTGTCAATGAATCTAGTTTAGCATTAAATTCAAATAAATTATCTCCATAAGCCACAGTTAGAACAGAAGTTGTACTGCTGTCAGGTGCTTTTACAGATACTTTACCATTTATGGTAGTTACCACGAATCCGTTTGCCTCGGCCAGCGATAAAATATAATCCCAGTCGGTTGCATAATACTGCACTTGTTCCGGCCAGGTAGTTGAAGTAGCGGTTACATCAGCACTCAATCCGGAATATGTCCCAATAATAGAGGTGATAATGTCACTGTCTTTTTGATTGCTATAGGTAAGGCTTTTTCTGCCAACAATCATTTTGATAGCTTCATCGCGGCATTCGACTTCCAAAGCAGAACCTATTGACGGGTCTACACGGATAGATTGTCCAGTTATGATACCCTGAAAAATAATCTGCATATTGTTGTCATATCCGGCTTCTATAATGATAGAAGATCCAGGAACAAATGTGGCCGATGAACTGGCAGGAAAGGTACCTGTGGCAGGGTCTCCATCCAGAATTGTAATTCTGGCAACAGGGATACGGTTTATTTTTTTTTCAATATGAACAGCATAAACGCTAAGTTCATCCGGTATAACCGAACCGCCTGCTTTTACATTAAAAGTTGCTATCCCGCCGTTTTGTATGTTGTTGGAGCTGCTCATGAATTGGATATTATGGGTGGAAAGATTAATTTATCGATTCCACTTAAGTTTCTGAATTTATTTAGCTTGTTATATGCTGCGACCTGCACATAGAATGAATCATCGTTCCAGGTTTTTAAACATAGCTGAGGTAGTGACATTCCTTCTGTAACTGTAACAATATGAGTAAGGTCTGGTGACTCAGGGGCATCTGTCATAGTTACCGTTTCGGGTGAAATATATTGACTAAATGCCAGTGAGATTTTTGCTCTTAAAGGGCTTCCATCGGGTTTAAACAAAGTATAAGAAATGTCAATCGAGTTCAAAACGCCGCTGAAAGTGATATCCTGACCCCATTGTATTTTAACAAAGTTTGGACGGTGTATTTTACCATTATAAGTGTAAATAATGGTTTCTAAAGCTTTAATTTCCTGTGCCATGTCTACACGTTTGGCATCGACAACACCTGTACAGTCAATTACGATATCAAAATTAAGTTTGTCGCTGGGTGTGCTTTTATACTTTTGCGAAGTCGAACTTGTGGCCGGAGCCTGCTGTTCGTTGTAATCAATCGATTTTTGCAATTTAACAGTATCAGGATTGATCATAAATGTATATGGATTACCCGGGAATTTGTTTTGAAACTCCTCATCAGTATATCCCGTTATTTTCATCAGTTCCAGACTTGCCATTTTGTTGTTTTTTAACGTTTGTATCTATTTTCCTGATTTTTCTCAGATATCAGTCTCCTGCATTCTTCGAGAACTTGTTTTTTTAGAAGTAAAAACTCTTTTTCTTTTACGGCATTCCCTGTTCTGGAATTGGAGCTTACAATTTCTGTTTTGATTACTAATTCCCTTATTTCGATCGGCATAATGTTTTAATTAAATAAGTTATCATATTGAGTATTCGAAGAAATATTAAAATAAGTATAGGCCAGTTCGATAGACTCGATGGCAATATTGCTTTCCTGAGAGTTTAAATCAGAAACAGCATATTTCACGGGATAGGCATTATTAAAAGTCCATTGCATGCAGACAACACCATTTGCATTCAGCAGCCTCAGTATAACATTATGAGGCTGAATAGGATTGGCTAATCCCTGATCGATGCAGTTGGCACACCAGTTTACTAATGCTGATCCTACAGGTACTATGGCTCTTTTGAGAACTAAATTAGGACTGTTAGAAACTGTTGGGAGGCGGTATTTAAACCTGTTTTCGCCTCCGCTTACAATTTCTTCTGTACTCAATTCTTTAGAAATTCCGGATACTTCCTTAAAAGCCGCATCTACACCAGAAAATGAAAGTGTAAAATAAAAACTAACCGGATAATTACTATTTTCCGCCATTTTTTATAATTAACTGTTCGTGTGCAATCTCAATAGTATCAACAGCAACCTCATTTCCATCAGATTTTAAATCTGTACTGGTAATTTTGGTAGGCCAGGCATTGTTAAGTGTCCACTGCATAGTTACACCGCCTTTTTCATCTAAGAGTTTAATAATTACAGTTCTTCTTTTAATCGTATTCATTACGACCTGCTGATGCCAGTCCCAAAACGTATTATCGTTTACAAATACACCGCGTTTCATAGTCACATTTCCATATTTGGTAATGCCGGGCATTTTTTCTACAGAAAAAAGCGGACTGTTACTTTTGCGGTATTCTATAATTTGGTTTTCGACATCCATTCCTGTAACTTCCTGAAAAGCCACTTTTGTTAATTCTGTTCCCAGGTCTACTTCAAACCTGAACTTTGGCATGGGCCACGTTGCGCCTTGTACGCTTCCGTCATCTGTTGGCATGATATTTTAGTTTTAAATTAAAGACTTATTAAATTTAGCAGATACTGAACCTTCTTAACTAGAAGTTGCCATCTGTTGTTGAAAGGTCAGAACGATAAACTCGGCAGGATGTACTACTGCTACTTTTACGGTAACATTCATGAATCCGTTTAAGATGTCATCTGCTGTCATGGTAGAGCCTAAACCACAGGCTACAGAAAAAGCATCAGAAGCACTGGCGCCCTGTAAACCTCCTTGTTTCCAGATGGAAGTAAGGAAACTGCTGATCATAGCAATAACGGCTTCCCAGGTGTTTTTGTCGTTTGGCTGGAATACATAAGCCTGAGTTGCCAGTTTACAAGACTGTTCTAAAAAGATCATGGTTCTTCTTACCGGAATATATCTCCAGTCCTGGCTATTCCCGTCAAGTGTTCTGGAACCCCAGATTAGTATACCTAAACCATTAAATATGCGGATTGCATTAATCGATTTACCCGACACAGCATCAACGTTTAAGTTAGCCTGCTGGCTTTCAGAAATTGCAATTGGTAAAGCAGCTGCCCCTACGATAGAAGTATTGGCCGGAGCCTGCCAAGGACCCACTGCATTATCTGTAGTAGTAATAACACCAGCCATAGCGCCACTTGGAGGCAGGATATTAGCATCGCTTAAAACATGTTTTACAATTAAGCTATAAGTAGGAGATGCAATTAACAAGGCATTGTTGTTTTGTGTTACTGTTAAACCGCTGTTGGTATTCTGAATATTGGAAATAATAGTAGCAATACTAGGGTTTGGTGCACTTGGAGGGTTTAGGATTGCTGCCAGCTGGGTAACGTCGCCGCCAAAAAGATTGGTGTAGTCAATATCAGAATTCTGCATAATTGTTGTCCCGATAAAAGGATAATAAGCCATTCCGTAGTTTAATCCCTGAGAACCCGTGTTCATTCTGAAATTCTCAATATCCTGAGTATACAAAATAGGATCTGGCGCGTCGCCGCCAATAATGTCAAATAAGCTCATAGCAGTCTGCATTTGAGTACATTGAAGCAGCATTGACTGCATAAGTGTACCATTGTCGGCAAGACTTAATAAAGTAGCCTCCGGACAGATATACATTGTTGGCTCCGGTTCATTTAACAACAGAGACAAACCGTGGGTCAGATCATTTAATTGTACGTTTGGATTTACAATTGGTGTTCCGGGAGCGGCAGGCTTCTGCGATGCCGGGCCATAACTTCCTACAGATACGATATAAGCGTCTCCGCCTCCGTTTTCGTAGAAAAGTCTCACGCTGTTATACAAATAATAAATCGTGTTAGGATCTGGCACTATCGAATAATACGATCCGTTGATCAACATATAATCTCCTTTTACAGGCTGGCTTTTTTGCTGAACTAAATAATATTCAGGGCTGTACTGTTTAGCCGGACTTGCTGGAAGCGGTGGATCCGGTAAACAAAAAAAGGCTTGAAAATCAGAGAATGATGTAATTCTTACCGGTACATTAGTGTACGACTTTCCCTCGTATGAGGCTTGTGGTGTATACCCAATAAATGCCGGAACTGCCGTAGCAACTGCTACAACCGAATTTGGGAAGGCATTTAATTCTTGAATATAAACACCAGGAGTTTGGATGGTAGATAAATTCATTGATTTTTAATTTTAGTGTTCATTTTAAATTTTTGTTATAAGTAAATATATATGGGTGATGTAACCTGACTTTTCTCATCGGTATTTAAGATTCCAATTCTGGAAACATCGGGAACAGGTAAACCTTTAAATATGATTTTTCCTTTTGAGCTGTTTTGATTTAATTCAGAGGTATCACTCTTGTTGATTAAATCAAACTTGTATTTTGGTTTTTCACTGAGCGGAATATTGGCTGAACTTGAGGTAAAAAGCAAAGCTTCTTCACCTGTCTGAATTGTTACCTGCTGCGGTCCTTCAAACTGGATTGCTCCTTTTTCTGTAATCGAAGGATTATTAAGCGGAACAGCATTTCTGTTGATAAAATAATACTGCCATTGGGTAGCCCTGGCTTCAAAGTTTATTTTATATTGTATTGGAGTATTGCTGTACAGATTTTTTTGAAGATCGTCAAAATAGATTTTTACGCTGCCAAAATGAGGTGATATTGTTTTGGTTTCCAATGTCTGATTAAGGGATATTATTCCATTTGCAGATTGGTTTTTAGAATCCTGGCTGCTATATGTAATCTGGCCAAGCCATTGTATAGGCATCTCTGTAAAGAGATTGAAACTGGGATTACTGCATTTGATTTCAAATTCAAAATAATCCTGGAAAGTTGTTTTGGAAATATAGTCCAGTAAATCAGGAAGTGAAGTCTGAGTGCTGCCAAAAAGCTCAAATCCATTGGAAACCGAATCAATTTTAAAACCGAATTTGAGCAGTATGTTTTCTGTTATTTTATTTGGCTTAAAGTGAAGGCAGTTACATTTCTGATTATCAAAAAAAGTATGATACGCCATAAGCGAAAACATTTTTATGTAAATGCTCTTCTTCATAATGTTTGGCTGTTTGTGGTTTGTGTTACAGACGGAATAACCTGAGTCATTTGGTTAGCCTGAACTTTAATCAGTTTCATTTTGTAAATTATAGAAGGCTGATATTTGGCTGCCATTGCGGTCCATAAACTATGCATCTGGTGGTAAGAGATTTTTTCATATTCAAATTCCAGCCGGGACAAATCTGACGGAATAGAAGAGGAGGAAGACGCATCCAGATAATTGTTGATCTGAAAAAAATTAATTACTGCATCTAAAAACTTAAGTGACTCACTGTAATCTTCAAAATTACAACTGATTAATAAGTCTATATTATAACGTTCTACGGGATTAAAATGAGAATAATTACCACTTTCAAGTTTTTTGTTCTGTACATAAAAAGGCTGGTTGGTTTCCTTTTCTATATTGATTAATGACAATACAACTTTATTCTGATTACCCTTTGGAAATACACCGCTGGTATCAACAATATAATTCAGGACAATTTTATCATCATCTAATGCAAAACGGTTTTTTAAAAACTGTCCGAGTAAATTTTTCGTAAATTGTAATGAATCATTTATCATGGTTAATCTGTTTTGGGACACATCATATAGATATCCTTCTGATTGTTAGGGTAAAATTACTTTACAACTTGATTTGTGTAAGAAATTAAGCATGCACTTTTCGTATACATTTTTTAAAATTCTGTTTTTTCTGTAGACAAATTGTAGACATTTCTAACTTAAAGCTAAAAGAGTGCTTATTTTGTAATAATAGAGTTAAATAAAGTGATTTATTTTTACTATTTTATAAAATAGAATAAGTAATTCTCAAGCTTGTTAATATGCTTAGAATACTTATGCAAAGAATATTTTTTAGGAAGAGATGTTAAGAAACAGTTCTGAGATAAGAAATAATATCCTGATCTTTTTTAAGGGTTAGTTTCTTTTTGAGACGGTATTTGTGCGTGCGTACACTGTCCTGATTAATACCAAGAAGATTGGTAATATCGTTATTGCTCATGTTCATTTTAATATAACAGCAATATTTTAAATCCTTAGGACTAAGTGATGGATGTTTTTGTGCCAGTGCCAGTAAAAAATCAGGGTTAGACTGTTCAAAATAAATTTTAAAATCGTCCCACAGTTTATTATCTCCGGCTGCCGCTTTTATAGAATTTACGATAGACATAAGTTCCTGCCGGATGGCATCATTTACATTTGGAAATAGATACGAAATACGTTCTTTTACTTTTTTAAGTACTTCAACTTTTTGATCAAGTTCCATTACATAATGACTTAATTCTTTGGTGTAATGAATATTGTTATTTTTTAAAGCAGTTTCTGCAAACGATGAGGTAGTATTGTTTTTAAGTGCTGCTTTTTTTAAGAGGAATATAGAACGTATTCTGTACACTAAAAATTCGGCATTGTTGATATGGTTATAAGAATACGTAAATACAATACAGTTTGTAGACCAGCATAATGATTCACATTCATTACTTTGAGTTAAACATAAAATAGGGATGTCTAATTTTTTAGAACTAAACAGATTGTCTCTTAATATATGTTGGTTGTTTCGAAAACATAAAATAATTAGATCCGGATTTAAAGAAATAATAGTGCTGTTTAAATCTACTGCCCGTGAAACGGATACTGAAGAGAATGCAAAGTCAGACATAGTCGCTAAAATATTCAGGACTCTCGTTAATACCATAGTATCATCACATCCAATCAATATAGATTTTTTTTCAAGCATTTTCAGGTTAGATTGTTTTTGGCTGCAGGGTTTGTTATTTGGTCCATTAAAAATAATAATGCAGTACCGCTTAAATCGAAAATATGTCATAAAACAGGAATTTACTGTCATGAAATTATTTATATAAAGGAATGTAAAATTCTGAGAATTATAAGTGAAAAGGAGTGGCCAAAAATCTATTTTGGACAGAGAAACTAAAATTCAAAAGCATAAAATCATCATAATCTTTGTTTATAAAATATACTTTTTAGTATATTTGTTTTCTGATTTATTTAAAAAATGCTGACGAAAGCCGAAAAAACAAAACAATTTATATTAGAAACTGCGGTACCGCTTTATAATGAAAAGGGTATTTCAGGAGTCAATATTGATGATGTACTGGAGGCGACCAAGCTTACCAAAGGATGTTTATACGGTCATTTTGAAAATAAAGAAGATTTGTCAGAACAGGTAATTGACTTATCTCTTAAGATGGTTTCTGATAAAATCAGAGCTGCTGTCTACACCTCTAAGACCATGAAAGGTAAAATACATGCCTTTTTGGATTTTTATAAAAACCCCATTGATACGTATATTTCCGGCGGATGCCCAATTTTTAATACTGCCGTAGAAGCTGATGATAATTATCCTTTTATAAAAGAAAAAGTGGCCAAAGTATTCAAAAAAGGACAGCAGGAATTAGCTGCTCTGCTTCAGGAAGGAATTAATAATGGTGAGTTTTCAAGTAAACTTGATCCGGTAGTTTTTGCGTTTAAGCTGGTGGCTTCGGTTGAAGGCGGAATTGTAATGTGCAGGGTTATGCAGACGGCAAAACCAATGCAGGGATTGATAAAAAGTCTTAAGTTGGAATTAGAACAATATATCATCTAAATTTTTTTTGAAATAAAATAGACTAAAAAGTCTATTTTAAAACAAGTTAAAAAATCTAAATAGTAAGAATTAAATGGTTTTTATCAATAAAAAAGGAATAAACAGTAAATCCAAAATAGAAATTAAACTTTAAAGATCTCTAAAATGAAAGCATTTGTAATTAATAAGTATAGCAAAAAGCAAAGTCTGCAGCTTACAGAACTTTCTTTACCAGACGTAAGAGAGAATGATATACTGGTAGAAATCCATGCGGCAGGAGTCAATCTTTTGGATTCGAAAATAAAAGCAGGAGAATTTAAATTCATTTTGCCTTATAAACTTCCGCTCATTTTAGGTCATGATGCAGCAGGAGTAGTTGTTAAAACAGGAAAGAATGTTAAGAAGTTTAAAATTGGAGACCAAATTTATGCGAGAGTTTCAGATTATCGCATAGGTACGTTTGCCCAGTTTATTGCCATTGATGAAAAAGATGCTGCGCTCAAACCTAAAAATCTTTCGATGGAAGAAGCTGCATCTATTCCTTTAGTGGGGCTCACAGCCTGGCAGGCTTTGGTTGAAAGAGCAAAAATTAAACCCGGAGAAAAAGTATTCATACAGGCTGGTTCCGGAGGTGTTGGGACTTTTGCTGTTCAGCTGGCCAAACATTTAGGTACTGTAGTTGCTACTACGGCAGGTGCCCAAAGTGCTGGCTTATTAAAAAACCTTGGAGCTGATATCGTTATTGATTACAAAAACAGTGATTTCGAAAAGATGCTGCATAATTACGATGCAGTATTAAACAGTCAGGATCAGAAAACACTCGAAAAATCTCTGCGCATATTAAAATCAGGTGGAAAACTGATTTCTATTTCCGGACCGCCAACACCTGTTTTTGCTAAAGAAATTAAAGCGCCGTGGTTTTTAAAAATCGTTCTGTCATTATTAAGTTTAGGTATTCGTAAAAAAGCAAAACGTAAAAATGCAGACTATTCATTTTTATTTATGAGAGGAGATGGGGAACAATTAAGTGAAATTACCAAACTTATCGAGTCGGGTATAATCAAACCTGTTGTGGATAAAGTTTTTTCTTTCGAAGAAACAAATGACGCTTTATCTTATGTTGAAGGCGGAAGGGCAAAGGGAAAAGTAGTTATTAAAATGAAATAACAGTTTTTTACCAAGCCAAAGTTTTAAGTACGTTTTCTTTCTGATATAACCTATTTAAGATTTTAATCGGCACTTTTCGATTTGAAATTAGCAGATAATTCACCTGATAGTTATGAATGCATTTTTCTTTTTCATCATTCATTGTAGCCCTGACAGGTAATTTTATAAACAATATAAAACATAGTTTATATTAAAATGCTGTTTAACTGATGCAGCATTAAAAATGCTTTTTTTGAATTGAAAGTGCCAGATTAATATTTGTGATGTTCAGACAAAAATTAAAGCTTATTCTGCAGGAAATTCAATACTTCAATTGATAATAAATTTTAATTGCCAGAATGAGAGATAATGATTTTCTGAGTAATTTTTGCACTATCGGCTGTCATAAATATTGCAATGTATACTCCGGCACTTAATCCTGAAGTTGAAAAACTAAAGTTTTGTTCGGCACCTAAATTATCTTTTGAAATAACAGATTTTCCAAGAATATCATAAAGTCCAAATGATTTCATTATTTCATTATTTTGATTTGTAGCATTTAAAACCTGATTTTTATTGTCCTGACTAATAAAAAAATTATTATTTCTGACTATATTATTTGTTCTCAGTATTCCATTATTGGTAAAACTAATTTTAAATCGTCCTGTATCTTTTCCGGGCGAAACGACAACTTCATATGGCGCGTTTCTAATATCATGGTAAGACATGTCAACTGCATCGTATAGATAAATTGGCTGTGTATCATCAAAACCGTCAGTTTCAGAGATATAAAATTTAAATTTTGTACTTACAGCTGCTTTTGCAGAAAGCATAATTTTTTTGGATAAATTGAAATTAAGTCCCTGAATTATATAGTCTTCATTTTCAATCCAGAAAGAAATGTCCTGAGGAAAATCTGTATCCATATTTTTTACATCAATGCCGTTATCAACGCCGTCTGTTGCTTCAGAAGTAAAAACTAATTTAAGCTGTCGTGTAAACTCATCATTTATTATAGTATTGAGTTTAAAATAAGGTGTTAGAGGCGGCGGGGGTGGTGGCCCATCACAATTAGTACCAATATTTATTTGGGAAAAACTTTGAAAAGAAAGCAAAATAGATAGTAAGAGTAAAGATTTTTTCATATTTATTTTGGTTTAATTATAAATTTAACAGATTTACAAAACAATATTTTTTAACACCTTGAACAAATTAAAAGGAATACATTTTAAATTAAAAGAGAGAAGTAATAACTGACAGCTATATAGTATAACCGTTTATTGAGGAAATCGATAATGATGAATATTAACGGAGCTAAGCTAACGCTCCAGATGAAGTTGAATTATTTTGAATTTTTAAAAGGGCCAAAAGTGCGGCTAATAGTATTAAAAGAAGACAAAATAGAATAAATGGAATTTAAAAATCCGGCTAAATTTTTGAACGAAGTTTGTAAGAAGAACTCTGACTTTGTGATAATTTGATCAAAGGTAAAAAACAGCAATTTTTAGTAATTCTTAAAATCACTGCGATATGCCGGCTGAGTGGTGAGGGATAAAATCTTGATTGGTTTAATTTATTATTAGGAATTAATACTCTAGTAATTATTCCTTAATAATTCGGTCGAGAAATTCTTTGTTAATCGGTTTAACATGAAAAGAAACCACATTTTCATTACTGCTTGATCGGGCGATATCTTCACTATCGATTGTGGAGGATATGATATAGGTTCTGCAATAATTTTTTAGAGTAATGGATAATTTATCATATGCTTTTAGAAATTCAAATCCGGACATTAAAGGCATATAGATGTCTATAAAAATTATTTGAGGTAATTTAGAAATATTATCCTGATTCTCCTGCAAATATTTCATGGCTTCTTGTGCTTCTGTATAATGCAGCACATTTTTTCCAAAATTATTCTTAGTGACCATACGTGAGATAATATATAAATCTACCAGATTATCATCAATAATCATAACTGTTTCAAATTTTGGGTCTAGTTCTTTTAACATGGTTTCAAATTTTTTAGCGTGATATTAAATTTGGTTCCAGTCCCTTTTTCCGACTGTACTTCTATAGAGCCCTGTAATATTTCTACGGCATCTTTAACGATATATAAGCCAATACCTGAGCCATCTTTGCCCGAAAGACGAAAAAACATTTCAAATATTTTTTTATGATATGCAGGATCAATTCCTATCCCGTTATCCTCTATTGAAAAATGGAGATTGTCATGATCTGAATATCCAAATATTTTTACAAATTGGTCGGCTTCGTTTATTTTATGGTATTTTATGGCATTGGAAATTAGATTTTTTAAAATAGTTGTAAATCGAAGCTTATCTGTATAAAAAGGCTTTTGTTCCTTTATTTCAATTTCAAAACGAATTCCTTTTGCTTCTTTCATTCTCTGAAGCGAATCTACTATGTCAAGCATCATTTCGTTTATGGGTATATGTACCACTTCAAGCCCTGTACGGTTATTCCGCGAATAGCTTAAAATATTTTTTATAAAGTCATCCAGACGATTGATACTGATCCTTATCAGTTCGGCATGTTTAAGGGTATCAATTTCCTTGCTTTCTGTTTCAATAAAAGAAATCAGACCAAGAATAGAAGTAAGGGGAGAACGCAGATCGTGTGATACACTATACACAAATCGATCCAGTTCTGCATTGGTTTTAATGAGTTCCTGGTTTCTTTTTTCCAGATTTGTTTCTGCTTTTTTACGATCAGAGATGTCATTAGAAAGAATTAATCTTGCAGCAGTTCCTTCATACACAATATTATGGGCAATAATTTCGACAGGAACAATACTTCCATCTTTTTTTATATGATTCCATATTCCCCTGTTATAATTCGATTCATTAATAATTGAAATATCACTCAACTTTATGAAATGAATTTTATCATCATTTGGCCGAATGTCCAAAGCAGTCATAGAAAGGAATTCTTCACGGCTATATCCGTATTGCAGCATTGCCATTTTATTTACATCCAGAAATTTAAAAGATGCTAAATCAATAATCCACATTGGCATTGGATTATTGTCAAAAAGATACCGGTATTTTTTTTCACTTTTTCTCAGTTCTTTTTGTGCCAGTTTCATTTCTGTAATATCAGAAAGTACAATAACTGCTCCTGTTATTTCGCCATCAGCATTGTGAAACGGAACAGGGTGTGGCAATACATTGCGCTTATCTCCATTGGGGCGTTCTATAATTATTTCCTTGCTAAGGATTGGATCTCCTTCTTTTAGTGCTGCAGCCAGCGAACATAAATTCAGAGATGCAGGCTGCTTTCTTTTATTATCATTATTATTCCATGAAGTATGCCATAAATCTTTTCCCAGCTCAGGCTCTCTGCCCCATAATGCCGCGGCAGCTTTATTATAAAGTACTATTCGTCCTTCAGCATCGCAAGAGTAGGTGGCAACCGGCAGTTTATGAATTAGATCTTTATACATTTTTTCGCTTTCTTCAATTTTTTTTCGCGATAGAACCTGCTCTGTTACGTCATTGCCAAAAATAAATATTCCATCAATATTATTATTAGCATCCCTGCGTGCCTGAAAAATAAAGTTTAAGTAAACGTCTTTTAGTTTTCCGTCGCTGTAGCGGTCAAATGTTATGGGCATTTCATTAGCAGAAAAACTTTCACCGGTTTTGTATACATTATCTAAAATTTCAAAAATTCCCTGTGTTTCAAGTTCCGGTAAAACTTCTTTTACAGCCTTCCCAATAATGTCACTCTTATCAATTAATTGCAGGTAAAGTTCATTTGCCAATTCATAAACATGATCCGGACTGCCTAAAATTGCCATATAGGAAGGCGCCTGTGAATATATATTGAAGAATTGCAGTCTTTCAATTTCAAATGCTTTTTCTATATTTTTTTTCTCAGTAATATCCCTGCCTATGCAATAGCATAATTTTTTAACATCATCCCGTACAGCAGAACATTGCAAATAGATAATATTTGTGTTTTTGTGTATGAACTTTTTTTCAAATATTGGCAGGTGTGTCTCACTTCTAAAATCGATGTTTTGATTTATAAGTACACCAGAATCCTCACGAAATATAAACTCACTGCATTTTTTACCAATTAATTCTTCAGGTTTATAGCCTAAAATATGTTCAGAAGCTTTATTTACCCACACAAATCTTCCTTCTTCATCACAAGAACAAATTAGATCCATAGAAAAATCTAAAATTTTACCAAGATCAGTTAACGGTTCTTTGAAATAATAAGGAACATTGTTATTTTTTAATGCCTGTTTACTTTCTGAAATATTATGAGTAGCCATTTTGCTTGTAATTGAAGTTTACTTAAGTCGTTTTTTAATCTTTAAGTTTTATAAATTTATTAAAATCATCTTGTCGTCTTTTGGCAACAGGCAAAATCACTCCATTAGAAAGTTCGCAGAAATACCCGTCTTTTTTTGAAATTTTAGCGATATGACGAAGATTGATAATATAAGAATGGTGTATTCTGAAAAAATAACTGTTGTCAAGAATGGCACTGTATTCGCCTAGATTTCTGCTTGACATTATCTTGGCTCCGCTGCTTAAAATAAAAACGGTATATTTTCCATCAGCTTTGCAAAAAGTAATTTCTGCCATGGGTATGAGTTCTATTTTCTCTAAAGATGCAACGGCAACATAATCATTTTTTTGATTAATAGTATTTGAAATATTTATATTGTTAATTTTTTGATGTTGATACGAGCGCTCCATTTCCCTTCTTTTAATTACTTTATAAATAGCTACTATTATGGAATTAAAATCAATTGGTTTTAGTAAAAAATCAACGGCATCGTGTTTAAAAGCTTTGACAGCATAATCCTTTTTTGCAGATATAAATACAAGTTTGGGAATACAAAACTCTAATTGTTCGAGCATTTCAAAAAATAGATTATCTGTAAGATAAATATCCAACAAGATCAGGTCTGGCTTTTTCTCTTTTATTAAAATCATTCCGTCTTTAATAGAATCTGCGTTACCAATTATCTCAATAATCATAGCATTTTCTTCCTCAAATTTTTTTAAGATTTGAGAAGTTTCTTGTTCTTCAGATATGATTATGGCATTAATAGGGGTCATCGTTTTTTTTGCTTTATTTATCAATTCAAAAATTTAGTTCTTAAACTAGATCTAAATGTTTTTGATTGTCAATTGTTTACTGATACAGGCGGCATCATATTTTTAAAGATAAATTACAGAAACATTTAGTACAACTTTTACAATTTGGTTATTGGATTTGTCGAAAAGTAATAAATGAACAAATAAGAGTATAAGTGTTCAAATTGCCCGTTATTTAGACATTCAGCTATTTAAATTATAATACAGATTCAATTAAATCATCAAAATTTAACGTTACTATATTGTTGTACATAATACGTCAATAGCATAGGGCAGTTCTCTTCTAAAGAAATTGAAAATGATATTGGAATTTTTTATGATCCCAATATCTCAAAGTAATGATGTAACAGAAAAGATATATTTTTATATTTTTTGCATTATTTAGCCGTATTGTATTCAATAGATTTATTTTTTGCAAAATAAGCAGCACTTGGAGGTATATTTATAGGATATAATACTTCATTTATAGGACTATTGTCTCTTTAACACAATTTTTGTATTTACTATTTTTTAGTGCCAAAAAATGACGAATGTAAGCCTTATCGGTAAATTGTACTGATTCGATAAAAACAGAAAGGATAGATTGATGATTTTTACCAGGTATTTTGTAAAACAATTTCTCCGACAGATTCGTTTTTATTTCCAATTTTTTTTATGATACTTTATTTCGTAAAAACTTGGCTGATGCAATGTACTGTCTAACACATAATTTTTAATGTTTCAATGCGCCCGATATCTAATAAGATTTCATATTTACAGGGTAGAAAATGATAGGCTTTAATTTTGGGAATGGAACTAATTTTTTACAATTTCTTTATATTCAATGATGGATAAAAATACAAATTTTAAAATTTGTTATTAAGTATGATTTTGGCTGGTAATGAGTAAATGGTTCCGAAGTTTGTGTGAATTGGACGGTGTTTTTTTAGTAGGCGATGAATTCCTTGTGAAAAATTCGAACCGGAAATTTTAGGATGTAAAGGATTGAAAAATCTACACATTAGTGCATAAAAAAAGAGACAACTATTTGCTAGTTGTCTCCTTAAGTGACCTCGACTGGATTCAAACCAGTAACCTTCTGAGCCGTAATCAGATGCGCTATTCAGTTGCGCCACGAGGCCTTTTGTTTCATTGAGCTAATTTTCGTAGCTTTGTTGAACGCTGTTTGCGGGTGCAAATATAGAGATAAATGCGAGATAAACAAGCAAAAAATTACAGAAAAATAAAAAAAAATGAACATTGAAAATTATATACGTGATATTCAGGACTTTCCTAAAGAAGGAATTTTATTTAAAGATATCACTCCGCTGTTAAATGATGTCCAAGCAAGGCAGGAATGCTTAACACTTTTAGTAAATTCTCTAAAAGGACAGCAAATTGATAAGGTAGTAGGAGCAGAAAGCCGCGGTTTTTTCTTCGGGATGCTATTGGCAAATGAACTTAACGCAGGATTTATTCCGGTAAGAAAACCTAAAAAGCTGCCTTACGAAATCATTTCAGCCTCATACGAATTGGAATACGGAACAGACAGTCTCGAAATGCATACTGATGCAATCAAAAAAGGAGACCGTATTTTAGTTCACGACGATGTTCTGGCAACTGGCGGAACTGCAAAAGCCGTTTGTGAATTAGTACAAAAACTAGGCGGTGAAATTGTACAATGCAATTTTTTAATGGAACTCTCTTTTTTAAACGGAAGAGATAAAATTAAAGAGTTTCCGGTTTTTGCAGCAATAACATATTAAACAAAAACAATTTTATGTTTAACAGCGTACAAAACTAAACCGATTCTCGTTTTTATCTCTAATTTATCAAACAGGCATTCTCTGTAACCGTCTATCGTTTTGGGACTTAAACACATTTCAGAGGCGATTTCTTTATAAGTCATTTCTGTGCAGGCATGTTTTATAAAGACCAGCTCTTTTTCTTTTAAGCTGATTTTTTTATTATCACTATTGACTTTGTTTACGAGCATTCCTGAAACTAATTCGGTAAAATAAAACCCTTTTTCTACCACACACTGAATCGCTTCTTTAAAGATTTCCGGTGAGGTGTCTTTAAGTAAATAACCTTTTGCTCCGTTTGTGATCATTTTTATGATTATCTCTTCATCGTCATTTACAGAAAGTGCAATTACTTTTAAATCAGAGCGGTTTTCTTTAACCCATTTCATTGTGCTTAAACCATCTAAAACAGGCATATTTACGTCTAATAATACCAAATCTATATCGGCTTCCGGATTTTCCTGCAAATAGGTAATAAATAGTTTTCCGTTTTCAAATCTTTCTATGACTTCATAATCACCAAAACTTTTAATTAAAAGTTCTAATGACTGAGAAAAAAGCTGATGATCGTCGACAATAATAATTTTACTTTTAGTTTTCGGTTTCATTGGTTGTGGTTAAAGGGTATTCTAAAGTTACAGTTGTTCCTGATGAGTCTGATTCCATGATTAATTGAGCTCCAATAAGTTTGGCCCTTAATTTCATGTTGTTTAATCCTAATCCGGAATTTGCTTTAAGAGGATCATAGCCAATTCCAAAATCTTTTAATTTTAACTGAAAAAGATCTTCAGTTGTTATAATATTAAGCTCATATAAATCACTATGAGAATGTTTTAAACTATTGTGCAGCGCTTCCTGAAAAATCCGATAAATAAATAAATCGTGTTCTTCACTGATTTTTGGAACTTCTCCAATTAAATTATAACGATATTGAATTTTTTTAAGCTTTTTGACACGCTCTAAATCCTGTTTTATGGCTTTTATAAAGTTACTTTGCAGTAAATTGTCTTTATTTATAATTCGCGATAAAATTCTGAGTTCATCCAGTGCTTTTGCCAGCACATCTTTAAGATCTTTCAATTCTTTAATCTCAATACTTTTACTGCTGATAGACATATTAAGCTGCATAATTCCAACAGAAATAATCTGGCCAATATTATCATGGAGTTCTTTACTAATTTCAGAAAGCGTCTGATCTTTAATTTCAATTCTGGTTTTTACCAATTCTGACTGGAAATACATTTCTGATTCCATTTTTTCGACCAGGTAGTTGTTCTTCTTTTTTAAAAAATAAAAGAAAAGAACAAGTACAATGATCAGTAAAGTAAAAAAAACAATACCTAATGAAATTACTAATAATTGTATTTCTTTTCGCTCCATAAAAATCCTATGATATAGCAGCTGTGCGCTAACAAATTTAAGATAAATAATACGAGGCTAAATACGGAATCGTCTTGTTTGATAAGAAACCAATTGATAGCCAGCATAAAAGGCGTAAAAGGAACATGGAAAGCCAAAATTCCTAAAATATACCAGAAAAAAACAGATCGTTTAAAATTTAAAATTTTGTCTGAATTAAAAATCTCTACCAAATATAAACAGGATAATATTAAAACCAGTACTACCCCTATAGCAAAACTATATGTAAACGAACGATTCGTGTCTTCTTTAAAATAAATAATATTTAAAAAGAAAGAAAACACAAATACTATCAAAAAGAAAACTGCGGTCATTCTGTCGCTGATTTTTAACAAAAGACTTCGCAAAAGGAGTATAAAGGCGGAGAAACTAACGAGCATATAAAAATTATAGACATAATAATTTAGTAAGCCCGTCCAATACGTGAAATAATATCCGATAAATTCTATTAGTACAGAAAACCAGATTAAAATTACTAAAAATTTAGCTTTCTTACCAGGTAATTTATGCATTGAAAATAATCCGATGCTTCCTGATAACAAAGCTAAATAAATGATATAAGATCTTAAAAATTCAAACATAATTTTTTTAATATACTAAACTTGGCGGTCTGCCGATATTTCCGTAATTCATAGGGTCCAGGCTTTGAATATCAGCTGAAGCAGCTTCCTGAACTAAAGCAAAACTCTGAATTTTTGCGGTATTATTTTCGACTTTTTTTCCAGTAGGAACCAAGAATAAGGTTGTTAATCCGGCTTTTTCACCATGCTGCTCATCGTCTGGATATACGCCAAAATAGAAACGTATGCCATCTACGTCATATCCATCTTGTGCACCATGGGTTTTAATATAGTGTATGTAGCTTTCTAATGCTTCTAAAGAGTACCAAATCGCATTTGCATCTTCCTTTTTAGATTTCTTTCCTGTCAAAGAAGCCGTCGTTTTATTGTTATAATTAACATTTAACTGTTTTGCAAATTCTTTAGTTATCAACTGACTAGGTTTTGCGGGTGGATTTTTCATGATTTTTAAAATTTAATTGGTTAATGGTTGAGTTTACAGTTTTTTTGAGAATTTAAAAGGACAAAATTATTTTTTGCATAAAAGCGTGTCAAGGGGAAAAATACCCTTTTTTCTTCAGGTAAAATTATCTAAAAAAACGGGTTAAAATGCTGTTTTATAGTAAATTGTAATTAAATAATTTTACACCATCAATTTTAAGCAGTAAAAACAATCGTCGAGTAAATGATAACTATTTTTTTAATGACATGAAAACCAAGAGCTTGTCGGCAGCTAACCCCGGACTTTAAATTTTACAGCTCTTAATCTAAAAGCCTCTCTATATTTTTAAAAATCTAAAAGAATAATTTTAAAATAAAAGGCATGAGAACGATCAAACTAGGTGTAAAATCCAGTGAGGTTTATTATTTAAATGAACTTCTTGTAAAATTAGGGTATAGTGTTGTGGTTTCAGATAATTTTGGAACAGCGACGGACAAGGCAATAAAGGATTTCCAGTTAAAGAACAATTTAGTTGTCGATGGAGTGGTGGGATTAAAGACATGGTCGATACTTTTAGAAAAAAGCAAAAACGTGGTTTCTCCCAATTCAAAATTGCTTTCAGAGCAAAATCTTATTGATTTTTCTAAGCAGTTTAATTTAGAACTGGCGGTTGTAAAGGCAGTAAATGAAGTGGAAAGCAATGGAAAAGGTTTTTTGGTCGACGGAAGACCGAAGATTTTATTTGAAGGCCATATTTTTTGGAAAGAATTAAAGAAAAGAAATATCGATCCAAAAAAATATGCCAACAGTTCCAGCCAAAATGTTTTGTTTGAAAATTATAACAAAAAATATTATGTGGGCGGAACCGAAGAATACAATCGTTTGGAAAAAGCGGCGAATTTAGGCACAGATAAAAATTTTAGAGATGCCGCAAATTCATCAGCTTCATGGGGGCTTTTTCAAATTATGGGATTCAATGCAGTATCAATTGGCTATCAAAGTGTTGATGAATTTGTAACCAAAATGAAAGAGAATGAAGGAGAACATTTAAAAGCTTTTGGTTTGTTTCTCAAAAAGAATAATCTAATTCAAACTTTGCGAGATAAAAACTGGGTAAAATTTGCTTTAGGATATAACGGACCGGCTTATAAAACAAACAAATACGATGAAAAATTAAATCGTGCGTATATAAAATATTCTAAATGAGATTCGTAAATCATTAATAGTAAAGGTTATGAGTTATTTAGTTAATCAAATGATAAACACTTTATCAAATAAGGTTTTGCGAATAGAAAGAGCTAACAGCGACAGGGATTATTCCGGCGGAGGATGGTATGAAGAAATAAAATATGCTATATATCTGTATTCAGATTTTAGTGCAATTTATTTAAAAGAATCTTTCAGAAGTGTTTCCGGCGGAGGATTGTCTCTTCCGCATCAATCTTCTCAAAAAGAGATTGGAAACTGGAATGTATGTGAAGAAAATGGAAAGATATATCTGGAAATTATTTTTAATAATAATTCCCGTCAAAAATTAGAAACTGAAAATCTCGGAACAGGAATTCAAAAACTTGGAGACCAGATATGGAATAGATATTTAATTAGTTAGTGTTTTTTTGTTTTTTTAGTTTAGGTTTCAGGTTTATGGATCGTTATTGAACCGCAAAATCCGCAAAGGATTACGCGAAGGACGCAGAGATTTGCGAATTTTAAGTCCCAAAACTTTCAATAACTTTGTGAAATTCTTTGCGAGTTTTACGGTAAAAATGACGTTCCAAACCACCTGAAACCTGAAATCTAAAGAAACCTGAAACTTTAAAACTGAGATAAAAAACAAAACCCGACAAATTAAATCTGTCGGGTTTGTCATTTCATTATTTTATGATTTATCTTAAGCTTGCACCAAGTTCAGTTTCAAAAGTCTGCTGTAATTTCGACATAATTTTATCGATTTGAGCATCTGTTAATGTTTTTGTACTGTCCTGAATTGTAAAGCTTAAAGCATACGATTTTTTTCCTTCCGGAAGTTTGTCACCCTGATAAACATCAAATAAATTAATGTCTTTTAAAAGTACTTTTTCAGTCTGTCTTGCCAAATTAAAAATACTTTCATAAGTAGTTTTTTCATCGATAAGCAAAGCAAGATCCCTGCGTACTTCAGGATATTTAGGAATTTCAGTATATTTAATTTTTCCGGTAATAATTTTTAAAATCAAATCCCAGTTAAAATCAGCGTAATAAACGTCTTGTTTAATGCCAAAATACTTTAAAATAGATTTCTTTACAACTCCCATTTCAACCAATGTATCGTTGTTGTAGCAAATAGAAGTTCCCTCAGAGAAAACATCTGATTGTACAGGAGCATTCGAAATTTTCTCAATTCCTAAACGGGCCAAAACACCTTTTGCATAACCTTTTAATAAAAAGAAGTCAGTTCCTTTTTGCGGATTTGTCCAGCTTTCTTTATTTCTGTTGCCGGAAATTGACAAAGTTAAATGTTTGTGTTCTTCATAACCGTTAAGGTATTTATGATATGATTTTCCGAATTCAAATAATTTTAAATCAGAATTTCTTCGGTTAATGTTATAAGAAATAGCTTCCAGAGCAGAAAATAACAATGATTGACGCATAGTCGATAAATCACTGCTCAACGGATTCAGCATCGTAACATTATGTTCTTCTTTTAAAACAGTCGATAATTTTGCGTAAGCGGCTGTTGTTAAAGAATTGGCCATCATTTCATTAAAACCCTGAGAATTTAATTGTGAAGCGATAACATTTTGTACTTTATAATCTTCTGTTCTTGGAGAATTGGCCACAGTTGCATTGAATTTTTTAGAAAACTCAATATTGTTATAACCATACACTCTTAAAATTTCTTCTATCACATCAATTTCACGCTGAACGTCAACATGATATGCAGGAATTGTTAATCCTAAACCGGTATCAGAAACACTGTTTACTTTAATGTCCAGCGAAACCAATATTTTCTTGATCGTATCTTTTGGAATTTCCTGTCCGATAATTTTAAAAACGTGGCTGAAATTCAATAAAACTGAAAAATCTTCTACTTTTTTAGGATAAACTTCTACAACATCAGAAGTAATTTTTCCGCCTGCCACTTCCTGAATTAAAAGCGCTGCACGTTTTAAGGCATATTCTGTAATGGTTGGGTCAATTCCTCTTTCAAATCTAAAAGAAGCATCGGTATTTAATTGATGTCTTTTAGCCGTTTTACGAATGCTGACAGCATCAAAATAGGCACTTTCTAAGAAAATAGAAGTTGTTCCGTCTGTAACTCCTGATTTTTTTCCACCAAAAACACCTGCAATACAAAGCGGACCTTTTTCATCACAAATCATTAAATCTTCAGCATGTAATGTTCTTTCAACATCGTCTAAAGTGGTGAATTTTGTCCCTTCCGGTAATGTTTTTACAATTACTTTTCCGGTAATTTTTGCAGCATCAAAGGCATGCAGCGGCTGTCCTAATTCATGCAAAACATAATTAGTAACATCGACAATATTATTTTTTGGAGTTAAACCAATCGCTTTTAAACGATCTTGCAGCCATTTTGGTGATTCATGAACTGTAATTCCTGAAATCGTCAATCCGCAGTATCTTGGTGCCAAAGCAGGTTCTTCAACATTGACATCAATTTTGAGTGTGCGCATGTCTACTCTGAAATTACTAACAGAAGGCGTAATCAATTCAATGTTTACACCTCTTTGAAGCATTCCGGCTCTTAAATCCCTTGCAGTTCCAAAGTGACTCATGGCATCAGCGCGGTTTGGCGTTAATCCAATTTCGAAAACTTCATCATCGGCAATTTGAAAAACTTCAGAAGCTTTAGTTCCCGGAACCAGATTTTCATCAAGAACCATAATTCCATCGTGACCTGATCCAAGACCTAACTCATCTTCGGCACATATCATTCCGTAGCTTTCCTGTCCGCGAATTTTTCCTTTTTTAATAGTAAATTCAACGTCTTCTTTATCGTATAAAACGGTTCCAATAGTCGCAACCGGTACTTTTTGTCCTGCAGCCACATTTGCAGCGCCGCACACAATTTGCACAGGAGCTTCTAAACCAATATTTACAGTTGTAACTTTTAATCTGTCAGCATCAGGATGTTTTTCGCAGGTTAGTACATGTCCTACAACAACACCTTCTAATCCACCTTTAATTGACTGGTATTTTTCAACAACTTCAACTTCAAGACCCAAATCTGTCAATAGTTCAGAAGTTTGTTCAGATGTCCAATCAGTTTTAATGAATTGTTTTAACCAGTTATAAGATATTTTCATTTTAGTTTTATTCTTTTATGAGGATACAAATATAAGGATTGAGAACTGTAGAAAGAAAAAAAATATTTGGTTTTTTCGGGATTCGTTTGTTCTCAAATAAAGTTTTAGAAAGATATATTCTTAAAGCTTTTTGGCCTTAAAATAATTATAAGTTAATTAAATTATCTCTTCCAGATGTTTTTTAATATTTTCAGAAATTTTTTTGGTTGGAAGATCATTTTCGTCATCTCCAAAAGGATCTTCGATTTCTTCAGCAATTAATTCCAAACTCGCCAAAACGTAGAATATAAAAACAACAACCGGAGCGACCAAATAGCCTAAGCTTATAGAATAACCAAATGGAAGCGTCATGGTATAAAAGAAGATAAACTTCTTAATAAAAGCGCTGTAAGAGTAGGGAATAGGGGTGTTTTTTATTCTTTCACAAGCGCCGCAAATATCTGTAAAAGACTGCAGCTCGTTATTTAAAATAATTAATTGATCGCCTGTTATTTTTTTTGCATCATACAAATCATTGATTTTATGAAACATAATTTTCATTAACTGATTTGGTTTATGTTTATGATGATCAATTTCTAGATCAACATCTTCAAAAAGCTGCTTGCTTGTATCGGCATCTTTTAAATGCTTGTGCAGGATATCCGCATAAAGCGGAATATATTTTCTAAAAAAACTTCTGTCGTTTTCATCTTTTAAAATAGCCGAAAGTTTTATAGCAAGATTGCGGCTGCTGTTTACAAGACCTCCCCAGAGTTTTCGACCTTCCCACCAGCGGTCATAAGCCGTATTTGTTCTAAAAACAAGTAACAATGAAATGACAAAACCCAGCATTCCGTGCATGATCGGAATGTTGTGGATGTAATGATTTTTTTCAAATTTAAAATATTCAACTTCCAGATAACCAAGGGCTGCAGCGTATATACCAATAGCAACCATTATTGGGAATAACTGTCTAACAGTATCGGATTTATGAAAATGAAATATAAAAGTAAACCAGTCTTTGGTATTGTACGAAATCATCTAAGTTTGTTTTAAAACAAATTTAGTTTAAAAATTAATATTTCCAGCTAATTCTTTTAAGGCAATTTCAGACAATTTTGCTTCGTACTGCGCGTTGCTGTAACGGACTTTTGCGTTTACGTAATTCAGCTGAGCCGTTCTGAAATCAATAGTGGTGATAGTCCCGATTCTGAATTTATCTAAAGTGATTTCTAAATTTTGTCTGGCAATTGCTTCGTTACTTTCTTCTAAATCAATTAACTCTAAATTGGTTAAATAGGTTTGGAAAGCGGTATTAAGCTGTGTGTTTAAAATTAAACTTTGCTGTTCAATGGCGATTTGAGAATTCTCAATCTGGAGTTTCGCTACTTTTTCATTTCGATTCTGATTAAAGCCGTCAAAAATGTTCATAGAAGCATTAAAACCATAAGTAAATCCTTTTGATGAGTTCTCGCTCGTAAATCCTAAACTCGACTGGCTTTCTGCAAAATTATAACCTGAAGTTAAATTTACAATTGGATATCGGTTTGCTTTTACTTGTTTAAGCTGTAATTCTGCAATACGTTTGTTGATGATTTGAGATTCTAACGCCGGATTTTGTTTTTGAGCTAAATCTAATAAATCAGCTAAAACCAGTTTATCATCAACCGTAACTACATCTGTTACTGTGAAATTTATTTTTGGATCGCGCGCCAAATATTGGTTTAATAATATCTTAGAGTTTGCATAAGATTCCTTTTGTCTTAACAAAGCAACCTGATCTGAATTTAAATCGACTTGTGCATTTAAAACTTCCAGTTTTGATGCTTTACCAATTGTAAAACGGTTTTGTGCCAATTCTAATCTTTGTCTGGAAATGACAATTGTAGTATCTAAAGCCGCCAATTGCTGCTGCTGCTGTACCAAATCGTAATAAGCAGAATTGACCTGACCGATTTTTGCCAGAATTGTTCTTTTTAATTCAGAATCGCCCAGTTTTTGAAGTTCTTTTAACTGATCGTATCTGGCGAACATTCTCATTCCGTCAAAAACTGTCCAACCCAAACTAACTCCATAGTTTAAACTGTTGTTTTTGGCATTGTTTAAAGTCGTCGATGTTCCGTCCTGACGCACCTGTGTTGAGTTTGTCACACTATTATTATCAACAATAGAAGCTGTGGCTTTTGGCAGAATGCCGGCATTTCCAACACTCACATTTGTTTCGCTTATTGCGGAGTTGTTTTTGGCAATTTTAATTTCAAAATTGTTTTCTAAAGCAATTTTCATTGCTTCTTCAATAGTTAAAACTTCTTGTGCATTTGTTTTGATAATGCAGAAGAAGAGGACTATTAAAGTGCAGTATAAATTTTTAATATTCATATTGTATTTCTTTTGCCCGGAATTCACGAATTAAAGTAATGAATTTGTGAACTCGGGGCTGATATTTTTATTTACTTTCTTTTTCGTATTCGTCAATACGATCAAATTCAGGATAATGTTTTCTGGCTTTTGACCACATAAAATAAATAGCCGGAATTACAAAAAGTGTCAGAGCAAGTGAGAAAATAGTTCCTCCAACAATTACAACTCCCATACCAATTCTACTGGTAGAAGCCGCACCAAGAGACAGCGCAATTGGCAATGCACCTAATGCTATGGCTAAACTCGTCATTAAAATTGGACGTAAACGTGCTTCTGAAGCTTCAAGAATGGCTTCCATTTTCGGTTTGCCCTGTTCTCGCAGCTGATTTGCAAATTCGACAATCAAAATACCGTTTTTAGTCACCAGACCAATAAGCATTACCGTACCAATCTGACTGAAAATATTCCATGTCTGATTGAACAGCCAAAGCGAAAATAAAGCTCCCGCAACCGCCATTGGCACCGTTAAAATGATAATAAACGGATCGATAAAACTTTCAAACTGAGCCGCAAGTATCAGAAAAATCAGCAATAATGCCAATCCAAATGCGAAAGAAGTATTCGAACTGCTTTCGACAAAATCTCGCGATTCTCCACTTAAATCTGTTGTAAAACTTTCATTTAAAACTTTGGCTTTAATCCTGTCCATTTCCTCAATACCATCGCTGATACTTTTTCCGGGCGCTAAACCTGCAGAAACAGTTGCCGACATATAACGGTTGTTGTGGTACAATTGCGGAGGATTACTCTGCTCGACGACATTTACAACATTGTCCATCTGAATTAATTCTCCATTTTTGTTTTTCACAAACATCGAAGTTAAATCCAAAGGTTTCGATCTGTCTTTTTGATCAAACTGACCAATAACCTGATATTGTTTTCCGTTTTTAATAAAATATCCAAAACGCTGTCCGCTTAACGAAAGCTGTAAAGTCTGTGCAATGTCAATAATAGAAATACCTAAACTTTCTGCCTTAGCACGGTCAATGCTTACGTTGATTTCAGGTTTGTTGAATTTTAAATTAACATCGGTTGTAGAAAAAACGTCGCTTTTACCCACTTCTTCCATAAAAACAGGAATTTTTTCTCTTAGTTTTTCAAAAGTAGGCGCCTGAATAATATACTGAATTGGCAAACCTCCACGTCTGTTAACTGCAATTGTAGGCTGCTGAATTACAGATGTTTTGGCATTTGGGTATTTTTTAGTCCACTTCGATAATTTTTCAGCAATATCCTTTTGAGATCTTTCTCTTTCATCCGGTTCTTTTAACGAAAGCCTGATAAAACCGGAATTGGTTGCAGAACCTCCCGAACCTCCGGCTGTAATGACTAAACTCACTTTTTTCTCCGGAATAGAATCATCTACCAATTGTGATATTTCCTGCATAAAACGATTGGTGTATTCGTATGAAGATCCTTCAGGTGTTGTCATACGCATAGTTACAGAACTTCTGTCGTCATAAGGTGCGGTTTCTTTTGGAAGAATGGTAAAGAATAAATAAATCAATCCAAAACAGACAATCAAAATAGGAAAACTAATCCATTTTTTGTCCATAAACTTGTTCAGGGCATCGGCATAACCGCTGTTTAATTTTTCAAAAAACGGCTCTGTTTTTTCGTAGAATTTTGATTTTTTTTGTTCACCGCCTTTCATCAAATAAGCATTCAGCATTGGCGTTAACGTCAGTGAAACAAAGGCAGAGATTAATACGGCTGCACCAATGACAACACCAAATTCCCTAAAAAGACGGCCGACGAAACCTTCTAAGAAGATTACGGGTAAAAATACCGCAGCAAGTGTCACGGAAATCGAAATTACAGCATAGAAAATCTCATTAGAACCTTTAATCGCAGCTTCGATTGGCGACATTCCTTCTTCGACTTTTTTAAAGATGTTTTCTGTTACAACGATTCCATCATCTACAACTAAACCTGTTGCCAAAACAATTGCCAATAAAGTCAATACATTTATGGAGAACCCAAAAAGCCACATAATAAAAAATGTAGCAATTAAAGATACCGGAATGTCAATTAAAGGTCTGAATGCGATTGCCCAGTCCCTGAAAAATAAGTAAATAATGATAATAACCAATACAATTGAAATTCCTAAAGTTTCGGCAACTTCCAATACTGATTTTTTTACGAATTGTGTATTGTCTAATGCAATATTAAGTTTGATATCTTTTGGCAGATCCTTTTTTAAAGCATCGTATTTTTTGTAAAATTCTGATGAAATATCCAAATAATTGGCTCCCGGCATTGGTACAATTGCCAGACCAATCATAGGAAGTCCCGAAGACATTAACGAAGTTTCTATATTTTCCGGCCCTAATTCAGCACCGCCCACATCGCTGAAGCGAACAATTTTATCTCCGTCGGTACGAATGATTATATTGTTAAATTCCTCCGGTTTAGAAAGGTTTCCAATTGTTTTTACCGTCAGTTCGGTGTTGTTTCCTGTTAGTTTTCCAGAAGGCAGCTCTACATTTTGTGCATTTAAAGCATTACGCACATCCGAAACCGTACAATTATAAGCGTTTAATTTTACAGGATCAATCCACAAACGCATAGCATAGCGTTTTTGTCCCCAAATCTGGACACCGCTTACTCCGGGAATAGTTTCTAAACGCTGTGAAATAACATTTTCGGCATAATCACTTAATTCTAAAGAACTTCTGGTATCACTCTGAACCGTCATCGAAATAATAGATTCGCTGTCGGCATCTGCTTTAGATACTACCGGTGGTGCATCAATATCCTGCGGCAAATTTCTAACAGCTTGTGAAACTTTGTCACGAACGTCATTTGCGGCTTCTTCTAAATCTTTATCAAGATTAAACTCGATTGTAATGTTGCTGCTTCCCTGATTACTGGAAGAAGTGATATTTCGTATTCCGTCAATAGCATTTACAGCTTTTTCAAGAGGTTCTGTAATCTGCGATTCGATAATATCAGCATTTGCTCCGGTATAATTGGTTCTGATGGAAACCTGCGCCGGATCAATAGAAGGAAATTCCCGAACACCCAAAAATGTATAACCAATAAAACCGAATAATATGATTAATAAATTCAGTACAATGGTTAAAACGGGTCTTCTTATACTTGTGGTTGATAAACTCATTTGTGATTTTAGATTTTAGATTGTTGATTTTAGATTTAAGATTTATTGCTAAATCTTACCGCCATCTTTAAATCTATATTCAAGTCTTATGACTTTGGACTTT
This sequence comes from Flavobacterium sp. Root901, assembly GCF_001429765.1. Taxonomy (GTDB): domain Bacteria; phylum Bacteroidota; class Bacteroidia; order Flavobacteriales; family Flavobacteriaceae; genus Flavobacterium. The sequence continues at coordinate 666,429 of NZ_LMJB01000006.1, forward strand.
AGGACTTTCGACTTTATGACTATTTAACTTTAACTTTAATTGGAGCTTCGTCTTTTAATGACATTACGCCACTTGTAATTAAAGTATCTCCGGCTTTTAATCCTGATAATATCAAAATAGAAGCATCTGTTCTCGTTGCTGCATCAACCATTATTTCTTTGGCTTTGCCCATATTGGCGATATATACTTTTTTACCGCTCTGAACCGGAACAATTGCTTCTGAAGGCACAACGATTGCATCTTTAATAATGTTTAATGGTAATTTTACATCGGCAAAAGTTCCTGGAAACAGTTTCCCGTCTGTATTATCTGCTATAGCGCGAATCTGTAAAGTACGTGTTGCTACAGCGATTTCAGGTTCGATTGCATAAATTTTGGCATTGTATGTTTTATCAGATCCTGAAACTGTAAAATCAATTATTGAACCGGATTGTACCTGCGCAGCATATTTTTCAGGAATTGAAAATGTAATTTTTAATTTTCCTGTATTTACCAATTTTGCTACGACAACTGTTGGTGTAATGTAAGTTCCCGGTGAAATGGAACGTAAACCTACTTTTCCTGAAAAAGGTGCTTTTACAGAAGTTTTAGATATTTGAGCTCTAATTAATTGGCTTTGAGCCTGCGCCGATGCATAATCTGCTTTTGCGACATCTGCTTCTTCCTGGCTTATGGCTTCTTTTTGAAGTAATAATTTTGCTCTTCTATCGTTTTCCGCGGCTAAATTTTCTTTAGTAACCGCTTGTCTTAATTGCGCTTTCAATTCAATGTCATTTACTTTAAAAAGCACCTGACCTTTATTCACATAAGTTCCTTCATTAAAATAAATTCCTTCAACAATTCCGGAAACTTCACTATGAATTTCGATTTGTTCATTTGCTTCGATAGAACCTGATAAAGATAAATTATTATCAAAGGTTGAAGTTTTTACTACAATTCCGGTTACTGTTGTTGGTTTGTCTTTGTCGCCAAATTTTTTCGATTCGTCGTTTTTACTTTTATTGGATATTATCCTGTAGGTAATAAAACCTCCTAAAACGATGATTATCAAGGCGTAGATTAGATGTTTTAATTTCATAAAAAATTAGGTGAATGTTTTTTGGGTGTATGTTTTTGTAACTGACAAATTTAACTTTTTGTACTGAAACCAAAAGGCGTTAGCTTTTATTTAACACTTGGCTTACAATTATTTCAAAAGCCAAATATCCTGTATATAGTCGCAAAAAGTTTGCGGTTAGACTTTGAATTTGATAAAAGGTTTAAAGAGCAGTTAATATTTTTTAACAAATCAATATTGTAAATGTATATAGTTAAAAATCAGCATAATACATTTTATTTTGGAATTCAGGAAACGAATTTCTAAATCTAAATTTAAATCATTTGCATTTCGATTTTATTATTTTTGCATTTTGTCCGATTTTTTTTGCAGTTTATCGAATTTATTTGTAACATTACTATGTTAAACAAAATGACCAATCTTCTAGTATTTGCAATAAAATAGTGTAGGATTTATAGTTAAAATAATAATTTAGGTGTAGTTTTTTGGGTTTTTTAAAAGAAATAATTAATAATTATATTAACAAGTGTTTATGATTTTTGTTCTTAATTACTAAAAAATATATTATGAAGAAAACGATACTCTTAACTTTATGGTTTGCATTATTACTTTTTTCAATAGGTTTTCTGTTCTGGCAGAACGAATTTAAATATAGTCTTCCAACCCCAATCCCGAAAAATTATCAGGCAGTCGCTATGGGCTCCAAAGTCGATTTGTCACAATGCTGTGCATTCGATAACAAACCTGTTTTCTTCCATTTTTTTAATCCGGATTGTCCATGCTCAAGATTTAATGTTCCTCATGTGAGTACTTTAATAAAAAAATATGGAGATAAAGTAAATTTTAAAATTGTGGTTTTAAACAAAAAGAAAACTTTTTCCATAGCAGAAATTCAGCAGAAATTCGGAGCGAGTGTTCCTGTTTATTTTGACGAAGGTATTGCTCAAAAATGCGGTGTCATCTCGACTCCGCAGGCTGTTCTTTTAGACGCCGGTCATAATTTATATTATCGTGGTAATTACAATAAAACAAGATATTGCACAGATGCTGACAGTAATTATGCCCAAATGGCAATTGAAGCACTGTTAAAACAAAAATTTTCGCCCTCATTTAATGCTTTAGCTCTCAGAGCTTACGGATGTTCATTACCAAATTGCACTAAATAAAATCTATCTCTAACTTTAAATTTTTAACCTATGAAAACAAAAGCCAGCCTGAATGAGCAAGATTACCTGCACAGTTTTATGTCGACTATGACACAAAAATCAGATAGTATTATTAATTATGTTCTTGCAGTTTATTTTCTTCTCGGAATCGGATTATCGTTTAAATATGATACTTTCGAAATTGGAGTAGGAGTAGGAACACTGAATCTTTTGGCGTATTATTCTGCAAAGTTTTTTATTAAGAATTCTAAATTTTACCAATACGTTTTATCAGTCGTTCTGGCTATTTTTATGGCGCAGTACATTTATCAGATGCATGGTTTATTCGAAATGCATTTTACAGTTTTCATTGCCAGTACTATTCTTATCATTTATCAAAACTGGAAACTGCAGATTCCGTTAACTCTTTTGGTTATAATACATCACGCTGGTTTGGCTTACCTCCAAAATTTTGTATATAATGATGCAAACGGACTTCAGGTATATTTTTCGCAGGTAAATTTTGATTTGGAAACCCTTATAATCCATACTGTATTAGCCGCAGTTGTATTTTTTATGAATGGTTATTGGGCGTATTATTTTAAAGAACACAGCCACAATCATATTTCTAAAATTTCTGATGAATACGAATTGGAAAACATGAAACTGGCCTCGGCAAAATACAGTTCAATGTCGGCTACAAAAGAGTATAATGACTTTGTGCACAGGACAACTTTAGATTTAAAACTTCCGGTAAATTCAGTATTAAAACTAATTGATGTTTCTAAAGGACATACTGATAATGATAAACTGCTGACGTATTTAGACATGATGAGAGAAAGTGCAAAAAAAATAGATGATTTGGTGAATGATATTCATGTAAAATCAACTAATTCCAGAACTTAAACAGAATGAAACCCAACTTCCAAAAAAATTAAACGCAGAACCCCATCGTTTATTAATTAGCAGCAAAAATATATGGATACGAGATTTAATCGCCCAACACCGTCAGAAAGAGAAGTCGACTGGAATAAAAATAAAATTTTACTCAGCAAAACAGACAAAAATGGAACCATTCTGTATGCCAACGAAGACTTTATAGACGTTTCCGGATATGATGAATTTGAACTTGTAGGACAGCCTCATAATATTGTGAGGCATCCTGATATGCCTAAAGTAATTTTTAAATTCTTGTGGGATAGCATAAAATCAAGTGAAAATATTCATGTAATTATAAAAAATATGGCCAAAACAGGTCGTTATTACTGGGTTGTAACCGATTTTAAAATAATTGCTGATACCGACGGTGATATAGTGGGCTATTTCGGAACCAGAAAATCTGTTCCGGAACCTATTATTACAAAATTTATAGAACCCCTGTATAAAAAGCTTTTGCAAATTGAAGAAGCCAGCGGAATCATTGCTTCAGAAGAATATCTTATCGGTTTTTTAGAAGAACGCAAAAAAACTTACATGGAATACATCGACCATTTAATTACAACCGGAAAAGACGACAAAAATAAAGTAAGCAAAGGCTTATTCAGCGGTTTGTTTGAAAAAACACCTTCTAAAAAATAAAATTAAAAAATAAATTATGCTTCATTGCGTCAGCCTAATATTCATTACATAATTTGCCCCCCAACAAATCTAATCGCCTGAATATTATAACTCATAAAAAAGTTAGAGATGCAGTGAAGTATTTTTTTTTTAAGATTCTGAGATTCTGAGTTGCTTAGATTCTAAGTTTTTAATTTTTAATATCTTGAACTTTAAAAAAGTATCTCAGCCTCTTAGAGTCTTTTTTAAGATATATAATTCCAAATATTCTTCTTCTTGGTTAATTCTATGAAAACGGCTTTTAGAATTGCGTGTTCTGGTTTTTGGAGAGAGGCATCTTCTTTTAAAACTTTCAGGGCATAATTTCTGGCTAAGGATAAAATATCACGATCGCGTACAATATCTGCAATCTGCAGATTTAAAACACCACTTTGCTGAGTACCCATTAAATCTCCGGGACCGCGGAGTTTAAGGTCCACTTCGGCGATTTCAAAACCGTCATTGGTTCGTACCATAGTTTCCATTCGGGTTTTACTGTCGGCACTTAATTTGTGACTGGTCATTAAAATGCAATAACTCTGTTCAGCACCGCGTCCTACACGGCCGCGTAACTGGTGAAGCTGCGATAAACCAAAACGCTCAGCACTTTCGATAATCATCACACTGGCATTTGGAACATTTACACCAACTTCAATTACTGTTGTGGCAACCATAATATTCGTTTTGCCTTCAGAAAAACGTTTCATTTCGGCATCTTTATCAGCGGGTTTCATTTTTCCATGTACAATAGAAATTGAATATTGCGGAAGCGGAAAATCTCTCGAAATACTTTCGTAACCATCCATCAAATCCTTATAATCCATTTTTTCAGATTCCTGAATTAAAGGATAAACGATATAAATCTGCCTTCCTTTTGCAATTTCATCGCGAAGGAATTTCCATACTTTTAATCGGTTAGTGTCAAAACGGTGTGCGGTTTCAATTGGTTTTCTTCCCGGCGGCAATTCATCAATTACAGAAACATCTAAATCACCATATAAACTCATGGCCAAAGTTCTCGGAATTGGCGTTGCAGTCATGACTAAAACATGTGGCGGAATATCATTTTTTTTCCACAATTTTGATCTTTGTTCAACACCAAAACGATGCTGTTCATCAATAATGGCTAAACCTAAATTCTGAAATTTCACCTTATCTTCTAATAAAGCATGAGTGCCGATTAATATCTGCAGGTTTCCATTTTCCAGGTCTTCATGAATAATTCTTCTTTCAGAAGTTTTAGTAGAGCCGGTTAATATTTTTATACTGATATTTAATGTATTCGCAAATTCAGATAATCCTATAAAATGCTGATTGGCCAAAATTTCCGTAGGTGCCATTAAACACGCCTGAAAACCGTTATCGATAGCCAAAAGCATACTCATAAAACCCACAATAGTTTTTCCCGAACCAACATCTCCCTGAAGTAACCGGTTCATTTGGGCGTTGCTTCCCATATCTGAGCGGATTTCCTTAATCACTCTTTTTTGGGCATTTGTAAGATCAAACGGAAGGTGATTTTGATAAAACTCATTAAAAAGTTCACCCACTTTAGTAAACGGATGGCCTTTTATTTTATGTTTCCGAATTAAATTTTTTGTGATCAGCTGCAGCTGAATAAAGAACAGTTCTTCAAATTTTAAGCGAAATTGGGCTTTCGCCAAAGCATCAGCACTTTTTGGAAAATGTATATTGAATAAAGCGGCTCTTTTAGAAATCAGCTTTAATTCTTCAATTAAATACGCCGGAAAAGTTTCTGTAAACAACGCCTGAGTTTCAATAAATAATTGTTCCATCATTTTATTGATCGTTCTGTTTGAAATGCCGCGGTTGGTGAGCGTTTCCGTCGAAGGATAAACAGGCTGCATTGCAGATCGAAGACTTTTTTCGTGTTCGCTCAGCAATTCAATTTCCGGATGCGCCATACTAAACTGGCTTCCATACAAAGAACATTTTCCAAAAATTACAAGCGGTTCATTTAATTTTAAACTTTCGCGAATCCACTTGTGTCCCTGAAACCAGTTCAGTTCAATCATTCCAGTATCATCAACAAAACTTGCAACCAATCGTTTTTTGTTTTTGGCAAATTCGACTGTTTTTATATTAATAATTTTTCCAATAATCTGGACCTCAGTTCCTGTATTTTGCAGTTCGTTAATCTTATAATAACGGGTTCTGTCGATATACCGATTGGGAAAAAAATTGACTAAATCTCCATATTTATGAATTCCCAATTCCTTACGAAGAAGCTGACCACGGCTGGGACCAACACCTTTTAGGTATTCGATTGGGGTTTCTAGGAGATTATTAGACATGGAGAAATTTTAGATTGTTGATTTTAGATTTTTGATGTTGATGAATTTTGGAAAGCGAAGATAGTTTTTTGTTAGGTATTTTGAAAATAGATCAGTTTTTCAAAATTAAAATATTTCTAATGTTGATTAAAGCTTATTTTATTTCAACTTTTTAATGAATATCATGTTTTATTTTATAATATATTTGTAAGAAAAATAATTATTTTTATTGAATTAAAATGAAGAAACTTTATAAAATTGATTCATCCGGCAAAATATTATATGCTGAATATTGGATAGATTCCAACAAAGCAATAATTCATACAGGAATAGTTGGCAAAACAGGTAAGACTTTAAACATTGTTTTATCCGACGATTTGAAAAAATCAGATGATTATTTTGGTCAACGATTTAAAAATGTTGGATTTACAGAATTTTTAGATGATAAATTATATTGGTTAGTTGTTCAATACAAAATGAAAAGTTTAAAAGGAAATACTCGCGACTGTTGGCTCAAAGATAAAGTTACAGAATACTTAAATGAAGAACTTGGATGGAAAGGCTTAGGAGCGGTTGATGGTTTTGATATGGGACAGTCAGCTGCAGATCCTAAAAAATTTGTACTGAATATTTTTTGTCTCGTCGTTGATGAAGAAATAGGTATTAGTGCTATTAAACGTTGTTTAAGAGAATATAGACTTGATTATACGCAAATTAAAATTGCTTCAAGACAAAATTTATCTGATTCACAATACAAACTAAAGTATTCAGCAAAAAAGAATGATCAGACTTTTAGCTTATAAATAACATTGGCGTTGAACATTTTTACGTTTTTATAAAGTCAGTATTGTTTTAATAAATAAACTTATTTATTAGATTTGTTGAAATATAGGCCACTTAAAAATGAGTAAAGAAGAAAAAAATCCATTTGAGACTTTAGAGTTTGCAGGTATTACATTTAAGGTTATTAACCGACACGAAGCCCACAGTATTATTGGCGATCTGACCAATTTTAATGGTGAAAAAATCTACAATGTTTTTGAAGATACCTGGCGTTTTCCGGATTATGAAGAAAATCCGGTTTTCCTTTTAGCAGAAGAAGATGTTGAACTGGAATCATTTGAAATGGAATTCAGTACAGAGCAGCATCCTGATGTCTTTATTTTAGGATTTATCTTTAAAGGAAACCTCAATGTTACAAAATTTATCACCTCTTTTGATACGGATAATTCGCCTGCGTTAATTGTCTTAGGAGAAACAACTACGTTTAATATTACATTATTTGGAAATGTACATTATTTAGGCGGCGGCTTAAAATGTGATGCACTCTTAGGAGAATACAATCATGGAGAACTTTTTGTAAAAGGCGATATTACAGCCTGGTTGATTTATAGTGATGATATGCTGATGCATTTTGAACGTTTTACAGATGTTCAGGCAATAGTGAATATCAACAGGCCTGATGTGATGATTTGCAGTAATGTTAGTGACGCGGATGGAGCTGTAATAACAGTCGAAAACTATTTTCCGTCGACTCATAAATTATCAGATATTGTTAATGACTCTTTTATTGAACATTCAGGCAGCGGAACAGAAGTTTTAGGGAATAATTATTATGATGTTTTTAAAGAAGGGCTTTCCATCATTGATTATGATAAAACAGAAAAGTATTCGTATACTAATTTTCGGGATCAGTTTATAGAGATGGTTAAAGTTTTATCTGACCATGAAGATGTAAAAGATAATGGCAGACTCATTAAATATATTTCAGGTACTACATATTCGTTTATTCCTTTTGATTACGAAGGAAAAAAATACAGTCAGATTTCTGAAGAAATTTCAAATGGATTTAGCATTAGAATAAGATCTTTATGGTGTCATGACGATCAGGAAATTACCCTCATTTTAGAATATCTTGATGAAGACGGAGATCCTAAATACCAATGGATGAATGATGAAACTGCACCCGGAATTGAACTTTACTGTGTCAAAGCCGCAGCGATAAAAACTTTTGAAATCCTTACTGCATATGTTTCTGAAGAAGAAAACGAAAATGAAGATAATGCCAATGAATATGAAGAATACAATAATAATTTTTCATTAGAAGAATTTGCAGTTCAGTTTAATGGCAGTGCAATACCGGAAGATTTAATAAAATTATACGAATTTGATCAAAAATACGGATCAGAAACATATTCTGAATGTTTTGGACTTCTTTTAATTAATGAAAAAACAGGGATAAAAACCTGGTCTGAGGAAGAAGAATTTTACAATAGTTTTATTGAATTTGCGGGAGCAAACGGTTCAGGAAGTTCTTATGCATACTGGCTTATTGATAATGATTTGAATAAATGCCCGATAGTAGTTTTTGGTGACGAAGGCGGAATTCATGTTGTGGCAGAAAATACACGAAAATTAATCCAGCTCCTGACAGTAGACACAGAGATTTCTGTTGATTTTGATAACGCTTATTTCTACAAAGACGAGGAATATTATCACGAAAATGAAAATAAGGAAGAATTTTCAAAATGGGTTAAAAAAGAATTTAATCTGGATGCAATAGAGTCTAATGAAGAAGCAGAAGTGATCGTAAACGAAGCAAAAACCAGATATAAAAAGCAATTAAATGAATTTTTAACCAGATTTGATATTGAAATTGGGGATGACGAAGATTAATTCTGCAATCATAAAATGAATATTTATCTTTGAATAAAATTTAAACAATGACAACACATTTAGCACTTCTTCGCGGTATTAATGTATCCGGCCATAACATGATAAAAATGGATGCTTTGAAAACAATGCTTGAAAATATTGGTTTTCAAAATGTCCGCACGTATTTACAGTCCGGAAATGTTTTTGTAGACAGCGAAGAAGATGCGGCAAAAGTTGGTTTTATGATTAAGCAGGAAATCTTTAAGGTTTTTGGTCATGAAGTTCCGGCAATTGTAATTTCAAAAAAAGATTTAGAATTGTGTTTTTCTAACAATCCTTATTTGAAAGAAAAAGGCATCGATATTAAAAAACTGTATGTTGTTTTTGTTTCAATGGCTTTGAAAAAAGAGAGTATACACGATTTAAAAATCAGTCAGTTTAAACCGGACGAAGCAAGTATAGACGAAAACAGGATTTTTATCAAATATGATATCGGAGCAGGAAAAACAAGACTGGAACTAAAATATATTGAGAAAAAACTAAATATTACAGGAACAATGCGAAACCTGAATACAATTACCAACTTACTGAAAATGTATGAAGAATAGCAATTAATCCCGCATCCATTTTAGCATTACCGGAAAAGCAGGTTTTCCTTCTTTGGCTGAACGTTCATTTCCAAGACATAAACCCATCCATTCCAGAATTGGCAATCCAATGTAATTTTCGCTGTTGAAATTTGAAATCAGCCAGTCAGCATCATTTTTATATCCGTCTGGATGAAATACAAAATCCAATGGCAGATTCAAATACTTCGATGCAGCAAACGACCATAAAATAGCTGCCATTTCTTCACCTTGTGTTGGCCAGTCGACAGAAATTTCATCAGTACCTATCAATTTTCTTTCTACAGAAGCTGTTACGGCTAAATGTCCCGCTTCATGCAGAATATCTCCGGGATAGATTAATGTATTGTAATCAATAAAAATGCAGTTGGGGCCTAAATCTAATCCCGGTAAAAAAGTCTGGCCTAATTCTTTTTCAATGACAACAATCCCAATTTGTTCCAAAAAATGCAGAACCTTATTAACTTCTTCTGTTTCTTTTAATGACATATTACTTTTTAAATCGAAATAATTAAATAAGATCGCAGTACCAGAATCCATAATCAAAAGCATCAGAAGCATTTGTATCACAGGCTTTATTCGATGAATCCTGATTTGCCGGGTTTTGATATTTTCGATAAACAATTTCGCCAATTTCAAAATTTACGGGTTTTGAAAAAATTGGCCCATCAAAAGTAAAAGTATGAAATTCACCATTTTCACCGCAGACATCTACATTTTCCGGTAAATCTTTTATAAAATCCTGATCGATAATTCGGCCCACAAAACTTTTGTCTAAATATTTTTCATTTACACAAACCACAATTGTTTTAAATCCAAGAGAAATAAATTCCTGAATTAACGCTAAGGAAGGAATTTTCCAAATGGGAAAAACACCCTGAAAACCTATTTTTGCCAATTGTTCTTCACGGTATTTTCGTAAATCTTCCAGAAAAATATCACCAAAAACAGAATGAGTAATGCCTTCATTTTTCAGTTCTGTCAAAGTTTTGGTCATCACATTTTCATAGACTTCCATTGTTGGCATTTCCGGAATTTCCATGATTTTCAGCGGAATATTGATGCTTTCTGCCTGAGCTTTTAAAAGTTCTACGCGAACGCCATGCATCGAAATCCGCTGAAACTGCTGATTTACACTGGTTAGCAAATACTCAATTTTGTAATCAGGATTTTGAAGGATTTTATATAAAGTCAAAGCAGAATCTTTTCCGCTGCTCCAGTTAAATAAGGCTTTTTTAGGTGTTGGCACGTTGGTATTTTTTTGTTTGGTAAACTTACAAATTTCATTCGATTTGTAAATGAAACCTTTGTAACTTTGAAATCTTATACGCCAAAAAATGACATTATATAAAGAAAAATTAAAAGTTGAATCTAACCGATTAAGAAACTGGGATTATTCTAGTGAAGCTCTTTATTTTATCACAATGGTTACAAAAAACAGAGAATGTATTTTTGGGAGCATTGATGAGGGTAAAATGATCCTAAATGAAAATGGAAAAATTGTAGAGAATGAACTTTTAAAATCGATAAAAATTCGAAAAAACTGGTTTTTTCATAATTGGGTTGTTATGCCCAATCATGTTCATTTATTAATTGAAATTCAGCAAAATATTGATTCAAAAATTGAATCATCAAATATTACCACGCTGCATATTAATCCATCGCACATTAACCCATCGTATATTAATCCATCAAATATTGTAGAGACGCACCGCAGTGCGTCTTCGTCCAGCATATCCGCAACAATTGACAAAACACAAAATGCACAAACAATGTCGATAAACGTTGCGGAGACGCACTGCGGTGCGTCTCTACAGAACCAATCGTTGTCTAAAATCGAATTGTTAAATATTATTACGCCCCATATTAACCAATCGCATATTAATCCATCAAATATCGTAGAGACGCACCGCAGTGCGTCTCCGTCAAGCATATCCGCAATAACTGACAAAACAAAAAACGGACAAACCATGTCGATAAACGTTGCGGAGACGTCTCTACAGAACGAATCGTTATCTAAATCGCAAAACAATCAATCTTTGCCGAAATTTTCTCGTAAATCAAATTCTATTTCATCTTTTGTTGCTATTTTTAAATCGGTTACAACCAAACAAATAAACGGTTTAGAATCAATTTGGCAGCAAAATTATCACGACCATATTGTTAGAAATTACAAAACATTTGAAACAATTTATGATTACATTAAAAATAATCCAATATCTTGGGAAACAGATTCTATAAACACAATAATGTAATGAAATATATTCTCTTTTTTATAACAACCTTCGTTTTTGCCCAACAAACTAAATATGTTGATTTTAAATCTGTTTCGGGAGAATTAAATATAATTGATTCCCAAAAAATAATTTACGGACAGGTCGATTACAATTTTGATGTTTTGCAGCCAATCGATACGATTAAAATCGACGCCAAAAACATGCAGTTTACCAATGTTCAGCTTGATGGTAAAGATGTCGTTTTTGTTAACACAGGCAAGGAATTACAAATTATTAATAATTTTCAGAAAGGAAATAATCATTTAACTTTTAAATATAATGCAAAACCAAAACAGGCTTTATATTTCGTTCCTGTTGAAAATAATGATATTCAAATCTGGACACAGGGACAAGGGCGATATACAAGCAATTGGTTTCCAAGCTTTGATGATGTTAACGAAAAAGTGATTTTTAATCTCGGAATTACTTATAAAAAAGAATATCAGGTTGTTTCAAACGGAGTTTTAAAAAGCAAAACCGAAAAAAACAACGTAGTACATTGGCAGTATCAAATGGAAAATCCGATGAGTTCTTATTTATTGGTACTTTCAGTAGGCAAATATGACAAAAAACAATTTTCATCAAAATCTAAAATTCCGTTAGAATATTATATTGAGCACAAAGATGCGTCCAGTTTTGAACCAACCTATCGTTATTCTAAACGAATTTTTGATTTTTTGGAAAAAGAAATTGGCGTAAAATATCCATGGAAAGTTTTCAGGCAGATTCCGGTTCGGGATTTCTTATACGGCGGAATGGAAAACACAACTACAACACTTTTTACAACACGTTATGTCGTGGATAATATTGGTTTTGTCGACCGAAATTATACCAATGTGGATGCACATGAACTGGCACATCACTGGTTTGGGGATTTAATTACAGCTGAAAGCAGCACGCATCACTGGCTTCAGGAAGGTTTTGCAACCTATTATGCTTTATTGGCCGAAAGAGATATTTTTGGAGACGATTATTTTTATGCAAAACTTTACGATACAGCACAGCAGATAAAATTTGCTTCAAGAACAGATACAATTCCGGTTTTAAATGCAAAAGCGAGTTCGTTAACTTTTTATGAAAAAGGGGCATGGGCACTTTTTGTTTTGCATGAATCAATTGGCGATAAAGCTTTCAAAAAAGCCGTAAAAAGTTATTTGAATAAATACGCTTTTAAAAATGTAAATACGCAGAATTTCTTCGACGAAATCAAACAGGTTTCCGACTTTGATTTGGTTCAGTTTCAAAAAAACTGGTTAGAATCTACCGTTTTTGATACACCGACAGCTAACGCTTTATTGAGTAAAAACCAAGCAGTTAAAGTACGTTTGGAAGTCGACAAACTGAAGAAAACACCTTTAAACGAAAAAATAAATTTTTTTACTAAAACCTTGGATTCAAATATTCATTATTCAGTAAAAGAAGCCATTATTTCGCAATTGCAGAATGAGAAATATGAAGATAAAAAAGAATTACTTTTAAAAGCCCTGCATCAAAATAATATTCAATTGCGCCAGACATTAGCAGGATCGTTATCTAAAATTCCGGAAGATTTTAGAACAGAATATGAAACGCTGCTCAATGATAAATCCTATCAGACGCAAGAAATTGCATTGTTTTATTTATGGAAAAATTTCCCGGATCATAGAACAGAATATCTGGATAAATCCAAAAACTGGATTGGTTTTAACGATTATAACCTGAGGACTTTATGGCTGTCTCTTGCGTTGTCTACAACAGATTATAGTGAGAATCCGCAGGCACTTATTAACGAGTTAACTGCTTTTTCAACTACCAGGTATGAAGCGGCAACCCGTCAGAATGCTTTAGAAAAACTCCTTGCTTTTAAATTTATAAATGATGATGTTTTAACCAGTCTGGTAAATGCTACAACACACCACATGTGGCAGTTCTCCAAATTTGGGAGAGACTCTATAAGAAGTTTATTGAAAAATTCAGAAATGCGTGCGTCATTTAATAGAATTTTACCTAATTTGAACCCCGATGAACAGTTTCAGTTAAACCGTTTATTAGCTGAGAAAAGTTAAAAAAGTTATGGGTGTTGAGTTATGAGTTGACTTAAATGGCATTAAAAATTAAAAATCATTATAGAGAATATCGAGTTTAGAGAGTAGGAGTTTTAAAACTCATAACTCATAATTCACAACTTAAAATTTATGAGAGCATTAGTTATTTCTGGCGGAGGAAGTAAAGGCGCATTTGCCGGCGGTGTTGCACAGTACTTAATAGAAGAAAAAAAACATGAATATGATTTGTTTTTAGGAACATCAACAGGAAGTTTACTTATTCCGCATTTAGCTCTCGGTCATATTAAAAAAATACATTCGGTTTATACGAATGTTACGATGTCAAGTATCTTTAATATTTGCCCCTTTGTGGTAAAAGTAAAAGAAGGAATAGACATTGTAACTATTAATCACTTTAATGTTATGCGCCAGTTTTTTAAAGGAAAAAGAACATTTGGCGAAAGCAAAGGTTTAAAGAAATACATTCAGAATAATTTCTCGCTGTCTGATTTCAATAAACTAAAAAAAATGAATAATGACGTTATTATTACAGTGACCAATTTCACGAAAAACGAATCAGAATATAAATCGGTTAAAGACTGCAGTTACGAAGAATTTTGTGAATGGTCGTGGATTTCCAGTAATTATGTTCCGTTTATGAGTCTGGTTTCAAAAAACAATTACGAATATGGCGATGGAGGATTTTCGAGTCTGGTTCCAATTCGCGAAGCCATCAACCGCGGCGCAACAGAAATAGACGTAATTATTCTCGAAACAGAAGTTAATACAAGCAAAATGGTTATTGGTAAAAATCCGTTTTCTTTAATGATTGATCTATTTAGAATTGCTTTGGATCAGGTAGAAAAACATGATATTGCTATAGGAAAACTTATGGCAAACAGTAAAGATGTTAAACTTAACTTATATTACACTCCGACTAAATTAACGGATAATGCCTTGATTTTTAATAAAGAAATAATGAAAGAATGGTGGAAGCAAGGGTACGAGTATGCCCAAAATAAATCTGAAGTAATGAGCGATAACAGGATTATTTAAGATTTTAGATTTCAGATTTTAGATTGTCTGCTCATAAGCTCATAATCTAAAATCTGCAATCTAAAATTAAATTTTACCAAAGTTCAGCAACTTCGTTTTTAATATAACTTAAAGCAACATTGCTTGGGGATTGTTTCTCTAATAAATCATTCAGGATAACTTCGCGAAGTTTATCAGCACTGTCAACTCTGTCGCTCATTGCCGCTTTACGAATCATTTGAATTGTAGAGTTTTTGGCAGTTGTAATAATCGACCAGCATTCTTCAGACATGTAAATTTGCTGCGTTAAATTGTGTTCAAATTCTTGTTCGATCTGATCTATTACAAAGTTCTCATAATCGTGTTTTTCATGCGAAATAGGAGTAACTCTAATTAGTAATTTGGTCAAATTAATACGTTCTAGAAACAAAGTCATTCTTTCGTATGCCTGCAGACGAATCGGAAGAGATTCTTTATGAGCTTGTTTGTTCAATAAAAAAGCACGTTTTTTATCGTTATTTTTAATGTGCAGTTCAAAAAAACTATACGCTACAAATCCAGTAACAATTGCAGGTAAAGTATAACTGGCTAATTCTATAATTCTTGTAAAATCCATTGGGGCTAATTTTTTAGCAAAAATATACTTTTTGATGAGAAATCCACTTTAAATTTATACGAATAAGCAAATTAGAAACTTTACTTTTGCGACTTGTTTTTATAACTACCAGAAATATTTCTCTTAATGGATTCATATATTATATTTTTTCTTTGTTTGGCGGCTTTTGCAGCAGGATTTATTGATGCAATTGTTGGCGGCGGCGGATTAATTCAAACTCCTATGGGTTTAATTTTATTACCAAATCTTCCGGTTTCTACGGTTATTGGAAGTTTAAAAATACCGGCTTTCAGCGGAACAGCTTTTGCAGCTTTTCAATATCTTAAAAAAGTTGTTATCCAGTGGAAATTACTTTTAATAATGATGTGTTTAGCAGTCCCTTCGGCATTTCTGGGTTCTACTATTTTAACCCTTGTAAGCAATGATTTTATGAAACCGCTTTTGCTGGTGATTTTGTCTTTGCTGTTTATATATACTTACGCCAAGAAAAACTTTGGACAGCATGTTGCTAAAGATCATTCCGAAACTACACAAATAATATATGCAGTTATAATCAGTATAATTGTTGGCTTTTATGATGGATTTATTGGTCCCGGAACCGGAAGCTTTTTTGTGGTTGCTTTTATAGCGCTTTTAGGTTTCGATTTTCTGCACGCTTCCGCGAATGCTAAAATGGTAAATCTGGCCACAAATTTCGGTTCGATTTGTCTGTTTATCATAAAAGGGAAAATCATCTGGACAATTGCAATTCCAATGGCTGTAAGTAATGGTCTTGGCGGCTGGCTTGGCGCAAAACTGGCAATTAATAAAGGAAATGGTTTTATTCGGATTTTCTTTTTAATAGTGGTTGTAGGAACATTGATTCGCTTCGCTTATGATGTGTTTTTTAAATAAGGTTCTGAGAGGCTAAGATGCTAAGGTTCTGAGATTCTAAGTTATTGAATAACCGTTGGTTAAAACCAATGGCTATTCAAATTTTAATTTAATTTGTATTTATTAGAGATTTTAAAATTATAAAGACTACAATAATGAATGAAATTATGGAAAATTCTGAAGATCTTTTAAATGATTTGCAGGATGATGTTATTCTTGAATTACTTCACAAAGGTGATGATGATATAAAAGCTGGCAGACTTATTTCTTTTTCCGATTTTAAAGAAAAATTGAGAATAAAGTATGATATCAAAATTAAAATTCTTTCAAAATATTTAAAAGAAGCCCATTGTTTATATCCAGCCCCGATTGAGGCGGTATCCTCGCAGTGAAACGGAGAGATATAGCCGAAAGCGGGAAACCATGTTTAATAAAATGCCTTTTGTCTGGCTTCAAAAAATAGTATCTCAGAACCTTAGCATCTTAGCCTCTCAGAACCTTTAAAAAGCATCTTAGGAACTTACTTTATAAATTCTTATTTTTGCATAAAAGGAGAAAATTACATGCAGAAATATATTGACCAGCTCAACGAAGCACAAAGACAACCCGTTTTGCAAAAAGACGGGCCAATGATTATTATTGCTGGTGCAGGTTCGGGAAAAACCCGTGTTTTAACGATTAGAATTGCTTATTTGATGGCGCAGGGTGTTGATGCATTCAATATTTTGTCGCTTACTTTTACCAATAAAGCAGCGCGTGAAATGAAACACAGGATCTCTGATATTGTGGGAGCGTCTGAGGCAAAAAATCTTTGGATGGGAACTTTTCACTCGATCTTTGCGCGTATACTTCGTTCGGAATCAGATCATTTAGGATATCCTTCCAATTTCACAATTTATGATTCTCAGGATTCAGCGAGATTAATTTCTTCGATTATTAAAGAAATGCAGCTGGATCGTGATATTTATAAACCAAAGCAGATTTTAGGCCGCATATCCAGTTATAAAAACAGTTTAATTACTGTAAAAGCTTATTTCAATAATCCGGAATTAATTGAAGCCGATGCAATGGCAAAAAGACCGAGATTAGGAGAAATCTATCAGCAGTATGTAGAACGTTGTTTTAAGGCAGGAGCAATGGATTTTGATGATTTATTGTTGAAAACCAACGAATTACTTACTCGTTTTCCAGAAGTTTTAGCTAAATATCAAGATCGTTTTCGCTACATTCTGGTTGATGAGTACCAGGATACGAATCACTCTCAGTATTTGATAGTAAGGGCTTTATCTGACAGATTTCAGAATATTTGTGTTGTTGGTGATGATGCACAGAGTATTTACGCATTTCGTGGAGCGAACATTAATAATATTTTGAATTTCCAGAAAGATTATGAAGGGGTAGTAATGTATCGATTGGAGCAAAATTACCGTTCAACCCGAAATATTGTTGAAGCGGCAAATACCATAATGGAGCATAATAAAACCAAACTGGATAAAGTGGTTTGGACTGCGAATGAATTTGGTCCCAAAATCAAAGTTCACAGAAGTTTGACCGATGCCGAAGAAGGGCGTTTTGTTGCCAGTACGATTTTTGAACAAAAAATGCAGAATCAGCTTCATAATGGAGCTTTTGCAATTTTATATCGTACTAATGCACAGTCTCGTGCAATGGAAGATGCATTGAGAAAACGCGATATTCCGTATAGAATTTATGGCGGATTATCTTTTTATCAGCGTAAAGAAATTAAAGATGTTTTGTGTTATTTGCGTTTGGTAATTAATCCGAAAGATGAAGAAGCGTTGATTCGTGTTATCAATTATCCTGCTCGTGGAATTGGGGATACAACTGTTGAAAAATTAACCATTGCAGCAAATCATTACAAACGTTCGATTTGGGAAGTAATGGTAAATATTGATAAAATTGATCTGAAACTGAATACCGGTACAAAAAATAAGCTAAAAGATTTTGTGACCATGATTCAGAGCTTTCAGGTGATTGATCAAAATCAGGATGCTTTTTACGTAACGGATCATGTGGCAAAGAAAACCGGTTTAGTTCAGGAATTAAAAAAAGATGCAACTCCTGAGGGAATGGCAAAAATCCAGAATATTGAAGAGCTCTTAAACGGTATAAAAGATTTTACTGAAGGACAAAAAGAAATTGACGGAGCAAGAGGTGCGTTATCTGAATTTATGGAAGATGTGGCACTTGCAACTGATTTAGATAAAGATACGACCGATGAAGATCGTGTAGCGCTGATGACGATTCACTTAGCAAAAGGACTAGAATTCCCGCATGTTTTTGTTGTGGGAATGGAAGAAGATTTGTTTCCGAGTGCCATGAGTATGAGTACCAGAAGTGAATTAGAAGAAGAACGTCGTTTATTTTACGTAGCTTTAACTCGTGCAGAACATCAGGCTTATTTAACTTATGCACAATCCCGTTACCGCTGGGGGAAACTTACAGACAGCGAACCTTCTCGTTTTATCGAAGAAATTGATGGTCAATATCTTGAATATCTAACTCCGGCAGAAAGTAATTACCGTTATAAATCGCCAATTGACGGTGATATTTTTGGAGACATTGATAAATCGAAATTACGATTAGCAAAACCAGTAGGAGGAACGCCTCCCAAACATATTACAGATAATAATCCTAAACCGGATCTCAATATTCGAAAATTAAAACCAGTTTCAGGAAATGCGCCTTCAAGTTCAAATACTAATTTGTTTGACAGTAAATTAACGGTTGGAAATGTTGTAATGCACGAACGTTTTGGAAAAGGAGAAGTTATTAATTTAGAAGGAGTGGGAGCTGATAAAAAAGCAGAAATTAAATTTGAAGTTGGTGGAATTAAAAAACTTCTGTTAAGATTTGCTAAATTAGATGTGGTAGGATAAATATTGGTTTCAAGTTTCCGGTTTCACATTCAAATTACAATTTGAATGTGAAACCGGAAACAAATTAAACTTTAAACAAAAATCAAATGGCTGAGTTCATAAAAATATATCCGGATAAACCTAGTGAAGCCGCAATTGCAAAAGTTGTAAAAGTGCTTCAAAATGGCGGTTTGGTAATTTATCCAACCGATACGGTTTACGGTCTAGGCTGTGATATTACCAATTCACGCGCTTTAGAAAAAATTGCAAAAATAAAAGGAGTAAAGTTAGAGAAAGCAAATTTCTCTTTTATCTGTCATGATTTGAGTAATCTTTCAGATTATGTCCGTCAAATAGATACTTCTACCTTTAAAATATTAAAAAGAGCACTTCCCGGACCTTATACGTTTATTTTACCGGGAAATAATAATCTCCCAAAAGAGTTTAAAAAGAAAACTACTGTTGGTATTCGTGTTCCTGATAATAATATCATATTAGAAATAGTACGTCAGTTAGGAAATCCTGTTGTTTCGACTTCTATTCGTGATGAAGATGATGTAATTGAATATACAACAGATCCGGAATTGATTTTTGAAAAATGGCAGAATCTGGTTGATGTAGTAATTGATGGAGGTTATGGAGATAATATAGGTTCAACAATCATAGATTTATCTGAACATGAACCGGTTGTAATAAGAGAAGGAAAAGGCGATGTTGATATTTTATAAATAAAAACGTAAATCTTATAAAAGTTCAAAAAATTATGCCTAACTTTAGTATAGTTAAAATTTAGTTAGTTAATAAAAATAATGTTATTCTTGATTTAATTGGTCATTTAAAAATTAAGAATACAAAAAAAGCAGGTCAACGACCTGCTTTTTCTGTTTTATAAAGTATATTACTTTAATTATTTTGCTTGTTTTTTCATTTCTTTTTCGATCATATCGTAGAACTGATCAATTTTCGGCATAACAACAATACGGGTTCTTCTGTTACGAGCTTTGTTTTCCGGAGTATCATTTGCAACTAAAGGCACATAAGAGCTTCTTCCGGCAGCAATTAATTTTGCAGGGTTTACATTTAAGTCATTAGTTAATACACGAACGATTGAAGTAGAACGTTTAACACTTAAATCCCAGTTGTCTAACAAAACACCGTTGCTTTTGTAAGGAACGTCATCTGTGTGACCTTCAACCATACACTCAAAGTCAGGTTTGTCGTTTACTACTTTTGCAACTTTAGCTAAAACAGATTTTGCTTTGTCACTCACTTCATAGCTTCCGCTTTTGAAAAGTAATTTATCAGCAATAGAGATAAATACAACTCCTTTTTCAACATTGATTTCGATATCCGGATCGTTGATTCCAACTGCACCTTTTAAACTTGTAACCAATGCTAAAGTTACACTGTCTTTTTTAGTAAGAGCATCCTGAAGTCTTGAGATTTTTAAATCTTTTTCTTTTAAACTTTCAAGAGATTTTTCAAGGTTTTCAGCACCTTTAGTAGTTAAAACTGTTAAGTCTTTTGAGCTGTTAATTAAATCCTGATTGTGTTGTTTATAGCTTTCAGCTGTTGCTGCTAATCCTGCTTTTTCTTCCAGACAAGAATTTAATTTAACTGTGCAAGAGTTTAATAAATCCTGAGTCTCTTTTTGCTTTGCTTCTAGTGCAGCGTATTGCTTTTTCGATACACACGAAGTTAAGGCCATTAATACTGATAGTGCGATAACTATTTTTCTCATAAGTATTCTATTTAATTAAACGTTGATTACAAATTTAGTTTTTAATATTTTGATTACTGTTAAAGATTTCTTTAAAAACCAGTAATTTCTTTATATAATACAGGAAAACGATACTTTTTAAGGTATAGTATTGCTGTGTTTGAAAATCTTTTCTTTTTTTAAGATATTTTAAAGATAGGCAATAAAATGAAAAATGTGCCTTTAAAATGGCAAAAGTATGCCCAAACTTTCCTTGTGTAAGAAAACGGATACCAGCAATTCCGTCTAAAATCATTCGGAAGAAAATAACAAAAAACAGTCCTTTTTTTGGAAGGTTTTTAACAAGCATTAACAGCGAATTTCTAAAATTTAAATATGTTTTTTTAGGATTTCCCTGCTGTAATGTTGCGCCTCCAACATGATAAACAACTGATTCTGAATTGTATTTTATAATATGTCCTTCATTTTTAGCACGCCAGCATAAATCAATTTCTTCCTGATGCGCAAAGAACGTTTCATCAAAACCATTTAGCTGATGATAAACTTCTTTTCGAATAAAAAAACAGGCACCGGAAGCCCAAAACAACTCGCAGTTGTCATTGTATTGACCATAATCTTTTTCAATGGTATCAAAAATTCGGCCTCTGCAAAACGGATAACCATATTTATCTATAAATCCGCCGGCAGCACCTGCATATTCAAAATATTCTTTATTTTTAAAATCAAGGATTTTAGGCTGAATAACGGCAGTTTGTTTTTCTTTATCAAAAGTTTCGATAATTGGTCTGAGCCAATTTGGAGTTACCTCTATATCCGAATTTACTAAAGCATAAATTTCAGCATCTACATTTTGAAGCGCATCGTTATACCCTTTTGCAAAACCATGATTCCCGTTATTTTGAATAATTTTTACAGATGGAAAATTTTCTTTGACAAAATTTACAGAAGAATCGGTTGATGCATTATCGGCCACATAAATTACGGCTTCTGCTGAATATTGTAAAACAGACGGCAGAAATTGCTCTAACAATTTAACTCCGTTCCAATTTAAAATGACAACTGCTATTTTATCCAAAAGTGCTTTTATTTAATATTATTATAATCGGGTAAGTTTTGCAAAAACTGATATCTTTCATTTTCAAAATCCATCTGACAATAAAAATGGTTCAGCCCGTTTGTGACATTCAAAAACCGTGCCTTCATGGTCATGTTATAACGGGCAATTTGGTCAAAAACTGCCTGAGAAATTTTAACTTCAGGAGCCTTGCATTCTACCAATATATGTATGGAGCCGTCTGAATTAAAAACCACAACATCGTACCTTTTTCGTAATCCGTTGACAGTTAGAACTTTTTCAACATTGATAAGCGATTTTGGGTATTTTTTTTCATAAATTAAATGATGGACCACATGCTGGCGAACCCATTCTTCGGGAGTGAGAATGATAAATTTTTTCCTTATTTCATCAAAAATAGACACTTTATTTTCGCTATTTTTGAATCGGAAAGTATAGACCGGGAAATTTAGTTTAAGCATAAAGCAAATATAATTTGAAAATTACTCAATTTGAAAATTAGTTAATTATTTATTTTGTAAAACTGAGAACTGATACTCTACACTGAAAACTAAATTTGAATGGACGAAGTTGTAAAAATTGTTAATGATATTAAGGCAGGAGATATAAAACCTATTTATTTTTTAATGGGCGAAGAACCTTATTATATAGATAAACTGTCTGAATATATCGAACAAAATGTGCTGGCAGAAGAAGAAAAAGGATTTAATCAAACGGTTTTGTATGGCAGGGATGTTTCTGTAGATGATATAGTTTCTACGGCCAAACGTTATCCAATGATGGCTGATCGTCAGGTTGTTATTGTAAAAGAAGCGCAGGATTTATCCAGAACGATAGATAAAATCGAATCGTATGTCGATAATCCGATGCAATCGACCGTTTTAGTTTTTTGCTACAAATATAAAACGCTCGACAAACGTAAAAAAGTGACCAAGCTTTTGGCTCAAAAAGGTGTTGTTTACGAAAGTAAAAAACTATATGAAAACCAGGTTGGTGATTGGATTAAGCGAGTTTTGGCAGGTAAAAAATACACAATCGACCCAAAAGCAAATGCTATGCTTGTTGAGTTTTTAGGAACCGATTTAAGCAAAAT
Organism: Flavobacterium sp. Root901; assembly: GCF_001429765.1. Classification (GTDB taxonomy): domain Bacteria; phylum Bacteroidota; class Bacteroidia; order Flavobacteriales; family Flavobacteriaceae; genus Flavobacterium. The sequence goes on from NZ_LMJB01000006.1 coordinate 689,393, forward strand.
CAATAATGAATTAGAAAAGCTGCAGATTATTCTCCCTCAGGGAACTATGATAACGCCGCAGCATATCGAAGAAAATATTGGTTTTAGTAAAGATTATAATGTATTCGAACTTCGAAAAGCAATTGGAGAACGCAACCAGCTGAAAGCTTATAAAATAGCAGAAAACTTTGCACACAATCCTAAAGAATATCCTTTGGTAATGACTACAGGTTTAGTCTTCGGATTTTTTGTGCAGCTTTTAAAATACCATGGACTTAAAGATAAAAATCCAAAAAATGTTGCAGCTGCAATTGGCGTAAATCCTTATTTTTTAAAAGAATACGATTTAGCCGTAAAAAATTATCCAATGCGAAAAGTCAGCCAGATTGTAGGTGCTCTGCGTGATATTGATATTAAAAGTAAAGGAGTAGGGGCCAATGCTTTACCTCAATCAGATTTACTTAAAGAAATGCTGTATAAAATATTTAATTAAGCCGTGAAAATTCACGATATTTGCCTTTCTAAAAATTTTACTACTTAAAAATAATAATTACAAAATTATGGGAATGAATAAAAATACCGTTTTAGGATGGGCTACTTTTATAATGGTACTTATGGGATTGTTGCTGATAGGTCTTGGCGCTTTTAGATACAGTGATGTTTCTGGCTGGGGATTTGTGGCTGTAGGTGTTGGTTTTTTTGCTAATGCCTGGGTTTTTAATGCATTAAAAGGTAGAGTTTAATTCGATTCAATAGTACATTGCAAAAAACAATTGCAATATTAAGATCAGTAAAAAATAATTAATTCAAATAAAAAATAAATAGAATGTCAGACGATAAGAAAGTAATTTTCTCAATGCAAAAATTGAGTAAAACCTATCAGGGAGCAGACAAACCGGTACTTAAAAACATTTATTTAAGTTTCTTTTACGGAGCTAAAATTGGTATTTTAGGTCTTAACGGTTCTGGAAAATCTTCACTTTTAAAAATTATTGCAGGAGTTGATAAAAATTATCAGGGAGATGTGGTTTTTCAGCCAGGTTACACTGTAGGTTATTTAGAGCAGGAACCAATTCTTGATGATTCTAAAACAGTTATTGAAATTGTTCGTGAAGGTGCGGCAGAAACTATGGCAGTTCTTGAAGAATATAACCAGATTAATGATTTATTCGGTCTTCCTGAATATTACGAAGATCAGGATAAAATGGATAAACTGATGGATCGTCAGGCAGCTCTTCAGGATAAAATTGACGCACTTGGTGCCTGGGAAATCGATACAAAACTAGAAATCGCAATGGATGCATTGCGTACACCTGAAGGTGATACACCAATAAAAAACCTTTCGGGAGGTGAGCGCCGTCGTGTAGCTTTATGCCGTTTGTTATTACAGCAGCCGGATGTATTGCTTTTGGATGAGCCTACCAACCACTTAGATGCCGAGTCGGTACTTTGGTTAGAGCAGCATTTAGCACAATATGCAGGAACTGTTATTGCGGTAACGCACGACCGTTATTTCCTTGATAATGTGGCAGGCTGGATTCTTGAGCTGGATAGAGGAGAAGGTATTCCGTGGAAAGGAAACTACTCTTCTTGGTTAGATCAAAAATCAAACCGTATGGCTCAGGAAGAAAAAGTAGCTTCTAAACGCAGAAAAACTTTAGAACGTGAGTTAGAATGGGTTCGTCAGGGAGCAAAAGGTCGTCAGACCAAACAAAAAGCGCGTTTACAGAATTACGATAAATTATTAAATGAAGACCAAAAACAATTAGACGAAAATTTGGAAATCTATATTCCGAATGGTCCGCGTTTAGGTACGAATGTTATTGAAGCTAAAAATGTTGCGAAAGCTTTTGGTGATAAATTATTATATGATAATTTGAACTTTACTTTGCCGCAAGCTGGTATTGTTGGAATTATTGGGCCAAATGGTGCTGGTAAATCTACTATTTTCAAAATGATCATGGGAGAACAGGCAACAGACAGTGGAGAATTTACAGTTGGAGAAACTGTAAAAATCGCTTATGTAGATCAGTCTCACTCTAATATAGATCCAAATAAATCGATTTGGGAAAACTTTGCTGACGGTCAGGAATTAATTATGATGGGAGGAAAGCAGGTTAACTCCAGAGCTTATTTATCTCGTTTCAACTTTGGAGGTGGCGAGCAGAACAAAAAAGTATCAATGCTTTCTGGTGGAGAACGTAACCGTCTGCACTTAGCCATGACTTTGAAAGAAGAAGGAAACGTACTTTTACTGGATGAGCCTACGAATGATCTTGACGTAAATACACTTCGCGCGCTTGAAGAAGGTTTAGAGAATTTTGCTGGTTGCGCCGTAATTATTTCGCACGACAGATGGTTCTTAGACAGAATTTGTACGCACATCTTAGCATTTGAAGGAGATTCTGAAGTTTATTTCTTCGAAGGAAGTTTCTCTGATTATGAAGAAAATAAAAAGAAACGTTTAGGTGGTGATTTAACTCCAAAACGTTTGAAATACAGAAAGTTAATCAGATAATTAAATCTGAAATTTCAATAAAAAATCCCAAATTCCAATTTTAAAACGGAATTTGGGATTTTGTTTTTTTAGTAATGTATGTTTCAGTTTATTAGGTCTAGTTTGTTAATGACAATTTGTAAATAAATTTAAATTTTAAAGAAATTTAGCTTTAATTTCCGGAGTAGGAATCATACAGCTCTCTTTTTTGCCATACCATTTGTAACGGTTTTTTGAAATATAATCGTAAAGGTAATTTCGAAGTTTTTCCGGAAAAATTTTAAAAATTAAAAGCAGACTGTAAAATCCTCCTAACTCTTCTGCAATCTCTATTACGGCTGTAGATTTATAATAATAGGCAACTCCCGGATTGTAAAAAATAATGCTGTCAATTTTTGTTTGATCTACACCTATATAGTTACAAATTTCTTTCCCCAAATCTGACTGCAGTGCTGCAAAACGAAAAATATCTTTTTTGTCATGCTTAACAATAAACTGAACGGCGCCATTACATAAATTGCAGACTCCGTCGAAAAGAATTATTTTTTTATTTTTTGGTAAATTCTGCATACTATGATGTATAAACTTTAAGAAATTTTATATGAAGAAAAAATAGTAGAAATTAGCTATTTTAAAAATCTATTAATATTTTTAAAACAATAAATTTTATAAATAAAAAATAGCCTTTATAAATTCCTTTAAAGCGATTATCAGATTTTTTTCATGTTCTTAATCATATTTTTGAAAATAATCACTTAAAATGCTTTATTTTAATTTTTGATCAAATTTGGAGTTTTTCTCCAATTAAAAATTATTTCTTAACAGCTTCAACTAACTCCAATTCATCCAAACTTACTTTCGATGTAAAAATTCCGTAATTAACTGTTGCTTTATTTTTTTCGATAGCATCGATACTTCCAACAGATCTTCCGTCAAGCATTCTAACTCTGTCACCAACTTTTAAAATTGGTTTTGGTTTTTCTATAACAGGTTTGAGTTTTTTCTCTTTTTTCTCCTTGCGGATTTCTTCTACTTTTACCTGTACTTCGGCAATAATTTCTTTTTGTTTTTCAACTTTTGCCTTTACTTCTTTTGGTGTTGCTTTTTTACGTTTAGAATTTTCGATTTCAACAATTTTCAAAAATTCGCCAATCAGTTCTTTTTTGTTTTTGTTGTTGAAATATTTCTCAGCAATATCATCAATTTTTTGTCCTATATATATAACCTTCTGGTTACTGTCGTATAACTCCTGATAGCTTTCCAGTTTTTGCTGAATTCTGGTATTGATGTTTTCCATCTTTTTACTTTCCTCGCGCGCACGTGTTTCTTCCTCTTTTAAGTTTAAAGAAGTTTTTTCAAGCTTGGATCTTTCTTTTTGAAGCGTTGCAATGGTTTTATCAAAACGAACTTTTCCAACTTCAATTTTCTTTTTCGCGCGATTAATTAATCCAAACGGAATGCCATTTTTTTGAGCAACTTCAAAAGTAAACGAACTTCCCGCTTGTCCCAGAGCCAGTTTGTACATTGGTTCTAAAGACTTTTCGTCAAACATCATATTGGCATTTGTTGCAAAAGGCAATTCGTTCGCCAGAATCTTCAGATTTGAATAATGCGTTGTAATAATCCCGAAAGCTTCTCTGTGATAAAATTCTTCCAGAAAAATTTCTGCCAAAGCTCCTCCCAATTCCGGATCAGAACCTGTACCAAATTCATCAATTAAAAACATGGTTTTCTTGTTGCATTTCTTCAAGAAATAATTCATGTTTTTTAAACGATAACTATATGTACTTAAATGATTTTCAATAGATTGGTTGTCTCCAATATCTGTAAGGATTCTGTCAAACAAGAAAGTTTCACTTCTTTCATGAACCGGGATTAAAATTCCGGATTGCAACATTAATTGTAGTAAACCAACTGTTTTTAGGGAAATTGTTTTTCCTCCGGCATTAGGTCCTGAAATTACAATAATTCTGTTTTCTTGTTTTAACTCTATGGTCTGCGGATATGTGATTTCCTTTTTCTGTTTGTTGTTCAAATACAAAATAGGATGATAGGCTTCTCTAAAGAACAATCTTCTTTCTTCTGTAATTGCTGGTAAAATTCCGTTGATTCGATTGGCATATTTTGCTTTACCTGCCACGACATCAATATCACTCAAAAAGTCTTGATATTCAATTAATAAAGGCAAAAATGGTCGGATTGCATTTGATAATTGCTTTAAAATTCTTGTGATTTCTTCCTTTTCTTCATATTCAAGATTAGCTAATTCCCTCGAATATTTTAAAGTAGCTTCGGGTTCAATGTAAGCAATACTTCCGGTTTTCGAACTTCCTAAAATAGAGCCTTTTACCTTACGTCTGTACATGGCAAGTACGGCAAGAACACGTCGGTTTTGAACAAAGCTTTCTTTAATATCATCCAAATAACCAAGACCATTGTATTGAGTAAGAGCTACTCCAAAACTTTGGTTTACTTTGCCGCGAACCAAATTCATGTTTTGCCTGATGCTCAAAAGTGCCGGCGAAGCATTGTCTTTTATTTCTCCGTATTTATCTACAATTGCATCAATTAAACTAACGATATCTTTTGTGTATTCAACTCTTGCTGCTCTTACATTTAAATTTGGATAATAATCATCAAATTTTTTAAGGAATGTCAGCAGGACATTTGTTGTAGAAGATAGTGTTGCAATTTTTCTAAAACTTCCTACTTCAAGAAAACTATCCTCAATTGCAAGAAACTTAATTTCATGCGAAATGGCATCAAATCCATGATTTGGAATTGCGTTGTTATTTTGAAAAGACGAAACATATTCAGAAGTCTGCATTAAAGCCGACATTAATTCTTCTTTGTCTCTAAATGGTTTTATTTGTAAAGCTTTTTCTTTTCCAATGTCGGTGTTGCATCCATCTGAAATGGTTTCAAGTACGGTTGGAAATTGTAAGTCTTGTAATGTTTTATCTGTAATACTAATCATTTAATTTCTTTAAGAAAGTACAGGCAAAAATACGAAAATAGTATATTGTACGCTGTAAAGTTTAAGTCTAATTTATTGTTTATTAAAGTATGATTTTACTTAAAAATTCCTGAAATTCGCAAAAAAAAAGTTATGGACGTAAAAATGCACTCTTCCTGGAAGCCGGTTTTGAATGATGAATTTGAAAAACCTTATTTCAAAGAATTGATAGATTTTGTCAAATCAGAATATGCTACAAAAATCTGTTATCCAAAAGGAAGCCAGATTTTTTCAGCTTTTGATCATTGTCATTTCGATCAGGTAAAAGTTGTTATTATTGGTCAGGATCCTTATCATGGTCCAAATCAGGCAAATGGTTTATGTTTTTCTGTAAATGACGGGATTCCGTTTCCGCCATCTTTATATAATATTTTTAAAGAAATCGAAACAGATTTGGGTAAACCAATGCCTAAAACCGGAAATCTGGAACGCTGGGCAGATCAGGGTGTTTTTCTTTTAAATGCAACTTTAACAGTTCGACAATCTGAAGCAGGAAGTCATCAGGGAAAAGGCTGGGAAAAATTTACTGATGCAGTCATTAAACAAATTTCTGCCGAAAAAGAAAATGTTGTTTTTTTACTTTGGGGCGGTTTTGCCCAAAAGAAAGCAGCTTTGATTGACGCCTCAAAACATCATATTTTAAAATCCGGACATCCGTCTCCTTTAAGTGCCAATAGAGGATTTTGGTTTGGAAATAAACATTTCAGCCAGACCAATGATTTTTTACAATCAAAAGGATTGAAAGAAATTGAGTGGTAATTTTTAAGGTTTAAGCTTTAGAAGTACAAAGGCACAAAGGAAATTTTGTGTTTTTGTATTTTTTAAAATTATTTTTTTACAATTTCTTCTAAAACAGCTTTACTCTCGTAGTTTATCACTTTTAAAATAATCTCCTGATTTTTTACCGTTTTTCCTTCAATCACATAAAGTTTTCCTTTTTTAAAAGGGACATTACTTTGGTCAAAATCAACATCTCCGTAGGTTAATGTGTTTTTAACGTCTGCAGTGTCTACCCACTTTTCATTTAAAGTCTGAATTGCTTTATCTGAATATTGAAAAGGTTTTGTGCGCAAATTATTCAGAACTCTGGCATTTGGAAAATAATTGCAGCGAGTGTCTTTACCACTAAATACAAGGGCTACAAAAAAGCATCCCATAATTAATCCAATCAAATAATAAGCAAAACGGTGTACGAACTTCATGAAATAAAATTTTTGCAAAGGTACATTAAAGTTCCTTTAAAATACAAGTAAATTGATATCGTTATCAGGAAGGTCAAACCAGTCGCCAATAGCTTTGTTTGTGAGGATTCCGTGGTACAAATAAATTCCGTTTTTTAAGCCTTTATTACATCTTATAGCGCTTTCGATACCGCCGTCTTCTGAGATTTGGTGCAGGTAAGGAGTTAAAATATTACTAATTGATAATGAAGCAGTTTTAGAATATCGGGACGGTATATTTGGTACACAATAATGCAGCACATTGCTTTTAATAAAGGTAGGTTTTTCGTGAGTAGTCACTTCCGAAGTTTCAAAACATCCGCCGGTATCGATACTAACATCTACAATTACGGCACCTTTTTTCATGTGCTCAACCATCGTTTCTGTTACAATAATAGGACAGCGTTCTTTGCCGCGCATCGCACCAATTGCAACATCACAACGGCGTAAAGCTTTTAGTAATGCTTTTTGCTGTACAGTTGAAGTAAAAATTCTCTGGCTTAAATTATTTTGCAAACGACGTAATTTAGTAATTGAATTATCAAATACTTTTACATTGGCACCAAGACCAATCGCGGTTTTTGCAGCAAATTCTCCAACAGTTCCGGCGCCCAGAATTACAACTTCGGTAGGGGGAACTCCTGTAATGTTTCCGAATAAAAGCCCTTTTCCAAATTCGTCTGTAATCATTAATTCGGCAGCAATTAGGATAGAAGCTGTTCCTGCAATTTCACTTAATGATTTTACAGCCGGATAAGAACCGTCTTCATCTTTGATATATTCAAATGCTAAGGCTGTAATTTTTTTTTGTGCCAAAGCCTCAAAGTATTCTTTCTTTTTGGTTTTTAACTGAATTGCCGAAATAATTACCGTTTCAGGATTTATCATTTCAATTTCGGCTAAAGTAGGCGGCTCAACTTTTAATAAAAACGGACAGCCAAAAACTCTTTTTGTGTCTTTTGTAATTTCTGCACCCGCGTCTGAATATTCCTTGTCTGTATAACTCGAACTTTCTCCGGCTCCGGATTCGATCATTACACGATGACCTTCATAGGTTAGAGAATTAACGGCATCGGGAGTTAAACAGATACGACGTTCCTGATAACTTGTTTCCTTAGGAATTCCTATGAAAAGTTCTCTTTTAAAACGACCAACCTCAAGTTTTTCTTCTTGCGGAATTAATTGTTGTTTTGTAAATGGAGTTAAGGTAATTGACATGGATTGTGCAAAAAATTAAGGGTACAAATTACGTAAAAAGTTTTAAAATTAGTAGAAATATTCTGCTAATAAAACATTAATAATTAAGGTAGTTTTTTTATGTTTTGATGATTTTTTTAAACAGTTTTTTAAATCTGTTTTGAAGGATATTATTTATACGCTAATCTTCATCATTATATTCGATTTTTTTTCTTTTCCATTTTGAACCAATGTATTCTCTTTCAGCCTCTTCGCCATATTCCAAATCAAAAACTTCATTTAAAGTGTTGTCTCTGAGGACTAATTGTTCTAAGGCTACAATTATTATATCTTCCTGAGCTTGATCGCCAGTTAAAAACAGCCAGTCTCCTTCGTCATCATGCGTAACCTGTAAAATAGGTTTTTGGTCATTTAACCATTGTTTTGTGGTAAATGAAGTTAGATTTTTGGGTTCTAAAAATTTGAAGGCAGTATTCCTGTCAAGCAAAGGCTGCTTATAAAGAAAATCATCTTCGAAATTTTCTTCCCACGGAAATTTATCATTTCGATCTGTCCAAACTAATTGAAGAGCAGGAAAATCATTGGTGGCATAAAAATTTATGGCTGTTCCAAAATAATCTTCCAAATTATTGGGGTCGACAGTTAGAAACTCTGCATTACTATTATCAAAAATTCTGTCAAAATAATTTTTACCAACTTCAATGGATTCTCCGCTTTTAATTATTTCTGCGACTTCATTAATTATAGTATGATGCAAGGAATTAGATAATCCAAAACATATTATTTCAGGATGATTGTATTTTTGCCATAATCCTATACTGTACGCAAATGAAGGTAAATAATCCGTTGAGTCAATCATTATAACTTGGAGGCCGTGTTTTTTGATATTGGCCTTAATATTTGTAATTAAATCTTCTGGATTAATACAATTGTGCGCTTCAATATTCATAAAATCAATTTAGAGTCAATTCTCTTTTCCCATCTTCCAGCAAATCAATATTAATTGTCGAATATTCTTCCGGAAGCAGATTTGCAATTTTTTCAGACCATTCGATAAAACACCAGTTTCCGGAATATAAATAATCATCAACACCCATATCCAGAGCTTCAGTTTCTTGTTTTATTCTGTAAAAATCAAAGTGATAAACTTTTTTGCCATCGGCAATTTCGTATTCGTTTACTAAGGAAAAAGTAGGACTGCTGGTAGCATCATGAACGCCAAGAGTTTTGCATAACTGCTTGATTAAAGTAGTTTTTCCAACTCCCATTTCACCATTAAAAAGAATGATTTTATTTGGGTTTGAGTTTAAAATCTGCTCGGCAGTTTCCTGAATTTGATCTAAAGTAAAAATGATATTCATGTATTGCTTATTTATATAGTCTCAGTTTGCAGTCACAGTTTTCGGTTTTTAACTGGAGACTGTAAACTGAGACTGAAAACTTTTTATTTAGGGTTAAATACCAAAAACGGAATTATCATTTCTTCTAACGAAATTCCACCATGCTGATATGTGTTTTTATAATAACTTACATAATGATTATAGTTGTTTACATAAGCCAGAAAAAAATCATTTTTGGCAAAAATAAACGAACTGCTCATATTTATGGCCGGTAAACCAATTGTTTTAGGTTCTTTAACTACATAAACATCTTTTTGTTCGTATGTTAAACTGCGGCCGGTTTTATAACGCAAATTTAGACTTGTATTTTTATCTCCCACAACTTTCGACGGATTTTTTACATTAATTGTTCCGTGATCCGTGGTTAAAATTAATTTGAAGCCTAAAAGCTGTGCCTGCTGAATAATTTCTAATAAAGGAGAATTTTTAAACCAGCTTAGTGTAAGCGAACGATACGCTTTGTCATCAGAAGCTAATTCTTTTACGACATCCATTTCGGTTTTTGCATGTGACAGCATATCGACAAAATTGTAAACTACAGTTACTAAATCATTGCCTTTTAAAGCTTTAAAATTCTCTGCTAATTTTTTACCGCCTGCATAATTGGTGATTTTAAAATAATCTTCCTTAATATTTAAGCCTAAACGTTTGATTTGTGCCGAAAGAAATTCTGCTTCGTAAAGATTTTTTCCGCCATCTTCAACATCATTTTTCCAATATTGCGGAAATTGTTTTTCCATATCCAAAGGCATTAAACCGGAGAATATTGCATTTCTGGCGTATTGTGTCGCAGTTGGAAGAATAGAAAAATAAGGAACTTCTTTTTCTAATTTATAGTAGTTTGAAATCACCGTTTCAAAAGATTTCCACTGATCGTATCGAAGATTATCAATGACAACAAACAAAATAGGTTTGTCTTTCTTTTTGATTTCCGGAACTACCAATTCTTTAAATAAATTATGAGATTGAATTGGCTTATCTGCTTTTGGTGCAAACCAGTCTTCGTAGTTTCTTTCGATGTATTTCCCAAATTGCGAATTGGCTTCAACTTTTTGTGATTCAAGGATTTCTATCATCGCCTGATCGTTAATGTCTTCCAGTTTTAATTCCCAAAACAGCAATTTTTTATACAATTCAACCCAGTCTTCATATGAATTAACCATCGCTAATTCCATTGAAATTTTTCTGAATTCTTTTTGATAATCTAAGGTGGTTTTTTCCGTAATTAATCTCGAATCGTCCAAATTTTTCTTTAAACTCAATAAAATCTGATTCGGGTTTACCGGCTTTATCAAATAATCAGCGATTTTAGAGCCAATCGCTTCTTCCATTATATATTCTTCCTCACTTTTGGTAATCATAATCATCGGAATGGCAGATTTTTTTTCTTTCATTTCAGAAAGCGTTTCCAAACCGCTCATTCCCGGCATATTTTCATCCAAAAAAACAATATCAAAATTTTCCTCTTCAAATAAAGCAACCGCATCGAGTCCATTGTTGCTGGTTGTAACTTCGTAATTCTTTTTTTCAAGAAACAATATATGTGGCTTTAAAAGATCGATTTCATCATCGACCCAAAGTATCTTTATCTTATCCATAAGCAAATTAATTTTAATGCAATTTAAAAGTATAGAACTTAAAAAGTATTAAAAATAGTATAAAATTAGGAATAGCGAATGGAAATTTATTCTGAATATTTTTTTTTGTCTTTTTAATGTTTAAGAAAATACTGATGTTAAATATCAATTTTTTAAGTTAAAAACTAAAATCTGTTTATACATAATTACTTATATTTGTTGACCAAAAAAATAACCAGCTAGTGACTCAAATTAACAAGTTAAAAATATTTAATGACCCTATTTACGGGTTTATCACAATACCGAACGAACTAATCTACGACTTAATTCAACATCCTTACTTTCAACGTTTGCGCCGTATTTCGCAAATGGGATTATCGTATTTGGTTTATCCGGGGGCCAATCATACGCGTTTTCACCACGCATTGGGCTGTATGCATTTAATGCAGAAGGCAATCGAAACACTTCGTTTTAAAGGTGTTGCAATTTCAAATGATGAAGAATGCGCGCTCTTAATTGCTATTTTATTACATGATATAGGACATGGGCCATTTTCGCATGCAATGGAAAAAAGCATTGTGGAAGATGTAAATCATGAAGCGATTTCATTGTTATTTATGAATAGGCTGAATGAGGAATTTGATGGGAAATTAAGTTTGGCAATTCAGGTTTTTAAAGGCGAATATCACAGAAAATTCATGCTTCAATTGATTTCAAGTCAATTGGATATGGATAGAATGGACTATTTGAAAAGAGACAGTTTTTATACCGGAGTTGCTGAAGGTAATGTGAATTCTGAACGTTTAATTCAGATGATGAATGTCGAAAATGATGTTTTGGTTATAGAAGAAAAAGGAATTTATTCTGTCGAAAAGTTTTTGCTTTCAAGAAGATTAATGTACTGGCAGGCCTATTTGCATAAAACAAGTTTAGTGGCCGAATTAATTTTAATGAAAGTATTAAAACGTGCTAAAGAATTGACATTAAAAGGAATTAAACTGCCTTGCAGTGAGCCGCTTATGTATTTTATGCAAAATAAAATTACACTGGAAGATTTTGATGCCGAAAAGCTGGATTTGTTTTCTCAGTTGGATGATTTTGATATCATCAGTGCTTTAAAAGCATGGCAGAGAAATAATGATTTTATACTTTCTACTTTAAGTAAAATGATCATTAACAGAGATTTATTGAAAATAAAGCTTAGTGCAGACAAAATTCCGATGGAAGAATCTCAATCTTTAAAAGAAGAATTTGCTGAAGCACATCATATATCGGCAGTAGATGCAGGTTATTTTATTTTTAGAGGGAAAATTAAGAATCAGGCATACAGTAAAGAAGCGGAACCAATACGAATTTTGAAAAAAGATAAAACAATTGAAGACGTTGTTGAAGCTTCTGACCAGTTGAATTTGAAATCGTTATCTAAATTGGTGACAAAATATTATATCTGTTTTCCAAAACAACTTATCTAAAATTAACATTTAAAATCTATTTTTTATATTTTTGTCGCGATGAAATTTACAGCAGAACAAATAGCAGGAATTTTAGAAGGAGAAGTTGTTGGAAATCCCAATGCAGAAGTTTCTCGACTTTCTAAAATAGAAGAAGGTGAGGAAGGATCTCTTACTTTTTTGGCTAATCCGAAATATATCAACTATATATATACTACAAGAGCGACGGTTACAATTGTTAACGACAGCTTTGTACCTGAACAGGAAATTACTACTACATTAATAAAGGTTGAAGATGCTTATGCTTCTTTTTCTAAACTATTGCATTTTTACAATCAGGTAAAATTGAATAAAAATGGAATCGAACCGCAGTCTTTTATGTTTGAAGGAACTAAATATGGAGAAAATCTGTATTTAGGGAGCTTTAGTTATATAGGACAAAATGTGGTTTTAGGAAACAATGTAAAAATTTACCCAAACAGTTTTATTGGCGATAATGTTGTGATTGGCGATAATGTATTTATTTTTGCCGGTGCAAAAATCTATTCAGAAACCATAATTGGAAACAATTGTACGATTCATTCCGGTACTATTATAGGTGCAGATGGTTTTGGTTTTGTACCAAATGAAGAAGGAGTATACAGTAAAGTACCTCAAATTGGGAATGTTATCATAGAAGATAATGTAGATATTGGTGCCAATACTACAATTGACAGAGCAACACTTGGATCTACTATTATCAGACAAGGAGTTAAATTAGACAATCAAATTCAGATAGCACACAATGTTGAAATTGGTAAAAACACAGTAATTGCTGCACAAAGTGGTGTTGCCGGTTCTACCAAAATTGGCGAAAATTGTATGATTGGCGGGCAGGTTGGAATCGCAGGGCATTTAATTATAGGAAATAATGTCAGACTTCAGGCTCAGTCAGGAGTGGCAAGAAACATTAAAGACGATGAAGTTTTACAAGGCTCACCGTCACTTGGATACAGCGATTTTAATAAATCGTATGTTCATTTTAAAAATCTTCCTAAGATTGTTGCTGAAGTTGAAGAAATAAAAAAACAAATAATAAACCCAAAAAATGGAAATAATGGTTAAACAGAAGACCATCAAAAATGAAATTTCACTAACAGGAGTTGGATTACACACTGGAAAAGAAGTTACTATGACTTTTAAACCAGCTCCAATTAATAATGGTTTCACTTTTGTAAGAGTAGATTTGCAAGGCCAGCCAGTCATTGAGGCTGATGCTAATTACGTTGTTAATACTCAAAGAGGTACAAATCTTGAGAAACTAGGAGTAAAAATTCAAACTCCTGAACACGTTTTAGCTGCAGTAGTTGGCTGCGATTTGGATAATATTATTATTGAATTGAATGCCTCTGAACTTCCTATTATGGACGGTTCATCAAAATATTTTGTTGAAGCAATTGAAAAAGCCGGAATCGAAGAACAAGACGCAAGCCGTAATATTTATGTTGTAAAAGAAGTTATTTCGTTTACCGATGAAGCTACAGGAAGCGAAATCCTTGTGATGCCAAGTGATGAATATCAGGTAACTACAATGGTAGATTTTGGTACTAAAGTTTTAGGAACCCAAAATGCTACGCTTAAAAGTTTATCCGATTTTAAACAGGAAATTGCAAGTTCAAGAACTTTTAGCTTTTTGCATGAATTAGAATCTTTATTAGAGCACGGCTTAATTAAAGGCGGTGACTTAAATAATGCAATTGTATATGTAGACAAAGAAATCTCTGAGTCTACAATGGAAAATTTAAAGAAAGCTTTTGGTAAAGATGAAATTTCTGTAAAACCAAACGGCGTTTTAGACAACCTGACTTTACATTATCCAAACGAAGCGGCGAGACATAAATTACTTGATGTTATTGGAGATTTATCTCTTATTGGAGTTCGTATTCAGGGAAAAATTATTGCAAACAAACCCGGACATTTTGTAAATACGCAGTTTGCTAAAAAACTGGCAAAAATTATCAAAATAGAGCAAAGAAATCATGTTCCTGTTTACGATTTAAACCAGGAACCTTTGATGGACATTCACAAAATTATGTCTATGCTGCCTCACAGACCTCCATTTTTGTTGATTGACAGAATTATTGAAATGTCAGATCGTCACGTAGTTGGTTTGAAAAATGTGACAATGAACGAAAATTTCTTCGTAGGACATTTTCCTGAAGCTCCGGTAATGCCGGGAGTTTTAATTGTAGAAGCTATGGCTCAGACAGGTGGAATTTTAGTTTTAAGCACAGTTCCGGATCCGGAAAATTACTTAACATATTTCATGAAAATTGATAATGTTAAATTCAAACATAAAGTATTGCCGGGTGATACATTAATTTTCAAATGCGAGTTGATTTCACCTATCAGAAGAGGAATCTGCCACATGCAGGCGAATGCTTACGCAAACGGAAAATTAGTGACTGAGGCAGAATTAATGGCACAAATTGCAAGAAAACAATAATTAATCAAATTTATTGTTTAGGTTTGTTGCCCTAAAATTAGATTATTTTAATTAAAATATAAAACATAGATGAATCAACCATTAGCATATGTTCATCCTGGCGCTAAAATCGCTAAAAATGTTGTAATTGAGCCTTTTACAACAATCCACAATAATGTTGTTATTGGTGATGGTACTTGGATTGGTTCAAATGTGACCATTATGGAAGGAGCCCGAATTGGAAAAAATTGTAATATTTTCCCAGGAGCGGTAATTTCTGCAGTGCCACAGGATTTAAAATTTGGCGGAGAAGATTCTCTTGCTATTATCGGTGATAACTGCACCATCAGAGAATGCGTTACTATAAACAGGGGTACAGTAGCATCTGGCCAGACTATTCTTGGAAATAACTGTTTAGTAATGGCTTATGCACATATTGCGCATGATTGTGAAATTGGTAACAATGCCATTATTGTAAACGGAGTTGCGTTAGCAGGACATGTGGTTGTGGGTAATCATGCTGTAATTGGAGGTTTGGCAGCTATTCATCAGTTTATACATATTGGAGATCACGCTATGATTTCTGGAGGATCTTTGGTAAGAAAAGATGTTCCTCCATATACAAAAGCAGCTAAAGAGCCATTATCGTATGTTGGTATTAATTCAGTCGGCTTAAGAAGAAGAGGATTTACTACTGAAAAAATTAGAGAAATTCAGGAAATTTACAGAATTTTATACCAAAAGAATTATAATACAACCCAGGCTTTAAGCATTATTGAAGCTGAAATGGAAGCGACTCCTGAAAGAGATGAAATTCTTGATTTTATCAGAAACTCATCACGAGGAATTATGAAAGGCTATTCAGGGAACTATTAATTTTAGAGTTTAGATTTCTGATTTTTAGATCTCTAAACTATTAATTGCATATTAAAACTTATAAAAAAAATGAAGATTTATTCTTTAGCGGGAATCTAAATCTACATTCTAAAATCTAAAATATAAAAACAAATGGCATCTACATCAGATATTAGAAACGGATTGTGTATTAAATTTAATCACGACATCTATAAAATCATTGAATTTCTTCATGTTAAGCCTGGAAAAGGTCCAGCTTTCGTAAGAACTAAATTAAAAAGTTTAACTTCGGGAAAAGTATTAGATAATACTTTCTCAGCAGGTCATAAGATTGATGTTATTCGAGTTGAAACACATACATTCCAATATTTATATCCAGAAGGTGATGAATTTCACTTTATGAATGCTGAAACTTTTGAGCAGATTTCTTTAAACAAAAACATTCTGGATGCTCCGGATTTGTTGAAAGAAGGAACAAACGTAATGGTTCAGATTAATACTGAAACAGATTTACCTTTATCTGTAGATATGCCGGCATCTGTAATTCTTGAAGTTACTTACGCAGAGCCAGGAGTAAAAGGAAACACAGCTACAAATGCTACAAAAAATGCAACAGTAGAAACTGGAGCATCTGTAAACGTTCCGTTGTTCATCAACGAAGGTGATAAAATTAAAATTGATACAGCTTCAGGATCTTACATGGAGCGTGTAAAAGAGTAGATTATTAATTAAGATAATTTGTCAATGAGTCAATTAGATAAACTTTGAATAGCCATATTTTTGTATATTCATTTTTCTAACTGACTCATTTCTAATTGACACATTTTCTAATTGACAAATTTTCTAATTAAAAAATATGAAATTTCCAAAAGTTCACTCTTTAGAAGAAATTGCAAATTTGCTTAACTGCGAATTTATAGGCGACAAAAACTTTGAGGTTTTAGGTATGAACGAAATTCATGTCGTAGAACCCGGTGATATTGTTTTTGTTGACCATCCAAAATATTATGATAAAGCTTTACAATCTGCAGCAACTATTGTTTTAATTAACAAAAAAGTAGATTGTCCGGAAGGAAAAGCACTTTTAATTTCTGATGATCCTTTCAGGGATTTTAATACTTTAACAAAACACTTTAAACCTTTTCAATTTGCTAATGTTGCGATTTCGCCTACAGCGAATATAGGAGAAGGAACTGTAATTCAGCCCAATACTTTTATTGGCAATCATGTCAAAATTGGAAAAAACTGCTTGATTCATTCAAATGTTTCAATTTATGATCATACAGTAATTGGCGATAATGTGATTATTCATGCAGGAACTATTTTAGGTGCAGATGCATTTTATTATAAAAAACGTCCGGAAGGATTTGATCAGTTGATTTCGGGAGGAAGAGTTGTAATCGAAAATAATGTTGGAATTGGCGCCCTGTGTACCATCGACAAAGGAGTAACAGGCGATACAACAATTGGGGAAGGAACAAAAATTGACAATCAGGTGCATGTTGGACATGATTCAGTTATCGGAAAAAAATGCTTAATTGCATCGCAGACCGGTATTGCAGGATGTGTTGTAATTGAAGATGAAGTAACAATCTGGGGACAAGTTGGTACAACCAGCGGTATTACAATAGGGGCAAAGGCTGTTATTATGGGACAAACCGGAGTTACAAAATCTGTTGAAGGAGGAAAATCATATTTTGGAACTCCAATCGAAGAATCAAGAGAAAAGTTAAAGCAGTTAGCCAATATCAAAAAGATTCCAGAAATTCTAAATAAATTGAAGTAATATGTCTATAAAAGAGTTTGTTCAAAAATTTTATAAGTCGGATGCCTTGATTGATAGCGAAGTCCTAAAAACCTATTTGCATCCAGATGTTATCATTGAGTGGAATAGCAGTAAAGGGCTTATCGAGATGAATTACGATTCGATAATAGAAATGGCGAATGAACTAAGCCGGGCTTATGTACGTTCTAAGGTTCGGATAAGTCATATTATTGCTGAAGATGATTTAGTGTCAGTACGTTATTCTCACTATGTAAAAACAATTGAGAATCCGCGTGAAGAAATGCTATTGGCGCATTTTTCTACCATTTGGCAAATAAAAGATGATAAACTTTACCGGGGTTATCAAATGAGTCAATTTTCTTAATATTTTTTTGACAATAAAAGAGGCAAAATACATTACAAAACCTTATTTTTGCAACACAATTTTAAAAACTACATAAAATATATATCATGAGTGTTTTAGTTAATAAAGATTCCAAAATAATTGTTCAGGGATTTACAGGAAGTGAAGGAACTTTCCACGCTTCTCAAATGATTGAGTACGGTACTAATGTTGTTGGAGGTGTAACTCCAGGAAAAGGTGGTACTAGCCATTTAGATCGTCCGGTTTTTAACACAGTAAAAGACGCTGTAGATCAGGCTGGTGCAGATACTTCAATCATTTTTGTTCCGCCAGCTTTTGCTGCTGATGCAATTATGGAAGCTGCTGACGCTGGAATTAAAGTAATTATTGCTATTACAGAAGGAATTCCTGTAGCAGATATGATTAAAGCAAATAATTATGTTAAAGAAAGAAATTCAAGATTAATTGGTCCTAACTGTCCAGGTGTAATTACTCCGGGAGAAGCTAAAGTTGGTATTATGCCAGGTTTCGTTTTCAAAAAAGGAACTGTTGGAATTGTTTCTAAATCAGGAACTTTAACTTACGAAGCTGCTGACCAGGTTGTAAAACAAGGTTTAGGAATTACTACAGCTATTGGTATTGGTGGAGATCCAATTATTGGAACTACAACTAAAGAAGCTGTTGAATTATTAATGAACGACCCGGAAACTGAAGCTATCATTATGATTGGTGAAATTGGTGGTCAACTTGAAGCTGATGCTGCAAGATGGGTAAAAGCTGATGGTAACCGTAAACCAGTTATTGGATTTATCGCCGGAGAAACTGCTCCAGCTGGTAGAACAATGGGTCACGCT
This sequence comes from Flavobacterium sp. Root901, assembly GCF_001429765.1. Taxonomy (GTDB): domain Bacteria; phylum Bacteroidota; class Bacteroidia; order Flavobacteriales; family Flavobacteriaceae; genus Flavobacterium. Next base: position 708,032 of record NZ_LMJB01000006.1, read on the forward strand.
GGTGCTATTGTTGGAGGTTCTGACGATACAGCTGCTGCTAAAAAACAAATCATGAGAGACAACGGAATTCACGTTGTTGATTCGCCAGCTGAAATTGGTAAAAAAGTAAAAGAAGTACTTGGATAATCTCCAAATATTCAAAATAATAAATTCCAAAAAAGTCTCAATATTTTGTTGAGACTTTTTTCCATTTTAAAAAATACTGAGGTATAAATAGAAAAACTCAGCATCTTAGAACCTCAGTATCTTAGAGGCTTAAAAAAGAAATATGTACAAAGAATTAGAAAAGTTTATATCAAGTAATAGTTTTACTTTTACTGTAAACGATAGTTTAGAAGAAGTTTGCAATGCTCCGGAAGGAAGTGCAGGAATTTTTGCAGTTTATGAAATTGACGGAGATTCAAAAGAATTAATCATGGTTGGTTCTACAGGAACAGTTCAGAATGACGGAACTCTTAAAAGCAAAAACGGAGGTTTATATGATAAAATCGTAAACGGACATCAATTTGCAAAAACAGGAAGAAAATATTCATGGCCGGCTCAAATGAAACTTGAGAACATTTCTGTTCTTGAAGTGGTTTGGTATGAAACTTTTAATGCAGATGTAAAAGCAATTCCAACGGCCGTTGAAGGACAGGTTTTGCAAAATTTCTTAGATGAAAATGCAAAATTACCAAGATGGAATGTAGCTTTTTAAAAGCTGTTTTTAATATAATTGTGTAAGCCTTGCTAATTTTAGCGAGGCTTTTTTATAATAATTTGTAATTTGTTTTGGTATTTATAATATTCAATTTTACTTTTGGGGAGGTATAATCTTGTTAATTAATGAGTATGAGCAAGGTTGTATGTAATTTTAACATTTCATTAAGAACCCAGTAATAGCAATCAAAAGAGACGGTTTTCTATATTAGGAAACCGTCTCTTTTGTGTAAAATAATTGGTTTTAAATATTTGGTTTTATATATTTATCGCACAAAAGTAAATGATAATGTTAAAATAATGTATTCTGTTCATTAAGCAGCATTGTCTTTTTGTAGAATTATAAGCCCCCAAAAATTATGAAAACCAGAATCCTTCCAATCAGTTCTATTGATGATAATACGCTTTGGAGTAACTTAAAAATTGGAGATGAAAAATCTTTTTCACTTTTATTCGAAAGATATTACAGCGATCTTGTAAATTATGGAAATTCTCTTTCTCCATATGCTGAAAAAGTTCAGGATTGTGTTCAGGATGTTTTCACTGATATTTGGGTTTACCGTAATTCATTACAAGAATTTGTAGTTGTAAAAGCTTATTTATTATCAAGCGTTCGAAAAAGAATTGCAAGATTATATGAAAGAGATCACATTTTCAGAAAAACAGCAAGTACAGACGCTATTGCATTTCTATTGGAGTTTTCTGTTGAAAATGAGCTTTTAGACGATGATTACGCTGCAAAAGAAAAAGTAGTTTACCTTAACAAATTACTTAATGAACTTCCTCCCAGACAAAAAGAAGCCCTTTATCTGCGTTATCACCAAGGTTTGTCTGTAGAGCAAATAGCAGAAATGTTAGACGTCAATTATCAGTCAGCAAGTAACCTGCTTCACCGCGGATTACTTACTCTTCGCAAAGAATGGAAAGGGAGTTTTACCTTAATCGCACTACTATTTTCAAGCACTGTTTAAAAAAAGTTAAGAAAACTTAAAAAAAATCTTAATTTGATGAGTATATAATAAGAGAACTGTCCTCTATGTTTTTGTAACCTTATTTTTTAGATGCAAAAACGTAATCAATATACCGAAATAGAAGATTTTTTAGCTGACGAATCATTTCAGTCATGGGTTTTATTAAAAATCGATGAAAATGGCTGGGAAGAGTGGACTTTAGAAAGTCGTCAGCGTGCAAAATTAGTTCAGGATGCACGATTAATACTTCTTGCAATGAAAGTTCCCGAAAGTGATCTTTCAGACTCTGATATACAGAGAGCGCTTCACAACACATGGATTAAAGTTCGTGATAAAGAAAATCAACAGACTTTACAAAATTTAAAAGTTAGGTTTCTGCGAAGAAAATTTTTATCCGGAGCAGCGGCAGTATTATTTTTAGGTTTAATGTCGGCCTGGTTCTACAATAATTATTATAAAACAGACAGCAAAGTTGTTACCTACAAAGAACTCATTGAAGAAAATAGTGAAGGCTTAGTAGAGCAGACCAATAATTCTGATAAACCTCAAATTATTACTTTGTCAGACGGAAGTTCTGTTTTATTACAGCCAAATAGTAAATTAAGTTATCCTAAGATCTTTACCGGAAACGAAAGAAAGGTATACTTATCCGGCGAAGGTTTCTTTGAAATTAGTAAAAACCCCCAAAAACCTTTTTTCGTTTACGCAAATGAAATTGTAACTAAGGTTGTCGGAACTAGTTTTAGAGTTAAAGCTTATTCTGACCAGCCTGATGTTGAAATTCTTGTTCGCACCGGTAAAGTTAAGGTAAAATCAAACGATCTGGTTTCTAAATCTGAAAAAGAAGAAATTGTTTTACTGCCTAATCAGGCACTTCGATTTTTTAGAAGTGATTTAAAATTCAACAAAATAACCAATATTACAGAAGATGATGTTTTAGTAAAAAGCGTTGGTAATATTGAACAGTTAAGTTTCGAATTTAATGATATTCCTGTATCTCAAATTTTTGAAACCATTGAGCAGGCATATTTGGTAAAGATTGATTATCCAAAAAATAAACTGGAAGACTGCCACTTAACAACATCATTAAGCGATCAGCCTTTAACAGAAAAATTAAAAATTGTCTGTAAAAGCATTGGCAATAATACCAGTTTTGAAATGAACGGAAATCAAATAATTATAACCTCAGACGGTTGTAATTAGTTTTTTTAGTGTAACTGTAATTGCACAGAAAAAAATCTTGTTTCCAACAATTAAATTTTCGAAGTAAAGCCTGTCAATTTTTCATCGAAATGTAATTTATTTCATCCAATAATAACCAAAAACTAAACTCAACCAGAAATAACAAAATGCCTATGTAAAAATGAATACCATAAAAAAAAGTGCCGAAATGCTGTAACATTATCGACACTCATAAATTGTGAATATCTCTCTGTAAAGAGCTATTCATTCGTTTCTTAAAATACACTCGAATCAGTATTAATCAAAACAAATCAAAATTATGAAAAAACCAGTTGTTAAACAACGATTACTCCATAGAATCATGAAAATAACACTATTTCAGTTTGTCTTAGCACTTGTGTTTTCAAGCTTTGCAGTGGCAAATAATGTAAATGGGCAAAAAAAATTAGATACCAAAGTTACAATTACAGTTGAAAATTTGACTCTTGATAATGCTTTGTCTAAAATTGAAAAGTCTGCACATGTAAAATTTTCGTATAATTCAAGACTTCCTCAGTTGAATAATAAAGTGAGTATTGAGGCTAATCAGGAAACACTTTCAAGTATTCTGAGCAGAATCCTTGTACCATTTAATATTACTTTTTCTGAAGTAAGCAATCAAATCATATTGCAAAAAACAAAAACAGAACCTTTTGCAAGCACAGATAGTCATGATTCACTTTTTGAAGTATTAACTGCAGGTCCAATTATTAAAGGTAAAGTTACAGATCAAACAGGAAGTCCGCTTCCGGGTGCTACAGTTATGGCAAAAGGCACTAAAGTGGCGGTATTAACTGATTTTGATGGTAATTTCGTTATAGAGATGCCGGCAAATTCAAACGCACTTGTTATTTCTTACGTAGGTATGGATACGAAAGAAATTGGCATTGAGAATACTACACCAACAGTCGTTCTTAGTGAAGTTGGACAAAACTTAAAAGAAGTTGTAGTAACTACAGGTTATGAAAAAACATCTAAAAGAACCTTTACAGGAGCAATCAGTAAAATTTCGGGTGCCGAATTAAAAGTAGACGGGGTTGTTGACGTAAGCAGAATGATCGAAGGTAAAGCGGCTGGGGTTACAGTACAAAACGTTACCGGAACATTTGGTACAGCTCCAAAAATTACAGTTCGTGGATCGTCTTCAATCTTTGGAGATACAAAACCTTTATGGGTAATTGATGGTGTTGTTCAGGAAGATATTATCAATATGTCATTTGCAGATTTAGCATCAGGAAACTCAGAAACATTATTAAGTTCATCTGTTGCAGGTTTAAATGCAAACGATATTCAAAGTATTGAAATTCTTAAAGATGCATCGGCTACTTCTATCTATGGTTCAAGATCATTAAACGGTGTAGTGGTTGTTACGACAAAACAAGGACGCAGAGACGCGCCTTTAAAAATTACTTACGGATTAGAACAATCAGTTAGAGAAGTTCCTAATTATGGTCAATATGATATTTTAAATTCTCAGGAATCTATGAGTATTTTAAAAGAAATGGAACAAAAAGGATATTTAGATTTACCTTCAACAGTAAATGGAAGATATGGTGGAGCATACAACATTTTAGGAAGAGCAATCAACACTTATGTGCCGGAAACTGGAGGATATTTAGTTAATAACGATCCTGTAAGCCGTAATAATTTCCTGAAAAAATATGAGTTAGCAAATACAGACTGGTTCAACGTATTGTTTAGACCGTCTATTACTCAAAATCACTCTTTAAGTTTTTCCGGTGGTGGAAAAAACAATACATTTTATGCTTCTTTAGGATATTACACAGATCCGGGATGGACTATTGCTGATGACGTAAAACAAATTTCAAGTAACATCAAAGGAACATTTTATGTAAATGATAAATTGAATATTACATTATCTACATTGGCTTCTGTTCGTGATCAGGGAGCACCTGGAAGTTACGAAAGTGAAAAAGACGTAGTTTTTGGAAAAGTAACTCGTGATTTCGATATCAACCCATTCAATTATGTATTAAATACTAGCAGAACGTTAAGACCTTATGATGATAATGGTAATTTAGAATACTACAGAAACAACTGGGCTAAGATGAATATCATCAATGAGTTGAAAAACAACTATATGGAAATCGAAGTAAAAGATATCCGTTTCCAGTTAGATCTTGATTATAAAATTACACCGCATTTAACTTATAATTTAACAGGTTCGGCTCGATATGCAAATACAAGCCGTGAGCACAAAATTTTAGAAAATTCAAATGTTGTAGGTGCTTATAAAGCAGGAACTCCGGATGGAGAAGATGGTGTAAATACATTGGTTAGAGATCAAAATATATTTTTATACCAGGATCCAAATGACTTAACAGCGCCAAAAGTTTCTGTTTTGCCAAATGGAGGTTTCTTAAGAAAATTTACAAATGACATGACTTCTTACAACTTAAGAAATAGTGTGAATTACAGAAATGTTTTTGCAGATAAACATGAAGTTGAAGGTTTATTTGGAACTGAGATGAGAGTTGTAGACAGAACAAGTGATCAGTTTACAGCGGCAGGTTTACAATACGACAGAGGTTTAACAGCATTTACAGATCCAAGAATTATTGAAAAAATCATCAATGGAGGTGATTCTTACTATGGATTTAATGAAGAGAAAGAAAGAACAGTAGGTTTCTTCGGAAAAGTAGGTTATACATATGATCGTCGTTATACAGCTTCTGTTACAGGACGTTATGACGGTTCTAACAGACAAGGAAACAGCGATTCTTCAAGATGGCTGCCAACGTACACTTTTAGTGGAAAATGGAATGTAGCCGAAGAAAGCTTCATGAAAAATGTAGAATCAATCAATACTTTAGCATTTAGAGCTTCTTATGGATTAACTGCAACGGCAGGACCTGCAACAAACTCTTTAGCGATTTACAAAAGTTATATTACAGACCGTTTCAATCTTGATAACAGAGAAACTTCAATTAGAATTGACGAATTGCAAAACAGTGATTTAACCTGGGAAAAACAATTCGAAACTAACATCGGGATGGATCTTGGAATGTTTAACAACCGAGTACAGTTGACAACAGATATTTACCGTCGTAAGGCATTTGACTTAGTAGATTATGTAATTACTTCAGGCATTGGAGGTCAAAGAGTTAGACAAGGAAACAATGCAGATATGGAAACTAAAGGTTTAGAGGTTGGAATTACAACTAAAAACTTTGACGGTAAAGACTTTAAATGGTCAACAACACTTAACTTTTCAGTTTATCATCAAGAAATTACAAAGTTAGAAAACACACCAACAGCATTTGATTTGGTAGATTCTAATGGAGGTAACACAGTTGGGCATCCAAGAAACTCAATTTATTCTTATCAATTTCAAGGCTTAAATAATCAGGGTTTACCAACATTTATTTTACAGCCGGGTGCAGAGAATAATATTACAGATGCTAATTTTCAGGATAATTTAGATGTTACAAAATACCTTAAATACGAAGGGTCAATTGAACCTAATAAATCTATTGGTTTAGCCAATACATTTACATACAAAAACTGGTCATTATATGTGTTTTTTGTTGGTTCAGGCGGAAACAAAGTTCGTTTAAACCCGGTATATGATAGTACTTACGATGATTTAACGGTATTTACTAAAGACTTTACAAATCGTTGGATTAATCCGGGAGATGAAAACTTTACAAATGTTCCGGTTATTGCAGACAGACGTTTAAATGCTAATTATGGCGGGGAGCGTACGCTTGCAAGAGCTTATAATACGTACAATTATTCAGATGTTCGTATTGCTGATGGTGATTTTGTTCGTTTGAAAAACATTTCATTAAGCTGGGAATTTCCTAAAGATTTCAAGAAAAAATTAGGGCTAAGTACATTTACATTAAAAGGTTCTGCAGTTAATCCCTGGTTGATTTATTCAGATAAGAGATTAAACGGTCAGGATCCTGAGTTTCGTAATTCTGGAGGAGTTGCTTTACCGGTAACATCTCAATATACTTTTACTTTAAACCTTTCATTATAATAGTCAGAAACATGAAAAACTTAAAAATAGCATTATCCCTGTTAATACTCGTTAGTATTACTAGCTGTGATGATTTCCTTTCGGAAAAACCAGATAACAGAACAGAAATTGACACTCCTGAAAAAATCTCAGAATTGTTGGTTGAAGCCTATCCTCAAATGAGTTATTTTGATATTGCAGAAACAATGTCAGATAACGTTTTTGATAGTGGAATGGTGCAGACTTTAATTAAAAATGAGCAGAGCTATAACTGGGAGATACAAACTGAAACTACAGATATAGACACTCAGGCTTATTATTGGGATGCTTGTTACAAAGCGATAGCTCACGCAAATAAAGCGTTGGAAGCTATTGAAGATTTAGGAAGCCCGGCAAGTCTTAATCCGCAAAAAGGAGAAGCTTTAATAGCAAGAGCGTATTCTCACTTTATGCTGGTTTCATTTTGGTCTAAACGTTACAATCCGGCAACGGCTTCAACAGATTTGGGAATTCCTTATGTTACAAAACCTGAAACAGAATTAGTAACAAAATACAAAAGAAACACTGTAAGAGAGGTTTTTGACTTTATCGAAAAAGATATTGAAGACGGTTTAAAGCTGGTGACTAATAATTACAAACAGCCAAAATTTCATTTTACTGTAAATGCTTCAAAAGCTTTTGCAAGCAGGTTTTATTTAGTAAAAGGAGATTGGGACAGAGTACTGGAATTAACAAACGACTTAGGATCTAAACCAGTAGGAAAGTTAAGAGATTTTCCATCTTATGATTTATTAAGCGCAGTTGACCAGAGATTGGCTTATGCAGATAGTGATGCCGAAACTAATTTATTAATTGTTTCTGCCAATACAATCGTGGGCAGATCTTATTATTCAAACCGTTTTTATCTTTCGGGAGCAAGATATCCGGAGATTTTTGGTACAGCAACAAGTCCTTATAATAAACCTTGGTACTACAATTTCTATTCATCAAACAGCAGTATAACGGTATTTCTTCCAAAATTCTACGAATATTTCAAATATTCAAACGTCACAGCAGGAATTGGAGATCCATATGTTGCCGAAGTTTTATTAAGCAATGATGAGTTTTTCTTAAACAGAATTGAAGCTCACGTAATGAAAGGCGATATCGCATTAGCAAATGACGAATTGGATTATTTTTTATCAACAAGAACAGTAGGTTACGTTGCATCTGATAAGTTAACAGAAGCAAAAGTTGTGGCAAAATATCCTGTAATCGCAGATGAGTACACGCCATTTTATACAATGACACCAGTACAGACATCATACGTAAAAGCAATTGCAGAAACCAGACGCAGGGATTTTATACATGAAGGAATGAGATGGTTTGATGTTAAGCGTTTCAATATTGTAGTGAATCACGAAACGTCAAATAAACCAACAAATGTTTTAGTAAAAGATGACAACAGAAGAGCTTTACAAATTCCGCTTCATGCATCAAATACGGGTGTTGAATTAAATCCTAGATAATCTTAAAAATTAAAAACTTATGAAACTATTCAAATATAATAAAATTGCCATTTTGGCTATGGTTTCGGTAGCTCTAATTTCATGCGCAAGCGATGATCAGCCGGGAGAAAGCCAGTTAGATTTTACACAGCCAACAAAAACAGCTTTGGATAACTGGATCACAACGACTTATTTAAATCCTTTTAATATTAATGTACAATATAAATGGAACCAGAATACAGTTGATAACAGCCGTTATTTATTTCCGCCGACAATTGACAAAGTAAAACCGGCGCTTGAAATCGTAGAAGAAATCTGGCTTAAGAGTTACTCAACAATCGGAGGCGCTGATTTTGTTAAAAAAATTGCACCAAGAGAAATTGTTTTGGTTGGAGGAGTAAATTTAAATAGTGTTGGAACCAGAACTTTAGGTTTGGCAGAAGGCGGACAAAGGGTAACTTTGTTTGAAACAGATTATATCGACCAGTCAGACCGTGATAATGTTTCAGAATTTATTCATACCATTCAGCACGAGTACATCCACATTTTAAATCAAAACAAACCTTTTGACGAAAAAGCGTGGGCAGCTGTAACTCCTGTAGGATATACTGCAGACTGGTATAATTATGATATTCCGGAATCAAACGAAATTGGTTTTATCACAAGTTATGCAAGATCAAACATAAACGAAGACTTTGCAGAAACGGCTTCAATGATCCTAATTTACACAAAGGCAGATTATGAGGCATTTTTAGACGGAATCGAAAGCCCGTTTGCGTATCAGGCATTAAAAACAAAAGAAGCTTTGGTGGTAAAATACTTTAAAGAAGCATTCAATATGGATTTTTATGCTTTAAGAGATGAGGCTGAGAAAAATACAACAGGTGTAATAAACAACTAAAATAAGTATCATGAAAATAAAAAACATATATAAGTATTTATTTGCAGCCATTTTGATACTGCATTTAAGCTCCTGCAACAACAATACAGATGCAGAGCAATTATTTAATGAAACACCAACGCAACGTTTAAACGCTCAAAAGTCAGAACTTAACGATGCATTGCTTTCGTCTCAGTTTGGCTGGAAAGCAATTTATTTTACAGATAATACAGTTTTAGGAGGTTACACGCATTTGTTTAAGTTCGCTCCTGACGGAACTGTAGAAATGGCTTCTGATTTTGATGCTGATACTGATGTCTACAAAAGTGAATACGAAATTCAGCTTGGAAGTACTGTAAGCTTGACGTTTACAACAAAAAACCGAATTCACCTTTTATCTGAATCAGATAATTATCCAATTCCGGCATTAAGAGCTAAAGGATATTTAGGAGATTTTCAGTTTTTATATTACGGACAAGAAAATGGAGAAATCATTTTTAAAGCTAACAGAAATGGTACAGAAATTCGTTTTGTAAAAGCAACAGCCGATGACTGGGCAAATTTGCCGCAAAATCTGGTAATGGAACAAAACGTTATTGGAAGCGACGAAAGGCCTCTTTTCAGGTTATTGGAGACAACTGACGGAACTACTACGCATAAATTCGACTTCTCTTTTAGCGAAGTTACTCGTTTTGCAGAATCTAATTCTATCGAAAGCGGGTATTCTATAAGCTACAATATGGGAGTAGGATATACGCCAACAGGAATTGTAGTAAGTCCTGCAGTTGAAGTAGGCGGACAAAAATTATCAAATTTTGTATATAATGATGCTGACGGAAGTTTTACAGCTACCGGAACTGGCGGAGTTAAAGCAACAATTAAGTATTCTAGTAACCCATTAATTCTTACTGACGATTACAAGAATTTCTTAGATGGTAAACCGCAAATGGTTATAAGTTTTATTACGGCAAACCTTTATTCGGCACCAACAACTTCGACATACTTTAAATCATTATTTAATGCTGCGAATGCTACATTGCCGGCAAACCAAAAAATAACAAGAATTCAAATTTATTTCAATTCAGCTTTTGGTAACTATATCGAATATCGTTTTGCAGGCGGAAGACCGAGTGTTTATCACAACTTTACAACAAGTGCAGATGATACAAATAAGAGAATTATTTTAATTCACGATTCATGGGATAACGGATCTGCATATATTCCGGCTCCGGCTTTCTTAAAAGCACTTGACGATGAATTCTTTAATGCAGCAGGAATCTATTTGAAAAAAGAAGCATTTAAAATTACGTTTTCAAATACGATTTATACGATTACAAGTTCTACAAGTAATTTTAGAACCACCACATATCAATTATAATAATTTTTAGTTTTAATTTTTATTTTGAAGAAAGCAGCTCAGTTTTTTGAGCTGTTTTTTTTCTAATGATTTTAAACACCTAAATGATGAAGAAATTAATAAAACCAATATATATAGCTATCTTTTTGTGGGGCTTAATACTAAATAGCATATCATGGTTTTATCCAGATTATACAAGATATTATCTAATTCTCAGTATTATAGTAATAACTCCTTTAGCGATTATTGAAATGATAAAGATGAAAAAAGAAGATAAACTCAACGAGACAACATTATTTAAGGAAGCAATTTATAGAATGCTGATTATGTCGGTAGTTCTTGGGGTAATATTTGTTATTACAAAACAAAATCATATATAAAACTTAGTTTTTATTTATTTTGGGGAAAGCAGCTCGATTTTTTGAGCTGTTTTTTTATTTAGAAAAAAGCGAAATAAATTCTAAATCAAATTTTGTATTACAAATTTTATTAAACGCCCAAATACTCTATATTTGTATTTCAAAAAATAAAAACGAATACCTCAATATGAAATTACTAGAAGGAAAAGTAGCAATCATTACTGGCGCCAGCCGCGGAATTGGTAAAGGAATTGCAGAAGTTTTTGCGAAACACGGAGCAAACGTAGCATTTACATACAGTTCATCTGCTGCATCTGCAGAAGCACTTGAAGCAGAGTTGAATACTTTGGGAGTAAAAGCAAAAGGTTACCAGTCAAACGCAGCTGACTTTAATGAAGCTCAGACTTTTGTTGATGCTGTTTTAGCTGATTTTGGAACTGTTGATATTTTAATTAACAATGCCGGAATTACAAAAGATAACTTGCTTATGCGTATGTCTGAAGCTGATTTTGACCAGGTTATTGATGTTAACCTGAAATCAGTTTTCAATATGACAAAAGCAATTCAAAAAACTTTCTTAAAACAACGTGCAGGTTCTATCATTAACATTAGTTCTGTAGTTGGAGTTTCAGGAAATGCAGGTCAGACTAATTATGCTGCTTCAAAAGCCGGTGCAATTGGTTTTACAAAATCTGTTGCTCTTGAATTAGGTTCTCGTAATATTCGCTGCAACGCAATCGCTCCGGGATTTATTGAAACTGAAATGACTGCAAAATTACCGGAAGATGTAGTAAAAGGATGGAGAGACGGTATTCCGTTGAAACGCGGAGGAACTACAGAAGATGTAGCAAACGCTTGTCTTTTCTTAGCTTCAGATATGAGTGCTTACATTACAGGACAAGTTCTGAATGTTTGCGGAGGAATGCTTACTTAATAAGTTAATTGTTTATGGTTTTTTGTTTATTGTTCTAGAGCCAAAAACTATAAACTAAAAACAATAAACCAATAATATATGACTACAAACACGATTTTATTATTATTACTTTCTTTAGTAATAGCGGGTGGTTTGTCGTACTTTCAATATTTTTATAAAGCCAAAAACAAATCAAATCTGATTTGGTTTTTGGCTTTTTTGCGTTTTCTGGCGATTTTCGGATTATTGGTTTTATTAATAAACCCGATAATTTCTAAAAGTTCTCTCGAAATAACTAAAACTCCTCTTGCAATTGCAGTCGATAATTCGAGTTCGATAACAGCTTTAAAATCAGATAAAAAAGCAGTAGAATTATATCAAAAACTAATCTCAAATCCTGCATTAAAAGAAAAATTCGAAATTCAGTCGTACCAGTTTGACGACGAATTTAAAACTTCAGATAAATTTGATTTTAAAGGAAAACAGACCAATTTAGATGAAGCTGCCAAAAATTTAAAAAGCATCAATAAAAACCTGACTTTTCCAACGGTGATCATTACTGATGGAAATCAGACTACAGGAAACGACTATGTATACAGATTCGATCCTGCCAATAAAGTTTATCCTTTGGTTGTGGGAGATACAACCACGTTTTTTGATTTAAAAATAAATCAGTTAAACGTAAACAAATACGCCTTTCATAAAAATAAATTTCCGGTAGAAGTTTTTCTGCAATACGCCGGAGACAAACCAACAACTGCCAATTTTACAATTTCTCAGGGAAATTCAGTTGTAGCAAAAGAGAAAGTTTCTTTTTCGCCGTCTAAAAAAACAGCTTCTTTAAATATACTTTTACCGGCAGATAAAGTTGGACTGCAGATTTTTAGAGCCAGTATTTCTTCAAATGCAAAAGAGAAAAACAGCTACAATAATATCAAGAACTTTGCTGTAGAAGTTATCGATCAAAAATCGACAATCGCAATAGTTTCGTCTATAAACCATCCTGATATTGCCGCATTAAAGCGTGCCATTGAAGTTAATGCGCAGCGTAAAGTGATCTTGGTTAAACCAAATGAAATGAGTCAGTTACAAGAGGCTTCGGTTTTGGTTCTATATCAGCCAAATGCTTCTTTTAAACAAATTTTTGACACCAATAAAGCAGCCGGAAAAAACATTTTTATCATAACAGGAAACAGCACCGATTTTAATTTTTTAAATCAACAGCAGAATAATCTGATTTTTAAAATGAGCGGACAGGTTGAAGATTATTTATCGGAATTTGACTCGCAGTTTAATCTTTTTGCAATAGATAATATTGGTTTTGAAAATTTTCCTCCGTTGCAAAATTTATTCGGAACCATTTCTACAAACGGAAATGTATCCGTTTTGCTTTCTTCAAAAATCAGAAACGTTTCTACAAATGCGCCTTTATTGGCTTTCGCCGAAAATCAGGGAAAACGTACCGCTTATCTTTTGGGAGAAAACAGCTGGAAATGGCGTTTGCAAAGCCATATTGACAATCAGTCATTTGAAAAATATGATGTTTTTATCGATAAAGTAATTCAGTTTTTAGCAACATCAGCTACAAAAAAATCTTTGGTAGTAACGCACGAAAGCTTTTATAATTCCGGAGAAGAAATTGTAATCAATGCACAATATTTCAATAAAAACTATGAGTTTGACGAGAAAGCAAGACTAACCATTACAGTTACAAATGCTGATACAAAACAAGCTAAAAACTACGATTTATTAAAAGGAAATAATTCTTTTTCTGTAAATTTAGAAGGATTAACAGCCGGAAAATACAATTTTACAGTAAAAGAATTAAATTCAAATACATCGTATTCAAGTCATTTTGAAATTTTAGATTTTGATATCGAAAAACAATTTGTAAATCCGGATGTTTTAAAACTAAAACAGCTGGCGCTGCAAACCAACGGTAAAGCTTTCTTCGAAAATCAGACCGATGAATTAATCAACACACTTTTAGAAAATAAAGAATACAAATCAATCGAGAAAAAAGTCTCATCCAAAACACCATTAATTGACTGGGTTTGGTTATTGGTTTTAATTGCAGCTTTATTGACAGCGGAGTGGTTTGTTAGGAAATATAATGGACTGTTGTAGTTAAATTATTATGTAAAGTCCCTACGGCACGAAATTAAACTTAAAATTTTGGTTGGCTGCCGATATTTAATCTCTACGAGATTTACTTCGTTAAAATTTTTTGCTTTTTTTAAATAAAATCCTATTATAATGATTAATATAATAAAAAAAAACTCGTTAGGAGTTTAAGGTCGGTAGAAAAAAAAGATAACCACAATATAATTTGTCCCGTAGGGACTATAAATATAAATAACGCTAAATTTTAATTCGTGCAAATCGATGAAATTTGTGTTTCATTTTAAAATATAACTATGGATTTCAGGCTAAAAGTATTTTACACCGTTGCGCTCCGCCTTAATTTTACTAAAGCAGCAGCCGAATTGTATATTACGCAGCCGGCAGTTTCTAAACATATTCAGGAACTTGAAGAAACGTATAAAACCAAACTTTTTGAACGAAACGGTTCTAAAATCGCTTTAACTCCGGCTGGAGAAATTCTCCTCAAACATACCAAAGAAATCTTCGAAATTTATCGTGAAATAGATTTTGAAATGAGTTCGTTTATTAGCGAACGTCAGGGCTTACTGCGATTAGGCGCCAGCACAACAATTTCACAATATATAATTTCTCCCGTTTTGGCTCGTTTTCATCAAAAACAAAAAGACATAAAAGTCAATTTGTTAAACGGAAATACCGAACAAATCGAAAATGCCTTAATCAATAAAGAAATCGAAATTGGAATTGTAGAAGGACAGTCAAAAAATCAATCCATAAAATATATTCCGTTTTTAAAAGACGAACTTGTTTTAGTATGCAGCAATAATCCATTTGTAAAGCAAAATGAAATTTCAGTAAACGATTTAAAATCAATGAAATTCATAACACGTGAACGTGGTTCCGGAACACTTGAAGTTATTGAATATGCATTAAAAAATGCAGGTTTAAAATTCACCGATTTACAAATCGAAATGCAGTTAGGAAGTACAGAAAGTATAAAATCATATTTGTTAAATTCAGATTGTTTTGCTTTTATGTCTATTCATGCCGTTAATAAAGAATTGAAAAACAAAGAATTAATAGTTTTGGATGTTGAAAAGTTATCTGTTGAAAGGCACTTTTACATTATTACTTTACTGGGAAAATCAGATCCTTTATCTGAACTGTTTATTCAAAATATCGCCAATCATTATAACCTGAGGTTATAGTCGATCGTATTTTACGATTGGCAATTTTCAAATAATCAGCGGAACTTTGCAAGGTAAATATCAATTACCTTATTTTGAAAACTAAACAACATTCCGTATCTCAATTATTTGAAATTAATCATTTTGTGCAGCAGCTTATTTTTGTGGTTGTAGTATTACTTTGCTTATTCTCTGTAATTTCCCCGCCAGCTGCACTATTACTTGGAGTTATCGTTGTAAATGTTTTTGGGAATCCTTTTGTAGAATTTAACAGTAAAGCCATAACATTTTTACTGCAATTTTCAGTAGTAGGTTTAGGTTTCGGAATGAATGCTGCGAGCGCATTTTCTGCGGGAAAAGAAGGATTTGTATTAACTGTATTTTCTATTTTCAGCACTTTAATTTTTGGTTTTCTTTTAGGAAAGTGGCTTAAGACAGATAGAAAAACATCGCATTTAATTTCATGCGGAACAGCAATTTGCGGCGGAAGCGCGATCGCAGCAATTTCTCCTGTAGTAAAATCAAATGAAAACCAGACCTCAATAGCTTTGGGCGTTATTTTTATTCTAAACTCCATTGCATTATTTGTTTTCCCGTTTATAGGCCATCAACTGGATTTATCTCAAAAACAATTCGGATTATGGTGCGCTATTGCCATTCATGATACAAGTTCAGTGGTAGGGGCCGCAAATAAATATGGCGCTGAAGCTTTACAGATTGCAGCAACCGTAAAATTAGCCAGAGCTTTGTGGATTATTCCAATTTCTCTTTTAACAGCTTTTATTTTTAAAAATAAAAACTCAAAAATCAAGATTCCTTATTTTATAGGTTTGTTTATTCTGGCCATGCTTTTAAATTCGTATGTTCCTCAAATAACCTCGTTTGCCCCGTATATTGTAAGTTTGGCGAAAATTGGTTTAACCATCACCTTATTTTTAATCGGAGCAGCATTAGATGTAAATACTTTAAAGTCAATAGGAGTAAAGCCCTTGCTGCAGGGAGTTTTTCTTTGGATATTTATTGCCGTTTTAGCTTTAGTATCAATCATTTGCCTAAACTAACTATTTTACATTTGAAAATTTTACTATGGGCTTATCAATCATTTTATATGATTTTCCTTTAAAAGAATAGCGTCTTTCAATTTCAAAATTAAATGATTTTTTAGTTTTGGCCATTGCAGCAATTTCGGCCGGGAAAGTAACTTCAAAGTCATCATTTGCCTGTGCCGCTTTATTAAATGAGCCGTTTGTTTTGATAATTATATCTCTGAAATGTTTTTTAGCGCTATCATTTACAACGGTATAAGAACCTGACCATTTTAAACTTTCAACATTTGTCAGCTGATAATCATATACTTCCATAATAGGCTGGTATTTGCCATCAAATCCGGCAACGAGGTAGAGAATTCCTTCAAACGGTCCGCCCGCACCGCCATTTACGTGTAAAAGTGTAAACGCATATTGGTCTTCACCAATTTGTAAAAGCTTTGGAGTTGGAGACTGAGCAAAAGCACCAAAAGCAGCTACTGCAGGCTGAAAAGACCTCATTTCCCAAATATTACCGTTTTTAGCAAATTTTGCAAGACCCAATAATCCGCCGGAGAATCGACCTGTCTGCAAACCATCTTCATCATGAACAGAATGATTAAAAGCTAATATTTTAAACTGATTTCCTTTTGAATCGGCATAATCAATATTTGCAAGAAGTCTTGTTGCAACGCCGCTTTCGTAAGGGAACATTTGATCACCTTCGACACCGTTAACATCTTTAAAAGCTTCCGGCTTACAAGATTTACAATTCCAGCTGATAAAAGTATTGTGATCTGAAAGATTGTATAATTTGCCGGGAAACAGTTTTTGCATTGTTTTTATACCATCAAGAGGATCTGAGATCTTTAAGGTTCTTTTTGGATTTAAAATAGTGTCGCTGACATTTTTTAATATTATATCTTCTTGTGCATTACAAACCGTGATAAATAATATCGAAAAGAGAAAAGTTTTAATAAAATTCATTTTATGAGTAAAAAAGTTATAAAGGACAAATTTACATTGTTTTCATGATTTGAGGTAGTATTATTTGTGTTAAAACTTTGTAAATTGTATTTTGTTTTATTTTAAAGTCAGTTCATTATCTTGACAATGATTTTGTTATAAACTCATTTGCAATAGTTTAGTATGTATTATTTGTATCGTTATTTGATAAAATAACATCGGTTTTATCTTACTTAAAACTAAATATTTGTAACGAAGTTTTTTTAGGGCCCATAAAATCTTCATTAACTTTAAAAACTATCTTATGAAAAAACCACATTTTATTAAACAGAGTTTAAAAACAGTGCCCATTTTATTTTTAGCTTTAAATATTTCATTATTTGTCAGCTGTGACAAATCTGAATCAGACCAAACTGTTATTTCAACAGCAATTACAACAGCCGAAACGCCTGCAGCTTCAAATTCAGGTTTAACTGCAAAAACTCCTTCGACTTTTGGTGATATTGGTAACGGAGTTAATTTACAGCCTTCTTATTATAATGGCGGAAATTGCGATTTAGGCTGGAATTTAATGAAACAAAATACAAAAATCAAAACGGTTAGGATAGAGGTAGAGCCTGGTCAGGAAACCAATGCAAAAAGATGGATTTCTGAAGCCAAAGCAAACGGATTTACTGTCATTGTCAGCTACCATAAGTCAAGTGTTTTAGGTTCAGACAATATCACTGAATTGAATGCCGCAGCCACTTGGTGGAAAAATAATTACAGCTATCTTGGCGGAAATTTTATAATTAATCTAACTAATGAATGGGGAAGTCACAATATAACCCCTTCGGCATTTGCTTCGGCTTATAATGCTGCAATTACAGAGGTCAGAAAAGTTTACAGCGGTACAATTATTATTGATATTCCAGGCTGGGGGCAGGAAACTGCAACGGCAGCCTGCGCTGTAAAAGGCTGTTCTACAGGCCAGACAAAGATAAACGATACCAAAATTATTCTTTCGGCACATATTTATCCAGGTGCTTATAATCAGGCAAAAGGCAGATATGTAAATATTTCAGATATTGATGATCTTGCTTCGTCCGGCAGGCCCTGCATGATTGGAGAGTTTGGAAACAGCGGCGGTTCTGGTGCAGACTGGTCTTCAATTGTTGATTATGCCAGAAATAAAGGATGGACGGTTTTAGGCTGGGCATGGAATGGAGACGGAGGTTCAATGAATATGATTACCCCTCAGTTTCAGTCTTTTGTAAATGGAAGTCCAAAAACGTACAATAAAGGCTCTTATTTTAATATCGTTTACGATAAATTATAAGTAAGGTATTTTAACCACAGATTTTATAAATGCATTTTGATTTATAAGTCTGTGGTTATGTAATTATTAGAATAACTTTGGTTTTATATCAATTAATTAAAATTAGATAATCTTGAATGGTTTCTTTTGAATTATCTTTAAATAAGGTAACTTTGTATTCCAAATACAAAAACAAAATGAAAAACTTCAAAATGAGACCAAAATTAATCACTCTCTTTGTATTAATTATTGGTTTTTTTACCCTGTCATGGGGAATTGTAGGCCATGAAAGAATTAATAAAGCGGCTATAATGGCTTTACCACAACAACTTCAGGTTTTCTTTTACAATCACATTGATTTTATTACTCAGGAAGCTTCTGTTCCGGATATTCGTAAATATGCGCTCAATTATAAAGATGAAAATCCAAGACATTATTTTGACATGGAAAATTTTGGTTCTGCCGACAGTCTGCCAAAAACGATGGAAGAAGCAAAGAAAAAATACGATGCTAAATTCTTGAATGACAATGGAATTCTGCCTTGGTATATTGAAGATATGATGGCTAAATTAACTAAAGCTTTTAAAGATAAAAACAGAGCAGAAATTTTATTTCTTGCTGCAGATCTGGGACATTATATAGGTGATGCACATATGCCATTACACACTTCTGCCAATCACGACGGGCAGTTAAGCGATCAAAAAGGTATTCATTCACTTTGGGAAAGCAGGCTTCCGGAATTATTTGTTAAAAATTACAAATTAAATGTTCCGCAGGCGCAGTATTATGAAGATGTTCATAAAGCAACCTGGGATATGATTAATGATACACATAGTTTTGTTCAGCCATTATTGGATATTGATAAAAAGCTGAGAACTGCAACTCCGGAGAATCAGGTTTTTAAAATGGATACTGATGGAAAAGTCCTGAAAAGCAAATACAACACGGCTCTTTTCTCTGATGAATACGCAAAGAAATTACACGAACAATTAAACGGTATGGTCGAAAGTCAAATGAAAAAAGCCATAACTGCAACAGCAAGCTTTTGGTATACGGCATGGGTAAATGCCGGAAAACCGGATTTAAGTGATTTAGATTCACCGGCTGTTACGCAAAGAAACAATCAGGCTTTAAAAGATGATTTACTATTGTTTAAAAAAGGAGATTTATTCGGAATGAAGAATCAAAACGATTAAATTTTGCTTTAAGCAGAATGATTTAATTTTTTTAGTTTTTTAACTAAAAATAATATACTAAAAAGCCTTGTATTCAGTTAGATACAAGGCTTTTTTGTACCGTAAAATCAGTATGTTTTGGAGATTTAAATTCGGTTTCCAATTTATTTTTAACAATAAACTATCGTTAAGTTATATTAAAAATTGCTTTTTTATGAAATTAACTAGTATATTTGCAACCGAATCAAAGAATTACAAAACAAACCCAATCATGATTTCAATTCAATTACATCATCATCATTTACATTATTGCTCTCAGGCGATGTGTTAATGGTATGCGTGTAAATCACCATATTTTAAAACCCGTTTGAGTACATCAAGCGGGTTTTTTAATTCCAATTCTTTGTACTCAAACTATTAATCAGCAAAAAACTAAAAAATGAGTACTTTAAAAATTGCAATTCAAAAATCCGGCCGTCTAAACGAAGACAGCATTCAAATCTTAAAAGACTGCGGTATTTCAATTAACAACGGAATCGATCAGCTAAAAGCAGAAGCGTCTAATTTTCCTCTTGAAGTTCTATATCTAAGAAATTCAGACATTCCTCAATATTTAATTGACGGAGTAGTAGATTTAGCCATCGTTGGCGACAATCTTTTGGTAGAGAAAGGAAAAGATATTGAAGTCGTGCAGCGCTTAGGATTTTCAAAATGTAAAGTATCTGTTGCCGTTCCTAAAACTTTCGAATACAATTCTATACAGGATCTGGCAGGTTTAAGAATTGCGACTTCTTATCCAAATACAGTAAATGAATATTTCAATTCTTTCGGCCTTACGGTTGATATTCACCAAATTTCCGGTTCTGTAGAAATCGCACCAAACATAGGCCTTGCCGATGCGATAGTAGATATTGTTTCCAGCGGAAGCACTTTATTTAAAAACAATTTAAAAGAAGTTGAAGTAATTTTAAAAAGTGAAGCAGTTCTGGCAGTTTCTCCAAAAGTTTCTCCGGAAATCCAGAAACACATTGATACTCTGAAATTCAGAATTCAATCGGTTTTAAGAGCTAGAAATTCCAAATATATTTTAATGAATATTCCAAACGACAAAATCGATGCAGTTGGAAAAATTCTTCCGGTTTTAAGAAGTTTAACTGTTCTTCCTTTGGCACAGGAAGGCTGGAGCAGTGTACATTCGGTAATTGATAAAGATACTTTTTGGGACGTAATTGATAAATTAAAAGAAGCAGGAGCCGAAGGAATTTTAGTTTGCCCAATCGAAAAAATGGTACTATAAAAAGAAATTCCAATATTGAAATTCCAAATTCCAAAATCAGCTTGAGAGCTTTAAATATCCTCTACAACATTGGAATTTGAATTTAAATTTAAAAAGGAATTTAAAATACAATATTATGAATAAAATAGACAATCCAAAACCAGATACATGGTCTGAAATATTAAAAAGACCAACGCAGACAATTGATGATATTGAAGTTACAGTAAAAGAAATCTTTAGGGAAGTTCAGAAAAAAGGAGATGAAGCTGTAGCAAAATATACTTCAATTTTTGACGGAATTACATTAAATAATTATGAGGTTTCTGCAGAAGAAGTGAAAGAAGCTGTTGAA
Organism: Flavobacterium sp. Root901; assembly: GCF_001429765.1. Classification (GTDB taxonomy): domain Bacteria; phylum Bacteroidota; class Bacteroidia; order Flavobacteriales; family Flavobacteriaceae; genus Flavobacterium. The sequence continues at coordinate 729,285 of NZ_LMJB01000006.1, forward strand.
TTAATTCCGAATGAATTAAAAGAAGCAATTCAGCTGGCAAAAAATAATATTTATAAATTTCACAGCGCACAAAAAACAGAACGAATTGAAATTGAAACTGTTGAAGGTGTAAATTGCTGGCAGGAAAAAAGACCAATTCAAAAAATAGGATTATATATTCCGGGCGGGACAGCGCCGTTATTTTCAACAGTTTTAATGCTGGCAGTTCCCGCTCAGATTGCAGGCTGTAAAGAAATAGTTTTGTGCTCGCCTCCGGATAAATCCGGCAAAATAAATCCGGCAATTTTATATGCGGCAAATTTATGCGGTGTAACTAAAATTTTAAAAGTCGGCGGGATTCAGGCAATAGCCGGAATGACATTTGGAACACAATCTATTCCAAAAGTGTATAAAATATTTGGTCCGGGAAATCAGTTTGTAACAGTAGCAAAACAATTAGCAACTCAGTTTGGTGTTGCAATCGATATGCCGGCCGGTCCTTCAGAATTATTAATTGTTGCCGATGATACTGCGATTCCAGCTTTTGTAGCTTCAGATTTATTGTCTCAGGCAGAACACGGAACTGATAGTCAGGTAATTTTGGTTTCGACATCTAAAAAATTAATTAACGAAGTCGAAAAAGAAATTCAGGATCAGCTGGAAGTACTTCCAAGAAAAGCTATTGCTCAAAAAGCGATTGAAAATTCAAAATTAATTTATGTAGAAAATGACCAGACTGCCTTAGATTTAATTAACGAATATGGTCCGGAACACTTCATTATTTGTTCTCAATATGATGATTTTTACTGCAACGGAATCGTAAATGCAGGATCGGTTTTTATTGGAAATTATACTCCGGAAAGCGCCGGTGATTATGCTTCGGGAACCAATCACACATTACCGACAAACGGTTATGCCAAAAATTACAGCGGTGTTAATTTGGATAGTTTTATGAAATCAATGACTTTTCAGAAAATATCTCAAAAAGGAATTCAGAATATTGGAAAAGCAATTGAAGTTATGGCTGAAGCCGAAGGTTTGCAGGCACATAAAAACGCGGTTACTTTAAGATTGGAGAGTTTAGAGTAGAGAGAATAGAAGTGAGATTTAAGAATTAAGAATTAAGATTTGAGAAGCAAAATTCAAGAATAATGAAAAAGAGAGTAAAAATTAGATTTTGGAAAGCTTTGTCCTGATTCTTACCTTTTAATAAAAAAATAAACAATGAGTACTTTCGATATAAATACTATTACACGTGAAAATGTAAAATCTTTAAAACCGTATTCTTCTGCGAGAGATGAATTTGAAGATTTTGATACAGCCGAAATGATTTTTCTGGATGCTAACGAAAATCCGTTTCAAAATGGCGTAAACCGTTATCCGGATCCACAGCAGAATTCGGTAAAAGCAATTTTAGCGAAAAATAATAATACCAAACAAAGTCAGATTTTATTAGGAAACGGAAGTGATGAAGTTTTAGATTTAATTTTCAGGGCTTTTTGCGAACCTAAAACAGACAACATTATCACACTTCCGCCAACATACGGAATGTACAGCGTTCTGGCTAATATTAATGCTGTCGAAAACAGAGAAATTCTGCTTACAAATGATTTTCAGCCTCAGGTTGAAAAGATTTTAGAAGCTGTAGATGAAAACACAAAGATCATATTTTTATGTTCTCCAAATAATCCAACTGGAAATTCTTTTTCAGATGAAAGTGTGGTAAAATTGCTTCAAAACTTCAAAGGATTAGTTGTAATTGATGAAGCGTATATTGACTTTTCGGAGAAAGAAAGCTGGCTGACTGAAATTGACGAATATCCAAATTTGGTAATTACACAAACGCTTTCAAAAGCATACGGTCTTGCAGGAATTCGTTTAGGAATCTGCTATGCTTCCGAAGCTGTGATTTCAGTTTTAAATAAAATAAAACCGCCTTATAACGTAAATGAATTAACGCAGCAAAGAGCAATTGAACGTTTAAAAGATTCAGGTAAAATAAAACAGGAAATTATTTCTATTATTGAACAAAGAGAAGAATTACTTAAAGTTTTAGTTGAAGTTGATTTTGTAAAAAAGGTTTACCCGACAGAGGCTAATTTTGTCTTAGTAAAAGTAGATGATGCCAACAAAAGATACGATCAATTAATCGAAAAGGGAATCGTAATTCGTAACAGAACAACACAGCCTTTATGCGAAAACTGTCTTCGTTTTACCATTGGAATACCGGAAGAAAATGCAGTTTTGATTAAGGAATTGAAATTATTGAAGTAAAAATATTGGCCACAGATTACACAGATTTAAATGATTTTTTATTCTGTTTGTGATAATTTTTTTGCGACGAATTAGTACGAATTAAATTAGTGTAATTCGTGAAATTCGTGGAAAAAAAGAACAAAAAAAATCATTTTTAATCATTGAAATCTGAGGCAGAACAAAAAAATATTATGAAAAAAGTACTTTTTATCGATCGTGACGGAACGATTGTTTTAGAACCTGAAAATTATCAATTAGACAGCTTAGAAAAACTGGAATTTTATCCAAAAGCATTTCAGTATCTGGCGAAAATTGCCTCTGAATTAGATTACGAATTGGCAATGGTAACCAATCAGGACGGATTAGGAACAGATAGTTTTCCGGAAGATACATTTTGGCCAACGCAAAATTTCATTTTAAAAGCATTTGAAAATGAAGGTGTTTTATTTGATGAGATATTTGTTGACAGATCATTTCCGGAAGATAACGCACCAACACGCAAACCAAGAACCGGAATGCTGACTAAATATTTAAACAATCCGGAATATGATTTAGAAAATTCTTTTGTTTTAGGCGATCGCTTAACGGATGTTGAACTGGCAAAAAATCTTGGCGCAAAAGCGATTTTCATGAATATGACAGACGGAATTGGAAGCAATGAAATTTCATCAAAACGGGAAGAATTAAACGATACAATTGTTTTACAAACTATAGACTGGAAAAGAATTTATGAATTCCTGAAATTAGAAGCGCGTTCAGCTTCGATTACCCGTAAAACAAATGAAACTGATATTTACATCAACCTGAATTTAGACGGAACCGGAAAAAGTAAAATTGATACCGGAATTGCTTTTTTTGATCACATGTTAGATCAGATTTCACGTCACGGTCAAATGGATTTGGAGATTCTTGTAAAAGGTGATTTAGAAGTTGATGAGCACCACACGATCGAAGATACGGCAATTGCTTTGGGAGAAGTTTTTGCAAAAGCGTTAGGAAACAAATTAGGAATCGAACGTTATGGCTTCTGTCTGCCAATGGATGATTGTTTGGCGCAGGCCGCAATTGATTTTGGCGGAAGAAACTGGCTGATTTGGGAAACAGAATTTAAACGCGAAATGGTTGGGAAAATGCCAACTGAAATGTTTTATCACTTTTTTAAATCATTTACAGATGGGGCAAAAGCCAATTTAAATATCAAAGCAGAAGGAATCAATGAACATCACAAAATTGAAGCGATTTTTAAAGCTTTCGCGAAAGCAATAAAAGTTGCCGTAAAACGTGATACAGAAAAAATGATTCTGCCTTCAACGAAAGGAATGCTGTAATTAATTTTGTTTCAGGTTTCACGTTTCAAGTTGCTCAACAGGACATGAAACCTGAAACTTGAAACCTGAAACTTGAAACCTGAAACTTGAAACCTGAAACTTGAAACCTGAAACAAAAAAACAAAATCTATGAACGCCAAAAAGTTTGCAGAAGAATGGATAAAATCATGGAATTCTCATGATTTGGAGGATATAATGAAACATTATGCCGATGACCTGGAAATTACAACCCCAATGATAAAATTGGCTGGAGGAATTGAAAGCGGCTCTCTTTCGGGCAAAGAAAATGTTGCGGCATATTGGAGTAAAGCACTTTCAAAATTTCCGGATTTGATGTTTGAATTAATTGATGTGACTTCAGGAGTAAATTCTGTTGCATTGTATTACAAATCCATAATGAACAAAAAAGCGGTTGAAGTAATGTTTTTTGATGAAAATGGACTGGTAAACAAAATGATCGCACATTATACGGATCTATGAAATTATTTCAAGTTTCAGGTTTCAGGTTTCAAGTTCTCTACAGCAACTTGAAACCTGAAACCTGAAACAAAATAAAACAAACAAAAGTAAATGAAAATAGTAATTATAAATTACGGAGCAGGAAATATTCAGAGCATTATGTTTGCTATTGAAAGACTGGGTTTTAAAGCCGTTTTGAGTAACGATCCGGAAGAAATTCAGTCGGCAGATAAAGTGATTTTTCCTGGTGTAGGTGAAGCAAGCTCGGCGATGTTTAAGCTTCGTGAAAGTGGTTTGGATAATTTAATTCCAAATTTAAAACAGCCGGTATTAGGAATCTGCCTTGGAATGCAGCTTATGTGCAATTCAACCGAAGAAGGAAATACTAAAGGTTTAGGGATTTTTGATGTTGATGTAATAAAATTTACGCAAAACGTAAAGGTGCCGCAAATGGGCTGGAATCAGATTTATGATTTAAAATCGGATTTGTTTGCGGGTATTTCAGAAAATGAATTTATGTATTTGGTGCACAGTTTTTATGCTCCAAATTGTGAAGAAGCCATAGCCACAACGAATTATGATGTTGAATACGCATCGGCATTACAAAAAAATAATTTTTACGGAACTCAATTTCACCCGGAAAAAAGCGGAGATATTGGGGAGAAGATCTTGGGTAATTTTTTAAAAATTCCAAATTTTTAAATTCCAAATTCCAATTCAATATCAAAAATCAATTACAATCAAAATATCAATTTCAATTTTAGAATCTAAAATCTAAAATCAGAAATCTAAAATAAATAAAAATGAGAATAATACCAGCAATAGATATCATTGAAGGAAAATGTGTTCGTTTGTCCAAAGGAGATTATGATACTAAAATAATTTACAATGAAAATCCGCTTGAAGTGGCCAAATCATTTGAAGGACATGGAATTGAATATCTGCACTTGGTAGATTTAGACGGTGCGAAATCAAGCAAAATTGTCAATTATAAAATCTTAGAACAAATTGCAACGCAGACAAGTTTAAAAATTGATTTTGGAGGCGGATTAAAAGCTGATTCTGATTTGAAAATTGCTTTTGAAAGCGGTGCAAACCAAATTACCGGTGGAAGTATTGCGGTAAAAAACAGAGAAATTTTCCAAAAATGGATTTCAGAATACGGATCAGATAAAATCATTTTAGGTGCTGATGCGAAAGATGAAAAAGTAGCGGTTTCTGGCTGGTTAGAAGATTCAAAAGAAGATTTGATTCCGTTTATTCAGGATTATCAAAACAAAGGAATTCAGTACGTTATCTGCACAGATATTGCAAAAGACGGAATGCTGGAAGGTCCAAGTTTTGATTTATATGCTAAGATTTTAGCGGAAGCAGAAGGAATTAAATTAATCGCTTCCGGAGGAATTTCTACTTTTGATGAATTGCCAAAACTGGCTGAATTAGGCTGTGAAGGAACAATCATTGGAAAAGCGATTTATGAAGGAAGAATTTCCTTAAAACAACTGGAGAACTATATAATTAGTTAATTAGAAAATGTGATAATTAGATAATTTTTATGCGACCGCTAAATAATTATCTAATTTTCTAATTGACAAATTATCTAAATTATAATAATTGACACATTAAAAACATGTTAGCAAAAAGAATCATACCTTGTTTAGATATAAAAAACGGGAGAACAGTAAAAGGCGTTAATTTTGTAGATTTACGAGATGCCGGCGATCCTGTAGAATTGGCGGAAATATACTCGGCTGAAGGTGCGGATGAATTGGTTTTTCTGGACATTTCAGCCACCGAAGAGCGACGTAAAACGCTGGTAAACATGGTGCGAAGCGTAGCGGAAAAAATCAACATTCCATTTACTGTGGGCGGCGGCATTTCTTCCGTTGAAGATGTTGATATATTGCTTAATAACGGTGCTGATAAAGTTTCGATCAATTCATCGGCAGTAAAAAATCCGCAGTTAATAAATGACTTGGCTCAGAAATTTGGAAGCCAGTGCGTTGTTGTTGCAATTGACGCTAAACAAATTGACGGACAATGGATTGTGCATCTGGTTGGCGGAAAAGTACCTACAGAATTAAATCTTTTTGATTGGGCTGTAGAAGTGGCGGAACGCGGCGCGGGTGAAATTTTATTTACTTCCATGGATAATGACGGAACTAAAAATGGTTTTGCCAACGATGCTTTGGCTAAATTATCAACCCTGATAAATATTCCGATTATAGCTTCAGGCGGAGCCGGGAATATTCAGCATTTTGTGGATTCTTTTACAAAAGGAAAAGCAGACGCCGCTTTGGCTGCAAGCGTTTTTCATTTTAAGGAAATTGAAATCAAAGCTTTGAAGCAAGAACTCAGTAATAACGGAATTGAAGTAAGATTGTAAAGTTTAAATTCTAATTTTTAAAATCCAAATTCCAATTGCAATATCAAAATCAATTAAAAATATCAATATTTTCAGTTTTAGCAATCTAAAATCTGAACTCTAAAATCTAAAATCAAAAATGGAAATCGATATCAAAAGTGCACACGGATTAATTCCGGCGATAATTCAGGATTCAGAAACGAAAAATGTTTTAATGCTGGGTTACATGAACGAAGAATCGCTTCAAAAAACTATAGAAACACAAAAAGTAACTTTTTTCAGCCGTTCCAAACAAAGACTTTGGACAAAAGGCGAGGAGAGTGGCAACTTTTTAAATCTGGTAAGTATTAAAAATGACTGCGACGGCGATACGCTTTTGATTCAGGCAAAACCTGTCGGACCTACTTGCCACACAGGCGCAGATACGTGCTGGCAGGAACCAAATGATGCTAATTATGGTTTTATTTCGCAGTTAGAAAACATCATCAAAACCAGAAGGGAAAATGCTGATTCTGAGAAGAGTTACGTAGCTTCATTATTCGAAAAAGGAATTAACAAAATTGCCCAAAAAGTGGGTGAAGAAGCGGTAGAAGTAGTTATTGAGGCAAAAGACGATAATGACGATTTATTTCTCAGCGAAAGCGCCGACTTGCTTTTTCATTATTTAATTCTGCTGCAGGCAAAAGGGTATCAATTAAATGATGTTGTTGAAGTTTTGAAGAAAAGACAGAAGTAGCATAAATCTGTCATTTGCTCGAAGGGAGAAATCACACAAGAAATTGCACAAAGTATATATAGTAATCTTTGTCGATTTTTAGTGTGATTTCTCTTTTTTGTTTAAATAAATAGTATATTTTATTTAAGTTAAATCTTGTTAAAATTTACCTTTTTTATGCTTTGATAATATATCTTTGCAAAAAATGATTTAAATGAATAGAGAAATTGAAAGTTTAAAGGAAAAACTATCTAAAAATTTATTATTAACTAATGATGAACTGATAGTGCTTTTAGAAAATTTTATGGATCAGTTTTGATTAAAGGAAGGTTTGATTAAACTATGAATGCCTTTTATAATTATGGCACTTTTTTAAAACTATCAAAATTAGTTGTTTTGGAAGATTCTTCAAAATTCTCTCATTTACTTAAGAAAATCGATTATGTCCGGATAATTGAAGCTAAACTTTTTAATAAGGAAGCCAAAATGCAAATATTCGCCGGAATAGTTTTTTTTCTGGCAGGTATTGGTTTAGGCATTTTCCTTTGGTCTGTAGTTGGTTTCGGAATAACCATTTTGATAAGCATCGCTTTTGTGTTACAAGGCATAATACTTTTTTTAAAAGGAATAGGTAATTATCGTCAATACTAAAATAGCATATCAAAATGGAAGTACAGAAAATTAGAGAAAATTTTTCAAATAATAATGATTTAACACAAAATAAATTGCTCGTACTTCATGAAGATTTTATTGATATAATTTCAAAAAGAGGCAGATTTGATAATAAGTTTAAAGAGTTTTACACATATAAAAACTACAAAAAGCTAATTGATAAACTGGTTTCAAATAATTATTGCAAACTTTCGGATTCATTGCTGCTAAAGCTGAATAAAGTACATTTTGCTGAAACAAAACTTTTGAATAGAAAATATGTTATTATGATGTGTCTTGCTTTGTTTTTAATAGTACTAAGCATAATTATTTATCAGATAACTGATGAGAATAATGCAGATTTCCTTACTGATATATCTAAAATTTTAATGTTTTTTTTAGGTGTTTTTTTATTAGTTCGTGGCGTACAGGAATATGAATTGTAGAGCTTTTATAAAATGGATATTCAAAAAATAAAAGAAAAAATTTCTAGCGGTCATAATTTTACTAATTCTGAGAAGTATTTAGCACTAATGGATGATACAGTAAATTATCTTTTAAAAGAAGGCAAATTTGGTAAAAAGACAATTCATACAAATGACCATTATTTCTATTTAAGAAAAATTCTTAAAAGTGTAATTATTCCAGAGGATCTTTTAGAGAAGATCCATAAAGTTGATTTGATCTTATTGGAAAACTCTAAAAAATTTTATCAATCACAGAGAAATATTGGTATCACTTTAATATTGGCAGGAATTGTATGTTATTTTTTATTTGGTTTTATAATAGGTGTAAGCGTTATTGTATTGGGGACTATTAGAATATATGCGGCAGTTGAATATTATAAGAATGCAAAGAGAGAATTAAATGAATTTGAGAATTAAAATTTACTCAAACAAAATGGAGATTGAAAAAATTATTGAAAAAGTTTTGGTTGGACACAATACCACTTATTTGGAAGACCAGATACTTGCAGTTTACGAAATAACTAACCGAGTTTTAAAAGACGGGAGATTTTCTCCAAAAGCCCCTCCTTATAATAAGGCACAGTATCAAGCAAATAAGGAGTTATTGTTTTTAGCAGCTAAAGATGTTAATGAAGGAATCCCTCATGAGTTAATTTCTAATATTCAAAAAACTGATGCAATTGCCGTTAAAGAGTATAAAAATCAATATCACGGTTATATATACCCTGGAATTTTCATAATATTTATTGGTTTAGGAGCATATTTTCTTATGAACAGTTTAATATGGCTTATTTGTTGTATTATCATTGGAATATATTTTGGTCTATATTCATTTGAGCAGCTAAAAAAAGCTAATGATTTAATTGCCAAAAAAAATGAATCTGCTTAAGTTTTGATTTTTCAATGCAAAATCCTGTTAAATTATTTAATGTGTTTTTTTAATTTCCATCTTTAAAAAAAATAATAATGAACATCGAGTTGATTAAACAAGACTATATAAATAATAAAAAATTATCTGAAAAAGAATTGTTTTTCCTTTTTGAAAACATTCTGGATACTGTTTTAAAACAAGAAAAATTTGATAATGCTGCAGAGGCATTTTATACGCATAGAAATTATAGTCATGTAAGAATTATGATTTTAGAAAGTGGTTTTGAAATCCCAGTCGAACTAGAATCAAAAATTGAAAAAGTATTTAAAATTGAATCTGCGTTATTAAAAAAAGAATCGAAAGCAAAAATGTACTTAGGTATATTTTTGATAATCTTTAGTATTGGAGGTTATGTTTTATTTCAAAATGAATTTGGAAAAACGCCATTTTTCTTTATTGTTATTGTATTCTTGTTTGGCCTTGTTTTATTTTTAAGAGGAATAACTGATTTGAGAAAATTTCAGAGATAAAAAATAAGATTATTAACAAAAGTATTACTCCACAAACTCAAAAACAGCAAAATCTTTCGGCTGATGAAATCCAAATTTTAAACTCTTATACGGTTGTAAGGCAAGATATTCTGTTGTGTTACCGTAATCAATTCTAAAAGCATTTCCTTTCCATTTAGTACCCGTTTTTGGTTTTGTAAAATTGCCGTATTTAATTTTTTCCAAGCTTGCAAATGGTATCTTAATTTCGGTACAAAAACCTTCTGAGGTTATTTTGCTTACTGTTTCAAAACCGGAAATATCAAAATCCATTGCTGCATTCCAGCCTCCGCAATCAGGAGAAATACATTTTAAAAGCATATCATAATAGGTAGAAAAAGCATTTACGCCAATTTCAATATAATTTTTTCCGTCACCGTCGGGATCAATAAAAATTTCTGCCAAATCATCTGTTTCGTAGATTTTAGAATCTTTTGGCTGTGGTTTTCCTATTATTTGAGAATCGGCACAACGAAAAGCAATATATAAATTTTCATCATTCCATGAAAATGAAACCATCGTATTTTGAGCTGCTTTTTTGCCTGAGTTGTGAATTACAAACGGACCAAAAAATGTTGTTTTCCAATCGGTTAAATCCCCATCAATCAAAATATTTTCTGCCGTTTTATAAATGGGAATTACCTGCGAATAATTAGATATGGAAAACAAGAACACCAAAAGATATAAAAGCGAGTTAAATTTCATAAAAACCGGATAATTTTGGCTAAAATAAAAAACAATACCGGATATAAATACAAATTTTGTAACATTAATCAAAAAAGAATACTAATAGTGTAACTACTAATTCAAAACTAATTATAAATGATCAAAAAATACTTTGGAAGTGCTGTAATAGCCTTTTTTATTGGTTTTTCGGTTAATGCTCAAGGGCTTATGGGTAAATCTGAAACCATTTTTACACATCAGGATACTTTACGCGGCAGCATTACAAAAGAAAGGGCCTGGTGGAATTTGAAATACTATCATCTGGATATTAAGGTAAATCCGGCAGACAGGACGATTTCGGGATCCAATACGGTTCGATATACGGTTTTGACAGAAAATAATCGCATGCAGATTGATCTGCAGGAACCGATGAAAATTACGAAAGTAACGCAAAACGGAAAAGAATTAAAATTTGAAAGAGACGGAAATGCCTTCTTCATTACTTTAAGCGAAAATCAAAAAATTGGTGAGACTAAAGAAATTGTAATCTCATTTGGAGGTGTTCCGAAAGAAGCTGTTCGCCCGCCCTGGGATGGAGGTATTACCTGGCAGAAAGATAAAAACGGAAAAGATTTTATCGCATCATCTTGTCAGGGTTTAGGAGCCAGCGTTTGGTGGCCTTGTAAAGATCATATGTACGATGAAGTGGAGAATATGCTGATTAGTGTAAATGTTCCGGGACATTTAACCGATGTTTCAAATGGAAGGTTACAAAGCGTTAAAAAACAAAAAGATGGAACCAAAACTTTTAACTGGTATGTTGCAAACCCAATTAATAATTACGGTGTAAACATCAACATTGGAGATTATGTTAATTTCTCTGAAAAGTTTAAAGGAGAAAAAGGCGATTTAGATTGTAATTATTATGTTTTGAGAGATAATCTTGAAATTGCGAAGAAACACTTTCGGGATGCTCCAAAAATGCTGAAAGCTTTTGAAAATTGGTTTGGGCCTTATCCGTTTTATGAAGACAGCTACAAATTGGTTGAAGTTCCGTATTTAGGAATGGAACATCAAAGTTCTGTGACATATGGAAATGACTATCAAAATGGTTACAGAGGAAACGATATGAGCGGAACAGGCTGGGGATTAAAATTTGATTATATTATTATTCATGAGTCCGGACACGAGTGGTTTGCAAACAATATTACATATAAAGACATCGCAGATATGTGGATGCATGAAAGTTTTACAACGTATTCTGAATCGCTTTTTATTGAATATTATTACGGCAAAGAGGCTGCAAATGAATATATAAGAGGAATCAGAAAAGTGATTACCAATAAAAAACCGATTATTGGTTATTATGACGTAAACGTCGAAGGATCCGGAGATATGTATCCAAAAGGAGCGAATATAATTCACACCATTCGTCAGGCTATAAATGATGATGCAAAATTTAAATCGATTTTAAGAGGTTTAAACAGCACTTTTTACCATCAAACCGTTACTACAAAACAAATTGAAGATTATATTATAAAACAATCGGGAATAGATTTCAGTCCTGTTTTTAATCAGTATTTAAGAACAACTCAGGTTCCTACTTTTGAATACTATTTTAAAAATCAGAAATTGATTTATCACTGGATTAATGCTGTAGAAAATTTCAATCTGCCTTTAAAAGTAACATTAAATGGTGTTGAAACCTGGCTGAAACCAACAACCGACTGGAAAGCGGAAGATGCCAAAGGAGATAAACCAACCTTAGCGGTTGATAAAAACTTTTACGTGACAGAGTTTAATATCACCAATTAAACTTCGGAAATAATTAAAAAAACAGCCCAATAAATTTCTTATTTATTGGGTTTGTTTTTTGAGGAAGAAATCATAAAATTTTAGAAATCTTAATCCGAATGTTTACATTTGTTGCAGATTGATTTCAAAATAATACCATTTTACTAATGAAAAATTACTTCGGAAGCATTTTTACTGCTTTTTTAATTGGTTTTACTGCCAATGCCCAGGGACTTCTTAATAAAGGAGAAACAGTTTTTACACATCAGGACACTTTACGCGGAAGCATCACAAAAGAAAGAGCCTGGTGGGATTTAAAATATTATCACCTTGATGTAAAAGTTGATCCTAAAGAAAAAACTATTTCGGGCTCAAATACAGTTCGTTATACGGTTTTGACCGAGAACAATAAAATGCAGATTGATTTGCAGGAACCAATGAACATTACGAAAGTAACGCAGAATGGAAAAGAATTAAAATTTGAAAGAAACGGAAATGCCTTCTTTATCACTTTAAGTGAAAAGCAAAAGATTGGCGACAAAAAGGAAATCGTAGTTTATTTTAACGGAAAGCCTAAAGAAGCGGTTAGAGCACCGTGGGACGGCGGATTTTCTTGGAAAAAAGATAAAAATGGAAAAGATTTTATTGCTACATCCTGTCAGGGTTTAGGTGCCAGTGTGTGGTGGCCGTGTAAAGATCATATGTACGATGAAGTAGAAAACATGTTAATCAGCGTGAATGTTCCGGGAGATTTGACTGAAGTTTCAAACGGAAGACTGCAAAGCGTTAAAAAAGAAAAAGACGGAACTAAAACCTTCAATTGGTATGTTTCAAATCCTATAAATAATTATGGTGTAAACATCAATATTGGGGATTATGTGAATTTCTCTGAAGTTTTTAAAGGAGAAAAAGGCGATTTAGACTGTAATTATTATGTCTTGAGAGATAATCTGGCTTTGGCAAAAGAGCAGTTTAAAGATGCTCCAAAAATGCTGAAAGCTTTTGAAAATTGGTTTGGACCTTATCCGTTTTATGAGGACAGCTACAAATTGGTAGAAGTTCCGTATTTAGGAATGGAGCACCAAAGTTCTGTAACTTACGGAAATCAATACAAAAATGGTTATTTAGGACGTGATTTAAGCGGTACGGGCTGGGGACTAAAATTTGATTTTATCATTATTCATGAGTCTGGCCACGAATGGTATGCTAACAATATTACCTACAAAGATATTGCTGATATGTGGGTGCATGAAAGTTTTACAAATTATTCTGAAAGCTTGTTTTTAGAATATTATTATGGAAAAGACGCTGCAGCTGAATATATTATCGGATGCAGAAAAAACATCAAAAATGATACTCCAATTATAGGGCATTATGATGTAAATAATGAAGGATCCGGAGATATGTATCCAAAAGGAGCGTCAATGCTTCACATGATTCGTCAGGTAATTAATGACGATGCCAAATGGAAATCGATTTTAAGAGGAATGAATAAAACTTTTTACCATCAGACAGTTACAGGAAAACAAATTCAGGATTATATAAACGAACAATCCGGAATTAACTTTAACAGAGTGTATGCCCAATATTTAACTACAACTCAAATTCCGGTTTTTGAATATATGTTTAAAAATGGAACTTTCGGTTATCACTGGACAAATTGTGTGGCTAAATTTGACATGCCGGTCAGAGTAAAATTAAACGGTGTTGAAACCTGGCTGAAACCAACAACAGAATGGCAGTCTGAAAAAACTACAAATGAAGACAGAAAACTAGAAGTTGATAAAGATTTTTATGTTACGACTTCAAATATCGTGGAATAAATTTAAAGAAATTTCAATAAAAAAATCCCAAATTCCAATTGATGGAGTTTGGGATTTTTAAGTTTAGTACATTACGTAAAGTTTCTATGTGCTATTTTCTCCCTCGGTTGAAATGACAAGTATTACCTAATAATTTGTGTAAAAAACCTTTGTCAAAGTTTTAAACTTTGACAAAGGTCGTTACCGTATAGTTTTGGAATTTGGAATTTAAAAAAATTGAAATTTAACCTTATCGGCTGTTAAGTTTTGCCTTTTCCTTAATTATATCCGCAATTTTTCTGTTTTCAATTTTGCTTTCAAGCCAGGAAATAATATCAAGATATAGGAAAGCTCTTTTTTCGTAAGTGTTTTTTTCAAGCTCCACAAAACGAGCGTGCATTTTCTTGAATTCTTTCTTTATATCAGCCGGATAAAAGTTATTCAGGTTTCTTAGAAACTTAATGATTTCTTTTTGAACTTCATGTAAATCATTCATTTTTAGCAAGAATTTATAAGTGCTTCTAAGATGATTTTCTAAATAATAATCTTTACCCAGTTCATAATGCGCAATCAACGATAAAAGCCTTGCAAAACACATTAAATCTTCGCGCATGCTTAAGTTCTTGTTATTGATTATTTTATCTAAATAAATAATACATTCATTATACTTTTCATTTCCAAAATAAATAGAAGCGATTTTATAGAAAAACAACATCTCGTGATGTTCGTCCAGATGCTCGCTGTGTAATTTCAGCTTATCCAGAATTTCGGGAATTAAATATTCGCTTTCGGCAAAAGTACCTTCAAGAATATGTAAATTCAGTTTATTATTATATATGTAGAGAAATGATAGCGATGCAATGTTATCGTTTACCGGAAATCTCGGATCCTCAATAGTTTCTTCTAAAAGCGAAAGATATCTTTTAAAATTCGAAGTATACTTCAGCATATAAAGCGATTCTAAAAAGTAGTGATTTCCTTTTAAGAAAAATACCGGATTCAGATAAATCATATTCGGGTTGTCATAAAAAAGCTGAACCCATTTATACGCAAATTTATAACTGGCTAAAAAATCCTGAACTAAAAAACTTCGCCAGAGATTAGCATTATAAAACCAGTATTTTTCGCGGAAACCAAATTTAGTTTCATCTAATTTTGCAATGTGCTTGTTAAAATAATCGTCAATATATTTATATTCTTCGTCACTTTTTACGTAACCGGTTTTTAACATGATTCCGTATAACTGAAGCGAAAGATTTGATAATTTACTGGAAATCGTATTACGGTAATTCAATTCTTTAGCCTGAACAACCAGTTCGTCTGCGCGTCCCTGAATACTTCGGGTAATATATTGTGATTCTATAAGTTTTTCAAATTCGACAATTTCATACGCCATATATTTCTCGTCATTTTCCAGCGCCTGTTGTTTTGTCTTATCGAGAATTTTTAAACTTTGTTTGTATAGACCTTTATTATACAAAATAACTGCAAAATCAATTTGTTCGCGCAATTGATATCGAATGTTCTGACTTGGAATATTTAAACGAATACTAACTAAAATTTGTTTGTATAGATATGATTTTAAGTTAGATAGCTGTACTTTTTTAATGCTTCCGCTCTTTAAAATCAGCTTTTCATCATACGTTTCAGATTTATCTAAAATATTAAATAATTCAATGAATTTAGTATTTGAACTAGTTTCTAATCGGCTTGCAAAAATTTTAAACTGCCTTTTTTCAGATTTGGAAAGTGATTTTATCAGAACAAATAAGAAATCTTTTTGATGGTTAGCCATTGTAAAAAATAATAATATAACTTATTGATTATTAAATATTTAAATCGTTATAAATTGTGTTATGAACAGTATAATCTCATTAAAATGAATTTGGTACTGAATAAGTACAATATATATTTGTTATCAAGATGTGAAATTACATTAAATAAATGAATATGAATAGAGAGAAAGTTCAAATTTTTGACACCACATTACGCGACGGTGAACAAGTTCCAGGATGTAAGTTAGATACTAAGCAAAAATTAGTTATCGCAGAACGACTAGACAAAATGGGAGTTGATATTATCGAAGCTGGTTTTCCTGTGTCAAGTCCGGGCGATTTTTTATCGGTCTCTGAGATTTGTAAAATTGTAGAAAATGCAACCGTCTGCGGACTAACAAGAGCCGTAAAAAACGACATTGATGTTGCTGCAGCTGCGTTAAAGCACGCTAAGAAACCTAGAATCCATACCGGAATCGGAACTTCAGAATCTCATATCCTCCACAAATTACAAACAACGCCCGAAGATATTATTGCAAGAGCAAAATTCGCAGTTGCTCACGCAAAAACATATGTAGAAGATGTTGAATTCTATGCAGAAGATGCTGGTAGAACAGACAATGCTTTCCTTGCAAAAGTTTGTGAAGAAGTTATTAAATCCGGAGCAACTGTATTAAATATTCCTGATACAACAGGATATTGCCTTCCGGAAGAATATGGAGCAAAAATTAAATATTTAAAGGAAAACGTAAAAGGAATCGAAAACGTAATCCTTTCATGTCACTGTCATAATGATTTAGGAATGGCAACTGCAAACTCTATTGCAGGTGCGATAAATGGAGCAAGACAAATTGAATGTACCATTAATGGTATTGGAGAAAGAGCAGGAAACACAGCACTTGAAGAAGTGGTGATGATTTTTAAACAGCATCCGTATTTAAATTTAGATACCAACATCAATACAAGAGAATTAAACGAAATGAGCCGTTTGGTTTCTGAAAGTATGGGAATGATCGTGCAGCCAAATAAAGCAATTGTTGGAGCAAATGCTTTTGCCCACAGTTCTGGAATTCACCAGGACGGAGTTATCAAAAACAGAGCGACTTACGAAATCATGGATCCGCTTGACGTTGGAGTGAATGAATCTTCTATTATTTTAACGGCAAGAAGCGGAAGAGCTGCATTAGCTTACCGTGCTAAAAAAGTAGGTTACGAACTGACTAAAACACAATTAGATACTGTATATATTGAGTTTTTGAAATTTGCTGATATTAAAAAAGAAGTGGTAGATGCAGATATTCATCAAATTATCGAAGCTTCTAAAATCGAAGGTGAATTAATCAGAAGTTAGTTGAAGAAACAATAGAATAGAGAGAATAGAACAAAGAAGACAGAACAAAGAAAAACAGATTTAAATACATAAAGAACGAGACGTTATGAATTTGAAAATAGCAGTTTTACCAGGAGACGGAATTGGACCAGAAGTAATTTTACAAGCCAAAAAAGCATTATATGCAATTGGCGAAGTATACAATCATGAATTTGTTTTTGAGGAAGCGCTCATGGGAGCTATTGCTATTGATAAAACCGGAAATCCGCTTCCGGAACAAACTTTAAATCTTTGCCTGAACACTGATGCTGTTTTATTTGGTGCAATTGGCGATCCTAAATACGATAATAATCCAAATGCGAAAGTTCGTCCGGAGCAGGGATTATTGAAACTTCGTAAAGAATTAGGATTGTTTGCTAATATTCGTCCTATAAAACCTTATAAATCATTATTAGAAGCATCTCCTTTAAAAAGAGAAATTATAGAAGGTGCAGATTTTACAATTTTCAGAGAATTAACAGGCGGTGCTTATTTTGGAGCAAAAACATTAAATGAAGAAGGAACACATGCTTCGGATTTATGTGAATATTCAGAAGAAGAAATTACCAGAATTGCACATTTAGCTTTTAAATCGGCACAAAACCGACGCAAAAAGCTGACCATGGTAGACAAAGCAAATGTTTTGGAAACTTCAAGATTGTGGAGAAAAGTAGTTCAGAAAGTCGGCGAAAGTTATCCGGATGTTCTTTTAGACTTTTTATTTGTAGATAATGCAGCTATGCAGTTGATTTTAAACCCAAAACAATTTGATGTGATTTTGACAGAAAATTTATTTGGCGATATATTATCAGATGAAGCCAGCGTTATAACAGGTTCAATAGGTTTATTGGCTTCGGCATCTTTGGGAGAAAAAAATGCACTTTTTGAACCAATCCACGGATCTTATCCTCAGGCAAAAGGGAAAAATATTGCCAATCCAATTGCTTCAATTTTGTCAGCGGCAATGTTGTTAGAACATTTCGGATTGTTTGCAGAAGCGAATATAATTTATCAGGCAATTGAAAAAGCAATTGAATATAAAGTGGTTACGGTTGATTTAAAACCAGATTCAAAATTCGGTACAAATGAAGTAGGAGAGTTTGTTTCTAACTTTATTTTTAGTAAAGATGATCTATTGTATTTTAATAATGACAATGTTCATATCGGACAATCGACAATAGTTTAAAATTTTTATTAAAATTATGAATTAAATAACAAGAAGTATTGAAAATGTTGAGATTTTATTTTTTTAGTTCTTAAAGTTTCCGTACTTTTGTAACACTAAAAAATAAATGATGCAAATCTCAATTATTATTACTTCTGTCGTTGTTGTCAATGTGTTTAGCACATCTGCATCGGGAATGGTATAAATATAATTGAAAAACTATATTACAAACCTTCCAAATACTGGAAGGTTTTTTTTTGAATAAAAATTAAAATAAAATAATACAATAATGGAATTAAATAAGTACAGCAAAACCATCACTCAAGATCAAACACAGCCAGCGGCACAAGCGATGTTGTACGGTATTGGTTTAACTGAAGAAGATTTGAAAAAAGCACAAGTAGGTATTGTGAGCATGGGTTACGATGGTAACACATGTAATATGCACCTGAATGATTTAGCAAAAGATGTTAAAAAAGGTGTTTGGGATTCAGATCTGGTCGGACTTATTTTTAATACCATTGGAGTAAGTGACGGAATTTCTAACGGAACTGAAGGAATGCGTTATTCATTAGTTTCCCGCGACGTTATTGCAGATTCTATTGAAACAGTTGTGGGAGCACAATGGTACGATGGTTTAATTGCAATTCCCGGCTGTGATAAAAATATGCCTGGAGCGTTAATCGCTATGGGAAGATTAAATCGTCCTGCAATGATGGTTTACGGAGGTTCTATTCACTCCGGAAAATGGAAAGGAGAATCATTAAATATTGTTTCTGCTTTTGAAGCTTTAGGAAAAAAAGTGAGAAACGAAATTACTCCGGAAGATTTTAAAGGTGTAATTCAAAATTCCTGCCCTGGTCCAGGTGCCTGCGGCGGAATGTATACGGCAAATACAATGTCATCTGCAATTGAAGCATTAGGAATGAGTTTGCCATACAGTTCTTCAAACCCTGCTTTGAGTCAGGAAAAAAGAGAAGAATGCGCTGCTGCCGGTGCTGCAATGAGAATTTTATTAGAAAAAGATATTAAGCCAAGAGATATCATGACCCGCAAAGCTTTTGAAAATGCTATTACGATTGTAGCAGTTTTGGGAGGTTCTACAAATGCGGTTATGCACTTAATTGCAATGGCACATTCCGTAGGTATTGAAATCACTTTAGATGATTTTCAGGCAATTAACGACAGAACACCGGTTTTAGCAGACATGAAACCAAGTGGAAAATACATGATGGAAGATATTCATGAAGTGGGAGGAATTCCATCTGTAATGAAATATTTACTTAAAGTTGGATTAATTCATGGAGATTGTTTGACCGTAACAGGAAAAACAGTTGCTGAAAATTTAGCTTCAACACCAGATTTACAAGACGGGCAGCAAGTTATTCACGAAATACAAAAAGCATTAAAACCAACAGGAAATATTCAGGTTTTATACGGAAACCTTGCTTCTGAGGGAGCTGTAGCAAAAATCAGCGGTAAAGAAGGAGAATATTTTGAAGGACCTGCCGTGGTTTTTGAAGGAGAATTTGAAGTAATTCCAGGTTTACAGGCCGGAAAAATTAAACCCGGCAATGTAGTCGTCATCAGGTATTGCGGGCCAAAAGGTGGCCCGGGGATGCCTGAAATGCTAAAACCTACATCTGCGATTATTGGTGCCGGACTAGGAAGCAGCTGTGCTCTTATTACAGACGGAAGGTTCTCCGGAGGTTCACATGGATTCGTGGTAGGGCACGTAACACCAGAGGCTTATGATGGTGGTGGAATTGCACTTGTTCAGGACGGCGACATAATTGCCATTGATGCAGTAAAAAACACTATAGATCTAAAAATATCTGATGAAGAATTTGCAGCTCGAAAAGCGAGCTGGGTTCAGCCTCCTTTAAAAGTAGACAGAGGAGTTTTGCTTAAATATGCGAGATCGGTGTCAAGCGCTTCTACAGGCTGCGTTACCGACAATTAATAAAAAAAATATCAAAATCAATTTCGATAAACGATTATAAAAAGCAAATAAAATTTGCATTGTTATTGAAACGGATAAAAATAATATACTATGAGAATATCAGGGGCAGAAGCCGTTATAAGATGTTTATTAGAAGAAGGGGTAGATTTAATTTATGGATATCCGGGAGGAGCCATAATGCCGGTTTACGACGAATTATACAAATTTCAGGATCAGCTGCACCACGTTTTGGTTCGTCATGAACAAGGTGCAACCCACGCTGCTCAAGGATATGCCAGAGCTACTGGAAAAGTGGGTGTTGCGATTGCTACTTCAGGCCCGGGAGCAACAAATCTTGTTACCGGAATCGCAGATGCGCAAATCGATTCAACGCCATTAGTTTGCATAACAGGGCAGGTAGGAAGACATTTATTAGGTTCTGATGCTTTTCAGGAAACGGATATTATCGGAATTTCGACTCCGGTAACCAAATGGAATTTTCAGGTAACCGAAGCTTCTCAAATTCCGGAAATTATTGCAAAAGCATTTTATATTGCCCGCTCCGGACGTCCGGGACCAGTATTAATTGACATTACTAAAAATGCTCAGTTTGATGAGTTTGATTTTAGCTACGAAAAATGTACGGCAATCAGAAGTTATGTTCCGGTTCCGAAATTAAATTTAGATAAAGTTGCCCAGGCTGCTGCCTTAATTAATAGTGCAAAAAAACCGCTGATCGTTTTTGGTCAGGGAATTATTCTGGGTCAGGCAGAAGCAGAGTTTAAAGCAGTAATCGAAAAATCAGGGATTCCTGCTGCATGGACAATTTTGGGACTTTCGGCTTTGCCAACAGATCACCCGTTGAATGTTGGAATGCTGGGAATGCACGGGAATTACGCTCCAAATTTATTGACAAACGAATGTGATGTTTTAATTGCTTTTGGAATGCGTTTTGACGACCGTGTTACGGGTAAATTAAGTACGTATGCAAAACAGGCAAAAGTAATTCACTTTGAAATTGATCCTGCAGAAGTTGATAAAAACGTTAAAACAGAAGTAGCGGTTTTAGGTGATGTAAAAGAATCTTTAGCTGCCTTACTACCATTATTAGATGCAAAATCGCATGATTTATGGCATAATGAATTCAAAGCATTAAGAGAAGTTGAATTTAATTCTGTAATCAAAGAAGAATTAAATCCAACAAACGGTAAAGGAATTTCAATGGGAGAAACTATTGAAATGATCAACAAACATTCTAATGGCGATGCTATCATCGTGTCAGATGTTGGTCAGCATCAAATGTTTGCGTGCCGCTATGCTAAATTCAATTCAACAAAAAGCAATATTACTTCCGGTGGTCTTGGAACAATGGGATTTGCGCTTCCGGCTGCAATTGGTGCCAAAATGGGAAAACCAGAGCGTGAAGTTGTTGCAATTATCGGAGACGGCGGATTCCAGATGACGATTCAGGAATTAGGAACAATTTTCCAGACTCAGGTTCCGGTAAAAATAGTTATTCTGAACAATGAATTTTTAGGAATGGTACGTCAATGGCAGGAATTGTTCTTTGACAACAGATATGCTTCAACAAGAATGATCAATCCAAATTTTGTTGCAATTGCTGAAGGATATCATATTAAATCTAAAAAAGTAACCGCTCGAGAAGATTTAGATGCTGCCGTTGCTGAAATGCTGGCTTCAAAAGATTCTTATTTCTTAGAGGTCATGGTGGAAAAGGAAAACAATGTTTTTCCAATGATTCCAACAGGAGCATGTGTTTCAGAAATTAGATTAAGCTAAGAAAAGTTTCAGGTTTCAGGTTTTAAGTTTCAAGTTCTGCTGAGAACGTGAAACCTGAAACAAAATAAACGAAAACAAAATGGAAGATAAAACATTCACCATATCGGTATATTCAGAAAATAATGTGGGTTTATTAAATAGAATATCAGGTATATTCTTAAAGCGTCACATTAATATATTAAGTCTAAATGTTTCAGAATCAGAAATAGAAAATGTTTCAAGATTTATAATTGTAGTTAATACAACTGAAAAATGGGTTCAGAATATTGTGGGACAAATCGAGAAACAAATTGAAGTTATAAAAGCATTTTATCATACAGACGAAGAAACCATTTATCTGGAAAATGCACTTTTTAAAATTGCTTCGAGCTTGTTATTTGATGAAAAACAAATCCAGAATATTATTAAAGACAGTCAGTCGACAATTGTAACGGTTTCCAGAGATTTCTTTGTGATTTCAAAATCAGGAAGACGTTCAGAAATTGAAGAATTATACGAAAAATTCAAACCTTACGGAATTATGCAGTTTGTACGTTCAGGAAGGATTTCAGTTTCTAAAGAAAAAATGGAGATTTCATCATTGTTAGAAACATTCAAATAAACAATTAATATGTGATATTACACGATCACAATCAATTATAAATAAATTAATTACTAAATTTCATTTCATTAAATATTTTAAAACAAAATGGCAAATTATTTCAACACATTACCACTTAGATTACAATTAGAGCAACTTGGAGTTTGCGAATTTATGGAGCAGTCAGAATTTGCAGACGGAATTTCAGCATTGGCAGGAAAAAAAGTTGTTATTGTTGGATGTGGTGCACAAGGTTTGAATCAAGGTTTAAACATGAGAGATTCTGGTTTAGACATTTCTTACGCATTGCGCGCTGATGCAATTGCTGAAAAGAGAGCTTCATATAAGAATGCAACTGAAAATGGATTTAAAGTAGGTACATATGAAGAGTTAATTCCAACTGCTGATTTAGTTTGTAATCTTACTCCGGATAAACAACATACTTCTGTGGTTAATGCAATTATGCCATTAATGAAACAAGGATCGACTTTAGCATATTCTCACGGATTTAACATCGTTGAAGAAGGAATGCAGATTCGTGAAGATATTACAGTTATTATGTGTGCTCCTAAATGTCCTGGTTCTGAGGTTCGTGAAGAATATAAAAGAGGTTTTGGTGTGCCGACACTTATCGCGGTTCACCCTGAAAATGATCCAAACGGATTAGGTTTAGATCAGGCAAAAGCTTACGCTGTAGCAACCGGAGGACACAAAGCAGGAGTTTTAAGATCATCTTTTGTTGCTGAAGTAAAATCGGATTTAATGGGTGAGCAGACAATTCTTTGTGGTTTATTGCAAACCGGATCTATTTTATGTTTTGATAAAATGGTTGAAAAAGGAATCGATCCTGCTTATGCTTCAAAATTAATTCAATACGGATGGGAAACTATCACTGAAGCTTTAAAACACGGTGGTATTACTAATATGATGGACCGTTTAAATAATCCTTCAAAAATTGAAGCTTATGAATTAGCAGAAGAATTAAAAGATATCATGCGTCCATTGTTCCAAAAACACCAGGACGATATTATTTCCGGAGAGTTTTCAAGAACAATGATGATTGACTGGGCAAATGATGATGTTAACTTATTGAAATGGAGAGCTGCAACAGGAGAAACTAACTTCGAAAAAACAGCTCCGCAAGAAGCGCCAATCTCTGAACAGGAATATTTTGATAATGGAGTTTTAATGATTGCTATGGTAAAAGCTGGTGTTGAGCTGGCTTTTGAAACCATGACAGAGGCTGGAATTATCGAAGAATCAGCTTATTATGAGTCATTACACGAATTGCCGTTAATTGCAAACACAATCGCAAGAAAGAAATTATTTGAAATGAACCGTGTAATTTCTGATACTGCAGAATATGGCTGTTATTTATTTGATCACGCTTGTAAACCATTATTGACTGAATTCATGAAAAAAGTGGAAACAAATATTATTGGTAAACCGTTTTCAACTTCAAATGGAGTAGATAATACAGTTTTAATTGCTGTTAATAAAGAAATCCGTCAGCATCCTATCGAAGAAGTAGGAGCGTGGTTGAGAGAATCTATGACAGCTATGAAAAAAATTGGATAATAAATTGGGAATTTCCACGCATTCCGAATGTAGTGGAATTTGCTCTGTATCAATGTTTTAAATTAATATTTTGAATTAGTAAGCACTTATTAAAGAAAATAGATATAGATGCATATTGCATTCACTTAACTTCAGTGAGTTAAGCAAGTTAAGTGAAGCTGATCCCTTAAAGTTGGGGTATGTTTTTTCTAATAAAAAATGTACTTGTTGAAATTTCTATTTTAATTAATAAAGATGCTGCTATTTTCAAAATAGATAAAGTGTTGTAATGCAGAAATTACAAAATTAATTGTTATTGAAATTTGTTAAATAAAAAGGTATGATAATTCTTTGTCATACCTTTTTTGCGATTTAGATTTTTTCTCAAAACGTGTTTTTTTAGAATAACTTTAAAAAAAACGTATATTTTATTTATTATATGTTTTTTTTATACAAAATTTATGAATTAAATAATTTTAAGAATAGAAGCAGATTTAATACATTTATAAAAAAAATTCCACAAAACTATGAGTTATTATAAAATTGAAAATTTAGAACAATATTTTAAACATTACAATAAGTCAATAAGAGAGCCAAGAAAATTTTGGGGAAAAATTGCCGAAGAAAACTTTACTTGGTATCAGCAGTGGGAAAAAGTTGTTGATTTTAATATGGCCGATGCCGAAGTAAAATGGTTTACGGATGCAAAGGTTAATATTACAAAAAATTGTATCGATAGACATTTAAGCAAAAGAGGAGAAAAAACGGCTATTATTTTTGAACCGAATGATCCTTCTGAAACTGCTTTGCATATAAGTTATAATGAGTTATACGAACGAGTGTCTAAAATGGCAAATGTATTGCGTGATCAGGGAGTTCGTAAAGGAGATCGTGTTTGTATTTATTTACCAATGATCCCGGAACTGGCTGTTTCGGTTTTAGCATGTGCCAGAATTGGAGCTATTCACTCGGTAGTTTTTGCAGGATTTTCTTCTTCAGCAGTTTCTGCCAGAATTAATGACTGCGAATGTAAAATGGTTATTACATCTGACGGTGGTTACAGAGGCAACAAAACAATTGATTTAAAAGGAATTGTTGACGAAGCCTTAGACACTTGTCCATCTGTTTCTAAAGTTTTGGTTGTAAAAAGAACAAAAACAGAAGTTGCAATGAAAGAAGGACGTGATATCTGGTTACAGCCTTTATTAGATGCTGCTCTTGATAATAGTGTTGCCGAAATTATGGATGCTGAAGATCCTTTGTTTATTTTATATACTTCAGGATCAACAGGAAAGCCAAAAGGAATGGTGCATACCACAGCAGGATATATGGTTTATACCGCGTATACATTTAAAAATGTATTCAGTCATGAAGAAAATGATATTTTCTGGTGTACAGCAGATATCGGATGGATTACCGGCCACTCTTACATATTATATGGACCATTACTAAATGGCGGAACAACCGTAATTTTTGAAGGAGTTCCTTCTTATCCTGATTTTAGTCGTTTTTGGGACATTATCGAAAAACATAAAATTACTCAATTTTATACTGCACCAACGGCAATCCGTTCATTAGCAAAAGAAAGTTTAGATTATATTCAAAAATATCCTCTAAAATCCTTAAAAGTAATTGGGTCAGTTGGTGAACCAATTAATGAAGAAGCGTGGCACTGGTTTAACGACCACGTAGGAGATAAGAGATGTCCGGTTGTTGATACTTGGTGGCAGACTGAAACAGGAGGAATCATGATTTCGCCAATTGCTTTTGTTACACCAACAAAACCAACTTATGCAACATTGCCGTTACCGGGAATTCAGCCGGTTTTAATGGATGAAAAACGTAACGAAATTGAAGGAAACCAAGTAGTAGGAAGTCTGTGTATTAAATTTCCATGGCCTGGAATTGCCAGGACTATTTGGGGAGATCATCAGCGTTATAAGGATACTTATTTTACTGCTTTCCCTGGGAAATATTTTACGGGAGACGGCGCTTTAAGGGATGAAGTGGGTTACTACAGAATTACCGGTAGAGTAGATGATGTTGTAATTGTTTCCGGTCACAACTTAGGAACTGCTCCAATTGAAGATGCTATTAACGAACATCCTGCAGTGGCAGAGTCTGCTATTGTTGGTTTTCCGCATGACATTAAAGGAAATGCACTATATGGCTATGTTATTTTGAAAGAAACCGGAGAGGTTAGAAATAAAGAAAATCTATCAAAAGAAATCAATCAATATATCGCAGATCATATTGGGCCAATTGCAAAACTGGATAAAATTCAGTTTGTATCCGGTTTACCAAAAACACGTTCCGGAAAAATTATGCGTAGAATTTTGCGCAAAATTGCAGAAGGTGATTTTTCTAACTTTGGTGATACAACCACATTGTTGAATCCGGAAATTGTAGAAGAAATTAGTAAAGACAGAATTGAATAAATATTTTGTTTCAGGTTTATGTTTTCAGGTTAATTTGGGAAACAGAAAACGGAATAAAATTAAAAAAGCCTCTTATTAAATTAAGAGGCTTTTTTAATATTTAAATTCAAACACATTGAAATTTAGATTTTTTTATTTTATTTAATTCCCAAACGAGATTTAAGCTTTAAGAATAAAAGTCCAATTTTATAAGCATCTTCTGCAGAAGAATTTCTATCACTTTTTGGGATCTTGTAAATTTCGCATAAATCGTTTAAAGAAAATTGCTTGTCGTTAATATCAGTTAATTTACGGTACATCACATCAATATCCAAAGCTTCATTCTTTAACCTGCCGCAATCCAGCCTTTCCAGGGCAGCATTTAACATTTCAATATCAAAATTGATATGATGGCCGACAAGAACTGCGTTTCCAATAAAATTTACAAAAGCTTCTAATGCCTGAGCTTCAGGCATTTTGTCCATTTTGCTTTCAATTATAAATTCATTAGAAATCCCGTGTTCTTCTAAAAATTTATACTGAAGTAAAACAGCTTCAAAATTTTCCTTAATGATAATACTGTCATCCATAACAGAAAAAGCACCTAAAGATAAAATAACATCTTTATTAGGATTCAATCCCGAAGTTTCAGTTGACAAAACCACAAACTTGTTAGGTTTTGCTTCTAATTTTGTTAAGTAATCTTTCCAGAATTCCGGATATTCCTTATTGATATTTTTAATCCAGTCTAGCATATTTTACGAGAATTGCGTCAGTTGAAATTTACTCTTTATAAGTTCCTCAAGGTCTTTCATCGGGGTTAAAGCATTTTTTAACTTCTCTTTGTCTGTTTTAGACATTTCTCTTAAATTAATATATTGTCCGGAATCGTCATTTTTTAAACCTTCAACTGTTCTGAATTTTGAAAGTGTTAAAAAGGCTTCAGCGCAACTTAAATATATTTCGGCGTTTTTAGAATCGGTTATGGCTAATTGTTTGAATCTCAAATAGGTATTTTTAATTCCTTTTATATTAGCACTCAAAATTAATAATCTGGCACTATCAATTAACGGCATTAATGCACGCGTTTTAATATCAAATTTTCCTTTTTGCGGACCTTCTTCTTCAACAATAAATTTCTTGAAGAAGCTTAAAGGAGAGTTTCTTTTTAAAGCATCATTTCCTAAAAAGTCAAAGAATAATGTATTATTGACTGCATTTTTAAAAACGACATTTTCAATAACTTCTTCGATTTTTGGTTCTCCAATAACGATTTCATAATCAAAGAAAATGCTGCTTAAATCATTGCTGTTTTCACCTGGAGTATTCATCCAGCTGTTGTATTGCTTTGTCCAGTCACTCAATGATTTACACCACAACATATTACTTCCCATATGACCATTTGGACAATATTCGTAACCTACCTTTTCAAGAATGGCAGTTGTTCTTTTTGCCAATCTTAAAAAATAGTCTTTTACCTCTCTGTATTTTTCGGGAGCAACATCTTCAAAAATTAAAATGCTGTCCTGATCTGTCAGTAAAAGCTGTTCTTTACGTCCCTGGCTGCCAATACTCAGCCAGGCAAATCTGGCAGGAGGGGAGCCTAAGTCTAAAATAGATAACTCGACTGCACGTTTTATTATGGCAAGATTAATTTCACTTGCAATATTGCTTACATGAGAAATTGGTATGTTTTTCTGGATCGAATTCTGAATCAAATCTGATAATCGGTCACGAATTTGTTTTAAATCTTTTGGAAGCTGCGAACGCTTAATTTCTTTAATTAAGACACCAGGGTTACTGGCTTGAGCTACAATTAAATCGTGTTCAGAAATTATTCCCTTTACAGACGATTTACTTGTGCCGTCTTTAGTAACACATAAATGCGAAACATTGTGTTTAAGCATAAGAAGCTGGGCTTCTGCCAAAGAAACATTTTCAATTACGGTCACAACCGGCGAAGACATAATTTTGTCGATCGTTTCAGTAATAGGATAGCGTCCTGTAGCGATTTTTGATGATAGATCGGCATGGGTCACAATACCAATAGGATGATTTTTTTCGCAAATTACAATGTTATCCACCATAGATTCGGTCATTAAAATCGCAACATCTTTTACAATATGATGGGATTCTGTAGTTAATGGCGAATTATTATAGGTAAGTGATTGAATATACTGCATTTCTGACTGCTGATCAATAAAGGCGCTGTCAGGATCTAATTTTCCATTAGAACGTGCATTATCACGTGTATGTCTTGAATTTATGGCAAAACTTTCTAATAAAAAGTTTAAAACATCAGAATTATTAGCTACAAACGGACGAAAAACAGCAATTGGAATACCATAAACAATACTTTCTTCACGTGCTTTGGCCGTCATCATATAGTTGTTTTTGGCAAAAAACGGACGCAAACCAAAAATATCACCTTCATGACATTTATTTATAATAGTTTCTTCGGCATCAGCAATGGTTGTTAAATTGAT
The DNA here is from genome assembly GCF_001429765.1 of Flavobacterium sp. Root901. Taxonomy (GTDB): domain Bacteria; phylum Bacteroidota; class Bacteroidia; order Flavobacteriales; family Flavobacteriaceae; genus Flavobacterium. Next base: position 758,277 of record NZ_LMJB01000006.1, read on the forward strand.
GATGCCAGAAGCTACAACATAAAAGTTATCATGAAGCGGATCATTATTTTGAAACAATACAGCATGTTTTTCTAAATTGATAACACGAATATTTGTAGCGATATCTGATAATTCCTGAAAAGTTAAGTTATCAAACGGCGGGTATTCTTTTAAAAAATCTGCAATATGCTCAGCAATTGTATTCATATAGGTATTAATATCTTTTAAAATATTGTATGTAAAAATAATAAAATAAAGTCTTACAATGAAAGCAACTTGATCAGAATCTAATTATTTTAAAGAAATGTTAAGATTTACTGAATTCAAGGCTTTAAAATGTTTTTTTTGGATTAAATTTTAAATACTTGATGGATATTCATTCTTATAAACTTAATAAATTTCGATTTCGTATAATCATGGGATGAAAGACTCGCTTGTTTAATTTTTTGGATAAAACGATTTGGTATATAGAGTATTTGTCATAATTTTCTATTTTACATAATATAAATTATAGTGCAAAAGAACTCGCGCAAATCTTTGATAATCAGTACTTTATGACTGAGCGCTACAAGGTCGCAGACCGCCTTGATAATAATACGGTTTTGGTTGGCCACTTGAAGCACCAAACGGATATATCTTCGGTTTATAAAACACTATTACACCGTATGAGAAATATTGCAAAAAAGAATTACACATTGAAAGAAACCAAAGAAAAACGCAAACCCCGAATTCAGTATTGCGGTTATGCTGTAAATGCTAATGTTAATCAGCCGATTAATTTATGCAAAAATGATAAAGGCGGTTTATTTTTTAATGGCGTTGCGAATTGTGGCGGTTATTGGCGCTGTCCGGTATGCGCTTTAAAAATATCTGAACATAAAAAAGAACTTTTAAGCGGTCTTATCAGCGCACATCAATCACGTAATCTTTCAATTGGATTTTTAACGCTTACTGTTAGACATTCAAAATTTGATACTTTGAAAAAATCGCTTGAAAAAATCTCTGATAATTATAGAAAATTTCAGCAGTCAAGATTTTTTGCTAAAACTGATCACGGTATTATTGGTCAAGTTAAAACTCTTGAAATTACATACTCTGATGATAACGGCTGGCATCCGCATTTACATATTTTGTATTTCTATGATAATGCAAATGATAAAGAAATTGAAAAATTTCAAAAAGAAATGCTTAAACGATGGGTTTCTTTTCGTGATAATAATAGCAGAATTAGCGGTCAAAATCAAAAGATGCTTGCGTCTGATAACAGTGATTATCTCGCTAAATACGATATCACAATGGAAATGACCAAAGGACAAATTAAAAGTTCTAAGGGTTTGACACCATTCACAGCACTTGCAAAAATTGCCTGTAATGATTATGCAGACGAATTTGAAAAAAGAAGACTTTACGGTATTTACACCTGTTATGTTGAACAAACGCAGGGAAAACATTTTGTAAATATTTCAAATTCACTTCGTAAAGAATACAGCCAGTTTATGGATGAATTTAACAAAACCGACGATGATATCGTAAATGAGGTTACAATAGATGAAATTCTTTTAAAAGTTTCACTTCCTATCTGGAAAAAGATATGCAAGAATGATTTACAGCCTTTAGTGCTGAATAAATACAAAGAAAACGGTCTTGAAGGCGTTTACAATCTACTCACGTACTTCAAAGATTTCAAAGATTTAGAAATAGAAGTAGATACTAACGAATACCCTGTTTTAATATGAATCAAGATTACCAACACTTAGAGCAAATTTTACAGGCTCAGTTACCTAAACCAAAGGTAGAACAACGTTTTCTTCCGAATTTCATTTGTGCAAGCTGTGGAAACTGCGAGAAAAATTATCACAAAGACGATGCTTCAAACATTGATAACGGCTTTTGTGTTAAGTTCTTTCAAAATGTACCATTGGACGAAAAGAATGTCGCTTGCTGGACTTCTAAACCTCACACTTATTTAGAGGACTTGGCAAAACTTGGAAATACTGAAAAGCTTAAAGATCAGCATATCAGGAACAAAAGAGCGAAAAAATTAAAAATCGAATTTGATCAACCAACACTTTTTTAATTATGAAAAATCAAAAACTTAATGCCGTCTTATTTGTAGTTGTTGTAGTAGTACTAACAATAATTTTCAATTCGTGATTTCTTTAGTACTGGGTGCAGTTTACTTTATCGCATGGGTAATTGCTGTCACAGATATAACATGCGGAAATGATAACGATCTAAATTTTTAATTATGGAAAATCAATATTTATCACTCGATCAATTACAGGTCGGAAAAACTTACTGGGTAGTAAATGGTTGTTGGGAATTTGTAGTAAAAGAAATTCTTTCAAGTACTATTATAATTTATATGCCTGATGTTGATAGGAATTGCGGTATATCTAAAATTGAGAAATGTACATTACAAATTATAGAAAAAAAATAAAGAGGGGTTGCCTCCCCTCTTTAAAAATCCTAAATCTTGAAAACTATGGAAACCTTAAAAGTTGTTACAGCTAAACAATTAGCTGATTGCTTAGGTGTTAGTATGACATCTGCAAACAGATATCTTAAAGATATCAAACAGGAATATCAAATTAAGCGTGTTTTAGGTGAACATGTAAATAAGTATTTCAAAATTGATACCAAAAATACTTAAAAACTACCAAAAATTACCAAAAATGCTCAACCCTCTTTTCGAGGGTTTTTTTATGCTCAAATTTGACATGTAAATAATTAATAATTGTCGGATAAATACCGACCTAAAAATTTAACGTATGGAAATTTGGAAGGCTACAGGCTTAACTACTACTGGTATTATCCCAGTAACAAAAAGTATTTCTACGATCATCATTGCCAGTACTTTAGAGTATGACGAGTTAACAACTGAAACTATCAGGGTTGAAGTTGAAAGAGCGAACGGCTCTAACTTTGAGATTACAAAAGGCTCAATGAATTTGAAAGACTTCATTTTGGCTAACACTTATGGTGACGATGCCATTACCTCAGATGCTACTAGAGGTTATAAAATTGTAGCTGTTTGTGAAATCTGCAAAGATGGTTCTATCCATTTATTTGAAAAAGATGTAATCAAAGTTGAGTTAAGAGGTTTAGATACTACTGAAACTTATGTTTTGAATTGTCTTGAAGAGCCTGAAACGAGCACAGAAATTTATTCTTTTGAACATAAGAGTATGGCTCCTGAGGACACAAACAAAGATTTCAATGTGTCAGGTTATGACATTGCTATCTTAGATAAGCATAGCAGTATTGAGGAGATCAATTACACATTCGCTAACGGTCAGGTAGTAAAATACACGCTGTTCGAATTGGAAGCAATGAGCAAAGCTATCGATCCAGTCGCTTACGTTAAGACGGACGGAACTGTTAGAAGTGCTTTTACCGGAAAAATACAGTTGCCGTTATTGGCTGTTTCGAACTTAAATATTCGTAAAAGTCAGGGTACTGTTATCAATTTAACTTTAAGAAATCATATTTAATTTATGGGATTTTTCAAAAAAATTGGTAAAGCCATTAAGAAAAATGTTTCTTTCAAAAACCTTGTAAAAATTGGTACTCCCCTTTTAGGCGCTGTTCCTTTTGCAGGTGGTGCACTTCAAAGTATTGCAGAAAATGGCCAAGCAGCTCACCAAGCAAAAAAGGATGCGCAAGCATTAAAAGCGCAGGGAGATTATCAAGCGGCACAAGATGCAGAAATGAGAGCGCAAGCCTTACAAGTTCAAATAGGAACTGTTGCAGGTTCTGCCTTAGGTGCTGTTGTTCAGTCAGGTGGTCAGATGTTCGCCAAAGGTGTAACAGAAGGTGCGTATAATGGTCTTTCTGACGGTGTTAAGCAAGGTTTAGGAACTGCAGGTGCGGGAGTTGTAGATAGTACAATTACTGCGTGGTTCAAACTTCATTGGAAACATATCTTAATAGCTTTAACCGTTGTCGGTGCTATTTGGCTGATAAGAAAAAACATGTCGGGTAATAATAATAAGCGTGTTTCGAGACGCGCAAGGTAACCCAAAGTATAGCCGAATCTACGGTTTGATTTTCCTGATAGATTCGGTTATACTTCTTTTAAAGAAATTAGGCGATTTGATCGCAATTGTAAAACATTTAATAAATTAAATTATGTCTCAACAATATTACAAAGGTAAAGACGGTAATTTTTATCCTGTACAGCAGAATTTTCAGGCTCCTTACAGACAACAGTATAATAATCCTCAGCCACAGCAACAACAGCAACAGCAGATTTTTAAAAGAAGTGGCGCAACTTATACCACTATTAGAAACGGCAATTTTGAGGGCAATATCATTGTTAATGCTTGGCGAAAGACCAAAATGGGATTAATGCAGGCTACGGTAGCACCTTATGCAGGTCAAGGCAAAAAAGGCTTAGAAATTGTCAATTCTCAGGGCAAATCAGGTAATCAGGATAAAGAGTACCAAAAAATGATTTGTGAGATTAGAAATACTGCTCTTGGTACAACGCAGACTTATCACGTTTTAATGAATCTTAAAACAAAAGTGATCGTTATTCAGGAGTTAGGTCTTTGTATTACTCCAAATGGTAGCGGTGTTACTCGAAGTGGTAAACGTGTTACAGGTTATTTCGGTAAGAATTACCGATCTAAATAATTATTAACCTTAAAATAAAAAATTATGAAAGGTATATCATCGATTACCAGCGTTCTTAAAATTATTGTTAAATATGGTGCGATCATAGCTGTAGCAATCAAAGTTGTTCAGTTTGCTTATGAGGAGTTTTCTAAACTTGAATTGGGTGATGATGCCAAAAAAATAGATGTGAAAGATGCCGAAGTCGTTTCTTAACAACAAAAACGTTGCTTTAGGATTAAGAAATAATAATCCGGGCAATTTAATCAGGACTTCTCTAGCATGGCAGGGAAAGATACCTCATTCGCAAAGTACCGATAAAAAGTTTGAACAGTTTGAAAATGTTCATTTCGGTCTTAGAGCGATGTTTAAAGATTTGATTAATGATATCAACAAAGGTAAGAATACTGTAAAACTATTAATTACTGAATATGCGCCTCCGAAAGAAAACGATACTGTGGCTTATATTAATTCTGTTGCAAAGACTCTTGGTGTCGCACCGACTTCAAGACTTACGCAGATTGATTCTACCTTCTTGTTGAGACTTGCTCGAGCAATTTTACAGGTTGAATTAGGCAAAGATCATCGTTTAATTACTGACGCTGATATCATTAAATCACTTACTATGTTAGGTGATGTTTCAACAGCAAATTTGGCAGTTAAGATCGACAAATTTGCATTAGCAAAGCAGTATGTCATTCCTGCTTTAATTACAATCGGTCTTTTTTTTTATACCTACGGGGCAATAACAATTTAAAATTTAAAAAATCATGGAAAAATTAAAAGAATTTTATCAAAACAATACCAAAGCTATTTTAATCGTAGCAGGTCTGCTTTTAGCTTATTTTATTTATACTAAAATCAAAAAAAATTAGGAATATGGGATTTACTACTAAAAAAAATAGTAGCTTCTTAGATTCGAAATTAATCCCGTTCTTTAAGAAGTACGGGATTTTTTTAATAGTTCTTTTTTTGGTTTTTCCTTATGTATACAAATACATTAGGATGGCTTTAAACAGTATTAAAAATACGAATCTACAGGCTGAACAAACTGCTAATTCTAATGAGAATGGCAAGGCTGACCCAATAATTACCAAGACTAAAGTTGATGCTATAAAAAAGAAATATCCAACAATTCCAAAGAAAACAATGGATGATATTTTGGCATCTGCTTTTAAGATCGCAAAAGCATTCGGAACAAATGTTGACGATAATCATGTTTTATTAGGCGGTACAATTGATCTTTATAATGTTGCTGCTTGGACTGAGGACGAAAAGACGGCGATTAAATATTTAAAGAAGCATACTGGTACGTTCCCGATCTTGGAAGAAGTTTATTATAAAACTGCTACTAAAAGTAAGAATTTGAGAAACGATATATTGTCTTATTTATCAAACTCTCAATACAGTGATTTAGCAAAATATTACAAATCAAAAGGCTATAACTGGCTTTAATTTAATCAAAAACAACTATGTACACATTATATTATTTAAATAGAAATCTTCAATTAGGCACTATAAAAGTGCTTGATTTAGATACACCTGTAAAGTGTCCTGAAGACTTGGTTTTTTGTGCTTTACGAAAAGGAATTTATTTTCAGAAAGAACCTCACGAATGTATCGGATTTACTGACATTGAGCGTTTAATTATTTATTCTGAGTTTTCCGATATGGACTTGCTTAAGGAACTGGATTTCAGGAAACAAAATACTTATCTTGAATCACTTTGTTTAGTGGACGGATTTGACGTTAATTTCGATGATCCTGACGTAAAATACGTTTATGATGAGGGTAACGCTCTGGAATTTCCGCAGGATGCAAATTTACCTCAGGGAACGACAAATATTTATTTGAGTTTGGATGGTATTAATTTTACACAAGTTCCAAACTATGTAAAATCAGACGGATGGGCTTGGAGCGATGTAAATAGGCTTTATTATTCACGTATCAATAATATTATTTTTACTTGGATTGATCTGGTTAACGCACCAATTGCAAATCTGCCGAATTACATGTATTTTCAAAATGCAGTAACGGGCCAGAGATCAAAAGTGTATAACCTTACTCCTCCACCGTTTAGTGTTGTAAAAACATTAGGTCACATTTGGGATATGAATCCGAGCGGAAATTATGTTAAATTTCAAAGTAACAGGCTTAATCCAACATTAAGATATTCTTTACCTGACGGTACAATTTTGGGTAATTTAACACCTTTAAATCATGTCGGGGATATCTACGAATACAATACAAAAGATGTTCCTTACGATGCTACTAAAATTGATTTTATTGTTGGTTTAGAAACATTTAGCTATGTAGAATAGTTATATAATTAAAATATTTTATTATATAATTAACATCAAATTAAAAATTTATGTACATTTGGCAAAACTTCAAGGAGAGATAAAAGCATTGGAAGTGCTTCTCTCGGCGATAAAAATCCAATATCATGACACATTTAACCAACTATATTATAGATAGTGCCGTTCATTCGGTACTATCTTTTTTGTTTTTATTTTTTTTTATCTCTAACCCATAATTTTTATGTCGGAGTTTAATAATAAAAACGATTATTCAGTACAGGTGTATCTGAATAATGAAAAAAGGCTTTTTACTGAATACGTACACTCAATTTATGCTTATACCCAATGGCTCAATAAACAGGGCATTTCTTGGGATTATATTTTGGTTTATGTCAGACGTACAAGGGCTGTACTGTGTTATTATAAGAATGGTGACTTTATAGATTCTAAACCGAATTTTACAACTCGAGGAAGAACAAAACAAGGTTGGTAATATTTTTAGCTGCTAAAAAAGCTAACTTATTAAATTTCAAAACATTAACGCATAAAAAAAAGAGGCTCAAACGCTATTTGCAGTAGCTCGCCTCTCATTGTGATAAAAATCGTTTCAAATATAATAAAAATATATAGAATAAAAAAAGAGCCTCAAACGGTATTGGAAGTACCTCGGCTCTCATTGATAAAAATCTATGACAAAGATAAAAAATAATTCGAATAAAACAACACATACTATAAATTATAGTTCAATAGATAAGCCATAATTCAGGCTTTATTCATATAATTTTTTTAATATCAGATCTTTTGGTACCAGATCACTGCCGCCGCGTTTTGTAAATTGTATTACACCATCTTCAATCATTAAAAATGCTGATGAACCAGAACCGCCTTTATCGATCAGTTTTATTTGAGCTCTGTCGCCTAATGGATAAACATATCCGGTAACATCTAAAACTTCAGAATTTAATTCTTTATGTTCACTTGTAACTTGTGCAGTTCCGGAAATCATATAATTAGATTGTGCAATTGTAATAGTAAAAAAATATTCTTTTTTACAGTCTTTGCATTTTTGCGATCCCCAGGTTCCGCTAAATTTATTGGTTTGCGAATAAACCTGACAGTTTATAAGAATCAGTAAAAGAATAATTTTTTTCATAAAATTTTGCATACATAGTTTACAAGCCAAATATAAATGAAAAAAGCATTACAAATTGTAATGCTTTATATTTCGCGTATTTGAAAAAATTATTTTACAGTTTTCAAATAAACCGATTTTCCGTTAAGTGAAACTTCAATTTGATTGGTCTTTTCTGTAAATGTTGTTCTTAAAACATTTCCTTTAAAAAGTGTTACGTCTCCATAAACTTTTCCGGTTTCATCAGAGATATATTCAAACAATACTTTTTTATTATCCGGTTCAATTCCTAATTTATAACTCGAAAATTTAGTTCCTTTTAAATCAAATTGCTGTTGAGAATCAATGATTTTTCCGTCAGCATAAAAATTTGTGATCGTTTTGCTTAAAGTAATATCAGGATAATATTGATTTACTTTTGTAAGCAATGCATATTGTTCGACATTTGCATCTTCTTGTTTGGAAGTAATTGTTTGCGAGAATGAAATAGTTGTAAAAATAAGCGCTAATAATAAAGTGATTTTTTTCATAATTTAAATTTTTAATTAATTGTTTCAAAATGTTTTCAAAACTTATATAATTACATTTTTTATAAAAAGTAATTATTTTATTAACAAGATACTAAATCTTTACCTTTGTACGAAATTAAAAGCAGTTTTTTAAGAAAATGACAACAAAAAAATACATTCAACTTATTCTTATTTTAGGTTCTTTAACCGCACTTGGTCCTTTTTCTATTGATATGTATCTCCCGGGTTTCTCTGGAATCGCAAAAGATTTAAATACTTCTGTGGCTAAAGTGTCAATGAGTTTATCGAGTTACTTTATTGGAATTTCTGCCGGACAATTACTTTACGGGCCATTATTAGATCGTTTTGGGCGTAAAAAACCATTATTTATTGGATTAATGGTTTATATTTTGGCTTCTTTAGGCTGCGTGTATGTTGCTGATATTGATTCGTTTATATTTCTGCGTTTTATTCAGGCGATTGGAAGTTGTGCCGCCACAGTTGCTTCAGTAGCAATGGTTCGTGATTTATTTCCTGTAAAAGATATTCCTAAAGTATTTTCGCTTTTAATGCTTGTTTTAGGGCTTTCGCCGATGCTTGCCCCAACAATTGGCGGTTACGTTACTGAGGATTACGGCTGGCATACAGTATTTCTTATTTTAATGTGCATGGGAATTGCTATTTTAATTGCATCTCAAGTCGGGCTTCCAAATAGTTATATTCCGGACACTTCTATTTCATTAAAACCAAAACCAATTATTTCAAACTTTTTCAATGTTTTAAAAGAGCCTCAGTTTTACACATATGCATTTACCGGAGCGATTGCTTTTTCTGGATTATTTACTTATGTAGCGGCCTCACCTATCATTTTTATGGACATTTATCATGTGGATGCCAAAACATACGGATGGATTTTTGCCTTCATGTCGGTTAGTTTTATTGGTTCGAGCCAGTTAAATTCGCTTTTATTGAAAAGATTTTCCAGTGAACAAATGATTTTTGCGGCATTAATTCTGCAATCTGTAATAAGTATCATTTTTTTGATACTATCACTAAATAATTTATTAGGATTGTATACAACCATTGCAATGCTCTTTTTATTTCTGGGATGTTTAGGGATTTCAAATCCAAATACTGCGGGACTTACAATGGCGCCATTTGCTAAAAATGCCGGAAGTGCTTCTGCTTTAATGGGGGCTATTCAGTTAGGTTTAGGATCTTTAGCTTCATTTGCAGTTGGAATTTTTGTGAAGAATTCTGTTGCGCCAATGGTACTTATTATGACAACAACGACAATTATCGCTTTTGGAGTTTTAAATATCGGAAAACGTTTCATTAAAAATAAAGTTGAAATTACCGAAAATGATGATGTTATTGCTGGACACTAAAAGTATATAATTTTCAATTTTTAAATTATAAATTCCAATGGATTGAGAATTTAAATATGTATAAAAAAGCCAGAATTTTTAAGTTCTGGCTTTTTTGTTTATGAAAATTGGAATTTGGAATTTTAAAAAATTAAAAATTTAAATACTTATTCCAATTGCTGCTTTTTATCTGGTCTTATAATCATTCTAAGAGATTGATCTCTTGCAAAGTAAGCAACCATCCAGTTCCAAAATGTATTTATTCTGTTTCTGTATGTAATTAAGGAAATCAAATGGATAAACAGCCAGATAATCCAGGCAAAAAATCCGTTAAAATGCCATTTTGGACTTGGCAAATCTACTACTGCTTTGTTTTTTCCAATAATAGCCATCGAACCTTTGTCATTGTAAATAAAGGGTTTCAATGGTTTGTTTTTAACCATTGCTTTAAAGTTTCTGGCTAAATTTAATCCTTGCTGAATTGCAACCTGAGCTACTTGCGGATGTCCGTCGGGGAAATTTTTATCACCTGCAGAGATTGCGGTGTCACCAATAGCATAAATATTTTCCAGCCCGTTTACTTTGTTAAATTGGTCTGTCGCCATTCGTCGGCCACGGCCATAACTTTCTTTCGGAATTCCTTCAAATAATTTGGCAGAAACCCCAGCGGCCCAGATTAAATTTTTGGTTTTTATGGTTTCGCCGTTTTCAAAAAACACGGTATCGTCGACATAATCAACAACACGGGTGTGAAGTTTTACCACAACTCCAAGATCTGTAAGGGCTTTGAGTGTATCTTTTTGAGAAGCCTCGCTCATTGGTGCAAGTAAAGCATCTCCTCCATCGACCAAATAAACATTACTCGCAGAGGTTTCTAATTCGGGATATTCTTTCAGCAGAATATTTTTTCGCATTTCGGCAAACATTCCTGAAACTTCAACTCCGGTCGGTCCTCCTCCGGCAACGACAATGGTTAATAATTTACGTCGTTTTCGGATATCTTTGGTAATGGCCGCTTTTTCAAGGTTTTTAAGCAAAGCATTTCGCATTTCGATGGCATCATTTAAGGTTTTCATCGGAATAGCATTTTTCATTACGTTTTCCATACCAAAATAACTCGTTTCGGCACCTGTTGCAAAAACCAGATAATCATAAGACAATTCACCATTGCTTAAAATTATTTTTTTTTCTGCAGGAACGACAGAAAGCAGTTCGCCTAAACGAAACTGCAGGTTCTTTTTGCCTGCAAAAAATTTTCTAAATGGATAACTAATGCTTGACGGTTCTAAAAAAGCCGTTGCAACCTGATATATTAGCGGAGGGAAAAAATTATAATTATTCTTGTCGACAAGGGTTACTTGTATATCCGGGTGGTTTACAAGCTCTTTTGCCAGATTTATGCCGGCAAAACCACCTCCTATTATGACTATGTTCATATATGTTGTTTGTTAAGTAGTATTATTGAGTGAAACGCTCTGTATAAATTTAACATTATAATTCTAAATAAAAAACCATTTTTAGTTTTCTTTTAGTTCTTTTACAGTTAATTTATCAATTCAAGTTTCATCATAATATCGGTCTGTTCATCATTTCCAAGTTTGAAAATATGCTTTTTAAATTCTACAAAACCATTCTTTTTGTAAAAGCTTAAAGCCCTGTGGTTTTCTTCCCAGACACCTAACCAGACATAGTCAGAGTTTTTGTTTTTTGCAATCTGGATTGCTTTTTCGTAGAGTAACTGCCCGACTTTTTTTCCATGAAATTCTTTTGAAACATAGATTCGCTCAATTTCAAGGGATTTTTTGTCTTGTAATTCAGTTTGAGATTCTCCCGAATTTATTTTTAAATAACCGATAACGGTATTATTCAGAATTGCGAAATAAAATTCCGAGTTTTCATTCGTTAATTCTTCAGTCAGTTTTTCTGTAGAAAAACTCTGCTCCAAATAATAATTCATGTTTTCTTCAGAATTAGCTTCTGAAAAAGTTTCTTTAAATGTCTGCCTGCCAATTTTTTGCAGCTGGTCAATTTCGGCAAGTGAAATTTTCTTTATTTGAATATCTTCCATTCTGGTTTATGTTGTATTTTAGGATTTAAATTCCTCATAAATTTACAACATAAATCAGCAGATTCAGAAGTTTGATGTGTTACTTTTTGAATTTTTTAACAGGCTTTTCAGTTACTTCAATTTTGTTTTGTAAGACATAATTGGCTAACAATTTTTCAATCAGTTCTTCTTTTGTAAGATGATGAAAAACGGTTTTTACCTTCGTTTTCAAATCATTCGAAATATCGTGATTGGGTTTTGTTTTGAAGATTTGCTTTGCCCATAAAAGCGTATTGTTTTCCTCAATGCTCAAAGCAGATGGTTTTTTAAACTCGGTAAATTTAAGTCCCAATTCTCTTTCAAAATCAGCAATTTCTCCAACTTCCTCTTCTTGAAGTACAGTTAATGAAAGTCCCTTTGCTCCTGCTCTTGCAGTTCTTCCGCTTCGGTGTACATAAGTTTCGTACGCGTCGGGCAAGTGGTAGTTTACCACATACGAAATTTCTTTTACATCTATTCCCCTTGCAGCTAAATCGGTTGCTACTAATATATTAATATGTCCTTCGCGGAATTGTTCCATAATTCTGTCCCGAATTCCCTGCGTTAAACTTCCGTGAATTGCGCCGGATGAAAAACGATTTATAGCCAGATTTTTGGCTAGTTTATTAACTGCAGCTTTGGTCTTGCAGAAGATAATGCCTCGTTCTCCGTCTCTTGAATTTAAAAAATGCATTAAAACATCTAATTTTTCAATGGGATCAACTACAATATATTCGTGATCAATTCCCTTGTTGCCGACAACTTCCATATTCGCACTTACCTGGACTACATTTTTATTTAAGTAATTCTGAACCAACTGCTTAATTGTTCCCGGTAAAGTTGCGGAAAATAATAAAGTACGGTGCTTTTTAGGAATTTCAGTTAAGATTTCGTCAAGGCTTTCTTTTAGAATTGAAACCATTTCATCGGCTTCATCTAAAATTAAATACTGGGTTTGTTTTAAATCAACTGCTTTTCTTTGGATCAAATCTATTAAACGTCCCGCAGTTGCCACAATAATATGTGTTGGTGTTGTAAGACGCTCGATTTGTGGTTTAATCGGGATTCCGCCACAAGCTGCGGCGATTGAAATATTTGGAATATACTTCGAAAAATCTTCTAAATTTCTAAAAATCTGATGCCCTAATTCTCGGGTCGGAACTAAAATTACAGCCTGAACAACAGGAGATTCTGTATTAATTAACTGCAATAAAGGGAGTCCAAATGCAGCGGTTTTTCCGGTTCCGGTTTTGGCTAAACCAACAACATCGTGGGTTTCAGTCAATAGAAGCGGAATTGTTTTTTGTTGAATTTCAGTGGGTTCAACAATATTTAACTCGCCTAAAGCTTTTAAAATTGGCGCTGAAAGTCCTAATGCTGAGAATTGTTTAGACATGTTTTTAGTTTTTTTTTGTTTAAAGTTTCAGGTTTCAAGTTACAACTGAATCTTAATAAGTTTGAAAGGAGAAATTACATATTAACGAATGCAATTTCTCCTTTTTAAATTATAATATTTTCAGATTCCAACAACTTGAAACATGAAACCTGAAACTTTTTTAAACTTTTACTATCAATCCGGTTCGTTCATGATTTTTTCGCGGTATTTTTTACCAACCAATAAGGTTAATCTTTGCTTGTAATCTTCCAGAAGCCATTCGCGGTAGTTTTTACTGCATTGGCTCAGACATTTTGCATAACGTTTAATCCTGCATTCAATATCATCTTCCAGCTCTTTAGATAATGCTTTTGCTTCCTGAAGTGTTTCCGTATTATCGACACACATTGCTGCATGCTGCTCCAGCGATTTATCTAAAACAATTTTAGAACGTAAATTTTGTTTTATAGCCAGTTTATGTTCTTCATCTACATCAAAAGTCACATCAGCAGTTTTACTGAATTTTGCTCTTAATTCAGGCGGCATACTGTATTTAAAGAACATTTCGATTTCGGTATCATCCCTTAAATTTTCAAGATAAAACTCAGGAGATTTAAAAATATGCTGCCAGTTAACAGGTTCGCTCCATAATCCAAAACGAGCGGCGTTGTTTCCTAAATCGATAACCGTAAATTCATCTTTACCAGGTAATTTACGAGATCCGCGGCCAATCATCTGGAAATATAATGTTAGTGATTTTGTTGCCCTGTTTAAAATAATAGTTTCAACGGTAGGTTCATCAAAACCGGTAGTCAAAATCCCTACAGAAGTCAAAATAGCATCCGGAGTTTTCTTAAACCATTGTAAAATATCCTTACGTTCTTCAGAACTGCTTGTATTATCAAGGTGTCTGATATCGTAACCTGCTTCTCTAAATGTATCATATACATATAAAGAAGTGTGAATACCATTATTGAAAATTAAGGTTTTCTTACCCAAAGAACGTTCTGTATAAGCATGAAGCAGTTTTTCCTGCATCAGAGAATTGGTATATAAATCATCAGAAGATTTTACGGTATAATCTCCGTTGATACCTACTTTTAATGAAGTCAAACCAACATCATAACTATATGTTGTGGCTCTCGCCAAAAATCCTTTGTCAATTAAAGAACCAATTGTATCACCAACGATAAGTTCGTCGTAGCTTTGGTGCATTGGCAATTTTATATTTGAACTCAAAGGTGTTGCTGTTACTCCAAGAATAAAAGCATTTTTAAAGGAGTTTAATAATTTTCTGAATGAATTATAGTGCGCCTCATCAATAATTACCAAACCAATATTGTCAAGATGCAGTTTCTCATCGTTGATACGGTTTTTCAAAGTTTCAACCATTGCAACGAAACAGGAATAATCATTTTGGTCCGGCAATTCTTTTACCTTGCTGTTGATTATTTTATTGCTTACGCCAAAGCCCTTCAGCATTTTTGAAGTTTGTTTGCAAAGCTCGATTCGGTGTGTTAAAACAACCACTTTTTTGTCATTATTTGATAAATAACGACGTACAATTTCTGAGAATATTACTGTTTTTCCGCCTCCAGTTGGCAATTGATACAATAAATGATGTTTTGGAGGAGCATTATCTAAGCGGTCAAAAATAGCGTCAATATCGCCTTTTTGGTATGCATAAAGTTCTTTTTTCTCTTCTCTTTCTATTTCTAAAGTGTTTTGAGACATTGTTTATTTTTGGATTTTTGCAAAAATACACACAAAAAACAGTTAATCATCTTATTTTAACCTAAAATAAATGTTTTTTTTAAATAAGATTTTTTATAGGAAGTGGTTTTAAAAGTCAATTTTATCGAAAATGGCTTCAAATTCATATCTGTTTTTCCATTTTTGCTGCAAAGTTTCTTTATAAATGGCCTCAATCCTTGCTTTAAATTCAGGCAGGATTCCATTGGAAATAACAAAATTTACCGCTTGTTCAAATGAATTAAAGATACTTTTGTAAAACAATTCCTGCTTTATTAAATTGTTTGAAGAATAGGTTTGTGCAATTTCGATATTATAAAACATTAAATCTGCAATAATAAATGCATCAACGCCTAAAGAAATGAAATGTTTTATGATTTTTTGAGCCACAGAACGACGCATTTTAGCCCGTGGACGCCATTTTGCATTTGGCTTTTTTACCGGAAAATATTCGTGAGAAATTTTAACCTTAGATTCCTGCAGTAATTTGTCTTCTTTTGGATTAAAAACAAAATCATAATACACTTTTACAGGACTGAATTTTTCATACAGTTCAATAAGCTGTTCTTCGAGTTGTTCTTTGCTTAATTCGGCTAAATATTTTTTCAGATCGCGTTTGCTCATAATGTAAAGATAATTTTCAAATTTTTAAATTCCAAATTCCAATTCCGGATGCTCTGAGTTGATTAATTTCTACGAATTAAAATTTTCTTTTAAACCCTCAAATCAATACAGAATCCTTAATTTTGCCGGCATAAATAAAAAAAATATACACATGCTTAAAATTTTTAAAGTTACCGCCATTTTAGAAGGAATCTCTTATTTAGTTTTATTTGCCAACATGCTGATCATTAAAACTAACAATCCTGAACTTTATCATACTTTATTGCGTCCATTAGGAATGACACATGGTGTTTTATTTATTGGTTACATCGTTTTGGCTATTTTATTAAAGAAATCTCAAAACTGGGATTTTAAAACTTTTGCGATAATATTAATTGCTTCTCTAATTCCGTTTGGAACATTTTATATCGAGAAAAAATATTTAGAGAATAAAGCAAATGCTTAAGCTTTTGGATAAAATATTTAATTTTTTATATCCGCTTTTCAGAGATTGGGGAATGAGTCGCAATTTTGCGTCTTATATAAGCCTTATCTTTAATATTGCCATTATGGTCGCTTTGGCGTATGCCATTTATTATGCTGCAAAATTTGTTTTGGTTACAATGACAGCGATATTTGCACAGCGCACCAAAACCAAGTTCGACGACTATTTAATTCACAACAAAACCACAAAATACACCGCGTATTTAATTCCGTTTTTCTTCATTTATAAAGCTGTCCCAATTATTCTGGATAAATACGAATATTGGGAATTACTTTTTGGGAAAATTGTTGGTATTTATATCGTTTTGATCAGTTTATGGATTATCAGAACGATTTTTAATGCACTGCGCGATTATTTAAAACAAAAACCAGAATACAGCGACAAACCTATTGACAGTTTCGTTCAGGTTATTATGATCGTGCTCTGGATTTTTGGTGTAGCGATGATTATTTCGACGTTGTTTGGAATCAAAAAAGGGGAATTGCTAACTATTTTAGGAACACTTTCGGCGATTATCATCCTGATTTTCAGAGATACAATTTTAGGATTTGTTTCGAGTGTTCAGGTTGCCATAAATGATATGGTGCGTATTGGCGACTGGATTACAATGGACAAATTTGGTGCTGACGGCGATGTTATCGAAATTAATCTGACTACGGTAAAAGTTCGAAATTTCGACAATACGATTACCACGATTCCAACTTACGCGCTGAGTTCCGACTCTTTTCAGAATTGGCGCGGTATGCAGAAATCTGATGGAAGACGTATAAAAAGGCATATTTTAATCAAAAGCAGCAGTATTAGATTTCTAAATAATGATGATCTTAATCACATGAAAGAAATACAGCTTATTACTTCTTACATTGATACCAGGCAGGCAGAAATTGAAAAGTATAACGCGCTTCGGGGAATTGATAAATCGCTTTTGCTGAATGGTCGAAACATGACCAATTTAGGTTTGTTTAGAAAATATATAATGCAGTATTTATTAGATCATCCGGGCCTGAATAAAAACATGCATATTATGTGCCGCCAGCTGCAGTCGACTGCGCACGGAGTTCCTTTAGAAATTTATGTGTTTTCGAGTGATAAACGCTGGGCCAATTACGAATATATAATGTCTGATATTTTTGATCATATTATGGCTTCGGTTATTTATTTCGATCTTGAAATTTTCGAACTTCCATCGCAGATTGGACGTTTGGATAGATAGTTTAATTTTGTTTCAGGTTTAAAGTTTCAGGTTGTTTGCGTTCAGTGCAGAACTTGAAACATGAAACTTGAAACAAAAAAACTTACTTTTTAATCTCTTCAAAAACAAACTTAGGATCGTTGTAATTTAAAGTTCCGGAAATAAAACACGGAAGACTCATATAAGTTCCTATTATGCCGTTTCCCAAAATTAATTTGTTTTGTTTTTTAAGCAGGGCTATCGGAATTCTTTTCCAGCTTCCTCCGTTAGAAATAAAATGAAAATCGCCTCTAAAAGTATCTCCCTTTATATCCCCTCTTACATCTCCGGAATCTTTTCCTGTTTTATAATAAGATATTTCGTAACGGCCAAAAAAACGATTATCGCTTATATTAAGTGCCAAAATTGTAGTATCCTTGTCGTTTACTGCACGATAAAAAACCTCTTTATAACCGTTTTTATCTTTAGAATTGCATGAAACTATTATGCTGAAAATTAATAGAAGAAAGAGAAAAGATTTAAAATTCATTTTTTAAACAACTTAATTTTTAGTTTTTATCAATTGAAAAATCTGAACTAAAAGAACTCCAAATAATACACCAATTGCAAATATGGAAAGAAAATCAACATTTCGAATATTTGCTATGGCATTATTTCTGAAATAAGCTCCGGATGCAATAATAAGAAGAATAACGGTCAGGATAATTGATTTGTTTTTCATAATGCTGGTTTTTTGAAAATTAACTTTTAATAAATGTATAAAATATAATTTATTAAAAGTTTTTTTTCTAAATTTAAAAGAAAAAACATGGCAGATAGAGACACTTTTTTAAGAGAATTCAGAGGAGAAACTTTAGGAACTGTAAGTGCTCAATCTTCACCAGATGAAATCTTTCAAAATCAAACGATTAGGCCAATTTTAAAACTTCAGAACGATTTGTTTATTGCGGTTTTTATAAATTATGTCAATAAAAACAAAGCCGATTTTTATTCCTATTCTGTTGAGAAGAAACTCCAGACAATCGAAAATTCCATTCAGAAAGATATTAAGTTCAGAAATTCCCTAAAAGGAATTGTAATGGCACTTTTTACAACTGAAGAATACGAAACTTATATTCAGAATTCATCAAGTTTAAACAAACGAATGATGAATTTATTAATTGAAAGACTGAAAAGTCAGGTGCAGTTGTTTGAGGTTGAATCGAATTGAACAGGTAATGAAAATTGAAATTATCGAAGATAAAAAACAAAGCCTATTTGTTTATAATAATGATGAATTATTATTTTATTCAGTAATCAAGTTTAATTGGCTTAGAAGAAATTCGATAAAGATTTTTGACGGAAACGATAATCTTATTATTGAACTTAAAACCTATGAATCTCCTTTTAGGTCTTCTAAATATAAAATTCAATTTCAGGATGAAAATATTCAAATTATAACAGAAGATTATATTTCTGTTGATGAAAATATAATTTTGAAAAATAACAGAAGCACTTTTTTATCTTTTAATCAAAATTGTTTTTATACTTATGGTGAAAATAAAGTAGCAGAAACAAAACAGAAATTATGGAATTCTCCTCAAAAGATAATCTTAAATATTGATGAAAAATATTTGAGCTTTTTAAAATTTATTGTAATTCATATTTTATCAACTAAAACGGGATCCAATTCGAATTCCGATTAAAATTTTATTTTAAGATGTTCAGCCAATTCCGAAATAAATTCTCTTTAACCGACGAAAAATGGAGCGAATACATTGCGTATTTCAATCGTATTGAAGTTCCTGCCAAAACGGTTTTAATAGAAGAAGGCGAGGTTTCTAAAAAGCTTTTTATAATCGAAAAAGGCTGTATCAGGGTTTGGTTTAATAATAACGGAAAAGATTTGACTTCGCAGTTTTTTTTCGAAAATCAGAGTGTTGCTTCAATCGAAAGTTTTATGAAAAAATTCCCCAGTCCGGTTGTGGTTGAAACAATCGAACCGTCTGTCTTATGGTGGATTCATAAAAAAGATGTTGATACAATTCTTGAAGAAATTAAAGAAATTCCAGAGCTTCGCGATTTGCTCATTAATATGCTTTTTCAGAGAACATTTGATTATATGAAATATTTTTTCTCTTTTATAAAAGACTCTTCTACCCAGCGTTATCTTAATTTAATTGAAGAAAAACCTCAAATTGTACAAAGAGTTCCGCAGCATTATATTGCTTCTTATCTTGGAGTAAGCACTGTTCATTTAAGCCGAATCAAAAGCAAATTATTGCACAAGAAATAATCAAAATGTATTTGATAACAAATGTTATCGTCTGCCCGTAAACGGCTGTATAATTTTGCTTCATAAAATTTAATACTTATAAAAATTATGAAAGCAGCAGTAGTTTATAAAAAAGGTGAATTGCCAAAATATGCAGAATTTCCAGAGCCAATTGCGGCAAATGAAAACGAAGTTTTAATATCAGTTAAAGCTGTAGCCATTACAAATCTCGACAAAGGAATTGTCAGCGGCCAGCATTATTCTTCAGAAAATGAGAATCAAAACGGAACTGTAATTGGCAGCGACGCAATTGGCATATTAGAAAATGGAACGAAAGTGTATGCTCGCGGCATTTCCGGAACAATTGCAGAAAAAGCTTTGGTAGAGAAAAACAGAATGGTTATTGTTCCTAATGGAATTGATAATGAAATTGCGGCTGCAATGCCCAATTCGGTAGCGGGTTCTGCAATGGCGCTTCGTTTTAGAGCCGGAATAAAACCGGGAGAAACTGTTTTAATAAATGGAGCAACGGGTTTTACGGGGCAAATGGCAGTTCAGATTGCCAAATATTATGGTGCGAAAAAAATAATCGTAACCGGAAGAAACGAAAAAACACTACAAAGTCTTTTAGAATTAGGTGTAGATGAAATTATTTCTTTAAAACAAGATGACGAATCGATTGTTGCACAGCTAAAAGAAATCCACCAAAATACCCCGATAGATATTGTTTTAGATTATTTGTGGGGACATTCTGCAGAGCTTATTCTTTCGATTTTAAAAGGGAATGGAAATTTTACGACTAAAACACGTTATGTTTCAATTGGTTCTATGTCTGGAGATCTTATTCAGTTATCTGCTCAGATTTTGCGAAGTGTTGATCTTCAATTGTCTGGTTCAGGTTTAGGAAGCTGGACTAAAGAGGAAGTGAAATTATTGTTTTCAGAAGTACTTCCGGAAATGTTTCTTTTAGCTTCTCAAAATAAATTAAAAGCCAATATTGAAAAAGTAAATTTAATCGACATAGAAAAAATGTGGAACTCAGAAGTTCCAGATGGTAAAAGATTAGTGGTTATTATTTAAGGTTCTAAGTAGCTAAGGTTCTAAGACACTAAGTTTTTAACTTATAATCAACTTAGCATCTTAAAATCTTAGAATCTTAGCGTATTAGTATCTTAGAACCTCAAACAAAATTTCTTCAAATCTATTTTTAGCTAAAAACTGGTCTTCAAGTGCTTTTGTAAACGGAATTGGCGAATCTAAACTGGCCACTCTTTTTACCGGAGCATCTAAATGTTGAAAGCATTCTTCCATAATTAAAGCAGAAATATCACTTGCAATTCCGCCAAACAGAGTATCTTCCTGATAAATAATTGCCTTTCCTGTCTTTTTAACCGAAGCAAAAATAGTTTCAGTATCAAGCGGCTTAAGTGTTCTTAAATCAATTAATTCGGCTTCGATTTCAGGATGTTTTGCCAAAGTTTCTAAAGCCCAGTGAACGGCTGCTCCAAAGGCTATAATAGTAACTGCTTTTCCTTCTTTTATTAAAGATGCTTTTCCAAACGGAATGGTATAATAATCTGTTGGAACATCCTGATAAATACTTCTGTATAATTGTTTGTGTTCAAAAAACAAAACCGGATTTGGATCGTTAATTGCTGTATTTAACAAGCCTTTTGCATCATATGGAAAGGCCGGATAAACTACTTTTAAACCCGGGGTTTTGGTAAACCACGCTTCGTTTGTCTGAGAATGAAATGGTCCCGCCTGTGTTCCTCCGCCGCAAGGCATTCGAACTACAACATCGGCTTTTTCGCCCCAGCGGTAATGTGATTTTGCCAATAAATTGACAATTGGGTTAAAACCTGTAGAAACAAAATCAGCAAACTGCATTTCGACAATGGCTTTATAATTATTGATTGATAATCCCATTGCAGCCGAAACAACGGCACTTTCGCAGATTGGTGTATTGCGTACCCGATCTTTGCCAAAAGCATCAATAAATCCTTCTGTAATTTTAAAAGCACCACCATATTCAGCAATGTCCTGCCCCATAATGACCAGGTTTTTATTACGCCACATAGATTGTTCTAAACTATTTCGGATAGCATCTATAAAACGAATATTTTTTACTTCTTCACCATGAGTATATTCTTCATATTCAAAGTCTTTGTAAACATCATCTAATTCTCCGCTGTAAGTCGGCTCTATTTCAGGTTCGGCATTTGCCATCGCCCAGTTTTCGTCGATTTCCAGCTTAATTTCAGCACGCAATTTTTCGTCGAGTTCTTCGGTAAGAATTCCAGTTTCGGTTAGATATTTTTTATAATTGGCAACAGGATCTTTAGCTTCCCATTCATCCATTAATTCCTGCGGAACGTATTTTGTACCACTCGCCTCTTCATGACCGCGCATTCTAAAAGTTTTAAATTCTAATAAAACCGGATGCGGGTTTTCTATCATTTCTTCTTTTAAACGAGATAATTTATTGTAGACCTCTACAATATTATTTCCGTCAATAATCCAGCTTTCTATGCCGTAGCCAATTCCTTTATCGGCCAGGTTTTCGCATAAATATTGTTCGTTTGTTGGTGTAGAAAGTCCGTAACCATTGTTTTCAATAATAAACATAACCGGAAGTTTCCAAACCGCGGCAATATTCAAAGCTTCGTGAAAATCGCCTTCGCTTGTGGCGCCTTCTCCGGTAAAAACGGCTGTAATTTTTTTATTATTCTGAAGTTTATCTGCTAAGGCAATTCCGTCAGCTATTCCTAACTGCGGACCCAAATGCGAAATCATTCCTATAATATTGTATTCCTGAGTTCCAAAGTGGAAACTTCTGTCACGGCCTTTTGTAAAACCATTTGCTTTTCCCTGCCATTGCGAAAAAAGCCTGTGCAGCGGAATATTTCTGGTTGTAAAAACCCCAAGATTTCTATGCATTGGCAAAACATATTCAGAATCGTCTAAAACAGCGGTAACTCCTACTGCAATAGCTTCCTGGCCAATTCCTGAAAACCATTTTGAAACCTTTCCCTGCCGAATTAAAATAAGCATTTTCTCTTCGATCAGCCGGGGCTTGAGGATTTTTTTATATAAATCTAGTAATTTTTCATCAGTAAGGTTTTGTCTGTAAAAGATCATTGGAATATGTTTTTTATTCAAATATATAAAAATATAACATTTTAGGTATTATTTGTTAAATAATTTAAAAATGCTCCTAGTTTAAATTCGGAATAAAAGTAGATAAAATAATTATAGTTTTTCCAGTTAAAAAATTGAAGAATGAATAAAAAAATATTTTTTTATTTGCGAGCAATTTTCGTGGCGTTTTACTTATAAATATAACGCATTAAATTTTAAGTTTTTAAATGTAAAATGTAAATTTTGTATTAAAAATTAGACATAAAACTAAATTTTATCTCCAATTATAAAATTCAAATCTAAAATATTATCTACCTTTGTTTTGGAAAGGTCAGGTACCTTTTTTCTTAAATAAAAATGTAAAGTATGCAAAACATTCCTAGTGTAGACTTACGTGATTTCCTTTCGGACGACCCGAAACGTAAACAAAAATTTGTAAATGAAATCGGCAGTGCATTTGAAAACATTGGCTTCGTTGCCTTAAAAGGTCATTTCTTAGATGACAAACTGGTAGACGAGTTGTATGGTGAAATTAGAAAATTTTTCGCCTTGCCAGTAGAAACTAAGCATAATTATGAAATTCCCGGTATTGGCGGACAAAGAGGTTATGTATCTTTTGGAAAAGAGCATGCTAAAGGCCGTAAAGAGGGAGATTTAAAAGAATTCTGGCATTTTGGACAGTACGTTGATAAAGATTCAAAATGGGCAGGCGAATATCCGGATAATGTAGAAGTTAAAGAATTGCCTCGCTTTAACGAAGTAGGAAAAGAAGCTTATCAAATGCTTGAAAAAACAGGTATTTATGTTCTAAGAGCTTTAGCTTTACATCTTGGTTTGGATGAGTTTTATTTTGATGAATATGCAAAAGAAGGAAACTCTATTTTGAGACCAATTCATTATCCTCCAATTACTTCTGAACCGGAAAATGCAATTCGTGCAGCAGCTCACGGTGATATTAATTTGATTACTTTATTAATGGGCGCTCAGGGCAAAGGACTTCAGGTTCAAAACCATGACGGCGAATGGATCGATGCTATTGCAGAAGATGATGAATTAGTAATTAATGTTGGTGATATGTTATCAAGACATACCAATAATAAACTGAAATCTACGATTCACCAGGTTGTAAATCCTCCTAGAGAACTTTGGGGAACTTCTCGCTATTCTATTCCGTTTTTTATGCATCCTGTAAGTGATATGCGTCTGGATTGCCTTAAAAACTGTGTTGATGAAGAAAATCCTAAGAAATATGAAGATATCAGCGCAGGAGAATTTTTACATGAACGTTTAGTAGAATTAGGGTTAATCAAAAAGTAAATCCTTTATTCTCAATTAATAAAAATTCCAAATTCCAAATAACTTAATTTTTGGGATTTGGAATTTAATTTTTATGTATTTTTAAATATTGGAATTTAATAAAAATATGGACTTAAAAGATCAATTAAAAAACCTGTTTCCGGATCACGAAGAATCAAACGAACCAGAAGAAATTCAGGAAAAAGATCACGTTTTGTATGTTCAAAAAGAACCTATGATCTGTAAATTTGAAAAACGAAAAGGCAAGCCAACTACCATAATTGAAGGTTACGAAGGAAGCGATGAAGATTTTAAAGTATTGGCCAAAGAAATAAAAACAAAATTGAGCGTTGGCGGTACTTTCAAAGATGATTCAATTATCATACAAGGCGATTACCGCGATAAAATTATGGCTATTTTAAAAGAAAAGGGATTTAAAACAAAACGTGTTGGAGGGTGAGAAAGTTTCAAGTTTAAAGTTTCACGTTCTCTACAGCAACTTGAAACCTGAAACAAAAAAACTCAGAACCTTTGCAACTTAGAATCTTAGCACCTTAAAAAATGATAAAAGAATCAGAATTAATACTTAATCCGGACGGAAGTGTTTACCATTTAAACCTTCGTCCAGAACATATTGCCAACGATATTATTTTTGTTGGAGACCAAAACAGAGTAGAAAAAATTACACAGTTTTTTGATTCTATTGAATATTCAACTCAAAAAAGAGAATTTAAAACGCAGACCGGAATTTATAAAGGCAAAAGAATTTCTGTAATGTCAACCGGAATCGGTCCGGACAATATTGATATCGTTTTAAATGAATTAGACGCCTTGGTGAATATTGATTTAAAAACACGTGAACCAAAAGAGAACTTAACGTCTTTAAATATTATCAGAATTGGAACTTCGGGTTCTCTGCAGGCTGATATTCCTGTGGACAGTTTTGTAATGTCTAAGTTCGGACTTGGACTGGATAATATGCTTCGCTCCTATTTAATTGATAAAGTTTCGAATACAGCACTTGAGGACGCTTTTATTACCCATACCAATTGGGATATCCGAAAAGGTAGACCTTATGCTATTGCCTGTTCTGAAAAATTGGAGAAAATCATTGAATCAGATAAAATTTTTAAAGGAATAACTGCAACAGCCGGAGGTTTTTATGGTCCGCAGGGTCGTGTTTTACGACTAAATATTCAGGACGAAGAATTAAATAACAAAATGGATAATTTTGATTTTAACGGCAGTCCGGTAACTAATTTAGAGATGGAAACAGCAGCAATATATGGGCTTTCTTCGCTATTAGGACATAATGCGTTATCTTTAAATGCTATTATTGCCAATCGTGCCTCGGGAACTTTTAGTCAGGATCCTTATAAAGCCGTTGACGCATTAATTACATATACCTTAAATAAACTGGCTGGTAATTAATGCATAGCAAATCAGAAAACTATCTTTGAAATATTTATAGGTCTAATTAAAAAATTGAATGATGTTTTTAAGAGTGGCGCGGCATACGAATGATTTAAAAAAAATCGAAGATTTTTATGTAGATATTCTTGGTTTTGAACAATTGGGAGGTTTTGAAAACCACAATAACTATGATGGAATTTTTATTGGTAAATCTGGTTTAGACTGGCATTTTGAGTTTACCAAATCTAATGTAAAAGCCATACATTCTTTTGATGAAGAAGATGTTATCGTGCTGTACCCCAAAACAATTTCAGATTATAATGAATTAATAAACAAACTTATACATAATAATATCTCAACGATAACTGCAGCTAATCCTTTTTGGAATGAAAACGGAAAAATGATTCAGGATCCTGATGGTTATCGTATAGTAATATCACCTTTAAAAGCAGTAATAAACGAAATAGAATAATGCAGGAAACACATAAAAAAATATTATTTAAATATTATAGTGATTATTTAGAAGAAACAGTCTCAGAAACCATGTGGGCTGAAATTGTAGATCTGGAAAAAGGACTTTTTAAATTAGATAATATTCCGTTTTTTGGACCTTTAATCGCCACAGATGATTTATTTTACGCCGAATTTGATAAAGATGAAGATCGTCTCGTATATAAAGAAACAATAGAAAATTCCGGAAATTCAATCGTTCAGGTTATTATACTGGAAAAAGAATTTGACAAGGAAATTATCAGGGAAAAACTGAAAGCCATTAATTGCTTATCAGAAGGTTTAAATGACAATTTTATTTCTGTAGAAGTAGTTCGCGATGTCGATTATTCGATCGTAAGAAGTGTATTAAACGAATATGAATCTCAGGAAATTATTCAATATGCAGAACCTTGTCTTTCAGATAAACACAGAGCTGATTTATTAAAAAATTAAACTTACAAACTTAAGAATACGCATACCAACTTAACTTAAACTTAAATTATAATGAAAACTGTAAAAATTGCGGGTGTTCCTGAACACTTCAATCTGCCATGGCATTTATGCATTGAAAATGGCGAGTTTGAAGCAGAAAACATCGATTTACAATGGAAAAATATTCCGGAAGGAACCGGAAAAATGTGCCAGATGCTTCGTGATGGAGAAACAGACATGGCCGTAATCCTTACAGAAGGCATTGTAAAAGATATTACGGCAGGAAATCCAAGTAAAATTGTTCAGATTTATGTGCAGTCGCCTTTAATATGGGGAATTCACGTTGCGGCAAAATCAGATTTTAAAACGGTAAAAGATCTGGAGAATAAAAAAGTGGCCATTTCCAGAATTGGTTCCGGTTCGCAGTTAATGGCGTATGTAAATGCCAATGAACAAGGCTGGAACAGTGATAATCTGCAATTTGAAATTATAAATACTATTGACGGCGCTGTCGAAGCACTCACAAACGGAACCGCAGATTATTTTATGTGGGAACGTTTTATGACAAAACCTCTTGTAGATAAGGGAATTTTCAGACGTGTAGGCGACTGCCCTACTCCATGGCCTTCTTTTGTTATTGCGGTTCGCGATGAATTTTTAAAGAAAAATCCAAAAGTAATCGAAAAAGTATTAGAAATCATCAACAAAGCAACGCATGATTTTGCGCAGATTCCGGATATAGATAAGACGCTGGCAGATTTATTTGATCAAAAAGCTGAAGACATTCAGGAATGGCTGAAATTGACACAATGGTCTCAAAAACATTTAAGTGAAAAAGCATTTATCAAAATTCAAAATCAATTATTTGATCTGGGAATTATTGATAAAAAAAGTACTTTTGTTGAAACGGTAAAAGCGCTGTAAATACTGCTTTTTATTTATATGATAAATTTCCCTAAAATTGACCTGCCGCAGTTAAAATCCAAATTACAGGTGAAATCACCTTGGGATAGGATTATTATTTCGGTTTTAAGTCTTTTAATAACAATTCCGATATTTATCATACTGCACCAAAACCTTATTGACTTAAAATGGGCTTTTAATCTGGACAGGGTTTTTATTTTCATTTTTGTTTTTGCTGCAGTTTTTTTTCTTTTAATGTACCTGCGCACAATCATTATTTTGTGTGTCGCGGTGTATTTATTGATTTTATTTTACGGATCAGTGATTGGAAATTATGGTTTTAGTGAGATTTCTGAAGATTATAACTCGATGATTTATACCATGTCAGACAATCCATATCCGCAAGATATAATTGTGGCCAAGCTGCTTCCGTTTCCCAATAAATCAAAAATTATAAGTGCTATTGAATATCAAAATCCAAAAGTGCGAAATTTTGCCATAATGGCGACAACAAAATACTTTAAAGGAATAAAGGGCTATTCTGATTACAGAACAATTATTCAGTGTTTTGCTGTTTTTAAAGAAATTAACAGCCGTTGGAACTATGTAAATGATCCAAAAGAAGGCGATTACATTGCAACGGCCAGTGAATCATTAGAATATTTTTCAGGTGACTGCGACGATCATTCAATTTTGATGGCTGCTGCAATTCGTTCTATTGGCGGAACTCCAAGGTTGATTCATACCAAAGGCCATATATATCCTGAAATTTTAATTGGTTCGATGATTGATCTTGAGAAAGTCAATTATTTAATAAAAAATGTCCTTTTTCAAAAAGAAAGCTACGGTAAAAACCTGCATTACCATATAGACGAAAGAGGTCAGGTTTGGATGAACCTGGATTATACTGCAACTTATCCGGGCGGTCCTTTTATGTACGAAGAAATACTTGGAGCGCTGACTCTAAATTGATTTTAAAAAAACGGTCTGTTTATATGTTTTTCTGTTAAAATATTAGTAATCAATGGTTTTAAATGCACTTTCTGTGACTATAATGTGAAGGATAAAAGTTTTTTTTGTACCTTTTCCTATCTAATTATTAATCACAAAATCATGAAAAATTCTAAACTATTTATCTTCGCGCTTGCATTGGCAGCAGTATTAATGATTTCATGTTCTAAGGGTAGAAATAAATTGATAAACTCTTGGAAAGTAACAGCCGTAGAACCGAAGACCCCTATTTCGGATTCGCTTAAAACTGTAATTTTAACAGATGGAACCTTAACATTTACAAAAGACGGACATGTGACCGGATTCTTAACCAGAGAAATTACAAATGGTACTTATGCATTGACAAAAGGTGGAAAAAATTTGGTGATTAAAGATGAAGTTGGGACACCCTACCCTTGCGAAAGCACTATTACAAATGATGAATTGGTACTGGATACCAAAGAAATGAAACTCACACTCAAGAAAATATAAAGTTTTTTTTAAGATGCTAAGATACTAAGGTTTTAAGATGTTAAGTTTTTCACTCGGAGCACACTTAACCTCTTAGAACTTTAGCAGATTTAATACCATTAATTTATGAAATTAAAAAAGAGATTATCAGCAATTTCGGCCTTTTTGTGCCTATTATTTTGTACTGAAAAAGTGAATCCATGCACCAGAATAGTATATGAAGGTCTAAATGGTACAATTATTACAGCACGTTCAATGGATTGGAAAGGCGAAATTCCAGCCAATTTATGGCTTTTTCCAAGAGGAATTGAACGATTTGGAGAAGCAGGAAATAACTCGCTGAAATGGAAATCAAAATACGGAAGTGTGATAACCAGTTCCTGGGATATTGCTTCATCTGACGGAATGAACGAAAAAGGCCTTGTTGGAAATCTTTTATGGCTCGTAGAATCTACCTATCCTAAATTTGTAAAAGACGGTCCTGTAAAAGGACTTGCGGTTTCTTTGTGGCTGCAGTATGTTTTAGACAATTATGCCACAGTTGCCGAAGCTGTAACGGCTCTGGAAAAAAAAGATTTTGTGGTAGCTTCATCCCACATTCCGGGAACAAATATTTTTGCTACGGTACATTTGTCTTTATCAGATTCTTCCGGAGACAATGCCATTTTTGAATATATAAACGGAAATTTGGTTGTTCATCACGACAGAAAATATGTTGCAATGACCAATTCGCCTGTTTTTGAAGAACAATTAGCCATTAATACCTATTGGAAAAGCATTCCGGGAACGATAATGCTTCCGGGAACTAACCGCGCAGCAGATCGCTTTGTAAGAGCGTCTTATTATATTGATGCGATCCCTAAAACAGATAATGTCAGAACAGCGCTTTCGAGTGTTTTTGGTGTTATCAGAAATTGTTCTGTACCGCTTGGAATTTCTTCGGAAACTGAACCTAATATTTCTTCTACACGTTGGAGAACTGTAGCCGATCAGAAGAATTTGGTTTATTATTTTGATAATGTACTGAACCCGAATGTGGTTTGGGTTGAATTCAGCAAACTGGATTTTAGTGAAAAAGGAAAAATCAAAAAATTAAGTCTGGCAAATAATGAAAATTATTCCGGAGAATCATCGATGAATTTTAAACCAGCTTCATCATTTAAATTTGCCGGATTAGATTAAATCTATAAAACGAAGCCTTCTAAGATGTAGAGGGCTTTTTTATTCCCTCAAAATTTTCTCCATTTTTTTTCCTTTGGCAAGTTCGTCAACTAATTTATCCATGTAACGAATTTTCTGCATTAACGGATCTTCGATATCTTCAATGCGATATCCGCAGATCACTCCTGTAATTTTTGAAGCATTCGGATTAAGAACTGGTGCTTCTGCAAAAAACGTCTGCAGGTCAACTTTCTTTTCAATCTTATCTTTAAATTGTTTAGCCGTGTAACCTGTAAGCCAGAGTATAACGGTGTCTACTTCTTCTGCTGTACGGTTTTTTCTCTCAGCTTTTTCTTTATACATTCTATAAATACTCGCAAACGAATATTCAAACACTTTTGTATTGTTCATCTTTTTCCCTTTTGTATTAGATTAAAATTATAAAAATTAATCGTAATTACTTCCCGTGTAATCTATTAAATAATCTTTTTTTGGAAAAAAAGCATAAAAAATATTGCGCAGTCAAATAACTGCATTATATTTGCAGTCAAATAACTGCACAATGGAAATACGTAGAGATGTTTTTCAGGCAATTGCCGACCCGACCCGAAGAGCTATTTTAAATCTGGTTGCCATTCAGGCTATGACTCCGGGTACAATAGCTGAAAATTTTGATTCGTCAAGACAAACAATATCAAAGCATATAAAAATCCTGACAGAATGTGAATTGCTTGACCAACAGCAGAATGGCAGGGAAATTTATTATTATATAAATCCAAAAAAAATTAAAGAAGTGGCTGATTTTATAGAACCTTTCCGCCAAATGTGGGACGAGCGTTTTAATAAATTAGAAAGTATAATGAAAAACTACAAACCCAAAAAAGATTAGTTTATGGAAAAGAAAACAAAAATTACTGCCGAAAACGGCCAGCAGGAAATAGTGATTACAAGAGAGTTTGATCTTCCGCTTGAATTACTTTTTAAAGCCTATGCCGAAGCTGAAATCGTAGAGGAATGGATGGGAACAAAAGTTTTAAAATTAGAAAATAAAAAATACGGCGGCTGGCAGTTTGAAACCAAAGATCCTAACGGAAATGTAGTTTTTAGTGCCAATGGTGTTATTCATGATTTTGTTCCGGAGAAGAGTATCGTAAGAACATTTGAAATGGAAAATGCCAATTTTGCCCCTCAATTGGAGTTTTTGGAATTTGAAAAACTAACAGAAGAAACAAGCAAATTAACCATTCAGACTATTTACAAATCGGTTGAGCACAGGGATTATCAGTTAAAACTCCCATTTGCACAAGGACTTAACATGGCACATAATCGTTTAGAAGAAATCGTAAAACAATTAAAATAATTTACCATGAGCAAAAGAAACAAAATTATTTACTGGATTGCCACAC
Source organism: Flavobacterium sp. Root901 (assembly GCF_001429765.1). GTDB lineage: Bacteria > Bacteroidota > Bacteroidia > Flavobacteriales > Flavobacteriaceae > Flavobacterium. The sequence continues at coordinate 789,653 of NZ_LMJB01000006.1, forward strand.
TTTGGCTTGCATTAGGAATGGCTTCAACCGGCATCGTTCAAATATTAAAAATGAAAGAAGAAGCCGATATGATGACGCATTTAGGTTATCCGCTTTATTTTTTAACAATCTTAGGAATTTGGAAAATATTAGGTGTTATCGCTATTTTAATCCCAAAATTTCCATTGTTAAAAGAATGGACGTATGCCGGTTTCTTTTTTGCGATGAGCGGTGCGATATTCTCTCATTTTGCTGTAGGAGATTCTGGTATAGAATACTTCGGGCCTTCACTATTATTAATTTTAACTGTTATTTCCTGGTATTTCAGACCTGCAGAAAGAAAAACCATATAGTTTAGTTTACAGTCTCAGTTTTCAGTATTTGTACACTGTAAACTGAGACTGCAGACTATAACTTAAATCACCTCATTAAAGAAATCCATTAAAAGCTGTAGATTATTTTCATGGTGCATTGCCTCTGTTTGCTGTAAAGTTATTTGAGTAATTTCAGAAGTTCTGCTGCACATTTTTCTCTCAAAAAAACCAATCGCATCTTTCATGTTTTCAAATTGTTTAGAAGTTAATACTTCATATAATTCTAAGGCATCTGCCAAAGCCTGATTTGCACCTTCGCCTGCATACGGCGGCATACGGTGCGCTGCATCGCCAATCATCGTTAAATTAGAAAGCGGTTCCCACGATTGATCTAAAGGGAAATGATACATGGGGCGTGGAATAATCCACATTTCATCTGATTCAAAAAGTTCCAGCCATTCTGAATTCCAATTTGCAAATTCAGCTTTAAACCATTCAGATACAGATGTTTTATCTTTAAAATCAATTCCCGAATCAGAAATCCATTTTTGATCTGTTTTTATTCCAATTAAAACAGTAAGCGTTCCATCGCCTTTGGCACTAAACAAAACCGTTTTTCCTTCGTCTAAAGCAAAAACTTTTCCGTCATTTACCAAATTCCATAGTTTTGGTGCATTCTTTTCGGCATTATAAACATTAATTTCAATGGCTGTTACGCCTGAAAATACCGGCTGAATATCAGTAATATATTTTCTAACTTTTGAATTCGCACCATCAGAAGCAATCACAAAATCGGCATAAGCTGTTGTTCCGTTTTCAAAAGAAATTTCCCAGCCCTCGCCTGCCGGTTTCATTTCTGTGAATTTCGAATTCCAAATCACATTTTCTTCTTTAAGAGAAGCAATCAATATATCTCGCAGAGGACCGCGGTCAATTTCCGGACGAAAATGCTCATTTCCAAAATCTTCGTTTGGTTTTTCCTGATGATCATCATATAGAATATGCATATTTCGATCTGTAATTTTCATTTTATCAGCTCCGGGGCGATAGTGTTTTTTAAATTCATCCATTAACCCCGCTTCTGTCATTGCTTTCAAACCTGTATCGTCATGCAGATCAAGCGTTGAACCCTGCTGCCGGACACTTCGGTTTTCGTCTCTTTCATAAACTTTTACATCTGCACCCTTTTCCTGCAGTAATCGGGCAAGCATTAATCCGCCGGGCCCGCCGCCAATTATAGCTGTTCTTTTATTATCTAGTAGCATAATTCTGTTTTTTTTATTTGTTTAAATCTTCATTACAAAATTATATTTACTTTTATAGATAAAATACCTGCTTTTAATAATAAAATAGTCGTAAATGAAAATTGAAGTTGTAGATAAAAACGGTTCTGGAATCCTGTATAAATTTGCAGATGCTATTGGAGCTTCTGTTCGCGGACGTTTTATTGATATTCCGAAAAATTTGGGCGAAGGTTACATGACTGGTTTTAACTGGGGAAATGATTTACGAATGATGATTCGGAATTATTACCTCAAAGAAGAAATTGTACTGGAACGAAAAAATGAAATTCCTGAAGGACGGGAAAATGTAATATTTTTTCTGAGCGGTATTTTTGATTCTTCTGTGCAAAAGCACGAAAAACTAGCAGCAGAACAGCCCAACGTTTTTATCGCTATGCAGTCTGTTTCTTCGGTACTGTCGATGCCTCAAAATACATTTTTTAGAAGCATAACTATTTCTGCCTCGCGTGAATATTTGCAGCATCATTTTGGCGAATTAAAGCATCCGGCAGTTTCCAGTATTCTTTCTTCGAAAAATACTTTTGTTTTTGAAACCGAAATTTCTCCAGCTATGATTACAACAGCAAGTGAAATGATGCATCAGTCTATTCCGGAAAGTTTAGAAAATCATTATCATAAGATAAAATGCGAAGAACTTTTATGCCATATTTTTTCTTTGATACTGCAGCGGGAAGAAACACCGGCAAGCGGCATTCATATTAAAGATATTAAGGCATTGTATGCTATAAAATACCATTTGCAATCGAATCTTGATAAAGCACCGGATATTTCGTCAATAGCGAAACAAGCTGGAATGAGCGAACCAAAACTGCGAAAATTATTCAGGCAGACTTTTGGAAAAGGAGTTTTTGAATATTACCAATTCATGCGCATGCAGGAAGCGTCTAGATTATTAAAGGAAGAACATTTATCTGTTTCTGAAACTGGATATCAGTTAGGATTTACGAATCTGAGTCATTTTTCCAGAGTTTTTGAACAGCATATTGGTTTAAAACCAAAGAAATATTCTGCATTGTAGTTTTACTTAAATTTACATCAAGATCATTAAAATGAGTTTAATAATTCAGTCAGCTTTACCGGATCCTTCAATTTCGCATTTTGTGCACAGCTTTTGGATGCTGGAAAACAATACCGGAAAAGATATTTCGTCAACTGTTTTGCCAAACGGAATGGTAGATCTGGCAGTGATGAGCACTGATCCTGATATCTGGCAAAAAACAATCAGAGGTTTGGACACCGTTCCGGGTGAGATTCTTATTCCCAAGGGAACAAAAATGTTTTCTGTTGGCTTTAAATTACTGGCTGTAGAATATTTATTTGGAGATTCTGTCAAGGATTTTTTAAATACCGGAAAAGTTCTTTCTGACGAAATCTGGTATTTTGATAAAGAAGATTTATCCACTTTTGAGAAGTTTCAAATCAAAACAACAGCAATAATTAAAAATATTGCTGCCGAAAATATTGACAACAGAAAAAAGAAATTATTTGAACTCATTTATTCTTCAGAAGGCTCTGTTACTGTAAAGCAGCTTTCTGAAAATGTTTTTTGGAGCAGCCGTCAGATCAACCGTTACTTTAATCAGCAGTTTGGAATTTCACTCAAAGTTTATTGCAATATTCTTCGTTTTGGCTCTTCCTTTAAGCATATAAGCGAAGGCAGGCTTTTTCCGGAACAAAACTTTACAGACCAGAATCATTTCATTAAAGAAATCAAAAAATATTCTGGCGTAACGCCAAAAGAGTTAAGTAAAAACAAAAACAATCGTTTTATGGATATTGCTGCCATCAAAAAACTAAATCAGGAAAACGACTGATTTTTACTATTTCATCTTACTACAAATTCTCAATTTTGTAACCTAATTTAATATAGAAATTATGTTACTTACAAATAAAAAAACAGCCATTATTGGTGCAGGTCCAACAGGTTTAACAATGGCGCGGTTATTACAGCAAAAAGGCGTTGCTGTTACCGTTTACGAGAGAGACAAAGATCCTGAAGCAAGGATTTGGGGCGGTACGCTTGATCTGCACAAAGGTTCCGGACAAGATGCCATACAAAAAGCCGGTTTGCTCGAAAACTATTATAAAATGGCTGTACCAATGGGAAGAATTATTACCGATTATCTGGGAAATGTCTTATTTAGCAAAGAAACTGCAGCCGAAGAACAATATGACAATCCAGAGATTAACCGAAATGATTTAAGAACATTATTAATAAATAGTTTAGAAAATAATACTGTTATCTGGGATCATAAATTAATAGAAATTCAGCAACAAAACGGTAAATGGCTTTTGAACTTTGAAAATGGAAAAACTGCTGACGCAGATTTTATAATTGGCGCAAATGGCGGTATGACAGCGATTAGAAAATATCTTACCGATGCAGAAGTCGAACTTACCGGAACCTATATGATACAAGGCGAAGTTCCTGAACCCGAAATAAAATGTCCTGATTTTTACAAATTGTGTGATGAGAAAATTCTGATGACTGCTCATAATGGTAATTTATTAGTTGCTAATCCAAGGAATAATAAGGTTTTAAGTTATAATACAATTTTTAAAATGCCTGAAAAATTGAATCTGAATTTTAAAAATACGAATGAAATTGCTGCCTTTCTTCTGGATATGTTTTCAGATTGGGGAGAATGTTATAAAGAATTATTTCGTTCTTCTTCTTTCTTTGCAGGTCTCCCAACTAAAAAAATAGCTGTAGAAAGACCAGGGAAAAACAATCGTCCTCTCCCTCTCACCCTTATTGGAGACGCAGCACATTTAATGCCTCCATTTGCCGGACAAGGCGCCAATATTGGACTTTTAGATGCTTTAATTTTATCTGAAAACTTAGTGAACGGTGATTTTGAAAATATTGAAAGTGCTATTTTAGACTATGAAAAGCAAATGTTTGTGTATGCTGAGGAAGCTCAGAAAGAAACAAGGGAAAATGAAATTAAAATGCTGAAACCTGATTTTTCTTTTCTAAAATTTGTTGATTGAAATTTTCCCGTTTATGATGAAATAATTCTATCTTAGTAACAAAAAACTAACCATTATTAAAAACCAAATATGGAAAACTCACCACAACAACCAGATGATTCAACTCCAAAAGTAACCGGAATTGGCGGTATTTTCTTTTTTCTTGAAAATCCGAAAGAAACTAAAGATTGGTATGCCAAAAATTTAGGATTAGAAATAAACGATTGGGGATCAGCAAGTTTTGAATCCAGAAATCTTGATAAACCAGATCAGATTGAATCAACGCAATGGTGCCCTTTTAAAAAAGGTGATGCATATTTTTCTCCATCAAAAAAAGAATTTATGGTCAATTATCGTGTTCAGAATATCGAAGGGCTCGTAGAAAAACTAAAAGCAAACGGAGTTACTGTTCTGGATGATATTGAAAGCTATGATTATGGTAAATTTGTGCATATCATGGACACGGAAGGCAATAAGATTGAACTTTGGGAACCGGTTTACTAATTTATAAATCAATTAAAAACTAAAATGTCAAATCAATTTGAAAGTCTGATTTATAAAGCCTACACTGCTTTTAACGAAAGAAATATTGACAATGCATTATCTACAATGCAAAAAGATGTGCAATGGTCAAAAGCCTGGGAAGGCGGTTACATTATCGGACATGATGAAATTAGGTCATACTGGACAAGACAATGGACTGAAATAAACCCAAAAGTTGAGCCCGCAGGTTTTACGGAAAGAGAAAATGGAACTCTTGAAGTGAAAGTCCATCAAATTGTAAAGGATTTGCAAGGAACTCTAATGTTTGATGGCTTTGTAAAGCATATCTATACTTTTGAAAATGGATTAATAAAAACAATGGATATTGAACTGGTTGAAAATTAAGCAAAGGCAAAACTACATTCCCGGCCAATATAAAAAGTTGTATTTATGTCCGTCTGGATCAGCGAAACCAAAAGTGTAACCCTGCTGAAAATTTTCAGGTTCAGAGAAAATGGTTCCGCCAATTTCTTTGACCTTTTTGTACCATTGGTCTACCTCTTCCCTGCTGTCTGCAGATAATGAAAAAATAGTTTCGTTTTCATTTTTTGTATTGGCTAATTTGCCTTTTAAAGCGGTTTCAAATCTTTCTGCAATAAAAAAGTTAATTATAAAATGATTTTCTGCAAAAATAAAACTTACTAATTCGTCTGTTTCTTTTCCGTTTTGTTTAAAACCTAAATCAGTATAAAACTGAATTGTCTTTTGTAAATCGTGCGAAACCAAGTTTCCCCATATCATTCTAATTTTCATAACTTTAGTTTTATATATTGAAATTAAAGTTAAGGAATTAAAATTATTTCTAACTTTTTTTGTACGTTTTTCTATAACTAATAAAACTGTTTTGAATAACAAATTGTCAGGCTGAGCGAAGTCGAAGCCTAATTTCATTATGGTTTTGTAATTTTAAAAAAAAATAAAAAAAGCCGTTTCAATATTCTGAAACGGCTTTTTTATTATCGGATTATCTTTAGAAATGCACTGTAAACATTGTCCTTAATAGAAGTTCGCATATAATACAAATCTTCATCTTTGGTGCTTAAATCAAATTTAATCAAGCCGGCATCGCAATAATAAAATATTGTATCATCAACCGGAAATTCAATATTCGAAATAGGCTGCGTTGTTAATTTTATTTCAAATGCTATTTCGCCATTGTTTATGTCAATCTGAAAAAGTTTTCCTTTTTTCGTATATCCCCAAATATTGTCTTCAGCTTCGGTAACGTATTCAATATTATCACCTGCAAAATCCCTTTTCCATAACTGAGTTCCCGTTTTTGAATCGGCTGCATATAAAGTAGAAACTGTTTCGCCCTGAGCTCCAAAATATATTTTGTGGTCTTTGCAAAAGATACGTTCCTTAATACTATGCTGATTTTCACCTAATTTAAACTGCCATAAAACATCCAGTTTATCAGGAGATAAAGCAAAAAGTATGTCTTTGTCATTGGCAATAAATATATTTTCTCCGTCTGTTACCGGTTTGCCGGACATCACTTCTTCAAAGTTTTTCTGGCCGAGGACTTTTCCGGTATTGGCATCAAAACTATATAAATTTGATGCACTTGGGATATAAATTTTGTTGTTGAAAAATAACGGTGTAACATCATTATTTACAGTATCGAGTTTATAATTCCATGCTAAACTGCCGTCTTTTGTATCAAGAGCATAAATATTGCTGCTTCCGTTTTGGTTTTGAGCCGTTATATACAGTTTTCCGCTGCTTACAACCGGAGTCTGGTCTTTTAAAACAATTTGATCTGTAATATTTCCCACTCTTGATTTCCAGAAAACATCACCGCTTTGGTTATCTACCGCAATAATTTCGCCGTTTACAAACGGAATATATACTACTCCATTATTGATAGTTACTTTATTGCCACACATTTCATTATGATTATCGGCAGGTTTTATGGTCCAGCCAATTGTTTCCGATTCTAAATCATAAGAAAAAAGATTGCCGTCGTAATCGTAAATTAAAATTGAGGCTTCGTCTAATGGAATTTTTTTAAGCGCAGTTACGACTTTATTAGAAACCATTTCTGCAGGAGGCAAAGTTTTATTGCTTGTATTCGCGTTTGCGGGTTTTGGAGCTGCAGGCGTCTGCCCAAACATATTTACAGCAATAAAAGCAAATGCAGGAATTAATAGATTTTTTTTCATTTTAGATTTGGGTTTGATGATTCGATTTCTTATTTATCAATAAGGCTGCCAAAAAATACAAAATCAAATGTAGTAAAAAAATACTATTGTGTTTTAGAAAGTCAAATTGGTTTGCAATCGTCCGCTTGTTTTAGAATCAAATTATGCATTTTAAAAAAATTGTAAAAAGCATAAAAAAACTCCAAAATCAAATGATTTTGGAGTTTTTGGAATTTTGTGGGCTGTCAGGGATTTCAGTCGAACAACTTGTGTCCACCCTATCATTTTCGAAGATATAAAATGAGGTATTTGTAATAATTTTAATGTTGCGGAAGGTGTTGAAATCGAAGCGGAAAGCTTCGATTTTCCACCGATACAAGATTAAGCGTATTTATTAGCTTTGAATGTTGAGTTTTAGATTTCAACCTTGCCTTAGAAGACATTGTTTAGTGAATAAGTTTTTTACAAAGACATTCTTACGCTAAAATATAAATCTTTGTAATTCATAAAGTCTTCGTAAGCTATTCCTAAAGAAATTCTAGATATCAGAAATTTAGAATTGAAATTGAATGATTTTGATAGTTCTGATTTGTAATTTATTTGGTTATCAAAAATCGATGTTGTCAATGTTACATTAATATTTGGATTTGAAAACCATTTATAAGCATATATATGTCCTCCAATTTTATCATATTGACCACCTATGAAATCCAACCCCATTCCAAGTGCAATATGCTTTTTAAGGTTTAATCCATATTTTATTTGATGATTTTCAAATTTATTTTTTGTACCATCAAAATTAAGTATTCTATTTTGATAATTGTAAGCTGCAAAATCGGATACATCTCTTGTCTTGCAAAATATATTCCATTTAGCGAATTGAAGATTCAAATCATGAAATCCCTGATTGTCAAAATTATACCGAAAAACTACACTGCTATTTATTTTTGTATTTCCAAGATAAACTGCAGAATAGGATGAATAAAATCCTAATGGCAATTTTGTAGCTCCACTATATCCTAATTCTAAAGAATTTGATGTATAACACATATTCGCAATTCCTCCGGAATTATAGCATCCTTTTTTGGGCAATGTGTTTTTGAAGGAAGAGTATATTTCTTGCAAATTTAATGTATCGGACAAATTTTTTATTAAATCTAAAACAATAATTGCTTCCGGAATAGAATCTTGTGCCGTTGGTGTCCAATAGTTTTTGATCCAATAAGTTTTCTTATCTGAATGTTCAATAATATATGTAATTCCATCAGATCCTTGTTCCCAATTTCTATTTTTTCATCTGTTGGTAAATCAATAATTTTTGATTTTTCAATTATGTTATAAACCTCTTCAGCTTGTTTCGATGACAATGCAATCTTATTTGTTAGAGTTTTGGCTTCGTTTCTATTTCTCTTTTGAGTGTGATAAATGAAATTTGTTATGTTTCCTGAATATCTTGAACTATCCTTTGAAATTTCAATCACTTGTCCGTAGTTACTAAATCTAAAATTAAATTCATCCGTAGATTGTTCAAGATTTTTTAAATCTAAAGTTTTCTGAAGTTCAATATTACGTTTGTACCAAGCAGTATCTCCTTTTATTTCTTTCGTTTGGGAAAACATGGTCTGAAACAAGAATAAAAGCAACACTGTAATTAGGTGCAATTTCTTCATAATCTATAATTAACATTGTTTTACGAAACGTTTTATTTACATATCAAAATATGACATAAACAGCGTTTAGTTTTTAATTAATAGCTAATATAATTATTTGTTGTATTAGAATATTTAAAAAAAATATGGTGAATAAATTATCTAACAAAAAAAAGCGACATTGTCTACCAATGTCGCTTTTTGTCTTTTGTGGGCGATGAGGGGTTCGAACCCCCGACCCCCTCGGTGTAAACGAGGTGCTCTGAACCAGCTGAGCTAATCGCCCTATTTTATTAGGCTGCTATCATTTTGTGATTGCGAGTGCAAATATACAGCTAGAATTTGTAATTGCAAGTATATTTTGAAAAAAAACAAATATTTTTTTTAATCTTTTATTTAGCGATCTATTTATCAGGTTATTAAAAAACGAATATTTAATGCTGTTTTCTTATAATTAAGTTAAAAAACAGCATCTGGCTCTCTAATTCTAAATATTGCTTTGTAATCTTTTGCTATAGTCATACATTTGCATACCTAAAAATACTATATTCTAATGGCCAGATATAAAGAAAATGATTTACCTAAATCAAAAATAACTGCTACTTCTCTTAACAAGGCAAAAACAATATTTACATACGCAGGAAATCACAAATGGAAATTCTTTATAGGATTAATTTTTCTGCTTTTAACAGGTGCTACTGCCCTTGCCTTTCCTAAATTAATGGGAATGCTGGTCGATTGTGTGAAAAATAAAAACAATAATCAGGCCAATACAATTGCTTTGGGATTAATTGTAATTCTGTTTTTACAATCCTTTTTCTCATTTTTCAGGTTATCATTATTCGTAAATTTTACCGAAAACACGCTGGCAAATCTCCGTTTGGCTTTGTACACAAATTTGGTAAAACTGCCAATGACTTTCTTTTCTCAAAAAAGAGTCGGTGAATTAAACAGCCGTATCAGTGCCGATATTACACAGATTCAGGATACTTTGACCACAACAATTGCAGAGTTTCTGCGTCAGTTTATTTTAATAATCGGAGGTATAATTTTATTAGCGACCGAGAGTTTAAAATTAACGCTTTTAATGCTTTCAGTAGTTCCTTTAGTTGCGATTGCGGCAGTAGTTTTTGGAAGGTTTATTAGAAAATATTCTAAAAAAGTTCAGGATCAGGTTGCAGAAAGCCAGGTAATTGTTGAAGAAACCATGCAGGGAATTAGTATTGTAAAGGCTTTTGCTAACGAATGGTATGAAATTGCACGTTACAAAGGCAAAATAAGCGATGTTGTTAAACTGGCTATAAAAGGCGGTAAATACCGCGGCTACTTCGCTTCCTTTATTATATTCTGTTTATTTGGTGCTATTGTAGCAGTAGTTTGGTTTGGTGTTCGTTTGAGCATTGCCGGAGAAATGAGCGTTGGCCAATTAATATCATTTGTGTTATATTCAACTTTTGTTGGCGCATCATTTGGAGGAATTGCTGAATTATATGCACAAATCCAAAAAGCAATTGGAGCAACAGAAAGAGTTTTTGAATTATTAGACGAAAGTCCGGAGAAAATCAATTCGAATTCAAACAGAATTCAGGAGAAAATTAAAGGAAATGTAGCTTTTAAGAATGTAGCTTTCAGTTATCCGACACGTCAGGAAATTGAGGTGTTAAAAAATGTAAATTTCTCAGCAGAATTTGGCCAGAAAATAGCAATCGTTGGTCCAAGTGGTGCCGGAAAATCTACTATATCTTCTCTTCTATTGCGTTTTTACGATATAACATCGGGAGAAATTACTGTTGACGGAAAAAATATTTATGATTATGATTTAGAAGATCTTCGCGGTAATATGAGTATTGTTCCTCAGGATGTTATTCTTTTTGGAGGAACTATTCGTGAGAATATTGCTTACGGAAAACCAGATGCTTCTGATGAAGAAATTATTCTGGCAGCCAAGCAGGCAAATGCGTTTAATTTTGTAGAAGGTTTCCCTGAAAAATTCGAAACTTTAGTTGGAGAACGCGGAGTAAAACTATCAGGAGGACAACGTCAGCGTATTGCAATTGCAAGGGCTTTACTTAAAAATCCAAGTATTTTAATATTAGATGAAGCTACTTCATCGTTGGACAGCGAAAGCGAAAAACTGGTTCAGGAAGCTTTAGAAGTTTTAATGGAAGGAAGAACAAGTATTATTATTGCACACAGACTTTCTACGATTAGAAATGCCGATAAGATTTTAGTTCTGGACAGCGGAAAAATTTCGGAAGAAGGAACGCATCAGGAATTGATCAACCTTGAAAACGGAATTTATAAAAACTTAAGTAATCTGCAATTCAGTAATTCTTAATTAAATTACAATTTTAAGAAATTCCAAATTCCGATATAAAATAACACTGAAAGATTTCAAGAATAAAAAAAGCTCCAATATTTATTGGAGCTTTTTTATAAGTTACAAAACTGTAAAATAAAAACTTATTTCCCTTTTCTGCGTTTACGTTCTGCTTTAATCATTGATAACTCACGACTTGTCTGACCTGCAACAGAAGTATTTTCTTCTGCACGACGAATCAAATACGGCATCACATCTTTAACAGGTCCAAACGGAAGATATTTTGCTACGTTATAACCGTTTTCAGCTAAGTTGTAACTAATATTATCGCTCATCCCGTATAATTGTCCAAACCAGATTCTGTTGTCATTTTTAGCAATTCCTTTCTGTGCCATCATTTCCATAAGTTTATATGAACTTAGTTCGTTATGAGTACCTGCAAAAATTGACATTGTTTCTAAATGATCTAACATATAATTTACAGCAGCATCATAATTATCATCTGTTGCCTGCTTAGAAACGCATATAGGAGAAACATATCCTTTTTCTTCTGCACGTTTATTTTCTTTTTCCATGTAAGCGCCGCGAACCAGTTTCATACCAATATAAAAACCTTCTTTTTTAGCAATTTCATGCAGGTTTTTTAAGTAATCCAAACGATCCCAACGGTACATTTGTAATGTATTGAATATAATTGCTTTTTCTTTATTGTATTTGCGCATCATGTCGGTAACTAAATCATCAGCAGCATCCTGCATCCAGCTTTCTTCACCATCAATCAATAATGCGACATCTTTTTTATGAGCTTCACTGCAAACCTGGTCAAAACGAGCCACTACTCTATTCCATTCTTCCTGTTCAGCCGGGCTTAAGGTTTGCTTTTCTCCTAATTTTTCATACAATTCAAAACGCCCTAAACCTGTTGGTTTAAATACCGCAAACGGAATTGCCAAACGCTCTTTTGCAAATTCAATGGTTTTTAATGTCATTTCCAAGGCAGCATCGAATTGCTCTTCTTCTTCTTTTCCTTCAACTGAATAATCTAAAACAGATGAAACGCCTTTTGTAAACATTTTATCTACTACAGTTAAACAGTCATTTTCATTTACTCCTCCACAAAAATGATCAAAAACAGTGGCACGAATTAATCCTTCAACAGGGAGATGCGCTTTTATGGCAAAATTAGTTACGGCAGTTCCTATTTTTACTAAAGGCTCACTGTCAATCATTTTAAAAAGAAAATAAGCTCTGTCAAGTTCAGTATCACTTTTAAGTGAAAAAGCAACTTGAGTGTTATCGAATATTTTTTCCATTAAGTTTAGTTTTTATGCAAAGATAGAGAGTGTTTTGAATATTCTTTACTAAACAGGATGATATTTTTTTGTTTTGATAATGTGTACTTACATAAATCCATAATATAAAAGTAGGAATTTATTTATATTTTTGTTATTTTTGCAAAAAAAATAATTATAAACTTTTAAGCATGAAAAGCATTAATAAATCTCTCGATAGTATCTCGGATAATATTGTTATGCTATTTGTAGTTGCCCTTTTTATTATTGATTTCTTACCTCATTCTACAACAGAAGATGTAATTTATCCTCAATTTTTATATTTAGCAGTCCTCAATTTTGTTATGGCTTTGTATATAACGACTAAGGTAAGGTTTGTAAATAAAGAGGTTATTGGTGCATTTAAAGAATCGTATGTTTTCTGGCTGTTTTCTGTTTTTATCTTTCTGTGCGCCTTTTCTTTTGTGACAGCGGTTAATAAAACCTTAGTAATTGAAAAATTAGCAGATCTTATAATTGCATTTTGCACTTTTGTTAATTTTACTTTTCTTTTAAAGAACAAGCTTCATCTGATACCGAAGATTATTTTCATTATATGTATTGTCGCATTTGTACAGTCAGCTTTGGAACTGTATCATTTTAAAAGAAATTTTGATAAAGTATCTATTGAAATTGCTCTTCGTGATTTGGGAGTAAGTACCGGAAACATCAATATTCTGGCAGCCAGCTTAACAATAAAAATTCCATTTATAATATTAGGTTTTAGTTATCATTTACAAAAGAAGAAAGTTTTTTTATTTATTACACTGGTTATGGTAATTACCGTAGTTCTTTTAACTGCGGCCAGAGCAGCCATTATAAGTACGATTTTGGTTTATATACTTTTTATAGTCTATAATATTAAAATTAATTCATTCAATAAAGCAACTGTATTAAAGTCACTTACATTAGTTATTCCTGTAATTTTTTCCATTACTATAAGCAGTTTAATCTTAAAAAAAGTAACAGATAACAGTCGTTATGTCTCAGTAGCAAGCAGACTTGGGCAGGTTAATACAAGTGATGCTTCAGCAAATGCCCGATTAGTTGTCTGGCAAAATACATTTAATCTGGCCAAAACAAAGCCTTTGACCGGTGTTGGACTGGGTAATTATAAAATCGAATCCATTCCTTACGAAAAAACTCAGAATGATGAATCTACTATTTCACAGCATTCACATAATGATTTTCTCCAAATTGCTTCAGAAACCGGCTTTATTAATGGGTTTATTTATATTTCGTTCTTTCTGATTGTTATCATAGTTAACGCAAAAAGATTTTTAAAATCAGACAATTTAGAGACTCAATCCCTTGCAATGCTTACTATCATGACAACGGTAGTTTATGGAATGGATGCTTCATTAAACTTTCCAATGTTTAAAGCAACGATGATGATTTTCTTGTGTCTTATAATCGTTTTCACTTTAATAAATGTAAGTCATTCCCCTAGTTCAGAATCAAAATTGATAAAGAATAATTTTTATGGACTTCTAATATTGGCAAGTGCTGCAACAATATATATTGCTTTCTTAGGATATAAAGCATCTAATCTGGAATATTTAATTAAAAAAGACGATTCTAATTCTTATAAAAACTGTATTCTCACAGGTGATGAAGTAATTAAGAGAATACCGAAATACAAGAATACCCTTACCAGAGGTGAATCATTTTATGAATATGCCGCTATTTATTACTATAATGAAAACAAATTAGACCAGGCTTTAAAATACCTTTCCAAGGCGGATAAAATTAATCCTTATTTAGGAAGAATTCCTTTTTATAAAATGCGTATTGCCTTAAAAAAAGGAAATATTGACAGCGCATTTGTTTACAGTAAGCAGGCATATTATATGCGCCCGCGAAACCTTATTTTTTACGGTATGTCGACTCAGTTAGCGCGTGGTGAAAACGATACTACAGAAATTCTTAAACAGCATCGTACTTTTATCACGTACAGAAATATTCCGCAGGCGTGGAAAATTGCTGCCGGTGAATTACAAAAAGCAAAATACAATAGTAAAAGTCTGCTACGGTTTATAGATAAAGGAATAAAGCAATTCCCAGCTGATACTACTCTGCCTGAAACAAAAAAAGAGATTATTGCTGTTGATAATTTGAATCAGGCGAAATCTTTTTTAAAAGCTCAAAATAAAGAGAAAGCATTAGAATTTTATCTTAAAGCCATGAAAGCAGATCCTTCTAATGCAGATATAATGCAATATCTGGCTTATTATTATTACAACGCCAAGGATTACAGCCAGTCTTTGAGTTATTTCCTGAAAGCCTTAACACTTAGGGAATTTAATGATGGCCGAACAGAATTCTTAATTGGAAACTGCTATTTAAACATGAATGATAAACTAAATGCATGTAAGTACTTTGAAATCTCAAACTCAAAAAATTATCCGGATGCAAAGTCCTTATTAATTCAAATTTGCAAATAACGTTTGCAAAATCATAAAGGAATTTGATAAAAGTTATAATCTTTTCCAAATTCCTTTTTTCAAAGTTTTTTATGCAATTATAAATCTGTTTTGAATGTTATTTACTTAAAAATGCCTTATTTTGCGGTTCTAATTAACTCAGGAATCATGCAGTCTATTCAAGCCAACAACTATTTCGTGCATTTTAACCACAATGCTTACGAAGCCTTAAATACACATTTAAAAGAAAACAAATACTCAAATATTTTTATAATAGTTGATACTCAGACAAATGAATATTGTCTTCCAAAATTATTACCCGTAATTGAAACGGACTTAAATATAGAAATTATTGAGTTTGAAGCCGGAGAAGCAAATAAAAATATCGAAACTTGTATCGAAATCTGGCACGTTTTAACTGAACTTGGTGCAGACCGCAAATCACTTGTCATTAATTTAGGCGGAGGTGTTGTAACAGATTTAGGCGGGTTTGTTGCTTCTACTTTTAAAAGAGGTGTTGATTTTATAAATATTCCAACTACTTTATTATCAATGGTTGATGCCTCTGTTGGGGGAAAAACCGGTGTTGATTTAGGAAATCTTAAAAACCAGATTGGCGTTATCAACGTGCCGCAAATGGTTTTAATTGACACACAATATCTTGAAACTTTATCGCAGAGCGAAATGCGCTCAGGATTAGCCGAAATGCTTAAACACGGATTAATTTATGATGCTCAGTACTGGAAAGAGTTTCTGGATTTGAAAGCAATTGACTATGATACTTTAGATCAGTTAATTTATCGTTCTGTTGAAATCAAAAATGAAATCGTTATTCAGGATCCAACGGAAAAAAACATCCGCAAAGCACTTAACTTCGGTCATACGTTAGGCCACGCTATTGAAAGCTACTTTTTAGAAAGTGAAACTAAAAAAACTTTACTGCATGGTGAGGCAATTGCTGTAGGAATGATCTTGGAAAGTTATATTTCTCTTCATAAAAACTTAATTACTTCTGATGAATATTCTGAAATAAAGACAGCCATAAAAGCAATTTATGAAGATATAGAATTTGAAGAAAATGATATCGAACCGATTCTGGAACTGCTCATTCATGACAAAAAAAATGAGTACGGATTAATTCAATTTGCTTTAATTGAAGGAATCGGAAAAATAAAAATTAACCAATCCGTTGAAAATAAATTAATTCTGGAAGCGTTTCAAGATTATAAATCTTAATTTTTTTTTAATAAAAAGCATTGCTTTTGGTATATATTATTTTTTACATTTGCCACGATGAAAACAAACAATAAACAAAG
This sequence comes from Flavobacterium sp. Root901, assembly GCF_001429765.1. Taxonomy (GTDB): domain Bacteria; phylum Bacteroidota; class Bacteroidia; order Flavobacteriales; family Flavobacteriaceae; genus Flavobacterium. The sequence goes on from NZ_LMJB01000006.1 coordinate 805,949, forward strand.
ACAATTCAGCTCTTACAGAAACCGTCTCAACAGTTCTCTACTTAGAATGTTGAACCGTTTTTATAATAGTAAAAGCCCATTTTGTTTTGATGTTTTCCAATGTTCAAAAGCAGAACACGAAAAACTGCCGATTATATTTGCCAATATTAGAGTTTGAATTTTAGATTTAGCATAAAATCACTAAATTTAATAACAACTTAAAATATTGAAATATAAATGAATACAAAATATTCTGATCTAATTAATCAAACATACTACTTTCCACAAGAGGAATTTAAACTAAACAAAGACAATCTTCAGTTTCATAACATCGACTTAATGAAACTAGTGGAACAATATGGTACACCATTAAAGTTTACTTATCTGCCTCAGATTTCTGAAAATATTAATAAGGCTAAAGCCTGGTTCAGAAAATCAATGGAAAAAAATAAATACGAAGCTAAATATTACTATTGTTATTGTACAAAAAGCTCTCATTTTGAATACATTATGAATGAAGCTTTCAAAAACAATATTCATATTGAAACATCATCAGCTTTTGATGTTAATATTGTTGAAAACCTATTAGAAAATGGTAAAATCAACAAAAGCACGTATGTAATATGCAATGGTTTTAAGAGAGACGAATATATTAGCAATATCGCGAGATTAATTAATAACGGACATAAAAACACTATTCCGATTATTGATAACTACGAAGAACTTGATTTGCTTCAGGGCGAAATTAAAGGAAAATTCAAGATCGGTATTCGTATTGCAGCCGAAGAAGAACCAAAGTTTGAGTTTTATACTTCAAGATTAGGAATTGGATATAAAAACATCGTTTCGTTTTATAAAAAACAAATTCAGGAAAATGATAAATTAGAGCTTAAAATGCTTCATTTTTTTATCAATACAGGAATCAACGATACATCTTATTACTGGAACGAGCTTGTTAAGTGTATTAAAGTATATATTGCACTTAAAAAAGAATGCCCAACACTTGACGGTCTGAATATTGGCGGTGGTTTCCCGATTAAAAACTCACTTGCATTTGAATATGATTACCAATATATGATTGATGAAATTATCAATCAGATTAAAATTGCCTGTGATGAAGCTGAAGTAGATGTGCCAAATATCTTTACAGAATTTGGTTCCTTTACAGTTGGAGAAAGCGGTGGGGCAATCTATCAGATTTTGTATCAAAAGCAACAAAATGACAGAGAAAAATGGAATATGATCGATTCATCTTTCATTACTACTCTTCCGGATACCTGGGCTATAAATAAACGTTTTATTATGCTGGCCATTAACCGCTGGAACGATACTTATGAGCGGGTTCTATTAGGCGGACTGACTTGTGACAGCGATGACTATTACAACTCAGAACAAAATATGAACGCCATTTACCTTCCAAAATATAATAAAGAAAAACCGCTCTATATTGGTTTCTTTAATACGGGAGCATATCAGGAAACAATTGGAGGATATGGAGGTTTACACCACTGTTTGATTCCGCAGCCAAAACATATTTTAATAGATCGTGACGAAAACGGAATTCTGGCAACAGAGGTTTTCTCTGAGCAGCAGACTTCAGATGATGTATTAAAGATTTTAGGTTACAAGAAAAAAATGTAAAAAAAACCGCAAATTAATAAGTTAATAGCTATAAAATTGTTAATTTGCATATATCATAAAAGGTTAAAAACTTTTAATTCAAAAAAAAATAAAAAACAAAAAACAAAATGAAAGGACCAATCAGTCAGTTTATTGAAAAACATTATTTGCACTTTAATTCTGCTTCATTAGTAGATGCAGCCAAAGAATACGAACAACAATTAGCAAATGGATCTAAAATGTTGGTAAGTATGGCTGGAGCAATGAGTACAGCAGAAATAGGTAAAATTTTTGCGGAGATAATTAGACAAGATAAAGTACAAATTATTTCATGTACTGGAGCCAATCTAGAAGAAGACATCATGAATTTAGTAGCTCACTCTCACTATGAAAGAGTTCCTAACTACCGTGATTTGACACCAGAAGACGAATGGGCTTTACTTGAAAGAGGACTTAATCGTGTTACAGATACTTGTATCCCTGAACACGAAGCTTTTAGACGTTTACAAAAACACATCTATAAAATCTGGAAAGATGCTGATGATAAAGGAGAACGCTATTTCCCACATGAATTCATGTATAAAATGCTTTTATCAGGTGTTTTAGAAGAATATTACGAGATTGACTTAAAAGACAGCTGGATGTATGCTGCTGCTGAAAAAAATCTGCCAATCATTGTTCCGGGATGGGAAGATAGTACTATGGGTAATATTTTTGCATCTTATGTAATTAAAGGCGAGTTGAAAGCATCAACAATGAAATCTGGTATTGAATACATGACTTTCCTTGCTGACTGGTACACAAAAAACAGTCAGAATGGTATTGGATTTTTCCAAATTGGCGGTGGTATTGCGGGAGATTTCCCAATATGTGTTGTACCAATGTTATATCAGGATATGGAAATGCACGATGTTCCTTTCTGGAGTTATTTCTGCCAAATTTCTGATTCAACAACCAGTTATGGTTCTTATTCCGGAGCAGTTCCAAATGAGAAAATCACCTGGGGTAAATTAGACATTAAAACCCCTAAATTTATTATCGAGTCGGATGCTACAATTGTTGCACCGTTAATTTTTGCATATTTATTAGATTTATAGGATATTTTTATGAAAAGAGTTATAGTAGACTACGCCAAACTGACGAATGAAATTTTAAACCTTTTGGTTGAAAAATTTCCTGATGGTTATGATGATTCGGATGTAATCCGTTTTAGAAACGCTAAAAACGAATTAGTAGAAGCTGTTGAAGTTCGTACTGAAGACACTATTTATTTAGTAAAAATTAGTACTAAACTTGCAGACAGAATTGAAAATTATGATGAAGATGATGATATCGATCTTGATGTTGATACTATAGAACCAGTAAAAGGGCTTGATCTTGATGATGATGCTGATGATGACGATGACGATGATAACGAAGACAAACCAGATACTGACGGCGGTGACGACGAAGATGATGATGAAGACAGAGATGATATTGCAGATGAAGATGATGATGATGATGACGAAGATTAATCATTTCTTTTAAAATAAAGACAAAGGAACTCTATTTTGAGTTCCTTTTTTGTTATTATCATCACTATAAATTATAAGAAAAGTACTATATTTATTGTTTTTATGCTGTTTTATAAAAACATATACTATCTGCCAATATGAAATCAGAATTACTGCACGCGAAATTGAAGGAAAATTTCGGATTTGAAAAATTCAGGCCAAATCAGGAAACTATTATTACGACTATATTATCCGGACAAGATACATTAGCCATTATGCCAACCGGTGGGGGAAAATCCATTTGTTTTCAGCTGCCTGCTCTGGTATTGCCGGGAATCACGATTGTAATTTCGCCTTTAATAGCTTTAATGAAAGATCAGGTTGACAGCTTAAAAACAAACGGAATCTCTGCCTGCTTTATTAACAGTAGTCAATCTTCTGAAGAACAGCAGTTTTATATAGATAATTTAAAATCAAATACTTTTAAACTGGTTTATATCGCTCCTGAAAGTTTATCTTATCTGGATAATATTTTTAATGAACTGACTATCAGCTTAATTGCTATTGACGAAGCACATTGTATTTCATCATGGGGACATGATTTTAGACCAGCGTATACTAATTTAGGATATTTAAAAAACCGCTTCCCTTCTACTCCAGTCCTTGCACTTACGGCGACGGCAGATAAAGCAACACGTGCAGATATTACAAAACAGCTAAATTTAAAAAATCCAAAAACTTTTGTAGCTTCTTTTGACAGAAAAAATTTGAGTCTTGAAGTCCGCCCGGCATTAGATCGTGTTAAGCAGATAATTGATTTTGTTGACAATAAGCCAAATGAATCCGGAATTATTTATTGTTTAAGCCGAAAAACTACAGAAGAACTTGCTGAAAAATTATCTAAAAACGGCATCTCAGCCAAAGCTTATCATGCAGGTTTGGACAATACAACGCGTGCAAAAACGCAGGATGAGTTTATAAACGATGATTGTCAGGTTGTTTGTGCTACAATTGCATTTGGAATGGGAATTGACAAATCAAACGTCCGCTGGGTCATTCATTACAATCTTCCAAAAAATATTGAAGGATATTATCAGGAAATTGGCCGTGCAGGACGTGATGGTTTACCGGCCGAAACAGTTTTGTTTGAAAGTTATGCCGATGTAATTCAGCTTCAGAAATTTGCTTCGGAAGGATTAAATTCTGACGTACAACTGGCAAAATTAGAAAGAATGAAACAATATGCTGATGCCGTAAGCTGCAGGCGAAAAATTCTGCTTTCTTATTTTGGAGAGCTCGTTAAAGAAAATTGCGGTAATTGTGATATTTGCAAAAATCCACCCACTTTTTTTGATGGTACAATCCTCGCACAAAAAGCGCTTTCAGCCATAACGAGATTGCAGGAATCTGAACCTTTGGCTGTAATTGTTGATTTTTTAAGAGGTTCGAGAAATGCTTATATCTACGAAAAAAATTATCAGGAGTTAAAAACGTATGGAATCGGTGCTGATATTTCCTGGTATGACTGGAATCAATACCTGATTCAGTTAATTAATTTGGGATATTGTGAAATTGCATTTCATCAGCATAATAAAATTTTATTAACACCTTTTGCTAAAAAAGTACTGTTTGAAGGTGAAAAAGTAAAACTGACAACAGTTGTTAAAAAAGTAATTGATAAAAATGAAATAAAACAAGAAAAAGCAAAAGCAGCAGCCAAAAATTCTCTATTTGAAACTTTAAAAAAATTACGCTATGAAATTGCCAGGGAAGAAGAAGTTCCGGCTTATGTAATTTTTAGTGATGCAGCTCTAAGGCAGATGGAAATATTGAGACCAATGAGTGATGAGGAATTTCTTGCTGTAGAAGGTGTTGGAAAAGCTAAACTTGAAAAATACGGAACAGATTTTATAAATGCCATTATTGAATTTGAGCGAAATAAATCTGTAGTTAAAAAGGAGAAAAAAGAAAGCACGTATGCCAAAACGTTAGCATTATTCCAAAACGGACTTTCTATTGAAGAAATTGCAGGAAAAAGAAATTTAGGAGAAACTACAATTATTTCTCATTTGGCAAAATTGTATGTCGATGGTCACGATTTAGATTTAAGTCAGTTTGTTTCTCAGGCTGAGATTGCCCAAATAGAAAAAGCTCAAATTGAACTGGAAAATCCAAATGCTCTAAAACCATATTTTGATTATTTTGAAGAAAAAATGTCTTACGACAAAATTCGCTTTGGTTTAGCAGCTATTGAAAGAAAATACAACAAGTCTGTTTTATCCTCTTAAAAAGGTTACAGAAAATAAAAATCCTGTGAAATAAATTTTCACAGGATTTTTTTATAAATTTTCAAACTTTATAAATACCTCTCTTCAAAAACCTGTTGATGATGTTTTTGATGTCCAATTATAACAAAACCTAAAGCACGGGCAGAAATTTGATTATTAGAAGCTGTCCCAATACTTTTAAGCTGTTCATCTGATAAGCTTTTGTAAAATAATAAAGTAGAATGTCTTAATGCCGAAAATTCAGTTAGTAAATCCTGAATACTTCTGCTTCCCGCATTTGTATTTGCTGCATAATCATTTTCTTCAAAACCGGGTAATGGTGTTTTGTCAAATCTTGAAAATCTCAAAGCGCGATAAGCAAAAATACGTTCAGAATCTATTAGATGCTGAATAATATCTTTAATTGTCCACTTTCCTTCTGCATAACGATAATCAAATTTATCCATGGGAATATCCTGAACAAACCGAATAAATTCGTGCAGAGAAATTTCTAATTCTTCAATCAATTTTCCGTCTCCTGCTTTTTTGATATAAGTACCAAAATGGCCGGAATATTCATTTTCTAATAACTGGCTTGCAATCATTTTTTTATACTTTTAAGTTTTATAGATCAGGTTTAAGCTGAGTTTCTACTTGCATTTGTATTTCCAAAAAGAGATCTTGTTACGATTTTTTCATAAACTTTAATAAGATCCTCGTTATTAGAATTTTCTTTGTTCAACTCATTTATTTTTAACAATGCATATTGTTGTATGGTCAACAAAGGCAGTACAATACGCTCTCTTATTTGAATAGATGCTATACCATCAGGATAATTTTCCATTAAGGTTTGATGACCTGCAATTTTTAACAAAAGACGTTTTGTTTCAGAAAATTCGTTGTAGATAATCTGCCAAAATTCTCCAAACTCAGGATCTTTACTCATATATGCTGTTAATGGTAAAAATGATTTCGCCAATGACATCATACTGTTCTCCAATAATGTTTTAAAGAATAAAGAATTATGATACAGATCCTGTACTCTATCCCACTGACCGCTTTCTTCAAAATGTTTTAAAGCTGTTCCTACTCCAAAAAATCCTGGTACGTTTTGTTTTAGCTGGCTCCATGAACCCACAAACGGAATTGCTCTTAAATCTGCAAAATCTAATGATTCAGATTTGCTTCTCTTAGAAGGACGGCTTCCAATGTTAGTTTTTGAATAATATTTCAGCGTACTCATCTTTTCCAGATAAGGAATAAATTTCGGGTGATTTTTAAAACTCAGATATTTTTCATACCCAAGATCGGCTAACTGATTCAAAATTTGGGTTTCTTCTTCAGTTAACTCATTTTTATCTTTTGCAAAAACCTGATTTGTAACTCCCGCACTTAATAAGTTTTCGATATTGTAACGACAAGAATCCAAAGTCCCAAAATTAGAACTAATGGTCTGACCCTGAACTGTTATCTGAATCTCTTTGTTTTCGATTTTCGGACCTAAAGAAGCGTAGAATTTATGTGTTTTTCCACCGCCGCGCGCAGGAGGTCCGCCGCGTCCGTCAAAGAAAATAGCTTTAATTCCGTACTTTCTTGAAATTTCTGTTAATGAAATTTTTGCCTGATAAATACTCCAGTTAGCCATTAAATAACCACCGTCTTTTGTACCATCAGAGAAACCAAGCATGATAGTCTGCTCATTTCCTCTTGATTGCAAATGCTTGGCATATTCAGGATTTGTATACAATTGCTCCATAATTTGATGAGCATTTTGCAAATCGTCAACTGATTCAAAAAGCGGAATAATATCAACCGTCGGATCTTCCCAATTATTTAAACGAATCATGGCAAAAGTTTCCATCACATTCAATGCGCTTTCATTATTGCTGATAATATAACGATTAGCACCTTCTTCACCGTTATTTTTCTGGATAGTTTTAATTGCCTGAATCGATTCTAAAGTCAACCTTGTGATTTCATTTTCAAAATCAGCAGGATTTAAATTTCCTTTTATTTTAGATAAAACATCTATTTTTTGATCTTCCGTCAGTTCAAAATAATTTTTTGGAAAAATATCAGAACCAGAATTCAGATAATAATTTACCACATCTTTAAATACGGCATTGTGAATTTTACTATTCTGACGAATATCTAAAGTAGCAAAATGAAATCCGAATAAATTAATTTTTACTAAAAGAGCTTCTAACTCGTCAAGGTATAAAGATTGATGTTTTTCAATAATAATAGTCCTGATGGTATTCAGCTGTTCTAATAATTCATCTAAAGTGATGAAAATTTCACCTTTAGAATAAAAAACAGAACGGTAAAGTTTATGTTCAAGATCGGATACCAAAGTATCTACGCCTGAGAAAGTTAGCTTTCTTTTTAAATTCCTCATTTCAACATAATAACACTTCAGAATTGAAGTTCGTAAACGATCTGCAACTTTAAGTGTAATTTCAGTTGTTACAAACGGATTCCCATCGCGGTCACCGCCAGGCCAGAAACCAAGTTTGATTAATTGATTCTGAATTTGATTTCCGTTATTAATGTTTTTTTGAAGATAATGCACAATTTCTCCTGCAGTAGCATAAAATACATTTTCAAGATACCATATTAAACTTACGGCTTCATCGTAAGGATTTGGTTTTTCATGCTGAATAAAAGGAGTTTTTCCAAGCTGAGCCAGTAATTGTTTGATCTGTAATAAATCATTTTGACGAATTGCTTCTGTCAAATCGTTTATAATTCCTAAAACCGGCCCCGGATAAAATTGTGTTGGATGCGCAGTTAAAACGGTACGAACATTGAAATTTTCTAAGAAATTAACCAGTTCGTCATCTTTTTCTTTGGCATCAGATTTCTCTTTAATATCTCTTAAAGATCCTCTTCCTTCCATATTATTAACTTCAGGAAAAGCAGCATCTTCAATAGCGTCAAATAATACAATTTGGCGTTCTATATATTGAATAAATCGAAACATAAGATCAATTTTTTCTGTTTCGGATGCATTGTTTAGGAATTTATTCGAAAAAAAATCAAAAATTTCTTTTGGAGTTTCCTGTTTTTTAAATCCCGTTTCGCAGGTTTCGGTAAATAATGGAAGTAAAACTCCCGTATTATCAATCGAATCGAATGGTAATGTTATGAAAACACTATTGTAAATGTGATATTTAGAGAGAACATCTTTGTTGAAACGCTCTATTTTGGGCAACGTGTACATAAATTCTTTTATAGTTGGTTGGTTAATTGGTCATAAAAAAACCCCAAGAATAAACTTGAGGTATATTTTAATATAGCATTCAAGAGAAATTCTTACATATTTTTGAAAATAGTATGCATCAAACGCTTCTTATCGTTAATACTTTCCTCTAATGAAATCATAGTTTCGGTTCTGTAAACACCATCGATATCATCAATCATAAAGATAACTTCTTTTGCATGTTTAGTATCTTTTGCTCTGATTTTGCAAAAAATATTAAATTTTCCTGTCGTTACAGAAGCTACTGTTACGAATGGAATTTGATTGATACGTTCTAATACAAATTTAGTTTGTGATGTATTATTAAGAAATACTCCCACATAAGCAATAAATGAATAACCTAATTTATCGTAATCTAAGGCTAACGAAGACCCCATGATGATACCGGCATCCTCCATCTTTTTTACTCTAACATGTACTGTACCAGCAGAAATCAATAGTTTTTTTGCAATGTCAGTAAACGGAACTCTCGTATTGTCTATTAACATATCTAAAATCTGGTGATCTACTTCATCTAAACGAAATTTACTCATAATTCTTTAATTAATATTACTAATTGCTATTACAAAGTATAAAAATATATATAAAAAACAACAAATTCACATAAAAATTAACTTTTTATCAACCCGTTAACAAATTTAATATTTTTATCTAAATAAAAATCTGCTTTTTGGTTCATTTTCGGAATATTAAGATAATCATCAGAATAAACAGCACCTTCTCCGTCATATTCAAAATGACCAAAATAATTTTCCAATTCGCCTGCTTCTACTATATAAGCATTAAAATGAATCTTATTTTCAATCAATTCTTCTTTGTATTGTGCGACAAAATTCGTAATAATTTCGATACCATCATAATTTATTTTGATATTTTTATACATAAAATCATAAAAAACCACTTTATTTTGTGAAATATTCAAATAATCAGAATTTCTATTGTCAACTAAATCGTTTTCGTTTATGAGTTTAAAGGCCGAAATTAGTGAGAAAAATATGTATTTTCGTGTAATCTCCCTCTCGTAATCATTAGGAAAATGTCCTGCTTCAAAGAGTATAGTTGGTACTCCCAAAAACTGAAAAGTATCTCCTATGCAGTTTATATTGAATGAATCATCAAATCGGCCTACCTGACCCGGAATATATTTTTGCAATTCATCGTTAATTCCGGCAATTAAATTGATCGCTTTCTGTCTGTTTTCATTTATTTCTCTCTCTTCATTATAGGAAGGAGCCAGAAAAGAAACCGTTGCAGGCTTTCCCGTATCGCCGGCACCAAAAATTGTGCGCTGATCGTGAAGATTAAAGCAAAAATGAGGTTTAAAACTGTCAAAAACTGCTCTTAATACTTTACTTTCCGGCTGTGTCAGGTTCTGAGAATCTCTGTTCAGGTCAATTTTGACGGCATTTTCTCGTGTATAAAGTCTGGCACCATCAGGATTTAGAATTGGTATCATATAAAAGGTAAAAGCATTAAGCATTTCCTTTGCAAAATCTGATTGGCTGTTTAATACATTTATAAAATCAAAAAGGGCTTTTGTAGTCGTACTTTCATTTCCGTGCATTTGAGACCATAAATATATACGGGTATTACCTGTCCCAATTTGGTAAATATAGATAGGTTCTCCCAAAACAGATTCTCCAATAATCTGAACCTGACCATTGGTATTTATTTTGTCTAATAAAGGCTTAATATGATCTAAAGTCAAATAACGGCCTTCTATTGAATGCTCTTTGTATTGGTTAAATAATTCTTCTAAATTCATTGTGTTTTGATTAGTTTACAAAAGTAAACATCTTTATTTTTACAATTGTAAACTTTAAAAATAGTCCGTAATTGATAATTGTAAACACGATTTTGGATAGTTTTTTAGTTTTTAACTTAAATCTGATTAACATCTGTAATTACTTTATATGTATAAATATAAATATCATATTTTCAAGTATTTAAATCGTGTTATATAAAGCATTAATCTTACAATTAAACGGATATATAAGTTATAAATCCTCTCAAAATTGCTTTATTGATACTTTTTAATTACATTTGTAAACAGGTCTGATTTAAATTAAAATTTACAATGGTAAACATAGATGATTTTGTAAAAAGGTTAGAAATAATACTCGATTATTATGGATTAAATGCTTCTTCTTTTGCAGATAAAATTGGTGTGCAGCGCTCGAGTATGTCCCACTTACTTTCCGGAAGAAACAAACCAAGTCTTGATTTTGTCATGAAAATTTTAGATGTATTTCCGGAAGTTGATTTATACTGGATTTTAATTGGTAAAGGAAATTTTCCTAAATCAGAAAACGAAGACACATCTAAATTTCAAAATCTAAACGCTCCTGCTCCATCTAATGAAAATTATTCTGAAGAAAATTTATTTTCTAAATTAAATATTGAGGAAGAAGAAAAATCAATCAGCAAAAATTTATCAGAAAATAAAAAGCCAAATTTGAGTGTTGAAAATGACGAAATCGATAAAATTGTATTTTTCTATAAAAATGGAACTTTTAAACTCTATATCCCGTGATTCAAAATTTTCGCATATTTGAGAATTAGTACAGAAAATTTTCAAATAGGCGATTCTCACGCATTTGAAAAAATATTAAAAAATTAGATCTGAATTCCGTTTTCGGGAATTTTTCCTAAAACACCTTTATAATGCTGTTTTAAAATTTCCCAATCGGCTTCGTAATTTCCTGTCGGGAAAAATGGTTTTCCTAAATTAACTTCCTTCTTTCCCCAGTCAAAAGCCACAGGAACAATTGGCACATTTGCTTTAAGCGCAATATAATAAAATCCGCTTTTAATTTCGGTTACGCCTTTTCTTGTTCCTTCCGGTGCAACGGCTAAACGAAAAACTTCTTTACGATCAAAAATAGCTGCGATAGAATCTACCTTATTTAATCCGCCGGAGCGGTCAATTGGCTCGCCTCCCACATTTTTAAAATAATATCCAAACGGGAATTTAAACAACTCTTTTTTCCCAACCCAATTCATTTGGAGACCCGAAATACCGCGAGTTAATAATCCGATATAAAAATCATGATTACTGGTATGCGGCATTACCATTAATATACATTTTTTCACTTCGGCATTTTCCAATCCCACTATTTTCCAGCCCATTAGCCTAAAAAAGATGAATTTGTACAATATTTTCTTCATTAAAATTTAATATTTCTTGCAAAATAAAAGATTTAAAATGGTATTTTTGAGTAAAAGCACTACAAAATGATTCAAAAGTTGTTCAGTTATCTTTATCCAATTAAAATCTATAAAAAAAAATCTGCCAGAAGCAAAATAATCGAAGTGACGTGGGCAAATGGAGAGTTGGTTTTAGATTCTGAAAATACAAATTATTCATACGGAAGTTTACAGCGTATATTAAGGTATGGCCTGCGAAATATTGGATATGACAAAGTGCTTAAAATGGATCATATTCTGGTTTTGGGAGTTGCCGGCGGAAGCGTTATAAAAACTCTGGTTGACGAAATTGAATATAAAGGTAAAATTACCGGTGTTGAAATTGATCCGGATATGATTGAAATTGCCAATCAATATTTTAACTTAAATAAAATTAAACAGCTTAAAATTGTTACAGATGATGCATTTGAATTTGTTTTAAAAACAAAAGACAAATACGACCTGATTATTATTGATATTTTTGAAGATACCAATATGCCAAACTTTTTGTTTGAGAAATTTTTCAGCGAACGAGTTTGTTTTCTTCTAAAAGATCGTGGCTTTATTCTTTTTAATACCATGATTCTGGATGAAGCCCACAATGTCAGAAACCGAAAATATATTACCGAAATAAATTCGAAATTATATACTTCAAAAATGCTTCCTCGTATAGAAGTCCATAATGAGTTAATAATAATCGAAAAAGTAGCCTAAATTATAATTTATGAAATCTCTTGTATCCATATTAAAAGCCTTACCTCCTACTAAAATTATCGATGCCTCTATTGATTTTTCAAAATACCTTCCTCTAGATTTATCTGTAACAAACGCGGAATTAGTCGAAAGCAAACCGGAAACTTCTGAAGATTTTGAGCGTTTTATTTTTGGCTATTTAGAAAATAACAATGCAAAAGTTGCTTATGGCGGTTATATTGAAGGCCGTACCATATATAAAAGGAGTTCTATTTTTAAAAATGATTCCATTTTAGAACGAAATATCCACATTGGCCTTGATCTGTGGGCAAAAGTTGGTACTCCGGTTCTGGCTCCGCTTGACGGGAAAATTCATAGTTTTCAGAATAATAAAGGTTTAGGAGATTATGGCCCGACTATAATATTGGAGCATGAAGTAGAAAATGAAAAATTTTATACTTTATATGGACATTTATCGTTAGAAAGTATAGAAAACCTTAGCATCGGAACAATTTTCAGGAAAGGTGAGCAGATTGCCACCTTAGGAAATTCAACTGTTAACGGAGATTATGCACCACATGTTCACTTTCAGATTATAAAAAATATGGAAGATAAATGGGGCGATTATCCGGGAGTCTGCAACACCAATGATTTGAATTTTTATATTGAAAACTGCCCCGATCCAAACTTATTATTAAAAATAACTTAAATGATTATGAAGAAAGCTGGATTGATTATATGTTTGTTGTTACTAATTGGATGTAAATCAAAAACGGTTAGCCGTGATACTGAAGATTTAAAAATAAAGAAAGTTTCTAATGCCGAAGTTAATTCAGAACAGCAGAAAAAAGCTTATGAATTAGGCAAGAGAGTTTTGGAAACCTGTAACACATCAAAGTTTAAGCCTTTTGATGAAACCGAAGTAACGCAGTCTGTGAGAGAAAATACTACAGAAGAACGATTGACTAAAACCTGCACCAGATTTAGACAATATTATGGAAATTTTATTGATTTAAAATTAGATGGAGTTTACAAAACAAAGCAGGAAGTAATTTATCGTTATCATGCTTTATACAGTAAAAAAGTAGCCAATAAGGAACTTCGTGTTTTTGTAAATGAAGAAAATTTAATATCTGCCATTAAATCAATGGATTGGGATGAAAAGTTTGATGCAAAATTAGCCGAACAATAAAGTAAAACATATGAAATTTAAAATGCCTCTTCTTTTATTACTGTTTATTTCGACTTTTACAAATGCTCAGGAAAAAATGAGTGTAAAAGGTTCTCAGCCATTTCCGGCGACACAGAACTATACTTTCATCTGCGAAAAATATGCTTTTACGGGTGAAACTAATATTCAGATTGCAAAAACGGATAAAGGCGGCATTTTAAAAATTTCTATTGCTACATCAAACGATCAGGCCAGAATTGCAGGCGGACTTTATGTCGATCTTGCCAACGCTGACGTAATCGCATGCATGGATAAAAATGTAAAAGAATCCGCTGACGGAAAAACAACTTCTTATTATTACTTTACTCCTGCTGAATTTGCCAAACTTAAAAAAACAGATATTTATGCTGTTCGGTTTATTATAAACGGCGGCACAAACACTTTTGGAAACCAAACAGGCTATTTTACTGCATATAATAAAAAGAATTATTTTTCGACGGCTTATGATAATTCAAAGAAAAGTTATGATACTGCAAAAGAAATTAGTGTTTTATAAATAAAAGATTTTATAAAATAAACCTTATATTTATAATCTAATTTCAAATTAATTATGACTCCTAACGAAGCTTTAATTACAAAGTTCTATACTGCTTTTGCCAATTCTGATGCCAAAACAATGGCAGAATGTTACCATCCTAAAATTCATTTTGTTGATCCGGCTTTTGGTTTGTTAAAAGAAGAACAAGTTTCAAAAATGTGGGAAATGCTTTTATCAAGAAGTAAAGGAAACTTAAAAATTGAGTTTTTTGATGTAAAAGCAGATGAATTTACGGGTTCTGCAAAATGGGTTGCTGCTTACAATTTTAGCAAAACAAATCGTCATGTACTAAACAGAATTTCAGCCGAATTTGTTTTTCAGGATGGCTTAATTATTAAACATACAGATAATTTTGATGTTTGGAAATGGTCAAAACAAGCTTTTGGCATAACCGGATATTTATTGGGCTGGACTGGTTTTTTCCATAAAAAAATTCAACAACAGGCATTATTATCACTCAAAAAATTTCAGGAAAATAAATAATTGCAATAGTCCATTTCTGTTATTGTTTTGTAAATAGTGCTGTAATCTCTAAAAATATGAAAGAAGTGCTGCACAAAAAATTAAATCAATTACAGGCAACGGCAATTTGCGGAAACGACATTAGCTCTTCCTGTTTGTATGTTTCGGCACTAACAATTTTATACGCAGGACAATATGCCTGGATTTCACTTTTAATTGTTGCAGTTGTTTTATTTTTATTCCGAAAAATTTATGGCGAAGTGGTTGGTGCAATTCCTTTAAACGGAGGAGCTTACAATGTATTACTAAACACGTCAACAAAGCGTCTGGCGTCACTGGCCGCAACTTTAACGGTTTTGTCTTATATGGCAACCGCAGTAATTTCAGCATCAGAAGGGATGCATTATCTCCACGGAATCTTTGAAAGTTTAAATGTCACGGTCGCCACTATCATCGTTTTAATTTTATTTACTTTTCTGGCCATACTCGGAATTGGAGAATCAGCATTTGTGGCTGTAATTATACTTATTACACATATTGCGACTTTGAGTTTATTGGTTTTAGCTTCCGTTTGGTTTATTTTAAATAACGGTTTAGATGTTTTTCATGTCAATTGGAAAACTCCTATTGTCTTTGGAAGCCTGAAAACCGCACTTTTTCTTGGTTTTTCTGCAGCAATGCTCGGAATTTCCGGTTTTGAGAGTTCTGCTAATTTTGTTGAAGAACAGCAGCCGGGCGTTTTCCCAAAAACACTTCGCAATATGTGGGCCCTGGTCAGTTTTTTTAATCCTGTAATCGCAATTTTATTAATCAGTGTAATTCCGCTGGCGCAGGTTGGAGAAAATAAAGAATCGCTTTTGGCACATTTAGGAGAAACAACAGGCGGTTCATGGCTGGCATGGCTTATTTCTATTGATGCGGTTTTAGTTTTATGCGGTGCTGTTCTGACTTCGTTTGTAGGTGTATCCGGCTTATTAAACCGAATGACTTTAGACAGAATTCTGCCAAACTATTTTTTGAAAAAAAACAAAAGAGGTTCATATTACCGAATCGTACTTAGTTTTTTAATTCTTTGTATATCGGTACTTTTTGCCACAAGCGGACATTTAGAATCGCTTGCAGGAGTCTATACTTTTTCATTTTTGGCTGTGATGGCTTTATTTGGAATTGGAAATTTACTTCTCAAATTTAAAAGGCGAAAACTGCCAAGACCTGAACGTGCAAACGGACTTGCGGTTATAATTGCTGTTTTGTTTATTATTGCAGCTTTTGTCGGCAATATGAAATTGAACATAAATGCCTTCTATACTTTTCTGCAATACATGGTTCCGGCGCTTATTTTTGTTGGCATTATGCTCAACAGAGTCATGCTGATCAAAATTTTGATCGAAATTTTAGAATATTTCTATCAGCCGCTTCGAAGATTTGTAATTGTAAGCAACCGATATCTGCAAAATTTAAGCACCGAAATTAATTCACAGGAATTTGTCTTTTTTACGAAAGGAGATAATATTGCCATTTTAAATAAAGTACTTCAATATGTTGAAGGAAATGAAACAACAAAAAAACTAAAAATTGTCTACGTAAAAAAGGAAGAACAAACCAACGATGCTTTAATAAAAGACTTAGAAGTTCTGGATCGTGCATACGACAATATTGATATTGAATATCTCGAAATTCAAGGTGTTTTTGGTCCCGAAATTATTGATGAACTATCCAAAAAATGGAAAATCCCAAAGAATTTCATGTTTATTGGTTCGCCCGGAAATAAATTTTCTTACAGGGTTTCAGACCTTGGCGGCGTCCGTTTGATTATGTAATTTTTTTTGAAGCAGAAATTATTAGTTCTTTCAGAAACTACAGTCCCGCTATCCGTTGCATTTTTTTATGCCAAACCCCGGCATAAAAAGATTTCCACTTCTATCGGGGCTAAACCGGAAATATAAAATTTCATTAGAAACAACAAACCCGACAACTTTAAAAATTGTCGGGTTAAATATATTTAATGCAGTATGCGCCGTTGTAAAAACCAAGTTCGTGATAGCTCTCAGGCTTGACGGTTAAATCAAAAATTCTTATGATTTAAACCAGTTTTTTACCAGTTCATCTTCAAATGAAGTCGCATTTTTATGAATAAATTCATTTGTATTTTTATTATAAGAATAGTCTAAAGCCCATGTTTGATGATTTTTAGCTAAGTTTTTAATACTTTCACAAACAAAAGCAATTTCTTCGTCGGTAGTAGTTGGATGAATAGACATTCTAATCCATCCCGGTTTTTTAATTAAATCACCAATTGTAATTTCATTAACCAGTTTATTAGAAGTTTCCTGATCCACATGTAATAAATAATGTCCGTAAGTTCCGGCACAGCTGCATCCGCCGCGGGTCTGGATTCCGAATTTATCATTTAGTAATTTCACGCCTAAATTAAAATGCAGATCTTCAATAAAAAAAGAAATAACCCCCAAACGATTTTTATGCTGTCCGGCTAAAATTTTAATATTCTTAACAGGCTCCAACTGATCAAAAACAAAATCGACAATTTCGTGCTCACGCTGCAAAATGTTTTCGATTCCCATTTCCTCTTTGAGCTCAATTGCCAAAGCTGTTTTAATGACCTGAAGAAATCCCGGAGTTCCGCCATCTTCCCTGTCCTCAATATTATCAATATATTTATGTTCTCCCCAAGGATTTGTCCAGCTTACAGTTCCTCCGCCAGGACAATCAGGAATCATATTATTGTATAATTTTTTATTGAAAATTAAAACTCCGGATGTTCCCGGACCTCCAAGAAATTTATGAGGCGAAAAGAAAATCGCGTCCAGATAAGCTTCTGAATCAGCAGGATGCATATCAATTTCAACATACGGTCCAGAGCAGGCAAAATCTACAAAACAAACTCCATTATATTGATGCATCAATTTAGCAGCTTCATGAAAAGGAGTTTTAATGCCTGTAACATTTGAACACGAAGTTATAGAGGCAATTTTTATAGTTCTGTCGCTGTATTTCTGTAAAAGTAATTCTAAATTATCCAGACAAAAAAGGCCTTTTTCGCAAGACGGAATAATCTCAACATCTGCAATGGTCTCTAACCAGGATGTCTGATTAGAATGATGCTCCATATGGGAGATAAAAACAATCGGTTTTTTTTCTGCAGGAACAGTCGTGAAATTTTTAAGGTTTTCAGGGATTTTTAAACCTAAAATACGCTGAAATTTATTAATAACGCCAGTCATTCCGGTTCCGTCTGTAATCAAAACATCATCTTCATTTGCATTTGTATGACGTTTGATAATGTGTCTGGCATGATGATAAGCTTTTGTCATGGCAGTACCTGACACAGTAGTTTCTGTATGCGTATTAGCTACAAATGGTCCAAATTGATTCAAAAGTCTCTCTTCAATTGGTCTGTAAAGCCTTCCACTGGCAGTCCAATCGGTATAAACAATATTTTTTTTGCCAAAAGGTGACATAAATTCCTGATCTATGCCAACAATATGCTGCCTAAAATCCTGAAAATAAGTTTCCAGACTGATGGTATTATTTTTGGTATTCATTTGTTGTGCCTGTGTTTGACTGCAAATATATTGCTTTTTTATAATATTGAGAATTTATCAATTATAAACTTTAAATACTGAATAAACTTTTGGTATCTTTAATTATAAGAAGGTTTTTTAAATAAATTATCACAATATTCTATCGGATTAATAGGGCATGTAAACTTAAACAATTGCATTTATGAAAAATTTATCAACAGCCACTTTTGGTGGTGGATGTTTTTGGTGTGTAGAAGCTGTAATTCAGCGTTTAAAGGGTGTTGAAACAATAAAATCCGGTTATTCAGATGGTTTTATAAAAAATCCGGCATATCGTGAAGTGTGTACCGGAAGAACAGGTCACGCAGAAGTTATTCAGGTTACTTTTGATTCTGACATAATTTCATATCATGATTTATTGGTGGTATTTATGACAAGCCATGACCCAACAACTTTAAATCGTCAGGGCGGAGACAGCGGAACGCAATATCGTTCGATCATTTTATATCATGATGATACACAAAAAGAAATTGCAGAAAAAGTATTTGAAGAAGTCCAGCCGGTTTATGCTGATCCAATTGTAACACAGTTAAAACCTTTTGAAGTTTTTTACGAAGCAGAAGATTATCATCAAAATTATTATAACAATAATCAGGAAGCCGGTTACTGTCAGTTTGTAATTGATCCAAAAGTTCAAAAACTAAAAAAAATGTATGCTGATAAATTAATTGGCTAAATAGTTTTTTATGCCACAGATTACACGGATTGAAAGGATTTCTTTTTTTTGAAATGTAAATAAATTAAAAAATTCTTTAATCCTTGTAATCTGTGGCAAAAACAATATCTCAAATGAAAAATTTAAAAATAAACAATCGATTTACTGCCGAATTACCTGCAGATCCTGACTTGACCAACGAAATTCGTCAAGTTAAGAATACCTCGTTTTCTTATGTAAATCCAACAAAACCTTCTAACCCAAAATTAATTCATGCTTCAGAAGAAGTTGCCGAAATGGTTGGGATTTCAAAAGATGAAATTCAGTCTGAGGAGTTTCTGAATGTTTTTTCAGGAAAAGAAATTCTTCCTGAAACACAGCCTTATGCGATGTGTTATGCGGGCCATCAATTTGGAAACTGGGCAGGACAACTGGGAGATGGACGCGCTATCAATTTAACTGAAGTTGAAAATAAGAATGAGTTTTTTACGCTTCAGCTAAAAGGTGCCGGAAAAACGCCTTACTCCAGAACAGCCGATGGCCTGGCCGTTTTACGCTCGTCAATAAGAGAATATTTATGTGCCGAAGCCATGTATCATTTAGGAGTTCCTACCACCCGATCACTTTCTTTAATTCTCTCCGGAGATCAGGTTTTGCGTGATGTTTTGTATAACGGCAATCCGGCTTATGAAAAAGGTGCGATCGTCTGTCGTGTAGCACCGTCTTTTATTCGTTTTGGAAGTTTTGAAATGCTGACTGCCAGAAATGAACTTACAAATTTAAAACAGTTTGTAGATTATAATATCAAGCATTATTTCCCTGAAATTAAAGGCGAACCAAAAGAGCAATATTTACAATTCTTTAAAAAAGCAGCTGATACAACCCGTGAAATGATTTTACATTGGCAGCGTGTTGGTTTTGTTCATGGTGTAATGAATACAGATAATATGTCGATTCATGGCATTACAATAGATTACGGTCCTTACGGATGGCTCGAAAATTATGACCCCAACTGGACGCCAAATACTACAGACAGCCAAAACAGAAGATATCGTTTTGGAAATCAGCCTCAGGCTGCACATTGGAATTTGTACCAATTGGCAAATGCCATTTATCCTCTAATAAATGAAACAGAAGGATTAGAAAAAATCTTAGAATCATTTATGGATAATTTTATTGTTGAATATAATCAAATGTTTTTAAGTAAATTAGGAATATTTACTTCAACTGAAACTGACAATGATTTAATTGATAATCTGGAAGCTGTATTGCAATTAACAGAAACGGATATGACTATTTTTTTTAGAAATTTAAGTTCTGTTTCGAAATCTGATTCTGTTGAAAAAGCAATCGAAAAAATTCAATTTTCATTTTATCATATCGAAGAAGTTTCCGGTGATATTTTAGAAGCCTGGAAAAAATGGTTTATTGTATATTTAAAAAGATTAGTGGCAGAAACTTTATCAGATGAAGAGCGTTCACAAAAAATGAACTTAATTAATCCGAAATATGTGCTTCGTAATTATATGGCACAATTAGCGATAGATGCTGCTGATAAAGAAGATTATTCATTGATAAATGAACTTTATACCGTATTGCAAAAACCTTATGACGAGCAGAATGAATATGAAAAATGGTTTGCTAAACGTCCGGATTGGGCAAAGTCTAAAATAGGATGTTCAATGCTTTCCTGCAGTTCTTAATTATTTTTTTGCCGTGAATTCATGAATTTTTAACTAAAAAAAATCGATTTAAAAATTCACGGCAAATAAAACTATTGTGAAACAATATAATCCACAATCATATTAGCGTGGATTCTCGAGTTTTCAATAAACCATTTATGTGTCTGCATTCCACCGCAGACTACGCCGGCCAAAAACAAGCCTTTAACATTGGTTTCCATAGTTTCGGTATTGTAAATCGGAATTTTTAATTCGTCATTTGAAAGTTCGATTCCGATATTTTCAAGAAAATTTAAGTCTGGTTTATAACCTGTTAAGGCTAAAACAAAATCATTTTCGATTGTAACTTTTCCGTTTGGAGTTTCAATTTCAACTTCGTTATTTCGAATTTCCGTAATATTCGATTCAAAATACGCTTTGATGCTTCCTTCGGCAATTCGATTTTCAATATCGGGTTTAACCCAATACTTTACTCTGCTATTAATTTCGTTTTTACGAATTACCATCGTAACATTTGCACCTTTTCTCCAGCACTCTAATGCTGCATCTACAGATGAATTATTCGCTCCAACAACCAAAACATTTCGAAATGCATATTCATGAGCTTCCTTATAATAGTGTCGCACCTTTGGCAGTTCCTCACCTTTAACATTCATCTGAATCGGAATATCATAAAAACCAGTAGCAATGACTATATTTTTAGATTGGTATTGACTTTTATCTGTAAAAACTTCAAATAAAGATTTTTGTATTTTATTGATTCCGGTTACTTTTTCAAATAAATGAATATTGAAATTAAAATAGCGGTGAATATTTCGATAATATTCTAAAGCTTCCTGACGGCCTGGTTTTGGCGCCAAACAATTAAACGGAATATCACCAATTTCAAGTCTTTCGGCAGTTGAGAAAAAAGTCATATATAAAGGATAGTTAAAAATACTATTTACAATTGCTCCTTTTTCTATAATTAAATATTTTAAATTCTTTTTTTGAGCTTCAATTGCGCAGGCAAGTCCAATTGGGCCGCCTCCAACAATAATTAAATCATATTGATGAGCCATAAATTATTATTTTTCCCAGTTTTTAAAAGGATTTTTACTCAAATAAGCGTTGTAATATCTTTCATCATTTGTAACTTCCTCTCCTAGCCAGTCCGGTTTTTCAAAGCTTTCAGTTTCAGACTGCAGTTCAATTTCAGCCATTATTAAACCTTCATTTTCACCGTAAAATTCATCAACTTCATAAATATGATTTCCAAATTTAATTTCATATCTGGTCTTCTCAATTTTTCCTTTTTCACATAATTTAAGAAGTTCAGCAGCTTCATCCAGCGGTATTTGATTTTCCCATTCAAAACGGGACATTCCGCCCTGATGTCCAATACCTTTTATGGTCAAAAAAGCTTTTTCACCTTTAATTCTAACACGAACTGTCCTTTCGGGAATCGAACTAAGATAACCTTGTGCAATTTTATTTTTTGCAAATGCCTGTTCTTTAAAATCGTCTGATTTTACAAGAAACTTTCTTTCTATTTCCAGCATTTTGAGTCTAAATTTATTTTACTGCAAGTTACTCAATTTAATTGAGTCATGAAATCGGGATTTTCAAATTCTAAAAATTTGAATGGGTTTAGTTTTAAATCATGCCTGTTGAAAATCCTGACAAATTATCTGATTAATAACAGTTTATGTTTTATATTTTTGGTAAATTTGATAGAACGATTACTTCTGGCCTATTTCTGAAAAGGCAGAGCGACTGACATAATAGCCAGAATCAAATAATTAAAATGTAACATTATGGATTTATTATATATATTAATACCGGCCATGGTGGGCTTAGTCTGTGGGGTTATAGGATACATCCTTGGTAAAAAGAACACGAAAAGATATGATACACTTGCTGCTTCAATTCAGGCCGATTTAGATGTATGCCAGATACATGCAAAGAATTTAAATACAAAATTGGGCGCTCTTGAAGCAGAATTAGCGGATCATGCGAAAGTTAAGACAGCTGCTCCGAAATCATTTTTAGGCGAAGTTGATACACTCCCGTTTGACAGCGAATCAGCATCAAATGTTTTAGGAAAGAAAATCAAACAGGATGATCTAAAAATAGTCGAAGGAATTGGACCTAAAATTGAGGTTTTGTTAAATGGCAGAGGAATTATAACCTGGTATGATCTTTCGCAATCTACTACAGAAGAACTGCAATCCATTCTGGATGCGGGCGGCGAAAATTATGCTATCCATAATCCGAGTACCTGGCCTAAACAAGCTTTATTTGCCTTCCAAAGCAAATGGCTGGAACTAAAAGAATTACAGGAAAATCTGCTTGGGGGAAAAGAATAATTTAGGTTGAGAGGTTTGCACTTTATGTTTTGAAAAATCTGAACCTTTGTGCCTTTAAAAGAAATCCCAACTTTGAGAGGTATTATAGCATAATTTACCTTTTGAAACTTCGAGGGGACAATTAAAATTATTGGTATAAAGTGCTCCGGTTCCCAGTCCTTGCGGCATTTTTGAATTCTGGAGAAATGTCCATTGTGCAATAGCATTTAATCCAATATTACTTTCTAATGCTGATGTTATCCACCAGCCAATATTATATTTTTCTGCCAATGTGATCCATTCCTGCGTTCCTCTGAAACCTCCAATAAAACTCGGTTTTAAAATTATATATTGAGGCTGGATCTTCTGCAATAATTTTTCCTTTTCATTCCATGAAAAAACACCAATTAGTTCTTCGTCTAATGCAATGGGAAATGGGGTTGCTTTGCACAAATCTGCCATTGCCTGAATATTTCCTTGCTTAATGGGCTGTTCAATGCTATGTAATTGAAATTTATTTAATTGAGAAAGTTTATCTAAAGCTTCGTTTAAAGAAAAAGCTCCATTTGCATCTACCCTGATCTCTATTTGTTCAGCAGAAAAATGACTGCGGATAAACGCCAGTAATTCTAATTCTTTCTGAAAATCAATGGCGCCAATTTTAAGCTTTATGCACTTAAAACCTTCTGCTAATTTTTCTTCAATCTGCTGTTTCATAAAATCTGGTTCGCCCATCCAGACTAAACCGTTTATTTCGATTGATTCAGCATTACTGGTAAAACCTGAGGGAAAAAGCAAAAATGGATCTTCACTTTTTAATGATAAAAAAGCCATTTCAATTCCAAATTGAATCGACGGAAATTCCAGTAAAGATTCCCAAAGTTCTTTTTCTCCCAAATGAATATTTTCACAAGCCCATTTTAGTTTTTCTTCATAATCAGTTCGATCATCAGCACTTAAACCACGTAAAATACCGCACTCTCCTATTCCTTTTTTGCCATTTTCATCCAGAACAATAAACCAGGTTTCTTTTTCAGTCATAATGCCGCGAGACGTCCCCGAAGGGCGTTTAAATTCGAGCATATATTTATAGTATGTTGCTTTCAAAATATTTTAAATTTTTAGCCACAGATTACACAAGATTAATGGATTATAAAATGTGTAATCTGTGGCCAAATTTTAATTATATAGTTTTAAAACTTTTTCGAAGTCTTTTGAAGGTAAACCGGCTTTTTCAAAAACCGCAAAATCTGTTTTAGTTTTGTCTTTCCAGCTTATATTATCAGTTACATTTTGATCCTGATATTTTTTATAGATTGCTTTCGCATCGCTGTATCTATTGCTGACCAGATAAACATGTGCTAAATTTAGTTTTACCAACAATTCAGTATCATCCAGCTTTTCGCCTTCTTGCAAAAACTTTAATGCTTTTGCGTATTGTCTGGTCAAAAGGTAACAGTAACCAATTGAATTATAATCTAAAGCCGTTGCTTTTCCATCATTAATGATGGTGCTTAATTTTTGGATTGCTTCGTTGTATTTTTGCTGTTTGGTTAAAGATGAAGCCTGATTCCTTAAATCATTATAAATATTTTTTGAAATATCGGCGTCTTTGTAACATGCATTTCCAAAGTCTTTATACACTTTGGTTTTTTCTACTGCAAGCAGCTTTTGGAATTCTGAATAACGATACTGTTTCATTATTTTGTCTAAAATGCAGACACAAAAATCATCAGAATTGGCCATTTTTTGTGCCATTGTAGAGGTTTTACAAAGACTGATAATTTCATTCTTATTGTCCTGATTCCAGCCTCTGTTCAGTTTAATATCAACCCAAGGCACCACTTCAAGAACTATTTTTTGAGTTAAAAACCAGTTTTTGCTTTCAAAACCAAACCATATTGTCGTTGTGTTTTCTTTTAAACAGGAATTTTTGTCTAATGAAATTCTCTTGGCATCTTTACTAACGGGCTCTGACTGGGAGTAGCACGCAGTATCTGTTTTTCCATCAGAAGCATATTTTTTGGCCTCTTCATTTGATGTAAAAAGCGAATAAGTACACTGATCGTCTCCGGAAATTTTAGACATTAAAAAAACCGCCCCCGCAGATCCCTGCCCAATTCCATAAGGATCCGGAATAGATTTTAAAAGCGAAACCAAGCTATTGGCCATTTGCTGATTTTTGTCGAGAAGTGTAATTCGGTAGACAATTTCAGTAGTTCCAACCGGTAAGTCTTCAGTTTTTACAACAAGACGATCGCCCGCAGAAACGAGAACTTCTTTTGTTGTGGCGCGTTCTTTGTCCCAATAACCGTCTTTTTGGGCAAATGTGCTAAAAGTTGAAGTAAGTAAAAGAAGTAGAAATATTCTTTTGAAATTCATATTTGATTTGTTTTTTGACTCAAATGGACTCATAAAAAATTATGCCAAAAAATATTCTTTTGAAACCGAATGCCCTAGCCCCGATAGTAGTGAAAATACTTTTTCTGGCTTCTTTAGCCAGAAAAAGATTGAAACGGATAGCGGGATTAGCTCCTTCGGCTTAATTTATAATTCTATAGATTCACCTACTCCTAAAAGCATTAAATCTTTTCCTTTATCAAAGAATTTACGAATTGATTCTTCGTGGTTGATTTCGATATAACCAAAAGTATCAAAGTGATAACCTAAAATTTTATCGCATTCTACAAAATCCGAAGTAATGATAGCATCTTCTACATCCATTGTAAAATTATTTCCAATTGGAAGAATTGCTAAATCTAATTTCGTTCTTAACGGGATTAATTTCATATCGTAAGTCAATGCAGTGTCTCCAGCGATGTAAATATTTTTGTGTTCGCCTTCGATAACAAATCCTCCCGGATTTCCGCCGTAAGTTCCGTCAGGGAAAGAACTTGAGTGAATCGCATTTACATATTTTACTTTTCCGAAATCAAATTTCCAGCTTCCGCCATGATTCATCGGGTGCGAATTAAAACCTTTTTTTGCATAGTAACTTGCAATTTCGGCGTTTGAAACAATTACTGCATTTGTATTTTTTGCAATAGTCTCAACGTCTAAAACGTGGTCACTGTGTGCGTGAGTCAGTAAAATATAATCGGCTTTTAATGTATTTATATCGATGGCTGCCGCTTGTGGATTTCCAGAAATAAAAGGATCAACAATAATATGTTTTCCTCCCACTTCGATTGCTAAAGAAGCATGTCCGTAAAATGTAATTTTCATTTTTTAAAATTTAAAGTTTAACTTCGATTATCTTCCGCCTAAGAAAAGATTAACAAAAATGTCTGAAATTAACGAAGTCATACATAGCGTTAATAATA
The DNA here is from genome assembly GCF_001429765.1 of Flavobacterium sp. Root901. Lineage (GTDB taxonomy): Bacteria > Bacteroidota > Bacteroidia > Flavobacteriales > Flavobacteriaceae > Flavobacterium. The sequence goes on from NZ_LMJB01000006.1 coordinate 832,269, forward strand.
TGGAAAGTAAAAATGTGCTCAATGCCAATTTTTTTAATTCCGGATCTAAAAGCTTAGGGTTTTGGTTTTTAGAAACCGTAATTAAATGTTTCGTTAAAGGAATATAAGCCAGTAAAAATAAATACTGATCGAAATTATAATCACTTAAAACTGCAAATATTATTACTAAAAGCATAGCGGTAACAATCAAAAAATAATGGTATTTTTTTGCTTTTGCTCCGCCCATTTGCACTACGATTGTATTTTTTCCGGATTTTCTGTCTGATTCTTCATCGCGCATATTGTTCAGGTTTAAAACACCAACGCTTAATAATCCGATTGATACTGCCGGAAGGATTAAAAGCGGATCAACTTCTTTGGAATATAAAAAGTTAACGCCCAATGTACTTACAAGTCCAAAGAAAACAAAAACAAACAAATCCCCAAATCCTCTGTATCCGTATGCTGAATTTCCAACTGTGTAGCGAATTGCCGATACAATAGCAGCAATTCCAAGCAATAAGAAAAAGATAGAATAGCCGAAATTGTCTTTTCCAAAGGCGAAATAAATCAAGGTTACTGCAGAAAGAAAAGTTAGTAATGCCGTAATTATAATTGCTTTTTTCATGGCTTGCGGAGTAATAATTCCGCTTTGAATCGCACGCTGAGGCCCTACTCTGTCTGCATTATCTGTACCTTTTACACCATCTCCGTAATCGTTGGCAAAATTTGACAAAACCTGTAAGCCAAGTGTTGTTAAAAGTGCAAAACCAAAAATTTTCCAGCTGAAAACTTCACTCGGTGTAGCTATGGTTTCTGTTGGATGTATTAATGCATATATACTTCCTACTATAATTCCGGAAACTGATAAAGGCAGTGTGCGCAGTCTCGCGGCTTCAATCCAATGTTTCATTTGTTTTTATTTAATTTGTTTCAAGTTCAGGTTTCAAGTTTCATGCCCAGAACCTGAAACCTGAAACTTGAAACATTTTTCAAACTATTTTATTTATGGCAGCCATTTATTTTCACCGAAATTCGGTTTTCTTTTTTCAAGGAAAGCGTTTCTTCCTTCTTTTGCTTCTTCTGTCATGTAGGCCAAACGTGTCGCTTCTCCGGCAAAAACCTGCTGTCCAACCATTCCGTCATCAGTTAAGTTCATGGCAAATTTCAGCATTTTTATAGAAGTTGGCGATTTTTGAAGGATTTCCTGAGCCCATTCGTATGCAGTTGCTTCTAATTCGTCATGCGAAATTACAGCATTTACCATTCCCATTTCAAAAGCTTCCTGAGCAGAATAATTTCTTCCTAAAAAGAAAATTTCGCGCGCTTTTTTTTGTCCAACCATTTTAGCTAAATAAGCAGATCCGTAACCGCCGTCAAAACTGGTAACATCAGCATCTGTTTGCTTAAATATAGCATGTTCTTTACTTGCCAGAGTCATATCGCAGACTACATGTAAACTATGTCCGCCGCCAACAGCCCAGCCCGGAACTACAGCAATTACAACTTTTGGCATAAAACGAATCAATCGCTGTACTTCCAGAATATTTAAACGATGCTGTCCGTCATCTCCAACATATCCCTGATGTCCGCGTGCATTTTGATCGCCTCCGCTGCAAAAGGAATAAACACCATCTTTTGTTGATGGTCCTTCTGCAGAAAGTAAAACTACTCCAATTGAAGTATCCTCCTGGGCGTCATAAAAAGCCTGGTACAATTCTGAAGTTGTTTTTGGTCTGAAAGCGTTTCTAACATTTGGTCTGTTAAAAGCAATTCTGGCAACTCCGTTACATTTTTTATAGGTTATATCTTCAAATTCTCTGGCTGTAATCCAATCCATTTGTGTTTGTTTATTTAAAAATTATAGTGTAAAAATAAAGCATTTTTTACATTTTTCCGTATTGAATTTTATATAAGTCACAGCTATTTTTTGTTTCAATGTTAACAATTAGCAGAGGCGTTCAAAAAATAACACTTTTTAACATTAGTTTTAAAAAATAATGAGTAATTTTACACCCTAGAAATCAATGAGATACGATGTATTTTGTTGATATAAGATTGATTTTCTTTCACTGATTTATTAACCTAAAAAATGATTTTTTTGAGAAAATTTAAAAAATTTGTCGCTCATTTTTTTATGGTTTTAAACAATAAACCTGTTAAGAACGAGCAAATGATTTATTCGTTTGTCAAAACTTCAAAGAGGAGATAGTAACACCTAAGGTTAAACGCTGGAATTGTTTTGTAATTAGTATATTAATTGATTACGAAAAGAGGAAAATGCTAACCAAAACTTTCTAAAAGTTATTTTATTAAACCAAATGGACTAGCCGTGAAATTAAATTTTTGCTTTTGAGATAAACGCATTAATTGTTTAAAGACATACTATCGAGAAGGTAATTTCTAAAATTCGTAAAGCTATTTACTTTCAAGATAAATTCGAATTATTTTATTTCTGTTTTTTTTTAATTACAATTTTTTTTAAAACTAGAATAAAAAGGGAAAGGCTGCTTGTAATGAGCAGCCTTTCTTGTTTTTTAAATTCCAAAAATAAAATCCAAATTCTAATGTATGAATAAATTGGAATTTGGAATTTAAATATTGAGATTTAACTATTAGTTTCTTTTACAAGATAAATTCCGTCTTCTTTAATTTCGATGAGTTTTTCCTTATACAAAGCTCCTACGGCCTTTTTAAACGTTTTTTTACTCATTTTTAAAACCGTTTTAATATCTTCAGGATGCGAATTATCATTTAAGCGTAAAAAACCGCGATTGGCTCTTAATTCATCTAAAATCTTTTCAGCATTTGGTTCAATACTCTGATAACCCTGAATTTGCAAAGCAACATCTATTTTATTATCAGGGCGGATATTTTTAATATAACCGCGCATTCTGTCTCCGGTTCTTATCGAGTCGTCATACACTTCATCTTTGTACAAAAGACCTTTGTGCTGTTCATTGATGATGACGTTAATTCCTATTTCGGTAATGTGCGAAACTATTAAATCTACTTCTTCGCCTTTTTCAACCGTTAAATTATCGTTGCTTAAAAACTGATTTGTTTTACTGGAAGCCACCAGACGATTTGTTTTTTCATCTTTATAAAGGTAAACCAGGTAACGTTTGCCTTTTTCCATCGGCCTTGCCTGTTCTTTAAACGGTACAAGAATGTCTTTTTCCATTCCCCAATCCATAAAAGCACCAACCTGATTGATATAGTTTACTCTTAAAAGAGCAAATTCATTTAGTAAAATATAAGGCTCAAGAGTAGTGGCAACAGGACGTTGTTCGTGGTCTAAATAAACAAAAACAACAAGCTCTTCGCCTATCTCAAATTCGTTGGGAACATATTTATTTGGTAATAAAACGTCGTGAATTCCGTCCGGATCTTTTTCAGGATTTCCTAAAAAGAGACCAACTTTTGTATCACGTAATATGGTAAGTGTATTGTATTTTCCTATTTCAAGCATTATTATTAAGGTTCTAAGCTTTGAGAAGCTGAGTTACTAAGCTGCAAATGTACGAAGTTTGAAAATGGTAAATAGAATGTTTTAGATTAAATCTCATAGAAAACAAAAAGCGTCAAAAATGACGCTTTTAATTTTTATTTATAAACACTTTCTTTTTTAAAGTGTACTGTTAGTAAATAATAAACTACAGCCCTGTATTTGTGTTTATTTGATTTACCATATTTTTCTAAAACAGAATGAATGGCTTGGTCTAAAGCCGGATCATCTGCTAAACCCAATTTTTTAATTAGAAAATTATTTTTAACAGTATGTATTTCCGAGTCCTGATTTCCAGCTACTACTGATGCATCATTATTATAAATCGATGGTCCGCAGCCTATGGTAACTTTAGTCAGTAAATCCATGTTTGGAGTAACACCACATTTTTCTTTTAAATCAGCAGCATACTTCTTAATTAATTCTTCTCTTTTGCTCATAATAATTTTAATTGGTTATAATTTATTTAATAACCAAATCTAAATATTATTAGAAGTTAAAACAAATATTTAACAATATTTAACTTACAAAATAAATTAAACAAGCTGTTTGAAATATTGCTTTAAAATTGCATCATTTTCTAAAGTTGGAGTAAAAATTTCCAGTATTGCCGGTTTTTCGTCTGCTTGAAATAATAACTCCAGATTTTCATTTAATGAAACTAAATCGCTGGCTTTAAAATAACTGCAGTCGTACATTTTTGCCAAATGCTCTGCTGTTAAATGGTGCGAGGTTTCAAAATAAGTATTAAAAACTGGTTTTTCTTCATGTCCGGGCAAAATCCTGAAGATGCCACCTCCTCCATTATTAATTATTATAATTTTAAAGTTTTTAGGAATATACGAATTCCACAAAGCATTGCTGTCGTATAAAAAGCTGATATCACCTGTAATGAAAACCGTCTGAATGCCACTTCCGACAGCTGCGCCAATCGCTGTAGAAGTACTTCCGTCGATTCCGCTTGTCCCTCTGTTGCAGTATACTTCTATCGATGGATCAATCTCAATTAATTGAGCATAACGAATTGCCGAACTGTTACTAATCTGCAACTGACTATTTTTTGGAAGTGTTTCAATTACTTTCTCAAAAACTTTAAAGTCTGAAAATGGAATTTTCTTTAAATACTCTTCTTTTCTAATATTTCTTAAACTGTAAATTTTATCAATTTTAGAGAAATATTTGCTTTGTGTAAATGTAGTTTTTGGAAGCAGATCTTTAAAAAAATCGTTGGGTTCCATTACAAAATGTTTACTTAAAGCATTGAATGTATCATAGGCACGTAAAGTATCTATGTGCCAGTGATGTGCAGGTTTGTATTTTCGCAAAAAAGCTTTAATACGTTTTGATACAATCATGCCGCCAAAAGTGATTAAAACTCCCGGTTCTAATTCTTTAAAATCAGCATCATCAAATGGCGTTATTAAAGTATCAATACTGTTGATAAAACTTGGATGATGCAGATTTGAAGTCGTTTCTGTAAGCACAACAATGGAAGGATCATTGGCAAAGTTTTCCAAAATTTCCTTTTCTATAGAATTGGCTTCATTTATTCCTCCAATAAGAATTAATTTTCTTTTTGCTGAATTCCAGATTGAAACAATTTCTTCACTGTTTTCAATGATTTTTGTTGGGATTATTTCTTCCGGATTTGTAATTTTTGGTTCAACAGAAAGTCCTGAAACGGTTTCATATAATGGTTCTTCAAACGGAGCATTAATATGAACAGGCCCTTTTTGAGAAATAGCAGTTTCTATTGCTTTATTAATTTTCAAGTCATTTTCAACTGATGCTTCTTCGGTTAAATTTGCATTAAAAACAGAATGATTTAAAAAGACATTTTCCTGGCGAATCGTTTGTCCGTCACCAATATCGATTTTATTTTGAGGACGGTCTGCCGAAATTACGATTAAAGGAATCTGACTGTAAAATGCTTCGGCTACAGCCGGATAATAATTTAAGAGTGCAGATCCGGATGTGCATATAACTGCTGTTGGTTTTTTTGTCTGCTGGGCAATTCCCAAAGCAAAAAAAGCAGCGCAGCGCTCGTCGGCAATACTGTAACATTTAAAATTTGGATTTTGTGCGAAACCAATTGTCAAAGGCGCATTTCTTGAGCCTGGAGAAATTATAATATTGTGAATTCCTTTTGCTGAACAAATCTCGATAATGCTTTGTGCAAGCGCTATTTTGGGGTAAATCATTCTAAATAGTGTATAATTTTTGAAGAAAATCTTTTGCTTAAAATTTTCTTTTATAAATACAAAGTTACAAACTTCGAACTTGATTTAACTTATATATTAGGAAGATATTATGACTGTTTTTAGAAAAAGGGAATATATTTGTAAAACAGAATTTTCTCTACTAAAATAAGCACTTTATGCGTTTCTTATATTTGTTTTTCCTTTTTGTATGGATGCAGAATTTACAGTCTCAAAATCAGTTTACTGTTGACGGAATATCATACAAAACCGCTTTGGAGAATGCTAAAACCGAAGGTAAACCCGTTTTTGTAATGCTTTATGCAGACTGGTGCCCGCATTGTAATTTAATGAAAAAAGAAGTTTTTAGTGATGCTAAAGTCATGGATTTTTTGAATAAAAATTATATCTGTGTCTGGAAAAATATTGAGAAAGAAGAAGGAACTGCACTTAAAAATAAATTTAAAACAACTTCTCTTCCTGCATTTTTATTTTTAGATTCGAATGAAACACTTTTATACGCTTTAAAAGGCGAAATGAAAAAACCTGATTTCTTAGCCGAAGCAAATTATGCTTTAAATCCTAAGTTTCAGCTTCCTTATTTAGAGAAAGAATTCCTGGCTGATCCGGCTAATTCTACTAAGTTTTTTGCTTATTTGAATACTTTAAAAAAAGGAAAAGACAGAACTGAATTATCAATTCCTACTCATATTTATCTTCAGACACAATCAGACGATCAATTGGTCAGTGAAACAAACTGGCGTGTGATTGCAAATGGTGTTACGGATATTAATTCGAGGGAATTTCAATATGTTTTAAAACATCAAAAAGAATTTGCTGCCGTTGCTTCTCAAAATCGTGTGGACCGCAAAGTAGAAAATATTGTAACTGAACTGCTTCGTCCGCTAGTCGATAATATGGCTACTGTTAATTATTATAAACAAAGAGAAGTTGCCAAATCAATTCGGTTACAAAAAACAGATTCTCTTGTTTTTAAGTTTGACTTAACTATGGCAGAAAGAACTGAAAAATGGGATTTTTACAAAAAAGTAACATTAAATGATACTGAAAAACTAGTGTGGAATGACGCCAGTTTCCTAAAAGATATCGGGCAGACTTATTTCAAACACATTAACGATACCGAAAGTTTGAAAAAATCTATTTTATGGGTTAAACATTCGCTGGAGTTAAGTGATTCTTACGATGGGAATTTGCTTGCTGCGCGGCTTTACAATAAAATTAGAGATAAAAAGTCGGCGTTGAAATATGCAAAAGATGCCGCAGCAATTGGTAAAGAAATGGGCTGGAACACAAAAGATGCCGATACTTTACTTGCCGAATTAAATGCTAAATAAAATTTTAAACTTATTATTCGAAGCAAATTCAAACTATTGAAGTGAACTCTTTGAACAAAAAATAAAACCATGAACCTTACATTAAGACCAGCCACAAAGAATGATTTAGAAAAAATTCTTGAAATTGTAAATCATTCTATTCTGCATACCACTGCAAACTACAGCTATGATATTCAAACACTTGAAGTACAAACAAAATGGTTTGAAGACAAAAAAGCAAAAAACTTACCTATTGTTGTTGCCGATTTAGACGGTGAAGTAGCAGGCTTTGGGAGTTATGGACAGTTTCGTGAAAAAATTGGTTACCAATATACCGTAGAACATTCTGTATATGTCGTAGATAATGTGATTGGAAAAGGCATTGGATCAAAATTATTAACAGAATTAATTCGTTTAGCAAAAGAGCAAGGTTATCACGTTATGATTGGAGCCATAGATGCCGATAATGCCGGAAGTATTGCTTTTCATGAAAAATTTGGTTTCGTGGCAACAGGAACTATTCGTGAAGTTGGTTATAAATTTGATCATTGGCTTGATCTGGTTTTTATGCAGTTAATACTGGTGTAGATGGCACACGGATTTTGCGGATTCGCTTTTGCGAAAGCACGGATTAATACAGATTTTTATCATTTTGACGTAAGGAGACACAATTGAGAAAAAATCTTAGAATCTTAGCATCTCAGAACCTTAGAACCTAAAAAAAAATCCCCAAATTTGATATTTCAAATTTGGGGATTTTTTTTTTTAGCTTTTTATCCAATTAATTACTTCAGGATCTGTTGGTAAAGTTCTAGGTTTAATTACTTTAACTAATTCGCCTTTTTCGTTTATTAAGTATTTTTGAAAATTCCACTCCACTTCAGAATCCTGTAAACCATTTTTAGATTTCTGTGTAAGGAATTTATACACTTCGCACATATCACTTCCTTTTACCGAAACCTTGTTCATCATTGGAAAAGTTACGCCGTAATTTTGCTGGCAGAAAGTTTCGATTTCTTTGTTTGTTCCAGGTTCCTGAGATGCAAAATTGTTTGCCGGAAAACCTACTATTACAAATCCTTTGTCTTTGTATTCTTTGTAAATCGCTTCAAGATCTTTGTATTGAGGCGTTAATCCGCATTTTGATGCTGTATTTACGATCATGATTTTTTTGCCTTTTAAAGAAGCAAAATCAAAAGTATCGCCTGATAAATCTTCTACCTTAAATTGATAAATTGTTTCTTTTGCCATAGCTTTATCTGATTTAGATAATTTGTTTGTGCTTGTTTGAGCCTGTGACTGCGTGCTTAAAAAAAAGACAGCACTGCAGGCTATAAAAAGTATTTTTTTCATTGTGTAATTTTTTTATAAAATTAGTTAAAATCTGTTTTGCCGGATATTTAAATCACTTTTATTTTTATTAATTATAAGTTAAATAAAAAATTGAAGCCCGGCGTTAATCAGACGCCGGGCTTCCCCCCATACAAACAAATCAAACCATGAATTAATTGTTTCTTTTAAATATCGTTTAAATTATAGTTGATGCTCCGGTTATAACGAAAATCTTTTTAATCTCAATCGCACTAATTCAATTATCTATGGCGTTTAGTAAGTGGAAAATTGGAGTTCGTTTAAAATGCTTGATTACTATTAATTTTGATTTTCTTTTGGAAGTCCGGAGACATCAACTATTCAATATTTTTATCAGTTTTTAAAATTTAGTTCTGTTTTATTGTGAATGACTGCTTTTTTAAAATCATTATTAGTCAAATTGATCAGCGACAATACCGTCGTTAAACCCACAATTAATATTTTATATTTATCTATCCCATTCATAAAATTTTCAACTTTAAGAACTTCAGCTTATTAATTTTGAAAAGCTTCTTACTTTCATTTTTCATTTATAATGTTATATACGATATGGGTTTATTTTTGGATTTAAAAAAAGTAAAAAAAATTGCACTTTTTTTCTAAATTTTCTCTGAAGCCTTTATTTTTCTAAGGTTTGGACTACAAAAAAAAATAGCATTTTTCACAAAAAAATAAATTATCTTTATCTCAGATAATAAAAAATAGTAATACTTAATTTTTGTTCAAGCTTAAATCCGAATCTATGAGTCAAGAAGAATTGTTAGTTTTAATTTACAAAAAAGACGAAAGAGCTTTTACCCATTTGTACGATATGTACTCTAAAAGTTTGTTTGCAGTTATAAATGTTTTAATCAAAAATCGTGAAGAAGCAGAAGACGTTTTGCAGGAAGTTTTTGTAAAAATCTGGAAAAACATTGATTCTTATAACGAAAGTAAAGGTCGATTTTACACCTGGATCCTTAATATAGCAAGGAATACATCGATTGACAAGCTGAGATCCAAAAATTTTAATAACAGCCAAAAAAACCTTTCTTCAGATAATTTCGTAAATCTGTTAGATGATAGCAATAAATTGATTAATCGAATTGATACAATTGGAATTCAGGAGTTTGTTAAAAAACTAAAACCTAAATGTATTGAAATTATTGATTTGCTATTTTTTAAAGGATATACCCAGCAAGAAGCTTCAGATGAATTGGCACTGCCGCTGGGAACTATCAAAACACAAAACAGAAACTGTATTAACGATTTAAGAAATTATCTAAAAATATAATGGAAGCACAAGAATATATTGAATCAGGAATTCTAGAACTTTATGTTTATGGTTTATTAACAGAAAAGGAAAATCTGGAAATTGCCGATCTGGCAAAAAACAATAAGAATGTCGATGAGGAAATTATTGCAATTGAGAAAGCTATAGTCGCTTTGTCATCAAGCTTCTCTCCTTTTCATTCTGTTGAAAATTTCGAAAAAATTAAAGCCCGTTTAGAACTTAAACATGGTAAAGTAGTTGATTTGAAACCAACCTCAAACTGGACACAGTATGTGGGCTGGGCTGCAGCTGTTTTATTATTGCTCGGCTTTGGATACCAGACATTAGAATTAACAAAAACAAAAGAAGCAATTTCTTCAGTTGGAACTGAGAAAAACAAAATCGAGAGAGAATACGCTTTCTTAGATCAGCAGAAAAAACAAACTGAGAAAAATTTAAGTATCGTTAGAGATATAAAAAATACAGGTGTAACACTTGGTGGTCAGGCTGTTTCTCCAACATCTTTTGCAAAAGTTTACTGGAACCAGCAGACAAAAACTACTTATATAGATGCTGCAGGTCTGCCAGCTCCTCCAAAAGGAAAGGTTTATCAGGTTTGGTCTTTAAAATTAAGTCCGGTACTTACACCAACAAGTATTGGTTTGCTGGATAACTTTGAAGGCAATAAACAAAAAATCTTTGCTGTAAGTCAAACAGATTCAGCTGAAGCATTTGGAATTACTTTAGAGCCGGCCGGCGGAAGCCCAACGCCAACAATGGAACAATTATATACTTTAGGAAAAGTTTAAAAACAAACCTATTTATAAATATTAAGCGCATATTAATTACTTTTAATATGCGCTTTTTTTATTTCATCAGACAAAATTATCAAAACTATGAAAGGAATTGTACTTTTAAGAATTGCTGTCGCAGTAATTTTACTTACTCATTCTGTTTTTGGAATGTTTAATAACGGCATAAATGATTTTGGAAATTTGTATTTAAATCAAATTGGCTTTGCTCCTTTTGGTATTTTTTTGGCCTGGTCTATTAAATTATCCCACGTTGTCGCCGCTTTGTTGTTACTGGCCAATAAATACGTAAAGCCCGCAGGTTTTATAACTATTTTTATTTTGGTAATGGGAATCATTTTGGTTCACTTTCAGGAAGGATGGTTTGTTGTTGGCGGCGGTAGAAACGGCGTTGAGTATAACTTTTTATTGATTTGTGTTTTATTGGCAATAATGTACCCGAATGGTTTTAAGTTGAATTCTAAATAATTTATTATGGAGATAACCTGTAAAAACTGCCGGCAGATTTATACTGGAAATTACTGCAGCAATTGCGGGCAAAGTACCGAAACGAATAAAATCAATGTACATTTTTTATGGCACGATATTCAGCATGGATTATTGCATTTTGACAAAGGGATTTTATACTCTGTCGGGCAGCTTTTAACAAGGCCCGGTCATTCGATTCGGGAATTTATTGAAGGAAAACGCGTCAGACATTTTAAACCGCTTTCACTTGTTGTTGTCCTGGCAACATTATATGGTTTTATGTATCATTACTTTCATATTGATTTATATCCTTATAATAACGATGGAACCGGAATTGATTATTATGAATTTAACGAATGGACATCTACACACTTTTCATGGATTACAATTGCTACAATACCAGTTTATACACTTGGAACCTATATTTGTTTTAAAAAGCAGGATTATAATTTCGTGGAGTATTTTGTTTTAAACACATTTAAAGCTGCCCAAAGATTGTCTGTACATATTATTACGTTTCCGCTTTTGTATTATTTTAACGGAACACCTGCAATTACTGTAATCGTTAAGATTTTGTATGCAATTGATATCCTTTTGATTTTCTGGACAAACATTCAGTTTTTTGATAGAATTTCCAGAATCAAAACAATAGTATTATCGATTTTAAGTCATCTGATTTTTTTAATCTTCTTTATTATAATCGTATTTATATTTTTTAAAGCGACCGGAAAATTATAATTACAAACTAAGATTGCAATTTTAATGGTATAAACTCCATCTGTTTTCTAAAAAAAGCGATTATATATTCTTCCATTTCTTTTTTTGATTCCGGCCAGCTCTTCTGCCATTGTAATAGTTTACAAGGCAAATCAATATCGCCGCAATCCTGATGGATCAGTTTAATTAAGTTTCTGGCTTTATCAGTAAAGTCGTAATGTGCGTTATCTTCTGAACCTTTCCCATTATCTTTCAATAATCCTGCTTTGCTCAGTTTTTCTATAATATTGCCAGCATACGGACTCGAGGATTCAGGGTACAAACCTGAACCTTTCCAATAATATACCATATTGTATATCTCATGCAAACTAAAATCAGATTTATCTTTTAATGCATAGAAAAATGGCAAAAGAAATTTAGTGAAGACAAAATCTTCATTTAAAACTCCTGCTTTTTGCAAAACAGGTTTGAATATAACACAAGAGTTAAAATTAAAATTATATTCAAAATAACGTTTAGCGGTATCCATTTTAAGTCTTTCCTGAAAAATAGGATCATTATTTGTTATTGGATTTCTTAAAGAAAACAGCACTTTTTCCCTTTCAAAAGACTCAGCAATATATAATGTATAGGACTTTTTTATATTTTTTCCAAGGTTTTGTTCTACAAGTACCTGAAAAGTAATCGCTTCTGATATACACAAATCAGCAGACATAAAAACTATTTTTTCTGCTGCTTTAAGAATATTTGCATTAGTATAATCAGTTTTAAAAATTTCTTTGTTTTCAAGATGCCATACGTATCCACTATCTTCATTACATTTTTTCCATGAAAGCTCTTTAATATAGGGAAATGTCAAAGAATCTGTGTCCAGAGGATAATCAAATCCATATACAACGCCGCGTCCTGAATAGTTCAACAGAAAGTAGATAGAATATGAAGGCCAGATTTTTTCTACTTCATTTTTATAAAAGTCAAAGTATTTATTTGGCATAACAATTACTAAAATAGGTTTCTCAGTATTCATTTACATTTAATTTGAATTCAAAATAGCAAATTTAGGGCTAAATAATAAGAAAAAACTTATTTTTTAGCCTTTTTAATTCATTTCAAATCAAATATTTGCCTTAATACTATTTTGCAAGCATAGTTAAGTTTTCATTTAAGTATTAAAAGTGGCACTATTTTAATTTTGTAAAAAAATACAAATGAAAAAAGTAATAATTCTAAAGTTGTTTTTCACTTTAACTTCTATTATGAATGCTCAGACAGAAACTGCAATTTAAAATTCTAAAACAACAATTTCTATGGAAATCCTGAAAATCAAAAGCCACATTCCTAAACTTAAAATTGCCATTAATCATATAGCTCCAAAGGTTATTTCCGGCGATTATCCCGTGCTTTTTCTTCATGGTTCGTCTTTTCCTTCCTCACTTTCTTTTGGATTTGAAATGAGTAATACTTCGTGGATGAAAAATCTATCAGAAAACGGATATGATGTATATGCGCTTGATTTTCTTGGTTATGGAAATTCTGACAGATATCCGGAAATGAAAAAGCCTTCTGATAAAATTGTTGGACGAGCGGCAGAAGTTTCTTTGGATGTTGAAAAAGCAATAAATTTTATTCTAAAAGAAACCGGAAAAAATAAGATTTATTTAATTGGTCATTCTTGGGGCGGTTCTGTCGCTGCTTTGTCTGCTTCTAAATTGCAGGATAAAGTAGAAAAATTGATTTTGTTTGCCGCAATTACAGTCCTAAATGAGAATTCTGAATCTGAAAAAATCAACAGATCATTTGAAGAAATGACTCCGATACAGCGTATTAATGCAATGATAAGCCTAACACCTCAAGGAAAAGAATGTCAGTTAGAACCGGAAATATTTGAAAACTGGGGAGAAATCTGGAAAAAAAGCGATCCTTTAATTGCAGATTCAAAAAATCCTGCCGTTCGATTTCCATCCGGTCCTTCAGTTGATATTGAAGATTTACTGCATAACAAAACTTATTACGATCCGAAAAAAATTACAGCAAAAACATTGATTATAAGAGGTGAATGTGATCAATATCCAAATAATAATGATGCTGAAAATTTATTTATTTCCCTCGAAAATGCAGCTTCAAAAAATATATTGTTATTGAAAAAGGAACACATGTTATGCATTTAGAAAAAAGCAGGAATGAATTATACAATGAAACATTAAACTTTTTAAAAGACAGCCAAAATACTTTCAAAAATAAATAAAACGATATTGCTGTAATTTTCGAAGTTATTCCGCTAAAAAATCACGAACAAAATTATCTTATAAACAGCAAGATTATGGAATGTTTAATTGCTATGAAGCTCCAGAAGATAGGCAAACAGCACATAAATAAAGAAGGGTTCAACAATTAAGCTGAACCCTTCTTTAATTTAATCTAAAAATTATTTTTTGCTTTTATAATATTTTCGATAACTCGGATAAGTTATTCCGCCAATTGCAGCAATGGTTATCAGACTGTAATAAATCCAGTTTAAGGAATGCGCTTCTCCGGTTGCATAAGAATGGAGCCCAACTAAATGAAAGTTTACTCCATAATACGTAAACAAAATCGAAATAAACGCAAACATACTCATTAAATTAAAGAACCATTTTCCGCGTAAAGCCGGCACAAAACGAGCATGAATTACAAATGCATAAACCATAATCGAAATTAATGCCCAGGTTTCTTTTGGATCCCATCCCCAGTAACGACCCCAGCTTTCGTTTGCCCATTGTCCTCCAAGGAAGTTACCAATTGTAAGCATAATTAAACCAATTGTAAGAGCCATTTCGTTGATGTACGTAATCTCTTTTACGTTTAAGCTCATTTTAGCCTTGTTTTTTTCATTGGTAAAGAAAATCAAAATCAAGGCTACAAATCCTAAAATCATTCCCAAAGCAAAAGGTCCATAACTTGCCACAATTACTGCAACGTGAATCATCAGCCAATAAGAATTAAGAACAGGCTGTAAATTTGCAATTTCCGGATCGATCCAGTTCATGTAAGCCGCCATTAAAATCATTGCCGTAACAAAGGCTGACGAAGCCACTGTAAGTTTTGATTTTCTGTCGAAAGCCAGACCAAAAAACATTGTTGCCCAGGCCACATACACAATGGATTCGTAAGCATTACTCCAAGGTGCGTGCCCGGAAATGTACCAGCGCGCTATTAATCCTAATGTATGAAGTGCAAATAAAAGGCCTACAATTATATGAAAACCATTTACTGTGATACGAAGCCATCTCTTTTCAAAAAAGATATTTACAATCGTAAAAATCAGCATTAAAATGGAAGCTGTAATGTACCAATATGGCAATACTTTAAAAACATCGTATTTATTATAAGCAATTTCAGCATCGATTTTTTGTTCGCTTGGACGTACTTTATCTCCAAATTTCTTTTGGAAACCATTTATACTTTCGACCAACTGATCTGCTGTGTCCCAGTTTTTAGAAATAGAACCGTTATTTAAAGCACTAAAATATAATGGCAGAATTTGTTTTACATACGTAGAATCCATTCCTTTAAAACCATTACTGTCACGTTCCAGATAAGAAACCCATTTATGATTAGGATCATTTGGAATAGGGAAAATTTTCAGGATACTTCCGCTTAAAGCAGATTCCATTAAGTTTACCTTTTTATCTGTTTCAATAAAATCTTTCTCAAACTGATTTGGATTTCCGGCTTTGTAAGCGGCATCCAGATATGGAGAAAGTTTGTAGTTTCCGTTTTCATCAAAGAAATTAACAAAAGGAGCAAATTTGGCCTCTTTATCAATACCAATAATTTTACGAATACTGTCGTTTCCTGATTTAATATAAATAAGCGGAATCTGGATCCAAACCTGAGCGTACTGCGTCATAGATAAAAATACCTGATCAGAATTCATTCCGTTATACGTGTCGGCATGACTTACTTTTCGAAGTAACTCAGATGAAAACGTATTAATAGGTTTCATTCGGCCTCCGGCATCCTGAATAATCAAACGTCCAAATTTTGCCGCGTGTGCTTCAGGAGCTTTATAAATTGTCAATAACGAATCTAATTGCTTTTTACTTGGCGGAGCTGTTACGTGATTGGCATGATCATTTGGATCTGCCGAGTGATCGTGATCGTGTGAATGTACATGCGGATTCTGCTGTGCAAATCCACTCACACCAATCATTAATACCAAAATCGTGATTAGCTTTTCTTTTTTCTTTTTGACACCTTCAAGTTTGCGTTTTAAATCGGCAAAACGGGAATGTTTCGTAAACATAATCGCCATTAAACCAAAGAACAACATAAAATATCCTAAATAAGTTATTGAAGTTCCCCAAAAATCATGATTTACAGACAAAACAGTTCCTTTTTCATCCGGATCAAATGAAGATTGGAAGAAGCGGTATCCTTTATGATCTAAAACGTGATTCATGTAAATATCAGCATCAAAAGTTTCTGCAGAATCCTGAACGGTAACCTTGCTTTCAAAAGCAGAGTAGCTTTTTTCTGTTCCAGGATATTTTGTTGCAATAAAGTCGTTCAGTCTTACTTTAAATGGCAAAATATAAGCTTTACTTCCGTAGAAAACAGAATATTCTATATTGCCGATTTTCACGGTTTTTGGTTCTCCAACACTTCCTTTAGAGCCCATAACCATTACTTCTTTTTCCTGTCCTTCTGCTTTTACTTTTACTACTAAAGCATCTGTATGCGATTTTGCTTTAAAATCATTACTGGATTCATAATCTACTTTTCCTTTCATTGCGGGATCAGGAAAAACGATTCTGATATCTCCAATACTATATAAGGAACGCATCATTAAAGGCTGAACGTTGTCTTTTGTAACTTTTCCTTTTAACTGATCTGCCATTCGCATAAATTCTCCCTCAAATGGAGTCTGAATCGTATATTTTTCGCCAGTAGTATTAATATTGATTGCACCTTCCGTTGGTTTATTCAATGCAAATAATACATTGTGAATGTTTTGTACTTCACCTTCTTTCAGGAAATGTTCTTCACGGCCCCCAGCCCCTGCTTCTACCAACTTAAGATATAAAGTTCCGTTCGGATCTGGTTTAACCACTTCCTTAGCTCCCATTATGTATTTTGAATAAGAAACTTCAAACGGAGTTTCGTCAAATTTACCTGAAATGGAAAAATCATTATTGGTTACCGGAGAAAGCAAAAGACTTTTTTCGAAAACCCTGCGTTTCATTTCTCCTTTATATTCACCATCAACAAAAACAGTCAGGAATGTTTTGTCTGAATAAATCTGGTTTTCTGCCTTTCCTTCGCGAATTGGCATCATTCCTTCATAACTAATATAACGTGTAATAAAAGCTCCTAAAATGATAAAAACAAAAGCAATATGAAGTAAAAATGTAGCCCATTTTTCTTTTTTAAGCAATTGGTAACGTTTAATGTTTCCGAAGAAGTTAATCATGAAAATAAACATTATTGCCTCAAACCACCAGGTATTATAAATTAAAATTCTGGCGGTATCAGTATTGTATTTACTTTCGATAAAAGTTCCAGCACCCATTGCAATTGCGAATGCTAAAAAAAGAACGGCCATTAATCGTGTAGAAAACAAAAAAGAGAATATTTTTTTATCCATTTTTAAGGAATTACATTGTATAAAAGTGGCACAAAAATACTTAAAAATGTTGATTTGAGGTAAATGTTATTTGTTAATAAAAACCAAATAAAAGGATTACATAATGGGCTGCAGATTGCACAAATTAAACGGATTATTTTATTTTTGATTCTGAAATCTTTATTGTTTTTGATAATTAAATAACATAAATCCGTATAAATCAGTTGCATCACTATAATCTATAGTCAAACTTTCTCCTTCGATATTTTCTTTAGAAAAAATAATGTTAATTTTGCGATTATGATTCGAATTACGATAATTGGTTCCGGAAACGTCGCGCAGCATTTAATAAAAGCATTTTCTGCAAGTTCACTTGTCGAAATTGTGCAGGCTTTTTCGAGAAAAAAAGAAGCTTTGACTTCTCTTCTTGAACCTGAAAAAATTGTAACCGATTTTTCAGTTTTGAAAGAAGCAGATTTATATATTATTTCGGTTTCAGACAATGCAATAGCCGAAGTTTCAAGCCAATTGCCTTTTGATAATCGATTGGTTGTGCACACTTCCGGCACAACTTCAATTGATGTTTTAGATTCTAAAAACAGAAAAGGTGTTTTTTATCCGCTGCAAACTTTTTCAAAAAATAAAGCAGTTGATTTTTCTATAATTCCTGTTTGTTTAGAAACTGAAAACCAGGATGATTATAAAATTTTGGAAGAAACAGCAAAAAGCATTTCAAACGCAGTATTTGCAATCAGTTCTGAGCAGAGAAAAGCTTTGCATGTTGCGGCTGTTTTTGTAAATAACTTTACCAATCATTTATATCAAATTGGTCAGGAAATCTGCGAAGAACATCATGTACCATTTGAGGTATTAAAACCTTTAATTCAGGAAACCGCAGAAAAAATACAAACATTAAATCCGTCAGATGCCCAGACAGGTCCGGCTAAACGCCATGATTCCCTGACTACCGGCGCACATCTGGATTTTATCACAAACGAAAATCAAAAAAATATTTATAAAATACTAACACAATCGATACAGCAGAATGGCAAAAAGTTATAAAGAAATGATGAACGACATTACAACATTTATTTTTGATGTTGATGGCGTACTTACAGACAGTTCCGTTTTTGTAACCACAGAAGGCGAAATTCTTCGTACAATGAATATTCGTGACGGTTACGCTATGAAAGCGGCGGTAGAAAGCGGTTATCATGTCTGCATTATTTCTGGCGGAAGCAACGAAGGCGTTCGCGTAAGACTTCGTAATTTAGGCATTACCGATATTCATTTAGGAACCCCTGATAAGGTTAAAACATTTGAAGAATATATAACTGCCAACAACATAAAACCAGAACAGGTTTTATATATGGGAGACGATATTCCGGATTATCATGTAATGAAATTAGTGGGACTGCCTGCCAGTCCGCAAGACGCTGTTCCCGAAATTAAAAATATCTGCCGTTATATTTCGCACGTAAAAGGCGGAAGAGGTGCTGCACGCGATGTTATTGAACAGGTAATGAAAGTGCAGGGAAAATGGATGGAATATTTTAATGGAAAACATGATTAATGATTAGATATTAATTGATAATTAAAAAATTAGAATCTTAGCAACTCAGAACCTTAGTAACTTAGAAAAGAATGAAATACCTAAAACTAATTCGATATAAAAATTTACTTATGCTTGCTTTTATGCAGGTTTTATTTCGTTATGCTTTTTTAAAGCAGCAAAATATTCCTTTAGCATTGGCAGACTGGCAATATGCACTTTTAGTTTTAAGCACTGTTTTATTGGCCGCTGCAGGTTATGTTATTAATAATATTTATGATGTTGCAACAGACACTATTAATAAACCACAGGATGTTGTAGTGGGAAGAGGAATTTCAGAAAACGCTGCATTTAATATTTACATTGCACTAAATGTGGCCGGGGTTGCGCTCGGATTTGTTTTATCTAATATTATTTTAAGGCCTACATTTGCTTCTCTTTTTATATTAATTGCTTCTGTCCTCTATTTTTATGCGACAACTTTAAAATCTATCATGATAGTAGGCAATTTTGTTGTTGCAGCTTTACTGGCAGTAAGTGTTTTGATAATTGGAGTTTTTGATATTTTTCCGGCAACAACTATAGAAAACAAAGCACAAATGGCAAGTTTTTTTTCTATTCTGACAGATTACGCATTATTTGCTTTTATGATCAATTTTGTACGCGAAATAGTTAAAGATATTGAAGATATGGATGGCGATTACAATCAGGGGATGAACACCTTACCCATTGCTATTGGAAAAAGCAGAGCAACAAAAATTGCATTGGGACTTGCGGTAATCCCATTTATTGTTTCGCTGCTTTATATTAATAAATACTTTTTTGAAAATAATCTTTTAATCGTGACATTTTATACATTCGTTTTTGTTTTAGCGCCTTTATTGTATTTTATTGTGAAGATATTTAGTGCCAAAACGAAGAAAGATTTTCATCATTTAAGTACGGTTTTAAAATTGATTTTGTTCTTCGGAATTTTATCCATTTTAGTAATCAGTTTAAACCATCAATACCTTCAAAACAATGCTTAAAGAAAAACTCAAAAAATATAAAATAATCCTGGCATCGGGATCACCTCGCAGACAGCAGTTTTTTAAGGATTTAGATCTTGATTTTGAAATCCGTTTAAAAGATGTTAAAGAAATTTATCCTCCAGAACTAAAGGCAGTCGAAATAACCGATTTTCTGGCACAATTAAAGGCAGATGCTTTTAAGGATGAATTAAAAGAAAATGAAATATTAGTAACAAGCGATACGATTGTATGGCATCAAAAAAAAGCTTTAGGCAAACCTAAAAGTGCCGAAGAAGCTTTTGAAATGATTAAATCAATGTCAAATACAACTCATGAAGTAATCACATCAGTTTGTTTTCAGACCAATTCTGCTTCTACCCTTTTGCACGATATTACGAAAGTCACTTTCAAAGATTTATCAGACGAAAGTATTTTATATTATATCGAAAACTACAAGCCTTACGATAAAGCCGGTGCTTACGGTATTCAGGAATGGTTTGGTTTTATGGCAGTTACAAAAGTAGAAGGCTCTTATACCAATGTTATGGGACTTCCTACAGCCAAAGTTTATGAATATTTGAGTACTTTAGTTTAAAAATTTATTTATGTTTTCTTTTAAAGGATATACTCAGGAAATATTTGCAACCTTAATACTTCTTATTGTTTTAGTTGCTTTAAGAATGATTGTGGCCAGATTAATTCGTCGTTTTGCCGCTACAAGTCACTTATTAGAGCATCGTACCAATTTGGTAATTAAATATATTAATATCCTGATGAACATTTTAATCACAATAAGTTTAATTGTAATCTGGGGTGTTGATACTAAAGATATATTCATTACTGTTTCTTCGATTGCAACGGTTATTGGTGTGGCAATGTTTGCTCAATGGTCTATTTTGAGTAACATAACTTCCGGAATGATTTTGTTCTTTTCGTTTCCTTTCAGAATTGGAGATACCATAAAAATTCATGATAAAGATTTTCCAATTGAGGCCGAGATTGAAGACATTAACACCTTTCATGTAAGCCTGCGGACAAAGGAAGGCGAAAAGATAATTTTCCCCAATAATCTCCTTCTTCAAAAGGGAATTTCCATTATACCAACACAATACGAAGAGAAAGAATTTTTTGACTAATTTTTTGAATGGGAATTTTATAAAGTATATAAGAAAAGCTGGAACGTTATAATTTAATTATATTATAATATTTGCTTAACCAATTATATATTCTATTTAAATTTCATCAAAATGACTCAACCTTTAAAACTGCCGTTTTATGCAAAGCTTGCTTGTATATTAGTTAGCTTAATTTCTTTTGCTTATATTTTTTGCATTACTAAAGACATACTAACGCCGGTTTTATTAGCATTTTTATTTGCTGTCTTACTGTTGCCCATTTTTACATTTTTAAATACAAAATTTAAGTTCCCAAGACATTTAGCGGCAATTATCTGCGTGGCTATTTTCCTTTCTGTAATTGCGGGAATACTAATATTTATTTCCTATCAGGTTACAAATATGGCCAACGATTTTGATACTATAAAGAAAAATGCCAATACGTTTTTAATTGAAATTCACAAGTTTGTCAGGGAGAATTTCCATGTAAGCATTGGAGAACAAAAAAAATATCTTGATACGGTTACAAAAGATTCTGTAAAAAACGGAAATGCAACTTTAGGTTCGGCAATAATATCAATCAGTGATTTACTTTTAGATAGTACTATTATTGTTATTTATACGTTTCTATTCTTAATTTACAAAGAACATTTCAAACTGTTTTTAGCCAAATTAATTAGTAAAGAAAATCACGCTGTTTTAAAAGATATTCTTTCGCAGATAAAAGTCTCAATCAACAATTATATTGTGAGTTTAATAATAGAAATGATTGTAGTTTCTGTTTTAACAAGTTTAGGACTTTGGATTATAGGAATTAAATATTTTATCCTGTTAGGACTAATAACAGGAATTTTAAATCTTGTTCCGTACATCGGAATTTTAATCGCCGGGATTATTACAGTTTTGGCTTCGCTTACAGGTTCCGGAGAAATCTCTGTTATATCAGGAATTTTAATTGTAAATGTAATCGTTCAGTTAATTGACAATAACCTTCTTGTACCTTTAATTATTAATTCAAAAGTAGAAATCAATGCATTTGTTTCCATTATGGGAATTATTGTAGGAGGCGCGGCGGCAGGAATTGCCGGAATGTTTTTGGCTATTCCGCTTTTAGCCATTTTAAAAATTATTTTTGACAGAATCGACTCCTTAGAGCCGTGGGGATACTTAATGGGAAATCATGTTCCCAGAAAATTTACCTGGAGAGTCCGAAGAGCAAAAACGGAATAATCTTTTTGATAAAATTGTCTTATCTATCTTAAATTCATAGAAAAATCTACTTTAAAGTTTAAACTTATCTGAATGTTACTAAATAAAAAAATAATTATTTTTATTTCCTTATGCTTTTGTTTTCAAAGCATTTTCGCTCAGACAGATAAATCAAAGAAAGAAAATCAGCCCAAAAAAGATAGTACGGAAATCTATACCAAGATTAAAAATTATTCCAAAAAAAATAAATTTACCCAAACACTTCATAAGCTTCTTTTCAGATCAAAAAAACCTAAAAAGAAAGATCAGATTATTGAACCAAGCGACAGCCAGAGATTTGAAGGAAAAATTATCAGAAGGATCAATATCGTAACCTTAGATCCGTTTGGATATTCTATAACAGATACAACTGTGGCGCCCAAAAACTGGGGAGAACGAACAGGAAACAGGCTGCATTTAAAGACCAAAAGAATAGCCATCTTAAATTTGCTTTTATTTAGAAGAAATACGCCGTATGACCCTTATAAAGTTCAGGAATCTGAGCGTTTGATTCGTGCGCAGCGTTATGTTACTGCGGTCCGAATTTCGAATGAGCTGGTAAGTCCTGCATCAGATTCTGTTGACGTAACGATTAGGGTTTTAGATTCGTGGAGTACTATTCCGAGATTTTCAATATCAGGCAGCAGGGTTTCAGTTGGATTTAAAGAAAAAGATTTTTTTGGCTCAGGCCAGCAATTAGAATATCGTTTTACCAATCGTTTTGATGACGGGG
Organism: Flavobacterium sp. Root901; assembly: GCF_001429765.1. Lineage (GTDB taxonomy): Bacteria > Bacteroidota > Bacteroidia > Flavobacteriales > Flavobacteriaceae > Flavobacterium. The sequence goes on from NZ_LMJB01000006.1 coordinate 855,171, forward strand.
CAAATGGTAACGATATAACGTATACAGTTCCTAATATTAAAAATACGTACATCTCGACTGTTCTTCATTACAATATGGATTTAGATAATAATTATACTAAAAGTATTGATGTTGAAAGAGATTTCTACTCCCCTTTGACCAAATGGGCCGGAGGAGTTTTTGTCGGTCAGAATTTTAGGCGGGATACGCTTCAGGCACCGGATCAGACATATGCTTTTCAGCCTTTTAAAAATAATTTTCAGGATCTCTGGGTGGGTAAAGCAACCAAAGTATATGAAGATACAGAGGAAGCAATTACCAATTTAATTACAGCGGCAAGATTTCTAAATGTTAATTACAGCGAATCTCCTGATTCATTATATGATCCGACTGATTTTTATTCTGACGAAAAACTGCTCCTTATGGGCGTTGGATTAAACAGGCGTAAATTTATCAAAGATAATTACATTTTTAGAAACGGCCAGACAGAAGACGTTCCCGTGGGCCGTATTTACGGAATTACGTTTGGATATCAATATAAAAATCAAATCTGGAGGCCGTATGCGGGCGCACAGTTTTCTTTTGGAAATTATTACCGGTTTGGTTTTCTGAGTATGAATTTTGAGGCCGGAACTTATTTCCATGAATCAAAAACATATCAGACTGCTTATTTATTTGAATCGAATTATTTCACAAAACTCTATAAAATTGGAAACTGGAAACTCCGTCAATTTGTAAACCCAAGAGTGGTTATTGGTGCAAACAGACAAGATATAATTGGAGATCAGCTCAATATAAATGAAAGAAATGGATTGGCCGGATTTAACACTGCATGGTACGGAACAAGCAAAAGTCTTTTGTCACTGCAAACCCAAACTTATTCGCCTTATGCACTTTGGGGATTTCGTTTAAATCCGTTTTTTAATTATTCTATTGCATTTTTAGGAAACCCCAAAAATGCGATGTTTGACAGTAAACCGTATTCAAAAATTACTTTGGGCTTACTGATTAGTAACGACTACTTAGTTTTCAGTTCTTTTCAGTTATCAATATCCTATTATCCAAGTATTCCGTTTCAGGGAGATAATGTCTTCAAAACTAATACTTTTGAAACCACTGATTATGGTTTACAAAGTTTTGAACTTGCAAAACCACGAATTGTTGATTACAGGTGATAAAAATATTGTTATTTTTTTTTCGATTATTTAATCTCAACAAAATATTAAAAATCAATATTTTACAAAATGCGCTTCATTATTCAATCGTTTAAATGCATATTTTATCCGACGAAATACAATTGTTTTTATATTTTTGGCACGGTATATGAAAATCCCTAAGTAAGATTAACATTAAAAGTCTAGAAAAGATGAAAACAATTAAAATAGCAATCGCCGGATTATTTCTCCTGATTGCAAATGCCACACAAGCTCAGGTATCAATTAACGTTAATATAGGGACACCTCCAGCTTGGGGACCTGCAGGATATTCTGAAATGGAATATTACTATCTTCCAGATATTGAAGCTTATTATGATGTACGTGCATCTCAGTTCATCTATTTTGGAGGAGGAAGATGGGTTAGAACAACTTATTTGCCAAGACAATACAGAAACTACGATTTATACGGAGGTTATAAAGTAGTTCTGACAGATTACCACGGAAGAACTCCTTACACTTATTTTGATCGTCACAGAGTGAAATATTACAGAGGATACCACGGTGCACCACAAAGACCTTACAAACCACGACCTGTTTATGGTTATAATGATCGTCGTGATGATCACAGAGATCACAGACATTATGATAGACATGATAAACACGATAAACATCACGACAGACATGACCATGATCACGATGATGATCACAGAGGTCACGGAAGAAGATAATATTAAATAACTGATTTTCATTGCAAGAGAGTATCGAAATTATCGATACTCTCTTTTTTTTATTATTTTTTTTCTAACTTTAAGTTAAAACGATACGTTATTCATATAAATAACCTAACGTGATGATTTTGAGTTATTTATTGTATTGTTTATTAGAATTATAATCTACATTTGCAGCGAATTTGAAAATCCAAAAAACACAATTATGAAAAAGAATATCTATTTATTTTCATTTTTAGCAGTATCACTATTAATATCATGCGACAATAGTGACGATAAAAACGACAACCAATCGCTAAACGGCATTACCATTATTTCAGATCAAAACACTTTAAACCAAAGGCTTGATTACACAAATGCCGGAGTAATTTCTGTTGAAAATGGTTCTTTAACAGGTAAAACTTCAGAAAATACCGTGACTAGTTTTCCTTTAGTCCAAATTGCTGAAGTAAAACCTCCTGTAGATGCAAACGGAAAAACATTGCAGGCCAGTCATGTTACCGTTAACGGAAATTATGCTTACGTTTCTTATATCACAAGAGGAGATGTTTATTCCGGAGCTATCGATGTTATTGATGTTACAAATCCTTATAAACCAAAATTAGTTACATCTGCATTAATTCCTAATACAGATATTACATCACTTACCTACTCTAACGGAAACCTGATTATTGGTGCTGCAAAAGATGTAGACAAAGATCCATTACTGGGCACTAATCCTGCAGTAGTTTTTAATATGCCTTTAAGTTCAGGGTTACTTACTGATAAACTCACTACCAATTATTTAGAAAGCAGAGTTACAACAGATGTTGCGGCCAGCACTTCTAATTATTTTGCCGTTACCGGAGATAATGGAAGTTTGTTCAAAATAAGTGCTTCAACAAAAGCAATTACAGGAAAAACAGCAATGGCAGATTTGCGTTCAATTGCTTTAACCAGTGATAAAGTAGTCACTTTAAGCGGTACTAAAGGAGTAAATGTTTACAATCAGTCTACACTTGCTTTGCAAAAAAGCTTTGCAACATCTGCAGATGTGAGCGGTGCAAAAAGAACAATGGATATTGACGGAACAAAACTTTTGGTTTCTGAAGGTCCTGCCGGTCTTGGCGTTTACGACATCAACAGCGGATCTAAATTACAAACTATTGCAATTGCAGCAGCCGGAGAAGACAATGTTACCAATGCAGTTTCTATAAACGACGGTTACGCATTTTTGGCAAATGGTGCTTTAGGACTTAATGTTTACCAATCCGGAACAACGCAGCTTACTACATTAGGTTCAGTAGGAATTGCAGGTTCTTCAAACTATGTAAAATCTAGCGGTAATTATATTTATGTTGCCAGCGGTACAGGAGGTTTGAAAATCATTAAAATGGAAAAACCAAATACCACGTTTGCAAGCTGTTTAACATACGGATTATACAATCAGGGCAAAGATTTAATTTTAAATTCAAATGAAACTAAATCATATCAGGGTGCTACTTCTATAAATTCTGCAATTGTAAATTCTGGAGCAGCACTAACACATTGCGGTGCTATCTCTGTTTTAAGCAACTTAACTTTAAACAGCAATGGTACTTTTAACATGAGAGGAAGTTTATCTCAGGGTAAATACCAGCAGTCAAATGCAACAGAACTTATCATTAACGATAAAGCAATATTAAATATTGAAGGTTCGGTTGTAATTTGGGGAGATTTAAGATTAAACAGCGGTGCTAAAATTAATTTTATTGGCAATGATTCTATTATAACAATTTATGGTAAAGTTACTAAAGGAAGTAATGTAACAATTACAGGAACTTACAAAGACACTGAAAATAAATTAAAATAAAGATTATAAGAGCTTTAACGCTTATCATAATCCAAATATTAAAGAGCTGTCAGATTTATTTCTGGCAGCTTTTTTATTTTATTGTTAAAAATAAGGTACAATTATTGTGCATTAACATTTCATTTAAATATTCTTCCAAGATTAAATTAGTATTTTTGGGACGATCAAAAACATCTAACCACACCATGCGAAAAATACAGGTTCAAATACTTCTTCTATTTTTTATAGGTTTTCAAAACACATTTGCACAACAGCCTCAAAAACCAAATTCAGTTGAAATTTACAATCAAATCAAAAAATTAAACTTTTTAGGTTCTGTATTATATGTTGCGGCGCATCCTGATGACGAAAACACCCGAATGATTTCTTATTTGGCAAACGAAATGAATGCAAGAACTGGTTATTTATCATTAACACGTGGAGATGGAGGCCAAAATTTAATTGGACCCCAGCTTCGGGAATTACTTGGCGTGATTAGGACTCAGGAATTAATCGAAGCCAGAAAAATTGATGGCGGTGAACAATTTTTTTCCAGAGCAAATGATTTTGGCTTTTCTAAAAACCCGGATGAAACACTGCAAATTTGGGATAAAGATAAAGTCCTGGCCGATGTAGTCTGGACAATTAGAAAATTCCAGCCGGATATTATTATAAACAGATTTGATCATCGCTCGCCGGGTACCACACACGGACATCATACTTCATCTGCAATGCTGAGCGTAGAAAGTTTTAAATTAACTAATGATCCTAAAATTTATCCTGAGCAGTTAAAATATGTTACTCCATGGCAGGTTAAACGCCAGTTTTTTAACCCATCGTGGTGGTTTTACGGTAGTCAGGAAAAATTTAATGCTGCCAATAAATCCAAATTTACAAAATTAGAAACCGGAGTTTATTATACCGGAATTGGGAAATCGAATCAGGAAATCGCTGCTTTAAGCCGAAGCCGCCACCAGTCACAAGGTTTTGGCAGCACAGGTGTCCGTGGTTTAGAAACCGAGTATCTAGAGCTTATCAATGGTGAAACGCCAACCGACCGTGATAATTTATTTGACGGAATTGACACAAGCTGGAACCGCGTAAAAAACGGAAAACCAATTGGAGATTTGATTTCAGGTATTATCGAAAAATACAATTTCAGCAATCCGTCAGCAAGTATTCCAGATTTGATAAAAGCGTATACTATGATTACCGCTTTAGAAGATGATCATTGGAAAAATCTAAAACTGAATGCAGTAAAAAATATAATTGCTTCATGTTCCGGTTTATATCTTGAAGCGGTTGCAAATGAACAAGAAGCAACTCCCGGAAGTACTATTAATTTAAGTTTAGAAGCAATTAACAGATGTAATGTCGAAATGCAATTAACAAGTGTAACAACATTACCTGATAATAAAACAACTGCACAAAACAATATTTTAAAAGACAATAACGATCAAAAAATCAATCTGCAGTTACAGCTTCCGAAAAACATCGAATACACACAGCCTTATTGGCTAAAAGAGAAAGCGACTGTTGGAATGTATACGGTTTCAAATCAGGAAAATATTGGAATTCCGGATATTATCAGAGAAGTAAAAGTAATTTTTAATGTAAAAGTAAACGGTGTCGAAATTCCGTTTGAGCGTACTGTCGTTTACAAATACAATGATGGTGTAAAAGGCGAAATGTATAATTTCCTTGATATTGTTCCGGAAGTTACTACTTCTATTTTAGAAAAAGTTTTAGTTTTTAGGGATACCAAAAGCAAAATGGTTCCGGTAAAAGTTCGTGCCGGAAAAGACGACATTAAAGGAAATTTACAATTAGAATTGCCTAAAAGCTGGAATGTTTCTCCAAAACAAATTCCATTTGCATTAGATAAAAAAGGAACAGAACAGGTTTTTTACTTTGAAGTGACTCCGCCTGTAAATCCGGAAGAAGTTGTGGCAAAAAGTGTTGTTATTGCAGATAATAAACGTTTTGACAAAGACGAAACTATTATTGATTTTAACCACATTACAAAACAAATGGTTTTAAAACCGGCAGAATCAAAATGTATCCGAATTGACCTTAAAACTTCAGGCGACGCAATTGCTTATATTATGGGTGCCGGTGACGAAGTTCCTGAAAGCCTGACGCAAATGGGCTACAAAGTTTCGATTTTAAAACCAGAGGAAATCACTCCCGAAAAATTAGATTCGTTCTCAACAGTTATTACCGGAATCCGTGCTTACAATACAGTAAATGCTTTGGCTAATAAACAAAATATCTTATTCAATTTTGTAAAAGGCGGCAAAAACATGATTGTACAATACAATACAAACGGAAAATTAGTAACCGATAAAATTGCGCCTTATCCGCTAAAATTATCAAATGATCGTGTAACAGAAGAAAATGCAAAAATTACCTTTTTAGCACCAAATCATCCTGTTTTAAATACACCAAATAAAATAACTTCCAAAGATTTTGAAGGCTGGACACAAGAACAGGGATTATATTATCCAGACGAATATGATACCGCCTTCACTCCTGTTATATCATCTCACGACAAAGGAGAATCTGCCAAGAAAGGTGCTTTATTAGTGGCTCCATACGGAAAAGGATATTACATTTACACAGGCCTGAGCTTTTTTAGGGAACTGCCCGAAGGTGTTTCCGGAGCTTATAGATTATTATCGAATATTATCTCGTTAAAACAGCCTATTGAAGCTCCTAAACAAGATATAAAGCAATAAAACGAAAAAATATGGAAGCTAAAAAAACAAAAAAATGGAAAAAAAGCTATACCTACGTTTTGGTTGCTAATGCAATTTATATTCTGATTTTTTTCTTAATCATGCAATTATATTCATAACCTATGCAGCTATTTGACTGGATCGTACTTATTGTAACACTTTTATTCATTGTTGGATATGGTTCGTGGAAAACCAAAGGCAGCAAGAACGTTGAAGATTTCATTTTAGGAAACAACGAAACACCCTGGTACACTGTTGGACTTTCTGTAATGGCAACGCAGGCCAGCGCCATCACATTTTTATCAACTCCGGGACAGGCATATCACGACGGAATGGGTTTTGTTCAATTTTACTTTGGACTTCCAATTGCCATGATTGTAATTTGTGTGACTTTTATTCCGCTTTATCATAAAAACAAGGTTTTTACAGCTTATGAATTTCTCGAAAAACGATTTGATGTAAAAACACGTTCGCTGGCCGCTATTTTATTTTTGGTTCAAAGAGGTCTCGGAACAGGATTAACCATTTATGCTCCCGCTATTATTTTATCGGCATTATTAGGCTGGAACTTAACTATTATGAATATCATAATTGGAGTTATGGTAATCATTTATACCTTTTCTGGAGGAACAAAAGCGGTAAACGTAACGCAGAAACAGCAAATGTTTGTGATTATGTCCGGAATGTTCATCACCTTTTTCCTGATTTTACATTATCTGCCAAATGATATGACTTTTACAAGTGCCCTTCATATTGCCGGAGCAAATGATAAAATGAATATCGTGGATTTTTCTTTTGATCCGGAGGAAAAATATACTTTTTGGAGCGGAATTACCGGCGGATTTTTCTTAGCCCTCGCCTATTTTGGTACAGATCAATCTCAGGTTGGAAGGTACTTATCCGGAAAGTCTGTGAAGGAAAGTCAAATGGGATTAATCATGAATGGCCTTTTAAAAGTGCCAATGCAGTTTTTTATTCTATTAACAGGAGTTATGGTTTTTGTGTTTTTTCAATTTAATCCCGTTCCGTTAAATTTTAATCCGAATAATAAAATTGTAATAGAAAAATCAGCCTATAAGGAAGAATATCATGCTTTAGAAAAAAGATTAAGTAAACTTTCTGAAGATAAAAAAGTAATCAATTTATTATATATTGATCAGTTAAATCAGGATTATGACAATCCGATTCTGCGCAAGGAATTAGTCAATTTATCCAATAAAGAAAAAGATTTACGTGATCGTGCCAAAGATATTATTTCAAGAGCCGACAGTAATAGCGAAACTAACGATAAAGATTATGTGTTTTTTCATTTTATTCTGCATTACCTCCCAAAAGGTTTAATTGGGTTACTGCTTGCGGTTATTCTTTCTGCAGCAATGTCATCAACCGCTTCTGGATTAAATGCTTTGGCTTCAACAACTGCAATTGATATTTATAAACGAAATCTTAAAACAGAAAAGTCAGAGAAACATTATCTGTACGCTACTAAATTTTTTACTTTATTTTGGGGAGTTATAGCCATTCTTTTTGCCTGTGTAGGTACTTTGTTTGAAAACCTGATTCAGCTTGTCAACATTATTGGTTCAATATTCTATGGCACTGTTTTAGGAATCTTCCTGGTTGGATTTTACCTTAAAAAAGTTCAGGCAAAGCCAATGTTTGTCAGTGCGATAATCAGTCAGCTTACGATTTTTGTAATTTATTATTTTATGATTTACAGTCAGGAAAAATTAGGCTATCTATGGCTGAATTTTATTGGCGCTATTTTGACTATTGTTTTGTCATTGTTATTGCAGTTATTGTTTTTTAAGGGAAAAACAAATGACGACGAATTAATTTTAGAATAATCTAATCTTATAATCCTCGCTGGAAATGACAAATTTTTAATCCTTTTATTGATATTGAAACGTTTACTTTTCAAATCGAAAACGATATAAAATCTAAACAAATCTCTATCTTTGAGAAGTACTTCTTAAAAGAGAGCATTATGAAAGATCATAAAAAATACAGCAACAAAACCAAAGCTGCTTTTGTATTGCTGATTGTGATGCTGATCATTCTGCTTGGAAATTTCAATACGCTTCAAAATTCTAAAAATGTAAACGAAAATATCAATGCGATTTATAAAGACAGATTGGTTGTGGCGCATTACATTTTTCAATATTCAAAAGAACTTCATTTTATAAAAGCAGAAGCCGAAAAAATGAATTTAAGTGATAATATTAAAAAAGATGAAATCATTCATACTTTAAATATCATTCACACTATTGATGATTTGTACGCTAAAACAGTCTTGACCAATAATGAAAAACAACATTTTGATGCCTTTTTAGCTTCTTGTAAAGAAATCAACCGACATGCAGAAAATAAAAACTGGAATAAAATTACTTATTCCAGCGCGCAAGCCTTAAAAACTTTAGAATCCTTATCTCAAATTCAGATTAAGGAAGGAAAAGCAAAATTGGCAAATGCAAATGCCATGTACACTAAAAACAATAGTTTGGGGCAGCTTCAAATTGCTTTGCTTATCATTTTGGGCGGAATTACTTTTTATCTTTTAATTGTTAAAAAAATCAAGAGTAAGGTGAAAATTCCGGAATCGCCAAGTATGAATTAATTTATTTTAGCTTTCTGTCTTCTTCCTTAATTTGAAGATCATTTATACTGGCAAATCTTTTCTGCATTAAACCATTTGCATCAAATTCCCAGTTTTCATTTCCATATGCCCTGAACCAATTTCCGCTAAGATCCTGATATTCATATTCAAAACGTACGGCAATTCTATTTTCAGTATGCGCCCAGTATTCTTTTTTTAATTTGTAATTTTTCTCCTTCTTCCATTTCTCCGTTAAAAAAAGAACAATTTCATCACGTCCGTTTACAAATTTATCTCTGTTTCTCCATTCACTGTCAATCGTATACGCTTTTGAAACTCGCACCGGATCCTGACTGTTCCAGGCATCTTCTGCCAATTGAATTTTCTGCATCGCAGTTTCTAAAGTAAAAGGCGGCAATGGTAATTTCTGTTCCATTATTTTAAAATTAAAGTTTGAATTATTTTTTTTGATTGTTCAATTAATTGGTTCGATTTAAATAACTGACTTTCAATTATAGAGCTTTCAAATAGTAAATACACATGATCTGATACAATTTCGTCTTTTAAAATAGCTTTAAAAAAATCACGTAAATCTCTTTTATGACTTTGAATTACGCTGAGGATTTTAACATTATCTGATGGAATTTCTGAAAGAATATTCAGGAAACTACAGCCCCTAAAATTTTCTTTTTCATTCATGAAAATTAAAAAATCAAAAGACGCTAAAATTTTAGCTTTTGGTACTTCCTGATTTATGATAAATTTTTGGAGTTCATTAAACCAAAAAGAATGCCGCTGATTTAAAAAGGCAGCACACAGATCTTCTTTTGATTTAAAATGCTGATAAAAGCTGGCTTTTGCTACTTTCGATTCCTCAATAATCTGATTAATTCCCGTAGCATTATAACCTTGTTTGTGGAATAAAGTAAATGTCTTTTCTAAGATACGTTCTCTCGGCTGCATTTTTATTTAATTAACTGTGCAAATATAATAATTATTTTAACATACAGACCAGTCTGTCTATATTGTTTTAAAAAAAAACCGAAACTCATAAGTTCCGGATTTTAATTTATAGTTGAGATTTCAAAAAACTTATCTGCTCCACTCTGCGATACTGTCTTTATTCATCTTTACATAATCCTGATTGTTTGCAGCTTCGGCAGCGGCCAATGAAGCTTTTGCAGTTTCAATTGCTCCTTTTTTATCACCTTGTTTTGCCTGAATTAATGATTTTAATCTTGATACATAATAAGGCTTTTCTGTGCTCATATCCAGAGCTTTATCAACATAGGTTTTTGCAGTATCTAAATTTCCGTTTGAAGAAAATAAATATTGTGATGCAGCATAGTAATCATTCCATGTTGGTCCGGCTAATGTTTTTTCTATACTTGCAATAGCAGTTTTAGCAGTTGGAACCTCAAATTTTAAAGCAATATGAGAGTTTTCCCAGGCCATTTCCAAATAGGCAAAGTTTTGATCTAAACCATTAATTCCAATTGTAAAAGTTTCAACCGGAGTTGGCAGTGCATTTTCTTTTACTGTAGTTCTCAAAACAACGTATGATTCATTCCAGTTTTCCGGTAATCCCCAGTTATCAGTAGAAAGGTAAAAGATAACCTCCCAGCTTTCAATTTTTGGAATTGTATATATTGCATATTTTCCTTTTTTCAAGGTTTTGCCATCAATTATAACATCGTCGCTAAAATTAATTATTGTGTTTTCATTTGCTCCGGTTCTCCAAAGTTTACCAAACGGAACTAAATTTCCAAAAACAGCTCTGCCTCTGGCTCCCGGTCTTGAATACGTAACTTCAACATCAGTTAAACCAACGGTTTGTTTAATATATCCTTTTGGACTCGCTTGCGGCGTTCTAACTTGTGCTTCAACAGCAAAAGGCGCCAGAATTATGGCTAATGCAATAAGTAGTTTTTTCATTATTTAAGTTTAATTTGTTTTATTCAAATTTACAAATTCCATTATCTAACAAATGTTAAATTTAATATAATTCAGTCCTTTAACTGTGATATTTTTTCGGCATTTAGCTCGTTAAAATGATTGATAATTATATTGGCATCTGACAGATCCTGCAGGTGCGAATGATTGCTGTTATAGCCTACACAAAAAATTCCGGCAGCTTTTGCGGCTTTTACACCATTTGTGCTGTCTTCAATAATAATGCATTGTTCTTTTGGAGCGATTGACAAAGAAGCTGCATGGATAAAAATCGCAGGATTGGGTTTTGACTGCGGAAAATCTTCCCCGCTCACAATATGAGAAAAATACTGATGCAGATTAAATCTGGTAAAAACACGTTCAATGGTAACTTTTGATGCCGATGATGCCAAAATTAACTGGAATCCGCTGGCATGCAGATCTTTTATTAAATCTTCAACACCTTCTAAAAGATATAAATCTTCTTTGGTATCAAAAGCATCATTAAAAATAGTTCGCTTGCGCTGAATTAAGTCTTCAACTTCATGCTCAATGACCGGAAAGAAGCCTTTTAAACTCTGAAAAGTATTTCGGGTTGAAAATCCTGTAAATGAGGTATACATTTCTTCCGGAACTTCAATATTTAATTCTGAAAATTGTTTGTAATAAGCATAGCGATGAACGGGTTCTGTATCGACAATCACGCCGTCCATATCAAAAATTACTGTTTTAATCATTTTTTTTAGAGGTGCTAAGGGTCTGATGGACTAAGGTTCTAAGATGCTAAGGTTCTAAGTTTTTTTTTAAGATTCTGAGATACTAAGTTTTTTGTTTGACTTTTCAAAGTTAATCTTAGAACCTTAGCATCTTAGTGCCTTAGTACCTTATAAACTACTCTTTATTAATAATATATCGAATAACTGTTTCAGCTGCGTGCAGTCCGAATAATCCCGGCATGTAGCTGTTTGTTCCGTAAAAGGATTTTTTGAAATTTTTCCCGTCTGTTAATTTTAAGCTGTTTTCATTTTGAATTTCTGATGAAAAAACAACTTTCAATTTATTGATTTTTACCGCTTTTAAACGTTTACGGATTGTTTTAGAAAAATAACAATTAATAGTTTTAGAAATATCAGCCACTTTAACTTTAGAAGCCAGCATTTTACCTCCCGCTCCCATACTGCTGATGATTTTTACTCTTTTGCGTTTTGCAGCAATAATTAAATTCAATTTTGGAGTAATGCTGTCAATGCAATCCAAAACATAATCAAAATCTGAAGAAACAATTTCAAAGGCACGTTCCGGAGACAAAAATTCCTGAACACGGGTTAGGTTTAATTCCGGATTGATATCCATTAAACGATCGCCGACGATTTTAATTTTCGGTTCTCCAACTGTGGAGTGTAAAGCCGGTAATTGTCTGTTAATATTTGTAATGTCTACGACATCGCCATCAACAATTGTCATATTCCCTACTCCTGCTCTGGCTAAAAACTCAGCTGCAAACGATCCAACGCCGCCTAATCCTACTACTAAAACATTTGCATTACGCAAGTTTTCTAATCCTTCTTTTGTAAATAAAAGCTCGGCTCTTTCTGTCCACTCTGCCATAGTATATTTTTTTTTGTTTTTTTAAATTTTGTTTTTGGTTTCAAGTTTCAGGTTGTCAGGCTGAGCGAAGTCAAAGCCCTATTCCAATTAGAGCGCCCTTCGACTTTGCTTAGGGTGATAAATCATAAGTTATAAATCATAACTTATAATTCATAACTTGCAAAAGATTACTTGAAATAATCTGTTGTAACTCTTTTAAATTTATGCTTTTATATTCTGATGCTATATTATATACTTCTGTAATATCTTCTTCAATTGTATCGGTTTCAAGAAAAAAACGATCGTTTGCAACATTCTGAAAAACGTTTTTTAAATCAGGATTTCTCAACAGATATTTTCCAAATGAAAGATAAAATCCGTCCTTTATTAATTGTTGGGCAAGCTGATTATTTTTTGCAAAACCGTGAATAATCATTGGAACAGAAATTTTCATTTTCTTTTTAATGGCTGTTATTTCCTGAAAAGCCGCAACACAATGAATTACAACTGGTTTTTTATATTTTTCGGCTAAAGCCAATTGTTTTTCAAAAACTGTAATCTGAAGATCTAACGGAACCTCGATTCGCTTATCTAAACCGCATTCGCCAATGGCCAGACAATTTTTGGTCTGCAGTTTTTCTTCGATGATTTTCAATTCCAGATCAATTTCATTTTCCTTAATATGCCAGGGATGAATTCCTATGGAATAAAACGGAATCAATGCATCAAATTCCTGCGGATATTGATTAACCAATTCTAAAATATTAGACTGATTTGTAAATTGATGAGTATGAAAATTAAAAAAATCCATTAATGAAAAGTTTTCACTCCGGCTTTGATCTCCACTTTTAAATCATTTTCTAAAGGAACAAGCGGACAAGAATATTTGTGATTATAAGCACAATACGGATTATATGCTTTGTTAAAATCGATAGCGATTGTTTTTCCTTTTGGAATTTTCAAATCAATATACCTGCCTCCAATGTAGCTTTCTTTACCACAGGTTAAATCAGAAAATGGAAGAAACAAGTGATCTCTGTATTCTTTTTGTTTAGAAAGTTCAATATTTCTGTAAACATTTAATTGTAATTCTTTACCATTAAGGGTAAAAAATAAAGTTCCGTATTTTACATATTCCGGCGTTCTGGTTCCGGTAGTTTTCATTTCGAAAACTTTTTCATTTTTAGCTCTTTCAAATCTTGCATTCACAAAATACCGTGCATCAATTGGATAAAAATCTAAAGTTTTAAAAGTCTTTAAATCTTCTTCCATCAATGGACTTGTCTTGGCATCAGCATATTCTGAATTAAGATGCTTCTGAAATTTTTCAGCTTCACTCTTGCTGAATTTATTTTGGCTGAAACCAAAATTGAAAGCTGTAAGTAAAATAAGGAGGATACAATTTTTCATCTTTGAAATTTTATGCAAAAATAGTTTAAAAGTAACAAAGCAACAACCGTTGTAAGTGACAAAGTTTCCTAACTTTGTGGCAAATACAATAATTATAATGCTTAAAACTGCCGCAAATCACTACTTCAACAATTTTAGAGGATTTACAAGAGAAATTTGGATACTTACATTAATTACTTTTATTAATCGTGCCGGTACAATGGTACTGCCATTTCTATCCAAATATTTAAATGAAGATTTGCATTTTTCTTTACCTCAGGTAAGCTGGATTATGGTTTCATTTGGTTTGGGTTCAATGCTCGGTTCCTGGCTTGGCGGAAAACTTTCTGATAAAATAGGATTCTACAAAATCATGATTTTTAGTTTGTTTACAACCGGAATTTCCATGTTTTTGGTTCAGTTTTTAACTTCATTTTGGGGTTTGTGCATTGGCATGTTTGTATTAATGACAATTGCTGATATGTTTCGTCCTGCCATGTTTGTATCGCTGGGCGCTTATGCAAAACCAGAAAACAGGACACGTGCCTTAACACTTGTTCGTCTTGCTGTAAATTTAGGTTTTGCTGCGGGACCGGCTCTGGGCGGTTTAATTATTTTAGGAATGGGATATTCCGGATTATTTTGGGTTGATGGTGCTTCCTGTATTCTTTCTATCTCCATTTTTGCCTTATTGGTTAAAGAAAAGAAAAAAGCCGATCATGGCGACAAAACCGAAAGCATTACAAATGTAAAATCAGTATTTCATGATAAAATATTCTGGGTTTTCTTATTTGTGAGTTTTATAACGGCAATGATTTTCTTTCAGCTTTTTACCACTCTGCCTTTATACCATCATGCACAATATAATTTAAACGAATTTCAAACCGGACTTTTAATGACTTTAAACGGGCTTTTGATTTTTGCTTTAGAAATGCCAACCGTTGGTTTTATGGAAAGAAAAGGTTTTCCAAAAATTAAAATCATTATTATAGGATCGTTTGTAATGGCCTTTAGCTTTGTTTTATTATTGATTAATGTCTGGGCCGGAATCCTGGTTATCAGCATGATTTGTATTTCGATTGGAGAAATCCTCACCTTTCCTTTTTCTAATGCATTTGCTTTAAGCCGTGCACCGCGTGGTCAGGAAGGACGTTATATGGCACTGTACACTATGAGTTTTAGTTTAGCTCACATATTTAGTTCTAAAGTTGGGTTTGGAATCGTTGACAGTTTTGGTTATCAAAGCAATTGGTTTTTTATGGCTTCTATCGGAATTGTGGCTACGCTTAGCTGCTTTTGGATCAGGAAAGCTTTACTTCTGGAGAAAAATAAATAAATTTAACTTTCGCACATAATTCTTTATTATTCAAATCATTAACTTTGATTTTGAATCGCTTTTCTGTGCTTTCAATTTATCTGAAAACGAAAAAATTAGTTAAATAACTATATTTATAGTTGCGTAACTAAAAAAATAGTTGTAGGTTTGAATTAAAATTAGAAAACATGCAAAAGTTAACCAACAAAGAAGAAGAAATAATGCAGATTTTATGGAAGCTCAAAAAAGCATTCGTAAAAGAAATTCAGGCAGAAATTACGGAAGATCAGCCGCATTATAATACGCTTTCGACAATTGTTCGAAATCTGGAGGAAAAAGGTTTTGTGGCGCATAATGCTTTTGGAAATACACATCAGTATTATCCAATTGTAACCCTCGAAGCATACAGTAAAAAATATATGAAAACAGCTATTGATAATTATTTCAACAGCTCATATAAAAATATGGTTTCATTTTTTGCCAAAGAAGAAAAAATATCAGCACAAGAATTGCGCGAAATTCTGGCAATGATTGAAAATCCAAAAGAAGAGAAATAAAATCCAAAAAGCAATTGTTATGGAAGCACTGTTTGTTTATATCGCAAAATCGGCGGGTTTAGTAACCTTATTTTATTGTGCTTATTATTTTTTGCTTCGAAAAGAAACTTTTTTCAACAGCAACAGATGGTTTTTACTTTCGGGTTTAATTACTTCTGCCATTTTACCATTTGTTGTTTATACTAAAGTGATCTGGGTAAATGCTGCTTCGGTTTCAAATATAAATTTTTCAAATGCAAATATTATTCAAAATATTGATAATAAGCATTTTGAATTTAATTGGATTTATCTTTTTGCGACAGTATATTGTATCGGATTTTTAATTCTTCTGGCAAAATTTGCAATGGATTTTTACAGCTTAAATGCTGTTTTAAAAGGAAAAAAAATCCATCAGCAAGCCGATTTTAAATTTATTGATACTACTCAAAACATTGCTCCTTTCTCCTATTTTGAATATATAGTTTACAACTCATCAATGTATACTTCATCAGAATTAGAGAATATTATTGAACATGAAAAAGTACACAGCGATCAAAATCATACTGTCGACGTTTTGATTTCGAGAGCTTTCTGTATGCTTTTCTGGTTCAACCCTGTTATCTGGCTTTATAAAAAAGCGATGGTTCAAAATTTAGAATTTATTGCCGACAAAGAAGCTGCCAAAAAAATATCAGACAAAAAAGCGTACCAGTACACGCTTTTAAAAATTACAGCACACGATAGCTGTGTTGCCATCACCAATCATTTTTATCAATCATTAATCAAAAAACGAATTGTCATGTTAAACAAAAATCAATCAAAAAAAAGGAACTCGTGGAAATACTATGTTGTAATTCCGGTACTTGCAGCTTTTGTTCTGTTATTCCAAATTGAAGTAATTGCAAAAGAAAAACAACAAACTTTAAAAGAAGTTCCGGGAGAAATTAAATCTGTAGATGTTTACAAAGTGAAGAAAAATTCAACAGATTCAGAATTAAAAGAAATTAAGGAAAAATTAAAATCAAACCACAATGTTGATTTTGAAGCTTCTGAAATAAAAAGAAATGCAGAGAACTTTTTAACATCAATTAAAGTTGACATTAAAAATGGAAAGCAGCAGGCACAATCTATTCAGGTTGGAGGCGATAATATTATTAAAGATTTTGGAATAATCGTTATAACAGACGAAAAAGGAAATAAAAATGTCGGCATCCAGACTTCTGATGAAGAGAATCATAAAATTGCAGTAAGTAAAAACATCAAAAAGACTGAATCTGTTAATAATGAAGAACCTAAAACTGTAATTTCAAAAACACTAATCACTAAAACAGCAACCAATGTTAACACTGATTCTAATACTAGTACAAAAACTAATACTAATACTGACCAAAATATTAGTACTATTGTAACCATCAATACAGACAATAAAACAAAAGTAATTACGACTGGGAATGGTTCAAAAATTGCCGTTTCGACTTCTGCAAAAACAAGTAGCAACTTAATACAAAAACTTATTATTGTGGATGGAAAAGAAATGCCAGCTGATTTTGATGTTGAAGATATTGATGCAAAAGACATTAAATCTGTAAATATTTCTAAAGGGATTGATGCCATAACTAAATATGGTGAACGTGGAGCAAATGGTGTAATCGAAATCGAAACCCGTCATTAAAACGTTTTTAATTTTAAAAAACCGAAAATGCAAAAACTAACCAATAAAGAAGAAGAAATAATGCACATTTTATGGAAGCTGAAAAAAGCTTTTGTAAAAGAGATACAGGCAGAAATTACAGAAGATCAGCCTCATTATAATACACTTTCGACAATTGTTCGAAATCTGGAGGAAAAAGGTTTTGTGGCACATAATGCTTTTGGAAATACACATCAATATTATCCAATTGTAACCCTCGAAGCATATAGCAAAAAATATATGAAAACGGCTATTGATAATTATTTCAACAGCTCGTATAAAAATATGGTTTCGTTTTTCGCTAAAGAAGAAAAAATTTCTGCAGACGAGTTACGCGAAATTTTAGCTATGATCGAAAATCCAAACGAAGAAAAATAATCAATACCATGGAAGCACTTTTCATTTTTATTTTAAAATCAAGCGGGCTATTAGCAATGTTTTATTTTGCTTACATTTTTTTACTTCGCAAAGAGACGTTTTTTACCAGCAGCCGCTGGTTTTTAATCGCGGGATTAATCACTTCTGTTGTTTTGCCTTTTGTGGTTTATACCAAAATTATTTGGGTTAATCCGGCACCTCTGCCAGTTATAGCAAAAGAAACTGTAGAAAATCTTCAGGTTTATAATCAAAATGTTACTGCTTCTTATTCACCTCAGTATACTGCGCAGACCGCTGAAGAAGAAAATTTTGAAATTAATTGGAATCTCGTTACGCTCGCAGTTTATGGAATTGGATTTGCGGCTTTCATGATCAAATTTGGTCTGGATTTTTACAGCTTAAATTCTGTTTTAAAAGGAAAAAAAGTCGAACAGCAGGAAGATTTTAAATTTATTGATGTAAATGAAAACATCGCTCCTTTTTCATACTTCGATTATATCGTGTATAACTCATCACTATACACGGCAGCCGAACTGGAAAGTATTTTGGAACATGAAAAAGTACACAGCGATCAGCATCATACTATTGATGTTTTGATTTCAAGAATCTTCTGTATCCTGTTTTGGTTTAATCCAATTGTATGGCTTTATAAAAAAGCAATTCTGCAGAATCTGGAATTTATTGCTGACAATGAAGCTTCCAAAAAAATATCAGATAAAAAAGCGTATCAATACACCCTTTTAAAAATCACAACACATGAAACCTGTGTTGCAATCACCAATCATTTTTATCAATCATTAATCAAAAAACGAATTGTTATGTTAAACAAAAATCAATCAAAAAAATGGAATTACTGGAAATATTATGCTGTAATTCCGGCACTTGGTGCGTTTGTGCTTTTATTTCAAATACAAACTATTGCACAGGAAAAGAAAAGAAATCAAGCTGTTGCTCAAAAAGAAACGCTTAAAATAACTCAGGAAACTTTTAAAATTACAAAAAACACTACCGATCAGCAATTAAAGGAGCTTACAGCAAAAATTAAAGAAAGCCATAATGTGGATATTGAAATTTCTAATGTAAAAAGAAATGCCGAGAATGAATTAACGGCGATTCAAATCAAAGTAAAATCTGAAAATGGTAAAAAACAGACTATTGTAATCAATGGTACTGAAGCAATTAAAGACTTGGAATTTGCTGTTGGAACAGATGAAGACGGCAAAAAGTATGTAAACCTGAATACTGAAGCACCAAAAGTACCTACACTTGCAATAGACGAAAAAATTATTGCGCAGCAAGCTGAAAATGAAGAAGATGAAGATGTTGCTTATCCAACAGCACCTACTCCACCTATCGCGCCGGTTGCTCCGGTTTTTCCTCAAGGTGAGCTGCCAAAAGTTCCAGACATGTCTAAGTTACCAAAAGCTCCAAAACCTCCTGTAAATCCAAAGGACAAAGTTGCAATGGCTAAATTTGAGGTTGATATGGCTGAGTTTGAGAAAAAAATGGAAGCATTTGAGCCCGATATGAAAGCATTTGAAAAAGAAATGAATGAAGTAATGTCAAAACGTGAATTCATTTTTGAAAAAGATATGGCCAAATTTGAAATCGCTATGGAAAAATACGAATCAGATATGGATAAATATCAAATGTACTTTAATGAGAATTTTAATTTTGACTTTAAAAATGATGCTGCAAATGCGAAAATAAATGCTGAGGAAATGAAAAGACACGCAGAAATCATGAAACAGCAGGCAAAAGAAATGAAAAAGCAAGCAGAAGAAATGAGAAGAGCTGAAAGAAGAAACAGTAAATCTTAATTCTAAAATTGCAGCATTTCTTTCATTATGAAAAATTATTTACTGGCTGTACTTATTGGCTTTGTTTTTTCCGGCAATGCGCAGCAAAAAAGCATTTCTGAAAAAGATGTTCTGATTGCAATGGATAAAGCTGCTTCTGGTTTAATCGAAAAATCTAAAGCAAATTCTATTTCAATTGGGGTCGTGAGAAATGGTAAAACGTATACCAGGCATTATGGCGAAATTGACAAAGGAAAATACAATACTGCCAACAACAACACGGTTTTTGAAGTTGCTTCGATTACAAAAATTTTTACCGGATTATTAGTAGCTCAGGCTGTTACGGAAGGAAAAATCAGTATTGATGATGATATTCGAAAATATATTACGGGTTCTTATCCTAATCTGCAGTATAACGGAACACCAATTACCATTAAAGATTTGGTTTCTTTTAGAACGGGTTTTAATAAAGACCTGCCGGATAATTCAGAAATTAGAAAAAATCGCAGCGATACCAGTTATCTGGCTTTTAAGAGAATGGATGATTCCTACAGCAGGGAAAAATTCTTTGAAGATCTTAAAACCATGCAGTTGGATACTTTGCCCGGAACAAAATTCAAATACAGCAACGGAAGCCTGAATCTTACAGCGCATATTTTAGAAAATATTTATAAGAAGGATTACGAAACACTTTTAAAAGAAAATATTCTTTCTAAACTCGGCATGAATTCAAGCGGATTAACCTTAAAAGAAAACGCTGTTATTGCAAATGGCTACAACAAAAAAGGTGTTTTAATGCCTGTAATTTCAGATCATTTGTGGGGCGCAGCAGGATATTTAAAATCTACTTTAGGTGATTTAACCAAATTCATTGCTTATGAGATCAATACAAAAAATAAAATTGCAGCTGAATCGCAGAAAAATCTTCTAAACAGCCCTACTGAATGGAATGGTTATTTTTGGGATTATATTATGGTTGACAACAACGGCAGAAACTGCTGGAAACATGGCGGAGCTTTTAGTACACAAAACATGTTAGTTGTTTATCCCGAAAGAAATCTTGGATTTTCGATTATTGTAAATGTAAGCGATGAAGATACCGGAAATGCTTTGGGAGAAGCTGTAATGAAGCTTTCTAATATTCTTCTTGCAGACAATAAAACTCCAGCGGGTATTTACGGATACAAAATCGTTGATGATAATGTTGTTTTCACTTATGAGCATGACAAAGCTTTAAATCCGGATTTGGTTAAAAGCGTTTCTTTAGCAGGTACGTTTGATAACTGGAATCCGGAAGATAAAAATTTTCAAATGGTTCAGAAAAATAAAAATACTTATGAATTAAAAGTTCCGAAATCGCAGTTTGAAAAAGGAAAAACACACATGTTTAAATTTGTAATCAACAAAACCGGCTGGATTGCAGCTCCGGAAAATGTCATAAACAAAGAAACGGAAGGTGACAAAAACCTGATTCTGAAATTTTAATATTCTGAAAATTCATATCTTAAAAGACTTTGCCGAAACGCAAAGTCTTTTTTTATATCTTTGAAAAAACAAATCTGCGATGTATAAATTTTTAGCCAAACTAAATAAAATTCTTCTTCCTAGTTTTACCAAGCAAGGATTGGATATTTCTAAAGCAAAAAAATGGCAGATGGCTATTATTGGCTACCGTGCTTATGTTACCAAACGCGCTTTAGGTAATTAATATCATTAAATATTTTCATGCAAAATATTGAGCAAAAATAGCACTCATGCTCTTTTGAATAGTATTTTTGTGCTGTTGCATTTTAGCTCAATCTTATGAAAAAACAATTTAATCTCCCTCCTGTTCCGGCAGTATTATTAGCCATTGTTAGTGTGCAATGCGGCGCTGCAATTGCTAAAACTTTATTTCCTGCTATAGGAGCAGCGGGAACAGCTTCTATACGTATTGGTATTTCGGCATTCATTTTATTACTGGCTTACAGACCAAACCTAAAAACTATTACACCTGCTCAATGGAAAATTGTAATTCCGTATGGTTTGTCTTTGGGCGCTATGAATTTGATTTTTTATTTTGCTATTGAAAGAATTCCAATTGGTTTGGCGGTAACTTTAGAATTTCTAGGTCCGTTATTAGTGGCAATTATAGGCTCAAAACGTTTGGTAGACTATTGCTGGGTTTTACTGGCTGCAATGGGAATTGCATTAATTGCTCCCTGGACCAATGATCGTCTGGATGTTTTAGGAATCTTGTTTGCTCTTTTAGCAGGTGGTCTTTGGGCAGCTTATATTATATTGGGCGGAAAAATTTCAAAAATAATGAATGGCGGCCAGGCTGTTTCGACAGGAATGCTCTTTGCTGCAATTTTAATTCTGCCTTTTGGATTTCTGGAAAACGGATTAGCCAATCTTACCCCAAAATTTTTAGGAATGGGAGTTGCTCTTGCCCTTTTATCGAGCGCTATTCCATTTACTTTAGAAATGAAAGCTTTAGGTCAGCTTCCTCCTCGTACATTTAGTATTTTAATGAGTTTGGAGCCCGCTGCAGCTTCTATTTGTGGTTTTATATTTCTACAGGAAAACCTGAATTTTACGGAGATTATGGCAGTTGTGTGTGTGGTAGTTGCTTCTGCCGGAAGTACTTTGACAGCAAAAAAATAAAAGAAGCCCTGCAATCTTCATGCAAGGCTTCTTCGTTGTAGGCATTCTATTTTTGGAGATCTTTATTAGTTTTTTGGTAACAATACAGCATTCACAACATGAATTACACCATTTGACTGGTTAACATCTGCAATTGTAACTTTAGATTTATTACCATTTTCGTCAGTAATGTATAAATTCTTTCCTTGCATCCAGGCAGTAAGGGTACCACCGCTGACAGTTTTTAGAGTTGCTTTTCCGTTACCTGCTTTGATGGCTTCGGCAATATCAGAAGCATTCATTTTTCCTGCAACAACATGATAGGTTAAGATCGTTTGTAATTGTTTTTTGTTTTCAGGTTTTAATAATGTTTCAACAGTTCCTTTTGGCAATTTATCAAAAGCAGCATTCGTTGGAGCAAAAACTGTAAAAGGTCCTGCGCCTTGTAATGTTTCTACTAATTCGGCAGCTTTTACTGCAGCTACAAGAGTAGTATGATCTTTTGAGTTAACGGCATTTTCAATAATATTTTTGTTTGGATACATTGCTGCACCTCCAACCATTACTGATTTTTGAGCGAAAGATGTAAATCCAAATGTTAAGGCTAAAATTGCTGCGGCTAAAAATTTTCTAGTTTTCATAATTAATTTTTTAAGTTATAAAGTCATTTACGACGTAACAATCATTTTGGTTTTAACAAAAAAAATATAAATGAAATTTTATGGCGTGATTTACAAAATTTACTATGAAAAACAAGTACTTACAAATTATTATAATTTTAAAATAATTTGTATTTATTGAAGATTCTGTTTAATTATTACTCCTAAATCTCTATTTGGTTTACAAATGCAGTTCTGTTAAATTATGAATAGAATGATAGCCCAATTTACGATAGCTTTCAAACTGTGCTTCATCAAAAAACTGATCTGCCGTAGATTGCTGTGGAAAATCTGGATTACTCAAGGCATATTCGCGTATATCTATAGGTTCATCGCCGGTTAATGTCGCTTTAATGTAAATTAAAGTACCTTTCGTTTTTGTGTCCGGATAAATAATCTCTCCTTTTATGATATGTTTTTTCTTCGATTTCTCGACCAGTTTCGTAATATCTTCAAAATTATCAAACACAATTTCAACACCAAAATCAATTCTGCATCTTCTAATAGCATTTGCGAGACCTTCGCAGGCAATGTCCTGGTCCTGCTCGCCATCGCCAAGAATAATGTAACTGCAGCGTCTTCTTATGAGTTCGTATAATCCCATATTATCAAAGTGTCCCCCATCAGAAAGACAGACATAATTTTTATTAATATCTGATTTTCCAACCAAATCCCTAATCAAATAAATTAAACCGAATGTAGGATCAGGATTTTTCCATTTCTCACGTCTTGTATTACCAAGCCACCATCCTAGTCGGACATTAAATAATGTCAGCAAAAAAGCCAAGGGAGCAGAAGAATGATAACCCCAGTTAGGATTAACAGCCGCTCCAGAAATTGCCATGGCTGTACCTATAGTCGGACCGCCATTCTGATTAGAAAATTTTGCTGTAGGACGATATCCGTATTCATAAACATTATCAACATCCCATGTTGAAGCTCTTGTAGGGCTAAAATCGTAACCACAGTACAAAGGTGTAAAAACAAATGATTCTGCTTTGCGATCCTGTCGGTCAAGTGCCGAAACAACCGTTGCGTTGAGAGCAGTATTAAGAATAGGAAAAGGCCCGGAATAATTGTTTTTAACCAACATCGAAGACAGTAATATATCATCATTTGTATCAAAACCCGTGAAAGCATTTGCAGTTTTAATACGATCTTCTCTACTTCGGGTTGCTCCCATAAAAGCTCTTACAAGTCTGTTGCGATAAAAATGATGAAGAGAAAATTCATTAACTCCAATCCGCCAGCTTAAAAAGATTGTAAGCACAGATAATCCAACTGTTATCCCGCAATTCTGCCAGGTATCAGGTTTAGATCTGATTTCGTTTATAATTGCAGAACCAATAAGAATGACTCCAATCATGAAAATAAAGGGTACAATCTTTACAATAGTATTCATAATACTCTTAGTATTTTCTGGTTCTGCTGCATCTTTAGATACAAATGCCTTTTTAACTCCCCAGGCCACAACTCCTGCCCAGGTTGGCAAAGCAATAAAAGCTCCGTCTTTAAAACAACTCCATAAAGCAGGCATAATAAATATTCCAAAACAAATAAGGATCCAAAAAAATATAAACCGATTTACATAAGCTCCAGTCCTTCCCCACCATTCCCTGCGGTAATCAGGAAATATCTTGCCCATAATTGCCATTCTTGTTATTATGGCAAGGGAAAAAATTTCTAAAACTGCAGGAAGACCAATTAGCAGCATTATCTTATTGGCAATATCTAAATCTACTTTTTGTTCTAAAACTAAATCAGAATCTATTTTTTTTATATAACTGCTAAAAAAATTGAATGAAATGTGATAATATTTCCAAAATAAAAAAAGTAAAAAGCACAAAACAGCCGAAGCACAAATTGAGGATACTATAAGCCAGAACAATCTGATCTGCTTATCTCTTTTTTCATTTTTATCTTCTGTTAATACTTTCTTTGCTACTGTTGCCTTACTTAACTGAATAAGATCTTTTCTTATATGATAATTGCCTACTACGCCAACTAAAATCAATGCTCCAAGTGATGGAATAGCAACATTTATTAAAAACCAATAAAAAATAGTTTGATTATTATTGCAGATTTGCTCTAATGTTACATTAGACATAAATGTACTTATCATAAAAGCACAAAAAATAGTCCATATTATCAGTAATGTAGGAAGATCGTTTGCTATATTCGTAAGTTTGGAAATATTAATATTAAAAAGTTTCCAGATTTTTGGCGCCTTTTTTACTTTCCTGCCTTGTTCTACCTGATAGAAAGACCGCATGGCAAATGCCGCTATAAATGCCCCTATAATCAGCATTACACTATTCAGCCATAGATAATGTATTTCAGTTTTCTTTCCTATACCTCTAAATTGATCTGCAAGATATTCCCAAAAATTGTAAAGATCTAAAATAAGGGAAAAAACGGTCAGGAATATCAGTAATAACAGGACTTGATTCACAATTGTATTTCTGAGCCAGGTCATTCCTGATGTCCATGCATCGGGTGACATTAAGCCTACATTGGGAGACAAATAATTGCTGAACATCCTTAACCAGCGTATTGGGCGGACTTCATCAGCAAATGGATCTGATGATTTTTGCGGACATAACTGATCCGTAACCTTACTCAGCGATCCGGAGCGTTTTATCCATGAAGTGTACCAGGTTCCTATATAACCTCCTCCTGAAACGGTTGATAAATAATCTATTTGTCCTAAAACGCCCAAACTTGCTAATCGCTGAAGAATCCCCAGATTGAAAGTAGCTGAACGGATTCCTCCACCGGAAAAAGCAAGTCCG
Source organism: Flavobacterium sp. Root901 (assembly GCF_001429765.1). Taxonomy (GTDB): domain Bacteria; phylum Bacteroidota; class Bacteroidia; order Flavobacteriales; family Flavobacteriaceae; genus Flavobacterium. The sequence goes on from NZ_LMJB01000006.1 coordinate 880,881, forward strand.
TAAAGTTTCATTTTCGATGCTCTTACAATTGGGTCGCCTTTATTTTCTTCACTCGTTAATCCTGTTATCGTATCGTCTTTCTTTTCACTATCAGATGAATAAACGTCTAAAATTTCTTCATTCTTTGACGCCCGCCATTCGTCTTTTCTCTTCTTACGTGCCCTTTCAATCTCATTTAATTCATCATTAAATAAGGTTTCAAATGGCAGGGTGAATTCTCTTTTTATATTATCAGTTTTATCGTCTCTCAATAATTCTGAAAGAAGCAAATTATCATTTTCGAGGTATTTCTCTGCTGTTTTTCGATTATTATTCCACCATATTTTATGATTTTGAAAATCGGTTTCTTTTAAGAAGTTATGATATTCATCTTCTTTTTTATCAGGAGTATAAAATTGATAAAGACGTATATAATATGAAGATTGGTTTTGACCAACGATAGCTAATATAACCTGTACCGGCATATATTCAAGTATTGCCGAAAGTTTTTTGCGTTCTTCTAACTTCCCCTTATATAAGGCAGCGCGTATTTGCTTTCTCCAAAAAAAAGGCACCTTAAATAATAAAAGTTCTTTACTTTCGGGGTTATCTGCATATTTTTTATCCAGATTTTCCCCAAGCCAATCTAACAAATTATATATAATATCAAAATATACATTTATTAAATTCTGACTATCAGGTTCATCAAGAGTATGAAAAACCAAATCTGTTATTTCATCTATCTGAGCCGGAGTTAGTCCGGCTTTTAACTTAAAATCATCATTACTTTTCGTTTTAAGATTCTTCCATGAATCCTTGCCTGTAAACTCTTTGGGGAAATTATTTTGAGGATCGTTTTTTAAAATATCCTGAAAAAGAGTCAAATACGATATTGCTTCAGCGGTTAGGTCAGTTACAATGTCCATAACAAATAAGATTAAATGATTACTTATTAGAGATTTCGATAAAAAAAATCGAATTGCAGAGCTAACTTCGTGTTTGGGAGGATATTTATAGGTCTAAATCGTGCTCTTTGAATAAAAGGGTATTGGGATTTTTAAAATATTAAAATAGATGACTAAATTACATTAAAAATCTATTCAAAAAGCAAGTATAACTACCTGTTTACAAAATACTTAATTTTATAAATTAACATTTTAAGTTAATGCAATTTTAAAAAATTAACATTTTAAAAGAATTTAATTCAGATATTAAATCGAAACATTTATTTTATTACATTAGTATTAAATTCATCGATTATGAAAAATCTACCGCAAAAAGTTAGAAGCAGAAAATTAAGTTCCAGAGTTGATTTAACTGCAATGGTTAGTGTTTCTTTTTTACTGATTATATTTTTTATGGTTGCTACAGAGTTGAGAAAGCCCAAAATAATGGATTTAAGTCTCCCAGATTATGACTGTGATGATTGCCATTCTGGATGTATTGACGCAACTAGAATATATACGATATTACTAGATGACAATAACAAAATAGTAGCATATTCAGGTTTATTAGATTATCCTCTAGAAACACCTAAAAAACTCGTATATGGAAAGAATGGAATACATAAAGAATTGCTTAATAAACAAAAAGCCATACTGGAGTATTCTACTGCGTTAGGAAAACCTAAAAGCGGAGCTATTGTAATAATTAAACCAAGTAAAAAATCTAATTTTAAAAATCTTGTTGATATTCTCGATGAAATGGCAATTACAAAAATTGATACTTATGCAATTGTAAATGATTTTAGTCAGGAGGAATCTAAATTATTGGCCTCAAATTAATTTTATATTCACCTAAATCTAAAACTATGAAAAATCTACCGCAAAAAGTTAGAAGCAGAAAGTTAGAAGCAGAAAGTTAAGTTCCAGACTTGATTTAACTGCAATGGTTAGTGTTTCTTTTTTACTGATTATATTTTTTATGCTTGTTGGTGAATTATCTAAACCTAAAGTTATGGAGTACGACTTTAGCAATCGTGAAGGCTGCAGATTTGGAGAATGTAATAAACCTGACGAAAATCGTATTATGACAATTCTTTTAGATGATAATAATAAAATAGTCACTTATTGCGGATTATTATTTGATCCTATTATTACTCCAAAAGAGATTGAATACGGTAAAAATGGAATTAGAAAAGAGTTATTAGCTAGAAAAAAAACTGTGCTAGAATATTCAGCCAAATTAGGTAAGCCAAGTCAAGGCATTACAGTAATTATTAAACCTGCTAAAAAATCTAATTATGGTAATTTAGTCGATATTCTTGATGAAATGAAAATAACAGGAATTACGTCTTATGCGATTATACCTGAATTTACTCCGGATGAAACTAAATTATTAGCTTCTAATTAATTGAATAAAATTTGGCTTCAAAAGTTTCTTGACTCCTCTCAAACTAACAAACGTGAACAACTTGAAACTTTGAACCTGAAACAAATAAACACAAAAAAAAGTCCCGCAAAAAGCGGGACTTTCTATTTAGAGGAAGCTAAGAATTATTTTTTCTCAGTTTTTTCCATTTTAGCTTTTAATGCAGCTAATACATCATTGTTATCTCCTAAAGTTGCAGCTGGTGCGTTTGTAGTAGATGCAGATGAAGTATTTTCAGCAGCAGCTTTCACGTTTTTCTCTTCTTCTTCACGGAAGATAGCAGTGTGAGAAGCAACTACTCTTTTAAATTCTTTGTTGAACTCGATTACTTTGAAATCAGCAGTATCACCTTTTTTCAATTTCTTTCCGTCTTCTTTTTCAAGGTGACGAGTTGGAATGAAAGCAACGATATCATCTCCGAATTCTACAGTAGCTCCTTTGTCAACGATTTCAGAAATTTCACCATTGTGGATAGTTCCTACAGCGAAAGAATCTTCGTATTGATCCCAAGGATTAGCAGTAGTTTGTTTGTGACCTAAAGATAATTTACGTCCTTCAACATCTAATTCTAATACTACTACATCAAGTTTTTCACCAACGTTTACAAACTCAGATGGGTGTTTGATTTTCTTAGTCCAAGAAAGGTCAGAAATGTAGATTAATCCATCAATTCCTTCTTCTAATTCTACGAAAATACCAAAGTTTGTAAAGTTTCTAACGATACCTGTATGTTTAGAACCTACTGGGTATTTAGAAGTAATGTCTGTCCATGGATCTTGAGTCAATTGTTTGATACCTAATGACATTTTACGGTCATCTCTATCTAAAGTTAAGATAACAGCCTCAACAACATCTCCAACTTTCACGAAGTCCTGAGCAGAACGTAAGTGAGTTGACCATGACATTTCAGAAACGTGGATTAAACCTTCAACACCTTCAGCAACTTCGATAAATGCACCGTAATCAGCGATTACAACTACTTTACCTTTTACTTTATCACCAATTGTTAAATTAGCATCTAAAGCATCCCATGGGTGAGCGTTTAATTGTTTTAATCCTAATTGAATTCTTGTTTTCTCATCATCGAAATCAAGGATTACAACGTTTAATTTTTGGTCTAATTCAAGAACTTCACTTGGGTGGTTGATTCTGCTCCAAGAAAGGTCAGTAATGTGAATTAATCCGTCTACACCACCTAAGTCAATGAACACACCATAAGAAGTAATGTTTTTAACAACACCTTCTAATACTTGTCCTTTTTGTAATTGACCGATGATTTCTTTTTTCTGTACTTCAATATCAGCTTCGATAAGAGCTTTGTGAGATACAACAACATTTTTGAATTCGTGGTTGATTTTTACCACTTTGAATTCCATCATTTTGTTTACATATACATCGTAGTCTCTAATTGGCTTAACGTCAATTTGAGATCCTGGTAAGAACGCCTCGATACCGAATACATCAACGATCATACCTCCTTTAGTTCTGCATTTAACAAAACCGTTAACGATTTCTCCAGTTTCATTAGCTGCAATAACTCTATCCCAAGATTTGATAGTACGTGCTTTTCTGTGAGATAATACTAACTGACCTGTTTTGTCCTCACGGATGTCAATTAATACTTCTACTTTGTCACCTACTTTTAAGTTTGGGTTGTAACGGAATTCATTTAAAGAAATAACACCTTCAGATTTAGCATTGATATCAACGATAACGTCTCTATCTGTAATTCTAACAACAACTCCTTCAACTACTTCTTCCTGATCTGTAGCGATGAAAGTTTTTGATACTAGTTCTTCAAACTCTTGTAAGTTTTTCTCATCTACTGCATCGATTCCTTCTTGGAAGTTATGCCAGTTAAAATTTGCTAAAAACTCTTCTTGTGATTTTAATTGTTCAGACATGCTGATAAAAAAATTTGTATTCTGCTTTTCTTGAGTTTCTTAATGTGATAGAAAATACAGAAGTTGTTTTACATAAAAGGTTGATACCTAAAGGAAACTCTTCTTCACCAAAAGGTCTGCAAAATTACTACAAATATTTGGATTTACAAAACAAATCGAAATGATTATCAGGATGTTGATTAGAAGCAGACGAATTTAGGTTTTTTCAGACGTTTTGTCCCGCTATCCATTCCAATCTTTTATGTCTCGTGAAAAAACGAGACATAAAAGGATTTCCATTTCTATCGGGACTAGATTAGATGTTTTTGATTTCATAAGACGTTTTCAAACAAAAGGAGACTAATTTGAAACTAGAAAACCCGACAGGTTTTAAAAACCTGTCGGGTTTGGGGTATTCAACTCTCTTTGTTATAAAGATTTAAACTTTTACAAAGATTATATTTTAAAATCTTAATGATTTAAATTCTCTATTTCTTTTGGATCGTGTTTATATTTAAACAATAAAGTAAATAGAATTAAAATCACAAAAGCATAACCAGCAAAAGAGAACCAGACTTTAGACCATTCAACATTATTTCCTTCGCTAAAATAACTTACCGTTCTGCCTGCAAATTCTCCACCTAAAATAGCACCAATACCATTCGTCATTAACATAAATAAACCCTGTGCACTTGATCTGACTTTACTATCTGCTTCTCTCTCAACAAAAAGAGAACCCGAAATATTAAAAAAGTCAAAAGCCATTCCATATACAATCATAGACAGTATAAGGAAAATTACTCCAGAACCAGGGTTGCCAATTCCAAACAAACCAAAACGCAATACCCAAGCAATCATGCTGAACATCATTACCTGTTTAATACCAAATCTTTTTAAGAAAAAAGGAATAGTTAAAATAAATAAGGTCTCAGAAATTTGAGATAATGAAATTATAAACACAGAATGTTCTACTCCAAATGTACCTTGATACTCAGGATTAGAACCAAAACTTCTAATAAATGTATCTCCAAACATATTTGTTACTTGTAATGCTGCACCTAACAACATTGCAAAAACAAAAAAGATTGCCATTTTTCTTTGTTTAAACAAAACAAAGCTGTCTAAACCAAATTTACTAGATAAAGATTGACTTGTGTTTTTATTTTCTGCAGGAACATCTGGCATTGTAAAAGAAAAAAGACCAGTCACAACCATCGCAATAGAAGCGAAAACGAATTGATTTGTATTTGATTTCCAATCCGTTAAATCAGTAATCCACATTGCAATTATAAAGCCAACTGTACCCCAGACACGGATAGGTGTAAATGCCTTTTGTACATCAAATTGAAACTTATTTAGAACTGCATAACTAACAGAATTATTTAATGCTATGGTTGGCATATAAAAGCAACTTGTAGCAAAAATAACCCAATACATTTCCTGAGAATTATTTGCCTTAGTAGCAAAAAAGATAGCTATTCCAGCAATTATATGAGAAACTCCTAACACTTTTTGTGCGCTGAAATATTTATCAGCTATTATACCTAATAAAGCAGGCATAAATAAACTTGCCCATCCCATAGAACCATAAGTTCTTCCTATAGATAAACCAACACTCCCTCCTTCAATTGGGCCAAAAACTTGTCCCATATAACCACCTAATGAAATCAACCAAACTCCCCAAACAAAAAATTGGAGAAAATTCATAATAGTCAGTCTTAATTTAATTCCCATATAATGAAATTGTCTTTTTAGTAAAAATTAAGTCGTAAAACTACCATTAAAAATAATATATACAAAAAATTAATCTATTTTAACAACATCATTTACTAATTCCAAAACAGCAGCAAATTGTTCTTCTTTATTTAAGTAAGAATTATCAATCTCAATAGCATCTTCGGCAATTATAAGAGGAGAATCTTCACGGTGTGTATCTATATAATCTCTTTCGACTACATTTTTCAAAACATCTTCATAAGACACATTATCACCTTTTTGCTGTAATTCATCAAAACGTCTTTGTGCACGGGTTTCTGCACTTGCAGTCATAAAAATTTTAAGTTCGGCATTCGGGAAAACTACGGTTCCAATATCCCTGCCATCCATAACAATGGCTTTATTCGTTCCCATTTCCTGCTGTTGTTCCACAAGTTTAGAACGAACTTCAGACACTTCGGCAACTTTACTCACAAAATTAGAAACTTCTATAGTTCTGATTTGTTTTTCAACATTTTCACCATTCAAGTACATTTCAGCAAAACCCAAATCGCTGTTAAATCTAAATTCTAACTGAATTTTTGGCAAAGATTCTATCAAGGCTGCTTTATTAAAATAATCAGCACCAATAAACTGATTTTGCATTGCAAAGTAAGCTACAGCGCGGTACATAGCACCTGTATCTACATATACATATTCAAGCTCCTTTGCGAGTTGTTTGGCTAATGTACTTTTTCCTGTTGATGAAAAACCATCAATGGCAATAGTTATTTTTCTCAATTTTTTATGTTTTAATTTTTATCCTAAAAATGTAATGAATTCAATTTCAATGCATGACTATCACTTCTTTATAAATTCATCTAATTTAATGCAAATGTAGCCATCTTTCTCTTGAAATAGAATATCAAATAATAGCAAACTTTTTCTTATTACAGACCTTCAATCCAAATAAAATGCAAAAAAGCTTTTCACTGACTGACAATAAAAAGCCTGTATTTGAATCTAAAAAGAATCGTTTAAATAATAAATATCCAAAAGAATATTTGATTTAGAATTATCAATTATTTTTTCTATTTTTTTAAAAAACTGCTCCTAACCATTGGACAGCCGTGACTTCTGCCAATGTAGAAAATTCTTTAAATTAGTGTTTTGAAGCCTAAAGTCGTAAATAAAAGTAAACCTGATAATTTTATATTAATTACTGGAAATTTAAAACTAACCCAAAAAGACTCGTATTTGCCGCCAATGTATATCGGGAATAAGAATAATTAAACTTTAACTTATTCATTTTTAATCCAAAACCTAATGAAACTCCGGAAAAATTACGCTGTTCTTCAACACGCAATTCTTCCCCTCTTCTAAAATTATATCCTAAACGCAGATTAAATGCTCTTTTTGGAAAAAGCTCCACACCTAATATAACATGTCGCAAAGCATTATTTACAAATGAAATTTTTTCCTCGCTTGTTGATCCGTCAATATTGGTTTCTCCCCTCACAGGATTTGAAAAAGCTATTTTCCATTGCTGCAGGTTTTCCAAAGTTAGATGCCAGCGAATGGGAACATGTTCTAATTCCTGCGAAACTCCAGCTGTAATTTCAAAAGGCAGGTTTTCCTTTATTCCCGAATAGGTTGTAAACTGAGTACCAATATTACGGAATACCAATGCCAGGTTTATATCATTTTTTTCAATCACATACAAAAAACCTAAGTCAACTGCTCCTCCTATTGAATTATAACTTTCTAAAGTTGAAGTTATTAATTTGGCATTTGCTCCAATATGAAGATCTGTAAAAGGAACGTTGTAAGCATATCCTAAAGATAATGCGCCTTCGCTTCCTGTAAAATCAGATGTTGCCTGACCATTTTCATCATAACCTTCAAAAGAACCATAGTTTATATAATTAACCCCTGCATAAAAAGTCTGCAAATGGCGGTCATACGTATAAGCATATGAAGCCGTTCCGTAAGAAGCTTCTCCATAGTAATTCCCATAATTCAAGGCAAGATGATTGTCCATGTCTTCATTCAGAACTGCCGGATTAGACATAGCCTGATTAACATCTTCATCATATATTGTAATAATTTTTCCGCCAAGAGCTGCCTGACGCGGAGATGCTGTTAAATTTAGAAACTGATAGGTGTAGCGCCCTCCAACCTGCCCGAACGAAACCGAACAAATTAGTATCATAAAAAATAAAACATAGTGTTTTAACATTTGTTTGTGGCGTTCCTATGTGGGAATAACGCGAATACAAATATAAAATTATATACAGGAAAAATAAAAGTAAAACAACTTTCATTCAAAAATTCCAAAATCAAAAAAAATCATAGATAAATGAAAATAAAAAATTCCAAATCCCAATAGTAAAATTGGAATTTGGAATTTAAAATTTAGGTTTTAAAACCTAGATTGGAATTTGGAATTTAAATATTGGAATTTAAAATATTGAATTTATTTCAACGTCTTAGCATTCTTAACATTTTGATCTGTTAAAGCTATTGCTAAAACTTCGCTCATTTCTTTTACATAATGAAAAGAAAGACCTTCTAAATATTCAGCTTTGATTTCGTCAATATCGCTTTTGTTTTCATGGCAAAGAATAATCTCTTTAATTCCGGCTCTTTTTGCGGCAAGGATTTTTTCTTTAATTCCGCCAACAGGCAGAACTTTTCCACGCAAAGTAATTTCTCCGGTCATAGCCAGACTTTTCTTTACTTTCTTTTGAGTCAGTAATGACACTAAAGACGTAAGCATTGCAATACCCGCACTTGGACCGTCTTTTGGCGTTGCCCCTTCCGGAACGTGCAGGTGAATATTATATTTTTGGAATAATTCAATACCCAAACCTAACTTTTTAGCATTTGCCTTAATGTATTCAAGCGCAATCGTAGCCGATTCTTTCATTACATTTCCAAGGTTTCCGGTAATTGTTAAAGAACCTTTTCCTTCAGAAATTAAAGATTCGATAAATAAAATATCACCTCCTACACTTGTCCAGGCTAAACCTGTAACAACACCGGCAACATCGTTATTTTCGTATTTATCACGCTCTAGTCTCGGAACTCCTAAAACTTTTATAATATCTTCGTCGGTAACTTTTTTGTTATACTCCTCTTCCATTGCAACAGCTTTTGCTGCATTACGAATTACCTGTGCAATCTTTGTTTCCAGATTACGAACACCGGATTCTCTTGTGTAACCTTCTACAATTTTTTCTAATTGTTTTTTACCAATTGTCAAATCTTTGGCCGTTAATCCGTGAGCTTCTAACTGTTTAGGAAAAAGATGTCTTTTTGCAATTTCTACTTTTTCTTCAATGGTATAACCAGACATTTTGATAACTTCCATTCTGTCACGCAAAGCAGGCTGAATAGCGCCCATATTATTGGAAGTCGCAATAAACATTACTTTTGATAAGTCGTAACCCATTTCCAGGAAATTATCATAAAAAGCATTGTTTTGCTCCGGATCTAAAACCTCTAATAATGCAGAAGATGGATCACCGCTGTTCCCGTTTGATAATTTATCAATTTCATCTAAAATAAAAACCGGATTTGATGTTCCTGCTTTCTTTAAACTCTGGATAATTCTTCCCGGCATTGCACCGATATATGTTTTTCTATGTCCGCGAATTTCTGCTTCATCGCGCAGACCGCCTAATGAAATACGTACATATTCACGTCCTAAAGCCTCGGCTACAGAACGGCCAATTGAGGTTTTACCAACTCCCGGAGGTCCTGTTAAACATATAATTGGTGATTTCATATCATTTCGCAATTTTAAAACTGCCAAATGCTCAATCATTCTTTTTTTGACTTCTTCAAGGCCAAAATGATCTTTATCCAAAACCTTTTGGGCAAATTTTAAATCAAATTTGTCTTTGGAATATTCGCCCCAAGGCAATTCTAAAAACAACTCTAAATAATTACGCTGAATACCAAAATCTGGTGACTGCGGATTCATTCTGCGCATTTTAGATAATTCTTTTTCGAAATGTTTCTGCGTTTTTTCGTCCCACTTTTTGGTTTTCGCTTTCTGTCCCATTTCGTCCATTTCCTCTTCCTGCGAAACGCCTCCCAATTCTTCCTGAATGGTTTTCATTTGCTGGTGAAGGAAATATTCACGCTGCTGCTGATCTAAATCAAAACGAACTTTTGACTGAATATCGTTCTTCAATTCTAATTTTTGAAGTTCAACATTCATGTATCGCAATGTTTCTAAGGCGCGTTCTTTTAAACCATTTATCGATAAAAGACCTTGTTTTTCTTTTACGGATAAATTCATATTTGAAGAAACAAAATTGATTAAAAACGATTGGCTTTCAATGTTTTTAATGGCAAATGTTGCTTCAGAAGGAATATTTGGGCTTTCTTTGATAATCTGAATGGCAAGTTCTTTTACAGAATCTAAAATAGCCGTAAACTCACTGTCATTTTCATCCGGGCGTTCTTCTGCAACTTCTTTAATTGTTGCAGTCATGTATGGCTCTTCTAAAATAACTTCGTCAATTTCGAAACGTTTTTTTCCCTGCAGAATAACCGTTACATTTCCGTCAGGCATTTTTAAAACACGCAGAATACGTGCAACGGTTCCTATTTTATGAATATCGTCTTTTGACGGATCTTCGTCTTCTTCATTAATTTGAGAAACTACACCAATAATTTTTCCGCCGGCATTGGCGTCATTAATCAGTTTAATTGATTTATCTCTCCCAGCAGAAATTGGAATCACAACTCCCGGGAATAAAACAGTATTTCTTAAAGGTAAAATTGGCAGGGAAACAGGAAGTTCCTCATTGTTCATTTCCTCTTCGTCTTCTGGAGTTAATAATGGAATTAATTCTGCTTCTGAATCAAATTCTTGAAGTGACAGATTGTCAATAGTGAGTATTTTATGATTTGACATAATAATATATAAGTCTTTTTGTCATTAAAAGTTTAATACAACTTGTAAATAAGGTCCAGCGTTCATTATTTTTTAATAAAAATAAACTAAACATTTAATTTACAAGATATAACTTTAAAATAGACAATCACTATGCCAAGAATGGAATATGTGAATCTATTTAATTAGCCAAACTAATAAAACCAAATTGTATTACCAAAAAAAATCCGCACAAAGCGGATTTAATTTCTTCGAAAGTTTGTTAATCCAGATCTTCAATATTAATATTAAAAGAGCCTGTTATTGTCTTTTCATCGTTTGTAGTAAAATTTTGAACGACAAAATTAAAAGTTCCCTCAATGTTTGATGCTGTTTTTAAGGTAATTGTAATTGAACCCGATTGTGAATTATACAAAAGGTCATTTACCCTGTAATAACCTCCAATTACATTTACAAGTCCCCCTTCCTCATTCGATACATTACCCGAAACCTGATAAGTTCCAACAGAAGATGATTTATTAATTTTTAAACCAATACTTGAACTGCCATCATTCTTTTTTCCTACTACACTATAGTACGGGTTGCTTCCGCTTGCACTTACACTAGTTACATCGACTTTGTCATTTATAAAATCAACTCCGTCGACTTTTGCTTTCAAAATGTTATCAGAATCTTCAGCAGGAATATCCTCTGTGTAGGATATATTTGTAAAAGTTCCATTTGTAATTACTTTTATCTCCGTTAAATCATTTTCAGTCTCTCTAAATCCTGTAAATTGAAATGTACCTGAAATCGTTTTTTTTGTTTTATCTACCGCAGTAATTTTAATAATAGCAGTGTCTGTATAATTTTGTACACCCAAAAATGCAGCATCTTCGTTTGAAGCACTAATAAATCCGTTTCCATCTACCTCCTGAGCATAAGCCAGAACAAAACTTTCTGCATTTTCATGACTGTTTGCCCATGTATAGGTTCCTATTTTATTGCTTGGTAAAATCATCTGGATTAAATCTCCTTTAGAAGACCTAACACCAGTTATAACCACATAATTATCTGATACAATTGCATTTGTAACGTTTGCAGTAAATTCTTCTTCTCCAACTTTAGCTGTAAAAACCGCTTTTTCATTTACATTTCCATTATTTTCAGAATTAGAAAAATCCAAACCATTATCAAAATCCTGACTGCACGAGCCCAAAAAACCGGCTATTGCAAAAAACAAAAGAAATAAAATCTTATTTTTTTTCATACTTAATTTAATTTATCTGCAAATATAAACTTTATCGAATGAAATAAAAATCTTACATGTTTATTCTTCAAAAATTTTCATCTGTTGTGAGTATTAAATTATTTTCAAAAAAAATAAAAGTAATTTTATCAAAACTGTAACAAACCAAAAAAAGTAAAGTCATTATAAAAAACTAGCAACCATTACTTGAGTATAACTAATCAAAATATCGAAGAATTAATCGCGCTTTGTAAAACCAATAATCAGAAAGCACAATTCGAAGTTTACAATCGTTACAGCAAAGCTATGTACAACGTAGCTTACAGAATTGTAAAAGACGAGCATTTTGCACAAGACGTCATGCAGGAAGGTTTTTTGAAAGCTTTTACAAAAATTAACGATTATAAACAGGAAGTCGCGTTTGGTGCGTGGCTCAAAAGGATCATCATTAATTATAGCATTGATTTTTACAAGAAAAACAATGCCTTTCAAATGGATGACCTAAACAAAACGCTCTTTAAAATTGAGGAAAACGATTCGGTATTGTCAGATAGTATCGACCTGAACTCACTTAAAGTGAAACAGGTTCTGGATACCATTTCAGGCCTGAAAGATAATTACAGAATGGTTCTTACGCTTTTTTATATTGAAGGTTACGATCAGGAAGAAATCTGCGAAATCTTAAATATTAGTTATGCCAACTGCAGAACAACGCTGAGCAGAGCGAAAGAAAGTTTACGAAAAAAATTAGAGGAAATATGAAAAAGGAAAATGAAGAATTAGATCAACTATTTAACAAGTTTGAAAATCAGTGGGATATTCATGAAATGAATCCGGATCATCAAATTGATTTCTTGAATAAATTAAATAATAAACCGCAAAAGAAAAAGAATTTTTACGGCTGGGCTATGGCTGCTTCGATAGCACTGCTTTTAGGAATATCATTCTTTTATAACAACAATGAAAAACCTAAAGAATTCAAATTTGCATCAAAAGAAACCAAACGCACCGATTCGATCTTTAATATTTTAATTGAGAATGAGCTAGTTAAATTAAAAGAAAAAAATTCTCCGGAAAATGAGCAAATTATAAATGATGCTTTAAAGCAAATGAAAGTTTTTGACGCCGATTATGAAAAAATCATTAAAGAGGTTCAGAAAAACGGAGAAAACAAACAGATTATTTACGCTATGATAAGCAACCTGCAAACTAGAATTTCTTTTTTACAGACAGTTTTACAGCGAATTGAAGAAAACGAAAACTTAAAAAACACATCTAATGAAAAAACATTATAATTTATTAATCTTATTGCTTTTGATTCCTTTTTTAGGGTTTTCAAATGATGATACTTATATCACAAAACAAAAAACTATTAAAAAAACGTATATCGTAAACCCGAATGCCGGAATTGATATTGATAACAAATACGGAAATATCTCTGTGTCTACCTGGGATGAAGATAAAATAGATCTTGACATTACGATTAAGGTCAATGGCGCCAATGAAACGTGGGTAAACGAACGTTTAAACAGCATTGACATTGATATTACAGCGCTTAAAAGTTTAGTGACTGCGATAACTAATATTGGAAATTCATCTCTTAAAAGCCGGGGAAGCAATAACAGTTTTGAGATTAATTATACTATCAAAATTCCGAAAAATGGTTCTGTAAAACTAATTAATAAATATGGAAATATTTCTGCCCTGAATTTAGAATCAACAACTGATATTAGCTGTAAATACGGAAAAGTGACACTGGGAAGGCTAAACGGAGCGAGCAACAGAATTGAGATTGCTTACTGCCAAAATTCAAGTGTTGACTATATTAAAAACGGCGTTATTGATGCCCGATATTCAGGTCTGAGAATCAATGATTCAGGAAATCTTAATCTTGATGCCAATTATACTGATGTTACTTTAAATGACGGCCAGAACATTAAATATGAATGCAATTACGGAACTTTTAAATTTCAAAAAATCAATTCATTATCTGGATCCGGAAATTATCTGACCATTACAATTGGTGAAATTTCCAACAGCTTAAATTTTGATACAAATTACAGCAAAATCAGTATTGGAACAATTAATGAAAAAGCCGGAAACATTATTGTTAATTCAGGATATACAGATGTTTCTTTAGGATATAATACCAATTATGCTTTTGACTTTGATATTTCTGGAAGATATACAGGCATTAGACACGATAATAATTTAGATATAACAACAAGTGAAGTCAAAAGCAACAGCAAAAGAATCAGTGGTTATTATAAGAAAAGAGGACAAAACAAAATCAATGTTACCTCTAATTACGGAAATATATCATTAGTAAAAAATTAATCAATCATTTAAAAAATCAAAAACGATGAAAAAATCAATTCTACTTTTAGTTTGCACAGTATTTCTGTTAAGTTTTACTGCCAACGCTCAAAATAAAATTAAAGGAAATGGCAAAATAGTTAGTGAAACAAGAACAACCGGCGATTATGACGGAATTAAGGTTTCTGGTTCTTTTGATGTAAATCTTGTTGCCGGAAAAGAAGGTAAAATTTCTATTAAAGGTGAAGAAAATTTATTGTCATATGTTAAAGTGGAAGTAGAAGAAAATACATTGAAAATTTATGTTGAAAAATCGACAAACATTCGTCCATCCAAAACAATTGAAGTTGTAGTTCCATTTGATAAAGTTTCTCAATTAAGCCTTTCAGGATCAGGAAATGTTCAGTCTAAAGATATTATTAAATGTGATAATTTATCTGTAAAACTTTCGGGTTCAGGCGATTTTAATCTGCCAATTGATACAAATAATTTAGATTTGAATGTCAGCGGTTCCGGTAACATCAATTTAAAAGGCACAGCTGATAATTTTACGACAAAACTTTCAGGTTCCGGCGATATTGATGCAGCCGACTTAAAATCTAAAAATGTTATTGCCAATGTTTCTGGTTCCGGAAACACAAAAGTAAGCTCAAATGAAAGTCTTACGGCAAGAGTAGCAGGTTCCGGAAATATTAAATATTTAGGAAATCCGGAAAAGCGTGACGTAAAAGTTTCCGGTTCAGGAAATATTACAAAAGGTTAATGTATTAGTAAAAAAATATCACGAATTTCAAAATCATCATCAATCAATAATCCTGCAATTCGTGATATTGGTATCAGAGACGTTTCATTAATTTGAAACGTCTTTTTTATGAACTCTTCTCAAAAGAAAAATAGACGTTACAAAGAAAACAGCCAGAATAACAATCGCAGCACGCGGGCTTCCTGTAATCTGATCGATAATTCCGTAAACGCACATTCCTATTACAATTCCTATTTTTTCAGCAACATCATAAAAACTAAAAAATGAAGCTGTATCTTCTGTTTCAGGCAGTAACTTTGAATATGTTGAACGTGATAAAGCCTGAATTCCTCCCATTACAAATCCTACAATAGTTGCCATAACATAAAAATGCATTGGAAGGGTTATAAAATAAGCCAAAGCACAAAATACAGCCCATATAGCATTAATAAAAATCAAGGTTGGAATATTTCCATATTTTTCTGAAGCACGAGAAGTTAAAACCGCGCCCAAAACCGCCACCAGCTGAATTAATAAAATACAAATTATTAAACCAATTGTACTTTCTTCTTTTGAAGTCCACTGGATTTCCTGCGCTCCAAAATAAGTCGCTACAAGCATTACGGTTTGTACCGCCATACTTGAAACAAAAAAACCTCCTAAATATCGTCTCAAAGGAACATTGTCATTTAATAGGACCCAAACCTTTTTCAATTCTTTAAAACCGTTAAAAACAACAGATTTTGTTAGCTTTGCTCCGGTTTCTTTTCTTCCTTTTGGTAAATAGTAATAGGTATACTGACTAAATAAAATCCACCAGACTCCTACCATTATAAAAGAATATCTCATGGCTTTCATAGCCGGTTCCGGCCCTTCGATTGAAAACCAGTCCGGTTTCATTATCATCATTAAATTAATAATCAGCAAAAGCACACTTCCTATATATCCCATTGAATATCCTTTGGCACTAATTCTGTCCTGCTGCTCTTCAAAAGCAATATCCGGAAGATAGGAATTATAAAAAACCAAACTTCCCCAGTAACCTAATAATCCTAAAAAGTAAAAGATGAGTCCAACATAAATATTTTCTAAATCAAACCAGTACAATCCCATGCAGGAAAGGGCTCCCAAATAGCAGAAAAACTTCATGAAAGACTTTTTATTTCCAACGTAATCTGCAATTCCGGATAGTAAAGGTGAAATAAAAGAAACAACCATAAAAGCCGCTGCAGTTATAAAACTAATTAATGCAGAGTTTTTTAAATGCATCCCGAATACATCAATATAATGATCGCGTTTTGCAAATAATGCTTCATAAAAAATTGGAAATACTGCCGAAGCAATTGTAAGCGTATAAACTGAATTTGCCCAATCATAAAATGCCCAGGCATTTAATAATTTCTTGTCTCCTTTTTGTAGGTTTTTCATAGAAATGGTTTTGTTAATGCGCTACGAATTTATCTATTTTTTGCGATAATCAAATATAATTTATCTAAATCGTTTATTAATAAATTATAAACAATTCCGGGCATAAAAAAAGCTACTCAAACGAATAGCTTTTTTTATATTTTAAATATTTTTTATTTGATTGTACCCACTTTTAGCGCAATCGCTCTTGCTTCTGGCACTAAAGCTTTAATATTAGCTATTCTGGTAGCATCAGAAGGGTGTGTACTCATAAACTCAGGAGTTGATCCACCGCCAGATTTGGCAGACATTCTACTCCAAAACGCTACAGCATCATCCGGATTATAACCTGCAATAGCCATTAAAGTTAAGCCGATTTTATCTGCTTCGCTTTCATTGCTTCTGCTAAAAGGAAGCATTACCCCTACTTCTGAACCAAGGCCGTAAGCCTGAGCAAATATTTGTCGTGTAGATTCAGACTTACCGCTTGTGGCTGCATCTAAAGCTACTCCGCCAATTTGCTGCAATTGTGCAGCTGACATTCTTTGTGCCCCGTGATTAGCCAATGCATGCGATACTTCGTGCCCCATAACAGTTGCTAAACCGGATTCATTTTGTGTAACTGGCAAAATTCCTGAGTAAACAACAATTTTTCCTCCCGGCAAGCACCAGGCATTAACTTCTTTATTATCTACCAGTTTATATTCCCAGCGATAATCTTTTAAATATTGTGATTGTCCTAAATAGGTTAAATATTTTTCTGCTGCTGCCTTAATTTTGTATCCAACAGTTTCTACGCGTTTTGCATCTGCAGTTCCGGTGATTACTTTATTTTCAGATAAAAACTGATTGTATTGCTGAAATGAAGATGGAAATAATTCACTATTAGAAACAAAATTTAGATTTTGTTTTCCGGTAATTGGATTTGTTGCGCAGCTGCATACTAAAACAACAGCAAAAAGGCCTGAAATTAAATGTTTTTTCATGATCTTAAAATTTTAAACATACACAAAAATACAATTTATATTACTTAAAATCTTACATAATTATTTCAAACGCTATCACAATTTTACTTATCACCTACGATATGCAGTTCATTAAACTCTTTATCAACTATTAAAAAATTATTTAATTCGAAAGTAAATTTATCAAATTCAACCTTTTCATTATCGATTTCTATTTCTGTAACTTTAAAAGGCAGTCCTATTAAATTAATTTTATATTTTGAATACGGTGTTTCGTATTTTCCTTCTTTATGAAGCTGGATTATTAATTCTTTTTCTTTTCCAATAGTTCGTAATGATAAATGGCTGAAACGTCCTTTTTTATAATCATAACCGTCCTGCGCATCTTCATAAACTGCTGATTGTTCTTTACCATTTTTGTAATACACATCAAGCGTCAGCTCATCAAATTCTAATTCTCCAACATATTGCTGAACCGGGTATTTTGGAATAATCGCTCCAGCTTTTACAAAAACCGGAATTTCATCAAATTTGGTATCAATCCATATTTCTCTTCCTCCAATAAAAAGTTCGTTTGTCCAATAGTTATACCACTCACCTCTTGGAATATACATGCGTCGGCCTACAGCATTTGGTTCCAAAATCGGACATACTAATATTTGGTTTCCAAAGATAAATTCATCATTACGATAATGGGTTTGTGTGTCATCCTGATCATAATAAACCAGAGGTTTCAGCATCGGAACCCCTTCTTCAATATACTGCCAGAACATAGTATATAAATAAGGTAATAACTGATAACGAAGGCTGACAAATTTTCTTGTAATGTTGATTACTTCTTCATCAAAAGCCCAAGGTTCCTGATTTCCGTGATCTCCGGAAGAGTGCGTTCTGCAAAACGGATGGAAAACTCCTAACTGAATCCAGCGTGCATATAACTCTCCCGTTGGCTGTTCTGCAAATCCTCCAATGTCAGAACCCGTAAATCCCATTCCAGAAATTGACATTCTCTGCACCTGAATATTGGCAACCCATAAATGTTCCCAGGTTGCTACATTATCTCCTGTCCAGGAAGATGTATAGCGCTGCGCACCGGAATATGCTGATCTTGTAATCACAAAAGGTCGTTTTGGATAAGCAAATCGCTTAACACCATGATAAGTTGCCCTTGCCATTTGTGTTCCGTAAATATTATGTGCTTTCCTGTGACTGCATGGATTTCCGTCGTAAACATGGCGCACGTCCATTGGGAAAGTCTTATTTGGAACCTCCATAACAGCCGGTTCATTCATATCATTCCAAACTCCTTTAACGCCAATATCTGCAATTAATTCTTTAAATAATCCGGCCCACCACTCTCTGACTACGGGATTTGTATAATCCGGAAAATTACATTCTCCAGGCCACACCTTACCTTTCATATAAGGACCATCAGCTCTTTTGCAGAAATAATCTTTTTCTAAAGCTTCTTTGTAAACCCAGTACTCCTTATCGATTTTTATTCCCGGATCTATAATGACAACTGTTTTAAAACCGTCTTCGGCTAATTCGGCAACCATTCTTTTTGGATCAGGAAAATAGTTTTTATTCCATGTAAAACATCTAAATCCTTCCATATAATCGATATCCAGATAAATAGCATCACAGGGTATTTTAAGTTCTCTAAATTTTGATGTGATTTCTTTTACTTTACTTTCCGGATAATAACTCCATTTGCATTGATGATAGCCGAGAACCCAAAGCGGCGGTAGCTCCGGTTTTCCGGTTAAATCAGTATAGGTCGTTACGACGTCCTGCATTTGCGGGCCGTAGATAAAATAATAATTCATTTCTCCGCCTTCTGCCCAAAAACTGGTCACATTTCGTCTTTCCTGACAAAAATCGAAAAAAGTCCTAAAGGTATTATCAAAGAAAATTCCGTAAGATTGTTTGTTATGAAGACCGATATAAAATGGCACCACTTTATAAAGCGGATCCTGATCTTTTTGATACGCATATTGATCTGTGGCAAAATTTTCTACTCTTTTACCTTTAAGATTCATTTGAGTTGCTTTATCTCCAAGACCATAATAACATTCTCCATCTTTAGAGAATTTGCTCATTTTTACTATATTTCCGCCATATTCATAACTTTCTTCCCAATGAAAACCAAGTTCATCTTCAAGAATTAGAAAATCATTTAAATCATAAATGGTAAGACGTAAATCGGCTTTCTGGATCTTACATTTTACCTTGCTGGTCCTGATTTGGAAAAAAGTTTCTTCTTCTGTAAGCTCAAGAAAATTATATCCATGAAGCTGTGTTTTATCAATTGCATACGAAAAGTCATTACTGAAATAGCCTTTTGTGGTGAAGCGAAATCGAATCAAACTGTCTCTGAGAATAGTGACTTTTAAAATTACTTTATTATCCGTATTAAAAAAGATAGAATCTCCTTCGTGTTCGTACGAAATAATTTTTGATGGATATAAATCGCCTTTGTATTCTAATGATGTGTTTGTAATCATACCGCCAATGAATTAATTATAACAATAATGTCTTTCAAACATACAAAAAAAGTTAGTAAAGGGCTATGAATAAAAGGTTTATTCACGAAAACGTTTTTTCTGACTGAGTATTAAATTACCATTCAAAAAATCAATAATTCGGTAATTTAAAACCAATAAAATGACAAAACAATACTGCAAAAAATATTTGTCAGATTTTTAAACGAAAGAATAAACGGTTACACTTAAAGGTGGTAAAATTAATTCAACAGAAAAATCTCTTCCATCATAAGGAGTGATTTCAACTTTTAAAGATTTTTCGTTTCCAGCATCGCTTCCTCCATAAATTGAAGCATCAGTATTGAAAATCTCTTGTAATTTGCCTTTTTGCGGAACTCCAATTCTGTAATTTTCTCGTACTACCTGAGTAAAATTGCAGACTACAACAACATTTTCATCAGCATTATTCCCTTTTCGTATATAAGATAAAACCGCATTTTGGTGGTCCGAATAATTAATCCATTCAAAACCATCTCCTGTAAATTGCTTTTCATACAATGCAGGATATGTTTTGTACAACTTATTCAAATCTGTAATTAATCTTTTTATTCCCGAATGGAAATCGTATTGCAGTAAATGCCAGTCGAGACTTTGCTCAAAATTCCATTCGCCGGTTTGACCAAATTCGGCACCCATAAACAATAACTTTGTGCCGGGATGTGTAAACATATAACCGTATAATAATCTTAAATTGGCAAATCGCTGCCATTCGTCACCCGGCATTTTATAAATTAAAGATTTTTTGCCGTATACCACTTCGTCATGAGAAAACGGAAGCATGAAATTTTCTGTAAAGGCATATGTCATTGAAAAAGTCAAATCATTTTGATGGTATTTTCGATATACTGTTTCCTTTTGAAAATATTTTAAAGTATCGTGCATCCAGCCCATCATCCATTTCATTCCAAATCCTAAACCACCCGTAAATGTTGGTCTTGACACCATAGGAAAAGAAGTACTTTCTTCGGCAATAGTCTGAACTCCATCAAAATTAGAATAGATTACTTCATTAAATTCTTTAAGAAAACTTATACTGTCCAGATTTTCTCTTCCTCCAAAAATATTGGCTTCCCACTCTCCTTCTTTTCTCGAATAATCAAGGTATAACATCGAAGCAACAGCATCAACTCTTAATCCGTCAATATGATAATTTTGAAGCCAAAAAACGGCATTACTAATTAAAAACGCACGAACTTCATTTCTTCCATAATTAAAAACTAAGCTTTTCCAATCAGGATGATACCCTTTTCGACGATCCGGATGTTCATATAAATGTGATCCGTCAAAATAGCCTAAACCATGGGCATCATCCGGAAAATGTGAAGGGACCCAGTCTAAAATTACACCAATTCCTTCCTGATGCAGTCTATCGACTAAAACCATAAAATCCTGTGGTTTTCCAAATCGTGAAGTAGGTGCAAAATATCCTGTCAATTGATATCCCCAGGAAGGATCATAGGGATATTCCATCACAGGCATAAATTCTACATGCGTAAAACCAGTTTCTTTTACATAGTTAACTAAATCATCAGCCAGTTCCAGATAACTTAAAAACTTGTTATGATCTGCCCTTTTCCAGGATCCTAAATGTACTTCATAAACAGAATATGGCTTATCTAAAGCATTGATTTGTTTACGATTCTGCATCCAGTTTTCGTCTTTCCATTTATAATCCAAATCCCAGACTACAGAAGCAGTATGTGGTGGTTTTTCGCAATATAAAGCAAAGGGATCTGCTTTCTCAGTTACAATTCCATTAATATTCGATTGGATTTTATATTTATAAAGTGCTCCTTTAGAAATATTAGGAATAAAGCCTTCCCAAATTCCCGACGAATCCCAGCGAACATTTAAAACATGTTCTCCCTGTGTCCAATAATTGAAATCGCCAACTACAGAAACCGAATGTGCGGTAGGTGCCCAAACAGCAAAATAAACTCCTTTTATTCCATCCACTTCTATTAAATGCGCTCCTAATTTTTCATATAATTTGAAGTGTTTTCCGGCTTTGAATAAATCGATATCAAAATCAGTAAATAAGGAATGTGTGATTACTTTGGTCATATTTGGTTTTTAAGGCAATATTTAAATTTGGATTTTTTGTGTTGGAATTTATTAAGATTATTCAATTCTGAAATTATCGGATAATGTAACGCCCTTTTTAATTACAACAATCCCGTCTTTTATACTGTATAATTCGTTTGTAAAATTATCAAGATGTTTTCCGCCGCTTATATGAACATTGTTTCCAATTCGAACGTTTTTGTCTACCAAAGTATTTTTTATAAAACAATTTTCACCAATACCAACATGAATTTTGTTGATGCTGCTGTCATGGTTCATTTCATCTATATCCTGATAAAAATCGTTACCCATAACATAACAATTCTCCAAAACGGTTCCTTCACCAATTCTGGAACGAATTCCAATTACTGAACTTTTTATTTCCTTGGCATTGATAATACATCCTTCAGAAATTAAAGACTGGTTGATTATTGAATTTCTAAATTTAGACGGAGGAAGTAATCTTGGTCTTGTGAAAATTTTGTTTTCGTTATCAAATAAATTAAACTCCGGAATATCAGCTGTTAAACCAATATTTGCTTCAAAAAACGATTCTATATTTCCAATATCTGTCCAGTACCCTTCATATTGATAACTCAATATTTTATGTTTTCCAACAGCTTGCGGAATGATCTCTTTACCAAAATCTTTAGTTTCCTGATTCGCCATTAATTCTTCCAATAACGATTTATTGAAAATGTAAATTCCCATTGACGCAAGATATTTTTTGCCTTTTTCCTGCATATGTTCACTCACTTCAGATTCCCATTCAGGCAATAATGAAGCGTCTGGTTTTTCAATAAAAGCATGGATATTATTCTCATGATCGGTTTTAAGGATTCCAAATTCTGGTGCATCTTTAGCATTTACCGGCAAAGTTGCAATCGAAATTTCTGCATCAGCGGCAATATGTGCTTCGAGCATTTCGTTAAAATCCATTTGATACAATTGATCTCCCGAAAGAATTAAAGCGTGGTCAAAGTCATGTTTCAAAAAATGAGACATACACTGACGAACAGCATCTGCAGTTCCCTGAAACCAGGTTGGATTGTCAGGAGTTTGTTCTGCAGCCAAAATATCGACAAACGACTGACTGAAAATACTAAAATTAAAAGTGTTTTTTATATGTGCATTTAAAGACGCAGAGTTAAACTGTGTTAAAACAAATATTTTAAAAATATCAGAATTGATACAATTTGAGATGGGAATATCGACCAGACGGTATTTTCCTCCAATCGGAACAGCCGGCTTTGATCTTGTTTCAGTTAACGGAAACAAACGTGATCCTTGTCCTCCTCCTAAAATAATAGCAACTACGTTTTTCTTTTTAAATTTCATTTTTCTGAATTATTAGGTTGTATATCTCAATATATTCTTGGCAGACACTTTCCCAGGAATGGTCTGCTTCCATTCCTCTTTTTAAAACTTTATTAAAATTAATTTTATCATTGTACAGTTTTACAGCACGATTTATAGAATAACAGATGTCTCCAACCGAAGCCTGATCATGGCAGATTCCGTTTCCTTCGTCGCCAAAATCAATAACCGTATCTCGTAAACCTCCAGTTCTTCTAACAATTGGTATTGTTCCATAACGCATTGCATACATTTGATTCAACCCGCATGGTTCTACTCTCGAAGGCATTAAAATATAATCTGAACCTGCGTATATTAAATGGGCTAATTCTTCATTATAGCCAATAAAAACATTGTAATTTCCTTTATAGTCATCACGTAATTGTGTGAGCTGGGATTCGATTTCTGAGTTTCCGGAACCTAAAATTAAAATATTAATATTTTCAAAATTTTCTGACAATGCTAATGCAGAAGCTTGTGGAAGCAAATCTCCTCCCTTTTCTTCAAACAAACGCCCAATAAAACTAAATAATGGTTTAGAAGGATCAAGTTCAAACTGCTCGCATAACTTCTCTTTATTTTTCTGTTTTCCTGTTTCAAAATTTTCAATCGAATAATTTGCTGCAATCATTTGATCTTTTAAGGGATTCCATACTTCAATATCAATTCCGTTTAAAATTCCTTTCGATTTATTTCGAACAGTTTGGAATAAACTTTCCAAACCATTTGCGGCGTAATTAATTTCATCTAAATAACTCGGAGAAACTGTAGTTACGGCCTGAGCACATTTAACGCCAACAGCAAGTGAATTAATCGCATTATTCCATTCTAAAAATCCAACATGTTTCAAATCAAATTCCGGCAGGTAAAATAGTTTGTCAAAACCAAACCATCCCTGATATAATCCGTTATGAATTGTTATAACGCTTTTTAGATCTTTTAACTTTTCATATTTATAAGCAAACTGAGTTAAAAACGGGATTAATCCTGTATGATGGTCGTGGCAGTTAATAATATCCGGAACTGTATTTCGGGTAATAATCCAATCTAAAGTTGCAATTTGAAAAGATAAAAATCGTTCAATATCATCTTCATAACCGTATACATTTGATCGATTAAACAATTCATCAATTTCTATGAGGTATAATTCATATCCTAATTTATCCTTGTTTTCCTTTAATACACTAAAAGGAAAATTGAAACTTCCTAATTTAATTGTCCCCGAATGAACAAGCGTAAAGTCATTCTCTTTTTTAAATTTTGTATCATACGCCGGAACTACAACTCTAACCTCATGGCCAGCATTATTTTGATATTTTGGCAGGGCACCAACTACATCGGCAAGTCCGCCAACTTTAGCCATCGGATAACATTCTGCACTAATATGAAAGATTTCCATTCAGAAATTTATTTGTGATTATTTTTTAAGAAACAATCATTAATATGCTATTTTTATGTTTTTTAAATTTAGCAAAAAATAAGCAAAGTTTAGCTTCAAAATAAGTTTTATTGAAATGGCAAAAAAGGCAATTAATCCTACTAAATCATTAAAAATTCCGCAGATAATTATAATATCTGCCAAAATCTTCTCTTATATATCCAGCAAATTGGTTACAAAATTTGCAGCAAGAATTTTTACCACACCAATAAAACATAAAATTCCAAAACGAGAATTTGAAATGGATCGTAAAAGCGTACAGAAAAAAATTTACGTTCCGGCAATCAAAAAAAGCATTGTCACTTACAAATATGGGAGTAGCGAACGTAAAATACTTTTAGTACACGGATGGTCAGGACGAGGAACACAGTTATTCAAAATAGCCGATGAGCTTTTGCAAAATGGATATTCAACTATTAGTTTTGACGCACCTGCTCATGGAAAATCTGAAGGAAAAACGACAATAATGTCTGAGTTTATAGATTCAATACTGGAAATAGAAAAACAATTTGGGCCTTTTGAAATTGCAATTGGACACTCATTAGGAGGAATGTCTGTTTTAAATGCCACAAAAGATGGTCTCAACGTAAAGAAAGCCGTAATTATTGGAAGTGGTGATATTGTACAGGATATTTTGGATGAATTTATTTTTAAACTCGGACTGAAAAAAGAAATCAGTAATTTACTTAAAAACTTTTTTGAAGAAAAATATCAGGTAAAAATGGATGATTTTACAGCTTACAAGGCAGCACAAAAAATTGAAATTCCGGTTTTAGTAATTCATGATCATGATGATCCTGAAGTTTTGGTTAAAGCAGGAATCCATATTCATCAAAATTTAAAAAATGGTACTTTATTTTTAACCGAAGGACTTGGACACAGAAAAATTCTAGGAAATCAAAATGTCATAAAAAAGACTTTAGAATTCATTAAAATCAGTTAACTTTATAAGAGATAACTATTTAAAAATCAAAAATAAAGAAAGCTAAAAATGGATTTATTTGGAGAATCATCAAACTGGGAAGCTAAGTTGAAGCCCATTTTAAAGAAGTACAAAGGCAGGCAGCATCCTCTCAATTATCATAGCACTTATCAGTTATTAGTAATGGTTGTTCTCTCAGCTCAGGACTCAGACGCTAATATTAATAATATTGCTCCGGCTTTATTTGAAAAATTTCCAAATTTAAAAAGTCTGTCTAAAACAGATTTTGAAACATTCATGCCGTACATAAGTAAGGTACGAAACCATGCAACTAAAGCTAAATGGCTTTTAGAAATTGCTCAAGAACTAAAAGACGATAAAAATATTCCTTCTACCATGTCAGCCCTAACTGCTTTAAAAGGAATTGGAAGGAAATCTGCAAATGTTATTTTAAGAGAAACCAATAAACCAGCTGAAGGAATTATTGCCGACCTACATGTAATAAGAGTAGCTCCAAGAATTGGAATCATCAAAGAAAGTAAAGATGGTAATAAAGTAGAAAAAGATTTAATGCAGGTTCTACCACAAAATATTTGGTCAGAAATAGGAATGGCCATTTCATTTTTAGGAAGAGAAATATGCAGACCAAAACCAAAATGCGAAGAGTGCCCTTTGACTGATATTTGTCTTTATTATAACACGGTCGTAGTTCAAAGAAATTAAACTACTTTCTTCTTGTGTCAATTAAGTAAATAATTTTCCAAAAGTCTTTTTCTTTAAACAGTGTAAAGGTATTTACTCCCTTATGGCTTAATTTATCATTAATATAAAACTCATAAGGTGCCCAGACATGTGCCATTGAGCCATCAATCTGGATATTATAACTCAATATTTTTTCTTGAAATTTCATGTTTGAAGGAATCGACGCAATTGATTTATAAAACTCTTTTGCTGTTTCATCAGATAATTTATTTCCTTTTAAAACACTTTCATTAATCGACTGCAAAATCATTTTATCAGCACAAACCGATTTTATTTTAACAGAATCTCTTAGATGAAAACCTTCAAAAAATATTTCAATAGTTTTTTGAACTTCTTGTTTCTGTGCGTCTGTAACTAATCCCAACAGTAGAAAAAATAGTATAAAATAAGTTTTCATAATAAAAACG
Source organism: Flavobacterium sp. Root901 (assembly GCF_001429765.1). Classification (GTDB taxonomy): domain Bacteria; phylum Bacteroidota; class Bacteroidia; order Flavobacteriales; family Flavobacteriaceae; genus Flavobacterium. Next base: position 907,870 of record NZ_LMJB01000006.1, read on the forward strand.
TTTTTTTAGTTATACTCCAAATTGTTTAAAATGATGATCTAAATGCTTTGCAAACATATTGTTCCACTCCTTAGATGTTAATTTCCCAAAAGAAAGAGATTCCTTTCCTTCAAATTCATTTTCTCCTAATTCCTGAGTTTTAATTAAATAATTTATAAGTCTGTTCTTTTCCAATGCAAAATTACAGTCACCAGTTATAATAAATTGTGGAGCTGTATTAAGACTTCTTGTATAAGGTTTTTCGCTTACAACTTTATTCTTAGCCAGTAATTTCAATAAAAGTTTTATCAAAAAATTTGGTTTGGGATGAATATTATCATAAACCATTTCATACGTAACGTTACAATGCGCAAGCATTTGGCTAACAGACATTTTACCCCAAAGTGGTTGAGAATCTGACTTAAGCTCATTTATTCTGTTAATAAATTGATCACAATCTTCTTTAAGAAAAACGTTTTGCACGATTATAGATAATTTTTAAAATTCAATAAGCACTGTAAAAATATAAAAATTATAATTAATACAAATCTATCCTAAATATTAAAAATTTTAGTTTTATCCAAAAAAAAACTTCAATTAGCTTTGCTAATTGAAGTTTCTAGTACTCAGAGCGGGACTTGAACCCGCACGAACATTGCTGTTCACTGGATTTTAAGTCCAGCGTGTCTACCAATTTCACCATCCGAGCATTTTATTGTGGTACCTCCAGGGATCGAACCAGGGACACATGGATTTTCAGTCCATTGCTCTACCATCTGAGCTAAGGTACCTTATTTAGTTACACTAATAACTAAAAATTAGAATAAAAAACCCCGTTTCTTGGAAACAGGGTTTTTAAAAAGAAAGGCGACGACATACTCTCCCACATAACTGCAGTACCATCTGCGCAGGCGGGCTTAACTTCTCTGTTCGGGATGGGAAGAGGTGAGCCCCGCCGCAATAACCACCTTAAGA
>NZ_LMJB01000007.1 GCF_001429765.1 Flavobacterium sp. Root901
TGATTTTATTTCTTAACTCCCTGATAACACAATTTTTACAGCACAAACTTTTTTTACCATTTGTCAGGTTTTTCTGCACTGCATTGTACTTTTGATAGTTTGCCGGGCTTTTTCCGCACCGTTTTTATCAGGTTTTCAATCCCTGAGGCCCTTTTCTAAACAAATAAACCGTTTTTCAAAACTCAGTTTTATCGCTTTGTTATCGAAAAAACTCTTAAAAACAACTCCACTAGCCCCGATAGAAGCGGAAGTCCTTTTATTTTGGGGTTCAAAATAAAAGATTGGAGCGAATAGCGGGAAAAAGCTCCTTATTATTGGTTTCGAATTCAATCAGCCTCACAAACTTTTATTCTTATATAATAATAGTGAATTACACTGTGAATAAGAAGCACTGCGGTGCGTCTCTACCGAAAATTGGATTCGATCAGGATTTTATACATATATATATGTATAAAAATAAACCCGACAGATTTTAGAGAACTGTCGGGTTATTTATACTATATAAGGTATATTATTTTTTGAGTTCTTTTGCTTTTGTTTCCCAATGCTGCATTAGATTGTTATAATTTACCGGATTTGCAGGAGTTTGATTTAAAAGTCTGCCAGACTCAAATCCCCGAACCAAAATTGTTTCGATTAAATAATCTTCATTTATCGTATACGGTTTATATTCTTCCTTTAAACTTATATCAAATAAATTGGCAGTTGTGTTTGATACAAAGGCCTTAAAACCGCTTTTTAAATTCTTTATTAATTCGTAGGTTGTTTTTCCGGTTTGTCGGTGAACCAGTTTTACAAGAATCTGTCCTTGTTTACGGGATAATTTTTTTAGACGGTCTTCGAATTCATTATTAAGGTAATCTTCGACAATTTTAAAATATTTCTTTTTTTCGCGATTAGTTTTCAATCTTGCCATTCCATTATTCAGAGCTGTCAAACGTTCGGCTGCCAATCTTGCGTAAGGATATACTTTGTAGACTCTGTTTTGGAGAATCTGGAACTGCTTCATTTCTTCGGCACTCATCTTCTCTCCTTTTGAAATAATTATCTCAGGCAGCTGAATTGTATCATTCAGAATAGAATCCTGTTCTGTTAATATGTAACCCATTTCCTGATTTTCTTTTGGAGTAACCTGGGCCTGACCTGTAAATGCAATTAATAGTAAAAACAAAATACTTGTAAATCTCATAGAGTCTTAATTTAAATGTAAAATTATATATTTATACGCAACTCTAATACCAAATTTATAATTTAGCGAAAAAATTTTTTATGAGTACAAAATCTATCTTAAATGACACTTCTATCGCTTTTCTGGAAAGCTATCTAAATAATGCTTCGCCAACAGGTTATGAAAGCGAAGGACAAAAACTTTGGATGAATTATTTACAGCCTTATGTTGACACTTTTATTACAGACACATACGGGACAGCCGTTGGAGTGATTAATCCGGAGGCACCATTTAAAGTTGTAATTGAAGGTCACGCCGATGAAATTTCATGGTATGTAAATTATATTACTGATGACGGTTTGTTGTATGTAATTAGAAATGGTGGTTCAGATCATCAGATTGCACCTTCTAAGCGAGTTAATATTCATACTAAAAAAGGGATTGTAAAAGGTGTTTTTGGATGGCCGGCGATTCATACCCGCTTAAGAGATAAAGAGGAGATTCCAAAACTAAGCAATATATTTATTGATCTGGGCTGCGAAACCAAAGAACAGGTTGAAGCAATGGGAGTTCATGTAGGCTGTGTAATTACATATCCTGATGAATTTATGATTTTAAACGGCAATAAATTTGTTTGTCGCGCTATTGATAACAGAATGGGTGGTTTTATGATTGCCGAAGTTGCTCGTTTACTGCACGAAAATAAGCAATCACTGCCTTTTGGTCTATATATTGTAAACTCGGTTCAGGAAGAAATTGGTCTTCGTGGTGCAGAAATGATTGCCCATACCATTAAACCAAATGTCGCTATTGTAACTGATGTCTGCCACGATACCACTACTCCAATGATTGATAAAAAAGTAGAAGGTGATTTAAAAATGGGAAGAGGTCCTGTTATTGCCTATTCACCGGCAATTCAAAATAAACTTCGTGATTTAATTATTGATACTGCCCAAGAAAAGAAAATTCCGTTTCAGCGACATGCAACATCCAGAGCTACAGGAACAGATACTGATGCTTTTGCTTACAGTAACGGCGGCGTGGCATCGGCATTGATTTCGTTACCTTTGAGATATATGCATACTACCGTAGAAATGGTTCACAGGGAAGATGTTGAAAATGTGATTCAGCTTATTTATGAATCTTTGCTGAAAATTGAAAACAATCAGACGTTCTCTTATTTTAAATAACAAAGCATAAATTCGGTTGTTTTGACGGCCGAATTTATAAAAAAACAATCCATGAAAATTTTACTGCTCGAAGACGATTTTACTTTATCCAAAGAAATTTCCGCATTCTTTAAAAACAAAGAATTCGAGTGTATACCTTATTATGATGGTTCATTATTATTAAAAAAATACATTCCATACTATTACGATTTAATTATTCTTGACATTAATGTTCCTGGTAAAAATGGAATTGAGGTTTGCAAAGGTATTCGGGAAACCGACAAAAAAACGCCAATAATTATGCTGACGGCTTTTAGCGAAATTGAAGATAAACTTGCTTCTTTTGATAATGGTGCCGATGATTACCTGATTAAACCTTTTCATTTTGACGAATTATTTGCCCGAATTTTATCCTTATTAAGGAGAAAAGAAATTCCGCAGCAAACAGAAAAGAAAATTGTCATTGAAGATCTCGAAATTCTGGAAGAAGAAATGAAGGTTTTTCGCTCTGGCGGAGAAATCAAACTTACTCCAAAAGAGTTTAAACTGATTTTAATTTTGGCACATGCCAAAGGAAAAGTTTTATCTAAACAATTTATTGCCGAGAAACTTTGGGATTATCATATTGAAACTAATCAGAATACGATTGAAGTTTACATTAATTTCCTTCGAAAAAAAATTGATAAAGACCATGAAATAAAGCTTATTCGTACCAAAATTGGTTATGGATATTATTTAAGCAGTGAAGAATGACTTTAAAAAACAGAATATCACTTTTGGTAAGTTTACTTTTTACAATCCTTTTCGGATTGGCTTCTACTGTGATATTTGTTTTATATTCTAATTTTAGAAAAGAAGAATTTCGTGATCGATTAGAGATAAAAGCACTTTCGAACATTAAACTTTTAGTCAATGTTAAAGAAGTTGACGATCAGCTTCTGAAAATGATCGATCAAAATTCCATCAATAAATTGTATGATGAAAAGACTTTGGTTTTTGATTCTCATTTTAAACTCATCTACAGCAGTATAGATGATGCTAAAATTAATTGGTCTGTCGAAGATTTAAAATACCTTAAAAAGCATAAAACATTTTTTAAACAACAAGGCGATTATGAAGTTTATGGCGTTTTCTATGATACAAAAGACAAAGATTTTTATGCCTTAATTTCTGCAACTGATGATTACGGAAAAAGAAAACTGCTCTTTTTACGATATACTTTAATTGTATCCTATATTTTATTTACCTGTATCTGCTGGGTTTTAACTTCGTTTATGGTTAAAAAAGCAATGAATCCGCTGCGTTTGTTCCACCAAAAAATAAAAAACATAAACGAAAATAATCTTGATACCCGGATTGCTTCAAAAAGCAATAAGGATGAAATTGATCTGATTGCAAATGAATTTAATTTCATGATGGATCGAATCGAGATTTCCTATCAAAAACAAAAAGAGTTTACGGCTCACGCTTCACACGAACTTCGAACACCTTTATCAAGAATAACTTCTCAAATCGAGAATACGATTACAGACTCTTCTACTTCTGCTAAAGAAAAAACGTTCTTAACCACTATTCTATCAGATGTAAATCATTTAACGGAACTAATTAATTCGCTGCTAATATTATCCAAAATAGATAATAAAAATACAGAAGACAATGAGATTCAGAGAATGGATGAAGTTCTGTTTTCTGCTATTGAAAATTTAAAGAAGAGCTTTCCTGAATTTGTTATTTTATTTGAAATTGAAGAAAGTGACAATTTAGATACGGCATTAGAAGTAAAAGGTAACAAAAACCTTTTGGAAATCGCTTTAGTAAATGTTTTAAAAAATGCCTGCATTTATTCAGACAATAAACAAGCATTGGTAAAAATAAGCACGCTGAAAAATCAACTCGTAATTTCTGTTTTGAATACAGGAAAAACATTAAGCGAAGCTGAACAAAAGAATCTTTTTCAGCCTTTTATGCGAGGAAAAAATTCTAAAGGAAAATCTGGCTTTGGTTTAGGATTACGTATTGTACACCGAATTTTAACTCTTCATAAATCTTCCATAACTTACAGTATACCAAGTGATAAGGAAAATTTATTCCAAATATTCTTTCATTAATATTTTATTTTAAGCTAATTTTAAGGTAGATTTTAAGCACTCTTAAAGTCTGTTGATAGCATATTTGTACAAAATAAAATAGATACAATGAGAAAACTATTTGCATTCTTACTACTTGTACTGCTTAATCAGGTAGTTTTGGCTCAAAAAACAGTTACCCTTCAAGATTGTGAGAGCCAGTTTCTTAAAAACAATCTTTTTTTGCTCGCCTCTCATTATAATATTGATGCCGCAAAAGCAATGACCATTCAGGCTCGAATATGGGATAATCCGATGCTTACCTCAGAATTAAATGCTTACAACTCCGACAGGAATAAATTCCTTGATATTGGAAAAGAAGGACAAAAATCATTTGGCATCGAACAATTAATTTATTTGGGCGGCAAAAAACGTAATGAGGTAAAACTGGCTCAGACCAATGAGCAGCTAGCCGAACTTCAATTTAATGATTTACTGAGGACACTAAAATTACAATTGCGTCAGAGTTTTTATACGGTTTACTACAACACAAAAAGTTTAGAAATAACAGACAAACAGCTGGTTCATATTGAAGACTTAATTAACTCGTATACGATCCAGGTTCAAAAAGGAAATATTCCGTTAAGAGATGCCGTACGTCTGCAATCTTTATATCTGAATTTTAAAAATGAACGCATGGAAGTCGTGAACAGCAGTATTGAAGAACAAGCCAATTTAAAATTATTGCTGAATTCAACGGAAACTATTATTCCTGATGTTTCTAAAGATGATTTCAATAAATACTTAAAAATTATTCCTTTTGATTTAAAATCTTTTGAAGATGATGCCATCGCCAATCGTCCGGATTATTTGGCAAAACAAAAAGAAATTGAAGCAAATGAACTGAATCTAAAATGGCAGAAATCACTTTCTGTTCCAGATCTTACTTTGGGTGCAAACTACGATCAGCGAGGTGGTGCTTTTAATAAGGAATCGAATTTAACAATTGGAATTCCGCTTCCTCTCTGGAACAAAAATAAGGGAAACATTAAAAATGCCCAAGCTGTTTTAGCGCAATCCAAAATAGAAAAGCAAAATTTTGGTCTCCAGCTCGAAACAGAAATTACAGCTGCATGGAATAAATGGGAAGAATCCCGAAAAAACTATGCGGTTATTAAACCAACCGTAAATTCTGATTTTGAAGCTGTTTATAATGGAATCTTAACCAATTTTCAAAAGAGAAATATTAGTTTATTAGAATTTACAGATTTTATGGAAAGCTATAATCAGGCTAATATTCAGGTTAATGAATTGAAGAAAAAATTAGCCCTGTCAGGCGAAGAATTAAACAGCACCATCAACAAGGATTTATTTTAAAACTAAATAAAAATGAAACATACACTAATTATAGGAATTGCTGTTGTGAGTTTATCGCTTACAAGCTGCAAAAAAGAAGTAGAAAATCCTCAAACAAATACTTCTTTCGCCTTAAGCGATAGTATGCTAAAAACTACGACTACAGCTGCTGCCGAAAAACAAACTGTAAAAAACGAATTGAGTTTTTACGGAAAAATCACAGCTGATAATAATAAACTAATTGATGTATATCCTCTTGTTGGCGGAAATGTTATCAAAGTAAATGTCGAACTGGGAGATTATGTACATAAAGGACAGGTTTTAGCTACTATTAAAAGTACCGATGTTGCAGATTTTGAAAAACAATCCATTGATGCTAAAAGTGATTTGTTAGTGGCAAAAAACAATCTAAAAGTTGCTCAGGAATTATTTGACGGAAAATTAAATTCTGAAAGTGATGTTCTGCAGGCAAAATCGGAGGTTAATAAAGCACAATCGCAATTGAGCAAAATTCAGGAAACGTATAAAATCTATAATATTAAAGCGGGTTCTATTTACGAAGTAACGGCTCCTATAAGCGGTTTTATCATTCAAAAGAGTATTAATCAGGATATGCTTCTGCGTTCTGATCGTTCTGAAAACATTTTTGACATTGCTGAAATAAGTGAAGTCTGGGCAATGGCGAATATTAACGAAATTGATATTAATAAAATTAAACTTGGAATAGATGCCAGCGTAACCACACTAAGTTATCCTGATAAGGTTTTTAAAGGAAAAGTAGATAAAATCTTTAACGTGATTGATCCCGAAACCAAAGCGATGCAGGCGCGTATTAAACTTCAAAATCCCGGATTTTTATTAAAACCGGATATGAATGCCAATATAAAATTATCGTATGATGAAAACGAATCGATGATTGCCATACCAAGCAATGCCATTGTTTTTGATAAAAGTAAAAATTTCGTCATGATATTTAAAGATCGTCATAACATCGAAACCAGACAGGTTGAAGTTTACAGGGTTGTTGGCGAAACGACTTATATTTCAGGCGGTTTAAAGGAAAATGAAAAAGTCATTACCAATAATCAACTATTTATTTATCGCGCTTTAAACGATTAAGACATGAACAAATTCATACGAAATATAATTGCTTTTTCGCTTAAGAATAAAGCATTTACCTTTTTTTGGGTGGGAATATTGGCTGTTGCCGGTTTCATTTCCTTCAAAAATATGCCCATTGATGCTTTTCCGGACGTAACCAATACGCAAATCATTATCATTACACAATGGAACGGTAAAAGTGCTGAAGAAGTAGAACGTTTTGTGACCACTCCTATTGAGATCTCTATGAACTCGGTACAGAAAAAAACAAGCGTGCGCAGTATTACCATGTTTGGTTTATCTGTAATCAAAATTATTTTTGATGATGGTGTAGACGATACTTTTGCTCGTTTTCAGGTAAACAATTTACTTAAAAACGTTACACTTCCTGATGATGTCGAGCCAGATGTTCAGCCGCCTTACGGGCCAACAGGAGAAATTTTCAGATATATTGTAAAAAGTAACAGCCGCGACAGTCGTGAATTGTTAACTTACCAAAACTGGGTTATTGACAAACAATTGCGCGCCGTTCCCGGAGTTGCGGATTTGAACGTTTTTGGAGGGCAAACTAAAACTTATGAAGTTGGGGTTGATCCTGTAAAACTGGCCAAATACAATATTACGCCGCTGCAGGTCTATAATGCTATTGATGCAGGAAACTTAAATGTGGGCGGTGATATTATTGAAAAAAATGGCCAGGCATTCGTTGTTCGTGGAGTTGGGCTTTTAAAATCGATTCAGGATATTGAAAATATTATTGTAGATGATGCCGGCGGAAATCCAATTTTGGTAAAAAATGTCGCTTCTGTATATGAGAGTTCGATGCCAAGAGTGGGTCAAACCGGAATTGGAAAGAATGATGATGCCGTTGAAGGTATTGTGGTAATGCGTAAAGGCGAAAATGCTCAGGAAACTTTAGCATTGATTAAGGATAAAATAAAGGATTTAAATGAAAATGTACTTCCAAAAGACATTAAAATTGAAACCTTTTACGATCGGGATAATCTGATGAATTTTACTACCGAAACGGTAATGCATAATTTATTTGAAGGTATAATTCTGGTTACGTGTGTAGTATTTCTTTTCATGGCCGACTGGAGAACGACTTTTACGGTTTCAATCGTAATTCCGCTTTCTTTATTATTTGCATTTTTATGTTTGAAAATGATGGGAATGAGCGCCAACTTGTTAAGCTTAGGTGCAGTCGATTTTGGAATTATCATTGATGGTGCAGTTGTAATGGTGGAAGGATTATTTGTAGTACTTGATCACAGGGCGCATCAATTAGGAATGGCGGCTTATAATAAAATTGCGAAAGGGAGCATAATTAAAAAAACAGGAACAGAAATGGGTAAAGCTATTTTCTTCTCCAAATTAATTATAATTACAGCCTTACTGCCTATATTTTCATTTCAAAAAGTAGAAGGAAAAATGTTCTCGCCTTTGGCTTACACATTAGGTTTTGCTTTAATGGGAGCGTTAATATTTACTCTGACCCTGGTTCCCGTTTTATCACATATTCTGCTGAATAAAAACGTAAAAGAAAAAAATAATCCGTTTGTAAATTTCTGGGACAGAAATGTTGAAAAAGGTTTTGCGTGGACATTTAAGCATAAAGTAAAAACATTAGTTATTTCCGTAATTGTAATTGCGGCGACTTTTTTCTCAGCTTCATTTTTAGGAACTGAGTTTTTACCACAGTTAAATGAAGGTGCTTTGTGGGTTACGGCAGAATTACCAATGAGTACTTCGCTGCCGGAAAGTGTAAAAACTGCTGCAATGATCAGAAAAGATCTGGAAACTTTTCCCGAAGTAAAAAATGTGCTTTCGCAGACAGGACGAAGCAATGACGGAACAGATCCTAATGGTTTTGGATTTATTCAGCTTCAGGTTGACTTAAAACCTAAAGAGGAATGGAAACGAAAGATCAGCATGGATGAGCTAATTAATGAAATGGATGACAAATTAAAAGTCCATCAGGGAATTACCTATAATTATTCTCAGCCGGTAATTGATAATGTTGCCGAATCTGTAGCAGGATTTAAAGCTTCAAATGCCGTTAAAATTTATGGCGATGATTTAGATAAATTAGATGAATTATCGAATGAGGTTTTAGCAAAAATTAAAAATATTCCCGGTATTAAAGATGTCGGCATTCTTAGAAATGTTGGCCAGCCGGAAATAAGCGTAATTCTTGATCGGGAAAAAATGGCCGCTTACGGTGTAACTCTAAGTGATGCACAAGCCGTTTTAGAATTAGCATTTGGAGGAAAAACAGCTACTCAAAAATATGAAGATGAAAAGAAATTTGATGTCCGTGTACGTTTTTCAAAAGAATATCGTAAAGATGAAGAAGATTTAGCAGAACTGAAAGTGCCAACAATAAGCGGGGCAAAAATTCCGCTAAAAGAAATCTGTGATATTAAAACCATAACTGGTCCGGCATTTATATACAGAGATAATACAAAGCGTTTTATTGGAGTAAAATTCTCTGTCCGTGACCGTGATTTGGGAAGTACTATTGCAGAAGCACAATCAAAAGTTGCAGAAGTAAAAATGCCTCCGGGATATACAACAGGCTGGACCGGGGAATTTGAAAATCAGGTTCGTGCCAGCGCGCGTCTTGCTCAGGTTGTTCCTATCAGTTTAATTGGAATATTTGTGCTGTTATTTATTTTATTCGGAAATTTTAAAGATTCTCTGCTTGTTTTGGCAAACGTTCCTTTTGCAGTTATTGGCGGCATTATCGCTTTACATATAACAGGAATGAATTTCGGGATTTCTGCTGGAGTTGGTTTTATTGCACTACTCGGAATTTGTATTCAGAATGGAGTAATTCTGATTTCAGAGTTTCATCATAATCTCAAGGCAAAATTCTCACTCGAACAGTCTATTTTAATGGGAGTAAAAGCCAGAACACGTGCTGTAATCATGACTGCTTTGATGGCATCAATAGGTTTAATGCCGGCAGCAATTTCAACAGGAATTGGATCTGAGTCACAAAAACCTCTTGCGATTGTAATTATTGGAGGTTTAGTAACTGCAACCATTTTAACGCTATTGGTTTTTCCGATTCTATTTTGGATTTTCAATCGAAAAAATCATGTGCCGATAGAATAATTGGTTTTACAATAAAATTGATTTGGTTAGATTAATTTGGTTTAAAAAGAAAAAGCATCATTATTTAATGGTGCTTTTTTTGATTTTGAATAATACTAAATAAAAAACAGCCTTCCCGCTCAAAGAAGACTGTTTGTATACTAACTCAAACTTTTTAAAACTATTATTTTAAATCTTTCAAAAGAGCAATAGCTTCTGTTGCATTTGATAATTGTGCAAATTTTAAAGCTGTATATCCTTTTTCGTTTTTATCTGCCGGACGAGCACCTGCTGCCAATAAAACTTTAATAATTTCTGTTTTGTTGTAACGAGCAGCTGTCATTAATGGCGACATATCATCTGCTTTTTCGTTTACATTAACACCGTATTCAATAAATTTCTTAACTGTTTCGATATCTCCTTTACTTACTGCTACTACTAGAGGTGTTCCGTCATCATATACAGCTGATACTGCAACCTGATTTTTAACAACTGATGCGTTGTTTGCCATTGATACATTAGTAAATGCTACTAAAGCTAATCCTAAACAAATAATTGAATTTTTCATAATGATTGGGTTTGTTAAATTGATTGATAAATATTTGATTGATAATGATTTGAATTTAAATTCCTGACAAATGTAATCTAATTTCGGTACATTGTATTACAAAGTACCTTGTTTTAACTAATTCTTAACATTTACTTAATGAATTCTAAATATTGCCTTTCGAAAAATTAAAATTCTATACAAAAGACGCTGCAAATGTAGAAATGTTACACGAATTCAAATATTTTTTCAATTTAGACTGTAGATTTTTTACGAAAAATTAAAACCAATACCCTACCATTTTAACGATACAATATTATTATCTATAAAAAAGGCAGAAATTTTTCATTAAAACAAAATTTTTTGGCAAGATTCTGTAGATTTATCATTAAAATAAAAAACTTTTATGTTCGCAATAAAAAGAAAGAATAATCTTAAAATATAACGAAATAGTTTTTGCTTTTTAACATATCTAAAACATGATTTTATAATTTTTTCTTATAAATATCATTAAAATCATTTTCAAATAATGTAAACGGATCTTCAAAAAACTTAAGAAAATCAGGAACGCTAATTTGTCCCGGAAACGGTGCGTAGTAATGTGTTGGGCTTTTGGGATCATTACGCCATACTAATACGTAACAAAGTTCAATTCTTTCGCGTCGTAATGATTTTAATAAAATTTTTGTCCACCAATCAGGATTGGGAATAGATTCTAAACCGGTTTCTGTAAATGCGGCCAGTTTTTTCTTTTTAATAGCTGTATCCGAAATAATTTTGAGTTTCTTTATTCCTGCTTCTAAGTCATATTTTCCTTCACGTCCAAAATCTCCGTAATCATCCATTCCAAATAAATCGACACAATTATCTCCGGGATAACGTTCCAGATATTCTGATTCAGAATTGAATCGATTATCTGGCGAATAGGCATAAATAAAATTATGAACACCTAAAGTATCCCGTAAATAAGACACCGTAAACTGCCAGACATCAATAAAATCTTCTCTTGAAGTGTATTTTTTCCCCCACCAGAACCAGTCTCCGTCAAATTCATGAAATGGCCTGAAGATCATTGGAACTAATTTTCCATCTTTTGCTTTGACAGAATGAGCAAAATCGGCAATGGTTTTTAAAATTTCTTTATACTGTTCATGATGAGAACCGCCTTTTTTTATTAAAGCGACTGCCGGAGCAGAAATGGAGTCTTTCCAATAAAATCCACCGCCGGAAGCAGGATTATTAAAATGCCACGAAACAGTTGTGATGCCGCCGCGTTCATAAGTATCGATTACGTTTTTTCTGAGTGTTTCTTTTGTTTTTTGAATTTCTTCTTTGGGGTACCCAGAAAAACCACTAAAATCTATCCCTACAACTGCAGGATGTGAACCGGTTACCAGTTTTACATCAGATTTATTTTTTTCATTGGCCCATCCGTGTCCATATTCTAAAGCATGCTGATGTCCAAACAATATGTGTTTTTTGGAAATAGCTTTTAAATTATGGTATAAGATTTTCGTTTCCTTTGTTGCTTTTTTATCAATTTGTGCAAAAAGAAACTGCCCTGTCATCAGCAATAGAGATAACAAGGCAGTTTTTTTATTTGTAAAAATGTTCATGGTTTAAATAGTTAGTTTAAACCCGAAAATTACTATTTAGAAGCAAGGTATTGTAATACGTTTTTTTCAATACGTTGGTCAATATTGTCAATATCTGCTTTTACGAATTTTTCTCCTAAAATATTTTCATACAATTCAATATATCTTTCAGAAACTGATTCGATATAAGCATCTGTCATATCCGGAATCTGTTGTCCTTCTTGTCCCTGAAAGCCATTTTCGATCAGCCAGCGGCGAACAAATTCTTTAGAAAGCTGTTTTTGCTCCTCGCCTCTTTCTTGTCTTTCTGCATAACCGTCAGCGTAAAAATAACGGGAAGAATCCGGTGTATGAATTTCATCGATTAAAACTATAACACCATCTTTTGTTTTACCAAATTCGTATTTTGTATCTACTAAAATCAATCCGCGGGAAGCAGCGATTTCAGTACCTCTTTGAAATAAAGCGCGAGTATATTTTTCTAAAACCAAATAATCTTCTTCAGAAACAATTCCTTTAGATAAAATAGCTTCACGAGAAATATCTTCGTCATGAGAACCGTTATCTGCTTTTGTAGTTGGTGTAATAATAGGCTCCGGAAATTTATCATTTTCTTTTAAACCTTCTGCCATGGCTACGCCGCAAATTTCTTTTCTTCCTGCAGCATATTCTCGTGCAGCATGTCCTGAAAGATAACCACGAATAACCATTTCTACTTTAAAAGGCTCGCATAAATGTCCAACAGCAACGTTAGGATCTGGAGTTGCAATCAGCCAATTCGGAACAATATCTTCCGTTAATTCCATAAATTTTGTTGCAATCTGATTCAAAATCTGACCTTTATACGGAATTCCTTTTGGTAAAACCACATCAAATGCCGAAAGCCTGTCGGTTGCCACCATTACTAAAAGTTCGTCGTTAATATTGTAAACTTCTCTAACTTTTCCGCGGTAAACTGATTTCTGATTCGGGAAATTAAAATTTGTGGTTGTGATTGTATTACTCATTATTTTGTTGTGTTGTTTTTATGAATGCAAATTTAAAATTATTTCACAGAGTTTCATCATCAAAAGAAAGAGATAAATGAGAAATAAGATAAATTGTATTTCGTTTGCTAATAATTGCACGAATTTCCACAAATTTTTTGTTGACTCATGTAAACCTGATCTAACTAATAAATTTGTGGAAATTCATGAAATTCTCGGCAAAAAAAAATCTAAACTAATTCTTTGTCTAATATTTTTGAAGCAATATATCTTGCTACGCCATCTTCGGCATTTGTTTTAATAACTTCTAAATCGGGTAAAGTTTCTTTTAAAATTGCAGGAGCATTTCCCATAATTAAACCTTTTCCAGATGCAGATAACATTTGAACATCATTGAATCCATCTCCAAATGAAACTGCTTCTGATAATGTAAATCCTTCTTTTTCAAGAACTCTTTCAATTGCAACAGCTTTATCTATCGATTTATCCATAAATTCCAGACATGTTGGCAAACTGAAAGCGTGGTGTAAATGCTCTGAAGAATTAGCCAGAATATCATCTTTCAGTTTTACTAATTTTTCATGATTTTCGCATGAAAAGAAAATTTTAATAGCTCCAAAATCTTCCAGAGTTTTATAATCCACTAATTCCGGACGGTATTTTAATTCGGCCTGAAAAGCATTCAGTTTTTCGTTAATTCTGTTTGTCTGCCAAACATTTTCTTTAAATAAAACTACAGTAATTTCCGGATCAATCTCAACGTTTAAAGCCGCTTTTACAACGTCACTGTCCAGATTAAAAGAGAATAATTCTTCTTTTTGAGGAGAATGAATCCTGGCTCCGTTTGAACTCACTAAATAAACCGGAACTTCGAGCGTCTCAATAATTGCCATGGCATCAAGATGATGACGGCCTGTTGCTACAACTATAAGGTAATTTTGATTGTGAAGTTCCTGAAAAATTGATTTGGTATAATCTGAAATTCTGTGTGCAGTGTTGAGTAAAGTTCCATCAAGGTCACTTACTACAACTTTTATATTTTTAAGTTTTGTCATATTAATAATCAAATATTTATGATATGCAAATTTAAGGTTTTAAACTCGGAAGACCAAGGTTGTACATACCAAATCAAGTTTATTAAAGATATTTTTAAAGATTAGTGCATTTGAGAATATTATTTTAAAATACATTAAATAAAAACTAGCTATTATTATCAAATAAAAATCTTTTTAAATTTTAAAAAGTGTAACTTTATAAAATAAAAGAATTTTTCTATTCTTTTTCCACTAGATACTTCCAAAAACATTTTTCATCCTCTTTTTCAGCTGTTTAAAGCGACATCGAATATTTTCAAAACTTACTTCTTCTAAAATCTTCTGCAAGTAATTCTGTAATATTTAAACTAATAACTAAAAAAAGAAAACATGAAAAAAGTAATCATTTTAATCGCTGTAATTTTTGTCTTGATTCAGTTCTTCCGTCCAGAGAAAAACATTTCTGAAAAGGAAAATTTTAATTCCATCGAAAAACAACACGCAGTTCCCAAAAATGTTAGTCTGATCTTGAAAACAAGTTGTTATGATTGTCATTCCAATAATACTCATTATCCTTGGTATAACAATATTCAACCTTTAGCCTGGTGGTTAAATAAACATGTTGTTGAAGGAAAAAGAGAGCTGAATTTTGACGAGTTTAATAGATATTCTTCAGAAAAGAAAAAGAAAAAACTTACTGAAATAATCGATGAAATTGAAAAAAAAGATATGCCTCTTTATTCCTATACGATAATACACTCAAATGCCAAAATCTCGCTGGAACAACAAAAAGAAGTAAATAATTGGGCAAAAAAACTAAAAGACAGTTTGGATTTTAAGTAAAAAAAAAACTTTCTTTATAAAAATATTCGTTTTGTATCTGAAAAGATACAAAACGAATATAATAATGTCAAAACACATTTTACGATTTACATTTGACATTTCACAAAAATTAAACTTAATCGTGATTTTCAATTTGCTTATAAGCATCGATTACCTTTTTAACCAATCTGTGGCGTACAATATCTTTATCATCAAGATAAATAATTCCAATGCCTTCAATGTCTTTCAAAACCAAAATAGCTTCTTTAAGACCAGAAATAGTGCGTCGTGGTAAATCGACCTGACCAGGATCTCCCGTAATCATAAATTTGGCATTTTTTCCCATACGGGTCAAAAACATCTTCATTTGTGAATGCGTTGTATTCTGCGCTTCATCCAGGATTACAAAGGCGTTATCAAGAGTTCGTCCGCGCATAAATGCCAAAGGAGCGATCTGAATGATTCCTTTTAAAATATAATCTTCGAGTTTTTCGTTGGGTAACATATCTCGTAAAGCATCATAAAGCGGCTGCATGTAAGGATCCAGTTTTTCTTTCATATCTCCGGGCAAAAAACCAAGGTTCTCCCCTGCTTCAACTGCCGGACGTGTTAAAATAATCCTTTTTACTTCTTTGTCTTTAAGTGCTTTAACCGCCATTGCAACACCGGTATAAGTTTTTCCGGTTCCGGCTGGTCCAATTGCAAATACCATATCATTTTTTCTGATGGTATCTACCAGCAGCTGCTGGTTTGGTGTCATGGCTTTAATAATCTTACCGCCAACTCCGTGAACTAATATTTTATCATGATCGTAAGATTTTCTTTCTTCCTGACCATCACTCATAATTACACGTTCAATTACATTATCGTCAATGTTGTTGTATCTGGTAAAATGAAGCATAAGCCTCTGAAATCTCTTTTCGAATTCATCTAAAACTTCTTTTTCGCCAAAGGCTTTTAAAGTTGTCCCTCGCGCTACGATTTTAAGCTTCGGGTAATACTTTTTAATTATTTCAAGATGAGAATCCTGCGCGCCCCAAAAGTCTTTTGGAGCGATGTCTATTAGCTCGATAATTCTTTCGTTCAAATGAGATAAATTTAAATTAAAACTAAATTTGTTTTGTAAATCTATTGTTGTCGGGTATCTTTTTGAGTTTACAGTTTACAGTCGCAGTATACAGCAGCAGCTTATTTTAAGTCAAAAATTTATTCATTTATAAAAGTCTGAAAACAGAAACTGATAACTGAGACTATTAGAACAGTCACTTTATTTAAAAAACGCAAATTGTCTTTTCTTTCTTTCAATTTGCATTTACTATTACTAGATTTGCATTTCTCAAATTTAATAAAAATTCGAGTTAAATACTATCAATAGTTATAAACAAAATGATGTCAATAATTACCCTTACTACAGACTACGGCTTAAAAGACCACTTTGTTGGTTCGCTGAAGGGTAAAATCATTTCTGAACTTCCGGATGTAAAAATTATTGATATTTCGCATGATATTGATCCATTTAACACTGCCGAAGCAAGTTACATCATTGGAGCATCGTATTTGAGCTTTCCAAAAGGTACTGTTCACTTAATTGGAGTCGATATTGAACGCAATAAAGAAAACCAGCACATTGCCATGCAGTGGAACGATCATTTCTTTATTTGTGCCGATAACGGAATTTTAAGTATGCTTACGCAGAAGATTGTTCCGCAGAAAATTGTCGAAATCAATATTCACGATCGTTTTCCTGTAGAATTTACCGATTTGGATATTTTTATTCAGGTAGCCTGTCATATTGCAAAAGGCGGTTTGCTGAATGTTATTGGCAGAGAAATTCCTGCGATTAAAGAAGTAACAGAATTAAAGGCGGTCGTTGCTGCCGATGGAAATTCGTTAAAAGGCTACGTAATTTATATTGATCATTTTGGAAACGTTGTAACTAATATTTCTAAAAAACAATTCTTGGAAGTTTCGCGCGGACGCCCGTACGAAATCGTGATGCAGCCAAAAAGCATCAAAACGATTCTTCCTAATTATTCGGCTATTGCGACTTCAGATAAATATCCGATTAAAACCTATGAAGGCGAAAAACTGGCCATTTTTAATGATGCCGGATTTCTTGAAATCGCTATTTTCAGGAGTAATCCTTCAAAAGTGGGTTCTGCAAATAGTTTATTGGGATTGAATTATCGCGATGTGATTACGATTAAGTTTTTGTAGAAAAATAGCTCGCAGATTTTACAGATTAAACAGATTTACAATGATATTTATTTGTTTTTTAATTATATCCCAGAAAATTATTATCCAATTGTAAACATAGCTCGTGGTTTCAACCACGGGAACATAATGAATATAACAATGCGTATAACCATCCTTTTCCCACGGTTAAAACCGTGGGCTATATTTGAATTCCTTTACGACATCAAAATGAGAAAAAACATATATCTAGAATAATTAATTTTTTCTCAAAAAGAATAATCCTTTTTGGTATTTTTGCGCGCATATTGAGGTTTTTTAAATCTAAAATCAACAATCTAAAATACAAAATAAGAATATGTTTGTCCGAATTGTAAAAATGAGTTTTCATGAAGAAAAGATTCCTGATTTTCTTGAGAATTTTGAATCTGTAAAAGAGAAAATACGAAATGCAGAAGGAAACCGTTTTTTAGAATTGTATCAGGATAAAAATGACAAATGCATCTTTTTCACTTACAGTTATTGGGAAACCGAAGCGGATTTGGAAAATTACAGAAATTCTGAACTTTTTGATTCTGTCTGGACTTTCACAAAAAAGCTATTCAATGCAAAACCAGAAGCCTGGAGCGTGAATAAGCTGGTTTCTTTAGTTTAAAGTTTCAGGTTTCAAGTTATTGCTGAGACTGGAAATTGAAATTAATAAATCACTAATGACAGAAAAAATTAAATTATAAAAAAATTAAAAAAGTACAATGTTCCGCAAAGTAAAGTAACTTGAAACGTGAAACTTGAAACAATAAAAACAAAAAACTAAATGAAATCAATCATTTTAAGAGAAATAAAATCTTTTTTTGGTTCGCCAATCGGTTATTTGGTCATTGCGATATTCCTGATCAGCAACGGACTTTTTTTATGGGTTTTTAAAGGAGATTACAATATATTAGATACTGGTTATGCAGATTTAACTCCGTTTTTCACATTGGCACCCTGGATTTTGATTTTCCTGATTCCGGCTGTAACCATGAGAAGTTTCTCTGACGAAAGAAAACAAGGAACTCTTGAATTACTTTTAACCAAACCATTATCAGTCTGGCAGATTGTAAACGGGAAATTCTTTGGATCATTCTTACTGATCATTTTGGCAATTATTCCCACTTTTATTTATGTATGGGTAATTTCGGGCTTAGGATCACCGGAAGGTAATATTGATATGGGAAGCACAATTGGTTCTTATTTCGGATTATTGTTTTTAATTGCTTCTTATTCTGCCATTGGCATCTTCACTTCTACTCTGTCAGAAAATCAAATCGTTGCGTTTATTATTGCAGTATTTTTATGCTTCTTTTTTTATTTTGGTTTTGAAGGACTGGCTTCTTTAATTCCCGGAGAATCTAATATAATTTCAGCATTTGGAATGCAGGACCATTTTAAAAGTATGAGCCGAGGCGTAATTGATACCCGCGATGTAATTTACTTTTTAAGTATCAGCGTTTTGTTTTTATCTTTTACCGTTTATCAATTAAAATCTTTTAAAGCGTAATGAAAGCATCTAATAAATTAAATTTTAAAGCATTAGGCATTACAATTTTTATTTTAATTGTTTTAAATGTACTCGGAAGCTTATTTTTTCATCGTTTTGATTTAACGAAAGATAAACGCTATACTTTATCTGAAACCTCTTTACAAATCGTAAAACAGGTTAAAAATCCGTTATCGATCAAAATTTATATGCAGGGCGATCTTCCTGCAGATTTTAGACGTTTACAGCAGGAAACCAAACAATTACTGGAAGAATTTCAGGCGTATAACAGCAATATCGTTTTTGAATTCGTAAACCCGATGGAAAACGAAGATGAAAGCATGGAAATGGTAAAATCCCTTTATCAAAAAGGACTTACGCCGATAAACATAACAGTTGACGACAAAGGAAAACAATCTCAGGCAATGGTTTTTCCCTGGGCAGTTGCGGTTTATAACAATAAAGAGGTTAATATCCCTTTGTTGAAAAACATTATGGGGGCTTCGACTACGCAAAAAGTAATTGGTTCTATTCAGCATTTAGAATATTCGATTGCCGATGCTATTAATAAAGTTACAAAAGACAGACAAAAGAAAGTCGCTATCATTAAAGGAAATGGCGAATTGTCTGAAATTCATATTGGTAAGCTTTTAAGACAAATAAAAGAAAGCTATTACATAGGACCTTTTACTTTGGATTCTGTTGCCAAAGATCCAAATGGTACTCTGGATGCGCTAAAAAAATATGATTTAGCCATAATCTCAAAACCAACTGAAAAATTTTCAGATGAAGAAAAACAAGTTTTAGATCAGTTTATCATGAACGGAGGTAAAACTTTATGGCTTATTGATCAGGTAGCGGCAGATATGGACAGCTTATACAATCAGGCGGGTGCGACATTAGCTTATCCAAGAGATTTAAATTTAAACGATATGTTCTTCAAATACGGATTCAGAATTAATCCTGATTTAGTTAAAGATGAACAAGGAAGTCCAATAAAACTGGCAACCGGAGAACAAGGAAGTGCAACTCAATATCAGGATTTTATCTGGAAATTTGCGCCGCAGGTTTATCCTTCGAGCCAGCATCCGATTGTAAAAAATTTGGGCGGAATCAAATTTGATTTTGCAAGTCCGATTGATACTTTGAAAAACGGAATCAAAAACACGGTTTTACTGCAATCTTCTCAATATTCTAAACAAATTGGAACACCTTCTGAAGTTAATCTGAATATCGTAACCGAAAAAACTTCACCGCAGGATTATGTCAATAAAGGAAATTTAAATCTTTCTGTTTTACTGGAAGGAAGTTTTCATTCGGCATTTGAGAACCGCGTTCTGCCTTTTAAAGAAAGTTCTTTTGCAGCAAAAGGAAAACCAACCAAAATGATTGTTGTGGCTGATGGAGATATTGCAAGAAATCAATTAGATAAAAACATGATGCCTGTTGAACTGGGTTACGATCAAAGAACCGGAAACCTTTACGACAATAAAGATTTTATGATGAATTGTGTCAATTATCTTCTGGATGACACAGGACTTATTAACATTAGAAGCAAAGATGTTGAACTGCCTTTATTAGATAAAGAAAAAGTTTACGAAAATTATACCACAACGCAATTCATAACTATCGGGCTTCCAATTCTTATTTTATTGGTTTTTGGCTTAGTATTTACCTTTATCAGAAAAAGGAAATACAGCAGATAGATGTTAATAAAAAAATTGCGAAACTAAGAATGTTTACGATATATTTGTAATCCGTATGCTCAGCGCCTAAATGCTGAGGAATGCTTCAAAAAATAAAACAAAAGAGATGAAATTTATAGTATCGAGTTCGTACTTATTAAAACAATTACAAGTTTTAGGTAGTGTAATTAACAGTAACAATACGTTGCCAATTTTAGACAACTTTTTATTTGAACTAAACAATAATGAGTTAACTGTTTCGGCTTCAGATCTTGAAACGACAATGTCTGCTACATTATCAATCGATTCTAAAAGTAAAGGAAGTGTTGCTGTACCTGCAAAACTTTTACTGGAAATTCTTAAAACATTTCCGGAACAGCCTTTAACTTTTACAGTTGAGGACAACAATACTGTTGAAATAAGCTCTAATTCAGGAAAATATGCATTGGCTTATGCTGCCGGAGAAGAATTTCCAAAATCTGTAAATCTTGAAGATCCTTCTGTAACTCTTGTTCCTGCAGATGTTTTGGCAACTGCTGTAAGTAAAACTATTTTTGCTGCCGGAAACGATGATTTACGTCCGGTAATGTCTGGAGTTTTCTTCCAGTTCTCTCCGGAAGGTTTAACTTTTGTTGCTACAGATGCTCATAAACTGGTAAAATATGCACGTGCAGATGTAAAAGCATCTCAGGTTGCTGATTTTATTATGCCAAAGAAACCTTTAAATATTTTGAAAAGTATTTTAGGAAGTTCTGATGCTGAAGTAAAAATTGAATACAACGATTCAAATGCGACTTTCTCATTTGACAATTATATCTTAATGTGTCGTTTAATTGATGGAAAATACCCTAATTACGAAGCGGTAATTCCAAAAGAAAATCCAAACAAATTACTAATAGACCGTTCTTTATTTTTAAGTTCTGTTCGTCGTGTTGCGATTTTCTCAAACAAAACTACACACCAAATTCGTTTGAAAATTGCAGGGGCTGAATTAAATGTTTCTGCAGAAGATATTGATTACTCCAACAAAGCAGAAGAAAGATTGACTTGTGATTATCAGGGTGATGATTTACAAATTGGTTTTAACTCTCGTTTCCTGATCGAAATGCTTACAAACCTTCAGTCAGATGTAATCATGTTAGAAATGTCATTACCAAACAGAGCAGGGATTTTAACGCCTGCTGATGGTTTAGAAGAAGGTGAAACAGTAACAATGTTGGTAATGCCCGTAATGTTAAATAGTTAACATCAAAACTTCTTTTTGTTACAGGGATTTTTTTTAATTTCAAATTAAAGACATATCATTGTAAAAAAAAAAATATCGCTATTAACCAACCATTTTTTATACCTAGAAACCGCAATTCTTTTTTAAGAGTTGCGGTTTTTTAGTTTATAAAATTTGTTTCTGGTTTTCTTTGTTTCAAGTTTCAAACTTCAAACCTGAAACAAATTTCCGTAACTTTACAAAATGAAAATAGAAATTTGGTCGGACATCATGTGTCCGTTTTGTTATATCGGAAAAAGGCAATTGGAAGCGGCCTTAGAACAGTTTCCAAATAACGATTTTGAAATTGAGTGGAAAAGTTTTCAACTTGATCCAACCATTACACCACAATCAGGAAAAGACGTTTATACGTTCTTAGCCGAAAGAAAAGGCATGTCTCTTGAACAATCAAAAGAAATGCATAAGGGCGTTACAGAACGTGCTAAGAGTGTTGGTTTAGATTATAATTTTGACAAAACTGTTATTTCAAATTCTTTAGAAGCGCATAGAATTATTCAGCTGGCCAAGACTAAAAAATTAGGAGACCAAATGGAAGAAATCTTCTTCAAGGCTTATTTCACCGAAGGAAGAGATTTGAATGATGGACCAACGTTAATAGAATTAGCAGAGAAAGCCGGATTAAACAAAAACGATGTTATAGAAGTACTTGAAAGTGATCATTTATATCTGAAAGAAGTTCAAAATGATATTACCGAAGCACAGCAAATTGGTGTGCAGGGAGTTCCGTTTTTTGTTTTTGACCGAAAATATGCTGTTTCAGGAGCACAGCCTGTAGAAGCTTTTGTACAAACAATTCAGGAAGTTCAAAAATAATTTTAGCTTAAATAAATAAAAAAACGGATGAGCAATTTACTCATCCATTTTTTTAGTGCATTCAACAGCATTCTTCCTTTGAAGCTGAATAATAAAATCGATTATTTTGGCAGTTTAGAGAAGGAACAGAGCTTACTTATTATTCCTTCTCTTCAGAACCTATTTTTTCGTTATTAACTCAAAAAATAACTAAAAATATTTTCCTAACCACTGCCTTATAACTTATTTGAATTCATGTAGTTTGTTCTCCGTTTATCAGCAAAGAAATTTAAAAATAAGCCGGGCATGCTCAGTACCCGACTTATTTTAACTAACCAACCAATTTAAAAATTATTTGTCCCACCAGATTCTGGTTGTCATTAAATCTAAACCCTGACGCTGAATTGCCTCTTTATAATTAGCCGCATTTGTTAAAAGTTCCGACTGATCATAAATTAATCTTCGCGGAATAGTTCCCTGAGTTTCACCAGATGGATCATTTACCGGAACTAAAACCGGATAACCTGTTCTTCTGTATTCTGAAAAAGCCTCAAAACCGTTAAATAACAATACAATCCATTTTTGAGTAATGATCTGCTCAATTTTTTGTGCCTCAGTACCCGCAGATTTAAAAGGATAAGTTGTAATATAAGTGTTGTATTCTGCTGTTGTAACCGCCGGAACTTTATCT
This sequence comes from Flavobacterium sp. Root901, assembly GCF_001429765.1. Lineage (GTDB taxonomy): Bacteria > Bacteroidota > Bacteroidia > Flavobacteriales > Flavobacteriaceae > Flavobacterium. The sequence goes on from NZ_LMJB01000007.1 coordinate 23,109, forward strand.
CCAAAAATCGTTAAAATATTCATCGCCGCTTTTACACCATTTTCATAATACATTTGCGCAGATCCGCCAACATTCCACCCTCTTACAGAAGCTTCTGCCAATAAAAACTGTACTTCTGCATATGACATAATTAATGTAGGAGCATCCAAACGTAAAACCGTTGAAGTATTTGGATCTGAGAAAAGTTTTTTATCTCCTCCCGGAAATTCTTTAGCATCATTAGCCAGACCTTGCTGATTTGCCGGATTATTATCTCCTGTCGCTTCTAATTTTGCATAAATCCTTAAACGGGGATCATTTGTATTTTTTAGCAGATCGATAAACGTTTTACTGAATTTTATATTCGATTCTCCTCCGTTCAAATCATTTCTAACCCATGAAGAAGTAATTGGATTTGTTTTTACACCCACAGGTCCTGCATCATGTTTTAATACAAGACTATCATCATTGGAGGCAAAAACACCTTTTGAATATGCTTTTTCTACAAACTCTTTTGCCTTAGCAGGATTTACTTTAGACAAACGCATTGCTACTCTCAACATTACCGAATTGGCCAATTTTTTCCATTTTGCCACATCACTTTGGTAATATAAATCGGCATTTCCTGCAAATGGTTTAGAAGCATCCAAAGCCGTTCCTGCTTCATCAAGTTCCTTTAAAAGATCATTGTAAATAGCTTCCTGAGTATCATATTTGGGAGAAAAAATATTTCCGTTATACCCTTTTACGGCTTCAAAATATGGTACTTCACCATACGTGTCTGTCAATTTCTGAAACATTAAAACTTTCATGATTCTGAGTGCCTGAATCATGTTTGAATTTTCAGGGGTATTATCCAGAACAGACAATAATTGATAAATTTGATTTAATCCTTTTCCGTATGATTCTCCAAAAAGAGCGGCAGAATATTCAGATGAATAAGTATATTTTGAACCAGAACCTCCTAAAGAAGAAAAATGCTGTACAATCTGGGCTGCATAAATGTTATTCCCTCTTGTATTGGAGAAATCCTGCCCGTCAACATAGATTTCAGCCAGCGTAAACATAGATTTTACAGCCGGATCTGTCAAAGCATTTGGATTCGTATTCATTTCTTCGAATCCTTTGTCGCACGAAGCCAGTGTCATTGCACTAACAATTGCGACACACAGTATTTTTATATATTTATTTTCCATTTTTTAAGATATTAGAATTTTACATTTAGCGCTACACCATAGTTTCTTGTCAAAGGCATAGAAGCTCTTTCCATTCCCTGTGCATTGCTGTTTGAGTAATTAGATTCCGGATCAATATTGGGCACTTTGTCATAAATTGTCCATAAGTTATGAGCAGAAAAAGCTAAACTAATGGATTGAAATGGCGTTTTTTCGATATAAGCTTTTGGAAAATTATAACTAAAAGAAATTGCTCTTAATTTCACAAAATCAGCATCATACACAAAGTTTGATGTTACATCACTATAACTTCTCCAATAATTGTATGCAGATACAGTAGTGTTTACAGGTGCACCGTTTACATCTGTACCACTTACCTTTATTCCGCCTTCACGACCAGGAAGTGTAATTTCTGATAATCCGTAACGGGTTCCTAACTGGTTTGTAGCAGAATAAATCTCGCCTCCAAATTTAGCATCGACGAAAACCGAAAGTGTGAAATTTTTATATGAAAAATCATTTGAAAGTCCCATCGAAGTTGGCGCAACACCTTGTCCTGCAATAATTAAATCTCCTCTCTGGAATCTTCCGTCTGAGCTTAACACGATATTTCCGTTTGCATCTCTAAGGTAATCGTAAGCTTTGATTACTCCAAAAGGCTGCCCCTTTTCCAAAACTACAGAAGCTCTTGCGTCTCTGTTTCCTTCGATTGATTTGGTATTAATTTTATCAGAAAGACTAACCACTTCACTTTCATTATAAGCAAAATTATAACCTATATTCCATGAAAATTTTTCTGTTTTTATTGCTTTCAGATTTATTGCGAACTCAATCCCTTTATTTAGTATTTCCCCAACATTAATTTTTGTTGTTTTAAATCCAGAGCCAATAGAAATATCCGCATCGGTAATATCCTTGGTTGTTTTTTTGCTGTAGAAAGTTAAATCAGTACTCAGTCTGTTATTAAAAAATGTGTTTTCAAAACCAAACTCAATAGTACTTACGTTATAAGGTTTTAAAAATTTGTTAGGAACCGTATCTCCGTTAATCCCCAAAATAGGCTGTCCCTGAGATTCTGTTTGTCCATCTGGAGCTATATAAGTCAGTATTAAGGCATAAGCTTCCGGCAATGCACCTCCTACGTTACCCCAGCCTGCTCTAATTTTTCCGTAAGACATCCATTCCGGTAATTTTATTATTTCAGAATAAACAAAACTTGTATTTACTGATGGATAAAAAGTTGTATTATCATCTACATATAAAGTTGAAAACCAATCCTGACGACCTGTTAAACTCAAAAACAAGAAATCTTTATATCCTAAATCGGCAGAATAAAAAAGAGAATTTACCTCACTTTTAGAGTATAATTTTTCTGTCTTGTCAGGCTGTGTATTGGCATAAAAATATTTGAACGGAACTATAAAATTGGTTCCTCTCATTTTTATACCACTATATCTGTTATCCTGACGGTTTGCTCCGATAAAAGCATCCAGAGTAAGATTTTTAACGATATCTCCTTTGTATCCTAAATAACCGGATGCATTAAATTCTGAACGGTTTTCTACTCTGTTTTCATAACTTCCTCCCGGAGAGTAGTTGATTCCGGTAGGTTCAATTTCAGTATATTCATAATTAATATCATCAACACCTACGACACCTTTTGCGTAAATTTTATCTGTAATATTATAAGTCACTTTTGCAGAACCAATAAAACGTTTTCTAAGATCACTATTTAACGGCTGGTCTGTCGCAAAGTAAGGATTGGTATGATAAACGTTTGAAGCAAAATAATCTTCTTCGCCGCCGTTTGCATCATACGGATTACTGATCCATCTTATGTCATTACTCGGAACCATAAAAGTGGTTGGAAAAGACGGATTTCGGGGTGAATCATTTAAATAAGGCCTGTTTTTACTTTTCTCAGAAATGTATTGAGCATTTGTCTCAATATTTATTTTTTTGTTTGGAGAAGAGTTTAAACTCAAATTGACATTATTTCTTCCGAAATTTGTTCCCGGCAAAATAGATTCATCTTTAGTATTTCCAAAAGACAATCTGAAATTTGTTGTTTCATTTCCACCAGAAATTGCCAGAGTGTTACTAAAAGAATATCCGGTTCTGTAGAAATTCTCAACATTGTTTTTTCCATAGGCTTTATACGGTCTTGTTACTCCGTCAATTGAGATAGCAGGCGTTCCGTCATATTTGTCACCCCATGCAAAATAGTAAGAATCCCTAAGTTCCTGCAGGTTTGTAAATCTTGTTGGCACATTTGTATTTACATCCGGAGCTCCTGCTCCATACTGATCCTGCCAGTGCAAAAGGCTTGCTGGTGTATTAAAAGTAGAATTTGTACTAAAATCTACGCCAATTCCTGTTCCGTTTTTACCTTTTTTCGTAGTAATTAAAATAACACCGTTTGATCCTCTGTATCCATAAAGAGCAGAAGCAGAACTCCCTTTTAAAACCGAAATTGAAGCAATGTCATCCGGATTAAAAGACGACATTCCGTCACCTTTATCGGCTCCTCCATACATTCCGGCATTTCCCTGCTGAGTGTTGTCAATCGGAATTCCGTCTACAACATACAACGGCTGGTTAAGTCCCGAAGCAGAAGTTGCACCACGAATTACAACACGGCTCGAACCGGATGGTCCTGTAACAGGTGCAGAAACGTTTACACCGGCAATTTTTCCCTGAAGTGCATTTCCTAAGTTAATTTCTTTATTTTTTGTCAGGTCCTCCCCTTTCAATTCTCCAACTGCATATCCTAAACTTTTCTTTTGTTTTTTAACTCCAAATGAAGTTACGACAACATCTTTTAATTCTTGTGTAGTTTCATTTAATACGGCTGAAACTCTGTTTTCATTTTCCTGAACAACTACTGATTTTGATTCAAATCCCATAGAAGAAATGTTCAAAGTCACTCTGCCTTCCGGAACATTCATTTTAAATCGCCCTTCGGCATCTGTAATTGCGCTAAATGGTTTTCCCTGAACTTCAACCGATGCGCCAACAATAGCTTTGTTTTCTGCATCTGCCACTATTCCTGTTATTAGTCGGTTTTGCGCCGCCGCACTCAGGCCGCATAACAATACCATTCCTAAAACTGCTAATATTCGTTTCATAAGCATTCTTTTTGGTTATTTGTTTTGATTTGATTTGTTTACTTGTTTTCTGTGTTAATTATTAATAAAAATTTGAACTATATAGTAATATGAGCTTTTCAATATTACATATTTTTATGTTAAAAACCTTATTATAATGATTACTCAAAGTCAGTAAAATAAGGGAATATTTAACTAAATCGTTTTAGTGATACAGATAAAAAAAACGTTGTTTAGTATCACGTTGTCATTCTAAAATTGATCTGCTTTAAACCGATTCTCTTATAATAAGCTTTCCTTTTTGCAGCACTTTTTGTATTTTACAATTCTCCAGATTTGTCATTTGATCCATTAATAGCTGAATAGATTTAACGGCAATCTCTTCTATTGGCTGTGCAATAACCGAAATTGTGGGCGTATGCAGTTTAAAACTATCATGGTCGTCAAAACTTATTACTGCAATATCGTCTGGAATTATATATTTTAAACTTCTAAAAGCCTGAAGCCCGGCAAGACCTAAATAATTGGCCAGAAAGAGAACTGCGTCAATATTTCGGTTTTCTGAAAAGAATTTAATAATAGAATCAATTCTGCTTTCTTCATTAGTATTATAATCCAGATATAACGAATATTCGTTGTTATAAATTCCGGCTTCTTTCAGTGCATCAGCATATCCTTTTTCCCGTAACTTCATCTGGATCATTCCGGATTTATTATTGACAACTGCTATATTTCTGCGCCCTTTGCTAATTAAAAACTGAGTAGCAGCATATGATCCCTCATAGTTATCCATAACAACATGACTCACTTTTTGATTAGCAAAATGCCTGTCGATTAAAACTACAGGTTTTTGCATTTTTAAAAGCATTGTGATTGTTTTTTCTAAATTTTTGGTTGGAGTTATAATAAAACCTTCAACGTTTGCCTGCAAAAGACTCTGCACCAGTTCTTCAGAGCGGTCATTGTTATCACTGGTACTGCAGTAAAAAACCCTGTAATCGATATTCCTGGCTTCGTCTTCAATAACACGCGCTAAATCAGCAAAGAACTGATTTGAAATATCTTCTACAATAAGTCCAATCGAGCGCGTTTTTCCGGTTCTCAGGCTGCTGGCAATCATACTGGGTTTGTATTGAAGCTTTTGAGCAACCTGCTGCACTTTTTTTATCACAGCCGGACTAATTGCCATTTTTTCACCTTTCCCATTAATTACAAAAGACACTGTAGAAATAGACACTTCTGCCTGGTTAGCAATATCTCTTATTGTAATCTTTTTCATCGGGCGTGTAAATTATTGTGGCATATTTTTATTACATCACAAATATATACAAATGAAACTTACAAAATCGTTTTAGTAAAATTTATTTTTAATAAATCGTTAATTTATTCCCAAAATAAAAAGAAATAATCAGCACATACAGGTTTTTTATCAGTTATTGTTATTTTGACTTTATTGCTATTTCTAGTTGTATCTGCTGATTTGATAAGTTTTTGATGTAGTAATTTGAGATTTGTAATGGTGATTTTTAAGAAAAATATCTCGTTCATACATTACAAAATGAAGTAAAAAGTGCCTAAAGAATAAATATTCCTCAGACACTTTTTTATTGAAACTTTATGTGAAAGTTTGAAGTTTAGATTGTGGAGTTTATTGCGAAGATTTCTCGTTCCTCTAAATGAAGATTGTGTCGAAAATATTGAGTAGTAAATTTGTAAAAGTTTTAAACTTTAACAAGATGTCAAAATCTACATTCTAAAATCTAAAATCCTAAATAACCCCCATTTTCTGCATCAAAAAAGTGGCGCTTTTGTTTTTACAAATTCCGCTGCGGAGTTTATAATCAAAATGAAGTTCGTTGTTTTGAATCTCAACTTCAAAACACTGATTCGTTAAAACATCCGGATATTCATTTGTTGTTAAACACACTTCAATATCATGTGTGGCAATCGCTCCAATAGCTTTTTTACTAATGACTTTTTTAACCACTTCGATAGTTCCGTTCCGCTTGTCATCAGAATTTGTTCCGCGTAAAATTTCATCCAATAAAACAAAAGCCGGACGTTCTTCTAAAGCATCCATAATCTGTTTTAACCTTTTAATTTCGGCAAAGAAATACGATTCACTATCCGCAAGCGAATCTGACAATCGCATTGAAACCAATACTTGAAGTGGATGAATAGTAGCTTTTGAAGCACAAACAGCTGAACCAATTCCGCCTAAAACCATATTGATTCCTAAACTTCTTAAAAAAGTACTTTTTCCGGACATATTTGATCCCGTCAAAATCATAAAAGATTGAGGATAAAAATGAGTGTCATTACCTACTCTGGTTTCGGGATTCAGCAATGGATGGCTTAAATTTTCGAAACTTATCTTATATCCTGAGTTGATTTCCGGAAAAACAAAATCAGGGTTATTATAACTCAGATTTGCCAAACTATTTAAAGCTTCAAATTCGCCAATTATATTTATCCAGTTTTCCAGTTCATCAGAATAATCATTTTTCCATTTTAAAAGCGCCCTTAAAACATGCAGATTAAACAGAAAGGTACCATTAAACAGAATTGCTGTTACAAAGTTGCTCACCGTATCCATTCTCGAAAACAATTCAGATAACTGCTTTAAATGAGAACTTGCAGCTGCATTTTTAAAAACTAACTGACTTTGCAATTCTGTTAACTTCTTAGATTCAAAGTTTTCAGTTTCGATCTTTTTAATCAGTAAACTATAATATTTAATGGTTTTATCAATATTATCAGCTTTTGCAATTTCAGATTGAATTCGTTTTAATGCTCTTCCTAAAACTATTAAATTAAAAATAAAAATATAGGTTGCGTACGATAAAAGAATCGCTTTTGAAGTTATAAAATAACCAATAATAAAACCGAAAAATAGAATTGGAAGAATAATTGAGAAGGAAACTAAAACTTTAGATAAAGAATTATTTTTAAATGAAATCCAATGAATTAATGAATCATACGAATTTTTACTATCATTACTGACAGCAGCAAGGGATTCAAAAGACTGACGCCAGTCTATTTTGTTTTTTAATTCTTCTACGGCTTCCTGATTTTCAAGAATGGTTTCGTTAGAAAAAAGAGTAAGCAGTTTATGTGCTAATGTTTTTTTGCCAATAAAAGTAGCAGTTCTGTTTAAATTCTGAAATAAAGAATGCTCTCCAAAAATATCTAAATCGTAAGCATAAGGATGATGAAAATCGTTAAATTCTATTCCATTTTCAAAAAAAAGCTTTTCTCTTTTTAAGTATGATATTTCATCTTCATTAATCTTTAAAACCGCTTTGGTTAATTCTCTTTCAAAAGACAATTTTGAATGGATTCGCATTAAAAAAAGAAAACCGGCAAAAGATAAAAAAGCAGGCAGCATATATATTGTTTCGCTGGTTTTGATGTAATAAAACAACATAAACAAACAAAAAAATATGCTCAAAAGCCTTAGCAGACTTATACTATTATATCTTTTGCTGATTTTATTAAAAATTTTTGAATAGTGTCCGACCTTACTTAAATATATTTCCATTTCAAAATTTACTGAAATACAAATATAGGTTTTACACTTTCAAAATTTAAGGTGTCAAAGTAGAATTTATTTTTCATGCATGATCAAAACTGGAATAGAAACTTCTTTAGTGATTTTTTTGCTAAATCCGGAATCGAAAATACTTTCAAAAAAAGATCTTTTGTGTGTAATTGTGGTCAAAATATCAATGTCTTTATAGAGAATAAAATCCAGAATTGTTTCTTTGACATCGTCACTTGGCAAAACCAGGAATTCTACATTTTCGCCTGCAAATTCAACTTCCCATTCTCTAATAGTAGCGTCAGGAACATCAGAGCTTGAAGTTTTCACGTACAGGCTTTTCACTTTTGCTTCTGTTTTTTTGGCTATTTTGAGCACTTTTTTAAGAACACTTTTGTCTTTTTCGCGATATCTTGTCGTAAAAGCAATCGTTTTGATTTTCTTAAATTTAGCATCGGTAGGAACACATAAAACCGGAACATTGACTTCTGAAATTACAGAATTTGTGTTAGAACCGGTAAAGAATTTTGTCCAGTCAGAACTTCCTGTTGTTCCCATAATTACAAAATCAATCTCGTCTTCTTCTACTGCATTTTTTAAGTTATAAATCAAATCACCATCCATTAAACGGTGTTTTATTACAATATCATCAAGTTTTCGTTCTGCTGCAATGGCCCTTAATTTTGGAATTTCATCTTTAAACATTTCAAATTTGGCCAATTCGATAGAACTGTATATAGAAGCATAATTCTCCGGAAAAAACTGGCTGTCATAAACCGGAATCTCAAACGTATGTAATAAAATAAGTTCTGCTTTGACAATTTTAGCAAATTCTAAAGCGTGAACAAATGCGTTCGTTGCTGCTTCAGAAAAATCTGTTGGGAATAATATCTTTTTCATTTTACTTCAGATTATAGGTTTGTTACTCAAATTTAATCATTCTAAACCCAAAACAACCTGATAATTATCAGTAATTTAACACTTAATAATTTCTTAATAAGTCTTTAATTTCAACCCCAAATTAACCTATTCTGCTAATCATTAAGACTTTAGAATTTTCTGCTTTTTTCTTACCTTTGCAACATGATAAATCAAGATTCTATAGTTGCATTAGCGACTCCGTCAGGAGCCGGGGCTATTGCTGTAATTCGAATTTCCGGAGCCGGGGCTATTTCGATTGGAAATTCTGTTTTTAAATCTATTAAAAATAAAGACCTGACGAAGCAAAAAACACATACGCTGCATTTAGGTCATATTGTCGACAGTGAAAAAACACTGGACGAAGTTTTGGTTTCTGTTTTTAAAGGACCTAATTCTTATACAGGCGAAGATACCATCGAAATATCCTGTCACGGTTCTACTTATATACAACAGCAGATTATTCAGTTATTACTGAGAAAAGGCTGCAGAATGGCCGATGCGGGAGAATTTACCCTGAGAGCTTTCCTTAACGGAAAACTGGATTTGTCGCAGGCAGAAGCTGTTGCCGATTTAATTTCATCGGATAACGAAGCATCGCACCAAATTGCAATGAAGCAAATGCGCGGTGGTTTTAGTAATGAAATTGCCAAACTGCGGGAGGAACTTTTGAATTTTGCTTCTTTAATTGAACTTGAATTAGATTTTGCAGAAGAAGATGTAGAATTTGCAGACAGAACGCAGTTTTATGAATTATTAAACCGTATTGAATTTGTTTTAAAACGTTTAATCGACTCTTTTGCAGTTGGAAATGTTATTAAAAATGGTATTCCGGTTGCGATTGTTGGCGAACCAAATGTTGGAAAATCAACGTTGTTGAATGCTTTATTAAATGAAGAACGCGCTATTGTTTCTGACATTGCCGGAACAACACGCGATACAATTGAAGATGAATTAGTGATTGGCGGAATTGGTTTCAGATTTATTGATACAGCCGGAATTCGTGAAACTAAAGATGTTGTAGAAAGTATTGGAATCAAAAAAACTTTTGAAAAAATCGATCAGGCACAAGTGGTTATTTATTTATTTGATGGTTTAAAGTTTAAAGCATCGAGTTCAGAATTTGTATCAGAAATTGAACAAATCAAAAATAAATATCCGTTAAAACCTCTAATCATTGTGGTAAACAAAAAAGATATTTTATCTGAAGGTGAAGTTTTAAATATTACCAGCAAGCTTGAAAATTTAAACGCAAAACTTTTATTAATTTCTGCGAAACAAAAAATTGGTGTTGAAGAATTAAAGAATGAATTACTTTCATTTGTAAATACAGGAGCATTGCGAAATAATGAAACAATTGTAACTAACACAAGACATTATGATTCCTTGTTAAAAGCTTTAGATGAAATTCAGAAAGTAAAATTTGGCCTCGAGACAAATCTTTCCAGCGACTTAATTGCACTGGATATTCGTGAAGCTTTATATCAATTTGGTCTTATCACAGGTCAGGTTTCAAATGATGAATTACTGGGTAATATTTTTGCTAATTTCTGCATCGGAAAATAATCCAGCAATTATACAGACAAAAAACAAATCGTAAACTTATAATTTCTCTTCCATAAATTAATGACTGTACAAGATTTAGCCGGCGATTATTCTATTTCAGGAAGCAATCAGGATGAAGGCAATCAAGTAACTTATAAAGGCATTTTGAGTCTTTCCCTGGATCAAAATAACCGAATTATTGCCCGATGGGTAATTAACAATTCACAAATACAAAAAGGCCATGGCTTTTTTAAAGATAATATTCTGGTAATTAATTTTAGTTACAAAGGAGACGATCATAAAACCTATAAAGGCGTTGTGGTATATAAATGCATTACCAAAGATATTTTGGACGGTTTTTGGTCAGAAAAACACGGAAATCCTCTTTATTTAGGAACCGAGCATTGTTTGAGACTTCAAAGTACAGAAAAGTTAAATTAATCTTTTAGAAAAAAGTTCAGAAGATGTCGAAGCTAATTTTTTAATCAGCTTTTTAAATTTCTTACCGGAGACTTTCTCTGCCTTCGTTTATAATATCCTCAACATTTCTCAGAACATAGTAAAACTATTTCAAGTTTGTTTTTAAAATCTTCATATAAAAACAACTTGAAAATCAGCCGAATAAATTTAAATCTCATTGATATTATATAAAATTCTACGTATTAACTATAAAATCATAAGCCGAGAAGATTATAAATTTGATAAAAAGCTAAGCAGGTAAATTAGGGATGAAAATAATACCTTATTTACTGTATAAACTGAAGTAATTTTTAAAATTGAATTATATAACAGTGTGTTTTATTTTAATTTTCTAAATAATAAGAAAAATGTAATGAACTGTGAATTATGTAATTATAAAACTTTTAAATATAAAATTATTACAGGATAACGGACATAAATTTACATCCCGTTTAATTTTCGTACAATCACAGAACAACGGAGCCTAAATACACAAACAAACTTAAACTACTATACTATGAATTATGATGAAAGAGAAAATTTTCCATTCAACGAAGTGGATTTTCAAAATGACGAATTAAAATTTAGCAGACAAGAATCTCATTACTCTTCCTTGTATGATTCAATTACTGTATGCAGCGATCATGAAATCGGCCGTTATTTTAGAGGCCAGTGCAACGCTACCGCTTGGGATGATGAAGATTTAGATGATAACCTGGAAGAAGAAAACGCTTATTATGAAGAAGATGATTCATTAGAAAGTATGGATCGTCCTTTATAAATCCTTATATTAAATAATAAAAAAAGCTATCCGATTTAGATAGCTTTTTTTATTTTTCTGGTTTAGTTTGGTTTTTATTTAAAGACAGTAACTGCGTGAGTAAGATTTTCATTAGAAATAAAAGCGGCAATAAAATCTTTAACTTCATTTCTGCTTTCAACCGGAGTTTCAAAAGAGTTTATATGATACTCATCATCCTGATCTAATATGTGTATGATCTCCGTATAGCCTTTGGAAATTAAACTGCCTTTTAACTTAATTACATTAAACTGCTCGCGTCCGTCTAATTCTTTACGTACTTTTAGTTTTATAGCTCTTTCCATATATTAATATTTAAATTAATTCCTTAACTATTTCTTTATCAAATATAAACATTCAATTAAGAGATCAGTAGAAATTTAAATACTAGTTATCAACTGTTTATCAGCATATTATCAACAATTGATTTTTCATAAAGAAATCTATTTTTTAAGTTTTATGACTTTCGTTTTTATTTTAAGACGGATTAATCTGCACCATTCTGCTGTAATCTTTTAAATATTTATCAGGGTCTGATGCTGCGTATTCATTTTCCGGTTCCGGAATTAAATGAATCTGAGAATCGCTTATCGATATAATGGCAGAGCATACATAAATTCCTATTTTTCCTTCGCTGTATTTAAAATCTAACAAAGTCAGTTTTACAATTTCGTTTATCGAAAGTTCGTAGTAATTTCCATAACGGATAATCTTAAAATAAATTTGTTTGTCTTCTCCTATCTCAAATTGATTGGTTTGGATATTTTCAAAAATGAAATTATTCTTAACATCTTTTTCGTTAAAACCCCACGCTCTAAACTGCACAAAACCATTCATAAAATCAATCGAAATATAATATCCTGTTCCTTCTTTATCGCATTCAATAACAAATCCGGTTTTTCCCATACCTTCTACTGCAAGTGTTCCTTCCCAGACAAAATCTATAGAAGGTTTTTCAAAACAATAAATTTCGTAACCGCTTCGGCATCCAAAACGCCATTTGTTTTCATTTTCCTGAAGAAAATCTGCTGTTGGATTTCCTAAAATGGGCACCGGCTGAGGAAGATCCTTTTGCAAAATAGTTTTTTGATAGAGATTTTCCCAAAAATAATAGGTCTTTAATAAAAGTCTGCCGCTCTTATCAATATCAAGTTCTTTTGGAGGCGGAATAACGCGATGCGTATTTACATCGCCGTCGGCAAAATAAAAATTATACACTAAAAAATGACTGCCGTCTTTTACAACCCTTGCTGCATAATTTCCTTGTGGAAGCAGTACATTATTATGAAAAGCACAATATTCGCCTTTAAATTCCGAAGCCGACCAATAACGTACTTTAATGTCTTCGCGAATAGAACCAAGCAGATAATAAGTACCTTTAATTTCTATTACACAAGGACATTCAACATCATCATAAACATAAGGAAAATGCAAAGGTTTTTGAAGAACAAAACCTTCCTTTTCTCTTTTTGCAACTCCAATACAGCCACGTCTGTAAATTGGTCCCGAAGCACTTCGGGCACAAATTAAGAGATAATCTTCTCCTTCATAAGTATATTTAAACGGATCCCTGAAACTGATCCATTCGCGCGGATTATTTGAAAAACTTTCATAATGCGGTGCTTCACTTTTAAAAGGCAGACCCTCGAAATTCTCTTTTGTCCAATGAATTAAATCTGATGAAACGGCTCTTCCTATTTTCTGCTCAATTCCTTTATCCTGGCGTTTTAAGCCTGTATAATACATTTCATAGCCTTTCTTGTCAGATCTTTTGCTCACATGCATAGTCCAGAGCATATCATCATCCCATTCTCCCGGATCGCCGACAAAAATGGCATTTTTTACTCTTTTCCACGAAAGCCCGTCTTTTGATACTGCATGCGCAATATAATCGTGATTGGGAATAATCAAATGAAATAAATGATGTATTCCTTTTTCATCTATAAATACATCAACATCTCCAATTTCCCAATTGCTAAATCCTGAACCTGAATACATTTATTACTTATTTAATTTGTTAGTATGAATTTTTAAACACATAGAAACATTGATTTTTGAAGCTTAAAAAAGTGAGAAAATCTGTTTTCTTTTAATACTCTTTTATTTAGAATATAATCCTGTGTTTCTATGTGTTTAAATTTTAAGATTCTAAGTCAAAGTTTTGCACTTAAACAAAGTTGACCTCTTATTTAATTATTTTATAATATTTTAATCCTTCTAAAATTCCTTCAGAAGCAGATGTTTTGGCAACATAAATACTTTTTGTTGTTTCATATTCTGCTAGTTCTGCACTACGGTTTCCAACAATAATTCCTTTTACAGGACCCCGGAACATATCGATATCATTACCTGAATCTCCTGCCGCAATAACATTTGATAAAGAAATATTCCATTTGCGGCATAAAAATTTTATGGCATTTCCCTTTGAAGCTCTCTTCGGAATAAAATCTAAAAACTGACCGTGACTCGGAATAATATTTACTTTATACCATCCACTGCCCAAAACCCGGATTAATTCTTCATGATTATAATCTTCCTTTTTATAGTAATAAGATATTTTATAAGGATTCTGCGCCTCATCTTCTTGTAATGTAATCCATTTGACTTCTTTCAAACGTTCTGTAATTTCTTCTCTTTTCCATCTTCCCGAAAGAAATTTTGCCCAGCCTTTATCTAAAATATAATCGTTACCATTTGTATAATAAATCTCAGTTCCAACAGAACAAATGATAAAATCCGGAAGCGGAAACTGTTCTTCATTTATTACTTTTTTAACCAAAGCTAAATTCCTTCCGGATGCCATTGCAAAGGCCATTTTATCTGTGCGATTGGTTAAATGCGTTTTTAGCTGCTTTAATCCCGGATTATTCAATTTTGGTTCGATGAGCGTGCCATCAATATCGGAAACCAGGAGATTTTCGATTTTTCTTTTTAAACGGTCAATATTGATATTAGGATAATGTTGTTTTTTAATTCCAGCCCCGGAGGATAAAGATAAATTTTCATTGACCAGCTCTACATAATGATTGACGTGGCTTAACCAGCTGTAATGTTTTTGAATGTTGATGGCACCATTATTAGAATAATATTTCCACTGATTTTCATCTGTCAGGATATTTCGCAAAGCTTTTTTAATTTGATTTTCATCCTGAGGATCTACCAATTCTCCGTTCTGGCAAACCGGAATTATTTCTGAAGGACCGCCATTTTTAGTAACCACAACCGGCAGTCCTGAGCTCGCTGATTCTATAACCGTTAAACCAAAATTTTCATGAAGTGCGAGATTTACAAAAACACCCCTTTTTTCTGCTGCATAACGGTAAATAATAGAAACTTCGTTTTCTACATCGTGTTTTTTCGGGATTGCCATTTTTCCGTACAAATCATATTTATCCATTTGCAATAGCAAATCGGTCAGAACATCTTTTTCAGATTCCGGCATTTTGGCAATATCTTTTCTGATTCCGGCAAAAATGACCAGATTGGCGATACTTTGTAATTCTTTATCTTTTCCATAAACATCAATAAGTGTATGGAGATTTTTATGACGATCCGGCCTGGAAAGTGCTAGAATAAAAGGTTTATGCGGATTAGTAAGGAATTTAGAAATAGTTTCTGAAACCCAGTATTTACGCTGTGTTTCTTCTAAATGTTTTTCATTATCCGATTCCTGAAAATAATAAGGAACAAATTTTCTGGTATCGATTCCGGGTGAAATGGCGTGGTATTTTCCAAGCTCAAAATTTTTATAGGCTTTATAAGTTTCGATTTCCTGCTCTGTTGAAGTAACGATAAACTCTGAAAGTTCTAATGTTTTTTCTTCAGCAGCAATTCTCGCTTTAAATTTAAATTTCTTTTCAAGTTCTTCTTCAGAAAAACCACTTTCGAGTAATTTTTTCTTTTTGTAAAATCCCAAAGAATGTCCTGTATGCGCAAAAGGGATATTCAGGATTGATGACAGCTCTGCGGCAGCATAACCGGCATCTCCGTAATGAGAGTGAATCCAGTCCGGAAAAATATTGTGCTGTTTGATATGCTGTACTACACCATTGACAAAAGTGTCCAGACCTTCCCACAACTGCTCTTTTGATTTGTATTTTTTTCCTAAAAAGGGAATTCTTCGTATATCTAATTTATCATTTATAACTTCAACCGGAACAGCATATTCCGGCGAAAGAGACGGATCATCAATTAATCTGGTAAATAAATGAACATGTTCTACATCTTTATGCTGCGATAAAAACTCTGCAAGTTCATAAACGTATTTTGTTTGTCCGCCATTATCAGCATCCCGGCCAATTTCCAGACCGGAACCTTTTAAAAGTCCGTGAATATTTATAATTGAAATTCGTAATTTTTTCATCATCAAGCATTATTATTTTGAAAGTTCAAGATACCATGCCCCTACAGATTTTGAAGAAATAATTCCAGTTTTAATTTACATATTTCCCACATTTACAAGCCTTCAATTGTTAAAGCGAACAGTTACAAAACCAGGATTTATCTAATTTCTTCATTTTTATAAATCTGGCAGAAACTTTCAACATGAGAATTATACAACAATATCTTAAAATTATGTAATTCGATTTTATTGCATACTCCTACTTTTCAGATAAAATACCTAATCAACAAATGTTTCACCAAGACATAAACCATGAAAATAATTTTACCAGTTTCCCAGCGGGTTATATTAAATTTAACTCTAAACGACAGCCGAGCCCCGCACTGCTATCATACAGATCGTAAACGTCATCAGAACGAAATTTTAATTTAAAAAGACATTATTAACGCTATAAGCGAATAATCATTTTTTTATGAATTTAAGTGAATTTCTTTTAGACAAGGAAGTAAAATACATTTTATTTAGCCATATTTTTTTTACATTTGAGTAGAAAAATTCACAATATTCATTTTAAACGGCTCTCATTTCTTTATTCTAACACCTAAATATTTATAATGAATTATAAAAATATATTGCAGATTGACGATGATGTTGATGATTGCGAATTTTTTATGGAGGCTTTACAGGCAGTTTCTAATGCTGATTATACAGCAATTCAGAATCCTGTTGAAGCACTCAATAAATTAATCCAGAAAGAAATTAATCCTGATGTTATTTTTCTGGATTTGAATATGCCTATAATGTCCGGTTTTGAATTTTTAATAGAAATTAAAAAACAAGAAGCTATTAAAAATATCCCTGTAATAATTTTTTCGACGTCACAATTTGAAGAAATTAAACTCAAGGCAAGAAATTATGGAGCTAACGAATATATTTCGAAACCAAGTGATTTCAATGAATTAAAAAAAATACTTAGCCATTATATCGTATAATGTTTACTGTAATATGTAATTCTGTCGACAATTTCATTTCGAATATTTTTTCGTTTTTTATTTTTTTTATTGTTAAACCATCGTGCCTTTGGTATTCTTAACAGAAAAACAATGAAATTATCAACTCAAATACTTTTGGCATTTACGCTTATTATTTTGCTTTCTGTTGCAGACTCGTATACCAATTACAGATTGTCACAAAAGGTGCATCTAAACTCACAATTTCTTTCAAAATCTGAAGCTGTAATTCGAAATTCAAACAAAACACACCGCGCCATTCTTGAAATGCAAAGCGCCGTGAGAGGTTATTTTTTGACTAATGACACAACATTTTTAAGCGAATATTATTCCGGAATAAAAAAAGTCCCTGAATTTTTAAAAGAACAGCGGTCACTTGTAGGCATCAACAATACACAGCGTTACATTGTAGACTCGATTAGTGAGCTCCATAATCAATGGCTTGATTATACTTCTGATTTAATTAAATCCAGAAATAGCAATCCTGTTGTGTATCAGACTCTTTTAGACAATAAGCTCAAAAAACACGTTGGTAAAAACATTAATGATGCCATTACAAAGAAGTTCAAGAGATTTGATAAAATCGAATATAAAACACGAAAATACCACAGTGAAATGCTTCTGCAGTCTTTACATAAAACCAGGACTTATTCACTTATATTTTTATCGCTGACAATTCTTGTCGGCATAGCGAGTACGTCCTATATTGTAATTATGATTACAAACAGGATCAACTCTATGGTTCGTGTGGCAGATACAATTTCAAAAGGAAAATTTACCATAGTTGAAGATTACAGAAATGACGAACTCAGTGCACTGGCCTCCTCTTTAAACATAATGTCCCGACGGCTGGAAAAGAACATTCAGGAACTGGAAAACAAAAATGAGGAACTCAACAAATTTGCTTATGTGGTTTCTCACGATTTAAAAGCTCCATTACGCGGAATTTACAATGTTATAAGCTGGATTGAAGAAGATTTATCAAATGAACTTTCTCCAGTCCTTAAAAATTATCTTAGTATCATTCCGAAAAGGACACAACGTATGGAAGCCTTAATTAACGGGCTTTTGGATTACGCCAGAATAAACAGAAAAACACCTTCGGAATTGGTTGATACAAATGCTTTGGTTCATGAAATTTCACAATCTATTGTTCCGAGGAAATTCAAATTAGATTTTATTAATCTTCCTGAAATTTTTACAGAACGTTTAAAACTGGAGCAGGTTTTTTCTAATCTGATCAGTAATGCTGTAAAATATTCAAAAGCAGAAAATCCGAGGATAGAAATCAGGTGCGAAAAAATAATGAACGTTTATGAGTTTTCTGTAAAGGATAACGGCATTGGTATTGACCCTGAATATCATCAAAAAATATTTGAAATATTTCAGACGCTTCGCGAAAAAAATGAAATGGAAAGCACGGGAGTCGGTCTTGCTATAGTAAAGAAAATAATTGACGAACAGGGAGAAACGATCAATGTACAATCAAAACTGGAACAAGGGGCACAATTTACCTTTACCTGGAGGAACAATAAAGCATCATGAGAAAACCAAACATTTTATTAATTGAAGATGACGAACTGGACACAATTTCAGTACAGCGGTCATTAAAAAAATTAGAAATTAAATATGTGCTTCATACTGCCTATAACGGACTTGAAGCATTAAAACTATTAAGGGATCCGGAAAATCCGCTTATTCCAGATGTAATTCTTCTCGATATTAACATGCCAAGAATGAACGGTATTGAATTTCTTGAAATCATAAGAGCAGATGAAAATCTAAAAAATCTAAACGTATTTATAATGACAACATCCTCCGAAAATAATGACAGGATTACAGCCGAAAAACTCGGAATTTCAGGATATATTATAAAGCCGTTAAATTATAACGACAACACAAAAAGACCCGATTCTATGGATGCCTTTGTGCAGTTTCATCTTAGAAAAATATTATTAAATGAAAATACATAAAGTTTAAATTTTAAATTCAAAATATCCAATCTCAAAACATAACCTCACACCAACTTCAACCTAATTATGAAAAAAGCAAAACATATCGATAAGAGACCGGAAAACGAGGTACTTATCGCACTGCCAATCATAACAGATGAAAAAACATCTAAAAGCAAAAAAATAGAACCTGAAGAAGCTGTCCTTACTGATGCAGAATTTTTAAAGATTTTATTGAAAGTAAAAAACGGTAACTTTTCCCAGCGTTTCCCTACCGATCAAAACGGAATAAAAAGATCGATTTGCGATACGCTGAATGAAATTATTGACCTGAATGAACGAATGGTTTTTGAGTTTCAAAAAGTTGGTAAAAGCATTGGTAAACAAGGAAAACTAACCAATCGGGTAGTTCTGGACGGAGCACGCGGTTCATGGAGTTCCTGCGTTGATTCTGTAAATACACTGATTTCAGATCTGGTTCACCCAACAATTGAAATTGCACACGTAATTACGTCTGTTGCAAAAGGAAACTTATCTCAGGAAATGCCCTTATCTATTGAAGGAAATCCGCTTCAGGGGGAATTCCTCAGAATTGCCAAAGAGGTAAACGGAATGGTAAAACAGCTGAACCTTTTCTCGATGGAGGTAACCCGTGTAGCACGTGAGGTAGGTACAGAAGGTAAACTGGGAGGTCAGGCAAAAGTTCGTGGTGTGGGTGGTGTATGGAAAGATTTGACCGACTCTGTAAATAAAATGGCAAGTAACCTTACAGGCCAGGTACGTAATATTGCCGATGTAACAACTGCCGTGGCAAAAGGAGATTTGTCTAAAAAAATTACGGTTGACGTAAAAGGGGAAATCTTGGAATTAAAAAATACCATCAACACCATGGTGGATCAGCTGAACTCTTTCTCTTCTGAGGTAACCCGTGTGGCACGTGAGGTAGGTACAGAAGGAAAACTGGGAGGACAAGCGCAGGTAAAAGGTGTTGGTGGAACATGGAAAGATTTAACGGATTCGGTTAACCAGATGGCATCCAACTTAACCGGTCAGGTGCGTAACATTGCCGATGTAACCACAGCCGTGGCAAGAGGAGATTTATCTAAAAAAATTACGGTTGACGTAAAAGGAGAAATCTTAGAGCTGAAAGATACCATTAATACCATGGTGGATCAGCTGAACTCCTTCTCTTCTGAGGTAACGCGTGTGGCGCGTGAAGTAGGTTCTGAAGGAAAACTGGGAGGTCAGGCAAAAGTACGAGGTGTTGGTGGTGTTTGGAAAGATTTAACAGATTCCGTTAACCAGATGGCTTCTAACTTAACCGGTCAGGTACGTAATATTGCCGAAGTAACAACAGCAGTAGCAAAAGGAGATTTATCTAAAAAAATTACCGTAAATGTAGAGGGGGAAATCCTCGAATTAAAAAATACCATCAATACCATGGTGGATCAGCTGAACTCATTTGGTGCCGAGGTAACCCGTGTGGCACGTGAGGTAGGTTCTGAAGGAAAACTGGGAGGTCAGGCAAAAGTAAAAGGTGTTGGTGGAACGTGGAAAGATTTAACCGATTCGGTTAACCAGATGGCTTCTAACTTAACCGGTCAGGTACGTAACATTGCCGAGGTAACAACCGCTGTAGCCAATGGTGACCTTTCGAAAAAAATTACGGCTGTTGCCGAAGGGGAAATCCTGGAGCTTAAAAAAACCATTAATACCATGGTGGATCAGCTGAACTCCTTCTCTTCTGAGGTAACGCGTGTGGCACTTGAGGTTGGTACCGAAGGAAAATTGGGAGGTCAGGCAAAAGTAAAAGGTGTCGGCGGAACATGGAAAGATTTAACGGATTCGGTTAACCAGATGGCCTCTAACTTAACAGGTCAGGTACGTAATATCGCAGAGGTAACAACAGCCGTGGCAAAAGGAGATTTATCCCGTCAAATTACCGTTGATACCAAAGGAGAAATCTTAGAATTAAAAAACACCATTAACACGATGGTGGGGCAGCTGAATTCATTTGCATCTGAGGTAACCCGTGTGGCACGTGAGGTAGGAACTGAAGGAAAACTGGGCGGACAGGCACAGGTGGAAGGTGTCGGCGGAACATGGAAAGATTTGACCGATTCGGTAAACCAGATGGCTTCTAACTTAACCGGTCAGGTACGTAATATTGCCGAAGTAACGACGGCCGTAGCAAAAGGAGATTTATCGCTCCAGATTACGGTTGACGTAAAAGGAGAAATCTTAGAGTTAAAAAATACAATTAATACCATGGTGGATCAGCTTCGAGGCTTTGCTTCGGAGGTAACAAGGGTGTCACGAGAGGTAGGAACAGAAGGAAAACTGGGAGGACAGGCCAATGTGCCCGGAGTTGCAGGAACATGGAAAGATTTAACAGACTCTGTGAATCAAATGGCAGGAAACCTTACCGCTCAGGTACGTAATATTGCCGATGTGGCGATTGCCGTGGCAAATGGAGATATGTCCCGAAAAATTACCGTTGACGTTCGTGGGGAAATTCTTCAGCTGAAAGAAACCTTAAACACGATGGTGGACCAGCTGCGTGAATTTGCCTCTGAAGTAACCCGTGTGGCGCGTGAGGTAGGTACCGAAGGAAAACTGGGCGGACAGGCCAATGTGCCGGGTGTTGCCGGAACATGGAAAGATTTGACAGATTCGGTGAACCAAATGGCTGGTAACTTAACGACTCAGGTACGTAATATTGCCGAGGTAACGATTGCCGTGGCAAATGGAGATATGTCGAAAAAAATTACAGCCGACGTACGTGGAGAGATTCTCCAATTGAAAGAAACCGTAAATACCATGGTGGATCAGCTTCGTGCCTTTGCCTCTGAGGTAACCCGTGTGGCGCGTGAGGTAGGAACTGACGGAAAATTAGGTGGACAGGCTTTTGTACCGGGTGTTGCCGGAACATGGAAAGATTTAACAGATTCGGTTAACCAAATGGCCTCTAACTTAACAGGACAGGTGCGTAATATTGCAGATGTAACCAAAGCCGTGGCAAATGGTGACCTTTCCAAACAAATTACCGTTGACGTAAAAGGAGAAATCCTAGACCTGAAAAACACTTTTAATACGATGGTGGAACAGTTAAATTCGTTTGCCTCTGAGGTAACGCGTGTGGCGCGTGAGGTAGGAACCGAAGGAAAACTGGGAGGACAATCTGAGGTAAAAGGGGTTGCGGGAACATGGAAAGATTTAACGGATTCTGTTAACGTAATGGCATCTAACTTGACGGGACAGGTTCGTGGAATTGCCAAAGTTGTAACTTCTGTAGCAAAAGGAAACTTAAAACAAAAATTATCGATTGACGCAAAAGGTGAAGTAGCACAGCTTACCGATACGATCAACGAAATGATCGATACACTGGCTACCTTCTCAGATCAGGTAACAACTGTGGCACGTGAGGTTGGAGCTGAAGGAAAACTGGGAGGGCAGGCAAACGTTCCGGGAGCTTCGGGAACATGGAAAAACTTAACGGAAAACGTTAACCAGCTGGCAGCAAATCTTACCACGCAGGTACGTGCAATTTCTGAGGTTGCATCGGCGGTAACGCAGGGAGATTTAACGCGAACAATTGGTGTTGAAGCAAAAGGTGAGGTTGAAGCACTTAAAGATACTATCAATCAAATGATTTCTAATCTTAAAGCTACAACTTTACGTAATCAGGAACAAGACTGGCTGAAATCGAATTTGGCTAAATTTACCCAAATGCTTCAGGGGCAAAAAGAGCTTAAATCGGTTACGATGAAAATCCTTTCAGAGCTTGCAGCCGTTGTAACTGCGCAGCACGGACTTTTCTATATCCTGGAAGAAGGCGAGGAATTCATGGATTCGAAGCTGAATTTAATTGCCTCTTACGCTTACATTAAACGAAAAAATTCACCTACCTCCTACGCTATGGGTGAAGGACTTATAGGTCAGGTTGCCGTAGAAAAAGAACGAATTATTTTAAGTAATGTTCCAAAAGATTATATCAGAATCAATTCTGGTTTAGGGGATGCTAAGCCAAAAGACGTGATTATTCTTCCGGTTCTTTTTGAAGGAAGACTTAAAGCTGTTATTGAATTAGCTTCACTTGATACCTTTAGCCAGACTCACTTAGATTTCCTTGAAGGCCTTACTGAAAGTATTGGTATCGTATTAAATACTATCGAATCGAACTCCAGAACAGAAGAACTTCTTGTACAGTCACAATCATTAGCAAGTGAGCTGAAAAGCCAGCAGGAAGTATTGAAAAATACCAACGAAGAGCTGGAAGAAAAAGCAATCTTATTGGCTAATCAAAAAGAAGAAGTGGAGTTGAAAAACCAGGAGGTTGAGGTGGCACGTAAAGCTTTGGAAGAAAAAGCAGATCAGCTTACTTTGACATCCAAATATAAATCGGAATTCCTGGCAAATATGTCGCACGAGTTACGAACGCCGCTAAACAGTTTACAAATCTTAGCCAACGAATTAATCGCCAACCGCGATGGAAATCTATCCGAAAAACAAATTCAGTTTGCTAAAACTATCAACTCTTGCGGTGATGACTTAATTCAGTTAATTAACGACATTCTGGATCTTTCTAAAATTGAATCTGGTTATATTTCTGTAGATTATAACCCAATTAGTTTTGCAGAAATCAGCAGGTTTGTTGAGTCCACCTTCAACCCTATTTCTCAGGCAAAACATCTTCATTTTGAAATTATAATGGATAACAATCTTCCGGAAGTTATGGAAACCGACTCTCAAAGATTGAATCAGATTTTGAAAAACCTTCTTTCGAATTCATTCAAATTCACAGAAAAAGGTGAAGTAAGATTACATATTTACAAAGCAGATAATAACTGGAAAACCAAAAATAATAGTCTGGACAATGCAGAAGCTGTTGTTGCTTTTGAAATTTCAGACACGGGAATCGGAATTTCAAAAGAAAAACAAAACATTATTTTTGAAGCATTCCAGCAGGCAGAAGGTTCTACAAGCCGTAAATACGGAGGAACTGGTTTAGGATTATCGATCAGCCGCGGACTTTCTGATTTATTAGGCGGAAGCATCGAACTGGAAAGTGATACCAATATTGGAAGTAAATTTACCTTGTTTTTACCATTGAAATTTGTTCATATTCCTGAATTGGAAGATATTACCGTAAATGAAGAAACAAATGTAATTCACGCAGGGAAAAGTCGTTTAAAATCACTTCCTTCTTCAAGTTTCAAGAAATCGGATATGGATTTGTACTTTGTAGATGAGGTTGGTGATGACCGTGCCGATATCAAGCCGGAAGATAAAATCCTTTTAATTGCCGAAGATAATCTGACATTTGCAAGGATTTTGTTAGACAGAGCGCATCAGCATGGAATTAAAGCAATTGTAACCACACGCGGTAATGATGTTGTTGATTATATCAATCAGTTTCAGCCTCATGCAATTACAATGGATTTAAATATGCCGGATACCAGCGGCTGGAAAATTTTGGACCGATTAAAAACCGATTTTACGCTTCGTCATATTCCGGTTTACATTATCTCAGGAGAAGATGAACGAAATAAAGGCTTAAAGCGCGGTGCGAGAAACTTTTTCCTTAAGCCTGTCAAAAATGAATTGTTGACTTCTTTATTTAATGATATTCAGGATTTTAAAGATAAGAAAGAAAAAAACCTGCTGGTTGTCGATGATAATCAATTTGAATTAGATCGAATTGTTGAAGCGGTTAAAGGAGACGATATTATAATTTCTACTGCATTGACGGCTCAGGAAGCGGTAAAACTTATAGAGAAAAAATCATTTGATTGTATTATATTAGATTTAATTCTTCCCGATGCTGACGGTTTAGATTTAATAAGCGATCTGGAAAATAATATCAGCGGTCAGGAAACGGCGATAATAGTTCATTCTGCCGGTGATGTCAATAAAAAACAACGCAGTAAACTCAGCAGGTTTGCACACAGTATTATTACAAAAAGCGCAACCTCAATGGATGAATTAGTTGATCAGGCTGCACTGTTCCTGCATCGTGTACATAAGGACCTGCCGGAAAGTATGAAAGACAGAATTGAAACTTATTATTTAAAAGAAGATGTTCTAATCAATAAAAAAGTACTTTTGGTAGATGACGATGTACGAAACCTGTTTGCGCTTACAACAGCTCTGGAGCGATTTGGTCTGGAAGTTATCAGCGCAGAAAGCGGTCATGAAGCCATTGATATTTTAAGTCAGAATATAAAAATTGATATTGTTTTGATGGATATCATGATGCCGGAATTAGACGGATACGAAACCATGAAAATTATTAGAAAAAATATAAAACATAAAGATTTAACTATCATTGCCGTAACAGCAAAAGCAATGAAAGGAGACAGACAGCGTTGTATTGAATCTGGTGCATCAGATTATATTACTAAACCGGTTAATGTTGAACAATTATCCTCTTTAATGAGAGTATGGTTAAAATAATTCCCTTATTATGAAGAGCCAAAGCCCCATAGAAGAAAATTCCGTGAAGATATTAATTGTTGATGACAAGAAGGAAAACCTACTTTCGCTTCAGGTCATACTTGCAGATCAGGGGTATGAGTTTGTCGAAGCAACTTCCGGAAAAGATGCTTTACGAATTCTTCTTAAAAGCCAGGATTTTGCTATTATTCTGATGGATGTTCAGATGCCGCTTATGGATGGGTTTGAAACTGCCGAGCTTATTCGCCAGAGCGACAAACTTAAACATGTGCCTATTATTTTCTTAACTGCTAATATGAACACCACAGATTATATTTTTAAAGGATATCAGTCTGGTGCTGTCGATTATATGATTAAACCTTTGTCTGCAGAAATTCTGCAGGCAAAGGTAATGGTGTTTACAGAATTGTATAAGAAAAACAGGGAATTGCGCCTTAAAGAAGAAGAAGCTACTGCGCTTAATGCAAAAATTACCAAAGCAAATGATGAATTGGCAGCGCAGTATATTGCGATAGAAAAATATGCAACAGAATTAAAAAAGAAAAACACGGAGCTTGACGCTTTTACGCATATTTCAAGTCACGACTTACAGGAACCGCTTCGTAAAATTCAAACCTTTACCAACATTATTCTCGCAAAAGAATATCCCAATCTGAGTCCGGATGGAAAGGCTAAGTTTGAGCGCATTTTGTATTCTACAAACCGAATGCGCGAACTTATCAATGACCTTTTGACTTTTTCACGAACTAATATTACAGACCGCGTTTATGAAAACACCGATCTTAATATTATTATTGAAAATGTAAAGGAAGCGCTTCGGGAAAATATCAAAGAAAAAAATGCTGTAATTGTCACAGAACTTCATGGAAAGATTAATATTATTCCGTTTTTATTTATTCAGCTAATCGAAAATCTGGTCAACAATGCATTAAAATTTTCGAAGAAAGAAATTCCACTTGAAATCGAAATCAAAAGCAGAATAGTTCGTGGCGAAGAATTATTATATGATAAAATATCATCAGCTGAAAATTACTGTCATATTAGTTTTAGAGATAACGGAATTGGTTTTGAACCGGAACACAGCGAAAAAATATTCGGCGTTTTTCAACGATTACACAGCAGGGATGTTTATGACGGAACCGGAATTGGCCTGGCTATTGTAAAAAAAATTGTAGAAAACCACAATGGCTTTATCAATGCTACGGCTAAACCAATGGAAGGTGCAACATTTAATATTTATATTCCGCAGGAGTAGTTTTTTAAGGATATTCGCTAAGATTTAAGTTTTTTTATCATCAGGAAATTTAAATATCTTTGACAAAATATGCAGGAAAAACTTCGGGAACATATTGAAAAAATAATACAACTGACAGATGAAGAGTTTTCATTTGTCAGTCAGCATTTTATCCCTAAAAAGTTCAAAAAACATCAATTTCTGATTCAGGAAGACGATGAAGTTAAATATGCTTATTTTGTGGTTTCAGGACTTTTGAAATTGGTTTACACCGATGAATCGCTAAAACAACATATTGTGTCTTTTGCAATGGAAGACTGGTGGGAAAGTGATTATTATGCCTATTTTACGCAGACAAAAGCTACGATGTCATTAGAATGTCTTGAAGATACGGAAGTCCTTTGTTTTACACTTGACGATTATAAAAATTTATGCGATAATCTTCCAAAAATGCAGCGCTTTTTTCTGGAAAAAGCCAACTTTGGTTTCCTGGCCTCACAGCGCCGTATTATTTCCTGGATGACCTCTAATCCAAAAGAGCGATATGAACAGCTTTTAAAGCAGTATCCTTTGCTTTTTCAGCGTGTTCCTAAAAACCTTATTGCATCTTATCTGGGCGTTTCCCGCGAAACTTTAAGTCGTTTATCTTCCTAAAATGTGACATTTCGCACTTCAAATTCGTGACAAATGTCAAGTTAGGTTTACATTTCTTATTTCGAATTTTGCTTTATAATTTTAATAAAGAAAAGAAATGGAAAAGAGAATAATTAATCCGTGGAAATGGCAGGACGAACGCAGTTATGCACAAGCAGTTGAAGTAAAAAATCCGCAGGGAACGTTATATGTTTCCGGACAGACTGCTATAAATGCCGAAGGAATTTCAAGTGACGAAAATATGGAATCCCAGCTTAAACTGGCCATCCAAAATCTCGAGCAGGTAATTACCGAAGCGGGTTACGAATGCAGCGGAATTGTTAGATTAAATATCTACACGACTGCAACATCAGAACTTTGGCCGCACTTTAATATTCTGCAGGAATGGATTGCAAAACACAATATTCAACAAGCCACAACACTAATGGAAGTAAAAAGTCTTTTTGAAACCGTAAAAGTAGAACTCGAAGCTACTGTTGTTAAGTGAGTTTTTCAGTTTTCAGTCGCAGTTTTCAGTCGCAGTTTTCAGTTTACAAGACTTAACTAGTACTTTATCTTTGTCAAAGTTTAAAACTTTGACAAAGATTCTAAACTTAGAAACTTAGCATCTCAGTACCTTAGAAACTCAGCATCTTAGAACCTTAGTATCTTAGAATCTCATCACCTTAAACATACTCCCCATCCTTTACTTTAAAAGCCCATGCTGCCATAGCTTCAATAACCGGCAGTAAACCTACACCGGCATTACTGAGTTTATAAGTTACAAAAGGAGGCACAACAGGTTTAGCTTCTCTGATAATAAGAGCATCTGCCTCTAATTGTTTTAAATGCTGAATAAGTACTTTTTCTGTTATGGCAGGAATTTCTCTTTTTAATTCGCTGTAGCGTTTCATTCCGCTAGATAAATGCCACAGAATTATAGGTTTCCAGTACCCTCCTATTTTTTCCATTACAAAAGTAACAGGGCATTTTTCGAGTGCATACTGCTTGTTTTCCTGAATTGTCGATGATTCTTTAATTGCGGTCATAATACATACTTTAGGGTAAGTACTTGTATAAAAGTAAGTACAAATATACCTTTGTAACTGTAATAAAAAAATTATTTAACATGAAAATTATAATCTCAGGTTCTTTAGGAAATATTGGAAAAACCCTCACTACAAAACTTGTTGGTGCAGGGCACGACGTTACCGTAATAAGCAGTAATGCCGACAGAAAAACAGAAATAGAAAAATTAGGCGCAAAAGCAGCGGTTGGATCCGTAAGCGATTCTGATTTTTTAATTGAAGCTTTAACTAATGCCGATGCCGTTTTTGCCATGACACCGCCAAATTTAGGAGGAGCAGATGTAATTGCAAATACAACTGAAGCCGGAAAATCCTTTGCAAAAGCAATTGAAAAAACAGGTGTAAAACGTGTTGTAATGCTAAGTAGTATTGGAGCCGATTTGCCAAACGGAAACGGACCGATCGCGGGACTTCATAATATTGAAAAAATATATAACGAACTAAATACTTCTGTCACTTTTTTAAGAGCCGGGTTCTTTTATACCAACTTTTATAATGATGTTCCAATGATTAAAGGAGCCGGAATTATAGGATCTAATTATCCTTCTGATATTAAAATTCCGTTTGTTCATCCGCAGGATATTGCACAGGCTGCTGCCGAAGAATTACTGCAAACTCCGACCGGAAAAAATATTCGATATATCATCAGCGATGTTCGTACTCCAGGTGAAGCAGCAAAAATTTTCGGAAATGCGATTGCAAAACCAGACTTGCCATGGATTGAATTTACAGACGAACAAGCTTTTGAAGGAATGACTCAGGCCGGAATACCCCAAGAAATTGCCCAATTATACACCGAAATGGGAACTGGTTTAAGAAGCGGAAAAATTCCTGAACATTTTAATAACAGTAAAGCTTTGGTTGACGGAAAAATAAAACTGGAAGATTTTGCACTGGAATTTGCTTCAAAATTCTAATATAAATAAAAAAGCAGCAAAATATTTTTGCTGCTTTTTTTGTTTTAGGAAATGTAAATTAATCCGGGTTTGCCAGAATTTTATACAATTCTGCATTTGAAATATAAAACTGATTTTCAATTCCAATTTGAGATAATCTGGCACTGACCAAATTATTTTCTCTGGAATTAATAAGGAATATGGAACTTTCGCCAAAAGAGAACAATTTCTCCTCTGAGTTCAGCATAGTTGTATAATCTTTTACCAGATTGTCAATTACATTCTTTTGTCTTTTTAATGATGCAATTTCCGTTTGCTGGGCTTTTATCTTGTTTTTTAGCTCTAATCGTTGTTGTTCAATATCAAACTTTAAATCCTGAATTTTAAGCTTAGCCAATTTCAGGCCTCCTCTCTCCTTTCTTAAAAAAATCGGAATACTGAAATCAATATTAAATTTATAATCATCAGCATTAAAAGAATCAAAATATGATGGTTCTGAAATATAATTGTAACCAACATTTAATTTTGGAAGCAAAGAATTTGCCTTTAATTGTCTGTTTATTTCCAGTATTGACAT
Source organism: Flavobacterium sp. Root901 (assembly GCF_001429765.1). Taxonomy (GTDB): domain Bacteria; phylum Bacteroidota; class Bacteroidia; order Flavobacteriales; family Flavobacteriaceae; genus Flavobacterium. The sequence goes on from NZ_LMJB01000007.1 coordinate 52,820, forward strand.
TTTAGTTTCTAACGCCTGAATTTTAGGATGCGAATCCAGCGTTTCAACATTTACCATCATCGCTGCTGTTTTTAATGTTTCTTCTAATGTCAGAATTAAATTTTCTTCCGGTTTAACCATATCTCCCAATTCCACAGGAACATTTTCAAGCCATAAATAATTAGAAAGATACAATTTAGCTTTAGCTAATTTCAGGTTTCCATTTTCTACATTCAATTCTCTGTTTCTAACTGTAATTCCGGCTTCAACGCTATCAATTGAAGGCGCATCGCCAAGTTCAATTAGTTTTTTTACACCCTGAAAACGCGTGCTTGCAAAACCAAGATATCTTTTATAAAGTTCTGCTTCATTATAACTCTTTCGCCATTCAAAATAAGCTTCACTTGCTTTATACAAAACTTCTATCGCTCTTAGTTTTCGCTGTGCATCACTCAGCTTTAACTGCAGTTTACCTTCCCTCACGTCAGCCATACGCTGATTTATAAACATTCCCTGTCCTAAGGCAACACTTATTCCTAAAGAAGTCAAACCGTTATCCGGTGTACGATTCTGCGGATTATAATATTGACCGTCAGTATCGTCGAAACCGGCCTTGATTTCAATTCCGTACCATGTTGGTATCTTAAAACTGCTGTTTAATAACGAATAATATTCTGTTCCTTTAAATTCTTTCTTGTTGTAATCGACTTCAATTTTTGGGTCAAAACCGCCGCGCGCCATCATCAATGCAGCCTCAGCGTTTGTAATTTCCAGATTTGCCTGTTTTACCAGCGGATGATATTTTTTTACATATCCTAAAAACTCGCTGTAACTCAATTCTTCTTTATTAAAATCCTGACCATAAAGTGTTGAAAAGCCCAATAAAAACAAAAAAGAAAACAGCTTTACAGCCTCTGTAATTCTATTTTTTGTCTTTTCCATTTTTTACCTCCTTTTCATCTGACTTATAATAATTTGGCGGAAAACCGTTTAAGTTTCGCCATATTTCATACCAAACTGAAACTGTTTCTAACAAAGCAATACTTTGCGCTCCAGCCCCAATGCTTAGTTCTTTAGGCCATTTAGCATCTTTTCCGTCCGGCGAAATTAAAACCCTGTATTTTCCGTTTGCACTTATAAAATTTTCAATAGCCACTACACGGCCTCCAAAAGTTCCGTATGACAATCCCGGCCAGCCCGAAAATACAATTCTGGGCCATCCGTCAAACCAGACACGCACTTTTGCACCGCGATGCACCAACGGAAGATCGATTGGGTCAACATACGTTTCTACCGCAATATCATAACTTGACGGCATGATACTGACAATTGGCGTTCCTTCTTTAATTGTCTCTCCAAGACCTGCCAGTAAAGCACGGTTTACATAACCGCTCTGTGGAGCCAGAATGTAATATAAACCATTTCTAATACTGTAGTTTACATATTGATTCTGCAATTTATTGACCTGCGCTTTTGTATCGTACTGCGTACTTAAGGCAGTAAATTTTTCACTTCTGGATTTTGATATTTTTTCAGAATATTCAGCCGTGATGCGATTAATTTCAACCCTTGCATTTATCAGTTCATTTTTACTGCTCAAAAGTTTGTTTTGCTGCGTAATAATGTACGCTTCAGATTCCTGAAGTTTTAATCGTTTCTGTTCTACATCCGTAAGAGGTTTCAAACCTTCTTTATTAAGTGCTGTAGAACGGTCAAATTGTGTTTTTGCAATTCTCAACTGCGTTTTTACCGCTTCAAGATCCATGCTGTCACTTTTAATTTTCAGCTGAGCCTGCTTAATTTTATTTTGCGCCTGCTGTAATTTTAATTCTTTTTCTGTATCCAGGGATTTTGCCTGAACATCCAGTGAATTAACTTTATCTCCATAAGATTCTACAGCCATTTTCTTGGCATCAACCTGATCTTTTGTATTGCCAACCAAATTAGGGTCCAGATAATCTTCTTTTGTTTCAGAAATAAACAAAATTGTATCTCCTTTTTTCACATAATCCCCTTCCTGAACATACCATTTTTCAATTCTACCCGCAATGGCATTATGTACAGTCTGCGGTCTTTGGTCCGGTTTTAAAGTTGTTACAGAACCACTTCCTGAAATATTTTGTGTCCACGGAAGAAAAAGGCATGCAACAGCAAAAATCAAAAAGCCAACTATTACTCTGTTTAAAATTTTATAATGCGGCCTGCGGGCAACACTGGTAATCGATTTATATTTTCCGGGTGTTATAAGTACGTTATTATCTTTTGATATATTAAGCATGATTAAAGCTTTATGTCGTTAATAATTTTTCCATCATCTATCGTTATCATTCGGCTGCATTTGTTCTTCCAGATATCATTTTTAGAAGTTACAATTACTGTCCAGTCATTTTCTTCGGAAAGTAAAAAATCAACAATTTTGCCCGAAGTCAGTTCATCCATTTTATCAACTGGATCTTCAAGGAATAATATATTCGGTTTGTTTACAATACTTCTTGCCAAAAGAATTTTTTGAACATCTGAAGCAGAAAGTTCGCGTCCGCCCGGGTGAATCTGATGCTCAAGTCCATTTGGAAAAGTTTTAATAAAAGGCGTTAAATAGACATTATCCAGCGCCCATTTTAAATCGTCATTTGTGATAGCTTCATTTCCAAAAAGAATATTTTCTTTAATTGTACCAGCAAAAAGTGTATCGCCCTGTAAAAAAGTACCGGCCTGCGCTCTGTAACTGTCTTCATCCAGACGATTCATAAAATTATCTGTTACGTACATTGCACCGCTTTCCGGCTCCAGTAATCCGGCAAGTAAGCGCAATAAAGTGCTTTTTCCGGCACCGTTTGTTCCTCTCAAAATTATTTTTTCACCCTGAGATATTTTCAGGTTAATATTTTTAAGTGATTTTTTACTATGTTCCGGATAACTATAGGCAATACTTTCTGTTTCAATTGTAATTCCGGTTTCTGCAATTACAGATGTTTGTGGAATACATGAAATTTCCATATCAGTTACCTGACCAATTTTTTCTACAGATGTCAAAACATCATAAAAAGATTCTAATCCGAAGATGATTTTTTCTACCGAATTGATTAACAATACAATTACAATTTCAGCTGCCACAAACTGCCCAATATTCATTTGATGGTGAATTACCAGAAAACCACCAATCGATAACAGAGCAGCTGTAACAATTACTTTAAAAATAGTAAGCTGAATATATTGTTTTTTCATTACCTGAAAGTGTTTTTCGCGGTAATTTATATATTGAGATACATAGCCGTCATTTCGGTCTAATGCATAATCAAAACCGCCTTTTCTGCGAAAACTTTCGCGATTACGAGCTATTTCCTGAATCCAGGCCGCAACTTTATATTTGAATTTTGATTCGTTAAGACTTGTTTCAAGACCATCCTTATAAGAAAATTTAAATATGATATACAAAATGGCAATAAACAAAAGCCCGATTACCATAAAAAAGGAATGGTATAAAACCAGCAAAATGATTCCAAGACCAACCTGAAGAAAGGCTGTACAAAAATCCAGCAGTAATTTTGCTGTTCCTTTCTGAACCATAAGTGTATCAAAAAAACGGTTGGCTTTTTCGGGTGCATACTCAGAATACATTTCTTTAAATTTGATTAAAGGCATTCTGTAAGCAAACTCAAACGATGATCGTACAAAAATTCGCTGCTGAAGATTTTCGACAATCCTTAATTGCAAAATGATTAGGACTCCGCCAAAACCAACGCCAATTGTAACCAGAAAAACCAGCACAATCCAGGAAACACTAAGCTGCCCGCTTTGAATAAAATTAATAATAGCCTGAATCCCCAAAGGAAGAGAAAGGTTGACCAAACCGGCAAAAGCGGCATAAAATATAATTTGGTATACGTCGCGCTTGTCCAGTGCGAGTAAGTTATAAAAACGTTTTAAAGGTGTCATGAATTTATATATAAATACAAGATTAATAGATAGATTGATATACGGAAAATGCCGTATTAAGGATTACAAAAATTATTGTAATCCTATAAAAATTAAACTCTTATACAGTAATTCGAGGAGGCGGTAAATGAATTTTACCATGAAAGCCAAATGAAAAAATCGGGTTGTCTATATAATTTTTTCCTTTAAAGTCAATTTGAAAATACAATCCCGGCACAGAAGCGTCTAAAGGAACAAGATATTCCAATAACGGAATGCCTTTTGCCAGTTTTGTTGTTTTGGTATCTTTTGCTTCATAATCATCCAGTTCTTCGGGAATTCCGTCGCATTTAAAGATTTTTTTTAAGAAATTACAAGTCATTCCTTTAACAGAATGCGTTTCGTGATTATCTTTTATAATACGGCTGAAAGTACTGGAGACATTAATACTGCTCAGTAAAAAATAGCCAATTAGTAACGCCTGAAGGCATTTACATAAAAGACTATTTTTAATTCTGTTCAGCATTGCAAAAAAATAAATTTCGGGGTGCAAGTTAAAACTAAATTTTTATCGCAACATTAGAATAACATTAGAATTCAAATTATTATTTCCCTTGACTTTACTGGCTTTCCTACTAATAAAATCATAAAAAAAGCGGCACAATAGCCGCTTTATATTTTAATATTTTAATTGTATTTTAATCCCAATTATTAGTTTTTGAAGCACTATATCTTCCTCCTCCTGTAAAATACAAAGCAAGCGATGTGAAGAAATATAACCCCAGAAGTTCCAGTTCCCAGCCTCCGTGATCACTTATTTTAAAAATATCCTGACTGTGTACCATTAATACAGCAACTAAACAGTTGAATGCATAAATCAAAGCAGCAATTCTGGTTCTAAAACCGATTATAATTAAGATTGGTGCTAAAATCTCGCCTATCAAAACTCCGTAAGCAAAGAAACCCGGAAGCCCTTTTTGAACAAGCATACCGCTTATAAATTCTAAACCTCCACTTAATTTTGAAATACCATGCAAAAGCATTAAAAATCCAATTGTAATACGAAGTATTAACAAACCAAAATCGTTGTTTTTTCTCATTTTAAAATAATTAGGTTACTATTAAAATTCAGTATTTCATACCAAAATACTCATTAGTATGATAGCTGCTAAAAGTAAAAATAGTAAAATTAAATTTAGCATCACTTACAGATTTTTGATTTTCGTTTTAGAAAAAAAACATCATAACTAAATAAACATTCATTTATTATTATATATTTGCACAGTCAATTCAATTTAAAATCCTTTTCATTTGAGAACAAGAGACATTAATAAGGAAGAATTAGTTAAAGAAAAAACTATAGAAATGATTGTAAAGTATGGCATCGAAGGCTTTACAATGAATAAACTTGCCAAAGAATGCGGTATTTCTGTAGCGACACTTTACATTTATTATGCTGACAAAGAAGATCTGATTAAGAAAATTGGAACTGAAATGGGCACTTACTTCTTTAAAAGTTCGCTTAAAGATTTTTCGCCGGATATGCCTTTTGCAGAAGGATTGGCCAAACAATGGGAAAACAGATCAGAGTTTATGCTGAAAAACACTGATAAAATTGCCTGTTGGGAAATTCTTCAAAACTCCAATTACGGTGAACATATCGTAAACGAGAGTTTAATTGAATTAAAAGAAATCATGATGCAGTTTTTACATGGTGCAATTAAGAGAAAGGAAATTGTACCTGTATCTAAAGAAGTATTCTGGAGCATTGCCTACGGGCCTTTATATAATTTGCTTCGTTTTCATGAGAAAGGAAAAGGACTGGGGGGTACTACTCCATTTCAATTAACAAAGGATATTCAACAAGAGGCTTTTAGACTAGTGATAAAAGCATTAACACCTTAAATTTTATGTTATGAATGTATTGATTTTTGCCACTAATATAAAAACAGAATCAAGTAAAAACAAAATAGCAACATTCTTAAACGCAAACAAATCTATTGTACAATGGAGCATTGATCAGGAAGATATTGATTGTGTTTTAAGAGTTATAAGCGAAAAACTAAATGCAGCCCAAATAATTGATTTATTAAATTTTCACAATTTTGACTGCAAAGAACTACAATAATATATGAACGAAAAACAAACTCTCGCACCCGGTTTTAATGGCTATCAAAAACTGGTAATATTTCTTTTAGCCATGACACAATTTACTGTTGTGCTGGATTTTATGGTAATGTCGCCGCTTGGTGATATTATGATGAAAACCTTAAAAATTACGGCATCGCAGTTTGGTATTGCCGTATCTGCTTATGCCTTCAGCGCCGGAATTTCGGGATTGCTTACAGCAGGTTTTGCAGATAAATTTGACCGAAAAAAATTGCTTCTTTTCTTTTATATCGGATTTACAATCGGGACTTTATTCTGCGCACTGGCACCAAACTTTTTTCTTTTGGTTGCGGCGCGTATTTTTACCGGATTATTTGGCGGTGTAATTGGTTCCATTTCACTGGCTATTGTTGCTGATTTGTTCAGTCTTCAACAGCGGGGAAAAGTAATGGGATTTATCCAGATGGGATTCGGCGTAAGCCAGGTTCTCGGTATTCCGATTGGTTTATACATTGCAAACCAATGGGGCTGGCATGTTCCGTTTTTATGGATCGCTGCTATGGCTGCCATTATCACGATTATCCTGTACATTAGATTAAAACCTGTTAACGAGCATTTAAAACTAAAACAGGAAAAAACAGCGTTACTGCATTTACTCCATACGATTTCGAAAAAAAATTATCAGGTTGGGTTTTTAGCTACTGCGCTGCTTTCTATTGGCGGTTTTATGATGATGCCTTTTGGAAGTGCGTTTGCCATTAACAACCTTAAAGTAACAAATGAACAACTGCCTTTGTTATTCATGATTACCGGAATTGCAACTTTAATTACAATGCCTTTCATTGGTAAACTGAGTGATAAAGTAAACAAATTTAAAATTTTTGCATTTGCTACTGTATCTGCGGTGATTTTAATTAATATTTATTCGCATTTTGGTCCAACTCCATTTTACATAGTGCTGCTGATTAATGTATTTATGATGGCCACAATTATGAGCAGAATGGTTCCGGCAACAACATTGACCTCTGCAATTCCGGATCCTCATGATCGTGGTGCATTTATGAGTATTAACTCTTCTTTACAGCAGATGGCAGGAGGCTTTGGTGCTGTAATTGCCGGGTTAATCATTTATCAAAAAGACAGTTATGCTCCGCTGGAACATTATGATATTTTAGCAATGGTGGCTTCCGGAATTATGTTACTTACTATATTTTTAGTATTCAGAGTAAGTAAAATTGTAGATCAGAAAACATCAAAATTATAAAGAGATTCTAAGTAAGAATTAATTTTTAAAGGAACTCCCGTCGTAATGGCGGGAGTTTTTTTATGGATAAAACCTCACAATGAACTATTAATATCACAAATACAGACTTTTAACAATTACATTGCTTTTATAGAATTATTCGTGACAAAATTTATTGCTTTTATGACATAAAATCTTACTCCTGTATCAATTTATCAATTGCCGCTATAGATCTGCAGTAATTTTAGTAAAAAAACAAGCTCAATATAAAAACTAATACTACTGTATCGAAGTAAAGTACCGCTATTACTGCTTATACTTCAAAACTTGCAAAATAAATCAAAGGGTTAAGCCAGACTTAATTTTTAGAAAAAACACTGCATCAATACGTGGCGTACTTATGTTAGCATATTGGTCTTAAACATGTTATATCAAAAAAAATCTAATCAATAACAACAATGTTTAACCTTTAAAATCCCAAAAACTAACATTATGGAACCCAATTCCCACATCAAACTCTTTTTAGAGGTTTCAGCACTTCTGACAGGTTTCAGTAAAATGGAACTCAAATCTACCGGAATGCTCGAAACTTACTACAACACCATTCAAAAAAACATGGACAAACAAGACATCGATTATTTTTTTCTCGATGTTCATGTACTTCTAAACGATCAGTCTCATCAGGATATTGAAGATGCTCTGGCTTCTCAGTTTATGGCCGCTTCATCGTACAATGGTCTTGCAGCAAATATCATCATCCTTTGGTATACCGGAAACTGGGGAATCGAAGTAGTATCATCTGCTTCGTACGTTCAGGGACTTATGTGGAATGCGGCGCACTCACATCCGCCGGGAGCAAAACAACCTGGCTACGGCTCATGGGCAGAACGTCCTCTTACAGTTAAAAATTCATAACAAAAACGGTATTCAAATGGAAAATAATTATGATGTAGTAATAGTTGGTTCTGGAATTGCAGGATCAATAATAGCTAAAGTTCTTACCAATGCAGGTAAGAAAGTTTTAATGCTCGAGGCTGGCCTTTCGGCAGGAATGGCACTGGATCAGGATGCTAATTACAGAAACTATCAGGACTATATAAATACATTTTATACCGCTTCTGCAAAAGTTCCAAATTCGCCTTATCCGAATATAAAAGATGCACCTTCCATCAATGTTCTCGATATTGAGAAGATACCAAAAAACAGACCCGCAACAAAAGGTTATCTGGTACAAATGGGTCCGCTTCCTTTTGCAAGTGATAACACAAGAGCTCCCGGCGGAACTACTTTACACTGGCTTGGAACAACACTCAGAATGCTTCCAAACGATTTTGTGATGAAATCTAAATACGGAGTTGGTGTCGACTGGCCAATTAAGTACGAAGATATGTCGCGTTATTATCAAATGGCCGAAAACGAAATTGGCGTTTCAGGAAATGTTGACGATCAGCATTATCCTATCGAACAAAAAAACATTTTTGGTCCGGATTATGTTTTTCCAATGAAGGCAATTCCAACGAGTTACCTTGACGGCGTAATGAAAAAGGTAATCGACGAAAACAGCAAAATTATACTTAATGATAAAGCATATCAATTGTATACCATTAGTACGCCGCAGGGACGAAATTCAATTCCGAATCCTGATTACAATATCAGAGGTGTAGAATGGAATCGTGCTTCAAAAACATTAGATCTGATCAAAAGTGAATTTGGAGATTATGATCCTGTTGGTTCAAACTGGGATCAGTATAGGGGTCAGCGCTGCGAAGGAAATGCGAGCTGCGTACCAATTTGTCCGGTTCAGGCTAAATACAACGCCATAAAAACATTCAAAAAATCTGATATGGGAAATCTTGTTGTAAAAACACAAGCCGTAGCTTCCCGACTGCTGATCAACGAAACTTCAAACTGGATAAACGGCGTTGAATATAAAACATATATTAAAGGTTCTTCTTCTGAATATGAAACACATACTGCAAAAGGAACTTTGTATGTAATGGCCTGCAGCGCAATCGAAAATGCTAAATTATTATTGGCTTCCGGAGCAGCAAACAGCAGCGATCAGGTTGGTCGTAATTTAATGGACCACATGACAGTTTTAAGATGGGGATTAGCAAAAGAGCGTATTTATCCTTATCGCGGCCCGGGTTCTACCTCAAACATTCCAACTTTTAGAGACGGGGAATTTCGTAAAGACCACGCTGCCTGGATTCTCCCGTTAGACAACTGGGGCTGGGCATGGCCGACAGGATCACCTGCTACTGATGTCATTAATGCGGTAAATGAAGGCATTATAGGAAAAAAACTTCGTGCCAAAATTGAAAATACGGTAACGCGTCAATTCTTTACCCATTTCGAATGCGAACAAGCGCCGGATCCCGATAATCGTGTCACAATCGATCCTCAATACAAAGATAATATTGGTAATTACAGACCAGTAATTCATTATAAAGCAACAGAATATATGCTAAAAGCATTTGAAGCCACAGGAATTGTTTCTGAGCAGATGTTCAGTCAGTGCGGTATCGAAGATTTTACATCTTATAATCCTGCTACTGATGCTGATTATGTGACTTACAAAGGCAAAGGATACACTTTTGCAGGTGCAGGACACATTGTAGGTACACACAGAATGGGATTTTCAAAGGAAGATTCTGTTGTAGATGCCAATATGCGCACCTGGGACCACGAAAATCTTTATCTGGTTGGCTGCGGAAATATGCCCACGCTTGGTACTTCAAACCCAACTCTAACCATGTCTGCTTTAACTTTTAAAGCGGCAGAAGCTATTCTTAAACAACTTGAACAATAACTCATTATGGAAAATAAATTATTTCAAAAGAACAACCCAAATCGTCAAAAGCTAATTAAACCAATTGCAGATTTGGATATAAACGAAGAGGTTTACTCAGTTGCGACAGATAATACCTTTCTGGCCGATAATGAACTTAGTGTCGCACCGGCAATAACGGCTAAAAGTGCAAAAGGGATTTCGTTGAAAATGTCAAAAAGAGATGTAAAAAATTACATCAAAGATCTTAAACATCTTCAGGACTGTCTTAGGACTGCTTTACAGCTGGAACTTTCTACAATTCCACCTTATTTATGCGGACTTTATACGATTAAGGAAGGAAGCAATGTTGAAGCCGCAGCACTTATCAGGAGTGTTGTGGTTGAGGAAATGCTTCACATGGTTTTGGTTTCAAATATTCTGAACGCCATTACAGATCCGGAAACGATTAAAAAAGGAGAAAAACTTTTTAATGTAAAAGATATTATTCCGGTATACCCTACTCCGCTTCCGGGCGGCATTGTTCCTGAAGTTCCTAAAGGATCACCGCCGTTTGAAGTCCATCTTTTAAAATTCTCCAGAGAAGCATTGGAAGAATTTTCTACAATCGAAAGACCATCAGATCCTAAGGCTCCAATTACGGGACATTTTGATAGTATCGGCCAGTTTTATGAAGCGATTCGTTACGGTTTACTTCGTTTAAATGAGTCTACACCCGGAGGAATTTTCAAAGGTGATCCAAGCCGTCAGATTACTGCTGAGCATTATTACGGAAGCGGTGGTAAAATTACCAAAGTCGTAAACTATGAAGATGCCGAAGAAGCAATTGGAGAAATTGTAGGTCAGGGCGAAGGAATCGACGGAACGATTGCTACAGAACAGGTTTTGTTTGGAGAAGATATTGAATATGCACATTATTTCAAATTTCAGGAAATCTCTTACGGAAGAATGTACAGCGCAAATGACACCAATTTTCAGATGCCTGTAAAAAGTATCCCGACAGGAAAACCATTTACAGTGAGCTGGTCTTCAGTATATAACATGAAAGCCAATCCAAAAATGACTGATTATGAACATAATCCTGAATTACTGGAAAAAGCCAAAGACTTCAATAAAGTGTATGTACAGCTCTTAAACGGAATAAACGATGCCGTAAGCGGTGAACCTGAGCTTCTTATAAAAGGAATCACAGTTATGTACGAGTTAAAATACAAAGCATTGGAATTATTAAACATTCCGCTTGAAAATGGCGAATGTGCAGGTCCAACATTTGAATATGTAGAAGTATAAATAATGACTAAGATATGTCTTTCGTCACAAAATATCGACAGCTATACAATGCAATTGTCTATAGCGTACTACGGCACGCCGAATTTATTCTCAATTATATTTTCTACCGATATTTTGTGCCTAACGGCACTCATAAACCATAACTAATAAAACAAAAAACTATGTATTATCCACTTGAAGCAAAATGGACCATTCTGCCGGGAAATGAAGAAAAAGCAAAAGCTGCTTTAATTCAACTGGCAAAAGATGTTCAGGAAAATGAACCGGAAACCTTATTGTATATGGTTCACGTTCCGGATTTCAACCAAAAAAGTCTTCCGACTCCGCCACAGGGTCAGGTTATTTTTTGGGAAGTTTATGAAAACCAGGACGCATTCTTTAAACATGTAAACGGTCCAATATTTACAGAATTTGTAAAAACGTACGGCGACTTATTTTTAAGTGACTTTAGCACTCCGCCAAATGTTTTCATGACCACTGAAGTATTATTTCAGATTCAGGGATTTAGCCGAAAAGCACTTTAAAATCCTGAAAAACCAATAAACCCTATCCAAAACAAATCAATAAAAAAAATAAAATGGCATTAGAACAAAATAATCCGTTAGCAAATCTGAACCTGTCAGGTTTAAACAAGCTAGAAGCAAAAACAGAAAACAAGGGGCTTAAATCAAAATTTAAGGCCGCCGCTGTCGAAACAGCACCAGTAGATCTTGGTGTTTTAGAATCATTAGTTGGTACCTGGGTTGGCCCGGGTTTCAACATAATTGAAGTTCCAAATATGAATCAGGCAAAACCGGGTCCGCCTCCGGCAGATAAATTCAAAATCATATTAAACTCAACTGCAGAAACTTTTACTTTTTCTTCTATTGGAGGTGATATTATCAATCGTGGAAATGCGCAGTCTGATATCGCTTTTCAAGGCTTACATTATTTACAACAGGTAGATGATGTGAATCTTCCAAGCGGACAAAACGGAATTCATTTAGAAACGGGATTATTTTTAAATCTTCCAAGCGGAACTGATCCGGCGGTACAGCCAAGTATCGCCAGATTAGGTTCAATTCCGCATGGAGATTCGATTTTAGCCCAAGGGACTTTTTTTACTGTTAATGGAGGGCCTCAGTTTGATGTAGCCGATCCTACTCCGTTTTTTATCATCAACGGAAAAAGGGTTAATGATACGAGCGAAACTTATTTATCACAATTGGTAAATGCTGTTCCTCCTCCGGGAATTCCAAAAGAAGTAATTATGAACCCAAATATTCTTTTGGAAAATGCCATTAAAGGTCAAAATATCATCAAAACAGTTGTAATCTTTTTAGATGCAAATCCTATTGACGGTGTGGCAACGCCGGGTGCTACAAGTCCGGTTGGCGGAATTACAAACATTCCGTTTGTAAATGTAAACGCTAATGCTAACAGTTTATCTGCGGTATTTTGGATAGAAACTGTTCAAAATGCAGACGGATCTACTTTCCTTCAATTGCAATATACACAAACCGTAATCCTTGATTTCCCCGTTTTTGCCCCAGATGGAAGCGTTGTCGAAATTAAATGGCCTCACATTTCAGTAGCAACACTTCGTCTTCAGGAAACAGCATAAAATTCTGAAGAAAAATCACTAAAACATTTAAAAGAGATTAAAATGGAAAATAATAACAACGCACCCATGTTACTGCACAGCACGTACTTTAACCTGGGAACAAGTAATACTCCGGGTATTATAGAAGCTTATATGTCTGAAGCCAGACAATATCTTTCTGAATCTGTGGGAATGATTTCTTTCTGGATAGGCGTTAAAACAGATGATATGGTCCGCCCGGAAAATGATCTGAATTATGACATTGCCATGCACCAGCTTTTTGAAAATGAAGCCGCTTTTAATGTATATAATGGAAACGATCAGGCACACAATCAGTTTGTTATAGATGTAAACAGATGGGTTCCGGGCACAACAAGACGTGTTATGGATGCTTATGTTACCAATCTTATTATTGGCGGCAATTCTTCAGAACCACAGACTATCGGTACTGACGGGAATTTTCCGCAGAGTTTGTTTCATAATTTGTATTTCTCTTTAAAAGACAAATCAGCAGAAAACATTAAAAAGTTTACAGACATCTGTGTCGAATATTTATCCGGACATCCGGGAATTCAGCAGTTCACAACCGGAGGACTTACTGATATTAAAAGAAATGTTTCTGTACGAAATTTTGAGGTTGCGGTTTCTATTATTTACGAAAGTAAAAAAGCGTACGACGAATATCTGAAAAGCAAAAAACACGACGAATTTTTTCCTGCAACTGCCGGAATGATCGACAACACGTACATTTTTGATTCTTATTTAAAATATCAGTCAAAAGTGTATTCGCTTACCAGATAATCATCAAAAATTAAATTAACCCAAAAACTAAAAAATCATGATAGAAACAGCAATTCAGGAATTAGTCCGGGAGCTGAGCGGTTATGTGCTTCAGCCGGGAGATTCAGAATATGAAGATGTTATAAAAATTGACAACGGACGAATTCAATTCAGACCACGCCTGATTATTTTTCCGGCAGTAGTTGAAGATGTCAGGTTAGGACTAAAATTTGCTATCACAAACGATCTTCAATTTTCAATAAAAGGCGGCGGACACAGTGCTGCCGGATATTGTCTTAACGAAGGCGGTGTCGTTATTGCCATGAAAAATTTAAACAGAATTACATTCGATCCTAAAAAAGAAACCGTTACGGCAGAAATGGGCGTAATATGGTATGATGTTTACAAATTCATGCAGGCGACTAACACGGGATTAATTCCTGTTGGCGGCGGATGTCCTACGGTTGCTCCTCCCGGTTTCATGCTGGGCGGGGGATATAGTTTTGTTTCCCGTTCGTACGGAATGAGCATTGATAATCTTGAAAGTCTAAAAATCGTTACGCCATACGGAGAATTAAGACATATAGGTATTCACAGTACTGCTGCAGAAGATATTGATCTTTTCTGGGCTTGCTCCGGAGGGGGCGGCGGAAACTTTGGAATTGTAGTCGAAATGGAAATGAGAGTTCGTAAACCATTAAGCAAAAAAATGCTGGTAGGACAAATTCGTTATCCTTTAGAAATGGCTGAAGACGTTTTAGGTTATTACAACGACTGGGTTGAGAACGTGCCAAATGCAATGGCCGTTTATGGTTTTATGGGAAATCAAAAAGATTTGATAGACAAAACAACCAATGTAAAAGTACTGGGTTTAACTCCGGTTTTTAACGGTGATGGCGCAGAAGGAATTGATTTACTTCAGGGCCTTTTAAAACTAAAACCAATTAATGCCGATTTGTTTAACATGACGCTTCCTGACTGGGAATTTTACAACGGTTACACCACAAGAGTTGCCGGAAGAAGTTCGTATATAAGGTCTACAGTACTTCCGAAAGGCGGAATGAATAACAAAGTTGCAAAAGTTATTGTTGAATCGATGAGTAAAGCTCCTTCTCCGGAAAGTTTTGCAGTCTGGACACATGCCGGCGGAGCAATCGAAAATGTTGCTGCAGATGCTACTGCTTATGTACACAGAAACAGTCGTTTTGTTCCGGAAATTAAATCAATCTGGGATTTAGACAAACCCGGTGATACTTTAAAAAATGTAGAATGGGCATATGAATTTTTCGAAAGATTATCTGATGCCGGAAATGCTACAGGTGCTTACGTTAATTATATTGACCCATTGCAGCACAATTGGACCGAACAATATTACGGAAGCAATTACAAACGTTTAGTAGAAATTAAAAAGAAAGTAGATCCAAACAACTATTTTAATTTTCAGCAAAGCATTGGTTCGTCATTTAACCCAACTAAAGAACTTACAGATATCAGCCCGATAAACCGAACCAGAGTATAATACCTTACTAACCCAATCCCCGAAGTTTTATTTAATCTTCGGGGATTTACTATTCAAATCCATAACCTATTAACCTATAAGTCATGTCTCCAGCATCAGAAATCATTAAATTACTTAACTTACAGCTAAATAATACAGAAGGCGGTTATTTTGCCAATACATATCCAATATCAAATATTGAAAATCCGCCATGCAGTGCTATTTATTATTTTCTGGATAATTCCCGCTGCTCGATCATGCATAAAGTTACAGGAGATATGCTGTATCATTTTTATGCAGGAAAACCGGTAGAAATGCTTCTATTATATCCTGAAGGTCATACACCAAAATCTGAAGTATGCATTTTTAGCAATGAAATTGATAGAGGCGGAAAACCAATGAAAGTCATTCCGGGAGGAACTTGGATTGGTTCCAGAATTAAAAGTAAAGATTCCTGGAGTCTTATGGGAGTATCTATGGCGCCGCCTTTCAACCCAAAAGATTATTTTTTAGGAGACAGAAATACGCTTATTGCACAATATCCAGAACAGGAAAAATTAATCACTGCACTTACCAATCCCTCATAAACAGGCGTATTTTAATATATTTAAAAAAATAATCATGATTTTATTTGCAAATATGACCAATCGGTCATATCTTTGTTCCGTTAAATAAAAGCTATCATGGCAAAAGGTGAAGAAACCAGACAATTTATTATAGAAAAAGCCGCTCCTATTTTTAATACAAAGGGAATTGCAGCTACTTCTATGAGCGATATTATGGAAGCGACCAAATTGTCAAAAGGAAGCATGTACGTTCATTTTGAAAACAAAGAGGTTTTAGCCTGCGCAGCTGTCGATTACAATGTAAAGGTTTTAAGCTCAAAACTTCAGGCTGCATTGAGCAAAGCCAAAACTTCAAAAGAACAATTATTTGCTTATATAGATTTCTTTAGTGATCCGCTTCAGCCGCCGGTTATGGGAGGCTGTCCGTTATTAAATTTCGGAACAGAAGCAGATGATACAAATCCAATCGTAAAAGAAAAAGTAAACACGGCTATACGAGGCGGCCAGCAATTACTTTCAGGCATTATAGAAAACGGAATCAAAAATAAAGAATTTAAAAGCGATTTAGTTCCGGCAGATTTTGCAACAGCAATGTTTGCAATGTTAGAAGGCGGACATTTAATGGCCAGAATGTCGGGCAATAATGCTAAAATGCATATCATTTCTAAAACCCTTAAAAATTTAATAGACCAAAACAGCATCTAAATTTTTTTTATCAAAAAAATGACTGATCGGTCATTTTTAATATTATCAGTAACAATAACAATTAACAATTAAATTAAGAAATCATGTCAAAAACAATTTTAATTTCAGGAGCATCAAAAGGATTTGGAAAAGCCTGGACAGAAGCATTTTTAGCTAAAGGATATAAAGTAGCTGCAACAGCCCGAAATATCGAAACATTAAATGATTTAAAAGCAAAATACGGCGATGCTATTCTGCCTTTAAAACTAGACGTTAATAAACGTGAAGAATCTTTTGCTGTAGTAGAAAAAGTAAAAAATCATTTTGGAACAATTGATATCCTGATCAATAATGCAGGTTATGCCTTAAATGGTGCGGTTGAAGAAGCAAGTGAAACAGAAGCAAGAGCACAATTTGAAACCAATTTCTTTGGTACTTTATGGTTAACTCAGGCCGTTCTGCCAATTATGAGAAATCAAAAAAGCGGTCATATTATTCAGGTTTCTTCTATTTTAGGAATTGCAACTTTACCAGTAATCGGACTTTATAATGCTTCAAAATTTGCGGTTGAAGGTTTAAGCGAAACTTTAGCATCAGAAGTAAAACAATTCGGAATCAATGTTACTTTGGTTGAACCAAACGGTTATATTACAGATATTTGGGGCAACGAATTCCACAGCAAAAAAATTGATGCTTACGACGGACTTAAAAAAGCTCTTGCTGACGGTCACAATCCTGATAATTTCGGAAAAGTTGAGGCGACAGTACCGGCAATCGTGAAACTGGTAGAAGCTGAAAATCCTCCTTTGCGTTTATTTTTAGGAAAAATAGCTTTACCATTTGCAAAACAAACCTACGAACAAAAACTAAAAACCTGGGAAGAATGGGCCGATGTTTCTGTAGAAGCTCATGGCTAATCAATTCTCTTTATAATAAAAAAAGGCAGTTTAGAAACTGCCTTTTTTTATTATTATTTCTTTTTTATTTTTTAGGAAGGTAGATCCAAAAAGTAGTTCCTTTTCCAGGTGTGCTTGTAAAATTAATTATACCATTATGGTTTTCAATAATTCGTCGGCATAAGGCAAGTCCGATACCATTTCCTCCATATTGATCGCGTTCATGCAATCTTTGAAACATATTAAATATTCGCTCTGAATACTGACTTTCCATACCAATTCCGTTGTCGGCAATTGAAATTATATGATAATTTTCAGGTGAAGCCGCGGCAAATTCCGGAATAATTTCTGCAGATATTGATACAGAGGGCTGTGCCGTATTAAATTTGAGTGCATTATTAACCAAATTATAAAACAACTGACGAAGCTGAGTATCAAGACCTAAAACTGTTGGCAGAGATTTAATTTCAATTATGGCATTTTTTTCTTCAATAATTAAACTTAAATCACCCAATATTTCAGAGAGCGTTACATTAAGATCGACTTCTTCAAATAATTGAATTTTATTATCGATTCTAGAATAGTTAAGAACATCAGCTATCAGATTCGAAAGCCTACCCGCAGCAAGAGTAATCCGGTCAAAATAATATTGTTTTCGCTGGTCTTCACTTAAATGTTCACCCGCTCTGGAAAGCATAATCATAATTTTACGAAGCGGTTCCTGAAGGTCATGGCTGGCAATGTAAGCAAATTGTTCTAATTCTTTATTTTTAAAAACCAGTTTAGAGTTTACGCTTTCTAACTCACGCTGAATTACTTTTAATTCTGTATTATCTTTCAGCGTTTCAACGACCATTTTTTGAGCATTAATGTCTACAAAATAGACTAACCAGCTGCTAAAAGTACCATCTTCTGCCCGATTTGGCATAATCGAAATTAAATGCCAGATATAGTCTGATCCTTTTTTTAATCTGGTTTCAGCTAAAAAATCAGATCGGCTGGATTTTGCTTTGCTCCAGCCTTCTAATATTGCGTCAACATCATCAGGATGAATAAAATTACTGAGATTTTTTTTGTCGAAAACAGGCAGCGGAACTTTCAGGTAGCTTTCTAATGATTCGTTCGTTAAAAGGACGTTATTTCGTTCGTTAATAACACAAATTAAAATTGGAATTGTATTAGCGAGCTGTTTGTATTTATTTTCACTTTCGGCCAGTTTTTCTGAAAGGGCAATCAATTCTATATTCTTCTTTCTGATTTCATCATACGGCGATAAAGGAGGTTCGAATTTAAAATAATCAATAAGACCTTTTATCTTGGTATCTGAAAGAAGTCCCGGAGAAACAACCGGCTGGCTTATTTTTGTTGTAGATTGATTGTTATAGTAGCTGTATTCTATATTTCCTGATATTCTGGAGGCATAATTAAATGCTTCGGGACTGCAGCTCTTTAAATCTACTGTATCTGTAATAATAGCTACAATCTCTTTTTTAGTCGCTTTAATGATATTTATACCAATAATAAGCAGAGAATCTTTACCTTTTGCAATAGAGCATCTTGCGACTTCAGATACTGCTGTTGAAAACCTGGTTTGAAATGACGATGCCATGCCGCACATCTCTGCAATTTTCATGCATCGTTTATGGGCCAGTATCAAATCCATTTCGTTATCCAGATTTATTTGTATGATCTCTTTCATGGTACTAAATTATTTTGCCGACAAGAATGGTTGCGTCATCAGTTCCTCTAATGTTTTCTTTAAAAATTGCTGCTCCAATTATACCGGGATTTTGTTTTAATATAGAAGTTAAGTCATTAAGGTTCCATCTGGTTCGCAAACCATCGCTATGCATAATTATAATCTGATGCTTTTTATATGGAACGATTGTACTATTTAAAGTCCTCGGAATGTTATGTCCAATAATGCCGTTGTAAGGTGTATAGGTTTTATTTTCTAAACCATTATAAATGCGGGTATTAATATTTCCAATACCGCATATATTCCAAACCTCTGCATTATAATCTACTGATACGATTGTGGCTACAAGTCCTCTGCTCTTTTTTACTTTTGCATGAATTTCTCTCAGAAGTTCTGCAGGTTCAAATTCTATAGATTGTCTAAAAGCCTTTATTGCCATCTGTACAGCTTCGTATGCATTTTCTCCGTGTCCTAACCCATCTCCAACAAATATCTGAAAACCTTTTCGGGTTTGTTTTATATAATACCCATCTCCGCAAACTTTTTCACCCGGATAATTCAATGCGATTTCCATGTGGTTTAAACCACTTTGTAATGCCTGAGGCTGATAATCGGGTTTTTCGCAAATTTTAACATATTGCACACAACCCCAGTCTTTCATGGAATAAATTTGAAAATCATTACTGAGCCTTTTAATCGATCCTAATCCGTGACCCAAAGTATTGGAAGATGAATAACCATCATTCATAATTTTGGTCAAGTTTTCAAATCCATCTCCATTATCAAGACAGTAAATCTCGATGGCATTGTATTCTCCGTCTAAATGAGCACGGTACAATAGTTCGCCGCCATTTGCATATTTGATAAGGTTTGAAGTCAATTCGGCAACAATAATGTCTGTTTCGGCAGCCCGATGAGGAGTAAAACCCAATTGAAGTGCGAGATTGTGTATTTCTCTTTTTATAAAAGCTATAAGGCTGCGATCGTCAATTTTATAACTGGAAAAAGTATTATCCATTTTTCCATTTTATTATAGTAACAGTAGTACCGTTTCCAAGTTCTGACTGAATGTCAAATTCGTTAACTAATCTTTTAGTTCCGGGCAGTCCCAGCCCTAAACTTTTTCCTGTGCTGTATCCGTCTTTCATTGCTAATTCTAAATCTGCTATTCCGGGGCCATTATCAATAAAAGTCACACGCACGCCATTGTCGCGTCCGTTGCTTACAGATTCTATGACAACCCTTCCTCCTCCACCATATTTTAAAAGATTACGGACAAGTTCGCTGGTAGCTGTAATTAATTTGGTTTGGTTTAAAATACTCATACCAATCTTAACTCCATACTCTTTTACGCGGTTACGCAAAGGCACCACGTCTTGTTCTCTCACAATTAAGGCTTCTTCTCTATTGTTCGTTATCGTAGTCATCTTCTTCCTGCTCTTCGTTATCACTATTGTGCATTTTTGAACGCAGTAAATCCATGCCTTTTTCAACATTAAGGGCACTGATGACTCCATTTAGGGATAGACCTAATTCAACTAATGTAATAGCAACAGCAGGCTGCATACCTACAACAACGGTTTGTGCATCTAAAATTTTTGACATAACTGCAATGTTTCCAAGGATTCGTCCCATAAACGAATCTATGATAGAAACAGCAGATATATCAATTAATACACCTTTTGAACTATATTTACTAATTGAATTAATTAGATCTGATTCGAGGTTTTCTGCCAGCTGATCATACAAATCTACTTGTATAGTAACCAACAGGAAATCTCCCATCTTAAGTATAGGAATTCTTTCCATATCAATAATAAAATCTACTCTAAAGTTTTTCTTCTTTTAACGACAGTTAACTGCAGCATATCAAATGCTGTCTTAAGTGCACTTGCAAGTGATGCTTTTGTAATAATGCCGTTAAGGTCAATTCCTAAATGCACTACAGTCTGAGCGATCTCCGGACGAATTCCGCTGATAATACATTCTGCACCCATTAAGCGTGTTGCACTTACTGTTTTAATAAGATGCTGGGCAACAAGTGAATCTACAGCCGGAACACCAGAAATATCAAGAATAGCAATTGAGCTTCCTGTATCTACAATTTGCTGTAATAAATTTTCCATTACAACTTGTGTTCTGGAGCTGTCTAAAGTTCCAATAATCGGCAAAGCAACAATACCTTCCCAAACTGTAATTACCGGAGTAGAAATCTCGCTAATTTCGTCAACCTGTCTTGATATAATATCTTCTCTTCCTTTCATGAAAGATTCAAATGTCAGAATAGTCAAATTGTCCAAAATTGTATTAAGCTGCAGATTGGCATCATAAAGCTGTCCCGGATCTTTTACTAATTCAGACAAAATTTTTGAAGATGCTTCTTTAAATGACAGTAAGTATTGTGCATTTTCTCTAGGTGTAAACCCACGTTTTCCTCTTGAAGATGATATTCCAACAATAAGATCATTAACTTTTTCAAATTCTTCCGAATCCTCGTATTTTCCATCTGTCTTTGCCAGGGCATTTAAAAATAGAGATGCAAATTCTTTAGATTCTTCTTCTACTAATCCGTCTCCGGAACCATTGTTTGAGAGAATTTCAGACCATGTAGTCAATAATTTATTTTCATGCTCTTTCAAGCCTTTAAGTAAGTTGTTTTGCATTGGGATTATATTAGGTATTTGTTCTTTAACAAATATATAATTTTAATTTGTAACATCGGAAAAGAATTATTAAAACAAAAGGAAGAAATTTAAAGTATCAGGCAAAAAACATGAAAATCTGCAAAACCAGCTTCTAAATATGTTAAAGTTTAGAACTTTTAAAAAAAAAGAGGCTTTTTGTATAATCGCCTTTTTTTTAATTAAAAACTAAATATTAAAAGTCACGATAATTTCGGTGCCTTTACCAATTTGAGAATGAATCTCAAACTGCCCTTTTAGAGAATTTGTCCTTTCTTTTATATTAGATAAACCAATTCCTTTTTTAGCCGTATTGAGATCAAATCCAACACCATCGTCAATAATAGATAACTGCAAAACATTTTTATCAATCAATTCTATTTTTACATCGACTTTTAAGGCCTTCGCATATTTTTGAATATTTAAAAGTGCTTCCTGAATGATTCGGTAAAAATTTATTTTATAAAAATTCTGCACCTGCTCCCATTCAAACCTATCATCGACTGAATAATAAAATGCTGTTTTACTGATCTCGTTTTGGCTTTTAATTAAATTAGACAACAACGTATTAAAATCATTGCTTTCTAAAAATGAATCCTGGTTCAGATCGTGTGAAATTGATCTGATTTCATTTTCAATGTTTTGAAGTTCAAAAATATATTGTTTTCTTTTTTCTATGGTTTTTTCGTCTGTTTTAGAATTAAAAAAACCTAAATTCATTCGTACACCATACACTTTGTTCATTACTCCGTCATGAAGTTCCCTTGCAATTTTGTTTTTCTCTTCTTCTTTTGCCGCATTTATTTTATTCTGCTGTTCGCTTAAAAGCTGATAGATTTCATCGCTGTCACTTTGCTGCTGTTTTACAAATCGTAATTCTTTATTCTTGTATTTCAGATAAGTAAGTACCGAAATTGCGGAAAGAATTAAAAAAAGAGCAAAAGAAAAAATCAAAATATAAAAATTCTTTTTAGTCAAAACCTTATTTTCATCTTCCACCTTAACGGTTTCATATTCAATTCTGGCGTATTTATTTTTGGTCCTGCTTTGAATACTATTTATACTATCGCTTATTTGAATATATTGGTTTGCATAAAACAATCTTTTTTTGCTGTCAATCAGCGTGAGAAGTTTTAATGTATTTAAAGTTTCGTTGGTATTTTTTAATTTAATCGAAAAATCATAAGCTTCTTTTAAAATATTTAAAGATTTTAAAGAGTCTTTTTGAGTTAGATAAAATTCTCCTAAATGGATTTTTTTATACATAACATCAGAATGATATCCGAGACTGTCGACAATTTTTAATGACTCTAAAAACATCGATTCAACATTTTTATATTCCTTATTTTTCATTTTAGAATACGCCAGATTCGACAATACAATGGCATAAAATCGAGGCCAGTTTTTCCTTAAATTTTTGGTCAGTAAAGGTTTTAATTCATTAATTGATTTGGAATAATCTCCTTTTAAATCATACAAATTGCAAATATTAATTACAGATGATATGTTGAAATTATTGACTTCATCGCTATCTGTATTGTTTCTTTTCATTACTCTTAAATTCCGCAATGCCAGCTGATGGTATTTAAGAGCCTGATCGTACATAAACAGTTTTTCGAGACAATTTCCCATTAAGGTATTGCAGGAATACAGAAGTTTTATATTGTTTGAATTTTTTAAGCATTCAAGTCCTTTGGATAATTCTACTTCACATTCTACATAATTTCCGTCATAGAAAAGAACATATGCTTTGTTAAAATACATTTGCCCGAGTTTATCATAATCATGAATTTTAGAATAGATTTTTTGAGCCTGAAGATAATAATAGTAAGCGCTGTCTTTTTGTGAATTTTCATAACAATCGCCAATAAAATAAAGCGATTTTGCTATTCTCGTGCTGTCATTTTCTTCACGTGACAATTTTAAAGCCGTTAAACTCGATGAGTATGATTTTTTTAAATTATTGAGATAATAGTACTCTTCTCCAGCTTTTAAATATAAATTTCTAACAATCGAATCATTTTTTTGATGCTTTAAACTGCCAACTAGCGAATCTAAATAACGCTCTTTTGCTGTTCCCGAAATTCTACTGAAGTATTCTGTATCAAAAGTATGCTGTTTTTGATGATTCATTTTTAACCCAATTCCCCTATTATAAAGCAGTACTGCTATTACTACTGTTAACAGAATTATGGGTATATATATTTTCCACTTCAATCTCAAAATGAATACTTTATTAGTTATAGCTCAAATATATATTAAATAAAGAAGACTATAATACACATCCAGTATTATAGTCTTCAGAAAATAGGACAAAACATTTTTTATTTGATTTTTGGATTCAGCGGGTCTCCGTCGGGCTCAGCCATCCTCAGGTTAACACTAACTTTTAGAGTATCAGTTATTTTAGAATTTACTGCTTTAGATAAGCTGTTTTGATCTTCATTTATATTTTTTTTTTCGTTTGAATTAAAATCTTGATTTTCAAGATCATCAGTTGTACAAGATAAGTTCATCACTAAAATTGACGCAAAAAGAATACGAATTACTTTACTTTTCATGGTGTGCTTTTTTTTATGTTTTTGCAAAAAAACATTCAAAAAAGTTGCATATTTTACGGAAAATCCGTAAGATTGTTTAATTTTATATAAATTTTACCCCAATGCCTCTTACTATTTTAATTGTTGATGATCACCCTATGACAGTTGACAGTTATGTTAACCTTCTGTCTGATGATTGTTTTGATTCAATTGAACCTGTTTTTCTGAAAAAATACAATTGCGAGTCTGCGTACAAAAAAATAATGGTACTTGAAAAACAAAACACCAAACTTGATTTTGCGATTCTTGATGTCAATCTTCCTCCTTACGAAGAATTTAATATCACAGACGGAATTGATCTGGCATTAACAATTAGAAAGACGCATCCTTCGTGCAAAATTTTACTGTTAACCATGCACACCGAAGCTTTTATAGTAAACAGAATCATAAAAACAATTAAGCCGGACGGCTTTATATCAAAAAGTGAAGTTAATTTTGAATCCTTTCCTGCGATTTGCAAAAAGATTCTGCAGGGAGAAATGATTTATAGTGAGGAAATTATAAAATCTCAAAAAAAATTAACACACCGAAATTTAAACTGGGATGAATACGACAGCCAGATTTTAATTCTTTTATCTCAAGGTGTTAAAACAGTTAATATTCCTAATCACATTCCACTTTCAATGAGTTCAATTGAAAAGCGAAAAGCCAATATCAAAAGCCATTTATTATTAGAAAAAGGCGGCGATACCGAGCTTATTAATAAAGCCAGACAATTGGGGCTTATTTGATCGCTCCGAAAAAATTCAATCTGCAATCTTAAAAGAGCGTTACAAGCGGTAATACAGAAACTTATTATTTTGAATTAACTCCTTGGTGAAAACAAACTGAAAGGAAAGTTTGACATCCCATCGTTTCAGGTTGCAAAATAAAAAAGGCAGATGAAAAAAATCATCTGCCTTTCTAATATCTAAAACAGCTGCAAAAAAATCCTCCCGCAGCTCTTCAATAACTATTTTACCATCCTTTAACAGCACCGCCTTTAAATTCACGAATAGCAGCCTGCTCTACTTCCGCAGATTGAAAAGCCTGCAAAAACTGTTTTACTTTAACATCATTTTTATTGTCTTCACGGCTTACCACAAGATTTACATAAGGAGAATCTTTATCTTCTACAAACAAAGCATCACGTGCAGGAACTAATCCGGCCTGAGAAGCAAAAGTGTTATTAATAATTGCAATTGAAACATTGGCATCATCCAGTGCACGAGGCAGCTGCGGCGCTTCTAATTCTAATATTTTTAAGTTTTTAGGATTGCTTACTATATCTGTTACTTTAGGTAAAATACCCACGCCTTCTTTAAGTTTTAATAAACCGTTTTTCTGCAAAAGCAATAAAGAACGACCTCCATTTGTTGGATCATTTGGAATAATAACGGTACTTTCGTTTTGTAATTCTGAAAGGCTTTTTATTTTTTTTGAATAACCCGCAATCGGATAAACAAAAGTGTTTCCAATAATCGCCAGTTTATAACCGCGCTGTTTAGACTGCTCATCCAGATAAGGTTTATGCTGAAAAGCATTAGCATCAATATCGCCCTGGCTTAAAGCCTCATTTGGAATTACATAATCATTAAAAGAAACCAATTCAACCTCAAGTCCAAATTTTTCTTTGGCTACTTTTTTGGCTGCTTCAGCAACTTTTAATTCCGGTCCCGATGCCACACCAACTTTTATAAAATGCGGATCGTTATTTTTACTTTTTCCGCAATTTGCCAAAATCAATGATAAAGCTAAAATACAGGCTGTTTTCAAGAAATTTATTTTCATGACAATTCTATTTTTAATTTTTAATTTCTAATTTCTAATTTTTAATTTGATAATTACCTGTGGTCAAAATGTTTTGATAAAACATCACCCGCAAACTGAATCAGGAATACCAAAATCACCAATAATGCCAAAACCGAGTTCATCGTTACAGCATCATAACCAATATATCCGTATTGATATCCTACCTGACCCAAACCGCCTGCACCAACTGCTCCGCCCATTGCAGAATAACCAACCAGAGTGATTAAAGTAATCGAGGCTGCGTTTATTAAAGATGGAAGTGCTTCCGGAAGTAATACTTTATATACGATTTGTAAAGGCGTTGCGCCTAAAGCTCTTGCAGCTTCAACCAAACCTGACGGAAGACCTAATAAACTGTTTTCTACCAAACGCGCGATAAAAGGTGCCGCACCAATACTTAACGGAACCAAAGCAGCACTTACTCCAATAGAAGTCCCAACGATTGAACGTGTAAACGGTATCATCCAAACGATTAAAATAATGAACGGAATAGATCGAAAAACATTTACTATGACAGACAAAGTTCTGTTTAAAACGGGTTGTTCCAGTATTTGATTTTTTCTGGTAAGAAAAAGTAAAACTCCTGTTGGGAGTCCAATTAGAAAACCAAAAAAGCCGGACACAAAAGTCATAACAATGGTTTCCCAGGTTCCTTTTAATAATAAGTCAATAATTGAATCAGACATAACCTATGATTTCTGTTTTAATGTGTTTTGAAATAAAATATTGAATGGCAGTATCATAATTTTCTCGTTTTCCTGATAGTTCCACCAGCATAACGCCAAAATTTACTTCTCCAGCCTGATCCATTTGTGCGCTCACAATTTTAAAATTGGTATCAAATAACCTTGAAACTTCTGAGATGACAGGC
Source organism: Flavobacterium sp. Root901 (assembly GCF_001429765.1). GTDB lineage: Bacteria > Bacteroidota > Bacteroidia > Flavobacteriales > Flavobacteriaceae > Flavobacterium. The sequence continues at coordinate 79,795 of NZ_LMJB01000007.1, forward strand.
TCATTTACCGATTTTCCGGTCATTTCAAGTTTTAATAACGGATTCAGACTTCCATCATCTTCTTTTTGTAATTTCTCCGCGTAAACACCAGGAATTTCAAGATGCAAAGAAGAAGAAATAAATTCTTTTGTCAATTCATGTTTTGGATCTGCGAAAATTTTGCCAACACTTCCCTGTTCTATTAATTTTCCGTGGCTGATTACCGCTACTTCATCACAAATTGATTTTACAACTTCCATTTGGTGTGTAATCAGTAAAATGGTAATATTTAATCGGCGGTTGATATCTTTGAGTAAATTCAAAATAGAACGCGTTGTTGCCGGATCCAATGCACTTGTAGCCTCATCGCACAATAAAACTTTTGGATTATTGGCCAGCGTTCTGGCTATAGCAACTCTTTGTTTTTGTCCTCCGGAAAGGCTTGCAGGATAATCATTTGCTTTTTCGGCTAAACCAACCAATTGCAGTAATTCTAAAACACGAGTTTTAATTTCATTTTTTGAAGTTCCGGCCAATTCAAGCGGAAAAGCCACATTATCAAAAACAGTTCTTGATGAAAGCAGGTTAAAGTGCTGAAAAATCATTCCGATTTGTCTTCTTTCAATGGCCAGTTCAGAATTTGACAATTGCATTAAAGCTTTGCCGTCTACGATAATTTCGCCCGAAGTCGGCCTTTCTAAAAGATTCACACATCGAATAAGAGTGCTTTTTCCGGCACCTGAAGTTCCAATAACACCAAAAATTTTCCCGGACGGAACGTTAAGCGATACATCTGATAAAGCAGAAACAATCCTGTCTTTTTGATGAAAAGTTTTGGTAACGTTTTTTAATTCAATCATTTGTTCAATTCAAGTTTAAAAACAAAAAAGCCTTTCAGATTTATTCGAAAGGCTTTTGAAATAAATAATTTTATTTTATAAAGAAGCCAGACCAACTATAACAACATCACAGCACATACGGCTGCAGCTATGATAATTCTTCATTTTCTGACTATAATTTCTCATTGTTGCTGTAAATTTAAACAGATAATTTTAATTTTAATACAAAAACAATCAAAACTTTTATTAACCTATCAAAATAGTAGATTACTATAACGATTGCTTTACGGGATTGCTTTTTCTCCCAGTCTGGCAAAGGTTTGAGAATTAGTTTCTTTTTATAATATTAAAATTTATTACTTTAATAAAATACGTTTAATCAAGCTTAAACCATTCATTTACTTCCCCTGCTATAGTTTCTTCTATTTCAGTATTTTCAAATTCATTTGTAACCGAATTATACTTATAATCTTTCTGCCATTTTTTATAATGCAGTGCAACTTGTTCTATGGCATCACAGATAAATGAAAGTTCATCATTTGTCATAGTTGGATGCAGGGACAAACGAACCCAGCCTGGTTTATTGGTTTGGTTTCTCTCCAAAAGTTGATTTGTAATTTCTGCCGATTTTTTTTCATTGATATTGAAAAGATAATGCGCATAAGTACTTGCACATGACCAGCCGCCCCGAACCTGAATTCCGAAACGGTCATTTAAAAGTCTCACAATCAGATTATAGTGAATATCTTCAATAACAAAAGAAACACAGCCAATGCGTTCGATTATTAAATCTCCCAAAATAGATAACCCTTTTATTTTTTGGAGTCTTGAAAAACAAATATCCAGCAGTTCTTTTTCTCGGTTTTTAATATTTGCAACTCCCATTTTTTCTTTTAATTCTAACGCTAAAGCCGCTCTTATTACTTGCAGAAAGCCTGGTGTTCCGCCGTCTTCCCTAACTTCAATGATATCGCTGTAACAATATCTGCCCAAAGGATTAGTCCATTTTACGTTTCCGCCGCCGGGATTATCCGGAAAATCTGCTTTGTATAATTTTTCATTAAAAACCAAAACACCGCAAGTTCCGGGTCCGCCTAAAAATTTATGAGGCGAAAAGAAAATTGCATCTAATTGCTGTTCAGGATCTTTTGGGTGCATATCAATTTCAACGTATGGTGCCGAAGCGGCAAAATCAACAAAACAAAGTCCGCCGTTTTGGTGCATAATCTTAGCCAATTCATGATATGGCGTAATAATTCCGGTAACATTGGAACAAGCCGTAAACGAACCTATTTTTAAGCTTCTGTTGGCATATTTTTTAATTTCGTTGGAAAGAATATCCGGATCGACCAAATTGTTTTCATCCGGAGGCAGAATTACAACATCGGCGTTAGATTCATACCATGAAACCTGATTAGAATGATGCTCCATGTGTGTTATAAAAACAACCGGTTTATCTTCAGCGTCATTTGTTCTTAAGCCAATTATTCGCTGTAATTTGGATAAGGCCGCTGTCATTCCGCTTCCTGTTGTTACCAAAACATCAGAAGTATTTGCATTTACTGATTTTTTAATAATATCCCTTGCATATTGATAAGCATGTGTAGAAGTTTTTCCTGTCTGACTGGAAAGTGAATGTGTATTGGCAATCATTGGACCAATTTTGTGGAGCATAATATCTTCAATTGGAGCATATAATCTTCCGCTGGCAACCCAATCTGCGTAAAGAAGGTTTTGTTTTCCGTAAACCGATTTAAAACGGTGATCTGCTCCTATTATATTTTCTCTAAACTTAGAAAAATAACACTCTAATTCAATTGTTTCTGTTGTTGTCTCAATAGCATTCATTTCCTTTATCATTTTAATTAACTAAATTTATTATTGATTGTTTTTTTAACACATAGAAACATAGATTTTATTCTAATAAAAGATGTTTGAAAAAATCTAGATTTTCACCCATAGGTATGTTTGTTTAAATAAGTGAAACGCCTCTGTAGATAAAAAACTATGCTTCTATTTGTTTAAAAATTAATTTGCCTGCCCTAAAAGCGATTTAAGTGTAGTTTGTAATTCTTCTCCGTGAAGGTTTTTCGCAACGATTATTCCTTTTGAATCCACTAAATAATTCCCAGGAATTGCCCTTACACCGTATAATTTGGCAGCTGCGCTGTTCCAGAAAAGTAAATCAGAAACATGAGTCCAAGTCAAATTATCATCCTGAATTCCTTTAATCCAGTTTTCTTTCTTTTTATCTAAAGAAACACCTATGATGTTAAATCCTCTGTCGTGATATTCTTTGTAAGCCGCCACAATATTTGGATTTTCTCTTCGGCAAGGTCCGCACCATGAAGCCCAGAAATCGACTAAAGTATAGCCTTTTAAATTTTCTGAAAGACGAACTGGTTTACCTTGCGGATCATTAGCAGTAAAATCCGGGGCTTTTTTACCAACATCTAATCCGTTTAAAACAGTAACCAGTTCTTTTAGTTCTTTCACGTAAGTGGTACTTTGCAGGCTTTTATCAAGCAAAGCAATGTTTTGAGTGATTTGTTCCGGTGTTAATCTGTACGACCAGTTTCTGTACAACACATAAGCCGAAACAATCGATTTAGGATTTTCTGTAATGAATTTACTGATTTCTACATCTTTCGTTTTTTTATAGGCATCAAATAAATTCTGAGATTCAGAACCTTCAACTACAGAACTTGTATAATATTTCTTTGGGCTTAATTTTACTGTAATTGGTGTTTTTTCAAGAAAAATATACAATGGAGAATCTTCTGTGTTGACACTTAATCCGTATAATTCCGGAGTTTTGACTTTGGTTGTAAAACTAAAATTCCCGTCTTTTACTTTTACCGAATCTATAGTGGTAAACATTTTATTGTGAAATTTTTGCAAATACACATATTGAGCAACTGTATCTACAACAGTTCCTTTTAATTGTAAATTATTTTCTTGTGCCTGAGTTTGTGCAACTCCAAGAAATAAGGCTAAACCTAATAGTATTTTTTTCATTTATATTGATTTTATGTATTGGGATTTTATAAATTAAGATTTGGCAAAAAAATTCCATAAGCCTATTCAGGCCTGAAGCAATTTCTATGTTAAATAAATTAGATAGGAATTTAATGTCTTTGCATTCGGAAACCAGCAAGACTATTTTCTTCAAAAATTGAATTCAGGATTTCGTAACCAGCGGATAAAAAATATAGTTTGCTTTTCATTTTAAAAAATAAATAATTTTTAACAATGATGATCTTATTCAGATTTTTGAGGAAATCTTTCTTATCTGTCCGTCAAAGCGGAAGGATTTAGCACCTTATTTTTAGAACAGGTTGCTAAGACGTCACTGGGCCTATTCCCTCAGTCTTTCTGGATAAGTATCATTCAGAATTTTTCTGCGTTACAAATATATACTAATTCTACCGAATTAGTATAATTTAAAATTATTTTTTTTAAATATAATTTTAAAAAACATTTTCGCACAATACAATTTATTGATAATAAACAAATTAAAACAGAATAGAAGTTCTGCTAATTCATTATTTTATAATGGAAATTCATACGTTTGACGGGATAAAATTCGGGAATTCTGTTTTTACTGTAGAAAAAGCATAAAAAAAACTCATTCCATTTTTGAAATGAGTTTGTATCAAAACTGAATTAACACACTGCTTATTCTTCGTTCCTTGAAATAACAAAAAATAATTAAATCTTTAAGCCATCAAAATGCGCCGTAGTTTCTTCAATCAACGACATCATTAATTCTTTTGCTTTTGTATGTTTTAAAATGGGTGAAATTTGTCCGCCCCAAAATAAAATCATGTCCCATTTTTGCTGATCGAGTGCAGCTTTTCGTAAGGGAGAAATAAAAGTAGTCTGCAGGGGAAAAGGCAGAATGTTCGATTCTTTTCCAATTATATCTTTTGCAATACGGCTTGTTATACCTCTTCCTAATCTTCCGGTATAAGCGCGGGAAAGCGTTGTATATTTTGCAGCATCTGAAAATAACATTTCTCTGTGAACAGGCAGTGCATTTGATTCGTCTGTAGCCAAAAAAGCAGTTCCAATTTGTGCTGCGTCTGCACCTAATGTCAAAGCTGCGGCAATTCCTTTTCCATCTGCAATTCCGCCCGCTGCAATGATTGGCGTTTTTATTTTTTCGCGCATTAACTGCAATAAAACAAAAGTTCCGGTTACAGACGCTTCGGCATTAGTCAGAAATGAAGGTCGGTGTCCGCCTGCTTCAAAACCAGATGCTATAATCATATCTACGCCTTTACTTTCCAGAAAAACAGCTTCGTCAAGCGTTGTAGCTGCTCCAACTGTCACAATTCCTAATCTTCGGCATTGTTCTAAAACATCATCGGAAGGAACGCCAAACATAAAGCTGAAAACTTTTGGTTTAACGTCTAAAATAACCTGCAGCTGATTTTCAAACCTGGACTGAAACGGAGCCGGTTTTTCCGGTAACGGAATCCCAACTTCCTCATAATACGGTTTAAAAAGCGTTTTTGTCTGCTCAAATAGTTCATCTGTCAAACCGGCTTCCGGAATATCATGATCTGAAACCCAAAGATTAATATTATACGGTTTATTCGTGGCTGCTTTTATTTGTTTATCAGCTTGGTAAATTTCCTGCGGACTTAATGTATAAGCTCCGTAACCGCCCAATCCGCCAAGATTAGAAACAGTCGCTGTTAATTCAACCGTTGATAAATTCCCGCCAAAAGGTCCCTGCAAAATTGGATATTCTATTCCTAATAAATCTTTAGCTCTTGTATTGTACCACATGATTTCAAAATTTAAATTATCTGCTTGTATCTGTCAGCATTTTATTTACGATAAGCCACTTTCCGTTAATCTTATGGAAAGATAAAAAATCCCTATAATTATAATCGTACATTTTAACATTTAATTCCGCTACAGCAATCGAATTGACAACGCTTATATTCAGAATTTCTCCTTTAAAAGGCTTGCCGGAATCTTTTGGACTTTGTCGGTTTTTAACTCCGTCCAAATACAAATCAACTGTTTTAAAATACGGCTGTCCGTTTATATCTCCGAAAAGTAATGTTCCGGGCTGAAAAATACTTCCTAACAATAATTCATCTCCTTCATAGATACCTTTAAAGTAATAGTTTTCTATTGCATGAGTAATGGCCTGAATTTCTATTTGATTTTCCATTTTGATAGTACTTTGAGCTTTTATGCCTTGAAAAGTCCAAAGCATAAAAGCAGTTAATAAAATAGTTTTCATTTTAATTTAAATTGTGCCCTGCACCTTTTCCTCCATCAACATTGATGATAGATCCGGTAATAAAATTGCTTTTGGCAACGGTGTAGACCATTTCAGAAACATCATCGATCTCTCCTACTCTGTTTAATAAATGCAAACCGGCATTTTGATCTGCGTTTTCGCCATGCATTGGCGTGCGAATAACACCCGGCGCAACGGTATTGAAACGAATATTTTGTTTTCCAAATTCGGCCGCTAACTGAATGGTCAATGCATGAATTGCTCCTTTACTGGCAATTGGAGCCGAAGCCGGCCATCCGCCTAAACCGTGATTTACTAATGGAGTTCCGATATTGATTACAACACCGCCATTTTGTTTCAGCATCTGCGGAATCACTGACTGTGTAGTAAAATAAGTTCCTTTTAAATTGGTTTTCAGAAATGTATCCAAATAATCTTCATCAACTTCTAAAAAAGGTTTACTGGCAAAAATTCCCGCATTATTAACCAATACATCTACAGAACCAAATTTTTCTAAAGCAATTTTCACCAATTGCTCTCCTGTTTTTTTGTCGCTTACATCTCCGGTAAACATTGCCAGATTTTCGCCTGCGCCAAATTCATTAAAAGTCTTTTCTAACGAAGCAGCTGTAACTGAATTTATAACCACGTTATCGCCTCTATCTAAAAAATATTTCGCGATTCCTTTTCCAATGCCGGAAGCTGCTCCGGTCACAATTATAGTTTGTTTTTTCATGATATTTATTTTTTATCGGCAGTAATGCCTTTTTCCCTTAATACTGAAACTTGTTCTCCCGCATAACCCCAATCGTCCAGCTCGATTTCCTGAATTACAACGTGAGTTAAATGCGGATCTTTGTGTAATACTTTTGTAATGAGATTGGTAATTCCCATGATTAATTCCTGTTTCTGTCCGCGGGTAACGCCCTCGCGGGTCAGCTCTAGTTTTACGTAAGGCATGATCTTAGTTTTGAGATTGTCCTGAAAAAACAGCTTCGGCATTAATTGTAAAATCAAGTTCAAAGTCATTGTAGATTAAAGTATCTCCCAGATCTTTAAAAAAGTTTCCAGATCTGAATCTGATATCATAAAGTGTTCGGTCAATTATCAATTTTCCTGAAAGTGAAATAACATTTGGATCTTTTTGCATTGAAACTTCAAACCCCGCAGGATGTGTAATATCTTTAATAGTTAGATTGCCTTCAAGATAAACATTCCCGTTTGAAAGTTCTTTTGCAGTCTGAATATCAAATGAAGCGGTTGGAAATTTTTCGGTTGAGAAAAAATCATCCGAAGCAAGATGTCCTGCAAATTGGGCATTTGCTGCAGCATCAGTAATGTCTAAGATTTTTATAGAGGTGACATCGATAATAACATTTCCTCCATTTATTTTTCCATCGCTTAGGATGAAATTACCATTTTTGATACCAATTGTACCATTGTGAGCACCGGTTACTTTTCTTCCGGTCCAATCGATTCTGCTTTTTGAGCTTACGATATTAAAATTTATTGTTTCCATTTTTATTGTATTTAAAAGTACAATACAAAGGAACGGCGGTTGTCAAAATTGGTTACGTGATGTAGATCACATTCTTTTTAAGGTGCAAATAAGCAAAGGTTCAAGGGACAAAGTTTTTTATATTGGCATAAAATTTAAAACATAGCCAGCGGTTTTAACCGCTGGAACGCAAATCCCTGTGGTTGAAACCACAGGCGATATTTTTCAGCAATACATAATCATCTCAATCAGCAAAATCTGCGGGAATCCAAATCTGTACAAAGCAAAAAAATAATCCGTAGAATCCGTGGGCTAAAAACTAAGAATTATAAAGTCGGCTAAGGGTTTCTCTGGAAACGCCTAAATAAGCAGCGATCAAATGCTTTGGAACTAAATTATAAAGTTGTGGATACAAAGCCAAAAGTTCTTCATAACGTGTTTTTACATTATTATTCATAAACGATAAAAGTCTTTTTTGGGAAGCGATATAACCTTTATTTGTTCTCCAGCGAAAAAAATGTTCAATCTGATGAAATTCGGAACACAGTTTTTCGCGGTCGGTGTTAGAAAGACAAAGAACTTCAGCATCTGTAATACAGTCTACATTTATAGCCGCCGGAGTTTGATTGTAAAGTGCATTATAATCAGATGTCCACCAGGTTGGCATAGCAAACTGAAGAATATACATTTTGATTTCATCATTAATATAAAAAGCTTTCAGGCATCCTGAGATTACAAAATATTCGCAATCGACACTATCGCCTTCGCTTATGATAGTCTGTCCTTTTTTAAAAGATAATCGTTTGAAATGCGAAAAGAAATAATCAAATTCTTCGTCTGTCAGCGAAACTGTTTTAGTTATATGCTCTTGTAAAAGTGTTTTGGCTTCCATTTTAAATGAGACTATTATGATTTAAAAGTCTTTTGTAAAGTTATAAAATCAAATGAACTTATGGATTGTCTATTTCAGATTTGAATTTGTCCGTTTCGCCAAAATAGCAATATGAAATCAATCGGAACTGCCGCAATTTTGTCCTGTTTAACAACTTAAAATTTAAAATCATGAATGCAAAAACAACAAAAATTATTTATTGGACAGGAATTGTTTTAACTTCTTTATGGTTTGGTGCCAGCGGTTTTTTTGAATTGACAACAAACAAATTAGTTTGGGAAATTACGCAGTTATTGGGTTATCCGGCACATTTTATTTACATTCTTGGTGTAATGAAAGTTTCAGGAGTCATTACATTATTGATTCCGAATAAATTACTAAGATTAAAAGAATGGGTATTTGCCGGAATATTTTTCGACATCATTTTCGCTTTCTTTTCCAAATTGGTTGTATTAGGTTTCCCTGCAACTATCGATGCCATTATTGCTTTTGTTATGGTAAGTGTTACTTATCTAATGTTTAGAAAATTATATTCTGCCAGTTATACAGTAAGAGTTTCTGAAGAAAACTTCTAAAATATACTTCAATCTTGCAAAGTCATTAAGGCACAAAGTTTAACTTTATTCATAAGCCTCCGGCAAAGCTGGAGGCTTTATCATTTATATGGAATTGGCTGCAGGCGAATCAATAATATTAAAACTTTTGCAGCTGAAAATTAAACCTTTAAAATTACAATGAGCGTTAAAACAAATAATTTTGAGCTTTTCAACAAAACAACAACCTTTATTCCCGCCGTAAATTTGTAATGAATTTAAAACACAATTACAATGAATAAAATATGGTTTATCACAGGAAGTTCTCGAGGATTAGGACGTAATCTTACTGAAGCAGTATTAAATAGCGGTGACAAAGTCGCTGCAACTGCACGAGACATTAATCAGTTAAATGATTTAAAAGAAAAATTTCAGGATCAGATTCTGCCTTTGAAATTAGATGTAAACAATTACGATGAAATTCATCAGGCTGTAAACAAAGCTGTTGAACATTTTGGAAGAATTGACGTATTGGTTAACAATGCCGGATTCGGAATAATTGGTGCAGCAGAAGCATATACAGGTGAGCAGGTTCGCAGTCAGTTAGAAACCAATTTATTTGCGCCAATCGAAATTACCCGCGCCGTTTTGCCTTTTATGCGTAAACAAGCTTCTGGTCGAATTTTGCAAATCAGTTCTATTGGAGGACGTGTTGGAAATCCGGGCTTGACCATGTATCAGGCCGCAAAATTTGGTTTAAGCGGATTTACCGAAGCCTTAGCCAAAGAAGTTGCTCCGCTTGGAATTTTAGTAACCAGCGTTGAACCGGGAGGATTCCGTACGGATTGGGCGGGCGCATCGATGAGTTATGCTGAAGAAATTGAAGGTTATGATATGGTAAAACAACGTACGGATTTCTTTAAAGGAGGAAATTTTGTTCCAGTTGGTGACCCTGAAAAAGCCGCTAAAGCTATGGTTGATCTGGCCATACATCCAAACCCGCCTGTGCATCTTGTTTTGGGAAGTGAAGCTATTGGGATTTTACAAGACGCCGATCAGAAAAGAACCGAAGAAATGCAAAAATGGATGGATGTGAGTTTATCAACAGATCATGAAGAATCCGGAAGCTTTTTTGATTCAGCTCAGGGAAAATGGTATACGGGTAAAAAATAACAGTTATTGTAAAACTAAACAATCAAATCCAGATCAGGCAGTATTCAAATTATGGGTACTGCTTGATTTTTTTATAAATTTGTGATATGAACGATTCTAAAATTAATCAGAAAACCTCGCCGATTGCCTATTCGTGTTATTACACGCAAAATCGTGAAGGAGAACAATTTGCTGCAGAACATGTATTGAGTTTTCAGATTTCGGGAGTTCTGGCTTTAAATAACGGAAATAAAGAGTATGTTTTTAATCCGGGCGATTTTAGATTTATCAGAAGAAATCAGCTTATTAAATTCATCAAACAACCTGATCCGAATACCGCTTTTCAGTCTATTTCGATTTATCTGAATCAGGAAGCTCTTCGTGATTATTCTATACAATACAATCAAAAAACCAGCCTGATTAAAAGTCCGGAAACTGAAACGGTTTTTCGATTAAAAGAAGTTCCTTTATTGCAAAGTTTCATGAATTCACTCATACCATATATCAATGAAGATCAATTGATAACCGAAGAACTTCAGGCTTTAAAAGTAAATGAAGCCATTACTATTTTACTGCAATGCCATCCGGAATTAAAAGATATTTTATTCGATTTTAACGAACCCGGAAAAATTGACCTGGAGGCTTTTATGAAAAAGAATTTTCATTTTAATGTGCAATTAGATCGTTTTGCATATTTAACCGGAAGAAGTCTGGCTACTTTTAAAAGGGATTTTCAGCGTATTTTTGAGATTTCGCCAAGCCGATGGCTCATCCAGAAAAGATTGCAGGAAGCATATTATCAAATTAAAGAAAAAGGAAAAACACCGTCTGAAGTTTATTTAGAAGTAGGTTTTGAAGATTTATCACATTTTTCATTTGCTTTTAAAAAGCAGTTTGGAATGCCGCCGTCTAAGGTTTAGTTTTTTAGTTTGCAGTTTTCAGTTTTCAGTCGCAGTTTTCAGTCGCAGTTTTCAGTCTCAGCTGACATACTTTGCTCCTCTAATGACGAAACTAAATTTAGAAACTGAGACTCGGATTGAAAACTGAGACTGAAAACTGCAAACTAAAAAAACTACCTATTCTCCAGCCAGCTTAAAAAAGCTGTCGCTTTTTCTTTTCCGACTAATAATTTTTCTTCCGTAGGAATAGTAAGTTTAAGAATCAGCTTTCTTGAAAAATAATGTTCGGCTTCTCTTATGGCTGAAAAATTGACCAGATATTGCCTGTTGATTCTGAAAAACTGAATGGGCGATAACAACTTATGAACCTCATCAAGAGATTGCGTAATTTGATATTCGGTTTTATCGAAAGTGACGATTGTAGGCGTTTCATTTTTGATATAGAAAAAGGCAATATTTTCGGTTTGGATTGTTTGGTATTTATTGTTTTTAAAAACCAGAAAGCTGCTTTTCCCTTTATTTTCGCCTGTTCTTGTTAAAAGATAATCAAAATCAGGCATCATTTTTTTGTTTCTTTGAAAGAAGTTTTTCAGCTCGCCTGCTTTTTTAATGGCCTGCGAAATACTTTCTCGTGAAAAAGGTTTTAAAACATAATCGATTCCGTTTGATTTGAAAGCATCAATGGCATAATCATCAAAAGCGGTACAGAAAATAACGGGTGACAAGACCTCCACATTTTTAAAGATTTCAAAACTTAAACCGTCTGCAAGCTGAATATCCATAAAAATCAAATCGGGCTGATCATTTTCTAAAAGATAACTCACAGCGCCATCAATACTTTGGATATACGACAAAATTTGAGCATCAGGCCTGATACTCAAAATAAGCTGACCAAGTGCTTTGGCCGTTTTTACTTCATCTTCAATTATTATGATAGTCATAAATTAGTGGAATTTTAACTTTAAATAATGTTTCAGTTTTATCAATTTCTATTTCTCTGTGAACCAAATGCATAAAGCGCTGATTAATATTATTCAGTCCAACGCCGGTTGATACGGTACCACGTTTCAGCTGAATCAGATTTTCTATTACCAGAAAATCATTTTCAGTATACAATTTAATTTTCAGCGGTTTATCAAGCGAAACGATATTATGTTTGATGCAGTTTTCGATTAACAGCTGCAAGGAAAAAGGCGGAATTGCGCAATCAAATTGTTTTTGATCTATTTCTTTCAAAACTTCAAATCCGTCTTCAAAACGGGCTTTCAGCAAATATACATACGAGTCTAAAATTTGTAGTTCTTCCCGTAACGGAATTAAATCCATCTTTCTGCTTTCGAGAGTAAATCTGTAAAAGTCAGATAATTTCAGGATAAAATCAGAACTCTGCGGATCCTGCATATCGACCATCGATTTTAAGGTATTCAGGCTATTGAACAAAAAATGCGGATTTACCTGCTGTTTCAATAATTCGTACTGCGCTCCCAGATGTACCGCTTTTGTTCGCTCGAGTTCTAATCCTATTTGCTGGGTCTGGTAATTCTGAAAAAGAAGATGCAGAAACATATATACAATCAAATTGATCAAAACTCCGCGGAGTTCAAACATAATGGGTGCATCCATTTTTGAAACCTGAAATAGTTCCTGATGTGCAATTACCAGAATTACCATCAGTAAAATCCCCATTACAACGCTTAGCAGAAGTTTCCAGTTAAAGAGACTTTTATTTGTTCGCTGTGAAGAAAATTTAGGCAAACTATAAATGTTGTAATACCAGATAAAAAGGGAAAAAAGCAATGTAATCGAAGAGTTTATAATAAGATCTCCGGGCGTAGAACCGGCATCAAATAATTTTGGTATGGAAGCCATAATTGCCAGTGCAGCCGAACTTCCCCAAATTACTTTAAGTGAAACCTGAAAACGTTTTGCTTTTTCCATAATTATAGTTGTTGGTTATCCTAAACTGTCAAAGATAGGTTTATTTTGAAAAATTAAAATCTAATTTCTTTCGCAGATTAGGCAGATTTTTTAATTGATGTACTCAGTCTGCATAATCTGCGAAAGCTAAAAAATATTCTTTCTGTAATATTTGAAACAAAAACTTAAGTACGTTTTATTCCTAAAATGGCACCCGAATTCATATCCTGCACAAAACCAATAATTTCAAAATCCTGTGTATTGAAATTCTTAGGCAGACGAACCGATGCAGTTCCTTTTTTATTTTTATTTAAATCAACCGACTGAAGCTGACGAACGATCTGATAATGAGATAAAACACGGTTTGCATTTTCGCCTCTTTTTACATTGCTTTTCGCTTCTTTCTGAACAACAGCAATAAACAAACGGCTGTTTTTTGAAGTTCCTTCAACACTATAATTTACAGAAAGATTATTGTCATTTTGATTCGTTTCTAAACTTACACTTGCCAAAGCAGGTTTTGAAACTGCCGGCTTAATTCCGTTTCGCAGGCTTGTTTCCTGAGAACCTACATAATCGATTTTTCCGTTAATGATTACTTGCGGCGTATAGATTGGATCTTTGTCCATGTATTTGGCATAATCGTATTGTCTTTTAGTAAAATCGGCATTGCTAAAAATATCTTTCCAGCCTTGTTTGTCCCAATAATCAACATGATATGCCAATACGTAAACATTTTTGTCTTTTAATTCATTCTGAATTTTTCCAAGTAATTCATCTGCCGGCGGACAGCTTGAACAGCCTTCGGAAGTATATAATTCTAAAAGGGCAAAACCTTTTTTATCCTGATTGCTTTGACTGAAAATGGTGTTTCCTGTTAAGAAAAACAACATTGCAAAAGCACTTATTATTTTTATCTTTTTCATGATTCTTATTTTATTCCTGCAAGGATTTTAAAACTTTGCAGGTGTTTTTTATTTATAAAGTATACAATTAAACCTGCAAGGTTTTAAATCCTTGCAGGTTGGAAATTACAGAATATTAATTTCAACGTTTATATTTCCTCTTGTTGCTTTTGAGTAAGGACAAGTCTGATGTGCCTGCGCTGCCAAAGATCGTGCTGTATCGTATTCAATTCCCGGAAGGCTGATGTTCAAGCGTGCCTGCAAAGAATATTCTCCTTCTGTTACACACAAATCTACTTCTGCATCTACAGCAGTTTCTGCCGGAAGTTTCACTCCTAGTTTTGAAGCGGCAATTCCCAAAGCTCCAATAAAACATGCTGACCATCCCGCAGCAAACAACTGCTCCGGATTTGTTCCCGGACGTGATGATCCCGGAGCACTTAATTTGATATTCAACTGCTCATCTGAACTTTGTGAAGCTCCTTCACGTCCGCCTGTTGTATGTGTTTTTCCTGTGTATAAGATTTTTGTTTCCATGTTTAAAAATTTTAGATTGTTGATTTTAGATTATTTGAATTTTGTAATTGAAATTTATTTTTGAATTGGAATTTGGAATTTAAAAATTGAAATTTATTTTAGTTGATCTACATCAATTATCGCTTGTGCAAATGATTTTGGGTCTTCCTGCGGAACGTTATGCCCTATTCCTTTTAAAATTCTGTGTTCGTATTTTCCTGTAAATTTGTTTGCATAAGCTTTTCCATCCGCGAAAGCGCCGTCAAAATCACTTCCTATCGTAATCGTTGGTACTTTAATTTCAGGTTTTGCTGCAAGGCGTTTTTCTAAGTTATCGTATTTAGCTTCTCCTGCTTCCAGAGATTGTCTCCATCTGTAATTGTGAATTACGATTGCGACGTGATCCGGATTCTCAAAAGACTGTGCCGTTTGATCGTAAGTTGCTTTATCGAAATTCCATAACGGAGAAGCGATCTGCCAGATTTGTTTGTTAAATTCGTAGGTATTTTGGCTGTAGCCTAATTTTCCTCTTTCGGTTGCAAAATAATACTGGTACCACCATCCTAATTCAGCTTTTGGAGGAAGCGGTTTTAAATTGGCTTCTAAATTCACAACCAGATAACCGCTTACAGAAACCAGACCTTTTACACGTTCCGGCCAAAGTGCAGCCGTAACGACTGCGGTTCTGGCTCCCCAGTCAAATCCGCCAATAACGGCTTTATCTATTTTTAATGCATCCATAAAAGCAATAATATCAGTTGCTAATGCTGCCTGCTGTCCGTTTCTGAAAGTGTCTTTAGAAAGAAAAGTTGTAGTGCCGAATCCTCTCAAATAAGGTGTAAATACATGATAACCTTTTGAAACTAAAATAGGAACCACTTCGTTATAGCTGTGTATATCATACGGCCATCCGTGAAGTAAGATTACAGGCGTTCCGTTTGAAGGACCTGCTTCGGTATAACCTACATTCAATAATCCGGCGTTGATTTGTTTTAAAGTTCCCAGTGAACTGTTTTGTGCATTTATAGCTGCTGTATTTACTAAAAGAAAGACAATTAAAAGAAAGGTTTTGTTTTTGATTTTTATTATAGTTTTCATAATTTTTGATTTTTTATTATTTGATTATCAGTTAATTTCTTCGTCAAAGATATCTTGGTAATCCTCGTTTTGAAAGGAGAAAAAAGGTGAAGTGGACAAAGTAAAAGGTAAAATGGACAGGGTAATTGTGAATTATTAATTGTGAATTGTAGTTTAACCGTAAAGGGCGCTATGGTTTATGCAATCGCTATAGTTATCGGGATTGCGGTTAAACTTCCCACATTTCAACCTGAAATATAAACTTGAAACTATTTTTTCATAACTAAAACCGGTTTTCCTTTTTCAACAATATAAGTGGCCAGTTCTGAAGCCTTTGCATTAGTATTATTTTTAGCGGAATGAACAACCCCGGCGGGAATAAAAAGTACTTCTCCGGCTTTTAAAGTAATAGGCGCCTGCCCTTCTACTTCATATTCAAGTGAACCTTCTAATACATAAATAATTTCTTCGCCCGGATGAGAATGTTTTCCGAAAGCGGTATGTCCGTCAAAATCAATTCGGGCCTGAACTGTTTCTCTTCCCGGAATACTTAAATCGTGTTTTTGTAAATCAGTTCTTTTTATTCCGGTTTGTGCTGCAATTTGATTGGGAATTAAAAAAGCAATTATTCCTAAAATGATAATAGCTATTATAACCCACGTTTTTTGTTTTTTAGTTTCCATAACTTTTGATTTAAATTATTTGTTTGTGTTAATTTCTATGTCAAAAGTAGAGCGGTAACCTTTCTTATGAAACGATAAAAAAGTCGAAACGGGCAAACTTTAGGGCGAAGCGGACAGGGTGAATTGTGAATGAAATGAGTTGTGACCCAATCTCAAAGCATGCTATGATTATTTACTTTTAAGAATCTTTAACCGTACAAAGGCCGCAAAGCTATTGGTTGAATAACTTTGCGGCCTTTGTGTAACCTAAACTCTTTGCGGTTAAACTATTTCATACATATAATTAAGCCAGCACCATTCCGCCGTCTATTATAAAATCGGAGCCGGTTATGAATTTGGCTGCATCACTGCTTAGATACGAAACCATTTTAGCAACATCTTCTGATTTTCCCATTTGTTTTAAAGGAACCTTCTCTACCACCACATTCATAATACTATTTACAGCTGCTTCATCTAAACCTACTTTCTTCATTACTTCGGTTTCTGTTGGTCCCGGGCTAACAGAATTTACTCTGATTTTTCTTGGCGCTAATTCTAATGCCGCAGTTCTCATAACCGAATTCAGGGCAGTTTTACTTGCCGAATAAACCGATGATCCGGGGCCCGGCATACTGGCAGTATTGGAAGACAGAAAGACTACCGATGCCCCATCGTTCAAAATAGGAATAAAACGGCTTAAAGTAAAATAAGCGCCTTTTAAATTCACATTCATAATGCTGTCAAACTGTTCTTCTGATGCCTGTTCGATGGTACCTAAACCGGCAATTCCGGCATTGATAAATAATATGTCTATTTTGCCAAAATCTTGTTTAACTTTTAATGCCAGGCTGTCAATGTCTGCAACACTCGACTGATCGGCAGTTATGTCTGTAACGCCCAATTCCAGTGCTGCTTTTTCAATTGCCTCTTTTCTTCTTCCGGTAATAACAACCTTTACCCCTTCTAATTTTAACTGTTTGGCCGCTGCATAGCCTATACCGCTGTTTCCGCCTGTAATAACTGCTATTTTATCTTTTAAATTTTCCATTTTTTTATATTAAAAATTATCGGCACAAATTTAAATTGTAAAACACATTGCTTTTTTAAAGGTATCACAGAGTATACTAAAAGTAAAAATTAACATTTTAATATTATCAAAATCCAGTTTTAACCAAATCGAAAAAATTACTGTTAAAAATTAATCCGTTTTTCTTATATATTTGGTTAAATTTATTCGATAAACGTAGTTTTAAAGGCAATTTATCTTAATTTACTTTTAAAACTTCATTAAACAGCTGTTAAAAGTTAACAAGACTGCATTGTAAATCCTGTAAGAAAATGTATATTTGAGTAATACTGAATTTATATTATTGTGCAGGAAAAAATTAGAACAAATCATTTTATATTCCCAAAAACTCCAACCGGGGTTGACGGATTAGACGAAATTACTGAGGGTGGTTTCCCTCAGGGACGTCCAACATTAATCTGCGGGGGTGCCGGATGTGGAAAAACTTTACTATCCATGCAGTTCATTATTAAAGGGATTACGCAGTATAACGAACCCGGCGTTTTTATGTCTTTTGAAGAGCCTTCAGATGATCTTACTTTAAATGTAAAATCATTGGGTTTTGACCTTGACCAGCTTAAAAAAGATAAAAAACTTATAGTGGATCATGTACGTGTAGAACGATCAGAGATTGAAGAAGCCGGAGAATATGATCTTGACGGACTGTTTATTCGGTTAGGACACGCAATCGATTCTATTAAAGCCAAACGGGTTGTATTAGATACTATTGAATCTTTATTTGCAGGTCTTGACAATCAGGCAATTTTGAGAGCCGAATTAAGAAGATTGTTTCACTGGCTTAAAACAAAAGGAGTTACAGCAATTATTACCGGAGAGCGCGGCGAAGCAACCTTAACCCGTCAGGGATTAGAAGAGTATGTTTCAGATTGTGTTATTGTACTCGATCATCGTGTTATCGAACAGGTTTCGACAAGAAGACTCCGAATTGTAAAATACAGAGGTTCTACTCACGGAACAAATGAATATCCGTTTTTAATCGATGAAGATGGTATTTCGGTACTTCCTATTACATCGTTAAAACTGGACAACGAAGTTTCTTCTGAGATTATTTCCACAGGAGTTCCCGGACTGAACGAAATGTTTAACAGCGGCGGATTTTACCGCGGAAGCAACATTTTAATATCTGGAACTGCCGGAACAGCCAAGACTACTGTTGCTTGTTATTTTGCGAATGAACAATGCAAGAAGAACGAAAAAACCATTTATTTTGCTTTTGAAGAATCGCCTCAGCAATTGGTTCGCAATATGAAATCAATTGGAATTGATCTTAACAAACACATCAAGAAAGGCATTTTGCAGATTCATTCTGCACGTCCATCCTTAAACGGTCTTGAACTGCATTTACTGACACTCAGAAAATTAATTAAAGAGTATAAACCTACGACCATAATTATTGATCCTATAAGTAATCTTATTTCAGTAGGAAGCGAACACGAAGTACGCTCTATGCTGGTAAGGTTAATTGATATGCTCAAGGCCAATAATATTACGGCGATGTTTACCTCTTTAAATAAACAGACTGATAATTTCAGGCCAGATCTGGCAGAAGAATCTGTATCTTCTTTAGTAGATACATGGATTACGGTTCGTGATATGGAAGGTGTTGGCGAAAGAAACCGCGGTATTTTTATTATCAAAGCCAGAGGAATGGGACATTCTAATCAGGTTAGGGAATTTGTGATTACAAGCAAAGGAATTGAATTACTTGATGTAGAATTAGGTCCGCAGGGAATATTAACCGGAGCCGCAAGAAAATCGCATCAGTTAAAGAAAACTATTTCTGATATCAAGCTTCAAAACGAAATCAGCCGTAAAGACCGCGAAATTGAACGTAAGCGTAAAGTACTTGAAGCTAATGTTGAAGCCCTGAGAACCGAATTTGAATCGGCTGAAGAAGAATTAAGCATTCTGAAAGCAACAGAAGAATTACACGCTAAATTATCTTCTAAGAAAAAATAACAGCAAAATGAAAAAAGAAGTAGCCGAATGGCAATTATTGCTCTATATAGCAGGTCAGACGCCAAAATCGATCAAGGCGCTTGAGAATATAAAAAAGTACGCCGAGGAACATTTAAAAGGAAAATACAGCATCGAAATTATCGATTTGCTGAAGAATCCGCAATTGGCAGAAGGCGACCAAATTTTGGCTGTACCAACCTTGGTAAGGAAATTTCCAGAACCTATTCGTAAAATAATTGGAGATCTTTCTAACGAGGAAAGAGTGCTTGTAGGACTAAATATCAAACCTATAAACGCATAAATTATGGAAGATTCATCTGATGGCACAAGTACAACCAAACATAAGTTTAAACTTTTTGTTTCAGGTATGTCTGTTAAATCAGGGCATGCAATCGAAAATTTACGCAGTATATGCGATACTTATCTCAATGGAAATTACGAAATTGAAATCGTAGACATCAGCCGGGATAAAGAACAAGCCCTGATTTATCAGATTGTAGCAATTCCTACGTTATTAAAGATCAGTCCTGAGCCCAAAAGAATCATTTTAGGTGATTTATCAGATAAAGACAAAGTACTAAAAATATTAAATATTAGTTAGAATTTGGAGGTTACCGATAAAAATATAGAATCGTTATTGACGCAGATCGCGTCATTAAAAGAACGGCTTTTTGAAGCCAACAGTATAGTCGAAGCCATTAAAGAAGGAGATGTAGACGCACTGGTAGTAAACACCAACGGAGTTCCGCAGCTTTATTCTCTTGAAACGGCCGATTATACGTACAGGCTTCTTATTGAAAAGTTCCGACAGGGTGCGCTCAGTATTTCGCGTAACGGACTCATTTTATACTGTAATGATTACTTTTCAGAACTCGTTGGCATTCCCACAGAGCAGATTGTCGGGACTTATTTAAATGAATATTTTAATAATCCCAGCCAGTTTGTACAGCTTATCCAGGCGCTGCGGTACGGAATTGCAACTCATGAAATCCTTATTAAATCAAACAATGACAAAATAACTTTTCCTGCTTATATCGCTTTAACCGATCTGGAACCCGCCGTAGAAGCAATTGGAATCGTTATAACCGATTTAACAGAGAAGAAAAAACACGAAGAAGCCCTTATACGTCATCAGGAAGAATTAGAAGAAAAAATCAGGGAATTAAACCGCATCAATACTAATCTGGAAGAATTTATTCATGTTATTTCGCACGATTTAAAAGAGCCGCTCCGAAAAATTGTAATGCATAATGACAGAATCGACGGAAGTTACCTTTCTGAAACGGATGCCAAATCAATGAACGTTTTAAAATCGTCGGCACTGCGTCTTAATTCACTTGTAGATGATTTAGTAAAATATTCGTCGCACACTGCACAGGAAGAACGAACCGAAGTTAATCTGAAAGCTATAATTTCTGAAGTTATCGAAGATCTGGAAATTATAATTGCAGACAAAAAAGCTAAAATTATAATAGGACAGCTTCCTCCTATAAAAGCTTCGAAAGTACAGATTCGCCAGCTATTTGGGAATCTGATAACAAATGCTATAAAATACAGTAAAGATGCAGTGGCGCCTTTAATAGAAATTTATCAGGCGGAAAATTTAAATGCCGAAATGCCAAATCAAAATACTAAATTTGTAAAGATTCAGATTAAAGACAACGGAATTGGCATGGAGTCGAGCCATCTTCTTAAAATCTTTACTATTTTTCAGCGCCTGCATGCCCGAAACGAATATTCAGGAAACGGTATTGGCCTTGCGATATGTAAAAAGATTATGGAAAATCACTCCGGAAACATTACCGTAGAAAGTAAACTGAATGAAGGAACGACATTTAATCTCTACTTTCCAATTTTATAAAATGCCACACAAAAATAATTTACATATCATAATTGCCGAAGATGACAATGATGATGCTGATGTAATCTGCGAAACCTTTAGTAAAAACCCCAATTTTGGTAAAGTGAGCCTTGTAACCAATGGTGAAGAACTGCTTAATTACCTAAAAGACAAATCAAACGAAAACCCCGATGTAATCCTGACCGATATCAACATGCCAATTGTCGACGGTATCGAAGCTTTACAGCAAATCCTGAACAACTCCGATTTAAAAGACATTCCCTGCTTTGTCTATTCAACCAGCATAAATCCGTCGTACAAAGAAAAATGCGACGATCTTGGTGTAAAAGCCTATCTTATAAAACCTTATTCTTTTGAGGCTTTCGCCGAAATTCCAAAGACTATTTTGAGTTTTATTGAGGCTTAAGGACATTTTTATTTGAAAATTTTAAAACCCTTGATCATTTTTATGATTGAGGGTTTGTTTTTTTATTGGGTTTTGAAAATACCGTAGAAATACTCGTTGTTTTGAATTTGGATTATTGATATACTTGTTGTAAATATTTTTTTAGTGAATTACGGCTTACCGTAAAATTTAAAAAATTAAAATACAATATTTGTGGACTATACAATTTGATATCTAAATTCATAAACATCAATAAATATGAGCACTCTAAATGAAATTTTAAACTTGAATGCATCGTATCAAATTAATACTTGGTCTGAAATTTCTAATGAGCCAACAATTCAAACAGTATTACAAGAAATAAAATCTGAAAAACATAAAACACAAATTACTATACTAAGAAAGAAACTAGAAGAAGGTAATAAAGAGTACTATGACAATTATAAAAAACATTTACCAGCAGTAACATTTAGTGCAACTTTTGATTCAAAAAGAACAAATGAAAAATTAAAAATTTATAATTCAATCATCGTAATAGATATTGATAAACTCCAATCAGAACAAATAATTGAGGTTTATAATCATTTATCAAATGATGAGCATGTAGTTACGTTTTGGAAATCTCCTTCAAATAAAGGCTTTAAAGGTTTGGTTTCTATTGAATATATTATCGATGACAATGAATCTGATTTAGATAAATTACATAAAAGTGCATTTAAAAAATTATCAGAATACTTTTTAGATAAATATAATATAGAACTTGATAAAAGTGGGAATGACATTACAAGACTTTGCTTTCTTTCATATGACATGGAATTGATTGTCAAATCAGAATTCAACAAATTTAATATTACTGATCAGGATTTAATTGTATTAACAAAATCCAAAGGCAATCCAAAAACAGAATTAAACTATTTAACCACTAAAGATAAACTATATAACCCATATGGAAGAAACAACCAATCGAATAGAAAAATAATGTCTGACATTATAAGACATTTAAAAAATAAAAAAGCGAGTATAACCTATTCTTATGATGACTGGTGTAAAGTAGCAATGGCAATTGCTAATTCCTTTACTTATGATATTGGTTTAAATTATTTTTTAAAATTAAGTTCACTAGATGGAACTAAATACAATGAAACTAATTCTACAAATTTTTTAAATAATTGCTATGAGACAAAAAAAGGAGATATAAATTTTAACAGTATAGTTTATTTAGCAAATCAAAAAGGTTATCAAACAAAAAATCAAAGAAATGCGGTGCCGAAGGCGGAGGATTAATTCCATCGCAAGTATCATTCTCATCAACGGAATTGCAGTGCCCGAGAACTTAAAAGACTCTAGACAAAATATGTATCACATCAGTATCAATAGTCACACGTGAGTATTCACGTTACAGGAAACCCTTTCTTTAATTTATGAAACAGTTTGAAGATTTTTTTACCGAAAACGAAATTTTACGACAAATCTGCAAAATTCGTGTTAAACTTGCTAAAAGTAAATCTAAAAAGCATTTATTACATCTATTGACTTCGGATGCTAAATATAATTATCATTTAAAGGCTAATAAAACCCCAAGTAATGAATTCGATCAATATCAACATGATTTGACAATATTTCTTAGGACAATATTACCTCCACGGAAAAGATGGATTAAGTTAGGTGAAAATTCTAGAAGAAAACAAAATTGTAGAAATGAATTTTTAACATCTAATGATAAAAACTTTTATTCTTTACTGAAAACTATAAAGGCGCAAGGCAAAAAAGAAACAAAAGAACAGTGGTTTTTAAATTTGCAAGATTTTATAGTTGAGATTAAAGAACTCTCGAAGAATCAATCATATTCTCTAAAAAAACCAATAATTTTTCCAAAATTGAAAGAAAAATTAAAGGAAAATTAAAGGAAAATGAATTTAATGAATGCAGACCGATTTGTATATTTAGCCTCAAAGACAGAATTATTCTAAGTGCGACAAATAAATTCTTAACACAGTTATTTGATGAGCATTTTCAAGATAGTTCGTATGCTTTTAGATCAAAAAAAAATGATCTAGGCACAATATTATCTCATCACGATTGCATTAATGATATTTTAAAATACAAAAATGAAAATAAGGAATCTAACTTATATGTTGCTGAATGCGACATGAAAAAGTTCTATGATACCGTAAATCATTCAATTGCAAAAAAACTCTTTTACAAATTAATTGAAAAATCACAAAAGCTCCATAATAATTTAGACCTTAGTATTCCTATAAATATTTTTGAAAGCTATCTTAATTGTTTTGCATTTAACATAGATATGCCTAAATCTTCTGATTCAAAATATTGGTTATCATATAAAATACCTAATGGTGAATTTTCTTGGGTTGCTAATATTATTTCTATTCACTATCCAGACATCAATCATGAAAGAATTGGTGTTCCTCAAGGTGGAGCCCTATCTGGTCTTATTGCGAACATTTATCTTAATGAAGCTGATGTTGCATTAAGTAATAATAATTTTTTATACCAAAGATTTTGCGATGATATGATAATAATTTCAGATAATATGGAAGATTGCGCAAATGCGAAAAATATTTATGAGGGTGTTTTATATGATTTAAAACTCTTTCCTCATCCATTTAAAGATGAAAATAATTTAACAACAATTACTGAAAAAGGCATAAATTATAAAAACTTTTGGGATGGAAAATCTAAGGGACCTTATAAATGGGGAGAAGTAGGGGAAAAATCTTTTCCCTGGATTGGTTTTGTCGGTTATGAAATTAATTATTTAGGAGAAATAAGAGTTCGGAAAAGATCTTTAGAAAAAGAACTTAAAAAACAAAAAACAATAGTAAATGAAATAAGAAACGCAGTTAAAAATGGAATGCGGAAATCAAAAGGAAGCGTCACCGAATCTGCTATTAATAGACTTATTGGAATGTCTGTTGGTCGGATTGGCCTCAATAATTTTGATGAAGTTTCGACTGATATGTGTTGGAAAAATGGTTTTAAAATGCTAACCTTCAACAATCAATCAATCAGACAAATAAAACAATTAGATAGAAATCGTAGCAAACAATTTTATAGATTATTAAAAGAAACAAAGACTCCAGAATTATTGCCTAAAAAAGGGAAAAATAGAGAGATCATAAAATTTAATAAACCTTTTAGTTATTACTATCAAATATTAGAAAGACAAAATTAATGAATAATCTAAATCAATATTGATTCATAAAAAAAATTAACTATGCTAAATCTCCAAAATTTAGATACTGCTAAAACTAATTTATTACGTTACGATCCAACTGTTTTCACTGGAACGGGAAATAGTTTTCGTTATTTTTTAAATAGATTAAAAATCAATGAATTCAGACATATTACTAATTTAGATATTAATTTTGATCATCCAATTACGATTATTTCTGGAACAAACAAAATTGGAAAAACTAGCTTATTATTATTAATCGCTTGTAGTCATAAAAATTTTCAAAAATACGACTCAACAAAACCTGAAACCATTTTAAGAAATCATTCATGGCGGGATGTACTATCTTTTACTGGATATGAAACTGCTACAAAAAGATATTCTTATGAATTATTTTGGAGAGTAGGCACAGCTAATAGGCAAGGCGAAGGCAAGAGAGCAATAGGTCGTCAATCTTGGACTGGACTAGGAAAATCAAGTAACATTTCGACACGAATTAATGCCAAAATACGCGATAAAGAAGTGCGTTTAATCGATTTAGAAAGGCTATTACCCGCAAGAAATTTTTCAAATAGTTTAATGAGAAAAATTTTCGCAACTCAACAAGTTAGATTAGATCAAGATATTGAGCATGCCTTTAATTATATTTTTGAAATACCAAATCCAGTTGAAATTTATAGAATAGGCTCACATATAAATAAAATTGCATATTTAATAACTCCAACTGGTGCTGGCTTAGATCCTTACTCAAGTTTTAATGCAGCATCTGGTGAAGAGTCATTAATAAATATTTTGGTAGATATTTTTGAAACTCCTTCTGATTCATTGATAATGATTGATGAATTAGAGGCTGGAATCCATCCAAACATACAGCGCAGATTAGCAGATATTATACAATATATATCATGGCATCATAAAAAGCAATTCATTATTACAACACATTCTCCTTCTCTTTTATCAGCATTTCCTCAAAAGTCTAGAAAGTTTATAGATAAAATACCTGCAGGATTATATGAAGTAATTTCTTCTATTCCTGTAAATACTGCATTTTCTAAAATGGATTCAAAGGCGTATCCATTAGTTCAATTATATTGTGAAGATACAGAAGCTGAATTTATTATTAGAAATATTCTAATTCAAATAAATAGAACAAGAAAGCATTTTGATAGATTAGTAAATATAATTATTTCTGGAGCAATACACGAAGTAAAAAATGATTATATCCGTCATAAAAGAAATTATCCACAAATGAGATTAAAAATGGGGTTTTGTTGTGTTTTTGATGGAGATTATAAAGATGATTCTAATTATTCTTCCTATCATAATAACCCTGATGAACACACTTTTTTTCTTTATCCAT
Organism: Flavobacterium sp. Root901; assembly: GCF_001429765.1. Taxonomy (GTDB): domain Bacteria; phylum Bacteroidota; class Bacteroidia; order Flavobacteriales; family Flavobacteriaceae; genus Flavobacterium. Next base: position 105,775 of record NZ_LMJB01000007.1, read on the forward strand.
ATGTAGCTCCAGAAAAGTTTTTAGTACATTCATATTTGATATCAAACCCTCATGAGCAATTAAACACTGCCCTAATTTATTCTGATCATCATGCCCTTTTTCAAGAAATGGCAAATCTTGGTTTAGCAGTAGATGAAGCTGATGCTAGAAATCTATGCTGGAATGCATTTATAGCCACTCCAGAATATCATAAACTGGAAAATGATTTATCTGATTTTTTATTAAGAACAATTGATTTTTTTTCAAGACAAAATGATTAGTCCGTATATTTTTGGAAAGCAAAATTCTTATTTCTTTAAATTATCATGAGCGAAATGCTCGAGGAAATGAAAAAGAAGAAAAAGCTTAAAGCAAAGAGACAGCATAAAACTGTCTCTTTTTTCTTGAAATCAAAATTCATTAATCCTTTGGCTTGTGATCATGTTCTTTTAAAGGCGGGTAATCTTTCTTTTTTTCAGGAGTCACACGCCTTCTTTCATCTAATGATCCATCATCTTTTTTCGGTTTTGGACCAGGTTTAATTGCTTCAATTGTTTCCATTAATGCATTTTTAAATTAAACATTTATATTAAAATAGAAGTTTAACTTTCTATTCTTGGAAACAAATAACATTAATAAATTCAGCATTGTATTATGGAAAACCATAACCAAAAGAATTATTTTCTAACAAAAAAATCAGGTCTGATACTACCAATACCATTCCTGATTTCTCCTATTTATAACTAACCTTGTAAATCTAATTTTATCTTCTTCCTCTAAAACCACCGCCGCCTCTAAGGCCTCCACCGCCAAAACCGCCTTGATGTTGGAAATTTTGAAAGTTTCGGGTTTGTGTTTCTCCCCTATCTCTGGACAAAGCCGAGCGATTGAGATCGTTTGTAATATCTGGACGACCCGCTTCACCAAGCGGTTTATTCGGCTGTCCGAGGGTTTGATTTTCTTTAGGGAAATTATCACGCTGGGTTCTGTCACCTAATCGGTTTTCGCCGCCCATGTTTTGTTCCGGTTTCGGCAGATTATCTCGCTGAATCCGCTCTCCTGCTCCATTTGCACCAAGTCCCTGATTGGGTTTATTACGCTGAATCGCTTCACCGGATTTTTTTGACGAACCTAAAGTTCCTGCTTGTGTCCAGCCGCCATTTCCGTTATTGTAATGACTCCAGTTTCCGTTTGCATCTCTTTTATACACATGTCCGTCGTGACCCGCATAAACATTATTGTTGGTATGAATTGTCGTTCCTCCGCCTCTGTGATGTGTAATTACACCTTTGTTTCCGCCGGAAGTTTCATAACCAATTGCTGTTCCGCGTCGGGTGGTAACATGTCCTGTCTGAACCCACTGATTGCCGTTTGTAGCCGCAGAATGTCCCCATTGAGCATAAGCATTATGTCCCTGATTGGTTCTGGCATAATTTCCCGTCCACGGATTATAGGTACTTGCAGCGGTACGTCCGCCGTACCAGCCCTGCACACTTGCAGAACGTCCGTATCTTCCCGTTGCCGGATTATACCAGGCCGAAGTTCCGGCAGCACCATATGGTCCGTAAACCCTTCTTCCGGCTGCCCATCCGCCAGTCCACGGATTATACACTGCTCCGCCTCCATACGTATACGGCCACGGACGGTAAATTGGATATAATCCTCCATAATAAACATACGGCGGATAATAGTATCCTGTTCCATACGTTAATATAGCGCCTACTGCAGCGCCAATAATAAAAGCTCCAAAATAACCGGCAGTTGTGTTGCTTTCAACCGTTGTATCGGTTGTGGTTTGCGTTACATAAGTCACATTATATACAGGAGAACTTGGCGGAATGGTATAAATTTCTTTCGGAACAGAGTCTGCTGTTTTCCACGGCCCATTCGGACTTGTAGACATGAACCAAACGGCCTGAAAACATAAATAATACAAATCGCCTACTTTTATAATCTTTTCCTGTGTATTACTTGCATATTGCATTTTTGTACCTTCAATAGGTTTAAACTGCGGCGTTCCGTCGTAAGTCACTTTTACTTTCGCTTCGGCATCAGATTTTTTTAAAATAGCCGTTGTCGGAACCTGCGACAGCATTACGGCATCATTGGCTTCCTGTGTTCCGGGTACAGATGCCAATACATTAGCGCGCGGTGAATCTTTAGGAATTTTAGCAAAATCAGCAGGAAGGTTATTTCCGGCATACATCCACGGTCCGGTTAATTCTTTAGATTTAAACCATCTTCCGGAAAGTAAAACATAATATTCTCCGTTGGTTTCATCGGCAAAAACATCATTTTCGGTATTGTCAATGTACATCAATTGAGTTCCGGCTATTTTAATGAATTTCGGACTTCCATTTATGGCAATCAATTCAGCGGGTTTATTACTGTAGAAAACTTCAGGTGCTTTTCCGGTTGAAGGCGGCGGAATCATTTTTTTAACCTCATCAAAATTTTGTCCTGAAGGAAGATTGATTAATCCCGAAGGAAGCTGAGTAGTTTTACTCCATTTGCCGTTAATTTTTTTTGAAGTCAGCCAGACATTATCAGCCAGTAAATAATAATCTTTTCCAGTTTTATCATAAAACAAATCCCAGTTTGTATTAACTACATATTGAATATCTGTTTTTTCTATGGGAACTAAAACCGGTTCTCCCTGCACTATCAGTAAAACTGCCGGATTGGTACTGTAAAAAATAACAGGCGGATCGTTTCTGGCCACAATTCCTTTTGCAGGGCTTTTGGTCTGACTTAAATCTGCCAGAATGCGATCTACAGAAACCGGATCTCCGCTTTTTGGCAGTGTTTCTTTAAACAATTTTTCCATTTCAGGAACTTTCTTTTTGTCGAGAGCCGGAAATCGTACATCCGTAACCTGAAGGTTTTTAATATAAGCGCTTCGGTTATCCTTATCTACCAGTGTTTCTGCTTTTAAAGAAGCTACGCCCAGCACTTGTTTCCCATCTTTTGGCGTTAAGGAAAAAGCCAGTCGGGCTGTAATTTCTTTAAAATCTTTCCAGTTATCTACCTGAGGCTGATAATAAACGAGTTTTGTACCGTTATTTTCAGCTTCACGCGGCCAGCCGTTATCAGCAAATGCAGAGTCGGCAGCAACAGACTCTGCTTCTTCCTTATTTACATGATTCGCATCTTTATCTTTTTTGCAGGAGAACAAAATTGAACTCAAACCAACTATGATTATTAGAAAAGCTTTTTTCATAACTTTAAAAGTTAGGTTATTCGTTAAAAATTTATTGAGGATATCTTTCAAATGGTGGGATAAAATTAATTTCACAGAAGATATAAAACTATTAATCAATACATTAGTTGGTTTCAAATTGTAACTTGAAACCAAAATTCAGGTAAATGAAACTTCTATTCTTATCATTTGCATGCAACCTGAAAAAAATTTCAGCATAAAATTTTTACCTCAGGCCAGTAAAACTTATAGTTATAAATTATTTTTATAAGTATAAAAAATTATTAATTTGATCAATAAGCATCATCGACATAACTTTGTCTCATCAAAATCAAAGAAATGATTTGATCATCTTAAAAAATAACTTTAAAAAATAGAAATCATGAAATTTACAAGAAGAGCAAACGCAAACTGGAAAGGTACAGGAATGGAAGGAAAAGGAACCATTAGTACACAAAGCACAACTTTAGATAATGCACAATTATCATTTAAAACCCGTTTTGAGCAAGGTGTTGGAACAAACCCTGAAGAATTAATCGCAGCGGCACACTCAGGATGTTTTACAATGCAGTTAAGCTTTTTACTTTCTGAAGCAGGATTTGTACCTGAAGATTTGGATACTACAGCAAAAGTAACTTTTGAAGACGGTACCATTACTTTAATTCAGTTAGAGCTTACCGGAAAAGTTCCCGGAATCTCTGAAGAAGATTTTCAGCAAAAAGCACAAAAAGCAAAACAAATTTGTCCTATTTCAAAATTATTAAATACCGAAATTACTTTATCTGTAACGCTTAATTAATTATACGAAAAAATCCAAATTCCAATTCTATAAGGAAAACTGGAATTTGGAATTTCAAAATTAAATTTTTCAACAAACAATCAATAATCTAAAATTAAAATAAAATGAAAACAATATTTAAAAGCTATTTAGCATTCGCAGCAATAATTTTAAGTTTGATATTTACATCCGCAAATGTAAATGCACAAACAGCGCCACAAATTAAAAACGTAGTATTAGTTCACGGAGCTTTTGCAGACGGTTCCGGATGGAAAGGTTTGTACCAGATTTTAACTAAAAAAGGGTATAATGTAACAATTGTTCAGAATCCTTTAAGCTCTTTAGAAGATGATGTTAAAGCAACAAATTTAGCATTAGACAAACAAGACGGGCCAACAATTCTGGTTGGACATTCATGGGGCGGAACTGTAATTACAGAAGCCGGAAATCATCCAAAAGTTGCGGCTTTGGTTTATGTTGCGGCTTTACAGCCTGATAATGGCGAAAACTCTGTTCAATGGTTGCAAACAGCTCCTCCAGCTCCTGAAAACGGTGTATTGCCTCCAGATGACAAAGGAATTGCTTATTATGATAAAGCTAAATTTCACGCTGGTTTTGCAGGTGATTTAAGCAAAGAAGACGCTGATTTTATGTTTGCTTCGCAAGGTGCTTTTTATGCACAAGGTTTTGGAACGCCAATTACAAAAGCAGCATGGAGAACTAAACCATCTTACGGAATCGTAGCTACTGAAGATAAAAGTATTACACCAAGTATACAATATGCAATGTACAAACGTTCTAACACAAAAATTACTGAAATAAAAGGAAGCCATGTGGTTTTTATTTCTCAGCCTCAAAAAGTTGCCAATGTAATTATTGAAGCTTCTAAAAAATAATTAATTATTAGCTCATTATAATCTTGTCATTTCGATGTAAGTCGAAATGACAAAACTCCACATAAATTCCAAAAACCGGGATTAAAATTAAGTCATAAAAAATTCCAAATCCCAAGTCTTAACAAGATATGGAATTTGGAATTTTTATTTATTAGAATTTAATTTTAAGAAACCTTACTAATCGCTTTTACAAAATAAGGCGAATCGTTCCAGCGTATTTTTCTGTAGGCAAAGTCTTTTTTTAGTGCTTCGGGAAGACAGTTCCAGATGGCTTCATTCATTTTTTCCAATAATAGTTTTTTTGAAAAAGAATCTGAAACAACTAAGCTGATTTCACGGACAGGAACCGGTTCTTTAAAAGGTTTAAAAAGTCCTGATTGTGCTTCATTTAAAATAGAAAGCTGTGGAATAATCGCAAATCCTAAATGCGCACGAACAAGGTTTTTTAAAGTCTCTATCGAATTGATATCATACGTAAACTGTTCTTTAATTTTATCTGATGTTTTTAATCCGCAGATATCGAGAAGCTGTGCATTGTAACAATATTCATGATGAAGTAATAACAATTCTGTTTTATCTCCGGGCTGAAGTTCATAAAACTCTTCCCCAGCCAATGGATGTCCCTGATTTAAATAAGCTACAAACGGCTCTTTAAAAATAACATGTTCAATCAAATTAGGGTTTCCGGTGGGTGTAGCCATAATCGCAACATCTATCGCCCCAATTTCTAAATCCCTCATTAAATGTCCCGTGTAGCCTTCTTTAATTGTAAAATGTACTTTTGGAGCGGCTTCTTTCATTGCATTAATAAACAATGGAATAAGATACGGTGACAGAGTGGAAATAATTCCTAATTTCAATTCTCCTTCCAGAAGATTTTTTTCATTTACCACAAAATCCCGAATTTCATCTGCTTCACGGAGAATTTTTCTGGCTTTATTGATAATCTCAGTTCCGAGAATGGTTGGCGTTAAAGGCACTTTATTACGATCAAAAATCTTAATCCCGATTTCTTCTTCGAGGTTTTTTAACTGAATTGTCAATCCAGGCTGTGTTACCATACAGACTTCGGCTGCTCTTGCAAAATGCCTTTCGTCGTCTAAGGCCACTATATATTTTAACTGCTGAATAGTCATTGATGTCGTTTCTGAAATACTGAGACGCTAAGGTACTAAGTTTTTTTCCTTTTACAGATGGTTCGTTTTTGTGTGATTGAAAAATAATATAATCTAATGAATTAAAACCACTATGTTAAAGTTTTACAAAAGCTCTTAATTCTAAAACCAGAAATATACAATTTATCGTACATATATAAAATGGTATCTGGGAGTGAGGTAAATTCAAATGGTATTTGTTTTTGGAGCATATTGGGTTTATCATTCTTAAAATATCATTTTGATGTTCCACTTAATATTTAATCAAAAAGCGATCTGAATCAGATCGCTTTTCTTTTTATTATTTTAAAAATTTACTTCTTCTCTTCGCTTTTTAGCTGCAAAGCACGCTGTAAAAAACTCTGATGCATGATTTTATTTTCGGCTTCATTAATGGCCTGAAACAGATTATTTTGATTATCCGCAATATCACTCAGCACTTTTTTCATTACATCCCAAACCGGCTTCATTTGTTCAATTAGCTCCTGCCCTTTTGATGTCAGCTGAATAAGTCTTTTGCGTTCGTCAATTTTATCTTTTTTAGACCGGATCAGTTTTTGTTTTTCGAGTTCCTTCAATAAACTTATGGTTGAAGGATGCGTGTAACCAATTTCATTAGCGATTTCAACAACGCTCAAAACATCTTTATAATATAAAGTATAAATAACAGGAAACCATTTGGGTTCAAAATCAATTCCGTATGATTTATAAAATAAAGCACCGTCTTTCCGCAATTGTTCACTTAGTCGCTGAAGCCTGGTCGAAATGGCCAATATTCCTGATTCGTCTATAATATTCATAGTTATTTCTTTAAAGTTAAATGACAAAATACATTGTCTGGTGCCATTAAAGGAAATGCTTTTGGAAGTTCTTCTTTATTGATCCGTACAAAATTATTCTTCTCATAAAAACGCAATGCCGCTTCTAATATCGAAACAGTTCCCAAATATAAATCATTGATTTTGTTTTCCTGACTATAAGCAATCAAAGTCTCTAATAATTTCTGCGCTATTGAAAATTCTTTTCCGCGAAATTCTTTTTTCACAAACATCTTTCTAATTGCTGCGGCATTATCCGCAAATTTTACCAAAGCAATAGTTCCCACTAATTCATCATTTATAAAAGCTCCCCAAAAACCTCCTCCTCCAGCATAATAAAAGCTGTCTATATGGAATAAATCCGGCTGGTCTTCGATAGTAATGGGAACGTTAAACTCTTTTTGCTGAATGTTTAATATCAAATCAACAATGGCATTTGAATATTCGTTTTCGATAGGTTTAATAACTGGATACATAACTTTAAAATTTTATATTACAAAACTACGTAGTTAAATACATAAATAAAAATTTTTATTCAATTTTATGATTTTTAATACTTTTGTCAGGATGAAGACAGGAATGGATTTAAACAAAAATGACTCTTCGCAAAAGATAAAAAATAATTAAAAGAACTACTTATATTTATTAGAATTTAAAATCATGGCAAGAAATCAAAAAGAAGAGTTTCAGGCGCTTCAGGATACTTTATATGTTTTGGGAGGAAAATGGAAACTTCCTATTATAAATTCAATTTGTAACGGAAATAATCGCTTTAAGGAAATTAAAGAAAGTATTCCCGGAATTACTGCCAGAATGTTATCAAAGGAATTGAAAGATATGGAAATGAATAATCTGGTAAAAAGAACTGAAGACCGTGATGCAAAAATTTCGATTCTATATGAGTCTACATCCTATTGCCAGTCTTTTGGGCCTATTATTTCAGAAATGATTAAATGGGGAATTTCTCATCGGGATCATATCAAAAACAGAGGAACAAAGATTTAAAACATCTTCTTACCAGTCTGGAAGGAAAATCAAAAAATACTGAAATTTTATTTTTACCTAAATAAAAGATTCTCAAAACGTTAAAGCATTTTCAATTACAATATTTTAAAACTCTGGAAAATTGTTAAAACTGAATTATCAATTTACTCGTAAGTACGAAGGATTAGATATTTAGTTAATCATTTATTTCTATTAATTTTAAAAGATTTGATTGTGGATAAATTGTGTGTTCAGAGATTAAAAAAAACCTTAACCTATCTGGAAAGTAAACAACGTGAACTAAAAAGACAAAATGATAACGACACAAGAAGTATCGAATCCATGATTAAATATTTAAAAAAAGATATGCTGGAACAATTTAATCTATCTGATTACGATATCTACATAAAAGAAGAAGCAAAAAACACTGATATCTTTATTCGCAGTGTTAAAAATATAATCGACGAAAATTCGTCCTGCTAAAAACAAATATCTTTTTAGATATTCCAAAAAACTGTCATGAACTTTTACCAGCCTTTACAGGTATGAAAATAGTTCTTGACAGTTTTTTTTATGCTATAAATCAATATATTATACAATAATATTTTTTATTTACCTCAAAAAATTCTGATAAATATTTCGTTTTTATTTGTAAGCTTTTATTTATCTTTATTTTATCCTTGCTTATAAGGAGACTTATACACCATGTTTTTTTAAGTTAAATTGAATATGATATAACTTGATTTACGCAAAAAATCTTAAAAATTACCTTACAAGCCTTTATACTTAAATCTGTTTCATGACAAGAAAAACCTGTTTTGTGACATATTTTTCCTTGTTAAACTGTTTGAGATTTAATTTTAAACCTGATTAAAAAAGCATTTTTTTCGCATGAGCTAACTGCAGTCATGTTTTTACAAAAATGAAGATTGGAATTGTTATTTAATTTTTGATCAAAAACACGTAAAAACACCTGTTTTTAAAATGCTTACAAACAGTAATTTAGCTTTTTTAGAAATAAAAATCAGATTTAATGATTTATCTGATCATTAATTTAAATATTCAAAACTAACATTAACCAATTAAATTAAAAAATTATGAATGAAGTTTTCTTAGGATCAATTATGGCTTTTGGATTTACCTTTAACCCAAGAGGCTGGCAAACTTGTAGTGGCCAATTTATATCAATATCTCAAAACAGTGCTCTTTTTGCATTACTTGGCACTACTTATGGTGGAAATGGCCAAACTACTTTTGCCTTACCAGATTTAAGAGGCCGAAGCATGGTGGGTGTTGGTAACGGACCTGGCTTAACCCCTATTGTTTATGGACAAGTTGGTGGAACTGAAAACATGACACTGACATTAAACAATATGCCAATGCACAATCACCAACTTCTTCCGGGAACTGGTGCTGGTCAGGTAAATGTAGCTACTAATGCACTTGCTGCTACAGGAGGAGCAATTACTAACGATACTGATGGTGGGGCAAACTCTTTTGCAGCAGGTGGCTCAACACCAAATATTTACAGTGAGCCAGGTACAGGTACTGCTAAAATTGGAGGTATAACTACTGCTATCTCTGGTTCTACAGGTATTGCTGGAGCCTCACAGGCATTTAGTATTAGAGACCCATACTTGGGTATTAATTTATGCATTGCTATGGAAGGAATTTTCCCTTCCCGTAACTAATATCAAATTATAAAAACAGAGGTATTCCTGCCTCTGTTTTTTTTTAATATAATTTTATGGATAACGACATCAAAATAGGAATTTTAATTCCAAAGTCACAACAGTATCCCGGTCTGGATAAAGATTTTATGAGAGGATTAAAACTAAATGCTCTTAATGTAAAATTCTTTGTCGAAAGTATTGGTATTTGTACAGACGAGAAAATCATAATTGAGAAAATTCAGAAATTAAATTTTCAGGAAGATGTGTCTATTATTATAGGTTTTTTTGGTCATTATAATGTAGCCGAGGTTTATAAATATGCTTCAAATAATGATATTTTATTAATAGCAGCAGATTTGGGAGCAACATTACCTTATGAAACTGTAACTCCAAAAGGGGTTTATATCAATTCATTTGGATTAACTGAATCCTGCTACCATTTAGGAAATTATCTGACAACAAACAAAAAGTATAAAAAAATTGCCACTTCGACTTCGTTCTATGACTCTGGTTATGGTATGATGAGCGCTATTGAATATGCATTTAAGGAAGAAAGTAATTTTTCAGGACATTACATTACTCCTTTTGTACCCAGAGAAGATGAAGCCTTATATATGGATCAGATCATTAATACTCAAGAACCTGATGCCGTTTTTGCATTTTACAGCGGTCTATATGCCGAAGAAAATGCTGGTTTTGTAAGTCAAAATAAGATTACGCAAAAATATCCTTTTTATGTAACTCCTTTTTTTATCAATGATAAAATATTAGAAAACTACAAAACCAATCCGCACAATCTTTATGTTGTAAGTTCATGGATGCAAAATGATACTGAAACATTAGATTTTACCTCCGAATATCTAAATACTTATTCAGATAACCCATCTGTTTTTTCGATTTTAGGATACGAAAACGGACTGATATTAAAGTACATAATTCAAAATACTAAGAACTTTAGTTTTAATTCTTTAATTGAGGAAATAGAGAATTTAAATATTGCCGGTCCAAGAGGGACAATTTCTTTTGATAAGGAAACTAACAGAACAATATTTAATCATCATATCTACGAATTAAATTTAGATTCTCTCAATAATATAAGCTTTAGAAAAATAGAAACATTCATTAATGATGGACATTTTATTAAGGCTTTTACTTTATCTGCAAAACCTGATAAAATAAGCGGTTGGCAAAATGCTTACTTATGTCATTAACTAAAACGTATGTTATGAAAAAAAAATTACTCTTATTTATTACGCTCTTTTGTCTTTTTGGCGTGTTTCAAAACACAAAAGCGCAGACTTTAGCACCTGGCGATATAGCCTTTATAGGTTTTAATATTGGAGGACCGGATGGCTTTAGTTTTATAACTCTGAAACCTATACCCGCCGGTGAAATAGTTTATTTTACCGAAGAAGGTTTATACAGTGGTGGCTGGATAAACAGCTCAGAACCTCATATAAAATGGACAGTTCCTGCGGGGGTAACCTGTGGAAAAATTATTTCTTTAATAGAAAGTAGTGTAACACCAAATACTTTTACCGTAACAGGAGGATCTGCCAGTGATTTTGTGATTAATCCTGTAGGTCCTGCTTATAATTTTAATTTATCTGCAGGAGATCAAATGCTGGCCTATCAAAGTGCTGATAATAGTATGAGGCCTACAATTTCTCCAGCTACTATAACATTTATAGCGGGAATTCACGGTGATTACAATGCTGGAAATTATGACAGTGTTACACACTGGAATAGCTCTGCGCTAACAGGCACTGGAGGTGGTGCTGAAAGTATAATACCTCCAGGACTAACAGATGGAGTTAATTGTGTCGCTCTATTTCCAGGAATAACCGAACCAAGTCAGTTTTTTGCAAAATATACTGGTAGCTTAACAGGCTCAGCTTCAACTTTAAGAACAAGTATCAACACCTATAGCAACTGGGTTTCTCCTGCAACTGATCAGGGAATTTTACCTAGTAATTATAGCCCAAGTGTAACTTGTGCTGTTGCTCCAACAGTAGCTTCTACAACCGCGACAGCTGTTAAGTCAGTTTCTGCAACACTCGGCGGAAATGTTACTGCTGATGGCGGCGACCCTTCGATAGAAAGAGGTATCGTCTGGGCTACAACGGCAAATCCAACTACCTCAAATAATAAAGTTCAAATTGGAACAGGGACAGGAACATTTAGTAATGTTGTAACGGGATTTCCTGCTGCAACAACTATTAATTTTAGGGCCTATGCTATAAATAGCGGAGGAACAAGTTACGGAAACAACTTAACCTTTACGACTGGAGCTGCATTAACTGCTCCGGCAACAATATCCAAGACAGATGTAAGCTGTAATGGCGGTTCTAATGGTACTGCTACTATTATTGGATCTGGAGGAACAACTCCTTATACATATTTATGGTCTAACAGCCAAACAAATCCTACGGCAACTGGTCTTGCTGCCGGAACTTATAATGTAACCGTCACAGACGCTGAGTCTACACAAATAACAAGAAGTATTACAATAAATCAGCCAGCCGCAGCAGTAAACGCTACAGCTCTAACAACTCCGGTTTCTTGTTTTGGAGGTTCAAATGGTACTGCAACTGTTACACCATCAGGAGGTACATCTCCTTATACTTATTTATGGTCTGATGGACAAACAGCAGCGACTGCCGCTGGTCTTACTGCAGGAACCTACAGCGTAACTATTACTGATGACAACGGTTGTCCAAAAACAGTAAGCAGCATTGTTGTCGGTGGTCCTGCGGCTGCATTAAGCGCAACATCTTCTGCAACTTCAGTTTCATGTTTTGGAGGATCTAACGGTACTGCAGCAGTAATTGCATCTGGCGGTACAGCTCCTTATAATTATTCATGGTCGCCCTTTGGCGGAACTGGTGCAACTGCTACAGGTCTTACAGCGGGAACGTACAGCGTGACAATTACAGATTCTAAATCTTGTACGCTTACTGTAAACAATATTATAGTAGGAGGACCATCATCTGCAATAACATCAACAACTTCTTCTACTCCGGTTTCTTGTTTTGGAGGCTCAAATGGAACTGCGACAGTTACACCATCAGGAGGTGGAGGTGGTTATACTTATTTATGGTCTAATGGAGCTACAACAGCTACTGCAACCGGTCTTGCTGCCGGAACTTATAGTGTAACAGTTACTGATTCATTTAATTGTCAGCATATTAAAAATAATATCATAGTAGGAAGCCCGGCTGCGGCTGTAGGCGGAACAAGCTCTACAACTACGGTTTCATGTAACGGAGGTTCTAATGGTACTGCGACGGTTACTGCATCTGGCGGAACTGCTCCTTATACTTATTTATGGTCTAATGGAGCTACCACTGCTACTGCATCCGGTCTTGCTTTCGGAATTTATAGTGTGACAATTACAGATTCTAAATCTTGCGCTTTTACTATAAACAATATAATTGTTAATCAGCCAGCTGCATTGAGCGGAACACCATCTGCAACTGCAGTTTCATGTTTTGGAGGATCAAACGGTACTGCTACAATTATTGCATCTGGCGGTACAGCTCCTTATACTTATTCCTGGTCTCCTTCTGGCGGAACTGCTGCAACTGCGACTGGTCTTACTGCCGGAACTTACAGTGTGACAATTACAGATTCTAAATCTTGTACACTTACTGTAAACAATATTATAGTAGGAAGTCCTGCCGCAGCATTAAGCGGAACACCATCGACTACACCGGTTTCTTGTTTTGGAGGTGCAAATGGTACTGCTTCAATTGTAGCTGCCGGAGGAACTGCTCCTTATACGTATTTATGGTCTAATACTGCTACAACGTCTACAGCAACTGGTCTTGCTGCAGGAAATTACAGTGTAACAATTACAGATAATAATTCTTGTACTTTTACGGTAAATAATATTGCTGTATCACAGCCAGCTATATTAAGTGGTACGGCCAGTACGACTTCTGTTTCATGCTTTGGAGGCGCAAATGGTACTGCAACAGTTACTGCATCTGGCGGAACTGCTCCTTATACCTATTCATGGTCGCCTTCCGGCGGAACTGCGGCAACTGCTACTGGTCTTACAGCCGGAACGTACAGCGTAACAATTACGGATGATAATTCTTGTACTTTTACTTTAAATAATATTATTATTAACGAACCAACTGCCGCATTAAGTGCAACAAATTCAAGCACTGCTGTTTCGTGTAATGGAGGGTCGAATGGTACGGCAACTGTTTTACCATCAGGAGGAACATCTCCTTATACTTACCTGTGGTCGAATGGTGCTGTAACTGCAACTGCAACTGGACTTGCAGCAGGAACTTACAGCGTGACAATTACAGATAATAATTCTTGTACTTTTACGGTGAATAATATTGCTGTAACGCAGCCAACTGCAATTACTGCAACTTCTTCTGTAACTTCAGTTTCATGTAATGGAGGAGCCAATGGCAGTGCAGCAATTGCTCCTGCAGGCGGTACATCTCCTTATACTTATTTATGGTCTGATGGACAAACAACAGCCGTAGCAACCGGACTTACAGCTGGTACCTATAGTGTTACAATTACAGATACTAATTCTTGTACATTTACTGTAAATAATATTATTGTTACACAGCCAACTGCATTAGGCGGTACAGCCAGCACAACCTCAGTTTCATGTTTCGGAGGTTCTAATGGTACTGCAACAGTTATTGCATCTGGCGGTACAGCTCCTTATACTTATTCATGGTCGCCTTCCGGCGGAACTGCCGCAACTGCGACTGGTCTTACAGCCGGAACATACAGCGTGGCAATTACAGATGATAATAGCTGTACTATAACAATAAACAATATCGTTGTGGGTGGTCCGGCAGCAGGTCTTGCTATCACATCTTCACAAACTGATGTTCTATGTAATGGCAGTCCAACCGGATCAGCTAGTGTTGCTGTTACGGGTGGTACTGGTGCTTACACCTATTCTTGGTTGCCAACTGGAGGAACTGCTGCAAGTGCAACAGGATTAGCAGCCGGAACTTACACCGTGACAGTTACTGATGCTAATAATTGTCAGGCTACACAATCAGTTACAATTTTAGAGCCGGCGGTTTTAACCGTTACACCGGCAGCGCAAACTGATATAGCCTGTTTTGGCGACAGTACAGGATCTGCTACTGTAACAGCAGCGGGAGGAACTGGAGCATATACCTATTCCTGGGCTCCGTCCGGAGGAACTGCTGCAACTGCAACTGGACTTTCTGCAGGAACTTATACCGTTACGGTTACTGATGCCAATAATTGTCAGGCATCTCAAAGTTTTATTATTAGTCAGCCATCTGCTGCGCTTACAGCTGTTTCAGGTGGACAAAATAATGTTTCCTGTAATGGGGGAGCAAATGGATCTGCAACTGTAAATGTAACGGGCGGAACAGGTGGATACACCTATTCATGGGCACCTTCTGGAGGAACGGCTGCAACTGCTACCGGACTTTCTGCAGGAACTTACATCGTTACCGTTACTGATGCCAATAATTGTCAGACAACTCAAAACTTTAATATCCTACAACCTAATGCTCTTACAGCAAGCATTGGTTCTCAGACTGATGTTTCTTGTAATGGTGGAGCAAATGGATCTGCAACAGTAAATGTAACAGGCGGAACCGGTGCTTATACTTATTTATGGGCTCCAGCCGGAGGAACGGCTGCAACTGCTTCTGGATTAAGTGCAGGAACTTATACAGTTACCATTACCGATACTAATACATGCCAGACTACTCAAAGTTTTACTATAGGACAGCCTTTTGTTTTATCAGTTACACCATCGCAAACTAATGTGCTTTGTAATGGAACTGCAACGGGTACAGCAACTGTAACTGTTTCTGGCGGTACTCCGGGTTATACTTATTTATGGTCACCGTCTGGAGGAACAGCTGCAACTGCAACCGGACTTACTGCAGGAGCTTATACAGTTACTGCCACTGATGCTAATGGTTGTTTTACAACACAAAACTTTACAATCACTGAACCTGGCGTTTTAACAGCGACACAAAGTCAAACAGATGCAACCTGCTCAACTGGCGGTATAGCTTCTGTGAATGTTAGCGGTGGTACAGGGCCTTATTCTTATTTATGGTCGCCATCTGGAGATACGACTCCTACGGCAAGCGGACTAACTGCCGGCATACATAGTGTTTTAATCACAGATTCTAATGGTTGTACATTAACTAAAAACTTTACGATTGGTACAACAAATACCCTTGTTGCAAGTACTTCTCAGATTGATGTATTATGCTTTGGCGATAATACTGGAACTGCAGCCGTAGTTCCAAGTGGAGCAACAGGACCCTTTACTTATGTCTGGTCACCTTCTGGCGGAAATGCTGCGACAGCATCCAATCTTACAGCAGGCAATTATTCTGTAACGATTACTGCTTCTAACGGATGTTCAATCGTTAAAAACTTTACGATTACAGAACCAACAGAACTTATCGTAACTCCAAACCCGCAGACAAATGTTTCTTGTAATGGAGGAGCAAACGGATCTGCAAGTGTTTCTGTTTCCGGAGGAACCGGAGCCTATACCTATTCATGGGCACCTGCCGGAGGAACTGCTGCAACTGCAACTGGATTAAGCGCAGGAACTTATACCGTAACAATTCAGGATGCAAACTTATGTACCAAAACGCAAAGCTTTACTATAACAGAGCCGGCTATTCTTGCTGCAACAACATCTCAAACTGATGTTTCTTGCAACGGAGGAACTAACGGAACTGCAACAGTAAGTGTTACTGGAGGAACAGGAGCTTATACCTATTCATGGTCTCCAGCCGGAGGAACTGCTGCAACTGCTTCTGGGCTTGCTGCCGGAACTTATACGGTAACAATTACAGACGCTAATTCATGTATCGCAACTCAATCGGTTACAATTACTGAACCAGCTGTTCTTACTGCAACAGCATCTCAAACAGATATTACTTGTAATGGTCTAAACAATGGAACTGCAGCAATAACTGCAGCCGGAGGAACAGCACCTTACACGTACTCATGGTCTCCTTCCGGAGGAACCGCTGCAACTGCAACTGGATTATCTACAGGAACTTATACTGCAACAATTACAGATGCTAATGGATGTATCGCAACGCAATCAGTTACAATTGCTGAACCTTCTGCAATCGCTGTAACAGAAACCCACACAGATGTTTCTTGTAATAGTGGAGCAAACGGAACTGCAACAGTCAATGTAACGGGAGGAACAGGAGCTTATACATATTCCTGGGCACCTGCCGGAGGAACGGCTGCAACTGCAACTGGATTATCTGCAGGAACTTATACCGCAACAATTACTGACGCAAATGGTTGTTCTGCGACCCAATCGGTTACAATTGCTGAACCTACTGCAATTTCTGTAACAGAAACTCATATAAATGTTTCTTGTAATGGAGGAGCAAACGGATCTGCAACAGTTAGTGTTACTGGAGGAACAGGAGCATATACTTACGCATGGTCACCTGCCGGAGGAACAGCTGCAACTGCAACTGCAACTGGATTATCTGCAGGAACTTACANCTGCGACCCAATCGGTTACAATTGCTGAACCTACTGCAATTTCTGTAACAGAAACTCATATAAATGTTTCTTGTAATGGAGGAGCAAACGGATCTGCAACAGTAAATGTTACTGGAGGAACCGGAGCTTACACGTATTCATGGGCACCTGCCGGAGGAACAGCTGCAACTGCAACCGGACTTACTGCAGGAACTTACACCGTAACTATTACAGATGCTAATTTATGTTCTGCAACACAAACTGTTACGATTACAGAACCAGCGGTTCTTGCTGCAACAACATCTCAAACTGATGTTTCTTGCAACGGAGGAACTAACGGAACGGCAGCAGTAACTGTTACTGGAGGAACCGGAGCTTATACGTATTCATGGTCTCCATCTGGAGGAACAGCTGCAACTGCAACGGGTCTTGCTGCAGGAACTTATACCGTAACTATTACAGATGCTAATTTATGTTCTGCAACACAAACTGTTACGATTACAGAACCTGTAATACTTACTGCCGGAATATCTAATACTAATGTTTCTTGCAATGGAGGAACTAACGGAACGGCAACAGTAACTGCAGCCGGAGGTACAGCGCCTTATACATATTCATGGTCTCCTGCCGGAGGAACGGCTGCAACTGCAACTGGACTTGCCGCAGGGACTTATACTGCTACGATTACAGATGCTAATGGTTGTACTGTCAACCAATCGGTTGTAATTACACAACCTTCTGCAATTTCTGTAACAGAAACTCATGTAAACGTTTCTTGTAACGGAGGAGCAAATGGATCTGCAACTGTAAATGTAAACGGAGGAACAGGGACTTATACCTATTCCTGGGCTCCTTTTGGAGGAACTGCTGCAACTGCAACTGGATTATCCGCAGGAACTTACACCGCAACAATCACAGACGCAAATGGTTGTACTGCGACCCAATCGGTTACAATTGCTGAACCTACTGCAATTTCTGTAACAGAAACTCATATAAATGTTTCTTGTAATGGAGGAGCAAACGGATCTGCAGTTACTGGAGGAACAGGAGCATATACTTACGCATGGTCACCTGCCGGAGGAACAGCTGCAACTGCAACTGCAACTGGATTATCTGCAGGAACTTACACCGTAACTATTACAGATGCTAATTCATGTTCTGCAACACAATCTGTTACGATTACAGAACCAGCAGTACTTGCTGCAACAACATCTAAAACTGATGTTTCTTGCAACGGAGGAACTAACGGAACAGCAGCAGTAAATGTAACCGGAGGAACCGGAGCTTATACTTATTCATGGTCTCCATCTGGAGGAACAGCTGCAACTGCAACGGGTCTTGCTGCAGGAACTTATACCGTAACTATTACAGATGCCAACAATTGCACTATAACTAAAACTATTACCATACTTACAACTCCAGATGTAACTGCACCAGTACCAACGGTTGCTAATCTTCCGGAAATTAGTAATTATTGTTCTGTTTTAGCATCAGAAATTGCTGTACCAACAGCTACAGACAATTGTGCCGGAACTTTAAACGGAACAACAACTGATCCTTTAAGCTATAACACTGTTGGAACTTATGTAATCACATGGAAATACGATGATGGAAACGGAAATATAACGACTCAGCCGCAAACGGTAAAAGTAACAGCATCTCCACTTAACGCTGTAACCTTTAGCGATGCTCAGTTTACTTATGACGGAAATACACATCCGCTGCAGGTTGCTAACCTTCCAACCGGAGCAAGTGTTACCTATTCAGCCAATAATTCATCTGTAAATGCCGGAACTTACGTAATCACTGCAACGGTAACACCAGCTGCAAGTGCACCAAATTGTTCTACAATAACGCTTACAGCAAATCTTGTTATCAATAAAGCGCCACAGCAGATTACATTTAACGCAATTCCGGTTAAAACTCTTGGAGGTACGAATACTTTTGATTTAACTGCATCATCAAGTTCAAATTTAGCTGTAACTTACACCTCTACTTACACTACTCCACTTGCTCCGGCTACGGTTTCTGCAAGTGGTACTGTAAATATGTTAAGAGCTGGTGAGATTTTAATTACTGCTCATCAGGACGGAAATCAAAATTATCTGCCTGCAAATGATGTTTCTCAATTATTGGTTATCCTAAACAACAATATCGATGTTAAGAGAATCATTATAGGAACAAAAGTTTTTGACAATCCAGGAAAGACACTTTCTTATGTATTGCCTTGCGGAGATACAAATCCAAATGTTTCTATTGTAAATGAATCTGGTGCGATTATAACTCCTTCTGCTAATTTTACAATTCAGACTCCTAAACCGGGAATTTACAATCAGAATGTAACCATTACATCACAAGACGGAAGTTTATCAGCAACATATTCTATTACTGTTGAGAAACCATTTAATTTCTTCGACATTGTTAAACAGAAATTTAATAACGTACTTCTTGTAAATAATAATCCACAGACAAATGGCGGTTATGAATTTGTTTCATACGAATGGTTCAAAAATGGACAATCAATTGGAACAGGACAGTATTTTTCTGCAGGAGAAACTATTACATCATTACTGGACCCAACGGCAGATTACAGTGTAAAAATGACAACTAAAGATGGAAAAGTACTGCATACATGTGCATCTAAAATCGTGTTGACAAATACACTGCAGGCTAAACTTTATCCTAACCCAATTGAATTAGGAAAAGTGATTACTATCGAAGCAGATTTCCCTACTGAAGAATTAGAGAAAATGCAGATTAGTCTTTATTCTGTTGCAGGTCAATTAGTTAAAACTGTACAGTCATCTACAGCTAAAACAGAAATACAATTACCTCAAACAACTGAAAGTAATATGTACTTGGTGATTCTTGAAACGCCAAACATCAAAAAATCTTTCAAAGTAATTGTAAAATAAATAAAACCTGCCAGTACTAGATAAAAATAGTACTGGCATAATATAACTTAAGATGAAAAAAAATATTAACAGCTATATAACATCGCTTGCCATCTGTACAGCATTTCTTGCGACATCACTAAATAGTTATGGCCAGGACAAAAAACAAGAGTTTTCGATTTCACTGGGAGGACCTTTTTCCTATATAGATTCTAATTCTTCAGGAAAAACTGTTCCGGGAAATGGTGTCAGCGCTGGTCTTCGCTATTCTTATTATTTAAACGAAGGATTAAGCGTAGGAGTTGGAGTTGAATATCAGACTTACAATTCTGATTTAAAATTTAATTCTCTAAGCGGAGCATATTTTACTACTGACGCTGAAAGTGAAAATTTTCAATTCAGATACCGAGGTACAAATGTAAGAGAAGAGCAAAAACTCGCTTATATCAATGTGCCAATAACGCTTCAATTTGAAACTCCGGGTACTTCTAAATTTTATATCGCGGGTGGAGCAAAAATTGGTTTCGCTTCAAGCGGAAGTTATCAGACAACTTTTCAAAATTTAACGACAAGCGGGTATTATCCGCAATACAATGTTGAGTTATTCAATCCGGCATTTGCAGGTTTTGCAAATACTAACAATCTTCAGACAGTAAAACAGGATCTGGATACTGAAGTTTCTTATTCAGCAACCCTGGAAACTGGTTTAAAACAAGAACTGGGCAGCAGAAATTCAATTTATATTGGTGTTTATTTTGAATATGGTTTGAATAATATCTACGATAAAAACGGAAACAAACCTTTAGTGCAGTACAATGCAGAATTACCGGTAGAATTAGGATATAACACTTTATTCGATACCGCGTTGAGCAGCAATGTAAGACTAGTTTCATACGGTCTTAAACTAAGATTTGCATTACGATAATCTGATAATTACAACTGGTTAAAAACAAAAAACCTGTAAGATTAAATTCTTACAGGTTTTTTTCTTTATAATACAGTCTATTTTTTAATAGAATCTGTTTTTATAGTTGTAACTGTATCTGTAACAGTTGAATCAATTTCCGGTCCTACAGTATCAATAATGGCTTCTGTAGAATCTGTGTATCCCGGAGACTCGGTTGGAGTCTCGTTCTTCTTGCATGAAAATGCTAATCCTGCTAACAGAATCAACAATGCAACTTTGGTTTTTAATAGCGTTTTCATAATTATATTTTTTACTGTTTGCATGCATGTTAATATTTCAAAGTTAAAATACTCAATGCCAATATCCTTACATAATTATTACTATCATTTATAGAACTCAAAGAAATACATCAAATACTGTTAAAATTTTGTTTTTTTTAATAGAAAAATCTATTCTTCATACATTTCCATCCAAAGGCGTGTTTCTTCCAAATCCAGTTCTTTTTCAATTTTTCTGAAAATTTCCTCGTTGACAGAACCTTTCTTGTGCATGTTTTCCAGCTTGCTGCGTTCCACATTCAAAAGATCAATTTGAATTTTAGTGAAATCATTAAAAATCTCATTTCCAAATACTTTTCCGTTTCCGAAAAAGTTAGCCGGAAGTTCTGTCTTTTGTAAACGATTAAATTTTACTTCATATTTACTTTTTATATTATGAAGCAGTTCATCATCTAATAATGAAAAATTATCTTCAATATGAGCAATCGTTTCTGAAACAATTATATTTCGAACATCATACTCTTCTGCTAAAATTGAATACCTTTCAATTTTAAGCTTTTTGATCAGCCACGGAAGTGTAAGTCCCTGAATTACCAGAGTCGAAAGGATAACACAAAAAACCAGATAAATGATAAGGTTTCGAAGCGGAAATTCTTCTGTTTTATTCAACATTAACGGCAGTGCCAAAGCGGCGGCCATAGAAACCACGCCACGCATTCCGGACCATCCAAAAACAATCATATTTCGGTAATCGAATTCTTCTTTCAACCGGATTTTTTTACTGAGTAAACGCGGAATCATCGTTGCCGGAACTACCCATAAAAAACGAACTACGATCACAACAATACTAATTACAGCCCCCCATATAAATAACGAATTTCCAGAGTAATTGCTGATTCCTTCAATAATTTGTCTCAGCTGTAATCCTATCAAAATGAAGATTAAACCGTTAAGGATATTGCTTAAAACATCCCAAATGGCATTCGTCATTATTCGGCTTTCATGAGAAAAAATAGTACCGGACCGCGCTGCCAGAAAAAGTCCGGTTGCTACAACTGCCAAAACTCCGGAACCCTCAAAGTGTTCGGCAATCAGATAAGATGAAAATGGCGTTAATAAGGTAAGCGTTACTTCAATAATATCATCACAAACGAATCTTTTATGAATATAATACATTATAAATCCAACGGCCAGACCTATTGCAATTCCTAAAACGGACATTAAAACAAAATTTAAACCTGCCTGCCACAAAACAAAGTTTCCTGCGGTTATGGCGGTTAATGCATATTTATAAGCCACAAGACCGCTGGCATCATTTACCAAACTTTCTCCTTCGAGAATTGCAATTAATCTTGGGTGCAGGCCCAGTCCTTTAGTAATAGCTGTTGCAGAAACCGCATCTGGAGGCGAAACAATGGCGCCAAGCAAAAATGCTAACGGCCAGGAAATATCATCTATCAGCCAGTGGGCAACAATAGCCACCAATCCGGTAGTAAAAAAGACCAGACCAACGGCTGCCAAAGTTATCGGCCGGATTGTCTGTTTAAATTCAGACCAGCTTGTATGCCATGCAGCATGATATAAAAGCGGTGGAAGAAATATAATAAAAACAATTTCAGGGCTTAATGCAATAACCGGAAGCCCCGGAACAACACTAATTATTACACCACACATAACCAATACAATAGGAATTGGAAAATTATACCTTTTACTTACTAAACTAAGAAAAGCTACGCCAAAAAGTAACATTATAATTACTGTGATATTTTCCATTTACTGCGGATATTTAATTGTTTTGGATGATAAATTTGTGGGCACTAAAATACTATTTTATGAGAATTAAATTAAATTCTCTTTAAAAAGAATGTTGCGTTTATTCGGTTTGGCGTTTAATTTTAAACACACAGAACATAGTTTCAATCTTAAAAAAGGCGTTTCACTTGTTTAAAAAGTATAGCTATGTGTAAAAGCGTGCTTTTTTTTAAAACTCTTTTTTAAAAACAATAATTCTATGTTTCTATGTGTTTAAATTTAAAACCTTCTTTAAAAAAATAATCTAAGTGTTTAAAATAAAAAAACCGGAAAAATATCCGGCTTTTGTTTTTAAGATTCGCAGCTGCTGCAGGTAACAAGACTTGTTACTAATTCTTTAGAAACACTTTGACTTCTTTGATAATATAAGCTTTTAATACCCAGCTGCCAGGCTTCTATAAGCAAACGGTTGACTTCTTTAACCGGAAGGTCTGCCGGAATGTTAAGATTAAGACTCTGTCCCTGATCGACAAACTTCTGGCGGATAGCTGCCTGCTGTACAATTTCAAGCTGGCTTATTTCTTTAAACGTTTTAAAAACATCTTTTTCAGATTGAGAGAGCTGTGTCATATGCTGCACGCTTCCTCCGTTCAGCATAATTTCTCTCCACACTTCTTCATTATCAAGACCTTTTTCTTCCAATAATTTTTTCAGGTATTTATTTTTGCGCATAAAATTACCTTTACTCAAACCGGCTTTATAATAATTACTGCTAAAAGGCTCAATTCCCGGAGAAGTCTGTCCTAAAATAGCCGATGATGAGGTAGTTGGCGCAATTGCCATTGTTGTCGTATTACGTTTTCCGTAACCTTTTAATAATTCAGGCTCGCCATAAATCCTTGCTAATTCCTGTGTCGCTTTATCAGCTTTGTCACTAATATGTTTGAAGATCTCTGTCGTTTTTAATTTGGCTTCCATTCCTTCAAACGGAATCATATTTTTTTGCAGATAAGAATGCCATCCTAATACACCCAAACCTAAGGCACGATGTCGTTTTGCAAACTTATTTGCCGCCGAAAGATAATAATTGCCCTCTGTTTTTTCGATAAATTCCTGCAGAACAGCATCCAGGAAAAATATAGCCAGCTTTACCGCTTCTGTATCTTTCCATTCTTCATAAAGCTCCAGATTCATTGAAGACAGGCAGCATATAAAAGATTCGTCCTGAGTAGAAGGAAGCATAATTTCACTACATAAATTGCTGGCATTAATACGAAGGTTTTGATCCTTATAAACCTGTGGTTTGCTTTTATTTACATTGTCACTAAAGAAGATGTAAGGCAACCCTTTTTGCTGACGGCTTTCTAAAACTTTTGCCCAAATTTGTCTTTTATCAATATCACCGTCAATCATTTCCTGCATCCAGTAATCTGGCACACAGATCCCGGTAAACAAATTCTGAATTGGATTTCCGATACTTTTAATTTTTAAAAACTCCTCAATATCCGGATGGTCAATATCCAGATAAGCTGCAAATGCACCACGGCGCACTCCGCCTTGCGAAATGGTATCCATGGCAGTATCAAAAAGCTTCATAAAACTTACTGCTCCACTACTCTTTCCGTTGTCTGTTACAGCACTTCCGCGCTCGCGTAGTTCTCCAAAATAACCAGAAGTCCCTCCGCCTATTTTAGTCTGCATAATGACTTCGCCCAATTTATGCGTAATTCCTTCAATTTTATCAGGAACATGAACGTTAAAACAAGAAATTGGCAGACCTCTTTCTGTTCCCATGTTGGCCCATACAGGCGAACTGATACTCATCCAGCCGCGTTCGATCATTTCTACAAAAGACTCTTTTAACTCCGGTTTGTATAATCTTCTTGCTGCTGCCGTACAAATTCTGTCAATTGCACCTTCAACAGTTTCTCCTTTTAAAAGATAACCGCGGTTTAAAATTTGTTCACTTTCAGAGTTCTTCCACCACATTTTGGTTCCTGCTTCATTATGCGGAAGATTATTAACTTCATTTATATCTGTATTCATCATATTTTGCTTTTAGAAAAGATCGTTTGCCGTAATACTTTTATCGTGTTTTGTATATTCTACAGGACGTTTTGCAAAGAAATCATCCAGACTGTTAGCAAAAACTTCTTCCTCGAACCAGGCTAAAACCTTGTAATCTTCCATACTAACATTAAATATGGTTGGAATACCAATTTGTTTCAGGCTTTCGTCAATTCTAAACTTCATAAAATTTACTAAATCAGCTTTTTTGATGCTTTCAATTTCACCTTCTTCAAAAATCCAGTCCAAAATATCTGATTCAACTGCAATAGAATCTTTTACTGTTTCTCTAACTAATTCAAGAGTATCGGTATCAAAATAATTTGGAAATTCTTCTCTGATTTTATTGATAATATAAATTCCGCCATTGGCATGAATCTGCTCATCAATAGAAGTCCACGCAATAATATTGCTCACATTTTTCATGTAACCTTTAAATCTTGTAAAAGAAAGCAAAATGGCAAACTGGCTGAAAAGAGAAACATTTTCAATCAGGATACTAAATAAGATCAGCGAAACCATATATTTTCGATTGTCCTGAGAACGCGTATCTTTTAAAACATTTGAAAGATAATCTACACGCCTGCGAATAACCGGAACATCAAGAAGTTTTTCAAATTCATCATTATAGCCTAAAACTTCCAGAAGACGGGAATAAGCTTCAGAATGCCTGAATTCACATTCTGCAAAAGTACTTCCCAAACCATTAAATTCTGGTTTTGGAAAATGTTCGTAAATATTTCCCCAAAAACTTTTTACAGCTACCTCAATTTGTGCGATTGCCAGTAAACTGTTTTTTACTGCTGTTTTTTCTGCTAAGGTCAAATGAGCATGAAAATCCTGAGTATCTGCAGTAAAATCAACTTCTGTATGAACCCAATACGCTTTATTTATCGCTTCTGTAAATTGTAAAACCTCCGGATATTCAAAAGGTTTATAATTGACTCTCTTATCAAATATAGACATATATATAGTATTTTAACGGTGACTAAGTAAGGATAGAAAAACAGGATTTGAGGTGGGGGAACTGCATTTTCTATACTTACAAAATTAACCCGTGCTTTCTCTTTGAACTAGGTTTTGATGTTAAAAATCCGACCAATTATCAACAGCAGAAATCAACGTTCAAAAACATTCAAAAAACATTTTATTAACAGGCATATAATTTTTCGTATTGTGCGAATTATCAGTTATTTAAACTGAATCTAAATAGATTTGTCAACAAAAAAAATAGAAAAAACATTCCCGTTTTAAAAAACAGTTATCAACAGGCAAAGTCATTTTTTTAAGTTTTTTATCTTAAATACTCGCTTTAAAAAACGTCAGTTTTGATATAAAAAAGGATTTGATTCTGATAAAAAAGAAAATCTGAATCTTACAAAATGTTGAACTTTTAAAATATTAAAAACCTAATTTTAAGCATTTTAATTTTTTTAAATTAAAAAAAGATTAAACAATTATTAAACCAGAATTAAAAACCGGAGTCTTATGATATTTAAACATCATATCTATAATAATGATAACCGAGTAATTTAAATTCAAAGAAAAAAAATCTAATTTCTATCAACTTTACAAGCAATAAAACTTGCTATAAAAATATTAATCTTTACATTTGCCATTATTTTGATTTATTCTAAATAGATAGTAATTCATCCATAATTTTGGAAATAAGCCTCCAATAAACAACATAATAAAATATGAAAAAGAATCTTTTTATTTCTTTAGCATCAGTAGTTACCCTATTCGTCAATGCACAGCAAAAAAATACACTGTTAGACGCAGCGTTCTGGAAAACTTCTCCAAATATTGAGACTGTAAAATCTGAAATTGCAAAAGGAAACAATCCTGCTGAAGCTAACATCAATGCATTTGACGTTACAACGCTGGCTATCAATAATGATGCACCAAATGAAATTATTAAATTCTTAATCGATCAGCCTGGAAATTCAGTAACAAAATTAACACATGACAACCGTATTTATCTGCATTGGGCTGCATACAGAGGAAATACCGAATTAGTACAATATCTTATAGCTAAAGGTTCTGATGCGAATTTTGAAGACAGCCACGGTACAACTCCCGTAGATTTTGCGGCTTCAAACGGCCAGACAAATCCTGCTTTGTATGAAGCTTTTTTTAAAGCCGGAATCGACCCAAAGAAAAAATATGCAAATGGCGCAAATTTGTTACTTTTATCTATTCCCGCAGATAAAGATTTAAAAGCTGCAGAGTATTTTTCGACAAAAGGATTATCACTTAAAGATACTGACAATGAAGGAAATACTGCTTTTACTTACGCAGCAAGATCTGGAAATATTACTCTTTTAAATAAACTTCTTGAAAAAGGAATCAAACCCAATGATAATGCTCTTTTTACTGCAGCACAGGGAAGCCGCAGAGAAACTACTACAATTGAAACCTATAAATATTTAGTTGAAGAAGTAAAACTAAAACCAACAGCACAAAACAAGGCGGGTCAAAATGTACTTCATTTTTTGGCCGGAAAACCAAATCAGTCAGAAATTCTGAAATACTTTTTAAGCAAAGGCGCTGACGTAAATAAAGCTGATAAAGAAGGAAATACACCTTTGATGATTGCTGCTGCTGCCAAAGAAGCTGCTGCTTTAGAAATTTTACTTCCTGCTTCAAAAAACATTAATAATAAAAACTTAAAGGGAGAATCGGCTTTAACCTATGCTGTTAAATCCGGAACTCCGGAAGCGGTAACTTTACTTTTAAACAAAGATGCTGATGTAAATGTACTTGATAAAGACGGCAATAATTTAGGATTTTATCTTGTTCACTCATACAAACCTACAGGAAAAGAAAATGCAGCAGATCCTTTTGATGCCAAAGCAAAATTGCTTCAGGATAAAGGATTAAACTTAGCAGCAGCTCAAAAGGATGGAAATACTTTATATCATTTAGCTATTGTAAAAAACGATATTACACTTCTTAAAAAAATAAATAATTTAAAAGTCGATGTAAATGCCAAAAATAAAGATGGTCTTACTGCTTTGCACAGAGCTGCCATGGTGGCCAAAGATGATGCCGTTTTAAAATACCTTATTTCTGCCGGTGCGAAAAAAGACATCAACACTGAATTTGATGAATCTGCATACGCTTTAGCCAAAGAAAATGAATTACTAACAAAGAGTAATATCTCCGTTGAGTTCTTAAAATAGTGATGAGTTTTTAGTCTCCGTACTCAAAAACTTTGTCAAAGTTGAGTAACTCATAACGAAAAAATTCAATTAACAATTTATAATTCATAATTAACAATTAAAAATGAAATCAATATTAAAAATTGCCCTTACCAGCGTTGTTATCTGCCTTTTTTCCTTTCATTCAAATGCACAATCAAGCAAATACAAATGCATGCTGCAGATGTCAAATTACATGGGAGAAGGTGCTTATATTGTGGTTTCGCTTATAAACCCGGCCGGCGGATATGAAAAAACACTTTATGTCATGGGCGACGATAAAAAATGGTACAAATCGCTAAAAGAATGGAATAAATTCCATGCTCAAAAAAGCGAAGACATTAGTGCAAAAACGGGCGCTTCTGTAACTGGAGGCGATCGCAGCGTTACCACCATAGAAATCGAAGATTCTAAAATAAATAAAGGATACAAACTTCGTTTTGAATCGGCTGTAGAGGATCAAAAATATTATGTAAGCGATCTTGAAATTCCGCTTACAACTGAAGGCCTTGCTGATAAAACTGAAGGAAAAGGTTATATTAAATATGTAAGACTGAACAAAATATAACATAATTTTAATCATACAAGCTCGAATTTATTTTTCTGCTTAAACTTAAAATACGAGCTTTGTCAAAGTTTTTTACTTTGGCAAAGCTTTAAACATTTTAATACATTTCTAGAATACATTCAATGACTCTTTCTTTCTGGCGTTACGCTCACCTGGCTTTGGCTCTTTTTTCATCGATATTTTTGCTTTTGGCTTCCGTTACCGGAATTATTCTGGCGGTCGATGCAGCACAGGAAAAAACACTGCCTTATAACGCTGAAAATTTTGACAAAATCACTTTAGGCCAAACGCTGCCCATATTAAAAAGAGAATATTCAGAAATTACAGAACTAAGTGTCGATTACAATCAATTTGTAACGCTTCAGGCCATTGATGCCGATGGAAATGATATTAATGCTTACATTGATCCGAAAACCGGAAAAAAATTAGGAACTCCAGAAAAGAAAAGTGAATTTATTCAGTGGGTTACAAGTTTTCACCGCTCCCTTTTCCTGCATGAAACCGGACGATTTTTTGTTGGTGTAATTTCATTTTGTTTATTGCTGATTTCGATTTCTGGTTTTGTTTTGGTTTTAAAAAGACAAAGGGGAATCCGTAATTTCTTTTCGAAAGTTATAAAAGAATATTTTGCCCAGTATTATCATGTTATTTTAGGTCGGCTGGCTTTAATTCCAATTTTCATTATTGCCCTTACAGGAACGTATTTATCACTCGAAAGGTTCAACTTTTTTAGGGGTGAAGAAAAAGCAAAACCTGTAAAAACTGAACTTTCGGCAGAAGCAAAAAAAACTTCTGTATTTAAAACTACACTTTTAGCCGATGTAAAAAAAATTGAATTTCCTTTTACAGATGATCCTGAAGAATATTATATCATCGAACTAAAAAATCGTGAAATTGAGGTAAATCAGGCAGACGGTACATTGATTTCTGAAAAACGTTCGCCAGTAACAACTCAATTATCTGCTTTAAGTTTAGATCTTCATACAGGAAGAATTAACGGAATCTGGGCCATCATTTTAGCCATTGCGTGTATAAATATTCTATTCTTTATTTATTCCGGTTTTGCCATTACCTTAAAAAGAAGGTCAAGCCGAATCAAAAATAAATTTAAAGCTGATGAAAGCCATTACATTCTTTTAGTGGGTTCTGAAAATGGAAGCACTTTTAGATTTGCCAATGCTATTTTGAAGCAATTAACCAGTCACGGAAAAAAAGCTTTTATCGCCGAATTAAACAGTTTCTCGGTTTACCCGAAAGCGGAACATATTATTGTTTTTTCTTCGACACACGGTTTGGGAGATGCCCCATCTAACGGAACTAAATTTAAAGCGCTTTTACAGAAGCAAAATCAGGAACAGAAAGTTAAATTTTCTGTTGTGGGCTTTGGTTCAAAATCATATCCGGATTTCTGCGGATTTGCGGTTGAAATTGATCAGTTTTTAGAAACTCAAAATTGGGCAGAACGTTTTTTAGATTTAAAAACCGTTAATGATAAATCGGCAGTAGAATTTGTAGAATGGGTTAAGTTGTGGAGCTCCAAAGCTGAAATTCCGTTAGCCGCTGCGCCTTCTATATACAATCATATTCCGAAAGGTTTACAGAAATTAATCGTTTTAGATAAAACACCTATTTCTGACACAGAACATACTTTTATACTGACTTTGGGCACTAATAGCAGAACTAAATTTGCTTCGGGCGATTTACTGGCAGTCTATCCTGCAAACGATTCCAGAGAACGACTTTATTCTATCGGGAATCATTCCGGCAACATACAATTGGTTGTGAAACTGCATCCCAACGGATTAGGTTCCGGATTTTTAAATAATTTAGAAATTGGAAATACCATTAAGGCCAGAATCATCAATAACAAAGCTTTTCATTTTCCTGCAAAAGCTCCAAAAGCTGCTTTTATTTCTAACGGAACCGGAATTGCGCCATTTTTAGGAATGATCGAACAAAATAAAAGCAGGAAAGAAATTCATCTTTACAGCGGATTCAGAATGATAACCCCAACTCTTTTAGCATATAAAAAGTTTGCCGGAATTATGATTCAAAAAGAACATCTGGACAATTTTCATGTTGCATTATCCCGCGAAGCAGAACATATTTATGTAATGGATTTGATAAAAAGAGATACTGCATTTTTTGTAAACTTACTAAAACAAGGCGGCGTTATCATGATTTGCGGTTCACTTGCGATGCAAAAAGATGTTGAAGCTATTTTTAATAATCTATGTCGCGAAAACGAAATTAAAAATCTTGAAGAATATAAAAAAAATGGACAGTTATTAACCGATTGTTATTAGGATGATGAATAAATTATTCTTTCTACTTATCCTTATTTGTTGTTTTACAGCAGATGGTCAGGTACTGCGAAAACGTACAACGCTGCTTATGGGAGGCCGTTTTGACATTAGCATTTCTGCAAAAGATTCGTTAACTGCCGAAGAAAATATCAATGAAGTTATTGCCGAAATTACACGTATTGAAAATCTAATTTCAGACTGGAAACCTGATTCGCAGGTTTCACAAGTAAATCAAAATGCCGGAATTAAACCCGTAAAAGTCGACCGGGAAGTTTTCGAGCTTACGCAAAGAGCTATTAAATTTTCTGAAATAACAAACGGCGGATTCGACATAAGTTTTGCCGCCATGGACAGAATCTGGAAGTTTGACGGATCGATGACTGAAATGCCTTCGGCGGAAGCCATACAAAAATCGGTTGAAAAAGTAGGCTATAAAAACATTGTTCTGGACAGCGCTCAATCAACAATTTTCTTAAAATTAAAAGGAATGAAAATTGGTTTTGGAGCTTTAGGCGAAGGTTACGCAACTGATAAGTGCAGGGCTATGATGATTAAGAAAGGCATTCCAGCCGGAATTATAAACGGCTCCGGAGATATGAGCACGTGGGGAAAACAGCCAAATGGACAAGACTGGAAAATTGGGATTACAAATCCGTTTAAACCTGAAAAACTTTTGGCTAAGGTTGCTTTAAAAGAAGGCGCAGTAACAACATCCGGCAGTTATGAAAAATTTGTTGTTTTTAACGGAAAACGATATTCACATATTATAAATCCTGCAACCGGATATCCTGCAACTGGTTTATGCAGCGTTACCATTTTTGGACCCAACGCCGAAACCGCAAACGGACTAAGCACTTCAATGATGGTTTTAGGTCAAAAAGAAAGCTTGATTTTACTTCAAAAATTTCCTGATTACAGCTGTGTTATGATTACAGACAAAGGAAAAGTCATTAAATCTAAAAATTTCTCTTATAATTTGTAAAAAGTAAAAAACAGGTAAGTGATATAATTTTCAGTTAAATTTTGATTAACTGAAATCTTATGGCTCACAAAAAACTAATCTCCGCCGCAGCCTCCACAAGAAGAACCGCAAGAACTTCCACATGAACCGCCACCTGAAGAGCCGCATGATATCCCGCTTGAATCTGATCTCACAAAATTATTCCAAGAAGATGAACTGGTTTGGTAATTTGTTAATGGAATAAATGAGTTTACTAATAATAGATTTCCATATAAAAAATAATCCCATTCCCACGCTCTTTTATTTTCGCCTTTATCCAGAATTTCCACTTTGACCGAAGAAGGAATAATGTTGACAAACATTAAATTCAAGACCTGATTTAAATAATAACGTGAAATTAAAACTAAAGGAACAATCGCTATTAGTAAAAACAGCACTGGTTTTCCTCTCCAAATTCCTGTTATAAACCTACTGAAACCAATACTTAATAAAAATCCCAAAACAATCATTACCGTCATTATAACACGAGTAAATTCTTTAGAATTTATTATTCTGTTCCTTATTCTGTAAGTCGCTTTTTCAATCTGCTCAAATACTGGCTTCTGAATAGCAGTTTTGCATAATTGCTGGTAAGGCATTGGATCAAAATCTCTCATGATTTCGATAATGCAATTCTCATATTGATTTTCAACAAAATTATCATCGATTAGTTCTAATCTGTCATTCGCTAAAACCTTGATTTTATGGCTCATTATCAAATTATTTACTACACCATGAATTACAACTTGCAATTTATCTTCTTTAAAATAAACCATCTCAAGCGGTGTCAGATTTCGCAGAATTGAATTTGATTTTATCTTATTATATAAAGAAGTAAAGCTTTTATGAACATAGATTTTCAGGATTAAAATTGTTGTAACAAACAACAATAGGTATCCTATTAGAAAGTCCGGATTTTTAATTTTTATTAAAAGAGAAAAAATAATCAGGCAGACTGGGAAAGACATAATTATAGTATATCTCAAAAAGTTTTTTCTAAGTTTTGAAGCTTCATATTTACTCTTTTCAAGATGAAGAGAATATAATTCATTTTGATAATACCAAATCTCAGCAGGCTGTTTTCCAAAATTAATTTCATAAAGCCCTGTAGTCCTTTCTTTTGCTGTTTGAAATTTTTCAAACTCCGATCGGTTATGAGTAGAAGGAATATGCTCTATTCTTTTGCCTAATACATTGCAGAAATCAGTGTATGAATTGGTAAAAATAAGATGTTCATGCCAGACAATATCTACAATTTCAGAAGGAGAAACCATTTCGTTATTGGTCGCAGCCAGGAGCATAAATTTTTTATATTCAATTATGGCGCTTTGAGTGAAATTAACAGTCCAATGATTTTTTAATGCAAGTCTTGTCGAAAATCCATATTGATCATTTGGTTGATCAAAACTAAATGCTAAAGCTTTTTCCCAAAGTGTTTTATTCATAAAATCACTTATATTTTAGTTATAAAAACCAGGTTAAATCTAAAAATCTTCTTGATTAATCTCGAGCTAAAATAGCATTATTTCTTTCACAAAAAACATCTTTACAAAAAATTAAACCATTTTCAATATTCTACTTTTTTCTAATATTAAACCATTATCTAATTCAACTTCAATTTTTATTTCATTATAATTTTTTAACACCTTGAAAAACCCATTTGGAAACCAAAATGAAAAGTTTGTGATTAAAAATTTATTTCCAGAAGTTATATTTTTATTTGAGAATCCAACTTCAAATTCTTGATTATCAATGTTATTGAACCAAGTAACAAACTCGTCAGGATTTTTAAAAATAGGGACATTTTTTGGATTCACTTTTCGAAAAACCCTTCCTCCTAAATAATTTTTGTTTAAATATTCAATATATTCTTTTTTCTTTTCATCAAAACAAATACAGCTAAAATCATTTTTATCAAATAATCTTTTATCAAATTTTTCAAAGGGATTTAATAGAATTGATTCTTCTTTATTAAATAGTATTTTAGTAACATCCATTTCGGTCTTACCTTTTTTAAACAAAATTTTAAGACTTTTTATACTGTCATTTGTACCTCCAAGACCAGGTTCAATTACACAACCACAATTTGAAGAATTGTTTTGCGGATTATATTTTACATCAAATTTAAATACAATACCAATTTCTTCGTGTTTTTTAATAGTATCTGTTGCGTTATACAATAAACACGGAAAATTATTAAGTTTTTTTGAATAGATAATTGCTATATCAACTTCTTTAAGACTGAATGAATTTCCCTTTGGAGTTTCTGCCTTATTTGTGCATGAAATGAATAGTAAAAAAATTGCAAAACATAAAATTTTTCTCATTGTCAATCTTTTTTATTTATGCGAAAGTTATAAAAAAGAATACATTAAAAAGTTTATTATTAAACAAAAAACTCCATTAGAAATAATGAAGTTTTTTGTTTAATAATCTGTATCGATTATTTTAGGGTTAGTCAACGAATTAATTTACTTTAACTTCAATTGTTGAAGCTGGCAAATTAGCAGTCGTAGCTTTCAACTGAATTTTCTCTTTCTTCCCATTCGACTGAATAATCGCAATACATTTTCCATTAAACAATTTACAGGAATTCGCTTTAAATGAATCCAGATTCGCCTGATAACCATTATCAACGCCAACCAATTTTCCTCCGCCGGAAACTTCAAAATTAATTAAATCCATTGCGTTTGGAAGCATATTTCCGTCTTTGTCAACTAATGAAACGGTTACATAAACCAAATCATATGTATCGTTTTTAATTGTGGTTTTATCGGCTTTCAAATCAATTTTTGAAGCTTCTCCAGCCGTTTTGATTTCCTTTTCTAAAACTACTTTTCCATCCTTTCTGGAAACGGCTTTTAAAGTTCCCAGTTCGAATTTCACTTTCCATGAAATGTGTAAATCATCATTTTGTTTTGATTTTTTTCCGAGAGATTTTCCGTTTAAGAATAATTCCACTTCATCTGCATTATTGTAATACGCCCAAACCTCTACTTCCTGATCTTTTTTCCAGTTCCAATGCGGGAAAATATACAAAACGTCTTTCTTCGACCATTCGCTTTGGTACATATAATACACATCTTTTGGAAGTCCGGCCAAATCGACAATACCGAAATACGAACTTCTTGCCGGATATGGGTACGGATCTGGTTCACCGATATAATCGAAACCAGTCCAGATAAAAGTTCCCGCCATAAAATCCTGTTTCTTGATCGTTTTCCAGTTTTCTTCGTGCGTTGCACCCCAATACGATTTCACCTGATCGTAAGCCGAAACGGTCCAGTCTACATTTCCGTCAAACGGAGCGCCATGTTTTGTTGGCCACGCTTTAATTCCATCCGGAGCATCATAATGTCCGCGCGTTTCCAAAGCCGAAACACTTTCTGATGCCAGTATTTTTTGTCCTTTAAATTTCGTTGGAAAATCTTTATAATCTTCATGTTTGTAATTGAATCCCAAAAGATCCAAAGCGCCCGATTGGTAAATAAAGTTTTTCTCAATTACATTTTCCGTCAAAGCGGAAGTTACGGGACGGGTTGTATCTAAAGATTTTACGATTTTAGCCAATTCTCTCGTAATTGCAATTCCGGTTGAATCGAATTGCTCACGGATTTCGTTACCAATACTCCACATTATAACCGATGGATGATTACGGTCTCTTTTTATAAAATCTTCTAAATCCTGTTTGTGCCACGCATCCCAGTCTTTGTGGTAATCGTTGGTTACTTTTTTCTTTTTCCAGACATCAAAAGCTTCGTCCTGAACAATGAAACCCATTTCGTCGCACAATTGCATCATTTCCAAAGAATGCGGATTATGAGACATCCTGATCGCATTCACACCCATTTCTTTCATCAAAGTGAGTTTTCTGTGAACAGCGTGAATATTTTCAACTGCACCCAAAGCACCATTATCATGATGCAGACAAACTCCTAATATTTTTGTCGGAACACCATTTAAAGAAAATCCTTTTTCAGCATCAAAATTGAAATAACGGAATCCTAAAGGAGTTTCGTAATTGTCCACCAATTTCGATTTCTCGTACACTTTTGTAACCACTTTATACAAATACGGATTCTCAGTATTCCATAATTTTGGCTGTTTTATTTCCAGATTGTGAACTTTTTTCTCAGAAGTTTTAGCGCCAATTTTTTCTGTTGAAGTGAAAGTTGCAACTTCTTTATTATCAGCATTTACAATTGAAGTAACCAGTTTAAACTCTTTTGCAGAACTATTATTATTATCAATCGTAACTTCCACATTTACTTTTGATTTTTCTGCTGAAACTTCCGGAGTTGTAACAAAAGTGCCCCACTTCCCTACATGCAGTTTTTCGCTTGCTACTAATCGAACGTTTCTGTAAATACCAGAACCGGTGTACCAGCGTGAATTTGGCTGGGCATCATTATCGACCTTTACGGCAATAATATTCGACTTTCCAAAATTCAAATAGGGCGTTAAATCATATCCAAAAGAAATATATCCGTTCGGACGTATTCCTAATGATTTTCCATTGATGAAAACTTCGCTATTCTTAAAAACACCGTCAAATTCAATAGAAACCGTTTTGTTTTTCCAGTTCGCAGGAATCGTAAATAGTTTGCGGTACCAGCCTTTTCCGGCAGGTAAAAAGCCTTGCGCTTGTTTGGTTTTACTGTCTTTATCAAAAGGCAATTCGATACTCCAGTCGTGCGGTAATTGAAGCACTCTCCAGTCTGATGCATTGTAATTTGCATTTATAGCTTCTGGGTAATCACCTAGTTTGAAGTTCCAGTTTTTATTAAAATCTTCTACAATTCTGACTTGTTTTTGGGCAAAAATTATTGTAGAAAATAATGCAATTGCTACAATTGAAATTTTTTGAAAAATGTTTTTATGCTTAATCATAAATATGTTTTTATCTAATCTAAATTCTTTCACAAATTAATTCCGAACGTTTCCGTAGAGACGCACTGCAGTGCGTCTAACATACAGTATGACATTTGGAACGTAGACGCACTGCGGTGCGTCTCTACAATGAAAATCTTTGCGACTCTGCGTCTTTGGGAGATTATTTTTTTTATTGAAACTCAAAATTATCGATCAACAACCCTTTCAAATCATCTCCTTCCAAAGTGATTTTATAAGTTCCCGCGTTGATATAACCTCCTGATGTTGTGTTTAAAACCTTCCATTTTTCTGATGAAGGAAAGAATTCAATCGCATCGTTTCGCATTAAAATTCCGTACGCATCTTCCATTTTGAATTTTACTTTTAATGGCGTTTCATTTCGGTTCATAAAACGGAAACGCATTAAATAAATTCCGGCAACTCCGGGTTTTACTTCAAACTCAATGCTGTTATTCGTTTTCTTCGTAAATTCGACATAATCAGCTTTTTTGAAATTGCCCTTTTCTATTCCTTCTCCGGTTGTTTTTGTTTTTTCTGCTTCGATGATTACGACAGGTCTAGAATCGTCTTTTTCGCCCATATCGTACGTTGGAACGACTGCGATCGAAGTTGTTGTTTCTGAATTATCAAAAGCAACTTTCTCGCCTTTTTTTACTTTTTTAGTAAAAACCTCAAAAGTAGTTCCAGCAATGTTTTTTGCTTTTTCTTCTATTTTTTTATAATCCGAAAGCAAGTTTAAAGATTTAATTTTATTATCAACTAAAAAATAAATATTCGATTCTTCTTTTGCTGTAAACGAACCTGAACTTTTCGAATCTGTTGAAAACTGAATGAAATCAGCACCAAAAACTTCAGAAGGTAATTTGGTAAATTGAATTTCTGAGTTTACGAATTGTTTTGAATTGATATCCAGCCACGAAGCAATTTTAAAATCTCTGGAATCTAAACTTACATTTTGAATATTTCTAGCCGATTCCTCAGCAGGTCTTGCGTGATAATCTTTTGTCGCGATAGCAATTGCCGAAATAATCGCTTGTCCGACTTTTACATTTGGAAACGAAATTTTAATTTTCCCTCCAACACTTTTTACTTTCAAGGTTTTCTTTAAAGCATTATCGTGTCCCGCTTCCGCCCAAATATCGAAATCTTTTAAAACCACATTATCGTTAACTGCCACATCAAACAAACGCCAGCCTTTGCAATCCATACCGCCGCCTGTTCCATACCACGGTTCTGTGAAATACAATTCAATTACATATTCTCCATCCGGTGCAGGAAATTCATAACTTAATTTATCTACTCCGTATCTGAAAGTCTGAAATAAAGTTTGGTCTTTTGTTCCGTTTACGGGATCAAAACTGCTTCTTTGGCTGGCAAAAAAGTCAGGAAGTTTTTCAAAATTATCTGTCCACGATAAAGAACCCCACGTATTTTTCCCGCTTTTGTGTGTATCGGTTAACCAAGTATTTCCGTTGCTATCTGTAAATTCTGAACCACCGCAATTTACTCTGTAAATGTAATTTAAACCACTTTTTGCTTTTAGAATATCGGTTTTATTTGGCGTTAAAGCTTCTAAATTCGGCGCTTTCGGAAGAGTATTCAAAACAATATAATCTTTGGCAACTGCTTTTCCGTTTACGTAACCAACGGCAAATAAAACATTGTATTGAACGTTTACATTATTAAACTGAAAATGCTTGCCAATTCCCGGATTTTTTAGTTTTCCTAATGACATTTTATTGACATCATTAAACAATTCGACTTCGTCACAATTCGAGTAAATATCGATTCCGTTTTTGATTCCTGCACTTTCCCAACGACTTGGCCAGGTATGCGAAACGATATATACCATCGGATTAGTTTTGTTCGAAACATAATTGGCGCGGTACATATAATACGCATCCAGCGGTTCGCCCCAAATGGTAAAAAGTCCTTTGTAATTTACGGGTCCGACTTTGTCTATATCTCTAAATCCTTCCCCGTTTTGTACGCGTCCCGGATTTTCATGCGAAGCAAAAAGCCAGTTGAATTGTCCCGCAATTTTATCACGAACCGATTCGGCCTCGCGGACTTTAATTTCCATTAATTGAGAAAAACGGTTTTCGCTCAACGTTCCTTTTTGGTCAAATTCGCCCTCGGTATGTAAATCTGCCGAACGCCACGCACCATATTCGCCGTTTAATAATTGCGTTGTCATTTCTAAATGATACTTTAACGGATCTCCGCCATAGGTTCCAGACCAGTTTTGCACGACGTTCCAGTCTGTTCCTTCTCCTCCGTTGCAAGTTGTTACAATTCTCTGTTTATCGGATAACGGATCCATTTCACGAATGATTTTAGTGCATTCTTCGGCAAATGCTGCCGGAATTGTACTTTCATTCTGTAATCCCCACATTACAACTGAAGGACTGTTTCTGCGTTCTTTAATCCACTCGCGTAAAAGGGTTTTGAAATTTTCTTTGAATTCAGGTGTGTCGTACCATATATGTGCCGAAAACTGACTCCAGAATAAGATTCCGTTTTCATCTAATGCTGCCTGATATAATAAATTATGAGGTTGATGTGCTTCTCTAAAAGCATTAAATCCAGCCGTTTTAATTTGTTCAATTCTGGCATGAATTTGTTCGTCTGAAAACGCGTGACTATTCCCAATCTGATGCTCATATTCGCAGACACCATTTATAAAAACTGGTTCATCATTAATAAAAAAACGATTGTCTTTTCCGTCACGACTCACCGGCCAGCTCACCCAACGGATTCCGTAAGGCGTTGTTAGCTGATCAATTATTTTTCCGTTCTCATAAACTGAAGTTACCAGTTTATATAAATACGGATTGGATGGCGACCATAATTTCGGATTTTCAATTTCCGGAAGTGTTTGTGTTATTTCTTTTGTTTCTCCTGAAACGTTTTTGATGTCTGTTTTTTTGATCACAACTTTCTTTCCTGAAGCATCAAAAAGAATATTTTCAATGGTTACATTTCGGTCTAAAGATCCGTAATTTTTGATTTCTGTTGTAGTATGAAGAATTGCTTTCTGTTTAGAAACCGATTTATCATTCCAAATATGAACGCCAAAAGGCTCTATTCTGACATCGTTTGTAATGACTAAAGAAACAGGTCTGAAAATCCCCATTGGCTGTGAACCTTCTGAGAATCCCCATTCGCCCGAACAGCCACCGCAAACCCACGGAAGATCGGCAATAAAAGAGGGATGCGAGGCTTTTACTAAAATCTGATTTTCTTTATCGAAAGAAACTGCGTTGGTAATTTCTAAGGTAAAAGTCGTTCTTCCGCCTTTGTGCTGACCTACTTTTTTACCGTTTACCCAAACATCTGCATACGAACTTACGCCTTCAAAAAAAAGGAAGAGTTTTTTAGCAACCGCAGATTTATCAAGTTTTAAAGTTTTTTTGTACCAGGCTGTACCGTGTAAATTTCCATGTTTTGTTCTTCTGAAACCATAATACTGATCCCAATTGTGAGGCACACTTACCTTTTGCCAATTGGAATCAGTTTTTGGATTTTCTACAAAATCTTCTTCTTTCAGCGGAAGATTATCCAGCATTACGGTCTCCCAAGATGAATTCAGCGAAATTTCTTTACGTACTGAACTTTTGCCCTGACTCCAAACAGTGCAAAAACCTGAGAAAAAACAAAAAATAAAAAAAACTATTCTGTTCATATTTTTACCTTATTTCGTCCTGCAAGGTTTCCAAAACCTTGTAGGTCTGAATTTCGCAACGTTTAACTAAAACACCTACAAGGTTTTAGAAACCTTGCAGGAGACGAAACGTTCTTGTAGGTCTGTTCGCGTGAGGGATGGCAGTGGAGCTCTTTTTTGAGGCAATTTTTCTTTGCCTCAAAAAAAGCGGGAACGTACAGCCCGACCCGGAGGGGCACGCCCAAATTATCTTTATTAATAAAACAACCAGTCTACAGCGCCTTTTTCTCCCGCATCGATGTACCCAACATCACGCGGTGTTATATTTTGATCTGCGTCGATGAAACCTAAAATTAATACTTTTCCTTTTCCTAAATCGAGTTTGTTTTCGCCTGGCTGGAACGTGTAGGTATGAATGTTTACACGTGGCAACTCTTTTAAATTGATGGCGCTTGCCAAAATTACTTCGGCCTGACCTTGTGAATTTCCTGAGGCATCGGTTTCTAAACTTGGCGGTAATAAAAATCGTTTCTGATCTGAATTGAAATATCCGACTACTAATTTAACCGCTTTTGTGTTTCTAAACTTCAAATGTGTTCCTTTTTCGTTCTGACCGTTTTCTGCGAATGAGAATCCTTTTAGGTTTTGCAGTTCAGGAGCAATTTTGATTAACTCAGAAATATCTGTTCCGTAAACTTTTGTTCCGGTTTTGACTAAATAAGTTCCCGGTTTTTCGTCGATGAAAGTTACATCTGCCGTTTTCCATGGTTTCCCTTCTTTGGTTTCGATTTTACCATCTTTAGACGATTTCAGCTTTTCTAAATTTCTCTTGAAATTAGCCAATTCACGCTCGTAATGCGGTAATAATTCAGCCCAGGTTTTATTGTTTCCGTCGTCTCCTCCAATTGGGATTCGACGTTGCGCGGTCTGCATACTGTTTGCATAATAATAGGTATCTTTTGTCAGTTTTACCAATAATTCGTAATATTCGATGCTTTTTTCTAAATGAGGCAAAACTTTGTCTAAATCGGCAATGTCGTTGGAGTAACTATAACGCAAAACCAATAAGGCCGCTTTTA
Organism: Flavobacterium sp. Root901; assembly: GCF_001429765.1. Classification (GTDB taxonomy): domain Bacteria; phylum Bacteroidota; class Bacteroidia; order Flavobacteriales; family Flavobacteriaceae; genus Flavobacterium. The sequence goes on from NZ_LMJB01000007.1 coordinate 147,370, forward strand.
CTTTTTCTGAAAAGAAATCAGCAAAAGCTTTATAGGCATGAATATCGTTTTTAAGGCGAGCAAATTCTTCTTTGTCTTTGGTTACGCCGGCTTCGGCTTTGTCGATGGCTTCAACAGCCAGTCTTCCGTGTTCTGTAATTTCGGTAATAATCTGCGTTGGAAGTTCGCCAGAATGCGGTTCTTTGTTCCATTCTTTTTTGGCATATTCTAAAAGCAATTCGCCCGCAGGTCCGCAAGATTCGTGGAATCCCGGATAAACTCTCCATTTTGACGGATTTACCAACTGGCTTTCGAACATTCCTAATAATAAGGTTTGACGATTTCCTTCTGTAATTCCGAAACGTCTTAAGGTTTTAGGAGCGATTTCGCCTGTTTCTTCATAGGCTTTTAAGATGTTGTTTGCTGATTCTGTATCAGTTCCGTATTTTGCAGCTAAGTCATTATCCCAGAATTTAACTTCTTCGTTTCGATCTCTTTTGCTGTCCCACGCATATCTTGCCCAAGCTTTGTACCAAATCCAGTCGCGATCCATTTCTAGCAAACGCTCGCCAGTTTTGGTTTTATCGGCAGAATATGGCCAATCCCAATACGATGCCTGTGGATATAAGTGTAAAGCATTGGCTCCGTGAACGCTGTGCATTGCTTTTACGGTTTTTTGGATAAAATCTGGTGAACCGTATCTGAAAGGCTCTAAGTTGGCTAAAATGTGAACGTTCTCAATATGAATTGATTTTAAAGCACTTAATTGTTTGTGCGTTTCCCCCCAAGGTCCGCCCGGCGTGTAAGTCGTTAACGATTCTCCTGTATATTTACTTTCGGTATATAAATTTTTGTATAATGGAAGCGATTTTTCCATCACCAAAGGTCCGTCTGTATCGTGCGAACGCAAAATAATCGGCGGTTCTTCTGTTTTTCCTAATGCCTGTAAACCATCGCGAACGCCCGGAATAATCGTTTTGGTAAACCATTCTACGTCGTCGTCTACAGTATTGATGGCTTCTCCCAAACAAATCATTAACCCAACATTTGGATATTTTTCGATAAATGCTGCAATAGATTTTCTGGTATAATCAGACAATAAAGGCGTAATTGGTCGCGAACGATCCTGAGTTTTAATATTGTAATGTTCTGCAAAAGGCTTAGAAACGATAATATTGTAAAACATCTGAATTACCCAGATTCCTCTTTTGTTGGCTTCGACAGTTAAGAATTTATAGATTTCTTCGTTCTTTTTGAAATCTTCGTCGCTAACTTCGACTGCAAACTGATATTCTTTTAATTTTACCAAAGAAGCAAACGGATGTCCGTTCCATAAATACAAAGAGTTCATGCGGTTTTCCACCAGCATATCCAAATACTTAATCCATAACGCTTTATCGTAAAACCACGGAAAAGTTTCTGGTGTGTATGGATATTCGTAAACATCACGTCCCGGAAGATAAACCGGTTTCTGCATTCCGATACAAGTGCCACGCAAAACCATTTCCGGACTGTCTTCGATATTGATTGCTGACGGAAGTGCGCCTGAAGTTTTAATACGGTCTACGAGTTCTAAAGCACCATACAAAGTTCCTGTTGCATCTGCTCCTTCAATATAAATTATATTTTTTTGAGTGCGGATTTGAAAACCTTCTTTTTTACTTAATTTACTATCGTCGATTTTGGCGTTTTTGGAGTTTTGTTTCCAAAAATCGGTTCCTTTTTCTCCAATAACTATTACTTTGTCTTTTGAGCTTTTTAGTTTGTCGGCAGAAGCAACTTTAAAACCTTTTGAAGTCAAGGTTTCGGCTAATTTTTCTGCTCCAAATTTGGCTCTCGGCGAAGAGGCATCACTAACAATTGTGACATTCTGCGCTGTCGCGAAAGTGACATAACAACATAAAAAAAGTAAACTTAGGTATTTCATTGTATTTTGGTTTTATTCTTGGCAATCAATATTTTTCATCCAGTTTGTCATTTCGACGAAGGAGAAATCTCCGCAAGTAACTCCAGAAAACTAAATCGACAATCTTTGACGAGCTTCTCGCGGAGATTTCTCGTTCCTCGGGATGACAAAAAATGAGAATCTTTTTTTTGCCACAGATTAAAAGATTTTCACAGATTAAAAATCCTTTTAATCCTTTTAATCTGTGGCAAATAATTTTATTTTTTAATTCTGAAAAATCTTTTTCAAATAAGCCACATTTGCTCCGTAATTGGCTTTTACATTATGAACTTGTGTTACATCTCTTGAACGTTCAACAATCAGCCATCCGCTCCATTTCATTTCGTCCAGCGTTTGTTTGATTTTTGGCATATCGATCGCAGGATCGTTTTCTAACCAAAATTTATCGGTATTTGAAGCGTGAATCTGTGCTAAATGTTTTTTTCCTAAAATTTTTAATTCAGCTGAAATATCTCTTCCATTATCAACTGCATTCGCAAAATTGAACGAACTTTTAATGTATTTTGAACCGATTTCTTCTAAAAGTTTTTTCTCGTCTGTGGCATTTAATGAAGTTTCAATTGCGATTACTCCGCCAATTTTACCGACTTGTTTTCCGGCCCATTTTAATCTTTCAATTACGATTGGACGCAGTTCCGGATTTTTGGTCAAATCGCTTTCTGTTCCTAATGGTAAATACGCGACTTTCACTTTCATGTTTTTCATTGCTTCCACGCAATCGTTAATCATTGGTTCGATGGTTTCTCTTTTGGCAAAAGACTGTGCATAAAAACCAGACATTGCGATAGAACTGATGCCAACATTTACTGCTTTGGATTTATCTAAGAATTTTTGTCTTTCTACAGGATCGCCTAGTTTGCTGTCAAAGGTTGGTCGCTTTCCTAAACCGCCCATATCAAGTTCGATTCCGTCTGCTTTTATTTCAGATGCTAATCCGAAAGCACCTAATTTTTGTCTTTTTAAAATCATCCAGTCACAAACCGCCACTTTGTATTGCTGTTTGTTTTTTGATGCCTGAGCCGTTGCACAACTGTTGAATGTTGTTGACAAAACAACCAGCATGGCAACTAATAAATGTTTTTTATATATCATTGGGTATTTTTTTTGCCACAGATTAAAAGATTAAAAAGGATTTTTTTTATCTCCATAATCTGCTAAATCTGCGAGAGTAAATTTTTTCACGCAGATTTGGCAGATCTAACAGATTTTTTAATCAGTGAAAATCCTTTAATCTGTGGCATTATATTTTTACTCTTCTTCCACTTTTACAGCTGTCACTACTTTTCCTTCTTCGCCTGGCCAGATTCCGTTTTTGATTGGAAGTGCCACCAGTTTACTTGGATCGATTTTTACATATTTCAGTTTTTCTCTTCTCCAGGTATATACAATATGTACCATTCCGTCTGAACTTTGAATCATAGATGGATAAGAATACTGGCTGATTTTTGAATCTTCTAAAACTAAAGCAGCGTTCCAGTGAATTCCGTCTTTAGAAACCGAAACATTCAACGGCGTTCTTGGACCTTTTGCTTCTTTTCCCGGAGGCAGGACGTGATTATAAACTAATAAATGTCTGCCGTCTTTAAGTGTAACGGCATCTGTTCCTGAGTTGTTATTTGGAAGTCCGATTAATTCTACATCCGACCATGTTTTGCCGTTATCTTTTGAAAAAGTACTAAAAATAGCGCGGTTTCTGGTTCTCCCGATCGCCTGAATACTTCCATCTTTGTGGAATAAAATACTTGGCTGAATCGCATTGATTTTCTCTTTTCCTCTCGGAAGCGTATCACCCATTACCCATGTTTTTCCGAAATCGGGAGTAGATTCCATACGAAGTCTCCAACCATCGCCTTCGATACTTGACGGACATAAAAGAGTTCCGTTTCTTAATAAAACAGGTTTATTTTTGATTGGTCCTAAAAACCCGTCTGGCATTTTTTCTGCTTCAGACCATGTTTTTCCACCGTCAGAAGATTTTCTGATCATGCCCCACCATTCTGATGGTTTTGGTCCGATTTTGTAGAAAAGCATTAAATCGCCACCGGGGATTTGATATAAAACCGGATTCCATGTTGGTAATCTCGGTCCATCTTTCATAACGCCGTCAGCTACTTTTACACCTTCGTTCCATTTATCGCTTCCTTTGGGTTTGATTGCAACATAAATACAAACGTCCGGATGTCTTTCGTGCGTTCCTCCAAACCAGGAAGCTACAAGATCGCCATTGGTTGCTTCTAAAATTGTTACGGCATGGCAAGAAGGATAAGGCGCTTTATCATAGATAAACTGATCTCCTAAAATGCCTTCTTTCCAGGTCTTTTTTTCTAAAGCCGATTTACAGCTTCCTAAAAGAATTAAACCAAACAGGATAAACGTTACTTTTAAAATCTTCATTCCAGTTTTATTTTGAATTACAATTTTGGACATTAAATGCATTCTCAATATTTTTTTGCACAAAATTATTAGTTAAGTGTAAAAATGACACTAAAATTTTAAAGATCTATCCTGTACTGTCCCGAATTAACTGAAAAGCGGATTATTTAACATTTAAAATATAAGAACCTGACGAAAGTGTAAGTACAAGATTACCTTTTTCTGTTTTAAATGCATTTGAAGTTTTATTTAGTTTTTGATTATTAATGGTAACGTTAGCTGCATTTTCTGTCGGAAGATAAACAATTGCTGATGTATTTGCCGGAATTGAAACATTCCAATTTAAGGCTTTTTTACCTTTCTTCCAGTCACTTTTTATAGTTCCATAAATAGATTCGTAAGAAGCATTTACATAGGTCAATCCAGCATTAAAATCTGGTTTCATAATGATTTGTTTGAAGCCCGGAGTTTCAGGATTGCTTTTAATTCCCGCCATATTTTCGTAATACCAAATCAATAAATCTCCTAATAGCATCACATGGTTTTGCGAGTTCATAACAGGATCTGCGGTATTTCCGTTCCAAAGTTCCCAGATTGTGGTGGCGCCATTTTCTACCATATAACCCCAGCTCGGATAGGTTTTATTGGATGCTAATTTGAATGCCAGATCACCGCGGCCAAAATTGGTTAACGTCCGCATTAAAAATTGCGTTCCGATAACACCTGTGCTTATATGCCCATTTTTTACAACTTCTACCTGATGTACTAAATTTTCAAATATTTTCGTTTCAAGTCCGTCCGGAACCATTCCGAAAGTTAATGGCAATAAATTAGCGGTAACGGTATTATTGGCGTAACTGTTTTTATCTGCATTTAAATATTTGGCATTGAATGCTTTCTTGATTCTTAAAGCCAATTCATCATAATGCTTTATATCATTTTGCTGATTCGCAACAACGGCAAATTTCTTCATGATAGTCAAAAGCTGATAATAAAAAGCACTCGAAATCAATTCCCCATCCGTTAAACGAGCAGGATCTTTCGAACGAATTAATTCCAATGATTCTGGCGGAACACACCAATCGCCGTATTTATCTTTATACATCAAATCATTAGAAAGATAATTTTCTTCCATATAATCCATCCACTTTTTCATATTTGGATATTGTTTTACAACGACTTTTGCGTCTCCAAACTGATTATACAACATATCGGCAACCGTGATATACGTTCCCGGCCAGGTTACATTGTCTCCGTAATAACGCCAGAAAGCCGGTGCAACATCCGGAAGACCGCCATCTATGGTTTGTGAATATTTGATATCGTCCAGCCATTTTGCATATAAAGTCTGATTGTCAAACAAGAAACTTTCGCCATAAGCGCCGGTTGTTCTGTCTCCCAACCACGGCTGACGCTCGTTTCTTTGCGGACAGTCAATTGGCATTCCTTTATAATTTCCGCTGATTCCCCACCATGCATTTTTAAAAATCTGATTCATGATTGGATTCGAAGAATCAAAAGTTCCTGTGGTCTGAATGTCGTCGTAAACGACTTTCCCAACAAAATTTTCTATTGTCGGTTTTGTGGTAAATCCTGAAATCTCCACAAATCTAAATCCGTGGAAAATAAAACGAGGTTCCCAAATTTCTTCGCCTTCGCCTTTTAAAGTATAAATATCAGTAGTTTTTGCATCGCGTAAATTGGCAATATATAATGATCCGTCAGGCTGAAGTGATTCTGCAAATTTCATTGTGATTTTTTCACCTTTATTCCCTTTAACTTTCAATTGCAACCAGCCTACCATATTCTGTCCCATATCTAAGATATACGTTCCTTTTGGCGTCTGTTTGATCGAAATGGGTTTTACTTTGCGTTTCACTTTCATATTCGCCGACATCTGACCTTCGTAAAATCCGCCTGGTTCCTGCACATATTCTGCCGAAAACCATTTTTTATCATCAAAATTGGTCGTATTCCAGTATTTCATTTCTTTGCGGGCGTCGTATTCTTCTCCGTCGTATTCGTTGTTGGATAAAATTGGTCCGTCAGTTGTAATTTTCCAGGTATCATCGGTTCTAATCACGTCTTTGCTTCCATCAGTATATTCTACAAATAACTGTAAAGCCATTTTCGGGTAACCAAAAGTTTTAATTTTATAAGGCTTATAATCCTGTCGCATGGTAAAAAAACGCCCGTTTCCTAAAATTGTTCCCAGCATGTTTTTGCCTTCCTGCAACTGCGAAGTCACATCAAAAACATTGTATTTTACATTCTTCGTATAATCTGTCGGAACCGGCGCTAAAACCTGATCGCCAATTTTATTTCCGTTAATATACAACTCATACAAGCCCATTCCCATAATATAGACTTTCGCATTTTTGACTTTCTTTTTTAGGTTGATTTCTTTTCGAAGATAACGCGCGGACAATCTGGAATACTGCGAAATACTATCTCCGGGAGAAACTTTTTCATAACCAATCCAGCGTGTCGATTTCCAGTCGGCATAAGTTAAAATCCCGATACTAAAATGTGCATTTTCTTTGGATTGGATTTCACGTTTATTCGTGAAAATGGTTACTTTCCAGAAAACATCTTGTCGGTTTTCCAGTTTTTTTCCGTTATAAACTACATTTACAGAAGCATCACTTTGTACTTTTCCGCTGTTCCATAAATCTCCATTTCCGGTATTTAATTTTTCTAGACTCGAAGACGCAATAATTTGATATGCTATTTGTTTTACATCGTTTACCTCCGCTTTTATTTTCCAGCTCAGTCTTGGCTGTAAAACGTCAATTCCTTCCGGATTCGTCAGCATTTCGCACTTTAAATCGGTTACTGTGATTTTGTCCTGGGCTTTCGCCGAAAGGGTAAAAAGTGAGATGATTAGGGTAAAATGTAAAAAAAACTTTTTCATGGTATTGTTTATTTTTTCTCGCAGATTTTGCTGATTCCGGAGATTTTTTTTCTGCCACAGATTTCTCAGATTAAAAATGGATTTTTTATCTGCTTAATTTGCCAAATCTGCTAGAGTATATTGATTCTCATTTTGTGTCATTTCGACGGAGGAGAAATCTCCGCGAGTAGCTCGTCATGCTTGAGCAACTTTGTAGAGTTTCTTACGGAGATTTCTCCTCCGTCGAAATGACAAACTGGTCGGTTATCGTTGCGCATTAAACCTGACAGGTTTTAAAAACCTGTCAGGTTTAAACATCAAAATATCTAGATTACTCCATAACAATAATTTAAACTCTGTCGAGCTTCTCGCTAAGATTTCTCCTTCGTCGAAATGACAAATTGGATTGCAAATATTAGTATCTACTCCGAAATCACACGCTCCAATTTCTCAGAAAACGCAATTTCTTTTCCGTTTTTAAAGACTCTGAAACCTTTTCCTTTTTTATATTTTTCTCCCGTTTTATCCCAAAGAATTGTAATTATGTTGCCGTGATACAAAACATTATCCAGACAAAACCAATCCCATTTTTCCTGAGGAATCAACGGATTTACTTCAATCTTTTCGTCCGCTCTCGGGCGTAAACCAACTAAACCGGTAATCACTAGATCATTGAAAGTTGAATGATTGTAATAACGGCTTCTTTCCCTGTCGCCCATTAACCAATAACCAGTAGTTTCGTCCAGATATTCTCCAAGATAAGGCTTTCCTCTATAATACTGCGATTGAACGTACAATTCCAATTGTTTAAAATAATCTGGTTTCTCTACAAAATCCTGATTGTAATTGTTCAAAACATTGGCCATTGCCGTCAAGGTCTGTGAAGTCGCAAAAGGCCAGATCGCGCCGTCCCACTCGCAGGTTCCGGTTCCGTGTGTTCTAAAACGCAGACTTCTTCTTTCTGCCGTTGTTAATCCAAATGGTGCCGAAAATCCTTTTTCATCTTTCACTTGTTCCCAGGCTTTTTCAAACCCTTTACTTTTCTCAGGCAGATTAAAATACCACGGAATAAATCCGATCGCTTCTCGAACCTGCGCTAAAGTATCTTTTTCTGTAAAAGTTTCAAAGAACTCACTTTTCTTATTCCACAATTTCGTTTCCACTAATTGCTGTAAAACATCCGCTTTGGCTTTAAATTTTGCTTCTGTTTCTTTATCGCCTTTCATCTCGGCCATTTTAGAAATCGCTACAGCATTTCCGTACATATAACTGTTGATCGTTGGTCTTGCATTTTGCACTTTTCGCCCGCCGCTTAAGGACTCTTCCATTCCATCTTTTACATCATGCTGCCAAAATAAACCATCCTTGCGCTGACGGTCTTTTTCCCAAACCGCATAATCCGTAACCATGTCTGGATACAAATCCAGTAAGAATTTCTCATCTTTATTCACCAAATAACGATTGTACAAAGCATCGGCCGTCCAACTGCTGAATTTATACAATTTGTTCATCGGTTTCCCTTCATTGCCTCGGTACCAGATTTTAACATCCTGTTCAATATATTTCGGATCATGAACCCAGCGAAATTCATTGATATGATGTCCCAAAGCACAGCTGATCATATTGTATTTATCGGCATACGAACGATCCACCAAAAACTCCGTAATCGCAAATCCCTGCGGTGTATTTTTGATATGTTTACGAACACTCCACCATCTGAAATAATAGATTTCCTCAAAATTCTGCTGTGGACACTCAAACAACGGAATATTCTTTTCCATCCAGCTCCACGCACTGTCATTCGGAATCGCAAATTTTAAATTTTCATCTTCCATCGTGTTGAAATAATCAACATAATGTTTGAATTTTTCTTCTTTTAAAACAACCGATTTCCCTTTGTTTGAAATATTCGCACCCGATTTACAACTGCTGTTTAAACTGGCAATTATAATTGAGAGGGTTATTATTTTATGTTTGAGATTTGTTAACATCATTTATTTTATTTTTCTACACAATCTTGTCATTTCGACGAAGGAGAAATCTTCATGAGTAACTCCGTAAAAGTGAATCGCCAATCTTTGTCGAGCTTCTAACGGAGATTTCTCCTTCGTCGAAATGACAAATATGGAGTTTATTTAATCTTTATTTCCCCGTAAAAGTATACGTCTGCCCTGCTTTCATATTCACATCGTAAATATTATAATTCGGTAAAACCACTTTTTCCAGTTTAGCTTTATCAGAAATAATCGGTTTTTTTACTTCCACATCATAAAACAACGGATTTGCATTTTTACCTTTTGCTTTTTTGATCGAAGAACCGCTCAAAGTATTTTCTACTTTCAAACGGCAGTTTCCTCCAATTTTCGAATAAATTTTTAAAGTCGAAACTTTATTGTTTTTCCAGGTCATATCAATCACAAAACCGCCTCTGGCAACCAAACCTTCAATGCTTCCATCTTTCCAAACGGTTGGTAAAGCGGGCAATAACTGAATCGCATCTTCCTGACTCTGCATTAGCATTTCAGCAATCCCGGCTGTACAGCCAAAGTTTCCATCAATCTGAAACGGCTGATGCGCATCTAACATATTCGGGTAAGTTCCTCCTCCTTTTCTCTGATCTGCCGTTACCAAATGCAACTGGTCCTGAATCAGTTTATAAGCGTGATTTCCGTCTAATAATCTGGCCCATAAATTCACTTTCCATCCCATTGACCAGCCTGTAGATTCGTCTGTTCTGTAAATCAACGATTGTTTGGCTGCTTCAAATAATTCCGGTGTTTTTGTTGGCGAAATCTGATTACTCGGGTACAAGCCGTACAAATGAGAAACGTGTCTGTGGTTGTCTTTAGGATTATCCCAATCGTCCTGCCATTCCTGCAGCTGATTGTATTGTCCTATTTTCATTGGAGGCATTTTAGATAAAGCATCGCTTACTTTTTTCGTATAAACGGCATCTGGAGAAACCAATTTCGAAGCTTCAATAACATGCGTAAACAAATCAAAAATCAACTGATTATCCATTGTCGTTCCTGATGCAATAGTTGCTTTTCCAGTTCCGCCTGCATGCGTATTTTCTGGAGAACTTGAAGGCACCACCACCAAATATCCCGTATTTGGATCGATGATCATGAATTCCAAAAAGAAATCGGCAGCACCTTTCATAATCGGATAAATTTCTTCTAAATATTTTTTATCACCAGTATATAAATATCTTTCCCATAAATCCTGACAAATCCAGGCACCACCCGTTGGCCACATTCCAGATGCAGCAGAATCTACCGGAGCGGTTACACGCCAGATATCGGTGTTGTGATGTAAAACCCAACCATTTGCATTGTACATCATTTTAGCTGTTTCTGCACCTGTCACACTTAATTCTTTTGCCATTTGCAAAAACGGTTCGTGCATTTCCTGCAGATTCGTCACCTGCGCCGGCCAGTAATTCATTTCGGCATTAATGTTTGTTGTGTATTTACTGTCCCACGGCGGTGTTACCATATCGTTCCAGATTCCTTGTAAGTTTGCTGGCTGTCCGCCCGGTTGTGAACTTGAAATCAATAAATAACGTCCAAACTGAAAATATAACGAAGCTAATTCCGGATCAAACTGTTTGGAGAAATCGCGGATTCTTTCATTGGTTGGTTTTTTCGTATTTTCATTTGTTCCTAAATCCAAAGCAACTCTGTTGAAGAATTTTTGGTAATATGCTGTATGTGCCGTTTTTATTTCATCAAAACTTTTTGGTAAAGCCTGTTCTAAATACAATTTACTTTTCGCAATTTCATCACCCGAAATGTCCTGATAGTTTTTAAAATTGGTCGCAATTGAAATGTATAAAGTCACTTCATCGGCTTTGTCAATACTTAAAACGCCGTTGCTGGCACTAATTTCTCCTCCTTTATTTTTAGCCGTAAGTCTGCCCTGAAATTTTACTTTTCCTTTTACATTTTCAAAATTTGTCCCTAATCCAGAAAGTATAATTTGGTTTCCTTCTGTCGAAGCTAACGTTTTATCAATCGGGCTGTTCATAAAAACATTGCACGTAATTTGTCCTGGCTTGCTGGCGGAAAGTTTTACCGCAATGACCTGATCTGAAAATGCGGTTATGATTTCGCGTGTAAATTCAACTCCGTTAATCGTGTACTTTACTTTCGCGGAAGCGTTACTAATATCTAAATCCCTATAATAATTCGAATATTTCTGATGTCCCGGAAACGAAATATAAACGCTCCCAAAAGTCTGATACGGCATTCCGTCATTGGTCTGCGACATGATATCCTGCGTAGCCAAATCCTGTGCTTCATCAAATTTTCCTTCAAAGATTAATCTGCGAACGATCGGAAGAGCTTTGATTGATTTTGAATGTGCATTACTGTTTGGAGATCCCGCCCAAATGGTTTCTTCATTCAATTGTAAACGCTCTACAGCCGGGTCGCCGAAGACCATCGCACCCAAACGTCCGTTGCCTAATGGCAAAGCTTCGTTCCAGATTGAGGCTGGTTTATCGTACCATAATTTCAGGTCGTTTTGCGCTGTTGCTGTAAGCGAAAAAATTCCAAGACAGATTGCTGTTATTTTAGTTTTTAAATTCATGTTAATATATTTTTTTTGCCACAAATTACACGAATGGACACTAATTTTTTTTTAATTTTTATTTCAATTCTCTAATTTATTTTTGCCACAAATTAAAATGATTAGAAGGATTTTTTATCTCCTAAATCTGCCAAATCTGCGAGAGTAAATTTTTCCCCGCAGATTTAGCAGATTTTTATAATCAGTGAAAATCATCTAATCTGTGGCAAAAACAATTAGTGCAATTCGTGTAATTGCTTCACCTGTTCGCTATCGCTCGGGTCGTGGCTATTTTTTAACCTCGTAAACTTTATTGTTTTTCTCTCCGAACATTTCGTATAATTTATTGATGTTTTTTAGCGCATTCGCAGGAAGCTTTTCTCCTTTATCTCCAAAGACAAACATCTTTTCTTTTGGCTCGATTACACAAGTCGATTCATCGATTTCGCCTTTTGCGTTCTGCACTTTTTTCAAATCCAAATCTAAATATTTGGCCATAAACGGATACATTGCCATACGTTTTGAAACGCCATAATCATGTCCTTCTTTTCCAAAATGCGCATTTTCTACCAAATCTTTTTTACCGTACAATTCATATGTTCTTTGAATGAACGGAAATTCCAATTCCGGTACTGCCAATGTCCAGTCTTTTCCGTCAGAAACAATCAATTGTGGTTTTGGCGCCATCATTGCTGAGATTTCTGCATTGTTTGTTCCGTTTCCACACAAGTGAATTCCGCGTCCGCTTTCGCATGGGCAACCGCCTGAGAAATGTGATGAAACCATTACCACCGGAGCTGTCACTTTTACCCTGTCGTCAATTGCTCCCAAAAACATCGTATGCGATCCTCCGCCAGAACCGCCTGTGACACCGACTCTTGACATATCAGCATTTTTTATGGTCGACAAATAATCTAGTAAACGGATTCCACTTAAAACCTGAACTGTCGATGCAATGCTGTTTCTGTGCGTTTCTTCCGGAAACTGAAGCAAGGATTCTCCCCACGCAAACAAATCGTAACTGACTACAATTGCTCCCATTTTAGCTAAAATAGCACAACGTAATTGTTCGTCTTTTCTATATCTTCCGTCACCAAAATGTCCATCTGGAGTTAAGATTACAGCCGATTTTTTATTCAAAGGATACGGTTTGTAAATCGATCCTGTTACGTAAACTCCCGGCAGAATTTCTAACCCAATATTTTCAATACTGTAATCTTTGTAAATTCTCTTAGGAGTTAAAAGTGGTTTAGATTTTGGCATTGGGGGAGCCTTGTCTAAACCAAATGAGGTTATCATACATGCTTTTAACTCCTTTTTACGTTTTTCCCATTGTTCTTTGGTCGAATAAAGGCTTTCTAAATAAAACAAGCGTTCTTTTCCTTTGTCTACAGAAACTTTATGGTTTTCATATTTACGAATAATGTAGGTTCCGTCGGGTTGTTTAAAATACATCAGTTCAAAAGGCGCCAGAATATTCGTCAGCGAAAGCGCTAAATTTCCCGGTTCAATTCTCCAGTCGGCATAATCCAGTTCTTTTCCTTTTAATAAACCTCTGTCGTCGTTGATGGTAACGTTAAAAGCCGTTTCGATTTTCTTTACTGTTTCTGAAACTGATTTTCTAAAATTAGTATCAGAAGTACTTTGCGCATTGGTAACTGTCAAGGCAAAAATGGAAACTAAGAAGATGTATTGTATTTTTTTCATTTTAATATCGGTATGATTGGTACGCTGATGACACGGATTCGCTATCGCGAAGACGCTGATTTACACGGATTTTTTATATTTTGAAAAAAAATCCGCTTTTATCCGCGTTTTTACGAAGTAAATCCGTGTCATCCGCGTTCTATATTTTGCATTCTATTACATATTTTCCAGAACCTAATTCTAAGCATGGTTTCTGAGCTTTTTCATCAAACCAAGTTCGAACCTTTTTTTTATCAATTTTTATTTCAGAGCTTTTAGAAACTGGTAATTTTATCGTTGCTGTTGTATTCACCGGAATCTCCACATTTAGAATCAATTTACCGTCTTTTTTCTCCCATGCCGAAGCAATTTTTCCATAAATCGATTGATAATCCGCTTTCGCGAAAGTCATATCGCCTACTACTTCGGGTTGAATGAAGAAATGTTTGAATCCTGGTTTTTCCGGATCCGATTTAATTCCGGCTAAACTTTGATAAAACCATTCTTCAATTTGTCCCATCATAAAATGATTGTATGAGTTTCCTTTTCTAGGATCCCATTGTTCGGTCAAAGTGGTTACACCATATTTAATCTGAAAACCGTAACCCGGCGCATCGTAATGATTATTCATTTTAAACATCGTTTCGTTTTCTCCATTTCGTGCCAAAGCCTGAAACAAATAACGGTTTCCAACATCGCCCGTTGTCAGTCGATCGCCTTTTGCTTTTATATCAGCAATCAGATTTTGCATAACCGCTTCTTTATACTGCGGTTCTACAAGATCCATAAAAACCGGAACGGCATTGCTAAACTGACTGTTGGTCCCGTATTGTTTGGTTTCTTCGTTAAAAAACTCTTTATTGAAAGCTGTTTTAATTTCAGCTGTTAAAGTTTCGTACTTCTGAATATCTTCTGTTTTATTCAACAATTTAGCTGATTTTGCGACCAAACTGGCTCCGTAATAAAAATGAGAAGTTGCCGAAAGTGCAATCGGGCTATTTTTAGAATATCCCGCAGGATGCGTTCCGTAATCGTACCAATCTCCCAATCCGTGCGAAACGATGTGATTTTTAGATTTTGATTCTAAATAATCTACATAGTTTTTCATTAACGGATAATATTTTTCGATTAAAGACGCGTCGCCATAATATTCATAATACATCCAAGGCAAAATTACGCCCGTCACGCCCCACTCCGGAGAATCGGTAAAGTCGCCTCCAAAAACAACATATTCGGGAACGATTGTCGGAATCAATCCGTTTTCTCTCTGAGAATCCGAAATGTTCTGCATCGTTGCCGGAATGAAATTTTCCAGATTATAATTGAATAGTAATCCCGGGCCGTTTAAGTGAATTTCTTCGAGCCAGCCTAATTTTTCACGTTGCGGACAATCGGTAAAAACACTTTGAAAATTACTTTTTATAGCATAATTGATAATCTCATGGCTTTTGTTAAAAAGTTCATTGGAACAAACAAAACTTCCTGCTTCTCCCGCCGAATTGTAAATAAAATTAGATTTTAAATCTATAATTGTCGGCAGACTTTTATCTTTCGTATCTTTATAATTAATGTTCTCTATCTGAACAAATTGAAATCCGTAATAGCTGAATTTCGGTGTCCATTCTTCAACGTCTTTTCCTTTTAAAGTATAATCGTAATAGTATGGTTTTCCAGATTTTCCTTGTCCGACTGTTCCATCTTCATTTAAACTTTCTCCAACCCAAACGCGAACCGTCTGCCCTTTTTTTCCTTTTACTTTTATGGTTGGAAATCCGGAAAGATTCTGTCCCATATCAAAAACATAAAAATTAGGTTTTAATTCTTTTGAAGTCTGCACTTCATATTGTTTCTGAATCGTGATTGGCGGTGCCGTTTGCGGTCTTAAAGTTCCTTTTGGTGCTTCCTGAATCACTACTTTTTTCCAGTTTGAATCTTTGAAACCTTTTCTGTTCCAGCCTTTTTGCTCTAGATTGGCATTGTAATCTTCGCCTCCAAAAATACTATTATAAGTAATCGGACTTTTACTGTATTTCCAACTTCCATCTGACTTTATTATTTCTTCTGAATTATCATTGTATTTGATTTTCATTTTAAAGAATAAAGTCGGCGGGCCAAAACTTACAAAGAATTTGGTATATCTTTCAGCAAGCGTGTTATACATTCCGTTTCCTAACAAAACACCAATTACGTTATCTCCTTTTTGAAGTTCTTTTGCGTTCAATTCGTAAACATTGTAATTAACCGTTTTATCATAATCCGTCCATAAAGGCGCAAACTGACTGTTCCCTACTTTTTTTCCGTTGATCGTCAATTCGTAATGTCCTAAACCTGAGATGTAAACAATGGCTTCTTTAATTTCTTTTTTGATTTCGAAAGGTTTACGCAACATAATACTTCTGCGTGACAATGAATCGGATGCCTTGATGATCGCCTCTTTTTTTTCTCTTTTGTAAGTGGTGCTATGAAAATTTCTTCCTTCCGGCAAATGGCTGTCGGCTTTTGTAATGGCGCCAATCCAAATTGGGTTTAACTCTGATTCTAAGGGAGCCGTTCTAAAAAAAGCTATTTTACTCCATGGAGAAACTTTTCCTGATTGATTCCAAACTTTTACTTTCCAGAAATATTTGGTTTCATTTTTCAACGGACTCCCGCCATAAGAAATCTGAAGGTTTTTATTAGAATTTACTCTTCCGCTATCCCAAATATCGCCAAAATCTTCTTTTAGTTTTTCTTCCGAAGAAGCAACCAGTATCTTATACCCAATTTGCGATGAATTGGATTCTTTTGAAATTAACTGCCAGCTTAATCTTGGCTGATTCTGAACAACTTCTAATGGATTTTCGGCCATTTCTGTTGTGAGATGTACAGGCAAAATTTGTCCTTTAGAAACCAGGGTTACTAAAAGACAAATCATTAATACTATGTTTTTGAAATTCTTCATTTCTTATTGTTGAGATTTATACGCTAATGACACGGATTTACTTCGTAAAGACGCGGATAAAACGGATTTTTTTTAAAATCATATCAAAAAAAATCCGTGTCAATCAGCGTTTTCGCGATAGCGAATCTGTGTCATCCGCGTTCTTTATTTTTTCGCCACGAATTACACCAATTTCTCGAATTTTTTTCTAAATCAAATAAAAATTAGTGCAATTCGTGTAATTTGTGGCAAACTATAATTTTCTAGTAATCAAAGACTCAATATTAAATACCGCTTCAGGGATTAATTTTCCGGTTTGAGGCAGATCATCGTAATCGTCTGTGTCTGGCGCTGTGTCCGGATTTGGTGAATATCTTTGTTCTCCTGTTCTGAACATGATTCTTTCAAATCCGTCTGTTGGCGCATAGAATATCTTTGTTGATTCTTTTTCGTCGTTTACTTTTACGGTGTACGAACGATTTTTGGCGTCTAATTTAACCGTTATTTTATACGTTTTGTTTGCTTCATATTTTCCAATTCCATTAGAACGTGCTCCGGTTTTTATTTTAATCTGACCATCCGAATCAAAAGTCAATCTTACAGAAGGCAAACCTTGTTTATTTTGAAATTCGACCTGCAATAAACCGTGATTGTTTTGTTCTGGTTTAACCGTAAAAACAGCTTCCATTTTTGATGCAAATGGAATCACCCTTTCTGCTCTTGAATAATCAAAATAATCCTGATCTCTTAAAGTCAGCCATTTTTTACCGTCGGCTTTCTTTTCAATTTTTGTGGATGCCCACGAAAGATCATACGTATTCCAAAATTTCAATTCTTCTCCGTTTGGTAGATCATTAAAAACATCATTTACATTTTCTGTCACCACTGAAGTTACGGGAACCGGAACTGATGCCACCCAAATATCTTCTTTATTCATGCTGTAACCCACCCAAATTTTCCCGTCTGGCGGAGTTCCGTTTTTTTCTGTGATTCCGCGTACGTATTGAGGACCGGCAGATTTGTAGTTTCCGCCGTAACGCATCGGACTTACTTCTCCGTGAACCAACAATAAATCTTTATAATTCAGTCCGTCATCACTGGTTGAAATCGCCAGAGGCCAGCGGTATTCTGACGGATTGTATAATGCTGCATAACGATTGTCAGACGTTTTTTGTCCCCAGATTTTGGCGTTGCTGTTTACAAATCCCGGTGCGCGTAAGGGCATATAATCCCATGATTCACCACCATCTTTACTGATTGAAGTTAAGGCATGTTTCCATAAACCAACCACATTTCCGTTTGGTAAATGATAATAACTGAATGCTTTATAAGGTTTCTGTAACGGAATTAATTCGTCATCACGATCTGCTTCTTCAACCCATTGTTGTAAAACTAAGGGTTCTGATAAAATTTCTTCGCAGGCTTTGATCAGACCTTTGTCTTTTGATTTGGTATAGAATGGAAATGCCGATTTTGACTTGTCCCAGGTTTTATTGTATCTGATGAAATAGATTTCGCCAAAACTTCCGTCTTTTTTGATTTCGCGAATCACACGTCCAATCCCTTTTCCATCGTTCGGATCGTCTTTTTCATCCATCGCGATTCCATAATAGCCTAAAGCAAAAAGTCGTTTGTTTTTAGAAGTATAAAAACCCATTCTCTGGTGCATAATGGCATCCAGATTTTTGGCAACTCCTTCTACACCTTCTTTTTTCCAGCCATCAGGAATGCGATAAATAGGAAAAATTACCGTTGGTTTTGTCCAGGTTTGACCATCCTTAGAAGTCATTAATAAAGTCTGGCTCGGCGGAATATGTTCACCAGAAGGATCACTTAAATAATGCAGGTAAAAGGTATTGTTCCAATACGCCATCATAGGCTGGTGGTTATAAGTCCATCCAAAATCATCTGCTTTTTCGGGATGTTCACGGCTCGCACGCATGATCTGTGTGGCGTGAACTCCAACGGCCGGACTTAACTGCCCGTGATGATAATCGATGTTTGAAAGTGTTTTTCCAACATAGCGCACTGTGTCGTTTTGGCCGTTTACAGTCGGGCAGGCCAAAATAATTGTGGCTGTAAGTGCGATGTTGGTTTTTATTTTTTGGAAAGCAATCATTGTTTTTTATTTTTTATCTGCTCAATCCGCCAAATCTGCGAGAGTAAATTTTCTCCCGCAGATTAAGCAGATTTTGGAGATTTTTTTATTTTTTTTTGCCACTGATTACACAGATTTTCACAGATTAAAAATTAAAAAAAAATCCATTAAATCTGTGTAATCTGTGGCATTAACTTTTATTTTCTTTCAATCAATCCTTTTAAAACTTCTTTTGAAATTGTTGTAATCGTTCCGTGTTTGTGTCCTTCCGGAAGACTTATTTTGGATGAAACATCTTCAAAATGAACAAAATCTGAAGTACTTAAAGCTTTATAATTTTTGGATCCGTAATTGTCATAATACAACAGCCAGTTTTTACCGACTTTTACCACCGTTGGACCTTCTGATAAATATTCTGTCAGAGGTTCTGAACTTTTCTCAAACGGACCTAAAGGCGATTCTCCGAAAGCTACTTTTATGTTTCGCATCGGTCTTGTATTGTCTTTCAAAACCAAAACATAGTCTTTTTTGCTTTTCTTGACAATTACGCAGTCAATGACGCTGAAACCCGGATCGTAATATAATTTGGTATCCGAAAACGTTTTGAAATCATTAGTCGTTACATAATACATTCTGTGGTTGTTTTTCTCTTCTTCCACTCCTTTTGGATATCGAAACGGAATTGTTGATGCCCAGATAATAATATATTCGTTTTTTACATCATCATAAAAAATCTCCGGTGCCCAAACGTTTACCACTTCCGGTTCGTTTTTCATTACGGGAATGTATTGCTGTTCTGACCAATGTATTAAATCTTTAGAACTGGCATATCCAAAACCGTTTCCGCCTTTCCAGTCGGTGGTCCAAACTAAATGATACGTTCCGTCTGCTCCTTTTGTGATTGACGGATCGCGCATGATTTTGCTTGCTCCGATTTCCGGTTTTAAAAACGACCTTTCCAAACCTTTCCAGTTGTAACCGTCTTCGCTGTAGGCTAAATACAAACCTTCTGTTGCGGGTTCTCTAAAAGACGTGAACAAGTAAAGTTCTTTCTTTTTCTGAGAATAGCTTAACGTGCAAATTGCGATTAATATGATTATAAAAAATTTCTTCATTCTTTCTCTTTCCTGCAAGGTTTCCAAAACCTTGTAGGTATATTTTTTTACGTTGATGTTAAACTTAAACACCTACAAGGTTTTGGAAACCTTGCAGGAGTGCAAAACAGCTGAAATCTTTGTCAAAGTTTAAAACTTTGACAAAGATGACTATCGTTGCTTTTACTCTATAATTGCTTTTTTATCTAAGTCTTTTCCTTTTTTAATCGGAGTCGAAACGTTATTAAAAACATTATTTTTTACAAATACATTTTTCGTTTCTTTTCCTTCAGCTTCAATAAAAATATCGGTTGCATTAAAGGGAAAACTATTATTAATCATTAAATTAGAAACATTATTCAGTTTAATAACCGGAACTGCTTTTATTGGAGTCGATGAACCAACATTATCCAGAATCAGGTTTTTAGAATCTGAAATTTTGAAAGAAGAACCAACTGAAGCATTCACTTTTACATCATGAAATTCAACATCTGTCGCGGTATTAACTTCAAAACCTTCTTTTCCGTCGATGTTGATATTTGAAAATGAAATGTTCTGAACCGGCATTTCTGCAATTCCTAAAATGGCTCCGGCTTTATTGACATTTGATCCCGTGATATTACTCATATGGATGTTTCTGAAAATCGGCGTTTTCTCTGTTACAGGTTCTTGTTTGGTGTCTTTATCATAGAAAAGACTCAACACAAAAGCTTCTTCTTTGATATTTTTCATGACAATATTATCGACACGAATATCTTCTACAACTCCGCCTCTTCCACGAGCTGATTTGATTCTGATTCCGCGATCGGTTCCGTCGAAAACACAATTTGAAATCGTGATTTTTTTGATTCCGCCCGACATTTCACTTCCAATAACGACTCCGCCGTGACCGCTTAACATCGTGCAGTTTGTGATCGTAACATTTTCTGTTGCAACTCCATATTTTCGTCCGTCGGCGTCTCTTCCGGATTTGATCGTAATACAG
Organism: Flavobacterium sp. Root901; assembly: GCF_001429765.1. Classification (GTDB taxonomy): domain Bacteria; phylum Bacteroidota; class Bacteroidia; order Flavobacteriales; family Flavobacteriaceae; genus Flavobacterium. The sequence continues at coordinate 167,936 of NZ_LMJB01000007.1, forward strand.
TCATCTCCAACACTAATATGGCAATTTGAAATGTGAACGTTTTTACAAGAAGAAGGATTGATTCCGTCTGTATTTGGTGAATGTGGATTAAATATTGTAATTCCTGTTATCGTTACATTATCACAAAATTCCGGATTGATCGTCCAGAAAGGAGAATTTTGAAATGTAACGCCTTCAATCAAAATATTTTTACAATTTAAAACCTGAAAGAATGATGGTCTGAAAAACTTTTTATCCATTGTTCTTTTATAGTAAGGCTCGTAAACCATTCCCGGATTTTGCTCGCCCCACATTTTTTGGTATTTCGTTTCCGGAATCGGGCCTTTTGCAGATTCTATTCGGTACACTTCATTCCACCATGCTTTTCCTTGTCCGTCGATTACGCCTCTTCCTTTTATAGTGATATTTTCGGCATCTTTTGCATAGAATAATGGTGAGAAAGTTTTCATCATTAATCCTTCATAACGCATTTCTACGAAAGGCAGATAATCATCAAAATTCTCTGAAAATTTTAAAAGCGCACCCGAATCTAAGTGAATTGTAATGTTGCTTTTTAGTTTTAAAGCTCCGGTTAAATATTCTCCGGCAGGGAAAAAAATTGTTCCTCCGCCATTTTTTGATGCTTTTTCAATAGCATTCTGAATGGCTTCGGTGCATTTTATTCCTTTGTTATTGCCTCCTTCGTTCAGGATATTCAGCCAACCGTTATTCGCGAAAGCGGTGTTTAGTCCAAGTGTGAAGCAGAGTATGATTAGTATGTTTTTCATTGTTGTGTTGTTTTTTTGCTCTCGCAGATTTAGCAGATTGTGCAGGATTTTTTTTGCTACAGATTTCACAGATTAAAATGATTTTTTATCTGCTTGATCTGCAAAATCTGCGAGAGTATTTTTTATTCTCATTTTTGTCACCCTGAGTGAAGTCGAAGGGCGCATGCTATATCAAGCATTGTGTCCAATTTTTGCGGTTCTTCGACTTCGCTCAGCATGACAAAGATTGCGATTACTTTGTGCTTAAAATCAAAACCCAGTCGTTACCGTCTTCTTTTTTTCCAGAAGGCTGAAATTCTTTAGTTCCTTTATTATCAAATGTTCCAATTTTTGTTTTTTGTCCATTTCTTGGGTTGTACCAGGCTGCTGCGACTTTATCTCCTGAAATTTCACCCATGTTCACTTCGATTTTTCTTCCGTTGTAAGTATACATCAGAGCATATTTTTCGCCTTTAATCGCCGGAATATAATCGTATTTTTCTCCCTGATTTGCTATTAAAGAAACATCCGGAACTCCTTCTAAAAACGGAAATTCCAACATCAGTTTTTTAATATAAACCATTTGTCCAGCACCTGGCGCATTAATCGCCGATATCCATAATTCTTTATTTCCGTATGCCGGTTTATCTCCTTTTCTGAACATTTGCATTACGGCATTGTGTCCGTAAGTATAACCTGCACCTCCTGAAAGTACCGACCAATAGCCATAACGGCGAACATCATTTGCAGTCCATTTTGGCTGTAAAGTATCGTGGAGTCCATGTGGAATTCCTTCGTAAGAAGGTTCTCCGTCAAGTGTAGGTTTTGTTGGTTTTAATTCGAAATCTCTTAGAACAAATTTGTAATTGTCTTCTTTGAAATTCGTTTTGCTTGAATCCTGATCGTATCTTCTGTGACCTGATTGAAACATATTAAAATCCAGCCATTTTGCATTGTGAAAATTCTCTGAAGAATCGGTTCTTCCGAAAGGGTGAAAAGTCATTAACTGATCTGGATTGTTGGTTTTTAAAGTATTTCCGATTTCGTTCCAGATATCCTGAAATTCGTTTCCATGTGTATCACCGCCGTTTAACCAGATTACGTTGGTTCTGTTTTTATATCTGTCAGCCAAAAACTTAGCATATTTTCCTGCCTGTTCTTTACTTACTTTATCTCCTTTTGAAACATTGGTTCCCCAAACCGGAACCATCGCAAGGTAGATTCCGTTCTTTTGAGCAACATCCAGAACGTAATCTACGTGATCCCAATAATCGTATTCTGCCGGATTATTGAAGTTATTTCCTGCGGTAATTAATGGCTTTGAAACATCTTCGTTGATCAAAGCTGAATCGCCATAAACGTTTACGGCATTTATATTATGCAAAACCATAACCTGAACGACATTGAAACCTTTGTTTTTTCTGTCTTTAAAATATTTATCAACGCCTGCTCTGTCCAGCTTCCCGAATGTTAACCAGCCTGTGTCGCCTAACCAGAAAAATGGTTTTTCATTTTCGGTTACAAAGTAGTGCTGGTTTTTGGAAACTTTTAATTGTGGTAATTTTTTTGTTTTTGCAGATTGCGAAAATCCACTTTGTGCTGTAAACAAAAAGCTTATACAAATGGCGTATAAATATTTAATTTTCAGATTCATTTTTGGTTTATTTTGGAATTATATTTTTTTTGTTTGCCACGAATTGCACTAATTTCTCTAATTTTTTTTCTCTGTTTGTCTTTATTTTTTCACGCTGATTTGAGCAGATTTTAGCTGATTTGCGCAGATTCTATTTTAAAAATCTGTTTGATCTGCTTTTATCTTTTTAAATCTGCGTGAAATTTTACTCTCGCAGATTTGGCAGATTGAGCAGGTTTTATTTTAATTAATTCGTGCCATTCGTGTAATTCGTGGCAAACCTTTCTCATTATTTTTTCACTACAAAAAGCACTTTTTCTTTTATTTCGGCTTGGGGGATTGTGATTTGTTTTCCTCCGCTGATGTTTGCTTTTTTGGTGATGCTTCCTGTTGATGTATTAATTGCATATACTTCAAAAGTTCCTTTTTGATTGGAAAGGTCTATTGAAATATCCTGATCGTTTTTCATATAAAACAAATAACTTTTTCCTTTGTTTTCTAATGTCCAAAGATTGTCGGTGTATTTGTTGCCTTCTGCTGGTTTCATTTCGCTTAAAGCGGAATAAAACTCAGGCAATTCAATTTTTGGGATATTTGGCAATGACGCTCCGGCCATTAAAACCGGCCATCCAAATCTTGAAGATCCGTCTGTAGAATATAAAACTACTTTTTCAGGATATTTTTGGCGGTATTCGCTAATCGCGCGATATACCTGATTGTCTGTTTCTTTTCCGGTTTTCAGTTTTCTGGCGTGCTGTCTTGGCGCTAAATTTACTCCGCCTTCTGGTGCGTATGCCGATCCGTCTTCTTTGTAATACCAATATCTGATATCCATTACGTCAACTGTTTTGTTTCTTTTGGCATCATTCAAAATAGCATCCTGAACATCTTTTGTAGCGCTTAAGCCGATTAAACCTTTTTTACCGGTTTCGTCTTTCCATTTTTGAACTTCGTCCAGCCAAAATTCCATAAAATGTAGTGGTCCAGTATATTCTGCGCTTGTCAATTGAATTACGTTGCTGTTTTCCTGAAAGTTTTCTAATGACTTACGAATGAATCCCTGATGTAATTTTCTTCTCTGCGGATTCGTAATATCATAAAACTGTTCCGCCATAAAAATACGTTTGTCTCCTGCATACGGCGGTGGTTCGGGAAAACCTGTACTGTTAACATTATTTGCCGAACGCCACGGAGAACTTGCCCAGTGCGCCCCAGCTTCTAATATATTGTGCTGAAAATATTGCTGATTGATTAACAACTGCCCGTTTGGTTCTGCCAAATTTGCAAAAGTTGCAAGGCGATTCCAATACCAATCGTTGAATTTTGTCAAATCATATTTACTCAAATGATCCCAGGCCAAATCCTGACCGCTTCGAGCGAAAGGCTGTTCGTAATATGGAGGCCACGCATCAGCATCAATTCGGCGAACGCGTTCGTGATCGTCCATTCTGCGATCGTACCATAAACCATAATTGTGCTCTAACGCTACAATATTATTTTTAGTTAAATAATTTACGGTTTCTTCAACCTGATCTGTTAATCCAACTCCGGTTCTTCCCGGTACAAAACGAGTTATGTGTGGTGTTGATTTTTTGACATCATCATCAATAAGACTTCCTCTCCACCATGCAACATTAGTTTCTTTTCCAGCAATTAATTTCCCTTCAAAAGTCAATAAACCATTTTCGATTTTTATTTTTGAAGTTGAAGCTGTTGCTTTTTCAGCAGCAATTTTTAAATCATTAGCATTTTTAAGTTTTGCATTATTAACATCAATCGAATTTTGTTTTGCAACTTCATTAATCCATTCTGATAAAGTTTTTGCAATTGTAACCGAGTTGTTCGTTAATTCTTTCGCTACTTCTTTTGTCGGACTTGACGAAGGCTCTGAACCTAAATCGTAGATATAAGATGGCGTCGGAAGTTTTCCTAAACGGTTTTCTAATTGCGCGTAAAATAAACTACGCGGACTAACATGCCCGTTTACATCTTTCCAGATTCCGTTTCCTCCAAATTGTCCCCAAACTCCAAAAGCCCAGTTTAAAGCTGTTGGCGGACTGTAACATTCTATTTTTGATGCCGAAGATTCCCAGAAAACGCTGTTTCCGGCTGTCCATCCTGCTCCTCTTCCGCCTTGTTCTCTATTGTTGTAACTTAATGCTTTTCCGTCGATGTTTACAATATCGAATAAAACTCCGGTTGCCCAGCTTCCTATTGCTCCGCTATTTTCAAACGGCATATGAGATTCGCATTGTACGAATGCATTGGGTCCCGCAGTTCCGAATCCGCCAACGGCAAAATCATGATATCCAAATTCTGAATAACAACGCTGAAATAATGTTTGCTGTCCTTCTGTATAAAAAGTATTTCTTCTAAAAGAAGCGATTTCAGAAACAGGTTCTGTTGCAATACAATCTTCAACTGTAACTTGCTGTGTTGTTTTTAACAAGGTAACTGCCCCGCCTGCAAAGTGCTTAAAATTAACTTGTTTTACCCACGCATTTCTGGCATTTTCTATACTGATTGCCTGCCATCTGTGTTCTTCATCTTTTGGATTTGATGCATTGAAAGTTGATTTTATTAAAATATTTTCGATTCCGTTTTGCTCAATTCTTCCGTTCCATGAATACGAAATTACTTTTGCTTGTCCGTACGCTTCTTCTAAAGCCATGGTTAACGGAGCATTTAAAGTGATTTCGCTTCCGCTGATGTTGGTAATAACCCGATTCCAGTTTACATCCCAATCGCCTTTTTTCCAGCCGATCCACGAAGTTTCTCCACCAAAATCCTGCATTTTCATTTCTTTGATCCAAGCATCAGTCAACGGTCTGCTGATGACAATTTCGTCTGAAACTTTTAATTTTGAAGCATTTTTAAGTTGCATTTTTTGAGTTCCCAGTGGAGAAAAAGCAGTTGCTAATTCGTAGGTTTCGTTGTATTTTCTATCGTCAATTCCTAAAACTCTGATTAACGCTTCTCTTTCTAATCCAGTTCCTAAAAGGATGGTTCCGTTTTCGGTATTTCCGCTTCCGCGAAGGACAACTCCGGATTTTCTGATGTATAAAGTTCCTTTTACTTTGAATGTTCCTTTGTCTAAAAGTACCGCTCCGCGAAAACCAGTTTTGTCTGGTTTTAGATTACTTACATAATCAATAGCTGTTTGTATTCTTTTCGTCGCATCTTCTTCCTGTTTTGGGACAAAAATTTTATTCTCCACATTCGGAATCCCTTTTTCTGAAGCCATATATCCTGCAAAAGAGAAATCTGGAATTCTATTTCCAAGATTGTCTGTCGTGAAAGTAAGTTTTCCTTCTTTGGTTCTTACGATGTCCGGGAAAGTGGTTTGGGCTGTGATATTTATAGACATGGCAAAACACATTATTACTAATGTGTTTTTGAAGCAAGGGATTATATTTTGTTTAGTGAAATTCACTTTTTAATTATTTTAGATTTAGATTTTCTAAAGTTAAGTATTTCCTCAATTTTATCATCCTGAGCGAAGTCGAAGGACACGTTAGTAGCTCGACAATCTGAATCAAACTTTGCGGAGTTTCTTGCGTGTCCTTCGACTTCGCTCAGGATGACAAACTTTGTCGATATACTTTCGTTATGTAAACTATTGCACTAAAGATTTTACTTTAGCCAAAGTGTCAACATTATTATCCAATTTCGTCCAGTCTACTTTTTGATTTGGATCGATATTGTTGAAATATTTCTCAATATTGGTATAACCGTCTCCATTTGAATCTTTGTTTGCATCAGATGCATCGTTTGCATTCAAGCCGTATTTCTTCTCCCAGGCATCCGGAATTCCGTCGTTATCGGAATCTTTATAAGCTTTTCCTTTGTAGATTGGATAACCGCCAACTTGATCAGGATGTGTAATAATTCCTTTTTTGTATGAATCGGCAGGCAGTCTTCTTTTGATATATTCTTTTCCAATTTCATTTTCTAAGCCGTCTTTCACTTCAATTTTTCCAGTTCTGACTTGTTTAATAACTCTTTCATCAACTGCGTCTCTTTTTGGGATTGTCGCTCCAACATTCGTTAAAACAAATTCATATGCTTCTTCTGCTTTCATAATTTTAAATGAAGGCATTGAGAATGGTTTTGGTTGTTTGATAGCTTCTAAAAATTCTTTAGTTGCTTCCGGATTTTGATCTTCTAACTGCACTCCGCCATTCCAGTTATCGGCTGTAACTTCTGGAGAACCTACAATAAAATTCCCTGAAACATAAGCTCTTCCGTATTGTTTTGGCTGAATATAACCTGATTCCGGTTTTACAATTCTATGAGCAATAGGTTCGCCTGTTGGGGTAATTGGTCCTGGTTTAAAGTAATTATTGATGATGTTTAACATCGAACGATAATCGCCTCCGTCTAAAGTACGATTCCACCAATTAAATACTACGTTATTCACAAAATTAAAGTCGCCATACATCCCGATAGAAGCATTTCTGGAAATGTTATCTGCCCATAAATTCCGCATAAAAGTACTATTTAATCCGCCAATCGTACTTCCAAAAGCGTGATTGTAAGTATCTAAACCTTCTGAAGAAATCGTGTTTTGAATAGTAATATTACAAGCCGGTAATTTTTCTAATTTAGACTTATCGTTAGCCGCAAACTGATGTCTGTATAATGAAATATTTTCGTCTAATCCCCAGCTTACAGAGCAGTGATCTACGATAATATTTCCCATCGGATTTCCGCCAAGTGCATCGTCTCTTCTGGTAACTTCGGTTGCACCGCGTCTAAAACGCATATGCCTTATAATTACATCGTGTGTGTCTATCTCAAGAGTTTCGCCTGCAATACAAATTCCGTCGCCCGGAGCAGTCTGACCCGCAATGGTTACGTACGGTGCACGCATGCTGATTCTTTTTTCCAATTTAATAATTCCGGAAACATTAAAAACAATTGTTCTTGCTCCAACGGCTTCACAGGCTTCACGAAAAGTTCCTTTTCCGCTGTCTGCTAAACTGGTAACGACAAATATTTTTCCGCCTCTTCCGCCTTGCGTATAAGCGCCTCCGCCTTCAGCACCGGGAAATGCCGGAATATCAGCCTGAACAAAATCTTTTGGATAAGAAGCCCAAGGCAGATAGGGTTTTCCTTGTTTTGCTTCTTCTTTAATTATATTGGCATTACTAACCCAAATTTCGTGCAGCCTTGCTTCTTCACTTGCTAAAAGTGCATCTGCTTTTTCCTGAACCGGTTTTGGAATTACAGGATACTGGGCATACGCCGAAGAAACAAGCGAACAAAATGAAAAGGCCATTAATGTTCTTTTTAAAGTACGGTTTGAAGAAGTATTTTGCATGAATTGTGGTTGTCTCGTTAATAGTTATTAGTGTAAGTTTCGAGAGATTATTCTTTGGTCACAGAATCTTTAGCTTTCTCTCTTTCTTCAATACGTTTGTGCCAGTCAGCACTTTCTTTGTTTAAATCGTAACCTTGTTTTGACAAATAGTTATTGATTCTTCCTTTGTATTTTCCAAACCAGCCGTGTTTTTCTTTAGATGAACCTCCATCCATTGCATGTTCTCTGGCTTCAACCAAAGCTTTATAAATATAATCTTTTTGCTCTGCTGTTAAATTTGGAAGCATATCGTTGTAACCTGCAACCGTGATTGGAAGCACTCCGTATGTCATTCCGTCTTTTACCTCAGTGATTTTGTCTTCTGATAATTCTTTACTTAATTTTTTAAGGTAAGCTTTGTGCAGTTTTGCAATTGATTCGTCTGCTTTTGATTTTAACTTATCAATTTTTTCGTTTTGCTTTTCTTTGGCTAAACTGGTATCTTCTTTTATTTTTTTGATTTCAGCATCTCTTCCGTCCTGGATTTCGCTTAAATCTCTAAATTGCTGTGCGATTATATTTGAAACAGCTGTTTCCTTTTTAGCATCTTTTAAATCTAATTTGGTAACAATTTTTGCAGCTCTTTCGTTGGTAACTTTGATGTATTCCGGGTCTAAATGCTGTTGCGCGATACTGCTTGCGAAAACCAGCAACAACATTAAAATGCTTATATTTTTTATTGATTTCATTTTAATAAAATTTATGAATTACAATATTTTTTTCTGCTTGATCTCCCAAATCTGCAGGAAAATTTACTCTCGCAGATTTAGCAGATTTAGGAGATTTTTTTTAATTACTCTTGCAATGACTTAACCAAAGTTTCGTGATTGTTGGCAAGATCTTTCCAGTCTGTTTTAGAATTCGGATCTGTACCGTTAATATATTCTTCAATATTATAATATCCGTCTCCATCAGTATCTAATTTTGCATCAGAAGCATCATTTGGATTCAAACCGTGTTTCTTTTCCCATTTATCCGGCATACCATCCTTGTCAGTATCTGTGTATGGTTTTCCTTTGTATTCCGGATATCCTCCAACCTGAGAAATATCTGTAATAATTCCTTTTTTATATGAATCCATCGGAAGACGTCTGTGTTCAAATTGATAGAATTCTTTTTTCTCCAAACCTTTTGCATATTCCGGAACTCCGGTTTTTACCGTTCTTACAATTCTTTCGTCAACTTTGTCTCTGATTGGCAATGTTGCTCCAACATTTTTAAGAACAAATTCATACGCTTCTTCTGCTGGCATAAATTTATTAAACCATGGCATTGGGAAAGGTTTATCTGCTTTCATTTTATCGAAATAAACTTTTGCTTCATCATAAGTCATTAATTCACCTTTTTTATTTTCGAGCTGAATGCCGCCATCCCAGTTGTCTTTAGTCACTTTTTCGTTATTGTTTACGACATTTCCGTTTACATAAGCTCTACCAAAAACCATATAAGGTAATTTGCTTCTTCCTGATTCCGGTTTTAAGATTCTGTAGCTGATTGGCTGTGTCAAATCGGTAACTGGTCCCGGTTTGTAGAAGTTATTGATGATATTATAATTTGCTGTATAATCTCCGCCGTCTGTAGATCTGTTGTACCAGTTAAAAACCACATTATTTACAAAATTGAAAATTCCGTTCCATCCGATAGAAGGGTTTCTTCCGGCATTATTTGCCCACATATTTCTCATGAACGAACAGTTTTCTCCTCCCAAAGTACTTCCGAAAGCGTGATTGTAAGTATCTAAAGCTTCACCAAATAAACTGTTTTGGATTGTAATATTTACCGTTCCAACTTTAATATCCGGATAACCTGCCCCAGGATTGTACATGTGTCTGTAAATTGACATATTTTCATCTAATCCCCAAGTTGCCGAAACGTGATCGATCATAATGTTACCAACCGGATTTCCTCCAATTGCATCGTCTCTCCTTCCAACGAAAGTTTCTCCTCTTCGGAAACGCACGTGTCTAATAATTACGTCATGCGTATCGATCCATGTTGATTCACCTGCAATACAAATTCCATCTCCAGGAGCTGTCTGACCTGCAATAGTAATATATGGTGCACGAATAATTAACGGACTTTTAAGTCTGATGATTCCGGCTACATTAAAAACAATAATTCTTGCTCCACCTTGTTCGCAAGCTTCACGCAAAGTTCCAGGTCCGCGGTCTTCAAGACTTGTAACGGTGTATACTTTTCCACCTCGACCTCCAAAAGTGTACATTCCTCCTCCTTCAGCACCTGGAAAAGCAGGAATGTCTGCCTGCGGTAAATCTGTTGGTCTTGATGCCCACGGAATATAAGGTTTTCCATGTTTTGCCTCTTCTTCAATAACAACTAGAGCTTTTTCCCAGGCTTGGTCAGAAAGTCTTTGTGCTTCTTCTTTAATTGCTTTTTCCTGTGCCTGAACTTCTGGACTTATCTTTGGATATTGAGCAAAACACTTTGCACTTCCCAAAAACAGCAGACCTGCGATAAATAATGCGGAATTTTTCATGTTAATTTTAACTTTTGGTAATTCTTTTTAAACAAATCACCTGTATCTGGAATAGAATACAGGTGAGAATTTGTCATGTTTTTTGTCTTTTATTAATTATAATCTTGATTTGGGACATTCAAGACTTATTCCTGATAATTGTAATCACCTGTTCCACCAGAAGCATCGCTCCATCCTATGGTTTGTTTCAACCAAGGATTTTGGGTAAGAACTGCAGTCTGTAATCCCATAATATAATAATTAGGATTAAATTTAATTTTAACCGTTGCATTATTAACGTTATCCATTGGTGTTGGAGGTGCTACAAGAATGAAATTATCGTTATAGAAAGTAGCTAATGCTGCCAACTGTGTCTGGAAATTAGCAGAATCCGGATCTGCTGAAATATTTCCACGAACTGCTGCCAACGGATCTGAAGATGTTGCTGTATTTTTATACTGAAGATAATTACCTGTTCTTTGTGTTCCGTTAATTGGCGTTAAACCTAATTTACTTACAGTACCGCCTGTCGTGCTTGGAAGTGTTGCGTTATCATAAAGCATCCATCTTTGTACGTCCCAGTAACGTTTTCCTTCGTATGCTAATTCAACTCTGCGCTCGTATAAAACAGCTTCGATAGCAGCGTATTTATCTGCTAGTGTTCCAATTCCATAATTATTAGCTGACGGAATACCTACACGATTTCTAATTCTTCCTAAATAAGCAACAGCATTTCCTGTTTGTCCTAATGCTGCGTAACATTCTGCAATGTTTAGCAATAATTCTGCATAACGATATTCCATGATATCATTTCCTGAATATTGAAAACTACTGGCATTTGTAGCAGTAACATCGGTCATCTTTCTTACTAATGCCGGGCTTGTTTCGTTATTTGAGTCACTGTAATATGCTTTTTTTGAAGCATCTAACCAGCGATATGCCCAAACAACTGGTTTAGCGCTTTCTTTATAATCCCATTTTACTCCTGAAAAAGCAAATGTTCTGTAAAATCTTGGATCACGATTAACGAAGAAAGTAAAGTTATCATATCCGTTTGCAGTTGTAGGTCTTGCACCATTTGCCATTGGAAACAAATCAATCATTTCTTTTGGAGCTTCCAAAGCGCCTGTACCTCCCTGGCTGATTAAACGAATTCCTTTTTCCCAGGAATTATTCATTCCAAGATTGGTTGTATTTGTTCCTAAAAGCTGAACTGTAATAGCCTCAGAACAAAATGCATTGTTTCCAAGTGCAAACATATTCTGCCAGTCTTTAGCAGAATTTCCGTATAAGCCATAACCAGCTCCTGATAATTCTGTTTCTGCTGCTAATCCTGCTTGCAATGCTGCATTCCAGCGCTCATTTGAACTATCCCAGCTTTTATTAAATAATGGACTTGCATAAGTTAATAAAACTCTCGATTTTACTGCTAAAGCGGCACCTTTTGTAACACGTCCGTAATCTGCAGAATTCCAGTTTCTTGGCAGTAAACTTGCTGCCATATCTAAATCTTTTACTATTTGAGCCACAACTTCAGTTACAGTTGCTCTTGGTAATTTAATAGCTTCATTGTCTGTACTTGGAGTCTGGATTTCTGTTACAATTGGTACACCTCCGTATACACGCATTAAATCAAAATACTGAACAGCTCGCAGGTAATATAACTGTCCTTTTGCCTGATCGCGGAAAGTTTTGTCTAAACTTGCTCCTTTAACATCAATATCAGCAATGAAAGCGTTACAATCCCTAATTCTGTTATAAGGAACATTATTGATTTTATCTTCAAGTTTACCTCCGTAATATCCAGATGCATCTGCAGCATTTGTATAGGTAAGTGTTGGGTTAATAAGAGGCTGAATACCCCCTATTTCTTCAGTCATTTTTGAATATACATCTGAATAAGAACCTACTAAAGTTTGTCCGGGAGATTTATATGCAGAAAAATAATCAAAATAAACATTATTGATATAAGCTGTAGCGCGTTCCTGACTTTCGTAAAACGAATCGTCTACACTTCCATAGTTTTTCTTTTCTTCTAAAAAACTATCGCTGCAAGAAGTACTAAGCACTGCAAGAAGTGCTATAGTTATATATTTATTAATTTTTAGTTTCATCTTCTTATTGAGTTAAAATTAGAATGTAATATTTAAAGTAACAGCCCAAGTTCTAAGCGTTGGATAATTCTCAGAAGAACTATCGTACATATTACGGTAATGATCCGGATATGGGTTATATAAATCCCAAAGGTTATTACCTGTTACACCAACTGACCATTTTGAAATTTTAATTTTATCTAAAAGATCTTTTGGTAAATCAAATCCTAATGTAAGGTTTCTAACTGTACATCTAAATGTATCTAACTGCCAGAAATCAGATGGTACTGCAATATAATCCTGATTTGCCAAGTTAGGGTATCTTCCGTCAACGTTATCATCAGCATACATATCATTCCAGAAAGTTTCACGTCCCCACATATTATGTGTTGATGAAGTTCCTTGTTTTACAACATCTATTGCACGGTATCCTCCCCAAGATGTTGCGATCTGAGTTTTTAAGAAGAATGATTTATATCTTGCGCCTAAATTAGTTGTAAATCCGTATGTTCTGTTTCTGTTTACCAATTTTACGTAATCCTCATTTTTAGTAATTTGTCCGTTAGGTCCTGCCTGAGAACCATCTGTACTGTTAAACTGTCCGGCAACATCTTCATAAGCAAGCATTCCTTTTCTCATGTTTGAAACGTTTGAAATCCCCATGTAGTTTGGATTAACACCAGCTGCTGTAGCACGTTCTGTAAGGTATGACCAGTAATTTGCCACATCTTCATCTGTACGCAAAATACCATCTCCTGTAGAAGTTCCTTTCCATGTTCTGAATCCCCATTGTGGGAAAAATAAAGAGCGTCCTGCTTCTGTTAAATTGTTTGAAGGATGCATTAAAGCTGGTTCCGGGAATTTTTTAACTTCATTGTCAGATAAACCAAAGTTTACACCAATGTTATAGTTAAAGTTTTTATTTACATTATCTTTCCATGTTACACTAACCTCAGTTCCCCAGGAATCTACTGCTGCATAATTTTCTTCGGCAAAACCACCTCCTACAGAGATTGGAACTCCAACTGCTCCGGCCATCCCGGTCAGCATGTCTTTAGATTTATCATAATAGAAATCTGTTGTAATAGATAATCTGTTTCTTAATAACGTTAAGTCAAAACCTAAGTTATTTTTGATTGTTGTATCCCAGCCTACATTTCTGTTTGGCTCCACTCTTGGTGTAATACCGTTTCCTAATACTCCTCCGTTAGATCCAAACTGGAATCCTTTATCTGCAATAACATCATAAAGTTTCATCCATCTCCATGCATTGATATTGTCGTTTCCTGTTTTACCAATAGAGTAACGAATTTTAAAGAAATCTATGAAAGAGATGTTATTAGTAAACCATTTTTCTTTAGAAACAATCCATCCTGCCTGAAGCGATGGAAAGAATCCCCAGTAGTTTTCTGGAGCAAATTTTGTTGAGGCATCACTTCTAAAAAGAAACTGAAGCATATATCTAGATTTGTAGCTGTAATTAATACGTCCTAAATAAGATAGAGTTCCCTGTTCTCCTTTTAATGCAGTTGAGTTAGTACTTAAAGTTCCGGCAGTCTGATAAGATCCTCCATAATCCTTTCCTGTATTTTCAAAAGCTAAACGTGTGCTTTTAAATTCTGATTCTGAACGCTCTACAGAAAACATTGCTCCAACTTCATGATTATCAAATGTTCTGTTATAATCTGCAAAGAAGTTAGCCTGAATAGATTTAGAAAAATTACTATCATAATAAACTCTTGAATTACGAACATTTGTTTCAATAACATAATAGTTATCTACACCATTATTTTGAGTAGTTGGTAATGCTGCACTCGCTAAGTGACCGTCTAATTTTTCATAACCCATAATTCTGGCTAAGTCATAAGGCAGCTGAACTTGTTCAGTACTTGAAGAAGTCTGGCTTCTTGAGTACGTTCCTTTAAGAGATAAACCTTTTATAAATGGAACTTTATAATTTAACGACATATTTACGTTATAAGAAAAGTCATTTGAAGTTTGCTTAGAGCCATTGTTTATGGCCGCAAAATAATTCCATCCTGCAATTGTGTTATTTGCATTTGCAGATCCTAAAGTACGATCTGTTCTTGGAAATGGAGACATATAATATTCCTGACCATTAACTGTAGTCTCCCATGGAATATATTTTGGCATGTGAAGCAAAAATCCGTAATCTGCCTGTTCACCACCTGCAGCAGAACCGTAACTGCTGTCATTAATATTGGCAGACGCTTTAGTAAATGATTTTTCGATATCACCGGAATTACCAGAAACAGCCGCAGAAAAATCTAACGAGTTATTGATTTTTGCTGTCATCCCTGTACGGAAATTCCATTTGTTGTAATCTTGTCTTCCTAAATTTGCTCCTTGTGTAAAGTAGTTAATACCTGCAAAATAGGTTGCTTTTTCAGTTCCTCCACTTACACTTAAAGTATGTTTTTGCTGAATTGCCGGTTTCCACGCTTCTTTTAACCAGTCATAATCAAGATCTCTCATTTCATTTAACTCCGTATCTGTAAAAAGATTTGATCCGTTAGTACCAATATTATTTGAGCCTTTGAAAAATCTGTTTGAGAAAACACCATAATCATAAGCAGACATCGTTTTACTATGACTTACAGCATCATTTACTGCAAACTGGCTAAAATATGAAAATGTTGGCACACCGCTTTTTCCTCTTTTTGTTTTAATTACGATTGCTCCCTGAGACGCACGAGAACCATATATAGCCGCAGACGCATCTTTTAAAACTGTCATGCTTTCAATCTCAGAAGGATCTAATCTGTTAAATGCATCCAATGACGGTCTCCCGTTAATTGGGTCAACCTGAATCATATCATCGATAATGATTAAAGGAGTTTTTGAACTTCCATCTTTTGAAAAGCCATATGTCTGACGAATTTCAAGTGAAGAAGCATCACCGGGACGACCTCCTCCATCGATTACACTTAATCCGGGAACTTGTCCTCTTAATGCTTCTGATAAGTTAGAAACCGGAAGTTCCTGAATATCTGATGCATTTATTGTAGCAATTGCTCCGGTAAGTTTTTCCTTTTTCTGACTTCCGTATCCTACTACAACTATATTCTGTAATTCGTTTGAGTCTTCTGTTAATTTCACATTTACTGTAGTACGTGTTCCAACTGCTACTTCTTGCTTTCTCATTCCTATAAAAGAAAAAACTAAAGTTGCATTTGGTTTTACTTTAATTTGGTACTGACCATTAAAATCAGTTGTAACTGTATTTTTTGAAGATTTCTCAGTTACGTTTACCCCTGGAAGCAGACCAGATACATTATCAGTCACAGTTCCTGTTACTGTTACCAGATTTGAATTTTGAGCATAACTCATCACAGTCATCAGTGTAAACAAAAGAAAACTACATCTCTTTAAAAGTGCTTGTTTCATAAATGTTTTTTGTTTTTTGGTTAGGTATTAGTGTTAGTTTAGTCATGTTAAATGTGATTTATTTTAATCGTATTAAAATTTAAAAAAAACTTTAATCAAACTTAAATTAAATGTTAAAAACACATTTATTTTGTATTCCAAAAATATAACGATGACGAATTAGAACCGTCCTGTGCTATCCTGCTTTGATAGGATTATCTAAAAAAAACTAACTCAAAAAAACAATATTAATAAAAAAAAGAAAGAAAAAATGGACGAAACAGAAAAAACGAGCAATAAGTTTGAACATAATAAAATAGAAGTTCTTCTTTTAAAACGAAAACGAAAGAATTAGCATTAAAAATAATTATTCTCTGTTTTTTATGCAAAATTTGACAGTGAAACACTGTACTTTAATGAGTTAAGTTTAGCCTGTAAATACAAAAAATGACTCCTCCTTTTTACAGAAAAGTCATTTTTTAAAGTATTAATCTTACAACATGAAAACGTTTTCGCTTTACAAAACATTCCTTAAATTTTTACTAAAAAAATATTTTTTTTAAACGTAAAATCTGACCAATATTCTTTTACAAAAGCTTTTTTCAGCGGTATTAAATGAGAATTAAATGTTTTTTAGTTAGTAATACTGCTGTAAGAGCAGTTTGCATTTGAAAATAGCTTTAGAAATTACTGGTTGGGATTCCAGCCATTCAGAACTAAAATTCTATCATACTTTTTAATATCTTCTTTTTTCAACTGATGCGACCAGGCGGCTCGTAGAGACAAATCTTTTGCGCCTGAACCTTTACTGGCAAATTCTGCATAATAAGCGGTTTTATCTTTGTCTGGAAATCTGGTATCAATCCACGCATTCCAGCCTTCCGGAATAATATGAGGCCCAAGATCTGTATTGATAAAAACGGTTTGTGCGTAAGGTCTCCAGGGCCTTCCCAGAAATACTTTATCGACCGATTTGTCTTTTGCAGTAAGTTTACAATCAACGAAAACAAACCCGTATGCCTGGCCTTGCGGTGTTGAAGCTGCTGTAATATAGGAATTTGTTAAACTCTCTATTGTACATTTGTAAAAATAAGCGGTAGCCGCGCCAAAAATAAAATCAGTAGTGCCGTTGATAAAACAGTTTTCAAGATATGTGCGAGTTTTTTCTTCAGATAAATAAAGCGTATCCTGATTCCCTAAAAGATTACAGTTTTTAATAATAACTCTATCGCTTTTAATATGAAGGGCCACCGCTTGTCCTACTCTTCCTGCTGTATTTTCGACAGTAAGATTTTCAAGCGTGCAGTCATTTCCTTTTATCAAAAAAGAATACGAAGTTCCGGTACCAAAAGCAGTTTTTCCAGATTGATCTTTCTCACGAAGCGGTTTTCCTGAATAGTCATCAAATGAAATAATCGTTTTATTTCTGTCAGTTCCTTTTAAAGTAATGAACGTTTTAGAAACTGGAATTTCTAATTTCTCTTTATAAACTCCTTTCTTTATAGTAATCACCACACGTTTTTCTGAATTATCTTTTACATTATTGACCGCTTCCTGAATGGTTTTAAAATCTCCAGAACCGTCTTGTGCAACGATTAAGGCTAATTTATTATCGAGCGTTTGCGCTGTTACTGAAAATGTTATTAAAAATAAAGCTAGAATATATTTCATAGTTTCTTATTTATTGATTTTGTCATCTTGACGAAGGAAAGATCACACTAGAAATTCCGCAATCTTAATCGTCAATCTTTGTCGAGTTACGCGTGTGATTCTTCGTTCCTCAGAATGACAAACTGTACGGTTATTAACAGACATTTAAAAAATAAAAAATCCGTTTTCATCCGCGTCTTTACGAAGTAAATCCGTTTCATCCGCGTCCCAAAACCCTAGTGCGACATCCAAACCGTCATTTCCCCTTTTCCTTTATTTCCCCACGCAAAATACGGAATCAATTTCACAGGAACCGAAGTTGCATCTTTAGAAGAAAGCGGTTTATACAAAGCCTCATTCCACGAATTATTCGAATTGATAACCGCTTCTGCATCAATACTTACTAAATTTCTATTGTTTAATGTAAAAGGATTAGTTGTAAATTTTGATTTCAAATCCAAAGCAACATCGTTTACACTGATTTTTGCCGGAAGCTGATCTGATTCTAAACAATAAACAATCGGTCCTCGTTTTACCGCAACCTGATTTTTAACTTCTTCAACCAGCGGATTTGCCTGCATTAATTCAACCGGCATCGGAAGATTTAATTCAATAACATCTCCTTTTTTCCATTTTTGATTTATTTTAAAATAAGATTCTGAAACCAATTTTTCGTTCAGCTTTTTATTATTTACATAAATCTCAGCGTTCTGACTCCAACCCGGAATTCTTAAGAAAAAGGCTTGTTCTCCTTTTGGCGCTTTTACGATTTTCAACGTTATTTTTCCGTCCCAGGGATAATTGGTTTGTTGCTCAACTTCGAGAATTTCTCCGTTTAATGTTTTTGTATTTAATGAATTGCTTCCGTATAAATTCACATACAAACCTTCTTTCGAAAGATTGTAAGCATAATTTCCAACTTCGGCAATTGTTCTGGTTACGTTTGGTGCACAACAATTTGATAATGCAATATATCCTTCACGTTCATTTCCCCAACGCTGATGAAAAGGCAAATCGTTTGAAACATTCAGCGGATTATTATAAAGGAATTTTTCTCCTTCTAAATCCATTCCGGAAAGTACACTATTGTAAAGTGCCAATTCTACAACATCTGCATATTTGGCATCTCCCGTAATCTGCAGCATTCTCCAGTTCCACAACACATTTCCAATATTAGCACAAGTTTCCGTGTGAGCCGTTGCATTTGGTAATTGAAAAGGTCTTCCGTAAGCCTGATGGATTTTCTGCACAACCGTTGGATCATAAGAAGTTCCGTCTGGTGAAACGCCATCATATAAAGAACCGCAGCCTCCCGTAATGTACATTTTACGATACGCTACATCATCCCAAATTGACTCTAAATTATCCAGCAATTTCTTTTCTCCGGTTTCTGCATATAAATCGGCGATTCCGGCATACAAATAATTCGCTCTTACGGCGTGTCCCATAGCAGTTGTCTGCAGTCTAAACGGAATCCTGTCCTGATTGTCGTCTGTTCCGTCGTTTGTTGTTCCGCGAATGTCGATTAAATTATTGGCCAACTCCAGATATTTTGGATCTTTTACGGTTCTGTACATTTCGACAATTCCCATATAATGTGACGGGCAAATGGCATTTCTCGCTAATTCCGGTGAAGCCTTTTTGTAGAAATCATATAAATAATCAGCAACACCTTTTGCAATATTCAGGAAATTGGTTTTTCCGGTTGCGCGGTAATGAATGCAGGCAGCAGTCATTAAATGTCCCATATTGTATTTCTCAAAACCGAGTTGCTTTTTCACTTCTTCCGGGCCTAACGTTCCCCAGCGTTCGTCAATTAAAACCGGCGTATGAATGTAACCGTCTTTGCGCTGTACTTTCGCGAAAAGCGCAATTGCTTCATCCATTTCGGCATCAAGCTTTTTATCTTTTGTAACGGCATAAGCAGCCGCCATTCCTTCAAAAATTTTATAAAAATCACCATCATGAAAAGAAGGTCCTTTAAAAACACCTTTGCTCAAACCTGCAGCAATTTCAAAGTTTTTATAAGCATGCGAAACCGAATCGTTATGATACAAATCCCACATGTATGGCAGGGTATTTTTGGTTTCAACATCAAATTGTTCTTTCCAGAATCCGTTTGTCCATTTTACATCTTGTAAACCAACGCTTTGTAACTTCGAATACGGACTTTCTGAATTGGCAACTAATCCTTTATTCTGAGCAAAAATCGTTGTAGAAAAGAATAAAGCTGAGATGATGATGTTCTTTTTCATTTTGAATTTATTTTTTTTTGCCACGAATTACACTAATTGACACTAATTTTTCTTTTTTTGCCACAGATTAAAAAGATTAAATTAATTTTTGATTAAATAATCTGTGCTAATCATTTTAATCTGTGGCAGAAAAATTATTCGTGGAATTAGTGTAATTAGTGGCAAACTCATTATTTATTTTACAAACAAATTAATTGTTCTGCTCATGGTATCTCCTTCAGCATCTTTTACGGTTAATATAAAAGAAGCAAATCCAGATTCTACAGCCGTAAACTGAATTTCTTTTCCTTTTAGGTTTATTTTTCCGTTTTTAAGATCTGAGAAAGTATACACTGGTTTTCCTTCAAAACCTTTGAAATAATCTGCAGCATTCAAAGTCAGTTTTTCACCAGATTTTATAAAGAAATGCGGTTGCGCCATCCAGTCTAAATAATTGTCCAATTGTGTAAATCCATCTTTATCTGTATCCGAATTAGCATCTGAAAAATCGCCTGCTTTTGAATTTTCGTTTAAACCAAAAGCTTTTTCCCACCAGTTTGGCAATCCGTCATGATCGGTATCCCAATCTGCCGGACGTGTTTCAGAAGTGAAATTTGGCCATCCGCCAGCATCGGCTTCGTTGTCTATTAACCCGCCTAAACCGCTTTTGCTTCCTTTATAAGTAAAAGTTCCTTTTAGTGTTTCGTCTACAATTCGGTTATCGTGTTTATCAAAAAACGGCTGATTCGCCCCAACATCCGAAAGTACATTTTTATAAGCTCCTTTTGCTGACTGTGTATTTATATAGGATTCGAAAAATGGTTTGTCTACAAATGTTTCGTAATCTATTTTTTCATTATTCGTTATCGTCGATTTTCTACCTTTATCCTGATTTTTTTCATCAAAATAACCCGGCATAACATTTCCGCTAAAGAAATAACGTTGCATTCCTTTTCCAACTCCTTCATGCTGTGCATTTAACGCCACAAAAATCTGCGTTGACGCTCCCGGCTTGTAATAATTGTTTACAAAGTTTACTTCATTAGCTCCTCCGTCAGTTGCTCTTTTTCCCCAATTGTAAACCACATTATTGGTAATATCTACTCTTCCCGTGTAAAATCCGTCACCGCTTAAACCGCCGCCAATACTCCAGTTACGCCCTTCATTGTGTGCCAATAAATTGTGGTGAAAACTTCCGATATCTCCGCCAATTGTAGCCGCATAACCGTGCATTTTTCCAACTTCATATTTGTCATGTCCGGCCACATTTAAAGCTTCTGAAATTAAAGTTCGCTGCAGCGAAATATGATGCGCTCCACGCGAACTAAACGATTCATCAATCGTCCAGCTGATCGAACAATGGTCTATAATGCTGTAATCTGCACCTGTTAAGCCCATTCCGTCAAATGTTTTACCGCCTCCAATACGAACTTTCAAAAAGCGGATTACACCGTCATTTCCTGTCAATCCGATTGGTGCGCGCGTAATCGTAATTCCTTCTCCCGGAGCGGTTTGTCCGGCAATAGTAATATACGGCTGATTTACAACCAATCTTGAATCCAATTTGATATTGCCCGAAACATTAAAAACGATAGTTCTTGGTCCAATTTCCTGATTTACAGCGTCACGCAAACTTCCAGGCCCGTCGTCATTTAGATTAATAACTTCAATTACTTTTCCGCCACGTCCTCCAACAGCAAAACGACCGTAACCTTCAGCACCCGGAAAAGCCAGTTGTGCAGGTTTAAACGACCAAACGTTTCCTAAAGTCACATTTCCTTTACTGTCAATTTCGTCCACTCTCCAATAATAGGTTGATAAACTGTATAAATTTGAAAGCGGAAAAGCAGTTTCAGTCAATTTCCCTTTATATTCTTTTGAAGACTCATTTGCATTTGTAACCTCATTTTGATCTTCACCAAAATACAATTGATGCGCAACCGCATTTTTAGAAGCATCCCATTTCAGGATAATATTCTTATCTGCAACATGTTCGTCTCTGTTTGCAGGCTGCGGAGTACGCGCCTGATTCATTAAATTCGGCGTATCAATTTCAAAACCATTAATCACGATTTGCTTGACAATATCAGGATTTGTGGTTGGCTCAATTTGGAAACTAATAATTACATCTTTACCTTTTTCAGCATTAAAAGTTATGTAAGCCATTGAAGCATCAATCTTTGCATTGGCTCTCTGACTGGCATTTATTGTTTCTGCCAATTTTCCGTTTACATAAATTTTTATTGGAGAAAAAGTTTTTCCGTTAATCACATCAAACGCATTGTGAAACGTTAAAAGCGTATGCTTTCCTGCTGTCAAACCGCTGATTTTTAGCTCTAAATTTTCAGCCGTTACCAAACCGTCACTTCCTAATCTGTTGTAATACGGAGCGTTCATTCCCACTTTGTACCATTTAGAAGTAAAGTTTCCTTTTAATTTAAAATTTACTCCGTTAAAAGTTTTCTCGTCTTCTTTGTTTTCATTGATTACCCAAGCCTCATAACTCGGATCGTGAACTTCTTCCAATCTTCTTTGAAAAAAATCAAAATCGACTTTTACTATTTGTTTTTCAGTGTTTTGCGCCTGCCCGTTTACTGCCAAAAGCATAGCAAAAGAGCCAACTATTTTCTTTATCATTTCTATTTATTTTTATTTTTTTGGTCTTGTTACTTTAATTTTCTTTTTTCTTCTATTGATTTTCCTAAAAGATTCACGATGTCTTTTGCGCGTTCTTCAGGAATAACTTTTATGTCTTTTATAATTCCATTTATCAGTTCAGCTTCAATAACAGTATTTTGCGAAGCATGTAATTTAAAATGAACGTTCCAATCTTTTGGCCAGGCGGGAAAAAGATAGATTTTTCCATCAGCTTCCTGCAATAACATTTCCTGCATCCCGATCATTCCCGATCCACCCCAATTATGATCCGGAACCCAGTCAAAACCCGGTCCCCAAAATGCCGGAAATCTTCGATCTGAATTGGCCATTTTCAGCAGATTGTATTTTTTTGCTTCTTCTGTCAAACCCAATCTTGCCGAAAAAATATTGTCCTGTTTCCATCCAATATGGCTTCTGAATTTAATGGCATCGGCATCGTATTTCCATGTATTTAAAGCCGTTTCTAAATCTGGTTTCCCAATGCTGTAAATTCCCCACGGATAAACCGGATACAGTTGCGGAACTTCCGAATTATTTACTCTTTCCCAAGATTTTGCGGGAACCAAAACTTTATGATTTTCAATGTGACCAAAATTTAAAGGCGGAATCCTGGTTTGAAATGCTTTTAAATAATCGATATCTTCTTTCAATAATTCTTTCTGTGAAAGGTTTAAAAGCTGTTCTGTAATAACCTGTAAAGCCGAAATTGTGCTATTAGAATTGTTCGTCATTTTATACGTTTCCGCTCCGGAACCCGGAAAAAGGATTAATTTTCCGTTTCCGTCTAATGCTTTTCTGCCTCTTTGTTTGGCCAAATATTGATAATGTTCATCAAAAAAACGAAGACAGCTGATGATAAAGGGATTGTATTTCTGAATATCTTCTCCCGCATATTCTTTCTGCTGTAACATCATCCGGCAGAACTCCAAAACCGTATCCCATTCGTATTCCAGCCATGCATTGTATTCCATTCCCGGATCGTAATCTGAAGGACGTTTCCATTCGTATTCAGCTGGATTTGGAAGTCCGAAATTTTCTAATTGTTCTGTGAAACATGCTCCATTGTGTTTCCAATAAACCTGACTTCTTAATTCAGCATTTTTTTGAAGACTCAAATAATAATCCAGCTGAGACTTCATCATATCAAAATCACCGCTTTTTAACATCGGTAAATAAACCAATCGCTGGTTTTGAGCCGTCATCGTTCCTCCACCCCAATTCCTGAAATCGGGTGTAAAATTCAGGTCTTTATTCGCGTAAACAGGATCAACTGTAAATAATCCGCCGTTGAATTTTGTTGGATATTTCCCGTAAGCATTGCATCCCAGCATGTATCGGAACAGCTGATAATTCTGTCCAATTTGATAAACCGAATCTTTCTCAATCGATTGATTTTTTTGTGTAAAAATAAAACTGCGATTCCAGAAAGTATTCCACCATTTTATCGTGTTTTTCTCAGCTTGTTTGGCTGTGTTTTTATTTTCAGTAATCAAGGTTTTCAAACCATTATTCCAGTTAGAAAAATCAGATTGACTTGTGTTTAAATAAATTTCTAAAGCCTGTTTTTTAGAAGGTTTTATACTTGTCAAATTAAAACCTTTAAAATCGGTATCCTGATATTTTCCTAAATAAGTTCCGTCAGGTTTTAGATTATCACCTTTCATAAATCCACCAAAAGTCAGATTGGCAATCGGGTTCATCATTTGGTCTTTTACCGATTCCATTTTTTGTTGTTTTACAGCAACGTCAAAAACAGTTTGTTCGCGGTTTCTGTGATAGAATTTCACTCCGTTATTTTCAAAAGCAATCGAATCTTTAAAAATGATGATGTCCCCCTGAGGCGCCCATTTATAGGAATTGGCATTGTTTTCTTTTCCTATTGAATGATGGTTCTGATATCGCCAGCTCTCATAAGAAGCCGTCATTTTCAACGGATTTTTACTTTCTAAATCAACATGAATAATCGGTTTAAAAACATCCACCCAAAGTTTGATTTTGGTATCATTTTGCTTCACTAAAATATAGCCGTCTTTCAGTTTTAATTCCTGATAAAAATCTTCTCTCCCTTCAAAAGGATTCGGACTTAAACTTACTTTTACACGGCCTAATTTTAATAAAGCATTATGCTCGTCAAAAGTCCCGCTTCGCGAAAAATAAAAATACAAATCGCCTTTTTCGACCCAGACATTCGCACCAGTATCCCCACCACCCAAAGGCATTGATTCTGACGAATTTTTGCTTTGTGTTGTCCAGATTGGGTTGTAATTTTCAAGCACAGGAATTTGTGCTTTGATACAAAGCGTGGTGAAGAAAGAAAATATGAGTATGAATTTTTTCATTTTTACGTTTCCTGCAAGGTTTTGGAAACCTTGCAGGAATTTTTTTTTTGTTTTTCTCCCGCAGATTTAGGAGATTTTGCAGATAAAATATAATCTGCTCAATCAGCACAATCTGCGAGAGATAAAATATTAATTATTACCACCAAGCAATTTTAAACATCTTCTAGATACCTACAAGGTTTTGGAAACCTTGCAGGAGCGCATTTACCTTACCATTCATCCGTTCTAAAAGAAGAAATCGGCAAACCGCCCGTACTGAATAATTCCGCTTTCGCGAAATCTTTCCACAAATAACGAACAGCAACTGGTTTGGCAACTTTATCAGAAGTCAACACCACTGATTTTCTTCTTACTACGGTTTTAGCAGGATAAAAAACTTTGTCTTCCCCGGCAATTTCAAAACCTAAAACTTCCTTATCATAAGCTGTAATTCCGTTTGGAACATCATCAAAAGAAACTGTTACTGAACCGTCTTTTATCTCCATGCTTTTGTATTTCGGACTTTCGAATTCGAAACCTTCAACACCGTATGTTTTTGCTAAAACCTGGAATGCCAGACGATTTCCGCCTTTTTCCTTATCTGTCGGGTGAATATTATTTTCTTCTCCAACATCCATCAAAACAGCCATTCCCGAATTCGGAATTTCTGCTGAAGCTTTCAATTGTGCTTCTCTCAAGTAAGCCGAATTGTATTTTTCCAGATAATCTTTTGGATGAAAAGAAGCATAATTAAACGGCGCAATCTGAGCATAGTAAAACGGTAAATCGCCTTGCTTCCATAAAGCTCTCCAACTGCTTACCATTTTTTTCATTAACTCTTTATATTCAGAAGCTCTTTCGTAATTCGATTCGCCCTGATACCAAATGCAGCCTTTGATTCCGTAACCAATTACCGGAGAAAGCATTCCGTTAAATAAAGTCGTCGGAATACGATTTGGATCTTTCGCTAATTCTTCTTTTGTGGTCGGAATTTTAGCGCTTGTAAAATCTTTCAGCATTTCCTGATTCATCCACGCTTCCATACTTGAACCTCCATATGAAACATGAATCAACCCAACCGGAACGTCTAAAACTTCCTGCAAAAGTGATCCAAAATACCAAGCCGTTGCACTAAAATTAGCAGTCGATTTTGGTGAAGCCACTTCCCATTTTCCTTCAAAATCATCTTTTGGTTCTAAAACTGTCGCTCTTGGAACGGTTATAAAATGTATGTTTTTATTTGTCGATCTTACGATAATTTCGTTTCCATTTCTTACGGGTTGTCCAGGAAAACCTTTCAATGGCATTTCCATATTGGATTGTCCCGAACACAGCCAAACTTCGCCAATTAAAATATTTTTAATGGTTATTTTTTCGATACCTTCTGCAACTTCAATTGTAAAAGGTCCACCTGCAGTTGGCGTTTGCAATTCTGCTTTCCATTTTCCTGAAACATCTGCTTTTACTTTGTAGATTTTAGAATTCCACGATGTTTTTATGGTAACATTTGCATTCTTTTCTGCCCATCCCCAAATTGGTGCATTCGACTTTTGCTGCAGCATCATATTATCCGAGAATAAAGCGGGTAATTTCATCTTTGCATTGATTTGAAGGCTGGATAAAACAGCCACAAATGCAATAATTGATTTTCTAAAATTTCTCATTTTTTTATTTTATGTTACAACAAATTAATTTTGTTGTTATAATATGAATCATTCTTATAATTCATCGGGTTAAAACCCGACGCTACAATATGAATCGTTCCTATGGAACTTTTACGTTATAAACCAGAGCCATTGGCCCGAAACATATTATAGGGCTGGACTTTAGTCCAGTTTATATGGTAAAACAATAATAAAAGCAATAAGCTCTGCAGGTTTGTATTTATTTCTCCATTATAATCGTAACCGGCCCCAATAATCCCGCTTTCAGCAATGGATTCCCTTCCAAGCGATATGGCGCGGTTGTCCAGGTTAATCTTTCTTCTTTTGGTAATTTTTCATCACCCATTAATCGATTTGCCCAAGTGTTGGTTATTTTTATTACGATTGTATTTTCTCCTTTTTGTAATGCATTCGAAATATCTGTTTTATAAGGAAAAGTCCAAAGCGTTCCGCAGTCTTTTCCGTTGATTGAAATCTCGGCGATATTGGCAATTTCTCCTAAATCCAACCAGATTTTATTTGAATCTTTTCCTTTCCAGACAAACTCTTTTTTGTAAATTACGGTTCCTGAATAATATTTAATCTGATCATATTCTGCAGTACTCCAGTCAAAAAGTTTGTTGGTTTTTATGACTGCTTTCGGACCTTTAAATTCCGGATCAAACTGCAATTCCCAATTTTCATCCAGAACCTGAACTTTTTCAAATTCAGCAACTTTAGCTTTCGCTAAAACTTCTTTAGTTTCTTCCTTAAAAATCACAAAACCAGATTCATTTTCATTTAATGATAAAGAAACAATGGTACGTCCATTTTCGATTTTCCAATTTTCTAATACAGTTGTTTTATCGGTTACAGGATTGTACCATTGGGGTAATTTTCCTGAAATTCTAAATGAAGCTTCTAATGTTCTTTTTTGTTCTTTTTGATTTGAAATAAAATAAATATCCTCAGTTTCTGATTTGCGGTGTGTCCAGGCAATAGTTTCTGAATCGGCTCTGTTTAAATTTGAAAAATAAACGTCCTGCGTAATTCCGATTGAAGCAAAATCATTATCTAAATATGGAAGTTTTATAACAGTTCCTTTTCCTATTTTCCATGAAGATGCATTGGCATTATTCCAGATTTCATCTACTACATTCTGCCATTTTTTTTGATCAGCTTCTGATTGAATTCCGGGTTGCAGATTTGGTTTTTCATCCACAAAAATAGTTGCGCCAGCTTTTATCAATTCTAATATTTTTTCGGCGGAAGCCAGAGAAATCATTTTATTGGGAGCCATTTTATGACTTCCCGGAAACAATAAAGCGCCGTATGAAATTCCACCGCCAAATGTTATTTTTCCGTTTTCTACTTGTGCTCTGCTAATTAAAACATCAGCATTGAATGAATCATATTGATAGCCGTTCATCGCATTTGTCCATTGCGATAAATCGGTTGAATTTTTAGATGAAGTCACTTCTTTTGGCGCTCTTAAACTCGGCTGACCTTCATTTTCCAATCTGATTTTTTCGCTCTCAATTCTTTCTTTCCCAAAAACATTCGAAATAAAAGGCACTAAGCGATCCGGAAGCATCGCGCGAGACGGCAGATCTTCGCCAATAAAAACGGCTAAATCAATAACAGGTTTTCCCTTTTGCAATTGAAACTGTACTCTCTGGCAATAATCAACCCATGCCTTACCGGGTTTCCACCAGGTTTGATCTCTTTGAAAATAACTACCGACGCCGTCTAAAGTCATTCCCGGTTTTCTGTCTGTCCACGGATTATGAACAAAAACGTGATAGAAAAATCGGTTGATTCCTAAAGCGTAATTTCTGTCGGCCAGCGTTTTAAGATTTCCGGGATGTTCGTCCCAATCCATTTTTAATTCTGTAAACGCTTCTGCCTGAATTATGCCTTTCCCGTAAATATGTCCGCCCGAAATCGCATCGAGCATATCGTTTGGTTTGTCGTGTGTTGGACTTTTCAGCCAAAATTCACCGCTTGGATAATCGACATATTTAAAATGCAAAAGTCCGTCGCTCATCATGGTTGGCGCAACATTTTCTGAACTGAATTTTACATTGGATTCTTTGGCAATATCTTTTAATGTTCCGAAGAAATTCTCTGCAACTAACTCAGAAATTGTTTTTCGAACATCGTACAATATTTTTTCCGAAGTCTGAATATCTTTCACCGGAATTCCAGCCATAACCGGCAGAAAATCAACAATATCGTAACCTCTTCGTTTTTTAAATTCATCCCTAAAAACAGGCGACCAGTTTTGGCTTCCGCATTCCCAGCTGTCCATATGAAGGATTTTAACAACTTTTGAAGCAAGTTCCGGTCCTGCAGTCCGTAACATTTCTCCAAACCAATGATCCAGTTGAAAACGAATGGCTTCGGTATTAAATTTGTCTACTTCTAAACCTCTTCCCGCGCCTGCCGTTGCGTTTTCGTGGCCTGTAGAAGTATATCCAAAACGAATAATTCTCCAGTTTCCTTTTGAAGGAGATTTCCAATTTAAAATTCCATTTGCATCAACAAACTTCGAAATATTAATCATTTTTGAAGGATCAATGCAATCTGATTTTCCAATTTGCTCTTCTGTCGTCTGTGGACTTAATCTCCAGATTGCGCCCGATTTTCCCTGATAATTATCGATTAAAGCTTCGTTTGATAAAATGATTTTGGCTACTTTTAAGCCCTGATTCCATTTTGCGGGATCTAGATCTTCTGCGCCGGGTTCTGTTCCAGCCGGATCATAAACGAATCTGAAATATTTTGCTTTTGTCGGAATTAAACTGTGTGTATAAAACGTGTCTGTATCCTGCCAGCCTTGTCGCGGAGTTGTCAATCTTCCCAGACTTTTGAAATTTTTGCCATCGTCACTAATTTCGACAATCAAACGATGCGCCTGATAGTTATTTCCTTTGGTTTCAATCTGAATGGATTTGCACAAAAACGGCTGATCAAATTCATACTGAATCCAGCCTTTTTCTTTTAATCTAAATTGATCTTCTTTGGCAGAATCAGTTAAAAATGAAGCATCAAAATCGGCTAAAGTTGATGTAACTTTTGGCTGTTTTTGGTAAGAAGTGACAATTTCTTCGTTCTGCGGAATTGCAAAAACGGCGATATCTTTATAATAATCTTTGTAATGATTTGGAACTTGTAATGCAATGTTTTTGAAATTATTTCCACTTACCGCGAGATCTGACCAAACCACTTTTTGCATCGAAATTTCCGGCGTAATCCAGGGTCCGCCTGCAACAGCAAAACCGTCTGCGGGATGAAACGCGATTTTTACCCCCAATCGGTCTGCTTCTGTCAATGCCCAATGCACCAAATTCCAGAATTCCTTGCTCAACTGTAAAACCGGCGGATTCATCAATGGCGGATTTGCTGGACCTTTTATGGTCATTAAATAGGCACCTCCAATTCCGGCTTGTTTCATCGCTTCTAAATCGGCGGTGATGCCTTCTTTAGAATAAGCGCTTTGCATCCAATACCAATACACCCAGGGTTTTGAGGATTCTATCGTGGGCTGAAAAAAGGCATTTTCTTTTTTATAGGTTTCCTGTGCGGAGACGAATCCCGCAAGAAGGAAGATAAAAAAGAGGTATTTTTTGTTGAGCATTATTTTATTTTTAAATCTAATAATCTTTTATAAATTTTAATGATCTCCTTAATCTGCGGGAAAAATTTGCTCTCGCAGATTTTGCAGATTAAGGGGATTATTTTGTCATTCTAATATAGCCAATGGTTTCAACCATTGGGACTTAACGTAATTTCCAATACGTTTTCCCAAGGTTGAAACCTTGGGCTATGTTTAACGATAATTCTCCATTCTGTATTAAATCTCGCATGATTCTCCTTTGTCGAAATGACAAACAAAAATTAATCCTTAACTTAAATCTAATACTTAAACTTCTTCAAACTTTCCTCCAAACCATTTTTAGCCGAAGTAAAAGGAACCAAGTAAAAACTATACTGATAATCTTTTGCCGGAATCTGATATTGTTCTAACGGCTGAGCCACAATCGTCCAGCTGTCGTTTCCGCCAACTCCCATTTGGATTAAATCAATATTTACGGTCAAAAATCCCGGATCTTTTAAATCAAAAGTATGTTTGGCGCTTAAATTTTCCTGCGTGTACGGCCATGCACTCATGCTTAAAGGCTGATTATCCTTTACAACCAACAAACCTTTATTTTTCTGCGGAGTCGTAAATGACATCCATCTTACTTCTGTTCGGTTGGCGTTTTCCTGAGGTTTTACGTAATGTTCTAAAAAGTCGTTTATTGGCAGAGAATATTTCCCAACAGTTAAACCTGAATTGCGATCGATATAATTTTCTAACTCACCTTTTCCGTACCATGAAATCTGATCAAATTTTCTTTGGATTCCCATTTGCATGCCGACTTTTGGAATGTTTGGTAATTTATTGGTAACTTTTAAATTATAATCGACTTTTATGATTCCGTCCGGATTGATGTTGTAGACAACGTTTACACTTGCGCTGTCTTTAATCACTTCATAATTACTGGTGATTTTTATTTGAGAACTGCTTTTATCAATTTCGATATTGGTTAATTTTGGTTTTGCTACATACCATGGTTTCAAAAGTTTGTGAGATTTCCAACCGCGTTTGTCATTGTCTGTAAGCGGTCTCACAAAATTTGGAAGCAATGGCGCAAAAACTTGTTCCTCTCCATTAAAAACATAGGAACTCAAAGCTCCGTTTGTTTTATTAATTGTGATTTCGAATGTTTTTCCTTTTACTTTAAAATCAGAATTAGAATCGGTTACTTCAGCTTTATTTCCTTTTTCTTCGAATGAATTAATCTCTTTCTTTTGAATCAAAAACTGATCTTCTGCAACGGCATACCCTTTTGGTGCCCAATCTTCATTTTGCGGAAGCTGAAATTCTATGTTTAAAAAATATTCTGCTTCTTTTTTCATTTTTGGCAGATAAGACTTTACATCTAAAGTTACCGATTTTCCCGCTTCAGCTTTTAAGGACTGAAGGATTTGCGTTTTGATAATTTTCCCGTTTTCTAAAATCTTTAAAACCGGAATATAATAGTCTAAAGACCGAACCGACTGACGATTTTCTATTTCAATTTTAAAATCATCTTTCATCGTTGAACTCACAGGCTGAAATACCCATTTGCATTCATAAATAGAACCTTTTGGTTTTCCGTTTGAATCGACAACTCCTTTTGTATTGAAGTTTCCGTCATGATATTTTTCTCCAAAATCCCCGCCCTGAGCAAAAAATTCCTGCCCGGTTGCCGGATCTTTTTTCAATAATCCCTGATCTTTAAACTCCCATATACAACCTCCGATAACTCTTGGAAGCGAACGGAATTCATGCCATAATTCTTTTAAATTTCCAACTGAATTTCCCATCGCATGAGAATATTCCACAAAAATAATTGGACGTGTATCTTTCTTTTGATCGACTAAAAATTTAGGGGTGAAAACGCCCGGATAAAAACGGCTCACCATATCTACATAAGGTTCGTCCTGCGGGTTTTCGAATCTATAAGCGTGATCAATTGTTTTTGGATATCGCGGATCAAGCGGATCAATATAGCCGTCTAATTTTGGATTTCCCTGCGCCGGTTCGTAATGCACGGGACGCGTTAAATCAAAATCATGAACCCAGCCTGCCATCGCAGCATGATTTGGGCCTTTTCCACCTTCATTCCCTAAACTCCACATTACAACAGATGGGTGGTTTTTATCGCGTTCTACCATTCTGGTCATGCGCTCCATGTATGCGTTTGTCCATTTTGGGTCGTTGCTTAATTTTCCGCCAATTCCGTGTGTTTCCTGATTCGCTTCGTCCATAACCATGATTCCGTATTTGTCGCATAAATCATAAAAATAAGGATCGGCAGGATAATGGCTGGTTCTGATAAAATTGAAATTAAACTTTTTTATCGTAATAATATCTTCTAAAATATCCTGTTTAGTAACAGCTTTTCCGCGAACGGGATGATGATCGTGACGATTGATTCCGTATACATATGTTTCTTTTCCGTTGATGAGCATTTTACCATTTTCTTTCGAAAATTCTATTGAACGGAAACCTACTTTACAGCTTTTTACTTCTGTAATTTGGTTGTTCGCATCTTTTAAAACCATAATCAAAGTGTACAGATTTGGTTCTTCTGTATTCCATTTTTTTGGATTTTCGATCGTTTCCTGAAACATTCCAAAACGGACATTATCCAGACGCGGATAACTTTCGTTCAACATTTCGTTAACCGATTTTTTTAAAGGTTCTTTGAATAATGGTTTGTTATTGGCATCATACAACTGAACTTCAAAGTTCTGATTTTTAATGGTATCGCCTGTAAGATTTTCTAATTTTGGTCTTAATTTAAAAACCGCATCTTTGTATTGTTTGTCTAATTTGGTCTGCACAAAGAAATCCTGAATACGGACTTTTGGCTCGGCCATAATAAAAACATCACGCTGGATTCCGCTCATACGCCAGTGATCCTGATCTTCAAGATAAGAACCATCGCCCCAGCGAATTACCTGAACCGAAACTACATTTTCTCCTGCTTTTAAATACGGTGTAATATTAAATTCTGAAGGCAGGAAAGTATCTTCTCCATACCCTAAAAATTCCCCGTTCAGCCAAACCTGAAAAACAGAACTTACGGAACCAAAATGAAGTGTCACATTCAGATCCTTCCAATCTTCGGGAACGGTAAAACTGCGTTGATACGATCCAACTGCATTTGATTTCTTCGGAATAAAAGGCGGATTTACAGGACGAAACGGGTAAACCGCGCTTTTGTAAGCCGGAATATCATATCCTTTTAATTCTGAATTTGACGGAACTTCTATTTTGTCCCAGCCTGAAACTTTTGTTTTATAAAAATCCTTTGAAGCTTCTTCTAAATTTATGGCATATTTATAATCCCAATCGCCATTCAAAAGTTTAAATCGGCTTTTGGTTCTGTCGCCTTTAAGCGCGTCTTCAATATTGGTATACGAATAAGCAGTAGCACGCGAAGCATCTCTGTTAATGCTTGTCACAGTTGGATCTTCCCACGGTGCGTAAATGTACTTTTTAGGTTTTTCTGGTATTCCTGCTTTTTCGCCTGTAACAGTTTGTGCCTGAGAATTGAAAAAAGTGAAAAGTAGGATGTAAAATGGGAATACTGGTTTCGGTATCGAAAATCGAAACTTAAAAAAGTGATTTATTTGAATTGGTTTGAACATTTATTCTATATTTTTTATTCGCTGTTTTTACTCGCATTTTTGTCATTTCGACGGAGGAGAAATCTCCGTAAGAAGCTCTACAAAGTATTTTCTTTCTTTGTGGAATATTGTCGCGGAGATTTCTCTTCAGTCGAAATGACAAACTATTTCTTAATTATTTTGTGGTTATTAAACCTGACAATTTTTAAAAACCTGTCTGGTTTAAAACTCAAAACTCATAACTTATAACTCATAATTACTTTTTAACCTTTTTCTCAGGCGGAGCCACAAAATTCAACTTACTTTTTCCTAAATCTTTTGAAGTTGCAATTGCAATTCCGCGTTGTTCTGCTTTATTAACGGCACAATAAAAATGATACACAACTCCATCGTGTTTTACAACAAATGATTTGTGTGCAAACATATCGTCATAAGGTTCAGATGATTTGACTAAATCTTCACCTTTCCAGTCGGTCCAGTTTACCAGATCATTTGAAACTGCAAAACGGTTAAAGGCACCCTGATTCCAACCTGTCCAGAAAGCTCCAAAATAGAACATCACCCATGTATCATTAATACGCTGAATATAAGCATCTCCAGAGATTCCTTTATGATGATTGATTAAAGGTTTATCACCATAACGCTCCCAATGTTTCATATCGTTGGATACTGCCATAGCAATACGTTCAGCGCCTTTAGCAGGATTTAAACTATCGCCACGGGCGTTGTAATACATTATAAAGTTGTGTCCCGTTAATTTGTCTTTATCACGAATCACACTGTTTTTGTACATCGTACTATTATCCCACCATCTGGCGTCTTTGTCTTTTGGTGTTAAAACCGGATTTTCTAATCTTTGAAATTTATGTGGTTTTGTCGGTGCTTCTTTTGTATACGCCATTCCGATAGACAAAATGCCTGCTTCGTAACCTTTACTGTCTCCGCCAAAATAACTCATCCAGTATTTATCTTCGTATTTTTCCCATTCGTAACTTCCGCCCCAAGTCATGTCTTGCAATGAAATATAGCCCGCTTTTTGGTTGACATCCCAGTGTTTTTCATTTTCTGAGAAAGACATTACTTTTCCTAAATGTTTCCAATCTA
Organism: Flavobacterium sp. Root901; assembly: GCF_001429765.1. GTDB lineage: Bacteria > Bacteroidota > Bacteroidia > Flavobacteriales > Flavobacteriaceae > Flavobacterium. The sequence continues at coordinate 202,467 of NZ_LMJB01000007.1, forward strand.
AAAGATTATCGCTTTCTGCCAGCCAGGTTTCGTAACCTCTCCCGTCATAGATTAAATACGTCATGTACCATTTACCGTCTTTTCTAAAAACGCTTGGGCAGTCCATTTTATAAGAGTTGTCTGTTGGCACCATCACCAATCCGTATTTATAAGGTGTTTTTATCTCTTCATAAATTTCCTGCATTACGTTTTCTGTAATTTCACGCTTTTTGTATTTGGTCGCGCAACTGCTTATAAACAGTGTTGAAATGGCGATAAATAGGTATTTAATTTTCATTGGTTTGTGTTGTAATGGCACGCGGATGACACTGATTAAACTGATATTCGCTGATTTTTTTATTTTTATTTCTTGCCACAGATTAAAAGATTATCACAGATCATCATCGTTTAAATTAAAATAATCTGTGTCAATCCGTTTAATCTGTATAATCTGTGGTCAATTATTTCTTTAATTCTTTTAAACGTAAATCCATTACGTTTTTGTTCAATTTTACTTTTACCATTCCTGTTGGATGGAATCTTTTTTTCAGATCGATGGCGTTGTAAACTATCGTGTAAACGTCATTTCCTTCCGGGATTAGGCATAGTGGCGTTCTCATAATATCCCACCATTTATCTACTTTGGTTTCAATTGGTAAATAATGTGCTTCATGCCAATTTACTCCATCTGCTGATAAAGAATATCCGATCATGTTGGGTAAATGATGTCCCCAGCCGTCCGGACCTCCATCGAAAATCGCGATGTACAGGCCGTTTGGCAACTGACTTACGATTGGATTTTCAACAAATAACGGATGTATTGATTTTATCGGTTCCAAACCTTTGTTCATTCTTAACCACGGTCCTTCTAAACTTTTAGATTCGGCTAAAGCCACGAACCAGCCTTTACCTGATTTCTTTGGATAATCCGCCCATGAATTAAATGGATATGCCCCGCTGTAAAATCCGAAGAATTTATCTCCTACCTGATACGGAAAAAAAGAGGCCACACCCTGACGTCCTTCCCAAGGTTGAGAATCTAATCCCGGTTCCATAATAATTCCCATATCTTTATAAGGCCCACCAATTCCGTTGATGCCTTCAACAGTCGATTCGCAACGCCAAATTCTTCCAAAAGAATGATTGGGTTCTATTTCTTTACTTACCGTGTACGCCAAATAATAGCCGTACCATTTGTTTGCTTTTTCATTAAAAACCGGCATATAAGACCAAATGGCAGCGCGACGATCATTCATGGGATTATCATCTTCGGTTACGGCATAAACACCACTTGCCTGATAAATGGTTGATTCTCTTTTCCAGTGAATCGCGTCTTTACTTGTCCAGTGTCCGATCTTGGTTTTTACGCGATCGTAATAATAATCTACGCCTTTTTCTCCCGCTCTTTCGGTTGGAAACATATGATAAGTATCGCCGACTTTTACCACACGTCCGCCTTCAAAACCTCCCTGAATTCCTTCTGTCCCAGACATTCCTTCGTCGATAATGGCTTTATTTTCTCCGCCGATAATTTCGAAAAGCGGTTTTTCATCTGAAAATCCTTCGACAATAAAAGTTGGGTTCCATAATTTTCCGTCCGGGAATTGGGCATTTCTTGGTTCTAGTTTTTCAGAAGCTTTTACCACTCCTAAAAAGGCAAATAATCCTTTTCCGAAATTGAGGGTTTGTGTTCCTTTAGAATAAGAAACTGCATAAATATTTATTGGAGGAAGTCCGGTAATGGTTACTCCATTTTCTAAAATTAATTTGGCATTTTGAAGTTTCTCTGCTTGAAGATATTCACCATTTTTCTCCTGAAAAACACCAATTAAAACCGTTACCGCTTCTTTAAATTTTAATTGCAATGAAGCATTATTTCCATTTTTATATTTTTCTAACGGAAGTTCAATTCCTGTCAATCCTTGTAATTCGGGAGCTAAACGAATAATATTGTGTTTGCTTCCAGAAAATACATGTGCATATTGTGTCGTTTTGAATGTTTTGTAGTCTGATTTTACAATTTCGAATGAAGCTGGTTTCCATGTATTTTGTGCTGTTGCCGAAAATTGCACGCAGATTGAAAACAGCACTAGAAAAGTTGCTTTTAATTTGAAATTGTATTTGATATTTTTTGAAAACATTTGTTTTTTTATTTTTTATTGATTCCGGAATTACCATCAACCTTGTTATTTCGACGAAGGAGAAATCTCCGTAAGCAGCTCGACAATCTAATTCAAACTTTATGGAGTTTCTCGCGGAGATTTCTCCTTCGTCGAAATGACAAAACTGGCGTTGTAATCTTTGTGGTTACGAGTGCGATTTGCTTCGCCTGTTCGCTATTACTCAGGTCTTTGCTTGATTGAATGACAAAACTATCTTTGCAAAAAATAGCCAATGGCTTCAACCATTGGGACTTAATGCATTTGACCTAACATACATGTAACGTGATTTGCAATATGTACCCAAGGTTGAAACCTCGGGCTATGTTTGCAATCTTTGTGGTTACGAGTGCGATTTCTCGTTCCTCGAAATGACAAACTTTGCGTTACAAACTAGAACTAGATTGCCTTATAACTCACTACATACTCCACATTCGGTTTTACAATCAACTCATATTTATTCTTTGCTAATTCTGTAAATGTTCCGGAGTTTGTTTTTGGTTTGCCTGCACTTTTAAAAATCAATTTTCCTTCACCTTCACCTGCTTTTACTTTGATTTCTTTGGTACTGCAATACACGGTAACTTCTCCGTTTGGTGTTGGCACTTTTCCTTCCATCCATTTTAAACCTCCCAAATTTGGTTTGATTTCATATTCAGAATATCCCGGAGCGGTTGGTTTTACACCTAAATAATATTTTCCTAATAAATAAATCGGACTTGCACCCCAAGCATGACAAAGGCTTTTCCCGTAAGGGCGTCCATACATTTCTAAATGTTCCTTTCCACTTTGTTTGGTATCGTATTTTTCCCAAAATGATGTGGCGCCATTGTTTAGCATTCCACCCCAATAATCGCGGATTTCATTTAAAACAAATTTCTGTTCGTCCATTGCACATAATGCTTCCAATTCATAAAAACGCATATATGGCGTTGTAATTTGAAGAACATCTTTATTAAGCAATACCTTATTTTTTACACTTTGTTTTTGTTCTTCAGTAAAATAATTAAAGAATATACCGAACATATTCGCGTATCGTGTCACAATATTTTGCATTTTCCCGTCGATACGCTGGTGTTTCATTATGTTTTCTTTTTTATCCCAAAACACATCAAACAATGAAGTTTTTAAATCAGAAGCTAGTTTTTGATATTGTTTTTGGTCTTCACTTTTACCAGCAATTTCAGCACTCACTGACATGGCTTCTAAACTTCTCGCCAAAAGCATCTGCTCAAAACTAACTTCGCCGGTTTTTGGCAATCCGTCAGCCCAGTCAATAAAAACCCAGTCGCCTTCTAAAGGTTCGAGGAATCCGTTTTCATTTCTTCTTTCTAAACAGAAATCCATAAGCGATTTCATTCTTAGATAAAAAGTTTTGATGAATTTCGTATCGCCCGTGTGCAAATAGTAATCGTAAACACCTACAAACCAATACAAAGAATAATCCATAATGATATTGACGTGAGCCGTTACCGGATCTTTTCCGCGAAGTGCTGACATCGTTCGTTCTACAGAAGGTGAATCAAAGAACAAATAATAATTCATTAAATAACTTTGATAAGCATCGCCAGACCAAACCCAGCGATCACGTTTAATTCCGTCAATAAAAAATTCGCGGGACGTTAAATGCATCGTGTAAGCCGAGACATCCCAAATTTTATTCAATAATTCGTCTGAAGATTTGAATGCACCACGATAATTTAATGGCAAATATTCATAAAGCAGCGAAATCGAATCGTATTTTACGCCTGTATCTGCTTGCACCTGAACATAGCGGAATGCTTTTGATCCATTATGTGTATAAGTTTCAGATTGTTTTCCATCAAAAGATAAATGATCTAAGGTTTCGCATTTTGCTGAATCCAAAGCTTCTTCGCGAGATTCGCCATAATAAAGCGCTATTTTCCCTTTGCCTTTTAAACCATGAATTTTAATATAACCAAAAGTTTCTTTTCCAAAATCTACCAACTTCCCTGATCCAAATTTTTCTGTTTTTTTGGCGCTCAAAGGTTTGGTTGTCAGTTTAAATCCGGAAGGTTTATTTTCTGCAGAATTAAAATTCCACGAACCAACAGGAACCCAGGGCGTACCCGATTGTTGTGCTTTTCCGGCTTCGTCTATCCAAAGTTTATCTTCGTTGGTTACCTTCCACGATGCATCAGATTTGACATAATTACCCGAAATATAAATAGCCGGCAACACTTCCTGATTGTACACTTTAAAAGAAATTTTGTGTTTTCCGGCAGGAATTGTTATTGACTTTGGCTGTCCGTAAACCTGAACGCCATCTAAAAGGAATTGAAAAGGTCCTTCTGAGTAGATTTTTACCTCGTCTGGTTTTGGAAGTTCTACTTCTGTTTGAAAAGTTACCAGAGCATACGGACTATAATATTGCCAAAGCGGTGGAAATACCGCCTCGCGTTCTGTACGTCTCACCTGCATTTTATTGCTTAACCAAATTTCAAAATCGCCCGGATACCAGATCCATGTCGCTTCTTTTGATTTTTCCTGCGCCGAAATTAAAGAACAAGAAAAAAGAGCAGTAAAAAGAAGTAAAATTTTAAAAATGGATAAGCGGTTTAACATAGTCAGTTTATTTTGGAGCTAAAGATAAATGTTATCTTTACATTTCACAACCTGCACTGTCCTGCTATTTCATAAAAAATTGTACTATTTCATAATTATTTAAGGGAAAAATTACGAGTTATCACTTTTTTAGTATTAAAAAAAATGATGTTGCGATTTTTATGGCACGCGGATGAAACGGATTCGCTATCGCGAAGACGCGGATGAAAAACTGATTTTTTCTTTTTAACTTTTTAAACACATAGATACATAGATTTTTGTTTGCTTTATGAAATAGAGATGATTAAAAATGACTAGTCATTAACACATAGCTATGTAAATTTAAACAAGTGAAAGGTCTTTTTCACGCACAGTAAGTCTATGTATCTATGTGTTTAAAAACAAATCCGTGTCAATCAGCGTTTTTACGAAGTAAATCCGTTTCATCCGCGTTCTATTCTAAGCAGAAATTTTATCCTCATTCTCATCTTCCAAAATATAATTAGAAGGCGTTTTTCCTAAATGTTTTTTAAACATATAAATAAAGGCACTTGGAGTTTCGTAGCCTAAATTGAGTGCAATTTCCTTTATGGATTGTTTTTCACCCAAACGTTTTATGGCTTCGAGTAATTTTAGACGCGTGCGCCAGTCGCTGAAATTCATTCCTAATTCTTTTATAAACAAACGCGATAAAGTTCTCGTACTCATAAAAGAAAGTTCAGCATAATGGTCAATCGTATTTTTGCTTGCTACGTCGTTCATTAAAAGTTCAACTACTTTCTGCAGCCTTTCGTTGTTTGTGGTTGGAAGAAAAGTGGCACTTGGCGTAATTAATGCCAATTCATCTAAGAATACATCGATAATTCTTCGTTGAGATGGCGAAATATTTCCTTGGATTCCAAAAGTGATGATTTTAAAAACCAACTGTTTTAAAAAAACCGGAATATCAAAAGAAAAACTGTTTGAAGGCAATCCGCCCGTAAAAGACGGATCGATAAAAACGCTGTAATAATTAACGTCTTTCTGAAAAGTAACCTGATGTTCTACGCCACTGGGAAGCCACAAACCCTGCAGCGGATTCACAACCCAAATGTTATTTCCTACTACAACATTCATTACGCCGCGTGTCGCATAGATAAGCTGTGCCCGTGGATGTGAGTGCGAAACACAAATTTCATTGGTTACCATTTCGGTGTAACCTATAACAGGAATCTTTGGATTGATTACAAATCCATGCTCCTGCGCCATTCGATATGTCCGAATCTGATTATTCATTGTCCAAATATAGCAATTTTGACATTACTATTTATTGGAATTTTGTAAAAAATAATACAGCTGTTATTTTAAAACGAATTTAAAACCTAAAAATAATTCATGGAAACCGTTAAAATACAACCAGAAGTAATTAAAAAAACCACCTATTCTATCTTATTTATAATCAGCTTTTCGCATTTAATTAATGATTTGTTGCAAGCTGTAGTTCCATCTATTTATCCTTTAATTAAAGAAAATTTTGGACTGACTTTCTCTCAAATCGGGATCATTACTTTTACATATCAAATCGTTGCTTCTATTTTACAGCCGTTTATCGGAATGTATACCGACAAAAAATCGAAACCGTATTCTCTAATTATCGGAATGTGCTTTACAATGGTCGGATTATTTCTGGTTTCGATCGCATCGAGTTTTATCTATTTATTATTATCAGTAAGTTTAATCGGAATCGGATCTTCTATTTTTCATCCTGAATCTTCGCGTGTGGCGCACTTGGCTTCTGGCGGAAAGAAAGGTTTAGCTCAGTCGATTTTTCAATTGGGAGGAAATGCCGGAAGTGCGATTGGCCCTTTATTAGCAGCGTTTATCATTATTCCGCACGGACAATCTTATGTGGCTTGGTTTTGTATCATCGCTTTGGTTGGAATTTTTGCTTTGTATAAAATTGCTCTTTGGTACACAGCACATTTGTCTGAAAGAATGGCTAATAAATCGGCTCTTAAAATCGAAATGCATCATTTATCTAAAAACCGTGTAATCGGTTCGTTGGTTATTTTATTAGTTTTGATTTTCTCTAAATACTTCTACATGAGCAGTATTACCAGTTATTATACATTCTTTTTAATTGATAAGTTCCATATTTCGATTCAGCAGTCTCAGGTTTATTTATTCTTATTTTCTGGTGCTGTTGCGGCCGGAACTTTAATCGGCGGACCAATTGGCGACCGTTACGGAAGAAAATATGTAATCTGGGTTTCTATTCTTGGTGTTGCGCCGTTTACGTTGATGCTGCCTTACGTTTCATTATTCTGGGTTGGAACTTTATCTGTAATCATCGGGTTGATTCTTTCTTCTGCGTTCTCTGCAATTTTGGTATACGCAACAGAATTAATGCCCGGAAAAGTTGGTTTGGTAGCCGGACTTTTCTTCGGATTTGCTTTCGGAATGGGCGGATTGGGTTCTGCTGTTTTAGGAAAAATCGCCGATGCAACGAGTATCGAATATGTATTTAAAATTTGTGCGTTCCTGCCTTTAATTGGGGTTATTACAGGATTTTTGCCGAATATTGAAGGGCGTAAGAAGGCTTAATTTTAATCTCGCAAAGTCGCGAAGTCGCAAAGGTTTGCTTTTTTGAATTGAATTGCGTCCAGCTTTAGCTGGATGAGAAAATAATTGCAAAGTTAAAAGGCTTTAGCCGAATTGAAACTAATTTGGCTAGAGCCTTTTTCTATTCTTACTAGATACCTTCATTTAAAACTGGAGGCAATTCATAAAAAAACTTTGTGGCTTAGTGTCTTCGTGGCAAATTTTGGCGATCATTTTTATTTAGAACATAGCCCACGATTTCAATCGTGGGAACGCAATCCAAATCCACAACGATACGTTCCCAAGGTTGAAACCTTGGGCTATGTTCGAATCCTTGATTTTTTTTGGGCTTGATTTTTTTAGTTTTCTTTCCTATCAGCAATTGGGCTCTTCATAACACAAAAATGAGCTCTTATGACTAATTAAATTTTTGGGATTATTTTCTAAAATAACTTCGTTATTAATTTAACCCAAAAAAATTATGGAAGCAACTACATTCAACAAAGCAAAGCAATTATTGGGAAGCTGGTTACCCCAAGACCCACAAATTATAGAAAATTGGACACTAAAAATAAAGGAATTTACCAAGAAGAATCCAACACCGCTTATTCCTGAAATTTTAGAATTTCAAAATCTCGTGTATTCAGACCCTGTTTTGTATGCAAATATACAGGGAATGTTTGCCGAAGCTCATTTTTTAAAACAAAGAACTCCTCTACTTTGGGAACCAGAACCGGTGACTTTTGAGGATTTTCTTGTTTTACTCAACGGAATTATGCAGACCGCTCCCGAAGCCTACCAAACCGGCGCTCCCGGAAATCAAACGCCTGCTGGCATGATCGGTTTTCCTATTAATGCGCTTTTAGCCTGGCCAATGGCAACTAATTTTGGATATGATGTTTTTTCTAACGCATTGGTCAATCAGCAGTTAAAGAAAATATTAAACTACTGGTCTAAATTTTTGGTTTCAGAAGATTCCAGATATGTTTTAATCGAAAATGCCCCTTCAGAAAACGTAATTGCATGGCTGAGTGAGCTAGCACAATCTGAAATGATGGAAGTTGCCAAAGGAGCTTTAGGTTTAGAACCGAATCCTATTCCTCCTTATGCCACATTTTCTGATGTTTTTCAGTCTGATCCTTCAGATCCATATTATGGCTTCAAAAGCTGGGACGATTTTTTTACCAGATTATTTTGCTCAAATGTACGTCCTGTTACTGCGCCAAATGATGATTCGATTATTGTCAATGCTTGTGAGTCCGCACCATTGCAAGTGGCCAAAAATGTAGCTTTATCTGATCAATTTTGGTTAAAAGGACAGCCTTATTCATTACAAAACATGCTGAATTTTGATGAGCTAACGCCTCAATTTGATGGCGGAACAGTGTATCAGGCCTTTTTGAGTGCTTTGAGCTACCACCGCTGGCACAGCCCTGTAAACGGCAGAATCGTAAAAACGGCTATTGTAAACGGTTCTTATTATTTAGAAAATTTATATCAGGGTTTCTACAATCCAAAAGGACCAGATTCGAGTGCACCCAACGATTCTCAGGCTTTTTTAACAGCGGTTGCCACCAGAGCACTTATATTTATTGAAGCCGATAATCCGGCGATTGGGCTTATGTGCGTAATGCCTGTGGGTATGGCAGAGGTTTCGAGCTGTGAAATAAAAGTAAAAGCCGGCGATATTGTAAAAAAAGGCGACGAACTGGGAATGTTTCATTTTGGAGGTTCAACACATTGTCTGATTTTTAGACCGGGTGTTAATTTAGACTTCAGTAATTATGAAACGCCAGGTGTGGACGCTCCTAATAATATTCGTGTAAATACTCAAATTGCAAAAGTTTCTCAAGGTTAAAACCTTACGTTAAATTTCAAATAACTGATTCATGAATAATTGCAACAATATTATATCTAATTTAATTAATTGCGTCCAGCTTTAGCTGGATTAAGAAATAATCGCAAAGCTAAAAGGCTTTAGCCGAATTGAAACTAATTTGGCTAAAGCCTTTTCTATTCTTACCTGTATCCCTCCAGTTAAAACTGGAGGCAATTTATATAAAAACTTTCTTTAATATAGAATAAAAGTTATTTTAGTTGAAAACAATCGAACCAGTAAGGAATTAGCCAATCATTTAGCTAAAACGGTATCGACTGTTTCGCGCTGGTGTACAAATGATTATCAGCCTTCAATTGAAAGGCTTTATGAAATTTCTAAATATTTGAAGGTTGATATTCGGAAATTGTTGGTTTCGACAGGGAACAAATAACATTATTTCTATTTATAACAAAAATGCTTTCTAATTAAAGAAAACATTCTCTATAAATTATTTATAACTTTTTAAATTATTCCTTGATTTTCATTTTCCAAATCATTCTTATTTCTCCTAATTTCATTTTCAGCTATTATTTCGATATTTTCACCTATCACTAACTGTGGTTCTTTTTTTAAATATAAAAGATCATTAATTTTTATTTGAAAATTACTATCATTAACTAATATACCATCTTTTATAAGTTCTGAATAACCTCTAAGTAATTGCATTTTTTTAAGTTCAAGTTCAACTTTTAAATCTTGCACCTCAATTCTTTTACGTTCAACTTCTATTTCATGAAGTTCTGTAACTTGTTCTTTTGTAAGCAGATTATCAGTCTCTTTAATAGTTTTCTCTTTTTCAGCTTTAATTTTTTGTACCTCTTCTATAGGTCTATCTAGAAATTGACTCTCTGCAGCTTGCCTTCCTTTTTCCAAAACTTGCTTTACTTCCTCTCTGGCAAGTAAACTTTGAATTTTAACCTTTAATTTAAAAAATTTACTTCCATTTCCCCAATCTTCTAAAAATACAGAAACACCATCTATCGATTCTAGCGCTTTTGACATTGACCACATTAAAAACCCAATTTGAGATGGACTAAATGTTTCACCATGAACAAAAACCTCTATATCCCATTCAAAAATGTAATTTTCATCAAGTCTAATTCTCTCAATATTTTCATGAATATTATACCTATTAATATTGTATCGATATTTCTCTATATTATCTTCAATCTCAAACTCTTTTAAATTAATTACTGAAAAAATTTCTTTTTCATAGTTATCATGAATTTGCTTTACTAAAGATAAAACATGTTCTGTTCGAGAAAAATGTCTTATAGTATTTCCTTTATTCTTACTATAATAAGAATAAGATTCCATTTCCTTCAAAACATGAGTAATTTCTTCAATACGTTCTTTCATTTGTCCTATATCTAAATTTTCATCTTTAATAAGAGACAATAAATGATCCGAAGTAATTTGTGGTGTTTGTTGTTGAAAACTATAAGTAATAACTGGCGTAGTCATTTGTGATATTCCACCTATTTTTTTTTCATATTCAAGTCTATCTTTCCTCGATGGGCTTAGATAAATTACATCCTTCTGAAAATTCAAAATTGATGATTTTTCAGAATTTGCAATTAAAATCGCTAGAGCTTGAAGATTATAAGAGAATGCAACTATAAAATTAGGCTGACTTATCAAAAGTTCAAATATTGGCAACCATTCTTTTAAACAAGTGATTATATACTCACTAATTTTCTCAAACTCTTTTGTTGAAAAATGCTTTCCACTTGCTAGATCATCGATATTTCTTTCTAATATAGTTAATGATTTTATAAGAACTTCATAATTGACATCTTCACCTTTTTGTTTTTTAATATTTTCAAGTTTGACACGTTCAATAATATTATAATAATCATCAAATATGTTTTCTCTTTCTTTAGAAAGAAGTTCCAAATCAATAGTTTTTTTGCTCATAAATAATTATTCTTTTTATATTATTGTTTTAATCTACATCAATTGTTTTTTTTAATTCATTAGCTTAAAACAAACCTAGTGTTTATTCTTCGCAAATTTATAAGTATTTACACGCGTTTTCACTATTCTTTATTTTTATACAAATAAAAAACGCTTTCGTTTATAGAAAGCGTTTGTATAACATAAAAAATGAATCTCTTTAATTCCCATTAAAAACCAAATACAAAACCAAAATTGTCACTCCCAACAACCCAAACAACAACTTCACTTTCTTACTCGTTTTCGGAATATCAGTTTCATCAGAGAAATTAGTTTCAGGATTTTTATCGGTTAATGAAATACCAATCGCTGTAATGGTTAAGATTGCGAAAATGTAAAATGAAATCAATAAAAAGTGAGGCCAAACCGGATATTTATCGGCAGGGAAAATCCATAGATACAAAACGCCAACGAAAAGACTAAACGCAGAACCCCATGATAAAGTAAAGTTTACGGCTTTTTTGGTAGTGCGTTTCCAGAAAACACTCAACAGGAAAACAACAGATAACGAAGGCGCCAGAAATCCTAAAACCGCCTGAAAGATGTTGAATAAATTTTGTCCTTTGATATTGTCAATCGCAACGGCAATCAGAATTGCAAATAGACAACCAACTGCTATCGTTAAACGACCAATTCTAATCTGGTCTTTAATCGTCGCCATCGGGTTGATTTTCTTTACATAAATATCATTCGTAAAAACGGTGCTCAAAGCATTTAGCGAAGAACCAATTGTTCCCACCAAAACTGCAATCATAACGCAGATTACCAAACCGTTCATGCCGCTTGGGAAAAGATTGGTAACCATTGTCATATAAGCCAAATCGGAGTTTTCGCCCAATTCAGGATATAAGGCGTAACACAAAATTCCGGGTAAAATAAACAACGGAAGCGCCATTACTTTCAGCCATCCGATAAAGTTTACACCCAATTGTCCCTGTTCTAGATTTTTAGCTCCCAAAACACTCTGCACCATCGATTGATCGGTACAGAAAAAAGCTACTGCGGCCACGGGATATCCTAACAAAATTGCCGGCCACGGGTAATGTGCATCATCAGACAGGCGCACTAAATTCCAAAAATTAGATGGTGTTTTTGAGGCTAAAGCTTCGATTCCGCCCACTTTTTGCAATCCTAAATACGAAAGGGTTAATGAAACAAAAATCAATAGAATCATTTGAAAAACGTTGACTTTGGCAATTGCTTTTAATCCGCCGGCAAAAGTGAAAATTCCGGAGAAAATCACTAAAACGGTAACGCTCTGCCACATCGGAATTCCCAAAATCTGACGCACCAAAACGCCTCCGCTGAATAATCCTAAAGACAGCCAGCTTACTAAAATTTTTACCAAAGCGTACCAAGCCAGAATATTCTGTGTGCTGTCGCCGTAGCGTTTTCCCATATATTCGGGCATCGTGCTGACTTTACTCGCAATGTAACGCGGTGCAAAAACCATCGCCAAAAGCAGTAAAAACACAAAAGCGTACCATTCGAAATTTCCGGCTACAATTCCGGTTGCGTAACCAATACTCGCAAAAGCCAAAAGCGAAGACGGCCCAACATTGGTTCCCCACATATTAAACCCGATGCTGTACCAGTTTAAGGAATTTCCGGCCAGAAAAAGCGTTTCGTTTTTCTTTCTCTGCTTCATACTTACCACATAACCAATGACCAATAAAGCCACCAGATATACGGCTACGATTACAAAATCGAGCGTCGTTAATTTATCGTAGATACTGTTCATAGTCCGTATTCGTTAAGAATATCGGCAATTTTAACCGGCATTCCAGTTTGCAGTGATTTGTCCATCGCTTGTAATAAAGCTACGGTTCCAATTCCTTCTTCCATGTTTGGATACGCTTCGAAATTCTGTTCGATACTGTCTGCGAAATATTCTAAATAATTCTGATATTCCCCGCCGTGATGACTTTGTCCTTCAAAACGGAAATAATATTTTAAAGTGCTGTCGCCCCAGGTAATTACTTTTTCTTCGCCCGTTTTATCGGTAACCGCATAACGCAATTCGTGATAATCGGCCTGACTTGCGCCTTCTGTGGCTCTCAAAATCGTACTCATTCCACTGTCGCGTTGTGCAGGCTGCGTTGGCGAAGTATAGACACCACTTACACGTGCAATTCTGCCGTCTGTAGCTTTGAAAATAAAGTGCATGGTATCTTCATTTTTCAATCCAGCTGATTGTCCGTTACTGCTGATCATTCCGTAACCCATCACTTCCTGAATGTTCGGCAAATACCATCTGATGAAATCTACAGGATGACTTAATCCGCCGTACAACCATTTGAAAGACTGCAACAAAGACCATTCTTTCTTTAAAAACCATCTGTGATCGGCGTGGTATTGGGCTTCAATCGTAATTAAATCACCTATTAATCCAGCTTCGTAATCGGCTCTTTGTCTTTTTGCTGGTTCGAAGAAACGTGAACTTTGACCAATGAAAACTTTTTTGCCTGTCGATTTACTTAATTCTAATAATTCCTTAGCATCCGAAAGATCATCGATAAAAGGTTTTGTGCAAACAACATGTTTCCCGTGCAATAAAGCTTGTTTTACGTGTTGTGCATGCAAATGATCGGGCGTATAAATCGCGATAATATCAATAGATGCATCGTTTAATAAATCATCGTAATTGGTGGTATACGAATGAAAATCAAATTCTTTTGCTCTCTGCCTGCAGATTTCTTCATTTCTGTCGCATACTTTTACAAGTTCTAATTTTGAACTTTCCAAAGCGGCCGACATCGTGCTTCGTCCTTCTCCAAGTCCCAGAATGGCTATTTTTAACATTGGTTTTGTGGTTATTTTAGATTGTTGATTTTAGTCCCGAAGCCTCGGGATAGATTTGTCTCTCGCAGATTATGCAGATTGAGCAGATTTATATTTTTTCTAAAGTCTTGCTTCTTTGTTCTTTTTTCTACTTTTTCTCTTCGACGTTCACTTTGTTTAAGAAAATCCACGTTTCGTCTGGTTTTGTGCCTTCGATTCCGGATTGGTATTTTTTCATTAAAGCGTTCCAGTCGTCTACACGCGGATTATTTTGTGTTGTTTTTGGATTTAGTTTATCCAGATTTTCACCTTTCGGAATACTGATTACCAGGATCAATTGTCTTTCGTTTTTAAAGACTTGCAATTGCTGGAAATCGGCATTACAGAAACCTTTGGCAACTTCCGGCCATTTTTCGAATTGTGTTTTGTGATACTCTATATATTCTTTCTGCAATTTTTCATCCGCAGGAAGATTCGCTGTCAGCACAATATTTTCCCAGTCTGATGCCGGTTTTGAATCTTTACATCTTTCGAAATTTTGGAAATCGTAAACCAGATCTTCATAGATTTTTATTTGTAAATAAGGAAAAGCGCCTGCTAGTTTTCGTTTCGTTCTTTCCGGCTGATTCATTTTTCCGTAAATCACCAGATGATTTTTCCATTGGTACAATTCCTGACCTACGATTCTGAAACCTGTTAAAGTCGATTTGATTCTTTCGATATCAAAATCATTTCCGATTAATTCAATCGCATACGGTTTTGGCATTTCCTGCAATCCCCATTTTTCGTCAATTACAACTTCTTTTTCCAAATCTTTGTAAGGCGCTCTGATTCCCGCATTCTCTTTAATTTTCGTGCTTACGTACGGATCATTGTTTTCCCAGATATTTCCTTTTGGACCGTTATGGTTTTTCAGGATTTTCTTTTCGGCAATCCAGTTGTTTTTGATCGTAAAACCTTCAGAACCTTCATCGGTATACAAATACAGCCATAAAAACGGATCGTGCGCATAAGGACTATTGTAAACTTTGTCAATATAATTTTCTTCAATTTGGCTGTTTGGCTGAGCCGAAAGCGTGTAAATTCCCGCTACATCATGAAGATGTTTGGCATAATGATGAATTTTATTCGCCAGAATTTTATTGTTCTGCATCACGTTTGGCGTGTGCGTCCAGCCCCATCCCATCGAAATTCCAGAATACGAAACGTCTGAAATCTCATTGTGTTCAATCGTAATATTTCGAACAAAACCTGCAGCAATTCCCAAAGTTCCCCAATCTTCGTTGGTTACGTTTGTAATCATATTATCGGCAATCACTTCGTCCGAACACATTTCTCTTTCATCTTTTATGAACAAAGGCAAATGTGCTTCAAAAGGTTCTTCAGAGAAAATCCCAACATTTATGGCACTTCCGCCAATATCTTTGAATAAATTTCCTTTTACGGTATTGTGATTCGTTCCTTTATTTAAATCCAAACCAGTTGAAGACAAATGCTCAAAACGACACGATTCAAACTGAATGTAATTTGAATAATTTATTTCAACCGCAGCACGAGGTCTTCCTACCCAAGCCTGATTTTCTAAATTCGCCTGATTTGGTGTTCCCGGTTCTTTTAGTTTATAAGCATCCAAAAGATACAATCCCGCCTGCAAAGGCACGTGTCCTTGTTGTGAAGGACGAAGCCAGTTGCTGTATTGAAAAGAAATGCCGCCAAAATTAAAATGATGAACAGGCGAATCAATTGTTCCTTTTATTTCTACCAGATTTTCCAAAACCGGCGCAATAACTTTTACTGAATTAATGTCTTCTCCTTCTCTCGGAATATAATAGATTTTAGCATTTTTTTTGTCTAAATACCATTCTCCAGGATCGTTTAAAAGTGAAAAAGCATTGTTTAAGAAGTAAGCCGAATTTCCGTTATTTTTAGAAATCCACGGAGCCGGCCAAGGATGCTCACTTTGAATACGACTTTCCGGCTGTTCAAAAGAAAGCTTGGCGCTGTCTTTAACAATTTCAATATTTTTGATTCGAAGATTAGCCGTAGACCACCATTGCACGATAAACATTTCCATTCCGGGCTCAAACTTAACCGATTTATCTTTAAACGGAATCCAGCATGTTTCGCCCTGATGATCCCACGATAAAATACGTTCCATTGTAGTTCCGGCTGTGTTTTTGGCACGAACAGCTTTTTTTCCGTTTACCCAAAGTTGTCTGTAATCAATCAGACTTCCTGCTTTTTTTGGAGCATCGGCAACCCAGACAGTACCTTTTTTAAGTCCGTTTATTACGGTTGTAGATTTTGTCCAGTTTTTAATTTCGACACCACCGCTTATGATTGGTTTTGCATTCGCATCGGCAATAATCGTCGTCGGGCTTTCTGGAGTTCCGGAATCTTCTGGTCTCACAAATAATGGTTCGTTTAAATAATATGTTCCGTCCATTACGACAATTCGAATACCATCTTTTACAGACCCATCTTTTAGTCGGCGTAATTCTCTGGCTTTTCGAATTGCCATATGAATCGTTGCCAGCGGACTTTCTTTTGTACCTGAATTTTTATCATTGCCTTTCGGGGAAACCCAAATTTCAGCCGCATTTATAGAAAACGAAGTGCAGACTAAGAGAAAAACGATTAATATTTTGGTAAAAGTATTCAGGAGCATTACTTAGGTTTTTGATTATTTTCTTGGAATAAAATTATAAAGCATTTAATTTAAATGGCAGTATTTTTGCAAATAAATGTATTTTTAACACTTTAGTCAAATAATTGGGACAATTTAAAGGAATATAAAATTATAGGCATCCTGTACCCTCCTGTCTGAGTTTTTTTTCGCCACGAATTACACAAATTGCACTAATTTATTTTGCCACAGATTAAAGGATTTTCACATATTTTATTGCCTACATATTTTTTTAAAAAGTAAATTTCAATATTTCATTAAGATAAAAATTAGTGCAATTCGTGTAATTCGTGGCAAACATTTTAGAAAAAAAATCATTTTAATCTCTTTAATCCGTGGCAAAACAATTTTAATCCAATGAAATTTCTTTTATAAACTTTTTTTAATAGATTTGTGTAATCGATTACAATTACATTTTCTTATTTATGTTGGATATTAATTTCGGCATCAATAAAAAAATCAATATAAAACTACTAACATGAAAACCAAACCACTTCTTCACTTCATTCTGGCTTTAACATTTTTGCTGGCAGGTTGTTCTACTCTTACTGCTCAAAATTTAGATTCTTACGATACTTATAAAGGTATTGAATTTAAAATGCCAAAAGTCAACGAACCTGTCATTCCGAATAATAGTGTGAATATTAAAGATTTTGGTGCGGTAAACGGCGGAGATGTTTTGAATACCAAAGCTTTTGCAGATGCAATTGATGCTGTTTCTAAAAAAGGCGGTGGAAAAGTCATTATTCCTCCCGGAATCTGGCTGACAGGTCCAATTATTCTAAAAAGTAATATTGAGCTGCATGCCCAAACTGGTGCTTTGATTAAATTTTCTACAGATAAAACTTTATATCCAATTATTGAAACCAGTTTTGAAGGTTTAAATACCTGGCGCTGTATTTCTCCCATTTATGGAAAAAATTTAGAAAACGTAGCTTTTACCGGAAACGGCGTTTGGGATGGTTCCGGTGAAGCCTGGAGGCAGGTTAAAAAAAGTAAATTAACCGATGAGCAATGGAAAAAGTTTGTGGCTTCAGGAGGTGTTTTAAATGAGAAAAAAGACAGCTGGTATCCGTCTGAGCAATATTTGAAAGGTGCGAAAGGTGCCGATCAGAACATTCGTCATGACTTAAAAACAAAGGAAGATTTTGAGGCGATTCACGATTTTCTGCGTCCGGTTTTAGTGAGTATCCAAAATAGTAAAAGAGTACTTTTTGATGGGCCGGTTTTTCAGAATTCACCGGCCTGGAACATTCATCCTTTACTAATTGAAGATTTAATCATTCGAAATATAACCGTTCGCAATCCGTGGTTTTCTCAAAATGGTGACGGATTGGACGTGGAATCCTGTAAAAATGTTATCATTGAAAATTCCAGTTTTGATGTTGGTGATGATGCTATTTGTATTAAATCCGGAAAAGACAAAGATGGCCGTGACAGAGGTGCTGCCTGCGAAAATATTATTGTGAAAAACAATATCGTGTATCATGGTCATGGGGGTGTAACAGTTGGAAGCGAAATGTCGGGCGGTGTAAAAAACCTACATGTTTCAAACTGTACTTTTATGGGAACCGATGTTGGTCTTCGTTTCAAAAGTACACGCGGTCGCGGCGGTATCGTAGAAAATATCTTTATCTCAGATGTTTATATGACTGATATTCCGTCTCAGGCGATTTCTTTTGATTTGTATTATGGAGGAAAATCGATCGCTGAAACGCTGGCGGAAGGCGGTAATACTGTAAGCACAAAATTAGTTCCGGTAAACGAAGAAACACCTCAGTTTAAAAATATTTCAATCAAAAATATTACGATTAAAGGGGCGCAGCAGGCGGTATTTTTACAAGGTCTCCCGGAGATGAATCTGGAAAATATTGAGATTTTAAATTTAACTGCAAAATCACAAAAAGGCTTTTCTATAATCGATGCTGACGGAATTAAAATCAGCAATGCCAAATTGGATATTCAAGCTAAAAATGCTTTTGAAATTTATAATACTAAAAATCTTTCTTTAAAAAATATTGAATTTAATCCTGCTTCAACAAACATTATTACAATTAATGGTGCAGTGAGTAAAAGTATTGATTTGAGTGGTTCATCTATTAATTTTTCGAAAACAACAGTTATCGGAAATGATGTTCAAAAAGGTGTTGTAAAATTTTAATCGCAATCTTAAATGAAATTTATAAATAGTTCAAAAGCCGTTGTTCTAAGTCTTTGTGTTCTTTCATTGCTTCATATAAATGCACAAAATGCCAAAGAAGAAAAATCCATAATCAGTACAAAACCTTTTACAGACGGCACTAATCATTGGTATCACATTAAAGATGCGTCTAATATAGTAAATCCCGCTCCTGACCAGCCGCAATATGCTGAAAACGAGTATGCCAAAATCGCCGATAATATCTTGCTATTTCAGCGTAATAATGGCGGATGGCCAAAGAATTACGACATGAAAGCCATTCTTACACCGGCACAAATTGATACCGTTATAAAAACGAAATCTATTCTGCATACAACTTTTGACAATGAAACGACCTATACTCATGTTCATTATCTGGCACAGGTTTATACTTTAACGAAAGAAACCAAATATATGGAAGGTGTTTTAAAAGGAATTGATTTTATTTTGGAAGCACAGTATGACAATGGAGGCTGGCCACAATATTTTCCGTTGGAGAAAGGTTACAGCCGGCATATTACTTTTAATGACGGAGCTTATATGGGAATTATGAATTTGTTGAAGAAAATAGTCAACAATGATGCTGATTATGTTTTTATCGATCAAAAAACAAGAGAAAAAGTAACGGCATCTTACCAAAAAGGAATTGACTGTATTTTAAAAATGCAGATTGTCGATAATGGAAAACTGACTGCATGGTGCCAGCAGCACGATGAAATAACATTACTGCCTGCGTGGGCACGTAAATTTGAACCGCCAAGTATTTGTAATGCCGAAAGTGTAGATGTTGTTTTGTTTTTGATGGCAATTGATAATCCGGATCAAAAGATTATCAATTCGGTGCAAAGTGCCGTAAAATGGTTTCAGGATTCTAAAATCTACAATACAAGAGTTGAAAGTTTTAAAGCTCCGGAAATGGAATCGAAATATAAAAAAATCACCAATGATGTACGTGTCGTAACCGATACAACAGCGCCTCCAATCTGGACTCGTTATTATGAACTGAAAACGCATAAACCACTCTTTAGCGATCGTGACAGCCAATTATTATATTCTTTGGCAGAAGTAAGCAGAGAAAGACGAAGCGGTTATGCATGGTATACTGATAAACCCGAAAAAGCTTTGAAAAAATATCCGGCATGGCAGAAGAAATGGGCGCCTGATGCGGATGTTTTGAAACAGTAATATTTAGCCACAGATTAAAAGGATTTCACAGATTTTTAATCATTTTAATCCTTTTAATCTGTGGCTGAAAAATTATCTGTTCAATTTATAAAACTCATTAGCATTCTCATACCAAATTTTATTTTGATCTTCAACTGAATATTTAGAAATATAATTTTCTAAAGTTTTTACAACTTCATTATAATCCGAAGCTATATTGAGAACCGGCCAGTCTGATCCGTACATGATTTTATCAGCTGAAAAGTTCTCGAAAATAACATCCAGATACGGTTTTAAATCTTCTGGTTTCCAGTTTTTCCAGTTGGCTTCTGTGACCATTCCTGATACTTTACACCATACATTATTGTATTTTGCAATTTCTTCAATGCCTTTTTTCCACAAATCAATTTCTCCAGATTTAATATCCGGTTTTGCAATATGATCTATGACAAAATTCTGTTCCGGAAAATCTTTTACCAAACTGATTGCAGCCGGCAGCTGACGGTGGAAAATTAAAATATCATAAGTAAAATCAAATTTTTTTAAAGCCTTTATTCCGTTACGAAATGCTGCACCAAACATAAAATCATCGACTTCGCCCTGAACTACATGACGAAAACCTTTTAATTTTTTATAAGAAGAAAAATGACGTAAACGTTCTTCAATATTTTCATTTTGAAGATCAGCCCATCCCACGATTCCTTTTATAAAATCATTTTTTGAAGCCAGATCCAGCAAAAAGTTCGTTTCTTCTTCAGACTGACTAGCCTGTACAGCAACACAGCCTTCAAATTGATTTTCTTTTAATAATGGAAGAAGATCTTCAGGCAGAAAATCTTTTTGAATTACCGCCATACTTTCATCAATCCAGCTGTCTCTAACAGGATCAAATTTCCAGAAATGCTGATGAGAATCTATTCGACTGCCCATACTTTTTTAGTTTACATCGCTGATTAATGCACGATCTAAATGCACATAACCACCGTCAACAAAAACAAATTGTCCTGTAGTGTGCGATGATTTTTCTGAAATGATAAAAAGTGCTGTGTCTGCAATTTCTTCTGTTTTAGTCATTCGGCTTTCAAACGGAATACTTTTGTTGATTTTCTTTAAAACAGTTTCGCCGTCTGCCAGTGTTTTAATCCAGTCTTCGTATGCAGGTGTATAACTTTCAGCAATAATGATGGCATTCGAGCGAATTCCAAACTGAATTAAATCGACTGCCCATTCTCTCGTAAGTCCTAAAACGCCTCCTTTTGCAGCAGCGTAACCAGAAGTTCCGCCCTGACCTGTTAAAGCCACTTTTGAACCGATATTCAAAATATTTCCTTTTGATTCTTTTAAATACGGAAGTGCATATTTTACCAATAGAAAATAACTTACTACATTCAGTTTTAAAGAATCCATAAACTCTTCGTAAGTTGCATCTAAACCTGCACCGTCATTAACTCCTACATTATTAATAACTGCATCGATTCTTCCGTATTTTGCTGCAATGGTTTTAACCGCATTTTCGATTTCTACCGGATCAGTTACGTCTGTCTGAACGAATAAAGAATCAATTCCCTTTTTCTGCAGATTTTCCGCGTAAGCGAAACCTCTTGCATTTCTGTCAACCAAAACCGGAATAGCGCCTTCATCTGCCAAACGGTTAATGATTGTCTCGCCAATACTGCCCTCTTTACCGGCCGAACCGGAAACGACAACAATTTTATTTTTTAAATTTAATTCCATTTCTTGTGGTTATTTAAAGTTTAATAGTAGTTAGATTTTTTAAACACATAGAAGCATCGTTTTTGAAAACTCATAAAAAGCGTTTCACTTGCATTAACATACATAGTTAGTGTTAAGAAACTAGTTTTTTCCTTATTCTTTTAAGCAAAATAAAAAGTCTATGCTTCTATGTGTTTATTTTTTCCTCTCATTTTTGTCATCCTGACGAAGGAAGGATCTTCGCGAGAAACTCGACAAGCTAAATCAAAATCTTTGCAGAGTTACTTGCGAAGATCCTTCGTCAGGATGACAAACAGTACTTTATAATATACTCTTACTCAATTTCAATTAAAGCTTTGATTACATTGTTTTTAGGATCTACCAGATTCTCAAAATCAGTAATCATTTCAGAAAAACTGGTTCTGTGGGTAATGTATTTTTTCGGATCGATTTTTCCTTCTTTCAGACATTTCATTACATATTCAAAATCTTCAATAGTAGCATTTCGGCTGCTCATCAATGTTGATTCTCTTTTATGAAAATCAGGATGACTGAAACTCAATTCTCCTTTTTGAAGTCCAACCAAAACAAATCTTCCGCCATGCGAAATATAATTGAAAGCACTGTTCATCACCTTTTGGTTTCCTGTCGCATCAATTACCACATTGGCCATATCTCCGTTGGTCAATTCAGCGAGTTTAGCCGCCACATCGTCATTTAATGGATTTATAGTTTCGTCAGCGTTTAATTCAGTTTTACAGAAGTTTAATCGGTAATCGTTGATATCCATTACGATAACTTTCGCTCCGGCAATTTTAGCAAACTGAATCAAGCCAATTCCAATTGGTCCTGCTCCCATTACCAAAACAGTATCTGTTGGTTTAACCGCCGCTCTTCTTACACCATGTGCTGCAATGGCAAGTGGTTCAACCAAAGCCAGTTCATCATAATCTAATCCCTGCCCGTGTAATAAATATTGTTTCGGAATGGTAACATATTCAGCCATTCCACCGTCAATATGTACTCCAAAAACTTTAATATTTACACAGCAGTTGGTTAATCCGTTTCGGCAGGCCACGCATTTTCCGCAGTTGAAATACGGAATAAAAGTTACTTTATCGCCCAGTTTAAAACCTGCTGCATTTCCTTTTACATATTCTGCCGCCAGTTCGTGGCCCAGAATTCTTGGATATTCAAAATAAGGCTGTGTTCCGCCAAAAGCGTGAATATCAGTTCCGCAGATTCCAATTCTCTTGATTTTCAATAGAACTTCGCCTTCTTTTGGTTCGGGAATTTCTTTTTCTTTTAATTGAAATTCCTGTGGTTTTTCGCATACAATAAATTTCATCTTCAGTTTTTTTAAAAATTACTTTTTGTAAGCTACGGCCGTTTGTTTACTTGTTCCCAAACCTTCAATTCCAAGTTCGATAACATCACCGGCTTTAATATAAACAGGATCTGGTTTAATCCCCAAACCAACTCCCGGAGGCGTTCCTGTACTAATGATATCGCCCGGAAGCAAAGTCATAAACTGGCTTAAATAATGCACTAAATAAGGAATTTTAAAAACTAAGTTTAATGTGTTGCTGTCCTGATATTTTTTACCATTGACAGTCAGCCACATCTTAAGATTATCTACATCTGCAACTTCATCTTTTGTAGCCAAAAATGGTCCAAGAGGCGCAAAAGTATCGCTCCCTTTTCCTTTTGCCCATTGACCGCCGCGCTCTAACTGAAATGCTCTTTCACTGTAATCATTCAGTAAAGCATATCCGGCAACATAATCAAGAGCTTCGGCTTCTTCAACATAACTAGCTTTTTTACCTACAACAAAAGCTAATTCTACTTCCCAGTCGGTTTTTTCACTGTTTTTGGGAATGATCAGATCATCGTTTGGCCCGCATAAAGAGGTTGTAGATTTAAAAAAGATAATAGGTTCTGCAGGGATTGGAGCATTTGTTTCTAAACAGTGATCCACATAATTCAATCCAATACAGATTATTTTTGAAGGTCTGGCTACCGGAGAACCTAAACGCACATTTGCATCAATTTCTGGTAGAGAAGGATTGCTTTCTAAAGCTTTTTGTAAATTTTCTAAACCGTTTTCTTCAAAAAAGTTTTCATTAAAGTCTGAAACGATTGAGGAAACATCATATCTTTTTTCACCAATTATAACTCCAGGTTTTTCTTTTCCGATTTCTCCAAAACGTATTAATTTCATTGTATTTTTTTTTAAGGTTCTAAGTTGCTAAGGGTCTGAAGTTCTAAGTTTTTTTTTATCTTGTTTCTTAGTCCTTTAGTAACTTTCTAATTTATTTTATATTTTTTTTAGGTGCTAAGGTGCTGAGGAACTAAGGTTCTAAGGTTTTTTTCTTAGAATCTTAGCAGCTTAGAACCTTAGTGTCTTTTTAATTATTAAGCTTAATAAATCCTCCATCAATTGGGTAATCGCATCCGGTGATGAAACCTGCTTCTTCACTGCATAAATAGAGAGCCAGAGCGGCGATTTCATCCGGTTTTCCCATACGGCCGATTGGCTGTGATTTTGAAAGTTTATCAAACATTTCCTCTTCTTTTCCGGCGTAATTTTTAGAAATAAAACCATCCACAAAAGGCGTGTGAACCCTTGCAGGAGAAATAGAATTACATCTGATATTTTCACTTAAATAATCTCTAGCAACAGACAAAGTCATAGCCATAACAGCGCCTTTAGCGGTAGAATAGGCAAAACGGTCAGAGATTCCAACCCATGCCGCAATCGACGCCATGTTTAAAATAACACCGCCATTTGAAAGTCGGAACTGCGGAATCGCGGCGTATAAACAGTTATAAACTCCTTTTACATTTACATCCATCACACGGTCAAAATCAGCTTCAGAAGTAGTGTCTGCTTTTCCAACATTTGCAATTCCGGCATTATTAATTAGAATATTAATGCTGCCTATTTTTTCAAAAACAGCTTTTACATCAGCCTGACTGGAAACATTACATGCATACGAAAACACATTCCCTCCTGCATTTTTAATTTCGTCAACAGCATCCTGCGCACTTTCGATAGACAAATCAATAATATGAACTTCGGCTCCCTGTTTAGCAAACAAGACAGCAATCGCTCTTCCAATTCCGCTTCCGCCTCCTGTTATAACTGCTTTTTTATTTTGTAATGAAAACATTTGTAATGGTATTTAGTATTATAGAATTCAAATTGAGACTAAAAACATTTATACTAAAATAATAAATGTAAAAAGCACAATTACAAATGTAATCGATTAAAACAAAATACGCATTTTATTTTTTTAATTTTATAATAAAATGATCATTCTTTAATAAATTATAACATTTTTTATTCGCTTTGTAAAAAATAAAGCCTTGTTCAAAACTTTTATCAAAAAAATCAATGTAAAAAGTTACATTTTCTTGGTCATTTCAATCTTATTTATAATTTTGTAATTGTAAAATTTACATTTATTATTTCTACTATTACTTATACCAATAATATATCCAATGAAATTACTAAAAGGCATAACGTGGAATCATACAAGAGGTTTGTTGCCAATGACTGCAACGGCACAACGTTTTACCGAATTAAATCCTGAAATCGAAATCACCTGGGAGAAAAGAAGCCTGCAGGAATTTGCAGATGCTTCAATCGAAGATCTTGCCAAAAGATTTGACTTACTGGTTATCGATCATCCGTGGACGGGTTTTGGTGCGCATACCAAAGCTATTCTTCCTCTTTCGGATTATTTACCTGCAGATTACATTCAGGATCAGGAAATTAATACTGTCGGAAAATCATACGGAAGTTATGTTTTCAGCAATAAATTATGGGCGCTGCCAATTGATGCTGCCACTCCGGTTGCCGCTGCACGTTTGGATATTCTGGAAAAGAAAGGAATTGAAGTTCCTCAAACATACGATGATTTATTGGCTTTAGCCAAAAAAGGATTGGCTGCCTTTGCCGGAATTCCGGTAGATGTATTAATGAGTTTTTATATGTTTTGTTGCAGTTTAGGCGAAGCGCCATTTCAAACTGAAGAAAAGGTTATTTCTCCTCAAAAAGGAAAAGAAGCATTACAAATGTTTCGGGAATTGGCACAATTAATTGATCCTGAAAATTTTAACCGAAATCCTATTCAGGTTTACGAAGCGATGGTAAATTCTGACGAAATAGCCTACTGCCCTTTTGCTTACGGATATTCAAATTATTCGAGAGCGGGTTACAGCAAAAACCTGCTTCATTTTTATGATCTGGTAAAACTGAATAATGCGCCAATGATTAGTTCGCTTGGCGGAACAGGATTAGCGGTATCTTCTTTCAGCAAGCATATTCCGGAAGCGATTCGTTATGCCGAGTTTACAGGTTCATCGCATACACAGCAGCATATTTTTGCCGATAACGGAGGCCAGCCGGGACATTTACAGGCCTGGAAAAACGAAAGACTTAATTCAATCACAAATAATTATTTTAAAAATACACTTCCGGCTTTACAAAGAGCATTTTTAAGACCCCGATATTCAGGACACATGCATTTTCAGGATCATGCGGGCGATGTTGTTCGTAATTATTTGATTAATGGCGGTAACGAAGATTTAGTTTTGGAAGAAATGAATGCGCTTTACGCCGAATCTTTAAAATTACAGCATTCATGAAACCATTAGAAGGATTAATTGTATTAGAGTTCTGCCAGTTTTTGGCGGGCCCTTCCGCCGGATTAAAGTTAGCCGATTTAGGTGCGCGTGTCATCAAAATCGAACGTCCGGTAAAAGGAGAAGCCTGTCGTCAGTTAAGCATAAAAGATCTTTTTGTTGATGACAGCAGTCTTTTGTTTCATACTATTAACAGAAATAAAGAATCTTTTGCAGCCGATTTAAAAAATCCCGATGATTTGGTTTTAATCAAAAAACTAATCCAGAAGGCTGATATTATGACGCATAATTTCAGACCGGGCGTTATGGAAAAAATTGGTTTGGACTTTGAAACTACACTTACCATTAATCCAAAAATAGTATACGGAACCATAACAGGATACGGAGATAAAGGTCCGTGGGCCAAAAAACCGGGACAAGATTTGCTTTTACAGTCCCTTTCGGGTTTAAGCTGGTTAAGCGGACGCAAGAGTCAGGGACCGGTTCCGTTTGGTCTGGCTGTCGCCGATTTAATGTGCGGAAATCATTTTGTACAGGGAATTTTAGCAGCACTTTTAAAAAGAGCTAAAACAGAAAAAGGTGTTTTGGTTGAAGTTAGTTTACTGGAATCTATTTTAGATGTGCAGTTTGAAGCCATTACTTCATTTTTAAATGATGGCGGACAACAACCGGAACGCGGTGATGTAAAAGGAAGCGCACATGCTTTTTTAAGCGCACCGTATGGCGTTTACAAAACAGAAGACGATTATATTTCGCTGGCAATGGGCGATTTACTTTTTATAGGAAATACACTTGGCGTTGATCTTTCGCAATATACTGATAAACATCTCTGGTTTGAAAAAAGAGACGAAATCAGGGAAATTTTAGCCGAAAAACTTCTGACACAAAAAGCAGATTACTGGTTGGAATTATTGCAAAAACAAGGTATTTGGTGCGGAAAAGTATTCGATTATGAAACTTTAGACCAACAGCCTTTTGTTGAGGATTTACAGTTAAAACAAATCGTAAAAAATTCAGATGGCGAAAGTTTGGTTACAACCCGAAGTCCGATTCAGCTTGACGGTAAAGTATTATTCAGTGAAAAAGCAGCACCAAAAGTAGGTCAGGATAATGTGACAATACATGAAGAGTTTATTCGGTAAATCGTTTTTTGTTTAATCGGTGAATCGTTTAATCGTTTAATCGATTCACCGATTAAACAAATAAACAGTTAAACAAATAAACAGTTAAACAAATAAACAGTTAAACAAATAAACGATTAAACAAATAAACGATTAAACGGTTAAACAAAAAAAACGGTTAAACAAAAAAAATGAAACCATTAGAAGATTATTTGATAGTAGATTTCAGTCAGTTTC
Organism: Flavobacterium sp. Root901; assembly: GCF_001429765.1. Lineage (GTDB taxonomy): Bacteria > Bacteroidota > Bacteroidia > Flavobacteriales > Flavobacteriaceae > Flavobacterium. The sequence continues at coordinate 230,116 of NZ_LMJB01000007.1, forward strand.
TTTCGGGACCTTCTGCCAGTCTCAGGCTAGCTGATCTGGGTGCACGCGTTATAAAAATTGAAAAACCAGGAACTGGAGATATCTGCCGTACTTTATATACTTCGGATTTAATTATGAATGGCGAATCGTCTGTTTTTCATACCATAAACAGAAATAAAGAATCTTTTGCCATTGATTTTAAACAGCCCGAGGAACTTCAAAAATTAAAAAAACTACTGGCAAAAGCTGATGTTGTCATGCATAATTTCAGACCCGGAGTTATGGAACGCATCGGTTTAAGTTATCAAGATGTAAAAGCTGTAAACCCGAATGTAGTTTACGCTTCAATTTCTGGTTTCGGAAATCATCCGCAACTTAAAGATTTACCCGGACAGGATTTGTTATTGCAATCATTAACCGCTTTAACATGGCTGAGCGGCAATCAGGAAGACGGTCCGGTACCAATGGGATTATCAATTGTCGATATGCTCGCCGGAGCGCATTTGGCGCAGGGAATTTTAGCGGCTTTATATCGTAAAGCAACACAAAACATTGGCGGAACGGTTCAGGTTAGTATGCTGGAATCGGCTTTTGATTTTCAGTTTGAAACTATTACGACGTTTTTTAATGATGGTGGGCAGCTTCCGGTTCGCACCAAAACCAATAATGCACATGCTTATTTAGGCGCGCCGTACGGAATTTACCAAACCAAAAACGGCTATTTAGCACTGGCAATGGGTTCGATTCCGGTTCTGGCTTCACTTTTAAAATGCGATGAATTATTACAGTTTCCGGAGAATAAATTTACACTCAGAGACGAAATAAAAAATATTTTGGCTTCTCATCTTCTAAAACAGGAAACCCGGTTTTGGCTTGATATTTTAGAACCTGCTGATATTTGGTGTGCCGGAGTTTTAAACTATGAACAACTTTTTAATGAAGACGGTTTCAAAGTTTTAGAGTTTACCCAGCAAGTTGAAATGCTTGACGGATACTCGTATAAAACGACAAGATGCCCAATAAAAATTGATGGCGAATATTTTACATCTGGTAAAGGATCTCCAAAACTAGGACAGGATAACGAGCGAATTATAAAAGAATTTATAGCATAGATCATGGAAAAGTTCAGAATCGCCGTTAGAAAATTTTCTCCTTTTGAAAGCACACTGCAAAAACTTTGGGATGCCTTTTGTATAAAAAATAATATTCAGACAGAGGTTGAAATGATTCCAATGGAACTGCATGATCTTTATGAACAGACCATTACAAAAAAAGGTTTAAAAAACGGAAACTGGGATATTGCACACTTAAATACAGATTGGATTTTTGATGCTGCAAATGAAAAAGCGGTTCTGGATTTAACTTCTTTTATCAGTCAAAATCCACCTGAGAATTACCCCGAAGGCTGGCATCGGTCATTATTAAATTTACAGCACATCAATAATGGAATTTACGGACTTCCATTTCATGATGGTCCGGAATGTCTTATTTACAGAAAAGATTTATTTGAAGATTTAACCGAAAAAGAAAATTTTAAAAAACAATTTGGTTACGAATTGTTCCCTCCAAAAAGCTGGGAGCAATTCACCCAAATCGCTTCATTTTTTAATCGGCCGGAAAGCGATTTATACGGCTGTGTTTTTGCTAATTATCCTGACGGACACAATATGGTTTTCGATTTTTGCCTGCAGTTATGGACCCGTGGCGGATCTCTTTTAAAGGATCAGAATAAAATCAACATCAATCATAATCAGGCAGTTGAAGCTTTGGATTATTATAGAAAGATAGTTAACAATACGCAAGCAGTTCATCCGGGTTCAAAGAATTTTGGCTCTGTTGAAGCTGGTATGGCTTTCGCCGAAGGACAGGCCGCAATGGCAATTAACTGGTTCGGATTTGCTTCGATGTGCGAAGTAATAGACGAATCGAAAGTTAAAGGCAGAGTTGATATTGCAGAACTTCCGCACGATGAAAATCACAAAACGGCTTCTCTGAATGTGTATTGGCTTTACACCATTGGTATTGGCAGTAAAAATAAATCCCTCGCTTATGATTTTTTAAGATTTGCAACAACTGCAAAAAGCGATAAATTATTGACAACTGAAGGCGGAATTGGCTGCAGAAAATCGACCTGGAATGATGTTGAAATCAACGAGCTCATTCCCTATTATCATAAACTGGAAATGCTGCATGAAAATGCGCTTACGCTTCCGCAGACACCAATCTGGCCAAAAGTCACCGAATTGATAGACCAAATGGTTTTAAAAGCGATTGAAACGGATATTCCGTCGAAAACTCTTTTAGAAGAAACGCAGCAAAATATTGAAAAATTAACGAATTAATCAGGCTCATCAACTTTGACAAAGTTTTCGGCTTGACTAAATTCAAAAAACATATAAAAAATGAATATTCCGTACAAACCTCTACTGCCCGAAACAGGACAGCCTATTGTAATTATCGGCGCAAGCGGGATCGTAAAAGATGCACATCTGCCTGCTTATAAAATGGCAGGCTTTACCGTTTTTGGCATTACAAACAGAACAATTGCAAAAGCACACGATTTAGCGAAAGAATTTGATATAAAACATGTTTTTGAAAATGTAGCCGATGCTGTTAAAAACGCACCTTCAAATGCGGTTTACGACATTACGGTCTTACCGGATCAATATATCGAAATATTAGAGCAGCTGCCAGACGGTGCTGCTGTTTTAATTCAGAAACCAATGGGAAATGACCTGGCACAGGCCAGAGAAATTGTGGCTGTATGCGAAAGAAAAAACCTTGTGGCTGCTATCAATTTCCAGCTTCGTTTTTCTCCTTTTGTAAGCGCCGCAAGATATATAATCAATGAAGATTTAATTGGCGATTTATACGATTTTGAGTTTAAAGTAACGGTAAACACACCGTGGGAATTGTTTCCGTTGATTAAGGAACATCCCAGATTGGAAATTCTTTTTCACAGTGTTCACTATATCGATTGCATCAGGTCGTTTTTAGGAAATCCGAAAGGTGTAATGGCCAAAACAGCCAGACATCCGCTTAAAAAACTTTCTTCAAGCCGATCTACGATTATTTTAGATTATGGTGATGACAAACATGTTGTAATCAATACGAATCACGATCATCATTTTGGGCCAAACCACGAAGAAAGCTACATTAAATGGGAAGGAACAAAAGGCGCCATTAAAGCTAAAATGGGCTTACTAATGAATTATCCTGACGGACTTCCTGACATTTTTGAATATGCGATTGAAAATGAAAAAGGTACGTATGAATGGAAAAAAATCGAGCTGGAAGGTTCGTGGTTTCCTGAAGCTTTCATTGGAACCATGTCCAATTTAATGCGCTTTAAAGAAGGTTCAGATTCTAAACTTTTAGCAAGCGTTCAGGATGTTCTGGATACTATGAAAGTAGTTGAAGCCTGCTACATAAGCAGCAATAGCGGAGGAATTTCAATTTAGTCTTAAAGTCTAAAGTCTAAAGTCAATAGCATGACAAAATCTGTGATTTTTCTTTAGACTTTAAATTATGGACTCTGAACTTTCGACTTTATGATTTTCTACTTTATGACTTTCGACTTTAAGACTTTCGACTTTATGACTTCATGACTTTAAAACTAAAAAATATATGTATTTTAAATCAACCTTTTTTGAAGATTATCAGCTTGATGATAAAAGAGTTACATTAGGCAGAACTATAACTGAAACCGATTTTGTAGTTCACGCCGGACACACCGGAGATTTTTTTCCGCATCACATGGATGAAGAATGGTGCAAAACTCAGCCATTTGGACAGCGAATCGCGCATGGAACCATGGTTTTTGCCATTGGTATCGGACTAACTGCTTCTGAAATTAACCCCGAAGCTTTTTCAAGAGGATACGACAAAATGCGTTTTGTAAAGCCGGTTCATATTGGCGATACGATTCACTCTGAAATCACTATTTCTGAAAAAGGAGACGCTAAAAATCCTGAAATGGGAACCGTAACAGAACACGTCGAAATCCTTAACCAAAGAGGTGAAGTGGTTTTGGTGTGTGATCATTTACTTCTGGTGAAGAAAAGAGGCTAAAATACTAAGGGGCTAAGATGCTAAGAGTCTAAGGTTATAAGATAAAACTTTACATCACTGCGTCTTTGCGAGAGCTAAAAAAACTCTTAGAACCTTAGCCTCTTAGTCCCTCAGCACCTCAAAAAAAACTAACAAAAAAAAACTATCTGACAAATGCAAATAACAAACCAAACAGGCGATCAGCACGAAGTGCCTTCAGAAGGCGGAAAAACCAACTATCTTCTGTCATTTATTTTAATTACGAGCTTATTTTTCCTTTGGGGAATGGCGCACAATCTGGATTCTATTTTAATTCCGCATTTAAAAAAGGCTTGTGAATTAAACAACCGTCAGTCAACTTTAATTGATACCTCTGTATTTTTTGCTTATTTTATAATGGCGATTCCGGCGGGAATGCTGATTAAACGATTTGGTTATAAAAACAGTATCATTACGGGATTATTGGTTTTCGCCGCGGGAGCATTTTTGTTTGTACCTGCAGCAAATTCAAGAACTTATGAATTATTCTTATTCGCTTTGTTTGTAATTGGCTGTGGGTTAACAATTCTTGAAACGAGTGCAAATCCCTATGCTGCGATTTTAGGTCCTGCAGAATCTTCATCTAAAAGATTAAATTTAGCAGCTTCATTTAATGGATTAGCAGCTATGGTGGCTCCAATTGTGGGGTCATTGTTTATTCTTTCGGGAACAAATCATACAAAGGAACAATTGGCCGCAATGCCGGAAACAGAAAAAGCATATTATTTATTAGGTGAAGCGGCAGCTGTAAAAATGCCTTATATTATTTTAGGAAGCGTGCTGGTTTTAGTTGCGATTATTTTCTATTTCATGCATCTGCCTTCGATGAAACCACAGCATACAGAAGCTGAAATTAAACCCGGCTTTTTTTCTGTTTTAAAGTTTCGACATCTAAGCTGGGCAGTTGTGGCGCAGTTCTTTTATGTTGGTGCGCAAGTCTGTATTACTAGTTTCTTTATCAGAATTGCACAGCAAGGTGCGGGATTAGACGAAAAAACAGCCGGATATTATTTAGGAATCTACGGTTTCCTTTTTATGGCCGGGCGTTTCATTGGAACTTTCTTCCTGAAGTTTGTAAAAGATTATGTACTACTGTCTATTTATTGCGGAGCTAGTATTATACTTTGTTTATTAGCTATTTACGGAACCGGAATTGTCGTAATTTATGCTCTTGGCGGTATTGGTTTCTTTATGTCAATCATGTTCCCGACTATTTTTTCTTTAGGATTAGTGGGATTAAAATCAAATACAGAAACAGGTTCCTCCTGGCTTGTCATGTCTATTGTGGGCGGCGCAATTCTTCCGTATGCAATGGGAACGCTGATTGACATGAAACATGATGATATTCAGTCCGGATATATTATTCCGCTGATTTGCTTTATTATAATTCTGTCTTTTGGGATTTTTGGTCACAAAGTGAAGAGTTCATATTAACGGTTATTTCATAACTCAAACCATAATTTATAATTAAAAAACGCCTCATTTCTGAGGCGTTTTTTGTCATGTTTAAAATTAATGGTGCTTAGAATGACCGTGGTTTTTATCTGAATCCGATTTAGGATTTTTTCCTTTATTTCCTTTATCATTGCCATAATGATTTCCATTGTTGCCTTTTGGTTTTTCTCCTCTGTTTTTTTGAGGTTTTCCGTGATATCCTTTTGGGTAATCAGCTCTGTGTTTTTTGTGATAAGTGTAAGGCGCATCTCCTCTGTAATCAGTTAAAACTACTTTATAACCTGAATACAAATCGTATTGTCTGTATCTTGAAGGAAGTCTTTTTGCGCGAATCCATTTTCCGCTGTTATCATAAATAAACACACTCTGATTCACATCATAATATGCGTCGATGTCAGGTAAATAATAATATCTGCTGTCATCATATCCTACTGGTCCCCAGCTTGGAGGTGTTCCAATATTTACATTTACTGATACTTGCGCATGGGCAAAGAATACACTCATAAATAATACTGAGGCAAATACTAATTTTTTCATGATTTTAAGTTTTAATATTAATTATAGTAGATATTAATCTAAATTAATGCCAAATATTTCTTTTTACAGCATTGATTATACAGAACTGCCAAACCAATCGACGGGAAGTCCTTTTCAGACGATATAAATTTAAACAAAAAAACGCCTCATTGCTGAGGCGTTTTAGTCATGTTTTAAATTTAATTTACTGGCGGATACTAAATATTTTTAACCAATCAAAAATATACTCTTTTTTTTATACTGCACTATCTTTTAGACCAATGTCATAATTTTAACGACCAACGTTAATTTTTTTTTATAATTTTATTTCCAGCCTCCGCCTAAAGCCCTGTATAGATTAACTACAGCCTGCAGTTTTTGCAGATTATCGTTAATTCCGCTTAATTGTGCAGCTAATAAGTTTTGTTCAGAAGTTAATACGTCTGTGTAATTAGTAGCTGAACTGTATTCCAGAAGCTGTTGTGTAAAGTCAACTGCTTTTTCGAGAGCTTCAATTTGTTTTGTTCTCGAGTCTTCTTTTTCAACTGCCATCTGATATGCATATAATGCATTTGAAACTTCCTGTCCGGCAGTTAAAAGGCTTTGTTGAAAATCATTGTAAGCCTGCAGCTGCTGTGACTGCGCTGTGGTTAATCTCAGTTTGTTTCTTCCCTGATTGAAAATGGGTTGTGTTAATCCTCCAATAATCGAATAAAAAATAGAATTGCTAAAAAAGTCTTTTAATTCTAAATTCGAAAATCCGCCGCTTGCTGTGAGCGTTAAACTTGGATAGAAATACGTTTTGGCCAGGTTTGTAGATTCAAAAGCAACTCTGAAATTAAATTCCGCCTGACGAACATCCGGACGATTTTGCAATAATTGCGAAGGCATTCCAACTGCAATATTTTCCGGAATAATCTGTGTTCCTAATTCCCCTCTTTCAATTGGTCCGGGAGCTTGTCCTAATAAAATATTTAAAGCATTTTCGGTTTCGCGAATACTCTGTTTTAAATCCGGAATCAAAACTTCTGCGGCATGTTGGTTTGCTTCACTTTGTACAACCGCTGCACCGGTTACGATCGCTCCTTCTTTTAAAGCTTTAATCGTTTCAACATTTTTAATTCGGCTTTCTAACGTTTCCTGTGTAATTTTCAATTGCTTATCATAGGCTAACAACAGAAAATAATTATTAGCAATATCTGAAATTAACTGCGTCTGAACAGCTTGTTTTGCAGCATCAGTTGCCAGATAAGATGCTAATGCTGCTCTTTTAGAACTGCTTAGTTTTCCCCAGATATCTGCTTCCCACGATGTACTTAAACCTAATTTGTACGTCGTTGTTAAAGTATTGATATTTATCCCAGCCGGAAAATTAAGTCCGGCTTCTGATTGTTTTGTATGCGTTGCATTTGCATCCAGCTGTAAGGTTGGATAATAGGCTAATTTACTCTGAAGAAGTGAAGCACGAGCCTGCACAATATTTTCAATTGCATTTTTCAGGTTAAGATTCTGATCTAAACCTTTCTGGATTAATGCATTTAGTTTTTCATCTTTAAAAACACTCTGCCACGGCATATCAGCAATTGTAGTCGTATCGGCAGAAGCCTGATCGCGATACAATTGATCTGTTTTTAAAGTTGTGGGACGTTCGTACTTTTTGGTAACGGAGCACGCACTTAAAAGCACTGCCGTCATTACCAGCAAAATATATTTATTTGAACTATTAGTCATTTCTGTCTTAATTAAATTTTACTCTTTATGAGCTTCTATTAACTGAATTTCCTCATCATCGTCTTCATCATCATAACCGTCTTTTGCGGGACCGCTGACTCTTTCCTGTAAAGTCTGGAAAATGATAAATAAAACCGGAATTACAAATACTCCTAAAATGGTTCCTATTAACATTCCTCCAACAGCTCCGGTACCAATTGATTTGTTTCCAACGGCTCCGGCTCCGGTAGCAAACATCAGCGGGACAAGTCCGAGAATAAAAGCAAACGAAGTCATTAAAATTGGTCTTAAACGGGCCACAGCTCCTTCAATTGCAGCTTGTACGATTGGCAGGCCTTTTCGTCTTCTGTCCAAAGCAAATTCGACAATCAAAATACCGTTCTTGGCAAGAAGTCCAATAAGCATGATTAAGGAAATCTGCAGGTAAATATTACTGTTCAGTTTGAAAATAATGGAGAACAGATACGCTCCTGCTAATCCAAACGGAATCGAGAATAATACCGCAAACGGTAAAATATAACTTTCGTATTGTGCACTTAATAAGAAATAAACGAAAACCAAACACAAAATAAAGATGAAAATTGTTTCACTTCCTGATGCTAATTCCTCACGCGTTAATCCCGAAAATTCGTAACCGTAACCTGCCGGAAGATTTTCTGCCGCTACTTCCTGAATTGCTTTAATCGCATCTCCGGAACTATACCCCGGATTTGGCGCTCCTGTAATTGAAATAGACGTAAACAAGTTAAATCTTGAAATCGATTCCGGTCCAAAAACTCTCGTCATTTTTACAAATTCGGTAATTGGTGCCATTGTTCCTGAACTATTACGAACAAAAATTTTATTTAATCCCTGTGTATTGGCTCTGAATTCCGGAGAAGCCTGAATCATAACACGGTATTGTTTTCCGAATTTATTGAAATTCGAAGCATATAATCCACCATAATAACCCTGCATAGTTGATAAAATCGAGTTTATCGAAACCCCGGCATCTTTGGCTTTTGCCAGATTAATATCCATCATATACTGAGGGAAACCCGGATTAAACGGAGTGGTCGCATATTGTATTTCCGGACGCTTAGATAATTTTTCGAGAAAATCAGTATTCACCTTAAAGAATTCTGCAGTTGTATGTCCGCCTTTATCCTGAAGCTGAAACTCAAATCCGCCGCTTTGTCCAAAACCCTGAATAGTTGGAGGCGAAATAAAGAAAATATTGGCTTCTCGAATTCCGCTCGTTTTAGCAAAAAGCTGCCCAATTACATCATTTACACTTAAATCACGCTTATCCCAAGTTTGTAATTTTACAATTACCATACTGTAAGCACTTCCTGCTCCTGCCGTAAAGTTTTGCCCTACGATACGAAGTGTATTTTTTACTCCCGGAATAGTTTTGGCAATACTATCTACTTTTTTGGCAATCACATCAGAACGTTCCATTGATGCAGATGGCGGTAAACTAATATTGGCAAAAACAGTTCCCTGATCTTCTGCAGGAACGAAAGCAGACGGCGTAGTTTTCATCATGTAAAATAAACCTAAACCGGCAATTATAATAGAAGCCAGCACAATCCATTTTTTAACCGAAAGGAAACTTACCGAACGTTTGTATCGCTCTGTTACATTATCAAAAGCTACGTTGAAAGCGGTATAAAATCTCTTTAAATAAGTTTTATGCTCGTGATCGTCTGCGTGTGGTTTTAAAAGCAAAGCACATAAAGCGGGACTTAAAGTAAGGGCATTTACTGCCGAAAGAATAATTGCAACGGCCAGCGTGATACCAAACTGTTTGTAGAAAACACCTGTTGATCCATTGATAAAGGTTACCGGAATAAATACGGCCGCCATTACAAGCGTAATAGAAATGATCGCTCCGGAAATCTCACTCATCGCATCTATAGTGGCTTTCTTTGCCGATTTATAACCGTGATCCAGTTTGGCATGCACCGCCTCAACGACCACAATCGCATCATCAACCACAATACCAATGGCGAGCACCATCGCAAAAAGCGTTAATAGGTTAATCGTAAATCCGAATAAACTCAGAAAGAAAAACGTTCCTACAATCGCAACCGGAACTGCAATTGCCGGAATTAAAGTCGATCTAAAATCCTGAAGGAAAATAAATACCACAATGAAAACCAATATAAAAGCTTCGATCAAAGTATGAATTACTTTTTCAATAGAAGCATCCAGATTTTCATTGACATCAACTAAAATGGTATATTTTACACCTTTTGGAAAATTCTTTGCGGCGTCTTCAATAAGTTTTTTAGAATTGTTGATTACATCTCTGGCATTAGATCCCGGTGTCTGGCTGATCGCCATCGCTGCCGATTCTACACCGTTTGTTTTAATAGTCGAAGCATAACTTAAAGATCCTAACTCTACTTTGGCTACATCTTTTAGTCGAAGCATTTGCCCATTTCCAACTGATTTTATAACAATTTCTTCAAATTCCTTAGCACTGGTTAAACGGCCTTTGTATTTAATTACATATTGAAAAGCCTGATTTCCGTTTTCACCAAATTTACCCGGGGCCGCTTCTATATTCTGTTCTGCCAAAGCAGCTGAAATATCACTCGGAATCAATTTGTACTGCTGCATTACGTCTGGTTTCAGCCAGATTCTCATAGAATAATCTTTGGCACCAAAAACTGTTACATCTCCTACTCCAACTACACGCTGAATCTGTGGTACAAGATTAATTTTAGCATAATTTTGAAGGAAAGTCTGATCGTAAGCTTTATCCTCGCTGTATAAAGAGAAAATCAATAAGTTACTACTTTGGCTTTTGGTTACCGTAACCCCGGCCTGAGTTACCTCTACCGGTAATAAACTTGTTGCTCTCGAAACCCTGTTCTGCACGTTTACCGCTGCTAAATCAGGATTGGTTCCTACTTTAAAGAAAATTTTGATTGATGCATTTCCGTCATTGGTTGCCGTAGAAGTCATGTACGTCATGTTTTCTACACCATTGATTTGTTCTTCAAGCGGAATTACAATACTTTTAAGTACCACATCTGCATTGGCACCCGTATAACTTGCCGAGACATTTACCGTTGGCGGTGCAATATCCGGATATTGAGAAATAGGTAACTCAATTAGGCCTAAAACACCTAAAATGACAATAATAACAGATATTACTGTCGAGAGTACAGGTCTTTGTATAAATTTCTTAAACATTATTTTTTTATTTTAAGTCAGCGTAAACCGTTTCTGGACTTTGATTTTGAGCTTTGATCTCGGTTCCTTCTTTTAAAGAAGCAACTCCTTCTAATACAATTTCGTCACCAGCATTTAAGCCGCTTGTAACCACATAATAATTCTTCGCTGTATTTTCGAGTATCGTTATATTGGCATTTTTTGTTTTCCCGTCTTTTCCAACAACAACTGCAAAAATTTTATCCTGAAGTTCGAATGTTGCACTTTGAGGAACTATTATTACATCTTTAACTTCATTTGGAATTCTAACTGTTGTGCTGCTTCCGCTTCTGATGATTCCTTGTGGATTTGGAAAACGCGCTCTGATATTTACTGTTCCCGTTTCGGTATTAATTAATCCGTTTACGGTTTCAATACGACCTTTTTCTCCATAAGTCGTACCATCAGAAAGCAATAAAGAAACTGCGGGCATACTTTTAATTTTCTGAGTTAATGATGCCCCTGTATTATTATCTTTTGTGAAGTTTAAAAGCGCTTTTTCGTTCATAGCAAAATAAGCGTACACATTTCCAATACTTGAAACGGTAGTTAAGGGTTCGGCTGTATTAGAACTTACCAAACTTCCTAAACGAAACGGAATTGAACCTATCACTCCGCTAACCGGACTTGTAACCGTAGTATAGCCTAAATTAGTTTTAGCATTTACTAAAGCTGCATTTGCCTGAGCCAAAGCCGCAACAGCAGATTCATAAGTATACTGAGCAGATTCTAAATCGTATTTACTAATGATTCCTTTTTCAACAAGAGGTTTTACTTTATTTACGGCTAATTTTGCGGCACTTAAATCTGCCTGCGCACTTTTAATACTTGCTGATGCTGTACGAACCTGCTGCTCATATTCCGGAGCACTGATCTTAAATAATGGCTGTCCGGCTTTTACAACTGCTCCTTCATCAACAAAAATCTTATCGATATAACCTTCAACTCTTGGTCGGATTTCTATATTTTGCTGTCCCTGAATACTCGCAGGATAATCGCTGTTTAATGTAGCAGATTGTGGCTGCAAAGTCAGCGTTTTATACTCTTTAACTTGCGGTGCACCTCCGGCCTGAGCCGATTTATCATTCTTACCGCAAGATGCGATAATAACTGATGCTGCGAGAATGCTTAAAAATGATTGCTTATTCATTTGAAATAATATGTAATTATCGATTATATGCAGACAAAAGAAATAAAATATAACACGCAAAAATTTTCAAATAGACGAAGAGCAAAAGACAATCGATAAAGATGTCCTGAAACACGATGGATTTTTATTAAAATTAAACAAGTGTTTAATTATTTGCTCGTCGGCTCTAAAATGGTTTTTACGGACTGTAAATCTCTTTTTAGCGATTGCTTCAAAATTACATACAAATAAACTGTAATATTGCCTCAATAAAATAAATTCGTAATGGCTTCAAACGTATATAGACCCTTCTTTTTTACCGGACTTCATATTCTGGGATGGCTATTATTGGGGTTTATCATGCTGTTTTACATACCTTTAACCTGGAATGTAATTCTTCCTTCTGTTTTCTGGCTTTGGCAGATCATTATATTGATTTTACTGATTGGCATTTTTTATATCAATGCTAAAATCATAGTGCCCAAAACCATTATTAAAAACAACACCACGCCGTTTTTGGTTTGGGCATTTCTGTCAGTTTTTATCATGCAGCTGATCGCATATTTTTATACTTCACAAACAGATCTTCACACTAAAGTCAGTTTGGTTTTAGGATTTAAAAAATACCGAAATCCTTATTTCGACAATTATGTTTTAATGCTTACATTATTGGTTTTAGGGATTAGCACCAGCTGGGCGATGCTGCAGCATTGGCAGAAAGCGGCCCAGCACAAACAAAAGCTGGAACAGGATAAAACTGTGGCAGAATTGGCAATGCTTAAGGCACAAATTAATCCGCATTTTTTCTTTAATTCCTTAAACAGCATTTATTCTTTAACTTATACTAATATCGAAGATTCAAGAAACGCACTTCATACTTTAAGCCGAATGATGCGTTACCTGCTCTACAGCACAGAAGAAAGAACAACACTGCTTAAGGAAGCAGATTTTATGCGGGATTTTATTGCCTTGATGAAACTTCGTGCCAATAAAAAATTAACCATTACAACAGAAATACCTGAAAAAATACACGATTATCCAATTGTTCCGATGTTATTACTACCTTTAGTAGAAAATGCTTTTAAACATGGAATTCACGCTACTGATAAAAGTGAAATCTATATTTCGCTGAAACAAGATGGAAGCAATCTCGAATTTGAAGTAGAAAATACGTATTTCGAAAAAACATCAACTACAAACGAAGGCGGAATTGGCTTAACGAATACCAAACGCAGGCTGCATTTAATTTATCCGCACAAACACTCCTTAAAAGCGGGTGTTGCCGAGAATGGAAAGTACAATATAAAACTGCAAATAAATTTAGAATAATGGCAATATTAAGATGTATAGCAGTAGACGATGAACCTCTTGCATTAAAATTGGTCGAAACTTTTATTGAGCAGACTCCTTTTTTACAATTAACGGCAAGCTGCGACAATGCGGTTGAAGCCATGGGGCTAATCAGGGAAAAACAGCCTGATTTGGTTTTTCTGGATATTAATATGCCCAATTTAACGGGAATGGAACTCGCGCGGCTCTTACAGGAACAGCCCGGACAGGTGCCAAAAATTGTTTTTACAACTGCTTACAATCATTATGCAATTGAAGGTTATAAGGTTAATGCTGTAGATTATCTTTTAAAACCTTTTAGTTACGAAGAATTTTTGCGTGCGGCGAATAAAGTTATGCAGATAACGGAGGAAGCATCCGGCAGTCATCATTCTGTTGCTGCAGATGACGAATTTATATTTTTAAAAGTCGAATATCAATGGGTTCGCATTTCGTTTAAAGATATTCTGTACATAGAAAGCTTAAAAGATTATGTAAAAGTGCATTTAGACGATTCTCAAAAAGCACTGCTGTCTTTAATTTCTTTAAAAGCACTGGAAGAAAAAATGCCATCGTTGAAATTCATGAGAGTACACCGCTCTTTTATTGTTTCTTTGGAAAAAATAAATGCCATAACAAAAAATTCAATTTTCATTGGAAAAACAGAAATCACTGTTGGCGAACAATACAAAGAAACTTTTAAAACAATTGTGGACAAATGGCTGAAATAAATTGAAATTTTTAATATCATGGAAAAAAAATCAAACAAATATTATTTAACTCTTAGCCTTAAAGAATATGCAAATGGCGACACCAAGCCAGCAAAAGAACTTGGAATTGAATTTGATAATCACGATGAAATCTTTGGGATTATTCAAAGAATTAAAGATAAAAACATATTTGAAAGTCCATCAGAAGCTACACAATTTGCAATTGGGCTAAAACTCTTCAGCGAAATAAAATTAAAACACCGAAACAATCCTTTATTCAGCGAACTGAACGAGGTGTTTCCTATTTTTATGAAAAAACTAAAAAGCTTGTAATTAATACAGACTTTAGTTTAATCATGAAATAAAAATAACGATACAATCCTATAAAAAAACGCCTCATATTATGAGGCGTTTTTAACAAATTAAATTCTGGTAATTAAGCTTTTGCTTTTCTTTTTACTGTACAGCCAATTTCTTTAGTCTGTGTTACAGCCGGTTTTTGACCTCTTTGCAGTGATGCAATTACATCTTCTGCATATTTTGCTTTGTCAGCTTTTGTTCCTTCCGGATCATTATCAATTGCTCCCACATATTCTACTACATTTCCTTTTGCCGATTTAGAAACGATAAAAACATGCGGTGTACGTTTTGCTCCATATTCGTCGGTAATTTTTTGTCCTGCATCAAATAAATAAGGGAAAGGATATTTTTTCTCTTTAGCCAAATCCTGCATTTTGTTGAAAGTATCTGCTGTAGAAGCTTCCGGATCGTTTGGATTAATTGCAATTACCGGATATCCCTGAGGTCTGTATTTTTTATCTAAATCGATAATTCTTTGTTCGTAACCAACTGCGTATGGACATGTATTGCAAGTAAAAACGATGATATATCCTTTTGCATTTGGAAAACTTGCAAAAGAAACTTCTTTATTGTCTACATTTTTTAGTTTGAAATCGGGTGCTGTATCTCCGGCTTTGAGAGTTGCAGTTTGCGCCTGAGCAAAAAAGGCAGAAAATGCCAGTACTAATAAAAGGATTATTTTTTTCATGGTTTACAGTTTTTTATATTCAGTTAATAATTGTTCGTAGGTAAATTCGCTTTCTACAAATTTTCGTTTATCGCCTTTGATGAAAAGTGTTGCCGGAATACTTCCTGACCACGAAGGATCAATCCTGTCAATAAATTCCTGAGGGCTGCTTTCATTCAAAAGAAATACTTCATTTTTCAGTTTTTTTCTTTTTACAAAGGGCACTACATTTGAAGTCAATTTCGATTTAAAATCAAGACTAACCAATAAAACCGCCAGTTTATCTGATTTGTTTTCTGCGCTTAATTTTTCAAAATGAGGTAATTCTTTGATACACGGTGCGCACCATGTTGCCCAAAAATTAACGACATACGTACTGTCTTTCCCATTTTTGATTCTTTCGTTTAGCTGATTAATGTTTAACAGCTTCACATTCTGACTATAAGCGGAAATTGAAAAAACGCCAAATAGAAACAGACAGAAAAAAGGCTTTATTTTCATAAGGTACAACGCTTTAGGATTAATTTGTGCCTTACAAATATAAAAGAATGAAATCTTACTTTTTGTTAATGAAAGTTTAATGAAGTGAAAATTCACCCAAAACGAAGTTTTGAGGTTTTAAAATAACTATTTTATTTTTTATTGGTAAATGAAATTGTTTCCATATTACTCATATTTACCATAGATAAAATGCCGTTTTTATTTTCGTTTATGGACTTTATTTTAAAACAAAATTCATTTCCTTCTTTGTCCATTAAGGTTATAAATTCTGCATTATCATCTGAGTTATTCTGGCAGCTGTGTGAAATTGTGTACCGATACATGACTTTAAAAACATCATTATTATAATTATACACTTTTCCATCCTGAGAAAATACCCATTTTATGTTTGGATTGACATCGGAATACCAGGAACCTATAATTTTTTTTGATGAAGGATCTTCAGGCTGATTTTGTGCAAAAACTACAGAAAATTGTAATAATAACAATAAAATTGAAAATAGCTTTTTCATATTTTTTATTTTTAAATTAGGTTTATTTTTCAAAAAAAAGTTCTAACTGCCTAAAAACCGAATTAATGATTTTCCTTTTTGAAAATGATGAGTAATTGCAGTTAAACTTTGCGTAAAATTATAAATTTAAACCTAAAACATAAGAAACACATTATTTTAAAAAAAGGAAAACTTGAAAAAAAGACAACAAAAATGGTTTGCTTAAACTATATTTCGACAGAATATTTAAGAAACTAAAAAGCCACAAGAAATTCCCGTGGCTTTTTATATAAAAATAAAATTAAAGTTTTTCTCTTAAACTTCTTTCAAAATCAAATCGGCAACAACGTCAATTGCCTGATCAATTATGCTTTCTGCACTTCCTTTAAATTCATATCTTTTTGCAATTTCTTTATCAGGGAAAACAATATGAATAAAAATAGTTCCAACAGGTTTTCCTTTCCTTTCACTTCCACCCGGCGTGGTTAATCCGGTTAGAGCAACGCAGATATCAGAATTTATATAACGGTAAAAATTCTGAGCCATTAACTTTGTGACTTCTGCCGACTCAGCACTATATTTTTCAATAGTACCCCACGGAATATGCAGTAAATCTTCTTTCATTGACGAATGGTAACACACCATTCCTCCTATTAAGATTTTTCCGGAATTAAAGACTGTCGAAAATTCATAACTCATTTTTCCTGCCGAAGCACTTTCTACAAAAGTTATGGTTAGTTTTTTCTCAATTAACGCTTTGCAGCATGCCGTTACTTTATCAGATGCCATATAATTAATTTTAAATTATACACTTTTTATAGTCAAATGTATAATGTTTGCAAAACTAAAACTTATATAATTTCCTACAATCATTACATTATAAGTAACTGTTAATTATACAACTATAATTTATTTTCCTGTAATAAGAAGCGGGTGCTTAGATGCTAAATTTGTAAAACACATTTAAAATTACACGCCATGAAAAATACAGTTCAAAATACTAATAATGTAAATGCCGCAAAAATAACCGGTACTGAAACAAAAGTACAAGACGACAAAACTGCAGGAAAAAATACTGTAACGAAAACAACAGTTAAACCTTCTGCAAAGGATATGAAGGATTCACTTCCTACAAAAAAATAATTATTAATCTAAAAAAAACAGCGTTATGGAAAAGCAAAATAACTTCGAATACGGACAAACAGACCCTGATTTTATAGATCAAAATACTTTAGTAGACGGAAATCAGGCTGACGAAAAATACCAACAGGAATTTAAACCAAGAAGTAATTCTGAGTTTGGTGAAAGTGATCCGGATATTATGGAACAAAATACACTAATTGATAACGATTATGCAAGAGATGAAGATCCTTATCAATATCAGGAAGAATTTATAGAAGATCTTAGTCAGGCTGTAAATGATTTTAAGGAAAACGAAACTTTCAGAGCAGAAAATATTCCGAATGAAGAACGAATTGTCAACGAAGATAATTTAGTTACCAATGATGGAAATAATAGTGAATTTGAGAATGATGAAGACATTGATACGGAAACTGATTATGAAAATGATTTAGAGAAAGACGGTGACCTTGATAATGATGAAGAATTAAATGATTTTGATGCAGAACATTATCCGGAAAACCACCCTCGAGAATAATCAAACTTTTAAGATTAGTTTATGTCTTTACCAGATCAAATCATATGGCTTTTTGTACTGGCTGTCCCAATATCTTGTATTAGCTGGACTGTTACGCACGAAGAAATTTTTAGAGAACCTCATGAATGGTGTGTTAATCGCTCCAAAAATGGCCGATTATTACTCACCCGTAAGTTCTTTTATCTTTTTACCTGCGAATATTGTTTTAGTCATTATGTTACAATTGCATTTTTGATTTTTACTGATTATAAAATTTTGTTAAACGACTGGCGCGGTTATATTTTGGCCGGATTTTCGCTGGTATTTGTAGCAAATATCTATATGAGCCTTTTTGCCCTTCTTCGACAAGCCATTAAAAAAGAAAAAGTAGAAATTGAAAAAATTGAGACTGAAACTGATCTCGAAAAAAATAGCACAAATAAAAATACGTTAAATTAAATAATAAAAATCATGGAAAATTTACAATTCATTGACCCTCTATTGCACGGAATCAAACCTATTGAAAATAGTACTGGAAATCTTTCTGTCAAACAGCTGACATTCGCGGGAATTGGTTCAATTTTAATTGGAGCAGTTTTAAAGAAAACCGGACACACTAAAGCTGCAGCAATTGTTGGAAGTTTAGCACTGCCACTATTATCTGCAGCAGTTTACAAAAAAGTAGCAAAATAATAAAAGAAAAACGTTTGCTAATTGCGAAAATGCCCGTTAAGATTTTAAATCTAACGGGCATTTTCTATAAATATCTAATTACTATAATTTAACTGCTGAGTTTTTTTACACAATGGGTAAAAATTATTTAATTTGCCGGCAGATTAATATTTCCTTCTACCCAGTTTAATGCTTTATTAAAAGCTTCTTTTTTAAATCCGTGGAATTCTCCCGGAACTACATAACTAAATCCGTTTGTAAAAGAAATAATATCTTCAGAATCTGTTACGATTGCTGCCCTGTTCCATTTTCCTAAATGTTTTAATCCTAAAAGGGCATCCTGAAGCCATGCTCCTGCAGTAAAGTTTTTTATATCAGTATCAAGAACTAATAAAAAATTAATTTCATTCGTTTGTTTTACCAAATGTTCAACAGCGGGAATTACTGCTGTCAGAAAATCTTCTTTTGTTACTTCTGCCAATGCTCTAAAGGCCACAATGTTATCGGTAGTGTCAATTTGATGTATCATAATTTATACTTTTTGAGTTACTAATTGCGTTGCTTTTTTCCTGAAAGCACACTTAATCAAAATATTTAATTTTAACTCAAATTTACTCATTCCTGACAGTTACAACTTACATTTTTTTATTCGTTTATTATAAATTTTAAAGGTTCTAAGGGCTAAGGTTCTGAGTTTTTTTCTTTGGGTTTAATTCTCAAGATTTTTCGTAGAGACGCACTGCAGTGCGTCTATCAATAGATTTAAAATACAGAAAACATTTAAAATGTGATATGCGCATGTAGACGCACTATAGTGCGTCTCTACAGAAAATCTTTTTGTTCTTTCTCAAAGCCTAAGTAGACGCACTGCAGTGCGTCTCTACGGAAAATCTTTGAGATCAAATTAAACCCAAAGTAATCTCAGAACCTTAGAATCTTAAAAAAAGAAAAAGCCTGTCTTTTCCAAGAACAGGCTTTTTTCAAAAAAAATAAAAAATAAACTAACACAAATTCTTAATTGTATCCTTGGTTTTGTGAAAACACTTTTTGATCGATAACCGTCTGCGGAATTGGAAATATTCTTCTAAATGGCAGAGAAGCTGCTTTGGCAGTTCCGGCTAAGTCAAATTTTCCGAAGCGGATGCTCTGCGGTCTTCTTTGTAATTCCCAATACAATTCAAAACCTAATTCTTTATATAATTGCTGAGCATCTAATGATGTTAAAGCCTTTCCTGGTGCATTGGCAAACAAAGCTTCTCTTTTTCTGCTGGTACGCAGTTTGTTTAAATCATCCATTGCAGGACCAACGCTTCCTTTTCTGAATAATGCCTCGGCTCTCATGATATAAATTCCTCCTAAACGAAATAACGGAATATCAACATTACTATTACCATTTCCTCCTTCCGGGTCAAATTCATATTTAAATATACGAGCTCCCTGATTAATTTCGTTTTGGGCAAAAACAGATTTTGTCGGATCTGAAAATGTCAATGTAGTTGTAAAATTCATTCTTGTAGTCGTACTTTTTTCCATATATAATGGAGAAACTTTGATACGGTTACCTGTCATTTCCAAAGATCCTGAAGGCAATAATATTGGCCCATACTGAAGTCCGGCCTGGATTCCTCTGTTAAAGTGAAACCAAGGTAAACTCGGACTGCTTTTAGGTACGATATCTGTTGCAGGAACACTTACATCTGTTCCATCATTCATAAACCATGTTCCGTCAGCATATTGGTAATGCTGTTCAAATCTTGGATCATCGTGATTCCCATCCCAGGTTGCATAGAATTCAGGAGTTGTACAAGCCGCATTTGTTCCTCTGTTTGCAGCAGATGTTCTCTGGTTACGTTCCATACACACATAAGCAAAACTGTTAGAACCATTACGGATGTAATCTATTTTTTGAGAAATGGCAAAAATCAGCTCTTTACCGTCGTTATTATCTCTTGCAAAGTTTTTGAAAAAGTCACTTTCTAAACTAAACTTTCCAGAATCAATCAATAGAGACGTGTAATAAATAACTCGATCCATATCTGTTCCGTTTCCAGAAACTGCAGGTTCGTTAAAATTAAAGTTTGATGCAGTATTAAAACGGTCTTTAAATACAGCACGATTTAAATACATATTGGCTAAAAAAGCATAACCAGCTTGTTTTGTAAATCTACCGTGGTGTGTACGCTGGGTCCCAATATCAGCCAAATCAGGAAGTAAGGCTTCAACATCTTTAATTAACTGATCAATTTGAGTATCAGCTTTTAAGATCTGCAAAGGCGCACTTGGATTTAGCGGATCTCTGTATGGAGCCTGACCGTATAAATCTAATGTTGTATAGGTATAAAATGCTAAAAGTGCTTTTGATTCTGCCAGGAATAATTTCTTTTCAGGAAAATCAGTTTCTGATGCCGATTTTATAGCAGTCAAAGAACGCGTAATCCCGTTTGTCAATAAATCCCAGTTCGATACTATAATAGCATTATTAGAGCTCCATGTAAACTCGTGCATGTCTCTCCATTTTCCTCCGTCTCCCCAGTCACTTCCGCGGGTTGGCAAAATAGCTTCGTCTGTAGTATATTCCTGCATGGCAAAAACAGCACCGTGATCTGTAAAAGTTCCGTCTCCAAGTCTGTCATAAGCAGCAGCAAGAGAACCTGCAGGATCTGAAACCGTATTTCCGGATTTTTCGTCTAAAAGAACTTCATCCAGATCTGTACAGCTGTTTAATAAAAAAGCAAAAGAGAAAATTGCTAAAATTTTTATACTTAAAAATGTCTTTGTCTTCATGAATTTATAATTTTAAAGTTGCTCCGAAACTAAACGTTCTGGAAGTTGGATAAGCAGCATAATCAATACCAATAGACTGGTTTCCTCCGCTTGGTTTCGGGCTGTTAATTAATGGATCAAATCCTGAATAATTTGTAATTGTAATCAGGTTATTTCCTGTTACATAAAGTGTTAATCCCTGTAACCAGTTTACTCCTTTTAAATCTAAATTGTAACCAATACGCGCTGTATTTAATCGGATAAAATCAGATTTTTCTAAGAAAAGAGTAGATAAAATTGGTGAGTTTGTCGGGTTTGCCCCAGACTCATAATATCCAGTAGCCACGTTACGATCTGATGCTAAATTGTTAATATTTAAAGCATTTAAACCTGTATTATTCAATAAGTAACCTCCAGTCTGTCCAATGATTGAAAACGAAAAGCTTAAGTTTTTATATTTCATATCACTATTAAGACCGTAGTAAAAAGTTGGAAGAGCTCCCTCTATAATTACTCTGTCGCTGTTATTAATTTTACCGTCTCCGTTTTGATCTTTAAATATGTTTGCTCCATTTTGGTCAAAACCAATATGCTGTAATAGGTAGAAAGATCCTGCCGAATAACCGCTTTTATAAATGTTAGCCGTTACACCAGACTGTCCCGGCCCTGAAATAGTTCCGGTGTAGATTTCTGAAACTGGTAAATCTTCAATTTTGTTGTTTAAAGTTGCACCATTTACATCTACATTCCAGCTGAAATTTTTAGTATCAACTAATTTTGAACCTAACATAAATTCAAAACCTTTGTTGACAATTTTTCCGTCGATATTTGTCCACACTGTAGATGTTGGGCTCAATGGCGGCGAAGGAACATTTAAGATTGCATCTGTAGTAGTTTTGTTAAAATAATCAAGCGTTCCGTAGAATTTATCATTCCATAAACTAAAATCTACACCAAAATTATATTGCGTTACAACTTCCCATTTTAAATCAGGATTTGGAGTTCTCACAACAGAAACTCCGTTTACTAAATTCAAATCATCGTATAAATAATATCCGTCTGCACCAGATAAAGAGTAACTTGCTTTTGTAATTTTATTTTCAACTTCCTGATTTCCTGTTTGTCCCCAGCTTGCTCTTAATTTTAAGTTGCTTACAGCAGTTACATTTTCTAAAAAACTTTCTTTAGAAATATTCCATCCTAAAGCAAATGACGGAAAATAACCGTATTTATTATTATCACCAAAACGAGTAGAACCGTCAGCTCTCATCGAAGCTGTTAAAAGGTATTTATCGTTGAAAGTATAATTTAATCTTCCAAAATAAGACTGTAATTCATTTTCCTGTGCATAACCTGAAAGTACCGGCAGAATACCTTTGAAACCAGGATTAATTTCCGGTTTTACACCTACTCCTTTATCAGTGATTCCTTCAATACTGAAACTTGTTCCAGATCTTTCAAATTTCTGATAAGAAAAACCGCCCAAAGCTTCAATTTTATGTTTGTCTAATGTTACATTATAAGTTAAATAATGCTCGATTAAGGAGTTTTTTGAATCCAGATTATTTTGAACATATTTACCTATTTTACTAATATCTGTAATATTTGGATAAATAGTTGTGTTTCTTTCAGATGTTGAACGATCGACACCAATGTTTAATTTATATTCTAATCCGTTTACAATTCTAAAAGAAGTTTCTAAGTTTCCTAAAACCCTCAATGTACGCGTCTGATCTTCATAAATACTTAATAAATAAGCAGGATTGTAATGCGCGTTCATATTGAAGTTTGTATAATTTCCATTAGCATCAAATACAGAACGCGTTGGGTTTGCCATTAAAGTATGAACGATCAATTGTCCGTTAGAACCACCGTCATCACTTGTAGGAACACCGTCGTCTGTTGTCTGGCTCGCTGTAAGGTTGAATTTTAATTTTAAACGCTTGTTGTCTAAAAATGATTCAGAAGCATTAAGTCTTCCTGAAATACGTTTGAAATTACTGTTACGAATAATTCCTTCCTGATCCATTTGTGCAATAGATGCATAATAATTTCCTGATTCTGTCTGCTTTGCAAAAGACAATGCATTATTTTGAGTAATGGCAGATCTGAAAATTACATCCTGCCAGTCTGTATTTCCTCCGTGATCAAATGATTTATCTTTAATAGCATTTCTGTACTGGTCTGCACTTAAAACATCTAATTTATTAGCAACAGTAGAAACTCCCATATAAGAATCAAAAGTAATTGTTCCTTCTCCTTTTGAACCTTTTTTAGTTGTAACCAAAACAACTCCATTCGATCCTCTCGCACCGTAAATTGCGGCTGCAGATGCATCTTTAAGAACTGTAATCGATTCGATATCACTTGTATTCAAAAAGTTTAATGGATTTTTTGCTGTTGAAGATCCAAAACCAACATTTGTTCCGGTCGGACTTACATCATCATTAGCCAATGGCATTCCATCAACAACAAATAAAGGCGTACTTCCGCTTCTGATAGATCCAACTCCACGAATTGTTACGTTTACTCCTGCTCCCGGCTCACCACTTGTACTTACAACACGTACACCGGCAACTTTTCCCTGAAGTAAATTATCTACAGAGATATTTACACCTTGTTTGAAGTTTGCTGCTTCAAGCTGCGTAACTGCTCCGGTTACATCTTTTTTAGATTGTTTTCCATAACCTACCACCAAAACTTCATTTAATTCTGATGTACTTGGCTCTAACTGGATTGTCATTAAACCAGCTTTTGCAACAGCAATTTTAGTTTTATATCCTACATACGAAACTTCGATATTTTTTCCTTCTTCTATAGAAAGTTCAAAAACTCCGTCAAAATCAGTTACCGTTGAGTTAGTACTGCCTGATTCCAAAACTGTTGCACCCGGAATTGGCACATTGTTTTCGTCAACAATTTTTCCTTTTACTCTGATCTTGCCTGCTGCTTTTGTGTTAACCGCTTTTACAGCAGCTGTTTTTTGAATTAAAACTAATTTTCCGTTAATGTTATAATTGAAATTAGCTTTTTTAGAAAGGTCGCTTAAAATTGCAGCAACAGATGCTTCCGTATAATTTACTGTGTAAACAGTATTATCAGCAATAACAGCTTGTCCGTAACTGAACTTATAATCAGTCTGCTGACTTAATTTTGAAAAAATAGAAACAAGAGTTGCTTTTTCTATTTTATTTTCTACATTTGATTTTTTTAATGAATTAGTTTTACTAAAACCACTCTGGATGGTCAGTAACGCCAGTACTAAAAAGATAAAACTCTTTAGATTTAAATAAGAAGGTTTAAAATACATGATTTAAGTTATTGGTTTTTTACGATACTTAATTATTAATCGCAGTTGTTCTCAGCAACTGCTTTTTTGTTTTTAATCCACTTTTACTATTTCGCCATAAACTTTGAATTTTAGGTTTGTGATATAATTTATTTGTTCTAAAACATTCTCTAATGCTGCGTCTTTTTTAATAAACACCGTTAGCGGCGCTGCTAATACCTGTTCATTATTGTATTGAAATGAAACACCGTATTTATATTGTAAAATGGCAATAACTTGTTTAAGTGTCGTTTGATTCAGCATCACATCTGTATTGTACCAATTGACCAGAAATGATTTATCTGCCTGTTGTTTTGTGAGTTTTTCAGATTCGAAAACGGCTTCTTCATTTGGAACTAAATCAACGCTCTGCCCTTTTGAAGTAACATTTACCTTTCCGGTCACAACAATTACTTCGCATTTTGATTTAGACATTTGAATGTGGAATGAAGTTCCCACAACTTTCGTTTTAACCTCTCCGGATGTAATGATAAATGGGTGTTTTTTATCTTTGGCAATTTCAAAAAAAGCATTTCCTTTTAACAAAGAAACTTTCCTTTCGCTGCCCTCGAATTTTTCAGGATATTGAAATGATGAGTTTGCTGCCAGATAAATTTTCGAGCCGTCACTTAATTGGATAGATTTGGGAATCGATGACGTTTTAAATGTTAGTTGTTTATCAACAACAATTTCAGTTTTAAAGAAAAAACCAAGACCAACAAGAAAAAGAATACTGGCAGCCGCCATATATTTTAAATACGGTTTTATAGTCTTCTCCTTTACCATTCGAAGCTGAATCCCGTCGTATATATTTTTAGAAACTTCATCAGAATTTCCCATTGAAGCTTCATTCCAGTCTGCATTTTGATATTCGCTTAAAGCAAAATTATGCAGCAGATTTTCTTCTGCCTCTGAGGTTTTATTTCTTGAACTTTTATCTATAAGATATTCTAAACTATGTTTGATTCTTTTTATCATAATACTTATTGTTACCTATAAGTACCAGAATTATCAAATCGTACTATCCTCAAATATTATGAAACTATTAACAGAAAGTTATCTTAAAAATTTTCTCTAAAAAAGATAATTGGAGCCAGCCAGGCCAGATCTTTCAAGCCTTCGCGCAATTGTTTTAATGCCGATGAAATTTGATTTTTTACCGTTTGTTTTGAAATTCCGAGTTCATCTGCAATCTGTTCAATTGACATATCCTGAAATTTATACATGAGTAAAACCTCTTTCCTTTTCTCCGGAAGTTTATCTAATAAGGAATAAAGTAAATCCATTACTTCGGGATCAATCGACGAAAAGTTGTCGATAATATAGTCTTCAAATTTATCCTCCATAATCGTTTTATCGAAACGATTATTCTGGTAATGTTTAAAAATCTGATTTTTTACCGCTCTGAATAAATAAGGTTCGATTGCATTAATATTCAAATCGTCTTTTCGTTCCCATAAATCGATAAAAACATCCTGAACAATATTCTGCGCCAAATCTTTATCCTGAGTCATTGTATAAGAAAAGGCATTGAGTTTCTGCCAGTAATCGGTATACGTTTTTTCAAAAATTTCAGGATTCTTCATTGGTAATTTCGGTAGCATTTAGTACTGTAAAATAAGGAAATGCTGCACCAATACTTTTTTCCTGAAAGTTATCTTTAAATTAAATTTGAAATACATTTGTTTTATTAATACTACTATTTTGGGCTAAAAATTACAGTTGGTTTGCGATTTCTTTTTCTTTAGCTAACACAAAAATTAAATACCAATTCTATTTTAGTATTCTCTAAAAATGCAATTCTCTGTTGCTGCGCTTCCTATTTTTAATCCTAATTTCATCTAAAAATCATGAAACAAATTTTGTTTGCATTGCTTTTTGCCGGGACTGTACAACTAAGTCTGGCGCAAAATGACAACCTAAAAATTAACCAAATACAAGTTATTGGTTCACACAACAGTTACCGTCATAACATTGAACCTGATTTATATAATTTTATTCAGGCAAAAGATACTACACGTTCGTTAAAAGGTTTACAATACACGCATATCAGCATTACAGAACAGTTAAACAAAGGTTTGCGCCAGCTCGAAATTGATGTTCAACCCGATACTCAAGGTGGAAAATTTACACACCCAAAAGGTCTTGACCTTGTAAAGTCACAGGAAACTTACGACCCAAATGGAGAAATGAAAAAACCGGGTTTTAAAGTTTTTCATATGATTGATATTGATTTTAGAACTTCCTGCTATACGCTGCAGGGATGCCTTGCCGAACTAAAAAAATGGTCTGACGCAAATCCTGATCATGTTCCTGTTTTTATCACGTTAGAGCCAAAAGATGATGATAGTTTTTTAGGGACAAAAGCCGAGAAATTTACACCTGAACTTTTTGACGCCTTAGACAAAGAACTTCGTAAAGGTCTTGGAAATAAGCTAATTACACCAGATATGGTACGCGGAAAACACAAAACACTTGAAGAAGCAGTTTTAAACCACAACTGGCCAACACTTAAAAAAGCTAAAGGGAAATTTTTGTTTATTCTGGATAATAATAGTGCGAAAAGGGATTTATATGCTTTAAATCATCCTTCGTTAAAAGGCCGTGCCATTTTTATTAATGCTGAACCCGGAAAGTCGGAAGCAGCGACTATTTTCAGAAATAATCCGGAAGATCCTTCAATAGCTGATTTAGTTAAAAAAGGCTATATAATAAGAACCAGAGCCGATGCTGATACCAAAGAAGCCAGAGCAAATGATTACACGCATTTTAATGCTGCAAAAACTTCAGGCGCACAAATCATCACTACAGATTATTATCTGCCAAGTACTTTCTTTAATTCTACTTATCAAATTAAATATGATGATGGAACTTATGTGAGAGTTAATCCGGTTAATGGCGGTAAATAGTTTTCAGTTTTCAGTCGCAGTTTTCAAGCTGTGACTGATTTTTTTAAACGCAAAGGGAGTAAAGGTTTTTCGCAAAGAACGCTAAGTTTTTATTATAAACATAAAGTTCACAAAGCTTTGTCTAATAGCTTTGTGAACTTTGCATTTTAAAAAAATCTTCTTTAAAAATCTTTGCGCCCTTCGTTAAAAATTCACAGCCACAACCTTAATTATGATTTAAAACTATATATAGTCCCTACGGGACATTTTTTATGAATTACATTTTTTCTACCGACATTTAACTCCTGACGGAGTTACCTCGCAAGAGGTTTAATATCGGTAGAAAAAAACACCCAAATATGAAAATGTCCCTTAGTGACTACACTTTCCTTTATTTACAAAACACAAAAAATCCGATAGGCTTTAAAAACCTGTCGGATTTAATCTTTGTGGTTAAAATACTGAAAACTGTGACTGCGACTGAAAACTTATTTCACATCCTTAATTTCCCCTGTTTTCAAATCAACAGTAAAATGATCTGCAGGAACTTCGTGCATGAATTTATTAAAGATTGTCAGGAATAATTTCATTTTTTTCTGCAAAGGTTTTTCGTTTACAGCATTTGCATTTTCCAAATACAATTTTGATAAAACTTTGTACGCCTTTACACGTTTTTCGCCCACATCGGCAAGAGCGAGTTCATCGGCACTTCTAAAACGATAAAAATCGATTAAAAGATCATTTCCATTCCAGTTGAAATCTTCTTTCCTGAGATTATTCTCTGCAATTATTTGTTCAGCTTTTATCTGAGCTTCATTCCATTCTTTTTGAAATTGTGCTTTATTTTTCAGAATGAAATCAAAATCCTTATCCAGTTGAATAGTAGCTAAAACCAATAAATCCTGAGCAGTAACATTCAAAATAAAATCTTTAAAAGCTGAAGGCCAGTCATCTGACAAAAATCTTAAGCGGACTAATTCCTTTAAATGAAAATCGGTAAAATCGTGATAATTTTTAGTTTTTAGAATCTCAATATTCCAAATATCTTTTGCATGCTGGCTTTCTAAAAAATGATATTCCATTTTATACAAGTCAAAAAGTTCATCAAATCCCGGAACCTCATCAATTGTAATAGTCTGAATGTCGACAAGATTATCTTTTTTAATTGTCAATAATTTATAAGCCGGAATATAGGCCGCAAGCGAAGGTGTCTGAATATTGACCAGAGTATTGCCTTTTGCAGTTGTGCGCAATCCTGTATCATTGATGTGCATGTGTCCGCCAAAATGGATTTTCAATCCTGTATCGGCAAAAACCTGTGCTACTTCTTCAACAGGAACTCTGTTTAACTGCCATTTGTCTGGCCCTAATAATTCTTTTATTTCTGCCGAAGCATCATCATTAAAATCAATCATTGGAAAATGGCTGAAAGCAACCAGAGTTTTACCCCGAAGTCTGGCTTCCGCCGAAATATCCTGAACCCATTTAATTAGATGTTTTTTGTTTGAAAGTACATTATTGTAACCTGTACCTGCTTCAGCATAACTTTTAGAATCTTTTGGGTCGCCATCATTTTTTTTGGGAATATAAACATTGCCGTCAATTGCCATTAACCAGAGTCCGTCAATTGGCTCAACGACATAACTTACATCCGGAACTTCATATCCGGGTGCCACATTATAAACTCTTTTTGTCAGTTTTGAAGCTTCTACAGCTTTTTTATAGCTGTAATTATGAGAATTGTAGCCGGCAAAAGGTGTCGACCAGAATTTGTATTTTTTATTGGGATAAAACCCAAAATTTTGCAGATCGTTTGTTATACCAAAATAACCCATTTTAGCAATATCGGCTGTTATGACAACTGGCTGTTCGATTTTCATGTTTGGCTTATACATGCCGTCTTTGCTAAAAATGGGCTGGCTTTTTCCTTCATTACCCAAAAAATCTTCTTTTCCTGATTCCTGAGCGAAGGGTCCAACCGGATCATGATTTCCGGTGGTTATAAAAAACTCAATACCATATTTTTTATGGTACTGATCTAAAATTTTCTTCAGTCCACGTACGTGAATTGGCTGTCCGTCATCCGTATAATCACCCGGAAGTGCAGCGTATTTTATCTTTCGTTTTACAATATCTTCAAGAGCAGCGATGAAGGCAAAATAATTTTCATTGAAAATTCTCGTCGAATGTAACTGCGAGGCCATCGTTCTTATTAACGTATATTTTCCTGTTTTGGTATTCAGAACACCTTTAAAATCATTATCATAAAACGTACCAAACAAATCCTGAAGGTGAACATCTGATAAAAAAGCAACCTGAACGCCTTCTAAATTCTTTTGTTTTTGGCCTGAAATTGTAAAGTTGAATAAAATAAAAAATGATAATGTATAAAGAGAAGTAAACTTTGATTTCATAGTTTTTAGCTTTTGCAATATGGGAATTGTTAAAAGTTTTGAGCTTTTAATATGCAGCAATTTTATTGATTTAAAGCCGAAATGAGTTTATGCTATTGTTATGGAATAATAATATTATAAGAACGGTAAAAATTTCCATAAAAAAAGGCTGTCAGAGATGACAGCCTTTGCTTACATTAAAACCTAAAATTTAATGCATCTAAAACCATTATGGCAAATGGGTAAGCTTATTTTTTTATAAAACGTTTTATTGTTTTTTGTCCGTCTTTTTCAAAAACAACAAAATAAATTCCTTGTCTCAAATGCGAAACATTTAAAGTATTGTCATTTATTTTTTGTGATGAAACGATATTTCCTGTTTGAGAATCTACCACTTTAAGGTTTCCTCCTGAAACATCATTTGTAAAGAACAGTGTTTCTGAAACCGGATTTGGATACACATTAAATGCCGTTTCTTTAACTTCATCGCCAACAGCTGCTGAAGCAGTTGGTGCTCCTGCTCCAACTTTTGTAATTCGGATCCAGTTGATGTTCATTCCGGTATTTTGAATGTAGATTCCAAAATTATAAGTTCCTGCGTTTACATTTACGGTCTGCGTAACAGTCTGCCAGTTTTGCCATCCTCCGGTATTTGGAATATCAACATTTCCTAAAATAATAGTACCGCCGTTTAAGTCAGATGATAATCTGCCGCCTGCAACAGCACTTGCAACTCTGTACTCAATTAAATAAGAACCTGTTGTTGGGAAATTAATATTATTGTACGCCAGCCAGTCACCGGTTTCGGTATAACCCACATTAGAACCTCCGCCGGTGTCTGTAGTGGCTTCAACCTGAATTCCGCTCATTGCAGAATAATCTTCAGCCTGAATTAAAGTAGAAGTTTGTGCTGTAGTTGTTGCAATCAGTTTCCATTGTCCGCACGTCTGGTTATTGTTATCCCATTGTTGTACAATAGCTCCCGAAGCTGTACTTGCTCCGGCAACCTCAACGATTCTTCCGCTGTGACGGGCCACAATTTTATAAAATCCGTCTCCTGTCGAAACCAAAATAAACTGCTGATTCGTAGTTCCGTTATACGGATATTGTTCTACACGGGCACCATTGGCTTTATTAAAATTATTGACATCCATAGACTGCCCGCTATGATTTGCAATAATCTTATACATTCCGTCTCCTAAATGGGTCAGTGTGAATTTTTGATTGTTTCCTGAATTAAGACCGCCCTGATTTATGCCTGCACCGTTTGACATGCTAGCATCCCAGACATCCATATATAAACCGCTGTTTCTGTTTTGCAAAAAGAAAGTCTGGTTTCCTAATGTTGTTACACCATTGGCAATTACACGAATAGAACTTACTTTATCATTCCATGTGGTATTTAAACAGGAATTATCAGAATTAATGACCGTAGAAGCTCCGGTAAAATTATCATCCTGATATAAAATTGCCTGATAGCCCTGCGTAATTTTTAGCGAAGAAATATCATCATTTAAAACCCCAAGAGAATTTAATCGGGCCAGATTATAATCTCCAATGGTTAACCCACCAGAAAAACCGGTATAATTACAATCTTTATAAACTGTAATTACATCTGTCGAAGGATTAATATTTCCTCCCGGCGGAATCGTTCCCGTAATAGAATAACTTCCTATAGAACCATAGGCAGAATAACCGCCGCTTCCGGCATTTCCTGCTCCGTTTCCGTCAACTCCAATAAAATATTTTCCCGCAGGAAGATTTACATTCATAGAAGCATTTAACGCAAAAGGATCAGAATTCCAGTATGTTCCCATCTCAGCTCCAGCTGAATTATATAAACGAATTAAAAGATGCAGGTTTCCATCTCTCGAAACCGTGTTGGCATTTATAGAAACATTTCCTCCGCCAGTTGTAAATGTGAAGAAATCATAATCAGCTTCGCTAGAAATAATTCCGTTTTTTTGATTGATCGCACCACTTGCATTATAATCTAAATTAGCTGCAGATGCGGTATTATTTCCGTAATCGTCACTTCGGTATCCAACACCAAATTTAGAACCTGCAATTGTCGCAACATCATCCTGAAGGTTATTTGCAAAATTGTATTCTCCTTTGCTCCATTGTACAACAGGTCTGTAATAACCTGCACCCATAATTGGTGCCCACGAAGTTCCGTCTAAACCTAAAAAATAATCTTCTGCAGGATTTGTACGTCCGTCGTGACCAAGATCGAAGGTATGTCCAACTTCATGTGAAGAAGCATCTCCGCCAGATTTGCCTGAAGTAATAAATACCCAGCAAGGCACATCGTTATCCCAG
Organism: Flavobacterium sp. Root901; assembly: GCF_001429765.1. GTDB lineage: Bacteria > Bacteroidota > Bacteroidia > Flavobacteriales > Flavobacteriaceae > Flavobacterium. The sequence goes on from NZ_LMJB01000007.1 coordinate 262,279, forward strand.
TTAAAAGAACCAATATACGCCACGCCTCCCGCACCCGGAGCTGCAGTATTGGTTGGTGTTACCACAACTCTCATTCTTCTGTTTCTTGGATAAGAATTAAAAACAGATTCGCTTGTTGTTACATTTACATTAAAAGGACGGTAATCTTCAGACACTACTTCCCAATGCTGCTGTACAGCTGCATCGCTCATTCCGGATGGTGCTGCATTAATGGCATTTCCGTTATTCCAAAGATTTCCTGCCGGCATATTGTAACCGTCAAAATCTAACATTATGCAGCCTGCTGCGCCTGGTAAACTTTGAAGATTTAATAAAGCCGGTGCAATTTCTGCAGCTGCTGCAGTTGTTTTGTTTGCTGTATTGGTTGGAAGGTTTTTGTAATCAATACAAATCAGCTTATTGATATCAATTTTTTCAACAAAAGCATTTCCCTGAGCATCAGAAAAATATTTGTAAGCTTCTCTGGTTTTCTTCAGAATAATATGCCCTTCCAGCGACTGATCTTTTACCTTTAGATAAAAAGAAGATTCTGCAACATTTTTAATTTCTCCAATTAAAAATTCGCTTGCTGCCTTTGATTCTTTGTAATTTATTTTTCCATTAAAAGTCCTGGAATCAGCCTGCAGTACTATTGTTTTTTCTGTGTTTTTTGAAACCGCAGAAGAAACTAATTCATTTTTTATTTTATTCAGGAATGTTTTGCTCGACCCTAAAGAAGTCTGTGCAGAGGCATAATAGCCAAAGGCCAGAAATACAAGAAAACTTAACCAGAATCTGTAATTATTTTTCATATAATTTGGGGTTAAAAGAGGTTACAAATTAAAATTGAGATTTTAATACATAGAGACATAGTTTTCATTTTAAACAAAGACGTTTCACTCGCATAAACAATCATATTGTTTTGCGCTTAGCTATGTGTAAAAAACTAGTTTTTTAAATTAGTTTTTTTTTAAAGAAAAAATCTGTGGTTCTATGTGCCCAAAAACAGCCAATAAAGAAAAACACCATCCTTTTCTATGAAAAGAGAAGAATGGTGTTTTAAAAACTTTATTTTTTAATAAAACGTCTTACCGTTTTGATTCCGTTTTTCTCTAATGAAATTAGGTAAATTCCACTTTTTAAACCAGAAACATTAATGCTGTTGTTGCTTACCGTTTGAGAGGAAACAGTCGCACCGCCTTCAGAATTGATAACCGTTACATTAGCTCCGGAAACCTCTGAACTAAAGAAAAGTGTTTCTTCTGTTGGGTTTGGATAAATTGTAACGCTTGCAATATCTGCAGCCGGAGCCGGAGCAGCTGATTTTGCAGCCAGACCCGACGCTGATTTAGTAATTCTGAACCAGTTTATATTAGCTCCTGAATTTTGAATGTAGATTCCAAAATTATAAGTTCCGGCATTTACATTTACAGTCTGCGTAACCGTCTGCCAGTTTTGCCATCCTCCTGTATTTGGAATATTTACAGCACCAAGCTGAATTGTTCCGGCACTTAAATCTGATGAAATCCTTGCTCCGGAAACGGCACTGGCAACTCTGTACTCAATTACATAATTTCCAGATGTTGGAAAATTAACATTGTAGTAAGCCATCCAGTCACCTGTATCGCAGTAACCAACATTTAATCCGCCGCCGGTATCCGTTGTAGGTTCTGTTTGAACACCGCTCATTGTGTTATAACTTTCAGCCTGAATTAAAGTTCCTGTACCGGGAGGATTGCTCCCTGTAATAACCTGGTTTACGGCTGTAAGCAGTGACTTTGAGCCTGTCGCATCCTGAGACAATTCCCAAATCATAACTCCTCCTGCATTTTGAACGGCAAAAGTTGTTTTTGCTTTGATGGTTGGAATTCCGTTATAATAAATAGTATTTCCAACCTGGTCTACGTTTTCTGCTCCCGGATATTGTGCTACGATATTAGCATACGAAATTCCCTGATTGGCAGAAGCTCCAAAACCATATCCGTAAAATGGTAATCCAATAATGGCTTTACTTGCCGGTAATCCTCTTCCTGTCCAGTAATTAAACTGATTTACAGCCATACTGTACGGAGAATGCTGTCCTGGGTTGTTTGGCGCCCATGGTCCTGTGGCATCATAGGCCATAATATTGATCCAGTCATAAGCTGCAAAAGTAGATGAAGGTACATTTGCACCACCATATCCTTCTGAAAGCGCTGCCGAAATCAACTTACCATTTGCATGCAGTTTGTTAGCAAGTGCAATTACAAATCCGCCGTAGTCTCCGTTTATTGCAGGACCTTCTAAATCTACGTCGACTCCGTCAAAATTGTGAGCGACCACATAATCGTAGATTTTTTGAATAAAAGCCGTTCTGTTTGCCGGGGTAATTAAATTAAAATAATTATCGCGAATAGCTCCTCCTTCAGAAACAGAACCTCCTCCAAGAGAAACAAAAACTTTAATGTTTTGAGCATGCGCGGCATTAATAATGGTATTGCTTCCGGAATTAAAAGTTAAATATCCGTTTGCATCGGGGTTTTCAAACGCAATATTAATGTGCGTTAATTTACTGTACTGAATAGTACTTGAAAATGAATTCAAATCTATCCAGTTCGGAATGTAGGCTATTACTTTTTTCTGGGCTGTCGCTAGATTAAAAACACCCAATACTAAAATAATCATGCATTTCTGCAGCATTGTTCGGTAATTGTTTTTCATAATGAATTGTTTAATAGATTAATAAAACTTGTAAATTTTGGGGGAGAATTGAAATTTTTGATTTAAGAATTCAGTTTTTAGATTGATTAACAAATCATGGAAAACCAATCTAAAAACTGAATTCTAAAATTATTTTTTAATAAAACGTTTGATCGTCTGTTTGCCGTCTTTTTCAAAAACAATAAAATAGATGCCTTGTCTCAAATGCGAAACATCAAAACTATTATTGCTGATTTTTTGAGATGCCACAGTAGATCCCGTTTGTGAATCGACTATTTTTACAGTTCCGCCAGATAAATCTGTTGTCACATACAGTGTATTTTGAACCGGACTCGGATAAACATTCAGAGCATTTTCCGCAGGTGATTCTTCAGGTTGTACCGAAGCCGTTTTTGCAGCCACACCAGCACCAACTTTTGTAATTTTAATCCAGTTGATGTTCATTCCGGTATTTTGAATGTAGATTCCAAAATTGTAAGTTCCGGCATTTACATTTACGGTCTGCGAAACTGTCTGCCAGTTTTGCCATCCTCCGGTATTTGGAATATCAACATTTCCTAAAACGATCGTTCCTCCATTTAAATCAGATGATAATTTTCCGCCGGTAACTGCACTTGCAACTCTGTACTCAATTAAATACGAACCTGTAGTTGGAAAATTAATATTGTTATACGCCATCCAGTCACCTGTTTCTGTATAACCCACATTTGAGCCGCCACCAGTATCCGTAGTAGCTTCAACCTGAATTCCGCTCATTGCAGAATAATCCTCGGCCTGAATTAAAACAGAAGTCTGAGAACTTGCTGCCGGAACTAATTTCCATTGACCGCAAGTTTGATTATTATTATCCCATTGCTGTACAATTGCGCCAGAAGCTGTACTTGCTCCGGCTACCTCAACAATTCTGCCGCTGTGGCGGGCAACAATTTTATAGAATCCGTCTCCGGTCGAAACCAAAACAAATTGCTGATTTGTTGTTGCATTGTATGGATATTGTTCAACGCGGGCACCATTTGCTTTATTAAAATTATTTACATCCATAGACATACCACTGTGGTTTGCTATGATTTTGTACATTCCGTCTCCTAAATGGGTTAAAGTAAATTTCTGATTATTTCCAGAAGTCAGAGCACCTTGGTTAATTCCTGCTCCATTTGCCATACTTGCATTCCACACATCCATGTATAAACCACTGTTTCTGTTTTGTAAAAAGAAAGTCTGGTTTCCTAGCGTAGTTGTTCCGTTGGCTAGAATTCTGATAGAAGTTACCTTGTCATTCCATGTTGTGTTTAAACAGGAATTATCAGAATTAATTACGGTTGAAGCTCCTGTAAAGTTATCATCCTGATATAAAATCGCCTGAAAACCTTGTGTGATTTTTAATGAAGAAATATCATCATTAAGAACGCCTAAAGAATTTAAACGTGCCAGATTATAATCTCCAATGGTTAATCCGCCTGAGAAACCTGTATAGTTACAATCTTTATACACTGTAATAACATCTGTTGAAGCCGGCACAGAAGGAACTGTTCCTGCATAACCTCCAAAAGAAGCAATTACTTTTGTAGGCTGAGGAGAATGAAGCGATGGTGACTGGTCTGCAACATCATCATACGCAAAACCATAGGCCAGATTATCAATATTAATTCCCGGTAAGTGCCAGAATTTAGAATAATGGTTTGTTGGGTTTACCTGATAGAATTTAGATGCATCATACCAATTTTGCTGTCCCGGGTTTGCAGTTGTTACATTGACAACATGTCTGTTTATCGCTGCGGTTAATTGCGCCTGAATTACAAGATCAAGATCTCCGTCTACCAGTCTTCTGTCCAGAACACCTTTTCCTTCCAGTGCTTCCTGAGTCGATGGTCTGTATTGAACACGTCCTGTACGGCCGACAAAGCCGCCAGATTGTCCCACCATTTCCAGTTGTTCGCCAATAACTCTTCCTTTAAAAACTCCGGCATCTCCGGCATAAAATATTAAATCTTCATTTTTGTATTTATTCCAAATCGCATCAATATACGATTTTAAATAGTTCGCGTACTGCCCGGTTCCTTCGGCGAAAGCCGGAGTTTTGGAAGGAGCTGTAATTTCTCCAGTAGCATCGTTTACACAGCCTTGAAATTCAGCAGGAACATTTGCTTTAAAAGCCGCTACGATATCAGCGTGTTTTTTTAAATCACCTACTTTCTTTTGGTAACCATTGGCACCAAACAATTCAAGTCCCATTGGGTATTTATATGAATCTACTCGTGTTGGATTTCCAAAGAAACCATATTGATTATTAGTCAATTCGATCATTTCATATAAAATTCCCTGATTTGGGTCTGTTGCATTCTGCGGATTTGGTGACGCGTATCCCGAAGGAGCTCCACTGGCACCAAAAAAGTAAAAATACAATTGTGAACCTTTAGAAATAAAAACCCTGCAACCTGCAATTAAAGGCAGTGTAAAAGTTTTATTTGGAATTTCACTAAGCTTTGTAAAACATGCCGCATATTTTGAGTTTTGTCCCGGTCCTGTATTTCCGCCGTAAGTTGGCCCTGTAACGGTGTTGTAAGAAGCACTCATTGGTAAAACCTGGCTTGTTTTAGCATTTACCCAAACATGGTTTCCGGTTGTATAATCGATTCCAACGATAGCTACATATAATTCATTATCGTTAAAAGGAGAAGTATTACTAATGGTAAAGGGAATCGCGCCCTGCCCGTGTATCAGATTTGAAAACACTAAAAAAAGTGCTGTCAAAATTGAAAATCGCTGCAATTTATTTTTTTTCATATCTAAATAATTTTGGGGTTATGTAAATAGATTCTAAACCAAAGTCATTTTTTCGAAATGACTTTATGATCCGTCAGGTGCAATTCTCGGTGCTATCCTATTAAATTTAATTCCGGCTTTGATAAGGGGGTTATTTTTAACGAATTACACCCAACAGATTTTTAATTATTTTTTAATTAGCTTTTTCGTCCAGCTTTTCTGATCTGATTTGAAATTCAGAATATAAATTCCTTTTGTCAGTCTGCTCAAATCAATTACGCTTTCAACTGCTTCGGCCTCAGGTATATTTTGAAGCATCAATGTTCCTGAATTATCATAAATCGTGATGATTTTATTGTCTAAATTTTCAGGCAATGAAACCTGAATATAGTTACTCGCCGGATTTGGATAGATTGTAAAAACCGCATTTTCCGGCTTACTTTCTTCAACTATAACATTCGCTTTTTTAGCAGATGATGCTGATCCGTAAGCTTCGATTTCGTACAACGAATATCCGTAAGGAGCCAAAGCTTTAGCCGTACATAAAATGCGAAGATATCTTCCTGTTCCGCTTACAGTTAAATCATCTGTGCCACCGTCGCTAGCCGTTTGTGTGCTGATGGTTTCATTTTCAGTAAAAACATTATCTGTAGAAAGCTGTACTTTATACTGTGTCGCATAAGCAGCTTCCCATTTTAAAACCACACGATTAAGGTTATAATTACTTCCTAAATCAACATAAATCCATTCTGTTGCATTGGCAAAAGAACTTGCCCATCTTGATACAGCAGCATCTCCATCTGTAGCTTTGGCAGCTGTATACATGGCATTTTCTTCTGTAGAAGCGGTTGCTGTTTTTGATAAAGCTAAATTCACATTAGGATTTGCGGTAATATTTCGAACAATAACATCGCTGAAAACTCCTGTTCCTAAAGTTCCGTTTGCATGAGAAGTAACTGCCATTCCCACATAAATAGTATTGGACATTGATATCGTTTTTGGAGTGCCAAGCTGTGTCCACGTTGTACCATTATCAGAGGTATAAGAAGTAAATACATTTCCTGATCGTACCAGACGAACCCATTTTGGAGCTGTTCCTGCTGCAGCATCTGCTGCAGTTACTCCAGAAGATGTATTTCTGGACAAAAATTCAACTCCGGCAGCAGGTGTAACATCTGTCATAGCATGCTTAGAAGTTGCTGTAAGCGTTTCACGGAACATTACTCCGGCTTTTGAATATGTACTCGTATTGGTCAGCGAGTTTATTTTGGCAATAATTTCAGCATCTCCGGTAATAGATTGATTTACAAACTGAAACTGATCACTTGTTTCCCAAATATCATTTCCTGAACCTTTAATTGTAAAAGTTCCGGCAGAATGTGAAGCTTCTCCAGCAGGTGTAACTGCACCTAAATCTGTACTAATCCAAGGCGAAGGCAATCCCGCAGGTGTTTCTGTAGAAACTAAGTTTAAAGCTCTTATATTATCAAAATAATAAGTGTTTCCTGAATTTGTTCCCGGCTCATATAAGAAAACAAAACGGTTCACTTCACTATCTAAAGTAGAAGCATCCGGAGTACTTACATACGTAAAAGTGATTGTATGCCAGGTATTAGTCTGTTTTACAACTCCCTGATAAATACTGTGTCTCCCTACAGGATAATTTGACGGAACCGAAGCACTGCTTTCTGCCTGCCATGAAATTATAGATCCAACCGGCGCAGAAGTATAAACATCCATTGCGAATTTTTTAGTTCCGGCTTTGAAATCTCCAATATTTGTTAAGGTGGTGTTGAAAGAGAAATTATCATACATTTCTGTTGATTTACGAACGTATTTACCAACGTTTGAAGATGTATTAATTCCTGTCGCACTTGGGTTTGGTGTGTTTGCCGTATACGTTCCGATAGCATCCCTGAACGAAATATTATGAATCGTTTGATAATCTTCATAAACAACTCCAGGCGTAAGAGTGTCCGGAAGTTTGGTTGCTCCAATTCTGATATTATCAAAATAATAAGTATCGCTGGTGTAAGAACCTGAATTAAACAATAAAACCATTTGGTTTACCGCTAAATTTGAAGTTCCTGCATCCGGGCTGGAATTGTAATAAAAAGTCAGGGTTTCCCATTGATTTTGTTTTGTCGTAATAGCAACATAATTACTGTTTCTTCCTGTTGGATAATTGGCCGGAAGCGATGTCGCGCTGTTTTCTAAATTCAAACTTACAACCGTACCAACTGGTGCAGATGTATACACATCAATCATGATTTTATTCGTTTGATTTTTTAATAAACCGGCGTCTTCTATCGTGTTTTGTGTATTAAAGAAAAGTACATCATATTGTTCTGTTACATTTCTAACGTACTTTGCCACATTTGCAGACGAGTTTACAGCATTCGAACCCGGATTTGCAACAACAGAATAAGTTCCTGTTGTAGTTCCTTTTATAATTTTATTGATGCCGTCGTAATTCTGCAATACGTCTGTAGCAACAATTGGTTTTTCGGGAGTGGCTCTTGTAAGCAGATTATCGAAATAATATGTTGCTCCTGAATTTGAATTTGATTCAAAAAGGAATGCCACATTATTAATGGTCAAAGCACTTGTGTTGGGATCGATTATTTTTTCGAATTCAAACTCGATAGTTTCCCATTTATTCTGAACTGTTGTAGTTGCTTTGTAACCGCTGTGTCTTCCTGAAGGATAATTCGTTGCCGTTGTAACATTACTGTTTTCCAACTGCATTGAAATTTTTGTTCCAACGGGAGCAGAAGTATATAAATCAAAAGAAATTCTTTTTCTTCCGTAAACGTAATCATTTGCATTGCTGATTACTACATTTTTGATATTGAAAACGTCATACTGCTCAGACGAATTACGAACATATTTCCCAACTAAAGCCGAAGTATTAATTCCAGTTGCAGAAGGGTTAGCAACAGCTTCTGTTAAAACTCCGGTTTTATTTCCGTAAACGATATTTCGATTCGACTGAAAATCTTCCTGAATTTTCTCTACAGGAATTGCAGCTTCTGTTATTACAGCCAGTTTATATGTATTTGCCGTACAGCCCGAAGTTGTAGCAGTTACAACAACATCTCCGCCTGTAGTGCCCCAGTTTACGGTTACAGCATTTGTTCCCTGTCCGGCTGTAATGGTGGCACCAGAAGGAACCGACCAATTATAAGACGCGCCTGCAATCGCATTTATAGAATAGGTTTTGCCTGTTTCATTTTGATATACTTTTGCATCTCCGGCAACGGCATATTTATAACTACCGTCATAGACACGAACATAATCTACTTGCAATTTTGCAGGAAAGTCACCCGGAACTGGCGCTACTCCTGCCCCATTTACACTTGTATAAGGTGTCCCTGCACTACCAACTGCCAGATTTAAAATAATATAAAACTGATTATCGTTAAACGGCCATCCTCCATTTACTGTAGTATTTGGTGTAGCGGTGTGAAATAAAACATCATCCACATACCATTTGATAAAATTAGGTCCCCACTCTACAGCATAAATATGAAAATCCGTCGATAAATCTGTTGGAGAACTATAGCTTCTGCCTGTAAAATGATAACCATTTCCGTCATAATGAATAGTTCCGTCTACAGACTGCGGGTTTCTGTGTTTGGCTTCCATAATATCGATTTCTCCTGTATAAGGCCAGTTTCCTCCAACCGGAAGCATCCAGAATGCCGGCCAGGCTCCCTGCCCGTTAGATAATTTCATACGAGCTTCGACTCTGCCGTATTTTAGCGAATACTTTCCTTCTGTAGTTAATTTTGAAGAAGCGTACGGCTGATCCGGAAATGAAGCATTCGGCTCATATTTTGCCTGAATATTTAAGTAACTGTTTGTGCCTTCTTTTACAATTGTAGCCTGATTTGGATCGTAACGCTGTGCTTCAGCATTTCCAAATCCGCAAAGCGAAGGACATCCGTTTCCGGAAATACTCTGCCATTTTGTTAAGTCGACTGTAGTGCCGTTAAATTCATCTGACCAGACTAATGTTTTACATTGTGACTGGACATTTAGAAATGGCAGCAGGATAAATACAGCTGCAGCCAAAAATCGTTTAAAGTAATAGAAATTGTCTTCCGGTGGTCGGCCGAAAAAAGAGTCATTTTGATTCATTTTTTTTAGTTTTTTGTTAGTAAAGTTTATTACCTCAATAAAAAACGTTTTTGTAGAAAACAGCTAATTATTTTAATAATAATCCGACAATATTAACAAATAAATCAGGCAACACTTACATTTATGGGTACGGTTTGACTACGGTGGTCGTAAAAAATGCAAAAAAAATACGCAAAACTACTTAGGATTTTACTGACGAGATAAAATCCGGTTTTAGAAGTTTATTGTTAATAACGAAAGTTCTAAAAAAGGTTACGATAGATTTAAATTGATAAAAAAATTTAAACACATAGAAACATAGAATTTTTTATTTTAATAAAAATGAATTTAAAAAACATGTTTTTCACACAGAACTATGTTCCTATGTGTTTAAATAATCGTTTAGAAATTTAAAATGAATTCCGTTATGTTAGCATCCGAAGGAAGCTGTAGTTTTTTTCGAATACGGTATCGGGTGTCTTCAACACCTCTAACAGAAATTCCTAAAAGCGGTGCAATTTCTTTCGTATTAAAGTTCATTCTTAGATAAGCACACAGTCTCATATCGCGGGGCGTAAGTTCCGGATAACTCATTTTGAGCCTCTGCATAAAATTATCATGAAGCTGATTAAAGATTTCTTCAAACTCGTTCCAATGCTTGTCTCCCTGCAATTCGTGATCGATCAGTTTGTTTATTTTAGTCAGTAAACTAAAGTTTACATTGGGATCATTTTTCTTATCCATTTGTCCAATCAGTTCTTTTATTGAAAGCAGAATTTCATTTAAATGAATAAGATTGACGGTATTTGAAGCTACTTTGGCATTTTTAAGGTTTATCGTGGTTTCGAGGTTTTCACGAATAATTGCCATGTTTTCCTGCTCGAATGTCAATTTCTGTTCATTAAGTTCTGCACGACTGCGAAGAAGCTCTTTTTCCTGATTCAGAATTAATTGCTGACGTTCTCGCTCCGCTACAGATTTTTGATATTTAATAATCAGATAAATCACGACACTGTAAAGTATAAAATACAAAATATAAGCCCAGATCGTCCTGTACCAGGGCGGCAGAATTTCAAAACGAAAAACAGCTTCTTCACTTACAACATCATAAATATTTTTTGCCCTTACATGAAAAACATATTCATTTTCAGGCAGGTTGGTGTATTCTTTTTCAGTCTGCAAACTGTATTCTGACCATTTTGGTTCAAAACCTTCCAGCCAGTATTCATATTTAGTCGCATCGGCCTCATCGTAAAAAAGCGAAGAAAAAGAAAAATGAAGTGCATTATTGGAATACGACAAAACCCTCGAAATCTCCTCTCCTGCTGCTTTTGTTTTATTTGGAAGAACATCGTACCGACTGGAAAATATCAGACTGTCTTTTGGAAAAATACATTTAACCTCAGAAATTAACGCCTTATATTTCGTTTGGTATTGCTTATTCCGAATCGCATTATAATGAATTAAACCATCCTGAGTTCCAAAAAAAACATCGCCGCTTGTTGTGGTCTGAATGTTTTCAAAACCAGGAACATATAAATATCTTAGTTTTCTAAACGGCAGCTCTTCCACAGCAAAACTTCCGTTTGTTTTTTTGGTCATTTTTCCGGTATTTTCTCCAGAAACATACCAGATATTATTTTGATTATCAGGTTTTAATAATCTAATATGATTTTCGAGTCCAAGGTATTTCTTAAAAACGGGTTCGGTAACCATTTTCTTCGAATGGGAATCCTGCTTGTAAACGCCTTTTGTTGTCCCGAACAGAATCTGATTATCAATTTTAAAAGTATTCAGAAACAAACTCGATGGAAAACCGTTTTTATCATTATAAAACTCAACTTTTGTAACAGCATCAAATGTTTTATTAAACTGAAGTTTAAAAATTCCTTTATAACCGTGCGCAATCCAGAAATCGCCGTTTTTATCTGTTTCAATAACGCGGCTGCTTTCTTCAAAACCTTTTATTTTATTTTGATAAACCCAGGAATTATTGGTTTTTTTGAGAAGATATAAACCGTTATAACCGCCGACAATTAATAAATCGGGACGATTTGGAACTAAAATTCCTTTCCATGCTCCATCGACTTTTGCTAACAATTGTGCCGAATTACCCGAAACTTCAAATATTCCGTTTTTTTCAAAAGCTAAAAGTGAATTTCCAAAAACACCAATATTCCACACATTTTCATACATTCCGGCAACATGCTGGAAATTTGCATTCTTCCGTTTTCCGTTTTTATAACCCAGCCAGTCCAGCCAGAATAAACCATTATCTGTAGCGATGTATAATTTGTTTTGATAAATCTGACTGCAGTATATTTTAGTTTCAGAATTCGAGGTGTCTAATATTCTGGATAAAGGCGAAGAAATCTGGATCAGCGAAATTCCTTCTTTGAGTGTTACCCACAAATTTCCTTCTTTATCTACTTTTAGATTTGTTACATATTGATTTTGCAGTCCCATTTGTTTGTTGATATGCTGGATTAAATGTCCCGCACCATCTATGACTATCAACCCTGACTGCCGGGTTCCTATTCCGAAATATCCATCAGAAAGCTGAATCGCGGTAGAAATTTGATTCTGCTTCAAAAGATTATCAACTTCAGTTATAAATGGTTTTAACTGATGATCCTTATAAGTAAAAAGACCGTTTTTTTGAGTAAGTAATAAAAGGCTATTTTGAATTTTAAAAATTTTCCTGATCTTCATTCCGGCAAACTTTTCTGAACCGGGAATAGAAAACAACAGATCGTTCTTAAGTTTCAATAAACCTTTTGTATTATCAGAAACATAGATTTCTTTATTAACTTCAAAAAAATCATCAAAACTTGTCTGCGGTTTTAAAACCTTAATTTTATTATTCTTATAAATAAATATTCCTTCGTAAGAGAAAAAAATAACTTCATTATTTTGAATTATCGTATGCACGACATCACCAAAATTTCTGGCTGAAACCGGAAGCAATTTCATCAGCGATGTATATTGATACTGACCGTTTGGCAATTGAATAACATAACCAAAATCGCCCTGCGCCCCTACATACATTTTATCCTTTTTGTCTATTGCAAGCGAACGGACCATACTTTTGTTTTCCGGCTGGGTCACAATACTCCAGCGAACTCCGTCAAACTGCATAATCCCGAAATGATTGGCAAAAAACATCATTCCTTTTGAATCCTGAAGAACATCCCAGTTTTCTGAAGCTGCTTTATATGCTTTAGGATTATAATTAGTAATAAAAGGGACTCCGATTTTTTTAATCTGCGCCTTTACGACTGGAGAAATGAGCGCTATCGATAAAAGTAAAATTCTAATTATAAATTTCGTCATTTTTGTTTTTGTCTGTAGGTTATACTGCGATTTTCGGAAATCACAATTTTAAAAATAACTCTTTGGGAGAAGTCATTTTTAAGGCAAATCATTCACAATTTTAGTTTTCTGTTTGCCAATTCAGCATCAATAACAGCTTAAAAAAGCGAATGTGGAAATTCAAATATATAAAAATTTATTTTAATGCAACAAATTACATTACTTGATAAGAATATTTTAAATGACAGAAAATTTTTTAGTATTTCCATTTTCTGCAAAAAAGTATTTTTTTATGTAAAATCAATTTTTAGACAATAAAATTGCGAAATATCGTAAATTTAAACATACAAAAAAACTCTTAACCGTTCACAAACAATGATTTGCAGCATACGGCACGTTCTTTGGCTATTTTTAATATTATATATTCCTGATTTATTAAATACGGCAGCCACATTTAGAGATGTTGAATTACAAAAAAGATAAAAATTTGAGGCGCTTTTTTACTTCTTAATCTAGGTTAATCGATAAACATTTATCTCTGTAGTAAATTTGCATCATAATCATTACAACATTGAATAAACAGATTCTTAAATGTTAAAAGAATAAACTTAATCATAAATTAAAATCAAAATAACAAATAATATTAATCTTAAAATTAAAATCATGAGCACATTTACAGTAAAAGACGGAACAGAAATTTATTACAAAGATTGGGGAAAAGGACAACCAATTGTTTTTCATCATGGATGGCCTTTATCAAGTGATGATTGGGATGCACAAATGATGTTTTTCCTTCAAAAAGGTTACCGTGTTATTGCACATGACCGTCGCGGACATGGTCGTTCTGGTCAAAGTTCTGAAGGAAACAATATGGAAACTTACGCATCTGACATAGCTGAATTAACAGCAGCACTTGACTTAAAAGATGCTATTCACATTGGGCATTCAACAGGAGGCGGTGAAGTAATCCGTTACGCAGCAAAATATGGAAAAGGACGTGTTGCCAAAGCTGTAATCATTAGTGCCGTTACCCCAATAATGATTCAAAATGAGTCTAATCCTGAAGGTGTGCCATTGTCTGTTTTTGACGAAATTAGAAAAGGAACAGGATTTAGCAGAGCACAGTATTTTTATGATTTTCCAATAGCGTTTTACGGCTGGAACCGTGAAGGACAAACTGTTCAGGAAGGTATAAAACATAACTGGTGGCGTCAGGGAATGATGGGTTCTGTTTTAGCTCATTATGAAGGAATTAAAGCATTTTCTGAATCAGATTTTACAGAAGATTTAAAAAGTTTAGATATTCCGGTTCTTGTGTTACATGGAGAAGATGATCAGATTGTTCCTTATGCTCAGGCTCCTAGAGCAGCAAAACTGCTGAAAAACGGAAAATTAATTTCTTATCCGGGATTCCCTCACGGAATGCCGACTACGAATGCTGAAACAATCAATAACGATATTCTGGCATTTATAAAATAAATAACCCGATACTAAATAAATACAACTGCTTATAAAGAATTATTTTATAAGCAGTTTAAAAAAAGATACAGGCTTACCATATGGAAACAATAAAATTAGAATTAAACGAAAAACAGCATGGCAATTTTAATCTCTATGTTGATGGAAAAAAATTAGGCGAAATGACTGTAAGTATAAAACCGGGTTTGCTAACCGTTTACCATACAGGAGTTGAACCGGAGGGAGAAGGAAAAGGATATGCCAGGAAACTTTTAGAAGAAATGGTTTCTTATGTTCGTGCCAATAATTTAAAAGTTTTACCACTCTGTCCTTACGTACATGCACAATTTAAAAGAAATCCGGATGAATACGAAGATATCTGGCAAAAACAATCTTAAAAATATAATAGTATGAATACAGAAATTTTAACAGACGGCATGCCTTTAAATGAAGCAAAAAAAGCTTTGATTATGATTCACGGACGCGGCGCGGGTGCTCATGATATTCTTTCGATTGCAAAACATCTTAAGGTTGAAGATTTTGCCCTTATAGCACCTGAGGCAGAAAACAGAACCTGGTATCCGTATTCTTTTTTAGCGCCTCTGGATCAAAATGAACCTTCTTTTTCAAAATCTTTAGAAGCAATTCATGAGGTTGTGGTAGCTGTGCTGCAAAACGGAATAGAAAAAGAAAATATTTATTTTCTGGGATTTTCGCAGGGAGCTTGTCTTGCTTTGGAATTCACAACAAGAAACGCAGCAAAATACGGCGGAATAGTTGCTTTTACAGGCGGATTAATTGGTGATCAGGTTTATGAAAAACATTATGCAGGAAACTTCGAAAATACTCCTGTCTTTATCGGAACCAGTGATCCTGATTTCCACGTTCCCGTAGAAAGAGTAAATGATACCGAAGCCCTTATGACAAAAATGGGCGCATTGGTTACTAAAAAAATCTATCCAAATATGGGACATACCATTAGTCAGGACGAGATAAACCTGGCAAACGAATTGATTTTCAATAAAAAATAATGATTACTATAACGCGAATTTACAGCGACTCTAACGGAGAAAGTCATTTTGAAGACTTTGAAGTTCCATTAAAAAACAACGGTGATATCGGATTTTTATCTGATGATGAACCCGTTAAATCTATCGTTTTTAGAGAAGTCATCCCTTCTTATGATTACGATTTTCATAATGCGCCAGACCGTCAGTATATTATTTTACTGGACGGCGGTGTTGAAATCGAAACTTCGCAAGGCGAAAAAAGAACCTTCAATACCGGTTCGATACTCTTAGTCGAAGACACTACAGGAAAAGGACATAAAACAAAAAATATTGAACCAAAACTAAGAAAGTCAATATTTATTAAATTATAAATTCAGCACGATCTTACTGAATCTGCTGTGATTAATTATCGGTCACAGCAAAAAAAAAACAGCCCCGAAAGTATTAGATACCGCTTTCGGACTGCATTTTTATACCCGAATTTTATTTTAATATTTTAAAAGTAAAATTCAAAAAAAGCGCCCTCAGTTGTTTTTTAATCTAGGTTAATCGATAAAAAGCTGCAGCCGGCGTAAATTTGTAAAAGAAAAATCAAACAACAATTTAATATAAAATTACCATGGAAAATAAAATTTTAGGCTTACACCATATCACTGCAATTGCAGGTGACGCTAAACGCAACTTTGACTTTTATTCAAAAATATTAGGATTACGATTCATCAAAAAAACGGTGAATTTTGACGATCCGGGAACGTACCACTTTTACTTTGGTGACGAAGTTGGAAGCGCAGGGACTATTTTAACTTTTTTCCCTTGGGGAGAAGGCATTCAGCAAGGAAAAAAAGGATCTGGAATGGCTACCGAAATTGGTTATTCTGTTCCAAAAGGAAGTCTTGATTTCTGGCAGAAACGTTTCGAACAGTATAATGTAATTTATAATAAACCTGCTGAAAAATTCGGAGAAAAATACCTGACTTTCTTAGATCCGGACGGATTAAAATTAGAATTAATCGAATCTAAAACAGAAGATAAAAGAAAAGGATGGGAAACTGACGAAGTAAAAGCTGATGCGGCAACAAAAGGTTTTCATAACATTACTTTGACTTTAAACGACATTAAACCAACCGCTGCTGTTTTAACTGAAATATTTGGTTATAAACTGATCGGCCAGGATGTAAACCGTTACCGTTATGCAACAGATGCTGTAGAAAATGCCGCTATTGTTGATTTAGTAGAACTAACTGATGAAAAACGCGGTTTGAATGCCAACGGAACTGTTCATCACGTAGCTTTTCGTGTAAAAAATGATGAAATATTAATGCACTTCCGTGAAAAAGTCGAAGCTTACGGATTGTCTATTACACCACAAATTGACAGACAATATTTCCACTCTTTGTATTTTAGAGAACCAGGCGGAGTTTTGTTTGAAATCGCTACCGATAATCCCGGATTTACCGTAGACGAAAGCTTAGAAGAATTAGGTAAAAACTTAAAACTTCCGGCACAATACGAACCACAAAGAGCTGCAATTGAAGCACATTTGGTTAAAATAAATTAATTATTAAACTTAAACACAACTAAAAAAGCTGTCCGTAAATGACAGCTTTTTTTATGTTTATTATTTCTCCTGAATTAGATTTTGAGCATTCTGCTTAATTCTTCATAACTATGAAAAATTAATGCACCTTCTTCTTCTAAATCATGATTATTAAATCCGTTGGCAAAACCATAAACTTTAAATCCGCCGCTTCGTCCGGCTTTTACACCTGCTTTACTGTCTTCTAAAACAATACAGTCTTTTACATCAAAACCCATTTCGCTGGCAGCATGAAGAAAAATTCCCGGCTCCGGTTTCCAGCTGTTAATCTGATAGGAACTAAATATTTTATTTTCGAATTTATCCAATAAACCGGCTGCCTCAAGGTTTAATCTGATTTTCTCAACGGGTCCGCTGGAAGCTACACAATACGGAATTTTTAGTTTTTCGATAAAATCAAAAACACCTTCCATAGGTTTTACTTCCGTTTTAAAAGCGTTAAAACTTCTCTCGCGATATTCGGATTCAAAAGTTTCGGGAAGTTTTTTATCGATTGCTTCTTCAATATGACGGAAACAATCCTTTAAATTACGGCCGTTAAAATTTCGATAAGCATCTTCAAGTTCCATTTCAAATCCGTATTCTGCCGCCATTTCAAGCAAAATACCGTTCCCAATTTTCTCTGTATCTACTAAAACACCGTCACAATCAAAAATAATACACTTAACTTCCATAATCTTAATTTACATTTTATTAATCTGATAAACGGAATCAGACAAGAATGTAAAATACAAAAAAATCCGGTACAACGGTGCTTTTTTTAAAGTGAAGCCGAAATTTTAGAAACCATCTGAACAATAAAATCAGCTTGTGCGGGATTTATTTTCTTTAAAGCCTCGGCAGTCTGAAACCATTCTGCTCTGTCAATTTCAGGGAAGTTTTGGAGTTTTCCGGATTTTGGAGGCCATTCCATTTCAAAATCATTACTTTTTATCAAAGTTTCATCCAGATCAAATTCTACTGCCCAGGCGTGAACAATTTTACCCGATTTAAGTTTAACAAATTCCAGTTTTATAAAATCGCCATCGACCTCAAAACCTGTTTCTTCATGAAACTCGCGTATGGCAGCATCAAGCGGATCTTCATCCTCTGTAAATTCTCCTTTGGGAATCGACCAGCTTTCTAAATCTTTATTCTTCCAAAACGGCCCGCCCGGATGAACCAGAAAGAAAAAAATGGTCTTATCAACAAATTTATACAATAATATTCCTGCGCTTTGTTTCATAAAATGATGTTATTTTGAAATCATATTTCATAAATATCGGAATTCTTTTTTGAATAGCAGCTATTTATCATGATTTACCATTTGACGGTAGAGCATTAAAGTTCCGTTTTCGTCTCTTTTCCATAAATTGGTGCTTTTTCCGGTAACAGTCGCCTTTCCCTTTTTATTATCCCACGAAACATCTACATAATAATAGCCATATTCGATAACATACTTATTTAACGGAATCATTTTACTGGCCCTAATCGACAAAGAATCAATCGAGACGCCGTTTGGTTTTTCATGTTCAACAAAATAGGGTTTTATATTTTCCATTCCAATAAGCATTGGTGTATCGTAAGTCAGATAAATAGCGTCTTTGGTAAAAAATTCTAAAGCGTGTTTTTCACCTTCCCGTTTGGTTACTAATTCGCCAATTCTTTGATTGCGTCTGCTGACTTCATCTTCCAGAGTTTTCTTTATTTGAGATTTTGGAATATAGGCTGATTTTATATCTATAGATGAAAAAGCAGAACCGTCGATGGCTTTATTCGCTCCCCAGATTTCTGATATCAGAGTTAATTTTCCATTATTTTGAATTTTCCAGACATTCAGGTATTTTCCGTCGTAAACCAATGCTGTGCCTTTATCATTTATGCAATTAATTGCAAAAGTTCCAATTTCAACTGCATAATTTTCCAGTAACTGAACCTCATAAATAGTGCGCTGGTAAGCATTAATCTTAAAGTTAGAAA
This sequence comes from Flavobacterium sp. Root901, assembly GCF_001429765.1. GTDB lineage: Bacteria > Bacteroidota > Bacteroidia > Flavobacteriales > Flavobacteriaceae > Flavobacterium. The sequence continues at coordinate 281,179 of NZ_LMJB01000007.1, forward strand.
GCCATTGCGTGTAATAGGATTTTATATCTTCTTTAGTGTACAATGCCTTGTGATATTCCGGCATACAGACTGGCTGTTTATAATCATAATAATTCAAAATAATACTGCTGTCATTATGCAAAAAAGAATCGGCTATCTGGTTGTTTATGGATTCTAGTTTTTCTTTTAACTGATCTGAATTTTTAATGGTCTGTCCTTGCAGGCCTGCAAAAACCAAAAGGAAAACAATAATTGGTAAACATCTCTTTTTCATAGTTTTACAGTTCTAAATGATGCTTTAAAAATAAAGAAAAGAATTGAATTAATTTTAAAAACATTTTATACAAAATTCATTATCAGGTATTTGTACATTATTACTCCAATTATGGATTCATGCAACGATTTAGATTTGTATTTTTATGAAATAAAAAAGCAAGAAAATTAAAAACGTATTACATTTTGAAAAAACATCTTTTATTGACCGCAATACTGGCTGGAAGTTTTAGCATTCAGTCTCAAAATAAAATCATAACAATCAGCAATAATCTGAAAGTGGACCGGGAATTTGAAACAGTTGAAGTCACAAAAAAACTACTCGGTTTACCAGCAGATGCTAAACTTGAAAGTTATATTGTAAAAGATCTCGGTACTAACGCATTTCTGGAAACCCAAACTGTCGATAATGACGGCGACGGAACTATGGATGTACTTTTATTTCAACCCAGGATAAAAGCTTCTTCCAAACAGGATTTTGAAGTTTTGCCGGGAACAAATTCTTCAGCTTCTAAAATTGTCAGCTGTTATTCGAGGTTTGTTCCGGAACGAACAGATGATTATGCCTGGGAAAACAATAAAGTAGCTTTTAGGACGTATGGTCCGGCAGCTCAAAAAATGGTCGAAGATAATATTCCGGGAGGAACTTTAACAAGCGGAATTGACGCCTGGCTAAAAAGAGTAGATTATCCTATAATTAATAAATGGTACGAAAAAGCGACAAACGGAACCGGAACTTATCATAAAGATACCGGCGAAGGTTTGGATAATTTTCACGTTGGCGACAGCCGCGGAATTGGCGGAATTGCCGTAAATGTTGACGGGAAATATTATTTTTCGAAGAATTTCGTAAGCTGGAAAACCATTACAACAGGACCAATCAGAACGAGTTTTATTTTAACCTATGCCGACTGGGATGCAAAAGGCAATAAAATAACAGAATCAAAACAGATCAGTTTAGATTACGGGAGCCAGTTTTCGCGTTTTGAAATTAATATTACCGGAACTAAATCTATTGCTGCCGGAATAACGCTTCATGAGAAAAAAGGAACAATTGGAACGAATGTAAAAGAAGGCTGGCTGAGCTATTGGGAACCAATTGACGATTCTGAAATTGGCTTGGCTATAGTTGCACCAAAAGGTACTTTAAACAGCTTTGACAATCATAATACCGATCAAAAAGATCTAAGCAATCTGTACGGAAATATTTTGGTTAAAAACAATAAAGCAATTTATTATGCCGGTTTTGGATGGAAAAAAGGAAGTCCGTTTCAAACCAAACAAGAATGGGAAACCTATTTGAGCTCTTTTGTTCAAAAAATTAATAATCCTTTGGTTGTGAAAATTAAAAAATAAGATTAGCCCACGGGTTTTACAGATAAAACGGATTTACACTAATTTATTTTAAAATAATCTGCGTTGATCTGTTTCATCGGTAAAATCCGTGGGCAAAAAAAATCATTTTCGAGCCGGAAAATAATTTTCTTTTAAGATGATTTCCAACGGAATATAATGCGTTCTCTCTGCATCTTCCTGAAGAACCAGTTTTTTATATAAATAATTGATTCCCATATAGCCTTGATCTTCGGGTCTCTGGTTAATTAAGAAATCAATTATGCCTTTGTTTAAATATTCAATATTTTCCTTTAAGAGATCATAGCCAATAATTCGAATCCCTTTTATTTTATTTTGTTCCAAAAATTGGGCAACAATATAGGCTCTGGAATTGGGTACAAAAATACTGCTTATACCCAAAAACATGTCCAGATTCATCTGGTCAATTCCTGAATCTTTAATCGTTACTTCTGAAAACTTAAAATTAGTAAGTTCCTCATTGTCTTTAAAAAAAGAATAAAATCCGTTGATGCGCTGCAAATAAACCGATGTACTTTCAATTTCTCTGGTAATTTTAAAAATCAGAACATGTCTTTCATTTTTTACGGCAAAACTTATTAATCTTCCGGCCAGATAACCACTTTGAAAAGCATCCTGACCTATATAAGCATGATCGTCTTCATTTGAAATATTCGAATCGATCATTACGACCGGAATATTTTTCTTTTTATATTCATTTAAAAACTGAACCGAATCTTCGTAAAAAATAGGTGCAAAAAGCAATCCGTCACAATTAAAATCCATTACTTTTTTAACCGATTCTTTGAAAGAAACCGTATTAAAATCATAAAAGAAATAATCCAGTACAATTCCGAATTTACTAAATTCCAAAGCTGCTTTTTCAATCCCTTCTACCTGACTTCTCCAATATTCCAGCTTTTCATATTTGGGAAGAAAAACAGCAAAATGAAACTTTTTATTCAATGCCAGATTACTTGCCAGAATGTTTCGCTTATACCCAAACTCTTCAATTATGGCATTGACCTTATCTACAGTTTCCTGTGCAGCCTGACCCCGATTATGAATAATCCTGTCAACAGTTCCCGGAGAAACGTTGGCTAATTCCGCAATTTTTTTTATTGTTATGATATTGATTCTTTTTTAGTTAAAATAATAAAAGCTCTGTTGGTAAAATTATTTTTTTTTAGCAAAAATAAGTTGTTTTACATTACAATTTACATACATTTGTAAAATACCGTGTGCGTACACGTAAAATTACACATACTATATAATTTATCAGAAATTTTTATAGTATTAATTGCTGAAACAAAATAAAAACCTAACCAGATGATAGTAGATTCACTACACAATGCGGCGAAATATTACAGCCTGCACCCTAATTTTCAAAAGGCTTTTGAATACGTAAACCAAACCGATATTGCCAGCCTTGAAGCAGGTACTCTTGAAATTGCCGAGGGTTTAAAACTAATCGTTATTCATGGCGACGGAAATACCAGAGAAGAAAGTATAAAAGGTTTTGAATGCCATTACAAAAACATTGACATTCAGATTTCAATACAAGGCCCGGAAACTTTTGCATGGAAACCAAGAGAAAAATGCGTAAGTCCAAACGGTGATTACAGCGACGAGAGAGATGTTCGCTTTTTTCATGACAAACCGGATATGTTTTTTGAATTGCAGGAAAAGCAATTTGCAATTTTATATCCAGAAGATGTTCATGCCGCAATGATTGGCGAAGGTTTTTTGAAGAAACTTGTTTTTAAAGTTAAGATCCAATAGAAATTGGAAAATTCCAAATTTTAAAATTCCAAATTCCAAATTGGAAATTTAAAATTGGAAATTTAAAAAAATATTTTGCAAAAATTGGAATTTGGAATTTTAAAGAATTGGGATTTAATATTCATAAATTATAAAATAAAAAATGGATTCAATATTTAATCTAAAAGGAAAAATTGCACTTATAACAGGCGGCGCCGGAGTATTGGGAAGCAACTTTGCACATGTTTTGGCAAAACAGGGCGTAATTGTCGGGATTGTGTCACAATCAATTGAAAAAGCTGAGAAAACCGTAAAAGAATTAGAAGCTGAAGGCGGGAAAGGATTTGCAATTCAGGCCAATGTTTTAAACAAAGAAGAATTAGAAAAAGCAAAAGATTTTATCGTCGAAAAGTACGGCCGGCTTGATATTTTGATTAATGCTGCCGGAGGAAATATGCCTGGGGCAACAATTCAGCCGGATCAGGCCATTTATGACATGAAAAGCGAAGATTTACAAAAAGTTATCGATTTGAATATCATTGGAACAATGCTTCCGACACAGGTTTTTTCATCACTTTTTGCAAAACAGAAATCAGGAAATATTATCAACATTTCATCGGCATCTGCACAAAGGCCTTTAACAAGAGTTGTGGGTTATTCTGCTTCAAAAGCGGCCATTGACAATTTTACGCAATGGATGGCGGTAGAATTAGCGCAGAAATATGGTGAAGGAATTCGTGTAAATGCGATTTCTCCAGGATTTTTTATTGGAGAACAAAACCGCGCACTCTTATTAACTCCTGAAGGAAAACTGACACCAAGGGGTGAAAAAATCATCGATCATACACCAATGGGAAGATTTGGAACTCCGCAAGATATTGATGGCGCACTTTTATTTTTATGCAGCGACATGTCAAAATTCGTAACAGGAATTACTTTAAAAGTTGACGGCGGATTTGCCGCAACAAGTATTTAATTACGATCTTCTTCTGCAAGGTTTTAACAAGCTTGCAGGTGTAAATTATAACTTTTTATATAACTCAAAATATTAACAAGGTCTTAAAAACCCTGCAGGAAATAAAAAACATAAAAAAATGGAACAAACATTAAGATGGTTCGGGCCAAATGATCCTGTTTCTTTACAAGATATTAAACAAACCGGAGCAACCGGAATTGTAACCGCTTTGCACCATATTCCAAACGGAGAAGTTTGGACAATTGAAGAAATTTTAAAACGAAAAGTTGAAATCGAACACGAAAACGGTGATCCTAAAAAAGGAGCTTCGGGTCTAACTTGGTCTGTTGTAGAAAGTATTCCGGTTCATGAAGACATTAAAAAACAAACCGGAAATTATCTTCAATACATTGAAAATTATAAAGAAAGCATTCGAAATTTAGCTTTATGTGATATTAAATGTGTCTGTTATAATTTCATGCCGGTTTTAGACTGGTCAAGAACCGATTTATCTTTTACTGTAGAAGACGGCTCGAAGGCTTTGCGCTTTGATATTAATGCTTTTGCTGCTTTTGAATTGTTTATTCTGAAAAGACCGGAAGCGCAAAAAGAATATTCGCTGGAGCAAATTCAGAAAGCAAGAAACTATTTTGATGCGATGACCGAAGAAGATAAAATCAAATTACAGCGAAATATTCTGGCCGGACTTCCGGGTGCCGAAGAAGCATATACGGTTGAAGACTTTCTTTTGACTTTAAGTGCTTATAATCATATTGACAGGCAGGCTTTAAAAAACAATTTATTTCACTTTTTACAGGAGATTATTCCGGTTGCCGAAAGTAAAGGCGTTTTGATGGCCATTCATCCGGACGATCCTCCCTACCCGATTTTAGGCCTCCCAAGAGTTGTAAGTACAGAAGAAGATTTAATAGAATTAATGAATGCCGCGCCTTCTAAATCGAATGGATTTACGATGTGCACTGGTTCGTACGGCGTTAGAGCCGATAATGATTTACCGGGAATAGTAAGACGTCATGGCGATAAAATGAATTTTATTCATTTAAGAAGTACACAGCGCGACGAAGAAGGAAGTTTTTATGAAGCCAATCATCTGGAAGGTGATGTTGATATGTACGAAGTTGTAAAAGCAATTTTGGAAGTTGAAAAAAGAAACAACAGCAAATTGCCAATGCGCCCGGATCACGGACACCAAATGCTGGATGATTTAAAGAAAAAAACAAATCCAGGTTATTCTGCAATTGGCCGTTTAAGAGGACTTGCGGAACTACGCGGACTTGAATTAGGAATTAAGCGATCTGTTTAAGAGGATTTGCATTAAGACGCTATTTTTTTTAGCCACAGATTATATAGATTAAAAGGATTTTTCTCTCGCAGATTGAGCAGATTTAGGAGATTTTTATTCTCATTCTTGTCATCCTGAGCGAAGTCGAAGGACATGTTAGTAAGTCGACAAAGATTGGCTATTTAGTTTGCGGAGCTACTATGTGTCCTTCGACTTCGCTCAGGATGACAAACCAGACTAAAAAAACTTCCCGTCTTTGCTTTTTTGCGAGAGTAAAAAATAAAAAATATTCGGGACTTCACGTCTTCGAGGCAATCAAAACTAACTAACCACAAAAACCACAAAACCATGATTCGCCAAACCATTCTTATATCCTGCAGCTTTTTTATGAATGCTGTATTGGCGCAGGAAATACCAAAAATTATTACTTCAAAAACAGATTATCTTCCTGATTTTAGTTTTGCGGGATATCATTTCGGCGAAAGCCAAATTCCTAAGGCTAATGGAAAAATAATAAATGCTGTTGATTTTGGCGTAAAAGCAAATGATAATTTAGATGATTCAAAAGCTTTACTGAAAGCTTTAAAAGCAGCCAATTCTGTTGAAGGAAACGTTATTCTGCAATTGCCTGAAGGCCGAATTATTCTGAGTGATATTTTATATATCGAAAGAAGCAATTTTGTACTTCGCGGCAGCGGTTCCGGTGAGAATGGAACTGAAATTTACTGTCCAAGACCTATGATGTATCTGCAAAATCCTGAGTCTCTGGCAGAACTTCGCGAATATCTTACCACTTTTGACAAAAGACAGCGTGAGCCGGAAAACAATATTGATCTTCCTTTTTCGCAATATGCATGGTCGGGCGGCTTTATCTGGACACAAATTCCGAATGAACGTGTAAAATCTTATCTGGATAAATACGAACCTGAACCTAATATTCTGGCAAAAGTAAGCTCTGGAAAAATGGGCGAATTTATTATTAATGTTTCTGAAATTAAGAATCTAAAAGCGGGTGATATTGTCGAATTGCAGCTCTTTAACAAAGATGGAGAAAATGGCGGGATTATTAAAGATTTATATCAGGGTGCGCGGGTAAAACCGGGATCACATCACTGGCAGTTTCCAAAACTTCCTATTGTGAGACAGCAGGTAGAAATTGCTAAAATTTCGGGAACAAAAATAACTTTAAAAACACCGTTGACCATTTCTGTTAAACCAAATTATCAGGCGCAGTTGGTCGAATGGAAACATTTAACTGAAGTTGGAATTGAACATCTTCGCTTTACTTTTCCTGATATTCCGAGAGTAGCACATCATGTTGAACCAGGAAATAATGGCATTTTTTTAACCCGTCTTTTTAACAGCTGGGTCAGAGATGTAAAAATTACAAATGCCGACAGCGGTATTCTCGCAGAAGAAGTTTCAAACATAACCGTTCAGGATATAATAACCGACGGGACACATCTTGCACATTATACCGTAACCCTTGGCGGCGTTCATAATGTTTTGGTTAAGGATTTAAAAATCTACAATAAAGCGGTTCATCCGTTGAGTTTTAATACTTTTTCTACTAAAAATGTATATCAAAATTGTGAAATATTTGCTGATGCACTTTTAGATCAGCATTCGGGAGCCAATCACCAAAATTTGTTTGATAATATTACGGTTCATATTACTGCTGATAAAAATAACAGTTATTTTTTATTTGGCGGCGGCGGTGCTGATTACTGGAAACCATCTCACGGACCTTTTAGTACTTTTTGGAATTTGAATGTACAGGTTTCAAATCCGGATCAAACAAAACCATTACTGCTTTACGGGATGAAAGACGGTGCTTTTGCCAGAATAATTGGTGTACACGGAAATACGAAATTTGAAATCAAATACGATGTTGACCCTTATATTGAATTTTTAAATATTCCGATTGAGAAAGCCCCTTCGTTGTATGATTATCAATTAAGTAAACGTCTAAAAAAATAATTTAAACAGATAGAAACATAGCTTTTTGGTACGCAAAAAAAGCGTTTCACTTACATTAACAAAAATAGATTTTGTGTTAAGCTATGTGCGAAAACTGGTTTTCTTAATTCCTTTTTTATTAAAGAAAAATCTATGTTTCTACGGGTTTAAAATATTATCAACAGCATACATTAATCTCGAAAAGATGCTAAGTCGCAAAGATAACTTAACAAGAAAACCTTTGAACCCTGCAGCTTTGAACCTAAAAAAATATATACTATGAAACACACGAGCGTCTTTCTAGTTTTACTTTTTATTTCCGGAAATCTGTTTTCCCAGAATAAATACCGTCTTAAAAATATTTCTACAACTGACGGACTTTCACAGAGTTCTGTCATTGCCATTCATCAGGATAAATTTGGTCAGATGTGGTTTGGTACGCGCGACGGACTTAACAAATATGACGGAAGCCGGTTTACGATTTTCAGAAATGATGTTACTGATAAATCTTCAATCAGCAACAACGATATTCTGGCAATTGAAGAAGACAACTCAGGAAAAATCTGGGTTGGAACTTACAATGGTTTAAACTGCTACGATCCTGTTACGAATAAATTTACAAGATATCTTCATACTAAAGCCAATCATACAATAAGCAATAATGCAGTTTGGAGCATGAAAGAAATTGGCAGTGAAATGTGGTTTGGAACTTCAAAAGGATTAACCATTTACAATAAAAAAACCGGAAATTTTACTTCTGTATTTCATTCGGACAATGATGTTTCTACACTTCCGAGCAATAATATTCTGAGCATTTTAAAAACCAAAAAAGGCGAAATCTGGATTGGTACAACAAAAGGATTATGCCAGTTAACCAGCAGAAAAGGCGGAAAATATTCATTTAAAAATTACCCTTTCAATACAACTGATTTATTAAATGTTCAATCGGTTATTGAAGACAAAAACGAAAATCTGTGGATTGGCACAAAAAATAAAGGGCTTTTAAAATTCGATCAAAAACAAAAAGCTTTTGTCTCTTTTTTAGATGCTGAAAAATACCGCGAAATCAATACAGACATTCGGTCTTTAATTATTGACAAACAAGGCTTTTTGTGGATTGGAGCTTACGACGGAATCTATATTTTAGGTTTAGATAACAAGCTTCAAAAAATAAATAACAGTAATAACAACAACGGAATCGACAAAGTAAAGTCGGTTTTTATGGATAAAAAAGGTTCAATCTGGATTGGCTGTTATTATAAGGGAGTAAATCTTTGGGATGTTTCAAATGTCAATTTCTCCAATTACAATCAAAACTCAAAAAAAATTCCGATGAGTTTTGATGTTGTAAGTTCGATTATTGCTGATAAAAATCAGAATATTTATTTTGGAACAGAAGGCGGCGGAATCACGATTTTTAATACCGCTGCAGAAACTGTAAGTTACATTAACAGTAAAACGGGACAAACCAATAAAAATGATATTAAATCGATGTGTCTTTCGGACGATCATATTTTATGGATTGGAACTTTTTCTAAAGGATTATCGGCGTACAATACCATTTCAAAAAGAATGGAAGACAACAGGATTGCTCCTGATCTCGCTGCTTCATTGAAAGAAAGCGGTGTTTATTCCTTAAAAACCGAAAACCATATTTTATGGATTGGAACTTTTGGAAAAGGTTTAATTCGTTACAATACTGCAAATAAAACATTTCAGTTTATTGGAAATGACAATACAAAACCCGTTTTTTTAACCAATAATATTGTCCGTACTATTTTAGTCGATAAACAAAATTTCGTTTGGGTTGGAACTCAAAACGGGCTCAACCGGATTCCGCTCCGTAATTTTAATCCTCAGCATTATACTATTCAGCATTTCTTTTACGATCATGCTGCCTTATCCGGCGATGATATTTTGACGTTGTTTCAGGATTCAAAACATACAATATGGGTTGGGACAAAAGCAAAAGGACTTCATTATTTTGATGGAAAGAAATTTAACCGAATCAATTTAAAAATCGGCAATACGGTAATAACATCTATCCATTCTATTTTAGAAGATGACGATAAAAACCTGTGGATTAGTACCAATCAGGGAATTATTAAATACAATACAGCCAAAAAAAGCGTTGTAATTTATGATCAAAAAGATGGTTTGGCAAGTAATGAATTCAATGATAATTCAGCTTTGAAACTGGACTCCAATAAATTCTATTTTGGAAGTCCGTCTGGCGCTACTTTTTTTGATGCGGCAAAAATTTCCTTAAATGCATATGCCCCGCAGGTTTTAATTACTGATTTAAAAATTAAAAATGAAACTATTCATGCCAATGACGCAGCCGGAATTTTAGAAAAAAGCATTGGTTTTACCCCAACTATTACGCTGGATTATGACAAAGCCAATTTTTCGATAAACTTTGCAATTCCAAATTACATCCGTTCAAAAAACAATCAGTACAGTTATCGATTACTGGGTCTGGAAAACAACTGGACAACAACAAAAAATTCAGAAGCTAACTTTGCCATTCAAAATCCGGGAACGTATACTTTTGAAGTTCGGGGCGCAAATAACGATGGTGTCTGGAATAAAACTCCCACTACATTAACTGTAATTGTAAATCCGGCTCCGTGGCGCAGTATCTGGGCATTTTTATTATACGGAATCATAATTGGTCTGGGTTTATATGGTTTGATCTGGATTATGAAATCGAAAGCCAGACTGAAACAAAAATTAGAACTTGAATATCTGGAAACGAAAAGAATTGAAGAAAATAACCGTGCAAAACTGGATTTCTTTACTAATATTTCTCACGAATTCAGAACGCCTTTAACGTTGATTTTGGGACCATTACAACAAATTTTAGCCGATTATAACGGAACGAATGAAATGTATAAAAAGCTTCTGGTTATTGAAGGAAGTGCCAATCATCTTTTGAGTTTAATTAACCGTTTAATGGATTTTAGAAAATTGGAAAATGATCAGGTTACATTGGAATCTGCTAAAGGCAATATTGTAAAATTCACTAAAGAAATCTTTTTATCTTTTATAGAATATGCAAAAGACGGGAATTACGATTATACTTTTGAATCTTCAGATGATGAAATTGCAGTTTACTTTGACCGATACAAACTCGAACGCGTATTTTATAACCTGATTTCGAATGCCTTTCGTTATACTCCAAAAGGCGGAACGATCCATGTTAAAATAAATCACGACGACGAAAATCTTTTTATTGCAGTTGAAGATTCAGGAGTTGGGATTTCAGAAGAACATATCGATAAAATTTTTGATTTGTTTTTTGAAATTCCGATGCACAATCAAGTTCAGAAAAACTATAATAAAGGTACCGGAATTGGACTTTCTATTGTAAAAAACATTGTCAGGCTGCACAAAGGTTCGATCGATGTTACTAATAAACCTGCCGGCGGAGTTATTTTTAAAGTAACCCTTCCGCTTGGCCGTGAACACCTTTCAGACAGTGAAATTATTCCTGATTTTAAAATAAGCGACGATATTGCCCAATATACCGCTCAGCTGGAATCTCCGGAAGTCATAGAAAATGAAGACATTGACGATTTAATTGTAAATGAAGAAAAACAGACTATTTTGCTTGTTGAAGATCATAAGGTTTTGAGAAAGTTCATGAAAAACCTTCTCAAAAAAGACTACAATATTATTGAAGCCGAAAACGGAAAAATAGCTTTGGAAAAAGCCTTAAAATTTGTTCCGAATTTAATTATCAGCGATGTTATTATGCCCGAAATGGTTGGAACAGAGCTTTGTTCTAAAATAAAAGAAAACCTAAAGACAAGTCATATTCCGGTTATTTTACTGACTTCACGATCTTCACTGGTTTATAAATTTGAAGGACTCGAAAGCGGCGCAGATGATTACATCAGCAAACCATTTAATTTAATGGAATTTAAGCTCCGTGTAAAAAACCTATTGAATTCGACAGAACGTTTAAGGCTTAAGTTTTCAAGCGAAGACAGCTTTATTCCTTCAGAAATTACGGTTTCTTCCCTGGACGAAGAATTATTGAAAAAAGCATTTAAGATTGTAGAAGAAAACATTTCCAATGAACAATTTGATATTCCGTTTTTTTGTTCGGAATTAGGAGTAAGCCGAACCATGTTATTTTTGAAAGTAAAAGCCTGGACGAATTTTACGCCAAATGAATTCATCCATGAAATCCGATTAAAACGTGCCGCACAATTATTGGAACAAAACAAATTAAACGTTTCTGAAATCAGTTACAAAGTTGGTTTTAACAATCCGAAATACTTTAGTAAATGTTTTCAAAAAAAGTACGGGGAAACTCCGTCCCAATACGCAGATAAATTTTACAAATCTTCGGTTGTATTTTAAAAAACCTTATTTTTCAAGGCTTTAAAAAGGGTATCTGTATTTTTAGATACCCTTTTTTGTATTTCTATATCGTTTTCGGCTTTTACATTTGCCATATGAAAATCAAGAAAACGAGCTTCTTTTTACTTCAAATTTTGTTTGTAGTTCTCATCATCGGAATGAGTTTATTGTTTTTCTATTTTATCTAACACTAACCTTTAATCCAAAAATGAATGTTTACAGACCAAAAAATCAAATCGTTTAAATGGTATTTACTGGTATCCTTTTTACTGGTAAATGTCATGATGAATGCACAGGAACGAAAAGTTTCCGGAAAAGTAACGTCGAGCGAAGATTTACTCGGACTTCCTGGTGCAAATGTCTATATCAAAAATTCTTCAGTCGGAGCAGCTGCAGATATGGATGGAAATTATACTGTTTTTGTTTCTGAAAAAAATGCTGTTTTAGTTTTCAACTTTGTAGGATATCAAACAGTTGAAATTCCGGTTGGAAATAAAACTGTCATCAACGTAAGTTTAAAACCAGATACTAAAAATCTTGAGGAAGTAATTGTGGTAGGTTACGGAACCCGCAAAAAAAGCGACATTACAGGTTCTGTATCTTCTGTAACAGCAAAAGAACTGACAGCTTATCCGGTTTTGAGTGCAGAACAAGCTTTGCAAGGTCGTGCAGCGGGTGTTTCTGTACAAACCAATAATGGCGGCGAGCCTGGTGCTCCGGTAAAAATCAGGGTTCGTGGAGGAACCTCTATTAATGCAAGCGGAGATGCTCTTGTTGTTGTCGACGGTTTTGCAGGAGTTTCAATGCCGGCACCGCAGGATATTGCTTCTATTGAAGTTTTAAAAGATGCATCGGCAACGGCAATTTACGGATCAAGAGGTTCAAACGGAGTTATTATGGTTACAACCAAAAAAGGAAAGCCCGGAAAACCAGTTATTGAATTCAGCAATTCGACTTCGATTCAGACTGTGAATAACAAATTAGATTTATTAGACGCAGATCAGTTTGCAGCGTACAGAAAAAGTTTCACAACACATACGCAAGGCCCGGCAAATACAGACTGGCAGGATGTTATTTATCGTGATGGCATGATCTCGAATACACAACTTTCGTTTTCAGGCGGTTCAGACACTGTAAAATATTATGTTTCGGGAACATATTACAATCAGAATGGTGTTGTAATTAATTCCGGAATTAACAGATACACAATTGTAAGCAATCTTGAAGCCGATTTATCTCCTAAATTTAAAGTGGGATTAAACACTTTTACAAGCAAGCAGAACAAAGAAGGAATCATCAGCCAGACTGGTGCCGGAGGAACTGGAGCCGCGGGCGTAATTGCAGCAGCTTACCGATTTATGCCGGACAAAGGAATTTATAATGAAGACGGAACCTACACAACAACAGCTCCAATTGGAGATGATATTGATAATCCGTATGCAACAGCAATGGAAAACATTCTGGAAACAGTTTCAATTGTAAACCGAAACAATTTCTTTGCACAATATCAAATCACAAAAGATTTAGACTTTAAAACTACTTTAGGTTTAACAGATAATAATTCACAAACCGGAAGATTTATTCCTTCCACTTTAATTGCCGGAAAAAATATCAAAGGAGAAGCTTCTGTAAACAACACCAGATTTTCTTCTTTCCTAACAGAAAATTATCTGACTTTTAAACGTCAAATTATCGAAAAAGGAATTTTAACAGTTCTTGGAGGTTACTCTTATCAAAAAAACAAAAACGAAAGTTCGTATGCTGCCTCAAGAGGATTTTTAACTAATACAAATTCGTATAGAAATCTTGGTGCAGGAACAGTATTCTTAAAACCGGACTCTAATTTATCTGAAACAGAATTGATTTCGGCTTTTGGAAGGCTGAACTTTGATTACGACGACAAATACCTGCTAACCTTTACCGCAAGACGAGATGGTTCTTCAAGCTTTAGTAAAAACTATAAATACGGAACTTTTCCTTCTGGGGCAATTGGATGGAATATTGGTAAAGAAAACTTTTTAAAAGACAGCAAAACAATTTCTAACCTTAAACTAAGAGCAAGTTACGGTGCAACCGGAAATCCGTCCATTGGCGCCTACTCTACACTTTCGAGATTTTCTGAAATTTATGATGTGAGCGGTGACGTAATTGTAAATGCAGTTCAGTTAACTTCTTTAGATAACCCGAATTTAAAATGGGAAACTTCATACCAGCAGGATTACGGAATTGATTTAGGTTTATTTGATAACAGAATCAGTATTACGGCAGATTATTATAAAACAATTACCAAAGATTTATTGTTCAACAGACCGCTTCCGGGAGTTTCTGGAATTGCTTCTCAGCTTCAAAATGTGGGAGAATTAGAAAACAAAGGCTGGGAATTGGGCATTAATTCTAAAAACTTTACCGGCCCTGATTTTACATGGTCAACCAACTTTAATATTTCTTCAAACAAAAACAAAGTATTAAAATTAGCTGATAATAAAGACCTTTTAATCAATTCAACTCCGGGTCATTTCTTAGCGACCGAATCTCAGATTTTGAGAGTTGGCCAGCCGGTTGGTTCTTTCTTCGGATTTATTTATGACGGTGTAATTCAGCAGGGAGAAACTGTTTTGCCCGGAAATTTTGAAACAACACCAGGCGGCGAAAAATTCAGGGATTATAATGGTGACGGAAAATTAGATTCGCAGGATAAAACAATCATCGGAAACCCAAATCCTGATTTCATTTTTGGTTTAAATAATGATTTCACGTATAAAAATCTGGATTTAAATATCTTTTTTCAAGGTTCAGAAGGAGGCCAGATCTTAAACTACACTTTAATGGAATTAGCATCCGGAAACAACAACGCTACCACAGAAGTTTTAGATTCCTGGACGCCAACAAATACTGACACAAACGTGCCTAAAAATGCTGCAAGAACAAAAAGGGTTACATCGAGATTTGTTTATGACGGAAGTTACATTCGTTTGAAAAACATTTCTTTAGGATATAGTTTAGATGAAAAAATCGTTTCTAAAATGGGATTAAGCAAAGTTCGTTTTTACATCAGCGGGCAAAATCTCTGGACCATTACCAATTATCCGGGAACTGATCCTGAAACAAGTTACTTAAACGACACAAATTCAAGAAGTAATACCAATTTAGGATTGGATTACGGAGGTTATCCAAACGTGAGAACGTTTACAGTAGGTCTTAATGTAAAATTCTAGTTTAATAAAAATATCATGAAAAAATATATAGCTTTTCTTTTCTTCGGAACACTCACATTTTTTGGATGTTCTGATCTGGAAGAACATCCGGTAGGAGTCATTCGTCCAGACAACTTTTTCAATAACACAGACGATTTACAGGCAGCTGTAAACGGCGCTTTTGCCAATATTGCACACAATAACTATTGGGGAAGAGAATTTACAATTGCATTAATGCTTCGCGATGATATGGCCGATATTGGTGACAGAACCACTCAGGCAGCGCGTATTGATGTAAACGATATGAGTATGAATGATACAAATGCACTTGTAGCCAACTTTTGGCCGCAGTCTTATGTTATCATTACCGCAGCCAATCAGGCAATTGAGGGCGCTAAAAAAACACCGGGAGATCCTGCAAAAGTAAATGCCATTGCAGCGCAGGCTTATTTTGCTAGAGCTTTTACGTACTATCATCTGGTTCGCCTTTTTGGTGATATTCCGTACATTGATTTTGTTGTAAATGATGTTTCTCAGGTAAATTCTATCGGAAAAACAAAAGAAGCTGATGTTTACCTAAAAATAATTGCCGATTTAGAATTTGCAAAACAATGGCTGGATGACAAACCAAAAGTAAAAGCTGTTCCTGGAAAAGGTACCGCAGCAGGATATTTAGCTTCCGTTTATTTAACTTTAGGCCAATATCAAAAAGCATATGACGAAGCTAAATATGTTATTACAAACGAAACCAAATTTGGCTTAGGTCTTGATGCCGATTTTCAGGATTTATTTAATGCTACAAAAGCTGCTTCATTAAAAGAACCTTTGTTTACAGTAGATTTTAATAATTTAACATCTGGAAATTACGGTCAGGATTATACAGCGTTTTTTACCGGTTCATTAAAAGACGACAGTTACAGTTACGGACAGGGATTTTCAGTTGCCGTTCCGTCATTAAAAGTATTTAATACCTGGGACCAGAGAGATTACAGAAGAGCCGTAAGTTTTGATACTATTATTAGAAAGAAAACCGGTCCGGGCGGATCATTGCAGGTTTATCCTTCAAGCGATAACGAAAAAGCGCCTCGTCCGCATATTGCAAAATATTTCCGTTTTCCGGGAAAAGCCGGAGCAAACGGAAGAACTTCTCAGCATAATTATATCACAATGCGTTATGCCGAAGTTCTACTAACAGCTGCAGAAGCTTTAAATGAAATTAATCCGGGTACTACTGAAGCCGACGGCTACGTAAACCGAGTTCGTGCAAGAGCGAGAAATAAAGCCGGAAAACAGGTTTCTTTCCCTGCAAATGTAACGCCTGGATTATCAAAAGCCGATTTCAAAAAAATGGTTATTGAGGAAAGAAGATTAGAACTGGCTTTTGAATATATCAGATGGTACGATATCAAAAGATTAAAAAATGGTCCTGAAGTATTTGGTGCAAATGGTTTAGAACCGCATGCCAATTTTAATCCGAATAAGGATTATTTATGGCCTTTACCGGGAACAGAACTGGCTATAAATCCAAATTTAAAACCAAATAATCCTGGTTATTAATTTAGCATAATTATATTGAACGCGGATTTGATGGATTCGCTTGGCGAAAACGCAGATTCGAACGGATTTTTTATGTCACTAATAATTTGTCTCCCGCAGATTTGACAGATTGAGCAGATTGAATTATTTTTTTAAAAATCTGTTGGAAATAAAAAAAATCAGCCAAATCAGCCAAATCTGCGAGAGAAAAAAATCTGTAAAAATCAGCGTTTTCGCGAATGCGAATCCATCAAATCCGCGTCTAAAAATTTAGTCTAGAAACTAAAAATTTGATTAATTAGTAGTATGAATAAAGTTAGTTTCATTTTAATCCTTGGGTTTGCATCGCTGGTAACAGCGTGCAAGTCCGGGATTATTCCTCAAACAAAAAGCACAGCAGCGAATAATTTACTCGAAACGCGTTACAAAATGTTGCTCGATTATCCGGTAGATTCTATGTCGATGCCAAGAAGCATGAATATCAATACCAATGAGATTCGCAAAGTTCCTTCGAGAGACTGGACAAGCGGTTTTTTTGCCGGAAACCTTTGGCAGTTATACCGACTCACAGGCGATTCTAAATACAAAGAACAAGCTCAAAAATGGACGCCTTTCAGCAAAAAGGAAAGTGTCAACAGTAATTCGCATGACGTAGGTTTTAAAGTGTTTTGCAGTTTTGGAGAAGCCCTAAAAGTGGAAAACAAGAAAGAATACGAAGCGGTAATTATAAAAGGCGCAGAAACTTTATGCACAAGGTTTAATCCAAAAGTGGGTTCTATTCGATCCTGGGATTTCAACAAAGAAATTTGGGATTATCCCGTAATCATCGATAATATGATGAATCTGGAATTGCTTTTTGAAGCTTCAAAATTATCCGGAAACCCAAAATATCGCGACGTTGCGATTCAGCATGCCAATACAACGTTGAAAAACCAATTTCGAGAAGACAATTCCTGCTACCACGTCATCGATTATAACCCGAATACAGGCGAAGTCAGAAAAAAAACAACATTGCAGGGTTATAATGACGATTCTGTCTGGGCGCGCGGACAAGGCTGGGCAGTTTATGGCTTTACAATGTCGTATCGCTACACAAAAGATCCTGCTTATTTAAAACAGGCCGAAGCAACTGCAAATTTTTTCATGAATAATAAAAATCTGCCCGAAGACGGAATTCCGTATTGGGATTTAAAAGATCCGGGAATTCCAAATTCGCCGCGTGATGTTTCGGCAGCGATGGTTATGGCATCAGGATTATATGAATTGTACGGTTATACAAAAAATAAAAGTTATCTGGCTTTCGCCGATAAACTAATGAATTCGGTACAAACAGAAAAATACATTTTAAACCCAAACATTAAGGCTCCTTTTCTATTTGGTCACAGTACCGGAAACTGGCCAAAACACGATGAAATTGATGAACCAATAATCTACGCCGATTATTATTTTTTAGAAGCATTATTAAGAAAGAAGTAACTAAGGTGCTAAGGAACTAAGGTTTTCAGCCTCAGAACCTTAAAATCTTAGAACCTCAGAACCTAAAAAAATTATGAAGAATTCCCTGTATCAACACAATACATTTTCAATTTTTGCGCTTTTTGTTTTTTTTCAGATTTGTCTGAGCAGCAGTTTTGCTCAGACAAAGATGAATATTAATGACAATTGGCTTTATCTTGAAAATCATACTTCAAATCTCAGTGAAGCACAAAAAGCCACAAACTGGATTACTTTAAATCTGCCGCACACCTGGAACGCCGAAGATGCAACCGATTTATATCCGGGCTACCGACGCGATGCAAGCTGGTATCAAAAAAAAATAAATATTTCGAATATTGATAAAAACAAAGTTTACAGTTTATATTTTGAAGGTTCAAATGTTACGACCAAAGTGTATGTGAATGGAAAAGAAGCCGGCGGCCATATTGGCGGTTATATTGGTTTTTCCATAGACATTACAAACTTTATTACAGAAGGAAACAATGATATTTTTGTTCGCGTAGACAACAGTTATGACATTGAAATTATTCCGTCTCAAAAAAGTGATTTTTTTATTTACGGAGGAATTACGCGCGATGTCTGGCTGGTTTCAAAATACAAAAATCATATTGAAAGCCTGAGAATAACAACTCCTGAAGTTTCGGCAAAAAAAGCTTCTGTACAAATTATTTCTTCTTTTGTAAATGCCGATAATTCAAAAGACTTATCCTTAACCGTAACTTTAAAAAATCCGAAAGGAAAAAAAATAGCGAGTAAAAAGATTTCTGTTTTAGACAAAACTGCAGTAATTAGTTTTGAAAACATCAAAAATCCGGAACTTTGGGATACCGACAATCCAAATTTATATAGGATAACAGCCGTTTTATCAGAAAAAAACCAAATTAGGGACAGCGTTTCTGAAAAAACAGGTTTCAGATGGTTTGAGTTTAAAGATCACGGGCCTTTTTATTTAAACGGAAAACGCTTATTGATTCGCGGCACACATCGTCATGAAGAACAAGCCGGAGTTGGCGCTGCAATGAGCAACGAACAGCATTGGGCAGACATGAAATCCATTAAAAATATGGGTGCCAATTTTGTTCGCTTAGCCCATTATCCGCAGGATCCTGAAGTTTATAAAGCCTGCGATGAACTCGGACTTTTGGTTTGGGACGAACTGCCCTGGTGCCGCGGCGGAATTGGCGATGAACTCTGGCAGACGAATACTAAAAACATGCTCAGGGAAATCATCAATCAAAATTACAATCATCCAAGTATTATAATCTGGTCGCTTGGAAACGAAATGAACTGGCTTCCTGATTTTCCTGATGGAGACAATACCGAAAAAACAAATGTCTTTTTAACTGAATTAAATGACATTGCCCACAAACTGGATCCAAACAGAAAAACAGCAATTAGAAAATATTATGAAGGTTCTCATATTGTAGATGTCTTCTCCCCTTCTATCTGGTCTGGCTGGTATTCCGGAAGTTACAAAAGCTATCAAAAAGCAATTGATGTTTACAAAAAAGAATACAAACACTTCATTCATGCCGAATATGGCGGAGACAGTCATGTTGGGCGCCACAGCGAAAATCCGGTAACAGGAGAAAATGTTATAAAAGCAGAAGGCTGGGAAGAAGCAATTGTACAGACGAAAGTAGCCAATATTGCCCAAATTGGTGACTGGAGCGAAAATTATATCGTTGATTTATTTGACTGGCATCTGCATATATCAGAGAATGATCCGGAGTTCGTGGGGAATGTTCAATGGGCATTTAAGGATTTTGCAACGCCTTTACGTCCGGAAGATGATATTCCGTACATGAACCAAAAAGGACTCGTAGACCGAAACGGAAACCCTAAAGATGCGTATTATGTTTTTAAAAGTTACTGGTCAAAAGAACCGTTTACCTATATCGAATCGCATACGTGGACACAAAGACAGGGACCTGAAAATTTGCCAAGAACAATAAGCGTATTTAGTAATTGTGAGAAGGTTACGTTATTTCATGACGGAAAATCTCTTGGAGAAAAACAAAGAAATCTTTCGCTATATCCTGCAAATGGTTTAACTTGGGATGTTAATTTTAGAAAAGGAGATAATATTTTACTTGCAATTGGTAAAGATAAAAACGGCAGAACTGTTTCTGATACTCTAAAAGTTAATTATCGCTTTTCGAAAAACGATACGGCTTCGTCTTTGCAATTATCCTCAGAAAAATTAAAAAATGGACATTATCTGATTACAGCAATTGCAATTGACAATAACAATTTACGCTGTCTGGATTATGAAGAAAATGTTTATTTTCAATGTTTGAAAGGCGGAAAAACGTTGAAAAATCAAGGCACACCAACTGGAAGCGAATCGATAAAAATGGCAAACGGAAAAGCATCGATTGAAGTTATTCCGGATGGTTCCGGCAGTCCGATTGAAATGACCGCGCTAAACCAGAGTTTTAAAGGAGAATATTTAAAAATCCCGGTTAACTAAAAAAGCGCGTTGTTTGATTATGAAGCATTCTTTGCAATTAAAAATGAATATAAAAAACAAAATATAAAAAATGAAAAAAATCCTGACATTACTATTCCTGACAACCTTTTTTGCCGGACAGGCACAAGGCTTAATCTCAAATGTTCCAAACCGAAATACAACTTCTTTAAACGGAGTGTGGAATTACATTGTGGACCCTTATGAAACTGGTTATTACAGTTTTCACCATGATGTTTACGACAAACAGGAAAAAGCTCCAAAAGCAGCATATTATAGTAATTATCATGCCCAAAACAAACAGGAACTGGTAGAATACGATTTTGATAAATCTCCAAAAATTAATATTCCGGGCGACTGGACATCGCAGGTTCCGGAATTGAAATATTACGAAGGGACAGTTTGGTTCAAAAAATCTTTCGATTATAATCTAAAAGAAAACAAACGCCTTTTTGTCTATTTGGGAGCAATCAATTACAAAGCCGATGTTTATTTAAACGGAAAGAAATTAGGACATCATGAAGGTGGTTTTACGCCATTCAATTACGAAGTAACTTCGATTGTACAGCCAAAAGACAATTATTTGGTCATAAAAGTTGACAATACACGTCATAAAGAAGATGTTCCAACTATTAATACCGATTGGTGGAATTACGGCGGTATTACGCGTGACGTTACTTTAATTGAAGAAGATGCTTCGTTTGTTGAAGATTATACCATACAGTTAAAAAAGAATAACAATGCCTTAATATCAGGTTTTATTAAAGTTAATAATCTAAATCCGGCTCAAAATCAGGCTTCGGTTTCGATTCCGGAATTAAAAATCAATTACAAAGGAAAAATTGGTGCTGACGGAATTTTAAATTTTGAAATTCCAGCCAAAAAGATTTCCTACTGGGCTCCGGAAAACCCAAAATTATATGATGTTACTATCGATTTTAACGGACAAAAATTAAACGATAAAATTGGTTTCAGAACTATTGAAACAAAAGAAGATAAAATTTTATTAAACGGAAAACCTATATTTTTAAGAGGAATTTCTATTCACGAAGAAAATGCAAAAGGCGGACGTGCTAATTCTCAGGAAGATGCTCTGCGTTTATTAAACTGGGCAAAAGAACTGGGCTGTAATTATGTTAGATTAGCACATTATCCTCATAATGAAAACATTATCAGAGAAGCAGACAAAATGGGATTAATGGTTTGGGAAGAGATTCCGGTTTACTGGACTGTTGAATTCACTAATAAAAATACCTATCAAAATGCCGAAGATCAATTGACAGCCGCCATAACAAGAGATAAAAACAGAGCTTGTATTGTGATTTGGTCAATGGCAAATGAAACACCAATTTCTGATGCGCGAAATGCCTTTATTAAAAAATTAGTCGATCATACTAAAACTTTAGACAACACAAGACTGATTAGTGCAGCTTTATTAACCCAAAGTGATGCAGAAGGATTTGGAACCATAAATGATGCAATTGGTGATTATTTAGATATTATTTCTTTTAATCAATATTTAGGCTGGTATGGCGGAAAACTGGAAGATGCTGAGAAAATCTTATGGAAAACCAAATACAATAAACCTGTAATTGTTTCTGAATTTGGAGGTGATGCCAAACAAGGATTACATGGAGAAAAAAACGAACGCTGGACAGAGGAATTTCAGGAATATCTTTATATCCAAAACTTAAAAATGATTGAAAAAATCCCGCATTTAAGCGGTTTAAGTCCGTGGATTTTAGTTGATTTCAGATCGCCAAGAAGGCTACTTCCAGGAATTCAGGATGAATATAACCGTAAAGGATTAATCTCAAACGACGGAAATAAAAAGAAAGCTTTTTATATCATGCAGAATTGGTATGCAAAGAAGAAACAAGAAAATTAAAATCATTCTTTAGCCTCAGATAACTTGATCATGTTTTCAACTTAATACAACATATATCTGTAGAGACGCACTGCAGTGCGTCTACGTCACGTATATTTCAACATGTTAGACGCACTGCAGTGCGTGTCTCTACGGTAATAAAATGACAAAAAAGAATAAACGCCATTAGCAATTCATTAACAAAAAACAGGCTGTAAATTATATGATTTTTCTTCATTATTAACTTACTTTGTAGTAAAACCTAAAAATTGTAATCCTATGAAAAAATTATGTTTATTAGCAGTAGTTTTATTTGCTGCTATTTCAGTTCAGGCTCAGGATGTAGTCAAATTTGCTCCGTTAGATGCCAGTCCTGTTGATATTTCTTATTTCCCAAATAAAGCGGTTAAATTCAAAAAAACAGACAATCCAAATCCGGTTATTAAAGTTGTTTATTCCAGACCTTCAGTAAAAGGAAGAACTATTTTTGGAGATTTAACTAAGTTTGGGGAAGTCTGGAGAGTTGGCGCTAATGAAAACACTGAAATCAAATTTTACAAAGCAGTAACAATTGATGGCAAAAACATTCCAGCTGGAACTTACAGCTTATTTGCTATTCCTGAAAAAGATAAATGGACAATTATTATCAATAAGGAACTGGATTTATGGGGTGCTTATCCTTATGATGAAAGTAAAGATATTGTGAGAGTTTCTGTTCCTGTAAAACCGGTTTCTACTGTAATCGAAGCTTTGTCAATTGCTTTTACAGCACAAGGCAATATAGCTAATCTAGTTATTGGATGGGATAAAACAACTGTTGAGCTTCCAATTACGGTTAAATAATTGTTTACGATTATAAACTACATACAAAGAGACACTAATTTAAGTTAAGTGTCTCTTTTTTTTGCTTTTATTTGAGTCAATTATACCATAACTAACTATTAACTAACTAACCACAACAAAAGAATGAAAAAAAACATCTTATTATTATTGTTTTTATTGCCCGCTCTCTGCGGCTATTCCCAGCAAAAATTTAAAATCACATACGAACAATTAAAGGAGTACGAAGGTATTTATGAATATGAAAATAATACCACACTCCAAATTGCCGCATCGCCAAAAGATACTATTTTATATGCTATAATCAATGAAAGCAAGTATTCATTAAAACCTCAGGAAAAAGATATTTTCCTGAATATGTCAAAAGAAAAAGTAACTTTTATCAGAAATAATACTGCAGCGATTACAGGTTATACCGCTGATGGAAAAACCTTCAAATTGATTAGCAAAAAAGTCTTTTTCCCACAAGAAATCTGGTATCCAAGGCTTAATGCTTCTAAAGATTATAAATATGTATATCAGCAGCCTAAAAAAGATCTTGATGGTTTAATAACTGGAAATCTTGATCAGTCTGGTCTGGACAAAGCATTATTAAATGAAATGATGCGAAAAATTGTTGATGGCACTTATCCTAATGTACACAGCGTTTTAATTATTAAAGATGGAAAACTGGTTTTCGAAGAATACTTTTATGAGTACAACAAAACCAAACTTCATGAAATTCGTTCGGCTACAAAAAGTTTTGTCTCGGCACTTACAGGAATTGCTATAGATAAGGGATTTATCAAAAGTAAAAATGAAACGGTACTTTCTTATTTTCCTGATTATACGTTTAAAAACCTTACTTCAGACAAAAGGCAGATTACGATTGAAAATCTTTTAACCAATCAAAGCGGGCTTGATTGTGATGTGAGCAATCCAAAGTCTGTTGGGAATGAAACTACTATGAACTATTCTAATGACTGGATACAATTTATACTAGATCTTCCGATGACTGATGTACCGGGCGGCAAAGGAATGTATTGTTCTGGAAATCCTATAACATTAGGAAAAATTATTGAACGGGCAACAAAAATGCCTTTACCTGAATTTGCTAAACAGACTCTTTTTAAAGATTTAGGCATTAAAAATTTTAAATGGAATTTTAAACCCGATGCATCAAGTGCCGAAACTTTTTGTCAGCTGTATTTGAATTCAAGAGATATGGCAAAATTAGGAATGCTGTATCTTAATAAAGGTCTTTGGAACGGGAAACAAGTAATATCTAAAGATTGGGTTCAGGAATCTTTAACGAAACATTCTGTTGTTCAAGGTGTGAATTATGGTTATTTATGGTGGATAAAATACCTGAATGTTGATGGTGTTCGATATAACGGAAAAGCTGCACAAGGTAATGGGGGCCAAAAAATTTACATTTGGGAAGACCAAAATATGATAACTGTTATTACAGGCGGAAATTATAACTCACAATCACCAAGCGATGAATTGATTCAAAAATATATTCTTCCTTCTTTTAATAAAAAACAGTAATGAAATATTAGTTGTAAATGGTTAATTGTAAATTTTAGCTGGTAATTAACCATTTACAACTAATAATTAAACAATTATTTTATCCAGTGTAATTGGCAAATCTCGTACACGTTTTCCGGTTGCATTAAAAACAGCATTTGCAATTGCTGGAGCCATGCCTACCAAAGCCGTTTCACCAAGACCTTTTGTTCCCATCGGGTTGCTGATTGGGTCTTTTTTATTGACAAAGAAAACTTCCTGTTTTTCAATATCGGCATTTACGGGAACATGATAATCGGCAAAATTGTTATTGATTGGACGTCCAAAACGATGATCTATTTCCAAAGCTTCCATTAATCCCATTCCGATTCCTCCTACTGCACCGCCATACATTTGTCCGGCAGAAGTTTTCTGGCTGATAACCGTTCCGATATCGGCACAGGAAACAACATGCGCCAATCGTATTTTACCCAAATTCGGATTCACCAATACTTTTACAAAATGTACAGAAAAAGAATAAATAGAATATTTCTTCGCTTCTTCTGCCGCTTTTGATTGATTTTCGACTTCTAATCCTTCTAATTTATTTGTACTGAGTAAAGAAGTTAAAGCAACCGTTTTAGAATTATCATTTTTGGCAGAAATTATTCCATTTGAAAAACTCAAATCCGTAACAGGAATTCCTTTAAAAGATGGATTTTCTGCTGCTAATCCTAATACTTTACTTATCAATAAACCGCAGGCATCGTGCACTGCAGAACCTACAGAAGAAGTTGTCGCAGATCCGCCTTGTGTTGGTCCTTTCGGGAGTCCGCTTTTTCCCATTTCAATAATAACATTTTCAACTGGTAAACCTGTTATTTCGGCACCAATTGCTGTCATCATTGTTGCAGTTCCGGGTCCCATATCGTTTACGCTGCATTGCAAGACCAAATTTCCGTCTGGTAAAAATTTTGCTTTTACCGAAGTAGGGCTTCTGTAACAGCCAAAAGTTCCCGTTCCCATTCCGTAGCCTACAAGCCAGTTTCCTTCTTTAACAGATCCGGGTTCATTTTTACGATTTTTCCAGCCAATGCGTTCCATTCCGCCTTCGTAACATTCCAAAAGATATTTACTGCTCCATGGTTTATTTTGTTCCAAATCTTTCTCTGCATAATTCAGCTTTCGAAATTCAATTGGATCCATATTTAATTTATACGCCATTTCATCCATTGCAGATTCGAGCGCAAAAGAACCCGTTGCTTCACCCGGACCGCGCATCCAGATCGGAGTACAGGTATCTAAAGGCACAATTCTGTAACGTGTTGAAACATTTTCGCAGTCATAAATAAATCGGGACATGTTTACGGTTCCTTCCATAAAATCTTCATAACTTGAAGTCATCGCCACGGCTTCATGAGTTAAACCAGTTAGTTTTCCGGCTTTTGTGGCACCTAATCCCATTTTTTGAATAGTATAAGGTCTAAAACCAACATTCGTAAACATCTGCTCGCGATGTAAAACTAATTTTACGGGACGATTTAATTTTTTGGCTCCTATTAATGCCGCAATTTCATACGGCCAGGTATGCAGTCCCATTCCAAATGCACCTCCAAGATACTCAGAGTGCACTTCTACATCTGCTGCAGGAACCCCAAAAACCTCAGCAACGCTTTTTCGTGTGCCTTCAACTCCTTGGCTTTTAGTATATAAAATGGGTTTATTTCCTTCCCATTTAGCGATGATGTTGGCCAATTCCATTGGGTTATGAACTTCTGTCGGAATTGTATATTCTGTTTCTAAAACAACTTCTGCATTTTTATAACCGTCATGAATTCCACGATGGTAATCATTTCCTTTATCAGTTTCGACTTTTTTCTCTTTATCGGCAGCTTTTTTGAGTTCTGTTGAATGTTCTTCCTTAAAATAATCGGCTTTGATTAAACTCGCTGCATACTGCATACGCTCAAAAGTATCGGCAATAACCAATGCAATGGGCTGATCGTAATATAAAACCGAATCATCCTTAAAAATCTGCAGCGGCTGGCCAAAATTATGTTTGTCTTTTGCTTTTTGATATCCAGCAGGTTTATCTACATTTAAGTGCGTAATAACCGCCAGAACTCCCGGCGCCCATTCTGCTTTTTTGGTATCGATGGTTTTAATTCTTCCTTTCGCAATTGTACTTCCGACTAAACAAGCGTAAACCACACCAGGCGTTTTATATTCGGCAGAATAAGTTGCTGATCCTGTTACTTTAGCAAATCCGTCAACTCTATTAATATTACTTGTCTTGCTCATAATTCAATTATTTTGATGCTGCTATTGTAAGTGCTTCTGTTATTGCATTTGGTGCCAATGTTAATTTAAAATCGTTGTCGCCATAACTTCTTGCACCTTTCATGGATAAATTTGCCGCTTGTTTAAAAATTTCTTCTGAAACTGTTTTTCCTTTCAAAAATTCTTCAGCTTCAGTTAATCTCCAGGGTTTATGTGCCACTCCGCCCATTGCGAGTCTGACATCATTAATAACATTATTTTTGAGATCTAATGCTGCTGCAACCGAAACTAATGCAAATGCATAACTCGTTCTGTCGCGAACTTTTAGATAATGAACATTTTTAGTAAAATTATTATCCGGAATTTCGATTGAAGTTATCAATTCTTTATTTTCCAAAGTATTGTCTTTCTCAGGCGTATTTCCCGGAAGACGATGAAAATCTGTAAATTTAATTTGTCTTTTGCCTTTTGGCCCTTCTACTAAAACATTGGCATCTAAAGCTGCTAATGCCACACACATATCACTTGGATGAACGGCAATACAACTATCTGAAGCACCAAAAATGGCATGCATTCTGTTTGCACCGCCAATAGCTCCGCAGCCGCTTTTTGGACTTCTTTTATTGCACGGCATATCGGTATTATAAAAATATGAACAGCGTGTTTTTTGAAGCATATTTCCTCCAACCGTTGCCATATGGCGGATTTGCTGTGAAGCTCCCGCCGCTAAAGCCAAAGACAGTAAAGGATGCTTTTCTTTTATTGCAGCGTCTTCGGCAACCTGACTGTTTTTTGCCAATGCACCAATAGAAACTTTTCCGGTGAGAAATTCTATTTTGTTTAAATCTAATCCGTTGATGTCTATTAATTTATCCGGTGCAGTAACATTTTTTTTCATTAAATCAACCAGATTTGTTCCTCCGGCAATAAACATGGCCGAACTTTCTTTGCTGATATTACTTACTGCTGAACCTGATGATAAGGCTCTGATTATTTGGAAATTTTTCATAGTTCCTTCCCTCCTTCCTTAACTTCTGTTATAGCATCAACAATATTATGATAAGCGCCGCATCGGCAGATATTTCCGCTCATGTATTCTCTTATTTCTTCGCGGCTGCCGGCATGACCTTCTTTTATACAGGCAATCCCAGACATGATCTGTCCCGGCGTACAATAACCGCACTGAAAACCGTCATGTTTAATAAAAGCTTCCTGCATTGGATGCAGTTTTTTTCCTTTTGAAAGTCCTTCGATAGTCGTAACCTGAGCATTTTGCTGCATGGCTGCCAAAGTAAGGCAAGATAATACTCTTGTTCCGTTTACGTGTACCGTACAGGCTCCGCACTGACCATGGTCACAGCCTTTTTTTGTACCTGTAAGTTGTAATTGCTCTCTTAACAAGTCAAGTAAAGTAGTTCTTGGCTCAATATTAAGAGTTTGTTTTTTACCATTTACTTCAATAGAAAGCGGCACTGTTTCTAAATATTCAGCAATTTTTTCATCCCATTTATTCTCTGAAGCCATTACCAACGAAGGAGGTGTCAGGGCAAGAGCGGTCAAAAGTCCTGATTTTTTTATAAAGTCACGGCGGGAATTTGAGTCGTTCTCCGTTACTTTATTCGGATCTGTTTTTTTAGAAGCCATTCTATCTATCTTTTTAATTAGGAAAATCTCTTGGGTATTCTAACAAATTTAACAATCTTAATTCACAAAAAGTTATGAAATTCAAACATTCTGCTTATTTAGAATAATTACATTTTTGATATTTTAATTGCAAACAGTCAAATATAAAATACAAGTTTCCAAATATTTACCACTCTGACTTTGCAAAATTTGTGCTAATGGCGATAATTAAAACGAAAAAACTTTGTGCGCTTTGTGCCTTAAAAAACAACAAAATTGTATTTTTACTTGATTAAGTTTTAATTATGCCAAATCAGCCAAATATTTATCTGGACAATAATGCGACAACCCGAATTGATGAACGGGTTTTAGAAGCAATGCTTCCTTATTTTACAGATTTATATGCCAATTCTACAAGTCAGCATATCGCAGGATTAACCGTAAATGAAGCTGTAGAAAATGCTGCCTGGCAGACCGCCGGTTTAATCAATGCTGATGCGGAAGAAATCATCTTTACTTCTGGCGCAACAGAAGCAATTAATTTGGCAATTAAAGGGTTGGTCAATCAGGATCGAAAACATATCATCACATTGGTTACAGAACATAAAGCCGTACTGGAAACCTGCGATTTTATGAAAAGTAATGGTTTCGAAATAAGCTATTTGCCTGTTAATCCCGATGGTCTTTTAGATCTTAACCTTTTAAATGAATCAATTACAGATAAAACACTGGTTTTCATTGCAATGCTTTCAAATAATGAAACAGGTGTCATACAAAATGTCAGTGAAATTTCTGAAATTCTTAAAAGCAAAAATGTTCTTTTTATGTGTGATGCAACTCAGGCTGTCGGAAAAATTACAGTTGATGTAAAAACTTTGGGAATTGATCTTTTGACGTTGTCTGCACATAAATTCTATGGCCCAAAAGGTATTGGCGCTTTATATGTTTCGGCAAAAGCCAGATTAAAATTGCTTCCTCAGATTTCCGGCGGAGGACAGCAGCGAAAATTAAGAAGCGGTACACTAAATGTTCCCGGAATTATCGGTTTAGGTAAAGCATCGGAAATAGCTCTGAATGAATTAGAAAGAAATAAAAAAAACATAAAAATATTACGGGACAAACTGGAAAACAGTTTGCTCCAATTTGAAGGTTCATTTGTAAATGGAAATGTTGAAAACCGAATTTATAATACTTCGAATATTTGTTTTCCATGTGTAAATTCAGAAAAACTTATTATGGCTTTGGGAAATATTTTAGTTTCAAATGGTGCTTCCTGCTCATCTGTCACTTCTGAGGCTTCTCATGTTTTAAAAGCAATGGGTTTATCGGATGAAAAAGCCTTGAGTTCGATCCGCTTTAGTTTAGGCAGATTTAATACTTTGGAAGAAATTGATATTGCTGTTGAAAAAGTTTTGGATCTGGCGAAGAAATTAAAAGTTTAAATTTAATCTACAGTTTTTTTATTTCTCAAATAAGACTCACAATAACAAAAAGCATTATTTTCATCTAAGAAATTAGTTTTTCGTAATCCTCTTCTGTATCAATATCGATGTTCCCTTTTTCGAATAAAACCGGAACAGTATCATCCAAATACTTTTTAATGATTTTTTTTGCTCCTCCCTGTCCTTTTAGTTCCAGTAACTCACCAAAATACTTTTTATCAAACAAAACCGGGGTTCCCAAAGTTTCAGAATAAGCAGAAGCTATAATGCCTTTTGAGGTTTTATAAGATTTGCCGATTAAATTCTCAAAAACTAAAGCTGATACAAATGGCTGATCACAGACTGCAAAAATGCATTGTTCACAATCTTCATTCAATTTCAATAATTCTGATAATCCTTTTGCGATTGACGATGACATTCCGCTTTCCCAATCAGGATTTTTGCAAATATTTATTGCTGTTGAATTTATCTCTTTTTCAATAATTTCGTGATTGGCGCCTGATACTACAATTATAAATGAATTGGACACTTTTAGCGCTTCAGAGATCGTGTTTTTTAAAAGTGTTGAATCTTTGTATCTCAATAACTGTTTTGGTCTTCCTAAGCGCGAAGAATTGCCTGCAGCCAAAATTACAATACCCGTTTTATTTTGAGATTTATTTTTCATCCTAAATTTCATCATGAATTTTACCCTGCTTATATTTCAAAGAAAATCCAGATTTTTGAGTTGAAAAAGCTTTAATTTCAGATACAATCGACAAGGCTATTTCTTCTGATGTTTCTGCACCGATATTTAAACCAATCGGGCTGTAAATGCTTTTTAATTGCTCTTCCGTTACATTGATTCCTTCATTTTCAAGGTCATTAATCATTTGATTTAATTTGCTTTTTGGACCCAGAATACCCAAATACTGGCAGTCAGTTTCCAAAAGTAATTTTAAAACTGCCAGATCGTATTTGTAATTGTGCGTCATGAGCACAAAATACGTTTGATTATCAATTACAATATCGTCTGTAAATTGTTCGGGTTTTACAACTCTGATTTTATCTGCTTCCGGAAAACGTTTTTCAGTTGCATGTGTTGCACGGCCGTCGCCTATAGTAATTTTCCATCCTAATATTGAAGCCATTTTTACCAAAGGCTTTACATCGTTTCCTGCGCCGGCTATAATAAGTGCAATGGGCGGATTAATGTATTCCAATAAAGCTTCGTTATCGTTTTGAAGTTTTTTTATAATGGATGCCTTAGTTTTCAGCACTTCTTCTGCATCAGAAATTAAATCTAAAAATTCATTATTAGGATTTAAAACCGGAGTTTTTTCTCTAAAAAATAAAGTGGTTCCTATTTGCAAAGCATTTCTTTTTTGGGAAAAAACAGTTCCAATTACGGCTTCTTTTCTTTCTAATTCTAATTGCTGTAAAAGCTGTATTGGGTTGTCTGGCACCTCATCATCAATATATTCAAATAAAATATGAACGATTCCATTGCAGCCAAGCTGTAAACCAAGTTCTACATCATCTTCATTATTAGTATTGTACGTAATTAATTTATTTTGTTTTTGATGAATCGAAAGAAGCGCTTTACGGAGTGCATCGCCTTCCAGACAACCGCCGCTTATAGCGCCGGTTAGTTCACCGTCTTCGGTAACCAGCATTCGTGCTCCGGGCTGGCGGTAAGATGAACCTTCAACTTTGACAACGGTTGCCAAAGCCGTCTTTTTTTCTGCGGTTTTTGCTTCTGAATATGCTTTTAAGATTTCGCTGATTTCCTTCATAAAATAAATGTACATCAAAAGCTTTTTAACTCCAAAAAAATATACTTAACAAATTCTAAACGATTATTTTTTAAATGTGAGGTTTTTTGTATTCTCAAGTTTTGTATTTTTATCAATAGCAAAATATTTATAGTTAACTTAAACAAAAACTAATGGGAAAATTTGTAATCACTAAAAGAACCAATGGTGAATTTCAATTTAATTTGAAAGCCGGTAATGGCCAGACAATTTTAACAAGTGAAGGCTATTCAACAAAAGCTGCTGCTTTGAGCGGAATTGAATCTGTCAAAACAAACTCGCAGGATGACAGCCGCTATGACAGAAAAGAATCTGCCAGCGGAAAACCTCATTTTAACTTAAAAGCCGGTAATGGACAAATTATTGGTTCGAGCGAAATGTACGAAAGCGTTTCTGCAAGAGAAGGCGGAATCGAGTCTGTAAAAAAGAATGCTCCTGATGCAGATACTGATGATCAGTCATCATAAAAATGCAAACATATAAATTAAAAAACGAGGTCTTTTACACCTCGTTTTTTTTACAACTGACCAAATTTTCTTTTATATCGGTTTAGTTCTTCTTCTGTTTTACTTAAAAGTTTTTCCAGAAGTTTGATTTTATCTTCGTAAAGTTCTTTTAACGCTTCGTCATTATTCGAATTGATTAATATACTTCCGTTATTGCTGTTTCCTTTTACAGTGTTAATGTTGCTGAAGTATCTCTGACTGTCAAAACTGATAATATCTTCGACACTAACTTCTAAAATCCTGGCTATTTCTACTAATTTGACGTAGGATAAAATTGTTTTTCCTTTTTCAATTTTACTGTAGCCTGCCTGAGTGACACCAAGTTGATCTGCCATATATTCCTGAGTATAATTTTTTAACTCTCTAATGCTTCGTATTTTGTTTTTTATTGAAGTTGCCATAAGTTTGATTTGGGGAGGGCGTGTATAGCTGAAACAGCCGCAACTAACTTAGGGGGTTTTGCAGCTATTTTTGTTTATTTGGAATCAAAATTCTGTTTAATCGCAGGGTGATAAAACGCAATTTTTTATTTTTTTCTAATTATAATTATAAAACCATATACCAGAGCGACAACTATAAAGGCCAAATCGTTGTTTGAAATTTCATTTAACAGTTGATTCATTTTTATCTCTAGTTTTTTGTTCTTTCTATAATTCGCTGAAATTCTAAATTCAAATACTGATCTATTTGTTTTCCGATTAATGGCCGGTCTAAAGCATTGATTTTTACTTTAGTTTCTTTGTTGTAGATATCTTTTACGATCACAAAATAATCGAATTCGGTATTATTGTGAAACCGTGAGATAATGAGAAAGGTGTAGCAGAGTAAAGCCGGAATTACATAATATAATTCCATTAACTTTGTAAAAATCATGCAATAATAAGCTAATCCTGTAACAGCAATGAAAGAGCTGTTTTCAAAAAGATAGGTTTTCTTTCTTTTGAGCAGTCCGAGTTCTACAATTTCATTAAAATTGTACTGCCATTGTTTTGATCCGTACTGAAACTGTACCTGATCGTGAGTGAGGGAAATGAACATAATAATTAAAATTAAATCTCTTTAAAGAAAGCTTGGTGAGAGTGCTTTCTAAAAAATTGTTTTCGGCTTAAATGAATATATTTGGAGATACTGCAGTGGTCGGCAGCACATCGCTTCGCAATATTACGCATAATCACCTTTTTTTTCTTACAAACCAGCTTATAGAATATAACCAGAGGTTGTAATTCAATCTAATTATAAATTTTTCCTTATAGTTTTAAATGCGCATTATAGCGTTTTACTTATATAAAAAACAAGCAAAAAGCCACCCTTTTACGGAATGGCTTTCAAAATAATATTTTAAAATGTTTAAATCTTCGATTTCTGAATGTGTTGGTTTAACTATTTGTTGTTCCGTTAGACCAAACTCTTTGGAATATGTTTGTAATTTTTCTTTGCATCGAATGATAAATCCTAAAACTCATCTATCCTTTACTCATTAAATCCTCAATTTCAGATTCAGAAATTTTTGGATTTGCTCCTGGCGATGCAGCAACCAAAGCTCCTATTGCACAAGCATAATCTAAAGCTTCCTGCGGGTTTTTATTGGTAAGCAAAGAGGTAATTAAAGTGGCAAGAAAAGAATCTCCTGCTCCAACAGTATCTGCAACTACAATAGGATAACCATTATTTACATAAAAAGTTCCTTCCCATAAAAGCAGAGCGCCGTGTTTTCCTCTTGTTACACATATTCCTTTTACGTCTGCCAAAGAAGAAATAAAATTCATACATTCTTCTAAACTTTTATGCGGAAAGTGCAATGCTGATGCTATTTCTAAAATTTCTTCATCATTAAACTTTACAAAATCAGCAGATTTCATTAACTGCTCCAGAATTTCATACGAATAATGGGGTTTTCTTAAATTAACATCAAAAACTTTGTAAGCATTTGTATTGAGTAATTCTTCCAGTGATTGTCTTGAAACCTGATCTCTGCAAACCAAACTTCCATAAATCAAAACATCGGCTTGACTGATTAGTTCTCTTGCTGCATCATTTAATATAATTTTATCCCATGCCGACGGATATTTAATTTCATAAGTCGCTGAGCCGTTTTTATCTAAAGTAACATTTACCAATCCGGTCGGAAAATTTTCTGATGTTATAATCGCATCTGTTTCAAGTCCGAGGTTTTTTACAGTATCGATTATAATTTTTCCGTCTTCATCGTTTCCTACGCAGCTAATCATCGCAGCATCACAGCCTAATGTTTTCATTCTTAAAGCTACATTTAGCGGTGCGCCCCCTATCTTTTTTTCATTGTCAAAAACATCCCAAAGTACTTCTCCGTAAGCAATTGCTTTTAGGTTTTTTCCGTTTTTCATTCTAATTTCTTTTTATTATCCAGAAATATAAAAATAACGTTTTAATTATGGACTGCCTAAAATTTGGGATTTATATAACAATCGTTATTATCATGAAAATATCTCGGAGAGATTATATATCGGCAGCATTTTATCACACTTCGGAAATTTGTCTCGTAGGGACTGCATATTGCCTATATTAATCCAATAAAAAAACAATCAATCCTCTGGCGCCATGTGCTCCCAAAACCAATGATTGTTCAATATCTGCTGTTTTTGAAGGTCCGGCAATAAAAGTTCCGAAACCATATTCCTGATTCCCAATCTTTTCATAAGCCTGCTGCATCGTGCGTACAATATCGCTTTTATGTACAATAATCGCCAGATACTGGGCAATAAACGGAGAAACTCTTTGTCCTAAAATACTATCGGTTACCCAAAGCGCACTGTTTTCTGCTACTCCAAAATGAGCTTTAATAACCGTTAGTTCGACATCCTGAAGAGAATGCGGATCGGCGTTGTTCCAGTCTAATGAAGCAATTTCTGAAAGCTCCGGAAGCGTCGAAATAATTCTTTTCTCCAGATTATAACTTGATTTAATGTAATTTATGATTGCTGTATAATTTGATACTTCTACAGGATCACCGCCAATTCCTTTCAAAACCGTTTTATACATTTCAAGTGTATCAAAATTCTCGGAACCCAAAAGACTCAGATCCGGAAGTTCGGTAACCAAATCTGGCTGATTTAGTTTTATTCTGTTTAAAATTCTGGTTTTACTGCTCATTGTCTTTCGCTTTAGATTCTCTTGAATTTTTCTTGTACCATTCTCTAAAAGATTCCTCAGGAACGTCGGGCATTTCGCGTTGATCGTACCATTTATTCATTTTATTATTAACCATTACCGGAATATTTTTCATTACAAATCTTCCTGATTTTCCGGCAATATTAAAAATTTTTGGATTGGCTAATACTGCGGCCATAGTTTTCATGGCAATTGTTTTTGTTTTTGGCGTATAACCCTCTTTTACCAAAACCTGACGCCATTTATACAATTGATCGTGAATATCAATTTTAACCGGACAAACGTTAGTACAGGAACCGCAAAGTGTGCTTGCAAAAGGTAAATCAGCATTTTTGCTCATATCCAGATTTGGTGCCAATATAGAACCAATTGGCCCTGCAACGGCATTATGATAACTGTGTCCGCCGCTGCGTCTGTAAACGGGACAAGTGTTCATACACGCACCGCACCGAATGCATTTTAAGGAATTTCTAAAATCTTCTCTTCCTAACTGCTTGCTTCTGCCATTATCTACGATTACGATATGAAGTTCTTTTCCGTCTCTTGGTTTTTTAAAATGACTTGAAAAAGTGGTAATAGGCTGTCCTGTTGCGCTTCTTGCCAATAACCTTAAGAAAACACCTAAATGTTTACGCTGCGGAATCAGTTTTTCAAATCCCATACAAGCGATATGAACATCTGCTAAATGTGCCCCCATATCAGCATTCCCTTCGTTGGTGCATACTACAAATTCGCCCGTTTCAGCTATGGCAAAATTAACTCCGGTTAAAGCAATCTTACGCGTCAGAAATGTGTTTCGTAAACTATGACGCGCTGATTCTGTTAAATACTGCGGATTAAAATTTCCTTTTTCTGTTCCAAGATGCTCGTGAAAAGTTTCGCTTACATCTTCTTTTTTAAGGTGAATGGCCGGCAAAACAATATGGCTTGGCGGTTCTTTGCGCAGCTGTACAATATATTCACCTAAATCAGAATCGATCACTTCGATGCCTTTTTCAGCTAAATAATCATTTAAATGGCATTCTTCCGTAAGCATCGATTTTGATTTTACCATTTGCTTTATATCATGTTTTACCATGATTGAATGCACTATTTCGTTGTGCTCTTTTGCATCTGCCGCCCAATGTACAATGATTCCGTTTTTTTGGGCATTCGCTTCAAATTCAACTAAATAATCATGAATATTTGAAAGTACATTTGCTTTGATTCTTGAAGCTGTTTCTCGTAATAATTCCCAATCCGCAATTTGATGTGCCGATTTATCACGTTTCGCACGAACAAACCAAAGTGTTTCATCATGCCAGTTGACACGCTCTACGTCTTTGTTAAATTTTGCTGCGGCTTCGCTGTGCTGTATTATTTTTTCTGAAGACATCTTTTTTTATTTTTACCATTTAGGTATTAAGTAATTTAGCTAAGCTTTATGAGTTTAATTTCTTAATGGTTATAAGAAAATTAAGCTTAGTTAAAATCTCTTAAATCTCTTTTTATGTTACCACTAAATAATTCAAATCCAACTTTATGAACTTACTATCTTAATGGTAAAAAAAAATTAATTTTCGAGTGAATTTAATATTTCGGCAATGTGAATGGTTTTTATTCTGCTTTTCTGTCTTTTTAAAATTCCTTCCAAATGCATTAAGCACGACATATCACCGCCCGTAATATAATCGACATCATGACTTTCGTGGTCTTTAATTCGGTCTTGTCCCATTTTTACTGAAACGGCTTCTTCGGTAACGCAAAATGTACCTCCAAAACCGCAGCATTCATCTTTTCTTGTTAAAGAAACTAAATCAAGCCCTTTAATACTGTGCAGTAATTGTTCCGGTTTAGAGAAAAATGGTGCATTCAATTCAGACATCTGCGAAAGCTTTAATCCTCGTTGACCGTGGCAGCTTACATGCATTCCCACTTTAAAAGGAAAGCTTCCGTTAATGTGGTCTATTTTTAAAATATCGGTTATAAACTCTGTTAGTTCATAAACTCTATTTCTTATTTCCATCGCTTTTTCTTCCTGCTTTTCGTCATGCAAATGGTCTTTAATATGAAGGACACAACTTCCGGAAGGGCAGACAATGTAATCGAATCCGGAAAAATTAGCTATAAAATTGGTATCACAGCCTTTTGTTAAATGTGCATAACCGCTGTTTGCCATTGGCTGTCCGCAGCAGGTTTGCCCCATCGGAAAATGAACTTCACAGCCTAATTTCTGCAAAAGTTCGTATGCTGCTATACCCACTTTTGGATAAAACTGATCAACATAACACGGTATAAATAATCCGATTTTCATTTTTTATTATTTATTTTTAGCCCGCAGATCTGGCAGATTAAACAGATTTTTATTTCGTATTCACATTTTTATCTGCACAATCTGCCAAATCTGCGAGAAACAAAAATCCATTTTTAATTTTTAATTCTCAATTTTTAATTGTTCTAATGTTTGTAAAATTTCAAATCAATTAAGTCATTCTGAATTGGCTTGGGATTCCAGTTTTGATGAATCGCCAATGCAGCTCCTAAAGCACTTGCCTGCGCCATCGAAGCGGCATAAACTTCTACATCCGGAAAAGCCTCTGCCAATAAATTCATGAAAATGGAATTTTTACTAAAACCTCCGTCTACAAAAATCTTCTTTACAGGACTGTTATGAATGACTAAATTAGTTGAAAATACTTGTTGTTCTACCAAATCTAACATTAATTGATGGTAGGCCGTTTCGTAGCTTTTAAAAGTCGAAAGATCTCTTTCCTGAAAAGGACATTTTTTCAGAATATCAAAATTATACTTTTTAGGGTAAATAATTTGATAGTTTAAAGCCCGTAAATTAGAAACTACATTTTTATCAAAATAAACATCTTTGTAAATTTCTAAAGGAACTTTAAAATGTTCTGCCAGCCTTTTGGTTTGTATTTCGTGCTCATTGCCGGAAAAAAGCCTTGCTGCTTTTACAGGTTTTTCTGTGTACTGCAGATAACATAAGCAATCTTGCTGCAATTCATCAAAAGTTAAAGGTTTAGTATTGAAAGGATTTAAGGAAATACTCCAGGTTCCTGTCGATAACAAAACGAAAGGCTCGGTAAAGTTGATCGTATAAGGAATTATCGCCGATGAACTATCATGAAGACCTGTTCCTACTGCTAAACCTTCTTTGGTTTTTATAACATCTTTTCCATAATAAAATGGAGGAATTTTATTAGATATACCTTCATTTTTCAGCCACTTGTGGTATTTCATTTTTTTAAAATTCCAAAGATTGGTATGACAGCCAACACTTGTAATATCGGCGTAAGCTTCATTGGTCAACAGAAAACTCAGGAACTGCGGCAGATGAAGGCAGTATGACACCTGCTCAAACAAATCCGGTTTTTCTTCTTTTAATCTATAAATCTGCATTCCTGAATTTAAGCTTCCCAAAACCGGAGAAGCTGTTTTTACAGCAAATGTTTCTTTTCCTTTGTATTTATTATAAAAGTCGTTTTTTAAATCCTCCGGATAATCTTTTAAATAATTATACAGAGGAGTTAAAACTTTTCCTTTCTTATCAATGTAGACAAAACTAGCACCATACGTACTAAAATTAATGGCCTTTAAAACATAATTTGTTAAAGCTTTTATTTCTGATAAGCGCTCAAAAATCCAGTTTTTAAGTACTTCTATATCTTCGCAGGGAAAACCGTCTTCATCTACAGTTTCATCAAGATTGACTGATTTCTCCCAAACAATTCTATAGTTTTCATCAAACAGAAAAACCTTTTTGTTTGTTTTACCAATATCAAAAATTGCAACTACATTCATTTTTAATTATGAGTTGTGAGTTTAGTAATGGGTTATAAGTTATAACTCAATTTATAATCCAGTCGCGAATGTTTTTAATCCTCTTTCTCCAATTAAATTTTCTCTTACAGAAAGGTTTCTGTACAATTCAACCGGATTTAAAGCTGCTCCTGAACGTAAACGAGCTTCGGCAACAAGAGCTCGGACATCGGTACGGAATGCATTTTGAAGAATCTCCTGTGCTTTTACAACATCATTTTCTTCCTGTGCTTTTTCCAATGCTTTTCTGTCCACAGAAAGTGCCTGTGCATACGCAATCATAATGGCTTCAACAGATTGTAATAAATCTTCTAACGGATCTTTTATATTGTGCGAAGCGTCGATCATCCAGCCTAAATCTTTAGCATGGTTCATTCCTCTTGCGTCCATTCCTTCAACTAATTCATTAAAAATCAAGAATAACTGATAAGGCTTTAAAGCTCCGGCAGTTAAATCGTCATCACCATATTTTGAATCGTTAAAATGGAAACCGCCAAGTTTATTTTCCATTAATAATAATGAAACAATCTGTTCGATATTAGCATTTGGTAAATGATGCCCTAAATCGACTAAGGTTTGTGCTTTGTCTCCTAATTTTTTGACATACGAATAAGATTGTCCCCAGTCTGCAACTGTTGTCGAATAAAAGTTAGGTTCTGCACATTTATATTCTAAAAATAATTTCCAGTTTGAAGGTAATGCATCATAGATTTCTTCTAAACTTTCTAATGTATTTTGATATGCTTTTCTGAAATTTAACTGTCCAGGAAAATTAGAACCGTCAGCAAGCCAGACTGTTAAAGATTCAGATCCTAATTCAATTCCGTGTTTAATAACTTCGATATTGTGAGCAATTGCCTGTTTGCGAACTGCTTTATTTACGTTTTGCAGTGAACCGTACTTGTAGGTATGTTCTGAATTTGCCTGATCCTGAAACGTGTTGGAGTTCATGGCATCAAACTTTAAATGGTGCTGCGCTGCAAGTGTTTTTATTGCTTTGTAATCTTGCGGGATATCCCACGGAATATGAAGCGAAATGGCGCCTGAAGCATTGTTTAATTTATGAAGCAGACCCACATCTTCGATTTTTTCTTCAATTGAACGCGGTTCTCCGCCGCCGGCAAAGCGTCCGAATCTTGTTCCGCCTGTTCCTAATGCCCAAGATGGAATCGCTATTTGAAAATCGATTAATTTTTGAATAATCGATTCTGTATTATCAATTTCTGATGCTGTAAAAACTAATTTGTTCTGATGTTTTTTTAATAGATCTTCGTTATGAGATTCAATCTGGTTTGATGAGATTAACATAGTAATTTGGTATTTTAATAGAGTTT
This sequence comes from Flavobacterium sp. Root901, assembly GCF_001429765.1. Classification (GTDB taxonomy): domain Bacteria; phylum Bacteroidota; class Bacteroidia; order Flavobacteriales; family Flavobacteriaceae; genus Flavobacterium. The sequence goes on from NZ_LMJB01000007.1 coordinate 321,966, forward strand.
ACAAGATATATATTTTTATACGATTGGTATTTTTTTTTAACACATAGAGTCATAGTTCTTCTTTGTGGATAAAGCCGTTTCAATTATTTTAACAAACATAGTTAGTTACTAAAAGCTGCTGATGTCCAGCTATGTGTTTAAATTTTCCTTGCAGATTTTGCAGATCAGGCAGATTTTTAATCTTGATCCTTATAATCTACTGGTAACATTTTTTACTAAACATAAAATTCATATAATCTGAACTCTTGTTTAAATTCACTTTTTTGATTTTTATAAGTATAAAAATGCTATGTCCAAAAAAAATCTAACGCTCGAAAAATCGAACGTTAGACCACAAAAAACCACTTTTGCTTAAACAAACTTATAAAAAACTTAAATAAATTTTATCGGTAAAAGCCCATTCCAACGCCGCCGTCTACGTTTAAAGCATTTCCTGTCGATTTGTTCAGGAAACCTCCAACAAACGCAAAACAAGCATTGGCGATATCATCCGGCAATATAATTTCATTTAATAACGTACGTTTTGCATAGTAAGCCGGTAACTCTTCCACTGTAATACCGTAAGCTTTTGCACGGCCTTCTGCCCATCCGCCGGACCAAATATTCGAATCGGAGATTACGGCATCCGGATTTACCGTGTTTACACGAATTTTATCTGCCCCTAATTCGGCAGCCATCAAACGTGTTAAATGTGCCTGAGCCGCTTTTGCCGAACCATAACCCGGATTATTCGGACCTGCAACAACTGCATTTTTAGAAACAATATTTACAATATCACCTCCAAAACCCTGCTTACGCATTATTTCGATTCCGGCTTTGGAAACAATAAATTGTCCTTTTACCAGAATATCGTATAATCTGTCCCACTCTTCCAGAGTATGTTCTGCAATAGATTTTGAAATACTGATCCCGGCGTTATTTACAATAATATCTGCACCTCCAAAAGCTAAACAAGCTTCATCAAATGCTTTTTCAGTACTTTTTTCGTCAGTAACATTTAATAAAGTACTCGAAACGGCATCTTTCCCAAATTCTTTAATAAACTCAGCTGCAGCTCCTTCTAAACGTTCTTCATTGATGTCATTGATCACTACACAAGCACCTTCCTGAGCAAATTTCCTCGCAATAGCTTTACCAATTCCACCGGCAGAGCCTGTAATAACGGCTATTCTTCCAGATAAAGCTTTTGGTTTTGGCATACGCTGTAATTTGGCTTCTTCTAATAACCAATATTCAATATCAAAAGCTTCCTGATGCGGCAGTGAAGTATATTCTGAAACTGCTTCTGCACCTTTCATTACATTTACAGCGTTGATATAATATTCTGATGCCAAACGTGCCATCGTTTTATCTTTTGCAAAAGTGAACATTCCTACTCCCGGATATAAAATCACAACAGGATTTGGGTCACGCATTGCAGGAGAATTTGATTTTCTGCAGGCATTATAATATTCTTTGTACATCGCACGATACGCTTCAAAAGCCGGAGCTAATTTTGCTTTAACTGCGTTTACATCTGATAGGTCTTCGTTTGGATCTAATTCTAAAACCAGCGGACTGATTTTAGTTCTCAAAAAGTGATCCGGACAAGACGTTCCTAACGGCGCTAATTTTGAAAGATCGTTTGAATTTATGAATTCTAAAACTCTTGCATCATCTGTATAATGACCAATCATCTGACGTTCTGAAGAACAGAAACCTCTTAAAATTGGAGCCACTTTTGCCGCTTTTAATCTGCGGTCTGCTTCCGGAAGACTGTCGATTTTTTTACCTCCAAAAACCGGACGTTTTTTTCCGTAGTTATCTTCTAAGTAAGAAGCGCATTTTTCAATTACTTCTAATGTATTGATGTAGCTTTCAAAAGCAGTATCTCCCCAGGTAAATAAACCATGCGAACCTAACATGATTCCGCGTAGTTGTTTCCCATTTTGGGCTGCTTCTTCTAAGCAGGCTCTTAATTGAAGCCCTAAGTCGAAGCCAGGACGCTGCCAGCCTACCCATCCAATTTCTCCGTCAAATAACTCTTGGGTAATTTTCTTTCCGTCTTTTGCGGCAGCGATTGCAATTGCTGCATCAGGATGTAAGTGATCAATATGTTTAAATGGTAAAAAACCATGCAAAGGCGTATCAATAGAAGGCGCTTTTGAAGACAGGTCGAAAATACAATGATTAAATAATTCTACCATTTCGTCTTCAAATTCAATTCCTCTGTAAACATTTTCAAGATTACGAAGTCTTTCCAAATACAAAGCTGCACATCCAGATTTTGTCAATGTACCAATATCTCCTCCGGAACCCTTAATCCACATTACTTCTGAACTTGCCCCCGTTAACGGATCTTTGTCTGTAATTTTTACAGAAGTATTTCCTCCCCCATAGTTTGTTAGTCTTAAATCGGCTCCTAAAAGGTTCGAACGATAAATGAAAAGCGCTACTTCATCACCAGCTAATGCTGCTGCCTTCGCATCATCCCAAAGGTAGCTTACATGCTTAAAATTCATATTTTTTGTATTTGTATTTGACATTGTTATCCTATATTTTTTTCAATATTTACAAAGAGTTTCCAATTCCGACCAAAACGATCGAAAACATAATTAATCCTATTCCCAAACAAAAAGTTCTAAATGTTTTTTGAGACACCCCAGTCCATTCTTTTAAATAAAATCCCCAGAAATTAGCTGTTAGTATAATTGTTGCCATGTGCAGGATCCATGAACTTGCGCCGTTGCCCAGTTTGCTTTCGCCCATTCCGTAAAAGAAAAACTGAAGAAACCACATTGTTCCTGCAAGTGCCGAGAAAAGAATGTTTCTTGTGATTGGTGTAGTTTTATTGGTATAATCGCCAATCGATTTGTTTTTGAAGTTCAGGTAAATACACCAGATAAAATTGGTGGTTAAGCCTCCCCAAAGTAAGACAATATAGGTGACATTATTCTGAAAAAGCGGATTGCATCCGTTAATAACAGCTTGTTCTGCCATTGGTTTTCCGGCTTCAATTCCGTAATTAAAAAAAGAACTCAGAATCCCTGAAATTACAGCTACAGTCAAACCTTTTGCCAAACTGAAATCTTTATCTTTATCTTCGTGACCTGTCGCAAAATCTTTCTCTTTCAGCATTCCTGCTTTTCCCGAAATTGCAATTCCGGTAAGGCAGACTGCTACTCCCAATAAAACCAACTGTCCGCCTGAATTTCCAAGCATGTCTGAAAATGAAATTTTACCTTCTGTCGGATTAAAATCATAATATATGGAAGGAACCAAAGCACCAAACGCAGAGCAAAATCCTAATGTAATTGAATTACCCAATGACATTCCCAAATAACGAACACCCAGGCCATAAGTAAGTCCTCCAATTCCCCAGATTAATCCCATCGAAAAAGTAAAAGCTTTAATGGCCGGAGAAGCTGTAATAATAATCTCAGTAAAATTTGGAATCGTTAAATAAGCGGCAACCGGCGGTACGATTAACCATGAAAAAAAACCACCAACAAGCCAGTAGCTTTCCCAGGACCAGTCTTTAACTTTTTTAAAAGGCATATAAAAACTACCTGAGGAAAATCCTCCTATAGAATGAAAAATGATTCCTAATAATGACTCCATTTAATAATTTGTTTGTGGTTAATTGTGATAGTTAATTTGGTTTTGTAAAATAATGTAATGTAAAAAACAAAACTGTCCTGTACTATCCTTTATGATTCGTGTATTTTTTGTTAAAAGTGCGAAGTAATAGCAAAGAACAAGCGAATTATATTGGAAAAATAAATTTAAAAAACCTATTTTAGCAATCGATTTCGTAATTATTATGTTCTCCGTTTGACATAACTGCCTGAAAATAAAGTAAGCCTTTATTTAATTTTAGTTTTTTGTAAGGAAAGTAATAAAATCAGTATATAAAGCGATTTTAAAGTCGTTTTTATAAAGTTATAATTAAAAAAATTTGTTCATTCCCAAATGTGAATCAAATTTGAAAAATACCAGCATGATTAAATTAATTAAAATAGACGAAGATTCGAGGGTTCCAAAATACAAACAGATTGTTGACTCGATTTTGCAGAATATTGCTAATGGAAATTTAAAAATCAATCAAAAAATTCCCTCGATAAACAGTTTCAGCGAAGAATTTTATATGTCGCGAGATACTGTCGAAAAAGCATATAATATTTTAAAAGAGCGAAAAATCATTTCGTCAATACGCGGAAAAGGATATTATATTACCCGGACTAAACTGGAATCTAAAGTCAATATTTTGTTTTTGTTTAATAAACTCAGTGCTTATAAAATGAAAACTTACAGTTCTTTTATTGACACTCTTGGCGCAAACGCACATACAGATCTTCATATTTACCATTGCGACGAAACATTGTTTTTAAATTTACTCGACAAGTTTGAAGGAGCTTACGATTATTATGTAATTACAACACATTTTAAAACAGATGAATTAAAACATTTAAGTTTTACAGATGAAGTTGCAAAAGCAATCCAGCGAATTCCTGAAGAAAAACTCGTTTTAATGGATAATATTAAATTAAATCACGAAGGTGAAATTATTAAAATATATCAGGATTTCGAAAACGACATTTACAATGCTTTAAAGGAAGGTTTAAGCAAAATTTCCAAATACAAGAGATTAATTCTGGTTTATCCTGATAAAGCGGTTTACCCGTATCCGAGGAGAATTCTGCACGGATTTCGAAAATTTTGTGTTGAACACGAAATCAATTTTGAGATTCTGAGTGAAGTTTATGATGACATGATTCTTAAAAAAGGTGATTTATTTATCACCATAGAAGAATCGGATCTTGTAAATTTGATGAAACAGATTCGCGATGAAGAATTTGTTTTAGGAAAAGATATTGGGGTTATTTCTTATAACGATACGCCTTTAAAAGAATTACTTGGCATTACAGTTATGTCTACTGATTTTAATATTATGGGCGAAACTGCGGCAAGAATGATCTTGAATAAAGAAAAAGGACAATTTAAGGTTCCGTTTAATTTTATTGACAGGAATTCGATTTAGAATTTAATCAAATGCGATTTTCTCTTATTTTATTATAATGAAAACCTCCAAAATTTAATTGAAGACTGGAGGTTTTTTTATTCCATTATCTATATTTAGCTTATTCACAAACTAAGATTCTGAGATAATAAGGAAGATTTGATATAAAAAAACCTCGTCGGATGACGAGGTTTTAATTGTATTATTTTTTTGATTCTTCGATAGAAACTTTTCTGAACTCTTTTAAAAGTTTTTCGATTTCTAAAGTAGCTTTACGTGCTCTTGGTCCTGCAGCTTTGATACCTTTTTCAGTTAAAGATTCAGCTTCTGCCTTGAATGTTTCAATTTCGGCGTTGATTTTTACTAATAGATCTTTCATGCTTATAATTATTAAATTAAGGCGCAAAAATAGAAGTTTGATTGGTAGTTACAACAAATTTGCTGTTAAAATTATCATTGTTTTTTGCAGTTTTACTTAACCTAAAATTTACTTCTCTTTTTTTCCAAAATCAGCTTCTCACAATAAACTATTAATCAGACAATTATTATCAAAATTTAATTTACTGATCTCTTGCAGTCATTTCTAAAAAGGCTTGTAAAAAAATCTAATGCAATTATAAAGTATAAGATTTTAGCTTAAAAAGGAAAAATTATTTTGAGAATGTGAGTAAAAATTCCCCAATTGACTGCTCATTTCTATGTAGATATATAAAAAAGCTCCTATTTATTAACATTACTGTAAATGGAAAATATCTTAAAACATCTTCTGATTACTTTACTTGTATTTTAATTTTAGAAGAAAGCTGCTTTGCCAGATTCGTTACATAATTTGTAAAATAAGCCGCATCATTAAAGCCTTTATCTGCGCTTAATTCCCAGCCGGCAATAGGATAATAACTGATCTGTTTATTATTTTTTGCTTTTAATTTTATCAAATAAGAATCTGTCAGCTGTCCGGTTTTTGGTGCTTCAATATATCCTTTATAAATATTCTTGGGTACAATAACAGCTGTTCCTAAAATCCACTGGCGCTCGTATGTTAATTTATCGTGCTGTATAAAGCAGACAAAATCTCCTGAATCGATTACTTGCAGCGGGTTTTTATTATTTAAATTAGAAAGCGTTATGAGCAGCATTTCATTGCCTTTCAGTCCATTTAGCGTAACGGTGTTTTTATAACCATACATTCCCGGCCAGATAGAAGTAGTTTCCTGTGCCTGATATTTATTTCCGGAAATTTGCCAGTTTTCGTAGTGATAACTTAAAACCGAGTTTACAGGACCTTCACTAACTATTTTAAAAGTAGTTTTCTCGATATTATTTAAAGTATCGCTGGCAATTATTCCAAGCCTGTTAATTTTATTGTCAGCTAAAAGGGCAAAACCTCCTAATCCCGCAGAATTTCCAACAGGAAAAATATCTCTTCCCCAATCGTACATAACATGATAATTATCTTCAACGGCACCGTTACTGTTTATTCCAACATTTTCCGGAGTAATTGCAGGTATTTTTTTTCCAAAAACATCTTTTGAATTTCTTCCATCCAAATAATGCCTAAAACCCACTTTATCATTCTCCCAAGTTGGCCCATCGGTTTGATATTTCTGATAGCCTAATTTTTTATGAACCTGATTGGCCATTAAAATTTCCTGCGTATCCGGATGCACCGGCAGTTCTTTTCCTTCTCTTTTACCAAAACGAACACTTGTTTTTATTGGAAACCCAGGATCTGTTTTTGACCAGTTTAAGGATACTGTTTTCTCTTCACCTGCCAAAAAATCAATTACAAAAAAGAGTTCATCCCATTTTCCATCACCATCAAGATCGTTTACCTGTGCCGGAATCGTATCGTTTTTACTTGTTATAATTGGATAATTTTTTAAATCACTGTTTAATGAAAGCTGACTTCTTTTTATCGAAACTGCCTTTTGTGATAATGCTATTTTCGAGGTATTTTTTAAAACAATTGTATTTTTAGATGTCTTTTGCTGTGCACTGCAGTTTATTAAAATCAATAAAAACAATACAGTTGATCCCGCTATTTTAAATTTGCTTTTCATTTTGATACTTTATTTTAAAAACAATTTACTGATTTTATCTAAATGAAAAATACCATACAGTAAATTTATTCTTATCGATGTTCAAGGTCAATTATGTTTAAATTTAAAAGAATAAAATATCTTTTGTATCCTGCGCTTCCCTGCTGCGTAAAAACAAAAATCCCAATCGCAGGTAAATGCAATTGGGAAAGCAAAAATTATTATGCATGATCGGTATAAAAGTTTTTACAGCTTTAAACCTGCATCATAAAAAATAAAGCTTTTTGAAAATTGTCAAAATGCTTTTGATAAATTCCTGTATCTGAAAATTTAATTTCCGGAATTTTTGAAATTAAATCTGATTTTTTAAAATAGAATTTCAGGTCATTTAATATTTCTGTTCTTGATTTTGAAGCATCTAACATTACCAAATTCTTAATTCCGTCAAAGTACAGTAAACAGTTGTGCAAATGTTTATTAAAAAAACAAACCATTACATTTGTTCCTTTTTTATCTAATTTTAAAAATTCCATAAGTTCCGACTTTTCATAAATAACAAAAATTGAACGTTCAAAATCTTTAAATTTAGTATTGTTTTCCAGTAAAAAAGACTCCTCAGAAAATTCAAATTCATCTTTAAATTTTCTTTTAAACATTTTTAAAAAAATCCCTTTATTATCTCGGACCTGCAGCACCGTCATTACCTGCAACTCCCTGAATTCCTTGAGGACCTTGTGGGCCTGCCTGTCCTATTAATTGTAACACATTTGAAATACCGTTTTCATCTTTATACGTTAATTCATTTGTTGTATTATTATAGGTTAAAGTAGTTAATGTCTCATTGAATACAATAGGATCACTTTGTGCTAATAATCTAACCCATTTATTTGTCTGCCAATAGTAAAACCCTGGGGTAACATCATTTACTCCTGCCGTATTATAAACCAATAAACTGTTTAAAATTTGTCCTGAAACCGGACTTTGATTTGTTGTTGCTGTAAGAGCAAGTCTGGGAACCAGCAAACCTTTGTTTGCTGAAGTTATATCAAGCTGGGCAGTACTTGCTGGACTGAGTGTCCCTATTCCTACCTGAGCATAACCAACGGTACTTACATAAAGTACCAAACAAATAAGTAAAATTTTCTCTAGTAATTTTGATTTCATGGTACATAAAATTTAGTTATATAGTCTCTCTGTACATCGAACTAGTACTTAAAAATGTGGACAATATCTCTACTTCGATCTACTCTTTGTTAATTTTAAATTTATTTTAGAATAAGAAATGCCAGCGGATAAAATCTCAAGAAAATTTGGAAATTTTCCTGAATTTTTTAATAAAATGATTTTAGTATATTCAATTATTAATGAATAAGAAGTAAAAATATTAAGCAAATTAAACTACACTATTTAGAATTTAAGATTCTGGATATGTGCTTAAATTAATACGTAATATTTTTGTCTGAAGAAGGGCTTGTAGGAATTTTTATTTATAAAACATGTAAATATACTGAATTTCAATGTATTACAAATAAAAAATCTTACATTTATTTTTATTAAAAAATTTAGGAACAAAAAGAGAGGACAAAATGTCCTCTCTTTTAAAATTATTAAATTATTAAAAACCTAAAAATATTTAAGTAATTCCAAAAACAAACTATCTAAGGGTATTTAATCAATTGCAAATCTCGTCCTAATTGTTACAGGAAATATCTACTAAAAGTTTTTAAAATAATAGTTTAGGGTACTTATTTTTCTATTTTAAATTTATTTAATTTCTTTTTGAAGGTTTTGAAATTGTGAATCTTCTGATGCCTTAATATTGGCTATAACAATTTCAGCGATTTTCCTGGCCCCTAATAACGAAAGATGCGTATCATCTGCTTTAGCTTTATCATAATAAGCATTTTCGCCAGCATTGAAATGTAAATGCAGTTGTTTTGATTTTTCGGGTCCGTATGACTGTTCTAATAATTCGGTATAATATTCTAAATCAATAAATGGAACTTTATATTCCTGAGCAGTCAAACGGGTTTCTAATGGATAATCGCCGTGAGTAGGAACCAAAACTCCTTTCTCATTAAAATTACGTCTGGCAATTGAAGTCAATAAAACTGGAATAGCTCCTTTTGATCTGCTTTCTTTTATAAAACGTATTAAATTGTACCTATATGCAGTATGAGGATTTGTGTAGCGTGCAGAATCTTCAATTTTTTCATCATTATGACCAAACTGAATAAAAACATAATCTCCTTTTTTCAGCTTTTTATAAATTGAATCCCAGCATTTTTCATTAATAAAACTTTTAGTGCTTCTTCCGTTGACTGCTTTATTTACAACGACTATATTGTCTGTAAAAAAAGGTTGCAAAACCTGCGCCCAGCCATGCTCCGGATTATGCTCCGGATCTTTTTTATCCGCCATTGTAGAATCACCAATGGTATATAAAGTTCTTTTTTGGGCAAAACAGGCTGTAGTAATCAATAACGTGATCAGGATATATTTTTTCATTCTAACTTTTTTATATTTAAGAATAAGGATAGCTAATTAATGTTTCGAAACCGCCGATGGAACTGTCGCTCTGCGCCCTATAAAAACATCTGTCATTAAAACATTTTCTGCATTTTCATTTGATAATGGATTTTTAGCCTCTTTAATTTCTATAGTGTTTAAAGATATGTTTCTGATTTTTTTATCAGCAAAACCCTGAATTACAATTCCCCACTCTGATGCTTTATTACAAGTAATATCTGAAAATGAGATATTAGAAATATCTGACTGATATCCTTTTCCTTCTCCATGATAATTTGCTGTTATATACAGACAATCTTCAACCTCATCCAACTTAATATTTCTAACAAATATATTTTTTATAAAACCTCCCCTGTCTGCGTTGGTTTTCAAGTAAATACCTCTTTTTAAATAACCAATAGTCCGGCAGTTTTCTACAAATATGTTTTGCACTCCCGCCGACATTTCACTTCCAATAACTACACCGTGAAGTCCTTTAAAATTACAATTCCTAATCACAATATTTTCACTCGGCGTGGTTGCATTTGCTCTGCCTTCATGGTCACGTCCGGCTTTTATGGCAATATTATCATCTCCGTTATTAAAGTTTACATTTTCTATCAAAACATTTTTTGCATATTCCGGATCGATGCCGTCATTATTATAATTTAATGATTTATAACTTATGCCACGTACCGTTATGCTTTGTGATTTTAAAAGATGCAGACACCAGAAAGGAGAATTCTCAATGCGGATATTTTCTACCAATATATTTTTACAATTTAAAAACTGAATCATATGCGGACGCAGAAAATAACCTTCCCCAAATTTTCTTTCTTCTAAAGGAGTATTGTTGTGGTTCATTTCGCGACTGCGCATTTTCCCGTCGTTTTCTTTTGCTTTAAAGCTTTTCCATATTTTACCGCCTTCGCCGTCAATTGTTCCTTCCCCGGTTATGGCAATGTTTGAACATTCATTTGCATAAATCAACGGACTGTAATTGTACAACATAGTTCCCTCCCAGCTTGTCAGCACCAGGGGTAAATAATCTTTTGGGTTGTCACTAAATTTAATTTTAGCGCCTTTTTCTATTATCAAATTTACATTGCTGACAAAATGAATGGGTCCGTTTATTTTATAAATTCCTTTAGGTACTATAATTGTCCCGCCATTATTTTTTTTGCATAATGCCATTGCTTTATCAAACGCAGCTTTGTTATTTGAAATTGAATCTCCTTTTGCACCTAATTTTATTATATTTATTTGATAAGCAGGAATAACAGGAAGCTGAATTCTATGCACTATCGAATCTGCTTTTGATGATGGAAAAGCATTTTCCTGAGCAAAAGAAATACAGGAAATAAAGGAAAACAGTAAATATTTTAATTTCATAAATGCTTTTTTTAGGTTCGAAGATACTGAGTTGCTGAGAGACTCAGATTTATTTATTGTTTTGAAGAATACCAATTTGGTATTATCTCTTTTAGGATATTTTCTATGGAATACTGATCTGCTTGTGTTTTGGTAAGCTGATATGACCAAATGACTCTTTTTTGAGGCTGAAATCCTTCTCCCGTATTATTATATTCTGCATAAAAAGCATTTTTTTCAGCATCAGGTTTAGACCAGTTTTCCCAGCCTTGAGGCTTAATATGTCTGCCAAGTTCACAATTGATAAAAACAGTTTTCGCATAAATACGCCACGGCCTGCCTAAATAAACATCTGTTGCAGAAGGCTCTGCTGTGAGTCTGCAGTTTTTAAAAACAAAACCATATTCAGATTCTTGCGGAGTTGAAGCTGCCGTAATATAAGAGCTTTTTATACTATGAATAATACAATTTTCGAATAATGCTGTTGCGCCGCCGAAAATAAAATCGGTTGTTCCTTCGATATAACAGTCTTTAAAGTATTGTTTTGCATTTTTTCCTGACAAATACAACGTATCCTGATTACCTAAAATAATACAGTTTGAAATTCTTACCCGAGTTCCTGTAACTGATAAAGCTATTGCCTGCCCATTATCTCCCGAACCATTTTTTATTGTCAGATTGGATGCTGTAAAATCATCTGCTTCGACGCATAATGTTGAAGTATAAAAAGTACTGTTTCTTCCTAAATTAACCTTCGAAAAATTATCATCATAAGTAATAATCGTATTCTCTTTGCTTTCTCCCAATAGGATCAAATTGGTATTCCATTCCGGGACTCTTACTTTTTCTTTATAAAGTCCATTTTTAATGTAGATTGTTACTTTATCATAAGGAAATGATGGCGCCGCATAAATGGCATCTTGTATTTTAGAATAGCCTCCGGAACCATCCTGAGCAACGGTTAAAAAGTTAGCTTTTTTTTTATCCGAAGGATTTTCAGAAACTTTTACCCCATTATTTACTGCCCATGAATCGTATTTTTTCAACACTTCTTTGGGTTCATCAGTATACCAGGCGTAACCATTTCTGCGTTCAGAACCAATTTGGTCCAATGATTTCTTTTTTATTCCGTCGCGGTCGCAAAAGAAAGGCTCATTGTTTTCCAGTTCCATAAATCTCGCCCAGATGGGTGAACCATTTTGCACCACAATCATTTTTTTATCGATAACTTTTCCGGCGTCATTCAGTACACGTTTTTCTTCAAGATTGGTTATTTTAGTTTTTTCAAACCATACTTTTGCATTTTTAACTGCAGTAATAATCTCTGCAGAAGGATTTTTAACTGACATTAAAAGCAAAACAATTTTAGCAGATTCTTTTCCGCTAAGCGAAGGAAGTTCATAAGCTCTTGCTTTTGCAGGAAGCAGTGTTACCTCATCATGCTGTGCACACCACGCCGTTAAAACTCCATTTTGTTTATACTGTGTTTTTAAAATGCAGTATATTCCTTTATCAAATGCTGTTTTTGCTTTTTGAACAATTTCTTTTGATGGCTTAATACTATAAAAATCCGTTTCCTCGCTAATCTCTTTCAGCACATTTAAAATGTGAACCATCGAATCGTCATTGTATGTAATATGGGTGTAATATCCTTTTTTTAACGGATAAAACTGTGGCCATCCGCCATTTGCATATTGCGCTTTCAGCAAATAATTTAAGCCTTTTAGAAAAGATTCTTTGTAGCGGTCGTCTTTAACCTGTGCATACATTTTAGACATAAAAAGCATTTCCTGAGTTGTTGCTCCATTGTCAGTTGTGGTTTCTTTTGTCGTTTTCTTTATTTCGAGTAATTCTTTTTTTTGCACGGGAGCCAGCTCATTTTGCATCTGAATGTTCTTTGGCCATCCTCCAATATCTCTTTGATAAAGTAATACATTTTCTGCAATCTTTTTAGCTTCTTCTGTGCCAAACCAAGATGCATTATTTTTACGAATAATATCCGGCCAGTTCTTATAAGTATTTTGTGCGTGGGCTGCAAAACTAAAACCAACAATAAAAAGTAAAGCTATTTTTTTTAATCGAATCATTTTAATCGGTTTTGAATTTTTATTAGTTCAGTCAAAAGTCTTTTGGTTACATTTTTCAAACGAAAAAGTAAGAAAAATCAAATAAATTTAATTTCAGCTGTTTTTAGAGCACTAAAGATATCTGAATATCATTTTTTATTTTTCGTTCAAATTATCCAATTTATGAAAGCCATTTTTTCCAAAATGGAGAAAAATTTACTTTTTACTAATTTTACTTTGTAACTCGAAACCAGTCTATTGCCACATTGCCGGAATCATTTGTAATTTTTTCGCTTAAAGCAAAAAGTCCGATTTTGGCACCAATCCATTTTCCTTCTTTAGAAATAAAATCATTTCCAATTGGTTCATAACTTTTATCATCTAAACTATAAAAGAAACTGCAGACACCACCTTTCTTAACTGTCACTTTCAAATAAATGGTATTGTTAGAAATTAAAATCGATTTTGTTTCTGTTTCTGAAACCGTTTTATTAAATGTTCCTGTTTTTTGATTCAGATATAATTTTCCATTTTCATTCTTAAAACATAAATAACTATAATCTAATCCCATTATGATTAATCCCGTCGATTCCCCATTTAATCTTGAATTAAAAGTTAATCTGGCTGCAGCCGAAAATTCTTCAGCAGGAAATTTTTGCAAAAGCAGATTCGGAGCATCAAATATATTTTTGCTGTCTTTTATTGTAGGCAGACAAAACAAATTCAAATAACCCAGACTTGTTGGAAATCCCCAATTTGTTTTAGAATTGGCCTGCCATTGCCATTGTAAACCCAGCTTTGGTTCGTTAAACTCATCTGAAGCTGTAGGATTTTCAACAGGATATTTTTTTCCTACATTTGGTTTTTTAAAAGTCGTTATCGGTTCTCCAATTCCGTTTTTATCGAAATCCTGTCCCATAACCGGCCAGTCATTTTCCCATTTCACAGGCTGTAAATGAACAATTCTTCCGTAAGCTCCTTTATCCTGAAAATGAATAAACCAGTCTTCACCAGTTTGTGTCTGAACCCACGCTCCCTGATGCGGACCATTAACAGAAGTTGTTCCCTGTTCTAAAACTTTTTTCTTTTCATAAGGTCCAAAAACATTTTTAGATCTTAAAACAGTCTGCCAGCCAGTTGCAACACCGCCTGCAGGAGCAAAAATGTAATAGTAATTATTTCGCTTATAAAATTTCGGACCTTCGATTGTTCCTTCTCCGTCATGGCCGTCAATTACCATTACTTCATCATTATTCACGATTGTACCTTCAGGATTCATGGTACAAACCACTAATAAACTTTTTATCTGAGCACGGCTTCCGGCAAATGCGTGTACCAAATAAGCTTTTCCGTCATTATCCCAAAGCGGACTCGGATCTATCAGTCCGGTTCCTGCTTTTACCAGCAACGGCTCCGACCATGGTCCTTCGGCTTTTTTGGCTTTAATCATATAAATTCCAAAATCAGGATCGGGGTAATAAATATAAAATTCTTTGTTATGAAAAGTAATACTTGGTGCCCAGACACCATTTCCATGCTGTACTTTATCGTAAGTATCAAATGGAGGCTGTTTTGGCAGCGCATAACTTAAAATCTTCCAGTTAACCAGATCTTTAGAATGCAAAATTGGTAATCCCGGAATGCAGTTAAAAGACGATGCCGTCATATAAAAATCATCTCCAACCCGAACCACATCAGGATCTGAATAATCAGCATGAATAATTGGATTTGTATACGTTCCGTCTCCATTGTCCGGTGTCCAGACTTGTGCCGTGTTTTTCTGTATAGAAAAAACGGAAAGAAAAAGAAAGATGATTTTTATGTTTTTCATTTTTTACTTTTTAGTTAAACCCGACAGGTTTTATTTTCAATTGATGTTATGTCGGCGAAATTATAAATGACGTAAATTCATAACCCTGACTCATAACTCAAAAATTATCTATTCAATTCCAAAGCGGCCAAAATAAAAGGTCCGGTTGCTTTAGGATCATTATCTTTTTTTCTTTCGTTCACATAATACTCATAAGAACCGTCGCGATATGGATTTCCTCCTAAACCAGCAACCTGACAGCAGTTTGTTAAAGTAATTCCGCCATCTTCATCAACCTTTTTGATTAAGACTTTCGTTAATCCGTCAAAAGCTTTGTTTGCCAGTTTTTTATATTTTGAAGGTAAATATCCTTTGTTTGCTCCTTTTGCAAAAGCATAAGAAAACATTGCAGATCCTGAAGCTTCTAAGTAATTTCCTTTTTCCCCGCCTTTGTCTGTAACCTGATACCACAAACCCGATTTATCCTGATATTTTGCCAAAGCTGCAGAAACATTATTCAGGTATTTAATTAATTCGGCTCTTTTTGGATGTTCTTTTGGCATATAATCTAACACATCAACCAATGCCATTACATACCAGCCCAGAGCTCTCGACCAGAAGTTTGGAGAATTTCCTGTTTCTTTATTTGCCCACGGCATTTCTTTACTTTCGTCCCAGCCGTGATATAACAATCCTGTTTTTGGATCCGTGGCATGAAGTTGAATCAATTCAAATTGTTTGGCAATATCATCGAAACTTTTACCGTTTTCAAACGTCGCTGTGTATTGTGCATAAAATGGTTCTCCCATATATAAACCGTCCAGCCACATTTGATTTGGATAAATCTGTTTGTGCCAAAATCCGCCGCTCGCTGTTCTTGGCTGTTCTGCCAATTGTTTGCGAACTAACTGCATTGCTTTCAAATATTTATCCTGTTTTGATTCGGCATAAATATCAAAAAGCAAACGTCCGGGTACAACCAAATCAATATTGTATTTATCAAATTCATAGGTTTTAATACTTCCGTCTTCCTGAACTAATTCATCTACATAGGCTCTTACATAAGCTTTGTAGCGCGGATCCGGATTTTTTTTGTACAATTCTTCTATCGAATGCAAAACTAAAGCGTGAACATAATCCCATTTTGGCTTTTTAGAATCGTCCAGCATATAGCTTTCTGTATGACGCTTCATTAAGGTTAAAGCCATTTTATCTGACCATTTCATTTCTTTAGAAATAACAATTTCTTTTTTTGCCGTTTCCTGAGAAATCACTTTACAGTTTGTGAAAGCCAGTAAACAAACCAATAAAACCGACATTACACTTTGTTTTCTACTATTCTTCATTTCAAAATATATTTTTAATTCTACTATTTTTCTAATTCAGTTGAAGCCAATAAAAAGGCTCCCAAACCTATTGCTCCATTCTCTTTTGTTTTGGCAATAAGATAATAATCATTTGTACCGTCCCTAAAAGGTTTTCCGCCTAAACCAACATTTGAGGAAACATTGAGAATATTGACTTCTCCTTTTTTATCAACTTTGACAAATTCTTTGACAAAACTGTCAAATGATTTTTTGGCTTCTTTTTTATAACTTGAAGACAAATAACCTTTTCGTGCACCTTTTGCAAAAGCATAAATAATCATAACGGAAGCTGATGGTTCTGTATAATTTGCATACAATTGCGTTTTATCTGCAACCTGATACCATAATCCGGAATCGCTTTTGTAGTCATTTACATTTTTTGAAATTTCATTTAAATACTGCACCAAAACTTTATATTTTGGATGGGATTTAGGAAAATAATCCAGCGTTTCGACCAAAGCCATCATGTACCAGCCAATACCGCGTCCCCATACGGTTGGCGAAGTTCCCGTTTGTTTGTCCGCCCAGGCAATTTCTTTACTTTCGTCCCAGGCCTGATAAACCAATCCCGATTTCTTATCAATCATATGATCGTGAACTAATTCAAACTGTCTGGCGATATCATCCAGGCTTCTTCCTTTTTCATATTTAACGGTAAACTGTGTATAAAAAGGTTCAGCCATATACAATCCGTCAATCCACATTTGATTTGGATAAATTTGTTTGTGCCAAAATCCTCCACTTGGTGTTCTGGGCTGATTTTCCAATTGATTTCTCAGTTTTCCCGTAATCTCAAAATAACGTGAATCTTTTGTAATCTCATATAAATTAAAGAGCAGTTTTCCCGGGTTTAGACAATCAATATTGTATTCTTTACTATCGTACTTTTTAAGATTTCCGTTGGTGTCAATCATCCCGTCAACATAACTTTTTATGTAGTCGAGATATTTTTTATCCTTTGTTTTTTCATATAATTTTTCAAAACCAGACAATACAAAACCCATTTTATAATCCCATTTTGGACTGTCGTTGCCATCAAGTTTCCATGCTTCTGGATATTTATCTAAAATAGAAAGTGCAGTTCTTTCAGACCATTTCAAATTATCAGGAAGAACATTTTCAGGATTGTTTTGCGCAATTGCAAAACCGCTGAAAAGCAGCAGTAATACTAGGACTATTTTTTTATGCTTCATATTTATATCTTTTTTGCCACAGATTTCACAGATTAAATGGATTATTCTTTACTAACTTTTAAACACACAGAAACATAGTTTTCTGAAACTTTAATAAAAAGGCGTTTGAGAAGCCAGCTTCTTTTTTATACTCTTTTAAAACTAAATAAAATCTATGTTTCTATGTGTTAAATAGTTTTCTCGCAGATTCAGCAGGTTTTTTATCTTTTTGATCCTTTAATCTGTGACAAAAACAATTTACATTTTACCTTTTTTATTCAGGATTTCTAATTGCGCATCTAAATATTTCACAAATTCTTCCTGAGATTTAATTCCGTTTTGTTCTTGTTCCCAGGCACCTAAAAGATAAAAAGAAGTTTCCTTAGTTGTTGGTTTAAAAATCAATAAATAATCCAAATCAGTATCGGCAATATTTTCGATTGTTTTTACTTCATAAAAAATTGCCATTCCTAATTTATCCGGCACCAATGATTGTGTTCCGTAAGTAGCCAGATAAGCCCATTTTTTGTTTTTGCTTTCCTTTTTAAGCAATTCTGTATTCTTTTGTTTTACAATTCCCGTGCAGATTCCTTTAATTTCTTTTGAAGCCTGAATCGTATGTTTTGTATACAGCTGATCTGGTTTTATGGTTAATACAGAAGTAAAATCAATTTTATCCGAAGCTGTTTTCCAGCCGTAGTAATTCACTTTTACACCAGACTGATCATTTTTATTTACAACCGCTGCAATTGTAGAATCGACTTCGCGGAAATGCAGCTTTTCATTGTTTAAATAACGATCAATAGAACCAATTCCAATTCCTTTTCCGGCTTTTAGAATATCTGCTCCCCAATCACTCATTTCGTGATAAGAATCAAAATTATCCTGTCCAACTTTCGGCAAAATCATTTCAGATGTTTTCTTTCCAAAAATATCAATAGCATTTCTCCAGTCTAAATACAAACGATATCCTATTCTGTTATTTTCCCAGCCCGGACCTTCATAACGAATATCAAAAGAATGGTCTGTATGTTCCGGAGCCAGTTTTAAACGGTCAACATTTTTAAAAGCTGTTCCGCCAATGTATTTACGTCCTTCCCAGTGCCCGTCTGTTTTTGCAGAAATTTCAGCATATGTTTTGGCCGTTTTAATATCATACTTTTGGGCATTAACCGACGTAAAGCCAATTAAAAATAAAGCTGCGACTGTGATTTTTGTTTTCATTTTATGGTAAATTATTTGAATATCTTGTTTAGAAAATTTGTGGTGTAAAGAACGGTTTGGTCAAACCAGGGCTGAAAAAACCAAAAAGAATGAGGCGAGTTTTCGATAGTATGAACCTCATTGTAAATTTTATTTTGATTTAAAATCTTTATCACATCGTCTCTTCCGGCATGAAACCTGTCAATACTGCTGTTGATAAACAAAATTGGCGGTGTATTTTTATCGGCATGATTTAAAGCCGAAGCATTTTTCCAGTTTTCCGTTTTTTCTTCATAAGAACCTCCGAGCCAAAATGAAGCCATTTCGCCTTCTGAAGATTCCGGATGCCTGAATGCCAAAACTCCGTCAACATTAATAATCGCATTTACTTTTGAAGATCCTTTACTTTTACCGGAAGGATCATCAAAAGCCGGATTTTCATTTGTCGTACCAATCAAAGCTGCCATTTGCCCGCCTGAAGAACAGCCTAAAACCGCAATTTTGTCTGGATGAACTTTGAATTTCGCTGCATTATCTTTTATAAATTTAATAGCATTTTTTACATCATAAATTCCGTGTGGATATTTCGCTTCAAGTGATAACCTGTATTCTATTGTAAAACACGAATAACCTTTTGAAGCAATTTCTTTTGCCAAAAGATTCATTTGGTTTTTATTTCCTGATCTCCAGCCGCCGCCGTGAATCATAATAACCGCCGGATTTCTTTTTTTTGTTTTGTACACAAACGCATCTAGATGCAATGCTCTTTCATTTTCCTGAGAATAAATAATATCTAAACTTTGATCAATATTGTTGCTTGTTTGAACTGCCGGAATTGTTATTGAAGGGTATTTTTTGATGAGTTTATTATACGTGCTTTTTACCGTGTACGAAGTGTCGACACTGTACGTATTCTGCGCCTTGGCTACGCAGGAAAACAGAAATAAAATCAATACAATCTTTCGCATTAAAAATCAATTTACATTTTTAGTTAAGAAAGAGTCTGGCATTTTTTGCCAAACTCCTTTTTAACTTCTTCAAAAAACAAATAGTCTCAAAAAACTAAAAAATTACTAATAACCAGGATTTTGAGGAAAATCTTTATTTTGGTTTAAGTCCAATGCCACTTGCGGAATTGGTCTTAAAATTTTAAGTTGTCCACCCACACCAACAAAATTTGATGCTTTAATTTTATAATTATGAGCCGATGCTCTTGCCACCAATGTTCCGGTACGTTTTAAATCGAACCAGCGTTTGTATTCACCTAACAGCTCTCTTCCTCTCTCATCTAAAATATAATCGATATTGAATTCTGCTAATGTGGCATTGGCAACACCTGCTCTTCTTCTTACTTCGTTTAAACGATCCAGCCCAGTTCCTGGCTGTCCTGCTTTTAAATAAGCTTCTGCAGCGATTAAATACGTTTCTCCAAGTCTCGAAACAATAATATCTCTCGTGCTTACAGGTCCTGTACTTGAAGGTGTTGTAGGATCCGGATCATCAAATTTCTTAACCGGAATAGTATAGCAATCCAGATTTTTAATTAAAGTATGCGCTGCAGAATATTCTCCCCAAGGATGGTATACAAATGTTGCAGATAATCTGGAAGCATTGGCTGTCATCCAGGCAGTTTTATCGGCAGGCGTAAACCATTTTGGTTCGTAAAAATGTCTGACTTTTAAGGAAGCCGGATTGGTACTTCTGTAATATGGATAATACAAAACATTTTTTGTAACACCATTTGTAGTTTCCGGACCTTCTAAAATTTCTGTCATAAAAGTTCCTTCCCATCTTTTATCTCCTTTTTCATAAAGACCCAAAGCGTAATCAGTCGGACATAAATTATAACTTCTTAACGGCGCGCCGGTTTCTGCTCCGCCTAAATAAGAACTGAAATAATAAAACTGATTATTTCCTAATGTTGTCGGACTTGTACTTGTTGAAGCTTTGTCGTATTGAACTGAGAAAATAGTTTCGGCATTTAAATCATTTCCCGGTTTAAATAACTGATCGAAAGATATAGCGAGAGTTTGTCCGCCAATTGCAGCATCGGCATAAGCGGCAGCTTTTGTAAAATCATCGGCTTTGCCAAAAGTTTCATATCCTCTGGTTAAATAAACTTTTGCCAGTAAATCGTTTACCGCTCTTTTGTTTACTTTTCCTGTTGTGCCGTATGAATTTGTTCCAACACTTGCCAGAGCTGCATCTAAGTCACTTATAATTTGTGTGTATACTTCTTCTGCCGTATTTCTTTTAAAAGATAAAACGGGCGTCGTAATATTTTCATTTACAATAGGTACTCCGCCATAAGTCTGCACTAATAAGAAATAAGCATTTGCTCTTAAAAATCTGGCCTCGCCAACCAAAGTGCTTAAATTAGCGGTCTGTTCTGTAATTGTTGAATAATACATTGTTTTATTAACAGACTGAATAAGCTGATAGCAAGAATTATATAAATCTTCTACATTGGTCGAAGACGGAATTAAAAGCGTGTACTGACTTAATCCTGCAGGTTCCGGCGTTCTGCCTTCTGCATACATGTCTGTTCCGGCTTCAAATAACCATGGGTTTCCGCCGTAAATTCCTTTTAACCATGCATAATTGGTATTCACTAAAAGCTGAAATCCGGATGCGGTTTTATATGTACCATCGGCAGGAACATTTGAAAGGCTTTCCTCGTCGATATAATTACTGCAAGAGCTTAAAACTGCCACAGCTATTCCTAACATTATTATTATTTTTTTCATTTGATATCTTTATTAAAATTTAACACTTAATCCCAATTGTGTAGTTACAGATGCCGGACGGTTTACTCCAAAAGGAGAAGCTGCCCATTCCGGATCATATCCGTCAAAGCTGGTAAATACAAACGGGTCTAAAACATTCACATAAATTCTCAAATTACTGATTTTAAGCTTTTTCAATAATTCAGGACTCAATGTGTAACCTAAAGATATATTTTTGATTTTCACATAAGAAACATCTCTGTAGTAAGCAAATAATGAAGTCCAATACGCTCCTGCTCCGGTTGCAACCGGCCCGGGTCTTGGGTTTGTATTATTTGCATTGGCCTCAATACCGGCACTGTTTGTTGGAATAAAATAATCCATGGCCAGTTTTTGACGGCCTCTGTCGCTTACATCGGCAAAGTTTTGGTGAAAAGTACTCAAAACCGTCTGCCCCTGACTTGTCAATATTGAAAAATTAAAATCGAAATTACCAACAGTCAGTTTAGAATATAAACTTCCCTGCCATTCCGGATTTGCATTTCCAATTACAGTTCTGTCATCCTGATTAAATTTACCGTCATTGTTTAAATCCTTTGGTCTGGCCTGTCCCGGAGCTTGTCCGTAAGAGGCTGCAAGCGCTGCTTCGCTTTCCTGCCACACACCATCATAAACATAATTGTAATTTGGGTTTAACTCTGAACCCAAAATTAATTTATTACCAATATCACTTACCTTATCCTGATTGTAAATTGACTCTAGTTTGTTTACGTTTTTAGTAAAAGTAAAAGTCGTTTCCCAATTTACTTTTTCACTTTTGATGTTTTTTGTAGTTAACAACACCTCAACTCCTTTGTTGCTCACAGATCCTACATTGGCAAAAGTATTTTTCCAGCCGCTTTCTGCCGGCAATTGCTGTTTGTAAATTAATTTATCCGATAATCTGTCATAAACATCAACACTTCCGGAAATCCTGTTTTGCAGGAAACCATAATCAAGACCAAAGTTCAATTCGCGGGTTTTTTCCCAGGTTAAATCCTGATTGGCCAGATTTTCAGACTGCCATCCCGAAACTACATTTGCCCCGTTTGCATAAAATGTCTGCTGGTTTAATAAAGCCTGAGACGTGTAAGGCGCTACGTTATCATTACCTGTATAACCTAAACTCGCTCGAAGTTTTAAATCTGATATTACAGTACTATTGGCTAAGAAAGATTCTTTGTTAATTTTCCATCCTAATGCTACAGATGGGAAACTCTGCCATTTATTTCCTTCAGATAAAACAGAAGAACCGTCCCATCTTGTAGAAGCTGTCAATAAATATTTGTCTTTAAAAGTATAATTTAAACGAACCGCATACGAACTCAAAGTATTTTTTTGGTATCCTGAACTGATGTTATAACTGGTTTGCACTCCAGATCCCATATTGTCTGATCCAACATCAAAAGGCTGATTGTTTGAATATAAATAAGAAGTCTCATCAACATTTGAATACAAACTCTGCAGTAATAAAACGCTAAAATCATGTACTTCTCTAAAAGTATGTTTCAGGTCAATTTGATTATCCCAAGTGTAATTGAAGTTATTGAAGTTTTTAATCGATGCCGAATTTTTTCCGTTTAATGTAACTCCTGCATTGGTCTGTGCACCATATGAAGCACTTGTAACAGTATTTTCTATACCAGCAGAAAATGTTGTTTTAAACGAAAGCCATTTTAAAGCCTGATATTGAAAGAAAACATTTCCAACGGTCTGCCATGTTTTTTCTCTTTGTGATGAATTGGCAATTTCCATTAACGGATTTACAGTACTCGTTTTATTAATGGCCCATGAACCGTTTGGGTAAGTTAATTTTCCCGGAAGGAAAAATAAAGTTCCTATTTTTTCATTTCCATCAGCGTCAATTGCCCACGGAGACATTAATGGACTCAACCTAAAAGCGTCCTGCATGGCTAAATCACTTCCTAACTGCGTATCAACACGGGCAATAGTGACATTGGCACCTGTTGTAAATTTGTCATTTATTTTATGATTTAATCCTAACTTAAAAGAATATTTATCTGTTCCGTCGTTTTCAATAAGTCCTTCATCACTTTGAATTCCGAATCCAAGGTTGTAACTCAAACCAGAATCTGAACGTCCTGTAACGTTTAAATAATTATTTTGAGTCATTCCTGTTTTCAGCACAGCATCTGCCCAGTCAAAATTATAACCGCTGTTGGCTCTTGAAACTAATAACGGACTTTGATTTCCTGCCAATGCAGCAAGCTGAGCCGGAGTCTGTGTTGTTGGTACTGCACTCATATAAGCAACCTGATGAAATTTCCACCATTCTTCTCCGCTCATCATTTTTGGCATTCTTGCTGCAGTTTTAGTCCCATACGAAGAATCAAAAGTGACATTAATACCGGATTTTACATTTGCACCGCTTTTGGTTGTAACAATGATAACACCGCTTGCTCCTCTTGAACCATAAATTGCTGCTGACGAAGCGTCTTTCAGTACATCCATTCTTGCAATATCCTGCGGATTTAGGAAATCAATATTTTCAACAGGAACGCCATCCACTACATACAATGGAGATGATCCTACTAATGAATTATTTCCTCTAATAACCACTTTGAATCCGTCTCCGGAACGTCCTGAACTCGATGAAATCTGAACTCCGGGCGTACTTCCCTGAATAGCTTCTAGTGGACTAGTGGTATTTCTTTCTGTAATTACTGCCGCACTAATCGTACTCACAGAACCTGTAAGATCTGTTTTCTTTACAGAACCATATCCTACCACGACAACTTCATTTAAGGAATTGGATTGTTCTGCAAGACTAACATTGATTGTTGTTTTTCCGGCAACACTGACTTCTTGTGTTTGAAAACCTAGATAACTGATAATTAAAACCGCTTTATTATTGGTAACGTTTATTTTAAAGCTGCCTTCAAAATCTGTTGAAGTTCCGTTTTTGGTTCCTTTTTCCTGAATATTAACACCTGGCAGTGATAATCCTGACGCATCGGTAATTTTTCCCTCTACTACAGAAGACTGCGCATATATTGTATTGCTCAGCAGGAAATTCAGGAAAAATAAAAATACAAGATTGTATTTTATTTTTTTCTTTAATGATTGTTTAATTTTCATAAGTGGTTTAGTGGTTTGGTTAAATGATAGTTACTACTTTTATTTATTCTGTTTTTTTTCCATTGATATAAGTATTTATAAAATTGATATTTTTCACATTTTTTAATAAATAGACCGAGTCTACTTTTTGAATTTTGACATTTTTAAGTGTAATGTTTTCTACCGGCGATTCTTCGTAACCTTCTGCCCAGACACTGTACTTTCCACCATTTTTTACATTGACATTTTCCAGGCTGATGTTTCTGACAGTTGGTATAAAGTTTCCTGTCTGCGAACCGTAAACGTTGTAAAACATTGTTACAAGCAAAACACATTCTTTTACAGTTCCCACTTCAAGATTTCTTACATAGACATTTTCGATAACTCCCCCGCGTTTTGAATTGGTTTTTATTCGAATGGCACGATCCAGATTGGGACTGTCCATGACACAGTTTTCTACAAAAACATTATTTACCCCGGCAGAAATCTCGCTCCCAATTACAACGCCGCCGTGGCCGTCAATCATTTTACAGTTTTGAACCACAATATTTTTACTCGGAACTGCCACTCTTCTTCCATCGGCATCACGGCCGGATTTAATTGCAATACAGTCATCTCCGGTATTAAAAGTGCAGTTTTTAATTATTACATTTTGCGAATATTCAGGGTCGCAGCCGTCATTATTGGGACCGTGGCTGTTTACCGTTACACCGTCAATAATAATATTGTTTGTTTTTATGGGGTGAAGAATCCAAAAAGGAGAATTAATCACTTTTATATCTTTGACCAAAACGGTATTGCATTCAAAAAATTCAATAAAATTCGGTCTCAGGTATCTTCCATCTCCAAAAATTCTTTCTGCAATCGGAATTCTTTTTTCAGCCATATCCACCAATACCTCACGATTTGTTGGATCGTTTTGAGACGGAATTCCCTTTTTCCATCCATACCCTTTTCCACCGGACCAAATCCACCAATTAGTGTTGTCTGCCTGACCGTTTAAAGTTCCTTTTCCGGTAACGGCAACATTAGTTTTATTTTTTGCATAGATTAGAGGGGAATAATTCATGAGTTCTGTCCCTTCCCAGGAAGTATGAACTATTGGATAATCTTTTGGGTTAAGACTAAAAAGAATTTCTGCCTTATCTTCTAAATGCAGATTTATATTGCTTTCTAGGTGAATTGCTCCGGTAAGATATATTCCATTCGGAACTAAAACTTTTCCGCCCCCATTTTCTGAACAGGCTTTAATTGCTTTTGCAAACGCTGCTGTATTCAAAGTTTTACCATCAGCAACAGCTCCAAAATCATTTATATTATAGGTTTTATCCTGAAATTTGGTTTGAGGAAGACTTTTAATAGTTGATTCCATAATTTTCCAAGGATCAGATTCAGAAACAGCTGTAACTTTTTTAGAGCATGATATGGTCAAACCAACCATTATGGTAAAAAAAACAGTTCTGTATGCCCTAACCTTGTCTGCAGCCATGTGTATGGAATTTATAGTTAAACAAACGAAAAACGCTAATAATCATGTAATCGATTACACGAAATTAGAAAATATGTTCCATCCAGCCAAATTTATTTAGAAATAAATTGTATTTTTAATTTTTATTAAGAATTATAATTACATTTAATGCAAAAAATATTATAATTTATTATCATTGTAGAATATAAAACGTTGTAGTAAGCTGCTATGGTAATCGATAACATTAAGTATCAGATTATATAAAAAAAATGTATTTTTGTCAAAGAATTTAACTTGTAAAACCCTTTTTAATGAGCGAAAAAGTAACCATTTATGATATTGCTGAGAAATTGAATATCACTGCAGCTACTGTTTCCAGAGCGTTGAACAACAACCCGAAGATTAAAGAAAGTACTCGTGAGTTGGTTATCAAAACTGCTGCCTCAATGAACTACAAGCAAAACAAGCTTGCTTTAGCATTAAAAAGCGGCCGTAGTAATAATATTGGTGTAATTGTACCCCGTATAGACAGTAATTTTTTTGCCTCTGTAATCAGAGGAATTGAAGAGGAACTGCATCCGCATGGTTATCAGGTTATTATTTGCCAGACGCATGAAAGCAAAAAAAGAGAAAACGAAAATTTATATACTTTAATAGATGCCCAGGTTGACGGAATTTTAATGTCTGTAACTGATGTAACTGATGAAAATGACGGTGCATTTCAGTATGTACTGCAAAAGAACGTCCCGCTGATTTTTTTCGACAGAAGCAAACATATTGAAGGTGTAAGTTCTGTAACGATAAACGATTTCAGAGGCGGCTATTTAACTACCAAACATTTAATAAACGAAGGATGTAGAAAAATTGCACATTTCTCCGGAGATCAGTCCTTAGAGATTTTCAAAAACAGGTTTTTAGGCTACAAACAGGCTTTATTAGATCACGGAATAGATTTTAAAGAAGAATATGTTATTTATACAAAAAGTGCCGTAGAAGCCGGAAAAGAAGCAGTTGATAAACTGTTACAGTTAGAAACTCCTCCTGACGCTATCTTTTCTGCGAGTGATTTTGCTGCATTGGGTGCCATTCAGGAATTAAAAGAAAGAAATATCAGTATCCCGAAAGAATTTTGTGTAGCCGGTTTTAGTAACGAACCTTTTACTAAGTTTATGGAGCTGTCGATTACTTCTGTAGATCAGTCACCGCTTGAAATGGGTAAAATGTCAGCCCGTGTTTTCCTGGAGCAGGTTGACAAAACAGATACTATAAAAATCGAAAAAAAGGTAGTTCTTGCCCCTGAACTGCATATTCGCAAATCTTCTTCCCGAACTAACTTTTAAACATTAAAAGATTAATACCTTAATGACAAAAAAAAGACGCACTGCTGTGCGTCTCTACATTATATTTTAAATTCTTTTTATAAAGAAACTCCTCTTTTCCAAGGAATAAAATCGTTTTGATTTAAAAGTGCTGCTTTGGTTTTAATTGTTCCGCTGGCAACATCAATAATAAATTCTAACATTTCATCTGCCATTTCATCAATTGATTTTTCTCCGGTGATAATTCCACCTGTATCAATATCAATGATATCAGACATTTTGTTGGCTAATTGTGTGTTGGAGGAAATTTTTACAACCGGTGCGATCGGGTTTCCTGTCGGAGTTCCTAAACCTGTTGTAAACAATACCATATTCGCTCCTGAACCCACCATTGCCGTTGTACACTCAACATCATTTCCTGGTGTACAAAGTAAAGTTAAACCTGGTTTTGTAATGTATTCACCGTAGTCAAAAACTCCTGTAATTGGCGAAGTTCCTCCTTTTTTAGCAGCACCTGCAGATTTCATTGCATCTGTAATCAAACCATCTTTGATGTTTCCCGGAGAAGGATTCATATCAAATCCTGAACCTGCATCAACAACTGTTTTTTCATACCACTGCATTAAATCAAGGAAACGTTTTCCGCTTTCATCTTCAACGCATCTGTTTACCAATTCCTGTTCAACACCACATAATTCCGGAAATTCAGAAAGAATTGTTGTGCCGCCTAAAGCCGCTAATAAATCTGAAGTCACACCTAAAGTCGGGTTTGCAGAAATTCCTGAAAAACCGTCAGATCCACCGCACTCTAAACCAATTCTTAGTTTTGATAATGGAGCAGGTTCTCTTTTTATTTCGTTTGCTTTTTTAATGGCTTCAAAAGTATCTTTTACAACACTGCTTAACATTGTTTCAATTGTTCCGATAGATTGCTGGTCGTAAATTAAAACCGGCTTTTTACTATTTGGATTAATGGCATCTAAAGCATCTTTGAAGATCTGGATCTGAAGATTTTGACATCCTAAACTTAAAACTGTTGCCCCGGCAACATTGGGATTATTTACATATCCGGCCAATAATTTAGCCAGACTATGAGAATCCTGACGGATTCCGCCGCAGCCGCCTTGGTGCGTAATAAATTTAACTTCAATATTATTGAACAAATTAGCGTCGTTTGAAGCTTCCTGATTTCCTGCTCCTCCCGTTTCTGATTTTACTAAAGAACGAAGCAATAATTGATAATCGTTTTCTTTTGGTTTCATTAATTCCTTTTCAAAAATATCTTTTAAAATTTCAATATTTCTGTTTTCACAAAAAACCAAAGGAAAAAACAACCATACATTCTCAGTTCCAACCTGTCCGTCTTCTCTGTGATAGCCCTGCCATGTTCTGTCTTTCCATTTGTCAATATTGGGAGCAGTCCAGCCAATCGTTTCTGTTTTACCGGTGACTTTATCACTTTCGTGTTTTACATTTGCAGTAGAAAGCAATCCACCTCTTTCGATTCTGGCACTTGCCTTCCCTACCAAAACTCCGTACATAATGATTCTGTCTCCTACATTAAAAGGAACCATTGCAATCTTATGTTTCATTTTTACATCTGTCTCAACCGTAACTGATTCTCCCTCGAAATCAATTACTTCGCCAGCTGTAAGGTTCACCAGTGCAACCGCAACATTGTCGGTTGGATGAACTTTTATTAATTTTTTCTGCGTTGCCATAACCCTCGATCTTTGTTCTTTTTGTTTTCTTTTTATTTTATTCTTTCCTGGAATTTAGCAAAACCAGCTTCAATACCGTTTGCATCAATTTCTTCCAAAGCAATTGTTATTGCATTTGTTAATGACGGAATCTCCGTTAAATCTTCATCCCAGAAACTTTTGTTCTGCAAAGTAAGCCTTGCAATTTTTTCATAATCGTCTGATGTCCATAAGCCATCAAAAAATGCAACTATATCCTCACTGTCATTTACAGGTAAACTCTGACCGTTCCACGTTCCTTTATAGAAACGAATTAAAGCGGCAAATGCATAAGTTAAATGAACCGGAAGTTTTTTGTGGATTTTTACATATTCTGTTAAACTTGGTAAAACGCGAACCTTAAATTTAGAAATAGAATTTAAAGCAATGGATGACAATAAATGTTTAATAAACGGATTTCTGAAACGGTCTAAGATTTCTTCAGAGAAACTTGCCAGTTCTTGCTTATCCATGTTTAAGGTTTCGTTGATTTCCTCAAAAACAGCTTTATTTATAAATTCTCCTGTAAAAGGATTATCAACGGTTTCTTTTACGGTTTCGTTGCCATAAAGTAATGAAAACGGCACCATAGCGGTATGCGCTCCATTTAAAATCCTTACCTTACGTGTTCTGTAAGGCTGCATGTCTTCTACAATTTTTACGTCAAGATCTGTTTTTTCAAACGGAAGTTTTGCTTTCAATTCGTCATCGCCTTCGATAACCCATAAAAAGAAAGTTTCGGCACTAACAATCAAATCATCTTTGTAATCTAACTGGCTGTTATATTCTTCAATTTGATCTTTAGGATATCCCGGAACAATTCTGTCTACTAATGTATTGTGGAAAGAACAGCTGTTTAAAATCCAGGAAACAAATTCCTGGCCTAATTTCCAATCTGTACAATATTTTAAAATAACTTCTTTTAAAGTATCTGAATTATAATTGATTAACTCACAAGGAATAATTGTTAATCCTTTATTATCAGCACCATTAAAATGTTTAAATCTTTCATACAAAAGTACGGTTAACTTTGCAGGGAAAGATACTGGAGGCTGCATAGAAGGCAGGTCTGAAGCAATATACTCGATTCCGGCTTCTGTTGTATTTGATATAATAAAAGCCAGTTCTTCTTCTTTGGCTAAAGCCAGATATTCCTGAAAAGAAGCATAAGGATCTACTGCTTTTACAATATTGGTAATCAATTCTTTTTCCTGAATTTCCTCACCTTTTTTTACACCTTTCATAAACAAAGTGTACAATCCGTCCTGTTCATTGATCATATTCACCAATCCTTTATCAATAGGCTGAACCACAGCAATTCCCGCATTAAAATCAGCTTCCTGATTTAATTTCTGAATTGCATATTCTACAAAAGCCCTCAAGAAATTACCTTCTCCAAACTGAACTATTTTAATTGGCAGTCTATTTGATAATTCTGAATTTGATCTGTTTATTTTTTCCATTTTAATTTTTACTTTAAAGTGTTATAAATAACCACTTAATACCTTATTGATCAATTTTATTACATTGTAAATGAAACATTACACTCGTAATAAATAAATCCTGCTGTGAGGAGTCACAAGATTTATCTGCAAGCGTAATGCTCAATTACAATCTCTAAAATCTAAAAAAACGCATCTAAATAAGGATTGGCATGATTACTCCTTATTTATTTTCTTATATTTTTTATGATGTCCAGAACCTGTTTTACCCTGGCGGTTAAACCATCGAAATCTTTATTGTCTAATATATCTTTTGAAATCAGCTGTGAACCTAAACCAACACAAGTTGCTCCGGCTTTTAACCATGAACTAAGACTTTCTTCTGTTGGATAAACACCTCCTGTAGGCATAATGCTTGTCCACGGACAAGGTCCTTTTATTGCTTTTATAAATTCAGGTCCGTAAGTATCTGCAGGAAATAATTTTACAATTTCACATCCTAATTCTTCTGCTCTGGCAATTTCTGAAAGCGTACCGCAGCCCGGCGACCATAATACTTTTCTTCGATTGCAGGCAATTGCAATATCTTCTCTAAAAACCGGTGTTACAATAAAATTGGCTCCCAAACTCATGTACAATGAAGTCGAAGCTGCATCTGTAACAGAACCAACTCCTAAAATCATTCCCGGAAGTTCTGCTAAAGCATATTTATTTAAAGCTCCAAAAACTTCATGGGCAAAATCACCACGACTCGTAAATTCCATTAATCTGGAACCGCCATCGTAACACGCTTTTAAAACTTGTTTACTTAATTCAATATCAGAATGAAAAAACAACGGTACCATTCCATTATCTTTCATTGTCTGCGCAACCTCTATTCTTGAATATTTTGCCATATTTCTATTATTATCTTGATACTAATGCAGAACCATCACCATCAATCATATTTTCAACTTCTTTTAATGTAACCAGATTGTAATCGCCTGCAATTGTATGTTTTAAACAACAGGCCGCCACTGCAAAATCTAATGCTCTCTGGTTGTTATTTTGATACTCTAATAATCCGTAAATCAATCCGCCCATAAAAGCATCGCCGCTCCCAACTCTGTCTACAACCGGTGTTACCTCTTTTACGGCAGCCTGATACAATGCTTTTCCGTCAAACAAAATACCTCCAATTCTTTGGTGTGAAGCACTTACTGAATAACGAAGTGTTGTCGCCGCCACTTTTAAATTAGGAATTAATTCAAACAGCTTTTCATATAAAACCGGAAGCGATTTCTCATCCTGATAATTAGGGTTTACTTTTGGAATTCCCAGCATGAAATAAGCGGTGTCGATATCTCCTAAAATTACATTGCTGTATTGGAGCATTTCAGGCATTACATTACTTGGCGT
The DNA here is from genome assembly GCF_001429765.1 of Flavobacterium sp. Root901. Lineage (GTDB taxonomy): Bacteria > Bacteroidota > Bacteroidia > Flavobacteriales > Flavobacteriaceae > Flavobacterium. The sequence goes on from NZ_LMJB01000007.1 coordinate 353,710, forward strand.
TTTACCATACTGCCAAAGTTTTGATCTGTAATTTAAGTCGCATGAAATTTTAATTCCTTTTTTATGGGCTGCTTTTATAGCTTCTAAACAAGCTTCTGCAGCGGTTTGAGAAATAGCCGGAGTAATACCGCTCCAGTGAAACCATTCGGCTCCTTCCAGAACTTTGTCCCAGTCTATTTGTCCTTTTTCAATAGTTGCCATCGCGCTGTGTGCACGATCGTACACAACATTGCTCCCTCGTGTCCCGGCTCCGGTTTCCAGAAAATAGATTCCTAAACGATCTCCTCCATACACTATATTTTGGGTTCCGACATTCATTTTTCGCATTTCCTTTAATGCAGATAAACCAATCTCGTTTTGAGGCAGTCTGGTAACAAATTCAGCATTTACACCATAATTTGCCAACGAAACACACACATTAAATTCACCGCCTCCGTATGTAGCACCAAATGCCGCAGACTGCGAAAAACGCAAATGTCTTTCTGTTGATAAACGCAGCATGATTTCTCCAAATGCAACTACTCTACTCATTTTTATATTTTTTTATTTTTACCATTAAGGCATTTTTGTTTTTAACATTAAGAGATTGAGAAAATTAAGCTTTACGTATTGTTTTCTTTGCTATTAAGTTTATTAAGCTCTTTTTCTTAATCTTCTTTTCAACATTAAGATCGGATTTCAAAAAAAACTTAATTTTCTTAATACCTTAATGGTTCAAAAAATTAAAATTTGAAATACTCTTTTGCGTTATTGTATGAGATGTCTGAAACTAATTTTCCAATCCATTCCATATCGTTTGGCAGTTCTCCTCTTTTGATTTCGTCTCCCAGAAGATTACACAAAATACGTCTGAAATATTCGTGTCTTGGAAATGATAAAAAGCTTCTTGAATCGGTAAGCATCCCAACGAAACAGCTGATTAATCCCATGTTTGAGAGGGCATTTAACTGCTTTGTCATTCCGTCTTTTTGGTCTAAAAACCACCATCCGGAACCAAATTGTACTTTTCCGCGAACGCTTCCGTCATTGAAATTTCCAATCATCGTGGCCATAACTTCATTATCGGCCGGATTTAAGTTATAAATGATTGTTTTAGTTAATTTATCTTTGCTGTCCAAAGCATTTAAAAAAGCGGATAATTTTTGTGCCTGCGGATAATCCCCGATAGAATCCCAGCCGGTATCCGGACCTAAGATTCTGTGCATACGTGCATTATTATTTCGCAATGCGCCTAAATGAAACTGCTGTACCCATCCAAATTCATGATACGTTTCGGATAAGAATAATAAAATTGCACTTTGGAATTTTAAAGCTTCTTCAGGAGACAACTCACCATTTTCTCTTTTCTTTTTAAATATTGCGTTAACTTCACTTTCTGTAAAGTTTTCAAAATCAATTTGATTTAAACCGTGATCACTTAATTTACAGCCATTTGCATTAAAGAATTCAATTCTTTTTCTTAAAGCAGATTGCAAATCGGCATATGTATTAATTGCATTTCCGGACACATCCCCTAATGTGTCCAGATATGCATTATAACCATCATTATTGATTAAGATGGCTTTATCAGGTCTGAAAGCCGTACTCATTTTAATACCAGTCGAATTGTTGGCGAATTTTTGGTGAAATTCTAAAGTATCGATCGGATCTTCTGTAGTACAAACTAATTCAGCTTTTACTTTTTTAAGAAGGTTTTGTGTGCTGTACGCCTGGGAATTAATTTTTTCCGTTGTTTCTATGTAAATTTTCTCAGCAGATTTTTCATTCAGCAGGTCGTAAATATCAAAATAACGCGCTAATTCTAAATGTGTCCAGTGATACAAAGGATTACGCATTGTATACGGAACTGTTTTTGCCCAGTTTAAGAACTTATCTTTATCTGAACCATTTCCCGTTACAAACTGTTCGTTGATTCCTAATGTACGCATTGCACGCCATTTGTAATGATCTCCGTTAATCCATACATTAGTGATATTATCAAAAATCTTATCCTCTGCAATAAACTGTGGATTTAAGTGATTGTGATAATCAATAATCGGCTGGTTTTTTGAGTAATTGTGATATAACTCTTCAGCATATTTATTTTCTAATAGAAAATTATCGTGTATGAATGTCTGATTCGCGCTCATGTTATTTTAATATATTTTTAGAATTATTCTTCGTTAGAAGGTTTTCCAATTGTTGCAAGGATTCCGCCGTCAACATATAAAATGTGTCCGTTTACAAAATCGCTTGCTTTGGATGATAAAAATATGGCAGCTCCGGCTAAATCTCCCGGATCACCCCATTTTGCAGCCGGTGTCCTGCTGATAATAAAATCGTTAAACGGATGTCCGTCAACTCTAATTGGTTTAGTTTGTTCTGTAGCAAAATATCCCGGGCCGATTCCGTTAATCTGAACATTGTATTTTGCCCATTCTGTTGCCATGTTTTTAGTCAGCATTTTTAAGCCTCCTTTTGCAGCTGCATAAGCAGAAACGGTGTTTCTTCCTAATTCGCTCATCATAGAACAAATGTTGATTATTTTTCCTTGTCTTCTTTCAATCATTCCTTTGGCAACATGCTTAGAAACGATAAACGGACTTACTAAATCAATATCAACCACTTCTCTGAAATCTGAAACTTCCATTTCCAAGAGTGGAATTCTTTTGATAATTCCAGCATTATTGATTAAAATATCGATTGGTCCTACTTCCTTTTGAATTTTCTGAACTGCTTCTGCAACTTCTTTCTCTTTTGTTACATTAAATCTGTAACCCACAGCCTTAATACCTTCGCTTTTTAATTCTGCCACGGCATCATCAATCTTTTGCTGAGAGGAATTACCGTTTACTACAATTGTTGCCCCGGCCTGACCTAATCCTTTTGCCATTGCCATTCCTAAGCCGTGGGTACTTCCTGTAATAAGGGCAACTTTTCCTTGTATGTCAAATAAATTTGTCATTTTCTTATCTTAAATGAGTGATTTTACAAACATCCATATCTCCGTAATCTAAATTTTCACCCGCCATTCCCCATATAAAAGTATAATTGCTGGTTCCTGAACCGGAGTGAATTGACCATGGCGGAGAAATAACCGCCTGATGATTATTCATCCAGATATGTCTTGTTTCCTGCGGCTGTCCCATAAAGTGGCAAACTGCCTGATCTTGTGGAATATCCAAATAAAAGTAAACTTCCATTCTACGATCGTGAACGTGAGCCGGCATGGTGTTCCAAACGCTTCCCGGTTTCAATTCCGTCATTCCCATTTGCAATTGGCAGGTGGTCACCACGCTACCAATAATCATTTGGTTTACGGTACGGTGATTTGCCGTTTCCATTGTTCCCAATTGTAATTTATTTGCTTCTGCTAAACTTACTTTTTTAGTTGGATAACTCGTGTGTGCCGGAGCAGAGTTTAAATAGAATTTAGCAGGATTGTTTTTGTCGTCACTTTTAAAAACTACATCTTTATTTCCAGCTCCGATATACAAAGCATCTTTAAAACCTAATTCATAATTTGTTCCTTCTACCACAACAGAACCGCTTCCACCAACATTTATAATTCCCAGTTCTCTTCTTTCTAAAAAATAAGGCGCCTTTAAAGGATCGATTTTTTCTAAAACCAAATCACCTTTTACCGGAACTGCAGAACCTGCAATATATCTGTCGTAATGAGAATAAACCAGTACGATTTCATCTTCCTGCATTAAATCATCAATTAAGAATTCTTCTCTCAATTGCTGAGTATCATACTTTTTCACTGCTTCAGGGCTTGACGCGTATCTTGAACTATATTTTGTCATAATTTTTATTTAATGTAATCGATTGCACAAAATTAATTTTTTATATTGAAAAAGCATAATTCAAATCAAAATTTATTTCAATTCTACGTTTGAATTAGTGAAATATACTAAAGATCCGTAATAGGCTGATATTTTGGAACTAAAGTTTTCATTACCACCCATCCAATTAAATAACAAACCGCACAGATTGAAAAAATAATCATATATCCTGAGTTAATACCGTTTACTACCGTATCTCCTGATTTGGAAACTAATTTTAAAAATTCCTCCAGATTTGCCACTCCTTTTTGAGCAAGAAAAGCTTTTTCTGCATCTGGATTTAGAAATTGCGGATATTTTTCTAAAAGAGGCTGGCCATTTACTAAACTCCAGTTTCTCTGTGTAAAATCAAATAAAACTCCTGAGCCTTTGTTAATTAAAGTAGAACCTAAACCTCCGGCTAAACCGCCAATTCCTGTAATTGTTGCAATTGCTTTTTTAGGAAACATATCTCCTACAGTGGTAAAAATATTTGCAGACCAGGATTGATGTGCCGCTCCTGCAATACCTATAATAATAACCGGAACCCAGTAACTTATATACCCTAATGGCTGTGCAATTAATGCTAATAGCGGAAAAAAAGCAAAAATAAGCATAGCTCTCATCCTGCCTTCATACGGATTCATTCCTTTTCTTTCAACAAAATACGTTGGAAGCCAGCCGCCAATAATGGACAATAAGGTAATCATATATAAAACAAATAATGGCAGCGCTGCTTCTGTTGAATCCATTTCATATACAGAGCTTAAGTATGCTGGTGTCCAGAATAAGAAAAACCACCAAACGCCGTCTGTCATAAATTTACCAAATGCAAAAGCCCATGTTTGTTTGTATTTAAAACAATCTGCAAGAGATACTTTTGTTTTGGTTTCCGGAACAAAACCTGCCAATTTGCTGTCGGCAATGTCGTCTTGTTGAATATATTCCAGTTCTGCTGCGTTTACTTTAGCATGTTTTTCCGGCTTATCGTACATAAACATCCAGAATCCCATCCATACAAAACCTAGCGCACCGATAATAATAAATGACATTTCCCAGCCGAAAGATTCGGCAATAAAAGGAATAGAGATTGGTGCGGCTAAAGCGCCAACCGTTGCCCCTGCATTAAAAATACTGGTTGCAAGAGCCCTGTCTTTTTTAGGAAAATATTCGGCTGTAGTTTTAATCGCTGCCGGAAAATTTCCTGCCTCACCTATTGCCAGTACAAGACGGGCAAAAATGAACAATGCTACACTTACATTAATTACTTTTGAAGTATTGCTTACCGCACTGATAATTTGTTTAGAACCTTCAAAACCAACAAACCATTCTCCTGTAATAATTCCTGAAGTTGCTATTCCGCAAAATGCATGAAGACATGCACCTACAGACCAAATTCCGATTGCCCACAGAAATCCTTTTTTGGTATCTAACCAGTCTACAAAACGTCCTGCAAACAATAATGAAACAGCATAAAAAATAGAAAAAAGCGCCGTAATATCTCCATAATCACTGTTTGTCCAATGAAATTCAGGAGCAATAAAATCTTTCCAGGTTAAAGAAAGCACCTGTCTGTCGAGATAATTAATTGTTGTGGCAAAAAATAGTAAAGCACATATACTCCAACGATATTTCCCTGCAGATTTAATGGTTTGATTTACTGTAACAGCGTCGGTTTGATTCATAAGTGTGGTTATTATAGTTAGAAATTTTTCTTTTAAAATCTGTACATAAAAGCATAATTTAAACTCATTAGAATCAACTGATTAAAATTATAAAACTGCAATAATGTAATCGATTGCACAAATATAGTTTTTAATCTTTATATTCCAAATAAATTGTATATAAAATTATTTTGTATGTCAAATTTAATGCATTACTTAAAAAAAAGAACTCAAAATTACACATTAAACAATATATTTGTTAAAAGGGAAGATACTAAAATTATCCTTTATTGGGGGTAAAATTGTCCCGAAACCATATCCTTTTAAAAATTGTTTTCAGCTGGAAATGTTATTTAGCGGAAGTTATTTTTGAAATCGATTAATAATATGTAAATAATTACTAACCAACTAATTAAAATTAAAAAATTGAAAAATATAAAAAACAAATTTGGTAGAAAAACTGCTTTTAGTATTATACTATTTTCAAGTATTTTATTTCATTGTACTGCTCAAAATCAGGTAATTCAGCTTTGGAATAAAATTCCGGATGAAATAAAAGCCGGAGATTACAAAGAAAAGGAAGTCACAAACGACGGGAAGGTTCAAAGTACTAGTTTAGTTACAATTCCCACTTTGACTGCTTTTTTTCCCAGTATAACAAAACCTAATCAAACAGCAGTAATTATTCTTCCTGGCGGCGGATATCAGCATTTAGCCATTGATAAAGAAGGGACAAAAGTTGCGCAATGGTTTAATACTTTAGGAATTCCCGCCTTTGTATTAAAATATCGCCTTCCTAGTGATTTAATTATGAAAAATAAAAATATCGGCCCGTTACAAGATGCACAGGAAGCTATTCGCTATGTGAGACAAAATGCCGCAAAATGGAATATCGATCCTAATAAAATTGGAATTTTGGGATTTTCTGCCGGAGGACATTTAGCTTCAACTGCATCAACGCATTATGATGATAAAGTATATGAATCTGCCTATAAGGTAAGTGCGCGTCCGGATTTTTCTCTTTTAATTTATCCGGTTATTTCTATGGAAAACCAAATTACACACAAAGGTTCGCAGATCAATTTGTTAGGCAATAACCCTTCCCAAAATTTAATCGATTCGTTTTCAAACGAAAAAATGGTTACTGCCCAGACACCTCCGGCATTTTTAATTCACGCAACTGATGATACTGTAGTGATTCCGGAAAACAGTATCAATTACTATTTGGCTCTTAAAAAAAATGGCGTTGCAGCAGAATTACATTTATATGAAAAAGGCGGACACGGTTTTGGTTTAGGGGTTAACCATACCAGTAAAAACTGGACCAGAGATTGTGAAGAATGGCTTAAAGCTAATGGATATTAATTTAGAAGATTAGAGTCCTGAATTCTGATTAAGAATGAGTTGAATTGAAATGAAAATTTTAAGTAATTGAGATTAATCTCATTGATGCAGCATTCTATATTGTTTTTCATCTGCTGTAAAATAACCCGCTTCTATCCTGCCCGTTTTATGCTTACATAACCGCTTGTGTTATGAGCATAAAAAAAGGCTCTTAGATAAAGTCAAATAATTAACCAAATCTAAAAACCTATAAAAAATTAGACAATTGCTGTATTGTTTGCAAATTTATACAAGCTATCCACTTTAAAATGAATATGTCAATTTTTAAAAATTAAAAAAATTGTTTCTCCAAAAACAGTTTAACATCAAGATCTGGTTAGGTATAATTTAAAAGGCAATAAATTATTTCAGAATCTCAACAAGACAAATCTAATTGAGGTTTTTTAAATCCTGTTACGGGTTTTCCGTAATTCTTTTAAGTCTAATAAACTTCAGACATCTTTCTTAATCAAGATTAAGTTACGGCCGTGATGAAACCAATAAATTTGCATAGTAAATTAAACGTTCTGTCAAAACTGGAATCAAAAAGAAAAGAAAAACTTAGAATCTCAGATCTTAGAACCTTAGCATCTTTCTTGTTCTACATTAAGTTACAGCCATGACAAAAGCAGTAAATTTGTAAAGTAAATTAAACGTTCTGTCAAAAACTGTAATTAAAGAGAAAAGAAAAAAACTTAGAATCTCAGCATCTTAGAACCTTAGCATCTTTCTTATTCGTTCTGTCAAAAACTGGAATCAAAAAGAAAAGAAAAAACTTAGAATCTCAGCATCTTAGAACCTTAGTATCTTTCTTATTCGTTCTGTCAAAAACTGGAATCAAAAAGAAAAGAAAAACTTAGAATCTCAACATCTTAGAACCTTAGCATCTTTCTTATTCTAGATTAAGTTACAGCCATGATAAAAGCAATAAATTTGTAAAGTAAATTAGAAGTTCTGTCAAACTAATTTTCAAAGTAAAAACTTTGTATCTCAGTATTTCAGACTTCAGAAACTTAAAAAAAATGAAAACACTTGAATTCTTATTACTCGGAAAAAACGAAGCGATCCTGGCCATTTTACTTCGCCTTGTAAACGCATATGAAGATTGGAACGCAGTTTCTTTCAACAATGAAAAAGAAGCTCAGGAATATTTTCAGAATCACAAAATCGATGTTGTCCTTTTGAGTTCCGGAATCGAAGATCATCTCGAAAAAGAATTTACTTCATTTTGTTTAAAACAACAGCCGGATGTAGAAGTAATTGAACATTTTGGCGGAGGGAGCGGGTTATTAAAATCAGAAATCCTTCACCGATTACATCTAAAAGGAAAAATTTAGGTACCAGCATTTTTCTCTTTTAAATTTCATTAAAAGCTTAACGACAATTCATTAACGAATATCCAATTTTTATTGACGATATATCGCTAGGATCACTATTGCCTTTTCTGAAAAACCTTTTAAAATCAATACATTATAAACAAGGCATTTAATTTGAATGCAAAACACTGAAAATCAAATACAAAATATTTTAAAAACCTTTTATTAACAACAAAATCAAATTATCATGAAAAAATTAATCCTAACAGCAGTTTTATTATTAGTAACTTTTATCGGTTTCGCTCAAAAACCAAGTCCGTCTTTACTGGATCCAACAAATCACACTTTGGTCTTAATTGATTATGAAAGCCAGATGGCATTTGCAGTAAGCAATATTCCAATCGATCAGCTTAGAAACAATACCGCTTTGGTAGCCGGAGCATCTAAAATATTCAAAGTTCCAACTATTGTCACAACGGTAGCAGAAAAATCATTCAGCGGACCTGTTTTTAGAGAAATTGAAGAATTCTATCCACAAAAAACATCTAACTATATCGATCGTACTACAATGAATACCTGGGAAGATGCACCTGCACGCAAAGCTATTATTGCAACTGGCAAAAAGAAAATTGTTTTTGGCGGTTTATGGACAAGCGTTTGTATTGTTGGACCGGTTTTATCTGCCATCAACGAAGGTTATGACGTTTATGTAATTACGGATGCAAGCGGAGACGTATCTAAAGAAGCGCACGAAATGGCTGTAACCCGTATGGTTCAGGCTGGTGCTCATCCTGTAACTTCATTACAATATTTATTAGAATTACAACGTGACTGGGCTCGTCAGGAAACTTATGTACCTGTAACAGATTTAGTTAAAAAATACGGTGGTGCTTATGGTGTAGGTGTACAATATGCACACGAAATGCTAAAACACTAATTAATAATTGCTTACTGATTAGTCATAAAAAGACTGTGTTAAGTCACAGTCTTTTTTTTACCCAAAACCAAACAAAAACCACTTATTATGAAACTGAATATCAAACTACTGGCATTTTTATTTCTTATTTCCTTTCCTATTTTCGCCCAAGGCAAAAAAGCTTCACTTATTGTTCATCACGCAGTAATTCATACTTTGGATGATAAAAATACAATTGTCGAAGCAATGGCTGTCGCCGATGGAAAAATTATCAAAACTGGAAAAAACAGTGAAATCTTAAAACTAAAAGACAAAAAAACAACCCTAATCGATGCCAAAGGAAAAGTAATTATTCCCGGAATATTTGATTCTCATATGCACATTATTCGCGGCGGAAGGTTCTTTAATACTGAATTACGCTGGGACGGTGTCCGATCATTAAAAAGGGCTTTGGCAATGCTGAAAGAGCAGGCCCAAAGAACTCCAAAAGGACAATGGGTTCGCGTTGTCGGCGGTTGGAATGCGTATCAGTTTGAAGAAAAAAGACTCCCAACTTTAGCAGAAATCAATGAGGCAACCGGAAATGTTCCCGCTTTTGTTCTTCACCTATATGGGCACGCTTATTTGAACAAAGCAGGTTTAGAAGCTTTAAAAATTGATGCCAATACACCAAATCCGAATTCAGGATTGATTGAAAAAGATCCTGACGGAAATCCAACCGGATTGTTAGTTGCCGAGCCCAATGCTTTCATTTTATACTCTACTCTTTCTAAACTTCCGGAGTTAAACGCAGATGAAAAAATTAACTCAACCAAACAATTTATGACAGAAATGAATCGTCTTGGCGTAACTGCCATTATGGATGCAGGAGGCGGATTTCAAAACTTTCCGGACGATTACGGCGTAACAAATGGTTTGTGTAAAGACAGCGATCTAACAATCAGAATGCCTTATTATTTGTTCGCACAAAAAGCAGGAAGTGAACTAAACGATTATACTAAATGGATTAATACTGTTGAAATTGGTGAAGGCTGTGATGATGACCATCATTCAGATAAAGTAGAATACCACGTGCAGGGTGCCGGAGAAAATCTGGTAATGAGTGCCGGAGATTTTGAAAACTTCGATAAACCAAGACCAGAATTAAGTCCGGCGATGGAAGGACAATTAAAAGAGGTTTTGTCTTTATTAATCAAAAACAGATGGCCGTTTAGAATTCATGCAACTTATAATGAAAGCATTACACGTTTTTTAAATGTAATTGAAGACATCAATAAAGAAACACCTTTAAACGGACTTTTATGGTTCTTTGACCACGGAGAAACGGTTTCTTTCGAAAATTTAAAACGCATAAAAGCTTTAAACGGCGGATTGGCAATTCAGCACAGAATGGCATACCAAGGAGAGAGTTTCATTAAAAGATACGGAAAAACAGCTGCGGCAAATACAGTTCCGCTAAAGAAAATTTTAGAAATGGGAATCAAAGTAGGAATGGGAACTGACGGAACCAGAGTCGCGAGTTACAATCCGTGGGTAGGTTTGTATTGGCTGACAACAGGAAAAACTTTAGGCGGATTAAAATATATGAACGACGAAAATATTCTGGACAGAACAACCGCTTTAAAATTATTCACTTACGGAAGTGCACAGCTTATCAATATCGAAAAGGACAGAGGAATGCTAACAGAAGATAAACTTGCCGATTTTGCAATCCTTTCTGATGATTATTTTTCTGTTCCGGAAGAAAAAATATTAAACATAGAATCCAAATTGACTGTTGTAAACGGAAAAGTAGTTTACGCAGACAACGACTTTAGAACATTTGCAAACCCAACACCAAAAGCAATTCCGGACTGGAGTCCCGTAAATTACTTTGGAGGTTATCAAAAAAATTAATGATGAAAAACATATTTGCATTATTGCTGCTTTTGGGAATCTTTTCTGCAAATGCACAGCAAAAACCAGTTTTCCAAAAGCTGCGATATGACGATGATTTCACCTATCTGAAAGCAGACTCAGCGAAAAACTTATATGAGAAAATAAAATATATTCCGCTTGCGAAAAATGAAAAATTCTACGCTTCAATTGGCGGTGAAATCAGGGAACAATACTTTTATACGGTTAATGATAAATGGGGCGATGAAACAAATGGCGGAGATGGATATTTACTTTCCCGCTATTTGCTGAACGCTGATGTTCACTTCGGAAGATTCAGAACTTTTGTCGAATTGCAAAGCAGTCTTGCCAGCAGCAAAATTGATCCGAGTCCGGTTGACAAAAATGAACTGGATTTTCATCAGGCTTTTTTAGATATTGATTTCATTCAGAATAAGGATCAGCAGTTAACTTTTAGAGTGGGAAGACAGGAAATTGCATATGGTTCCCAGCGTTTGGTAAGTGTTCGTGAACGCCCGAATAACAGAATTTCTTTTGACGGTATGAAGCTTTTCTTCAAGAATAAAAACTGGCAGACCGATGCTTTTTACACCCATCCTATTGCAAATGTTCCGGGCATTTTTAATGATGATTTTAATGAAAATGCCAAACTTTGGGGAAGCTATACTGTGATTCATAAAGTGCCGTTTCTTCAGAATATTGATTTATATTATTTAGGATTATGGAAAAAACGTGCTGTTTTTGATAATGCGGTTGGCGAAGAAACCAGACATTCTGCCGGAACAAGAATCTGGAAAACAAAAGGCAGCTGGAAATACGATTTTGAAGCTTTGTATCAATTTGGAAAAATCAATTCGCAAAATATTTCAGCGTGGACACTTTCTTCGAACACTTCTTATACTTTTGAAACCGTAAAATTTAATCCTGAAATAGGTTTAAAAACCGAATTCATTTCCGGAGATAAAAACAACAACGACAACAAGCTGCAAACTTTTAATCCTTTGTATCCAAAAGGCGCCTATTTTGGTTTAGTCGGTTTGATTGGTCCATCGAATTTAATTGATATTCATCCGTCGCTTGCTTTAGATTTAACTGAAAAACTAGGTTTTGGGATCGATTATGATATTTTCTGGAGAAGCTCCATTCATGACGGATTATATGCGCCAAACATGCAGCTTTTATATTCCGGAGATAATATAATCGAACGGTTTATAGGAACACAATTAATCGCAAATTTTGATTATAATGTCAATTCCTTCTTAACTCTTTCTGCAGAAGGTGCCTGGTTTAATGCAGGCGCTTTTTTAAAAGAAGCCGGATCAGGAAAAGATTATTTTTATTCTGCTTTGACAGCACAATTTAAGTTTTAAATTTGTGTAATTCAAAGCTTCTAAAATGGAAAAAACATACTCGGTTGTATTTTATTCTAAAACATTGGTTGAGCCAGTTAAAAAAATGAAAGATTTTTTAAGAAGCAAAATCAATTGGTATAACAGCTGCAATTCTGAAGCGCATATTACAATTTGCGAATTTACAATTGAGGAATCTCAATTCAGCTCGATTAAACAAAAACTTTCTAAAATTTCAGATGGTTTTGTGCCTTTCCAGGTGTCTTTAAATCATTTTGATTCTTTTCCAAATAGTGGTGCTTTTTTTATTGGTGTAACCGAAGATTCAGAAAAAAATCTTGTCCCAATAATGAAAAAGATTCATGAAACTTTGAAGTTTTTAAAACTCAAAAAAAGTGACAATCCGCACCTGTCAATCGGGCGAAGGTTAACTCCTGAAAATCTTAAAATTGCTTCTGAACTTTTTACCACAATCGATCTAAATTTTCTATGCAATGAAATTGTTTTAAGAGAATTTGATCCCATTGTAAAACAGTTTTTTGTAATTGATTCTTTTCCTTTTGGAAATAATCCTGAACCTGAATTTGTACAGGGAAGTCTTTTTTAACCGCAAAGAACACTAAGGTTTATGCAAAGTTCGCAAAGAAATAAAATAGTGTGCTTCGTGTAAATCTTAGTGTTCTTTGTGATTAAACTTACGAAGTATATTTTTTCGTATATTTGAATTTTACAATTCGAAACAATATGAAATCCCTAGATTCATTTTACCAGGATATTACACAAGGTTCAACCGTAGAACCTACTTCATTATTACCAAACGACATTCAAAAAGAAATCGGTCATTTTAATGTTTTTGATATTAAGGAGCTTTTAGAACGCATGAAAGGAAAACCCGGAATGCCTTATGACAGAAGAGCTTACTATAAAATAAGCTTAATAAGAGGACACAATAGAGCAGAATACGCCAATAAAATAATTGAAATCGAAAAACAGGGATTGTTATTCGCAACACCAAAGATTCCGTATAATTATGTTCCGCAGGATACTAATCAGGGTGGACAGTTTTGCGTATTTACAAGTGAATTTTTATCCAAAAACAAAAGCGGGATTGATCTGGATGAACTTCCGATTTTTGCATCAGACGGTTATCCAATTTTTCAGTTATCAGATGAAGAAGTTGAAGAAGTTGCTTTGATTTTCAACAAAATACAAAAAGAAATTAATTCTGATTATATCTATAAATATGATTTAATCCGAAATTATGTTGCAGAACTAATTCATTTTGGACAAAAATTACAGCCTATAACAGCACTGTATTCTAAACATAATTCGGCAGCACGGGTTTCTTCTTTATTTGCTGAATTGCTGGAAAGACAGTTTCCAATTGAATCTCCGCGTCAGCGTTTAGAACTAAGGACTGCTAAAGATTTTGCGGCCAGATTATCCGTACATGTCAATCATTTAAATAAGGTTTTAAAGGAAAATACCGGAAAAACCACCACAGAATTAATCAGCAACAGATTAACTAACGAAGCGAAAATCCTTTTAAAACAAACGGATTGGAATATCTCAGAAATTGCTTATTCCTTAGGTTTTGAAGAATTAGCGCATTTTTCTAACTTCTTTAAAAAGCAGACTTCTTTGACGCCGATTGCTTTTAGGAGTTAGGTTTGGTTTCGGGTTTCAAGTTTCAGGGTTTTCTAAGCTTGAACATAACGTTTGTCCTCCTAAGCGAAGTCGAAGGGTCGCATTCTAAATCCATGCAGTACGTTCTACGATGCGTGTCCTTCTACTTTGCTCAGGATGACATAAAATGAGAATTAGAATTTTTAATTATCAATTTTTAATTATCAATTTTTAATTATCAATTTTTAATTTTTAATTTTTAATTCCAATATCTGATTTGAATTTTGCAAACATCGGTTTGATATTTACAATTCCCCACATCTGCTTTGCTCCTACCTTTGTCTTATCAATTTAAAAGATAGAAAAGATGAATTTATCAAACAACAAAATTTTAATAACAGGAGGTGCAACCGGAATTGGATTTGGACTTACTGAAAGATTTATTCAGGAAAACAATACCGTAATCATTTGCGGCAGAAGAGAATCTGTACTAAACGAAGTAAAAGCAAAATTTCCTTCGGTTATTACAAAAGTCTGTGACATATCTGTAGAAAAAGAAAGAATCGCACTTTACGAATGGATTTCTGAAAATCATCCGGATTTAAATGTTTTAATCAACAATGCCGGAATTCAAAATTGGATTTCAGTAACAGATCCCGGTTTTTACGAAAGTATGAAAGCGGAAATTACGACAAACATTGAGGCGCCGTTACATTTAACTTCATTATTTATTAAGTTAAAATCCTTAACAACAGTAATGAATGTAACCTCTGGACTGGCATTTTCACCATTTGCCAAAGTTCCGGTTTATTCTGCTACAAAAGCATTTTTCAGATCGTTTACGATTTCCCTTCGTCATTTATTAAAATCAAATAATATCGAAGTAATCGAGATTATTCCACCGGCGCTAAACACAGATCTTGGCGGAATTGGTTTGCACGATGCGCACCCAAGCGTAAGCAGTTTTATAGAATCAATTTTTGAACAACTGAAAGAAGGAAGATCTGAACTTACTTTTGGAACCAGCGAAACCAGATTAAATGCAAGTGCTGAGGATCTTCGAAATCACTTTAATGCAATGCATAATTAAAATAAATTAACAATTCATAATTAAAAAGATGGCAGTAAATACAAAAATAGCTCTGGTTACAGGAGGAAGCAGAGGTTTGGGAAAAAATATGGCAATTGCAATTGCTAAAAAAGGACTTGACGTTATTATTACTTACAACAGCAAAAAAGAAGAAGCTGATTTAGTGGTAAAAGAAATTGAAAATTTGGGGCAGAAAGCAGCCGCACTTCAATTAAATGTTGCCGATTCAGGAAGTTTTAATTCTTTTTTTGAAGAAGTAAAATTAGTTTTAAAAAATACTTTTAAAACGGATACATTTGATTATCTGGTAAATAATGCCGGAATTGGAATTCATAATTCTTTCATTGGAACCACCGAAGCAGAATTTGATCAATTGACTAACATTCAGTTTAAAGGTCCTTTTTTCTTAACCCAAAAAGCTTTAAACCTTATGAATGACGGCGGCGGAATTGTAAACATTTCCACTGGTCTGGCAAGATTCTCTTTCCCTGGTTATGCGGCTTATGCTTCTATGAAAGGTGCAATTGAAACCTTAACAAAATATCAGGCAAAAGAATTAGGCGAAAGAAAAATCAGAGCAAATGTTGTTGCTCCCGGTGCTATTGAAACTGATTTTGGCGGCGGCGTTGTTCGTGATAATGAACAAATGAACAAACAAATAGCTTCTGTAACTGCTCTAGGAAGAGTTGGTTTACCTGATGATATTGGCAGTGTAGTAGCATTTTTATGTACTGAAGATGCGCGCTGGGTAAATGCTCAAAGAATCGAAGTTTCCGGAGGAATGATGTTGTAATAAACATAAAATTTAAAAACCCCGACAGTTGTTAAAGCTTTGGGTTGTTATTTAACAGAATATTTTTCAAAAAACAAAACCCGGTAAGTATAGAACTCACCGGGTTTGTCGTTTTAAATATAATTGAATTAGTAAGTATTCTAATCTTTTTGGATTATGACATCAAATCCGCCGTTTTTATCAAAAATAACATCATAAAATTTTGAGTCCTTCTCTACTCCAACTTCGTAAGTGGTTTTGTTTTTATCATCTACCACTACAGCAATTTCCTTAACTGCCTTTGCTGCGTAATTTTTCTTTAAATAAGACTGAGCTTTTGCCGGCAGCTGACTTAACGGAATCTGCAATTCGTATGCTTTTAAAACTCCTGAATTATCATAAACGGCAAGAGCCTTAGTATTTTGATCTGTGTTAAATTTTGCCAGATATCTTATTTCGTCATTATCGTCGCCTGTATATTCAACAGACCAGACCGGAATTTTATTTGGGTATTCTTTTTCAAAAGTAAAACTCACTTTTTCCGGCGGTTTTACAACTTCATTTTGAGCACTCAAAAAACTAATCCAGAGTAAAACTACTGCTAATAATACGTTTTTCATGATCTGACTATTAAATTAAACATCAAAAACAACGTAATAAATTTATTACTTTTTAAATAAATTGCAACTATTTTTTAATAAAAAGAATATTACTTTTTCAATCGATCCGTCAATTCCCTTTTGTAGGTTATTCCAATAGGTATTTTTTCATTTTTAATACTGACAAAATCTTTTTCTGTGACCTCAATTTTGTCCAAAGCAACAATATAAGACTTATGAAT
The DNA here is from genome assembly GCF_001429765.1 of Flavobacterium sp. Root901. Lineage (GTDB taxonomy): Bacteria > Bacteroidota > Bacteroidia > Flavobacteriales > Flavobacteriaceae > Flavobacterium. The sequence goes on from NZ_LMJB01000007.1 coordinate 370,369, forward strand.
ACGGATAAAATTCTTTTCCGGAAGGCATTTCTCAAACTCCGTTGTTGTAATCGAAGCCAGATAAGTTCGTTTTGTAGTATGCAGTTTCACATAATTTCCAAAACTCTGCGCATACAAAAGCTGATCCAGTTCAATATCGATAAAATATCCGTCGACTTTTACGCTGACTTTATTTACGGTTATTTCATCTTCTTTTGTTTTTAAATTTTCCGTAGAGAAAAAGCGGTCAACAGCTTTTAAAAATCTCGGAAAATAAATAGGTTTCAGCAGATAATCAATAACACCGTAATCATAGCTTTCAAGCGCAAATTCAGAGTACGCAGTCGTTAATATTGTTTTGGGATGATTGGGAATAATCTTCAACAATTCCATTCCCGAAATCTCCGGCATATTGATATCCAGAAACATCAGATCGACTTTGTTTTCCCTGAGATAATCCATTGCTTCAATGCCGTTATATCCCTGAAAAACCAATTCTAACTGCGGATTTTGTTTTATATAATTGGCTAAAACATAATGCGCCGCCGGTTCGTCATCAACAATAATGCATTTTTTTGGATCTTTCATTACGCAAATCTTTTCAACTGCAGTTTTAAATCGACTATATAAGTGTTTTTATTTTCCTGAATATCGAGTGTATAGTTTTTTCCGAAAATTAAATTCAGTCTTTCAATTGTATTTTTCAAACCAATTTTAGTCGAAACCACATCTGTCTGCTTTGTTGGAATTGAATTTACGACATGAAGGTGCAGTTGTCCTTCTTCAACAGTAATAAAAATTTGAACAAAACATTTTTCAATCGCACAGGTTCCGTGTTTAAAAGCGTTTTCAATAAAGGCAATTAAAAGCATCGGCGAAATTTTATAGGCATTTTCGTTGTCAACTTTAGAATCAAACGTAATATCACAGCGATAGCCAACACGTTCTTTTTCAAGCTGAACATAACTGTTTATAAACTCTAATTCGTCTTCTAAAGATACGCATTGTTTACTGTTACTCTCTAATTGATAACGCATTAACTGTGAAACTTTCATAATTAAATCCGGCGTTCTGTCCGGAAATTCCAAACTTATTCCGTACAGCGTATTAAAAGTATTAAATAAAAAATGCGGATTTAATTGTCCTTTTAAGGAATTCAGCTGCATTTGATTGAACAAAAGCGCTTCTTCGGTACGTTTTCTATGAATTCTGTAGAATTTAAAAACAATAATCGGACTCAGGATACAAACCAAAGTTCCTAAAACGCTGGCCAGCTGGTACAAATAACTTCTTTGATGCGAATTTTGATAAAAATAAAGATTTCTAAACATATCCAGCATTGTAATCTCATACAAAACAATCGAGAAAACAATTACCCCAAAAAGCGTTAAAAGCAGGTACGTAAAAGGGCGTCGGGTTTTAAATAATATGGGAAAAAGAAAAAAACGATTGAACTGGGCGTGCATATAAAGAATGCAGTAAAAGAAAATCCCCATTAAAACGGATGTTAAGGAACTAAATAACATCCAGTCGTTTTTTAAGGTATATATGGTAAAGGAAAATCCGACGACGGCAATTTCCTGCCACCACTTATTATCCAGTATGTTATCAAATTTGAGATTCATTTTTTAAACTTAAATAGTTCACAAAGTACGGACAAATATTTAATTAATATTTCCAAAAAATGACAAATTGAATTGGTCATTTATTATTGCAGTACATCACTTAACATGACCTTTATCAGTATAAGAGAAATAAATTTGTCCTATAATTTCACACTTGAGTTTATGTATTTCAAAAAAATTACCTTATTATTTTTCTTGATTTTTGCCTCGATTGGTTACTCACAAACCTTGTCTTTAAAAGAAGCAATAAAAACAGGGCTTGAAAACTACGGTTCAATCAAAGCAAAAAACAATTACACCAATGCTTCAAAAGAGCTTTTAAAACAGACTCGCCGTGATTATCTGCCTAATCTTAATTTATCTGCACAACAGGATTACGGAACAATCAACGGGCAAAATGGCGCCTTGTACGGCTTTAATGGTTTAGGAACAGCTTCTTCCGGACCAGCCCTGGCAGAACAAAACTGGAATTCGGCATTTGGCGCGCTTTACCTTGTCAACATGAACTGGGATTTTTTCACTTTTGGAAAAACGAAGGAAAAAATTAATTTATCTAAAATTGATGTTCAGGCTAAAGAAAATGACTTAAAACAGGAAAAATTCCAGCAGCAAATCAAAATTTCTGCTGCATATTTAAATTTGCTGGCGAGCCAGAGGTTACTGATTTCACAGCAAAAAAATCTGGATCGTGCAGAGGTTTTCAAAAAGACAGCCGCTGCAAGAGTTAAAAACGGATTATTGGCCGGAGTAGACTCGACATTGGCAACGGCAGAAGTATCTAAGGCTAAAATTGCCCTGAATCTTGCGAAAAACTTCGTTAAGGAACAAAACAACAAACTCGTTGATTTAATGGGCGTTGCTCCGCAGGATTTTATTGCTGATACCCTTTTTGTAACTCAGATCCCGAAAGAACTTATTAAAGAAAATGCCGCATCAGACAGTCTGCATCCTTTACTGCAATTTTATAAAACAAGAATTGATTACAGCAATCAACAGGTTAGATTGTACAAACGTTTTTATTACCCAACCATGAGTGCTTTTGGAGTTTTACAAACCAGAGCCTCCGGTTTTGAAAACACGTATGGTACAGACCAGACTGCTTTTAGCAGAAATTACTGGGATGGTGTAAATCCGGACCGTACCAATTATCTGGTTGGAGTTGGTATTACATGGAATCTGGCCGCTCCCTTTCGATCAAGCAAACAGGTGAGCGCCCAGAAATTTGTATCTCAGGCTTTGCAGGAAGAATACAATCAGGCGGACAGAGAATTGAAATCGCAGTTGACTTTTGCCGAAGATAAAATCAAAATTACACTTGACAATTATGCCGAAGCACCCATTCAGGTCGATGCGGCAAAAAGAGCTTATATACAAAAATCGACTTTGTACAAAAACGGTTTAACCGATTTAACCGACTTAACACAAACAATTTACACTTTAAACCGTGCTGAAATTGATCGTGATATTGTCAACAATAATGTATGGCAGTCGTTTTTGCTGAAAGTTGCTGCAACGGGCAATTTTGACTTATTTATGAATGAATTTTAATTATAAAGTCTAATGAATTTAATACGTTTTGCACTCCGCAAACCCATTTCCATTTTAGTATTGGTTGCGGGTCTATTTTTCTTCGGAATTGGTGCCATAAAAGACATTAAGGTAGATATCCTGCCCAAAATGAATTTGCCGGTTATTTATATTGCGCATCCTTTTGGAGGTTACACACCAGACCAGATGGAAGCTTATTTTGCCAAAAACTACGTAAACGTTTTACCTTTTTCTAATGGTATAAAATCGGTAGAAACCAAAAATATTCAGGGGTTAATGATTATGAAATTAACCTATTATGAAGGAACAAATATGGCTCAGGCTGCTGCCGAGTTAAGTGCGCTTTCCAACAGAATTCAGGCGGCTTTTCCTCCGGGAACACAGCCTCCGTTTATCATTCGTTTTGATGCTTCTTCTCTGCCGATTGGTCAATTGGTTTTGAGTTCTAAAATCAGATCAAACAATGAATTACAGGATTTAGCCAACGTTTATGTTCGTGCCTCGTTTACTTCAATTCCGGGTTTATTGTCTCCGGCGCCCTTTGGCGGAAGCCCAAGAACTATTGAGGTTAACGTAGATCCTGATTTATTGCGTTCTCATAATATGACACCTGATCAAATCGTAGAAGCGATTCGTTTAAACAACCAGACGGCTCCATCAGGAAACGTGCGTATGGGAGACAAAAACTATATTACGCCAACCAATAATACGATTAAAGAAGTTAAAGATTTTGAGCAGATTCCGTTATTCAAAGGCGGCGTTCAAAACTTAAAATTAGGCGATGTTGCCACTGTAAAAGACGGTGCCGATATTACGGCAGGTTATGCTTTGGTAAACGGAAAACGTTCTGTTTATATTAGTATTGCAAAAGCCGGAGATGCTTCGACCTGGGATGTGGTTCAGAAATTAAAATCGGAACTTCCTAAAATTCAAAGTACACTTCCTGAAGACGTAAAATTATCTTATGAATTTGACCAGTCGGTTTATGTAATCAACTCGGTTAAAAGTTTAATTACAGAAGGAATTATTGGTGCGGTTTTGACCGGATTAATGGTATTGCTTTTCCTTGGCGACCGTCGTGCCGCTTTGATTGTAATTATGACGATTCCGATTTCGGTTATTTCAGGAGTTTTATTTTTGAAATTATTCGGACAGACAATTAACTTAATGTCTTTAAGCGGACTGGCGCTGGCCATTGGTATTTTGGTAGACGAAAGTACAGTAACAATCGAAAATATTCACCAGCATCTTGATATGGGAAAACCAAAAGCACTCGCCATTTGGGACGCCTGTCAGGAAATTGCTCTGCCAAAATTATTGATCCTGCTTTGTATCCTTGCGGTTTTTGCTCCGGCATTTACCATGGTTGGCATTCCGGGAGCGTTGTTTCTGCCTTTGGCTTTAGCTATTGGATTTTCAATGGTAATTTCATTTTTATTATCCCAGACATTTGTTCCTGTTATGGCAAACTGGTTAATGAAAGGACATGAAAAACACGAACATACACCGGAAATTACAGATGATGAAGCCGAATTTAACGCCTGCGGGTTAACGCCGGATTCTGAAAAAGATTTAATCACTCAGAAAAAAGGTTATGTTGAAAGATTAGATACAGATAATAATGGAAAAATAAGTCTTTTTGAAAGATTCAGGGTTCGTTTTATGAGAACTTTAGATCGTTTATTTCCATACAAAAAAGCTACAAGTTTAATTTATCTTGTTTCTGCTACAGTACTGGCAGTTGTATTTATCAGTTTTATTGGAAAAGATGTATTTCCAAAAACCAATTCAAGTCAGTTTCAATTGAGAATGCGCGCTGTTGACGGAACCCGTTTAGAAAGAACCGAAGAACAGGCCAGAGTAGTTTTAAAAGAACTCGAAAAAATGGTGGGCAAAGAACATATCGGAATCACTTCTGTTTACGTCGGCCAGCACCCGTCTTTATTCTCAATCAATCCAATTTACCTTTTTATGGCGGGTTCGCATGAAGCTGTTTTTCAGGTAAGTTTAAAAGAATATCATGTTGATATGGATGAGTTTAAAGATGACTTTAGAGCAAGACTTAAAAAACTTCTGCCAAATACAAAAGTCTCTTTTGAACCAATCGAATTAACGGATAAAGTTTTAAGCCAGGGTTCTCCTACTCCAATTGAAGTTCGAATTGCCGGAAAAGATAAAAAACGTAATGAATTATACGCGAATCAAATTGTCGATAAAATGAAAGCAATTTCGTATTTCAGAGATGTGCAGATTGGTCAGCCAATTCATTATCCTGCCATGAATATTGATATTGACAGAACGCGTGCTGCCGAATTAGGAGTTGATATGAATGATATTTCACGTTCGCTTGTAGCATCAACCTCATCATCAAGATATACCGAAAAAAATACCTGGGTCGATGAAAAAGCCGGATTATCGTACAACGTTCAGGTTCAGGTTCCTTTGAACAAAATGAAAAGCAAAACCGATATTGGGGAAATTCCGGTATTAAGAAATTCGATTCGTCCCGTTTTAAGCGACGTTGCCAAAATTACACCCACTTATGTAAGCGGTGAAAATGACAATTTAGGGGCCATGCCGTATATTACCGTTACTGCAAACATCAACCAGACAGACTTAGGGACTGCTGCAAATGACGTTAGCAGAACAATTAGTTCTTTAGGCGAATTACCACGTGGTTTGTTTATTACGCCAATTGGATTAAGTACTGTACTGAGCGAAACATTAAGCAGTTTACAAACAGGATTATTGGTTGCCGTTTTTGTAATCTTCCTAATGTTGGCCGCTAATTTTCAGTCGTTCAAAGTTTCTTTGGTTATTTTAACGACAGTTCCGGCGGTGGTTTTAGGAGCTTTATTAATGCTTACCATTACAGGTTCTACGCTAAATTTACAATCATATATGGGAATCATTATGTCGGTTGGGGTTTCGATTGCCAATGCCGTTTTACTGGTCACCAATGCCGAACAGCTCCGCAAACGAAACGGAAATGCGCTCGAATCTGCCCGTGAAGCTGCTGCGCTGCGTCTTCGTCCTATTATCATGACCTCAGTTGCGATGATTGCGGGAATGCTGCCAATGGCAATTGGTCACGGCGAAGGAGGCGATCAGGTTTCTCCTTTAGGAAGAGCGGTTATCGGCGGATTATTATTTTCTACTTTTGCCGTATTATTAATCCTTCCTCAGATCTTTGCCTGGGCACAGGAAAAAACATCGACACAATCGGTTTCATTAGATCCTGAAGACGAAGAAAGCATCCATTATATCTCATCAATAAGTAAGTCGAAAGTTGGAAAATCGTAAAGTCATAAAGTCGGAAAGTCGATCCTCGGGTAATTAAAAAATAAACACATAGAAACATAGTCCCGAAACTTCAGGATTATGTCAAAAAAGAGAGAAAAAGAAACAAGTTTCCACACATAGCTAACTATGTGCATTTAAAATAGTGAAACGCCTTTTTTAAAGCTTCAAAAACTATGTCTCTATGTGTTAATCAACGAATTAAAGCATATTCATTATATAAAACCAAAAAATGAAAAGTAACATTATAAAATCAACCGCATTATTATTTACAGCTTTAGTTGTATTAAGTGGCTGCGAAAAGAAAAAAGAAGAAACTGCACCGGAAGCAATTGAACCTAAAGTAGAAACTTTTCTTTTAGAGAAAGAAAAACTAAGCACAGAATTGCGTTTGCCTGCAGAATTAACAGGTTTCCAGCAAGTAGATTTATATGCAAAAGTGAGCAGTTTTGTAAAAACATTAAAAGTTGATATTGGTTCTAAAGTAAAAAAAGGACAGCTTTTAGTTGTTTTAGAAGCGCCGGAAATCAGCTCGCAACTGGCTGCAGCCGAATCAAGATTAAAATCGATGGAAGCGATTTATGCCACCAGCAAAAGCACGTACAACCGTTTGTACGAAACCAGTAAGGTTGAAGGAACCATTTCTAAAAACGATCTGGAAATGGCAAGCGGAAAAAAGAATTCTGATTACGCACAATATCAGGCAGCTGTGGCGGCGCACAAAGAAATCTCGATTATGAGAGGATATCTCGAAATCCGTGCTCCTTTTGACGGCGTTGTGGCTGCCAGAAATGTCAATTTAGGAACGTTTGTTGGTCCGGCAGGAAAAGGTTCAGATTTACCTTTGTTGACGATTCAGGAACAAAGTAAATTACGTTTGGCGGTTTCTGTTCCGGAATTGTACACGGGATATTTACATACTGGTGACGAAATGAGTTTTAATGTAAAATCACTGCCGGATACTTTTAAAGCAACAATTACGAGAATGTCTGGTGCATTAGATTTAAAACTGCGTTCTGAAAGAGTTGAAATGGATGTTCACAATACAAAAGGAAATTTATTACCGGGAATGGTTGCCGAAGTTTTATTACCGCTGAACTCAAAAGACAGCGCATTTGTAGTTCCGAAATCGGCAGTAGTAAATTCTGCAGAAGGTATTTTTGTGATTAAAGTAGTAAATCACAAAGCAACACGAGTTGACATTAAAAAAGGAAGAGAAATCGAAGATAAAATCGAAATATTCGGCGATTTGAATCCGAAAGATAAACTGGTAAAAATTGCCAGCGAAGAAACTAAAGAAGGCGATACAATAAACGAATAACCTGCGTTTAGCCTTCGATTTAGTGATTACCAATTACTGTACGCATTCTTAGGAATGCAAATTTGAAAATTTGCTTAAGGACAGTTCCTCTTTTTTGGAGGGACTGTTTTTTTATTATCGCATATTTTTTCTATTATAAAAAAAACATAAGAAATTACGGATTTCCATAATTATATTCATTAAACATTTTATAATTTTAGCAAACCAAAAACAATAACTAATATTAAAATTACTAAGCAATATTTCAAAAAAATTGTTTAGTAATTAAATAACCAAAAAAATTATGGCAGACATTAATTTAGAATTATCTATTTATACTTTTACATTAAATGAAAAATTCAAACGTGAAGATTATTTTGATTTCAATGAATTCTACAGAAAAAATTTTTCTAAAAACGGAGAAAATCCACATACTATAAAACCTGAGGAACTTTATAACAGATTTGTCGGAATGATATTAGACGAATTTCACAATAAATTTTGGCTTAACAAAGACGAGAACAAAGGAATTAGTACAAAAAATATTAAATATAGACATGGAAGAAATATAATTGAAGGGATTATCAATGGAGGAAATACAGGCTATGGTCATCAAATCTACGATATCTTAGATAATGAAAATACTGTTGGGGAAATTTCGGAGAAACAATTAGCTTCTTTACCTTATTATTTTAAAATGTGGACACCACCTGATAGTCAAGTTGGAGTTTTAATGATACAGAGTTACAGCATTGGAAGTATTGGCTCAATTTTAATTGAATTTTTGACTAAAATTTTTGCTAAATATGGTACCTCATTTAGAAGGATTGTTCATGTTCCAAATGAACTGAGAGAAAACTATTTAAAAAGAAGTTCTGTACAAAAAGTAACATTTACTAGTACAATTGAAAATAGAAATTCCAGAAAAAAATTTAATAGAGCTTTTGAGGATTCGGAAGGTTTAAAAGTAACAATTACTGTAGAAGGTTTGAAAAAGAAAAACATTTTCAACTTTTTCAAAGATTTTAATTCAAAAAAACCTATTGGATTAGATTTAGCTGAATTAGGTATGGAAAATGCAGAAGATTATCAAACTAAAATATATTATAAAGATGAACATGGAAGAAAAGCCCATGCAACTATAAGAGATAAATTTAAGATACAACCAACGATAGTTTTGCCTTTAGAAATTTCAAATACTAATAAAACACCAAATCTTGAAAAGATTAGTGAATTTACCGACGGATTACTTGAAAAAGTTAAACAAGAGATAAACTATTAATGAAAATTTTAAAACTTAAAGATATAAGATCTGAGGCAATTCATTCTCTTTATTATGATAACAGAGAAAAATTAATTTCATCTAAATTGAAACTTAATTTTTTTTATTACGGTATTCCTTTTATCCTTTCAACTCTATTAATTTCTTTAAATCAATTTTTGACTGAAGACTCAATAACATATTTCATAACTGGTATTTCAATTTTTGCTGGTTTATTTTTTAACCTTTTAATAGTTGTTTCAGATAAAATGGAGAAAAGAAAAAAACTACTCCTTTCAAATTATGAACCTACTCACAAATATGCAAAAGATTATAAAATCTTTTCAGAAAGATTAATTGCCTCAATAAGTTATGCAATTATGTTATCAATAGTTATAATCGGATTAATGTTCTTTACTCAATTAAATTATCAGTGTTTAGAAAAGTATTTTATAAAAGAATATGTTGAATATTTAAAGAAGGCTTCCGATTGCATTTTTAATTTTGGTTCTTATTTTATTGGATTCCAATTCATAATAATCTTATTACATATTCTAACTGATATTTACGATATGCTTATACATGATATGAACACTAATGAATATCAAAATGAGGAATGAAATTATCTAAAAAACTAATTGAATTATGAGCGGAAAAAAAATTACAATCATCCTATTTTCATTAGGATTTATTTTATGCTTTCTTACAGTTATATTCTATTTTTTAAAATTTGGCAAATTAAATTTTTCAGATAAAACATCGGATTGGGTAGATTTTGCAAATTATTTTAGTGGAATTTTAAACCCAATATTGGCTTTGTTAAATCTAATTTTTTTTGCTTATTTAAGTTTTAAGATCGTAAAAATTGAAGATTATAGAAACAGTTGGACTTTGCAAGAACTTGCTAGACCATGTGGTGATTTACTAACCGAAAGTTCAGTTGAAAGCATTGAAATATCATTACATAATGTAGGACTTGGTCCACTTATTTTAGCTGATTCCAAAATTTATAAAGATAAAGATATTGATAGTGTATATACAGATTTCTATCATTTAATAAATGATATTGCTGATCAAGAAGAAGTTGGTCAGGAAATTCAATTTAAAATTGATTCTTTAGACCTAAGTACTAATTATGGTGCCATTGCAAGGGATAAGTCAATATGTATATTTAAAATCTATTTTAAAAACAACGATACAGAAAAAAATAAAGAATTTATTAAATTGCTAAGAACTAAACTTAACAATTACTTTATATCCATAACTTATGAAGATATGTACGGAAGAGAGATTGGATGCATAAATGAAAAACTACAGTTTAATGATTGGCGTTATTCCTAAGAAATAAAATATATTCAGTCAAAATGCAGTTTATTCAAAGTTGTAGTTTAATAACTTAAAATATAAGAAAAAAATTACCCGATCTCGCAGATATATCACCAGCTGGCGCGAGCGTCCCGCTCGTGCAAATCATTTTAGGTTAGGTAAAAAAAATTGTTCACTGATGAAATTCTCGCAAAAACAGCAAAATAAAAAAGCTTAAGAGATTTATGAATGAAAGCATCAGTACTTGGAAAGAAAAACAAAAAAATTATTTAGCAGTATCTATAGCTAGCTTACTTATTGGAACTTACTTTTTTATGAACGTTATCAATGGGAGTTATATCATAAAGCAATCAGATCTTCAGGTTTATGAAAATCTAATAATTTCAACTACTCCAAAATTTAAAGAAAGAAAAGGAAAACATCGTAGAAAATGGATAGAGTTTAAGTGCATAAATAATCGAAGTACTTTTGAAATTGCAAGTTATGACTACAATTGTGTTAAGGATGATGAAGTTATAAATGAAATAAAAGAAGGAGATACAATCTCAGTTGCTATTTTAAAAAGTGAAATAGGTGATTTTGACACAGAAAGTTCTTGTGAAATTCATTCATTAGTAAAAAATAACAAAGAATATTTAAATCTTGACTGTAGAAATGAAGTAGATAACAATGGTGGAAAAAGAGGTTTTTTGTTACTTTTTACAATATCTACCTTAACCGCAATAGTATATTCTTTGTCTAAAAAGCCAAAAATTTTTGATGAAGTCAATCCAGAATTTTTAATTACTGTGATTATAATAATACTTTTTTTTATTCTTGCCTCAATTCTATAATTATTATCTAAACAGAACAATAATTTAAAAATAAAAAAAACTCGATTCCTAAAAAAATCGAGGTTTTTCCATTTTATAAACCTTACTCCTCACTCAAATAAGGATTCAAAATCTCCGCCAATTCATTGAGCCAATAATAATTGTCTTCAAAATTTGCTAGTCCGATTTGGAGGGTTTCGTGTTGTCGCATTACTGCGAGAGTTACTAGGAAAATGGTAAACTTTTTATAAATTTGATTTTACAAATAACATTCAGTCTATTAAAATCAATAATATATGCCTTCTGAAAGTCAATTAGAATATAAATATGGAAAGCTTTGGGTCAGAGATGGCTTTTTGATGGTATTTTATATTTTCCTCTTTTATGAACTTAAAAATGATAATAAAGATTTTATTGAACTAAAAAAAGAACTCGCTCAAAACATCGATAATATATCGATAGATATGTTTGGCTTTCTTAACTTTAATGAGTTTATAATTTCAGATGAAATAAAAAATATTTTAATAAATCACATCGAAAACATAATTTTGAAAATGGAAGAAGAAAGTAATTATTTTTCACTACAAAATTTAGACGAAATATTATCTCACATCAAAATTTATCATTTAGAAAATTTGGATTATGAACCTTCAGAAGAAACGATAAGAGGGCTATATTCAAAGGATATTAATGAAGTAAAGAATAATTACATAAACGAGTTCACTGATATAAAATCATTACTTGAAAAAGATTATCGTATATAACTAAACCAAAAGCCTCGATCCTTCAAAAATCGAGGTTTTTCCATTTTATAAACCTTACTCCTCACTCAAATAAGGATTCAAAATCTCCGCCAATTCATTAAGCCAATAATAATTGTCTTCAAAATTTGCTAGTCCGAGTTGGAGCTTTTTTTCTCTCAATATTGTCATTTCGACGAAGGAGAAATCTCCGCAAGAAACTCCACAAAGTGAAATAAAAATCTACACAATTTCAAGAAAATAAATAATTCAAAAAATCCAAATCGGGATTAATGGTTTTAATCATCTCAATTTTCTTTTCCCTACGCCAGTCTTTTATTTCTTTCTCCCGAACAATTGCTTCATGAATCCAAGTAAACTTTTCATAATACAGAAGAAACTCAACATTATATCTGGATGTAAAAGTTTTGCTTTGACTTGTAATATTATCTTTATGCTGGCTTAATCGGAGACGCAAATTGTTTGTTACTCCTGTGTAGAAAACCGTTTTCTTCTTATTTGTTAGAATGTAAATGTAATAAGTATGATATCCTTGTTGTAATTTCATAAAACTAAATTAATAGTTTTGCTTGGTTTTTTGGTTTAAAAAGAAAGAATAATCTTTCTTTTTTTTGTTTTTTCTAAATCATGCTTTGCGGAGCTACTTGCGGAGATTTCTCCTTCGTCGAAATGACAAGATTGAGAAGATATAGATAGCGCGGAAATTATACTTTGTGGAGTTACTTGCGGAGATTTCTCCTTCGTCGAAATGACAAGATTGAGAAGATCTGGATAGCGCAGAAATAATACTTTGTGAGCTACTTGTTGAGATCTTCTTCGTCGAAATGACAATACTGAGAAGACCTGGATAGCACGGAAACAATGCTTTGTGGAGTTACTTGCGGAGATTTCTCCTTCGTCGAAATGACAAGATTGAGAAGATCTGGATAGCGCGGAAATTATACTTTGTGGAGTTACTTGCGGAGATTTCTCCTTCGTCGAAATGACAAATTGTACCTACGGAACTAATATTTAATTCGGAAATTTTTAATCAACGGATTGAAATCCGTTGCTACAATATAGGTCATTCCTAACGGAATCCTGAAAGAGCCATTGGCTCGAAAAATATTGTAGCCCGGGATTTCAATCCCGGGTTAATGAATCCCAAATTACAAAAGATCCCCGGGATCGATCATTTTCGAATAATTATTTAATTTATAAATAATCAAGATGTCCATTACAAAAAAAATGCAAGACCAAAATTGATCCTGCATTTTTATAGTTTGATAAAATGTCAATAAAAATATCTTTTTTTACACCGTCTGACGCTCGTGTTTACCTTCTTTAATTTCTTCCACCATTTTTTTATTAAACGCTGGCAGATCATTAGGGTTTCTGCTGGTCACTAATCCATTGTCTACGACCACTTCTGAGTCTTCCCATTGTGCTCCGGCATTTTTCAAATCATTTTTAACAGAGAAGAACGAAGTTACTTTTCGACCTTCTAAAACATCTGCATCTACCAGAATCTGAGGCCCATGACAAATAGCTGCTACTGGTTTTTTACTTTCAAAAAACGAACGTACAAAATTTACTGCGGCCTCTTCTCTTCTCAATAAATCAGGGTTTATAACTCCTCCCGGAAGGACAAGAGCATCGTAATCGGCTTCATTTGCCTGATCTAATACAACATCAACATTATATTCCTGACCCCAATTTCCGTCTTTCCATGATCTGATAGTTCCAGATTGCAGACTGATGATATCTGCATTCCAGCCCTGCTCTTCCAGGTAAGCTTTAGGAGATGCTAATTCTGATTCTTCAAAACCGTTTGTTGCTAATATGGCTATATTCTTTTTCATAATTTTTAATATTTAAATGTTATTAATTTTGATTTACCTAAAATTAGTTATTTCAGAAAGCCAGCGAAAGCAGACAATGTTAAACCTTTCTTTAATAAAAGTTAATTAATTGAATTACAGTTTTTTATTAAAAATTAAATTGAAATTATATAAAATTCATATCACTATAGTTTATTATTTTATACCGAAAAGCTAAAGCAGTAAAGTAGAAATAAAAGAAATATCAGGAAAAGAAAAAAAGAATATTTTAAATACAATATTTAGATAACACAAAATAAAACAGTTGTACTTTATCTGATTTTAACTTAATATTACACCCGCTAAAAAGACTAAAATAACTCATGAAAAAAATTATTTCTTTACTATTTATTCTAACGCTTTTTTCTTGCAGTCAAAATACGCAGAATGAAAAATTAGAAAAGAAAACTGTCGATAATAAATATTCATTGTACGTTCCGGAAAGCCTTAGCGCAACAACAGAACTAAATGATGTTGCCTCACTGCAGCTGCAAAATCAGTTTGAAAATTTCTATGTTATTGTTATTGATGAATCAAAAAAAGATTTTCTGCAGGCTGTCGGAAATAATGTTTTAAATGTAACTCCAGACCTTGACGGTTATTACAATGTAATTACAAATCACTTTAAACAGGCTGTCAAAGACTATAAACTCTACGATATTAAGAAAAAGAAAATTAACGGTGCAAATGCCATTGTATTTTCAATGAGTGGTGTCAATGATAATACAACTATTTTCTACAGATATGCTATTATTAAGGGCAGCGAGCGATACTATCAGGTGATGATCTGGACCACTGGCAGTAAGGAAAAAGAATATGCGGAGAGAATGAATAAAATTATTGATTCTTTTAATATTGAAGAAGCCGGTTATCAAAAAGGAAAAAGTCATTTGGCCAAAGACAGAACGAAAAAGTAATGCTTATATACAATCGTTGGTTTTTCCCTGCGTATGATTATAACAAAAACTATCTCAGATCCTTCTTAATTACCAAATATTTCAAATCTGTATTTCCGGCATTACTAATTCCGTGTTCGGCATTTGGCGGGCAGTATAAACTGGTATTTGGGCCAGCCACAACTGTTTTTCCGTCCAGGAAAAAAGAAGCGGAACCTTCCAGAATATAGAAAAATTCTTCTTCGGGATGATGATGCGGCGCATGTGTCGATTTTCCGGGTTCTACGATACTCATTTTAAGCGTATTTTCGTGAGTAAAGTTTTTGTCGCCAAACCAATATTGATAACCAACTTTGGTTTTTGTGGCTTTCTCTAACTCAAAATGGTTGACACAGTTTTCGATTGTGTATGGTGTTGCTGTGATTTCTTTTTTAGTTTCCTGCGAAAAAGCTATTTGTTGGAAAAGCAAAAGAGCGATTGTGGTTTTTAGGGTCGTTAGTGCGTTCATTTTTTTATTGTAATGTTACGAAAAATTGACATTCCTAAATAACTGGAGAAAATAAAATAGGATCATTAACATGAAAATTAGAGTTTTGTCATAACTTTGTTTATTAACTTTAGTAAACTTTAGAAATCATGCAGGCAATTAATATCACAGCATATACAGAAGATGACTCTCAGATTGAAGCTGTAAAAGCTTTTATGAAAGCATTGAAGATAAAATTTGAAATTGCAAATATAAAACCTTATGAACTATCTTCTGAACAGCAGGAGATTTTAAATAGCCAGATTAATTTAGACAGAAGTCATTACAAAGATGCTGAATCAATTTACACTGATTTAAAAAAGAAGTATGAATTATAAGATTATCGTTTCTCCAATTGCATTAAAAAATATTGAGGAAGCTATTGAATATTATATAAAAATCAGCAAGAAAGTAGCCTTAGACTTTTTTAATGATTATAAAAAAACTTATAAAGCTCTACAGATAAATCCATTTTATCAATTTCACGATAACAACTACCGTTCCTTTTAAAAAATTTCCATATGTGGCATTTTTCATTGTGGATGAATTCTCGAAAACTGTCTTTTTAAATGCTGTTTTTCATACTTCACAGAATCCCGAAAAATATCCTGCGAGATAATAATAAAATTGTTCGGCTTAAACTTTGACATAGTTCTTATGAAGAATACAACTTCTCGCCTAGCTCTCCCTACAGCTATCGGGAAAATGTGGGGTTCGCCATAAAAGATATAGTGTAGAGCGGGACAAATGTTCTTGAAAACAAAAAATGTTCTGCTCCAGAAAAATATTTTAAAATTATTCTCCAAAAAAACTTTTATTACGGGAAAATTTGAACCCGACTTTGCAGAATATCAGAAATAAAAACTACATTTAAAAACGCTTTAAAAGCAACTTTTAATCTTTCTATTATGAACTCATTACAACTTAAAATAAAATTACACCTTTTATTTGTTATCACTTTTACTTTTACAAATTTTATATACCCTCAGAAATCAAAAGAAAAAAATCATGCCTTAATAGCAAAGGGCGCAGTTCTCACAAAACTATCAGATCAATTTAGTTTTACAGAAGGACCTGCTGCAGATAAGAAAGGAAATATTTATTTTACGGATCAGCCTAATAATAGAATCATGAAATGGTCGGTTAATGGCGAAATTTCTGTTTTTATGGAAAATGCAGGAAGAGCTAACGGTCTGTATTTTGATCACTCTGGCAGCCTACTGGCTTGCGCCGATGAAAAAAATGAAATTTGGAAAATAGACAAAAACAAAAATTATACTATATTAATAAACAACTTCGAAGGAAAAAGACTGAATGGCCCCAATGATCTTTGGGTTGATCCTAAAGGCGGTATCTATTTTACAGACCCTTTTTATAAAAGGGATTACTGGATACACACTTCAAAAGAAATAGACAAAGAATGTGTTTACTATTTATCTCCGGATAAATCCAAAATTATCAACGTTGAGAATGATCTTGTAAAACCTAATGGCATTATTGGAACTACGGATGGAAAAATAGTATACGTAGCCGATATAGGAGCAAATAAAACGTATTCTTATACAATTGAAAGTAATGGCTCTTTAGGCAAAAAAAGTCTTTTTACTGAATCAGGTTCAGATGGAATGACAATAGACGAGTCCGGAAACATTTATTTAACCGGAAAAGGAGTTACTATATTCAATCCACGAGGAGAAAAAATTGCCCATATTGATGTTCCTGAACCATGGACTGCTAATATTTGTTTTGGAGGAAAAAAATTCAAAACATTATTTATTACAGCCGGTAAAAGTGTTTATACATTAGAGATGAATGTTCGGGGAATGAAATAATCAATAAATTATCGCCTTCAATACTCTTATTATTTTTAGAAAATGCTAAAATTTTAATTGGAATTTTATTCGTCAGTGAGAAATTAGACTTTTTTCAGAATTAAAAAACTTCAAAATCATCATAATTTGATTCGAATTTGAGTTGAATTTTACTTAAAATGAAATTTTACAAAAACACAAAACCTTTCTGAATACCTAATTTTATTGATCTTTCAGTCCTCTCTATGGTGGAATAAGAAAATATTATGACAAAAATATTTCATAATTAGAAAAACCGCCATACATTTGCCTAACAGTGTTAAACAATTTAATACTCGAATATAATGGCTAGCAAAGATCGAATTTTAAGACAAAAAGAAGAGACAAGAAATAATATTCTTGGCGCTGCTTATGATATCGTAAAAGATGAAGGCTGGAATGGTTTGAGTATGCGTAAAATTGCCGACAGAATCGAATATACTGCTCCTATTATTTATGAATACTTTTCGAATAAAGAAGCAATATTAGAAGAACTGACCGGTAAAGGTTTTATGAAACTGGCAAAAGAGCTGCAAACTGCTAAAGCTAAATTTTCAAAACCCGAAGATCAGTTGGAAGCCATGTGGATGACTTATTGGGATTTCGCTTTTACAAATACTGAAATGTATCAGTTAATGTTTGGTGTACAAATGACATGCTGCGCACAGCGATGTTCGGCTCAGGAAGCACCTTACAAATTGTTCACCGGAGTGATTGCCGAAATAATGAAAGACACCAATCCGAGTGAAGATATCATCAAACAAAAATATTTTACTTTCTTTTCTGTTATTCATGGTTTAATCGCCATCAATATCATTAACAAAAGTGAGATTTTAGAAACAATAAATGCACAGATTTTAAAAGATGCCATTGGTGGTATCATCAAATCTATACAATAAAAAAATTTTCAATTTTGCTTAACAGTGTAAAATAATTTAATTGGATAATATAAAATCCTTTTTTTTATAACGATAACTTAACACTGTTAGAAAATTTAATAAAGGTAATAAACGAGTTTTTTTACTCATTTACTTAACAGTGATAAATAATTTAATACCAATTTAAAATAGATTGGAAAAGGGCTTGCTGTATAGAAATTTGTGCACTTTTACTTAACAACGTTAGATAATTTAATTTAATTAAATATGTATCCCGAGAATGCCAAAATACCCAATGAATTAATCCGAGAAAATGTTCAACCAATTAAAACCATTAAGAAAATGAAAAATTTAATCATAACCAGTTTTATTCTGGCCTTAGTATTAAGCAGCTGTGCCGATAAAAATCAGGCACCTACTGCTCCACCTCCACCGGTTTTACCTGTACTGGCCATTACAAGTGCAAACACAACCACTGACGCTGAATATCCTGCCGCTATACAAGGTACAGTTGATGTGGAAATTCGTCCTCAGGTAAGCGGAAACCTTGACAGAATTTTTGTTGACGAAGGTGCTTACGTAAGCAAAGGACAAACGTTATTTAAAATAAACGAACGTCCGTTTCGCGAGCAGTTAAACAATGCTTTGGCAAGTCTTCATGCTGCAGAAGCTGCTTTAATCAACGCTAATTTAGAAGTAGATAAATTAACTCCTTTAGTACAAAACAAAGTAGTTTCTGATTATCAGTTGAAAACAGCTAAAGCTTCACAAAAAATTGCTGCTGCAAATATCGAACAGGCAAAAGCAATGGTAGGTTCTGCTAAAATTAATTTAGGGTATACAAATGTTACTGCTCCTGTAAGCGGATATATTGGAAGATTACCTAAAAAACAAGGAAGTTTAGTTTCTGCTGCAGATGTTGAGCCTTTAACTACTTTATCAGATGTTCATGAAGTATTTGCTTACTTCTCTTTGGGCGAAACTGATTTTATCAACTTTAAAGAGCAATATAAAGGAAATTCTCTTGGAGATAAAATTAAAAAATTACCTCCGGTTACTTTGATTCTGGCAGATAATAACGCTTATCCTCAAACCGGAAAAATAGATATGGTTGACGGTCAGTTTGATAAGACTACAGGAGCAATCACGATTAGAGCAACTTTCCCAAATGCAAACGGAACTTTACGTTCCGGAAACACCGGAAAAATCCGTTTAGGGTTACAGCATGACAATGCGATTTTGGTTCCGCAGTCGGCTACAATTGAAATGCAGGATAAAGTATTTGTTTTCACTGTAGGCAAAGACAACAAAGTAACCAAAATGCCTATTACGGTTGTAGGTAAAAGCGGTACCAATTATTTAATTAAAGAAGGTGTAAAAACGGGTGACCAAATCGTGTTAAGCGGTATTGACAAACTTCAGGACGGACAAGCGATCCAGCCAGAAAAATCAACAAAAGTTGCCGAAGTAACTAATAAAAAATAATTCTAAAACACAATGTTCAAAATATTTATACAAAGACCTGTACTGGCAACCGTAATTTCCATTTTACTGGTAATTCTGGGAGTATTGGGTTTAACTAAACTGCCTTTACAACAGTTTCCTGATATTGCACCGCCATCGGTTTTGGTAACAGCAGTATATCCGGGAGCAAACGCAGAAACGGTTTTACGTTCTGTGGCACCTTCTCTGGAAGAATCTATAAATGGTGTAGAAAACATGACTTACATGAGTTCTACAGCCAGTAATGACGGTACTTTGGCCATTACTGTTTTCTTTAAACTGGGTACAGATGCTGACCAGGCTGCAGTAAACGTACAAAACAGAGTTGCTCAGGCAACCAGCCAGCTTCCTGCAGAGGTTGTACAGCAAGGTATTATTACGGCTAAACAACAAAACAGTTTTATCATGGCAATTGGTATGTATACCGATGATGAAGCAAAATACGATCAGACTTTTGTTGCCAACTACGCTCAGATTAATATTATTCCGGAGTTGAAACGTATTCCGGGTGTAGGTTCTGCCGCTATTTTTGGCGGTGTAAAAGATTACTCTATGCGTGTATGGTTAAATCCAACACAAATGTCAGCTTATAAAGTAACTCCAAATGAAGTGATGGCAGCGATTCAGGACAAAAGTCTTGAGGCCGCTCCGGGAAAATTTGGGGAACGAAGCAAAGAAGTTTTTGAATACGTTATTAAATATAAAGGGAAATTAACTAAACCTGAAGATTATGAAAATATTGCTATACGTTCTAATGCAGATGGTTCAGTACTTCGCTTAAAAGATGTTGCGAGAGTTGAACTTGGTGCTTACTCTTATAACAGTTTAACACGTTTAAATGGTAAAAAGGGAATTGTAATTGGAGTTATTCAGTTAGCGGGTTCTAACTCGAATGATATTCAGATTGCAATCAATAAAATGATGGAAAAGGCTTCTAAAGATTTTCCAAAGGGCATAAAACACAATATTTTCTATAGTACAAAAGTATCTCTTGACCAGTCTATCGAACAGGTAGAACATACTTTAATAGAAGCTTTTATACTTGTATTTATTGTGGTATTTATCTTTTTACAAGATTTTAGATCAACATTAATTCCGGCTATTGCTGTACCTGTAGCAATTTTAGGAACGTTCTTCTTCATGCAGTTATTCGGATTTTCGATCAACCTTTTAACGCTTTTCGCTTTAATTCTGGCGATTGGTATTGTGGTAGATGATGCTATTGTAGTTGTCGAAGCCGTGCATGCGAAAATGGAGCATAAACGTTTGTCTCCAAAAATCGCAACCCATGAAGCAATGCACGAAATAACGGGTGCTATTATCTCGATTACGCTGGTAATGGCTGCTGTTTTCCTGCCGGTTGGTTTTATGGAAGGTTCTACAGGAGTTTTCTATCGTCAGTTTGCTTTCACAATGGCGATTGCAATTGTAATTTCGGCTGTAAATGCTTTAACATTAAGTCCGGCGCTTGCGGCATTATTCTTAAAAGATAATCACGGATCTCACGATCACGACGCGCCTTATATGAAAAAAGGATTTAAAGAAAAATTCTTTAGTGCTTTTAACAGCAGTTTTGAATCGATGACAAACCGTTACGTAGGCGGACTTAAATTCTTAATCAGAAGAAAATGGTTAAGTTTAGGCGGACTGGCTTTAATTACTCTGGCCACTGTTGTAATGGTAAAAACAACTCCTGCAGGATTTATTCCAACAGAAGATCAGGGATTTATTGCCATTGCAGTAAATACACCATCAGGGACATCATTAGACGGAACTCAAAAAGTAATGACCGAAGCTGAGAATACTTTAAAAGCATTAGACGCTTCCCGATTTGTAACCGCGATTTCAGGTTTCAACTTATTGACAAACTCTACAAGTCCATCTTCTGCAGTAGTTTTCGTATTGCTTAAACCAAACGAAGAACGCGGCGAAGTAAAAAATATTGACGAAATCATGAATCAGGTTCGAGGCAAACTGGGCGCTATTTCCGGAGGAAGTTTCTTCGTATTCAGCTTCCCAACCGTTCCGGGATTTAGTAACGTTGAGGCTTTAGATTTAGTTCTTCAGGATAAAACAGGAGGAAAACTGGATAAATTCAGCGGAATTTCTCAGGAATTTATCGGAGCGTTGATGAAACGTCCGGAGATTGCAGTTGCTTTTACAAGTTTTAAGGCAGATTATCCTCAATTACAATTGGAAATCAATGATGAAAAAGCAAACCAGTTAGGTGTTAATGTAAAAGACATTTTACAAACCATGCAGGCTTACTTTGGTAGCGCTCAGGCCTCAGATTTCAACAGATTTGGTAAATATTACCGTGTTGTAGTTCAGGCCGATATTGAAGACAGAGCTGATCCGACAGCCATTGACAGAGTTTTTGTAAAAAACAAAACCGGAGAAATGGTTCCAATAAATACTTTAGTAAAACTAACCCGTATTTATGGTTCAGAAACGGCTTCAAGATACAATTTATTTAACTCAATTTCGATTAATGCCATTCCGAAACCTGGATTTAGTTCCGGAGATGCCATTAAAGCAATTGAAGAAGTAGCAGCACAACAATTACCTGCAGGTTACGGGTTTGAATTCTCGGGCCAGACTCGTGAGGAGATTTCGTCCGGAGGGCAATCGGCAACAATATTCTTACTGTGTTTGATATTCGTTTATTTCCTACTTGCTGCACAGTATGAAAGTTACATTTTGCCTTTGGCAGTAATCTTATCAATCCCTGCAGGTATTTTTGGAGTATTCGCCGCTATTGGTTTAACTGGAATTGAAAACAATATTTACGTACAGGTTGCCCTTGTCATGCTGATTGGACTTCTGGCCAAAAATGCCATTTTGATTGTCGAATTTGCGGCACAAAGACGAAGATCAGGACAAGGATTAATAGCCGCTTCTATTCAGGCAGCAAAATTACGTCTGCGACCAATTATCATGACGTCTCTTGCTTTCGTAGTAGGTTTAATACCAATGATGAGTGCCAAAGGTCCATCTGCACAAGGTAACCACTCGATTAGTATCGGAGCAGCCGGCGGTATGCTTTCAGGAGTAATTCTGGGTCTTTTTATAATTCCTGTTTTATTCATCATATTCCAGCATTTACAAGAAAAGGTTTCTGGAAAACCAGTTGCCGTAATCCATAACGAAGAAATATAATAAATGGAAAACTATATAACAACAATTCTCGTTGCCATCATATTTGGCATCGGCTATATATCGTACAGAATCTCAAGAGACCTGGAAACCAGAAAAGATACTTGTACAGAAGTCTAACTCTTTGAGTGAAATTCAAAAAACAAACTTTAACACATAGAAACATAGATTTCTATATTCAAAAAGACAATAAAGAGACGAGTTTCCATACATAGCAGCAATGTTAATTAGTGAAACGCTTTTCTAAATCTTTAAAAACCTATGTTTCTATGTGTTTAAATAATTACACTCGACAGATAAAGAAATTTAATAAAAAAACAATGAAAAATCATATAACCAAAATCGTGACCTTCGCCATTCTGATCACGACCTTAATATCCTGTAAAGTTTCTAAGGATATTGAAACTCCAAAAGATGCATTTCCTGAGAATTTCAGGAATGCATCAGTTTCGGGTGATACAACAAGTATTGCCGATTTGGAGTGGAAAAACTTCTTTACTGAACAAGATATTATCAAATTGATTGACAGTGCTGTTGCCAGAAACAACGATTTGCAGATTGCTCAAAAAAACATCGAAATTGCACAATACAGATTTACACAATCGAAATGGGGAAATGTACCTCAGGTAAATTTATTTGTAAATGCAAGTACAAGCAATCCTTCTGATAACAGTTTTACAGGTTTAAACTTAAATCAGGCAATTGGAGCCAAACATATTGACGATTATTCTGCCGGAGCTTCACTTTCATGGGAGGCTGATATCTGGGGGAAAATCAGAAACCAGAAGAAAGGTGCTTACGCAGGATATCTTCAGTCTGAAGAAGTTAAAAAAGCGCTGCAAACCAATATCGTTGCCAATGTTTCAAAAGGATATTACAATCTTTTAATGCTGGACGCTCAATTGGATATTGCCAGACAAAATTTAAAATTAAATGATAGTACAACTAATATTATCAAATTAAAATACGATGCAGGTCAGGTTACAACATTAGCAATCCAGCAATCTGAAGCACAGAAATTAAACTCGGCACAATTGATTCCGTTATTGGAACAAAACATTGCGATTCAGGAAAATGCATTAAGTGTTTTAACCGGTTCTTTTCCAAACTCAAAAGAAAGAACAATTCGTTTAAGCGCTATTGAAGTGAAACAAAATACAGCAATCGGAATTCCGTCTTCGTTAGTAAGCAGAAGACCAGATGTAAAAAGTGCTGAACTGGCGCTTAAAACTGCAAACGCAAACGTAGGAATCACAAAAGCAGACTTATACCCAGCTTTAAGAATTACGGCTCAGGGAGGTGTAAACTCATTTGAAACAAGCAATTGGTTCAATATTCCGGCTTCTTTATTTGGTACTGTTGCAGGAGGTTTAACGCAGCCGCTTTTAAATAATAAAAGAGTAAGAACACAATATAATATCGCTGTCGCGGAAAGAGAAAAAGCGGTTTTGGGTTTTAGACAACAGGTTTTAGTGGCTGTCAGCGAAGTTTCTGATGCTTTGGTTAAAGTAGAGAAATTACAGCAGCAGGAAACTTTCCTGAAAGAAAAAGTAAAAACATTACAGCAGGCTATTAAAAATGCCAACTTATTATTCAAAAATGGTATGGCAGAATATCTTGAAGTTTTAACTGCTCAGGCTAATTTATTACAAAGCGAATTGGAACTGGCAGATATTAAAAGACAACAATTAACAGCTAATACTGAATTGTACCGCGCCCTTGGCGGAGGCTGGAAATAATACCCAATACCCGTTAATTATTTATTTTTTGAGATGAAAACGCTGTGAGACTTTTTGGGTTTCATGGCGTTTTTGGTTTTGTTTTTCCACAGATTAATAAGATTAGAAAGGATTTTTTTGCCGCGAATTGCACTAATTTTCGCTGATTTATTTATTTTTATTTTGTCATTTCTCCTTCTTTGAAATGACAACTTTTGGTTTATTTTTTTACTTTTGAAAAAGAAAACTTTGAATCTTTCTCTTCTTATACCTTTGCACCTAAACAAAAAAAATGTCTTTCAATAAAGAAACTTACCTCAGCAATCTAAGACAAACTATTGAAAGTTATGCCCCTGTTTCTGAAAATTCATGGAAATCGATTGAAAGCATAACCCAGTTTCAGACACTCAAAAAAGGAGAAACATTATTGCAAAACGGTGAAATCGCCAAAAATCTTCATTTTATTGCAAAAGGAATTTTAAGAACTTTTATCACAGATGAACAGGGAAATTTTTATAACAAAAATCTTTTTCTTGAAAATACTTTAGCCGGCTCCAAAGTTTCATTAATGATGCAGACGCCTTCGCATTTTTCCATTGAAGCTTTAGAAGACTGCATTTTAATCAATATTGATTACAAAGAATACATGAAACTCATTAACGAAAACATTGATCTTAAAAACTTTTATATCGCCCATTTAGAAAAAAACTGGATCATCGAAAAAGAACAAAGAGAAATCGCTTTGGTAATGCAAAATGCAACTGAAAGATATCTAAGTCTCTTAAAAAAGAATCCTGATATTGCAGAGCGAATTCCGTTACTTCATATTGCATCGCATTTAGGCATTACGCCAACGCAGTTAAGCCGAATTCGAAAAAGTCTGGAAAAAGAGTTGTAAATCAACATATGTAAAGGCTTTCCGGGAAAACTCAATTTATCTTTGTGAATAAATAAACTTGTTCCTAAAATGAAAAATATAAACCTAATCGAAGATAATATTGATAACCTGACAACACTTTGGAGAACGGCTGGAACTTCTCTCCTTTCCTATCATAAAAATGATCCTTTTGAATACAGTCAGATTCCAAATGCAGGCTGGCCAAACCGACTGTGGTTTCAAAAAGATATTACACAGGAAAATCTTCCGCAGATTCTTGAAATCATACAAAACAATCCGGGATTAGTAATTCCGTATTGGGATATTTTTGAAAGTAATTCAAATGAAATTTTGGAGCAGAACAAATTCCAAATACGAAACCAGCTTGTGGCAATGGCTTTAAAGCTGGATAAAAAATTTCCGCTTCAAAACAACCTCACTTTCAAAAGGGTTTTAAACGAAGAAGACGCTAAAACCTGGTCCGATATTTATCCTTTATCTTTTAATTACGTGATCAGTAAAGAAACACTGATTCATAATTACGAAAATGCCAGCTATTTTCTGGTTCACTTGAATGAAAAAGCAATAGGAACCCTTACTCTTTTTCAGACCGGAAAAATTATGGGAATTCATGGTGTAGGCGTAATTCCTGAAATGCGAAAAAAAGGTTTTGCAGAAGAAATCATGAAATTTGCAATTAACAAAGCGATAGATTCTAATGCTGAATACGCGCAGTTACAAGCTTCTGCTTTAGGAAAAAACATATACCGCAGATTAGGTTTTGAAGATTTATTTTTGATTACGAATTACTTTTTGGATTCAAATTCCAAATAAAATTTCTAAAATCTGTATTCCAAAATCTCAAATTGTCCCAAATGCCCCTAAAATAGTCGTAAATATGTATTTCATGAGAAAATAAGAATAGTACATTTGTAACACATTAACTAATAACTATTTAAAAATATACCACATGAAAAAAGCAAAAATTATTTTTTGGATTGCAACCACTATTATCTTCCTATTCGAAGGTGTTATGCCCGCATTGACTTCACAGACAGAAATGGCTAAAGAAGGAATCAGACATTTAGGTTATCCTGAATATTTTGGAAATGCTCTGGTTATCTTCAAAATTCTGGGTGTTTTAATTTTAGTGATTCCGCAAGTTCCAAAAAATGTAAAAGAATGGGCTTACGCCGGATTTGGTTTCGATTTTATTTTTGCTTCTATCAGTCATTTTGCGGTTGACGGAATCAATTTTCAAAGTTTCTTTCCGTTGATCTTTTTAGTCATCCTGGCTATTTCCTATATCTACTATCATAAAATAGAGCGACTTAAAAATATCGCCCTGTAAACTTATAAAATCAGGAAACGATGATAGAAGTTTTCAAAACAAATGTTCAGGAAGTTGAACAATCGATACTGATTGTGGGGAAACTTCTTGAACATTTTCCAAACAGTGCTATCAATTTTGATCTCGAAGACTGCGATAAAATATTACGTATTAATGCTTCTGCAATATCAAATCATAAAGTAATAGAACTTTTAAATTTGCATGGTTTTGATTGTGAAGCGCTTCCATAAAACCATAATTTATTGATTTACAAAATATTGCAATAAAAAATTGTATTTTTGAGATACTAACTTCTTAATCACTCAAAAATGAATTTACCAGCAGAACATCAAACTATAATGCCGTACCTTATTTTAAAAGGTGCATCGCAATTTATTGATTTTACAAAAAATGTTTTTGGAGCTTCGGAAACGCATTCAAAAGCACTCCGCGAAGACGGAACCATAATGCATGCTGAAATTACCTTAAACGGAAGCACAATTATGGTTACCGATGAAACCAAAGACTGGTCTGTACAAAATGCCAACTTATTTGTATATGTTTTAAATGCCGATAAAACCTATTTAAAAGCGTTAGAAAACGGTGCCGTTTCTTTAATGGGTTTAAGCGATCAGGATTATGGCAGAACCTGCGGTGTTACAGATCCGTTTGGGAATGTCTGGTGGATTACTTCTGTAAATTAACTCTTTAAAATCAATAATATGAATTCAGATGTACAAAAAGATATTGTTGAAACATTCAAAAAATTAAATGAAGTTTTTTCGAAATTTTCTGAAAATGAAATAAATCAGATTCCTTTTCAGAGAAGCTGGACGTCCGGTCAGGTGGTGCAGCATATTATTCTTGCCTGTTCCGGATTTCCTCAGTTATTCTCTGGAAACACAGAAAAAACAACCCGAAAACCAGATGAAAAAATTAAGGACATTGAGGGTTTGTTTTTAAACTTCAGTATTAAAATGGATTCTCCTATATTTCTTATCCCGGCCAAAAAAGAATACAGCAAGAATGAACTTAGTCTCGAACTGCTGAAAATAGAATCTGAATTATTAGATTGTGCCGAAAAATATGATTTAACCTTAACCTGTTTAGATTTTGAGGTTCCGGGTTTTGAAAAGTTTACTATGTACGAGTGGATTGATTTTGCATTGGTTCACACCCAAAGGCATACCCATCAGCTGAATACTATTTTTCAATATATAACTAAACTTTAAAAATGAGATCTCAATCTAAAACGATTTTATATTCTGGTCTGCTGGCAGGGACTTTAGATATTCTGGCCGCAATTTTAGTTTACTCCGTCATATTGCATAAAACAACCGCCGAAAAAATCCTGCAGTCTATTGCAAGTGGTGTTTTTAAAGAGCATGCTTACACAGGCGGTGCACAAATGGCATTTTATGGTTTACTTTTGCATTATTGTATTGCGTTGGCTTTTGCCTACTTTTATTCTCAAATATATCCTCATGTACCGCTTTTAAAAAAGAATATTTTACTCTCCGGATTTATTTACGGCATTTTTATATGGATCGTGATGAACCTTCTGGTACTTCCTCTCGTTTTTACAAAACTTCCTGCCAGAGAATTTGACCTTCCGTTCCTGATTTCAGTTTTAATCTTAGTATTGTGTGTTGGTCTGCCCATTGCTTTTGTAACTAAAAAGTTTTATCATAAGCCTTTATAGTTGTTAAATGTAAATCTGAAACAAAAAAAAAGCGAAATCAACAATTGTGCTGATTTCGCTTTTTTTGGAATAAACTAAAAATTTAAACTCTTGTTCTTCCGCTTATTAATGAGATAATAAATAAGACTAAGAATATAAAGAATAAAACTTTTGCGATACTGGCGGCTCCGGCAGCAATTCCTCCAAAACCAAATATTCCGGCTATTATAGCCAAAATAATAAATGTGACTGTCCAACGTAACATAACTATATAATTTAAGTTAGAAAATATGACTTTTTAAAAGTCTGATTTGTTTGTATCTCAAAGTTCCTGTTATCTTACAAAAAGCATTAACTCATATGGTGCATTTTTTTAGCACAATCGACTAAAAATCATAAATTTATCGAGTTGTTTTAGAATTTCAATTTCATCGTTATACAATTCCCACCTAAATGCTTTAGAGTTAATTTTTTGATCGATTGAGTTAATCGCCGCTCTGTTCCCAAGGTAATTTTAATCAAAATTAAAAGCACGTATGGAATTAACTGCACTTCAAAACATCACGGCAACAAAGCTTGGTGTAATTTTAGAAAAAACAGACAAGTCTTTCGAAGAATTAGGTGTTTTAAATCCGGCTGTATTTCAAGATGGCAATACGATTCATATGTTTTACAGGGCAGCAAAAAGGGGAAATTTTTCAACAATTGGCTATTGCCGTTTTGATGGTCCCACAACTTTGGCAGAACGTAAAAACGAACCTTTTTTTGTACCGGAATATATTTATGAGATTCATGGTGTCGAAGATCCGAGAATTACTAAAATCGACGACACCTATTATATGACTTACGTAACATACGACGGTTTAAATGCATGCGGCGCTGTGGCAACATCAAAAGATTTAATTTCATTTAAAAAGAAAGGAATTATTACACCAAAATTCATTTTGCATGAATTTACAAATTTGATCCGCAATCATTTACAAAATCCTAGTGTTGCCAAAATACTAGCTTTTAACACCGCGAGGAATTATCCTTTAAGCGAAACGATGAAGGAAAATTTATTTGTATGGGACAAAAACGTTGTTCTTTTTCCAAAAAAAATAAATGGAAAATTTGTGGCTTTACACCGGTTTTTTCCATCGATTCAAATAGTTTCGTTTGAAAAGAAAAAAGATTTAACGGTAGACTTTTGGAAAGATTATCTTAAAAATCTACCCGATCATATTATAATGGAGCCAAAATATGATCATGAAACAAGCCATATTGGCCCGGGCGCTCCGCCTATAGAAACAAAAGATGGATGGCTGCTGATTTATCATGCTGCCGAAAAACGTGAAAAAGGACTTGTATATCATGCGTGCGCTGCTTTACTGGACCTTAATGATCCGAGCAGAGTAATTGCACGATTGACAAAACCAATTATTACGCCATCTGAACATTATGAAAAACACGGTTATGTAAATTATGTGGTGTTCCCTACAGGGACAGCCATTTTTGATGACCAGTTATATATTTATTACGGTGCCGCTGATGACAAAATTGCGGTGGCCTATTTGAACCTAAACGACTTATTAACAGAGCTAAAACAGAATCCCAATGAAGACGATATCAAATAAATCAAAAATAGTTTTTCTATCTACATTTCCTCCAACACAATGCGGAATTGCAACTTATACTCAGGATACAATTAAAGGAATTACCGATGTTTTTGGTAAATCTATTACTTGTGAAATTTGTGAATTGGTAGACAAACCAACACCAAATTCAACACAGGCCTATACTTTAAATACAAAGGAAAAGGAAGAATACGCAAAAGTTGCCGAAGAAATCAATGAAGATAAAAATGTAAAATTAGTTCATATTCAACATGAATTTGGTTTATTTGGAGGTAATTATGGTGACCATTTACTGGATTTTTTAAATGCAATAAAAAAACCGGTTACTTATACTTTTCACAGTGTTATTCCAAATCCGAATAATGAATTAAAAACTTTTGTACAATTGCTTTTAAGCTACAGCAATTCTGTTTTTGTAATGACAAACCAGTCAAAAGAAATTTTGATTAGAGATTATGATGTTGAAGAAGAAATCATTACAACTGTACAACACGGAACACATATTGTAATTTATGAAGCTCCGGAACAGGCAAAAGCTAAATTTAATATTAAAAACAAAATCGTACTATCTACTTTCGGACTTTTAGGCGAAGGGAAAAATATTGAAACCGGATTACAGGCTTTGGCAAAAATCGTTGAAAAAGAACCGGACGTTTTATATTTAATTATTGGAAAAACACATCCAAATTTAATTAAAGACGGTGTTGATACTTACCGTGATAAACTTGAAGCGCTGGTAGACGAATTGAATTTACGAAATAATGTTCGTTTCATTAATCAATATTTAGATACAGACGAACTTTTAGAATACCTTAAAGCAACTGATATTTACTTATTTACATCAAAAGATCCAAACCAGGCAGTAAGCGGTACATTTGCTTATGCAATGAGCTGTGCTTGTCCAATGGTTGCTTCAAAAATCCCTCATACAAAAGAAGTTTTAACTGCAGATTGCGGTGTTTTGGTTGACATTGGGAATGTAGATCAATTTGCAGAAGAAACATTAAAACTAATTGCTGATGAAAATTTAAGAAACGAAATGGGAATCAATGCTTTTACTAAAATGAGAGCCTCTTCCTGGGAAAATGCAGCATTAGCACACATGGATACTTATAAAAAATTAATTGAAAATCCATCTGATATTAAATACAATTACCCAGACATTCAATTACGACATATTAAAAGATTAACTACCGATTTAGGAATTATTCAATTCAGTAAAATTTCAGTTCCGGATCTTGATTCAGGTTATACTTTAGATGATAATGCCCGTGCGCTGATTGCGTTCTGTATGCATTACAAATTAACAAGAGACAAAGACGATCTTCCATATATTTTAATTTATCTGGATTTCATCGAAAGATGCCAGAAACCAAAAGGAGATTTTATCAATTATGTCGATCAGGAAAACCGTGAACACATAGAGCAAAATGCCGAAGTTAATCTTGAAGATTCAAATGCAAGAGCACTTTGGGCACTGGGAACTGTAGTTTCAAATGCTGATATCCTTCCGGAAAATATATCTAAAAAAGCGGCAAAATGTTTCCTTAACTCACTTAAATGGGCAGAAAACATTCAGTCTCCACGTTCTATTGGTTTTGCTACAAAAGGCTTGTATTTATATCACAATGCAATTCCAAATTTATATGTGGCCGCTATCATCAATAAACTAAATGCTAAGTTACTGGCCAATTACGAAGATACAGCTACAGAAGACTGGCAGTGGTTTGAAAATTATTTAACTTACGGAAACGGAATTCTGCCAGAATCAATGTTATACGCGTATTTAATTACAAACAAACCGGTTTACAAAAAAGTAGCTTTAGATTCACTGGATTTCTTATTGTCTAAAACATTTGTTGATGGTAATTTCAAAGCAATTTCAAATCAAAGCTGGTATCACAAAGGTTCAGAGCCGCAGCAATACGGAGAGCAGCCAATTGATGTTACGTATACAATTCAGACTTTAAATGCGTTTTACACCGCGTTTAAAAATCCGGAATATAAACAAAAAATGAAAACTGCATTTAATTGGTTCTTAGGAAAAAACCACTTAAATCAAATCATGTACAATCCGGTAAGCGGAGGTGGTTATGACGGACTTGAAAAAGAAAATGTAAATTTAAATCAGGGTGCAGAGTCAACGGTTTGTTACTTAACTGCCAGATTATTAATGGAAAAATTTGCCCTTTCAGATACGAAAGTTATTCCTTTGATGAAGTCTAGAACCGGAGTAGCCATAAACTCATAGTATAAATTCATTTTTAAAAGCAATAGACTGACCAAAATTCTATTAAACCCAGAAAATCCCTTTCTTAATGAAAGGGATTTTTTGTTTTAAGACATTTGGTTATTCGTTAAATGAAAAATAGTTTGCTAAAAAAATATAAAAATAATTTGCCTATCTACTAATAGGTAGTATCTTTGCTAAAAAAAAATACTGCCATGACAACACGCGAAAATATTATAGAAAAAGCAGATCAGTATATTCGAAATAAAGGCTACAATGCTTTTAGTTTTAAAGATATTTCAAATGATATTGGCATTAAAACCGCGTCAATACATTACCATTTTCCCACAAAATCAGAACTAGGAGTTGCCACAATCAAAGAACATATTGCCAGATATGAAGCCTTGAAAGAAAAAGTTGCCAACAAGTCTCCCCTAATAAAACTGGAAGCTTTTGTCGCTGTTCAGGCACAAATTAAAATGGACAATAAAGTATGCATTGTTGGATCATTGGCTACAGATTTAAATACACTGGACGAATCTATAAAAGACGAGCTAAAAATATTTGCCAAATTGGTACTGGAATGGCTTACAGAAGTATTGACAGAAGGAAAAAACCAAAACATATTTGAATTTGATATGCTGCCAAGAACAAAAGCAATCATGATTATTACCAATCTAATTGCTATTGTACAACTGTCGCGCCTTACGAAAGACGATGATTTTGAATTGGTAAGAGAAACAATATTAACAGAATTAAGACCCAAAAAATAATGAAAAGAGTTGTAATTACAGGTTTAGGAGCAGTAACTCCTATTGGAAATAGTGTTGCAGAATACTGGAATTCTTTAATCAGCGGAATCAGCGGGGCTGGACCAATAACGAGATTTGATACCTCAGAATTCAAAACCAAATTTGCCTGTGAAGTTAAAAATTTCGATGCCGGATTTCTTTTTGAGAAAAATGAAATCAGAAAATATGATCTCTTTACGCAATATGCGGTGCATGCAGCTGACGAAGCGGTAAAAAATGCCAATATTGATTTTGATACTTTAAACAAAAACCGAATTGGAGTTATTTGGGGATGCGGTGACGGCGGTATTTCAACTTTTGAAGAGCAAATTGGAGAATACAAAGCAGGAAATGGGACACCAAGATTTAGTCCGTTTTTTATTCCGAAGAGAATTGTAAATATAGCTTCGGGTGTTATTTCAATCAGATATGGACTCCGCGGAATAAATTATACTACTGCTGCGGCCTGTTCTGCCAGTAATACAGCTATAATTGATGCTTTTAATTACATTCGCTGGGGCAAAGCAGATATGATCATCAGCGGTGGTTCTGAGGCTTCTGTTACAGAATCTTCAATTGGCGGTTTCAATGCGTCAAAAGCACTTTCTACATCAAATGATGATTACAGTACGGCTTCACGTCCTTTTGATATTACAAGAGACGGATTTGTTTTGGGCGAAGGTGCCGGTGTTATTATATTAGAAAGCTATGAGCATGCTGTAAAAAGAAATGCTGTAATATTGGCTGAAATTGTAGGCGGAGGATTAGCTGCAGATGCTTATCATTTAACAGGGACACATCCGGAAGGCGAAGGTGCAGTTTTAGGAATGGAACTTGCTCTTGAAGAAGCTGAAATTACACCAGATAAAATTGACTATATCAATGCGCACGCCACTTCTACTCCAACTGGCGATTTAAGCGAACTTAAGGCAATGGAAAAAGTTTTTGGTCCGCATTCAAATGCCAATATCAGTTCTACAAAATCAATGACCGGACATTTACTCGGGGGTGCCGGAGCCATAGAAGCCATTGCGTGTATAAAAGCGGTACAGGAAAATATAGTCCCGCCAACAATAAACACTAAAACAGTCGAACCTGAATTTGCAGATAAATTTAACCTAACACTTGAAAAAGCCCAATCGAGAATTGTTAACTATGCCATGAGCAATACTTTTGGTTTTGGAGGTCATGTTGCAAGCTCGATTTTTAAAAAATTTAAAGAGTAAAAAAATAAAGAATAAAGCGCCATAATTGAGCTGTTTTTCAAAATCCCTTTTCGCAATGAAAAGGGATTTTTTTGTGTAGGGAAAAGCCTAACGTCAATGTTAAAATTATATTGTGCTTTTATGAAAATTATATAAGGCTCAAAAAAAGTTCTGTAAAGTATTTTAACAAGTATAGAAGTAACTTTCAGTTATAATTTAAAAACTGACATCAATTGTTAAATAATTGATTTTCAAATTACACCTAACCTAAAAACGAAAACATTTTGATTCTCACCATTAAAAATACATTCGCACAAATTGGAGATGCAGCACTGTTTGCCAAGAGGTTTTTTAAGGAAGTCTTTGTTCCTCCTTATGAGGTAAAAGAGTTTTTGAAACAATGTTACATCATTGGATACAAATCACTGCCCTTGGTCGCTATTACAGGTTTTATCATGGGATTGGTACTTACACTTCAGTCAAGACCAACTTTGGTAAAATTTGGTGCAGAAAGCTGGCTTCCCGGAATGGTGGCACTTTCTTTAATTAGAGAGATCGCTCCCGTTATTACGGCATTAATTTGTGCCGGAAAAATTTCATCAGGAATTGGTGCCGAATTAGGTTCCATGAAAGTGACAGAGCAAATCGACGCTATGGAAGTTTCTGCCATCAATCCTTATAATTATTTAGTCGTAACCAGAATATTAGCCTGCACCTTAATGGTTCCTATTTTAGTATTCTTTGCAGATGCTATTGGAATTGTTGGCGGGTATGTTGGCATAAATATTCATGGAGATGTTAATTTCTACCGTTATTTAAACCAGATTATTCAGTCTCTGGAATTTTCAGATCTTATTCCGGCAACGATCAAAACTTTCTTCTTTGGTTATTTCATTGGAATGATTGGATGCTATAAAGGATTCAATGCCGCAAACGGAACAGAAAGTGTAGGACGAGCTGCAAACTCAGCAGTAGTTACAGCCTCTTTAAGCATATTTATTATCGATATGGTCGCAGTACAATTAACCGATTTAATTTATTTAAAATGATTAAAGAAGACAAAAATACCGAACCAAAATCAAAAGATACAAAAAAGACTCCAATCATTGAGATTAAGGACCTGCGCAAAACTTTTGGTAAAGATAATGAGGTTTTAAAGGGCGTTAACCTAAGCGTAAATAAAGGAGAAGATTTAGTGATTTTAGGCCGTTCCGGTTCTGGAAAATCAGTAACGATAAAATGCATTGTCGGGTTAATTGAACCGGATCAGGGTGAAATAACTGTTTTTGGAGAAAATGTACTGAATCTACCAAAAAATCAATTAAACGAGATAAGAGTCAAAATTGGTTTTTTATTTCAAAGCGGGGCGTTATACGATTCAATGTCTGTTAGAGAAAACCTAGCTTTTACATTAAAAGCACACAAGAGGGAGTTAAGTGAAGAAGAAGTTCAGACAGAAGTGGTCGAAGCACTTGAAAGTGTTGGTCTTGCCGATGCAATAGACAAAATGCCATCTGAGTTATCCGGAGGTATGAGAAAGAGAATCGGCTTAGCCAGAACCTTAATATTGAAACCGGAAATCATTTTATATGACGAACCCACAACAGGATTGGATACGATTACTTCGAGAGAAATCAGTGAATTAATTCTTGATATAAAAAACAAACAAAAAACATCATCGATCATTATTACTCATGATATGGCCTGCGCCAAAATGACGGCAGACAGGATCATGGTTTTAAAAGACGGCGTAATTCACGCTGAAGGAACATACGAAGAATTAGAAAAAGACGAAGACGAATGGGTACGCTCATTTTTTGAATAAAGCAAAATAAAATATTAGAAATCATGGAGAAGCAATCTGGATATACTTGGAAATTAGGAATGTTTGTAACAATTGGGCTGCTGCTTTTTATAATAGCCGTTTATTTTATCGGAAAACAAAAAAACTTATTTGGTTCGACATTTCACATTACCTCAAAATTTAAAACGGTCAGTGGTTTAGAAGTTGGAAACAATGTCCGTTTTTCAGGTATCAATATTGGTACAGTTGAAGAAATCAGGTTAATAAATGATTCTTCTGTAGTGGTATCGATGGTGATAAAAGATGAAGTACGCGAATTCATTAAAACAGATGCCCGCGCCAGCATTGGCTCTGACGGATTAATGGGAGATAAAGTACTGACTATTACACCCGGCGTAAAATCTACAAAAGTAATTGAGGACAACGGCGCCATCGCTTCTATCAACGGAATAGAAATGAACGATATCATGAAAAGTGTCAAGAAAAGTGTTGATAATGTCGGCGTAATTTCTGAAGAGCTGGCTATTTTCAGCCACAGTATGAATAACGGAAACGGAGCCTTGGCACGATTAGTACGCGACGATAAAATGGCGAACAGCGTTTCGAATACACTTTCGAACCTGGAAACAGGAACAAAAGGTTTCAGTGAAAACATGGAAGCAGCAAAAAGCAATTTCCTTTTCAGAGGTTATTTTAAGAAAAAAGAAAAGGAAAAAGAGAAAAAGAAGGAAGAGCTAAAAGAGAAAAAAGAAGAACAGCAGGAAAAAGCCGCTAAAGAAAAAGAGGCCAAAGCCAAAGAAGAAAAAGAAAAACAGGAAAAAGCTAAAGAAGAAAAAGAAAAGCAAAAAGCTGAAGATGCCAAAAAAGAAGCTGACAAGAAATAATGTAACGCTGCGCCATGAAAACTTCATTTAAAAATATAAGCCTTAAAATACTAAAATGGACAGGAATTGTAATAGCAGGAATCCTGCTGTTACTTTTTTTGATTCCGCTACTATTTCCCGGAAAAGTCGCTTCAGAAGTTAAAAAAATTGCAAACGAACGTCTGGACACCAAATTAGATTTTTCGAAGTCCAGACTTTCATTTTTTACCCATTTTCCTTCTCTTACTGTTTCGCTTGATGATTTGTCCATGACTGGTTCTAAACCTTTTAGCAACGATACTTTGTTAAAGGCCGAGCAGGTTGCTTTTGGAATAAATTTAAAAAGACTGATTTTTGACAGCGAAGTCAAAATCAATAAATTATACGTTTCAGATGCTTTAATAAATGTAATGGTAAACGAAAAAGGACAGGCCAATTACAATATTTATATCGCACCGGAAGATCGAAAAGACGAAAAAAAAGATCCTAATGCACCAGAAGAAGGTACAGCAATAAAACTGGAACAAATCGATCTTGAAAATTGCCATGTTAAATACAATGACCGTTCGGCTAAGATTTTAGTCGATGCAAAAGGTTTTAATTATGTTGGAAAAGGAAATCTTAGCGATGATATTTTTGACCTGAATACAGATGCCAGAATTGATACGGTAGATTTTTATTATAACAGAACAGCATATCTTAGAAAAAAAGCCCTTCGTGCCGATTTGATTACCAGAATCAACACCCATGCACTTTCTTTCATTCTTCAAAAAAATGAATTGCAGATCAATAAACTTCCTTTAAAATTTACCGGTTTATTTACTATTTTAAGAGACGGTTACAAGATTAATATCAAAGCTGCTTCACAAAATACAACCGTTAAAGATTTACTTTCTGTTATGCCGCCGGAATATTTAACGTGGCTTGATGAAACGGAAATTTCCGGAAAAAGTGATTTAGTTCTTTCTTTTAAAGGAGATTATAATGTCTCCAAAAAGCAAAAACCAAATTTGGCTTTCAATTTAAAAGTTAAAGACGGCGCAATTAATTACCAAAACGCACCGGTTCCTTTAACCGATTTTCAAATGGATTTAAATGCAATCCTTCCGTCGCTTGATACAGAACAATTATTGGTAAACCTGAGAACAATGCGATTTAAAGTTGGCGAAAAAGATTATTTCAACGCTTATCTGCATAGTAAAGGTTTAAGTGAAATGACGATTGACGCCAGTGTAAAAGGCGCTTTAGATCTTGCTGTTGTTGATGCTGCAATAGGGCTGGAAAAAATCGATTTAAAAGGAATTTTAAAAACTAATATTCAGGCAAAAGGAATTTTCAGCACTTCAAAAAAATTGTTTCCTAAAACAATTGGCGGTATTTCGCTTAGAAACGGATCGCTGAAAACAGATTACTACCCTAACCCGATTACAGATATTACTTTTATCGCCAATGTGCTGAACAAAGCCGGAACTTATGAGGATTTAATTGTGGCTGTTGCGCCTGCATCTTTTGTTTTTGAAGGAAATCCAATGTACATAAATGCTGCTTTATCTGATTTTAATGATCTGTCTTACAATGCAAAGATTAAAGGCGAACTTAATGTGGGCAGAATTTATCAGGTTTTTTCTCAAAAAGGCCTTGATATCACCGGATACGCAAAAGCCGATTTGTCCCTGAAAGGAAAACAAAGCTATGCTGCAAACGGACAGTATAATAAACTTGATAATCGCGGTACAATTCTGCTGAAAAACATTAAAGCCACTTCAGAATTATTTCCGAAATCATTTTTTATCAAACAGGGAAATTTCCGTTTTCAGAATGAAAAAATGTGGTTTGAAAAATTTTATGCTTCTTATGGAAAATCAGATTTTGATATTAACGGCTATCTTTTAAATACAATCAATTATTTTCTGGAATCACACGGAACACTTAGCGGAAATTTCAACATGAAATCTAAACTGATTAATGTAGATGAATTTATGGCGCTTGAAAAAGGTGAAAATAAAGACCGAAAACTGGAAGTGGAATATGCCAAAGAAGATCATCCAAAAATGAGCGGAGTTGTGATGGTTCCTAAAAATTTAAATGTTTCGCTTAACGCAAATGCAGATAAAGTACAATATAACGGATTAAACTTAAACAAACTTTCAGGAAAAATCGGAATTGCAAAAGGCGGTTTCTATTTAGAAAATACCACATTTAATATAATTGACTGCATCCTAGGAATTGATGCCACTTATAAAGATGAATCTCCGACATCTGCGCATTTTGATGCTCACTTTACAGCTAAAGATTTCAGCGTACAGCGTGCGTATAAAGAAATCCCGATGTTTCATGATATGGTTACGGCAGCAGAAAAAGCAGAAGGAATTATTGGTGTTGATTACAAAATAAAAGGTGATTTAAATGGAAATATGGGGCCAATTTACGAATCACTTGAAGGAGACGGGACAATTAACCTTCGTGATGTAAAAGTTAAAGGCCTAAAATTATTTGAAAGCGTAAGCTCCCATACCGGACAAAAAGGTCTTGATGATCCTAAAATGGAAGGAATTGAAATTAAATCGAATATAGATAATAATTTAATTCACATTCAGCCATTTACTTTTAGCGTAGCAAGTTTTAAACCCACAATAAAAGGCACAACCAGTTTTGACGGCTTATTGGATTTACGTATGCGTCTTGGGCTTCCTCCGGGCGGAATCATTGGTTTTCCAATTGTAATAACCGGAACGCACGAAGACCCGAAAATTAAAATTTTCAGTAAAACCGGTCAAAAAATTGAAGACGCCGTTTATGATGAGAAAAACAATAAAGTCATAAAAAAAGAAAAAGTAGAAAAGAAAAAAGAAGAAAAGAAGAAATCCTAATTTATACTGCAATGAAAAAGAAAAAACAAAATGGCGGAAGTGCATTTGAAAGATTTGCTTCAAAAGTTTCAAAAGCCGCAGGAAGTACTACAGCTTTTATAGGTGCTTTTGCAATTGTGGTGGCATGGGCAGTTTCAGGGCCAATTTTCGATTATTCTGAAACCTGGCAATTGGTTATTAATACCGGAACAACCATTATTACTTTTTTAATGGTGTTTTTAATTCAGAAAGCCCAAAATAAAGATTCACTGGCAATACAATTAAAACTAAACGAGCTGGTTGCTTCAAACGAGCTCTCCAGCAACAGTCTTGTTGATATTGAAAACATGACTGAAGAAGAAATGATTATTGTTCAAAAATACTATCATCACTTAGCAGAACTCGCTAAAAAAGATGAAACCATACGAACTTCTCATTCTGTTGCCGAAGCACACTCACAGCATGAGTATAAAGATAAAAATAGAAACAAACATCGTGCAGAACGAAATACAGGTAAAAAATGAAATTACGCTCTACAGAAACTTTCTGGCCATTGATCAGTGCCATGAATACCAGTTATCCATCTATTGATGCTGATATTAAAACTGAAATTTTAATTATTGGCGGAGGAATAACAGGCGCTTTAATGGCTTTTAAATTAATTACACAAGGAAAAAAAATAGTACTCGTTGACAGACGGGACGTATGCAACGGAAGTACTGCCGCAAGTACCGCTTTACTTCAATATGAAATTGATGTGCCGCTCCATGAACTAATAAAACTTAGAGGAGAAAAATGTGCCGTTGACAGTTATAGAAACGGTAAAAAAGCAATTTTTGACATCAGAAATATTATTGATACAGTAGAAAGTGACTGTGGATTTGAATTTAAAAAAAGCATTTATTTTACAAATTATAAAAAAGATATTCCGTTTTTAAAGAACGAATTTAAAACCAGAAAACAGCATGATTTTGATGTAACCTGGCTCAATAAATACGATTTGGAAAAAATGGGACTAAACGCCATTGCTGCAATCGAATCTAAAACAGCAGCTGTAATGGATCCGTTTAGACTGGCAGGCGATTTATTAAAATACTGTCACGAAAACGGCATGCAGATTTTTGACAGAACCAACATTACATCTGTTGAAAATCAAAAAGGAAAATGCATTGCCCATACTGAAAATAAATTTACCATAACGGCCGATCATATAGTACATTGCAGTGGTTATGAAAGCGTAGAAACTGTTCAGGAAAAAATTGTGGACTTAAAAAGTACTTATGCAATTGCATCTGAAAGTATTCCTGAAATACCTGTAATTTTAAAAAATGCTGTTATGTGGGATACTTCTTCTCCTTACTATTATTATCGCGCCACGACAGATAACCGAATTATTATGGGCGGAGGTGATGAAGATTTTATAGATGCTAAGAAAAGAGATAAATTAATCCCTAAAAAAGAAGCATCTTTAATGCGCCAGTTTAAAAGAAGATTTCCCAGCATAAACTTCAAATTAGATTATTCCTGGGCCGGAACTTTTGGAGAGACAAAAGACGGACTTCCCTATTTTGGAAAACCAAATCCCAAAAAAAATGAGCATTATGTTTTAGGCTTTGGAGGAAACGGCATAACTTTCAGCGTTATGGCAATGAACTCCATAGTGGATTCCATAAAAAATAAAAAAAATCAAGATCTGGAGTACTATCGGTTTGGGCGTTGAAATTCTGAGATACTAAGATTCTGAGGTACTAAGGTTCTGAGACTCTAAAGTGCTAAGATTCTAAGGCTCTGAGATTCTAAGACTCTAAGTGCTAAGTACAAAGTTTTTTTCTCAGTATCATAAATCTTAGCACCTTAGTACCTTAGAATCTTAGTCTCTTTTTTAAAGAACCAACTCCATCTGTATATTACAACGTTTGTAAGGAGTTTCTAACCCAAAAACCTTTTCAAAGCCCAGTTTGTAATACAAATTTATAGCTGGTTTTAAGATCGTGTTACTTTCCAGATATATTTTTTTTGCGCCGAGTTCTTTGGCAGAAGCCACAATAGCCTGACCTAACAACCAGCCAATATTTTTCCCCTGAGCTTTTGGTGAAACGGCCATTTTTGCCATTTCAAAATCATACTCTGGATTGTTCGTTTTTATGAGAGCACACACACCAACAGGTTCGCTTTCATATAAAGCAACAAGGATTTTTCCACCTTTTTTTAAAATATAATCTTCCGGATTGTCGAGTGCTTTATAATCGGCTTCTTCCATTTCAAAATAGGTCGAAATCCATTCTTCGTTTAAAGCTTTAAAAGCTTCTTTGTATTGAGGCGTGTACTCGACAATTTTAACGTCTTTGCTTTCGCGAAGCTTTTTCTGATCGCTTACTCTTTTAAACATTGATTTTTGTTGCAATAAAAATTCCCATTCTTCAAGCGCGGCCCAAAGATTATGTTTTGATTCAGAAATTAAATCATCTATCGCAATATCAATGTCTTTGAGCTGGTGCTGGATATTTTTTGCCAGCAAAAGTCCTTTTTGCGATAAAACAACATTGTTTTTTCGCTTATCATCTGTTTTTAGATTTTCCTCCACTAGTCCCGCTGCCATCATTTCCCGAATAATTTTACTCACAGACGGCTGAGAATGACCAATTTCATTCGCAATTTCAGTAATTGTTAATTCTCTGTCTTCCGTCAATGTATAAAATACAGGAAACCATTTTGGTACAAAATCTGCACCATACAATTCGTATATTTTTGAAGCATCATCTGTTATAACTGCTGTCATTAAACGCAAACGGCTTCCTAAAGCTGCTTTGCCTACTTTGTTAAAAAAATCCATAATATAATTAATTATATAACCAGTTATACAAATGTATAAAAAAAATCTTTTTTGCAAAATTTTTTTTAAGGTGAACTGATTGTTTCAAACGAACAAAGTTCAAAACTTTAAATTTACTTATAAGAGTTTTACTCTAACCTCCACCCTTTGTTCATAAAAAAACTAAGATTCTAAGTTTGGAGCTTCTATTTAATAGAACCTCAGCGACTCAGAATCTTAGCATTTTGGTATATATCTTGCTTAAAGCTAACGACATTATTTTTTAGAGATTCTAAGATTCTAAGTTTTCTTCTTAGCTTCTTAATATCTCAGTATCTCAGCAGCTTAGAAATCAAGCTGTAATAGCCAGTGGATTTAAATTGAATTTATATTCTTTAGGACTGC
Source organism: Flavobacterium sp. Root901 (assembly GCF_001429765.1). Taxonomy (GTDB): domain Bacteria; phylum Bacteroidota; class Bacteroidia; order Flavobacteriales; family Flavobacteriaceae; genus Flavobacterium. The sequence goes on from NZ_LMJB01000007.1 coordinate 413,130, forward strand.
AGTTAAATTTTTGTTTGAATATTTTAGAAAAATAACTTCTGCTGGTAAAACCAATACAATAAACAATTTCAGAAATATTTAAATCAGATGTTCTAATTAAAATTTCGGCTTTTAAAACACGCATGTGCGTAATATAATCGTTTACAGTTCTGTTGTGGATCATTTTAAAACCTTCCTGAAGTTTATTTGGAGAAAGACCTGATTTTTTACTTAGCGATTTGATTGTAAAAGGCTCTTCCGGATTTGCTTTTATGGCTTCTGAAAGTTCTTTTATTTCTTCCATTTCCCTTAAAGTTAAGCAGTTTGCTTCTTTAGAAAATGAATTCAAATCATCTGTATGCTGCTGGATTTCCATTGCCAGGATAATTCTCAAAATTCCTTCTTTTAATAAATTTCTAACAATTCCGGTTTGTGTCACGGCATTTAACTGCTCGATTTTTTCACCAATTTTTAAATTATATGAACCGGCATAAAAGAATTCTTCGTTAAGGTTTTCCTGAAAAAATGTTTCGCGAACCATTTTGTTTAAAGAATTAGCATGATCTGGTTCGGTTTGAGTTCCAACAATTATTAAAGTAAATTTTGTCTTTTTATCTTTTTCAAAATACAAAACATTATCTTGTTTTAATTTTGAAGTCACAATAGCAGTTTGAAACGTTTTTAATTTTCTTTGTTCACCATGAATTCCAAAACTGTGTGAAAGATTACCTTTAGAACAATATGCAAAATACAAAGGCGATGAAATTCCGTTAATAATATTCAGTTTTAAATCTACTGAAAAAGTCATATCAAACTGAACATAAGAAATATTATCATTAAACGATGCCCCGCTTATAGATCCTTTTGCAAAATTATTATTTACTTCAAGTTTATATTCATCAACGTCAAAAGTTACTTGTCCGCCGAAGTTTTTATTCAATTCTTCAAATATGTTTTGAATTTTCTCTGTATGTATAGTAACTATTTTCATTTTTTTTCGATTTAAATTCTGTAATTTTAATGAGATTCTTAAACCGCATTATTACGTTTAAAATGTAGATTCAAAGTTCGCTTAATCGTAAACCAAAAATGTTATATAATTTTCTGCAATTGTTTTATAATTACTTATCACTATAATTTTAACTCAAATAAAATATTTCTTGATTCAATAAATGAAAAGCTACTCTTTCTCCCCAATAAGTTCAGAAGACTCTAATGTGTTGATTTTAGGCACGATGCCCGGAACAAAATCATTAGAATTGAATCAATATTACGGGCACAATCAAAATAACTTCTGGAAGTTTTTGTTTACAATTTTCAACGAAGAATTCTCAACCGATTATGAAACCAGAAAAACGCTTTTACTTAAAAATAAAATTGCGCTTTGGGATGTTTTACAATATTGTGACAGAGTGGGAAGTTTAGACAGTGCGATCAAAAATGAAATTGCAAATGATTTTGAAACTTTTCTAAAACTTCATCCAAAAATAAATACCATTTTATTTAACGGACAAAAGGCTGCGGCATTTTTTAAAAAATATGTTCACTTAAAAAAATCCTATACATTAATTACACTGCCGTCTACAAGTCCCGCAAATGCTGGCAAAACATTCCAGTCCAAATTGGATGAATGGAAAATTATTGGCACTTTATAATATAAAAAAAGCGAAATATTGAAATAATGTAAATTTTGAACTTTAAAATATAACACGAAATTTCTCAACTTAGTATAATTTTACAATCAAGAAATCAAAGCCAGATTTAGGAAGGTTGCAATAAAATGAAGAGGAGGCTTTTTTAAATTACAAATACTACTAAGACAAACTTTTTAGAAGTTTATATTATAAAGAGAACATTGGTTATGTTAGTTTATTTTTGAGAAAAAAGCTATTCTAAATTATTAGGGTAGCTTTCTTTTTTTAGCTTTAACTTAAATATTCCAATTATGAAAATCCAGACTTACTATAATCACATTCGATTTTACACACCTCACCACTTTGTATATTATCCGGTTTTAACGGCCTTTTTAGCATTCAGTATTTACTTTGCGTGGACAACAAACCAATGGCTTATCTGGTCTTTTATCAGCGTTGTTTTTGTGTTTTTGTTTGCTCTTGCTTTTATGCTCCGACAACATTATGCGCTTACTCTACAAAACCGAATAGTGCGTTTAGAACTCCGTTACCGCTACTTCACCCTGACCGGAAAAAGATTAGAAGAATTTGAACACAAATTAACCGATGATCAAATCTTTGCCTTACGATTTGCACCAGACGATGAAATTCTCCCTTTGCTCGAAGATGCATTAAAAAACAACCTCACCGGAGACGCTATAAAAAAAGCGATCGTACACTGGCGCGCTGATTATAACAGAGTTTAGTGCAAAGTTTAATAACCTTGCAGAAAAGGCTGAGTACTATTAATCAGGTTTATTTTTCTTATAATTAAATAAGATATAAAACAAGAATAAATCTAGCCACACCAGAGCCAATACAACAAAAAATACCAAAGTAATATTTGGATGCAGGTAATTTGGATTGTAAAAATAACGATCAAGCGCTTCAAATTTTTCGTTCAGGGCTTTTCTGTCAAAGTAATTTTCGATTCCGTTTAAAGACCTTTCCTGATTCTTAGCATAATAAAAAACCTGCGAAGTCAGTTTCTGCGGAACAATTCGAGATTCAATATTGTATTTCTTTAATAAAGTATCCAATTTTTGAAACCTGCTTTTCAGCGAATCCTGTTTAAATTTATACAACAGATTATAGCGTTTTACTGCAGCCTCATATTGTTGTTTAGCAACTGGTTCGCCAATTACAGGTTTATAAAGCGATTTATTTTCAAGAAAAACACAAATATCTTTATCGTATTCCGGACTTACTTCGAGACCTTTAAAAACGATTTGCGTGCTGTCTCCAATAATTGTTTTTTTAATGATTCTTTCTTTAAGAATATTGACATCCAATCCTGTAAAATCAAAAACCGAATCTGTTTTTTGAGAAACTTTGTTATACGTTTCAGTCAAAACTTTCAGTGTATCAATGCTGTAGTAAGTCGTTTCGGTATTAAATTGATCGTGAAAAATTAAAACCTGTTTTTCTTCCTTAATTACAGGATACGGTTTTGGATATAAAATATTCTCATAATTAAACAGTTTTTCAGAATAGTATGAAGTATAATTATACAAAAACGGATTCAATACATTCAACAATTCCTTGTCGTCATTATATTTTTTTTGAGACAATTCTCCTCTTAATTTTGCATTCTGCCCAAAACTAAAGCTGATAAAAAAAGTTAAGGAGGCAAAAGAAATAAGCAGCAGAAAAAAGCCAATCTGAATAATTTTAGAGAATGAATATTGCTGTCTGGCGTGGTTCTTCAATAAAAAAAACAAAAAGAAAAACAAAAATATACAGCTTACAAAAAAGTGCGAAATCGAAACATCATCATAAAACTTAAACCTGTAAAACTCCGAGTAAATATCAATATTCTTAATTCCTTCAAAAGTAAAATAGCCATACAAAAAATAAGCTAAATGAATAAATGCCAAAACAATAAAAGACTTAATGAGGTATTTTTTCAGGTTTTTGTTCATAGTAAAAGGTTTATATTCAAATATAACAATATCAATTTGAGGATGAAAATAAATTCCTTCATTTTTACATTTACATTCAGGGCGTGCCACCATTTAAAAAAATCCCCGATGCATCTTTGCGTTCATTGGGGATTTTTTTAAATGCTGTCGGGCTATCCGCGCTGCTTCGGCAGCCTGCTCCTATCCCTCACGCAGGAAGACTTAAACAAAAAACAACCATATCTTATTGAAAATCAAAATAATAAACTAAACAAAGTCAATTTTGAGTGATTTTTTTTGTTAACTTTAAGTATCAAAATTCATTAATAAACCTAAACATCAATTCCATGAAAAAATTAGTTTATTTATTGATAATTCCCTTCTCCTATTTATCGGCAAATGCACAGACAACAGCCGAAATAACAGCTGAAAATCCCGTAATGAATGCAAAAAATAATTCAGATGAACTGCAGAATTATATCGCTGAGGATCTGCCCTGGCGCGGAAGAAGGTTTAAAGTAACAGCCGGTGCTTTTTTTCCTTTCAACAATACCGAAGTTGAAGTTAACGGAACAAATGGAAACATTGGAACTGACATTGACTTTGAGCGGGACTTAGGTTTTCAAAGCAATACTGTTTCCTTTTTTGGAGCATTTGAATGGCGCGCTTCCCGAAGATCGCGTTTTAATCTGGAATATTTTTATTTAAAAAGAAATTCAGAAAAAATACTCCAAAAAGAAATTGAATTCCAAGATCATACTTATCCGGTCGATGCCAGGATTTCGGCTTTTATGAATAACGAAATTATTCGGTTTGCATACGGATATGCAATAGTTTCCAAACCTAAATACGAATTAGGTTTACTAATAGGTGCGCACGTCATGCTTGCTGATGTCGGAATCAGATTTGTAGCCAATACAGCGGAGGCAGAATATCATGACAATGTAGACTTTACCGCTCCTTTACCAGATATTGGAATCTGGGGCGAGTTTGTTCTCGGAAAAAAAGTAGGTTTGTATGCAAATGTAAATTACTTCGCACTCAAAATAAACGACATCGACGGCCGGATTATCAGCTATAATTTATCGATTTTATATAATGTTTATAAAGATTTCAGCCTAACGGCCGGATACACAGGCTTAAACTTCAGACTTGACGCAACCAGACCCCGACTCGACGGTTACTTCAAATGGGGATACAATGGACCTAGTCTGGCAGCAACTTACAGTTTTGGAAATCATGTGAAGTTTTACAGACATTGAGTTTTTGGTTTTTTGTTTCAGGTTTCAGGTTTAACTCTAACGTTTAATTCAACCGCAAACCATTTAAAGTTTATAAAACCTGAAACAAAATTAAAAAACAAACCCGACATCTTTTTGAGGATATCGGGTTCATTCAAGCAAACTTAACTCAAACTAACTTATTTTTCGATTGGAGTAAATTTTACAGCTGTTCCTCCGCCAGCTGCCAATTTGATATTTAAAACGGTTTGGTTATTTACCTTTTGTTTTGAAATCGTAACAGGATATGGATTGGTTTTATAGTTGGCTCCGGCTCCATCGGCATAAATTTCGGCTTCATATTCTTTCCCTTTATCCAGGAAAGATAAAGTTACTTTAAGATCTCTTGCGTCTTTGTTTGTGATAGAACCTAAGTACCAGTTTTTCTCGTCCCAGTCTTTACGAACAATGGTAGTATATTCTCCAATTTTAGAATCCAAAACCTTAGTATCAGACCAAGTGCACGGAACATTTTTAATGAATTGAAATTCTGGTTTATCAACATAATTTTCCGGTAAATCTGAAGCCATTTGCAGCGGACTAAAAATAATGACATACAAAGCAAGCTGATTGGCCAAAGTAGTTTGTACACGTGCGCCCGAAGGCGTTTTATAATCAAAATTGAAATTTCCGGGTGTGTAATCAAATGGTCCGGAAAGCATTCTTGTAAAAGGCAGAGTCGTTAAATGCTGCGGTGTATTTCCGCCGTCTACAGACCACGCATTATATTCCTGACCTCTTCCGCCTTCCTGAGACATAAAGTTTGGATAAGTACGCTGAATTCCTGTACCTTTTATCGGCTCATGGTTATCAATCATAATATGATATTTGGCGGCCGTTTCGATTACTTTTCTGTAATGACGGGATGCGTACTGGCTGTCGTGCCATTCTTTTTTATCCAGATACTTGTTTACATAACCCGTTTTAACAGAATTAACTCCCATTTTCTGATACAATTTAAATGCATCTTCAAGCTGGCTTTCATAATGTTTAGAAGCGCCGGCAGTTTCGTGATGTCCAATTAAGCGGACATTTTTCATTGCTGCATATTTTGTAATTTCTTCCAGATTAAAATCGGGATAAGCTTTTACAAAGCTAAAAGCATTTCCGTCAGCGGTCCAGTCACCGTCCCAGCCCTCGTTCCAGCCTTCAACCAGAACGCCGTCAAAATTGTTTTTCGCAGCAAAATCAATATATTCTTTTGTGTTTTTTGTTGTAGCACCATGTTTTGGGCCTTGTCCCCAAGTGAATTTTTCCAAATGCATTCCCCACCAGATTCCGATATATTTAGAAGGTGTAATCCAGGAAAGGTCTTCAATTTTTGAAGGTTCGTTCAAATTCAGCATAATGGTTGAAGTCGCAACATCGCCGGGCGTTTTTCCTACAACAACTGTTCTCCAAGGTGTTTTAAAAGGTGTTTCTGCATATACTTTTACACCATCTGCCCAAGGCACTAAATCACTTTTGTATTGTTTATCACTTGTTTTTAAAAGTGTCATTGAAGCAAAATCAGTTAAATTGGCTTCGTGAATCGCAACGTATAAATTCTCTTTTGTTTCAAAAGTTGCCGGAGTATTTATGGTATCGGTTTTGCTGATTGATGTTTTGCGGTATTCACTTTCGTAATAACTGTTTTCGCGGTGCACCGGAATCCACCAGACATCATTATTAGATTTAAAAGTAAACTGAGTAATTTCGTTTGAGATTTTCACTTTTCCTAAATGCGGCTGTTTTGGAAATTCATATCTAAATCCTAAACCGTCATCAAAAACCCTGAAAATAATATCAACCAAACGTTCTTCTCCCTTTGATTCTTTTAAGTGAACAATCAATTCGTTATGATGATCGCGGACTTTTTTGAATTCTCCCCAAGGCTGTTCCCAAGTTTCATCAGCCGATTTTTCTTCGGTGGAAACCACTTCAAAACCATCTGTCATTTTTTGAATTCCCTGAAATTCAAATCCTAACAGAGAAGGTTCTATAACAGATTTTCCATTAGAAGTAAAACTGTATTGAGGCTGCCCTGAAACAGTTAATTCAAAAACTAATTCAGCTTTTTTTCCGGGAGAAGTAATTTTGTATGTTTTTTTAGTACCAGCACTGCAGGCGTAAATTAATATTGACGCTAAAGCAATTATACAGTATCTATATCTTATGTTTTTCATTATTTAATTGTATTAATTACAACTCTTATTTTATTTCGTTTATTAACTGTTTTGCTTTTGCGGGCTGCATGGAAACAAAATAATTAAAAGCCTGATCCAGTTTATTCTGAGCATCTGCATTGCCTTTCTTTTCTATACGCAGATTATACATTTTGCTGATATCCGGAAACACAGATTCGGTACTTTTTACTCCGGCAAATGCTTTTACTTTTTCGATATACGTGTAACCAAATTCAACTGTTGGTTCAAACATTGTTCCTTCACCAAAGTCGTTCCAGGTAATTAACTGCAGGTAATTTAAATTGGCATTTTTAGCTAAAGAAAGTGTTTCATCAAGCGTTGCTCCATTGTTATGGTCAATAGTCCAGCCAATTGCCGCTCCGCCTCCGCCTTCGGCATAAAAATCTTTAAACCCGGGATAAGCACTTCCAATTGCTGCAGAAAGTTTTGGTTTTGTATTGGTATAAAAATTCGTTAGATAGGTACTGTTTTTATAAACCCAGGCATATTCTCCGGATGCATTTGCTCCGGCTTCTACAGACTGGTCCCAAAGTGTCAGGAAAGTTGGTTTTGTAGTAATACTGCTAAAAACATTTGTCCATTCGGCTGGTGTCTGCAATACAATTGGACCAAAATTTAGCAACAGCGGTTTTCCATTTACTTTGATGTAGTTTTTATCATCAAAATAATTCTTTTCCATATACGCTAAATCGGTTTTCGCAGCGCTGGTTACAGAAATTGCTTTTCCGGCGTTTACCACATTAGTTGTTACTCTGTCTTCGTAAACAATGGCATATTCCAGTCCAACTTTATCCAGCATTGCTATAATTTGTTCTGTGTTTTCTTTTACCATTCTGTAATCGTTAACATCGTAAGTTCCGTACCAATCGATCAAAACACCATCAATTCCTGAATATTTCATCAATAATAAATGATTTTCAATCACATTTTTATCTCCGGAATGATATGGCCCAATAAGAGGATAATAATACGAAGCGATTTCCCTGCGGTTATTTGCGCCTATAGTATTCGGATTTTTGTTTGCCATTGTCCAGTGGTATCCCCATTTTTTATCGGCACTGCTTTCATTGGTTTCAAACCAGGGCATGTAATGAACATAAATTTTGGTGCTGTTTGTTTTTTCAACTGCAACAGGCGCAAGCACTTCTGGTTTTACAGGTTCTTCGGGACTTTTGTCATCGCTGCTGCATCCGGAAACGACTACAATGCTCATTATCCCAAAAAACAATAATGTGATATATCTTTTCATATTGATGTTTTGTTATTTTATTTTTTGCCACAGATAAAAGCAATTAAAAATTGAGAATTAAAAATTAAAAATCTGCTGTATTTGCATAAAAAAATTACTCAGAATATTATGATTCTTAAAATATTTTTAATTTTTAATTCTCAATTTTTAATTTAAAAAGTTTCTATGTTATAAATATGCCAGCCTTCCACGACTAACCAACATGGAAGACTGACATTGAGAACCTAATACCCAGGATTTTGTACCAGGTTTTTATTTGTTGTTAAAACTGTGCTCGGAATTGGGAAAATTGCTCTGTAGGCAGGAGTTGTTCCTTTTTCCCACCATGGCTGGAAGAATGTTCCAAAACGGATATTGTCTGTTCTTCTTCTTCCTTCAAAAGTAAATTCCTTAAGCAGTTCCTGATCGATAAAGTTCAGGTCGATTACTGCCGGCATTTCTTCTCCGGCACGTGCAGTTACCTGCTGTACAAATGGTTTTGCTAAATCTGCAGACCCTAAACGAACATAACATTCTGCCTGCATCATTAAAATTTCGGCATAACGAATTACTACTAAATCGTGATCACGCTCCCATGTTTCTCCGGCTTTCATTTCGTATTTACCTAAACGAACACCCTGGTTTTCTTTAGCATCGGCAACACTTGTAACTTCTTCTGTATAGGTTAATGGCTCTCCGTTATCCATTGTAATTACAGTTCCGGTTGCTAAATTGATCTGATCTCCGGCGATCATGCATTTTTTTCTTTTGTCTGTATCGGCAAAAGCAGAATAAACTCCCGGCTGTGCACACATTCCGTTTGCACTCCAAGGGTAATCTCCAACTGGAGAAATCGTTAATTTATGAAGATAATGACAAGACATTGAACTCATGTAGTTTCCAACAGTTCCTGCTTTTGAATCGTAAGGAATAGCGAAAATAATTTCAGGTGATTTCTCATTTTGAGTGGCAAAATTGGCAAAGAAATCCGGAGCCAGTGTATAACCTGAAATTTTTTGGCACATGTCGATACAATCCTGCCAGCGAGCTGTTCCTATAAAAGCTTGTGAGTTAAGATATAATCTTGCCAAAAGTGCGTATGCTACATTTTTTGTCATTTTAGAATACACCACATTTGAGGTTAAATGCGGAATGGCGTCTTTTAATTCTTTTTCAACAAAATCATAAACTTGTTTTCTTGTAGAATTGGAAGGCAGCGCTGTATCTGCAAAATCTATAACAATTGGCACATTTCCGAATAAATCTAAAAGATTATAATAGTAATAGGCTCTTAAGGCTTTCAACTCAGCATAAATGGGTGCTTTTGCATTATCAGTCAATGACGATTTATCAATTTGATAAATGATGGAGTTGATTTTTGCAATTCCGGTATAGTTGTAACGCCACGCCGAAAGAATCATACGGTTATCTGCTTTCCAGGTATGTTTTTGTGCATCCTGATATTGCCCGCCATCGTACCAGTTTGTTCCTCTGGTAGGGATTGTAGCTTCATCAGAAACGGTTTCATTCAAAAAGAATACGTATTCGCAGGTTGGATAATTGTTTGAAATTCCATCGGCGAAACCTCTTAACGATGAATACGCCCCGCCAACTAATGCATCAATTTCTTTTGGAGTATTTCCAAAATTTCCATCTTCTACTCTATCATATAACTGTTCGTCCAAATCGGTACATGATGATATCGTAAAAAGCATGCTTACTAATATTGCTGCTGTTATTTTGATTTTCATTTTTTATATTTTTGAGTTAATCGCTTAGTTATTCAGCGTGAAATTTAATCCAACAGAAATTGTTGTCGGACGAGGATAATTGTTGTACTTATCGATACCAGGCGCTGCTAATCCTGTCTGGTCAACACCGTCTTGTGCATTTAAACCAATCTCCGGATCTACTCCTTTGTATTTTGTAAATACAGCAAGGTTTTCTCCCATGATGTACATTCTCAATTTTGAATTTTTAAAGCCTAATGGCATTGTGTATCCAAGTGAAAGTGTCTGTAATCTAAAGAAAGACGCATCTTCGATCCAGTAATCTGAATATTTTGGAGAAGACGTAATTCCGCTTCCTAAGAAATCATCCGGTACATTGTAAGATGGTAATCTTGTAGGATCGTTCAGCATCATGTTTGTGGCGTTTAAAGCTTTTTGTCCAAACATTCCGTAACCTGTAACACCAAGATCAAAATTTCCGTAAGTAAAATTCATTCCAATACCCATAGTCAAATCTGGCTGAATGTTTCCTAAATCTGTTTTATCAGCATCGACTAAAGCACTTTCTGCTACAACATTTCCTGCTGCATTATAGTACTGAATTTTCCCGTTTTCATCAAGACCTGCATTTCTGAATCCCCAGAAAGTTCCCACCGGATATCCTTCGGCAATAACCTGAGAATATTGTCCTGACATACCTGCTAAACCGTGCAATGAACCACTGTAAATAACATCTGTTTTATAGGTTGGATTTGATAATTTTTCAATTTTCTGAACGTTGTGTCCTAGTGTTAAATTAGCATTCCAGGTAAATTTATCTCCTCTTACAATATCAGCATTTAAAGTAAGTTCAACTCCTTTGTTAGACATTTCTCCAACGTTTGCCAGCATAGTTCCAACCAGGTATGGCGGCTGAGGAACTTCATAAGTATATAATAAATCGTGTGTATTTTTTTGGTACCATTCAAATGAACCTGTGATTCTGTCAAAAAGACCAAAGTCAATACCAATGTTCAATTGTCTTGTAGATTCCCATTTTAAATCCGGATTTGGGTTTTGTTTTGGAGAATAAGCCAAACTCCACGTTCCTGTAACCGGATCGTAGTAACTGTCGTTTCCAACTCCTAAAATAGAAAGTGATTTGTATTCACCAATTCCGTCCTGATTACCCGTAACTCCGTAACCCACTCTTAATTTTAAAGATCCTAACCAGTCTTTTGTACCGCTCATAAAATCTTCGCTAGAAATTTTCCATGCTGCAGAGGCAGATGGGAAAGTTCCCCATTTATTATTTTCTCCAAAACGGCTAGAACCATCACGTCTTACTGTCGCTGTAAGCAGATATTTTCCGTCGTAATTGTAATTGGCACGAGCATAAAAAGAAACAAGGTTTGATTTTCCTTTATAAGAATAAACATCTCCTAAACGATAATTGTAACCTGCACCTAAGTTATTGTATCCAAAAGCATCTGTTACGAAACCGCTTCTTTGTGCTCCAAATCCCTGATAAATATTTTCAAGATAAGAATAACCGGCAAGTGCACTGATTGTATGTTTATCAATTACTTTAGAATAATTTACATAAAGTTCTCCTTGTGCATTTGTATATTCTGCATATGTTCTCTGTGCATATCCTGCCTCCGTTCTTCCTTCCATAATAGCATAAGTTGGTTTGTAAGTTCCGCCTGCTACTGCATTATGTTCTAACGAAATATTGGCAACTGCCTGAAAATCGTTTAAGAATTTAACCTCCGTTTTAAAATAACCTAAAAGTCTGTGTCTTTCGTTATCAACTGTTCTGTTTGTCAAAATTTCAACCGGGTTTTCATAGATATTTCCTCCTACAGAAGTAAAATTTCCATTAGCATCATAAACCGGAATTGTTGGGTTTAAGTTGTATGCACGTTCAAAAATTCTGTAATCAATTGGATGCCATTTATCGATATTGGCAAATAAACCCATATCAAATTTTACATCTTTGTTGTCTCCAAGATATTGATAAGCGCTAACATTTCCGCTGATTCTTTCTAAACCGGATTTTTTAATAACGCCTTCATTATTTAAATATGCGATTGAAGCTCTAAAACCGCTGTCTGCTTTTCCAGAATTAATACTTAAAGTATGTGATTGTGAAATTGCAGTCTGCTCGATTGCTTTCTGCCAGTTTGTGTTTCCGCCGTAGTCAACAGCGTCCATGTTTCCTGACTGACGAACGTAACCTCTCCATTGATTGGCAGATAAAAGATCTAAATTATCAGCCACATAACCCACGCTTGATAAACCGCTGTAAACAACAGAAACTCCTTTTGTCCCAGATTTTGTTGTAATAATGATAACTCCGTTTGCTCCTCTCGAACCATAAATAGCTGTCGCAGAAGCATCTTTAAGAACGTCAATTGATTTAATATCTGAAGGCTGAACCACATTAATATCTACACCTGCAATTCCGTCAACTACAATAAGCGGACTATTGCTTGCTGTTAATGACGTTCCTCCACGTAAACGAAGTGTTGCACCCGCAGCAGGATCACCTGAAGGACGAATGATATTTAATCCGGCCACTTTTCCCTGTAAAACCTGTTCAGTAGAAGAAATTGTTCCTTTTACTAAATTATCTGCCGTAACAGTTGAGATAGCTCCGGTTAAATCAGATTTCTTCTGCGTTCCGTATCCAACGGAAACCACCTGAACTTCTGCCAATTGATAACCGTCGTTCTGCAAACGAACTTCTAATTTTGAAGAAGCAGCTGTTATCTGTACTTTTTGAGTTGTTGATCCGATGAAAGAAACTTCGATTGAACTTCCTACGGCTACCTCAAGACTGAATTTCCCGTCAAAATCTGTAGTCGTTGCATTTCTTGTTCCGGATTCAATTACCGATGCGCCCGGCAACACCGTACCAGAATTGTCGTAAACGGTACCTGTTACCAGCTTTTTTCCCTGAGCAAACATTCCTGCCGAAAGAAAAAGCATGAAAATCATGAATACCAGCGATTTAGTAGTCCACATTTGATGCAGGACTATTTTTTTATTTTTACTATTCATATGTAGTTATTTATTGTTTTTCTATCAGTCATATGTAATTCGCATATCCAATATTTGTTCAACGACTAATTTAGGATTATGCTTATTTCATTAGAATGATGTTTTAATTTGATAGTGAATTATTTGTCTAAGGTTTTAAGAGGAATTGTCGTGTCTGAAATCGTTTTGTCTTTATTGTCTTTTACCAAAACATGAATTTCACTTAAAACAGGAGAATCCTTAAGTTCTGAAACCAAATTCACAAATCCTTTTATCTCTGCAGTTCCTCCGCTAAATTCACCAGAAATTGTTTTTGCACCGGCTGTAATAGTGTAAATTAATTTGTTTACTCCCGGTTCGTTGTTTTTTCTGGACATTCCTAAGAAGTCTTTCTGGCTGATTTGCAAAGGGAAAAATCCAAATACCGGTGCTGGCGGCGGTTCGTAAGCTCCAGCATATAAAACCTGATCCGGAATTGTTCCTGCCCAGTCATCTTTTACCATAAGGAAAACTAAATTTTCCATTACATAACCGTCTGGTGCATTGTAGTATGTTTTTGGAACTAAATCCATTTTGTAGAATCCGTTTCCTAAATCTTTTAATTTGGTTTTTTCAACAATATCCGGTAACCATGACTGGTATTCTTGTTTAATATCCCAATTATTCAATCCGCTATGAATATGCACACTCGTTGCACCCGCAAATCCAGGAGCTAAATTGGCATTAAATAAGATACTTACTCCTTTATCTAAAGTTGGTTTTGTCGGATAAGCCCTGATTAATTCATTTGCAGTGTAGAAAGAAGAAAAATCAGTATATGGCATATTCGCCACATCACTTTGTTTAGAACCGTTTTTGTTTTTCAGACGAAACCAAAATCCTGCGCTTGCTGCAATTTCTTCCGGAGTTTTAGAAAAATATAAAGTTGGAGTTAAAGTAAAGCTCCACATTTTGTTTCCTTCATATTTTAGTTTGGCAAAATCAGATGAGTTTTCCCAGTTTCCTGCATCCGGCTCAGACGGAGACCAGATCCAGATGTATAAATCTTCGTTTTCTGCAAACGTAGTTCCGGAAAGATCAAAGTACCATGTAACTTTTTCATCATATTTGTAAACAACCGGAAATGATGACATAGGTCCCACAGCTCCTGCGGCTTCTTGTGCCTTAGTAAAATTAGGAGCCATCAAAAGGGCAAGTAAAATTGTATATAGAAATTTTTTCATATTACTTTTTAATTAATAGCATTTAATTTGAATACATAAGTCACAAATGGAGTTCCTCCTGAAGAATGCACTAACTGAAATTCCATTTCGTCATTACTTCCCGGAACTGATGTTACTCTAAGTTCGTCTGTTTTTTGAGTTTTTGCAGCGTCGCTGTACAGGTAGATTCTTACTGCGCTGGCATTTGTCTGTTGAAAATCTGAGCTTAATTCCCAGTAGCCTTTTGGAGCAAATAAAGGAGGAACATTGCCTGTCACTTCATAACTTGTAGGTCTGTTTTTTTCGTCTACGCTGAAATTGATTTTAAAATCTTCGTAGTTAAAAAAAGTACTCAGGTTTTCTTCGCTTGGTTCGATCTTATTTGCTTTTGCAAATTCGTCAACCATTTTCAGATTTGTTAATCCCCAATTTCCATTTACTTTTTCATAAATCGTAATCGGATCAACGTAGCTTCCGTCTTCTGTATTGTCGCAGCTAATCGCGAAAAAACACATCAATAGAGCTAACCAATAATAACTTTTACTTCTCATAAATTTTTGGTTTTTGTTAGTTTTTCATCCTCTAAAAAGGACAGTACGAAACTAGATGTTAAATAAATCTAAAAAAAAATATCTGCTAAAAATCAAGATATAATTCAAACGTTTTCGTAATTAAATAATTGATTATCAATTCATTAAATTTTAATAAAAAAGATAAAAATCAAGGTCTTGTTTAGATCAAAATACGCTATTAATAATGGTAAATATGACAATATGAAAATTTTATGTGATTATTTTTTCACTATATATATATATAATTGCTTTTTATTGTATAATTGCAAATTAATAGAGTACTTTTAACATTTTAAGACTGCTTAAAGACTTACACAGCAGGATTATAGATGAAACCGTAAAAATCTGCTCTCAATATTCTTAAAAACCGCTAATCATCATTTTTAAGTAATTTTGCTTTAAACGAATTAACTCAAAACCATAATTATCTTACCCTAAAACCACATTACAACCATGCAAAAAATATTTGTTCTATATTTTTTCATTGCGGGTTTTTCTCTAACTGCGAAAGAGACAAATCCAATTCTTGAAGAATTAGATAATGTACTGCTAAAAAAAGAAGTTTACTTAAAACAGAAATATCGCAAAATTGAAGCTTTAAAAAGAAACGTTTCAAAATATACGGTCAGCCAGAATAATGAAGAGCTGTACAATACTTATATGGCATTATTTGAGGAATATAAATCATTCAAATACGACTCGGCTTATTATTATTTAGAAGAATCAAAAATCAAGGCCAAAGTTTTAAAAGATCCAAAATATTTAGCCAAAAGCCGAATCAAAGAAGGTTTCGTTTTACTTTCTTCAGGACTTTTTAAGGAAGCAATTGATACTTTGAATGTAATTGACGATCAAAAACTGGATCAAAAAAACAAATTTGAATATTATAATATAAAAGCCCGAGCGTATTATGATCTTGCCGATTATAACCGTGACCAGCGTTTTAATATTCATTATGTGCAGCAGGGAAATCATTTTCTAAAAAAGGCTTTAGAATTAATTGGAACCAATACCAATGAATATTGGGCTGCCGAAAGCTTAAAACGTCTAAAACAGCAAGACTGGCGCGGTGCCGAATTTGCTTTTAGCTACTGGATCAACAATTACAATTTACCTCCTGATTATTACGGAATTGCAACCTCAAGTCTTGGTTATATTTATTCTGAAAGAGGTTATACAAAAAAAGCGATTCAATATCTCGCACTCGCCGCTATAGCCGATGTTAAAAACGCAACGAAAGAAACTGTTGCCCTTCGAAATCTGGCCAATGAACTCTTTAAAATGGGATATCTGGACAAAGCAAACGAATATATTAATATCGCAATGGACGACGCCACTTTTTACAACGCCAGACATCGCAAAATTGAAATTTCGTCTATATTGCCTATTATCGAAAAAGCGCAGTTAAATAACGTAAAAGATAAAAATGATAAACTGGAAAGGATTATTATTTTGCTGACCATTTTAACGCTTATTATTATTTTGTTTTCGATTATTATTTTCAAGCAATTAAAAGAGAAAAACAAAGCGAGAAAAATAATGGCGTCGTCGTATGCGCAGCTTCAGGAAATGAATATTAGCCTGAGCGAAGCAAATGCTATTAAAGAGGAATATATTACGTATTTTATTAAAGCGACTTCGGCTTTCATTAATAAGATTGACCATATTCAGAAAAGTACGCTTCATAAAATCATTACTAAAAAAACAGATGAAGTTATTGCGAGCCTCAAACGCTACAATGTAAAGGAAGAAAGGGAAAATCTTTTTCACCAGTTTGATGAAATCTTCCTGAAATTGTTTCCCACTTTTGTGACGGATTTTAATAATTTATTTCCAAACGATCATAAATGTATTGTAAAAAAAGGGGAACTTTTAAATACAGAATTACGCATTTTTGCCCTTTACCGACTGGGAATTCAGGACAGCAGCCAAATGGCTGAATTTCTGGAACTTTCTGTAGCTACCATTTACACCTACAAAACCAGAATTAAAAGTAAATCAGACTTTAAAGATACTTTTGAAGAGAAAATTATGGCGATTAAAACTATATAAGGTGCTAAGGTGCTAAGGTGCTAAGGTGCTAAGGTTCTAAGATGCTAAGGTTCTAAGTTTTTTTATATTTTGCACAATCTTGTCATTTCGACGAAGGAGAAATCTCCGTAAGTAGCTCTGCAACGAGAATCTAATCTTTGTAGAGTTTGTTGCGGAGATTTCTCCCTCGTCGAAATGACAAACAGGCGTTAAATCACTATTAAATATTGTCTTTTTATTCTGCAGACTCCAATTGTAAAATCATATTTTGATAATATCTGCTCAACGAAAATAATTGTTCTGCAAAAATCATAACCGCAAGCGGAACAAAGAAAAATATGGCTAAGTCTCTTTCGTAAAGAAAATAAGTGGTAATCATAAAAATGCGGGTATATTCAAGATAATAAATCCAATTTCGCTGCTCTAGTATTGCGCCGCAATTTATTAAAGTGATTATAATAACTGATAAAACAAAGACTTTATCGTAAGTTTCCAGAATATCAAAATAATACGTAAAAACAGTTAATAATAAGGTACAAATTCCCAATTGTATATAAAGATAGTTTCGAAAGCGAAGTCTTTGATGCGGATTGCATTTGTCCTGAAGAAAACGTTTTTCTAATGTAGGCCGGATATCCTGATCCATATTTGCAGGACTTCCAAAAACGGCTTTCCATCTTGCTTTAAAACCTTTTGAGCGTCTCCACAATTCGTATATTTCAAAATAATAATGAAAATGCTGCCAAAGAAAACTGTAGCTTTTTAAAGGATGTGTCAATCCGTATTTGGGTTTTTCTTCCTCTTCCTGGAAAGTTCCAAAAAGACGATCCCAAAATGTAAACATATCGCCGTAATTTTTATCGAGGTATTTTTCGTCAGATGCGTGATGAACACCATGCACTGAAGGTGTTACAAAAACATATTCCAGCCATTTTATTTTTCCAACGAGCTGTGTATGAGTAAAGAAAGAATAAGCACCATGAACAACCAGCATTGTGATAACCATTGTAGGATGAAACCCGGCGAGAGGAAGTACACACCAAAATCCAGTCCTTATTATGGCCTGAAAAGTTGTAATTCTGGCTGCGGCCGTAAAATTAAATTCTTCACTATGATGATGCACAATATGTGCTGCCCAGAAAAAATTGACTTCATGTCCTAATCTGTGGTACCAGTACCATACAAAATCTGTGGCGAGAATCAAGGCAATCCAGACTAAAAAATTACTCGGAATATTGAAAATCCTGTAATTATCATAAATCAAATAATACAATTGATAAAAGCTTGCAGCAACAAACAAATTAATCAATCGTTCTGCAATTCCAATACTTATATTAGAAACAGAACTTTCATAATTAAAAATTTCAGGTCTCTTTTTTCGTTGTGCCAGCTTATATTCCAGAAATAAAAAAATAAAAAAAGCGGGCATTGCAAAGGCAAGAAAATTAATATTTTTCATTTTTAAAAATTACTTTTCGATTTAAAAAACTAAATGACAATCAATTAAACTAAAAAAGACATTTTCATCAATCCAATATCAAATAGAAATACATTAATATTAACCGATGAAAATAGTCTGAATTTTTATTAATCTAGTTTTGTTTATAATTATCAGCTTCTAAAGTCACTTCTTTAACAGATTGTGTATCAGCCACTTTTTTCAAAGCGATAATATAAGCAGCAATTCGCGGCGTTACATTGTATTTGGCAGCAGTTCTAAATACCGTTTCAAAACCTTTTTCTAATATGTCTTCTAAACGTTTGTTAATTTGATGAATTCTCCAGGATTCCAATAATGAATTTTGAAGCCATTCAAAATAAGAAACTGTCACACCTCCTGCATTTGCCAGAATATCCGGGACAACTAAAACATTATTGTCATGCAGAATTTTATCAGCATCTGAAGATACCGGGCCATTTGCAGCTTCAATAATTATTTTAGCGCGAATGTCTTTTGCATTTTTCTGCGTAATAACATCTTCTTTTGCAGCCGGAATTAAAACATCAACATCCAAAAGCAATAAATCTTCATGTTTGATGGCAACAGAATTTGGATAACCTTTAATGTTTTTGTTATTCAGATTGTAATATAAAATCAACTCCGGAATATTAATTCCGTCCGGATTATAAAATGCTTCAGAAACATCACTTACGGCAACTATCTTAACTCCTTTTTCATATAAAAACAAGGCCGAATGCAAGCCAACATTTCCAAATCCCTGAATGGCAGCTGTAGATCTTGCCGCTCTGATTTTTAACTTTTCAAGTGCAAGCAGAGTAATAATGCTCACTCCTCTTCCTGTTGCTTCTACTCTGCCCAATGAACCTCCTGAATGCAGGTGTTTTCCGGTTACAACAGCATGAATTGTTTTGCCGTGAACCAATGAAAACTCATCCATCAGCCAGCCCATTTCATCAGGGCCTGTTCCCATATCCGGTGCCGGAACATCTTTTTCAGGACCAAAAATATCAGCCAGTGCTTTTGTGTAAGCTCTGGTAATTTTTTCTAATTCTGTTTTGGAAAGTTTTTTCGGGTCACAAATAATGCCGCCTTTTGCTCCTCCAAAAGGAATTCCTGTTACGGCAGATTTCCAGGTCATCCAGGCTGCCAATGCTTTTACTTCATCAAGATTAACAGCATTGTCGTAACGAATTCCGCCTTTTGAGGGACCTAAAGCCGTGTTGTGAATTACGCGATATCCTTCAAAATTTTGCTCGGTTCCGTTATCTAATGTTATAGAAAAATTGACCACAATTTGTTTTTCAGGACGCTGCAGCTTTTGCCTGATAGATTCATCTAATTTCAGAATATCGGCTGCTATATTAAACCTGTCAATCATCGATTGAAAAGGATTCTGTTTTATAATTTCTGCACTCATAGTATTTACTTTTTATTTTTTTGGTTTATCGATTTGGACTTAATGAAATGTATTTCTGAATAAAAATCAGCAGCAGCACATGCAACACGGAATTTTCATCTGGCAGCAATGCATCATGCTATGTGTGTTTCTATTCGATCTCATTTTTATTTATTTTTAAATAGTTCCTAAAAAAAGCCTTTCATGGTGCATGAAAGGCTAAAAAAAAA
Organism: Flavobacterium sp. Root901; assembly: GCF_001429765.1. GTDB lineage: Bacteria > Bacteroidota > Bacteroidia > Flavobacteriales > Flavobacteriaceae > Flavobacterium. The sequence goes on from NZ_LMJB01000007.1 coordinate 433,024, forward strand.
ATAACTAACAAGTACTTTCTCTATTAACGCCATTTCATCGCATTGTTTGAAATGCAGCACATCGTCAGACTGCACATAAACGGGATGATATTTAGACTATAGTTTTTCATTGTTATTGCAAATCTATAAAATATTATTTATAAATTCTATAGAATTAGTAGAGTTTATTTTCAGAAATATAAATTTAATATTAAAAACCCTTGTAAATTAATGAATTAAGAGATTTAAAAAAACATCAAAATTGAGATTTCACGATAAAAACAATGGCAATTAAAGCTAAAACGAGCCCTAAAACATTGATTTTGGATAATTTTTCTTTGAAAAAAAGCAAACCAATAAGACTTCCTAAAACAATCACACCCATGTTCATTCCGGCAAAAACAGTAGATGGATTTTCAGCGAAAGCTTTATGTGCTTTTAGGTAAAATAATATATTTCCGAAGTTGAAAATCCCCACTAAGCTTCCAAAAAGAATATTTATGGAATTCAGTTTTACTTTTTTTATTACCACATGATAAACAACTACCAGTAAAGAAACCGCCAGTGAAATATCGAAAACTATAAATAATGAGGTTGTATAAGGCAAAGCTGTAAAAAGCGCAATTTGTTTAAAGAGAATATCAATAATTCCAAAACCTAAAAATACAGCTGCCGGATAAATCCAGTTGTTTTTCTCGTTTCCCGATTGCTTTTTTAAGATGAATAAAAGCGCGGCAAATCCTATAATTAATCCGATAACTTTATATGAATTGAATTCTTCCTTAAAAATCAGCCAGGCCGCAATTATTGGAATAAAGAGAGAAAGTCGCTGCGCGGCATCTGTTTTTACGATTCCCATATGTTTTATGGAGGCAAACAAAAAAAGAAAAACAACAGGCAGTAAAATACCAACTGCAGTATAAATATTCCATGGCGCATCTGAATGTACAACATGCAAATCCGGGCTAAAAGTGAAATAGCAAAGCAATATTGCCATTATATAATTGAAAGCTATAATTTGAATTGGATCTGCATTGTATTTTCGCGTTATTTTAAAAATCACGCCAACTGTTACACTGCACAAAATGCTTAAAACAAGAAATAACATAGAATTAAATTTTAGCTGTAAAAATAGGTTTTAAATATTTCTGATTCCATATAAATCTTTGTCAAAGTTTAAAACTTTGACAAAGATCGCTGAACATAAAAAAACCGGCAGATTTTAAAAATCTGCCGGGTTTAAACGAAATAATAATCATAACAATTAACCATTTATAATTTACTGATATAACTTCCGTACATATCTTTAAACTGGTGTCCCTGTGCAAAACGATCTTTACTTAATTTTTTATATTCTACCAAAGCCCACAAAATGAACTCTTTTACAAAATACTGATCATTTTTATCCAATTGCGGCTGGTATTTTTTTAAGAGAATATCCAAAGGAGCAACTTCATCTAAAACGGCCTGATATTCAGCATCTGAAGCATCATCTAATAATTCGAAGCCGCTTTCTGCAAAAAACCATTCAATTAAATCTGAATAAGGTGTTTTTTCTCCCGGTTTTTCTAATTTTTCAATTTTAGGGAAAAACGATGGGAATAAAGTTCGAATTGCCGAACCTATTAAATGCTGAGCCACAACAGCAGCTCCCTCCTGCTCTCCTTCGTAAACCAATTCTACTTTTCCTGTAATAGCCGGAATTATACCTATAAAATCAGATAAACGAAGATTTGTTTTATCTGCTCCCGATTTTAAAGCGCGGCGTTCTGCTGTACTTATTAAATTTTCAAAAGCCGTAATGCTCATTCTGGCACTTACACCGCTTTTATTATCAATATATTCACTTTCACGCGCTTCAAAACTAATTTGCTCTAAAATGTCTCTGGCTAAATTTGGAACATAAACGATATCACTTTGATTTTGATCTAATTTAGCTTCTTGTTCTGTAATCGTTCTGGCAATTTCTACACTTTCAGGATAATGCGTTAAAATCTGCGAACCAATTCTATCTTTCAGAGGTGTTACGATACTTCCTCTGTTTGTATAATCTTCCGGATTTGCTGTGAAAATAAACTGCATATCAAGCGGCATTCTTAATTTAAATCCACGAATTTGAATATCGCCTTCCTGTAAAATATTAAATAATGCAACCTGAATTCTGGCTTGTAAATCTGGTAACTCGTTGATCACAAAAATACTGCGGTTTGCTCTCGGAATCATTCCGAAATGAATTACACGATCATCTGCATAGGATAATTTTAAATTTGCAGCTTTTATAGGGTCAACATCCCCTATCAAATCTGCAACTGTAACATCCGGAGTCGCCAGTTTTTCAAAGAAACGTTCACCTCTGTGCAGCCATGAAATTGGGGTATCATCACCTTTTTCCCCGATTAAATCTTTTGCAAAACGTGAAATTGGATGAAAAGGATCGTCATTGATTTCTGAGCCTGTTACAAACGGAATATATTCATCCAGTAATTCTACCATTTTACGCGCCAGACGTGTTTTGGCCTGTCCGCGAAGCCCTAACAAATTAATATTATGACGAGAAAGAATAGCACGTTCCAATTCCGGAATTACTGTATTTTCAAATCCGTGAACACCTTCAAAAACTGGTTTTCCCGCTTTTATTTTCTCACGAAGGTTATTTCGCAATTCGTCCTTAATACTAATACTTTTATATCCTGCAGCTTTTAACTGTCCTAATGTTTTTATGTTGTTTATTTCCATTTTATTGAAATATCTATTTTATTGTTTTGATTTGCTTTGTGTTAGACGCACTGCAGTGCGTCTCTACATTGAAAACTGAGACTGAAAACTATCTAACTCTCTTCTTCCTATTTGTTTCATAATCCTCAAAAATCATTTCACCAAGACCTTTTAATCCTGTATAAAATGCTTTACCCTGATTGGCTTCTGTAAAATGATTTACAAAACGCTGCAAATACGGATCGTTTGCAATCATGAAAGTCGTAATGGGAATATGCAATTTTCTGGCTTGTTGTGCCTGTGTATAACATTTATCTACGATATATTCATCGAGACCATTGCTGTTCATGTAGTAGGAACCATCACGTTCACGAACGCAGCTTGGTTTTCCGTCGGTGATCATAAAAATCTGTTTGTTGGTATTTCGTTTTCGACGTAAAATATCCATTGCCAATTGAAGTCCGGCCACTGTATTGGTATGATAAGGTCCAACTTGCAGATAAGGCAGATCCTTAATAGGAATTGTCCAGGCATCATTTCCAAACACCAAAATATCCAGCGTATCTTTTGGATAACGGGTTGTAATCAATTCGGCCAAAGCCATTGCCACTTTCTTGGCAGGCGTGATTCGGTCTTCACCGTACAAAATCATACTATGGCTTATATCAATCATTAAAACAGTACTCATTTGTGCTTTGTACTGTGTTTCTTCAACAATCAAATCATTTTCAGTCAGCATGAAACTTTCGACACCATTATTAATCTGGGCATTTCGCAGACTTTCAGTTAACGAAATACGTTCTAAGCCATCACCAAAATTAAATTCACGAAATTCTCCGGTATGTTCGTCACCATTTCCGGCATGTTTTGTTTTGTGATTTCCGTTACCGGAACGTTTAAGATTTCCAAAAATCTGATCCAAAGCCTGCTGACGAATCGCACGTTCTGTTTTGGCAGTAATTCCAAGACCATTTGTTCCGTCTTCTTTGACTTCGTCTTTTATATAACCTTTCTTTTTTAAATCTTCGATAAAATCATCGATTGTGTAATTTTCGTCGGTTAGTTTATATTCAATATCCAGCTCCCGAAGCCAGCTTATTGCTTCGTCAAAATCTCCCGAAGTATGAGTGATCAGCTCTTTGAAAATACCAAAAAGTTTTTCAAACGGAGACTGAAACGGAGCTTCGTATGACTTGAAATAAAATCCTTTTTTAAACTCGTTTTTCATAATTTTAAAATTACGTTTTTTTAGAATTATGAAAAACGAAACGTTTATTAATTTTTAGTTAAAATATTTAACCAAAAACTTGAACTAACAGTGTTAGATATAATAATTATTCAAACTTTCCGTCAACATAAAACCATTCTTTATTTTCCAATTTAAAAGTCGAAAATTCATAATGTATTGTTGGTTCATTACTTGAATTTAAAAAATAAGCTTTAAACTCAACTGTATTTTCTGTAAAGCTTAAAATTTCTAATTTCTGCCATTTATTAGCCTGTGCCCAATTTAAAATTTCAGCTTTTGAATAATATTTTCTTTCAGAAATATAAGTAGTTTCTAAAAGATAATTGGCATTATGAGTCGCGTAAGCAGAATATCTTGAACGCATTAAAGCCAGAGCCGTTGGTGCTTTTTGTTTTTTTTGAAGATATAATCCACAGCAGTCTTCAAACTCCAATCCTGTATCACAAAAGCATTTATGCATCGCCGCCACCTACTTCTTCCTCTCCATTAATCTTTACATGAAGCTGATTTAACAAAACCTGATATCTGCTGATTTCTCTTAACTCTTCATCTTCTTCGGCAAAATCCAGCATTTCGTCTAAAACCTCACTTACTTCAAGTAATTTATTATTGGCTTCTCTATCATTTTTTACAGCAATCAAATCAATGATTTCCTGTACACTGGCTTTTAAAGTCTCAAATTTTGAATTCATATATTTTTGTTTTTGTTTTTTTTGTTTCAGGTTTAAGGTTAGGGTTCAAACTTGAAACCTAAAACATTATTTTATTCCTCAGGATTTTTATTTTCGTTGAATTTCTTCACAATTTCTTTTAATTTTTCTTTGCGTGAAACCTCAGCTTGTTTTTTCTTAGCCTGGGCTTTATGCAATTTGTCATTGTGAATTTTAATATTTCGTTCGTTATTGCGTCCCATTATATTTCTCTTTTAATTTCTTCTAAACTTTTTTCCGTAAAAATCAATTCGTTGATAATCTGTTTCCTTAAATCGGCTATATCATCATAATCAAAATATTTTGCCCATGATGTCAGTTGCTGCAGATTTCTAATTTGTTTTAAACGCTTTGCAGTTTCAAAACTGGTTCTTAAAACAGCTTTCCCATCATATTCCGGATTATTTTTATGCTGATAATTGGCAAGATTTTTATCAAAATCGGCTTCTATATAATACAGCTTCTCTTCGGCATTATCAGGATAAAATTCATTCCATGCCGCAAAACCAATCTTTGTTTTTGATTCGGTTTCAGGCTCAAGCACAATCAGGCGCCACTTACTGTTGGCGAGTCTTCCCCAATGATTGGATACGCGATACATTCCATTTTGTGTGTAATAATAAGAACTCCCGGCCTTACTTTCGAACTGTTTTTTTAAACCTTCAATTTCATTTGCCGGCACTTCTTTAAAAACACAAAAGGTATTTTTAAAAGAATTTGGATGCGGCTTAAAATTTTTCTGCATATGCAAATATACTCAGATTGTCGGGAACTCCCTAAAACAAACCTAAATTGATTAACTTTGCATTTAAATTTTAAATTAAAAACTATGTCTAAGAATTCACAAGAAAAAATGCCTCAAAAAGGAGTTTACACCGGAATTATCGAAAAAGATGAAAACAACAATTATTTCTGTGGTGAATATCTTTTAGATTATAAGATTGCAGATGCCAATTTTAAGGTTGGAGACTGGATCACCATTAAATCTGTAATCGAAAACCCAAGCGACATCAGCTATAATAAATATCCTAAGAAATCTAAAAATTTTGACAAGGCTAATCATAAGCCGGAAAATTAATTATATTAAGTGAGTTGTCATTTTCTTACGTATAATGTAATCATAGCTCAGATTTTTTTTAGATGAAAACTGAAAAGTTAAAAAAAAGTGTACCTTTGCAAAAAATTTGTCGTTTTGAAGTAAAAACACTCATTTCGAACTAATAGACAAGAAGTTACCTTATTTATGAAAAAAATAGTTGAATACCGTAAATTACTGAATGTAGAAAAAACTGCAGAGTTAAAAGATTTAAAAACAATTTATCGTAATGCGATGAAAGAATCTCATCCTGATAAATTTGTAGGTGATGAAGCTGGTTTGAAAGCTGCAGAAGAAAAAAGTAAAACAATTATTGAAGCTTACCATTTTTTAGTAAGTATTCATCCTGATACAATCAAACTTAATTTACCAGAATACACAGAAACAATCTCAACTTGTACTATTACAGATTATAAATTTGTAGAAGGACGTTTGATTATTGATTTCTCTAACGGAAGTGTTTACGAATACATCAGCGTTCCTAAAGCAACTTACGTAAAAATGGTAAACGCTGATTCTCCGGGAAGATTTGCAAAAAGACATATTCTAAACACTTTTACATGGAGAAAGAAAACAAATCAGGAATAAAACTATTCTAAAATAATTCAAAAAGCACTCTTCTTACAGAGTGCTTTTTTTATGCCCAACTATGAAAAAAATCCTATATTAGCCTTAGAAACAAAAACAGAACAAGAGTTTTAAATGAAATAAATACTTCAAAACCCTTGATTACAGGACAATTAGACATAAAAAAACTATAACAAAATTTTAGGTTACAAAATTCTATATGTTTTATAATTTTAGATACTTTTGTTGCACAAATCAATTAACTAATTAATTTTTTATAATGAAAAAAATACTTTTTTTACTTACAGCTTCTGCAGCTATCATTTCTTGCAGCAAAGTTAAAGACGGAGAATACCTAATTACAGGTACTGCAAAAGGAATTGAAAACGGAAAAACAATCATTCTTCAAGGTCAGGATCCAACAACAAGAATGGCAGTTCCGCTTGATACAGTAAAAGTTGAAAATGGAAAATTTGAAATAAAAGGAAAAGTTACAGAACCAGCTTTCCATACCTTAATCATTCAGGGTGCAAACCAGCCATTCCCTTTTATCCTAGAAACGGGAGAAATCAATATCGAAATAGACAAAGACAGTATTCATAAATCTAAAGTTTCAGGAACTTACAATAATGAAGAGTATTCAAAATTCAATGAGGATTTAACAAAAACTCAAAAAAGCTTAATTGATTTCCAGAAAAAGAATACAACAAAAATGCAGGATGCTCAAAAAGCTCAGGATACGGCAACTATCAACGGCTTGATGAAACAATACATGCAAATTCAGACAGAAGTTCAAGCTAACACTAAAAAGAAATATGTAGCTTACGCTGAAACACATCCAAAATCTTATATTTCTGCATTGATTATTCAGAGTATGATTAATGATCCAAGCAACGATATTAAAAAAACAGAGAGTTTATACAATGCTTTAGACGAATCTGTTAAAAACACAACTCCTGGTAAAGAAATCAAAACAAGACTAGGACAAGCAAAAATGCCTGCAGTTGGTGCATCAGCTCCTCCGGTTGGCAGCGCTAAATGAAGAGCAGATTTTTCTGCGCCTAATCCGGAAGGAAAATTAGTTTCGCTTAAAGAAAGTTTAGGCAAAGTAACTATCGTTGATTTTTGGGCTTCATGGTGCGGACCATGCAGAAAAGAAAACCCAAATGTTGTAGCTATTTATAAAGAGCTACATGCAAAAGGATTAAACATCGTTGGAGTTTCTTTAGATAAAGATGCTGAAAACTGGAAAGATGCTATCGAAAAAGATGGTTTAACATGGACACATGTTTCCAATCTTAAATTCTGGGACGAGCCAATTGCGAAACAATATAATGTTGAATCTATTCCGGCAACTTTTATTCTTGACGCATCAGGAAAAGTGGTTGCTCAGGACTTAAGAGGTCCGGAATTGAAAGCAAAAATTATAGAACTGCTCGCAAAATAATCCTACATTTTAAAATAAATAAAAAAATCTCCCTAGTGGAGATTTTTTTATTTTATTCAATTCCAACGAATTAAAAAATAACTTTAAAATAACTTAAAATTAAGTTCGATTTTTGTTTGCAAACATGAAAAACGTTACTATATTTGCAACCGCTTAGAACAACAAAGCGCAACAAAGCTGAGATCTGGGGAGATACTCAAGCGGCCAACGAGGGCAGACTGTAAATCTGCTGTGAAAACTTCGCAGGTTCGAATCCTGCTCTCCCCACCAAAAGGGTAAAAGAAGCGAAAACAAAAGTTTTTCAATCTTTTCAAAAACCCGCAAAAAACGTGGTAAAGCCTGCAAATCGTAAGATTCGCAGGCTTTTTTGATTTTACGGCATTTTCAATTTTTATAAAAGTACCCAAAATTTCTATGGCAAAATCGTGGCACATTCAGGTGTCGCCAAAATGTGCCACAGAATTTGGGTTAATCCCTTTTAAACAGAGGGGTTAAGGAGGTTAACGACTTGTTTTTTTGACGCTATAATTCTACATTTATTAATCCTAAAACATTGAATTATGTTAGAAAGCAGTTTTGGGTTGGTTTTCTTCTTGAAAATCCCCCGCAATGACAGTAAGATTAGAACCGTTTACTTTAGAATTACAGTAGACGGGACTCCAAAGGAGGCATCAACCAAAAGAAAATGGGATATGACCCGGTGGGATCAGAAAATGGAAAGAGCAGTCGGCAGCAAGGAAGATGCGAAATCGCTGAACTTCTTTTTGGATTCATTGACCCTTAAAATTAATGAAATCAAAACGGAAATGATGTATGGCGGCACATCCATCACAGCCGAAAAAGTGATGGATAAGGTTCTGGGAAGAACTGCACCAAAGGTGAAAGTGCTTGAAGAATTCCAAAAGCACAACGATGAGATGGAAGCGCTGCTTGGAAAAGGATATGCAAAAGGCACGCTTGAACGCTTTACAATTACCAAAAACCATCTTACATCCTTCATCAAGGTTAAATTTAAAACAGCAGATATAGAATTTGCTGAATTAAATCTGGAATTTATAAAGGATTTCGAGTTTTATCTGAGAACAGTCCGTGACTGCAGCAATAATACAACCCTTAAATACATTGCCAACTTCAAGAAAATTGTTATCCGAGCCATTGACAATGAAATTATCAGTAAAGATCCGTTCAAAAACTTTAAGGGACGCAAAACAAAACTGGTAAAGAAACCTATTACAACGCAGGAATTATATGAACTGGAGAAACATTATTTCAGCACAGACAGACTTGATGTAGTAAGAGATGTGTTTGTATTCCAATGCTATACAGGACTGGCTTATATTGATGCGTATCAATTAAAGAAAACTGATATTAAGAAAGGAATTGACGGCAACCTATGGATAATGTCGGAAAGACAAAAAACCAATTCTTCATTTAATGTACCTCTGCTTCCTCAGGCACTAAAAATAATTGAAAAGTATAAAGACCACCCCCTCTGTGTTCAACGTGGCACCGTACTGCCGGTTTCTTCCAATCAGAAAATGAACGAGTATCTGAAAGAAGTTGCAAACTTATGCGGTTTTCCTTTTACTCTAAACACTCATATGGCCCGCCGGACTTTCGGAAGTACGGTGACTCTTAATAACAATGTCCCAATTAATGTTGTAAAGGAACTTCTTGGACATTCCTCTGTCAAACAGACTGAAGCGTACGCTATCACGGAACAGGCGACAATTGGACGTGAAATGTCTATACTGAATAAAAAGCTCAACAAGGCTGAATCCAAAATATCCAAACCGGACTTGGCTGTTCTCACAAGACTGGAAAAAGAAATAGAGGCCATCAAAAAGAAATACAATATTTCTTCTTGATCTATAATTTCAAGATATATTCAAATAAAAAAGAGGTTATCTCAAATATTTTGAGATAACCTCTTCTTGCATAGTTTTACTTCACTTTTATAACCTGGATGGTAAGACGGCGTGTATTTAATGTATCCTAAATCTTGAAGCTGCTTAAAGTACTTGTGATAAGTAGGCAGAGTGTTCACATGCGACAACTGCATAATTTTGCTGCGGCTTACTTTTATCTTCCTTCTCTCCCCTTGCCTATACCCCAATCCAAGTATCGCTGTCAAAATTGACAAATGCCAGACATTAAGCACAGGATCATTAATATAAATTGACAAGTACCACATAATCTGCTTTTCTTTTAATCGATTATTATTCTTCATCGTCAAAAAGTTTTTGAAGATCTTCCCTGTTATAATAATACGATCCAAGAACCTTCCTAAAACGCACTTTATGGGATATCCTAAGATTCTGGACTGATCCAGCAGAAATATCAAGTAATTTTCTGACCGCCTTGCTTTTAAGCCATTGAGGCTCCACAGATTCATTCTGACTGCAATTCAATTGCAGAAATAATTGCTGCATCTTATCCTGTAGAAGAAGTCCAAATTGCCTTAAATCTTCCTTTGTAATATTTTCTTCCATAATCATCTTCATTTAAATAAAACAAACAACAACCAAAGATAGGATTGATTTCTGGAATTTTCATGGACATAATATGTCCATATTATAGACCATTTTATAATTTAAGGCGTTAGTTTCCTTATTCAAAAGTAACAATCATTATAAATCAATACTTTACAACGTAATGGTACAAATATGATACAAATAAAATGAATAAAAATGATCAAAAAAAGGTAGAAACAATAAAGTTCAAAAAACAAAAACCGCTGAAAAACTACGTTTTCAGCGGTTTAGCACTTATTAGTAAATAATATTAATCAGTACTTAATTGACTATTGCAAAACGATACTATCATATTCTCCGAAATTCAACTTTAGTTTTCAGCATCGCGTATACATTAACTAAGATCTAATATAATTTGAACTTCGTTCTGAACGGCCAATTGTGCAGCTACAGTTGTATATATGTCAGCCACGTTCTCCGGTGTTTCAATAGAAACAATTAAAGAATAACGCAGTTCTGAATTGTATTTTTCCTGTTTTTTAAGTTCTTTCCACCACCCAGAGGCCATCGGAAATACAGCCAATTTGTTACAAGAAGCAATTTCGGCTGCAGAACCTTTCCAATAATTGCTGTGTACAGATCCCTTAAAAACAGTATCTGCCCCAAGAGCCCATCTGCTGGATCCTGTAGCTTTTTCAATCAACCCATCTTCTAATCTATCAACTCCCAGATTTTCTTTTAAAATATCTTGATTGACTTTGTTAGTCCTTAATTTAAAATTATCAAAATCTTCTCCAGGATTTATTAGCGCAAACTTCAATGCGGTTGATTGATACGCATACTTTGTAGTATAACCTCTATCCCCCGGATTGGGTTCAACAAAATAAGACAACGTTACTTTTAAAGTTACATCTGTGGCGCCTAAATTCTCTAAAATCTCTTTAGGCCAGGGAAACTCGTAATAGTGTATCTGATTAGTTTTTACTTTTCCGTCTTCGAGCTTATATGGCGTTATTTTTTCTTCAGATATGAAGGTGAGATAATTACTCTGACACTCTATTGCTTTTTGAAGATTAGGAACACCGTATCCTACAGTTCTAAGAAGTCTTAAAACGTCACTTACTTTATTAACATCAATATTAAATTGATCAATCATTTCCTGAGTCCATGAAGAAGAATGTATCATTAATGCTCTAAGGGTTTCTTCCCAAGCTTCCGGATATACGTCCCTTATTTTAGCCAAAAAGTTTGCTGCCAAAGCGGTAGCCGCGCTTGTGGCGTTCATTGTCGTAAAATAATTTCTAACATCGCTTCTTGTAACAGTCAAGATATCTAGATCGTCATGACCTTCAACATCTCCATTATCAAGCAGTATCAAGTTACCTGCTTCGAAAACAACTTCAGGCTTAATTGGCCAGCTTGCATCCCAGGAACAGGATGTTCTGCTGTATGGGGAAAGTTCAAATTTTTTGGCAACTGTACCATTATCCGGCAGGGTCTTCTCCGTATAACCTCCAACGCTAATTGCATTCCATGCCTGAGCCGGGCTTTCCACCGAAAGATTTAGATTGCTTTCAGGGTAATTTCTCCAGTTAAATTCTTCTCTTACATTACCTGCACTAACCAGAAATATTTTTTTATCATTCGAATCTTCACCAAAAATTATTCTGTCCAAAACAGAGGAATATGCTGAAGGCTTGCCGAATTCAACCTGAAAGTCCGTTGTAACGGCCATGCAGAATATTCGTTTATTCTCAGGATTATTTACTATCGCACGATTTACCGCGTCAAGAGTGATCAGTGGAAATTTATTGCGCTCATTCGGATGGTCCGGATGCAAAATTTTTATTGATTCCAGCTGATGATGGATGGATAATGAGCTATTATTCTCAAGAATTGCATTTAAATTTCCGTAAAGAGCGACTCCAGCCATATTTGTGCCATGCCCTAAACTGTCATTGACTCCCCAGTTTGGATCAACAGTCAATCTGTTTGCATCATTCAGTGCAGGCGCAATTAAATGAGGACCATTGTTTACGCCTGAGTCCATTATCGAAATAAAATTATTGGTTCTTGTAAAATTAGTCAAACGCAACGCTTCTTGTATCCATGCATTATTTTCAGTCATATTATGGTTAAGCCAGAAACCATTCAACTCTTCGGTTTTACGAATCTCAGCAATTAGTCCAAATGACGCAACTAGTTCATATAACTGTGCATAATCGGCTTTTACAATTACAATGCATCGCTGGGGAAAACTTAAAATTTCATCAAGGATCTCTATACCAAAGAACTCGCATATCTGTTTTAATTCGGGAACGGACGTCTCTAAATCTAAACTCTCAACAGCTAGCCATAACTCACACCATACCGGTGCTTCACGCGGCAGAGTTTCAATAGGGCTGCTCCATAGATTTTCAATTGAAGATCTGGTAACCACCTCTATTTTATCTACTAATGGCTGATTAACGGGTTTACCGTTTTTTTCTAACGCAATATAATCCTCAACTTTTTTGGTAAGCTTCCCTTTTTGGTTTTCTGCAATATAGAGAGTTGCAGTCTGCTGATTCGTTTCTTTTTCTATAGATACGTTTAATAATACAGCTCCGCTGGAGTCCAAAGATTCGATTTTTAAGCTGTCATTAGCAGCACTCTTAAAAGTAAGGTACTCTCCATCTTTGACAGGTATTCCCTGTTCTGTTCTGATTCTTACATCTTCTGCATGTGAGTGCCAGATATCGCTTAAAGAATGTAATAATGAATTGCCATGCGCATTTCTTTGTCTTGGGGGAAGTTCATCTCCACTTCCTCCGCTCGGAGGCGTTGTATAAGTTTGAGCTGTATGCACATCACTCACAAAAAGATGCGGTTTAGAAACTTCACTCATTATTATTATAAATTATAATTGACTTTTCTGTCTTTCATCATTTGAACTAATAATTTTTGAGTAACCAGATTTTTATCCATTAAAATTATCTCTTTCAGAGCATCATTGCAAGCATTAGTAATCTCTGCGTGAGATAACCCTTCTGCCGCCGCAACTATAGATTTTAAGCTAAAATCTCCAAGAAACTTATGGAGTTTTAGTTTAATCAGCTCCTCAATCTCATTTTTATTTGGTAAGGTGTAGCTGATAATATCATCAAAACGTCTAAACAGTGCCGAATCTAATATCTTTATATTATTTGTAGCACCAAAAATGATGCTCTCTGATGAATCCTGTTCGATGAACTGCAAAAATGAATTCAAAACTCTCCGCATTTCCCCAACTTCATTATCCCTTGCCCTTTCTGCTCCAATTGCATCAAATTCATCAAAAAGATAGACGCCCCTGTTGGAAACCATCATGTCGAAAATCTGTCGCAACTTCGAGGCAGTTTCACCCATGTATTTGGTCATTAATTTATCCATCATAACAACATACAATGGAAGCTTTAATTCGCCAGAAATAGCAGAAGCAGTTGCTGTTTTACCTGTTCCTGGAAGACCTGAAAGCAATACTTTCCTGCGGTTATGCAGACCGTGTTTTAGAATTTTATCGCGCTGTTTATACTCCCTGATAATCCTTGCTAGCTTATTGGAAACATCACTGGAAAGTATCAATTCATTTAATCTGTTCTCAGGATAATACACCAGAACTAAATCGCTTAAATCTGGATTGATGCGGATCACTTTAAAACCATCGGTCTTTGATCGGTCAACTAAATCTTGTATTTCCTTTGCGATAGACATATGTCCTTGTCTTGCTTCATGTGCAGCCACCTGAAGTGCAATAGAAGTGAATCTCTCATTATCATTCTTATAATGGGACTGTAATAAAGATTTTAATTGTTCTGCTGTTGCCATATCGCAAAAGTAATGAAAAAAGTCTTCAAATAAATTTAATTATTTGTAGGTAATTTTTTATTTTATCCGCCTTATTAGGAAAAACAGTCTACTTGCCTCTTATAGCAGCAGAAAAGAATTAAAAAAATAATGCAAGGGAGTGGATTCAAAAAATCTGAAATTATCTTTTTAAATTATTATGCTTATAATTCTTAGATTTGAAATTAAACTTTTCTTTATGAATATATCTCCCACACCTATTTTTTCAAAAGAATTTATAGAGCATTATAATTCTGGGTTTCTGCTTAATAATTTCCCTAACATCCGTGCAAAAAGAGAAATCATTGCGCGTTGGATCAAGGAACTAAATTCTGGAAAATTAGACAGCCTTAAAGAGGAGGAAGTGAAATCAAGATTTGTAATTGACATTTTCGGCAGGGTGCTTGATTTCAAGTTTGATCATTCTAAAAACTGGTTTTTGAAGGAAGAAGCCAAAATGGTTAGCAGCGGCAAAAAATCAGATGCAGCACTGGGGTATTTCGGAATTAACAAGAGCAGTGATGATGTCCGTGCAGTTATAGAAATTAAGGATGCCAAAACAGACTTGGAAAAAAAACAGAATAGAAAAATAAAGATAAGCGCAATTGAGCAGGCATTCGAATACGGAGAAAACATAGGAGAGAAATGCAGATGGGTTATCGTTTCAAATTTTAAGGAAATCCGATTCTATAATCGAAACAGTCCGGAAATATATCAGAACTATAATCTGGAAGACTTAGCAGATGAATCTGTGTTGAAAGAATTCATACTTCTTTTTCATAAGGATCGTTTTATCTCTTTTAATAAAGACTCGCAAACCGATAAGCTACATTCTGTATCGTTTAAACCAATAACAAAAAAAGAAAAAAATATGCATATTTTAGATCAGATGTACCACTGTGTATCAAAGTTTGACGGACTGGTTTTTGTAGATCCTAATTATATTGCATCCCTTTCTCCTTTTAATATCCTCAATACACAGGTTTGGCATTATGAATACAATTCCTTATTTACTCTGAACAATGCCATTTACAGCCTCTTAGAAGAGATTTCAATTGAAAATAACGAAATCAAACTCAGTAAAGTTTTAGAGCGAGAACTTTCTAAAGAAAAAATTTCGGAGCCGTTAGTAAAACTTAGAAAGATTTTCAGGTTTTTAAATAAATGCATGATCTCCACCATAACAGCGGTCAAAGACTATAAAACACTTCAAGAAGCACTTGATTATCCTATCCAGCATTTCTTTAATGCGCCAGAGGATCAAAAAATCAATCTTAATATATCTATAAACGCGGGAGACACCTGCGATTGCCTGAATTGCAATTTCAGAAATTTTGAATTCGCAAAACTGCTGACTAAACTAAAATCAAACAACGGCAGTGTTGATTTTTTCGATTCTGAATATGCCTATGGCAATTACATGACAGCTACGAATGATTACAAAACATCCTTTCAAATATACAAGCATCTGGAAAATCTCAAAGGAAAAGAAGATAAAGCTGTCGAATATTTTCTAACCAGGCTTAACATGAAATATCTTCATAATCTGATCCGAAGCAACTATGAGGGCGAAGATAATGAGAATATCATTGAAAACATTCGTTTTATAGATCTTGATGATGTTATCTTCAATGAACTTGAATACGAAATTGATAACGATGTAAAAAAATACCTGATCCAGATAAAAGAAGAGAAATTATTAAACAAGGTAAGGGAACAGATCAGGAAAAACAGTGCGGAAATACAAAAGTTAAAAAGCCTGTATGATAGGGGTGGAGGACAATACGGAGGAACCGACATAGTTGCCAGGCTAAAAAAAAGTTATCTTCTCCTGCATGAACATGTAAACAAAAATTTTATCATTCAGAATATTTTCACAGACTATAGAAATATTTCAAAAGAGCTTTTTGCGGGCCTTATTGAAAGCTACAAGACCAAAGAAGTTGGAATGCAGGAATTTCATGGTTTTTTTATTCGTGATGCTGTAATTCATCTGGGGATTGAAGATCTGAAAGAAATTTTGAAGGATGTGGCGATTCTAAATATTGAACGGGACAGCATAAAGAATTTGATTGATTTATTCTCCAATTTCTTTACTTCTTTTTATAAAGGAAATGCTTCTTTTTCAGGTCTGCTTCCAAATACCCTATTAGCGGAATCTTCCATAAGCTATGACTTGAGGAACAATCTAAGCAGGATTTTCAGCAATATTTTTATTATGCTTTTGAAAAGCAATATTAAAAAAGAAGATTTTAAGGTTATTCAAACCCCGATACTATCTTTTTTAAAAACAGAAAATATCCTGTACCACAGCAATCTGGATGCTCTTAGCCGTTTCTTGGAAAAGAAGGGAGATTTCTTTGAATTGGATAACTTGGTTGCCATACTTAAAACTGCAGTATACAATGACGATTCTCAGAGCCATAAATATGAACGCCTTGTCAGCAGCTGCAGCAGGTCAATACGATTTTATTACCCAGAGTTTAAAATTGAAGACGAGGCATTAATAAAAAAAGCCGTATCAAACTGCTCTGCGTTATCTTATGGAAGACCTAAAATTCAGGACTATGTGCATCTTTCTAAAATCTGCAGTGCGGAACTTCAAAGGCAGCTTTTAGATGTGACAGATCAATATCTTGATACGTATTTTAATGATCGATTTTACTGGGAACTTCTAAATTTTGAAATATATCAATACACTTATAAAAACTATTTTGAAAAATTTTTGGATGAAATTTGTAAGTATGGCGGAAGCATAGAATTTAAGGACGGAGAAAGCACAGTGCACAATTTCACGTTTTTAAACTTCATTTGGCTGATCCATTCAATTGACATTCAACTTACAATAGAACAGAAAAATAAATTCCAAAGATTAAATAAGTTTGAAGAATGGCTTCTTGACCCTTTTGATTTCGACTACACCTTATTTGAAAGTTGCTGGCTTGTTCATATTTTAAACAACAGAAAATTTGCGGCTTCAATAAAGAATATTAGTGAGATAAAAGTCTCACTGGAAAAGGAATTAAAAGAAAAATTTGACCAGAAGCTATCCAATTTTTATGTACAGCACTTCATTTAATGACCATTTTTATTGATCTAAATCTCACAGTCAATTAACAAGCAAGGAGCTTCAAGCTACTAAATTTATATAATGTGGCATAAAAAACCTGCGGGTTAAAAAAAATATTTTGTACTTCAAAAAAAAACGACGGAGAGCTGTACTAAAGCACTTACGAATATAAAAAATATAGGTAATGCTTATCTATGTGCATGGATAATAAATTTAATATCAGCTTTTTTGAAAGCAGTGCTTTATCAGCAGTGCTCTTTTTTGAAACAAGAAGTGTAAAAACTCAATGCTGATGTAACAAATCTGCTGTTTAAAGATAAAAACTCTTAACGCCTCAACATTTTTTCAGGACGAGGCAAAAGGCTATATAAAAAAAACGCTTCTACAGCAGTCCTTCTCCAAAGTTCAAAATAAAAGTTAAATATTCTACTTCAATTAAGACTTTGTGCTTCGCATCAGCGTGCAGCTCCACTGCATTTAATCGTGTATTTTTTTCCCAATCTGAGATTGCGCGACAGCAGGACGTGCAATAGGAATCCGAAAAGGATACATAATCCATTCCTAACTCGTGGCAGAATTCAATTGATGATGGCTCTCCTCCATGCTCCCCGCAGATTCCTATCTTAAAAGCCTTATTGACCGACCTTCCTTTTTCAGCCGCTGCTTTCATAAGTGCTCCCCACCCGATAAGGCAGACAGAGCATGGCATGTTGCCCTGACCTCAGCTATGTTGCTATGCTTTCCATAGTGTATTATTTCCGAAATAAGGGCAGGATCAATCTTTTCTAAAAGAATACCTGAGACCCTTAAAAGTGAACCTGCTTGGAAAAAATAATCAGGCTTTTCAAATGCATAACGCTGAAGGGAATTTTTTTCAAGAAAACAGCTCTGCAATCCCAATAGAAAACCAAATTTCGCTTCCTCACTGACTTTTTCTTCCAGAAAAAGCACTACTAAGGAAAGCACCCATGATACAATGTTTACTTGCGGATCCATATCATATTTTGAAAACTGTCCTCTATTTGAGCTTAAAAACTTTTTAAAATTTTCAATATAATAATCTTTGTCTTCCAAATTCAATTGGCTGGCAAAGTATCTGCTAATTCCAAAGACCAGACCTGGTTTGAAATAATAGGGTTTATCGTCAAGAAAAGCAAATAGCCTGACAACCTGTTCTTTCTTAAATCTATAACCAAGTTCTAAAAGCTGCTGAAAATGCACCGTATAATTTTCAGAATTTTCGTTTTCAAGCTCCGCTTCAATTCCGATAATTAAATTCTGCTCGAATTCCTCTTTTGAAAGCAGCACCTTATAAATGCCATACAGAATAGTTTTGTGATAGGTGCTTAAATCCCTCTGGGATCTGCTAAACCCTCCAATGTCGAAACTTCTTGAAAATAAGGCAGCATTTACATTGACTCCTCGACAGAACTTTATAACCGTTGCGCAATAGCTGCCCAATTCACCTTTATTTTCAATTTTGCCAAGCTCCTCCCCACTAAAATTTCCAAAGAGCAATACATTGAGAATTTTACTTCCCAGTTCAGCAGGAATCTGCTCTGCAGAAAATAAATACCTCTCCATATCGTTCTCAGAAATTTCCTCAACATACTCAGATCGGTTATTGGCAAAAACACGATAGTATGCAGGCTCAACGGGAATTACATCCTTTAAATTCTTTTTATACGCATCTCGGGTATAAAGCGCAATATAAAGCTCCTCCGCCCGATTTGGCAGAAGTTCCGCCAACTTGTCCGGGTCCGTATCAGAACCGGGGTTGAACTCATGCTCCATCAGCTTGAGCCATGCAAAATTATCTGTATCCGCCTCTATGATTGCCGGAATCTGCATAAGTTCGCCTACAGCAAATGAAATACCACTCTTTATATCAGGAAAACGGCGTTCAAGATTTAAAAGCCATTCATAGGTAGAATCCCATTCATTATTAATGGACAGCCTTTCCTTCTTTAAAAGCGTTTTCATTACCTCTTCAAATCCAGCATTTGTTTTTAAAGCTTTACAAAACAGCCATAATAAAGGCTCTTTTGCATGCTTTGCTTTATATTCATCAGCATCCTTTTGCATCTGTTCTACAATCCTATCATCCAGCAGATCCACTTCTGAATCAACTGTGAACTCAAAAAAAGCACGTTCGTACTTTTCACAGTAGAGCATGTATATTTTCGCTTTTTTAGAATCATCAACCTTGCTTAAATGATATTGGTATAACATATCTGCGGACCGCTGTGCAAGAAGATTATTTTCACTATCCATAAAGCCTACCAGCGCTCTCACATACTCTGGCCTTGATAAAATAATATTGTACTTAGTTTTTACCCCTGAACCTTGAATGTCTAAAAAATATCCTTCCAGAAGAAGCCCCTGTGTCAGGTTATCCATTTGCCCGGCGGTAAGCTGCACATTATTTCGTTTAAGCAGCAATAGCACAAAAATTCTGGCTATACCCAGAAAGCTGTCAGCTTGCTGATGCAGTTTTTTAAGAACAGCCCCGCTATAATGGAGTCCGAGACAGAATCTCTCCCATTCGCTCATATCTGATTTGTTTCCAATTCCATACAATATAGCTTCAAGGGCCTCGAATTCATCTCCGGGATTTGTGGTCAGAAGAATCGCAGCAGAAAGATACCGCACTTTCGAGTCAAGCCCCAGAATTCCTTCTCTTAGCACCTCTTGATAAATATTTTTCGCATTTAAAAGATGTGAAAAGGCAATTCGGATTTCGGGATATCGCGTTAAGGTAAGAAGGCTCATATGCTTAACGGCTTTTCTGAACTGTCCTTCATGGTCTGTTTCGCTCTGCTGAAGTGCCGCCAAAAAAACGCGCCAGAATGCAGGAGGTATGCCTAAGTGGTTGTCAACCGGTACCTGATGTATGATTGATGACAGAGTCGAAATTTCCTGTATCTTTACAAGCTGCTCTATCTTCTGGACAACAGCATAATTCTTTACGTCAAGCCAGTCAATGCTTCTCAATAAAGAAACTCCTATAAGTTTAAAGTCCTTCTCTCCGTTGAGAAATAAAAATAGTGCCGCCGCATCTGTGAACTCATTCTCACTAAGGACACAGTACTTCAAAAAGGCGACAAAATCTTCCTCTTTTATAAAAGCCGATATTTTTTTCTTAAAGTCGTTAAAATTCTCAAAATTAATACCTTTAAGCAGCACACCTATTATGCCTTTGGTAATTTTTCGGTCTGTATTCAACTCAAGCCAGAGTTCAGCAGGTTTTGAATCATTGTCAGCCTGGCGGTTTGATACAGTCTCCAGAGCATCCAGGACTTGAGCTTTTGAACTTTTGAACTCTTCAATAAGAATCGCTCTTGCCTTTGCTCCCAATGCCGGTTTTGAAAGGTTTCCACAAAGCAGCTGCAAACGCTGTTTTGCTGTAATTTCTTTATCGGTAATCATTGCTATTACCGGCAGCAGCTCATAGCAGAAACTGCTGGGGAATGTTAAATTGGGCATGATGAGGCTTTCAAGCATCACCTTTTCAGAGTCTTTGATTTCATAGTTCTGCAGTACCAAATACTGGGAGAGAATATCAGAAGCAAGCTTTCCTTCGTAATGCATCAATGGATTTCTGAGATTGAGATAATTATCCCAAAACCAGCCAAAACCTTTTTCTTTGGCTAGAATCATGCAGCTAGCATATGCACTGGTAGATGCTGTATCATTGTCATATTCAATTCGTATCGGCCTGTACTGCATAGAGTCCAGCATTTCAAAGTATGCTGCGCAGAGGTTCTCCGACTTAAATTCAGCCGCCAGCATTGCACCTTGCAGCACAAAATTCCGGGGCCAGGTTAAGTTTTCCCCAAGCAGGTCTGCAGCTCTTTTTTCAAGTTCGCCTGCCATACCCTTCTGTCTGGCAATTGCCAACGCAAAGGAAACCGGCCTCCAATAAGCGGCCATATCTGGGCTGAATGCTTCCTCTTTAAGCTTTTCAACCAAGTACAGCCCAGCAGCGCATTCCAGTAAGGGAGCTGATATAAATGCAAAACTTTCTCCGGTAGATTTTTCCAGAAAATTGTTTTTAAAAAATTTGACTGCCTGAGCCGCAATTTTAGGTTTATTTGCCCCTTCGGCTACACTGGAAAAAATGACTGTCTCCAACTGATCCTCCATAAGCGCTTTACGCGGGGAGGAAAGAATTTTCCAAGCCAGATTTGCCAATAACGGTTCTTTAGTTAAACTGTTTGGATAAGCTGCCGCAAAATCTGAATATTCATCTATCTTGCCATCAGCGCTGTTCCATTTTAACTTCTTTTTAAGTGTATCATATAAGATTGCCCCTAAGGTCTTATCGGAAATTCCGGCGTCAAGGCTATCCCTGATTGAGCAGATTATCAAGGGCGTAGTTGAAATGGCATAAAGCTCAGGCCTGCCTTTAAGGAACGACAATCGGTTTTTGCAGTCCTGCTCACTTTGAGCAACCGAAAATCCCCTATTTAGCGCTTCAGTATACAGAACCCTTGAAATGTCATTTTCTTCCAGTGGCACTATGCCCAAATTATGCCATCCCGACGGAACTACACCTTCAAGTTCTATTGGCCTTCCTGTGGCAATTATTTGTAAAAATTCATTCTCAAGTTTTAGGCTTTTCAGAAGAATGACCAGCTGCCTTGATGTTTTCAGCTCCAGCTCATCAAGTCCGTCCACAACAAGCACACATTCCTTTTTTGTTTTAAACACGGTATCCAGGTCAAATATCCCTTCCTTAATCCGCAATTCTTTATTGACGTAGGCATTTATTGTTTTTTTGAGCCCTTCTATGTTTAGGGCATTATCTTGTTCAAAATAATTAGATGGTATAAACAAAGGAATAATTTCATGCTGCTCTTCAATCAATTCAAGCAAATAATTTGCCACTATCGAACTTTTACCTGTTCCTAGTTCACCAAAAAGAAAAACCGGTTTATTGGTTTGGATCAGATTTGAAAAAAAACCTTTCACTGATTGAGATTTTATCCCGTCGTAATTCTCGGCATCCGATGCTGTAATTTTTATGCTGTCATCAAGAAGCATTACTTCTCGGTGCAGGAGCCCCGGCGATTTTCGAATTCCGGATATGGCAAAATACTTAAGGTCAATCAGCTCTTTTAAATATTTCTTAGTATTTGCGGCGATCTCACTATAGTCTATTGAAAGGTATTTATAGCTTTCCTCATCTATCTGTTGGAAAACAGCCTTATAAAATATATTTTCAACTGCTGTCCTGCTCAAAAGACGGTCCTCCAGATTCTTCTTGGTCTGCCTGATCTCCAACTGATAAAAAAGCTCTGCCCTGATAAGAGGTGCTTTATATATTAAATTGGGAGATTCTATAAGTCCTGAAGTTATAATCTTATCAAACACCTCTTTTTCCAGCTCTTCAGATGAAGTAGTGCTGAAAACCCACTGGATGGAGCTGAAAAATATCTTCCAGTCTTCGTCATTGAAGGCCTCTAAAACCGGGAAATTGCTTTTCTCAACCGTTACAAATTTATTTTTCTCATACTGCCTTTTATATTCATCCAGAATTAAAGCTTTTACCGCCTTAAGGGTCAACGGATTGGAATAGTCACCTCTGTAAAGCGATTCTATTATTTTCTCCTCAGGAAGTTCAATGCCTAACTTTTGGACTCTGCCAGAATTTATTTCCTTTGCTATCTTGTTTGTTGCGTAAATTCCAAATTTTATTTTTTTATCCCTGCTGTTTGCCAGCCAGTGATCCAGAAAATAAACCATTGTGTTCTTAATGGCGCTGCTTGCGAATGAAAAATTTGACGAATCATAATCCTTATTTTCCTCAATATAGATATATTGTTTATCTGCAACATAAACATCTCCGCTGTACTCAATTGCCGCAACAAAATCACTTTCACTGCCTTTAGCAAGTTCATCCAGCAATAAGGAAATGGTTCTTAATTTTTGTAATGTAAACCCCTTAGAAGTATTTCCAGCCTCCCTGGATATTGTTTTAATCTTATCTGACATTTTTAAAGCACAATTGGTTGGTTATTTTTGAATCTAAATATAGGAAACAATTAAAAAAAACAATCTTACTAATTGCAGTTTTCTATCCATTTCTTATGGTGTTTCCATCTGTAAGAAGACTAATATTCCTAATTGATTTTTTTACAAACTTAAATTTCAGCTGCGCCGCAAATTCTGAATTTGCCAAATTCTCCGCAAACATCACTAAAACAATTATTTCCTTTCGACTATCTGCACAATTCCTGAATTCTGCAATTCATCAAAAATGACTTTAATCTTATTTATAAATTGCTTCTGCTCTCCAAATCTGACCGTTCTTTTCTTGCTTAAGGTAAACATTACCTTTTCTTTCGCTCTTGAGAGGGCGACAAAAAAAGCGCATTTATCTTCGTCAGGCTGTCGGTCGAATGACCAGAATGCACCATCTTCCAAACCTATAAATACAACGGTATGATATTCGAGTCCTTTGCTTTTGTGGATTGTCATAACAGGTATGGTATCTTTTCCCATCACCATGTCTAAGGCTTCACCCATATCATTTACTGTAAAGTAATCTTTGATCAGTTCATTTTTCAATAGTCCTGTAATCCGGTTAAATTCGGTTATGCTTTTATAATGGGGATAGTTGGCCCTTATGCGGTCAATGCCTGCAAAGCCGATAATTTCATCAATCAGGCCTTTTATCTGTTCTTCGGAAAGTCTTGTTTTTTTCCATTTCTGCCTTAGCCCGGCAATAAAACCTGAAATGGATATTTCCAGCTTAAGGAGCTGCTGATCATCAAGTTCCGTATGCAGGTTTTTCAAAAAGTTAAAGGCATTTTCTTTGGAATTCCCTGATTTGCTATTGAATATCAGGTACAGCACATCGATGGCATAATTGCATAATTCCTGAGTTAGCACATCCTGCAGAACGTTTTCGTCACGGGCTTTTATTCCGTTCTGATTAAAAAAATCAATAAGCTGCCCTGCATAAACGTCAAGCTGCTGCTTTACCAATATGCATATGTCTCGCGGATCAATTCCATCCTCATTGATCCACTTTTGAATATCCGTGAACAGTATTTTCATTTCGGATTCAGGATCCTCGAATATCCAGACCTGGCATTCACCCTGATCTTCATGCCATTTAGGAGATGGCATGGCTAGATCATCTTTACCCAGCAGGTGTTTGGTAAGATGGTTCAGCAGGGCAACGAGTCTGGGGGCGCACCGGAAATTCATATCCAGAGGTATCCTTTCCGCCCCCATTTCAGCCATAAAATCTTCAAATACAGTTTTGCGGGCTCCCGCCCAGATCATAATACGCTGTTTGTCGTCTCCGACTGCTGTAAAAAAACTGCTGCTGTCCAAAAAACAGCTTTTAAAAAAATCATACTGAACCTCAGTGGTATCCTGAAATTCATCCAGAAAAACGAATTGATAGGTGGTCTGCAGGTATGACCTGATTTTAGGATTACTGGCCATAATATATTGTGCTAAACGCATCACCATTATAAATGAGAGCTTTCCCTCCCGCATCATACTGCCCCATACCCTACCCTTCAAAATTTCTTCTGAACTGTCCGTTGAAAACGGCAGCTGCATATTGTGCAGTTTTATGATTTTATCTTTATTGGCAGAACCGTAAAAATCAGCATCTTCATCCCTGTAATATTCCAATACAGACTTTTCATTTAAGAGCATTTCGTATTCGGGGACCAATCTGAATGTATCTGGAAGCGCTGAGTGAAAACGATCAAGAATCTGCTTGGCAAATGAATCAAATGTCAGAGAATCAAATCGTTTTGACAGTTCGTCACCGCAGCGCAGCCTCACTCGCTCCTTTAGATTGCTGGCCGCATCCCTTTTGAAACTTATAGCAAGGATTTTATGCGGATAATCACAGGTGTTGGTCTGCAGCAAAAAGCAGGCTTTTTGTGCTAAAAGTTCTGTTTTGCCGGCTCCCGGACCAGCCACCACCAGACTATTTTTAACTTCTGTTGCGACATTATGCGCATTCTTTTCGAGCTCAAGTCCGTCTGCAGGAATCCACTCGTCAGCTTTAATGGGCTTCATCCGCTTATTGTTTATCTAAAATTTCTTTTATTCTTGTAAAAAATTCTCTAAAAACCGGCGGTAGATTCCCTCTGATCTCTCTGGGTTTCATTGAAGACAGTACCTGAATATGAGTTACGGGTTTTCCCCTTCCCAAGAAATGATAATTGTACCAGATCATCAGCTGCTTTTCTTCTTCGGAATAGTTATAGCCGATGGCTTTTTCAGATTTTAGGACTGCCTGAACTGCTAAGGAAACTTTTTTAGCAAATTTCTCTTCTTCGGTTTGCTTATCAGGAATCTGCGGTCCGCCATTTTCCGGCACTGCCCTTTTATAAAATTCAGGATAGTGCGTAAGCATTAAAAAATCAAGATCCAGAGGAGCAGAGTAAAAAACTCTGTACCTTTTTAGTGTGCGCACCCATGAACCCAAGCTTTTCAAATCCTTATCTGTTTTTAACGTTTTTTTATGCATCAATTCCAAGGAAGAATCAGGCAACACCCCTCCCCCTTTTAATTTCAATAGGATATCTCTATCCGCCCCTACTTCAATTAATTGTTTTAAGGCATATTTCACTCTTCCCCATCCCCCGCCGTCTCTTTCGATATCCAGATCAAGCAGTGTCACATAAGGGATATGAAGTGCCTCAAGAAGTTTCCAAATATGGCTTACAAAACGGTGTCCTAAGGGGGCGAATGTTATAATATTATCATCGAAATCAATATTCATGACCTCCATCAGGCGGTTAAATATGACCTCTTCGCTATCACCCTCTCCAATAACTACAAGCTTTGCAAAATAAATTTCAGGATAATTGTGTACGGCTTCTTTTATGTACTTATAGGCGTCGTCCTTTCTTTCCGGAAGTAAAATTCTGCTGACTTGAGTTTCATATTTATGGTTAATTCTAAAATGCAGTATGCATTCATGTTTTAATCTTTTAACAATCGCCGGTGTATGGGAGGACATTAAAACCTGTGAGCTGTCATTGCAACTGATTTTTTTTAGAATTTTTATAACCCTGCCGAGCAGCTGGGGCGCAATATGATTTTCAGGTTCTTCCACTGCAAGGATGGTAAGCAGAGGACGGTTTATCCCGATATTCTCCTGATCTTCCTGTTCTGAGAGTTTTTCTTCAATATCTAACAGCGCGCACACCAGGGTAAGGTAAAACAGTGAACGGTAGCCCTCTCCAAGTTCATCAATCTTATAGGATCTATAAGTACCGGTAGGGCTGAACGAAATCTCGATTTTTTTTAATATTGAATCAAGATCGCTGCCTCCAAAGCCAAGCGCAGTATCTTTATAACGTTCATCTTTATGGAACTGCTGCCATAGTTCTGTTATGGATTGCTGAACTGTTCCGAACTCATCGAGCGAATTGAAAAGATTGTTTAATTCAGTCACTTTCTTATCAAAATCCCCTTTAAAAGCTTCGCCCCATTTAATCTTTTTCAGTACACGAAATAAAATTGTGCCCGAAGAATACCGCAGCTGTTCAGAAGGTCTTCTAATCGCGGGAACATACAGCAATTGAATCAAACTTCTAAAATGGCTGGGAAAAAGCTTTTTGCTGTCTTCAGTTTCCTGAAATCCCTGCGCCGTTTTTATAAAATACGTTTTGGAATCGATCTCCCCGTCAGGAATAAAATTCGATTTTTTCCAATAAGCTTCCAATCTTATCCGTAGATAAGGATCCCCGTCTTGTTCATCTACAACCATTTCAGAAAAAAAATGCGGTATGGCCTGTTTTTCTTCCTCAGAAAAATCAATTACAGCTTCAATGGATATATGTTTCTCTTCGGCAAAATCAGGATCCTCATCCTTACCGACATGAAAATCCTGACGGAAAAGCTCCCGATCTGCAGAGGTCTGCCCAAACATTTTTTTTAATGCTTCAAGACAAGTTGTTTTGCCCGCACTGTTCAGGCCTATCAGCCCAACCAGATTATCTTCAATTGGAATCAAAACTTCATTGGGTCCAAATGATCTGAAACCTTTAATCTTTAAAGTGCTTATTTTCATACTTCCTTTTTTGATAATCCAAATATCTTCTATTCCAGCAGACTTTTTTTACGGAAAACCATATTCACATCAAATATAAGGATGAGAAAAAAATGAAAACTAAGTATTTACACGTGTTTTAGTCATACTTTATGATCTATAAAACATTTAATGAACAGCAATCTATAAAGGATGCATTAAAATGATTTGGATTTTGCGTCTCAGGACTGCAGGCGAAATCCTAAATGCAATAAAAAACAACCCTTTCAAATCTTACGACCAATACGAATGGCCAGCAAAAATGAAATCCCGGCCATAGAACCTATTCAAAAATAAATTGGGAATTATCCTTTCTGTCGAATCGGCAAAAATACTGAACAGCGAGCGGAACTGATCATGCTGGCCTTCGGAGATTTCCCGCCAAAGATTTGGACGATATCTGGTCCAGATACTTAAGATGTAGAGCAATTTAAAGTATAACAATAAAGTGTCATCTATTGTCACTAATGGTTTTATTACACATTCGCTTGCGATAGGAGATCTATACACGGACTTGGCCTCTAGGACCTCTATGGGAAACTTATCGCATATAAATTTTTCTTTTGCATTTGGTGCAGAATTTTCTTTTTTGTATTCGAAAATGAAATTATGGGTAAGGCCTAAAATATCATTGATCTTTTCCACAGTTAGATAGTCAGAATTTTGCTGTTCACCTATTACAACGCTAGAATATCCTTTATCCTTGGCCAATAAATCACTTGCATAGAAATTTATATAATTCGGCTGTTCCCTGAAAATTTCAATATAAATATTTTTAAGTTCCGGAATTCGGGACAATAGATCTTTCAACGAAATTAATTTTTCTGTTTCGTCTGCTGGAACATCGGCCACTTTCTTATAATTCTTGGACATAGCTGCCTGGTCAATATTATATCCAAAAATTTTGAGTATTTCACGATAAAAACCATTGTTACAGCAGTAAATAAACTCATTATTTTCTATATCTGCCATTCCTGAATTATAAATTGTTTTTAATCCATGACCACCATTTTTTGAAAAGTTCTCAATGTCAGCAAGTGTAAGTTCATTGCGGACATCACCAATTAGCAATGCGCTTAAAAGGTTATAGGTGCCATAGTAAAGAGATGTAAGGCTTGGTGTTAAATTCTTTGAGCTGGATTGGCTGAAAAGATCCCTTGCACTGCGAATACAGAAAGCAACCCCTTTAGACTTTTCAATTAATAAATCATTACTGATGTCTATATTCTTCAATTGGCATTCCTCGATGAGTTGATTTCTCACTCCGTTTAAGGTTGTCAGAATATCAATCCTATCCCAGATCGCAGTTTTTGGAGTTTCAGTAAAAATTCTTTCGTAATTCATATTAGCTTAAAATAATATCTACCGGCAATAAAGTTTATCCTTACATTTTGCTAATATAAAACTATTCTTCACAAATAAATACCGTTTCACTTAATATATTCTTCTGACTGGAAACGCAATATGGTTATGCATGCAAACTTATAGGACAGCTATTGGAAGACTACAAATTGAATAACTTCGTAAAAGCAAAACATCAATATCAAAATCAGGTAGTTACACCTGTTAAAGATTCAAATTTTAACAATATTTTTACAGGGAAAAACAACAAACTATGCTAATTAATAAAATCAACCTTGAAGTAAAATTGTGGGGCAGCATTCACAACGTAAAAGTATTATTGGAAGGAAACATCATCAATATGTGGGATTATGATCGAAAAAAAAAAATCAGTACCAGAGAATTAATTGATTATCCTATAGATGAACAATTAGATGTTCGAATTAAAACAAGAGGCATGAATGGTTCAAGCGCTGTCTTGACAATAAAATTTAATGGACAAATAGTCGGAACTATTGACTGACAAACGAAGACGGAAGAAACCAGAAAGAACTCAGCATATCCCTTAACACGCCAACAACATGAGAAAAGTATTTCTTTTTTTTCCTTTTTGCTTTATCTTACATCGGACACAGCCAAGCCATTATTGAAACTTTAGACGGCGAGGAACTTCAAATAAATTTCAGCAAATATGTACCTGATTTTTCAATAATCACAGCAATCAATACTTCGGCCGTAACAATACAGCTTAAAGGATACGTGCCTTTAAAACGTGGAGATATTGTTCCTGATCGATCTTTGATTCTCGGATATAAAATAAAACCTTCTGAAGGAGTAGGCAGCATTTTTTCTAAGGGACAAATTAATTCTAGCATGAATTTTAATGCAAGCTATGCGTTTATGAAAGAAATATCGGGAAAGGATTATTTTTTGAATTTTCAAAGTGCCTACAACATTGAAAAATCAACTATGTATTATCCTGACGAAATATATGAAGATCAAATTCATAATTTTAATTTTTCAGGTGCCGTGTTTAATGTATCTGTGAGCACACTTTTTAAAGGTTTTATTTTTCCTACATTAACATTTGGATACGCAAGAAAAAACAATTATGCAGATCTGGATAAAATTGAAATAACTGATTTTCAATTTATAGAAAATCCCTCAGAGAACAATATTATAAGAGGTTATGGTCCTGTAGTCAATGCCCACGTCGGCAATTATAAGAAATTTGATCGTTATCCATTAAAAATGACCGTTTCTTTTATTCCTGGCGAAGATAAAAAAAACAACAATAAATTATTACCTGGAGGAACTTTGTATTACAGTGCTGATTTTGGAAACACAAAACCAGTTCATAAATTAGGCTTAATTGCCTTTTTAACGAAACAAAACAACGAAACGGGAATAAGATCATCATTAATAGGCATAGGAATGCAGGTAAAAGATTTTACCAACAACCTTAATTCAGATAATTCAGTGGCAAAACGAACTGAGATAAATATAAGTGCTAGCATATCTCTGCTTTAAACTTATAAAAACATTCGATACTTATTCTTTCAAGATACCGAAATTTAATAAAGATTTCAGATGCTCAAAAAAAATAAAGAAATCAAAAGATTTCTAAAACAATCTATATCATGACATGGAAACCAAAATCATTTCCCCTATTCAAAAGCAGCAACACAAGTAGACCAACATATTACGAAGTGTATGGCACAAATTAAGTGGCGACTTTTAATTTAAATCCAGATGCCGCACACGAAAATATTATTTTTTAAGCTAAAAGTATGTTTTTTGTAAATAGCGGCCAGCTGCTCGACAAAACCACTGTTTTCGTTCATAAACCTGTCTATTCCATCTTCAATAAATCCCACTTCCTCAAATCTGTAATTTCTGAACACAAAATCCTTCCTTTGGTCATCTCTTACCTCGACCAAATAGCTCTCGAAAGAAAGCCCAAGCTCTTCCAAAACAGCATCATTGTTTCGATCAAATCCACCCCAGTTTAAAGTCATTATGAAATTTTCGGGATTTCCGTTAAAACATCTGTTCATGAGAGCATTCAGATGCGGTTTTTTTCCATTCCACTTAAAGGTGCCAAGAAAGAACTTCTCATGAGCATTTTTGTTCACTCTTATAATATACTTTGGCAGATGTTCGTTTCTCTTTCCTGATATGGCAATAAGGATAAAAGTCAGCAGAATATGGGTAGTATTGAGGATTTCAATCCCAAAATCGTACCCTTCAAGAGATTCAATATCGTCAAAGAAGATTCTCAGGTGGTTCTTCCATACCTCATTATACTTTAATGCTTTTGCCGAATTTTCTTTCATTTGGAGAAATTTGGCCCTGCCGCTGATGACAAAACTGTCTCTTAAGATAGCATTACTTGCCCCGCTGTCCCCCATCATCTCGCTTATTATCTTCTCATCCGTTAATAAGGTATTTGCTTTCAGAGAATCAGATCGGATGATCTCCAAGATTGTCCAATTTTCTGCTGTGAGTATTTTGACCAGTTTTGCAGGACTACCGCTTTCACATTCATCAGAATAGAAATAGGGCTTGAGCGTACCCAGAATATCGTTTTCCAATACCTCATCTACTGCCTCTT
Source organism: Flavobacterium sp. Root901 (assembly GCF_001429765.1). GTDB lineage: Bacteria > Bacteroidota > Bacteroidia > Flavobacteriales > Flavobacteriaceae > Flavobacterium. The sequence continues at coordinate 464,225 of NZ_LMJB01000007.1, forward strand.
GATCCTTGATTTTAAAAAACTTGAGATAATCTTCAGTCTGCTTATAAATTTCAGGATCTGTTTTTAAGATTTCCCAATAATTCTTGGTAGGTAATCTATGAAAAGCAGAATATATCATAAATTTCGGAAGTATCATTGTTGCGAAATGCTCATAATCAGGTTCCGACCCTATCATTGCAGCAGACATTTCCGCTAGCCTTTTTTTATAATCGCTCTCATTGGTTTGTGGAGCAGCCATGACAAACAGCACATAATCCTCAAAACCTTTGAGTCTGTAATTCTGATGGTGGTTCTTCAAACCTTTTTTCAATTTTTTTTCATCGTTGTACAAATTGCATTTATGAACAGGACTTAACAGTCGTCCCTTGCTTGTCTTACAGGGAACAACCCTCTTGGCCGAAATTACCTTGTACTCTCCGTCGACCTCAAGATGGTACCCCTCAACAGTAATACCAGATTCATTGAAGAATGCTGAAAAAGGCACCAGAAGCTCCTCCCAGCTTGTAGAAGCAATGACCGCTTTTATTTCCCCCGCATTTGCCTTGTACTTCTCTTTTACGGCTTCGACATACTTGTAGATTTCATGGATGGCCTGGCGCTCGGCCTGATTGGACCTTTTAATTTCGATTATGATGTAGTTGTTCTCCCTGTCCTTGGCCAGTATGTCGATAAAACTTTTGGTTGTAGCTCCTTTGGCAATATAATGCTCCTTGCCTATTAATTCGTATTGCGGATTAAGGATCCCTAAATTTTCAGCTAGGCTGTCCCTGATGAGGGCTTCATAATTATTCATACAATCTGATATGCTTTCAATTATTTTTTTCTTATAAAAACCTGTAAGATATTGAAAATAATCAAAATGAAGCACTCAATATTTCAAATTTCAAGGCTTGATTAGAAAACAGTAAAAATGCACCTGTTTTCACTGGACGCAGCTGATAAAATTGAAAACATTTCCATGAGGAAAATCGTTTCTTATGAGTTATTTTAATATATATTTTCTTTCTTTCCACCTTGCTAGAATGCGGAATAGCTATAATTACAAAACACCTATTCTTATCTAAAACCAGCGCTAGTTTGAGAAACATTTATACATTATCAGGAAGATCTCATCTCTATATTTTTAATTGCACCAACAGCCGCTCTTCCCAATGAAGCATCGTTTACCATTGCTTTTAGTACAGCAAGGTCTTTGCTGTTTCCATATAGCCCGATCTGATCTGTGGCATACCTATAGATAAAGGCTGTATCATCCTTAAATTTTGAAACAGGAAATGCGTCCTTTGTCTGCAGGCATGTTCTGCACGCGTATAAGATATGCTCTGAAATAAAGGATTCCAATCTGTTGATGCTTTCATCGAAATATTCCCTAAAGTTTAAATGCATCAGTCCGTCATTAAAGACTTTCAGGCTGTCTACAAGGTATGGGGAGTAATTCTCGAAAAGCACTTTTATAGCAGGGGCACATTTTTCCATTATTCCCTTATTGTCCAGGTCTTTCCTGTTTACCCAGTAAAATATCTCCGTAAAAGCTGACAAAAATTTTTCTCCGACAGTGCTTCTGCGATCAATCAGGCTGACAAAATCAAATTTATGCTTGGCCAATATTATACAGGCAACAATATGATTTTTCATTCTCTCCTGTGACATTGTTGCTTCAAGAACTGGTTTCTCAAAAATTTTTGACAACTCGGAACAGCATTGCTCACCCAGTATTTTTTCTGCGGTCGAAATAAGCGGCGATAAAAAAAGGTCATATTCTTCTTCATGTTTCAATGCCATTAAATAGAACGCCTTTTGTTCGGCCTCGTCTAAGTTTTCAATCACATTTGTAAACGCAGAACAATAGGGATGATCAAACTGCGCATTGAACATGTAGGAAGCCTGCCTCCAAGATTCTTTGCTGTCCTGGTTCGCCAATGCATCACGCATATCGGAGAGCACGATCTGTTCATAATTTTCAGAATTGGATTCAAAAGCCCCCAGGGCATTAAGGGCTTCAAAAAGATTGGAAGAAAGAAATGGATCGGTGACACCCGTTTCTGATTTAGCCTTCTCTACGGCTTCAATCAGGCACTGCCTTTCGTTCTCATTACTATGGCAGAAGGGAACTGCTTCCACAATTTCATATTTTAGTGTCCTTGGCCAATGTAGCCAATGATTGGACAAACAATGTAGAATCATGCCATACAGAGCTTTCGCGCTCTCGCTGAATCGGCACAGGACCAGAAGCAGGTAAAACTGTCCTGTTTTTATCTTGCCTTTTCGGCTTAATTGTGCTATGGAATCTGCAGAAAAATTTTTCTCGCTTTTCATTAACATAAATCCCGACCCTAGACATGAAAAAAACCATGACAATCCCGTAACAGCCACTGATTTACCCTGAAACGGACTGTAGACAGCCTGAAAAGACCCGCTTCGCAGACTTATCTTTTTTTGTGCCGCTTCATCCTTCATTTTGTTGAAGATCACCTCCAGATGTGAATCCATTGTAAAGACTATAGAGAACATCTCTTCGAGCAACCTTCCATTGAATATTTCATAAATTACGATCTCTACAAAGGCAAGCTCATCGTATCTCCATTTCGGTACTGATCCCCTTTTTATAAGCACCTCGGGGTGACTTCCTTCTTCAAGCACAAATTGAATGCTGCTGATTTCATTTCGCATTTTCAAAAGGATCACCTTTAATTTATCAGCTGCCCAGCAACGGCTAAACTCTCCGGCTTCGCCATTCATGATCAAAATAAGCAGATCGATGTCTGAAATGTCGTCCAGTATCTTTTCCTTAAGCACATTATCTTCTATCGATCCTAAAATAAGAAGCCTTTTTTCATCATTCTTTGGGGCATTGAACTCTTCAATTACCATTTTGGGATCTTCGTAGAATCTTGCGATGCTCTCAGCAGTAAAAAACATCAGGAGCATTTCATGGCTGTAACTTATCCTAGCAAAATTACTAACTATTATTTTACTGCTCAAGCAACCCTCCAGAACAGCGACTTCGATTCTGTATTCCCGCATGATATTCTCTGCCTGGCTCAGGGAAATACTGAAAGAAATCTCTTGTGACATTTTTTTTGCAAATGCTGCAAGCAGAAAAATGCCTTCCTTCCCCAAGCTTCCTAGTTTTCTTCTCACATATAGCTCAAAAAGGCGATACCTACTTATCTTTTCGATCCCAAAAATGCCTATCTCCCCTACCATCCTAGCTTCCATGGCGGTAGTCACCATATCTAAAACAGGTTTAAGCTTGCCTACAGAATTCGAATATTTTGCCGCAATGTCGACCTTCAATCGGGCATCTGGCCTATATACTTGTATAATTTTGGCATCAAGCGATAGTAAACTTTCAGTCGCCTGCTGGGTACTTATTAAAAATAAAATTTTATGCTTATTGGAAAGTTCTCTTATCTCTGCAACAATTCTTTCTGCACCTCCCGCTGAACATTCATTTAGTCCGTCAAGCGCTAGAAGGATTTTCTTTCCTAAAGCCCTGCAAGCATCTATGAAAGACATGGCAGAATCAAAGCCGTAATCTGCCGCCAATTTCTCAATAGCGGCAGAAAGGCCCGAAGCGCAATATTTGGCCTCCAGGATTACCGGAACAATATCCTTATTGATCATGGCCATTGCCCAGCTTTTTATTATAAGCGATTTGCCATTACCTGACTCACCGGTAATTAATCTGCCTTCCTCTCCAATAGCCTCTTTGAACAATAACGCGGTGGAAATCTTCGACTGGCCAATTCCTACCTCCGAGTGAACGAGATATTCAAGGTCCGGTTGATTGCTTTTTTTTACGACTTCCAAATAATGCTTTATTTTTTCGTCGCTATCATTAAAAACAAGTATCGCTGCTTTTTTATCCGGATTTCCGAATTCGGATTTTAGAAATTCCTTAATCTCAGAGAAACGCTTCGGATCTTTTGCATAAATCGAGGCAATTTCACTTATAAGATCCGATAAGTAAAGAACGTCCCTCTGCATATCAAAAATATCCTGGTAGCCATCAATAACAGTCCGTCGCTTCCTCCTGACGGCATCCAGCAACAGGAATTTTATGCCCCCCGTAAAGCGCTTATGCAGGTCATGATCCTTGAATTTTTTCAGCGACTTTCTGATTTTGTCTAATGTTGTGTCGGAAGTTATCTGAAATGCGATTTTAGATGAATTGTCATCTCCAAGATCGACCGCAGGAAAATTGACCTGCTCTTTGCCAAGGTCTTTGAGTTGGTATTCATAGATCATATTCAGAAGCCTCTGGCAAATACCCTCGGAGACTTTATTAATATCGGTGTAGCAAAGAGCGGTGGAAAAGTTAATTTCGAGTAGCCATGCCTTTATGTATTTTTGAACTTCCTTGATTTCTTCGTACTGTTTGGGCATTGTTTAAAAATTTGATTATAAAATTAAAAAAATCTCTAAAACTTATCCAGTTTTATATTACAGTATTCGGATTTTATATTTTTTTGTGCATTTTTACCAAACTATCAAATGGCAGTTTATTTAACATGAACGGAGCTATAAGGCTCCGTCATCCACAAATGAATAATAGGTTTCAGGAGTAATAATCAGATGATCCAAAAGTGTGATATCCATAATTCTGCCTGCTTCTTTTACTTTTCGGGTTATCTGCTTATCCGCTTCGGAAGGCTTCACCTGGCCTGAGGGGTGGTTATGAATCATAATAAGCGATACGGCATTAGCTTTAAGAGCTGCGGCAAAAATCAGCCTAAGGTCTACAGAGGTGCCAGCAATTCCTCCCGAGGATACTTCATACATTCCCAATACCTTATTGGACTGGTTCAGAAGCAGGATCTTGAACTCCTCGAAAAACTCGATTGTATCGGGATTCCAGCATTGGAGCGCCAATTGGTAAACTGTTTTGGAAGATTTGATATAAGGTCTTTCCGAAGCTTTCACCTTTGTTTTGTAGATAAGCTGGATTTCTGATACGTGATTCCAGTTCTGAAGTGTTTTTGAAGTTTCCATGATTTCCAAGTTTTAAGATTAATAATGGAACCTGAACCGGGAATGAGAAAGCGAGCGAAAAAAGCAACGCAATAAAGCAGGTTTTTCTCCTGCATTTATGGGGGAATTTTTTTCGGCGAACCGCCTTTCCTTCCCGAACTTTGTTTCGGAATTAAGCCTGAACCCTGAGACATATCCCCGCCTACAAGTGTCTGCTCGCCGATAATGCACAAAAAAGCCGAAAACTAATTTTCGGCTCTCTCTTCTTTTTTTATTTTAAGTCGCTTCTTTATCTGATAGAGGTTCTGATTCAGAAGCTTCAAAATCTGCTTATGATGCGGAGAGTTCTTGTTTTTATCTCCCCTGCACTGCAGCACTTCGAGCGAGGGAAGCGCCACCTCTATGGTCTCCACAGGCCTGTTTTCAAATTTCGCAGAAAGGATAAGCGAGTTTCTCTTTTTGTAGTATTCATTGGCAAATACGCAGTGGCGGAGCATATCGCCCTGCTCAAGAAAATCTTGCACGCTTTCCATTACGCAGATGGAAAGATTCTCCTTATTGAACTCCAATCCGAAAAACTGCCTTTTCTGCTCTTCGTAGGCAATCTGCGCCTGCTGTATTTCTTGGCGAAGTTCTTTTATGTGCTTACGCCTTTGGATGATACGTTTTTTCTCCACAAGCCTGTCGTGGACTTCTTCCAAATTCTCAGGGCATACCAAATCAGAATTATTCAAATCCTTTTTGAACCATCTGAGAAGGCTAATGTAATCCTCCCAAATGGAAAAATCCTTTACCTTGTAATTGTTTTTAATGCAGGTTTTAACTGCCTGCCAGTTCTCCCTGATGCGCTGAGTGTGCGACACGAGATAATGGGCAAGAAAATCGGTCTGCCCAGTTTTGAGAAGCGTTTCTGCATGGGAATCTTTCAGAAGAGCCGTAAAAAGCACCTGTGGGGCAATGCCGTAGAAACTGCCCTTGAAACCGTTTCGTTTCAAAACTGAAATCGCTTTTGAACACGGATAAACCTTATAGGGATTGATGCGGTATTTGGGAGAGCTTTCGAAACTTTTCGGGCGGATTTCCAAAGGGGTGTAATATTTCCATGCATCATATGCCTGCGAAAAAATGTTGGTGCCGAGCGAGAGCGTGCGCACCTCCCCTTTTTCGTTTATCCAATGCTGCATCACTTCCTTATGGTAATAAGTGGGCATGAAATTCTTTTTCATATTCTTGTGCGAGCAGATAATTCGCACGACCTGAAATCCCCCGCAAATATCCAAAACAGCGAAGTATTCGATTTCCCTGAAATGCGCCTGATTGCATTGCTGCATTTTAAGCTTTCCTCTGCATGCCGTACAGCTGATATACTTTTGACAGGACGCTTTCTTGGCATCAGGCTTCCAGGAGTGGGCGCAGTCCAAGCAGTGGAATTTTCCTCTTGAGAGCACGCCCCATTTGATGAAAATGTTCTTCTCTGCCCAAACCTGCATCTTTTTCGATACAGGGGCAAGAGTTCCGCTAAGGGAAGTTATATGCTTTTCGATGATGGTTTTGGGTATCATAGGTCAAAAAGCGTTAAGGTTTTCGATTCAGGTTTTGGAGCGGTAACCGCCGTTTTTGCAACGGCGGTATTCTGCACAGCTTTGGGAGCGGAAGTGAACAGATCAGCCACAGCAGGCTCTTTCAATGCAACTCTGCAGTTTACGGGCTGAGGCTGTCCGATGCTGTCATCGGTGTAGTACTTGACCGCCATGTCAAATATTTCCTGATTGTCAAAGGCGCACAGCCCAGTTTTTTTCACCTCGCCGAAAATGTAATTTAGACAGCTTTCCAAGTTTTTTGATTCTTTAGAGAAGTCCTTTGCAAATACGGCATCTGCAAGGGCGGTCTGATTGAGGTAGTTTTCTATAGCGGTCTTGAAGTTTTCTGAAGCTTTCATAAGGGAAGATTTAAGATTATACAAATAGTCTTATTCAAAAGAGGTTCTGTAGATGTCATAGCAGTACTCTTCAAAACAGAGCCAGCACATAAAGGTGTAGTGAGGCAGACCGTATCTGTCTTTTACCGCTTCCCCAAGGGAATCTTCCATTTCTTTTCTGATGTCTTCCAAATCATCCAAATGCTCGATGTACAATTTCTTGCAGTCGGCGTGATAGATAAACTGGGATATCATACCGCTGATGCATCCGCCTCTCTGCATGTCTTCAAGGAATGCTTTCAGCTGCTGTTTTTTTGTTCCGACATAAGACTGCATTTCAGAAAGGATTATCTTTTTGAACGCATCGTGAACGTCATACTCGGCGTATATTGATTTTTCTAAGGCTTTCATAACTCATTTCTTTAGGCTTATATAATTGAAATAGGAATTAAAATGGCAGGTCGTCAGGCTGTTCCTTTCTGTTCTTTTTCGCAGGAGCTGACTGCTCCTGTACAGCTTGCGCATCTGAGACAAACACCAGTATTTTGATGTTGCTTGTATGAAAAGTGAGACTTGCCATAGCTTTGCCCTCAGAATTGAGATAGGCGTTCACTCCTATCCTCCCAAAAAGCTCCACCATCGCGCCTTTTTTGAGCCATTGCGCAACACCCGAACTGAGCCAGTACGAACAGTCGATATAGGTTACTATTTTTACCGCTTCGGCGCTTCCTTTGGCTTTGTAGCTGTCATTGACTGCAATTGAAAAATTTACCACCTCCCTGTCATTGGCTGTTTTGGCAACAACTGCATCTCTTGTTAATCGTCCTGTGATCTCCATGATTTCTAAATTTTAAATGATTACTGTTTTTAAAATTCTTTTCCACTGCCTTTCCCAAACAATTGTTTTCAAAAGAAAAAACGGAAAAAAAGAAAGCGGCAATAAAGCGGGCATCAAGGATACGGAGGGCTATAAGTCCCGAAGGGCGGCAGAGCCGTTATGCGCCTGCAGGATCCGGCGCACGCTAACTTGGCTTCCTTTTTATCCGTTTCGAATGAAAACTGTAATCTCTAAAAACTTTGATTATATTTGATTCAAAATCTTTCTATGAAACTGAAATTCGAAATCTGGACTGAAGAAAATTCTTTACTGGAAAACACAAAAAATTTATTTATAACTTCTGTCAACTGTTATAAAGCACAAGCTTATAATGCATCTTTGCTTATGGCATATCTGGGATTTTTGGTAACATTGAAAGAAAGAGTTATGAGTGCAGAAAAACCAGCTCTTTTTCCTGACGGCTTATGGAAGAATATTATCTGGAACTTAAAAAATGAAGATAAATGGGAAGAAAGCATTTTTGACGCTTCAATGCAGAGAGAAAAAATGAGTGGTGAGAAACCTCCTGTTAGAACCCAGGATCCCGTTTTTGCTATAAACGATAATATTAGAACGCAAATCAGATACTGGAAAGACAGAAGAAATGACTGTGTCCATTATAAGGACAACATTATTACCAATTTTCATGTTGAAAATTTCTGGACGTTCCTACAGTCAAACCTTCAAAAAATCACCATCGAGGGAGGTAGAATAACGCTACTCAATAAGTTTAGCAGGCATTACGACAGATCTTATACATCAGCTGATGAAGATGTTATGCCTCTGATCAAAGAAATAAAGGGGGCAGTAAATAAAGCTGAAATGCACGATTTCTGGAAAGATCTTCTTTTTAGAGTTTCTGACCTGTGGGACTACAATAACGAACTTACATTGATGCAGAAAATAATACAAATGAATGATCCAGACATCACGCAATCTCTCATTACTTACTTAAAGTCTGACGAGACTTATACGGAGGCTTATATAAATGAATATCCTGCTATCATTGCAATGTTGGGTTACAGCGAGCAGGAAATCAGAAACTTCTGGAATACCAAAATAAAGAGAATGTCCAATGCCATGGGAGTATACGCGTCAATGTTACGCAATAACTTAATCCCCATAAACCAAATAGAGGAAGCCAACCAAAAACTTGTCTCTTTATATAAGTACTGCCAGAGTACAGATGATCATTATGTCCTATCTTCAAATGGATACGGAGAAGCTTTATTCGAGCAACTTTTTATCGTAAAAAACCCAAATCAGCGGGAGTACTGGAAATTCATGAATAAACATTATCTGCTATACACCAAATATTTGGAATTATACCCACTTAAAGGAGAGGCCGTCAGAATATTATGCGAAGAGTTTAATAAAGAGCATTACAAGTCCTATTTCCTAAGAGACAGTATTGACCGCCTCTTTATGCGAAATCAAACAAAAATGAAGGAATTTAAACAGATTGCAGAGAATCTTGATTTAGAATTGCCGACAGAAATAAGCTCACTATATGTTTAAAATTAGAACTAGCAATATCTGTATTCCTCACTTATTAGTTACTAATTCGGTTATAATTGAAAATATTTTTTTAATAGCTATGAGTTAAAAATTGTAAACAAAAGACAATTCTTAAACAAGTCTAAAGATTTTTTATTAATTCATTTTTAGTATTTCTCTGATATTTCAAATCTGAATTTTGCAAGTTCATTAGATTCTTCCCTTGGCAATGCAATCATATCAAATTTAATCGCAATTAGAAAAGTTTTAGATAACACATTAGAATGTATATCGGTATAATTTACATTAAGTTCCAATTGGGGAAATTCATGTTCATTTAATCCGCGATGATTTTCAGTACTTATCTGATTGACCATAAAAAGCCAGTATAGATTAATAAAGTAGTCTGGTATTACGATTTCGGTTTCTCTATTTTCATTAACGTAAGGCAGTATAAAGTTAAAACTTCCTCCCCTGTTGTCCTCTTCAATGTCAAGGGCCCAGGAAATGTTCAGCGGAAGTGAGTCGATTATAATAAAATCGTCATTTTCTTCCCAATTAACATCACTGTCTCTACATATTATCTTCTTAGCATCTTCAATATTAAAATACCAATTCCATTTTACATTTTTCGCGACTCCAAAACCGATATTATCAATACCAATTTTTAGCTCATTAAATCCTGAAATACTTGTATTCTCCTCTTTTCTATCTCTGAAAGTATAAAGGAAAACAGTTTCGGTCTGCTGGTCGTAATCTCCCCGGTATATATAGAAGGAAAAATCAGCCATATTCAGATCAGGAAAATAGCTATGTACACGCTGGGTACGCATTTCATTGATTGTCAGCAGTGCAATAATTGCTGTCAGCAATGTTACACATGCTATAAAAATGTTAATCCAGTCAGCCGTTGTAATACTTTGTAAAATTTCCAAATGATATCTAGTTTATAGTTTGATTATGATTACCTGCGATTTCAAATACAAATCTTTTTTCACTTTATAACACATTACTATTGCAGTAGGCTAGTTATCCGCAGGATCATGTGTAGAAATAAATTCACCAACTGTCAATATGCTAACCTTATTATCAGGATGATTGTACAGCAATTTACCGTCACCGATGTCGAAGTAAATCGGTGCGGCAGCTGATAACCAGCTTTTTCTTGCATGTTTCCAAGTGAGCTTCAGCTTGTTTTTATCCTGAATAATTTCATTTCTCTCTTCAAGAAAATCAGCTTCCAATATTTTCAAATTCGCGTTGATGTAATTGTCGATTTCGGCTTTCAGATCCTTCATCTGCTTATCGTCTGCAGCATCCTTACCCTCCAAAAATGAAATAATTCTTTGTAGCTGTGCAATTTCGTCTTCCAAATATAAGTACTTTGAAGCAACAAATTTCAATTCTTCCTTCACAACCGGCTTTAAACTTTCAAGCTCAGCCAATATTTCCTTACGCTCAAAATCAAGTTTCTCAATTTCGCATGTGGTATTTCCTCGCAAATCCAGATAATGCTTATTGCGTTTAAGATCAGCTAGTAGCCTGAAAAACATCTTCTTGCTAACAAGTGCATCATCATTAGTAATCTCGATAAGGGACGGATCTACAGCTAAATTATCGCTCTGCCAGATATTTATAATCTGCTCTGCAAAAGTTTCCGCATTTTTATTACAGCTTTTAAAAATATCGGTCACTGACATCAACTGTCTCAATTCATATTCCCTGGATTGGATTTCTGAAGCCCTTGCGTTTTGGTTCTGCTTTAAATTAAGCAGTGCCTGGGAGTTGTGCTTACTCAGCAGCCTTTTCTTTTCAGCATAACGGTTATCAATCTCTGCCAGCTGTTTTCCTGCTACATCTTCGGTAATCAGATTGTTTTTAAAACTCTGCGCATTTATTACCCAGATCATTTTTTCGTAAAATCTTTCCCGTATTGAAATAGTTGATGAAGAAATAGCAGAATTTTGAAATTCGATAACAATCCCATCTGATGTAAGAATGTCTGCGATGTGTCTCTCATCGTTTTTTTCTATGATGGTCTCCTGCCAGTCAAATGGAAACTGGCTCTTCCAAACCCGATGCCATTCGGTTTCACCCTCTTTCCACACATCACAATCGGCGTTAGAGACATGCTGCCAATGCCAGATGTTAATTTCACCGCATCTTCCACGCACTTTCTCTCCGCAGAAACCGCAGACGGCAATCTGCCCCGAAGAAGAAGGACTAATTTTTTTCCCATCGATGTCTATCGCATGCTGCATAATCGTAATAGTGAAAATTCTATTATTGACGTTAGAAAATCATTAATTAATATTCCCAAATATATCCTTTTTTTCTTTATGAAATGCATCAGGCATAGCCCAGACAAATGCCAAGAAACTAATTAATAAGCACTTATAAATGCGCCATCAGATATGCGATGCTAATATTTCGTAATAGTGCTGACGGCTTGATTAAGAATGTCTTTATGAGCAGTATTATACTTTTAAATACTGCTGAACAATCAACATTTTTACTTCTCTATTTCTGCTCTTTTTTTAACACCAAATAAACCTGCGCAGGATCGTTCAAGAGGCGTTCTATTTCAGAATGAATAATATCTTGGACATCCTGTTTAATCTGCAGATAATTCCGCTGAATCATAGACTCATCAATTTTGCGGACCGGCGGGATTTCTTTAAAACTTTCTTCTTCTTTTCTTAAAGAATCATGATCATTAATAATCTCGCTGTGAAAAGTTTTAAGTTCAATTTTACAGTCGGGATTATCGGCTACCATGCCCACAAATTCTCCCGAACTGAGCGCTGAAATTTTAGAAGGAGGCACTGCCGATTCCAGCTGCTTGGAACGGCTGATGGAGGTGTCGTTGCTGCTGATTGAAAGGCTTTCCCTATCCTGCAGAATTTTGCCAAAACGCTCCGATAACTGTTTGGAGGTATCACCTGTTACCTGTCCGGAAATGATGTTTCCTGTGATATTCATTATGACATCTGCCTGCTCCCTTCCATAGTCCTTTCGAAGCTGGCTGAAATCCTGGATGCCTAAACACGTCGCCACTTTATTGCTTCTTGCCGTAGCAATAAGGCTGTCCATGTTGTTGAGATAAATGGTTGGAAATTCATCGAAAATCAGACTGGATTTGAGCCTGCCTTTTTTATTTACCAACTTTACCAGCCTATTAACATACAGTGACAAAACTGCTCCGTAAATCTGTATCTTCTGCGGATTGTTTCCCATGCAGACAATCTTGGGCTGGTCTGGATTATTAATATCCAAAGTAAAATCATTACCTGACAGCACATAATACAACTGGGGAGAGGACAAACGTGCCATAGCAATTTTAGCTGTGCCAATCTGCCCCTCCAGCTGGTCATTTGCCTCCTGCAGGTAAGCACTGACAAAAGGATTAATCAGCACCTCAATTTCCTTTTCTGTTCTGAGCAATGTAAAAAGATTATCGTAGTCTACCTGCATAAGTTCAATGACATGAGGCAGGGTACAGAATTCCCCATCACTATACTTTCTGAGATACCAGATGACAGCGGAAAGAAAGTTAATGGGAGACTCTACAAAAAAGTCTCCCTGCTTTCTAATCCATTCCCTGTTGAGCCCCATCAAAATAGTGCGGGCAGATTCCGATGCGTCTGTAATATCTTGCATTCCTTTTGGATCTAAAGGATTGCATCTGTGCATAATTTTATCAAAATTTATAAAGTAGCATTGGGGAATTATTTTATAGGCCCCTTTATTTTTTTCAAATGTATTGTAGACAATTTTGGAGAGATCATCATACTTGAAATCATACACAAACATGGTGAATCCTTTCTTTATATGCTGGGTTATAACATGCCTGATGACAAAATAGGATTTTCCGGAACCGGGGCTTCCTAAAACCAGCAGTCCCCGAAACGGATTTATAATATTAATCCAGCTTTTTCGGATCTTATTTTTCAAATAATAGCGGGCAGGAAGGTTAATGGAGTATTCATTTTCCAAAAGCCTTTCTTCCTGAGGAAAAGTTTCATTCTCTTTATTAAAAACATCGCCATTCTGAAATTTTGTTTTTATTATTCTGGATAACAAAGTTCCTCCTGAAAGCATCAACAGAAACCCCAGAGATGTTAGGCTAATATAGATTCCAGCTTTGTATACTCCGTTAATTGGAAAATAAAAAACAGCCGCTGCAGCAAAGTAAACTAATAGACCGTTGAAAATATAAACTAAAGCAGTTCTATAATTCATTTTCTGGTCTTTTTTCCCTTTCGCTCCTATGAGAGAAACTGCCAATAGCAACAGTGAAAAAAGTTTTGATTTATGGAAATCATCAAAAAGTCCAGTTCTGGAAATCCTGTCTACTATTTTCTCCATGATTTCACCTGCAAGATGCCAGCGCTCAAAAGCTTCATAGCAGAAAAAATAAAAATGCAATACCAGTATAATGACACTGATTAATCTTGTCATATCCAGTATTTTTCTCAGTGCTTGTTCATTCTCTCCTGTCTGCATAGCCATTGTCTTTAAATTTATAAATTATTAGAACGTCTTCTTACTCTTTTCTTTTTTGATGCTTTTTTAAGCTGATTTGGAACATAAAAAACATCATTCTCAACCTTGGTTATTAACTCTATCATCTTTTCAACAGCAGATTCGAAATCAAGGGATTTCAAATCCTGCTGCAGGTCTTTGAAAAAACTTTCATTATTTTTTTCCTGACCAATAGCTTTATTAGATTTAGGTATCTCAGAAAGAACTGAAATAGGCTTTTCTTTTTCATTTTCAAAAGATAATCGACATCGGCGCTCTATCAATTTAGCACTGTAGGACTTTCCTAAATCGCTGCCGTTAAATACGCATTTTGAAGTGTGGTCCACATAAGTGATCCCATAAAGCTGTCCCCCGGCACTTTTTCTGAAAACCACGTTTATTCCTTCCTTTCTCAGCTCCAATTCCAAATCAGAAAGCGAAACGCTTCTGCTTAAAAGTATAAGGTCAACAGCATTAGCAATTCTCTTCTTATGGGATGCCGTGTTAGCATTCTGCAGAAACTTCATCTGTAGAAACTTTAAAGTCGGTTTACTATAAAATCCGCTTGATTTCAAAGGAACACCAACTGGTTTTCGATTCTCGTCCAGCGTTCTGTACAACAGACCATTTGTTTTGAATATTCTTGAATTTTCCTCTCCCCTGTCCGCCATTACATTATACAGCCCCAGCACTGCATTCAGCTCGGAGAGGCTTTTGTATTTATATGCCGGAAGCACATGATCAAGAACCGACTGTACGGCGCTTTTTGATTCTGTTTTGCCGTATTTAATCTTTGAAAGTACAATAGGTTTGATAAGCTCATGTCTGGTATTTTTCTTTTCCTGAGCCTGAACCAAACCGAACATTTTTTCAATCTCCTTTCGCGCTGCTTCAGACTGGTTTCTTCCTATATTCTGCATATCAATCCTGCTGCCGTTTTCTCTAACTTTTATAGAAACCAAATGCAGATGCGGATGTCCCGCATCATAATGCCTGTAAATTAAATAAGGCTGGTTTCCAAAACCTATTTTCTGCATGTACTGCGATGCTATTTCAAGCATCTTTTCATTTGATAATGCAGATTCAGAAGGATCAAAATTCAGTGAAATATGTACGCTGTTCCTCTTTACATTTTCATTAAGTGCATTCTGTTTCAGAAGCCTGTTTAGCTTCATCACATCCGTTAATTTTGTAGCTTCAAGAGGATAATTTCCTTCTCCTATGCATTCGGCAATTCCTTCTTTCACTTTATTTTCATTGTAATTAAAAATATTATGCACAGAATTCCCCGTCTTAATTACTGCAACCATTTTTCAGTAATTCTTTGGAAGTGGATTTTAATTTCCTCGACCTTGTCCAAAAGCATTTTGCGCTCTAATTCCGAGTTTAAAATCCATGCTTTAAACTCCGGAATCTGCCTCAGGGTATGGAGTTTTTTTACAGACTGATTGAAGTTGTTTCCAAGAGAATGAAGTTCGCTTTTCAGCTTTATAACTTCAGCCATAAATTCATCAAGAGACTCACTTCTATACTTCACTGTAATGGGCTTATTGAATAAATGCATACGGATGTAATCGCTGAGTTTTCTGCAGGTGCTGGCTTTCCATTTCCGTTCTATTTTCTGATATTCTTCAGGGGTAAAACGAAGCCCTACAATCCGTGTTCTGTTTGAAGTTTCTTTTTCCATCATTTATCTTTTTCATTATTTCTTCACATATTTTTAAACTTGCAGTTTCACTGCCTACGAGTTCCGAGTAAAGGGCAGCAAGATTCGGTTGTTTAACAAACGGACATCTTGCCGATTGCAGAAACGTGGCAATCTTTCCGATTTTCAACATCATTTTAAAAGCTGGCTGCAAAAATATTGATGATGCATCAATAAGGAAGCAGTTGTTTTTACAAGACGAAATTACATAATGGGTTTGGATTTCACTTATCATGGACATATTATGTACATGAGAATTTAAAGGCTCCTTTATAACTTTACAGGAATTAATTATTAATCTAAAACGTGAAAATTATGCTGACAACAAATGATGTAGCCAAAGTTTTTGATACTATCTTGAGTATCCCAGGCATGAATGAAGTAGTGAAAATTGATCTGAAGATTTCACGCAAGAATGTACTGCTTTTAAAGCATGTAGTTGAACGCGGATCGGCCGTGCAGGATGATTTCAAATCCTCCGCTTTTTTAGGAAGCATACCCGCCGACAGCCTTGAAGAATTAAAGATTTTAAGCGACGAATGCCTTCAAAAAGCAGGCCTGAATGAGCTGCATGAAAAATTGCAGATCTTCAATCAGCCGGCCAAGTAAGATTTTATCAGATTAAAGCAAAAGGCACCTTTTAAATTTATTTTATGGGTGTCTTTTTTTATTGCTCCATATCAATTTAAACAGATGATTTTCAACTTTTAACTTAGATTGAATGTTATTCAAAAATCTCAGCCTGTTTTTGGTAACAATACAGCCAGCCAGCCTGCGTAATTTTGCTTCATACTTTCCGAAGGCGATTCAAAGCATTACACTCCAAGCCAAAAACAAAAAACAAAGAAACAGACTTAAATAATCAATAAGAATCAAATTTTTGTCTGCGTATCTGAAACCTCAAATCTAATTGGTCAAAACTATGAAAGCACCCGGCAAAATAAGCAGCCTATTTATCGAAATTGTATGTCTATTGTATATGCTGCTGCTGGTTTATGCGGCTATGAACAAAGGGCTTGATTTCGAAAATTTTCAAGTGGAACTTGCACAGTCACCATTGCTGAGCGCTTTTGCATCCTGGATATCGTGGACTGTGCTGATCATAGAATTTGGCATTGCGATATTCCTTCTTTTTCGAAAGACCAGAATAAAGGCTCTTTATGCCGGATTCTGTTTGATGAGCATGTTTACTGCGTACATTTTTATAATGCTCAACTACAGTTCTTTTCTCCCTTGTTCATGCGGCGGCATTTTAGAGAAGATGAGCTGGAAACAGCATTTGATTTTCAACCTGTTTTTTGTTGCACTGGGAGCAACAGCCCTATTGCTGGATTATCGTCTCCGCACAAAAACAGATGCTTTAAGACTGACTCTGGCAAGTCCGCTAAAACTAATGATAAGCTTTGCTGTATGCATTTCAGCAGTACTTATTTTGTTTGTGTCTTCGGAAGAAATCATGCAGCATAAAAATCCATTTATCAGACGATATCCGCATCACCCCGTAACATTGATCAAAACTGTTGATTTAAAATATAATTCATACTACTTGGCCGGTCATGGAAATGGAAAGATATATCTTGGAAATCCAACTGCTGCCTTAAGCATATTAATGATTGACAGCAGATTCCGCCAGCATATGATAAGAGCATCGCTGGACAGAGGAGGCTTCTTCTTCAAATCTATCAAGCTGACCGTCACTCCTCCTTATTTTTTCATCCTTGATGGCGGATCTCCTGCAGTTTTCCGTGGAAAAATTAAGGACTGGAAAGCCAGTTTGCTCACTCCTCCCCCTCCCTATTTTAATATTGGATTTCCTATTGACAGCAGCACAATTGTATTTAGGGGTATTAGTTCCAAAACCAGCAATAATATCATCGGCCTATTCCGCTTTGGAAAAAAAGCAAATGCAAAAACACTTCCCCAGCTTCTGGAGAAACAGATTGACGGAGTATTTGATACAGATGGAATGCTGCATTACAGTCCTGAAATGAAACGGATAATTTACATCTATACGTACCGTAACCAATATATAGCAGCGGATGAAAACGGAGTCTTGAATTTTCGTGCCCATACGATCGATACATTTTCCCGTGCGCAGATAAAAGTCGCCTATCTGAAAGAAAAAACAGAGCGCGTTATGGCGGCACCTGGTGTAAATGTAAATAAAGCCAGCAGTGTCTGCGGCCCTCTTTGGTTAATTGAATAATATTTTGATTGATATTTAATTTGTAAGCTTGATTTGTATAACTTTCTATGAAACGGTGACAGCACATTTTACAGTAGTACTGCTGTTTATAGTTTTTAGTTCTACCATTTCTAATAACCTTTTTCTCTTTGCATTTAGGACAGTTTAGATCATCACTAATTCTGGAACACCATGTCGCATTTTTATTCATATTAGCACGTTTAAGGCAATATTAAAACAAAAAAGATGAGCAGTAATGCTCATCTTTAAATTATTTTTAATGATATTTATTCTATTTCAACAGGTTAAAAATCTAAAATATCATATCACTAACTTTGAAACAATACCCAACATTAACCAAATTCCAAGGTGCTGTCTAGCATCTTCTCATCCTCCACCATACATGTAAATGTCGTTAGCTTTTATATTTTTCTCCTTAATAAATTCAACTTTATTATTCCTACTACTTAATACAAAAGTTCCTAAATAGTTTTCAGGGGGAGCTTTCATCCAAAATTTCCCTATCAAAGTAACTTGTCCGTCACTTTTATTAATAGTATACCAACTACTATCACAATCAATTAAAGTAAAAAAATTACTATTATCATACAAATAACTCTTTGCACCAACACCTATATCTCCTTGTATTTTAATTTCGTCAATATCCCCTTTACTACAATTTATTGTTAAGTAACGATCGTATTCTCTTAAAATAGGATTACTTTTTTCAATTCTAATTGTAATATTATTTACACTAATATTGTCCTCACATTCAATCTTCTTGCCACAAGAAATGAGAATAAATATCAAAAATATAATGTTCCTTTTCATTTTTTTTAGTTTAAATAATTCTATTTTTTATCTTGTATTCCTCTGAAAACGGCATAATCTAATCCTGCTGCGTACCAGCTCCAATTTGTTAAATTTATTTTCCACTTGGAATCCAAATCAAAGTCAGCAGCTTGATTATTTTCTACTAATTCACTAAAATCATCGTCACTAGTATAACCAAGACCTGGTACGTAATCACCTTTACCAGGATCCCAATTGTATTCATCGTGATAACTAACCTCAATAGAACCTGAAATTGTATACCCATTGAAAACTGAAGTATTACCCCTACTAACCTTAAACGAAACATTTGTTTTAATTATGTATCCTCCACTTCCATATAATAAATCAGGTTCGTCATGTCGTGCATAATAAGAATTATTCCATGTACCTTTTAAAGTTATTGTCTCTCCTAATTTCATCTTACTAATTTGATCATTAAATTTTACACTAAATAAGTTCAGTATATTTTCTGCAATTCCTTTTCTAACGCTTAAATTAGACATAAGAAACGAAGACGAAACATTTTTCCCTTTTGATTTTCCTCCTTTACCTTGTAAAAAATACTCCATATTGTTAGCTGCAAAATTCATCCCCACTGCTCTAGCATTCTTTATCATACTTCTACCATGTGCAATAGTTATAGGACATTTATCGCAAGTACTTCCATCTTGATTTAATCCTTGACTAGCCATAGTTTCTCCAAATGATACTTGATCACCCTGACTATTAACATACATATTTTTATTCCAATCATAATGTTCTCCATCAGCACCGCTAGGATCCTTCCAATATGCTGGATTATTGTCAAATGCAGAGTATGGAGATTGACTATGATGTAAAATTGGATCTTGAACTATCCATCTTGCTATAGCAGGATCATATTGTCTTGCGTCCATTGCGAACATCCCAAGCCCAAGCTCGTCTTGAAGCTCTTTTCCATTGTATTTATACTGCTCTGCAGCTGAACTTCCATATGCAAATTTAGGGATATTATTATACCCTTGGTGCTCGAGTCCAAAAGCATAATAATTATTCTCCTCAATGATATCGGTAAGTCCAGAACTAACATTTTTAGCATAACTCAGCCTTACGTTCCCAAGATGATCTTTGTACTGGAAAACATATGAAAGCGTTCCTGCATTGTTAGCCACATAACCTTCCTGCGTTGGAAAAAACTGAAGGTCAAATGTTCCTGTGTTAACTTTTTTATATTGAAAACCGCCCAAATACTCCGTTGTTGTTGTATTGGAAGGGGAAGTTTCTAAAACTGTTTTCTGGATCTTCTCCCCGGCGGCATTGTAAAGATAAGTAATATTACCACCCGGTAGTGTTATTTTTACTGGCAGGTTTAAATGATTATAAGAAATACTGGTTGTGATTCCCTTATTGGTATCAGTAAGCATATTTCCATTGGCATCATATGAGTAATCATCCACAGTATCGGAAACCGTATTCACCGCATCGTCCTTGAACCCAAATTGGTCAATCGCAGCTGCATCGGAGACTTTCATTAATCGGTTTCCAGAATCATAATCATATTTTAGATCATCCATCATCCCGTAATTGGACGCTAACGCTGCAGATGGATTAGCAGTTATTGCTCCCCTTCTCTGCAATTTGAGAATATTACCGTTCTTATCATATTGTATATTATCCTCACTGAACAGCCCCGCATTATCCACCGCACTCTTGAGCCTGTTCAGGGCATCATAGCTGTAAACATAGTTTCTGACGCTTTTATCATTATTATCACTTGCCCACAGCGTCTGGCTGATGTTCCCATTGTATAATTTTTTGGATGCGTCAGCAATCCCGTCGTAATTGATCTGAAAAGCGAACAAATCTTTTGGATCCGATCCGTTAGTTAACTGGTTTATGTTATTAATTCCCTTGAGCCAGCCTCTGATATTATAACTATAATCCACTTTCTGAAGCGGTGCAGACTGGGTGTTTCCTACTTTTTTAGAGGTCAGCTGTCCAAGTGCATCATATTCATTGAAAGCCAGCAGCTGTGTATTTCCTGCTGTGGTCTGTCTGACAGATTCTAACCGGTCCTGATCAGTATAAGAATAATCGTCACGAATCGAAATTACCGTACCGCCCGAAACCCTCTGGTGCGTGGTTATCGCATAAATAGTTTTTCCTGTGAAATCAAAATTAGTCTCAACCTGCTTATTTCCTCCTTGGAAATTGGATGTATAACTGCGTATGGCTCTGGCTTTTTCATCATAAAGTGCATAAGCTGTTTCAGCTCTTAGCGGAGCGGTGCTCCCTTCCAATACTCGGGTCCAGCTGCCTGTAGCAAGACCGGTGGGTTTTGAAGTCGAATTATTAAAAAATACAGTCTGCCCCGCCGCCGCCGTAAAGGAAACAGGCGCCCCCGGATAATCATAGTTATCATAATAATTTACTGTCAGGATATGGTAAACGCTCGCTGGCGCAGCCGCAGAGTTAGTCGGCCATGCCAGATTGGTGTAGCGGATATCAACATTGTTAACTGTAATTAATGCCGCAGATTTTGTTTCGCTAAAATTTGCTGCAGTATTATTTCTAGCTTTCTGGATATCAGTCCTGTCCAGGGCCGTGACAGAAACTGCAGGCATCCATCCTGTTATTACCGGCCTGCTGAAGGCATCGTATTTTGTTACTACCCAGCCTGAAGACGTTAAATTGCTGAATGGCGAATTTGCAGGTCCTGTAGCTACTACACGATCCAGTTTATCATAAACAATAAACTCCCATTGTTTCCCCGGAAGTTTTTTTTCCACCAGACGATTAAGATGGTCGTATTTATACTGATAACATAGGTCGTTCAAAACTTGTCCGGTAATAACACCATCAGCTTTAGGAGTGATCACATAAGTAAGGTTGCCGTAGATATCATACACATAGTAAGTATCATGTTTTTCATTAACTGCACCGGCACCGACTTTTCCATAAGTTCTTTTCAGTACCAGCTGACCTTCTTTATTCTTAAATTCTATAATGCATCCTGAAGTTTCTGATAAAGGGACAGCGGCATTCTCATCATATACTAAATTTTTATATAATTCACCTTCCGCATACGTTCCGGCATCAGAAAGACTTATATCATACAATTCATTGGCCGTATTCCAAACAGTCACAGCTTTAAAAAAACGAACTTCAGCAGCTACATTAGACTGGTAGTCCAATTTTATCTCGTGGCCTTTACCCATTTCCCATGATGTACCGGGAGCAGCCTGTTTCAGAACCCGGTTTAACGGAGAAGCCTCCAATTGCTGTTCCGAATATGGGTTCGTAGTATATTCATATTTAGCAGTATTATAAAGAGTTCCAAGCGAAGATAATGAAGCTGTCATGCTCATAAGAGGATAAGATAATGTAGAGTTTGAAAGAGTATAAGGAAGATATTCCTTTATCTGTCTTCCGTAATTATCATATTCTACAGGAGTTATAATATCTGAGCCATCCCCCCCCGTGCCGATAGCGGTAGTTTGTATTGGACGGCCAAGGCCGTCAAAATAGGTAACTTTCTGAACCTTTTCCTCTTTTTTAAGTGCATTCAAAGCACTTGCGGAAACAGGTTTCTTTGGAGAAACAACATAAATGAAGTTATCATCGCTGAAGCTCTGAGCTGTTATCCACTGTCCAGCAGCAGATAACAAAAACAGTAAGAGTAAATATTTTTTTATCACGATTATCTTCTTTTTTTACTAGTGATTATTAATTTTTCCATATTGTAACCAGCTGAACACTCTGGACAGGAGCCGGCAGTACGAAAGAGCCGGTTTTAGAAAGCTGTCCAGGGGCCATATTGATCTCAACAATTCTAGGCTCCACATTATAACCATCTGCAAATACAAGATTAAAACGAAGCGTATAACCCGTAGGATTAGAAACCGCTTTAGCCACAATAGCGAGAGTTTTACTCGCCGATATCCATCCATACTGATAGGTAATCACCTGGGTACAGGTACCGTTCAGATTAGCATTTGCCAGACCGTCAGCATTAAATTTGGCAAGTCCCGCCTCATCTGCCGCTGCCTGGGTATTCCCGGTTGCCGCACCTGCAGGCTGGCTGTAAAATACTCCCGAACCATATTGTCCTTCAGGACAATTTTGTCTGTAAAAGGTATTACTGTAGGCAATACTGTTATATAAGCAGGCTCCCATTAAATTTGCATATTGACGGCCGGCCGACAAGAATT
The DNA here is from genome assembly GCF_001429765.1 of Flavobacterium sp. Root901. Classification (GTDB taxonomy): domain Bacteria; phylum Bacteroidota; class Bacteroidia; order Flavobacteriales; family Flavobacteriaceae; genus Flavobacterium. Next base: position 486,929 of record NZ_LMJB01000007.1, read on the forward strand.
TATCATGACCTAGTTTATCGGCGTCAGCCTGTGAAATGGTTGATGTTACCGCTCCTGCAGCCTGACTGTATACCACGCTCGAACCGACTGCACCTGAAGGACAGCCCCCTTTTGTAAAGCTGCCGCTTTCAGCGGGACTGCTGTAGGTACAGCTTCCCAAATTATTGGCATTGGCCTGTCCGCTGGTATTAAACAGCGCAAGACCTTTTGCATCTGCATCTGCCTGAGAAATGGTTGAAGTAGCAGCACCTGCAGCCTGGCTGTAAGCCACAACAGATCCAGTTCCTGTACCGCAATTGTTTCTTGTGAAAGATCCGCTTCTGGCCGCACTGTTAAAAAAACATGTCCCAGCTGCATTGGCATTGGCCTGGCCGTTAGTGTTAAACAGCGTAAGACCTTTTGCATCTGCATCTGCCTGGGAAATAGTCGAAGTAACAGCACCTGAAGCCTGGCTGTAAGCCACACTGGATCCCACTGCACCTGCGGCGCAGTTGTTTTTTATGAAAGATGCGCTTCTGGCTGCACTTTTATATATTACTGCATATGGATCAGCAGCAGAGCAGTCAACCAGTCTGTCCTTAAATCCATAGCAGTATCTCTGAAGAACATTTAAATTACTGTCTTTTACCAATGAAAGTCTTCCAAAAATATCATACTCATAATACGTAGTAAGACCTTTTGGATCAGTTATGCTCGTCACACCTACAAGAGGAAGATATGTATAACTGTACATCATCGCATCTGACATCAAAACACTGCCCCTTAATCCATTAACAGCAGGCAAATTTACCTCACTGTAACTGTCTAAAGCTGTGGTCGATATTCCGAGTGCTGAAGCAGTCTGTAAGTAAGTAGCATTTTCAATCTTGGCAATTATTCTAGTTTTATTATATCCCCATAAAAAAGTCGTATAAGCTCCATATTTATTGTGATATTGTATAATATTGCCTCTGCTGTCATATAAATCCACAACTTTATCCAGTTCATACTGATTTGTGGATTTTGCTTTTTGGGAACTGACCATCATTTCTCGAAACTGTCCATTTAACTGCTGTAATGCATAGACACTCTTCTGACTGGAAATAATTTCATTATCTCTTGACACAATTGTTTCCAGCACCGGTATGAAATTTTTAGCAAGCATACCAGTTTCTAAACTTCCTGAATAATCAAAGGGATATTTAAAATTAACTGATTTTGTATAATCTCCGAGTGTACTTTTTTCACTCTGAAGATAAGTGCTTCCAAAAAATGCAGAATTTTCAGGATAAGTTTTATATTCCCATGTGGTTCCAATACTCAGGTTTTTATTCAAATAATTTATTTCCTGCGAAGAAGTCATCTTAAAATCTGAGTATTCTTTTTCATATGCATTTCCAGCATACACCATTTCAAAAATATTGGGACAGCATGGACAAATGAAGTTATAATCAAATCCTCTTGATTTGCCGCTGCCAATACTTTGATAAACATTTATCTGCTCTTTAAGTTTTGTTTTCTGTTCGTTAAAGAAAATCAGTCTTTTTAGTTTCCCCCTTTTAAAATCGTTTGAGTTCTTTTCATCAAAAATACTATGGCTGTATGATAATGTCTTGGTATAAGGCATATCTGGATATTCATTGTATGAATTATACTGATATTCTTTATAGCCGTTTCCGTTTTCAATTTCAAAAACCTTTGAATAAGCAATGTGGCCTCCTGAGAAATTCGATAAAGGCACCAGGTTATTGATGCTAAAATTTTTTTCCAAATAAACACTCTGATCCTCTGTATAAGTACGCCACTCAACATAATACCTGTTTTTTAGCGAAAGAATTCCACTTGATACACTAGAAGCAATATCTGTTGTATACTTAAAAGTTTTTACATTATTTTTTACACCGTCAAAATTTGTGACCTGCTGAATTCTCAAACCGCCGGCAATATCATTTTCAGAAGCCAGTTCTAATTTATCGTTAACGTAAGATGAGTACGAATGGGGTTCAAATTTAAATTCTGTATATCCGCCTGTAGGATAGACAACCTTTTTCAGGCTTCCAATCTGTAGAAAATCCGCATCAGGTTTTCTTGTGTCATAATGCAGTGCATACTTATCAGATTCATTAACACTGAAAAAAGAATTACTGTATTTGGTCCCTTTATAGTAGCCCCAGTGGTCTATTGCCCTTGAAAGATAATAAGGAAGCTCGTCAAAGCTGTTGTATTCAAATTTATAAGAATTCTCAGGCCTCCAGCTGCCATTTACATAAGTCCCGTTTTCTACCGCTAAAAGGTTTAAACGTTCATTAAGGTTAGTATTTCTAATTAGTTTTGTATATTTTGTAGATGCCTTGTCACTAATCGTTATTGCATCTAACTGGGCTAGCTTTACCTTATTCAATAAATAGGCAAGCCCAAATCCATTGCCTTTTTCGTCCGTTAAAGGCAGCATCTTATCGTTTGCATCATGCACAAGCAGATAAAAATCCCTTTCATAAGAATTTGATGACGGATCATAGGCCGAGGACCATTCAAACATCTTATCTCTTAGGACATTATCTTCATCGTCTGGCGTATAATATTTAAAATTGGAGGTACTTCGGGAAAAATTTACTGTTACACCACCCAAAGTAGTTATTTTCTTTAAATAACTAGGAACTAAAAGACTGGCACCAACAGTATTTGATCTCACAGATGCATTGACACATTCATTAAGGAAAGTTAAAAAGCTGTCATTTTTATATTTCTGCCGTTTGGAGAACATCTGATTTAAATAAAAATATGCCTGATAGTCGCCTCTATCATATTCAAATGTATATACCTGATTCCCTAGCCTGTCTATAACACCAGTTAAATACCATGCAGTAGCGGCTGTTAAAGATCCTGAATAATCAAAGAGATTATTGTGTGTATATTCAATAGAATTAGCAGTATTTCCAAAAACATATTTATTCCCCTGCTCATCGGTAATAGTAATTTTTCCTATAGATTTAGGCGGTACAGCATTATTGTAGCAGGACATACAGTGTGTTGTTCTTCCCAGCGTGAGAACATTATCAGACATATTGATTTCTACTGTTAAATTACTGTCGGACTTAACCTTCCAAGTCCCATCATGATTTAAAAAGAATGTACCGGTATTTCCTAAAAAATTAAAAGTAAATACATCAGGTTCAAAATCATGCTGTGTATTTGGAACTAAATTTTTCAGATAATTTGTATCAGTCCAGTTAGCTGCGTTCAGCGCATTAAAATTATACAAATAACCTTTTTGCGCTAAAGGGAAATTTGCCCAGGACGAGTCAAAAAATAATTCGTCTACCGCTTTACCTTTCATCGTCCTTACAATGACACCTCCCGCTTCCATATTCCAGTTCTGTCCGATCCAGCTCGGCAGCTCATTAACTTTAACACCCCCTGTATCATAATTTAAGGAGAGGTTTAATGGTATATTATTCTCATTTAGTGAAAAAATTGGGACGCTGACGTTAACTTTTCCTGTATAATTACTTACTGGCACGTCGCCAAATTTTCCCAGTGAAGCTGCATTTGGAGTGGCGACGTTCTGCGGGATTTTTACATTTTGTCCATGGAGTAAAATACCATAGACACTCAGTAAAATGAGTAGTGGTTTCTTCATGTTTTAACTTTTCTTTTTTTAATCAGCTGATTAACAGCAATTATAAAAAGCGCTTAGTACGCTTTAATTTTGCGCAATATTATAACAAAAAACCGCTGGAATATTATAAATATTAACAAATATTAACTTTATAAAATTAAGAACAATTAAGTACTTCATGATGAATAGGTTGCCAGAAAAAAAAATATGTATTAAAAAAAACTCTGCTCATTTTTAGCTCAGATACAATCAACAAACCATTTTTTGCAGTCATAGAAATTACCATGAAGCATAAAGCTTTCTCTTCAATAAAAAAAATTGTTATATCTCCAAATAAGTCAACTTATTTTAGCACGAGATAATTGGACTTGATACCTTTTTTGCCACCAAAAATCCAAGGCGAATTTTATTGATGTTTCACGTGTTTAAGTTTTGTGGCAGAATCATGGCACATCGAATTTTAAAAATTAAAAACTCAGCGAAATCAAGGCCTGACATTTTTAGGTTCGAATGGGGATGTAATCTATAAAGATTATGAATATTTGTTAAACCAGATAAAAACTGTGGCACATTTTACAAAAAGCCCAATATCTTATTTTATGATATAGGGCTTAACTTCAAAAAACACATCTATTCGAAGCAATCGAATAATATGAATGTTTAATTCGAGAACAAAAATTAAATTTTAATCCCCAATACTAAATTTTCAATTTTAGAATATGGAATTTCCGGGCTTGCTCCTGGAGCTTCGGCTACCAATGCTCCAACTGCACAAGCAAAATCAATTGCTTTTTGCGGTTCTTTTCCAGTAAGTAATGAAGTGATTAAAGCTGCTAAAAATGAATCTCCTGCTCCTACTGTATCGGCAACTTCAACAGGATACCCTGCATTTTCAAAGATCTGGCCATTCCACATCAATAATGCTCCATGTTTGCCTCTCGTGACGCACATATCCGTTATTTTTGTTCTTTCTGCAATGAAGTTCATATTCTCTTCTAAACTTGTAAAGGGTGAATCCATAGCTGCCGTAATTTCTAACAATTCTTCATCATTAAACTTTACAAAATCTGCCGAGAACATTAATTGCTCCAGCATTTCATACGAATAATACGGTTTTCTTAAATTAACATCAAAAACTTTATAGGCTTTTGTCTGCAGTAATTCTTTCAAAGATTCCGTTGAAACCTTATCTCTGCAAGCTAGACTTCCATAAATTAGGACATCGGCATCCAATGCTTTTTTCTTTGCAAAATCATTTAGTACGATCTTATCCCAAGCCGATGGATAACTGATTTCATAACTTGCAGATCCGCGTTCGTTTACGGTTACGTTTACCAAACCCGTTGGAAATTCCTCGGATTTAATAATTGCAGCTGTTTCAAGACCTAAACTTTTTACCTGATCTATAATTGCCTTTCCATCTTCATCATTCCCTACACAGCTAATCATTGCTACTTCGCAGCCTAGTGTTTTCATGCGCAGTGCTACATTGAGTGGTGCGCCGCCAATCTTTTTTTTATTGGCAAAAACATCCCAAAGCACTTCTCCGTAGGCCGCCGCCTTAAGGTTTTTTCCGTTATTCATTCTAAAAGTATTTTATATTAATGTTATTCTTGTTTTGTAATCTGAAGATTAGAAAAAGTACTATTTTGACCTTCCGCAATCAATCCCCATTTGTTTTGATCTCTTCCGTAAATTCGATTTGTTAAAGCAGTTTTTCCGTTAAAGTAAAGTACTACAACGCTTCCTTCGATAATTATTTCAATATTATATTTGGTATTGGTCTGAAATTGAAATGGTATGCTCGTTACTTCTTGTGCAGCAGAATTATAGCCTGTAACTATACCTTTTGCTAGATCAAAAACAATCTTATAATAACTACCGGTATCATTGGTATGGAAAACAAATCCTGTAGTTCCTGCATCATTTGAGAATGTAACTTCTACTTTTAGTTTGGCTTTTTTACCTAAAGCCTTAAAAGTCGCCATTGCTTTATCTGTTGTGCTTGATAAAGTATAACTTCCATTATTTGCTGTCACATTTGCTGTCATTGCATCAACTTCGAGATTAACGCTTTTTTTAGAAAATAAATCTTTAACAGACTGCGGTGCCTGAGCTAATAATGTTCCATCGATATTTTGACTGAGTTCATGAATCACCATATTGCCCGCCCAATCTTTATTCCCTAAATCATTTTCGGGTGTTTTTCTGGCATTCCATCCAAAAACATATCTTTTATTTCCATCTGAAGCGGTTTTACCTGCGTAAAAATATTCTCCGTCGATCCTATCATTTTCAGGCTTGATCCAAGGTCCGTTCATAGAAGCAGCCATTCTGTAATGTGTTCCTTTATTAGCACTCCAGTTTTCAGAAAAAATCAGATACCAATAATTCCCCATTTTAAAGATATCGGCACATTCCATCATCAAATAATTATCTTGTGGTGTTGTCGTATAAATTGGGGTTTGAACATCCCATTTTCCTGATGCCGGATCAGCAGTTGTAAAATGAAGTAAAACGGCTTTTCTGCCTGGCTCTGTCTGTGTACTAACCAACATTGAGTACTTTTTTAACTCATCATTATAAAAAACATGCGGATCTCTGAAATCATAATTATAATATCCTGCCGGTGCTGTAATTTTAAAAGCAGGCAGTTTAGTCCAATTTTTCAAATCAGAACTTGTAGCACACAAAACACTTTCCCTGGCATTTGATTGTACAAAAGCCGGAGTTTCATTATGTCCTGTGTAATAAAAATAATAAAGAGAACCCGCTTTTACAACTGATCCTGTGCCAATGGCAAAATCAGGATCGTTAGTTTTTCCGTATGGAATCATTTGCCCTTCGTAGGTAAAATGAGCCAAATCAGTACTTAAATATTCATGGATATCATGAAAACCTTTCCCTGCAGGTTTATTCTGTGCGTCGTGAAGGAAATAAATATGGAATTTTCCACTATCGAAAAAAGGCATAATATCTCCTGTATAGCCCGCGCTGTAATACGGATCATTTGCCCCCATCCATTGTGAGGGCGGAACAGGAAAAATGCTTGTTATCTCAGCATTTCCTCCTGAAATAGAACCTCCAATATAGGTATCATCCTGACTGCAGGAAATAAGCGAAAAGAAAAGGGAAACTATGGTTATTATATTGCTATATTTCATTTTTGTTGATTTCATGATAGATTAATTTTTAGCCAAATAGTTGATACTATTTTGCGTTAAAAGCTTGATATTACCTATAAATCCATTTGACTGGCTTGGAACACCGCTACTGCTGGTTTCATTATACCAATCATAAGCCCCCATCGAAATCACGATTACGTTTTTATTAGTTCCTGTATTTGGGAATTCGGCAATGGTAACTCTTCCATCAAGATTATTATCCCAAGCTTCACTCGCTAAGTTGGTTCCTCCTGTTTGATTTCTCCAGCCTTCTCCATTAACATAGCCACCCCATTCTGGTACAAACCACCATGCAGTATGATTTAATCTAAAAGTGCCGCTTTGCAATAAATTTGCTTTTCCTGTTTCATAGGTTGTCAATCCTTCAAAAATTGGATGATTCTCATGTCCTAAAAAAGACATTCCCCAAGAGTTTCCATCTACAAATCCATTTGGCGGGAAATCTCCAAAAACATTATTCGGCCCTTTTCCTGAAGGAACAATTCCTAATGCATCTACATATTGTGAAGCAAAAGAAGTTAAAAGTAAATTTCCTCCGTTAGTTCTAAAATTCTTTAAAGCCGCAGTAACTGCAGGTTTATAGGCAATTGCTGGTAAATTAGCTGCAGAATCAAAATGCCACCAAATTACATCAACATCACTTAGATAAGCACCATTTTGAATATTGTCAAACGAAATGTATCTCGCTCCGCTAAAAGTGGAGAAGAACCAATCGGCAGCAGTAATTTCATCCAGATTTGTAATTTCGGATCTTGTTGCGGCAGTTCCTAAAAAAGCAACAACTAAACCTGTTACCGGAACCCCGACATTAGCAGTGTAATTCACACTTTTTCCATTAGAGGTTATTACAAAAGTCACTGCGTTTGTAAAATCAACTACCGCACCGGAGGCAGGCGAAATAGCAACACCTTCTGTTACTTCGATAATCGGTTTTAAAGCGGTTAAATTAGTGCCTTCCGGTAAGGTCATGGTAATGGTTTTATTACCATCGTTTACCGTTGCTGCAACTCCATTAATAGTAAAACTCTTAATTGGGCTCAAAACTACTGTCGTAACGGTGTAGTCTTTGTACAAATTGCCATTTGTAACTCTAAACTTTACAGGATTTGTAAAATTAGCCGGAGCTGTCACATCCAGATTTGATGTTGCACCTTGTTCAAGTATCATTTCAGGTTTTACTGCTGTGATGTCAGATCCATAAGGCAACGTGATATTAATCTTTCCTGTTTTCTGATCAATTTGACCCGCTGCCCCATTTATTTTAAAAGAAGTAACATTTGATGGTGAATTCACATCAAAACCGTCATTTTCAAAGCTGTTTTCGCAGGCCGTAATTGTAAAAAGCGCCGCCAGTATCAAAGACACTCTGGTCCAATTTTTATATATAAATTTTCTCATGTTGATGTTCTTAAAATAGATTAATAGCCTGGATTTTGTTTGTATAATCCCTGACTGAAATTAATTTGTTTCAACGGAATTGGACAATACTCTTCTTTATGTGCATCAAAAAAGGCATCCTGATAATAGGTGCGTTTTGTTTTTTCCTCTGCATAAAAATCATTCATTACCTGATCTGTAACGCCCCATCGAACAAGGTCAAAAAAACGGTTTCCTTCCATAGCGAGTTCTAAACGACGCTCCCAACGCAAGGCTTTACGGGCAAAATCCTGTGTCCAATTACAATTAACTCCGTCAACATAAGTGTTGATTTTAAAATTCTTCACATAAGGAAGTCTTCCAGTACTCTGAGCCGCTCTTTCTCTAATTTGATTGATTAATGGCAACGCCTCTGAATGTCTTCCTAATTCAATTAAAGCTTCGGCGCGCATCAAAATCACATCAGCATAACGAATCTGGATTCTGTTTTTTGAATTCCCGTAAAACGGATCAATATTTACCACACAGCTGCAGCTTGGCGCCACATTTTCTTTTAATGAAGCAAAATAACCGTAGGTTCCCGGAGATCTAACCCAAGCCTCGACGTATAGAAATTCAGGATCATATTTATATGGTAATCCCGGCATTGCAACGGTGTGATACAATCTTGGGTCAACTGTATTGGCGTCAATATTTTTATAATCAAAATCATTGTCGTTATAAGTATCAAATTCCGGTAAACCATTTGTGCTTGTTTTAAAAGCATTCACTAAATTTTGACTTGGTTTATGAAAATCACAGCATCCTAAACCTTGTGGAGTTGAAAGTACATCTGAAAAATTCAATCTTCCGTATAAAGTTCCGTCATTGTCTGAGAACTGAATTGAGAAAATAGATTCAGGCCCGTTTTCATATGTTCCAGGTAAAAAATTATTGGCAAAATCAGGCTCCAGACTTGCTTTTCCAATTACTTTGTCTGTCGCTGCAATTACTTCCTGTAAATGCTGCTGGTTGATTCCTGTAACTTTATAAGTTTCATCTTGCGTATAAGCCTGATACAAGCGTGTTTTTGCCAGATAAGCGTATGCTGCTTTTTTAGTCGCACGGCCTACTTGTGGTTGAGCTTCCGGCAAACCATCGGCTGCGGCTTGAAAATCTTCTGCAATTTTGTTCCAAAGCTCTTCGTTTGAAAGTGCTTTGTTGGAAATCGTTTTATATTCTTCTACCGGAATATCTTCTGTGATATAAGGAACATTTCTGAACATAATTTTTAGCATAAAATAAAAATGTCCTCTTAAAAAACGCATTTCAGCAATACGTGTTTTCTTTAGCGGATAATCTGCATCTGAAATTTGTTCTAATGCTTTCAAAGCTTTATTGGCTCTGGAAATGCCCACATAACTGATGTACCAAAAAGAGTCCAATTCGCCAAAATCAGATCTGATATTGTTTGAAACTTCAAAAAAGTGAAAATCCTGAATATCATTGGTACCGCTTCCGCCTTTGTAAGCATCATCAGATCGTACGTTTCCAAACGGCCACAAGCTGTATGGGGAATCGTAGTGGTCGTTTCCTAATTGTGCGTAAGCCGCATTCATAAATCCTTCTATTGATTGTGGTGTTACAATATCTTCTTCTGATAACACACCTCGAGGATCATTTTCAAGAAAATCTGAGCAGGAAGCAAATATCCCCAGTACCAAAAACCCTGTTATATATAGTATCTTTTTCATGTTTTTTGATTTAATCTTTTATTATAAAGTAAAATTAAGACCTGCTGTAAAAGTCGTTGGCTGCGGATATCCAAATCCTGCATTCTCAGGATCAACCCCTGTGAAACTCTTAGCATCAATGATCAATAAATTTTGTCCGCTGATGTAGAATCTAAAGCTTTCAAAATTGATTTTTTTCAATAAATCTTTTGGTAAACTGTATCCAAATTGCAAAACACGCAGTTTAAGATAATCTCCTTTTTCTACATAATAAGTTGAAAATCTTGATTCGGCATTTCTATCAACAGTCGTTAAGGCCGGAATAGTAGAATTTGGATTATCCAATGACCATGCATTAAGCAAACGGGTCCCTTTATTAGATCCTACATCGTCAACACTCCAAAAATCAGTCTGATACTTGGTATTATTGATTACATCAACATCACTAGCTCCTTCCCAGAAAGTAGTAAAATCCCAATTTTTGTATCCTAAACTTAGATTAATTCCATATGTCAATCCCGGATTTGGATTTCCTATCCACGTACGATCTTTGTCTGTAATGACTCCATCTCCATTTAAATCTTTATAACGAATTCTGCCAAGGCCTTTTCCTTCCTGAGCAGCCGAGCTGCTTACTTCGTCCTGACTTTTGAACAATCCGTCAGTAACATAACCGTACATAGAGTTAATGGGACGTCCCAGAATATTATCGTTTAGTCCGTCTCCTCCATAATTATTTTTTACCTCATCCGGTAATTGTGTAATCTTATTTTTATTTGCCGAAATATTTCCAGAGATATCATATTTCAATCCAAATGAGGTTTCATCGTGGTATCCTAAAGAAAATTCCCATCCTTTATTTTCCATTGAAGCTCCGTTTACCCAGCGATTTCCGCCCTCTCCGATAACTCCTAAATAAGGTGGCAATACCAAAATATCATCTGTTTTTTTGATGTAATAATCTACAGATCCGCTTAGTTTTTGTTTGAATAAACCAAAGTCTAAACCAATGTTGGTTTGCGTTGTAGTTTCCCATTTCAAATCATCATTTCCTGATTGTGTTGCAATAAACCCAGACGGAAGCAGTCCATTTCCGTTTCCTGCAATATCGTAAGCCGTTCCGTAAGAAGTTGCCCAAGTTGGACTTCCGCCAGCATAACTTGCCAGATAAAGGGAGTAAACTGCTGTATTGCTGATTTCCTGATTCCCAGTTTGTCCCCAACCTGCTCTTAATTTTAAATCAGAAAAGACAGGAGCATTATTTTTAATAAAGTTCTCGTTGCTTATCCTCCATCCGGCCGAAACAGCAGGAAAAGTTCCAAATTGATTGTTTTTTCCAAATCTTGAAGAGCCATCACGGCGAATTGTAGCCGAAACCAAATAACGATTGTCAAACTCATAATCTGCTTTTCCAAAATAAGAAAGCAGTGAATATACCGTTGAAGTTCCGCTTGTAAACGATTCACCTGTTCCTGCATCAGGATACATATAATCCGGTGTTTCGATCAAAAAGTCATTTTTACGCAAAGTTGTTGTGTCAAAAACGTCTTTATACATCTCGGTTCCTGCCATTAAATTCAAGTTGCTTTTTCCGAAATTCAAGCTATATATTGCCGTATTAGTCCACGTCCATCTGTCACTTAGCGATTGATCAATCGTAACAGAGGTCTGATCGTTTTGCAGATATCCTGACTTATAACTTCTTTGCAGCGTACGTTTTTTATAAGATCCATAATCAATACCAAAACTACTTTTAATATGGAGGTTTTTAATGATTTCCAAATCTGCGTACGCATTACCAAACAGACGCAAATAATCGTATTTATTGTCTTTGTTATATTCTAAAAGACGTACCGGATTCTGTCTGTCGTTCATTCCTCCAACAGGTCCTCCCCAACCTATTCCGTCCACAGTATGCACGGGAATAATTGGCAAAGCTCTCAATGCAGGATCTAAAACGCCCGGGTCTGTTACTTCGTTTGTGCGGTTTAAACTGAAATTTTCTCCAATAACTAATTTTCCGTCGAAGTATTTATATGAACTGTTCATTCTCGCTGAAATTCTCTCAAAATCGGTAGTTTTTATAACACCTTCATTTCCGTAATAGCCCAATGAAAAAACATAATTTCCTTTATCAGAAGCATTTGAAACCGATAAGTCATAAGAATTGGCAATTCCGGTTTGAGAGACAGCATCGTACCAATCGGTATTTGAAGCTTTTAACGTTTGTTCTATATCCAAATATTCAGGAACTAGAACTTTATTCAGTTGCGGTTTATTGTTATTTACTGACCAATCAAACTGATAACGTAAATTATTGTTATTCGGATTTAGACCGTCGTTAATATTTGCCTGCCAAAGAGCCTGTCCAAACTGATTAGCATTTAAAACATTTAGTTTTCTCGAGTAGTCAGAAAAAGAAGCATACGTACTAAAATTGATTCTCATTTTACCTTCTTTTCCTTTTTTGGTTGTAATGATAATTACACCGTTTGAAGCTCGTGAACCATAAATACTAGCTGATGAAGCATCTTTCAGAACCTGGATTGTTTCAATATCATTTGGATTCAATTCATGCATTCCTGATTTTGTCGGCATTCCGTCAATTACATAAAGCGGATCAGTGTTGTTTAAAGTTCCTACACCGCGAATTACCACTTTTGTATTTCCTCCGCTTGGCGAACCATCTGAAGTCACTTTTACACCAGCAATTCTACCCTGTAACGCTTTTATTAGGTTTGGTTCCGGCTGTTTCATGACTTCCTTCATGTTTACAACAGCAACTGCTCCGGTAATATCTGTTTTCTTTTGTTTTGAATATCCTGTTACGACAACTTCATTAAGCTGATTGTTATCAGCTTTTAAAGTTACATTTAATGTTTTTTGGCCTTTTACGGAAATGGATTGTGGTGCATATCCAATAAAAGAAACAACAATTACAGCATCTGAATTTATATTCCCGAAAGAAAAATTTCCATCAAAATCTGTTACTGTACTGGTATTTGTACCCGAAATAAGTACGGTTGCTCCCGGAAGCGGCATTCCGTCGTCTGACGAAATTACCGTTCCTTTAATCCCACCTTCCTGCGCTGTCATTACCAGCATTGGAAAGAAGAAAAATAGAAAATAAATAATTTTACTTTTCATGAGGTTAGTGGTTTTTAGTTAGTTTATATTTAATTGGTTAATTACGAGGGTGCTCAGTTCAACTTCTTCATTTGAAGAAACTGAAAGAGAAGTAAATGGCTGGTTTGTAAAATAGATTTCGGTTATTACTTTTTCGCCATTATTGTAAAATATTTCTATAGATGTTTTGTCTAAAATGATTTTAAAAACAGCTTCTTTTTGATTTCCATCTAAAATTGCTTTGGTAATTGATGAAGCAAATTTTTCAGAGAAATCATTTTTTCCTGCTTTCGAACGGTCTACAAATAAATAATGCTCTGAATTATTAATCCCAAAAGTCAAAGATTCTCCAATTGCGTTTGAAAGTGTAAAAGTGTATGTATCCTGTTTTAAATTTTTTAAATTAAAATTGACAATTGCCTGAGTCAAATCGATTTTTCCTGCTTCAGGAATTGAAATTTTTCCTTTTCCTTTCAGACTCTTTTCTTTGATTGTCTTAGAAACATATTTATTGATTTCTTTTACAGGATTACTGATCAGACTATAATCATTTCCTTTTTTTATCAACTGAATTTCGCGGGCAATTGTAGTGCTGCTTCTCCATGCAAATGTTGGAACATCTTGCGCATATTCCCAATTAGACATCCATCCGATAAATAATCGGCGTCCGTCGGCATTGGGAACATTATTCCAGGTTACTCCGGCATAATTGTCTTTTCCGTAATCAATCCAAACCGCTTTTTCCTGTTCTACTCTTTTGGCAAAATTGGAATCTAATTTAAAAGTCGTTCCATCAAAATCTCCAATAAAATATTGCGTTCCTGAACCTCTGTTAGCGCCACCCGGATTTAAACTCTGAATTAACACCCATTTGGTTTCATTGGTTCCTTTAACTTTTATCGGAAAGAAATCCGGACATTCCCAAACACCTCCGTGAGCTCCGATATTATTTCCGAAATCAGATAAATATTCCCAGTTTTTAAGATCTTTAGATTTGTAAAACTGAGATCGGTCCTGAGCTGCTAAAACCAATATCCATTGTTTATGGGTTTCGTCCCAAGTTGCTTTTGGATCACGAAAATCACGAATTCCAGGGTTTTTCACGACAGGATTTCCTTCCTTAAATTTCTGCCATGTAAAACCATCGTCGTTCGAATAGGCAATATCCTGCTGCTCAACATCGATTTTGTTTTCTTTTTCTTTTGTCATATCATGCAGCGTATAAATCGCTACAATTGGAGCTGTTTTACCAGTACCTAAACCTGAAGTATTATTTACATCAACAACAGCACTGCCGGAAAAAATATATTTGTCATTTTCCGGATAAATGGCAATAGACTGCTCTTCCCATTTTACCAAGTCTTTGCTAATTGCATGTCCCCAATGCATTGGTCCCCATTTATTTCCGTCAGGATAATACTGATAGAATAAATGATAATATCCGTTTGCATAAAACATTCCGTTTGGATCATTCATCCAGCCTTTTTTTGGCGTAAAATGAAAATGAGGACGGTACATTTTTTCTTCTGCAGCTGTTGAAACTGCCGCTTCTGTTTTTTGAGCCACAGCCGAATATGGTTTACAGCCTGCTATTGAAAGTACGAGTGCACTATAAAATGTCAGCGATAGATGTTTCTTTGATTTCATTTTTTTTGATATTTTTTTTGGTTAGATTTTCACTTAATACTTCCAAAGAAATTCCTTTAGTTTCCGGCATTATAAAAATTACAAACAGTAATTGTAATACCATCATAAGCGTAAAAATTAAGAACACAACATCAGGTCCAATTTCTGAGAATAACATTGGAATTAAAGATGGAATAATTGCTGCCAAAACCCAATGTACCGAACTGCCAAAAGCTTGTCCTGATGCACGAATGTGATTTGGAAAAATTTCTGAGATAAAAACCCAGATTACAGCTCCCTGGCCAATGGCGTGCGAAGCAATGAATAAGAAAAGGAAAATAGGCACAGATAATCCTCCCCAATTGAAATAAAACGAAGCCGAGACTAACCCCAAAGAAATAATATATCCGACAGAACCTATGTACATTAACAACTTTCTTCCTAATTTGTCAATTAATGCAACTCCGATTAAAGTAAATATAAGGTTTGTAATCCCGATTCCGATACTGCTTAATAAAGCTGTATTTTGTCCTAAACCTGCCTCTTCAAAAATTCTTGGGGCATAATACAAGAAGGCATTGATTCCAGAAAACTGATTAAAAAATGCAATTAAAAAAGCCAATATCAATGGAAAACGGTGTTTTTTCATGAAGATATTTTCATGTTTGGTGATTCCGTTTTCTCTTGAATCATCCATAATATCACTAAGATCTGCACTTGGATCGATTTTAAACAATACTTCACGCGCTTCTTCATCTCTGTTTTTAGATAATAGCCATCTTGGGCTTTCAGGAATTGTAAGTATGAAAAGAATATAAATAAAAGATGGAACAGCCTGAACTCCAATCATCCATCGCCAGGCATTTTCGCCAATGTCTTTTAAGAAGTAATTGGATATAAAGGCAATTAAAATTCCAAGTACTATATTAAACTGGTACAAAGCCACTAAGCGTCCTCGTTTGTCTGCCGGAGCAATTTCAGAGACATACGCCGGAGCAGCAATAGTTGAAGCCCCAACACCTAAACCTCCAATAAATCTAAAAGCAGCAAATACAAATGGATTATTTGCAAAAGCAGCACCTACAGCCGAAATGAAATACAAAATCCCAATCCAGAACAGTGTTTTTTTACGTCCCATTTTATTAGTTGGTATTCCTCCAAATATAGCACCTACAACTGTTCCCCATAGTGCCATTGCCATAACAACAGATCCATGAAAAGCATCAGATGAATGCCAGAGAAGCTGTAATTGTTTATCAGCTCCAGAAATAACTACGGTATCAAAACCGAATAGAAAACCTGCCAGTGCGGCAGTAACAGACCAAATCAATATCTTGTTCATTGTAGATGTATTAAAAACTTATCGCTAAGATATCCGCAAAAAAAACAACTTATTTTTAATGATGTTACAATTTAATTCTATAAATATTGATAGTTTGACATTCACATAACAAAAGCCTTATTTACAAGGCTTTGGATGATTTAAAATTTATTTACGAAAACCGTGTAGTTTCGATTTTGTTACATTAGGTTTAAAATTGATACCTGGTTTGTATCCATTTTAAACCAACATTAAGTAGACGATTTGTATTCCTTTGGTGAAATTCCAAATTTATTCTTAAAAGCTGTAGAAAAATAGTTTGGAGAAGAGAATCCAAGCGAGTATGCAATTTCTGAAATATTCATGTTGTTGGACTTTAAAAGCTCTGCCGCTTTCTCCAATTTTACATTATTAATATGATCACTGATATTGATTCCAATGATTGCTTTTACTTTTCGATACAACTGAACTCGTGAAACTCCCAATTTATCTGCTAAATCCTCAACAGAAAATTTAGGATTTTCAACATTCCTTGTAATGATATCATTCATTTTAGTAATAAATGACTGTTCTTGATTGCCAAATTTAGATTCTGGTTCGACGCGGTAAATATTATTGGTATAATAATAACGCAGCTTTTCTCTGTTGAAAAGCAAACTGGAAATAGATTGTTTTAAAATCGAAAGACTAAAGGGTTTTGTCAAATATTGATCAACACCACTCTGTAAACCTTTTAAAACAGATTCTTTAGTACTTTGTGCTGTTAAAATAATGATGGGAATATGTGATGAACGCAAATCCTTTTTCAGTTCTCTGCTAATTTCATATCCGTCTTTGTCAACCAGATTAATATCGCATATAATAATATCCGGAATGATTTCCATTGTTTTCTTAACAGCATCGCTTCCATCTGAAGTATAAACTACGTACTCACTGGATAATTTGGCTTTTAAAAAAGCAACCAAATCTATATTGTCTTCTATAACTAAAAGTGTATGCTTTTCTGACTTAGAGGTTACAATTTCCTGATTTAAATCTGTTTCTATATCTAAATTATCCGATATTAGATTTGGCGTTTTATTTAAATTTTCCGCTTTATTTATGATTTCAGAAGGCTGTAAATGACTGTTTCCTTTTAATAACGTAATTACAAACTCACTTCCTTGCTTTGATTTTAATTCTAGTGTTCCCTGATGCAAAAGCACAAATTCTTTTGAGAGATGAAGTCCAATTCCTGAACTGTTTTTGTTGTTATTTGAAGCTCTGAAAAAAGGATTAAATACATTCGACAATTCATTTTCAGGTATTCCGATTCCGGAATCTTTGAAACTAATCCGCACTGTATTATCTTGATTTTCAAAAATCGAAATACTAATTTTACCGTTATCAGGAGTAAATTTGAATGCATTTGAAAGCAAATTGAAATATACTTTATCCATCAATCCCTTATCGATAAATAATTCCAGATTTTTGTTTTTACAAATAAGCTGAAAATCAATATTCCTTCGGGCAGCTTCGCCTTTAAAGTTGGTCATTACTTCGTTTGTAAAATCATAGATTTTAGTATTTGAAGCTCTTAGTGTAAATTTTTGTTCTTCAATTTTTCTAAAATCCAGCAATTGATTTATTAATCTGAGTAATCGGTTTGAATTTTTATGAATTATTTTTACTTCATCAATAAGTGCCGTTCCTTTAATTTTTTCATTTTCAATCAGCGATTCTACATAACTCATAATAAGTGTTATGGGCGTTTTAAATTCATGTGAAAGTCCGGTAAAGAAATTCAATTTTGCTTCGTTGCTTCTTTGGGCAATTTGAGCCATTTCCTGAATTTCATTATTCTGATCAATTACAGTTTGATTGATTCTTTCGAGTTGTTTTTTCTTTCTTGAGATAGAAATAGTCGAATAAATACTGTAAATCGTCAAACTCAAAATAATTACCAGAAAAAAACTCAGCAGCCGAACCAGATTATTCTGCGAAGCATATTCTCTTTCCTGTACTTTTATTGCTCCTTGCTGTGATTCAATAACAGATTGCTGCTGATCAACTTTATCCATCTGGTTTTCGATAATCTCAGCATTGTTCTTGTCTATCACAATGGTACTGAGAATATTATTTTTTGAGACTGGTTCTTTATTATACATTTTCAAAGCCAGTTTTAAGGCTTCATTTCCTCCTGTAGGATATAGAATAGTTCCGTCCAGAACACCGCTTTTTACTAATTCTATACCTCCGTTAACAGTATTTAATCCGTCAACACCAATAAATTTAATTTTCTTTTCTAAGCCTAACGTTTTCGCAGTTTCCCAGGCACTTAAAGCCATACGATCATTATGGGCAAAAATGTATTCAATATTGGGATTTTGTTGAAGAACAGCTTTTAAAGGTATTTTTACTGATTCTTTTTCCCAATCGCCCTGAATTGTATTTACAATCTTAAAACGTTTGTTTTCGTTTACAATTTGATTAAAGCCCATGCTTCTTTCATAAGCCGGAGAAGATCCGTATGCGCCGGTAATTTCTATAATTTTACCAGAATTTTTACTGTGCGAAATGATATAACGCGCGGCTATCCGACCGATTTCTATATTATCAGCTCCAAGATAAGCAGTGTAATTTTCGCCATCAATTTTTCGATCTACAATAAGTACTGGTATTCCTGCTTTTAGTGATTTTTCAACAACGGCAGTTAAAGGTTTAGATTGAATTGGAGATACAATAATAATATCTGCTTTATTAGAAATAAATCGTTCAATATCTTCAATCTGTTTGTTTATATTATTATTGGCATCACTAATTTTTAAATCAACTTCAGGTCGTAAAGAAGCTTCAATCTTTATAGAACTGTTCATTTGCTTACGCCAGTCGTCAGTTGTCATAGCCTGAGAAAATCCTACTTTTATTTTATCTCCCTGTTTTTGTTTACAAGAAACCAGACTAAATGATGCAAAAAAAAGCACCATAATATATTTTACAGATTTATGCATAAAATTTTTAGTTATGTAAATAAAAAAATAAGCACCCAAAAATGCCTCTTTAATCAAACTTGTCTAAATAATAAGGAAGGATTATTTTGTAATGACAACAAAAAAACTATGTAAAGTTTAAAAAGTAAAATTAAACTTTTATTTCATTTACACAAACCCATAAGAATATACTTCCTATTTTGATTTTTTATTAACTAATCATTGGACCTGATACTATTTTCCGTCACAAAAAGTGAAGGCGAATTTTACTAATGTTTCACTAGTTTCAGTTTTATGGCAGAATCGTGGCATATTGCATTCTAGAAAATCAAAAACGCACAAAAATCAAGACCTTCCGAATTTAGGTTCGAATCGTGGAGAACAAACAATCGTCCTAATTGTACTTACTGTTTTATTGCTCAAATCCAAAAATAAATCTTCAGAACAGCAGTAAAAATCACTAAACTTTTACTGAAGCAGATTGTCCTGCGGTTGAGTCGTTTCAGATGAGTTTTAAGTGTGAGATTCTTCCTTTCAATATGGTTTGTACCGAAACGTTTTACCGAATGCAGTTTCTCGTCAATCAAATATCTGTAGTTTTTCAATCTGTCCGTAAATATCTTTTTAGCATCAGATAATTTTAAAGTTTCCAGAACACCGTTAAGCGTTTTATTGGTTCGCTTCCCAACATTAAAACTCACAACTGTTTTAGAATTCTTTTCCAAAGCATAAACCAGCCAGATATAATTTTTCTTGTCTTGGATATAAGTACACAGTTCATCTACTACATAAGTATTGCCTTTGCTGATAATGGGTTTGGAAATACTTCCTGCAATAGAAACAATCCTTTTCAATAATGTTGTAGTAGAAATTTTTAATATTCTTGCTGTGCTTCTTATTCCCAAACCTTCTTTGGTTAATTGAATAATATTTTGATTGATAAAAGAGACTGAGAAACAATATGACTATAAAAGCTGGAAAAGTTAACTCCAAAATGTACAAATGATAAGTATTGATAATAAAACCGCTGTTTATAACAGTCCCGGCGGATCAAAAATAAATCTAATTGATGATTGTGCTTTAAAAGTAACAGATGTTCAAAATGAATGGGCTTAAATTAAACCTGCCGAAAATATTTTTGGAAATGAAAAAACACAAAGGTATTAATGGATCGATAAAATGGCGCGATAAGGATATAATTAAAGTTAGAATAATTGCAAGAACTATTGACTATAGATAATACATTAAAACAATAATTGGCTATCGAACCGGAAAAGAACTTATTTTCTTTTTAAGTTGACACTAGTGTAATAATGTATATATTTATAGAATTGAAAACAAAAAAAATCTATCCATAACTAAAAATACTTATGAGATTAAAACTAGTTGGTAAAAAAAAACTTACCTACATACTATTTCTTTTTATTACCGTGAATTATGCCCAAAATGGAACATTTAAAAAAAATAAAACCACACCGAGCATTAAAACCAAATTAGAGACATTAGCATCAATTGAAAAAGTCTGTCAAACCATAATAGACGATTATTACGTTAATCCAAGTAGTATTACTTTAACTGAAAGTAATATTAGCGGCACTTCCACAGATAAAAATTTGCTTGAAGTATTCAATGATATTTCGGTTGAATTTAAAAAAAACAAAAATAGTACTACCGAAAGTACTCGAACTGAAACTAAAGTAAGTAATGCAATGTCATTTAACGAAGTGTACCCGAAGGAAAAATATGATGCTTTGATAGCTCATGGCGCTGCTTTTGTCAAAAAATCTGAATTGCTTTCACAATCGTTGCAAAAGAAAGGAACCGAATTTGACACAGCTGCTAAAGCAAATAATATTGAAGAAGTTAAAAAGGCGTACACTAAAATGGGATTGGCATTTAATGTTATGTGTACTAAGCTTGATAGCGCAATACTGGAATTGAGAAGAACACAACCGTATATAGTTGAAACCTATACAAAAATGACGGCTGTTAGCAACGAAACAGATACTTTAAAAAAAGTAGAAACTACCGTTGATGCCACAAGCAGTATGGTTGGAATCCTATATTATTTATCGGCTATTAAAAATTGTAATACTGTTGTCTCTAAAATTCAAGAACATTTGGCACAATTATCTAAGGCATCAGCTACCCAAAAAGGTTGATTTGTATAGCGGTCCATACAAATTGTTTAATATTATTTTGAAGTCTGAATACATCATAAATTAACCATACAGGTCGAATATAAATATCACTTAAAATGCATAAAATAAAAATCCTACTACTATTTCTTTCCCTTTCACTAAGCTGCTTTTCACAACTTAAAACCAATAATCAAAACGAAATTAATAAAGATTTGTATCGTTTAAATTTAAATGATTCGGTCAAATCAGTCGTTTATGACCGTACCTTTTACAAAGAAGATCTTACAGCATATGAAATAGATGATATCACAGATATAGTAATATTACGCCAAAACTCATACGAATCATATGAATTTAATAAATATGGTTTGATATCAAGACATTTTTCCGATTCGCTAGTATATGACCCAAAAGATCTTCAAAATAATTTCAAATATGAATTGGATAAAAAGGTGTATCGGGTACCTGATTGGACGGGAATGGCTAATTTAAATATGCAAAATGTGAATAAAACTACGTTTAAAAGGTCTAACTGTTTTAAAAATTTAGACTCGGATTTTGCGTATAAATATAATTTCGACAAAAACGGTAAAATAACTGCTGAAAAAGAATATTTTGTAAACAAAGATGTTTCTAATAATATAATTGAAACTCAACTATACCAGACCAAAAAATATGTATATGATGTTAAAGGCAATTTAATCCAGCAACGCTTAATTAATGAAGGAGAATACAAGGAAAATAATTATTATACGGAAAAAGATGGGGCGCATGAAAAATGGATCTATGAATATGATGTTAAAAATCGCTTAATTAAAGTAACTGAAATGTATGCTGTAGAACCTCAGGAAGTACAAGAGCCACCTATAGTACAGAAATACAAATATCATCCTACCGAAAATTACGTTACTGAGGTTGAAATATTTTACGAGGATGGTTTTGGCAGTTATGGTAAATATAAAAAAGCTAAATTTTATTATAACAAAAATGCAGATATCATAGCATGTGAATACTTAAATGATAATTTACCTAAACAAGAAAAAGTCTTTTACGAATATGAGTATGATAGTCATAACAATTGGATAAAATGTAAACTTAGACGCAATTCAATGCAGGACGAGGTGATTAAAACTATAAAAAGAAAAATTTCATATTATGGAAATTAAATTGAATTTTAAAGAAGTTATTGTAGGTTTTGCATTGATATACTGTAGCCTTTGCGGTGCCCAGGAAAACAAATTAAAAGCAAACAGATCGTTAAATTTAAACGGCCCTGTGAAGACCGTAAATACAGTTTATTCCTTTTACAAACAAAGCATTACACCACTGGTAAAATACCGTGTTTTATTTGAAAATGATATTGCTAATGATGATTCTTACGAATTTAATAAAGAGGGACTTCCTATACAAAAAGCAATTACTCATAGAACCAAAGGTTATGAAGATCGTCCCGAGGGGGAATTATATAAATATCAATATGATGAGAAAGACTATATTTTAAAGAAAGATTTGTTGCCTTACCTAAGCATTTCGAAACCATTATCCATTGATTTGGATTTACAAATTCAGACGAATTTTGCCATTGAAAATAGATTTAAAAATGACAAAGACTATAAAATAGCCAAACTAGACAGCGCAAATATAGCACTAAATCAACATCAAGATCGATATAGCGATCTAAGACAGTTTCAATATCAATATAAAACTGAGGGAAATAAAATTATTGAAGAAAAGGTTTATTATAAACCTAAACCTGAGCAAAAAATATTTAAATCCCCTTCTGAAAACGAACTACTGTTAGTAAAGACATTTAAATACGATTCGAAAGGAAACCTAACAGAATGTAATTTTGATTCTAAGAACACAGGCCCATATCGCGACAGTAATGGAGACAATAAATTTAGCTATGCTTGTGACACTAAATTTAAATGTTACTACGATGACAAAAGCAAAATCGCCAAGATAACTTGGAGTAACTATTTAAGAACATTCCTTACCGCAATTTATACTTATGACTCTACCAATACTTATGTTCAAAAAATACATATTACAGGTCAACAAACTTATCCCTATCCAAGTGATGATCTGGTTTTCAACTATAATGAAAATAACGATTTAGTGGAAGTCAATTTTATTAGTGAAGATGAAATAAATCAGCCAGCAAACAGATATTATGAATATGAATACGATAATCATAAAAACTGGATTAAGTGTAAGATGTATTTAGAAGGGAATAAAAATGAACTAACAGCTACAATGGAACGAAAGATTCAATATTTTAAATAGCAGATTGTTGAAAATCTGAAACTGGACTTCATACGTCTTTTTACCATAAAAACTAAAGCTTATTTTTCTAATTTTTCAGCAATGTAAGTTTTATGGCGGAATCATTGCACAATAAAATTTGCAAAAGCATTACCTCAACAAAACATAGAATTCTTTATAAAAGGTTCGAATGGCGCAGTAGAAACAGATTCTGATTAATCAATGGTTCGAATCCTGTTCCCGCTACTATAAAAAAAGTAAAGCCCGCGATATATATCGCAGGCTTTTTTTGGTTCGATAATGACATCATACTTCTTTTGAATATAGAAAAAACTGAGTATCTACAAGCAAGATCGGTTTGAGTCCCGCTCTGGTAAATGATAGCATTCCATAATAAAACTGAAACATTAATTTTACCTAACAACCAGCGCTGAAATGTAAAATCATTAAAGTACTGCATTGCTATTTCACTAATTCCTTCCTAAATTTGCAGATATGGGAAAACTAATCAATCTAAAATGTCTTAAACATTTTTTTGCGTCATCTTCTGCAGGCGGCATTATTTTACTGGTATGTGTGATAGTATCTTTAATTATTGCGAACTCATCTCTGGCTGGGCAGTTTTCCAATATATTAAATTATGAACTGGGAACAGAATTCAAATCAATCAGTTTAAAATTCCCTGTTTTAATATGGATAAATGACGGGCTGATGGCGGTTTTCTTTCTTTTGGTTGGATTAGAAATCAAAAGGGAAATTACAGAAGGTGAGCTTTCTACCTTCAGGCAGGCATCCCTGCCGGTGCTTGCAGCTCTCGGCGGAGTGGCTGTTCCAGCACTCATATATGCGTCATTTAACTCATCTGATCCTCACACCAGTGCCGGCTGGGGTATTCCAATGGCGACTGATATTGCATTTGCTTTAGGAATACTTTCGCTTTTAGGCAATAAGGTTCCTGCGGGGCTTAAAATTTTACTGGCTGCGCTTGCTATTGTGGATGACCTGATTGCGATTCTGATAATTGCCGTGTTCTATTCCAGCGAAATTCATTTCAATTATCTGGGTTATGCGGCAGCGGTTTTTCTTCTTCAGATAGTTTTCAATAGAATGGGACTAAAAAACCTTTTCTTTTATATTATTCCCGGCATTCTTATGTGGTATTTAATACATCATTCGGGTATACATGCAACAATTTCAGGTGTTCTTACCGCACTGACGCTGCCTGTAAATGGAGAAAAAGGCGGGTCCCCGCTTGAAAAGCTTGAACATATGCTTACTAATCCGGTGAATTTTCTAATAATGCCGATTTTTGCAGCTGCCAATACTAACATAACCTTTGAAAGCGGAATGATCGAGGGACTTTTAGGAAGTCTGGGACTTGGAATTGTTTTAGGGTTATTTCTCGGTAAACCGGCAGGGATATTTTTCATGTCCTGGATCTCTGTTAAATTAAAAGTTTCGCAGCTGCCTGAAAATACGAATTGGCCGCATATATTGGGTCTTGGGCTTTTAGGAGGCATCGGTTTTACAATGTCCATATTTATAGCACTGCTCTCTTTTAAAAATCCTGAATTTCAGACAGAAGCAAAATTTGCTGTGCTTACCGCATCCATAGTATCTGGTATATGCGGTTTTATGGTGCTCAATATCTATAATAAAAAAAAGAGACATTATTCTTCCTGAATCAATGTGCTTTTTTTAAAAAGATTTATTCGACTATCAAACCTGAAGACATTTTTTAAAATACAGTTCCATTTTATTATCTATAAACTATTGTTTCCTGTAAAGTTCGACACTTTTTAAAGAAAGTCTCTGACCAAGCCATTTCCTGAACTTTTCCTTTTCTGCAGCGTTCAGATCCTTATCCGCCCCATACAGCACTGCAGTTATATTTACTACGGTACTGTCCTTCTCATTCACCAGTTTGTGGTTTGAAATAGAAAGCGCATTTAGGGAGGGATAAAGAATGCGGGACTCTTTTAAAATCCTTATATTGTCAAAACTATTTTCTGCAAGCTGTTTTTTAAGCTGGGCAATTTTTACATCTTTAGCGTTAATCTGATTTTCAGTTCCTTTAATCTGATTTAAAATATCTCCTTTCAACGCACTAAACCTATCGGATGTATCTTGTCGGATAACCAGTTCTGCTCCGGCAAGGAATCTATTTTTATCCATGACAGAATCTAAATGAACGATTTCTTTCTTTGAAAACCTTTTGGTAAGAAAAGCAAGTTCGAGTGCTTTTTTTGCAGGAGTGAAAGTACTCTTTTTATATATTACAGTATAACCCTTTGAGGAAAATTCATTTTCAATAAATAAATCTGCATTCTTTAAAAACTGCTGTTCTCGGTAAAGCGAAAACGCCAGGTAAGCACTTGGAATAAGCATAACGGCCGTAAGCAGTGTTATAATAATACGCACCTGCTTCTGCTGCTTCTCATCGACCTGTCTTTTTGCAGGATATTTGAGGTATTTAACAATCAGGAAAGTAGCAATTCCTATAAAAACACAATTGATGCAGTAAAGATAAAATGCACCGAAGAAAAAGGTCCATTGTCCAGTTGCGAGACCATAACCCGCTGTACATAAAGGCGGCATAAGTGCTGTAGCGATCGCAACGCCTGGTATAGGATTGCCCTTCTCCGTTCTGGTTACCGCAATCACTCCAACAATACCTCCAAAAAAAGCAATCAAAATATCATATATGTTTGGTGAGGTACGCGCCAGAAGTTCAGACTGCACCTCTTTAAACGGACTCACTGCAAAATAGATCGTAGAAACCGTTAAACTCACAAGTGTAGCGGTAAGCAGATTACGAAGGGATTTCTTGAGAAGAGTAAAATCGTAAATGCCAAGAGCAAAACCAGCCCCCACAATAGGCCCCATAAGCGGCGAGATAAGCATCGCTCCAATAATGACAGCCGTGGAATTTACATTGAGCCCGACAGAAGCTATTAATATTGCGCATGCAAGTATCCAAAGGTTAGCGCCTTTAAAACTGATATTTTTAATAACACTTTCCAGTATTTTTTCTTTATTGTCTTCCCCTTCACGGAGATTCAGCAGATCGGTAATTCTATTCATTTTTAGGCCTTTTATTTTACTAATTTAAGTATTATCGTTTTGGAAAGCAAGATTTAAATGTAGAGGATTAAAAACTTTCCATTCAAAATAATACAGAATTAACTAATCAGATTAGGTTAGATGATTCCCCAGATACCGATAATGATCAAAAGTATCTTACTTCCCACAACCTGCCATTATTGAAATCAGTTTTTAATTGTTTTTATAGTCGAATTTTATTTTTATTCTATCTTAAATTTTTCGTTTTTACAATCTAGAATTAGTTTATGATTTAAGAAAAGTTTATTTCCTATCATTCCCTGCATTCCCGAACGTTTCATTAAAAATTTCTGCAGCTCGGATATTCCTTCAATGTAGGTAACTTCAGAAAGATGTAATGTTTTGTTATTAAATTGTATTTTCTTTCTC
This sequence comes from Flavobacterium sp. Root901, assembly GCF_001429765.1. GTDB lineage: Bacteria > Bacteroidota > Bacteroidia > Flavobacteriales > Flavobacteriaceae > Flavobacterium. The sequence goes on from NZ_LMJB01000007.1 coordinate 513,741, forward strand.
GCGGAAGTAGAATAAATGCTCAGCGTTGTGCCCCATGAATTTCCTTTTTCCTTCTCTACGGGGCTGTTTTTTATTCGGTAGTTCTGCCAGTTCTCTTTTGTCGTAATTAATTCATAACCACTGGTTCCCGAATCGTAAAGTAATTTTAGATTTTCATTTTCAACATCTGCCGAAATTAGAATTTTACGTTTTTTGAATTCAAAATCGGAGAAATCACTTTCTTTAAATGTTTCAGCAAAATTACACAGGTTGTTTTTAAAGTCGAGAACCATAATTCTTTTTTCTAATAAATCAGTTCCGATTGTGCCAATTATATGCACTGCTTCTGGATTCTCAAAGTCAATCTTGCTGCCATAATCCAGAACTTTAAATGTATTAGAAATAACTTTGAGATCCCCGATTCTAAAAGCTGCTTGAACCTGATTGCGGTCATTTACCCTAATAGGATTATGGAATTTTTCTTTAATTGATTTTAAAGAATTTCTGTAAAAAACAGTAACAGGCGAACCTGTGTCAAACTGCATATAGAAAGTCTGGTCAATTCCATTGATTTTTACAGGTAAAAGCAAGGCAGAATGTGAATTTTCTTCGCTTGAAATCCATTTCATAGGAATATTTTCTGCAGCTCCGCAGACATTTAAATAGTTTTCCGGCGGAGAGAATTTATTTTGAAAATAAAGATATCCTCCTAAGAACAATAAAATGATAACAGCTAAAACTGCGGCGCCGATTTTCTTAAATAATTTCATGTTTTTTTTCAGCAAGATTCGGTTTTAATTTCCGATTTTCGATTAAAAACAATACGACATTTTTACGTCAGTTTTATGACTTTGGCTATAAGAAACTGGTTTTAAGCTTTATAGACAGCTGCTGTTTTTGGTTTAAACTGATCCCGTTTATAATAACTATCAATAATTTTAAACCCAAAATGATAAGCAACGGAATAAGAAAAAGCGGGAACTGCAGCGAAAACAAGCTTTGAACAAACGGACTTACAATCATTAAAACGGAAAGAATAAGACTTAAGAGAATTTGAAGGCCTGCGATTTGTTTTCCAAATTCTTTATTTATTGAATCTTCGGTTTTATGAGTTAAAATTAAAGGAAAAATAACGCTTCCAAATGGGATAATAAGTCCGGATAACACAGAAAGATTAATTAGTTTGGCTCTTTCGATTGTGATATTTTCATTTTTAACAAGCAGGTTATCAGGTTTGGTTTCTAAAGTCTGCGCCACTTTTTTTAACGTAAATCCTTTAAGAATATGTCCGGCTTCAACCCGCTGAATGGTACGCAGCGAAAGGCCTGATTTTTCGGCAAGTTCATTTTGAGTCATGTTTTTTTCTTCTCTCAGAATTTTGACTTTATTCTTCATGGTTTTTGGATTTAGTGCTAAGGCGAAATTATAAAAAAACTTTGATTCTGATTGTTTGACCTGCTTCTGACTCTATAGTTATTAAAGAATAGTCTAAACAAAAAGCTCGAGATTTGTCTAATGCTTTTATCCTGGGGAGCCCTGAGGGGTCAATTTCAGCTGTCTGACGGAAGACTGCACATAAAAAAACTCCCATAAAAGGGAGTTCTTAGGCGGCCGGCGGTTGCCTGAAAAGTATATGGTAATTAACTAAATCATTTGGGACAGAACCTCCAGACGAACCCCGCCGGTCCCCTGTTTTTTCTGACTGACTCTATAGTACCATTACCAGTATAAGACAAATTTACGGCAGTTTAAACAGTCCTCCCTTACAGCATCTTCCGATAATCTTACAGTATTTCTAGCCCTTACAGGATCCAGCTTAAGAGGGCGAAAACCTTCTTCAATTCAAAACGGGCTGAAAGGGCAGCCAAAGTAGTGCCCGTCCTCACCTGCATGCGCATAACGGCTCTGCGCCGCCCTTCGGGACTTATAGCACTCCGGCCTGCAGCCGGCACTCTCCTTCTGCTTTCTTTTTTCCCGTTTTTTCTTTTGAAAATTTTCTTGCAGGGCATGGGAAAAGAAAACTCAAAACAAGTATTCACTAAAAATCAAACATCATGGAAATCACAGGACGAATTGTAAAGGATGCCTCAGCAGTTAAAGTAAAAGAAAACCGCCAGGTGGTAAACTTCTCCATAGCAGCCAATGACAGTTACAAACCCAAAGCAGGCACCGAAGTTAAAAAGATGGTAACTATTGATAAAAGAGCGCATGAAAAAGAAGGACTAAAAAAGCAAACCGATAATCCTATCGGCTTTTTTTATTTCAGGCAGGAAACTTTGGAAGCCCGCCAGCCTTAAGGCCGGCGGGCTCCGGATTGTAAAGGACTTTTAATTGTTTGATGCTCACGGCCTGCAGAAGGCAATTAAAAAAGCCCTTAACTTAATAAGGGCTTTACCGTATGATTTAAAAGGCTTATAATGATTTCAGTAACAAATATAAGAAATAAAAAAGTTTCTATTATTAAAAGCCACGTTTTTAACTCTCTGCCTCACCTGATACAAACATCCAATGCCTTCTGGTATTTCAAAGCCAGCCCGGGCATCTGGAAATAAAAGCTTCAGCATTCCGCAAAACCAGCACAGAAAAAAAACCAAAAAAAGAGAGAAAAATAATCCGCTGGCTTTCAAAAGGGTGCGGACCAAAAAGGCGTAAATCCAGGGCCAATCAGGCATAAGCAAGATTCTCTGCCTTGTCTCATGTCTGCTTTATATGTAATTTTGCAGCATGAATTACGAAGAAATAAAGCGATATTTTGAGACCAGTCCTCCACCGGCGCAGGTCGAATGGACACCCTGGGCAAAGATCACCGATACGCAGGTTTTTTTAAGAAGCTGTTATATCGGCATCCGAAACTTTAACGGTCCTGTGGACCGCTGTCCGGCCTGGTGGCACCTGAGGGATTTTTATTTACTGATCAAAAAAACGACACAGCAGGCACCTGTGGAAAAAACAGACCAGACTGCTATTGAAGAACCTGCGGACAGCACGCCTGCAGCTCAAGCAGCCCTATAGCACTATCCGTATTTTCATAAAAGCCCTTCATAATCCATGAGGGCTTTTTTAAAATCTAAGTTTATTAAATTTCAAGCCAGAAGAAATTTCTCTTTATTGGTTTTGGAAATACTCCAGTCCAAGCTCATGATCGATGCCAGCAGTCTTTTCAGCCCTTGAAAGGTACTGGGCTTAACGGCATAAAAGTCAGCTCCTAATTCATACGAGAGCTCAATATTTTCAGGACTGCTGCTGGTGGAAAGCATAATTATCCTCAGATGTTTCAAACGATTTTCTGCATTTCGTATTTCCTTAAGACATTCAAATCCGTTTTTCACTGGCATATTAATATCCAAAAATACAATTTCCGGGATTTCTGACGGATTTCTATAAAGATAATCAAGGAGTTTCTGGCCGTCTTCTGCCTGGTGCACTTCAAGCTGTAAATCAAGTTCAGCTGCGGCCTCCAGAAATAACAATCGATCGTCCTGGTCATCATCTGCATGAAAAATAATTTTATGGGAATTATGTTCTAACATAGTTTAGACATTTATGCCGTTATTAAAGAAAATAATCTAAAACCTGCAATGCCTTTGCAGGTAAACATTTGAACACACTAGTAGGTAGTTAATATCTTACAAAGATAACTCTTTTTCTTATAATCATCATAACATATTTCACCGCAGAATTGCAGCTTCTGAAAACAGCTGAGCTGAAAATTTTACAAAAACACTTTTAAATTGATTTTACGTAAATTCTGAATAAACATTTTTTCAATCAAAAATCCCCATTTCAAATCCCCAGCAAAATAAGAACTTTATAAAATTGTTATCATTTGTAACATAATATTTTTTAAAAATGTTCTTATACGTTACTAATTTTGATCTGTATAAAATGAATAGCACTATGAACCGGGCAGTTGTACACATCGATATGAATACGTTTTTCGTTTCCTGCGAAAGACTGGCTAATTCAGAGCTTAACGGTATCCCGCTGATCATCGGCGGCGGGGAAAGAGGTGTCGTGGCCTCCTGCTCTTACGAAGCCAGAAAATTTGGCGTGCGGTCCGCTATGCCGATCCAGATGGCCCTTAGGTTATGCCCTAATGCCAAAATCATGAAAGGCGATATGGAGCTTTATTCCAGGCTCTCCCATGACATTACCGAAATCATTCAGGAAAAAGCTCCTGTGGTCGAGAAAGCCAGCATTGATGAATTTTATCTTGATATTACAGGCATGGACCGCTTCTATGGAAGTTACAAATGGACTGATGAACTGGCACAGCGCATCACAAAAGAAACCGGCCTTCCGCTCAGCTTTGCGCTTTCCATCAACAAGACTGTCTCTAAAATCGGAACGGGCGAAGCAAAGCAGAAGCAGAATCTGGACATCCCCGAGCACATGGTCCGGCCTTTTTTAAATCCGCTCTCCATACAAAAAATTCCAATGGTTGGGGAGAAAACTTTCCAGCTGCTCTCGCGCATCGGGATCCGCACCATAAGGACCCTTTCTGAAATGCCTGCCGAAGCCCTGCAGCAGATGATCGGAAAAAACGGACTGGAACTCTGGAAAAAAGCCAACGGTATTGACACCGCTGCGGTAGAACCTTATTCGGAAAGAAAATCAATTTCGACCGAACACACTTTTTCGCAGGACACTATTGACATTCCCAAATTAAACAGGGTGCTGCTGGGCATGGTAGAGAAGCTTTCCTATCAGCTTCGATCCGAGCAGTGGCTTACTTCAACGGTTACCGTTAAGGTGCGTTATGCCAATTTTGACACGGAGACCAAACAGTGCAGGGTTCAGTATACTTCGGCAGATCATATCCTCACTAAAACAGTGCAGGAACTCTTTGACAAGCTCTACCAGCGCAGGATGCGGCTGCGTCTTATCGGGGTGCGTTTCAGCGGACTGGTAAGGGGCACTTACCAGATTGACCTCTTCAATGATACTGAAGAAATGCTTGCCCTTTACCAGGCCATGGACAGGATGAAAACCCGCTACGGTTTTGATGCTGTGATGCGCTGTGCGGGGGCCTCCTTTAAACCCAACAGCAAGAATGAAATTTTAAAACGCAAACCCTGATCCCATGTACCTCAACTGCCATTCCTTCCACTCCCTGCGCTACGGCACTATCCCTGTATCAGAACTGGTGCAGCTGGCCGTTTCCTGCGGTGTTAAGGCCATGGCGCTGACCGACATTAATACCGTTACAGGGATTTATGAATTCATCAAAGAATGTGAGGCGTCAGCCATAAAGCCCTTAGCGGGCATGGAATTCCGCTGCGGGCATGAACTGCGTTATATCGGCCTGGCTAAAAATGCCCGGGGCTTTGCCCGGATGAACCGTTTTCTGACCGATCATAATTTTGACGGCACTCCACTGCCCTTATGTGCGCCTGAAATTGAAGATGCATTTTTTATCTATACCATGGAAAACGCCCCTGAAGCATTAAAGGAAAATGAATTCATCGGTATCAGGCCTCATGAAATAACTAAATTGGCAATGCCGGCATGGAAGAATAAAATACCTAAAATGACCGTACTGCAGCCCGTGACTTTCAGGACAAGGACCGAATACAACCTGCACAGGATACTGTGCGCCGTGGACCGCAATATTATCCTTTCAAAACTTACTGCTTCCGACCACTGCAGGGAAAGTGAAATCATGATGCCCCTGGAGTCTCTCACGGAAAAGTACGCAGATTATCCTGCTGTCTTATCCAATACATCCCGTATGATAGAACAGTGCGGTTTTGAATTTGATTTTAAGACGCCTAAAAATAAAAAATACTATACCCAGAGCCGGCAGTCCGACATCGAGCTGCTGACCATTCTTGCCCGGCAGGGTTTGGAATGGCGTTACGGAAAGGACAACATGGAAGCCAAAACCAGAATGGTCAAAGAGCTTAAAATTATTGACCAGCTGGAGTTCAGCGGGTATTTCCTGATTACCTGGGATATCATACGCTACAGTAACACCCGGGGCTTTATGCATATCGGACGCGGGAGCGGTGCCAACAGTATAATAGCCTACTGCCTGGGCATTACCGATATCTGTCCCCTGGAACTCGATCTGTATTTTGAACGCTTTCTGAACCTTAACCGTAAAAGCCCGCCAGACTTCGATATTGACTGGTCGTGGAAAGAGCGCGATGCAATCCTTGAATATATATTTTCGCGCTATGGCGCCGATCATGTAGCCTTCTGCGGCACCAATGTGGAATTTAAATACCGCTCCATATTCCGTGAAGTAGGCAAAGTATTCGGGCTTCCAAAAGAAGAACTCGATACGCTGGCTAAAAATCCCATGGACCTGCACCCGACCAATAAGGTGGTGCGTCAGGTGCAGCAGTACGGCATGCTCCTGGAAAAATACCCCAACCAGCGCAGCATGCACTCCTGCGGCATTCTGATATCGGAAGAACCCATTACCAGCTATACCCCGCTGGAAATGCCCCCGAAAGGTTTTCCTATTGCACTCTTTGATATGCATACAGCCGAAGAGATCGGGCTTGAAAAGTTTGATATTTTAAGCCAGCGGGGGATCGGCCATATTGACGAGAGCGTAAAAATCATTGAGAAAAACCGCGGCATACGCCTCAATATACGGGATACCTCCATTTCCAAGAATGAGCCTTCCTGCAACGAATTCCTTTCAAGAGGCAGGACAATCGGCTGTTTTTATATTGAAAGCCCCGCCATGCGAGGCCTGCTTCGGCGCTTAAAATGCAGTGACTATAAGACCCTGGTGGCTGCTTCCTCCATTATAAGACCCGGTGTGGCGCAGTCCGGAATGATGAAGGAATATATCTACCGCCACAATAACCCTGATAAATTTGAGTATTTCCATCCTGTTTTTAAACAGCAGCTTGGAGAAACCTACGGTATTATGGTGTATCAGGAAGACGTAATTAAAATCGCCCAGCATTACGGCGGGCTTCCGGCTGCCGACGGGGACATCCTGCGCCGTGCCATGTCAGGAAAAGGAAGGTCAAAAGCAGCCCTTCAAAGAGTCAGGGACCATTTTTTTGAATGCTGTGCCGCCAAGGGACATCCCCTGCAGCTCAGCCAGGAAATTTACCGCCAGATCGAATCCTTTGCCGGATATTCCTTCTGTAAGGCGCATTCTGCATCCTATGCTGTGGAAAGCTACCAGAGCCTTTATCTCAAAGTACATTACCCCATAGAGTTTATGACCGCCGTGATCAACAACCAGGGCGGATTTTACCGAACTGAAGTCTATGTACACGAAGCAAGGATGTCAGGGGCATCCATACACAATCCCTGCGTCAATAAAAGCACCTATGAAACCGCCCTTTACGGCCGTGATATCTATCTGGGTTTTATGCAGCTTCAGGGACTGGAATATAAAACAGCTTCCTTTATCGAAGAAGAGCGTAAAGCTAATGGAGAATACAAGTCTTTGGAAGATTTTATCAACCGTGTGCCCGCAGGCATTGAAAGCATCCAGATCCTGATTTTTATCGGGGCCTTTCGTTTTACGGGCAGATCCAAAAATGAACTGCTGATTACCGCGCGTCTGCTGCTGGTAAATTTCAAGCCCGGGGACCGGAACCTTAAACTGCTCCAGGAGCCTGCCAAAGAATTCAAACTGCCGGTGCTGGAACGCTCTTCTTTTGAGGATGCCTTTGATGAAATTGAATTTATCGGATTTCCGGTCACCTGTTCCCCTTTTGATCTGCTGCAGACCAGCTTCAGGGGGGATGTAATGGCAAAAGACCTGCTGAAACATCACAAAAAACAGGTGCGTATGCTCGCCTATCTGATCTCGCGCAAACACGTGCCGACAAAAATGGGCGCCATGTATTTCGGCACCTGGATAGATGCCCAGGGTGAACTTTTTGATACGGCGCATTTCACGGGAAGCTTAAAGGAATACCCTTTCCAGGGAGGCGGCTGTTACCTGCTGCTGGGCAATGTAGAGGTGGACTACCATTTCCCGACCATCACCGTTGTCAAAATGGCAAAAATGCCTTTTATCCCGGACCCCCGGTATGCGCATGAGAACGACTGGAAGTACAAAATGCAGCAGAAACTCCGCGAAGATATCAGCATGACCCACCGCGCCCCTTATCCGCAGGAACATGAAATCAATATTCCAAGGCATAAGATGAACAGCTGAAATAAAAACAAGTCCAATTAAAATGTGAAAAAAATGATGCTTTTTGATGACACCGAAATTTTCTCATCAGGCAGCGGGGGCAGAAAAATATTTGATGTGCCCGACGCAGAGCTGCTGCTGATCGATAATTTTTTTAATAAGGAAGAATCCGATCACTATTATAATTTTTTATATCGAACCACTCACTGGCGGGAATATGAAATGCCCATGTACGATAAAGTAGTCACAGCCCCGCGTATGATTGCCTGGTATGGGGATTCCAGCAGGCCGGAACGTAAATCCAATCCCGACTGGCCCCCGGAACTGCTCGCTGTACGCGAGCGTGTAGAGCAGGAAACCCGGATACAGTTTAACGCCGTGCTGCTGAACCTTTATCGCAGCGGCGGCGACGGCGTGGGGTGGCACAGTGACAAAACCTCATCGAGCAATAAAAACATGAATATTGCTTCGGTTACTTTTGGCGAAACACGTATCTTCCGCCTGCGCCATAAAATACTAAAACATATACCGCCGATAGAAATCCCGCTTCATCACGGCACTTTCCTTCTTATGGCAGGAAACACCAATACGTATTGGGAACATCAGGTCCCCAAAACAGCAAGGCCGGTGCTGCCAAGGATCAATCTCACTTTCAGGCAGGTCAGGCAGACCTGATACTGCCCGTATTGTCATTTTTTTATTCTCCTGCCCTTTTGGACATACCGTATTTGAATTAATTCCATAAATTTGTAAATGCACAACTTTCCCTTCTTTCAATTATTTTTTTAGAAGGTTATCTTCATAAGCAGCAGCGCATTTAATTATATTTAATCTTTTTCCCTGTTATGACCGATCCGATTTTAGAAAACCTCAACCCCAAACAGCTTCAGGCAGTCAAAACCACTGAAGGCTATGTTCGTGTTATTGCAGGTGCGGGATCAGGAAAAACAAAAGCCCTTACCTCCCGCTTTGCCTACATTGTGGACAGGCTTGGCATCAATTCTTCCAATATTCTGTGCGTGACTTTTACCAATAAGGCGGCCCAGGAAATGAAAAAACGTGTCAAGGCGCTGATCGGCGATCTTTACGATGTAAGCTTTATTACCACTTACCATGGTTTCTGCGTACGGTTCCTGCGTGAGGAAATCAATAAAATACACTATCCCAAGAATTTTATCATACTGGATGCCGAAGACCAGAAAACCATCCTCAGGGACGTATTCACAGAACTGGAGATCAATTCCAAAAACCTGACCTTCAAACAGGTCCTGCGTTTTATCTCCAGACAGAAAAGCACTTCGGATTATCTTGGTTATATGATTGAGAACAAAAGTTTCGTGCCGGATGAAAAGGACTCGCTTTCAAGTCAGGTCTACCAGAAATACCTCGACAAACAGAAACGCAATTATGCCCTGGATTTTGATGACCTGATCCATTTTACCGCCTTTATTCTGGACAGTAATCCCGATGTGCTTTTAAAATGGCAGCAGATCCTGCATTACATACAGGTCGATGAGGCCCAGGACAGCTCCGAGAGCCAGTTCCATCTGGTGGAAATGCTCTCGCGTGTGCACCAGAATCTTTTCATGGTAGGGGATCCCGACCAGACCATCTATGAATGGCGCGGGGCAAAACCCGAATATCTTGTCGAGTTTGACCAGATGTTCCCACAAGCTCAGACCATCATTATGAACCAGAATTACCGATCTACGCCCAATATCCTCAAAGTAGGCAACCATATCATTAAAAACAACAAGATAAGGGTAGACAAGGATATGGTGACCGATAATCCCGAAGGTGTGGAAGTGGTGCATTTTCACGGAAAAAATGACTTTGAGGAAACACTGTGGGTGGCTTCGGAAATTAAAGAAATCCTGAAAACGGAAAACGCTTCGTACTCTGATATCACCATACTTTACCGTTCAAACCATCTCTCTCGGAATATCGAGCAGGCCCTCATCAAGGATAACATCCCCTATACCATCTTTGGGGGCGTACGCTTTTTTGAACGTAAAGAAATCAAGGATGTACTGTCTTTGCTAAGACTGATAGTGCAGGGAGACAACTTCTCTTTCCTGCGCATGTTCAACCATCCCTCCAGGGGACTGGGCAAAAAATTTCTGGAAAGACTGAGTCTTCTGGCAGGCGAACAAAACCTCTCACTGCTCAATGCCTTAGAAAATAACATTGAAGATAAGGAGCTTAATAAAAAAGGCGCTGTAGATTTTCTAAGCCTTGCTGCCGAATTAAAAAAAGACGCCCAAAACAATTCCATCTCGGACCTGGTTAAAATCATACTGGACAAAAGCGGGCTTTCCGAACTCTACCGAAAGGACGGCGATGAGGACAGACTGGAAAACATCAAGGAACTGGTAAGCTCTATGATGCTGCTGGAAAAAGAAAACAACGGTCCGCTTAATATTATCGAATACCTTCAGGAGGTCTCCCTTTATACCGATCTTGATAAGGATACCGAAAATCAGGACAAGGTGCGCCTGATGACCATACATATTTCCAAGGGACTGGAGTTCCCATACGTATTCCTGTGCGGTTTTACAGAAGGGGTGCTTCCCAGTGCGCTTTCGATCAAGGAAAGAAGAAAACGCGCCATTGAGGAAGAAAGAAGGCTGATGTACGTAGCAGTTACCAGAGCCGAGAAAAGGTTCTATATGACAGACTCCGAAGGCTTTAATTTTACTACCGGTCTCAATAAATACCCTTCAAGGTTTCTTTTTGAAATCAAGGAAGAATTTTACGTGCGTAAGGGAAAACTCTCCGCTGAAATCCTGCAGGCCGCCCAGTCCACTGCAGCCTCCGCAAATGCCGGGGATACTGCCTTTTCAGAAGGTGATCTGGTAATGCACCCGGTCTGGAACAAAGGAAAGATACAGACTGTTGACCAGGGGAAAAGCCAGTACAAGGTGTACTTTTTTGAAATGGGAAAAGAAAAGCCGATTGATTTCTCTTTTCGTTTTCTGACTGCCGCACCTGAAGAAAATCTGCCCCAGAATGCTTCATCTTCCGAACTCTTAAGCCTGCAGGAAAGCCTGAAAACCGCACCGGACCCTTTTCAGCACGACATGCAGGGTGGTGAACCTGCTGCCGGTATTTTTGAAAATAAAAACAGACCGGAAAGTTTTGAGGACGAGAATGAAAAAAGATAATTCGCAAAGCAAATGGTATAAACCATGGAAATAAACACCTTTTACAATGGATTATCTGCTGCAATGCGGTCATTTTTAGGAATCCTGCTGATTTTCCATACCGTCAATAATTTTTCCCACTTCGGTCTCGGCTGCCTTAAGCCTGCCCTGACAGAAAGCGATAAGTTCCGATGCCCTTTTCACTTTAGCGGCAAGTTCATCTACAGAAATGGTTTCATTTTCTATTTCCCTGGAAATCACGCTAAGCTCATTCCAGGCCTTTTCATAGGTCAGTGTCTCTTCCATCATATGGTATTTTGTTTATAACGGTGCTTTTAAGTATGGTGTCGTGCAGGATCACTTCTATCTGCTCTCCTTCCTGTATATGTTTTGTACTGCTGGTAATTTTTCCGCCGGCTTTCACAACAGCGTATCCTTTTTTAAGGATATTCTGCGGGGACATCATCCTGATGCTTTTCTGCATATGATCCAGGTTCAGATTTCTGGTTTTAAGGTACCCGGCCGTAAAATGTTTCAGGTTTGCTTTACTAAAATTCATTTCGTTCTGACGGCGCTTGATAAGATGCTGCGTCTGGCTGGCTGTCCCCTGCCAAATCAAGGCAAGCTGCTGTTTCTTCTCATGGAGTATGTCTTTGACATTACCCGCCAGTCTCTGCCCTGCATCAGAAAGCCTGTCTTTGTGCTGCATCAGCAGTTCAATTGAACTGCGTGAAATATTCTTTTTAAGCACTTCCAGCTCTTTGTACTGGTTTAGGAACAGCTGCTGTGACCTGATCACAATATGCTGCTGAAGCGAAAGCAGACCCAATTCAAATTTCCGGTTATGAGCAATAATAAATTCAGCAGCCTTGGTCGGTGTTTTGGTATTGGTATGCGCCATTAAATCTGTAATACTTACATTTTTCTGGTGTCCGATCCCTGTTATGATGGGGATTGGAAATTTCGCTGCTGCCCGTCCTATGATGTAATTGTCGAAAATCAGAAAATCGGACTGTGCGCCACCTCCCCTTGTAATAACCACGGCATCGTATGGGATGCCGCTCTGGTATACTTCGATGAGTTTATCCAAAAAAAGTTTTGCGTTGCTGTCTCCCTGCACAACGGTATAATAATCATCAATCTGAAAGGCATATCCGAAATCATTATGCTGGAGTGTATGACGAAAATCCTCATTGCCCGCGGAATTGCTGGCTGATATAACAGCAACCCTCTGGATGACCAGCGGGAGTTTCAGACGACTGTTCAGCGTGGAATATCCCTCAGGGGTCTTTATGATAAAATCATTATCGGCTTCCAGTCTTTTAAGGGTAACATTACGCTGCTGTTCCAAAACACCGAGCGTGTAATTAATGTCTATATCCAGTACATTTACAGACAATCCATAAAGGGCATGATAATCCACATTAACCTTTACCAGTACATGAAGGTTGTTGGTAAAACGCTGTCCGGTTTTCTTTTCAAAATCAGACAAATGAACCGCTCCCTCTCCCCATGCCTTGCCCATAATCTTGGCGGTTATGGCACTGTTCTTTTCCCCTTTCTCCACCAGCTCAAAGTAATGGATTTTTTTATCTGCCTTGAAGGTGTGACTGGTCACATCGGCCGCTACCCAATAGGTAAGTCCTTTGAAACGGTCATGAACCGCCTGATGGATCTGGTAGTTCAGCTCAGAAAGTGTAATAAAGTTCTCCGTTCCCATAGGTATTTTTCACAAAAGTTTATATTTCTTTTGCAATTCATCTTTAAAGCGAATGTAACAATAATACCTCAGAAACGAAAAATTACAGTCATTGGTATTCTCCTGAACTTGTAACTTACTTTAGTGACACTGTATCGGAAAGATTCTCAGAATTTATAAATGCTGCAATATACTGCTGGACTTCATTGCGCTTCTCGACGGCCGTTTCAAAACTATTGATATGAAATTCCTCATCCTGGTCCAGGATATGGATAATCTCGGTATACCCTTTTGAAATAAGGCTGCCTTTGAGTTTAAGAATCGTATGATGCTGACGGGCATCCAAATCTTTTCTCACCTTTAGTTGTATTGCTTTTTCCATTTTGAAAGATTTGCTGATTGTTTTTGGTATATTTCCTTACTCAAATATAATTACTTACATCTGATGGACATTCTTTGCAATGTTAAAAAAACAATGAAGAAACTTAAATGAAAATTACTTTGTAAACCATTGGGTTGATACTGTTTATTTCACAAAAGCTAATGGTAATTACTAAATCATTGGAAAAGAATCCCCAGACGAACTCCGCCGGTCACCTGTTCTAAACTCTTTACATATTTTAATGTCTTTTTTACTGAAACTCCTTATTCAAAGTTTATCTTTTAAATTCCCTTATCTCTATTATATAAACGACATGCTGCTAGTTTTGTGGCAGAATTTCAGCATATAACTTTTAGAGAAAATACAACTGAGTAAAATGCAGCTGTCCTGAGTGTAGGTTCGGGTTGTTAACAATTATAAAGGAGAGCAAAATATTAGAACTAAAAAGCCTGAAATCACTTTCCGGCTTTTTATCATTTATTATAATAAGTACTTCGTTAAACAGCAATCAGCGGATCTTATTCTGATAAGTTTTATCAACCCATTTCTAAACTTAATTAATTTTTATTTTAATCAATTCTGTTATCAGACTTTGAAATAATCACTTTTTGATGAACTCTACTGCCATCAGCCCTGATTAAAGCAGCAATGTACAATCCAGAACTTAGATCTGAGGTTGAAAAACTGTAATCTTGATCAATAGGTAAATCATTTTCAGAAAGCACTATTTGTCCATTAATATCAAAAAGTGTAAACGATTTTAGTATCACATTATTGATGTTTAACACTTTTAAAACCTGATTTTTATTATCCTGAATAATGTAAAAGTCAGGTTTAACATTATCGTCTGTTCCTAATGTTTGACTGGTAAAGCTTATTTTAAAACGATCTGTATATTTACCCTTGCCAACTTGCGCCTCATAAGATTCATTTTTAATGTCATGATAAGACATATCCATAGAATCGTAAATGTAAACATGCTTTAAACCTTCAAGATTTATAATTTCCGAAATGTAGAACTTAAAAGTTGCGTCTGTTTCGGCTTTTACACTGAGAGGAATCTTTTTTGACAAATCAAAATCAATCCCTTCAATCACGTAATTTGCATTGTCAATCCAAAAAGAAACATCATTAGGAAGAGCAGCGTCAATATTTATTGCGTCTATTCCCCTGTCTACGCCATCTGTTGCTTCAGGAATAAATGCTAACGCCAGCTGTCTGGTAAACTCTTTATTTACGATGACATTCATTTTAAAATGCGAAACAGGAGTAACTGCTTCATCTTTTACTTTCATATTTGTACTCAACGCTTTTACAGGTTTTTCAAATTTTGAAAAACTCCCTCCATCGGGATAAAATATTCGATGTGAATTCTTAAAGGTTACTGCTCCATTCGATACTCCATTTATAACAAATCCTTGTCCTATAGGCAGGTATTTTCTTGCCACAGCAGCACTTGTGCCTGTTGAAGGATTTGCATTTACAGTCCCGTCGCTATTATAAGAACGATATGCGGCAGCAGTATATATACCGCTTGACCCCAGACTTACCGGCGCATATGCAGCATAACCTCCCCTGTAAGCAGACAGAAAATGTGAATTGACATTTTTGTCCTGCTGCCAAAAATATGCAATCCCGGCAGCAGCATTATTTGCAGGATCAAGAAGAAATGCATTTAAGTGAAGTGCTGAGGGATAGGGATTGCCTGTTAAAGTTGCCGCATTACCTGCCCCAACACTGACTGTTATATTGCCGTCATTAGGCTTTCCTCTGAAATCGTATCGCTGTGCCCCTGTACCGGGATTATTTACGATTCCAGTTCCTTCAGGATCTGTATTGTCAATACCACTGGTTCCCTTCATTGTAAACCCCTCACCAGGAGCAATTGTTAAAGTACTTCCTACCTGAACCCACTGAGAATAATTATTTGCCGCGGTCAATTTGTAAACCCAGTGCGACGCTATTGCTAACGGATTTGCTAATCCGTCATAACTTCCAAGCGGCAGTAAAGAAGCGGAATTTGAAAGTGTGGCACTAATAGGCTGGTATAGGAGACTAATTCCAAAATTATTATTTGTGGAGGATAAAACAGTATTACCTATGGGAGAGCACCAATAGTTGTAGTCAAAATTATCAGATGTTCCTTCCTGGTAAACAGATAAAACTCCAGTTCCAGTATTAGTGGAAAGCCCGCTCGTACCCTGTATCAGCTGGGAATTGTTTCTTAAATAAAGATTGGAATTGGAAGCCAGATCAATATTTTGTTTTACGTACAATAGCTGATTCTTGACATAAACTTGTGTATTTGAGCCAATATAAACCTGGGAGAAACCTTGGATCGTAACAAAAATAGATACTAAAATTATTTTACTTCTCATAGATACGTTTTCTGTTATATTATTATTACTATTTAAACTATGCTTAAAATCCGATTGATATTATTAGCAGGGGACCATTTTTTACTATTGCAAAAAGTGTAATATACCCCCAGAATAATGGCTGTAATAAACAAGAAAATATCAATTTGATCAATCGGTGCCCCAGCCGGTGTCGGATCCTCAAGTCCGGGAGGCGGAGGATTGCCAGCAAAACATTGTAGAGAAAAAAGCACAAAAAAATATAATATCCTTTTCATTGATTTGTAGGTTATTTTAAATGCTGCATTTTGTTTTTTAAATTCTAATATGGTATATATGAAAAACTTCAAAATCAAATCCGCTCCCATGATCTGTGATATATTGTAATAGTGTATAAAAGAATTGATTTTAGTAAAACAGCAGCTATTTTATCATTTAATAAATAGAATTCGAATCAATAAACAATCTCCCAGCTGAGATTGTTTATTGATGTATTTTTTTATTTATTCTCTCATAGTTGAAGGTTCTACGATGGGGATTGGAAGATTCATTGATTTAATTTCATCAAATACTGCTGCTGGTGCAGGCAGCCCCCACTTTTTATAAAATGCAGTTAAATCATTTCCTGTAATTTTGCATGTAGTGAGCATCCAGTACCTCATTTTCGCATCACTGTCTGCAAAAGCGGGTTTTTCTTCTCTGGTTATTTTATGGAGCTTGTGAAAATAAGTATCACCATAAACAAGCCACAATTGCTGAAACATACATAGTCTGCCAAACGGACCCAGATCAGAATCTGTATTAAAGTCTCTTACAGTTTTTGCAAAATATACATCCATATTTTTCTCCCAGTTCTTTTCTGTTTTAAGCCTGCTCGGAAACCCTAGTTTTCTTTGAACCATTAAGCTGTAAATATTAACTGTAACCTCTCCTAGTCCAGACCATGTCCATGTTTGCTGATGCATGTGCCCAATTTCATGCCAGGGACCCCAGCCGTCTTTGCTGTAGAGTTTTTTAGTAAAAGGAAATTCGCACCCATCTTTAAAATTGTATGCTGTTCTGTAATTTGTAGCAAACATATAGGGATCCTCTTTATCTGTTTCCGTCATTAGGTGTTTTAAAACAGATCTTTCGTGAACAGGTAATGATCCGTCAAGTCCGCTGATATCGTCTTCCCAATTTATTATTTCATCTGCTTTTTTTAATATTTCACCCTGGTCTTCCAAGCGGTATTCCAGAGCATGGGCACGTGACATAACCATCATGGTTCTTTCAGATTCCAGTATTACATCCGGTGCATCTGCAAAGGTCGTGAGTTGTTCATCCCAGTTTGTTTCTGTAGTTTCCCCTAATTTATAATAGGGTGCTTTTTTATGTCCCGAGATAAAATTCACCTTTGCTTTGTTTGAAAATGATTTTCCTCCCATACGAATGTACAAAAGTCCTCCATACGTAATATTTTCCACAATATTTTCACCCGCATTTAATTTTACCTCTTGAGCATTGCCTTCATTTTGATCTCTGTAACGAGAATATGTGCCTATAATTAAAACAGGAAGCTGGGTGCCGCTTACCAATTCTACTTTAATTTTTAGAACTGTATTGGGTAATGCATAAAAACCTGTAGCAGCAAAATCAGTTGGGACCCGGCTTTGCAGCCGGTCAGTTTCTGTACTGCCGGAAACAAAATTTGTAAAAGTTTTTTCATCACTATGTGCTGAATGAACTCTCTGCGAAGCAGCATCGTCTTTATCACTACAAGAAACAACAGACAAAAGAACAGCCAATATGCCGAAAGATAAAAAGTTTTTTTTCATTTAATTTTTTTTGAGGATTTGATTTAGGGGCTAATATTTCAAAGGGTATAAGAACATACATTTCAAAATTTGCAGATTCCAGGAGGCAGTTTTGATTATTCAAATATCAAATAAGGCAGGATCCTGAAATAATATTGTTATTGTTTTACAAATTTGAATCTCCCGCCGTAGGCATTATTAGGATAATCTATTCCATAACTCGACTGTATTGCTCTCGGATAACCTGAACCAGTTCCCTCAGTGGTTATTATCCTGAATTGTGTTGCATTATAAGGAACTATGTATGCTGCTGAATTATATGAATTTACAAACCAATTTGCGCTTCTTGTTCTTCCGACTGAATACACAAAGGTGTCTTCGGCTGTCGGCGGTATCGCAGTGTAAGCAGGCTGTTCTGTTAAGTTGAAAGACAGTCCGCCGGGTAATGTAAAAAGATAATCTCCGGTTCCGGCAGCGGCCCCAGCCGCGGATTTGGCTGAATACATAAAATCTACTTCGATCTCATTATTTCCAAGATCGCGATATCTTATAAAATCATTTTGTTTGACAGCAGCCTTTGTCGGATTAGCGGCTGTACCTGTAATTGTTAAAGGAACTTTGGAACTAAAATTTGAATTTGATGACGCAACTTTTATAATATTTCCAACCGCGTCCACCCCTATAGGTTCTCCAGTGCTGACTGTACCTGATCCCGCAATTAAATTTGTAAGTCTAACACCGGACGCATTAGTGATTCCTGATGTAATTTCGAGTCTGGTATTGGGCGCAGCGGTGCCTAAACCAATTCTATTATTTGTACCGTCTATATAAAAAGTGTTACTGTCAAAATTTATATTGTCTGTTATAGCTACCAATCTCCCCGATCCAATTGTTCCGTTCGCATTATAAATTGTAGGAAATGATAAAGATGAGATCCATACTGTTCCGTCACAATATTCAATTGCGCCGGTTGTCAGATTAAAAATAAACATTCCTTTATTAACCGCGTTTGCGGCTGGCCTGTCTGCTGCCGCTACTCTGGGCAGCATTAATCCTTTATTGTTTGAATCTAAATCCAGAATAGAGTCTGCGTTAGGAGTTACAGTTCCAATACCCACTTGTGAGAATAACGCGCTATGAAACAATAAGGCTAAAATTAATTTTATTGATTTGGTTTTATTCATAATTTATTTTTTTAATTCTCTTCTATTTAAACGACACTGATTCCATTCTTTTAAAATATTTTGAATTTCGAAGTAAATATTTATTTTTACACAAAGTGATTCATAATAAAAATATCATGAATCATTTTAATAAAACGCTGTATTTAAACACATTTAATTATAAAAAAAATATTTTGAACCTTTGTTTTGAATCTTTGGTTAAAAAAAATACTACATGGAAATTAAAATAAGTGAACTGAAATTTGACTTTGTAAGGTATTATATCTTACTAATTATTATGAGACAGTTATTTTTGGCTGTAATAAATTTTTATTTTGATAACTATACGGTCCTATTTATTGATTCCATTGCTATTGCAATGCTGTGCACCATCTATTTTTTGCATTTTCATTTCCCTTACAATTTTGATAAGATGGCACGTATATGCTGTATTTTTTTTCTAATTTTTGACTTGGTTTATGGCACTTTCAGCCATAATTTTATTTATTACGTTTTTCTTAATACTCTTTTATTTCCTTGGGCATTTTACTTATTCTTTAATTTAAAACAAACCATAATCCTTACCCTAAGTACATTATTGGTGTTTCCCTTAAGTAAAATCCAAAATCATTATTTTGTTACTAAATATGGAAATCTGAATTATGAAAATGCATTTATGGTATGTGTAATAGCTTTTAATTTAGGGCTGCTTTTTTTATTATTACATTTTTATACTGAAATAATGGCCTGCCAGAGAATACATTCATTTCTACAAAACAAGGAGAAGACAGGAGCCGAAACTATTATAAAAAAATCTGAATTAGTTGTCACTAATACTTCTTACAAATCCTTGTTTGAAAGAATAGAAGAACATATGGTTTTAAAACAGCCTTGGAGAAATGCTGAATACAATTTAGAACAAATGGCAAAGGATCTTAATTTAAATATTTTTCAAATTTCAACAGCAATCAACTACTGCACAAAAAACAATTTTAAAACTTACGTTAATGATTATCGCTTAAATGCATTCAAAGAAGAAATCAAAAATCAAAAAAATAAAGATATCCTTTTAAAAGAAGTTTATCTGGATTTAGGTTTTAACAGCAGAGTTACCTTTAACCGAAATTTTAAAAATAAATTTGGCGAAACCCCTCAAGAATATATAGCTACACATATCTTTTAAACTTAAACAGAAATAAAAACCTTTTATTCTATTATTAAATATAGATGCCATTTCTTGTTCTAAAAAGCTCCTCAACAATTACAATTCCTAATTCTGTAAGAATTCATAAATTCATTCACTTTTAGCAGTCCATAACTCCATATCACCACTTTAAGACTAAAAAATCCAGGAATCTGGTTAATGTTATTATTAATATTAAATAATTAAGTATTCTTTCGGCAGCGGCTTTGGTGTTTTGCATTTTATTTAAATGTTTTGATATGTTAATAAAACTAAAATCATTAATATAGTATTTTAAAAAAATCGAACTGGACTTCTGTTCTGTTTAAAGAATTCATAACGAAGGAAAATTTCATGTGATCCTGAATTATAATTACTCAATTTATTAGTATCAAAATCATAACCGTACCCTATATAAAGGGCATCATTAATTTGAAAACCGGCCATTGAAGAAATTGATGCACCCCACCGATAAGCTGCTCCGAGAACAAATTTATCCAAATACATGAAGCTTCCCGATAAGTCTGCCTGTAATGGGGCGCCTTCTACTATCTTCAAAAGAAACGCCGGCTTAAACTTCATAGTTTTATACGGATCAATAGTAAATACATAACCTCCTATTAGGTAATAATTAATTTTATCTTTATAAATAGCTGTGTCATTATCATTATAATGATTGGTTTCAATAAAGCCCGGAACAGAGAACCCAATATATGCCTTATCAGAATGCAAGTAAATTCCAGCTCCAACATTGGGGGAAAATTTGTTATTGAAATTTTGAAATTCTGGGTCATCCTGAATATCTGGATTAAGCTTGCTGAGATCTAAGCTGAATAAATTTACCGATCCTTTAATTCCAAATGAAAGTTTGAATGTTTCCGAAGTGCTGACTGTATATGATAAATCGGCAGAAAGATTATTTTCGTTTGTTGGTCCTATTCTATCATTAATAAAGGAAATTCCTATTCCTAAACTACTTTTATTAATAGGTCCATTTATAGAAAAGGTACTTGTCTTAGGCGCTCCGTCTAGACCTGCCCATTGTGACCTGTACAGCCCGCAGACACTCAAAACATCACGAGACCCGGCATAAGCAGGATTAATAATAATTGTATTGTACATATACTGAGTCAGCTGCGCATCTTGCTGTGCATAACTGACAATAGCTGTAAAGACCAAAACAAAAGAAAATAATTTTGTCCTCATAGTGTATAAATTAATATTATATTCTGTTGTATTTATTTTGTAAGAAATTATTTAATAAATTTTAATTAAATATTTAGAAGCTATTTACTGCTTATATATAAATATCCTGACTTTTCAACCACTGCAGTTCCTTTACTATATTTTAAAATATAAAAATAAGTTCCTGCAGGAAGACCTTGTGATCTCTTAAATGTGTCATGTCCATCTGAATATCCTCTAAACATTATGTCGTTCTCATTATACTTATCTGCTTCAAATACCTTAACTCCCCAGCGGTTGTAAATCTGTACATTATTATCTGGATATTTATTAATTCCTTTAATATGAAAACTGTCATTTATGCCATCTCCATTTGGCGATAATGCATTGTAAATAATGAGGTCTTCATCTATTATAGAAGGTGCTTTTTTAACAAATCCCGTTGTAAAAATTCCATATCCGGCAACAGACGCAGTTATTAATTTTGAATAATTTCCTCCCTGAAGAGAATCCTCCTCTACAGTACCCTTTTCATTTATCCATTTTAATAGCGTACTGTCCCAGCGGAGTATTGCCAGCTCCTTTTGATCACTTTTTTCCAAAAATGAAGCTGGAGTAGTATCCTTGTCAAGGGTCAGGCTCAGAATAGTTTTTCCTGTTCCTTTATCTTGTGTGACTTTCCAATATTCAGCATCATTAATAGCTAAAATTGAATCATCCTTGTTAGTAAAAGGATAAAGACTATCTGCACTTTCAAAAAAATATTGTGTAGTTAGAACCGTATTGGCATCGGACCCTGATCCAGTGTATAAAGGCCTGTAAAAGTTTTTATCCCCAACAGGAAATTCAAAAACTGATGTGCCTTTTTTTTCTGTTTTTCCATCTACAAAACTCAAATCTCCTGCTCCTGAATGAGTGGCTTGTTGATCAAAAATTATAGCGCTGTCCAGTCCCTTAGCATTCACAATTCCCCTTTTGAATTCAACGCTATTTCCTATAACGATAATATTATTCAGATCAAAAGGGCTGGATTCCGATAGATTATCAAATAAAACATCCTGAAAGTGGGTGAGTGATTGACCATCAATTAACTGTTTTTTACTTCCAATAAAAAGTGTTTTCCCGTTACTGGAATTACTATAGGTGACCAATCCATCATTTAAAAAATTTGAATAAACCAGAAAACTGCCGTCATTTGAAAAATTTCCTGATTTTTTATTCACGAAATCAGATACAGTTGAAAATTTTGTATTGGACATTACTGCGAGATCACCAACATTAACAGTTTGTCCTGAAGTTCCAAGGGTAGAAAAAAAAGACAAAATAGTAGCTTTAATACAGATCTTAATCATAATTTTTAGTTGTAAAAATTAATATGAACAAACAATCAAATAGTTCCAATCAATTCACTATGGAATTACATAACTGGAATTGATGTTTTCCTGAGCATATTTAATCGCCCAAGCCATTGCATTAGCATAAAAAATACTGTTTTGAACTGAAATCCCTCCATTATAAGGTTTCGGTACGGGCAGACCAGTTGAAGTAACTTTTGAAGGATAATAGTACGTTCCTGCATCTGTAGAATTTCCCCCGATCCATCCTGAATCACCGATAAACATAAATCCCAAAGTAGAGTGTTTAAAGGACCATACTCGTGTTGCATCTCCTTGCTGGGTAACCAACGCTTTAGCATTTGCCGGCAGATTTGTAGCAAAATGCGCATTGGTATAGTCAGTCCCTGTATAAAGTCCCTTAATAGAGCCAAACGGTCCCTCTAAAATAGGATCGGAAACATTTAGAATCGGATTTGTGTATGTTGCTCCTGCTGCGGTAAATGCAATGGAAGAGGTACCGAAAATTGCATTGCTTAAATTAGCTTCTTCAGCTGTCTGGCTTTTTTGAGAATAAATCAGTACGCCTTTTTTATTTTTAACAAAATCATTTAAAACTGCAATGGTCGCTGCATCAAGATAATAATTGTAACCAGCAACAATAATATCAATATTATTACTGTTTATTAAATTTTTTAGTGTAGTACCAAAACCATAAGCTCCATCAATTAATGTGATACCTTGTACCTGCAATGTTCCTGTTGGTCCAAAATTAGCTGTTGAATTTAGTATCGCTTTTGCAACATCTCCGGTTCCGGCAGAAGCGGGCTGGTAAATACCTCCTCCCAGTCCTAATACTTTCATAGTACGAAATACATAATTTACAATTTTACTGCAAGATGTGCTTCCATTGGTACTGTTGGCAGAAATTGCATAGGAAAAATTCCCGCCCGAAATAGGAGTACCGGTCGCCTCTAAAACAACATTTTGTGCTCCGGTAGATGAAAATGTACCTGTTTTTGAAAAGCTGACACCATTTACTGTATTTGTTGTAATAGAATAGTTTCCTACATAAGTTACATTTACGGGAATGGTCATAGTATTGGCGGCAGTCATGGCAATACCAGGCGCATAACTTCCACTGGTAGTAATGCCTGAGCAATTTGTAGTATACGTTACAGGCTGCGATGCTACAGCAATATTTAACGAACAATTTGATGCTGCTCCCGGAGTTCCCGTTAATGTCAAAGCAGTTGTCCCGGGAACCGCAGGAGTCCCTGATCCGGTCAAAATTATATTTCGAGGACCAAGAGTATTTAAAGTAACTAATCCCGAGGAATAAGAAATACCATTAACTATATTAGTACTTAAAGTAGTTTGCCCGGTCGCTGTAACATTAACAGGCAAAGTAATAGTATTGCCGGAATTTAATGCCACATCCTGCATATAGTTTCCGTTTACCACTGCTGTTGAACAATCGATTGTATACCCTACGGGAGCAACAGTAACAGTAACTGGCGAGCACGTTCCCAGGGAGACAGCATTAGATGAAATAGTAAAATTGTTTGTTCCAGATAAGACTGGTGTTCCGGTACCAAAAAGTTCAACTGTCTGAGGTGCCGTGCCTGTAAATGTACCTGTTCCTTTAAAAGAATATCCATTCAAGGTATTGGTATTAATACTCCAAAAAGCATTTGGACCGTTTGTATCAGCTGGATCAACCTGCAAAGTAATTTTATTAGATGATGTTAATGGTACACCGGCGAAATAATCTCCTAATATATTTTTACTTGCGCAATCTAGTGTATAATCTACATGTGATTCTTCCACCCAGATATTTGTTGAACAGACAGTACCCTGTCCTAAATTAATATTAAAGGTATCTCCTGGGTCACCGGGATTTCCTGGATATCCCCTATTAGGAGTACCAACACCTTTTAAATACAAAACATAATTCCCTGGGGTTGGAAAGCTGCCGTTGTCTACAAAATAATATCCGCTTCCAATTGATACTGCAGAAATTGAATACGTTCCTCTTTGAGTAACTGTAACGGGAATTGTCATAAAATTAGACTGTGCGAGTGCGACTCCTTGCTTAAAAGTCCCGGACGTCTCTATTTTAGAACATCCGCCTGCTGCTATATTATATGCTGCTGGAGGAAGTGTCCCGCAAAGACTAAACCATAACTGATTAATACCGTTCCAAAAATCGAAACACTCTGTTGTTGTATTAAATATTAGAAGCCCCGGGGTCAAGTTAGCCAAAGGAATGGCATCTCTCTGTGCCGTAGTCAATCGCGGCATAAGCATGCCTTTATTGTTGCTTTCTAATTCAAGAATAGCTCCCGACATTGCTTTTTGTGGACTGGTACTTACAGTACCATCTTTTATTTTTGTATTTTCTATTTGCGCAGAAAGAGTAAAGAAACTAAAAAAACTGATGAGCATCATTAAAACATTTACTTGTTTTTTATTTAATTTTATTTTCATAATCTTATAATTTAAGTCTGAATGTGTTGATTCTTGGTATTACTTTCTGATGAGCTGTAAGATTCAATTAATTATCTATTAATTTTTCTGCAATGAGTCTTTCCAGTTTTTCAATACGAAAATTCATTGCTTCAGCGGCTAATTTTAATTCACCCAATTCTTTAGTTTTTAATTCAATTTCTTTTCGTTGGTTTTCATTTATTTTATTTTGCTCAATAATATGTAAATAAAGCTCTTCGGTTTTTTCTAATAATTGAATTGATAACTCAGACATATTGAATGAATACCCATTTTTTGTTTTCTCTAATTCTTTTATTGATGTTATACCGGGAAGATGATTGTATTTTTTAATATAATCTTCTATTTCAAACAAAGGTTTAAACTTATAGTCTTCTTTTATGGAAGAAAAGCCTTTAAAATAATCTTCAAATACATAATCTGCATAATAGGTATTAACCGTAGAAATCGCTCCATTAACCCTCAGCTTTTCATTTGGAGCAGCAGATGGAGAGTTATACCCAATTCCAACCCATCCATTGGTATAAATATTTTCTGTGTTTGATGTCGCTCCAACATTAGAACTTGTGCCAAACCATGGTTCTTTTATTAAAGGTTCAATATTAAGCTGGTGAAGTTTTGAATCTTCATCAATGTAGTCTAAGGTCTTGTCAGTTGTATTTACTTCTAATTTGGTCAATGATTGAGTATCGCCGATTAAATCGACCATGTTAAATTCTGTTGAAACTCCTTTTTCATCTTTGTAAATCAATGAATGACTAGCACCGTCATATAGTAATGACGTAAGTGTTTCAGTTCCTTTTACTAATAACGACAAATCAATCGGGGTTGCTGTATTGGTTTCGTCTACATAGGTCAAAGTATGAATATTAACCAATTGCCCAAAGGGATCTGTATTCTGCGTTACCACATCTTTTAAAGATGTAATTGTTTCCTTTATATCTACCGCAACACCTGTTTCATTAGTATAAGCTGCAATGGTATTTCCTGACGTTACAAGTGGCAAAAGCATCGTTGTACTTTCGTTATTTTTGATAACTGCATCATTTAGGAAACTTCCTCCATCAGAACCTACTGTAATTAAATTACCCGTATTACTACTAACAACCTGAGAAGTAACAGAAGTGCCGGCTTCATTAGTAAAAGTTATCGATCCGCTGCTTAAATTTTGCGATTGGCTTGTAATTGTCTCATTGGCTTTAATAACTGAATTATCGATAAACCCTCCACCATCGGCACCTGCCGTTAGTAAATTCCCTGCATCTGCACTCACAACCTGAGATGTAACAGAAGTGCCGGCTTCATTAGTGAAGGTCACAGCTCCTGTAATTACATTTTGCGACAGAGTTGTAATGGTTTCATTGGATTTTACTATACTGCTGATGTCCACTGTCTGAAGATTCCCCGATGGATCAGTATAACTGAAWACGTTCGTGCCCGCATCGAAAACCACACTGCCGGATGACTGCATCGAGATAGCCTGGATCAGGTTTTTCACCGATGGGGTATTGRCAATTGTACTRAAATTSGARGCAACATCACCAAGAACATCAATAGTCACATTTGTGCCAAGTTCATTTTTGTAGGTGTATGAACCTGCACCGTTACTGGTAAGRGTGGTCAGGGTTTCATTGGATTTTACYATACTGCTGATGTCCACTGTCTGAAGATTCCCCGACGCATCAGTATAACTGAAAACGTTCGTGCCCGCATYGAAAACCACACTGCCGGACGACTGCATCGAGATAGCCTGGATCAGGTTTTTAACMGATGGTGTATTGGCAATTGTACTAAAATTGGAGGCAACATCACCAAGAACATCAATAGTCACATTAGTGCCAAGCTCATTTTTGTAGGTGTAAGATCCTGCACCGTTACTGGTAAGGGTGGTCAGGGTTTCATTGGATTTTACTATACTGCTGATGTCCACTGTCTGAAGATTCCCCGA
>NZ_LMJB01000008.1 GCF_001429765.1 Flavobacterium sp. Root901
GACGGAACAGTAACAGTTGCAGTAAACACTGCAGCAGGAACTTATGATGTAGAATACAGCATCTGCGAGGTAACCAACCCTGCAAACTGTGATGCAGTGATCTCTAAAGTTGTAGTAACAGCAGCGTCATTGATTGCCAATGCTGATACTATTGGATCTGTAACATCTGGAAACACGGCTCAGACTTTACCGGTTAATGTATTTGATAACGATACCAAA
Source organism: Flavobacterium sp. Root901 (assembly GCF_001429765.1). Lineage (GTDB taxonomy): Bacteria > Bacteroidota > Bacteroidia > Flavobacteriales > Flavobacteriaceae > Flavobacterium. The sequence continues at coordinate 220 of NZ_LMJB01000008.1, forward strand.
AACGGAACAGCACTGGTTCCATCAGATGTAAATCTGACGACAACTACTGCAGACCCATCAGGATATTTAGTTTTAAACCCAGACGGAAGTTTAACATTAGGCGGTAATGCTCCGGCAGGCACTTACACATTAACTTATACAATCTGTGNCAGACCCATCAGGATATTTAGTTTTAAACCCAGACGGAAGTTTAACATTAGGCGGTAATGCTCCGGCAGGCACTTACACATTAACTTATACAATCTGTGAGAAACTAAACCCATCAAACTGCAGTTCAAACACAGTAAGTGTAACAATTGCAGCACCAATAATCGATGCAGTAACAGAAACTACAGCATCAGTAAACGGCAATACAGGCGGTACAACAGCNCAGTTCAAACACAGTAAGTGTAACAATTGCAGCACCAATAATCGATGCAGTAACAGAAACTACAGCATCAGTAAACGGCAATACAGGCGGTACAACAGCGGCCTTGACAGCAAATGATACCTTAAATGGTAACCCGGTTGTAATTGGTACTTCGGCAGGACAGGTTACATTAACAGCAATCAGCGTTCCAGCAGGTTTAACACTTAATGCCGACGGAACAGTAACAGTTGCAGCCAATACTGCAGCAGGAACTTATGATGTAGAATACAGCATCTGTGAGGTAACCAATCCGGCAAACTGTGATGCAGTGATCTCAAAAGTGGTGGTAACAGCAGCGACATTGATTGCCAATGCAGATACTATCGGATCGGTAATATCAGGAAACACTGCGCAAACTTTACAGGTTAACGTATTTGRTAACGATACYAAAAACGGAACAGCACTGGTTCCATCAGATGTAAATCTGACAGTTTCAGTACCAGACCCATCAGGATATTTAGTTTTAAACCCAGACGGAAGTTTAACNAAAAACGGAACAGCACTGGTTCCATCAGATGTAAATCTGACAGTTTCAGTACCAGACCCATCAGGATATTTAGTTTTAAACCCAGACGGAAGTTTAACCTTAGGTGCTAATGCTCCGGCAGGTACTTACACRTTRACTTACACAATCTGTGAGAAACTAAACCCGTCAAACTGCAGTTCAAATACTGTAAGTGTGACAGTAGGAGTAACGGTACCAACACCAGTAATTAATGCAGTAACCGAAACTACGGCAGCAATAAACGGAAATCTTGGAGGTACAACAGCAGCCTTAACGGCTAATGATACGCTGAACGGAAACCCAGTTGTAATTGGTACTTCGGCAGGACAGGTTACATTAACAGCAATCAGCGTTCCAGCAGGTTTAACACTTAATGCAGACGGAACAGTAACAGTTGCAGCAAATACTGCAGCAGGAACTTATGATGTAGAATACAGAATCTGCGAGGTTACCAACCCTGCAAACTGTGATGCAGTGATCTCAAAAGTGGTGGTAACAGCAGCGTCATTGATTGCCAATGCTGATACTATCGGATCTGTTACATCAGGAAACACAGCTCAGACTTTACCGGTTAATGTATTTGATAACGATACNAACAGCAGCGTCATTGATTGCCAATGCTGATACTATCGGATCTGTTACATCAGGAAACACAGCTCAGACTTTACCGGTTAATGTATTTGATAACGATACCAAAAACGGAACGGCACTGGTTCCATCAGATGTAAATCTGACAGTTTCAGTACCAGACCCATCAGGATATTTAGTTTTAAACCCAGACGGAAGTTTAACATTAGGCGGTAATGCTCCGGCAGGCACTTACACATTAACTTATACAATCTGTGTAACAGTTGCAGCAAATACTGCAGCAGGAACTTATGATGTAGAATACAGAATCTGCGAGGTTACCAACCCTGCAAACTGTGATGCAGTGATCTCAAAAGTKGTRGTAACAGCAGCGTCATTGATTGCCAATGCTGATACTATCGGATCTGTTACATCAGGAAACACAGCTCAGACTTTACCGGTTAATGTATTTGATAACGATACYAAAAACGGAACRGCACTGGTTCCATCAGATGTAAATCTGACAGTTTCAGTACCAGACCCATCAGGATATTTAGTTTTAAACCCTGACGGAAGTTTAACTTTAGGTGCTAATGCTCCGGCAGGCACTTACACGTTGACTTACACAATCTGTGAGAAACTAAACCCGTCAAACTGCAGTTCAAACACAGTAAGTGTAACAGTAGGAGTAACGGCACCAACACCAGTAATCGATGCAGTAACCGAAACTACGGCAGCAATAAACGGAAATCTTGGAGGTACAACAGCAGCCTTAGCGGCTAATGATACCCTGAACGGAAATCCAGTTGTAATTGGTACTTCGGCAGGACAGGTTACATTAACAGCAATCAGCGTTCCAGCAGGTTTAACACTTAACGCAGACGGAACAGTAACAGTTGCAGCAAACACTGCAGCAGGAACTTATGATGTGGAGTATAGAATCTGCGAGGTAACCAACCCTGCAAACTGTGATGCAGTGATCTCTAAAGTTGTAGTAACAGCAGCGACATTAATTGCCAATGCTGATACTATCGGATCGGTTACATCTGGAAACACAGCTCAGACTTTACCGGTTAATGTATTTGATAACGATACTAAAAACGGAACAGCACTGGTTCCATCAGATGTAAATCNCAAACTGTGATGCAGTGATCTCTAAAGTTGTAGTAACAGCAGCGACATTAATTGCCAATGCTGATACTATCGGATCGGTTACATCTGGAAACACAGCTCAGACTTTACCGGTTAATGTATTTGATAACGATACTAAAAACGGAACAGCACTGGTTCCATCAGATGTAAACCTGACAGTTGCAGTACCGGACCCATCAGGATATTTAGTTCTAAACCCAGACGGAAGTTTAACATTAGGCGGTAATGCTCCGGCAGGCACTTACACGTTAACTTACACAATCTGTGAGAAACTAAACCCATCAAACTGCAGTTCAAACACAGTAAGTGTAACAGTAGGAGTAACGGCACCAACACTAGTAATCGATGCAGTAACAGAAACTACGGCAGCAATAAACGGAAATCTTGGCGGTACAACAGCAGCCTTAACGGCTAATGATACCTTAAACGGTAACCCAGTTGTAATTGGTACTTCGGCAGGACAGGTAACATTAACAGCAATCAGCGTTCCAGCAGGTTTAACACTTAACGCAGACGGAACAGTAACAGTTGCAGCAAACACTGCAGCAGGAACTTATGAAGTAGAATACAGAATCTGTGAGGTAACTAATCCATCAAACTGTGATGCAGTGATCTCAAAAGTCGTTGTAACCAGCGGAGCATTATTACAAGCGATTGATGATATTGTTGGATCTGTAGTTGGAGTAAACCACCCTCAAACAGTAGTAAATGTTTTTGATAATGATACTAATAACGGATTGCCAGTTATAGCAAACACTTTGAACCTTTCAGTTGTGACTCCGGATCCAGCAGGATTTTTAACATTAAATCCTGACGGAACAGTTACATTAGGAGCAAGTGCACCAAGAGGCGATTATACATTGACTTATACAATTTGTGAAAAACTAAATCCAACAAACTGTAGTACAGCTTCTGTAAAAGTAACAGTTGATGATCCAACAATGACAGTAACAGCAAACAGTTATTGTTCGAACAACGTTCCTTATGTATCTTATAATGTTGTAGCAGATAATTTTACTCCTACAAATTTATTAACGATTCAATGGGTAGACAGTGCAAACAAGGTTGTCGCTACTCAGACTAACTTGCCATTAAGCGGAAATATTTTATGGCCGGGTGCAGTTGTTGATGGAAGCGGAAATGGACTAGACTGGCCAGGATGGGTAAATACAAATGGACAATGGACACAAGGTCCTGACGGATTTGAAAACACCAGACCAGCAGTGACAATGGTATTTTCATTGAACCCAACAGTTAATGTTTCGGTAAATTATCCAACAGCGACAGCTGGTTGTAATGCAAGACCAACATTTGAGATCAAAGCAAATAATGATACTGCAGGACCAATCGATATTACCAAAGGAACTAGTACAGGCATAAATGTATTTACTAATGACACACACAATGGATCAGCTGTTATTCCTGCAAATGTAATTTTGAGTACTGTTCTTCCAAATGCTAATTTAATTTTAAATGCAGATGGTACAGTTTATATTAAACCGGGAACACAAACAGGAAACTATCAGCTTACTTATCAAATATGCGATGCTTTAAGTTCATCTAATTGCAGTCAGGCAGTTGTAAGTGTAGATGTGTTGAATACGGTTATTCCGGTTACGCCAACTAAACCAATTGCTGCAAATAATGACGGAGAAATAGCAGTTGACGGAATTAACGGTTCTCTTGAATTCATAAATGTGTTAGATAATGATTTATTAGACGGATTAGCAGTTAACCCTGCAGATGTTACAATAACGAATACTTCTAATAATACGAACTTTGAATTTAATGCTGATGGAACTGTAAATGTAAAACCAAACACACCTAGAGGAACATATCAGATCACGTATGAAATTTGTGAGAAGGCAGCAGCAACAGCAAATTGCGCTTCGGCAACATTATCTGTTTTTGTTGAAGTTCCGGCAATCGCAATTGTTAAAACAGCTGTGTTCAACAATGAGAATAAGAACAACAACGCAGAACCGGGTGAAACAATTACATACAAATTTGTAGTGACAAACACAGGAAATATACCATTAAAAAATATTACGATTACAGATCCATTACCGGGAGTAATTGTTTCAGGACAAGCCTTGGATTTAGGTGTTGGAGAATCAAATGGCAGCAACTTTAGTGCAATTTATAAAATAACACAAACCGATATCAATAAAGGAGAAGTTACGAATCAGGCAAGTGTTAAAGGAAACAGCGCAAAAGGAGTAGTAGTTGAGGATCTTTCAGATAATGAAGGAGTAAATGGAGACCAGCCTACTGTGATAACATTAAATGGTTGTCAAATCGATGTTAAGAAAGGTATGTCACCAAACGGAGATGGTAAAAATGATCGATTCTACATTCAGGGAATAGAATGCTACCCGAATAATACGGTAGAAATCTATAACCGTTGGGGAGTTCTGGTTTTCGAAAAAGATGGTTATAATAATGAAGACAGAGTATTTAAAGGGTATTCTGAAGGACGTACAACCATTAAACAATCTGACGGATTACCAGCAGGAACTTATTTCTACATCCTGAAATACAAAGACAGCGGTTCTAATCCTCACGAAAAATCAGGTTATTTATATATTAATAAATAAAAATTACAAACGGCTTAGTACAAGCTAAGCCGTTTTAAAATTTCTTATAAATGAAAAAATTAGGCTTAATTTTCATGTTTTTTACAGTTGTGTGCTCTGCTCAGCAAGATTCTCAATTTACACAATATATGTATAACACTATCGAAATCAATCCGGCATACGCAGGTTCGCGTGGTGTTCTAAGTGTTTTCGGGTTATATCGTACGCAGTGGATTGGACTTGATGGAGCTCCGGTGACCAGTACTTTTTCATTAAATACACCTTTAAACAACAGTAATTTAGGATTAGGAGTTTCGCTGGTAAACGATAAAATCGGGCCAACAAATGAAAATACCTTGTCTGCAGATTTATCTTATAGTGTTCCAACTTCTGAATCGTTTAAACTTTCATTCGGAATTAAAGCAACAGCGAATCTTTTCAATCTTGATCCAAGTAAATTGAGCTACGAAGATCAAAATGACGAAATGTTTCAGGATTTGAGAAACAAGTTTACTCCAAATATTGGTGCCGGTGTTTATTGGCATTCTGACAAAGCATATATAGGTTTATCTGTGCCAAATTTTATTGAAACAAACCGATATGATGATAATGATGTGGCTATTTTCAAAGAAAAAATAAACTACTATTTAATGGCAGGATATGTTTTCAATTTAGATCGTTTAGAATATATAAAATTCAAACCGGCTGTATTAACAAAAATGGTAGAAGGAGCGCCTTTACAAGTTGATGTTTCAGGAAATTTTATGTTCAATGACAAATTTGTTTTAGGACTGGCTTACCGTTGGAGTGCCTCTGTTAGCGCAATGGCAGGTTTTCAGGTTACAAGAGGAATGTATATAGGATACGGCTACGATCACGAAACAACACGTTTGCAAAAATACAATTCAGGATCGCATGAAATTTTCCTTCGTTTTGACTTTTTTAATACCTACAGCAAACTTACTTCACCAAGATTCTTTTAATTGATTAAAATATGAAGATGAAAAATTTAGTTTATTCCTTTTTGTTCTTTTGCTTTTTTTTCAGTGCAAATGCGCAGACAGCCAGTATACAAAATGCAGATAAAAAATACGATAGTTACGCTTACGCGGATGCTATAAAAGCGTATGAAAAATTAGTAGAAAAAGGAGTTAAGGAAGAAAGGATATTTCAAAGACTTGGAAATTCTTATTACTTCATAGGAGAATTAGAAAACGCATTAAAATTTTATCAGGAACTATTTAATATTAATGAAAATCAGGAACCTGAATATTTATACAGATATGCGCAATGCCTAAAATCAATTGGAAATTATGCTAAAGCAGACAGGATTCTGGAAAAATTCAGCGACATAGCACCTTCAGACAAAAGAGCAGTTTTATTCTTAAAAAATAAAAGTTATTTAGACGATATTAAATCCAATTCAGGCCGTTTTGATATTGCTGATGCCGGAATTAATTCAAAAGATTCAGATTACGGAACTACAATTTTAGACAACAAATTAGTATTTACATCGGCAAGAGACACCGGTGCGATTATTAAAAAGAGTTTTAAGTGGACAAATAAAGCCATCTCAACTTTATATACCGCACAATTGAATCCGGACGGAAGCATTGGAAAAGCAGAGTTATTTCACAAGAAAAACTTAAAAGTAAACCTCAACCAGTCGACTCCGGTTTTTACAAAAGACGGACAGACCATGTATTTTACCAGAAATAATTCTGTAAACGGTAAAAGAAAAGAAAATGAAAAAAACATTACATTTTTAAAACTTTACAAAGCAGTATTGGTGAATAACGAATGGAAAGAAGTTCAGGAACTTCCTTTTAACAGTGACGAATACAGCGTAGCGCACCCGGCTTTAAGTGTGGATGAAAAAACATTATTTTTTGCATCAGATATGCCGGGAACCTTAGGTTTGTCTGATATATTTAAAGTGAGTATTCTGCCAGACGGAACGTATGGAACACCAGAAAATTTAGGATCGGAAATTAATACAGAAGGAAGAGAAACTTTTCCTTTTATTTCAGATGAAAATGAACTTTATTTTGCTACTGACGGTCGGCCAGGATTAGGAGGACTCGATATTTATGTTTCAAAAATAAACAAAGATGGTTCTTTTGATGAAGTACTAAATGTTGGAGAACCGGTAAATAGTAAACAAGATGATTTTGCTTTTTCAATAAACAGTAAAAACAGAAATGGCTTTTTCTCTTCAAACAGAGTAAACGGTCACGGACTTGATGATATTTACAGATTTACAGAAAACCGAAAACTAATCTGCGAACAGCAATTATCCGGAACAGTTATAGATCAGGAAACAAACGAAGTACTTTCAGACGTTTCATTAATTTTATTTGATGAATCCGGTAAATCGGCTGTTGAAACAAAATCGGATTCAAACGGAAATTATATTTTTTCGAATGTCAGATGCGGAAAAAAATATTATATCAAAACTTCCAAAGAAGATTATATATTTAAAGAAGTTAATATAACGCTTAAAAAAGCAACAGGTTCTGTTTCGCTGCCAATAGTTTTAGAAAAGAAACCAAAACCAATTGTAAAAGCAATGCCGGTTGTTATTAAAGGAAATTCAATTAAGCCGGTTAAAGTTAACATTACAGTTGGAACAGATTTAGCTAAACTTTTAAACATTCCGATGAACTTTTTCGATTTAGGAAAAGCAACGATTAAGAAAGAATCAGAGCCTAAACTGCAAAAAATCGTAGATATGCTGAAACAATATCCAACCATAAAAATCGATATTCGTTCGCATACAGACAGCCGTTCATCTACAGAAAGCAATCAGATTTTATCTGAAAAAAGAGCACAGTCTTCTAAAAGCTGGCTGGAGCAGAGAGGAATTGATCCAAGCCGATTAACAGCAAAAGGTTACGGAGAAACACAATTAGTTAATAAATGTGCCGATGGCGTAAAATGTACCGAAAAAGAACATCAGCAAAACAGACGAAGCGAATTCATAATTATAAGTCTGTAATTTAAGATATAAGGCCTTTCTAAATTTAGAAAGGCTTTTTTATTTACGTATTCTCAGGATTTGAATCTGCAGTAAACATATAATTGATTTCACTTAAAAATTCGAATTCTCTTAAAGGAAAAATTTGCAGCAAAGTTTCTAAAACAAGACTCACATCAATAGATTGATTTTTGTTGGTTTCCGAAATCTTATGCATATCGTGATTCAATGCCAAAATGCATAATTTCAGCATATCAGTTATCACACAGCCAAGTTCAAAATAGTTTAGAAATTTAATTTGAGCAGCATACATTTCACTTCCGTCATTAACGGGTTTAAGAGTCTGAAAATATAAGGCAGATAATTTTTTTAGGCGTTCTAAATTTTTAATTTCATTAGTTTCCATATAATATGTTTTTAGCAAATGTAATATTATATTCCACAAACGACATATATGTCGCGTTTATTTTTTTCACAGTTTAATAGATTTGATTTGTGGAAAAAAATAAATACGAGTTAGAGATTATTAAATTAGGTTTATTAATCAAAGAACTCAGAGGAAAACAAAATATTACACAATTACAATTGTCAACATTATGTAATGTTGATGTAAGAACTATTCAAAGAATTGAAAAAGGAAAACAAAATATTACCATTGGTTTACTTTTTTCAATAGCTTATTCTTTGAAAATAGAATCAAGTGTTTTAATAAGCAAAATTTTTTCCGAAAATAATTTACTTCAAGACTCAAACGAAATATATAAGGTAGAGGATTTAAAGCGTTTAGGAACTAGGATTAAAGAGCTTAGAACAGCCAAAGGATTGTCGCAAGCTAAGTTAGGTTTACTGATATTTAAAGATGAGCAATTTATACATAAAGTTGAGGCAGGTGAATTCAATCCTACATATCTTAATTTGCTTGCATTATCTAAAGGTTTGGGAATATCAATAAAAGAACTTTTTGATTTTGAATAAATCAAAACGAGTTACATAAGATATTTTCTAAAAATCTATAATAAATCAATTAGACTTTCTGTATTAATTCTTCATTCGTAATATACTTACGGGATATTTTTATTGACATAAATTTTATCTCTTTGACGCAATTGCAATAAAACAAATTCTACATTCAAACCAAAAACGTTAAAAAATCTAATTTTCTACAAAAAACAACTGTAAATTTTTTCTTTCATTAAATTATAATTTTGAAAATCTGTTATTTTATGTATTTTGTTTAAAATGAGCTAGTTGTGATTTTAAAAAATCGATTTCGCTGCGCATCGTATTTGTTTTTATTTTAACTTTATAAATCTAAAATTTTTCAGATATGACTGTAGATCAAATACTAAACGCAAAAGGGAAAAATGTTTTTTCGGTACGTTCAACAACAACTGTTTACGAAGCCCTGAAAGTAATGGGAGATAAAAACATCGGCGCTATTCTGGTCATAGACGGAACCGACTTAAAAGGGATTTTGTCTGAAAGGGATTATGCTAGAAAAATTGTTTTAAAAGACAAATCTTCTAAAGAAACATTTGTGCATGAAATTATGGAAAGCAATGTATTTTCTGTACAGCTCTCCAATAATATTGATGATTGTATGGAACTGATGAGTTCAAAAAGAATCAGACACCTGCCTGTTTTAGAAAACGGAATTGTGGTAGGAATCATTTCGATTAGTGATGTTGTTAAAGCAATTATTGAAATTCAGAAAGATACAATCCATCACTTAAACTCTTATATATCACAGTAAACGCTTCAATAAAAATACTTTTTTAAATAGTCCGGATCACGCCGGACTATTTTTTTTGAGTTTCCAATTTTGATATTTTAACAAAAGAAACCACTAAAAGCGCACCTTTTTAAAACTAAGACTTATATCTTTGTAAGCTAGAATAAAAGCTAAAATAATGAACAAAGAGAGTAAAAGAAGAGAGGCATTACTGTATCACGCAGAGCCGACTCCAGGAAAAATTCAGGTAGTTCCAACAAAAAAATATGCAACCCAAAGAGACTTGTCACTGGCCTATTCGCCTGGAGTTGCTGAGCCATGTTTAGAAATTGCAGCAAACGTTGATGACGTTTATAAATATACAGCAAAAGGAAATTTAGTTGCTGTAATATCAAACGGTACTGCTGTTTTAGGACTTGGAGATATTGGTCCTGAAGCTGGAAAACCAGTAATGGAAGGAAAAGGTTTGTTATTTAAAATATTTGCTGATATTGACGTTTTTGATATCGAAGTTGATACAAAAAATGTCGAAGAATTTATTCAGACGGTAAAAAATATCGCTCCAACTTTTGGAGGTATTAACCTGGAAGATATTAAAGCTCCGGAATCTTTTGAAATTGAAAGAAGGTTAATAGAAGAATTGAACATTCCGGTAATGCACGATGATCAGCACGGAACGGCAATTATTTCTTCTGCCGCATTAATCAATGCACTAGAACTGGCAGGTAAAAAACCTGAAGATGTAAAAGTAGTAGTTTCAGGAGCAGGCTCTGCAGCAATTGCCTGTACAGATTTATATGTTTTATTAGGTGTTAAGGTAGAGAATGTTTTAATGTATAATAGTAAAGGACTTTTAACAAAAGACAACCCTTCGCTTTCAGAATTGCAATTAAAATATGCCATTGATGGTCCAAAAATTGAATTAGCAGAAGCTGTAAAAGGAGCAGATGTTTTCATCGGATTATCATCAGGAGATATCCTGACAGCGGAAATGTTATTAACAATGAAAGACAATCCGATTGTTTTTGCAATGGCAAACCCAAATCCGGAAATCGATTATAATTTAGCGGTACAAACCCGCAAAGACGTTATTATGGCTACAGGCCGTTCAGATTTTCCTAATCAGGTAAATAACGTTTTAGGTTTCCCTTATATTTTTAGAGGAGCATTAGACGTAAGAGCGACAAAAATTAACGAAGCAATGAAAATGGCTGCCGTTAAAGCGTTGGCTATTTTGGCAAAAGAACCGGTTCCTGAACAGGTAAACGTAGCTTATGGTGCTACTAAATTAGGTTTCGGGCAGGAATATATTATTCCAAAACCATTTGATCCGCGATTGATTACAGTGGTTGCTCCTGCAGTTGCAAAAGCAGCAATGGACTCCGGAGTAGCAAAAAATCCGATTACAGACTGGGCAGCTTACGAAGATAAACTGCGCGAACGTATGGGGAACGATAATAAAATGGTACGTTTAATTACAAATCGTGCTAAATTAGATCCTAAACGTGTTGTTTTTGCAGAGGCAGATCAGTTAAATGTATTAAAAGCAGCGCAAATTGTTCATGAAGACGGAATTGGTATTCCGGTTTTATTAGGAAGCAGAGAAACTATTTTAGAATTAAAAGCTGAATTAGGTTTTGATGCTGATCTTGAAATCATCGATCCTAAAACAAACGAAGAAGAAGCAAGACGTAATAAATTTGCAAATTCATACTGGGAAGCGAGAGAGCGCAGAGGTGTTTCTTTGCTTGATGCTCAGAAATTTATGCGCGAAAGAAACTATTTCGCAGCCATGATGGTCAACGAAGGAGAAGCAGATGCACTGGTTACAGGTTATTCAAGAAGTTATCCAAGCGTTGTTAAACCAATGCTTCAGTTAATTGAAAAAGCACACGGAGCATCACTTGTTGCCACTGCAAACATGATGCTGACATCGAGAGGGCCAATGTTTTTATCAGATACCGCAATAAACATTAATCCTTCATCTGAAGATTTAGTAAACATTGCACTGATGACAGCAAAAACAGCAAAAATGTTCGGAATCGAGCCAGTTATTGCCATGGTTTCTTATTCAAACTTTGGATCATCGACACATCAAAATGCGGCAAAAGTAAGAGATGCAGTAGCATTTTTACATAAAAATCACCCTGAGATGGTCGTAGATGGTGAAATTCAGGCCGATTTTGCCTTAAATTCTGAAATGCTTCAGGAAAAATTCCCTTTCTCTAAACTGGCAGGTAAAAAGGTAAATACACTGGTTTTCGCTAACTTAGAGGCAGCAAACATTACTTATAAACTAATGAAAGAGTTGAATAAATCAGCTTCAATTGGTCCGATTATGATGGGAATGGGCAAGCCGGTTCACATTTTTCAATTAGGGGCAAGCGTTGAGGAAATGGTTAATATGGCGGCAATTGCTGTTATAGACGCTCAGGAAAAAGAAAATAAAAAGAACAAATTAGCACAATAGATTAATAAAAATAAGGATCAGATAATATTGTCTTATTTTTATTGCATTTTTACTATATTTGATTCTTATTAATATTACTTATGATAGCACATTTGCAGGGAAAATTAGTTGAAAAAAATCCAACAGACGTTATAATTGACTGCGGGGGAGTGGGATACCACGTAAATATTTCTTTACACACTTTTTCATTAATTCCAAATGCTGATTTTATAAAATTGTATACGCATCTTCAAATCAAAGAAGATGCGCATACTTTATATGGTTTTGTAGAAAAATCTGAACGTGAGATATTTAGGATGTTATTGTCGGTTTCAGGAATTGGAGCCGGAATTGCACGAACAATGCTTTCTTCAATAGAACCAAGACAAATTATTAATGCAATTGCCTCGGGCGATGTTGGGGTTATTCAGTCAATTAAAGGAATTGGAAACAAAACAGCGCAGCGAGTAATACTTGATCTGAAAGAAAAAGTGTTAAAGTTGTACGATTTAGACGAAGTTTCGGTAGTTCAGAACAATACAAATCGAGATGAAGCGTTATCTGCTTTGGAAGTTCTGGGATTCGTTAGAAAAGCTTCTGAAAAAGTAGTAGAAAAAATCGTAAAAGAAGATCCGGAAGCTACAGTAGAAACGATCATCAAAAAGGCTTTAAAAAGCTTATAAAACCAATTTTTTATAACCAATTGTATGCGTAAAATTTGTATTTTTTTACTGGTTTTATTTTGTGGTAATGTTATACGATCACAAGTAAATCCGGCGGTTCAAGATACAACAAAAACTCAGTTCTCTGTAGGGAAACTCGAGTTGGAAAATCCACCAAGCATACTTTCGGCCTATAAATACGATCCTGTTACAGACCGGTATATTTACACCAATTCAGTTGATGGTTTCTCCATTGACTATCCACTCGTTTTGACTCCCAGAGAATACGAAGATTTGGTTTTAAAAGAATCCAGAAGGAACTATTTTAGAAAAAAAGCCGACGCAATTGACGGTAAAAAAACCGGAGCAGAGGCTGCTAAAAAAGATTTACTTCCAAGATATTACATTAATTCAAGTCTTTTTGAAAGTGTATTTGGAAGTAATACAATTGATGTAAAACCCACAGGTTCTGTAGAAATGGACTTGGGTGTTCGCTACACCAAACAGGATAATCCGTCCTTTTCACCGCGAAACAGATCAAGCCTTACCTTTGATTTTGACCAGCGAATCAGTATGAGTCTGATGGGAAAAATAGGAACAAGATTAGAAGTAAATGCTAATTACGACACACAATCCACTTTTGCATTTCAAAACTTGTTTAAACTTGCCTATACTCCATCCGAAGATGATATTATTCAAAAAGTCGAAGTTGGTAACGTCAGTATGCCGCTTAACAGTACGTTAATTCGTGGTGCACAATCTTTATTTGGGGTAAAAACACAATTACAATTTGGAAGAACCACCATTACAGGTGTTTTCTCTGAACAAAAATCACAAACAAAAAGTGTTGTTGCAGAAAATGGAGGAACTGTTCAGAACTTTGATCTTTATGCTTTAGATTACGATAACGACCGTCACTTTTTCCTTTCTCAGTATTTTAGAAATAAATACGATGCGTCGTTAAAAAATTACCCTTTTATTGACAGCCGTGTTCAGATTACAAGACTGGAAGTCTGGGTAACCAACAAGCAAAATCGTGTAACGACAAACAATAATAACTTAAGAAATATTATTGCGCTTCAGGATTTAGGAGAAGCACAAATTACCGGCATTCCTGACAATCAGGTGGTAGTTATAAGTTCGACAACGGGATTTTTTAATAATCCGGTTGACAGTCCAACCAGCAATAATAACAACAAATACGATCCGGCGACAATTGGTCAGGCTGGGTCTTTCTTAAATTCGAATATTAGAGAAATCGTAACTGCAAAATCCGGATTTAATAACACAAACGTCAGCGAAGCAACAGATTATTCTGTTTTGGAAAATGCCAGAAAACTGACAACTGCAGAATATACTTTTAATCCGCAGTTAGGATATATCTCTTTACAGCAGCGTTTGGCAAATGATGAAATCCTGGCTGTAGCTTTTGAATATACAGTTGGAGGCAAAGTGTATCAGGTAGGGGAGTTTGGTAGTGATGGTGTTGATGCTACAGTTGTTACAGGAAATAACAACGCAAATCAGGCCATTATTACACAAAGTTTGGTTTTAAAAATGCTGAAAAGTAATTTGACGAACGTTCAGAATCCGGTTTGGAACCTTATGATGAAAAACGTTTATCAAATTCCACAGGCTTATCAAATTAAACAGGACGATTTTAGATTAAATATTCTTTACACAGATCCTTCGCCTATAAATTATATTACTCCGGTTCCGGGATCAACTTTCCCGACAAACCCAACGGCAGATATGAAGGTTGAACAAACACCGTTATTAAATGTTTTTAACCTGGACCGTTTAAATTACAACAACGATCCGCAAGTAGGAGGAGATGGTTTCTTCGATTACATTCCGGGAATTACAGTTGATGTTCAAAACGGACGTATCATCTTTACCACAAAAGAGCCTTTTGGAGAACTTATATTCAATAAATTAAAAAACGGAACAGAAGACTATAACGATCCCACGACATATAATGCAAACCAGCAGAAATATGTATTCAGAAACATGTACCGAAATACGCAATCTGGAGCTTTGCAGGACAGTGATAAAAACAAATTCTTATTAAGGGGAAAATACAAATCATCAGGAAGTAACGGAATTCCTATTGGTGCATTTAACGTTCCGCAGGGTTCTGTTGTGGTTACAGCTGCCGGAAGAAGATTAGTAGAAGGTATTGATTATAGTGTCGATTATCAATTAGGAAGAGTTCAGATCCTTGATCCGTCATTGCAGGCTTCGAATACACCAATTGAGGTTTCGCTGGAAAACAATTCTATTTTTGGCCAGCAGACCCGAAGATTTATGGGATTCAACATTGAACATAAAATCTCGGATAAATTCGTTATTGGCGGTACTTATTTAAAAATGACAGAAAGACCATTTACTCAAAAATCGAGTTATGGACAGGAATCTGTAAACAATACTATTTTTGGCTTTAATGGAAATTACTCTACAGAAGTTCCGTTCCTGACAAGATTGGCAAACAAACTTCCAAATATTGATACTGATGTTCCGTCAAATTTATCTGTTCGCGGAGAAGTAGCCTTTTTAAGACCAGATGCACCAAAAGCAAGTGATTTTGAAGGAGAAGCAACTATTTATGTTGATGATTTTGAAGGCTCTCAGTCAACAATAGATATGCGTTCTGCCTATGCATGGAGCTTAGCTTCAACACCGTTTGTAAATTCTATAAATGACAATACGTTTAATGCCAATTCAAATACCTTAGAATATGGTTTTAAAAGAGCTAAATTATCATGGTATACAATTGATCCCGTGTTTTATTCTTCAAAACCTTCGGGAATATCAAATGATGATTTATCGCTAAATACAACAAGAAGAATTTATAGCAGGGAATTATATCCAAATACAGATATTGCTCAAGGACAGATTCAGGTAGTTAATACACTCGATTTGACTTATTATCCATCTGAAAGAGGACCTTATAACAACAACCCGAATTTTGGAACAACAAATCCGGCAACCAATTTTGGTGGAATTATGCGTGCTTTAAATTCAACCAATTTTGAGCAGGGAAATGTTGAGTATATTCAATTTTGGGTTCTTGACCCTTATGTTGGAAATGGAGAAGCTCCGGTAAATAATACGGGTAAAATTTATTTTAACTTAGGTGAAATCTCAGAAGACGTTTTAAAAGACGGAAGAAAACAATACGAAAACGGATTAGGTCCGGATCAGATAAAGGTTAATCCGAGACCACTTTGGGGAGATGTTCCGGCTTCGCAATCTTTAATTTATGCTTTTGATACCAACCCTGACAATAGAAAAAATCAGGATATTGGTTTAGATGGATTGCCAAGTGCTCAAGAAGGACAAATTTATACTAATTATGCAGGAGAAGCAGATCCTGCTGCAGACGATTATACCTATTATTTAAATACGGATGGAGGTGTTTTAGAGCGCTATAAAAATTATAACGGCACAGAAGGAAACTCCGCAGTAAATATAGATGACCCTAATCGTGGTTCGACAACTCTTCCTGATGTTGAAGATATTAACCGTGATAACACGATGAATACGATCAATGCTTATTATGAATATAGTATTGATGTTAAACCGGGAATGCAGGTTGGAGAAAATTATATTACAGATATTAGGGAAGTAAGTAATGTGGAGCTTCCAAATGGAGGAAGTACTACTGCAAGATGGATTCAGTTTAAAATTCCTGTTTCTCAGCCGCAGAATACAATTGGAAACATTACTGATTTTAGATCGATTCGTTTCATGCGTATGTTTATGACTGGGTTTAACAGCCAGACAACAGTTCGTTTTGGTGCTTTAGATTTAGTTAGAGGAGAGTGGAGAAGATATACAGGAACACTTGATGCAAATGATCAAAATCCTAATGATGATGGTGTAGAATTTGACGTTGCGGCAGTAAATATTCAGGAAAACGGAACAAAATGTCCGGTTAATTACGTAATTCCTCCAGGTGTTCAAAGAGAGCAGTTGTACAATAACAATACTGTCATTAACCAAAATGAACAGGCATTGGCCGTGAGAGTGGGCGGAACAGGTTTGCAATATCAGGATTCTAGAGCGGTGTTCAAAAACGTAAGTGTCGATATGCGTCAGTACAAAAAACTGAAAATGTTTTTACACGCAGAATCTCTTCCAAATGAAAATGCACTTTTAGATGATGAAATGATAGGTTTCATCCGTTTCGGAAATGACTTTACACAAAACTTCTATCAGATTGAGATTCCCTTAAAAGTAACTACAACCGGAGGTTCTTGTACTATAAGTCCGGATTTGGTCTGGATGGAGGAAAACAATATTGATCTGGCTTTGGAATTGCTGACCAAAATGAAAATTAAGGCCATGAACATTGATATTAATTCTTCCAAAAGAGATATCAATGGTATTTATTATCCGGATAATGACCCGGATGTTGCAGGAGGTGATGGCGATACTAAATTAACTTTAGGTATAAAAGGAAATCCTAATTTCGGGCTAGTCAGAAATTTAATGGTCGGTGTAAAAAGCAGGGCCGATCATAAAGATATTAAAGGGGAAGTTTGGTTTAATGAGCTTCGTCTGGCCGATTTGGAGAACAAAGGCGGTATGGCTGCATTGTTAAATATTGATACCAATATGGCCGATTTTGCTACAGTTTCTGCAACAGGAAGAAAAAGTACAATTGGTTTCGGATCTTTAGAACAGGGTGCAAATGAACGAAGCCGTGAAGATGTACAGCAGTATAACATTGTAACCAACTTAAATTTAGGAAAATTAATGCCTAAAAAATGGGGAATTAATCTGCCGTTTAATTATGCAATTGGCGAAGAAGTAATTACTCCGGAATACGATCCGTTTAATCAGGATATTAAATTAGATCAGCTGCTTAGAGAAACAACAGATCAGGCAGAAAAAGATAATATCAGAACTCGTGCAGTAGATTATACCAAACGAAAAAGTATCAACTTTATCGGAGTAAGAAAAGACAGGGCGCCAGAACAAAAACCGCATGTTTATGATGTAGAGAATTTTACATTTTCGCAATCATACAATCAGGTCGAACGTCATGATTATGAAGTGGAAGATTACGAAGATGAACAGTCAAATACAGCTGTAAATTATGCTTATACATTCCAGCCAAAAGAAGTAGTTCCTTTTAAGGAAACCAAATTCATGAAGAAAAGTGAGTACTGGAAATTATTAAGTGATATCAACTTTAATTATCTTCCTTCCAATATCTCTTTCAATTCTAATATTTTAAGACAAAGCAACCGTCAGCTATTTAGAGAAGTGGAATTAACAGAAGGCAGCATTGGGCTTGATCCGCTATACAGACGAAACTTTGCCTTTAATTATCAGTATGGATTTGGTTTTAACTTAACTAAATCTTTAAAACTGAATTACAGTGCAACATCAAATAATATCGTTCGTAATTTCTTAAATGATGATAATTCTCCGAAAGAAGATTTTAATATTTGGGATGATTACTGGGACATTGGAACGCCAAATCAGCATGCACAGCAATTGGTGTTGAATTATGAAATTCCAATTAACAAAATTCCGGTTTTTGGTTTTGTAAAAGCGAGTTATTCGTATACTGCAGATTATAACTGGCAGCGTTCTTCAACTGCATTTTCTGAATATACAGATCCTGATACCGGAAGTGTATATAACTTAGGAAATACAATTCAGAATGCTAACTCAAATACGCTGACAACGACTTTAAATATGCCTACGCTGTATAAATATTTAGGGTTAACTCCGGGCGCAAAAAAACAGGCAAAACCTAAACCGACAGCTCCGCCAAAACCAGGTGAAAAAATTGTAAATACAGCAAAACCTGTTGTAAGCAGCAGTCCGTTTTACGATGGTTTGATTGGTGTATTGACGAGCATTAAAAATGTTCAGATTAATTATACCAAAAATAGCGGGACGGTTTTACCGGGTTATACACCCAGTATTGGTTTCTTCGGAACATCAAAACCAAGTTTAGGATTTGTTTTTGGAAGTCAGGATGACGTACGTTACGAAGCGGCTAAAAACGGATGGCTGACAACGTATCAGGATTTCAACCAAAGTTACTCGCAGGTTACCAATAAACTATTGAAAGTAACAGCTAATATTGATTTATTACCAGATTTAAAAGTTGATTTGTCAATGGACCGTTCTTACTCTGAAAACACTTCAGAACAGTATAGCGTTGACCAGACGACACATGAATATATACCGTTGTCGCCGTATACTTATGGAATGTTTTCTATTTCTACAGTATTGATAAAAACGGCTTTTGCAACCAGTAATGAAAATGAATCTGCTGCATTTGATGATTTTAGAACTAATCGTTTGATAATAGCAAACCGTCTGGCAGAAGAACGTTATGGGTCTGGCGCTGCAATTCCCAGATATGGTGACGCAAACAACCCGATTCCGGCAGAAACAGATGCTAATTATGGAATCTATTCTTCAAATCAGGGATATCCAATTGGTTACACTAAGAGTAATCAGGCAGTTTTATTGCCGGCTTTCATAGCGGCATATACAGGTAGTAATGCTTCTAATTCTTCTACAGATATTTTTAGAAGTTTTCCAATTCCAAACTGGAGTATTAAATACAACGGATTAATGCGTTATAAATATTTCAAAGATAAATTTAAGCGTTTTTCACTGCAGCATAATTACAGGGCGTCGTATACAATTAATCAGTTTAGATCTAACTTTGATTACAACGATTCTCCAAAAGTACAGGACGTTAACACCAATTTCTACAATCCGATAGTTATGTCAAATATCAACCTGGTAGAGCAGTTCAGCCCTTTAATCAGAATGGATTTTGAATTGAAAAACTCTTTCCGCGTTCTTTCTGAAGTGAAAAAAGACAGAGCCTTATCCATGAGTTTTGATAATAATTTGTTGACAGAAGTTAAAGGAATTGAGTATGTAGTTGGTTTAGGATATCGTTTTAAAGATGTTATATTCTCATCAAGACTGGCAGATAATCCAACCGGAATTATTAAGAGTGATATCAATATTAAAGCTGATTTCTCTTTTAGGAACAATCAGACATTAGTTCGTTATTTAGATTATGACAACAATCAGCTGGCGGCTGGTCAAAATATATGGGCACTTAAGGTAACAGCCGATTATTCATTCAGTAAAAACCTGACTGCGATATTCTATTATGACCACTCCTTTTCAAAAGCTGTTGTTTCGACCTCGTTCCCAATAACAAATATTAGATCCGGTTTTACACTTCGATATAATTTCGGAAATTAAATTTAGGTTTCTAACCAAGATATTATTAGAAGATTATTACATTTGTTGAAGAATTAATAAAATATCAATTTTCAAACATATTATTATGAGCATACCAGCAAATTTAAAGTACACAAAAGATCACGAATGGGTTAGCATCGAAGGCGATGTTGCAACTGTAGGAATTACTCATTTTGCACAAAAAGAGTTAGGAGATATTGTGTATGTTGAAGTAGAAACTTTAGATCAGACACTTGATAAAGATGAGGTTTTTGGAACAGTTGAAGCTGTAAAAACAGTTTCAGATTTGTTTTTACCTTTAACTGGAGAAATTATTGCTTTTAATGAAGATTTAGAAAGCGCACCTGAAACTGTCAATTCTGATCCTTACGGAGCCGGATGGATGATTAAAATTAAAATTGCTGATGCATCAGAAATAGATACTTTATTATCTGACGAAGCGTATAAAGAACTTATCGGTGCCTAAACAATTATTGTTAATCTGGGCAATTATCTGCTCCGGGATCATTGCGTACTTTTGTTTGATAGATTCAAGCAATATTCCGGCGGTAAATTTTCCAAGTATTGACAAGATTGTACATTTTTGCTTTCATTTTGGATTTACAATTTCCTGGATCTTATTCTTTAAAAAAGAACTCAAAGGGAAAGATGCTAATGATTACAAAGCATATTTGATTTCGTTTATTTTTTCTGTCTTTTTCGGAATAACAATCGAAATTCTGCAAAGTGTTTTAACCACAACAAGAGCATCAGATGTAACAGATGTTTTGGCCAATGCATTAGGTGCATTCACAGGAGTTTTTTCGGCAATAGCTTTTAAAAAACAAATCGATAAAATATAAGAATATAATTACCCACTTCGGTGGGTTTTTTATTGGCATAAAATCAAGCTTTTAAAACACTATTTTTTCTGAATTTAAATGTATTTTTGCCACATTCGATCTAACTTCAATATTATGAATGTTAAGCAATACTTAGATTCTACTTATTTAAAAACAGCTTCTCAAGCCGGAATTTCGGAAGAGAAGAATATTGTTGTGGTCAGAAATGCAATTTCAGAAGCGATTGATGAAAAGTTTAAACTAATAATGATTCGCCCTGAATATGTGAGTTTAGCCAAAGAAATGATTTTAAAATCAAATTCGAATCTGCTTGTTGGTACAGTGATAGATTTTCCAAAAGGAAATTCAAGTTTAGAATCCAAAATCAAAGAAGCCAATGAAGCAATTGAAAACGGAGCTGATGATTTGGATTTTGTCTGTAATTACGAAGCATTTAAAAATGGTGATGTTTCGTTAATTAAAGAAGAAATTTTAATTGGAACCCAAATTGGCCTGGCCAGTAATAAGACAGTAAAATGGATTATTGAAACAGCTGCTTTGACAGATAAACAAATTATCCAGTTTTCTGCATTAATAAAAAATGTTATTATATCAAATTTTAAAGAAGAAGATTATAGTTCGGTTTTTGTAAAATCATCAACAGGTTTTTACAATACCGAAAACAATCTGCCAAACGGAGCAACAGTTCCCGCTATTATCATGATGCTTGAAAACGCATCACCTTTACCTGTAAAAGCAGCCGGCGGCGTCCGCTCGTATGAAGATGCTGTACAAATGATTCGTTTAGGTGTTAAACGGATCGGTACATCGGCAGCAAAAGCGATTGCAGACGGAAAAAATAC
Source organism: Flavobacterium sp. Root901 (assembly GCF_001429765.1). Taxonomy (GTDB): domain Bacteria; phylum Bacteroidota; class Bacteroidia; order Flavobacteriales; family Flavobacteriaceae; genus Flavobacterium. The sequence goes on from NZ_LMJB01000008.1 coordinate 22,190, forward strand.
CACAAATCAATATTAAATAAAGCCCCAATCTACGTGAATAAGTTTTTTTTATCCTTTGTTATTATCTTGACCCCATTCTTTATTTTTTCTCAGGAAACAAATATAAAGCAAGGTTTTACTGCAGAACAGTTTCCAATTTTTCCACATTGCGAAAACCTTCAGTCTAAGAATTTAGAAAACTGCTTTTACAGAGAAGTGCAGAATTTTGTGTATGACAATTTTCAAATCCCCGAAACCTTAAAACAGAATAACTATAAAGGTGAAGTAAAAGTGCTTTTTGAAGTTGATGCTAATGGCGAATTTAAAGTTATTTATGTAAATGCGGCAAATGATTTATTATCTGAAGAAGCCAAACGTGTTTTTGGAAAATTCCCGAAAATAAAACCTTCTACTTATAATGGACAGCCAACTTATTCTAAATACACGATTTCAATTGATATTCCTTTAAAGAGTGCAGATCAGATTGCGGCAGAAGCTTTGGCAGCCTCTCAAATTTTGAAGCCAATTGAAAAACCAATGACTGAACTAGACAGTATAGTATACAAAAAATACAATATGCCTGAATTTGAAAGTCATTTAAATATTCCTTTTTCGCACAGCTATTATGCGCAGTTTGATGGGGCGATGAACCAGGTTGGGAGTAATAACCATACGGCTTCAAAACCTTATACATATGCTGAGGTTTCAAAATATTATAATTTAAAAGCAGTAAATGAATCGCTTCAGAAAAAAGTTTCAGGCTGGTGGGGCAGAAAACTCTGGAATGAAAACCTTGTTCAGATTCAGGGAGAAAATTACTGGCTGGCGCTAAACCCAATTTTGGATTTACAAATGGGAAAAGCCTCAGATCTTGACGCTTCTTATTCTTATGTAAATACGCGTGCGCTAAATTTTAGAGGCGGGCTGGGAGAACAAATCAATTTTACAACAACCATTTTTGAAAGTCAGGGCCGATTTGCAGGTTACTACAACGATTATGCAGAAACGCTAAAACCTTCAGGAGGAAATCCGGCAATTATTCCGGGAGTAGGAATTGCCAAAAGATTTAAAACCGATGCTTACGATTTTCCTTTGGCAGAAGCCAATATCACCTTTGCTCCAAGTAAAATATTTGATTTGCAATTAGGCTACGGAAGAAATTTTATTGGAGATGGATACCGCTCTTTGCTTGAAAGCGATGGAGCAAGCCCTTATCCATACTTTAAAATCAACACAAATTTCTGGAAAATAAAATATACCAATACTTACATGTGGCTTAAAGATGTTCGCCCGGACGTAACGGTTGACAGAACATACGCAAGTAAATATATGGCCAACCATTATTTGAGCTGGAATGTTTCAAACAAACTAAATTTAGGATTCTTTGAATCTGTTGTCTGGACAGATACCAACAACAGAGGATTTGATGTTAACTTTGTAAATCCTATTATTTTTTACCGTTCTGTTGAGTTTGCATCATCATCACGAAGCGGTAATGCGCTTTTAGGAATGACTTCGAAATACAAGTGGAATAACAATGTTAATTTATATGCTCAGTTTTTATTAGACGAATTCTCAATTGGAGATATGAAATCCGGAGATAAAAGCTGGAAAAATAAATTTGGATATCAGTTAGGAGCTAAATATTATAACGCTTTCCATGTAAAAGATTTGCTTTTGCAATTAGAATACAATCACGTGCGTCCGTATGTGTATTCTCATAGTGATCCTATTACAAATTATGCTCATAACAATCAAAGTATTGGACATCAATGGGGAGGAAATTTTGAAGAATTTATCGCAATTGGACGCTACCACAAAGGACGTCTCTTTGCAGATGCTAAATTTACAATTGGAAAAAGAGGTTTAGATTTTGATACTGCAGAAAATACTTTTAATTATGGAGGGAATATCTATAAGGATTATGATGAAAACCGTCCATATGATAAAGGTGTAAAAGTAGGACAGGGAAATAAAACGAGTATTTTTATTGCCGATATTCAGGGAGGATATTTGATAAATCCCATCACAAATTTAAAACTCTTTGGAAGTTTTATTTACAGAAATTTTGATCCGACACAAGAAACAGCGACGACATTTAAACAAAGTACAACATGGTTTACTATCGGTCTTCGTTCTGATATTTTTAACTGGTATTTTGATTATTAGAATTTTTAATAAGATTTTTCGAAGTAATAGTGTTAAAGATTGGCTAGTTCTTATTTTATAAAGGTTTTATCGAAAAAAATCTAATTTTAAAGTTCTAAATTCTATAATCTAATTTGTACATTTGCAGCACTCAAAAAAAAATATACAAAGACTACGGTATTGAACGCTGCTAAAAATACAATTTCAATAAAATCAATATTTCTGGATTTCAAAGAGATAACTAAGGCTGGTTTGGCTATTAGTGTTTTGTTCTCTTCTATAGCAGGATATTTATTAGGTGTTAACAGCGAACATCCTTTTAAATGGAGCGTTTTGCTTATTTTGTCAATTGGAGGATATTGCATGGTTGGAGCTTCAAATGCTTTTAATCAGGTAATAGAAAAAGATATCGATTCTTTAATGGACCGAACAAAAAACCGTCCGGTTCCTTCAGGCCGAATGTCTTCAATAACGGCATTAATTGTTGCAAGTCTGCTTACTATCACGGGCATTGCATTGTTGTATACTATAAATGCAAAGTCGGCGATGTTTGCTGCAATTTCAATATTTTTATATACCAGTATATATACACCATTAAAAACCGTAACTTCATTGTCTGTTTTTGTTGGTGCTTTTCCGGGAGCAATTCCGTTTATGTTAGGATGGGTTGCGGCAACAGGAGAATTTGGTATCGAAGCCGGAACATTATTCTTGATTCAGTTTTTCTGGCAGTTTCCACATTTTTGGGCAATTGGCTGGTTTTTGTATGATGATTATGCGAAAGCAGGTATTTTCATGCTTCCAACAGGAAATAAAGATAGAAAAACAGCTTTGCAGGTTATTTTATATACGATTTGGTTAATTATTGCTTCATTATTACCGGTTTTAGGGTATACAGGGCAATTGTTTATTTCGCCAATAGCTGCAGTTTTAGTGTTTTTACTTGGTTTGTGGATGTTGTTTTATGCAGTACGTTTGTATCAGCTCAGAACACCAAAAGCAGCGAGAACATTAATGCTTGTAAGTGTATCGTATATTTCGTTACTGCAGATTGTATTTATAGTAGATAAATTTTTAAGATAGTTATGGAAATGACAATTCAGGCGAGTGAAGAGCAGGTAAGAAAATCAAAATCGGCAAAACTGATTTTGTTATTCGCAATGGTTAGTATGACCATGATGTTTGCAGGACTTACAAGTGCATTTGTAGTTAGTAAATCCAGAGCAGACTGGTTGCAAAATTTTCAAATACCAACTGCATTTTATTTTAGTACCGCAGTTATTATTGGCTGCAGCGTTACTTTTTATTTAGCAAAAAAAGCAATTGAAAAAGGAAACAGAAGCGCAACTTCTGCATTTCTTTTAGGAACATTTGCTTTGGGGATTCTATTTGTAATCTTACAATTCAGAGGTTTTGGACAGATCATCGAAAGTGGTTATTATATGACAGGACAAGGTAGCTCAATTACTACAACTTTCCTTTATGTAATTGCCCTAATGCACCTATTGCACTTGGCGGGCGGATTAATTTCGCTTTTAATTATAATTTATAATCATTTTAAACAAAAATACAATCCGACTCAAACTCTTGGTATAGAACTAGGTGCGATGTATTGGCACTTTTTGGATTTATTGTGGGTATTATTATTTTTATTTTTATATTTCTTTAAATAAGAAAAAAACGTAAATTTGGGAACTTTTTAACGAATATCTTTTATGGAAGCGACAGTTACTACTGCAAACAACGACGAAAAAACTTGGGGAGGCGGTGAGCATATCCAGCCATTAGGAGCAAGTTATGGTAAAATGATGATGTGGTTTTTTATCGTATCAGATGCCTTGACATTCTCCGGATTCTTAGGTGCTTACGGTTTTTCTAGATTTAAATTTATTGAAACATGGCCATTGGCTGACGAAGTGTTTACTCACTTTCCTTTTATGCATGGTGTTTCGGCTCCTATGTATTATGTAGCCTTAATGACTTTTATCTTGATTTTTTCATCTGTAACAATGGTTTTAGCTGTTGATGCAGGTCATCAGTTAAAGAAAACAAAAGTTGCTGTTTACATGTTCTTAACTATTATTGGAGGTTTAATTTTCGTTGGTTCTCAAGCCTGGGAATGGAAAAACTTCATTAAAGGTGAATATGGTGCAGTTGAAACTAAAGGCGGAAGTTTATTACAGTTTGTTAAAGCTGATGGAACAAGAGTCGCTCTTGAAGAATTTGCTGTAAAATTACCGGAACAAAGAGAAGCTTTGACAAGAAGCAAAACAACCTGGTTCATGGAAGACGCACAGTCATTGCCAACTTATACAGTTGCTGAAGTTCAGGCTGGTTTTAAAGCACACCCTGAAATTTTAATCAGAACTGAAAAGCTTACTGAGAAAAAGAAAAAAACTGTTTTAACAAGAGCTGAATCTGAAGCTCGTTTAGTTGACGCAAAATATGTAGTAGAAGGAGCAAACTTAACTAGAAATGAATACGGTAGTAAACTATTTGCTGATTTCTTCTTCTTCATCACAGGATTCCACGGATTCCACGTATTCTCTGGGGTTATCATTAATATCATTATTTTCTTTAATGTATTATTAGGAACTTACGAGAAAAGAAGAAGCTACGAAATGGTAGAGAAGGTTGGTTTATACTGGCACTTTGTAGATTTGGTTTGGGTATTTGTATTTACAGTTTTCTACTTAGTTTAATTTTAGATTTTAATTATTATGTCACACGAGCACGTATCAAATACAAAAAGAATCTGGTTTGTTTTTGGATTACTATCAGTAGTAACTACAGTAGAGGTTATCCTTGGTATTTTAAAACCAGGAGTATTAGAATTTAATCATTTTATTGGTTTGAATTTGTTAAACTGGATATTTTATATCTTGACAATTTTCAAAGCTTATTATATTGTATGGGCATTCATGCACATGGAGGGTGAAAAAAGCAGCCTTAGATGGTCTGTTGTGTCACCAGTTATTTTCCTAGTATTATATTTATTGTTCATCTTGTTAACAGAAGGACACTATATTTATGGGGTTTTTAAAGATTCTACTATTAAATGGAATTTTTAACATGATATTAATTCGAAAAGAAGCTCCGTTTAACGGAGCTTTTTTTATTTTTGTATCTCAAAACTTCCGTTAAAACAATGAAAAAAAATATAGTTCTTTTTGTGCTTTTTGTTTTACCAATTGTAGCCTATTTGTTTTTTGCTTCTGGTGTAAATAGTTTTACAAAACTTCCTGTAATTACTCCAAAAATTGCCGACTTTGGAAACTGGAAATCTCTCGACGGCAAAAAAGTTTCTCTCGATAAAAAAATTACTGTTTTGGGTTTCTCGGGATCTGATATTTTAAACAGAAGAGGGAACTACTTTAATCTTAATGAAAAAATCTACAAACGTTATAATGGTTTTCAGGATCTTCAGTTTGTAGTTGTTTGTCCGCTTGGTACAGAAGCTGAAGCTCAAAAACTTGTTGATGCCCTTAAGCCTTTTACAGATGTTTCAGGATGGAATTTTATTTTTGCTTCGCCCGATGAAATACAGGCATTTTATAATCAGCTGCATTTAAAAGGAAAACTAGATGAGACACTTGGGACTTCAAATGTTTTTATTGTAGATAAAGAAAGAAATTTAAGAGGCCGGAAAGGTGCAGATAAAGATAAAAAGGATGAATACAAAGAAGGGTACGACACCTTTCATCCATCTGAATTAAGCAATGAAATGCTTGATGACTTTAAGATTATTCTATACGAATACCGTGCTGCCCTTAAAAAGAATCATAACGCTACTAAGCAACTTTAAATATAGATACAATGTTCAAAAATAAATCTTATATAGGAATTTCATTCATTATTTTGATTTTTGGAATTTATGCTGTGCCAAAAATTGTAGACAGAATTAAAAATGGCGATGTTGTAAAAGGAAATCGTTTAGATAATGTTGGTTCTAAATCTTCTAACACAGACGGAAAATTATTGGTTATTGGAAAAGCTCCAAAATTTGAATTAACCAATCAGGACAATGTCAAAATTTCAAATGATACCTATAAAGGAAAAGTGTATGTTTTAGAATTTTTCTTTACTACTTGTCCGTCAATCTGCCCGAAGATGAACATGAGTATGCTGGAAATTGAAAAAACATTTTTTGGAAACCCTAATTTCGGAATCGTTTCCATTACAATCGATCCCGTACATGACACGCCTCAGGTTTTAAAAGACCACGCAAAATTGTTAGGTGTTAAATCATCAACATGGAACTTTTTAACAGGAGACAGAAATGTGATTATGGATTTATCCAATAAAGGATTTAATCTTTATGCCGGTGAAAATTCAAAAGTAAGCGGAGGTTTCGAACATTCCGGATTATTTGCTTTAATTGATAAAAACGGAAATATCCGATGCAGGAAAGATGAATTCGGGAACCCGAATATTTATTATGACGGTTTAGATAAAAAAGGCGTTAGAGACATTCAGGAAGATATTAAAATACTATTAGAAGAATAAAAATGGAAGATCATTCACTAGAAAAAAAATACAATAAATACATCGTTGCGGTTTCAATTATTATTCCGTTACTCGTAGGCATTCTTTTTGCAATCAAATTAAAAGACTTTGGAATTAACGTAGAACCACTTTCATTTCTGCCTCTAATTTATTCTGCTACAAATGGTCTTACAGCTATTGTTTTAATTGCAGCTGTAATCGCTGTTAAGAACGGAAAACTTAAACTGCATGAACGTTTAATGACATTTGCAATTGCTTTGTCATTGGCTTTTTTAGCCATGTATGTTGCTTATCATATGACTGCAGATTCAACTAAATTTGGAGACGTAAATCATGATCGAATTCTAGATACAGTTGAAAAAGCTAAAGTAGGCGCTGTAAGATATTTATATGCTTTTATTTTAATCACACATATTATTTTATCAGTTGTAATTATTCCTTTAGTATTGATTACTTATGTGAGAGCATTGGCTCAAAAATTTGATAAACACAGAAAAATAGCTAAAATTACCTTTCCGCTTTGGTTGTACGTTGCGGTTACAGGTGTTATAGTCTATTTAATGATTTCTCCTTATTATGTATATTAAAAATAAAATCAACAAAACAAATTCCAAAATCCAAAGCTTTATTCTTGGAATTTGTCTTTTTTTAATTGGAATTTCAGCGAATGCGCAATGTGCAATGTGTCGCGCCGCGCTTGCCGGAGATTCAAATGTAAAAAAAGCAGAAGCTGTAAATGACGGAATCGTTTTTTTAATGATTATTCCCTATTTACTGGTAGCCATAATCGGTTTTCTTATTTACAAGATGTACCGGTCTAAAAAGAAAAAGGCAGAAATATAATTCTGCCTTTTTTTATTTCAATCCATTAACAGAAACATTTACCGTTCCGTTAATTTTGATAAAAGCGATAATGGCCTGATTGGTTAACTGAATTTTATCAAACTGAATATCTTCCATTTTTCCGTTTACAAAAACGCCCGGCATTGGCGAATAGTTTTTTAGATAAGAAGCCATACTTTTTTTGCCTTCTTCTAAATTAGGCTGTATGGAATACCTGCAGCTTTCTTCCATCTTTTTTAAGACATAACCCTGAACAAGCCAGTTTGCAGTTCGCATAAGCTTACTTTTAGTATCTAAAACATAATCCAGTTTTTCAAAAAATATTTCTTTTGTCTGCGGATTGTACTGCGGAAAACCATTTAAATATAATGTACCATTTATCGATCCTAAAACATCAAGTGCAATTACCATTTTGCCGTCTTTATGCCAGATAGAAACATTTTTAACGGTTACTTTTTTACTTCCTGAACCAAATTCCTGTCCGGCAAAATTCCTGGTCATAATTTTTGAAGCATCAACATAACTTGAAATAGCGGCAATATTGGCTGAAATCTGATTTGGAATTTTAGTAACCGGTTTTAAAACAATTTTACTGGCATTAAATTTAGATTCCGGTTGTTTGCCCACAATGGTTTCCATATTGCATTTCATTCCCATTTCCATCAAAAAAGAATCATTTTTCAGTTTTGCATTGGTAGAATAAATTTCAATAGGAACAATTCGCAGCCAGCTTTCATAAGTATCACTCATTTGAAACGGCGTACAAATTTTTTCTAAAGCAGATAAAACATTTGGCTTAAAATCCATTGATTTTTCAATAGCATCATCAATAGTATGTTCTAATTTAGATTTGAAAATTGAAATTGCAGGATTGATCAGATATGTAATTGGCAGATTTTTTCCAAAAACAATCATCGTCGGACTTTCACTCCATTCTAAAGATTTGAATTCGGTTTTAGTATTTAATTTCCAATTTGTTAAAGCAGCTTCGCTTGACAATGTTATAACCCCGTTTAAATTGAACTCTCTTGTATCGTAAAGTTCAACACCCAATTTTTTAGTACCAATTCTGTATTTAATATTGGCTTTTAACGGAAGAATTGTTTTTATTTTTTTATCAGGATTCGAAGGATCATTCTGAATTTTAATAGGAGCCTGTTTCCAGATTTTTATTTCGATGTCATCATCTTCTATATTATTATCTTCATAAATCAATCCGTTTAAGAGAGTATTGGTTTGATTTTCAATATCATTTAGCTTAACGGTAATCGGCAGATTAATAAAGGATGGATTCGCATCGTAAACTAACGGACTCGCATCATCAGGTTCTGGTTTTAAAGTTTCTAATTTTTGAGATGTAGAACAGCTTATAAATGCTGCAGTTACCGCAAACATTGAGATTATGGAAAAAAATTTCATAATTAATGATTTTTTAAAATAAAGCAAAATTAAGAAAACAATTAAATTATTCTGACAAACTGTAACATTTGATAATAACTACCGTCTTATTTAAATAATGAAACATAATTATTAACGTTTTATTATCATAATTTACTTATAAAATATATTATTATTGTTTTAAAAATTTAACAATACCATGATCGAAATTAAAGATTTGCATAAATCCTATAAAATGGGAAGTTCTGAACTTCATGTGTTGAAAGGAATAAATTTTAATATTGCCGAAGGAGAATTAGTAGCGATTATGGGTTCATCCGGATCTGGAAAATCGACTCTTCTTAATATTTTAGGGATTCTTGATGAAGCAGATTCTGGTAGTTATATTTTAGACAATACTCCAATTAAGAAATTAAACGAAACTTTAGCTTCAAAATACAGGAATAAATTTCTGGGTTTTGTTTTTCAGTCTTTCAATCTCATCAATTATAAATCGGCATTAGATAACGTTGCTATGCCTTTATACTATCAGGGCGTAAAAAGAAAAGAACGTTATGATATAGCAATGAAATATCTTGAAAAAGTTGGCTTGGGATCTCATTCACACCATTTGCCAAATGAGCTTTCGGGAGGTCAAAAACAGCGTGTTGCCATTGCAAGGGCACTGGCTTCGAATCCTAAAGTTTTATTGGCCGATGAACCGACAGGAGCTTTAGATACCAAAACTTCTTATGAAGTTATGGAACTTATTCAAGGAATTAACGATGAAGGAAAAACGATTTTGATCGTTACACACGAACCTGATATTGCCGCAATGTGCAAAAGAAATGTAGTCCTGAAAGACGGATTAATTATCGATGATAAATTAGTAGAACAAGTTAGAGCTTCATCTTATGTTTAATATTGAACGCTGGCAGGAAATATTTGATGCCATTTCAAAAAACCGACTTCGAACATTTCTGACAGGAATTTCGGTAGCGTCGGGAATTTTTATTTTGGTGATTTTGCTCGGAGCGGGTAAAGGACTTCAAAATGGTATTGAAAAGCAGTTTGAACGTGATGCTGCCGGAATTATTGAGGTTTGGGCCGGTACCACAACAAAAGAATATAAAGGATTGAACCCAGGAAGACAGGTTCAGTTTCGAAATAGTGATTATAACCAATCAGTTCAAAAATTTGAGGAAAAATTAGATTTAAGAGCTTCAACACAAAACTATTGGGGAGCGCAATTTGCGTATGGAAAAGAAAATGGAAATTATCAATATAGAGGAGTAAATCCTGATTACGGAGGAATTGAAAACCTTACCATAGTTCAGGGGCGATATGTAAATAGTAAAGACTTAGCTAATAATGAAAAAGTCGCTACTATTGGTATGAAAATTAAAACAGATTTGTTTAAAGATCAGGATGCCCTTGGAAAAGAAATTCAAATAAATAATATCAATTTTAAAGTAATTGGCATTTTTACAGATCCGGGAGGAGAAAGAGAAGAAGCAAGAGCTTATCTGCCATTAACAACTGTTCAGAGAACTTTTGGAGCGGGAGATAAAATCAGCAATATGTTTTTTACTTTGAAAAAGACAAAAGATTATGATGAAGCCCTGGCCCAATCTGAAAAGTTTACTCAGGATTTAAAAGAGCTGCTCAAAAGTAAAAACATGGTCGCTCCGGAAGACGACAGCGGAATTGGGGCTTATAATTCGGTTAAAGATGCCAAACAGTTTTATGATTTGAATTTATACATCAGACTGTTTTTTTGGTGGGTGGGAATTTGTACCATTATTGCCGGAGTTGTTGGTGTAAGTAATATCATGCTGATCATTGTAAAAGAAAGAACTAAAGAAATTGGGATTAGGAAAGCATTAGGCGCATCGCCGTTTTCTATTATTTCGATGATTCTTCACGAATCAATTTTTATTACCACAATAGCAGGTTTTGTCGGACTTTTGGCGAGTTTATTGCTGCTGGAATTTGTAGGGCCAATGGTTCAGAGTGAATATTTTAGAAATCCTGAGGTAGATTTTAGTGTGGCCCTGACAACACTTTTTTTGCTTGTATTTGCAGGTGCCGTTGCCGGATTTTTTCCGGCATACAGAGCCGCCAAAATTAAACCGATTGTAGCACTTAGAGACGAATAGTTATGTTTAAAAAAGATAATTGGGACGAGATTTTACAGGCTTTGACAGCCAATCCTTTCAGAACTATTCTGACCGCTTTTGGTGTATTTTGGGGGATTTTTATTCTGGTGATTTTACTTGCTGCAGGTAATGGTTTGGAAAATGGTATTAAAAAAGGATTTGACGGAATCGCTACAAATACAATGTTTATGTGGAGTCAGACTACGTCTAAAGCATATAAAGGACTGCCAAAAACACGCCGTTATGATTTTAGAAACAGCGATGTGGCGGCTTTAAAAGCAGCGTTGCCAGATTTATTATATGTTTCTCCAAGAAATCAGTTAGGAGATTTTAACGGAACAAACAATGTTGTCCGAGGAACAAAAACTTCTGCATTTACCATTTATGGGGATTATCCGGAACTGATTAAACAACAGCCAATGGATATTACAAAAGGCAGATTTATAAACCAGCAGGATATTCTCGATAGAAGAAAAATTGCTATAATTGGTACAGGTGTTATCAGTGAACTTTATGGAAAAGAAGAAGATGCTGTAGGGACTTATATCAAAATCAACGGAATAAATTTTATGGTTGTTGGAGTTTATAAATCCAAACAGCAAGGAGGAAATGCAGAACAGGAGCAAAAAAATATTTTTATTCCGTTTACTACTTTTCAGCAGGCTTTTAATTATGGTGATAAAGTAGGGTGGATGGCGCTTACTGCAAAAGACGAAACCTCTATTACCGATTTAAAACCTAAAATTTTAGAAATTATAAAATCGCTTCATTCAATTAATCCGGCAGATGACAGAGCGGTTGGAAATTTTGATTTGTACGAGCAGTTTAATAAAGTACAGAGCTTATTTAACATTCTAAAAATCATTGCTTATTTTGTTGGAACACTGGTTTTGATTTCCGGAGTAATTGGAATTTCAAATATCATGCTGATTGTAGTGAAAGAGCGCACAAAAGAAATAGGAATCAGAAGAGCATTAGGAGCAACACCGGGTGCGATACGCGGACAGATTTTATCAGAATCTATATTTTTAACTATTATTTCTGGAATGTTTGGAATTGCCGTCGCAACCGGAATTATTGCGCTCTTAAATATGGCGCTCGATTCGATGCCGCCCGGAAATGACACCATGTTTGCTAATCCAAGTGTTGATTTAGGCGTTGTATTTGTAGCCTTAATAATATTAGTAGGATCTGGTTTGCTGGCAGGATTTATTCCGGCGCAGACCGCAATTAATGTAAAGCCTGTAGATGCTTTACGAACAGAATAAAATTATCAATCAAAATAATCGATTAAACCGAAAACAAAATGAAAAAAGGAGTAACCGTAACCATTTTAATTTTAATTGCCATAGTCTTTTTTGGAGCGCTTTATTATTTATACGCGAAGAATCAGGCATCACCAATTGTTTTTAAAACGGAGAAAGCAGAGATTAAAACTATTGTAAAAAATACAATCGCAACTGGTAATATTCAGCCTGATGAAGAGGTCCTAATCAAACCAAATATTTCAGGTATTATTGAGCAGGTTTACATCAAAGCGGGAGAAAAAATTAAAGCTGGCGATATGATTGCCAAAATTAGAGTTGTAGCAAATGTTTCTAATGTCAGCAGTACTCAAAATCAAGTTCAGACAGCTAAAATTGCTTTGGATAACCAGGAAAAAATTTACCAGAGACAAAAAACGCTTTTTGATAAAGATGTAATTTCTGCTAATGATTTTGATGCTGCACAAGTTGCCTATAAACAAGCAAAACAAAATTATCTGGCGGCAAAACAAAACTTAGATATCGTTAAAACAGGTACAACAACTTCATTAGGAAGTTATGCGAATACTTTAATTCGTTCGACTGTTAACGGAATGGTTTTACAGGTTCCTGTAAAAGTTGGAAATCAGGTTATTGAAAGTAATAATTTCAACGAAGGAACCACTATTGCAAGTGTTGCCGATGTTGGAAGAATGATTTTTATTGGAAAAATTGACGAATCTGAAGTTGGAAAAATCAAAGAAAAAATGCCAATTGAAATCACAGTTGGAGCTATTGAAAATAAAAAGTTTGAAGCTGTTTTGACTGATATAGCGCCAAAAGGAGTGGTAGAAAACGGAGCAATTCAGTTTGAAATAAAAGCAAGATTAGAAAACAAAGGAGATACATTTATTAGAGCCGGTTTAAGTGCAAATGCATCTATTATTCTTGAAAAAGCTGATAAAGTATTGGCTATAAAAGAATCATTAGTTCAGTTTGACAAAAAAACTCAAAAACCTTATGTGGAAGTGGAAACAGCACCGCAAAAATTTCAAAGAAGAGATTTGGTTCTTGGCGTAAGCGACGGAATTTACGTTCAGGTTAAAAGCGGTATCAAAAACACAGATAAAATTAAAATCTGGAATCAGGGTTTAATTGATGAAAAGGAAGAGAAAAAGTAATTTGAAATTATAACGAGTTTTTGGTTTTAAAAAATGTTAAATTTGCGTAGTCTGGTTTACTGCGCTTCATTCAAAGTATATGAAAATAAATAAATATAATAGCCTTGTTTTTGCCCTCTTATTCGGTTTTGGAATAGTTGGACATGCACAAACAAAACAATGGACACTGGAAGAATGTGTGAGATATGCATTAGATAATAATATCACAATTAAATTATCCGAGCTCGACGTAAAAACAGCAAATATTGATAAAAGAGGCGCATTAGGAAGTTATCTTCCAACGGTAAATGGTAATGCTTCTCATTCATGGAATATTGGTTTGAACGTAAACCCTGTAACTAACATTGCCACTACACAAACGACCCAGTATTCTTCATTAGGCGTTAATGCAAATGTTGATATCTACAAAGGTTTGCAAAATCAAAATGCTTACAGAAGAGCAACACTTTCAATTATAGCATCAAAATATCAGCTGTTGAAAATGCAGGAAGATATTTCATTAAACGTTGCGAACGCTTTTCTTCAGATTTTATCAAATAAAGAAGACCTGAAAATAAAGAAAGAGCAATTAACAATTGATGAAAAACGTTATGCACGTTCTGAAGAAATGGTAAATGCGGGAACAATTCCGCGTGGCGATTTATTTGATCTGAAAGCGACTGTTGCTACAGATAAGCAAAATATTACAGTTTCTGAAAACAATTTATTGATTTCAAAATTAAGTTTAGCCCAGCTTTTACAATTAAAAGAATTTGCAGATTTTGACGTTGTAGACGACACAAATGCGACAGATGAAAATAATATCATGGCGCAAACACCAATTGATATTTACAATAAAGCAAAAGAAACAAGAACGGAATTAAAATTAGCGCAGACTAATCTTGAAATTGCCGAGAAAAATGTTGCGATTGCAAAAGGTGCTTATCAGCCAACTTTGAGAGGTTTTTATCAATTTAGTACAAGTGCCAGTTACAGTGATCGATTAATTGGAACTGATCCTGTTACTAAACAACCAATTTATGCAGGACCAGATCCTGTTTTTACTCAGTTTAGTGATAACAAAGGACACAATTTTGGTTTTCAATTAAGTGTTCCAATATTTAATGGATTTTCTGCCAAAAACAATGTTGAAAGAAACAAAGTAAGTTTAGAGAAATCTAAAATAGATTTAGAGCAAAAAAGTTTAGATTTGCAGCGTAATGTTTACACAGCATTTACAGATGCAAAAGGAGCTTTAAATACTTATGAATCTGCTACTGTAACTCTTGAAGCAAGACAGCAGGCTTACAATTATGCTAAAGAAAAGTACGATGTTGGTTTAATGAATTCATTCGATTTTACACAAGCACAAACTTTGCTGACAAATGCACAATCTGACGTTATCAGAACGAAATACGATTACATGTTTAAAATTAAGATACTTGAGTTCTATTTCGGAATTCCAATTGTTCCAATTATTACAAAATAATTTATTATGTCAAAAAAAACAGTTTACTTCTTAGTTGGTTTAGCCGTAGTTATTATTATAGCGTTAGTTGGGCTTTCCAAAGCAGGAGTAATAGGAAATAAAGATGAAGGAAAAGAAGTTGAAACATCAAAAGTAGTGGCTTCAACAATTGTTGAAACAGTTTCGGCAACTGGAAAAATCCAGCCGGAAATTGAAGTAAAACTTTCATCAATGGTTTCCGGTGAAATTATTGCACTAAATGTAAAAGAAGGTCAGGTTGTAAAAAAAGGAGATCTGCTGGTAAAAATAAATCCTGATTTATATACATCAGGATTAGAAAGATCGGTAGCCAATTTATCAGGAACAAAAGCCGGTTTAGTGCAGTCTGAAGCCAGTTTTAAAGAGGCAAAAGCAAATTATGAGCGCAATAAAACGCTTTATGATAAAGGTGTGATTTCAAAATCTGATTGGGATAAAGCTATTTCGACTTATGAAGTAGCAAAAGCAACAAAACAATCTTCTTACTATAATGTTCAGAGCGCTTCGGCGTCTGTAACAGAAGCCAGAGACAACTTAGGCCGTACAACAATTTATGCTCCGGCAGATGGTACAATTTCTGTATTAAACGTGGAGTTGGGAGAACGTGTTTTAGGAACGCAGCAAATGGCTGGAACAGAACTTTTAAGAGTTGCCAACCTGAATAATATGGAGGTTGAAGTTGATGTAAACGAAAATGATATCGTAAAAATTAAAATAGGTGACGAGGCAAATGTTGAAGTCGATGCTTATTTAAAAAAGAAATTTAAAGGTGTTGTAACCAGTATTTCAAATTCAGCAAGTACAACTTTGACTTCAGATCAGGTTACGAATTTCAAAGTTAAAGTTCGTATTTTAAAAGATTCCTATCAGGATTTGTTAGAAGGAAAGCCAGCAGCATATTCACCTTTCAGACCGGGAATGACCGCTACAGTTGACATTATTACCACAACTAAAAACAATGTTTTGGCAGTGCCGATTAGTTCAGTTGTCGTAAAATCTGATACTACAGCCGTAAAAGATTTTACAGTTGAAGATCCGAATGAGAAAAAAGCAGCTCCAAAAAGCGATAAAAAATTCGAATGTGTTTTTGTAAAAGTTGGAGACAAAGCTAAAATCAGAATTATCAAAACCGGAATTCAGGACGATACCAATATTGAAGTAATGTCCGGATTAAAACCGGGAGATGTTGTCATTACAGGGCCATATACAACAGTTTCAAAAGAATTAAATTCCGGCGATAAAGTAAAGTCCAAAAAAGCAGAAGCTTCTAAGAAATAAATAACATATTTGTCTGAACTTCACTCAGTCTGCCATAATAATTAATTTTAAAATTACATACATTGTCTTTCATTCTCAATATCGAAACCGCAACTAAAAATTGTTCTGTCTCAATTGCAAAAAATGGAGAAACGATTCTCTGTAAAGAAATCGCCGAAGAAGGATATTCGCATGCTGAAAAACTTCATGTTTTTATTGAAGAAGTTATTGCAGAATCCGGCATTTCTGTTCAGGATTTAAAAGCGATTGCGGTAAGTCAGGGACCAGGTTCGTATACAGGTTTACGAATTGGGGTTTCGGCAGCAAAAGGATTGTGTTTTGCTTTAAACATTCCCTTAATCGCGGTTGATACGTTACAAACTTTGGCTTCAAAAGCCAATGTTACAGACGGAAAAATTATTCCGATGCTCGATGCCAGAAGAATGGAAGTATACAGCGAAGTTTTTAATGCTGATTTAGAAGTAGAAAGAGCAATTAAAGCAGAGGTTATTACAGAAGATTCATTTTCAGAATATACTGAAAAACTTTATTTCGTTGGTGATTGTGCCGAAAAATGCAAACCGGTTTTAGCAAAAGAAAACTTTATCTTTTTAGAAGAAATTAAATACCCGTCGGCACGGGAAATGAGTAAAATCAGTTTCGATAAATATCAAAAAAGCGACACTGTAGATGTCGCTTATTTTGAACCTTATTATTTGAAAGATTTTATGATGACACTGCCTAAAAAGCAGTAAATACCTTTTATTTTTGAAGTGTAAACGGCTGAACAGAAATTCCTGCTTCATCTAAGGCTGTTTTACAATTTTCTAAAGTTTCAGAAAAAACAGCCCCGTAATTTGCATTTTTTGCCCATGGACGAACTGCAAAATCTACAGAACTAGCAGATAAATTCTTTACAAAAACTTCTGGTGCCGGGGTTTTAAGCACTTTTGGATTTTTGTTTAAGACATCAAGAAGAATGTCTTTTGCCTTTTTGATATCAGAATCATAAGAAACAGAAAAGGTCAAATCAGCTCTTCTTTCTCCCTGCATTGAGTAATTAATAATTGTTCCGTTTGATAAAGCACCATTTGGAACAAAAACAGTCTGATTATTTCCGGTAAGCATTTTGGTTACAAAAATCTGAATCTCTAAAACTGTTGCAATTACACCTTGAGCCTCAATTGTATCGCCAACTTTAAAAGGTTTAAAAACGATAATCAGCATTCCGCCGGCAAAATTAGAAAGTGAACCCTGCAGCGATAAACCAACCGCTAGTCCCATCGCACCTAAAATCGCAACAAACGAAGAAGTCTCAATTCCGAGTTTTGAAATAAAAGTTACAAACAGCAAAATTCGAAGTGCCCATAACAAAATATCGGCAAGGAATTTTGTTAAAGTCGGGTCAAGATTTCTCTTAACCATGATTTTTCTAATGATTCTGTTTATTAATCTGATGGCATATAAGCCGACAAATAAAATTAAAAAAGCTGAAATTAATTTAGGCGAATAATCAAGCAGTACTTCTATATACCTGCTGGCATAACTGCTAAATTGATCTGAATTGATTTTGTCCATTATATTGTAAGAATAAAAAAACCTTCTCAAAGAGAAGGTATATTAGTGCTGCAAATATAAATATATTTTATTTTTTGAAAAGGATTTCAATTACTTATCTTCTTCTGAATCTCCATCAGTTACTGCGTCTTCGCTGACATCGACTACAGTTTCAGAAACAAGTGCATAATCAGGATTTGTATTTTCTGAAATCACTTCTTTTATCGAATCAAATACATCATGTATTAAATCGGCTGCATTTTCGAGAATAGGTTCTGCAGCTTCTTTGACGTCTTCAAAAGTATTTTCGGCTTCATCGGCTAAAACAGCAGTTGTTGCTTTTGCCGAGCCAAATAAATTGCTAAAAAATGATGATAATCCCATGGTTTTAAATTGATTAGTTTAGGTTACAATATTAATTATTTTTAAAGAAAAACAATTTAAATTCCGATTAATTAATTGGTATAAAAAAAGCGCCTCGTTTGAGACACTTCAATCTTTTATTTAATTACAATTTATGCATTTAAAGCTTCAACTTTAATAGCTTCATCATTTAACATGCTTTTCAGCATATTTTCGATACCGCTTTTTAAAGTAAATGTTGATGAAGGGCATCCGCTGCACGCACCTTGCAATATTACTTTTACAGTTTTGTCGTCTTCGTTGTAAGAGTCAAAAGCAATATTTCCGCCATCAGCAGCAACCGCCGGTTTTACATATTCTTCTAAAATATTAATAATCTGCTGAGACGTAACATCTAATTTGTCAAAAGCTTCATCTTTTGTAACATCATTTTTAACAGTTGTCTGAATTAAACTTTCGTCAAGAACTGTTCCTCCGTTTTCGATAAACTGTTTAATGAACGTTCTTAATTCTAAAGTGATTTCTGACCAGTCATTAATATCATATTTAGTAACAGAAATATAATTTTCATCAATAAATACTTCTTTTACGTAAGGAAACTTGAATAATTCCTGTGCCAGTGGAGAAGAAGCTGTCTGATCGATGTTTTTGTATTCAACGGCATTTCTCGTCAGCATTCTGCTTACAACAAATTTTAATGCTGCAGGGTTTGGAGTTGTTTCTCCATAAACTGTAATTGGTTGTTTTTTTGCTTTGTTTTCGTCGACTTTTATGATAACGCCGCCTTTGTCCACAAACGCTGCAATTTGCTCTGCAACATCCTCTTTAACATCATTCCATTCTACAATACTGTATCTTTCGATTGCAATGAAATTTCCTGAAATGTAAACTGTTTTTACAAAAGGAAGATAGAATAATTGCTGTGCTAATGGCGAAGCTTGTGCTTCATCAATATTTTTAAATTCAAAGCTTTGATTTTGAGTAATAAAATCTTCAAATTCGAACTTTAAAATAGTCGGATTTTGAGTCTCTTTTATAGTGATTTTTGTCATGGTAGTAATTTTTTGCAAATTTACTAAAGTTATTTTCTACTATTACCTATATTTGATTTTTTAATAAAATAATTAAGACTCTATTCAAATAATTCGTACTAAATTATTGAGAGTGTAAAAATTAGACTAACTAGCCACCCATTATGAAATTAAAAATCAAGTTATTAATTGTTTTTTTAATAACGACTTTTTATACTTACTCTCAAGAAGGAATTCCGGTTTATTCAGATTATTTATCAGATAATTATTACTTAATCCACCCTTCAATGGCAGGTGCGGCTAATTGTGCAAAAATCAGACTGACAGCCAGAAAACAATGGTTTGGTCAGGAAGACGCGCCTTCTTTGCAAACATTGAGTTTTAATGGAAGAATAGGAGAACGTTCAGGAGCAGGTATTATTGTTTTTAATGATAAAAACGGGTATCATTCAGAAAAAGGAGTAAAGCTTACTTACGCGCATCATATTATGTTTTCAAGAGACGAAGTTGATTTGAATCAGCTTTCTTTTGGTATCAGCGGCGGATTGATTCAAAGTCAGTTAGATGAAACAAAATTTGGAGGAACTTTCGATCCAATTGTTTTTGGTTCTATTCAAAAAGATTCTTATTTCAATTTAGATATTGGTGCATCTTATAATTATTTGGATTTTTATGTTCATGCAACAGTTCAGGGTGTGCTTGAAACCCGAAGGAAATTGTATACGGATTACGAAAATGATAACTTAAGAAAATATCTTTTAAGCGCTGGTTATGTTTTTGGTAAAAGCGATAAAATTACATGGGAGCCTTCTGTTTTATTTCAAATGTTTGATCAGACAAAAGAAAAAACAATTGATGTAAACATGAAAGTTTATAAAAATTTGGATTTTGGAAGTTTATGGGCTGCGCTGTCTTATAGAAGAAGTTTCGACGGAACACAATTGAACGCAGGAAATGGAGTTTCTTCTCAAAAATTGCAATATTTCACTCCAATTGTAGGCGTGAATTTTAAGAATTTTATGTTTGCATACACTTATTCTCAGGTTATGGGAGATGTAAAATTTGATACAGGGGGTTATCATCAGATAACTTTGGGAGTAAATTTATTTTGCAAAAAAGAACGTTACGATTGTAATTGTCCGGCAATTAATTAAAATTTGGTTATGCTTATTAAATCTGTAAACGGAAAATCGCCTTCTATTCCAGAAGATTGTTATGTTGCTGAAAACGCAACAATTGTTGGAGATGTTTCTTTTGGAGACTCTTGCAGCGTTTGGTTTAATGCTGTTGTTCGCGGAGATGTTCATTTTATTAAAATAGGAAATAAAGTAAACATTCAGGATGGTGCAATAATTCATTGTACGTATCAAAAGCATCCGACAATTATAGGAAATAATGTTTCGATTGGCCATAATGCAATTGTGCACGGATGTACCATTCATGACAATGTTTTAATTGGAATGGGCGCTATCGTTATGGATAATTGTGTAGTAGAAAGTAATTCTATTATTGCGGCCGGAGCGGTTTTAACTCAAAATACAGTCGTTCCTGCGGGAACAATTTTTGCGGGAGTTCCTGCCAGAAAAGTGAAAGATATTGATCAATCTGATTTTGCGGGCGAGATCGAGCGTATTTCAAATAATTACGTAATGTACTCAGGCTGGTTTAAAAACGAAGAACAATAATAAAAAATTCCTATATAAAAATTCCAGATTCCAATTGTTTGACAACGCATTACAACTTGGAATTTGGAATTTTTATATTGGAATTTAAGCTTTATAAATTGATCTTTTCGAAGAAAGCACTTTTATAGCTTTCACTAATAGGGATTCGTTTGTCGCTGATTAAAACCTTATTTTTTTGAATTGATTTTACGTGCTTTATATTTATAATATACGATCTGTGAATTCTCGAAAATCCTTTATTCGAAAGCAGATTTTCAAGCTTTATTAAACTAATCAGAGTCAGTGTAAACTTATTATCTGTGGTGTAAATTTTAACGTAATCCTTCAATCCTTCAATAAACAAAATATCCGAAAAATTCATTTTTACGTTTTCATATTCAGCTCTTACAAACATAAAATCCTGTTCTGCTTCCGGAGTTGGATTTGTTTCGGCAATTGCCTGAACAGGAACTGATGGATTATTAATTTGCTGTGCCCTTACAACTGATTTTAAAAAGCGATGGAAAGGAATCGGCTTAACCAAATAATCGACTGCACCAAGATTAAAGCCTTCTACAGCATAATCAGAATAAGCAGTTGTAAAAATGACCAGAGGTTTTTTTTCTATTGTATTTAAAAAATCTATTCCGGAGAAATGCGGCATTTGAATGTCCAGAAAAATCAAATCAACATTATTTTGATTGATAAACGAAACGGCATCAATAGCATTATTAAAAGTACTAACCAATTCAAGCGTATCTACTT
Source organism: Flavobacterium sp. Root901 (assembly GCF_001429765.1). GTDB lineage: Bacteria > Bacteroidota > Bacteroidia > Flavobacteriales > Flavobacteriaceae > Flavobacterium. Next base: position 43,750 of record NZ_LMJB01000008.1, read on the forward strand.
TACGGACAAAATCTTCTAACAATTCAACTGCTAAAGGTTCATCATCTATAATTACACATTTCATCTGTTATAAATTAAGTTTTTAAATTTGTTTTGGCAGTCAAAAGTAGTTTTAAACCAATGAATTAAGTTCTAAAATTATCATAAAAAGCTTAATTAAGTTTTAAATTTCAGATGATAATTTAAGTAGTTTTAATCTCATCCAGTTTTAGGTTTAAATGAACACGATAAAATTGATTGTCCTGATTAATAGTTAGTTCGTGTGCGTTTGGATAAAGTAAATCCAGTCGGCTTTGAATATTTACAAGTCCAATTCCAGAATTGTCAGGATCTTTTTCATAATTTTCAATAGTATTCTCAATCCAGAAATCAAGATTATTTTCAGAAATAAATATCTTAATTTTTACATGTGTGGCCCCTTTATAATCTGTTCCGTATTTAAAGGCATTTTCTACAAACGAAATTAAGAGCAAAGGCTCTATAAACTTATTTTTTGTGTTTCCATGAACATTTATTACAATGTCTTCAATATTGTTAAGCCTGAGTTTTTGCAGTTCAATATAATTTTGAATATAATTAATTTCTTTCTCCAAAGCCACCGTTTTATTGTCTGTTTCGTAGAGCATATAGCGCATTAATTCAGATAAGGTTACGATGGCATCAGGCACCAAATCAGATTTTTTATGAGCGAGCGAATAAATACTATTTAATGAATTGAATAAAAAATGAGGATTAGTCTGCTTGCGCAGATATATCAATTCTGTATTTGTCCGGTGTGTTTCGGCAATTAATTTATTTTGCTGGTTATTGTAGAACTCTGTTAAAGTCCTGATTACGGCACTTATGGTAATAATTAAAATATAGAAAAATGATGGCCCAATTTTGAAAAATAAAGGCTGTTTTGCTGGTGTAAAGAAGACTCTTCCTTTGTGTCCTTTATAAAGGTTAATCGCTTCGGGCGGAAACATTCTTGGTCTTGCGAGTCTAAATTCAGGAATAAAATAATTAATCCTGATAATCATGAAAACGGCTATAATCATGAAAATGAAAAGAAAATACTTCCAATATTTTTTTTGCAAAAGAAGAGCCGGCACCAGATAAAAATAATTCAGATAAAACAGCAAAATTCCTGTTGTCCATTGTACATAGAAATCATTATTGATTCTAAACGGACTTTCATAAAACTGAATTAAGGAAGTCAGAATAAAGAAAATCCAAAGTATACCATGAAATAGTATTTTATTTGAATTTGTATTTTTAATGGCATCGATTTTCATTTATAATTTTATTTTTAATAAAATTAATTCATTTTTGGTTACCGTTGGCGATAAGTTATGTTTGAGTTTATCTATCACTAAATGAGCTGTTTTTAGCGCATCTTCTTCTGTCGAAAAACTCTTATTGTCATTTATAACAGGAATAATCGATTGCTTAATGAGGATTTTATTTTTATAAGAAATCGAATATCCCCAGCCTGAATTTGTTTTAAAAGATTCTGCTTTTAATGTTTCTTTTTTAGTACACGAAACAATGAGTAAGGCAAAAATCAAAAACAAGACATTCTTCTGGATTTTATTCCAGAAGAATTGTGCCGTATTAATTGTCATCGTCGCTTTGTTCATCTTGCGGTCTAAATTCCCATGCATCATCAAAGTAAGTTGAGCCTACTCTTCCTAACATATAAAACCCGCGATTGTTAATAGAAAAACCAACAGCATCTGTTCTCGTTGCGCCTTCCATTGGTGTTCTTTCTTCCCAAAGGTCTGTAGAAGGATTATATTCCCAAACTGTTTTAATGTTTTCCCCGCCTACAACATATCCTAATCCATTCATTGAGAAACTGGAAGCATTAGATCTTGTAATAGCATATTCATCATTCCATGAGTTATCATCATCTGTGTCTTTGTCAATATCTCTTTTTCTTGTCCAAAGATCAGTTGCAGGATCAAATTCCCAGAAATCTTCCTGATAAACACCATTGTTAACCCCGGTTACTAAATATGCTTTATCTGAAATTATAAATACAGTTGCGTTACGTCTTTTGTTTCCGCTAAATCCGTTTACAAGAGTCCAGGTATTTGCCTGATTGTCGTACTGATAAAAATCCTTTAAATAATTTCCGTCATAACCGGTTCCGAAAAAAGCTTTTCCGCCAGCCTGAAAACCAACAGCACCGTAACGGCCTGTTCCGCCAAAATCAGCTTTTTGAGTCCAGCTGTTGCTTGTTGGATCATATTGATAGAAATCTTTCAATTTATTAGTTCCATCATAGCCAAGGCCAACGTAACCTTTATCATTTAATGTAAAAGCAGATGCGGAACTTCTTCCAACTCCTGCAAAATTTGCTTTTTGTTCCCAATAATCCCCAGTCGAATTGTAAGCCCATAAATCTTTTAAATATTCGTCTCCGGTATAACCGGTTGCCACATAAGCAAAATCTCCAATAACAAAACTTGTTGCACTAGATCTTGCAGGACCGTCAAACGCAGACTTTTTAATCCAGTTTCCTATTAAATCTTCATCATCGTCGTTGCTGCAGCTTACAAAAAACAGGCTCGAAAGCAGGGTAGCGAATAATATTCCTTTTTTTAGATTATTCATAGTGTATTAATTTATTTATTGTTTGTATTTGATGCCTATTCCTAAAATATATCCGCTGCTTATATTAAAATCATGCACGGTATTATTCTTATCGTCTGTCAGTTTATATTTTTTGTCAAAATCATAACCGGCTTTAAAATTTAGAAACCAGTTTTTATCAACATTTCTTTCATATTCAAATGATGTTGTCATTTGTGATAAAACCGCTTTAGAAGCATTTTTATCTTCATAATTTTGAATATTTAAATTGTAAAAGCTTCCGTTGAAACTATTGTTTATGATGAATTTATTTCTGATGTTGTTCGAATAAGAAAACCTGGAATCCGGAAAACCAATCTTTAAATCAGTTTTGTCGTTTAGTTTATAATTTATTGATGCAGTCGGCAAAAATTTAGCATTACCAAAAATGGTCGTTCTGGCAGCACCAACGCTTAAACTTGTTTTAGAATTCAATCTCTGAAAGATTTCAAAACTTCCTAAAAGTGTAAAATCTGAAAAACTTACATTTTGTTGAAAATTAAATGTTGGAATAACCTCAAAATTTAATCTTGTTGAATTTGTTATTTCCTGTGAAAATTCAAGTTTGTCCTGAATCTTCTGCAATCGCTCTATGTTTTGAAATGATACATATTTGTCTAAATCATAATTTAAATTCAAATTCGAATATTCTAACGTATTTGTGATCTGACTCTTTGAATTAATCTTTTTATTAAACAACATTCCGATATTTGTTTCGGTAAAATTTATATTGTCAGTAGGTTCTGTTTTTAAATTTACATTTACCGAAAAATTTTCCTGGGCCTTCACATTCAAAAATGACACTAAAAAAACCAAACAAATTATAAACCTTATTTTCATTATTTTTTTATTGGTTCAAAAGTAGGTTGGAGAAGGTTTTAAAAAAAAGAAGATATATGTATGGCTCTTTTTGATAGACAAAACGGGGCTTTTTACAGTCGAATGAAATATTTGTTTCCGTTAATCTGTTGTAGAGGTTTTTGAGCCGTTTATAGTCAAAAAAACCGAGACTGTATATGTTATAGTGTTGTGCAGAACAGCGCCTTTTATATTTGTGCAAAAAATGGATTTATGCGCAAGTTTTTATTAATGCTGGTTTTTGCTTTTACTCTATTTTCATGTGGTACAGATACGGATGCCGGTGAATTTGTAGTTGGTTCAGATTATTTAGCTCTGAATAATAAAGTTGTTATGATCGACACTGTTACGGTAGAAATGTCGACAATAAATTTCGATTCACTTGTAACGTCTGCACAAAGTCGAATCTTAATAGGAAACTATGATGATCCTGTTTTTGGGAAAGTAAAATCAAACGGTTATTTTCAGCTTTCCGCAAGTTCATATGCATTAAACAATTCGGGATCAGATACTGAGGCAGTCAACTTTGTTTTCGATTCTATTTCGATGATTTTAAAGTATGATAATTATTATTACGGAGATACAACACAGGTCCAAAAATTTGACATTCACAGATTAACTCAGAAAGTGAAACCCAATACTGATGATGACAGCTTTTATAATAACTCCACGTTGAGTTACAGTGACGAAAGCCTGGGAACGATTTCTTATAAACCACGCCCAACAGAAAAAGATTCTATCAACATTAAAATGAATAATGATTTTGGGGAAGCTCTTTTTCAAAAAATAAAGAAAAGAGAAATTACCGGATTAGATAATTTAATTGAATATTTGAAGGGATTGGTTCTGGTACCTTCAACTTCTAATTCTTCGAGTGTAATAGGATTTAGTTCTTCTACAAGCAAAGTCAGGCTTTATTATTCAAAATACCAAAATGATTCTGATGCCGATTCTTTTTTTATTGATTTTTTGATGTCAAATACATCAACACAGTTTAATTCCATTTCTCTGGATAAAACCGGAACTATAATTCAGAACCTGCCAATTTCGAGTCAAAAACTGTCGAGTTCTTTAACCAATAAGCAGGGATTTATTCAGTCTGGAACAGGAGTAGCCTGCCGAATTGATTTTCCGAATATAAAACAACTCAAAAACATTTCCAGTAACGGAGCAATTGTAGATGCGCAATTGTTATTGAAACCCATTAATAATTCTTATTCGGATAAATATCCTTTGGCAGATTCCTTAAAGGTTTATGTAGGCGATAATTTAAACCGAATTAGCGGTTCTTTGACCAATGCCGCCGGAACTGCTGTCTATGGAATTTTAAATAAAAAAAGCGATGAGTTTAATGAAAATATCGGATACACGATTCCGCTCGGAACTTTTCTGCAAAAAGAAATGCTGAAAGCATCTGATTCAAGATCTGCATTAATCCTGACCTTGCCCGGAATTTCCAAATCGGTTAACAGGCTTGTTTTAGGAGATCAAAAACATGCAGATAACAAAATTCAAATTAAGGTTTATTATATCTCCTATTAAATGAAAAATAAATTATTTTTTTTAGTCTGCTTCTTAATGTCGCTGACTTCATTTTGTCAAAGTATATCCAGTTCTCCTTATTCATTATATGGTGTAGGGAGTTTATATGATTCTGATTTTGGTTCGATTCCTTCAATTGGAACATCTGGAATTGCTTTACCTTCAGCTAATTTTATTAATAATTTGAACCCTGCTTCATTAGGTTTTATGCCTCTTAATCATTTTATGCTCGATGTAGGAGGAAAAGCAATAGCAACAACATACGAAAGCGGTTCTAAAAGTGAAAAACGTAATAACTTTCAATTTTCTCATTTTGCTTTTGCATTTCCGGTTACCAAAAAATCAGGTTTTAGTATTGCTTTGCGTCCTTACTCAAGCGCATCTTATAAAATTTCGAATCTGCAGCTTCCTATTGCAGATAGTAACGAATCCTATTACCTGACAGCGGGAGGAAGCGGAGGATTAAATAATTTTGATTTTTCGTATGGGTATCGCTTTAGCGAAAAATTAAGTGTAGGGGCTTCTGCAGCTTTGTTGTTTGGAAATGTTGTAGACGACCGAACTTTTACAATTTTAAATTCAATTACAAACATCCATAAGAAAACTGATTATAATGGTTTTCGTGCAACGGTAGGAGGTCAGTATAAAATCGATTCTACTTTTACTATTGGAACAACATTTAAGTTACCTGCACAAATTAAAAGTTCAAAAGTGCAGTCTGTAGAAACAGTTACTGACAATGTCTATGGCGCTATTGAGTCCAATATTCCTTCTGATGTTGATGATTATTATATGCCTTTGGAAGTTGGCATTGGAATAAGCAAAAAGTTTAAAAAAGCTTTGAATATAACGTTTGACTATCAAAAAAGTTTGTGGAAAGATTCCAGACAATCTGATTTATATGGTGAATTTGTAAATCAGGATCGATTTGCCTTGGGATTTTCTTATTTGGATGAAAAAAAGAATTTTAGAAAATACCGTGACAGAATTCAATATTTTGCCGGTGCCAATTTTGATACAGGCTATCTTGAGGTTGATGGAAAAAGAGTCAATAATGCATCTGTTTCTATTGGAATAAATCTGCCTATTGAAAGCACACTTTCGTCGCTGAATATTTCCTATTCATACGGGCAAAAGGGCAGAGTGGCAAATGATCTGATCAAAGAAAACTACCATAAGTTATCGCTTAATTTATCGTTGGACGGGATTTGGTTTGTCAAACGAAAATTTGATTAAACGTTAAAAATCTTTTTCTATTACCGGATATTTATCCTCTAAAATAGATCGAAGCACTGCAGGATTTGAATTTACATAAAATTCAGGCTTGTTTTCTGTGGCAGTAGTAAAACCAACTTTTTCACGCAGAATATTTTGTGTCTGCCTTGCCACGGCTTCTCCTGAGTCGATAATTTTAATGTGTTCCGGAAGTATTTTTTTGATCTGCGGAATTAAATAAGGATAATGACTGCAGCCTAAAACCAGATAATCGATATTAGCGTCGATCATTGGCTGTAGATATGACTCTAATAACTGAGTCATTTCCGGCGAATATAAATTCCCATCTTCAATTAATTGTACCAAGCCATAACCCACCTGTTCAATAATTGTAGTATGCTGAAACATCTCTGCTGTTTTATTAAATAATTCACTGTTTAAAGTGCCTTTTGTGGCCAGGATTCCAATAACCTGTGTTTTAGAATTATTGGCAGCAGGTTTAATCGCAGGTTCAATTCCTATAAACGGAATATCGTAATCATTGCGGAGTTCCCATATAGCATTTGTTGTAGCGGTATTGCATGCTACTACAATTAATTTGCAATTATTATCAAGTAAAAATTCGACATTTTTTTTGCTTAATGCAACAATCTCTTCTTTTGATTTTTGACCATAAGGAGCATTTTTACTATCGGCTAAGTAAATTGTTTTTTCGTTTGGAAGTAAATCGTGAATTTCTTTCCAGATTGAAGTTCCTCCAATACCAGAGTCGAAAACACCTATAGGATTATTATTTGTCATGATACAAATTTAAATATTTTTGAAATTAAAATATATTCCAATTTACCTGAAACTGTAAAATAATGATGAATTTTAATTTTAAATAAATGTAAAAAAAAACTGCTTAAATTTTAAAATTTAAGCAGTTTTAATTAATTGAATTCGATTATTAGAATCCTAAATCTTTTTTAACATCAGCAGTAATGTTTGGACCATCAGCTAATAAAAGAGTAGAACCATCTAAAACATATTGGAAACCTTTAGCTTTTCCAACTTTTTGGATAGAAGCTCTTACTTTTTCCATTAATGGTTTTACGATGTCAGTTTCTTTTTGTTGAAGTTCTTTTTGAGCATTGTCTCTGTAATCAACAATTCTTTTCTGCATATCCTGCACTTCTTTAGAACGGTCTCCGTTTACAGCTTCAGTTACAGTTGCTGCTTCAGCTTCATACTTTTTGATTTTAGTTTGATATTCATCAACCATTTTTTTGTATTCAGCATCGTATGTACCACTTAATTTTTGCAGTTGATTTTGAGCATCTAGCATAGCAGGCATTTTCGACATAATCTCGCTAACATCAACATGGGCCACCTTCGCCTGTGCGTTCATTGTGTTACTTGCTCCTAAAATAAGTATTGCAGCAATTAGTAAAGTTTTGATTTGTTTCATCATTTTTTAAAATATTAATTAATTATTGGTCGTATTTGTTTTTTGTGTTTCGGCTTCTTTAGCTTTTTTAGCCGCTTCTCGTTCTTCGAGTATCTTCTTCTTTCTTTCTTCTAATTCTTTTTTACGCTGTTCGTAAAGTTTTTGTCTTTCCGCAGCTTTATCTACAACTGGTTCTGTTGTTTCAGTTCCTGTAGCAGCAGGTTTTGCCGTTTCTCCTGTTTTAGCAGGTTCTGCAGACTTTGATGTTTCAGTTGTTTTAGATGCTTCCGTTGATTTTACAGTTTCAGAAACCGTGCCATTTTTTTTAGCTTCTCTTTCTGCCTGAAGCGCTTTTCGTCTGTCTTCGTATTCTTTTTTCTTAGCTTCCTGTTCAAGCCTTCTGTCTTCAATAAGTTTTTCTCTTGCCGTTCTTTTTTCATCCAATGCTTTCTGGCGGTCAGCCATTGCAGGATTTTCATCAATTGCATTTTCCTTACTCTCTTTGGCTTCCTGATCTTTCAATTGTTTTTTAGTCAATTGCTCTCTCTTGTCGGCTCTGTTGATGACTCTTAAAACCTGATCGCTGATGTCAAATCTTTTATTGCTGAAAAGCATTGTAAGATCTGATGACTTGTCAAAAATAAAATCATAATTTTTAGCTTCTGCAATATCCTGAACGGCTGTAAAAACCTGATCCTGAATTGGCTTGGCCAATGCTGATTTCTGTCTGATTAAATTTCCATCAGCTCCAAATTGTTTTTGCTGATATTCCAGCATTTCATTTTCAAGAAACTTAATTTCAGTTTCTCTTTCATCGATTAATTCTTTAGTCAGTAAAGCTTTTTCAGCTTTAAGATTTTCCTTAAGCGTATTAATGTTTAATTTTTTAGCCTCAATTTCTTGTTTCCATTTTTGGGCTTTTAGTTCTAGCTGAGATTTTGCTTCTTTATAATCAGCAACATTCTCCAAAATATATTCCATATCAATGTAACCAATCCTAGTCGTCTTTCCTTGTGCCTGACTTGTATTTGCTACAATCAAGGCTAAAAATATAAATAAAACCTGTCTTCTCATAACATTATGTTTATTTCGAAATTTTTAACCAAATGTACTAAACTTTGTAATAAAATTAGCACTAAAACTGTTGTCCAATGATAAAATGTGTTTCCCAGCCGTTTGCTTTGTTTGTTGTTGAGCCTGGAAGAGCATCAAATCCATAACCAAAATCAATTCCCAATAATCCAAAAGCAGGCATAAATACACGTAAACCAGCACCAGCAGAACGATTTAAATCAAACGGATTATAATCTCTGAAGGTTGGATATGATGAACCGGCTTCTAAGAACGTCAAAGCATAAATAGAGGCAGATGATTTTAACGTAATTGGATAACGTAACTCCATTGAGAATTTGTTATAAATTGTCGCTCCAATCTGCTGACCATATCTTGAACTTGTTCTGTCTTCAATAATTGGTGTTAATGAGTTATTAGGATAACCTCTTAACTGTATTGTTTCTCTACCATCCATAGAGTAATTTGCCATACCATCTCCACCTAAATAGAAACGCTCAAATGGAACCACACCTCTTGCCTGATCATAAGCTCCTAAGAAACCAAACTCAGTTAATGTTCTTAAAACTAATTTTCCGTATATTTTAGTATACCAGTCTGCTTTAAATTTAACTTTATAGTATTCTAGCCAGTTGTATTTCTTCTGGTCAACTTTTCCAACATCAGTATCAGCGCTTTTAAAGTCAGAACCTACACTTACTGTTCCTGCCTGACCATTTATTGTTTCAGTTTTAGTATAATCGCCAGTATTTACAGGCAGACCGTCTGCACCAGTATACATTGCACCGGTGTTGTGTGTTTTGTATTCTTTTTGATTGGCTAAATCTCCATAATCTATGTTATTGAATAAAGAATAAGGAGGTGTTACTTTTGCTGAAATACTAAATTCAGAACCATAAGTTGGGAATATTGGGTTAACCCCTTTGTTACTTCTCGAAAGTCCTATAGTATAAGCCAGGTTTCGTGATGCTCCATTACCAAATGTAAATAATCCTGTATAGTAATTATTTAAATCATAATGCTGATAACTTACAGATTGTGAAAGCACAAAATAATCATCTGGCACTGTAAGACGTTTAGCTAAACCAACTTGTACGGTAAAAATATTAAAGCTCTGGCTCTTATCTGCCTCTCTTGTAGTGTAATTATAATTAAACTGTTTACTATAAGAAATAGAAGAACTGAACTGAACTGGTTTTTTTCCTCCAAACCACGGTTCAGAGAATGATAAACTGTAAGTCTGGAAATAGGTACTTCCCTGTAATCGTAGCGCCACTTTTTGTCCGTCTCCCATAGGAAGCGGTTTGTAAGCATCTTTGTCAAATAATTTTCTTGCCGAGAAATTATTAAAAGACAGACCTAAGGTTCCAATGAACCCTCCACCGCCATAACCTCCCTGAAGTTCAACCTGGCTCGATCCTTTTTCTACTAATTGATATTCAATATCTACTGTTCCTGCAGCAGGATCAACATTTCTAAATTCCGGTTTGATAGCCTCAGGATCAAAGAATCCTAATTGACCAATTTCACGAATAGTTCTGACTAATTCTTCTTTACTGTATTTATTTCCGGGTTTAGTTCTTAACTCACGATAAATTACGTGGTCATTTGTTTTGTCATTTCCTGTAACATAAATTTTATTGAAATAAGCAATTGGACCTTCGGTAATTCTAATTTCAAAATCAATTGTATCGTTTACAGTTTTTACCTCTACGGCATTAATTTTAGAGAATAAATAACCATTGTTTTGATATAAGTTCGTGATATCTTCTCCGTCAGGTTTTGAGTTATCAGCGATTCTTTTTTCTAATAAAACACCATTATATGTTTCTCCTTTTTTGATTCCCAAATAACGGTTTAACTGTTGGTCTGAATAAACTGTATTTCCTAAGAATTTAATATTTCCAAAGTAATATTTGTTTCCTTCTTCTACATTAATTTTTATGGCAAGCATATTTTTGTCTTTGTTATAACTAACAGAGTCATAAATAATACGTGCATCACGATACCCTTTTTCTTTATAGGCAGCGATAACTTTTTCTAAGTCAGTTTTGTATTTTTCAGGAATAAATTTTGACGATTTAAAAACACGAAGCAGATTTTTTTGTTTCGTATCTTTCATTGCTGCTCTTAGTTTGGTATCTGTAAGCTGCTTATTTCCAATGAAATCAATACTGCTGATTTTAACTTTGTCACCTTTATCTACTCTTACAAGCATATTAACCATGTTTCCGGCTGTAGTATCGGGAGTAGTGGTAATGACAACTTTTGTATTATAAAAACCGTCTTTTTTATACTTATTTTCGATATAATTTTTGGTCGTTGTAATTAAGTTTTCGTTTACAATTTTATTCTTAGTTAAATTGTTATCCTTAATTAATCCTTCGATTTTACTTTTCTTAACGCCAGTAATTTTAACTTCGTTTAACTTAGGAAGCTCGACAATATTTAAATCTAAATAAATACTATCGTTTTGTACTTTATTAATATAGAAAGCAATTTCATCAAAAAGACCTAGTTTTCCTAGTTTTTTAATTGCTCCGGTAATTTCCTCACCAGGAACAGTAATTTCCTGCCCTGCCTGAAGGCCTGAGAAGGTTACAACGGTTTGCTCATTGAAGCTTATTTTACCAACAACAGAGACTTTAGCAAGAATATATTTTTTCCCTTGATCAAAAGGAACTCTATCCTGAGCTTTAATTTGTGAAAAACTACCCAGCATTAAAAGGGTACAGACTATTTGCGGTATTCTTTTTTGTAACACTAAAAATTTATTTAATTTGTTCACTGGTTTTTCCAAATCTACGTTCTCTTTTTTGATAACTAATAATAGCCTCATATAAATCTTGATCTTTAAAGTCTGGCCATAACACATTAGTAAAATATAATTCTGCATAGGCAATCTGCCAAAGCAAAAAATTACTTATTCTATGTTCTCCACTTGTTCGTATTAATAAATCTACGTCTGGTAAATTTTGCGTGTAAAGATGCTCATTTATAATTAAATCGTCAATAGTGTCTATTGAAATTATATTATTTTTAACTTTATCACTAATGGTTCGAACAGCATTTACTAATTCCTCTCTGGAACCGTAACTTAAAGCAAGGGTTAACGTAAGTCTGGTATTGTTTTTAGTTTTATCAATTACATCTAAAAGCTCTTTTTGAGCATTTTTTGGCAATTTCTCAAGATTACCAATTGCATTAAGTCTGATATTGTTTTCCTGAAGCGTAACCAGCTCTTTTTTTAAAGAATTAATTAAAATTTTCATTAATGCTTCAACTTCCAATTTAGGACGATTCCAGTTTTCTGTAGAGAAAGCATACAATGTAAGATATTCAATGCCGAGTTTGGCACAGGTTGTAATGGTCTTTTTTACAGATTTAGTGCCGTTTTCGTGTCCAAAAGCTCTTAAAAAGCCTTGTTGTTTGGCCCATCGCCCGTTTCCGTCCATGATAATGGCCAGATGTTTTGGTAAGTTAGATTGATCTATAGAGTCTAGTAAATTCATTATTTATTATTCTGCGCAGTAGCACGGTTTTTGTCCAAAGGTATAAGTTAAAGTAATACCTGAAAAGACATACCAGTCATTATTATTTAAATTTCCAAATTTTTTGATGGATGTATTGCTGGTATCCGGATTACTGCCATCAATATTATCGGTAAAAGTATATCGGGCACCAACTTCTGCTCCTATAACAAAATGAGGTGTTACGTTCGATTTTATACCCAGTGTCATTGGTATGGCAAAGGAATTTGAATTGATCTTCTGCGTTACATTCGGACTGGTATCATAACGGTATAAACCATCATAAAGGAAAAAGCTTAAACCTGAATATATATAAGGAGTAACTTTTGTATGGTAATCATGAAGATTGAAATCGAAGAAATTGAATTCCAGACCGGCAGAAAATTCTTTTACCTCATTGTCAAAACGATATCCTCTGTTGCTTCTCCCTGTTTCTTTAGAATCTAAATCATTGCCGGTTATTGTAGATTGTGTATAAGAGAAACGATAGGAGTGTCTTGGGCTTTTGTTCCATTTGTATAAAACACCTAAAGCCAGTTTATTAGGGTTAATATAAGTTGTGCTTCCAACATCACCAACAAAGTTGCTTCCGCCAATAAAAACACCAAGCTCATTTATTTGAGCATTAAGTGTGATAAAAGGGAAAAAACATAACAATAAATTAAAAATTTTCTTCATTTAATTCGGAATTGCGTGCAAATATAATAATTATCGATACGAATCAAAGTTCCTTTGCATAAATGTGCTTCTTTTTCAACTTACATTATGATTTTGAACAAATTAATCTGATTCGCTATATGCAGAACGAGAAAATGTGGTATTATCGTATAGTGATGAATAAGAAAAGAGATTAATTTCTCTTATCTTCTCCCCAGAGCAATTTGTTTCTTAACGTTTTTAAGAAAGTTTCTCCCGGAATTTCAACCATTTTTATCTTATAATCTGTTTTTTTTATTTTAAGAACAGATTCGTTTTTTACAGAAGAAATCCTGGAATCTAATGAAACCAGATATTGGTCTTCTCTCCCTGTTACACGTAATGTAATTTCTGTATCATCCGGAATGACAAGTGGTCTGGCAGTTAAATTATGCGGGGCAATAGGCGTAATTACTAAACTTTTTACATCTGGCGTTAATATTGGTCCGCCGCAGCTAAGAGAATATCCTGTAGAACCGGTTGGTGTTGAGATGATTAAGCCATCTGCCCAGTAAGAATTTAAATATTCATTGTTTAAATACGTTTCAACAGTAATCATCGAAGTGGTATCTTTTCTGCTCACTGTGACTTCGTTCATTGCAAAATTGAGTTCTTCAAAAGCCTCATTATACGGTTCGCAGCTTAAGCCCAATAAAGTCCTTTCAGAAGTGGTATAGTTTTGAGCGGTAACATATTGTAATAAACTATCAATATTTTCTTTTTGAACTTTAGCAAGAAAACCTAATCTTCCTGCATTTATACCTAATAAAGGAACACCGGAATTACGAACAAAGGCTGCGGCTCTTAAAATTGTACCGTCGCCCCCAATACTAATCAGCATTTCAAAACTATTATCTAAAGCGGTACTTGGAGAAAAAGTTTTGTATTCTTTTTTTATCAGCTGCTTTTCGTAAAGCATTTTCAGAAAATTTTCTTCAATTACCATTTCTACATTGTTGGAATTGAAAAATGAGAAAATGTCTTTTATAATAGGTTCGGTACTGTTTTGATAATACTGTCCGTAAATGGCTATTTTCATTCTTTTTAAATTAAATAATTTGTCAATGTGTCAATTAGATAATTGGGAAATGCGAAAATATCTAATTAACTAATTTCCTCACTGGCACATTCATAATTTATATATTAAGGTATTTATCTAAATAATCCGATCGTTCTTTCAGGCTGTTAATATAGGTGTCTTCCTGATGTTCCGAAATAATTTCATAACCATATCTTCTATAAGTCTGAATAATTTCATTCATTGCTCCTAAACCTATTTTTATAGTGATCTGAACATTCTCTACATCGGCTTCAGAAATAAAACAACCTAAAACTTTGCCATTGTTGCTTTCAACAATCTGCGTTACCTCGCTCATCGAATAATCCAAAAGACCTTTTTGAACAATAATAATTCCGCCTTGCTCTTTTAAAAATGGAGTTTCCTGAAAAAACTTCATAATGTCTTCTATTTCATAATATCCTATATAGATATTATTTTCATCAAGCACCGGAATAATATTGGTGTGGTTTTTAGCAAATACTTCAAGAACATCCAGCCAAATCATAGATTTTCGGGCAAAAAAACGTTCTAAAGTATATTTGTAGTCAATTGCTTTTTTATCTGTGTCAAACGTTTCAACATCATCAGAAGAAATACTTCCGATGAAAATCCCGTCTTCTAAAATTGGGAAATGAGAAAAATTTACATCAATAAAAAAGTCCTGAATTGATGCTATCGTTTCCTGACTATCAATGGCTCTGAAATCATTTGTGATATAGTTTGTAATTTCTGTCATAAATCAATAGAAGATATTTGATGCAAAATAATCAAAAAATACCAAAAACAGCTGCGTTTTACTTTGTATTTTTGTCGTAACAAATATAGTGTTACTTGAATTAATTATCTATTTATATGACAAAGTTAAGTGTTAATATCAATAAAATCGCAACGCTGAGAAATGCACGAGGCGGAAATGTTCCTGATTTATTAAAAGTTGCTGTAGATATTCAGCGTTTTGGAGGGCAGGGAATCACGATTCATCCACGTCCGGATGAGCGTCATATTCGTTATCAGGATGCGCGCGACTTAAAAACAATTGTTACTACAGAATATAATATTGAAGGAAATCCACAGCATAATTTTATTGATTTGGTTTTAGAATGCAAACCAGATCAGGTTACTTTGGTGCCGGATGCCATTGGGGCAATTACATCTTCTGCCGGATGGGACACGATTAATAATCAGGCTTATTTAACGGAAGTTATTCAGGAATTTCAAAGAAACGGAATCAGGACTTCAATTTTTGTTGATCCGGTTTTGGAAATTATTGAAGGAGCAAAAAAAACAGGAACAGACAGAATTGAATTGTATACAGAAGCTTTTGCACACCAATATGATTTAGGAAATAAAAACGGAATCGATCCGTATGTTAAAGCTGCCGAATTAGCAAACGAATTAGGATTGGGAATTAATGCGGGACACGATTTAAGTTTGGATAATATCCAGTTCTTTAAGCAAAATATTCCGGGACTATTGGAAGTTTCCATTGGTCACGCTTTAATTTCAGAAGCACTTTATCTTGGTTTAGATAATGTGGTAAATATGTATTTGAATAAATTGAAGTAATTCTTCAGAATAAAAATAAAAATTATGCTTTACTCAAAAATAGAAGGAGAAGGAAAGCCCTTTATCATAATGCACGGATTTCTTGGAATGTCTGATAATTGGAAAACATTAGCCGGACAATATGTAGAGGCGGGATTTCAGGTTCACATTTTAGATTTGCGTAATCATGGAAGAAGTTTCCATTCTGACGAGTGGAGCTACGAAGCCATGGTTCAGGATGTTTACGAATACTGTCAGGGTAATGGTTTAACAAAGATTGATATTCTTGGGCATTCAATGGGAGGAAAGGTAGCAATGCTTTTTGCCACAACACATCCCGAAATAGTTGATAAACTGATTGTGGCAGATATTGGGCCGAAATTTTACAAACAACACCATCAGGATATTCTGGCGGGATTAAATGCGGTTGACTTTTCTGTAAAACCTAGTCGGAATGATGTGGAAGAAATTGTAGCGCAATACGTTTCAGATTTTGGAACAAGACAATTTTTACTCAAAAATCTATATTGGAAAGAGCCGGGACAACTGGCATTCCGATTCAATTTGCAAGTTTTTAATAATAATCTCGATGCTATTGGAAAACCTTTGGCAGAAAACTTAACTTTTGATAAGCCAACATTATTTATCAGAGGCGGAAATTCGGGTTATATTCAGGATGCTGATCTGGATGAAATACGTAAACATTTCCCTAATTTTAAATTAGAAACTATTCCAAATGCAGGACACTGGCTGCATGCAGAAAACCCAAAAATGTTTTTTGAACTGACAACAGAGTTTTTAAAAGAGTAGTGAGTTTCATAAAAATTTTAGTATTTTTAAATAAATTTTAAATCATAAAAACGATGAAATTATTACTTAGACTTCTTGTAACTGCTGCCCTGGTTTTGTTGTTATCTAACCTTTTGTCAGGTGTTCATGTCGCCAGTTTTGGCACAGCTGTAATTGTTGCGGTAGTTTTAGGATTGCTGAATATTTTTATAAAACCAATTTTAGTGCTTTTAACACTGCCGGTAACGGTTGTAACACTTGGCTTATTTTTATTGGTTATTAACGCTGTAATTATTTTATTATGTACAAATATAGTAGGAGGTTTTGCAGTCGATTCGTTTTGGACAGCATTAATTTTCAGTATTATTTTGTCTGTTCTGCAGTCTGTCACCTATAAAATACTGGGCGACGATAAATAAAACTAATTGGAGCAGATTAAAACTGCTTCAAATACAATAGATTAAAAACTTGGCTGGGTTGCAAAAATTTTATAATTTTGCAACCCAATTTTATTATGTAAATTAAAGAAGAAGATGGATATTAAAAGAGTAGCAATAGACGCTGTTAACGAGACAATTGTAATGAACGTTGTTCATATGGATTATAAAGGTCAAGTGGCAAAAAGAATCAACGAAAAAATGCCTTTGGCGCAAGTAAAAGGATTTAGAAAAGGACAAGTTCCTAAAGATCTTGTTGAAAAACAATACGGAAAAAGTGTCAAACAAGAAGAAGTTAAAAAAGTAGTTGATTTGGCTTTGGAGCGTTATATTCAGTCTGAAAGATTAAATCTTTTAGGTACTCCGCTTCCAAAAGAAAATCCAAACTTCAATTGGGATGCTGAAGAATTAACTTTTGAATTCGAAATTGGTTTAGTACCAAACTTCGAAATTGATTTAGAAGCTAAAAACAATATCGTAAAATACATCGTTACTGCTGACGATAAATTAATCGACGGACAAGTAGAGCGTATCCAGAAACAGTTTGGAAAACCAATTCCTCAGGATAAAGTTGAAGCTGATTCAGATTTAACCGGAACTTTCACAAACGAAGAAAAAGGTATCAGCAATACAACGACAATTTCTGTTTCTACTTTCAACAAAAAAGCCGGAGATAAATTCATCGGCAAAAAAGTTGGAGATGTTGTTACAGTAAGCACAAAAGGTTTATTTGAAGACGATCACCAATTAATGGATTACTTAAAAGTATCTCATGATGATGTTCACGGTTTAGATATCGAAGTAAACTTTACAATCGAAGCTATCAACGGTGCTGAATTAGCAGAATTGAACCAGGAATTATTTGACAGACTTTTTGGTGAAGGAAAAGTAGCTTCTTTAGACGAATTAAAAGCTAAAATTAAAGAAGATGCTGAAGCTCAGTTCGCGCAGCAGGCAGACCAAAAATTATTATTAGATGTTCAGGATTTCCTGATCGAAAATACAAAATTCGATTTACCGGCTGAATTCCTTAAAAAATGGCTTCAGACTGTTGGAGAGAAAAAACTTTCTGCAGAAGAAGCTGAAGTAGAATACGCAAGATCTGAAAAAGGATTGCGTTTCCAGTTAATCGAAGGAAAAGCAATGGCTCAAAGCAATATCCAGATTACATTTGAAGATTTGAAAGAGTTTACATCAAACGCAATCAGACAACAAATGGCTCAATTTGGACAGACAAACCCAACTGAAGAAGAAGTTCAGGGAATTGTAGCAAGAGTTTTATCTAACCAGGAAGAAGTAAAAAGACTTTCTGAGCAGGTTGTAGCAGCTAAATTGTTAGATTTATTCAAAGAGAAAGCAAATCCAACAACTAAAGAAGTAACATACGAAGAATTTATTGCAGCTTCTTACGGAGAATAATTTCTGAAAAATAATTATATTTGAGCGTCAGCAGAAAATCTGCTGGCGCTTTTTTTATTTCACGTTTTGAGTGGTAAGCTAAAAATAGATATTTAATATCTCAAAACTGCAGAAACTTAAAAAGAAGACATATTGACATTCTTTATAAAAAGGTATGACCTTTGCAGAGAATAAAAAAGTATACACCATATAAACGTAAAACTTAGAACAAATACATATGAACTACGGTAAAGAATTCAAAAATTTTGCTACAAAGCACCACGGAGTAAATGCCATGTATTATGACAAAATCATCAGCGCAATGACGCCGACGAATTTAACTCCAAATATTATTGAAGAGCGTCAATTAAATGTTTCTATACTAGACGTATTTTCAAGATTAATGATGGACAGAATCATCTTTTTAGGAACAGGGATCGACGACCAGATTGCAAATGTGGTACAAGCGCAGTTGTTATTTTTAGAAAGTGCTGATGCATCAAAAGATATCCAGATTTATTTAAATTCTCCGGGAGGAAGCGTTTACGCAGGATTGGGAATTTACGATACAATGCAGTTTATCAAACCAGACGTTGCCACAATTTGTACAGGAATGGCAGCTTCTATGGGAGCAGTTTTATTGTGTGCAGGAGCAGCAGGAAAACGTTCGGCTCTTCCGCATTCAAGAGTAATGATTCACCAGCCGTCTGGAGGAGCACAAGGTGTTGCAACAGATATGGAAATCAACTTACGTGAAATGTTGAAATTAAAAGATGAATTGTATCACATCATTTCACAACATTCAGGTCAGTCTTTCGAGAGAGTTCACAAAGACAGTGAGCGTGACTACTGGATGATTGCTGACGAAGCAAAAGAATACGGAATGATTGATGAAGTATTAAGAAGAGGATAATTTTAAAAAGATTATAAGTTACTAAGGAGCTGAGGTTTTAAGCATCTTACTAATTTAAAATCAATAAAAAATAAAAAATAAAAAATATTAAGCTGTAAGGGGTTAAGTTTTAAAGTTTTAGTTTAAAAAAGCTTAGAAACTTAGTATCTTTGCAGCTTAGTAACTTAAATAAAGAATGGCAAAAGTAGTATTAGAATGTTCGTTTTGTGGAAGAAAAAAGCCAGAAACTAATTTATTAATTGCCGGTATCAACGCGCATATCTGTGATAAGTGTATTGAGCAGGCGCACGGAATTGTTTTAGAAGAACTAAAGTCAAGCGGAAGCGCAAAACTTGTTGGGGACTTAATTTTAAAGAAACCAAAAGAAATCAGGGCTTTCCTTGATCAATATGTTATTGGTCAGGACCAGACAAAAAAAGTAATGTCGGTTGCAGTTTACAATCACTATAAACGTTTAATGCAGCAGCAATTAGACGATGAAGTAGAAATTGAAAAAAGCAACATCATTATGGTAGGACAAACCGGAACAGGAAAAACATTGGTTGCTAAAACAATCGCAAAAATGTTAGACGTTCCTTTGGCTATTGTAGATGCAACTGTATTAACAGAAGCCGGTTATGTTGGAGAAGATGTTGAAAGTATTTTAACCCGTCTTCTGCAGGCTGCCGATTATGATGTAACTAAAGCAGAAAGAGGAATTGTATTTATTGATGAAATTGATAAAATTGCCCGCAAGAGCGATAATCCATCGATAACTCGCGACGTTTCTGGTGAAGGTGTACAACAGGCTTTATTGAAATTATTAGAAGGAACAGTTGTAAACGTACCGCCAAAAGGAGGTCGTAAACATCCGGATCAAAAATTTGTTGAAGTAAATACCCAAAATATCCTGTTTATTGCAGGAGGTGCTTTTGATGGAGTTGAACGTATTATTTCTAAACGTTTAAACCGTCAGGCAGTTGGATATTCAACTTCCAAAAATGTAGATAATATCGATAAAAACAATTTACTTCAATATATTATTCCAAAAGACATTAAAGATTTTGGACTGATTCCTGAAATAATTGGTCGTTTACCAGTTTTAACGCACATGGATCCTTTAGATAAAGAAACACTTCGTGCAATTTTAACGCAGCCTAAAAATGCTTTGGTAAAACAATATCAGAAGTTATTTTTAATGGATGAAGTTGAATTTAGCATTACCGATGAAGCTTTGGATTTTATTGTAGATAAAGCTTTAGAATATAAATTAGGAGCTCGCGGACTTCGTTCGCTTTGTGAAGCAATCCTGACAGATGCGATGTACGAACTGCCAAGTTCTGATGATAAAATCCTGTCAATTGATAAAGATTATGCAGAACATACTTTGAGTAAAAATTTACTTAAAAGAATGGAGATTGCATCTTAAATCTTAAAACAACTTTGACAAAGTTAACTTGTAAACCTGCTCATTTATTGGGCAGGTTTTTTTGTTTTATGTAAATTTTGAAAACAAAAAGTACTCGTCAGCCCTGATCGAAGCGGCATCCTTTTGCTCTGTGGTTCAGAGCAAAAGATATAGCGTAGAGCAGGACTAAAGTTTTTTTGAAAATAATTTTTCTGCTGCCATATTATTGAACCCTAAACTTTTCCCGATATTCAATAGGTTTCATTCCTACCATTTTATAAAAAACTTTTCTAAAAGCTTTTGGGTCATTATAACCTGTTTTTTCAATAATTTCTGAAATCGAAAGCTGCGTTTGTTCTAAATATTTTTTTGAGCTTTCAACCCTGATATTCTGAAGATATTCAATTGGCGGAATTCCGGTAACCTGTTTAAAACGGCGTGTCATGTTTCGGGCACTTGTTGGAATATCTTTGGTTATTTCTTCCAGTTTTTCGATGCTGTGATACTGACTTTCAATTTTTTGCTGCAGCATTGCTACCAAAGTGTCGTTATGAAGATGATTTGGCCTGAAAGTGCTGAAATAGCTTTGTTTGTAACGATTTAAATCTATCGAGAAGATCTTCGCAATCTGAACAGCAATTTCATTTCCGCAATATTTTTGAACTAAAAGAATTAACAAATGAAATGTTGAGGTCGATCCGCCGCTGGTATACAAACTGCCATCTGCGGTTAAGGTTTCTTCCGGTTTTAATTTCACCATTGGAAAAGCTTTTGTAAAAGCACTGCAGGCATCTACATGGGTTGTAGCCAATTTTTCGTTTAATAATCCTGAAGCAGCAAATAAAAATGCACCGGTACAAAAACTTGCCAATTCAGATCCGGATTGATGCTGCTTTTGTAACCACGGAATAAATTTTTTATTCTTGGCAATCATTTCACTCATATTATCAGTGGTAAAAGCCGGAATCAAAATCAAATCTAAAATCGCATCAGAGTCTTCAACAGAATTAATTTCATATCCAAACAATCGTTGCTGATTGATTTGTTCTGACAGTTGAAAAATTTTAATTTCAAATGGTTTTTCAGCAGCATTACTCAATTTATTTGCTGTTTCAAACACTTCTAAAATAGCAGCTATGCTCAATAATTTATAGTCGTGAGGAACGATCAAACCTACTTTCTTACTCATGATTTGTGGTTTTTAGAAAAATTAACTGACAGACAAATGTAAGTATTTTGTCTTAAATGCCCCTAAAGTTGACTTTTATTGTATCCTAAAGGCTGTTTTAAAATTCTAAATTTGTTTTAAATAATTGTAACTTTATATATTATGGAGACAAAAATTTTTTTAAATCTGGCGGTAAAAGACTTAAATAGAGCAGTTAAATTTTTTAATGCTTTAGGATTTTCAACCAATCTGCAATTTACAAATGACAAAGGAGCTTGCATTGTTATTAGCAAGACTATCAATATTATGCTTTTGGTAGAAGAGTTTTATCAAACATTTACTGATAAGCAGATTTGTGATTCTGCTAAAGTGAGCGAAACCCTTATTTCAATTTCTTTAGGAACACGTACAGAAGTTGATGAGATGATTGAAAAAGCAGTTAAAGCAGGCGGAACTGATTATAGAAAAGCACAAGATTACGGCTGGATGTATCAAAGAACTTTTCTGGATCCTGATGGACATCATTGGGAAGTTTTTTATATGGATGAAAACCAGATTCCGAGTCAAGTGTAATGAATTCAAAATTGAAAAAAATGATTACAGTTCAAACTACCATTAATGCTTCCATAGATAAAATTTGGGATTTATGGACTTTTCCGGAACATATACAAAACTGGAATTATGCTTTTGAGGAATGGTACACGCCGCATGCCGAAAATGATTTAAAGGTAAATGGTAAATTTAAATATGAAATGGCCGCCAAAGATAAAAGCGCGGGTTTTAATTTTGAAGGAAAATACACTAAAATAGAAAAACATCAGTTAATAGAATATAAACTTTTGGATAACAGAACCGGAAGTATTCATTTTGAAGATCAGGGCGATAAGGTAAAGATCATAGAAGTTTTTGAGCCTGCAAAACAGGATTCTGAGAGTATGCAGAAAGAATGGTGTCAGAACGTAATTGACAATTTTAAAAAATATGTAGAAAATTTTAAATAAGTGTAATTTTTAAATATATAGCTAAATGATAACAGTACAGAATACAATTAACGCGTCGATAAACAAAGTTTGGGAATTTTGGACTTTACCTGAACATATTACAAAATGGAGCTTTGCCTCTCCGGACTGGCACACACCGTATGCCGAAAATGATATTAAACAAGGCGGAAAATTCAAATCGACTATGGCAGCTAAGGACGGCAGTATGAGTTTTGATTTTGAAGGAGAATATACTTTCGTGGAACCCAATAAAACAATAAAATATGTTATGGCCGACGGAAGAAAGGTTGAAATTATTTTTAAAGAAACTTTAGAAGGAGTAGAAATAACAGAAAGTTTTGAGCCCGAAACTCAAAATCCCGAAGAAATGCAGCGTGGAGGCTGGCAGGCAATTCTGGATAACTTTAAAAGTTACGTTGAGTCAAATTAAGTTTTTAAGGTTTAAGCTGTAAAGATTGGAAGTGGAATTTAAAATGGAAAATCTTTGCAGTGAAAAAAATGTTTAACGAAAATTTCAAAAAATGACAAAGCAAATATGGTTAAATCTGCCTGTGAAAAATGTGGCAAAAGCAAAAGATTTTTTCTGGAAAATAGGTTTCTCTTTTAATGAACAGCATGATACACCAAGTTCAACCTGCATGGTTGTGGGTGAAGGGCATTTTGTAATAATGTTATTTGAAGAATCACTTTTTGAAGGTTTTTCGCAAAACAAAATTACCGATACTCAATCAAGCTCTGAAATTCTGATTTCAATTGATGCCGAAAGCAAAGAAGAAGTTGACGAACTGGCTCAGAAAGTAAAAGATGCCGGAGGAGTTGTTTTTGCTGATCCCGCAGAAAGCCAGGGCTGGATGTACGGCTGTGGTTTTGCAGATTTAGACGGCCATCGCTGGAATGTTCTTTTTATGGATTTTGCAAAATTATCTTAATTATGGAAACATTAGAATTTAAAATAAGAATAAAAGCTTCTCCGGAAAAAATCTGGAATGTTTTATGGAATGATGAAACGTATAAAAAATGGACAAGTGTTTTTTGTGAAGGTTCTTATACCATAAGCGACTGGAATGAAGGAGATAAAATACATTTTATGTCGCCAAACGGAGAAGGAATGTATAGTATTATCGATAAAAAAACTCCTAATGAATATATGGCTTTTAAGCATATAGGCGAGATAAAAGATTTTAAAGAACAGCATTTGGACGAAGAAACAAAAAAGTGGAGCGGGGCAATGGAAACGTACAGGTTAATTCCGGATGAGGAATTTACAGATTTGATTGCTAGTAACGATTCGAACGAAAAATATGTCGATTATTTTAAAGATGTTTTTCCAAAAGGTCTGGAAGTAGTAAAACAATTAGCAGAAGAATCATAATACAATAAAATAAAAAGAAACAAAAAACAAAAATCATGGCAACAGTAAACCCGTATTTAATGTTTAACGGAACATGCGAAGAAGCATTCCTGTTTTACAAATCAGTTTTTGGAGGAGAATTTCCGTATATAGGGAAATATAAAGATGCACCGGCAGAAGAAGGAGAAGTACTTTCTGAGGAAGCCTTAAATCGAATTATGCACGTTTCACTGCCAATTGGAAATACAATTTTAATGGGTAGTGACAGCCATCCAAGATATGGAGATGTTGTTTTTGGCAGCAATTTTCAAATTTCGATAAACGTAGACAGCACCGAAGAAGCAGATCGAATTTACAACGGTTTATCAGCAGGCGGAAAAGAATATATGCCTATGAATAAAACATTTTGGGGTGCATACTTTGGGATGTTTCAGGATAAATACGGCATTAGCTGGATGGTAAACTTTGACGAAAACCAGCCTAACAACTAATTCAAAAGTTATGTTATTTTAATAACTGGACATTATTGTTAAATTACTTAAAAAAGCGCATGAATATGCGCTTTTTCTTTGCAAAAAAAACAAGGATTATTCTTTTTTATCACCTAGAGATTGCCGATTTTTGTCGCTTCAAAATCAATAAAATAAAATGGCAGTAGAGGATAATAAAGAAATTATTTTATTAAAAGTTTCAGGACACGATAAAATAGGGGTTACAGCGGGTTTAACAGCGGTGTTGGCAGCTTACGATGCTAATATTTTAGATATTGGCCAGGCTGATATTCACGATACACTTTCTCTGGGAATTTTATTCGAAATTGCTGCCGGTTCTTCATCTGCACCTGTTCTAAAAGACTTATTATTCAAAGCTTACGAATTGGAAATTAAAGTAAAATTCATCCCAATCTCTATCGAAGATTACGAAAAATGGGTAAAATCTCAATCTAAGCAGCGATATATTATCAATATTTTAGGCGAAAAACTAGCCGCTTCTCAATTGGCAGCAGTTACTAAAATAATGTCAGATCAAAATTTAAATATCGATTCGATTATACGATTAACAGGAAGAACTTCAATTGTAGAAAAAGAAGAATATCCACGTTCTTGCATTCAATTATCTGTAACAGGCGAAATTGTAAATAAAATTGTCATGACGGCAAGTTTTATGGAGATTTCAAGAACTTTAAATGTTGATATTTCTTTCCAGGAAGATAATATTTACAGAAGAAACCGTCGTTTGGTTTGTTTTGATATGGATTCAACATTAATCCAAACCGAAGTTATCGATGAACTGGCAGAGCTCAACGGAGTAGGGCCGCAGGTTAGGGCAATTACAGAATCAGCGATGAACGGTGAAATTGATTTTAACGAAAGTTTCAAACAGCGTATGGCCTTGCTGGAAGGTTTGAGCGAAGAAGTATTACGATCTGTTGCCGAAAAATTACCAATAACACAAGGTGCGCACCGTTTAATGAAAGCCTTAAAATATTACGGATATAAAACAGCTATTCTGTCGGGAGGATTTACCTATTTTGGAGAATATCTGCAAAAAGAATTAGGAATCGATTATGTTCATGCCAATCAACTGGAAATCAAAGACGGTAAATTAACCGGAAAGTATATTGGTGACATCGTAGACGGACAAAAAAAAGCAGAACACTTAAAAGCAATTGCTGAAAAAGAAGGAATCCACATCAACCAGACAATCGCAGTTGGTGATGGTGCAAACGATTTGCCAATGCTAAACTTAGCCGGTCTCGGAATCGCTTTTCACGCAAAACCAAAAGTAAAAGAAAGTGCCTCAACCTCAATTTCAAGTTTAGGCCTTGACGGAGTTCTATACCTTTTAGGATATCATGACAGATATATCGATATGATGTAATATTGAGAAAACCTGAGCAGCTTAGAATCTTAATAATGGCATGTCCCTCTGGGTCGGGCTATCTGTTACAATCTTTTGTGCCGAACCCCGGCACAAAAGGATTTCCACTTCTATCCCTCATGCTGCTTTAGCGAAATTATATTTTCAAATAAAACTTATTATGATATTCTTATGGCTTTTGGTTAAAAAGGATAAATTAATTGAAAAAGAAATTCAGGAAATTATTGGCATCTTAAGAAATGCTTAATTAAAAGCTTTTAATAATAAATCACAAAACAGATTTGTAATCAATAGCCTCCTGCTTTAGCTAGAGGGAAAATAATTGAAAAAGGCTTTACCTACAATTACGCATGAATATAAAATTAGACTAAAGTCTTAGGTAGATATATTAAGAAACCCCTGGCTGAAGCTAGGTGCTATGGAAAATCTTTAATAAAATTCGTGTCAATTAATGGAATTCTCGGCTAACTTTTAACAACAGACATCTCCTTCAACTGCTCCAGATAATCTCTTTGGTTTGAAAGTCTCGGAATTTTATGTTGTCCGCCTAATTTGTCTCTTTCTTTAAGCCAGTCGTAAAATAAGTTTTCACGGGCTACATTAATTACTAAAGGATTTAAAGTCATGTTATTATAACGTTTCGCTTCGTAATCAGAATTTAAAGTCTGTAGTGTTTCATCCAGCACTTTTTGAAAAAGACCAACGTCGGCAGGTTTTTGTTTGAATTCAATCATCCATTCGTGGGCACCTTTTTCTTTGTCCTGCATAAAAATAGGGGCAACCGTATAATCAATCACTTCAGTTTGAGTGATCTGACAAGCTTTGGCAATTGCCTGATCCGTGTTTTCCACCATTAATTCTTCCCCAAAAACATTAATATGATGTTTGGTTCTTCCGGTAACTCTGATTCTGTATGGATTTAATGAAGTAAAACGAACTGTATCGCCAATTAAATAACGCCATAAACCTGAATTTGTAGTAATAACGATCGCATAATTTTTATTCAATTCAACATCGGCCAGACGAATAACTTTTTGGTTTGGAGTTCCAAAAGTTTCCATTGGAATAAATTCATAGAAAATTCCGTAATCCAGCATCAGCAATAAATCATTTGAATTATTCAAATCCTGGATCGCAAAAAATCCTTCTGATGCATTATAAATTTCGTAATATTTAAAATCTTTGCTTGGTAAAATCTTCTTGTACTGTTCTTTATAAGGAGAAAAACTTACGCCTCCGTGAAAGTAAACTTCAAGATTCGGCCAAAGTTCCAGCAGGCTTTGTTTTCCGGTATTTTCCAGTACTTTATTCATTAAAACAAGCATCCATGAAGGAACCCCGGCAAAACTGGTTACGTTTTCATTTTTAGTTTCATTGATAATGGCAGCAATTTTAGTTTCCCATTCGCTCATCAACGAAGTTTTGCTGCTTGGTGTACTGCTGAATTCGGCCCATATTGGCATGTTTTCAATCAAAATTGCTGATAAATCTCCAAAAAAAGTATTGTTGTTTTCATATATCTGAGAGCTTCCGCCAAGGCGTAAACTCTTCCCAAGAAACAATTCAGAATCTTCATTATTATTCAAATACAAACAAAGTAAATCCTTGCTTCCTTTATAATGACAATCTTCAAGTGCTTCATTACTTACGGGAATAAATTTGCTTTTTGCATTTGTAGTTCCGCTTGATTTTGCAAACCATTTAATAGGAGTTTCCCAAAAAACGCCTTGTTCTCCCTGACGCGTACGTTCAATTAAAGGCTGTAATTCTTCATAAGAAGCAATAGGAACTCTTTCTGCAAAAGTCTGATAGGATTTTATGGATTCAAATTCATATTTTTTTCCGATAACAGTATTCTCTGAAGCCAATAATAAATTATGTAATAGTTCTTCCTGAACTTCATTTGGGTATTTTAAAAAAAGTTCTATTTGATGTATCCTTTGTTTCAGGACCCAGGAAGCGAAAGAATTTATTATTGATAGAGGCATGGGTAAATTTAGATTTTAGATTGCTGATTTAGATTCATGTAAAATTTGAATATCAGGCTGCAAATATTAACTTTGTCATTATATCAAAAATAGTGTTTTTTTGTAATAAAAACCACTAATTATATACTAAAGATTAACTCAAAAAGTGATTTTGAAAACAATTGGCAAATTAAAAATCAGGAGCAATCTAAAATCTATAAATCTAATTTCTACAATTTAAATATAATGACATATCAAGGCGTACTTACAAAAATGCAGACTGAACTTGGAAACCCAATTCAATATTATCTAGTTTTTGAAGATAGTTTTTTAAATGTAAATCAATTATTGGGCAAAGAAATTGAAATCAGTTTTGCAGGTTTTGAATGTTTAAATTGTAATAAAAAGAAAAAAATATTCAGACAGGGATTTTGTTACGATTGTTTTTATTCAAGTCCTGCTGTAGGAGATTGGATCATGAGGCCTGAATTGAGTACTGCCCATTTAGGAATTGCAGATCGTGATTTAGAATATGAACAAAAAGCTCAGTTACAGCCGCATGTAGTTTATTTGGCCTTATCAAGTGAAATAAAAGTTGGGGTAACACGCAAAAGTCAGGTTCCGACACGCTGGATTGATCAGGGTGCAACTCAGGCAATTGCAATTGTAGAAGTGCCAAATCGTTATCTTGCAGGAATTACAGAGGTAGCCCTGAAAAATTATTATGCAGACAAAACAAACTGGAGAAAAATGCTGCAGTGTACAACAGAATCCTGCGATCTTATTTTTGAAAAATCGAAAGTTGAAAATTTAATTCCTGCTGAGGTAAAAGACTATTTTTACAGCCAAAAGAATGATGTTTACGAGTTAAATTATCCTGTTTTAAATTATCCTGCAAAAATAGCAAGTTTAAATTTAGATAAGACTCCGTCATTTCAGGGCAGGCTGGTTGGAATAAAGGGACAATATTTGATTTTTGAAAACGGAACAGTTTTTAACATCCGTGGTTCAGAAGGTTATGTGGTACATATAAACGTCTAGTCTTTTTGACTGATTGTCGATTTTTAATCACTGCCGGTCTATGTTTTGTATATTATTATGTTAATTGTTGTACTTTTATTTCGTGCGGGAGCACAAAAATGAGAATATTGATAAATTTGATTACAATTTTGTAATAATCCCTTATTGATAGCTTTTACTTTTGCAAAAAAAAAGAGCATACATTTGAAACGATTGAAATGTCTCTGGTTTTTGGAAATTAAAACATTTTTGTTGCTTCAAATAACCCCCCGAAAAAAAGAATACCACATGAGTAACGTAAAAAAGATTAGCGTTAATAAAGTCAGGCGAGGATTAATGCGCCTTTTAACTAAAAATATTGGTAATACAAACGTTAGCAAAAGCGGAACGGTTGACAGAAGCAAAATTAAAAAAGTACTGATCTGCAGACCCAACGGCAGACTTGGAAACCTGCTTTTAGTTACACCGCTTATTCAGGAAGTTACTCACACATTTCCAGGCTGTAAAGTCGATTTGTTCGTAAAAGGAACTCTTGCTCCCATTGTTCTGGAAAAATACGATTGTGTCGATAAAATAATAGATCTTCCCAAAAAACCTTTTAAGGAATTAGTAAAATACTTTAAAGTCTGGACTTTAATTAAAAAACAGAATTACGATCTCGTAATTAATGTTGATCAAAACTCTTCTTCCGGCAGATTAGCTGTTCAATTTTCAAATGCTAAATATAAATTCTTTGGAGACCTCCCTGAGAACGTTCAGTTAGATTATACAGATCACGAACATATTGCAAAATATCCGGTTTATAATTTAAGATATTTTTTAAGTCAGTTTGGAATAGAAGACAAAAAAGAATCAGTTCCTCTTTTGGATTTAAAATTATCTGAGGAAGAAATTTCAAAAGGAAAAGAACTGCTAAACACTATTGTTGAACAGCAAAAGAAAACAATTGCAATTTTTACTTTTGCCACAGGAGATAAATGCTATTCCGTTTCATGGTGGGAAGAGTTTTATGCGGCTTTAAAAAACGAATATCCGGAACATAATATTTTTGAAGTACTGCCTGTTGAAAATGTTTCTCAAATTAATTTTCAGGCGCCTTCTTTTTACAGCAAAGATATCCGTGAAATTGGTTCTGTATTAGCAAATGTTGATGTGTTTATAGGCGCAGACAGTGGAATTATGCATTTATCAAGTGCTTCAAAAGCTCCAACTGCAGGTTTATTTTCGGTTTCAAGTCTTAAAAAATACCAGCCATATGGCAACAACAGCGTCGGAATTGATACCAATACATTAAGCATTCCCGATTATATAAATGCTGTCAATAAAATTTTGAACAAATAATTCGAATCAAGTATAAAAAAAACTGCTCCGTAAAGTAATTTACGGAGCAGTTTTTTTTATTGGTTGAAACTTATTTTTTCTTTTTGAAAAGCCCGTTAATTAAGTCGGTTGCTTTTTTAGTAGTTTCCTGGGTTTTTTGTTCTTTCTCTGTTTTTGCAGCCTGAGTTGTATCTTTAGCTTTTGTATTTTTATTGATTAAATCTGTCAAAGCTGCTGCACCTTTTTGAGTCAGTTTCTCTTTTTGCTGATTGGCAACCTGCGATGCTAAACTCGAAACTGCACTTTTCATATCTGTTGTAACTTTCGGGTTTGAAAAGTTTCCGCCAACAACTGCATTAATCGGAATGTTTTGCAGTTTCGCTGCATCTGCAGGAGACATTTTTGCAATAAAAGCATTTGCTTCGCTTCCTAAATATTTAGCAGGAACATCAAATTTTAAATTGTAATTCATTGTCTGGTCAAAACCATGCGTTCCGCCAACAGTTACTTTAATGTCCTGATATTTAATATCAAAAGGTTTTATATTTACTTTTCCGTCATCAAAACTTAGTGCCATTTTTAAATCGTTTAAATTCAGTTTGTTTAAATCCAAAAATTTAATATTTGAAGATAACGAATTTAAAACAGTAGAATTTTTAGCATTTACTGTTGTTGAAAGCAATTGTCCCAGTAAATCTCCGGAAATTGATTTTAAATCCGGCGTTAATTCTTTTTCATCTAAATTTCCGTTTAATTTAATAGTCGAATTTAATTTCCCGTTAATAATTCCGGCAATTGGCGCGATCTTTTTCATCATGTCCAACTGAGTAAAAGTCTGTGCAATATCAACCTGATTGAAACCTAGATTCATATCAAATGTAGGCACTTTTGTTTTAGTCGAAACTGCTCCCGTTAAGCCAATTGTTCCTCCAAAAATTGATGTTTTGAAGTTTTCTAAAAGTGCTTTTTCATCTTTAATAATCAGTTTTCCCGAAACATCTTTTAGTTTTAAATTATCATATAAAACTGTTGTCGCTTTTGCATTTAAGGTACAGTTTAAAAATGCCGGGATTTTCATTGCTTCCGCTGGTTTGGCAGGTGTTTTTGTTTCTGTTTTTGCCGGTTCTCCGGAAGTCATAAAGTCATCAACAGCCAATTGGTTTGAACTCATGTTGAAGTTTCCTTTAAGTTCTTGTTTCTTGAACATAAAACCGTAGAAATTTTCCAGAACTCCGTTAATGGCAATATCACTTTTTCCGGTTGTAGCATTGAACTGTTTCAGGTTGATCGTGCTTGGATTGAATTCAACCAAAGCCGTGCTGATATTCATAGATTTATTGTTTTCATCAGTATATTTAAATCCTGATAAACTCATAGTACCGGCATTTTTGATGTTTTGGTATTGGCTTTTCTCAACAGAAGCCATATCAAAATTAGTAGTAACATCAGCTTTTAAAATTCCGGCCAAAGGTTTATCCATTTTAATTGGATATGCTTTTGAAAGATTCGCTAAATTGATTGTTCCTTTCAGGGCCGCATTTACAAGTGGGTTTACCGTAATGTTTCTCACATTTGCTTTAGCACTGAAAACATCCTGATCGATTCTGAAAGACAATTTATCAAGATTTACATAAGTGTCGTTTAGAATTCCGGTTTCATTGATGATTTTAGTATCAATTACAATATTTTGAACTGATTTTGGTAAGTTCGGGTATTGAAATGAAGCATTGTTTGACGCAATGGCAATATTAAATGCCGGAACTGTCGTATCTGTTAGCTTTCCTTTTGCAAAACCAACAACAGTAAATTCTCCGGTTGTTTTTACGCCATCAAGACTTGAAGCATAAGCAGATGGAATTAATCCTAAGAAATTGGTAAATGACGAAGTTGGTGTTTTAAATTTCAGGTCATAAATCTGACCTTCTTTAACCATTTGGATAAATCCGTCAAACTCTAAAGGCAGCTGGTTAATTAAAGCTTTGTTTTCTTTAAAAGTATATTTGCTTTGGTCTAAATCAATTCCTAAAACAGCATCTAAAGTCAATTTTATATTTTTCATATAATTAACTTTATCCATATCTAAAGATACTTTAGCGGTAGTTTTGGTGTTTAAATCCAGTTTTGAATTGGTAAAATCTCCGGTTCCTTCGTGATTTAAACTGTCGATTACCATTTTAATTTTAGAACCCTGATCAATGTATCTAAAAGTGAAATTCTCAATTTTATAGTTTTGGATTTTTAAAGCAAGAGGACTGCTTTTGTCATCTTTTTTATCATCTTCTTTTTTGTCTTTTAAAGCAATGTCAAAGTTTCCAACGCCATCTTTATTAAAAATAATGTTGATTAATCCATTCTCAGAAGTAATTCCCTGAATGTTCAACGGTTCATCTTTTCCTTTAAAAAGTTCTTTAATACTCATTTTAAGGTTTAATTCTCCTAATGAAACCAAAGTGTCTCCTTCAAAAGGTGCTTTGTTTATGATAACTAGTTTTTCAATTCCAACCGCTGCATTTGGAAAGTTTTTAAACAAGCTTAAATCAGCGTCGGCAAAACTAACTTTGGCATCAACACTTTCGTTGATTGCTTCTGCAATTTTGGCTTTAATCTGGTCTTTAAAAAAGTACGGAATGGCAAATAATGCGGCGACAAAGACCACTAGCACAATGGCAGTTATTTTTAAAATTTTCTTTAACATATATTTATTGATTTGAGGTTTATTTTTTGAGTTTAACTCTTGCAAAAATAGTTTTTTTATTGAAGTACGGCGATAAAATTTTCTTAATTATGTAGGAAAAATATGCTGATATTTAATAAAAAAATCCGCTTGATATTTTTCAAACGGATTTAGTTTTTTATTGTTGTGATTATTTTTTGATAAAGGAAACAATTTTATCTATCATGGTTTCAGACACAGGAAGGTTTTCATTATTATAACTTTCCATATTTGCCTGTTTATCGCCATCAATTATTTTCATAATATGATTCATCTTATCTACGATGACTAATTCTGAATTTATTTTAGCTTTCGATAAGTTTTCAGCATCCTTAACAGAAACCTGAAAATCATTATTCCCCTGAATAATTAAAACAGGAACCGTTAACTTTTTAATTTCTGCCTGCGGATCATATTTAAACCAGGAAATTAAATACGGCTGAATGCTGGCCCTGAAAAGGGAATTTAAAAGCGGATCAACTTTATTTACCTTATTTCCGTTTTTCAAACTGTCAATAATTGGAAATGTCATATCTTCTAATTGTTTGTTTCCTTTAGAAGAAATTTGGGATTTTATAAGTTTATCTGCAGATTCTCCGGCTCCGGCAATCGAAATAAATTTATTGGCTTTTGCTCCGGCAATCATACCAATCAAAGAGCCTTCGCTGTGGCCAATAACGGTTAATTGTGTAAAACGTTTATCTTGTTTCAAAAAGTTAATCCAGCTTTTGACATCTTCAGTGTAATTTTCAAAAACCAAACTAGATTCTGTTACTGCAGACGCTTTACTTTCTCCGATACCTCTTTTGTCAAATCTTAAAGATGCGATTCCGTTTTTTGCCAGTGCTTCGGCCAGCATTTTTAAGGAATTGTTTTTCATCATCGGATTATTTCCGTTTCTGTCCGTTGGCCCTGAGCCTGCAATAATTAATGCAGCCGGGCATTTCTTTACATTATCAGGAATGGTAAGTGTACCATAAAGCTGGTCAATATTGATTTTTAAAGTAACATTAGTTTCTTTAAATGTATCTTGTTTTGGATTTTGAGCATTTATGTTTGTCAAAAACAAAACGGTCAAAATCAGCAATATATTTTTCATTTTTAAGTGGAATTATTTAATGTCTATTCCGAAAGGCATCATTGCCTGAACACCTTTTTGTCTCTGAAGTCTTTTAACCTGCTCAATCAGTAAATAATTTTCTTCACCAATTTCTTCTTTAATAAAAGCTTCCTTAGATTGTGCAAATGGAAGACTGCCCATTAAATCGCCAAATGTTTTTTCGTATTCAGGGTAATTCTGAGTGGTAAAATCTTTGATTTTTGCGATTTTTGCAGCCTCAGCAATGGCATCATTCAAACCGCCAATTTTATCTACCAGTCCAATTTTTACTGCCTCAGATCCAGACCATACTCTTCCTTGTGCAATAGCATCAACCTGATCAAAACTCATTTTGCGCCCTTCGGCAACATGCGTAACAAAAGTTTTGTAAATCTGTTCGACGCTTTCAAGTGTAAAAGCTTTGAATTTTTCATCAACTGGAACAAACGGACTGTAATTTGCTGAGTTTTCGTGCGTTTTTACCTGTTCTGTATTAATTCCTAATTTGTTTGCAAGCGGACTGAAATTAGGCAATACACCAAAAACTCCAATCGAACCTGTAATTGTATTGCTTTCTGCATAAATTTTATTAGCGTTGCAGGCAATATAATAACCTCCTGATGCGGCATAATTTCCCATTGAAACAATAACCGGTTTTACCTTTTTGGTAATCTCAATTTCTCTCCAGATTAAATCAGAAGTCAGGGCGCTTCCTCCCGGACTGTCAATTCTTAAAACGATAGCTTTTACATCTTCATTTTTTCTGGCTTCCTGAAGAGAACGGCGCATTGAACCTTCACCAATAACATTTACGTCGCCTTCGCCGCTAGCAATTTCGCCTTGAGCGTAAATAATAGCGATTTGATTGTCAGCAATATTGGTTAAAGCAGTTGTTACATGATTTTGAGTGTAGTCTAAAATCGAAATTTTATTATAATCTTCATCATCATTAACTTTCAAAGCTTTTCTAATCGCTTGGTGATAAACATCTTCATAAGCTACAATGTCAACTAAATGCTGTGCTTTTGCCATTTCCGGAGTTCTGGCCAGTAAACCGTTTGCGATTTGGTTTAATTTATCAACCGGAATATTTCTGCTTTTTGAAATATCGCTGCAAATTGTTGACCAAATTGAATTTAAAAGTGCTGTAACCTGTTCTCGGTTGGCATCACTCATTTTATTTTCTAAGAATGGCTCAACGGCACTTTTGTATTTTCCGTGACGAATCACTTCCATGTGAATTCCTGATTTTTCCTGAAAATCTTTAAAGAACATCACTTCAGATGAAAGGCCTTTAAAATCTAAATCTCCTGCCGGATTCAAATAAATTTTATTTGCAACAGAATTTAGATAATATTCTTTTTGTGAATATGTATTGGCATAAGCCAAAACAAATTTTCCTGATTTTTTAAAGTTTTCCAGAGCATTTCTTAAATCTTTATATTGCGCAAGCCCTAAAGAAGACTGATCATTTAAGATAGAAATTCCTTTAATGTTGTCATCTTTTTCTGCTGCTTCAATCGCATTAATAACATCAGTTAATCCAACTCTTTGTTTATCTGAAAAAACGGTTACCCAGGGATCTTTATATTTTCCTGCGTAATCATTATCAATTTGTTTTAAATCTAATTCTATAACGGAATCATTTTTAACAGAAACTTTGTCGTCTCCTCCAAAAATGGTTCCAATTAGGATTGCTCCAAAAAAGAAAAGCATGATAAATACAAAAATACCAATAACAGTGGCAATTACATTTCCTAAAAACTTCATAATTATATTTTTTTAATAAGTAGCGTTAATGGGCTATTTGTTACAAATTTCGCACATAAATTTTAATTCATTGAATGTGCCGTTCACAAATATATTGGTTAATTCTAAAATAGTTTTAGTTAATTTGCATTAATTATGAAATCACAGCATCAAGTCGTTTTATCTATAGGCAGCAACCAGGGAAACAGGTTAGAAAACATTAAAAGTTGTATCGATCTGATACATCAGGAAGTGGGAACTGTAATCAGGGTTTCTAAGCTTTATGAAACGCCTGCGTGGGGTTTTGAGAGTGATGCATTTTATAATTGCGCTTTGCTTTTGCATACTGCTTCATCTGCACAAAAAATATTAAATCAGGTTTTAAAGGTCGAAAAACAATTAGGAAGGATCAGGTCAAATCAGGAAGGTTACCAATCGCGCATTATTGATGTTGATGTAATTGTTTTTGATGATGAAATTATTGATACCGAAAAACTTCATATTCCGCATCCCTTAATGCAAAATCGAAATTTTGTTTTACTGCCCTTACAGGATTTAAAATTAGACTGGAAACATCCGGTTTTCCACAAATCTGTTTCGGAACTAATAGCCATTTCGCCAGACGACAGCGTTTGTACCGTTGTTCAGGATTTGAAATGTCCTTTGAGTGAAATTCCGTTAGAAAAGTTTAATTACATAGCTTTTGAAGGAAATATTGGTGCCGGAAAAACAACTTTGGTGAATAAAATTGCGGATGATTTTAATGCAAAAACTGTTTTGGAACGTTTTGCAGACAATCCGTTTCTGCCTAAATTTTATAAGGATCAAAACCGATATGCATTTCCGCTTGAAATGTCTTTTCTGGCTGATCGTTACCAGCAATTATCAGATGATTTGGCACAATTTGATTTATTTAAAGATTTTATTGTAGCCGATTATCATATTTTTAAATCGTTGATTTTTGCTAAAATAACTTTGCAGGAAGACGAATATCGTTTGTACCGAAACTTATTCGATATTATTTATAAAGAAATGCCAAAGCCTGATTTGTATATTTATTTGTATCAGAATACAGATCGTTTGCTTCAAAATATTAAAAAAAGGGGCCGAAATTATGAGCAAAATATTGAAGCCGAATATTTGGATAAAATTAATAATGGATATTTGGAATACATTAAATCCCAAGCCGATTTGAATGTTTTGATTATTGATGTTTCTGACCGTGACTTTGTAAAAAAGCAGGAAGATTATATTTTTGTATTGAATGAAATCCAGAAGAAATTGAGCTAATCAGATAATTGGAGAATGTGTCAATTAGATACTTCTTTGAAATATAGTTTAATTATCTCATTTTCTAATTGACACATTATCTGATTAAATTTATCTCTTTAGAGTAAAATGTCCTCTTAGAATTGGTTTTGTATTGTCTATTTTTAAAGCGTACCAATAATCTGAAGCCGGAAGCGGCGCTCTTTCAAAAGTCCCGTCCCAACTCATTTTTGAAGCATTTAATTGTGCTACAAGTTTACCGTAACGGTCAAAAATAGTTACTTCTGCCTGTGGATAATTTTCCATTCCTGTTACTTCCCATAAATCATTGTAAGAATCATTATTCGGAGTAAAAAATGGCGGGAAAACCAGAACAACAAAATTTTGTGTATCACCTCCGCAGCCGCTTTTCTCGCGGGCATAAGCCGTTCTGAGTCCGCCTGGAACATCATAAAAAACATTTGAATCCTGAAAATTAACTCCGTCTACAGAAAATTCAAAATAAGGATTTTGTTTTTTAAGATAAATTACAACACGGGTTCCGCTTACGTCAACTTTATCTATTTCCGGAACCTGATGCTCCTCCACAGTTACCTTTTTCGTACTTGAACAATTTTCCGGTGCCGGACTTGTTACCACTACAGTATAAGTTCCGCCTTGAGAGACAACGATTGTTTGTGTTGCAGCACCATTTGACCATAGATAATTCATTCCTGAAATTCCCGCATCCAGCGTTACAGTTTGAAATTGGCATAAAGCCACCGTTACATCAGAAACAACTGGCGGAGTGTAAATTTCAATATTTACCGCAGTACGGTTTGTATTAACACAGCCAGAGTTAGAAGCTTCGGCATAATATGTTGTATTTGAAGAAATAGTTGGTGTTGTAAAACTCGTTCCTGTAAAAACACTTGTTCCGCCAGAAGCCGTTGTAAACCAATTTATAATTCCGATATCAGAAGAAGCTGTAATAGTTACAGATCCGGGTCCGCAGCTTGAATAAACAGACTGGCCCGCAACAGGCGTTGATGGGGTTTTGTTTACCGTTGCCGTAACAGATTTTCTGTTGGATGCGCAGCCAGCATCAACATAATAAGTTGTTGTTGTATTTATTACCGGAGTTGTATAAGTATTTCCTGTTCCTAATAAATTTCCTCCAACAGCTGCATCATACCAGCTTATGGTTGCGCCGAGAGTTGCATTAGCAGTAAAGGTAAAAATTCCTGAATCGCATACAGGAGCAGGGTTTGCCGCCTGTGTTACAACCGGAATTGTGATTTTTGTACTCGCTGCAATTTCTAACGGAGCTTCTCCGGGCATTCCGCCATATTCTACAACATATCCTTTTGGCTGATAAGGATCACCGGAGGTTAATGAACCAGTATTGGAAAGGTCATTCCATGAACCTCTTATTCCAATTCCGGGTTGTGTAATATGTGCATAATCTTCGTCGCCCTGATTGTTTGGTTCTCCGCTATTCCAGAAAGTATAACTCATTACAGTTCCTGCTTCCGGACCTGTAACCCATTTCCAAACGCCTTCGGTTTCTGCATCGCTTCCTCCAATCCATCCGGTTCCCGAAGCCTGCTCGCCAATTAATTGCGCTTCATCCTGAGATAAAATGGTAGCTAAATATCCTTTTAAACCATAATAAGTACTAGCTTCTGCTGCAGATTTGGCACTTGTCCATGTAATTCCAATACTTGGAACGAATAAATAAAAATGTTGTGTTGAAGGCAGATAGTTTGCCTGGCCTATTGTTATAGAAAAAGTTTTGGTTCCCGAAGCCGTCGCTGAGGAATTAGTATAAACGACATCTTTAATAGCGGCAACAAATTCAGTATATAAAACATCAACTCCTATTGGGCTTGACAATTTTAATTTTCCCGCCACAGCGTCCCAGTTTGTTGTAATTGAAGGGTGAGCGGCTGGATTTGAAAGTTCAAGAAGATCAAAGCCGCTGGAATAACCAGATGAAATCTGAATATAAACGGCCTGAGTAGCCGGTTCAGTTGGATCGTGCGTAATAGTTACATCAGTAACAATTTTTAAAGTCGTTTGAGGGCAGTATAACTGATCGCCAGCTGCTTTAATAACGGGCGGTGTAACAGCAAAATTTAGCTTTGTACCTTGTTTTTTATTTGACTTAAGAGTATCGTTAGGGTTTACAACTATATTTTTATTTTTAATTGTGTTTTTTTCAACTGCATAAGTCTGGTTAAGGCTTAAAGCAAGTAATATTGTGGTTATTTTTATAAGATTGATAGTTTTCATTTTATAAAAGTATCAATTTTATAATAATAAAAAAATATATTTATATTTCTAACATTTAAAGACTGGTACTAATTCAAAAATCACATTTTTTTGTGAAAATTATTCTCTAACTGTTATTTGGCCAGTTTAATTTTTGAAATAAATCCCAAACGACAATTCCGGCGCTTACAGAAATATTTAAAGAATGTTTTGTTCCCAACTGTGGAATTTCGATACAGCCATCACAAATTGCAACTGCTTCCTGGGCTACGCCATACACTTCGTTTCCAAAAACAAGAGCGTATTTTTGGTTTTTCTCTACTTTAAAATCCTGAAGAAAAATGGCGCTTTCCACTTGTTCAATAGCAAGTGTCAAAACGTTTTCTTTTTTAAGATTTTCAATCACTTCCAAAACATTTTCATGATGTTCCCATGCGACAGTTTCAGTTGCGCCAAGGGCAGTTTTGTGAATTTCCTTATTAGGAGGTACAGCTGTAATACCGCAAAGGATTATTTTTTCGATCAAAAAAGCATCTGCGGTTCTAAATACAGAACCAATATTGTGTAAACTGCGAATATCATCCAAAACCAATATTAAAGGTGTTTTGTCTGAGTTTTTAAAATCTTCAATTGATTTTCGTTCTAGTTCACTATTTTCAAGTTTTCTCATTGGAGTAAATTCAGGTCATAAAAAAAGCTTCCAAAGGTAAGGAAGCTTTTTTGATATTTTAAATGTTTTTCAGATTAGCTTTTTACTGGATCTGGTAAAACTGTACCTTTAATTGTAAGTACTTTTGTAGGTTGTCCTTCAGCGTTAGAAGTAACAGTTACAGTTTTTGTAAATGCACCAACTCTGTCAGTAGCATATTTAACACCAATAATACCTTTAGCTCCCGGAGCAATTGGCTCTTTTGGTGTAGTAGGAACTGTACAACCGCAAGATCCTTGAGTATTAGTAATGATCAAAGGTTTTGTTCCGTTGTTTACAAAAACAAATTCTCTCTTACCGTCAGCGTTATGAGCGATAGTTCCGTAATCGATAGTTTCTGTTTCGAAAAGCATTCCTGCACCTTCAACTTTAGCAACTTTTGCTGCTTTATTACTACTTTTTTTAGTAGTTTGTGCGTTAGTAGCTGTGATACCAGCTACAGCTAACATAGCGAATAAGATTATTTTTTTCATCTTTAAGGGTCTTTTTTAATGATGAACAAAGCTATATAAAATTCTTATATCTGAACATAAAAAAATCTTAAAATATTTTAATTTTTGAAGCCTTCGATATGCCGTTAAAAAATTATAAATTCGCTGTCTTAATTTTCATTTAAAAATATATCAATTTTGGCAGCTAAAGAAAAAGTGGTGAAAGAAACACCTTTAATGAAACAGTACAATGAAATCAAGAGAAAATATCCTGATGCATGTCTGCTTTTCAGAGTAGGGGATTTTTATGAAACCTTTGGGGAAGACGCCATTAGAGCTTCTAAAATTCTTGGAATTACATTAACTAAAAGAGGTGCAGGGTCTGATACAGAAACCGCTCTTGCCGGTTTTCCGCATCATTCCGTAAATACATATTTGCCAAAATTGGTTAAGGCCGGACTTCGTGTTGCAATCTGCGATCAGCTTGAAGATCCTAAAATGACAAAAACTATCGTTAAAAGAGGTGTTACAGAACTTGTTACGCCTGGAGTTTCTCTAAACGATGAAGTACTGCATTCTAAAACAAATAACTTTCTGGCATCAATTTGTTTTGCCGGCAAAAATATTGGAGTTTCATTTTTAGATGTTTCTACAGGAGAATTTTTGACAGCACAGGGAAATGCAGAGTATATTGACAAATTACTTCAGAACTTTAGCCCAAGTGAAGTTTTGGTTCCAAAAAACTGTAAAAGCGAATTTAAAGCTGCTTTTGGAGAAGACTTTCACAGTTTTTATCTCGAGGACTGGATCTATAAAGAAGATTATGCGCTGGAAATCCTGACGAAACATTTTCAGACCAACTCTTTAAAAGGTTTTGGAGTAGAAGAATTAAAAGAAGGAATTATTTCTGCGGGTGCAATTTTGTACTATTTGTCAGAAACACAACATAACAAAATACAGCATATTACAGCTATTCAGCGAATTGCAGAAGATGCCTATGTCTGGATGGACCGTTTTACGATTAGAAATTTAGAATTGTATCACAGTTATAATCCAAATGCGGTAACACTTTTAGATGTAATTGACAGAACGCTTTCGCCAATGGGCGGACGTTTACTAAAACGCTGGCTGGCACTTCCGCTTAAAGATGCTAATAAAATAAAAGGACGTCATGATGTGGTTTCATATCTGAAATCAAATCAGGAAATTTTACAGAACATTCAATATCAGATCAAGCAGGTTTCCGATTTAGAGCGTTTGATTTCTAAAATTGCAGCGGGAAAAGTTTCTCCTCGTGAAATTGTTTATCTAAAAGAATCGCTGGATGCAATTATTCCAATTAAAAAATTAGCACTCGAAAGTCCGCAGGAAGCAGTTAAAGTTATTGGAGACAGCCTGCATTCGTGTGATTTGCTTCGCGAAAAAATTAAAAACACTTTAAATCAGGATGCGCCGGTGGCTATTTCAAAAGGAAATGCCATTGCATCTGGTGTGAATGAAGAATTAGATGAATTAAGAGCAATTTCAACATCCGGAAAAGAGTTTTTAGAAGGAATAGAAAAGAGAGAATCAGAGAGAACAGGGATTTCTTCTTTAAAAATATCATTTAATAATGTTTTTGGATATTATATTGAAGTTCGAAATACACATAAAGATAAAGTTCCGGAAGAGTGGATTCGTAAACAGACCTTAGTAAATGCAGAACGTTACATTACAGAGGAATTAAAAGAATATGAAACGAAAATTTTAGGTGCCGAGGAAAAAATTTATAAAATCGAATCGGAACTTTTTGAGCAGTTAGTTGCCTGGATTGCGACCTATATTAAACCTGTTCAAATGAACGCTTACTTAGTTGCGCAATTAGACTGTTTGTGTTCTTTTACACAAATGGCTGTTGAAAATCAATATGTTTGTCCGGAAATTGATGATACTTTTGAATTAGATATAAAAAACGGCAGGCATCCTGTAATAGAAAAACAATTACCGGTTGGAACTCCGTACATTGCAAACGATGTTTTTCTGGACAGGGAAACACAGCAGATAATTATGATTACCGGACCCAATATGTCTGGTAAATCGGCAATTTTAAGGCAGACAGCTTTAATTGTATTATTGGCCCAAATGGGAAGTTTTGTTCCGGCAGACAGCGTACGAATGGGAATTGTAGATAAAATATTTACAAGAGTAGGGGCTTCTGATAATATTTCGATGGGAGAATCGACTTTTATGGTAGAAATGAATGAAACAGCTTCGATTTTGAATAATATTTCAGATCGCAGTCTGGTGCTTTTAGATGAGATTGGAAGAGGAACCAGTACCTATGACGGAATTTCGATCGCATGGGCAATTGCTGAGTTTTTGCATGAACATCCGTCAAAATCTAAAACATTATTTGCAACGCATTATCACGAATTAAATGAAATGACAGAACTGCTGCCAAGGATTCAAAATTATAACGTTGCGGTAAAGGAATTAAAAGATACGGTTCTTTTTGTTAGAAAGCTTCTAAAAGGCGGAAGTGCCCATAGTTTTGGAATTCACGTAGCAAAAATGGCCGGAATGCCGCAGCTGGTTATTTCAAAAGCACAGAAACTTTTAAAAAAATTAGAAAAAGATCATTCCAGTGATGCTTTAAATGGAATAAAATCTTCAAGCGATGAAATTCAAATGAGTTTCTTTAATCTCGATGATCCTTTGCTGGAAGAAATAAAAGAAGAGATTTTAAGTCTCGATATTAATGCCATTACTCCGGTCGAAGCCCTGATGAAGCTTAACGAGATCAAGAGAATGCTGACTAAGAAATAAATTTCAAAAAACTTTTAAGTTTAAAGTTTAGGTTATCAGAATGTTATAAAATAAGTGAATTTTTTTTTGAAAAAAGGCTTGTTTAATTGAATAAATGTCCTAAATTTGCACTCGCAATACGAAACAAATATAGTGTTGCGGTTCTTAAACAGAATTTGAAAACGCGAAAATAGCTCAGTTGGTAGAGCGCGACCTTGCCAAGGTCGAGGTCGCGGGTTCGAGCCCCGTTTTTCGCTCAAAACCATATACGCTTGAATGGTGTTGTGTTTAGTTAATTTTTTTTAAAATCAGCTAAAGAAACATTTAAAAGTTTAATGCTCGGATGGTGAAATTGGTAGACACGCTGGACTTAAAATCCAGTGAACAGCAATGTTCGTGCGGGTTCAAGTCCCGCTCTGAGTACTAAAGCCTCTTCTTTTGAAGAGGCTTTTTTTATTGATAAAACTTGTAACTAATAAATTTACGCAGTAAATTTATTAAAGATTCTAAGATTCTAAGATTCTAAGATTCAATCAAAATCAACAATCTAAAATATAAATTCAAATATGGGTGCTTTTGTAATTAGCAGGCGGTTTAATGATGAATATAAGTTTGTTTTTACTTCAAGAAAAGGGAAGGTTATTTTTACCAGTTTGAGTTATGAATTAAGGTTTGAATGTGAAGAAGATATTGAAAGGTTTAAAAAGACAATTGAGTTTTCTAAATTTTTAAAATTTAAGGGCTCTGGAGGTAAATATTTTTTTAAATTAATGCTGAATGATGTTCACTTTGCAACCAGTCGAAAATACACCACAGAATTGCTTTTGCAGAAAGGAATAAAAGAAATCATGACATATGCCTCTAAAGCGGAGATTTTAGATTTTTCTTCGAATGAATCCATTTTTGAGGATGAAGAAATTTTTGAAGAAGAGGAAGTAGAATAAAAAAAAGCGTTCATTTTGGTGAACGCTTTTTTTTATTTGTAAAATAACCAAATGTTGAGTTTTGGTCAAAAAAAAACCATCGATTTCGATGGTTTTAAAATCTTTAGAATTTAAGTTCTAATTATTTTTTTGCTTCTTTAGCAGCATCTTCTACTTTTGTAGCAGCAGAGTCAACTTTAGCAGCAGCAGAATCAACAGTTGCAGCAGCAGAATCAACTACAGCAGCAGCAGAATCAACAGCAACAGCTGTAGAATCAGCAGCTGGCTCAGCAGCAGCATCAGCTTTTTTACAAGATACAACAGTTAAAACAGCAACAACAGCTAAACTTAAAAATACTTTTTTCATCTTACTTTATTATAAAAGGTTAATTATTAATTCGTGGCAAAGATATAAATTTTTTAATATGTAAAATATTTTTTCACTTTTTTTTTAAAATATTTTCCTTGTTCACGTTTATCTTATTTATCAAAGAATATGCCAAAATTATAAAATTTTCTTAAATTATTTAATATTTTGTGTAAATAATTTTTTGTTGAATATTCTGTAGTTGAATTGGCTGTTTTATTTATCTTAATTGCAGTTTATTTTGCTTTTTAAGTATAATTGCTTAAAATCCATATATTGAAAACATTCAATTTCTGCGTTTTTAATTAGAAAATCGTCTGGAAAAATAGTGAGATTAATTCTGTTAAGAGACAATTTTCATGATCGTATCTGTGGCTCCTTTATTGTCCTGAATAAAAGAACGGCTGATATTGCTTTTTTGAGCCAAAAGATTTTTGTCGTTCAATAAACGATCTA
Organism: Flavobacterium sp. Root901; assembly: GCF_001429765.1. GTDB lineage: Bacteria > Bacteroidota > Bacteroidia > Flavobacteriales > Flavobacteriaceae > Flavobacterium. Next base: position 88,700 of record NZ_LMJB01000008.1, read on the forward strand.
AAATTTCCTTTAATTCAGAAAAAGTAGAAATTGCCATACATCCTTGCAGCCCGACCAGAGAAACGGCTTCTGCAAAATTAGAATAATTAGGGCCAATTATAATTGGCATTCCAAATGCTGCCGGTTCCAAAATATTATGAATTCCCGGATTTCCAAATCCGCCGCCAACATAAGCTATCGTTCCGTAACTATATATTTTTGTCAGAATGCCGATTGTGTCAATTATAAAGACATTATATTGCGATAAATCTTTGTTATCTTTTTCTGAAAACAAAACTGTTGGTTTTGTAATTTTCGATTTCAGGTTTGCAATTTGATCTGCTTTTATATTATGTGGGGCAATAATAAATTTTACATTATCCGGTGCCTGGTTAATGTATTCAGATATTAAAATCTCATCTTTTGGCCAGGAACTTCCAATAACAATGGTTTGCTGGTTATTTTTGAAATTCTCAATAAAATCAAGAGTATTGTCTCTTTCCAAAATAGCAGCAACTCTGTCAAATCGCGTGTCTCCGGAAACAATTACATTTTTAAACCCAATTGCTTCAATTTTTTGTTTTGAACTTTCATTCTGCACAAAAAAATATGTAAAAGCTTTCAGTGCTTTTCTGTAAAAACCTCCGTACCATTTAAAAAACATTTGACTGTCTCTAAAAATTCCTGAAATCAGATAAGTCGGGGTTTTACTTTTTTCCAGCTCATGTAAATAGTTAAGCCAAAATTCATATTTAATGAAAAAAGCAAATTCAGGATGAACTATTTTTAAAAATTTTTTAGCATTGCTCTTTGTGTCCAAAGGCAGATAAATTGTAATGTCTGCAATGTTATTGTTTTTCCTTACTTCATATCCTGAAGGCGAAAAGAAAGTAACAATAATTTTATGTGAAGGATATTTTTCTTTAATTTTTTCAATAATCGGAAGCCCTTGTTCGTATTCGCCAAGAGAAGCAGAGTGAAACCAAATTGTTTTATCTCCGGGTTTTATTTTTTCTTCTAAAATAGAAAATACATTTTTCCGGCCTTCCACAAAAAGCTTAATTTTCGGACTAAAAAACGCGACTATTTTAAGAAAAAACGCTGCTAAAGAAACAGCTAAATTGTATAAAAAAAGCATCTGGTAATTTTTGCGGCTAAATTACATTTCTTTCGTTTATTTTCATTGGTTTGAAGGTATTAATAACTATTTTTGTTCCTTCTTTCTGACATTCTGGTTTAACAGAAAGGCTTTTTTAAATAATATCGAAAATGAAAAAAATACAAATGGTTGACTTAAAAAGTCAATATGAAAAGATAAAATCTACAGTAGATGCTTCAATTCAGGAAGTTTTAGATACAAATACTTATATAAACGGACCTTTGGTTCATCAGTTTCAAAAAAATCTTGAAGATTATTTGGGAGCAAAACATGTAATTCCTTGTGCAAACGGAACTGATGCCCTTCAAATCGCGATGATGGGATTAGATCTAAAACCCGGAGACGAGGTAATTACTGCTGATTTTACATTTGCGGCTACTGTTGAGGTTATTGCATTATTACAGTTAACTCCGGTTTTGGTTGATGTTGATCTGCATAATATGAATATTGATATTGAGGCAGTAAAAAAAGCAATTACACCAAAAACCAAGGCAATTGTTCCGGTTCATTTATTTGGCCGTGCTGCTAATATGGATGCGATCATGGAAATCGCAAAAGAGCATAATTTATATGTAATTGAAGATAATGCCCAGGCTATCGGGGCAGATTATGTTTCTAAATCTGGGCAAAAAACCAAAGTTGGAACAATTGGTCATGTTGCGGCAACTTCATTTTTTCCTTCTAAAAATTTAGGTTGTTATGGAGATGGAGGAGCAATTTTTACCAATGATGATAAATTAGCACACATTATTCGCGGAATCGTAAATCACGGTATGTATGAGCGTTATCATCATGATGTGGTAGGGGTAAATTCTCGTTTAGACAGTATTCAGGCAGGAGTTTTAAATGCAAAACTGCCATTGTTAGATGAATATAATAAAGCACGCCGTTTAGCAGCAGCAAAATACAATGCCGCTTTTGCAGGAAATGAACATATTGTTACGCCGGATTTTGATTCAAATGAAAATGACCACGTTTTTCATCAATATGTATTACGAATTAAAGATGCAGACAGAAATGCTTTAATGCAGCATTTATTAGATAAGGGAATTCCGTGTGCAATATATTATCCGATTCCGCTGCACTCTCAAAAAGCATATTTGGATCCGCGTTATAAAGAAGAACAATTTCCTGTTACAAATCAATTAGTACAAGAAGTAATTGCTCTGCCAATGCACACTGAACTTGACGATGAACAAATTAAATTTATTACAGATTCTGTTTTAGAATTTTTAAATAAATAATTAACAGCCAGAATAACCACAAAAACAACCAAATAAATGAAAGTATTAGTAACCGGAGGATTAGGATTTATTGGTTCTCACACTGTAGTCGAATTGCAAAATGAAGGCTTTGAAGTTGTGATAATTGATAATCTTTCTAATTCTTCAGAAGATGTTTTAAAAGGAATTACAGCCATAACGGGAAAAACACCTTTATTCGAAAAAATTGATTTAAGAGAAAAAAGTGCCGTTCGGGATTTCTTCAAAAAACATAATGATGTTACTGGGGTAATTCATTTTGCAGCTTCAAAAGCGGTTGGAGAAAGTGTTGAGCAGCCTTTGTTGTATTATGAAAACAACATTAGCAGTTTGGTTTATCTGTTGCAGGAATTACAGCAAAAAGCTGAGGCAAGTTTTATTTTTAGTTCGTCTTGTACAGTTTACGGTCAGGCCGAAAAAATGCCAATTACAGAAGATGCACCGGTTCAGGCTGCAATGTCTCCTTACGGAAATACAAAACAGATTGGCGAAGAAATCATTACCGATACGGCTAAAGTTACTAATATCAGTGCCATATTATTGCGTTATTTTAATCCTGTAGGAGCGCATGAAACGGCAGAAATTGGTGAGCTGCCTTTAGGAGTTCCTCAAAATTTAGTTCCATTTATTACACAGACCGGAGTAGGACTGCGTCAGGAATTGTCTGTTTTTGGAAACGATTATCCAACGCCGGACGGAACAGCAGTGCGTGATTATATTCATGTTGTCGATTTGGCAAAAGCGCACGTTATTGCTTTACAGCGTTTGTTAAATAAGAAGAATTTAGCTAAAGTGGAAACTTTTAATTTAGGTACCGGTAAAGGAAGTTCTGTTCTGGAGGTCATTCATAGTTTTGAAAAAGTAAGCGATAAAAAGCTTCCGTATAAGATTATGCCGAGACGCGAAGGTGATATTACAGAAGCATACGCAAATACAGATAAAGCAAATAATGTTTTAGGATGGAAGGCAGAATTGAGCTTAGACGAAGCAATGGCGAGCGCCTGGAAATGGGAACAAAAAGTAAGGAGTAAATAATTTCTTATATTAAAATTATAAATTTTAAGGTCCCAAATTATAGCAATATATTTTGGGACTTTTTTTTAAGGATACTTTATTATGAAACAAAGTTTAGATTATAAATTAATATTTGCCCTATCGGCAGTTGGAATTATTTGGGGAACTACATTTTTGGGAATCAGAGTTGCTGTAGAAACAATTCCGCCCTGGTTTGTAACTTCAATTCGTCAGGGTTTGGCAGGGTTAATAATGATGATAATTTTATTATTCCGAAAAGAATTGAAATGGATTGGATGGGAAAATTTCAAACTTCAGCTTGTTACATCGGTTTTAATGCTTGTAATTGCAAATGGTTTTACAACAATTGCAGAGCAGACTTTACCAAGCGGATTAGCATCTGTAATTAGCGCCTTATCTCCCATACTTATTTTTCTGGGCAGTATTTTGTTTGGATTACAAAAGATGAGTCTTAGGGGATTTATGGGTGTAATCATAGGTTTCTTCGGAGTTGTCTTAATATTTAAGGACGGACTCGGGTCATTTTTTGATGCAGATTATAGAAACGGAATGACTTTTATGGCCTTTGCAATTTCAGCCTGGGCAGCAGGTACAATTTACACTAAACTTCACGGAAATAAATCGAAAAATATAGTATTGAATCTATTCTATCAGTTTTCAATTGCTTCTTGTATCCAATTGGTTTTAGCTTGTATTTTTTCTCCAAATCCAGATGTAAGTTCGTGGAGTTTAACCAGTATAGGTGCTGCCTTGTATTTGTCGATTTTCGGATCGGTGATTGCATTTTTTAGTTATAACTATGCGCTGAAACATGTTACGGCGGTTCAGGTTTCTATTTTATCATACATTAATACCATAATAGCGGTATTTTTAGGCTGGCTTCTTTTGAATGAGAAAATAACCGTTGAGTTTGTAATTGCCACAATCTTGATTATTTTGGGAGTTTTTATTATCAATTACAAAAAGAAAGAAAAATCTGTAGATTGAGTTTTTGTTCAGCCAGTTTATTGTAAACTTGATTTATAAAGAAGGTGATTATTATGAATGCAAATAAAGAAAACGAGAAAAGCAATAAAGTTGACAAAACCCAAAGGGATAGATTTTAAAACTTTTGATTTTGATGTTGAATTCGAAAAAGGTTTAACATCTGATGAATTTAAAAATAAAATGCACAAAAGAATAGAGTTTTATCCTTGGAAAAATAATATTAAGTATTCGTAGAGATGTACTGCAGCGCATCTAACAGTAAAAATCCCTAATTCATAAATAAATGAATTAGGGATTTTTTAATTTATACTTAAGCTAAAAACTTAAAACTGCGACTGCAAACTAAATTAAGCATTAGCAGTAACAGCTTCTTTATCAATTTTATTAATCAAACCAGCTAATACTTTTCCAGGACCAACTTCAGTAAATAAAGTAGCACCATCAGCAATCATTTGCTGTACAGATTGTGTCCATTTTACAGGAGCAGTCAGCTGAATAATTAAATTCTTTTTAATTTCGTTTGCATCAGAAACCGCATTTGCAGTAACATTTTGATACACTGGGCAGATTGGAGTTGAGAAAGTTGTTGCTTCAATCGCAGCAGCCAATTCTTCTCTTGCAGGTTCCATCATTGGCGAGTGAAATGCTCCTCCTACTGGTAAAATTAAAGCACGTTTTGCTCCCGCAGCTTTCATTGCTTCGCAGGCTTTTTCAACAGCAGTAGTTTCTCCGGAAATTACTAATTGTCCCGGGCAGTTGTAGTTTGCAGCTACCACAACTCCATCAATAGAAGCGCAGACTTCTTCGACAATATTATCTGCTAAACCTAAAACTGCAGCCATTGTTGATGGAGTGATTTCGCAGGCTTTCTGCATTGCCAAAGCACGCTGAGAAACCAATTTAAGACCATCTTCAAAAGATAAAGTTCCGTTAGCAACCAAAGCAGAGAATTCTCCTAATGAGTGTCCCGCAACCATTTCAGGTTTAAAATCTTCTATGGTTTTAGCTAAAATAACAGAGTGTAAAAATACTGCTGGCTGTGTTACTTTAGTTTCTTTTAGTTCTTCGGCAGTACCTTCAAACATGATATCAGTAATTCTGAAACCTAAAATTTCATTCGCTTTTTCGAATAATTCTTTGGCTAAAGCCGAGTTTTCATATAAGTCTTTGCCCATTCCTGTAAACTGTGCGCCCTGACCCGGAAATACGTATGCTTTCATTTGTCTAATTTAATTTTTATTTTTTTTTAAAATTGAAAATTAGTTTCAATTGGAAGGCAAAAGTACTATTTTTTTATTTCGTATAATCCTTAAACATATAAATCCACGCTAATCTCGAAAATCGGAGGTTAAAAGAAGTAAGTAAAGTAATAACTACGGCAATTATAGGAATGATTCTTAAATCAAAATTTTTCTCAAAGAAAAACTGCGCAATACAATAAGTAGCGATTCCTTGTGCGACTGTTAATCCGTAATTAACATACATAGCGCCAAAGAAATAACCAGGTTCTTTTTGGAATTTATAGTGACAGTGACTGCAGTACTCATTCATTTTTGGTAAACTGAAATTCAGAAAAATATTCTTGTCTTTAAAAACTTTTCCTTTATGACAAACAGGACATTCGTTGCTTAAAATATGAGTTAATGAATTTGACATGACTTTGATGTTTTTTATTTATACAAAGGTAATTATGAGCAAGATAAAAGTCTTTTTTATATCTTCGCTTATTATAGCACAATAAAGACATTTGTTATGAAAAAATACCCAATTTACAGTGTTCAGAATTTTAGCTGCAACGATATTCATCGCGATTTTTATGTGAATACGTTTAAAGAGCATCTGAAAAATCACAGTTTTGTAGAAGAACCGCATCGGCATGATTCGTATTTGATGGTATTTTTTACAAATGGTTCCGGATTTCACGAGGTCGATTTTGATCAGTTTGAAATAAAAAGAGGAAGTTTATTTGTGCTGCAGCCCGGACAAATGCATCATTGGAAATTGTCTGAAGATATAGAAGGATTTGTGGTTATATTTTCTCAGGAGCTTTATAATTTATATTTCGGACAAAAGAATATCAACGACTATAATTTTTATCATTCTATTCATAACAGGCCAGAAATGGTTTTTGAGGAAAAAGAAATTCAGAAAATCCAGCCCTATTTTGATTTATTAATTCAGGAAAACAATCAAAACAATAAATATCAGTTAGATAAAATGCTCAATTTGTTAGATTCTATTCATATTGAAGTAGCCAGAAAATATATCGAAACGTATTCACATCAAACGCATTCGTACAACATTAAGATCAATAAATTTGAATCACTTTTGGAAGAGTATTTCAGGACGGAGAAATTACCATCATTTTATGCGGAAAAATTAAATATAACATTAAAACACTTAAACAGAATCTGCAATGAAATTCTGCAAAAAACGGCTACTGAAGTTATTACAGACCGTGTAATCCTTGAAATTAAAAGAATGCTGATTGATAAACAATTAGCAATAAACGAAGTTGCTTTAAAAGTCGGCTATGAAGATTATTCGTATTTCTCCAGATTTTTTAAAAAACAAACCGGCTTGTCGCCAACAGAGTTTAGAAATACTGTGCGATAGTTTGCCACGAATTACACGAATTGCACGAATTATTTTTTTATTGCCACAGATTAAAAGGATTAAAAAGATTTTTAATCTGTGGAAATCTTTTAATCTGTGGCTAAAATATTCAAGTTCCGGTGAGAAAAAATTAGTGCAATTCGTGTAATTCGCGGCAAACAAAAAAAAAGCCCTGAACTTTTTTAGTACAGGGCTTTTAACCAACCAATTTTTAATCTAAAACCAAAAGATTAAGCTTGTTTTACGAATTGTAATTCGATATTTAATTTTACTTCTTCACCAACTAAAACTCCTCCAGTTTCAAGAGCAGAGTTCCAGTTTAATCCCCAATCTTTACGATTAATTTTTCCTTCAATGCTTAAACCTACTTTTGTATTTCCCCAAGGATCAGTTAGGATTCCACTGTATTCTACAGGGAAAGTTACAGTTTTTGAAACACCTTTAATATCCAGATCTCCAGTGATTTCATAACTTCCTTCATTGATTTTTTTGAATGAAGAAGATTTGAAAGTTAATTTTGGGTGATTTTCTGCATCAAAGAAATCTCCGCTTCTTAAATGCCCGTCACGATCTGCATTTGCTGTATCAATTGACGCGATATCTGCAGAAAAACTGAAATCTGCATTTTCAAAATTATCACCTTCTGTAATCGCAGAAGCGTCGTAAGTTCCAAATTTTCCTGAAACATTAGTAAACATCATGTGTTTAACTTTAAAACCAATTTCTGAATGTGTTGGGTCAATTGACCATTTTGTAGTTGCCATAATTTTATTTTTTTAAATAATTAATTTCATTTTGATAGGACAAAGTTACAATGACAGTTGTCCTGAAGCACTTAACCTAGATTAAGAAATGAAAAATGTGATAACTTTTTGATTATCACATTTATGCTGATATTGTTGGATTTTGTCACTTTGAGCAAAGCTGTACGGTTATTTACTATTATTCATGTAATAAGTCAAAGCTCCCGACGGACATTTATCAATAGTATTAATGATTTTTTCAGTTGTAGATTTTTCCGGAAGAATCCAGGGTTTTTCTTTTGGATGAAATACATCCGGATTATTTTTTACGCAATTGGCAGAATGTATGCATTTTCCGGATTGCCAAACTATAGTTACTTCTCCGTTTGTGTATTCCTTAGTTAAGTCGTTTGGATTCATGATTGAAAATTTTAAATGGTTAGTGGGAGTAAATAAAACCTATTTTCACTTATAAAAATACGTTTTCTTTTTGAGTTCTGATAAAATTTGGGTAAAAAAATAAACGATAATAAGCTGAAAGTCAGCTTATGTATCGTTTAGAAAAAAATATTAATTGTAATCTTGAATTAATAATTCATCGGAATGTCCATCAATAAAAATTCAGCGTCTGTGTTTGCTTTAATATTTAAAGTATCAGTTCCTGAAATTCCAACGGCGTCACGAGAGTTTAATTCCTGACCGTTGATGGTCACATTTCCTTTTAAAACGAAAGCGTAAACTCCGTTTCCATCTTTTTTGATTTTATATTCCGTAGTTAAACCTGAATCAAAATTTCCCATTTGAAACCAGGCATCCTGATGAATCCAAACTCCTTCGTCATCTGCATTTGGTGATAAAACCTGTGCTAATTTATTATGTCTGTCGTAAACATTTAAAGTAATCTGCTGATAACGTGGTGTAACATTTCTTTTATTTGGAAACAGCCAAATCTGTAATAATTTAGTCTGCTGATCTGCATTTGGGTTAAACTCGCTATGCTGAATTCCTGTTCCGGCACTCATTACCTGAATATCTCCGTTTTTGATCACTTCAGTATTTCCCATGCTGTCTTTGTGGGCCAAATCACCTTCTAACGGAATTGTAATAATTTCCATGTTATCGTGTGGATGTGTTCCAAATCCCATTCCGGCAGCAATCGTGTCATCGTTTAAAACTCGAAGCGCTCCAAACTGAATTCTGTCCGGATTGTACCAGCTTGCAAAACTAAAACTGTGATAAGCATTTAACCATCCGTGATTTGCATTTCCTCTTGTTTCTGCTTTATGTAATACTATATTTTCCATGATTTCGTGTGTTTTAATTTTATAGTACAAAGATAATATCAAGGTCAATGAAAAGCACTTAATGTAGATTAAGAAAAAAGATACTCAGGTTCTAAGTTGTTGGCATTCTGAGAAAAAGACTCAAAGTTTGAAGACTTATTTTCACTTAAAGACGAAGCGAGCCACCCGGTTTGTCATCACTCCTTCGCCGAGATAACAAGATTGTGATGAATTATTGGATTTTGATTAATTTTCCTTTCCCAGTGACTTCATCAAGGTAATTTGCAGAAGAACTGTTCTTATCGTGCATGTAAAATTCAATAGTGTCTTTTAAGACTTGATCTTTTTGAATACTTAAAATTAAATCAGTATTTATGAAATTCTCCAATAGGATTAAACTTTTCCCATAAGAAATTTTTCCCTTTGGCATATATTTATTGTCAAAAACAAAAACACTATCCTTAAAAGTAATTTTATCTTTTAGAATATAGGAATTGTTGTCTTCAATTAAATAATTATAACGGTCTTTAAGTTTGTAATTTTCCTGATTATTAAAATTAATAAAAAACAACGGGATGATTAAAGCTATATATTTCATAATATTCTAACTATACTGATTAATAAACTGCTGCACTACATCATCTGTATTTTTATGCCTTTTTTCTTTTTCTAAAACAACAGGCGGCGCAGCTCTTTCCAGGCAGTCTAATATACCGCAGGTTTCGCAGGTAACACCGACTAATCTTTTAGTAATCGGTTTTCCATCGATGAATTTGAATTTCTTTTTCATCGTGGAATTAATCAAAATTCCAACTGAAATACTGCGGATACAATCTTCAGCAAAAGGATCTTTTGTAGCCGATGAAAAAACTAAATATTCGTTTCCGCTATTTACGTAACTCGATATTTGTGCATCAAAAAAATGTGGTTTATTTTGTCTGATTGATTCTTCTATCGTTTTTACCGAAACCCATCTTCTGCAATAATGTTCATTGGTTTCGTTGGCGTGCGGCTCCTGCTGATTGGTAATATGTAATTCTTTTTTTATCTGATAAATATCTGTACCGATTTTGTGTGATAATCTTAAAAAGAATAAGTTTTTCAGCTGAAAATCTTTCGGCAGTAAATTGGTTAATCTTTGATAAAAAGATTCGGGCGAAACTTCAAAGCTTTCAATTAAAGCAACAAATTCTTCAGGTTTTGGATTTTCATTTTCAAGGAAAAGATTGATTTTATCTACAATTAATTTTCTCGGCAGCAATAAAGCGCCTGCAAAATAAGAAGCGTAAAAATTATTTAAAACCTGATCAAAATTTTCAAACTTAATCCAGCTGAAAGTCAATAACCGATCTGAAATTTTTAAGTAATTATAAGCAATTTCTTTGGCTAAAATAAAAGCCTTTTGCGGATTATCAATTTCGGTAGAAAGTAATAAAGTTTTGCTTTTTGGAACATATATAGAGCGTAAATCTTCTAAAGCTTCCTGATCTTTAAAAGCAATTTCTTCAATTTTATATTCGTATTCTTCTTTTAAAATAGCTTCTAATTCTTCAATGCTGATTTTCGAATCTAAATTAATTTGAAATGACTTCGAAAATGCAATTACTTTTTCTTCTAAATCTTCAAAATAATTACTGTGCGCTTCCTGATAGGATCGTAAAGCAGCCAAAAAGAAACTTTCCCGGCTTAAATTATAATGCTGTGCAATTTCGATAATAGTACTGATAAAGGCATTGACTTTTGCAGGAGCATTTGCAATAATGTCAATTAGATCTGCTTCCTGAATTCCGAAAAGTTCCAGCGGAATCTCTTTTAAAATTCCTGATTTTAGGATTTCGCCAATAGGAGCGAGATTATTATCAAGTTTTAAAGATATCATTTGGTCATATGTCACATCCAAATGCTTGCATAAAAGTAAGATTTTGTCTGTTTTTGGGTATTTTTTTCCTTTTTCAATCTCGTTTAAATACGATTTTGAAAGATTTGTGAGTTTAGCCAGACCAAAAAGCGACAGATTTTTTTGAATCCTGACCTGTTTCAGTTTTAGCCCAAATATCAGCTTTATATAGTCTTTTTCGATATCCATAATATCAAATGTAATCGATTTAAAAATAATCGCCAAAAAAATATTTTATAATTTTAGCGAACGTTCGCTAATTTTGTAAAAAACTTTTTGTAACATTGTAGTGTAAAACTTATTAGCTATGAAAAACCAATTAGAAATTACCGACACGGCAATAGAATTTTTAGCCGAAAAAAAACTTCGTTATCCTAAAATCTGGACAGAAGAAGCGATTGTTTTTATCACAGAATTGCATAGAAAATTCGAATCACAGCGAAAACTATTGCTTTTACAGCGCGAACAAAAACAAGTCACTTTTGATCAGGGAATTATGCCGGTCTTTATTCCGGAAACTAAAAACGTTAGGGAAAGCAATTGGAAGGCTGGTGAAATTCCTAAAGATTTATTAGACCGAAGAGTTGAAATTACGGGGCCTGTTGACCGCAAAATGATTATAAACGCTTTGAATTCGGGAGCTAAAACTTTTATGGCTGATTTTGAAGACAGCACTTCACCAACCTGGCAAAATTTAATGGATGGGCAATTGAATTTAATCGATGCTGTTAACAAAACCATTACTTATACTGACTTGGTTAAGCAAAAATCATATCATTTAAATGAAAAAACAGCAACGCTTATTGTGCGCCCAAGAGGTTTACATCTGCCGGAAAAACATCTTTTAATTGAAGGAAATGAAGTTTCTGGTTCGTTGGTAGATTTTGGTTTATATGTTTTTCATAATCACAAAAGGCTTTTAGAAAATAACTCTGGACCATATTTCTACATTCCGAAATTAGAACATTATCTGGAAGCACGCTGGTGGAATAATGTAATTGATTTTACAGAAGATTATTTGAAACTGAAAAGGGGAACCATAAAAGTGACGGTTTTGATCGAAACCATAACGGCAAGTTTTCAGCTGGATGAAATCATTTATGAATTGAAAGAACATATCGTTGGACTGAATTGCGGGCGCTGGGATTATATTTTTTCTTACATCAAGAAATTCCGTAAAAATCCAAAGTTTATTCTTCCGGATCGCGATCAGGTTACGATGACTTCACCTTTTATGAATTCGTATTCAAATTTGGTAATCCAGAGATGCCACAAAAGAGGAATTCACGCGATTGGTGGAATGGCAGCGCAGATTCCGATTAAAAATAATGAAGAAGCCAATGCTGTTGCTTTCGCTAAAGTGAAAACCGATAAAGAACGTGAAGTTCGAAACGGTCATGACGGAACCTGGGTAGCACACCCGGATTTAGTTTCGCTTGCAAAAGAAATTTTTGATAAAGGAATGCCAACTCCAAATCAGATTCATATAAAAAGAGAACATCGAAAAATTACAGAAGCCGATCTGATTGAGCCGCCAATTGGAATCATCACAGAAAATGGTGTTCGAAAAAATATCAATGTAGCTGTTTTGTATTTGGCTTCATGGCTGAACGGACAAGGCGCAGCAGCACTTCATAATTTAATGGAGGACGCAGCAACTGCCGAAATTTCGAGATCGCAATTGTGGCAATGGCTTCAGAATAAAGTGATTTTAGATAATGGCAGAAAATTAGATCTGGCTTATTATCATGAATTGGCTTTAGACGAATGTCAAAAAATAAAAACAGAATTGGGTGAGGAAAATTATGAAAACCGACAATTTCCTTTGGCCGAAAAAGTACTCGAAAGATTGGTTGTAAACCCAGATTTCGTTGACTTTTTAACGATTCCGTGTTACAAATACCTATAACAATTAAAAATTGAGAATTAAAAATTAAAAATATTTCTACGCAGATTAACATACAAAGCAGGTTTTAATTTTTAATTCTCAATTTTTATTTTTTTTAAAAGAATACTTACTAACCACTTTAACTATACTATTTATGAAAACAACAGAAGACAGAATTCAGGAATTGATTAACGATTGGATTACGAACCCGAGATGGAAAGGTGTTGAACGTCCTTATACTGCCAGCGAAGTAGTAACGCTTCAGGGTTCTTATCATATAGAACATTCTATTGCGAAAATGGGAGCGCAGAAATTATGGAAAAAGTTAAAAAGCCAGGATTATGTTGCCGGGTTGGGAGCATTGACCGGAAATCAGGCGATTCAGGAAGTTGATGCCGGTTTAGAAGCGATTTATTTAAGCGGATGGCAGGTAGCTGCTGATGCAAATCTGGCGGGAGAAATGTATCCGGACCAATCCTTATACCCGGTAAACAGTGTTCCAATGGTGGTAAAAAAGATCAACAACGCTTTATTGCGGGCAGATCAGATTCAGACTGTAAATGAAATTGAAGAAAAAAAAGACTATCTAGTTCCGATTGTGGCTGACGCCGAAGCAGGTTTTGGCGGTAACCTGAATGCTTTTGAATTGATGAAATCAATGATCGAAGCCGGAGCATCTGGTGTTCATTTTGAAGATCAGCTGAGTTCTGCTAAAAAGTGCGGACACTTAGGAGGAAAAGTTCTGGTTCCCACACAGGAAGCGATCAATAAATTAATTGCTGCGCGTCTGGCATCTGATGTAATGGGAGTTTCGACCTTAATTGTTGCGAGAACAGATGCCGATGCTGCTAATTTATTAACAAGCGATGCCGACCCCAGAGATCGTAAATTTTTAACCGGAGAAAAAACAGCTGAAGGCTTTTTCTACGTAAAAAACGGAATTGATCAGGGAATTGCAAGAGGATTAAGTTATGCGCCTTACGCCGATTTAATTTGGATGGAAACCAGTAATCCGGATTTAGAATATGCAAGAAAATTTGCGGCAGCTATGAAAAAAGAATTTCCGGATAAAATGCTGGCTTATAATTGTTCTCCGTCTTTTAATTGGGCCGCAAAATTATCAGTTGCCGAAATGGAAACATTTAGAGAAGATCTGGCAGCAATGGGCTATAAATTTCAATTCATTACTCTCGCAGGATTCCATGCTTTGAACACGAGTATGTTCGAATTGTCTAAAGCGTATAAAGAACGTGGTATGGCGGGTTATTCTGAATTGCAGGAAAGGGAATTTGCTTTGCAGAAAAACGGATTCAGAGCTGTAAAACATCAGGCTTTTGTGGGAACTTCTTATTTCGACGCCGTTCAAAATACGGTTATGATTGGAAAATCAACAATCACAGCAATGAAACATTCTACAGAGGTTGAGCAATTTTAATTCACAAAAAAAAAACACGGTTCTTAGCTGAGCCGTGTTATTTTTTTGCCACAGATTTCACAGATTAAAAAAAGATTTTTTTTTCGCCACGAATTACACCAATTACGCTAATTTTTATTTCAATTTTTGAGTAAAACTAATTCGTGCAATTAGTGAAATTCGTGGCAACTTTTTTTAAAATCATTTTAATCCTTTTAATCTGTGGCAAAAACTATTTTTTTAATAATCTTGCTTTCATTTTGCTAAAAAATTCAGGTGTTACGCCAATAAAAGAAGCGATTTGTTTTTGTGGAACCTTATGAATTAATGTTCCGTATTTTTTACTGAATTTTTCGAAACGTTCTTCAGCAGGTAAACTTAAGTTGTCCATTAATCTTTGCTGATTCGCAACTAATGAATTTTCTATCAAAATCCTGAAAAAACGTTCCAGTTTCGGAATTTCTAAATACAATTGTTCCTGATTTTCTTTGGATAAAGAAACAACTTCTGCTTCTTCCAGAACTTCAATAAAAAGCTGACCGGGTTTTTGCGAAAAAAAACTATACATATCGCTCATCCACCATCCTTCACAAGCAAATGAAAGTACATGTTCAACAATATTGTCGTTAATGTTAAAGCTCCTTAAAATACCCGAATTCACAAAATAAGAATGTTTACAAACTTCTCCTGCGCTTAGTAAAATTGTTTTGGCTTTATAAGTTGTGATTTCTGTTTTAGATAAAAAAAGCGCCTGTTCCTCTGGTGTCAGCGAAACATGTTTGGCAATGTTTTCGAGAATCAATGCCATATTATTTCTTTTCGTCGATTAATGCAAATGAAGTCGCTTTAAAACGATCTCCTTTTATTTCTCCTGTTACTAAAGCTTTGCTGATGGCATTACAAAAACCTTTTTCGGCGTGAGCATCACCATGATCATGAATAGTTGTTCCGTCAACAAAATAAGTTTTTCCGTCGATACGAACGGCCAGATCACAGCTTTTGCCTTTCATTCCAAATTGGCATTCTCCACAAGAAGCTTCAACGATTGTTGGTTTATCAAATTTCTTTTTGTCTTGTGCGGTTACAGCAATTCCGATAAATAAAAAAGTTGCTAAAAGTATATTTTTCATAATTAAGAATTTACAGTTATTAGTTTTGCCGTTTCTTTGGCGCGTTCTGTTACTTCATTAACAGGGGTAGAAAGCGTATCATAACTTAAAACAACACCCATTCTGCGGTATGGTCTTGAAGTCGGTTTTCCAAAAATCCTAAAATCGGTTTTTGGTAAGGCAGCAACTTTTTCGATTCCGTTAAAAGTTGGGTTTGCAGAATCTGCTGATGCTAAAATTACGGCACTTGCTCCGGTTTTTTCTAAAGTAATTTCGAAAATAGGAAGGCTTAAAATAGCTCTTAAATGCAGTTCAAATTCGTTGAAATTCTGCGTTCCCGCTAAAGTTACCATTCCGGTATCGTGAGGACGGGGAGA
Organism: Flavobacterium sp. Root901; assembly: GCF_001429765.1. Lineage (GTDB taxonomy): Bacteria > Bacteroidota > Bacteroidia > Flavobacteriales > Flavobacteriaceae > Flavobacterium. The sequence continues at coordinate 104,449 of NZ_LMJB01000008.1, forward strand.
AAGTTCTGAAAAGTAAACGCCTTCATTGGTCAGGAAAAACTCCACACCAAAAAGTCCGGCACCGCCAAGAGCTTCGGTTATTTTTTCAGCCATATCCTGCGCTTCGTACAAATCTTTTTCTGAAACCAAAGCCGGCTGCCAGCTTTCCTGATAATCGCCTCTTTCTTGTCGGTGGCCAATTGGTGCACAAAATAAAGTTGGATTGTTATTTTGAGTAATCGTTAAAAGTGTAATTTCTGAATGAAAATCGACAAAAGCTTCTACAATAACTTCGATAACATCGCCACGCGAACCCGCAACGGCATATTCCCATGCTTTTAAAATATCTTCTTTATTTTTGATTGTCGATTGTCCTTTTCCTGAAGACGACATTAAAGGTTTTACCACACACGGAATTCCAACTTCCTGAACGGCTTTTTGCAGCTCTTCAGCAGAAGTGGCATATTCGTATTTTGCAGTTTTTAATCCTAATTCTTTTGCAGCTAAATCACGAATGGCTTTACGATTCATAGTAAAGTTTGCCGCTTTCGCTGAAGGAACAACGGTGATTCCTTGCTTTTCGTAATCGTAAAAACGTTCGGTGCGAATGGCTTCTATTTCGGGAACAATAAAATCGGGTTGGTGTTTGGCTACGATTCGGTCTAGAGCTTCACCGTCGAGCATATTGATAACTTCAAAACCGTGTGCGACCTGCATTGCCGGAGCATTTTCGTAACTGTCAACTGCGATTATGGTTTGTCCAATTCGTTGTGCGGCGATGGTGAATTCTTTTCCTAATTCGCCTGAACCCAGGAGTAGTATTTTCATTTTGGAGTGTTGTAATATTCAGTAGTAAAAGTAGGGAAAAATGTTTTTAACCGCAATGTTCTATTTAGATGTGTGAATGTAGAGACGCACTGCTGTGCGTCTACGCAGTGTATATTTTACTGCAAAGTTCGCAAAGATTTTTGCAAAGTTCTCTAAGTTTTTGTCTTTAAGTTAAAAGGAATAACGCAAAGAGTTCTCTCGCAGATTTTGCAGATTTTTTTGAGATGAATTGCCTCCAGCTTTAGCTGGAGGAGAAGATGGAAGGTTGCAGGGCTTTAGCCAAACTTGGATATGTTTGGCTAAAGCCCCTATGATAGAATCTTATAAACCTCCAGCTAAAGCTGTAGGCAATTGATGTTTTTTATTTTGAAAATAACATTTTCTCGTTAACCCTTTTGCGTGAGGGATAGAAGTGGAAAGCCCGGAGCCTGACGAAGGAAGTGCGAGGACTTGCAGCGGATAGCCCGACCCGGAGGGGCACGCCCAAAATAAAAAACCGATACTTCTTTTAAAAGCATCGGTTTGTATATTAATGAAAATGATCTTCTTCAATCTCAAATTCGGCATCTTTTTCCCAGATTTCCATTTCGCAGGGTTTGCAGTTGAATTTTAGTTTGTATTCTAATTCGCCCTGTTTCAATACTAATGGCTCTTTTACTTTAACGCCAACAATATCTTTTTGGTGAATCGGGCATTTTTTTAATTCGTATTTGATGCAGTATTTTGTTGTCATTACACGAGATTTTCCCGGATCCCATTGTAATTCAAATGCTTTTTCGATTTCGGTAACACCGTGGCGTTCGTAGAATTTACGAGCTGTTTTATTGGAAACGTTGTACATAAAATCCAGTTTGGTTTCCGGATAAGGATGTGATGTTTTTACCAATTGGTGTTCTTCGCGTTTATAGTTTGCCAGACGAATTTCTGATAATTGTTCGAAAACATTTCTTCGCATTTCGTTGATTTTCGAAATAGGAAGGAACCAGTTTTGAGAAAATACAACATCAATTTCATCGGCGCTGTAAGGTGTGAAACCTGTTTTTGCCAATTGCACTTTGAAGTTTTCTGCAATTGATTCACCGTTTTTCGTTTGTTCTTTTGGATGTTCTAATTTTACGGTGCTTACGTTTCCGTCTTCATCGGTTGCGATTAATTCGAAACCATTTTCATTTTCGGTAAGCAGTAAAGTTGTTCCGATTTTACGGATCGCACTGTCTTCTCTTTCAACAATTTTGATGAAAGCGGTATCGTTGTTACGGTAAATAAAAGTTCCGTCTTTGATTTCTTTTAAAACGTTTGGGTACACTTTTCCGTTTTCGGCTTTGTTTACATAAATTCCGTCTGCTTCGTTTTGTTCGTTGATGAAACAAAGTCCGTCACCGTTGTTTAGCAATTCGCCATTTTCGATTTCGTAAGCACCTCCGATAGTTCGGATTAGTTTACCAATATATTGACCTTTAGATTTTGGGCTTTCCCAGGAACCAATACTAGCGTGTCGTTCGTTTACGAAATAATCAGTATAACCACGGTTGAAAGTTCTGTTTAGAGAGGAATCGAAAGTATACGTGCATTTTCCGGAAGAAGCTTTAGTGTATTTATCGCTTCCTTCTAAATAACTGTCCAGTTTCTGGCGAAGATAAGACACGTTGTTTTTTACGTAAGCCACATCTTTAAGACGTCCTTCGATTTTAAAAGAAACAATTCCGGCTTCAATTAAATTCGGAATCTGGTCTGAAACATCTAAATCTTTTATAGAAAGTAAGTGACTATTTTTGATTAAAGTTTCTCCGTTTCCGTCGATTAAGTTATACGGTAAACGGCAGTTTTGAGCACAAGAACCACGATTGGCGCTGCGTTCTCCGTTGGCCACACTCATATAACAGTTTCCACTGAAAGAAACACAAAGTGCTCCGGTTACGAAAAATTCTAACTCTACATCGGCATGATCGTAGATTTGTTTTATTTGATGAAGATTCAATTCACGCGCTAAAACTACACGTTTGATTCCGGCATCTTTAAGGAATTTAATTTTATCGGCATCACGGTTGTTGGCTTGTGTACTCGCATGAAGCACGATAGGAGGCAGGTCCATTTCCATAATGGCCATGTCCTGAATAATCAGGGCATCAACACCAATGTCGTATAATTCCCAGATCATTGAACGACATGTTTCTAATTCATTGTCGTACAAAATGGTATTCATTACCACAAAAACCTGAGCGTTAAATAAATGCGCATATTTTACCAATGCCGCAACATCTTCGATAGAATTATTGGCATTAGAACGTGCTCCAAATTGCGGTGCACCAATATAAACTGCATCGGCACCGCTGTTTATAGCTGCCATTCCGCCAATTAAATCTCTCGCTGGAGCTAATATTTCGATTTTCTTCTTCATTTCTAAAACTTTAGACTTTTGTGGTATTCCCGAAAAAAAGTGTGCAAAGGTCTAATAAATTATTTGAGTTTGCTAGTCTTGAAGCGATTTTTTTGAAATTGTTAACTTAATATGGAATGATGATGAGTAAGGTTTTGTTTATTGATGTAACTTGTTGTATATTTCTCTTTCTTCTTCAGAGGAATAAAATTTAAATCCGGTTTGTTTTACTTCAATACCAAAATCCCGCTTTATTGAAAAACTGGTTTCAAAAATGGTTGCAAAGAATACTTCAATTCCAAATAATATTGTTGCAATTATGTAGATAATTATAAGTGCTTTTCTACTTAATTTGATTTTGAAAATAAATCTATTTGTCAAAAATAATAGTGAAAAGATCAGTGAAAAATAGACAAGAATATCAATAATGAGCTCCATTATAAAATATTGCTGAGCCAATGAAGTATGGAAAGCAGGACATTTGTAAATTAATGGAAATCCATACATGATATAATCAGATGCATCAATTACATCAGCGATCCACCATTTTGTAAAAAGTATGAAAATGATTATCGTTAACGGAAGTGCTAAACTTAGTAATCTATTTTTGTTTATCATATTAAACAAATATGTTGTTTTGAAAGTAATTAATCTAAAGGAAAAGTATATCCTAAAGCAAATACCGCAGTTGATTGTTTTGCGGCAGGGTGAAAGTAGCCGGAAATACCAATTTCAAAACTATTATGTCTGCCCACGGCCAATCCGATGCTAAATGGAATATGCAGTAAAACATCACTTTTATTAAAATTAACGTTTGGGGTAAAAGTTTCGAACTTTCCTATTGAAGTTCCAATACCACCTTCAATAAATGGTGCAACCCATGGTATTGGTGCGCAAATTCGAACTTTTCCTCCCATTAAAAAGGCATTAGTTGTTACTTTATACTGAGGTTGATTTTGCACATTTTGATTTTTATCAACAGATTCAAAAATAGCACCTGCATATGGTCTTACACTAAACCATGATTTTAAACCTATAATATATTCACCCTGAAGATAAAGTCCGCCTCCCATAACGTCTACTTCTTCCTGACTGCCATAATTTTCAATATAATAAGAACTGCTGGATCCAAAACCTATGGAAGCTTTTATGGATCTGTCGGTGGTTTGGGCTTTTATTTCATTCGAGGACAATACTATAAAGGCAATAGTGATAAAATAGCGTAAAGTTAAATTCATAAAAAAAGGTCTTTTGATTTATTAAATAGTGAGGCGAAAGTAAGATTTATTTTTCAATTTTGACAAAACAAAAAAACCGCTAGATCCGAAGACCTAAGCGGTTTCAAAAAAAGCATGAACTAATCGATTAATTAGCTTTCATTTTAATTTGTGATAAAGCATTTTGAATACTGTTTAATTGTTTAGAAACAATAAAAACCTGACTGTGTTCTAAATGATTATTATCGAGTGCGCTTTTGTATTTTTCAATTGCGGCTTCTTCACCGGTTACACAGGCATTGATAATGGCTTCAGTATCTCCGCCGGTAAAAGATGATTTGATATCGATCCATGTACGGTGTAATGCTCCAAGTGGTCCTCCGCCAGATGTATCTGTTGATTTTCCTAGTTTGTTAATCTCATCTTGCAGCTCTACAATAAATAATGCTCTTTCTCTGGCATATTCAAGAAAATCTGTTTTCATTGCTGGATTTTCTACATGTTCTGCAGCATTTGTATATCCTAGTTTTCCATCTTCAAGAATTGAAATTAATCCTTCTAAAGTTTTTACTGCTTCCTGTGTGGTTTCATCTGTATGTATCATGACTAATAGTTTTTAAATTAATACATTACAAAGTTGGCGATTTCATAAGTAGTATGTTTTACAGGATTATAGGTAATGTTTTACAATATTGTAGAATGGAAATTTTGAAAGTTTAATGCTGGTTTTATAAATATTAACTATTTGTAACCTTTTATTGATTGCAGGCGTTAAAGCTTATTCTTTTCCGTATGCTTCGGGTTCAATAATCTCTACAGCAAATGCTTTGTTGAAATAGCAAAATGCATTGCAAAACAATACATTATTAACTCTTGTTTATTTGGAAAAAGCTTTTACAAATTATTGGCTCAATAATGGAGAAAAAATTGATTATGGACCGCTGGCATTTACAAAAGATAAAAAATAAAATAGTGCAGGAACATGGAGTAAGCATTTCTGGTTTAAATCTATAGGAGTTTATGAACCAACTGAACAAATTTATGTGGTAGGTTTGAGTAATTGCGAATGTATTCTCCAACTGCAATTACAAAAGAGATTGCTTCTCTTTTAATTGACTAAACAAAAAAAGGGTGTCTTTAAAACACCCTTTTCATATATAATTTGAAATATTAAGCAGTCAAAGCTTCTTTGATTCTTCTTAATGCTTCTTTTAAAATATCGTTGCTTGTTGCATAAGAGAAACGAATACAGTTTGGATTTCCGAATGCATCACCTGTTACTGTTGCTACATTTGCTTCTGCTAAAAGATACATGGAAACATCATTAGCATCTTTAATTTCGTGTCCTTTTAAGGTTTTTCCGAAGAAAGAAGAAACGTCTGGGAATACATAAAACGCACCTTCAGGAACGTTGATTTTTACACCCGGAATTTCTTTTAATAATCCAACTACTAAATCTCTGCGACCGTGGAAAGCCTGAACCATTTCGTTTAAAACGCTTGGATCTGCATCTACTGCAGTAATTGTAGCGCGTTGTGCTACAGAATTTGCTCCAGATGTAACTTGTCCCTGAATTTTTGTACACGCTTTTGCGATAAATTCAGGAGCTCCGATGTATCCAATTCTGTATCCTGTCATAGCAAATGCTTTTGCAACTCCGTTTACAGTAATTGTTTTTTCTAACATTCCCGGAATAGATCCAATACTGCAAAAAGTTCCTGAGAAATTGATGTGCTCATAAATTTCGTCAGCAACTACGTAAATATTTGGATGTTTTTCTAAAACTTTTGCAAGAGCTGTTAACTCTTCTCTGCTGTAAACAGACCCTGAAGGGTTACATGGAGAAGAGAACCACATCATTTTTGTTTTTGGTGTGATTGCAGCTTCTAATTGTTCTGGTGTAATTTTGAAATCTGTTTCTACAGATGTTGGAACTTCAACAGGAACTCCCCCGGAAAGTTTCACGATTTCGAAATAAGAAACCCAGTATGGTGCCGGAAGAATCACTTCGTCCCCATCATTTAACATTACTTGTGCAATGTTGTATAAAGATTGTTTTGCTCCTGTAGAAACTACAATTTGAGATGGTTTATAATCTAAATCATTATCTCTTTTGAATTTTCTGCAGATCGCTTCTTTTAAATCCTGATATCCATCAACTGGAGAATATGTACTGTAGTTATCATCGATTGCTTTTTTTGCAGCTTCTTTGATAAAGTCTGGGGTATTAAAATCCGGTTCACCCAAACTTAAACTGATAATGTCTTTTCCTTGTGCTTTTAATTCTCTTGCCAAAGCGGCCATTGCTAATGTCTGCGAAGTTGCAAGATTGTTGATTCTGTCCGAAAGAATATGGTTCATTATAAAAATTTTGATTGTCCTTAAATTACTACGCTGTTAAGGAAGGTTAATTATTAATAGATTTTTTTAGTTTAAACAGATAATTCAGGTTTCATTCCTAAGTCGCGCAAATGCTTAAAGTGAGCTGCAATGGCACTTCGCATTGTTTTGTACTCATAATAAGGCAGGTTGCATTCTTTTGCAGTTTCTTTTACGATTTTTGCAATTTTACCATAATGAATGTGACTGATATTAGGAAAGATATGATGCTCAATCTGATGGTTTAATCCTCCGGTATACCAATTTACAATTGCATTTTGTGGTGCAAAATTAGTTGTTGTATACAATTGATGAACCGCCCAAGTATTATCCATTTCTCCTAATTCATTTGGAGATGGATTTATAGTATGATCTACAACGTGTGCCAGCTGGAAAACAATACTTAAAATTAATCCTGCTGTATAATGCATTGCAAAAAATCCAACCAGTACTTTCCACCAGGTAATTCCAATTACAATTGGCAATACAATCCAGATTGACACATAAATCATTTTTGTGATAATTAATGTTGTCCAAAGAATTTTAGGATTTTTTGGTTCACCATATGATAATTTTCTTTTTAAGTAATTGCGCATTTGCTTAAAGTCAGTCGTTAATGCCCAATTAAAAGTTAGGAGTCCGTATAAGAAAACAGAATAATAATGTTGAAAACGATGAAAACGATGCCATTCTGCATGTTCTGTAAAACGAATAATTCTTCCGGCATCTAAATCTTCGTCATGTCCGGGAATATTAGTATAAGTATGATGAAGTACGTTGTGCTGTACCTGCCAGTTATAAACATTTCCTGCCAAAACATAAATCGTTCCGCCCATAAATTTATTAATCCAGCTTTTGTTTGAGTAGGAACCATGATTTCCGTCATGCATTACATTCATTCCAACTCCGGCCATTCCCACACCCATCACTACAGAAAGTAACAGCATTAACCAAAAAGGCATATTTAAAGTCAGAATTAAAAAATATGGGGTCAGGAAAACAGCAAATAAAATAACAGCTTTTAAATGTAACTTCCAGTTTCCGGTTTTTTGGATGTTATTCTCCTTGAAGTAATTGTTTACCCGAGAATTAAGTGTTCTGAAAAACTTCAGATTGTCTTGCCTTGCAAAAGTTGGAGCGGTGTTATTCATAATTGTTTTAAATAGATTTCAAAGGTAATTATTATAAATTCTCAATTTGCAAAATTGAGTTAAATATTTCAATCGTAAAGTAGTACTTTTGTTAAAAATTTACAGCAATGGATGAGATATTGAAATATTTTCCCAATTTGACCGATCTTCAAATCGAACAATTTCAAAAATTAGACTTTTTATACCACGATTGGAATGAAAAAATTAATGTGATTTCGCGCAAAGACATTGATTCATTATATACAAAACACATTTTACATTCATTAGGGATTGCTAAAGTTATGAAATTTGAACCCGGAGCAACAGTTTTGGATGTTGGAACGGGAGGTGGTTTCCCAGGAATTCCGCTGGCGATTCTTTTTCCGGAAACCCGTTTTTATTTGATTGATGTTATTGCCAAAAAAATAAAAGTAGTTCAGGGTGTTGTGGATGCATTAGAGTTAAAAAACGTAAAAGCAGAACAAAAACGTGCCGAATTAGTAAAAGGTGATTTCGATTTTATTGTAAGCCGTGCCGTAACCAATATGCCCGACTTTGTATCTTGGATAAAAGATAAAATCAAAAAGCAGCATAAACATACTCTGAAAAATGGAATTCTTTATTTAAAAGGAGGAGATTTGGCCGAAGAATTAAAAGATTTTCCAAATGCGACTCTATATGATTTAGCTGCAATATTTGAAGATGAATTTTTTGAAACTAAAAAAGTGGTGCATCTTCCTTTGAAATTTAAACCTTAAAACAGCATAAACAAATAACCCGAAAAGAATTCTTTTCGGGTTATTTTTGAATAGTTTTTTTCAATTTAGACGGATTTTGTATGAAAAACTAACCTCGAATAAAGCTTTTACTTTTATCAAATGGTTCTGATTCAACTAAAATTTCATAGTTTTTATCTTCATTTTCAAATAGCGCTGGAAGCCATTTCTCTCCAATTTCTTCATAGCATTTTGTTCGATATTCGTATAAAGAAATAATTTGTGTTATTTCTTTCTGAAAGTTTTTTTCTTCATACCATATACTTCCGCATTCACCACACCCAAAAAAACTTGAATTATCATCGTCAATTAAATCTACCCAGCCAATGCAATGACTAACAGGACAACGATATATATCAAATTCTTTCAAATTTTTCATAATTTAAAAAATTTGGTCGAGTATTGATTGAAGAATACTCGACCATTTATAACAAAGTTTTATTGTTTTCAGGATATCTTTAAGTCAGATTTATGATGCCTTTCTCGAAAAATCTAGAAACGGATTTGCCTTTACATCCAGATTATCAATAAAGTTATGAAGTGCAGTTTCACACGCTTCTTTACTATATTTAAATTCAGCATCAAAGAAAAACTCTCTGCAAATCATTGATTCATTTGATGAATCATAAACAGCCTCATCATCTTCATCAATATCATCATAGTTGTATTGACAAGGATATAAACGAATTAAATCTGCTATAATAGAGTCAAACCATTTGTCGAATGTTTTCTTTTTTGGAGTAATATGGCGTGCCAGAACAGCTAATCCAATAATTTCACTCTGCAGTAAATAAGAACCTTTTCTATATCTCACATCAATCATTCTGACATCCATAAGTGCAATCCATAATGCGCCGTTTACAGAGCCGTTAGCCGGTACATCAAAGTCACAGTCAAATAATAAAGGGTTTGTTTGTTCGCGATTGTTAATAGAACACCAGATTGCTTCGATTCGTTTTTGAGTATCAGTTGTAAATTGTGTGTATCCGGTAAAACGCCAGTAAATCCATTCCAGTAATGCAGCAGTTAAACCCATTGATGCTTTGTGGTTTATTTGCATTAATAAGCTTTCTATAACATCATTTCCTTCAAGTGGGTCTAATAATTCATCTATTTTCTTTTTTGTCCATTTAAAGTCGATAACATGTCCAATACTTTTTGAATCCATAATTACCTTTGGTACATTGTTTAAATTTCTCATATTTTTAATTTTTATTAATCGTATTTGATGAGACAAATGTACAGGCATGCTGTTTTTTAAAGAGGAAGTAGAAGTTTTAAAAGTATTAAATTAAGCCATTTCGTTATCGTATAGTATTGATAACTAATTACATAAGAAAATTACTACAATTTTATTTTATTTCAATTTGTAAGATAATCTGGCTTTTTTTACTAACTTTATTTGATTAAACAGATAAGATGTTGGTTTTGATTTGTTTATAATCCATTTGAAATTATTCGACTTAAATAGTATATGAGATGAATAAAACACTTTATACAATTGCAATACTGTTTTTTTTCCTAATGTCCTGCGACAGGAAAAAGACAAAAGAAGTAGAAGAACGTCAGGAATTACATGAAAATGTAATGATTGAAACTGCATCTAAATTAATTCCTTTAAAAGAAAAAGTATTAACTGCAGAACAGCAAAAGGCCCTTACGCCAGATTTAGTAATTAAGAGTTTAAAGGAGGGTAACAAACGTTATATGAATAACGATCTGACTTTAAGAGATCACTCGGCATTAGTGCGTGATGCTACAGAAGGACAATATCCAAAAGCAGTGGTTCTTTCCTGCCTTGACAGCCGAATTCCTGTAGAAGATGTTTTTGATAAAGGAATTGGCGATTTGTTTGTTGGAAGAGTGGCTGGGAATTTTGTCAACGAAGATTTACTTGGAAGTATGGAATTTGGATGTAAAGTTTCAGGAGCAAAACTTATTTTAGTTTTAGGACATGAATCCTGCGGCGCCATTAAATCAGCAATTGACAATGTAGAGCTGGGAAACATAACAGCAATGCTTTCTAAAATAAAACCTGCAATAGAAAAATCTAAAGATTTTACTGGAGACAAAACATCTAAAAATGATGAATTTGTAGAATATGTGGCAAAAAACAATGTTTTGGAAACCATAGAGAATATTAAAAAGAACAGTCCGATTTTAAAAGAAATGGAAGACAAAGGCGAAATTAAAATAATAGGTGCTTACTACGATCTGCACTCTGGAGAAGTAACTTTTCTATAAAAAAATAAAAGCCGGAAATTTTTAATTTCCGGCTTTTTTATAATCTAAACTCTAAAATCAGATAATTATCCTAAAAATGGATATCTGTAATCTTCCGGAGTTACAAAAGTTTCTTTAATAGTTCTTGGAGAAGCCCAGCGTAATAAGTTCAGAGCAGAACCCGCTTTATCGTTAGTTCCGGAAGCTCTTGCACCACCAAACGGCTGCATTCCAACAACTGCTCCGGTTGGTTTATCATTAATGTAGAAGTTACCCGCAGCGTTTTGCAATTTAGTAGTCGCTGCTTCAACAGCATAACGATCCTGGCTGAAAACTGCTCCCGTTAAAGCATATTCAGAAGTAGTATCAACTAATTCCAAAGTCTCTTCCCATTTAGCATCTTCGTAAACGTAGATTGTAATAACTGGTCCGAATAATTCAGTTTCCATTGTAGTATATTTTGGATTTGTCGTTACAATAACCGTTGGCTCAATAAAGTATCCAACAGATTTATCATAATTTCCTCCAACGATAATTTCAGCATCGGCATCTTTTTTAGCCTGATCGATATAACTTGCTAATTTATCAAAAGAACCTTCGTGGATAACTGCTGTAATAAAGTTTCCGAAATCTTCCGGAGAACCCATTTTCATCGATTTTACATCAGCAATTAATTGTTCTTTTACAGCAGGCCATAAACTTTGAGGGATATAAGCTCTTGAAGCTGCAGAACATTTTTGCCCCTGATATTCAAATGCACCACGGGTAATACCTGTAGCCACTTGTTTTACATTTGCGCTTGGATGTGCAATGATAAAATCTTTACCACCAGTTTCTCCAACGATTCTTGGATATGTTTTGTAATTGTGAATGTTTGCTCCAATTTTAGACCAGATATCTTTAAATACATGAGTAGATCCTGTAAAGTGAATACCAGCAAAATCGCGGCTTGCTAAAACAGTATCTGTAATCATTAAAGCATCTCCGAAAACTACGTTGATAACTCCGTCAGGAACACCTGCTTCTTTGAAAACATCGATGATGATTTTTGCAGAAAATACCTGACTGTCACTTGGTTTCCAAACGACAACGTTACCCATCATAGCGGCACTTGCAGGAAGGTTTGCAGCAATAGCAGTAAAGTTAAAAGGAGTAATTGCGTATACAAATCCTTCAAGAGGTCTGTATTCTACACGATTCCAAACAGTAGAATCTGATTTTGGCTGATCGTTATAAATCTGAGTCATAAACTCGACATTGTAACGTAAAAAGTCGATTAACTCGCAAGAAGAATCGATTTCTGCCTGATGTATATTTTTAGACTGACCAATCATTGTAGCTGCGTTAATACGCGCTCTGTATGGACCGGCGATAAGTTCAGCAGCTTTTAAGAAAATAGCAGCACGCTGTTCCCATGCCATATCTGCCCATTTTGTTCTTGCCTCAAGTGCATTGGCAATTGCTTTTTCGACATGTTGTTTTTCAGCTAAATGATACTTTCCAACGATGTGTTTGTGATCATGAGGAGCTGTAATATTCTTTGTATTTCCAGTTTTGATTTCTTCACTTCCAATATATAAAGGAACATCGATTTGAGAGTTCCACATTGTAGTGTAAGCTGCCTGAACAGCTGCTTTTTCTGGTGAATTCGGTGCATAGCTTTTAACAGGCTCGTTTACCGCTTTTGGTACATGAAAGAATCCTTTTAACATGGGATAAATTATTTTAAAATTTACGAATTGTTTAATTTTTTACAAAAGTACAAATGATAATTTGATTATATCACAATACAATATTAAAAAGTTGTAATTTAATAAACTAATTGCACGAAGTTGTAAAATATAACTTATGTTAAAGGTTTAAATTTGAGCTACTTCTGAAAAGAACATTTTTAAATGTACCATTATGAAAATACCATTGCTAGCTTTTAATGATAAAGGTATTTACTGTCAGCAGGCAGATGTTTATCTTGATCCGTGGCGTCCTGTAAAAAATGCCATTATCACACACGGGCATGCTGATCATTCTCGCTGGGGGCATCAAAATTATATTACACATCACAATAATGTTCCTATAATTCGTCATCGTTTAGGAGAAATAAATGTTACCGGAAAAGAGTGGGGAGAAACTTTTGTGATCAATAACGTCAAATTTTCACTTCACCCTGCCGGACATATTATTGGAAGTTCGCAGATCCGTGTAGAGCACAAAGGAGAAGTCTGGGTTTTTACCGGAGATTATAAAACAGAAGATGACGGAATTTCGACACCTTATGAAGTAGTAAAATGCGACACTTTTATTACCGAATGCACTTTTGGGCTGCCGGCTTTTAACTGGACGCCGCAAGCCGAAGTTATTACAGAAATCAATAATTGGTGGGCAGAGAATAAAGCCGAAGGCAGGACTTCAATTCTCTTTGGATATTCATTAGGAAAAGCACAAAGACTTTTAAAATATCTTGATACTGATATTGGCAAAATATATACGCACGGCGCTATCGAAAACATGACAAATGTTTTACGTCCGATGGTTTATTTTCCTCCAACCGAATTAATTACCAGGGAAACCAAAAGAGAAGCACTTTTAGGAAATATGGTGCTCGCTCCGCCAAGTGCCCACGGAAGTATCTGGATTCGAAAAATGACACCCTTTGTAACCGGATCAGCAAGCGGCTGGATGGCTTTTAGGGGAGCGAGACGAAGACGTGCAATCGATAAAGGTTTTGTTTTGAGCGATCATTGCGACTGGCACTCTTTGTTGGAAAGCGTTAAAGCAACAGGCGCAGAACGAGTAATTTGCACCCATGGCTATACAGATATTTTTGCTAAATATTTACGGGAATTAGGCTATGATGCCAGAACCGAAAAAACACAATACGAAGGCGAAACTGCCGAAATGGAAAAAGAAGAAAAAGAAATCGAAATCGATCAAAATGAAGCTTCGGTTATTTCTGAAAATTAATAATGAAAAAAATTAACACATAGAAACATAAACTTTCTTGTGGTTAAAGACATTTCATTTTTTTAAACAAACATAGCTATGTGTGAAAATCCAGATTTTTTTAAACATCTTTTTTTCAATTTTAAATCTATGTTTCTATGGTTTAAAATTATAAGCAACGTAGTTTAAATAGTAATAGTAGATGTAGATGAAAAATTTTGCCCAACTCATAAAAACACTCGATAGTTCTAATAAAACGAATGTAAAAGTTGATGCCCTGACGACGTATTTTAAAAATGCATCGCCAGAAGATAAAGTGTGGACCATTGCGATTCTTTCGCATCGTCGTCCTGCACGTCCGGTCAATACTACTTTACTTCGGCTTTGGGCAAACGAACTGGCCAATATTCCACTATGGCTTTTTGAAGAAAGTTATCATATTGTTGGCGATTTGGCCGAAACTATAGCATTGATAATTCCAACAACAAAAGAACATTCAGATAAAAGTTTAACCGAATTTCTTCAGGAAATCATCGCCTTAAAAAAGAAAACCGATTTTGAGAAAAAAGAATATCTGCAGGAAAACTGGATGGCATTAAATTACTACGAACGTTTTGTCTTTACCAAACTAATTACCGGAAGCTTTAGAATCGGCGTAAGCCAAAAATTAATGACAAGAGCTTTATCAAAAGCTGAAGATGTTGATGAAGATGCACTGGCTTACAAATTAATGGGAAACTGGAATCCCAATACGATTACGTTTCAGGAATTAATTCTGGATGAAAAAAGTTCCGATTATTTGTCTAAACCATATCCGTTTTATCTCGCATATCCTATCGAAGGCGAAATTGAAGACTTAGGAAATCCCGAAGACTGGTCGATTGAACATAAATGGGACGGAATTCGGTCGCAGACTATTATTCGGGATGACGAAATTTATGTTTGGTCAAGAGGTGAGGAGCTGGTTACAGATAAATATCCGGAGTTTAAATCTTTTCTTGGAGTTATTCCAAACGGGACTGTAATCGATGCAGAAATTTTAGCTTTTCCGGAAAATGAAATCGGGACTTTTAATGATTTGCAAGCCCGGATTGGCCGTAAAACCATATCGGCAAACTTGCTTGAAAAAGTTCCGGTAATTCTTAAAGTATATGATATTTTAGAGTGGGAAGGAAAAGATATTCGAAATCTTCCGTATATAGAAAGAAGATTATTGCTTGAGAATTTATATGATGAAATAAAAGACAAAACAAATTCTTTCAGACTTTCAGAAAGAATTGCTTTAACTTCATGGGAAGATGTTGCAAACGAAAGAATGCGTGCGAGGGAAATGAAAAGTGAAGGTTTAATGCTGAAACGAAATACTTCGCCTTATCAGGTTGGAAGAAAAAAAGGCGACTGGTGGAAATGGAAAATTGAACCGCTGGTAATTGATGCAGTTTTGACTTATGCAATGCGCGGTCACGGGCGCCGTTCGAATTTATTTACTGATTATACGTTTGCACTCTGGCAGGATAATGAAAAAGGAGAAAAAGAACTGGTCACTTTTGCAAAAGCTTATTCCGGTTTAACCGATGCCGAATTCAGAAAAGTAGATGATTTTATTAAAAAAAATACTTTGGAACGCTTTGGTCCTGTTCGAAGTGTAACGCCAAAATTGGTTTTTGAAATTGGTTTCGAAGGAATTTCGCTTTCTAAAAGACATAAAAGCGGAATTGCAACCCGATTTCCAAGAATTTTGAGATGGCGGCAGGATAAGAAAATAGAAGAAGCCAATTCTATAGAAGATTTAAAAAGTATGATTTTGTAATGTGTTGAATCGTTATATATAGTCCCTATGGGACAATTTAATGTTTCGAATTATTTTTTACCGATATATAATCTCTCCGAGATATTTTTTTAGATTTTAATAAAAGTTAATCCGTTAGGATTAAATATCGGTAGTAAAAAGAGATCCGTCAAAGAAATATCCCGTAGGGATTATATATTATGAATTTTTGAAATTCACATAATTATTTAAGCTGGCAGTTTGAATTAAGCTATCATAAATGAACAGAGAAGAATTATATATAATTGCCGAAAATTGGTTTAAAAGTCAGGGCTGGAAATCTTTTCCGTTTCAGACACAAACCTGGACTGCTTTTCTGCAGGGAAAAAATGGTTTATTGAACGCGCCCACAGGAAGCGGGAAAACCTATGCCCTGTGGTTTCCTGTAGTTTTGGATTACATTAAAAAACATCCCGATTTTAAAACTAAACATAAACCCGGATTAAAAGCCATTTGGATTACGCCTCTGCGGGCACTTTCTGTAGAAATAAAACAAGCAGCAGAACGAATTATTACAGATCTGGACCTGCCTCTGACAGTTGGAATTCGTTCCGGAGATACTTCGCAAAGCGAAAGAGCAAAACAGAAAAATAAAATGCCCGACCTTTTAATTACAACCCCGGAAAGTTTACAGCTTCTTCTGGCAGCCAAACAATATGAAAAAACCTTTGCCGGCTGCGGTGCAATAGTAGTAGACGAGTGGCACGAATTAATGGGAACAAAACGCGGTGTACAAATGGAACTGGCCCTTTCGAGATTAAAAACTATTGCGCCAAAAATGCGAATCTGGGGAATTTCTGCTACCATTGGAAATCTCGAATTGGCTCAGGAAGTTTTGTTAGGTCATGATACGGAAGCATACAAAAACTCCGTTTTGATTAAAGCCCATATTAATAAAAAGATCAAAATAGAATCGATTCTGCCTGAAAAAATGGAAACATATCCATGGCGCGGGCACATGGGACTGCACTTGATTGATGAGGTTGCCAAAATCATCCGAAGAAGTAAAACGACCTTGATTTTTACTAATGTGCGTTCGGCGTGCGAAGTTTGGTTTCAGGCTATTCTGGAAAAATATCCTGAATTTGCGGGCGAAATGGCCATGCACCACGGAAGCATTAGCAGAGAAACCCGTTTATGGGTCGAAGATGCCATTAGAAACGAAGAATTGAAAGTGGTGGTTTGTACTTCGAGTCTGGATCTTGGTGTCGATTTTGCACCTGTTGAAACTATTATTCAGGTTGGCGGGCCAAAAGGTGTTGCGAGGTTTTTGCAGAGAGCTGGAAGAAGCGGACACCAGCCCGGAAAAGAAAGTATGATATATTTTCTGGCTACCCATGCTATAGAACTGATAGAAGCTTCTGCATTGAAAAAAGCAGTTGCCAAAACAGTTGTCGAAGACCGAATGCCATATTTAAACAGCTGGGATGTTTTGGTTCAATATCTTAATACGCTGGCCGTTTCTGACGGATTTTATCCTGACCAAATTTATGATGAAGTAAAAACAACTTTCTGTTATCAAAATATAACCAAAGAAAACTGGAGCTGGATTTTAAATTTCATTACAAATGGAAGTCAGAGTTTACAAGCGTATGATGAATTTAAAAAAGTAGAAATTGAAGCAGACGGACGTTATAAAATCAACAGCCGTTTTATTGCCATGCATCACAGAATGCAAATGGGAACAATTGTAGGAGATGCGGTTTTGAATGTCAAATTTTTAAGCGGCGGATACATCGGTACAATTGAAGAATGGTTTGCCTCAAAATTACAACGCGGTGATGTTTTTACTTTTGCCGGTAGAAGGCTCGAATTGTTTCAGATTAAAAACATGCAGGTTTTGGTTCGAAAAGCTGATCCAAAAAAAACAGCGCGTGTGGTAAGCTGGATGGGAGGCCGTATGACTTTATCGGCACAAATGAGCGAACTGCTTCGGGAAGAATTATATGCTGCAAATACAGATCATTTAACTACCGAATTAAAAGCATTAAAACCTATTTTTGACAGACAGCGAAAAGAAAGTATAGTGCCTGATAATGATGAGTTTTTAATAGAAACTTTTAAAACACGAGAAGGTTTTCATGCTATTTTTTATCCTTTTGAAGGACGTTATGTCCATGAAGCTATGGCAAGTTTAATTTCGTACCGGATAAGTTTATTGTCGCCTATTACATTTTCGCTGGCTTATAATGATTACGGCTTCGAATTACTTTCGGATCAGGAAATAGATATGCAGGCTGTTTTTGATAATGATTTGTTTACTACAGCTTATGTCCATCATGATTTGCAAAAAAGCTTAAACTCAACCGAAATGGCACGCAGAAAATTCAGGGATATTGCCGTAATTGCAGGTTTGGTTTTTACAGGAATGCCCGGAAAACCGGTTAAAACAAAACATTTGCAAAGTGGTTCGCAATTGCTTTTTGAAGTTTTTAGGGATTATGAACCTGATAATTTATTATTGCAGCAGGCTTTTATTGAAACATTCGAACATCAGTTAGAAGAAGGACGTTTAATTCAGGCAATGGAAAGAATTAACAATCAGACAATTGTCTGGAAACAATGTAAGAAACCAACACCATTTAGTTTCCCAATTATTACAGATCGTTTAAGGGAAAAAATATCAAGCGAAACATTGCAGGAAAGAATTAAAAAAATGACTGCGAGCTACATGAAATAATTCAATATGAAAATTAATATAAAGAATCAAAATTTTATTTTACATCAATCCGGATCTGCCTTTTGGGAAGAAAAAAAAATGCTTCTGATTTCAGACTTGCATTTGGGAAAAATTGCGCATTTTAGAAAACACGGTATGGCCATTCCTGAAAGAGCCGTGTTAGAAAATTTTACCAGATTAAATGAAGTACTGGATTTATTTGATTCTGAAATTATTGTTTTTCTGGGCGATTTGTTTCACAGTTCTATAAATAACGAATGGCTTTATTTTGCAGAATGGACCAAAGAGCGTTCGCAGCAAATAATTTTAATTGAAGGCAATCACGACATTATTGCAAAAAAATATTATGCAGATTTGAATGTCCAGATTTATGAAGAATTGATAATCGATGATTTTCTCCTGACCCATCATCCGTCTACAAGAGAAAACTTTTTTAATTTTTGCGGACACATTCATCCCGGAATAAAATTAAAAGGTTTAGGCAGGCAGTTTTTGAGTTTGTCTTGTTTCTTTAGAAAACCGCATCAATTGATTTTTCCTTCTTTTGGAGAATTCACAGGCAATTTTTATCTCATTCCCGAAGAAAATGATCAGGTATATGCGATTACAAAAGAGGAAGTAATAGAAATAAAATGCTGATTTAATTCAATGCAAAAGGAGCACACATTCTAAAAGTAGGAACAATTACTTTGAATGTTTTAGTCGTAGTGAAATTAATCATATTAAAATGACCTTTCATGGCACCATAAGGAGATGATAATAAACAACCAGAGCTGTACGTGTGGTTTTCACCTGGTTTTAAAACGGGTTTTTTACCAATAACGCCTTCACCATCAACAATATCGAGATCGTTTAAAGAATCAAAAATCTCCCAGTGGCGAGAAGTTAACTGTACAGAATCTTTACTATGGTTCTCGATTGTCACTACGTAACTAAAAGCAAAGTGAATCTTGTAGTTCTTGAAGTAAGTTCCTTCAAAACTAGTTAAAACCGATATTTTTATGCCTCGTGTAATTTGAGAAACCATACTAACCTAGTAAATCTGTGTGCGTTATAGGTACAAAGCTACGAAAAAAAATTAGTAAACCTAAAACCTTAACAATGTTTTAATTAACTATATTTATTGAGTTTGCATTGCCTTTTCCAATAACTCTTTGATAGCGATCTGTACTTTCTCTGTAATAAACTAAAATTGTATACTCATTTTCAGTTTGATAAAAATTGCCATCTACAGCATTTTCAAAATCAATATTTCCCTTTTTGTCGGCAACTGTGTATTGAAAATTAGTGAAACCCTGCTTGATCATAACGGCTTTTTCAAAAACAGCTTTATCAGTATTATAATCCATTTTATATTCTGGCGATAAGCTGTAATTATTGAACATTCCGGTAATGTAAATGTCTTTATTGAGCCTGAAAGCCGGAGCCGAGAGCGAAAAATAAACCCACGCATAATCTGCTTCGATGCTGTTATCTGAGCCGTTTATATTCTTCACAACAAAATTTCCGTTTACATCCTGATAATTGGTGTAAATCTGATTTCCTCTCGCGGCATTTGTATACAAATAAGCATTGTAAATATCGTTATTAGAGCCCACTCTTCCTACATTATTGTTTGCGGCACGGATATCCTTGTTTTCAAAATATAAAAATTCATTTCCGCCCCAAAATTGCGTTTCAGCGTCGTATTTGTAAACCAATTGATTGCCAATTGTATACTGCGGAACAATGTTTTTTATAGCAGTATTAAAATTGCCATTTTGAAGTAAAAGTACCTTTACATTCTGCGTTGGAGTCTGAAAAGTAATATCATTGGAAGCAATCGTAAAATCCAGATTTTGTTTGTAATCAATATTGCTGAGGTTTCGGCTTCTTTTTACCTGTGCGGCAACCGTGCAGTGTTCTTCATAAACAATAAATTTTCGGGAAAAAACTACTTCTTTATCTTCATTTAAAATTTTAAGGATATAATTTCCCGATAATCTTATCTGGGTTGTAAATTGATTTGGAAAAGAAAGTCTGTAATGAGAGTAAACCTGCAGGGTATTAAAAGAATTAGAATAATCTGTAATTCGCTGGCCGTCAAATCCTCTTAAATAATCTGTTTTAGGAATATCAGTTGGTTTCCAGTTATAATCGCAGTGTGTGATTTCAAAATAATAATTAGCTTCGTTGCCAAACAAATCATCAAACTGAAATTCAAATGTAGAATTCAATTCAAATATTGGTACTACATTACTGCCATTCTGAACAAAAGTAACAGTTTTAATATTGTACGGAGGAACTATCTCAGTTTGTATTTCCTGGGCTTTCGCCGAAGTAAAAATAAAAAGCGCAATTAAGCTTTGATATAAAAATTTTGGCATCTTATTACGTTGTAAGATTGTAAATATAAGAATTTTATTAAACGTATTAAGATGCCTTTTATTGGATTACATATTTATTACGAATTTAAAATGTATTCTAAATTCGCTTCGATCTCATCATTAATATAGCTTTCTTCTAAAAGTGAATCTGATAAAAGTTTTTTATTTTCCTGCAGTTTGATAATTTTTTCTTCTACTGTATTTTTAGAAATAAAACGAATAACATTTACTTTGTTCAATTGTCCAATTCGGTGCGCTCTTCCAACACCTTGTTTTTCAGCAAAAGGATTCCACCACGGATCTAAAAATAAAACATAAGAAGCTTTTGTAATGTTCAAACCAACACCTCCTGCTTTCAGCGAAATAAAAAACAATAAAGGTTCTTCTTTTTCCTGAAACACTTTTACCTGCTGTTCTCTTTTACCTGCTGGGGTTTCGCCGGTAATTTCGCAGTATTGTATTCTGTTTTCCTTACACCAATCTGTATAAAAATTTAAATTAGTAACAAAAGAACTGAAAATAATCACTTTTTGTTTTGCCTTAACCAAATTTTCCAGATAGTTAGTCACGGCAATATATTTTCCGGAGTCAATCTCAGATTCCTGATCTGCCATTTTTGGGTGATTACTCAATTGTCTTAACTTCATCAGCGTATTGATAATACTGATTTTATCAGGACCTGAACCATCTGTTTTTAATAAAAAGTTACGAGCCTTAGATTTTTCTTTTTCGTATAATTTCTCCTGTTCAGGATCCATATCACAGTAATAAATCTGTTCTGATAATTCTGGTAAATCTTTTAAAACCTGTTCTTTGGTTCGTCTTAAAATATAAGGCTGAACCAGATTTTTTAATTCTGATAAACTGGTTTCATCCTGTTTTTTCTCAATCGGAATTTTAAAATTCTCAACAAAGAAATTGTAAGTTCCTAAAATATCAGGATTTATAAATTGCATTTGCGACCATAAATCGTCGAGCGAATTTTCAATGGGCGTACCGCTCAAAGCAATTTTATGGCTTGTGCTTATTTTGTTTATAGCTTTAAAAATCTTCGAATTTTTATTTTTGATGTATTGGCTTTCATCCAAAATCAAATAGCGGAAATCATATTTTTCTAAAACCGAAATATCACGATGAATAATGCTGTAGCTTGTAAAAATTAAATCGGTTGACGCTAATCTTCCTGCTAATTGTTTTCTGTCATTACCAACATATTGCATTTTTGAAAAGTGCGGCGTGAATTTTCCCGCTTCATTATACCAGTTAAAAACCAACGAAGAGGGCAGCACAATCAAAGCTTTAAGCGGTTCTCTTTCAACAGTTGTTTCGTTTGAAAATAAATCAAAATTGGTAGTTTTAGTCGTAAATTCCAATTGTTCCTGAACCGCAAGCAGAACAGCTAAAGTCTGCAGCGTTTTTCCAAGTCCCATGTCATCGGCCAGGCACGCGCCAAGATTTGAATTAAAATGGTTTAAAAGCCATTTTACACCATCAATCTGATAAGGTCTTAAAGTCGCTTTCAACAAATCAGAATGCTTATATTCAGCTTGTTCAATTATTTCCTTTTCAATTTCCGGAATAGCATCCAGAGCTGTAAAATTGCTTTTTCGTAAAAGCAGGTTTCCATCTTCGGTTTTGGCCAATTTTGCCAGAGAGCCGTATTTACTAAACCATTCCAGCGGAATCAAAAAGTAGTTTCCGTCCGGTAATGGAAAAAGTCTTTCTTTGCTTTTTATATTCGGAATAATTTCACTGAAATTAATTGTATAAGATCCAATTGTTATGATGATTTTAATATCAAACCAGTCTCCGTTTGTATCTTTTGAAGCTGAAACAGAATGATTTTCGGTGATGATTTCCTTGCTCTCCAGCTTTAAATTTTGAATTTCAAAGCCTAAACTTCCAAGCCTTTCTTTATTGTCTATTATTAATTGAATATTAACATAAGGATCATAAGTTTCAAGATCAGAATTCAGCCCAAATAATTCATTTTTTATTTTTACTAAACCAATCTGGAGTAATTTTTCGGTATATAAATCTTCTTCAGCATTTCGTTTAAACTGAATGATTTTTGGTTCATTAGCAATGCTGAAATCAACAAAAGAATGTGTTTTTTTAGTTTTAGAAGCATCAAAAATATATCCGTTATAATCAAAATAAAGGTTGAGGTAATAACAGTTTTTAAAGAAATCATAAACCGGCTGAATGGAGCAGGAAACCACTTTATCGCGAAGTTCAATTTCAAAGCCATTAGCTTCAATATCAATTTTTTTAGCAATTTCAGGGATAAAACTTTTGAAATAATCATCGACTAATTTTGAAGGTATTTCGATTGATTTTTTCTTTAAAAAAGGCATTAACTTTTTCGAATTGAGTTCTTTTAACCGGCCTAATTTTTTATTGATAATTAACCAGCCCGGTTCGTCTAAAAGAATATCCACACTACTGTTCATTGGCAAAAAAAAAGTTTCGTTTTCTTTCAAAGAAAGAGTGTAAGTGATTCCTTCAGCATGTTTGTCAAACTGAATTTTAGGTTCAAACTCAAGCGGATCAATGCTGACTCTGGAACGATAAAAATCCTTTTCAGGGCCTAAATTGAAAGACAAAGGAAATTTTCCCTGTACAATTAAAGTGTAAAAGGAATTTAAATTGAGTTTTAAATGCTGCCGAATAGCAAATTCAATTTTAGAATCTTTTTGTAAATCGGCAATGCTTTTTGCCGATTTGATTTTGGCACTGAATTTCTTAAAGATAAAATCGGGCTTTAAAGCATCACAGGCTGCCAGTATTTTTTTTGTATCAGCATCTAAATTTTCAAAAACAATTCCGAAACTTTCAATGATGCCGGGAGTTGCTTTTTTATCTAAATATTTGATTTCATCTGTATTCTCAACAATGTAGGCAGTTGGGATATAGATATTCAGATTTTTTTCAAAACTGATGTCAAAACAAAATTGAAATGATTTTGAAGGTTCCAAGTTTTAGGGTTTTGGTTAGGCTTGTATTTGAGAATTGGGCTGAAAAAATAAAAGAGTTTTCAAAATATCAATAATTTGAAAACTCTTTTAAATGAACTTGTATCACTTATATGGTGAAAAATTAGTTTTCCTGTTTAAAGCAAAGCGGAATTATTTCTCCTTTTGCCAGACAGTATTTTTCAACCAGTTCCGGTGCAATTTTATTGGTATAATCTTCTTCAATTACTATAAAACCAATGCTTCTCAATTTGTTGAAATAATCGCGGCCGTAAATGCGAACGTGATCGTATTGTCCAAAGATTTTTGCTCGTTCTTTTTGATCTGTAATTGAATCATCGGCAAAAGTAACTTCTCTCGATAAATCTTGCGGGATTTGTAAAATCGCCATACCGCCGGGTTTTAATACACGAAATAATTCCTGCATGGCTTTTGTGTCATCCGGAATATGTTCTAAAACGTGATTGCATAAAATCACGTCGTATTCGTTGTCTTTAAAAGGTAAATTGCAAATATCTGCTTTTACATCTGCCAAAGGCGAAAACAAATCGGTTGTGGTATAATCAAGGTTTTTCTGCTTGCGGAACCTTTTGTAAAATGCCTGTTCCGGAGCAAAATGCAATACTTTTTTAGGTGCTGTAAAAAAATCGGTCTGATCGTTTAAATACAGCCAAAGTAAACGGTGTCTTTCTAACGAAAGTGTACTTGGCGAAAGTACATTATTGCGTTGTTTTCCGTATCCGTAAGGCAAAAATGATTTAAAGCTTCTTCCATCAATCGGATCTGTAAATTTATCTCCTTTTAATGAGAAAGCTAAAATAGGACGCGCCACATAACTCAAACGAATTAATAATGGTCTCGGAATAGTATTAAGGACTAATTTAAATAATTTTTTCACAGGTTTGATTCGGGTTGTATTATAGAACTAAAGGCACTTTTCTGAATTCGTCTTCTTCGCTGCTTTCGATACCTAAAGCTTTATAGATGTATTGAAAAGTTGATAGTAATTCTGGTTTACCATCAATCAGCGCAACATCATGCTCAAAATGTGCACTTGCTTTTCCATCAGCAGTAGTAATGGTCCAGCCGTCTTTATGCTGTTTGATGTTTTTGGTTCCCATATTGATCATAGGTTCAATGGCAACCACCATTCCTTCAACAAAAAGTTTTCCGCGGCCGCGTTTTCCGTAATTTGGCATTTCAGGTTCTTCGTGCATTTTTTGCCCTAAACCATGTCCAACTAATTCACGAACAACACCGTAACCGTGAGCTTCAGTATATTTTTGAATCGCATTTCCAACATCTTCCACGCGATTTCCAGCTTTAAATTCTCTAATTCCAACGTAAAGAGATTCTTTAGTTACCTGCAGTAATTTTTTTACTTCGGGAGCAACTTCTCCAATTTCAAAACTATAAGCATGATCTCCGTGATATCCGTTTTTGAATGCACCGCAGTCTACAGAAATTACATCGCCGCTTTGCAAAGGTGTATTATTTGGAATTCCGTGTACAACCTGAGAATTTGGACTCATGCAAAGTGAATTCGGGAAACCGTACAATCCTAAGAAACTAGGAACAGCACCGTGATCACGAATGAATTCTTCGGCTAATTTGTCAAGATATAGTGTAGTAACTCCTTCTTTAATTTCAGAAGCAATCATTCCTAATGTTTTTGAAACGATCAAAGCACTTTCGCGCATTAATTCGATTTCTTCTCTGGTTTTTTGGATGATCATATTTTTTCAGATTTTCAGTTGGCAAAAATACGATTTTTAATGTGATTTTTTTAAACTTGATTTTGAAATTAATAAACCAGACATTTTTTAGTCTCAAATCAAGATTTTTTTATTCTATAATAAAAAAGTGAAGAAATAACATTGATAAGAAGCTTTTAAACAATCGCCAGAGTTAATATATATCAGAAAAAAGCCCTAAATTAGTAGTAAAAACAGGTAAAGTCATGAAAACTATTATAGATCAGGATATATCAAAAGTAAAAGCTTTACGAAGAATGCAGCGAACAGCTTTGGGCCTTTTAGGTTTTGCCGTGCTTCTTTTTATAATTGCCATATATTTTAAAATACCAATATTACAGGCTTTTAGCGAAGCCGCAATGGTTGGGGGAATTGCAGACTGGTTTGCAGTTGTGGCTTTGTTTCGTCATCCGCTTGGTATTCCGATTTGGCATACGGCCATTATTCCAACCAAGAAAAATGAGATTGGTGAAAATCTGGGAAATTTTGTTTCCGAAGAATTTCTCAACCGCGAAAAACTGGAAATCAAACTGGATGAATTTAATTTTGCATTAAAAGCCTCTGATTGGCTTTCGCAGGAAGAAAATGCTAATAAAGTGGCCAATGTTGTTGCCGTAAATCTAATTCCGGGGATTTTAAAAGCCATTAAAGATGAAGATATAAAACGATTTATTCAGGTTCAGTTTAAGGAAAAGCTGGAAGGAGTTAATTTTGGAAATTGGGTTGCAGTTGCATTAGAGCCTTTGCAGAAAGGAGATTTAAAAAACCAAATGCTGACCAATCTTCTGGAAGTGATGAGCAGCGAACTGACAAGTAATAAAGACCTTATTAGACAAAAAGTAAAAGCTTCCACGCCATTTTTAAGTTTCGGTCTCGCCGATAAAAGTATTACAGAAGGTGTTTTTAACGGTTTGCAGGATTTTCTTGATGAAGCCAAAAATCCCGAAAGTACAGTGCGTTTAAAAATTGATGAGTATATTTTTAATTTTTTGGAAAAAGTAAAAAACTCTGAAGAAATGAGAATTAAAATCAACGATATGATTTTAGGTTTCGTTGGAAAAAAAGAAGTGCAGGATTATATTAACGGAATTTGGGATGAAATAAAATTGTCTATCACAACAGATTTAAGCAAAGGAGATGAATCGACAATTAAAAATAGTATTGCAGGATTGATTCAGACCTTTGGAAATGGATTGAAAGAAGATCAGGTGATGTTTGAAAAAATAAATAGTTTTATTAAAAATGATTTGTTGTCTGTCCTTCTGAACAATAAAAAAGTTATTGGAGATTTAATTTCCTCAACCGTAAAAAGCTGGGATGGAAAAGAGGTTTCTGAAAAGTTAGAGTTAGAAATTGGAAAAGATCTTCAATACATCAGAATCAACGGAACTTTAGTAGGAGGTTTTATCGGACTTATAATTTATGGCGTAGAGCAGTTGTACCATTTATTTGTAATCTAGCAGAATAGAAAATATTTTCAAAGTTTTCATACTAGTAAAAAAGAGTCTCGCAAAGATGCGGAGGCGCAAAGTTATAATGTTTGCGACTTAGCGTCTTTGCGAGATTTTTTTAAGTTCAGTTTAAATTAACTTATATTCCTTATATGGTGAAAAATTATAAAAGTGAATGACAAGTCATTGCATTTGGCTGCTGCACTCCCATTAATTCTAAAATAGTAGGAGCAATGTCACCTAAAACCCCATCCTGAATATTTTTCAATTGTTTGTCAACTAAAATAATCGGCACCGGGTTTGTTGTATGAGCAGTATTTGGACTTCCGTCAGGGTTGATCATTGTTTCGCAGTTTCCGTGGTCAGCAATTACAATTGTTGTATAATCGTTTGCAAGAGCGGCTTCGATAACTTTTTTAGCGCAGGCGTCTACTGCTTCACAAGCTCTAATGGCAGCTTCCATAATTCCTGTATGTCCAACCATATCGCCGTTTGCGAAGTTTAAACATACAAAATCAACGTCACCTTTATTTAATTCTGGAACAAGCGCATCTGCAAGTTCATAAGCACTCATTTCCGGCTGTAAATCGTAAGTGGCAACTTTAGGAGAATTTCTTAAAATTCTTGATTCGCCTTCAAAAGGAGTCTCTCTACCACCAGAAAAGAAAAATGTTACGTGCGGATATTTCTCCGTTTCAGCAATACGGATTTGTTTTTTTCCGGCTTTTTCTAAAACTTCTCCAAGAGTTTCAGTTATATTATCTTTATTATAAACCACTTTTACGTTCTGATACGTTTCGTCATAGTTTGTAAGTGTTACATAATATAAGTTTAACTTATGCATATTTTGCTCGTGAAAGTCATGCTGAGAAAGGGCTTCAGTAAGCTCACGTCCTCTGTCTGTTCTAAAGTTAAAGAAGATTACAACATCGCCCTCAACGATTGTTGCCAGTGGTTTTTCGTTTTGATCAACAACAACAACCGGCTCGATAAATTCGTCGGTTACATCTTTTGCATAACTGTCAAGAACACTTGCAACCGCATTTTTTGACGGAGTTCCAACGCCGTTTACTACTAAATCGTAAGCTAATTTTACACGTTCCCATCTTTTATCACGGTCCATGGCATAATAACGGCCAATTATAGAAGCAATTTTTACAGGAGTATCTTTAATATATTCATCTAAATCGTGAATGTATTTTGCACCTGATTTCGGATCAACATCACGACCATCTGTAAAAGCGTGAATATAAACCTGATCTAAACCATATTCCTGCGAAGCATCGATTAGACCGCGTAAGTGAGAAGTATGAGAGTGAACACCTCCATCTGAAACTAATCCTAAAAAGTGTACTTTTTTATTATTGTCCTTAGCATAAGTAAAGGCATCAATTAAAACCTGCTCTTTAGCAAGTGTTTTGTGTGCTACAGCTAAATTAATTTTTGCTAAATCCTGATATACAATTCGTCCGGCACCAAGGTTCATGTGGCCAACTTCACTATTTCCCATTTGTCCTTCCGGTAAACCAACGTTCAGTCCGTCTGTACGCAGCTGCGCGCTTGGGTAATTTTTGTAAAGACTGTTTATAAATGGAACATTTGCATTGTCGATTGCAGATACTTTAGGGTCAGGAGATTTTCCCCAACCATCTAAAATCATAAGGATAACTTTTTTGTTCATTACATTTTTGTTTTCTACAAAGATAAGTCATTTCTAAAATTTGGAGAGAAAGCTTTACTACATTTATGTTTAATAAAATGAAGTGTAACAAAAAATACTAATTTAATTACAGAACTCTTTATTTTTTAAAATTTATTCACGCTAAGCTCTTTTTCTAACCTTATTTTTGACAGCGTTGTAGTCAATAAAATATTTTACACTTACAGAAAAGATATGATTTAAGGCATCGTTAGTCAGCAGGCTGGTAACATTGTGCTTGAAATCTTTGTCGATAATGCGTTCAAAATTAGAAGCATTATTTCTGTATAAAGCAGAAAGCTGGCTTCCGGGAGCAAACCACCAGGAGTACGATAAATCTGCATTCCAGGAATAAAAACTTGAATTTTTGTTTTCAGTATATTGAGGATAAGGATCTAAAGTTCCGTCTGCTTCAAGCTGTAAGATGTCTTTATTTTCTGCAGAAGACCAATATTGGCGAACGGCTAAATTAATCGTCATAGTGCTGTTAACAGCGTACTTTCCGGTTAATGTATTGGCATAAGTAATTACATCACGATTGGCAAAAACAATAGTTTCGGGAGTGCTTTCATTATTGTCACTGTCGTAACTGTCAATATATCCTTTATTATTGTTTCTTTTCAGAAAACTAAAACTGTAGATTAAAAGAAGTTTGTCACTAAAGCGATATCTCGGACTGATGTCCGCGCCGTATGCAGCTCTTCCCGGCTGATCTGCAACAGAAAGTGACGGGTTAAAATCTATGGCAAATTTATGATTGTAATTAGTCGAAACAGTAGCCCATGCATCAAATTTTCGCGGAATAATTACATATCTGTTTTCTGCTCTTGGTTCGTAATAATCATGGGTTTCTACCGGGAAAATTGTAATTCCCATTCCGTAATAATTGTTTTTTACGGTTGAAAGGTTGACATTTATGTCAATATTATTGTCTTGTACTTTTCCGGAATCTTTGTTGAATTCTGAATACATGTTATAATTAAGCCTGAAACTATTAAAAAGCTTTGTCGGATTTAAAATTCTATAATTGGCATTTCCGTAGAAATTATAATAATTGGTATAGAAATTAATTCCCAAATCATTCGGGTTAAAATCTTTCGTTACAAAATCAGAACCAAAACTGTAGCGGTATTTTCCGCTGGTTTCAGCAAAGCTCAGTGTGGCGTACATTCCTTTTTTGTCTTCGTCAGCATTTATGGTGCTGTATTTTACATTTCCCGATAAGTTGTACGTATTTGCTTTAGTGTTTAAATCCCAGGCTAAACCAGTTACATTTGCATCTTTATAATGACCATTTCTGGTGACATTTGTATTGATAAAAGTAACTGACGAATTTTTTCTGAAACGCTGATCGAGAACCAAAACATTATAATTTGTCAACGGTTCAACAACTTCGCGTCTGGTTTCGCCAGAGATTGTATCTTTTATCGTAGCAAAAGTTTTTTCGGTAACGGCATTTAAAATTCCAATTCCTAAACCGTTTTTAGTTCTTCCGGAAAGTTTTAATGCATTAATAAGATTGACATTTTGTACCGTTTCTATAACTTCTTCATTATCTTTTAGGTCTGGTTCTACAGAAGGTTTACCGCCAATTCTTCTGGAGTAAAACATATTTCCTTTATTAAATAAGTCCGTTCCCTCGGTAAAAAAAGCCCGATTTTCATTAAACTGCTGTTCAAAAGGTCCTAAGTTTAAGATTTGGTCATCATATTTTGTCTGCCCAAAATCGGGGATTAAAATAGCATCTACAGTAAAAGCATCTGTAATTCCGTACTTAATATCCATTCCGCCTTTTACAGTTCCGTATGTTTTCTGTCCTTCAGCTGCATTCAGATAATAAGAGGCATACGGCATAAAAAACAATCGGGTAGGCGGTTTTATGTTTTCGATACCTTCCAAAACACCGGCTTGCTGTGTAAAAGTTCCCAATTTTTTATCGACAAAGTTCCAGGTATATTTATATCGGGTACGTTTAACTTCCCGAAAAAAATTAATTCCCCAGGTTTGTTTGTTTTCCTGTGAAAAACGCAATGCAGAGTACGGAATTTTTATTTCTGCAACCCATCCGTTTTCTGTAATTGTGGCTTTGCTTATCCAAACGGCATCCCACGAATAATCTTCGCCATTTGCATCTGTCATAATGCAGTCTCCCTGAACGTCAGCAGCCGAAACATAAAACATAAAGTCTTGCTGGCCGTCGTTAAAACCATTTATAAAAACGCCAAAAAGATCTGCAGTTCCAAAATTATCGCGCTGCGAAATCTCTTTTAAAATCTTATTAGGTTCGTCATCGTACATCATAGCGCCAATATAAATGGCGTCATTATCATATAAAACCCTGACAGTTGTTTTTTTATTTTCCGGAGAAGGTTTTCCGTTATCTGGCTCCAGTATAATAAAGTCTGAAGCTATTGCAGCATTTTCCCAGACATTTTCATCCAATTTTCCGTCAATAGTAATGTTTTGCGAAATAGATTTCGCTTCTAATGATTTTTTTTGACCAAAACAACAAACGGTTATTAGGAGAAGACTAAAAAAAACTAATTTTTTCATGAAGATTCGAACAGAAAATGATTGCAAAAGTACCTTAATTTAGAAATAATAGACTCCATTTCGTTCTATTTGTTACAGTTTAAGTTTCAAAATTTCCATTTTATTTTGCTTTTTTTAAGAAAAATGACCAAAATGTTATGATTTTTTGCGTGAGAAAAAATCTTACAGAAATATCGTTTTTATGTTAATAATGTTAAAATTTAAACAAAAAAAGCCTGATTTACAGGCTTTTGTTTTGAGCGTTTTCAAAAATGTATACTTTTGCCTTACCCAAATTTTATTATTAACCTAAAGAAATTCAATGATTTACAAAATTTATCCGCTGTTTGTGTTTTTTCTATTGTCTTTTGGTAAAGATTCAAAAAACACCTCCGAATTAAAATCTGTAACACACAGAAACATTGCTAAAGTTGAAACAAACCTTTCCGTTGATGCGAAAATTGCAAATGTTTACAGTGCCTTAGATTCAAACAATTGTAAACTTCCTGAGCTAAAAACTTTTACAGAGGCTCTTAAAGGATTTTATCTCTTAAAAGAAAGAGGAATTATTCAAAAAAACATTCTTACACTAATTGATTTTAGTCTGTCATCCAATACCAAACGTCTTTGGGTAATTGATATGACTACAAACAAAATTTTATTTAACTCTTTGGTAGCTCATGGCAGAAATACCGGAGAAGAGTTTGCTAATGCTTTTTCAAATTTAAACTCTTCATTTAAAAGCAGTTTAGGTTTTTATGCAACAGGCGAAATCTATCAGGGAAAACATGGTGCTTCGTTACGTTTAGACGGTTTAGAAAGAGGTCTTAACGATAACGCCCGCGACAGAGGAGTTGTTATGCATGGAGCAGATTACGTTTCTGAATCTTTTATCAGAAACCACAAAAGATTAGGCAGAAGCCAAGGCTGTCCTGCACTTCCGGTCGAATTGACGGATGAAATAATCGAAACTATTAAAAATAAATCATGTTTGTATATCTACCATCCGTCAAGAAGTTTCGCGATGGAGGAGCAGCTAATTTCTTAATTTAGCATACAAATCTGAATCAAGATTATAAATATCAGCTCTGAAAATGAGCTGATTTTTTTTGCTCCATGCCGTCCAGTACCATTGATACAAAGCGTATTTTTTGGTGATTTTAAAACTCATCGTTTTCTTAGAAGCAATTATAGTATCGATTTTATCTTTTGAAAACCTGTCAGGATCATCCAGTATATGTTCTGCTAATTCCAGCGGATTTTCAACACGAACACAGCCGGAACTTAAAGAACGATTATTTCTTTCAAAATAATTTCGATGGTTTGTATCATGCAGATAAACACTGTGATGGTTTGGAAATAATATTTTCATTAATCCCAAGGAATTATTATAACCCGGACTTTGCACATATCTGTAATTATTCGGTTTGTTTTCGTTCCATGCGCTTGGATCGACAACATTTCCTGATGTGTCGTAAATCGTTATATTTTTCTTCGCTAAATAATTTCGGTTTCGCTTCATTGCCGGAAGAACATCTTCTTTTAAAATTGTAGGCGGAACAGTCCA
The DNA here is from genome assembly GCF_001429765.1 of Flavobacterium sp. Root901. Classification (GTDB taxonomy): domain Bacteria; phylum Bacteroidota; class Bacteroidia; order Flavobacteriales; family Flavobacteriaceae; genus Flavobacterium. The sequence continues at coordinate 137,150 of NZ_LMJB01000008.1, forward strand.
TGTTGGGTTAAAAACAACTGTTTTTAAGACAGAAGTAATAATAGGTGTTTTTCTTTTACTTGTTCCCACTACAATATTTCGAACCAAAGTTGTGTCCTGATTTTCGACAACATTTAAGCTGTAATCCGGAATGTTGATAATAAAATAGTTTTCTGCCAATTCTGTTGGGTACCATCTCCAGCGTTCCAGATTGGCAATAATTTGTTGTTTTCTTTTTTCTTTAGAGTAGTTCAAAGCGCTGATCGTTCCCGGTCCAATAACTCCGTCATCAGCCAGACCGTGTCTTTCCTGAAACTTTTTCACAGATTCAAATGTTTTTTGATCGTATTTATTAGTAAGACTGTCTTTTCCTGACATGTCTTTCCAGAACAAAAGTTTCTTCTTGATATTTATTAACGCATTATTGGTATCATTTAAAGTAATTTTCTTTAAAGATTCAATGGTTTTAATATCTTCATCCGGATACGAATTGATGATTTCAAGAGATTTTAATAATTGTTTGTAAATGATAGATTTGGGCTGAATATTTTCAACAACACTATCCAGTTTGTTTTTGTTAAAAGCTTTGATCAGAACGCTGTTTACGTCAAAAGTTTTTTCGTCTAAATCCCAGTCGGTATATAGCTTTTTAGGATCAAGTTTTCCTTTGTACAAATGATTTAGGTATTTCTCAAAATTATAGGTCAGTAAAATATCATAAGTAGCTAAATCAGCATCACTTAAATTACTGATTCTGCTTTCCAGTTTTTTAAGCTGAGAAGCCTTATAATCTTCCGGATCTAAACCTAATTCTTCTGATTTTTCTAATTGAGATATAACATATTGTCTCTTTTTTAGATTTCCCCAAACCGTTTTATTTTCAGATGAAGTATAAAATTGTTTAAGAGTTTCACTTTTAAATGTACTTAAAAGTGCAGTGTCGACATCTACTTTTCTTTCATCAGTAAGTATAATTGCCGGAGCTTTTTTTATGGCAGCCGGAGCTGGTTTAGGTGCATCTTTTTTACAACTAATTAGACTGCATACCAATAAAAAAAAGTAAAGTTTCTTCATTCTATAATTTTTTAAACATTAAATAATGTTCGCCAACATCTTTAATATCAAATGGTTCACCTTGGGGCTGGTATCCCATTTTTTTGTAAAAGCCAACAGCGGCTGTTCTGGCGTTAAACCAAATCAAATCGACTTTGTTTTCATTGCAGTAGGTTTCACAATGCTTAACTAAAGCCTCTCCAAATCCTTTTTTCTGATGTGTTTCTAAAACTGCCATCCCACGAATCTGAGCTTGATTTTGCGGTGCAAATATAGGATTGATTTTATGGAATAACGAAATAATTCCTGTTAAATCTTCATTATTATATAAACCAAAATGATGTGTAGTCTCAAGATCGTCTCCTTCAAAGATGCAGCTCTCAATAGGTTTGCCCTTTCTGAGAACAGGATGACGAACAATATAAGTTTCTTTTGATGGGATTTCTTTAATAATATTCATGTTTTTCTAAAAATAATTGATTTTATAACTTTTTAATTTTAAATAGGTTATAAAAAAATGTTGATTTTAATTAATTTTTTTTGACAAAAAGCTTGTTTTGAACTTAACTTTATTTTTATATTTGCACCAGCAATGCGAAAGTAGCTCAGTTGGTAGAGCTCCAGCCTTCCAAGCTGGTTGTCGCGAGTTCGAGCCTCGTCTTTCGCTCTAAAAACCGGAACTTTATTGTTTCGGTTTTTTTATCAAACTTAAATAATTTTTGATTTTTGTTTTTTAAAATGATTTAATTATTTATATTTGCACCCTGTTAATGCGAAAGTAGCTCAGTTGGTAGAGCTCCAGCCTTCCAAGCTGGTTGTCGCGAGTTCGAGCCTCGTCTTTCGCTCTTTAAAAGCCTCAAACATTGTTTGAGGCTTTTTTGTTTTTATTCTTTTTTGAAAATTATTTCAAACTGCTTAAATCGCTTTCGGTTTCGAGTTCGACAGAAGTTTCGTTTTGTTTGAATAAACGGGCTTTTAGATTTCCTTTCAGGGTAATTTTTCCACCTTTTACTTCCAGCCAGCTTCCTTCTCTTAAACCTAAAACAGGAATAGAATTAAAAGCATGAAATTCTTTAATTCTGGTTTCGCGTGTTTCTCCCATGTGCTGCGAATTTGCGTCAGGATCTAAATAATGCGGGTTTAGGTTAAATGAAATCAAACCCAATGTCTGAAAACTTGGCGGATAAACAATGGGCATGTCATTAGTAGTCTGCATTGATAATCCGCAAATGTTGCTTCCTGCACTTGTTCCTAAATAAGGAATTCCGTTTTTAACCTTTTCTGCAAGTAACTGCATAATGTTATTTTTGTAAAGCTGCGTTACAAGCAAAAATGTGTTTCCTCCGCCGGTAAAAAATCCTTCTGCATTTTCTATTGCTTTTTCGGGAATTTCAAATTCGTGAATTCCCTGTAGCTGAATGTTTATGGACGCAAAAGCTTCGGCAGCTTTTTTGGTGTAATCTTCATGCGAAATTCCTCCCGGACGTGCGTAAGGAATAAATAAAACGGTTTTACAGTTTTTAAAATGCAATTGTAAAGTAGGTAATAAATACTCTAAATAACTGCCGCCGTGCAAAGTAGATGTGCTGGCGATAATAATACTTTTCATAGTTTTTAACTCAGGTTCAATTCGTTAAAGATATTAAAAAAAGTTCGTCTGCAATGATTGATGAATCAGAGTTTAATTAACATATTTTTACCAACTCATTAATACTAAATTTGGAAGACATTAGGATATTTTTACCTTTTTAATAATTCCTAAATCATTTGTCTTGACAAAGAATATTTTGCTTTTTTTGATGGCTGTTATAAGTCAAAATTCATGGTCTCAGGATCGTGTGTTTATCAGCGGAAAAATTACTGCAAATACAAATGATTTAGAAGGCGTATATGTTGTCAATTCTCAAACAGAAATAATGACAACTACAGATTCATCAGGATCGTTCTCGATTTTAGCAAAACCTGATGATACGCTTGTTTTTTCTTCTATTCAGTTTAAGGAAAACAGGGTAACATTAACTTGTGAAAATTTTACAGATCTAAATTTCACAGTGCGACTGAGTCTGGTAATGCATCAATTACAGGAAGTTATTGTTAAAAGATATGACAATATAAATGCAGTTTCATTGGGAATTGTCCCGGCCGGGCAAAAATCGTATACAGAAGCTGAAAGGAAATTGCATACTGCTACAGCCTTAAATGCATCTGCAAGTGCTACAGGAATGGCTGGAGGTTCGATTTCTGCAGATCCTTTGTTTAACTTTTTTTCGGGCAGAACCGCTATGCTGAAAAAAGAAGTGGAAGTGGAGAAAAAAGAATTTTTCATGAAACTTTTAGAAAAAATGTTTACTCTTGAACATTTTGTAGACAGGTTAAAAATTCCGGCTGAATACGTAAAAGGTTTTGAATATTATGCAGTCGAAAATAAACAATTTACGAATATTTTAAACTCAAAAAATAAGACTTCAACTGAATTTTTATTGGGTGAACTAGCAGTAAAATATAAAGAAATAATTGCCAGTGAAGTTAAATAATACGCTCCATATTATCTTTATTTTATTTTTTGTCCAGATTGGTTTTGGGCAAAACAATCTTTCCAAGGAAATTTTAGGACAGATTTTCGAGAAGTCGACCTCCGTTGACCGGGTGAATATTATCAACAATACTACACAAGTTTCTACCATTTCTGATGCCGATGGAAAATTTTCTATTTTAGCAAAGGAAGGAGATGTGTTGGTTTTTTCAGCAGTAAACTTAGAGCCTTACAAGCGCAGAATTTCAGCAGAAGATTTAAATTTGAGTCTGCTTATAATTAAAATGACAGCGAAAGAAATTGAACTAAAAGAAGTTGTTGTTAATGAAAATTACGGAATAACTGCAGAAAATTTAGGAATTATACCGAGAGGGCAAAAAACATATACTCCCGCAGAGCGAAAAGTTTATACTGCGACTTCGACATCTGTAGATAAAATTCTAAACAAAATTTCCGGTCGGACCGCAATGCTTAAAAAAGAAGTAAATGTGGAGAAAAAAGAAATGCTTTTCAGGAAAATTGAGTATCTTTTTGATGAAAATTATTATACTGAAAGATTGAAAATTCCGGCAGATGATATAAAAGGATTTCAGTTATATTGTATGGATGATGCCGAATTTGCCGTATCTTTGAATACAAAGAATAAAACAATGAGTATGTTTTTAATAACAGAGTTAGCTCGAAAATATCTAATAATTCTCGAAAATGAAAAATAAACTAGGAATATTCGTTGTTTGCTTATTTTGCCAGATAATGCTTGGGCAAAACGATTTAAGAAAACCTCTTCACGGTCAGGTTACAAACAAATCCCTTACTATTGAAAGTGGATATGTTATGAACATTAATGCAAAATCAAGAACTTTTATAGGTCCGGGCGGATTGTTTGATATTTTGGCGAAACCAAAAGATACACTGCTTTTTACCGGTTTAGCATTTCAGTCAAAAAAAATTGTTTTAACCGAAAAAGACTGTTCACAGATTCTTTTTTCTGTGCAGCTGGATTTGGTCAGCAATGAATTGAAAGAAGTTGTGGTGCGCAAAGATTTAAAAGTGAAATCTTTAGACAGTAATACGCAGCAATATGTTGATATGCAGTTTGAAGATGACAAACAGTCGACAGCAAAAAATACAGTAATGTATTCTGATCAGACTATTAAATACGGAATGGACTTTGTCCGAATTTTTAAAGACGTTAAAAAACTTCTTTCTAAAAACGATCAGGTAAAAGAAGAAGAAATCTCAGATATAGCTTTTGTTGAATATTCTAAGGCTAATTTTAAACCGGACTTTTTTACTAAAACTTTAGGTTTGAAAAAAGACGAAGTCGATTTGTTTTTAATGTATTGTTCCAATGATCCGGAATCAAAAAGACATCTTAAAGAAGATCAGAAATTTGAGTTGATAGATTTTCTAATCAATAAAAATGCTGAATTTAAAAAAGTGAATGCCGCTCAATAATGAAAAAAATATTGATTTATCCTTTAATCGGGATATTGTTTTTGTCTCTTTCTGCTTTTACATTTCATAAATTTTATATGGGTGTTTTTCAGGTAGAATATGCTGCTGATAAAAAAATGATTCAAATCACATCCCGTATTTTTGCAGATGATTTGAACAACGGAATGGAAAAAAAATACCATAAAAAAACCTTTGTTGGTACAGAAAAAGAAACTCCGGCAGATGTTGATCTGCTCAAAAAATATCTGGCCGAAAATTTTACAATTAAAGTAAACGGACAATCAAAACCAATTACTTTTTTATCAAAAGAAGTTGAAGGTGATGTTTTAATCTGTTATTCCAGAATTAAAGATATCGATAAATTTAAAACAATCGAAATTTCAAATACAATACTCGTAGACTGGAATAGCGAACAGCAAAACATTACACATATTTCAGCGTTTGGCACTAAAAGAAGTGTTCTATTTACGGAATCTTCAAGGAAAGAATTGTTAAAGTATTAATTAATAAGTTAAATTAATATATTAATTATTATTTTCACACCCTGACAAAAATTACCATTAAACTTTTATGAAAAAGCTTTCATTATTATTAATTTTTCCTGCAATGTTAGTTGCTCAGGAAAAAGCTACTGCACCAAAGCAGGAGGGCAAATACGACACTAACAAGTTCAGCCAGATGTACGATCTGCTGGCTACTCCCAATATGTTTCGTACAGCTTCAGGAGCACCTGGACCAGCTTATTACCAACAGCAGGCAGATTATAAAATTGATGTTGAATTAGACGATAAAAATTCAAAATTAACAGGTTCTGAAACGATTACCTATTCTAATAATTCTCCGGATACTTTAGAGTATTTATGGGTTCAGTTAGATCAAAATCAAGCAAGGGCAAATGGACAAACTTCTTTAGCAGAAGGCGAAAAAATCAATCAGGTTTTACCTCTTGACGGTTTTTCAACTAAATATCTGAAAAAAGATCTAGAACGTGGTTTTAATATTGAACAGGTAAAAGATGCAAAAGGAAATCCAATGTCTTATACCATCAATGAAACAATGATGCGTATTAATCTGGCTTCACCTTTAAAACCGGGAGAAAAAATCTCATTTTCTGTAAAATGGTGGTACAACATCAATAATTATAGAAAAGAAGGCGGACGTTCTGGTTATGAATTATTCGAAAAAGACGGAAATAAATTATATGTAATTGCTCAGTTCTATCCAAGAATGGCAGTTTACAATGATGTAGAAGGATGGCAGAATATGCAGTTCTGGGGAAGCGGTGAATTTGCTCTTCCTTTCGGAAACTTCGATGTAAATATTACCGTTCCTGCAGACCACGTAATTGATGCGACAGGAGAATTAACAAACAGAAGCGAAGTTTTTACGGCAGAACAGGTTAAACGTTACGAGCAGGCTCAAAAATCATTTGACAAACCAGTTGTAATTGTGACGCAGGCAGAAGCTGAAGCAGCTGAAAAAGGTTTCTCTGAAAAGAAAAAAACATGGAAATTCAGTGCAAAAAATGTTCGTGATTTTGGAATTGCTTCTTCAAGAAAATTCATTTACGATGCAATGGCTGTAAAAATTGGTAACAGAACTGTTATGGCAGAATCTGTTTATCCAAAAGAAGCAAACCCTCTTTGGGGAGAAACTTCTACGATGGTTGTAGCACATACTTTAAAAAGTTATTCTTCTCATACTTTTGATTATCCTTATCCAAAAGCAGTTTCAGTTTCTGCAGAAGATCAGGGAATGGAATATCCAATGATTTGCTGGAATTTTGGCCGTCCGGATGAAAATGGCGTAACGACGAAAGAGGTTAAAAACGGAATGATTGGTGTTGTTATTCATGAAGTGGGACATACATTCTTTCCAATGATTGTAAATTCTGATGAGCGTCAATGGACCTGGATGGACGAAGGATTAAATTCATTTTTAGAATATTTGGCAGAGCAGGAGTGGGATTCAACTTTCCCATCCAGACGTGGACCTGCAAAAAATATTGTTCCATATATGAGTGGGGATCAAAAGTTTTTAGAGCCAATTATGTCTAACTCTGAGACCATTCAGCAGTTTGGAAATAATGCTTACGGAAAACCGGCTACAGGACTTAATATTTTGAGAGAAGTAGTTATGGGCAAAGAATTGTTTGATTATGCATTTAAAACCTACGCAAACAGATGGAAATTTAAGCACCCGACTCCTGAAGATTTCTTTAGAACTATGGAAGATGCTTCTGCAGTAGATTTAGATTGGTTTTTCAGAGGATGGTTTTACTCAACTGATTTTGTAGATATCGGAATTAAAGATGTAAAACAATATTATGTTTCCGATACTCCAACTGCTGATATTAAAGACGTAAAAGTGAGAAAAGGCCGTTTCGGATTTGATAAAGGTCCTTTTGTTTACTTAGTTTCCGGTGATAATCCGGAAGTTAATTCTTCAAGCAAAAAAGCATTAAAATTAGAAGATGTAAAACCATTGGCGGCTTACGTTGATCAAACTTTTACTGCAGAGGAGAAAGCAAGTATCAAATCGCCTAAATACTTCTATGAAGTTGAATTTAATAAACCAGGAGGAATGATTATGCCTATTCTTGTTGAAATCACTTATGAAGATGGTACAAAAGATAATTATCAATATCCTGCGCAAATCTGGAGAAAAAACAATGATACCGCTAAGAAAGTTTATGCAGTTACAAAAGCAATCAAAAGCATTCAGATTGATCCAAAACTGCTTACAGCAGATATCGATGTAACAAATAATTCATGGCCAAAAGTTGAACAAAAATCAAAATTTGACTAATAACAAAAAAAAGACTCTGAAAAGAGTCTTTTTTTTTAAGTAAATTTTAAAACTGTGCGCTTCAAAATTTAATATCTTTGTGGCACAACAAAAATAAAAGATATGTTTGGTATAGGAGGAGGAGAATTAGTTTTCATACTGTTTATAGTACTAATGCTTTTTGGTTCAGACAAAGTGCCGGAAATTGCCCGTACAATGGGAAAAGCTATGGCTCAATTAAAAAACGCAACTAACGACATTAAAAGTGAAATTCAAAAAGGAGCAGAGACCAATGGTCTTGATGCAAAATCTTTGACTGATATAACAGGTAATATCAATGCTCAAATCAACGAAGCAAAATCTAATTTGATAGGTGACACTACGAATTTATCAGGTAATTTGTTAGGAGATACTGCGACAGAAATTGATCAGGTAAAAGAAGATATTGAATCACTTTCAGGACCTATAAAACGCCAAAGATAATATGCTTGAGAAAATAGAAGAATTAGATATCAATCTATTGGTGTATCTAAACGGTTTAGGATCTGAAACATACGATAAATTCTGGCTGATTATTACAAATCAGTTATACTGGACACCATTCTTTTTATTATTATTTTATCTTATTTATAAAAAAATAGGAATAAAGCAGACTTTATATTTATTGCTTTTTATTGCAGTTCTGATCGCTTTTACAGATCAAACCTGTAATTTGTTTAAACATACTTTTCAACGTTTACGCCCTTGCAATAATCCTGATCTTAGTTCAATAATAAGAATTGTTCAGGTTAGAAAATCATACAGCTTTTTCTCAGGACATGCTGCTAATACAATGGCTGTTGCTACCTTTTTATATTTGGTTTTAAAACAACATTTTAAATACTTCGGATGGTTGTTTTTATGGCCTTTAATTTTCGCTTACAGCCGTATTTATTTGGGATTACATTATCCGGGAGACATTCTTGCAGGATATTTCTTTGGAGCCGTTTTCGGATCGTTAATCTATTTACTTTACAGAAGATTAAAACCTCAATATTTCCCGGGATAAGTTTTTTTGGAATCTCTTAATGATTCATTAAAATTGTTTTTTCGCTCCACTCTAATCCTGGAGGAAGTCCTTGCCTGCTGAATTCAATATGAATTACTCTTCTTCTTTCATTATTTATAGTTTTGTTTGAAGCATGAAATAATAGAGGCTTCATGATCATAATTCCACCTTTGTCAACTTCGCAAACTGTTTCTTTCTCGTTTTCAAAATCAAGGTTTTCAATTCTTAAAATTCCTCTGGAATGAGAATTATTAATAACTTTTAAAGCCCCGTTTTCTTTTGTGGTCTTGTCAATATGAATTCTAATAGTAAAATTATCTTCTAAAATTTCTTTTGGAGGCTGCACTGCAAACTGATTTTGTTTTACGGTCCAGTTTTCAAAATTTTCAGCTTCAATTTTTTTATTTACCGAAATTGTTAAATCCTGATGATAAGCTACAAACCAATTTGATTTTTCAGGTTTGTCAAAATAAATTGACTTGGTAATAAAGTATCCTTTCCCGAAATTTGATTCAATAATTTTCTTTAAATTTTGATTAAAAATAATATTTAAAGTTTCAGGAACTTCTTTATGAAATTGTCTAATAGCAAATAAATCCTGAGATTGTCTAAAAGTATTATTATTAAGATTGTTTTTAGTTTTTTCGTCAATTAGAGAGATTATTTTTTCAATTTCATTTTTTGTAAAAACATCGTTTATAATTGAAAAGCCTTCTGTAGTAATTCCGGCACTTAATTTCATGTTTATTTTTTTGAATTGCCTTTAGTTAAGGCGTGAGATTATTGATTACAAAACTCTGCTCACTGTTAATCCGTCACGAATAGGTAATAAAACAGTTTCTACTCTCGGATCTTCTTTCAAAAGTCGATTATATTCTAAAAGTACTTTGGTACTTACGTCGTTAGGATGAACAGGTTCGAGAATTTTACCGCTCCATAAAACATTATCAGATAAAATAATTCCGCCCTTATTCATCTTCGGAACAATCATTTCCCAGTAATTCAGGTAATTTTCTTTATCTGCATCAATAAAAACCAAATCAAACTTTACATCAATAGTCGGAATAATATCAATTGCTTCGCCTAAATGCTGAAAAATTTGATTTCCCCAGGGAGAGGCATCAAAATATTTTCTTTGAAAATCGACTAATTCTTCTTTAATATCAATAGTGTGCAGCTGTCCGTTTTCCTGCATTCCTTCGCATAAACAAAGCGCAGCATAACCTGTATAAGTTCCAATTTCAAGAATATTTACCGGACGAATCAATTTAGAGAGCATGCTCAAAACGCGGCCTTGAAAATGTCCGCTCAACATTCGGGGTAAAAGTATTTTCTGGTAAGTTTCTTTATTTAATTTAGCTAATAATTCCGGTTCGTTTTCAGAATGCTGTTCGATATAATCTTCTAATTCCTGTGATATAAAATGCATCTTGTAGTTGTTCTAATTCAGGGCAAAAATACAAAAAATATCCGCTGTCTTTTTCGCATAAAAAAACCATTCGGTTAAGCGAATGGTTTTAGTTTTAATCTGAAAGTTTATTTTTTCAAAGCTTCATTTACATCTTTAGCTGTTTTTACAGTTCCGTCTTTAGCGGCTTTGGCTGCGTTTTCAACTTTTTGAGCGCCTTTTTTAGTAGCATCTTTTACATCAGCTGCCGTTTTCTTAGCTGCATTTTCAACATCAGCTGCCGTTTTTTTAGTGGCATCTTTTATATCATTAGCAGTATTTTCAGTAGCATCTTTTGCTTTTGCAGCAGCACTTTCGGCTTTGCTAACGGCGCTGTCTTTTACTTCTTCAATATCTGTTGTTAAGGAATCGACTTTGTTTCCAAGGGTCAGGTTTTCTTCTTCTGGCTTGGTTTCTTTTTTATCGCATGATTGAAATCCGAATGCCAGCATTGCCATAACAGCTAAACTTAAAAAATGTTTTTTCATAATAAAATGTCTTTTTAGGTTATAAAATTTAAAAGGTTATAAAGTGGAATAATAAAAATACAAATTTTAAAATTATGGCGCCTATTGTAAGATTATTTTTCATTTGAGTGCAAGACAATTCTTGTGCCAAACTTTTGAATTTTGAAAAGATGAAATAGATTTTTTTATTTGAAAGAATGCAGTTTATTGAGGTTGTGTTTTTTAGTTTTTATAAAGACTAAAATTGATTACAATGTCATCTTTAACTTTTATTAAGCCAGCCATTTTTACGGGCGGTTCGAGTTCTATATCAGAAAACTTTAAATTTAATGTTCCCTGAATTTTATCGTCGGTATTGTATAAAATAAAGTCTTTGTATTTTAGCGTTTTATCAGTAATGTAAAAATTCAGCCTGCATTTATAATTTTTTCCGTTTGGTTTAATATCTGTAATAGAAACCTTGCTGTTAGGAAATTGTTTGATTTTTACAGTTCCTTGTAAATCTTTAGTCATTATTTTATTCCCGCAGTCAAAGTTAGACATTTTGATCTCGGTATTAAACGTATTCTTTTTAACTGAATTTACATAAACAGTATCTTTTATTGTAAAAGTATTAGCGCAATTATACTTCCCAATAGTTGATGCTCCGGTAATTTCTATCTTTATTTTATTTATTGGCACAACGGTTTCTTCTGCAAAAAAAGTGGGTTTAGCACTTCCTAAGAAAAAGAAAATTACTAAACCCATACTTAATATTTGAAATCTGTTTAACATTTGTATCAGAATGAAATTACTGCTTCGAACATTAGTCCTTTAAAGCTTCCTCCAAAAAGATCGTTTGGTGTTGTGCCATTAAACTGAGCGAAGTTTTTATAGTTTTGATCAACATATTCTAGTTTTGCCAAAACATTTTTTGTCATAAACCATCCTGCAGCAGCTTCAAATCTGTTAATTTGAATATTCTGAGTATTGGCATTTGCTAATTTTCCATCCACTAAATTATATTTCCCACCGATGTAGAATCTTTCATTTTCTCCAAAACGATACACAAGATCACCTACATATTGATTTACTTTACGAGTGTCATCAGTTCCGGTATAATCGCCTCCGGAAGTAAATTCTAATGTTCCGAAAAATTCAAAACCTTTATATTTTATAAATGGATTAATCATGTATGATGTTGCCCAGTTGCCATATCCGGGATTGAATCTTCCTGTATCCTTATTTGCAGTTGGATCAAAATTATCAGCAACAGTTGTTTTTTGACCTGCTACAGGAGAAAGAATTGGATTTCCCGCAGCATCCAGAATATCATAACCTGAGTGAGACATTACACCATAAAAACGGCTTCCTGCTCTGTCAGAAGCATATAAATTTCCACTTGAGTTTGCTGTGTGATAGTAAGAACCTGTTAATCTAATTCTTAAGTCTTCATTAATTTGTTTGTCCCAGCCCAGTTTAGCAAGTATAGAAGGGCTTATAGTAGTATTATTATCCGGTTTGGCTGCTGTAGGAGATGATGCTGTAATTTCCTTAATGTTTTGATTCAGTTTTGAATTTGTAACACCAATCATACTCACAAATCCTGATCTGTTGTAATAAATTTCGGCTCCCATTTCAGTAATAAAGGCATCCATAATATTGTTTCCCACAAACGGATTCATAAATGCATTTCCATTATCTGATCTTCTAAAGTGTGCATCTCCATAGTTGTTTTCCATTTGTCCAATTTTAATGGTGGTATACTGCATGAAATCTTTTAGGAAATCTTTTTTAATGAAATCTAATTTGTCAATTTGTAGGTAACCACCTTTTACCCATGTTTCATTGTGGTGTCTTGAAGCTAAATACAAATCTAAATTCACGCGGACACCATCGTATAATTGAGCGCCAATGGTAAAGTTGGCATTTGGCAGATTAAAATTGTTTTCCAGATTATTTAATCTGTAAGCAGGTGCAGTTGGCAAGTTTTTTTGATCGTTGAACGAATTTAATGCCTGAAACTGAAGTGCAAATGCGGCACCCATATCTACACTTAATCCTTTATAAGCAACGGTATCTTTTTTTACATCAAATTGATTGATGCCTTTTTGTCCTCTTGAGATTTGGTTCTGAATATGTCCAAAGCTAACTTGTGCCTGAACAGCGAACGTACTTATTAAAGTAATAAATAGAATATAAATCTTCTTCATGGCGGTTATAAATTAAAGTTTAAATTGAATTTTATGGTTAAATCCTGTCCGGTTTTAATAGCTCCGAACATTGCAGTTGGCGATTTCATTCCAAAGTCAGCAAATGTAATTTTGTTTGATCCCTGAAGATTCAGCGCATCTTTTGTAACAGTTGTTTTTACAGTAGTTTTGAAGACTTTGCTAACTCCGGCGATTGTATAAGTACCGGTTAATTCCCAAGTCGTTTCATTTACTTTTTCGGCAGATTTTAAAACATATTTAATACTTTTATTTTTATCTGTTTTCAAAGTTTCATACGCTACTTTATCCATACTTTTTTTCTCGCTTTTTATACTTTCGGCCAAAAGGGTAACAGATAGTGATTCAATATCAGTCAGCTTTGAATTGGTGATTGTTAAATTAGCTGTTCCGGTTCCCGAACCTGATTTCATTTCCCAGTCATGGAGTGTTGAAGTGCCCGCTACAGAAAAAGTTGATTTGCCGTCAAGAGAATAGGATTTTTGTGCAGAAGCAAATGAAATAATTCCGAAAATTGCGATTACAACTGTAATCAATTTTATTTTATTAGTTTTCATCTTTTTGTCATGTTTAGATTGTTAAAAATAAGTTAATTGAATGGCCGTCTTTTATTAGTACTAAGAGTGTTGTTTTAACTTGTACCAAAGATCATCCTACAATTCAGTTAATTATATGATAAAAATCATTGTTAAAATTTTATTAAATTGATATTTAATAACTACAACGTTTTCATTTTGACAAAATCAAGCTTCCATCCAAAAAGAAATATATTAATTTGATAAATTGACCTAAACCAGTAAAAGTTTAAATTTAGATTGAATGGGGATTTTGTTATAAGAAGAAAATAAAAAAGGACTTAAAAAAGTCCCTTTAAAATATGATTGAATTATTTATCAGCCTAACGTTATATTAAAAATCACCGTTAAATCTTTTCCGGCCTTGACAACACCGAGTGCTGCTTTTGGAGGAGCCATTTCAAAATCACCAAAAGTAATTTGATTTGAACCCTGTAAAATAAATGTTCCGTTTACTGTAGTAATCTTTACCTGAGTCTGGTACTCTTTGCTGACACCTGCAATAGTGTAAACGCCTGTTAGATTCCACGTTGTGTCATCGATTTTAGAAGCAGATTTTAAAACGTACTCAATATTTTGATGTGTTTCTGTATCTAATGCCTCATAAGCCACTTTATCCATACTTTCTTTATGGCTTTTTAGGCTTTCTGCTAATAATGTAATGGTTAAACTGTTTATGGCTGCCAGTTTAGAATCTTTAACAGTTAAATTTGCGATGCCGGTTCCTTCTGTAGAACGCATTACCCAATCGTGAACTGTAGAAGTTCCCGCAACTTCAAAAATTGATTTAGTATCTACCAAAGTATATGTTCTTTGAGCGTTCACCTGAAGTGTTAGTGTTGTAAAAATAATTGTGACCAGAAAGGATTTAATTGTTTTCATTTTCAATTATGTAAGGTTATTTTAATTAGGAGAGTTCTGTAATGTGGTTATGAACCAGCCTTTTTCTTGAGTCAAAATTATCACCCTCAGAAAAGATATGAAATGATAAAAATCATAGCTTGTCTTTAATTAAATCATTATAGTAATGGTGTGAGGAAAATTGAATGAATTTTGATAAAACGTACTAAGCAATATTAAGAATGTATCTAAAAATTTAAAAAAAGGACAAAAGTGATTAACTTTGCAGCATGCAAATTGAGAAAAAAGACATAAGAGCCTTATCAAAAGATCAGTTACGAGATTTTTTTGTCGCAAATAATGACAAAGCTTTCCGTGGAAATCAAGTTTACGAATGGCTTTGGAGCAAGGGAGCACACAGTTTTGAGGATATGACGAATGTTGCGAAAACAACTCGTTCTATGCTCGAAGAACATTTTGTAATCAATCATATTAAGGTTGATACCATGCAGCGCAGTAATGACGGAACTGTAAAAAATGCTGTCCGCCTGCATGACGGATTAGTAGTAGAATCTGTTTTAATTCCAACAGATACCAGAACAACAGCTTGTGTTTCGAGTCAGGTTGGGTGCAGTTTAGATTGCAATTTTTGCGCAACAGCAAGATTAAAACGTATGAGAAACCTGGAGCCGGGAGAAATTTACGATCAGATTTTGGCAATCGATAAAGAAAGCCGTTTGTATTATAATCATCCGCTTTCGAATATTGTTTTTATGGGAATGGGAGAGCCTTTAATGAATTATAATAATGTCATTAAAGCAATTGATATGATCACTTCTCCGGAAGGTTTAGGGATGTCTCCAAAGCGTATTATGCTTTCGACATCAGGAATTCCGAAGATGATCAAAAAAATGGCCGATGACGATGTAAAGTTCAAACTGGCAGTTTCACTTCATTCGGCAATTGATGAAATCCGTGCTAAGATTATGCCTTTTAGTAAAAACTTTCCTTTGAAAGATTTACGAGAAGCATTAGAATATTGGTATAGAAAAACCAAAAGCAAAATTTCATACGAATATGTGGTTTGGAAAGGAATTAACGATGATAAAGCTTCGATTGATGCATTGGTGAAATTCTGTAAATATGTGCCGTGTAAAGTCAATTTAATTGAATACAACCCAATTGATGACGGCGAATTTCAACAAGCTTCAGAAGAATCTATTTTGGCTTATATAAAAGCATTAGAGAATATTGGAGTTGTTGTAAAAGTGCGTCGCAGCCGCGGAAAAGATATTGATGCAGCCTGCGGACAATTGGCAAACAAGGAAGCAGATGCAGTATAGTCCCTACGGGACAAAGGTGCGGATTATGCTATTTTTTGCTACCGATATTTAATCTCTCCGAGATATACTCCGTTAGGGGTTACAGATCGGTAGCTGCAGATATATCACTCTAAGATAAATATTCCGTTAAGAATATCTCATCGGTAGAAAAAAAATAATGACAATATAATTATGTTCGGGAGGAACATTTTATAGGTAAAAAAAAAAGCATTAAAAACGAGGGTGAACCTTGCTTTTAATGCTTTTTTTGTGGGCAAAAAAGGATCTTATTTTTTTAAATCAATTTCTTCTGTAACGCCGTCTTTGGTTACAGCAGCCAGAGTGTCGCAATCTCCATTGCCATAATCAATAGTAGCCGAAGCTCCATTTTTAGTTATTTCAACAACTCCTTTTACTGCAAATGATTTTCTGCAAGAAGCTTTAAATTCTAAAGGCGTTGTAATTTCTGCAGCGTAAGTATCTCCGTTTGGTAAAGTTGTGGTGCCGCTTCCGGTCACTACAAAAACATTGTCTTCCCAATTAAACCAGGTGTTATAACCAGCGGTCATTTCTTTTACTAAAGAACCTTTTCTGATATAAACCTTTCCGTCATCAAAAGTAATAGTGAGGTCAATTGCGGCTGTTAAAACCGGATGCGCTTCTGCCAGTAAATCAGTCGATTTTACAGTTCTGATGATACTTTTACTTCCCTGAATTTTTTTACCATTGTGATAAAATCCTTCAAAAGTATAACTGATAGTCTGTGTAGAAGCCGAAAAATCATTAGAAAACGAAACCACCATTTTTCCTTTTACCGTATTTCCGTTATCAAGCGTACAGCCGTCAACGCCAAAATCTATTGTTTTTGTAAAAGTATTATTCTTTAATACTGTTGTAATAACAGCACATTCAGGTAAAAAGTGTTTTATGTTTCCAGAAGGTTTGCTGTTAATGTTTACCTGAGAGATAAATTGGTCTTCAGCAATATTGGTAACATCTTCAATTGAGGCATCTATTTTAGAATTTGCAATTATTTCGTCGGTTGTAATTACTTTACTTGTTCCGTCGGTTGTGTTTTCATCAGAATTACAGCTTGTAAATAATGATAAAGCGATACAGGTTCCAATTAATAAAAATTTTGTTTTCATAATAAATAGTTTTTTGGTTTTACTTTTAATCAATGAATTTCAAATTAGTATTAGATTGAGGTGTTTTTGGATTGTTTTTTTTAAATTAGTACACATTTATAGATATACTAACATAAAATAGACAACGTTTTTTTATTTAAAATAGTATATTTGAATCCAAATGAACATTACTTCACAAATAAAGCAACCTATTATTACCGAGATGGAACTTTTTGAAAAAAAGTTTCATGAATCGATGACTTCTAAGGTTGCGCTGCTTAACAGAATTACCTATTATATTGTAAACAGAAAAGGAAAACAAATGCGTCCGATGTTTGTTTTCCTGACCGCAAAAATGGTTTCCGGCGGAATCGTAAATGAAAGAACGTATCGAGGCGCTTCGGTTATCGAATTAATTCATACCGCAACTTTGGTTCACGATGATGTCGTAGACGATAGTAATCGCCGCCGCGGATTCTTTTCTATAAATGCACTGTGGAAAAATAAAATAGCTGTTTTGGTTGGAGATTATTTACTTTCAAAAGGATTATTGTTGTCAATCGACAATGGCGATTTTGATTTACTCCGAATCATTTCTGTAGCCGTTCGCGAAATGAGCGAAGGTGAATTACTTCAAATAGAAAAAGCCCGCAGACTTGATATTACAGAAGATGTTTACTACGAAATTATCCGAAAAAAAACTGCAACACTTATTGCCGCTTGTTGTGCGCTTGGTGCAAAAGCCGTAATTGAAGATGATGTTCAGGTGGAAAACATGCGAAAGTTTGGCGAATTGATTGGAATGGCTTTTCAAATCAAAGATGATTTATTTGATTACAGCGAAGAAGCCATTGGAAAACCAACCGGAATAGATATCAAGGAACAAAAAATGACTTTGCCTTTAATTCACGTTTTAAATACCTGTACTCCGCAGGAAAAAAAGTGGCTGATAAACTCCATTAAAAACCACAACAAAGACAAAAAACGTGTAAAAGAAGTTATTGCCTTTGTAAAAGATAATAATGGTTTGGCTTACGCCGAAAACAAAATGGTGCAATTCCAGCAGGAAGCGCTTTCTTTACTTCAAAACTTCGAAGATTCTGAATATAAAGCTGCTTTGACTTTGATGGTTAATTACGTTATTGAGAGGAAGAAATAATTTTGTTAATTAGAAAATTAGAAAATACTTTTATTTAAAAATCATATTTTTCTGATTCAACCATTTTTGGTTCCTCAAGTTCTTTTTCATTAAAGAATTTTACATAGTTTTAGATTTTTCAAATTCATTTTCCCATTTCGGATATTTTAAATTCTGAATAATATTCTAATCGCATTTTTTTATGCCGATCTTCAATCGTATTATAATATTTTTTCATCCTTTCAGTCAATACTCTGTCGAATCCAGCCTTGTGGCATACCAAACACACGTTTTAATAAAGGGAAGATTTAATCCAATTTTGGAATTTGGGATTTAAAAAATTTAGATTTTTTTTAAAATTCCATGCAACCATTTCAAATCGAAAATCGTCTATGTTAATAGAAGTCTGTTTCTAAAACCAAAGACAAACCAAAACCGAAAGCTTATTAATGAAAATTATTCATTTACATCAAGAAGAAACCAAAATCATAAAGCTTGCTGTCGAAAATAATCGTCAGGCACAGCAGCAGATTTATGGCAAGTTTTCTTCAAAAATGTTAAGTGTCTGTCGACAATATATAAAAGACATTCAATTGGCAGAAGATGTAATGATTACAGCTTTTATGAAAGTGTTTACGAATCTGAAAAACTTTGAACACAAAGGAAGTTTTGAAGGCTGGATCCGCCGGATTATGGTCAACGAATGCATTTCGTATTTACGAGTTCAGAAAAAAGTAAAATTTGCCGAAGAGGAATTTTTTACAGAAGAAAGCTTTAATGAAATCGACAGCCAATTTACAGTAGAACAAATTCAGTTTTTAATTGATGGACTGCCTGATGGTTATAAAATGGTTTTCAATTTATACGCTATAGAAGGTTACAAACACAATGAAATTGCCAAGATGTTAGGAATTAATGAAGGAACATCGAAATCGCAATTATCGCACGCTAGAAAAATGCTGCAAACACAAATTATTATTCTAAAAAAACAAGATAATGGAACCGAATAATTTTGAAAAGGATTTCCGTGAAAAACTAAATCAACGCAAAATTGAGCCAAGCGAAAAAGCATGGGATCGATTAGACGCGATGTTGAGTGTTGCCGAAGAAACTAAAAAGCCAGCTAAAAACAGAAAATGGCTTTATATCGCCGCCAGTATTGTTGGGTTTTTGCTGGTTGGAACTTTCTTTTTTAACCAGAAGGAGAATTCGATCGAAACTTTTAAAACTGTTGTAATCGAAGAGAATATTAAAAAAGATTCTATTGCTAAACCAGTTTTGAATAAAATTGAATCCGTTCAAACTGAAACTGTAATTGCCGAAAAATCTCCAACAGAAACTCTAACACAAAAAGCAAATAAACAAGAAAATAACTTTAATCAAACACCAAATAAAACCATTAAAAATGAATCAAATCAAATAGCGGAGTCTTCAGTCATCATTAAAAACAATCAAGAAAAACAATCGAATGCAAATCCGGTCGCAGTTACCGAAAATCCTAAAAAAGAGAATACAGATCAATTACTAGAAACGGCAGAAAAAAACGTTTTAGCTCAAAGTTCAGTAAAAAAATCAAAAGTAAAAATCAATGCTTCTGATTTACTAAACCAAGTCGATGGCGAATTAGAACTTTCTTTTAGAGAAAAAGTAATCACAAAAGTCAACAAAAATTATCATGAAGTAAAGGTGGCTTTAGCAAATAGAAATAAGCAGGAATAGGGAATGAAGAATCAAGAATCAAGAATCAGGAATATAGATTTTCAGTTCCGGAGGAACGATCCATATTGTAGCGTCGGGTTTCAACCCGATGGAGTTGCAATAAATAAAGAATCAAGAATATAGATTTTCAGTTCCGGAGGAACGATCCATATTGTAGCGTCGGGTTTCAACCCGATGGAGATGCAATAAATAAAGAAAAAAGAATATAGATTTTCAGTTCAGGAGGAACTATCCATATTGTAGCGTCGGGTTTCAACGCGATAGAGATGCAATAAATAAAGAATAAAGAATATAGATTTTCAGTTCCGGAGGAACGATCCATATTGTAGCGTCGGGTTTCAACCCGATGGAATAAGAATTCAAAATTAATAATTAAAAAATCATCATCAATCTATCTAAATCAACATGAAAAATTTTACCATTTATCTCGTAATCCTGGTCTTTTTATTTGTAAGCAAAGTTTTGGGACAGGAAACCTTTGAATCCAGAGCAAAGCAAATTGCCAATAAAATCGAAAAGATTACCAAAGAAGAAAAGGAAACCCTGAAACAAGAAATTGAAGCAGTAAATGTTCAATTATCAGAAGGAAAAATCACGCAGGAACAAGCGGATAAACGCAAAAAAGAATTAGCAGAAGCCAGGGCCGTAATTATCGAAGAAAAAGTAACACTGGCACAAAACGAACTTAACGATTTGGTTCAGCAAAAAGTCGACGGAAAAATCAAAGAAGATTCTTCAAGAGTATATATGATTCGCTGGAAATCTTCAAAACGAGACAAAGATTCCATTCACGGCGAAAAGCGAACAACCTCACAATTTGTATTTGCAATGGGGTTAAATAATACCATGGTCGACGGAAAACTTCAGGATTCAAATTATCGTTTTATGGGTTCGCATTTTTACGAATGGGGTTTTACGTATAACTCAAGATTAATGAAAAACGATAATCTGCTTCATGCAAAATACGGGCTTTCCTTAATGTACAATAATATCCGTCCAACCGATAATAAAAGTTTTGTTGTAAATGGAGATCAGACTATTCTTGAAGAAAATCCTGTTCATTTAACAGAATCCCGTTTTAGAAATGTGTATTTAGCAGTTCCAGTTCATTTAGAATTTGATTTTACAAAAGCAGGCGAAAAAAACGGAAAGAAATATTTTAAAACACACAAAAGTTTTCGCTTTGGAGTTGGGGGTTATGTCGGCATTAACGTGAAATCAAAACAGATTTTAAAATTTGAAGAAGAAGATTTAAAATATAAAACTACGATAAAAGGCGATTATAATGTAAACAATTTTATCTACGGTTTGAGTTCTTATATTGGTTACAGAGAATTGAGTTTGTATTTTAAATATGATCTGAATCCTATATTTCAGGATAATTTGACTAAAGAAAATAATGTTTCATTAGGATTGCGTCTTGATTTAAATTGAGAATGAAGTTTGAGTTTAGTTAGTAGAAAAAGTACTTCGAAAGAGGTACTTTTTTTATTTTAAATATTAAAATTCAGAATGGATTTGTGTACTTTTACAGGCTCTAATTTTTAAAAAAACAATATCCGTTTTGATTTCACAAAGTACAATAGATGCCGTTTTTGAAACCGCTCGCGTTGAGGAGGTTATTGGCGATTTTGTTAATTTAAAGCGTGCCGGAAGCAATTACAAAGGATTGAGCCCATTTTCTGATGAGCGCTCGCCTTCGTTTATGGTTTCGCCGGCAAAAGGAATCTGGAAAGATTTTAGTTCAGGAAAAGGCGGTAATTCTGTTGCTTTTTTAATGGAACATTCTCATTTTACGTATCCCGAAGCCATTCGGTATTTAGCCAAAAAATATAATATTGAGATTGAAGAAACTGAGCAGACAGATGCAGAAAAAGCAATGACGGATGTTCGCGAAAGTATGTATTTGGTTTCAGAATTTGCTGCAAAGTATTTTCAGGATGTTTTGGTTAATTCAGAAGAAGGAAAAGCGATTGGTTTGTCTTATTTTAAAGAAAGAGGATTTACCAATGAAACCATCAAGAAATTTGGTTTAGGATATTCTCCTGAAACCTGGGATGCATTGACAAAAGAAGCACTCGGGAAAGGCTATAAATTAGAATTTCTGGAAAGTACAGGTTTAACGATTCCGAGAGACGATCGCCCTTTTGACCGTTTTAAAGGGCGTGTAATGTTTCCTATTCATAGTATGTCGGGGCGTGTTTTAGGTTTTGGAGGGCGTATTTTAACCAATGATAAAAAAGCCGCAAAATACCTGAACTCTCCTGAAAGTGATATTTACCATAAAAGTAAAGTCTTATACGGAATTTTTCAGGCCAAACAATCAATCGCAAAACAAAATAATTGTTATTTGGTTGAAGGTTATACAGATGTAATTCAGTTTAATCAGGCCGGAATAGAAAATGTTGTAGCGTCTTCAGGAACTGCTTTAACACCGGATCAAATTCGATTAGTCAATCGTCTGACAAAAAATATCACCGTACTTTTTGATGGAGATGCGGCAGGATTGCGGGCTTCAATTCGAGGAATCGATTTGATTCTGGAAGAAGGCATGAATGTCAGGGTTTGTTCTTTTCCTGACGGAGAAGATCCGGACAGTTTTGCGCGCAAAAATTCACATGATGCATTAGTTGCCTATTTAGAGGAAAATAGTAAAGACTTTATTCAGTTTAAAGCTTCTCTCCTGATGAATGAAGCTAAACATGATCCAATCAAAAAAGCAGATCTGATTCGGGATATGGTGACGAGTATTTCTAAAATACCAGACCGAATTCAGCGTGAAGTATACATTCAGGAATGTGCCAGAATTATGGAAATTTCTGAGCAGGTTTTGGTAAGTACGCTGGCGCAGTTAATTCAAAAAGATATTGCCGAAGCTAATAAAAAACAAAAGCAGGAGCAAAAACCTTTTGAAGTTGTCCGGAATCAAAACCCAAAAAATAATACCTATTCTGGAGGAGATCCCGAAGATCCAAGAACTGGACCGCCCGATGATTACCCTGGAGATATAGGATATCCGGCAGAACAGGCAGAAAAAGTAGATATTTTATACGGTTTTGAAAGAAAAATAATTGAGATTCTTCTTTTATACGGAAGTGTTGTCGAAAGTTTTGAAGATGTTTACCTAAAAGCTGACGAAGAGGGAGTTGTAAAAGAGGTTTCTGAAAAGAGACAATATAAAGTTTTTGAGAAAATTTATTTGAGTCTTCAGGAAGACGAAGTAGAACTATCAAATATGTTATTTAAGAATATATATGCCAACATTATTGATTTTTATAATCAAAATGAAGTTTTCAGCCTAGATAAATATCTCATGCACCTCCAGCCGGAATTTGCTCAGGAAGTGACTAATATTTTAATGGAAGATGAAAAAGTAACAATTCATAATTGGGAAGGACAGAATATTTTTCCAAAACATAAAAATGTAACGATTGAGCAAAATGTATCAGATACCATATTCTCAATGAGATGGTTTTTGGTTTCGAAAATCATTCATGATTTAAAAAACACACTAATTTCTGATCCGCAAGAGGATAACTCAGAAATATTGTCAATGGTTGTAGATTATTCTAAGCTGCTCAATAATTTTTCAAAAAAACTTGGAAGGGTAGTAGTGCCTTATCATGGCGGATAAAAATCAAAAAGCTCTATACTGATCAACAATATAGAGCTTTTTTTATGGTTGATGATCTTGCAGAAGCAGATCAATTGACCACCGAATTAAATAATTTCTAAAGTCTTAGCTTTGTTAACTAAGTCAACTAAATTAGTAACGTTTAATTTAGTTAATAATCTTAGTTTGTAAGTACTGATCGTTTTTTCGTTCAGATTTAAGATTTTAGAAATCTCATTGTTTTTCTTACCATCACTTAAATAACGTAAAACCTCGATTTCACGGTTAGAAAGTTTTCTGTACAAACGTTCGCTCTTGCTTTGTTTAGCAATAAGGGCCATGTTTTTGCGAACTGTTTCGTTGATGATAATTTTTCCTTCTTGTACTTTAATAATAGAAAGACCTAAAGTTTCAAGTTTTTCTGTTTTGTGTACATACCCGGATACACCTGCTTTAATAGCGTTTGGAGCATACATTTGCTCAGCCAGGTCACTGAAAATCACAATTTTTGTCTTTGGGAAATTTTTCAAGATTGATTTTACTTCGAAGATACTTGAAAGACCTTCTAATTCTAAGTCTAAGATTAGA
This sequence comes from Flavobacterium sp. Root901, assembly GCF_001429765.1. Classification (GTDB taxonomy): domain Bacteria; phylum Bacteroidota; class Bacteroidia; order Flavobacteriales; family Flavobacteriaceae; genus Flavobacterium. Next base: position 161,054 of record NZ_LMJB01000008.1, read on the forward strand.
ATGTCGATTTCCTTCGTCTGAAGGATATCTCTAACCATTGAAAAATTGCCTACATTGGCAACAATTGAAATTTGATCGTGGTCTTTAAAATAAGACTTAACGCCAAAGTGAGTCACAGGATGATTGTCTGCAAGACATACTTTAATCATAATTTTACCTTTTTAGAATTGTTATCATGTTTTTGGAACTGTAAAATTAATAAATAAATTCTGTAATTAATTATTGACAAATGTTAAAAATTTTATTTTAACGTTTTTGGAATCAAACAAACAGGAATTGCATCCATTTTATGCTTGTTGCTGGTGTTTAATCTTTTATAAATTTCAAAGACAGATTTTTCTCTCCCGTTAAAGTCATCTGCCATTTTTCCTGACTCCGCGGCTAACATTGCCCATTCCAGTTCGTCGTAACTTGCGCCTAATTGATCCTCATCAGTTCTGTTATCACCAAAAAGACCATCAGTTGGAGTAGCTGTTAAAATTGAATTTGGAATGGCTAAAAATTCTCCTAAAGCATAAACATCAGACTTCATTAAGTCAGCAATTGGGCTTAGGTCAACTCCGCCATCTCCATATTTTGTATAGAAACCAACACCAAAATCTTCTACCTTATTCCCTGTCCCTGCTACTAAAAGCCCATGAATACCAGCTAAATAGTACAATGAAGTCATTCTTAAACGTGCTCTTGTGTTAGCTAACGATAAATTAACTTTTGTTGAATCTTTTGAAGTTGGCACAGACGACTTAAATGCTTCAAAAGTGTCAGTTAAATCTGTTTGTACACTTGAAACATTCGAAAAGCGTTTTTTTAGCTGTTCAATATGTTCTCTTCCTCTTGATACCTGATTTTCAGCTTGGTGAATTGGCATCTCGACGCATAAAACCTGTAAACCGGTTTGTGCACACAGCGTAGAGGTCACTGCAGAGTCAACTCCGCCTGAGATTCCGATTACAAAACCGTTTACTTTTGCATTAGCAGCATAATTTTTTAACCATTCAACAATATGTGTATTTACTTTTTCTGTTTGAATTGTGCTTTTTTTAGCCATAATAGTTCAAGTTTTAAGATGGAGGGATGTATATTTGCAGAATTATTTTTTCAAGTAAAAATGTACTCAAAATCCAGCAACACAAATCTAAATAAAATAAAATGAAAATGTATCGCTTTGTAGTGGTTCTGTGCTTGTTTTTTTTGTCTTGTGACCAAAAAACAAAGGTTGAAAAAGAAGTCGAAGAAATTCCGGTTGACATTAAGGTAGAGCGTTTTGATAAAGCCTTTTTTGAAACAAAACCTGAAGATCTTTTTAAAATAAAAAAACAATACTCTTACTTTTTTCCGGGAAATGATGATAACATCTGGCTTCAAAAAATGAAAGAACCTATCTGGAGAGAGGTTTATCAGGAAGTGCAGAAAAAGTACAGTAATTTTGAACCGGTACGTGAAGAATTCAATGAGCTTTTTAAACATGTAAAATATTATTTTCCAAAAACTAAAATACCTAAAGTAGTCACAGTAATTGGTGAAATGGATTATAATGCAAAAGCAATTTATGCTGACAGTCTTGTGGTTGTTGCTTTAGAATTATATTTGGGCAGAGACCATAAATTTTATGAGTTTCCCAATTATATAAAATACAATTTTGAAGAAAAACAAATTATGCCAGATGTGGTTTCCAGTTTTACTTATCGTAATATTCCGGCTTATCCTGATAAGAATTTAATTTCTCAAATGATTTTTGAAGGAAAACAATTGTATGCTAAAGATCTGCTTCTGCCAAATTATACAGATGCAGAAAAAATGGGTTATACCCCCGAACAAATAAAATGGTGCGAGGAAAACGAAAACTATATGTGGCGTTATTTTCTGGAAAACGAAATGTTATATAGTGTAGATCCTAAATTAACAACACGATTTATAGTGCCTGCCCCGTTTTCTAAGTTTTATTTAGAAATAGACAACGACTCTCCGGGAAGAGTTGGAGCCTGGATTGGCTGGCAGATTGTTCGTTCGTATATGAAGAACAACAATGTTTCACTGTCAGAATTATTAAAAGTTAACGCAAAAGAAATTTTCGAAAAGTCAAAATATAAACCTAAGAAATAATGTCAAATACAATAAAATCAGAAATTAAATTCAACGTCGAATTAGACGAAAACCGTGTTCCGGAAAAATTAACATGGAGTGCGCAGGATGGCGGTGTTCTTGCTGAAGAAGCAAAAGCTATAATGTTATCAATTTGGGACAGTAAGGCACAGGAAACGATGCGTATCGATTTATGGACAAAAGATATGCCGGTAGATGAAATGAAAATTTTCTTTCACCAGACTTTGGTTGCTATGGCGGATACTTTTAAACGTGCAACAGATGATGAGAAGATGTCAGACACAATGAAAGATTTCTGTGATTACTTTGCAGAAAAACTGGACCTGACGAAATAATAAAATTCCAATATTTTAAATCCCAAATTCCAATTATAACTTGGAATTTGGGATTTTTTTAATTCTGTATTTTAAGTATAAAGTTTTTGATTTGAATTTTACAATTGGAATTTCATTTTAAAACTCAGAGTTGTTTTTAAAAACCTCCTGATTTACTTCATCGATATAAGACAAAAGTTCTTCTTTTCCGATTGATTCAGTTGATGAGGTGACGAAATACCGTGGCATTTCAGACCAATTGTTTGCAAACATCTGTTTGCGATATGCGGCAATATGAGAATCAATTTTTACTTTGCTAATTTTATCTGCTTTTGTAAAAATGATGCAAAACGGAATTTCGCTTTCTCCCATGTAAGACATAAACTCGATGTCAATTTTTTGGGCTTCGTGGCGAATATCAATTAAAACAAAAGCGCAGACCAGCTGTTCTCTGTTTTCAAAATAGTCTGTAATAAACTGCTGAAAAATTGATTTTGTTTTTTTTGAAACTTTAGCATATCCATAACCTGGTAAATCGACCAGAAACCAATTACTATTGATTTTAAAGTGATTTATTAATTGTGTTTTTCCGGGTTTTCCAGATGTTTTTGCTAAATTTTTATGATTGGTAATCATATTTATCAATGATGATTTACCAACATTTGATCTGCCTATAAATGCGTATTCCGGAAGAAAATCTTTCGGGCATTTTGATGCATCAGAATTACTGACAATAAATTCGGCGGTATTAATTTTCATGTATTTTGGTTTTAAAACCTCCTTTAAATCGAAAGTTAGATGCTATAATTTCTTTTCGGTGAGCCATTTTTCAAGAATTTCATTAAATTCCTGAGGATGTTCCATCATAGCAGCGTGTCCACATTTGTCAATCCAATACAAGGTTGAATTAGGCAATAAATTATTAAATTCCTCAGCAACATTTGGCGGCGTTACAGAATCATTTTTACCCCAGATAATGCATGTTTCGACAGTCATTTTTGGTAAATCCTTAGCCATATTGTGACGAATTGCGCTTTTGGCAATCGTTAAAGTTTTGATCAGTTTGATACGGTCATTAGCGGTTGCATATACTTCATCAATAAGTTCGGGAGTAGCAATTTTTGGGTCGTAAAATACATCTTCTGCTTTCTTTTTGATGTATTCGTAATCACCTCTTCGCGGGTAGCTGTCTCCCATTGCACTTTCGTAAAGACCAGAACTTCCGGTAATTACAAGTCCGGCTACTTTTTCAGGGTATAATTTTGTATGGTACAGGGCAATGTGTCCTCCCAAAGAGTTTCCTAATAAAATAACCTTGTCAAATCCTTTAAAAGTTATAAAGTCCTTAACGTATTTTGCAAAACTTTTTACGTTAGTTTTTAAAATGCTTTGTGTATAGATTGGCAAATCCGGGATAACGACTTTATAACCTTTTGTCGGAAAATATTCCGCTACACCATCAAAGTTACTAAGGCCTCCCATTAACCCGTGTAAAATTACAATAGGGGTTCCTTCTCCAGCTTCAAAATAGCTGTATTTGCCTTCTTTTTTGTAGTTTTTGTCCATCTAGTTTAATGCCAATTTCAATTTCGACAAATATAGGGTTTAATAAATAAAAATGAATTTTTGTCGCGATTTTTTAACTACATAATTTTAGTAGAACATATAAGTGTTTAAATATCAGCTTTTAATAAGGTTTTTGTGATATTATCAAAATGTTAAAATCATTGCGTTATAATCAATTTTTTAAGAGAAATACTATTTAATATTTTTAAATGTTAAAAGAATTAATCGTAGGACTGATTAATATTTAAAGTGCTGATTTGCCAACATTTAAATGAAGTGGTAAAAAAGTGGTTAAACTTATTAACAAAGTGGTATTTAGTGGTAATATGTGGTAATTTTTTTTATATTTTTGCTGTATAACATGTTAAGTGGTTTTTCTTGAATACAATTGTAGGAACATATGAGTGCAAAGTCGATGCTAAAGGGAGGTTAATGATACCTGCACCTTTAAAAAAGCAATTGGCTTCTTCTCTTCAGGATGGTTTTGTTCTGAAGCGCTCTGTTTTTCAGCAATGTCTGGAATTGTATCCAATGGATGAATGGAATTTGATGATGGCGAAAATTAACAAGTTGAATCGTTTTGTAAAAAAGAACAATGATTTTATCCGCAGATTTACTGCCGGCGTAAAAGTGGTAGAAATTGATGCGTTGGGAAGATTGCTGGTTCCAAAAGATTTAGTGGCTTTTTCTGGTATTGCTAAAGATGTTGTTTTCTCATCTGCGGTTAATATTGTGGAAATTTGGGATAAAGATTTATACGAAAAATCAATAAGCGGCGAAGATATGGATTTTGCAGATTTAGCCGAAGAAGTAATGGGAAATATTAATGACGACGACAATGGAATATCATAATCCGGTTTTGCTTCATCCAACAGTTGATGGTTTAGATATTAAGCCAGATGGTGTTTATGTAGATGTTACGTTTGGAGGCGGTGGTCATTCAAAAGAAATATTAAGAAGATTAGGGCCAAACGGAAAGCTGTTTGCATTTGATCAGGATGAAGATGCTCTTGCCAATGCACTGCCAGACGAAAGATTTACTTTAATAAATGAAAATTTCAGGTTTATAAAAAGATTTTTACGTTTTCACGGAGTAAAAGAAGTAGATGGAATTTTGGCCGATTTAGGTGTTTCATCACATCAGTTTGATGTTCCGGAAAGAGGTTTTTCAACCCGTTTTGATGCCGGGCTGGATATGCGGATGAGTCAAAAAAATGATTTAAATGCTTACCGTGTGGTTAACGAATATGAAGAACAGGATTTGCGTCGTGTTTTTTTTGATTATGGAGAGTTGAAAAACGCGCCGGTTTTAGCAAGGACAATTGTGGAGGCGAGAAGGGATTATCCAATTAAAACTACTGATGAGCTGAAAGATATTTTAAAGAAATATCTGCCGGAAAAAGTTCGAAATAAAATATTAGCCCAGATTTATCAGGCAATTCGAATAGAGGTAAATCAGGAAATGGATGTTTTAAAAGAATTTATCGAACAGTCGTTAGAAATTTTAAAACCAGGCGGAAGATTATCTGTAATCTCTTATCATTCTTTGGAAGACAGACTTGTAAAGAGATTTATTAAAAACGGAATGTTTGAAGGAGAGCCCGAAAGAGATTTTTACGGAAATTTTTCAGTACCGTTTAAAACAATAGGAAAACTGATTGTTCCGGATGAGGCCGAAATCAAAATCAATAACAGGGCCCGAAGCGCTAAATTAAGAATAGCTGAAAAGATATAATATATATAGGTAGAAAATGAAAAGTGGAGTATTCAGCATATTAAAAGCCAGATTTTTAATTAACGATGACGCAGTAAAGAACTGGCGTTTCATTGTTTTCATAATTCTGCTGGCCATTTTAATGATTGCAAATACACAGCGGTACGAACAAAAGGTTTTTGAAATCGCAAAATTAAATAATGAAGTAAAAGAATTGCGATCTGAATTTGTAGACCGACGTTCTGAACTGATGAAATTAAAAATGGAGTCAACGATATCAGATAAAATGCAGGAAAAGCAAATTTATCCATCAACGGTTCCTCCAACAAAAATTGAAGTTAAAAAAGAAGAAGAAAAAAGTTTCTTTAAAAGAATATGGCAGTAGACGATAAACATATATCCTACAGAATTTACCTCGTAGCAGTTTTCATCTTTTTGATGGCAATTGCTATTGTTGTTAAATTAACTAATATTCAGTGGGTTGAAGGAGATTATTACAGAAAACTGGCAAAACAGCGTACTGTTAGGAATTTTGTAATCCCGGCAAACAAAGGAAATATTTATTCTGCTGACGGAAGTTTACTGGCAACTTCAATTCCAAATTATGAGATTCGTTTTGATGCAAAAGCACCAAAAACAGAAACTTTTGAAAAATATGTAAAGGGATTATCAGATTCTTTGGCAACAGTTTTAGAAAGACCGGCAGGCTACTATGAAAAAGAATTGCGAAAAGCCAGGGCAAATAAAAACAGATATTATTTGATTGCCCGCAATTTAAGTTATACTGAATATGTGAAAATTAAAGGTTTTCCACTATTCAATTTAGGAGCTTTTAAAGGCGGAATTATTGTAGAACAAGAAACCGTGAGAAAACATCCGATAGGGAAAATTGCTGAAAGAACCATTGGTTATGACAGGATTGATCCGGCAACAGGTGTAGAAGTTGGTAAAGGAATCGAGTGGGCTTTTAAAAGTTATTTAAACGGAAAAGATGGTAAAATCCTAAAACAAAAAATTGCAAAAGGCCAGTGGAAACCAATTCGCGATTTAAACGAAGTAGACCCTATTGATGGATATGATGTGATTTCGACAATAGATGTTTTTATTCAGGATATTGCTCACCATGCTTTATTAAAGCAATTAGAAGATTACGAAGCTGATCATGGCTGTGTAGTAGTAATGGAAACACAAACAGGTCACGTAAAAGCAATTTCAAATTTGGGAAGAGCAGAAGATGGCTCTTATTATGAAACAACAAATTACGCAATTGCAGAATCTCATGAGCCTGGATCGACTTTTAAACTGGTTGATTTAATGGCAATTCTGGAAGATAAAGTGGCCGATACAAGCAGTGTTTTTGATAGTCATGGAGGAGTAGTAAAATATTACGGACGCAGTGTTCGCGATTCGCATACAGGAGGTTACGGAAAAGTATCGCTAGCGCGCGGATTCGAACTTTCATCAAACACAGTTATGGTTCAGGCAGTTTATGATAATTACAAAAGCAATCCGTCAAAATTTGTGAATCATATCAGAAATTGGGGATTAGATAAAACGTTAGGCTTGCACTTTAAAGGAGAAGGAAGACCGATTATTCCACATCCGGGAGATAAAAACTGGTCAGGAATTACACTTCCGTGGATGGCTTTTGGTTACAGCGTATCGGTTACTCCAATGCAGACTTTAACATTTTACAATTCAGTTGCCAATAATGGTGTAATGGTAAAACCGCAGTTTGTATCTGAAATAAAAGAATGGAACAAAACGATCAAGAAGTTTGATGTCGAAGTGATAAACCCAAAAGTTTGTTCGCCTGAAACGCTTAAAAAAGTAAGAGCAGTTTTGCTGAATGTGGTCAAAAAAGGAACAGGTTCTAAATTGTATTCGAAAGATTTTTCGATGGCAGGGAAAACAGGTACAGCTCAGATGAATTATGGAGGAAAAGAAGGAAAATCAGCATTGTATTATGCATCCTCTTTCGTTGGATATTTTCCGGCAGATCATCCAAAATATTCCTGTATTGTGGTAGTTCATAAGCCAAATACATCAAAAAATAATTATTACGGTGCAGACGTTGCCGGACCGGTTTTTAAAAGAATCGCCCAAAAAATATTTACAGATGCGCCTTCGACAAATAAAATAAAACAGCTGGATTCTAAAATTCCGAAACAGGAAATCAGCTATGACAAATTTGATAAAGAATCAAATAAAAAATTGAATCAGATTCCGAATTTAAAAGGAATGCCCGGAATGGACGCTGTTGCCTTACTTGAGAATTTAGGTTTAAAAGTAAAAGTAAACGGATTTGGGAAAGTTAAGAACCAATCGATTCAGGCAGGACAAAGCATAATTAAAAACACAACTATAGTATTAGAATTATCGTGAAAATACTAAAAGACATATTATATAAAGCAGCTATCGAATCTGTAAAAGGTTCGACAGATATTGGTATTCAAAAAATTGAATTTGATTCGCGTAAAGTAGAATCAAATGATGTTTTTGTAGCCATTCGCGGTTCACTTTCTGATGGACATGATTATATAGATAAAGCAATTGCATTAGGAGCAAAAGCTATTATTTGTGATACAGTTCCTGAAAACACTCAAAAAGACGTTACTTATATTCAGGTAAGGGATACTAATACGGCGTTGGCTTTTATGGCTGCTAATTATTTTGAAGATCCATCTGCAAAACTAAAATTAGTTGGCGTTACCGGAACAAACGGAAAAACAACAATTGCATCTTTATTGTTTCAGTTGTTTCAAAAAGCAGGTTTTAAAGTAGGTTTATTATCAACCGTAAAAATTATGGTAAATGAAAAAGAATATCCTGCAACGCACACAACACCGGATTCCATTACAATCAATCATTATTTAAGTGAAATGATCGAAGCCGGAGTTACACATTGTTTTATGGAAGTAAGTTCGCATGGAATTCACCAAAAACGTACAGAGGCTTTGCATTTTGCAGGCGGGATTTTCACGAACCTTTCGCACGATCATTTAGATTATCACGCCACTTTTGCAGAATACAGAGACGTGAAAAAATCATTTTTTGATTCGCTGCCCAAAACAGCTTTCGCTTTATCAAACATTGATGATAAAAACGGAACTGTAATGCTGCAAAATACTGTTGCAAGAAAATTTACATATGCTCTAAAATCGTATGCCGATTTTAAAGCAACAATATTAGAAAGCCAGCTGTCCGGTTTATTGTTAAAAGTGAATGATAACGAAGTTTGGGTAAAACTAATTGGAACTTTTAATGCTTATAATGTTTTAGCAATTTACGGAACTGCTGTCGAGCTGGGAATGGATAGTTTGGAAGCGCTGCGTTTATTGTCTGACTTAGAGAGTGTTTCCGGTCGTTTTCAATACATTGTTACAGATTCAAAAGTAACCGCAATTGTCGATTATGCACACACGCCGGATGCTTTAGAAAATGTTCTTAAAACGATTGATGACATCCGTACTAAAAACGAACAATTAATTACGGTTGTAGGCTGCGGCGGAAACAGAGATAAAACCAAAAGACCAATTATGGCAAAAATTGCGACAGATCTTAGTGATAAGGCAATTTTGACATCAGATAATCCAAGAAACGAAAATCCCGAAGTGATTTTAGATGAAATGGAACAAGGTGTAGAAGCTCATAATTATAAAAAGATATTGAGAATTACAGATAGAAAGCAGGCTATCAAGACTGCTTGTCAATTGGCTCAGCCCAATGATATTATTCTGATTGCCGGAAAAGGGCATGAAACCTATCAGGAAATAAATGGTGTCCGTCATCATTTTGATGATATGGAGACTGTAAAAGAAATTTTAGACCAACTAAATAAATAATAAAATTTTTAAGTTCAAATACCACCAGGATTGGATTTGGAGTTCAAAATTGGAATTTAAAAAATAGAAAAATATGCTATACTATTTATTTGAATATTTTGACAAAACATTAGATTTACCGGGAACGGGAGTATTCCAGTATATCACTTTTAGATCTGCTTTAGCATTTTTGCTTTCATTGCTTTTGTCAACTATTTATGGTAAAAGGGTGATTAACTTTTTGCGTCGTCAGCAGGTTGGGGAAACAGTTCGTGAACTTGGTCTTGCTGGTCAGAACGAGAAAGCCGGAACTCCTACAATGGGAGGTTTGATCATCATTTTTGCCACGTTGATTCCGGTTTTATTGTTTGCAAGACTGCATAACATTTATATCGTACTGCTTATCGTAACTACGTTATGGATGGGAACTATTGGTTTTGTTGACGATTATATCAAAATATTTAAAAAAGACAAGCAGGGATTAAAAGGGATTTTTAAAGTTATTGGTCAGGTTGGTCTTGGGATAATAGTTGGTGCCGTTCTCTATTTTAATCCAGCAGTTACAGTAAGAACAGATACAGGTCGTACAGATGTTTTTAAATCGAATGTAAGCACAACAGTGGTTTTGCCTGCTCCGGTTGAAGAAAAATCGACTGCAACTACAATTCCTTTTGTAAAAAACAATGAATTTGATTATGCCGAAGTTTTGTCTTTCATGGGCGACGGATATGAAAAATGGGCTTGGTTAATATTTATTCCGGTTGTAATTTTTATTATCACGGCAGTTTCAAACGGAGCCAATTTAACAGATGGAATCGATGGCCTCGCCGCCGGGACTTCTGCCGTTTCTGTGCTCGCACTCGGAATATTTACATTCGTTTCAGGAAATATCATTTTCTCAAATTATCTGAATATAATGTACATACCCAACTCGGGAGAAATGACGGTATTTATATCTGCTTTTGTTGGCGCTTTGATTGGTTTTCTTTGGTACAATTCATTTCCGGCATCAGTATTTATGGGAGATACAGGAAGTTTAACCATTGGAGGGATCATCGCTGTTTTGGCGATTGCAGTCCGAAAAGAAATTCTGATTGTTTTATTCTGTGGTATTTTCCTTGCCGAAAGTGCGTCAGTTATTATACAGGTAACCTATTTTAAATATACAAAAAAACGTTTTGGTGAAGGCCGAAGAATTTTCCTGATGTCGCCTTTACATCATCATTATCAGAAAAAGGGATATCATGAAAGTAAAATTGTTACCCGTTTCTGGATTGTTGCCGTAATGTTGGCCATATTATCAATCGTTACTTTAAAATTAAGATAAATGAGGCTAGTGGTTTTAGGAGGAGGAGAGAGCGGAGTTGGAACCGCAATCCTGGGGAAGAAGCAGGGATACGATGTTTTTGTATCCGATTTCGGAAAGATAAAAGAAAGCTATAAAGAAGTTCTTATCATTAATAAAATTGCCTGGGAAGAAGAACAGCATACCGAAGATTTAATTCTTAATGCTGATGTGGTAATGAAAAGCCCCGGAATTCCGGAAAAATCTCCGATAGTAAAAAAGCTAATTGCGGCGGGAGTAAAAGTAATTTCGGAAATAGAATTTGCAAAACCTTTTACAGAAGCCTTGACAATTGGAATTACAGGAAGCAACGGGAAAACGACCACCACAATGCTGACCTATCATTTGCTGAAATCAGCAGGATTAAATGTTGGTCTAGGAGGGAATATCGGAAAAAGCTTTGCCTGGCAGGTCGCCGAGAATAAATATGATGCCTACGTTCTTGAATTAAGCAGTTTTCAGTTAGACGGAATAATAGATTACCGGCCGGATATTGCAATAATAACCAACATCAGCCCGGATCATTTAGATCGATATGAATACAAATATGAAAATTATATCAATTCGAAGTTCCGAATAACAATGAACCAAACCGAAAGCGATTATCTTATTTATGATGCAGATGATGAAGCAAGCGGAGAATGGTTAAAAAAGAATAAAACAAAAGCAAAATTAATTCCTTTTTCATTGACAAAATCATTCGATGAAGGGGCTTCTATAAATAACAATAAAATGGAAATAAAGATCAACCAAGAAGAGTTTACAATGGAAACAGAATACATTGCGTTAGAAGGAAAACATAATATGAAAAATGCAATGGCAGCAAGCTCTGTAGCAAAATTGATGCAAATTAGAAATGCAACAATTCGCGAAAGTTTATCAAATTTTCAAGGTGTAGAACACCGCTTAGAAAAAGTATTAAAGATTCAGAATGTACAATATATCAACGATTCAAAAGCAACAAATGTAAATGCTACTTTCTTTGCATTAGACAGTATGAACGTTCCAACTGTCTGGATTGTCGGAGGTGTTGATAAAGGAAATGATTATAACGAATTAATGCCATTAGTTCGTGAAAAAGTAAAAGCTATTATATGCTTAGGAATTGACAACCGTAAAATTATCGATGCTTTTGGAGCTGTAGTAGATATCATGGTTGAAGTTAATAATATGAACGATGCTGTAAAAACAGCTCAAAAATTAACAGAAAAAGGCGATGCCGTTTTATTGTCTCCAGCCTGCGCAAGTTTCGATTTATTCGAAAACTACGAAGACAGAGGAAAACAATTTAAACAAGCGGTTCATAACTTGTAAAAGTTTTGTTTCAAGTTTCAGGTTTCACGTTACAGCAACTTGAAACCTGAAACTTGAAACAAAAAGAAGCAAACCTGAAACAAAAACATTATGAAAGAACTAGTAAACAAATTAAAAGGAGATAGGGTAATATGGTCATTTGTGGCTTTATTGGCGTTATTTTCATTTATGCCTGTTTTTAGCGCGAGTAGTAATCTGGCTTATATAGGTCACGGTACCGGAAATACATTAGGTTATTTGGTAAAGCATTTGGCTCACGTATGTATTGGTTTCCTGATTATTTACTGGGTTCATAAAGTGCCATATCATTATTTTAGGGCGATTTCAAAAATTGCGCTTCCGGTGGTTTGGCTTTTATTACTTTATACTTTATTAAAAGGAACTGTAATTGCCGGGGCAAATGCAAGCCGTTGGATTCAGGTGCCGTTTATTGGAATCACGTTTCAGACATCAACATTAGCGGCAAGCGTATTATTTATTTATGTAGCGCGTTATCTGTCAAAAACCAAAGAAGAAAATGAGCCTTTTCAAACATCATTTATTCAGCTTTGGATTCCGGTTTTTATCACTTTGGCATTGATATTACCAGCCAACTTTTCGACCACGGCGTTGATATTTGCAATGGTAATGATGCTGACTTTTATTGGTAAGTATCCTTTAAAATATATTGCTTTTATTATTGGTTCCGGAGTAGTAATGCTGGCATTTTTCCTTTTAATAGCGAAGGCATTTCCTGATTCAAGATTTTTCAGCAGGGTATCTACATGGGAAAGTCGTATTATGAACTTTACGACAGATAAGCCGGATGAAGATGACTATCAGATTGAAAAAGCAAAAATTGCAATTGCATCCGGAAGATTGGGCGGATTAGGACCAGGAAAAAGTGTTCAGAAGAATTTTTTACCGCAATCTTCTTCAGATTTTATTTATGCCATTGTAGTGGAAGAATATGGTTTGGTGGGCGGAGTTTCAATTCTTTTATTGTATTTATTACTGCTCTTCCGATTTGTTATTGCATCACATAAAGCCAATACATTATTTGGAAAATTAGTCGTCGTTGGACTCGGTTTCCCGATGATATTCCAGGCAATGATTAATATGGCGGTTGCGGTTGAATTGCTTCCGGTAACGGGGCAGACACTTCCGTTGATAAGTTCAGGAGGTAGTTCAATATGGATGACTTGTTTTTCACTTGGAATTATTATTAGCGTAACCAAAAAAGACGAAGAAATCGCCGAAGAACAAGAAGAAAAAGAAAGAAGAAAAGAAGCACTTCAAAGATTAATAGATAAAGAACTGGCGGAGGAAGATCTTCCGATTGATGAAAGAGAAGAAATTTACGAAGAAGAAGCGATGTATTCAATTCAGGATAATTCGAGAAACCCGATGAATGCAGTTTTGAATAAATAATTAAAAACAAAAATGACAAACTATAAATTCATATTAAGCGGAGGCGGAACAGGAGGACATATCTATCCTGCGATTGCGATTGCAAATGAATTAAAATTACAGTTTCCTGATGCGGAATTTCTTTTTGTTGGTGCCAAAGATAAAATGGAAATGCAGAAAGTGCCTCAGGCAGGTTATGAAATAAAAGGTCTTTGGATTGCGGGTTTGCAAAGAAAATTAACCCTGCAGAATATGATGTTTCCTCTGAAACTGGCAACAAGTTTATTGGAATCCAGAAGAATTATTAAAAAATTCAAACCTAATGTAGTCATAGGAACGGGCGGTTTCGCAAGCGGACCATTATTGCAGGCTGCAGGTGCTGCGGGAATTCCAACCGTAATTCAGGAACAGAATTCTTTTCCGGGGATTACAAACAAATTGCTGAGCAAAAAAGCAAATGCTATTTGTGTCGCTTATGAAAATTTAGAAAGATTTTTTCCAAAAGAGAAAATCGTTTTGACAGGAAATCCGGTTCGTCAGGATTTAATTGATATTGATGATAAACGAGATGAAGCAATTGCTTTTTATGGTTTAGATCCAAATAAAAAAACATTACTGGTTTTAGGCGGAAGTTTAGGCGCGAGAAGAATCAATCAGTTAATCGAAAAAGAACTGCAAAATTTCCTTTCGCAGGATGTTCAGGTAATCTGGCAGTGCGGAAAATTATATTTTGAAGATTATAAAAAACACAATCAGCAAAACGTAAGAGTTGTTGATTTTATAGAAAGAATGGATTTTGTTTACGCTGCAGCCGATGTCATTATTTCAAGAGCAGGTGCGTCATCTGTTTCAGAATTGTGCATTGTGGGGAAACCGGTAATTTTTATTCCGTCGCCCAATGTAGCCGAAGATCATCAAACCAAAAACGCACAGGCCATTGTAGAGGCAAAAGGCGCGATTTTGTTGAAAGAATCAGAATTAGACAATGAGTTTAGCATTGTTTTTGAAGCGCTGCTGAAAGATGATGGAAAACAAAAACAATTAAGTGCAAATATTAAAAAATTAGCAAAACCAAAAGCAACACAAGATATTGTAGCGGAGATTGTGAAGTTAATTAAGTAAAGAGTGGACAACAACTATTTTTATCGAGGTATGATTTTTATTTTGATAGGTGTTGTAGTTATTTGTTACATTTTTTACAAAAGAAAAAGAAATAAGAATTATAACGATTTGAAAGGCTATATAGGAGGATTTGGATCAATTATTTTGGGATTGTATTTAGTCTTTCAGTCATTCACTGATCAATTTTAATAAAAATGAATTTAAATCAAATACAAAACGTTTATTTTATTGGTATCGGAGGAATCGGAATGAGTGCTTTGGCCCGCTATTTTAAATATATCGGAAAACAAGTTTCAGGTTACGATAAAACGCCGTCAATGCTTACTAGTGAATTAATCGAGAGCGGAATTGATATTCATTTTGAAGATAATATTAGTCTGATTCCGAGTGATTATTTTGTTGAGAATACACTGGTAATTTTTACACCCGCGGTTCCAAAAACACATTCTGAGTGGAATTATTTTATCGAAAGAAATTATGAAATTAAAAAGCGTGCCGAGGTTTTAGGAATTATCACCAAAGACACTTTTAGTTTCGCGGTTGCAGGAACGCACGGAAAAACAACAACATCAAGTATTTTAGGTCATATTCTATACGAAAGCGGAGCAGATGTTACAGCATTTGTGGGCGGAATTGTAGAAAATTACAATTCAAATTTAATTGGAAACGGAAAAACGGTTACTGTTGTAGAAGCAGATGAATTTGATCGTTCATTTTTACACCTGCATCCAAATATAGCCTGCGTAACGTCTATGGATGCTGATCATTTGGATATTTACGGAACCAGTGATGCAATTCAGGCTTCATTTGTTGAATTTGCCTCAAAAGTTGAAGATAAAAGCAAATTGTTTATTACAAAAGAATTGCCTCTTGAAGGTGTTCAATGTGCTATAAATGAAGATGCAGTTTATAAAGCATATAATGTTCGAATAGAAGACGGAAGTTATGTTTTTGATGTGCAGACGCCATCAGAAATTATGAAAGATCTTCGTTTTGGGCTGCCGGGAAAACATAACTTAATGAATGGGTTAATGGCTATTGCGATGGCAAAAACTTTTGGCACCCCAACCGATGCCATTGCAAAAGCTATTGCCTCGTTTAACGGAATCAGAAGACGTTTTTCTTATCAGATTAAATCTGAAAAGTTAGTTTATATAGATGATTATGCACATCATCCAACAGAAATAAATGCTGTTCATCAGGCAGTTAGGGAATTGTATCCGGGGCGTAAAGTTTTGGCAGTTTTTCAGCCGCATTTATTCAGCAGGACAAGGGATTTTGCCAATGGATTTGCAGAAAGCCTCTCTCAGTTTGATGAAGTATTTTTAATGGATATTTATCCGGCACGCGAATTACCGATGGAAGGGATTACATCAGAGTGGCTGTTGGGTAAAATGACAAATTCGAATAAAAAAATTGTTGCAAAAGAAGATTTATTAGCGGAAATCAAAGCCAGTGATGCGCCAATAATTGTAACAATAGGAGCTGGTGATATTGGTGAATTGGTACCGTCAATCAAAAAAATGCTAAATGAAAATATTTAATTGGACAAATATTCGATTAGTACTCATTTTAGGGCTTGTTCTTTTTTTATATTCTTTCGCACAACACCGAAATGGAGATAGAAAATTAAAAAAATCTATGGTTGTTTTTGTAGGGGAAAATACGCTTTTTGTAAAGCCGGAAATGGTTAATAAATTGTTGATAGAAAATAAAAGAGACGCTTCCAGTATTAGAAAAGATGAAGTAGATTTGAATAAGATAGAAAAAAACCTTGATACGCAGGACATGATTGAGAAGTCAGATGTTTTTGTAAGTATCGATGGTGTTCTGAAAGCGGTAGTAAAACAGAAGACACCAATAGCGCGAGTTTATGATGGTGATCGCTCTTTTTATATTGACTATGAGGGAAATAAAATGCCTTTGTCAGATAATTTTACGGCGCGTGTTCCGCTTGTTTCAGGGACAATAAATGGAAAAAATAACGAAGATTTAGCTGCCCTATTTCGCACAATTTATGACGATGCGTTTTTGAAAAAAAACATCATTGCAATACAAATTATGCCTAATGGCAGCCTAAAAATGTTTAATCGAAACTATGATTACTTCATAGATTTTGGTCGTACAATGAATGTTGATAAAAAATTTAGAAACTATAAGGCCTTTTTTCAAAAAGCAGTTTTAGATAGTTCGTTATATAAATACAGTAAAATTGACCTTAGGTTTACGGAACAAGTAGTTTGCACAAAATAATAGAAAATGGAAAAAGATAACATTGCAGTAGGTCTAGATATTGGAACGACAAAGATAGTTGCCATGATAGGCAAGAAAAATGAGTATGGAAAATTGGAAATTTTGGGTATTGGTAAATCCAAAAGTCTGGGAGTTGCAAGAGGAGTTGTAAACAACATCACGCAGACTATTCAATCTATCCAGCAGGCAATACTTGAAGCAGAAAATAATTCAGGTTACAAAATAAAAGATGTTGTTGTAGGGATTGCCGGGCAGCACATCAGAAGTATTCAGCATACAGATTACATCAGCCGTAATAATCCGGAAGAAGTAATTGGAGAGAAAGATATTCAGCTTTTGATCGATCAGGTAAATAAACTGGCGATGTTACCGGGAGAAGAAATCATTCACGTTTTGCCGCAGGAATTTAAAATCGACGGGCAGTCTGAAATAAAAGAACCAATCGGAATGTACGGCGGAAGATTAGAATCCAGTTTTCACGTTGTTGTCGGACAGGCTTCTTCTATCAGAAACGTTGGAAGATGTATTCAGAGTTCCGGAATCGAATTATCAGGATTGACATTAGAGCCATTAGCATCTGCAGATGCCGTTTTAAGTCAGGAAGAAAAAGAAGCTGGTGTTGCGCTTATCGATATTGGAGGCGGAACAACAGATTTAGCCATTTTTAAGGACGGAATTATTCGTCATACGGCTGTAATTCCTTTTGGAGGAAATGTAATTACAGATGATATTAAAGAAGGCTGTTCGATTATCGAAAAACAGGCTGAGCTTTTAAAAATAAAATTCGGATCAGCATGGCCGGGAGAAAATAAAGACAACGAAATTGTTTCTATTCCGGGTTTAAGAGGAAGAGAACCAAAAGAAATTTCATTAAAAAATCTTTCTAAAATTATTCACGCGCGTGTTGTGGAAATAATAGAACAGGTTTTTGCAGAAATCAAAGCTTACGGACACGAAGATCCCCGCAAAAAATTAATTGCCGGAATCGTTCTTACAGGTGGTGGAGCACAATTAAAGCATATTAAGCAGTTAGTGGAGTACATCACAGGTATGGATACCAGAATTGGATATCCAAATGAACACTTAGCCGGAAACTCAAGCGAAGAAATTTCAAGTCCGTTATTTGCAACAGCTGTTGGTTTAGTAATGAACAGTATTGAAAACAGTACACAGAGCGCCATTAGAATGGAGGTAGTAAATGAACAGCCAAAAGTTGTTTACAAAAATGTCCCTCCGCCGGTGCAGCGATACGAAGTTGAAGAAAACTACGTTGAGAAAGTAGAAACTATTGAAGAGCCCAGAGAATTGAAAATAAACAAAGGCGCAGCAGAATCTACAGAAACAAAAATTAGAAGATCATTTTTTGATAGATATGTCGATAAAATCAAAGATTTTTTAGACAACGCAGAATAATAAAAGAGAAGGATTACTTTTTGCCCCAAGTCAAGAAGTAAAAAATGTACTAAATAAGAATTTTCAAAAAAACCAAAAAGATGATGAGCAACTCAGAATTTGGAAGCATTTCATTTGATTTACCGAAAAATCAATCAAATGTAATCAAAGTAATAGGTGTAGGTGGAGGAGGAAGCAACGCTATTAATCACATGTTTAAGCAAGGTATTAAAGGTGTTGATTTTATAGTTTGTAATACAGATTCACAAGCACTACAGAACAGTTCAGTGCCTAACAAAATTCAGTTAGGAGTAAATTTAACAGAAGGTCTTGGAGCAGGAGCAAATCCTGACGTAGGACAGCAGTCTGCTATTGAAAGTATCGCCGACATTGAAAAAATGTTAGACCGCGGTACTAAAATGGTATTTATTACAGCTGGTATGGGTGGAGGAACCGGAACAGGTGCTGCTCCCGTTATCGCACAATTAGCAAAAGAAAGAGAAATCCTTACCGTTGGTATCGTAACAATTCCGTTTCAGTTTGAAGGGAAAGTACGTCAGGAGCAGGCACTTTTAGGAATCGAAAAATTACGCAAACAAGTAGACTCTTTAATTGTAATCAACAATAATAAATTAAGAGAAGTTTACGGGAACCTTGGTTTTAAAGCAGGATTCTCAAAAGCAGATGAAGTTTTAGCAACAGCCTCAAGAGGTATTGCTGAAGTAATTACACACCACTATACTCAAAATATCGATTTACGCGATGCTAAAACAGTTTTGGCAAACAGCGGAACAGCTATTATGGGATCTGCTGTGGCAGAAGGAGAAAACAGAGCAAAAGATGCAATTGTATCTGCATTAGATTCTCCATTATTAAATGATAATAAAATAACAGGAGCCAAAAACGTATTGTTGCTTATCGTTTCTGGATCTAACGAGATAACACTTGACGAAATCGGAGAAATCAACGATCACATTCAGGCAGAAGCAGGTTATAATGCAAATATCATCATGGGGGTTGGAGAAGACGAAAGCCTTGGTGAAGCTATTGCCGTAACTATTATTGCTACTGGTTTTGATGTTGAACAACAAAACGAAATTGTTAATACAGAGCCTAAAAAAATCATTCATACGTTAGAAGATGAGCAGAGAAGTGTTCATAATTTAACAAACAGACCTCTTACCTCTTTTGATTTAAATGCAGAAACACCTGTAGCAAAATCTGAAGAAAAGGTTATTTTTGATTTAATGGAAGATACGGCTGCTCCCGTACAAGCGCCGGCTGTTACGGTAACGACACCAACAATTAATCAGGAAGAATTGGTTGTAATGTCTGAATTTATTAAAAATCTGGATGTAACTTTTGAAATCGTTTCACCAATTACTGATATCGATTTTAAAATTTCAACTCCGGCAGCACAAACAGTTCAGGAAGTAAAACCTGTACAGCAAAGAACTTTTGAAAGAGAAGAACAAACAACTTTTTCATTTGATCTGCCTCTTTTTAAGTCTGAACCAGAAGTTAGAAAAGAGCCTGCTGCAGAACAGGATAATAAGATCATGTTTGAATTGACAAACGAAACCCGTAACATAAAAGTAAACGATCCGGTTTCATTTGTGCCTGTAACAGAACTTTCTGAAAACGGAATTATTAAATATTCGCTGGAAGAATACATGGAAGTTGAAAATGATTTAATGACTTCTAAACCAGTTGAAAAGGTTGTTGAGGACGTTGTTCCGGAGGAATTAAACATTACGTTGAAACCAAAAGTTGATTTTGCAAGTCAGCCGGATTTTACAACAACTTCTGAAGTTTCTCCATTAGAATTAACAATTGAGGAAACTTTACGTTTAAGAGCTGAAGAAAGAAGAAAGAAACTAAAAGAATTTAATTATAAATTTCACAATAACGTTTCAAGAATCGATGAGCTTGAAAAAGAGCCGGCTTACAAAAGATTAGGAATTGATTTGTCAAATTCTCAATCTAACAATACAAATTCGAGAATTTCGGTTGGAACAGATAGTAACAATGATTTGCAATTGCGTTCAAACAATTCATTTTTGCACGACAACGTAGATTAATTTTTACAATCATAATATAGAATAGCCCGAAAATTGGATTTAATTTTCGGGTTATTTTTTTTATCTTCGCACAGAATTTAGAAATTTGACTTCTTAACTTAACTTTTAAAGTTAATTCTGTTGTCAGTTTGAATGAAGTGGAAGACAACTTTCAATACAATATCAATTTTATAAGCAAAGCTTATTCAAATAAAAATAAAGATGAGTTTACAAACAAAAATCATGGACGAGATTAAAACGGCCATGAAAGCAAAAGATACAGTAGCATTAGAAGCATTAAGAGCCGTTAAATCAGAATTATTATTGGCTTCTACCGCTTCAGGATCTAAAGAAGATTTAAAAGAAGACGAAGAAATTAAATTACTTCAAAGATTAGTGAAGACCCGTAAAGAAAGCGCAAGAATCTTTACAGAACAAAATCGTCCTGATTTAGCTGAACCGGAATTAGCTCAGGTAGCAATAATCGAGAAATTTTTACCAGCTCAGTTAAGCGAAGAAGAAGTAGAAGCTGTAATTGCAAAAATTATTGCAGAAACAGGAGCTTCAGGAATTGCTTCTATGGGAAAAGTTATGGGATTAGCCTCTGCACAATTAGGCGGAACTGCTGAAGGAAAAACTATTTCTACAATTGTAAAAAAGTTATTGTCTTAAATAATTTTAGATTTTAGAGTTCAGATTTTAGATTAATCTGAATTCTAAAATCATAAATCTAAAATAACCTGACCGCGTAGTTCAACTGGATAGAATATCAGATTTCGGCTCTGAGGGTTGGGGGTTCGAACCCCTCCGCGGTCACTATCAAATTAAAAGCCTGCATAATATAATTTTGCAGGCTTTTTTATTGGTTTGAGAAAACTTTGTTATATTGAAACTTGAAATAGTATAAAACTTTAATCAATGACAAACAATAATTATTTATGATGACACTAATTGCAATATTTTTTCCGTCCCTTTCTTTTTTATTAAGAGGTAAAATTTTTACTGCTATTATATGCTTAATTTTGCAGATTACTTTGATTGGCTGGATTCCTGCTTCAATTTGGGCTGTAATTTCTCTGCAGAATTCAAGAGCAGATAAACGTAATGAAAAATTGATTAAGGCAATGAAAGCCAGGTAAATAAACTTCTGTTTGCAAAGTTTTACTCTTAAGTGGCTGCACTCTCACAACGTAATTATTACTCAGTTCTTTTTTTAAGACCTTTAATTAGAACGATAATTGAAAAAACAAAAACAATTAAATATACAATCGCCAGTGCCGGTTTTTCAAATGTTAGTTTTTCAAAATCGAATTGCTTATACAGTGCTGCGCCTACAATGATAGCTATAATGCTAAAAGTAAATACTGGTACGTTATTTTTATTCTCCATATTTGGCTAAATGGGTTACTTAATAGTTTCTCCTGCATTTCCTGTTTGTACCTCTCCTGCACGTTTATAACTCGCTAAAATTACCCCGGTTGTGGTTACATTACTTTCAATTAATTCGAATCCTGAAGGATGTGCAGCATTATCAAAAAGTTTTTTCCCTTTGCCAAGCAGCAACGGATGAATTTTTAATCGGAGTTCATCTACCAGATCATTTTTAAGAAGTAAGTGGATAAGTTCACTGCTTCCCCATACCTGAATATCCAAACCTTCAGAATCTTTTAGTTTTTTTATGTCAGCCAGGGTTTTTATGAAAGTAGAATTTTTCCAATCTGATTTTTTTCTGGTCCTGGAGAGAACATATTTATTACCTTCATTAATTCCAGGCCAAAATTCTGTGTTTTTAGGCCAGTAATCTTCCCATATTTCAAAAGTTTTTCTTCCCAAAAGATAATCTGCGGGTTTAAGTTCGTTTTGTACAGCCTTACTGTAAGCTTCATCACCAAAAGGTGCTGTCCAGCCACCAAATTTAAAGTCGTCTGTTTTGTCTTCTTCCGGGCCGCCGGGAGCCTGCATTACGCCATCTAACGAAATCATAGATAAAACAATTATTTTTCTCATAGTAATATGTTTTATGATTAGTATAAATTAAAGAAGAATGTGAGGTATAAATATTTATAACTTATAATTTAGCCTGTTCAGTCGTTATCATATCATAAAGCTTCTCATTTTTAAAATTCTCCTTCAATAAATATATTAAAGGAACGGTCGGGCTTTTTGGATATTTTGCTATAAAGCGGTCAAATTCCTTTATGTTTTCCGGATAGATATATTTTTCATCTGCTGCTTTTTCAAAAGTTGGCGTATTATCCTGACCTATTAAATAATCCATTTGATAACGTTTGTATTCGTCTTTTACGGAATTGATCAATTTTGAATCCGGATATTTGGTCATAAAATTTTCCCACGAAATTATTCTGTCGCCTAAATCCTTAAAAGTGATAATAAGTCCTGCATCTGCAGAATATAAGGATTTGTTTTCTTCACTTTTCAGGTATAAATAATCTTTGTAGTCTTTCGTCACGTAATCTTTAAAGATGTTGTAATAGAAATCATTTTTTGTTGTGATTTCGACATAGCCTTCACCAATTTCTTCTATTTCTAATTGATACTTTGAAAGTTTTTCTTCAAAAAGTTTCACATTTTTTTGGTCGACTGTATTTTCACTGTAGAAATTATCCAGTATAGCAGCTTGTTTTTCTTCTATTTTATGAAGAAGATAACCATTTTCCTCAAAATATTTTTCATATAATGCATTAGCATCTTTATCAGATATTGACTTTAATTTGAGAATAACTTCGTTTTTGTTTTTAGAAAACAACTCCAATAACTCTAAATCTGACAGCTTTGTTGTGGTAGAATCTTCAATTTTGATGCTGTCATTTTTAATGGCTTTTTTATCTAAAGCTGGTTTTTTAGTTTGATTACAGGAAGAAAATAAAACTGCGAAAGTTATGGCTATAAAGATTTTTCTCATGACTAAATTTGGTTTGTTTCGCTAATATATAAAATTATTCCGCACTATTTTTAATCATAAAAAAAGGACAAAAAATAAATCATTAATTGTCCTTT
Source organism: Flavobacterium sp. Root901 (assembly GCF_001429765.1). GTDB lineage: Bacteria > Bacteroidota > Bacteroidia > Flavobacteriales > Flavobacteriaceae > Flavobacterium. The sequence continues at coordinate 184,468 of NZ_LMJB01000008.1, forward strand.
TCACTTTCTAAATTTAAATTTCCGGAAATCTATTTCGTGTTCTGTAGAAAATTATCAATGTAATTTACTACCAGTGGAATATGTTGGTGCTGAGGAGCATGCCCTGTTTTTGGCAGCACAATTAGCTGTGATGTTGGAAGCTGTTTGGTCAGCGTATACCAATTTTCTACATCAAAACTAATATCATGATCTCCGGAAATAATTAATATAGGTGTTTTGGTTGTTTTTAATTTTTCTCTAAAATTGTCTTTATCTGCAACAGCACCTTCGCCTCCTGAAAAATACAATTGAAAAACTTCCATAGTTGAAGGTATCTTAGATACGTCAATTCTTTTTGCAATTCGATCATGAGAAGCTTTTGCGGCTATTTTGCTTTGTTCAGATTCAGGTTCGAAAAACAAAATAATTTCATCATTAAAATCATTAATTGGTTTTAAAGCATGATCAAGAAAAGCCTGTTCCAGCGGGACAACTCTTTCACCAACCGGACCTGTGCCAAGCAATATGGTATGCGTGGCAAGTTCTGGATATAAAAATGTTGCGGCCTGCGTTACTAATCCGCCGTAGGACCAGCCCATTAAAGCTGCTTTTTCTATTTTCAGGTAATCGGCCAGATCTTTTACATCTTTGGCTACTTCTTTAATATCGGTTGGTAATTTTCCGGTTGAATAACCAATTCCCGAATAATCAAAAGTAACAACCTGATATTTTTCTGCAAGTAAATCCAGAAATAAAGGATCCCATGTATCAAGTGTTCCTCTGAATCGGTTAATTAAAATAATGGAATTTCCCTGGCCAATTGATCGGTAAGCGATTTTTCGATCAGAAAAATCAGCAAATTTAGTTTCCGAATTTGAAGCATCTATTTTAGTACTCATTGCTTTAAGTTTTTGGTTAATAATGAATTAATAAAACAATTTTAATGCCTTTAAATAAAGATTTGAAAAATCAGCCTTTGGAGAAAAAATGAAATATTTACTGTTTTTATTTCGCTAAAAAAGAAACATTTTACGAAATACCGAGAATATTATAAGTCGATCGTATCTCCAATTTTAGGCAGATAAAGATTCAGGTCTGCATTCTTAAAATCGGTTAAAGCTTTTTGATGATCCATCATAATGAAGCCAAAAGTATCGTAATGGACGCCTAAAATTTTATTGGTTTCAACAAGTTTTGATGCTTCAATTGCTTCTTCAATTCCCATTGTTAATCCGTCACCAATTGGAAAAACGGCAAAATCCAGTTTAGTAAATTTCGTAATCAGTTTCATGTCTAAAGTCAGTGCTGTATCTCCGCTGTAATAAAAATTTCCATCTGTGGTTGTCAGGACAAAACCAGTTGCAATACCGCCGTAACTTCCGTCCATAAAACTGCTCGGATGTTGTGCAATTACACATTTTACTGTTCCAAAATCGAAGCTGAATTTTCCGCCCGGATTGATTGGATGCGCATTTTCGATTCCGTTTTTTAAAAGCCAGTTGTAGATTTCAAAATTCCCAAGTACTTTCGCGCCCGTGTTTTTTGCAATTCTTTCGACATCGAGAATATGATCATAATGTGCGTGAGAAATAAAAATGTAATCGGCTTTTATTTCGTCGACATTGATATCTTTTGCTAATTCGTTTGGAGTAATAAAAGGATCAAACAAAAGGTGTTTTCCATTAGCATACACAGAAAAACAAGAATGGCCGTAGTACGTTACTTTCATGATATTTAAATTTTGAAATTAATAATAGTTTAATTTTTTAAGCCAAAAAACATACCAGCAGAATTAGGTATTTTATTCTTCAAATATTTTTTCAGTATCTAACGGATTGTTTTCCTGATATAATTTTTGACCAATTTTGCCCTGATCTCCCAAAACACGTCCTTTTATAAGCCACGCTGTTCCAAAGGCAAAAAGTGCCAGCGCCTCAAACACTAAAGTTGAGTAAGAAAACAGTTTTAAAGACTCTGAGACAGGAACCAGAACCACTGAAGCCAGAATAATATAACCACAGGCTCTGTAAATATTATTTTCGTGTAAAATACTTTTAGGTTCTCTGGGATCTTTTTCCTGACCAATTGTAAAAACATGAATTGCGAGTAAAGCCAGGATCAAAAAAAGCATGGCAGCAAACCCATAATGAAGCCAGCCGAGCCATTTTGCAGTTGAAGGAATAATGGTATAGATTTTTTGTGATATCTCTTCGGGATTTGTCGGGACGAGCGCAACGCCCAGCGCCATGATTCCGGCAACGTTTGTTAGTAAATTGTCATTTTTCCAAATTGATTTATTGCCGTGGCCTTTGTACCGAATTAAAAATAAACCTACGGCACATAAAGTTCCGGTAAAAATTTCCCGCAGGTTTGTATAGTAAAAATGACTTATTGAAGGCTGCGTTTTGGTTTGAAAAAAAGGGATTAAAGAAAATCCAACCAATAATATGGGCAGTAAAAATCCTAAATAGCCAATAGCACGCCTGATTCTTCTGTAAGTGAAAATATCATAGCTTTCAATTTTTATTTCCTGAGTATTTATTTTCATAACTTTTTATTTTTTGAAGAATAAAGTTATGACATTTTAAATTACTGAAAATTAATTATTTAATGAATATTTTGTATGATAAGATTTTTTCTGAATTAAAAAAAGGAAATTATTTTCTCGAAAACAAATTCTCTACAACCCAGGCCGGACCAATTAATAAAAACTGAAGATCTTTTAAGAATGAAGGTTTTTTACCTTCGATATTATGTCCGTAAAACTGGCCTATCCAGGCAATTACAAATACGCCGATTGAAAATATCCATAAAGGAAAAACCTGGCCTATGTAATAATTTATAACTAAACAAATTGCGGAAAAAATGGCAATTTTAACAGCCATTGCAATTGATAATCTGATATAGAAAACGAGAACAAAAAGCAAAACTACAAAAGCCCAGTTTTCGATAATGGGTAAATTCAGTTTTAGAGTATCCGCAATTATATTACTCGGAATACTCATTAATAAACCGACGATTGAAAAGTAGATTGCCGGCACGCAAATGTAATGTATCGCTTTGTTTTTTGGGTTTTGATGACTTGCGGCATATTCTGCAAACCATTGGTCTAATGTTCTCATTTTTGTGGTTTTAAGGTTAGTTAGCGTAAATCTAATAAATTTTTCTTTAGGTTTTACCGTGCTGTATTTTCATGATTTGATCCACAATAGAAATGGCTTTTTCAAATGTTATCCCGTTTTGCTGATCGATTGTCAAAGGATGATTTTCTTCGATCAGTTTTATTTCGGGAATCAATCCTAAATTTTGTTCAATGGCAATACTTTTTAATGATATTGTTTTGCCATAAGTAGGTACATCTGTCTGCATCCAGCCAAAATAAGGTTCCTGATTTATCCTCTCCGGATCTTCCCATAGATCCATTCGCAGGCAGAAATTGTCTTCGCTGATTGTTGTCCAAACATTAAAAACTAAATCTTCATGGTAATCAATTATCGGAATTGTTAATCTTCCGCGATGAAAAAAATGTTCTTCATCAATATAACACCAGCTTTCCCCATATTCAATTCGTTGTTCCCTTTCATCAGGTAGAACAGAAAAATAATATGCCGGAAATTCACTTCCAAAACATAGCGGCATTTCATCAAAAATTTCTCCGCAGCAGGAACATTTATAATGGTACATTTTTGGTTTTTTAGGTAAAATAATGCGAACTATTTTTGATTATAATCAAAAACATTATCCCATAGTTCATCAATTTTTATAAGTGCTTCATTTAGCGGAATAACTTCCCATTTTCCATTAGTTTCTATTCCAAGACCAATGACTTTTAATTTTAATAAAGCGTCGTTAACGTCAAAATCTAATTCGGTATTTAATTGTGATGCAAACCAGGATTCGATTTGAGAATCCAGTTCCTGAGCGGTAAGTGGGTTTTTGCTTTTATTTAAAAAAGTATAGGCTAAAATAGTTTCTTTTAAAGCTTCTTCTTCAGATGAATTTAAAAGGGAATAAAAAGCCCCGCTGTTGTTTCCGACATTTTTAAAATACAAACTGTCTGAAAGCATTTTAGAATATCTGATTTTCTTGTTTATAAAATTATTGTATTGTCTGAAACAGTATGCAGCCAGAATTCCTAATGCAATTAATCCCTGATTTAAGGAGGTTTTGCTGTTTAATAAATCGATCGTTTCGCCTGTTTGATACGCATTGTACATATTAAGCAACGCCGGAATTACTTTGGCACTTAATAATGAAATGCCGCCAAAAATTCCCGGAACCCAAAGCAGCATTTTGTCTTTTAAGGACATTTTTGGAACTGCATTTGGAAAAATGGTTTCAAGATCGTTTTTAGGTACCCGCTTAAAAATTTTCAAAGCAATCGAGCCCGGATCAATAGGCATTTTTCCTAATTTGACTTTCTTTTGAGTCAAATAATCGGCGTCGCTGTAATTGAGGTAAATAAGAACGCGGTCATAATATTCAATTTCAACTTCTTTTTTCCAGAAATAATATTTCTTAACTTTTTCTTTTGCTGTATGATGTCCTCTTGCATACAATTCATAATCTTTAAAAGCATTAAAATCAATCGCAAGATTTAAACCTATCAGATCTGACTGCTTAATAGCTTCTTTTAAAGTTTCCTGATCAATTTTATGATAATTGCCACGGTCCAAAACAGCAAGCAGCGTCTCTTTAAAAACAGAAAAGTCACTTTTGCCAATAAAACCTTCACGTTCTTTTTCGCTCAAATCAGGATCATACAAGGCATAGTGCTGTTTTAGATTTCGGTTAAGATTAAACGATTCGTAATGATAATAATGTTCGATAATATCGAACAGCTTTTTAAAATTATCAACCTTTTGTTTATCTTCGGCGAAAGCTGCAATTTGTTGCTCGAGTAAGAATTCCTTGTTGAAGGGAATATAATGTTCTCGTATCATATTGATATCAGGGCTTTAATTTGTTTTTTGGCGTGGAGGGGCAAAGGTACAAAGGTTGAAAATATTTTACTTATCGATTTTGCTAAAAGAACTATAAAATTCAATAAACCAAAATCCGAAAAAATTTTCTTTAGGATTTAATTTCGGAAGTAAGGCATTGATTATTAGGATTGTATGAAATAAAAATAAAAAGTGAGATTTCGAATCGTTACCAGCGATAGGAAATCTCACTTTTTGTGTTCCAAAAAATAGACAAAATTTACAAGTTTTCCTTTCGGAAGACTATATTCTAAAAGAAAAAATTATTCACAGCAATTTTACTACTTATTAAAATTCTGGCAATACGTATTTATACCTGTTTTTTATTTTTTTTGAAATATTTTTTACTTGAATTCAGATTTTTTTAATTCGATTATTTCCTGAATATATTGTATCAGGTTTTCTCTTTCAATAGAAAATAAAGCATTTTCACTTTCTGTGCGCAAATATAAGTCTGCAATAGTCTCAGCATCCATGTTATTTGCATATTGATCCTGAACATATTTTATCAGATGATCTAAAAAAAGTTCTTTTTGTTTTCCTTTTTCGAGTGTTTCCTTATCGCCATTTTTTATTTTTTCGATTTCAGATTCGGGTAAATCGATAGTAAGATAAGTAATGTCGACGGGAACTTTTGAAAGCATTTCTTTTGTAGTTTTTCCAGATCCGTTGCAGTATGCGCAGGGTGCGGGTACCCATTTTAATTGTTTTTTTAAACGTCGGATATCGTCGCGGTCGACAAATCCTTTACCCAGACATCTGGGACATTCTAAATCTGATTTTTTAAATAGGAAATTAAGAATGGACATTTTCTAAAAAATTATATTAGCACTTCTTAGTCAGCGAAGATAATTAATTATTTATGTAAGAAAATTATTTTGGTTGAGGATTTTTTTTCGAAAAATTAATATTTATGTGAATAAAAAAGCTGTACAAATGTTTTTTATTTTTTGTACAGCTTTTTTAGACGATAGATTATCTTATTTTTTATTTCCAAATCCGGCAATAAGGGTTAAGGCTGCAATTAAATTCCCGTCTTTATGAATCGTTCCGTCAAAATCCCTTCCAAAAGAAAAAGTCAGTTTTTGATTTTTAAGAATAGAATAATCGGCGTTAATGATCATTTTCCACGAAGGATCTATTGCATTTCCATTCAGTACACTTCTGTAAATAGCCTCTACGCTGCAGCTAAATTTAGATTGTGATTTAGAATAGGCAATTCGGCCTCCGGTATCTAATGTTGAAAGATCTGTTACTTGATTGACATTATTATCCAGAGCCAGAATTTTATCAGGATTGTACAAGTATCTTAAAAGCCCCAGAAAAGCAAATCCTTTACTATTGGTATAACCAAAGTTTGTCCAGATTCCGGCATTGTAAACTTTACTGTTTTCAAAATTCCTGTTTCTGAATTCGCTGCTGATACCTCCATTTACATCCCATGAAAAACCAATTCTTTGTGTCTGAAATTTTGAAGCTATAGCACTTATTTCATCGTGTAATTGTTTTTCTTTGTCCGATTTTTTGAAGTTCGTCAGCATATCGCTTAACTGAGATTCTATTTTTTTATATTTATCACTTTCCATAACTTTCTTAATATCATCTGGATTTGTGATGCCTTTCATTAAATCTTCTCTTTGTTTCAAAAGCGATCTGTAATGTTCATCATTATTGTTAAGCCATTCTTCCATGGCCTGCATAGAAAGTTTGTTGATTTTATCCTGTCTTACAATTATCGAATCCAGATTTGCTTTTGTAATAGAATCGTATTCACCTCTGGCGATAGAAAATTTAAAACCTAATCCGCCGTAGGTACTTTTATAATTGAAAGAAGTATTGGTCGAATCCGGATTTGAAATGGCAAGTGAAATAATAAAAGTCTGCTTGAAAATGCTTTTAAAATCTTTGTCCTGTAAACCTTTTGTCGTAAAATCGGTTGAGCCTTTTGCAAATAAATAATAAGGTGAAAGATCGATTCCGTAATTAGAAGGAAACGCTGTAAAAGAATTACTCGCCGATTGTACAGAAACCATAAAAGACGAAATATCGGTAGGTTTATCAATATCGGTTGTTGCAATGCCTAATAAATTGGATGCCGGAGACGACGGTGCTCTTAAAACATCTAAGTCAATTCCTTTGTCCTGCGAATGCAACTGTACTGATAATAAACAGATAAGAGCTGATAATAAGAGTGATTTTTTCATATTATGAAGGATTAAAGAAACGAATAACACAACGATAATTTACCGTATCGCCTTCCTTTTCTACATTGGCAAATAATGGATATTCGAGAAACATAATTCCGCCATTTAACCGTATTCTTAATTCGGTATAATTGGTGTCTTTTGATGTATCCGTAATTGTGCAGGAAAGAATTAAAACTTTTCCTTTTAAGCTCTTATTATCAGTGATAATAGTGGGCGGAAGATTGCCATTTATTTTTTGAAGATCTAAAATGCCGTCTATTTTAGCATCAAAAGTACTGGTTTGACCCAATCCTCCTGTGATAACTTCCAGCGATACTTTTTTGTTAGAATCGTTTACGAAGTATAAAGTGTCTAAAGCGGTTCTTTCTTTGTTCATAGTTTTGTGGGGTTAGTTAACGTTTTAAAGCTATGTTAATCGGATAAGGAAATACTAATCGAAGTATCAATTAGTATTAGGCTTAAAAACTAAAATGTAAGAGCTTCTAACGATTTGGTTGTTTTGCTTTGCAGGTTTCCATTTTGGCATTTTTTTAAGCGCTTTGGTAAATTCTTCAGATAATTCAGTGCTGCTGCTGTTTAAAACTTTAATATCGCTTAAACTGCCATTTTTTTCGATAACAAACTGAGCGTAAATTTTTTTATTACCTTGTTTTTCAAGTTCTTCTTTGCTCACTTTAATTTTCTTTTTAAGGTAAGTGTCAACAGCTTCTGGTCCGCCGGGATATTCAGGATTTATTTCGATACTTCCGTCGCGAAATATTTCATTTTCATAATCAACTATTCGTTGTGTTGCCTCCATTTTGTCTTCAACGGTTCTTGTTTCTTCTCTGTTTACTTGACTTTCAGTTTGAGCAAATGAAATTGTGGTAATTAACAATGTCAAAAGTAGGATTAGGTTTTTCATTTTGGCAGTTTTTGGTAGTATTTTAATGATGCTAATGTAAGAATTTTATGGTTTTACAGAGATTTTTGAGATTAAAAAACTTTTAATTTTTTGCTAGTAATTCTTAAATGTTTCTTTCGTTTTAGTTAAAGCTTGAGCAGATTTTTTGTTCAAAATATCCCTTAAAATTGACTACAATAGTATAATGAGAGCTGTTATTGCCTACATCTCAATTTGCAATTTGTTGAAACAAGATTACCAAAATTTCAAAAAACCACATTACGTATTTATACGGTATTTTATTACTAAAAAAAAATCCTCAACTAATTTAAGTTGAGGATTTTAAAGTTATATTTCTGATAAGAATTATTTAGGAAAGCTATCCAGTAAAATCTGGTATTTGCGTCCAACAGGAATAACTTCTCCGTTAGACATAGTAAGGTTTTTAAATGTTACGGCAGAGATTTTATTCACGTTTACAATATAAGATCGATGAACCTGGACAAAACTGGAACTGTCGATTTCGCAGGCAATACTGGAAAGCGAACCATAAACAATATGAGGCAAATTGAATTTGGTGCAATACAATTTCATGTAGTTGCCAAGACTTTCAATATATATGATATCACAAAGCGGCATATCAATATTTTGTCCGTTTAGGCGGTAAGAAAGTACTTTTGCGTCGGCATTATTTTCTTTTTTGAGGTTATTTCCGGAGAAATAGGTTTTGGCTTTTTCAATTGCTTTGGCAAATTTCTCGGGAGAAATAGGCTTTAGCAGATAATCAATCGCATCGTTTTGGTAAGCCGAAAGTGCAAAATCAGAGTAAGCAGTGGTCACAATCGTGAGCGGCCGGTTGGGCTGCATCTCCATTAATTCGACACCCGAAATTACAGGCATATTAATATCGAGAAAAATAATATCGTATTGGTTGGCATTGAGCATCTTGAGTGCTTCCATTCCGCTAAAAGCACTTCCGGAATGTTCCAGTTCTTCAAACTTTGAAATATGTGAAGCAAGCGCCTTGTGTGCCGGCGATTCATCGTCGACTATAAGACAGCGGTAGGTAAGTGCCATATACTTAATTTTACAACAAACATATTTTTCTCTTTTTTACAGCTCAAATCATGTTTTAAACGGTAAACTTCTAAACGCCTTTTTAGGTTTTCGATTCCAATTCCGGTGCTAGAAACACGCGATCCGGAATCTATACAGTTGTTTTTTATAGTAAAAACCAAATTTCGGGATTTTACTTTTAAATCTAATATGATATAAGGTTCTGTAGTTTCGGCAGAAAATTTAACCGCATTTTCGACCAAAGGTAAAAAGAACAAAGGCGGAATCTCAATTTCGTCCAGATTACCTTCGAAATTTTGAGTTACTTTTAAGCGATCATTTCTAAAAGTATAATATTCAATATATTTTTTTACGAAAGCAATTTCTTCTTCAACCAAAACATAATCTTTTTTGGTGGCTTCGATTTGATAACGCAGCATATCAGAAAGATTCAGGATTCTGTCCGGAACTTTATCCGGTTCAGACAAGGCTTCTCCATAAAGATTATTCATGGCATTTAACAGAAAATGCGGATTGAGCTGCTGTTTCAAAAATGAAAGTTCAGACTTGAAATTCATTATATCTTTATCAGCATCCATTATTTTTTTGGTGATCACAACATGGATAAAATAAAAGAACATTCCGTTGATAAGAAGCGATAATATCTGGAGTGTTTTGAAATTTCCAAATCCAACCAAAGGGAAAAACCAATTGATGAAAAAGTAAAAAGAAGTCCAATACGTTAAAAACAGCAGAAAAAATACTTTTACTTTTCTTTTGAATAATAACTTTTTGATTATAAAAAGATTAAAAACGGTAATCCAGATAATACATGGGAAATATCCTATTGCAATTTTACTGATTACATAACAAAAGTCATGACCCGCCAAACGAAGTTCATCATACACGCAGGCAAAAATCACCAGTAATATGAAGGTATGCACGATGAGGTTTCTGAAAAAGAAGTTTTGGTAAATTTTGAGAATTTTCATGTCGGCAAAAATAATCTAATATTGTAGTTTATAGCTATTTGTAAATAATAATTTATACAAACGCCATTCGTATAAATCATACGCCATTAGTATAAAAATTCTATAATATTAAAGATTTGTAATTTAATTTTGACAGAGATAAGAAGTATTTTTTTGGTCAGAAGAAATTCAGATTAAAGGATTAAAAACGTATAGTTATGGTTGTTGAGATTTTTAAAACAAATGTTCAGAAAGAAACAGAAACCAATTATATTATTGCAGTAATTAAGAGACAGTTTCCTTCATACAAAATTAATTTTGATTTAGAAGACTGTGACAAAATCCTTCGTGTTGAAGGTTTAGAATTGCAATGTGACAATATTATTTATTATGTAAACCGTCTTGGTTATACGTGTATTCGTTTAGATTAACATTTTATTACAATAAAACAGGTAAAAATACGCAGCTAAATATATCAGTTTATAGGTAGTTTTGCGTAATAATTTCTTCTAAATAATTAAAACACTTAAAATGATAAGTTTTATTCTTTCGGTTTTCGTTTTGCTTCTAAAACAGTTTTGCTAGTTTACTGTTTCAGTTTATTGCTGTAACTTTTCTAATCTCAGGAAATGTTAATTTTCTTTTGGCCATTATTTTCTACATTTGTGGCTTATGAAAAAAGCTTTCCAACTCTTCGATTTTACTCAAAAGGTCAATTATAAAAATGAAATTTTAGCCGGTTTGACGGTTGCAATGACCATGATTCCTGAATCATTATCATTTGCTATTCTGGCCGGATTTCCTCCTCTTGTTGGTTTGTATGCGGCTTTTATCGCCGGATTGGTTACCGCTGTTTTTGGCGGAAGACCCGGTATGATTTCAGGCGGAGCGGGAGCAACAGTAATTGTCTTAATCGCTTTAATGAAATCGCACGGAATAGAATATGTATTTGCTGCAGTTGCACTTGGCGGTGTGGTACAAATTTGTATCGGACTTTTTAAACTCGGAAAGTTTATCAGACTTGTTCCGCAGCCGGTTATGTTTGGTTTTGTAAATGGTTTGGCGGTAGTGATTTTTATGTCGCAGCTCGAGCAATTTAAAACCATTGTAAATGGTCAGGTTTCATGGCTTCAGGGAACTCCTTTATATATTATGCTGGGTTTGGTTGCTTTGACAATTGGTATTGTTTTGGTTTTTCCTAAAATTACAAAAGCAGTTCCGGCATCTTTAGTGGCTATTATGGTGGTTTTTGCCTTGGTAATTGTTTTTAATATTGAAACTAAAACAGTCGAAGATATTGCCTCCGTTCAAGGCGGATTTCCTCCGTTTCATATTCCCAATATTCCCATTTCTTTTGAAATTTTAAAAGTAATATTTCCGTATTCGGTTATCGTGGCAGCGGTTGGTTTAACTGAGGGTTTGCTTACGCTGAATTTAGTCGACGAAATTACCGGAACCCGTGGAAACAGCAACCGTGAATGTATTGCACAAGGAAGTTCGAATATTTTAAATGGTTTTTTCTACGGAATGGGCGGCTGTCCTATGATTGCGCAGACTTTAGTAAATCTTGGTGCTGGTTCACGTGCCAGACTTTCCGGGATTATTGCTGCTTTGACAATTTTAATTATCATACTTTTTGGAGCGCCCGTAATTGGAAAATTGCCAATGGCTGCTTTGGTCGGTGTGATGATGATGGTTGCGATTACCACTTTTGAATGGGCAAGTTTCAGAATAATTAATAAAATGCCTAAACACGATATTTTTGTTGGAATTTTAGTCGCTTTAATTACTATTGTATTGCATAATCTGGCTTTGGCGGTTTTAATTGGAGTGATTATTTCAGCTTTGGTTTTTGCCTGGGAAAGTGCAAAAAGAATTGGGGCCAGACATTTTATTGATCAAAATGGTGTAAAACATTATGAAATTTTTGGCCCTTTATTTTTTGGCTCCATAACTCCTTTTTTAGAAAAATTTGATGTGCAAAACGATCCAAATCATGTTATAATTGATTTTAAAGAAAGCCGTGTTGCAGACATGTCGGCCATTGAAGCATTAAATAATCTGACCAAAAAATACAGTCAGGCAAATAAAATTATAGAATTGCAGCATTTAAGCCCAGACTGCAGGCAGTTGCTTAAAAACGCCGACGCAGTGATTAAGGTAAATGTGATTGAGGATCCTAATTATAAAGTGGTTTCTTGAGATTAGAGAATGTGGTAATTAGTCAATTAGATAATTAGATAATGAATTTAGATGATATGTATTTGTAGAGACGCACAGCAGTGCGTCTAACATAAAGTTAAGTCAATAGCCTTCAGCTAAAAGCAGAAGTCAATTCATATAATTTGGAATAATTATCTCATTGACTAATTGTCTAATTGACTAATTATCCAATTCTCTAATTAAAGTAATTTGATTTTCGTAACTTTACAAAATGAAACTCACAGAAACCTTAGAAGATTTTTACACTATTAAAGTAAATGGAATGCCCGAGAATCTTAAAAAAGAAATCGGACACTTTAATGTTTTTAAATTAGATGATTTTGTTGGAAGTATTTGTAAGCCATTTCCATACACCCGAAAAGACTTTTATAAAATTAGTTTAATCATCGGGAAAAACAAAGTTCATTATGCTGATAAAGTTGTGGCAATTGAAGATCAGGCTTTGTTTTTTGCCAATCCGCAGATTCCGTATAATTGGGAACAAATCGATGAAAATCAAACCGGATTTTTCTGCATTTTTACCGATGCTTTCTTCAGTCAGTATGGAAATTTAAAAGAATATCCTTTATTTCAGCCAGGCGGAAATCCTATTGTACCTATTTCGACAGAATTGGCCGAATCTTTAAAAGCAGTTTATTTAAGAATGTTTGATGAAATTAATTCAGATTACGCTTTTAAATATGATGTACTTCGAAATCTTGTTTTTGAAATTATCCACCTCGCACTCAAAACACAAACTGTAAGTACTTCATTATACAGTAAATCAAATGCAACAATTCGTATTTCATCTTTATTTTTGGAATTATTAGAACGTCAGTTTCCTATTGAATCGATATCACAGCAGGTTAATTTTAGATCGCCTTCTGAATATGCAAGTCAGTTAAATGTACATGTAAATCATTTAAATAAAGCTTTGAAAGAAACCACCGGAAAAACAACTTCTCAGATTATTTCGGAAAGAATTATGCAGGAAGCGATGATTCTGCTCAAACAAACGAATTGGAATATTAATGAAATTGCGTGGTGTTTAGGTTTTGAAGAATTGTCTCATTTTATCAATTTTTTCAAGAAAAATGTTCAGGTGTCTCCAAAAAATTATCGCTTGGCAGAAATTGTTTGATTTTTGCAACTTCTTGCTTGATTAATTTAATTTTTGAGAAGCACTTCGCCAATACCTTTGTCCTGTAATTAAAACGTAAAAATTTAAAATCATGGGAAATAACAAAGTTTGGTTTATCACAGGTGCTTCAAAAGGACTTGGATTAGAATTAGCTAAAAAATTACTTGCAGAAGGTTATAAGGTAGCAGCAACATCAAGAAGTGAAGCGGCTTTAGTAAAAGTATTAGGAAATCCGTCTGAAAATTTTCTTCCTCTTGAAATGGATTTGGTTAATGAAAAAAGCGTTAAAAATGCAATCGAATTAGCTGTAAGCCATTTTAAAACAATTGATGTTTTAGTAAACAATGCCGGTTATGGTTTATTAGGAACGCTGGAAGAATTAAGTGATGCTGAATCCAGAAAAAATTACGAAGTAAATGTTTTCGGGTTATTGAATGTAATCAGAAATACTATGCCTTACATGCGTGCCGCAAGATCAGGACATATTTTTAATATTTCTTCTGTTGGAGGTTACTACGGAGAATTTCCGGGCTGGGGAATTTATTGCTCTACAAAATTTGCGGTAGCAGGTTTGACCGAATCATTGAATGCAGAAATTAAACCTTTTGGAATACATGCCACTATTGTATATCCGGGTTATTTTAGAACTGATTTCTTAAAAGATAGTTCTTTATTACTGCCTGAAAATCCAATTACAGAATACAAAAATGTAAGAGAATCTGAAAGTACTCACAAGGATGACATTAACGGAAATCAGCCGGGAGATCCTGTAAAATTAGCAGAAGCTTTAATAAAAGCAAGTCACGATCAGAATCCGCCGCTGCATTTGTTTTTAGGTGAAGATGCCTTCAATATGGCTAACCAAAAAATAGCAAGTGTTCAGAAGGAATTAGAAGAATGGAAGGAGGTTTCAATTTCGACGAATTTCTAATTCGATGATAAATATTACATCCCAATTTTCTGTAGAGACGTATTGCTATGCGTCTAAGGTTATAGATTATTAAAGGTTATGGTTACGTTGTGTTAGACGCAAGACAGTATGCCTCTACAGATATGCTGTTATGAATATTTTGTTCAATTGCCTTCAGCTTAAGCTGGAGGAATAAAAATGAATCGTGCGAAAAGGCTTTAGCCGAACTATAAAGTTTGGCTAAAGCCTTTGACTATATCAATAACCTCCAGATTTAGCTGGGGGCAATTAATTCCAATAATAAATTTTTCTAATTATTACATTTCCAAATTGACACATTATTTAAGCATTGCATCAACATCACTTAATTTTCCATCGACTGTGTCAATTTGCAAGCCTAAAATGTGGGCAATTAAAGGGTAAACTGAAACGTTTTGAAATGTTTTAACGGTTTTATCGACTTTAAAGGACGGACCTTTTGCGTAAAAAATAGCATGCATATCCTTTTCATTATTGTCATAACCATGTGTTCCGCCTTTTATATTTTGAGATTTCTTATTTACTAAACTCCATCCTTTATCTGCTTCAATAACAAAATCATGCACACGAGGATTGGTTCCGTAGTGCAGTCTTTTAGGAACTTCAGAGGATTTCCAAAATTTTATATGCGGGACTTTTTTCAATGCTTTCGCAATAGAATCCTGAAATCCAGTTTTTGCCTGCAGACTCATAATAGGATTAATTACATCTTTATATCCAAGCCATTCCGGTTTTAGATAATCCAGGACAGCAACTTTTTTATCATTGCTGATGTTAGCCATTCCGTGATCTGACACGATGATTAAATTGATTTGTTTTCCAATTGTCAGTTGATCCAGTTTGCGGGACAATTCTCCCATAATTGAATCCATTTTAATAACCATTTTTTTGTTTTCAGGAGAAAGCGGTCCGAAATTGTGCCCAGTATGATCGGGTTCATCAAAATATAAAGTCACTAAATGCGGTCTTTGTTTTTCAGGAAGCTGCAGCCACTTTAAAATTGTATCAATTCTGGCACCATACGGAATTTTATTATCGTAATTTTTATAATAACCCGGATTCCTTTTGTCAATATCAGATCCCGGCCAAAAGAAAGAACCTGTTTTTACTCCCTGCTGTTCGGCAACATTCCAGATAGGATTTCCGCCATAAAATCTGGAATCATTTTTTGCACTTGATGATAATGAAAAAGATTCATTTAAAGTGCTGTCGTAAAAAACATTATTGATAATTCCGTGATGATCAGGATAAAGACCCGTTACAATCGAATAATGATTTGGAAAAGTTTTACTTGGATAAGAAGGTTTCATTGATTTGGCATGAACTCCTTGTTTTGCTATTTGTTTTAGATTTTGCAGTTTAAATTGTTTTTGATAATCCCAGCGAAATCCATCCATAGAAACTAAAACAACATAATTTTCTTTGTTTATCTGGGCATTTGAAAAAAAGGTAAGAAGTAAAAATGCAGATAGTAAAAGGTGAGTTGGGAATTTTCTCATTGTGTAATTTTAAAGAAAACAAAGTTAGCACTAAACCATTTTTAAATGAAGAAGAGAATGTTAAACTAACGAAAAAAGTTTGTCGTAATGTTTGAAAAAAGCTGCCGCGAGTTACACGAATTTCCACTAATTTTTAAATATAATTCATCAAAAAACAATTCGGCAAATTCGTGTAATTCATGGCAAAAAAACTTTTGATGTGAATCTATGTTAAAAAAAAGCGCCGGATTTTATCCGGCGCTTTAAGTTTTAAGAAGGGAACAAATTACATCATTCCAGGCATTCCGCCGCCCATTGGCATTCCGCCTCCGGCATTTTCTTCTTTAATATCGATCAATGCACATTCTGTCGTTAAGATCATTCCAGAAACAGATGCAGCATTTTCAAGAGCTACACGAGTTACTTTTTTAGGATCGATAATTCCGGCAGTAAGCATATCTACATATTCGTCAGTTTTTGCATTGTATCCAAAATCACCAGAACCTTCAGTAACTTTAGCAACAACTACAGAACCTTCAAGACCTGCATTTTCAACAATAGTTCTTAATGGAGACTCAACTGCGCGAGAAACAATCTGAATTCCGGTTGCTTCGTCAGCATTATCTGCTTTAAGTTCTGATAAAGCAGTTTTTGCTCTTAATAAAGCAACACCACCACCAGCAACAATTCCTTCTTCAACAGCTGCACGAGTCGCGTGTAATGCGTCATCAACTCTGTCTTTTTTCTCTTTCATTTCGACTTCAGAAGCCGCACCAACATAAAGAACAGCAACACCTCCGGCTAATTTAGCCAAACGCTCTTGTAATTTTTCTTTATCATAATCAGATGTTGTAGTTTCCATCTGACCTTTAATTTGGTTTACACGGTTTTTAATGATATCTGCTTCACCGGCACCGCTTACAATTGTTGTATTGTCTTTATCGATAGAAACTCTTTTTGCAGTTCCTAACATTTCGATCGTTGTATTTTCAAGAGTATAACCTCTCTCTTCAGAAATTACAGTTCCGCCAGTTAAGATTGCGATATCTTCTAACATTGCTTTTCTTCTGTCTCCAAAACCTGGAGCTTTTACAGCAGCAATTTTAAGAGCACCTCTTAATTTGTTTACTACTAAAGTAGAAAGAGCTTCTCCGTCAACATCTTCAGCAATAATCAATAATGGTTTTCCTGATTGTGCAACCGGTTCTAAAACTGGAAGTAATTCTTTTAAAGAAGATACTTTTTTATCATATAATAAGATGTATGGAGAGTCTAATTCAACTTCCATTTTCTCTGGGTTTGTTACAAAGTAAGGAGAAAGATATCCTCTGTCAAACTGCATTCCTTCAACAACATCCACAAAAGTGTCAGTTCCTTTAGCTTCTTCTACAGTGATAACTCCTTCTTTTCCAACTTTAGCAAAAGCTGTAGCAATTAATTCACCAATAACTTCATCATTATTTGCAGAGATAGAAGCAATTTGTTTGATTTTGTCAGAATCGCTTCCAACAACTTTAGCTTGTTTTGCCAGATCAGCAACGATAGCTTCAACAGCTTTATCGATACCACGTTTCAGATCCATTGGGTTAGCCCCTGCGGCAACGTTTTTAAGACCTTCTTTTACGATAGCCTGAGCTAAAACTGTAGCAGTTGTAGTTCCGTCTCCTGCTAAATCATTGGTTTTAGAAGCAACTTCTTTTACCATTTGCGCACCCATATTTTCTAATGCGTCTTTTAATTCGATTTCTTTTGCAACAGAAACACCATCTTTAGTAACGGTTGGTCCACCAAATGATTTTCCAATAATTACATTACGACCTTTAGGTCCAAGAGTTACTTTTACAGCATTTGCTAATGCATCAACACCACGTTTTAATCCGTCACGTGCTTCAATATCAAATTTTATATCTTTTGCCATTTTTTTTAATTTTTGTTTAAAGTTTGATTTGTTTCAACTTACTTTAGTCTTAAATATTAATACTCAGAGTACTTAATACTATTTTTTAGATTATTGCTAAGATGTCATCTTCACGCATAATCAGGTAATCAGTACCTTCCAGTTTTAGTTCTGTTCCGGCATATTTACCGTACAAAACAGTATCACCAACTTTTACAGTCATTGTATGATCTTTAGATCCGTTTCCTACTGCTACTACAGTACCTTTTTGCGGTTTTTCTTTGGCAGTATCTGGAATAAAAATACCCGAAGCAGTTTTAGTCTCAGCTGCAACAGGTTCAATAAGTACGCGGTCTGAAAGCGGTTTAATGTTTAAAGCCATGATTTTGTATTATTATTAAGTTATACGTTTTTTAATGTTCAATAGACTTTCAGAAATTGTGCCATGGTAGAAAAACTGACATTATTTCTTAAAAAAAATGCCAGCTTTGACAGGCTGGCATTTCAATTATAGTATATCTGAAAATATTATTTTGCTGCAGGTGCTGCCGGAGCAGGAGTTTGTTGAGCAGGAGCAGCTGGCGTAGATGCAGGTGCTTCTGTTTTATCAATAATTTTAGATCCAGTATCACCAAGACTTCCTGTAAAACTTAAACTTGAAAGTAAGATTAAGGCAATCAGGATAGTAGCTAATGTCCATGTACTTTTATCTAAAAAGTCAGTTGTTTTTTGTACACCGCCTAACATTTGAGTTCCGCTGATAGTAGAAGATAATCCTCCTCCTTTTGGGTTTTGTACCATAATCACTACGATCAATAGAAAGCAAACTATTGTGATTAAAACTAAGAAAATTGAAAATGTGCTCATTGTATTAATTGTTATTGTTATTTTGTTGTAAAATCTTTATATCCGAAATGCGGTCTGCAAAGAAACTAATTTTTTCTGGATATTTCAAAATTAATATTTCATATGCTTGTATAGCCTTTGTATATTTTTTTTGTTCCAAATATACTCGGGCTAAAGTCTCTGTCATTAAGTATGAATTCTCCTCTTCATTAATATTAAACTGAATTGGAGGATTTGACATTGTTGGTTTTATGGGAGAAATTTTTGGATTTGCTTCAATAAAACGATCAATTATTTGTGCTTTTTTCTTTTTCTCTTCTTCTACAGACACTATTTCAGTCGTTTCAGTTGTTTTTTTTTCAGCATTATTTTCTTTTGAGCGGTCAATAGGTTCAGCTCTCGATAATTGAAGCCATTCCTGAAAAGAATGTTTTTCATTTAGAGAAAAATCTATAGGTTTTCCTATTCCTAAATGTTCCGCAGCTTCTTTTACTGTTTCCGGGATTTCGGCTTTAGGTGTTTCAGTTTCAGAAAAATTAACCTCTGCCGGTTCTTCATTATTTTTTGTTTCTTCAATAGATTCTGGTTCTTCTGCAGCTGCCGGTTCTTCAAAAGTAACTTCTGCGGCTTCTTTAATAGAGATCAATATAGATTCTTCAATCGGGTCAATATCTGATTCCGTGATTTCATCATCTACAAATTCATCAAAGAAAGTTGCTTTAATAACAGGCTTTTCAGCTGTCTTTTCTTCAGCCGGATTGACTTCCTTAAATGTATTTAATATTTCTTCTTCGCTCGGAGTCAGAATTGATTCTTCTGCTTCCGGTTCAATTTCTTTTTCTTTAGTTTCCGGAACTTCTTTAAAAATATCCAATATTTCTTCTTCGCTCGGCGTAAGCACAGACTCATTGACAATAGCTTCAACTTTTATTTCTTCAATTTCTGTTGTGTCGATATTGATATTATCTGTTCTTTCTTCTTCAGGAGCAGAATGTACATCTGATGTAATTAATTGCTCAAAGGTTTCTTCAACTTCATTTACTTCCTGAAAAGAGTTGAATATTTCTTCTTCATTAATAATAGTTACCGGCTGCTCAGTTTCTAAATCTATCTCTTCAGTTTCAGTTACTTCTTTAAAAGTACTTAATATTTCTTCTTCACTAGGAAGCACAATTGATTCTTCTGTAACTGGTTCAATTGTTTGTTCTTCGGTTTTTAAAGGTTCTTCAGTACTATTTAATTCGATATCTTGGCTTTGTGTTGAAATTGCCTGTGCAACAGATTCTTGTTGAATTTTAGAAGGTTCTTCAAAAACAACTGTTGTGGCTTCTTTTATTGATTTTAAAATTGACTGTTCAATTGGGTCAATTCGAATTTCGGGCATTTTTACAACAGGCTCGGCAGAAACAACTTCGCTGTCAAATACTTTTATTTCTAAAAGATCTTTTAATTTTTGGTCATAAAAATCATTCTGAATCGAAACAAAATTTTCTGAAGTAATAAAATCAAATAAAACCGAACGATCTGAGGTATGTGCCGCAGTAACCTTTAAAGCATAATTATACTTAAAGCTGTTTTGTTTGTAAAGTCCTTTTAACCGAAGAGCTCTTGCACTTTGAAAATACGGAAATTCATTTAAAACACCTCCTAACGCTTCTGCCTGATTTTCTGTAATAGCATCAGGTTTGTTCATTAAGTATGTATAATCAGTAACGTTCATTGTTTTTTTTGTTTAATCGTTTAATCGGTTAACTGTTTAATTGTTTGGTTGTTTGGTTGTTTGGTTGTTTGGCTGTTTTTTTGAGAATCGATTAAACGGTTAACCGATTCAACCAATAAACATTCTTACCATTTTGCCAGGGAATCATTAAAGATATCTTGCGTAATTCTTTCGAAAATTGTTTTAATAGCTTCATTTAGAACACTTCCTGTAGGAAGATCTCGTCCCGGAAAATCATAATAAAATTCGAAAGGTTTTTCAAAATCATCTGTTTCTTTCTTTTTATTGGTGAACCTTACATTAATACGGATTGTCAAACGGTTTTGTGCTGCCTGCTGATCTGCTGTTGCAGTCATTGGTGTAATTCTGTAATCAACAATTTCTCCTTCATAAACTAATTCTCCACCATTGCTTACAAGGTTTAAATTGGTTTGGTTCATGATCAAATCCTGCAATGCGAGTGTAAATTCTCTGTCAATTCCGGGTTCCACTAAATCTGCATTGTTATGGAAAAAGTTAACCTGAAAGGTTTTTGCATCAACAGGTTTTGCGCCGGTAAAGTTGTAGAATTTGCAGCCACTTAGCATAAAAAGACTAAAAAAGGCGATTAAATAATATGTTTTTTTCATAAATTTTTTAGAGAATCCTGATGTTTAAAATTGCTTCGCGCATTTGCTGTTGTCTGGGGCCGATTCCAATTTTTTCCAAATATACTAATTTGAAATTTGGAATTTTATTTTTGGAATTTACTATCTACAGATCAAATTGTTTAATTTTTCGATATAAAGTTCTTTCAGAAATTCCCAGTTCATCTGCGGCAGCTTTTCGTTTTCCTTTGTTTTTTTCTAATGATTTTTTGATCATTTCGATTTCTTTTTGTTCCAAACGTAAAACTTCCTCTTCTTCAATTGTTTCGGCAAATAAATAATTATCTTCCGGAATCTGGTAATTTTCTTCACGTACTGCAGGCGTCATAACCGCAGTTCTTGGTTCTTCTTCAAAATCAATTTCGCTGTCATTTTCCTGCGAACCGTATATTTTCTGAATTAAATTCGGATTAATGTCCTGCATTTTGGAGCTTCCTCCATTTTTCATTAATTCCAAAGTTAGTTTTTTGAGATCATTCAGGTCGCTTCTCATGTCGAAAAGCACTTTGTATAAAATATCTCGTTCTGTACTAAAATCGGAGTCTTTTTTCTTATCATTAATTACAGAAGGCAGATTGCTTCCTTCAACAGGCAGATAAGATTGAAGCGTTGCCAAAGTAATATCGCGATTTGTTTCTAAAACAGAAATCTGCTCAGCAACATTTCGAAGCTGGCGAATATTTCCGCTCCATCTGAATTTTTGCAAGAGCTGAACAGCGTCGTCATCCAGTCTTAAAGGCGGCATTTTGTATTTATGAGCAAAATCGGCGACAAATTTTCTGAACAATAGATGAATATCGTCATTTCGCTCGCGCAATGGCGGCAATGTAATTTCGACTGTGCTTAAACGATAATACAAATCTTCACGGAATTTTCCCTTTTCGATTGCATTAAATAAGTTCACATTTGTTGCCGCAACAATACGAACATTTGTTTTTTGAACCTGGGATGAACCCACTTTAATGAATTCCCCATTTTCAAGAACACGCAGCAGTCTCACCTGAGTTGTTAAAGGTAGTTCACCAACTTCATCAAGAAAGATAGTTCC
This sequence comes from Flavobacterium sp. Root901, assembly GCF_001429765.1. Taxonomy (GTDB): domain Bacteria; phylum Bacteroidota; class Bacteroidia; order Flavobacteriales; family Flavobacteriaceae; genus Flavobacterium. Next base: position 206,474 of record NZ_LMJB01000008.1, read on the forward strand.
GCCGTCTGCTACTTCAAAATAACCTTCACGCGTGCTTGTTGCACCTGTAAAAGCACCTTTTTCGTGTCCAAAAAGTTCACTGTCAATCGTTCCTTCCGGAATTGCTCCACAGTTTACAGCGATATATTTTCCATGCTTTCTGTGCGAAAGCGAATGTATTATTCTGGGAATATTTTCTTTACCAACACCACTTTCACCCGTTACCATAACCGAAATATCAGTTGGAGCAACCTGAATGGCTTTTTCGATAGCACGATTTAATTTTGGGTCATTTCCAATAATCTCAAATCGTTGTTTTATTGCCTGAACTGTTTCCATGTATATTTTTGTTTCAAGTTTTTGTTTGTTTCAGTTTTCAGATTTTGCCTGAAAGCTTAAAACTTTGGCTTATATTCTATTTTCTTTTGCCACAGATTAAAGTGATTAACACAGATTACCTAAAATTATAAAATGTATCTCTTATATTGAAGAGATTTTGTCTGAAAATTAACTAACAGCCCAACTTCTGAATTTGATAATTTTATATAATTTAAAATTTGGGCAACATGTTCGTTGGAAAATTCTTTTATTGCTTTAACTTCTAATACAATATCTTCATTTACAATAAAATCAGCATAAAATTTATGAGCTAAAATTTTTCCTTTATATTCAATAGAGTATTCTTTTTCTCTTTCAAATAGAATATTATGTTCTTTAAATTCTAATTCTAAAGCATCTTTGTAAATAACTTCTAATAAACCTGGACCAAGATTTCGATGAACTTCCATACAAATGCCAATAATCTTGTAGGTTTCATTTTCTCTGTAATGTTGCATAAATAATTTTTTTTGCACAAATTTAAGTAAGAAAAATAATTCAAAAAATCATTTCAATCCTTTTAGTCTGTGGCAAAAAAAAAATTAATTCATTGCACTCAAACCAACCGCTTCACCTTTTAAAGTTCCACTCGTACAGCTTGTGATTTTTACATTTACAAAATCGCCAATTTTATAATTTTCTTTTGGAAAAACTACTGTAATACTTTGGGAGTTTCTTCCTGAAAATTCGGCTGCCGATTTTTTTGAAACCTTTTCTACTAAAACTTCCACTGTTTTTCCAACAAATTCCTCACTTCTAAACCAGGCATGTTTTTGCTGTAAATCGACAATTTCCTGTAATCGTCTGGCTTTGGTTTCTTCCTCTACATCATCTTTCATTTTTCTTCCGGCCAAAGTTCCCGGACGTTCAGAATACGAATACATATAACCAAAATTATATTTCACATATTCCATCAAACTCAATGTATCCTGATGATCTTCTTCTGTTTCAGTTGGGAAACCGGCAATCATATCCTGCGAAATAGAAGCTTCCGGAACAATCGCTCTGATTTTATCAATCAAAGCCATATATTCTTCACGCGAATGCAGACGATTCATTTCTTTTAAAATTCTGTTGCTTCCGGATTGAACCGGTAAGTGAATGTGTTTACAGATATTTGGATATTTCGCAATAACATGCAAAATGCTTTCGTGCATATCCTGCGGATTAGAAGTCGAAAATCTGATTCGCATTTTAGGAAAACCAACAGCCACCATTTCAAGTAACTGATCAAAATCTACTGCAGTGGCTTTTTGCATTTCAGAGGCGTTTACGAAATCTTTTTTCAAACCGCCGCCATACCAAAGATAACTGTCAACATTTTGTCCTAAAAGTGTAATTTCTTTAAAACCTTTGTTACATAAATCCTGAATTTCGGCCATAATACTCTGCGGTTCACGGCTGCGCTCACGTCCGCGGGTAAAAGGTACAACACAAAATGTACACATATTATCGCATCCGCGCGTAATAGAAACCAGGGCAGTGATTCCGTTGCTCATTAAACGAACCGGCGAAATATCTCCGTATGTTTCTTCTTTTGATAAAATTACATTGATAGCGTCCCGACCTTCTTCAACTTCTGCTAATAGGTTGGGCAGATCTTTATAGGCATCAGGACCCACAACAAGATCTACTATTTTTTCCTCTTCCAGAAACTGACTTTTCAAACGCTCGGCCATACAGCCCAGAACACCCACTTTCATTTTTGGATTTGTACGTTTTACCGCATTGTATTTTTCAAGACGCTTACGAATAGTCTGTTCTGCTTTGTCCCGGATAGAGCAAGTGTTTACCAAAACCAAGTCGGCTTCTTCTAAAACTGAAGTTGTATTATATCCTCCATCAGACAAAATGGATGCTACGACTTCGCTGTCTGAAAAATTCATTGCACAGCCGTAACTTTCTATAAATAGTTTTTTAGTATTCTCAGGTTTATTTTCTAAAACAAGACTTTCGCCTTGCTTGCTTTCTTCAATAATCTTTTCCATTGTAAAATTTCAAAGTGCAAAGATAACGCAAATACGATCAATATGACAAGATGGCAGAAAAGAATTTTATATTTCTAATTTTAGTTTATAAGCCGGAAGTTTGAATAATCCAAAATCTGCAATCCAAAATCCATGATCTAAAATAATAGAATTTCGCTGTCATAAACGATTAAAAGTTATACCTATATATATAATACAGAATATTACAGATAAATCTGCAATTTTAAGTTTCATAATATCAAAATACCTCAAAAATTCACCGACAAGGTTAATATTTAAAAAAAATAAATACTTTTGTTGCAGAAAATAAGAGCAATGGCAAAGAATTTAGTAATAGTGGAGTCACCTGCAAAGGCGAAAACGATCGAGAAATTTCTTGGGAACGATTTTCAGGTGGAGTCAAGTTATGGTCACATAGCCGACTTACCATCAAAGGAAATAGGAGTAGATGTAGAGAATGGGTTTAAACCAAAATATGAAGTTTCTCCAGATAAAAAAGCCTTGGTAACGAAACTAAAATCACTATCTAAAAATGCCGAAACGGTTTGGTTAGCAAGCGATGAGGACCGCGAGGGAGAAGCTATTTCATGGCACTTGGCGGAAGAATTAAAACTGGATACTAAAAAAACCAAACGAATTGTTTTTCACGAGATTACAAAATCTGCGATTCTTAAAGCAATTGACAATCCAAGAGAAATAGATTATAATTTAGTTAATGCACAACAGGCGAGGAGAGTATTAGATCGTTTGGTGGGTTATGAATTATCTCCTGTTTTGTGGAGAAAAGTTAAAGGCGGACTTTCTGCAGGTCGTGTACAATCTGTTTCTGTACGTTTGATTGTAGAAAGAGAACGTGAAATTCAAAATTTTAATGCAGTTGCAACCTATTCAGTTGTTGCAGAATTTGTAAACGAAAGCGGAAAAGCTTTTAAAGCAAAACTGCCAAAAAACTTCAATACAAAAAAAGAAGCCGAAGATTTCTTAAATCAAAACCTCGGTTCTAAATATAAGGTAGCCGATTTAGAAACTAAACCTACCAAAAAATCTCCAACAGCACCTTTTACAACTTCTACTTTGCAGCAGGAAGCAGCAAGAAAATTGTATTTGCCAGTTGGAATAACAATGCAGTTAGCGCAACGATTATATGAGGCGGGACTCATTACTTATATGAGAACAGACAGTGTTAATCTTTCAAAAGATGCAATGGATGCCGCTGAAGCAGAAATCATAAAATCTTACGGAAAAGAATTCTCAAAACCGAGAACTTTTGCCACCAAAAGTAAAGGAGCACAAGAAGCGCACGAAGCAATTCGTCCGACTGATATGTCCCGTCATACCGTAAATATTGATCGTGATCAGGCTCGTTTGTATGATTTGATCTGGAAAAGAACTCTGGCATCTCAAATGAGCGATGCACAGTTAGAAAGAACAAACGTAAAAATTGAAGCAGATAATCACAGCGAAATTTTTACTGCTTCAGGAGAAGTTTTGCTTTTTGAAGGTTTTTTAAAAGTTTATTTAGAAGGTCATGATGATGACGAAGAAGAACAAGAAGGAATGCTTCCGGCTCTAAAAGTAAACGAAAAACTGGTTAACAACTATATTACGGCTACAGAACGATATTCAAGACCGCCGGCACGTTATACTGAGGCATCTTTAGTAAAAAAACTGGAGGAGCTTGGAATTGGGCGTCCGTCAACATATGCACCGACTATTTCGACCATCATCAACAGAAATTATGTTGAAAAAGGGACACTCGAAGGTCAGGAACGCAATTATACACAGTTGACTTTACAAAATAGTAAGGTAGGGGAAAAGCTTTTAAAAGAAAATACAGGTTCAGACAAAGGAAAACTGGTTCCAACTGATATTGGGACTATTGTAACAGATTTCCTTGTTAAGAACTTCGGAAATATTTTAGATTATAATTTTACTGCAAAAGTAGAACAGGATTTTGACGAAATTGCCGAAGGAAATATTGACTGGGCAATCATGATGCAGGATTTCTACAATAAATTTCATCCAAATGTTAAAGAAGTAGAAGCAAATGCTGAACGTGAAAGCGGGGAGAGAATTTTAGGAAAAGATGCTGACGGAAGACAGGTTTCTGTTCGATTAGGAAAATTTGGACCAATGGCTCAAATTGGAGAAGCAGACGATGAAGATAAAAAGTTTGCCAGCTTGATGGCAGATCAGAATATTGGAAATATTACACTGGAAGAAGCTTTAAATTTATTTTTACTTCCTAAAAATTTAGGAGAATATAAAGGAGAAGAAGTAGAAGTAAGTAATGGTCGTTACGGACCGTATGTACGTCATGGAAGTGTGTTTATTTCGTTGCCTAGAGGAGAAGATCCTTTAAGTGTCACAAAAGAAAGAGCAAAAGAGCTAATTGATGAAAAAGCACTTGCAGATGCACCAATTGCCGTGTATAAAGGCGAGGGAGTTCAAAAAGGAGTGGGGCGTTTTGGTCCTTTTATTAAATGGAACGGCCTTTTTATAAATGTGAGTAAAAAATACAATTTTGATAATTTATCTCAGGCAGATGTTGAAGAATTAATCGAAGATAAACTTCAGAAGAATATCGATAAGGTAATTCATAACTGGGAAGAAGAAGGAATTGTAGTAGAAAAAGCTCGCTGGGGAAGATCAGTAATTCTGAAAGGAAAAATTAAAATTGAATTAAGTAAAGATGTTGATGCTTCAAAATTAACACTGGATCAGGTTCAGGAAATGATTGCGGCAAAAACACCAGCGAAAAAAGCCCCTGCAAAGAAAGCTGCAACGGCAAAAAAAGCACCGGCAAAAAAAACAGCAGCAAAAAAGAAATAAACAATGGAATTTGATTTTCTAGAGCCTTTAAATGACGGAATTTTAAAATTCATTAGTTCATTGTCTTCACAAGAACTGGGAAGCAAAATTGCTTTGCATACTCAGGATCAGTTTCCGGATATCGATAAAATTAATATTGCAATTGTTGGAGTTTTAGAAGATCGCCGTAATATTAATATAGTTAACGAAGTTAATTTAAACGCTGTTCGTAAAAAGCTGTACGGAATGTTTCCCGGTAATTGGGATGCTTCCATTGCTGATTTAGGAGATATTCTCGCAGGAGATTCTGTAGAGGATACTTATTTTGCAGTAAAAAAGGTAACCGCTGCATTAATTAAGAATAAAGTCATTCCGATAGTTCTGGGAGGTTCACAGGATTTGACATACGCTTTATATCGTGCTTATGATGATTTAGAGCAAATGGTAAATATGGTTTCTGTAGATAACAGATTTGATTTTGGTAAAGAAAATGAAGCTGTTTCGGCTAATTCTTATTTAACAAAAATTATAATTGACGAGCCGAATAATCTTTTCAATTACTGTAATATAGGATACCAGACCTACTATAATTCACAAGAAGAAATTGATTTAATTGAAAAGTTGTTTTTTGACGCCTACCGATTGGGAGAGATTTCAAACAAAATTACATTGGCAGAGCCTGTTTTTAGAGATGCTGACTTAGTAAGTATTGATTTGAATTCGGTAAAGTCTTCAGATTCAGGAAATACAATTTCATTTGAACCAAATGGATTCAATGGAAAAGAGATTTGTTCATTGGCAAGATATGCAGGAATAAGTGATAAAGTGTCTTCTTTTGGAGTGTTTAATCATAACAGTACCGTACAGGAGTCGCCAATTATTGCTCAGATCGTTTGGTATTTTATTGAAGGATACCATTATCGTTCAAAAGAATATCCATTTGGAAGCAGAACAAATTATTTAAAGTATATTGTTCCGTTGGAAGAAGAAGAACTGGTATTTTATAAAAGTGATAAAACAGATCGCTGGTGGATTGAAATTCCGTTTGAAACAAACGGCAGCAATAAACTAAAAAGAAATACGTTATTACCGTGTTCTTATGAAGAATATTTGAGTGCATGTAATCAGGAATTGCCAGAAAGATGGTGGAAAGCACAGCGAAAAAACGCTTTGTAAAAGAAAATTTTATTGAAAATCTTAAAATTTTCAGTTTTTTTAAATTTTAGTTAAAAAATTTAGTAAGATAAGGTTTATATATTGTAAAATTTAACGTTTTACGTCGATTTTTTTAATCAGTTTGTCGATGAAATATTTTTTTTTTATTTTATTTAACATTATTTTTGAACGGTAAAATAAATTTCGCAAGTAGTATTGTTTTTTAGATAAATAATAAATACGTTTACGGACTTTTAATAATGAATAGATAATCCCAAATTTATATGAAGAAGTTTATTGCATTTGCAGCAATGTTAACACTAGTAATCGGCTGTGGTAAGTCAGGTGACAAAGGTGAATTAGTTGGTGTTACAGGAGGGAAATGGCATCCCGAGAAGCCTTATGGAATGACATTAGTTCCTGGTGGATCTTTTATCATGGGTAAATCAGATGCTGATTTAGCTAATGTAGAAGACGCTCCAACTAAAACAGTAACAGTTCGTTCATTCTATATGGATGAAACTGAGATTACTAACAGTGAGTACCGTCAGTTTGTGGAGTGGGTAAAAGACTCTACAATGAGAGTTCGTCTTGCTATTTTAGCTGATGAAACAGGACAAAAAAGTACTGGAGGTAAAGGTAGTAAAGGTGGTAGTATCGCTGATTATGCATTTAATGACTCTGAGCCGGATAAAATGACGGCTTATGATAAATACATGTATGATAACTACTATAGCGTAGGAACAAAAGATGATCCTTATGCTGGTAGAAAATTAAACAAAAAAGTTAAATTAATTAGAGATACTAAAGCTTATCCGGATGAGTATTATGCTGAAGTAATGGATTCTATGTATTTGCCAATTGAAGAATCATATAATGGTTTAAGAACAATTGATGTAAATAAATTGAAATTCCGTTATTCTTGGATGGATATTCAGGCTGCTGCAAAAGCCAAAGTTGGAAAAAGAAAAGACTTCGTTAAAACTGAGCAGGTTAGTGTATATCCAGATACTACAGTTTGGATTAAAGACTTCTCATATTCATATAATGAACCAATGCATAATGATTATTTCTGGCACAAAGCTTATGGAGATTATCCTGTAGTGGGTGTAACTTGGAAACAAGCAAAAGCATTCTGTGCATGGAGAACTTTAAATAAAAACAGCTACATTAAATCTAAGAAAAAAGGACGTGATTTAGTTAACGCATTCAGACTTCCAACGGAAGCAGAATGGGAGTATGCTGCAAGAGGTGGTCTGGAGTCTGCTACATACCCATGGGGAGGTCCTTACACGAAAAGTGACAGAGGATGTTTCATGGCAAACTTCAAACCTAACAGAGGAGATTATGCTGCCGACGAGGCTTTATATACAGTTGAAGCTAAATCTTACGAACAAAACGGATACGGATTATACAACATGGCAGGAAACGTTTCTGAGTGGACAGATTCAGCTTATAATCCAAATGCCTATGAGTATGTTTCTACAATGAACCCTAACGTAATTGATGGAAACAACCAAAGAAAAGTTGTTCGTGGAGGATCTTGGAAAGACGTTGCTTATTTCCTACAAGTGAGTACTCGTGATCACGAATATGCTGATTCAGCAAGAAGTTATATTGGTTTCAGAACTGTACAAGATTACATGGGAACTCAAGTAACCGGAAGCGGAAAAAAGAAATAGTAATTTATAATTAAATCAATACAATAACCAAATCGAATCTATTTTAAAATTAAAACCTAAAAAAAAATTATTATGGCATTATTAAGTAAAAAAGCAATGAATTTCGCTTATGGTATGGGAGCGGCAGTAGTAATCGTTGGAGCTTTATTCAAAATTACTCACTTTGAAATTGGACCATTAACAGGAACAGTTATGCTTTCAGTAGGTTTATTAACTGAGGCGTTAATCTTCGCGTTATCTGCTTTTGAACCAGTTGAAGACGAATTGGATTGGACTCTTGTTTACCCAGAATTAGCTAACGGACAAGCTAGAAAAAAAGAGGAGAAAGTTGAATCAACTGATGCCCAAGGTTTATTATCTCAAAAATTAGATGCTATCTTAAAAGAAGCTAAAATTGACGGTGAATTAATGTCAAGTTTAGGAAACAGCATCAAAAATTTTGAAGGAGCTGCAAAAGCAATTTCTCCAACTGTAGATTCTATCGCAGGACAAAAGAAATATGCTGAAGAGTTATCTCTTGCTGCTGCACAAATGGAATCATTAAACAGTTTATATAAAGTTCAGTTAGAAAGCGCTTCAAGAAATGCTCAGGCAAATACTGAAATCGCTGAGAACGCATCTAAATTAAAAGAACAAATGCAATCTATGACTGCAAACATTGCTTCTCTAAACAGTGTTTACGGTGGTATGCTTTCTGCAATGAGTAACAAAGGATAATTAGTTTTTAACTATTATATTAAAATTATTAATAAGAACTAATTAGAAAAAAATGGCAGGAGGAAAATTAACCCCTAGACAGAAGATGATCAACCTGATGTATCTGGTTTTCATCGCGATGTTAGCAATGAACGTATCAAAAGAAGTAATATCAGGTTTTGGTTTATTTAACGAAAAATTTGAGGCTTCTAATGTTACATCAATTACAAACAACACTTCTTTGTTAGCAGCTTTAGATCAAAAAGCAGCTGAAGCAAAAGGAGAATTTGCAGTGGCAGCATCTACTGCTCATAAAGTTGAAGCAATCTCTAAAGATTTTTACGCTTATCTTGGAACTTTAAAAACTCAGTCTATTAAAGGATTTGAGGTTGATAAAGAAACTGGAAAACTTCCATACGAAGCGATGGACAGAGGTGATAACATCGATGACTGGTTTACAGGAGACGGTTACACTAAAAAAGGTAACGAAATTATCGCTAGAATTCAAAAGTATAAAGCTGATTTAAAAGCTGCTTTAGGTACAGATAAAAAATATGCTAACATTATTGCAGAAATTGAAAAGAAATTTGACGTTTCTGATGTAAAAAACAAAGAAGGTATAAAAGAAAAATACTTAGCTTACCACTTTAAAGGTTTCCCTGCAATTGCTTCAGCTGCAAAACTTTCAGCTTGGCAGAATGACGTTCAAAAAGCAGAAACTGATGTTTATAACAGTGCTTTAGGAAAAGCTGCAGTTCAGGCTGCGTCTTACAGCAACTATCAAGCGATTGTTGTTTTAGATAAAAATGCTTATTTCCAAGGAGAAAAAGTTACAGGTAAAGTAGTTTTAGGTCGTTATGACGAAAACACAAAACCAACTTCTTTCCAAGGTCCTGGACAAATCGTAAACGGACAAGCGGTTATCTCTTTAACTGCAGGTGGTGTTGGAGAACAAAATATCAACGGACAATTTACGTTCTTAGAGGATGGAAAAAACATCCCGTTGAAATTTGCTGGAAAATACGTTGTAGTACCAAGACCAAATTCAGCTACAATTTCTGCTGATAAAATGAATGTAGTATACAGAGGTGTTGTTAACCCAATCTCTGTATCGTTCGCAGGTGTTGCAGATAACAAAGTTCAGGCAAGTGCTCCTGGGTTATCTTCAGCTGGTAAACCTGGAAAATATAATATGAGCCCTGGTTCAGGTACAGAAGCTACAATTTCTGTTACTGGAACATTACCAAACGGGGATAAAGTTACAGATAAGAAAACATTCAGAATTAAAGGTATTCCTGGACCAACAGGTACAATTAGAGGTGAGATGGGAGTTGTTAAAGGTCCTAGATCTAACTTAGAGATTGCTACTATTGGTGCTAAATTACTTGATTTTGATTTTGAAGTTGGTTTAGATGTTGTTGGATTTAACATGAAAATTGCTGGACAGCCTACAGTTGTTGTTACTGGTAACAGATTAAATGCACAATGTAAACAAGTTCTTTCAAGAGCTGGTAAAGGAGACCAAGTTACTATTTCTGAAATTAAAACTAAACTTGTTGGAGCTGGTAGTTATTTATTGCCAAGAACTGCTCCGGTAATTTACGAAATACAATAATTTGTAGTGAAAACTACGTTCAATATCTTATAATGATACCACGATGAAAGTAAGAAATTTTTTAATAGCTATTGTCTGTATTGCAGGAGGTTTTGCTTCTAATGCGCAATCGAATTTGCTAAATGCAAAAACACCAGCTCAAATTGGGCTTAAAACACCTGCGCAGCTTATCTCAGATAATGACAAACCATTAGCATATGGTTATGTAGATGACAGGGATATCTTAATGGGAAAAACTACTTGGGAGATTATTGACTTAAATGAGAAAATCAATTTTCCACTTTACTTTCCGGTAGATACTGCTAATATTGGTTCTGACAGACGTTCTCTATATGACGTTTTGACGAAAGCCGTTAGAAAAGGCAAAATAACTGAAGTTTACTCTGATAGTTATTTCAATACTAAAAAATCTATGAAAGACATCGAAGGTGCATTGTCTCGTATTGATACAACAGATGCTGGTAGAGAACTTATCAACCAATATCCGGATGACTATAAAGCTCGTGTAGTAAAGAAAAAAGTAGTTACCGGTACTGGTAAAAAGAAAGTTGTTACTTATGTTGACGAAACTGTTGGACCAACAAGAACAGTTCCTGCTGAATATATCTTAAAGCAAGATCTTACTGCTGCGGATGTTACTCAGTATAAAATTAAAGGATACTGGTATTTTGATAAACGTCAGAGTGAATTAAAATATCGTTTACTTGGAATTTGTCCTGTAACTCCAGACGTTTACACAATGAATAGTGACGAAAAGGATTATATTGAATTGTTTTGGGTTTTCTTCCCAAATTCACGAGAAGTATTGCATGATGCAAAAGCTTTTAATGACAGCAATTCAGCACTTCCAATTTCATTCGACCAGATTTTAAATTCAAGACGTTTTAATGCAATTGTTTACAAAGAAGAAAACTTGTATCAAGATCGTGAGATTAAAGATTACATGAAAGACAATGCACAAAATCAATTGTTAGAATCTGAAAGAGTAAAAGAGAAGATCCGTAACTTCGAACAGGATATGTGGAACTACTAAGTTCTGATTATTTAAAAATATTAAAAACTCTTACTACATAGTAGTAAGAGTTTTTTCTTTTATATATATTTTAAATTTTAAAATAAGTCTTAAGATTCTTCATAAGTTCGGCTGAGTAAAAATTGATCAATATTTTTTTAAATAATTACTTTTTTTTGTAACTTTCTGTTCTGTAGCTAATTATGTAGTATTTGGCTCGTAAATCATTATTTTAAATTTACTAAAGCATTAAATTGTAGGAAAATTACAATAAAAAATAATATCTTGCGTTTGTTTTATTATAAAAAATAGTATGATGAAAGTGAAAGTTTTTTTAATGATTGTTGTTTTTGTCGCTTGCTCTATAAATGCAAATGCTCAGTCTAATCTGCTTAATGCAAAAACTGCAGATCAAATTGGACTAAAGACGCCGGCGCAGTTAATTTCTGATAATGATAAGCCTCTGGCTTACGGTTATGTAGACGATAGAGATATCCTGATGGGTAAAACTACTTGGGAAATTATTGATTTAAATGAAAAAATCAATTTCCCTCTATATTATCCGGTCGATACAGCCAATATTGGTTCTAACAGACGTTCACTTTATGATGTATTAACTAAGGCTATCAGAGCTGGGAAAATAACAGAGGTATATTCAGATAGTTATTTCAATACTAAAAAATCTTTGAAAGATATTCAGGGCGCTTTATCCAGAATCGACACTACAGATGCCGGAAGAGAACTTATCAACCAATATCCGGATGATTACAAAACTCGTGTAGTAAAGAAAAAAGTAGTTACCGGTACAGGGAAGAAAAAAGTAGTTACGTATGTTGACCAGACTGTCGGGCCAACAAGAACTGTTCCTGCAGAGTATATTTTGAAGCAAGATCTTACTGCGGCAGATGTTACTCAGTATAAAATTAAAGGATACTGGTATTTTGACAAACGTCAGAGTGAATTAAAATATCGTTTACTTGGAATTTGTCCAGTAACACCGGATGTATATACAATGAATAGTGACGAAAAGGATTATATTGAGTTATTCTGGGTTTTCTTTCCAAATGCACGAACGGTTCTTCATGAAGCAAAAGCTTTTAACGATGTTAATTCTGCACTTCCAATTTCATTTGATCAAATATTAAATTCAAGACGTTTTAACGCCATAATTTATAAAGAAGAAAATATGTATGGCGATCGTGAGATTAAGGATTACATGAAAGATAATGCGCAAAATCAGCTATTAGAATCGGAAAGAGTGAAAGAGAAGATTCGCAACTTTGAAGAAGACATGTGGAACTACTAGACATCTAAATTAAATTATAAGAAAAACTCTTGCTACCTTTGCAGCAAGAGTTTTTCTCATTTATCTATATATACAATGCTTGATTATTTAATCGTCGGATCTGGATTGGCTGGTATTTCTTTTGCAGAAGCTGCCCTTAAAAACAATAAAACTATTTTAGTAATTGATAATGAATCGCAAAACTCATCGCGAGTTGCAGGTGGTTTATATAATCCTGTTATTTTAAAGCGTTTTAGTGAGGTTTGGAAAGCAAAAGAACAATTGGTTTTAATGAATGAATTTTATAATAACATTGAAAATAAATTAAATGAAAAGTTCAATTTTAAAATGCCAATTTTAAGGAAGTTCTTTTCTATTGAAGAACAAAACAATTGGTATGCTGCTTCAGATAAAATAAACTTAGCTCCTTTTTTATCGACCAAATTAATTACTAAGAAATATAATAGTATCGATTCACCATATGATTATGGGGAAGTTTTACATACTGGTTATGTGAATACAGGTTTATTGCTAGAAGCGTATAAAAAGTACTTAATTTCAAATAATTTATTTCTGGAAGAATCTTTTCAGAGTAGTTATATAGAATTTTTAGATTCAGGAATTCAATATAAAAACATACAGGCCAGACATATCATATTTGCAGAAGGTTTCGGTTTGCACAAAAATCCTTTTTTCAATTATCTGCCATTGGATGGAACTAAGGGAGAATTATTTATTATAAAAGCTCCTAATTTAAATCTGGATGTTATTGTTAATACAAGTGTTTTTATTTTACCAATGGGAAATGATTTATTCAAAGTTGGCGCGACGTACAATTGGTATGATAAAACTGATTTGCCGACCGAAGAAGGAAAACAAGAACTTTTAGATAAAATTAAAGAGATTATTACCTGTGATTTTGAAATTGTAAAACACTTTGGAGGAGTTCGCCCTACCGTTGCAGACAGGAGGCCGATTATTGGAACTCATGAAATGTATAAGTGCCTGCATCTTCTTAATGGTTTAGGAACTCGTGGTGTAATGCTAGGTCCCACACTTGCTCAAATGCTTTACGATCATATCGAAAACGGAACTCCAATAGACAAAGAAGCTGATATTAAAAGATTTCATAAAAGATATTTAAAATCTCTTATTCCCGACCGGCCTTAGGATCGTATGAGACAAACATATTGATGTATAAGTTTCTGGAAAGACGTAAAACAAAAGGGAATAAAACAATTAGTGTAATTACGATTGCTATAAAAGACTCTCCAATAGTGGTTCCAAAAAACACAAAAGAAACAATAAACGCTGCAATTCCGACTGCGACATTTAAACCATAACTGACATACATTGCACCATAAAAAAATGATGGTTCAATTTGATATTTCAAACCACAATGACTGCAATGATCGTTCATTTTTAGAACTTTAGTCAAATGAAACGGATTTTTGTCTGAATACATGCTCTCTTTTTGGCATTTTGGACAACTTCCTGTTAAAATACTATTTAGTTTGGATCCTTTTTTTAACATTTGCAAAAAATTTAAACAAAGGTACATTTTTCCCACCTTTTCTGCTCATAACAACAGTTATAAATTATGCTTAATATACACAATCTTTCAGTTTCTTTTGGAGGAACATATTTATTTGAAGAAGTTACTTTTCGTTTAGGTGCCGGCGACCGGGTAGGTCTTGTCGGTAAAAACGGAGCAGGTAAATCGACAATGCTAAAAATGCTGGCAGGAGATTTTGCTCCGGATTCTGGCGTTATCTCACAAGAGAAAGATATCAAAATGGGTTTTTTACGTCAGGACATTGATTTTGAGCAGGGAAGAACTGTATTAGAAGAAGCGTATGAAGCATTTACTGAGATTAAAATTGTAGAAAAAAAATTAGAACAAATCAATCACCAATTAGTTACCAGAACTGATTATGAAAGTGAAGAATACAGCCAGATAATTGAAGATTTGTCTGATTACACCCATCGTTTTGAATTACTTGGAGGTTACAATTATGTGGGTGACACAGAAAAAATTCTTTTAGGACTTGGTTTTAAAAGAGAAGTTTTCAATAATCAGACCGAAACATTTTCTGGTGGCTGGAGAATGCGTATTGAGCTTGCAAAGCTTTTATTGCAGTCAAATGATGTGCTTCTTCTGGATGAGCCTACGAACCACTTAGATATTGAGAGTATCATTTGGTTAGAAAGTTTTCTTCGTAATTATCCCGGGGTTGTAGTGATTGTATCGCATGATAAAATGTTTTTGGATAATGTTACCAATCGTACAATCGAGATTTCTTTAGGAAAAGCATACGATTTTAATAAACCATATTCTCAATATTTAGAACTTCGCCATGAAATTCGCGAAAAACAATTGGCCACTCAAAAGAATCAGCAGAAAAAAATTGAAGAAACAGAAAAATTAATTGAGAAATTCCGTGCCAAAGCATCAAAAGCTTCAATGGCGCAGTCGTTAATTAAAAAACTGGATAAAGTAGAAAGAATTGAAGTTGATGAAGACGACAATTCTGTAATGAATATTTCGTTTCCGGTTTCAAAAGAACCAGGAAAAGTGGTAGTAGAAGCGGAGCATGTTACAAAAGCTTATGGCGATAAAACTATTTTAAAAGATATAAGTTTATTGGTTGAACGTGGAAGTAAAATTGCTTTTGTCGGGCAAAACGGACAAGGAAAATCTACTTTTATTAAAGCCATCGTAAACGAATTTGAATATGAAGGAACAATAAAATTAGGCCATAATGTACAGCTGGGTTATTTTGCCCAAAATCAGGCTGAGTATCTGGATGGCGAAATCACTTTACTTCAAACAATGGAAGATGCTGCAACCGATACCAACCGAATGAAAGTTCGCGACATGCTGGGTTCCTTTTTGTTTCGTGGAGATGATGTTGAGAAAAAAGTAAAAGTGCTTTCAGGAGGCGAACGTAACCGTTTGGCACTTTGTAAATTGTTATTGCAGCCAATCAATGTTTTGGTAATGGATGAGCCTACGAACCACTTAGATATAAAATCTAAAAACGTTCTGAAAGCAGCACTTCAAAAATTTGGCGGGACTTTATTATTGGTTTCTCACGACAGGGATTTTCTTCAGGGAATGTCGAATATTGTATACGAATTTAAAGATCAGAAAATTAAGGAATATTTAGGCGATATTAACTTTTTCCTGGAACAGCGTAACTTAGAAAACATGCGTGAAGTTGAGAAAAAAGATATTGTAAAAGCAGCAGCGCCAAAAGAAGCAAGTAAAACATCATACGAAGACCAGAAAAAAGGAAAAGCGCTTCAAAACCGTTTAAGTAAAATCGAAAGTCAAATTCAGCAATTAGAAAAAGACATTCAGCATGATGATAAACTGCTGGCTTCTAATTATGACAAACATATTGAAGATGCTTCGTTTTTTACCGCATACAACAAAAAGAAACAAGATCTGGATCAATTACTTACAGACTGGGAAGTTGTTCAGGAAGAGATTGATAATTTTAATTCTTAATCAGTTTTCAGTCGCAGTCGCAGTTTTCAGTACTGAAACTTATATGCTAACCTTTGTTAAAGTTTAAAACTTTGACAAAGGTTTTTTAGTTAAGGATTTTAAGTTTCAAAACCCAAAACTTATAACTCATTTTATAATTCCAATAGATTTAGAATGCTGAATTGCTTCACTGCTTTCTTTAAAATAACAAACGGAAACATTGAGGGATTCTAAATTTCTCATAATTTTATTTACTTCATTTTTTTGACTTTTTCCGGTCTGTCTTATGTAAACTGCTATGACAGTAACCGGAAATATTTTGCAGATTCGCTCATATAAAACAGGATCGTGCTGCGAATCATCACCTAATAAAACATATTTCAGATTAGGATAAAATTCCAGAACGTGTTTTATTTTTTCAAATTTATGATCGTGATTTCCGCGTCCGCTCATAAAGAAATCTGTAATTCCTCTTCGAATATCTTTCAATAAAAGAACGGCGCGCGGCAAATTGTGTATTTTGGTAAACTCCACAATAAATTGATACAAATTCCATTCGCTGCTTGAAACGTAAAAAAAAGCATTTTCCTCACCTTTATTATACCTTCCTGCCGAACTCAAAGCTTGATAATGTGGTACAACATCTTTAAAAACTTTTCTGTCATTTACGTTTTTGAAAAGCAAAATATACATTTTTCTGAAAATATTGCGCGTGTGCGAAATCAAAAAAGTGTCGTCAATATCAGAAATGATTCCTAAATTTCCTTTGTGCGGACGTATAAAACTTCCTTTTGAAGTAATAGTTTTTCCGCCATATTTTATACTCACTTCATATTCCATCCATCCAAAATGAATTTCTTTTTCGAGTGGAATACAAAATTTAAAATAACCATCATCTAATGTTTTTGTATGAATCTCCTGATTGTTGCATTTTAAATAAACATCAAAATTTTCAATAGTTTTTATCCTGAACTGATTAACAACCGAGCGTGCATTTTTTAAGCTTTTCTTCTGAAAATCATAATCATACGTTCTTTTGAAGACATGCCCCATTACAATTAATTCTTCTTCATTTGCATAACCTCGATATAATTGTAAAATTGGTTTCATTAATTCCGTATATTTATATTACTATGTAAATTAATTATTTTAATTGATTTTTAAAAATAAAAACGTTGAAAAAGAATATCATATTTGTTGTAAATCCTATTTCGGGCGATATAGATAAATCAGATTTAATTGAATCTGTCCAGGAATTTGCAGCTACAAACCATTTTGATTTGGAAGTTTATGAAACTACAGGCAAAAATGATTTGAAAGAAATACAAATCTTATACAATCAATATCAGCCAGAACGAATTATTGTTGCAGGCGGAGACGGAACTATAAAAATGGTTGCCGAAGCAATGGAAGACCATGATGTAATTATCGGGATTCTGCCGGCAGGATCTGCAAATGGACTTTCGGTCGATTTAAATCTGCCGGCCGGAATTGAAGAAAATCTTAAAATCGCCTTTCTGAATCATTATATAGAAATGGACATGATTTGCATTAACGGTAAAAAAAGTATTCATTTAAGTGATCTAGGTTTAAATGCCAAACTGGTAAAAAACTATGAAAATAGCGATGTAAGAGGTTTTTGGGGCTATGCCCTGCAGGCTTTTACGACATTAACAGAAGCTGACGAACCTTTTGCCGCTACAATTTCTGCCAATAATAAAACGGTCAATCATGTTGCAAGAATGATTGTAATTGCCAATTCTCAAAAATATGGAACAGGAGTCATTATTAACCCGAATGGAACGATGAACGACGGGAAGTTTGAATTGGTCATTTTAAAAAGTCTGGATCTACTATTAATTGGTAAAATTATTACCGGAAATATGCCAATCGATTCTGAAGATATTGTGATTATTTCGACTGATAAGGCAGAAATTAAAACTGATATTCCGGTTCATTTTCAAATTGACGGTGAATATTGCGGAGCCCAAAACTCGTTAGAAATTCATATTCTGCACAAACAGATGAAATTTGCAGTTCCTTAATCTTAGACAAAGTTTTAACTTTGTCAAAGTTATTATTTAAATGGATTGCGTTCCTGCCATTCTGTTTTTGGTTCCAGATAATTAAAAAATCTCGCAATATTGTGATTGATTAGAGCATTGCTATGCGTAATTAATCCGTACATTTTTACGGGTTTTGCGCCAACAGAGCTTTTGATTTCCAGAGCAGTTCTGGCAAAAACAATTTCTTTAAATCCTTTTTTGACAGAATAAGCAATCATGTCGTAGAGCATATTTAGATAAAGCATTTTTTCACGCTGAATACTTTCGTCATAACCTAGAAAATATGTGTCCATAACTTCGCCATTTTTTATGAGTGTATTAAAACCAATTAGTTTTTCATCTAGAAAATAACCATAAAGTAAAAAGTCATCTTTCATGATTTCTTTAAAAAAACTAAAATGATTTCTGGCTAAGAAAAAAGTATTGAAAGGCGCATTTTTGGCAACATGAAAATATAAATCGTAAATATCATCTTCATATTTTCGAATGTCAGATAAAGACATTTGCTGTTTTTGAATGCCTTCAGATTTTTTGCGGGCACGTTTGTATTGATCCCGATATTTTTTGGATAAAGCGTCAATATAATCCTGTTCACTTTTCCAGTTTTCTTTGATTTCGAAAACCATATTGGGCTGTATAGAAAACGTATAATTGTTTTTAAATTCAGCTTGCAGAGGTTTAATCTCCTGTGCGGTAAAATCTTTTATACTGGTTATATGAACTTTTTTTCCACTTTCTTTTAAAACCTTTTTTAACTGATTTATTGCTTTGTGAAGTGTTTTGAATGCTTTTGATTCGATTACATTTTTGTCAAAAATAAAAGCATTTTGTCCGGTTAACATATTGTTTCCCACAAATAATACATGAGAAGCAAAATTCTTTAGAGCAAAATTACGAACGGATGTTTTTAAGCATTGATCGCGTTCTCCAAAAGATTCCAGCTTTTCGGCAAATAAAAATTGAGTTAAAACAATTCCTGTGAGTTTATCTTCTGCAAAAATTCCGATAAAATGACAAATCATATTTACAGGACAGGAATTTTCCAGTACTTCAAGATATTCCCGTGTTAAAAAGACATTCCTTACGGCCAGCGAATTCCACTCCAGAGGAAGTAACGATGCGCTGTTATAGATTTGAAAAGAATAAGTTGTATTCAAAAGTCTGAGCTAATTTCTTCAAAATTAGATAATATTTATAATAACTTTTTTTCTTTAAGTTATTATTAAGAAAAACCCGTTTGAGTTTTTGGTTTCAAACGGGCCTGTATGTTTGTAATTTATGCAAAAGCACAGACAATTCCGCCCATCAAAGTAAGCGTAAGTGCCCAGTAACCTGCATGAATAAAAATGTATTTCCATGATTTTCTTTCGAATAAACCATTGATGCCTACAATTGGCAAAGCAAAAAACAAACCTGAGATAAAACCGTGTAATGCTCCATGTTTAAAGGTGCGGTAAGCATTTCCATAATCAGCCATAAAAGCGGCAAAAGAAGGTTTTGCGGCATCTATTAAAGGCGGTCCGCCAACCATTCCCACTGCTCCCGATTGATGAATAGTTAATGACATCAGCGTCATAGTGATCATTAAAGAGAAAATATACGTAAAGCCAAAAATCTTGAGCATACTTCCTTTTTTTAAATCTTCTTCAGTGAAATTGTTTTCTCTCATCCAGATTGTTCCAAATACTTTTGGATGATACCAGGCAAAGCCAACAAGAAGGGTTACAACTGCGGCGGCCAGCAATGCGTAAAAGTTAATTTCCATACTATTAGGTTTTTTGTAATTAGTTGTTTCAAAAATAGTTAAAAAACTATAACGATTTCGATATTTTTATAAAGAAGAAAAGTATTATATATTTTTTACTTATTAACACTTTATCGACATAATGTGCTTTATATCTAGTAATTACCTAATTTTGATACCAGAAAAAATACCCCAAATCTGTTATGAAAAGCTTTGCAGCACTTTTTTTAGCACTTGTTTTTTCTCTAAATACTTTTGCAGACACTGTTTCAGAGAAGGAGAAAAACGCGCTGATAAAATTATATTATGCGACGAATGGTTCGCAGTGGAAAATAAATTGGGACCTGTCACAGCCGGTTTCAACCTGGTATGGAGTTCGTACCGAAAAAGGAAAAGTAAAATCCCTTGCTTTATCTGATAATAATCTACAGGGTGAACTTCCCCAGGAGTTTTTCGAACTTGTAAATTTGGTTACGATTGATCTTCATAAAAACAATCTTCGAGGACAGTTATCAAATTCAGTAAGCAATTTTAGAGAATTAGAATCTCTGAATATTTCTAATAATCAATTTACCGGAGTAATCCCAACAGCTATTTGCGATTTAAAAAAGCTAAAAGATTTAGAACTTTTTAAAAATGATATTTCAGGAGAAATTCCGGCAGAGATTGGAAAGCTAAACCAATTAGAAATTCTTTGTTTATTTGAAAATAAGATTGAAGGCACACTGCCAGTTTCTTTATATAAGATTTCAACTTTAAAAATTTTACTTTTAAATGATAACAAATTATCAGGAAGTTTAAGTTCTGATGTTTTGAATTTTAATGATTTAGAAAACTTAAGTTTATGTAATAACAGTTTTGAAGGAAGTATTCCGAAAGAAATTGAAAAACTTTCTAATTTATCTGAAATGAATCTTTCCTATAATAAATTTAAAGGATCGGCTTCAAGAAAAATGATTTTGTTAGATGCCTTGAATATGACAATGTTAGATGAAAATGGAAATCTGTTTTTATTGGATGTTAACGAAGAAGGCAAGTCTGAAAACAGTATTCTGAATTAAACTTACTTTTTCAGTATTTTGATTTATCAAAGTTGTTTAACTTTGTATGAATAAATTTTAGTGTAAGTCTTTAGGAAAA
The DNA here is from genome assembly GCF_001429765.1 of Flavobacterium sp. Root901. Lineage (GTDB taxonomy): Bacteria > Bacteroidota > Bacteroidia > Flavobacteriales > Flavobacteriaceae > Flavobacterium. Next base: position 227,518 of record NZ_LMJB01000008.1, read on the forward strand.
AGATTTTTTTTATAACTTTAAATTAGATTCAATTTCTAAAAAGACAAAACAAAAACATTAACCTTTTTACTATAAAATTATGACACTACAATATCAAGGTGAACAATACGGAAAATCGACTACATTTACCCTAAGAATTATTGGTAACAATCTATCAAAAAGCAGTTCTAACTACCAAATTGATCTTTTAGTCGGCGACAAAAAAGTACCAACTTTTACAAGTGAAATCCACCAAAGTCTTTCAAATTGCTTAAAAGAAATTTATTTATTTAGAAAATACAACGGAATCAAATTTGACGAATCTTCAGAGAAAATTGTTTCTCTGTATGTTCCTTATGACAGGGTTTTGTTTAATTATAATAAATATGCTTTGTTTAGAGCTTAGGTCATTATTTTATCGAAATATATTTATATAACCGTCCCTTTTTTAGGGACGGTTTTTATTTGTTTAGATTTATGCTATTAAAGATATCGTAATGCATCAGATCTGTTTGGCTATAAGTATGAAGACAAAGTCTAGTAATTAAGATATATGTCCAAGAGAATGAGGGAAAACTATAGTTGAAAATTATATGTATATCTAACTTATAAAATAGATATAAAACAGAATATTCCATTAATTAAAGAAGGTTTCGGAATATGAAGCACTGAAAATATCAGTCGCAACATTATTAAAAGAATAGTTTCAATTACATAAAAATCTCAATATCTTTTATAAAAAAAAGCTCCAGAGAAATCTGAAGCTTTTTGTTTTTAGTAGTCCGTGGGGGAATCGAACCCCCCTTACCAGGATGAAAACCTGGCGTCCTAACCGATAGACGAACGGACCTGTTTCCTTAATGCGGGCGCAAAATTGCAATTAATTTTAGAAAAACACAAAAATAATTAGATAAACTTTTTTGGTTTTTCTGAGGGAATATCAGATGAGCGGAAGCTTAATCATAATCTAATTTAGCTAAGTACAATGTATTTGTTTGATTGATAATTGATTGTCTTGGTCGTGCAAAAACAAATTGAGATATTTTTTTCTTTTTATTAAAATGAAAAAATTTCAGCAAAATTTAATTTTTTTAGTTTTGAAAGAATATTCTTTTGTCTAATTGAAGTTTTTTGAAAAACGCTTTTTAATTTTTGATTTGACAACTGCTAAACTAATTCAAATAAAAAAAGCTCCAGATTTCTCTGAAGCTTTACTTAATAGCGGGAACAGGACTCGAACCTGTGTCCGCCGCGGCGGATATGAACCCGTTAAACTATAATTTAAAAATGAGCTCTTTAATAAATTCTCTTCCTGTTCCTGTTTTGAGATATTTTTCTTTTTTCATGGCTTACGATTTTGAAGAAAAGGATTCTACATAAATTACTTCCCAAGGTCTAAACTTTATAGTATATCCATTTGTTTCCAGAAAATTATGAGATTTGAATCTTTCGATTAAATTAGAAGTAAATCCGGTATAGGTTTTTTTGAATTTTTGGGAATAAAGAATATAAACTACAAATTCATTCATATAGTAAGTATTACAAACAAAAAAACACCAGCTTTTTCAAGGTGGTGTTTTTCTTAGTAGCGGGAACAGGACTCGAACCTGTGACCTTCGGGTTATGAGCCCGACGAGCTGCCTACTGCTCTATCCCGCGATGTTTCGGGTGCAAAGATAAGCACTAAATACTGTTATCCAAAGAAATTAAGGAAATATTTTTCTTAAACTATTCTTAATTGTAATATTTTGATATTGAATCGAATATGATGTTGTGTTTTTTAAATTAAACTTTATAATCCAATAATTCTGAATAGGGATTAGTTTTTAAACCTAATAATCTGCCAAAAGCCGGCTCGGTTTTGTATCCGTTTCGTTTGAGTTTTATGATTTCTAAACGAAAGTTTTCGCCTTTTGCTTCTAGAATCTCATGTTCAATAATCATATGTTTATAAGCGTTTTGATCTTTGGTTGGAATATTTTGCCCAAAAATTTCAATTTCAAAATGTTCTATTTTAAAATTAGCAATTACAGATTCATATTGATTAATATTAGTTTCCCGAATTTTAAATTCGGTTTTATTCCCAAATGAAGAAGAAACTTTAGAAATAAATTCAGGCTTGTTTTTCCAATAACAAATAATATCCAGATCGCTGTTTTCGATATCGATATTAATTGGGATTGTGCCGGCCAAAATTGGATTAAACTCAGAAAGAACTTCAAAAACCTTATTTTGAATTAAGGTTTCGTAAGCCCGAATTTGTTTAGGATTTCCGGTTTTTAAATATTCAATACTGCTGAAATCGATCATTAATTTTCGTAATTTTTTTCTTCTTTGATTTCCTCTTCAAGTCTTTTGTTGATGTTGATTTTGGCTTTGGTAAAAACAAAAATTGTAGTTCCGTATTCACGTGCATATTTATTTGTGATTCCACCCCCAATAAAAGCAGATTCAAAAAATGGACTTGTCTCCTTAAATTCATTGCTGTTTTCTTCAAATTCTTTAATCCGAATCAAGTTTGTATAATACAGATTCAAATTAAACCAATTTATATAATCGGCATTAAAAGAAACCGCTTTAATTCCTTTTTTTGTGTAATAATTTATGGCCCCGGCCTGCCCGTAATTATCGCAAAGTACCAAAGTGTTTTCAGATTTTGGAAATAAGCCATAAACAGAATCTGTTTTTCTTGCAAGTTCTTTCCATCCCAGCATATCAGCAAAATCTTGTGATAAGTTATGTTCTTTTCCATCTTCCCAGCGATGAGTTTCCAGTTTTTCTGCAACGATTTTTTCGGGACTTTTATTTGGAAAAGCAAGGAAATACATCGGAATAAAAAATAATAACGGCAGCGCAATAAATACTGGTTTTAAAAAACGTTTCCAGCCATTTTGCAAAACATCTGAAAGATAAACTGAACCAAAGGCAATATAAATAGGGTACAAACCAATTGCGTAGTACGCTTTTGCTTTAAAATATAAAAAGACAATTAGAGTAAAGACCATCGAAGCAAAGAAAAATTTGAATTTTTCGAATGGTTTATAAAAAAGCAAAGCATAAAAAGAGGAAAGAATAACAAAAAATCCGCCAATGAAAAATAGAACCTGTTCTTTTGCAAACTCAGCGCGGTCTACATTTACTAATTGTGTTTCTGCTAATTCTTTCATATGATGTACAATTGGGAAATGATTGTTGTACTGCCATAATAAATTCGGCAGAATCAATAATAATCCCAAAATCAAAGCAAAATATAGTTTCTTCTCAACAAATATTTTTCTATGTTTAGAAAGTATAAGTGCAGGTAAAAGTCCGATTAAAAGAAAAAGAATATTGTATTTATTTAAAAACCCAAAAGCAAAAACAACAGCGCCGATGTAAAACCATTTTGGTCTTTCTGTTACAATATATTGAATTAGAATATAATAAAATGTTGTCCAGCATAAAACATCAAATGAATTTGGCTGATATAACATGTTGATTCTTAATAATGATGAAAATACTATACAAAGTGCACTTAAAATTAGTGCATAAAGATTTCCTTTTAAAGTCTCAACAGTTTTCCAGACAACTAAAAGTGTCAATGCGCCAAAAAGGGCAGAGAAGAACCTGATCCAGAAAACAGAGTTTCCAAGTAATGCTATTATGTAAGAAAACCAAGAAGTTACGGGCGGAACCGATAAATAACCCCAGGCTAAATGATTCGCCTGATCGAGATGTAAATATTCGTCTCGCTGCAAATCATATTCCGAACTTACAAGAACATATTGCAGAATAAATTTTAAAATAATAAACCCAATTAAAATAAGTAATTTTTTATTCATGTGGTTTTTTTTGGTTTTAGAGATAAATGGTTTGATGCCAGTTAATAAACTATAACGAATATAGGATTTATTTTGATTTTTAAAATACCAATAGCTGCTGTTTGAAATAAAAAAGCTCCAGATTTCTCTGAAGCTTTTGCTTAATTTTATTCCTCTATGGTTTCAAATTCCATGTGGTCGATTATTTCTTCATCTGCTTTTACAGGTTTTGAAGCTTTAAGAGCATTAAATCTTTCCAGCATTTCGGTCTCTTCTTCTTCGCCGCTGAAATAAGGAAAAACGTCCATAATGGGTGATTCAGAAATCGCAGGGATCGAATATTCTCCCATTGTGTTTTTCATTACATGAATTGTGTTGTCGAAAGCTTCTCTGACATCATTTGCCTGAACTAACATGTACATGTTTGATTTTCTTTCCTTTCCGCTTTCTTCATCGTAAGCAATCAATGATACTTTTGATTTAAACCAGCGATCTGCATTTTCAAACGGGTGAATTTCGGCATAATTAGCGACTTTAATATTCGTGATTTTAAATTCTTCACTTATATAAGCGGCCATTTCTTCATTGATTCTTTTTTCGGCTTCTGTATAGGATACTGCGTCTACCAGATAAGGTTCTGTTAAAACTTTTTGGCCTCCGGTTTCATCTGTTTTTCTATATTTTACTTTGCATTCGTACCAAATTGCGCTCATTTTTTTCTGTTTTTTAAGGATGCCAAAGATAGATTTTAAAGAAAAATAAATGTGAAATTGATGAAATAGATATTCACAATTTGAAGTTGTTTTTTGTAAAGTGTTGATTGATTTGAGATTAAGATATGTGTAAAAAACAGTCTCAAAAATAATTAAGATTTTACGGAAACTATAAACAGCAATTTTTCTAATTATAACCCATAATAAAATACGGAAATTCCGTAAAAATTATATCCCTAATTCCATAGATTCGTGCTCAAAAATAAGATTTTATTAAGCTCAATGTTGAATGCTATGAATGTGTTTTTAAAGCCTTACAAAAACTAATCAAATTTGAAATAATTATTTGATTTTCAATGGTTAAAAAACTAAATATATTATAAAGTTTTACCTTACTAAAAAAATAAAAATTTAACATTTAAAAATGCATTAATATTGTGTTCAAAATCCGTCTAATTCAATTTTATAATAATTGGCTAATTATATGATCCTTACAAACCAAAACAAACTGAAATCTGTTATTAATTATTTTCTCAAGCAAAAAAGCAATGTTTTTACTTTGTTTTTCTTGTTTTTCGGTTTAAGTGTGAGCCTGTATTCACAAAACATTTCAACTTATTCACCAAAGTTAAGCATTCCTTCTTCTCCTGAGGCAGCACTATTAGGGCGATTTGGTGATATTCCAGTTGGTTACTATACAGGTACGCCAGAAATAGCGATTCCATTATATTCAATAAAAGAAGATGGTATGGAAATTCATTTGACATTAAGTTACCACAGTTCTGGAATAAAAGTAGCAGATGAAGCAACCTGGGTTGGTCTTGGATGGGATTTAAGTCCAGAAGGAACAATATCTATAGAAATACGTGGAGAAGTCGATATTCAAAGAAACCAGCAATATACCTGTATAACAACAGATCCAGATACTAATACATTTAAAAATAGATTTATTTATACTGGTGATTACTATTCATTGAATCAAATTGGAAGATCTATGGCAGCATCTTCATCGCCTTGTCTTGAAGATGGAAATCACGGCTATTGGGATCCTTATTGCGTAATGAATGATTTAATTGGAGGTAAAAGACAACCTGATATTTTTTCTTATAATTTTAATGGTCATTCCGGTAGATTTTATATAAATCCTGATACTAATCAAATTGTAATATTGGATAATAAAAGTGAGGACGTTAGTTTTCAAGTAACTTCTTCGAGTATTACTGCCAGAACAATAGATGGGAATGTTTTTTATTTTAATGTTTTAGAAGATTCTCATGCAAATAATATGTTTGATATATCCGGTTATACATTTAAACTTAGTCAAGTTGTATTGGCCAATGGCAAAATAATAAACTATTATTATACCAATGAACAAACTATTAATTATTTCTATACTGAATCAATAGATTTTCAGGGACCTTCATCATTAATGGGACAGACTTCTGTTTTAGAAAAACATTTCTCATTTATAAATTGTAATAAAAAAACATTAAATAAAATTGTAAGTCCTACTGCCACTATTAATTTTAATTTAGAGGATAGAGACGACATTAATTCAACTTCAGCAACAAAAATTAAAAGATTAAAATCAATTGATATTGTATCGACTGTAAGTGGAACAAAAATTAAATCTTATAATTTCGGATATAGTTATTTTGCAAACAATAATACGGGTTATAATGGAAATTCTACTTACGGAGAACTTAATAAAAGATTGAAGCTTGATGCTGTAAAAGAGATTGGATACAGCACTGACGGTACTCCGGATACTAGTAAACCGGATTATAAATTCAATTATAAAACAGATATTCTTCTGCCTCAAAAAAATTCATTTGCAGTAGATTTTTGGGGATATTACAATGGTAAAAACAATACTACTTACATTCCGAATTTAGATTATTTTCATTATGATCTGGATGAAACTTTTAGTACGATTCAAAAACCATATTTTAAGTTTAGTAATAATTCTGCAAACAGATATACTGACAATATATACGCTGGAGCATATATGCTTAATAAAATTACTTATCCAACTGGTGGTTTTACTCAATTTGAATATGAACCTAATTCTTTTTCAAATCAGTTTATACCTGAGTTTTATAAAAATCAAGCAGCCTACAAAAATAATTATGTTTTAGATAACAATGACTCAGTGAATACTGTTGTACAACCATTTCAATTATCCAGAGAGGTAACAATCGTTTTTTCAAATGTAATAAACGCTTACAATGTAAATAGAGCAGCCTGGACATATGCAGAAATGTCTGGATGTTATATTGAATTTACAAAAACTAAAACTGTAAGTGGAACGCCAAGCACAACTGTTATTAGGAGATGGGATTTAACAACTGTTTTCAATACGGAGTTTACAAACAATAATGGAAAACAATGGGACGAAACGATGGTAGTTCCTTATGATTCAGATCCAACTGTGACTTATGCAGTAAAAGTATTTATGCCAGATGCTTTAGATTATTCGGGTAATACTTATCATTCTTCATCAGTTAATTCCAGATTTTATTATTATGATGATACTAATGTAGATACTTCAGTCAGTAATCAAGGAGGAATGAGAATTAAATCAATAAAAAATTATTCGGCTTTTGGTGTAGTAACTTCAAATAAACAATTTAAGTATTATGGTGGCAAACTGCTTAACAAATTTGAACCATTAACTATGCTTAGATATAGTAATAAAAGTAGTGGTGGAGTTAGCGGTGGTAATGCTTATGAATATATTGGTTTTCATAAAAAAATAGGTTTGTCTTCTGATGACTTTGGTATTGGTGGAGGAAATCCTATTGGTTATGATAAAGTCGAAGAAATAGATATTAAAGATGTTGAAACTAACAATATTGGGAAAAAGGTCTTTTATTATAATAACACTCCAAATAAAACCAAAACAGGCTTGCCAAGTATCCCCAATTTATTAAATGGATTGATTAGTAAAGAAGAAACTTACAATAGTGCTGGTACTCTGTTGACAGATAAGACTTATACGTATGATCCTATAAAACCTGTTGTAAACTTTTTTGGAATTAAACCTGTTTTAAAATCCTTTGGGAGCTATGGAATACCATGCGGAACTGATTATTATGTAGGAGGTACGATTACTGCGTATTTTAACGATAGTCCTTTAAATGGTGTTCAATATCAATATGATGTTTACCCTCTTACTTCAATTTGGTATATGCCGAGCAGTACAGTCTCTAAGCAGTATTTTAATGGCAATGCAGTTACTAAAACAGAAACTCTAACATATAATAGTCAGGGAAAAACAAGAAAATCTGCAAGCACAAATAGTAATGGTGATGAATTATCAACAACATATTATTATGCTAACGATAATCCGGAACTTTTACCAATTGAAAATACTATGATTACGAATCAGATGACAGGTATTCCGTTAGTAACAGAAAATCGTAAAAACACGGAGTTGTTATCAAGACAAAGTACACAGTATGCAAAAGATGCTACGACATCAAATTTAATTCTGCCTAAATATGTTTTTGCAGTAAAGGGAATAAATGGTCTAAGTTATCCAGCTCCAGAAAAAAAAGTTACTATTGACAAATATGATGCAGTGGGAAATACACAGCAATATACTTTGGAAAATGGGACAAGTGTAACCATTCTTTGGGGATATGGAAAAACCTTGCCTATTGCGAAAATTGAAAACGCCACTTATTCACAAGTTGCTGCGGCATTAGGTATAACTACAACTGCTCTGGATGGCTATAATGAGAGTAATTTGGTCGCAATAAATGACCTTAGAAGTAATATTAATTTGGTTAACAGTCCAATTAGCACATATACACATAAACCCTTAGTTGGCGTAAGTGTCATAACAGACCCAAAAGGAGATAAGATCACCTACAGTTATGATTCATTTGCAAGGCTTGAGAATGTAAAAGACAAAGACAATAATATCTTATCAGAGAATAAATACCAGTATCAAAATTAATTTGGAAATGATGAAAAAATACAATTATTACTTAGTGTTCTTTTTATTGATGTTTTTTGGTCAGATCCAAGCCGGAATTTATCCTAATTACTCACAAAATATTACAGTTCCTAATTTAAATAACAATGGACAAAACGGTACTGGCGGCGGTACAATTTCGATCACCAATGATGTACTGACTATCAGCATCAATGCCGGCTGGACTAATTTGAGTTATTTAAAAATTGGTACTGTTGCAACTCTCACTATTTCTCCGGCATTACCCAACATGGAACTTGGGCAGTTATCATCAGCACCAGGAAGCCCACTAGCAAATTTTGCAGCAAAAATTGAAAACAATACATTGATTTTTTACTTGACCAATTCCCCTACACAATGGAATGGCTGTTATTTTAATTTTTCCAGAAATTTAATCTGTCCAAATCCTCAGACATGGTACTACGATGAAGATCTTGACGGATTAGGTGATCCTTCAAATTTTATTGCCCAGCAATGTACAAAACCTAACGGAAATTATGTCCTGGATAACACGGACAATTGTCCGACAATTCCGGGAACAAGTGCTAATTGCAATAGTTTAATACCAGTTCTGCAAAACCGTAATTCAATTAAAAATATTGCCTATAAAACAGAAACAGCGTCAAGCATATTGACTCCAACTATTCTTCAGGCAAATCAAAATATTACATATTTTGACGGGCTGGGCAGACCGGTACAAAAAAACGCTTATCAGTCTTCGGCAACAGGAAAAGATATTATAACACCTATAGAATATGATGACTTTGGAAGACAAACTAAGGAATATCTTCCGTTTGCTTCATCACAAAACAATCTCAGCTATATAGATCCTTCTGCTTTAATTCCTAATCTGATCTCGCAGTATCAGACAAATTATGGAGCGGCAAATAATAATCCATATAGTGAAAAACAACTGGAAGCCTCACCATTAGGGCGTGTCCTACAGCAGGCAGCCCCTGGAAATGATTGGGCTTTAGTAAACAATCACACTATCAAAATGAACTATCAGACAAACATTGATAGTGAAGTAAAATTGTATTTGGCTTATGCAACATGGAATTCAGGTTTAGGTTTATATGACATATCATTAAATTATGGAACAGGTAATGGCTTTTATCCAGCAAATCAGCTTTATAAAACTATTACTTATGACGAAAATACTACTGCAGCCCCAACAGAAATTAACGGATCAACTGTAGAGTTTAAAAACAAAGAAGGACAGTTAATCTTAAAACGCACTTATGATGCCGGAGTAAAACATGATACTTATTATGTGTACGATTCTTACGGTAATTTAACTTACGTAATTCCTCCAAAAGCTGTTGATTTAATTACATCTATCGCTGCACAAAATGATGTAACATCTACTGCTGTTGTAAATTCAGGAAGTTCTCTACAATTAACAGCTACAAACTCTATTCGATTATTACCGGGCTTTAATGCGGTTGCAGGAAGTACATTCAGCGCAACTATTGTAAATAATCAGGGAGTTTTAGATAATTTATGTTATCAGTATAAGTATGATTATCGAAACCGTTTAGTAGAGAAAAAATTACCGGGTAAACAATGGGAGTTTATTGTTTATGACAAATTAGACAGAGTAATAGCCACGGGCCCAAGTTTGTCTCCATTTGCAGACATTACAACTATAGGCTGGTCTGTAACAAAATACGATGCTTTAAACCGTCCGGTAATTACGGCATGGATGCCTGCTTCAGTAACAAGTGCAGACAGAAAAACATTACAGGATACTCAAAATGGATATACTGCCAATTTTAGTGAAACCAAAATTGCAACTGCGACAAATACAACTATAAATGGAGTACCATTCAGATATACTACTGCTGCTTGGCCGACTGCTGGTTATCATGTGTTGACAGTTAATTATTTTGATGATTACAATTATCCAAATGCACCAACAATTCCTGCGAGTGTTGAAACGCAAAATGTATATTATAACACAAAAACAGCAACAACAGAAAAACCTATTGGATTACCTACAGGAAGCTGGACAAGAATTTTAGAAAATAGTACAACATACAGAAATGAACTTGCTTATACACTTTATGATGCAAAAGCAAGACCTATTCGTACTTACACACAAAATTTCTTAGGTGGTTATATGTACACTGACAGCAAACTTAATCCGTTCTCGGGACAGCTGCAGTATAGCATAACAAGACATAAAAGGTTAAGTACAGATACTGAATTAATGACTAAGGATGCTTTTACATATTCTAACCAGGATCGTTTATTGACACAAACACATCAAATAAACAGTGGAACAATAGAACTTATTGCAAGTAATACATATGATGAGTTAGGACAGTTAATTTCTAAAAAAGTTGGAAACACAACGGCTGCTCCAACCCAAAATATTAATTATACTTATAATATTCGTGGCTGGATGACCAATATCAATGATATTAATTCATTAACAAATGGGGTAGATCCTAAAGATCAATTTGCATTTAAAATAAATTATAACACAATATCAAGTGGCATTACAGGAGTAAAAGCTTTATACAACGGAAACATTGCCGAAACCTATTGGACAAGTGCCTCAGAAACAACACCAGTTATTCGTTCGTACGGTTATAAATACGATAATTTAAACCGATTGAAAGATGCAGTTTTTCAAAGAGCTGCGACTACAAATAATGCTTATAACGAAAGTTTAACGTATGATAAAAACGGAAACATTCTGTCTTTAATACGTAATGGTAATAATGAAACCACTGCTGCTCAGATTGATAATTTGATTTACAGTTATGGAGTGTCCAACCAAACCAATCAGCTTACAAAGGTCGTTGACAATGCGCCAGCGGCTTCTAAAGTAAATGGTTTTGCAGATAGTACTGCAAATACTGTTGATGATTATAGTTATGATGTTAATGGCAACATGATCAAAGACAATAACAAAAACATAACGTCAATAACATATAATAATCTTAATCTTCCAGCTCAGGTAACGTTTGCTGCAACAGGAAATATTGTTTACCTTTATAATGCTGCGGGGGAGAAGGTTCAGAAAGTAGTAACAGTTACCTCACCGGCAGGTGTTACTACTACAGATTATTTGGGAGGGTACCAATATGTGAATACAACACTTAAATTCTTCCCAACAACAGAAGGATATGTAGAAGCAGTAACAGCAAGTTCTTTTAAATATATATATCAATACAAAGATCATTTAGGAAATATTCGTTTGAGTTATGATAAAAATCTTGTCACACAGGAAGAGAATAATTATTATCCATTTGGATTAAAACAAGAAGGGTATAATATTCTGAAAAATTCTTCCAATGATGGATTAAAGTATAAGTACCAAGGACAAGAGCGTCAGGATGAGCTATCATTGAACTGGGACAGCTTTAAGTGGAGAAATTACGATTATGCTATTGGAAGATTTATGTGTATTGACCCACTAGCAGAGAAATATACATATAATTCGCCATACGCTTTTGCTGAAAATAGAGTTATTGATGGAAGAGAGTTAGAAGGATTGGAATGGGTTGATGCGAAAGGTAATACTATATACAATACCAATAAAGACAATGGTAAAGTTGGATACACAAGTTATGCAACGGCAGAACATAAAAACTTAGGAAATTCGCTTAGAAGTACTGATGCCGGCTCTCAACAATTTAACAAGTTGGTAAGTATGACTCATCCTGTTGAAATTGAAGTTAACAAAACAGATGCTCCAACTTCAAAAGGAGAGCCTGTATTAGGAGCGACGATTACTCCTAAAGAAAACAATCCTGATGGTAAAACTACGATTACGCTTTTTGATAAAAATATAAGTGCTTTGGTGAATGATGTAGCGGCTGGTGTTGAAGCTGGTGGTACTTCAGTACAGCCATTAAGTGATGGAACTGAATTATCAATAAATGGAATAACGAAAATGGGAATGACAGGAGTTACATTAGGAGAAGAAATTGAACATGCAACACCTGAGAATATTAAGTTGCAACATTCAGGAGCTTCGAGAGCAGATGTAGAGAAAAAACCAAATGAAGTTTCTGAAAAAATATTAAAAGAAACTATGAAAAATTAATATGAAAAAAAACTTTTTATTAAGAAAATCGATGATAATAATCTATTTATTATCATTAAGTGCTACCTCTCAGAGTTTAGAAAATAAGACTTCTACTGGAAAGATGAAAGTAGCCATAAAAGAATTCTTCATTAAAAATGGAGAAATTGATAAACAAAATGGCTTAGATATTGAGGCAAGAGAATTACTAGATGGTTCAGATATTGGAAGTAAAGCTAAAGGTATATATCTTATAAGAACAGTTTATAGAACAGATGGCACTGACTATTTATTTTTTAAAAACGGAGAAGACTTTGAGATTGTAGCTTTAAATGATTTAAAAATAATTTTAAATAAGAGTATCTTACTTTTTAAAGATGAGTCTGACTCAACATTAATGGAATATATTCCTGAATTAATTAAATGGTATAAAGACGACAAGACTGCACATACTAGAAAAACTAAATTTTTAAAATAGGTGCAATCATGCATGACTTTGAAGGCCATTCCATTGGCGGAGAAATCACGGAGATTTATCCTTATGCTTATGCTCTAAATAATCCTGTGTTTTTCATAGACCCTGATGGTATGATGGTTTCTCCTCCTGATTGATTTGTTAATAATGAAACTGGAGCAGTTGTACATGTGGAAGGTGAGTCAAAACTTACTCAAACAACGGCTAATAAAATTGGAGCTGGAGATGCAAAAAAATATGATAGACTTGGAGCTGATATATGTTTGGTGAAAATAATGAAAAGGCAAATAAAATTAGAGAGCTTGGTGCTAGTGTAGTTGAAAATTCAGAGAAATTTATGGAAAAACAAGGATATGCGAAAGCTGACAAAGTAGTAATGAAATCATTATCAACCCTCTCAAAAGGTGGGTTTGGTTCTGAAGAAAACATAAAACAATCTGCCGACGGCTCAAAGCCTATAAGCGATACAAAGATTACATATGTAAAACCCGAAGAATTAGATAAAAAAACAAATCTTAAAGAACGCACACATAACGATAATTTTAGTTCTATCACCACGTCGACTTATACTCTTACAACGCACATGGTAAAAAGATTCATCATCATCTTCGACTACAAATTCACTTATAATGGATTCTTTAAAAATAACCCGATAACGCAGATTTGTAATCTGTGCCCGCAAAGTAAATCGACAAAGATTACCATAAAAAGTACAGTTTTATACTGTACTTTTATATTTTTATGAAAGAAATGGGTAATGTATCAGATGTGTTGGTGGTTAATTAGTGACTCTAACATTTACAGAAAATCAGATATTTATATTAATATCGCATAAAAATTAAAACAGCCATTGGGCTGTTTTTTATTTTATAATGCCTTAATCCAAGACGAGATGGGGCTTGGGGTGTACGACTATGGTGCTAGATTTTACGACCCCGCAGATGGTCGTTGGTGGCAAATTGATCCATTGGCAGAGAAAATGCGTAGGCATAGTCCATATAACTACGCTTTTAACAATCCTATGAGGTTTACTGATCCTGATGGGATGGCTCCTTCAGATCATTGGCGATTAAATAATCAAGGAAAACTGGAAATGACAAAGAAAACAAATGATAACTTCAATGTTTTCTTTGATGAAAAAGGAAATAAATTATTCCAAACCAACCAGCAAAGTACTGAAATGACATCTAAAAAATGGGAAGGTAAAGGAGATGAATACATAAATAAACTAAAAACAGCTTTTATCAATATTGCAGAACAACCTGGAGTGTTTACTACAATGACTGAAAGAGCAAAAGAAACAGGTTTTGATAGTAAATTTGTAACTTTACCTCAAATGAAAGAAGTTGGAGAAACTTATAAAGAAAACGGAGCCGCAATAGGTGGTCTAGAAATGTTGAAACAAATGCCTAAATTCGCAGTAGGTCAAATTTTTGCAGATGCAGGGCCAAATGGTTTTTTACAACAAACTGCGAAAAGTATTTATACCGGAGTAACAGGAACAGATATTACACAAGATGCAAAATCATATTTCCATCAAGCAGCTGAAAGTCTAAAACAATTTACTAAAAATATCGAAGCAGGATTTAATCATGGTATCAATCAAATCAAAATGGGAGCTTTTAAATTTATATTATTATTAGTCTTTTCAGCTTTAATTATGTGCTGTAAAACAAATAAGAAAACAGGTATTGCAAAAGATTGCAATGATATTGATTGTGAAGTTGGCGTATATAAAAACAATCAAAAAGACGGTGTTTGGAAACGGTATGATAAAAGCGACAATTTAATTCAAATATCGAATTATTCAGAAGGTAAACTAAACGGGGCTACTGTTAGTTTCTACAGTAATGGAAGAGTTTATTCAACAGGGAATTATGTTAATAATGAACCACACGGCAATATTACTATATATTCTGAAAACGGGAACATAAATCTTTTGGACAATTATTTTTATGGTAAAAAAGAAGGGTTTAGTTATTTATACTATAAAGATGGGAAACTACAGTCTAAATGGTTTTATGTCTCAGGAAAACGAGATGGGGAACAATATGAGTTTAACGAAAACCAAGATACATTAAAAATTGAATATTATAAGAAAGGCATTTTAACTAATGAGAAAGTATTTAGTAATTAATTTACTTATGCTTTCTTGTTATTGTCATTCTTCTTTTTTGAAGATTTAAGCAAACCAATATATGTTAAAATTTCGATTATCATTTCTATCATAATTGTAAAATTTAATAATTAATCAGATTTTTATATAGTACCTTCTAAGCAAAGGTACCGTATCTGAGGTATCTTTATCATTTTAAGTTTTTAATAATTAAAATCAATATTAAAAATATTTTATCAAGTTATAAAGGATGGATGTAAAAGTTCACCCGATAGCGCAGATTTGCAATCTGTGCCCGCAAAGTAAATCGACAAAGATTACCATAAAAAGTACAGTTTTATACTGTACTTTTATATTTTTATGAAAGAAATGTCTCAAGTACAAACCAACAACCAGCAATATTACTAACAAAGTGATAGCTTTTGTGAGCCAATCTTTGCGGGCACAGATTGCAAATCTGCGCTATCGGGGATTATACTATTAGAAATTTAAATAACTTAAAATAATTAATTATGAAAAATATAATCTTTTTAAGATTGTTATTTATTACCATTATGTTTGCAAGCTGTAATGGTCAAGTAATAAGTAAAGAAGATATTAACGAATATATTAAGAGTAAAGGTGAATTTGACAAAATTTTAACTTCTCATTTTCCAAATAAACTTGTTGCATATCCATATATAATTATCAACAATAAAAATAAATCTAAAAATGATATTTGTTTCATGTTGTATGAGAATGATGTAGATTCATTAAAAATTGATTCAATAATAAATAAATATCATTTTGTTGCAAAATATACATACCAAGATTCGTGTCTTTTTTTAATTAATAGATTTGAAACAAAAAATACCTATGAAAATAGAAAAAAGGTTGAAATATTAGATTCTCTATTAGTAAATAGAGACTGCTATAAAATGAAATATCCAGTACCAAATTTTAAGGTTTATAATCCTACAGATGGAAGAGACTTAAAGCTAGATGAGAGTTTTAATATTTATGTATTAGATGCTAAATCAGGAAATCGCTTTGAAAATTTCAATTTGCTTCCTAATTTACAAATGCCACCTGAATGGCAAAATGGATATTCAAAAGGAATAGCATTTAGCAAAAAAGATAAAACTTTAATATACTGGGGCATTATTTGGTAAATAATATGGATAATGCGTTGGTAGTTAACTATTTTATAAGTAACAATTTTATTACATCATTTTCCCCTCTTTAGCATATTCTTTTTTAATTCCCTGAAGAAGATGATTGAGATTAATACTTTCATTTTTATCTTCTAAGGTTCTTAAGCAGGCATATTGAATAATATTTACAATATTAGCGCCTGTAATATCGTATTTTTTTGAAAGTTCATTCAAGTTTACATCTTCTGCAATTTTGATTCCTTTTGGCAGATTATTTTGCCAAAGCTGTAAACGCTCACCATACGAAGGCACTTCAAACTCAATAATAGACTGAAATCTTCGGGTGAAAGCAGCATCAATATTGGTTTTAAAATTAGAAGCCAGAATAACCAATCCCGGATGATTTTCAATTCGCTGCAGTAAATAAGAAACTTCCTGATTCGCATATTTATCATGTGCATCCCTAACATTGGTTCTTTTTCCGAAAACAGCATCAGCTTCGTCAAAAAAGAGGATCCAGTCTTTATCGGCTGCTTTGTCAAATAGGGAAGAAAGATTTTTTTCGGTTTCGCCAATATATTTCGAGATCACCATCGACAAATCAATTCTGTAAACATCTCTTTTCGTATATTTTCCTAAAAGTGAAGCTGTAA
Source organism: Flavobacterium sp. Root901 (assembly GCF_001429765.1). GTDB lineage: Bacteria > Bacteroidota > Bacteroidia > Flavobacteriales > Flavobacteriaceae > Flavobacterium. The sequence goes on from NZ_LMJB01000008.1 coordinate 244,408, forward strand.
GCGTTTTTCCTGTTCCTGGCGTTCCGTAAAACATAACCCTGAAACCGGGTTTTATTTTGGCTTTCATATCCCATTCATGTAACAGAATTTCGTTGAATTTCAGCCACGTTTCTATTTCTTTTATCTGATTTAAAGTATTGGAATTCAAAACCAAGTCGTCCCAGTCTAATTGTGTTTCAATTAATTGCGCAGGGAATACACTGCTCATTTGGGGCTTAAGGATTTTTCCGGTGATGAATTTTTCGATGTATTCCTCTTCTAAGATTAATAAACCGCTTAATTTAGGTTCGCCATTTGGAACAGATTCTATTTTGATAATTCCCTTTTTATAGAGAAAAGATTGATTGTGTAAATAATTATAAAATGATATTCGGTTTTCCAGATCATTTCCGGCAGCTAAAAACTGAGCCGTTTCTCCGGTTGGTAAAATCCCGCGATGATTCTTGGTTTTTATTCCGCCAAACTCTGGAAGCTCTCCGCCGTTGGGCAGATATTCGGCAATAATCGAACTTAAGAAATCAGGCTTAATGTGAGGAACAAGAGCAAGTCCCAGAATAAGAATATCCATTTCAGACAGATTATTTTCGATAATAAATTCGCCCAGAAAGCCATTTGCATCAAATTGATTTAAAATGGGTTTACCTATCGGATTTTCGGTCTGAAAAAGAGTATCAAGCTGAAATACGAATTGATTTTTGATATATGAGAATACATTTTCCATTTTTTTATTGATTGAGTTAAAACAGACAATTTTAGATAGTATCTATTGGTACATTTTGGCATTTTTAATGAATTTGTCCAGTTCAGGACGATCTATAAAATCATAATCAAATTTGTCATTGTCAATAATTTCCTTTACTAGTTTATTATGGTATGGTTTTATTTTAAATAACGCATTGAGAATTGAAGCGTTGAAAGCAAAATCATTTTTTTTGTACTTTTTTAAAACAGAATTAATAATTTCTTCAATCTCATCTTTATACGTTGGCTCTTGAAGAGCTATTTCTATTAATCCGTTAATTACGATTACTTTATCACCCCATAAATGTTCTTTTTTTATGAAAGCGGATAACGGTTTTATAGCTTCATCTCCAATTTTTCTTATTACAAGAGGCAATTCAATACGATACCAAAATGCCTCCTGATTTTTGTTATCAATTAATGAATTCAAAAGCCCCTTTATAGATTCTTTTGACTGTAATTGCCCCAATGCCCGCCATGCATGCATTGCAGCAAATTCTTCAATTAAAGCTCCCGTTGTAATATTACTAAGGTTTGAAGAAGCAACAATTTGTATAAGGGTTTTTACATCTGTTTTTTTTAAATCCAGCTTTTTGATGTAATCAGGCCAGGTTCTATCAAAGGATGTTATACCAAATTCGTTTAGTTTTTTTAATATTATATCTGATCTTTTCATAATCATTTAATTTTAAGAAGCATTAGGATCAACGTAATAATTGTTACCAACGCGGGTTATTTTTTTAGAAGCTGTCAAATTCTCAAGTTTTATTCGTGTAGCCTCTTGACTCTTAGAAATATCGCCTGCCAAAGTAGAATAGCTAGTGTAAGTTGTTTGGTTATATGTTATGCCATTTATTACCGATGTGTTAGCATTTGTACTGGCTTTTAAGCGGGTCATAATTAATTGACCGATATCAGCAACTCTGCCAATATCCGGGAAGGCTGGTGCCTGAGCATTTGCACTTCCAAGAGAGGTTTTTGAGCCATCATCATTTATTTTATTAATTGGACCGGTAATCGATTTAGCGACATAAAATCCAATTGCTTTTTTCACATCGTCAGTTGTTGGGTTTGCATTTGCAGGAAGAGCATCAGTGGCAGTTTTATCATTTTCGTGATATTGTACGGTCATATCATATTCTATAGTACTTCCTTTATTATCACTTGCAATCTTTTCTGCTGACTTCATTTGTTCATTTAATGTTTTTAGACCAAAAACAATATTAGATGAATTCCATTTTCCAAATAAATGGTGCGCTACAATGTGTACACCTAAAGCAGTTGATTGAGGATGTTTAACGCCAGTTTGTGCTACCCATTGATCAATTAGATTTTGCCCCACAACTATTGATCTGCTTCCGGTTGCCTGACCTGGGCCATCGACTGGTTGTTTACTTGTTAAAGGATTTGCGGTTACTCTGGAAGGTCTTCCATCGGCATCAGGAACTGCATTTATAACAGAAGAAACTACAGTTTTCTTAGGTACACTTTTAACTGCTTTCTGAATATAAGTATAATCCCATGTTTCGCCTCCATCAGCAACAGATGAAATATCAATTACGGAAGAATGATCATTGTTTACTTTATTTTTAATTGCCTGAGCCTCTTCCTGAGTTATCTGACCTTCATCTTTTTCCTTTTCAGATTCACTATCGATCTCGGCTAAAGCGCCTGCAATTGGACCTGCAGCTTCAGGTTCACCTCTTCCCATCACTCTGTCCAACAATGCCATTCCCGTATCCACCGCTTTGTTCACCAGCCAAGTCAGCGCCTCATCAACCATTTGTTGCACAGAAACAATCATTTCACCAATTCTTGCTCCAATTCCGGTTAAACCAACCTGATTTGCAAGGAATCCTATCACGACAGGCATAGCTTGCCCCATAGTTCTTTCGAGATAATTGGCGGCTGTAGTGACATTACCTCGGGCAATATCTGCCACTCCGTTGACAAACGAGTTGACCACTTCGAGCATTTCACGCAGGTATTTGATAAAACTTTGTATCGCATTAAAGAAAGCCATAGCGCCGTTTATCACTGCCATGATTCCGGTTGGGTCCAGCATGCTTAAAAGTCTGGCTGTTATTCTGTTCACAATACGTTCCATGACAAAGTTTTTCACAGCATCCAGAACGGTATTCCACAAATTACTAAGCTGTTCCTGTATTTTATCCCAAATGGCAGCCATACCGCGTTCCTGAACGTCTTTGATAAATGTCCAGATGCCTTCGAGCGTATTAATAGCGCTGCGGAGTCTGGCAACTCTTGCGGGTCCAATTCTAGGATGTGCAGCCAGTTTTTCCCAGATTTTTTCCATCGAGATATTAAGCACTTCCATTACCCAGGTAATAACCCCTCTCAAAGAGAAATCAGTAAGGACCGGAATATTGGCGTCTTTTAACTCGCTCATCAGCCAGCCGGTTACACCGTTTATTAAATGGGTTACGATATTGTCAAAGAACTGAATAAATCCTTGTTTTAAAGCTCGAAGAATATTTTTCAGGAAACCAATTGGATCTTTTTTGATGTCATCAATAGCTTCTAAGGCTCTTGTTATGATATTTCCGATGAGATCGAATGGAAAATTCATAATTTCAAGGATAGCTACAATAACGATTCGAACAATTTCTGCGACAAAAGCAATCAATCGTCCAATAGGTTCTCCAAATTTTTCAATGATTCTCATGAAAGCATCAATCGGGTGAATCAGGTCATCGATAGAAATAGAATCCCAAATGTCTGTAAACAATTGTATTATAGATTGCGGCGTCATGTTAAGTGTCGCTACTGCGGCTTCAATCTGGCCTGCAATTCTGGCTATTGCACCAGATTCAACCATTTGCGCATATTGCTCTTCTCCGCCATCCATAAGGCTCATAAAACCTCGTATTAGATTTGGAACTGTGCGAGGTACAGCTTCCTGTGTAAAAGGATCTCTTCCAATAATCACTTTAATAAGCGAATAACCCCTTACAGTAGCGGCTTGAGAAGACAACCATCCTAATAGTGATTCTTTCACAAGTTCTAACACTTTGAGTGCTACACCTGACGCAAAATCCCAAACGCGCTGCAGAAATCCTCCTGCCTGATCTGCAAGTGCTGAAATATTATCGGCAATGTTAGCCAGATTAGATGGCTCAATAGCATCCCAGGCTGCGGTTATAAGTCCGCGAAGCTCACCTAACAATGAATTAAAAGTTCCAACCTGAGTATCAAGCCAGTCGGCAGTTTTTTGCAGCGTGCCTTTTTCACGCATTTGCTCAAGTTCTGTCTGCTTGTCTATAAGTAATAAGAAATCTTCTAATATTTCGACCGTTGTTGCATTGACAGCTTCGTCGCGCAGCGGATCATATTTGATTATTTTTTTGATTAATGACCAGGCTTTGTTTTCTGCGAGTATAGGCTCTGCTACACCAATTAAGGCTTCTTTAATCCAGGTAATCACCTGATCGACTGTTGCACTTACAAAAGAAGTTATTCTGTTAACTAGTTCATTAAATTTTTCTGTAACTAAATCAATTATACCGGTGTAGGGAAATGATATTTCATCCCAAACCTGTTCAACCAAATCGAGAATACTGTCTATTGTTAATCCAAGTTCCCCTAATTTTCCTTCTACCCAGTCGAAAACCTGCTGAAGAATTCCGTATTCCTGAAGTTTATCAAATATGGCAGTTCCAAAAGGAACAAGTCCCATTAACCCTTCAACCAGATTAATCGGAGTTCGTTCTACATCCATTTGCCGCAGCGGATCGTAACCAATAATTACGGTAAAAAGAGTATAACCCGGAATATGTCGTGCCTCATTGATTATCCAGTCCGGAACGTAATCGAGGAAAGAACCCTGAATCATTTCGGGAGCAGGGGATATAGCTTCCGGTTTTTTTCTAATGGCAGCGCCCTGCTGTACGGTATGGGTTAATTCGTGGGCTAGTAAATGCTTGCCATCTTTTGAATTTGGATTGTATTTCCCTTCGTTAAAATAAATATTATTTCCGGTCGCAAAAGCCTGGGCTCCCAATTGTTTATTCATTTGAACAGCATTAGAATCATTGTGTATGCGGACATTGCTGAAATCGGCTCCAATACCGGATTCCATCTCGGTTTTTATTCTTCCGGAGAGTGGAGAACCTCCGCCTTTACTGCTGTTTAAACTGGATTCTAAATGGGAATTATCGCCGGGACTGGCATCTCCGGCACTACTTTTTTGTATTTGTTTTTCCTCGTCTTTGCCTTGTTTCTCTTCTTCTTTTTTCTGCTGTACATTTTCTTCTTCCCCTTTATTTTGGATTAAAGGTTTAAGTGAAAGTGTGTTTGCAGAAACAGTTTCGGCTTTTTTGACTTCTGTCTTATTCTGAACTGTTTCTTCTTTTTTCTGTACTTTATCTTCGAGTTTATGCTGAATTAACGTTTTTGATCCTGAAAAAGCCGGATTGGTTTCTCGTTTTTCTGTTATTCTGGAATCTAGTTTGGTTTGGATTGATTCCGCTTTAAGCTGTACAACAGGTGTTATGGTTTCGGCTGCCGTTTTTCGCTGAATTTCTTTGTTTTGCTGTTCTTGTTTTTGAACATTTCCTGCTAATTTTTTCTGTACTACTGGCGATGGCGAAAAGAAAGTGTCTGTGTTTGCCGTTTGTTTATTGGAAACGACCTGGTCTGCAACCCTGTCGGCTTCTACTTCATATTTGTCATTTGATTTTCCTATATTGAGTTTTGCCTGAACACCAAAAAAAGAGTCCTTCCCTTTGTCATGATTTGACGAGGAATGTGAAGGATTTGATTTTGATATTTGTTTGAATACAGACATTTTATTAAAGAAATAACCTTATTTAATGACGTTTAATGCTTCCACTTACAGTAAATGTGTCACCCATTCCTTTACATTGCTCCGGCATAGTAAAAAATAATTTATGGATATCGTCATGATTTTTCATTGTAAATGTTTCTTCGAAATGACCTTTTCCGTTGTTATCAATTTTTATTGTTCTTTTTGTTCTGCCAACATGATCTATGCTGATTTCCAAAGTTGAACAATTATGAAACTCAACGATCTGGGCAACAGCATCTATTGTAATGGTAACGTTTGGACATTTTGCAGTACTGAAAAAACCGGCACTTGCTTCACTCTGAAACGGACCTTTATTGAAATTAACAGTACTCTTACAGCCGCCTTTTTTTTCTCCTTTTTCTGCCACCAGTACATTGTCTAATGCGCCTATCGTTTCCGGACCAACAAGACCATCAATTTTATTCAAACTGTTTTCTGTTTGAAAGCCAATTACTGCATTTCGTGTTTCGGTTCCAAAATCTCCGTCTGCTCCAAATTTTGGCAGACTTTGACCTGCTTTCATTAGTCCTTGCTGTAATTCAGAAACATATTGTCCTTTCTGACCCGTAGAAATGAGCATTTGATTATCATTGGCTTTTTCCAATGGAGGGTTGCCCCTGAATTGTGGATTTTGAGGTCTCTCTGCTTGTAAATCTTCAGAATGGTTTTCGATTGATGTTTTTTGTATGGTTCCTGATTTTGATTTGCCTCCTGTTTGCTGTATGGTATGTGTGAGTTCGTGCGCAAGTAAATGCTTACCTTCTCTGGAGTCTGGATTGTATTTCCCTTTATTGAAATAAACATCGTTGCCGTGTGTAAAAGCTTGTGCGCCCAGTTCTTCGCTCATTTGAACGGCTTTGCTGTCTGTGTGGATGTTTACACTGCTGAAATCGGCTCCAAAGCCAGATTCCATTTCCTGCTTTGTGTTTTTGTCCATGCCATTGCCGCTGCCTTTTGAGCTGTTGAGGTCACTTTCAACTCCTTCATTTACAGAATTTGATTCATTGAATTTGGCTTGAATTTCTTCTTTTTTCTGAGCTTTTTTGTCTTCGGCTTCACAATCAGCACATTTTTTCTGCACTTTCTTGTCGTCTTCTTTTTCTCCTTTCTTCTGTATTTTTTTGTCCTCTTCCTTATCAGATTTCTTTTGCACTTTTTTGTCTTCTTCTTTTTCCTTGCCCTTTTTTTGTAGAGGCTGTTCTTGTACCAGATCTTGTTTTTGAACCGTTGAAATGGTTTCTGAAATGGGTTTTTGCTGTACCGCTTCTTCACTTCTGGATTGCAAAAGTCCTCCCGTTTTGCGTTTATTTACTACTTTGTCAGCCACATTATCGGCTTCTTTTTCGTACTTGTCTCCAACAGTTCCTGTGGTTAGTTTTTTTTGAACTTTTGGTCCAAAAAAAGGAGAAGAGGAGTTATTAGCTGGTTTTTTTTGTTCAAATTCTCTCATGATGTATTATTTTACCATTTTGGATTAATAATTTGTTTTAATAAACAAACTGCGGATTATTCGCCATAACACCTTCTTTCTCTAATGCGTTTTTTATTTGCATATACCAATACGGAAATATTTTAGAGAGCCGAAGTTCAATTTCGTCAACAACATATTTTTCATATTTTTTCATTCCAAAAAAATGCGAATACCCAATAGCATCTGCATATTTTCCCTGTTCTGTTATATTTTCTCCTTTCAATAATATTTCAGGATTATTGTTTTTATATTTTAAAAGCGATGCGAGCGTATATTGTTCGATTAAAATGCAGGTTTCATAACCTTCTTGTTTCAATCCGGAAAAGCTGGTTTGGTTTTCTAAATATATTTTCTCCAAATCATAATAGCTTTTTATAAATTCATCGCGGAGCCTGAGATCGTTAAAACCAAATATGCCGCAATTGTATGAATAGCCTAAATTGGTGTTCCAATACGGCAGATTCTGAGTGTATTTACTAAATAATTCTACCTGTTTTCTGTAATGGATTTCATAAGTATCTTCCTTTCGTTCTACAATTACATCATTAAAACTAAAATCTATTTTTTTCCTAATAAATATGTCAGTGTCTATGTGCACAAATGGTTTTGTCTGCAGTTCCATGGCATTGATTTTCGATTTCATCCAAAGTTCAATTCTGTTCTCATTTTGCACTTTGGTAACAGCACAAGGAAGCATATGCAGGAACTTAAAGCCAATTTCGTCTACATAAAGCTCAATTTCTTCATACCACAAATGGCTATATAATATACTCAGAGCAGTCATGTAGATTGTCTCCTTTAGTTTGTCTCCCATATTCCATCTGTTGTTCATTACAGGGAGCACATCAAGGCTGTAAATCATTTTGTGTCTTTGTTTCATATATAGCTGTTTTATAACTTTATTTTAAACGATCCCTTCTTTTGCTAAAGCATTTTTTACTTCTTTGTACCAATACGGAAACAGTTTTGAGAGTCTGTTTTCTATTTCCTGCACAATATCGATCCTGTATTTTTTTTGACCGGCAATGTGTGTATAGCCAATTCTATCTGCCAGCTGACTGTTTTCGTATAAGTTTTTTTTCCAGAGTAATAATGTTGGTTTAATATTTTTATGATGTAATAATGACGCCAGATTATACTGTTCTAAAACAATACAGGGTTCTATTCTTGTTATTCCCGGATTATTATTTTTTATAAAAATATCCTCCAAAGTATAATAAACCTCCAGAAACTCATCCCGAAGTTTTAAGTCTCTAAAGCCTAATACGCCGCAGTTGAAAGCATATCCTAAATCTGGTTTCCAATACTCTAAATCCTGCGTATATTGGTTAAAAAAATCCAAACGATACTGGTACATGCTGTATAATTCGTAATCATTTTGTTCTACAATTACTTTATCAAAATCAAAATTTATTTTTTTCTTTATAAAGGCATCATTGTCAAGATGTATGAAAGGTTTGGTTTGCTTTTCCATGACATCAATTTTCGATTTCATCCAAATAACAGTGTCTTCATTACTGCTTATTTTAGTAACTCGGCAAGGAAGCATATAAAGAAATTTGTACGCAGTTTCATCAGCATAAAGTTCAATATCCTGATACCATAAATGGCTGTATAGAATACTTAAAGCAGTCGAATAAATCGTTTCTTTAAATCTATTGCCTTCATTCCATCGATTATTGCTGATAGGAAATGCATCTAAGCTGTAAATTATTCTAGGCTCTCCCTTCATAAAATATTTTTTTTAATTGTATGAATTAAGTTTTTCTCTTCCAGGAAAGTTATATTGTTGTACAAAGAAGCTTTTCGGCTGTGTTTATACAATCGTCTCCATTGATAGTCAATACCTTTTGCTTCTGAGGTGTTTAGATGGATTTCATTATTATGATTTTTTTTACTGTCATCAAATGAGGTATGCCAGACCATTTTCCCCAACAATGGCGACTGTGTATAAGTTGCGTTAGAAAAGTCCCTTGGAAAACTGTCTATATTAATTGAGTTTTCTCCAACTCTGAATATGTTTACTAACGCTTCTCCGTTTTTTGTTTTATAGAATTTAGAGATATATCTTTTTGTTGCCAATTTGTTTGTCATGGGTTGTAAATCCAGCTCGTTTTCAAAAAGCAGATCGATATCATTAATGGTAATGTCATAATATTCGCGAAGGTTAAGATAGTCTGCAACACCTCCGCAAAAGACTACTTTAGACATGTTTACATTATTAAATAAAAATTCTAAAGCCATTTGCTGAAGGCCGCGAATATTTTTTTTATCGTATTCTAAAAAAGAGGCATTTTCAATATTCATACTTTTAAATTTTACCAGTTAACATATATAATTCGTTTTTTCCAGGCCAATTTTATGATGCTCAAATTCCAGCTTAATTTGTCTAATAAAATATCTTGTGTTTTTCGCTCTATGATTACTGTTGGATTTTCGTCTCCATTAATATTTAGTTTTCCGGTACGCTGTAAAAATTCATTTTCAAGCAATTCTGCCGATGATGTTTTCATGGCATCCCAATTGCTCAATACCGCTTGCAGCATGGCGGCTCCTTCTTTTTTCATTTCTTCAGAGAGTACAATGTTTCTTTCAATAGGCTGGTCTATTGGAATATTGCATAAGAATTTTTCGAAAGCCATTGCATTCTCATAATCCTGTTCTTTTCCGGTTGCTATATAATGCAGAAGATGTGCGGCAGTTTCCGGATTATTGATAGTATTGTCTTTATTGAGCAGTCTGCAATTTTCAAAAAGAGATTTCAAAAAGGGATGAATCAGGACCAAACCGGCATTGTCAACATACAAACCGCTAATATCCGGATCTCTTATATCTTCTTCTTTTTCAAATAAATCATCTTTTTTATCGATTACTTTTTCGTTTTTATTTGAGGTTTTTTCTTTTAAGTCATTTGATGCGGATTCTATATTTTTATCGTCTCTGTCAACAGTATTTTCTTTGCTTTTTAACAAAATTAAATCCGGATCAGATGTTGTCTTTTCATTGTTGTCCTTAATTTGTCCTGTCTCTTTTTCTGTCTCATTTTTTATTTCTTCCTGTTTTTTTGGGAAAGTTTGTGTTCCTTTTTCTTTTTCTTTTAAAATAACTTTGGCTAGTTTTTTTTCGATAATCAAAACAACTGCATCAAGATTAGCAAGCAGTTCCAGTTCGTTTTGGTTTTCTATCTGATTTTCAATTTCTTTTAGAAAAAGTTTTTTGTTTTCGAAAAAACTGTTCTTTTTTTGAAATTTAAAAACACTGCAAATCAATCCGGAAAGCTTTTGTTTTACAATTGCATCGCTTGTTCCCAAAAGATTTAAAATGACTATTTCCCACGTTAAAAATCTTTGATTCGTAATCAACTGGTTTTTTGAAATACTAATTTCAATTTGTTTTTTTATAGTTTCAATTCGGATTATTTTGCTGCTGTCAATATTATTTTTTTTAACTAATATTCCTTTTTTGATAATGGTTGCAATTTGACTATCACTAAATTGTTTGATAAACCTTGTTCTTGCCATTGGTTTTTGAACTGCATTTTTCCATTTAAAAGAAAAACTTTCATCGTTTAGCACCTCATCAAATGTTGTGTCATCTATAATTTTAAAATCATGATTTGAGGTTGTCCACCAGGTATTTGTACCAGTTTCCAGAAAATGAAAAAAGCTTTCTATTTCTTTTTCCTGCGGTCTGATGCGTTTATAACCTTCTGTATTTGAATCTTCTTTCTCAAAAACTTCTTCAACTTGTTTGGTAATTTTCTTGAGAATCTGCTCTTTGAAATCTTCGAAATCCAGATTTTGATTTATAGCAATATCAATATTGAGTTTTTCTAATTGTATGCTGTATGATGGGTTTTTCGAATCCAGTTCATTAAAGTAATTTTCTAAAAACGAGAATATTTCCTTTTGCAAAAACGCATCAATATTGTCCTTGAGATAATATCCCTTTTCTTTAGAATTGGTATTTATCTCAAGGAAAACCTTATTGATAATATGTTTACTTGAGCTTAGCATTAGTTGTAAGGTCTGTTATTTGGATATTTAAATTGGTTAGTATAAAATCGATTTTTGCAAATACTTTCAGCATGCTCGATAAGAACTTTTTCAATGATCCATCAGTATCTGCATTGAATTTTATTTCGACGAAACTTTTAAATAAATTATTAAACAGTAATGCTGCCGGAATAATTTGTTTTTCAGATGCATTAAGAACTTCTGCATCCTGACATTTCAAAATAGTATAATACAAAGAAGTATTTACCGATATAAGGGTTTGTACCGCAGTAGTCTGGTTAGCATTCTGCTGATTAATTGCAGTGGACACAACTGTACCTATAAAATTGAAATATTCCTGCGTAAAGAATTCAGACAATTTAGCATTTGCTTTACCGCTGATGTAACCTTCAAGGTCTTTTTGAACTTCTAAAAGTCTGTTTTCAGTTTCAGAAATGAATTTAACAGTTTCTCTGCTGAATTTATTTAAAATGGCAGTTTCTCTTAAATTGGTTATGGTTTCAATTGATTTTTTTACAAATAAATCTGCATTGTCAAGACATGGATTGGCTTCAGCCGGTTTGTTGATCTCGATAAGTCTTGGACCATCGGTTACTGCTCCGCATTTGCCTTCAGCAGTTAATGAAACAGAAATAGACGATTCATTAAATAAAGAAATTGGTCTTGATAATAGTTCTTTTTTGTCTGTTTTTACTATTTCCTTATTAATTTCCCAAGTATACGACGCTGCATTTATTGAGTTGTTGATTAAATTCAGCATTCCGGCAGGGTCTATATTGAAAGTAAAATTGGCTGTAGGCAGATCTAAAAGTGTGATAGTAAGATTGGATGGTTTGCCGTCTATCAAAATGCTTACACTTGTGATATCGGTAGAAACACCAGCCGGATTAAACTGAAATCCACCTCTTGTTGTTATAACTCCTTCTCCCGAAATAACGGCTCCTTTTATATTTGGTTCAAGTGTAAGCAGCACCGCTTTATCGTTTCTGCAAAAAGATATCTTGTTTATCAATTTGTTATCTACCAATACTTTTGGGTCTTCAATTTCAAAACTCACCGGATGAGTGATTTGGAAACCGCAGTTGCCATTATCAGCACTAAGGATAACATCAAATGTGAATTTTTTTTGTGATTCACTATCGTACTTGTAGAGGTGTTTTATTTCTGTTTTTTCATCTGTAACAGGATCGCTTTTATCTCCAAAGTTCCAGGTATATTTATTACCGGCAAGATTTTCTCCGGTTACGGTAAAAGTAATTTCGGTTTCGCTAATTCCTGAAGGATTTGAAGGAACAGCGATAAAATCGAATTTTGGTTTTTCAAAAATGGTTATGACACATTCGGTGTCAAAATTATTAACTGTAAAAGTTATTGGCTGACCTATTAAATCTTTGCTTACTAAATTTGGATCAAAAACCAGTACTCCAAGTTCATTTACCGCTATTCCTCCGTTTTGATCAGGTCTGACATTGGCTTTTACAAAACCTCCTGCTGGAGATACTTTAAAAGGCAGAGGCGGTGTTTTGCTGTCAAAACAGATTTTATCTACAGGTAAAGTAAGACCTATGTTGTTTTCGTCACAACATAAATACGGTAACGAAAAATCAGCAACAATTGGATTTAAAATTGGGATGCCTTCAGTAAATTTTTCAAAGTCACCCGTTAAAGATGGTCTGCGAGTGTTATAATAGTAATAATATGGTACTTTTTCTTCCAGATATATCATTATAAAGGTACCTCCGGGAGCTACGCCCGCTTTATGCTCGTACCCATTGTTTTTGTTGAGGTAATATTTGGTAAAATTCTGGACGGTTTTATCCAGTTCATTAGCATTTACGGCCAGGATCATTATATTAAATCCTAATCCGTTTTCTAATCTAATTTGCTGGATAGCTTTTAGAGCCTCTTTGTAATTGCGTCCCTGATGACCTTCAATTCTATAAAAATCACTATCGAGGTGGATTTCGAGCGGTTTTTTGGTATTTAATAAATCATCATGATAACTAACATTGTTTTTTTGCAATCCTAAAATTGTTTTATCAAAATCCCAGGCTTTAATAAGCGAATCGTTTACATTATTGTAAAAAGGAATGGCTTTTTTGCCCAATTTACCCAACTGTAGCGAAGGTGTAATTTTTATAAAATCATATAATGGATTGTAGTTTTCTAATAATTGGGCACTTCGCAGAATAAGACTGTACATTCTTTGTCTGGCTGTGTTTTCGCTATAGCATATTTTTATTTCATCTCCTTTAAGCTCTTTTTCTTCTGAATCTTTATCATCTTCAAGGCAGTCATTGCAGGCGGCAAGACTTTCTCCTGTAAGCAGCGGAGATTTGTAAAAGGCATGACGGAATTCAAAACAAGGTTCCGTTTTTATTAATTCTCCCAGCATTAAGTGTTTTGGAAAAGCATTAATATCGGGAAAGCAATTACTATCGTTTATAGTAAGCAGCAATGCTTTGGTTTCGTTGTAAGTATCGACAAGATCGTTAAGCAGATCATACAGATATTGAAAATCTGGAGGAAGTACCGGATCTCCTTCAAAATTAAACAGCTCGGTTATTTTTTTTTGAATAGCCTCTAAAACGAGCGGCATATTTAAGCCTGTCAGCAGCTTATTGTAGCCATCCTGCAAATCCTGAACAACATTATTTTTGAAAATTCCTTTGCTGAAAGTTTGTTTTATAGACTCAAGGTGAACAAAATCGTCTGGTTTTAGTACAATTCTGTTTGATTTTACGTCAGGTAATGTATGGTATAAATTAACATAATTGATCTTGCCAATCATGCTGTCATGATTCATTATTTGTGCGGCAACGGCTTTGCTGACAATTAAAACTTTAAAATTGCCTACAATTTCCAATCCCTGATTGTCACATGAAAGACTTACGCAAAGGTCAGATTCTTTTTCATACGACTCCAGATACAATAGCACTACAGCTTCTTTAAAATCAAATTTTGTATTTGCGGTAAATTCTGTTAAAGCAAAATTGGGATCTTTTTCTTTTTTTTGCTGTTCTTCTGTCAGAAGTTCAAAAAGAGGCAATTGCTTGTTTGCGCCATCATAGAAAAAAGGTTTATAAGCCGCTTTTGTATTATCATAAATTTTGCAATCCGTATACGTTTTGGAGTCAAAATCAATTTTTTTGTTTCCCAATACATCTGCCTGATATAATTTAAAAAGATCACCATCAGTAGTTACACCTGTTCCCTGCGTTATTGAAATAGTATTTTGTGTCTCATCATAAGCTGGATAAAGTCCGCAAACTATACCAACTCCGCTCAGGTAAATGCGGGACAGGCGATCCTGGTCGTCAAAAAAATCTACAACCTCATTAAGGTTTCCTTCTGTAAGTACCTGATTCTTTGTGAATCGACGGTATTGTGTTGTTATTGTTGAAAGTTTAGCTGACATTGGAATTGTTTTTATAGTGATCCTAAATTCGTTTTTCCTAGTATAATTTTATCTGACAATCGCTCGTTTTCATCACTGCAGTCAAATAGTCGCCCTGTTGGGTAAACATTGTCCAGACTTGTTAAGGCCTTAATAAAGCTGATTAATTGAGGTTCCGGCTGCTCCTGATTCAAAGCTGTTTTGGCGAATAAATAGTCTTTATATGTTTTTTCAAATTGAACAAGCTGGTTTTCTGCGGGATCTTTTACATCTTTTTCCCTGTATCCAATCCAGCATATTTTTGCCAGAACGTGCGCAGGCAGTTCTTCCTTAATTATTTTTTCTATATAATTTCTAAAATCGGTATTGGCAAATCGCAGTGTATATCCCGGCAGCACCACACTTACACGGTAGGAGTAAGGGTCTATTGGTTCGCAGCTATCGCACTCATCGGCGCAGATAGGCATGAAAGTGTCAGGATTAACGGTTGTCAGATTTACATCAGGACGGAGCATCATATGTTCTACCAAAAACATTCCTTCTTCGGTAAAATCTTCTTTCATGAATTGAATCAATTCCAGAATCGATTTTTCTAAATCCGACAGATTATTATAGTATTCAAATCTGCGGGCAATAATGCGATTTGGGTTTTTCTTGTCTTTAATTGCCGGATTTATAATGTCATAAGAATATTTTCCGGCATCGGACTCTTGTATTAAAATATTGTCGATAATCGATAAATCTTTTACAGTACCGTTTTTAAAAGCCTCTTTTATTTTATATTCCCGAGTCTGAATAATTTGCAATACGGCAAAATAAAGTTCTTTATTCGCTGCCGAAGTATCGAAGTATTCTGCGGTTGAAGAAAGTACAATCTCATTATGAGTGTCCAGAATACGCCATCTGTAAACAGATTGATTGTCTGAATCAATAAAATTGTACATTTCGACAAACGAATTAGAAAGGTTCCTGCGACTGTAATCTTTAATACCAATAAGTCTCGAAATCCTTTTTTCTGCTCCCGAAACATTATTCGTATTCCATAAATTGGCGATGGGCTGTTTATAATAATCAAAAGCGTTGCCGCGGTCTTTGCTTACTACTTTATAATCTTTCAAAAAGTTTTCTTTGTCACGAAGCACTACCTGATCTGTAGTGTTTCCATAAATGGTTTTGTTAACAAATACGTATTCCGAAAAATTTTCGGCAAAACGGGACAAGAGATGGTCTAAAATTTTATTTCTTCGTTCAATATTATTATCCTGCTGGTCAAAAAGCAATGCTGTAATCGTTTCATCGTCGTAATTTTCATATCCGTTTACAATGTCATTTGCACCTTCAATGTCTTTAATGACCTGAGTAAAAAGGGTTCGGGTCAAATTTCCGCTTACTGAAAGCAATTCGCTGACCTGACCCAATTGTTTAAAATAACTTCCTAATATCTGATCAAAAAATAAAAGATACCCTTTTAGTTGTTTTGCCTTAGCTTTACGCTCAACAGAAGCTCTGGAAGGAAGTCCCACTTCACCAATACCATAAGTTTCAGGAAAATCATTTTGTATGGTAGTGTAAAAATCGGTGTTAAGATATTCGCCATTTGGGATGTCTAGTTCTTTATTCTGGCTGGCGTTGGTTGTAGCTTTATCTTTTTCGGCTTTTATGGCATCTAAATAAATTTTTACCTGCGCCTGATTGATATTGAGAGGCAGTAATCCTTTGTTGTAGTTGAAAACACTTTTGGCACAAATAACAGGTTTTTGATATTCTGAAAGACAGATTAGCCATTTGTTTTCGAGATCATCACCGCCGCAGTTTCCCAGAGAAATATCTTTAATTAAGATTACATCCGGCACCGACATTATGATTCTCATAATATCTGAAAGACGGACTTCATTTCTTAAATCGGCTGTTAGTAATTCTTTTGTGTCAATAAAACCGTTTTCTAAAGTTGGACCGTCAAAGATTTCAAGAGTCGAATAGCCTTTGTCAATCATTTGCTTAAGCGAATAAAAATTGACTGTTGTCGATAAGTAACTTTCCAAAGCATGAATGACATTGGCATGAACCAGTTCTTCATCGGCTTCATTATCTACTTCAATATCGGCACATATTTTTATGGGGTAATCAACCACTTTTTTTATCTCGACAAGATCTTCACAAAGGTTTCTGTTAGCATGATACTGCTTTCTTATTTTTTCTTTAACGATCTCTATTTCTGCAGGTTTTGAACTTTCAAAATCTACATAAAGATCATATAAGCCATTGAGCTCAAAAGATTTTCTTAAATTTGGAGTTGCTGATAGATTTTGATAATCCTTAATATCATAAGAAAGTTTATCATTTTTGCAGTCTACATAGACTGTTTTTTCATGTTTTGCGAGCCAGCAGTTTCGAACTCCCTGTATGTCTATAAATAGTTTTCGGTAATCATTTTGAGTCACAGGACTTGATGACAATACTTCTGAAGCTTTGAAAAATTGTTTTGGAATGCCTTTATTACTGTCATCAGATTCTAATATATTTTCTATTGGGAGATTGAGTCTCATGCCAAGATCCGAAATGGCGTAGCAAAGCATCTCCAGCATTGTAATACCGGGATCATGCTCGTTAAAATCGGTCCAAAATTTGCTGCCAAAAGACTCTATATATTCGATTCCTTTTTTTCTCAAATAAAAGAAATCCAAATCGTCCTCAGTTGCTGACTTTTTAGGAATGGTGATATGTTGGTTTAGTATCGACATTTTTCAGGTTGTTCTGGTATTGGTTCTTTGCAAGTTTTTATATTGGTACTGATAATGTGGTTTTTAACAGAGACTAAAATATTTTTTGGACTCGATGGGGACAGTGTGTTTAAAAAGTCTAAAAGGTTTACATTGGCCTCGTTGTTTTCGGTATCTTCTAATGGAACAGGCTCATCTTTATTTGTTTTTTTATCGATGTAGATCGCCATTTCAAGCTTAGATAAAAAATCTACATAATATAAATTTTCAATATATTCGATAACAATGCTGCGCTGTAATTCGACTCCAAATATGATTTGTTTTGAGGTGTCAAATGCCCAGGGCGATAAAAATTTTATGAGATCTTCATTGAGCTGTTTTTTATAAAAATTCTCATCGTACTGCGGGTAAAACTTCACATCCAGTTTTATGATAACTTTTTCATAATCAGGATTAATTGCTTTTGCGTACACTTGCATCGAGTTTTTAGAATTAATAAAACTCTCTATGCTGTTTAATGTGGCTGTGCTCACTCTTGGCTCATAAATATCGAATACATTTTTGTCCACAATGTCGGGAATGACTACCAGTGTTACTTTTCCCGGGGATAAAAAAGAGGTGTTTGTACCCGAAATAAAAGTATGGTTAAGGCATTTTACCCTAAAAACACTTGGGAATTCCTGTAAAATAAGATGCTCATAATCCCAAAGTGTTATCGCCCTGTTTTTGTGGCGCAGGCGTTCGCTTACACGCAGATAATAAGAAGGATCTGACTCCAACGGTTTCCCGGAAAATGAATTAAAAGGCTGTTCAATGCTCTTAATTTGCGGAACTCTTGTAATTAATTTCGATATAGTTTTTGCAGGCAAAGTGCTGTCTAAATGTGCCAGATTGTTGTTGTTGTCAAAAAATTCTGCGGTAACAACCTGTGTTTTTACATCGATAACTTTACAAACGGCATCATAGTCTTTGTGCATTTTTGCTTTTATCCAAATTGCATTGGCCGGAAATAGTGTATTATCATTAGCTGCCTGTTTTGGAATAGTGAATTTTACAATACCCGATTTTAAAAAGTTATCGATACCATTTGCCAAAATATCTTTATCCAGATTTTTCCAGTAATTATCGCATAGTATGTACCATTCTACTTTTTGTTTTCCTGTAAAAGTGGGTACGCTGGTGTTTTCGCTTCCTTCTAATATTTGAAATAATAGTGAAATTTGCTGCGATATTTCAGCATCCTGAAGGCCGACATAAAATTCGCCTCCATCACAATAATCCGGAACCAGGCAATTCGTAATTGGTGTGGCTGGATCTAAAATTTCTTTATTTATAGCTTGTTGTTTTAAATAAGAATGCTCTTCGCGCTGACCGAAAGGAGCTTCGTGAAATAATTTTATTCGGTTAGAATCGTAGGCAGAAACAGCAAAATCTATAGTTTCCTCAGCAGAATAATTCAGGCTTATACTTTCTACAACAGGTGTGTAAGGTTCATTTGGAATTGGCGTTAACGGATTTGTCGCCACATTCATTATGGCAAGAGTATATACTTTTGGAAATAAAGAATGCAAAAACGATTGGTTTAATGTCAATCGTATAGGTCCGCTTTTTCCAATCGCATAAGTGTTTCCTTTTACATTGATATTCGATTCAAATACTTTATCCTCATCGGTATCATCAAATAAATTGACGTCAGTTTTTTGATTTTCCCAGACTTCTTTGTTTAAAACAGATAATGTTGCTTTAAAATAGCCCTTTGTAACTATTGGATCGCTTGTGGCTGGTGTAGTTGAATTATCAGTTTCTGCAGCAGCTTTTAATTCTAAATCTGTTTTTTTTGCAATTCCGTCTTCAGGCTGGTTGACATTCATTTTGGCTTCAGCGTTCAGCTTTTTAAACATGGCAGAATTAAAAATATCCTGACTGATCGTTTCAAGAAAGCTTTTTTTGTAAGCAGCATAATGAGTTTCAAATGATAGGGGAGTGTTTTTCCATTTGATGTTAATATCAGCTTCTTTCCATTTTTTAGAAAAGATTTCGGGATAGTTTATTATAAAAGAACTGTTTTTTTCGGGTTGAGTTGTAAAAGGGTAAAATGGTTTTGATGCATTAAGTAAACCGTTATCACTTTCTAATAATAAAGATTTTACATCCTTAACCTCAACTTTTGCGGTAATAGCAGCTATTTTATTTATAACTAAACTTCTAAAAAGATTATGTCCTTTTGTATCGTGCGTATTGATTAAAAATCGAATTACAGGAAGTTCTGTAGAGAAAAATTCTCCTAAAACTTTCTGATCATAGCCAACAATTGACGGGTCATCTTTTGGTATCTGAAAAACCAATTTTAATTGTTTGCCGCCAATTCCTGAAGATTCATTTCCAGTTTTAAAAATGACGCTTTTACTAAGTTTAAAATTTCCAATCCATCCTTTTTTACCACTATATAAAATACTGATATTTGCCTCAAGATCGTCTGCAGAAAATGGAATATAAAAAGTTAAGTCATCAATAAAAGTGATGGTGACAGCGATATTTCTGTCGCCTTCTTTAAGATTAAATAATTCTGAAGCTATTGCAAAACCTAATTTGGCATCGTCCAATTCCGGGTATTTTTTTTCATTGGATGTATATCCAAAAGGGAACCAATATTGAGAATCTTCTTTTAAAGGTTCACCTTTTCCGTCAAGGGAATTGGCAATTTCGCTGTATTTTATTTCGCCGAGATCAACGTCATTATACACACTTTTCAGGTAAGCTATACTGGCTTTATTGGCAATAAAATCTTCTGTGGTTTTGTATATTAATTTTTTGCCATCAGGATCTTTTCCTGCATCAAGTTCTGTATTTACGGCAATTTTTTCTTCGGCAATTTTTTTGGCCAGTTCAAAAATGATATTCACCTTATCTGCTTTTGCCGGAAGTTTCTCGATCTGAAGTATGTCTTTATAAAAAAAGTCTAAATGCTTTTTTGTAATCAGGTTAAGTTTGTTTTGTGATAATTCCAATAATTTCAGGAAACACACAAACAAAGTCATGTGAGGAGTAAGGTCTTGATTTACAAAAGCAGTAGATAATGTTTTCGTGATACTTTCTTTTAAAGCAGCATATTCCTTATCAGTTCTTTTCGGAATACCATCCGGAAGATCGTCTTTTGAAAACCCGAAATAGCTGAAAAATTCCTGCCAGTCGCCTTCTGGATTTTTATCGTTATCAATATCGAAAAAATTCACCTGCTTGGCAAAATTATAAGCAAATAGCAGCCAATCCTCAATAGTAAAATCATGAAGTTTCAGGTTGCCTGGCTCTAGTGCGTCACTAAAGCGTTCTTCCTGGTTGACCCCATTTCTTTTAAAAATAACATTATCTATCTGGCCGCTGTTGGTGCTCATAGCTTATAAACTTTTAAATATTAGTGCCTTCTCCTTTGTAAAATGGATATACAAGATTGCTTCTTGAGTTTGTACTTCTTATTTTGTAATCGATTATGACCAATAATTCTCCTTCTAAATCATCGCCTTGCGTGATGTCAATTTTTTCAACATCAATTCGGGGTTCGTAATATAAAATGGCCGTTTTTATTAATTCTGAAACATAGGTTTTAAGTGTTCTGTCTAATGTTCCAAAAATTAATTCATCCATATTGCATCCATATCTGGGCAGCATAATGCGTTCGCCAATTTTGGTAGAAAGTAATATCTCCAGACTGCTTTTAATATCTGCCTCGTCCGATGTCATTACGACTGCTTTGATATTCTTTTTAAACTCTGGAGGAAAACTCCATCCGGTACCTAAAAATGCTTCTTTATTTTCCATAATTAACCTATTAAAACGGTTGGGCATCCTATTATAATTGTTCCGCCATGTGCAGTTGAATCTCCCATTCTTGCTGCTGGTTTTCCTCCAATCAGTACTGTACTTGATCCCGCTATAATACTATCCGGCGGTCCTGAACAAACGATCATATCTCCTAAGCAGGCTGCTGGCATACCGCCTATCAATACTGTAGGCGATCCTGGCGGTATTATTGGTCCGCCTACATGAGGTACAGTTGCTGTTACCATTGGGCAGACATGCATATCATTGATTCTTGCGGCTGGTGCTCCCATAATTATTTATTTTAGGGTTAATGTATCTGTTTATGAGTTTAAGAACAGACAGAAAGAAAACACAATAATTTAATTGATCTGTACAATACTGCCTTTAACTATCGCCACCGCAGCCGATGACATTTCTGCTCCGGCACTGCCTTCGGCTTTAAATTGAGCAGTTGCTTTTAGATTTACATTCGTACCTTCAATTTTTACATCGCCTGTTGCTTTTATCGAAATATCGCCCGCACTTTCCATCTTTATTCCTGCGCTGTCAATGGTAATTACATTCGAATTTTCATCTTCCACAACTATAGATCCTTTGTCTTCGTCGAGTGTTATTTTTTTGCCTGCCGGCGTTTCAATGGCTATTGATTTTTTATCATCATCAAACAGGACTTTCATTTCGCTTCTTGTAAAAATCCCTTTTTGATGGTTATCATCAGATGCTTTCAGAGGAGCTGGTTTTGCACTGCTGTGGAGCATTCCTAATACAACCGCATCATTAGGATCTTCATTGATGAAGCCGATAATTACTTCGTCCTCAATTTCCGGCCTGAAAAAAGTACCTCTGTTATCACCTGCATCCAGCGCAGCGACTCTGCACCAAATTCCCTGTTCTTCGTTATTGATAATTGGGATTTTTACCAAAATTCGGTCTTCGCTGTCAGGATCATCCTGAAGCTGGGTTACAATACCAATATGCAATCCTTTTATGGATGGAATTATTCCAGAAGCTGATGGAGTATTGATATCATAAGTTTCAGAAAACCATTCAGGATTTAATCCAAACTGTACGTTTACAGTCCAGTTGCCATTTGCAATTTCATGAAAAACTCCTGTTATATATGCTTTGCCGTTAAAACGATCTCCAACGCCTTCAAGTGTAATAATGGTGTTGGGTTTTACAGCGGGAATGCCTTGAAATTTTACTCTTCCACGAACTTTTGAAAGCTGCTGAAATAATAATTTTGCATCGGCCCAATCCTGCAGTGCAGTATCGGTAACATGACCGCCGTGTCGCAATTCTAAGTTTTCCAGTTTTACGATATCGGATAAATCCGAAGGAGATAAATTTCCGTTCAGGCTCACGCTGGGATCTTTGGCTTCAATTTCTAATAATTCCTGATTTGATGCATTCCAGCTGTAAGAGGAAACTTTGGCAAACTGATTTCTGGCATCAATTTCGGCATCAAAATCGAGCATACTGGAACCAAAAGATACCGTTTCGACTGGTTCAGAAGTGAGATCTGGTTTTTTAATCGATATTTCGCCGTTTTCAACAAAACATAATTTTCCGTTGGCCTGCGCACGTGAGACAATAAAATCCCAATCGGAAGTATTATACTGTACTAACTCTTTATGACTATAATTAGTGCTTTCCACCTCTTTTTGTAACCCGTAAGTGCCTATAATATCTTCAAAAGCATCACTGTCTTTTACATCATAAAAATATTTGCTTTTTCTCCCAATCGTCAGTTTTACGGCTTCGTCTTTGCATTCTACAATTAACAGGGATGAATTATCTTTTATTTTTATGGAATGTTTTACAACTATTCCTTTGTAAATAGTTTCATCATCGCTGTGATAGCCCACTTTTATTTCAATTTTTTTCCCGGGAATGAGCAAATCTTCATTACTTAATTTAAAATCTCGTGCAGCAGCATCTCCATCAGTCAAAACAATTTGCGCCATAGGTACTCTGTTCACCTCATTATGAACAACAATGCTCATCACCTGGTAAATACCGGACAGCTCAGTTCCTTCAATGAGTAATTTGTGCGTTACTAAATCTGCACTTTTACTGGTTTGTATGACGCCGCTATTGTTCATTTATTGTTGTTTTTGCAGAGGAGGAAAAAATATTTTCTGACCAATTTTTAATTTTCTGAAATTGATAAGCTTGTTGGCTCTTGCTACTTCGAGATAATATTTTGAATCGCCATAGATTTTAAAAGACATTAACGGCAGTGTATCGCCGGCTTTTACAATTCTGGTATGTGTTAAATCAGGAGATTGATTGTTTTGCTGTTTTGCTCGTAATTCATCCTCAACAACTCCTTTAAATTTGCCTTTTGCAATGGCTCTGATCGGTGTTCCATCCGGTCTGAAAAGTTTATACTCAATGGTCATTTCGGTGAGAGACCCTTTGAATAACAAGCTTCCCCAGGCAATTTTTAAATAGTTTGGCTTATGTTCTGTACCATTATATTCAAGAATTAATTTTCTAAAATGCTCAATGTCTTCAATTACACCATTTTCGGTAGTTTCCTTGCCGGCAATAACACCTGTCCGGTCAAATAGAAAATCCAGTTCTAATTCTTCCGGAGCAATTGCTGTAAATCTTGGCGCAGGACTGCTTGTTCCGGCAGCCTGAGTTGTATCTTGCTCAATCTTGTAATGAAAAGTATATTTTTCGGGATTCATCAGCGTAACGAACTCTTCAATATCCGAAATTGGATTATTGAATTGAGGATCGCTATAGGCAATGATCTTCAGTTTTTTTAATTCACCAGTAGTTGTTGCCATCAGCGTTCTTTTTTTCGTTCTATAATCTTCATTACCTGCTCGACACACTCAGCCACATTATCTTTTTCATTGTTAGATGAAGAAGAAGCTGGTTTTGCACCCGAATTTGCGTTTTCGTTCACGTTTATTTTAATGTGAAGCTCTTTAATTTCAATTGGCATGATAAAACTATTTTTTATGAAGTGTGAAATAATTATAAGCAAGCTCAAAGCTTTCAATAACAATTTTGCTTTCTAAAGCACTAAAATCTTCAACAGCCCATTTTACTGGATAGGCATGTATTACTTTCCAGTGCATTAAAGGTTCGTGGTCCTGATTCAGGAGTTTTACCGTTAAGTCTACGGGCTTAAATTCAAAATTTTCTATTGCTTTTCGGCACCATTCAATTACATCAGAATCAATAAGTATCCCCCTTTTTAAAACCAAATTGGGATATTTGGTTTTTACAGGAAGTTTGTGTTTGAATCTGTTTTCTCCACCCTCGACAATTTCTTCCGTTTCAAGATCCACAGAAAGTCCGGATACGGATTGAAATTCATGGTCTTTTTCTTTTGTGCCCAGTTGATCAAATTCAACCAGAAAATGAAAGCCTACGGGTGGATAATAATTAGCCATGATTAGTCATTTTGAATAGATAAACCTTCATGAACCAATTCTATAGACTCGATGGCAACTTCGTTTCCATCGGCTTTTAAATCAGTTGACTGAACTTTTGTAGGCCATGCATTTTTTACTTTCCAGGTAATCACCGGTTCGTGCTCCTCGTTAAGTAATTTAATGGTAATATCGCGTCTTTCGATGGTGTTTAGTTTTACCGTGTTCCACCAGGCGTAATATTCATTATCACTTTTAAAAGTGCCTCTTTTCATGGTAATGTTAGAGAACTTCTGCATACCCGGCATCTTGATTTTACTGTATTCCGGACTTGCGCCCTGGCGGTACTCAATAACCTCGGTTTCTACATCTAATCCGGAAACTTCTGTAAAACCTATTTTTGTTCCACCCCAGTCAACTGAGAAATGAAACTTTGCTAATGGATAACTCATGATCTATATTTTTTTAATGATGATTTAATTAAGATTCCTGCATTTTGTGAGAGAAACGAAGAATGATGAACTCAGCCGGACGAACTACTGCCATACCGATTTCGATTATCATTTTACCATCTAAAATATCCATCGCAGACATGGTTTGTCCCAGCCCAATTCTTACATAGAATGCCTGCTCTGGTTTTGCTCCGGCCAAAGCCCCGGCTCGCCATTGAAGAATTAAGAAATTCTCAATCATAGCTCTTACTCTTATCCAGGTATTGGCATCGTTAGGTTCAAAAACAAACTGCTCGGTTGCTTTTTTAATGGATTCTTCGGCCATATTAAAGAAACGTCGAACGGGTACATAACGCCATTCACTATCGTTACCGGCTAAGGTTCTTGACCCCCAAACCAAGGTTCCTTTGCCGGTAAAGGTTCTGATAGCATTGATAGATTTACCTGCGACAGTATCAACATTCAAGTTGTCCTGAATGGTATTTGTTATTTTAACGGTTGGTTGTATCACATAGTTCAGACTTACATTTGCAGGTGCTTTCCATACGCCTCTGTCTCTGTCAACTCTGGCATAAACTCCCGCAATAGCTGAGCTTGGAGGAAGTGTTATTGGAAGGTTGTAAATTTCAGTAAGGATCTTATTGAAGGTCACATTGTCAATACTTTCTAAAGTGCTTAATTTTCTTCCGTTTAGTGCTCCATTATTTACATCCTTTCCATTAACAGATTTAATGGCATTTAAAAGTGAAAGCAGGTTTGCTTTAATACCGGAAAAATTATTTGTAACTACCGTAATTGCAGTTTGAGTATTCAACGGAGTATAATCTACAAGCTTTTTCAATTCTTTCTCAAAACTTACAGTATCTGTTGATATGATTTTAAGCAGTTTGGCGGTTGCATTCTCATCCTGTATTTTCTTTTTTAATGTTTTTAAATTTTTATATACAGAGTCAATTTTATTTGCATCAGTGAAGTTCAGATTAAATGTAGTCAAAGCACTTGTAATAGTATTTGCAATAACCATATCTTCATCAGATATTGTGCTGATTGCTGCATTTGCTTCGTCGTTCAGCGAATTTCTCAAAAGCGATAAACTTTCTAATGAAGTAAGCAGCGTATTCAGTTTATTCAGAAAAGCTGTTTTTTTGGCTGGGTTGCTAACAAAGGTTCCGCCTAAATCAAAACCGGTTGCATCGTTACTGTACATCTGTAAAAACAAATCGCTCATTTGTCCGGAAATATTTCCGGGAACAGTGGTAACATCAATTAATTTGGCTACAGTCGCATCAATCCCTGTAGTTGGATTTTCAATAGTTACCAGTCCCGCAGCGATTTGATCATACGCTTTTGCAGTATAGGAGTAATGTTTTAAGATAATTTTACTGCTGTCAAAAGCATAGTCCAGAATGGTTTCCAGATGAGGATAATAAACAGCTCCGTATTTAATAGTATCTTTTTCAGAACTGATCTTATCTCTTAAAGCATCTATGTTAGAATCTGTCGGACTTGACTCATCATAACTTAAAGTATCTATTAAGGTAAATCTGTCCTGAAGATTCTGGCATTGCATTAATGCATTATTGTATAATCCGTAGAAATCAGTTGTAGTTATTCCGCTTACTTGTGTGGCATCGGGAAATACAATTAGTGTTGGTTCGTCTACTTTTTCTAATTCTTCTAATCCGTCGTTTAATGCAGTGCTGTTATTAATTGCTGCAACAGGAGTGTCTGTCTCATCTAAATCATTTCCATAACGCCCTACCGAAATAATGTAGCAAGGACCACCGCCATTTGCAAAAAACAACTGCATTGAATAATACATCAGAAAAGGCTGTTTTAAAGTTGGCTGATCCACAACGATAGATCTTGTATCTCCATTATCAGTTGAAACATCATTAATGGTAACACTAATTGTTGTTTCTGGTTTTGCAAAGCCAAAAAAGCGTTCGTATTCTAAAAGAGATGTTATCCTTGTAGGTTTTAATTTCAAATCTCCATTAATCTTGTTTGTGGCTTTTTCAGTATAGCCAATAAAACAGGGAATCGCTGTCTCTACCTGGGCAACAGAAGGAGGAAACTTTACGATTTCCTCAACATATACTCCAGGCGTTTTGTAAGTTGTTGCCATAATTGATTTGTTTTTTAATTATTAAATAAATATTTCCGAATAGTAATCACTATTGATTTTTGTTATTGATTTTACAGATGGATTTGGATATTGACTTTCTGCCGGCTGTGCGGGCGTAAAATCGGTAAGCGGGTCAATTTCAACAAAACCGGAGCGCGTTAATGGTTTTGCGGCATTGGTTTTAATTTCGGTTCCTGCTTTGCGGTTGATATATTTCCAAAGTGTTTTTCGATTATCGAAATGAATTTTAAAATTCGGACTTACCATTTTTCCCAAATTGTTTACAATGTTTCCGGAACTGTTATCGCCTTTGGCTGTGAGCGAAATAAGCCCAAAGACACTTTGTTGTTCTGACGGCTGCAGTTTTGAAATCACATGGGCAGTAGTTTCTTCAGATACTAAATACGCATTAGAAATTAGTTTGTTGTCACTTATCTTTGGAAGATATTCAAATGAAACGGGTTCAGTCAATGGTTTGACATTACTGAAAAGATATGCCTGAGTAAAAGCAAAATCAAGATTAGTATAATTTTCAAATTGAGGATCATTAATTTTAATTAAAAATTTTAAGTTCAAATCTCCGGGGATTTTTATAAAGGGATCAAATTCATCTGTTTCTTTTACTTTGATGTATATTCTGAAACCTGTTTTGGTTTTCTTAAATACCATTTTGTAGTTTTTGAATACAATATTGGTTTCTATAGCTGGTGTTATTGTTGCAAATACATCTGTGTTAAATGACTGCAGCATTTTTTCTTTATCAGCATTTGTCATACTTGCA
Organism: Flavobacterium sp. Root901; assembly: GCF_001429765.1. Classification (GTDB taxonomy): domain Bacteria; phylum Bacteroidota; class Bacteroidia; order Flavobacteriales; family Flavobacteriaceae; genus Flavobacterium. The sequence continues at coordinate 272,156 of NZ_LMJB01000008.1, forward strand.
AAAGTCTCTTCTCCATTATTCAAAAAATAATTATGAAGAAGTGTTACTTCAAACAACAATCCATATGAAGCAGTATAACTCATGACTGTTCTTTTCTTTTGGTTATTCCTGTAAATTCGCCAATGAGCTGTCCTTCTGCTTGTACAATATTGCGTTCAATTTGGATCATGCTTACTTTATATAAAGCCGATGGAAGCTGTTTACCGCCCAACGTTCCCCAGATATAATTTAGTTCTTCAAAAGTGGGAGTGTAGAGTTCAACCGTAAATCTAAAGTTGTCCAGATTGTTCATGGCACTACTGTTTCTGTTGTAGATGGTATTGGCTTGGGTAAAAAGTTTTTTCCCTTGGAAAAATTCAATAATTTTCGAAATATCATTAAGAGAATTGATATACTTATCTCTGTTAGCGCTAAACAGCAAATACAGATTTAAATTGATGATGCTGTTTCTATAAATAGTTTTAGTGTTTTCAACAATATGATTTGGGAAGTTTTTTAAAGTGGCTTCTTCATCTAAATTAATTAGCGTTAGTGCCACACCATCTTTTAAAGGATTTTCCAGATCATTATTTTGTGCTTCTAAAAAAGCAATATTTTCAGGCACAACTGTTTTCTCTAACCCGATTTCTTCGAGATAGCTGTTTACTTGCTCTGCAATTATTTGAATCACTTCATAAATCATCTTGAAATAGCTTATGATAATACTTTAATAAAATTCTACTGAGAATCAGTTTAACGGTGCAGATTGGAAAACAGAGATGGGGTTCTGGTTTTACCTAAACTTGTAATGAAAACAAGGCTTATATATTTGGCTAAATTAGAACAATGAAAGGCTATGATAAAAGGGGAAAATCCCCCTTTTTTTAGCGTATTTTCACTGTTTAAAATATTGAAAATCAAATAATTGTTTGTTATCGTGAGGCTTTTTGGCTTTGATCAAAAAGAAGCGCCAGACGTACAAAAAACATTGGAATTTTATGGAAGAGACTTCGAAAATAGTTGAGTTGAAAATGAAGTGTTTCGGTATTTCAGAGGAGTTAATTTTGTCAGTAAAAGTTATTTGAACTGCAAAATTAAAAATAGAAGAGTGAGTAAGCTTTGATTTTATAAAATAAAAAAAGAGAACTTAAGAATAAGTTCTCTTTGTAAAATTGGATAAAGAATATTTCTTAAAAATTAGTATTTATCTTTTTAGAACGATCTGCAATGTAGGAGATAAGCCAGATTACCTGTCCTTCTTTTACAAAGTATATTTTCTTTGCATCTAAATTTGGAATACTTTCCAGACAAGTAACTAATATATTATTTGCTGAGATAAGATATTTTTGGTCATAAGTGCTTAAAACTCTTGCCGCTTCGCTGTTTGTTTTAGCAAGAGTAGTAAACTTAATAAAATTGTTTTTTAAAATAGCATCATAATCGATAACGTCCTGTAAGCTTAAAGTAACATAATGTTCTTTAATATTTTCGTTATAATATAATGTCGAAAATGCCCAGACAGCTCCACCAGATAAATATAATTTATCCTTTTTTTGTAAAGGAGGATTGGCATCAAACAATTCTTTTGTTTTTTTGCGCAGGATAGGGTTAAAGTCAAAAGATTTTTCCTGGTAAGTCGACATATCATTTACCTGGCTTTTGTTTACAACTGTTTTCTCAACTGCATCAGTAAGTGTCATTGTACCAAAATCCAAAGCTAAAGGTATAAACTCTAATTTATTGTCTTTAAGTTCATCAATATATCCGCCTTTAGTAGTCTGCGCTCCAATGTCAAGAAGAAAAGCGTTAGAATAATCAACCGGAGGTATAGCGCCTTTAACTAGTGTTTTTGCTTCTTCATTAACATCCAGTATTTCTAATTCTTTGTTTGTAAGAGAAGAAATTTTGTTTTTTAAAACATCAACATTACGCGCAGATTGAAAAACGGGAGCAGCAACGATAAAGATATTTTCTTCGAGAATTTTATACTCTGCTCTTATTTTTTTTAACTGATCAGCAACTGTGGAGCTTGTTCTGTTAATGTCTTCTGTGGTAAGTTCTCCGGAAGCAGCAATATGATCTGCAAATGGAATTCTTTCAGTCCAGAAAGAAAGAATTTTATAATCCGCTTTTTTAATATTGCTAACATCTAAAACAGAAACTTTGATGGCTCTGCGTCCAATTTCAATTCCGGCATAAATACTTTTTTGAGAAAATGAGCTAATGGAAAAAAATAAACTTAAAAGAATATAAATCACAATTTGGGGGTTGTTTTTCTTAAGCATGGTATTTAATTATGGTTTTTAAAATATAAAGTATGATAATAATTTGTTCTCTTTTTTTGTAAATCCGAATATTAAGCGATAAATCATTAATCAAATGCCACTTTTTTAACGAAATGATCTTTTACTTCAGAATATAAAAAAAGCTTCAGATTTCTCTGAAGCTTTACTTGGTAGCGGGAACAGGACTCGAACCTGTGACCTTCGGGTTATGAGCCCGACGAGCTGCCTACTGCTCTATCCCGCGATGTTTCGGGTGCAAATATACGCCGATTTTTGTGAATTCCAACGAAAATTTTAAAAAATGTTTTATTTTCTGTATTAACTTGATATGACTACCTTTGCAAAATAAATTATACTCAAAATGTCACATAAAGCAGGTTTCGTAAATATCATTGGAAATCCAAACGTTGGAAAATCAACTTTGATGAATGCCTTTGTTGGAGAAAGATTATCAATCATAACATCAAAAGCCCAAACTACACGTCATAGAATTCTTGGAATTGTAAATGGTGAAGATTTTCAAATGGTACTTTCAGATACTCCCGGAATCATTAAACCGGCTTACGAAATGCAGGAGTCGATGATGAACTTTGTAAAGTCGGCTTTTGAGGATGCTGATGTTTTAATTTACATGGTCGAAATAGGAGAGCAGCATTTAAAAGATGAAGATTTCTTTAATAAAATCTTTTATGCTAAAATTCCGGTTTTGCTATTGTTAAATAAAATCGATAATTCGAATCAGGAGCAATTAGAAGAACAAGTTGGTTTTTGGAAAGAGAAGCTGCCAAATGCAGAAATTTTCCCAATCTCAGCATTACAGAATTTTAATGTTCCCGAAGTTTTCGGAAGAATTATCGAATTACTTCCTGAATCCCCAGCCTATTATCCTAAAGATCAGTTAACAGATAAGCCGGAACGTTTTTTTGTTAACGAAACCATTCGCGAAAAAATCTTGCTGAATTATAGTAAAGAGATTCCGTATGCAGTTGAAATCGTGACCGAAGAATTTTTAGAAGATGAAAATATCATCAGAATCCGTTCTGTAATTATGGTAGAGCGCGATACTCAAAAAGGAATCATTATTGGGCATAAAGGTGCCGCTTTAAAGAAAGTAGGAATGGATGCCCGTGTTGATTTAGAGAAATTCTTCGGAAAACAAATTCACATTGAACTTTATGTAAAAGTGAATAAAAACTGGAGAAGCAACGCCAATATGCTGAAAAGATTTGGATATAATCAGTAGTAAATTTTGGGCGTGTCCCTCCGGGCCGGGCTATCCGTTACAATCTTTTCCGCCGAACCCCGGCGCAAAAGGATTTTCACTTCTATCCCTCACGCATAGAAAACTCATAAATTTAGATTTTTAAAAGAGACTAAATGAATATTAGAAAAGTGACGCTGTTAATTGTTTCAGTTTTAGTTTTGGCTTTTGCAGGAATAAAAACTGTAAAAAAAATAAACTTAAACTTCAATTATAAAATAGGTCAGGCAATGGATAGCTTACATGGTGTAAAAGTTTATTACAATGGCGGTGTTGACAATGTTGTAGAAAGAAACGTTACAAAAGATAATTATAACTTAGGTCTTAAATATCAATGTGTTGAATTTGTAAAAAGATATTATTACGAACACCTCAATCATAAAATGCCGGATTCATACGGACATGCAAAAGATTTCTTTGATCCTAATGTTAAAGATGGCAATTTGAATCCAAAACGAGATTTAATCCAATATATAAATCCCAGTATAGCAAAACCTGAAGTTGGAGATTTAGTAATTTTTTCAGGTTCATTATGGAATAAATTTGGTCACGTAGCTATAATTTCTAAAGTTTCTGAAAATGAAATCGAAATTATTCAGCAAAATCCCGGGCCATTTAGCAGTTCACGAGAAGTTATTGCTTTTGATAATCAGGAAGGTAAATACAAAATCGAAAATAAAAGATTATTAGGCTGGCTTAGAAAACAATAATTTAAATTTTTAAACGAAATATTCCTGAAACCGTGATGTCCTAGCCCAGATGGAAACGGCATCCTTTTGTGGCGGGGTTCGCCGCAAAAGATATAGTGGACAGCTGGAAATAGCTCCTAAAAAACAGGATCGTTTTATTTTTCAGTTTTTAAAACCTGAAAGCCAAAACTTGAAACAAAATTTAACAAAAATCTCAGGTACTTAGAAACTTATTAGCATAGCAGCTTTTTTTAACTACCTTTGCAAAAAATTAAAACACAGCATTTTGGATTAACGGTTTATACGATTTTGCTCAAAACAAAATCTAAAATCTAAGATCCAAAATCTAAAATTCAAAAAAATGAATAACATTGTTGCGATAGTAGGAAGACCTAATGTAGGGAAATCGACCCTTTTTAATAGGCTGATACAAAGAAGAGAAGCTATTGTAGATTCAGTATCTGGGGTTACCCGTGATAGAAACTATGGTAAAAGCGAGTGGAACGGAAAAGAGTTTTCTGTCATTGATACCGGAGGATACGTTCGCGGATCTGATGACGTATTTGAGGGTGAAATCCGTAAACAGGTAGAACTTGCTATCGACGAAGCCGATGTTATTATTTTTGTAGTGGATGTAGAAGAAGGTATTACACCAATGGATGAAACAGTTGCAAAGCTGCTTCGTAAAGTAACAAAACCGGTTTTATTGGCTGTAAACAAAGTAGATAACGCAATGCGTGAAAAAGATGCGATTGAGTTTTATAATCTTGGTTTAGGAGATTATTTTACTTTCGCAAGTATTTCAGGAAGCGGAACAGGAGATTTATTAGATGCTTTAATTGATGCCTTTCCGGAAAAAGAACCAGTTGAGGTTACAGAAGAATTACCTCGTTTTGCAGTTGTAGGACGCCCGAATGCCGGGAAATCTAGCTTTATTAATGCATTAATAGGTCAGGATCGTTATATCGTAACAGATATTGCAGGAACAACCCGTGATGCAATCGATACAAAATTTGATCGTTTTGGTTTCGAATTCAATTTGGTTGATACTGCCGGAATTCGTCGTAAAGCAAAAGTTAAAGAAGATTTAGAATTTTACTCTGTAATGCGTTCTGTAAGAGCAATTGAGCATGCAGACGTTTGTATATTAGTAATCGATGCAACCCGTGGTTTTGAAGGCCAGGACCAAAGTATTTTCTGGCTGGCAGAAAAAAACAGAAAAGGCGTTGTAATCTTAGTAAACAAATGGGATTTGGTTGAAAAAGATACCATGTCAAGCCGTGATTACGAAGAGAAAATCCGTAAAGAATTAATGCCTTTTACAGATGTGCCTATTTTGTTCGTTTCGGCTTTAACAAAACAACGTTTGTTGAAAGCTTTGGAAGCTACAGTTCAGGTTTTTGAAAACAGAAAACAAAGAATTGCGACTTCTAAATTCAACGAATATATGCTGAAAGTAATTGAAGCTTATCCGCCGCCGGCAACCAAAGGTAAATATGTAAAAATTAAATATTGTATGCAATTGCCAACGCAGACACCTCAGTTTGTGTTTTTTGCCAATATGCCGCAATATGTTAAAGAACCATATAAAAGATATCTGGAAAATAAAATTCGTGATAACTGGGATTTCGCAGGAGTCCCGATCGATATTTATATCAGAGAGAAATAAAAAAAGTCCCCATTTTTGGGACTTTTTTTTATAATTAATTTTTAATGGCATATTATTTGAATAAATGTAAAAACTACAATTAAACCTTTTTCGTTTTTTGTAGTCTAACCATCTGACTAACCAAATTTTTATGACCAGAATTTATTCATTTTTATCGTTTTTCTTCCTTTTTGTCTCTGCTGCTACTGCACAGAATGATATTACTATTAAAGGAGCAATTTTAGATGTCAACACCCAATTACCGTTGGAAATGGCAACTGTTTATTTCACTACTGTAAAAGATTCCACCGTTATTGAATATGCGACCACAGATAAAAATGGCGCTTTTAGGATGGATATTAAAAAATATGACAAACCTGTTTTCCTAAAGGTAAGTTATATGGGATATCAAACTTATTTTGAAGAGTATAAAGGACTTACAGAAAGCAAAGATTTTGGTAAAATATATATGCTTGAAAATGTAAATGCCCTAAACGATGTTGTTATTAAAACGGAAGCAGCGCCTATAACAATAAAAAAAGATACTTTAGAATTTAATGCAGCATCCTATAAAGTTCGTCCGGACTCTAATGTCGAAACGTTACTAAAACAATTACCGGGTTTTGATGTCGATAATGATGGAAAAATTACGGTAAATGGCCGGGAGGTTAATCAGGTTTTAGTCAATGGAAAAACATTTTTTGACAAAGACGGAGCCATTGCGATTAAAAATTTACCGGCAGATATTATTAAAAAAGTTCAGGTTTCAGATTTTAAAACCAAAAAAGAAGAACTGTCAAAACAAGAATCAACTTCTGATTTTTCGAGTATTAATATCACAATCGATGAAAAGAAAAACAAAGGTTATTTTGGAAAAGTAATGGGCGGTTACGGCACAGACGATCGTTATGAAGCCAATGTTAACCTGAATTATTTTAATAACAAACAAAAAATCAGTCTTCTGGCTTCGTCAAACAATATCAATTCGACCGGATTTTCTATGGATGATGTTTTTGATAATATGGGCGGCGGAAGAAACAGCAGGGGAGGAAGTTCCAACTCAGGAAGCAGCGGTAAAGGAATTACACAATCAAATTTACTGGGATTGAATTATTCTGATGACTGGACAAAAGATCTCCTTGCTATGGGAAGTTATAATTTTTCGAATACAATTAATAATAACGATAGTAAATCGAACCAGCTTAGTTTCCTGCCAACCGGAAATATAATTACCGAATCAGATTCTAAAACAAGAAATGAAAGTACGGGAAATAATGTCAATTTTGAATTGGAATATAAAATTAATCCAAGTATTCGAATTGTTGTGGCGCCAAAATTAAATCAGTCCCGGACAAACAGCAATTCGACTTCATCAAGTTTTTCTGAAGATGAAAATGGAAACGCTTTAAATGAAAGTAATTCAAAGTCTTATGCCGAAAGTGATAATCTTAATTTTGGAAACACGATTAACTTTAATAAAACTTTTGAAAAGAAATCAAGAAATTTAAGTTTTGTTTTTACAAATAACAACACAAACAGTGAGTCAAATGGTTTAAATATTTCAGAAACCATTTTCTATCAGGATAATCAGCCAAATGACGAAAGAAATCAAACTACTAAAAAGAAAAACAGCAGCGATTCTTATTCGGCAGATATCGAATACACAGAGCCTATAACAGATTCTTTAAGAGTGAGATTTGGATCTGATTTTGATTGGAAAAGTACGGTAAATGATGAGAAAACGTTTAACTTTGATCCTGATACACAAGAATATAATGATTTAAATTTATCTTTAAGTAATTATACAAGTTCTGTGCAAAACTCCATTACGCCAAAAGTTGGCATCACATTGCAAAAAAATAAATTTACGCTGAATCTGGACAGCAGAACATCAATTGTAAATTTTGATAATCATTCCTTATATCTGAATAATGCAACAGATTTAGAAAAAAAATATGCACTGCCTTTTGCCACAGCGATATTCAGATACAAATTTAATCGTTCTAAAAACCTTTCATTCAAATACGATTATTCCAATGCATTACCATCAGCAGCACAATTAATGCCGGTTGTAAATCTTAATAATCCGTTGAATACAATTGTCGGAAATCCAGATTTGCATCCTGTTGAAAAAAGCAGTATTAATTTCAATTTCAAAAATTATGATTTCCGTTCTCGTTCCGGTTATAGTGTGTATTTAAAAGGAGATTATTATGATAACGATATTGTGTCGACTTCTATTTATGATGAAAGCGGAAAAAGAACGACCACTTATGTAAATATTTCTGGGGTTTATAATGCATCTATTGGTGCAAACTGGAATCAGTCTGTAAAATCAGGTGCTCATACTTTACGATATGGATTAGGTTTAAACGCAGGATACACTTTTGACAAAGGATTTACAAATGCAGTTTTATACAATGCAAAATCGACTTCGATTACACCAAAAGTATATCTGTCCTATGATTATGGAGAAATATTAACCATTGCACCATCCTATAATTTATCTTATAACCAATCGAAATATGAAAATTATTCAAGAGATGCAACTTCAAATGTTGTACACCGAATTAATTTGCAGACCACAACATACTGGCCAGAAAATTTAATTTTTGGAAATGATTTTGGTTATACATATAATTCTAATATTTCCGGAGATTTCAAAAAAGATTTCTATTTATGGAATACCAGTATATCTTATGGATTTTTAGATAAAAAACTTTATGCCAAAGTAAAAGTGTATGATGTCCTAAATCAGAATTTAAGTGCTACAAGAACTATTTCGGCAACAGCCATTCGAGATGAAGAAAATACGGTTTTAAGACGTTATGTAATGTTCTCTCTGGCTTATAAAATTGGAAACTTTACAGGATCTGAAAAAGGTGGAAAGAGAAGACAAAGAGATTAGTTTTTTGATAAGCAACAAAGTTTTAGAGGACTAAGGCGGCAAGTCTTATCAACTCTAAATAAAAACTTCCGGTCAATTCTATGGTATAAAGTAAATCGTATGATATCGCGGTCATAAAAATCTACTCCGCTGGAACGTCTTTGATAACTTTTTAAATAACCTAATTCCAGACCAATATTAGGATTAATGTGATAACGAAGTGCAACATAAAAGCGATTCTGATCGAAAGTATTTCGTTTATTATCTTTTCCGAAATTGAATAAAATTTCATCGGAAATAGTTCCTTTTAAACTTCGTTTTTCTTTTGCCCAAAGATTAAAAGTTGACTGTAACCGATAACGGAAACGATAGGCAAATGAAAAATCATGGAGTAATTCTGTGTTTGTGGCTTTTTGTATAAAACGTTCTTCAAGCTGAAAACGGTTATGAAAGGTAATTTTTGAGATATCGTTGATGAATGTGATATCTTGTTGTGAACGATATTCCGGAATCGAAAAATCAGGATCAGTATTTGGATTTTGTGTATTTACATTGAAATAAGCAATTCCTCCTCCCAGATCAACAATTTTAGAAGCTCGGTATCGTCCCTGCGCTCGGATTACAAATAAATTTTGATGAATTGGATGAATAAAGCTTCGGTTATCGAATTCGGAATGGATCGACCATTTTTGAGAAAGGGGAAAAATATTGTAATAGCGAATCCACGTAAGTGTTTGATGATCTGTATTTTTTGCATTTTGTGCCGATAAAAAAGGACTTATCACGCCCACAATCAATAGTAATTTAAAAATCTTCATCAAACAATAATTCAGGCAGCGAATATATACAACAACAATTAATTTAAAGTAGAATAAAATTTGTTTTAAATATTATTTTGTGATTTGAGACAATTAAAAACGAGCTATATATTACATAGCTCGTTTCTGTAATTATTTAGAGATTTATTTAAATTATTTATTAAACAAATCTTCCGCATTGATATTTTGGCGTTGTGCTTCTGCTGCCATTTGCCATTCGTGTTTTGTAAACCCACACTTAGAACCAATTACATTTCCCGGAAAAGTACTAAGACCGTTATTGTAATCAGTAATAGAGGCACTTAAATAGCGGCGGCCAGCAGAAATTTGTTCTTCTGATTCACTCCATACATACTGTAAATTACTGAATTGACTGTCTGCTCTTAATTCAGGATAATTTTCTACCTGCAGCATGATTTGTTTCATCATCTGGCTAGACTCACTATCTACGGCATATTCAGTTGTATTGGATTTTAATTGACGCAATTGCGTTATTTTTTCCAACACATCTTTTTCGTAATTAGTATATTGTTTTACAATTGTTATAAGATTTGGAATAAGTTCACTTCGTTTGATAAATAAAGCATCTAAAGAAGAAAACGCATTTTGAATTTGATTACGTCTGGTATTAAGCGAGTTGTAAACAGAAATAATATATATTATAATTGTGACAATTACAGCGATGCTTAAAATGAATGCAGTCATGATTGAAATGTTTTAATGATTATTGTTTCCAAATGTTGACATTAAGTTTTAAATCATCAATAATAGAAAATTGTTTGTACAGATCATCGTAAAATGAAACTAACAACTCCGGTTTTAACTTAGTTGTAACTCCTGTTTCAAATTTGTTTGTACGATTATTGTTTGCAGCTATTACTTTATTATTAGTGAAAAAGATAAAGAGATTTCCTTTTGCTTTACTGGAAATATCCTTGATGTATTGCATAGTGCTTGGCGTTAAGATGTAACGGGCTTCTATTTGATCATCAGAATAAACATCAAACATTTTTGTAAATTCAGGATCTTCCAGCATTATTTTAGAAGAAGGCTTCACTATATTCGACGAAAAAGAGTTACCTGTAATAAAACCTGAAATTCCAGTTTTTGGAGAAATTACAATTTGTGTATTAAATGTTTTATTGAATTTTGCTATAAAAAATTGTCCTGAAAAGACTTCTGTAGGTGATTCATTTTCCATACGAATGACTGGCATATAGGTAATATGCAAATCACTATATTGAAACGGAACTCCATTATGACTACCGAGTATTTGATCATTCCCGGTAACGTCATAATTTTTATCTTTAAGGATTCCCAATTCGTATAAATCTTTTGCTCCGATGTAGCCGTGTTCTACATATTGAAAAGAAGGATTAATAAAGCCAATCATTTTCTTGAAAATTTGTTCCTTAAATGAAGTATAATTTTCTCCTGAGTTACCAATCTGCTGATGCTTTTTCTTCATTATGGGCATATATACTAGATAGATTAAAGCGCAAACTATTGCGAAGCCAATTATATAACTTGTAAATGTTGAGCTTCCATAATCTGTATTAGTAGTAGTATTTAATGCTGTTGTATAATTGAAAATCATAAAACCCCCAACTATTAAAATGCAAAAAATTGTAGAAATGATATAAAAGCTCATTCCTTTTTTACGGCTTTTTTCGAGATTATCCATAATGCTGGCTAATTCATTATCAGCATACTCTTTAAATTCGGCAATTGTTTTTAAAGGTACAGATTCCGTAGTCTTAATTATTTCAGCATTATTAAGATTTTCTTTTAGGTTATTGACGTGATCTATATTTACACCGCTTAGTAAAACCTTAAAATCTGGTTCAATACTAACGGGTACCGGTATTGTGTAGACTTGATTTTGTACTGAGAAAGTAAGAAAATTTATTGGATTAAGTTTGACTTTGATTTTTCCTAATGGTAATATTAATTTATACTCCACAAATTGTGTTATTGAGGAAGCTTTTTTTCCTGTTTTCAGATCATTAAAAAGCTGCTCTATTAATAAATGTCGATCATTAAGCGCTTTTACTTTTTTAAATATCGAAAACCCAAATGCAATAATCATGAAAGGGATAATCAATTTGTAATAAATAGGAGTATCTGTACTTCCTTCTCCATTAAAACGAGACAACAAAATATTGGATAAAACAATTATAACCAAGACGCCAATTATTGCATAAAAGGCATAAGCATAATAGGTTAATTTTTTATCACGATTATGTTCTCGTAAAAGGATTTCTTGTATGTTATTATTGTTCATTTTATTTTAATTGTGTATTTGTTTTTCAAACATTGTTTCTTTGATTATTATTTACAACCAGTTAATCAAATATTTTTTATGCAGAGGGGCTTTTTTAGTCCCTCTGCAATAATTATTAAAAAATATATTTAAGGATTACTTTAATGGATAGGTGTTCCAAATGCTTTTTTTGTCGCTAAGCATGTTTAGTATTACAGCTGCAAAATTTGCAGGGCTGCCTCCATACATAAAGGCACGTCCTGTCATAAATGATGACGCATATTCTGACCAGTTATTATATCTTTCTTTCGCCATTTTAGCAGCAGTTTCCAGATATTGAAGACAAGTTTGCTGATCTATAAAACCAGCAGCATAGCAGTAACGCGCTACAGACGCTATCCTTTCTATATCCCATGCATCAATGTCTTTCGGACTTCCTTTTTCGTCAATATTTAATTTTAATGGAGATAAAGCTTTTTCGTACTCTTCGATATCATCCTGAGTATCTTCATCAATTTCAGCTTCTTCTGCCCGATGTCCTTCCTCTTTCAGCCAATCAAGTGTTTCAATTGCATCGTCATTTTCTGTAATATTCCAGGCATTTTCGAGCATAGCTTTTAAATCACTTTTATATCCATGTATTTCAAATGTGTCTGTAGGATGCTGATGTAATATTATAGCGCCGAAAGCAAGCAGTTGTTTTTTATCGTCAGGGACCGGTTCGATATTTTCGAATTCATCTTCTTCGTCATCATCTTCATCATCATTACCATATAAGCCTGCAAAATTATTCATAAGCTGGCTAAAAGTTGAATTACCTGATGAAGCATTATCTTCTGAGCCTGATAGTATAGATGAGAACTTTGGAGATAAGGAAGGATTACCAAAATACTGCATATAAGTTGACATGTCAGTCATGGCAGCAAATTGATATTTAGTACATACTTCTGTCCACTGTTCATCTGTAATGTTTAATGCTTCAGCTATTACGTCGAAGCTAATTAAGTGAGTTGACATTGCCCCTAATGCGGCAGCATAGTCTGGAAGGCTTACGCCATGAATTGTATCACTCATTTGTTTTTGTATTTAATATTATTAAAGGATTATTTCCAGTCTTTTTCTAATTTTGTATTCCATTTTACCTGAAATGGACTTTTCGTGTCTTTTTTTAATTCAGCAATAAATCCTTGACGTTGAACGTATTTAGATGAACTGTCTTTTGGGTCTTCATTACTCCAGTATAAATAGCCATACATATAACTTCTATTGTATTCGTCCCAAGATTTAAAAGTTTTTTGAATACGTTTAGCCACTTCTAATGATTTGTCTAAAGCAGTATTTTCATCTGTAAAATCAGCTACATAAAAACTAGTTAATAAAAAGTTAGCTCTGCCAAGATCCCATCCTGTAACTGCATTGTAACCAAGATCATGATAAGCGTCATATAATAATTGGAAATGAATTTTTTCCTCTTGGTCTGTAATTGAAGATAATTGTTTCTGAAACTCTTCTTTAGACATTTTATCAATACCAAGTTCTTTTACCTCACTAACAAATTCTTTACTTTGCATACCATTTTCAGAAGTAAGTTCCTGTACTTGTTTCATTCCTGAATTTAAATCAGATACTGACCACCATTGCTGCAGCATTTGTTTTATAGATGCTTTTATAGATGCATTTTTTTCCTGACCACCCACTAAATTATAATCTCCTTGATTTTGCATTGTCATAACTGCATAAGTACCATTTATAAAACGGACGCTTTCTGATGTGTTTTCGCTGCCAGAATCAGTTGTTTCTCCTGATTTATTTCCTTTTCCACATCCTGTTAATAGAAAGCACAATGCAAATACAAGAGTTATACTTAAATTAAAAAACTGTTTTGCTTTTTTCATTTTGTTCATTTTATTCATCTTTAATATTTAATAATTAGGTTAACTTTTAAGTATTTTATCTTTTTCAATTTTAAATTCTTCTTCTGACAGAATCCCGGCATCAAATAATTCTTTAAGATCCAATAAAGCTTGTTTCTTTAAGGCCATATTATCGGTTGTTCTGTTTAAGTCATTTTGTTCATTCTTTACAGGACTACTTGCTAAAGTGCTTTCTGAAGAGCCGGCTTTTAGAAGGAGTTCCGTAATTTCATTAAAGCCTTTTATGTTAGAATAGTCAATAGCTTTTTGTTCCTTTATATTCACAACATTGAAGTTGGCTTTTTGATCTAGTAAAAACTGAACAATATCTTTTTTCCCATTGGCTGCTGCGTAATGGAGAGGAGAATTACCAGATTCATCCTGTATGTTTATATCTGCATTTTTTTCTGTTAAAAGTTTCACCATGCTCAGATTACCTTTTTTAACTGCAATATGAAGCAGGCTTTCGCCTCCGTAATCGTAAGAATTGTGTAAACTGAAACTAGACTCTACTGATAATGAAGTAGCTGTAATTACCCATTCCAGATAACTTTCCATACTTGTTTCATTTCCGGAAAGTGGTTTGCTGAAATTAACATCAAGACCATTATCAATAAATAGGCTTACAATTTCTTTTTGATTATTGGAACATGCATACCAAATAGGAGAGAGGCCATCTTTAGTTACTGCTTTTAAATCAGCACCATGAGTGACAAGTAACTGCACCATGGCACGGTTTGTTTCATAACATGAAATTAAAAGAGAACTTTCTCCAGCATGATTTACATGATTGATATCGACACCATTTTCTAACAACAGCGATATCATTGGAATGTTTTTCGAACGAACAGCTGCGATTAATGAGTTTTCACCATTCTTATTTATTGAATTGACATCAGCACCTTTATTAATTAATGCCTGAACAACTTCTTTATTTCTTTGTCCGGCAGCAATTAACAAAGCAGTATTACCTTCCTTGTTTTCAGCATCGATTTCTATATCTTTTTCTATCAGCTGCAGCAGTACTTCTGTTTGCCCTGTAAATGCTGTAAGATGAAGCAGACTATTACCGTGCTTATCATTGATATTTATGTTTGCACCTTTTTCAATTAAGTATAAAGCAATTGTTTTTTGCTTTTGCAGGCAGGCAAAATAAAAAGGGGTTTCTCCATTGTGATCTTCATAATCAAGATCAGCACCTTCTTCGATTAATATTTTTACAATATCAAGGTAACCGTGATGTGCAGCATAATGTAATGCTGTTCTGCCTTTTTCATCCGTATATTTAATATCAGCTTCTTTATTTTTTAGAATAAGTTCGGCTATTTTTCTATTACCATTTTCACAGGCAATTATAAAAGACATTGACATTTTTTTTTAATTTAAAGGTTAATACACTGGTGTTTATGCCATTTTTTCCATTAGCAGCTCGACAGTCTTTATTTTTAAATTGTCTTTCGATGCAAGCATTAAAGGTGTCTCGTTATTATTATTTGTAATAGTGACATCCGCACCTTGTTCAATCAATAATTTTGCTTTTCTGTAAACTTCTTTAGCGGCTTCTTTTTCGAACCGGATATCAAATGCACAAATTTTATGAAGTAGTGTATTTCCTTGATTGTCAGTATTGTTTAAATTTAAATTCCCAGATTTCAAAACACTTTCTAAAACTGCTGTATTTTTCTCTGAAAGCCAGTCTACACCAGATTTTAAATTGCTGTAATAAGGAGCTGATTGTTCTAAATCTGCACCTGCATTTAAAAGCTTTTCTAAAATTTTTATTTCTCTCTCATTTCCGCTCATAATTTGCATAAATGATGAAATAATAGTTTGTTTTTCCTGATTTTGAAGTTCAAAATCGGGACTGTCATATTCAAGTAATATTTGTAATATTTCCAGGTTTAGTGTTTGAGCAGCGGCATAATAAAATGCTGTATTTCCTTTGTTATCCTGTTCATTCGGATTAGCATTGTGTTGTAAAAGCAAATCTGTAATGTCTGGTTTTAAATTGTTTTTTACAGCTAATATTAAAGCAGTTGTACCTTCAATATCTTTACAGTTAATGTCTTCCCCGTTTTCAAGAAGTATGTTTAGGTAAGAGACTGTTTTTTCAGTACTTGCTATTCTTTTATTAAGAACTTGTAAAATTAAATTTTGCTCAAAATTGTTCTTAAAATTAGTTTGACAGCCAGCATTAATTAAGCATCTGATAATTTCAGGATCTGCTTCTTCTTCTAACATAAAGCCAAGTAAGGTTTGGTCGCTTACTTCATCATTAATGTTTTTAAAATTTGATAAAAAATCAGTTAATGAATTAATAAACAGTTGATCACAATTGATATGTTTCGCTATATTATAAAAAACAGACTTTTTGAAACTGTCATATTCGTAGAGGTCTGTTTCGATCAACTCTTCTTTTATTAATGCGTTTAAAAATTGAAAAGCATTAGCATTTAAAATATTTCGATAAAACATTTGAAGATTATTGGCAGGAAGTTCTTCGAAAGTGCATTTCTCTTTTTCAAGAAGCTGTTCTGCGAGATCTATTTTATTATTTAAAATTGCCGTAAATAAATTGTTTTCTGCCATTGTATGATTTGTTTTTGTTTTGCTGTCCAACAGGAAATAATACCTGAAGATTTAGAAATGTGAATTGAGATTTTAAATGGTTTATATTTATAAGCCATTGAAAAATAATTTGTAAATCAGATGGAATATATCTGACATGCAAATTTCGAAGAATGATTTTTTAGGAATAGCCCGTATAAGCCTTAAAAAGAACATTATACGGTTGGTTTAATGTATATTTAAACTTAAATCAAAAACTTATGTGTTTAAGATGCAGCATTTTGTAAACCATTTTTTAAAAGTTCTAAAAACACATCCGGACTTGTGATCTGCGAATAACGAATAACAAACATTTCACTCTTGTTTTTATCAAAAGCTACAATATTGCTGTCATTCGTTATGACGGCAGTTTGCATATCATTAAATAAAAACTCTTTATTGTCAATAAGTACTTTTGTCTTAGATACAACAATGTTTTTATTGTATTTGCTTAATCTTGAATGAGGTAAATGAGTAAGCTGGCTGATTGTTAGATTATCTGATGATGTCCTGAAAAGAATACTGCTGCCGTTATTTTGCTGCTGAACGACGATTGGCGTGCGGTGTTTATGGTAAAGATTTTTAAAGTGGTTGATTAATTCCATGTACTTCTTCACTTTCGGATTAATTATGTGCCACTCATCGCCATCATTTTCTTGAAAAGCAAGGTGTAATAAAGCCATTTTGCCACTGTAAAAGCTTACTTCATTTGTAATATCTTTAATAAGTATCTGTTTTCTTTCTTTGGTTTTATGATTGATAATCGTAATGTCATTTTCTGATAGTTCAAAACTTTCTTTTGGACGCATTTTGCGGGACAGTACGAAAAAGGAAATACCGCTGATTAGAAAAACAAAAAGACTCTTTTTAAGCAGGGCAGCCAATTCTGATGTGTTATCAGAAATGCTAAATAATAATAAAAAGCAAAGAGCACCAATTGCCAATGATAATATTGCTGCTACCATTAATATAATGCTATTTAATGCATTTGAGGTATATATTTTTCTCATACTTTTATTTGTTATTTAAAACTGCAGCAAACGAGTGCGCAGGTAATTTTAAAGTTATTTGAAATAAATGATTGCTGTTAGTATTGCAGCAATTATAAGACCGGTAAAAAACCAAATTTTTGGAAATGGAAGCTTTGCTTTGTATTCCTCGGTATACGATTCGGGCATTACATAATTATCAGTACTATATCCGCAATTACTGCAAACAGTTACACCTGAACGGGATAGAGGATGCACGGGAACAAACCAAATGTGATAGTATTTTTGATAATATTGAATTTGTGTTGTATGTGTTTTACCGCACTCGGCACAGGTAATAGTATCTGCCTGCTCTTTTTTTGTTTTTACTGTACGTGTTCCGTAAACAATCATTGGTAGTTTTTTTAAAATAGTGATTACTTAAATTCAGAATTTATTTTTCAATAAATAACTGATTTATAATGTTTTATGAAAAGCTGATGAAAATGATTGCAAATTTCTGATTTAAAGGTTTTTTGTAAAGCCTTTAAAAGCCTAAAAATTAATAGAATAAGATATTTGTTTGTTGTAAATCTCGTCCATTCACAGTTTGAAATAAAAAAACCGAAATCAAATACTTGTTTGATTTCGGTTTACAATAAAAAAAAACGAGATACGCTTTTATACGTATCCCGTTAATTTAGTTTTAGCTTTTAATTCTATTTATAAGTTGTATTTCAATGTAATACCGTATGTTCTTTGGTCACCTAACACACCTGCGTATTGTCCGGAGTTTCCGCCTGCTGGTAATAATTGTTCGTAGTAATCTTTGTTCAAAAGGTTACGTCCCCAGAAGTGAACAGATAAACCTTGTGTTGCGCGGAAACCTAAACGCGCATTAAAAATAGCATATCCCTGAACGACTAAATATTTTGAAGCCGATGGACTTGAAGAAAATTCAGAACGGGCATAACAATCAACAGCAAGGAAAACTTTTCCTGCGTTTCCAAAAAATCTTGCGCTTTGAGATAGTTCACCTCCTAAAGATCCTGCCCATCTTGAAGCACCAGGAAGATTAGTTCCGGAAACATCTTTGAAAGATACTGGTGCTCCGGTTTCTTCTAAAGGAAGCGGTGCATTTGTAAATTTCTCATAAGTTCCATCTGTATATGTTACTGCACCATTAATAGTTAAATTAGAACTTACCACAAAACTTCCATCTACTTCAACACCTTGTACACGAACTTTATCTGCATTTGCAAGATAACCGCGGTTTACACCTAATTCAGCTGCCTGAACATTAGTTTGAAAATCCTTAATATCTGTTCTAAACACTGCTACGTTGAAAATTGAATTTCTAAAAGGAGAAGTTTTAACCCCAACTTCAAAATGATTTACTTTTTCCGGTCTGATTACGGCAAGATCCAGCAATGGCGCACCTTTTGAATCTGTTGGAAGCCCGGCAACATTTACACCAACCGGTTTGTAACTTTTGGCATAAGTTCCATAAGCATTGATTTTGTCACTTGCTTTAAAAGTAACTGTTATATTTCCTGAAAAATCTGTGTTGTCAGTACTTGAGTCAAATGCCTGATCAGAATAAACCAGCTTTTTTAAAGCCAATAATTGCGGATCTGTTGTTTGAAGACCTCCGTATGTTGTACGCGCATAATGAGCGTCTTTTTTATCGAAATTATATCTTAAACCTGGTAAAATATGCAGACGATCTGTAATCGCCCAGTCAATTTGTCCAAATACTGCGGCACTCGAAGCTCTGATTCGTGCATCGGTTTTAATTCCGTATCCTTCAAATAAACCAGGAGTTTTCCACAAATTGCTGGTTGTACTTTGAGAAAACCTCCATTGTGCATTTCCAGATTCTTCTGTACCGTTAGTCTGAGATGTTTGGTCGATAAAGAATACTCCTGCAACTCCCGTAATTTTAGAAGTTAATTGTCCGGCGTAACGAACCTCCTGTGTGATTTGAGTTTGTCTGGTTGGATTTTGAGATTTAGCCAATACTTGTAATCCTGTAAAATCCCTGTCATTTGAAGGATCCCAGTTCCAAAAACGCCATGCTGTAGTCGAAGTAAGAGTTCCGCCTCCAATTTTTGTATCAATATTCAAAGATAGACCTCCCATATCCTGATTTGAACGCCACGGTGTATCCTGATCGATTCTGCGGTCAAATGCATTTCTGCTTGGAAGCTGATAATTCAAATCTTTAATAATAGCGTCAAATTGGCGATAAGCCGCTCTTTGTGTTGGAGCGACACCGGCAACTACCTGAGCATATCCGTCAGGACGTTGTGTCGTAATATCAGCAGCAAAAATAACATTGGTATTAACAGTTGGTGTCCAAAGTAATTGACCTCTGATACCTTGATTATTTAAGGTATTGGTTGCTCTTCCTGTTGCTACATTGTCAATCAAACCATCACGCTGTGTACCGGAGAAAGATAATCTTCCGGCTACTTTTTTTCCTAAAGCACCTGTAAGAGAAGCTTTTGCCTGAAGGAAAGAGTAGTTTCCATAACTCACTTCAAAATCAGCACCTGAAGTAAAACTTGGTTTACGTGTTGTAATATTGAAAGCTCCTGAAGTTGTATTTTTTCCGAATAAAGAACCTTGCGGACCACGTAAAACCTCAATTTGCTCTACGTCGATAAAGTCCAGGGTAGTGGCTGCCGGACGTGCATAATAAACACCATCAACATAAAAACCAACACCCGGATCAATTCCGTCATTTGTTAATCCGAATGGAGAACCCAAACTTCTTATATTGATACCTGTATTTCTTGGGTTAGAAGAATAAAGCTGTACAGAAGGTACTAATTCTTTAATACGGTTAACGTTAAAAGCTCCGGTTTGTTCGGCCTGTTTTCCTGTAATAACAGAAATCGCGATTGGCACATCCTGAACTTTTTCTATTCTTCGTCTTGAAGATACTACTACTTCTATAAGTTCATTTTCTTCTTTTAAAGCAACCTGAATTGGATTTACCGGTATTGAAGTAATTTCAATTTCATCGGTTGTGTAACCTACATACTGAATCAAAAGTGTTAATGGTAATCTTCCTTTTGAGTCAATTATAAATTTACCGCTGTTATCTGTCACAGCGCTGATAGTAGTTCCTTTAATTACCACATTTACTGCTTCTAAAGGGATGTTTTCACTTGTTGTTACTACACCTTCAATGTTTTGTGCGAATGAGATAGAGAAGGTTAAAAAGGATAATATTGTAAAGATATTTTTTAAAGATGTTTTCATTTTTTATATTAAGTATATGTGATTAGTAGAATTTAAAATAAATTTTTTTTAAATCAACACATACACATTAAAGATGAATTTCTTTTTACAGAGGCAGAAAGCCTTGTTTGTTTATTTTGCAAAAGTTTTGATACACCTGATGAACTAAAATGTACTTTCATGAGTTAAAATTGTGTAAATGGTTTGTTAATTATTTTCTGCAAATATAAATATTAATTCTATCGATTTACTAGGAATTAGAAAATATTTTTTTATTTATTTACTAATGAAGCGATTGTAATACCTTCCATTGCCTTCAAAGTTTTATCTCTAATCAGCATTAAACCGTGACGCAGACTGCATTCAGACTCGGTTTTACAATCAGAGCAAGGCTCGTAAAAATTTAAAGAAGCACATGGCAAAAGCGCAATTGCACCGTCAAATAATCGGTGAATTTCTGCCAAAGTGATATCATTTTTAGATTTTATCAGATAATATCCGCCAAATTTTCCCTGTTTACTGCTCACAAAACGACCACGTTTCAGATCTAATAAAATCTGTTCTAAAAACTTTTTAGGAATGTTAGCGCCATCAGCGATTTCTATCGTTCTAGAAATGTGATTTTCGTCTTGTTCTGCTAAATAAAGTAAGGCCTTTAGGGCGTATTTTGCTTTATGTGATAACATCTATTATAAGTATTATTTTTTACAAACTTCGGTTATTAAATCTTTTGCGGGCAAATAACCTAGGTTAAGGGCTGCTTTAAGATCAGAGCAATAATCTTTTTTTATTTTGAAATTAATATAATATAAAGCTCTATTGTAATATCCCTCTGGATTTTTTGGAGCTAAAGCTACGGCTGTATCAAAATCATTTAGAGCATCTTTAGCATTTATCATAGCTTTAGAAACTGCTCTATTTTGAAAGCATTCTGCAGATTTAGGATTAGCTTTTATTACTTTATCAAAATCGAGTATTGCATCTCTGTGTAAATTTAGTTCTTTTTCTATTAATCCCCTATTTTCATATGCGAGAATATATTCAGGATTGATTTTTATACAATGTGAATAATCATTTAAAGCCCCATTTAAATCACCAATCTTTGATTTTGAATATGCTCTATTGAAATAAGCTTTATATGAATTTTCATCTACAGAAATAGATTGTGAAAAATCATTAATAGCCTCTTTATAATCTTTTAATTTAATATATAAATTTCCTCGGCTAAAATAAGTTTTAAAGTCATTTGGATTTAAAGATAATGATTTATTGTAATCAGAAAGTGCTTCAGAATAATTGCCGATGTCATAGTTATAATATCCTCTGTAGTAATAATTATCGACATCAGGGAATTTTTGTATTAAACTGTCTAGTACTTTTAAATTTTTAGTGTTTTCTATTTTTTCATTGTCAAAAAACTCTTGAGAATAGCAAGAGAAACAACAGCTAAAAATAAATAAAAAGAGATTATTTTTCATAGATAATTTAAAACAAAACTAAAACAAAACTTTCTACCAGCTTCCGCCAGAACCTCCACCGGAGAATCCGCCTCCGCCAAATCCGCCTCCGAAACCTCCGCCTCCGCCAGATGATCCGCCGCCGAAACCTCCAAATCCACCGCCGCTGCTTCTTCCAAGACTGCTTAACAGGATTACATCCATTAGACTTGGGCCGCCACCGCTGCTGCCTGAATTTCCTCCGCCTCTTTTGCCTCGTGAAATTAAAATTAAAACAATTACAACGATTATAATAAAAGGTAATATTGGAAAATCTTTTCCTTTTGACTGTTTTCTTTCGCCTTTATATTTTCCTTTAAAAACATCAAAAAGCGCATCGGCACCTTTATCAAGGCCGCGATAATAGCTTCCTGCCTTAAATTCAGGAATAATAATATTTCGGGTAATTTCTCCGCCAATTCCTGCTGTTAAACGATCTTCTAATCCATAACCGGGAGAAATCCAGATTCTTTTTTCGGCTTTAGCCAATAAAATCAAAACGCCATTATCTTCTTTTGCTTGTCCAATTCCCCATTCATGTGCCCATTTTGGTGTAAGGATTCCAATATCCTCGCCTTTTAAACTTTCAATTGTAATAACAACAATCTGAGTAGAAGTGGAATCAGAATAACGAATTAATTTTTCTTCTAACTGTGTTTTTTCATCTGCACTTAAAACATTTGCATAATCATAAACAGAAGTTTGAAAATCGGGTTTCTTCGGAATATCAAATTGGGCAAAAATAGTATTGCAGGTAAAAAACACGATAAATAAAAGGGTAAACTGAAAAATTCTATTGGAATTTAAAATTTTAATTGTGGAATTTTTCATCATTTATCCTTTTGAGATTTCGTTAGATAATTCGTTTGTGTCATCTTCTAATGAAGGAAAATATTTTTTAAGCTGTTCGCCGGCATTTAGAATGCCATCAACAATACCTTGTTTAAAATTTCCGGATTTAAAATGGTTGGTCATGACATCTTTGGTACAATCCCAAAAATCATCAGAAACCACATCATTAATTCCTTTATCTCCGCAAATCACGAAGTTTTTATCTTCAACAGCAAAATAAAGCAGTACTCCATTCTGCAATTTGGTTTCATTCATTCGTAATTCATGAAAAACTTCTAAAGCTCTGTCAAAATGAGCTTTAGAAGTTGTTTTTTCTATATGAACCCTAATTTCGCCAGAAGTATTTTCTTCAGCCATACGAATAGCTTCAATGATTTCGTGCTCTTCTGTTTTGGTTAAAAAATCTTCTACTTTTGACATTTGATTGATTTTAGAGTTAATATTATTGATTTTTAGATTTCTCTAAACTGTTTAGAATTTTACTTCGACTGGTTTATCAGCACCTGTAGACGCTTCGAAATATGGTTTTTCTTTGTATTCGCTCAGGAACCAGTTGTTTGGAATCTTTAAAACGTATCCGTTATAAGTTTGTACTGCTTCATTAAAACGAGTTCTTGCTGTCAAAATCTGATTTTCTGTACTTGCTAATTCGTCCTGCAATTTTAAGAAATTCTCATTTGCTTTTAAAGTTGGATATTGCTCCACAGAAACCAATAATCTTGATAATGATGAACTTACTCCGCTTTGTGCCTGGTTGAATTGTGCTAATTGCTCAGGAGTTACATTACTTGGATCAATTGTTACTGATGTCGCTTTTGCACGGGCTTCAATAACAGCAGTTAAGGTTGATTTTTCAAAATCAGCAGCACCTTTTACGGTGTTTACTAAATTCCCAATAAGATCATTACGTCTTTGGTAAGCCGTTTGAACATTTCCCCATTCTTTATTTACAGCCTGACTGTGTTGCAAAGCAGTATTTTTAATTCCAATCGACCAAAATGCGATGATAGCAATAAGTACTACAATAATTCCTACCGGGATTAACCACTTTTTCATATTTGTTTTAATTTAAGTTTATTTCTATTTTTAATTACAATTCGTTTTTGATGTCGTTCAATTGCGTTTTTATGGATTCTAATTTACGTATTATTTCGAATTTATCTAACGTTTTTTTCTGGCCTTCTTTTAAATGCGTTTTGGCTCCTTCCAGCGTAAATCCCCTTTCTTTTACTAAATGATAAATCAATTGAAGGTTGGTTACATCTTCCGGAGTAAACATTCTGTTGCCTTTGGCGTTCTTTTTTGGTTTTAGAATATCAAATTCGCTGTCCCAAAAACGTATCAATGATGCATTGACATTAAAGGCTTTGGCAACTTCGCCAATGCTGTAATATCTTTTATCTTTTGAAAGCTCAATATGCATGTTTTTTTATTTCTAATTTATTTCAAAAATAATACTTTTTGCAGTATTAATCTAATGACTGATTTTCCTGGTTCGCCATATGCGAAATCGCTACATATTCTGCCGCCGAAATATTTCCGTAATAGAAATTCAGCGGATTTACAACTTTACCATCTTTATGTACTTCATAATGGCAATGCGGACCTTCAGATCTTCCTGTACTTCCAACATATCCTATCACATCGCCGCGTTTGACATGTTGTCCGGGTCTGCAGTTGTATTTGCTTAAATGCGCGTACAAACTCTCATATCCAAAACCGTGCCTGATCACAACATGGTTTCCAAAGCCAGATGCTGTGTTGTCAGCTCTGGCTACAATGCCGTCACCAGTGGCATAAACCGGTGCGCCGGTGTTGGCAGTAAAATCCATTCCGTTGTGCATTTTTCTCACTTTCGTGAAAGGATCGATCCTGTACCCAAAACCAGAAGCGACACGTTTTAAATTTTCATTCTGCACCGGCTGAATCGCCGGAATAGCTAATAATAAATTTTCCTTCGCGCCGGCCAATTTCACTATTTCGTCTAATGACTTAGACTGAATTGCTAATTCTTTTGAAAGTTTATCTATTCTTTTTGTGGTATTCAAAACCAATTGAGAATTGTTGTAACCTTCTAAAACTTTATATCTTTCAGGATTTCTAAAACCTGCTTTTCTAATAGAATCCGGAATTTCTGCTTTATTAAAATATACTCTGTAAATATTATTGTCCCGTTCTTCCAGAGCATCCGCGGCAGCGTCAATTTCGTCCAGTTTTTTATTCAAAATAGAATACTGCAGTTTTAAGTTTTCAATTTCACGTGCCTGCAAACGATCTTTTGGAGTTTCAAAATAAGGAGTATTAATTAAAAGTACAAAAATTAAAAAACCAAAGAGCGCTGAAGCCACTAAAAATAACAAAGCATAACCAATTTTGATTCTTTTTCTGGTTTTTATTTTTGTATAAGCCAGATTTTCTGAGTCGTAATAATATTTTACTTTCGCCATATTTTAAAATACGCTATTTTTGCAGCTTGTAAAATGAATTAGACGAATAAAACTGCTAAATGTTTCAGTTGCTCGTTACTTTTTACAAGAACATAGGTTAATTAGATAATTGGGGTAATTAGATAATTAGATAATGCGCAAAATAAGGAATTTATTGTTTTAAACGATTAGTTTTTTATTATCGATTTCGAAATTAATACATTATCAAATTCACAAATTATCTAATTGTCTAATTTTCAAATTGACACATTAAAACAGATACATTTTCTAATTTAAATATGAAATCACAAGACGTACGTAAACAATTTTTAGACTTTTTCAAGAGCAACGGACACTTAATTGTTCCATCTGCTCCAATCGTGCTTAAAGACGATCCAACCCTTATGTTCAATAACTCTGGAATGGCCCAGTTTAAAGAATATTTTTTAGGAAACGGAACGCCAAAAAGTCCAAGAATAGCCGATACACAAAAATGTCTTCGTGTTTCAGGAAAACATAATGATCTTGAAGATGTAGGTTTTGATACTTACCATCATACGATGTTCGAAATGCTGGGTAACTGGTCTTTTGGCGATTATTTCAAAAAAGAAGCGATCAACTGGGCATTGCAATTATTGACAGAAGTATATAAAATCCCAAAAGAAAATCTTTATGTTTCTGTTTTTGAAGGAAGTAAAGAAGATAACGTTCCGTTTGATCAGGAAGCCTGGGATATCTGGAAAACGTTAATCGATGAAGACCGAATTATTCTTGGAAACAAAAAAGACAATTTCTGGGAAATGGGAGATCAGGGACCATGCGGACCTTGTTCTGAAATTCACGTTGATTTGCGTCCTGAGTCTGAAAAAGCTTTGGTTACAGGAAAAAGTTTAGTAAATAATGATCACCCGCAAGTAGTTGAAATCTGGAATAATGTATTCATGGAATTCAATCGTAAAGCTGATGGTTCTCTTGAAAAGCTTCCTGCGCAGCACGTGGATACCGGAATGGGATTTGAGCGTTTGTGTATGGCATTGCAGGGAAAAACATCAAATTATGATACCGATGTTTTCACGCCGCTTATCGAAAAAGTTGAGCAAATTACAGGTTTAAAATATACGTCTGATGAAGTTAAAAACATCAGCGAAGAACAAAATAAAATCAATATTGCGATTCGTGTTGTGGTAGATCACGTTCGTGCGGTTGCGTTTGCAATTGCAGACGGACAATTGCCATCTAACACAGGAGCAGGTTATGTAATTCGTAGAATTTTGCGTCGTGCAATTCGTTACGGATTTACATTCTTAAATACAAAAGAACCTTTTATCAATAAACTGGTAGAAGTTCTGGCAAACCAAATGGGAGAATTTTTTCCTGAAATCAAATCGCAGCAGCAGTTGGTAACAAATGTAATTCGTGAAGAAGAAGCTTCTTTTTTAAGAACTTTAGAACAAGGATTACAATTGTTGGAAAATGTGGTAACAGAAACTTCAGGAAAAGAAGTTTCAGGAGCTAAAGTTTTTGAGTTATACGATACTTTCGGTTTCCCAAAAGATTTAACTGCTTTGATTTTAAAAGAAAAAGGATTCTCTTATAATGAAGAAGAATTTGAAGTTGAATTGCAAAAACAAAAAGCACGTTCCCGCGCTGCGTCTGAAGTTTCGACAGAAGACTGGAATGTTTTGATTCCCGGAAATGTAGAAACATTTGTTGGCTATGATAAAACAGAGAACGAAGTAAAAATTACCCGTATCAGAAAAGTAGATTCTAAAAAAGATGGTATTTTGTACCAAATCGTTTTAGATAATACGCCATTTTATCCGGAAGGAGGAGGACAAGTTGGAGATAAAGGAACATTGGTTTCTGCAAATGAAACCATCGAAATTATCGACACTAAAAAAGAAAATAACTTAATTCTGCATTTTGCAAAACAGCTTCCTGAAAATGTAGAAGCAGGTTTTACAGCAAAAGTAAATACAGATTTAAGAACTTCGACTTCTAAAAACCACTCGGCTACGCACTTGATGCATTTGGCTTTGAGAAACATTTTAGGAACGCATGTAGAGCAAAAAGGTTCATTGGTTAATCCAAATTATCTGCGTTTTGACTTTTCTCATTTCAGCAAAGTTTCTGATGAAGAACTTAAGCAGGTTGAAGCTTCTGTAAACGCGCAGATTGAAGCGCAATTACAATTAGTTGAGCACAGAAATATTCCGATTAAAGAGGCATTAGATAAAGGCGCAATGGCTTTATTTGGTGAAAAATACGGAGACAATGTTCGTATGATCGAGTTTGGTGACAGTAAAGAATTATGCGGTGGTATTCACGTGAAAAACACGGCTGAGATCTGGCATTTCAAAATTATTTCTGAAGGTGCAGTTGCAGCCGGAATTCGTCGTATCGAAGCAATTACCGGAGATGCAGTGAAAAACTTCTATCTAAACCAGGAAAATACTTTAGCAGAAATAAAAGAAACACTTAAAAATCCGCAGGATATCTTAAAATCTGTTGCTTCGCTTCAGGATGACAATGCAAAACTGAAAAAACAAATTGAGCAATTGCTTAAAGAAAAAGTAGGCGCATTAAAATCTGAATTAGAAAAAGATTTCACAGAAGTAAACGGTGTGAATTTTCTTGCAAAACAAGTTGATTTAAGCATGGCTTCTACGAAAGATTTGGCTTCTGCTTTAGGAAGTTCAAAACCAGATTCGTTTGTGTTTTTAGCTTCTGTCGAAGATGGTTTGCCAAATATTCACTGTTATATTGCTAAAGAATTAGTTGCAGCTAAAAGCTTGAATGCAAATGCTGTCATCAAAGAATTAGGAAAATACATTGAAGGAAATGGAGGAGGACAGCCTTTCTTTGCTTCCGGAAAAGGTAAAAATACTGGTGGAATTGCTGAGGCTCTTTCTAAAGCAATTGAATTTGTGAAGTAATTTTTTTAGTTATAAATTGAATATTTATGTTTACAAAACTAAAATTAATAATTATAATTTCAATTGTTTTTACATCATTTAGTTATTCTCAAAGGTATAAAATCTATGAAGGATCATTTGAAAATTTAAAAGATATTAAATCATTTAAAGCAGAATTTAATTATGACAATATTCAAGTCCATGGTTTTGAATCAGAAGAAGCTTTTATAAAAGAAAAACAAGAAAAAAGAAAATCTAACCCTGAACAAGCTGAAAAATTCAAAAGGGATTGGTTTTTAAATCGAGATAAATATTACAATCCAGCATTTATAAATTACTTTAATAGTTATTTTAAAAAAGAAGAACGTAAAATTGTTGATGAATCTCAATATTTAATGAAAGTGCACTTAACCTGGATTTATCCGGGTTATGCCTTAGAGCCGGCTAAGTTGTCTGCAGATATTGATTTTATAGATACGTTTAATTCTAAAAAATTACTCGCAGTTCATTTTGATAAAGTTATCGGAATTGAGAAAAAGACAATGGAAACTGTTGAGTATGAAAGAATCATTGGCGCATTTGAAAAACTGGCCAAAAACTTAGCGATACAATTAAAGTAGTAATTTTAAGGTTGAAAAAATAAAAAAACAAACCCGACAAGTTTTAAAAACTTGTCGGGTTTGTTTTTTTTAATAAATATTCTAAAAATTGAATTGCCTCCAGCTTTAGCTGGGGGATTTAAATTGGTTCGGCAAGGCTTTAGCCAAATTTTCGGCTAAAGCCTTTAAAATTATTATAAAAAAACCTCCAGCTAAAGCTGGAGGCAATTCAAAAAATCTTAGTCCCTTAGAACCTTAATATCTTAGCATCTTAAAAAAACTACTTTCTTTCCCCAATCTGCTGGCGCCACATTGCGTAATACAACCCTTTCTCAATAATTAAATCTTCGTGTTTACCTTGCTCGATGATTTTACCTTGTTCCAGAACAAATATTCTGTCAGCGTGCATTACGGTTGACAAACGGTGAGCAATTAAAACTGTAATTCTGTTTTTATCAGAAATATTTCTAATGGTGTCGTTAATTTCTTCTTCGGTAATAGAATCCAAAGCAGAAGTTGCTTCATCAAAAATCAATAAATTCGGATTCCTAAGAATAGCTCTGGCGATAGATAAACGTTGTTTTTCACCACCTGAAACTTTGATTCCGCCTTCGCCAATTGTGGTGTTTAAACCATCTTCTGCACGCTTAAGAAGCTTATCGCAGCTTGCACGTTTTAAAGCATCATATAATTCTTCGTCCGTGGCATTTGGTTTTACGAATAGTAAATTTTCGCGGATTGTTCCGGAGAATAATTGTGCATCCTGAGTTACAAAACCTAACTGTTTTCTTAAATCGAGCAAATCAATTTCTGTTGAATCAATATCGTTATAAAAAACCTGACCTTCAGCCGGAGTATACAAACCAACTAATAATTTTACCAAAGTCGTTTTCCCGGAACCTGACGGGCCGACAAAAGCAACAGTCTGGCCTTGTTTAATTTCGAAATTAATGTTTTCAACAGCTTTAAATTTGGCTGTTTTATGCTGGAAACTTACGTTAGAAAATAATAAAGACTGAATTGCACCAACATGTTTTGGACTCTTTGGACGAAATTCTTTTGGAGCACTTAATAAAGTTTTGAAATTTTCCATTGAAACTTTAGTTTCATTCAATGCAATAATGAAATTTCCAAGCTCCTGAAGCGGACCAAAAATGAAAAATGTGAAGAAAACCATTGTCAGCAAATCGCCCACAATAATTTTTCCTCCAAACAAGAAATAGTACAAAGTAAAGACAACACAGGTTCTTAAAAAGTGAACCGTTGTTCCCTGAATAAAACTCAGACTTCGAATAAATCTGATTTTTTCTAATTCTAACTGCAGGATTTTAAAAGTATTTAAATTCAAACGTTTCTCTTCCTGATACGTTAAACCAAGACTTTTTACAAGTTCGATGTTTCGTAAACTTTCGGTTGTAGAACCCGCCAGAGCATTAGTCTGATTAACGATTTTCTTAGAAACAATTTTAATTTTTTTACCTAAATAAGAACTTACCAAAGCAATAATTGGTGCCGTAATTAAAAAGATAATCGAAATTCGGTAATCAATTCGTGCAACGTAAAGAATTACAAAAATGAATCCGATAATGGTTTGAAAAATAAGTGAAATAGAAAGTGTGATCAATTTTTCAGAATCTGAACGCACTTTGGTCAATTTGCTTAAAGTTTCACCGCTTCGCTGATCTTCAAATTCGGCATAAGGTAAATCAAGCGATTTTTTAATTCCGTCAGTATACATTTGAGCACCGGTTCTCTGAATTACAACATTGGTAAAATAATCCTGAAAGTTTTTTGTAATTCTGGAAATCATGGCAGCACCTAGTGAAAGCCCAAGCCAGAAAGAAAGAGATTTGATAAACCCAGCTGCATTTCCATCATATTTATGCAGTCCGACACCGCAGTCCTGCATTAATTTACCGGTAATAATAGAATCTGACAAACTGAAACAAATGTTGATTGAAGCCATAATCAGCGCAAAAAGTAAAAGCATTTTGTGTCTGATTATATAAGTATATAGTAATTTCATAGATAATTTAAAAAAATGGAAGATGCAAAAGTAAGCAAATGTTTTAGTTTCTGAACTTGATTATTGTTATTTAATATCTAAATTATTTTGTTAATGGATTTACCTTTTTGAGGGTTAATTTATCTCATAAAGATAAAGAGTTTAAGAGTTAATTGTTACTTTTATCCTATAAAGACTTAGAAAATTCACTTCAATAATTTTTCTGTCTTTTCAGAAATTTATTTTGTAATATTATGCAATTCAGAACCCAGATTCCAATTTCAAAAAGCAACAATCCAATCGATTATAATTCGAAGATACTTTCTGTGGGTTCTTGTTTTGCAGAAAATATGGCGGAGAAATTTGATTATTTCAAGTTTCAAAATGAAACAAATCCGTTTGGAATTATCTTCAATCCCGTTTCAATTGAGAAATTGTTCAGCAGAATCTGCAAGAAAGAATTGTTTATGGAAAAAGACGTTTTTTTTCACAACGAACGCTGGCATAGTTTTGAAGTACATTCAGACTTAAGTAATGCCGATAGACAGGAATTATTAGAATCGCTCAATAAAGCCGTTACAGAAACAAACAAAAAAATAAAAGAAGCTACACACATCATTATTACATTTGGAACTTCATGGATTTACAGAAATCTTGAAAGCCGCGAAATCGCAGCAAATTGCCATAAAGTTCCTCAAAAACAGTTTTCCAAAGAATTATTATCTGTTGAGGTAATTCAAAAAAGTATTCAAAATACAATTGATTTGATTCAGACTTTAAATCCTGATATCAACTTCATTTTTACCATTTCGCCTGTACGCCACATCAAAGATGGATTTACAGAAAATCAAGTAAGCAAATCGCATTTATTTACAGCACTTCACCAGGTTTTAAAAACTCATAACTACTTTCCGTCTTACGAAATCATGATGGACGAACTTCGCGATTATCGTTTTTATAACGAAGATATGCTCCATCCAAACCAAATTGCGATCGATTATATCTGGAAACTTTTCAGCGAAAATTATATCTCGCAAGAAAGTATTTCTACAATGCATGAAGTAGATGAAATTCAAAAAAGCCTGCGTCATCGCAGCTTCAATCCGGAATCTGAACAGCATCAAAAATTCCTTGCTAAACTTCAGCAGAAAATAACTGTTTTAGGAGAAAATTTGCCACATATTAAATTTTAGTGAATAATCTTTTTTTTGCAATTAAACATTAGAATAAAATCACAAAAAACTTTGTGCTTTACGTTTTTGCGGTCAATCTCAAAAGTAAGAAATTAACTATTTAACAGTAAAATTTTAGAATAATTAGTAATAATTATGTAAATTGTTAAAGGCTTAAATTTTACATTTTTGTAAGATGTGTAACCATGCTTTTTTCAGAAGCAATTAAATCCTGTATTTTATTGACCTATGAATAAAAAATCCATTCATTACGTAAAAAAAACACTTCGTGTACTATTATGGTGCGTGGGTTCTATAGTTGCACTTTTACTACTTCTTATTATTTTAATTCAGGTTCCGTCAGTCCAGAATTTCGCCAAAGACAAAGCGATTTCTTATCTCCATAAGAAAATTAAAACCAAGGTTTCTTTAGACAGAATTGCTATTAAATTTCCTAAAGATGTAGTTCTGGAAGGTTTTTATTTTGAAGATCAAAAGAAAGATACCCTTTTGGCAGGTAAACGTTTAGAAGTTGATGTTGATCTTTTTAAACTCGTAAGGAGTGAACTTGAAATTAATTCTGTTTCGCTTGAAAACGTAAAAGCGAATATTTCCAGAAATAAAGATGGCGTTTTTAATTTTGATTATATTATAAAAGCATTTGAATCTAAAGAACCAAAGGTTAAAGATCCAGATGCAAAACCATTCAAAATATCAGTTGTAAAAGTCAATCTCGATAAAGTTAAATTTAATTTTAAAGATGATTATTCAAAAAATGATATTGCGGTAAAACTAAATCATTTCGATACAAAATTCAATAAATTCGATTTGGACAAAATGAATTTTGACATTCCAAATATCGATCTTGATGGCTTAAAATTAGTTTTGAATCAGGATGTTGTCGAAAAAATTGCCGTTGTTTCAGTGCAGACTGTCGATACCATTTCAAAACGAAAAGACTTCAAATTAAAACTGGGAAAAATCAGTTTGTCAAAAATTGATGTTGCATATGATAACAAAGATTCAAAATTAGATTCGGGAATAAAATTAGGAAACTTAAATTTAGCAGTAAATGAAATCGATCTTACAAAACAGCTTTTGGATTTTGATACTTTTGAAGTTAAAAATCTTAAAGGAAATTTACGTCTGGGTGCAAAAGATAAACAAATAAACGCACCAAATTTAGACACAACAGCCATAAAACAAGCAGGCTGGAAAGTCAGGTTAAACACAGTCAATATCCAAAATATTGCTTTTAAATTTGATGACATGCAATCGAAACCAACCTCGAAAGGGATAGATTACAGCCATTTAGATTTGAGCAAATTTAATCTTGAAGCCGGGAAATTGTATTATGGCAATGATACTATTTCTGGAAATGTAAAAGCACTTGCCGCAGTAGAAAAAAGAGGTTTAAACATTCAGTCTTTAAAAACAAATTTTTTCTACGGGCCTAAAAATGCATCTTTAAACGATTTGTATTTAAAGACACCACAAACACTTGTAAAAGACAAAATAAAAATTGAATACAAATCACTCGCAGCCCTTAAAAAAGATATTGCAAATCTTGCTGTCGATGCCAATTTAAAAGATTCGAAAATTGGATTTAAAGACATTTTGTTATTTGCTCCGGATTTACAGAAAACAAATCCTTTTAAAAGCAATCCAAACGCCATTGTTTACATAAACGGCCGTGTGAGCGGAAAAGTAAAAGATTTGAATATTCCGAAATTTGAGATGAGCGGCATTGGAACCACAAAAGTTTCCCTTTCGGGAAAAATAATTGGATTACCGGATGCACAAAAAGCGTATTATGATCTGGATATTAAAAAGATAGCAAGTACGTCAAAAGACATAAATATGTTTGTGCCGGCCGGAACTATTCCGAAAAATATTCAGCTTCCGTCACAAATAAACCTGCAGGGAAAATTTAAAGGTTCTGTTCAGAATTTCAAAACCAATCTCGCTTTAAACAGCAGTTTTGGAAATGCAAAAGTGAATGCTTTATTTGACCAGCGTGTTAAGAAAAAAGAGAAATACGACGCGACGGTATACTTACTCGATTTTGATTTAGGAAAATTAATCAAAAACGATTCGATTGGAAAAATTACGCTCAAAGCGAAAGTAAAAGGAAAAGGCCTTGATCCAAAAACGGCGCAGGCAGAATTAGACGGAATCGTGCAGAAAGCTGTTTTTAATCGATATACTTACAGGGATTTAGCTTTAAAAGGAAATATCGAAAACGGATCATTTGCAGTAAAATCAGGAATGAAAGATCCTAATTTGAATTTTAATTTAACAGCAAGCGGAAATACGCAGGAAAAATATCCGGCGGTAAAATTAAAACTGAATCTTGATATTGCAGACCTGGAGAAACTGAATCTTCATGCAGGACCTATGAAACTTCGAGGTAACGTTGATGCAGATATTGCCAATAGTAATCCTGATTTTCTTAACGGGAAAGTATTTCTTTCAAACATTCAAATTCTGCAGGATAAGGAACCAATTGTTTTAGATTCTGTCCGTGTCATTGCTTTTTCAGACAATACACGAAATAATATTAAAATCTCTTCTCAGTTTTTAAAAGCCGAAGTAGACGGAAAATACAAATTGACGACATTGACAGCGGCGATCAAAAAATCATTGTCAAAATACATCGATTTGAAGAATCCAAAAGCAAACGGAGAATCTGATGAGCAAAGATTAGCTTTTACATTAACGGTTGATAATGATCCGATTCTTTTTAAACTAATTCCGAAATTAACGGGTCTGGAACCAATTAAAATTACCGGAAAATATAATAACGTTACCGATTCTTTAGAAGTCAGAGGAACAATTCCGAGGATTGTTTACGCAGAAAATACAATTGCCGATGGAAAAATTAATATTGAAGCAAAAGAAAGTGCTTTAGAATATTCTATTTCTGTCGCTACAATCGAAAGCGGTTCATTAAAAGTTCCGTTTACCAGTTTATCCGGAAAAGTAGAAAATAATGTTTTGGATTATGCACTTGAAGTTCAGGATGCAAAAGACAAACAACAATACTTTATTGCAGGAGAATTTAAAGCGGAAGATTCTAAAAACATCTTTAAAATAGATGCCGAAAACTTCATTTTAAATTATGATAAATGGAATATTGATCCTGAAAATGCAGTTGAATTTGGAGACAAACGATTGTATGTCAATAAATTTTTCCTGAACAATAACGGAAATGAATTGAAAGTGCAGTCGCAGGGAACAGAGAATAACGCACCGCTGCAAGTCGATTTTGTCAATTTCAAAATCGAGACCATTATGAATATGGTTAAAAAAGATAAATTATTGATGCAGGGTTTAATTAACGGAAATGCCGTTGTTGAAAACGTTATGACAAGCCCAACTTTTACTTCTGATTTAAAAATTGACGATTTTGCTTTTAGAGGAGAAGCGGTTGGCGATGTTGAAATAAAAGTAGACAATAAAACCAATAATTTATTAAATGCCAATGTAGCCTTAACCGGCGAAGGAAATGAAGTGAATTTGACCGGAAATTATAGATTAAACGACGGAAATATTGATTTCAATTTAGATTTGAATAAATTGTACATCAAGAGTATTCAGGGTTTTACGATGGGCAATGTCACAGATGGAACAGGATATTTATCAGGGAATTTTAAAATTGCCGGGAATGCATCTGGTCCAAAAGTTTCGGGAGAATTAAATTTTAATGATACAGGTTTTAGAATCACCCAATTGAATTCTTTATTTAAAACAGATCAGGAAAAAGTCACTTTTAATAATGATATAATCACTTTTGATAAGTTTACGCTCAATGACGAAAATGGAAATGAATTATCTGTAGACGGAACGATTCAGTCGCCTGATTTTAAGAGTTATAATTTTGATTTAGTTGTTGCGGCAGACGATTTTAGAGCTATACATTCTAAAGAAGCCGATAACGATTTGTTTTATGGCGACATGTTTTTAGATACAAAATTGAATGTTAAAGGAAATCTTGACAGCCCTGTAGTCGACGGAACAATCAAAATTAATAAAGAAACAAAGTTTACAGTTGTGCTGCCTCAGTCAGATCCATCGATTGCAGACCGTGAAGGGATTGTAGAATTTATCGATGAAGATAATATGTATTTGAGGCAAACTATTGATATGCAGAATCAGTTAAATCAGTCTGACGTAAAAGGAATGGATCTAAACGTGGCCATTTCGATTGATAAAGAAGCTGAATTGACTTTGCTTATTGATAAAGGAAATGGTGATTATTTAAAATTAAAAGGTGAAGCAGAATTAGTTGGCGGTATCGATAAATCAGGAAAAACTACTTTGACCGGAAAATATGAGTTTACAGATGGAGCTTATGAAATGAATTTTAACGGAATTCGCAGAAAATTTGATATTCAAAAAGGAAGTTACATAACCTGGAACGGCGAGCCTACAATGGCAAATTTAAATATTACCGCAATTTATAAAATAAATGCTGCGCCAATTGATTTGCTCGGAAATCAGCTTGGAAACGACGATGCGGCCATAAGAAACAGATACAAACAAAAACTTCCGTTTCAGACTTTATTGAAAATGAACGGAGAATTACTAAAACCGGAAATCTCTTTTGGAATTGTGCTCCCTGAAGGAAATTACGATGTTTCTTCTGATGTAGTCGAACTTACACAGTCTAAACTGAAACAATTAGAACAAGATCCGGCAGAATTAAATAAACAGGTTTTTGCACTTTTATTATTAGGCCGATTTGTTGGAGAAAATCCGTTTGCGAGTGAAAGCGGCGGTACAAATGCAGAATCTTTGGCAAGACAGAGTGTTAGTAAAATCCTTTCACAGCAATTAAACAACCTCGCAGGAGAATTAATTACGGGATTTGAAGTCAATTTTGATTTGGAATCTACAGAAGATTACACTACAGGAACAATGGAAAACAGAACCGATTTGAATGTTGCAGTTTCTAAAAAACTGCTCGACGACAGATTGAAAGTAACCGTAGGAAGTAGTTTTGGTGTTGAAGGACAGGAACGAGCGAATGAAGAAAGTACCAATATTGCAGGAGATGTAGCACTTGATTATCAGCTTACAAAAGACGGTCGTTACATGGTTCGCGCTTACAGGAAAAATCAATATCAGGTTGCGGTAGAAGGTCAGGTTGTAGAAACAGGTGTCGCTTTTATCGTCACAATGAGTTATAATAAATTCAGAGAACTTTTTCATCGTTCAGAGCAGGAAAAACAAATGATTAAGGAAGAAAAACTCCGCAAGGAAAGAATAAAACAAAAAGAGAAAGAAGAAAAAGAAAGAGAAGAAAAAGAGCAGAACCAGAATCAGGAAGAAAACAAAATTGAAGGCAATGAGCAAAAAACATAATTTTATAAAAACTTACTATGTAACGTATTTTGTACTGTTCTGCCTGTTTTTTGTTATGGGCTGCAGCAATACTAAATACCTGCCGGAAGGCGATTTGCTTTATACAGGAGCATCTGTGAAGGTAAAAGACTCTTTGATAAAAAGAAAAGAAAGAAAAGCACTCGAAAAAGAATTAGAAGGGTTACTTCGCCCAAAACCAAACAAACAAATTTTAGGATTACGCCCTAAATTGTGGATATATAATATTGCCGGCGAACCTAAAAAGCAAAAAGGAACGAGATACTGGCTTCGAAATAAAGTAGGGGAGGCGCCGGTACTTTTTAGTAAAGTCGATTTAGATTATAATGCTTCTGTTTTAAGAAATTTTACAGAAAACAGAGGTTATTTTAAAACCCGCGTTAGTGCCGATTCTACAGTTAGAAACAAAAGAGTAACGGCAGAATATACCGTAATTCCTAAAAAACAATATATTATTAAAAGTGTCACTTTTCCTGATGATTCATTGGCAATGTCAAGAATTATTGGGAGATCAAGCCGAAGAAGTTTATTAAAAGTTGGAAAACCATATGATTTAGATGTCATAAAAGCCGAAAGAGAACGAATTGATGCAAGACTTAAAGAAAAAGGTTATTTCTATTTTAATCCGGATTATCTTCTGGCGCAGGTAGACAGCAGTAAAGGCGATCATGAAGTAAAAGTCAGAATTGTAATAAAACCGGATACGCCGCCAAAAGCACTGACAGCTTACAAAATCAATAATATTTTTGTTTACCCAAATTATTCTCTTTCAAACGACAGCGCAGTTTATAGAAAAAGGGATATTACAAAATATAAAGATTTTACAATTATTGATACAACCGAAACCTTTAAACCAAGAGTTTACGACCGAACAATATATTTTAAGAAAGGCGATTTATACAATAGAAAAGATCACAATCTTACCTTAAATCGTTTTGTGAATCTTGGTACTTTTAGTTTTGTTAAAAATGAATTTAAACCTTCTGACAGTATAAAAAACACATTAGATTCATATTATTATTTAACGTTACTTCCGAAAAAGTTTATTAGAGTTGAGGTTTTAGGGAAAACAAATTCAGCCAGTTATACGGGAACGGAAGTAAACCTAAACTGGAATAACCGAAACTTTTTTAAAGGTGCTGAACTCTTTACGGTATCCGTTTTCGGCGGTGCCGATTTCCAGCTTGGAGGAGTAAACAAAGGAAAAAATATTTATAAACTGGGTGCAGAAACAAGTTTAACCTGGCCAAGGTTTATAACACCATTTCATATTCAGGGTAACAGCGAATTTGTACCAAGAACTAAAGCAACACTTCGATATGAATACCAAAAAAGAACACAGTTGTATGCGCTTAATTCCTTTAATGCATCTTTTGGATATTTATGGAAAGAAAATATCCGCAAAGAACATCAGTTAAATGTTTTAGATGTGACTTATGTAAGTCCAAATCATGTCACTGATGAATATTTAGAGGATATCCAGCAGGATCCTGCATTAGGGAAAGTTATCGAAAAGCAGTTAATTTTTGGACCGACTTATAATTACACTTATACAAATACAATGCAGAAGCGCCGCAAAAACACGATCTACTTTAATGGAGAATTAGATTTAGCCGGAAATATTACAGGGTTAGTTACAGGTGCTAATTATAAAAAAGATAATGTAAAAACGATATTTGATGTTCCGTTTAGCCAATATGTAAAAATCAAATCAGATTTCAGGCATTATTTAAAACTAAGTAAAGAAAGTGAGTTAGCGAGCCGGTTAATCGTAGGTGCAGGGTTTGCTTATGGAAACTCAAATACGCTGCCAACATCAAAGCAGTTTGTAGTAGGAGGAACCAATAGTATTCGTGCTTTTAGAGCGAGGACTTTAGGACCGGGAAGTTATGTTATTCCGCCCACGACCAATAATAATTATACACCAGATCAATCTGCTGATTTAAAACTGGAGTTCAATACAGAATATCGTGCAAAATTATTTAGTGTTGTAAGAGGTGCTTTATTTATTGATGCAGGAAATATTTGGCTTTTAAATGCAGACCCAAACAAACCCGGAGCCGAAATTTCAAAAGATTTTATGAAAGAGCTTGCCATTGGCGCAGGTGCAGGTTTACGTTTTGATTTATCGTTTCTGGTTTTAAGAACAGATTTAGCTTTTCCTCTTAGAAATCCTGCATTGCCTGACGGGCAGCGATGGGTTATTGATGACATTAATTTTGGAAGCGGGCCCTGGCGAAAAGACAACCTGATTTTGAATATCGCGATTGGATATCCTTTTTAGAAAAAGTTTGCCACGAATTTCACCAATTTTTTTGAGATATTAATTTATGAATTGACCCATAAATACAACACATAGAGTTAGTGAAATTATTGAAATTCGTGGCGAAAAAACTTTAGCAGGCTTCAAAAAAAAGGAGTAAATTCGTTTAAATTTAATCGAATGCAAAACTTAATTAAAAAAATTATTGGTGTCGGCACTATCGTTTTAGTTATTATTCTGGCTTTTAAATATTGCCAGTTTAAAAAAGACGACGATTCTTCAATCGATTATAACACCAATTTAATTCAACAGCAGATTTTAAATGTTGGAAAACTGGTTGTTACCGAAGGTCATTTTTCAGAGGTGATTACGTATAAGAATCAGCAGAAGTATTTGATGAACATGATTTCATTTGAAAAAAAGGCGCTTATTGTAGTAAATGCCAATGTTACGGTTGCTTACGATTTGCATAAGATGAAATACGATATCGACGAAAAAAACAAGACCATTACAATTCTCAGTATTCCAAAAGAAGAAATTAAAATCAATCCTGATATTCAGTTTTATGATGTCGAACAAAGCAAATTAAATCCGTTTACGGGAGATGATTACAATAAAATCAATAAATCGGTAAAAGCCAATCTGGCAAAAAAAATCGAAAAATCAACCCTAAAAACAAACGCCCAAAACAGACTTATAAGCGAATTGTCTAAAATTTTAATAATGACAAATTCAATGGGCTGGAAATTACAATATAATGGCAAAACTATTGAATCTGAAAGTGAATTAAATCAGGATTTGAAGCTTTAATTTGAGGTTCAAAGGTTTTTGCCCACGGGTTTAACTGATGGAACGGATTTTCACTGTTATTTTTTAAAACTTAATTAACCACTTGGTAAAATCCAATACTTTGCGACTCCGCGACTTTGCGAGATTAAAAAAAATCTGCGCCCATCAGTTTAAATCAGTAAAATCTGCGGGCAATAATTTAAACCGCTTCTTTAGAAAAAATCAAATCCAACCCGCCGGAAATCAAATGCGCAATTTCAGGACGTTTTTCTTTCAACTGATCCAGATGAACCAATACTTCCTGTAAAAGCTGTTTTTCATCTGAATCTTTTAAAAGTTCCGCAATTTCAATAGATAAAAGCCAATCGTTTGAATGATTGTTTTTTAGGTTTTCAAAAATAGATTTCAGTTCCATTTTAGAACCTTTATTTTTTCTAATATCTCTTACCGAAGCATATAAATTCTCCAATTCATCACGCTCTTCAGTATGTTTCGCTTTAATCGTTTTTGTTGAAGGAACAATATTGATTAAATCGAAACTATTTACATCGGCAGGACCAGAAAATGCAGAAATTACTTTTTTACCAATCGCCATATCGTAATTTCCCCAATCAGGCTGAAACAAAACAGTTTCGCCATGCGTTACGGTACAATTTCTAAAACTAATTAAAATAATTTCTCCGTGTAAGTTTCGGGAACCCGTAATAATTTCACCTTCAACAATAATATTGCCTTCAAATTCCAGTTTTACCGTTTCGTTTTCAACAATACTGTAAGCCTGTAAATCTTTTGGGCTCATATCTTCAATTGCCAGATTAAAGCCTTTTAGTTTTCCAATTGGACTTCCAAATCCGTGTGGATGCGTTAAAGTTCCGTGACCTACTAATTCCTTTTCACGATATGATAAGGCCGTTTTTCCGGTTGTCTGAATGTAAACCGGTTTTCCTTCTTCTTCAATAACATTGGTAAAAACTCCAGAAATTTGTAAACCTGTACTCAATTCAATTGTTCCTAAAGCGTTTGACTGAATTAGTTTTTTAATTCCTGAAAGTCCTCCGGTACGAAGTGCCATTTTATTGGCAAATTCTTCCAGGACTAAACTTAAATAAGAAAAAGTAGGCGTTACATAAAGCTGGGGCTGAAGCTGCGTAATATCAAAATTCTGATTCGCAGCAGAAATATCATAAGGAATCTTCTTTACATTATCTGTCATACACCAGGCACTTTCACCAATTGAAGAAAGTAATCCGGCACCATAAATTTTTGGATTTTCAACCGTTCCAATCAAGCCATATTCTACTGTCCACCAATGCAGGTTTCGAATTTGCGCCATTTCAGACAATTCGCCCATATCATTTTGTAAATCGGCAACTGCTTTTTCGGCTTCATCGATTTTTTCCTGCGGAGTATCTTCGGCTTCCTTCAAAATAGAAAGCAAACGAATCGCTTCATACATTTGATAATCTTTATGAGAAGAAATAGCTTTACAGCCAATTTCACCAAAACGTCTCAAATATTCTGCATATTCAGGATTGGCAATAATGGGAGCGTGGCCGGCACCTTCGTGAATAATA
Source organism: Flavobacterium sp. Root901 (assembly GCF_001429765.1). Classification (GTDB taxonomy): domain Bacteria; phylum Bacteroidota; class Bacteroidia; order Flavobacteriales; family Flavobacteriaceae; genus Flavobacterium. Next base: position 314,199 of record NZ_LMJB01000008.1, read on the forward strand.
TCCGGCGCAGGTGTGTATTCAATATGTTCTAATTGTCTAATATCTGATGCAATAACCAAAACGTTATAAGCCTGAAACTCCATAAAAGCATTTGGCGGAATAAATCCGTCAACGGCAACTGCAGCCCAGCCAATTTCGGTAAGGATTCGGTTCATTCCGTACATACTCGGAATAGAATCAATTTCGATTCCCGTTTTACGTAAACCTTCCAGATAAGAATGATGCGCCACTTTCGAAAGATAATCTACATTTTTGCGCATAACATATCGCCAGACAGCCTGATTAATCGGCGTATAATCGCTGTAATCCTGAGGTTTAATAAACTGTTTTAAGTGCTTTGGCAATCGTTCTAATAACGGATTTGTTTCTATAGATGCATTCATTTCGAAAACGTTGTAGATTAGAATGTAAAATTACGAATTTAGGTCGCTATTTTTTGCTGTTTCTAACAAAATTTTTATTCGAAAGTGATTTTTTTTGCGTTTTTATAGATTTTTCAGCTACTGAACAAAACCGGATTTTAGCAGTCATTATTTTCGTAATTGACCTTCTCCATGATTTTTTCGTAGTTTTCAAGTTCTTTTTTCGTCATAGATGCTTCTTTCAAATCTACAGGTAATTGCTTTTTAGCATCAGAACTTATCCATAAACCGGTATAAGTATTTCCGGTTTTCTTTAAAATTAAGACACCGCTAAAATCATGTTCAACTAAAACAAATTCATTTTCTTTCTTTTTATTTTGAGTAATATTAAGCTGAATCCAGTTATTCGATTTATTGTAGCGATACATTGCGGTAAACATTAAATCGGCCGTGCATTGATTTTCTTCTGTTTTGATGTAAACTGTAACAGGAATTTTTCCATCAACTGTTCCTTTGTATAAATTAGAAACAGGAGCTTGTGATTGTGCGTTTGAATGATTTAAAAAAGAGAAACAGATTATAAAAAACAGAATTACTTTTTTCATAAAATAAAATATTGATTGGATTTTGATTCGACTTTTTATGTTTTAAGCTAATCAAATTTATCTAATTAGGAATAGTAATCCAATCAATCTCAAGATTAGTTACGATTTTCCGGATGAATTTCGCAATTCGTTTTCGGCATTTCTAAAATATTCAATTTTGTGGCTGAACATAAAAGCCATATTTGCGGCACGCATTTTAGCTTCTTCTGTAATAACTCCTGCAAACTGCGCATCGATTGTAGTATTAAAAATCTGAATCCAGCGGTCAAAATGAGTTTTATCTACAGGCAATTGTTTGTGCGGAGGAAATGGCGTTCCAGAATAAGCGCGAACATCAAATAAAATAGTCTGCCAAAAACCATACATTTTTTGCAAATGCGGCTCCCAGCGATCCTGTAGTTTATCATTGAAAACAGGACCAATTAGATCGTCTTTTCGAACATTATCATAAAAGCTGTTAACCATTTGTTTTATATCTTCTATAGTCGAAATATCTTTAAGCGTTTCCATGTTTTGTAATAAAATTGAAATGCAAAAATACGATATAACTTCAGGTTGCATCCATGATATTTGTCATTTATGAAATAATTATAAGCTGCATTTTAGGATCAAAAAAGATAATTAAAGTCCTGATTTTTTAAATTTAGTAAATATTGAAATTTAAATGTAAGTTTTTTATGGTTTTAAATATTTTAAATAATTGATAATTAAATATTTGAAAAAAATAAAGATGTGTTTTTGTTAAGGTAATATTTACAAATGATGTGTATTTGTAAAGTTGCAATTATAACGATTTCGTGAAAATTGATATATTTTTGAATCGTTTTAATAAAAATAATCATAATAAAATGAGAAAAATTTAACTATCAACAAACCACAAAAACCACAAAAATGATGCACAAAACTACTCAAAAACCTACAAACCGGATTAAAGCTTTTATGACACAAGTCATTATTTTAATGCTTTTATTTATTACCAAAACAAATGCACAGACGGTTACACCTTTTATAACATCGGGTGATCAGACGAGATTATTACAACAGCAGGCTACTGTAAGTTTCGGGACAAATTCAGGAACAAATCCTTCTACAGTTACTGTAAATGCAGGAACAACTTACCAGACAATGGACGGCTTTGGCTATACTCTAACGGAAGGAAGTGCAGAAGTCATCAGCGGAATGGCAGCGACACAGCAAAACCAGTTACTCAATGATTTATATAATCCTAATACAGGATTAAACGCAAGTGTAATTCGTATTAGTATTGCAGCTTCAGATTTAAGCAATTCTTCGTATAGTTATAATGAAACTTCCGGAGATACAAATATGAACAATTTCAGTTTGAATGGACCGGATTTGACTTATTTAATTCCGATTATTAAAAAAATTCAGCTGATAAATCCAAACATTAAAATATTAGCGACACCATGGTCAGCACCACGCTGGATGAAAACCAACGGATCGTGGGTTGGCGGAAGTCTGCAGACACAATATTACGCTGCTTACGCAAAATATTTTGTAAAATATATTGCAGCAATGCAGGCGCAGGGAATTCCAATTTGGGCGATTACACCGCAAAACGAACCTGAAAATCCAAACAATGAACCAAGTATGCTGATGAATTCTACAGAGCAAAAGAATTTTATTAACCAGCAGCTTGGACCTCAATTGGCTGCAGCGGGTTATGGCGGTGTCAAGATTATTGCTTTTGATCACAATTGTGACAATACAGCCTATCCAATTGATGTTTTAAATAACAGCAGTTATGTTGACGGAGCAGCCTTTCATTTGTATTTAGGAAATATCTCAGCGATGTCTACAGTTCGAAATTCAACTAATAAAAATGTTTATTTTACAGAACAATACACAGGTTCTGGCGGAAGCTTTGGAGGAGATTTTGGCTGGCACATGCAAAACGTTGTTATCGGAAGTACTAACAACTGGTCGAAAACTGTTTTAGAATGGAATGCAGCAAATAATTCAAGTTTAGGACCTCGTACTCCGGGTGGCTGCAATACTTGTCTGGGTGCTATTACGGTTAATAACAGTACAAGCTATACTAAAAATGTAGCCTATTATATTATTGGACAAATTTCAAAATACGTAAAACCCGGAGCAGTAAGAATTGGTTCTTCAAGCACAAGCGGCAGTATTTTGTCAGTTGGATTTAAAAACCCTGATGGATCGATTGCCCTTGTAATTTACAACTCAGGAGGATCAAATACTATAAAAGTGGTTTCAGGATCATCAGCATTTAATTATACGGTTCCGGGATCATCAGCAGTTACTTTTACGTGGGGAGCCGGGACACCACCTCCAACAGGCTTTCCCGGATATTATAATATCATTTCAAGAAACAGTAACAAAGGTCTGGATGTTGCCGATAATTCGACTACAAGCGGAGGAAGAATTCAGCAATATGATATTACCAACGGAGGAGGAAACAACCAACGCTGGAAATTTGTTTCAGACGGAGCTGGAAATTATTACATCATCGTAAAATCGACCGGAATGTATCTTGCAGTTGAAAACAACGGAACGGCAAATGGGCTGAAAGTTCAACAAAGAACTTTTTCTAACTCTAATGAATTTAAATGGACTGTTGCCAGTCTTGGCGGCGGATATTATAAAATTACCAATGTAAATACGGGCAAATCTCTGGATGTTGAAAATGTGTCTACAGCAAATGGAGCTAATATTCAGGTTTGGGATTATACAGGCGGGCTGAATCAGCAATGGCAGTTTGTTCAGGTGGAATCGACAGCGAAAAGAGCTTTATCAATCAATCCGGAAGAAAATGAAAATATAGTGGATATGGCTATTTTTATTGATGAAGCGAGCGATAATTTAAAAATTGAAACCAGTCACGAAGGAAGTGCCGATGTGCAGATATTTAATATCAACGGCCAAAGCGTGTTGAAACGAAATGTAAATTTTGTAAAAGGAAATCTTTCTGAAATTGAAGTTTCAAGACTTCCAAAAGGAGTTTATATAGTGAGAGTAAGTGATAGCCAGGGTTCTTATTCTAAAAAAATATTGAAACAATAATTACAAATCGAGAATTCAATTAGTAATTTTATATTGATGCTTAAAAGGCTGTCTAATTTTTAGGCAGCCTTTTATTTTTATCCAATTAATTGGGTAAACAAATCCTGATTGTCATTTAAATATTGAAATTCAAATCCGTATTGAGTCATTTTCATTTTAATAGGCAGAATATCTTTTTTCTTTTTCAACTCTAAACCCACAACGACAGAGCCAACTTCACGGCTGTTTTTCTTGGCAAACTGAAAATAAGTTATATCATCATCAGGTCCTAAAATATTATTTACAAACTCTTTTAATGCTCCGGGACGCTGCGGAAACTGAATCATGAAATAATGCATTAAGCCTTCATAAAGTAAAGAACGTTCTTTAATTTCGGCCGTTCTTTCAATATCATTATTGCTTCCGCTGACAACACAGACAACATTTTTGCCCTTAATTTTATCTTTATAAAAATCCAAAGCAGCTATTGTCAAAGCACCTGCGGGTTCAACAACCATGGCTTCTTCATTGTATAAACGCAAAATTGTCGTGCAGACTTTTCCTTCGGGAACCAGAATAATATCTTCCAGATTATAGCGGCAGATTTCAAAAGTTTTATCACCCACTTGTTTTACGGCCGCGCCATCAACAAATTTGTCGATTGTTTTTAATGCGGTATTTTTATTTTCTTCAATAGAAGTTTTCATCGAAGGTGCGCCTTTTGGCTCAACGCCGATAATTTTAGTATGCGGACTCAAATGTTTAAAAACTTCAGATAAACCAGAAGCAAGTCCGCCTCCGCCAATCGGAACAAAAACATAATCGATTGGTTCTTTAAAACTTTCGAGAATTTCTAAACCAACAGTTCCCTGTCCGGCAATAACTTTTTCGTCATCAAAAGGATGAATAAACGTTTTGTGATTTTTAATGGCATCGGCAGTTGCAGAGGCATAAGAGTCATCAAAAGTATCTCCTGTCAAAACAATTTCAACAAATGATTTTCCAAACAATTGTACTTGTTTTACTTTTTGTTTTGGAGTTGTTTTTGGCATATAAATTTTGCCTTTTATATGAAGTAAGCTGCAGGAATAAGCAACTCCTTGGGCATGATTTCCGGCACTGGCACAAATAATTCCGTTTGCTTTTTCTTTTTCGCTTAACGAAGAAATCTTATTATAAGCGCCTCTGATTTTATACGAACGGACAATTTGTAAATCTTCACGCTTTAATAAAATAGTCGATTTAAATTCGTCTGAAAGATTTAAATTTTGGGTTAGAGAAGTAGCGGCAACTACATTTTCGAGCTGCTTTTTTGCGTTTAGTACTTCGTTAAATAAACTCATGTTGTTTTGTTTTTTATTTTTTGCCAAAGATTTAAAGGATTAAATTGATTTTAAATCTGTGAAATCTGCGACAAAAAATCTAATGTTTTTAAAATCTTTTTAAAATAAAAAACCTCCCGGTGCGGGAGGTTTTTATAAATTATATTTTAATTATTTATATAACACCTCGCCATCACTGCAGAATTGCAATAATGCTGATAATAGCGATAATAATGTTATTAAAATTTTTCATTTTTAATCGATAGATTAACAAATATAATTATTTTTTCTGAAGCAGTTAACAGCCGTATTTAAGTTTTATAAAAAAAAATAAACTGAAAATTGTTAACCGGGGCTGAAAATTATTTTTTGACTGGCGGATACTGCGCTAAAATTTTGTTTACAAACTCAGCGATCTTCTCATCTTTCTTATCTACGTTTTTGGTCAGTGTGCCTAGACCTTCGCCCTGCCAGATCATTTCTTTCTTTTTAGCATCAATCAAATCAATGTATAAAGTTCCTTCTGTAGAAGTAGAAACTGTAGTCTGACCGCCATACATCATATAAGGATTCCATCCCCATCCCCAGCCGTAACCCCATCCGGCACTAAATTGGTTAACGTTTACTTGTTCTCTCGATTTGGTAAAAATGTTTACTAACAAATCCGGATTATCACTTTTTGTGAATCCTTTTGCCTGCATTTCATTATCAATAGCGTGAAGAATACGTCTTTTATCCAAATCAGAAATTTCAACCTTGTCAATTCCGGGCTTAAAGAAAGCGTAAGTTTTATAAGGCGCAAAATCGACATTCTTGTCGTAATCAGAATAAACAGTAATACTGCTGCAGGATGAAAGTATCAAAAGCAGAAAAATCGGAACTAACTTGAATGTTTTCATAATTATTAGAAATTTAATGTTCTCTGTTTAGGAGTAACTTTAAAGCAAACTCTCGTCTACCATATTGGGCAAAGTTACTTTTAATAATGGCTGAACTTCCATTGCTCTTTTTATGGCAAAAACAGCACCTTCGTTTCGAGCCCAGCTTCGTCTTGAAATTCCGTTGTTAACATCCCAAAAAAGCATTGATGCTAAGCGGTTTGAAGCTTCTTTAGAACCATCAAGAACCATACCAAATCCGCCGTTTATAACCTCTCCCCAACCAACTCCGCCGCCATTATGAATGGATACCCATGTTGCTCCGCGAAAGCTGTCTCCAATTACATTATGAATCGCCATATCGGCAGTAAAACGGGAACCATCGTAAATGTTTGAAGTTTCTCTGTAAGGCGAGTCGGTTCCCGAAACGTCATGATGATCGCGTCCTAAAACCACAGCGCCAATTTCGCCTTTTGCAATCGCCTGATTAAAAGCTTCTGCAATTTTGATTCTGCCTTCTGCGTCAGCATATAAAATACGTGCCTGAGAACCCACAACCAATTTGTTTTCCTGCGCACCTTTGATCCATTTGATATTATCCTGCATTTGCTGCTGAATTTCGTCCGGAGCTGTTTTTGCCATTTCTTCTAAAACCTGACATGCAATTGCATCGGTTTTTAATAAATCTTCCGGTTTTCCAGAGGTACAAACCCAGCGGAAAGGTCCAAAACCGTAATCAAAACACATTGGTCCCATAATATCCTGAACATAACTAGGATATTTAAAATCGATATTATTTGTAGCCATTACATCAGCTCCGGCACGTGACGCTTCCAATAAAAAGGCATTTCCATAATCAAAGAAATAAGTTCCTTTTGCAGTGTGTTTATTGATGGCATCGGCGTGACGGCGTAATGTTTCCTGTACTTTTTCTTTGAATAATTCCGGATTTTCGGCCATCATTTTGTTGGCCTCTTCAAAAGAAATTCCAACCGGATAATAACCTCCGGCCCAAGGATTATGGAGTGAAGTCTGGTCTGAACCTAAATCGATTTTGATATTTTCTTTGTCGAAACATTCCCAAACATCCACCACATTTCCTAAATAAGCAATAGAAACCGTTTCTTTTTTGGCTTTCGCCGAATTGACTCTCGCAACCAATTCTTCGGTCGAAGTTACAATTTCGTTAATCCATCCCTGTTCATGACGGATTTTGGTAATTTTTGGATTCACTTCGGCGCAGACCGTAATACAGCCGGCAATATTTCCCGCTTTTGGCTGTGCGCCAGACATTCCGCCCAGTCCGGAAGTTACAAATAAACTTCCTTCCGGATTTTGTTTTATTTTTCTGAAACCATTCAAAACCGTAATGGTAGTTCCGTGTACAATTCCCTGCGGTCCAATGTACATATAACTTCCTGCAGTCATTTGGCCATATTGCGAAACGCCCAATGCATTCATTTTTTCCCAATCGTCCGGTTTTGAATAATTCGGTATTACCATTCCGTTGGTAACGACAACTCTGGGAGCTTCTTTATGCGAAGGGAATAATCCCATCGGATGTCCTGAATACATGGTTAAAGTCTGTTCGTCTGTCATTTCAGAAAGATACTGCATCGTCAATAAATACTGTGCCCAGTTTTGGAAAACAGCTCCGTTTCCGCCATAGGTAATCAATTCGTGCGGATGCTGCGCCACAGCATAATCCAGATTGTTCTGAATCATGTGCATAATCGCTTTTGCCTGCAGGGATTTTCCCGGATATTCATCAATTGGACGCGCGTACATTCTGTAATCAGGACGAAGACGATACATATAAATACGTCCGTATTTTTCCAATTCTTCTGAAAATTCCTCAATTAATTCGGCATGATGTTGAGGTTCAAAATAACGCAAAGCATTTTTTAGAGCCAGTTTTTTTTCTTCCGCAGAAAGAATTTCTTTTCGTTTTGGTGCGTGGTTTATTGCCAAATCGTATGCGGCCTTTGGAGGTAATATAGATGGGATTCCTTGTTGTATTTGTTCTTTGAAAGTCATTTTTTTTAAAGATGCTGAGTTGCTAAGGTCCTAAGTTGCTAAGATATTTAACTTAGATTAACAACAGATTAATTTTTCGTTTTTATGCTGCCCCAATGGGGATCAAATGCGAGAGATCATTAATTAGTTCTATAGATATGTCGCTCCTAAAGGGACTATTAAATTTGCCAAACCAGAAATAAAGCCTTGGAAAGGCGAAATTTTATAGAAATTATGATCGCCAATACAAAAGCTCCGGCAGGAGCGGTACAACAATTTAAATTTCTAATAAATAATTATCACATTTTCAAATTGCGGTATCTTCTAATTAAAATGACTAGGGATAACGGATATCCGACCTGTGATAAGACTTGTGGATTTTAATCCTGAATTTTCTTGAATGGATATCCATGTAAAATATTTTAGATTTCTGATTTTAGATTTTAGATTTGAAAAATTATCTAATTTTCAAATTGCCGCATTATCTAATTTTCTTTATTTCTCCGGTTCGTTTATCAAAACCGTATGGACAATGACGACAGCCGCTTTTACAGCAATAACCTCTTTTTAAATGATGTTTTTCGGTAAAACATTTATAACCTTCAGGGGTATAGTAAAAATCTTCGCCTTCTATTAATTTATTTTCATTACTTTGCTCTTTCATAGATCAGCTTCGAGTTCGTGTTTTGATAACTTTAAATCAAAAATAAAAATATTTGATTATGATTTTATTGAAATCAAACAATTTTATAGCTGCAAATTTATAAATTTTACAGCCAATGTTTCTGATTGTTGCCAAATATTTAATTCCAAAAGGATATCGCGGAATGGCTGTGTTTCCGTTCATTTTAATTAAATATTATAAAGATCAGGTAAATGTTGTTTTTTTAAATCATGAAAAAATACATTTAAGACAACAGCTGGAAATGCTGGTAATTCCGTTTTTTATCTGGTATTTTTTGGAATATATTATTCGTTTAATTCAATATAAAAGTACAGACCTTGCTTATAGAAATATTAGTTTTGAAAGAGAAGCTTACGCCAAAGAAACCGATTTAAAGTATTTAAATAACAGATCTTTTTTTCAGTTTTTACATTACATCAAAAGCCATAAGCTTAGGCTTTAAGATAATTATGACTTTCAACTTTTGACTAAAAAAAATGAATCCAGTTTTCAATCAACCTGTAAATATCCGTTTTCCAAATAATATTTCTTTGACAATAAAGCGAGAAGATCAAATTCATCCTTTTGTTTCGGGAAATAAATTCAGAAAATTAAAATACAATTTACTTCAGGCGAAAGCCGAAAATAAATACACTTTATTGACTTTTGGCGGAGCATTTTCCAATCATATTGCGGCAGCTGCTTTTGCCGGAAAAGAGCAGGGTTTTAAAACCATCGGGATTATTCGTGGTGATGAGCTTTCAGATAAAATTGAAGAAAATCCAACTTTGAAATTTGCTCAGGAAAACGGAATGGAATTTGAATTTATTTCAAGAGAAGACTATCGTTTAAAAAGCGAAAATTCATTTATAGAAAAATTAAAAGCGAAGTTTGGCGATTTTTATTTAGTTCCGGAAGGAGGCACAAATGAACTCGCAGTAAAAGGCTGCGAAGAGATTTTAACCGATGAAGATTCGGTTTTTAATTATGTTTGCTGTGCTGTAGGAACCGGAGGAACAATTTCGGGATTAATAAATAGTGCAGTTCCAAATCAGAAAATTTTAGGTTTTCCGGCATTAAAAGGTGATTTTTTAAAGGATGAAATTCGTATTTTTGCAAAAAAAGATAACTGGAATTTAATTTCTGACTATCATTTTGGCGGATATGGCAAGGTAAATTTAGAATTAATCGAATTTATCAATTCTTTTTTAGAAGAAAATAAAGTGCCTTTAGACCCAATTTATACAGGAAAGATGGTTTTTGGCGTTATAGATTTAATCAGCAAAAATTATTTTCCTGCACATTCAAAAATTTTACTCATTCACACCGGCGGACTGCAGGGAATTGACGGAATGAATTTGAAGCTGAAGCAGAAAAAATTACCAATACTCAAAAAGAATGTTTAAAAAAATAATACTCCTCTTTGTAATCGCGGCACTGGCAAGCTGTTCTTCAAGTAAGCCGGCTATTGCCACAACCAAAAAAGCTGCTGCAGTGCAGAAACCAAGAACGGCTTCGACTAAAAAAGGAGTTACTTCTAAACCAACGGCAAAATATCCTTCTACAAATAATACAACTGAAGTTATTCAGTCGACTTCAAAAACAGTTGTAACCAGCGATTTAATTAATAATTATGTTTTGCAATACAAAGATATTGCAATGGGAAATATGCAGAAATACGGTATTCCTGCAAGTATAATTCTGGCACAGGGAATCTTAGAATCCGGTGCGGGAAAAGGAGATTTGGCAATTGAAGCCAATAACCATTTCGGAATAAAATGCCACAACGACTGGCTAGGAGAAAGTGTTCGACATGATGACGATTCGTCTCAGGAATGTTTTAGAAAATACAATGAAGCTTCAGAATCTTACCGTGATCATGCTTTGTTTTTAGTGGGCAAAAAAAGATACGCAGCATTATTTACTTACGAAAAAGACGATTATAAAACCTGGGCAAAAGGCTTGCGTGCTGCAGGTTACGCGACAGATCCTAATTATCCGGATAAATTAATTGGTTATATTGAGCGTTACAATCTGCATCAGTACGATTGTCAGGTTACGGGAAAAACGTATGTAGCTATTAATAAATCAGCTTCGACAAGAAGTTCGTCTTCAGGTTCAGGTTCAAATTCGAATGATCCTAATTTATATGAAGTTCAAAAAGGGGATACTTTATATTCTATCTCAAAAAAATTCAATTTATTAGTCGATGATTTAAAACAAAAAAATAATCTGACTGATAATGCGCTTTCGATTGGACAGAAGTTGAGAGTGAAGTAGAGTTTTCAGTCTCAGTCTCAGTTTTCATTCCGAGTAAAATCAATCTAAAATCTAAATTCAGAAATCTAAAATCTTAATAATGATTTATAAAAGAAGTAGTCAGCTTTTTGCTGAAGCAGAAAAAGTAATTCCGGGAGGAGTAAATTCGCCAGTTCGTGCTTTTAAAGCCGTAGGAGGAACTCCAATTTTTGTAAAAAGTGCCAAAGGTGCTTATTTATACGACGAAGACGGAAACAAATTAATAGATTACATTAACTCCTGGGGACCAATGGTTCTGGGTCATGCGTATCAGCCGGTAGTTGATGCTGTTATTGAAAAAGCAAAACTGGGTACTTCATTTGGAATGCCGACAGAACTGGAAACAGAAATTGCAGCTTTGGCCGTTTCTATGGTTCCGAATATTGATAAAATTCGTTTTGTAAATTCGGGAACAGAAGCTTGTATGAGTGCGATTCGATTAGCCCGCGGATTTACAAAAAGAGATAAAATTATCAAATTTGCAGGCTGTTACCACGGACATTCGGATTCATTCTTGATTCAGGCCGGAAGTGGCGCCGTAACTTTTGGTTCACCAAACAGTCCGGGTGTTACAGAAGGAACGGCGAAAGATACGCTTCTGGCAAAATATAATGATTTGGAAAACGTAAAAACGTTAATCGAAGCCAATAAAGGCGAAATTGCAGCGATTATTATCGAAGCAGTTGCCGGAAATATGGGCTGTATTCCACCTCAAAAAGGTTTCCTTGAAGGATTAAGAGAGTTGTGTACCGCAAACGGAATCTTATTGATTTTTGATGAGGTAATGACCGGTTTCCGTTTGGCAAAAGGCGGGGTTCAGGAATTATACAACATCAATGCGGATATTGTTACTTTTGGAAAAGTAATTGGCGGCGGACTTCCGGTTGGAGCTTTTGCTGCACGCGAAGAAATCATGAATTATTTAGCACCTCTTGGACCAGTTTACCAAGCTGGAACATTATCCGGAAATCCTTTGGCAATGGCTGCAGGATTAGCGATGTTACAAGCTTTGAATAATGACGCAGCAATTTTTACACGTTTAGAAGAAAAAACGGCATATTTAGAAGCCGGAATCGACAGAGTTCTAAAAGCAAATAACGTTGTTTTTACTATTAATAGAGTAGGTTCAATGATTTCAGTACATTTTGATGCAAATCCGGTTACTGATTTTCAAACCGCGGCAAAAGGTGATAACGAAACCTTCAAAAAATTCTTCCACGGATTATTAAATGAAGGAGTTTATATCGCGCCATCGGCATACGAAACATGGTTTATTACCGATGCACTTACCTATGAAGATTTAGACTTTACAATAAATGCGATCGATAAAGTTTCGAAAACTTTTTAATACAAAAGAGGCTTTTTTAAAAGCCTCTTTTTTTTGATCTCAATTACATTTTATCTTTTCGGTGATCTTTCATTTTGTCTTTATGTTCTTTTTTAATTGCAGTCCATTTTTTATATTGATCTGCATTTAAGATAGATTTCATTTTTGCGTCATAAGCTTTAAAATCTTCTTTCATCTGTTTTTTCATGGCCGCTTTTTCGGCATCAGTTGGTTGTTTGTCACCTCTGCTTTTTTTAAGCATTGCCATTTTTGTGCTTCTGTCAGATAAAAGTTCGCTAATTTGTTTTTGTTGATCTGCATTTAAGTTTAGATCGGTTGTCAATTTTTGCAAATGAGCCTGATCGCGTTCTTGCGGTGTTTTAAAATCACCTTTTCTGTGGTGGCCTTTGTGTTCTTTTTTAAGAGCCGTCCATTTTGTATATTGATCAGCGTTTAAAATAGCTTTCATTTTAGCATCATTTGCTTCTTTATCAGCTTTCATTTGTTTTTTAAAAGCTTCTCTTTCTTCAGCAGTAGGTTTTGTTTTATTGTCTTTTCTTGCTTCTCTGAATTTTTCTGCTTTCGCACTTCTTTCAGCTAAAAGTTGTTTTACCTGTTCCTGCTGTTTCTTATCTAAATTTAAATCAGAAGTCAGCTTTTGTAAATGCTTTTCATTACGCTGTTCCGGAGTTAAATTTTCTTTTTGATCACGTGTCGGTTTCTGATTGACATCTTGTGCAAAACTTATCATTCCAACGAACAATAAAGCTGCGATAAATATTTTTTTCATTTTTTTTATTTTTAAAAGGTTTATAGCAATTAGATGTTGATTTATCTTTTAAGTTTAAAACGATTTTCAGGTTTATCATTTATTTAACGAAAACTATTAAGAAAACTATAATGTTGTTTAAAACAAAAAAGAGGCTCTAAAAAGCCTCTTTAATTTATTGATTGTCTCTGCGTTCTTTTATTTTTTCTTTCATCTTATCTTTTTTTTCAGCCTGCAGCGTTTTCCATTTTGTGTACTGATCTTCTTTTAAGATTGCTTTCATTTTAGCATCATTAGAAGTAACTTCATCTTCCATTTGTTTTTTGAAGGCTGCTTTTTCTTCAGCAGTAGGCTTTACGTCACTGTCTTTGCTTGCTTTTCTCGCTTCTCTGAATTTTTCAGCTTTTGCACTTCTTTCCGCCAAAAGTTGTTTTACCTGAGTCTGCTGATTTGCATCTAAATTCAATTCGGTAGTCAATTTTTGCAGTTGTTTTTCGTTACGTTGTTCCGGAGTTAATCTTTCTCTAGGTTCGCGTGCCGGTTTTTGATCCATGTCTTGTGCAAAGCCTGCTATTCCAGCAAATAGCATCGCTGCAATAAATAATTTTTTCATAATTCGTTTTTTAAGGTTATAGCATTTAGACAGTATTAAACTGATTTGGTTTAATTTATATTGTTTGAATTCCGATTTATTAATTTTAAAGGAGGTTTTTAAGTATTTGTTTATCAGTAAAAAAGTGCCCTAATCTGTTTTTTACATAACTTATCATGGCAGCTTGGAAATAGTTTTTAATGTAAGTTTGCAATAAGAAAAGAATTGAAAAACAAAAGAAATGCAAGAGTTTAATAAAAAAAATAAGAATAGAGTTCTTAACGCTGTAAATGGAGAGATGTCCTATAAAAAACTGACTGCTCCTGAACTACATCAATTTGTTTTGCATTGGAATTACGATGACGGAATTGAACCTTTTAAATGGATCATAAAGCAGAAATACCTTGATAAAGGGACAGCTCTTTGTTTATACTGGATGTTGCAGCCAGATTATTTTTGCAGATTTAAGAATGAAAGCGAAATAAAAAATCAATTGAATTATGAGAATTACAAACTAATAAAAGAAATTGAGGAAAAATATGTCTCTGGTTTTTATACTGATGAAAATTTTTCATTTGATCCTAAAAAAGAATTTCTGGATCAAAATATCAATATCAGTTGTATTCCATCTTTAATGACTGTAAAATCTGCGGGAACTGTTTTTGAAAGACAAGATATAGAATTTGCTTTTTTAAGAAAACCAACTGAAAAAGAATTAAAATCGGTTATTTCAAAGATAGGCGACGCAGTAAAAATTATTCAAATCTCAAATCCTAATTTTAAATATAATCAAACAGATGAAGCAATAAAAGCAATAATTGAAAGTGTAGAATATTGGAAAGAAAAAGATTCAGGAATAATCAAAATTAAAAATCTTTCTTATTTGTGGCTTGATTGCGTGTGCAAAAGCTATAATTGGGAATGGATTGTCTGGGATTGGGAAACTGGAAATAATATCGGCATTACAAACCCTTCGAAAGAACTAACATGTCTTGCAGACACTATTATAAATCATACGATTGATGGATTTCAAAAATCATCAATTATTTCTGATCTATACGAAGACCTGAAAGGAGTAACTAATTTTTTTGATTTAAAAAAAGATCCTTATTCCGGTATAGGTTTACTTTTTAGTACAAATCATTTAAAGTTTAGAGAATAAAAAAAACATAGAAAAAGTTCCATTAGGGACTTTTTTTTATAGCCAGAAATTTACTTCAGAATTAATTTATTAACTTTAATTAGAAGTTATAACCAAAACAAACTATTATGAGTTTATCTGGAGCATCAAATAACAAAATTGCCTTTTTCTCAACACAGCCTTACGACAAAGCTTTCTTTAATAAATACAATGAATTTGGTTTTGAATTGGATTTCTTTGAAACACAATTAAATCCCCAGACAGCCATTTTAATTGAAAATGCTGAAATCGTTTGTGTGTTTGTAAACGATATTGTAAACGAAGTCGTAATTAAACAACTAGCAGAAAAAAACGTGAAAATTATTGCATTGCGTTGTGCTGGTTTTAATAATGTGGATTTAGAAGCAGCGAAAAAACACAATCTGAAAGTCTGTCGTGTTCCGGCGTATTCTCCTCAGGCTGTCGCCGAACATGCCATGGCGATGATTTTGACTTTAAACAGAAAAACACATAAAGCGTATAACAGAGTCCGCGAGCAAAACTTCGCCTTAAACGGATTGTTAGGTTTTGATTTATTCGGAAAAACAATCGGCATTATCGGAACAGGGAATATCGGAAAAGCTTTTGCAAAAATCGCCTTAGGTTTTGGCTGTAAAGTTCTGGCTTACGATATTGTTGAAAATCAGGAAATGATCAAAGACGGAGTTTCTTTTGTGAGTGTAGAGGAGATTTTTAAATCGAGTGATATTATTTCGCTTCATTGTCCGCTAAATGATCAGACGAAACACGTTATCAATAAAACTTCAATTTCTTTTATGAAAGAAAATGTTATGATAATCAATACCAGTCGTGGCGGATTGATTGAAACTTCGGCGGTTATAGAAGGTTTAAAAGAAGGCAAAATTGGTTATTTGGGTATTGACGTTTATGAACAGGAAGAAAAACTCTTTTTCAGGGATCTTTCAGAAGATATTATTCAAGATGATAATATTCAGCGATTAATGAGTTTTCCAAATGTTTTGGTAACAGCGCATCAGGCATTTTTTACTAATGAAGCTTTGACGCAGATTGCGTTGGTAACTTATAACAATATCAAATCGCTGCTGGCTGATAATGATATTGAAAATAAAGCAGCCTTGCTGGTATAAATGTTAACCAATAGGTTTTGCAATGGATTTTGAAATTACATATGATAAAAAACATCAGATATGAGAAATAAAATTTTAGTTCTGGTTTGGATTTTGGCGTTATGTTCCTGTCAAAGTAAAAATGATTCAAAGAATATTATTAAAACTATTGTTCAGGATACTTTGTCAAAAACAATGGGAGGAACTGCAGATGTAAGTAATGCTCCTGCAAAGGAAGATAAAGCAGTCGAACTCATCAGGAAACAATTAAGTATTTTATTAGAGAAAGATATTAAGGTAATGAAAAAAGAAGACCGATTTTTTTATTACGATGCTTTTGATTTGAATAATGATCAAAAAAACGAATATTTTGTGGGTTTTTCTAATGCTTATTTTTGTGGAAACGGAGGCTGTTCCGGATACATTTTGAATAATGACGGAAGTGTAATCAATTCTTTCACCGTTACCGATTTTCCAATTTATATAACAACATCATCAACAGAAAAATTTTATGATCTTTTAATGAAAAGCGGCGGCCTTTTTCATCAAATTAAAATGAAAAACGGAAAATATCCCACAAACCCTTCAATAGAAGAAAAATGGAAAAATGAACTTCCAAAAGAAAGTACAAAGGTTTTGGATATTTATGATATGAAATATAAAAAATATCCGTTTTAATAATAAAAACCCGACAGGTTTTTAAAACCTGTCGGGTTTGAAATATGTAAAATCCAATTTTGGAATTTGGAATTTTCTAATTGAAATTTAAATTTTTATCCCACCAATTCCACAAACTTAAATTCACCTTCAACAGCCACTTTAGTCAAGCCGTGTTTAGATAAATTTTTCATAGAAGCATCCCATTTTTTACCACTTAAATTAGCAGTAATTTTTAATTGCTGAAGATCCATTTTATTGTCATTTCCTTTCAATAAATCTACAATAAATTTCTCTTCATCAGAAAGTTCAATTACCTGCTTTTTCTCCGGACGCATTTGTGGGAACAATAAAACTTCCTGAATAGAAGCATTGTTTGTTAAATACATGATCAAACGGTCCATTCCAATTCCCATACCGGAAGTTGGCGGCATACCGTATTCAAGGGCTCTTAAGAAATCTTCATCGATAATTCCGTTTGCTTCGTCATCACCTTTTTCAGACAAACGCATCTGATCTTCAAAACGTTCTCTTTGGTCGATTGGATCGTTTAATTCAGAATATGCATTTGCAATTTCTTTACCACAAACCATTAATTCAAAACGCTCAGTCAAATCTGGGTTGTCACGGTGCTCTTTACAAAGCGGCGACATTTCTTTTGGATAATCGGTAATAAAAGTCGGCTGAATATAATTTCCTTCACATTTTGCACCAAAAATTTCATCAATCAATTTTCCTTTACCCATTGTTTGGTCAACCTCAATTCCCATTCCTCTGGCAGCTTCAAACAATTCTTGTTCTGTTTTTCCGGAGATATCAAAACCAGTAAAATGTTTGATAGAATCTGTCATCGTAACGCGTGTATAAGGCGCTTTAAAGTTGATTTTATGTTCGCCAAAAGTAACTTCACTGGTTCCGTTTACGGCAATTGCACAATGCTCCAGTAAGCCTTCTGCAAATTCCATCATCCAGTTGTAGTCTTTGTAGGCTACATATATTTCCATTGCAGTAAATTCAGGATTATGCGTTCTGTCCATTCCTTCATTACGAAAGTTTTTAGAGAACTCATAAACACCTTCAAATCCGCCAACAATTAATCTTTTTAAATACAATTCGTTTGCGATACGCATGTAAAGCGGAATATCAAGCGAATTATGATGTGTGATAAACGGACGCGCTGCAGCTCCACCCGGAATTGGCTGTAAAACCGGAGTTTCAACTTCAATATAACCTGCGTCATTAAAATAACCGCGCATTGCATTAAATAACTTTGTACGCTTAAGGAAAGTTTCTTTAACATGTTGATTTACTGTTAAATCTACATAACGCATTCTGTAACGCAATTCGGCATCGTTAAATGCATCGTGAACGTTTCCTTCTTCATCAACCTTTGGCAATGGTAAAGGGCGTAATGTTTTACTTAAGAAAGTAAAACCAGTTACACGAATACATTTTGCACCAACCTGCGTAGTAAACAATTCTCCTTCAATACCAATAAAATCACCTAAATCGGTTAATTTTTTAAATACCTGATTGTATAAAGTTTTATCATCACCTTCACACAAAACATCGCGGTTCACGTACAATTGAATACGTCCTTCGCTATCCTGCAATTCGGCAAAACAAGCTTTTCCCTGATCTCTCACACTCATCAAACGTCCGGCAACAATCACCTTCTTACCTTCTTCAAAAGACTCCTTTATTTGCTTCGAAGTATGATTTACAGGAAAAAGATTAGCTGGATAAGGATTGATTCCTAAGCTGCGTAAGTTTTGAAGTTTTTCTCTTCTGATGATTTCTTGTTCTGATAATGCCATTTTGTGCTCTTTTTTTAAGTGTGCAAAGATAAAGAAAAGAATGTAGATTTTAGAATGCAGTTTTTAGATTTTTTGCAGCAGCAATTTATTGGATTTCAATGACGTTTTGTCCCGCTATTCGCTTCAATTTGTTATTGCGGGAATGAGGCAATCTCACTGCAAAACAAACTTCGCAGAAATAAAATGAGATGGCTTCGTTCCCCGCAATGACAAAAACTCAGTATCTTAGCCACTCACAATTTTAGAAGCTTCAAAAATAAATGAAAAAAATAATAGCCTTTTTATCTTTTATTTTGATTACAAGCTGTCAGATTACAGAAACAATTCGCCTTAATCCAGACGGAAGCGGCGATATTGTAAGTGAACAGTTTCGGGAAGAAAACAGTTATATGGAACTGGCAGGAGAAAGCTACGGAAGCGAAAATATTTTTCAGGACACCACTTATGTTTTTAACGCATATATTGAAAAATACAAGGAAACATTTTTAAAATACACACCCGAAGAGCAAAAGCTATTTCAAACGTACGCAAATGTAAAAGTCCATCTTAAAAAGAGTTCGTTCGAAAAGGAATTTCGAAATACATTTTCGCTTCATTTTAATAAAGTTTCTGAAATTCCGGATTTGTATAAAACAGATGATTATGCAGACGATCTTGAAAACAATTATGCCTTAACAGCCGAAACTCATTATTATAAGATTTCATATGATTTTGACGGGAAAATTTTTAAACGTTCCGTTTCAATTATAAATGCAGAAGAACTTCAAAAAGCAAAAGACGGGTATAAAAACTATGAGTCAAAATACGGAAACTTAAAACTGATACAATTTTATACACTGCAATATCATTTTCCTCAAAAAATAAAATCTGTTTCCAATGAAAAAGCAGTAGTTAGTTCTGATAAAAAATCTTTAACATTAGAATTTAAACTTTCAGATTGTTTGCGAGACCCCGAAATGACAAATTTAGAAGTCGTTCTGGAATGAGTTTATAGACCGCAGATTTTACGGATGAAACGGTTTTACACAGATTTATATTTTTGAAGTTTAGACTAAAAAAGTACTGCATAAAACTGTTTCATCCGTAAGATCAGTGAACTGTTTTTTAAATTTACAGATTTAAAAGCCATCAAATCTTAGTGTCTTAGAATCTCAGAACCTTAGTATCTTTAAATAAAATACTCTTCGTATATTTGATAAAAATTTTCACAACTATGAAATTATATAAATTACTATGTTTCTCCTTTTTAATTGCAGTTTTAACAAGCTGTACTTTCACTGAAAATATAACGATCAACGATAACGGAACCGGGAATTTTGCTGTCGATATGGACGGTTCTGCTTTAATGGAAATGGCAGGCGATCAAATTGGAAATCAAATGGGAGCTGATGCTAAAAAAGACATCGATTCTACCTTTACTTTCAAACAATTGTTTGCAGACAAAAAAGACAGCATTGCAAAAATGTCTCCGGAAGCACAGCAAGAAATTAAAAAACTCGAAAATTTCGTAGTTCACACCAAAATGAGTGCTGAGAAAAAACAGTTTTTAATGACTTTTACTACTGATTTTAAAAACGTAAATGAACTTCAGGATATTTTACAAACAGCAAGTACACTTCAAAAACTGGAAGGCGGTGCAGCTGCAGCAAGTCCAATGGGAAGCGGTTTTGGAAATAACAACAGCAAATTAAGTTATACTTACGACGGAAAGAAATTTATAAGAAAAGCGACAATCGATCAGCAAAAACTGAAAGAAGTCAAAAAAGATTCGGCGGCTGCAATGTCTAAAATGATGTTTGCTTCATCCAATTATGTGATCAAATATCATTTTCCAAAAAAAATAAAGAAAGTATCGAACCCGAATGCCTTATTTAGTGACGATAGAAAATCAATTACAATTCAGTACACTTTCACGGATTATATGGAGAATCCTGACAAACTTAACTTTGAAGTCGAGTTTGAAAAATAATAAAAATGAATACAAAAATTCAACTTCAGGATCTTGGAAACCGGGATTATAAATCGACTTGGGAATATCAGGAAGAACTTTTCAAGGATATTGTCGATTTAAAAATCAAAAACAGAAGAGAAGAACTTGACTTGCCAACACCAAATTATTTGTTGTTTGTAGAACATCCGCATGTTTATACTTTGGGCAAAAGCGGCGATTTAGAAAACTTATTATTAAACGAAAAACAGCTCGAAGCAAAAGGAGCGACCTTTTATAAAATCAACCGGGGAGGTGATATTACCTATCACGGCCCGGGACAAATTGTTGGATATCCTATCCTTGATTTAGAAAATTTCTTTACGGATATTCATAAATACCTGCGGTTTCTGGAAGAAGCTATTATTCTCACTTTAGCAGAATACGGTTTGGAATCGGGCAGAAGTGAAGGCGAAACCGGAGTATGGCTTGGTGTAGGAACTCCGTTTGCACGTAAAATATGTGCAATGGGCGTGCGTGCTTCGCGCTGGGTTACCATGCACGGATTTGCTTTAAACGTAAATGTCGATTTAGGTTATTTTGATAACATAATTCCGTGCGGAATTCGCGGAAAAGGCGTTACTTCACTAAACGTTGAACTTGGTGTTGAAAAAGTTGACGAAGAAGAAGTAAAGTCTAAAATCATAAAACATTTAACGAATTTATTTGAAGCTGAATTTATTAAATAAGTTCCTGAAATCTATAGTATGAAAAATGCTGAAGAAAATAACAATTACAGAATTGCTGTTCCTTCAGCATTTGAAACTGTTTTTTCGCACTTCTATTTTGCCGAAAACAAAACAGAATTTCCCATTACAAAAACGCTGCTTCCAAGTTTTCAAACCATTCTGGTTTTTAATTTCGGAGCCAGATCATTCTTAAAATCACAGCAGAATACTGTTCTTGAAGTCAAAAAATGTATGGTTTTAGGCCCGATAAAACAAGCTTTTGATTATACTTTAGAACCTGGGTCAGAGATTTTGACGGCCAATTTTAAAGAAGATGCTTTTTATAGATTCTTTGGCAATGCACTTTTTGATTCTCTGCCCATACATCCTGATAATTTACTTAATGAAAATTGTTTTACCCTTTTATGGGAAGAACTAAAAAATATTTCTGATACAAAAGAACGCGTCGATTATATTTTAGATTTTTGCAGGCCTTATTTAAAAGATCAAAATCAAATAACAACGCTTTTAACCGATTTTCAGGATCAAAATCTGAACCCAATAAAAGCAATAGCATCGCAGATCAACCAGACTGAAAGGAATATTCAGCTGAACCAAAAAAAGATTTTTGGATATACTATTAAAGAAGCAAATCGGTATGAACGGTTTCTTAAAGCAATAAATCAGATTCAGAAAAATATAATAAACGAATCAAAAACAGATTGGTTAAATATTGTAGACCAATGCGGTTATTATGATCAAAGCCAGCTTATTCATGATTTTAAATATTACATGAATATTTCCCCAACTAAATTTCTTCAATTTCAAAACGATATCTGCAGTTCAAAAGTATAATCAGGATTTCGTTTTCTTACAATTGCAGCCCAAACGTACATTATACATTTGTCATGTTCAATCTTTAAATATAGAAAAACATGAAAAATTTAATTATTTATGCACATCCAAATTCAGGAAGTTTAAATCATTTCTTTAAAAACACAATTATAGAATTTTTAGAAAAATCCGGACAAGAAATTGTCGTTCGCGATTTAAATGAAATCAATTTTAATCCGGTTCTTTCTTTGCAGGATATGCAGGGACAAAGAATGGGACAAGTTGCTGAAGATGTACAAACAGAACAGGATTTTATTTCCCGTGCAGACAGAATTATTTTTATTTACCCAATTTGGTGGACCGGAATGCCGGCTATTATGAAAGGTTATATCGATCGTGTTTTTAGCTACGGATTTGCTTATCGATACGATCAGGGCATTCAAAAAGGTTTGCTGACAGGAAAACAAACTATAATTGTAAACTCTCACGGAAAATCAAATGCTGAATATGAAGCGATGGGAATGGACAAAGCGTTAGAATTAACTTCTGATACCGGGATTTTTAAATATTGCGGATTAGAAATTAAAAAGCATTTTTATTTTGACAAAGCCGACAGAGCTTCTCAAGAAAGCATATCTGAATGGGAAAATGAACTCAAAACTGCTTTTAGAATGATTGATGAAGTTTCTGTTTTTGGATAGAAGTTCCTTTTGTAAAAGGATTATTAAAAAAAAACTAAAAATACCAGGATAAGAGCCTTAATTTTGAATGGATGGCAAATTACCGCAATAAGATGGTTTTCTAATGTTTTTGTACTAAATTTGGTTTAATACTTAAAATATAAGCTTTTAACTAAATCTAATCTAATTACTTATGAGAAAAATCTACTTCATTTGCTTCCTTTTTATGCTTAATGGTCTTTTTGCTCAAAAGAAAGATAAATTAAATGCAATTGCGGTTTACGAAAAAGTGTGGCAGGAGAAAAACAGTGATGCAAGATTAAAGCTGATTAAAACTATTTGGCTGGACGACAGTACCTTTGAAGATCCTTCGGCATCTATAAAAGGGCAGACTGCTTTGAATAATGTTATAAATGAGTTTTATAAAAAATTTCCCGATGCAGTATTAACATCAGGTTCAAAAGTTGTAAAAGACAATTATGTAACCTGGGAATGGAAGATTTTAGATTCAAAGCAAAACAAACTTATAATGGGCGGACGAGATTTTGCCAGATTAAATGGTAAAGGTCAGGTAAGTAAAATTATTGGCTTTTGGAACTCAGATGTTGCTTTGTCTGATGCGGAAGTTTTACAAAATCTTGAAAATGATAATTTTAAAGTTGCGGCGCAATATTACGAATGTCTTTTTAAAACCAGGGATTTTATTAAAATGGCTTCATTAATAGAAGATGGCGCAATTTATAATCAGGCAGAAAGCCTTCCTTATGGCGGAACTTATTCTGGTTTTAGCGAATGGACAAAAATGTTTGCAAAATCGACAGAATATTTTGATTCAGAAATTGAGAAAGAACCGGTTTATCTTAGTGATGCAGCTAAGAATGAAGTCATTATTTACTTTACTTTAAAATGTAAAGCTAAAAAATCAGGAAAAAGTCTTTCAGTGCCAATTTCAGAACATTTAGATTTAAAAAACGGAAAAATTACAGCAATCAGATCATTTTATTTTGACACTAAACAATTTGCCGAATTCTTAAAAAGCAGAAAATAAGAGAGGGTTAAAATATATTGGTAATTTAAACTAAAAAAGGCTTATCCATTGATAAGCCTTTTTTATTCTTCAAAGAAATTGAGTTCCAGCTGATCTGGCAAAAGCCTGAAACTCATTCGGTGATATTTTGTAGTGCCGTATTTTCTAATAGCGTCACGATGTTCTTTTGTTGGATAACCTTTATTTTTTTTCCAGTTATACATTGGAAATTCTTCATGAATTTGATCCATATATTCATCGCGGTACGTTTTTGCCAAAACAGAAGCAGCGGCAATACTCAGGAATTTTGCATCGCCTTTTATAATACTTTGGTTTGGGATTGATTTTAGTAATGTAATTTCTTCATGAGTAAATTGTCTTCCAAAACTATTTTTCAATCCAAGTTTGGCATTAAGGGAGCGATTTCCATCAACAATAATATATTCAGGAACATGTTTTAATTTTAAAATACATTCCTGCATTCCTTTCATCGACGCATTTAAAATATTTATTTCGTCAATTTCATCCGGAAACAAATGTGTTACGGCAAAACACACGGCATGTTTTTCAATGATTGGTTTTAAAAATGTGCGTGTTTTTTCAGAAAGCTGTTTACTGTCATTTAAAATTTCGTGTTCAAAATCTGCAGGCAGTATTATGGCTGCAGCCGTTACAGGCCCGGCAAGACAACCCCGGCCGGCTTCGTCAGTTCCGGTTTCTAAAATAAATCCTGAGAAATTTTTTTCAAGCATTTTTAAAATTTTAAAAGACAAATATGATAAAATTTTCCACAAAAATATTCGTTTTCATTCTGTCAGCCAAGGCAATTATATAAATTAAAGTGTTTTTTTATTTATACATATTTATCATTTACCTTTGCTTAGCAAATTTTGTCGAAATAATTACATATAAAGCCATCAAATGAGAATATTCATTTTTCTATATCTATTAGTTGTACCAGCATTATTGTTTTCTCAGGAAAAACCAAAACCAGCTTCTAAAAATAATTTAGATATAAATACCCAATATTCAAGTATAACGGATACTCTCAAAAAAAAGAAAGCAAAAATTGCTACTATTGACCAGTATCAAATTATTACATTAGAACATGATACTATTTATGCAGATACTTCGCTGACGATAAAAAGCGCTTATAAACAAAATCATCTTCGAAAAGACCTTTTTGGACTTTTAGAACTTTCTAACATTGGCCAGCCGCTTAATACACTGCAATATAGTTTAACTAGTTTTTCGCCGTATCCGGAAATTGGTTTTACAGCTAAACACTGGAATTACATACAAGCAGACGAAGTACGATATTATTCTGCAGCGACACCATTAACAGAATTATTTTTTAATACAACCATTAATAAAGGACAAAATGTAGATTCATTTATTACGCTGAATGTTTCTAAAAACCTTAATTTTTCTATTGCGTACAGAGGTTTGCGTTCAGAAGGAGATTATATCAATCAATTAGTGAGTGCCGGAAATTTCAGGTTTACAACCAGTTATGCAACAACAAGCAGAAGATATGCCTTAAATGCACATTATACCTATCAGGATAATTCAAATGAAGAAAATGGAGGAATCACTACCATAGAAGATTTTAGCAGCGGCGATCCTGATTTTAAAAACCGTCAGCGTCTTCAGGTTTATTTAACAGATGCAAAATCATTTTTAAAAGGAAGGCGTTTGTTTTTTGATCACGCCTTTAGGATAAACCCAACAAACGGAAACAACAATTTATACATCAATCACCAGTTAAATTACGAAAATAAATTTTTTGAATACAACCAGCCAACTGTCCTTTCTTTAGTTGATGGTATAGAAGATCCTGTACAGCGTTTTGGAGAATCTTATGTAACAAGCGGTATAAACGATCAGACACATTTTGAAAGACTTTATAATAAAGTGGGTGTGGCTTATGAGAATTCTCTTTTAGGAAAATTCAATTTCTTTCTTGATGATTACAGGTCTAATTATCAATACGATAAAATTATTGTTCATGCAGATAAAACTACAATTCCGGATAATTTATTTTTGCAGATAAACAATTTTGGAGCGCAGTACGAATATCAAAAAAACAAATGGAATGGACGATTTTTATATTCAAGATCGATTACCAATCAGTCTCTTTCTGATCTGGATGCGAAACTGCGTTATAACTTAAATGAAAAAATCCAGTTTGATTTCAGATACAGAAACATCAACAAACTGCCAAATAATAACTATAATTTGTATCAAAGCAGTTATGTAGAATACAATTGGTCAAATAATTTTAAGAACGAAAAAATAAACTCTTTAGGCGCCAACATTTTTACACCGTGGCTGAATGCTGAGGTTAACTATACGGTTCTAAAAGATCATTTGTATTTTGCAGATGCGGCAACTGATGTACAAATGGAGCAGCGTCAGCAGATTATAAAACCGTTTCAGTACGGAAATGCAATTAATTATTTAGAAATTAAAGCTAACAGAGAATTTAAATTTGGAAAATTTGCTTTGGATAATACCTTATTGTATCAAAAAGTAGATCAATCTGAAGCGATTTTAAATGTGCCGGATTTTGTCACCAGAAACGCAATATATTATTCCAATTACTTTTTCAAAAAAGCATTATATGCCCAGGGTGGAATTGTATTTAATTATTTTACCAAATATTATGGCAATGATTATAATCCGGTTATTGGAGAGTTTTTTGTTCAGGATAAAACCGAAATTGGGAATTATGCCACTTTTGATATTTTTATTAATGCAAGAATTCGCCAGACCCGTTTTTATGTAAAAGGAGAACATTTAAACGCTTTATTTTCAAGTAGTAATTATTTCTCTACGCCTAATAACCCTTATCGTGATTTTGTAATCAGATTTGGTTTAGTTTGGAATTTCTTCCAATAAATTAGTCGTAACTTCATTTTAAAACCAAATATTAAACTTAAATAAAAATGGACTTTTCAAATAATATTTTAGAAACAATTGGTAATACACCATTGGTAAAACTCAACAAAATTGTTGCTGAAATTGATGCATTAGTGTTGGCAAAAGTCGAAACTTTTAATCCCGGAAATTCTGTAAAAGACAGAATGGCTGTGAAAATGATTGAAGATGCCGAAGCTGACGGCCGACTTAAACCAGGCGGAACTATTATCGAGGGAACTTCCGGAAATACCGGAATGGGACTTGCATTGGTTGCAATTGTAAAAGGTTACAAATTGATTTGTGTAATCTCTGATAAACAATCAAAAGAAAAAATGGATATTCTTCGTGCTGTTGGTGCAAAAGTAGTGGTTTGCCCTACGGATGTTGAACCAACAGATCCTCGTTCGTATTATTCAGTTTCGAAGCGTCTGGCAGAAGAAACACCAAATTCATGGTATGTAAATCAATACGATAATATGTCGAATTCATTGGCACATTACGAACAGACAGGACCTGAAATCTGGAAACAAACAGATGGTAAAATAACCCATTTTGTGGTGGGAGTTGGAACAGGCGGAACAATTTCGGGAGTTGGAAAATACTTAAAAGAAAAAAATCCAAATATTAAAATTTGGGGAATCGATACGTATGGTTCTGTTTTTAAAAAATATCATGAAACAGGAATTTTTGATGAAAACGAAATTTACTCTTATATAACAGAAGGAATAGGAGAAGATATTTTGCCAAAAAATGTTGATTTTTCTTTAATTGACGGATTCACAAAAGTAACCGATAAAGATGCAGCAGTTTACACCAGAAAAATTGCACTCGAAGAAGGAATCTTTGTAGGTAACTCAGCCGGAGCCTGTATTAAAGGTTTATTGCAGTTAAAAGAACATTTTAAACCAGATGATGTGGTGGTGGTTTTATTTCATGATTCAGGAAGCCGTTATGTTGGTAAAATGTTTAATGATGACTGGATGCGTGAGCGCGGATTTTTAGAAGAAAACATTACAAAAGCCGAAGATGTTATTAAAGATCACATTGATAAAGAATTAATCGTTGTTCGTACAGAAGAATTAGTTTCGCACGCAATTGAGCGTATGCGTAAATATAAAATCTCACAGATTCCGGTAGTCGACATAAATGGTTTTGTAGGTTCTGTTGATGAAACTGATTTGTTTAGAAGCTATGTTGCCGATAAAAATGTAGCAGAAAAACCAATTAAAGATGTAATGGGAAAACCTTTTCCAATCGTAAAACTTGGAACTCCAATCGAAGAAGTTTCTAAACTTTTCAGTAAAGAAAACGATGCTGTTTTAATTGATTTAGGAAATGGAAGCCATCACATTATTACCAAATATGATATTATTGGTTCGATAAAATAAACTTTTATAAACATATTTTAAATCCACAAACTGATTTTTTGATCGATTTGTGGATTTTTCTTTTTGCAGACTAACTAAAAATGAATTTAATTTGTAAGAATAGTTTTAAATTTATTATTTTTAGCCTTTAATTTTATAGTCTAAGAATGAAAGAAGATTTTCTTCATTATCTCTGGAGATTCAAAAAGTTCCATACTTTGAATCTTAAAACTTTTCAAAATGAATCAATCACAATTATTAAAACGGGTGATTATTTAGAACTTTCGGGACCAGATTTCTTTAATGCCCATGTTAAAATTGGAGATCAAAAATGGGCAGGAAATGTTGAGATTCACTTAAAATCGTCAGATTGGTATTTGCACAATCATGAGAAAGATCCGGCTTATGATAATGTAATTCTTCATGTAGTTTGGGAAAATGATACAGCTATTTTTAGAGAAAACAATACCGAAATTCCAGTCTTGGTTCTTAAAGATTATATAGACAAAGAAGTACTGGCTGCCTACAACAAATTACTTTCTCCTAAAACATGGATTTCATGTGAAAAGCAAATCAGTGAAATTGATGGTTTTGTTTTTAAAAACTGGCAGGAAAGATTGTTTTTTGAACGTTTGGAGCGAAAATCAAAATTTATTTATGAATTACTGCAAGAAACAAATCAAGACTGGGAAGCTGTTTTGTTTTCCCTGCTGGCCAAAAACTTTGGTTTAAATACAAACGGATTGTCTTTTTTCCAGATGTCAAAAGCAATTCCTTTTACCATAATCAGAAAAGAAAGTTTTGAAGTTGAAAATCTCGAGTCGTTACTATTTGGGACTTTAAATTTGCTGGACAGCGAAAAAGAAGATGTTTATTTTAAAGATTTAAAGTTTAGGTATTTTTATCTTTTACATAAATATCAGCTTGAGAAACCTTTTATAGATCCTGTTGCATTTTTTAAGCACCGGCCGGATAATTTTCCAACAATAAGACTTTCTCAATTGGCTAATTTATATCACAAAAATCAAAACCTGTTCTCTAAAATAATCGATTTAAAATCAGTAAAAAGTGTATATGAGCTGATGAATGTTTCAGTAAGTTCGTATTGGCAGAATCATTATCAATTCGATAAAGAAAGCCCTAAAAAAGCCAAAATATTATCTAAATCATTTCTTGATCTAATAATTATAAACACGATCATTCCAATTCAGTTTGCTTATGCTCATATAATGGGAGAATCGGTTTCTGAAAATTTGATTGATTTTATGAATGAAGTTGCACCGGAAAAAAATGCAATTATCGATAAGTTTGATTTTTTTGGAATAAAAGCTGAGAATGCCTTTGAAACCCAAACGTTATTAGAACTTAAAAATGAATACTGCAATCATAAAGGATGTTTAAAATGCGCAGTAGGAATGGAGCTTCTCAAAAATAATTAGATAATTAAAAAAGGTGATAATAGGATAATTTGTACTTTTGTCATCCTGAATGAAGTTGAAGGAATCTAAAATCTCAACTCTAAAATTAAAAAAACATGTCAGCTATCTTAAAATTAAAATTCTTTTTTGAAAAATATGGTTTTCATGTATCTTCAAGACTTGCAGACAAACTGGGAATGCGTGTAACAAGCGTGAGATTATTTTTTATTTACATTTCATTTGTAACTGCCGGTTTAGGTTTTGGAGTTTACCTTACATTAGCCTTTTGGATTCGTCTAAAAGATTTAATACGAGCTAAAAGAACCTCAGTTTTTGATTTATAAATCTGTAATCTGATTTTACGATAAATAAAAAAACCTGTTCAATTGAACAGGTTTTTTTATGATACATCTTTTTAGATTTCTTCGATTTCGTTTTGAATATTATTAAGTTTTGCTCTTTTTTTACTGTAAGCAAAATACACAATAATACCTAAAGTTCCCCAGCATAAAAAGGCAATCCAGGTTTCATGTCTCACCTGAGTCATTAAGAATAAATTAAAACATACTCCTAAAGTTCCAACAAGATAAACTGCTGGTGTTTTATAATGTCTTTCTAGTTCTGGTTTTTTATATCTTAAAATCATTACGGCAACACATACCATTCCAAATGCCAGTAATGTTCCCATACTACACATTTCGCTTACTTTTTCGATTGGAGTAAGTGCAGCAACAATCGAAATAATTGTTCCTACTAAAAATGTGCTTTTATAAGGTGTTTTGAAATTTGTGTGCAGTTTGCTGAAAAATGGAGGCAATAAACCATCTCTTGACATTCCTAAGAAAATACGTGTTTGTCCAAGCATCATAACAAGCATTACAGAGGTTAAACCGGCAGTTGCTGCAATTGTAATAATGAATACTGCCCAAGTTAATCCGTTTTCGCTAAAAGCAGAAGCTACCGGAGCCGCTTTGTCTAATTGATCGTAATGTACCATTCCAGTTAATACTAATGATACCAGAATGTAAAGAATTGTACAAATTACTAATGAAGCAATAATGGCAAAAGGAACGTCTTTTTTAGGATTAATAGCTTCTCCGGCCTGAGTCGAAACAGCGTCAAAACCAATATAGGCAAAGAATACAATTGTTGCAGCAGTTAAAACACCGCCAAATCCAAAGTTCATTTTCCCTGTTGCATTTCCAAGTGCGTCTAAAGCAGGAACTTCTGCAGGAATAAATGGATGCCAATTTGCTGTATTAATGTAGAATGCACCACAAATAATTACAAAAAGAACAACAGCAATTTTTACAATTACGATAATATTATTTGTACTTGCCGCTTCTTTAATTCCTTTTATAAGAATTGCAGTTACGATCCATGTGATGATAAAAGCAGGTAAGTTAAATGCAAATGTAGGTACATCAATTTGATCGAGAGGGAATTCTTTATTATGTTCGGTAATTTTTTCTATAGCAGTATGTAAGTCATTACAGAGCCAGATTGGAATATTAATTCCAAACAAATGGAGAAGTTTTACAAAATAACCGCTCCAGGCGACCGCAACGGTGGTGGCTCCCATCATGTACTCCAAAATTAAGTTCCACCCAATGAACCATGCAAAAATTTCGCCGATTGTTCCGTATGCATAAGCGTACGCAGAACCTTCTACTGGTAGTACTGAAGCAAATTCAGCATAACAAAGAGAAGCAAATAAACAGCCTATACCTGCAATAACAAAGGATAGAGCCAGAGCTGGACCCGCATAATCATGAGCTGCGATTCCTGTTAAAGTGAAAATTCCTCCACCTATGATTGCCCCAATTCCTAATGAGGTTAATCCCCATCTTGTAAGAACTCTTTTTAAATCACTTTTTTTCATATCGGCCTCAAAGGCTGATATTGGTTTAACTCTCCAAATTGACATACTATTTTATTGGTTTATTGTTATTAAGCTCCAAATGTATCGTTTTTTGTAAAAAATAAAAACAATAATGATATTTTAAGTTATAAAATATTTAATTTTTTGATTTATTGTGTTACCAATCTTCTGTTAATGCTGAGTTTATTTTAATCTCTATTATATCGATTGAGTTGAAATTAATAATTTCGAAAATAATATTTTTAGTATTTTTCTTAATAAATATAAATATTATCCCTTATTTTATCGTTTTTTAATAACACAAATAATTAGTAATAATAACAGATTTCAGATGTTTCGTCAATATTTTAAATTTACAAGCCAGCAAAAAACGGGTATTTTTTTACTTTTTGCCATAATAATTACATTGCAGTTTATTTATTTTTTTGTCGATTTTAACCAGTATGAAAAAACTTTTCCTGAAGAGGAAAAATGGTTATCCTTACAAAAGGAAATAGATATGGCAAAAGAAGCCAAATATAATGCAAAGCAAAAGGTATATACTTTTAATCCTAATTTCATAACTGATTATAAAGGATACAAACTCGGAATGTCTGTTGCTGAAATTGATCGTCTGCTGGCATTTCGAAAAGAAAACAAATATGTAAACTCGCCAGAAGAATTTCAGAAGGTAACCCAAATTTCAGATTCATTATTACAGGTAATAGCGCCTTTGTTTAAATTTCCGGACTGGACACAAAATAATACTGGCTTCAAAACGCAAAAAAAAGAATATATCCAGAAAACATTTTCTAAAAAAGAAAATATAGTCATTGAAGATATAAACCAGGCAAGTCAGGAAGATTTAGTTGCAATATATGGCATTGGCGAAGCCTTGTCTTCAAGAATATTAAAACAAAAAGAAATTTTAGGAGGTTTTGTTTCAATGGAACAGCTGGAAGATGTTTGGGGACTTTCTCCGGAAGTTATAACGCAGCTCAACAGTCATTTTAAAGTTGTAATGCCGTCCGGTTTTAAGAAGATTGCTATAAACGACGCCTCGTTAAAAGAATTATCACAGTTTCCGTACTTTAAATATGCACTTGCAAAACAAATCATAACTTATAGAAGTATGAATGGAAATTTTAATAATATTGAGGATTTGTCAAAAATTAAAGGTTTTCCTGTTGAAAAAGCAAAAATAATTAGTTTATATTTGGAGTTCTAAAAAATTACTAACTAATGAATTTTGAATATAACGAAATGCAGTCTATGATTGCTCAATCTATAAAAGACTTTGCAGAAAAAAATATAAAGCCACACATAATGGAGTGGGATGAAGCCCAGATTTTTCCAATAGACTTGTTTAAAAAGCTTGGAGAAATGGGGTTTATGGGAGTTTTAGTGCCTGAAGAATATGGAGGATCGGGATTAGGTTATCACGAATACATTACAGTTGTCGAGGAGATTTCAAAAGTAGATCCTTCAATAGGTTTGTCTGTTGCAGCGCATAATTCGCTTTGTACAAATCATATCCTGACATTTGGAAATGAAGAACAAAAGAAAAAGTTTTTGCCAAAATTGGCTACTGCTGAGTTCATTGGTGCGTGGGGCTTAACAGAACATAATACAGGTTCTGATGCAGGCGGAATGAATACAACTGCAGTTAAAGACGGAGATTTTTGGGTTATTAACGGAGCCAAAAACTTTATTACACATGCAATATCCGGAGATGTTGCGGTCGTAATTGTTAGAACTGGAGAAAAAGGAGATTCTAAAGGAATGACTGCGTTTGTTTTAGAGAAAGGAATGGCAGGATTTTCTTCGGGTAAAAAAGAAAATAAATTAGGGATGCGTGCCAGCGAAACTGCTGAATTAGTTTTTGATAATTGCCGCGTTCCCGACGCAAACAGATTAGGAGAAGTTGGTCAGGGATTTGTTCAGGCAATGAAAATTTTAGACGGAGGCCGAATTTCAATTGGCGCCCTGTCATTAGGAATTGCGAAAGGAGCTTACGAAGCCGCATTAAAATATTCAAAAGAAAGATATCAGTTTGGACAGCCGATAAGTAGTTTTCAGGGAATTTCATTTAAACTGGCGGACATGGCAACTGAAATCGAAGCTTCGGAATTATTATTGCATAAAGCAGCCTATTTAAAGCAGCAGCATAAGCCGGTAACTACTTCTGGGGCAATGGCAAAAATGTATGCTTCAGAAGCTTGTGTGAAAATTGCAAATGAAGCAGTTCAGATTCACGGTGGCTATGGGTATACAAAAGATTTTCCGGTAGAAAAATTCTACAGAGATTCAAAATTATGTACAATTGGAGAAGGAACAACTGAAATTCAGAAACTGGTAATATCAAGAAACTTGCTGAAAGAATAAAGAGTAAAGAGTGCTGCTAAAATCTATTTTCTTTACTCTATATTCTATTCTATAAAAAAATCCAGAATTTATAATTCATATTTAATAATTAATTTTTACATTTGCAGCCTTAACGAGAGGAGGTGTCTATATTATGTTAATTATACCAATTAAAGACGGAGAAAATATCGATAGAGCATTAAAGCGCTATAAAAGAAAATTTGATAAAACAGGAACTGTTCGTCAATTAAGAGCACGTACTGCTTTTATTAAGCCTTCTGTTGTAAAAAGAGCTCAAATTCAAAAAGCTGCTTACATCCAAACTTTGAAAGATAGTTTAGAAAGTTAGTATTTCGCTTTTCAAAAATAATTACCGTTAGTCATCAAAAAGTTTTAACTTTGATGCTAACGGTTTTTTTATTTTAAAACTTTCTGGTGATTTATATAATATAGGTATAGATCGAAAAAAAACTTTTCTGATGGAATCAAACAAAGAAGCATTTCGTAATTATTTACAATTGGAAAAAAAGTACTCTCCCCATACAGTGAATGCTTATTTAAATGATATTTCCTTTTTTGAGGAATTTAACAGATCTCATTTTGAAGAAGAAGGAATTGAAAATGTTAGTTACAGTCAAATCAGGAGCTGGATTGTTTCTTTGGCAGATCAGCAGATTTCTAATGTTTCAATAAATCGAAAAATAGCTTCCTTAAAAGCCTTTTATAAATTTCTTTTGAAGATTAAATATATAGAGGTAAATCCAATGCTTAAGCATAAAGCGCTGAAAACTCCTAAAATTATCCAGATTCCGTTTTCTGAAAAAGAAGTTAATGATTTAATGTCAGGAGTAGATTCTCCTGTGGGATTTGAAGAAATAAGGGATAAACTTATTGTAGATCTTTTTTATACAACAGGAATGCGTCGGGCAGAACTGATAGGGTTGCTGGTAAAGAATGTTGATTTGTCTTCAAAGGTTATTAAAGTTTTAGGGAAGAGAAATAAAGAGCGGATTATTCCGCTTCTGCCAATTGTTGCAGATGAAATTAATTTGTATTTAAAAGAAAGACTGGAGGTTGAGGAAATCATAGATTCGGATTATTTTTTTATTTCGAAAAAAGGGTTAAAATTGAGTGAATCGTTTGTGTATCGATTAATAAATTGTTACTTTAGTAGGGTCTCTGAAAAAGTAAAAAAAAGTCCTCACGTGCTTCGGCATACGTTTGCGACTCATTTATTGAATAACGGGGCAGATTTAAATTCAGTTAAGGAATTATTAGGACATTCGAGTTTGGCATCTACACAGGTTTATACTCATAATAGTTTAGCAGAACTTAAAAAAGTTTATTCAGATGCTCATCCGAGAAACAAATAATAATTCTGAAATGTTTAACCCTAAAATTATTATTATGAAGGTAGATGTTCATGCAGTTAACTTTACTGTCGACAGAAAATTGGTGGATTTTATTCAGGAAAGAATGGATAAGCTGGAAAAGTATTACGACCGAGTTGTTTCGGCTGATGTTTTTTTGAAAGTTGAAAGAACGAGTGATAAGGAGAATAAGGCGGTAGAGATTAAGATTAATGTTCCGGGAGATGAATTTTTGGTTAAAAAACAATGTAAATCCTTTGAAGAAGCGGTTGAGCTTTCAGCAGAATCTTTAGAGCGTTTACTGGTAAAAAGGAAAGAAAAAATCAGAGCACATATTTAATTGAAATTTTTTTTAAAAAATGTTTTGATTCAAAGATAAAATAGCTACATTTGCAGTCCGTTAGAAATAGCGGACTTTTTTAATGTAATCGCCGATGTAGCTCAGCTGGCTAGAGCAGCTGATTTGTAATCAGCAGGTCGTGGGTTCGAGTCCCTCTATCGGCTCAAAAATATTTCAAATGCGATTTGAAATTGTTCTTTTAAAGTATTGAAAATTAAAGAATTAGGGGAGATACTCAAGCGGCCAACGAGGGCAGACTGTAAATCTGCTGTGAAAACTTCGCAGGTTCGAATCCTGCTCTCCCCACAAAAAAAAGGTTTAGATTTAGAATTGTAGTTTTAGATTTTGTTAAAATCTGAAATCAAAAATCAAAAACTAGAACTCTCTGCCGGTGTAGCTCAGGGGTAGAGTGCTTCCTTGGTAAGGAAGAGGTCTCGGGTTCAAATCCCGACATTGGCTCAAGTAAGTAGGAAATTGAAAATTAATATATAACTAAGATTAAAAATTAAGTAAAATGGCAAAGGAGAATTTTAATCGTTCCAAACCGCACTTAAACATAGGTACAATTGGACACGTAGATCACGGAAAAACTACATTAACTGCTGCAATTACAAAAGTATTGTCAGATGCTGGTTACTGTCAAGCAAAATCGTTTGATCAAATCGATAACGCTCCAGAGGAGAAAGAAAGAGGTATTACTATTAATACATCACACGTAGAGTATGAAACTGCTAACCGTCACTACGCTCACGTTGACTGTCCTGGTCACGCGGATTACGTAAAGAACATGGTTACTGGAGCTGCTCAAATGGACGGAGCTATCTTAGTAGTTGCTGCTACAGATGGTCCAATGCCACAAACTCGTGAGCACATCCTTTTAGGACGTCAGGTTGGTATTCCAAGAATCGTTGTTTTCATGAACAAAGTGGATATGGTTGATGATGCTGAGTTATTAGAGCTTGTTGAAATGGAAATTAGAGATTTATTATCTTTCTACGAATATGATGGAGATAATGGTCCTGTAGTTCAAGGTTCTGCTTTAGGAGGATTAAACAATGATCCTGCTTGGGTTCCTAAAATTATTGAATTAATGGAAGCTGTTGATGCTTGGATCGAAGAGCCAGTGCGTGACGTAGCTAAACCATTCTTGATGCCGGTTGAGGACGTATTTACAATTACAGGTCGTGGAACTGTTGCTACAGGTCGTATCGAAACTGGAGTTGCTAACACTGGAGATCCTGTTGAAATCATTGGTATGGGAGCTGAGAAATTAACTTCTACTATTACAGGAGTTGAGATGTTCCGTAAAATCCTTGATAGAGGTGAAGCTGGAGATAACGTAGGTTTATTGTTAAGAGGTATTGATAAAGCTGATATCAAAAGAGGTATGGTTATTATTAAGCCAGGTTCAGTAAAACCACACGCTAAATTCAAAGCTGAGGTTTATATCTTGAAAAAAGAAGAAGGTGGACGTCACACTCCATTCCACAATAACTACCGTCCACAGTTCTACGTACGTACAACTGACGTAACAGGAGTTATTTCTTTACCAGCAGGTGTAGAGATGGTAATGCCAGGTGATAACTTAACTATTGAAGTTGCTTTATTAAGCCCAATTGCTATGAACGTAGGTTTACGTTTCGCTATCCGT
The DNA here is from genome assembly GCF_001429765.1 of Flavobacterium sp. Root901. Taxonomy (GTDB): domain Bacteria; phylum Bacteroidota; class Bacteroidia; order Flavobacteriales; family Flavobacteriaceae; genus Flavobacterium. The sequence continues at coordinate 351,290 of NZ_LMJB01000008.1, forward strand.
GAAGGTGGTAGAACAGTAGGTGCTGGACAAGTTACTGAAATCGTAGAGTAATCTATTATAATAAAAAGAAAAAGCCAGTTGATTTTCTTATGAAATCACTGGCTTTTAATTACGGGCGTAGTTCAAGGGTAGAATAGCGGTCTCCAAAACCGTTGATGGGGGTTCGAATCCCTCCGCCCGTGCAATAAAAAATATATCAAATGACAAAAGTTACTAATTATTTATCAGAGGCTTTCGAGGAATTAAAGTCAAATGTTACTTGGCCTGCTTGGGCTGAAGTTCAAAAATTGACAATTGTTGTGGCTGTATTTTCGATTCTGTTCGCTTTGGCAACTTGGGGAGTAGACGAATTTTTTGCAAAAGCTTTGGCTGGATTTTTTAACTGGTTAAAAGGATAATTTTTTTGTGATGGCAGATAATAATGTGAAAAAATGGTATGTAGTTAGAGCTGTAAGCGGCCAGGAAAATAAGGTAAAAGCTTACATCGAAACTGAGATTGCCAGATTAGGTATGGGTGATTATGTTTCCCAGGTTTTGGTGCCTACAGAAAAAGTAGTTACTGTAAAAGAAGGGAAAAAAATGTCTAAGGATAAAGTTTATTTCCCTGGATATGTTATGATTGAAGCCAACTTAGTTGGTGAGATACCTCATATTATTAAATCTGTTACAAGTGTAATTGGTTTCTTGGGTGAAATTAAAGGCGGAGAACCTGTTCCTTTAAGGCTGTCTGAAGTAAACCGTATGTTAGGTAAAGTGGATGAGTTGGCTGTAAATACAGATACTCGTGCTATTCCTTTCACTTTAGGTGAAACGGTAAAAGTGATCGATGGTCCTTTTAATGGTTTTAACGGTACGGTTGAAAAAATCAATGAAGAAAAGCGTAAACTTGAAGTTATGGTTAAAATTTTCGGAAGAAAAACACCATTGGAATTGAGTTTTATGCAAGTAGAAAAAGTATAATTTTTTGTTACACTATAATAACCATTGTAATCGCTTCCATTGATTGCAGTGTTAAATTTTTTAAAAATGGCTAAAGAAATTAGTAAGGTAGTTAAACTACAAGTTAAGGGAGGTGCTGCGAATCCGTCGCCACCGGTTGGACCTGCTTTAGGAGCTGCTGGGGTTAATATCATGGAGTTTTGTAAGCAATTTAATGCTAGAACTCAGGATAAACCTGGCAAAATTTGTCCAGTGCAAATCACTGTGTACAAAGACAAATCATTCGATTTTGTTGTTAAGACTCCTCCAGCAGCAGTTCAGTTAATGGAAGCTGCAAAGCTAAAATCTGGTTCTGGTGAGCCTAATCGTAAAAAAGTAGCTAGCGTTACTTGGGAACAAATTAGAACTATTGCTGAAGACAAAATGCCAGACTTAAACGCTTTCACAATTGAGAAAGCAATGAGTATGGTTGCTGGAACAGCTAGATCTATGGGTATAACTGTATCAGGAGATGCTCCTTTTTAATTAAGAAAAAGACATGGCAAAATTAACAAAAAAGCAAAAAGAGGCTGCTTCAAAAATTGAAAAGAACAAATTATACTCTCTAAAAGATGCTGCGGCATTATTGAAAGTTGTTGCTTCTGCAAAATTTGATGAGTCTGTTGATATCGCAGTTCGTTTGGGTGTAGATCCAAGAAAAGCGAATCAAATGGTAAGAGGTGTGGTAACTTTACCTCACGGAACAGGAAAGGATGTTAAAGTATTAGCATTGGTTACTCCGGATAAAGAGGCTGAAGCAAGAGAGGCTGGAGCAGATCATGTTGGTCTTGATGATTACTTACAAAAAATTAAAGACGGCTGGACTGATGTTGATGTTATCATCACTATGCCTGCTGTTATGGGTAAATTAGGTCCATTAGGTCGTATTTTAGGACCTAGAGGTTTAATGCCAAACCCTAAAACAGGTACTGTAACTATGGATGTTGCAAAAGCTGTTCAAGAGGTTAAAGCTGGTAAAATTGACTTTAAAGTTGATAAAACTGGTATCGTTCACGCAGGAATTGGTAAAGTTTCTTTTGGAGCTGAGCAAATTGTTGACAACGCACACGAAATTATTCAAACATTAATAAAACTTAAACCAACTGCTGCTAAAGGTACATACATTAAAGGTATCCACCTTACAAGCACTATGAGTCCTGCGATTGCATTAGACCCAAAAGCAGTATAATTGGTAGTTAAAAATTTTTAGTATGACTAGAGAAGAAAAATCAATCGCGATTGAAAATTTAACTGCGCAGTTAGCTGGTACAAATATCATTTATGTATCTGATATTTCTGGTTTAAACGCAGAGACAACTTCAAACTTGCGTAGAGCTTGCTTCAAAGCAGGTATCAAATTAGAGGTTGTAAAGAACACTTTGCTTGCAAAAGCAATGGAAGCTTCTGCTAATGATTATGGTGATTTACCTACAGTTTTAAGTGGTAACAGTGCTATATTTATTTCTGATGTTGCTAATGCACCTGGTAAAATTATCAAAGATTTCCGTAAGAAATCTGATAAACCAGTTTTAAAAGGAGCTTACATCAACTCTGAAGTATATATTGGAGACAACCAATTGGAAGCATTAGCTACAATTAAATCTAAAGAAGAGCTTATCGGAGAAATCATTGGATTATTACAATCTCCAGCTCAAAGAATTATTTCTGCTTTACAAAACAAATTCGCTGGCAGCGAAGAAGAAACTGAAGCATAATAATCAATGCATGGAAGCTCGCTTCCTTGCTGCTTAATTAGCGCACAATAATTAAATTATATTTTACAAAATCATTTTAAACGATAGAAAAAATGGCAGATTTGAAACAATTCGCAGAACAATTAGTTAACTTAACAGTTAAAGAAGTTAACGAATTAGCAACAATATTAAAAGACGAGTATGGTATCGAGCCTGCTGCTGCAGCTGTAGTAGTTGCTGCTGGTGGTGGAGAAGGTGCTGCTGAAGAAGCACAAACTGAATTTACAGTTGTATTAAAAGATGCAGGAGCTTCTAAATTAGCTGTTGTAAAATTAGTTAAAGAATTAACTGGTTTAGGTCTTAAAGAAGCTAAAGATGTAGTTGACGGTGCTCCATCAAACGTAAAAGAAGGTGTTTCTAAAGAAGAGGCTGAAGGTCTTAAAAAATCATTAGAAGAAGCTGGAGCTGTTGTTGAGTTAAAATAACAAAACGCAGTTTAGAACTAGGTTTAGACCTTGGATGGAATCATCCAAGGGTCTAAACCATTTTTCGTATAATAAAATATATCAAATTTTATTATCAAATAGTTTAAAATACGAAAAAGTTTTTGATCAATACGAAGAAAAAAAATAGAACTCACTTTTGCTGTTTATTTTTAAAGATGTATTGATTATAATAAGAAAGTATAGATTAAACAGTGTGTTTTACACAAAAAAATTACTTTTTTTTAATCAAAATTTTGTCCATTGATGATAACAAATCAGACTGAAAGATTGAATTTTGCCTCTACAAAAAATATCCCTGATTATCCGGATTTCTTGGATGTTCAGGTTAAATCTTTTAAAGATTTCTTTCAATTAGAAACTAAATCTGACGAAAGAGGCAACGAAGGGTTATACAACACCTTCATGGAAAACTTCCCAATTACAGATACAAGAAATAACTTTGTATTGGAGTTCCTAGATTATTTTGTTGATCCGCCGCGTTATACAATTCAAGAATGTATAGAGAGAGGTCTTACTTATAGTGTGCCTTTAAAAGCCAGGTTGAAACTATACTGTACAGATCCAGAACACGAAGATTTTGAAACAATTGTACAAGATGTTTATCTTGGAACAATTCCTTATATGACTCCTAGCGGTACCTTTGTGATCAATGGTGCTGAGCGTGTAGTAGTATCACAATTACACCGCTCTCCTGGAGTTTTCTTTGGACAGTCATTCCACGCAAATGGAACTAAACTTTATTCTGCCAGAGTAATTCCTTTTAAAGGATCTTGGATAGAATTTTCTACAGATATCAACAGCGTTATGTACGCGTATATCGATAGAAAGAAAAAATTACCTGTAACAACTTTATTCCGTGCAATCGGATTCGAAAGAGATAAGGATATTCTTGAAATTTTCGACTTAGCGGAAGAAATTAAAGTTTCTAAAACGGGTATTAAGAAATATATTGGAAGAAGACTTGCTGCACGTGTTTTGAATACATGGCACGAGGATTTCGTAGATGAGGATACTGGAGAAGTAGTTTCTATCGAACGTAACGAAATCATCCTTGATCGTGACACTATTATCGACAAAGATAATGTTGAAGAGATCATCGATTCTAACGTAAAATCTATTTTGTTACACAAAGAGGATAATAACCAGGCAGATTATGCTATTATCCACAACACGTTACAAAAAGATCCAACTAACTCTGAAAAAGAAGCTGTAGAGCACATTTACCGTCAGCTGCGTAACGCTGAACCGCCTGATGAGGAAACTGCTCGTGGTATTATAGATAAATTGTTCTTCTCTGACCAACGTTATAACTTAGGTGAGGTAGGTCGTTACAGAATGAACAAGAAATTGAATTTAGATATCCCTATGGATAAGCAAGTGCTTACTAAAGAAGATATCATTACAATCGTAAAATATTTGATCGAATTGATTAACTCTAAAGCAGAGATTGATGATATTGATCACTTATCAAACCGTCGTGTTAGAACAGTTGGTGAACAATTGTCTCAACAATTCGGTGTTGGTTTAGCACGTATGGCCAGAACCATTCGTGAGAGAATGAACGTTAGAGATAACGAGGTGTTTACGCCAATTGATTTGATTAATGCTAAAACATTATCATCAGTTATCAACTCTTTCTTTGGAACTAACCAGTTATCTCAATTTATGGATCAAACGAATCCATTAGCTGAGATTACACACAAAAGAAGACTTTCTGCACTTGGACCAGGTGGACTTTCGAGAGAAAGAGCTGGTTTCGAGGTTCGTGACGTTCACTATACGCACTATGGACGTTTATGTCCGATTGAGACTCCAGAGGGACCAAACATTGGTTTGATTTCATCTCTTGGTGTTTACGCTAAAGTAAACGGAATGGGATTCATCGAAACACCTTACCGTAAAGTAACTAATGGTGTAGTTGATTTAGAAAGTACTCCAGTTTACTTGAGTGCTGAAGAAGAAGAAGGTAAAATGATTGCTCAGGCAAACATTGAAATGGACGCTTCTGGTAAAATTACAGCTAGCAATGTAATTGCTCGTGAGGAGGGTGACTTCCCGGTTGTTGAGCCATCAGTAGTTCATTATACAGACGTTGCTCCTAATCAGATTGCTTCGATTTCTGCATCTTTGATTCCTTTCCTGGAGCATGATGATGCGAACCGTGCGTTGATGGGATCAAACATGATGCGTCAGGCAGTTCCTTTGATCCGTCCTGAAGCACCAATTGTAGGTACAGGTTTAGAGCGTCAGGTAGCTTCAGATTCAAGAGTATTAATCAATGCTGAAGGGCATGGAACTGTTGAATATGTTGATGCTAATATCATTACTATTAAATACGATCGTACAGAAGACGAAAGAATGGTTAGTTTTGATGCTGATGAAAAAACTTACAACCTAATTAAATTTAGAAAAACCAATCAGGGTACAAGTATCAACTTGAAACCAATCGTAAGAAAAGGTGACAGAGTTGTTCCTGGACAAGTATTATCAGAAGGTTATGCTACTCAAAATGGAGAATTAGCTTTAGGTAGAAACTTAAAAGTTGCGTTCATGCCATGGAAAGGATACAACTTCGAGGATGCGATTGTTATTTCTGAAAAAGTAGTTCGTGATGATATTTTTACTTCTATCCACGTTGATGATTATTCATTAGAGGTTAGAGATACTAAGTTAGGAAATGAAGAGTTAACAAACGATATTCCTAACGTTTCTGAAGAAGCTACTAAAGATTTAGATGAAAACGGTATGATCAGAATTGGAGCAGAGGTAAAACCTGGCGATATTTTGATTGGAAAAATTACACCAAAAGGAGAATCAGATCCTACTCCGGAAGAGAAATTGCTTCGTGCAATCTTTGGAGATAAAGCGGGAGATGTAAAAGATGCTTCATTAAAAGCTTCTCCATCTTTACATGGTGTAGTTCTTGACAAAAAATTATTTGCAAGAGCCGTAAAAGATAAACGTAAGCGTACTCAGGATAAAGATGCTTTAGGAGCTCTTGAAATGGAGTTTGAAACTAAATTTGTTGAATTAAAAGACAGATTAGTTGAAAAATTATTCCTGATCGTAAACGGAAAAACATCTCAGGGTGTAATGAATGATTTGGGTGAAGAAGTTTTACCAAAAGGTAAAAAATATACTCAGAAAATGCTTTACGCAGTAGAAGATTTTGCTCACTTAAGCAAAGGTCAGTGGGTTGCTGATGATGCTACTAATAAAATGGTTAATGATTTAATTCATAACTATAAAATTAAGCTGAACGACTTACAAGGAGCGTTAAGAAGAGAGAAATTCACTATTACAGTAGGAGATGAATTACCATCTGGTATCTTGAAATTAGCTAAGATTTATATTGCTAAAAAACGTAAGCTGAAAGTAGGGGATAAAATGGCAGGACGTCACGGTAACAAAGGTATTGTTGCAAGAATTGTTCGTCATGAAGATATGCCTTTCTTAGAAGACGGAACACCGGTAGATATCGTATTGAATCCACTTGGGGTACCTTCACGTATGAACATTGGTCAGATTTATGAGACTGTTCTTGGATGGGCTGGTATGAACTTGGGTAGAAAATTTGCTACTCCAATTTTTGACGGTGCTTCTCTTGACGAGATCAACGCTTTGACTGATGAAGCTAACGTACCACGTTTTGGACATACATATCTTTATGATGGTGGAACTGGAGAGCGTTTTGCACAAAAAGCAACTGTGGGTGTAATTTACATGCTTAAATTAGGACACATGGTTGATGATAAGATGCACGCACGTTCTATCGGACCATACTCATTAATTACGCAGCAGCCGCTTGGAGGTAAAGCTCAATTTGGAGGTCAGCGTTTTGGAGAGATGGAGGTTTGGGCACTTGAGGCTTATGGAGCTTCTAGTACTTTACGTGAAATCTTAACTGTTAAGTCTGATGACGTTATTGGTAGAGCTAAAACTTACGAAGCTATCGTTAAGGGTGAAACTATGCCAGAACCAGGTTTACCAGAATCATTCAATGTATTAATGCACGAATTGAAAGGTCTTGGATTAGATCTTCGTTTGGAAGAATAATAAAGATATTCAGTTACAGTCTCAGTTTTCAGCTTATTGCTGAAGCTGAGACTTAAACTGTTTAATAAATTAAAGTTTTTAAAGATTTATACCCGTAACCCGTTCCGATTTTTTATAATAATGTAAAAACATTTTATAACTAGCACTTCAAATATACATCTGAAGTTTAGAGAAGTAATTCGAGGTAAGCGTAATGATTTAACTCTTTTTTAAAGGAAACTTTTCAAGAGATGTAGATTGTGAATCTAAATCAATTTTTAACAGCAAGTAAATCAATAGTAAAAACTATGATGAATAATAGAAACAATAAAGATAAGAATCCAGTAAAAAGATTTAACAAAATCTCTATTGGATTGGCTTCACCAGAATCTATCTTGAAAGAATCAAGAGGAGAGGTTTTAAAGCCGGAAACAATCAATTATAGAACTCACAAACCAGAGCGTGACGGACTTTTCTGCGAAAGAATCTTCGGACCAGTAAAAGATTTTGAATGTGCTTGTGGTAAGTATAAAAGAATTCGCTACAAGGGTATCATTTGCGACCGTTGTGGTGTAGAGGTTACAGAGAAAAAAGTACGTCGTGACAGAGTTGGACACATCAACCTTGTTGTGCCAATCGCTCACATTTGGTATTTCCGTTCTCTTCCAAACAAAATTGGTTATATCCTTGGTCTTCCATCTAAGAAATTAGATATGATCATTTACTACGAAAGATATGTAGTAATCCAGGCTGGTATTGCTAAAAATGCTGATGGAGAATCTTTACAAAGATTAGATTTCTTAACTGAAGAAGAATACTTAAACATTTTAGATACTCTTCCACAGGAAAACCAATATTTAGATGATTTAGATCCTAATAAATTTGTTGCCAAAATGGGAGCAGAATGTATTATGGATTTATTAGCTCGTATTGATCTTGATGCATTATCTTATGAATTAAGACACAGTGCTAACAATGAAACGTCTAAGCAAAGAAAAACTGAAGCTTTAAAAAGGTTACAAGTTGTTGAGTCATTCCGTGAGTCTAACGAAAACCGCGAAAACCGTCCTGAATGGATGATTATGAAAGTGGTTCCAGTTATCCCGCCGGAATTGCGTCCGCTTGTGCCGCTTGATGGAGGTCGTTTTGCAACTTCAGATTTGAACGATTTATACCGCCGTGTAATCATCCGTAACAATCGTTTAAAAAGATTAATGGAGATTAAAGCTCCTGAAGTTATCTTAAGAAACGAGAAACGTATGTTACAGGAATCTGTAGATTCATTATTTGATAACACTCGTAAAGCTTCTGCTGTTAAAACAGAATCAAACAGACCATTAAAATCATTATCTGATTCCTTAAAAGGTAAGCAAGGACGTTTCCGTCAAAACTTACTTGGAAAACGTGTGGATTATTCTGCCCGTTCGGTAATTGTTGTTGGTCCTGAGTTAAAATTATTCGAATGCGGATTGCCTAAAGACATGGCATCTGAGTTATACAAACCTTTCGTTATCCGTAAATTGATTGAAAGAGGTATTGTAAAAACAGTAAAATCTGCTAAGAAAATCATAGACAAAAAAGAGCCGGTAGTTTGGGATATTTTAGAAAATGTAATTAAAGGACACCCAGTATTACTGAACCGTGCTCCTACTTTGCACAGACTTGGTATTCAGGCATTCCAGCCTAAATTAATTGAAGGAAAAGCAATCCAGTTACACCCATTAGTATGTACGGCATTCAACGCCGATTTCGATGGTGACCAGATGGCGGTTCACTTACCATTAGGACCAGAAGCTATTTTAGAGGCTCAATTATTAATGCTGGCTTCTCATAATATCTTGAACCCTGCAAATGGTGCTCCAATTACTGTACCTTCTCAGGACATGGTCTTGGGTCTATATTATATGACCAAAGAGCGTATTTCTACAGAAGATCACATTATTTTAGGTCAGGATTTGACTTTCTATTCTGCTGAAGAAGTAAATATTGCATTAAACGAAGGAAGATTAGAATTGAATGCTCGTGTGAAAATCAGAGCAAAAGATTTTAATGAAAACGGAGAGTTAGTGTACAAAATTATCCAAACAACTGCAGGACGTGTATTATTTAACGAAGTAGTACCGGAAGCAGCTGGATATATCAACGACGTATTGACTAAGAAAAACCTTAGAGATATTATCGGACACATTTTAAGTGTGACTGATGTACCTACAACGGCAGCTTTCTTGGATAATATGAAAGATATGGGTTATAAATTCGCATTTAGAGGAGGTTTATCATTCTCTTTAGGTGATATTAGAATTCCAGAACAAAAAACTAAATTGATTGCAGATGCCAGAGAGCAAGTTGAAGGTATCTCAACAAACTATAACATGGGTCTTATTACCAATAACGAGCGTTACAACCAGGTTATTGACGTATGGACTTCTGCGAATGCTCAGTTAACAGAATTAGCAATGAAAAATATTAGAGAAGACCAGCAAGGTTTCAACTCTGTATATATGATGCTTGACTCTGGGGCGAGGGGTTCTAAGGAACAGATTCGTCAGTTAACAGGTATGCGTGGTTTGATGGCTAAGCCTAAAAAATCTACTGCCGGTGGTGGTGAGATTATTGAAAACCCGATTCTTTCTAACTTTAAGGAAGGTCTTTCGATCCTTGAGTACTTCATTTCTACCCACGGTGCCCGTAAAGGTCTTGCGGATACGGCTCTTAAAACAGCCGATGCTGGTTACTTAACAAGAAGGCTTCATGACGTTTCTCAGGATGTTATTGTTAACATCGAAGACTGTGGAACTTTAAGAGGTGTTGAAGTTGCAGCATTGAAGAAAAATGAGGAAATCGTTGAGTCATTAGGAGAGAGAATTTTAGGACGTGTTGCTTTACAAGACGTTATCAATCCTCTTACTAACGAAGTAATGGTTCAGTCTGGTCAACAAATTACTGAAGCAATTATGAGAACTATCGAAGCTTCTCCAATTGAAAAAGTAGAGGTTAGATCTCCATTAACTTGTGAGGCTTTAAAAGGTATTTGTGCTAAATGTTACGGTAGAAACTTAGCTACTGGTAAGATGACACAAAGAGGTGAAGCTGTTGGAGTTATTGCAGCTCAGTCTATTGGTGAACCAGGTACACAGTTAACACTTCGTACGTTCCACGTTGGAGGGGTTGCAGGAGGTATTTCTGAAGAGTCTAGTATTGTTACAAGATTCAACGGTAGACTTGAAATTGAAGATTTAAAAACTGTTAAAGGTGAGGATAGTGAAGGTAATGCGGTTGATATCGTAGTATCTCGTTCAACTGAATTAAAATTAGTTGACGAAAAAACTGGAATCGTTTTAAATACACATAACATTCCTTACGGTTCTAGTATCTTTGTAAAAGATGGAGAAACTGTTGGAAAAGGAACTGTAATCTGTAAATGGGATCCATATAACGGTGTAATTGTTTCTGAATTTACTGGTAAGATCGCTTACGAAGATTTAGAGCAAGGACAATCGTTCATGGTGGAAATCGATGAGCAGACTGGTTTCCAGGAAAAAGTAATTTCTGAGGCCAGAAACAAAAAATTAATTCCAACTTTATTGGTTTACGGTAAAGAAGGTGAATTAATTCGTTCATACAACTTACCAGTAGGTGCACACTTAATGGTTGAGAATGGTGAGAAAATTAAAGCAGGTAAAGTATTAGTAAAAATTCCACGTCGTTCTTCTAAAGCAGGCGATATCACGGGAGGTTTACCAAGAATTACTGAGCTTCTAGAGGCTCGTAACCCTTCTAACCCAGCAGTTGTATCTGAAATTGATGGTGTTGTATCTTTCGGTAAAATCAAAAGAGGTAACCGTGAGATCGTTATCGAGTCTAAATTTGGTGAGATTAAAAAGTATTTAGTTAAACTTTCTAGCCAAATCTTAGTACAAGAAAATGACTTCGTAAGAGCGGGAGTACCATTGTCTGACGGTGCAATTACACCAGATGATATCTTAAGAATTCAAGGACCGGCTGCTGTTCAACAGTATTTAGTAAATGAAATTCAGGAGGTTTACCGTTTACAAGGGGTAAAAATTAATGACAAGCACTTTGAGGTAGTTATTCGTCAAATGATGCGTAAAGTAAGAGTTCAGGATCCGGGAGATACTTTATTCTTAGAAGATCAATTAATTCACACTAAAGATTTCATCGTTCAAAACGATAAATTATATGGTATGAAAGTAGTTGAAGATGCTGGAGATTCTTCAGTATTAAAACCAGGTCAGATTATTTCTCCTCGTGAATTGCGTGATGAAAATTCATTATTGAAACGTACAGATAAAAATCTTGTTGTAGCAAGAGACGTAATTACTGCAACTGCAACGCCAGTGCTTCAGGGTATTACAAGAGCTTCGTTACAAACTAAATCATTCATTTCTGCGGCTTCATTCCAGGAGACAACGAAAGTACTTAACGAGGCTGCTGTAGCTGGTAAAGTAGATGATCTAGAAGGATTAAAAGAAAATGTAATTGTTGGACACAGAATTCCTGCGGGAACTGGTATGAGAGAGTACGATAACACTATCGTAGGATCTAAAGACGATTACAACGAAATGATGGCTAATAAAGAAGAATACATTTATTAATTAGGAAACTATGAGTAATCCGAAACAACAACAAGAGCAAATTAATATTGAGTTAGACGAAACTATTGCAGAAGGAATTTATTCTAATCTTGCAATTATCAATCACTCTTCATCGGAGTTTGTTTTAGATTTTGTGAGCATTATGCCCGGTATTCCTAAAGCCAAGGTAAAGTCAAGAATTGTTTTGACACCACAACATGCTAAAAGATTATTAAGAGCTATAGGTGAAAACATCCACAGATTTGAGGCCGCTCATGGCGAAATCAAAGAAACGGAACAAGCACCAATTCCACTTAATTTCGGTCCGGCAGGACAAGCATAAATTATTTAAGCCCCATTTTTTAATGGGGCTTTTTTTTGTAAAATTTAAATTATTGCATTTAATCTGATTTAATTTACTTTCATCGACTAAATTTCTTTTCAATTTTATATTGCGGTAATTTTGCTTATCCTATGAAAGATTAATTTTTGAAATATAATGACTTAGTAAGGTTGATTTAATTCAAATTAAAAAAAACGCTAATCAAATTAGCGTTTTTTTATGCCCAAAAACGAATGATTCAATTTATAATTTGAAAATATTTTAATGCCTTCCCAACCTTTTTATTTAAAATATACTCTATATAAATAAGAACCTTTAACAAAAGGTTTTAACTTAAATAAAGTATAGTATGAAAAAGAAATTCACCTTAGAAATAAAAAATCCTTGTTCTGAAAATTTTGATAAAATGATTCCTAATGCAGGTGGCTCGTTTTGTAATTCATGCATGAAAAATGTAATTGATTTAAGTAAAAAAACGAATTCTGAAGTTGCCAGATTCATTGCCGTAAATAAAGACGCAAACATTTGTGCACGATTAAAAACAACCCAGCTGGAAGAACAATTTGAATACAGTGAGACCTCTAAAATAAATACTTTAAAATATGCAGCAGTAGCTGCGACTGTTTTACTTGCCTCAAATCTTACAGCGCAGGAAAAAGAACCTGTTAAAATCGAAAAAGTATGGGCAGAGCCAATGTATAGATTAGGCAAAGTGGCTTCTAATCAAACTGTAAATGAAGAAGTTCTGATAATAGTAAAAGGGAAATTATTAGAATCAAAAACACATAAACCTTTTAATAAAGAAACATATCCAGATTTAATGTTATCTGTTAATGGTTCAGAAACTCCTGTGAAAGTAAATCCAAAAACGGGAGAATTTTCTATAGCAGCGCAGGTTGTAAAAACCAATAAATCACTAATAGTTACGATCACAGGAAGCGATTATTATCTTTCAAAAGAAATACCTTTTACTATAAAAGCAGTTAAAAATAATGTTTTATCACAAAATATAATTATTGATGCAGGTGAGCTGACTAAAGTTTTTATTGCCGGCGGATTAGGAATTAATTATACAGATCAATAAAACAAATGTTGGGGATTGTAATGAAAAAAAGGCTGTCTAATAATAGACTAGCCTTTTTATGTTTTTCTAAAGAAGTTATTAATCAAATTCAGAAGTGAAGTATAATTTCACACTCGGATATTTACTTTGTGTCATTTGAATTGTAAAATCAGAATCGGCTAAAAATACCAGCTGACCATATTTATCATGTGCAAGGAATTTTTGTTTGATGCGTTTAAATTCTTTGAACTCTTCATTTTTAGCATCATCCGGTTTTACCCAGCAAGCTTTGTGAACAGGGAAGTTTTCGTAAGTACATTTTGCACCATATTCGTGCTCTAAACGATATTGAATTACCTCATACTGAAGTGCTCCAACAGTTCCAATAACTTTACGATTATTCATCTCTAAAGTAAATAACTGCGCTACACCTTCATCCATTAACTGATCAACACCTTTTTCTAATTGCTTAGCTTTCATAGGATCAGCGTTGTTGATGTATCTGAAGTGCTCCGGAGAGAAACTCGGAATTCCTTTAAAACTCATTACTTCACCTTCGGTTAAAGTATCTCCAATTTTAAAGTTTCCAGTATCGTGTAAACCAACAATGTCTCCAGGATAAGAAATATCAACGATTTCTTTTTTCTCTGCGAAAAAGGCATTCGGGCTTGAGAATTTTAAATTTTTCTTCTGGCGAACGTGGTAATAAGGTTTGTTTCTTTCAAAAGTTCCAGAAACAATTTTTATAAAAGCTAAACGGTCACGGTGTTTTGGATCCATATTAGCGTGGATTTTAAATACAAAACCAGACATTTTTTCTTCTGCCGGATCAACCAAACGAGTTTCAGAATCTTTTGGTCGTGGAGAAGGAGCAATTGTCACGAAACAGTCTAACAACTCGCGGACTCCAAAATTATTCAATGCTGATCCAAAAAACACAGGCTGAATTTTCCCGTCTAAATAATCCTGACGTTCAAATTTTGGATAAACTTCATCAATTAATTCTAATTCTTCACGAAGTTTTTCTGCTGCTTTCTGTCCAACAATTTTATCTAATTCAGGATTGTTCTGAACATCAGAGAAAGCAATAGTTTCTTCTATGTTTTTACGGCTGTCACCACTAAAAAGGTTGATATTTTCTTCCCAAAGGTTATAAATTCCCTGAAAGTCATAACCCATTCCGATAGGGAAACTTAACGGAGTAACTTTTAAACCTAATTTTTGCTCTACTTCATCCATCAAATCAAAAGCATCTTTACCTTCACGATCTAATTTATTGATGAAAACAATCATCGGAATATTACGCATTCTGCAGACTGCAACTAATTTTTCCGTTTGTTCCTCAACCCCTTTTGCAACGTCAATAACAACAATTACACTATCAACGGCAGTTAAAGTTCTAAATGTATCTTCGGCAAAATCCTTGTGTCCCGGAGTATCAAGAATGTTGATTTTTTTATCTTTATAGTTAAAAGCAAGTACAGAAGTTGAAACCGAGATCCCTCTTTGGCGTTCGATTTCCATAAAGTCACTCGTTGCTCCTTTTTTTATTTTATTATTTTTTACTGCGCCCGCTTCCTGAATGGCACCTCCAAATAACAATAATTTCTCTGTTAATGTTGTTTTTCCTGCATCGGGATGCGAGATAATTCCAAATGTTCTTCTGCGTTGTATTTCTTTTAAAAAGCTCATATTTCGTATAAATAGGTTGCAAAAGTACTATTAAATTACGGCTTTATAAAAATATTCAGTTCTTAAATTTGGAAGTCTTTTTTTCTAATAGGATTTTCAAAGAAAAAAATAAGGCTGTTTTGCAACAGCCTTAAATAGTCATTTTTAAAATTACTGATTAATTGACCAAATTGAATATCCTTTTGGAGGACATTGTATTTTTACCCATTTATCTGCCTGAGTTGTAGGGAACCATGTTGAATTTCCTGTAAAATCCTTAATTTGAGTATTTGCCCAATTGGTTTGAATCCATCTTTCCTGCCAAACATCAGAATTATTAATGTAAACCACCAATCCCGGGTTTCCGTTATAACCGTTTCTTCTCGCCACATATTCATCATTATCAGAATATAAAATAGAAGTTGTTCCGGTTGCTTTGTTATTGTGAATCCAGATCAGATTATTTAATTTGTTTTTATCCAGCCATTCTTCATAATCTCTATAGAAAATTGTTGGATAACCTTCGTGAGTTAATATGTAAGAATAGGCTAAAAGTTTACTCCAGATTTCATCAGTATCATGATTTGTTACAAACGTAACTGCTTTATATGGATTGCGTTTCCACATCATGTCGTCATTTAAAAGAGCAAGATTATTTCCGTCAAAAGCATCATTCATTTTATAATAACACGCAAAATCAAACACAGAACTATTGGCATTATTGGCCCACCATTCAAGAGTATTTACGTTTGAATCCCAGTATTCTCCAACAGAAAATCCGCCTACATTGGCATTCCAATCGTGTACAACCCAAGGAGCAAAACCTTTTACGTAATCAAATCTCCAGCCATCAAATTTCATGGTGTTTTTGTAATATTTGCCAACTCCGTCAGCTCTCAGCCATAACCAGTCTTGTACGTTTGGCGCTGCGTGACATAAATCAGGAAAGCCGCCAAAAGAGCCTTCATCATTATTTCCGTAGCTGTTTTTATAAAAATCATTATAAGTACGTTTAAATTTTCCGGATGCGATTCCTGTAAAATTAGTCCACGTATTTGTTCCGGTAAAAGGATTAGCTTCAGATTGTCCTCCACTATTATGATTTATTACGATATCTGCATATACTTTAATGTTCTGAGCATGTGCATTTGTAATAAGATTTACTAATTCTGTTTTTGATCCAAATCTTGTTTCGGTACTTCCATTTTGGTTATAATCTCCAAAATCAAAATAATCCGTTGGATCATAACCCATAGAAAATGCACCATTTTGCGCTTTTGAAGCAGGAGGAAGCCAGATTGATCCAATTCCGGCATTACCCCAGGCCGTTACCTTGCTGCTCACGGTATTCCACCAATTTCCGCCTGCAGGAACGTCCCAATAAAACGCCTGCATCATAACTCCGCCCCCTGGGTTATCAACATATTTTCCGGTTAAAGAGGATGATTTTGCACCTGTACTAAAAGGTTTTCCGTCATGATTTGTAACATTGATGATTTTAAATTGCTGACTTTCTGCTTTTGAGTCAACGTCATTTGTTTCGTTTTGCGAACATGAATACAAAAATGCTGTAATAGCAGTAATGAAACACAATCGTGCAATTGGTTTTTTCATAATAATGTGGTTAAGGTTAAATTAATAAAGTTTGTTATTGTTAATTTTAGCGGTTTAAAAACAAGATATTCTTATTTTTTTACGCTATAAATTATTAATAACGCATCTAAAGTAGGAGTTTTTTAATTTGATTTGTTTTTGTAAGAAAATAGTTTTCCAACGAAAACGTTGTAGTGTTTAAAACTTTTTTTCATCACATTGAAAATCAGTACTTATTTTTTAGGAAAGTTTTTTAATAAATATATTTCAGAAGAAGAAAGTATAAGGGAAATGAAACCTTATGCGCTGCATTTAATATAATCCACATAATTTTTTGTTAATACTATGGCTGATAGTTGTATTATGTAATTGAATTGTTATTTTTGTTCGTTTTATATAAGAGAAATAGAAGTTCATTATTTTATTTGAGAGAATAAAATAATAGGCAATTAAATTTTAAAGCACAGATCTTTAACATCCAAATTAAATTTAAAATAATGTTATTAAAAAAATTACAGCTAAAAACAATTGATTATAAGGTAGTCTTAACAATGTGTTTTTTATTTTTTTTCAACTCAATAATTTCAGCTCAGGAAATTATTAAGGATGTTGTAGCTGAAAAGCCGGCAGAAACTGTACACGGGAGACAAAAAATAGATGGTATTATAGCTACAGTTGGAGATTATATTGTTTTAGATTCTGATATTGATAAAGGTTATTTAGAAATTGCAAGTCAGGGTGGTAATACTAAAGATATTACAAGATGCCAGATGCTTGGTAAACTTTTAGAAGATAAATTATATGCGCATCAGGCCATTCAGGATAGTATTATTGTGAGTGATGCTGAAGTAAGAAGTATGATGGATGAGCGTTTGAATTATATGATTCAGCAGGTTGGGGATATTAACAAAGTGGTGGAATATTATAAAAAGAGTTCTGTTGAAGAATTTAAAACGTATTTTGCTGATATCTTAAAAGAGCAAAAGTTAGCCTCAGAGATGAGAGATAAAATTGTAAAAGATGTAGAAATTACTCCCGAAGAAGTTCGTAATTTCTTCAAAAAAATTCCTAAAGATGAATTGCCAACTTTTGGTGCCGAAATGGAAGTAGCACAAATTGTTGCTGAGCCAAAAGTTTCTAAAGAAGACAAACAAAAGGTAATTGACAGATTAAATGCTATCAGACAAGATGTTATAGATGGTTCCAGTTTTGCTACAAAAGCAGTTTTGTACTCTCAGGATCCGGGATCTGCTCCTAACGGAGGATATTATAAAATGACTCGTAAAACGCCTTTCGTAAAAGAGTTTAAAGATGTTGCATTTAGTTTACAGGAAGGTGAAATTTCAAAACCTTTTGAAACTACTTTTGGTTTCCATATTATTATGGTAGATAAAATAAAAGGACAGGAAGTAGAATTACGTCATATTTTAATTTCTCCAGTAGTTTCAGATAGCGCTTTAAAAGAAGCAAAAGAAAGACTTGCTAATGTAAGAGCAAAAATTGTAAGCAAAGAAATTACTTTTGCAGAAGCAGCAAGAACAGAATCTGATGAAAAAGAAACAAGAGCAAACGGAGGTACTTTGATTAATCCAAATACGCAGGATACTCGTTTCGAATTAACCAAAATGGATCCAAGTTTATACGGTCAGGTTTCGAATTTAAAGGATGATGAAGTTTCTCAGCCGCTTTTAAATACAGACGAAAAAGGAAAGAAAACCTATAAGTTAATAACGGTAACAAACAGAATTGACGAACACGTTGCGGATTATGCTAAGGATTACACTAAAATTAAAGAATTAGCATTAAAAGAAAAACAAATCAATGCAATCGCAAAATGGTTTGATGCTAAAATTAAAGATACTTACATCAAAATTATTGGAGAATACAGAGATTGTACTTTTGCTAACAATTGGTTAAAAAAATAATTTTTATTAAATAAAGAAAAAGAGTTAGTTTTATGAATTCATTAAACTAACTCTTTTTAATTTTAAATACATTCATAAATGTCTGACGTAACAGCAATTCACAATTTAGTTCAGAAACGTAACGAATTAAAAAACGAAATAGCAAAAATCATTGTAGGGCAGGACGCCGTTATCGACCAAATTTTACTTTGTATATTTTCTGGAGGGCATGCACTTTTAATAGGAGTTCCGGGTCTGGCAAAAACTTTAATGATCAATACTTTGTCTCAGGCTTTAGGTTTAGATTTTAAAAGAATTCAGTTTACTCCGGATTTAATGCCATCGGATATTTTAGGAAGTGAAATTTTAGACGAAAACAGACATTTTAAGTTCATAAAAGGCCCGATTTTCTCTAATATCATTTTAGCGGATGAGATCAACAGAACACCTCCAAAAACACAGGCTGCTTTGCTGGAAGCCATGCAGGAACGTTCTGTAACCATTGCGGGTCAGAATTATAAATTAGACTTACCTTATTTTGTATTAGCAACCCAAAACCCAATTGAGCAGGAAGGAACTTACCCATTGCCGGAAGCACAGCTGGACCGTTTTATGTTTGCAGTTAAATTGGAATATCCAACTTTTGAAGAAGAGGTAAAAGTCGTTAAACAAACAACATCTGATAATAAAGTAGAAATTAAACCATTATTTACTGCCCAGGAAATTATAGATTTTCAGCATTTGATAAGAAGAATCCCGGTGGCAGATAATGTAATTGAATACGCAGTAACTTTAGTGAGCAAAACACGTCCGGATAATGCTTTGACAAATGATTTTGTAAAAAATTACCTTGACTGGGGAGCAGGACCAAGAGCTTCTCAAAACTTAATTTTAGCGGCAAAAGCTCATGCAGCATTCAATGGTAAGTTTTCGCCGGATATAGAAGATGTACAAGCAGTAGCAACCGGAATTCTGCGTCACAGAATTATTAAAAATTATAAAGCAGATGCTGAAGGAATAACAGAAGAAGTTATTATTAAGAAGCTGATGTAGATCTCAAAATAATAGTATAAATCCTGATAATTTATTGTCAGGATTTTTTTGTTTTAAAAACTGCTTAAATGTAAATCTTCATCAAATTTTAAAATGTGTTTATAGAAGTAAAAATGACGTAAAAATTCGCAACTATAACGTTATAATTATTTATTTAGAACTATTCTTTGCGAAAACAGATGTAAAATCTCACTTACTTCATAACATTAAATTTCGACTTTGTTAATGAAAAGATTTTAAAATATTAATAATTCATTTTTTTAATTCAAAATTGATATTTTAGCAAAAACAAGCAATGAAAATCGTTTTTTAGCAATAATAATTTTTCAAAAGGGGACATCTATTATATTTTTTTTAATTTTCGGCATTAATGCTTAAATTTGCATCAAAAAAATAAATCTGCCTTAATTATGAATATTTATAAGGATTATATCCAAGAGATTGAAGAACGTAAAAATCTGGGACTTCACCCAAAACCAATTGACAGTGCTGAATTATTAAGCGAAATTATTGGACAAATCAAAGATTTAGATAACGAGTACAGAGAAGATTCTCTTAAGTTTTTTATTTACAATACATTACCAGGTACTACAAGTGCAGCTGGTGAAAAAGCTAATTTCTTAAAAGAAATTATTTTAGGGCAGTCAGTAGTAAAAGAAATTACTCCGGCTTTTGCGTTTGAATTGCTATCGCATATGAAAGGCGGACCTTCTATTAAAGTACTTCTTGATTTAGCTTTAGGCAATGATGAAGCTATTGCAAAAGAGGCTGCAAAAGTTCTTAAAACACAAGTTTTTTTATATGAAGCTGATACAGATCGTTTAGTAGAAGCATTCAAAAATAATAATGCAATTGCAAAAGAAATCCTTGAAAGTTATGCTCAGGCTGAGTTTTTTACAAAACTTCCGGATGTAGCTGACGAAATTAAGGTAGTTACTTTTATTGCCGGTGAAGGTGATATCTCGACAGATTTACTTTCTCCGGGTAACCAGGCTCACTCCCGCTCAGACCGTGAACTTCATGGTCAATGTATGATTACTCCTCAGGCACAGCAGGAAATTAAAGCACTACAGGCACAACATCCTGATAAAAGTGTAATGTTGATTGCTGAAAAAGGAACAATGGGTGTAGGTTCTTCAAGAATGTCAGGTGTAAATAACGTGGCTCTTTGGACAGGAAAACAAGCAAGTCCGTACATTCCATTTGTTAATATTGCTCCAATCGTTGGTGGAACAAATGGTATTTCACCAATTTTCCTAACTACTGTTGACGTTACCGGCGGTATTGGTTTAGACCTTAAAAACTGGGTAAAAAAACTTGATGAAAATGGTAATGTTATTCGTAACGAAAATGATGAGCCAATTTTAGAGCAAACTTATTCTGTTGCTACGGGTACTGTTCTTACAATTAATATTAAAGAGAAAAAATTATATAACGGAGATCAGGAATTAATCGACATTTCTAAAGCGTTTACGCCTCAGAAAATGGAATTTATTAAAGCCGGAGGTTCGTATGCTATTGTGTTTGGTAAAAAACTTCAAACATTAGCAGCAAAAATCTTAGGTGTTGAAGCTCCATTAGTATATGCTCCGTCAAAAGAAATTTCACACGAAGGACAAGGTCTTACTGCGGTAGAAAAAATCTTCAACAAAAATGCTGTTGGTATAGCTCCGGGTAAAGTTTTACATGCTGGTTCTGATGTTCGTGTAGAAGTTAATATTGTAGGTTCTCAAGATACTACAGGACTTATGACAGCTCAGGAATTGGAGTCTATGGCAGCGACCGTTATTTCTCCAATTGTGGATGGTGCTTACCAATCAGGTTGCCACACAGCTTCTGTATGGGATAAAAAAGCTCAGGCAAATATTCCAAAATTAATGAAATTCATGAACGATTTTGGTTTAATTACAGCTCGTGATCCAAAAGGCGTTTATCATTCAATGACAGACGTAATCCATAAAGTGCTTAATGATATTACAATCGATGAGTGGGCTATCATTATTGGTGGTGACTCGCATACAAGAATGTCAAAAGGTGTTGCTTTTGGTGCCGACTCAGGAACCGTTGCCCTTGCATTGGCTACTGGTGAGGCTTCAATGCCAATTCCGGAATCTGTAAAAGTAACTTTCAAAGGAGATATGAAAGGATATATGGATTTCCGTGATGTGGTTCATGCTACACAAGCGCAGATGTTACATCAGTTTGGTGGAGAAAATGTATTCCAGGGAAGAATTATTGAGGTTCACATTGGAACTCTTACTGCTGACCAGGCCTTTACATTTACAGACTGGACTGCAGAAATGAAAGCAAAAGCTTCTATCTGTATTTCTGAGGATGATACTTTGATCCAGTCATTGGAAATTGCAAAAGGCAGAATCCAGATTATGATTGACAAAGGTATGGATAACGATAAACACGTTCTTCAGGGATTAATTAACAAAGCTGATAAGAGAATCACTGAAATTAAATCTGCTGAAAAACCAGCTTTAACTCCAGATGCAAATGCGAAATATTATGCTGAAGTTGTAGTTGATCTTGATCAGATTGCTGAACCTATGATTGCAGATCCGGATGTAAATAACGTTGACGTTTCTAAAAGATATACTCACGATACCATCAGACCATTATCTTTCTACGGAGGAGAGAAAAAAGTAGATCTTGGATTTATCGGATCTTGTATGGTGCATAAAGGCGATATGAAAATTCTTGCTCAAATGTTGAAAAATGTTGAAGCACAAAAAGGAAAAGTGGAGTTTAATGCTCCTCTTGTAGTAGCGCCTCCTACATATAATATTGTAGACGAACTTAAAGCAGAAGGTGACTGGGAAGTTTTACAGAAATACTCTGGTTTTGAATTCGATGATAATGCTCCAAAAGGTGCAGCGCGTACAGAATATGAAAATATGTTATACCTGGAGCGTCCCGGATGTAACCTTTGTATGGGTAATCAGGAAAAAGCTGCGAAAGGTGATACTGTAATGGCAACTTCAACCCGTCTTTTCCAAGGAAGGGTTGTAGAAGATTCTGAAGGTAAAAAAGGAGAGTCGTTACTTTCTTCTACACCGGTTGTAGTTTTGTCTACAATTTTGGGCAGAACTCCAACATTAGAAGAATATACAACTGCAGTAGATGGTATAAACTTAACTAAGTTTGCGCCTTCTAATAAGCAGTTGGTTATGTAATCTAACGATTATTAATATTTCAAAGCCCGAGTGATAAACTCGGGCTTTTTCTTTTATAGCTTTTCTATTTTTTGTAACTTGTCATGTTCAAATAAAATAGAAACAAAAACAATTATAAACTTATGGCTTTTGATATTGAAATGATTAAAAAAGTGTATGAGAACATGCCAGGCCGTGTTGATAAAGCACGCGAAATTGTTGGTCGTCCACTTACTTTAACGGAGAAAATTTTGTACAATCACCTTTGGGATGGAAATCCAACGAAGGCATTTGGAAGAGGAGTAGATTATGTTGATTTTGCACCAGATCGTGTTGCTTGTCAGGATGCAACTGCTCAAATGGCATTATTGCAATTTATGCACGCCGGTAAATCTAAAGTTGCAGTTCCTACAACAGTACACTGCGATCACTTGATTCAGGCAAAAGTTGATGCTGCAACCGATTTAGCCAGAGCAAAAACACAAAGTAACGAAGTTTTCGATTTCTTATCGTCAGTTTCTAATAAATACGGAATTGGTTTCTGGAAACCAGGAGCCGGAATTATTCACCAGGTAGTACTTGAAAATTATGCTTTCCCGGGCGGAATGATGATTGGTACTGATTCGCATACCGTAAATGCAGGCGGATTAGGAATGGTTGCCATTGGTGTTGGTGGTGCCGATGCTGTAGACGTTATGTCCGGTATGGCTTGGGAGCTTAAATTCCCAAAATTAATTGGAGTAAAATTAACTGGTAAATTATCAGGATGGACGGCTCCTAAAGATGTTATTCTTAAAGTTGCCGGTATACTTACTGTAAAAGGTGGTACTGGTGCTATTGTTGAATATTTTGGTGAAGGTGCAACAGCAATGTCTTGTACTGGTAAAGGGACTATTTGCAATATGGGGGCAGAAATTGGAGCTACAACTTCAACTTTTGGTTATGATGATTCCATGAGCCGTTACCTGCGTTCTACCAACAGAGCCGATGTGGCCGATGCTGCTGATAAAGTAGCTCCTTACTTAACCGGTGATCCTGAGGTTTATGCTGACCCTGAGAAATATTTTGATCAGGTTATCGAAATCGATTTGTCAAAATTAGAACCGCACTTAAACGGTCCTTTTACTCCGGATTTAGCTACCCCAATTTCTAAAATGAAAGAGGAAGCAATCAAAAATAACTGGCCGTTGCAAATTCAGGTTGGTTTAATTGGTTCTTGTACAAACTCTTCTTACGAAGATATTTCGCGTGCAGCTTCATTGGCAAGACAGGTTGCTGCTAAAAATTTAAAAACAAAAGCTGAATTTACAATCACTCCGGGTTCTGAAGTAGTACGTTCTACAATAGAAAGAGACGGATTTATTGATACTTTCCATAAAATTGGAGCCACTGTTTTTGCTAACGCCTGCGGACCATGTATTGGTATGTGGGATAGAGAAGGAGCAGAAAAAGAAGAAAGAAATACCATTGTTCACTCTTTCAACCGTAACTTCTCAAAACGTGCCGATGGTAATCCTAATACGTTAGCTTTTGTTGGTTCTCCGGAATTAGTAACGGCAATGGCTATCGCCGGCGATTTAGGTTTTAATCCATTGACAGATAAATTAATAAACGAAGACGGTGAAGAAGTAATGCTGGATGCCCCAACCGGAGACGAACTTCCTGCAAAAGGGTTTTATGCCGAAGATCCGGGATTTCAGGCACCTGCCGAAGATGGTTCAGGTGTTCAGGTTGTCGTAAATCCTGCATCAGAACGTTTGCAATTATTAGCTCCGTTTGATGCCTGGGACGGTAAGAATATTACAGGTGCCAAATTATTAATCAAAGCATTCGGAAAATGTACGACTGACCACATTTCAATGGCAGGTCCATGGCTGCGTTTCCGCGGACACTTAGATAATATTTCTAATAATATGCTGATTGGGGCAGTAAATGCTTATTACCAAAAAACAAACTCGGTTAAAAATCAATTAACAGGACAATATGATGCTGTACCTGCAGTTGCTCGAGCCTACAAAGCGGCTGGAGTTCCTTCAATTGTTGTTGGAGATCATAATTATGGCGAAGGTTCATCTCGTGAGCATGCTGCCATGGAGCCTCGTTTCCTAGGAGTTAAAGCGGTATTAGTAAAATCTTTTGCTCGTATTCACGAAACTAACCTTAAAAAACAAGGTCTTTTAGGATTGACTTTTGCAAATGAAGCAGATTACGATAAAATTCAGGAAGATGATACAATTAACTTCCTTGATTTAACCGAATTTGCTCCGGGAAAACACTTAACATTAGAATTTGTTCACTCAAATGGTACAAAAGATATTATTTTGGCTAACCATACATACAACGAAGGACAAATTGGATGGTTTGTAGCAGGTTCTGCACTAAACTTAATAGCAGCCGGAAAAGCTTAATTTTAAGATTTACATATAACCAAACGCTCTGTGAAAACAGGGCGTTTTTTATTTTTATTTTGTGATTTAGGTGATAATCCAAACAAAATACAAAATAGTTTTTTACAAGTTTTAAAGTTAAGTTATTTTTGTTTTTTATAAAATTAGTGATAATTCTTAAAAAACTGCGGTTCAAAAAGTTGGCTCAATTTTTAAGCTGAGCCTGTTAATTTGAAGTAAATTAGTTGTTAAAAAAGGTGCATTTTTTAGTTTAAACAATTAAATTCGCCTTTTAGGTAATATATTTGTGCTTTTCGAGTTTAAATTATTATCTAACTTAAAAAAGGATTAATAAACTTTAATAGGTAAATATGGTTTTTAGATTAATTATAGTATTGTTTTTTTTCAGTGTTGGGGCTTTTTCTCAGGAAAAATTTATCAAACATAAAATTTCAAAAGGAGAAAACCTTACAGTAATTGCTAAAAAATACGGCTTAAAAGCCAAAGATATTAAAGATGCCAATCCCGATGCTCCTAAAGTTTTAAAACTCAATTCAATTTTATTAATTCCCAATAAAAACTCGAAGTCCGGGCAAAATTCACCTGCTGTTGCAAATAATACTTCTGGCCTGCACGAAGTTTTACAAAAAGAAACACTTTGGGGAATTTCTAAGAAATACAATGTTTCTGTAGATGATTTAAAAAAAGCAAATCCTGCACTGGAAACAGAAGGGCTGAAAATACGACAACAAATCGTTATTCCGTCTGCTAATTCGATTGCAGTTTCTGAAAATTCTGCTAAAAATGCGGATGCTGAAAAGCAGGAAACAATTCAATCTACTGATGTTGAAGTTGCAGTAGAAGTACAGCCGAAAGAAACAAAATATGCGATTGCCAAAAAATACGGTATAACTGTAAAAGAATTAGAAAAGCAAAATCCATTTATAAAAGGAAAACTCCCGGTTGGATATGTTTTAAAAATAAAGACAACCAAAGAAATAGCAGATGCTGTAAATGCAGCAAATTCTCCTCAGGCTCCAATACAAGAAGCATCAGCTTCTTCGACTCAAATTGCAGATAATCCGGTTGTTAAAAAAGATTCCACTTTTGTTTATTATGGAAATCATGCCGATTTAGCTGATCAGTTGATTTCAAATGCAACAGAAAATATAGGGACCCGTTATCGTTCCGGAGGAACCACAAAGGCAGGTTTTGACTGTTCCGGATTAATGTTCTGCACCTTTGGAAATTTTGATATTAAGCTGCCAAGAAGTTCAATTGAACAATCTCGTATTGGAACAAAAATTACTTCAACGGAAGCGCAAAAAGGAGATTTGATTTTCTTTAAAACCAACGGAAGACGCCATATTAATCATGTTGGAATGGTGGTTGAAAATGTAGATGGTGAAATAAGATTCGTTCATTCTTCGACCCATGGAGGCGTTATGATTTCTTCTACAAAAGAGCCTTATTATCAAAGAAGTTTTTCGCAGGTAAACCGTATTTTACAATAAATAACTTTTAAGAATTTGTTTTTTAAACTCTTCAATAGGAAAGGGTTTATTTAAAAAATCGACAACATATTCATTTTTATTTATCCGCTCAATTTCATCCTGATCCAAAGTTGAGGATACTACATAAATTTGAATTTCTTTTTTAATTTCTTCGTTTAAGGTTTGAAAAATATCTAAAAACTCAAAACCATTCATTATAGGCATTTGGATGTCTAATAAAATGATTAGGGAATGGCAGATTTTTTTATTTTTAATAATCCACTGTAAGCCTTATAATCCATTATTTGCAACAAAAATCTGTTCTATATCAAGAACTTTTTTCAACAATTGTTTGGTAACAAGCTGATCAATTAAATTGTCATCAATTAATAAAAAAGTAGGTTTAAATGGCATAAGAAGCGGGTATTGTTACAACAAATTTACTTCCGATATTGCTTTCAGAAAATACAGAAATATTTCCTTTGATATTTTCTACAGCTTCTTTTGCAATATAAAGTCCCAGTCCTGATCCTTTATTTTTGTTGGTTCCAAAATACATTTCAAAGATGTAATCCTTGCAGTCATCTTGAATTCCAATTCCATTATCTGATACTTCAATCTTGTTGCATCCTTCATGAATGTAAGTTTTAATAGAAATAAACATTTCTTGTTTAGTGTTATCAGCATATTTGATAGCGTTAGAAAGTAAATTGCTGATAATAATCCTTAAACGTAAACCATCACTCTCAATTTGATCAACTAATAATTCCTGTTTAAAAGTTATTTTGCTGGCATTTTCAATATGCATTAACTGTGAAATAGCTTCATTAAAAATCTCCTGTAGACTTACAGGTTCCATAATAACTTGTTTTCTTTTATTTTTAGAATAATCAATAATGTCACTTATAAATTGGTCCTGCTTGGCGAGGCTTTTATGCATTAATTGCAGGTA
Source organism: Flavobacterium sp. Root901 (assembly GCF_001429765.1). Lineage (GTDB taxonomy): Bacteria > Bacteroidota > Bacteroidia > Flavobacteriales > Flavobacteriaceae > Flavobacterium. The sequence continues at coordinate 378,718 of NZ_LMJB01000008.1, forward strand.
ATCTTTTATTTGATTAACATCATCTTCTAATTGAGTAATTTCAATTAAACCTTTTAAAGAAGTAATAGGGGATCTTAAATCATGAGATGCGCTGTACACAAACCGATCAAGTTCATGATTAACTAATATTAAATTTTCATTTTTAACCTCAATTTCTTTTTTTGAAATGATGAGGCGTTTGACCATGATCGAATAATAAGAGCAGACACTTAATATAATAATTAGGGTAAAAATGACATTGGTTAAAATTAAAAGATTCTTTATTTCACGTGTTCCCTGACCCAGAGTATTGGAAAAATTACGCTCATTAATAGTAAGTTTGTCACTAATACTGCTAATTTGGTGAAGGAATTTTTTCTGGTCAGCAGTTGTTAATGTATTATGCATGATTTTTGCATTAATTTGTGTTCCAATAATGAAAAGCTTTTCTATTAAAAGATCGCCCTGTTCCCATTCGTGAATAGCTTTTGCCAAAAACGGCACCTTTTTGAAGTTTACAAATAACCAGACAAGATCATCAAGATCATCCCGATGATTTCTGCCGATTAAAAAACCTTTTCTTGCGACCTGATTGTCTCCGGCTTTTAAAAGTGTTTTCCGTGCAATTCCGTCTCCTTGCGGCACTTTTAATTCTTCAAGATACAACTTAAATTGATGCGGATCTTTATTGTATAAATATGTTATAAGGTGAAGTGAAGCATCTTTCTGACCTTTCGAATAATGCGATTCTCCATTTACATACGCCCGGTTTGCAGATAATATTTTGATCGTAAAAAAATTGATGCAGATTAATAATGCACATGAAATAAATACAATTAAAATAAGAATAAAAACATTGGGCAGACGCAGGTCTTTTAAAGATCGAATCTTTTCTATCATTTTCATATTAGTAGGTTAATATTAATATTCGGTCTTAAATTGAGCTTGCATTATTTTTTCGTTTAAAATAGTTTTGAGGCTGACTATTAAAAAAGAATTAATAAACAATTGTTAATGAAAATGCATAAATTTTAAGACTTATGGAGTCTTAACCAAATTTAATAAAAAATATGAATATTTTTACAAAGCACTGTTTTTTCTTGTTTGATTTTGTTTTTTTAATTTTAATTTACTGTTTTTTAAGTATTTGTGATTTTATATTTTACTAAAAAAATAAAATTCAGCATTAAGCTACTATTATATTTGAAATAAAATATTGTATTGAAAAAAGGTTTTTTGTTTAATTCAAAAAGCTGATTATTAAGTAAGATGTTTATGTTTTTTGACTATCATTATTCTCATTTGTGCCTAAAATGACCACATCCATTTTTGCATTCAGTATTTTATCGTCTTCTAGGAGCACTTCTTGTATGAGGCTGAACATACCTTCCATCTTTTCTGGTATATCCTTTTACATGAATTGAACCTCCAGAAGAAGTGATGGTTGTTTTTTCGCTGTAATTTCTATTAGAAGAATTATAATTATTTGTAGAAAAATCTGCATTGCTGTATACTGGATTTATTACCCATCCTTTATAATTTTGCCACTTAACTTTTCGATAATTTTTTGTACTTGTATGAATGTAAGCACCATATCCTTTTGGGATAACGGCTATTACTTCTTTTGCATCCTTAGTGCTGTAAATATTGGCATCCTCATCAATGTTTACAAAATAATAATTTGAAGAACAGGAGTTTAGTAGAGTTAATAATGTTATAAGTAAAAGCTTTTTCATAGTATTAATGTTTTTGATTTCAAATTTAAATACATTCAAAAGTTATATTTTATGGAAAACCGTAATTGAAGTTTTTTATAAAAAAGTTCTTGTGAATGAGTTTGCGTAAGGGATAGAGGCGGTATCCTTTTATGTAGTGAAACGGAGTAAAAGATATAGCCGAAAGCCCGACCCGTAGGGATACGCCCTTAAAAAGAATTTGGAGTTCTTTAGAATTTCTAAAATTTATAACAGAAAATCTAAAATTTCAGAAAAAAGTATATCTTTAACCAACCCAAAAACCAACAAAATGCAAGAAGACAACCAAGAACATTTTAAAAGAGAATTAGGATTATTAGACGGAACCATGCTTGTAGTAGGTTCTATGATCGGATCCGGAATATTTATTGTAAGTGCCGACATTGCCAGACAAGTAGGATCTGCCGGATGGCTTACATTAATCTGGCTGATTTCAGGATTAATTACCATTATTGCCGCTGTAAGTTATGGAGAACTTAGTGCCATGTTTCCTAAAGCAGGAGGGCAGTATGTTTATCTAAAAGAAGCTTACAACAAATTAATTGCCTTTTTGTACGGATGGAGTTTTTTCGCAGTAATTCAAACCGGAACAATCGCAGCAGTTGGAGTGGCCTTTTCAAAATTTGCTGCCTATTTATATGAGCCTTTGAGCGATGAAAACATATTATACGAAATAGGTTCATTTAAACTCAACGCGGCACAATTAGTATCAATTTTTACTATTATTTTATTGACATATATTAATAGCCGTGGTGTGAAAAACGGAAAAATTCTTCAAACCGTTCTTACCATTATCAAAATTTTATCATTGCTTGGTTTAATTGTTTTTGGATTAACACTGGCTGCAAAAGCTTCAGTTTGGGATGCGAACTGGGCAGATGCATGGAATACACGTTCGTTTGATAAAGAAAGCGGTTCGTGGCTGCCAATTGGCGGAACAGCTTTGATTACAGGAATTTCTGCAGCAATGGTTGGATCATTATTTTCCAGTGATGCATGGAACGGAGTTACTTTTATTGCCGGAGAAATTAAAAACCCAAAGCGTAATGTTGGTTTCAGTTTGTTTCTGGGAACTTTTATAGTAACAATTATTTACGTTTTAACAAACATTATGTATTTAGCAGTGATCCCGCTTGATGAAATTGCAACAGCAAAATCTGATCGTGTGGCGGTTGTAGCTTCGCAGTATATTTTTGGAAATATTGGAACTTTAATTATTGCCATCATGATTATGATTTCGACTTTTGCCTGCAATAACGGACTAATCATGGCCGGCGCAAGAGTTTATTATACAATGGCAAAAGATGGTTTGTTCTTTAAAAAAGCTGCCGAGTTAAACAGTTCAAGCGTTCCTGCATGGGCACTTTGGGCACAATGTTTTTGGGCTTCAGCTTTATGTTTGACAGGAAAGTATGGTGATTTATTAGATTTTGTAATTATCATTGTTTTGATTTTTTATATTCTGACAATCTACGGAATCTTTATTTTACGTAAAAAAATGCCGGATGTAGAAAGGCCTTATAAAGCATTTGGATACCCATTTTTACCAATGTTATATATTATTATAGCTGCTGCAATTTGCGTTTCATTGTTGTGGACTAAATTTTCAACTTGCGGCTGGGGAGTACTAATTATGCTGGCAGGAATCCCGGTTTATTACTTAACAAAACCAAAAGAATAGTTTTATTTCAAATTGAAGCTAAATTTATACCTATTAAAAAGCGCCCTTGATTAATTTCAGGGCGCTTTTTTTAAACAAATTTATAACCAAAATAAATATTTAGATTTTACAATCCGCAAAGGCTTTGGACTAAATTCTTAATAAAGCGAATTTGTCAAAACTTTACCTTTTCCAAAATCTTCGTCAGATAAAACATTATCTGCCCAGTTGAGTATAAAATCGGCGTTTTCCTTCCAGGTGTCTAAAAGTAATACGTTGTGATTTCTTCCTTTAAATTCTTTATAATCTAAAATCGAATTATTGCGTTTGTATTTTTTGAAATTACGAGTATTTAAATGCGGAGATAAAAATTGATCTTCGCTGCCGGCAACAAACAATAAAGGCGGATGATTTTTTTTGAAATCAACAGCGGCTGCAGAAGTTAATCCGCCGCGTGCCACCGTTTTAGATTCTGGAATTACGTATTTTTCGTAAGCATCTTTTTGAACACTGAAAGGAAGTCCGTTTACAAAGGCATATTGAAATTTTTCAAAAGACATTAAATACGTTTTCTTCAAAGAAGTAAAAAGGCCTAAAACTTTCCAGCCTGATTTCAAAAAAGTAAATTCATACGGAATGACGCCCATTGGCGGAACAGAATGTACAGCAACTCCAGCCGAAGCCAAATCACGATTTACTAAAATTTGTGTAACTAATCCGCCTAGAGAATGGCCGACAATTAAAGGTTTTTCCGGAAACGATTTAGCAATTTCAGCATAATGGTCGACTAATTGTGTCAAAGTTAAAGTTGCCAAACCAATATCGTTTGGCTGGCGATTGCGGAGTTCTTTTGCAGAAGCATCTTTATAAGGCCAGGGCGGAGCAACGGCAACATATCCTTTTTCATCAAAATATTTTACCCAGCCATCCCAGCAGGTGTGACTTACAAATGCCCCTGTTACGAACATGACATATTTAGAATTTGTTTTCATACAATTTGGATTTTTGGTTGTTATTTCAGATATTTTTTAAGTTCTGCCGCAGCTTGTAAAAACAATGCTTTTGTCTGCGGAATCTCGGCTAAACCGTTCAATAAACCAAAATCATGAATTACATCATTGTAGCGAACCGTGGTTACAACAACTCCGGCATCACTTAGTTTACGTCCGTATGCTTCACCTTCGTCTCTTAAAATATCATTTTCTGCAACCTGAATTAAAGTAGGAGGAAGACCTTTTAATTGCGTTAAACTGGCTTGTAACGGAGAGGCGTAAATCTCTTTTCTTTTAGCAGGTTCCACATATTGATCCCACATCCATTGCATTAAAGTATCTGTCAGAAAACGCTGTTTTCCATATAATTTATACGATTCTGTTTCAAAATTAGCATCTGTCACAGGCCAGAAAAGAATTTGAACTTTGTATAACGGAGTTCCTTTTTCTTTGGCTAAAAGTGCACTTGCTGCAGCTAAATTTCCTCCGGCACTGTTGCCCACAATTCCGAGCCTGTTTCCGTCTACATTAATTTCGTTTCCATGCGCAGCAATCCATTTTGCGGCAGCATAAACTTCATTAACCGGCTGCGGATATTTGTGCTCCGGCGATAAGGAGTAATTTACAAAAACACCAACATAACCCGTTAAAACGGTTAAATCGCGAACCATACGTTTATGGGTAGGATAATCACCTAAAACCCATCCGCCGCCGTGAATAAATAAAAAGACCGGTAATTTGTCTTTTGAACCTTTTGGGCGAACAATGTTTAATTTGATTTTATATCCATCTGAAGTAATTTCTTTTTCAGATTCATCGATTCCGGATAAGTCAACTTTAAATGCATTTTGTGCGCCAACAAGTACATTTCGCGCATCGGCAACAGGAAGCGATTCTAAAGGAGGCCCGCCGCCGTTTAGAGGTTTTAAAAATGCTTTTACTGCAGGAGACAAATGCGGGTCTGCTGCATAATCAGTTTGTGCGTAGCTTTTCATAGTAATATTGGCTAAAGTGATAAAGAGCGTAATTAATAGATTATTGAAAATTTTCATCTTAAATAGATTTAAGTTAATAGTTATTTAACCGAATAAGGAAGCGAAAGATTATTAGCTATTGTTTTCAAACAGGTGCTTCAATACTGTATTTGCCGCATGCTTTTAAGACAGCGTAATTAAAAATGATAAGGCAAAAAATAAACATTGATTTTTTCATAATTCATGTGGTTTAATGTTAATCGATTATAAAAAACCAATTGATATGCCACATAAAAAAAGCCCGAAAAACAAAGGCTTTCGGGCTTTAAGTATTTATTCTGGCTGTTATATATCGCAAATTGAGTTTTATTTAGTGAAATTTCGTTATCAGAAAATAACAGCGGATACTGGTTTTGAATTTTATTTTGAAGCTATTCCCGTTATTTGTTCCAATCGCCTCTCGGAGCTAAAATATTCGTTTAATTATGGGTTTGACAAAAAAAAAGGCACTGCAATTTGCAGTGCCTTATCTTAATAAAATCTATGAGTGCTGTAAAAACTATGCAATAACAGTTTCCTCAGTAGATGATTTTATAGCTGAATTAATAATAGATATAGTAAGCGGATCAATTTCTCCTGAGAAAAAAGCATCCAGAATTTCCTGAAATATAGGATTTGCATTTTCTGCCAAAGAAAATAAAGTCATACAAGAGCGTAATTTTCGGGCATCTAAATCGCCAAAAATTCCGTCTGCCGATTTCATTTTAAAAGTCAGTAACAATTCTGAAATTTCGATAAGATGTTTTCCCAAAATAGGATGCTCCAAATAATCTGAAGCTTCTTTAAGATCGTTAATGGCATACAGATTTGCAGTATCGCTTTTACCCAGTCCTTTAATTTGAGGAAAAATAAACCACATCCAGTGCGTTTCTTTTTTCCCTTTTCCGATTTCAGAAAGAGCAGTAAGATAAAGTTTGTTCTGCGCATCTAAGAAACGCGATAAATCATTGTTTGAATAAGCCATTACGGTATTATATTTAAAAAAAGGTTGCAAAAATAGTAAAAAAGAAAGGCTCAGCCTAATAAAACGCTCATACAATCAGGAATTTAACTTTTTTCGAAAGAATTTTCCTCGTCGTCATTAAATAAAAAATTGGCTGGTTTGTGTTTATGAACAAATTAGATATTTCGGTGCGTTTGTCTAAAAGTTAAATTTATTCTGGGTAAAACATCGCGAGCTGTTTTTGGAACCTGATGCTGCCAAAAACTGTTTGTGGTTCCGGCCATCAGTAAAAAAGAACCATGATGCAGTGGAATTTCAACCTGCGGAATTTCCTTGCTGTATTTATGACGCAGCCTGAACATTCTGGTCTCGCCAAAAGTCACTGAAGCAATAACCGGATTTGGTCCTGTATTGTGTTCTTTATCGCTGTGCCATCCTACGCCGTCATTTCCATCTCTGTATAAATTAAGCAGAACGGTATTAAAATCAAGCTGTGTTTCTTTCTCTACTCGGCCTCTAATAGTCAGCAATTCGTAATTCCAGTCCGGACCTTTCAAGTCTGCTCCGGGATTATCTTTATCTTCATACCAGGCAATCATTCTGGGTACCGTATACGTTTTATCATAAATTTCCATTTGATATTCTCTCCATTTGGTTTTATGGAGAAGCCTGTCATAAAAGCGATCGGATTCTTCTTTTGTAAAGAAATTATCGATCAAAATCAATTCAGAATCGGGAATATCGAATATTTTTTTTCCTCCCAAACCTGTTGTAAATAATTCGGTGTCGTTAAATAGTGTCATTTATTCCTTATTTTTTGTCAATTTCAATCCAGACAGGCGCATGATCGCTGGTTTTTTCCCAACCCCGGACATGACGGTCAACTCCGCCGGAGCGTAAAACTTTCGCCATTTGAGGGCTCAGTAAAAAGTGGTCAATTCGCAGACCTGCATCTCGTTGGTAAGCGTTTCGGAAATAATCCCAAAATGTATAAATTTTCTCATCAGGATATAAAGTACGAATAGCATCTGTCCAGCCTTGCGAAACAATATCGGCAAAAGCTTTTCGAATCTCGGGTCTGAAAAGTGCATCATTAACCCATTTTTCAGGTTTATAAACATCCAGCTCTGTTGGCATTACATTGTAATCGCCAATTAAAATTACAGGAACTTTCAGGTCTAATAATGTTTGAGTACGATGTGCCAGACGATCAAACCATTTTAGTTTGTATTCAAATTTTGGTCCCGGTGCCGGATTTCCGTTTGGAAGATAGAGGCAGGCAATTACAATTCCGTCAATCAAAGCTTCGACATAGCGGCTTTGTACATCGTCATCATCTCCCGGAAGTGTACGGGTTATTTCTTCAATTTCCCTATTTCTGGCCAGGATTGCAACGCCATTCCATTGTTTTTGTCCGTGCCAAATGGCATTGTAACCGGCGTCATTAATGGCTTTAATTGGAAATTTATCCTGTGGTGCTTTCAATTCCTGAAGACATACAATATCCGGTTTAGTTTCTTCGAGCCATTTCAATAAAACATTCAATCGTCCGTTGACTCCGTTTACGTTATAAGTAGCTATTTTCATAGTAGATTTAATTAGTTCGAGTATTAAATTTACAGCTTTTAAAATATTTTATTTCTAAACAAAATCACAATTGTTATTTTAGAAAGTGTTTGTTAAAGAATACTTTACCCGGATATTTTTCGGCGTAAGCAAAAATTAGCTGCTCAATATACTGGTTGCTTTTGTAAAGCGTAACATAACTTTTTACGTCTTCGGGATCATTAACAGCGACCTCTCTCGGGATATATCCCATTCCGTGAAAACGGCCGTTTTCAACCCAGATACAGCTTCTTTCATCTGCAGATCTTCCTTTGTCTATAATCGCAAAAGTGGGCCTGTTATTCAATAAGAAATCAATAGCGTTGTCAACTTGTTCATTATGAAGGAAGACATCCGGAAGTTCTTTTATTTCCGGAGTATAGAAAAATTCTCCTTCTTCAGGTCTTGAATATTTACAAAAACGATGATCTATTTCAAACTGTTCGGCAAGACTTCTTAATAAATTGATTCCCACATGCAGGCTGTTAAATTCATGAATACAGATTTGAAACTTACTTACTTTTCCAATTGCCAGATATTTATAACCATTACGGGCTTCGTACTGATAGATTCCGAACTTGGCTTCAAAACGCTTTAAAGCTCTGTTATAAGTTGGCCAGAGTTTTTTGATTTCGGTGCATTCCAATAATAGCGCCATTAATTCGGTTGCGCAGACTTCAAAAGAAATTCCGTAAATATCCCTTAAAAAATGCTGTCTTTGCGGATTAATGTTATTGCCCGTAAAATGTGAGGTTACCCGTTTTTTCAAGTTGATTGCCTTCCCGACATAAATCACTTTTTTGGCCTGATTATAGAAATAATACACTCCCGGTTTTTCGGGTAAAGCATTAAAATCTTCTGGCGGGAGATTAGGTGGTAACCGCTGATCCTGAGCTGTTTTTTTGATCATTTTATCAATTACGCCTTCATCGTCCCACTCACGCAAAAGTGAAAACAGCAGGGCAGTAGCATCTGCATCTCCGCCGGCACGGTGCCGGTTTTCTAAACTAATATTTAGAGAATTACAAAGATTTCCTAAACTATAAGAGCCCAGTCCGGGTTTGATTTTTCGGGCAGCGCGAACTGTACATAATTTTTTTGCAGACCATTTAAAACCAGCTTGTTCCAGCTGATGATGAACAAATGAATAATCAAAATTAACGTTATGTGCTACAAAAATGCGATCTGTCAGCATTTCGAGAACTTTCTCAGAAATATCATCGAAGATAGGCGCATGGGCAACCATTTCATTATTAATTCCTGTTAATCCAAAAATAGAAGGAGGGATATCTTTTTGCGGATTCACAAGCGTTTCGTAACGGTCGAGTACGGTTGTTCCGTCGTGAATAATAATCGCGATTTCTGTAATACGGCTGTGACTGGCATTGCCGCCTGTGGTCTCGATATCTACTATGGCATATTCCTGCTTCTTCATTTGTATATAACGTAAAATGTTCTATTTCTGTTATTTAATTATGCTTTAACTATAATAACATCTTTAAGAGAAGTAGAAAACTTGGGAGACAGTCTGGTTTGCCTCATTTTCCATTGCCTTCCTAAAGACTGTACACCAAATTTAATTTTGTTATTGCCGTAGTTTTTATTCATTTTATCAATCACGCTCATTAAGGGCTGGTGTTTAGGATTTGATGTTTCGAATAAATTAAGCTGTGTTTCAGTATTTGGTGTCAGCCCCATTACAATAACACCAGCTTTTTTATAACGATATCCTTTTTTAAAAATAGCTTTAAATCCTTTTTGTGCAGCTTCATTAAGCTCTATTGTTGAATTAGTTGGAAAATCTGTAGTAATCGTAATGCTTCGTGAATAATGTGATTCTTCGTTCTTGATAAAGCTGGTTTGAATAAAAACAGTTACCATATTGCAATGACATTTCTGACGTCTTAATTTTTCTGCACAAGATGCTGTAAACGTGCTTATTCGTTCAGATATTTCTTCATACGTGGTGTACCTTTTTTCAAAGGACCTTGTCGTGGCAATCATTTTTCGGTCTGCGGCTTCTTCTAACTCTAAAGTTGGTTTTCCTTCTAATTCATGTTTTAACCGAAGTCCAACTACTGACATTTCTTTTCGTACCCACGCATCCGGAAGCTGGGTAAACTCATAAGCTGTGTTAATTTTTTTTTGTTTAAGACGTTTGGCAAGTTTTCTTCCAATTCCCCAGACATCTTCAATTTTAGTCCATTTTAAGGCTTTGATTCTTTTTTCTTCAGAATCAATACAATAAACACCTTGTGTACGATCTGAAAATTTTCGTGCAATTTTATTGGCCATTTTTGATAAAGCTTTGGTAGGAGCAAAGCCTATACTAACAGGAATGCCCGTTCCTTGTGTGACTTCTTTTCGCATTTTTAAACCCAGCGCATTCAGATCGAATAAATCGTAACCTGAAAATTTCAGGAATGCTTCATCAATACTGTAAATTTCTACTTCGTTAGTATAAGTTCGAAGAAGGCTCATTACCCGATTGCTCATATCGCCATACAACGGATAATTAGAAGAATACACAAAAATATTTTTCTCTTTAAAAACAGACTCATACTTAAAGGCAGGAATCGCCATAGGTATTCCCAAAGCCTTAGCTTCATCAGAACGTGAAATAACACAGCCGTCATTGTTAGAGAGAATAACAATTGGTTTTCCTCTTAAATGCGGTTCAAATACTCTTTGACAAGAAGCATAAAAATTATTACAATCGACCAGGGCAAACATTTTTTAATGTATTTTAAAAAGATTTAATACTATGAATCACAATTCCCCAAATCACAAAATTATTTTCCGGAGTTACTTTTATAGGCTGATAATCTTCGTTTTCGGCAATAAGCCAGATAATGTCTTTCTCTATTTTAATACGCTTTACGGTAAACTCGCCATCAATCTGGCAGACCGCTATTTTGTTATTTTGAGGTTCAAGGCTTTTATCAATAATCAATAAATCACCATCATAGATACCGGCATTTTTCATAGAATGCCCTTTTACTCTGGCAAAATAAGTAGTGTACTCATGTCTGATTAATTCTTTATTAAGATCAATAGAGGATTCAATAAAGTCATCAGCAGGAGAAGGAAAACCAGCGCTGATACCAATGTCAAAAAAAGGAAGTTTTATTTCCGAACGTATGTCCGGAATGTATAATTCTATTGATTTTGTGGTATTTATATTTCTCAATTTCATAATCACTTTCAGAAATTTGATTTTTTCATATCACAAAATTAGTACAGTCGATAACAATTTTTTATATATTTGCTGTTCCAAATTATAACAAATTTATTATGTCCTTATTTTCAGACAACATCAGAGCGTTAAGGGTTAAGCATAAAATATCCCAGGAGAAACTGGCTCAAAACCTTAGCATTACAAGAGGAAGATACGTTAAATATGAAGACGGAACTTCAGAAGCACCTTATGATATTTTAAAGAAAATTGCATTATATTTTCATATGAGTATTGACTTAATATTATCTGTCGATATACGCAAAATTGATGTGCAAAATTTGATAAGATTAGAAGGCAACCGACTTATTCTTCCTATTCAGGTGGATAGTTTTGGAGAAAATTTTATTGAAATTGTATCTCAAAAAGCAAAAGCAGGTTATTTAAACGGATATGCCGATCCAGAGTATATTGAAAGCCTGCAGCAGATCTCGCTTCCGTTTTTAGGTCCTGGAAAACACCGCGGATTTCCGGTTGAAGGAGACTCAATGCCGCCGCACGAAGACGGTTCCATTATTATTGGTCGTTATGTCGAAAGGCTGGGAGAGGTTATGGATGGCAAAACCTATATACTGATTACGAAAAGTGAAGGAATGGTTTATAAACGTCTCAATAAAAATAAAAAGAATGCTTTGGTTTTAGAATCCGACAATAGCTTTTATCCGAATTATGAAGTGAAAGCTTCTGATATTTTGGAAATTTGGGAATATGAATGCAACATCGGCCGTTCAGACAAAAAACAGGAATTGTCTGAAACCGGAGCAATGAAAGATTTGCTTTTAGAATTGAAAAGAGAGGTTAGGGAAATTAAGAATAATACTTCGAATACTTAAAAAACAATAGTAGTTACAATGTCAATTTTTCAAAAATTCTGCAGAAACGATTCATCTTACTAAATATTGGTCAATCTCAGGTTGTCTGTATTAAGAATCCAATTAAACGGATTGAAATTCGGCTCTGCAAAATTTTTAGAGCTAAGACCTTTTTTTATACTTTTTTTAAACACTTTCTCTTAAACTTTCAATGCAAACCAAAACGTACTTCCCAATCCTAAATTACTTTCTACACCAACAGTTCCGTTTTGGGCTTCGATAAATTCTTTGCTGATTGCCAGTCCTAATCCCGTTCCTGATTTTGGACTTCCCGGAATCTGGAAATATTTATCAAAAACTTTGTCTTTGTATCTCGGGTCAATTCCTTTTCCGGTATCGATAACCTGAAAAACCATTTGGTTGTTTTCTTCTTTTAATTTGATAATAATGGTACTTTTTTCAGAAGAATAACGTATTGCGTTTGATAAATAATTAATTAAAACCCAGCCCGTTTTTTCACTGTCGGCTTTTACATGCTGCAGGTTTTCATCGGCATCAATTATTAATTTAATTTGTTTTTGGTCGGCCTGAACCTTTACGGCTTCAGCAGCATAATCTGCAATTGCATACGGATCACTTTTCTCAATATTCAGCTGAATGTTTCCAGTCTCTAACTGTGATAAATTAAGTAATTCTCCTGTAATTTTAAGCAATCTTTGACTGTCATCCTTAATGCTTTCAACAAGCTGTTTCTGGTCGTCATTCATATCGCCCGTTTTTTCATTTTCAAGTAATTGAAGGCTGAGTTTTATAGAGGCAATTGGCGTTTTTAATTCATGCGAAACTGTGGCTATAAAATTGGTTTTGGCAAAATCCAGTTCTTTAAAAAGTGTAATATTTCGCAGAATGATAACATCACCAATATTAATTTCTTTTTCTTCTCCTGTTGGAATTATGGTAATATTCAGGATTTCTTTTTCAAAATAACTTTCTTTTCCGTGAGCATAAATTTTAAGAGGTTGTTTTTTAGGCGTATCGCTATTTTCTTTTAAAATCAAAGACCGAATGAGATCATTGGATAAAGCCAGATCTGAAGTCGATTTTCCAATAACATCTTCCTTTTTAAGACCAATAATTCTAAGGGCTTCATCATTGGCAAACAAAACAATATGTTTGTTATCTAACCCAATAATAGGATCGTGCATATTATTGATAAGTGTTTCCAGCCGTTTCTTTTCGAAAAAGAGTTTATACAAATTACTGTCATTGTATTCCTGAAGTTTCTGCGCCATTGTATTAAATGACTTGGCCAAATCCCCATATTCATTATGATTGGTAAAATGAACACGCTCTGAATAATTTTTATTGGCAATTTCCTTAATACTCAGTGTCAATTCCTTAATTGGATTGGCAATATTATTGGGAAGGTTAATTAATAAATTAAAAGCAATCAAAAAGCATAAAGTTCCCACAATGGCAATCCATAAATTCGCATTTTCGGCGGTATGTTTAGCAATATCGCTTTTCTGTTTTATGGCATCCAGGTTCAGTTTCATAATAGTAAAAATGTCCTGTCTGACCTGTGATTTTAAAGTTGCATCAGAACCATTTTTTTCTAAAAGGGCAAAACTTTTTTCCAGACTTGCAGTTGCTTCTTTTTCTCCGGGTTCTGTAACATTCTGCGTTTGTTTTTCAAGATATTCCTTAAAAATATGAATTTTACTATCTGTCCCTGCCTTAATTTCATCCAGAGATAAAATCATATTTCTGGAATATTCCAGCGTATTATAATTTGCTTTCAGAATATTCTCTGTGTCTGCTTTTATCAAAAAAACAGAATATCCGCTAACTAACGAAAGTATAATGATCATTAAAAATAATAATCCGACACCCAGGTTTAATTTGGTTTTAATTCTCATAAAGTCATTGCGAGGAACGAAGCAATCTCATCCTCTAAATTTAATTGTTGTTTGCAAATGAACATTTTACATCTCACATAATCATCTCCCATTAAGAGAGAATTACAAGATCAACATTTGATAAAGAAAGTTTGTTTAGCAAACGTCTAAAAATTGTTGTAGACAAAATTACTTTAAATAAATTCAAATGCGGTTTTCCGATGCATACAGTTGTAATTTGTTTTTTTTCGGCCGTAATCAAAATGGCATCGGCAATATTTTTATTTTCCAGTTTAATTACTTCTGCGCCCAGTTCTACAGCAAGTTTAAAATTATTAATTAAATGTCTTTGTTTGTCCAAAGCAATTTTTGTGCTGCTTTCCTGCGGGGTTTCTACATACAAGACATACCAGGATCCATTGTAATAACTTGCTAAACGAGCCGCTTTTCTAATTACAATTTTAGCCGTTTTGTCATTACTGCTAATGCAGGCCAAAAGTTTTTCATGCCGCAGAGCATGGAGATTGGGAACCTCATTTTCTACTTTTCGAACAACCTGACTTGCCACTTCTTTCAAAGCCAGTTCACGAAGTTGTAAAATTTGTTCCGATTTAAAAAAATTGGCTAAAGCCGTCTGAATTTTATCCGGAGTATAAATTTTCCCTTCCTTCAAACGCGCAATCAAATCTTCTGAGGTCAAATCGATATTGACTACTTCATCTGCCAGTCGCAGGACATTATCAGGAATGCGTTCCTGAACATCAATATTGGTAATACGTTTTACGTCTTCATTCAGACTCTCAATATGCTGAATATTTACAGCCGAAATTACATTAATTCCAGCTTCAAGAATTTCTAAAACATCCTGCCAGCGTTTTTCATTTTTACTCCCTTCTACATTTGTATGTGCCAATTCATCTACAATAACCACTTCGGGTCTAAGGTTAATTATGGCCTGAACATCCAGTTCTTCCAGTAATTTTCCTTTGTAAAAAATTGTCCTTCTCGGAATTACAGGCAAACCTTCTAAAAGTTCATGCGTTTCTTTTCGCATGTGTGTTTCGATGTAGCCAATTTTTACATCAATTCCGTTTTTTAATAACGAATGCGCTTCCTGAAGCATACGAAAAGTTTTGCCCACACCGGCACTCATTCCAATGTAGATTTTGAATTTTCCCTTTCTTGATTTCTGAATTAAATCAAGAAAATGCTGTGCATTATTTTCGTTTTCGTTTTTCATATTTTTGTCACAAAGACGTTATTTTTTTGCCGAAGATTTGACAGATTAAGAAGTTTTTTTTGCCACGAATTACACCAATTCACTAATTATTTTTGCCTGTTTTTTAAATAAAAATTCGAGAAATTGGTGTAATTCGTGGCAAAAAATCCACATCAAAAAAATCCTTTCAATCTGTGTAATCTGTGGCTAAATATCCTTTTAGAAACTAATCGCTAAAGACGTTGTTAAAAATGTATTCGAGTCTGTAGGCGCATTGTCTTTTGTAAAAATTTCATCTTTGCTAGAAAGGTTTCTTGCTTCAATTCTAAACATAACATTATCAGTAACCAGATAATCAAAATTAGCTGAAAATCCGTAAGTTTTAAAACCGTTTGGCGTTTCTGTCGCGATAATTACACCTTTTTCATCACTATAATATTCACCGCGCGCCGCAAGCTGGATTTTATCTGTTGGTTTGTATTGCAAAATTAAGATTGGAGAAAACCAGGTATCATATTTATTACTGTCTTTAGCCGATTGCTGAGAACCTATATCAAAACCAGCGGTTATATTTGTTTTTTCGCTAATCTTAAATTGCCCGTAAAAATCATTAAAATAACGCCATTTTTTGTCCACATCCGGCTGCTCATTTCCAACATACGTACTCCAGTTCAAAACAACCCGATCAGATGGTTTGTATGTTACCTGGGTTCCAAAAGCCGGAGTCTGATTACCTTCCACTTTCTCAATTCTCTGCCAGCCGTTTAAGTACATTCCCGCCAAATACCATGCTCCGGATTCTGATGTGTAACCAATCTTAACTCCCGCTTCATAATAAGGAGAATTCTCAGCCAGAATACTTCTGGTTAAAGTCTGGCAGTCTTTTCCAATTGCACTTTCAAAACCAATATGTGAAGGCATAATTCCGGCGTCAATCCATAAATTATGGTTTTTCGAAATCTTCACACCAACATTTGCTTCATAAACATTCTTCAATAAACCCTGTTCGGCAGACATATTATACTCGGCATAAGTTCCGGCCATTAAGGCAAAATTCCCGCGGATATTTTCTTTCGAATAATTCACTTTTGCCATCCCTAAATTAAGGTTTACTTCATTGCTTTTATTATAGCTGTAAAAAAAGTTTGGACGCGTATGATTTTCCGGTTTTCCAAAATCATAACTATAATAAACATCAGCATAACCTGAAAATGTAAGCGGACTTTTTAATTCTTCTTGTGCGTGTAAATTGCTGAAACCAAAAGCGATTAAAGCAGTAAATATTATTTTTTTCATATGTCATTGCGAGGAACGAAGCAATCGTCCTCTAATTAAATTAAATATTAAGTAGATTTTTTAGGAGCTAATCCCGCTATCCGTTTCAATCTTTTGGGCGGAACCCCCGCCCCAAAGGATTTCCACTACTATCGGGGCTAGGACATTCGGGGTAAAAAGGTATTTTCATTTCCTGCAGGGTTTTCAAAACCTTGCAGGTATTATTTAAAATCGAGTTTTGATTTCAATTTCGTTTGTTTTTCATTTCGACGTAAGGAGAAATGACAAAAATAGGTGTAAAGCTTCGTCAACCTGACAGGTTTTAAAACCTGTCAGGTTTAAAACGTATTACTTTAACTGATCCAAAGCAATATTCAATTCCAAAACATTAACTGTCTCAGGACCAACAACAGCAGAATTAATTTTAGATTCTACCAAAGCTTTTACTTTAGTTTCGTCTAATTTTCTTTCTTTAGCCACACGTTTTACCTGAATCAAAGCACCCTGAGGAGAAATATTCGGATCTAAACCACTTCCGGAAGCTGTAACCATATCAGATGGAATTTCGCTTTTTTTCAAATAAGGATGAACTACTAAAAAAGTGTCAATTCTTTTTTGGACTAAAGCCAGATATTCTGCATTGCTTGGACCTTTATTGCTTCCGGCACTTCCGGCAGCGTTGTAATCAACAGCCGAAGGTCTTCCCCAGAAATAATTAGATTTATCGAATTTTTGACCAATTTTTTGATAACCAACAACTTTTCCGTTAACAGAAATCGTTTCTCCTTTTCCCTGATTTGGAGCAATTTGTGCAATTCCGTAAATCGCTAGTGGATAAATAACCGCAAAAAGAACTAAAGTAACTGCGGTAAGTTTTAGTATAGAAAATATATTTTTCATTTTGTTTAAGATTCTAGGGACTAAGCTGCTAAGATTCTAAGTTTTCTCTTCAGAACTTAGCAATTCAGAACCGATGTTTTTTATTAAGTTTTTGATAGATTCTTGCTTTTGCGATTCTAAGAGAAAACCTTAGTTCCTTAGAATCTCAGCACCTTAGAACCTTAAATAAAGACAGCTACAATTAAATCGATTAGTTTAATTCCGATAAAAGGGACAATTAGTCCGCCAAGACCGTAAATCAAAAGGTTTCGTTTTAAAATGGCACTTGCTCCAATTGGTCGGTAATCAACACCTTTCAGCGCAAGCGGAATCAAAATTGGAATGATAATCGCATTAAAAATTACAGCCGATAAAATAGCACTTTCCGGACTATGTAAATGCATGATATTTAAACCTTGCAGTGCCGGAATTGCGGTTATGAAAAGTGCCGGAACAATTGCAAAATATTTAGCAACGTCATTAGCGATAGAGAATGTGGTCAACGTTCCGCGAGTCATTAAAAGTTGTTTTCCAATTTCAACAATCTCAATTAATTTCGTTGGGTCGTTGTCAAGATCGACCATGTTTCCGGCTTCTTTTGCTGCCTGAGTTCCGCTGTTCATGGCAACACCCACATTGGCTTGAGCAAGAGCAGGAGCGTCGTTTGTTCCGTCACCCATCATAGCAACCAAACGGCCTTCGGCTTGTTCTTTTCGAATGTAATTCATTTTATCTTCAGGTTTCGCTTCGGCGATAAAATCATCGACACCGGCTGCTTCCGCAATAAATTTTGCCGTAAGCGGATTATCACCCGTAACCATAACCGTTTTGATTCCCATTCTGCGTAAGCGCTCAAAACGTTCTTTCATTCCGGTTTTTATAATATCCTGAAGTTCGATAACACCCTGAACGATATTGTCTTTAATAACCACCAGCGGAGTTCCTCCGTTGGATGAAATCGTAATTACTTGCTGTGCAGTATCTTCAGGAAAAATGTTTCCGGCTTGTTCTGCAATTTTTTTAGCAGCATCCTGAGCACCTTTTCTAATATTAGTTCCGTCTTTTAATACTACGCCGGAAGTTCTCGTTTCAGCAGTAAATTTGATGGTATGCAAAATATTATCTGTAAAAAGTGAAACATCTTCCTGCATTTTGCCATTTAAATTGATCGTTTTGCTCAATTCAATAATACTTTTTCCTTCGGGTGTATCATCTGCGAGTGAACTCAATACGGCAGATTTGATAAAATCATCCAGAGAAATTCCTTTTGTCGGATAGAAGTTTGTCGCTTTTCGATTTCCAATTGTGATTGTTCCGGTTTTATCCAAAAGCAGAACATCAATATCGCCTGCAGTTTCAACCGCTTTACCAGATTTTGTAATTACATTAGCTCGTAAAGCCCTGTCCATTCCGGCAATACCAATTGCAGAAAGCAGACCGCCAATTGTAGTTGGAATTAAACATACAAACAAAGCGATAAAAGCAGCAATTGTAATGGGCGCATTGGCATAATCCGCAAACGGTTTTAGTGTAACGCACACAATGACAAAAATTAATGTAAAGGCGGCTAATAAAATAGTTAATGCGATTTCGTTTGGTGTTTTCTGACGGCTTGCACCTTCAACCAAAGCGATCATTTTATCCAGAAAACTTTCGCCGGGTTCAGAAGTTACTTTTACTTTGATTTTATCAGATAAGACTTTTGTTCCTCCGGTAACGGAAGATTTATCTCCGCCTGCCTCGCGAATTACAGGAGCACTTTCTCCGGTAATGGCACTTTCGTCTATAGTGGCTAGGCCTTCGATAATTTCACCATCGGCGGCAATTAAATCGCCGGCTTCGCAGATAAAAATATCATCTTTTTTTAATGCAGAAGAACTGATATTTTTGATTTCTCCGTTAGGCAAAATTTGTCTTGCAGGAGTTTCTTCTCTTGTTTTTCGCAAACTGTCAGCTTGTGCTTTTCCTCTTGCTTCGGCAATAGCCTCGGCGAAATTGGCAAATAAAAGTGTTGCCAGTAAAATTAAAAATACGATTAGGTTATAAGTAAAACTTCCCTGATCATGTGCTCCCATTAATATTGAAATGCAGACGGCAAACATAATTGCGGTCCCAATTTCTACGGTAAACATTACCGGATTTTTGATCATTATTTTTGGGTTCAGCTTAACAAAAGACTGCAGTAAAGCTTGTTTTACCTGCTGGCTTTCAAATAATGATGTGGATTTATTAGTTGTCATTTTCTTTTAAAAAGTTAAATGTTATTTGTTAAATGTTGTGCCCTAAAAAACACATAGATTATAAAACATAGCTCGTGGTTTCAACCACTGGGACGCAACGTATATCACAATCTTTGTCCTGTAATTCGTTTCCCGTGGTTGAAACCACGGGCTATATTGAAATACGAATAGTAAAATCGTTATTCTAACTATGTGTAAAAACGAGTTTTCTTTTTATTCTTTTTTATTGATTTAGATTCTATGTTTCTATGTGTTTAAAATATCCAGCATTTTTATTTTAGTGTAAAGAATTCCGCTAAAGGTCCAAGCGCTAAAGCCGGAAAGAAAGATAAAGCAGCAATAATTGCAATTACGGCAAAAGTCATTATTCCGAAAATTGATGTGTCTGTTTTTAAAGTTCCTGCGCTTTCCGGAATGTATTTTTTACCAGCCAGTAAACCGGCAATTGCCAATGGACCAATAATTGGAATAAAACGGCTTAAGAGTAAAACAATTCCTGTAGTAATATTCCAGAACGGATTATTATCTCCCAGACCTTCAAAACCAGAACCGTTATTGGCAGCGCTCGAAGTATATTCATATAACATTTCTGAAAATCCGTGATTGCCGGGATTGTTTAGCCAGCCTGTTGCATTGCCGTTGAACCAATAGCCCATTGCAGTATCATGTGCAGCAAAATAAGAAGCCAAAGCAGTTCCTGCTAATATTAATAGAGGGTGAAGAATGGCGATAAAAGCAGCTATTTTAACCTCTCGCGCTTCGATTTTCTTGCCCAGGAATTCAGGAGTCCGACCTACCATTAATCCAGAGATAAATACAGCCAGAATAATAAAAATGTAGTAGTTTAAAATACCCACACCGCATCCGCCGTAAAAGGCATTAACCATCATAGATAATAACTGCATAGCACCAGAAACCGGCATAGAACTATCGTGCATACTGTTTACAGAACCTGTAGAAATTACCGTTGTGGCGATACTCCAGAAACCTGACATTGCGGGACCAAACCGAACTTCTTTTCCTTCCATCGCTCCGGTTGTCTGGGCAATTCCCATTTTTTCGATCGCAGGATTTCCGTTAATTTCGCTCATAACTGTCGGAACAACCAGAAGTAAAAAACCAACGGTCATTACACCAAATATGATATTTGATAATTTTCTTTTGTTTAGAAAAAATCCAAGTGCAAAAATCATGGCAAACGGAATAATCATTTGTGCCCAAAGCTCTACCTGATTGGTGAAATAAGTTGGGTTTTCTAACGGATGCGCTGAGTTGGCTCCAAAAAATCCTCCACCGTTTGTACCAATATGTTTTATGGCAATGAACGCAGCAGCAGGCCCGCGGGAAACTTCTACATGATCACCCTGAAGAGTCGTAATAGTATCTTTACCTTCAAAAGTCATTGGAGTACCGCTAAATAATAATGCAACAGCAACAATTGCTGAAAGCGGCAGTAAAACACGAGTACAGCTTTTGATAAAATAATTATAAAAATTACCCAATTGTTCTGTCGTTTTTTCTTTCATTGCCGTAAAAATCATTGCGGCAGCTGCCATTCCGATACCGGCAGAAACAAATTGAAGAAACATTAAAACGATTTGCGAAAGGTAAGAAACCCCGCTTTCGCCTGAATAATGCTGTAAATTACAATTGACTAAAAACGAAATAGTAGTATTAAATGCCAGATCAGGTGTCATTGATGGATTGTTATCCGGATTAAGCGGTAATGATCCCTGAAACAATAAGACAAAAAAGCAGAGAAAAAACCAGACCATATTGATACTTAAAAGTGCTTTTAAGTGCTGTTTCCAGTTCATTTCTTCGGCAGCATTTATACCGCTGATTTTAAAAATAAATTTTTCAATTGGGTTGAAAATCGGGTCAAGGAGCGTTTTATCTCCCAAATAAACTTTAGCAATATATTTTCCTAAAGGAATTGCTAAAACAATAGTCAGGATAAAAATACCAATAACACCTAATAATTCTGTGTTCATAATGTGTGAGTTTTTGTAAAATGTGAATTGTAAAAAGTGAGATGTGATTTGTAAATATGAATGGCAGATAACATCCAACTTCTCATTTATAACCTTTCACTAGATTAAAATTTTTCGGGTTTGATTAATACATATATCAAATACACGAAAACGGCGATTGAAATAATAAAGAGTGCAGTCATGATTTAGATTTTTTCAAAAAATTCAACTGACAAAAAGCAAATTGCAAACAGCACAACGGCCAATGCGAGTAAAAGAAAAGTGATCATAAAGATTTATTTTAGATTTTAGAATTCAGATTTTATATTTTGTTGACGGTTAACCGATTAAACAATTAAACAATTAACCGATTAAACCAAATTAAACGCCCGATGCATTTACCTGTCTGATATATTCCGTTTTAAGAGTTTGTGGAAAAAGATGTGAAATATTGCAGTGGCGCATTTCCATAAAAGAAGAAACCGAAAAAATATACACATTAGAAATGGCATTTTTAGTTTCGATGCTTCCGGTTATAAACAAACGTTCGGCAAGAGCCAGGCATTTTTTTGCACGAACGATGTTTCCTGAAATAATAGATCTTTTGGTTATCTCGGCAAAGCGTTCAGCTTGTTTGTAGATTGAGGTGACTTGGTTTTTCATTTGGAATGAATTTTTAATGTTCTTCCTCCTTATGCCAAAATATATTCCGAAAATGTCTAATAGTGTGTAAAGTGCTGCAGAATAAGCGATTATTGTTTTGTGCCAAAAATCAGGCACAAAAAAAGCCTATCAAAATGATAAGCTTTTATTAAAATGATAAGCATTATGTCCGAAATTTGCTTTTTAGAATATTAGAATTGCTATTGAATGCCGTATTCTTCAATCTTACGATACAAAGTCGCGATTCCAATTTCTAATAATCTGGCCGTTTCTGCTTTATTTCCTTTTGTATAATTTAAAACTTTTTGAATATGAAGTTTTTCAATACTCTGCATTGAAAAAGCCGACATCGATTTGCTGCCTTTTTCGGTTTGCTGCTGCATTTCGTAAGGAAGGACATCTGAGGTTAAAGTATCGCCATTGCTTAAAATAACTGATCTTTCGATAATATTTTTAAGTTCACGGATATTTCCCGGCCAGGAATAATTTTCTAATTTCTGCAGGAAATCATCACTAATGTGCAATGTTTTTTTATTTGTTTTTTCAGAAAACTGTTTGACGAAATGGTTTGTCAATACAGGAATGTCTTTAATTCTTTCTCTTAATGAAGGTAATTTTATTTCGAAAATATTCAAACGGAAATACAAATCAGAACGAAAACGGTGTTCATCACTTTCTGTTTTTAAATCCCGGTTTGTAGCGGCAATTAATCTGAAATTTGATTTTTTTGGAGTTGTGCCTCCAACCGGAATATATTCGCTGGTTTCTAAAACCCGCAGTAATTTCGCCTGAAGATCAATAGGCATTTCGCCAATTTCATCGAGAAATAAAGTTCCGTCATTGGCTTCTTCAATAAAACCTTTTTTATCTTTTAAAGCTCCGGTAAAGGCCCCTTGTTTATGACCAAAAAGTTCGCTTTCTAAAATTGCTGCACTAAAAGTACTGCAGTTTAATGCCACAAAAGATTTTCCGGCACGATTGCTGTTTTCGTGAATTGCCTGCGCAAAAACTTCTTTTCCGGTTCCGGTTTCGCCGGTGAGTAAAATAGTCGAATCGGTTTTGGCTACTTTTTGGGCAAGATCAATAACCTGTTCAATTCCTTTCGATTTTCCAACAATGGTTTTAAAGGAATATTTATCATTAATGCGCTTTTCAAGCTGTTGTACTTTTTTCTGTAAATGCACTTTTTCAACGGCTTTGTAAAGAAGCGGAATAATCTTATCGTTATCATCACCTTTTACAATATAATCGAAAGCACCGTTTTTCATTGCCTGAACACCGTCTGGAATATTTCCAAAAGCTGTCAGCAAAATAACTTCTGTGAGCGGAAAACTTCCTTTTATATTTTGAAGAAAATCGACGCCATTTCCGTCAGGTAATTTCACATCACATAAAACAACATCAATATCAGTTTGTTCCAGTTTTTTAAAACCCGATTTTAAATCTTTGGCTTCCATAACTTCAAAACCTTCTGATTTTATAATACGAGCCAACAGACTTCTGAGTTTTTCTTCGTCGTCTATAATTAAAATTTTGTGTGTCATTTGAAGATAGCTAAAACCAAATTGATATTTTGATGTACAAATTTAGGTTTTAAATTACTTTCCTTTTTTGATTCAGCGGAAATTCTTGCGAAAATTCGATTTTCAAAATCGTTCCGTTATTATTTTCTATCGTTAATTTTCCTTCAAGGTCATCAGTCAGCCCTTTTATTAAACTCATACCGAAAGAGTTTGCTTTTTTATCGCTGAGGTCAGTATTAAAACCAATTCCGTTATCAGAAATGCTCAGCACATACTGATTTTCAGATATTGTTTCCAGCGTTACATAAATCATTCCGGTTCGATCTTCCGGAAAAGCATATTTGATAGAATTGGTAATGGCTTCATTTAAAATAAGTCCAAGCGGAACAGCCTGTGCCACGTCTAATTCCAGCGGATCAACTTTTATTTCAAAACGGATTCTCTGTCCCAGCGAAAAAGATTCTTTTAAATATTCGACCAGTTCTTTGATATAATTGGGCATATTAATGGTCGAAATATTTTCAGAATTATATAATTTTTGATGAATAAGAGACATCGAATGAATCCGGTGCTGACTGTTTTTTATGGCAGACAAAGCCATATCATTTTCTAAATAAGCCGATTGTGAATTTAAAAGACTAATAACCGTTTGAAGATTGTTTTTTACACGATGGTGAATTTCTTTCAACAGCCATTCTTTCTCGTCTAATAAATGTCTTAAATTCGAATTGGCTTTGCTGATTTCTTTTTCTTTTTGTTCCAGTTTGGCATGATTTCGTTGTTTCAAACGATAACGATTAAATAATAAGGCTATAATTACCAGCAGCAAAATTAAACTCCAGATCGACACACTGTTTAAGAGTTTAGATTTTTGCAGTTCACTTTCCTGCAGTTTAGACTGTTTGTTTAAAAGTGTAATTTTTTCTTCCTTATTCTCCGTTTCATACTGAATTTTTAATTCCTCAATTTGCTTGTTTTTAGAAATATCATAAATAGAATCGCTCAGTTTTTTAAATATTTTATAATGAGCAAGTGCCGACCTGTAATCACCTTTTAAGGAATCAATTCGGTATAAAGATGTCATTAAAGTTTGTGAGTTATATTTTTTATCATATTTACTGGAAAGCGCTAAAACTTTGTTGGAATAATACGTTGCTTTTTCAAGATTTTTTCTTCCTGCATAAAATGCGGCAATAGTCGAGTAGCAATTGGCAACGTCTCTAAAAGTTTCAGGAGAATTTAATTTAGAAGCGTAAGTATCCATTTCAAGAAAATACTTTTCGGCATTTCGATAATCTTTTAATTCCCAATAACAATTTCCAAAAGCAAAGGCAATTAGCATTTGGTCGAAAATGTTTTCCGGCGGATATACTTTAATAATAGAGCTGATATAATTAATAGCTTCCTGATTTTTTCCTCTAATAGATAAAGAAGCCGCAGATGTTATAAAACTTTTGTACCAGCATCCGCTGTTTGCAATATTTTTTTTGCCGTGATCAATACTTTTCTGCGCTAATTTCATAGCATCATCATAATGGCCAACACCTAAATAAACCATTCCCAAACGCATATAAAAAATATCTGCAAAAGTATAATCGCCGGTATCTTCCATTCTTTTTACACTTTTTTGCGCATAATAAAGCGAACTTTTTAAGTTAAACTGATTCGATTCAATATACGAAATAGTGGTTTCGACATATTGTTCTTGTTGAAAACCAATTTTTCTTAGAAAAACTAAAGTCTGATACAATCTTTTTTTTGCTTCAGATCCTTTTCCTCCCCAAAAATATATCGTGGTGATTTTCATGTAATTTTCGATTCTTTTTTCTTCCATTTTTAAAGAAGCATAAATCGAGATGGCTTCCTGCAGTATTTTTTCTTTCTGAGGATCTAGATTGAATAAAAGCGTTCCGTAAGCATCCAAAGCCTGTGCAAGACCGAGTTGGTCATTTTGTTTACGGCATTCATCAATAACCTTTAAAAAACATTTATTTCCTTCGGGCTGATTATTTGCCTGATAATAGAATTTCCCAAGTAATAATAAACTCTGATTTTGCCACTTTTTTATTTTTAACTGATTTGATGCTGTAACAGATTCATCTATGTAAGTTTTAGCATTTTGAAGATCATCTGGCTTTGAACCCGGTTTAAAAAGGTAAAAATTAGAAAGCTGAAACAACAGTTTTATACGGTCTTCATTTTTTGCTTTTGCCAAAAGTTTTTTAGCCGATTCGATATTACCGCTATTTATTTCATTATTTCCTATTAAAGTTTTTCCGTCATTAAATCCTTCGTCATAAGCTAAAGACAGAGGCAGTTTGTAGGCTTTGCATGCAAGAGCAACCGAACTGTCGGCATCTATTGCGCCCTGATTAGCATTGTATAAATACATCGAACAGGTCTGAATGAGTAATCTTTTTTTGCTTAAATTATAATGAGAAACCGAAGGAATTTGTGCTGCCGCAGAAAAAACACTGAATAAGATCAGGGAAATGCTGAAATTTAGTTTCATAATTGGTTAAAAATTAGATTTTTTATTGGTTTTAACAAACAAATATAGAAATAAAGGAGCGTGGTTTTTTTGAAAAATATCAGGAAAATTCACATTAAATATGATTTTTTTGATATAAATCTTTCAAAACACTGCAATTACTGGGGTTATTTAACTAATTTTATGCCAGTTAATTACAGCGTTATAATATAAATAATACTACATTTATGGAAACCTTGACTGATAGAAGCGCTCAATCTGACGAAAATCAATTTCAAAAACAAATTTTAATTGTTGAGGATCAGTTTATCGAAGCACATGATTTACAGTTAATCCTTGAAAAAGCAAACTATCAGGTTATCGGAATTGCACGCTCTGTAGATCAGGCTCTGGATATAATTCAGACACAAAAACCAGATTTGGTATTTCTGGATATCATGCTCAAAGGTGACAAAAATGGAATCGATCTGGCTCATATTTTAAAAGAAAAAAATATCGGATTTATTTTTATTTCAGCCAATTCAAGCAAAAGAATTTTAGATCACGCCAAAACCACACAGCCATACGGATTTATTGTAAAACCTTTTAGAGAACAAGATATTTTAACAACGCTGGAAATTGCTTTTTACAGACAAAAATATAGTCTGGAATCGCAGTTGATGCAGCAGTTAGAACTAAAAAATGAAATTACGGGATTAATCAATTCCAATCTTAAACTCGAAGAAGCTTTACTGACTTTTGCTAAAAGCATTCAAACCTTTATTTGTTTTGATTATTTAGAAGCTGGGTTTGTAAGTGCCGACGAATATTCAAATCTCGGAATCGTCAGAAAAAATATTGATCAGTATCAGATTATCAATGTTCAAAAACTGTCGCAAATTGCAGATATCCCGATAAGCGAGTTAAATGAAACCTATATAAAATCTCAGATTGATATAAATCCGGTTATTTATTGCGAAGAATCGCTGATTAATAATTTTCAGACGGCACCTATAAAAGGAATTATTTCGCATAACTTCGGAATTAAATCGTATTTGGTTTTTCCGCTTTCAATCGCAGCTTCAGAGCAATTTTGCTTTACTTTTTACAGCCGTAATTTTAATGCTTATTCTAATGAAAACCTGAAATTATTATCAAATCTCGAGAACACATTTTCGCAATTTATATCCCGTTTTTATTCGCCTTCTCCACTACTTATAGAGCCAAAGGAAATTTTGGTAAAAAAAGAAAAAACAGAAAGTATAAAATCTGGGTTTGAAGGTATAATTGGCAACAGTTCTCAAATGGTTACGGTTTTTAATTATATCAAAAAAGTAGCGCCGTCTGATACTTCTGTATTAATTTTAGGCGAAAGCGGAACCGGAAAAGAAAAAATCGCACAAAGTATTCATGCATTATCTCCAAGAAAAGAAAAGCCGTTAATTATTATAAATTGCGGAGCCATTCCTGAAAACCTTGCAGAATCCTTACTTTTTGGACACGAAAAAGGTGCTTTTACAGGAGCTTTAGAAAAACGAATCGGGAAATTTGAACTGGCAAACGGCGGTACAATTTTTCTGGATGAAATAGGAGAAATGCCGTTAGAACTTCAGGTAAAATTACTGCGGGTTTTGCAGGAACGGGAAATTGAAAGGGTGGGCGGACTTATGCCTATTAAAATTGACGTAAGAATTATTGCCGCTACAAATAAAAACCTTGAAGAAGAGGTTGCAGCCGGACGTTTTAGGATGGATTTATATTACAGGCTGCACGTTTTTCCAATTATTGTTCCGTCTTTAAAAAAGCGAAAAGAAGATATTCCGGAGCTGGCAGATCATTTCATAAAAGTATACAGCGAACGAATGAACAGAAAAATCCCTGTACTTTCTGATAATGCATTGCAGCAGATTACCAATTACGACTGGCCGGGAAATATTAGAGAACTCGAGCATCTTATACAACGCACATTGCTGCTTACAGAAGGAAATACAATTAAGGCAATTGAGTTTTCGCCTTCATCAAAAATCCATGCGCAGCAAAATACCGATTCATTTTCGATTAAAACTATTTTAGAAAATGAGCGTGATTACATTTTGTATATCCTTAAAAAATGTAACGGAAAAATCTCGGGCGCAGGCGGAGCAGCAGAAATTCTCGACATTCATCCTTCGACATTAAATTCAAAAATCAAGAAATTAGAAATTAAGAGAGAAATAAGTTAAATTTTTAGTCTTGGAGACTTTGCGAAATTAAATCACAAAGAATATAAAAACATAATATCTTTTTGTTCTGTTCAAAAGAGAAATTTAAATAACTTTTTCAATCCATTTTGCGATGAACTCTGCAGTTTCTTCCCATTGAGGCTGAAGTATTAAAAAATGATTTTTGTCTTTAAATTCTTTGTAACAAGTTACTGAATGAACGTTTTTGTGTTTTTTAAAATTCCGGTAAACTAGTTTTGTACTAATAATTTTGTCATCTGAAGAAGAAATAAAAAAGAGCGGAACATGTTTTTTCCTGAACTTAATTACAGCATTTTTTGAGAATAAATTCCGAAGGGCTTTTTTAGATTCAGGAATAATAAATTTTTGATAAGAAGTTTTTTGTTCTTCATTCGATGCAGTATTAAAGAAAATGATTCGCCAATTTTCAAACGGTAAGAAAAATGTTTTTTCAGAAGATAAAAAATCGCAGGAAAAACATAAAATAATTTTATAAAAGCAAAATTTTAAAGTTGAAAAACCTCTCGGCGGAAAAGGATTAATGCAAATTCCAGCCTCAGCTAAATCTTTTTGCACCAGCAATTGTACTAAAAGCCCGCCATACGAATGTCCCACCAAAATAGGTTTTTGAGGAAGTTTTTCAATAATTTCAGTATAATAGCAGACAAGATCAAATAAAGTAATCGATCCAATTTTTACACACGGATTTTGATCCCGTAAATTTTCGACCGAATCATTTTTGTGAATCCACGGCGGAGCTACAACTTTGTATCCTTTATTTTCAAAAAATACAAGCCATTTTTCCCAATAAAAATGACTTACAAAAGCTCCCGAAATAAACACAATCGTTTTTGTATGAGTACGATACATAGCAGGATTTTTTAGTTGTACTTTAAAATACAATTTACATGCCTGTTTGCGAAGCATTGATTATGAGGGTTTTATTGTAGTTTTTGCTTAGATATAACTCATTATATTTCGTTAAATACTTTCAATGTGTTGAAATATCAACTTTTAGTGCGTTTAAAATTAGACACTGATTTTATGAAGTGAATCCGTTTTATCTGTGTTCAATTAATCAGCAAATTAAAATTATGTTTAAAGAAAATGTATCTTTAGTACTTCTAATTCTAAGCTTAAAATGAAAATACCACATTCCCGAATAAAACTAATTTTATTCGCTTTTATTCTCCTGATTAATTCAGCTTGTTTTTGTTTTGAAAATAATTTTAATGCCAAAACAGATTCCTCAAAAACAAAACTTATTTCTTTCAAAATCAAATTAAAGTCTGATAATAATGTCAAAATTAACCCCGCTGCCTTAAAATTTAATAAACACTTTGCTTATAGTTTTACGCTTGATGATGGATATCGATCGGCTTATTTAACGGCATTTCCATTATTGAATGGCGGAAAAATCAGCAATCCCGACAAAAATGAATGGAAAATAGATCAGGGTGGAGACGGAACAATTTCAAAAGGTCTTTTTTATTCGGACGGATTTGGAAATAAAATTCCGTTTAAATTGGCTTTGGCAGTAAATGGCGGCTCCATTCGGGATTTACCAGCAAACCGCGGCCATCTTTCTTGGTCTGAAATTAAAGAAATGTACAATGCCGGATGGGATATTTTAAACCACGGTTTTCACCATGCAACGAAACATGGTACAAATTATTTAAAAGAAGTAACTGAAAATACAACGTCAATAAAACAAAATCTTGATTTTACAATGTCGCATTTTGTAGTTCCCGGCGGAGAAGGAGATGCTGGTTATCATTTAGAATATGAGAAAGAGGCGCTGGCAAATGGTTCTTTTTCTGTGGCGTCTTATGCAGGAATTGGACCTGTTTTTAAAGTTGATTCAAAAGTAAATTTAGATAAAATGATCACCGCCAGAACTTTTGTACAGAGTTCAAAAGATACGATTAGTTTTAAAACAATGGATCGTTATTTAAAAACGCTGGATTCTATTGTAAAACAGCCAGATCCAATTTGGTTTAACGAATTTACACACGGAACTGGAAATACAAATTTGTGGAATTTAAGCATGCATTTCCCTGATTTTAAATATTATATGACAGCTCTCGCAGATAAATATGGTGTAAATGGAAACGATTCTATATGGATGGCACCGTGGCAGGAAGTTTACGAATATATTTGGTTAAGAGACAGAATTAAAGTCTATTATGTGCAAAAAAATAAAGAAATAGAAGTTATGGTTGAATTGCCGGAAATTCCACAAACTTTTAGATATCGTGAGATATCCTTAGCAATTGATTCTTCTTCTAAATTTGAAATTGAATTGAATAATTCCGATTTTAAAATTAAAGAAGATGGTAAAACAACTCATAAACAAATTCTTATTCAGTTGAAATGATTTTTTTGCCACAGATTAAAAGGATTGTAATGATTTTTTCTTTGCGATAAAATTTTAAGACAGAGATTTATCATCATACTTTAATCCTTTTAATCTGTGGCAAAAAACTTTTAATTAATTTCCTTTTCGTTATCTTTTATAAAAGTATCAATATTCA
Source organism: Flavobacterium sp. Root901 (assembly GCF_001429765.1). Classification (GTDB taxonomy): domain Bacteria; phylum Bacteroidota; class Bacteroidia; order Flavobacteriales; family Flavobacteriaceae; genus Flavobacterium. Next base: position 409,628 of record NZ_LMJB01000008.1, read on the forward strand.
TTAAATAAGGATCGACAACAATACGTTGAGGTTTTGTTCTGAGTTTTATTTTTCCTTCGGTCTTATTATTTTTAATTGCAAAAGGCAAACGAAATAATTTTCCGTTTTCATCATAAATTCCAACATCAATTGTGGTATCATTTGCAATTTGTTTTCGCTCTCCCGTTGCATTTTCCTGATATTTTTTAGAATCCACTTTAAAATAAACTTCATAAAAACCATTCTTCTGAATACTTTCAACGGATTCTATTTTTGAGGAATACGTAATAATTTCTTTAAACATTTCATTCAATTTAGAATGCATTTTTTTATCCGTAACGGCATAAATTTCTTTTAATAAATCTTCAGAATCAGGAAACAAATTTGGATATTTATAATGATTCAGAAAGTTTTTCAAAGCCAGGTTTACTTTTTGTTCCCCAATCAGCATTTTAAGCTGATGCATCACCAGCATACCTTTATCATAAGGCAAATGTGGGGTTTCATAATTCGTTTTGTACAAAGGCGTTTCAGGATCATAACTGCGGCTGCTTAAATACAAATCAAGATGAATTTTTAAAGTTTCCAGGACTTTTTCCAAACCATGTTCTTTTTCATATAACATTAATTCCGTATATTGTGCTAATGTTTCGGTCAAAATCCAGCTTCCTTCTTTTTGTTCCGGACTTATTTGTGCATTTCCCCACCATTCGTGCGAAAGTTCGTGCGCTGTTAATTGATTAATTACATCTTCTTTCTTTTTATTTGTCAAATCGCTGTAAAATCCAAAATTCTCTTTCATAAATACGGTTGACGGATAGGAAGTCGCAGCAAATCCATCGGCGAAAGCAGAAACTTCGGCGTAACGAATCGTTTTATAAGGATATTTTCCAAAATTCTCCTGACAATAATCTAAAGTGTTTTTTATGTTCCGAATTAATTTTTTAATGTTTCTCGAATGCCTTCTATCGTAAAAAACTTCTATCGAAATACCTTTGTAATTTGTCTTTTTAATTTGATATTCAGCAGAAGAAAAAGCAAATCGAAACGGAATTTTCCCATTCGATTTATAATGAAAATAATTGCGGCCATCTTTTTTCCATTTTCCAATCAAGTCGCCAACGCCAATTGCAGTTTGATTTCCTGAAGTTGAAACCACAGCATCATAATCAACAAAATCATATTTAATTTCAGATTTGTCTTCCAGTTTTTTAAGAGGTGTCTGTGGCTGTAAATGTCTTTTGGCACGCTCTTTTTTACTGCTGATTTCATTGGAATCCTGATACCCAAAAAGCGGAAAATAACGGCTTATTCGCATAAAAGAACCATTTTCGATTATAGAATTAAATGCTGTATGTCCTTTAAACGGCGACCATGATGATTCAAATGAAAAATTCATTTTCATTTTTTGCTCTGGCAGCAAAGGCTTTTGTAAACGATACCAATAATGATTAAATGCCGAAACATCCTCCAGTTTTTTAGAATTAGGTATTTCAACAGAAACCAGTTTCGAATTTCTATCTATATATAGGAGTAAACTATCAATTGGTTTTTGAGAATTATTGATGAGTTCGTAAGTTCCTTTTACTTCATAACGGTTTTCGTTGGGAAACAAATCAACTTTGCCGGTCACAGAAACAATTGCAGGCTGAGGCAGATTGGTGTATTTTTTAAATTGACTTTCGTATTCCTGGCTCCGGTTGTTCTGATCTTCTTCCGTCAAATAAGGAGATTCGATATTGGTTTTGTAAAAAAGATAACTTCCAAAACCAATAAAAAGAATAGCTCCCAATACCAAAGCTGCTTTTTGAATAGCATTCCATGAATTTCTTCGAAAGGTTTTTATGACTGAAGTATTTCTTTTCCACAAAATTCCGGTTAAAGCAAGAAGCATTAAAGCTAAACCTAAATTGTAAAACATCGAAATATGGAATGGAAAAGTATATTTTCCGAAACCATTCAAATCAAAATATTCCGTTTTAAAAGCATTTCCAAATCGAAATAAAGGATGTGAAATTCCTAGCTGCTCTCCAATTCCGGTACAAAATAAAATACACACAAAAGCAGCAGTCGAAAGTCCGGCATATTTATTTTGGATAAAAGTCTGAATTGCGATGATTAAAATTGAAATCAGCAGAAGCGGAAATCCAAGATAGTAAAATAACGAAAGGTAAAGTCCAATTTCGATTGGCGCATTAGCATTGAAAATCTGAAATCCGCATCCGATTAAAATACTAATACAAATCATTATTAACGGAATTATAAAAAGTGCCGTTAATTTTGCCAGTAAAACTATAAACGGAGAATATGGCGCGGTATTTTCCAACATTTCAAATCTCGAATTTTCGCTTCGGTTCAATAATTCACTGCTGTAAAAAAGCAAAATCAAAATCAGGAGAAATGGCAGACGATCCATTATGGTCGAAATCATCAGAGCGGTATTGGTAATTTTTTCGGCTAATCTGATTCCGCCGTCAATTTCATCGGAGATTTCAATTAATAACAGCCCGGCAAATAAAAGTACAATTAGTAAAAACGGAATTCCTTTTAGAATTAAAACAACATCCATTTTAATATTGCTTTTAAAAACAGCTAAATTATGTCTGAAAGTTTTAAATTCGATGTTTTTCGGAATTTTAGCAGCAAGCACTTTTGTTTCTTTTGAAATAATTTTAAGTGTTTTTGCTTTTCCGGTTTTTGTTTTTCGAAATGAAAATAAGCGGTATGAAATAAAAAGTAAAAACATCGCAGCAGCAATCCAAACAATCCGGTTCAATAAAAAATTACCTGAAATCGAAAGCAGTTCTGTATTTTTTTGAACAGAAGTCCAATACCTTGTTTGTTCGAGAAATGCTGCCAAACCAAACGGATCTATTTTTGCGGCCAGTGACATGGCTTTCGCCGAAGATGGCGAAGCATTTGCAAACAAAGGGGAATTCGAAAAAACGGAACCCGCTATATATAAAATGTAAATTAATAAACCACCGGCATAAATTAAAAGTTTACTTCGTGTAAGCCATGCTAAAGCGGTTACTATAGCAAGACACAAGAAAATATTAGGAATCACAATCACTAAATACGGCCATATATAATTGATAATTTCAAAAGGACCGGTCTCACTTTTTGAAAGCCATGGCATTTGATGCCCGGTGATCATTCCGATAATAAACATTCCAAAAGAAACTATGGCGATCACAAATGCGGCAATAAATTTACTGCTCAAATAATGAAACTTAGAAATAGGAGAGGAGAAAATTATCGAATCGAATTTCGTTTCATATTCCTTTAAAAAATTTTGTGCTGCCTGAAGCGTAATAGAAAATATGGTCATTAAGGAAATTAGGCCAATGGCATACGTAAGCACATACGGACTATTTTTATAAGCGCCCGAAAACGAAAAGTTGGCAAAAGCACTCACAAAAAATCCTAATATCAGATAAATAAAAAATACGGCATAAAAAGTCCAGTTTCTGGTGTTGTTATGCCATTCAAATTGAATTAATTTAGAAAACATAACACTAATTTTTAAGTTGATTTTGAGCTAAAACATTGAAATAAACATCGTTTAAATCCGGATGAATCAAAACGAAAGCAGAATCTGGCTGCTCGTTTGCGAAAACATGAATGTTTATTTTTCCTGAATTTAAGCTGGATGAGATGATATTGTAATTGGATTGATAATCGTTTAATTCACTTTTTTGAATTGATTTCATCCAGATTTTATCTTTCAAAGATTCAATAGCTTCATTTGGTTTTCCTTCCAAAATTAATTTTCCGTTGGAGATAATGGCCATTTTTGGGCACAAATCACGAACATCTTCAACAATATGAGTCGACAAAATCACAATAATACTTTCGCCAATTTCACTTAGCAGATTATTAAATCGGTTTCTTTCTTCCGGATCAAGTCCGGCAGTTGGTTCATCCACAATAATAATCTTCGGATTTCCCAATAAAGCCTGAGCGATTCCAAACCGCTGGCGCATTCCCCCCGAAAAAGAATGGACCGCTTTGTCTTTGTGCTGTAATAAATTGGTTTGCTGTAATAAGTACAAAATTTGATCGTGTCGTTCTTTTTTATTGATGATTCCTTTTAAAACCGCCAAATGATCGAGCAGGCGATAAGCAGAAATTTTAGGATAAACGCCGAATTCCTGAGGCAGATAACCTAAATTTTGTCTCATAAACATTGGATTTTCGAGAATATTAATTCCGTTAAACTCAATAATTCCCGAAGTAGGTTCCTGCAAAACAGCAAGAGTACGCATTAAAGTCGATTTTCCGGCACCGTTTGGACCTAATAAACCAAACATTCCGTTAGTAATTTCAAGCGATATGTGGTCAATCGCTTTAGTGCCGTTCTCATACATTTTGCTGAGATTTTTGATTGATAAACTGTTCATTTTCTGATTGATTTTAGATGATTGAATAAAATATAATTGAAAAAATTTAGGCAATAGAATGCCTGTCGGCTTAAAAAACCGATTTTTATATTGAATAAATAAGATTAAAAAGCTATTCGGCTACATATTCTAAAATATCGCCAGGCTGGCAATCCAGTATTTTACAAATAGCTTCGAGAGTATCAAACCGGATTCCTTTTGCTTTCCCGGTTTTTAAAATCGATAAATTGGCAGGCGTAATATCTAGTTTTTCTGCCAACTCTTTACTTTGCATCTTGCGCTTGGCAAGCATTACATCAACATTTACAATTATTGGCATATTATATAAATAAGTCTTGTTCGTTTTGAAGGTTTAAACCCTGTTTAAAAATGGCCGCTAAAAAATAAGCAAAAACGCCAAGCATTCCGTGTAGTAAAATAAACAGCGAAACTTCATTATCAAGCGGAACAAAAAAGAAAGCTGTAAATATTACAATACCGGGAATTAATAGATTTGATAAATAAAAACGTCTTAAATGCAAAATTCCATTTGAAGTAAATAATTTAGGCTGAAAGAATACTTTAAAAACATTACTGCTTAATAAAAAGAAAAGTCCGTACAAACTCAAAGGTGCCAAAAAATCAAAAAGGATATACAGGATATTATAATCGCCAAGCATTAAAGGATGAGAAGTAAAAGGATAACAAACCTGAAAATATTTTCCATTGTCTTTAAAAGTCAAAAATAATCCTGTGAGCAAAGTAAAAACAGAATACGAAGCCAAAAAGAAATAAACAACAGATAAAAATCGGGTAAAGTAAAATAAAATTCTGGATACAATATGAGTCGTCTTCATATATTGAAAAGTTAAATTGATATTGCAAATGTATAATTAATTATTGTAAAACAATAATTAATTATTAAAAATTACTTTTTTAAACCTTTTCAAGAATATTATAATTCTATTAACATTAGAAAAGGAAAGGCATCCGCATAAATGAGTTAATTTTGTATACTAGCATTTTTTATATGAAAAACCCAATTTCAGTCTCATTATTAGACCTCGCTATCATTACTCAGGATAGCAATGCCAAAGAAACATTTCAAAAAACAAAAGACATAGCACAATTAGCAGATAGTTTAGGATACAAGCGATTTTGGCTCGCAGAACATCACAATATGGCTCACGTTGCCAGTACAGCGACAGTTGTTTTAATTGGTTATGTGGCAAGCCAGACAAAAAGTATCCGTGTAGGTTCTGGCGGAATCATGCTGCCCAATCATTCTCCTTTAGTAGTTGCAGAACAATTTGGAACTCTGGAAACACTTTATCCAAACCGAATCGATTTAGGTCTTGGAAGAGCACCTGGAACAGATCAGCCAACTGCCGAAGCTATTAGAAAAGACTTTTTTGAGCAGGCACAACGATTCCCGCAAAATGTAAGCAAGCTGCAGGAATATTTTTCAAGTGAAAACGCAACAGGAAAAGTTCGCGCATTTCCAGCCGAAGGTCTAAACGTGCCCATCTGGATTTTAGGATCAAGTATGGATAGTGCGGCTTTGGCAGCAGCTTATGGTTTACCGTATGCATTTGCCGGCCACTTCGCACCAAAACTCATGATCCAGGCTTTTGAATTTTATCGTGAAAACTTTCAGGCTTCAGAGTATTTGGATAAGCCAACAACAATGGCGTGCGTGAATATTATTGCTGCAGACACAAATGAAGAAGCAGAGTTATTGTCTACAAGTTTGTATCAAATGTTTTTAAACTTAATCAGAAACGACCGTAAAGGTTTACAGCCTCCCGTTCCATCATTAGATGACATTATGAATGAAGCAGAACGTTTTCATGTGAATCAAATGACAGCCGGAACTTTTACAGGAAACAAAGAACAATTAATAACCGATTTGAAAAAGTTCATCGACTACGCAAGAATCGATGAGTTGATGGTAACAAGTCCAATCTTCGATCATCAGGCAAAACTAAAAAGTATTCAAATCACCAAAGAAGCAATTGATAGTTTAAATTAAGTATATATAAGTATACTATAATATATAAGTATACTATAATATATAAGTATAATTCATCCTCAAACCCGACAGTTTTTCAAAACCTGTCGGGTTTATTTTTATATACATATATATGAATAGAATCCTGATCAAATCCAATTTTGGGTAGAGACGCACTGCAGTGCGTCTTATGGACAGTGTAATTCACCCATTATAATATAAGAGTAAAAGTTTGTGAGGCTGATTGAATTCGAAACCAATATTAAGGAGCTTTTTCCCGCTATGCGCTGCAATCTTTTATTTTGAACCCCAAAATAAAAGGATTTCCACTTCTATCGGGGCTAGTGGAGTTGTTTTTAAGAGTTTTTTCGATAACAAAGCGATAAAAGTAAGTTTTGAAAAACGGTTTATTTGTTTAGAAAAGGGCAGTATGGAATGAAAACCTGATAAAAACGGGACGCAGAAACCTTAATAAACTATCAAAAGTACAATGCAGTGCAGAAAAACCTGACAAAGTGTAAAAAAAGTTTGTGCTGTAAAAATTGTGTTATCAGGGAGTTAAGAAATAAAATCAGAAAAGATGGAAAAAATGTAAAATAAATAGTTGGAAATGTAAATAAAGGTGGTACTTTTGCACCCGCAACAGCGAAAATGTTCATCGAAATACTGGCAGGTTTGGAATTGGAAAGGGAAAGAAATTTTCTAAAAAAAAGATTCAAAAAAGCTTGCGAGATTTGAAAATGCTTTTTACATTTGCACCCCGCAAAACACGGAAAGTTCATTGATATACTGGGAGGGAAATTG
>NZ_LMJB01000009.1 GCF_001429765.1 Flavobacterium sp. Root901
ACCACCTTTATTTACATTTCCAACTATTTATTTTACATTTTTTCCATCTTTTTTGATTTTATTTCTTAACTCCCTGATAACACAATTTTTACAGCACAAACTTTTTTTGCACTTTGTCAGGTTTTTCTGCACTGCATTGTACTTTTGATAGTCTGCCGGGCTTTTTCACCACCGTTTTTATCAGGTTTTCATTCCCTAGGCCCTTTTCTAAACAAATAAACCGTTTTTCAAAACTTACTTTTATCGCTTTGTTATCAAAAAGATTTCCGGTTTTCCGCTTCCTACTTTAAAATCCTGTTTTCTTTCCTGAAATCTTTACCCAAAACAAATCTCCTAGCCCCGATAGAAGTGGAAATCCTTTTATTTTGGGGTTCAAAATAAAAGATTGGAGCGTATAGCGGGAACAGCTCCTTAATATTAGCTTTGAATTAAATCAGCCTGACAAAGCTTTTACTCTTATATAATAATGGTGAATTACACTGCGCATAAGACGCACTGCGATGCGCCCCTACAGAAAATTGGGTTTCGTTAGAATTCTATACATATATATGTATAGATAAATCGTCATATAGACTAAAGCACTATATAATACCAATAAAAGCAAGTCTATCTTTATCGTAATATCACTTCTTACATAATAAAGAAATCTTATACATATATATATTGTATGTATTTTTGTAATCACTTATATTTGCATTCACAAAATTATAAACAATGATCAAGATTACTTTACCCGATGGGTCAATTAGAGAGTTCGCTTCGGGCGTAACTCCAATGGAGGTCGCTAAAAACATTAGCGAAGGTTTTGCAAGAAATGTTATTTCTGCATCTTTTAATGGTACAACTATTGAAAGCGAGACTCCATTAACGACCGATGGTAATCTTATATTATATACTTGGAATGATGCTGAAGGTAAAAAAGCTTTCTGGCATTCGACTTCGCACGTAATGGCTCAAGCACTGGAGGAATTGTATCCCGGAATTAAATTAACTCTTGGACCTGCTATTGCTAATGGATTTTATTACGACGTAGATTTTGAAGACCAAAAGATTACTGAAGCTGATTTTAAAAAGATCGAAGATCGTGTTCTTGAAATTGCAAGAGAGAAACATGATTTTAAAATGCGTCCGGTAACTAAAGCAGAAGCTTTAGATATGTACAAGGATAATGTTTACAAGACTGAATTAATTTCAAACCTTGAAGACGGAACAATTACTTTTTGCGATCACTCTACTTTTACTGATTTATGCCGCGGTGGACATATTCCGAATACCGGGATCATCAAAGCTGTGAAAATTATGAGTGTGGCCGGTGCTTACTGGAGAGGTGATGAAAAGAATAAACAGCTTACTCGCGTTTATGGAACTTCTTTCCCTAAACAAAAGGATTTAACAGAATATCTCGAACTTCTTGAAGAAGCTAAGCGTCGTGATCACCGTAAATTAGGAAAGGAGCTTGAATTATTTGCTTTCTCACAAAAAGTTGGTCAAGGGCTACCTTTATGGCTTCCAAAAGGAGCTGCTTTAAGAGAGCGTTTGGAGCAATTTTTAAAAAGAGCGCAAAAGAAGGCAGGATACGAACAAGTTGTGAGTCCGCATATTGGTCAGAAAGAATTATATGTAACTTCCGGTCACTATGCCAAATATGGTGCAGATAGTTTTCAGCCCATACATACTCCTGCAGAAGGCGAAGAGTTTTTATTAAAACCGATGAACTGTCCTCACCACTGTGAAATTTACAATGTGAGACCCTGGTCATATAAAGATTTACCAAAACGTTACGCTGAATTTGGTACTGTTTACAGATACGAGCAATCTGGTGAATTACACGGCTTAACACGTGTTAGAGGTTTTACTCAGGATGATGCGCATATTTTTTGTACTCCGGAACAGCTGGATGAAGAATTCAAAAAAGTAATTGACTTAGTATTATATGTATTTGGTTCATTAGGTTTTGAAAACTTTACAGCGCAAATCTCATTAAGAGATCAGGAAAATAGAGAAAAATATATTGGTACAGATGAAAACTGGGAAAAAGCTGAAAATGCAATTATCAATGCTGCAGCTGACAAAGGTTTAAATACTGTCGTAGAATATGGTGAAGCTGCATTTTACGGACCGAAGCTTGATTTTATGGTTAAAGATGCTTTGGGAAGACAATGGCAGCTGGGAACAATTCAGGTAGATTACAACTTACCTGAACGCTTTGATTTAACATACAAAGGCGCTGATAATGAATTACATCGCCCAGTTATGATTCACAGAGCTCCTTTTGGCTCGATGGAACGTTTTATAGCAATTTTACTAGAGCATACTGCAGGAAATTTCCCACTTTGGCTAATGCCGGAACAAGCTATTATATTGTCTTTGAGCGAGAAATACGAAAATTATGCTAAAAAAGTTTTAGATTTGCTAGAAAATCACGAAATTCGCGCCCTAATTGACAACCGAAACGAAACTATCGGTAAGAAAATTAGAGATGCAGAAATGCAGAAAATTCCATTTATGCTTATCGTTGGTGAGGAAGAAGAGAAAAACGGAACGATTTCTATTCGTCGTCACGGACAGGAAGGAAAAGGTAACATTACAGTTTCTATCGAAGAATTTGCTTCGATTGTAGACGAAGAAATAAAAAAGACATTAAAAGTATTTACAGTTTAACTTAAATTAGAAAGTCATAGCAATAAAAAGTAACAGAGGTTTTCAACCTCGAGTAGAAAAAAAAGATGCACACAGAATAAACAATCTTATTCGTGTTCCTGAAGTACGTCTTGTAGGTGAAAACATTGAACCTGGGGTTTTTAAAATCGCTGACGCGTTACGTTTAGCAGACCAATTTGAATTGGATCTGGTTGAAATTTCGCCAAATGCAGAGCCGCCGGTTTGTAAAATCATGGATTACAAGAAATTTGTTTACGAACAAAAGAAACGTGACAAAGCTCTAAAGGCTAAATCATCGCAGGTTGTAGTAAAAGAAATTCGTTTTGGTCCTCAGACAGATGAGCATGATTATGAATTTAAAAGAAAAAATGCTGAGAAGTTCTTAAAAGAAGGAGCTAAATTAAAAGCATTTGTTTTCTTTAAAGGACGTTCTATCATCTATAAAGATCAGGGACAGATTTTATTATTACGTCTTGCTACCGATTTAGAAGAATATGGTAAAGTTGAAGCAATGCCTGTTCTTGAAGGAAAGAGAATGATTATGTTCATTGCTCCAAAAAAGAAAAAATAGTTTTCAGTTGACAGTCTCAGTAAACAGTTTTAACTCAAACTGAAACTTTAAACCTCAAACTAAAAAATATAAGTAAGTAAGAATAAATTAAAACACTAGGAAAAATGCCTAAAATGAAAACTAAATCTAGCGCTAAGAAACGTTTTAAAGTTACTGGCTCTGGAAAGATTAAAAGAAAGCATGCTTTTAAAAGTCACATCTTGACTAAAAAATCTAAAAAACGTAAATTAGCTTTGACACACTCAGCGCTAGTTCACAAAACTGATGAAAAAAGCATCAAACAACAATTAAGAATTATCTAATTATAAGTCAAAAGTTAGAAAGTCATAAAGTATAAAAGTCAGTAGCTGACTTTTGACCTTTGACTTTAAAACATTAGACTAAAGATTTTCTTTAGGTTAAAAAATTATTTATATAACCTTGGAGTATGGCTTTCAAGTTCCTTTGATTAAATTCAGGACGCCTGCTACAAAAACACATTAAAATTATGCCAAGATCGGTAAATTCAGTTGCTAAAAGAGCAAGAAGAAAAAAAATAATGAAGCAAGCCAAAGGTTTCTTTGGAAGACGTAAAAACGTTTGGACAGTTGCTAAGAACGCGGTAGAGAAAGCGATGAGCTACGCTTACCGTGACAGAAAACAGAATAAAAGAAACTTCCGTTCATTATGGATTCAACGTATTAACGCTGGAGCAAGATTAGAAGGAATGTCTTATTCTCAATTCATGGGGAAAGTTAAAGCTAACGGAATCGAATTGAACCGTAAAGTTCTTGCAGATTTAGCTATGAACCACCCGGAAGCTTTCAAAGCAATACTTAATAAAGTAAAATAAACGTTTTATAAACTCAATTTAGATTACTTACTTATCATAAAAAAGCCATTCGTTTATTCGAATGGTTTTTTGTTTTTACAACAATCTATTTTTACCTTTAAAGTCCTTTATAAACTGTCCTAAAATGTTTGCAGTACTTTTTGATCATATACAAAAATTTACAACCCTTGAACCTTCAGAAATTGATATTTTAGAATCATGCCTGAATGTTTCAAAAGTTAAAAAGAAAGAACATTTATTAAAAGAAGGGCAAGTCTGCAATACATTATATTTTATTATAAAAGGCTGCGCAAGGCAATACATTATTAATCCCAAAGGAAGCGAACAAACCTTACAGTTTGCTATAGAAAATTGGTGGATAACCGATTATTTAAGTTTACACAATCATACTCCATCACACTTTTATATTCAGACAGTAGAAAACTGTGAATTAATTGCGATTGAAAAACCTACTTTGGAATCGCTATTAATTGAAATTCCCAAGTTAGAGCGCTACTTTAGAATTGTTTCTCAAAAATCGTTTGGAGCTGCTCAAATGCGAATTAAATTTCTATTTACAATGTCGGCAGAAGAAAGATACCATCATTTTAACAATCAGAATCCAGAGTTTGTGCAGCGTGTTCCGCAGTATATGCTTGCCTCCTATTTAGATTTTTCGGCAGAATTTATGAGTAAAATCAGAGCCGGAAAAGTATGATTTGAATTTCTTGAAGTAGTTCAAGTTTTTAAAAAGATACATTACTGACCTTTGTAATGAACTTTTAAAACACATAAAATGAAATCAAGAATTGTTATCCCAAATGCTGCACCCGAAGCTTATCAGGCCTTAATGAACTTAGAAAAATACATTTCGTCTACTTCATTAACTCCTGTACATAAAGAATTAATTAAAATACGCGCATCCCAAATTAATGGCTGTGCATATTGTATTAACATGCATACAGCAGATGCAAGAAAACACGGAATTTCTGAACAAAGAATATATTTAACAAGTGCATGGCGCGAAGCAGATGTTTACACAGAAGAAGAAAAAGCAATTTTGGCTTTGACAGAACAGGTAACATTAGTTTCAAATCATGTTTCAGATCAAGTTTATCAAAATGCAGCAAACTTATTTGATGAAAAATATTTAGCCGAAATCATCCTTGCTATTATCACAATTAACTCATGGAACAGGTTAGCAATTACAACCGGAATGAGAGCTGTTTAATTTTTTATCAAGATAAAATTTACAAGATTTTAAAATTTGAAACCCTCCTGCAAGAGGGTTTCTTTGCATCTACTTGTAAATGAACCTCGATTAAATAAAAGATTGATCATTCTACAAAAACAGGTATTTATACTCTTTCACAAGAAAATAGATTTTTTAATTTTTGAGAATTGGCACAAGTAATTTTACGGAATTCCGTAATGATATAGCTGCATATAAATTTAAGTTTGCTTAAAATAATACCTGCAAATGAAATCTAAATACAAATTTGGTTTAATCTCCAAGATAAATACGGCCAACAATAAGATAATCATCAAAACAATGCTGCTTTGTTTTTTCTTATCCACAAGTTTTGCTTTCGTATCTGAAAAATCCGGCTGGCTCGAGGTAGACTGGAAATTCATTTTCATACCCTCACTTTTGGTTTTACAGATAATAATCATCAGTTCCGCTTTAAAAAGCAGGTATAAAAAACACTAGATATTTTACTACAAAATATCTAAAAATGTTATATTTGATTTTTCTTAAAAACCTCATGAAAATCATTATCACCTGCGTTCTTTTATTGTTTTTTTCCTCACAATCTTTTGCTCAAACCAAAATTATTTCGTGGAATATTGAAAATTTTGGGAAGTCAAAATCACAAGCTTCATTAGATTTTATCGCCGGTACAATTAATGACTATGATATCGCTGCAATCCAAGAAGTTGTTGCAGGATTTGGAGGCTCGCAAACAGTTGCAAAACTTGTGGCATTATTAAATCAAAAAGGAACAAAATGGGACTATTCCATAAGCGATCCTACCAGCGGAAACAGCTATAAGAAAGAACGATATGCTTTTTTATGGAAAACTAATAAGGCGAAACTAAAAGGAAAAGCCTGGCTTGAAAAAAAATATCATTCAGAAATTGACCGTGAACCTTATTTTGCCACTTTTGAAATCAATAAAAAGACTTTTACGGTGGTTAATTTCCACGCAATTACGAAAAGCAAACAACCTGAAACGGAAATTAAATACTTCAAATTTCTTCCTCAGGAATATCCGGATTTAAATCTTATTTTTTCCGGAGATTTTAATTGCCCTCAATCGCATACTGTTTTTTACCCATTGAAAAAAATGGGATATATCTCCATGTTACAAAATCAAAAAACGACTTTAAAACAAAAATGCCAGGGCGAAAATTGCCTGGCATCTGAATTTGATAATATTTTTTACTATCCCGGTAAATTAAAATATATTAATTCAGGAGCAATTTTATTCTATAAAAATTTTGATTCATTAAAAGAAGCACGCAAGATATCAGACCATATTCCTATATGGCTTCAGTTTTCCTTAAACTAAATTTACGTTTTAAGCTTTTTCTTTTTAGCTGCAGGAAACAAAACGTTGTTTAAAATCAAACGATAACCCGGAGAATTTGGATGCAGATCTAAAACTGTTGGCGGGTCTCCAACCTGATGCTGAAAATCTTCGGGATCATGGCCGCCGAAAAAGGTAAACATGCCTTTTCCTTTTTCTCCATGTATATATCTTGCTTCTCCATTAAGCTCGCAGGTTCCCATCACCAAAACATTTGATTTTACTAATGTTTCATTAAAAGAAGTGGTTTGTCCCATGAATCCTTTTACCAGTTGTGTATGATTTTGGCACAGCATACTTGGTATCGGATCCCATTTTGCCGAAAATTCCATTAAAGTAAAATAATCTTTTTCCATTGGAACTCTTCTTTTTCCCGTCATATCAATATCAGAAAACTCATAAACCTCCGGTCTTCTTTCTAAAATAAAGTCCTTAAAAGCAAAAGAATTTGAATAATTAAGTTTTGCCTGATAGTTAGATTCACTTGGGTCACCATCAAACATGGTTTCACAAATATCAACACCATCTGCTGCAAGTGCAATATCAAAACTATCAGTTGCTGAACACATTGCAAACATAAATCCTCCGCCAATAACAAAATCCCTGATTTTTTTTGCAACAGCACCTTTTTCCTGAGAAACTTTTGAATATCCCAGCTTAGCCGCTAAAGCTTCTGCATCTTTTTTTTGTTCAATATACCAAGGTGTGTTTTTATAAGCAGCATAAAATTTTCCATATTGTCCGGTAAAATCTTCATGATGGAGATGCAGCCAATCATAAAGCAATAACTGGTCTGTTAAGACTTCTTCATCATATATTGGTGTAAATGGAATTTCTGCATAAGTAAGCACTAAGGTAACTGCATCATCCCATGGCTGTTTTCCTTTTGGTGTGTAAACTGCGATTTTTGGTGCTTTTTCAAGAACTACAGATTCCATATTTTGAGATGGACTCGAAATATCATTTAATATAGAAGCTTCTTCACTATCTGAAAGTATTTCAAAACTAACCCCGCGTATTTTACACTCCTTTCGAATTTCTTCTGCATCAGGCAGCAAAAATGAACCGCCACGGTAATTAAGCAGCCAGCTCGCTTTGTAATCCCTGCTTAAGCACCAATAAGTAATTCCGTAAGCTTTTAGATGATTTTGCTGCGTTGTTTCGTCCATTGGAAGTAAAATAAACGAAGCTTTTGCAGTAAAGGAAAGCAATAAAATAAAGAGGTAAACTAAACTTTTTTTCATTAAAAAATTATTTCAGTAAAGATATAAAGTAAGCTTTTAAAAACACAAATAAGAATTGTTTTATAAGTTCATCAGACTGTTAATTAACAATAAGCTGAAATCTAATATTGAAATTATATAAAAAACAAGTAAAAGTACGTAAACTTTGAAACCATTTTCTGTCTAAATTTGAAATTCTAAAATCGACCAAAGTAATAGATTAAAAAAATAACCATGAATTATAACCAGAATAACCAGCCAAAAGGATTTAGTATAATGCAAAAAATAGGACTTTGTGTTCTTGTATTTACAATAATTGTTTACTACGTTTTATCTATTCAATTTTTAACAAGCTAAATTAAAGTGTCAATACTGCAATTTCATTTTGAATAGCATACACAACAAGACCGGCAATATTTCGTGATTCTGTTTTAAGTAATAAATTATTTCGATGTCCCTCTACAGTTCTCGGGCTCAGGAAAAGATGTTCTGCAATTTCCGTCGTTGTTTTCTGCTGACAAATAAGCTGAAGAATCTCAATTTCACGAGGAGAAAGAAAACTTGTTTCCAGGCTGCCTTTTGAGTTTTTTGAAGATACGATTGTTTCCTGAATTGTTTTTAAAACATTTTCATTGTAATAAAATCCTTTTCTGTCGACTTCGTTTATTGTGCGGATCAGATCTTTTGGGGTTGTATTTTTAATAAGGTATGCCACTGCTCCAACCTGAATCATATTGGCAATAAATGATTTTGAGTCATAACTTGTTAAGGCAATTATTTTTATTTCCGGAAAAGTTTTTCGTATAATTTTTGTTGCTTCCACGCCATTTAAAACGGGCATTTTCAAATCCATAATAATAATGTCTGGTTTGACTTCATTACTATTTAGTTTTGCAACAAGTTCTTCACCGTTTGAAGCCTCAAAAATAATTTCAATATTATCTTCTCTTTGCAATAGAAAAGCTATTCCTTTTCGAAATAAAACTTCGTCATCGACTAAAGCAATTTTAATAACGGCATTCATTTTGTCTGTTTTTGGTCATTTGGTTTATCGAAATTACAAAATATGAATTAATAAAAGCTTAAGTTCCTACTTTTATTACCATTTAAACGTGATTATTTTCTGTTTTTATCTTAAAAAGTAAAAATTACTGCAATACCTTTATTAATTTCTGAATCAAATTTTATGGTTCCATTTAAAAAAGAAATACGGCTGTCAATATTTTTCATTCCCAGACCTTTTTGATTTTCTAAATTTTTACTGTCAAAACCAATTCCGTTATCTTCATAATAGCAGGTATTAATTCCGTTATTTTTTCTAAAAGCTATCCAGATTTCGGTTGCTTTACCATGTCGAAGAGAATTATTCATTAATTCCTGCAAAATTCTAAAAATGTGTAAATGACGATCAATATTATCGTCAAAATCGATTTCATTTTTATAATACGTTTTTACAGATTTACTGCTTTCAAATTCTTCACATAATTCCTCAACACCGGCATTGAGTCCAAATTTTTCAAAAACCGGAGACAATAAATTATGAGCAATTTTTCTGGAATTTTCCAGCGCTTTTGCTGTTAAATTAATTATGTTGCCTGTAATTTCAGCCGTTTCTTCTTCTGTCAGGTTTGGAGAGGAAAGCAAATGCGTATTCAAGGATACAATATTAAGTTTAGAGCTTATATCATCGTGCAAATCTTGTGCGATGCGTTTACGTTCTTCTTCCTGGGTAATAATTACAGCATGAAGCTGTTCTTTTTGATATTGAAGTATCAAATCTTTTTTCTCCAGTTCTTTTTGAATGATTTTTTTTCTTGAGAAGTAAAAGAAAATTATTAACGAAACTGCAACAATTATAAAAAAAAGTGAGATGTATAATATAATTGTAACAAGGTCTTTTTCAGGAATTGAATGAGTATTCATGTCAAATTTCTTAATTAAAGATTTGAAATTTAGGTTAGGGTCGCTTTTTTATAAAAATTTTTAATCCAGTCGTATAAAATTAAAAACTGATAGATTAAAATTAAGAAAGCGTTTAATATCCATGTCAAATATTTGAGATCTTTACTGAGCCCAAGAGAAAAGTTTCCAATTAAATATAATACAGTACTGGCCAATAAATAAAATACAAGCCCCACAGTAGTATAATAATATGTCTTACTTTCTGTGAGCATATTGTAAAGGTGAAACAAAGCGAAAATTACTGTAAGCAGATTGGTTAAGGTAATTTCAAATAAATTAAACTTCAAAAACTCACTCGAATCCATACTAAATTGTATCAATAAAACCAGTAAAGCAATAATTAAGCTGATTTTGATGAATATTTTTTGAATCCTTATCGTTGTCAATGAATTATAAAATATTCCAAGTAACACCATTTGCCCTATAAAAAATGTATTGAGAACAATTAAATTAGTCATCGAAAGATGATACAATAGTTCCATCGTAAATTGCATGGCAAAGCAAAATGCTAAATAAGCAACAAAAAAAACATTAGCTTTTTCCTTTCGGAAAAAGCTATATGAGTAGACTATTAAATTTATTAGTAAAACAAAATAAGTCGAGTATATTAAAACATCGTTCATTTTATATACTTACAATAAATTAATAGGGCGGACTAGGACGCGTTCCATCAAAAACAATATCATCTGCAGACTCAGCCGATTTATTTTGCAGCAAAGACTGAGCGTACACATCAATGTACTTATCTGTTTCTTTGTCATACCTGGCGCCAACAAAAAGCAATGTTTTTTCGTCCTGGTCATTAATACCAATATAAGCACGAACAGCTTCAGTACCGAGTTCCAGTACTTTTTCTAAACTTTGTCTTGGTATTAAAAAAGATTTTACCTTGTTTGCACTGGTTTCAATTGTGGAGTCATCCTCATATCTTTTTTCCCATTGCTTGGCTGTAGACAGAGGTACCTGGATAGGTCCTGGAAAGGCTTTTTCACTCATAGTTTTTTTTAGATTTTAATTGGTTAATAGTTCTTGAATTGTTTATGGTTTTGCTAATCTACCGAATTAATTTTTATATAAGAAATATTATTTTGTGAAATTATAAGTGTGAGTAGAGAATCATAAAACAAAAAAAATCTTTATAAGCAGTTAACTCATAAAGATTTCTTTGTTAGTTTTTTATTTTTAATTAGAACGGAACGTCGCTGTCATCATCGTCATCATTTAAATTGCTTCCAAATGCTTCATTGGCCGAAGGAAGGTTTTTAGTAATAAACGGATTATCGTCATGGTTCATTTTTGAAGGCAGATCATCATAACCACCGCTAAAATCTTCAAGATTGTCAAATTTACCTAAATGTCCTAAGAATTTTAAACGAATATTTTCCAGTCCACCGTTACGGTGTTTTGCAATAATAAATTCTGCCTGACCTGCAGTTGGAGATGCTTCATCATCATCCCATTCTTCAATTTTATAATATTCAGGACGATAAATAAATGATACAATATCGGCATCCTGTTCAATAGCTCCGGATTCACGAAGATCCGAAAGCAGCGGACGCTTGCTTGATCCACGGGTTTCAACGGCACGCGACAACTGCGAAAGTGCAATTACCGGCACGTTTAGCTCTTTTGCCAGTGCCTTTAAGTTTCGGGAAATTGTAGAAATTTCCTGCTCACGATTTCCTCCTCCTTTTCCATTTCCACCGGCTGTCATCAGCTGTAAGTAGTCAATGATAATCAATTTAATTCCGTGTTGTGAAGCCAAACGACGACATTTCGCACGTAAATCAAATATGGAAAGCGAAGGCGTATCATCAATAAACAAAGGTGCTTTTTCTAAATCTTTTACTTTAGTACTCAGCTGTTCCCATTCATGTTTTTCTAATTTTCCTGTTCTTAATTTTTCAGAAGACAATCCCGTTTCAGAAGAAATAAGCCTCGTGATCAACTGAACCGATGCCATCTCCAGAGAGAAAACGGCTACTGCATGCCCGAACTGAATGGCAACATTTCTTGCCATCGAAAGTACAAAGGCTGTTTTACCCATACCCGGACGTGCCGCAATAATAATTAAATCCGAAGGCTGCCAGCCGGACGTTACCTGATCTAATTTTTCAAAACCAGTTGCAATACCACTCAAACCTTCTTTACCGGCAATTTCTTCAATACGCTTCTTTGCCTGAAGAACTAAACTTTGTGCAGTTTCAGAACTACGTTTAATATTCCCCTGCGTTACTTCATACAATTTTGACTCGGCTTTGTCCAGCAAATCAAAAACATCTGTCGTTTCATCATAAGACTCTTCGATAATTTCAGAAGAAATCCTAATTAAACTTCTTTGAATAAATTTTTGAAGAATAATACGCGAGTGAAATTCAATGTGGGCAGAAGAAGCAATTTTCTGAGTAAGCTGAATCAGATAAAAATCTCCTCCGGCTAGTTCTAGCTTTCCGTTTTTCTTTAACTGCGTCGAAACTGTCAATAAATCGATTGGCTGTGTTTCGGTAAAAAGCTGCAAGATTGCTTCAAAAATATGTTTGTGTGCATCTTTATAAAAAGCATCTGGCTGTAAAATATCAATTACGTCATCTACACCCTTTTTATCAATCATCATTGCACCAAGTACTGCCTCCTCCAGGTCTAAAACCTGTGGCGGAAGTTTACCTTTTTCGAGATTAATAATAGTGGTTTTGTCTACCTTTACAGGGCTTACATTCTTGAAATTTTCCATATAGCGAAAGTAACAAAATTTAAAAAAAGATTGTCAGCGAGTTATAACTATTAAATGTTTATAAATAAGTTTTTTTTGTTGATAACCAAAAAAAAATCCGAAACCGCAGGGCTTCGGATTTTTAATCATATTATATGAATTTACTCTTTATACTCACCCATATTGCTGTATTTGTCCATTCTTTGGGCAATCAGCTCGGCTGTTGATAAATCTTTCAATTCGTTATATCCTTTTGTGATGTATTCTGCTACGGTTTTAAAAGTAGTTTCACGGTCATAGTGCGCTCCGCCTAGTGGTTCCGGAATTACATCATCAACTAGTTTTTGTTTTTTCATGTCAGATGATGTCAATTTTAAAGCTTCGGCAGCACGTTCTTTGTACTCCCAGCTTTTCCATAAAATAGACGAACATGATTCCGGAGAAATTACAGAATACCAAGTATTCTCTAACATATAAACTTTATCTCCAACACCTATTCCTAATGCTCCTCCAGAAGCACCTTCTCCAACAATAATCGTTATGATTGGCACCTGCAGACGAACCATTTCAAAAATATTTCTCGCAATAGCTTCTCCCTGTCCTCTTTCTTCAGCCTCAAGCCCTGGATATGCACCCGGAGTATCTACTAAAGTTAAAACCGGAATACCAAATTTCTCCGCCATTTTCATTAAACGAAGTGCTTTACGGTATCCTTCAGGATTTGCCATACCAAAATTACGGTACTGACGTGTTTTTGTATTAAAACCTTTTTGCTGGCCAATGATCATAAACGATTGTCCGTTTACTTTTCCAAGACCTCCAACCATTGCTTTATCATCTTTAAAACCTCTGTCTCCATGAAGTTCTAAGAAAGTATCGCCGCAGATTGCTCTGATGTAATCTAATGTATAAGGTCTGTTTGGATGTCTTGACAATTGCACACGCTGCCAAGCCGTAAGGTTTTTATATATTTCTTTCTTAGTTTGTTCTAATTTTTTGTTGATTTCTTTACAAGTTGGCGTAACGTCAACTTCAGATTCTTTTCCAATTATAACACACTTTTCTAACTGTTCTTCAAGTTCTTTTATTGGAAGCTCAAAATCTAAATATTCCATGGATTTTTGAATTTTGTTTTTAAATCGAACCGCAAATATAAAAATATTATACTATTCGTATTATTATTTCGTCTTTAAAATGAAAAAATGCAATTTAAAAATAAGACAAATACTACACTTTGTCTTTGTTCTGGTAATGTTTAAAAACACCATTAAGAATAACTGTAATTACAATTATTACAGCGCCAATATAAAATTCTGTACTCATTTTTTCTTTTCCTCCAAGAATAAAATAAGCCAGCAAAATACCGTAAACCGGTTCTAAATTGGTGGTTAGCATTACTGTATACGGCGTTAATCGCTGCATAACTTTTACAGATGCCGTAAAAGCATAAGCGGTGCAGACAGAAGCTAAAATCAACAGCAAAATCCAGTTATTTAATGACATTACAAAAAAGTCTGCGTTGAACTTTCCCATCACTAAAAAATAAACAGAGATAAAGAAAACTCCTGCTCCAAATTCATAAAAAGTTATAACTGAAGGTTCATGATCTGAGATTAATTTTCCGTTCATGAGCGTAAATAAAACTCCCAAAATTATGGAAATCAATGCATAATATACGCCTGTAAGATATTTAATTTCGACCTGCAGAATCAATCCAAGGCCTGCAATGATAATTAATCCGAAGAAAACTTCATACCATAAAATCTTTCTTCCATAAAATAACGGTTCCAGCAGCGAAGCAAAAAAAGCCCCGAGTGAAAAAATAGATAGTGTTATGGAAACATTTGATACATGAATGGCTTTAAAAAAGAAGATCCAATGCATGGCAATTAATAATCCAACGAAAATTAATTTGGCAAAAGATTGTGCAGATATTTTAAAAGACTGTCTTTTATAAATAATAAATCCGCCCAGAAAAATTCCTGCAATCAGCATTCTGAACCATACCAGATTTTCAGCATCAATAGTAATCAACGCTCCAAGAATAGCCGTAAAACCCCAGATAAAAACAATTAAATGAAGATTTAAATAACTTTTTAAATTATCGTTTCGCATTACGTAATAGATAAACGGCCAGAATTCCAAAAACTATGTTTGGAAACCAAACGGCTAATAAAGGTGAGAAAGTAGATTTTTCGGCAAGAGTACCAAATATTTTATCAAAAAATACGAATGAAAATGCAATTGCAATTCCAATTGCAAGGTTCATTCCCATTCCGCCTCGGCGTTTCATTGAAGAAACAGATACGGCAATAATTGTCAGAATAAATGCAGAAACCGGTATACTGTATTTTTTATACAGCACTACTAAATAAGTATTTATATTTCCTGAACCTCTTTTTCTTTCTTTTGCTATAAAATCAATCAGCTTTCCTAACGTCAGCGTTTCTGCGATGTATACAACCGGTGTCAAATCAGCAAGTTCAAACTTAAACTTTATATTTTTTTCCGGTGCTTTTTCGATAACATCATTCAAATCTCCAACGGTTCTTTTTGAATAATCATATAAAATATATGTTTTCAGTTTCGAATCCCACTTAATTCGGCTTGCCGTAATTTTATAGGTCAGCTTGTCTTTTTCAAAATGTTCAAGCGTAAAATTAAAGGCTGTTTTCGACTCTTCGTTAAAACTGTTTACAAAAATAAAATCGTGATCATTGATCTGTCTGTAAACATTGGTGTTTTCGCCCCGCATGAGCTCCTTTCCGTTTCCTTTCAAATAGGTGTACCTAAAATTATTATAACCTTCACTTGCCGCCGGAACAATAAAAAATCCCATCAGCAAAACAAAAATAGAAACAATTGTAGCCCCTATAATATAAGGACGAAGGAAACGCGTAAACGAAATACCCGAACTTAAAATCGCAATAATCTCTGTATTGTTTGCCAGTTTTGAAGTAAACCAGATTACCGATAAAAACAAAAATATCGGAAACAAAGAGTTTATAAAATAAATAGTGAAATTGTAATAATAGAAAGCAATATCCATAAACGGAATCTTGTTTTCAAGCATCTTATTTACTTTTTCAGAAACGTCAATTACGATCCCGATTGGCGCAAACAAAAGCAGCATCACAGAAAATGTTCCGAGATATCTTTTTAAGATGTATTTATCTATTATTGACAGCATATATATTTTTTGTTTTTTTTATTTCAGGTTTGAGTTCTTTACAGAACATGAAACCTGAAACCTGAAACTTTTTTAAAGTCTTTGACTCATATTTTTAACCATCATTTCTTTCCATGGTCTGAAATCGCCTGCTAAGATATGTTTTCTAGCCTCACGAACCAACCACATATAGAAGCCAAGGTTATGAATTGTGGCAATTTGTTTCCCCAAATATTCATTGGCAGCAAACAAATGGCGTAAATAAGCTTTTGTATATTCTGTATCTACAAAAGTATGTCCCATTTCATCAATTGGAGAAAAATCTGCTTCCCACTTTTTATTTTTGATATTGATCGTTCCGTTTGCCGTAAACAGCATTCCGTTTCTCGCGTTACGTGTTGGCATAACACAGTCAAACATATCAATTCCTAACGCGATATTTTCTAATATATTTATAGGAGTTCCAACACCCATTAAATAACGTGGTTTGTCTTCTGGCAGAATTTCGCAGACTACTTCAGTCATTGCGTACATTTCTTCTGCAGGTTCTCCTACAGATAATCCGCCAATGGCATTTCCCTGCTGACCTGAATTTGCAATATATTCTGCAGACTGACGGCGCAGGTCTTTGTACGTGCTTCCCTGAACAATTGGAAAAAACGTTTGTTCGTAACCATATTTATAAGGCACTTTTTCCAAGTGATTAATACAACGATCTAACCATCTGTGTGTCATGTGCATTGATCTTTGCGCATATCTGTAATCGCACGGGTATGGCGTACACTCGTCGAATGCCATAATAATATCTGCACCAATTGTACGCTGGATTTCCATCACATTTTCGGGAGTAAAAAAGTGGTAAGAACCATCAATATGCGATTTGAATTTTACGCCTTCTTCTTTAATTTTTCTGTTTGAAGAAAGAGAATATACCTGATACCCCCCAGAATCAGTCAAAATATTACGATCCCAATTCATGAACTTGTGCAGTCCTCCTGCTTTTTCAAGAATTTCGGTCTGCGGACGTAAATATAAGTGGTAAGTGTTTCCCAGAATAATATCCGGGTTAATATCATCTTTTAGTTCGCGCTGATGCACACCTTTTACAGAGGCAACTGTTCCAACAGGCATAAAAATAGGCGTTTCGATTACGCCGTGATCAGTAGTAATGCTTCCCGCTCTTGCTTTAGACTGCGGATCTTTTTGTAATAAATCAAACTTCATAAATTCGTTTTTCTCCCTATTGTTCGGGACGGCAAAGATAAATCAATTTAAGGGAAATTTAATTAGAAAATTTGTCAATTAGATAATTACAAAAATGAAACTCAAATCAAAATAGAAAAATCATATTTCCGGTGACAAATTCTTTTTGATTTTATCTCATTTGAAAAAATTACAAAATGAGATAAAAAAGAAATGAACTCAGAACCTTAAAGGCAAACGTGAGTGATAATGCAAAATTTGCAACAATTAAACTGCAAAAATATAACGCCTGCCAAAATTCATTGCTTAATTTTAATATCCTAACACAACGAGTAAAATCGATTCATTTAAATTATAGAAATCATGGCAAATTCAGAAGATAAAAATACAAACGAAGATCAAATCGAAAGAAATCTTGAAAATTTAAATTATCCTTCAAATGAAGATATTTATAATCAGGAAGACAAATTAGAAGATATTGATCCGGAAGATATTTCTGGAGAAAGAATTATCAATCAGGACAATCATGAATGGAAACAAAACAGTGACAAACTTGGTGACGATCTTGACGTTCCGGGTTCAGAACTAGATGACAATCAGGAAGAGATTGGATCTGAAGATGAAGAAAATAATTTCTACAGCGAGGGCGATAATAACTAAAAAACATCTGCCCGACATTTTAAAGCCCATTTTGGGCTTTTTTTATTGATAATCAGATTTTTGAAAATATAACTCAGAATATATATATTAAGTCTTTATTGTTTTAAGCAATGTGTTAATTATTATCTAATACAAAAGTAAATCTTAAAAAAGTAGTATTTTTGCCACAAAATAATTTAAACACATAATTATGGGATTAGCAGAAAGACGTTTAGCAGAATCAATTAAGTCAAATGAACTTCCGGCATTTCAAAACAAAATAAATGAAATTGCCGGTTATGAAATAAAAATTGAAGTAGACTGGGATACTTTTACATCATTTGACGAAACTCCTCTTAACAGACTTACGAGTGTGATGTTTGAGAGTGTTGAATTTATAATAAAAAGCATTTGCATTGATGAAATGGGCAAAGAAGCATTAAAAGAAAAATTAAACACGATTCATTTAATTAATACAGATGATTTTGACGCAATCAAAATGGAACTCAAAGACAAGAATTTTTATCTGACATTTCAGCTTGCAGCCTATTCATATGGAAGCCTTCCAGATTCTGAAATATTAAAATACATAGAAAATCAATTATAATGATGTCAGATTATAAAAAGCATTTAATGAAAGACTTAAACACATGGTTTAAGGATTTAACAGATTTGGCAAGAACTACAGATAATGATTCCAGTTTACCAAAGCTGGAATTATTATTAACAAATGGCAGGAGTATTAGCGGGATTATTGTGGAATCACAGCAAAGGAAAAAATCGCATTTGTTAATGATTGCCAATTACACCAATCATTATTCAGAACCTAATATTACCATAATTAAAAGTTCTCAAATAGCAGGTTTAACTTTTATTGAGCCTCAAAACTATCCTCGCCTATTTACTTCAAATAATGTTGACGAGACACAACTAACCGGGGCATTACAATTTAAACGCGGGGTCAAAGATGCTGCCGAAGAATTAAATAATATTATACCAGCACCCATAAATCTTTTAATTGATATTGATTCGTATCTGGAAACAGAAAGACATATAGTTTTAAACTCTTTAAAATTAATTCCGGCTGTATTTAAAGAACTTACAGCAGACGAATTGGGAAAAAGACTGGTTTCTGAAAAGATAAAGACTATCAAAATCTCAATTGGATCAGCAAATGTTGCCACATTAAATGACCAAAATCTAGAACTCATCATAAAGAATACGTCTTTCATATCATCATCTGAAGAAACAGAAAGAATAAAAACTTCAATAGAGAACTTGCTTTAACCACAAGCTTTTATTTGTATAAAAGACAACGAAATTCATCTAATTATTTACAGCCCTAACATTTTAAAGCGCAAAATCACTTGTGTTCCCGCAAAATAAAAATTACATTTGCAATAGTTTAACTTTTACATACAAAATGAAGCCTAACACACAACAATTAAGCGATTTAACGATCCAAGTAAGAAGAGATATTCTTAGAATGGTACATGCTGTAAACTCTGGTCACCCAGGGGGATCACTAGGCTGTACTGAGTTTCTGGTAACATTATACCAAAATATTATGGACCGCAAAGAAGGTTTTGATATGGACGGAATTGGAGAAGATATTTTCTTCCTTTCAAATGGTCATATTTCTCCAGTATTTTACAGCGTTTTAGCACGCAGCGGCTATTTCCCTATTTCAGAACTTGCCACTTTTAGGTTATTAAATTCTCGTTTACAAGGACATCCAACAACTCACGAAGGTTTACCTGGAGTTCGTATGGCATCCGGATCATTAGGACAAGGTTTATCTGTTGCTCTTGGGGCGGCACAAGCTAAAAAATTAAATGGTGATAATCATTTGGTATTTACTTTACACGGTGACGGAGAATTGCAGGAAGGTCAAAACTGGGAAGCTATCATGTATGCTTCTGCTAAAAAAGTAGACAATCTTATTGCAACTGTAGATGTTAACGGAAAGCAAATTGACGGAACTACGGATGAAGTTTTACCAATGGGAAGTCTTCGTACTAAGTTTGAAGCTTTTGACTGGGATGTTTTAGAAATAAAAGAAGGAAATAATATCGATGCGATCCTTGCAGGATTAAATGATGCAAAATCCAGAACAGGAAAAGGAAAACCTGTTTGTATTTTACTTTACACTGAAATGGGTAACGGAGTAGACTTTATGATGCATACTCATGCCTGGCATGGAAAAGCTCCAAATGATGAGCAATTAGAAAAAGCATTATCTCAAAATTATTCTCCGGATCAAATCGATTATTAAAAAAGCTTTTTAGTCTCGATGTCAGTTACAGCCATGAGCTTAACCATACTTGGAGACATAGCATCTCAAAAGAAACAAAATGAAAAAATATACAAATACAGGAAGTAAAGATACCCGTTCTGGTTTTGGAGCGGGAATGACTGAATTAGGTCAAAAAAACGAAAATGTTGTAGCATTATGTGCCGATTTAATTGGTTCATTAAAATTTGATGATTTCAAAAAAAATCATCCGGAGCGTTTTTTCCAGATTGGAATTGCAGAAGCGAATATGATTGGTATTGCTGCAGGTTTAACAATTGGAGGAAAAATTCCATTTACAGGAACTTTCGCCAACTTTTCAACAGGAAGAGTTTACGACCAGATCCGTCAATCTGTTGCTTACTCAGATAAAAACGTAAAAATCTGTGCTTCTCACGCTGGTTTGACATTAGGAGAAGATGGTGCAACCCACCAAATCTTAGAAGATATCGGATTAATGAAAATGTTACCAGGAATGACCGTAATCAATACTTGCGATTACAACCAGACTAAAGCCGCAACAATTGCATTAGCAGATCATCATGGTCCTGCGTATTTACGTTTCGGCCGTCCTGTTGTGCCTAACTTTACTCCTGCTGATGAGCCATTCGTAATAGGAAAAGCAATTTTATTAAACGAAGGAACTGATGTAACTATTATTGCTACAGGTCACTTAGTTTGGGAAGCTCTTATTGCTGCAGAAGCTCTTGAAGCAAAAGGAATTTCTGCTGAAGTAATCAACATTCATACTATTAAACCTCTTGACAAAGAAGCGATCTTAAAATCAGTTGCAAAAACTAAATGTGTCGTTACTGCAGAAGAGCACAACTATCTTGGAGGTCTTGGAGAAAGTGTTTCGGGAGTATTAGCGTTGAACAATCCAACTCCACAGGAATTTGTTGCAGTACAAGATAGTTTTGGTGAATCTGGAACTCCGGAGCAGTTAATGAACAAATACAAATTAAACAATCAGGCGATTGTTGAAGCTGTAGAAAGAGTTATCAAAAGAAAATAATTTTCAGTTTTCTTACTTTATAAAACAAAAAACCTCGAAATTGAATTTCGAGGTTTTTTTATGAATTTAAATTAAAGTTTATTTTCTTGGAAAAGGATATGTTTTATCCAAATGAATTCTTAGTCTTCCGGCAGCAGTATAATCTGCAGGCACATAACTCTTAGGATTTGTTATTGATTCCGGAAGAGCAGGATTAGCAAGAGCACCTGTTGGTCTTCTTGGAATTCCTCTTGGCTCAGTTTCATCTGTATTTGGCGTGTTTGGATTATCAGCAACCGGATCCCAAGGATAATAGGTGCTTAAACCATTAAATACTCCATCTACCCATCCAACCTGATTGGTAGGTTTTGTAACTTCATAATAGGTAGAAAAACCATCTCCGTCATCATCCGTATCAACAAAATCAGCAATACCATCGCCATCTGTATCATCTTTCATAGTCGCCGGCGGAGTTGGGAATTTTGTAGTGTTTCTTAAATCATAAACATATCCGTCACCGTTTATATCTTCGTTCACATCCAAAACACCATCGCCATCATGATCTAATCTTTGCAGATCAAACAATTTAAAACTAAATACTAAAGGAGAATAAGCAGGAATATTGTCTGTACCGCCTCCATAATAAGCAAGACCAGAAGGTAAAAACATTACACCAGCTCCATAATCTTTATAAGTTATTGTACCATCCGGGCCGGCAGCATTTGGCGTACCGGTTTTGAATTGCGGGAAAATCTCACCCCAGCCATCAATTACGGCCTGAGAAGAATTCATATATAATTCAAAACTTCTACCTAAACCGTAAGACGAATCAAACTGTGTTCCGTTTAATAAAGTTCCTCTGTATGAAGCATTAATTCTGTCACTGTTTAATGGAGATTGTCCTACACCTTTGTTCAGAATCAAATAATATACCTCATAATCAACATCATTATTATAAACTTTTCTAATCTGTAAAGGATACGTTGTCTGATCCCATATAGAAACCTGTGTACCGCCCGCAGGGATTTTTTCAATCGTAATATCAAAATTAGCCGTTACTTCCTTTATATAATTAGTCTTTAAATACTTAACAATCGAATCCTTATCAGCTGCATATTGTACCTTATAATCCCTTAAAGGAACTTGTTCCGGTTCATCTTTGTCTTTGTTACAAGAAATTATAGTGATGCTTGCAATTAGTAAAACAAAGTAATATTTAAATTTATTCATTATTGTTAATTTTTTAGGTGCGCAAGATACAATATTGATTTATTTTTGTAAAGAATTTAACTTCTATTTTAGAAAAATTATGAGAATAGATAAATACTTATGGTGCGTGCGTTATTACAAAACACGAAACATGGTAACAGAAGCCTGCAAAAAGAATCAGGTTACTGTTAACGGGCAGGTTGCAAAACCATCAAAAGAGGTTTTTCCTACTGATAGAATTACCTTTAGAAAAGATCAGATTACACAAATTATAACCGTACTGGATATTCCGGAAAATCGTGTCGGAGCCAAACTTGTTGATATATATCGTAAAAACGAAACACCTCCGGAAGCTTACGAACATTTAGAGTTATTAAAACTTTCTAAAGAACATTATCGTAAATCCGGAACCGGGAGACCTACAAAGAAAGACAGAAGGGATATTGACGATTACGGCAATGACTTTATTGATGATGAAGACGAAATCTAAATCTCAAATTTTTTAAATTCCAAATTCCAACCTCAACAAAAATTGGAATTTGGAATTTAAAAAATTTGGAATTTATATACTATTTTAGCAAAAAAATAAATCATGAGCAAAAACATCATCTTAACCAACCAGGAAATCGAACACAAAATAAAACGTATCGCTTATCAAATTTACGAGACATTTGTTGACGAAGAAGAAGTTGTAATTGCCGGAATTGCTTCCAGCGGTTCCGTTTTTGCTCAAAAAATTGCCACTGTTCTAAGCGATATATCTACTCTTAAAGTTTCGCTTTGCGAAGTAAAAGTCGACAAACAAAATCCGCAGTCTCCTATTCAGACATCTTTATCTGCAGAAGAATATTCCAATAAAGGATTAGTTTTAGTTGATGATGTCCTAAACTCAGGCACTACATTAATTTATGCTGTTCGTCATTTTCTGGACGTTCCGCTTAAAAAATTCAAGACGGCAGTACTTGTAGACAGAAATCATAAAAAATACCCTGTAAAAGCCGATTTTAAGGGAATTTCATTATCAACATCTCTATTAGAGCATGTTCAGGTCGTTTTTGATGAAAACGGCGGCGATTACGCATTTTTAAGCTAGAATTTCTAAAATATCCTGAACCGTCTCATCGACAGTTTTATTATCTACCACCACTTTATGCTGTGCGTGATTATAATAAAAGCTCCTGTCGAATAAATGTTTGGCGATAAACTCTTTCATTTCTTCCTCCTCCATATTGGCAATTAAAGGTCTTTTACTTTTATTGTACACTAATCTATTGTATAGAGTTTCGATTGAAGCTTTTAAATAAACAGAGGTAATATCATCTCTTTGCAATAATAAATGATTATTGGCGTAACATGGAGTTCCTCCGCCTAAACCAATAATGCTATTTTCTGAAGACTGAAGTAATTCCAGAAACATTTGGTGTTCTAATTTCCTAAAATAGATTTCTCCATGCTGCTCGAAAATCTCTTTTATAGATAAATTTGCTTTTTTTTCGATGCAATTATCTAAATCAAGAAAAGGAATATTTGTAATTTTTGATAAGTTTTGGGCAATTGTTGACTTTCCGCAACCCATATATCCTAATAAGACGATTTTTTTCATTTTAATAAAACCCTATAAATTAAGGGATTGTAAACTTTGGTTAAAAAAAGACAAATTTATAATAAAATTGCTTGCAAATAATAAAATAAACTCCTTATATTTGCACCCGCATTCAAGAAACGAATATGACTCGATAGCTCAGTCGGTAGAGCACATCACTTTTAATGATGGGGTCCTGGGTTCGAGCCCCAGTCGGGTCACAAAATTTGTGATTTACAAAATAAGTTTCTTGAAAGCAATGACTCGATAGCTCAGTCGGTAGAGCACATCACTTTTAATGATGGGGTCCTGGGTTCGAGCCCCAGTCGGGTCACAAGAGGTCGAGTAATTTATATTACTTGACCTTTTTTCATTTTTGGCCATGTGGAGAAACGGTAGACTCGCCATCTTGAGGGGGTGGTGCTCGTAAGGGCGTGAGGGTTCAAATCCCTCCATGGTCACAAAGCCTGAGAATAAATTTCTCAGGCTTTTTTTTTATTCTAAGATTTTATTTTTTACAAATCAATATTTACTACTAACTTCAATTTGAATTTCACTGACATAATCCTCCTAAAATAATCCAAAAAGCAAAAAAACTGAAGAATTTATTACATTTGATAAGTACCTTATTACTTCAATATTCTTCATTGATGCTTATGAAATTTAATATCTATGAGTAAGATAAATTATAAAATCCAATTTATTTTATTTGTTATATGCCTTTTCTTTATAGGATTGGGTATATTTCAAGTATCAGATGAAGGATTGAAAACCGGAAATGAACTTTTTTGGCAAATTTCTCACTTTGTCCCATTTGTAATGGGAGCAATAGTTTTTGGTGTCAATTTATATTCTAAACACATTCAAAAATTTAAAGTTTAAAAAAATAAAAAATCATAAAAAAAGCCTCTCAAAGTCGTAAAACTTTGAAAGGCTTTTTAAACCAGAATAAAATCTGTACCTAAATTTATTCCTTAATTATTTTTTCAACAGAAATTCCTTTTTCAGAAGTGATTCTGATGAAGTACAAACCGTTTGATTTATCTGAAAGATTAATTTTAGAACTGTTTTTATTTTCTATTACAGACTGTAGTATCCTTCCCTGAACATCAAACAATTCAATTCTTTTAATTGCATTCTCACAATTGATAAACACCTCTCCTTTTGTTGGGTTTGGATATATTCTAATAGTGCTGTCTTTTTCAAAATCTTTATTCCCCAGCGATTTAAAAATAGTTTCGGCTGTGTTGGTATCAATTGCTTCGTTGTAATCAAAATAAATGCTGGCTTCTTTTTCTACGGCATCGCCTGAATTAAGTGACGGCAGTGTTTTTATTTTAAACAGAATATTTCCATGGCCTCCAACCGGCGGTGTTTTTGATACACTCAGATTAATTTTAGCAAAGATAAACTCGGCGATATTTCCTTTAATCACAACCTTTACAGAATGGGACGCATCTAACAACTGAAGCGAATTAATATCGTATTTCGTTTCATCGATAACTACTTTTACCACTACATTTTCAGCTTCGGCAGTTCCTGTGTTTTCAAAATTGATTCCGTAATGCAGGTAATCTCCAATTGTCGATGGCGAAACGTTCTCACCCTCCAGACAAGTAATATCATTTGGATCAAAAGAACCCACTATTTCCTGATTAAAGACAAATTGATTATCTGCCGGAAGAATGTCTCCCGTAACTGGATTTATCGTCGCAGTAAAGCTTAAAATATCGCCAATATTCGCAGGCGGATTTTGAACCGGACTATTTACATTTAATCCAACATAAATTCTTCTGCTTTCAAACGGAAGTAAATCAGAATAATTCCAGCCCATTACACCCGGAGTCTGAATGTTTGGTGCCAGCGTTGCGATTCCGTAATGCAGTATATTTTGATTGTATATAAAATCAACTGTTCCATTTAGCGTTTGGTTTCCCTTATTTCGAATCAAAATTTCATACCAGGCCATAAATCCGGGTTTTGCAGGATATATAGGCGCAATTACAATTTCAGCATCGCTGTTTACTCCTGATGCGCTTACGCAAAAGTTTTGTATCGCAGTATTATTATTGTTATCTGCAAATGAAACCGCTGGTGCTAGTGGTGAGATAGAAAACAAAGCAGGATTTTCAACCGCTGTTAGTATATTAAAATTTCCTGCATCGGTAAAGAAGGTATATTTTCCATTAGCATCTGTAAAGGTTGAACTTATTAAAGAACCATCAATTAAATTCACTTTTACATTGGCTTGTTTAGAATCGGCAGCGTCGCATCCATTATGATCAACATCAAAAGCAATTGTTCCTGTTATGGTATTATAATTCCCGCCCGGGTTAAAACTGCAATACGAATTTACAACAACTGAAGTCAGGCCTAAACCGGTTAAATAACTTTTTGTTTCGGCAACATTGGCGTCGTCCTGACAAACAAAAATTAAGTTTGGATTTCCTGTATTGATAAACAAATCTTCATCACGTCCATTCTTCGCAAATATCATTTTTAAATCCTGATTGTCATTTACGGTCAAAGACTGAAAGGTTAAAAAATTTGAAATATCAATGTTTATCAATCCTGTTTTGGTAATGTTTAAAATGGCAATATTTGGCGAATCAGAGAAATCAACAGCCGCTAAAGGCATATCAAAATAAGAAACATTATTTAATGCGCTGCATCCCGTTAAATCAATGGAGTTCACATTATTGTAACTACAGGATAGCGTTTCTAAATTGGTTAACCCGGATAAATTCAAAGAAGTAAGAGGCGCTTTTTGAACATTTGTTCCGGCAAGTGTAAGCGTTTTCAGTGCGCTGCATCCCTGAACATTTATGGAGTTCAGTACACTGCTGGTACTGCTGATGAATGTAAGCGAACTGCAATTTGAAAAATCCCCGGTTACCAACGGAATATCCTGAACAGCTAAACTTTTTAAAGCTGTACATCCTGAAAGTTCTAAATTTGATGTTGGATTATTATCCAGTTCCAAAATTTCCAAATTGGTATTTCCTGAAACATTTAAGGAAAGGATTTGATTAGAATTCAGATACACATTTTTTAAACTGACTGCACCCGTTAAATTTAAATTTGAAATAGAATTTGTTGCTGCTCTGAGGTCAGTAACATTTGGAGACGAACTCAAATCTAATGCCGTTAACTGATTGTTACTACAGTCTATAGCAGCAAGCGCAGAACATCCTGTTAAATTTAAAGTAGTCAGCGTATTGTTTTTTACATTTAATCCCTGCAAAGCGCTGCAGCCTGATAAATTTAAAGCAGTCAGCAAATTATCCGGGATTTGTAAATTTTGTAAACTCGAGCAATTTGAAAAATCTGCTGTTGTTATTCCGTGATACAAAAGAAAAGTCGATTGTGGAAAGTTGAGCAATGTACAGCCTGCAGCATTTATGTCTGTTAAAGTTGGATTGTCAGTTATTAAAAATGTAGTTAGTTTTGTTAATCCGGAAACATTTATGCCTGTCAGTTTATTGTTTACGGCATTAAAATATTCTAAGTTGGGGCAGCCGGTTAAATCAAGTTCAGCCAAAACATTATCTTCTAAATACAATTGTTTTAATCCTGAAAGACTTGTGAAATTTAATATCGAAAAAACCGGATTTTGCTGTGCTGCAATATTAGAAAGGCTGGGACAATTAGAAATATCTAAAGAAGTCATTACCGGATTTCCCATAAAAGTAACACCCGTTAAACCATTCATTCCGGAAACTGATGCTGTGGTCAGTGTCGGGCTTTTCACGTAAATTGTTTTTAAATTCGGCATCCCGGTCAAATTAATAGAAGTCGTGCTGATTCCGTTAAAACCTAATTCAGTTACATTTGCAAAACCTTCAATTCCCTGGATATTGGTTACTGAATTTGCATTAGCACCTTCTATCCATAGTTTATCGATTAAAGCCGCTTCTGATACCTGAATCTGGTTATCAAAATTAGTATCGATTCTCGTTACCGCCACGCCTCCCGAAAAAGCCGTAAAATTTGCCGCACCGCCATTTACCAGCATTGCTTTAAATGTTGGATCAGCAAAAGTCAAAACCTGAGCTTTTAATATAACGGTGAAAAAAAGTAAAAATATGGGTAATTTTTTTCTCATAACTAATGATTATTTTTTGGTTATTGGGGATAATAATTACAGGGCATTTATTAACTCCTGAAGTTTTTCTTTTTTACTCTGTGCAATCGGAATATTCGAATTATCGGCCATAATTACATAACCGCCATCGGTTTTTATATACGATTTCAGGTAAGACAAATTGATCAGATGCGATTGGTGAATACGTTCAAAACCATGTTCAGAAAGCAGTTCTTCGTATTCTTTAAGTGTTTTAGAAATTAAGATTGGTTTGTGATTTTTAATAAAAAACTGCGTGTAATTAATTTTTGCTTCACAGCGAATGATATCCGAAACTTCAAACAAATGAATTCCATCGCTTGTAGAAAGCGCAATTCTTTTAAAATTGTCTACTTTTTTTCGAATATTTTCCAGCAGCAAATCAATGTTCTCAAAAGAATTATTTTTTCCAACGGCTTCTTTTATTTTCGCCATTGTGTCTTGCAATTCTTCCGGATCAACAGGTTTCAGGATAAAATCGAGAGCACTAAATTTAAATGCTTTTACAGCGTATTGCTCGTGCGCAGTGATAAATACGATGTGTGCATTTAATTTTCCGTTTACTTTATTTAGTCTTTCGAGAATATCAAAACCCGTTCCGTCGGTTAAATGAATATCCAGAAAAATAACCTGAGGCCTTAGTTTTTCAATAACGGCAATTCCGGTTTTTACACTTTCGGCTTCGCCAATAATCAAAATATCATTTGTGTAACGTTCTAAAAGCGCTTTTAAACCCGTTCTCAAATGTTTGTCGTCCTCTATTAATACTGCTGTTATCATTTGTTTGGTATTATGGTATATATTGAACAGGCAGACGCAATACGACTTTTGTCCCTGTTTTTTTATCGTCAGATTTTAATTCGATGATTTCTATTTGTGCTGATTTGGAGGTTATGGATTCCATGATTTCCAAACGTTTCTTTGTGATTCCCAAAGCCATTGATTTATGGGCTGTGACGGAGTTTTCTTTTAAATGTCTGGACTCAGACAAACCGATTCCGTCATCCTTAATCGTGCAGATTAACTGCTCGTTTTCTACATCAAAATCAACTTCAATTTTTCCGGTTCCTTCTTTAGGCACTATTCCATGAAGAATAGCATTTTCTACAAATGGCTGAATCAACAGAGGCGGAAGCCCCATATTAAATTCAACTTTTTCGCTTGACTTAATTTCAAACTCAAATTTGTCGTGAAAACGAAGCTTTTCCAATTCCAGATAATTTTGCAGGCTTTCAATTTCTTTATCAATCGGAATCAGTGAACCTTTTGAATATTCGAGTGTAAGCCGCATCAGCTTGGAGAATTTAGATAAATATTTCAATGCAGAGTCAGTTCCGTTCTGAACAATAAAACTCGAAATCGAACTCAGGCAGTTAAATACAAAATGCGGATTCATTTGCAAATGCAGTGCTTTCTGTTCGTACTCGGCAACTTCTTTTTTTAGTGTAAGCTGGCGTTTTACCTGCATTCGGTTATAAATTACCAGGATCAGGGCAATTAAAAGCAAGGCACCTAAAATAGAGAAAACTATAAACTGAATCTGCCTTTTGTTTTTTTCAGACAATAACGCTTCTTTTTTCCTGTATTCGTAATTGACTTCTGCCAGTGCAAATTTCTGACTTGTAGTTTCGTTAATAATGCTGTCCCGGGCTTCAACATAATTTTTATAATGAAGCAACGCCGCTTTAGGATCATTTAAACCTTCGTACAATTCGCTTAATAATTTTTCAGAATGGTATGTCTGGTCCAGGACCCCTATTTCTTTGGCGTAAGCCAATGACTTTTCTGCAAAAGGCATGGCTTCTTTATATTTTTTTTGATCCTGAAGCAGACCTGCAATATTGTATAAGGAAAGTGAAGCACCAAATTTATTTTGCAATTCTTCATACAAATTCAATGATTTTATATAATATTCATTGGCAAGATTAATGTTGTTTTC
Organism: Flavobacterium sp. Root901; assembly: GCF_001429765.1. Lineage (GTDB taxonomy): Bacteria > Bacteroidota > Bacteroidia > Flavobacteriales > Flavobacteriaceae > Flavobacterium. The sequence continues at coordinate 29,681 of NZ_LMJB01000009.1, forward strand.
TTTTTTATAATAATCGCCCAGATAATTGCATAAAAGGGCAAAGCCGCGTTTATTGTCATTGCTTTCAAAAAGTTTTTTTGCTTTTTCATAGTACAGCAAAGCGTTTTTATTTTGTCCGGTTTCAAAATAAATCGCACCAATGTTTGTTAAAGTAACGGGCGCATTTTGTTCTCCTAAAGCCGATTGAATTTTAGATGCTTTTTTTAGATATTCCAGTGCTTTTGAATAGTTTTGCTGCGATTTATAAATAATTCCAATATTGTTCAGAGCTTTAGAAACACTGCTTTGATCCTCAATTTCCTGATATAATCTTAAAGCTTCTTCGTAGTTTTTCAAAGCCAGAATCTGATTGCTTAATTCCGAATAAACCACACCGGAACTGGCATACGTGCGTGCCAGGCCGCTTTTTACTTTTTTACCGGAATCTTCTTCTAATAGTTTTTTAAATTCCCGCTGTGCTTTTTTAAAATATTGCAGCGCATTTGGATAATTTCCTAAAATGATCGAAGCATTTCCTTCATTAACGTAAGCAGCTGCAAGTCCAAAAGTAAAACCTGATTTCAAGCTTAAACCTGCTGCTTTTTGAGCATAAAACAAAGTCGAATCGGGGTTGATTTCTTTATACAAATCGGCAATTTTATTATACTGATTGACTTTTGAAGTGTCAATTTTAGTATAATGCAGCATTCTCATTAAGCTGTCGATCTGCACATTCTGAGCATTCGAAATCTGCCAGGCAAGAAAGAAAAAAAAGAAAAATATTAGACGTAATTTTTGGCTCACTATTTTTTATTTTGCTTGTTGTGAGACAAATGTATAATATGTTTTCTACTCTCATGACATCAATTATTATTTATGAGGTTTCATTTATTATTTGATTCTTTTCACTTATTCAAAATTCAAAAACACAATCAAAGCCTTAAAACATGGTTTTTGCCTGGCAGAAATCTAAAGCAGACAAAAGTCTGGACTTGCTGCAGCGATGGACTTATGTTGAACAAAAAATAATCCTTAAGGTAGATTCCAAAACAGAATTCATAATTATTTTACCAAAGAATTTCTTTACAAAAACAAAACTTTACTAAATTCGTCTGAAATAATTAATCACTAATCCCAAATTAGTTTTATGAAAAACCTACTATTATTATCATTTATTATGATAAGCTTTTCGTCGTGGTCACAAACCGCAGAAATTTATTTTAATAAAGCTTTTAACAAGGCTGCAGCCGGAAATTACAAAAGCGCAATTGCTGATTACACAAAAGCCATTGGCAAAAATTCAAAATTCGTTGAAGCTTACCAAAATCGCGGTGTCGCCAAATACCAATTGAATGATTTAAAAGGTGCAATGGACGATTTTAACAAAACCATCGAACTCGACGACATGAATGCTGATGTTTTTACGGGACGCGCGAATGTCAACTTTAAATTATCAAAATTTAATGAAGCTGTCAAAGACTGTACTTCGTCACTGGCTTTAAATCCAAGAGATTATATTGCTTATAATTTAAGAGGTTTGGCTTACAATAAAATTGGAGATAAAGTAAATTCATGCAAAGATTTCTCGAAGGCTATCGAATTAGGAAGCCAGAGTGCCATAAAAAACAGAACTTCTTTTTGTAAAAAATAAGTAAAATTTGTAATAAGAAAAAGTAATCTGCAAAAGAATGTCTTTTCAGATTACTTTTTATATCTAATTCGTAAAAAATTAACGCACATCTTTAAATAATTAGGTTATTGTTACATTTGTTACAAACTAACCTGACCATGATAAACCACTACTTCTCAAAACCTTACACAAACAAAAATCTTTTTATTGTATTGATCTTCTTTTTTTCAATGCATACAAAAGCACAAACTTTTACAGACAGCAATTTACCCATTGTTGTCATCAATACTGATCTGGATCCTAATACCGGTCAGCCAGTTGAAATTCCCGACGATCCGAAAGTACTGGCAGCAATGAAAATTATAAAAAGAACAGACGGAAGCAGGAATTATTTAACCGATATTGACAACCCGGCTTATCTTAATTATAATGGAAGAATTGGCATTGAACTTAGAGGGTCAACTTCGCAGTCGCTTCCTAAAAAGCCTTATGGTTTTACTACTTTAAAAGCCAATAATACCAGCAATAACAATGTAAGCCTGCTGGGAATGCCGGCCGAAAATGACTGGGTTTTAAATTCCTTAGCTTTTGATCCGTCGTGTATCCGGGATTATATTTCCTATAATTTATCGCGTCAAATTGGCGATTATGCCTCCAGAACAGTTTATTGTGAAGTAATAATCAACAATGAATATAAGGGATTGTACATTTTACAGGAAAAAATAAAATCGAATGTAAACCGTGTCAACGTAGTTAAAATTGCAGATACAGATAATACACTTCCAAATCTCAGCGGAGGATACATTACCAAAGCCGACAAAACCACGGGCGGAGATCCTGTTGCATGGACAATGTCGTCTTACAGCGGTTCGGTAGATTTTATTCACGAATTACCAAAACCTGAAAACGTAACCACACAGCAAAATGATTATATTAAAAGTCAATTTTTAAGTTTAGAAACAACTTCAAATGCTCACAATACAGATTTGGCAGCAGGATATTCTGCTGTAATCGATGTTCCTTCTTTTATTGATTATATGCTCTTATGCGAATTGGCTTCAAATGTAGACAGCTATCAATTTAGCACCTATTTCCATAAAGATAAAGAAGGAAAATTGCGTGCCGGCCCTATTTGGGATTTTAACTTATCATACGGAAATGATTTATTCATGTGGGGTTATGACCGAAGCAAATATAATGTATGGCAATTTTCAAATGGAGATAACGAAGGCGCTAAATTCTGGCAGGATTTGTTTAATGATCCTGCTTTTAAATGTTATTTTTCTAAAAGATGGAACGAGCTTACACAGCCCGGCCAGCCTTTAAACTACAACAGCCTGAACCAGTTTATCGATCAGACTGTAAGTTATATCAGTGAAGCCAAAATAAGAGAAAACCAGAAATGGGGAACAATCCCAGACGATGCTCTGGAAATAAATAATCTAAAAACATTTTTATCCAGCAGAATTTCCTGGATTACCAGCCAGTTAGGAAGTTTCAGCAGCTGCAGCAATATCGAAACCCCTTCGCTTGTTATTACAAAAATAAATTACAATCCGGGAGTTTCGGCAAATTTTCCAACCGGCAATGATTTAGAATTTATAGAAATCAAAAACACAGGAAACACAACGGTAAACTTAACCGGAGTTTATTTAAAAGAACTGGGACTTTCGTATCAATTTCCTGCAAATTCAACACTGGCGGCAAATCAGACACTTTACATCACTAGCAGTAAAAGTACTTTTGAATCCAGATATGGCATAACCGCTTTTGGTCAGTTTTCAAGAAATCTGTCCAATACCTCTCAAAAAATTGTTTTAGCAGACGGATTTGGAAACACCATCGACACTGTCGAATATTCAAATACAAGTCCGTGGCCAAATGCTGACGGCAACGGAAGCTATTTACAGCTTTCGAGTACAGACCTTGACAATGCACTGGCTTCGAGCTGGACTGCAGTTTCTGATAATAATTTAGCCTTGACTGAAAATCCTGAATTAAAAAATGTAGTTTTATACCCAAATCCGATAAAGAATTCCTTAACGATTCAGGCTTCAAAACCAATCCTGAATTATAAAGTATATGATGTTTCAGGACGTTTGGTATACGAATCGAAACAAGATTCAAATACAATTAAAACAGATTGGAGCGCCTATCCAAAAGGAGTTTATTTCATTTCGATTTCAAATGAAAACGGATCCAGCACCAAAAAAGTAATCAAACAATAACAGTAAAAACTACATGCCGCTTTTAAGAAAAACAAATACCATTCAGACAGATAAAAATTCAGGATTTGGAACTAACGCCGGAAATTACGGAGGAAGGTTTGTAAATAAAAACGGAACTCCGAATATTGAAAAAACCGGGATGAACCTGCTGCGCCGAATCAGCTGGTACCATACTATGATCGATATGCCAAACTGGAAATTCATGCTGATTTTGTTTTCTTTTTACATTGCCATCAATTTTATTTTTGCTGTAATTTATTATGCCATAGGTATCGAACATTTAGATGGAATTGCGCAATCCGGAAGTATTTTAACACAATTTGGGCAGGCTTATTTTTTCAGCGCGCAGACTTTTACAACAGTCGGTTACGGACATATTAGTCCAACGGGTTTCCTGACAAGTGCTTTATCTGCTGCCGAAGCCTTAATTGGTTTATTAAGTTTTGCGATTGCAACAGGTCTATTCTTTGGCCGCTTTAGCAAACCAACTGCTTTTTTAAAATTTTCGCACAATGCCTTAATTTCACCATACGGGGAAGGCAAAGGTTTAATGATACGGCTTGTTCCATTTAAAAACACCAATTTTACAGATGCAGCTGCAAAAGTAACCTTAGGATTGAGCCTCGAGGAAAATGGCCAGAGCGTAAACAAATTCTATAAACTTGATCTCGAGCTGGATCGTATAAATGCGCTTTCGCTCAGCTGGACATTGGTACATCCTATTACAGAAAGCAGTCCGCTGTATAATTTTACCGAAGAAGATTTTAAAACCATACACGGCGAAATTTTAGTTTTCATTACCACTTTTGATGACATGTTCAGCAATACCGTGGCAGCGCGTACCTCTTATACTTTTAGTGAAATAATTTATGGTGCAAAATTCAGAACAATGTACAACAGAAGTAAAGACGGATCAAAAACAATTTTATATCTGGACAAATTAAATCAGTTTGATACTACAAACTTCGCGTAAAGCATCATTTTTATGTTGTTTTACCTGTTTTTTGAGATTTTATTATACTTTTGTTTACATAAGCGTATAAAATGGTAAACAATATTAAAACTGTTTTCAGTATAAAAGATCTCGAGAATTTATCCGGAATAAAAGCACACACAATTCGCATTTGGGAGAAAAGGTATAACATTTTAGAACCAATGCGTACAGATACCAATATCCGGCTTTATAACCTCCAGAATCTGCAGAAACTTTTAAATATTACACTACTACACGAATACGGTTATAAAATCTCCAAAATTGCAACTTATCCCGAAGAGAAAATCCCGCAGTTAGTTCGTGAAATTATTTCAAAGAAAAACTCTCAGAATTACGCTATTACCTCTTTTAAAATGGCGATGATGAATTTTGATCAGGAATTGTTTTTCAACACTTTTGACTGGCTTATTTCTGAAAAAACATTCAAAGAAGTTTTTAAAGAACATTTTCTTCCGCTTTTAAAGGAATTGGGATTGTTATGGCAGTCAGAAACCATTACGCCTGCAAATGAACATTTTATGAGTCATTTGATCAAACAGAAAATCTTAATTTATACGGAAAGCCTTCAAATTCAAAAACCTACAAAAACAGACCGGATTTTTGTTCTTTCTCTTCCTTTAAATGAAATCCATCAGATTGGACTGCTTTATCTGCAGTATGAAATATTATCCAAAGGTTACAAAACCATTTATTTAGGAGAAAGTATGCCTATTGAAAACCTGCAGGATTTAACCAGACATTTTGAAAACATCACTTTTGTTTCCTTTATGACCATCCAGCCGGAGCGCAACGTGATTAATCAGTACGTGAAATCGATGGGACAAAAATTACTGCAAAAAAACAACGAAATCTGGCTTATGGGCAAAATGGTGGAGTACATTGACAGAAAAGTTCTGCCGGAAAGAATCAGAATTTTTGATTCTATGGAAGAAACAATGGAAACAATTTAGATTTTTTGTTTAAAGTTTTTGTATATTTGTTAAACAAATGACAAAAACAATTGCAATAATAGGATCAGGCTTTTCTTCGTTAGCCGCTTCGTGTTACCTCGCAAAGCAAGGAAACAAGGTTACTATTTATGAAAAAAATCCAACGATTGGCGGCAGGGCAAGACAGTTTAAAAAAGACGGTTTTACCTTTGACATGGGACCAAGCTGGTACTGGATGCCGGACGTATTTGAACGTTTTTTTCAGGATTTCGAAAAAAAACCTGCTGATTATTACGAGCTTATAAAACTGAACCCCGCTTACCGCGTTTATTTTGGCATAGACGATTTTATCAGCATTTATGATAATTTAGAAGATATAAAATCTAAGTTTGAAGAAATTGAAAAAGGAAGCGGAAAACAGCTTGACACTTTTATAAAACAGGCAAAAAGCAATTACGATATTGCCATAAAAGATTTGGTTTACCGTCCGGGAGTTTCTCCGCTCGAATTAATCACAAAAGAAACGGCTTTAAAACTCAACCAGTTTTTTAGCAATGTGAGCAGTGATATCCGAAAAAAATTCAAAAACGAAAGACTGGTTCAAATTCTGGAATTTCCGGTTTTATTTCTCGGCGCAAAGCCCTCAAAAACGCCTTCGTTTTACAATTTTATGAATTACGCCGATTTCGGCCTCGGGACCTGGCATCCTAAAACCGGAATGTTTGATGTCATCCGCGGAATTGAAAAACTGGCTCTCGAACTGGGTGTTACTTTTAAAACCAATGCTTCCATCGAAAAAATAATCGTTGAAAATAAAACCGCATCCGGAATTATTGTCAATGGCGAAACCATAAAAGCCGATATTATTTTAAGTGGTGCAGACTACCATCATACTGAAACTTTACTCGAAAAAGAACATCGCGTTTACTCTGAAAAATATTGGCAGAGCCGGACATTTGCGCCTTCATCGCTCCTGTTTTTTATTGGCTTCAATAAAAAAATTGAAAATATTTCGCATCACGCCTTATTTTTTGATACCGATTTTAACCAGCATGCGATCGATATTTATGACGATCCCAAATGGCCGAAAAATCCATTATTTTACGCCAACTTTCCTTCAAAAACAGATCCTACGGCAGCTCCGGACGGAATGGAATCCGGCTTTTTCTTAATTCCCCTTGCTCCCGGAATTGAAGATAATCAGCAACTTAGAGAAGAATATTTTGAAAAAATAATCACTCGTTTTGAAGATGTTACACAGCAAAAAATAAAAAATAACATTATATTTAAGAAGTCATTCTGCAAAAACGATTTTGTGACAGATTATAATGCCTACAAAGGAAACGCTTACGGAATGGCAAATACATTATTGCAGACCGCATTTTTAAGGCCCAAATTAAAAAGCAAAAAAGTCAGGAATTTATATTTTACGGGACAATTAACGGTACCCGGACCAGGTGTTCCGCCTGCCTTAATTTCAGGAAAACTAGCAGCTGAATTAATTCAAAAATCCTAAGATCTTAAAAAATGAAATCACTATTCGACGCCGTTTCTTTCAAATGCAGCAAATTGGTTACCAAAAATTACAGCTCGTCTTTTTCACTTGCTGTAAAAATGCTTTCGCCAAGCATTCGCGATGCGATTTACAGCATTTACGGATTTGTAAGGTTTGCTGATGAAATTGTTGATTCTTTTCATGATTATGAAAAAGAATATCTGATCGACGATTTTGAAAAAGAATATTACAAAGCCATGGAATTAGGAATCAGCCTCAACCCTATTCTCAATTCTTTTCAGCATACCGTAAAAGAATATAATATTACAGACGACCTTGTTCAGGCTTTTTTAAGAAGCATGAAACTCGATCTTATTAAATCGACTTACCACACGCAGACAGAATATGCAGATTACATTTATGGCTCTGCAGATGTCGTGGGTTTAATGTGCCTCAAGGTTTTCGTTTCCGGAAAGGAACATAAATATGAGCAGTTAAAGAGCGAAGCCATGCGTTTGGGTTCGGCTTTTCAGAAAGTGAATTTCCTGAGGGATTTAAAAGATGATAATACGATTTTAAACAGAACTTATTTTCCGGGAGTAAATCTGGAAAATTTCAACGAAGAGTCAAAAGCAAAAATCATTTCAGAAATTGAAGAAGATTTCAGCGCTGCCTATCAGGGAATTGTAAAATTACCAATGGAAGCAAAATTTGGCGTTTACACCGCGTATGTATATTACAGAAAACTGCTGAAAAAACTCAAAAACACGCCGCCGCATAAAATTGGAAATTCAAGAATAAGAGTTTCTAATTATACTAAAGCCGGACTTTTGGCGCAGTCTTTTGTTACTTATAAGCTAAAGCTGGTGTAATCAGGACAAAAGTTTTGTCAGTAGCGAAAAATAACCTTTTGAGTTAATCTTTTGAGATCTAAAGCTAAGCTCGGAGGAATTTAAATTATAATTTTAATAACAACATTTATAAAATGATTTCTTTTTTAATCTTTTTAGGCGTTTTTCTGTTTATGGAGTGTGTTACCTGGCTTACACACAAATACGTAATGCACGGTTTTATGTGGTATTTTCACGCAGATCACCATCAGCCGAAATACGAACATACTTTTGAGCGCAACGACATTTTCTTTGTCATATTTGCGGTTCCAAGTATTGTTTTGTTTTATTTTGGCGTTCAGGGCGGATTCAATTATTTGTTTTTCATTGCCTGCGGTGTTACGCTTTACGGAATCTGTTATTTTTTAATTCACGATGTATTAATTCATCAGCGTTTTAAATGGTTTAAAAACACCAAAAACAAATACCTCATCGGACTCAGAAAAGCTCATAAAATACATCATAAACACCTTAATAAAGAAAAAGGGGAATGTTTCGGAATGTTGTTCGTTCCATTTAAATATTATAAAATTTAATTTATGTAAACATAGAAACATAGTTTTCATGTCGCAGAAAAGGCATTTCACTTTCATGAACAAACATAGAATATGTGGGAGATAATTGGTTTAAATTGGAATTTGGAATTTAAAAAAATTGGAATTTGTAACTTTATGAGTTTATGAAATTATACAAAATAGCAACCGTTCAATATGTAAATGCCAGCGTTGAAGAATGCTGGGATTTTTTCTCCAGTCCAAAAAACCTGCAGACTATTACACTCGATAATATGAATTTTGAAATCAAAGATTTTGATGAAAAAAGAATGTATCACGGACAAATCATAACTTACACTTTACGACCGCTTTTAGGGATTAAAATTTCGTGGGTTACTGAAATTACCGCCTGCAGAGAAAATCAGTATTTTATCGATGTTCAGCGTTTTGGCCCTTACAAATTATGGCACCACAAACACTTTTTTGAACGCACGCCGGATGGCGGGACCAAAATGACAGATGTTGTTCATTATGCTTTACCATTTGGGATTTTGGGGCGCATCATGAACTTTTTCGTCGTAAAAGACAAACTCAAAACCATTTTCGATTTCAGATACAATAAAATTGAGGAATTGTTTAATGGAAAATCGCAGACCAAAATTATCAAAATCAACGCTGAGCAAAAAAGCATTTAAATTAATTTTTAATATAAAAGAAAGGCACAGATTGCACAGATTAACACAGATTCAATCCTTTTAAATCTGTGTTAATCTGTGGCAAAAAAACAAAACGGAATTTCACAAAATGACAAAACAAAAAGTTTCTTTTTTCTGGTTCAGACGCGATTTACGATTAGAAGACAATACCGGATTATACCATGCTTTACAGTCTGAATTTCCTGTAATTCCCTTATTTATTTTTGATGAGGATATCCTGGAACATCTGCCTAAAAACGATGCAAGGGTAAGTTTTATTTACGATTCGCTTCAAAAAATAAATACCGAATTAAACGCCCTTCAGTCTTCTGTCCTGATCAGAAAAGGAAAAACTATTGAAGTCTGGAAATCACTTATATCTGAATTTGATATCGAGACTGTCTTTTACAACAAAGATTACGAACCCTTTGCCATTAATCGTGACAACGCCATTGGTGCGCTGTTAAAAGAAAATAATATTGCCTGTACTGCGTTTAAAGACCATGTTATTTTTGAAGAAAAAGAAATTACCAAAAGCGACGGACTTCCTTACACCGTTTATACTCCTTATAAAAATAAATGGCTCGAAAAATACAAACTTTCCGGAGCGGTACCGGAATACGATACAGCACCGTTTCTGTCTAATTTTGCCAAAAACAACTTTCCGTTTCCGGATTTAGCGGCAATTGGTTTCGAAAGAAGTACGATTAAAGTCCAGCCTCATAATTTGTCGCAAATAACCAATTATAAAGAAACCAGAGATTTTCCTGCCCTGGACAGCACCTCTTATCTTTCGCCGCATCTGCGTTTTGGAACCGTCAGCATCCGGAAATTAGTAAACTGGGCCAACCGAAAAAACCAGACTTTTTTGAGTGAATTAATCTGGCGTGAATTCTTTATTCAGATTCTTTTTAGTTTTCCCCATTGTGTAAATCACAATTTCAAACCGGCTTACGACGGCATTGAATGGCGCAATAACGAAGAAGATTTTAAACGCTGGTGCTCCGGGACTACCGGTTACCCAATGGTCGATGCCGGAATGCGGCAGCTCAACGAAACCGGATACATGCACAACAGGGTCCGCATGGTTGTGGCGAGTTTTTTATGCAAACATTTACTCATTAACTGGCAGTGGGGCGAAGCATATTTTGCCGAAAAATTACTAGATTTCGAACTCGCTTCAAACGTAGGCAACTGGCAGTGGGCGGCCGGAACAGGCTGCGACGCCGCACCGTATTTCAGGGTTTTTAATCCCGAAATCCAGCAAAAGAAATTTGACGAAAAAGGACAATACATCCGCAAATGGATTCCTGAATTTGATTTAGGATATAATGACCCAATGGTTGATCATGCTTTTGCACGCGACCGTGCCATTGCAACTTATAAAAAAGGAATTTTAAAATAAAATATCTTTAAAATTCAATAAAAAAATTCCAAATTCCAATGCTGTATGTCAATTGGAATTTGGAATTTATTTTATTACTCTTTGTTCTTCTGAGCGAAGTCGAAGAACTGCAAAGCGAAGATATACAATACAGACAATCTGCCTATGCGTCGAGTTCGCTCAGCAGGACATGACATTATTCATAGAGCCAAATTCCAATAAAAATTCCAATTGACGTAATCCATTGGAATTTGGAATTTTTTTTAGGTAAGTATACCCTTTACACCGAAAATCTGTTGTTTTTAGTTTTTTACGGGCGGGTTAGTATTTAATACAAATGTTAATTCTAAGTAGTTATCAATGTAGGTGGAGTAATTTGAACAAATTGAGTAATCAATTATTAAATCCAAGTTTTTGTAAATATCAGTTTCAAGTAGTTCTGGTAAAGTAAAGAAAACTTCAGGATTAAATTTACTGATAATTGATCTAAAATATTTAGCAGATAATTTCTCACCTTCACTTGGATGATAAAATACTTTTAGTGCTTTTCCTGTATTATTAATTTCTAATTGTAGTTCTTCGGTAATGTCATAATAATTTATGACACATTTTCTCTTTTCAATTGTAATTTCTTTCGAGTTCATGCCTATTTTTTAATTCTTTCAAATTTACGAAGAATAATAATTGAAAATTCTGCTGTCGTTGATTTTGATTGCATAACTGGTATAAATAAAAAAGCCTAATTAAAGAGGCCTGGTTATGAAGCATATTAGCAAGTTACTAATACTTTGTAATTTAATTCTCTTTGGTTATCGAACCTATACATTATTTCGTTTGACGTATCTTGGAATTCTTTATCATCGAGCAGTTCTGTTTCCATAATATTAAGAATTTAATTCAGTGTTTAGCAGTTTTATTAAAATTCATTTTTATTTAATAGACCATTCCATCGAATGTATTTTGATGCCTCGAACTGGTTTGTGTAATGATGCATTGATAAATTAAATAGATCTTCATCTCCTAATATTTCTTTCATAACCATCTCATCAAATATATCTTCTACAAAATTGTTTTGCAAATAACTTACTGTTTTAGGATGGTCTAAAAAAGATTGTTCGAAGTCATTTAAATCTTTCTTATGAGCTTCTTTTAAATTTTCAATCGTTTCATCTGTATAATGTATATAATATAAACATTCGTCAAAGAAATCTTTTTTCCGATAATTCATATTTTCATCGTAGAAAGACCATTTATGAAGTTTTACAGAAAACAAATCAGAACCCATGTTTAATGGAAAATTAATTCCTTCACCGTCATTATATAATAAAATTGTCTCGTTCTTATAATATAAGTTCAGTATAAATAATGCAGACATAATATCAAATAAATATTTTATGCTGCCAAACTGTAATGAATTAGCTCTGTCATGTTTAAGATTCTGGTAAGAGTTATTCCATGTATAAGTTATTCCATTATGAAAAGTACTTGTTTCATTTTTTATAAATGGTTTTAATTCTTTCAATGTTTGAAAACAATTTGAAGAACTTATTAGTATTACTTTTTGATCCAGCTTCCATAGAGAATTTAAAAGCTCTAATGCATCTGTATCATACTTTATCTTAGTTTTTCTTCCACCGTTTAGTTTATATAATTCTTTTGATATAGATTCAATTTCGGCGGATGCTCGTAAAATAAGATCAGAAATTTGGGATGAATAAACATTTAGGTGATTATCATCAATATGAACTGAGTAACTTAAATTGAGAACTCCTATCTCTAAATTTTTATAGACTGGCCAGTAGATATTAGACATACATTCTTATTGATTTTTTTACCAAATATACCTAATTTATTAGCTCATCTTCTTCTAAAAAAGTATTTTGATTTTATTGCAATAAAATCAGGTATTTGTACTTAGGTGTTGTTTAGGTGTGTTTTATATATTTGAAATGTAATGCCCATTCTGACAAAAATAAAAGAGTTGCTAAAAGTATTAACTTAAATTTCTGAGAATGGGGAAAAGATTGCACAAAAAGGTTTATCACTTTAACTTCAGTGTTAAACTATGGCTGTTCTGGCTTTAGTAAGTGTAAATTATTAAAGGTAAGTTTGCGCTTACCTTTTTTACTTTATGGTTGATAAATTATTTTTTGGCAGGAAAAAATAAAAATAAACTACTAAATATCTAAAAATATGGCTAATTACTCTGTATTAAGTATAATAGCAACCATATATCTAAGCAAATAAGAATACCATTTAATATATACCAAAATTCATATCCTTTTCTGAATCTTATTTTAAGTTTCATCGGGTTAGTGTAAAGTGGGTATACTTACCTTATTTTATTAATCTTTGTTCTTCTGAGCAAAGTCGAAGAACCACATGCTGGTATAAATTTCAATAAAAAATTCCAAATTCCAATTGATTCATTGGAATTTGGAATTTTTTATTTGGGATTTTTTTTTTGAATTTGAAATCAAAAATTTGTCCTATTCTAACATTTTTAAAATTTTTATTAGCAAACCACTCTAAACTGTCCGTGTAATTTTGCAACTTATTATAACCATATAATTCTGTATCGATGAAAAAAACAACTTAGACAGATATGCTTTAATAATAAAGTTAGATAATACCTAGAGCGTCAGGCTTCTTTTAAGGAATTGTTTTAGTACAAAATTTTAAACCTTAAAATGCAATAAACAGATAATAAGTAGTTTAAATAAAATTACATACCTGGAGAAAACCATTAACATTCGTAAAACTTACAAAAACTGGAAATAGAGAAATAACAGATTTTAATTGCCAAACTCCATAAAAACAAAAGTTTAAGCAGTTGGTTAAATACCATTTCGCAATTCTTTATGAAACATATTTGTTTATTTACCGAATGAGGAAACAGATGAAACTGTGTAGTAATCTTTGCTTCATTAGTTTCAAATTTGAAACACATTTAGAAAAATAAACAGTGCAGCAGGGAAAACTTTACGACAGCATTTACCCTATTGGTTTCAAATTTAAAATTAGTTTCAAATTTAAAACTGCCTGATTATAGATTATTAAACAATGATATCTAGTGAAACTTACATCAAACAAGGTAATTACCGGCTGGTGTATTAAAATGAATTAGTTATTTAAAATGAATAATAAAGAAAAATGAATATGAAAAAAATAATAAACCTATTATTGTTATTTGCTTTCGCTCTGCAAGGACATGCACAGCAACAAACAGCTAACTGGGCTTTCGGAACCAGTGCCGGCCTTACATGGAATACAACACGCAGCCTGTCTGCCACTGGGTTAGCGGGAACCCCAAATGCCACTTTGGACGGATTACCAACAACTATTTCCAATATCAAAATCAATACAGGGGAGGGATGTTTTACTATGTCCGACGCCAGCGGACAGCTGCTTTTTTACTCAGATGGTATGTCTATCTGGGACAAGACTAATACAGTCATGCCTAACGCTAATAAGGCCGCAATGAGTGGGCTCACCGGAAATTCCTCATCAGCGCAATCGGGTATTATAATACCTTATCCTGGAAACCCCAATCAATATGTTGCCGTAACGATAGATCAATTTTGGAATAACAACTTAGCTTATTCGGTAATTGACATGACCTTGCGTGGTGGATTAGGTGATGTTGTTGCCGGAAAGAAAAATATACCGCTCACCGGAGGTTCGGGAGCTATAGGAGAAACCGTTACAGCCATACTCGATGCTAATGGTACAGATTATTGGATTATAGCCCTGGGTCGCTCTAATTATATGAATGCGTGGAAGCTCACCTCCAACGGGGTAGTGGCTCCTTCTGCTCCTGTCAAAAGTATGTTCCCGGCCGGTGTGGGTATTAACAGCGCTAACGTCCCGAATGGATATCTGAAAATTACACCCGACGGAAAACATTTTGCAGTTGCGGGCTATGATACTAAGACTGTAATATATGGTGACTTTAACAATAGCACCGGTACTTTTAGTAATGCGCGGCAAATTACAGGATTTGACACTAGCACTTACGGCATAGAATTCTCAAAATCAATGAACTATCTGTATGTTGGCGGTACCGCAAAGTTGTATGTTTATGACTTTAATGCTTTACTGGCGACAACCAATCCTTCATCTGTAACTCCTAAAAAAATTGCTTTTGGAAATGACATAAATGGATTACAGATGGGACCCGATAATCGTATTTACGCTACAGCGTATGGTCAGAGTTACCTGTATGTAGTTGATAACCCTGAAGAATACGATAACCTGAAAACATATCAGCTGCCTGCCAATTTCTTGGGGAGTGGTATATCCAGAATTGGTTTACCTTCATTCTCAGGCTCTTGGTTTACACCGCCACCGGCATTCTGCTACAGTCCTGCGGTTACAGCAGGTACCAGAGAGCCTTTTAAAACTATTGTGTCAACATTAGACAGAACTGCTTCGCCGCGTAATTGGTCAGACCCAAGAACGGGCAGCTTAATACTGGAATCCCAAAATAAAGGTTTGGTATTAACAAGAATCGCATCTCCGGAAACGGCAATCGCCAATCCGGTAGAAGGAATGATTGTATTCGATACCACAAATAAAGTCTTAAAGTTTTATAATGGCACTGTCTGGAAAATACTGGAACAGGGATGTCCTAATTAGTTTGTTTAGTTCTTAGTACTAAGAAATAATAAAGCAATAAAAATTAAATTATTATGAAAAAAATAGCAGCAGTAATTTTTGTGGTTTTCGCAGGATTAGCAGCAAATGCGCAGGCGTCAATTGGTAAGATTCCGCCGGACGGATCAGGAATTGTAGATTTTAATGCAGACGGAAAATCCGGCATGGTACTGCCGTGGGTTACTACACTACCAACAGGATCTGCACTTACGGGAGGTGTCATGATTTATGATACCACCCAGAAAAAGGTAATGTGTTACGACGGAACGGCATGGGTAGATTTATCCAATCACAGCGGTTTTGTCGATTTGTCTATACAGTCATCAACGACTGAGGCATCTACAAAAGGAACCGTTATTGGTGCAGCCAGCAGCAGCGCAGACGGGGTTTTGGTTTTAGAATCTTCAAACAAAGCTCTGATTCTGCCAAAAGTAGCTTCGCCGCATCTTGTTATAAGCAATCCAATGCCCGGAACAATTTGTTACGATACCGCAAGCAAAATGGTTTGCGTATTTAATGGCACAGAATGGACGTTTTGGAAATAATAAATTCACGCATAAATCAAACAATAAACCCGACAGCTTAAAAACTGTCGGGTTTATTTGTTTTTAAAAATTTCAGATTCTATTTTTCATCACAGTTTTGTCATTTCGAGGAACGAGAAATCTCCGCGACAATATTCCACAAAGATTGGAAATACTTTATAAAGCTTCTTGCGGAGATTTCTCGTTCCTCGAAATGACAAGATTGTGGTAATTTTAGTGAGATTGCTTCGTTCCTCGCAAGGACTAATCAAGAGTTTAACTTTGTCAAAGTTCTGCATGACACTTTAAACCTGAAACAAACTTCTAATATTTCAAATAATTCTTCACCACGATTTTGGCTTTTAAATCGAACATTAAATTGTACAAACCAAAAAACGTACGGTTCATGTAAATAAAGTGTTTAGAACCGCGGTTTCCGTTCATTTTTCTTAAACTGGTGTCTTCAGAAAAACGTTTTCCTAATTCGGCAATGGCATTAAAAAAAGATTCATCGGCAAAATCAAAAGTATCGTTTTGAAAAGGTTTTGTAAAGAGCGACAGCAAATCATGGAACATTTCGGTAAAATAGGCCACTTCTTCCGGTGTATCGTCTTCGCGAAGGATTTCCAGTTCAAAAAGCTTTTTATGAAACAGCGCCTGATCTGTAATAACATTTTTGTTGATGAGTTCAAAATACGGAACGTAAAAATCGTCCGGAATTTGCTTCATACAGCCAAAATCCAGAGCAATTAACTGATTGTGATCGTCAACCAAAAAATTTCCCGGATGCGGATCAGCATGCACTTTTCTCAAAACATGAATCTGGTACATATAAAAATCCCAAAGCGCCTGCCCTATTGCATCGCCCGTTTGCTGGTCGAAATTTTTGGAGGTGAATTCAGAAAGGTGAATTCCCGTCATCCAGTCCATCGTAATAATTTTCTCCGAAGAAAACTCAGGATAATAATTGGGAAAAGAAATGTTTTCAATTTTACTGCACGCTTCTACCACTTCCCTGCTCTGTTCCAGTTCCAGCAAATAGTTGGTTTCTTCGATAAGTTTGTCTTCAACTTCCTTAAAATATTTATCAGAATCTTTTCCCTGCAGGTTAAACATTCGAATAGCAATAGGTTTTACCAAAGCCAGATCTGACGAAATACTGTTGGCTACACCCGGATACTGAATTTTTACGGCGAGTTTTTTACCGTTCTTCTTTGCAAGGTGCACCTGCCCGATACTGGCCGCATTTACGGAATTTGGATTGAACTCGTCAAAAATTTCATAAGGCGTTTTTCCCAGATTACTCTTAAAGGTTTTTAAAACCAAAGGTGCAGAAAGCGGCGGAACAGAAAACTGCGACAACGAAAATTTCTCCACATAAGCCTGCGGCAGGAAATTTTTGTCCATGCTCAGCATTTGGGCTACTTTTAGCGCGCTTCCTTTTAGGCTTTTAAGTCCGTCGTAAATGTCTTCGGCATTATTTTCGTTGAGTTTATCGCGGGTTAAATCAGGATTTACTACTTTTTCAGCATAATGCTTAATGTAATTTACTCCAATTTTAGCGCCGGTCTGAACCAGTTTTCCGGCTCTTTCTATTTTTGAAGTGGGAATATAATCGATTGTTTTCATTGTTTGGTGTATATTTTTTCTTTAAACAGAAATTTTCCAAAATCTATTAAATGATTGATTGGGGCAACATTCATAAGTTCAAATGATGCGTTAACCGATTTTTCGATAAAAATATCTGTTTTTTCAAAGGCCGCAGATTCGTCTTCCATCCAGAATTTAATCGTCATCATCAATTGCAGCCACGCCGATTCCTGAATGGCTTTTTCCTGAAATCGCTGCAGTTTTTCTACTTCTAACCTGTAATCGTCCGTCAGGATTTCAGAAACGTAATTTTTAAAACTATCCCGAAGCGTTGTCAGCTGTACCAGATTTTTAAGCGGGTTCCTGTCAATTTTAAGCGACTGCAGAACGTAACTTCTGTTGGCGGTTAAAATCTCAAAAAAGGTAAAATAAAAACTCAGCATTTTATTTTTCATATCGTATTGCTGATACTCTTCATTTTGATGAAGCAGGTTGACGGTATTTTGAAAAAACAGGCGAAAAATTTCTTTTTCTAAACTTTCTAATGTTCCAAAAAAAGAATAAAAT
Source organism: Flavobacterium sp. Root901 (assembly GCF_001429765.1). GTDB lineage: Bacteria > Bacteroidota > Bacteroidia > Flavobacteriales > Flavobacteriaceae > Flavobacterium. The sequence continues at coordinate 47,736 of NZ_LMJB01000009.1, forward strand.
TCCGCTTCTGTAAAATCATTTTCTTTGGCAAAATGATACACAGATTTTGGTTTTTGACCTTTATCCAACACTTGATCCATATATTTTGAAACGATGTACTCTTTGGTAATTTCCCTTTTTTTAGTTCCCATTTTATTAAAATTTAGAATTTGCCATAAAGGTAAACATTGTTTAAGTATCTTTACTAATCATTAAACAAGATACGGTGTTAAATATATTATAAACTATTATGGCTCAAAATGTTCTGTTAACGGGAGGAAGTGGATTCATTGGAAAACATTTAACGAATGTTTTAATTGATGCCGGATATTCTGTTTCTGTTTTGAGCAGGTCTGATAAAAAAAACACCGAAGTGACTTATTACAAATGGGATTTAAATAAAAATTATATTGATGAAAATGCCGTTTTAAATGCAGATTACATCATTCATCTTGCCGGCGAAGGAATTGTCGAAAAACGATGGACCCAAAAAAGAAAAAAAGCAATTGTAGAAAGCCGCATCAAACCTATAGATTTGATTTATGCCGTTTTAGAAAAACACAATAAAAAATTAAATGCTTTTATATCTGCATCCGGAGTTGGAATTTACGGTGCCGTTACAAGTCATAAAATTTGTACCGAAGACATGCCGCCTGCCGATGATTTTCTGGGCACAACCTGCCAAATTTGGGAAAACACCGCCGATAAAATTGGTTCTCTCGGCATTAGAACCGTAAAAATCCGAACGGCAATTGTACTGGGCAAAGATGAAGGCTTTTTAAAAAAAGTAAATCCTGGTTTTAAATCGGGTTTTGGTGCTGTTTTAGGAACCGGAAAACAATATTTACCCTGGATTCATATTGAAGATTTATGCCAGATTTACTGCAAATCAGTTTCAGACAATCAAATGCTGGGTCCTTACAATGCTGCAGTAACAGACAATACTACAAATTTGCGATTGTCCAAAATACTGGCTTCATTGTACGGGTATACAATCTGGCTGCCCAAAATTCCTGCTTTTGTTCTTAAACTTTTTCTAGGACAAATGAGCGAAGCGGTATTAACCGGACAGAGGGTTTCTTCAGAAAAAATACAAAAAACAGGTTTTGAGTTTCAGTTCACTGATTTAGAAAAAGCACTTATCGCGAGTATTCATTAAGCTTTATTTTAAAGTCAGGTATTTCATTTCTTCGGTTGTTTTTACTACGCCAAGCAAATTCGTATTGGCCGTTTTAGAAATTTTTGCCGCCACCATACTCGGAATCGAAATATTAAAATCAGAAACTGAAATAGGATAATTACAGGAAATCTGGATGCCTTCCGGAACTCTTTTAATCAAAGCTTTCATGTCAATGATTTTGTATTTCCCATGCAGGTACAGTTTTCCTGTTACATCGTATTCTTTTTCGGTTTCATCAATATCTTTTAAATCGAATTTTTGGATTTTACCTTTAAAAACCGCTTTTGGATAACGGTGGCTTTCAATATAATTTTCATTAAAATGTTCCTGCATTAAATCCATCTTAAAAATAAAATCTTTCATTCCAACCGTACAGGTTAAAGTACTTGTTTCGGGTTCGAGAACAATAGTCCCGAGTTTGTTTACTGCTTTTACTTCTTCAAAAAAAGGTACAGAAGCTTCAAAATTAACAACTGCTGTAGTGGTTTTTAATTTATCCTGGGCTAGTATCGAAAATGCAGTAAAAAATAATATAAGCAATGTAGTTCTTTTCATAATCGTCGTCATTTAAACATTTTTTGTCATTCTGTCTCAAAACAGAACGGCAGGTGATTCCGTTAAAACTCTGCAGCCTTAAATGGTTACACTTAAAGTTACGAAATTTCAAGTTGCAATGTCCCTGAACTTATGCTAAATATTTGTGAATATTTTCGATTATGGTAATTATGTAAAGTTCCTACGGAACAAAAAAATGGCTGTATTGCTTTTTTTTGTTCCGTAAGAACCTCTAAGATTGTTTATCCCGCCATTGGGGTACAAATTTCCAGTAAAAAACCATCCGTGTCCCTTACATACGCCACAACTTGTCCCCAGGGCTTTTTCTTTGGTTCAGATACCAAAACGGCTCCAAACGAGGTTGCTTTTTGTACCAGCTCGCCAACATCTTCTGTTATAAAACCTAATTCTATCGCAAAAGGTTTGTCTTCTAAACTGCTTTCTATAAAACCTTCGCTTAAATTTTGCGATGCCAGTTTTTTTGAGGCAAAAGAAAGTGTCGTTTCGCCTGTACTTAATTCTCCGTAATCATTGTCCGGACTTATAAATTTTCTTGTAAATCCAAATACGTTTTCATAAAACTCTATCGCTTTTTCTACGTCTTCAACGTATAAAATTGTATATCCAAACTTTACCATTTTCAAAATTTTAAAATTATAAAACTATTTGTTTTCCATACAAGATAGTATAATTTTCCTGAAAAGCTGGGCTTATAATTTAATATCTCAATCTTGAGGTATTGTTTTAAACACTTCTTTTGTTTTTAAAACAAATTGAAATCATCCCTGTAATTCTTCATTAATTGTTTTCCCAATTTATGCTTTCTTGGTACATCTTGATTTATTATTTTAAATCCGTCTTTAAAATATTCAAAAACACCCGTATCATTCCACATTTCTTCAAACGTAATTTTTGAAGATGAAGGTTTATTTTATTGAAAAAATAATTCGCATTTAAATCCATAGCCCAAGGTTTCAACCCTGGGAAACGAATGTGGTGAAATTTGCTTTGCGTTCCCAAGGTTGAAACCTTGGGCTATGTTACGAAATCTCCAGCAATACATTATATTTCTCCAAACTGGCCAGATCTTCTATAGAATTGACGCTTCTTACTTTTTCATGGTCTTCGACTTCTTTTCGAACTTCAATATGTTTAATTGCTTTTCTAAATCGGCGGACTTCTTCGAGATTAGATAAAATTAACCCCGGAACCTGAACGCTTTTTCCCTCTTTATCTTTGGCCACCATTGTAAAATAAGAAGAGTTACAATGCTTGACAACGCCAGTTTGTATGTTTTCTGCTTCAACGCGAATGCCCACTACCATCGAGCTTCTGCCTACATAATTTACAGAAGCTTTCATGGTGACTAATTCTCCGACTTCGATGGGTTTAAGAAAGTTTACCGTATCTACAGAAGCCGTGACACAATAATTACCGCTGAATTTTGATGCCGAAGCAAAAGCAATCTGATCCAGTAATTGTAAAATATATCCTCCGTGAATTTTACCGCTAAAATTGGTATGCGACGGAAGCATTAACTCTGAAATACTAATTTTTGAGGAAGAAACGGGTTTAAAATCTGCGGTCATGTTTTGTTTATTTTTGGTGTTTTTTATTGTGTATTATTCTTTTTTGAGATTATAAAATCTATGTTTCTGTGTATTTAAATTATTTTTTAACTGTCAATCTGAGCGAAGTCGAAGACGTTAACTCAACAGCTCATTTTCTTCTGGATTTGAAGCTCTGGCAATAATATTTTCTGGCAGCGATTTCTTGGCCTTTGCCCCCATTTTTTTTAGTCTTTCTACACTCGAAATTAAGTTGCCTTTTCCGTCAACCAGTTTGTTCATAGCGTTTTCATATTCCGTTTTGGTGTCTTTTATTTTGTTGCCAATGCGTACCAGATCGGTTACAAAACCTTCAAATTTATCGTATAAGGCACCCGCCTGTCTTGCAATTTCAAAGGCGTTTTCCTGCTGTTTCTGGTTGGCCCACATACTGTCAATGGTGCGAAGTGTGGCCAATAAAGTACTTGGCGTAACGATTACGATATTTCTGTCGAAAGCTTTATTGTATAAAGTAGAATCTTCATTTAAGGCAATGGCAAAAGCGGGTTCGATCGGGATAAAAAGCAGTACAAAATCAGGGCTTTCTATTTGGTACAAATCGTGGTAATTTTTATTTCCCAGCTGTTCTACGTGTCGTTTAATAGACAAAACGTGTTCTTTAAGCCAGTCCGGTTTTAACAGATCCGATTCTTCGTTTACCCATTTTTCGTAAGCAATTAAAGAAACCTTCGAATCGACAATCATTTTCTTTCCATCCGGCAGATTAATCACAACGTCCGGAAAAACACGATTACCTTCGGCATTTACAAAACTCTGCTGTACTTCATATTCTCTTCCTTTTTCTAAACCGGATTTTTCGAGAACGCGTTCCAAAACTAGTTCGCCCCAATTTCCCTGCATTTTGCTGTCGCCTTTTAGTGCTTTGGTCAGGTTTAGGGTTTCTTTGCTCATTTGAGCATTCATTTCGCTTAAACCAATAATCTGCTGGCGCAGAGCTGCATGATAATCAATGCTTTCTTTGTGTGTCTGGTCTACTTTTTGTTCAAATATGTGAATTTTATCCTGAAGCGGCAAAAGGATATTTTTCATGTTTTCACTATTCTGCTCCGTGAATTTAGCCGATTTTTCTTCGAGAATTTTATTCGCCAGGTTTTCAAATTCTTTGGTAAATTTTTCCTGAAGTTCGTTTATCTCACTCTTTTGCTCTTTGTGGCGTTCCCACAGATTTTCGAAATCAACTTCTTTTTTGGAAAGCTGAATCGCCAGACTGTCTTTTTCGGTTCTTATGTTTTCTTTTTCGGAATTAGATAACTGAAGCTGTTTCTGAAAATTATTTCGCTCGGCTTCAAATTGTTCTTTTTGCAATTGAAGCTGATTTGTATTGGCCGCAAGTCTTTCTTCAAGACTTACTTTTTCTGATTGAAATTTAGCCGAAAAAAGTATTCTTCCCAAATAAATTCCAAGGAACAATGCTACGACAAAAGCCAACAAAAGCGGAACGAATTCTAACATATCTAAATTTATTTTAAGTAAAAGTATGCAATAATACGTAGTTCATGGTTTTAAAAAATAAAATAGCACGAATTAGTATCGGTCCTAAATTAAACAAACTATCCAAATAAGATTTATGGAAATCCTTTAAAAAAATAATTTTTCACGCAACCATTTTAAAAGTGTGTCATCTATTTGATATAACCTATTAAAAAATAATCATGAAAAAATTAATGCTGAGCTTATTCATAGCTTTTGGATTTAGTGCCTGCTCACTAAGCAATGACGACCTGAATGTTGATTGTGGAACTAATGCAGATTTACCATTCTCAGGTTTTCCTTTATTATGTAATTACAGCGTAAAAACTTTACCAAATAATCCCAGCGCACTTATTGTAGGTTCTCAGGAAAAACTGGACGCTTATTTTACCAAACATGCCAACACCTGTACAGTAGCCAGCGATCCAAACATTGATTTTACAAAAAATTATTTAGTGGCGCTTTTTGCAGGAATAAAACCAACAAACGGTTATGATATAAAAATTACTTCTATTGTAGAAAATAACTGCGAAATCATCATTAATTTTTATGAAAAAGGACCGCAGACCGGAGAAACTTTAACACAGACGCCAACCAATCCGGCTGATTTTATCCTGATCCCGAAAACTTCAAAATCAATTTTGTTTAACAGAACAAACGAAAGCCCTGATAATATTGTTATTGGAAGTTTTGGAACTACAAATGACTTTTTTCAGATCAATGATTATAATATTTTAAAATTTCTGGGAGTAACTACCGGAAACTATGAATTTGGCCAGTACAAATACAATGCTAAAACGGTAAGAAGCGAATATACTTTATTCTCTAAAACAATCCCGGCAGAAATTTTAGCTATTAAAGGCCAGACTAAAACATACGGTAATCCAAATTCAGGAACTCAGGGCGGTATTTATTTTGAGCTTCGTCAGGGAATTACGGTTACTAAAATTTATATCGACAATAACGATACTGCGGACCAGAGCAGTGAAATTAAAGCTTTCAAAATGGCTGTTAAAACAAAAATTAATAGTTTAAAATAATTTATATCAAAGAGATCTGCAGCTTTTAAAACAAAAACAAAAGCTGCAGATTTACCTGATAATCAAAAACTAACACAAAATACCCTTAGTTCTTACTGTTTACAAATTATAGTTTTGTAAACATTTAAGAACTATTTTTGCAAAACCAAATTAATCCATTTTTTGAAAGACGATTTAGAAAAATATATCAGGCTGTGTATGAAAAATGACAGAGAGGGACAACTGAAAATATATCAGCTGTTCTCTCCTGTTTTATATGGTATCTGCCTGAAATATATGAAAAATGAAGACGACGCTAAAGATGTCTTTCAGGAAGCCTTTGTTATTGTTTTTCAAAAAATCAGCCAATATAAATTTGAAGGGAGTTTTGAAGGCTGGCTGAAACGGATTTTTATTAATAAGCTGATTGAAACTTTAAATAAAAAAAGGAAGGAAAGTTTCTTTTTGGATGTTTTTGACCCTGATACCGATTTTGTTGAAGAGGAAGAATTGGAAATTATTCCGCTGGACCAGGAAAAATTATTAGAATACATCAGAGATTTACCAGACCAGTACCGGACAGTTTTTAACCTCTACGTTTTTGAAAAAATGAAACACAAAGAGATCGCCGAATTACTAAAAATCTCCGAAGGAACCTCAAAATCAAATTTAAACCGGGCAAAGCACATTTTGCAAAAAAGAATACTGAGCATAAAAAATTTTAAGACAGCATGAAGAAGCAGAAAATAGAAGATATTTTTTCATCAATGGAAGACTTTTCGAGTGTTCCGCCTCCTGAATTGTGGGGCCAGATTGAAGAAAAATTAGACAAACCAAAAAAGAAGAAGAGAGCAATTCTTTGGTGGTCGGCGGCTGCATGCTTATTATTAGGTTTGCTTCTTCCTTCAGTTTTGCACTTTAGTTCTGAGAATCCTGGAATTAAAACGGTACCCAATAATGCTGTCGATCAAAATGTGGTCCTGGACCAGAAAAACGGGCAGACGGATAAAACCAGAAGTATTCCGGCTGACGAAAATATTCCTCTAAAAGAGTCCGGCAGAGTTTCATCATCAGACAAAACCATACATGAATCAGAAAATAATCCGTTAAATCAAATTCCGGAAACAAACAACACTCCGGCTTATTCTCCAAACAAAACAAATAACAGCGGTTTTAAAACAAAACAAAACCCTGCAGGAAATTCTTTTGCTACCGAAAAATTTGTTCCTGCCAGAGGTGATCGATTTAATGCCGTTGCCGAAAACGCGGTTAATGCGGATAAAAAAGACAATATAAAATCGGCTGCTGCCGAAAAAACATTTGTTTCAGCTGGAGAAAATGGATTTGATGCAGCCACTAAAAATCAGGGTTCCACCCATAAAAAAGAGAATTCAAACAAGGCCGTTGCCGAGAAACCATTTGCCCCAAACAAATCGAATTCTTTTAATTATGGTTCAAAAAATCAATGGTCAGCTATTGATAATAGAAATGCTGATAAGGTTTTAGCAGAGAAGACATTTGCTCCGGCAAAAACAAATCAGTTTAATACTGCTGCCGGAAGTAAGGTACCAAATTCTATTTTTGAAAATCTTTCGCCTTCAAAAAACAAAAATTCGCTTGCGCTTAATACTCCCAACACTGCGGCTAAGAGAAATCCAAATGCTTTAAGTACTACAGCTGCAAAAGAAAACATTCAAAAAGAGCATGCAGACAGAAGCATGGCAAGCGTGCAAAACATTCAAAAAGAAAATACAGGAAACAATATTTTTAATACAAACTCAGGTGTTTTAAGTAAAAAAGATTCTGTTCAGCTCCTTGAATTGCAAAACTTAGAAAAAGGAATTGCAGCTGTTCCTGAAGAAGAAAAAAAGAAAAAAGAAGATCAGTTACTATCAAAAAAGGACAAATGGGCATTACAGCTTTTTGCAGGTGTTGCTAATTCTGAAAACTATAAAAACAATAAAACGTTAGGAAACGTAAACGATTCTAAACAAAGTAATTCATACGGTGTTAAAACACAGTATAAAATCAATAAAAAATGGGCTGTTGCTTCTGGTTTTAAAATTAACGAACTTGGACAGAGTGTGGCCAATGTTTCGTATTTAAATGCCAAAAAACAGGCACTTTTTACTTCAAGTGATTACTTTGTAAAAAATGAAAGCGTTCCCCAAATTACCAGCAGCGCAAATTATGTTTTGGTTTCAAACAGCACAAAAGATGTATTGAAAAGCGACAATGTTGAATCCGGAAGTTTAGATCAGAATTTACGCTATATCGAAATGCCTTTGGAAGTTTCCTATTCGATTTTCAACAAAAAGAAAACAAGTATCAATTTAAATACAGGCGGATTTGTTGGTAAACTGATTTCAAATACTGTAGCAATAGACGGAAATTCGATGGGAGAAAACGTTAATGCCAACAATTATGTGTATGGTACAACTTTGAGCAGTACCGTGCAGTATCGTGTTTATAAAAAAACAAATGTTTTTGTTGAACCTGCGGTTAATTATTATGCAAATCCATTAAGCAATCAGTCTTTTAATCAATTTCAATGGGGATTGAATTTTGGACTGAATGTTAACTTTTAATATCTATAGTTTATTGTTTTTAATTACGAATAGATATAACAAAAAGGCAGTTCATTCGAACTGCCTTTTTTAATTGACTGCTTTTTTTATTTATTATTTTTTCAGGATTTTATCTTTAAAAATAACTTTATTGTTTTCTGATACTGTATAAATATAAACTCCCGGATGTAAATTACCAACCGACATTACAGTATTGCTGACTTCCTGACTGCTTTTAATTTCAACCGGATTTACCAGCAAACGACCGTTTAAATCGTAGATTCTCAACTTTAGATTTCGGTTTTCGCTTGTCTTTACAGAGAAGTTTAAAATGTCTGCCGCCGGGTTTGGATATGCATTTACAAAAAATCCGTTTTTACTAAAATCAGGTGTAGATAAAACATCTGCTTTTAAATCAAATCTGGCAATTACAGGTCCGTGATCTGAAGTAGTTGTGGTATAATTGGCAATATCCGTACGCGGATCATAAACTGCAATTGAGTTTTGTATGTACTGATCGTTTAGCTCATTAGAGATCATAATGTGATCTAAAAATCCGCCAGAACTTAAATAGCTGTAAGCACCCGCCTGACTAATTCCCAGCGTAAGCGCATTGTAGTGATCCGTATCTGTAACAAAACTTTCATAAGAGGAAGGATTAGGTGTAATAACAGATGCTTTTACATCATCATTATAATCTCCTAAAATAATTAAATTAGAATTAGCATAATGCGCATCTAAACTGTCTTTTAAAACCTGGGCATCGTATTTACGCATATTGTATCTTGAAATATCGCTTCCGCTGTTAGCGCGGGCATGAAGATCAATTACGTTTAACTGTTTCGTAATGCCGCCAATATTGGTTTCTATGGTTACCAAATAAGGTAAACGTCCGGAAGAGAAAAAGCTCGATCCATTTCCGCCCGGATAATTTGGCAGTGTTTTTGTTCCCGCACGAACCTCATCATAAAATTCTTTAAACATTACGCGGGTCTTTTTTACAGTCGTGTTTTGTGTATTGTACAACACAACTAATTTTTGAGGCGGGAAATTAGGATCCGGTGCATCAAAAGAATACGACCATGATGTAGAAGTTGTTTTGCCAAATGTTTTTCCGTTAATGTTTATTTTCTGAATTAAAGCATCAATCGAAGGATCATCTGATACTTCCTGCACTACATAAACATCAGCATTTAACTTGTTCATTACTTTTGCCACATTTTCGATTTGCAGTGCATCGTCTACAGGGCCAAATTCTACTCCGTCGGTTCCTTTTACATCAGTACCAAAAAATTCTAAATTATAAGTAACAATATCAAATGTATCTGCTTTTGGTATAGAGGAACCGCTTAACAAACCAATTTGTTTGTTTAAAGAAGTTCCTGCAACTGTCAGAGGTCCTGATATTAATAATTCTTTTGTTGTTGGTGCGAAGCGTGCGTAAATTGTTTTTCCGGCTGCAGCATCTGCAGTTAAAACTATTACGCTCGACTGAAAGGTGATATTGTCCAATGATAATTGAAAAGATGCCGGTGCTGTAATTGTAATATCGCCATAACCTTCTGCATTAAAAACGAATGACTGACTTGCAGAAACTGTATTTTGTGCAGTGTCTCCAAAATCCAAAACAGGATTTGAAGCTACATAACCTGTTTCATTTGTAATTGCCACATCATCCAGCGACCATTCTGCAGCAAGGTTATTTCCTCCAGCTGTAGTTTCATAAACCCAGGCCAGATAAGTGTGGCTGGTTTTGTAATCATTTAATTTAATGTATTGCGATTTGGTGTAAGTTCCGGTAGCAGTTGGAAAATTCCCCTGTATTTCTGTCCATGTTGCTGTTTCAGGATTACTTTTTCCATCATAATCTGTAGACACTAATAATTTTAAGCCCGGACCTGTGTAAAATTTACGCGAGTAAAAAGATAATAATGCAAATTGCCCAAAAGTATCTAAATGTAATTTTGGAGAAATCAACCAGTCTTTGCTGGCTCCTGAGTCAGAATAACCGTTCATTAAAACTGCGCCGGCTCCGGAATTTACATTTCTTACAACCGTTGTAGGCGACCATTTGTTAACGGGTCCGGATACATTATACTGGGTCCATCCGCTGTTTGACAAAACATTAGGATCGTTAAAACCCTGCACGTAAGGATTAATTCCTACTCCTGTCAGCGTTACGATTTTTGTTGCGGCACCATTCGATTCATGTGTTATTTCTCCGGTAAAACTATTAACTGCATTTGGTGTAAATTTTACATATACTGTTGGAGAAGCATTTGAAGCAAAATCTGCAGCAGCAAATGTTAATGATGAGGTAAATGTAGTATTGTCTTTAGAAATCGTAAAATTTGCCGTTGAAGTTAAAACCACATCATCCGTAAGATTTGAACCCTGGATTTGATATGAAAAAATATCTGAATCGAAATTGGTTTCAGAAAAACCTAAATTTAAAGAAGAAACCGTCGTGGTTACGGACGGAATTGCAACACTTGAAGTGGCAGCATCTATTCTGTTTACTGCAGACTGCACATTTCCATAAGGATCTTCTGAAATCGAAAAAACAGAATAAGAAGTACTCAGACTTAATCCCGTAAAACTTTTAACAAATTCCTGAGATGAAGCGGTAACATCTAAAAATCCAGATTGCAGAGCCGCTGTTCCGGCCGCATCCTGTCCGGCTTTTATTTGTGCAATTGTCGGTTCTGCACTTCCACCCGGTACTAGTACATAATAAGTTTTTCCTATTTCATCCAGTTTATTGATAAAGTCAAAACTTTCAGATAAGATATTCTCTACTTTTGGGTAACCCGCTGCATTAACCGGAGCTGCTATATCGCTTTTAATATCAACATTATCAATCGCAAAGGAAGGTCTCGAACCTGCTCCTGAAATTTGTCTTGAAATCCATCGAATCTGAACAACTGGCTGATTATCACATTCTGCCGGTAAAGTAACCTTTATTGTTTTTAAATTTTGAGGCGTTGTAACTGCTGTAGTCTGCTTTACATCATTATTAGTATAAGCTGTTGATAATAATGAAACAAAAGGAGCGCTTGTACCAACCCTGTATTGTAAAACCATTTCGTTAACACGAGTGTTTGCTGTTGCCGGCGGTACATCGTAAGGATTACGAATGGTCATGGCATCATACTGAATCTGAATGGCCTGCTGCCCCGTAGCATCAAACGCAAAACCAATAGTAAGATCTAATGAACCTGTATTTAAAAATCCAATTTTGCCATCATAATTATGGAAATTACCACTCGTTGTAGCCGCAGTACTGCCTGCGACTAAAGGTCTGTCTGCTACAAGAGCTGCATTTGTATTAAAAGCAGATCCCGGAGCTGTTCCTGCCGTCCATCCCTGAAATCCTGCAGGATAAGCTGTTACCGTTGGAGCTATTGAAAAATCCTGCTGATACGGTAAATTCTGAGGAGTTGGAAAAGTTTGTGCCACTATACTTAACGAACACCAAAAAAAACTTAATGCCATAAAATGGCGTATGAAGTAAATGTTTCTCATAAGCTTAAAAGATTGTTTTAGAAATCAAATTTATACCGTTTAAAGTTAAGAGAATATTGTAAAAACATAAAGTTATTGTAAGTTATTTCATAATTAAAAATAAAATATGCCACTATATTTTTGCTAGAACTGTTGCTATTATCAATAATAATGCGTTTTAGAAGATTTTTCTTAAAGGAGAAAAATTACAAACAAGAAAATTAATTAACAAGAAAATACTTTTAAATTGAAATGAAAAAAGCCGTTCTAACAGAACAGCTTTTTAAAATTATATATGTTGACAAAAAATTAAACTGCCGTATAACCTCCATCGGCAATTATGTAACTTCCTGTGGTGAAAGAAGATTTTTCAGAACTTAAAAAAACGACCAATTCGGCAATTTCTTCTGCTGTACCCAAACGGTTCATTGGGGCTTTTGCCGCAACAGCATTCATAGCATCATTATTTAAATTGTCTTTTAATAATGCCGTTTCAATATAACCCGGACCAACTGCATTACAGCGAATGTTTTTTTGCGCATATTCTGCTGCAATATTTTTAGTCAAGCCCACTACACCATGCTTTGAAGCGGTATAAGCCGGACTTAACGGCGCAGCAACCTGACCGTGAATAGAAGCAATATTAACGATGCTTCCGCCTCCGTTTTTTTCCATTTGCTCCAGCTGATAACGGCAGGCATAAAACACACCGCTTAAATTTAGTGCAATTACGCGATCCCAGGCATCCGGTTCATATTCTCCGGTTGGTTTTGCAGGGCCGCCCATTCCTGCATTATTACAGGCAATATCAAGTCGGCCGTATTTTGAAACCGTTACCTCAACCATGTGTTTATTATCACTTGCACTCGATGAATCTCCTTTTATAAAAAAGGCTTCCCCGCCGCTATCTTTTATAACTTTTACGGTTTCTTCTCCGTGTTCAACATTAATATCCGAAATTACAACTTTTGCTCCTTCCCTTGCGTAAGCTTCTGCAACAGCACGTCCAATTCCTGAACCGCCGCCAGACACAAAAGCTACTTTGTTTTCTAAAAGTGACATAATATTAAAAATTTAAATTTGTAGTTGTAATTTACGAAGATATCGAGAGCTGACCATATCAAAAACCGGGTTTATAATAAGATTAATACTTTATCACAATCAAATGTTATTTCACATTTAAAACAGGCAAATCCCAAAATTTTTGTGTATTTATTTATCTTCATCTAATTTCATATTTCCTCTGTCTTCATGATTGTCCGGATGTGAATTGGGATAACGGTCTGCCGTGATATCAGAATTTCGGTCTTTATTTTCTACAGTCTTTTCTGCTGCTTCATCAGATGAAACGCCGCGATTGGCATTTGGATTATTCGGATCTGCGTCGTCTTTTACTTTTTTAATATCTTGATTTTCATTTCGCGCTCTGTCTACTACTTCCTTGTTTCCATCTGCGTCTGTAACTACTTCTTTTTTCAGGTTGGCATCATCTGCTTTTCCGTCATGCGAAATATTTTTCCCTTTCGTTTCATCTATATCTTTTTGTACTCCGTTTATCTTTTTAGAGCCTAAATTATTCGTTTCCATATTTGTGTTATTTTGAGTTTCTATATTAATATTACAAATTCTAAATTTTAAAAGGAAATGGTTTAACATAGCATTTAGAAATCATTTCATAACTTTAAGGATCAGTAAAAACTAGTATTATGAACTTTTTAAAAATCAAAACAAGCTGGTCAAATGCCGAATTTGTGCTCATCAAATTATGTATGGCATCAATCTATATTATTGTTGGAAGTTATTTTCATAATTTTTTCGAAAACTACTATGTTCCGCTTTTTGTTTTATTCGGAATCACAGTAATTTGGTTTGTTTATCAATGGCTGAAAAAAATGAATTCGAAAAGTGAATAATCAATCTCCGTATTACTTTAATTCTTGAAGAACAAAACTATCTTTGCAAAAAAATAAACATGCACCGACACTTCATTCTTTTTAAACCTTACGGCTATTTAAGCCAATTTATTTATGAATTAAAAAGAAAGAAAAAGCTTTTGGGTGAATTGTTTGATTTTCCCAAAGGTACAATGGCTATTGGCCGTCTGGATGAAGATTCTGAAGGTTTGCTTTTACTTACTACAGACGGACACGTAAGCGAACTGATAAGAAGTAAAAAAGTCGACAAAGAATATTACGTACAAGTTGACGGTAAAATTACTCCCGAAGCAATTGAACAATTGCAAAAAGGTGTAGAAATAGGTTTTGATGGAGGAAAATACAAAACAAAACCCTGCACTGCTTTTATTGTAGATGAAGTTCCTGATTTTGGCATGAGGGCAAAAAAAATCAGGGATGAAAGACATGGTCCGACTTCCTGGGCTTCGATTACCATAAAGGAAGGAAAATTTCGTCAGGTTCGAAAAATGACTGCTGCGGTTGGTTTTCCTACTCTGCGTTTAGTCCGCGTACGTATAGGAAATGTATATTTGCAAAACTTAAAAGCCGGAGAAGTTCGCGAGGTTTCTGATTTTAAACTTGATAATGTGTAATTTGATAATTTCCAAAAACCCATAACCCATAACTTATAACTTTAAAAAAATGCTAAACGTAGTTCTTGTAGAACCGGAAATACCAAATAATACCGGAAATATTGGAAGATTGTGTGTAGGAACTGAAAGCAGACTCCATTTAATTCATCCTTTTGGTTTCGTGATTAATGATAAAAACCTAAAACGTTCCGGTCTGGACTATTGGGTTCATCTTGATGTAACCGAATATCAAAATGTTGAAGAATGGATACAGCAAATTCCGGATCATTCCCGTGTTTTTTTAATGAGTTCACATTCTGATAAATCGTATTTGGAAAATGATTTTCAGGATGGTGACTGGTTAGTTTTCGGAAAAGAAAGTGTTGGTTTGAGCGCAACATTTATGGCCAGATTCGAGAATCATTTAACCATTCCGATGTCGCCGCTTATTCGTTCTTTTAATATTGCTAATTCTGTGGCTTTTGTTGTTGGTGAAGCTAAGAGGCAGATTGGGTTAAAGAAATAATTACAGTATTCCTGCAGGTTTTCAAATCTTGCAGGAAAGAAAAACTATGTTACAATAAACTTTCCTTTTTCGGCATCAAAAATAATATGTTCATCTTTGAACAAAGCTGCAAAACTTCCGTTTGAAATTAAATTACACGGTTCGTCCTGAACTACACTTTCAGGAGTCATCACAATCATTTCATCGCTTAATTGTATTGCCAGATCAATATCATGTGTTGAAAACAAAATGCATTTCTGCGTTTCCTGAGTTAGTTTCTTCAATAATTTAAATAGAGAAACTTTATGCAATAAATCAAGATGCGTTGTTGGCTCATCTAAAATAATCAGCGGTGTATCTTGCGCCAAAGCTCTGGAAATCAAAACCTTTTGCAATTGTCCGTCGCTTATTTCAAAATGTTTTTTTTGAGAAAGATGTTCTATCTGCGTCAGGTGCATGGCTTCCTGAACTTTTTCGATATCCGTTTGAGTTAAAGTCCCCACCCAATTTGTATAAGGCTGACGGCCAAGCGCCACCAATTCAAAAACAGAAAGATTACTTGATGGTAATTTTTCGGTTAAAACCAAACTTAAATTCTGTGCTAAATCTAAAGGTTTATATGTTGAAATATTTTTATCATTCAAATAAACATTTCCAGATAATGGATGCTGAATTCCGGTAATCGTCCGCAATAAAGTCGACTTCCCAATTCCGTTTGCTCCAATCAAAGAAATGAGTTTTCCGGAACTTAAATTCAAATTAAGGTTCTCAGCAATCGTTACAACGCTTTTTTTGGATTTATATCCGATATTTAAGTTTGATGTATTTAAAATGTTTATCATTTTTTAAAGTTGCTAAGGTTCTGAGATACTAAGTAGCTGAGTTTTTTTTTCTTTTGCCACAGATTAAAAAGATTACATGGATTTTTAATCTTTTTTAATCTTTTTAATCTGTGGCAAAAAAATTATTGAAAATTTCGTTTCCTTACTAAAAGCCAGATTACTACCGGTGCACCTATTATTGACGTTATGGCATTTATCGGCAGCGTTATATCAAAGCCGGGCATTTGCGAGACAATATCACAAAATAACATTATAATCGATCCAAAAAATAAAGTACTCCAAAACAAAATAGTATGATTACTGGTTTGAAAAGTGAGTTTTGCAATATGCGGAACAGCAAGCCCTATAAAAGCAATTGGTCCTGCAAAAGCCGTTATTGCTCCGGATAAAATACTGGTTGCAAATATTATAATCAATCTGGCACTTTTAAAATTCAGCCCCATACTTTTTGCGTAATTTTCTCCTAAAAGCAAAGCATTTAGAGGTTTTATACTTTTAGCACTCAAAACCAATCCAATTAAAACACAAAAAGTTAAAATTACGATCGTCGGCCACGAAAGATTTCCAAGACTTCCCATTGACCAAAAAGTAAATTTCTGAAGCTGTTCTGCCGTACTGAAATAGGTCAAAACGCTGACAATGGCTGTGGTAAAACTTCCAAACATTAAACCAACAATTAAAATTGCCATTGTATCCCGTAATCGCTGCGAAACGCCTAAAACTAACAGCAAAACTAATGTACTTCCACAAGTTGAAGCAATTACAATTCCGTATGATGATAAAGCGATTGCACTTAAAAAAGAGGGTAAAAATCCGGCACCCAAAATCACAAAAGCAACACCTAAACTAGCTCCCGAACTTAATCCTAAAACGTAAGGTCCTGCAAGCGGATTTCGAAATAAAGTCTGCATCAAAAGTCCGCTGATTGAAAGTCCGGTTCCAACCAAAACTGCCGTAATTGCTTTTGGCAGGCGATAATTAATAATAATATATTCCCAGGTAGATTTTGCTGCATGTCCGCCGGTTAAACTGGCAAAAACATCTTTTAACGGAATAGTGACTGATCCTAAACTGATGCTTGTCAAAAACATCAGCAGAAGGCCTAAAGTCAAAACAACAAATAAAATGGTATTTCGTTTTTTGTCAGCCAATTTAGTTCAGTTTTGATGCAAAAGTAAATTCGTAACTCGGCAATAAATCAGGATGGAAAATTTTAATGTAATCTTTTAAAACCAAATCAGGACGGCTTGGAGCCAGTTCATAATAAACAGTTCCGCCAGTTGCCCCTATTTTTCCTTCAAAACTATATACACTTTTGTTTGTAAAAGCATCAAATTCACCATAATGCGGATTTGCTTTCTGTAGTTCATCCAGACTTTTAAATGATCCCGAAGCAATCCATATATTGGCTGTTTTTGCCTTATCTAAAACTTTTTCAAAAGACAATCCTTCACTTCCCGTTCCTTTTAAATCTGCCCATAAATAATTGGCATGAGCATCTTTCATAAACTCGGCAACCCAGCTGTTTCCTTTTGCAACATACCAGACATCTTCGTACATAGAACCGTATAAAACTGTTGATGAAGAAGGTTTATCAACGACTAACTTTTGAGCCTGTTTATAACTGTCGGCAATTTTATCAAAAAATTCTTTTGCTTTTTCTTCTTTACCAAATAATGCTCCGTAAAGTTTAATCCATTCTGCTTTTCCAAGCGGAGATTGTTCCATCCAGTCGCCCTGAATTAAGACATTTAAACCGCTTTTTTTCAAATTATCCAGTGTTGGGTTATTATTGTCAACTCCAAACGTAATTATCAAATCCGGAGATAATTCGATTAATTGTTCGATATTTAATTTTTCATTTTGTCCAACGTTTTTCACAGAACCTTTGTCAATTAAAGCCCTTGTCTTTTCAGACGAAATATAATCGGTATGCGGAAAACCGACTAATTTATTTTCTACTTCAAGCATTTCTAAAAACGGAATATTGGTAGTCGATGTTACCACAACAGACTCTAACGGAACCTGAATTGTTGTATAAGACTGAAGACTATCCGGAACTTTTGCGTCTTTTTCTTTTAAGATATATTTGAAATCTTTATTGGAGTCAGGCCATGGATTTGAAACGGTTACAACCGAATAATCATCATATTTTACAATAGAAAGTCCGGATGCATATTCGATGCTGTTTTTTACAACTTCCGTTTTAGCTACTTCGCTCGTTTCGTTCTTCTTACATCCGAAGAGAATAAAAAAAGAAGAAATAAAAATCAATTTAGGGAATAAATGTCTCATATTTTACGTTTTCGAATGGAACAAAGGTAAAGTATTTTCTATTTTTTTTGTTTATCTTTATTCTTACAAAATTCAACAATTTGTATCTTTGCTTTATGAATACCACAAAAATAAAAATTTGCTCAGGCTGTGAATCTGAATTCAGCTGTGGCGATATTTCGGTTGAAAATAAATGCTGGTGTAATGATTATCCGCCTATTTTCAATCTTTCTGAAGGAGGGGACTGTCTTTGTCCTGTTTGTTTCAAAGAAGCCTGCGAAGACAAAATTGATGCTTATGTTGAAACGATTACTCCTAAAAATGCCCTAAAAAATAAAGCTATATCTTTACCCAAAACGCAAAAATTAATTGAGGGAATTGACTATTATACAGAAAATGGCAACATGGTTTTTAAAGCCTGGTTTCATTTAAAAAGAGGAAACTGCTGCGGAAATAAATGCCGGCATTGCCCTTATTAATTGTTAATTATGAAAACAACATTAATAAAAACAAAAGTTTTGATTTCCCGATCAGAATTGTCAAACTATATCAATATTTAAATAATGATGCTATTCAATTTTAAAATTAATAACCCGTATCCTAAAACACCAAAAATCAATTAGCATTAAAAATACTTTCTAATAATTAATAATTAACAATCAATAATCAACCATTATAAATGTTTTATCTAATAACCGGAGGCGAACGATCAGGAAAAAGCAGTTATGCACAAAATTTAGCGTTAGAACTTTCCGATGCTCCAATGTATGTTGCAACAGCCCGAAAATGGGACTCTGATTTTCAAAACAGAATTGACCGTCATCAGCAGGACAGAGATCAACGCTGGACAAATATTGAAGAAGAAAAGTATTTAAGTAAAATTGATTTTTCTGGAAAAGTGGCTTTAATAGATTGTGTAACACTCTGGCTGACTAACTTTTTTGTCGATCATAAAAATGATGTTTCACTAAGTCTGGAAGAAGCCAAAAAAGAATTTCTTTCAATAGCAAATCAAGAAAACGCAGTTTTGATTATTGTAACCAATGAAATTGGAATGGGAGTTCATGCCCACACCGAAATAGGAAGAAAATTTACCGAACTGCAAGGCTGGATGAATCAGTTTCTGGCCTCAAAGGCTGACGAAGTTGTTTTGATGGTTTCCGGAATTCCGGTTAAAATAAAAGGAGAAAATTCCAAATTTTAAACTCCAAATTCCAATGCCGTGGAGTATATTATGCAAATTCCAAAATTTAAATTCCAAATTCAAATATCGTGGAGTATCTTTACGTAAATTAAAATTGATTTTGGAATTTGGATTTTAAAAAATTGGATTTTAAATGAACTTAGACGATATATTAAAATCACGTCGTGATACCCGGCATTTTACAACCGATGAGGTTCCTGATGAGGTAATCCAAAAAGCTTTGCAGGCCGGACACTGGGCACCATCTGTTGGACTGACTGATGCTACACGATATTATATCATTAAATCTGATGAGGTTAAATGTGCCATTAAAAACCTGTTTTTAGAATACAATAAAAAGGCAGAAGAACTGACCGACAATCCGGAACAGAAAAAACTTTACAAATCGTTGAAACTGGAAGCAATTGAAGAAGCCCCAATTGGACTTATAATTGCTTACGACCGATCTGTTTTAAATCAGTTTACGATTGGAACAATTGGCAGTAATGAAGCAGTAAAATTTAGTTCGGTTTGTGCGGCGCAGAACATCTGGCTTTCGCTGACAGAACAAGGCTATGGAATGGGCTGGGTTTCGATCCTGAATTATTATCAGTTTAAAAAAATCCTTGATTTACCAGAAAACATAGAACCTCTTGGCTATTTCTGTATTGGAAAACCTGCTACAAATTATGGCAATCAGCCTATGTTGCAGCAATTGCACTGGAAACAAAAATCTGAAACAGCAGATTCCAAAGAAATCACAGAAATTCATAAAATAAACACTTCTGATTTTAATTTAAAAACAGAAAATAATGCTGAAAACAAATTCGGTTTCAGCAAGCTTTTACAAGAAAAAATAGATTCAAAAACAAAACCTGTTGGTTCTTTGGGAACTTTGGAGAAAATCGCTTTTCAAATGGCATCTGTTTTTGAAACTCTAAATCCAAAAATCATAAATCCGAATATTGTTGTTTTTGCTGCAGACCACGGAATTGCAAATCATGGTGTAAGCGATTATCCGCAGGATGTTACGCGGCAAATGGTCAATAATTTCCTTGAAGGCGGAGCGGCCATAAATGTGTTCTGCCGCCAAAATAATATCGAACTGTCGATTGTAGATTCGGGGGTAAATTATGATTTCCCCACAAAATCCAAATTAATAAATGCCAAAATAGGAAAAGGCACACAATCTTTTCTGCATGTTCCCGCAATGAGCGAAACAGAATTACAATTGTGCTTTGAAAAAGGAAAATCGATTGTTGAAAATATTGCCAAAGCAGGTTCTAACTGCATTGGTTTTGGCGAAATGGGAATTGGGAATACTTCTACAGCTTCTGTTTTAATGAGTTTGTTAACCGGTTTTCCTCTTGAAGAATGTGTTGGAAAAGGAACCGGAATTAACGATCAGAAACTTTTGGACAAGCAAAATATTCTTAAAAAAGCAGTCGAAAATTATTCCGGTCAAGCCGAATTAAAACAACAGCTGGCGCATTTTGGAGGTTTTGAAATTATGCAAATTGCCGGTGGAATGTTAAGTGCTTACGAAAATAAAATGCTGATTCTGGTTGATGGTTTTATTTGTTCTGTCGCTTATTTAATTGCCTTTAAAATAAATGCTGATATTAAAAGAAATGCCGTTTTCTGTCACTGTTCTGCAGAAAAAGCACATCAAAAATTATTAACTTATCTTGACGCAAAACCCGTTTTAAATTTAGATTTGCGCCTTGGAGAAGGAACCGGATGCGCGGTGGCGTTTCCTATTTTAAAATCGGCTGAGGCTTTTTTAAATGAAATGGCCAGTTTTGAAAGTGCCGGAGTTAGTAGGAAATAGTTTTCAATTCTAAATCTTAGTTTATAACTTTGAAGTGCAAATTGAAAATTCTTTTAAAGAATTATACATGCCTTTTACCAAAGAGAAAATTTTGAATATTTGCCTCTCAAAAGGGCTTTAGCCAAATAACAAACAATCTTTAAATGAAAAAAGAACTACACATTTTCTTCACGTGCTTAATGTTTTACACCAGAATTCCATGTCCTAAAAACATCAATCATGATCCTGATTATTTAAATAAAGCAACCCGATATTTTCCGTTTATTGGCTGGATTGTCGGATCAGTTTCATTTTTGGCTTTTTCTCTTTTTTCTCTTTTTCTTTCTACAGAAACAGCTGTTATTCTGGGGATGATTGCTTCCATTCTTACAACCGGAGCTTTTCATGAAGATGGTTTTGCTGATGTCTGTGATGGATTTGGAGGCGGATGGACCAAAGAAAAAATCCTGATGATAATGAAAGACAGCGCAATTGGCGCTTATGGAGCAATTGGTTTGGTATTACTTTTTTTGCTAAAGTTTAAATTACTTTCAGAATCCATTTTGATTTATCAAACAGATATTCCGGTTTCTGTTTTTCAAATATATTTGTTATTCATTTCTGCACATTCATTAAGTCGTCTGGCAGCAATTAGTATTGTTTTTACACATCAGTATTCACGTGATGATGCATCGAGCAAAAGCAAACCAATTGCCAAAAATTACAGCTGGAAAGAAGTTTTCGGTTCTTTTTTCTTCGGATTAATTCCTGTTTTTGCACTCTCCTATTTTAATTATAAAATTCTTTTGGCTTTAATTCCTGTTTTTCTAACGCGATATTATTTGGCAAGATATTTTCAAAAATGGATCGACGGTTACACCGGAGACTGTCTTGGCGCTACGCAGCAGGTATGTGAAGTAATTTATTATTTAAGTATTCTTTTTGTATGGAAGTTTATTTAGTCCGCCACACCGAAACCATTTGCGAAAAAGGAATCTGTTACGGACAATCTGATGTAAATATTGCTGCACCATTTGACGAAACTTTTAGTCGAATTATTTCAGAATTACCACCAGAAGCTTCCATTTTTTCAAGTCCGCTAAAACGCTGTTCTATTTTAGCAAAGCACATTCAGCAAAGTATAAAAACAATTTCTTCTGAGGAAGACGATCGTCTGAAAGAAATGAATTTTGGTGATTGGGAAATGAAAAACTGGAACGAAATTCCGCCTGGAGAATTAAATTTGTGGATGGAAGATTTTGTAAATATACAAGTTTCAAACGGCGAATCATTTGTTGAGTTACATGACAGAGTTGGTCGTTTTTTATCTGAACATATTTCGGAAAAAGTAAAAGAACCAATTATTATTGTCACTCATGCCGGAGTCATCAGAAGTATACTTTGTCATCAATCTAAACTGCCGTTAAAAGAGGCTTTTCAAAATAAAATCGATTTTGGAGAAGTTATTAAAATCGAACTTTAATTTTTGTTTTGTTCATAATTTACAGTAAAAAGTAAAACAAATTTGAAAATTCAATATTTTTAACTTTATCTTTGCAGCAAATTAAGGTTGTGTTTTATTTCAAAACACATTAAAAGGGAATCAAGTAAAATCTTGAGCTGTACCCGCAACTGTAAGCTTTGTTCTGAAAAGAATGCTTGTTGTAAACTACAAAACCACTGTTCGCCGCGGCGAATGGGAAGGTAAACAACAAGACGCGAGCCAGGAGACCTGCCTTTATAACAAATATCGAGCTCTCGGGAAAAAGAGTGTAGAAATTATGATTTTAAAAATACGATTTGCTTTTTTACTTTGTATGTTGTGCCAATTTATTTCGGCGCAGAGTGATTCTATTAAGCTAAAAGAAGTTATAGTTTCTGATGCAAATCTTAAAAAATATTCCAATTCGCAATCGGTTTTAAAGCTGACGGATTCTATTATCCAAAAAAATGAAGCTTTACTTACTGATCTTCTGAATTTTAATTCAACTATTTATTTTAAAGAATACGGTCGCGGAATGCTTTCTACAGTTTCTTTCCGCGGTACAACTTCTTCGCAGACAGCCGTCATCTGGAACGGAATTAATATTAATTCACAGATGAATGGAAGCACCGATTTTAATACTATTTCGGGTTCAGACTATAATTCGATTAGTGTAAAAGCCGGCGGAGGAAGTGTTATTTACGGAAGCGGTGCAATTGGCGGAACGGTGCATTTAAATAACGATTTGGTATTTAATAATCGTTTTGAGAATACTTTAAAACTTGATTACGGAAGTTTTAATACTATTGGAATAAATTATAAAACCAATATTTCTAACGAAAAATGGAGTACCCAAATTGGTTTTTCTAAAAATAGTTCTACCAACGACTATAAGTATTTAAACCGCTACACGTGGCGCGGCGAACAGCGCTGGAACCAAAATGGCCAGTACGATGTTATAACCATGAGTGCAGATGCAGGTTATAAAATTGATTCAAAAAATACTTTAAAACTTTACAGTCAGTTTTCAAATACAGACAGAAATACTTCTTTGGTTGTTGAAACGGAAACGAAAAGCAAATATATAAATGGCTTTAATCGAAATTTACTGGAATACGACGGTGATTTCGGAAAATTTAAAACGAATTTCAAAACGGCTTATATCTTTGAAAATTATCAATATTTTGCAGATAATTCAAGCGACATATACATATACGGAAAGACTGAAAGTTTAATTACAAAACTTGATTTGGGCTACACTCTGTTCAAATCGACACAAATAAACGGAATTTTAGATTACAACAGAACCAAAGGTTACGGAAGCAGTTTTGGCGATCATGTCCGCGAAATCAGTTCGGCGGGATTATTAATCAAACAAGATTTTTCTGCAGACTGGAAAAATGAACTTGGGATTCGAAAAGAATTTACAAATAATTATAAATCACCGGTTTTGCTCTCTTTAGGATCTTCGTATCAGTTTAGCAGATTGTACAATTTTAAACTGAATTTATCCCGAAATTTCAGAATCCCGACTTATAACGATTTGTATTGGGAAGAAGGCGGAAACCCGGATTTAAAACCGGAAAGTTCCTATCAGGCGGAAATTGGAAACGTTTTTACTTTCAAGAATATTTCGCTTACGCAGACTTTTTACTATATCAAAATTAAAGATTTGCTGCAATGGGTTCCAGGAAAAAATGGCATTTGGAGTCCTACAAACAAAGACAATGTCAATAGTTATGGTGCCGAAACTTTGTTAAGCTGGAGAAAACAATTCGGTAAAAACAATTTAAGTGCAAATGCTTCTTATGCTTACACCGCTTCAAAAGATCAAGCGACTAAAAAGCAGTTGTTTTTTGTGCCTTATAATAAAATAACAGCTTCTGTCGCTTATTCCAGAAACAGAATTGCTGCTTATTATCAGTTTTTGTATAACGGCTTTGTGTACACAAGAGCCGATAATAATCCGGACGAAATAATAAACGATTATATGGTTTCAAATATCGGAATCGATTATGATTTTAAATTCTTAGACTCTTTCAAACTTGGTTTTCAGGTTTTAAACATCTTCAACAAAGATTATGAAAGTCTGGAAAACAGACCTATGCCGGGTCGCAATTTCAACATGTATTTAACTCTAAAATTTTAATATTTATGAAACTTAGTAAATTACTTTTAATAGCGCTTAGCGTTTCGTTATTCGTTTCTTGTTCAAACGATGACGATAATGATTCAAAAGGGCAATACGAAAACGGATTTTTTATTTTAAATGAAGGAAGTGCTGATGTTGGAAGTGTTTCTTTTTCAAGCAATGATTTTAGCGCATTTACAAAAGATGCGTATACTACAGCAAATGGAAATGATTTGGTTGGAAAATATCTTCAAAATATCTTTTTTGACGGAGACAGAGCATATATTATTGCTGGTGGTTCAAATGTTATAAATGTTGTAAACAGATATACTTTTAAACTTATCGCGAAAATCGACAGCGGACTTGCTAATCCAAGATATGGTGTTGTAAAAGATGGTAAAGCTTATGTAACTAATGCTAATACTTATTTTTCAGCAAAAAATCCAAATGGAAATACTGATGATTATGTTGCTGTAATAAATTTAGCTACTAATACATTTGAATCTAAAATCAATTTGAATGCAACAGCAAACAGACTGGTAGAAAACAATGGTAAATTATATATCACAGAACCGTATAATAATGATAAATTATTAGTAGTAAATATTGCAACTAAAGCTTTAGAAGCACCTATAACAATTGGTTCAAGTGCAGATTCTATTGAAGAAGATAACGGAACTTTATATATTTTAAGAGGTCCTTACGGAGACAGAAGTGAAATTGTAAAAGTGAAATTAGCTGATAAATCTGTTTCTAAAATTACATTTCCGGAATCATTGGACGGAGCTGGTTTCTTAGATATCTATCAAAATAAAATTTATTATACAGTAGGAAATTCAGTTTATTCTATCGCTGAATCTGCGACTGAGGCTTCAACAACTGCAATTTTAACAGCTAATTTGGGTTATTTATACGGATTTGCTGTGAACAACAATCATATTTATTTAGCAGACAGCGGCGATTATAAAGCTGACAGCAAAGCATACATTTACAGTTTAACTGGAAGTTTGCAAAAAGAATTAACTGTTGGAGTAGGTCCAAACGGTTTTTACTTTAATGATTAATTCATTTTTAGAATTAGAATTAGTTTATGTTTTTGGAAAAAAAAAGGCTTTCATATGAAAGCCTCTTTTTTTTATTATCTCAATGTTCTCAGAAACTCTTTTGGAGCACTTTCCAGATACATTTCATTTCGCAATCCGTTGATTTTTTTAGAATCGCTGATGTATGGTAAAACAGCACTGTGATCATTTTGGATTTTCTTGGCGGCATTACCCGTTATTTTTGATATAGCAAGATTCAATAAAGGCTCAGAAGGATCACCTAAAACACCATAATTGCTGATATATTCGTACTGAACATAAGTTGGAACCAAGCCTTGTGTATAATCTCCAAAATCTGCGGCATTTGTAATTTTGAAAACCAAAGGCTGCATGGCGTATTTATGATTTGGATTGACATTTGTTTTAGTCAAAGTTGGCGAATCGTAAACCGTAAATGATCCTACGTTTTTACCTATAGTCGTTTCGCCAATCTGTACTACATTAATATACGGTTTTAAACCGTTTATAACTAATTCACTTGCCGATGCAGTATTTGAAGTTGTAATAATATAAACCGTTGTCAGTTTTAAGCTATTGACCGCATTTCCGTCAAAATTACTAACAAACCTTTCATTCAAAAGTTCCAAATCATCAGAAGTCATTCCTGCCATTTGTTTGAAATTATATTGTCTTTTAGAAAATATTTCTCCTTCAAACTGGCCTGTAATCATACTTGCCAAACGTGTGGAAGAACGTACAGAACCTCCTCCATTATATCTTAAATCTAAAACAAAATCTGTAATTCCCTGCGCTTTCAATTCTCCAAAAGCCTGATTTAGTCTCGCATCATAATCTGAATAAAAACCGTTATACATTAAATATCCTATTTTATGACTTCCGGAAGTAATAACTTTATTAAGTAAAATTGGGTTTTCTTCTAAGGTCGTTTTAGTTAAAGCTACAGATTTTCCATTTAACGTAAATGAAGAACCATTATAGTCAGCAAAGTTTAAAGTATAATTATCTCCGCTTAATAATAAGGACTGGTAATTGGAAACCGTCAATTTTGTTCCGTTTACGGCAGTAAATAAATCTCCACGTTTTATAGCTTTATTCGAAGCATCAGAATTTGGAATAATATAACGAACATACCCCACTAAATCGTTCGAGCCTTCTGCAACTCGGGTAAGTTTAAAATCAACTCCGTTATTTTTTGTAATTCCGTTAAGTTCTTGCTCTAAAACCGTATAATCGTCAACAATCCAGCTAAAACGATCAATTGCATTACTCGGATATTTGCTGATTGGCTTGTTTAATAAGTCCTGAAACAGATCTTCGGGTTTAGAATATCCGGATAAAAAAGAATTTAATTCATCCTGCGAACTAAAACGATCATCGGCTAAATTAGGCACATCTGCCTGCCATAGATAAACTTCATTTAGCCCTTTCCAAATAAAATCATTCACTTGTAATTTTGCAGGAGACCTTACATCATCCTCATCTTCACAAGATTGCAGGGCAAATGCGAATACAAATAAAAACAGTATCGATTTTAAAATTGGTTTCATAGAATTTAGGTTTCGGTGTATTGGTAATAGTATTAACGTAAAAATACTACCTTTAGTTTTAAGTAGTATTCTTTTTATCTAAAAAAAATTTACATAATTCTTGTAACAAAAATAATTGTGCCTCGTCTTGACTATATAAGCTAACGAATAACCTTTTAATTTATGAACCAAAATGTGTTTATAGAATTAGTTAATCCTTTCAAAGACAAAGTTTTTCGTCTGGCAAAACGATTGCTCACCAGTACTGAAGAAGCAGAAGATGCTACTCAGGAAGTAATGGTAAAATTATGGAATAAAAAAGAAAACCTGGGCACTTATAACAGCGTAGAAGCACTGGCAATGACAATGACAAAAAATTATTGTTTAGATCAGCTGAAATCTAAAAGAGCCGGAAATCTGCAGATTGTCCATAATAATTTTACAGATCGTGAGCCGCAGTTAGACCGACAGCTTGAGGATGCAGATAGCTTAAAATGGGTTGAAAAAATTATAGATCAGCTGCCGGAACAGCTTCAAATATTAATTCAGCTCCGGGATGTTGAACAATATGAATTTGAAGAAATTGCCAAAATAGTGAATATGAATGAAACAGCAATTCGGGTAGCACTTTCGAGAGCAAGAAAAAAAATAAGAGAATCAATGGTAAATGCACACAGTTATGGAATTAAATAAAATAGAAAATATATTAGAAAAATACTTTCAGGGAGAAACCACTATTGCAGAAGAAAATCAATTAAAACAATATTTTTCTTCACCGGATGTTGCGCAGCATTTGGAGCAGTACAAACCAATTTTTGGTTATTTCTCTCAGGTAAAACAAGAAAAATCAACGCAGGAAATACCACTAAAAACTAAAAAACGAAACGTGGCGTGGTTATCGATTGCAGCATCAGTTGTTGTTTTACTAGGAATTGGAACCTATTTATTTGTAAGCGAAAAAAATGCAGCCCCGGCGGTTGCAGCGCAGTCAGAATTAGGAACCTATGACGATCCTCAAGAAGCTCTTGCAGCAACGCAAAAAGCTTTGGCACTATTGTCAAACAATGTTAATGTAGGTATTGAAAGTGTACAGTATATTAACGAATATGAACAATCGAAAAACAAAATTTTTAAACAGTAATTAAAATCCAGTCAAAATGAAAAATTTCATCATAACTCTAGTATTCGCATTTGTTACACAAGCTTTTTATGCACAAAGTGCATTTGACAAATTTGATGGTCAGGACGATGTGACATCAGTAATTGTAAACAAAAAAATGTTTGACTTAATGAGTAAAGTAAAAGTTGATGCTTCTGACAAAGAAACACAACAATACATTAGTCTGATCAAAAAATTAGATTATTTAAAAGTGTTTACAACTAAAAATCCTAAAATCGAAGCCGACATGAAAGCTTCTGCAGATAAATACATAAAATCTGCCGGTTTAGAAGAATTAATGCGTATAAATGACAGCGGTAAAAATGTCAAAATAATGGTAAAATCCGGTGCAAGCGATACACAAATTAAAGAATTGTTAATGTTTGTTGACGGCGCAAAAAATGACGAAACTGTTTTATTGTCGCTTACCGGTAATTTCGATTTAAATGAAATCTCTGTCCTTACCGACAAAATGCAGCTTCCTGGCGGAACTGATTTAAAAAAGGCTTCTAAAAAACGATAATCATGAAAATCAGTTTTTTCACCACAGCCATTTTAGCATTACTAACTTTTGTAAGTTGCAGTTCTGAACCTTCACTACAAAAATATTTTGTAGAGCACACAGATAAAAAAGACTTTATCGCAGTTGATGTTTCGCCTAGTATTTTAAACCTGAACGAAACTAAATTATCTGCAGCGCAAAAAGAAGCTATAAACTCATTTGACAAAATGAACATCTTAGCTTTTAAAGCGAATGACAAAAATCAGGCAGAATTTGAATTGGAAAGAAACAAGGTCAAAGCGATATTAAAAGATCCTAAATATCAGGAATTGATGAAGGTTGGCTCAGGAAAAGACGGCGCATCAATAAGTTATGTCGGCTCTGATGATAACATCAAAGAATTCATTGTTTTTGCAAACAGAAAAGAAAATGGTTTTGCTGTCGTTCGTGTTTTAGGAAACAATATGAACCCTAACCATATTATGACTTTAATGTCGGTTTTAAAAGAATCAAAAATTGACATGGAACAATTAAAACCTTTGCAGCAGCTGGTTAAATAATTAGAATTTTACTTTAAAATAAAAAAACTCCTTAATTGGGGCTTTTTTTTATTTATTGAGAATACGATGTGTAGACGCACTGCAGTGCGTCTCTATGGAAAATTGGCATGAATAATGCTTGGTTCTACAAAAAAACACAAAGCATATTGTAAAGACGCATAACTGTGCGTCTTATGCGCAAAGCAAATAGACAATGTAAACTTTAAGACGATACTAAGAGACACACTGCGGTGCGTCTCTACGGAAAATTGGAATGAATATAATTTGAGTTTAACAACCCAATTACACAACGCATATCGTAGAGACGCACAGCTGTGCGTCTTATGCGCAACAAATATCTAACAAGAATAAGCTTAAAAACCAATTCAAAATAAAAAAGCTCCAATAAAATTGGAGCTTTTCTTTTATAATAGAATCTGAGCTTATTTACTCAAATACATTTTTCTTCTAGAATACAATTCGTAGAATTGGTCATCTTTTAAGTCATCAATAAACAAGATACTTTCTCCTGTTGATTTCATTTCTGGCCCTAATGCTTTGTTTACATTCGGGAATTTGCTGAAAGAGAAAACCGGCTGTTTGATTGCATATCCTTTTAATTGTGGGTTGAAATCAAAGTCAGTTACTTTATTGTGACCCAACATTACTTTTGTAGCGTAGTTTACATAAGGTTCCCCGTAAGCTTTTGCAATGAACGGAACCGTTCTTGAAGCTCTTGGATTTGCTTCGATAATATAAACTGTATCATCTTTAATCGCAAACTGAATGTTGATTAATCCAACAGTTTTCAGAGCTCTGGCGATTTTATGTGTATGATCTTTTATTTGCTGCATTACAAATTCTCCTAAGTTAAAAGGAGGTAATGTTGCATTACTATCTCCAGAGTGAACTCCGCAAGGCTCAATGTGCTCCATAATTCCGATGATGTACACATTTCCGTCAGCATCACAAATGGCATCAGCTTCTGCTTCGATTGCTCCCGCTAAATAGTGATCTAAAAGTAATTTGTTACCCGGAATGGTTTTCAACAAATCGATTACGTGCTCTTCAAGCTCTTTTTTGTTAATTACAATCTTCATTCCCTGACCTCCTAATACATAAGAAGGGCGAATTAAAAGTGGAAAATCTAAACTATCCGCTAATTTTGAAGCTTCATCTGCCGTTTCAGCGATTCCGAATCTTGGGAAAGGAATATTTAATTCTGTTAATAAATCTGAGAATCTTCCTCTGTCTTCTGCTAAGTCTAGGGCATCAAAACTAGTTCCGATGATTTTCACACCATATTTAGACAATTTGTCTGCCAATTTCAAAGCTGTCTGACCACCAAGCTGAACAATTACACCTTCTGGTTTTTCGTGCTGGATGATGTCGTAAATATGTTCCCAGAAAACAGGCTCAAAGTATAGCTTATCTGCTGTATCAAAGTCTGTAGAAACCGTTTCAGGATTACAGTTAATCATGATCGTTTCGTAACCACATTCTTTAGCCGCTAAAACTCCGTGCACACAAGAGTAATCAAACTCGATTCCCTGACCAATTCTGTTTGGTCCAGAACCCAGAACTATGATTTTCTTTCTGTCAGTTAAAACACTTTCGTTATCTACATAACGTTCGCCATTTGCTTTTTCTATTTCAGCTTCAAAAGTTGAGTAGTAATAAGGTGTTTTAGCTTTAAACTCAGCCGCGCAGGTATCTACTAATTTAAATACACGGTTGATGTTTTTTTCCATACGTAAAGAATGCACTTCACTTTCCAGACAATTCATCATGTGAGCGATTTGTCTGTCGGCAAAACCTTTTTGTTTTGCTTCAAGTAATAATTCTTTAGGCAGATCAGCAATTTTATAGTTTGAAATTTCTTTTTCTAAAGTATAAAGTTCTTCATATTGTTTTAAGAACCACATATCGATTCTTGTAATTTCATGAATTGTACTCAACGGAATTCCCATTGCAATTGCATCATAAATTACAAAAACACGATCCCAGCTTGCATAAGTCAGTTTTTCGATAATCTGCTCGTAATCTTTGTACCCTTTTCCGTCAGCTCCTAAACCATTTCTTTTAATTTCTAAAGACTGCGTTGCTTTATGAAGTGCTTCCTGGAAAGAACGTCCGATTCCCATAACTTCACCTACAGATTTCATCTGAAGACCTAAAGTTCTGTCTGAACCTTCAAATTTATCGAAGTTCCAACGTGGGATTTTTACGATTACGTAATCTAAAGTTGGTTCGAAAAGAGCCGAAGTAGATTTTGTAATTTGGTTTTGTAATTCATCTAAATTATATCCTAAAGCTAATTTTGAAGCAATTTTAGCGATTGGATATCCAGTTGCTTTTGATGCTAAAGCAGAAGAACGAGACACACGAGGGTTAATCTCGATTGCAACGATATCTTCTTTTTCGTCTGGTGAAACGGCAAACTGAACGTTACATCCTCCTGCAAAATTCCCGATACTTCTCATCATCAAAATAGCATAATCACGCAATTTTTGGAAAGTCGTATCAGATAATGTCATCGCTGGTGCAACCGTAATCGAATCTCCGGTATGGATTCCCATCGGATCCATATTTTCGATTGAACAAATGATTACTACGTTATCATTTTTATCTCTTAAAAGCTCTAATTCGTATTCTTTCCATCCCATTAAAGCTTTATCAATCAAAACTTCGTGAATTGGAGAAGCTTCTAAACCACGGGTTAAAAGCTCATCAAAATCTTCTTTTTTGTACACTACCGCTGCTCCTGTTCCTCCTAAAGTAAACGAAGGGCGAATTACAAGCGGGAAACCAAATTCCTGAGCAATTTCTTTTCCTTCAAGGTAAGAAGTCGCTGTTTTTGCAGGCGCCGTTGGCACATTTATTCTTTCTAAAAGCTGTTTAAACTGTTCTCTGTCTTCAGTAATATTAATGGCATTTACATCAACTCCAATTAATCTTACTCCAAAATCCTGCCAGATTCCTTTTTCTTCAGCTTCTAAACACAAGTTCAAAGCAGTCTGACCTCCCATTGTTGGTAAAACAGCGTCAATTTGTGGATGTTCCTTCAGAATTTCAATAATCGATTTTGTAGTTAGAGGTTTCAAATAAATATGATCGGCCATAGATGGGTCGGTCATAATAGTCGCTGGATTTGAGTTTATCAAGATAACTTCAATTCCTTCTTCACGAATTGAGCGTGCAGATTGAGATCCCGCATAGTCAAATTCGCAAGCTTGGCCAATAACGATAGGTCCTGAACCTATAATTAAAACTGATTTTATTGATGTGTCTTTAGGCATTTTGTATGTATTGTGTAGTTGTTTACGATTTAAAAAACATTTCTAGTAGGTTATAAACTAGAATGTTGAGGATTTTTTTACCGACAAGGTATAAAAAAAGGCGATACTAAAAAAGTAATCGCCTTATGTATGTTTATACAAACATTATTTTTTGTGTCTAGGCTCGCTAGAAACAGTTAATTTATGTCTTCCTTTTGCTCTTCTACGCGCTAGAACTTTTCTTCCATTCGCAGAAGCCATTCTGTCCATAAATCCGTGCTTATTTCTTCTTTTTCTTTTCGATGGTTGAAATGTTCTTTTGCTCATTGCTTTGTATCTTTAAAAATGGTATCTATTAACTCTTTCTTGGTTTTGGATATCGTTATTCAAAAACCGAGTGCAAATATACAAAGACTTTTTTTTCTGGCAAGCAGTTTTATAAAAATATTTTTAATTCCTTTTACTATCTTTGCAATCACAAATATACATCTATTATGTTTAACAAAATTATCAAACTTATTCTAGCCGGACTTCTTGTTATAGCTGGCGTTTGGCAGATTATCGATAAAGAAATCGGAAATGGTGTTTTCCTGATATTATTGTCTGCAATTCCAATTTTTCTTTATTTTAAAAACGAATTTATCCTTTTAGCCTTCCTTAAATTGAGAAAACAAGACTTTGAAGGAGCTAAAAAATGGCTCGCATATATCAAAAATCCAGAAACTGCTTTAGTTAGAAAACAACAAGGTTACTTTAATTATCTTCATGGTATTATGCTTTCACAGACAAATTTAATCCAGGCTGAGAAACATTTTAAAAAAGCTATCGAACTTGGACTATCAATGGACATGGATTTAGCTGTTGCTAAATTAAACCTTGCAGGAGTTGCTATGTCACGCAGAAGAAAACTTGAAACGACTAATTTATTAAACGAAGCTAAAAAATTAGACAAACAAGGAATGCTGAAAGAACAGATTTCCATGATGAAAGAACAAATGAAAAAAATCTAACGATTTTTAAATTTCAATATTTTAAATCCCAAATTCCAAGTGAGTTTGGGATTTTTTAATTTTAGATTGTTGAGTTTAGATTTTAGATTTTTTCTACTTCCTCAGGACATCATCAGTAGTTTGTCATTTCGAGGAACGAGAAATCTCCGCGAGAAACTCTACAAAGATTGGCGATTTACTTTACGGAGCTACTTGCAGAGATTTCTCCTTCGTCGAAATGACAAGATTGTGCATAGCGCATGGAATTTTGAATTTACTCCAATATAATCGAAGGCAGATTCTCATTCAGCCATTTGTATTTATTGAGAATCATAATATGAGTTCCTCCTTTTACAATTATACAGCTGTTAATATATTTTATAGGAAAAACTTCGTCTTTGTCTCCGTGAATGTGAATTACATTTTCATCAACTTCATTCCTATTCCACAATACAACAGATTCTACAGCCCATTGCAAATAATTAAGATCACGAACTGCCAAAAACTTTTCATATAATTTAATACGTTTATTTATTTTTTCTCCAAAAGAATATTTCGCCAGACTTTCAATGTTTAAAATCAGCTTCATCGGAATGAGTTTATAAGCTTTTGTTTTCTTTCCTATTTTCATTCTTCTTGGAAATTCAACACTGCTTCTCACACTCGAAATAATAATAACTTTTCTGACCTGAATATGTTTTGAAATTTCCTGAACTAAAATTCCGCCGAAAGAAACCCCTATTAAAACGGGATTTTCATGTTTGATTTTTTTAGAAATACGAAGCGCATAATCTGCCAATGGCTCTTTTGGATGTGGTATTTCCCATTCAAGCAAGCATGTTTCAAAAACAGATTCATCTAATTTGATTCTTTCAAATATGGCCGGACTTGCAGCGAGACCCGGCATAAAATAAACAGGAATTTTACTCATTTGTTCGTAATTAAGGATCTTAATTTGAAGATAAATTTACTTTTTTTAGCAATATACACAGCAAAACACAGTCCATAATTATATATTAAAACAAAGAATGCAGGAAAAAAGATTAATTTTTCAATGAATGCACATCTTTAAAAAATAATTTCATATTGAAAATCAAATGATTAACTTTGCATACCAAATCAACCTTAATTAGAGATCTTTTTAAAGATTTTGCTTAACCACACATTACCGTTCTTTAATATTTTTTTCACCCCAAAAACATGACGCGTATGGAACCTGCTAAAACTATGGAAATCAAAGACAACACGTTTGCAAGACAATTTGAAACCGTAATTCCCGAAGGGAAGTTAAGTGTTGAATACTCTTTTCAGGAAAAAAAGATTTTTTTAACTAAAATCAACACGCCGGAAAATTTTGAAAATCAGCCTGTAATCGACTCTCTGCTTAAAAGCATTATGGAATTAAGTACCGAGAAAAACTTCAGAGTTGTACCAATTCATCCAAAGATTGCGACATTTTTCAAAAAAAATCCAAAGTACAAAGAGTTATTGCCGCCGGGAATCAGGATTTAAAAATCTCCGATTACCCAAAGCCATAATCCTCCTATTACCATATAAATAAAAAGCATTACGAGTCCGGTTATTAAACCTTTGACCCACCAGCTTTTTAAATCGACATATCCGCTCCCAAAGAAAACGGGAGCCGGACCGTGTCCGTAATGCGTTAAAGTTCCGTAAATCGAACCCATAAAACCAAGCATAAAAGCGAGAAGCAAGCCCGGAATTCCGAGTGAAACTCCAACTCCTAATAAAGCGGCATACATTGCTGCTACGTGAGCCGTGGCACTTGCAAAAAGATAATGGCTGAAAAAGTATACTAATATTATTATCGGAAAAGCCATCTGCCAGCTTAATCCGCCTATTTGCGCTTTTACAACATTACTAAACCAGCCGATAAATCCGAGTTCGTTAAGCGAACTTGCCATCATTACTAAAACTGAGAACCACACGATGGTATCCCACGCTCCTTTTTCGGCTTTTACATCATCCCAAGTCAAAACTGAAGTAAGTAATAAAATTACTAATCCTATAAAAGCCGTTGTTGTAGCATCAATTGAAAATAAATCTCCAGTCATCCACAGAAATAATAATATAAAGAAAGTCAGGAGCATCATCCATTCATTTCGGGTAATTGGTCCCATTTCTTTTAATTTTTGAGAAGCAATCTGCGGTGCATCACCAGTTTTTTTCAACTCAGGCGGATATATTTTGTATAACACAAACG
Source organism: Flavobacterium sp. Root901 (assembly GCF_001429765.1). Classification (GTDB taxonomy): domain Bacteria; phylum Bacteroidota; class Bacteroidia; order Flavobacteriales; family Flavobacteriaceae; genus Flavobacterium. The sequence goes on from NZ_LMJB01000009.1 coordinate 83,674, forward strand.
GAATCACAAAAAAAGCGCATAAACCCGGAACAATTGCCGCCGCAGCCCATGACATCCAGGTTATTTTAATACCTAAATTGAGTGCAAACTTCTGACACATTGGGTTACTGGCTGTTCCGGTAAGAAACATTGATGAGGCTATTAAATTCATATTATAACAGTTCAATGTTAAATACGAACCTAGTTTTCTGTGTGTTTCAGGCTGTTCGGGCACTGAACCAAAACTCATTGACATTGATTTCATTATGGGATAAATAATTCCGCCGCCGCGTGCAGTATTACTTGGTACGGCTGGTGCCAAAACTAAATCAGCAAGACCTAAACCGTAGGCCAGACCAAGAGAGCTTTTTCCAAATATTCTAATAAACAAAAAAGCAATTCGGTTTCCTAAACCTGTTTTTATAAATCCACGTGCTATAAAAAATGAAATTCCGATAAGCCAAATTACTTTATCTCCAAAACCTTTTAATGCCAGTGTAATAGATTTTCCGGGATCATTTGGCGCTAAAACCTGTGTAAAAGCCGTTAGCGCTATCGCAATCATACACATAGTTCCCATTGGTGCTGCTTTTAGAATAATTCCTAAAATTGTGGCAACAAAAATGGCAAATAAATGCCAGGCTTCTGTAACAACACCGTCTGGCGCAGGAATAAACCAAATTGCAATTCCAACTGCAAGTGTAATCAGGGTTTGCGGAATTTGTACTTCTTTCATAATTATAGCTTTTGAATTAAACTACAGTCTGCACTGAAACTGAATTATAAATAAATTATCACTATACGTTGATGTATCTGGGATGTTTCGATCAAAATGATCTATCTCAAATCCCATTTCTATACGACCTGTATATGCTTTTCCAAATTCTAAACTTATCATTGGCGTATAGGTTTGTCTTACGTTTGAATCTATTTTATAACTGGGATCAAATCTTTCATAACGACAGGATAATTCCAGAGAAGTCAATTTTTTATAATCGATTTGGTATCTTACATTAGGAAGAAAATAAATACCGCGCATTTGGTAATCGGCAACATCATCTGTTCTCGAGTCGACGGGTAAAGAAAAATACAAATTATGGTTTGTTCCTTGTTTGTATTCTATCTGCAAATCGAATGTAAAGCGATCTGTAAGTCTAAAATCGCTGGTAATATCGACGCCAACGGCGTATACTTTTTCTTTGGCATATTTCCCGATACCGCCATTTAATCCTAGATTAATTTTATGCTGTTTTGATAATCCAAAAACAAATCTCGAAGAATATTGTTTTCCGTTGTCATTGTCTTTTTCCTGATTTTTTCCATTTCCATTTAAAACAGAAACTGAATAGTTTACAGGCATTTTTCCGATGTCAAAATTTCCGGTTGCCGAAGCTCCTATTTGAAAACTGGTCCACCCATTTTTTCCAAATTCGTAATATTGATTAGAGAAATCAAAAGATTTAATAATATCGACAGGAACTAATTCTTCTATACCAAAAGCGGGACGAAACTGTCCTCCTAAAACGGCTATGTATTTATTGAAAGTATATTTTGCGTAAGCATTTTCGAGAACTTTACCTTTTGTATCCGATTTAAAATCGGCAAGATTTACCAGAATAACAACTTCTGTGGCTTCGCTAAGTTTTGTGCTTAGCCCAACACGCATCCTTTTTATATCAAATGAGCTTTGGGTAACGTCACCAATGGAGTGATGAACTCCTAAAACATCTACATTGTCTCCAAAACTTTCGAGATATCTGGCCTGAAAAAGGCCTTTAAACTGAAATTGAGGATATTTAATACTACTTTCAGAATCTACTGCTTTTTGAGTTTCGGCAGTCTGAGCATTCATAAAAAGTGGTATTAGAAAAACAAAAGCAATTCTTATTAGTAAAGGTGTATTCATACGCTCCAGAAATAAAAAATTAAACTTCGCTTTCTGTTTTTAAAAACAGCTAATGATGTTTTTGGAAAACACTATACCAAATTACTAAAAAAATCAATACTTGTAAAAATTATTGCATTAAAAATGCAAAAGGCATAAGAAGTAACTTATGCCTTTTAAAATATTTTAATTATTTATCAATTTGTATATCCCAATAAATTTAGCCATAATCCTCCAACGACCAGATAAATCAGTAACATTGCCAGTCCTGTAATAAGCCCATTCATCCACCAGTTCTTTAGATCGACATAACCGCTTCCAAAATAAACCGGTGCAGGTCCGTGTCCGTAATGTGTCAATGTTCCATACACAGAACCTACAAATCCTAACATAAAAGCCAGAAACAGTCCAGGCACTCCAAGTGAAACTCCAACGGCTAACAATGCTGCATACATTGCCGCAACATGGGCTGTTGCACTTGCGAAGATATAATGACTAAAGAAGTAGACAGAAATAATAATTATAAAAGCTATTTGCCAGCTTAGACCTGTCATTTGTGCTTTTACAATTTCACTAAACCAGCCAATAAATCCTAATTTGTCTAATGAGCTGGCCATCATTACCAAAACTGCAAACCATACAATTGTATCCCACGCTCCTTTTTCACCTTTGACATCTTCCCATGTCAGTACTGATGTAAGAAGTAAAACCACTAAACCAATGAATGCTGTGGTAGTTGCATCTATTGAAAACAAATCTCCGGTCATCCACAGAAATAATAAGATAACAAAGGTTAAAAGCATTAACCATTCATTTTTTGATACTGCCCCCATTTCTTTTAATTTCTGAGCAGCTACTTTTGGAGCATCGCCTGTTTTCTTTAATTCTGGCGGGTAGATTTTATATAATAAAAATGGAATTACAAAAAATGCGGTTAAGCCGGGAATTAAGGCTGCAATTGCCCATGATGTCCATGAAATATGTATGCCCAGATTTTCTGCAAATTTTTGACACATCGGATTACTTGCTGTTCCTGTTAAAAACATTGACGATGCTATAAGATTTACGTTATAACTGCTCAAAGTAAGAAAGGCTCCCAGTTTTCTTCTGGTTTCCGGTTTATCAGGATCTGAATCAAAATTCATAGACATTGATTTCATAATAGGATAAATTATCCCGCCGCCTCTGGCCGTATTACTCGGTACGACAGGTGCTAAAACTAAATCTGCCAAACCCAATCCGTATGCTAATCCTAAGGAACTTTTACCAAATATTTTTATGAATAAAAAAGCTATTCGGTTTCCTAATCCTGTCTTTATAAAACCCCTGGCAATAAAAAATGAAATCCCAATAAGCCATATTACTTTATTACCAAAACCGCTTAATGCAAAGGTTATAGAGTCTCCTGCACTTTCTGGTGCTAAAACCTGAGTAAAAGCAGTAACCCCAACTGCGATCATACACATAGTCCCCATTGATGCAGCTTTTAAAATAATTCCGAAAATTGTTGAAATAAAAATTGCGAATAAATGCCATGCTTCTGGCGTAAGACCAGATGGAGTTGGAACAAACCAGATTATCAAACCTATTACTAATGTAGTAATTGATTTTTTTATGTCTATTTCTTTCATGATTAGTATTATTAAAAATTAATTTTAGAAAAATCTCCCTTGAAATTGTATGATAAATAAGTTATTATCATATATAGAAGTGTTTGGAATATTACGCTTGTAGTTGTCAAACTGCATTCCCATTTCGATACGGCCGGTATAACCTTTTCCAAACTCCAAACTTGCCATAGGTGTATAGGTTTGTTTCGCATTTGAATCTATTTTGAAATTCCTGTCAAAATATTCATATCTGCATGAAAATTCTATTGCTGTTAATTTTCGATATTGTATCTCATATCTTAGATTAGGCAGGAAATACGCTCCTCGCATTTGATATTCGTTAAGATTTGAAGTTCTCGTATCTGGAGCTAATGAATAATATAAGTAATGATTAATTCCCTGTTTTGCTTCAAGTTGTGTTTGCAGTATAAATTTGTCTCCCAACTTAAAATCGGCAGTAAGATCAAGACCAAGTGCAAAAACTTTGTTTTTATAAACTTCACCAATGCCGCCATTAAGACCAAAATTGATGTTATGTTTTTTATCTAATTCAAAACCCAGACGTGTTGAATACTGCTTTCCGTTATCCTTATCAGAAACCTGATCTTTTCCATTTCCGTTTACTGCTGAAACCGCATAAGTAACGGGCATTTTTCCTAAATTAAGACTTCCGAACATAGAAGCTCCAATTTGAAAACTTGTCCATCCATTATTTCCAAATTCTGAGTATTGATTTGAGTAATCAAATGATTTAAGAATATCTGCCGGGTTTAATTCCTCGATTCCAAAAGCTGGTCTAAACTGCCCCACTAAAAAACCAATATTTTTATTAAAAGTATATCTCGCAAAAGCATTTTCGAGGACTTTGCCTTTAGGATCTGATTTGAAATCTGCAAAATTTGCCAGTACTACAACATCAAAACTTTCTCCTAATTTAGTTGTAACTCCCAACCGCATTCTTTTAACATCAAAGGTATCTTCTACCGCTTTATCATCCGAATGATGAAGTCCGCTTACTGCGTCAACTCCATTAGTAAATCCACTTAAATACCTCGCCTGAAAAAGACCCTGAAATTTGAATTGTGGATATTTTACTTCTGTCTTAGAATTAGAATCTATTGTTTGTCCATTCGATAAAAATGGAAATAATAAGCCCAATAGAAAAGCCTTAAAAACTGAAAAATTATGTATTCGATTCATAACTATAAAAATTAAATTCAATCCAAAAACAAACATTAAGTAAGTTTATTCTTACTTTAAATTTAATTTTATGTCAGTTCTAAAAACCTGATTTAAATCATCATTTTAATTATTATTAACTTTTAGCTTTTTTAATATTAGGCACAAAAAAAAGCATAAGAATTAACTTATGCTTTCTATGATTATTTGTATTTTAACTTATTTTTCAATCTCTCTCATCGAATCCATTTTTTTATGAGCAAGGAAACCTGCCACATCTTCAAAGTGTTCTTTTACTCTTTTGTTTCCAAATTCAAAAACTTTAGTGGCTAATCCGTCAAGGAAATCACGGTCGTGAGAAACCAAGATCAAAGTTCCGTCAAAATCACGTAAAGCATCTTTAATAATATCTTTAGTCTTCATATCTAAGTGATTAGAAGGCTCATCCAGAATTAACAAGTTCACTGGCTCCAGCAACAATTTAATCATTGCCAAACGTGTTTTTTCTCCTCCGGAAAGCACTTTTACTTTTTTAGTGATATCATCTCCCTGAAACATAAAAGCTCCTAAAATATTTTTGATCTGGGTTCTGATATCTCCTACTGCAATCGCATCGATAGTTTCAAAAATGGTGGCATTTTCATCTAGTAAAGCGGCCTGATTTTGCGCAAAATATCCAATTTGAGAATTATGTCCAATTTCAACGCTTCCTGAATCAATACCAATTTCTTTCATGATAGCTTTGATCATGGTAGATTTTCCTTCACCATTTTTACCAACAAAAGCTACTTTCTGACCTCTTTCAATAACAATATTTGCGTCTTTAAAAACTACATGATCACCATAAGATTTCGCAAGATCTTTTACCACAACAGGATATTGACCTGAACGTGCTGCCGGCGGAAACTTTAAACGCAATGCCGATGTATCTACTTCATCAACCTGAACAATTTCTAATTTTTCAAGCATTTTTACACGCGACTGAACGGCATCTGTTTTAGAAAAAGTTCCTTTAAAACGGTCAATAAAAGCTCTGTTATCGGCAATCATTTTCTGCTGTTCATCATACGCTTTTTGCTGATGAATACGACGGTCTTTTCTTAATTCTAAATAATGAGAATATTTAGCTTTATAATCATAGATTCTTCCCATTGTCACTTCAATGGTACGATTGGTAATATTATCAACAAATGCTCTATCGTGCGAAATTACCACAACTGCCTTAGCCTGATTTAATAAAAAATCTTCTAACCATTGAATACTTTCAATATCCATGTGGTTGGTTGGCTCATCAAGCAAAATAAGATCCGGTTTTCTCAATAAGATTTTAGCCAATTCAATACGCATTCTCCATCCTCCGGAAAACTCAGAAGTCTGACGTGTAAAATCTTCTCTTTCAAATCCTAAACCAACTAAAATCTTTTCTACTTCGGCTTCGTAATTTATTTCTTCGATTGCATAAAATTTCTCGCTTAAGTCAGAAACTCTTTCGATTAATTTCATGTAAGCATCACTTTCGTAATCTGTACGTACTGTTAACTGCTCATTGATTTCATCAATTTCAGCTTTCATATTAAAAATTTCACCAAAAGCTTTAGATGCTTCTTCCATAACAGTTGCGCCATCTTCTGTAAGCAAATGCTGCGGCAGGTAAGCAATTACGGCTTCTTTTGGAGCAGAAATATTTCCTGTTGATGGTTTATTTACTCCGGCAATTATTTTTAAAAGTGTCGATTTTCCCGCACCATTTTTACCCATAAGGGCAATTTTATCATTTTCATTTATAGCAAAAGAAACATCGCTAAAAAGTGTAGTTCCGCCAAACTGAACCGAAATATCGTTAACTGTAATCATTTAGATTTTTAGATTTTAGACTGCTTAGATTATTAGATTTCCTTTACAGCATTTTTTTGAAAGCGCAAAGATAATCTAATTAGATAATTAGGCAATTAGAAAATGTGCCAATTTGATAATTAGATAATTTTGAGAATGTGGCAATTAGAAAATTTTCTTTTTGCCACAGATTAAAGGATTTCCAGTGATTATTTTGTTCAGGAATTGACTTTGATAAAAAAATCTTTTTTAATGTTTTTAATCTGTGACAAACAAAAAATGTTTCATTCTATTTTTTAACCGGATCAAAATTCGCCCCTGCAATATAGGTCGAGCCGAAGGCTCTCTTTTAAGTTCCGAAGGAACAAATTATATTGTAGAGCTGGACTTCAGTCCAGTTTAATATGTAAAATAAATAAAATAGCGGGTTTTAAAAACCTGTCGAATTGGAATTATCTCTGTTTCATCAAATTCTATATTGTTGCTCTTAACTGGACTGAAGTCCAGCTCTACAATATAATTTGTTCCTTCAGAACTTTAGTTGAGAGCCTTTGGCTCTTCATATTGTTGGGCTCTCTTTTGTTTGGTTAATATGTAAAAAACAAAACCCGACAGGTTTTAAAAACCTGTCGGGTTACAAATTATCTCATTATCAAATTGACTAGTTATCTAATTATCTAATTTTAGTCCTTTCTCCATTTTTTTGTTTCTTCAAAAATATGCTCTAAGATTGAAGCCTCTGTTTCATCAAATTCGATATTTCTTCGGCTCATTACTAATTTTGCTGTTTCAAAAGCTTTTTTAGTAACATAGGTTGTAAATCCTGCTGCGCCGCCCCATGAAAAACTCGGAACAAAATTTCTTGGAAAACCGCTTCCAAAAATATTAGCACTTACACCAACAACAGTTCCGGTGTTAAACATTGTGTTAATTCCGCATTTACTATGGTCTCCCATCATTAAACCGCAAAACTGAAGTCCTGTTTTGGCAAAACCTTCTGTTTCATAACTCCACAATTTTACCTCTTCGTAATTGTTTTTCAAATTCGAATTGTTACTGTCTGCACCAATGTTACACCATTCGCCCAAAACAGAATCTCCTAAAAATCCTTCATGGCCTTTATTTGAATTAGCAAAAAGAACGGAGTTTTTAACCTCCCCGCCTATTCTTGATCCTGGACCAACAGTCGTTGCACCATAGACCTTAGCCGACATTTTTACCATAGCATTTTCGCATAATGCAAAAGGGCCGCGAATTACGGTTCCTTCCATGATTTCGGTATTCTTACCTATATATATAGGACCATTTGAAGCGTTAAGCGTTACAAATTCTAATTTGGCTCCTTCTTCAATAAATATATTTTCCGGTGCTATCGTGTTTACGCTTTTTGGAATTGGCTGCGATTTTCTGTCTTCTGTTAAAAAATCAAAATCAGCACGAATAGCCGCATCATTTTTTGAAAAAATATCCCAGGTATGCTCAATTGTCAAACAATCACCATTATATTGAATGATTTCATAGGAATCAAAATCAACTTCTTCCTGATTTTCTGAAGCAAAAAAAGCAATTACATCATCTCCTTTAAAAATAGCCTGATTGGCTTGCAAATCAGAAACTAACTCCACCAGCGCATCATTTGGCAAATACGCTGCATTTATCATTACATTTTCTTCCATTTCTACCATTGGAAACTTGGCAGATAAATAATCTTCAGTAATTGTTGTTATGGTTGAACCTAAACGAGTTTCCCATTTTTGGCGAATCGTCATAATTCCGATTAAGATATCAGCCACGGGTCTGGTAAAGGTAAAAGGTAATAGAGCATTCCGGACGGGACCGTCAAAAAGAATGTAATTCATAAAATTAATTTAATGTGTTAAAATTTGTTTGGTTACCGAGATCAAAGTTACAAATATTTTATTTGTCGTATTTATGATACATTATCCTATGCGGAAAAAACTATATATTTTAACATTAAAAAAAGAATGAAATTTGAGGGTTAAATTAGGACAAAAAAAAAGCCTCCCAATCCGGAAGGCTTTCTGTATATTGTAAACAGCTATTATTTTTTAGCGTGTTTTGCATATTTAGTTTTGAATTTATCAATACGTCCTGCAGTATCGATAAGTTTAGATTTACCAGTATAAAAAGGGTGAGATGTTCTAGAAATCTCCATTTTTACAACTGGATACTCAACTCCGTCAACTTCAATTGTTTCTTTTGTATCTGCAGTAGATTTAGTGATAAAAACGTCATCATTTGACATGTCTTTAAATGCAACTAATCTGTAATTTTCTGGGTGAATTCCTTTTTTCATCTTTCTTTTTATTTATTGTTTAGAACATTTTTATTTTGAAGCTTTTTCATGGTTAGAAAAAGGTATAAACAAATGATGCTCTTTTTTGTTTAAAATTTTAATTAATTTTGAGTGTGCAAATTTACAATTCTTTTTTAATAAACAAATACTTAGCGTACTTTTTTTTAGTTAAATTCAAAAAGCTTTTTTTCTCTTCGATTATAGTGGGAATTGCTATATTTGTGGATTAATTTTAAAACACATAGAAATATGATTAATGAAGTTATAAAAAAGAACGGTATTACATATGGTGTAATGATTGGAATTGCATCTGCCTTGGTTACTGCAATTATATATTCAGTTGATTTGAATTTATTTACAGCATGGTGGATGGGTCTTATAGGTATTGCAATAAGTGTTACGATCAGCATCATTTTACTTTCTAAAACCAAGAGAGAATTAAATGGTATTTTTAGTTTCAAAGATGCTTTTACCACTTATTTTATAGCCGCAGTAGTCGGTATTTTAATTTCTACAACTTTTAATATCCTCCTTTTTAATGTTATCGATCCGGGAGCAAAAGAAACTTTAAGCGAAGTCATGATCAAATATACAGTTGGCATGCTGCAAAAGTTTGGCACTCCGGCTTCTGCCATTAACGAAGCTGTTGCAAAAATGAAAGAAAGCAACCCATACTCTACTGTTGAATTATTAAAGGGGTCTGTTTTCGCCATGGTAATCAGTGCAATCTTTGGACTAATTTTCGCAGCATTTTTCAAAAGTAAATCTACACAAGAATAAAAAACATAAATGAATCTATCTATACTTATACCGCTTCTAAACGAGGAGGAATCGCTTAAAGAACTCTATTCATGGATTATTAAAGTGATGCAGTCTAACAATTACTCTTATGAAATCATTTTTGTTGATGATGGAAGTACGGATGATTCCTGGAATATTATTGAAAGTTTCTCAAACGAAAATCCAAATGTAAAAGGGATTCGTTTCATGAAAAATTTCGGAAAATCGCAGGCGCTGCATGCCGGTTTTGCAAAAGCAAAAGGTGATGTCATTATCACTATGGATGCCGACCTGCAGGACAGCCCGGATGAAATTCCGGAATTATACGAAATGATTACCAAAGAAAAATTTGATTTGGTTTCCGGCTGGAAAAAGAAACGTTACGACTCTGTTGTGGCAAAAAACCTTCCATCTAAATTATTCAACTGGGCAGCAAGAAAAACTTCCGGAGTTGAACTAAATGATTTTAACTGCGGATTAAAAGCCTATAAAAATGCCGTTGTAAAAAATATTGAGGTTTCTGGCGAAATGCATCGATACATTCCTGTTCTCGCTAAAAATGCAGGTTTTGCTAAAATTGGCGAAAAAGTAGTAATTCATCAGGCTCGTAAATATGGTGAAACTAAATTTGGAATGGAACGTTTTATCAACGGATTTCTGGATTTAATCACAATTTGGTTTTTATCAAGATTTGGAAAAAGACCAATGCACTTGTTTGGTGCAATTGGTTCATTAATGTTTATTATAGGATTCTTATTGGCTGGTTATATTGGTATTTCAAAATTATACCATATGTATACCGGAATGAGATACAGTCTGGTTACAAACAATCCATGGTTTTTTATAGCCTTAACAACAATGATTTTAGGAACCCAGCTTTTCCTGGCGGGGTTTTTAGGCGAAATTATTTTAAGAACTAAAAATAATGAAGAGCGTTATAAAGTATCCAGAGAGGTTAATTTTTAACTTAAACCTTCTTACTGCTCTAAAAAAAGATAAGTAAAGACAAAATAGGTCTTGGATTAAATCCTGAAAAATACTTATCTTTAATTAAAACATTAAAAAAATACATACAAATGAATATCGCACCTAATATATTAAATGCTGTGAACGAATGGCTGACGCCGACATTTGATCAGGAAACGCAGGCAGCTGTAAAAGAATTAATGACAACGTCGCCAAAAGAACTTGAGGAAAGTTTTTATAAAAATCTTGAATTTGGAACTGGCGGTATGCGCGGTGTTATGGGTGTTGGAAACAACAGAATCAACAAATATACACTTGGAAAAAACACACAGGGTTTATCAGATTATTTACATCAGGTTTTTCCAAATCAACCGTTAAAGGTTGTTATTGCTTACGATTGCCGTCACAACAGTAATACTTTAGCAAAAGTTGTTGCTGATGTTTTTTCAGCAAACGGAATTCAGGTTTATTTATTCTCAGATTTGAGACCAACTCCAGAATTATCTTTCGCTCTTAAATATCTTGGCTGCCAATGCGGAATCGTCCTTACAGCTTCCCATAATCCGCCGGAATATAACGGATATAAAGTGTACTGGCAGGATGGCGGACAGATTGTTCCTCCGCAAGACGGCGAAATTATTAAAGTAATCGAAAGCTTGGATTACGATAAAATTAAATTCAACGCAAACGAAAGTTTAATTCAGTACATCGATACTGAAATTGATAAGGCTTTTGTAAAATCATCTATCGAAAACGCAAGTTTTAATACTCCGGCTGAAGCCAAAGATAATCTGCAGATTGTCTTTACTTCACTGCACGGAACTTCTATAAAATCTATTCCGGACACTTTATCGCAGGCAGGCTACAAAAACGTTCATATTGTTCCTGAGCAGGCGGTTCCGGACGGAGATTTCCCAACTGTAAAATCACCAAATCCTGAAGAACCTGAAGCTTTAACTATGGCTTTGGCTTTGGCAGACAAAACGAATTCGGATATTGTGGTAGGTACAGATCCTGACTGTGACCGTTTAGGTGTTGCCGTTCGCAATAACGATGGCAAAATGATTTTGCTTAACGGAAATCAAACCATGATTTTAATGACTTCTTTTCTTTTAAAACAATGGAAAAAGGCCGGAAAAATTAACGGAAAACAATTCGTAGGTTCAACCATTGTTTCAACTCCAATGATGATGGAATTAGCAACAAGCTACGGTGTTGAATGTAAAGTTGGATTAACCGGTTTTAAATGGATTGCCAAAATGATCAAAGATTTCCCTGAACTTCAATTTATTGGGGGCGGTGAAGAAAGCTTTGGTTTTATGGTTGGCGATGCAGTAAGAGATAAAGATGCTGTTGCGGCTACTTTGTTAATCTGCGAAGTTGCAGCACAGGCTAAAGCTGCAGGAAGTTCTGTTTACAAAGAACTAATACAACTTTATATTGAAAATGGTTTTTATAAAGAATATTTAGTTTCACTGACTAAAAAAGGAATGGAAGGTTTAGAAGAAATTAATCAGATGATGATTAATTTACGCCAAAACCCTTTAAAAGAAATCAACGGTCAGCGCGTCATTATGGTTGAAGATTATCAATCATCGACTGCATTGAATTTATTGACAAATGAAGAATCGTCAATGGACATTCCGAAATCGAATGTACTGATTTATTACACTGAAGACGGTTCAAAAATATGCGCAAGACCAAGTGGAACAGAACCTAAAATTAAATTTTACATCAGCGTAAATGCAGAATTAGAATCTGCTGCAGATTTTGATGCTGCTGAAACTTTCTTAGATGAAAAAATACAGAATATCATTGCAGACATGCAATTGAAGTAATAAAAACGAGTGGTAAGCTCTTAAATCTCTATTACAGTTTCGATACCCAGAACTCTGATTTACATTTGTCATAAATGTAAATCAGAGTTTTTTAATAAAAAAAAAGCAAAAAAAAATTGAAAACAAACCAATTGGATTAATTTTGTGCAGTAAAAATCCCCAAGCAAATTACATAACCAAAAAAAAACATTGCCAAAACTCGAAAGAGTAATATCAAAAAGCAGAAAAATAATATTCAAAAATAAATGAGTAATTTCAAAAAAATAGTTCCTTTTATATACCCATATAAAAAATACGCATTCTTAAACATTTTTTTTAATGTTTTATATGCACTTTTCAGTACCCTTTCGTTTGTAGCATTAATTCCAATGCTTCAGGTTTTATTTGACAAAACAAAGCAAAACAATGTAAAACCGGTATTTCACGGAATTTTAAAAATCCAGCAATATGGCGAAGATTATCTGAGTTACTATATTACAACAACAAAAGGCACACACGAATCAGGCTATGTTTTGTCTATAATGGTTGCCATCATTATTTCCATCTTTTTATTAAAAAACTTAGCCGATTATGCCGCTATGTTTTTCATTACTTTTTTACGAAATGGTGTTTTAAGAGATATGCGAAATGCATTATACAAAAAAACACTGGAACTGCCTTTGGCATTTTATTCTGAAAAAAGAAAAGGAGATGTTATTTCAAGAATTGCCGGCGATGTAAATGAAGTACAAACCTCTTTTTTAGCAATTTTAGAACTTATTGTAAAAGAACCTTTAACGATTGTTTTCACAATTGTTGCCATGTTAATCATTAGTGCAAAATTAACTTTGTTTGTATTTATTTTTATTCCGGTTTCAGGTTACATCATTTCATTAATTGGAAAACAGCTTAAAAAACAATCTACAAAAGCACAGCAGGAACAAGGAACTTTTTTATCTACAATTGAAGAAACAATTGGCGGACTGAAAGTTGTAAAAGGATACAATTCTGAAAACTATTTCAACAATGTTTTCAAAAACTCTACCGAACGTTTTTTCAGCTTATCCAACAGCATTGGTAACCGCCAGAATTTAGCATCGCCAGCCAGCGAATTTATGGGAATCACTGTAATTGCCATATTACTTTGGTATGGAGGCCAGATGGTTTTAATTGACAAAACACTAGACGGAGCTGCTTTTATTGCTTACATGGGACTGGCATATAATATTCTAACTCCTGCTAAGGCAATTTCTAAAGCTTCATATGGAGTAAAAAGAGGAAATGCTGCCGCAGAACGTGTTTTAGAAATTTTAGATCAGGAAAACACGATTACTTCTAAACCAGATGCAATCGAAAAAACAACCTTTGAAGACAATATAACGATTCAGAATATTAACTTTAAATACGAAGATGAAAATGTTTTAAAAGATTTTTCTCTTTATATCAAAAAAGGACAAACTGTGGCACTTGTTGGTCAATCCGGAAGTGGAAAAAGTACAATTGCTAATTTATTGACTCGTTTTTATGATGTAAACGAAGGTTCAATTTCAATTGACGGAATTAACATTAAAGATATGAACCTGCAATCTCTTCGCAGTCTGATGGGATTGGTTACTCAGGACAGTATTTTATTTAATGATACGATAAAAGCAAATATTGCACTGGGTAAATTAGATGCTACCGATGACGAAATTATCGAAGCTCTTAAAATTGCCAATGCTTATGAATTTGTAAAAGAATTGCCTTTAGGAATTTACACAAACATTGGTGACAGCGGAAACAAACTTTCCGGAGGACAAAAACAACGTTTGTCTATTGCCCGTGCCGTATTGAAAAATCCGCCGATTATGATTTTAGATGAAGCTACTTCGGCATTAGATACGGAAAGCGAAAAATTTGTTCAGATTGCTCTTGAAAATATGATGCAAAACAGAACTTCTATTGTAATCGCCCACAGACTTTCAACGATTCAAAAAGCAGATATGATTGTCGTAATGCAGAAAGGAAAAATTGTAGAACAAGGAACTCACGATCAGTTAATTACCCTTAACGGAACTTACAACAAACTGGTAACCATGCAGTCTTTCGAATCTTAAGACTTACATATACATCAAATAATCTAACACAGATTAAGGAAATATTAAAACTCAGTTTAACTTTCTTTAATCTGTGTTTATTTTTATAACTTTAGGTTAGTTAAAGATTGAAATCGTTTAATTCTTTTTAAAATGTATCTTAACAATCCAAACATTAAATTACCTGCCGATCCTGATACTATAGTTTGGAAATATCTCGACTTATCTAAATTTCTTGATTTATTACTTTCGAAAAAACTATTCATGTCCCGATCTGATAAGTTTGAAGATCAGTATGAAGGTACTTTTAGTGAACCAACATATGAAGAGATTAAAAAACTGGCTGTAGATAATCCTGACTTTTTAAATTATTACAAAACGCACCGCGAAAAAGTGGCTATTAGCAGCTGGCATATTAACGAATATGAATCTTTTGCAATGTGGCAGATTTTTACAAAAAACAATGAAGGTTTAGCTATTCAGTCTACAATTGGAAGACTTCAAAAAGCGGTTAAACCAGAGAACAATTTTGATCAGTATATTGGTGAAGTAAATTATATTGATTATAAGAAAGAATATATTCCGTTTGAGGATTTGTTTTTTCCGTTTTTGTTCAAAAGAAAAAGCTTTCAGTACGAGCGTGAAGTACGAATTCTGACTGACACTTCAAAAAGCGACATCAAACTAAATGACGGTCTAAAAATTAATGTAGATATCAACCAATTAATTGAAAAAATCTACATCCATCCTAAATCTGAAAACTGGTATAAAAAACTCGTAATAGAACTAGTAGAGCGATTAGGTTTTGGCTTTGAAATCGAAAAATCCGATCTCGAAAGTGATATATTAATCTAAGGCACTAAGGTTCTGAGATACTAAGATTCTAAGGTGCTAAGATGCTGTGCTTAGTTTTTTTTTGCCACTGATTAAATGAATTAAAAGGATTGTTTTTTCTACTTTTATCATACTAAAAAGCCTGCTAAAATAGCAGGCTTTTTATGTCGAAAGACTAAAAATCTTAGTCCCTTAGAATCTTAGCATCTTAGTACCTCAGAACCTTAGTACCTTAAATTGGCTTATAATTCTTTACCTCCCATTTTTTGGCAGTCAAATCAATATAATTGTAATGCAGAACATCATTTTTATCGAATTGACCGTTTTGGTTGGTATCTTCGATTGTTCTGAAATACAAACGGTTTTTTGATTCGATCAGGTTCCAGTCTACCAGTTCCTGAAGATCAGCAGAGATTTTAGTAAAATTCTCCCCGCTGATATCACTTAAATATAAAGTTTTTATATCGCTGGTATCTATTTTGCCATCTCTATTGGTATCCGAATCTGTTAAGGTATAAACCATAATTTTATTTTTAGTTTTATCTGCAACGGTTTTCAAATATGTTGCTGTTAAAATTAAAACCGGTTTATCTGATAAAGGACGAATGGAATCTGAATCTACTTTCTGAAATTTAAGGTTTTGCAAATATCCTGTAATTTCATATTCGCCTAAATTAGAGATTGTAAAACTTACATCATTAACACTGGAAGATCCGTAACGCGCTTTTGATCCTCTTTCAAAAACTCTTAAATCGCCAACCGGATGAATTAAATAATCTGTTCCTTCCATTTGAATAGGAAGATCTGCCACTTCAATTTGAGTCGAATCTGTTTTGGCAACAGTATTCGTTTTATTAGAAGCATCATAAATTACTTTTGGTTTCTGGACTTCTTCCCGGCAGCTAATTACTGTCCCGACAAGTATTAGGGCGATATATTTAAAATACTTTTTCATCTACAATGGTTATATACGATTATCAAATATACTATTTTTGATTGTATTTTTTATTTTTATTGAATTTTACAAGACAAATTCAGGACTTACAGCCTCGCATTCAGTTTTACATTAAAAACTCTCGAAGTCATATAATTTGGAATCGCGTATTGATTTTTAGAATACACATCACGAACCCAGGTATTTGTAATAGCATTTTGATTGTTGAAGATGTTGAAAATTTCCAGTCCAAGCGATAATTCCTTAAAGTTTTTTAACCAGCTTGTTTTAGAGCTCTGCGTACTGCTGTCTACAAAAACTTTGGCAAAACCAATATCAGCCCTTCTGTAATCATTTAATCTGTTTTGATATAAATACGGATCAGAATATGCCGGCGCACCGCCCGGCAAACCTGTATTGTAAACTAAATTAAGATAGACTTTTACACTTGGAATATTCGGCATATAATCCTGAAACAACATTGCAAACTTTAAACGCTGGTCTGTTGGACGGGCAATATAACCTTTGTTTTCGTAATTTTCTTCTGTTTTTAAATAACCAAAACTAACCCAAGATTCAGTTCCTGGCACAAATTCTCCATTTAGCCTGAAATCCAGTCCCTGTGCGTATGCTTTTGCATTATTATTGGCTACATATCGAATTCTGACATTATCAATCGAATATACGTTTACATCTGAAAGTGATTTATAGTAAATCTCCGTTACCCATTTAAAAGGGCGATTCCACATTTTAAAGTTGTAATCGTTACCCAAAACAATATGAACTGCTTCCTGCGCTTTTACATTTGGATTTACAACACCGTCCAAATCACGGAGTTCACGATAAAATGGAGGCTGATGATACAAACCGCCGGAGATTCTGAAAACCATATCCCGGTCCCAATCCGGTTTTATAGCAAACTGTGCTCTCGGACTTACTACAAATTGATTTTTACCTTCTTCTAAAGCCCTGGAAACATTCCAGCTCTGAAAACGTCCACCAATGTGATACCAAATCTGGCTTGAACCAAGTGCAGCTTGTTTGTTCCATTGTGCATAACCTGAAAATCGATCGATTGTATTGAAATTTACAGCCCGAATATCCTGATAAGGCAAAAGCGGACCCGTATATGGCGAATAAGGCTGATTGTTTTCCGGCAGAATAATTACCGGAGGATTTACAGAGAATCCTGCCGAATCGATTACCTCCCACTCTACTACTCTGTCACGAATAGATTCTCGTGTATATTTTAAACCAAATTCAAGCTGGCTTTCCTGCCATTCTTTAGAACCTTTAATTTCCATATTGGCAATCAAGGCATCTAAATCATTTCTGGCGTGATTTAATTGAGAACCTATTCCGCGTGTAAAATCAATATTTGAAGCATCTGTTGGGTTTTCGGCATCAACGTTTCCTAAACGGTATTGCGCCAGAATATCAAAATGTTCTTTTTCTGTAGTATGAAATAACGAACCAATAAATTTTAAAGTGAGCGAAGGTGAAACTTTATAAGTCGTTTTTAAAGCTCCGAAATAAGTATCGTACTGATCTTTTTCCTGGCCTTCATAATAAACCGCAAGCGCCATTGGCTGATCAATGGTTCCAAATTTTGTTTCGCGTGTTAAAGGCTGATACAAATATTTATTCTGCGAAATATTGCCTAAAAAACTCATCTGCCATTTTTTGGAAATATCATAATTTATATTCGTCTGAATATCTGCAAAAGTGGGTGTATAATTCGTCTGCGTGTCCTGACTATTTACCAGTAAACTATTATTTCGGTAACGGACTCCTGTTACAGCAGACCATTTTTTATTTTTTGAAACTAAATCTACAGAAGCGCTCCCTCCCAAAAAACTAGCTTCAAGTGAAGCTCCAAACTGAGTTGGTTTTCGGTACGTAATATCTAAAACTGACGATAATTTATCGCCAAATTTAGCCTGAAATCCTCCGGCCGAGAAATCCACATTCTGAACCAAATCTGTATTTGTAAAACTTAATCCTTCCTGCTGACCGGAGCGAATTAAAAACGGACGATAAACTTCGACTTCGTTTACATAAACTAAATTTTCATCATAACTTCCGCCTCGCACTGCATATTGTGTGCTTAATTCATTGTTCGAATTTACACCCGGAAGTGTTTTGAGGATATTTTCGATACCGGCATTTGCGCCCGGAATCTTTTTAATTGTTGCAGCATCGACTGTAGTAATTCCCTGAACCCTTTTTCTGTTTCTGGACGACACAAAAATTTCTCCCATTTGCTCCTGCGAATTATTCATTACAGGATTAAAAACAAAAACTTCGTCTGGCTTTAAACTCACCGTAAGACTGATCATTTTTAGAGAAATATGGGTAAAAATAATTGAAGCTTTTTTATTCGAAATTACATCAATTTCAAAAAAACCATTTGCATCAGACTGTACCGCATTTTTACCTGAAGTAATATTTACATTCGAAACAGGATGATTTTCATTATCTAAAATAACTCCTTTTACATGAGCATTTTGAGCAAATGAAATACAAGTAAAGCACAAACAAAGTAAAGCGAATATTAACCTGTTTTTATTCAAAGATTTGGGGATTTATTTTTGTTGACTTCTAAAAAACTGAGTTTCAAAGATAGTAGAATTTCCTACATTATCAACAACTTCGAGTTTTAAAAAGTTTTCACCTTCAGTCAAATACTGATCATCAAAAGTATGGGTAATTTTTCTGTTTTTATTTTCATATTCAAATAAAATCCAGCTTCCGTTTAAATAACCGTTATAAGATTTTATTCCGGACAACGAATCACTAATTACAAATTCAATCTTTTTTTGATTACTAATCCATTTACCTTCCACAGGCTTTGTAATTTTTATAACAGGGGCAATCGTATCGAGCACCAAACCATATTGTCCTAATATTTTTGCCTTAGCAGTAAAGACATCTCCTTTTCTAATAGTCCCGTTGTAGCTATTCCCTTTTCCAATGTAAAGTTTATCACGAAGCGATTCCGGATACAGCGTATCTTTTATTGTAATTGTAAAATTGGAATGCACCGGAACAGTATCATCGTGAATGTAAATTTTATTGTTTTTTACATCAAAATTCAAATTAAAATCATCATAAAAAGTTCCTGCAGGAAAGAATACTGACATATTATCTTTCTCAAAATTAGAATCCTTATTATAACGAACCAAATACTTAGATTCTGTAGTTTCAGGCTCTATAAGTGGTGTTGCCGTATCATATTCAATAGGAACCGTAATTGAATTTAAATTTCCGAAATAATCCGAAACTTCAATTCTGTAAGTTGAAGCCAGATTAGGCTGAGGCGAAATTATGCCGCGAAGAGAATCTGTTTTAATAATACTCAATGCAAAAGGTGTTTTCATAAAAAGCTTCTGAACACGCTGACTTGTTTTTTTATATCTGGGATAATCAATAAAAGCATTGATGTATCGCATTTCATCAAAAGAATAAGTATTAAACTGATAATTATAATTCTGATTTCCGTTTAAAAATGTTGAAACATTAAAAACACCATTTTTATTAAAAGATACATCATCAGTGTCTACTGCATTAATTCCAAAACCAATTTTTCCGTTTGCTTTTACTTTTCCGGCAAGGTAAGTTCCATCTTTTTGAAGCGTCATATTTACCAGTAAAGGCTGTTTTGACTGATTGACCGTTGCATTATCTAACGGATAAACATATAAGCCGGACAAAGTTGGCTTCTTAGTATCTTTAATATTTTGGTCAAAGCCAAAGAAAATTGGATTGATAACAAATTCTGTTTTAGTATCACGGATTTCGAAATGCAGATGCGGACCTTCAGAAGATCCGGTGTTTCCCGAAAGTGCTATTAATTGTCCTTTTGTAACAGGAAGTTCGTCTGGTTTTGGAAACATTTCAATTTCATATGCTTTTTCCTGATAATGGGTTTTCTTGACATAATCCTGAATTGGCCCAACTGTAGTCTGCAAATGTCCGTAGACAGAAGTATACCCGTTTGGATGTGTGATATAAATGCATTTT
This sequence comes from Flavobacterium sp. Root901, assembly GCF_001429765.1. Taxonomy (GTDB): domain Bacteria; phylum Bacteroidota; class Bacteroidia; order Flavobacteriales; family Flavobacteriaceae; genus Flavobacterium. The sequence continues at coordinate 103,906 of NZ_LMJB01000009.1, forward strand.
CCGTTTCCAAAAGTTGAAATTTTAATCCTTGACACATAGCCGTCAGCAATTGCATACACATTTAATCCTTCTTTCTGATTTGTTTTTAAGTCAAAACCGGCATGAAAGTGATTCGGTCTTAATTCACCAAAATTCCCCGAAAGCTGCATTGGAATATCGAGAGGCGGACGAAAATAATCTTTAGGATATTGTGTCTGGGCAAATAAAAAAGAACTGAATAATAAGGCAAGTACAGATAATTTCATAGGTAACATTTTTGCTAAGATAAAAAATTAACAGGGAAAAACCGAGGAAAAACTCACAAAAACACAATTAATTGAAATTCATTTATTTGTCTATTTTTAATGCAAAAAAATCCAGAAAAAATTGCATTAATAAAAAGGAATACTAACTTTGTAGGATTAAGTAATGAATAGGATTTATAATGAGTGTAATTGCCGAAATAATTGATACTCTTGAATATAAAGTCGAAAAGCTTTTTGAAAAATCAAAAGGCCTGGAGAAAAACAATCAGGATTTACGATTAGAATTAGCCAAAGCCGTGCAAATTATCCAGAAACAATCTGAAGAAATGGAAGCTTTGAAGAAGCAGTATGAAACACTTAAGATAGCCAATTCGTTGCTTGGCAGTGACAACAATAAGAGAGAGACAAAGCTTAAAATAAATTCATTAATTCGCGAAATTGATTACTGTATAGCACAACTATCAGACTAGAAAACATGGACGGAAAGCTTAGAATTAAAATATCAATTGCAGACCGCGTTTACCCGCTAACGGTTGAACCCGCTCAGGAAGAAGGACTTAGAAGTGCCTCAAAAAAAATTGATGCTATGATCAAGCAATTTGAAGAAAGTTACGCTGTTCGCGACAAACAAGATGTATTAGCCATGTGCGCACTGCAATTTGCATCGCAGGTGGAACAAAAACAAATTGATAATGCAATCGATGGAGAAGAAACTATCGAAAGAATTAAAAGATTAAATTTGCTTTTAGATCAATATCTCGAAAATTAAACGTTCTTTACATAAACTAAGATACTGCCTACATTAGTTCACAATTGGTAAACTCAACACTAACAATTTAGAATGAGCAAATCGTCGCTACTATAGTATGCCCTCCTTTTGGCTGGGAAACTTGAACAGTGAGTTAGCTCAAAACTTGTCTTTACGAGTTTATACAAGCAATTAATGTAGGCTTTTTTTATATATAAACCTTAACAAACATGGACACCATAACTATCATTATTGGTATTGTAGGTATTGCGGCAGGATTTGCAATAGCTAAAATTATCGAGAAAAGTAATATTTCAAACCTAATCAAAAACGCTAAAAAAGAAGCAGCTTCCATTTTAAAAGACGCTAATTTAGAGGCCGAAAATATTAAAAAAGATAAAATACTTCAGGCAAAAGAACGTTTTATCGAATTAAAATCTGAACACGAACAAGTAATTCTGGCACGAGATAAAAAAGTAGCCGAAGTAGAAAAACGCGTTCGTGACAAAGAATCTCAGGTTTCTAACGAACTTTCTAAAGCTAAAAAAGTTAATGACGATTTTGAAGCTAAAACAGCAGAGTACAACAACAAAATTGAAATTTTAGATAAAAAACAAGCCGAAGTTGACAAATTACACAAAAGTCAATTACAGCAGCTTGAAGTGATTTCAGGACTTTCTGCAGAAGAAGCAAAAGAGCAATTAGTGGAAGGATTAAAAGCCGAAGCTAAAAGCAAAGCTATGTCGCATATTCAGGAAACTATTGAAGAAGCGAAACTTACGGCACAGCAGGAAGCTAAAAAAATTATTATCAATACAATTCAAAGAGTTGGAACTGAAGAAGCAGTTGAGAACTGCGTTTCTGTTTTCAACATTGAATCTGACGATGTAAAAGGTAGAATTATTGGTCGTGAAGGTCGTAACATTAGAGCTCTGGAAGCTGCAACAGGAGTAGAAATCATCGTTGATGATACACCGGAAGCAATTATTCTTTCTTGTTTTGATCCGGTTCGAAGAGAAATTGCCCGTTTGTCTTTACACAAATTAGTAACCGACGGACGTATTCACCCGGCCAGAATTGAAGAAGTTGTTGCCAAAACAGCAAAACAAATTGACGATGAAATTATCGAAGTTGGTAAACGTACTGTTATCGATTTAGGAATTCATGGTTTACACCCGGAATTAATTAAGGTTGTGGGTAGAATGAAATACCGTTCTTCTTACGGTCAAAACCTATTACAGCACTCCAGAGAAGTTTCTAAACTATGCGGAATTATGGCTGCTGAATTAGGACTGAATGTAAAACTGGCTAAAAGAGCTGGTTTACTTCATGATATTGGTAAAGTTCCGGATACTGAAAGTGATTTACCACACGCTTTATTAGGAATGCAGTGGGCAGAGAAATATGGCGAAAAAGAAGAAGTCTGCAACGCTATTGGAGCTCACCACGATGAGATTGAAATGAAATCATTATTATCACCAATCGTTCAGGTTTGTGATGCGATTTCCGGAGCAAGACCAGGTGCAAGACGTCAGGTTTTAGATTCTTATATTCAACGTTTGAAAGATCTTGAAGATGTAGCTTACGGATTCAGCGGTGTGAAAAATGCTTATGCAATTCAGGCTGGTAGAGAACTTCGTGTAATCGTAGAAAGCGAAAAAGTTTCTGATGACAATGCAGCAAATCTTTCTTTTGAGATTTCTCAGAAAATCCAGACCGAGATGACTTATCCGGGTCAGGTAAAAGTTACTGTAATAAGAGAAACAAGAGCGGTTAATATTGCTAAATAATTCTCATTCATTATAATAAAAAAGGCTGTCGATTGACAGCCTTTTTTATTTAAAGGTCATTAAAAACAATTTTAAAACTGGTTCCTACTCCAACTTCACTTTCTACAGAAACCGTCCCTTTCATTGCTTCTATTTGGTTTCTGGTAATATACAAACCTATTCCGCGTGCTTCTTCGTGTTTATGAAATGTTTTATACATCCCGAATAACAGATCTCCATAAATTTTCAAATCTATTCCCAAACCATTATCTGTAATTTTTAATGATTTATAACCTTCGGGTTCGATTCCAAAATCAAAGATAATAAACGGGTCGCGATCCGGATGCGCATATTTGATCGCATTTGTTGTAAAATTCAGCAAAACACTTTCCAGATAAGCCGGATTATAATTGATAGTTAAATATTGCGGAACATTGTTTATAATCGTAATCTTTTTTTGTTTGTCGTAGCCTTTAATCGTCGAAATAGTTTTCTCAATATATTCATGAAGTTTTAAAGGAACAACGGCAATATTTATATTACTCTGCGTTTTTACAATTTGCGTTAAATTAGAAATTGTTTCATTTAAATCATTTGAAACTGTTCTTAAATGTTCCAACATTTCAGACACAGTTTCCTTGTTTTCGTCCTGATCAATAAAATCTAAAATCGATTTTATATTTCCGGCCTGTGTATTTAAATTATGGGAAACAATATGGGAGAAATTCAGCAGTCGGCTGTTTTGATCGCTGTATAATTTCATTGTTTTTAATAACTCCAGCTCTTTTTCTTTTTGGAAAGAAATATCGGTATGAGTACCAATGACGCGCAGCGGTTTGCCGTTTTCATCGCGCTTTATTACTTTTCCTCTATCGAGAATCCATTTATAATTTCCGCTCGATGTCATTACACGATGATAATTTTCGTAGTGTGGAATTTTATTATCGAAATGTTCTTTTATATCTGAATAATATTTTGGAAGATCGTCCGGATGTACAATTTTGTCCCATCTTTCCGGATCATCAAAAATATCTGCCGATTCCAGTTCTAAAATTTTTAATGATAATGAAGAATAAAAAACATTATTGGTTACCATATCCCAATCCCAGATTCCAACAGTCGAAGCATCGAGCGCAAACTGAAAACGTTCTTCAGAAATACGAAGTTTTTCTTCCTTGTCTTTTAAATCGGTTATATCCGAAATGTGTCCAAAAAAACTAACTTTCCCATCAGATGACAATTCTGTTTTTGCAGAAACCTTAAACCAGCGAAGTCCTTTTTTAGGCAAAACAGCCCTAAATTCGAGCTGCCACGGCTGAATTTCCCTGCGTGCTTTTACTAACGACTGAAAGAATAATTCTTTGTCCTGATCAAAAATTCTTTGGTAAATTATAAATTTATTCTCGTCTGTAAATTCTTTAATTGAAAGTTCGAAAATCTCGTCAACAGATTTGCTGACTAAAGGAAAAGTATATTGATTGTTCCTGTCTATTACAAATTGGAAAAGCAAATCGGGCATTTCGGCAAATAATTTTCTGTAAAAATTATTTACTTCTATGCAATCCTCATTACTGTATAAATCAAAAACCATATGTCACTGTTTAAGTAAATACTATTTTATTGAATCTGAATTTAAAAAAGCTTCAAACCCTTTAATTTACTTCCTTTGAATACAAATGTGAGACCAAGTTATGACTTTTTGATTATAAAACACCGGCTTTTGTAAAAAATTACTTTCGTGGATGATACGAGTACATGACTTCTTTCAAAAAACTTCTGTCCAAATGAACATAAATTTCTGTTGTTGTAATAGATTCATGTCCCAGCATGAGCTGAATCGATCTTAAATCGGCGCCGTTTTCTAATAAATGAGTTGCAAATGAGTGTCGCAAAGTATGCGGACTAATATTTTTATGCAGACCGATTTTTACAGCCAAATCTTTTATAATGGTAAAAATCATTGCTCTGGTGAGCTGATTTCCTCTTCGGTTTAAAAAAAGTGTGTCTTCGCAGCCTTTTTTAATAGTAAGATGAACACGAACTTCATTTTGATAAATCTGTATATATTTCTGAGTTAATTTGCCAATTGGTACAAAACGTTCTTTATTTCCTTTTCCGGTGATTTTTATAAAACCTTCGTCAAAAAATAAATCGGATATTTTAAGTGATACTAACTCAGAAACCCTCAATCCGCAGCCATATAAAGACTCAAGGATGGCTCGGTTTCTCTCTCCTTCATTACTGCTTAAATCAATTGCCGCGATAAGTGCGTCAATTTCATTTAATGACAATGTATCAGGAAGTTTTCGGCCCGTTTTGGGACTTTCAATTAATTCTAGCGGACTGTCATTGCGATAATCTTCAAAGACCAAATAGTTAAAAAAACTTTTTAAACCAGAAATAATCCTTGCCTGCGAACGTGGATTTACTTCTTTAGAAACCGAATAGATAAACTGCTGAACCGTTTCATCTGTAATTTTAATTGGCGAAACATCGATTTGATTCGTTTCTAAAAAAAGGCATAAGCGCTCAATATCAAAACTATAGTTTTCAATTGTATTTTTAGACAAACCTCTTTCTATTCGCAAATACGATTGATAGTCTTTTATGTATTTATCCCATTTCATATTTACAAAGTAAAACATTTTTGAGCATAAAAAAACCTTCCGGTTTGGAAGGTTTTTGAAATTATTTAAAAATTTTGATTAGAATTTATACGCCGCAGTAATTGCTAGAACGCTATTTTTTGGGCTGTCTAAATAATCATCGATATCATCTGTATCATAATCTGCAACATTAGATAAACCAACTGTGTAGCGCAATCCTACAGAAAAATTGTCAGTAAAGTTATATCCGGCACCAAAATTAAAACCTAAGTCGGTACTTTTGTAAAAATCTTTTACGTCGTCACCGTCGCTTTTAGCCGAAACAAGAAAACCTATTTGTGGCCCAGCTTCTACGGTAAATTGTTTAGTGATATAAAATTTTGCCAATACAGGAATATTTATATAATTCAATTTAAGATCTAAATCATTATTACTCCCATTTCGGTCAAATTTTGCTCCCTGTGTAGAAAACAAAAGTTCTGGCTGAATAGACAATCTCTCAATAACTTTAATTTCTGCAAAACCGCCTAACTGAAAACCTACTAATGCATTTGAGTCATTATCTCCACTAAAATTTGTGATATTAAGACCTCCTTTTACTCCAAATCTTGTTTGCTGTGCATTTGCAAATCCAAATGCCAAAATAGCAATTGTTGTTAAAATAACTTTCTTCATCGTAATTTGTTTTGGTTAAATTTATACTCAAATATAAAAAAATTCTTCACAAAAACTAATTTGGATTTTAACAAATAAAATAGTAATAGGCGTCTAAATTGTTAAATGTGTGTAAATATGATTTTAAGATAAATTAAAAAAGCCTCCTCAAAATGAGGAAGCCTTTAAAAAAACTAACTAAATATTATTAGAATTTGTAAACAACTCCAAAACTTACATCTCTTAAGTCAGTACCAAAACTAAAACTATTAGTTTTCTCTGCCCCGTGACCTCCGTTATTGTTTACGTTGTATCCTAAACCTAACCAAGTAGCCTCAATTGCAAAATGATTAGATAAGAAATAGCTTAAACCTAAACCAATGTTTGCGCCAACTTCATTTGACTTAACATCACTTGGTTTAACTTTACTGCTTGTAAAATCAACACCAGCCTGACCATAAACAGAAAACTGAGAAGCAGGAGTAAAATAATATCTACCAAAAGCTCCAACTGTAAAATCATTAGTTTTGATTTCATCAATTTTTCTTGAACCAAAACCTAATTTTCCCCCAATAGCAATGTTCTCAGTAACGAAGTAACCTACTTTTGGTTCAATTATAAATCCATTAGATTTTTCGTCACCTGTTTTCTGAGAGTCTACTGATAAAGCTCCTGAGATAAAAGTATCTCCTTTTGAAAAGCTCGTTGTTTGTGCGTTCGCAGATGCAAAACCTAATACTGCAATAGCAGCTAAAATAATTTTTTTCATGATTTTTTTTTAAATTTTCTAAGTCAAAATTAGGATTATACTTATTAAAACTACTCCGCTAAAAGCCACGAAAATGACAAAATAAGACAAAAATACATGTGTATTTACTCATTTGATTTTCAATAAATTAATTCAAAATCTGCCATAAAAGCCAATTTAATCGCCTAAAAAGTGAGAATTTTAATAATTATAGAAAGCCAGATGTAAAACAATAAATTCAAAATAATGTAGTTTTGATCTATAGAATAACATTAAATACCAAACTAAAAAAAACATTTATGAAGAAAATACTTTTAGCAGCAGTGATGTTCATGGCAACTTCAGCTGCAGTTCAGGCACAATTACTAAAAATTGGTGTTAAGGCAGGGGTTAACTTTGCTAATCAAACTGGGGATGCTAGTTTTGATGGAATTGATTACAGCAAAGATGGAATAACAAGCTATCATGCAGGTCTTGTAGCTGAGGTTAAATTACTTGAAAAATTTTCAATTCAACCAGAGCTTTTATATTCAACACAAGGAGCATCATATAAAAATGCTGTAAGTGAGTTTAAAAATGAATTAGGTTATCTATCTATTCCTGTAATGGCTAAAATATATTTAAATAAATCATTAAGTTTAGAAGTTGGACCTCAGGCTTCATTTTTATTAAGTAATAAAGAACAGTTTGATGCTCAAGATCCAAAAACTTTTGATTTTGCTGTAAATGCAGGACTTGGATTAAAAATTACTGAAGGAATCTTTATTCAAGGGCGTTATGGATTTGGTTTAACTGAAGTTTCTTCAAAGGCAGATCTTAAAAACTCTGTATTCCAACTTTCTGCTGGATTTATGTTCTAAAAGAATATCACATACTTTTATAAAAACCGGTCTATTAATTAGATCGGTTTTTTTATTTTTACACTGTTGTGAATTTAAAATATAATATGAATTCACATATCTTATAATTAAAACAAATCATTTATGAAAATCTGCATTATCAACGGACCCAATTTGAATCTTTTAGGAAAACGCGAACCAGAGGTTTACGGAAGCCAGACTTTTGAAGATTATTTTGAGACGTTGAAACAAAAATTTTCTACCATCGAACTTTCATACTATCAAAGTAATATTGAAGGTGAATTAATTGGAAAAATTCAGGAATGCGGTTTTACATTTGACGGAATTATTCTAAACGCCGGCGCTTATACGCATACTTCTATAGGTTTAGGCGACGCTATGAAAGCTATTACAACTCCTGTTATTGAAGTTCATATTTCTAATACATACGCGCGCGAAAGTTTCAGGCATCAATCTTATTTGTCCGGAAATGCAAAAGGTGTCATTTTAGGATTCGGATTGAAAAGCTATGAATTGGCTATTCAGTCTTTCTTGTAACTAATTAATGGCTTAGATCCTACAGACAATTTAACAAATTATTAATAATCTCATTTTCAACATGCTTTATTTTTGTGAAAGAAACCACTTTCATGAAAAACTTTATTTTATCTGCCTTTTTATTTTTTTCGATTTACGGTATTGCCCAAATCAAAGGAACTATAACCGATGAAAAGGGAAATCCGCTGCCGTTTGTTTCTATTTTTGAAGAAAGCACTTATCGGGGAACAACTTCAAACGAAAATGGACAATATCAGTTACAGGTAAAAGAAATAGGGAAAAATAAAATTGTTTTTCAATATCTCGGATTCAAAACCCAAAAAATAACAATTGCTCCTGATTCCAAAATAATAACATTAGATGTAAAAATGCAGGAAGAAAGTTTTGCATTAAATGAAGTTGTTATTGATCCCAAAAATAATCCTGCAAATACCATTATTAAAAGTGCGATCGCAAACCGAAAAGAAAATGCTGAAAAAATGTCTCGTTTTACAGCCGATTTTTATTCTAAGGGAATCTTAAAAGTAAAAGATTTACCTAAAAAAATCCTCGGTCAAAAGCTGGATCTTGGTCCCGATTTATCTTCTAATTTGGATTCGACCGGAACCGGGATTTTATATTTGTCCGAAACGATTTCAAAACTTTCCTATCAAAAACCGGATAAGTTAAAAGAAACCATTATTGCCTCAAAAATCTCAGGAAACAATAAAGGTTTTAGTTATAATACCGCTGCCTTATCAACTTATGACTTCTATGATAATACATTAGAATTTGACGTTAATCTTATTTCTCCTATTGCCAACAATGCTTTTAGTTATTACAAATATAAACTGGAAGGAAGTTTTTATGATGACAATAAACATCAGATTTATAAAATTAAAGTAACACCAAAACGCGACAAAGAACCTGTTTTTGAAGGTTACATTTATATTGTCGATGAGAGTTTTGCCATTTATGCTATCGATTTTGATATAAAAGGCTATCGAATGAAAAATGAATTTACTGAAGTAATGAATTTAAAACAAAGCTTTAGTTATAATGAAAAAAATAAAATCTGGTCAAAAAATGCCCAGACACTTTCGTTTACTGCCGGTGGTTTTGGAATAAAATTCTCCGGACAGTTTAACTACGTTTATTCAAATTATGAATTTCCGGAGTCGTTTGCCAAAAAAACTTTTGGAAATGAAATTGTTGCCTTTGATTTGAATGCTAATAAAAAAGATGATTCTTTCTGGAATGAAATTCGCCCAATTCCGTTAACTCTGGAAGAAAGTACGGATTATACTAAAAAAGACAGTCTGCAGACGATTCGAAAATCAAAAAAATATACAGACTCTATTGATGCAAAAGAAAACAAATTTAAAGTTCTGGATATTTTAAGAGGTTATGATTATAAAAATACTTTTAAAAAATATTCTTTTAAATACGAAGGATTATTAAATCTGACATCTTTGAGTTTTAATACTGTTCAGGGATTTAATTTTGATTCTGGTTTTTCATTTAAAAAATGGAATGAAGAAACCGGAAAAAGCACCTCGATAAGCACAACCTTTAATTATGGTTTTTCTGATGAGCGTTTTCGTGCTGTCGCAGAATTTATTCATCGATTTAATACTATAAATTATGCCGCTATTTCAGTTTCGGGAGGAACGAAAACAACTCAATTCAACAGCGCAGAGCCAATTAGTAAATTAGTCAATTCGGTAAGTTCTTTATTTTTCAAAGACAATTATATGAAATTGTATAATTTGGAATTTGCACAAATCAACTACACTCAGGATATTGCAAACGGAGTCAATCTAAATGCAAAAGCAGCATACGAACAGCGTAAACCGCTTTTTAACACAACAGATTATTCTTTCTTTAAAAGAGATGATATTTATTCGTCTAATAACCCGCTCGCACCCAATGATTTTAATACACCTTCTTTTGATCCGCATCATTTAATAAAAGCAAATTTAACGGCGAGAATTAATTTTGGAAATAAATACATTTCAAGACCGGACGGAAGATATAATTTTAAGAACGATAAGTATCCTACTATATTTTTAGCTTTTGAAAAAGCATTTGCAGCAAGCGACAAAAAATATGAGTTCGAAAGAATTGGTGCTTCTGTACAGTACGATTTATCGCTAAATAATAAAGGTCTTTTGGGAATGAACTTTAGAGCAGGGAAATTCTTTAATGCCGAAAACATTTCTTTTATTGATTACAAACATTTTAACGGAAACCAAACTCATATTGGAACAAGCGATCGTTATTTGAATGTTTTCAATTTAATGCCTTATTATGATAACAGCACCAACGACAGTTATTTTGAAATGCATTTAGAACACAACGATATGGGATTTATTACCAATAAAATTCCGCTGATAAATCTTTTAAAGTCAACGATGAATCTTGGTTTTCACTCGCTGGCAATTCCAAATAGAAAACCTTACACAGAGTTTACTGTTGGTTTAGATAATTTAGGTTTTGGAAAATTTAAATTATTCCGAGTCGATTATATACATTCGTATCAAGGCGGAATAAAGCAAAACGGCGTTGTATTTGGATTGAAGATTTTGAATGTTCTTAATTAAGGTATTAAGGTTCTAAGGGGCTAAGTTTCTGAGATTTTTTTGCTCTCGCAGATTTGGCTGATTCAGGAGATTTCTTTTGTGTTTTTTTTATAAAAATCAATTTCAAAATATAAAATCTGCTGAATCAGCCAAATCTGCGAGAAAAAATCATAAAAATTGATTTATCTACAAAGACAAAACTGGATTTGGGCTTCGACTTCGCTCAGGCTGACAAAAACTTCGAAAAAAATCTTAGCATCTTAGAACCTTAGCAACTCAGAACCTTAACAATGATAATCATCCGGTTCAATATGGATTAAAACATTTCCTAGCTGAGGAATTTCTTCTTTTAAGGTATCTTGTAATTTATGAGATAAATCATGGCCTTCTTTTACAGATATATTAGCCGAGACAATGGCATGAAGATCAACATGATAACGCATTCCGGCTTTGCGGATAAAACACTTTTCAGTTCCAAGAATTCCCGGCACGGTTAAAGACACAACCCGGATTTCTTCTACTAAATCATCGTTCATGTTTTCATCCATGATTTCGCCAAGTGCCGGCCTGAAAATTTTATAACAATTATATAAGATAAAAAAAGCGGCAAAAAGTGCTGCCCAATCATCTGCAGACTCATACCCTTTTCCCATAATCAGGGCAATCGAAATTCCGATAAAAGCGGCAACCGAAGTTATTGCATCGCTTCGATGATGCCATGCATCTGCTGCAAGAGCTGAGCTGTTTGTTTCTTTGCTTCTTTTCATTACCAAACGATACGAGTATTCTTTCCAAAGAATTATAGCTCCCAGAACATATAAGGTCCAGGATTTTGGCAAATCATGTGAAGATTGAATGTTGGCAATACTTTCATAACCAATAATAGTAGCCGAAGTAATTAAGAACCCAACTACCAAAAAAGTAATTAAAGGTTCTGCCCGCCCGTGACCATACGGATGGTTTTCATCTGCAGGTTTATTGGAATATTTGATTCCGAATAAAACCAGACAGGATGAAAAAATATCAGCTGTCGATTCGATCGCATCTGCGATTAAGGCGTATGAATTGCCAAAAAAACCTGCCAAACCTTTTATCAAGGCTAAGCAGGTGTTTCCGGCTATACTAAATATAGTAGCTTTTATAGCTTTTTTTTCATCTGTCATTTAGACTATTTTTTTTGCCGCGATACACTAATTACATAATTTTTTACTGCAATTAGTGTAATCGCGGCTAACAATTATGCTCTGATAATTTTAGCTCCAATTGCTCTTAAACGCTCGTCGATACGTTCGTATCCACGGTCAATTTGTTCAATGTTTTGAATAGTGCTTGTTCCTTTTGCAGAAAGCGCAGCAATTAACAATGAGATTCCCGCACGTATATCAGGAGATGACATTGTGGTTGCTTTTAATTGAGATTCAAAATTATGTCCCATAACCACAGCTCTGTGCGGATCACACAACATGATTTTTGCTCCCATATCAATCAATTTATCCACGAAGAACAAACGGCTTTCGAACATTTTTTGGTGAATTAAAACATCGCCTTTTGCCTGCGTTGCCACAACTAAAACAATACTTAATAAATCCGGTGTAAATCCTGGCCATGGCGCATCGGCAATGGTTAAGATTGAACCGTCGATATCTGTTTTTACTTCATAACCATTGGTGTGTGCAGGAATGTAAATATCGTCGTTACGTTTTTCGATTGTAATTCCTAATTTTCTAAAAGTATTTGGAATTAAACCTAAATTTTCCCAGCTTACATTTTTAATCGTAATTTCGCTTTTTGTCATAGCTGCAAGACCAATCCAGGAACCAATTTCGATCATATCCGGAAGAATAGTATGCTCGCATCCGCCTAGGCTTTCAACACCTTCAATAGTCAATAAGTTAGAACCAACTCCAGTGATTTTTGCTCCCATAGAGTTTAACATTTTACATAACTGCTGTAAATAAGGCTCACAGGCAGCATTGTAAACTGTAGTTTTTCCTTTTGCTAAAACAGCAGCCATTACAATATTTGCTGTTCCGGTTACAGAAGCTTCGTCAAGAAGCATATCTGTTCCCTGAAGTCCTTCTTCAGGAGTTTCTACTCCGTAAAAATGATCTTCTCTGTTATATCTGAATTTTGCTCCAAGGTTAATAAACCCTTCAAAGTGTGTATCTAATCTGCGGCGTCCAATTTTGTCACCTCCCGGTTTCGGAATATATCCTTTTCCAAAACGGGCTAAAAGCGGTCCAACAATCATAATAGAGCCACGAAGCGCTCCGCCTTCTTTTTTGAAAGCTTCTGTTTCTAAGTATCCAACATTTACCTCATCGGCCTGAAACGTAATCGAACCCGGTTCATTGCGTTGAATTTTTACACCCAAATTACCCAGCAATGTGATTAATTTATTGATGTCTATAATATCAGGAATATTATTAATTTTTACTTTCTCACCGGTCAGCAGCACGGCGCATAAAATTTGTAATGCCTCATTTTTTGCTCCTTGCGGAGTGATTTCTCCTTTTAAAGGAGTTCCTCCTTCGATTTTAAAAATTCCCATAGATCTTGTTTAGGTTCTAAGGTTCTGAGATTCTAAGGTTCTGAGGTCTGAGCCAAAATCTTAGCATCTTAGTCCCTTAGCATCTTAGCTCCTTTTATTTTTGATTATTGTTTTTTTGAAAATTCTTTTGCTTACCGCCTTTGTTGTTATTGTTTTTGTTGTTTTGTGTTTTTGTCTGTCCGGCCGGTGTAATTTTATTTGAAACACGTTTATTGGTACGCATTAAATCTGTTGTGTTCAACAATTCTTCTGTACTGTGCAGCAAATTAATTTTCCCTCCTGACAATTCATATAAATGCTCAAAAATCACATCATCTTTTACGGTGTCTTTATTCCAGCTCAAAAATGATTTTTTCATGTGGTTGGCAATTACCATTACCAATGCATTTTTCATTTCGCCTTCTTCCCATTTATTGGCAACATCAATCATATATTTAATGTTATTGCCGTAAAATCTGTATTTTGGAAAATTCTGCGGATATTGCAAAACATCTGGTTTTAATTCTAAAACCTCTCTTGAAGGAATTGGATAAGGAGATTCTACATTCAATTTAAAATCAGACATGATAAACAGCTGATCCCATAATTTATGTTGAAAATCCGGCACATCGCGCAAATGCGGATTTAAGCTTCCCATAACCTGAATGATATATTTTGCGGCTTTGTTGCGCATTTCATCATCTTCGATTGCAGTAGCCTGATCGATCAGTTTTTGTAAATGACGACCATATTCCGGAATAATCAAACGCTGTCTTTCAGAATTGTATTCTAAATTGTAAACAACATCACTTGCGGCTTCTCTTTTATATTTTTCGTTCATAAGTTATAATGAAACTATACCTTCAATTGTAGAAACTTCTTTGTATTTACCAATTATCTCATCAGAGCTGTGCATGGTTACATCTACAGAAACGCTGGTAAATTTACCTGTTTTAGATTTTGTTGTTTTAATAACTGCGCCCATTCTGTCAAAAGCTTTTTCAACACGCTCCACATTATCTCCCACAGACGGCACAATAAACTTGTACAAATATTCTGCTGGCCAACTGTTTGCGTTATCTAGTTCGACTTTTAATCTTTCGTAAAATTCGGCTGTATTTTTTTCTTTATCGTTCTCCATTCGTAATTAAAAATAAACGCAAATATACGGTTTTGATTTCAGATTTCAGATTTTAGATTTTAGATTTTTTGACCCAAAAAAATTAGTGTTTTTTTGTCACTCCCGATAGCTATCGGGATCACGAATTTGCACTAATTTTTTTCAACTAAAATTCAATTTCCCGAATTTTATTTATCTTGGCTAATCAATACAATTAGAATTAGCGAAATTCGTGAAATTCGTGGCGAAAAAACTCTGCGTCTTTGCGACTTTGCGAGATTAAAACCTCTTTACAATGAAAAAAATCCTTTTACTTTTTATCGCACTTATAACCAATGCAATTCAGGCACAAGAAGTCAAAACCATAACCTATTTTCAAAACGACACTTTAAAATTAGATTTAGATTTGTATCTGCCAAAGAAAAAATCTAGCGAAAAAATTCCGCTGATTATGTTTGCTTTTGGCGGCGGATTTTCTGGCGGAGAACGCACAAGCGAAAAAAACTTTGGTTTGTTTATGGCCGAAAACGGCATTGCAGTTGCCAGCATTTCCTATAGTTTATATATGAAAGGAAAAGATTTTGGCTGTAAAGGAACATTGACAGAAAAAATAAAAGCGATTCAAATTGGTGTAAGCGATATGTGGCAGGCGACAGCTTTTTTGATTGAAAATGCCGATAAATATAATCTTGATACTTCAAAAATCTTTATTTCGGGAATTAGTGCCGGGGCTGAAATTGGTTTTCAGGCTTCGTTTTGGGATTATAAACTGATGAATTTATATAAAAATAACCTACCTGAAAGCTTTAAATACAAAGGCTTTATTGGAGGTTCGGGAGCGATTCAGGATATAAATCTGATTACAAAAGAAAAAGCGGTTCCGATGTTACTGGCTCACGGAAACAATGACGATACAGTTCCTTATAGCGCAGGATCTCATCGTTCGTGCCCGACTAACGCTTCAGGCTGGCTGATTTTGTTTGGATCTTATGCCGTTTACAATCAAATGAAGGATTTAAACAAAGATATTGAACTGATTACTTTCTGCGGCGGCGGACATGAATTTTCGGGTTATCTTTTTCATCAGGGGCAGCAATATGTTCTGGATTTTGTGAATGACGTTTTAAAAGGAAAGAAATTTGAATCGCATTTGATTGTTCCGACTAATAAAAAAGGAAATGGCAACTATTTGTTTTGTGATTGATTTTTTAAACAATTCAGGCTGGATTGAAATCCAGCCCTACAAAATATTTGTATTCCTTCGAAACTAAAAAAAAAGAGCTAAAAGCTCTCTAAATATTATAGAGCTGGATTTCAATCCAGTTTTCTACAAAACATGGTTTTATCCTTCAAAACTAAAAAAAAGAGCTAAAAGCTCTCTAAATATTGTAGAGCTGGATTTCAATCCAGAACACCTTAACCACCAAAAATGCCAAATTATTCGCTTATGATAAATATTCTTTTTAATTACGAATAAGTTTAGGTAAATTTGCGCTTTATTTTTAGAATAGTGCAAAAACAAATCATAGTACTCATTGGCGGTCCTGGTACGGGAAAATCTACGCTTATAAACGAATTAGTCGCTCGTGGCTATTGTTGTTACCCTGAAATTTCAAGAGAAGTTACACTCGAAGCCCAGAAAAGAGGCATCGAGCAATTGTTTCTGGAACAGCCATTATTGTTTAGCGAAATGCTGCTGGAAGGACGCATTCAGCAATTTGAAAATGCCAAAAATGAGCCTGATAATATCGTTTTCATAGATCGCGGTATTCCCGATGTTGTAGCCTATATGGACTATATTGGCGATAAATATCCAACACATTTTACAAAAGCGTGTGAGGAGTACAAATATTCTAAAACTTTTATTTTACCGCCTTGGGAAGAAATTTATCAGAGCGACACAGAGCGTTATGAAAATTTTGAACAGGCATTGGAAATCCAGGAACACTTAATTGAAACGTATAAGAAATACGGTTACGATTTAATTGAGGTTCCAAAAGATACGGTTGAAAACAGAATTCTTTATATCTTAGACAAAATTTAGCAGCCGGTTTTAAAGTTGCAAAACTAGAAACTGATTTCTAAATTTTTAACTTTAAAACACAGGCC
Source organism: Flavobacterium sp. Root901 (assembly GCF_001429765.1). GTDB lineage: Bacteria > Bacteroidota > Bacteroidia > Flavobacteriales > Flavobacteriaceae > Flavobacterium. The sequence goes on from NZ_LMJB01000009.1 coordinate 120,393, forward strand.
ATGCAGGACGCTCAGGAAATTCTTTTTAAATACTGGAAACATTCCGGTTTTAGACCTCTGCAAAAAGAAATTATTGATTCGGTTTTAGAAGGTCAGGATACATTTGCCCTGCTGCCAACCGGAGGCGGAAAATCAATATGTTTTCAGGTCCCGGCCATGATGCGAGAAGGGATTTGTCTGGTCATTTCTCCTTTAATTGCCCTGATGAAAGATCAGGTGATGAATCTTCAAAAAAGAGATATTAAAGCCATTGCACTTACGGGCGGCATTCATACAGAAGAAATCATTGACCTTTTGGACAACTGCCAATACGGAAATTATAAATTCCTTTATCTTTCTCCGGAACGCCTTCAGTCTGACTGGATTTTAGAACGCATTAAAAATCTTCCTATCAATTTAATCGCTATAGACGAAGCACATTGTGTTTCGCAATGGGGCCATGATTTCAGACCTGCTTATTTAAAAATTTCTGAACTTAAAAAATACTTTCCTAAAATTCCTTTTTTAGCTTTAACCGCTACTGCAACACCAAGAGTTGTAGAAGACATTAAAACCGAATTGGGATTAAAAGATACCAAACTTTTCCAGCAGTCTTTTGAAAGAAAAAATATTGCGTACATGGTTTTTGAAGTCGAAGATAAATTGTATCGCGTCGAGCAGATTTTGAAGAAAAATCCACAGCCTTCTATTATATATGTACGAAACAGAAAATCTTGTTTAAATATGTCAACCCAACTGCAATCGTTAGGTTTTAGAGCAACATATTATCATGGCGGACTTTCGGCACAGGAAAAAGATAAAAATATGCAGTTGTGGATGTCAGAACAAGCACAGGTTATTGTCGCGACAAATGCGTTTGGAATGGGCATTGACAAAGACAACGTTAAAACAGTTATTCATACACAGCTGCCGGAAAACCTGGAAAACTATTATCAGGAATCCGGACGCGCGGGAAGAAACGGCGAAAAAGCATTTTCGGTTTTATTGTTTAACAATTCAGATGCCAATCAAACAGAACAGCAATTTATAAATGTTCTTCCAGATAAAAAATTCCTTAAAACCATGTATGTTAAGCTCTGTAATTATTTTCAGATTGCTTATGGCGAAGGTTTAGACGATTCGTATTCTTTTAAAATGAATCATTTTTGCAATAAATACGATTTTCCTACTTTAAAGACATATAATGCTTTGCAGTTTTTAAACCAACAGGGAATAATTACGATGTCTCAGGAATTTTCAGAAAAAGTAATAATGCAGTTTTTAATTGAATCGAAAGAAGTAATTCGATATATGAGCCTGAATCCGAATGATGAGGAAATTATTCTGGCCATTTTGAGAACGTATCCCGGCGTTCATGAAATGAAAACTCCGCTAAATCTTACTTTAATTGCCAAAAAATCAAATCACACGGAAGAGCAGGTAACGGCTGTTTTAGAAAAATTAAAAGAAAAAGAAATTATAGAATATAAATCTAAAAATAACGATGCAACGATTTTATTCAACGAAGTCCGCGAAGACGATTTAACTATAAACAGGGTTTCTAAATATCTGGAAAAACAAAACAAATTAAAACGCGACCAGCTTTCGTCTGTGCTTTATTATATAAAAGAAGACAAAACCTGCAAGAACCGATTGGTTTTGGATTATTTTGGCGAAGAAACAAAATCAAATTGCGGGATCTGCTCCTATTGTATTACTCAAAAAGGGAAAATCACAGAAGCCGATTCGATTGCTGATAAAATTCTTCACTTATTAAAAGCAACTGCCTTAACTTCGCGGGAAATTCAAAATCAGATTAAATTAGATGCTAAAGATGTTGTTCTGGTTCTTCAGGAATTACTGGAAAACAATCACATCATTATTTTGGCAAATAATAAATATACTTTAAAATCATAATGGAAAAATTACGAATCATATTTATGGGAACTCCGGAGTTTGCAGTTGGCATTCTGGACACCATTATTAAAAACAATTACGAAGTTGTCGGCGTTATTACAGCTGCAGATAAACCGGCAGGACGCGGACAAAAAATAAAATATTCGGCTGTTAAAGAATATGCACTGGCAAACAATCTTACCTTATTACAGCCGACAAATTTAAAAGACGAAAGTTTTTTAGCCGAATTGAAAGCTCTAAATGCCAATTTACAAATTGTAGTTGCTTTTAGGATGCTTCCAAAAGTAGTTTGGGAAATGCCAAGCTTAGGAACTTTTAATCTTCATGCTTCCTTACTGCCAAACTATCGCGGTGCGGCGCCGATAAACTGGGCCATTATTAATGGTGAAACCAAAACCGGTGTTACTACATTTTTTATCGATGATAAAATCGATACCGGGGCAATGATCTTAAATTCTGAAATCGCGATTGAACCATCAGAAAATGCAGGACAGCTTCACGATCGGCTAATGCATTTAGGCAGCACAACTGTTATTGATACTTTAAAAGTAATTGAAAACGGAAATGTCAGCACAACTATTCAGGAAGACAACTCTGAGATTAAAACAGCCTACAAACTCAACAAGGAAAATTGCAAAATCGACTGGACAAAATCCGGAGAAGAAATCAATAACCTGATTCGTGGTTTATGCCCCTATCCTGCCGCGTGGTGTTTTCTAAAAGATAAGGATGAAGAATTAAATATTAAAATATACGAAGCTAAATTGGTTTCAGACAGCCATTCTTATGAAGCCGGAACCCTGATCAGCAGTAAAAAAGAAATAAAAATTGCAATAAAAAACGGCTTTATTCAGTTATTAAGTCTACAATTACCAGGAAAAAAGAGAATGCAGGTGGCAGAATTGTTAAACGGAATAACTTTTTCTGATAGCGCAAAGGTCTATTAAGGTCAGTAAAACAGGGGTTTCTACCTGATTTTGATCGATAAACAACACGCTTTATGAACAAAAAAAACAAGTTATCAACAATTATTGCTAAAATTAAAGAAAACACTTGCACGCAACGGATTTCCTACTAAATTTGTGTATTAACAATTTTTTTTAACCAACAATTAATAACTAATTATTATGAACAAATCAGAATTAATCGATGCTATCGCTGCTGATGCAGGAATTACAAAAGCTGCGGCAAAATTAGCTTTAGAGTCATTTTTAGGAAATGTAGGGACTACTTTGAAAAAAGGCGGAAGAATTTCATTAGTAGGTTTCGGATCTTGGTCAGTATCTGCGAGAGCTGCTAGAGACGGTAGAAATCCTCAAACAGGAAAAACTATCAAAATTGCTGCAAAAAATGTAGTAAAATTCAAAGCTGGAGCTGAATTAGAAGGTGCAGTGAACTAAGTAAGAAAGTTCTCTAAACTAAATAATATAATTAAAACCCTTCTTCTGAAGGGTTTTTTTGTACGGTTTAACGATTTTTTTTGTGAATTTAAAAATTTTATGATTAAATTTAATAAAAATTGTAACCGTATGATTTCAGAAAAATTAAAAAAAGGACACCTGCTTATTGCCGAGCCTTCAATAATTGGAGATTTATCATTTAACAGATCGGTAATTTTATTAGCAGACCATAACAAAGAAGGATCAATAGGTTTTATCATTAATAAACCATTAAAATACACCATTAATGATTTAATACCTGAAATTGATGCCAACTTCAAGATATATAACGGAGGCCCAGTTGAACAAGACAATCTGTACTTCATTCACAATATTCCTGACTTAATCCCAAATAGTGTTGAGATTTCAAATGGAATTTATTGGGGAGGCGATTTTGAATCAACCAAAGACTTAATAAACGACGGAGCGATCAGTAAGAATAATATTCGCTTTTTCTTAGGTTATACCGGTTGGGACGAAAATCAGCTTGAAAATGAAATGCAGGGCAATTCCTGGATCATTGCCGATAATAATTATAAAAATAAAATTATCGGAAAATCAACCACTCATTTCTGGAAAGAACAGATTATTGAGCTTGGAGGTGATTATGTAATTTGGTCAAATGCACCTGAAAATCCTTATCTGAATTAATTTTCAGATATGGATTCATTTAGTTTCTGCACTAATAAATGGGCCAGATTACTTGTAAACTCTTTTTTTCGATACTTGGTTATCGGCTGTATCCCTGTGATTACATTTGTCAGGAATAATTCATCTGCTTTTTGAAGATCAAACGGTGAAATTATTTCCTCAATTACTTCTATGCCCTCTGTTTTTTTAGCCAAAGCCAGGATTTGTTTGCGCATAATACCATTTAAACAGCCTTCAGAAATTGGGGGTGTAATTAGTTTTTTGCCTGTAAGCATAAATAAATTTCCCTGTAAAGCTTCTACAACATTTTTGGTGTCGTTTATTAAAATACAATTCGCCAGTCCGTTTTCGTGGGCAAAAATACTCCCGGTAACATTAATCATTTTATTAGTCGTTTTGATGGACGATAATAATTGTTTTGTTACATAGAAATCTTTATATAAATCTACTTCATATTCAGCTTTATTTAACACATAAAAAGTATTGTCCAGAGCTGCTGCATGAATTAAAAATGAAATATCATTTGTTTTGGGAAGGTATAAACCGCCGTCATTTCTAAAAACGGTTATTCTGGCTCTTGCCGAAGAAGTAATATTTTTTTGCTGAACCAGATTTAAAATCTGCTCTTCAAAATATTCCATTGTAAAATTCATCGGAATTTCCATTCTCACAACCCGCATCGAAGCCATTAACCTGAAATAATGATCTTCCAGAAACAAGATTTTATTGTTGATAATTTTTACCGTTTCAAAGACACCGTCGCCGTATAAAAAAGCACGATTTTGTGTTAGTAAATTTTCTTCTTGTGCAATGTTTCCGTTAAAATTGATCATAAAAAAACCCTGAATTTTGTTCAGGGCAAATATAAGGCATAAAATAGACTTTTACTAAACAGAACCTATAAGATGTTTTAGGTCTGAGATTTGATTCTCCCACAATTGTTTAGCCTCTCCTACTTCTTCTTTTTCAGCAAAATCAACTACCATTAATGAAACATCTTTAGTTAACTCATCAACTAAAATATGCAGTTCAAAAAAGTATTCAGTATCCTTACTGCTTTCATCAACCCATTTGAATTTTACTTTTTCACCTGTTTTTTTAGAAGCAAGACGTGCTTTTTCCTGCGAATCATTCCAGATGAAAGTAAAAAATTCACCTCTTGAGTTAACATTGTCAGCAAACCATTCTGATAAACCTGACGGAGTTGATATATATTGATACAATAATTGTGGCGAAGAATTGATCGGAAACTCGATTTCGTAACGTATTTTTGAATCCATGTGCTACTTTTAATTTTTTCGAAATATAAGAATATATGTCCAAAAACAATGCGTTTTTAAAAATATTTTTTTTTCTTCATTTTATTCTTGTAAGCTTTAATATTATTTCTATCTTTGCACCCGCAATCAGGAATTCATGATAGCAGTCCAGGCGAGGTAGCTCAGTTGGTTAGAGCGCAGGATTCATAACCCTGAGGTCACGGGTTCAACTCCCGTCCTCGCTACAAGGTAAAAAAAACATCACTTTATAAAGTGATGTTTTTTTATTTATAATACTTTGTAATTATACTAAAATTTGTGGTTTACATTTTATATAACTACTTTTAAAATAACATTTTACTAACGTAATTTATAACCAATAATGGATATAGTTAAATTTAAAATTACATCAAAAACGATAAAAGTAGAAGTACGCAATTCGAATAATTATGTTTTCAATTTCAATACGGCTTTAGACATTGCAAAAGAAGACAAAGATGTTTTATTAAAACTATACAATGCGTTAGATCTCCTTTTTAAAAAAGAAACACCAAGCGAAATAAAAAACTATATTTCGCCTAACCAGACCAATATTCTGGATCAGATTTCTGATATTGACAATTTAGAACCGGAAAAATAAATCAGTCCATAAGTCTGTACCATTATTATTTTTAAGTGGACATTGGCACTCGGTATTTAACGATCGGAATACGAACATTTATTGATCCAAATAATCCTAAAGATCTTCCAATTGTTGCTGCATTGCAAAATGCAATTAAAATTGATCAAAAAGAGAATTTTTACAATACCAAACCGGGATCAGGTCACCCAATACAAAGTTCGGGATTCGTTAATAGAAGCATCTAAAAAACCCTTAAATATTTCTATTTAAGGGTTTTCTTTTTTATATCAAATAAAAAAATTTCAGAATAGTTTTTAATCAAATCGCTCCTTGTACTTTTTAAATAAAGTATTCATTACTAAAAGCACTACTCCAACGCCAAGTAAAACCAATGCTCTGATAAGGAAATCGGCATTTGATAAGTCGAAAAACATCAGTCGGATGACACAGACACCAACTAAGGAAAGTGATACATAACGGAAGTATTTTTCTTTTAAAATAATTCCGAGTATTAATAACCCCAATGATTCCAGAATCCAGAAGAATGTTAAAATTCCTTTATCAAACGAAAGAAACAAAAACAATCCTATACTAAAAGTCGCTGGATAAATAATAATGCTGTTTCTAAACTTGAAATCTTCTATGTATTTGTAAATAATAAAAATGTACAATGCTAATAGTGCAAATATGATGATATAAACAAATTCAAATCTTGATTCGAAATAATTGAAACTCACAAACGCTAAATGAAAATTGGCCAGCAAATAGTAAACAATACTGATTTCTTTTTTGTTTCCAATTTTTTTATAATAAAGTAATAGGTTTACAATTGCCGTTGCTGCCCAAAATACCGGAAGCCATTTATGCTCTAATTGCGAGAACATAATAATAGAAAGCCAAATGTTTATGACAATCTGATAATCGATCTTTAGTGACTTAATAAACTCTTTTTTACGAATAAGAAAAACGAGAACGATCAATAGAACAATGGCCGAAAGTTGTAAAACCCAATCCATCAAAGTAAAATTGTTTTTTTGTTTGATGCTGTAAAAAACCGAAGCTAAAATAGATAAAGAACCAATCACTATAACTGATTCTGAAGCCAGTTCTATTTTTTTGTACAAAATCAGTACGAAATTCAGGATTGCCAAAAGCATAAATATCACCGGTAAATAAGACATCTCTACCTGAGCAAATAATAAAATGATGATCCATAAATTTTGAATGATAGGCAAAATGGCGCTATACATTTTCCCTTCTTCCTTTGAGCTTTTTAATTGCAGCCAGCTGTAAATAACAGATAATAAAATACTAATTGTTTCTGTAATATATAATGTATTTTTATTCAAAAGATAATCTTTTCCGGAAACAGCCAGGAAAACTGTCAGAAGCACAGAACCAATTAAAAATAAAAATGAGTAAACATTATAGCGTTTAATTCTTTCAACTTTTTGAAAAACCCAAAATGTTAATACTGCTAAAACTCCTAAATAAACCGAAATGTAATTGCTCTCGATACAAGAAAATCCAAATACTAATGCGTTGAAAAGTATAAATTCTGAATTTATACTATTATAATTTCCCCAGACAGGGATGACTTCATTTGTCTTATTTCTAATTGTATCTGCAAATAAGAAATACGTTTCGATAACAGAAATTCCAACAGCTATTAAACCAATTTCGGCAGTATTTAAAAACTGGGTTTTGTACGCAAACAAAAAGCTTCCTGCTATCGATAATCCCAGACAGAAAAGATAAAGCAAAGCCTGATTACCGGCAGCAAGCGTTTTTCGTTTAAACTGAATCCATAAAAATTCGTGATTTAATAACGCAATACCAAACAATCCGAAAATCAAAGCAATATGGTAATCACCCACATATCTATGCAAAACTGAAATAAATAATGCATTTATACCAACAATACCAATGGTTTTTATAATGCGTTCATTTGTATAAAATAATTTTACAAACCAGTTAAAAGTTATTACAGCGATGATCCCAAGAGCAAAAACAATGTCCAAATTAGATTTTTGCTTGTTAACGATTAATACTAAACCTGTAATAATAGTAATAATTAAAAAAGTAAATCTTCCTAAATCAAACGTATTGGTTTTGAATTTGAATCGTAAACCACACCACAATAAAGCCAAAAATATCAACGGATAATAAAACGAAAATTCGATGGTGTGATACCAGCTTACAAAAAACAATAGGGAGAAAAGAACTGAGAAAATTCCGTTTAAACTCAAATCTTTCTTCATCACAAAAGCATCTATTTCTAAAAACTCTTTTTTTACAGCACAGAAAACTGGAACTATCAGCGTTATCAAAGTCAGAACAATCAGCGTTGCAAAAGTATTTGTAATATTGATTTGAAGAGAATATGGACTGATATGCAAAGTAAAAAAGCCCAGGATTATTAAACCTAAAACATGATTAATACCTAAAAATATTTTATGCAGTAAAGTTTCGCCGCTTTTGTAAACGATAAATAAGCAAGCAATAACCAAAAAGTACAATATACAGGCAATAACATCAAAACCAACTTTCCAGTCATTTAGCATAACGGCCGTTAATGCAAAAAGCACGAACGAAACCATTCCGTCTAAATGATACAGCCAAAAAATCTTTTTCTTTCTGGCAAAAAGTGCGGCGAAAAGGCATAGAATTCCGGCTGCGAAGAGAACAAATATTTTAATTTTGCTTCCGGTTGAATGCAAAATTAAACCTGAAGCAAACAAAATCCAGTTAGTAAGATGCGTTATAAATGCAATTCGGTCAAAATGTGTATTCGCATAAATGCTGCGGTATTGCATATACATGCAGCTTACAGAAACGAGGATAATACCAAATATGGCAAACATATTCTGAGACGGACTTAAAACATGATTTCCTTGTGTAAACCAGAGATCAAATATGATAAAAGCCGAAATAACAATTAGTAAATGATATTCCCATTTTTCTTTAAAAGACAAAATAATTCCTGCTGTCGCGGTTAAAGATGCCAATAAAAAGGTAATTAAAAGTTTATCGGGAATGACGCATAAAACTAAAATGCTCAAAATAACATGCAGCGATAAAAAAGTTTGCTGCCTTATGATATAGCCTACAAATAAATTAATTGCAATTCCAATTCCCATCAGAGAATATGCAAGCGGAATACTTTCTACAAATGTAAGCGCCGGAATTTGTGATGCACCGAAACATCCAAACAAAAATAAACTTGCTCCGGCACTTCGAAGCCACAGTCCGGTTTTAAGCCATTTTTCTTTTTTCTTTAAGAAGTAATACGACCCGGCCAAAACTCCGGCATAAATCCAAAGAATTAAAACACGGAACATTGGTGAAACTTTTAAAGCTGTATAAATACTCAGATAACCAATTCCTAAAACCATAATTGCGGTTCCTAAAATACCAGTCCAGTTTTCGGCAAACTGCTGTTCTATTTTTTTTATAAAGATTGAAAAAGCACTTTCTACATAGATTTCTTCTTCTTTATACTGAGGTTCTGTTTGAGTTTCTGCCGGAAGAACAGAATGTTCAAAATCTGATGATTCTGAATCTTGTTCTTCGATATTTTTATTGGTATCGTAAACCGGAACTGCCGATGAATCGAAACTTAAAACAGGTTTTTCTGCAATTTCCTGATTTATAACAGGATCTTGAATAAACTCTTCAAGATCAACAACTGGATCCGAAATGATTTGAGGAGAAATTTCGGCAACGGGTTCTGAAACTATTTCAACTTCCTCTATTTTAGTTATTAAATCTTCCCGGCTTAAACCAGATTGAACAATGTGTTTTTTGATTTCATCAATTTGACTTTTTAATGAATTATAATCTTCCCTGCTTTTTCTGTAAAGAGAATCCAAATTGTCATTTTCTTCTTTTATTTTCGAAAAATTATTAAATAAGACTATAACACAAACAAATAAGATAAATAGAATAAAGTTCACCATAGTTTAATTTTATTTTACAAATGTAAGAATTTACACTTTTTTTTTACGCTGCCGAATTTTGTTCTAAAATAGAATAGATTTTTGGAATATTAAGTTTTTATCCCATTTGCTTTCAAATTAAAATTTATCAGATTTCTATAAGAAGAAAATCACCACATTTATTGTAACATTTTTCGATATCAGCGTCAAACTTTAAAATTAAATTACGGTTCTTTGTAACTTATTACATTCGGAATTTGAAATTGGTCATTTTTCCGATACAATAATATTGAACCCAGTGAGTTTTGACTAGATAAAACTAGCTGCGATATTTTCGTTATGGACAATAAAAAGTTTATTTTAAGTTTGAAAAAAGGTAATGAAGCAGCCTTCAAAGAGGTTTACTTCAGCTACTACGACAAACTGATAAATATTGCCAAACGTTTTGATCTTACTGTACTTACTCCGGAAGACTTCGTTCAGGAAAGTATTTTACGGTTATATAATAAAAGAGAATTGCTCAATGAAGATGTTTTGTTTGACAAACAATTATACACTATTTGCAAAAACATCCTCATCAATCATGTTAACAGAGAAAACAAAATAGTTCAGCTTAATCCTTCTCAGACTGAAATTGTACAGGAAGAATCTGACTCAGGAATATTTGAGGAAAGACAAGAAAAATTATATAATTTCATTAATCAGCTTCCTGAACAGCAGCAAAAAATATTTACTTTACACAAACTGGAAAACCTTAGCTATAAGGAGATTGCAGAAATTACGGATCTTTCTGAAAAGACCATTGCCAATCATATTTATCTCGCCAGTAAATTTATTCGAAAAAAAATCGCAGATCATTAGGAACTTTTTTGTTCTCGTTTGTTATATCTAAAAACGACGACAAAAAATGCATATTGAAGCGTATAAAACGAATATCAGAACAAAAAAAGACGCAAGTCATATTGTGGTTCTTTTACAGTTCATTATATCTGATTGTATTATAAATTTTGATTTTAAAAATCGGGAACGAATTTTAAAAATCGAAACCAACAGAGAAATCCAGGAAATGGTTTATAGTGTTTTTAATAAACAAGGATTTTATTGCAAAAAACTTTAAAACCGAAAGGTCATGGATAAAGAAAATTTAGACGAAGAATTAAAAAAATTATGGGATGAAATTCCGGTACCGCACTCAGAAAGCACAAAAGAAGCTTCCTGGGAAGAATTTCGCTCTAAAGCTTTTGTTCCGAAAAAACGGAAAATTAAAATCTGGCGCTATTGTGCCGCCGCTGCTGTTTTACTTTTTGTACTTATTGGAACAGGAATTTATTTTAATTCTGAATCTATTACAGAAAACGGGCTTGCTGCGGCCACAAACGTAATTAAAAATACTACTTCGAAAATAAAATTTGTAGTCTTACCCGATGATTCAAAACTAGAATTGAGTCCGAATGCTAAGATTTGCTACGGAGATAATTTTGCGGTAAACAGAAAAATTGAAGTAGACGGGCAAGTGTATTTTAAAGTTAAAAAAGACAAAAAACATCCTTTTCAGGTTTTTTCTAATGAAACTATCACGACAGTTTTAGGAACTTCATTTACCGTAAACGAAACTGAAAACGAGGAAGTAATGGTGGAACTTTTTGAAGGAAGTGTTCAAATGAATGTAAAAGGACAGGATCAAAAATGGATTTTGAAACCGGGACAAAAATTTACTTATGCCAACCAAACGATTTCAGTAACAGAATTCAGCCGTTTTATTGATTTTGAAAATGAAAACTTATCTGCCGTGAGTGCTTATATAGAGAAAAATTACGGTTATAAAGTAACGCTTCCGCAAAATTATCAGAATCAAAAAATTACTATTCGAATCAATAAAAAAGAAGATTTAAAAACAATTGTACAATTAATCTCAGAAATGTATAACCTAAACTTTGAAATAAATGAAGATTTAAAACAGATTGCTTTTCAATAAGAAAAGAAAAAGGATGTAAGCCGCGAAACTCCACATCCTCCTCATATTCAGGATAACACGAGGTTATTCCATATAATAATATTCAAAAATACAAAATTTCATGAAGCATATAATTTCGGCATGCTTTTTTTTATTCAGTTTATCTATGTCTGCCCAGGATGTTACGGTAACTGTAGATCAAAACGTAACCTTAAAAGAATTCTTTAAACAAATTGAAAATCAAACCGATTTTAAATTTGCCTTTACAGATCAAATCGATACAAGCCAAAAGTATTTTAACAAAAAAAGCACCTATAAGCAAATCGAAATTGAGAAACTTATTACGGAACTTAACAAAATTTCGACTGTACAATTCTCTATTGTCGGGAATAATATTTTTGTAAAACAGAAATCACAAGCCGTAAAAACTGCGAAAAAAAAAAGCAGGCTGACAGGTCAGATTTTTGATGATACCAAACAGCCCGTTATTGGCGCCAATGTGTTTATTAAAGAACTTGAAGTTGGCGCTGTAACGGATATAAACGGAAAGTTTAGCCTTGAAATCCCAAACGGAAAATATACCGTTTTAATCAGCTATGTTGGTTTTAAAAATCAGGAAGAATATATCACTATTTCTGATGATACCAGAATCAACTTCAATATGGATGCTGATAGTCGGGAACTAGAACAGGTCATTATTACAAATAACAAAGCGACGGATATTAAAACGACTCAAATGAGCGTTAACAGGCTTTCGATGCAGGAAATAAAAAGAATTCCGGTTGCAATGGGTGAGCCTGATCCGCTAAAATCGATATTAACGCTTCCGGGAGTTACAAACGCCGGAGAAGCTTCTTCCGGTTTTAATGTCCGCGGAGGTGCTGCAGATCAGAATCTGATTCTTTTAGATGGAGCTCCAGTATATGCAGATTCGCACATGTTTGGTTTTTTCTCCATTTTTAATGCTGATATCATCAATGGTCTGGATTTATACAAAGGCGGGATTCCGTCTAAATTTGGAGGACGTGTCTCTTCTGTTTTAGATGTAACACAGCAGACAGGAGATTTTGAAAACTTTAAGGTTAACGGAGGAATCGGAATTATTTCGAGCCGCCTTTTAGTTCAGGGACCTTTACAAAAAGAAAAAGGCTCTTTTATACTTTCAGGACGTACTTCGTATGCGCATTTATTTTTGAAACTGGCCGATAATAAAAACTCTGCTATGTTTTATGACTTAAATGCCAAATTAAATTACCGTTTTGATGCCAATAATAGTTTGTCTTTTTCCGGTTACTTCGGAAATGATTTATTTGATATCAATGATCGTTTTGCAAGTACTTACGGAAGTACAATGGGTATTTTAAGCTGGAAACACAAATTTTCTGATCGCTTAAACAGTAATTTATCTACTTTTTTCAGCGAGTATAGATTTAACCTCGAAATTCCGGTGGAGAGTTTTAAATGGAACAGCAACATTCAAAGCTATGGATTAAAATACAATTGGAATTATCAGCAGTCTGAAAAGTTTAAAATCAGTTACGGTATTGACGGATTGTATTATGATTTTAATCCGGGAGTTGTGCAGCCTACAGCTTCAGATTCTCAGTTTAATTACAAACAGCTGGATAAGAAATATGCTTTAGAAACTTCTGCTTATCTTGACTTTGAAAATCAAATTACAGAAAAGCTGAATTTTCGTTACGGACTTCGCTACAGTACATTTTACCGTTTGGGCGGAGAAGAAATCAGTACTTACGAAAATGGTCAGGCAGTTGTTTATAATCCGTTATATAAAATTTACGAAGAAGGAACACCAAACGGAACGATCAATTATAAAAAAGGTCAGGCAATCAGCACTTTTAATAATTTTGAACCAAGAGCGGCTTTGTCTTATTCTTTTAATGATAATACTTCTGTAAAAGCAAGTTATAACAGAATGGCACAGTACATTCATATTTTATCCAATACGCAGTCTCCGCTTCCAATGAGTATCTGGACGCCAAGCGGACCGTTTACAAAACCTCAGCTTCTGGATCAATATGCTTTGGGATATTTCAAAAATTTCAGAGACGGCGATTACTCTTTAGAAACCGAATTATTTTATAAAAATGTTCAAAACCGCATTGATTACATCGACGGTGCAGATGTTTTGGCGAATAACAATATTGAACAGGTCATTCTTAACGGAAAAGCCAGATCGTACGGAATGGAATTGTTATTCAGAAAAAATACCGGAATTTTTACCGGATGGATTTCCTATACTTTATCCAGAGCAGAACAAAAAACTCCGGGAAGAACTGCAGAAGAACCGGGAATTGCCAATGGGGACTGGTATTTATCCGGGTACGACAAACTGCATAATTTAAGTATTGTAGGAAGTTATGAATTTAGCCCGAAATGGTCTTTTAACGGAAATTTCTCTTTACAGTCGGGCCAGCCGGTTACTTATGCAAACGGATATTATGAAATTGGCGGAATCCATGTTCCCAATTATTCTTTGAGAAACGAAAACAGACTGCCTCTTTTTCATCACTTAGATCTTGCCGCAACGTATACGCCTAAACCCGATAAAAAGAAAGGATGGCAAAGCTATTGGACATTCAGTCTTTATAATGTCTATAACAGAAAAAATGCCGCTTCTATGACTTTTACAACCAATGAAGATACGGGAGCAAACGAAACCAGAAGACTTTCTATTTTCGGAATTGTACCCGGGGTTTCTTATAATTTTAAATTTTAATGCGATGAATAAATTGAAAAAATATATAGTAATGAACAGAATAATGGCATTAATAAGTTTTCTTTTTGTTTTTTCTTTTGTTTCGTGTGAAGATGTAGTAAATCTTGATCTGGAAACAGGCGAAACAAAATTGGTAATTGATGCAGAAATTATTTGGAAAAAAGGAACTGCCGGAAATGAACAAACCATAAAAATCAGTAAAACAGCATCTTATTACAGCGGTTCGACGCCTAAAGTTTCCGGAGCGCAGGTAAGGGTTGAAAACAGCAATGGAGACGTTTTTACTTTTAATGAAACAGAAGCAGGAGTTTATAAGTGTACCAATTTTGTTCCTGTTATTGATATGGATTATAAATTGTTTATCAATGCCGAAGGACAAACTTATACTGCTGCAGAAAAATTAACTTCTGCCGCTCCAATCAACAAAATTGAACAAAAAATTGTTCCCGATTTTGGAGGAGAAGATACTATAGAATTAACTTTTTATTACAGTGATCCGGCAGACGAAAAAAATTATTATGTAACCGATTATCAAAGTGAATTTTTAATTTATCCCGAATACGAAATCACAGATGATGAATTTTATAACGGAAATGAAATAAGTACAAGATATTCCCACGAAGACATGAAAGCCGGAAACACGGTAATAATTACACACAGAGGGGTTTCTAAAAACTTTTTTAATTACTGGAAATTAATTCTGGAAGCTTCAAGCTCAAATCCTTTTTCTGTGCCGCCCGGAAATATTCGGGGAAATATTGTAAATAACAGCGATGCATCTAATTATGCTTTGGGCTATTTTAGACTTTGCGAAGCTGATGTAAAATCTTATGTAGTACAGTAAAACCATTTTATATAAAAGACAAAATCTAGCCCCTAAAGTTTAATCTTCAGGGGTTTTTACTTATAAATATTTTCTCAATTTAATATTATATTAGCATTAATAAAAATAATGTACATGAATTAAAATTACCAACAGTCAAAAAAAATTGCAAATGTCAAAATTCATTACTGGAAAAGAACTTGAAGAAGTTGTATATGGCATTATTTGGGAAGCAAAAAATACAATTCTTATTGTTTCACCGTATATAAAGCTGGATGATTATTTTAAACGTTTGTTTGACAAACACGCAAATAATCCTAAAGTCAATATTTTGATAGTATTTGGAAAAAATGAAGGAGAAGTAAGCCGAAGTTTAAGTAAAGATGATTACGATTACTTCAAAAAATTCTTAAATGTAAGTATTGTTTATGCTCCAAAACTTCATGCTAAATATTATGGAAATGAAAGAAAAGGGGTTATTACATCTATTAATCTTTATGATTTTTCTTTTAAAAACAATATCGAATTTGGCGTTTATACGGAACAAAATATTTTGAGTAGTTTTAATAAATCGGCAGATTTAGAAGCTTGGAATGCTTGTTGGGAAATTGCACATAACCATGAAGCTGTTTTTATAAAGAGGCCTGTTTATGAAAAAAAACTCTTAAGTGCATTTCTTGGAAAAAGTTATATAAAATCTGATGTTCTACATGATGTTACTGATAATTTTTATCATAATTTTCGAAATTACAGACAACATATATTGGTGAAAAAACTGGGAGACTTTCCTGATGAATTGGAGTTAGGTTCCGAAGTATCAATACGACCAGAAAGAGATGAAGAAACTATTCGATTTGGTTTCTGTATCAGAACAGGAAATAAAATCCCATACAATCCGAAAAGACCTTTTAGCGATAAAGCTTATAAAAGCTGGGTACAATTTGGCAATGTAAATTATCCTGAGAACTTTTGTCATAAAACAGGAAAACCTTCCAATGGAAAAACATCAATGAGAAATCCAATTCTCTAAGATTAATATAATTGATATTTAACTAATACTTTTAATTTAAGCTTTATATTAGCAACTATAAAAATACCACCATGTCCATAACAACAGAAGCAGAATTAATCGGAATGAAAAAGGCAAGTGAAGCTGTGGCTTATGCTTTAAAAGAAATGAGAAATTATGCAAAACCTGGCATTTCAACAAAAGAACTAGACGAGTTTGGCGGAAAAATCCTGAAAGATTTTGGAGCAAAATCGGCACCATATGTAACGTATGGTTTTCCGGGATGGACTTGCATCAGTGTAAATAAAGAATTCTGTCACGGAATTCCTTCTGATAAAAGAATACTTAAAGATGGAGATTTAATTAATATCGATGTTTCGGCAGAATTAAACGGTTTCTTTTCAGATAATGGCGGTTCGTTTGTTATTGGAGAAGATGTAAACCAGCATAAAAAACTGATTGAGGCTTCTAAAGAAATTCTGCAAAAAGCAATTTATAATATAAAAGGCGGCGTTCGTATTTCTGATATTGGTTTTTTAATGGAAAACGAAGCTAAAAAAAGAGGTTACAAAGTCATCCGAAATTTAACCGGCCACGGAGTTGGAAGAAATCTCCACGAAGAACCGCACGAAATTGCCAATTACAGAGATCGATTTAACTTAACCAGATTTAAGAAAAACTCTGTTGTTGCAATCGAAACTTTTATTTCGACAACTTCTACAATCGCCGAAACTTTAAAAGACGGCTGGACAATGGTTGGCAACAAAGGCGGTTTTATGGCACAGCATGAACACACGATTGTTGTTACAGATGGCAAACCGATTATCTTGACAGAAATGAATGAAATTTGGAATTAAAATTTCTAACATAAATAACGAAAAACTCCAATATTACTAATGGAGTTTTTTATTGTTTTCAATATTAAAAAATAAGTTTAATCTAAATTCACCCATTTTTCAGATGCTTTGCACGAAGCCTGCTTAAAAATTCCGGTGTAATTCCGAGATATGAAGCAATGTACTGCTGCGAAACACGCTGCGAAATTGTCGGATACCGTGTAACAAATTCAATATACTGATCCATTGCTGTAGAAGAAACCGTTTTAAACAATCGCTTTTGTAATTTCGATAAATGCCTTTGAATCATCAGACGGAACATTCTTTCTAACTGCGGAACTTCATTAATCAGATTTTCTTTAGACTGACGTGTTAAAACCAGTAACTCACAATCTTCGAGAGTTTCTATATACATATCACTCGGAATCTGGTCTTCAAAACTTGTAATATCACTTACCCACCAGTCTTCGGTCGCAAACTGCAGCGTCAGTTCCATTCCTTCTCCATCAATAAAATATTCGCGGATACAGCCTTTGTTAATGTAAGCTTCAAAACTGCAAATTTCTCCGGCGCTCAATAAAATAGTCTTTTTGGGAACTATTCTCAATTCGAGACTGTTTTCAAAAATTTTAAGTTCCTTTTCCGAAAGACGGACAGTCCTTGAAAGATATTCCCGTATTTTATCAAACATTTTTCTATTGATTTATAAAGATTGCATCCAATTACAAAATGTAAATATAAGATGAATTATTTATTAATATTTCTTGATCTAGTTTAAGAAATGAGGAAACAAATTATTTCATCTTTGAAATCCCTAACATTTTACAAATCAAAATAATGAATGATCAAATTCTACACTTAAGAATTGCTTTGGCTCTATTGGCTATTGAAGATCTGATTCCCAGTTACATGGAGGTTCAGGAAGACAAAGTAATTTCAAACGGAAATGTAGCCGTATGTATTATTGACGAAGAAGGAACCGTTTATGGCCGTATGTACGGAAATGACAAAGCCCGAAAAAGACAATCGTATAAAATTGCCTGGACAAAAGCAAGTCAGGTCTGGCTTACCGGAGTAAAAACGGGAGATTATGAAAAATTGGTTTTTAATAATATTGTAGCAGAAAATGCTAACGGAATTGACGCTCCCGATCTTATAGGCTGGCAGGGCGGACAACCGCTCACTTTATCAGACGGAACAAAACTTTCTGTTGGTTTTAGCGGTTTTAGAGGAACTACCGATTTAGAAATTGTAATAAAAGCATTTAAAAAAATATAATCCAATTTCGTTTGGATGCTGCAAACGAATATTTTTTAAACATATAGAAACATAGGTTCATATTATTTTAATTAATAAGATTAAAATAAATGACAAATCATTTGCACATAGTCTACAGTTATCTATGTTTGTTAATGCAAGTGAAACGCCTTTATCAACAATAAAAATCTATGTTTCTATGTATTTCAATAAATTACATTCAAAAACAAAACATTTAAAATTAAAACATGAGCTATTTACCAGATTCAGACCGATATAAAAAAATGGAATACCGCCGCAGCGGTAAAAGCGGATTAATGCTGCCTGCCCTTTCTCTTGGTTTGTGGCACAACTTTGGCGCAATCGACAACATCGAAAACGCCCGAAATATTTTACACACCGCTTTTGACAACGGAATTTGTCATTTTGATCTGGCCAATAATTATGGTCCGCCGGCGGGATCTGCAGAACAAACTTTTGGACAATTATTCAAAGAAGATTTTAAACCCTTTCGTGATGAACTTGTGATTTCCAGCAAAGCCGGATGGCCTATGTGGGACGGGCCTTACGGAGACTGGGGATCAAAAAAACATTTAATTGCGAGTTTAGATCAAAGCCTTTCCCGTCTCGGATTAGATTATGTTGATATTTTTTATCATCACAGACCAGATCCAAATACTCCGCTGGAAGAAACTATAGCAGCACTTGATTTAATTGTACGTCAGGGAAAAGCGCTTTATGTGGGGATTTCAAGTTACGATCCGGAAGAAACTCAAAATGCAATTAAAATTTTAAACGATTTAGGAACGCCTTGTTTAATTCATCAGCCTAAATATTCTATGCTGGAACGTACAATTGAAAATGGTTTACTTGATGTTCTGGAACATAATGGAGTTGGCGGAATAGCTTTTTCTCCTTTGGCACAAGGACTTTTGACCAATAAATATTTAAACGGAATTCCGGAAAATTCCAGGGCAAATGCACATCGCGGTAACGGAGCAATCGAACAAGATGCTATTACGCCGGAGAATATTGCAAAAGTTCGACAGTTGAATGAAATGGCATTAGAACGCGGTCAGAGTCTGGCGCAAATGGCATTGTCATGGGTTTTAAAAGACAAACGCATCAGTTCAGTTATCATTGGCGCAAGCAAACCGGAACAGGTTCTGGATTCTGTCGGTTGTCTTCAGAATACGGTTTTTTCTGCGGATGAACTTCAGAAAATTGATACTATTCTGGCATAAAATGATATTAACTATTTAACCATAATTATGAAAACATACAAAATCAATGCATGCCTGACCATCATGCTGTCCGGATTTCTGGCGACAAGTTTAACAGCTCAGAAAAAGCAGACTAAAGCTGCTGATTATAAAAGCGTAACTGTTTTTTTAACGGCAAAAAACACGGACAATAAACTGACGAAAACTGAGACATTATCGTTTTTTGACAAACCTCAGCCTATAGAAAAAGAAATTTCTGTTTTTGTTGATCCTTCAAAAACCTATCAAACTTTACTGGGAATTGGCGGCGCACTTACAGATGCTTCCGCAGAAGTTTTTTACGCACTTCCAAAAGACAAACAGGAAGAAATCCTGACGGCTTATTACGATAAAGATAAAGGAATTGGTTATACTCTGGCACGTACAAATATGCAAAGCTGTGATTTCTCAAGCGATATTTACAGTTACATTGCCGAAGGCGACAAAGATTTAAAAACATTCGATATCAGTCACGACAGAAAATACAGAATTCCGTTAATAAAAGAAGCGATTGCCAAAGCCGGAGGAAAATTAACTTTATACGCTTCGCCGTGGAGTCCGCCGGCATGGATGAAAACTAATAATAATGTTTTGCAGGGCGGTGCTTTAAAACCGGAATATAACCAAAGCTGGGCTGACTTTTTTGTGAAATTTATTAATGAATACGAAAAAGAAGGAATTCCGATTTGGGGTTATACCGTTCAGAACGAACCAATGGCAGTTCAAAAATGGGAATCGTGCATTTTTACTGCTCAGGAAGAACGTGATTTTATTAAAAACTTTCTTGGCCCAACTATACAGAAAGCCGGATTATCTAAAAAGAAACTCATTATGTGGGATCACAATCGTGATCTAATGTATCAGCGTGTCAGCACGGTTTTAGAAGATAAAGATGCCGCAAAATATGTTTGGGGAGTTGGCTATCACTGGTACGAAGACTGGCATAAAAACGGAATGAACTTTGAAGCTGAACGCCGCGTTGCAGAAGCTTTTCCGGACAAACCGCTTATTCTGACAGAAGGATGCGCTGCCGATTTTGACCAAAAATTATTAACCGACTGGAGTTATGGTGAAAAATACGGAATGTCGATGATTAATGATTTCAACATTGGAACTGTGGCCTGGACAGACTGGAATATTTTACTGGATGAAAAAGGCGGGCCAAACCACGTTCAAAATTTCTGCATGTCTCCTATTCACGCTGATCTCAAAACCGGAAAATTAATTTATACCAACGGATATTACTATTTAGGGCATTTTTCTAAATTCATTAAACCTGGCGCAAAACGTGTAGCTTGTAATTCGAGCAGCAACAAACTTTTGTCTACTGCTTTTATAAATCAGGATAAAAATCTGGAAGTTGTCGTAATGAACCAATCTGATAATGACGTAGAATATTTTTTATGGATTAAAGGAAAAGCTTCCAAAATAACAAGTCCTGCGCATTCAATCGCAACTTTAGAAGTACGTTAATTTTAAAATCAATACTATGAAAAAAGTAGTATTTCTGAATGTTTTCATTCTGATAAACTGTATTTCGGCGTTTGCACAAACATCGGCTGAAAAGCCAAAACCTTTTAAGATTCAAAAGATTCCCGGAAAAATAGAATGCGAATTTTATGATTTAGGAGGCGAAGGAACAGCCTATCACGATACTGATGAGGTGAATAACGGAAGCGGAAAACTGAATCCGGTAAATGGAAATCCGTTAAACGAATTCAGAATAAAGGAAGGGGTTGATATTTCTTATACCAAAACAGACAGCATCGATGATACACCTTATACCAAAGTTCCCATAAAGATGAAACAGCTGTATGTAGGCTGGACACAGCCAACAGAATGGATTAATTATACCGTTGAGGTCAAAAAATCCGGAACTTATAAAATTGGTCTTTTGTATACCGCAAATGGAAACGGAGTAATTTCTATTGCCGTAAACGGAAAAGACGCAACCGGAAACATGAAAATTGTTTCTACACACGATGATAATGATTCTGTTGCCTGGAGACAATGGCATCACTGGAACAGTTCTGCAAATATTGGCAGTATTAAATTAGAAAAAGGAACACAGCTTCTTACTCTCCATATCGTCGAAAACGGCAATATGAATTTAGATTACCTGACCTTTACGCCCAATTAATATATGATTAGTTAACTTGAGATTTGGCCGCATAATACAAACTAAATTGTGCGGTCATTTTTTATTGCTTTTCAAAGTACAGATAATCAGTAGTAGTGTTTATATCACGCAATCGGATCTGTGAATTATTAAATTCAAACAATTTCCAGCCTTTATTCAGTTTGCTTAATAATGCTGAACTAAAAGTTAATTTTAATTCTCTTACGTTATTTTGTATTGTACTTTCCCATTGACCTGTTTCTGAAGTTCCTCCTTTTGTAGCCACAACTGAGTTATCACTTTTAAATACAAACGAATAACCACTGTAAGATGAGGTTTTTTCTGAATCATCAAAATAATACGGAATATCCCATGAACCTTTTGTAATTACTTCATTCAGGTTAAGGGTTACAATGTTATTTTCCGGACAATAATCAATCGCATATTTTATAGCATTTTCGAACTCTAAATTGCTGTTAATCGATTTTGTCTGACCATGGTAATCTACTATTGAAATTGGATATTTTAAAGAAATATACTGACTGGCATTCAAACCTTTTATAAAATTAAAAAATGCCTGATCGCTTATAATTGACTGAGAACTTCCAATCTGGCTGGCACTGTTATAAATGTTAATTGTGATAGGATAATTGATATTCAGTCCGTTAATTTTTGATAACAGATCCGGATACATATTCCAGTAATCAATCAAATCATTAAAATCAGATTCCTGCGGAATAAATTTCTCGATATAATTGTAATAAACCATCGTTACCGGAAAATCTATTTTTACAATATCATCGTCATAGTTATTAGCATTGATATTATCCACTACTTTTTGATAATCGGCTGCGTTATTAATCGCAATCTGATCATTGTTAACCGTAACCGTATAGGGGAATTTTATCATGCAGTAAGTAGAACCATCAATTACGTTATCCTGTACAGTCTGTACCATCGCAACCCTTTGCAGATACGATGTAAGAGGCGAAGCATTTGTAATGGTTCCCTGCGGATTATTGTCCTGTTGGTCTATATCGTCCTGACACGAAAACAGGAACAGGAAAACTGCTGCAATTGATAAATATTTTTGTAAACGAAGCATATTTATATTTTTACAAAGGTAATAAATTTAAGAAACTGTTTTTTAATAAATTCGGTACTGCAATTTTAGCTTTATTTTTTTAATTGCTTAATTATCAAAAGAAAATACCATTTTATTCTTCTATAAAACAATCTCGGCTGCTTTTACCCTACTTAAACTAAAAACAAATACTTTTGCATCATACCAATTGAAAATTTAAATGCCAACTCAAAACCAATCAAATACTTGCGACGAGATAATCTTTTCGTCTTTCTTTAAAAGTCATGTAAAAGCGCTTCGAAATTTTCTTTTTTACAAATTTGGCAATGCCGATCAGGCCCAAGATGCCGCGCAGGAAGCCTTTGTAAAACTTTGGCAGAATTGTGCTTCCGTACCGTTAGAGAAAGCAAAATCATATCTGTACACGATTGCAAACAACAGCAGTCTTAATCATGCTGCGCACCAGAAAGTGGTTTTGAAATATGAAAAAAACTTTACCGGTTTGGACAAAACCAATGAAAACCCGGAATATATCCTGGAAGAAAAACAGTTTCAGGCTAAACTTTTAAAAGCCATTGAAAACTTAAACGAAAAACAGCGCACCGCTTTCCTGATGCACAGAATCGATGGGAAAAAATACAGCGAAATTGCTGCTGATTTAAACATAAGCGTAAAGGCCGTAGAAAAACGTATTCATCTCGCTTTATTAAGCTTACGCAAAGAAATTGATATCTAAAAAGTAGGGTAAATTAAACTCTGATTGTTTTAATTATAATAGTACAATAAAATGAAAAAAGATCGCTTATTGGCAAAATGGCTTAATGATGATTTATCTCCGGATGAATTAGCAGAATTTGAGGCAGGTCCGGATTTTGAAAAATATCAAAAAATCAAAAATTACGCGGCTCGTCTGGAAGTTGGTGATTTGGATGAAAATGCTATGCTGTCGAATATTCTAAGTCAGAAAAAAGCGGCTCCAAAAATAGTTCCGCATTACAAAAAATGGGCGTTCAGAGCTGCTGCAATTTTTGTTCTGGCTTTGGGAATTACGTTTGTGATGAAGTTTTTTGTGCCTGAAATTCAGAAAGCAGATTTTGGAGAAAAAACTACTTTTTCATTACCGGATAATTCTGAAGTAGTATTGAATTCAGGTTCTGAAATAAACTATAAAAAATGGAACTGGGATAATAACAGACATCTCAAATTGCAGGGAGAAGCTTATTTCAGGGTAGCAAAAGGCCGAAAATTTGAAGTAGAAACAAATCTTGGAAAAGTAAGCGTTTTAGGAACTCAGTTTAATGTTAAAGCCAGAAAAAACAGGTTTGATGTTGTATGTTATGAAGGCCGCGTAAAAGTAAATTATGCCGGGACTCAAATTTTACTGACGCACGGACAAAGCGTAAGTTTTGAAAACGGAAAACAAATCAAAATGACTGTAAAATCAGTTAAACCAGAATGGCTGGACAATCAAATATGTTTTTATAAAGAAAACATCAGAAACATTCTGGACGAGGTTGAAAGACAGTACAATATTAAAATCGAATTAAAAACAAAAGATACAATTTCATTGTTTACAGGAAAATTACCATCTAAAGATTTAAATACAGCCTTGCAGATTATTAGTACAACGTATCATTTAGAGGCTAAACAAGTCTCAAAAAATAAAATAATTTTTGACGAAAAATAAATGTTGCTCCCCAAACAATTTCATTTTTTGTTTTTTTTGTTTTTCCTTGTCCTGAACGTTTTTGCTCAAGACAAAGGGAAAGCTATGCCTTTTAAAAAAATAATAACTGATATTGAAAAACAGCATGAAGTTAGTTTTAATTATACCGAAGACAATGTTGCCGGACTGAAA
The DNA here is from genome assembly GCF_001429765.1 of Flavobacterium sp. Root901. Classification (GTDB taxonomy): domain Bacteria; phylum Bacteroidota; class Bacteroidia; order Flavobacteriales; family Flavobacteriaceae; genus Flavobacterium. The sequence goes on from NZ_LMJB01000009.1 coordinate 145,140, forward strand.
TTAATTCCGCCCAAAAAATCATTTTCACTGGAAGAAAAACTGCAATATCTGGCTGAAAAAACCCATTTATCTTTTGAAAACATCGGCAATAAATTCATTAATATTTATAAAAAAGAAAATGAATCCCAAATAATCTGCGGCTATGTATTTTCCTCCGCAGACAAAAAACCTGTTGAAAATGCTAATATTAATTTATCTGACAAAACCCAGGTTACAACAAATTCAAACGGTTATTTTGAATTTAGTGAAAACAATGCAGTCGTATTTTTTGTCAGTCATGTTGGATTTGTAACCAGGAAAATCGCAGCTGTTAATCCTGAATCCAAAGATTGTCTTCAAATCATATTAGAACCTGAAATTACGATACTAAAGGAAATTAAGGCAAATGCTATTCTGGCTTCGGGAATTTCAAAAAACAAAGACGGATCATTTGAAATCAAACCTAAAAAATTTGGTATCCTGCCCGGACTAATAGAGCCCGATGCTTTGCAGACCATGCAGCAGATTCCGGGTGTAAACAGTATTGACGAAAGTGTTTCGAGCATTAATGTACGCGGAGGCACACATGACCAGAATTTGTTTTTGTGGAATGGAATACGGATGTTTCAAACGGGACATTTTTTTGGTTTAATATCGGCTTTCAATCCTAATTTGGCGCATACGATTTCTATTTACAAAAACGGAAGTTCTGCCTTTTACGGAGAAAGTGTATCGAGCGTGGTCGCGATTTCTTCGACTCCGGAAACAGCTGAAAAAAATTCGTACAGCGCCGGAATCAATATGATTAATGCTGATATTTATGCGAAGTATAATCTTTCGAAAAAAAGCTATATCGAAATTTCTGCCCGTAAATCCATAACCGATTTTGTAGAAACTCCTACTTATAAGGAATATTTTAATAAGGTATTTCAAAACACTACCATCACTGATTTTTCAGACAAACAAAATGTTGATTATAAAAGTGATAAAAAATTTGGTTTCTATGATGCAACACTAAAATATGCTCAAAAAATAGGCAACAGAGACCAAATTGTACTGGATTTGATTACTATTAAAGATAATTTGGAGGTTTTTCAGAGTGCTACTGTATATGATATCAATAAGTCTGAAAATAATATTTTGCGCCAGCAGAACTATGGCGGAAATTTAGCCTGGAAAAGAAACTGGAACAGCTTTAACACCACTAAAGTCAATATTTACAACTCTGCTTACAAACTTTTGGGCAACCAAAGTACCAGTGCAGGCCAGATTGTTATTCAGGAAAATTCAGTTAACAACAACGGAGTCAATTTAGAAAATAACCATATTATTACTTCTAAATTTACTTTTAACAACGGATATCAATTCAACGAAATAGGAATTACGAATCTGGAAGATGTAACGAATCCTGATTTCTTTCGTAAGGTAAAAGAAGTACTGAGAACCCATGCTTTAATTTTGGAAGGAAAATACAACGATACTATTTCCAGAATATATTTTAAGGCCGGAACACGCATTAATTATATCGAAAGATTCAAAAAATTTATTGCAGAACCGCGAATTCAGTTTAGTTACGGCTTCAGCAAAAGCTTAAATTTAGAATTGCTGGGCGAACTTAAAAGCCAGAATTCCCAGCAGATTATTGATTTACAGAAAGATTATTTCGGTATTGAAAAAAGACGCTGGATTATCTCTAATAATGCTGCAATTCCCATTCAGAAAAGCAGGCAGCTGTCATTAAATTTATCTTATGTAAAGAATGACTGGCTTTTTGATATCGAAAATTTTTATAAAAAAGTAGCCGGCATTACAACTTCCAGTCAGGGTTTTCAAAACCAGTTAGAATTTGTAAAAACAACCGGAGATTATGAGGTTTGGGGAGCAGAAATGCTGGTTCAGAAAAAAATGAATCACTTTCTTACCTGGTTAAGTTATACGTACAATCATAATAATTATCATTTTACTAATTACGAATATCCTGTTTTCCCTAACAACTTCGAAGTAATGCACACGGCATCGTGGGCTGGAATTTATGAGAAAAACAATTTTAAAATTGCTCTGGGTACAAAATGGACTTCCGGCAGACCCAAAACTTCTCCAAACACTGCTTTAATTAATCCCTCAAATCCCACACTGGTTTACAACAGACCTAATAATACGAATCTGCATATTTTTTCGCAGGTTAACTTCTCCTCTACTTATAAATGGGAAACAGATAATGGAATTCAATACAAATTAGGAATATCCATTTTAAATATTCTCAACAGAAAGAATGAAATCAACGAATATTACAGAATAACTACTTTGACAAATTCGATTGAGGAAGTCGAAACTTTTTCGCTGCAACGAACTCCAAATCTGAGCTTTAGAGTTTCATTTTAACATCTGCTTTGTATAAATTTTAACGCGGATAAAACAGACTTGCTACGCAAAAACGCGGATAAAAACGGATTTAGATATAAAACTAAAAGATCCGTCTTTATCCACGTCTTCGTGATAACGAATCCGTTTTATCCGCGTTAAAATATACTGATTTTTAATTGGTTATAATTTAAATTACCCGAGGTTCCAATAAACCTTATACTTCTTTTTAATTTTTTTTTCAGAAAATAACAATTCTTTGGTAGGGTAATCTGCATCAAAGGTGTTTTACTATTGAACTATACCAAAAAGAATAAAAGATGAATCCCTTACAAAACTTCATACTGTACCACGAGGGCTATTTTTTTTATGACAGTTCGTAGCTGAAACGAAATGCTTATAAAAATCCTTTGACAGACAATAATCAAAACAAACACTTTACTGATTGCTGTAAAGTTCATTTTCCCTTTCAATATAACTTAAATTAAAAAACGATGAAATTAAAACAACTTAAATTCGCTGCAGCACTTGTAATCACAACATTTTTTGTAAGCTGCAGCAGTGACGGCGGAGATAGTGGAGACAATGGAAATAATCCTCCAGCTCCGGAAGTTAAAAAAGCCGTTAGTCTTGCTACAAGTGCTACATTAGGTTCTTACCTTGTAGACAAGGACGGAAGATCATTATATTTTTTCTCAACAGATGCAAATGGCCAATCGTCTTGTACAGGAGGATGTGAAGTAGTATGGCCTGTATTTTATGTAGACAATTTAACCGCAGACAAATTAGGTACAGGATTAACATTATCAGATTTTGGAACTATTACTACTCCGTCTGCTAAAAAACAATTAACCTACAAAGGATGGCCTTTATATTATTACTCGCCAAGTTCCGGAGATGATGGATATGGAAATGTAACCAATACGCCAGAAGCTGCTGGAAAAACATCAGGAGATGGAATTGGAGGTATTTGGTTTATCGCAAAACCGGATTATTCTGTTATGATCGTGAGAAGCCAGCTTGTTGGACATGACGGTAAAAACTACAAATCAGATTATACCGTTGGAGATGGTGCTACAACTTATTTTACAGATGGTAAAGGCTTGACACTTTACGCTTTTAAAAACGATAATTTCAAGAAAAACAATTTTACAAAAGAAGATTTTTCAAACAACTCAGTTTGGCCAATATATGAAACAGACAAAATCGTAGTGCCTTCTGTACTTGATAAATCTAAATTTTCTGTTATAACGGTTTTTGGTAAATCACAATTGGTTTACAACGGATGGCCGCTATACTATTTTGGTCAGGATGCCAGTGTAAGAGGTGCTAATAAAGGAATTAGTTTCCCTGCTCCAGGTGTCTGGCCAGTTCCTGTAAAAGATATTCCGGCAGCAATTTAAAATTAAACATTTCTAAAATTGTAAATGTGTTTTGTAAACACAATCTATTTCAGATTAGTCCAATAGAAACTGGACTAATCTGAAATAATAAAAACGAAATTCTGGTACACTGCAGTAAAATTTAAATTAAAATTGACATGAGTAAAAGAAAAATCACAATTTTGGCAGTGCTGTTACTAGTAAGTTTTGGCCCCTACTACATCTACCAAAACATTCTTTATAAAGATGCCAGAGACATCGATAACGAAAAATCATTACTTACCATTTCTGCTAAAAATTTAGAAAATCAATATGCGCAAAACGCTTCTCAGGCAGATTCAAAATACTTAAATAAAACAATTGAGATTGAAGGAATAGTTTCAGAAGTCACTGATTCTTCAATGGTAATTGATGGAAAAGTATTTTGTAAAATGAATGAAAAGACAAAACTGAATTTCATGAATAAATCAATTAATATAAAAGGAAGATGTATTGGTTTTGATGATTTATTTGGAATAGTAAAATTTGACCAATGCAGTATACAACAACATTAAATATGAAAAAAATATTTTTATTAGCCAGTTTATTAATCTGTCTCTACGCAAATGCTCAGGAAGATTTACTTTCAACTCTGGATTCGACACAAGTAGTGGATAAAAATGCAACTGCTACTTTTAAAGGGCTTCAGATCATAACGCTGCAATCCACAAAATTAGCGGCAAAAAAAGAACTTTATATTGTGATATCACACCGGTTTGGTTCTGTAAAAGGCGGAATTTCGGAGTTTTTTGGTTTTGATGATGCAACAACAAAAATAGGCGGAATTTACGGTGTAACCGATTGGCTTTCGGTAAGTGCGTCCCGTCATACACTTTTAAAAATTTATGAAACATCTCTTAAATACAGACTGGCAAGACAAAACGACCAATTTCCGTTTGACATTGTTGGATATAATACAATAGATATCAACAGCGGATTAAAAAAAGATGATTATCCTAAAATAGAATTCTCTGACCGTCTGACATATGTGAATCAGCTTTTAATTTCAAGAAAATTCTCTGATAAATTATCGCTGGAATTAGCCCCTTCTTACATTCACAAAAATTTATACAATCCGGATAATGAAAACGATAATCAATTTACTTTAAGTGCCGGCGGAAGATTAAAACTGACCAAAAGACTTTCTTTAAATCTGGAATATGGAGAAAATTTCAATAAACCTGATTTTTATAATAATCCATTATCTGTTGGTTTGGACATAGAAACGGGCGGCCATATTTTTCAGTTAATTTTTACCAATTCGCAGTCTATGACCGAAAGCGGTTATTTAACAAATGCCACCGGAGATTGGGGAAAAGGCGACTTTTTCTTTGGATTTAATTTATATAGAGTTTTTTAAAAGTACATAATATGAAAAAATATATTTTCTTATCTGGCATTTTATTTTCCTTATTCAGCTGCGAATCTAACACTTATGAAAGTCTGGAAGAACAGGAAGTTGTTACAGGTCCCGTTACCTATAACGCAAATGCAAAAGCCATAATTGATGCCAACTGTATTGCCTGTCATGCTTCTGGCGGAACACTCAAACCTCTTGAAACGTATGCTGAAGTAAAGGATGCGGTATTAAATACAAATTTATTAGACAGGATTCAGCGTCAAAACGGAACGACAGGACAAATGCCAAAATCAGGAAGAATGTCTCAGGATAAAATAAACATCATTCTGCAATGGAGTGCAGATGGATTATTAGAAAATTAAATCGATACAAAATGAAAAAACAAATTGTAATTCTGCTCCTGTTTGCTGGAATATTTAGTGTTTCTGCTCAAAAATATGCGACAAAAACAGGGAATTTAAAGTTTGAAGCTTCGGTTGATTCTTTTGAGGAAGTAGCTGCAGAAAACAAAAATACATCTGCCATTCTCGATTCAGGAACAGGTGATTTCGCCGTTTTAACACTCCTGAAAGGATTTCGTTTTAAGGTTGCCTTAATGGAAGAACATTTTAATGAAAATTATGTAGAATCGGATAAATTTCCTAAAGCTTCATTTAAAGGAAAAATAGAAGATTTTGATGCTTCGAAACTTTCATCAACAGCGAAAACAGTTAAAATTTCCGGAGATTTAACTTTACATGGAAAAACAAAAAAAATTACCGCCAATGCTAAAATCATAAAATTAAATGACAAGATTACAGTAAGCGGAAATTTTGAGGTAATGGCAGCAGATTTTAATATTGAAATTCCAAAACTTGTCAGCAAAAAAGTCGCTGATAAAATAAAAGTAAGTTTCAGCCTTCCGCTTACCAAAATGTAATTTTTTTAGTTTATGGTTAGTTATTAGAGTGCTGCATATTTCAATGCAGCACTCTTATTTTTTTATTATTTACCTGTAGTTTGCTGCAATTTAGCAGGATAACGATCTCCTTGTATGGTAGTTTGTGCAAAAGCATCGTCTATTTTTTTAACATCTTCTGCTGATAAATTAATAGAGGCACCGCCAATATTTTCAGTTAACCGGTGAGATTTTGTTGTTCCCGGAATTGGAGCAATCCACGGTTTTTGTGCCAAAAGCCAGCCTAATGCAATTTGTGCCGGAGATGCTTGTTTTTGTGAAGCGATTGCTGATAATAAATCTACCAGTTTTTGATTTGCTTTTCTGTTTTCTTCACTAAAACGAGGCAGGTTGTTTCTAAAATCAGTCGCTTCAAAGCTTGTATTTGCGTTGATTGCGCCAGTTAAAAATCCTCTGCCTAAAGGGCTGAACGGGACAAAACCAATTCCTAATTCTTCCAGAACCGGTAAAACTTCCAACTCAGGTTCTCTCCACCAAATAGAATATTCACTTTGTAATGCTGATACCGGCTGCACTGCATGTGCTTTGCGAATTGACTCCGCGCCTGCTTCAGAAAGTCCAAAGTATTTTACTTTTCCTTCCTGTATAAGATCTTTAACGGTTCCGGCAACATCTTCAATTGGCACATTCTGATCTACTCTGTGCTGATAAAACAAATCGATAACATCTGTTTTCATACGTCGCAAAGATTCTTCGGCCACTGCCCTGATATTTTCCGGACGGCTGTCTTGTCCGTTAAATGCCTTTCCGTCTTTAAAACCAAACTTTGTAGCAATAACAACCTCTTTTCTAAACGGTGCCAAAGCCTCTCCTACCAATTCTTCATTGGCAATACCATACGCCTCTGCAGTATCAAAAAAAGTAATTCCCTGTTCGTATGCTTCTCTAATTAATTTAATTCCGTGTTGTTTGTCTACTGCTGTACCGTAAGCAAAACTTAACCCCATACAGCCCAAACCTAGTGCAGAAACTTCTAATCCTTGTGTTCCTAATATTCTCTTTTCCATAATTTAATTATATAAAAGTTTATTGTTATTTTTAATACTACAAATTTCTTTCAATAATCTTGTTCGGATATAATACAGATTACTGCTATTATTACCATTTTTACTGATTTGAATAATGACACTAAGTTATTAAGAATCTGAATAGTATATTTGTGTAAGATAATTTTATAAACAGATCATGGAACACATAAAACTCGAAAAAGTTACGCAGTACAATCAGTTAAAAGGTGTCGAAACGCAGCACCCTTTAATCAGTGTTTTTGATAATTCTAATAGTAAGCCGCTTCCAAACAATACTCGTTTACATTTTAGTTTTTATGCGATATTATTAAAAGCCGGAAATTGCGGCGAATTAAAATACGGACGCAATAATTACGATTATAATGATGGCACAATGGTTTTTGTAGCGCCCGGCCAGGTACTCGAAGTTAATAATACAGACAATTATAAATCGACGGGCTTAACATTGCTTTTTCATCCTGATCTCATAAAAGGAACTTCACTTTTTAGAAATATAAATCAATATTCCTTCTTTTCGTATGATTCGCACGAAGCGCTTCATTTATCTCTGAAAGAACAGCAGATTATAAAAGATTTATTTAATAAATTAGAATACGAATTAAGCCAGTCTATTGACAAACACAGTAAAAGCATTATAAGCAATACGATAGAACTGCTTTTAAATCATTGTGTGCGTTTTTATGACAGGCAGTTTATTACCCGCGATGTAATCAATACCGATATTCTGTCAAAATTTGAGCATTTATTAAATGATTATTTCCTGTCTGAAAATGCACAGGATGAGGGTTTACCTTCTGTTGGATATTTTGCAGCTCTTTTACATCTGTCTTCTAATTATTTTGGAGATTTAATTAAGAAAGAAACCGGAAAATCTGCTCAGGAACATATTCAGCTTAAATTAATAAATCTGGCGAAAGAACGAATTTTCGATACCGAAAAATCGGTTAGCCAGATTGCTTTTGAATTAGGATTTAAATATCCGCAGCATTTTAATCGAATGTTTAAAAAGAATACCGGCTATACGCCAATTGAATATAGAAACCTAAACTAGAAGAATGCTGGACAATTTCCCTTTTTATCTTGGTCTTTTGATTATTATTTTATTGCTGATCATGGTCGCCAATAAAATAAAAGTAGCTTATCCGATACTGCTCGTACTGGCAGGATTAATTATCAGTTTTATTCCGGGAGTTCCCGCGATAAACATCGAACCAGAACTTATATTTTTTATTTTTCTGCCTCCGTTATTATATGAAGCCGCGTGGACCGTTTCATGGAAAGAATTATGGCGATGGCGCCGTATCATTACCAGTTTTGCTTTTATCGTTGTTTTTGTTTCGGCACTTTCTGTTGCGGTTGTCGCCAATTATTTTATTCCGGGCTTTTCGTTAGCGTTGGGTTTTGTGCTGGGCGGAATAGTTTCTCCTCCTGATGCCGTAAGTGCGGGTGCAATTCTAAAATTTGTGAAAGTTCCTAAAACACTTTCTTCCATATTAGAAGGCGAAAGTCTATTAAATGACGCTTCTTCTCTAATTATTTTCAGGTTTGCCATGGTTGCAGTAGCAACTGAGCAATTTATATTTTATAAAGCTGCAATTAGTTTTAGCTGGATGGTTTTGGGCGGTGTCGCGATTGGTCTATTAATTGGATGGCTTTTTATGAAAGCACACAAATATCTCCCGACTGACTCTAATGCCGATATTGTTTTATCATTATTAACACCATATATTATTTACCTGGCTGCCGAAGAAGTTCACAGTTCCGGAGTACTGGCCGTCGTAAGCTGCGGATTGCTTTTATCGAATAACAGACATCGTTTTCTGAGCAGCAAATCACGATTGCAGGGCGTCAATGTATGGGAAAGTTTTTGCTTTATATTAAACGGATTGGTTTTTATGCTAATCGGATTAGACTTGCCTCAAATTACCAAAGGACTTGAAGGCACCAGTCTTTTAATGGCAATTGTGTATGGTGTCCTGATCACTTTAGTTTTAATTATAAGCAGAATATTATCTTCTTACGGTGCCGTTATAGTGACACTAATTGCCCGAAATTTTATCACGGTTGCAGATACCAGAAATCCCGGTTATAAAACACCTTTTATATTGGGCTGGACCGGAATGCGTGGTGTTGTATCTCTGGCAGCGGCATTGTCTATTCCTGTTTATTTGAACAATGGCAATGGATTTCCGCAGCGAAATCTCATTTTATTTATCACTTTTATCGTAATTCTTTTGACCTTATTAATTCAGGGATTAACGCTTCCGTATTTTATCAGAAAAATTAAACTTCCAAATATTTATGATCCTGTGCCTCGCGAAGAAGCCTATAATCAGGTGCGGCAAGAGCTTGCTGAGTTTGCTTTGCATTATTTAAAAACCAATTATGAAGGCCAGTTAGACAATAATACGACGTTACAGCATCTTATTCAAAAATGGGAACAGCACATTAAAGGAATCGACAATGAAGCTATAAGTCAGGATTTAAAACATATTTATCTTGATTTATTAAACCAGCAGCGACAATGGCTGATTAATAAAAACAAAGAAGATCAAACTTTAGACGAATCGATTATACGCAGACAGATGCATTATCTGGATATTGAAGAAGAAAAACTGCGGTATCTTTAGCAATGTACCGGCAATACAAATAAGTACTTTGAAAGAATTTAATAAAAAATTAAGCTTTTTTCTTTAACAAAATTATTAACTTGTTGTAGAAATAGAAAGACATTTGAGTATCTCCCTGATTAAAAAAAGGCATATTATTTTTTTTATCAGCCAATTAAGTTCAAACTGACATACTAATTTGTGACACATAAAATGAATTTCTTTTTTTATTGTAATTAAAACCCAAAACTATGCGTGTACCCGTTGTTCGAAAAAGTATAAAATTTACCCCGGATTCAAGAAGGGTTGTTGCCCGATATTTTATGAATGGTTATGAACGAACCCAGCAGATGGTTCTTCGGATTATGACTCTGGATGAAAAACAAGTTTTAGAAACCTTAGAACAAACACTTCGTGAATTTGCCAGAAGACATCGAAATATTTCTGCCGTGTTTTTTAGACACTGCGAAAAAATCAGACCTATAATCGAATCCATGCAGATTGATTATGAAGGCATGACATTAAATCGAAAAATGCTGATTGGTTCGTATTGTACAATGGAATATGCGATAGAATCTGCCGCTATTTTCAATCCGTCTATTGTAGAAGATTTTGATCAGTCGGGTTTGGAAATGGGCGAAAAACGTGTTATTATTTCTTTTCGCGCTACAGGTGAAGGTCACATTTCTTCAATTGTTTTTAGAAGAGGAATTCTTGACAGAGACAATAATCTCCAAATAATGAAAATCGGCCATCATATTGACAAGGCCGAAATCGAGCATAAAACTTTATTCAACAAAGAGCGTTTTTTAACCAAGCTGCTCGAAATGCATACGCAGGACAAATACATTGACCAGATTATGCAGGATCTTCCAAATGAATTTGAATTTGCCATTTTAAAAAACACTTTAAAAACCGCTTTAAGCGATCCGTCGATCATTCAGGAAAGAAGAGTTGCATTAGAAGAAATACTCTGGCTTGCCAATTCTTTTTATGACTTACAGTTTAAACATGATTCTGATATTACAGAACGTGTTATTTTCCCTATTTCTGATTCGGAAAGCCGTGGAATTGAAGACGCTCGTTTCGTTCGTTTTGTTGATGATGATAATTCGGTACGCGTTATGGCTACTTACACCGCATATAATGGCCACGCTATATTACCAAAATTAATTTCTACTGAGGATTTTTATTCTTTCAGAGTAATGCCATTACACGGAGAAGGTGCTCAAAATAAAAATCTTGCTTTGTTTCCAAGAAAAATTAAAGGAAAATACGCCATGCTTGCCCGAATTGATGGTGTAAACAATTACATTATGTATTCGAACAGAGTTACACAATGGAATAATCCTGTTTTATTACAGCAGCCGCGTTACACCTGGGAACTTACGCAAATAGGAAACTGCGGATCGCCTCTTTGGACAGAAGAAGGCTGGCTTGTCATTACGCACGGTGTTGGAACAATGCGACGCTACTGCATTGGAGCCTCATTATTTGATCTTGATGATCCTTCAAAAGAAATTGGAAGGCTAAGCGAACCTTTACTTTCTCCATTAGAAGACGAACGCGAAGGTTATGTTCCGAATGTTGTGTATTCCTGCGGAGCAATTATTCACAATAATAGTTTGATATTGCCTTATGCCGTTTCGGATTATTCGTCTACTTACGGTGTTGTCGATATGGTTGAATTGCTGGATGCTTTGAAGAAGAGTAAGTAATAAGAATAACAAAACCCTTAAACAAATAAATGTTTAAGGGTTTTTAGTTTTCAAATTAAAACAGTTAATCTAAACCGGGAATGGTAATATCCCAAAATTTCCCTGAATTTGTATTTGAAAGAATCGCATCGTAAATCCCGTCAGCAGAATCTTTTGTTGTAAATGGTGCTTGGTTTCCGCCTAATTTAGTCTGCACCCAGCCCGGGTGAATTGGCGTTACAATAATTTGTCTGTCAATTACTCTTGAAGCCAGCATTGCTGCATACATGTTAATTGCGTTTTTTGATAATCTGTACGCTGTTCCGTTTGGTGCTGCATTTTTTAACAATCCCATACTGCTGGAAATAAAAGCGATCTTTCCGCCTGTTTTAATATGTTTTAACAATAATTCTGTAAAGAATATCACACTAGTTACATTCGTATTTATTGTAGCTGTAAAAGATTCAAAATCTGGTTCGATTGAAAAAACGTCCGGCGCAATTCCGGCATTATTTACCAGCAGATCGATACTTTCTGTAATGGCTAAAATAGCATTAACGGCGTTATCCCTGCTTTCCTGACTGGTTGCTTCCAAGGGAACTATTTTTAAATTAGAATGCGAAAAATCATCTAAACTTCCCGACCTTGTTGTTCCAATTACATTATAATTTTCGTTCAGTAATTTTTGGGTAAGCGCCAAACCTATCCCGCTGCTTATTCCTGTTACTACAGCTGTTTTATATAATTTGTTCATTTGATTTTTATCTTACATTAATTATTTGCTTTAAATCCGCCGCTTTGCATTAGTAAACCAAACCAATCTTCTAAATGCCAGGTATGCGTTATTTTTCCATCTTTTAAATAATGAAATTCATGTATGGCAATTGAAACTTTTTTGTCCGTTGCCGGTATGCCGATTAATTCTTTATTGTGCGTAAATACAATCTCAGCTCGTACTGCCGCACGTTCATGCGTTCCGAATATTTCTAAAATATTAATTTCAATATCCGGAAAATCAGCCGTAAAACCTTTAATAATATCTTGTAAGCCTTTTGGACCTTGGGCCTGATCAGGCAAAAGCGGGATATCTTTCCAGTCCGGCGTGCAGATTTCATCTAATAATTCGGGTTGTTTTGTTCCCCAAAGTGCATAAAAGGTTTTAATTGATTGGATTTCGGATGTTGTTAATCCTTTTACCATTCCTTCTTTATTTGTATTCATAATTTCATGTTTTTGAGTCTCTTTTTCTGCAGAAAAAATGGCTTTTAGTATTTCTTAATTACTTTTGTTTCCAATAGTTCAACAAATAAACTATCAATAGTTTATATTTGCAACTAATGAGAATTGATTTAAGAAAAATTGCGGTAACCGAAAAGTAACTTATGGGAAGAAAAATAATTGAGAACAAAGATTTTTGTTCCATGCTGCACACAATGAATAATATTGGCAATAAATGGAAACCTATTATTTTATATTTACTGGCTAATAAAAGTGTACGTTTTGGAAAATTACTTTTCTTTATGGAAGGCGTTTCGAGAAAAGTATTAACAGATCAGCTTCGTGAACTTGAAGACGATGGTTTTATCATCAGGCAGAAATTTGGAGAAGTTCCGCCAAGAGTAGAATATTCTCTATCAGAAAAAGGAAAATCTTTTCTTCCCATTTTAAAACAAATGTGCGAATGGACTATTAAATGGAATCCTGAAATTTCATTTATGGATTGCAAAATAGTATTAGAAGCAGAAGATTAAATTTACTGCAATCGTTATCTCTTTAAATTCGGAATTTTCTCTGTTAAATTCTTCCAGTAACGTTTCGGCATGTGCTGCAAATGCAGTTTAGTGTTTTTTCTGGATTCGATATTGACACTTTTAAAAAACTGCCGCCAAAGATTCTGGAAAAACTCTTCATTATCATCGCTTATTTCAGCTAAAAATTTAGAAGAATTAGAATCGGAATTAAATTCCAGTTGCACTGTTGTTGTATTTTGGAGATCATAATAAATGCCGTATTTGCGTTTGGCGTCATAAATGAGCCAGCGCTGATCTGCATAACGGTTTTTAAAATGATTTTCTATTAAAGGCAGCACATCACAATCGGGTTCGACAATTGCGTAGTACAAATTGTCTTTGGTCAGTTTAAACCTGACAAAAGCTTTCATTCGGTGACTTTCTCTTCTCGTTAAATGAGTTGCCTTTCTAATTTCTAAAACTGCCCAATTAGTCAAATCTCCTTCAACATTTACAGTATTTGCAAAAATATGTTTTACATACTGAAATAAGGTTTCATCTATTTTATCAATTTCAGATAAAAATGACCTGTAAATATTCTCAAAACCCTCTTTTGAAAGTTTTTGTTTTAATCCTTTTAAAACACGTTTTGCCTTTAATAAGTCTGTCGTAACCAAATGAGTATCCGAAAAAAGCAATGCATTTGAAACTTCACTTTTAGCAAAAACAACATCGTCGAGTTTAAGCTCGTAAATTTCAAATACGGCCGAAAGCCAGCCTTCAAAAGTACTATCGTAGATTACTTGTGTCATTTAGATTTAAAATAAAGCAAGCTGATTCGAAAAATCATTTTTGTATTTACTATTCTGCATTTTTAAAATATGATCCTTTATTTGGATAGAAGTCAAATCCCGCTGTAATTGAAACGGCGAAGCAAAAGCCAGAAAATATTTTGATCTGCTGTAAGCAATTCCTAATTTCTGTAAATCTTCAGGTTTAAGTTTTTTAAACTTTCTGGCCGCGACAATCTTTTTGGCACTTGAAACCCCAATTCCGGGAATTCGGAGAATCAATTGTAAATCTGCGGTATTGACATCAACCGGAAACTGCTCCAGATTTCGCAAAGCCCAGCCCAGTTTGGGATCAATATCCAAATCAAGATTCGGCTGATTGAAACCTACAATTTCATTTACATTGAATCCGTAAAAACGAATCAGCCAGTCGGCCTGATACAAACGATTTTCCCGAATCATCGGCACAGGCGTTCCAATTGCCGGAAGCCGATTATCGTAGCTTATGGGCACATATCCGGAATAATAAACACGTTTCATATTCATCTGCTCATAAAAATAATTTGCCATTCCAAGAATTTCGAGATCATTTTCTTTTGTTGCGCCAATAACCATCTGGGTACTTTGTCCTGCCGGAGCAAAAAGCGGAGCTTTGTAATTTAGCTTCTTTTCTTCTTTGTAACCAACGATTTCATTTTTCAGATATTCCATTGGTTTAATTACGTCAATATGATTTTTGTCCGGAGCCAGTAATTTAAGACTTTGTTCTGTTGGCATTTCGACATTTACACTTAAACGGTCGGCATAAAGTCCGGCTTCTTTAAGTAATTCAGCGCTTGCACCCGGAATCGCTTTTAAATGAATATAACCGTTGAAGTTTTCTTCTAACCGAAGTTTCTTTGCAATTCTAACCAGACGTTCCATTGTATAATCGGGATTATCAAAAATACCCGAACTCAAAAACAAACCTTCAATATAATTTCTTCGGTAAAAACCAATCGTGAGATCTACCACTTCCTGAACCGTAAAAGCGGCGCGTTTTATATCGTTGCTTTTTCTGCTGACACAATAAGCACAGTCGAAAATACAATGGTTGGTCAATAAAATTTTAAGCAATGAAACACATCGTCCATCTTCCGTATAAGCGTGACAAATTCCGTTTCCCGAAGCATCACCCAGACCTTTTCCTTTATTTTTTCGTGTGCTGTTACTAGACGAACACGAAACATCATATTTTGCTGCATCGGCTAAAATTGCCAGTTTCTCCATTACTCTTTCCTGTACCATTTTGATCTTTTTTATTTGATTTTGGAATGAAATTTTATCCTTTCAAAATTAAGAATTTGACCGCTAGGAGTACTGAAAATTAATGTTCTAAATTGTATCAAATTTTCATCAAAAACCCAACAATAACAAAGCTTTTCCTAATAATTAAATACTTAAAAATAAAACACTTATAATTCAAAAACAGGTATAAATACGTGGTGCAGAATTTTTGAATCTTTCTACATTGCGCTAACAGTTTAGAAGAATTTTTTAGCCCCCTTATAATTATTTTTCAACTCTCTTTTTTAACAGAATTGAGATACTGTATTAGCAAATAATATTAAAATAACTAAAAGCTAAGACAATGAGTTTTTTAAAAGGACAAGATGTATCCTACACTGCAATTAGTGGGAGATCTTACAGGGCTATCGTATTAGAAAGAAAAATAGATTTTAAAAAAGGACTTATCAAAAAATCTGCAATAAAGGAAATGACTTATCATTACTTAATTGAAGTCCAAAAAACTGGTTTTACACAAAGAATACTCTGCACAGCGGAACAAATTAAGCTTTTGGAGAAAAAGGAATGTGCGCAGAATGCGGCTTAGTAAATAATTTAATTTATTGAGATAATATTACTTAAAACAAATAATCAATCTTTAACTAAGTTAAAAACATTCTTTTAATATAATTACGGAAAATCCTTTTTCTATAAAACAACTTCGTTATAGTTTTGAAGAAATTTAGTTTCAAAATTAATAATTAATTATGCGATATATTGATTGTTAACAAAAATAAGTATTCATGAAAAAGGTGATATTAATATTGTTTTTATTGTTTATGAACAATATTCATGCGCAAGATTGCCCAAACAGAATTGGAGATTTTATTATAAATGAATCAACCACTGATGTCTTTGAAAAAATTTGCAATTATTGCTCTGGCCACTACTACATTCCAATTTCAAATGGCATAGATTATTTATCTCATGAAGTTGCAAATGAAGATAGTGATTATGATTATTCATTAACCACAACTATTTATGAACTTAAGCCAGACCTTGATAATATTACAAGCTGGTATAATTTTGATTATGCTAATTTGAGTGATTCGACAAGAGTTTTCTTTATACCAAATTATGAAACGGATGGAATATCTATAAAAAATTTATTGCTAAAGTTTAATAATGATAAATTGTTTTATATGAAAGCCAGTTTATCTCAAAGCCACTTAGATATTATTATTGAAAAATATAAAGGAAAAGGAATTATATCGGAAACTAAAAAAACAAAAAACAAATGCAAATTATTAAAATTTCAGAAATACATGAATGAGCATTCTGAAATTAATTTTTTATCGAGTTTTGATAAAATTAGAGCTAAAATTACCTTGGATTTCAAAGTTAATTCTAATTGTAGAGCTGTAAGAGATGATACTATAGAAATTTATAATTTCGATGAACTTGTGGTTAATTTAAAAAGTCTTAATTATAATGCAAAAATATTAATAGAAGAGGATAAAATAAGTAAGCAAAAAGCTAAGGAAGAAAAATTAAGCAGGTTCTAAGCACTTATTTATATATAAGAATGTTTAAGAAGTTTAAATTGAACACTTTTCGATATTTTTTTATTATTCATGTTTTTTAAGTCTTTAGAAAACTGCTTTTGATAAAATTACACCAAAACATCTTCTTTATTCAATCCTAAAATCTTACCATAAGCAACAGCAGCTTTATGTACCTGAATAAACCAGTCTTCCGCTGCATTATCATCTGCGCCGTCTGAAATATATTTAAGACATAAAAACGGAATATTCTCTTTCATGGCAATCATGGCTAAAACATAACCTTCCATATCGACAACATTATAGGCATCAGAACAATGTCCCATTTCAAAATTATCTCCTGTTCCGCAGATTCCTTCTTTTAGTCCATCCATTTTTAAACCGTATTCCAAAAGCGGAGGCAGCCCGGATAAAGGAGTTTCATATTGTGCATAACCTAATGCCTGAACATCCATATCTCTTTGTACAAATTTAGTACAGCAGATTACTTCTCCTTTTTGAAAAAAACTGCTTCCTGCAGATCCTAAATTAACTATTAAGGAAGGCTTTTTAAGCTGAATTACTTTAGACAATTCATATGCAGCATTCACTTTTCCAATTCCCGTAATCAATTTATTATGACTTTTAAAAACTTCTGCTGCTTCAGATTCAAGAGCAAATGTGAATAAGATATCGTCAATAGCAAAAGATTGGTTTTTGTTGATTTGTATCATTGTTAATTTTAGTTTTCTGTCAGCAAAAATACGTTTAAAAACTTTTTTAATTTAACGTATTTCTTCTAATTCTAAAAACCACGTTAAAATCCCAATCAAATAGTGGTTTTTCCATATAAAAAAATATATTTGTCAAAAGCAGTTTCCCCAGAAACCGAAAAGACATTTGTATGGATAATGAAAAATTTATTTTCTGCCTCGAAGGCGTTCAGGACGTAGATACCGTTATAACTACTGATGTGGTTAAAAATCTGGAAGAAATTGCTTTTGACCAGGGTATTGCGAGCATCTATAAAACCTGCGATACGATTGAAGGCTTAGAAGAAAGCCTAAACACGCTGCTTTATGACGATCATAATTTTAAGGATTATGAAATTATTTATCTCGTTATGCCGGGGCAGGAAAACAATATCTGTCTTCACGATTATTATTACAGCCTCGAAGAAATAGCCGAACTTTTTGAGGGAAAAATGAAAGGTAAAATCATTCATTTTGCCAATAAAAAAAGACTCGACCTCAACGAAGAAGAAGCACAGTATTTCCTTGATATTACAGGAGCGCGCGCCATTTCCGGTTATGGCTCTACCTATAATAAAATTGCCAGCTCGAGTACAATCGACAAAGCGTTTTTCAGTTTGTATCAGGAAAACGATGATCTTACCGAAGTTGTAGAAGATTTATACCAAAAACATTATGCACTTTGCAAATTACTTGATTTTAGATTGTATTATTAAGTATGGGCGCAAAGACGATCGAAAAAATAAAAACCTATAATCCTTCGGGTTTTCGGGAAAAGTTTCTGGGAGAGGATAATCCAATTCATTTGCTTTTCAAGTCGAATTCTGATCACTTTTTTTGTCTTGAAATTGAAGAAATAATGCAGATGCAGCATCCTGTGCCGCCTTGCAAGCATTCTTGCCATACCTTAATTTTTATTTCTTCGGGCCAGCATGTGATGAAATTGGGATCTCAGGAATACATCACGACGGATAATGAAATTATTGTGGTTCCGGCGGGACAGATTTTTTCTCTTGATAATGTTAACAATATACACAAAGGCTATATCTGCCAGTTTCATCCTGATATTTTAATTGGTAAATACGGAAGCCGCGAAATGCTGAACGAATTTGATTTCATGAAAATTTCGGGCAATCCAAAAATTACTTTAGCGTCTGAAGATGTTTTGAATGTTTCGGCTGTTTTAAAACGTCTTCATAAAGAATATTCAGAAACAACAACGGCAAACCTCAACATTGTACAATCGTATTTGATTGCTTTGTTTTATGAAATGAATAAAAATTCGGTTAAGAGTGCTAAAAGTATTTCGGCAGCTGAGGTTATTACAAATAAATTTAAAGAACTAATTCATCAAAATATCAAAACCCATCATTTGGTTCATTATTACGCTTCGCTGCTCAATGTTACGCCAAATCATTTGAATAAATCGGTTCGAACTGTTACAGGAAAATCTGCAGCAAAATGGATTGACGAAACCATATTATTAGAAGCCAAATATTTACTATTTCAAACTACACTTTCTGTAAGTGAAATCGCAGTACAGGTAGGACATGAAGATCAATCGTACTTTAGTCGTTTCTTTAAAAAACACGAAGGAATTAGTCCTGTTCAATATCGAAAAATGATTGATAAATCCTAATCATTGATTATTGAATCCTAATAAACAGCGAAACATTTTTTAGAAATTTGCATCTCAAAAATGCATACTATGATTTATGTTTTTAAAACTTCTGTTGACAGCCGGTCTAAATTTGAGTCGGCCTCTGTCCTGCTTCGCGAATTACTCCCCAATACTTTATGGAATTTTGACCTTGAAGATTGTGATAATATTTTACGTATTGACAGTGAGCTTGACATTCCTGCCTTAATTCAAAACAACGGTATTTTTGAGTGTATCGAATTAGAATAATTTTTTTAGTCTCAGTTTTCAGTTTTGATTTGCGCTGAGACGTTACCAAAGTTCAAATACAAAAAGGGATGCAGACTGCATCCCTTTTTTAACTAACTATGAAAAATGAAACTTGTTAATCTAACCAGCGCGGATCTCCAATGTGATTGTCGATCAGGGTTTGATTTTTTACTGTAAAATCGCTTCCTACAGCGTTTACAAACTGTGGATCTGCAGTAGTTCCCGAAGCATCGATTTTATTTAAATTAATCGCTGCATCCATAAAACCCTGAGCGTTGTAATAATAATTTTTACTGAATACAGGAGCTGTAGTTCCTGCCTGATTTGTGTAAATTGCCGTTGTTGATGCTATCAAAGTATTTTTTACTGTTGATGTATTACTTACAAAACGAACATATAAAATTCTTTTTGGTGCTGCCGTACTCGAAACGTTATACAAAGTACAGCTGTCAATTAATACATTTGTTGTTAATCCAGTTCCGGAAGAGCCATTTGGTGCTGCAGCTGCATCTGCCCTGACAAAATCACGTCCGGTTGAACAAGTATCAAATGTGCTGTTTTTAAGAACAATACTAGCCGCATAGGTATTTCTGAAATCGATAAAATCTGCTCCGGCATTTGTATTTACGTTTTTAATAATGCTGTTGTCTACTGTAAATGACATTACTTTTGATCCGCTTGCATTTGCTGCAATTAACGCACGTGTATAATCATGAACTGTACTGCTGCTTACTAAAATATCACCATAAGTTGTTCCTGTTCCTGAAATTGTTATTACTGCCGCGTTATCCATTCCTGTTCCGTCTAAATCTAAATCAATTAATAACAGATTAGAAGTTCCGGCATTTACTGTAAATTTAACATGCAGTTTTGGTTTGTCTCCCGGACGTAAACCTCGTATTGTAATAGATTTGCTCAAAGCGATTTCTCCTTTAAACGCCTGATAATCTCCCGGCATTAAAACCAATACAGCGCCTGAAGCCGCTTCGGTTATTTTTGCATTTAAGTCATCTTCGGGTTTTATTAAAATTCCGGTTCCAATATCAATTCCGGTTGTAAATGTTATAATACCTCTTTTCTTTGCTCCGTTTAATAACGTAGCTGTATAAGCAGTTTCTCCGGTCAGGCCTGTTACAATTGCAGCACCCGCCGTTTTTTCTGCGGCTGTAATAGTATGTGTAATTCCGTCCGGCGCAATTGAAATTTGTGTTACAGCACTGTTTGGTGTCCATCTCAGCGTTACTTGTTTTGCTTCAATATCGGCATCCTGAACGGCAGAAAAAAGCTGTTCTGACAACGTTGTTGCTGTTACAACTGACCATTTAGAATCTGATAAACCTGTCGAGCTTACCGCTTTTACTCTAATAGAATAAACTGTTTCTCCTTCTAATGGAACCTGAACAGGTAATTCTGCTGCAGTTACGTTTATTGTTTTATAGATGGTTTTGAACTCTGTGTCATCTGCACTGAATTCTACCACATAATGATCTGCATCATTATTTTCTTTAATGGTCCAGTTTAATTCAACTGTAGTTTGATTTCTCACTTTTGCAGTCAAACCAATTGGAGAAAATTCTCTGCTTACATTCAGCGTATCTATAACGCCTTCATTATAACTTTCACAGCCCGAAATAACAGCTGTCAATAGTATTGAAGCTATTAATCCTTTTATTATATATTTTGTTTTCATAAACATAATGCCTTATAATTAATAAATAATTGTATGAGATTAATAACCGTAATCGTTAACTATTTTACCGTTACTTCCGTCAATAA
Organism: Flavobacterium sp. Root901; assembly: GCF_001429765.1. Lineage (GTDB taxonomy): Bacteria > Bacteroidota > Bacteroidia > Flavobacteriales > Flavobacteriaceae > Flavobacterium. Next base: position 166,318 of record NZ_LMJB01000009.1, read on the forward strand.
ATACTTGCCAGATTGGCCAGAATTGTCTGTTATCGGGATTCACTCCGGCTTTGTACAACGAATTGATTTTGGTATCCGCCGCCGCGCCAGTCCATGTCCATGCAAAAGAAGTATAATCTGCACCCGGATTTGCAGTCTCTCCACGATTTAATCCGTAAATATCCAAACTAACATTGTCTGCTTTAAATTTATAATATAAGGTTGTTGGTACTGTTGCATATTCGCCCGCACGCTGGGATAAATTTGCCATTTTAACTTTCGCTTCGTCTAATTTTGTTTTAAGAAGATTCCAGCGAATAAGTGCCTGTTTACGCTCCATTTCGCCGGTAAATTCAAATTTATTTTCTTCTACAATAGCGTTAAACATAGCGGCTTTGCTGGTTAAGGCATTAACGTAAGCATCAACTTTTACTGCATGAACAGCTGAAGGAAATGCTCTTTGGCGAATTTCTTTTAAATATGGCGCCGCTGCACTTGGACCTTCTAATTCGTTTGCCGCTTCTGCAGCAATTAAAAGAACCTCTGCATAACGCATATAAATTTTATTTACACCATCGTCGTTGGTTGAGGTTACAAAACGAGTCATCCATTCGTAACGATATTTCCCAAAATACCATGTGTTTAGAGCACCTAGTTCTTGTTTTGCAACATTGTTTACTGCTGTTCCATATTTGTACGGAACACAGGTTACATCTCTGCGCGTATCTGCCTGATCATAATCATAGAATACAAAAGGCAGCGGTCCGGCAGTTCCTCCGCGGTTTGCGCCATTTGCATGGAACTGATCGTTTGTAGTATGGCGAACTGCAAATGTAAACAGCATACGGCCTCTTCCTTCTGAAAATGGAATTTCCCAAAGAGATTCGCCGCCTGCCACTAAATATTCCTGATTGTATTTTCTCCAGAATGTTTCAAATGAAGATTCTAAATGTGCAGATCCGCTTGCAATTACCGAACGACATTCTGACAAAGCCAATGCGTACATATTGGCTACAGAAAGCTGCGGATCTGTACTTCTTCTAACTCCGTCAGGATATTGCTGATAACCGCTGGCAGCCATTGCCAAACGGGCACGAAATCCTTTTACAAAAGCTTTATTGATTCTTTCCACACTGCTTGTTGCTGTCGTTTCGCCAGGCCATGGCACTAATGTTGCAGCTTCTCCTAAATCAGCAAGAAGCTGTTTGTAAATTTCGTCACGGCTCGTTTTCAGTACGTACAAATTACCATTGTTTAAAGGCTCAAATCGGTATGGAACATCTCCCCAGGCTTTAATTAAATCGGCATAATAAATTGCTCTTAATGTTAATGCCTCTCCAAGTAAATATCCTAACTGAGATCCCGGTGTCGGGTTTCCGTAAGCACGTAAACCGCGGATACAAATATTAGCACGCTCAATTCCTGAATACATCATGGCCCAGGCATTGTTTGTTGTATTCATTTGAGAGTTATTTGCTTTTGCATCATACGTACATAAATCTGATGCATCACTTACAGTTTGTGAAGAGTTATACCATTCTGTATCTGTATTCAATCCGTAGAAAGGAAGAAAACGGCCTCTGTAAGAGTTAGTTTCAGCAAACGGAATCTTAATTCCGTCTATTGCTCCTTCGGCTAATCCCGGACTCGAAAAAATAACCGATTCATCTAAGGTCGATTGTGCCGGAGCATCTAAATAATCATCTGAACAGGAAGTAAAAAGACTTGCTAAAATAAATCCTGCTATTAATATTTTATGTTTCATCTTGTGAAAGTTTTACTGAATTAAAAATTAAGGTTTAAACCAAATATCAACTGTCTGCTTCTCGGATAAGCTGAATAATCAACTCCCGGAGTAAGCGGCGTATTTCTTCTTGTTGAAGATTCAGGATCAGGACCTGTGTATTTAGTCCATACAAAAACATTACTTGCAGTCAGATAAAATCTTAACTTCGAAACTCCTAATGCAGAAGTTAAATTATTTGGTGTAGTATAACCTAAACTTAATGTGTTAAGTCTCAGAAAAGATCCGTCTTCAACAGCCCAGTCACTAAAAACATAACGCGGCATATAAGGAGACCACATGGTTGTGTTTGCATTTAAAGCCGCAAGTGCCGCAGGATCGGTTACTAATTGTCCTGTATTAGGATCCAGGTTTGTCCATCTTGTTCCGTCAGCCATTTCAGAATTTAAATTTCTATACTGCCCATTCGGAACTGAAGTTGAGAACTCCACTTTATTTGCATTATAAACATCATTTCCAATACTGTAATTAAATGCTGCAGAAAGATCAAATCCGTATGCATTGGCATTCAGCACAAATCCTCCCGTACTTTTTGGATTGGCATTTCCGATAACAGTCAGGTCGCTGGCATCTACTTTGCCGTCATCTGTAATATCTTTTAACTTCATTGCTCCCGGTTTCATAGGTCCCACAATTGTAGTTGCATCTGCCACTCCCGGTTTTAAAGTATAAGTTCCTGCATTGTAATTAAAGTCAGATACTTCGTAGCGCCCGTCACTTTTATATCCGTACATAATACCTATTGGCTGACCAACGTTTACTAAAAAATCATTTCCAATAGCTGTAGAAGCCCATCCTGAACTTGCACCAAAATTATTCATTACACCAAGAGAATTAATTCTGTTGGTATTGAAACCAGCATTAAAAGAAATACTTACACCATATTTATCCCTTTCAATAAGATTAAGATTTAAAGTTGCTTCAAGACCACTGTTTTCAACTTCTCCCATATTTCTGTACTGAAAATCATATCCTCCAGAAATCGGGAAGTTGATTAACAAATCTTTGGTGGTATTTTTATAGTATTCTACAGATCCTGTTACGCGGTTTTTGAATAAATCAAAATCTAAACCTATATTTTGGGTTACAGTCGTTTCCCATTTCAAATCAGGGTTTGCCATTGTTTTAGAGGCTGCCCAGTAATTGTCTACGCCATTAATCCAGGTAGAAGTAGAAGAAATAAAACTCTGAACCATCTGCCCTGTCGGAATATTATTGTTTCCGGCTTCTCCATAACTTACTCTTAATTTAAGCAGGTTGATCCACGAAGCATTTTTCATAAATTCCTCACCAGAGATTTTCCATGCTGCAGCAGCAGCCGGAAAAAAGCCCCATTTGTTATCTCCTAAGAATTTACTGGAGCCATCAGCACGGTATGTTGCAGTAAAAAGGTAACGGTCTTTATAATCATAATTAACACGACCAAAGAAAGAAAGCAGTTTGTCATCCGGAAAATAGAAATTATCAACCGCAACCGGCGTACCCTGAGTTGTTAGTTTTTTTGCCTGGTCTAAACCAAAAGACAAGGGATAACCATGGATAGCCGTATTTACATCATTTCTTTTATACTCAATAGATTCCTCACCAAAAAGAAGTTTTAAATTATGATTTTCTCCAACTATCTTTTTTAAATCATAGTTCAGCGTATTTGCATTTCTAAAACGAGTGTCTTTTCTGTCTCCTAAAATCATGGCCGGCATACCTTGTCTTTCTGCCGCAGGATTATTTTTTACATAATAAGTAGAGCGTCCAAAATAACGGTAATCTAAATAATTGTAATTATCTAAACCTAATTCTGTTTTAAAAACTAAATCACTAGTAAGTTTCCATGAAAAACTGCCTAACATATTAAAGTTTTTTCTAAACTGCTGACGATCTGTATCTGCAATCGCCACAAAAGGATGTGTTAGATTTTCTGAAACCGCTTCGTCTGTATCATCTGTTGTTAAGCCCGGAACCGGAATTGGAGCATATCCTACAATATTTTTTAAACGAGAATCTGCAGAAGAAACCTCATTTTGTTCATTCATTCCACCTCCGTTAATTTCAGTATCAGAATAACGCATTGTAAAACTCAAATCTACCTTATCAGAAGCTTTACTGTTTAAAGCAAGAGACAAGTTGTTTCTATTAAAATCTGAACCCAGCATAATTGCTTTTTCATCATAATGAGCATAATTGAAATTGTAATTCATTTTTTCAGAACCACCACGAATCGATAAGTCACGGCTCTGAACCTCACCTTTACGTCCAAAAACCTGTCTCTGCCAGTTATTGCCTTTCATGCCTTTGTACATATCATAATCCTGCCATGCCCCAAAATATTTTTCGTAAGAACTTAAATCTGTATTGTCTTTAAGCAAAGCGTACTCATACTGCCATTTGACATAATCTTCAGGAGAAGTTACACCAATGGTATTGGCAATTTTTTTCATACCATAAAACATGTTATAGTTTACTGATATTTTTCCGTCTTTGCCTTTTTTGGTTGTAACAATCACCACACCGTATGCTCCTCTGGAACCGTAAATTGCCGTAGATGATGCATCTTTTAATATAGTCATCGTTTCAATATCAGAAGAAGAAATATCATTAATGTTATTTACCGGAAATCCATCTACAATATATAATGGCGAAGCATCTTGCGTTAAAGATCCGTTTCCACGAATTCTAATCTGAACATTTGAATCTGGCGAACCTTCAGAAGAGGTTACCTGAACTCCTGCAATACGGCCTGTTAAAGCCTCAGCCACATTGGGTACCGGAATTTTACGCATATCATTTCCAGAAAATGTAGCCACAGCACCCGTTAAATCAGATTTTTTTGAAGTACCATATCCAATTACAACAACTTCATTCAAATTATTAGCATCCTCAGACATCGTTGCATTGACTTTGCTTTTGCCTTCTGTAGAAATCTCAATAGTTTTAAATCCTATAAAAGAAAAATTTAAAACCGCTTTTGGATTGGTTAATTTCAATTTATAGTGTCCATCAAAATCGGTAGAAGTCCCGTTCTTTGTTCCTTTTTCCAGAACATTAACTCCTGGCAAAGAAAGTCCGGCTGCGTCTTTAACGGTTCCTTCTATTGTTACTCCCTGAGCATGCGCTCGATTGCTTAGAAGCAAACACAATAAGAAAACAACTGCAAAGCAGCGATTTGCTCCTTTGTTTAATAAATCTTTAAAATTCATGGTTGATTGTTTAAGTTATTAATTGTTTAAAGTGGTTTTTGTGGTTTAATTTTTTGTATTATGATTTCGCTTTTAGTCCCATCAGCTATTATGTTTTTCCTGTAAAGCTTTGTGATTTCTTATCGTGCTTTTTTGTAAGAATTAAATTTTAAATTTAACATTTACAAAAAGTTGTAATCGATTACACAAACATAGATATTTTTTTTATATAAAAAATTTAAATTCATAAAAATTTCATAATTAAAATTATAAATCAAAAATAAATCAGCTTTTTTATACGACATGTGTAATTTTATTGAGATATAAATATTAAATATATTATTGAATTTTATCAATTTGATGTGATTTTATTAAAAAAACAATCGATTACAAGCTTACAATTTAGAAAATTTTTAAGTGTTATTTTAACATTTAATTTTGACGCAAAAATCATAGAATTAAATGTAGACCTTGTTTTTTAACAAGTTTTTCTTTTAAAATGAAATTCATAACTAAATCCAAAACAACAATTTGAATCCAAAAATTAGTTTACAAAACATTAAACAACTCTAAAAAACAATAAGGCACAAAAAAAACCCTTAGATACTCTCTAAGGGTTAATTTAAATTATTGAGCTATAAAACGTTATGTACTTTGAAGCTGTAAATCGTTTTTACGAATTCGGATTAATGTTATCGTTATGAGCATTCCAATAACTGACATTCCAACTCCAATAAGGTTTGGCGATGCATAACTATATCCTGCGGTTAAAGGTAATCCGCCCAGAAAAGCTCCAAGTGCGTTTCCGATATTAAAACTTCCCTGAAGAGAAGCAGAAGCAATCATCTCTGCTCCTTTTGCAGTGCGAATCATCAGCATTTGAATTGGAGCAATAACAGAAAATGAAATAGCACCAGTTAAAAAAGTTAAAAATAACGATACATATTGATTGTATGAGAAGAAATAAACCAAAACCAAATCGACAGCCATTATAAATAATAATGACAATGTTGTAGGTGCAGGCGAATATTTGTCTGCCAGTTTTCCTCCGGCAAAATTTCCAACGACCATACCCAGTCCGGCCAGAATTAAAATATACGAAACATCGCCCTCTGCAAATTTTGAGACATTCGTTAATAAAGGCGCGATATAACTAATCCAGGCAAATAATCCACCAAAACCAATTGCAGTTATCCCGATAATTAACCAGGCTTCGGTTCTTTTAAAAAATTCTAATTGTTTTTTCATATTCACGGTTTCGCCTTTTTCCAGCTGCGGCATCCACAATGAAATAAATAAAAAAGTAAGAAGACCAACAATGGCAATTAAAACAAAAGTATAACGCCAGATAAAATTATGACCAATATAAGTACCAATAGGAACTCCAATTAAATTGGCCAGCGTTAAACCAGAAAACATAATTGCAATTGCCTGTGCTTCTTTTCCTTTATCGGCCAAACGACTTGCAACTACAGCACCAACTCCAAAAAATGCTCCGTGCGGCAGTCCCGATAAAAATCGCGATGCAAATAAAAAATTATAAGAAGGCGCAATAATAGAAAGCGCATTAAAAACCGTTAACATTAATGCTAAAATTAAAAGCATTTTTTTTGGAGCAAAATTTCTTCCGAGAATTACCAATAAAGGAGCACCAATAACAACTCCAAGTGCATAGGCCGAAATTAAATATCCGGCAACAGGAATACTAACTTTCATATCTGAAGCAATATCAGGAAGAAGACCCATCATTACAAACTCGGTTATACCGATTGTTAAACCCCCAAAGGAGAGTGCAATAAGACTTTTTTTCATTTTGATTTCATGAGAAAGGGAAAGACTTTCTACGATACAAATTTAACACTCTTAATCCTGAAAAAAGTTGTACATTTACAATATAAACTTGTAATAATAAAACATGCCGAAATTAAATCAATTTGAAACTCTTGTCATTCATGAGTTTGAAGATGAAAAATTTCATCTTCCGCCGCATACCCATACGTATTACGAAATCATTTATATAAAGAAAGGAAACGGTGTTCATCATCTCAATAATAATCTTCTTCCTTATAAATCCGGAGATTTATTTGTGATCTCGCCAGAAGACGAACATTATTTTGACATTAAAAAACCAACCCGATTTGTCTATATAAAGTTTACTGACAATTATTTTAATTCTAAGCAAAATTTAACCTGCGACGAATTCTTAATTCACACACCGGAAAATTTTATGCGGGATAAGTTATTAAAGGAAACGGTTTTAAAGTTAGACGATCCGTGCAAAACAATTCTTAAAAATACAATCGAAAACATTACAGCTTATAACTGCAAAACCGATGTCTCGACTTCGCCTATTATTTTTTATCAGATTCTTTCGATTTTCGGTTTAATTAAAGAAACCATAAAATGTATGAATCTGCGAATGGAATCGACACATATTGATAACGAGCAAATTGCAACTTATATTCACCAGAATATTTACAATCCAAAATTGGTTCAGATTAAAGTCATTGCGAGTCATTTTAATATTGCCGAAACTTATTTTAGTGCTTATTTCAAAAGAACATTTTCGATTAGTTACCGCGAATACATTAATAATTTACGAACAACCTTAATCGAAAAACGTATTCATAATGACAAACTTTCGATAAAACAAATTGCGTACGAATTTGGTTTTACTGATGAAAGTCATCTTTCGAATTATTTTAAAAAGAAGAAAAACATGAAACCAACAGATTTTAAAAAAACATGAAATCTTAAATAAAGAACAGCTATTAAAAAAAATATTTAAATTTGTAATTCCAAAGTAATTTTCATTGAAGAAAAAGATTCACATATTATTATTCATTTTAAGTCTTGGCTTCTTTTTGATGTCCAATTCCGGATATGCATGTGGAAAATCTTCTGAAAAAAATTCTTGCGAAAAGAAAGTTACATCTTCACATTTATGTGAAAAAGACTGTTGCAAAAAAAGTCAGGATTCTAAAAAAGACAAAGGCGGCTGTAACAGAAAATGTGATCATTCCAGCTGTACAACTACTATTTTACAGTTTAGTATGATTACCCCAAACGAATTTGAATTCGAAAATAATCTCTTTAATTTCTCTCCTGAGAAATCCATTTCTTTTTACAAAACTGCCAGTATTTCTGATGGTTTTACTTCTATTTGGTTAATTCCAAAAATAAAGTAATACTATTTTTGACAGCCATAATTGCGTTTAATCTAACCGTAATCCTGATAATTATCGGGAATAAAGGTTGACGCAGAAAACAGAAAAAAATTAAAACTTCATAAGGAAACTCCGATTACCTTTAATAAAAATTATATAAAAATGAAAAATTCAATTTCAATTATAGCAGCAGCAATTACATTATTATTTTCTGCAAATACAATTCAGGCAAACACCATTAAAACAGTAAAAACAGGAATTGAAATTGCTGATTCAAGTCAGCTTCAAACTGTTTATGATGCTTATTTTACAGTAAAAGATGCTTTAATTAAAAGCGATGCTAAATTAACTTCGGCAAAAGCCAAAGATTTATTGGATGCCATTACTGCCGTAAAAATGGATAAATTAAAAACAGACGAACATACTGCCTGGATGAAAGTGGTAAAAAAACTAACTGCCGATGCCAAAAGTATTTCTGCTTCAGCAGATCTTAAAAAACAACGTGAGACTTTTAAATCGCTTTCTAAAAACACTTATACTTTAATTAAAGCTTCAAAATCGACTGAAACTGTTTACAAGCAATATTGCCCAATGGCAGATGCTGATTGGTTAAGCAGAGAAAAAGCTGTAAAGAATCCTTATTATGGTTCTTCGATGTTAACTTGCGGAAACGTAGTAGAAACTATCAAATAAATATGACGCTCTACATCAAAAATATGGTGTGCAGCCGCTGTAAAATGGTTGTGAAGTCTGAGTTGGATAAACTCGGACTTCAAACTATTTCTGTTGAATTAGGCGAAGTCGAATTACAGGATGATATTACTGATTCTCAAAAAGAAATTCTGCTTAAAAACCTTCAGCCTTTGGGTTTTGATTTAATTGATGATAAAAAAACTAAAACTATCGAGAAAATCAAAAATCTTATTATCGATTTGGTCCATCATAAAAACAGCGAGCTAAAGGTTAATTTATCTGATTATCTGGCAGAAAATCTTAATCAGGATTACAATTCATTGAGTAATTTATTTTCTGAAATTGAAAACACAACAATAGAGAAATATTTCATCAGCCAGAAAATTGAAAAAGTAAAAGAGTTATTAATTTACGATGAACATTCTCTAAGCGAAATTGCCGATATTTTAAATTACAGCAACGTAGCCCATTTGAGTAATCAGTTTAAAAAAATTACAGGCTTTACTCCTACTTCTTTCAAGCAGTCTAAAGATAAAAACCGAATTCAGATTGAGAATTTGTAGTTTTTATTTTAACCGCAAAGTTCGCAAAGCAAAGGTTTACGCATGCTCTTAAAAACATAGCCCAAGGTTTCAACCTTGGGGACAGGGAGGAAATTTTTTGTGTCCCAAGGTTGAAACCTTTGAAACGCAATAATTGGCGCGCAACGGGATTTATCACAATACGTTTCCCCAAAGTTGAAATCTTTGGAACGCAATAATAAGAACACAGGATTTTATCACAATACCTTTCCCAAGGTTGAAACCTTGGGCTATATTCAAAATAGAGTTCGCAAGGTTTTTCATAAAGCCTTGCGAACTCTTCATTTTTATGCAGATCAGGTATGTCAAAAATAATTCGTGCCATTTGCAGTTAAAAAATTCGTATCTTAGTAAATCTTACAAATCATCCCCAAAATTATACAACCAAAAGTAAACGTTACTTCGGAAATTTGCATTGTAATACTTAAAAACCAATACAATGACCCATCAATATATAATTTCAGGAATGTCATGCAACGGGTGCCAAACTAAGGTCGAAAAAACTTTAAATGCAATAGAAGGTGTTCAGGCAGTAGTAACTTTAGATCCGCCGGCTGCAGAAATCACAATGGACAAACATGTTGAAACCGAGAAATTTCAGGAAGTTTTAAGTGCTGCAGGAAATTATACAATTGAGATGAAAACTGCTGCAAATTCAGAAACTAAATCTTGTTGTTCATCCAAAAAAGAACATTCACATCACGAGGCTAAAAAAACAACTGTGTTGCCTCATAATGCAACCGGAGTTTTTTATTGTCCGATGCATTGCGAAGGCGATAAAACCTATAACAAACCCGGAGATTGCCCCGTTTGCGGAATGGATTTAGTTCCGCAGGTTGCCATTAACAACACACAATATACATGTCCGATGCATCCGGAAGTTATTTCCAGCGAACCGGTCGACTGCCCAATCTGCGGAATGGACTTGGTGCCAATGCAGGTTTCAGACGAAGAAAACAAAACGTATTCTGATTTATTAAAAAAAATGAAGATCGCGATTTTATTCACGCTTCCGATTTTTATTATTTCAATGTCAGAAATGATTCCGAATAATCCTCTTTACAATATAATGTCTGTTGAAAAATGGAATTGGGTTCAGTTTCTGTTTTCAATTCCGGTTTTGTTTTATGCCGGATGGATGTTTTTTGTACGCGCATACAAATCAATTGTAACCTGGAATTTAAATATGTTTACGTTAATTGGAATTGGTACCAGCGTTGCTTTCCTCTTTAGTATTGTCGGAATGTTTTTTCCAGATATTTTTCCGGTTGAATTTAAATCGCATCATGGAACTATCCATTTGTATTTTGAAGCCGCTACGGTAATTATCACTTTAGTTTTATTGGGACAATTGTTAGAAGCAAAAGCGCACGGACAAACCAATGGAGCTATAAAAGAACTGTTGAAACTTGCTCCAACCGAAGCAACTTTAGTCGAAAACGGAGTTGACAAAGTAATTTCAATTCACAATATCAAAAAAGGCGATTTATTACGTGTAAAACCCGGAGAAAAAATTCCCGTTGACGGAAAAATAACTTCCGGAGAAAGTACTATCGACGAATCGATGATTACGGGAGAACCAATTCCGGTTGATAAAAAAGTTGGAGATGCTGTCATTTCAGGAACTATAAACGGAACAAAATCGTTTGTAATGATTGCTGAAAAAGTAGGTTCAGAAACGATGCTTTCGCAGATTATTGAAATGGTAAATAATGCAAGCCGTTCACGCGCTCCAATTCAGAAACTGGCCGATCGTGTTTCAAAATATTTTGTACCGACAGTAGTTTTAATTTCGGTTTTAACTTTTATACTTTGGGCAAAATTTGGTCCGGAACCTTCTTACGTTTACGGACTAATTAATGCGATTGCGGTTTTGATTATTGCCTGTCCTTGCGCACTCGGATTAGCTACTCCAATGTCCGTAATGGTTGGTGTTGGTAAAGGCGCGCTACACGGAATATTGATCAAAAATGCCGAAGCATTGGAAAATATGAATAAAATTGATGTTCTAATTACAGACAAAACCGGAACCATTACCGAAGGAAAACCATCGGTAGAAAAAATTTATGCCATTCATAATGACGAAGATTTTCTGCTTCAAAACATTGCTTCTTTGAATCAGCACAGCGAACATCCTTTGGCGCAGGCCGTTGTCACTTTTGCTAAAGCTGGAAATTTTTCTCCTCAAGAAGTTTCAAATTTTGAAACCATTGCCGGAAAAGGTGTTTTAGGAATTATTGAGGGCAAAAAAGTGGCTTTGGGAAATAAAAAACTAATGGATGAAATTGGCGTTTCTGTTCATGAAGATTTAGAAAATAAAGTAACTGCCGAGCAAAATTTAGGAAAAACAATCTCTTACATCGCAATTGACAAAAGTGTTTTAGGTTTTATTGCGATTACAGATGCTATAAAAGAAAATAGTGCAAAAGCGATTAAGGAACTTATAGATCAGGGTATTGAGGTAATTATGTTAACAGGCGACAATCATAATACTGCAAAAGCAGTTGCAGAACATTTACATCTAAGTTCATTCAAAGCCGATTGTCTTCCGGAAGATAAACTAAAAGAAATTGAACGTTTACAAACTCAAGGAAAAATCGTGGCAATGGCAGGTGACGGAATCAACGATGCTCCGGCTTTGGCACAATCGAATATTGGGATTGCGATGGGAACCGGAACCGACGCTGCGATAGAAAGCGCTAAAATTACTTTGGTAAAAGGAGATTTAAACGGAATTGTAAAAGCCAAAAACCTCAGTCATGCCGTAATGTCAAACATTAAACAAAATCTGTTTTTTGCTTTTATTTACAACACTTTGGGCGTGCCAGTTGCGGCGGGAATTTTATATCCGTTTTTTGGAATTTTACTTTCGCCGATGTTAGCAGCACTAGCGATGAGTTTGAGTTCTGTTTCGGTTATTGTAAATGCTTTGCGCCTTCGAAATTTAAAATTGTAATTTATCATGAAAATCAAACATCTTCTTCTTCTTTTCTTTTTTATTGCTTTCCAGCTAAAGGCCCAAAAAATAGTTCGTTACGATTTGCATGTTAGAGATACGATTGTCAATTTTTCGGGAAAAGAAAAACGGGCAATTGCCGTAAACGGGCAAATTCCGATGCCGACTTTGACTTTTACCGAAGGCGATATTGCAGAGATTTATGTGCATAACGAATTAAAAAAAGAAACGACTTCAATGCACTGGCACGGATTGTTTCTTCCCAATAAAGAAGACGGCGTTCCTTACCTGACGCAAATGCCAATTGAACCCGGAACGACGCATAAATATTCGTTTCCGATTATTCAAAACGGAACCTATTGGTATCACAGTCATTCGGGATTACAGGAACAAATTGGTTTGTACGGACTTTTTATCATCAATAAGAAAAAAGACGATCCAGCCATTAGAAAAGGAATTGATGATCTGCCGACGATTCCGGTTATTTTAAGCGAATGGTCCGATTTAAAACCGGAGAATATTCAGCGAATGCTTCATAATGCCAATGACTGGTTTGCCATAAAAAAAGGAACTACGCAGAGTTATGCCGAAGCCATAAAACAAAAACATTTTTCGACTAAAGTGACCAACGAATGGAAACGAATGAACGCAATGGATGTAAGCGATGTTTATTATGAAAAATTTCTGTTGAATGGCAAAAACGAACAACAGCTTTCTGATTTTAAACCGGGTTCAAAAGTCCGTTTACGAATTGCCAACGGAGGCGCTTCAAGTTATTTCTGGCTGACTTACGGCGGAGGAAAAATAACCGTTGTGGCCAGCGATGGAAATGATGTTGAACCTGTAGAAGTCGACCGTTTGATTATTGCGGTTTCTGAAACTTATGATGTTGTGGTTACGATTCCTAAAGACAATAAATCTTTTGCTTTTCTGGCTACAGCCGAAGATCGAACCGGATCGGCATCTCTGTTTTTAGGAAACGGAGAAAAACAACCCATTGATCATCTTTCGAAATTAAAATATTTTGAGGGAATGAAAATGATGAATGATATGATGAAAATGAATGGCGAAATGAACGATATGGGTATGAATATGTCTTTGAATAAAATGGATATGAATGCCGTAATGTATCCTGAAATTTCCGGTGAAGATGAAAATGCAAAACCAGCTATAGATCATTCAAACCATAATATGGAAGAAATGAAAATGGAAACTGACAGCACAGAAAATCCTGAAATTGTGACTCTAAATTACGGTATGCTGAAATCGCCTTTTAAAACCAATCTTCCAAAAGATGCACCAGTAAAGGAACTTCGTTTTGAATTATCCGGAAACATGAACCGTTACGTTTGGAGTCTGGATAATAAAGTAGTTTCTGAAACCGATAAAATCTTAATTAAAAAAGGAGAAAACGTTCGTATCACTTTATATAATGGTTCGATGATGCGCCATCCGATGCATTTGCACGGACACGATTTTAGGATTTTGAATGAACACGGCGATTATTCTCCACTCAAAAATGTAATTGATATTATGCCGATGGAAACCGATACCATCGAATTTCAGGCAAATGCAGACGGCGACTGGTTTTTTCATTGTCATATTTTGTATCACATGATGGCCGGAATGGGAAGGATTTTTAGTTATGAAAATTCAGCTCCAAATCCGTTAATTCATCATCCGGAAATGGCTTTTAAAATGCTTAAAATGGATGATCGAATGTTTCATTTTATGGGCGAAAATGATTTTGCAACAAACGGAAATGACGGTGAAGCGATGTACAGCAACACGCGCTGGAGCATTGGAACAGAATGGCGTTTGGGTTACAATGACAAACACGGTTATGAGACTGAAACTCATATTGGAAGATATATTGGTAAAAATCAATGGTTAATGCCGTTTATTGGTTTTGACTGGCGTTACCGAAAAATGGGAATGGACGAACAGGAACAAAATCTTTTTGGGCAAAAAAACACCAAAGACAATCGCTCGGTTTTTAGCGCCGGATTGGAATATACTTTACCAATGTTGATTAAAGCACAAGTTGAAGTTTATACGGATGGAAATGTTCGTTTGCAGTTTGAGCGAAAAGATATTCCGCTTTCGAGACGTTTGCGAATGAATTTAATGTGGAATACCGATAAAGAATATATGGCGGGATTGAAATATATCGTAGCAAGAAACTTTGGAATTACAACACATTATGACAGCGATATGGGAATTGGTTTTGGGGTTAATTTGAATTATTGATTATTAAAATCATTTATCTATAAAAAAACATCAGCTCGAATTAATTCGAGCTGATGTTTTTTATTTAAATATAATTTCTATTAAAGTGTAATTACAATTTTACCAACCGTTCTTCCGGTTTCTAATTGCGAATGTGCTTTTTCCATTTCATCAAATGCAAATGTTTGTGAAACGTGAGATTTGATAATTCCTTTTTCCATCAAATTAGCAACTGTTTTCATGTCAGTTCCTGAAGATTGCACCAGGATTGCAAACAAATCAACATTTTTATCTTTGGCTTTTTGTGCAAATTCCGGAGCGATTGCACCTAAAATGTAAACTATTTTTCCGCCCGGTTTTACAATATTGATCGAGCGATCGTTGATTGCATCAGATATTGGATTTAAAACAAAATCAATATCCGAAACTTCATTTTCAAAATCGGTTTTACTGTAATCAATATGCTGGTCAGCTCCGTTTTGCAAAACAAATTCCTTGTTTTTTTCTGATGAAGTCCCAATAACATGCGCTTTAAAATGTTTTGCAATTTGCGTTGCATAATGCCCAACTCCGCCAGAAGCTCCGTGAATTAAAACTTTATCGCCTTCCTTAATTTTTCCGTTTGTGACCAAAGCCTGCCAGGCCGTAAGCAAAGCCAGTGTTCCTGCAGCGGCTTCTTCGTGAGAAATGTTTTTGGGTTTCAAAGCTAAATGCGAAGCCGGAACTGCAACGTATTCAGCGTAAGCTTTACCTTTTCCCGGAAAATTTACCATCCCAAATACTTCGTCGTTTAGTTTAAAATCAGTTACATTTTTTCCGGATTCTACAACGGTTCCGGATAAATCCCAGCCTAGAATAATCGGGCGTTCATCGTCAAAAAAATTCTTTATATACTGTGCTGATGACTTTGTTTTATAATCAACCGGATTGATACTCAATGCACTTACCTTTACCAAAACTTCATCGTCATTAATTTCCGGTTTTGGAATATCTACATATTTTAAGTTAGGCATACTTTCAGCATCATTCAATATAATTGCTTTCATAATAATTGTTTTAAAATTGAAGTACAAAAGTATAATATCAGTATCTTTGCCACAAGTATGCACTTTTTTGTAATCTACATACCAAAAACATACTAATATTGATTATCAATGTTTTAAAAATTAAAAAATGGCAAAAAAAAATTATACTGATGGATGTACAGATGTAGTTTGCTCTGTAGATTATGCTTTTAAGAGAATTGGAGGTAAATACAAAGGGCGGATTTTGTGGAATTTAAGCAATAAAAATATACTTCGCTATGGCGAATTAAAAAAAACACTCATGGATGTTACACCAAAAATGCTAACCCAAACTTTAAGAGAGCTTGAAGATGACGAATTGGTTTTAAGAAAAGTATACCATGAAGTACCGCCAAAAGTAGAATACTCTTTAACTGAAATAGGTATGGAACTCATTCCGTTTATCAATCATTTAAAGGAATGGGGAGATAAACAGCGTGCTAAAGAGAAAGCTTAATTTTACAAGTTTTTAAAACTGATTACAAAGAAAACCCAGAAAAGCCAGGTTCTCTTATTTCTGTTAATTCTTGTAAACTATCATTTAACAGTACCGACATTTCCTGTCCTTGTAAGCACACCCCAGCTTTGGCTTTCGCCTTTTATTGCTCTCCGTAATGCTCTAAATAAAATTACGTACATCAATTGTCTATAAACGAATCGTTGCGGAATCAGCCAGAATAATTTAGATAATTTTTCTTTTTCAAAAACAAATGCAACGACACTTACCAGCATGTCTACTAGCATAAAAGCAATGTAATAAATGAGTATTTTACGAAGACTGTCCGGATCATCATGATTCCAAAACAAACTTAAAATAAGTACTAAATCTGCCAATGGGGCAAAAATGGGAAGTATAATTTGAAATAGTAAAATGTTGGGCAGCGCTACCATCCCCAAACCTTTGTAACGCGGATTAAAACAGGCATCCCTGTTTTTCCAAAAAGCCTGCATAATTCCGTAACTCCAGCGGAAACGCTGTTTCATAAACTCTTTGAGACTTTCTGGTGCTTCGGTAATTGCAACTGCTTCAATACAATTTGTAATGCGGTAATCGTTTCTTAAAATACGAATCGTCAAATCACAGTCTTCTGCCAAAGTATCGGTTGTAAAACCTCCGGCTTTTTCGATGGCTTCTTTTTTGAATGCGCCAATTGCTCCGGGAACAACCGTTATTCCGTTAATAAGATCAAAAGCTCTTCGGTCAAAATTTTGTGCGGTTGTATATTCAATACTCTGCCATTTGGTAAGCATCGTGTTTTCGTTGCCTACTTTTACATTTCCGGCAATGGCGCCAATTTCCTGATTGCCTTTTAGCTGCATGGTAAAACCTTTCATTAATTGCGATATAGCATCGGTTTTCAGCTGTGTGTCGGCATCAATACAAACTACATAATCATTTTCTGTTAATTTAATACCGTAATTTAATGCCGAAGCTTTTCCTCCGTTTGGTTTAGTGTTTACTTTTACCTTTGGATTATCTTTAAAAGCTTCATTTATCATAGCAAAAGTTTTGTCTTTGGAGCCATCATCCACAAAAACAATATCAAAATCCGGATAATCCTGACACAGTAAGTTTTCGATAGTTTTTACAGCATTGATCTCTTCATTATAAGCCGGAACAATAATACTTACTTTAGGATTTCCTTCGGATATTTTATAAACAGGCGGATATTTATGATCGCGCCATCGTTTAATAAAAGCCATAATTGCCATTAATGCAATACGCAGAAAACCTAAGAAAATAGCAACCCAGAATGTTGCGGTAATGAAATGTCCAAACCAATATCCAAAATCAAAAATAAAGTTATCGAGCGAAATAAATTGTCCTTTTGCTTCGGGCATAATTTCGGCTTTGGTTTTGCCAAGCAAATGAGAAACAGTTGTAAACTGAATATTTCTGTCTTTAAAATATTTAATAATTCTGGGCAGCGCTTCAACCGTAGCTTGTCTGTTTCCGCCGGCATCGTGCAGTAAAATAATTCCTTTATCAGGATTTGCTTCATATTGTTTTATCGTTCTTATATACACACTATCTGCGCTTACTCCTTTTTCCCAGTCATTTGGGTCAATACTTTCTCCTACCGTATAATAATTTTGTGCTTTGCTTAATGCAATTGGTTTTAGTTCGGCTTCAGTAGTTGGTTCTGCATCAGCATTATACGGCGCCCTAAAAAGCACTGTACTTCTTCCGGTAACGGCTTCGATTAATAATCTTGTAGTTTCCATTTCTGCCGAAGCTCTGTCTGGACTTACCAAAGCAATATTAGGATGCGTAAAAGTATGATTGCCAATTTCGTGGCCTTCTTTATAAATTCGTTGCAGCAACGGAATATTATTTTCTCCCTGAATACCAATTACAAAAAATACAGCTGGCACTTTTTCTCTTTTCAGAATGTCTAAAACCTGAGGTGTATAAGTTGGATCCGGACCATCGTCAAAAGTTAGGATGACTTGTTTGTGTACATTACCAAATTTGCTGATTACATATTTAGTTGGCAATTCTACATATTTCTGCTCCGTAATGATATCTTCATCTTTATTAATTTCTAAGTCAATTTTTCCGGGTGCAGGATCAGAAATCACATTCAATATTTCACCATCTCCAATATATGCCGGACTTTCAATTCTGGTATTGACACGTTTCAATACCGAAAAATCAAATGGTTTTTTAATAATACTTTCGTCTGTTAAACTTCGCTGGTAATAACTCCATAAACGCTGATCTTCACTTCCTAAACGCCATAAAGCAGTTCCTGCCAAACCATATTCATCACTAAATCGAATCGTATTAAAATTTGTTGCAGCATCTTCAAAATTGACTACGTGTGTTTTACCATTGCTGTCTGTATAATTAAAAGAATTGCTGTAACTGTTATTGTCAAATTTAATTTTGGCGTTATACTGTTTTGCAATCGCAATAGCCTGGTCATAAGTTATTGTTTCGCCTTCCTCCTTTTCCTGCCAATCGTAACCATAACCCGCAAAACAAAGTATAATTTTATCTGACGGAATTTCTTTAGCAGTTTTATCAACCGTTTTTTCAATCCATTTTTGACTGCTCACATCGCCCGGAATACTTTGCGCATAATGCTCATCATAGGCCATCAAAAACATGTAATCATTGTATCTTGACAATTCTTTTATATTAAAGTCATCATCGCCTGCCATAATATCCTGAGAAACCAAATAGCCAAGCGGATGTAATTTTTGATACAATTCTTTTTGAAAAGTAATTATAGGTTCGTCGCTATTTTCTTTAAATTCCTCAAAATCAATATTAATTCCTTGAAAATTATATTTTTTTAAAGTCTTTGCGATATCATTAATCAGTCTTTCTCTTTTAGTTTTGTCATGCAGAATCCGATGAATAAGATCGCCGTCAAATTCGCCTTCTCCCAACGATTCATTGATATTATTGATCAAAGGCACGATTTTTACTTTTCCTTTTCTCATCACTTTCAATGCTGCGGTATCAATTTCTGTTTGCAGCAAATCGGTTTTTGGATCTATAAAAAACCATTCCGGAACTACCATATTGAGTTTGTCAATATTTTTTTGCAGTGAAAATAAACTCTGCGGATCCCAGTCTACATAAAAAGCAGCGCGGATTTCTGATGCTGTTTTGTGAACAATTGATTGTTTTTCTAATTTCTGAACCTTCTTTTTAGCTCTTAAGTAATAATCAAATCCTTTAAACTTTTTTAATTCCTGAATACTTAAGTCTTTTGGAATTACAGGGTTTTCTAAACTGCGTCCTGTTTTGGCGCTGTTTGCTAAAAGTGGCAATTCCGGCTTTAGTCCTCTTTTTAAAGTGATGTAAAAAATCGGAATCATTAAAATCAAAACAAACAAAAAAAGTCGGCTTGACCATTGAAAAGTCTTCCAGCGTTTTTGGGTAACTGTCTGAAATATTTGCTTTTTAGTATCCATATATTCTTATTTTTTAGAAGAATATTATAAGAGAAAATCAATCAAAATTAATTTTGCTTTTAAAACTCCAACAACTTAAATAACCTCTGCTTATCTTATTATTTTCGGCAAAGATATTTAAATAATATAATTCTTACATATTATTTGAATTTAGATGTAAAATTATTGTGCGTATATGAAGACAGTATGAAGTATAGAATTTATTGTACAGCGTTGAAGCAGCCGTAAAGCTGAATAAAATTACAAAAGAAAAGTTGAGAAAAAACAAAATAAAAAATAAAATTTCTGACAATCAACAAGTTAAGCATTATAAATAATTTAAAAAAAAATGACTTGTTAAATTACAAGTCATTTATAGTATATTGATTTTTATTTTATTTTAATCGGACACTCCATTCAAAATCCATTTCTGAAACCTGAACTCCTTCTTCATTAGTACCGATAGATTTCATCCAAAAAGTCTGTCCTTCACCGGTTTCAATTGTTTTCTGAATTGCATCGGCAATCAAATGTCCGTCATTACAAACAAATGTTATTCTGCCTGTGGCTTTTTTAGTAAAGTTTCCTTTATTGTTTGCTACCAGCATCGATATCTTTCTTCCGCTTTCCTGAATTTGCGAAATCACCAAAGCACCGGTTGTTAACTCAGCAGCCATTGCCTGAACAGCAAAATACATGGAATTAAACGGATTCTGATTGATCCAGCGGTGTTTTACACTTACGATACATTTGTCTTTGTCTATCGCTTTTACCCGAACACCGCAAATGTATGCCGATGGTAATTTGAATAATACAAATTTGTTGAGTTTGGAAACTGAAACTGCCATAAGTTTATTTTTTTATGTAAAAATACAAAAAAACTATGCACGCACAATAAATTACAAACACTTTCCTGTACAGCCAATAAAATCAAGCATTACGATTGATTTTCAGTATTTTTTTCCTGATAAACTATTTTTCTTATTGTTAAAATTTTGTTAATATTTGGTACTATGCAAAACAAGATACTGTTTTTTAGATATATATTTGCATAAGAAATTACTATATACTTTTAATCATGCAATCAACAACACCACTCATCATGGAAAAATCATCAGAAAAGAATACTTCGGCATTCGCACATTTAAGCACATTAAGTCAATACATTGTTCCGTTTGGGAATTATATTTTCCCAATTATAATCTGGTCAAGCTACAAAGACAAATCAGAATTTGTAGATCACCATGGAAAACAAGCTTTGAACTTTCAGTTAAGTTTATTGCTTTATACGTTAATCTTAGCTTTAATCGCTGTTCCGATTTTTGTTACGGTTTTTTTACAAAACCTGCCAATGGAAGCTGTTTTTAACGATGAAGATTTCTATATCAGAAACATTAATTTTGAAGGAAACATTGGACTCTTGAGTATTGGCGCTACGGCTGTTGTACTTTTTGGACTTTTAAAATTTGTTGAATTCTTTTTAGTGATTTATGCTTCTATAAAAGCTTCGAATGGAGAATTATATAAATATCCAATGACAATATCTTTTATTAAGTAACACTTCGGTTCGCTCAGTGTGACACAAAAAGTTAAAAGTTATAGGTTAAGAGGGAAACCTTAAAAAACAATCAATCATCAATCAAATATCATCAATCAAAAAACGAATTGTTCAATCAAAAAAAAACAAAATGAAATTATGAACATTGAAAACACAAAAGCACAGATGCGCAAAGGTGTTCTTGAGTTTTGCATCTTATCTGTTCTAAAAGAAAAAGACGCATATACATCTGAAATATTAGACACTTTAAAAAACGCTAAATTACTAGTTGTTGAGGGAACAGTTTACCCGCTTTTAACTAGATTAAAAAATGACGGTCTGCTCAATTATCGATGGGAAGAATCTACATCCGGACCGCCAAGAAAATATTATGGTTTAACCGAAATAGGACAAACATTTTTAAACGAACTCAGCGGCACCTGGACAGAATTGTCAGACGCTGTAAAACTAATCACCAATCAAAATCAATAAGTCATGAACAAAACAGTAAATATTAACTTAGGCGGTATGTTTTTTCACATCGATGAAGATGCATATTTAAAATTGTCACGCTATTTTGACGCTATAAAACGATCACTTAACAACTCATCCGGACAAGATGAAATTATTAAAGATATCGAAATGCGTGTTTCTGAATTATTAACAGAAAAACAAAAAAGCGAGAAACATGTTGTTGGACTGAAAGATGTTGACGAAGTGATTGCGGTTATGGGACAACCGGAAGATTACAGAATCGAAGATGAAGAAAATACCAATCAGTCTTTTAATAATTATACAGGAAGAGGCCACAAAAAATTATACCGTGATAAAGAAAATGGTATGATTGGAGGTGTAGCAACCGGTCTGGCACATTATTTTGGAATTGATGCCGTGTGGATTAAAATCGTATTCCTAATATTTGTTTTTGCAGGTTTTGGAACCGGGATTTTAGCTTACTTCGTTCTTTGGATTGTAACTCCTGAAGCTGTTACAACTTCTGAAAAACTGGAAATGACAGGAGAACCGGTTACGATCTCGAACATTGAAAAAAAAGTCCGTGAAGAAATAGATTCATTGTCTGATAAATTTAAAAATGCAGATTATGACAAAATGGGAAACCAGGTAAAGTCGGGAGCTGAGAGAATAAGTAGTTCATTTGGAGACTTTATCATGACAGTTTTTAAAATCTTCGCTAAATTTTTAGGCGTAATTTTAATCATGTCGGGAATTGCAGTTTTAATCATGTTATTAATTGGGGTTTTTACTTTAGGAACAAATGCTTTTGTTGATTTCCCATGGCAGAATTTTGTTGATGCCGGCAACTTTACAGAATATCCTTTATGGTCTTTCGGGTTATTAATGCTTTTTGCAGTTGGGATTCCGTTTTTCTTCTTAACATTATTAGGATTTAAATTGTTATCTCCAAATTTAAAATCGATTGGCAACATTACTAAATATACATTGCTGGCCGTATGGATTATTGCTGTTGCCATTGCAATTAGTATTGGAATTAAACAAGCTACTGAAATTTCACGCGATAATAAAGTGGTAGAAAAGAAAACAATTGCAATCACGCCAAAAGATACTTTATATGTAAAATTCAGATATAATGATTATTACGCTAAAGATTTAAATCGTCACGGAGATTTTCAGTTTGTTCAGGATTCTGCAGGAAACGATGTAATGTACTCAACAGATGTTCGTTTACATGTTTTACGTACTGATGAAGCTTCTCCTTATGTTCAGGTAGAAAAAAGCGCAAGAGGAAATTCATTTACAAATGCGAAAAAAAGAGCAGAAAAAATCAATTTTAAATACCAGGTTAACGGAAATCGTTTAATTTTGGATAATTATTTTCTGACAGACGTTAAAAACAAATTCAGAGGTCAGGAAGTAGATGTGTTCTTATATTTGCCAGAAGGTCAATTATTTAAACCAGACGCATCAATACAGGATTATGATGATTCTGAAGATGATTTTTTCAACTTACACTTTAGCGGAAATTATAACTATAAAGTAGAAGGCGCTAAAATTAAATGTCTGAACTGCCCAGCAGAAGAAATGAACGAAGATCATGACGGAGATTATAATGAAGAAAACAACATTGAAAATGATACTGTAAAAGAAGTTTCTATTAAAATAAACGGAAAAGAAGTTCTAAACGGTAAAAAAACTAATGGAAAGCTAACCACTGATAAAAACGGAGTTATAATTAAAATTAACTAAGCCATGATCAAAATAATCATTCACATTACGAAATTTATTATTGCCACAATTACCGCATTATTGTTTGCTTCATGCAACTTTAATATAAAAACCATTGAAGGAAGCGGAAATGTAACAACTGAAAAAAGAATTGTTCAGGGAGATTTTAAAAACATCGAAGTAAGCAATGCAATAGATTTAGTTATCCAGCAGTCTGATTCAGTAGACATTACCGTGGAAGCCGATGATAACCTGCAAAAAGAAATAATTACTACGGTCGAAAACGGAACGTTGATTATCAAATGCAAATTCAGTTCTTTCCGTAATGTTAACATGAAAAAAGTAACGGTAAAAATGCCTCATGTTAGTAAAATTGAAGCATCAAGCGCTTCTACTGTTACAAGTAAAAATACACTTCAGGCACAAAATATAGAACTAGAAACTTCAAGTGCGGCATCAATGCACGTAGATGTAGAATCTGACAATATTTCTTGTAATTCAAGCAGCGGAAGCTCAATTGATATTAAAGGAAAAGCATTAAAAATCCAGACTTCAGCATCAAGCGGGTCTTCAATCGAAGCCGGAAAATTATTGGCAAATGATGTTGATGCAGAAGTTTCAAGCGGAGGCGTTATCAGTGTTCATCCTATTTTAAACCTAAAAGCACATGCGAGCAGCGGCGGAAATATTAATTACAATAATGTTCCTAAAACGATCGACAAAACTGCAAGTTCAGGCGGAAGCGTTAGTCAGAGCTAACATTTTTTAACTGTTAAATATAAAAGAAATCATTCATCTAAAGTGGATGATTTTTTTATATTTGCTAAAATCAAATCTAGAATTAATGAAAAAAAATACAGCACTATTCCTGTTGCTTTTGTTTACAACATTAACTTTTGCTCAAAAGAGAGAAAGAGTAAAAGGATCTAAAATTGTAACAACATCTGTTAAAGAAGTAGAAAGTTTCGATGCACTTGAAGTAGATGATAACTTAGAGGTTTATCTTGAAAAAGGGGAGAAAAACGAGATTAAAATTGAAGCCGATGATAATCTTCACGAAATCATCGGGATGGATTTAAGAGATAAAACACTTCGCTTATACACATCAAAAGAAAGCACTATTTTCAAAAAACTTTCGGTAAAAATTACCTATACAAGTTCACTAAAAAAAGTAATCAGTAAAAATGATTCTAAAGTTTATGCGATTCAGGAAATTCAATTAGATGATATTACTTTTAATAGTTTTGATTATTCTAAATTATACCTGAATGTAAATTCAAAGAAATTCAGTTTAATTGCAGATGATAAATCCAAAACAGAATTAAACCTAAAAGCCGACGACGGAAATCTACAGTTGAGTAAAAATGCTTCTATTAAAACTTTGGTTTCTGCCATCAAATTTAAATGTGATTTGTACCAAAAAGCAAATGCGGCTATAGAAGGAATTGCTGAAAAAGCAACGATTCGTTTAGACAATAATTCGGTTTTTACAGGAACAAAATTCACTTTAAAAGAAGCAAATGTAACAGCCGAAAACAATTCTGCAGCCACTATATTAGCCGAAACTAATGTTTCAATCGCTGTTGGAGATAAAGCGGAACTTACTTTGTACGGAAATGCAGCAATTCAGTTAACCCGTTTTTCTGAAGAAGCAAAGTTGTTTAAGAAGATTAAATAAGGTTCTAAGATGCTAAGATACTGAGTTTTTTTACTAAACATATAAGGAACAGAGTTCCAGAATTTTTTAATCAACTTGTTTGTCATTTATAGTATTTCATAAAGATTGACTCACTTTGCAGAGTTTCTCGCGGAGATTTCTCCTTCGTCGAAATGACACAAAATGAGATAATACTACACCATAATACTTTTAAATAAAAAAAAAGTCCCGCTCATCGAACGGGACTTTTATATTTATAAGAAGCTCAAATTAACCTGAAACAAAGAAAATCTGAAACCTGAAACTAAAAAATTATTCTTTTGAAGCTAAATATCTTTCAGCATCAAGTGCCGCCATACAACCTGTGCCTGCAGCAGTAATTGCCTGACGGTAAACGTGGTCTGCAGCATCTCCGGCTACGAAAACACCTTCAACATTTGTTTTGGATGTTCCCGGAGTGTTTACAATATATCCGGTTTCATCAAGAGTGATGTAATCTTTAAAAATATCTGTGTTTGGTTTGTGGCCAATTGCTACGAAAAATCCCGTTGCAGGAATTTCGATAACTTCACCTGTAGTTTTATTTAATGCTTTAATAGCATGTACCACATTTTGATCTCCTAAAACTTCAACAGTATCGTGGTTCATCAAAATTTCGATATTTTCTGTTTTGCGAACTCTTTCTTCCATAATTTTAGAAGCTCTGAATCTTTCGCTTCTTACTAACATCGTTACTTTTTTACAAAGTTTAGATAAGTAATGTGCTTCTTCACAAGCCGAATCTCCTGCCCCAACAATCACAACTTCCTGATTACGGTAGAAAAATCCGTCGCAGACAGCGCAGGCAGAAACTCCCCCGCCCATATTTAAATAATGCTGTTCTGATGGTAATCCTAAATATTTAGCAGAAGCACCTGTAGAAATAATTACAGTTTCACAGTGTAACTCGATTGCATCATTAATCCAAACTTTATGAATATCTCCTGAAAAATCTACTTTTGTAGCCCATCCATCACGAATATCAGCACCAAAACGTTTGGCTTGTTCCTGCAGCTGAACCATCATTTCCGGTCCTGTAACACCATCAACATAACCTGGAAAATTTTCTACTTCATTAGTTGTTGTCAACTGGCCTCCAGGCTGCATTCCCTGATATAAAACCGGATTCATGTTTGCTCTGGCAGCATAAATTGCCGCAGTATATCCTGCAGGGCCAGAACCTATAATAAGGCATTTAATTTTTTCGATTGTATCTGACATAATGTGTATTGTTTTTTTGTGATGCAAATGTAAACTTTATTATAAAAAATAACGCCGAAAATAAATCTGAAATAGCTATCTCAAAATAAGTTTTATTTATTTTCATTTTTTCCTTTTGTAAACAAATTTTATTCCTATATTTGCATCCGCTTTCGGGCACTACAACAAATGCATCTTCGGGGTGTAGCGTAGCCCGGTTATCGCGCCTGCTTTGGGAGCAGGAGGCCGCAGGTTCGAATCCTGCCACCCCGACAAAAGTCTTTTCATTTCTGGAAAGACTTTTTTTTTTGCTTTAAACTGAAATATAAAATCAATCAAGATTATAGGTTTCTAAAAATTTATCTCATTTAAAACAATAGCCCGTGATTTCAACGGGGACGCATTATATTATCACGCTACGTTCTCTAGTTGAAACCACGGGCTATTTTAAAAAATATATCTTATTTACTTCTCCATGACAATATAAACAGGATATGATTCATGATTTGGCAAAGCAAATTCTTCATCATAAGGCTGTGTACCATCACCATTATTATATAATGCGACACGTTTTACGCCATCTGTTGTACTTCCGCCAGTACCGTTGATAACATTTTGGATATTCCCCGAACCTGCAAAACGAGTTATACACATTTTTTCGAGTTTTACATTTGGGCTGTTTGGTATTTCAAATCCGTTTTTCTTATTTACTTTTCCATCAGTTCCGGTAAAAACGGCATAAGAACCCAGTCCAATTGTATGATGATCTTTTACCATATTAGCGACTTTAAATGCTGCATAACCGTCTACTCTGCCTGACTGACTGCTCCAAGCTGCCTGATTTGGCGCATCATACGGCGGCTCGTTTTGAAAGAAATAAGTTCTGCCGCGTTCTCCAAGCCACAATACTTCATATTCCTGAAAATGCTCTACAAATAAGGCATAAAGTGTAACATCATTACCCGTAACTATAAGTCCGTTTTTACATCTGTCTCTTACCCAGCGTGCGTCTCCGCCTTTTTGAGAACCATGATCGGCACGCCACAACCAAAAATGATCACCAATCACGTTATTGCTGTTTATCTGCATAGCAGCCTGTATCTGAATATTTTTTGACTGAACACCTCCAACCCTGCAAGTAATATCCGATAACAAGATAGGATCTGCAGCATGATCTGCCTTTGCGCCTTCATTACCAATTCTAATTTGGTAAGTGGTACTATTAAAGGAATCCATAAGAAGTCCGGCAATAATGATTCCGTCTTTATCATCAGCATAAATACATCCCCAGGTATTTTTTTCAGCAGGTTCTAATGTTACCGAAGCAATGCCTGCTCCCAGAAGTATTGCATCTTTTCTGTTTACCTGTATAGGTGCATTCAATGTATAATGTCCCGGAGTAAAAAATATATTTTTTCCGGCTTTTAATGCATTATTAATTTCTACATTAGTATCACCTTCTTTGGCAACATACCATTGAGTAAGCAAATCCTGAACTTTACCTTTTCCCATATCTGTTGATGACCATGAAACTCCTACTCTGTCTTTTTGCCATGCCGGAACAAATACTTTGTATTCACCATCGCTGTCTATAAAAAGAAAAGGTTTTTCTCTAATAATAGGTGTAGTAGGAATTGGGGCATTTATATCGTTTGCCTGCGGCGGATTAACACATCCCTGCCAAACCATATTATAAGAACCGCCCATTGCTCCTGAACCTAAAGGAAAAACGGCATTTCTGGTATACCATTGCTGTTGTCCGCCCCAATTTGGTCTGGAAGAGGTATAATTTGCATCGGCAATAAAACCTCCGCTTCCCCAAAAGTTAGTATTTCCAACATCTGAAATATATTTAGAAGTACTTTCAATTAAAATTCTTCTTGCACTGGTTGATTGAGAAACCGTCCATGCAAAATCCCGCATCACTTCTACATTTTCCACAGAACGCCAAAAAGTACAGGTCGCATTTGCTCCTCCCGAAAGATGAGGCCTGGTGAATATTGAACCTAATTTAACATCTGAAGGAACTTTGCCCAAACCTCCAATATGAGAGTAAAATCCTAATTCTATCGAATTGGCCTCTGGAGATGAAGCAGAACCTGACCCGCCCGAATCGTAAGTCTGCCCCTTAATATTGGCTTTTAAATAATAAGCCTGACGCTTCGTGGTCCACTCGCCATTGGAACCGCCTAAGCCAATTGCTCCAAATTGCGAATTAATATCATTCTTAGCCGTTTCTGCCTTTTCATATTTTCTATCATAGAAGTACATATTGTGTCCAAAAATCTGTTTTTCTAATGATAGTACTATTGTTACAGAGTTACGTGTAATTTTATAATAGTTCTCATATTTATTTTTATTTGGTTTACTGTCTGTAAATACTAATTTAGAAGTAGAACCAACAGCAGCAAAGTCTAAAGCTAGCCGGCTGCCGCCTCTGGTAATTACATAGTTTCCGGAAGAACCAAATTCCGGCCATGATAATGTCATGCTGTGTTTGTTTTTGTTGTAAACAACCTTGCCTTCTGTCTTATTCTCCTGAATTTTTTCATCGGGTGCCTGAGGTGCCGCAAAGCTGCAAAGTATAAGCATGACCGAAAATGCAGTACATGCTGAAATTAACTTTTTAATCATAAAATAATCTTTTTGGTTTGATAATAGTATAGTTTTTCAGGGATTCGAAAATAGCAATAAACTTTAACCTGTTTGTTTTCAATTTTCTTATCAAAAACTATACAAAGACCCTAAATCTGTCTTTTAATGATATAAATAAACCTTATACAATAAATTTATTTTTTTTCAATGGAGTTTTTTTGCCGTTCAACAGAATAAAAAAATGAAAACGACATTCTTATCTATTGCTTTAGCTGTTTCCATAGCGGTTGCTGCACAAAATAAACAATCTTCCCCAAACGTCGATATTACAAAGGAAGAATATACTTTATACATGAAAAATGCTCACGCCTCTTATTATCATGATAAATTTAATGGAAGAAAAACAGCCAGTGGAGCAAAATTTAATAACAGTGCTATGACTGCGGCCCATAAAAAATTTCCGTTTGGCACCATGCTGAAAGTTACAAACGAAATAAACAATAAATTTGTTATAGTAAAAATTACAGACAGAGGGCCTTTTATTAAAGGAAGAGAAATTGATTTAACAAAAAAAGCATTTATGAAAATTGCTTCTAACAAAAAAAGCGGTTTAGTGTATGTAACAATCGAAATTTTAAAAATCAAGTAAACCGTTTCTTCAAAGCCAAACCAGATTTACACCTCTTTTAAAGCATAAACAAAGCCAAATAATCAAAATTTAAACCGGCAATTTTATTCACAACTAAAATTATTTTGTGCCGAAGACCCATCAAACACCGATTAAATGAAGTTTCATAAATGTTAACAAAATAGATTTTCAAAAACCATAAATAATTGTATTTTTACGGTTCAAAATTCAGAAAATAAATGGGCAAAATCATTGCGATTGCTAATCAAAAAGGAGGCGTTGGAAAAACTACAACATCTGTAAATCTTGCAGCCTCATTAGGTGTTTTAGAGAAAAAAGTATTATTAATCGATGCTGATCCTCAGGCAAATGCTACATCAGGTCTTGGGATTGACGTAGAATCTGTTGAAGTTGGTACATACCAAATACTTGAACACAGCCACACACCAAAAGAAACTGTTATTCAATGTACAGCACCAAATGTTGACGTAATTCCTGCTCACATTGACCTTGTTGCCATCGAAATCGAATTGGTCGACAAAGAAAACAGAGAATACATGCTTAAAACAGCATTAGAAAGTGTAAAAGACGAGTATGATTATATCATTATCGACTGCGCACCTTCATTAGGTTTATTAACTTTAAATGCTTTAACTGCTGCTGATTCTGTAGTTATTCCTATTCAATGTGAATATTTTGCGCTGGAAGGATTAGGAAAATTACTGAACACCATAAAAAGTATTCAAAAAATACATAACCCTGATCTTGACATCGAAGGATTATTACTTACAATGTATGATTCAAGGTTACGTTTATCAAATCAGGTTGTTGAAGAGGTTCAGAAACACTTTAATGATATGGTTTTTGATACCGTTATACAGCGAAATGTAAAATTAAGCGAGGCACCAAGTTTTGGCGAAAGCATCATTAATTATGACGCTACAAGCAAAGGTGCAGTTAATTACATTAATTTAGCTCAAGAAATTATAAAGAAAAACAGTAAATAGTTTTTATGACAAAAGCAATTAAAAAACAAGCCTTAGGAAGAGGATTATCAGCGTTATTAAAAGATCCGGAAAACGACATTACATCAGTAGAAGACAAAAATGCTGATAAGGTTGTTGGAAATATTATTGAGCTTGAAATAAGTGCTATCGAAATAAATCCGTTTCAGCCCAGAAGCAATTTTAATGAAGAATCATTACGCGAACTAGCGACTTCTATTAAAGAACTTGGTGTAATTCAACCTATTACTGTTCGAAAATTAGATTTTAACAAATACCAGTTAATTTCCGGAGAGCGTCGTTTACGTGCTTCGACTTTAGTTGGACTAACTCATGTTCCGGCTTATATTCGTATTGCCAATGACAATGAGTCTCTGGTTATGGCTTTGGTTGAAAACATTCAGCGCCATGACTTAGACCCAATTGAGATTGCTCTTTCGTACCAGCGTTTAATTGACGAAATTCAATTAACACAAGAACAAATGAGCGAGCGCGTTGGAAAAAAACGTTCTACAATTGCGAATTATTTACGTCTTTTAAAACTAGATCCGATTATTCAAACTGGTATTCGTGATGGTTTTATTAGTATGGGTCACGGCCGCGCAATCATCAATATTGAAGATTTAGACGTTCAGACTGATATCTATCAAAAAATTGTGAGTCAGAACTTATCTGTTCGTGAAACTGAAACTTTAGTAAAAAACTACCATGAAAGCTTAAAACCAAAAGAAGAAGGAAAAGCTAAGCCTGATTCTTCATTTGTAGTGAGAGAAACACAAAAAAATTCTTTCAACGACTATTTTGGTGCGAAAGTTGATATTAAAGTGGCTGGCAATGGAAAAGGAAAAATTACAATTCCATTTAATTCTGAAGCCGACTTTAATAGAATTATAAAATTAATAAACGGATAGTGAATAAAATTGTCCCCATAAGTATATTGTTCTTTCTTATAGGAACCGTTTCTCTTTTTGCCCAGGTAAAAAAAGACACGGTTTTAGTCGTTAAAGACACTTCTGCATTACAGGAAATAGACCCGCTTACTCCGGCAAAAGCAGCCTTTTATTCGGCTATTTTACCCGGTCTTGGTCAGGCATACAATAAAAAATACTGGAAAATTCCGCTTGTTTACGGAGCAATAGGTACGAGCTTATATTTTTATATTGACAACAATAAAAAATATCACGATTATCGTGACGCATACAAACGCAGGTTAGAAGGATACAATGATGATAAATATGAATATCTGGATGACAGCAGACTTATTGCCGGCCAGAAATTTTATCAGCGAAACCGTGATCTTTCTGCTTTATTTGTTGTCGGATTTTACGTTTTGAACATTATAGACGCCAATGTTGATGCCGCTTTGATTCAATTTAATGTAAATGAAAGATTATCACTTCGTCCGGAAATTTATCCCGCCGATGTAACATTTAAACCTAACGTTGGTCTAACTTTTAATTATCGTTTTTAAATAGCCTCTGTCTATTTAAAATTTACAAATACACAAAAAATGAAAATTGCGCTTTTAGGATACGGAAAAATGGGTAAAGTAATTGAAAGAATTGCTTTAGAAAGAGGTCACGAAATTGTCTTAAAAAAAGACGAGTTTAATACATACGACGGACTTTCTACGGCAGATGTCGCCATCGATTTCAGTGTACCAACAGCTGCCGTTAATAACATTTCAGCTTCTTTTAACGCTAATGTTCCTGTAGTTTCCGGAACAACAGGATGGCTTGAACATTATGATGAAATGATCGCACTTTGCAAGGAGAAAAACGGCGGTTTTATTTCCAGCTCCAATTTCAGTCTGGGCGTAAATATCTTCTTTGGATTAAATGAATATTTAGCGAAAATCATGAATCAATTCGATTCTTATAAAGTTTCGATGGAAGAAATTCATCATATCCATAAACTGGATGCACCAAGCGGCACTGCCATTTCTTTAGCACAAGGCGTAATTCAAAACAGCAATTATTCTAACTGGACTTTAGACGAAGCAAAAAGCAACGAGATTCGTATTGAAGCGAAAAGAATTGGAGAAGTTCCGGGAACACATACCGTAAATTACGATTCTCCTATCGACAGCATCGAAATAAAACATACTGCTCACAATCGTGAAGGTTTTGCCCTGGGCGCAGTAATTGCAGCAGAATGGCTTGCAGGAAAACAGGGTGTTTTCACAATGAAAGATGTATTAAACTTAAATTAAAAACATTTGGATTTTAAGGTTAAACCTTAAAATCGAAAAACATAAATTAAAAAATCATGACACTATATCTTTGGTTCGTATTTTTCTTAGCAGTGCAGGTTATTCACTTCTTAGGAACTTGGAAATTGTATCAGGCAGCAGGGAGAAAAAGCTGGGAAGCAGCAGTACCGGTTTACAATTCGATTGTTTTAATGAAAATTATTGGCCGTCCAGCATGGTGGACTTTATTACTTTTCATTCCAATTATTAACCTGATCATGTTTCCGGTTGTTTGGGTAGAAACACTGAGAACCTTTGGTAAAAAATCAACTTTAGATACTATTTTGGGGATTTTTACTCTTGGCTTTTATATCTATTATGTAAACTATACGCAAAAATTAGAATATCATGCTGACAGAAAACTAACTACTGAAAACAAAACAGCAGATACAGTAAGTTCACTTCTTTTTGCTATTATAGTAGCTACTTTAGTGCATACTTATGTAATTCAGCCTTATACAATCCCAACTTCTTCATTAGAAAAATCTTTATTGATTGGAGATTTCTTATTTGTAAGCAAAGTAAATTACGGACCAAGAGTTCCAATGACAACTGTTGCTTTACCAATGGTTCATGATTCTATTCCTTTAACAAAAAGAAAATCATATTTAAGCTGGCCGCAATTGCCTTATTTCAGACTTCCTGCTTTTGAAAATATAAAGAGAAATGACATTGTAGTATTCAACTGGCCTGTTGATACGGTTCATTATTTTTATGAACCAAAAGGAAGACCAGGTGTAATAAAACCAATCGACAAGAAATCCAATTACGTAAAAAGATGTGTTGGTATTCCTGGTGACAGTTTATCTATTAAAGATGGTTTTGTTTTTATCAACGGAAAAAAACTAATTTTACCAGAAAGAGCAAAACCACAATATTCATATTCTGTAGCTTTAGACGGAAAAACTCCTGTAGATTTTGAATCTTTATTTAAAGAATTAGACATTACAGATCCTGCAGGTTTTAGAACAGAAAAAAGAGATACACTTTATTTCAGAGCTTTGACTGAAGCAAGCGCGGAGCGTTTAAAAAATACTCCCGGCATAACTGCTGTAATAAGAGAAATCGACAAAGGAAACGACAATGCAATTTTCCCTCATATTAACAAATGGAATCAGGATAACTTTGGTCCAATTTATATTCCTGAAGCTGGAAAAACAGTTGCTCTTACCAACGAATCTCTTCCATTTTACAAAGAAATCATAACAAACTACGAAGGAAACACCTTAGAATTAAAAGGTTCTAAATTTATCATAAACGGTAAAGAAACGAACACTTATACTTTTAAACAAAATTACTACTGGATGATGGGAGACAACCGTCATAATTCTGAAGACAGTCGTTACTGGGGTTATGTTCCTGAAAATCATATCGTAGGAAAACCAGTTTTTATCTGGATGAGCTGGGATACAAACGGAAAGGGCATTAATAAAATTCGCTGGAGCAGAGTTTTCACTACTGTTGACGGAGAAGGACAGCCGCAATCTTATTTTAAATATTTCCTAATTATTCTTGCACTTTACTTTGTTGGAGAATTTTTTTGGAAAAAAAGAAAACAGAATAAAGCATAAAAAAGACGTTTATTCGTTGATCCGGCAAATCGTTTAATCGTTTCTTAAAAAGTACGGTTAAACGATTTACCGATTAAACAAAAAATTATAATCATGAATTCGTTATTACTTCCTACTTATTTTCCTTCTATCAGCCATTTTGCAGTTATGGCTCAATCTGAAAATATAATTTTTGAAATGGAAGATAATTTTCAAAAACAAACTAACAGAAACAGAACGTACATCTATAGTCCAAACGGAATTCAGTTATTAAATATTCCAATAAAACACTCTAAAGCTGTTCATCAAAAGACAAAGGATGTTTTGATCGAGAATGAATTTGACTGGCAGAAACAACATTTTAAATCACTTGAAGCGGCGTATAGAAGTTCTCCGTTTTTTGAATATTTTGAAGATGATATTGTGTCTATTTTTGAAAAAAAGCATACTTTTCTAATGGACTTAAATATGGAAGTCTTTGACACAGTTACCAAATGTCTTCGAATGAAAATTGAATTTGAAAAAACTACAGAATACTTTCACGAAGTAGAAAATATTTCTGATTTCAGATATTTAGCAAACGGAAAAAAAGATCAAAACGCATTTGAAAAATATACTCAGGTTTTTGATGACAAACACGGATTCATCAATAATTTAAGTGTTTTGGATTTACTTTTTAATGAAGGGAAGTTTGCCGCAGATTATTTAAAAACTCAGAAAATAATCTAAAACTGATCTATTGAAAGTCTTGTCATTATGGGGTAATGATCAGAGTTTTCAAAATCAGAAAAACTTTCAAACTGCTTTACTTTCATTTTAGTATCTGTAAAAATATAATCGATTCGGGCTGGATAATACTTAAACTTATAAGTCGCTCCAAAGCCTTCTCCCGCTTCTTCAAAAGCATCTTTGAGTTTACCCTTGATATTTCGGTAAACGTATGAAAACGGACTGTTATTCATATCTCCGCAAATAATAATCGGGTACTGGCATTTCCTGATATGCTCTTTAAAAATTTCAGCCTGTTCCTGCTGCTGCGTAAATCCTTTACTGATTCTGGCATAAATTCGCTGTGATTTCTTCTGATTTACATTATCAATATCGTCTGAAATCTCACTGACATCCGGAGATATTTTAATAGACTGCAAGTGCATGTTATAAACACGAATAACATCTTTTCCGCGTTTAATATCAGCATACACTACGTTATTATCAGATTTAGGAAAAACAATTTTTCCTTCGTCTATAATAGGAAATTTAGAAAAAATGGCCTGTCCTGTTTTTATCTGTTTTCCATCAATAAAAATATAGCGATGCGGGTATACTTTTAAATCAATATGCGCTGAGTTCGAATATTCCTGAACACACAAAATATCGGGATCTTTTTCATCGATAAATGCTTTTATATTTTCCGGAATATCATCACGGTCCAGCCATTTAAAAACATTAAATAAACGAACGTTGTAACTCATTACAGAGAAATCCTTTTCATCTTTAATATATTCTTTGGCTGAGAATTTATAGAATTTGCTGATAAAAGTAATTCCGGTCAACAAAACTAAACCAGACAAAATAAGGCGCTTTTTAAACTGAATTGCCCAATAAACAAAGAACAATCCGTTTGCAACAAAAAAAGCCGGCATAAACAGCGTAAGCACCGATAAAAGCGGAAAACTTTTAGGTGCCAAAAAAGGTAAAATATAGACACTGAAAGTAAGCACAGTCAGCACTATATTCAAAAAGAACATTATCTTATTAAACCACGAAAGGTTTTTCATATTTTTCTGCTAAGGATTATTTTCCAGCTTTAAATAAAAACTCTTTTTCTTCTTTTGTCAGACAATCATATCCGGATTGGCTGATTTTGTCTAAAATTTCATCAATCTGCTGCTGCGTTTTGTCCTTTGTAACAATTCTTGATGTCGATTTTTCTGTAGGTTTTTTGTAATTCTTATGAACTTTTGTAAATGGGGTCGTTGGGGATTTTCTAAAGAGATTAGCAAAGAAATCCAATGTTCTGGAAACAATCCTGCTTAAATCTGTTCCGTTTTGAAGCAGTTTTATAAAGATAAATCCAAAAAATGCTCCGGCTAAATGCGAGATATGTCCTCCCATATTTTCTAAACGGAACTGCATTAAATCTAAAACTAAAATTATGCCGGTAATGTGCCAGAGTTTGACATTTCCAAAAAGAAACAATCTGACATTCATTAATGGCTGATAGGTTGTTGCTGCAACTAAAATCGCCATTATAGCGGCCGATGCACCAACTATTGAAGCTGAAGTTCCTAAAACATAAAAACTTAAGGCAAATACAATTCCAGAAAAAATTGCACCTAAAATATACAATCCTAAATATTGTTTTTGAGTAAAAAAAGTAAGGAACAAATTACTTGCGAAGTTTAAAACCAGCATATTAAATAACAAATGCATAAATCCGAAATGAAAAAACGCATACGTTAAAAAAGTCCATGGTTTAAAAATGAAAATCTGAGGATCTGATGACAGAGCCAGCCAGTTTGGAAAAATAAACTGACCAGTTGAAAACTGATAGAAAAAAATTAGCGAAATAAAAAAACATGCAACATTCCAATAAATAACCTGCATTGCAATGCCGCCCAATTTATATTGAAGTTTTAAATCGTCAAGAATATTCATAAAGTTCTCTTTTGGTTTTTAAATTTAATTAAAGTTAAAAATTTAATTCCATCGATTATTGTTAAACTGATTTTTTTTCCAGTACCACATAATCATAAAACCGAAAAAAGCACCGCCGATATGTGCATAATGAGCTATTCCAGAATCTATTCCCATTAAAGAACTTCCAAAAATCCCAAAAAATCCATCGAACAAAAGCATATAAATTGGCACAAAATATTTAGCTTTAATAGGAATTGGTATAAACAGAATTCCAAGTTCTGCATTTGGAAACATAAAAGTAAACGCGACAAGTAAACCATAAATAGCTCCCGAAGCACCAACAACAGTTCCCAGATAAGCATTCATGAAATGTTTAAATTCTGAAGCAGTCAAAATCTCCTGCCATCTTGTATCTATTTTACCGCTATTTAACAAATTAAGAATATCTGCTTTGTGATAGCCATTTTCTAATAAAATATTCAAGCTATCCTGATAAAAATAATAGTTTACTGCAAAATTCACTAAAGCTGCTCCGAGTCCGCAGGAAATGTAGAAAAATAAAAATTTTCTTCCTCCCCAAAAATGCTCTAATGTTGAACCAAAAGAATATAAAGCGAACATATTGAATGCAATATGAGAAAAACCGCCATGCATAAACATATGCGTGATAGGCTGCCAAACTTTAAATCCCGGATTTTCAGGAAAAAATAATGCTAAATATTCGTACGATACGGGAACTAACTGAGTACCAATAAAAAATATTATATTAATGATTAGCAGCTGTTTAACTACTGGCGTTATATTCATCATAAGGCAAACTTTTTATCTATATCTTCCACACGCATAGTAATGAAAGTAGGTTTTTGAAAAGGTGAAATATTTGGATCTTTGCAGGCAAACAATCCGTTTACCAGATTGTCCTGCTCTTTTTCGGTTAAGTAAGATCCTGTTTTAACCGCTAAACTTTTTGCCATCGATTTGGCAATAGTATCATTTTGACTGTAACTGCTGGCCGGAATTCCGTCCTGCAAATCGCTTAATAATTGTTCGATTACTATAGAAACTTCGCTTTCGGTAATGTTTACCGGAATTCCTGAAATTACAATATGATCGCTTTGCGCTTGCTCAAAAACAAAGCCTGTTGTTTCTAAAGAAGGTTTTAATTCTTCAATTAATTTCATTTCTGCAGAAGAATAAAACAAATCTAACGGAAAAAGCAATTGCTGGCTTGAAGCCTGATTTACCGTCATATTCAGCAAAAATTGCTCGTATAAAATGCGCTGGTGTGCCCGCTGCTGATCCACGATTATCATTCCGGATTTTATTGGCGAAACAATATATTTTTTATGAATTTGATAGGTTTTCTGACTTGCCTGTTCTACTTCATCATCATTAAACAAAGATGATGTTACTTCTTCGTTTTCAAAAGCAAAAGGAAAACTTTCCATGCTTTCTGAATTTTCTGTATCCAGACCAACATACAAACTTTCCCAGCTTGCCATTGGTTCTACTCTTTTAGAATATCCCGAATAAGATGAAGACGAGGAAGAGGAACCGGAATTATAACTTCCTGTACCTGATCCAGAAACCGCTTTTGCATAATGCTGATTGGTTTTATCATCTGTAAAAGGGTTAAAAGTTCCATCAACCTGAATTGTGGGCACTTCTGCATCCAGATCTTTGTAATGATAAGGCGTATCTAAATTTGAGTCTCTGTCAAAATCCAAAACCGGAGCGACATTAAACTGCCCTAAACTGTGTTTTATAGAAGCTCTTAAAATGGCGTAAAGAGCCTGTTCATCATCAAACTTAATTTCTGTTTTGGTTGGATGAATATTGATATCAATTGTATTTGGCGGAACCTGAAGGTATAAGAAATAACTTGGCTGACAGCCGTCTTTCAAAAGCCCGTCATAAGCTGCCATAACCGCATGATGCAGATAGCCGCTTTTTATAAAACGATCATTTACAAAAAAGAACTGCTCTCCCCTGTTTTTCTTAGCAAATTCAGGTTTACAGACAAATCCCTGAACGTTTATAATTTCGGTATCTTCCTTTACTGGAACCAGTTTTTCATTGGTTTTACCAGACATGATTCCAACAATTCGCTGGCGATATCCGGCAGCCGGAAGATTATACAATTCGCTTCCGTTATGATAAAAACTAAAATGAATGTTCGGGTGTGCCAAAGCTACACGCTGAAATTCATCCATTACATGACGAAATTCAACTGTATCTGATTTTAAGAAGTTACGGCGTGCCGGAATATTAAAAAATAAATTTTTAACCGCAAATGAGGTTCCTTTTGGCAGAACCGCTACTTCCTGCGAAATAAATTTACTTCCTTCAATAATAATATGTGTTCCAAGCTCATCCTGTTCTTGTTTGGTTTTCATTTCCATGTGCGCGATTGCCGCAATAGAAGCTAAAGCCTCTCCGCGAAAACCTTTAGTAGCAAGAGAAAATAAATCTTCGGCCTGACGAATTTTGGACGTTGCATGGCGTTCAAAACACAAACGTGCGTCTGTAACGGTCATTCCAACACCATTATCAATAACCTGAACTAATGATTTGCCGGCATCTTTTATTATCAATTTAATATCAGTTGCCTTTGCATCAACAGCATTTTCTAACAATTCTTTCACAACAGAAGCGGGTCTTTGAACCACTTCTCCTGCAGCAATCTGGTTAGCAACGTGATCAGGAAGTAATTGAATAATACTCGACATTTAAAATTTTAGATTGTAGATTAACGATTTAAGATTTTGATTTAAATCTAAACCAAGTTGGACAAATTTAGTGAATTTTGATTGTGATTCAGAATATCTAAAGTCATAAAAAAAACAAAAAACCTATACTATTATGACACAGTACAGGTTTTAATATTTTTAAAACAAATGTGTTTTATTCTTTCTCGATTTTAACAGGCGTTTCTTCAATTTGAAGTGCTCCTGAAGTCAATAATGGCTGATTAAAAGGATGTGAAATTGAAGCCTGCTGACGAATATAAGCCATTTTTATAGCAGCTATTGCAGCTTCGGTTCCTTTGTTTCCGTGAACACCGCCGCTTCTGTCAATAGATTGCTGCATGTTATTATCTGTTAAAACGCAAAAGATAACCGGAATATCAGTCTGAACATTTAAATCCTTTATTCCTTGTGTAACGCCTTCGCAGACAAAATCAAAGTGTTTCGTTTCGCCCTGAATTACGCATCCGATTACAATAACCGCATCGACATTTTGTGTCTGAAGCATTTTTTTTGCGCCGTAAATCAATTCAAAACTTCCCGGAACATTCCAGCGAATAATTTGCTGTGCAGGAACATCACAATCAATTAAGGCATCAAAAGCGCCATTATAAAGTCCTTCTGTTATAACATCGTTCCACTCAGAAACAACAATCCCAAATCGAAAGTCTTTCGCATTTGGGATCGTGTTTTTATCGTATTCTGATAAATTTTTATTTTCGGTAGCCATCTGTAGTATTTTAGATTTTTTTATTTAAGAGTTTATATTCTTAAATACAAATCTACAATCTAAAATCTAAAGTCTGAAATTTTTATTGTGCTAATCCAATCAAAGCATCAACAGAACCAGCCTCAGGAGTTGCATCGAAGTTATCTTTAATATCATTTAAGTATTTTAAAGCATCTTCTTTCTGGCCTAAAGCAATAGCCGTTTTAGCAGCTTTTAACAAAAAACGAGGTGTTGTAAAATCGTTTTTGTTAGATTCAGCAGCTTTTACATAATAGTCTAAAGCTTCTTTTTGATTGTTTTTTTGAGAATAAGCATCTCCAATTGCTCCGGTTGCCAAAGCACTTAAAATTAAATCATCTGATTTAAATTCTCCTAAATATTTGATAGCATCATCAAATTTACCTGTATTTAAATATGCCATACCAGCATAGTAATTTGCCAGATTTCCAGCATCAGTTCCTGAATATTCATCAGCAATTTTTACAAATCCAAATTTACCTTCAGATCCGTTTAATGCCAATTTATATAAAGAATCACTCGCTACACCATCAACAGCTTTTTGAAAGTTTTGCTGCGCTACAAACATTTCGTTTGCCGCTTCGTCCTGCTTAGGGTTTTCAATAAATTTTTGGTAAGCCAAATAACCAATAGTAGCAACTGCAATACCAGCAACTAAACCAATAATGATTTTTTGATTTTTAGCAACCCAATCCTCAGTTCTTGAAGCAGTTTCATCTAATTTAGAAAAAACACCAGCAGTTGTGCTGTCTTTTTCGTCAATGATTACCTGTTGTTCTTCGTTTACTTCTTTAACTTCCTTCTCTTTTGGTGCTTTATATCCTCTTTTATTGTAAGTAGCCATTTAAAATTAATTTAGTGAACGGCAAAAATAAAATTTTTCTTGAAACTGAGGCAAAAAAAATCAAAATTATCACTATTTTAAAAAAAATATTTTCGCCAACGCTAACTGCTTTCACATCAGCATTAAAATAAATCAACTTGAAAAGAGCCAAAAGCCCATTATATCGATAATTTTCGATAATTTGCACCCTCAAATTTTTACTGCTCCGAAACAGTAACTTTTACCTTTTAGAGTCTCTTAAAAATGCATTTAAACAAAATTTCTTTATTCAACTATAAAAATTTCTCCGAAGCCAGTTTTGATTTCGACATCAAGATCAATTGTTTTGTTGGTAAAAACGGAATTGGCAAAACAAATGTACTCGATGCCATTTATCATTTGGCGTACGGGAAAAGTTATTTTAATCCGCTTGCGGTTCAAAATATCAGGCACGGAGAAGAGTTTTTTGTTATTGATGCCGAATTAGAAAAAAATGACCGGACAGAGCAAATTGTCTGCAGTTTAAAAAAAGGTCAGAAAAAGGTTTTAAAGAGAAACGGAAAAGCATACGATAAATTCTCCGATCATATCGGTTTTATTCCACTGGTAATTATTTCACCTGCCGACCGCGATTTAATTGTTGAAGGAAGCGAAACACGCCGTAAGTTTATGGACAGTGTTATTTCGCAGTTAGATTCGGCTTATCTGCATCAGCTTATACAATATCAAAAAGTAATTGTACAGCGAAATGCGCTTTTGAAATATTTTGCGCTCAATCATACTTTTGACAACGATACCTTATCTATATATAATGAGCAGCTGAATGAATATGGGAAGTCAATTTTTGAAAAGCGAAAAGATTTCCTGGAACAATTTATACCTATATTTAATAACCACCATCAGGCTATAACCGGTTCTGAAGAATCTGTGCAATTGGTTTACGAAAGCCATTTATTCGAAAAAGACCTTTTAAGTTTACTACAGGAAAACATAAATAAAGACAGAGCGCTGCATTATACAACATCAGGAATACATAAAGATGATTTGTCGTTTGAAATTGATTCGCATCCGATAAAAAAATTCGGATCGCAAGGACAGCAAAAATCATTTTTAATTGCTTTGAAACTGGCTCAGTTTGAGTTCCTGAAAAAACAAAGCGGTGTAAAACCTATTTTATTGTTTGATGATATTTTTGATAAACTCGATGAAACCCGTGTTGCAAAAATTGTCGAAATGGTTAACAGCGAAACTTTTGGCCAGCTTTTTATTTCAGACACGCATCCGGAACGAACAGAAGCGATTGTAAAATCGACGCATCAAACTTATAAGATTTTCAATTTGTGATTTTTACTCTGCCGTAATTTTTTTTATCAATCAGTTTCAAAAGGAAGTTTTTAGCCACAAATTTCACAGATTCTCACAGATTAATTTTCCGCAACAGCAAAAATCCTTTTAATCTTTTTAATCTGTGGCAAATAATTAAATTTTGAAACTTTGACAAAGTTGATACAATTTGTATCAGATTTCTTAATCAATTCCAAAATGGAAATCCTTAAATTAGCCTAACAAAAAATTATAACAACTGCAATTAAATTTAGGACTATGCTAACAAAAGAATCATTGCAATTTTTAGACGATATAAAAAAGAACAACAATAGGGAATGGTTTCAGGACAATAAAAAACGTTATGAAATCTTCAAAAAAGATTACCATCAACTTGTGAGTGAATTTCTGGATGCCATGAAACCGCTTGATCCTTCATTGGAATTGCTGGAAATTAAAGATTGTACTTTTAGAATTAATCGCGACATTCGATTCTCAAAAGATAAATCGCCTTACAAAGCACATCTGGGCGTTTGGCTTTCTGCCGGAGCAAAAGGCGCCAATCGTTCCGGTTATTACGTACACATTGAAAAAGGGGCGAGTTTTA
The DNA here is from genome assembly GCF_001429765.1 of Flavobacterium sp. Root901. Classification (GTDB taxonomy): domain Bacteria; phylum Bacteroidota; class Bacteroidia; order Flavobacteriales; family Flavobacteriaceae; genus Flavobacterium. The sequence goes on from NZ_LMJB01000009.1 coordinate 209,427, forward strand.
TTGCCGGCGGATTTTATTCACCAGATGCAGAAGATCTGAAAAAAGTCCGCAAAGAAATCGCTTTTTTCTATGATGATCTGCAGGAGATTTTAAATGATAAAAACTTCCAAAAAGAATTTGGAAACTTAGACATAAACGAAAACAATTCACTTAAAAGCATGCCTCGCGGTTACGAAAAAGACCATCCGGCAAATGAGTTTTTAAAATTAAAGAGCTTTACCGCAACTCAAAAATATGACATTGCCGAAGTTACCAAAAAAGACTTCGTAAAGAAAATGACTCAGAAACTGATCGCGTTAAAACCTTTAAACGATTTTATAAACCGCGCTTTAGAAACTGAATAATTTTAGTTTTATTTGCCACAGATTTCACAGATTCTCACAGATTATTTTTTTGCAACAGCAAAAATTCTTTTAATCTTTTAATCTGTGGCAAAAACAATAACTGAATGAAAAGGAAAATACTTTTTCTTGGAGAATCTTACCGCGCCGATGCCATAACCTGGATGAAAGGTTTAAAGGAATTTGGCGGTTTTGAAATTATTACCTGGGAACTTCAAACTCCAAATAATTCAAAACTCAACAGATTCAAACGTATTTTAGAGTATTTCTCTGCTCCAGCTGCTATTCGGAAAATAATTAAAAAAGAAAAACCGGATATGGTTATTGCCGAAAGGACTACCAGTTATGGTTTCTTAGCTGCTTTATCAGGTTCAAAAACTATTGCCGTCGCCCAGCAAGGCAGAACCGATTTATGGCCGGAAACTTCTGTTTTATATCCGTTTAAGAAATTTATTCAGAAGTACGCCTTCAAAAAAGCACATTTAATTCATGCGTGGGGACCTGTTATGACCATTTCTATGAAAGAAACCGGCGTAGATATGAGTAAAGTTTTAGTACTTCCGAAGGGAATTGATTTATCTCTTTTTACTCCTTCAACCAATAATTCGAATAAAATTGAAGCGATTGTAACACGTTCGCTGCAGCCGGAATACCGACATGATTCTATTTTAAAAGCTTTTGGAATTTTACATCAAAAAGGAATTGACTTTTCTTTGACGATTGTAGGAGACGGAACTCGTTTGCAATTTTTAAAAGATTTAGCAAAAGAATTACAAATTGAAAACAAAGTAATTTTTACCGGAAGAATTCCGAATACTGAACTTCCTAAATTATTACAGCAATCCAATATTTACATCAGCATGCCAATTACGGAAGGCGTTTCGGCATCTTTATTTGAAGCAATGGCTTGTAATTGTTACCCCGTAGTTTCTGATATTGCAGGAAATCAAAGCTGGATCACCCATCGCGAAAACGGACAATTAATTGAAATCGACAATATTGAAATGCTGGCAGAAGAATTAATCTGGTCTTTTGAAAATACTGAATCCCGAAATCAGGCAATTATTCAGAACAGAAAATTTGTTGAGGAAAATGCTAATTATGATATAAATATGAAAGTTATTTCAGAGAAATATCATGAGTTACTTGATTCCCGAAAGTAATTAAATAACAAAGTTAGACAAACTGCGCTTAAAACTTTGCCAGTTTTGCGGTTAAACCAAAAATTATAATCCTTACTTTTGACACAGATTAAAAAGCCTTTTATTTATGGAAATCCAATCCAATTTTTCTTTAAAAAACTATAATACTTTTGGCATTGAAGCCAAAGCCAGACAATTCGCTGCAGTTCATTCAATTGCTGAATTGAAAACTATTTTAGAAGAAAACAAAAACGAGAAAAAATTTATTTTGGGAGGCGGAAGCAACATGCTTTTAACCAAAGATATTGATGCATTGGTGATTCATATTGATTTAAAAGGCAAAAAAATAATCAAAGAAGACGATGATTTTGTCTGGGTTGAAAGTCAGGCTGGAGAAACATGGCATGATTTTGTTCTTTGGACAATTGACAACAATTTTGGCGGATTAGAAAATATGTCTTTAATTCCCGGAAATGTCGGTACAACTCCTGTACAAAATATTGGGGCTTACGGAACTGAAATTAAAGATACTTTTGTTTCCTGCGAAGCAATGCATATTGAAACGCAGCAAATGAAAACTTTTACTAACGCCGAATGCAGTTTTGGGTACCGTGAAAGTATTTTTAAAAATGAAGTAAAAGATCAATTTATAATCACATCTGTAATTTATAAACTCACCAAACGCAATCATAAAATCAATACTTCATACGGTGATATTTTGGCTGAATTGGCTAAAAACAATATCTCAGAACCAACTTTGAAAGATGTCAGCAATGCTGTAATCGCAATCAGACAAAGCAAATTACCTGATCCAAAAGAATTAGGAAACAGCGGAAGTTTCTTTAAAAATCCCATTTTATTGAAATCTGATTTCGAAAAAATCCATCAAAAATTTCCTGAAATGAAGTTTTATGAAGTTTCTCCAACTGAAGTAAAAGTTCCTGCAGGATGGCTGATTGAACAGGCAGGATTTAAAGGAAAACGTTTTGGTGATGCCGGCGTACATAAAAATCAGGCCTTGGTTTTAGTAAATTATGGAAATGCAACCGGTCAGGAAATTTTAGCCGTTTCGAAAGAAGTTCAAAAGACTGTCTTTGATATTTTTGGTATACAAATTGAAGCAGAAGTGAACGTGATTTAAAACGTATATTTTACAAAGCTTACCACTACCATTAATGAAAGAATTGAATATCAAAGTTATATTACTGCAAATATTAGGAATGATTTTCCTGATTAATGGTATTTTACAGCTTAAACTTTATACAGTTTCTGAAAAAATCATGTGGGCACAAACACATGCTCAATACAAAAACTCACAATACTGGAACAGTCTCCTGCCAACAAAAGAAGGTATTTTTAACTTTTGGCCGAATGTTTACGTATGGATTTTTTTAGGTTCTTTAATTGGCATTTCCATTATGGCATTTGTAAATTGGAAAAGTAAACTTTCTTCTTTAAACATTATTATACTTGCGATCGTTTTATACATTCTTTTGAGACTTAAATTTTTTAGAAAAGGAGTAATATCACAATTATTCCGTCCGGTCAGAACGTGCTTATCTAATGATTTTGGGACACAATGTTTGACCGAAGGAATCATTTTTACTTTTATTGGAGTTGCCATTCTATACTTCAGCGTAATTAAGATTTATTTAAACTCCAAAAAACTCAGCTGAGCCTAAAATAAGAACAGAAACTATTTTCACAAAAAAGACAAATCCAATGATGAAAAAGTACTGTTAATTATATAAGGAATTGTCTGCAAATCTTTATCTTCGTTTTAGAAGTCACAGAAAGAATTCTTTTTGCCGATTTTCTATTTAATAATATTTATAAAGATTTCCACTGCTATTTGTTTCGGACCATCTTTAAATAAACTCACAAAATGTATACACCAGAATTATACAAAAACGAAGATCCGGAATCGATCAGAACTTTTTTAAAAGAAAACAGTTTTGGAATCCTGATTAACCAAACCAACGGCAGATTATGCGCCACACATATTCCTATAGAATTAGAAATCAATGATGAAGGAAAAGAAATCCTGCAGGGTCATATTTCTAAGTTAAATCCACAAGCTGAAGGTTTTGCAGAAAATGATCAGGTTTTGGCAGTATTTACCGGGCCGCACAGTTACATTTCTTCTTCATGGTACGATCATGAAAATGTGCCTACATGGAACTATATAGCCGTACATGTTTATGGAAGAATTAAAATTGTTGATTACTCAGCTGCTGTCGAACAATTAAAAAAACTGGTCGACAAATACGAAGCAAATTCTGAAAATCCTGTTCGCGTTGAAGATCTGTCTGAAAAAACAATGCGTGAAGCAAGAGGAATCTTTGGTTTTGAAATAGAAATTGACGAAATCCAGGCCACAAAAAAACTTTCTCAAAACCGTGACGATCATAATTATAAAAACATTATTTCTGAATTAGAAAAAACAGAAAACCCTCAATCTATTGCTGTTGCAAAAGAAATGTCGAAATGCCGAAAGTAATTAGGATTAAACATTGAAAATTAGTAATTCATAACTACCTTTGTTGTCGCAAAAATTCAATATTAACAGACATTAAAATTATATGCTTATAACTTTATTTTACTTCTTTATTGCTATTGTTTTTATCCAGCTTTTCTATTATTTGGGAATCTTTGGAAAGTTTGCTTTTGCTAAACCTCAGGATGTGACACCAAAAAACATTCCGGTTTCTGTAATTGTATGTGCAAAAAATGAAGAAGAAAATGTAAAGAAATTCATTCCGTTATTAGCAGAACAAAATTATCCTGATTTTGAAATTGTTTTAATTGATGATGCTTCAAGCGACGAAACACTTGAAGTTTTCGAAGAATTTGAGCAAAGATATTCCAACATCCGTCTGGTTAAAGTTGAAAACAATGAAGCTTTTTGGGGAAACAAAAAGTATGCTTTAACTTTAGGAATCAAGGCCGCAAAAAAAGAATATTTATTGTTTACAGATGCTGATTGTTATCCGGTTTCAAAAGACTGGATTACAACAATGACGTCTCAATTTACCGCAGAAAAAACTATTGTTTTGGGTTATGGAGGTTATGAAAAAATAGAAAATTCTTTATTGAACAAAATAATTCGTTTTGAAACGGTTTTAACTGCTGTTCAATATTTTTCGTGGGCAAAAGCCGGTCTTCCGTATATGGGCGTTGGCCGAAATCTTGCTTATAAAAAAGAGGAATTTTTTAATGTAAACGGTTTTATTGATCATATTCAGGTTCGTTCCGGCGACGATGATTTATTTATAAATCAGGCAGCAAACAAATCAAATACTACTATGTCTTATATTCCCGAAAGTTTTACTTATTCAAAACCCAAAGAATCTTATAAAGACTGGTTTACACAAAAAAGAAGACACATTTCAACTGCAGAATATTATAAGTTTTTTGATAAATTTCAGCTGGGGCTTTTCTTTTTATCACAATTATTTTTCTTTTTATCTGTTATAGTTTTATTGGCTTTCCAGTTTCAATGGATTGCTGTTACGGCTATTTTAGCCACTCGTTACACTGTAGTTTGGACTGTAATTGGTTTTTCTGCAGGAAAATTAAAAGAAAATGATATTAAAATTTGGTTTCCTGTTCTGGAAATTGCGCTTATTATGACGCAAATTAATATCTTTATAACTAATCTCTTTTCAAAACCTGTATATTGGAAATAAATTCTAAAATAGAAAAAGCAAAAAAAGGTGACCAGGTCGCCTTTACTTTTTTATTAGATTATTTCTGGAATGAAGTTTATGCCTTCATGCTTAAACGTACAGAAAATGAAACTACCGCAGAAGATATTACTATTGAAACTTTTTCAAAAGCTTTTGACAGAATAGCTTCTTATAATCCGGAATTTCAATTCAATACATGGCTTATTGCTATTGCAAAAAATGTATACATTGATTTATTACGTAAAAAGAAAACCAATCTTTTTATAGAAATTACGGATACCGAAGACCAGCAGGCATACAATATTGCCGATACTACTCCATCTGCAGAAGATGCATTAATTAAAGAGCAAAATCTCTCCCGTTTGCTTTTATGCATTAAAGAATTAAAACCACACTATCAGGAGGTAATCCAGCTTCGTTACTTTCAGGAAATGTCCTATCAGGAAATTGCTGACAAAATTGATGAGCCTCTAAGCAATGTAAAAGTGAAATTACTACGCGCTAAAAAATTACTTGCAGAAATCATTGAACGTAATAGATAATTTATTATCTTTAGAAAAAGAATAAGATATAATCATATTTTATCTTAAAAAATTAATTTATTCACACACTAAAACAACAACTCCTGCGTTGTTTGCTAAAACCCAACTCCTATCGCTTATGATTTAAAAGTACTTAACCTTAAAATCCAAAAATCATGACTAAATTAAGCATCTACGAAAACAAATGGATAGATCTTGTTTTCGAAAACAAAAACAAAGAGTACGGAGCGTATCAATTACGTCAGGAAAATTCTAAAACAACAGTAACAGCTTTATTTATGGCATTGTTGTTATTAACAGCCTTAGGAAGTGTATCGATGCTGATTAGTAAATTTAGAACGCAGACAACGGTAAATGATCCCACAGTTATTTCTTGCCCAATAACACCAATTACATTACCGGATATTGTAAAACCTAAAATCAAAGACCCAATTGCTCCTCCAGTGCAGTCAACTGCACCGGCTGCACCAGTAACATCTTCACAATTGACAAATCCGGTTATTGTGCCTACAGATCAGGCAACACAAAACATTGCTCCTAACGTTGAAAACAATGCTCATGTAGACAATACTAATGGAACAGAAGGAACAATTGTAAATGCAGTACCGGGAACTCATGGCGGAGAAGTAGTAGAAACACCACTTGGTGACGATGGAAACTCTATTGTTAACACAGTTGCTTTAGACAAATTACCAGAATTCCCCGGAGGAATTAAAAAGTTCTATACATATGTTGGTAATAATTTTACTAAACCAGAAATGGATGCAGAAAGAACTTTAAGAGTATACGTTTCGTTCGTAATAGAAAAAGACGGGACAATGACAGATATTGTGGTTAAAAACGATCCGGGATTTGGAATGGGTAAAGAAGCTGTCAGAGTTTTAAAATCATTAAAAACAAAATGGGCTCCGGGAATATTAGCAGGAAAACCAGTTAGAACTGCCTACAATCTTCCGATAACTATTAAAACAGGAGAAACCGAATAAAAATAAAAAATAGAAAAGCAGAATTTAGGTTCTGCTTTTTTTATGTTCAAAAATAAATCCCGACATTAAGAGATTAAGTCCTGATTTAAAGAAATTCTACTTAATTTTCTTAATCCCTTAATGGTTAGAAAAATTCTTTTATTCTTCATTTTGCTTATTTTTACAAGATATTTAATCACTAAAAACATTTAAAATGGGAATATTTTCAGCTCTTATGGGCAATGCAGGAACTGTCAGCCAAGAAGATTTACTTAAAAAATACGGTCAGCTTTTGACTGATAATGAAGAAATCGAAATGGGTTTTAAACTAATTCGTGACACTTTTATTTTTACAAACAAAAGATTAATCTTAGTTGATGTACAAGGATTAACAGGGAGCAAAACCGAATATAAATCTATTGCTTACAAAAGCATTACCCGTTTTAGCGTAGAAACTGCCGGAACATTTGATCTTGACGCTGAATTGAAAATCTGGGTTTCGAGCGAATTAAACCCAAGTATTGTAAAACAATTTAATAAATCTGTAAACGTATACGATGTTCAGAAAGTTTTGGCACATCACGTTTTAGGTTAAATCATAAAACAAAAAAAACCGGCAAATCGAGATTTGCCGGTTTTTTTTATAATAGTCAAAAAAATTATTTTTTCTTTGTCGTTTTCTTTTTAACAGCAGTCTTTTTAGGAACTGTATTGTCAATCTTTTGCTGAACATACGGTTTATAAACACCATCTTTTTCAGCTCTTGCTTTTGCATCATCGGCTCTTTTTTTAGAATCAGGATGCGAACTCATCATTTGATCTATAAAAGAAGCTTCAGCACCTTCGCTCATTTTAGCCAAAATTCTAAAAGCAGATTCTTCAGCATTTACATTGTAACCGTTTTTCTTTAAGAAATTATAAGAATACAAATCGGCTTCCGTTTCTTGTTTACGACTGTGTTTACTATCGATTAAAGCACTTCCAATTTTCCCTAACTGACTGTCTGTTACAGCAGAAATTTTAGCAGACTGAGAAGAAGCTCCGTCAATTAGTGCTTCTTTTTGATACGCTGCACGCATTGCATCTCTTGAATCATTATTTGCTACGTGGCCTATTTCGTGACCAATTACTGCCAGCAGTTCATTATCATCCATAATATCCATTAGACCGGAATACACACGAACACTTCCGTCTGCAGTTGCAAAAGCATTAACTTCTTTTAATTTGTATACTTTAAAATTTAAAGTAAAACCCTCGCCTGCAGTATGTTTTCCAAAAACACGGTTTAATCTTAAAGTATAACCGTCATTTGGTCCTGCCACCTGATTAGTCGAATCTAATTTTCGAACCGCTTCTTTTGAAAGCGCTGCAGCATCGGCATTTGTTAAAGTAAAAGCTGCAACACCTTTTTGAACTGCACCTATTGCTTTTTCACCAAAATTAATTTGTGCATTCATTTTGGTTAAACCAAATGCTGCAAATAGTGCTACTATTATAAATCTTTTTTTCATGTTTTTATAATTACAATTTAACAACAAATGTAAATAACATAATGCTATTTCATTTCACTCAAGGTTCATTTTTTTAACAATTAAAGGTATAAATTTTAAATGAGCTATAAACGTCTTTTTAATCATTGTTAATCTCTAAATCAAAAAAAAACCGGTAATACTGCAGTATTACCGGTTTTACATTTTTGTATAAAAATTACTTCTTTTTTGCTGTCTTTTTAACAGCAGCTTTCGCCTTTGTTTTTGCAGGTGCAGTATTTACAATTTTCTGTTGTACATATTCTTTATACAAACCGTCTTTTACTGCTCTTTTCTTAGCCTCATCTGCTCTTTTTCCAGAATCAGGATGCGAACTCATCATTTTAGTCATAAAAGATGCCTCTGCTCCTTCGCTTAGATTTTGAAGAATTCTAAAAGCTGATTCTACTGCATTGACATCATAACCATTTTTTTTCATAAAATTATAAGAAAACAAATCGGCTTCAGACTCTTGTTTTCTGCTATGTTTACTATCGATCATCGCACTTCCTAATTGTCCTAATTGAGATTTTGTCATAGTTTCAATTTTTCCTGATTGCGATGAAGCTGCATCTAACAAGGCTTCTTTTCTATAAGCAGCTTTAATTGCATCTCTGGTATCATGATTTACAACGTGTCCAATTTCATGACCAATAACCGCAAGCAATTCATTATCATCCATAATATCCATCAAACCTGCAAATACACGAACACTTCCGTCAGCACATGCAAAAGCATTAATATCTTTTACTAAATATACTTTATAATTTAAAGTCACACCTTCGGTTGAAGTGTGTTTTCCAAATAAGCGGTTTAATCTCAAAGTATAACCATCTGCAGGTCCGGCAACAGGATTATTGGCATCCATTTCTGCAATTGACTCTTTGGCCAGAGCAGCTGCATCTGCATCGCTAAAAGTAAATCCTGAAACGCCTTTCCCTAAAGCTCCCATAGCTTTATCTGAAAGGACTTGTGCATTCACTTCAGCCAAACTAAAGACCGCGAATAAAATACCTAATACAATAAATTTCTTTTTCATGTTTTCAAACTATTAAATTAACAGCAAAATTATTACAGCGTAAATTTTACGTTATCTCAATGAGCCAAATTTGTATTAGAATAAGGTGAAATTTAATATTTAAAAATCAGGTGTAAATATCAATATTTTAAGAAAAAACCAAAAAAAGCAAAACCTAAATTCATTTAAAATCAAATTATTAGCATTTAACTTAAAATATTAAATATTATAAGCAAACACTAAAAGCAAACGAAAAGCAAATTAGCATTATCAAATAAACTACATTCCGTATCTTTGTATTCTGATTTATGATATATGGAAACAGTCATTGAAAACATACCGCCTGCAAAACCTAAATGGTTGAAGGTTAAATTACCTATAGGACAAAAATATACTGAACTGCGTGGTTTGGTTGATAAATACAGCTTAAATACTATTTGCACCTCCGGAAGCTGCCCAAACATGGGAGAATGCTGGGGAGAAGGAACTGCAACATTCATGATTCTTGGAAATGTCTGCACGCGTTCTTGTGGTTTTTGCGGCGTTAAAACCGGAAGACCTGAAACTGTAGACTGGGATGAACCTGAAAAAGTAGCCCGTTCTATAAAAATCATGAACATCAAACATGCTGTAATTACAAGTGTTGACAGAGATGATTTAAAAGATGGCGGTTCGATTATCTGGATGGAAACTGTAAAAGCGATCCGAAGAATGAATCCTGAAACTACACTTGAAACTTTAATTCCGGACTTTCAGGGAATAGAAAGAAATATAGACCGAATTGTAGAAGCAAATCCTGAAGTAGTTTCGCATAATATGGAAACCGTTCGCCGATTAACGCGTGAAGTTCGTATTCAGGCAAAATACGATCGCAGTCTTGAAGTTTTACGCTACCTAAAAGAAAAAGGAATAAACAGAACTAAATCCGGAATTATGCTTGGTCTTGGTGAAACCGAAGAAGAAGTATACCAGACCATGAGAGATTTACGCAATGCAAATGTTGATGTTGTAACTATTGGACAATATTTACAGCCAAGTAAAAAACATTTACCGGTAAAAGAATTTATAACTCCTGAATTATTTGCCAAATACGAAAAATTTGGTCTTGAATTAGGTTTCCGTCATGTAGAAAGCGGACCGCTTGTGCGTTCTTCATACAAAGCACAAAAACATATTTTATAAAAAGGTTTAATCGTTTAATGGTTAATCGTTTAATCAGAGATAGGTTAAAAGTTCAACAATTAAACGATTAAACGGTTTTAACGGTTAAACAAACTAACGAATAAACCAGAATTGAAAACAAGAATTGCCATTAATGGTTTTGGAAGAATTGGCAGAAATTTATTTCGCCTTCTATTAAACCACCCTGAAATTGAAGTTGTTGCAATTAATGATATTGCAGATAATAAAACAATGTCGCATTTAATAAAATACGACAGTATTCATGGAGTCCTGCCTTTTGCAGTAAGTTATGATGAAAACGGCATTATTGTAGATAACAAACATTTTTCGTTTTTTCATGAAAAAAGCATTTCAAATCTGGACTGGAAAAGTCAGTCGATTGATTTTGTAATTGAATCAACAGGAAAATACAAAACACACGAAGAATTAAATGGGCATATTGAAGCCGGAGCAAAAAAGGTAATCCTTTCTGCCCCTTCAGAAGTTGATACTATTAAAACAGTAGTTCTTGGAGTAAATGAAAATATTTTAGACGGAACAGAAACCATTGTTTCTAATGCAAGCTGTACCACAAACAACGCTGCACCAATGATAAAAATTATCGAGGAATTATGCGGAATTGAACAAGCTTACATTACAACAATACATTCTTACACAACAGACCAAAGCCTTCACGACCAGCCGCATAAGGATTTACGCAGGGCAAGAGGTGCAAGTCAGTCGATTGTTCCAACTACTACAGGTGCAGCTAAGGCATTAACAAAAATTTTTCCTAAATTGCATGAAAAAATAGGAGGCTGCGGCATTCGTGTTCCAGTTCCCGATGGCTCGTTAACAGATATCACTTTTAATGTTAAGCGCGCCGTTACTATTGAAGAAATTAACATTGCATTTCAAAACGCCTCAAAAACAAATTTAAAGGGAATACTGGATTATACCGAAGATCCCATCGTTTCAGTTGATATAATTGGCAATACACATTCATGTTTATTTGATGCACAACTAACCTCTGTTATTGACAAAATGGTAAAAGTTGTGGGTTGGTACGATAATGAAATTGGCTATTCATCAAGATTAATTGATTTGATTTTACTGATCAGAAAAAAATAAAATTCATTATAAATACGCTGCCATATATGAAATGCTATATTTTATTTGCAGTTTGTTTTTTTTATTCCTTTTTGTATTCTCAAAACAACCAGAATACAGACAGCATTTCCTATTATAACAAAAACCGAAGCTCGGCCCTTACAACTTTCCATGAAATAATTAAGAAACCTGATAATCCTTCGATTTTAAAAACAAAAAGCGAGGCGTATTATCAGCTTGGATTGATTGAAGCAAAACTTAAACGGAATGATTCTGCAATAATTTATTTTAACAAGGCTTTAGATTATACTGATAAAACGAATGACCTTTCGCAAAAATCAAAAATTACTTTAGCCATAAGTCAATATTACAAACAAAACCGCAAATTTGATCTGGCCTATTCTTATCTGGATGAACATTATCAGTTAGAAAATTATATCCTGAAATTAAAAAATGCCAAAATTGATAATAATGAATTTGAAAAATTCAAAAAAAATCAATCTTTAAACAATACCCTTAAACGACAAAGTGAAGAAAAAATTCAGCTTAAAACGTATCGGTATTCTAAATTAGTCAGTATTCTGGCTATTGCGCTGATTTCAATCCTATCGCTTTTGAGTCTGGCTTTGTATAAAAATAATATTATTCGAAATCAGAATAATTTAATTTTAAGAGAAAAAAACAAAGAACTGATTTTAGCCAAAAACAAAGCCGAGAAAGCCTCAAAAGCCAGATCTGAATTTTTATCTACCGTAAGTCACGAGCTCCGGACTCCGCTCAACGCAATTAACGGAATTACGCATTTACTTCTGGAAGACAATCCAAAAAAAACACAGCTTAAATATCTGGAATCCCTAAAATTTTCAGGAAATTATTTAACTACTTTTATAAACGAAATCCTCGAGATTAATAAAATCGATTCAACAAAAGTTGAAATTGAAAACATAAGTTTTAATTTAAAAGAGCTGCTTTTCAATATTCAGAGTTCTTTAAAAGAATTGGCAGCCGTCAATAAAAACTATTTTAATCTGGAAATAGACGATTCAATTCCGAATATATTAATCGGCGACCCTACTAAAGTTTCTCAAATCATATTAAACCTAATAAACAACGCTTTAAAATTTACTGAAAACGGACATGTAAATGTAATTGCAAAATTATTTTCACAGGAAGAAGAAAATGCAATTGTTTATTTTGAAATAGTCGACACAGGAATTGGTATTCCCGAAGATAAATTACAAACTGTTTTCGAGAGCTTTTCTCAAGGTTCCATCGAAGTAAACCGAAAATATGGCGGAACTGGATTAGGCCTGGCAATTGTTAAAAAGTTAATTGAACTTCTTGGCAGCGAAATCAAACTAAAAAGTGAAGTTGGAAAGGGATCGACTTTTACTTTCAAATTAAATTTTAAAATCAACAACGAACCTTTGGAAGCTATTACAGAAGAAAAACCATACAGCGACAAGCAGTTAGAGCATAAATCAATTTTATTGATTGAAGACAATAAAATCAACCAGATGATAACACGAAAAATGCTTGAAAACAAAGCAATTCATTGTGAAATTATTGATAATGGCGAAGAAGCCGTTGAACTTTTAAAAGTTAAGCATTTTGACATGATTTTAATGGATGTGCACCTTCCCGGAATCAACGGAACTACTGCTACACAGCAAATTAGAGATTTTGATAAAATAACTCCAATTATTGCACTTACCGCAATTTCGCTTGACGAAAACCGCGATATGCTTTTATCTTTTGGAATGAACGATGTAATTACCAAACCTTTTGCCCCTGACGAATTTTACAGTACAATCGCAAAGTTTTTTGATTCCTCTAAGATGCCGGAGTCTTTTTAATATATTCTAAAATAGACGAATCAAAATTTTGCTGGTGATTTATAAAAGTACTTTTTATAGGTAAATAATATAACTGAGAAATTAATTTAGAATCCTTTAAACGAACGTAATCTTTCTCAGTTGTAATTATTTTTCTTCCATTTGCTTTGCTCTGAATTGCTTCTAAATCTGCGTCAGAAAAATGATGATGATCCGGAAAAGTCAGGCATTCATCCTCTTCATTTTTTAAATAATCAAAAAAAGGTTTTGGTTTTGCAATTCCGGCCAAAAGTAATTTAGATTCCAATTTAATTTCGTCAACTTCTATTTTTTTATCTTTTCCATAAATTACGGTATCATAATCGATAAAACTAAAAAAGATTTGCTGCGAGCAGTTAAGATGCAGTTTTAAACGGATTTCTTCTTGTTTCTGTTCAGACAGCTCTTTTGGGCATTTGGTAACCACAACGATATTTGCCCTTTCTGCACCGCTTCGGCTTTCTCTTAAATTTCCTGTCGGAAGCATACAATCATCTGCGTATAAATCATCAAAAGAAGTGAGCAAAATATAATATCCGGCTTTGACTTTTCGATGCTGAAAAGCATCATCTAACAAAATAACCTGTGGTTTTTCTTTCTGTGAAAGCAATTGGGTAATTCCGTTTTTACGATCTGCATCAACAGCAACCTGAGCATCGGGGAATTTTTGATAAAATTGAAAAGGTTCGTCTCCTAGAATTTCAGCATTTGAATTTTCATCTGCCAAAACAAATCCTTCGCTTTTTCTTTTGTAGCCGCGGCTTAAAGCTGCAACCTTATATTTGTCCGACAACAAGCGAATTAAATATTCAATTTGCGGCGTTTTACCGGTTCCGCCAACGCTTAAATTTCCAACAGCAATAACCGGTACATTAAATGAAGTCGATTTCAATATTCCTTTATCAAAAAGAAAATTACGAATTGAGGTTATAAAGCCGTATAAAATGGCAAAAGGGAAAAGTATTTTTCGGAGTAAGTTCATTTTACGAAAGTATAATTTTTTTCGTTAATTTGTTTTTAGGTTTAAACATCTGTTAAAAACCTGAAATCAAAAACTTGAAATGACACCAAAAAAATGAAAATCAAAGATATCATAACCGTACTAGAAGAAATGGCACCACTCGCCTATGCAGAAGATTTTGATAATGTTGGGCTCCTGGTAGGAAATCCGGAAACAGAAAGTACCGGAATTTTAGTTTGTCATGATGCACTTGAAAACGTAATTGACGAAGCAAAAACTAAAAACTGTAATGTTGTGGTTTGTTTTCATCCCATTCTATTTTCAGGAATTAAAAAAATTACAGGCAAAAATTATGTCGAACGCGCTATTTTAAAAGCCATCAAAAATGATATTGCCATTTATGCTGTTCATACCGCGTTAGACAATCATTCGCAGGGCGTTAATAAAATTTTCAGCAATGCTTTAGGATTAAATAATACTAAAATATTGATTGCGAAACAGCAATTTCTTCAAAAATTAATTACTTATACCGTTCCTGATAATGCTGAAAAAATTCGAAATGCAATGTTTGAAGCCGGCGCAGGAACAATTGGCAATTATGACAGCTGCAGTTTTAATTCAGAAGGCTTTTTTACTTTTAAAGGAAATGAAAAAAGTAACCCTACAATTGGCGAAAAAGGAAAACTACATACCGGAACCGAAATTAAAATTGAAGTTATTTTTGAAAAGCATTTACAATCCAGCGTTTTAAAAGCCCTTTTAAGCAATCACATTTATGAAGAGGTGGCTTATGAAATATACGAACTGCAAAATTCACATCCAAATATTGGTTTGGGAATGATTGGCGAACTGGAAAATGAAATGGAGGAAAAAGAATTTCTTTTGTATGTAAAAGAAAACATGATTGCACGCGGCATCCGTCATTCTGCCTTTACAGGAAAAAAAATAAAAAAAGTAGCCGTTCTGGGCGGTTCAGGAAGTTTTGCCATCCAAAATGCAATTCAGGCCGGAGCCGATGCTTTTTTAACTGCCGATTTAAAATATCATCAATTTTATGAAGCCGAAAATAAGTTACTTTTGGCAGATATTGGTCATTTTGAGAGCGAACGCTATACAAAAAACTATATTGTTGATTATCTTCGAAAAAAAATTCTTAATTTTGCGATCATTTTATCGGAAGAAAATACAAATCCAGTTAAGTACTTATAGAATATGACGAATACGAAAGAATTAAGTGTTGAGGACAAGTTAAGAGCAATATATGATTTACAGCTTATTGACTCTAGAATTGACGAAATCAGAAACGTTAGAGGAGAACTTCCTTTAGAGGTTGAAGATTTAGAAGATGAAGTTGCAGGTTTGAGCACTCGTTCAGAGAAACTGAAAAGTGAACTTGAGGTGATTGAGGAGCAAATCAAAGCAAAAAAGATTGCTATTGAGGAGCATAAAGAGGTTATCAAAAAATACACTAAACAACAAGAATCAGTTCGTAATAACAGAGAATTTAATTCTTTAACTAAAGAAGTTGAATTTCAGGAATTAGAAATTCAATTGGCTGAAAAGCAAATCAAAGAGATGAAAGCTTCTATCGAGCACAAAAAAGAAGTTATTTCTAATTTAAAAGAAAAACTTGATGCTAAAAGCTCTCATTTAAAACATAAAAAATCTGAATTGGATGCAATTATGGCCGAAACTCAAAAAGAAGAAATCTTCTTGTCTGAGAAATCTGCTGAGTTTGCTGCACAAATCGAAGACAGATTATTAGCTGCTTACAACAGAATCAGAAGCAGTGTTCGTAACGGATTAGCTGTAGTTTCTATCGAAAGAGGAGCTTCTGCAGGATCTTTCTTTACGATTCCGCCGCAAACACAAGTTGAGATTGCTTCCAGAAAAAAAATTATTACTGATGAGCACTCCGGAAGAATTTTAGTTGATACTCAATTAGCTGAAGAAGAAAAAGAAAAAATGGAACAATTGTTCTCAAAAATCTAAATATCAAATCCCGATTCTTATCGGGATTTTTTTTGCCTATTTTTTTTGCCACGAATTACACAAATTTTCACTAATTATTTTTTTAACAATACTCCAAATAAAAAATTTGTGAAAATTTGTGAAATTCGTGGCAGACCTTTTTACCTTTAGAAAAAATTTAAGTTTTGGGAATTAAAAAAGGAATTCGTTTTATTACATTAAAATCAGTTGGATCTTATATTAACTTTTTGAGTTACGTGCGTCCGCAAAAAGCCATGGAACTTTCTTATGCACTTTTTAGCCAGCCCCGAATTGGGAGATTAAAAAAAGAAACACTTCCAAAAGTTTTAAGAAATACCGAAACAGAAATTTTTCATCATAACGAACATCATTTTCAAACCTATATCTGGAAAGGGAATGAAACCAAAATTTTACTCGTTCACGGATGGGAAAGTAATGCTTCCCGATGGAAAAAAACCCTGCCCCATTTACAAAAATCCGGAAGTACTATAATTGCAATTGACGCACCTGCTCACGGGCAAAGCAGCGGTAAAGAATTTAATGTTCCGCTTTATGCGGAATTTATTAATAAGGCCGTAGAAAAATATCAGCCTGAAATTATTATTGGTCATTCTATTGGCGGCGCAGCCTGCGTTTATCATCAATATTTATTTCCGAATACGAGTATAAACAAAATGGTTATTCTTGGCGCTCCATCTGATTTAAAAACTTTGATTGATAATTATATTTCTATGCTGAGTTTAAATACCAAAATGTTACCGCTTTTAGAAAGTAAATTTATAAATCGTTTCAACTTCAAACTGGATGAATTTTCAGGACAGAAATTTGCATCAGAGTTTACCGTTCCCGGTTTTATTGCCCATGATATTTTAGATAAAATCGTCGCTTTTGAAGAAGGAAAAAAAATAGCCAGCAACTGGAAAAACAGTCAGTTTATTGAGACTAATGGTCTAGGACACGGAATGCACGATGATGAATTGTATGAGAAAGTAATTGAGTTTCTTTTCCCTAAAGGTTCAAAGTAACTTTTTAAAGGTTCTGAGTCTCTAAGCTGCTAAGGTTCTAAGTTTTTATCAAAAAAAATCTCTTCTAAACGACGATTTTAAAATGTTTTAAAAGTTCTTTTTCTCCTTTTCCGGTAATTTGTATTGCTCTGGAATCTTTGGTTCTTCGCAGCCAATCCTCGGCAATCATTTTATCTAATAAAGAAGCACCAATCGAACCCGCGATATGATTTTTCCTTTCGCTCCAGTCTAAACATGGTTTTAAGAATAAACGTCTTTGCTTTTTAAGTTCTTCAAGATTGATTCCAAAATCAGAAAACCATTCTGCTCCTTCGCTGCTTATTTCAAACTTATTATCAGAATCGAGAATAATTTTTTGTTCTAAAAGGCTTTCGGCGACAGCCACACCAATTTTCCCGGCCAAGTGATCGTAGCAGGTTCTACAGTGTTTTATTGGCGAATGTTTTTCCGGATTCTTTTTCTGCGGAAGTGACGGCGGAATCAAACTTGCCATGGATTCAATTACATACGCAACTTCTTTGTTCGAAAATCTATAATATTTATGACGCCCTTGTTTTTCTACACAAAGCAAGCCCGCATCCAAAAGTTTAGCGAGATGCATACTCATATTTTGCGGCGATGTATTTGCTGAAATAACAAGTTCGGTTGCTGTGAATGCTTTGCCGTCAAGCAAAGTCCACATAATAGATGCACGGGTTGGATCACCGATTAATGCTGCTATTTTTATAAATTGATCTTCCATTTTATGCAATCATAGTTAAAACAAGACTGAAGTATTCGTTTGTAAAGTTAAATAACTTTGCTAAAAACAATTCATCATGTCATCTTTATTTCTACAATCAGAAATCGAAAATCCTTATTCATTTTATCAGAAAATGATAGAAGAAAATCCTGTTTATTGGGATGAAACCAATAAAATATGGGCTGTTTATTCTTATGAGTATTGTTCAGCCATATTAAGAAATACAAATTCACATGTTCCTGCATTCCCTTCAAATAGAGATCTTAATCGATTTGCAGTAGAAATAATTAAAAATCTCGCCCGATTATCTGACGGAATTCAACATGAAATTGCAAAAGAAACCGCTGTTATTTTATTTTCAAACATGAAAAATGCCGGAATTGATGTCATTATGAAGGAATTACTTCAAAACAAAAAGGAAATAAACTGGGTTGATTTGGTCTGCAAAAAATTACCGGTTTTGACTGTTTTAAAAAGCTTTGATTTTAATGACGCCGATTCAAATTTTATTGTTGAAAAAATAGCCGTTATTGTAAAAATAATGCAGCCGAATAAAACGGTTGAAGATGTAAACATTATTAATGAAGTTTCAGAAAAAATCTATACAATTACAGAAAATCATATTGTTACACTTTCGTTTTATAAAACGCTGATTGAGAAAATCTCTAATAACTATGG
Source organism: Flavobacterium sp. Root901 (assembly GCF_001429765.1). GTDB lineage: Bacteria > Bacteroidota > Bacteroidia > Flavobacteriales > Flavobacteriaceae > Flavobacterium. Next base: position 228,196 of record NZ_LMJB01000009.1, read on the forward strand.
TATTTCATCAGAAGAAGCAATTTCAATTTGTATTTGTAATTTAATCGGATTGTTTATTCAAAGCTATGATGCCTGCAGAGGACTTTTGAGTAACTCTTTGTTGCAGATTTTTTCTCAGGAAAATAGCGCTGAAATCGAAATTGATAAAAACCGCATACAAAAATTCGTTGTAGAAACTTTGCGATTTGATCCGCCGATTCATAATACGAGACGAGTTGCTGTGGAAGATATCAGCTTAGGTGAAATTACAATTAAGAAAAACGATTTCATTTTAGTTGTTTTGGCAGGAGCCAATCTGGATTCGAAACAATTTATAAATTCGATGATTTTTGATCCTGAAAGAAGCAACAATCACGAAAACCTAACTTTTGGAACGGGCGGACATATGTGCCTGGCGAAGTATTTTTCGATTAACCTGACAGCCGACGTTTTATACTATTTGCTTTGCAATTACGAAATTTCGATTTTAGAAACTAAAACCGAATATGAACCAATGATAAACGCCAGACTGCCAAAAGCAATTTGGATTTCACTTTTAAATAACAAAATATGATAGCAGTAATTTTTGAAGTCATTCCGAATGAAGGAGAAAAAGAAGAATATCTGGACATTGCCGCAAAATTAAGACCTGAACTGGACAAAATTGACGGTTTTATTTCGATCGAAAGATTTCAGAGTTTTACCAATCCTGACAAAGTTTTGTCATTGTCTTTTTGGAGAGATGAAGAAAGCATTCAGCAATGGCGAAATCTTGAAATGCATCGATATGCCCAATATAAAGGCAGAAATGAAGTTTTTAAAGATTATCATTTGAGAATTGCAGATGTAAAACGCGACTATGGAATGTTCGAAAGAAAAGAGGCGCCAGAGGACAGCAGAGATTTTCATCAATCTAAAATCTGAAATCTGAAGTCTAAAATTTAATTTTTCGCTACTTTTGCAGTATGGAAGATAATCTTAAACGTCTTAATAAATTTATTGCTGAAACAGGTTTTTGCTCCCGTCGTGAAGCCGATAAATTAATTGAAGAAGGACGTGTGACAATAAACGGAGTCGTACCGGAAATGGGAACTAAAGTTTCACCATATGATGAAGTACGCGTAGATGGAAAATTAATCGTGGAAAAGCACGAAAAAATGATTTACCTGGCATTTAACAAGCCTGTTGGAATCGAATGCACGACTAATTTGGAAGTTCGGAATAATATTGTGGATTATATTAATTATCCAAAACGTATTTTTCCTATTGGAAGACTGGATAAAGCGAGTGAGGGATTAATTTTTATGACCAATGACGGCGATATTGTAAATAAGATTTTACGCGCCAGAAACAATCACGAAAAAGAATATACGGTTACTGTAAACAAACCAATTACAGACCGATTTATACAAAGAATGGGTAACGGAGTTCCGATTTTGGATACGGTTACTAAAAAGTGTAAAGTAGAACAAATCAGCAAGTATACTTTTAAAATCATTTTAACGCAGGGACTAAACCGCCAGATTAGAAGAATGGCCGAATATTTGGGTTATGAAGTTACAGCGTTAAAACGTATCCGAATTATCAATATTTCTCTCGATGTTCCGGTTGGCCGTTATCGTGATTTAACCGATGCTGAAATAAAAGAACTGAATCAGTTAATTGAACCTTCGAGTAAAACAGAAGAAGCAAGTCTGCCAAAAGTCGAAAGTCCGAATAAAACCTCAGGCAGAAGAACAACATTTATTTCGAAACACGATCCCCGATTTAGAAAAAGAGGCGATAATTAAATATAAAAAGTCCCGTTTGCAAATCACAAACGGGACTTTTGCTTTTATTTATTTTGATGATTCAAAAACTCATAATATAAAGCTTTAGACAAGAAGCTGTTATTTTGATAATCTGAAATTAATTCTTCTCTCATCGCTTCATTATTGCCTCCGTTTAAATTGTTTTTTAAGAAATAATCTCTTCGGGTATCGTCATTAAAGTTTAAACTGCTTAAGAATTTTGGTTCTACTCCTTTGTTGACAGAAATATTATAATTCGTAATTAAACTGCCCCAATTTATAAAACTGCACATCAGGATTGTTCCGTAAAAATACCAAACCATTTGATTGAATAAATAAGCATTTGTTTTTTGTTTGGTAATTTTCAGAAAAGAATAAATAAGTCCGATAATTGCTAAAATTAAAAAAGCATAAACACCAAGACGTTTATAAGTTAAACCGTAAAAGGACACATATTCAGAGTTTTTGATAATTGTGCTCAGTATTAAAATAATATTGAGGACAAGCCATACTTTAGCTAGTTTTTTTAATGTGGATGCTTTTTCATCAAAATTAAAACCTCCTTTAAAATAAAACAGGATTACGCCAACTGCCATCAGGATTGAAAAAATAACTGCATTTACACGCTCGTGTGTGTCTGCACTTAAATTTGTTTTTTCGACAACTTCAAAGAACTGCTCGTAGTTATAAGCTGCGATAAAAGCTAACAGCATAATATTTAAAAGAAATAAAGTGATTTCACCGCTTTTTCTTTCGAAGTCAAGATCAAGAAATGTAAAAGTACTTTGGGTTTTTATTTCAGCCATATTCGTGAATTCATTATTCAGTTTTGGGTTCAATTGATAACAGACGTCCGGAACCCAATAATTCCAAAAACTAAACGAAATATAAAATCCCAGAATACAAATCAATACTAATTGTACGATATCAAGATCTAATGTATAATCTGTAAATAATGAAGAGAAATGATTGCTCCCAAAAGAATAAACGATAAAAAACAATCCAAGGAAGATTGCGGGAATAACTACAAAAGCTACTAACTTCTTGGCAAAATCATTGTGAATTTTTTGTTGTGGAAGCCATTGACTAAATATAAAAATGCGTCCCAGAGAAGTAATTCCGTTTAAAAAAATGAGTGGAAAAATCTGCACCATTTTAAGTTCTCCATCCTGCGTTTTAAACTGTAAAAACAGAATTGAAAATACTAACGCAAAAAAAGAGGCGCCGTCTCCATACCAGGCAAAGGCAAAGCAGGACAAAATTGAGGTCATTACCAATACAAGATGTGATCTGTTTACAAATTTCTCCTGAAAAAAATAGCTAATTAACAGAGTAAGTACTACTCCGAAAATAGCTATATTGATTCCAACTGATTCATTGTAAAAAAGCAGTGCAAATACTGCTGTACAAGCCAAAATAATTTTATGTTTTTTCATTTTTAAAGGTTTTTAAATTTCATAAAGTACTTTGTAATTCAAAGTTTTTAAGCAAAAAAATATAGTTGTTACGATTTCATTAATTTTTCAAGATAGGACAAATGTTCCTTGAAAGCCGCACGTCCTAAAGGTGTTACCTGATAAGATGTTTTTGGTTTTTTACCCACAAATTCCTTTTTAATCTCAATATATTGGGATTTTTCCAATGCAGAAGAATGACTTGCTAAATTACCATCGGTGATATTTAAAAGCGTTTTCATCTCGGTAAAATCTACCCAGTCATTAACCATCAGAACGGACATTATACCCAATCTGACACGGCTTTCAAAATCTTTATTTAGTTTGTCAATAATTCCCATTGGATTATTTGTATTTTTTGAACATCACTAATCCATATACGATATGCAAGATACCAAATCCTATTATCCAAAATATCAGACCATATCCAATATAGAAAAGAGAAATACACCCTAATAAAAGCTCAGAAAAGCCTAAATATTTTACATCAGAAAAAGTATATTTTTCGGCATTTATAACCGCAAGTCCGTAGAATATTAAAGTAGCCGGTGCTATAAAACCGTAATTTCCATGATACAGTAAAGCGATACAAAATATCCCGCCTGCTGCAAGCGGCACGGCCAAATTAAACAACATATTTTTAGTAGCAGAAGTCCAAATTGGTAAATTGTATTTTTTACTTTTTCTAATGGTAAAGAAAATTCCAAATGTTAAAGCAAACAGTAAAATTATTAAAGCAGTCAAAATTAAATGAGAAACCAAATTTTCAGGAAGAATTACATCCTGACCTCTAAAATATCCTATTCCTCTAGTTTCAAGTAACATATAGGTATACAGTCCGCCAATTAACGCTGAAAGACCTGCGAAAACTCCTGAAAGTCCGCTTAATGATATAAATCTGGAAGAGCGTTCCATCATGGAACGAATATGTGCTAAATCTTCTTGGTGCTTTTGATTCATAATTAAAGTACTTTGCGATACAAAGTTATTATTTATTTTGAATTGACAAATAAAAATGCATCTTTTTTTATTGAAATTTAATTGAACATCATAAAAAAAGCCTGCTCATTAGAACAGGCTTTGTAAAATATATTGCGATCAAATTTTATTGGTTTTTTGCACTTCTCATTTTACGTGCTAAAAGTGTGTTTTTTAGCAGCATTGCAATTGTCATAGGCCCTACTCCACCAGGAACCGGTGTAATAAAGGCTGCTTTTTTACTTACGCCGTCAAAATCAACGTCACCTTTTATAACATATCCTTTTGGGTTTGATGCGTCATCTACGCGAGTAATTCCAACGTCAATGATAGTTACTCCATCTTTTACCATATCAGCTTTTAAGAATTCAGGAACTCCCAGAGCTGTAATAATGATATCGGCATTTTTAGTGTATTCCTCCAAGTTTTTAGTTCGGCTGTGTGTTAAGGTAACTGTCGAATCTCCCGGATTTCCTTTACGGCTCATCAAAATACTCATTGGACGCCCTACGATATGACTTCTTCCAATTACTACGGTATGTTTTCCTGAAGTTTCTACTTTGTAGCGTTCTAACAATTCCATGATTCCAAATGGCGTTGCCGGAATAAAACTTTCCATTTCAAGCGCCATTCTTCCAAAGTTAGTCGGGTGAAATCCGTCTACATCTTTATCGGGATCGATTGCCAATAATATTTTTTGCTCGTCGATATGTTTTGGCAACGGCAGCTGAACAATATAACCGTCTAGGTTATCATCTTCGTTTAGTTCTTTAATTTTTGCCAGCAGTTCCTCTTCGGTAATCGTTTCCGGCAGACTTACCAGTGTTGAATCAAATCCGATTTCCTGACATGATTTTACTTTACTTCCTACGTAAGTTAAACTTGCACCATTGTTTCCTACCAAAACTGCTGCTAAATGAGGTACTTTTCCTCCGGCTGCTTTTATAGATTGAACTTCGGCTGCAATTTCGTTTTTAATGTCGTTAGATGTTTTTTTACCGTCTAGTAGCTGCATTGTTTTTATTTCAGGTTTAAAAAGTTTTGTTTCAAGTTTTTTTGTTTCACGTTTCACGTTAAACTAAACTATAAATTCTTATCGAAAAAAGTTTCAAATTTCAGCCTCATAACTTGAAACCTGAAACTTGAAACTTTTAATTTTATTATCTCGGCATTCCGCCTGGCATTCCTTTCATACCACCCATCATTTTCATCAGATTTTTTCCGCCCGGACCCTGCATCATTTTCATCATCTTGCTCATTTGGTCAAACTGCTTCATTAACTGATTTACCTGCTCGACCTTAGTTCCCGAACCTTTTGCGATTCTGGCTTTTCTTTTTACGTCAATAATGGCAGGTTTGCTTCTCTCAATTGGCGTCATCGAGTAAATGATTGCTTCGATATGTTTGAAAGCATCATCTTCAATCTCTACATCTTTCATGGCTTTTGAAGCACCCGGAATCATTCCGACAAGGTCTTTCATATTACCCATTTTCTTTACTTGCTGAATCTGCGTAAGGAAATCATCAAAACCAAATTCGTTTTTAGCAATTTTCTTTTGAAGTTTTCTTGCTTCTTCTTCATCAAATTGTTCCTGAGCTCTTTCAACAAGGGACACAACGTCTCCCATTCCTAAAATACGCTCCGCCATACGGTCTGGATAGAAAACATCAATTGCTTCCATCTTTTCACCTGTACCAACAAATTTGATTGGTTTGTTTACAACTGATTTAATTGAGATTGCCGCTCCACCACGAGTATCACCATCTAACTTTGTTAAAATAACCCCATCAAAATTCAGGATATCGTTGAAAGCTTTTGCAGTGTTTACAGCATCCTGTCCTGTCATAGAGTCAACAACAAACAAAGTTTCCTGCGGCTGGATTGCTTTGTGTACACGTGCAATTTCGTCCATCATTTCCTGATCTACTGCCAAACGACCTGCAGTATCGACGATAACTACATTAAAACCGTTTGCTTTGGCGTGTTTAATTGCATTTTGAGCAATTTCTACAGGATTTTTATTTTCTGGTTCTGAGTATACCTCAACACCTATTTGATCTCCAACAACATGTAACTGGTTAATCGCCGCAGGACGGTAGATATCACACGCTACAAGAAGTGGTTTTTTATTTTTCTTGGTTTTTAAGAAGTTAGCTAATTTTCCTGAGAAAGTAGTTTTACCAGAACCCTGAAGTCCTGACATTAAAATAACGCTTGGATTTCCTGACAGGTTAACTCCCGCAACATCACCTCCCATTAATTCTGTCAGCTCATCTTTTACCAGCTTTACCAATAATTGTCCAGGCTGTAAAGTTGTTAATACATCCTGGCCAATTGCTTTTTCTTTTACTTTGGTTGTAAAATCTTTAGCAATTTTAAAGTTAACGTCGGCATCAAGTAAGGCACGACGAACTTCTTTTAAGGTATCGGCTACGTTTACTTCTGTAATTTTACCGTGTCCTTTTAATATATGGAACGCTTTATCTAACTTATCACTTAAATTATCAAACATACTATTTTCTTTATTTGAAGTGCAAAGATAATCTAATTAGATATTTCAGGCAATTTTTATTTAACTGCATTTTTGCCACGAAAGCGCTAAGACACAAAGTGATTTTTGCCATAAATAGCACTAATTTCTTGAATTATTTTTGTCTCCCGCAGATTTAGCAGATTGCGCTGATTTCTTTTATTATTGAATATAAAAAATATTGCGAAACGTTAAGAAACAAAAAAACTTGTGTCTTATCCCTTCGTGGCAAACAAAAAAGGCGCAAAGAAAAACATTTGCGCCTTTGAAATTTTATCCTTTGAACTTTTAGAATTGGAAATATATAAATGGTTGTGAGCCGGCAACTGCTGTTGCATACACGATCCAGTAAACAAATCCAAGAATTATTGCTTTTATTAATAGTGGTGTCTTGTCGAAAACCAGTTTCATTTTGCCTGTAATAACTTCCGGCAAGAAATGCCAAACGTATCCGAACAACATTAATAAAAAAACATTTTTATATCCTAAAATAATGGCTTTCCAGTTCTCCGGTTCAAAAGTTAACTGACCAATGTTATTAATTACCTGTAAAGCTGTTTCGAAATCCCGGGCACGGAAAAATATCCAGCAGAAAACCACAAAGTGAAATGTAATTAAAACAGAAAAAAATGTCCATAAGAAATTGCTTTTTCCGTCTTTTTTTGATGGAAAAAATTCCATAAATATTTTGTGAACCGCCAATGCTAATCCGTGAAGTGCTCCCCAAACAATAAACTGTGCTCCTGCTCCGTGCCATAAACCTCCTAAAAGCATTGTTGTAAACAAATTAAAATTGGTTACCAATGTCTGCTTTCTTTTGTTTGAAAGTAAAAATGACAAACAGAAAATTAAGATACTGCTAAAAGCCACAATTAACGGAATTATACTGGTTGTATAATTTGCCATTCCCCAAAGCAATAATCCAAAGAAGAACAAACTCGGAAATAAATATCCCGCAAACGAACCTTCTCTGTTTCCTCCTATTGAAATATACAGGAAGTCTTTTAGCCAGGTTGAAAGCGAAATGTGCCATCTTCTCCAGAAATCTGTAATTGATGTTGATTTATAAGGCGTTCTAAAGTTGGCCGGTAATTTAAATCCAAGCAATAAAGCAATTCCTATTGCCATATCTGAATATCCTGAAAAGTCACAGTAAATTTGAATTGCATATCCATAAGAAGCCATTAAATTTTCAAATGAGGTATAATTCATCGGCGTATCAAAAACACGATCGACAAAGTTTACCGAAATGTAATTTGAAATAACTGTTTTCTTTATTAATCCGCCAATAATCAAAAATAATGCATTGTTTACATCTTGTTTCGTAAGATTCAATTTTTGATAAATCTGCGGAAGGAAATCTTTTGCGCGAACAATTGGCCCGGCAACCAGCTGAGGAAAAAACGAAACAAAAAATAAATATTCAATATAATTTTTGGTTGGCTTAATTTCTTCACGATAAATTTCGATAATGTAACTCATCGACTGGAAAGTGTAAAACGAAATCCCGACCGGAAGAAAAATATCATGAAATTTAAAATTACCATTGAACATATCGTTATATGTCCCAATCATAAAATTCATGTATTTGAAATAACCCAGCAATCCTAAATTCAGGATTACGCTTATAACCAAATATATTTTTTTTGTACTGTCTTTTGTTTCTTTATAAATAATCTGGCTTAAACCATAATCTACTACTGAAGAAAGCAGTAAAAGTAAAAAGTAAACGCCGCTTGACTTATAATAAAAGAAAAGCGAGAAGAGAATCACATAGGTTAATCTCAAATAAAATGTTTTGCGCAAAAACCCATATACAAAATAAAAAACGAGAAATAATCCTAAGAATAAACCGGTATTAAATAATAGTTTTTCGTCTGGGTTATAAATAAACCAACTTTTAACCTGCTCTATTGTAATTGCACCAAAATTTTGGACTAACCAATTATTGATGTTATCTATTGTTGTCAACTTACTTTTTTAATTTAAAATTATCGTATGCTTTTAAAAATGCTTCAGAAAACAAATTTCCTTGTTTTTCGTATCCTTTTTTAGAATAATGAACCCAATCCGGACCAATTAATCCTGCAGATTTCAGGCTTCTTATTCCATCCATTCCGCCAAATTCATCGTATAAATCCCAAACTGCAAAACCATCTGTTTGTGCGATTTCGATAATTTGTTTCGCATAATCCTGAATAAATGTATTTGGTTTTTTTCTTAAAAGAGATGGAGGCGGCGTCATCACAATTATCGGAACATTTATATTCTGCGCTTTTATATTACTTATAAACTCTCTCAAATGTTTGATATAATTCCCTGATTCTAATTTTTCGTAACTTTCATTTGTTCCAAGAGAAAAAACCAGCATATCCGGATGTAACGCTTTTAATTGTTCAAAAAACAACGGATATTTATTATAATCTGAATATTTAGCACCGTTTACACCAATTCCGCTGTAAATTAAACCCGGAGCATCTTTTTCTAAAACAATTCCGTTTAACTCAAATTTTGAAGCACTTTTATTCGGAATCAAATAAATTTTATCTAAGGCTTTTTCCGAATTATAATAATGGGAATAAGAATCAGACTGTAAATCCAGAGATACAAATTCTGAAGTTTTAATATTTCTTGACTGTTTTTCGTTTGTTGGAATTTTCAATATTCTTCCTGCACGAATGTTATTTGATTTTAGCGAATTGGCTCTTTTTATTTCGGCAATTGAAACATTGTATTTGTCTGCAATTACAGAGATTGCTTCACCTTTTTTAATTTTATGTTTAATTATTTTTGGCTCGGTGGTTTCAATAAATTTGGTTTGAGACGCCGTAGACAAATCAAACATGTCTTCATTTTTTGGCGTTATAATCCGGATTGAATTAAACTTATAAGACGGATCTTTAATATTAAGCTCAAGTACAAACCCGCCGGTATCTCTCCAAAGTCCAATTCCGCTTAAACCAATCGGATAATTTCTAACCGGATAAATATTCTTGTAGGTTTCCCAAACTCTGTTACAGCGAAAACGCTCATTGTAAGATCCGTTTGTTTTGGCCAATTGATACGGAAAAACTAATCCACGTCCGGCATTACCAAATTTTTGCTGCAAATTTTTTCTAATCTCATTGGTCATCAAATCTCCCTGAATATGAGAATCTCCAATATGAACAATATTTACCTTTTGACTGCTGCTGCCCTCATTATCCTTTAATTTCTTAAAAAGACTTTCCAGCACTTTTGCATTATAAATATTATTTCCTGAATTAGATTCGAATGTTACTGAATCAGTTTTTCTAACCATGTTTTTAATTATTGGAGGTGAGACAGGATCTTGCGGTTTATCGTTTGTTGAGAAAAAAAGACAACAAAAGAACATAATAAGTTTATTCATTTACGCTATCTTTTTTTACAGAAATGGAATCTGTTTTGGGTTTTCTGTTTACTTTTGGTTTCACAACAGTTTCACGTTTTTCCCGTAAAACTTTATATTGTTCATATCCTTTATTTAACTGACTGTATAATAAATTTCCAATTACTTTTGCGCCTCTTTGGTTAAAATGCGTGTAGTCTTTATTTGCTTTTGCCGGAGATTCATCTACCCATTTTACCATCGATCCGTCACCGCCCATTAAAGTATATAAATTTACAAATCCGGACTCGGTTTCTAATGCATATTTTTTCTGTGCTTTCATTAAAGGAACAACTGCTGAATCTGTTTTCATTTCTAAATCATACTTGGTCGATTTATCAGCTGTTGAAACAATTAAAATAGAAACGCCGGGAAATGATTCTTTTATTTTGTTTACTGTTTTGGTCATTCCTTTTTCGTACCAAAAATAATTTTTAGTGCCGTAATTCAATACATTCGTTCCATAATGAAGTATGATTAAGTCGTATTTCAGGTTATTATTGAAAGCCTGCATTACATTGGCATCAAACATTGAAATTGGCAATCCGGAGTTTCCTCTTTGAGAAAAATTATCAACATGAACTCCACTTCCGTTATCGAAATTAAATCCATAAATTGGAATTGAATCTGCGTGGATGAAATTTGCTTTAAAACTTTTTATACTTCCGGAAGTAACTTTTAAGCTGTTTACCAAATTATTTGGAGAAAGGGTTTTACGAAGTGTATCTTTTCCTATGATAAAATTGACACTTCCTTTTTTTGAAGATTTTCCATAAAACAATGTCGGATTATCTAATGATGTAGAATATTTGTTTGGTCCGGCTTCGTACTGCACCCAGGTTGTATTGGCTTTATCATTTGCAAAAAACACATGTCCGTTTACGCCAAAAGGACTTATAGGTCTTTTGACATTTAAGTAAGATTGTGTTTTCCAGTTTTTAGAAAATAATGTTTTTACAGAACCTCTTGATGCTGATGATTCTGAGATTATCGAAACAAATCCTACTCCATTTCCTCCAAAACGCTCCTGATAATTCATACGAACATCTTGTACGATTAAATCTCCATCTGTCATAGAGTCTCCATAATAAGCGATTCTGACATGGTTTTGCGGATTTTGTTCAAGCTGATATAATTTTTCATAAAAAGAAATCAGGTATTGGTATCCTTTGTAATTATCGAATGTTTCTGATGGAAATTCGATTCCTTCAGAAGCATCGTAAACAATTTTCTGCTGACCTAATTTACGCTCGCTTTCCTCGATGCTGTCACTTTTTAACGATAAAGAATCTTTTGCTACAGATTCCAGAAGCATACTGTCGATCAGTACATTTTTGGAATCTACTTTGCTATCCGAAAAAATTTTATTTGGCAAAACTTGTTTAAACCCAATAAAAGCAACAAATGCCAATGCAACAATCGCAAAAGACTGAAAAAAATAAGATTTTGTATTCACTTACTAATTATAAATTTGAAGAAGAGAATTAGAAAGACTTTAAAATTCCTGTTAATTCCCAATATAAAAACACGTGCAAAGATAAAATTAAAGATTCATTTTCAATTCATTTTAACAATAAGAAAACAAAAAAAAGAGGTTAGATAAATCTAACCCCTAAATCAAAAAAAATAAAAAAAACAAAGCTAATGATTAACTAATTTTTACTTGTTGTTATTTAAAAATAACTCTTAAAAACAAAGAGTAATTTTCTTCATGTTTAAATGAATTATCAGTAAAAAATAACCCCGAATAATAATATTCGAGGCTATAATTATTTTATTTTAATATAGCGTATTGAAAAGTTGGATGACCTCTTTCAAGATTAACTAGTGCGCCACCTGTAAATTTTAATTTGTAATAGTTTCCAGCTGGATCTTTTACTACATAGAAACGATCTGTTTTAAGAACGAATTGAGACACAGGGATTCCTCCTGCACCTGGAGCACTAGTACTTCTCCAGTTCGAACCAATATTTCTCTGATCTGCTGTAAATTTAGTGTTATCTACATTTGCTAATGTAAAGTTATCATATGTAGTTGTCTCAGTAACTAAAACCTGATATGTTTGTGCTCCGCCTTTAGTATTGTTAACTACAAAATCCGGGTAGAAATATGGTGTTGGTACTGCACCGGGAATAATATTTGTAAATGTTGTGAAGTTAATATCCCATTGCGCTTTCTGCGGCTCAACACTTACTGTTTTATTATCGATTAAGCTAAAGAAAGTAAAGTTGTAAGCTGCATTTTTAGTAACCACAACTTCTTGGTGAGTTGTTGCTGCGATGTCAGCAAACTGAACTTTATAGTCGTTTCCGCTTCTTAAAATTCTAACTTTTTTCCATCCTCTTGCTTCTCCTCCAACTGACCCTTCTTTTCCTAAAACCGGAGCTGCGTCAGCAGGTTTGTTACCTAAGTATAATAAGTATACTTTATTGTTTGCATCTGTAGCTGAAACTTCAGCAATTGTAGTTTTTGTAATATCTCCTGTTGGATCATCGATTTGAGTGGCATCTCCACTTCCCTGGTTTATAATCATAGCATCATCAGCAACTTGTACTTCATCGATGTTAGTAGTAGCTAATTGTTTAGCAGACATTTTAACTGAATTGTTTAATACTACTCTAAAATCAGCTCCTGAATAGAATGCTAATTCCCAAGAATTTCTTAAAGCTTTTGTCATTGTTCCACTGCTTAAATCAACATAAACCTGATTTGGTTCTAATGGTCCTCCAACTTCAGCAGCTAAAGCATTTCCTAAAGAAGCAGTTTGGTTAAAGTTTACCTGAATAGATTTATTCTCAGCAATTGTAGCATTGATAGTAGCACTTGTGATAGTGAAAACTACATTTTTAACCTGACCTTCAATAGCATCTACTAACTTATTAAAATTAAAAGTTACAGAAGATACATTTTTAGCAAAAGGTATCGCTACAGTTTTCCCACTAGCAGCCGGTAAAGTAGTAAAATCAGTTCCGCTTACAACAGCAGTCTCAACAAAAGAAACAGTTACAGTTCCAGCTTCAGCTGTTGGAGAAGCAAATTTTATCTCAATTGGCGTAGTCGCCGCTGATAAATTCAATGAAGTAGATGCAAATGCGATTGAATTCGCAGCAGGTGCATCATCATCACTATTACAGGCCGTAAAAGCAAGTAAAACAAAAGAAAGAATTAAAATAAGATTTTTTTTCATGGTATTTATATATTAATTAAAATTTAGGTTATACGTAAGTTTAAGAAAGTAAGACCGCCCATATCCAAGCAATAAATCAGAGCTTCCTGATCCATGTGCCCCGCCTGTCGAGCCTCCGCCATTTTGAGTAATCTGAACATTTTTTATATCGAACAGATTTCTGGCTCCAAGTGTTATTTCAAATTGATTTTTAAAAAATAATTTTCGAACTGAAGCATCCATCCAACTGTATGGTTTTATTTCATTCAAAAAGAATTTAGCACTACCATCTGTATCAGTTCCAGCTTCAAATTGCTGTTGTTTTCCGTTGTATTTATAATAAAGCGCAAACAAGGTATTCCATTTAGGAATATTGTATGAAATACTGGAATTTAAGTTTAAGGAATACAAGAATTTATCATCAGAAGTGAGCTCTAAAGCTGCCAGATCAATTTTACGTGAAACTCCAACCAGAGCAGCTCCAACTTTTACATTCCAGTTTTTATAAGCATACTGCTCTGTGGTTGAGATATTCCACATTTTGTATTTATTGATGTTTATGTACTTATAAAGTGAAGTAGGCTTTGTTTGTGTCAATACCATATCAATTCTGTCATCTACATCCATAAAAGTGACAGCAAGATTATTGGCTATTTGTGCACCTGAGTCAAAACTGCAAGTTCTTTTAAAACTCACTTCATATGAAGTACTGTTTTCCGGAACTAAATCAGGGTTTCCTTGTAAATTGTGATTAGAATCTACAAAATAGGTATAAAGTTCATCAAAATTGGGTGTGCGATATGATTTTCCAAGTGAGGCTCTGGCTTCTAATCCTTTTTTGAAAAGGTATCTTAAACCTAAAGAACTTGCGTACTGATCTTTAAAAGTTGATTGAATGGAATAACGAAGTCCTGGTCGAATTGAAAATTTATCTGACAAGTTAATTTCTGCAACACTAAAAATATCATAATTTTCCAGTCTCTTTCTAACATCAACAGATTGTAATGCATTGTCTAAAAAAGTTCCTGCAGAGCCACTATAAAAACCATTTTCATTTGTAATTTCATATCCTAATTGAAAATCTACTTTTTTACTGTTAAAAAAATTACTTAGTGTTCCTGTAGAATAGAGTACTTCTTTAGATTGATATGTAAATCTGAAATTATTAAACTCCTGTTTAGTTTCCATTTGATAATTAAACAGTTCAGCATCTCTTTCCTGTTTTTGGTGTGAAAGAGAAACGTTATAATTTAATTGAGAAAAAAGCTTTCCGTTTGCATTTAAATGATGGTAGTAACGATTTGTAATATACCGTTTATCTCTTGCGAAATAAGTTTCAGGAAAAGGATAATTATCCTCCGGAACTAATATTGGACTATAAAAATCTACATTTTCTCCGTAATAATCGAATTTGTAAAAAATTCTGAAATTATTTTTATGATAACCTAACATAGCATTTCCTACCAATTGCTCTTTTGGCAGCCAGCTATATCCTCTCAGACCATCATTTACACTATAATCTTTTCCTTTTTTATTATCATAAAATCCGTCAAAATCATTTCGATTACCACCAATATTGACAAACCAGTTTTCATTAAAATTGTGAGCAAGTTTTGCTGCCTGAATATGACGTCCTTTATCGGAAAGTGAATATTCATTTCCTACGGTTTCTTCCTGAACTGTAGCGTTTATCTCCCACTTATGTCCTGCTCCTTTTTTAGTGATAATGTTTAGAATTCCACTGACAGCATTTGCACCATGCGTCACTCCCATTGAACCTTCAATAATTTCGATGCGTTCAACATCATCAAGGTTTACCTGAGTTAAATCAACATTTGTCCCCATACCGGTATCACTAACTAAAGGGATATTATCAACTAAGATTTTAAAATATTGAGAGTCTAATCCAAACATTGAAACGGTAGATCGGCCATCGCTTCCGCTATTCTTAACCGTAATGTTTAAATATTGATTCAACACATCTGAAAGATTATTTGCTGCTAACTGTTTAATATCCTCTTTAGAAATAACCCGAACATTAAATACCGATTTCTTTATAGACTGCGGTTCGAATTGGCCTGTAACAACAACTTCAGAAAGTTTTTCTCGTGATACAATAGTATCTTTTTGCTGGGCAAAAGAAATGTAGCAGGAAAGTACAGTAAAAAGGAGTAATTTTATTTTCATTATTTTTATTCAGTCTTAATAATCCATGCAAATATATAACTATTTTTAATTATTCTAAATTAAATTTATATATTTGCCGAAATTTAAAACAAACAATAAGTTATGATTTCAAAAAGCCTTTTTTTGTCAGCCGCTGTGGCTTTAACATGTAGTCTTGGTTTTAGTCAGGACAAGAAACAACAAGACATAAAATCGATTAAATCTATGTGCGGTTGTTATGAAGTGAAGTTTAATTTCACAGAAACATTCTCATATCCAAAAGATTCACTTACTTATAAACCATCAGAAACAAAACATGAATCTGCTTTAGAATGGGTAGAATTAATTGAAGATACTCCTAACAAAATCTCAATGCAGCATTTACTTATTGTAAGTGATGACATGATTATCAAACACTGGAGACAAGATTGGTTGTATGAGAACACAGACTTATACTCATTTGACAAAGGAACTAGCTGGAAATATAAAAAATTAGATAAAAAAGCCGTAAAAGGGCAATGGACTCAAAAAGTTTATCAGGTAGATGACAGTCCTCGATATGAGGGTTCTTCAACCTGGGTACATGTTGACGGACAGGATTACTGGACAAACGTTGCCGATGCTCCACTTCCTAGAAGAGAGCAGACAAAACGTAATGATTATAATGTTTTAAAAAGAAGAAATATTCACGAAATTACTGCTACAGGATGGAATCACGAACAGGATAACGACAAACTTATTCGTGATGACGCAGGAAAAGATGTTTTATTAGCTCAGGAAAAAGGATTTGACGTTTACACTAAAGTTGCAGACATTAAATGTATCGCTGCTCAAAAATGGTGGAAAGAAAATAATGCACTTTGGAAAAATGTTCGTGACAAATGGCAGACTCTTTTTGACAGACATAAAGACTTAAATTTAGAAGCTAAAGTTGACAGAAAAGCTCTTTATTCTCTTTTGTTTGATTTAAAACCAACTGCAACAAAAACAGAATCTGATGCAATTATCGACAAATTCGTAAAATAAAAATGTTTGTGTTAGTTGTAAAAAAGCCGATAATTTAAAATTATCGGCTTTTTTTATTCAATTAATATTTTACAGGACAAATTAATATTCATCTTCTTTAAAACCAGTTCGTTTTGTACCTACATAATCGTATTTAACGCCTGGCTCATTACTATATTCCACAGTAAATGAGATTTTATCAACAGTATGTCCGCCTCTTGATATGCCTCCCATTTTTTCAATTTTGCCATTTGTAATTGTAACGGTTTTATTCGGTTGTCTTAAATTAGCTGTATTAACATCAGAACCAAAATCTCCATTATTCATATTTATAGAATACTTTGCTTTTAATAATTGAGATGTAGGCTTCGTTTGCGACAATCCATTATCATCAATGAACATTGTATTATCATTAGCTGAAGTATTATAGGTTGAAAATCTGATAAATTTATTTACGCCCTGTACTTTAACATTAATAAACCAGTCACCTGCAAAGTCTTGGGTTGTTGTTCCTCCAGCCTCTGGATTTCCACCTTCATCGCACGAAGCAAATGAAATAGAAATAAGGATTCCAAAGAATATTCTAATTATATTATATTTTAAATTTTTCATTGTTTTAATTTTAATTCCATTTAAATACTGATTACTTATTCCACCAAATTTTAGTTGTGGTACTCAATAATTCCGGAGTATTTGCATTATAACTTCTTTCAGATAAAGGATAAGGAATTCTCTTTGGAAAAGTACCATACGGCACTACTACATCCGGACTTGCAGAAAAAGCAAATTGACCTCCTATATAAGTCGAAATGTTTTGTGGCACTGGAGAAGTTTTTGGATAATCTGTTCTGTTTTTTTCAAAGAAAGCTTCAAATCCGTTTTCAGGAAAACTAGCCACCCATTTCTGAACAATGATTGCTTCTAATTTTTGCTCAAAAGTACCCGCAGCCGGATAAGCATATGCACCACTAATAAAACTATTTGCTGTTGAAGCGTCTAAACCATTTTTCTTAAAATTTTCAACTATTGCTGCATCATATTTTGCTTTCCCGCTTTGGTTTATTCTTTCTAATGCCTCTGCCTGCAAAAACAAACTTTCTTCATATGACATTAAATAAACTGGCTTTTGAGATCCATTATAGATCACATCCGGGATAGATGCTGCAATTGGACCTTTTGTATATCCTAAACTTGGATTTGCATCATAATTCCCCTGATCCTGAAAAACATAAGCCTTCGGATCAGTGCTTGCAGGATTCCAATATACAAAAGGGTTCATTCTTGGATCAGCATTATTAGTTAAAAACTGCCCCAGAGTTTTACTCAATCTTATATTTGTCCTTGTATTTAATTTATAATTAAACTCATATAAAGGATTTTCATAATTTGGTGAACCAGTAAAATTAGACTCCGCTGCATCAGTATCTAAAAACGAAACATTTGGATCATGTAATAAAGCTGCTATCCCATTGTCTGAAACGGTTTTATTTTTTTCTGATTGTCTGATGTAAATTTTCAATTTCAAGGTGTTGGCGAATTTCTTCCATTTTTCCATTTTCCCCAGAAAAACAAAATCATCTTTACCGGGAACTGATCCTTTTGATGACTTCAAATCTTTTGAAAGTGCCTCATCCAAATCTTTAATCATTAATTGATATACTTCTTGTCCCGTATTAAATTTTGGAGTAAGTATTTTTGGGTTACATGCTTCTGTGTATGGAATATCACCATAAAAATCTGTCATTACCTGAGATGCCTGAACATATAAGGTAGTCGCAATTAAATAATAGTTCCAATTTTCTTCGGCCAAAGCTTTTCTTTGCACTGCCTTTATATCATTAAGAGCATCATACATAGCAGTCCATGCATAATTGTAATCGTTTGTAGTGATTGTATAAGAATCTATGTTCCTAAATTGATTTGCTCCCGAAGATTGTGTGTAATATTGTGCCCAAAATCCTCCTATAATAGACAGTATTCCGCCTTCAGTACCAACTACTCCAATAATCCCCGCAGGAAGTTGAGTAGCTAACGGAGTTGTTTCCGGAGTTAAAAGATCTGGATCTTTATTAATGTCAAGATCAGTACTACATCCTATAAATGTAGTTGATAAAATAAGTATAGATATGATAATTTTTTTCATTTTATTTACTTTTAGAATGTTACTTTAAGACTTGCCCCATAAGATCTTTGAGAAGGGTTAGTTGCAAATTCTCCGGCTTCACTCAATAAACCGTCTCCATAAGTTGACAATTCCGGGTCTACGTAAGGATTTGCCTTAGGCGTCCACATAAAAAGATTTTTTCCATATAAACTTAGATTTGCATTTGCTACTTTTATTTTTTTAGTAAATGATGATGGCACATTATATGATAAAAATATATCTCTTAAACGGATAAATGTTTTGTCAATAACATGACCCGCTTCTATACCAGGGTTTGATGATGTATTCCAAAAACTAGTTACTTTGCTCGTTGTCATTGGTGTTGTATTTTCTGCATAAGTTATGTTTCCTGCCGCGTCTTTAACTTCTACTACAGAATTCGGGATGATATAGGTATTTCTATCATTATATGTTGTTTCAATTCCATTACCTGAAAATTCATTTATCCTTTTTGTATAAGAATACATTTCACCTCCTTGTTTCCAGTCGAAGCTACACCCTAATGTGAAGTTTTTATATTTAAAATTGTTTTTTAATCCCATAACAAAATCTCTTTGGGATGTTCCAACATTACTTTGATCAGCATTAATTGCATAGTATCCCGTTGAAGAAGAAACAATTGGTCGACCGTCAGGGGTTAATTTAGGAGTAAAAGCAGTAAACATACCAAGAGGCTGTCCTTTCTCAGCTACAAAATTAACTCCGTACATCGATGCTAAAGTCAATTTATCCAGTCCATAAGCGATATCAAGAACTTTTGAACTGTTTTTAGAGAATGTAGTTGTGAAATCCCATTGAAAATCTTTCACTTTGACAGGAACAATATTTAACACAACTTCAATTCCTCTATTCTGAAGATCCAATATATTATCTGTTTGTGAAGTAAATCCAGTTGAAGCAGCCAATGGTCTTGAGAATAATAAATCAGTTGTTTTTTTATCATACACGGAAACATCTAAGTTGATTCGTTTTTTATAGAAATTACTTTCAAAACCTAATTCATATTCTCGTGTTCTTTCTGGTTTAAGATTAGGATTTCCTAAGTTTCCGGATAATTCATATCCGTTTACACCACCAATAGGAAGAAAAATGTTTCCAAATCCTAAAGCTGCATTTGCCGGAATCATGGAATTACTTGTTTGATAATAACCTGTATCGTTTCCAATAGAAGCCACACTAGCTCGTAATTTGATAAAATGAGCTGTGTTATCCAGAACAATTCCACTTACACTTAAAGAAGGATAAAAGTATGAGTTTTTCCCTCGAGGTAAGGTTGACGTCCAGTCGTTTCTGCCAGTTAAGGTTACATAAAGTTTCTCCTTATAAGAAGCTTCAACTGATGCGAAAACTCCATAACTTCTTCTTAAATAATCATCTTGCACAACAATAGGTGACAATATTGAGTTAGATAATTCATAAAAGTTAGGGACGTCTAAGTTTGTAACGGAAGCTTTTAATGAAGATCCGCTTCTTTCGTTTGTATTAAATCCAACCATGGCATTTAGGTTAAAATCTTTTCCAATTGGAGAAGTATAAGCTAAATTGAAGTTCGTATCTGTTTCAATATTTTCTGCTGTTTTTTCTGTTACGCCTCCAACAGCTGGTGCTTTCCCATTATCAGCATTTGCTGATCCTGGCAGATAATTCATTATGGCTCCGTATGATTTTATTTTCTCATTTCTGTAATCACCCCCTACTTGATAAGTTGCAGTAAGTTTATCAGTAATTTTGTAACTTAAATTAACATTACCAAAAAAACGGTTTCCTTTTATCTTTGTAGAATTCTCCTCTAAATCAAAATATGGATTGTTTACGTAAGGAGAGTAAAGGTCACTTGGTGTATTATATGGATTATTAATATAATCTTTTAATCCGACAATATTAATATCTCTGGGAGTCTGCGCTAATGCCTGTGCAACTGTACCACCTTCTGTACCGCCCTGACCAGTATTTACTACATTTTGATTTTTATTGATGTAATTTATACTGGTTCTCACTGTAAATTTATTTGCCGAAATACCCGCATTTAATCCTATAGTATTTCTTTTATAAGCATCTGCAGTGGTAGGGAAAATACCATCTGAATCAACAGTTGAAAAATTTAATGAGAAATTTGAATTTTCACCTCCACCGCTTACACGAATACTATTTGTAAACGTAGTTCCTGTAGTATAAAAATCTTTTATATTGTTTGGTAGTGCAGCATATGGTTTAGTTTGCTGTACTCCATTAATAATAGCGCCCCATGGTCTTACTTCTCCATTAAATCTGGCTCCCCATGAACCATTTTCATTACTTGCGTTATTATCAGCATTTGCTGCTCCAGACCATGAAGAATAAGAAAGACCATTCCATCCTTGTCCAAAATCATTTTGCAAATGAGGAACTCTTGCTACTTGGTTAAAATCTGTTGAAGTTAAAAAATCGATACTTATTTTTGATTTGTTTTTAGCTGATTTTGTTGTAATTAAAACAACACCATTTGCAGCTCTGGAACCATACAATGCAGATGCAGCAGCTCCTTTTAGGATAGTCATGCTTTCTATATTATTAGGATCTAAGTCACTTATTCCATTTCCTGCATCAAAACTTCTAGTGCTGTTTATTTTTCCATCAGCAGTTGTTCCTCCTCCATTACTGCTGTTATTGATTGGTGTCCCATCAACTACATATAACGGACTGCTGTTTGACAGTGAATTGAATCCTCGAATAATAACTTTTGATGAGGCACCAGCTTGGGCGGGAGTAGTTATATCCGCTCCTGCAACTTTTCCTGATAATGATTCAAATACATTAACATTTGCAACATCTGTAAGGTCTTTAGCACTTACACTTGTCGTTGCATAACCTAAGGATTTTTTCTGTTTTTTTATGCCCATTGCTGTGGTTACAACAACGCCTTCCAACTCTTGAGCGCCTGCATCAGCCATTCTTACATTAATAACAGAAGAACTTACATTTATCTCCTGAGTTTTCATCCCAATGTAGGAAAATACCAAAACCTGAGACGAGGAAGCTTTAATGGAATATTTACCATCCATGTCAGTTTGAGTTCCTAATTTAGTTCCTTTTAATAAAACGCTAACACCCGGAAGTGGTATTCCTGCGTTATCTGATACAATTCCTGATATTGTTCTCTCCTGTGCAAAAAATAAATGCGTGGTAAGAATAAATATCAGAACTAACATCCCTTTAATTTTTCTTTTCATTATAGTTTATTTGAATTAAGGGGCGCAACTTATAAAATTAAATTAATTTTAACAAGAATTTATTTCTTTTTAACAATAATAAATATAATATATTTCTTATAAATTAATTATTTGAAATAAAAAAACCGTCTAAAGTACTTAGACGGTTTACAATCCTTATTATTTCTTACTAATCGGGTACTAATTCAAAATAGTTAAAAAATGAATATAGGAAAATATCTTTACGATGATATGAGAATCAACAAACAAATTCAATGTAAAACACAATATGTCAATGCTTTAAAAATAAATTACTATGCAATTATAATTATTATGACAAATTGATTTTGCAAAATTAACATGAATAATCCTTAATATAAAAACATTAACAGTATTTAACGTAAATATGTCTTATTTTAATACTTTGTACTTTTTAGGGGATTTTATAAAAAAAGAAGCCGATAGTAAACTATCGGCTTCTTTTTTTTAAATTTTAATATTCTTACATTCTTTCCGGAACTTCAATTCCAAGTAAACTAAAAGCCGACTTAATAACTTCTGCAACTTTTTGCGAAAGCTGTACTCTAAAAATCTTTTTTGTTAAATCGACTTCACCCAGTATATGTACAGATTGATAAAATGAATTGTATTCTTTTACTAAATCATATGTGTAATTTGCAATTAATGCAGGACTATGGTTTTGCGCCGCATTTTGAATTACTTCCGGGAAAAGTTCTATTTGTTTTACGAGTTCTTTTTCTTTTTCATGCAACTCTTCAATATTTGTTTTTGCAGAAAAATCAAAATCGGCTTTACGAATAATGGATTGAATTCTGGCATACGTATATTGAATAAACGGACCTGTATTTCCGGCAAAGTCAACTGACTCTTCAGGATTAAACAAAATACGTTTTTTAGGATCTACTTTTAAAATGTAATATTTCAAAGCACCAAGACCGATTGTTTTATACAATTTTGCTTTCTCTTCTGCAGAATAGCTGTCTAATTTTCCTAAATCTTCAGAAATTTGTTGGGCTGTATCTGTCATATCCTGCATCAAATCATCAGCATCTACCACAGTTCCCTCACGGCTTTTCATTTTTCCGGAAGGTAAATCAACCATTCCATACGACAAATGATATAAACTCGAAGCCCAGTCAAAACCTAATTTTTTAAGAATTAAAAACAAGACTTTAAAGTGATAATCCTGTTCATTACCAACTGTATAAACCATTCCTCCAACATCTGGCATATCTTTTACACGCTGAATTGCAGTTCCAATATCCTGTGTCATATAAACGGCAGTTCCGTCAGAACGCAAAACAATTTTGCGATCCAGGCCTTCATCTGTCAAATCAATCCAGACTGAACCGTCCGGATCTTTTTCAAAAACCCCTCGGTCCAGACCTACCTGAACCACATCTTTTCCTAATAAATAGGTATTGCTTTCGTAATAGTATTTATCAAAATTAACTCCCAGATTATTGTAAGTAGTTGCAAAACCCTCATAAACCCATTCGTTCATCATTTTCCAAAGTTCAATCACTTTTTCATCTCCGGCTTCCCATTTTTTAAGCATGTCCTGGGCTTCAATAATAATCGGAGCTTGTTTTTTTGCTTCTTCTTCGGTTTTACCAGTTTCTATTAATTGATTAATCTCAGCTTTATAGGCTTTATCAAACTCAACATAATATTTCCCGACTAGTTTATCTCCTTTTAAATTGGAACTTTGGGGAGTTTCTCCTTTTCCAAATTTTTCCCAGGCCAGCATCGATTTACAAATGTGGATTCCACGATCATTTATGATCTGTGTTTTATAAACTTTTTTACCCGATGCTTTTAAAATTTCTGCAACAGAATAACCGAGTAAATTGTTACGAACGTGTCCTAAATGCAAAGGTTTATTTGTATTTGGTGAAGAATATTCGACCATAACAGCCTTATCTTCCGGACTTGGAGCTACATAACCAAATTTTGTATTGTCTTTAATATCATTAAAGAAATCTAGATAGTAACTATCAGAAATAACAATATTCAAAAAACCCGAAACTACATTGAAACGAGCAACTTCAGAAACATTTTCTACCAGATAATTTCCAATTTTATTTCCTAATTCTGCAGGATTGCTTTTTATCACTTTCAATAAAGGAAAAATAACCATTGTGATATCGCCCTCAAACTCTTTTCTGGTAGTCTGAAACTCGATTTTATCAACTGAAACATCAAATAATGCTTGTATTGCTTTTTGTATAGAAGGTGTAAGAATTTGTGATAATGACATGTAAACTTATTTTAAAGTGAGCAAAGATACTGCTTATTCATCAATTAGAGAAAATGAAAAAGATATAAAATTATGCAATACTGCAAGAATTTCTTAAAAAACGATTTGTTTTGAATGTTAAAATTATCAAAATATCAAAACACTAATTACCTATAAAACAGAACTTCCGAAAAAAATAAAAAGTTTTTTTTAGTTTTCCTGTAACATAACGACAACAAAATAGTCTTAATAGAGACTTTAAATTTATTTGAAGCCAAAAAAAAATCAAAACAAACAAAAACAACCTCATCATCAATCAAATCAAAATAATCATTATCGCACTATGAAATTAAAATTCTTTCTGTTCGCATTACTGGGGGTATTTGCAACAGCTCAAGCTCAGAATTCCGGAACGGTCACGGGTAAAATTACCGAAAAATCAAACAATGCGCCTATTTCTTACGCGACAGTTTCTCTTAAAGAAAATGGAAAAGTAGTCTCTGGCGTTAACACAGATGACAATGGAGATTTTGCCTTTAAAAATGTGGCGTTAAAGAGCTATACTATCGAAATTCAGTATATCGGATTTAGAAAATACATTGGTTCTGTGGTTTTAGGTGAAAACAAAAAAACTGCAGCTGTAAATGTTGCCCTTGAAGAAGAGGCTACACAATTAAAAGGTGTAAACATTGTTGCTGAACGCTCAACAATCGAACAAAAGATCGATAGAAAAGTGGTAACAGTAGGAAAAGATTTAACTACTGCCGGAGCTTCAGCATCTGATATTATGAGCAACATTCCATCCGTAAATGTAGATCAGGACGGAAAACTTTCACTTCGTGGAAATGATAATGTACGTGTGTTAATCGACGGACGTCCATCGAACATCGATCCTGCACAGTTATTAAAACAAATTCCTTCAACTTCTATTAAAAAAATTGAGTTGATTACAAATCCAAGTGCAAAATACAATCCTGAGGGAATGTCTGGGATTATCAACATTATTTTGCATAAAAATGCGAATACTGGTTTTAACGGAAGCTATAGCGGTGGAATCACTTTTGGAGAAACAGCAAAATACAATCAATCTTTAGATTTGAATTATAAAACCGGAAAAGTGAATTTCTTTGGAAATGCAGGTAACAACTTTGGTACCTATTTTAACGATGGTCACATTAAAAGATTAGATCAGGATGTTAATCAAAAATTAGATATTTCTAATGATAATGACAACTATTTGTACAAAGTAGGTATGGATTATTTAATTAATGATCACAATACTTTATCTATTTATACCAATCAAAATAAATCGACCGGAACTGGATTAGTAAATACTGATATTGATTACAATAACGGTGATCCTAACATTAAAAATATCTACCAAAAAGCCAGATACCAGGGTCCAAACGAAACAGGAACTTATAATTTAGCGTACAAACATATCTTTAAAAAAGAAGGTCATACTTTAGATTTTGAAGGAAACTACAGTAATACGAGAGAAACTCAAAATGCGAATTTTGATACTCAGACAACAAGTCCTGCAAACGCGGTTAACAGCATCATTTACAACGATTACATCAATGACAAAAGAAAATTAGGTACATTAAATATTGATTATGTTAATCCTTTAAACGACAAAACAACTCTTGAAGCCGGAGCTGAAGCCAGAATTACAAGAACAGATAACGATTATATCACAAGTAACCCTGCAGTTGCTGCTGCTGATCAAATTTCTAATTATAAATACGATACTGATATCTACTCTGCTTATGTTACTTTCGGTCAGAAATATAAAAAATTCAGTTATCAGTTAGGTGCTCGTTTTGAAAGTTATAAAGTTGCAGCTGATTTAAATCACGGCTTTAAAAAATTTGATGACGATTATATTACGTTATATCCATCTGCTTATTTAACTTATAATCTAAATGAGAAAAATGTTTTACAATTAAGCTACAGCCGTCGCGTTGACAGGCCAAGTTTAGAGCAGACAAAACCTATTCGTGAGTTTTCTACTCCGCTGGTTACATCATATGGAAATCAGGAACTAAGACCTCAGTTTACCAATTCTGTTGAAGTAAATTATACTAAAACACTTGAAAAAGGAAGTATTACTGCGGGAGTTTTTGTTAGAAGCATTAATGATCAGATAAGCAGAACTTTAAGCCCAGACCCTAATGATGCTTCCGGATATAAACAAATTTTAAGTTTTGCCAATTACGATCGCAATAGTGCTTATGGTTTTGACATTTCTGCCAACTATAAGCTTACAAAATGGTGGGACATCCAGCCTTCAATTGATTTCTCAAGTATAAAGCAGCAAGGTGTTGTTTTTCAATTTGATCCTGTAACAAATACAAGTTCGCCATTAGAGCGCAGTGTAACAACTTCTGCTTTTAATGCCCGTATGAACTCAAACTTTAAACCTACAAAACGTTTAAGCTTTTTATTATTCGGTTTTTACAGAGGAGGAGTTGAAGAAATCCAGCAGCACAGAAACGAAATGTACAAAATGGATATTGGTTCACGCTATACATTGTTAGACAACAAAATGAACATCAGCTTGCGTTTTAACGACGTTTTCAATACAATGAAATTTTCTTTTGATGGTGTTTATCCTTATCCTCAAACTGGTCAGTTTACATGGGAAAGCCAAACGGTTTACTTAGGTTTAACATACAATTTTGGCGGGGCGAAAATCAAAAAATTAGAGCGTAAACAAAGAGAAGATAATACTAATCAAGGTGGTGGCGGAATGTTTTAATCACCGTTTTAAGAAAAGATATTTTTAAATAATTTTGAATAATTTCTTGTAGAAAAAAGCCTGGAGTATGCCAACTCCAGGCTTTTTTATTTAATGAGTATTATAGAAAGTTTCGCAATTCTTTTATTTCTTCCGGATTTGCAATTTCTGAGTCATTTGTAATTGCCGATGAATGATAAAAAGTTAAATCCAATCGTTCCTGCAGCAATTTGATATTTGAAGAACGCAGGCCTCCGCCAGGCATTATTTCGATTCTGTCTCCGGCAAGTTTTTGCATTTTTTCTAAAATTAAAATGCCTTCTTCAACATTGATTCCCTGCCCAGAAGTTAAAATAGTTTTAAATCCGCAGTCAATAATATCTTCCAAAGATTTTTCTGCATTTTTTACAACATCAAAAGCACGATGAAAAGTGCAGGAAAGCGGATGCGCTAAATGCACTAATTCTCTGTTTTGCTTTTTATTAATACTTCCATTTTCTTTTAAAATCCCGAAAACAAAACCATCAACTCCAAGTTTTTTATATTGCTTGATATCTTGTTTCATTTCTGTAAGTTCTTCATCAGAATAAACAAAATTACCTCCGCGTGGCCTGATAATAACGTGCATCTTTATATTCAAACTTTCACGGACTTTTAGCACCAAAATAGAGTTTGGTGTTGTTCCGCCAAGTTTCATATTTTCGCATAATTCTATTCGGTCTGCTCCATTTTCCTGAGCAATTAATGCCGATTCGTAATTAAAGCAGGCTATTTCCAGTTGATTTTTTTTCATTACTTATTGCATTTATTCATAGTTTGTCATTGCGAGGAACAAAGCAATCTCATCTCTTTTCTTCGATTAAAAAATTTGCCAATTGTTATTGTGATTGCTTCGTTCCTCGCAATGACAGAAACAAAATTATAAAAAAACCTGCCCTTAAAAAAAAGCAGGTTTTAAAATATAATGTAAAATGAATTAATTTACCATTTAATAATTGCACTCGCCCAGGTAAATCCGCTTCCGAAAGCTGCCAGAACTACTGTGTCTCCAGATTTGATTTTTCCTTCTTCCCATGCTTCTGTCAGAGCAATTGGAATTGAAGCTGCAGTGGTATTTCCGTATTTCTGAATGTTATTATGAACCTGATCATCTGTAAGTCTGAATTTATTCTGAATAAATTGAGAAATTCTCAGGTTTGCCTGATGCGGAATCAGCATATCAATATCAGAAACCTGAAGACCATTTGCTTCTAAACCTTCGTTTATCACTTCTGCAAAACGAACTACAGCATTTTTAAATACAAATTGTCCGTTCATGTAAGGATAGTAACTTTCATCATTTGGATCATTATCTGCAATAATGTCTGTTACCCAGCGCGCTCCCATCCCCGGTGCCTGCAAAGCCAATTCTTCTGCATGCTGTCCTTCAGAATGTAAGTGTGTAGATAAAATTCCTTTTGCCAAATCTTCTTCGCGACTTAAAACTGCTGCTCCTGCTCCATCTCCAAAAATAACAGAAACGCCGCGTCCGCGTGTTGTCATGTCCAATCCAGTTGAGTGAACCTCAGAACCAATAACTAAAATGTTTTTATACATTCCGGTTTTAATATATTGATCTGCAACAGATATTGCATAAACAAACCCCGAACATTGATTTCTAACATCTAAAGCTCCCACAGTTCTTAATCCTAAATCACGCTGTACTAAAACGCCGGGTCCAGGAAAATAATAATCAGGACTTAATGTAGCAAAAACTACAAAATCAATATCTTCTTTGGCTACGCCAGAACGTTCGATTGCAATTTTAGCCGCTTTTACTCCCATTGAAGTTGTAGTATCTTCTCCGCGAATAATATGTCTTCTTTCCTGAATTCCTGTTCTTTCCTGAATCCATTCGTCATTGGTATCCATTATCTTAGACAAATCATCGTTTGTCACAACATTTGAAGGAACATAATATCCTAAGCCTGCTATTTTTGAATGATACATATAGTATTGTTATTTGTTAAAAATTTAGAATGCAAATTTACGCATACTTTAAAACATAAGAGTACAAATTACTATTTTTTTCGTTATTAGCAATTTAATATACTTTAATTATAAGAGTGTTTAAAAACAATTACTTTTTGAAAAAGCAGTTTTCAAAGCAATTCATTGAAAAGAATGAAAAATAAGAATTAAAATGTAACAAGACTAAAGTATCTTAGACAAACATTTGAATACCATTTTTTTTAAACCCTAAAAATTCAACTCATAAAATTAAAGGTTACGATCTTCTTATTCTTTAATATTGTTTCTTTTTCTTTTGCTCAGGAAAATGTAACCTACCAAAAGCCTTCTAAATCTATTTTAGATCTGGCCGATTACCAAAGAGCCCCAACGGTTTCCATGGATACTAAAAAAGAAAATATGCTTTTAATGTATCGAAACACCTATAAAACACTCGACGATTTAAATCAGGAAGAAGTTCGTTTAGCAGGAATTAGAATTAATCCCGTTACGAACATATCGAGTACAGTAACTTATATAACGAACCTTAAACTTCGTAAAATAAATGGAAAAGACGAAATTCAGGTTTCCGGCTTACCTGAAAACCCAAAAATCACCAATATTCTTTGGTCTCCAAACGATAAAAAGATTTTGTTTTCGCATACTACAAACTCAGGTGTCGAACTTTGGGTTTTAGATGTAGCATTGGCGCAGGCAGTTAAGCTCACCGAAGCGACCGTAAATGCAAATCTCGGAAATCCGTTTAACTGGTTTTTAGACAATGAAACTATTTTGGTAAAAATGCTTCCCAAAAACAGACAGCCGATTCTAGATTCTAAAAAAGATTTACCAAAAGGCCCAATTGTCTCTAATACTTCCGGAGAAAAATCTCAAAACAGAACGTATCCTGACATGCTGAAAAACAAAAACGATGAAGCTAATTTTGAAACCAGTATTACATCTGAATTATATAAAGTCAAACTAAATGGAGATGCGGTTTTATTTAAAGAAGCTGCCATGTTTGCCGGAGAGAAAATTTCGCCAGACGGAAATTATATTATGCTGACTACAATCCAGAAACCTTTTTCGTATGTTGTGCCATTAAACAGATTTCCATCTAAAACAATCGTTTATGACATTCGAGGAAAAGAAATTAAAACGGTTAATGAAGTTCCTTTAAACGAAATTATGCCAAAAGGATTTATGGCTGTCAGAAAAGGAAAAAGAGAAATGACATGGAGAAGCGACAAACCGGCTACTTTATCTTATGTAACAGCATTAGACGAAGGCGACCCTGCAAATAAAGTAGATTTTAGGGATGAAGTTTTTCTTTGGGATGCGCCTTTTGACAAAGATGCTGTATCGCTGATAAAAACACCACAGCGTTTTAATACCATAATTTGGGGAAATGATAATCTCGCAGTTGTTTCTGACGAATGGTACGATACGCGAAATGAAAAAACGTATTTAATAAACCCCTCAAATCCTGCTCAGCAGCCAAAATTAATAACAGACAGAAATTCTCAGGATGTTTACTCTGATCCGGGAGTTTTTGAAACCAGAAAAAATGAATTCAATAAATACGTTCTGGCTTTTGAAAAAGATAATCTTTACAGAATTGGAGACGGTTATACAAAAGAAGGCCAGTTTCCTTTTGTAGATGAATTTAATGTAAAAACACTAAAGTCAAAGCGTCTTTATACTTCACGTTACAAGGATAAAAAGGAAGAAATTTTAGAAATTGAAGATTTTAAATCTGGTAAAGTTTTGGTTCAGATTCAGTCAAAAAGTGAGTATCCAAATTACTTTTTCAGAAACATAAAAAAACAAAATAACCTAACCCCTATTACCGATTTTAAAAACCCATTTGAAAGTATTAAAAATGTCAGCAAAGAAGTAATTAAGTATAAACGTAAAGACGGACTGGAGCTTTCCGGAACTTTATATCTTCCTGCAGGTTATGATAAAACTAAAAAAGAAAAACTGCCTTTATTAATCTGGGCATATCCGGCAGAATATAAAGACAGAAACAGCGCGTCGCAGTCGACTCAAAATTCAAACGAATTTACATTTCCAAATTATGGATCGTTTGTATACTGGGTAACTAAAGGATATGTTGTTTTAGACGATGCTGCTTTTCCAATTATTGGAGAAGGAACCACGGAACCCAATGACAATTTCATTTCGCAATTAGTCGATAATGCCGAAGCAGCAATTAATGCTGTTGATGCTTTAGGATATATTAATCGTAAAAAAGTCGCAATTGGCGGACATTCTTATGGTGCTTTTATGACAGCAAATTTATTAACGCATTCTAATCTTTTTGCTTGCGGAATTGCACGAAGCGGCGCTTACAACAGAACACTGACACCGTTTGGTTTTCAGTCTGAACAGCGTAATTATTGGGAAGTTCCTGAAGTTTACAATACAATGTCGCCTTTTATGAATGCTGATAAAATGAAAACTCCACTATTATTGGTTCATGGCGAAGCAGATAATAATCCCGGAACTTTTACTTTGCAGACCGAACGTTATTTTCAGGCTTTAAAAGGCTTGGGAGCACCGGCAAGAATGGTAATTTTACCAAAAGAAGCACATGGTTATGTTGCTAAGGAAAATATTCTGCATTTGCTTTGGGAAGAAGATCAGTTTTTGGAAAAGTATTTGAAAAACTAATTTAAATATACTATAAAATAAATAACCCGACAAGTTTAAAAAACTGTCGGGTTTGTTTTTTATATAAATGTTTTATAAATAATTTAATCCGAGAAATATTTCCTGTTCCAGCGGAAGGTCGATTTCGCTTTCAAAAAATATTAATTGTCTTTTATAAACGGTTTCCACTAAATAATGTCCTCCCCTAAAATAAGTCCTTCTGATTTTTACCGGAAGTTTAGATTCTGAAACCATTTTAAACTGATGCGGATAAACCAGCGTTTTATGTGTTTCATCTTCATAAGGAAGTAATAAATGGGTTGCAATTTCATTTACCTCTCCAAATAATGAAGCCACATATTTAGTCTGCGGATCTTCATATATTTTTGTCGGATCTCCTTTTACGATAACTTCTCCATGTCGCATCACGATTGCTTCATCTGCAAAAGAAAGGGCATCTGTGCTATCGTGAGTAGCTATAATACAGGTAATTCCTTTTTGTTTTAGATATTTGAATAGGTTTCGGCGTAAGGCATTTTTACGAAAAGCATCAATCTGGCTGAAAGGCTCATCCAATAAAATTACTTCCGGCTCTAAAGCCAAAACCCTGACCAAAGCTACTCTCTGCTGTTGTCCTCCACTTAAAAATTTAGCTTTTACATTTGAAAACTGTTCCATCTCAACCATTTCAAGTAATTCCTGAACACGAAGTTTTTTCATGTTAGCAAAACCATTAGAAAGGAATTTACCAACATTCTCGGCCACAGTTTCATAAGGAGACAAATCAAAATCCTGTGCCAGATATTTCATAAATGGCATTCCCGGAATCAAATTGTATTTTGGTCCCAAAACAGGTTTTTCATTATAAAATATTTTTCCTTCATCTAAATCAAACAAACCGTAAATAAGCTTAAGGAGCGTACTTTTACCGCACCCGCTTTCGCCGATAATGGCAATATTTTCACCTTTATTGATTGTAAAAGAAACATTATTGATAACTGGTTTATCAGTATACGAAAAAGATATATTTTGAATATCAAGCATGAGTTGTAATTAGAGAGGTCAAATTTACAATGTTTAATTTCTAAAGTCAAAAAAAAGCCGCTTCAATTAAGAAACAGCTTTTTTTATATTTTATTTTGTCTGAAATTATTTTCCAGCTTCAGTTTTTGCATCATTAACCATTTTGTCATTTGCAGTAATTGCAAATTCCACACGACGGTTTTGAGCTCTTCCTTCCGGAGTATCATTTGTTGCAATAGGATCAGCAATTCCTAAACCTGAAGTTTTAAAACGGCTTGATTTTAAACCTTTTGAAACTAAATAAGCCTGTACAGAAGCCGCTCTTTGCCCTGAAAGTGTCAGGTTATATTCTGGTTTCCCTGTATTGTCAGTATAACCAAAGATTTGAATATCAGTATCTCCATATTCATTAAATACAGGAACTAATTTATCTAAGTTAGTTTTTGCCTGAGAAGTCAAAGTTGATTTATTGGTATCAAAACGTACAGCATTTTCATTTAAAGTTAAGTGAATTCCCTCACCAACTCTTTCTACTGTAGCACCTGGTAAAGCCTGATCGATTTCACGAGCTTGTTTATCCATTTTATTTCCAATTAAGGCTCCGGTTCCACCACCAACAGCAGCTCCAATTGCAGCTCCTAAAGCAGCGTTTCCTCCTTTACCTAAATTATTTCCCAACACAGCACCAATTACACCTCCGGCAACGGCACCAATCCCAGCTCCTTTTTGAGTATTATTAGCATTTTTTACTGAATCGCAGCTTGCAAATAAACTAACTAATACAAGTAAACTACTTAAACCTAAAACTGTTATCTTTTTCATATTTCTTATTTTAAATATTAATTAGCTCTTTGAAATTGGTAAGTCACGTCTTTAACCTGCCCGCCAACATTAATGTTATCAATTAACTGGAATGAACTTTCAGTTACACCGGCAACTTTAAGCAAATAACCGTCTCTTACTTTTTTGGCTTTTTCACCGGCATCAAGAATTTTCAGGATAAACATTCCCTGATTGTTGATACTCCATACAATTGGTGAAGAAAATCCGGTACAATTTGGAGATGTTAAAGCCATTGTTCCTTTATTATTATTAGAAATAAAGCTCCATGTACTTCCGATAAAACATTTAGAATCAGCTAAATCAAAAGAATTTACTTTGATGTAATCAGAACCCGGATACGACACGTTAGTTAAAACCCAATTCCCTTTTAAGGCTACCTGAGTTGGTCTGTCGAGTTTTTTAGAAAGTGTTTGGTCTGTCGAAGCTGTTGACGAAGCCGATTTACACGCAAAAAACATAGCGGCAATCAGGCATATAAAAATACTCTTCTTCATTTTATACAATTTTTTTAGATTATTATTTTGCTATTTTAACAATTATTGTACCACAAATATACGATTGATTCAGGTATTTTGTGTTTTAGAATCTATTTATTTTCTTTCAAAATTAACATTTCCGCCAATTTGTCATCTCAAAAAAATTGGTATTTAATTTGAATAAGTGAAAACCATCAAGTTAAATTCAAAAAATAAAAAAATATGACAACAGGTAAAATTAATGTTTCAGTAGAAAACATCTTTCCCTTAATCAAAAAGTTCTTATACAGCGATCACGAAATCTTTTTACGTGAGCTGGTTTCAAATGGAACCGATGCTACTTTAAAGTTAAAACACTTAATCAGCATTGGTGAAGCTAAAGTTGAATACGGAAATCCGGTTATCGAAGTTAAGGTTGATAAAGAAGGAAAAAAAATCCACATTATTGACCAGGGTTTAGGTATGACAGCTGATGAAGTTGAAAAATACATCAATCAGGTTGCCTTTTCCGGAGCTGAAGAGTTTTTGGACAAATACAAAGATTCTGCAAAAGATTCCGGAATTATCGGACATTTTGGTCTTGGTTTCTATTCTGCTTTTATGGTTGCAGAAAAAGTAGAAATCATCACAAAATCTTACAAAGATGAACCTGCTGCACACTGGACTTGCGATGGAAGTCCGGAATTTACTTTGGAGCCGGCTGACAAAACTTCACGTGGTACAGAAATTATCCTGCATGTTGCCGAAGATTCTTTAGAATTCTTAGAAGATTCTAAAATCAGTGGTTTACTGAATAAGTATAATAAGTTTATGCCTATTCCAATTAAATTTGGGACAAGAACAGAAACGCTTCCAAAACCAGAAGATGCTCCGGAAGATTATGTTAACGAAACAATAGAAACGGACAACATCATTAATAATCCAAATCCGGCATGGACAAAACAGCCTTCTGAATTATCTGATGAAGACTATAAAAACTTCTACAGAGAATTGTACCCAATGCAGTTTGAAGAGCCGTTATTCAACATTCATTTAAATGTAGATTATCCTTTTAACTTAACTGGTATTTTGTATTTCCCAAAATTGGGTACTGATATGCAGATCCAGAAAGATAAAATTCAGCTTTACCAAAATCAGGTTTATGTTACTGATAACGTAGAAGGAATTGTACCAGAATTTTTGACGATGCTAAAAGGGGTAATTGATTCTCCGGACATTCCGTTAAACGTTTCTCGTTCTGGCTTACAGGCTGATGGAGCGGTTAAGAAAATCTCAAATTACATTACACGTAAAGTTGCTGATAAATTAAAAGCTTTATTTAACGAAAACCGTGCTGACTTTGAAGCAAAATGGAACGACATTAAAATCGTTTTAGAATACGGAATGCTTTCTGAAGATAAATTCTACGAAAAAGCGGGCGCATTTGTTTTATACCCAACTGTAGACAACACTTACTTTACTTTAGAAGAATTAA
This sequence comes from Flavobacterium sp. Root901, assembly GCF_001429765.1. Taxonomy (GTDB): domain Bacteria; phylum Bacteroidota; class Bacteroidia; order Flavobacteriales; family Flavobacteriaceae; genus Flavobacterium. Next base: position 263,486 of record NZ_LMJB01000009.1, read on the forward strand.
AAGAGAAGTTAAAAGAAAATCAAACTGATAAAGATGGTAAACTGGTAGTTCTTTATGCGGGAAATAAAGAAGAACAACACTCTTATATTCAGACTGCAAAAGAAAAAGGTTACGAAGTACTGCTTTTAGACTCTCCAATTATTTCGCATTTAATTCAGAAAATTGAAAACGACAATAAAGACTTAACTTTTGTTCGTGTCGATTCTGACCATATTGATAATTTAATTAAAAAAGAAGAAAACACGATTTCTAAATTATCTGATGAAGAAAAAGCAACTTTAAAAACTTCTTTAGAAGCGTATATTCCAAAAGCTTACAGTGTTCAGTTAGAAGCTATGGATTCTCAGGCAGCACCATTCATTATTACACAGCCAGAATTTATGCGCAGAATGAAAGAAATGAGCCAGACAGGCGGCGGCGGAATGTTCGGAATGGGAAATATGCCGGAAATGTACAATTTGGTTGTAAATACTAATTCTGATTTAGCTTCAAGTATTTTAAATACAGAAGATAAAACGCATCAGGAGCATTTAGTAAAACAAGCATTAGATTTGGCTAAATTATCTCAAAACCTTTTAAAAGGTGAAGCCTTGACTGCTTTTGTAAAAAGAAGCTTTGAAATGATTAAATAATCTTTCATAAGAATATTTCAAAATCCTGCAGATTATTTCTGCAGGATTTTTTGTTTTATACTGATTTATAAACATTTAAAACAATAAAATTCTAAAAGCAGATTTTTCATGATTTTGTTCGTTAATTATTTTTTTTCTTACATTTGAATGCCTTTTAATCTAATCTTAAACAAAAACCAATATGAAAAAAACTGCTATTTTAATTTCAGCAATTTGCGCCTCTGCACTAATTTATGTTTCCTGTTCGAGCGACGAAGTAGTTAATCAGGCAGATACAACTGCCGTAGGAGCTTCTGTAGTAATAGATGCTGTGAACGAAATGGACGTCAAAACCGGATTAGCTGTAACGAACACAAATGCTGCAGCAAAACCATCTGAAACCTCCCCGGGAGTCTGCGCCAACATTACTGTTGAAACTCCAAACGGAACATCTTATCCAAAAGTCTTTACAGTAGATTACGGAACAGGATGTGCAGTAAGCAACATTACAAGAAAAGGAAAATTAAAAATTACACTTTCCGGTCCGGTCATTACAACCGGAAGCAAAATGACAATTGAGAGAATCGATTATTACATTAATGGTCTTAAACTAGAAGGAACAATTGAATATACGAATACCACTACTGTTGCAACCGTACCGCAATGGACGAGAAAAGTAATCAACGGAAAATTTACTGATTTACTTGGAAGGGTTTTTACAAATTCAGGAACAATTACTGTAAAACAAACTGCAGGAGTTGATACACCGTATGTTTTAGAGGATAATATTTACGAAATGCCGGAAGGAAATCATACCGTAACTTCTGAAAAAGGAGGAACTCTTACCCTTACTGTACAGGAAACATTAGTTAAAAAATATTCATGCGAGTATGTTTCTAAAGGAAAATTAAAAATTCAGGGCGGATATTTAAACGGCGTTGTAGATTATGGAAATAATGACTGCGACACGAAATACACCTATACGCATGAAAACGGAGCAACTTACAATTTGGCAATGTAATTAATTCATTTTTAAAAAAATATCCAAATCCCAATTTAGAAATAGATTGGGATTTTTATTTTTTTGAAAAATTAAACAGCGGCATATTTACATTCAAACTATTTTCTTTATTTTGCACCCAAAATCCAATAAACTAATGAAAAAATCTATTATTGCCTTTGTTACGCTTGCACTGCTTGCATCATGTAGCAAAAAAGAATCTGCCCCTGATAATCTACACCTTACAGGAAATATAAAAGGTTTAAAAACCGGAACTTTATATATTCAAAGAATCGTTGATACCTCTCTTGTAGCTATCGACAGTATTAAAATTGACGGAAATGCAGCTTTTGAAAGAGATATTAAACTTGAATCTCCGGAAATGCTTTATTTATTCCTCGATCGTGGCGTAACCAATTCTTTAGACAATAATATTTTATTTTTTGCTGAACCTGGAAACATTAATATTGATACCAACTTAGATAACTTTATTGCCAGCGCAAAAATTACCGGATCTAAAAATCAGGAATTATTTGAAGAATATAAAAAAGTAAATTCCCGTTTCATAGACGAAAACCTTTCAATGGTCGAAGCCCGATTTAAAGCTATAAAAAGACAAGATCAAAAAGCAGTTGACAGCATCGACGCCAAACAGCAGTCAAATATTAAAAGAAAATATTTATATGCTACAAACTTTGCGATCAACAATAAAGATCATGAAGTATCGCCTTATATTGCTTTAGCAGAGATTTATGACATTAATATCAAATTTCTGGACACGATTCAAAAATCAATGACTCCAAAAGTAGCTCAGTCCCTTTACGGAAAAAAGCTTACTAAATATGTAGCGGATATTAAGAAAGAAGAGCAGCAAGCTCCTGCCGCAGCAGAATAAAAAAAACGTCCTGAAATTCAGGACGTTTTTTTTTGATTTATTTGAAATTATCTTCCAAACAGGACCCCTAATAAAGAAAACAAAATTACAAGTCCATACAGTACCAGCATCACAATCATTAGAATGCCAATAAATTTGTAGTGTGATTTTAAATAGCCAAATGATTCGGTCAATGCTTCAGAATCATTTTCTCTAAAAGCTCTTTTTCCGTTTGAAGAGAACTTAAATAAATAATACACAGGAAAGAAATAAAGGGCCGCCAATAACAAATAAACAAAACTTATTATGGCGCCAAACGATCCGCCATACATTCCCATTCCGGGCATTGTACTGGCCATTGTAGAAAAAAGTGCTCCTGCAAAAACTGCAATCAGTACTAAAAAGGCAATGCCGACAAAACCAATAATAGACAGGAAATAGGCCCATTTATTAATTTCTTTTAAAAACTCTTTTGATGATTCATTAAGGTGAAGTTCAAATTTTTCAAATACTGAAGATTCTTCCATTTTTTTATGTTTTGGTTAAGAAACAAACATAAGAAAATTTTTAATTATTTTATCTTAAATTTCAAATTGAGATATCAAATGGAAAATAAGTTTTGAGCAGATTGAAATTAAAATTGAAGCAAAAAAAAACCACCACAATTGTGATGGTTTTTGAGCCGATAGAGGGACTCGAACCCACGACCTGCTGATTACAAATCAGCTGCTCTAGCCAGCTGAGCTACATCGGCCTATTTTCGGGTGCAAAGATAAAATTGTTTTTTAATATTCCAAAAATAATTTGACACCTCTCTCTATAATTAAAAAAACCATCACATTTCTGTGATGGTTTCCGTTGAGCCGATAGAGGGACTCGAACCCACGACCTGCTGATTACAAATCAGCTGCTCTAGCCAGCTGAGCTACATCGGCGTCATTACGGGTGCAAATATAAAGCGGTTTTTCGTTTTCCCAAAATAAATTTGCACTTTTTTACACTTTTTTTTGTTTACAATGCGTTGATTTTTTCAATCAATTGATTAGCAGTTTGTTCTAATTCAACATTGATTTGTTTGAAATGTGCTTTTTTATTTTCAACGTTCTTAGCGTTCACTTTTGTAATCAAAGTATCAAATGCAGCAATAGCTTCATCGATTAAAGCATTCGTTTCCGGAGTAGGATTTCCTGTTGTAGACATCTCAAACAAGTAAACTGCCTCAATAATATCTCCTAATACAAAATTGATGTCTTTCTTTAAATTCTTAACGTTTGCCATTTTTATTATAATTTTAATTTGCGTCTGCAAAAGTACACATAATCTTTAGATTAAGTGCTATGAAATGTAAATTTCTAAAATTGAAGCTTTTCCAGTTAAATTAAATGCATTTATCGCAGCAGGAACTAAAACAGTATCACCTTTTATATAAGTGTGTTTAAATCCTTCATATTCGATTTCAAAACTTCCCTCAATGCACATGTAAACGGTAAATGTTTCTCCGGATTTAGAAATTGCAACTTTATCTTCTAACGGAATAAAGTTGGTTGTAAAATAAGGACAATCTACAACTACATTAGAAGTATTTGGTTTTGAGTCATATTTTTTCTGTGTATCGACTTTATTGTAGTTTATTGCATCAAGTGCTAAATCTACGTGCAGTTCTCTTTTGTTTCCCTGTGCATCTACACGATCAAAATCATATAAACGATACGTAATATCAGAAGTCTGCTGGATTTCTGCAACAACCAAGCCTGCTCCAATTGCATGAACAGTTCCGGTTTCTAAAAAGAAAACATCTCCTGCTTTTGCTTTTACATCATCTAAAATTGAAACTAATGTATTGTCATGCAAATGTTTTAAATATTCTTCCTTACCGGAGTTTTCTTTAAAACCAACAATAATTCTCGAATCTGTATCGGCCTGCATCACATACCACATTTCGGTTTTCCCGAATGAATTATGACGTTCTTTTGCTAATTTATCGTTTGGATGAACCTGGATAGAAAGATCTTCTCTTGCATCAAGGTATTTAAAAAGCAAAGGAAATTGCTTTCCAAAACGCTCGTGAACTCTTGTTCCTAAAATTTCGTTTGGCATTTCATTAATAAGTTCCATTAATGATTTACCTTTTAAATCGCCGTTGGCAACAGTGCTTACATCACCTTCTACTGTCGACAGTTCCCAGCTTTCACCGGTAATTTTAGACGTAATTGGTTTGTTTAATAATGTTTTTAATTTTTCACCTCCCCAGATTCTTTCTTTTAGGATTGGCTCAAATTGCAAAGGGTATAAATTTGGTTTCATATTCTAGTTTTATGGGCTAATATCTTTATTAATTTATAAAAGGTAATACTATTTTCTTAATTTAGAGCACTAATTCTTTTATTATTTCAAGTGCTTTCGAAATGTGTTTTGCAGCGTTCATACTATCAAAAATATAAATTACAACTCCATTTCTGTCAATAATATAAGTTACTCTGCCTGGTAAAAGTCCAAACAAATTATTTTTCACGCCAAAAAGATGTCTCAGTCTTTTGTCCTGATCTGAAAGTAAAATGAATGGCAGTTTGTGTTTATTGGCAAATTTATGGTGTGATTTTACACTATCGGCACTAATACCAATTACTTCTGCGCCCAAGTCTTTAAAATCTTCGTATTGATCCCTAAAGCTACAGGCCTCGGTTGTACAGCCGGGTGTATTATCTTTTGGATAAAAATAAATCACTAATGGTTTTCGACCCAGGTAATTCTGGCTTTCAAAAATTTCTCCGTGACTATCTTTTGCAGTAAAATTCGGAACTATATCTCCTATTTTTAATGACATTTATTATTCTCCTTTATAGGTTACAAAATTGCGGTCTGTTTCATACAGTACGATTTCCAAATCAAAATCGGGCTGAATTCTTTTTTTAATTTTATTCCATATCACAACCGCAATATTTTCTGCAGTTGGATTCAAATCCTGAAATTCCGGAACATCCAGATTCAGGTTTTTGTGATCAAACGGAATTTCTACTTCTTCGAGTATAATATCCGCTAATACTTTCACATCTAAAACAAAACCAGTTTCCGGGTCAATTTTTCCTGTAACACTTACTGTTAAACCATAATTATGACCATGAAAATTAGGATTATTACATTTTCCAAAAACAGCATTGTTTTTTTCTAATGACCAATCCTTCCTATGCAGTCGATGTGCAGCATTAAAATGTGCTTTTCTTGATATGGTTACTCTCATTTAGGTCTTTGGTTAATTTGGTTATAATTTATGGTCTTCGAGATAATGATCAAATTCATCAAAAATTATCTTAAACCATACGGTATAAATTTCGGGCTGTTTTTCTATATCTGCTTTTACATCTTCAATGCTCATCCATTTCCAGTCTTCTACTTCGTCCGGGTTAATATTGGGTTCCTCATTATAGTAGCCAATCATAACATGGTCTAATTCATGCTCTGTCAATCCGTTATCAAATGGAGCTTTGTATATAAAGTGAAAGAGCTCTTTCAACTCTGCTTTAAAACCCATTTCCTCAAACAGCCTGCGGCTTCCGGCTTCAATATTGGTTTCGCCTTCACGCTGATGACTGCAGCACGTATTGGTCCACAGCAAAGGAGAATGGTATTTATGATGAGCTCGCTGCTGCAGCATGATTTCATTTTTATTATTTAATATAAAAACCGAAAAGGCGCGATGCAAAAGCGCTTTTTCATGTGCTTCTAATTTTGGCATTAAGCCAATTGGTTCATCGTTTTGATTAACTAATATTACGTTTTCTTCTGTCATAAGGTGCATTGATTTAACAAAAATACGAAAAAAGAAATGGCTATAAAATCCTGGAAAACATTGTGAAAAGTTTAACTACTTCATCGTTTTTGTAAAATTTTGATTTACAGCGCACTGCAAGTCATCTTATCTCAAAAAACCTTTAAAAATAAGATTTAAAAACTATAGGAATTTGTTTTACGTAAATAATGAAAAGTTAAAACATACTTAAATATATCTGAATTGTAAAATAGGCGACATTTCGAAGATAAAACTCGCCGTATCTTTGAAATTCAGATTTAATCACCCAAGAATATATGAAATCTAAAAACTTAATTTTCAGCATTTGTTTTTTAATCCCGCTTTTTATTTTGCAGGCATGCGGACAGAACACAAAAAAACAACCTGCAAAAACCATTACTATGGAAAATAAAATCAGTAAACCCGGAAATCCTTATTATTCGAACACTGACACCACTAAGTTAAATGTGAGTAATGCCGAATGGAAAAAGGTTTTACCCGAAGATGTTTACGCCGTAATGCGCGAAGCTGATACTGAAAGACCTTTTACAGGAAAATACTGGAACACAGACGAAAAAGGAACTTATTACTGTGCTTCGTGCGGCAACATGCTTTTCAGATCGACTGCCAAATTTTCAAGCAGCTGCGGATGGCCGAGTTTCTTTGAACAGGAAAACAAAAAAAGTGTGATTTTTAAAAACGACAACTCACTCGGAATGGAAAGAATTGAAGCCCTTTGCGGACGCTGCGGCGGGCATTTAGGCCATCTGTTTGACGACGGACCTCAGCCAACCGGAAAACGTTACTGCATGAATTCGATTGCACTTGATTTTATTCCTGATTCTAAATAATCATTCAAACTTTTCAACACATAGAAACATAGATTTTTAAGCTCGTAAAAAGAGTTTTGAAAGAAACATGTTTCTGACACATAGTAAAAGATTAAAAAATTCATTTCAGTACTTTTCAATTTAGTAAAAGCTATGTGAATTTAGTCAAGTAAACGCCTTTATTTAAGATTACAGATCTATGTTTCTATGTGTTTAACAAAAAAATCTCATTATGAAAAACCTACTTTTAATCTGCCTGTTTACTTTATCAATAAGCGGATTTTCTCAAAATAAAAAACCTAATCTGGAAACCATTACGCTTGGCGGAGGATGCTATTGGTGTGTTGAAGCTGTTTATGAAAATCTTAACGGAGTAAAATCTGTTGTATCCGGATTCTCCGGAGGAAAAACTGTAGACCCGTCTTACGAAGATGTTTGCACCGGAACAACCGGCCATGCTGAAGTCGTACAGATTACTTACGACAAAAACGTAACTGATATTAATGAAATATTCAAAGTGTTTTTTACCGTTCACGATCCAACAACTTTAAACCGTCAGGGTGCAGATGTTGGCACACAATACCGCTCTGTAATTTTCTATAAAAATGCCGAACAGAAAAAAGCTGCCGAAAGTATTATCGCCGAATTAAACAAAGCTAAAGTTTACAACAATCCAATTGTTACTAAAGTAGAGCCTTTCAGGGTTTTCTATAAAGCCGAAGATTACCATCAGAATTATTATGCAAACAATAAAAATCAGCCGTACTGCAAAATGGTGATTCAGCCTAAAATAGAAAAATTTGAAAAAGTGTTTAAAGACAAACTCAAAAAGAAATAAAAAATACAACGCATAAAAAAGGGAAATGAGTTATTCATTTCCCTTTTTTTATAAGGCAGGACTTTATCAAAGTTGAACCTAAAATTATTGTTTCGCTACTTTTTTAAATCGCATCATTGGCACATCGCCCTGAATTAAATTTAATTTTCCGTCTTTGTCTACAGAATAGCTTGTTATTTTTTTCATTTGCTGTAAAAACTGCTGTTCTCCCCCGCCTTCACAAAACATCATTGTTGCTGGTCCAGGCTCACCAAAAGTTAAAGAATTTCCTTTTAAAGTATATGGCGCGCTGTATCCGTTACATCCGCTGTTACCATACACTTTTGTTTCTTTCTGATCAAAAGTAATTTGCGGTTTTTTATTTGGATACAAACCTTCAAACGCAATTCTTGGTCCTGAGATATATTCTAATTCCCATGTTGTATCATAAATATTGGCCGTGCTTTTATTTTCTTTTGATGCCATACATGAAGCTAGTAATAAGGTTAAAACTGAAACGACTGCAATTGTATATTTTTTCATAAAATTTGTTTTTAATTAATATTTATTTTTCAGGATAAGTTGTTTTCTATAAATATCCTCTTCTCAATATTCGTGCCTTGCTTTAGGTTCTTATTAAAATTTACTATTAAAAAAACCTGCCCGTTTTATTATTAAAACCGCAATTTCTTATCTCTAAGTTACATTATTTTGATTAAAAAACTACAAATCAAATATTTAAATTAAAACTTAAGCTTGCATTTTTTTTGTAATTTGCAAGGATCAAAAAACAAAAAATCATCAATAAAAAACCAAAAAAATGAAGCAGTTTCTTTTATTTTTTGCCATCTTCATGAGTGCTCTTCAAATTCAGGCACAAGAAAACCTTCCAACAGATTATCTTTCTAAAGAATTTCACAAAGGACGCCGCGAAGCTTTTAGGAATTTAATGCCGGCTAATTCTGTAGCCGTAATTTTTTCTTATCCGGAAAAAGTATTTTCAAAAGACATCAATTACAACTATCACGCAAATCCTGATATGTATTATCTGGCAGGTTATAAAGAACCTGATGCCATTTTATTGCTTTTTAAAGAAGAACAAGGAACAGAAAAATACAATGAAGTTCTTTTTGTGAGAGAAAAAAACGCTGCAAGAGAAATGTGGACCGGAAGACGTTTGGGAATTGAAGGCGCAAAATCTAAATTGGGTTTTACTACGGTTTACAACGGAAAAGATTTTGCAAATTTTCCAATTGATTTTAAAAAATTCGATAAAATAATTTATGACAAAATACCAACTGATGTTACCGTAAATAATAACACAGATAATCTTTACGCATTAATTCAAAGTTTTAAAACAAAAGCAGAAATCACTAAGGAAAATGAAGCTTCTAATAACTTGTTTACCAATATAACCAATTCTCTTCGCGAAATAAAAACTCCTGAAGAAATGGAATTAATGCGCAAAACTGTAAAACTTTCCTGTGTTGCCCATAATGAAGTAATGAAGGCTGTTGGGCCTGATATGAGCGAAAATGAAGCTGACGGAATTCACATGTATATTCACCGAAAATACGGTGCCGAAGACGAAGGTTATCCGCCAATTGTTGGTGCGGGCGCAAACGGATGTATTTTACATTATGGAGAAAACAACGCGGCCAAAATCGACAATCAATTATTATTAATGGATGTTGGTTCTGAATATCATGGCTATTCTGCAGACGTTACCAGAACAATTCCGGCAAATGGAAAATTTACCGAAGAACAAAAAGCAATTTATCAAATCGTTTACGAAGCTCAGGAAGAAGTTTTTAAACTTTGTAAAGAAGGAACACCAATTCAGGACTTAACCAAAAGATCGAAAGAAGTCGTTGCTGCAGGATTAATCAAATTAGGAATTATTACAGATCCTAAAGATGCCAGAATTTATTATCCGCACGGTTGTTCTCATTTTCTTGGTTTAGACGTTCACGACAAAGGAAATTACATGGGAACTTTAAAGGAAAACATGATCCTGACTGTTGAACCGGGAATCTATATTCCGGCAAACAGTAAATGCGATAAAAAATGGTGGAATATTGGCGTCCGTATCGAAGACGACATTTTAATAAAAAAAGATTCATATGAAAATCTTTCAGCAGAATCACCAAGAAAATGGCAGGAAATTGAAGCTTTGGCCAAACAAAAAAGCACTTTTAATGAAATGAAATTTCCTAAAATATAATTTTTATTTTTCAGCCACAGATTTAAAGGATTTATACAGATTATATTTAGTTTTCAACATAAAAAATCTTTTTAATCCTTTAAATCTTTGGCTAAATAAAAACCAATTAAAAGCCTCATTTAACTTTTTAAGTGAGGCTTTTTTCTGGGAATTTTCCCGAACTTTGTTTCCTAAATTAATTTAAAAAATGAAAGCACTTACTTTCTCTACTTTTGGAGATTCTGATGTTCTGGAATATATAGAAATCCCAAATCCGCAATTAAAAAGCGATGAAATCTTAATCGAAATGAAAGCTATCGGATTAAACTTTGCCGATGTTTACAGACGAAAGGGAAATTATCATTTAAAAGGAAATCCGCCTTTTATAGCAGGTTACGAAGGCGCAGGAATTGTAGTTGATGCCAATAATCATCCGGAATATAAAGTGGGAGATCGTGTGGCTTTCGCCGATGCCCCTTTTGCCAATGCAGAGTTAGTTGCCGTAAATGTAAATCATGTTTTGCCGCTGCCGGAAGCTATTTCTTTTGAAACTGCAGCTGCCATATTATTACAAGGTTTAACAGCACATTATTTAGCCACAGACAGCCATAAAACGCAAAAAGGCGAAACAGTTTTAATTCATGCCGTTGCGGGCGGAGTTGGCCAGACGTTAACACAAATCAGTAAGTTATTAGGCGCAAAAGTTATCGGACTGACTTCTTCTGCAGATAAAGCAAAAGTGGCTTTTGAACAAGGCGCTGATCACGTTTTATTATACAATGAAGATTGGAAAACAGCACTTTTAAAAATTGCTCCCAAAGGCGTTGATGTCGTTTATGACAGTATCGGCAGCACTTTAAAAGACAGTTTCGAAGTCACAAAAGAATGCGGACAGGTTGTTTTCTTCGGAATGGCAGGCGGAGATCCCGAACCTGTAGATCCAAGAATGTTAATGGACGGTTCTAAAACCCTAACCGGCGGAGATTTGTGGAGTTATTTAAATTCTAAAGAAGAAAGAATTAAAAGAGCCAACCAATTATTTGACTGGATTATCGAAGGAAAAATTAAACTTTCAACTCCAACTTCTTTCAAATTATCAGAAGGAAAACAAGCGCACGATTATCTGGAAAGTCGAAAAAGCACCGGAAAAATTATTCTAATTCCGTAAAAACATCAGGGCGTGCCACCAATAAAAAAAGGGGCTGACTATGCAAACCGCTTAGCCGCCCCTTTTTTTACTGCTGTCGGGCTATCCGCACTACTTCGGTAGTTTGCTCCTATCCCTCACGCAGCATCTGTACTTTTTATAACTGATAGATTTTAATTTTAATCAATTCAGACAATTTTAAAATTCTGCCAACATCTTCTTTATGAGCAGCAAAAAAAAGATAATCGTCTCCTCCCGTTTCATAAGTCATTAATTCTAAACCCAGCTTTCCTAATGCTGATTGAATATAAGGGAATAAATCATGACTGTAGGTTTCTTCCGGATATTCGAAATTAAGTTCCTGACCTATTATTTCAGAAATAAAATACTCTGCATCTTCCGGATCAAATTTCCAGTCGCTGTGCCAATAATTAGTACTGTCAAGTAAAAAATCAAAATCTCCATCATACAGAACATCATAAAATGGTGCTTCAATTTTATAATCGAAAAGTATTCTGGATTGTCTTTTAAGTTCTTTATTGCTGATATTTCCTCTGGTAGTCAATTTTAAAAATTCTTCGAAATTCTGCAGTAATTCAACTTCTCTTTTTTGTTTCAAAATAGTAGTTGGAAGCTCAATGTTTTCTGGAATTGTAATTTGTAAAAAGCTGCATATTTTTTCCAAGACAAATGCAAGCACTTCCAATTTAGAATTATCAACTTCATTTAAATCTAAATATGCTGAATCTAAGAGATCTTGTATATAAAGAAAATCATACCTAAAATCCTGTAATATTCTAAAATCATTTATTTCAACACTCTTATTCGTTTTGCAAAAGAATATAAAAAAATTATAGACACTGGCCTTATTGCTATTTATTTTCGAATAGTATTCTTTTAGATATTCATCTGGTTTTTTATAATATTGAACGCGAATAAAATGATACTCAAGCCGATCTGTCTTTTCATTAAGATTCAGTTTTTTATAAATTTCATTTCGAATATTATGCATTTCTGAAGATCCGCTTTGATCAGTATCATTTTGAGAATCTAAAAACAAATCCGGAAATTTATATGCATTTAAAGAAATTCCATCAGGCGCATTTTCTTCGGTAATTTCAATTGTAGATATTTTTGCCAGTTTATCATAAACTAACTGTAGAATGGAAAGAGAAATTATAGAATTTTTCATTTGAATAATAATTGTACCTAACAATTTAATTTACTTGATATAATAAATTATTCAAAAGTAATATTTTATTTACAAAAAGTCTATTTTCTTGATAGTATTAGAGCTGATTGATCTCAATTTTTGTCAATTCAGATAATTCTAAAATCCGGTCAACATCACCTTTATGGGCAACAAAAAAAAGATAATTATCTCCGTAAGTATCGTAAGTCATCAACTCCAAATCTCGTTTTTCTAATGCCGATTGTATATAAGGAAACAAATCATGACTGTAAGTTTCTTCCGGATAATCGAAAGCAAAATCTTCCCCAATTAAATTAGAAATAAAATATTCTGCATCTTCCGGATCAAATTTCCAGTCGTTGTTCCATGCGTCTATACTCTCAAAAAAAGCAAAATGGCCTTCGATCTTTTCGTGATATTCTTTGGTTTCTTTTTGAAAATTCTTAAATAACTTTTTTGATTGTTTTTTAAGTTCTTTTTCTTCAATATTGCCTCTTGAAACCAATTGTATAAATTCTTCAAAAACGGCTTCTGTTACTTCTTCGCTTTCCAGTAAATTTTCTGCAGACGGGAGTTCAACTGTTTCCGGGATTTCAATATCTAAATACTGGCAGATTCCCTGCAAAACGATTTTAAAATCTTTAATTCCTATTTCCTGAGTTTCATTCTTTGGATTGCTTAAATCAAGAGGTTCTGTATCTAATAAACCTTTGGTATAATCTAAAAAATGTCCGCTGGAATACAAAATCCTGAAATCATTTGTTTCAAGACTGTTTGTGGCGCAAAAGAAAATCACAAAATTATTTAGTACACGTTTGAAATATTGTTTTACTTCTGAACCTGGTGCAGAATAAAATTGAATATGAATAAAATCATATTCTAATCTATCCTGCATATTTTCTTCTGAAATTGGTCCGATATTGATCTTTTTGTAAAGTGCATTCAAAACTTCATACGAATTATTAAAACCGGCTTTTTTGATTTCTGCCTGCGCTTCATCATGATCAAACGAACCCGGAAAATAAAATAAATTAACCGTGACGCTGTCCTGAATTCCTTTTACTTTAAATTCAAAACTGCCTTGTACATTGTATAAATGAGAATAAATAGGATCAATAACATCAAAAGAAATTATTGATTTTGGATCGTTGTTTTTGTTAAATAAATTCGAGAAGAAATTTTTCATGGCGTTTAAATAGTGTTGCATGTGGTATCTCTAAATTAATAAGAAATACAGACATACAATATACTTTTCGCCGTAAAATTATTTCAAAGATTCAGCAATCATCAAAGCGCATTTTTCGCCGTCAATGGCAGCAGAAATAATTCCGCCTGCATAACCTGCTCCTTCTCCACACGGATATAAACCTTTTATCTGCAAATGTTCCAGAGTTAAAGGATCTCTTGGAATACGAACCGGAGACGAAGTTCTGCTCTCGGGCGCGTGCAATATGGCTTCATTGGTTAAATAACCGCGCATCGATTTTCCAAATTCTTTAAAACCTTCACGCAAAATCTGCGATAAAAATCCCGGAAAAACCTGTCCCATTTCTACAGAAGTCGTTCCCGGAACATAAGATGTTTTCGGAATATCTGCAGAAACTTTATTTTGAGTAAAATCGACCATTCGCTGTGCCGGAACTTTTTGAGTTTGTCCCGCCAGATGCCAGGCTTTTTGTTCGATGCTTTTTTGAAATTCCATTCCGGCCAAAGCACCAAATTTTGCAAAAGGTTTAAAATCTTCTAATTTCAATTCAATTACAATTCCGGAATTGGCTGTTGCCTGATCACGTTTCGATGGCGACCAGCCGTTTGTAACTACTTCTCCCGGACTTGTTGCACAAGGCGCAATTACACCGCCCGGACACATGCAGAAAGAATACATTCCGCGGCCATTTACTTGTTTTACAATAGAATACGGCGCTGGAGGTAAATATTCTCCGCGATAATCGCAGCTGTACTGAATGCTGTCAATTAGTTCCTGCGAATGTTCTGCACGAACTCCCAAAGCAAAAGGTTTTGCTTCGATTAAAATTTTCTTTTTATCCAGCAACTCAAAAATATCACGTGCGGAATGTCCCGTTGCCAAAATCAATTTGTTCGATAAAATCTTATCCCCATTTTGCGTTACGATTCCTTCAACTTCATTGTTTTTCACCAAAATATCGGTAACTCTGGTATCAAATAAAACCTGACCGCCAAACTCAATTATTTTGTTCCGAATGTCTTCAATAATTTTCGGAAGTTTATTAGTTCCAATGTGCGGATGCGCTTCTACCAAAATATCATCAGAAGCTCCAAAAGCAACTAATAATTCTAAAATTCTGGTTACATCGCCTCGTTTTTTAGAACGTGTATATAATTTTCCGTCAGAATAAGTTCCGGCTCCGCCTTCTCCAAAACAGTAATTAGAATCTTCGTTTACGATATGTTCCCTGTTAATTGCTTTTAAATCGCGTCGGCGTCCGCGAACGTCTTTTCCTCGTTCGAGTACAATTGGCTTTAAGCCTGATTCAATTAATTGTAAAGCAGCAAAAAGTCCGGCTGGCCCTGCTCCAACCACAATAACTTCTTGTGCAGCAGAAACATCTTTATAATTTGGAAGTTGAATTTTACTTTCCTGAAAAGGTTCTCCTTGTAAAAAGATCAGAACTTTCAAGTTGATTTTAATCGCTTTTTGACGTGCATCAATAGAGCGTTTTAAAATCGAAACATGCTGAATTTCTTTTGGAGAAACTTTAATCTGCTTAGACAAATAGTCTTTTAGCAATGATTCGTTTGCAGCAATTTCTGGGGTTACTTGAAGTAAAAGTTCTTTAGGCATTTTTTTGTATTTATTCTATTAGCTTTTCTTTCTATGAAAAGAAGATGCAAAAGTACTATTTTGAAATGAGATTTTATCTTTGCAGCAAAATTTGCACGCAGATCACACAAATTACAGCAGATTTTAGAGATTTTCAGCATAAAGGATATAGTAGAGGCGCACTGCACTGCATCTCCGTAACGAATAGCTGTAATGGGTTAGACGCACTGCAGTGCGCCTCTACAGAAAAAACTTAGAACCTTAGTATCTTAGAATCTCAGAACCTAAAAAAACCTTGTACCTTTGTACTAAGAACCTTTGTACCTATAAATAATGTCCAGAAAAATAAAATTAATTTGGGATTTTCGAGGCCCGGCTGCTGCAAAAACTGCAGAACATCATGAAATTCACTTAAAAGAATTTATCGCAATCGAAAAATTACCTTTAAACATTACCGGATTTAAAATCGTAAACGATATGCACGCCACAGCTTTTATGGTTGTAACCGATGAAAATATGATTCAGGTAAGAGATGCTTTGAAACCGCATCGAGGGGAATTATATGAAGGATAAATTCCAAATTTTAAATTCCAAGGTTGGGAAATATTTTAAAAACAAATTCCAAATTCCAATTTACTTTTCAGTTTGGAATTTGGAATTTAATATTATTGGGATTTAACGTTAATTCGCTACTTCACTGATAAACTTAATTCGCATTAAACGTAATTCATCAATATCGTAATCGCCGTCGAACTCTTTTAAAGCATCTTCGATTTTATCCGATTCTGATTCCATGAAATAATCGTGAATCTCTTCCTGCTGATCATCATCTAAAATATCATCAAGCCAATATTTGATATTTAATTTAGTACCGGAATAAACAATTTGTTCCATCTCCTTAATTAAAGTATCCATAGTTAAGCCTTTCGCAGAAGCAATATCACTTAACGGAAGCTTTCTGTCAATATTTTGAATGATATATAATTTGTTGGCAGAATTTACTCCTGTGGATTTTACAACTAAATCGTCCGGACGAATAATATCGTTATCTTCAACATATCGACTGATGAGCGTAACAAATTCGCCGCCGTATTTTTTAGCTTTTCCTTCACCAACTCCATGAATATTGTATAATTCAGTCAGCGAAATTGGATATTTTAAAGCCATATCTTCAAGTGAAGGATCCTGAAAAACAACAAATGGAGGAACTCCCAGTTTTTTGGCCACTTTTTTACGAAGTTCGCGCAGCATTCCCATTAAAACTTCATCTGCAGTTCCTGATGATTTTGATGATGCAACGATTGCCTCATCATCAGCTTCACTATATTCATGATCTTCAGACATCATAAATGAAACCGGGTTTTTGATAAAATCCAAACCTTCTTCGGTAATTTTTATTACACCGTATGTTTCAATATCTTTTGATAAATATCCTGTAACCAAAACCTGTCTTAACAATGCCATCCAGTATTTTTCGTCGTGACTAGATCCTGAACCAAAGTAAGACTGTGTATCTGTTTTATGCGCCTTAATAACCGCATTTATACGGCCGATTAATGTAAAAACAATTTCTTTTGATTTATAAATATGTTTGGTATCCCTGACAATTTCGAGCAATTTAACCACCTGATCTTTGGCCTCAACTTTATGTTTAGGATTACGAACGTTGTCATCCATATCTGCACCTTCGCCGGTTTCGCTGTCAAATTCTTCTCCAAAATAATGCAGCAGAAATTTTCTGCGTGACATTGAGGTTTCGGCATAAGCTACAACTTCCTGCAAGAGCGCAAAACCAATTTCCTGTTCAGCAACTGGTTTTCCTGACATAAATTTTTCAAGCTTTTCAACATCTTTATAAGAGTAATAAGCAAGACAATGACCTTCGCCTCCATCTCGGCCGGCGCGACCTGTTTCCTGATAGTAGCTTTCGAGTGATTTTGGAATATCATGGTGAATTACAAAGCGAACATCTGGTTTATCGATTCCCATTCCGAAAGCAATAGTGGCTACAACCACTTCCACATCTTCCATCAAAAACATATCCTGATGCTTTGCGCGTGTCTTAGCATCTAAACCTGCATGATACGGCACAGCGCTGATTCCGTTTACCTGCAAAACTTCTGCAATCGACTCTACTTTTTTACGGCTTAAGCAATAAATAATTCCGGATTTGCCTTTATGCTGTTTGATAAAGCGAATAATATCCGATTCGATATTTTTCGTTTTAGTACGTACTTCGTAATATAAATTTGGTCTGTTAAACGATGCCTTAAAAGTACTGGCATCAGACATGTCCAAATTCTTTAAAATATCCTCCTGAACTTTTGGTGTTGCAGTAGCGGTAAGACCAATAATGGGTACTTTACCTAATTGTTTAATAATATTTCTAAGATTTCTGTATTCCGGCCTAAAATCATGACCCCATTCTGAAATACAGTGCGCCTCATCGATCGCAACAAATGAAATGGGTACACTTTGTAAAAAGGCTACATATTCTTCTTTTGTTAAAGATTCGGGAGCAACATATAAGAGTTTAGTTAATCCTGAACTGATGTCTTTTTTTACTTGTGCAATTTCTGTTTTGGTAAGAGAGGAATTCAACACATGTGCAATTCCGTTTTCTGATGAAAGGCTTCGAATCGCATCTACCTGATTTTTCATCAAAGCTATTAAAGGAGAAACAACAATAGCCGTTCCTTCCTGAATTAAAGCGGGCAATTGATAACAAAGAGACTTACCGCCGCCCGTAGGCATAATTACGAAAGTATTCTTTTTATCTAAAATACTCGTAATGACTTGCTCCTGCAAGCCTTTAAATTGGCTAAAGCCGAAATACTTCTTTAATTCCTTGTGTATTTCAATTTCGTTTGAATTCATTCTTTATTTAAATGGATATTTTTGTATAAATTTGCAACACATAAAGATACAACTTTCTTTTATACATACAAATTTTAAATATTCTGTTTTGATCTCAAAAGAAAATATACTGGCAATCGCCAAAAAAACCATACTCTCTGAAAGTGAAGCAATTACAAAGTTAATTGATTTTCTGGACGAAAATTTCTTCGAAGCAACTCAACGTATTTACGAAACTAAAGGCCGATTAATCGTTACCGGAATAGGAAAAAGTGCAATAATCGCTCAAAAAATGGTCGCTACTTTTAACTCTACCGGAACACCATCAATGTTTCTGCACGCTGCAGAAGCTATTCATGGTGATTTGGGAATGATACAAAGTGACGATATTATTATTTGCATTTCAAAAAGCGGCAACAGTCCGGAAATTAAGGTTCTGGTTCCATTATTGAAACGTTTTGGAAATACCTTAATTGCTATTACCGGAAATATTACTTCGTTTTTAGCAAAAGGTTCTGATTACGTTTTAAATACAACTGTAGATACAGAAGCCTGCCCTATAAATTTAGCCCCGACCAACAGCACTACAGCGCAGTTGGTTATGGGAGATGCCCTTGCCGTTTGTTTAATGGAAATGCGTGATTTTAAACCCGAAGATTTTGCAGTTTACCATCCGGGAGGAGCTTTAGGAAAAAAGCTTTTACTTCGTGTAAAAGACATGATCGAGCATTCGTTAAAACCTGCTGTTACTCCGGAAACCTCTATTAAAAAGGCAATTTTCGAGATTTCCGAAAAGAGATTAGGGGTGACTGCAGTGATTGAAGACAATAAAATTATCGGAATTATTACGGATGGAGACATCCGAAGAATGCTAAACGACGTAGATACTATTGCGGACTTAACTGCAAGAGATATTATGTCTAAAAATCCTAAAGTAGTTTCTTCAGAAACTATGGCAGTTGACGCATTAAATATTTTAGAAGATTTTTCTATTACACAGCTTATCGTAGCTGACAACGGCGAGTACAAAGGAGTATTACATTTACATGACATTTTAAAAGAAGGAATCGTATAATGGCAAAGAAAAACCTTGGCGAGATGTCATTTTTGGATCATCTTGAAGAATTAAGATGGTTATTAGTTAGAAGTACAGCGGCAACATGCATTATGGCATTTGTAACTTATTTTATTAGTGATTATTTGTTTGACAAAATCATTTTAGGCCCAACAAGACCTACATTTTTTACTTATGTCTGGTTTTGTGATTTATCCCATCAATTGGGTTTTGCAGATAGTATTTGTATTACAGAACTGAATTTTATTATTCAGAATACTGAAATGGAAGGTCAGGTAAATATTTTTGTCTGGATGTGTCTTTTAGCAGGATTCATCTTGAGTTTTCCTTATATTTTATGGGAAATATGGAAATTTATCAGTCCGGCACTTTATGAAAAAGAAAGAAAAAATGCCAAAGTATTCATATTTGTGTCTTCACTGCTTTTCTTTTTAGGAGTATTGTTTGGATACTTTGTTGTAATCCCAATGTCGGTAAACTTCGTTGCCACTTTCTCTGTAAGTGATGTTGTAAAAAACCAGTTTACACTTGATTCATATATGGGAATGGTAAAAACAAGTATTCTTGGAAGTGCCATATTTTTTGAGTTACCCATCGCTATTTATTTCTTAACCAAATTAGGGCTCGTGACTCCTGTATTTTTAAGGAAATATTGGAAATATGCCGTCATAATTATTCTAATCATTGCTGCAATCGTAACTCCGCCAGATGTGGTGAGCCAGACCATTGTAGCTATCCCAATGTTAATTATCTACGAAGTAAGTATTCTGATTTCGAAGGTTGTTTATAAAAATAAATTAAAAGAAAATGTCTGAATTAATTCAAGAATTTAACGACTATCGTTCTAAAATGAACGAAAAATTACTCGCTGACAACAACAAAATTGTAAAGCGAATTTTTAACCTGGACACGAATGCATACGCTGAAGGAGCTCTTGATGTAAAAACAAAAGAACTTTTAGGTTTAGTTGCTTCTACAGTTTTACGCTGCGATGACTGTGTAAAATACCATTTAGAAACAAGTTACAAGGAAGGTGTTTCTAAAGAAGAAATGATGGAAGCAATGGGAATTGCAACTCTTGTTGGAGGAACAATCGTAATTCCGCATTTAAGGAGAGCATACGAATTCTGGGAAGCTTTAGAAGAAGCCGGGAAGTAATTAGAAAATATGTCAATTAGATAATTGGGGAATTTCTTGAAATGCTCTAATTATTTAATTTTTAACCATAAATTCCAAATTTTAAAACGCAATAATTTGTTAATTGATTCATTGGATTGATTATTTTACATTTATTTTGCTTTCAAATTGAATTTGAGCTAGTTTTTCATTTATCTCATTTTCAAATTATCTAATTATCTAATTAAAAAAATGAAGCTAAGAGCCGATAATTTAATAAAAACATACAAAGGACGAAGTGTTGTAAAAGGAATTTCTGTTGAAGTAAACCAGGGAGAAATCGTTGGACTTTTAGGTCCAAACGGTGCCGGAAAAACAACTTCTTTCTATATGATCGTAGGATTGGTAAAACCAAACTCAGGAAACATATATCTTGATGATTTAAATATTACTGATTATCCTATGTACAAACGTGCACAGCAAGGAATTGGTTATCTGGCACAGGAAGCATCTGTTTTTAGAAAATTGAGTATTGAAGATAATATTTTAAGCGTTTTACAATTGACTAAACTTTCTAAAGAAGAGCAGATTGCAAAAATGGAAAGTTTAATTGAAGAATTCAGTTTAGAACATATTAGAACTAACCGCGGGGATTTACTTTCGGGTGGAGAACGCCGTCGTACTGAAATTGCACGTGCTCTGGCTACAGATCCAAAATTTATTTTGTTAGATGAGCCTTTTGCCGGAGTTGACCCGGTTGCGGTTGAAGATATTCAGAGAATTGTAGCACAGTTAAAAAATAAAAACATCGGAATTCTAATTACCGATCACAACGTTCAGGAAACCTTAGCGATTACAGACAAAACATACTTAATGTTTGAAGGAGGAATCCTGAAAGCGGGAGTTCCGGAAGAATTAGTTGAAGATGAAATGGTTCGCCGCGTTTATCTTGGACAAAATTTCGAGCTCCGTAAAAAGAAACTGGAATTTTAATTTAAGTATTCAGTCTCAGTTTTCAATCTCAGCAAAACTGAAAACCGAAAACTGAGACTGTAAACTTATTCAACAGTAATAAACTGCAGCTGTTCTATATCTCCATTGTAAATATTTACATCTACACGATGCTCTATTCCGGGCAGAGAAGCTTTTTCTGTAAACTGCCAAAACAGCCAGTCATCTTCAATTTTTTCTCTGTAGAAGTTATAATTGGCTATCCAAAATAAATATTCTCCAAATTCTTCTTTTAAGAAATCAGAATAATATCTTTCACCTGAATAAATTATCGGGCGTACCTGATAATGTTTTTCAACTTTGGTCAGCCAGCGCTTTAAACCTTTTTTCAAACTATCCAAAGGCTGATTTTTAGGTAATTTTTCAATATCCAAAACCGGAGGAAGATCTCCTTTTTGCAGTTTTACAGTTTTTATAAAAAGATCTGCCTGCTCTATCGAATTTTCGTTTGGACGATAATAATGATAAGCGCCGCGCATGATTTTATTTTCTTTTGCTCCTGCCCAATTTCGCTTAAACTGACTGTCAACACGATCGTTTCCGGCCGTTGCGCGAATAAATACAAATTGTACCGGATATTTTTCTTCGAGAATTTCAACTTCTTCCCAATCGACTTTTCCCTGAAACTCAGAAACGTCAATTCCAATCACTTTTCCTTTATGATTTTCGAGAACCTGAATGTTTCGAACATCAGAAAGATGTTTATCTACGGCATCTTCTTCTAAAACCTTTTCTGTTTTAAAGCCGAGATAGTAAGCTAATCCTCTGCGATAATGATAAATTACTGCAAAGAAAAGCAAAGCCAGAAAAGAAAAAATTATAAAACGGATTACTTTACTTAATAAAGATCGCTCAGGTTTTCGGGAATAAGAAGTTCGTCGTGTCGTTTTTCTTGCCATTCGGATAAAACTACTTTTTCAAAAACAAATTATTTACGATTGATAACAACACATAAAAAATGATAATTAGAGGAACGGCTCCAAAATGAAATAACAAAAGCAAAACGAAAGAAATAAGCAAAAACACAATTTGTAATGCATTGTCTTTCACATTAAACTTTTTAACTTTTAAAGCAAAAAGCGGAATTTCAGCATTTAAAATATAAGCACTGCATAAAGTAATTGCCAATAAAACATACTGATTGGTTAAGATTTCAAGAAGCAGTAAAGAATCTGAAAATTGTAAAACTAACGGAAGACTCAAAATAAAAAGGGAATTTGCCGGAGTTGGCAGTCCAATAAATGAATCTGTCTGACGTGTATCAATATTAAAATTGGCCAAACGATAACAAGAACCCAGAGTTACGATAAATCCTAAAAATGGGATAAAAGCGTTTGTGCCTAATTCATGTGCGCTGTTTGTAAATAAGCTGTACATTACATAACCGGGCGCAACTCCGCTGGTTACCATATCTGCCAGCGAATCCAGCTGTAAACCAAGCGGACTTGAAACTTTGAACAATCTGGCGAAAAAACCATCAAAAAAATCAAAAAAGATTCCCAAACTAACCATATAAAAAGCCATTTCGTAATTAGCCTGAGAAATAAAAACTATTGCAACGCAGCCGCAAAAAAGATTAATCAATGTAATTAAATTCGGAATGTGCTTTTTGATATTCATGTTTTGGTTTTGATAAAATTTGAATGACAAATTTCGTTTAAAAATTCAATTAAACCACACTAAAATAAAACTAATATTAAACTAAGCAAAACATGGTTTTAAACTTTCGCAATATTTATCAAAAGGAAGAAATTAGATAGGTAAAATATTCTATTTTTGATAAAAATTTAAAAACAGGTTATATCCTGCAAAAAACTAACTTCTTGAAAAAACTTTTTGCGTTTTTATTATTTTGGAGTTTTACTTCGCAATATGCCCAAACCGTTCGTAAATATTCGAATGAGTTTATGAATATTGGCGTTGATGCCGCTGCGTTAGGAATGTCGAGTGCCGTTACTGCATCAACAAATGATGTAAATGCAGTTTACTGGAATCCGGCAGGTTTAACCCATCTGGAAGATCATCAGCTTTCGCTGATGCATGCCAGTTATTTTGCCAATATTGCGCAATATGATTTTATAGGTTATGCAAGTCCAATTGATGACCGAAGTGCATGGGGAATCTCGATGATTCGCTTTGGAGTCGATGACATTATGGACACAACGCAGTTAATCGACAGCCAGGGAAATATTGATTACAATAGAATTCGGTTATTTTCTACGGCTGATTACGGTTTTACTTTTTCATACGCAAGAAAACTTCCTGTCGAAGGATTTCAATATGGTATAAACGCCAAAATCATTAGACGCGTTATTGGAAAATTTGCCAATTCCTGGGGGTTTGGTTTTGATGTCGGACTTCAGTTTGAGCACAATGACTGGAAATTCGGATTGATGCTTCGTGATATTACGACAACTTATAATGTCTGGAATATTGATGAAGAAGAATATGCAAAAATTGCAAATGCAATTCCGGGAGAAAATAATGAACTACCAGAAAGTACTGAAATTACCCTGCCAAAAGCACAATTCGGTGTTTCTAAAAAGTTTGAATTTCATGATGATTACAGCCTTTTGGCAGCCGGAAATTTAAATATGCGTTTTGAGCAGACAAATGATATTATTTCGTCTAAAGTTGTGAGTATAGATCCGGCGATTGGTTTTGAGTTTGGCTACACCGACCTTGTTTTTTTAAGAGCCGGGGCCGGAAATTTTCAGAATGTCATGCAGCTGGACAATACCGAGAAATTAAGTTTTCAACCCAACATTGGTCTTGGTTTTAAATACAAAGGCATTCAGGTTGATTATGCTTTAACTGATTTGGGAAACCAAAGTGCTGCTTTGTATTCGAATATTTTTTCGATAAAAGTAGATTTGGGTATTTTTAGATAACAATTACAAAACTGTTAGACTTCTTAAAGTTTAAATTATGAAAAAAGTCCTTTTACAAAAAACACTTTTTAGTTTATTATTATTACTAAGTTTTACAATTGGTTTCAGCCAAAATGTTCCTTTATCAAAATATGCTAAAATAAGCGTGATTACCTGCGGATTAGGAAATGAAACGTATTCTTATTTTGGGCACACTGCTATTCGTGTTAAAGATCCTTTAAATAACCTTGATGTGGTTTACAATTATGGTGCTTTTGATTTTAGTACACCCAATTTTGTTGCCAAATTTGCAAAAGGCGACCTGCAGTATTTTGTGGTTGTACATGAGTTTGCAGATTTCATAAATGATTACACTTATGAAAAAAGAAGTGTTTTTGAGCAGGAATTGATTCTTTCGCAAGACTTAAAACAAAAGCTTTTTGATAAATTAAATACTGTTTTATTATCAGAAGAGCGTTATTATACTTATAAGTTTATTGACAAAAACTGCACATCGATGGTTGTTGATGTTGTCAATTCGACTTTAGGAGGAAATGTAATTGTAAAGAAAGAAGATGCTGATAAAACTTATCGTTCTGTTTTGTTTCCTTATTTTAAAGGACATTTTTACGATCAACTCGGAACGAGTATTATTTTTGGAACAAAAGTAGATCAACCGGCAACCCGGATTTTTCTGCCTTTTGAGTTAAAAAACAGTTTAGATGAAACTACTTTTGAGGGGCATCTTCTGGCAGGAAAAAGTAAAACCCTTTTAAGTTTTCAAAAAGAAACTCCAATATCCTGGTGGAATAATATCTACACTTATTTATTTATTCTGGGATTTGTAGTTTTAGCACACAACAAAATTGTAGACAAAATCTATCTTGTAATTTTATCTTTTATGGGAATCTTTTTTGTTTCTGTTGGATTTTATTCTTTTCATCAGGAACTGGCAATGAATTATAATGTCTTATTATTTAGTCCGCTTTTATTAATCCTGATTGTATTTTCGGTTTTAAAAAATAAAAAATGGACTTACAGGTTTGCCGTTTTACACTTACTATTTTTACTTGTGTATACTATTTTTATTATCAACAAAGCACATTTTTTCATTATGCTTCCAATGATTATTACGAGTGGCTTTGTTTTAGTAAGAGCTGCCATACGAAACGCAAAACCAATTCCTATAATAATTTAAAATTATTGTCCGCGGTAAAACAGCACAGTCGTAATGGTTTTAAACGTAATACTTAAATCCAAAAAAACACTTCTGTGTTTGATGTAATAAAGATCGTATTGCAATTTTACTAAACTTTCGTCTATTGATTCTCCATACGAATAGTTCACCTGAGCCCAGCCGGTAAGTCCGGGTTTTATAACATGACGCGTTTCATAAAAAGGCATTATTCTGGCAATTTCTTCAACAAAAAATGGCCTTTCGGGTCTTGGCCCTATTACAGCCATATCTCCTTTTAAAACATTATAGAATTGAGGCAGTTCGTCTATTCTTGATTTACGCATAAATTTCCCAAACGGAGTTATTCTTTTATCATTTTGAACTGCAAATACGGCACCGTTTGTTTCAGAAGCTTTAATCATGGTTCTGAATTTGTATATTTTAAAAATATTCCCGTTTTTCCCTACTCTGTCTTGTGTATAAAACAAACTCCCTTTGTTTCCAAGAAGATTACCAATGGAAATAAACGGAATAAAAATTACACAAATCAATAAACCGGTAAATGAGAACAGCAATTCTAAAAAGCGAATTAAAAACAGATACAATTTATTATTATTACTTCGGCTGAAAGGAAAAAAACGATAAAAATCGCGGGCTATATAATGTACCGGAATACGTTGTGTTTTACTTTCGTAAACCTGAGTATATTCTCTAATAATATTACCCGATTCTAATAAGTGAAGTAATTGCTGATATAAGTCTGCTGTAATTCCATCTGTTTTTTGAGAAGCAATTACAATTTCTGAAACACTGTTTTGGATTACAAAATCTTCCAGTTCGCTTTTAGCAATTTCTTTAACATAATAAACCGCTTTTGATGCAGAAACGGAATCAGAGTTAACGAATCCGATGATTTTATAATGCGGATCTACACTTTCGAGACCCAGCACTAAGTCTTCCACCTGATCCTGATCGCATATCAAAACCACATTTTGTGAAAATCGTTGAGATGCTAAAAAAACGGCATAAAAGAAACGCCATAAAAGAACTGTAAAAAGTAAAGTGAGATAAAAAATCAATATTACCAATCGCTGCTTTGGAAGTCCTGGTGATAAAACCGGTGTAAGAAGGTATGCTAAAACCGTTGTAGACACTGTTAGTACAACACTTCTGAGCGTTTGAAACTGGTTACTTGCAATCTGGAGATTATACATTTCGAAAATTGTTCCAAAAATGTATAAATACCCAACAAGAATTATTGGTCTATAAATAGTCGCTATTTCAAAAGCGAAATAGTGGTCATTAAAAAGGACATTTAAGAAATATAATGCAGACAAAACAAAAACTGCATCAAAAGCAAAAAGTAAAACTTTCCGTTCTGAAATTTCAAAATGCATTTTATTACTTGAACGCATGTTTATGTAGGTTTAGGGCTTAAACTTAAAGCAAATGTATTATAAAAAACCAAACTAATCCACTGGATTATTTGTTTTTCCAGGAAATTTAACCTGCACTGAAAGAAGTGTCAGTGCATATACAAAAGCAGGGGCAGCAATTCGCATCGCAGCATGGTTTATAGTAAGCAGCCAAAAAATAAAAAAGGAAAAGAAATATAAGTGCTGTCTATTGTTAATGTAAGTCACCAATGGAACGACAATTAAAATTAAAAATCCAAAAATACCAAACAAACCATGTTCACTTAACATACGGGATATTTCATTATGAGCAGCAACTGACTGCCCTAATGCTTCTCTTCGAATATCTTTTCCCATTCCTGCACCAATTCCTAAAATTGGGTTATCAAGAAATAATTTTAAATCTGCATCAATAATAGCTTCCCTTCCTCCTAAGCGATCACTTTTATCTCTTCCTTTTGCGTCTTTATTTGCATATCTTTTTTCAATAAGTCCTCTGGTCTGAAGTGAGGTATAGCTCCAAATTCCAACCCCAAGAAAACCCACGAGCAATAAAATTAAACCAACCTTGCTTTTTCCTTTTCTATTAGATACATAATACAATAAAAACAATAAAAAAATAATCATTGCTACTCCTGATATAACACCTCCTCTTGAAAAAGTTGCTATTCCTCTGTAGCTCACAAATATTAATAAAGCTCCATTTAAAAACATTTCACTTTTTAATTTTGAAGATAAGACCAATTGTGAAAAGAAAATAAACATTCCGAGCCCTAAAATTGTTGAAACCTGATTGGGTCCAAATCCCCCGGAGGTTTCGAAATTAGACTGTGTTCCTGTTACAACGTCTTTTACACTCGGATTGTATAAAAATAAATAGACTACAGTTGTAATTATCGGCAAGCCCATTATCGTTATAACTTTTTGTAAATCAGGAAACAATATTCGTCTTTTTAAGGTATAAATAGATGCAATTGCTAAACAGACAGGTCCTGACAAGTTAAACACTAAAGCTTTTCTAATATCTGTATTTAAATTTTCACTTGCATTTGTAACTAAAACACCTGGAATTAACAACAACAAAAAGAATAAATAGATTGATGCATTTACTGAAAAGTTGCTGTAAATCATTCCTGTCAGCATAAAAAATATGACCAGTACCTTGACATATTCGTTATTAAAATTTCCTCCAGTCATTCTTAAGAAAACCTCAACACCCACTAAATATGCAGTGACGAAAAGAACCTCATTGTTTTTATTTTTATTCTTTACAATTAATAAAAATCCTAAAACCGGTATAATAAGTCCGTAAATTTTTGATAAAAAAGGCACCGCAAAAATCGCTAAAGCAATTACAGCATGAATGAAGACAAGGTAATTATATGATAATGTTTTTTTCATGACTAAATTTACTTTTTATACAAAAGCATCAATTTATTAATTACTTCTTCTTCTGAATAATTTTTAAGAATTGACTGTTTTAAATTCTCAACAACTTCCTTCCTTAACAATTCATTTTCTATTATTTTTGATAACTGAGATTTTACTTCTAATTCATTTCTGGGATCAAACAATAATCCTGAGATATCATTTTTTATAATTTCTGAACAATATCCAGCATTGGTTGAAACAATAGCTAAACCTGCTAATCCATATTCCAGCAATGTTACAGGAAAACCTTCTTCAGTTGAAGATAAAACTCCAATCGTTCCTTGAGATAAGATATAAGAAATATCATTTCTTTCTCCGTACAAATGTATATGATTTTCTAAAGAATTTGATTTGATAAATGTCTTTAAAGTTTCTGAATAAGTATCCAAATAATCTTTTCCTATTAAATGCAGACTCCAATCTGAATTCTTTAATCCTAATTCAAAATATGATTTTAAGATAAGCATATGATTTTTAGGATTTTTTAAATTTGCTAAAAAAACAATTCTTTTTCCATCTCTTCCCTTTAATTGAGTAATTTGTTTCTGATTATTCTTTTGTGTTGTAAAATTAGGCACAAAACTAACCCTTTTACAAAGCATATTTTTTTCATTCCATTCCTTCAATTGATGACTGACTACAAAAATTGAATGAAAAAATAGAGATAAAAAAATTAAGGTTTTATTTTTAAATCGGGATTCCCGTATCCTGCTTCCATAATGATCATGCCAAAATATCTTAATTGCTGGCAAAGTCAATTTTACCAAAACTGCAATAAAAAAAGACGAGCTGTGCGCATGAATAATATCAATCTTATTACTTACTAAATATTTTCGAAGCTTGAATATGCTTTTAAAATCAACAGTCTTTTTTTTATCTAAAAACAAATAGGAAACATTACTATTTATCTGCGTAAGTAATTGACCTTCTTTTCTCGTAGCTATTAAACCTGAAAATTTTAT
Organism: Flavobacterium sp. Root901; assembly: GCF_001429765.1. Taxonomy (GTDB): domain Bacteria; phylum Bacteroidota; class Bacteroidia; order Flavobacteriales; family Flavobacteriaceae; genus Flavobacterium. The sequence continues at coordinate 292,663 of NZ_LMJB01000009.1, forward strand.
TTTTTCAGACAAAGCATTTGAATAATTCACCGCCATTCTTTCAGCTCCTCCGGCTTCTAAAGAATCTATGATCTGTACAATTCTCATTTCGAAACCAATTTTTCAATTTCATTTTCAAAAACTTCTATAGTATAGTTTTGAGACCATTGAGCTGCTAATTCGGATAGATTTTTATAAGTAATTTGATCTAAAAGCAAATTTTCAATTTGAATAACATCTTTTTTTAAATTCATTTCCAATATGATTCCTCTTTTTTGATCATTAAGCATATATGGTACACATGAAACATTTGTTGCCAAAGGAACACAGCCCCAAAACATTCCCTCTGCGATAGCTTTTGGCCATCCTTCACTTCGTGATGGTAAAATAACGAAATGACTTTTTTTATAAGCTTTTTTTAATACATCCTTATTTTGATTCCCTTGCAAAAAAACACAGTCCTGAAGTTCATTTTTCTGAATATATTTTTCCAGATTAACTCTTTCAGGCCCTTCTCCAAATAAGTTAAGCATAACTTTATACCCTTTTTTAGCTAAGATATCAACTAATTTTAAAGCATACATAGGATTTTTACCTGCAGTTAAACTTCCAACAAAAACAAACTCAATTCCCAGATTTAAGTTGTTTTTTTCAATTGCTTCTTTTTCATAAACTGAATATGTAGCTGTAAAAAAAGGTTTCACATTTTTAGACTGATTTTCCCATTCTCCATAAACCAAAACCTGCATATTCTGGGTTAAGAATGTATTATTTAAAATACGTTTTTGCAGTTTATATGTCCACGGCTGTTTGCTTTTTGGATCCCAATTTCCGGCATATTTTGCAGTTTTTATTTTATTTGGAAAGCAAATCTGAACAAAACAGCCAATTAAACCCATGTTTCCGGGACAGCGTAAGTGAATATGATCTGCATTTTTCATGGCTTTAAAAGTCTTCCAAATTATCAAAGGCAAGTTGAATGCGCTTTTTAAAATACGCATTGGTGTATTAAATGCTAAAGCGGGTATTTTGTGAAAACTTATTTTAGAATGCTCGTAAGCCAAATCAATATTACTTGACTGTCCTTTACTAAAAGGAGCCACAATAGTAACCTCATCAACATATTTAAACCAGATATTCATTTCTCTAACATATGGACCATAGGCCAATAAGTTAGATTGCCCTTGATAGTGTTCAACGTGAGTGATAATGGTAAAGTTCATTAATTTGGGAGTAAGTTCTTTTTAAATTAGTCTTTCGGCTTTAAATTACGTTTGGATTTTAATTTTCGATTATTTTTTTGATTTTAGCACAATAACTATCTGTTCCAAATTTTTGCAAATATGTTTTTCTGGCCTCTGTTCCCATAAAATCACAATTTTTGTGATTATTTTCTACTTTTTCAAACAACGAAATCATTTCTTCTAAAGTTGGATTAAACTTAAAACATTCAACCTCATCTGTTAGTTCTCTGGTCAATCCTGTTCCGTTTGAAATTAATAATGGGGTTTGATTCATCATTGATTCTAAACCAACTGTTGGCAGGTTATCAAATTTTGATGGTATAATGGTATAATGGCTTTTATTTAAATATTGATCAATTTCATTGTAAGGTAATGCTCCATGAAAATTAATATGATTATGAGAATTACTTAATTCTAATATCTGATCATGTTGACTTCCGTTTCCAGCAATATTTAAAAGAATTTTCGATGTTGGAAACTTGTTTTTATAGGCTAAAAAAGCATCGATTAATTCAACAACTCCTTTTGAAGGTTCTAAACGGCCTAAATAAGAAATTACAATGAAATCTAAATCTACAGTAATTTTCTCAGTAAATCTATCTTTCATTGGGTTAAGAACTTTTATGCTATTCTGACAATGGAAATATTTTTCTAAATCTTCTTTAGCTAAATCTGAAGGGCAGATAACTAAATCTGTAAACCAGCGATAAAGCAATTGTTTTCTATACTTTTTAAAATTTCTTTTAAATGAAGAACTCGAAACATCTTCCTTAATCTGGCTTGATAATGTATGATAGTACGGAAATGTCTTAACCTTTCCAAGAGAAAGGATTTTTGAAACTACGATTGTGATATTAACATTTACAAAATGGCTTATTACAATACTTGGTTTGTATTTTAGATAAATTTTGGCAAACCAAAATGCATCAGAAATCTTTACAGGTCTTTTATCTGTTGGCCATGAATAAACTAACAGTTCTCCGTTTTCAGTATTTTCTTTGAAAGGGTTATTAAAAAAAGGCCGATGAGAAATAAATACAACTCTATTTCCATGATTGGCCAAATTCTGAGCCAGATAATAGCTCATATAAGCAAATGAGCCGGCTGTATAATTATGTGCAATTAAAATTGTCTTCATCCTTTTACATCAAAAAATTACATTTTTATAAAAATCAATATTTTGACGAAGAATATTTTCAAGTCCGTATTTTGTAATTACGTACTTTCTGGCTTTTTTTCCCATTTCTTTTGCTTGTTCTTTGTTGGATAAAAACCAAATAATTTTTTCAGCAATATCTACTGGATTATATGGATCACATAATAAACCTGTTTTATAGTTTTCAATTGTTTCAGGCCCCGGCCCCAGTTTTGTAAAAACAACTGCTTTTTCCATCGCCATTGCTTCAGGTGCTACCAACCCTTGAGTTTCCATATGAGAGGGAAATACACATAATGAAGCTTCAGAATAAACCTGGGGAATATCAGAATAAGGCACAGCTCCGTGAAAATTAATATCCTGAGATGCATTTCCCAGTTTTATCAATTCTTTATCTTTTAACATCTTCATATAAGAAGTACCATTGGGAAAAAACCAATCCCTTCCATAGACTTCTAAAGTAACGTTTGGAAATTCTTTTTTAACTAACGGAAAAGCCTGAATTAATTGACGAATCCCTTTTTTTTCACAAACCGTTCCGGCAAAAACAATTTTATTATCAGAATCGTTTGTAATTATTGGTTTAAAAAAATCTGTATCAATAGGATTACTTATATAAGCTATTGGTTTATTGTGATAACTTAGATATTTTTCAGTATGCTGTTTTACATATTCAGAAACTGCAATAAAAGCATCAGCTTTTTTAAAAGATCTTTTTTCCTGAAATCCTTTCCATTTATTGATTTTCCTGTTTTCGCTTTCAGCAAAAAAATGGTGACCTCCATGTAAACGGATAATGTACTTGATGTTTTTTATTTTAGATAAGAAGGCGAGACCAAGCTCAGAAGATTCAATAATCTGTATTGGACTATTTTTATGAATCTCTCTGATTTTTTTATCAACTGTCTTCGAATTAAAATACCAAGAAAGTCCTTTTACTTTGCTTTTTTTTAATCTGTAAACCTTTATTCCTTCGACAATTTCAGATTCATTAGTTGGAGAATAATTAATTCCGATGACTGATATTTGAAAACCTTTTTTAACCAGTGAAACTGCCAATGTCTTAACAAAGCTGCCAATTCCTCCATGTGGAAAACCTTCTTTTGGAAATTCATTGGTTATGAAACAAATGTGCATTTATATATGTTTTTTAATAAAACTATCTATTGACAAATAGAAATCATTTATGTTTTCTTTGATTTTTTCATCAGACCAATCCCACCAGCTAATTTTATTCAAAGCATCTATAGTTTCCTGATTATGTTTGAATTTGATAACTTTTGCCGGAATCCCTCCTGCAATTGCATAATCTGGAATATCATCAGATACAACTGCACCAGCCAAAATAGAAACTCCGTTTCCAATTTTAACATTGGGCAAAATTGTAGCATTCATTCCAATCCAAACATCATTTCCTACTATTATATCAGATTTATTTGGTTTCAATTTTTTATTTAAATCGGCAGCTTTATAAGTCATACTATTAATTATTATTTCATCATTTTTTTCTAAAATTTCATGAAATAAAGGAAATGATGTAATTTCACTCTCAGTATGAAAGCCTGAATCACAAATGAAGTTTACATCATTTGCAATGGAACAATATTTACCTATTTTGAGACTTGAATCATTATACCATTTCCATACAAAAGCACCGTTATCATATGTTTTATCTCCAATAACTGCCCATTTTGCATCTTTTAAATAAACACTATTTCTGCCCTTTAAATAATTGTAGAAATTAATTCCTAAAATACTCCAAAGCAATTTTCTTATATAAAGAATCATACGTTTCTATTTTTTATAAGATTAGAAATATTAATTGAAGCGCTATTATTCTTTTCTTCAACTACAATATTATACCACTCCTTTAAATTGCTTATAGAATTCCACTCTTTTTTGTAAATAATTTTATCTATAATTTCCTCTTTATTATTGAGCCAAATTACGGCATCATCATTTGGCATACTTTTAAAATGCTGAAATTGATAGATCGTTTTTACTGACCAGCGTTTATCATTTTGATTTTGCTGATCATAGTTAATGAAAACACATGGCTTATTAAACTTTCCAAAATCAAAAGCCATTGTTGAACCAACATTTACAACTATATCAGAATAGAATGCAGTACTCACTAATAACTTTACATCTTTAAAAGTTGGATAAACGGTGTTCCATTCTTTTGATTTACTAAAATACCATACGGGCGGAGCTTCTTTAATTAAATCTTTATATTGTTTTACAACTTTATCAAATCTTCCCGAAAAATCGACCGGACATCTTCGCAGTAAAATTTGATATTCGTTCTGTAGATTCGCTTTGATAATTTCTTCGGCTATATCTTTCAAATAATCCGGATCATCCGGAGAAGTTTTGATATCGTCACCAGAAAAACATATAATTTTTTTATTCAAATCCAGATCATATTCCCTATAAAAAGATTTCTTATCAATTAAATTTTTCGGATCATCATAAAATTCAAATTGTGGAGTTCCAGTAACATGAATATCATCTGATAAAATTTCGGGATAATATTGCTTCAATTCATTTTTCATATAACCGGACCATACCAAATAGTTATCTGCACGGAGTGCCAATCGGGCTTTTGGTAAATTATCCCAGGAGTAAATCACAGTGCTTGTTTTAATTCCCAAATCACTTGCTGCGGCAAAAACCGGAGCTGCATTCAAAGCTCTTTGGTGTGAACAAAAAACATGATCAATTTGCTGCTGTTTCAGAATAGTTTTTACTTCATCGTAAAACGAATTTTGACGAATTGCTTTCTGATACATTCTTTCAAGTTTTAAAATACTTGAATAGTCTTTAAAAAAGGCCGATAACAATTCTATCGTTTTATAGAATATCTTTTTTGAAAATCCTTTCTGTTTCCAGTTCCAGTTAGTTAATAAAGTTGGATTATTAACTTTAGAATTATTGTAATGCAATCTTGAAAGACAAATTAATTCTCTCAAAAACTTTTCCTTAACAGACTCTTTATAAGATGGAATTGAGATTTCTTCATTAATTGCAGTATTTTCTTTGATTGCTTCTATAGTTTCGCGGTCGAAATTATGAAACAGAATTATGTCTTTATTTAAATTATTAAAAACATTAGAATAAAGATAATTTCTTATTCCAACACCATCAGGAAAAAGCAGTACTATTTTATTTTTATCCATTGAAAAACTATTCTAAAAAAAAATCTTTTAAAATTTTTGCCGTAAATATTTTTGCTCCTTTATCATTCATGTGTCCGCAAGAAGAAAAATATTTATTTTCAATTACAACATTTTCATAATTATGAATTTCCGGATATGCTTTTTTTACTTTATCAAAATAATTCAATCCTTTTGTGTTTTCACACATTGGTGTCATTAATGCGATAAAATTAATGTTATTGGCTTTACAAAGATTTTTAATTTCTTCGTAATATTTATTGTGCTTTAATGGATTTAAATTCACAATATTATTTTTCATATTAGCATTTTTGTGCTTTCCTAATGGATAATATCCTAAGTTATCTAATGTATTCGTTTTTTCCTTTTTTAGAACCTTAACTACTTCTCTAAATCCTATTTTTCCATCATATTTAATATATCTGTAAAATGGGATATAATAAAGCTCATTAAAATCTGTTTCATTTAAAAAATGATTTTTAATAACCTCTGAGTTATGGATATATGGCAGAAATTTAGCAGAAATTCCCTCCGCCTGATGTTCATTTGAAAGATTTAAATCGGCTTCTAGAATAATATTTTTGATTTGGTATTTTCGTTCGATCATTAATTTCAACATCAAAGAAGCTTCAAATAAATGTCCGCCGCTCATTCCGTAATTGAATGCTTTTAATCCTTTGTCTTCAAACATTTTTGCCACAAAATGATTATTTGCTCTTGAAGATCCTAAAAAAACAACATCGTATTTCTGGGCTTGTGAATTAAAAACTTTTTCGATTTTCCCTCTGTCATTGGAATGCATGAAAATATAGGTATACAACCCATCTAATAGAAATGCTATTAAGATTGTTATGACACTAATTTTAGCGATATAAATTAAAAACTTCTTCATTAAAACTGAAAATATATAAATTCTTTATAATCTGAAAAAGTTCCAAATGCCATAATCGCTAAAATTGCCAAGGCTACTTTTAATGTACTCCATTTTCCAGAAAGTGGTTCTACTTTACTGCGGTTATTCCACTCGATTAACACAAATAACGCAATCATTAGTAAAAGTTCATAGCTGTAACGTTCATTATCTAAATACTGAAAACTAAAATCTCTGCTGGTAATAATTCTTTTTAAATACAAAACTGCGTCTGTAATTGTTTTGGCTCTAAAAAATACCCACGCAATGCACGTTAACGCAAATGTGTAAAGTATACTGAAGAATACTTTTACAGAATCAAAATCAAATTTCAACTGAATGGTGTCCATGTTATTTCGATTACTGTTAGAAAGAAGTAATGGCAGGAAATAAACTGCATTTATGAATCCCCAGGCTAAGTATGTCCAATTTGCACCGTGCCAAAAGCCACTAACAACAAAAATGATGAATGTATTTCTAATTTTCATCCATAATCCGCCCTTACTTCCTCCTAACGGAATATATAGATAATCACGAAACCAGGAAGAAAGCGAAATATGCCAGCGTCGCCAAAACTCGGCTATATCTCTTGAAAAATATGGATAATTGAAGTTTCGTAATAAATCTAAACCAAATAATTTTGATACACCCAGTGCAATATCTGAATATCCGGAAAAATCACCATAAATCTGAAAAGCAAAGTATATAGCTCCCAAAATTAATGAGAAGGAATTCATGGAAGTGTAATTATCAAAAACAGCGTTGGCGTAAGGGGCACAAGTATCGGCAATAATTACCTTTTTTACTAAACCCCAAATAATTTGATAAACTCCTTGTTTTGCATTTTCTAAATCAAATTCACGTTTAACTTTTATCTCTGGAAGTAAATGTGTCGCTCTTTCGATTGGTCCTGCTACTAAGAGCGGAAAATAACTCACAAACAGAGAATAATCTACAAAGTTATATTCGGCTTTTATTCTTTTAAAATAAATATCTATTACATAAGAAAGACCGTGGAAGGTGTAAAATGAAATTCCAACCGGTAAAATTACATTTAGTAAAAGTGGACTTGCTTTTATACCGGCTGAATTTAATAATTCTGAAAATGAAGAGGCAAAGAAATTATAATATTTAAAGACTCCTAAAAATCCCAGATTGACCAAAATACTCAACCAAAACCAAAATTTTCGGCTTTTCTCAGATTTACCTTTTTCAATTTGAATTCCCGTGTAATAATCCAGAAAAGTTGAGAAAACCAATAAAAACAGAAATCTCCAATCCCAACAAGAATAAAAATAATAACTGGCAATAATCAGTAAAGCATTTTGGGTGCTTTTGTTTTTATTAAAAACAAACCAATACAGCAAAAAAACGATTGGTAAAAAGATAGCAAATGCTATGGAGTTAAAAAACATATGAGTTTACAATGGTATTAAAAAGGATATTATATATCTCTAAATTGTTTTTGGTGATTCAGCTGCCAAATATCGTTTTTCTTTAATGATTGTAAAAACAATTCGTTACTATTTCCTTCTCCAAAATCATTATCTGAAACCTGAACTTTATGAGAATCTATTTTGGAAAGAGCTTCAAGAATATCTTTTTCAGAATAATCGACATTTAGAATATCGGCATGAATGGCTCTATTTTGCTGGCGCGTTCCAATATTTATAATTGGTATCCCATAATAAGGCGCCTCTCGAATTCCGGCACTGCTGTTGCCAATTATAAATTGACTCTTTTTTAATAAAGTCAGAAAATATTCAAATCGCAATGATGGAAAAATTCTGAATCTTGTAATTCCTTCTAATCTTTTAAATTCGTCTATTATGAATTGGCTTCCCAAATCATTGTTTGGAAAAATAACAATATAGTTTCGATTATCTTTTAGTAAACAGTCAACAAAAGTAACAACGTATTCTTTCATTGAATTAAATTCTGTCGTAACCGGATGGAACATTACTAATGCATAATCTTCAAACGGAATTTCATAATATTTTTTTGCTGTTTCCAGAGAAGGCAGATTATTAGAAAACATAATGTCAATATCTGGGGAACCAATGGTAAAGATAGACTCTTTTACTTCTCCCATTTGCAATAATCTTTTTTCGGCCTGCTTATTAGACACAAAATGCACGTGACTTAGTTTACTAACACTATGACGAATTAATTCGTCTACAGTTCCAGAAACTTCACCACCTTCGATATGAGCAACCAAAATATTATTTAAAGATCCTACAATAGCGCCTGCAAGTGTTTCTACTCTGTCTCCGTGCACGACGATCATATCAGGTTTTATGTTTTTGCAATAATTGGACAACCCTTCAATAGTCTTTGCCAACGTTAAATCCATAGTAGTTTCGTGGGTATGATTTTCGAAAGTAAAAACGTTTTTAAAATTACAGCGTTCTATTTCGATTAATGTATAACCATAAATCTCCTGCAGATGCATTCCGGTAACAAAAACAAAAGCTTCAAAATCCTCTTGTTCTTCTAGAGTCTCAATGAGTGATTTAATTTTCCCGAAGTCTGCACGGGTACCGGTAAGAAATAATATTTTTTTTGAAGAATTATTCAAAATCAGAAAAATCTAATTGTTCGTCATTTTCAATATCTCTCGATGCGGTTTTTCCAATTAAATCATTAAAATGTTCCGCTAAAATTTTACCTGTTCCGGGACGTTTAACCCAGATATTTTCTTTAGATAAAACTTCTCCTTTTTTAATTGGCTTTATAGCGCAAACCGTAGCAAAAGCAAAATCGATTGTAACTTGTTCCTCTAGAGCAGGTTTTTTAGTTCCACCTCGCATTAAGGCAATTTCAGCACTTGAAACAATTAATTCTGCACATGCTTTTTCATCCATACTGCAAACAATATCCGGACCTGTTCGCTGCATATGATCTGTAAAATGTCTTTCCAGAATACTTGCACCAAGCGCTACTGCACCTAAGCAGGCATTATTGTTTAAAGTATGGTCACTTAGTCCAAACACTTTATCCGGAAAAGCCTCATGAAGTTCGACCATTGCTCCAAAACGAACTAAATGAATTGGTGTTGGATATAAATTTGTAGTATGAAGTAAAGCAACCGGAATATTGTGTTTGTCAAAAATTGCAACCGCTTTTTGAATACTTTCTATTGTATTCATACCTGTGCTTAAAATCACTGGTTTTCCAAATGACGCAATATGTTCTAACAAAGGATAATTATTGCATTCTCCTGAACCAATTTTATAAGCCGGAATATCAAATTTCTTTAATCGCTCTGAAGCTGCTCTTGAAAAAGGTGTCGAAATAAAAATCATGCCTTTGCTTTCTACATAATTTTTCAATTCCAACTCTTGCTCTTCATTTAGTGAGCATCTTTCCATAATTTCATAAATAGAAACATCTGCATTTCCCGGAATTACTTTTTTGGCTGCACCAGACATTTCATCTTCTACAATGTGAGTTTGGTGTTTTACTACTTCAACTCCTGCTCTGTGTGCTGAATCAACCATTTCTTTTGCGACTTCTAAAGAGCCTTCGTGATTGATTCCTATTTCGGCAATAACTAATGGTGGAAAATCTGGTCCAATTTTACGGCCTGCAATTTCTATATATGGATTCATTGTTTATTGGTTTTGGTATTTTATTGTTTTTTATAAAGATATCTCGCATACTCTAAATCTTCAGGAGTATCGATATCAACTTGTGCAAAAATATGATTTACCTCGAATGGAAAAGCATTTTCTGAAATAATAATATCGTTTAGTATTAAAGAACTCTTTGTAATATAAAGTAATCCGTTTTCAAAAAAAAGCGGTTCTAAATCCTGACTTCTCTGCCCAAAAGTATAATTAAAAGGCTGAAATTTATTATCCATTATTTTTCCAAATTTTTGATGATTTCTGGAAACCGTAAATAGGCTGTCTTTATTTTCTTTTTCGAATTTATTAAAAGCTTCTTGTAATAAGTTTTCAGGACGTAAAGGATTTGTTGCCTGTAATAAAACAACATTTTCCACATCTGTATCAATTGATTCCAAAACATGTTTTAATGCCGAAACTGTTGGCTCTAAATCTCCTGAAAGGGATTTTGGTCTGTCAATAACTTTTGCTCCAAATTGCAGTGCTGTTTTTTTTATTTCAGCATCATCTGTTGAAACGTAGATATCATCTATAATTCCACTATTTTCTTTTGCATATAATATAGAATGGGCAATTAAAGGTAATTCTCCTAAAAGCTGAATATTTTTTTCTGATATTCGTTTTGATCCTCCTCTTGCAGGAATTATAGCTATTGTTTTCATCTCCTTAATTGTTTTATTAAGCTGGATTTTCAATTATCTCAGCTATTTTCTTTTTTATTCTTATTTTATCTCTAATTGGTTTTTCAATGTAGACATAAGATAATGAAGAAATAATAATCAGGATAATAAGTCTTAGAAAAAAGACAAGTGTAGGCTCACTTAAATGCAGATATTTATTTACACTATATGCACTTACTAAGGAATAAACTGGAAATTGTAGAATATAAATTCCAAAGCTAATTTCTCCCAAAAATATAAATATTCTTTTTTTAAATAATGTAGTTATTATTCCATTATTTAAGGAAATAAGGATTATTAATGGAATGAAAAGCACTGCCAGCATTCCATTATGAAATTTTAAATTTAGCGGAAATTTTAAAGCCAAAAAGATTAATCCGAGAATTAATAGAATTAAAAAATCATAGCTGCCATTCTTATGCTGCCATTTTTTGATTAAAAAATATCCAGATAAATTTCCAATCAAAAATTCATTGAGATGCAATATAGGATTGTACATCAATAAATCTCTTACTAACTCATTTCCGGCAAATAATAAAAAAAGAGTTTCAAATAAAATTTGACTAAAAATCCAAAATACAACAATATATACTGCAGCTTTTTTATAACTATTATTTTTAAGAATATTAAAAACAATAGGGAAAGCTGCATAAAACAACATTTCTACAGATAAAGACCATCCTGGTGGATTAAAAGATAAAGCTTGTCCCGGAATCCAGCTTTGAATCATAAATATGTTTAAAAACATACCTAATAAATCAAGGCTTTTAGTTCGTATTTGTAAAAATAACACAAGAAGTATGGCAAAAAAATAGATGGGATAAATTCGTGCAAACCTATTTCTAAAATATTCTTTTGGTGAAAAATTTGATTTTTTCCCATAAGCAATTATCATAACAAATCCTGATAGTAAAAAGAAATAACTAACACAAACATCTGCGTTAAAAAATATTGGTTTTACAAAATCATTATTAAAGAGAAAGCTTTTTTTTCCAAAATGAAAAATTACAATTGATACTGCGGCTAAAAACCGTGTAAATGTTAATTGATCTATTCTCATACTTGTTATTTACTTTCTATTCTGAATTTTGCTTCTTGAATGATAGAAGTCATATTTGCATCCCAATTTTCCATAGAATACATTTTATTAGATAACGGTGTAACCTCTATAGTTTGATCTATAAAATCATTTATTGCACCAACCCACTCAGAAACAAAATGAGGGTTTTCTATTAATTTACCGTATTTACCATATTGTAAAACTTCAGGAACACCTCCCATTGCCGATGCAATGCAATAATTACCACAATGTAATGCTTCAATTAAACTTAAACCGAAACCTTCCTGACAAAGAGTGGAAAAAAGATAGCAATCAGATGCTTGATAATATTCCGGAAGATTATCGTTTGAAATTCTGCCTAAAAATTTAACTCCCAAAATATTTTCTTCTCTTTCTGATCCTATAACAAGAAGAATAATATTTTTTTTCGATTCATATACTTTTCTCCATGCTTCTAAAACAATATGCAATCCTTTTTTGGGTCTATCTTGTGAACACCAGATAAAGACTTTTTTATCTTCAAATCCAAGTTTTTTCTTTAAATTATGTTTATTAGAAACCGATATGGTTTTAAATTTTTGAGTATCAATTCCATTATAAAGAATTGAAAAATGACAAGGCAGAACATTAACTTTTTCTCGAAATTGATTATAGCTATCATGGGTCAAAACAATTAGCTCATCAATCAATTCATAAAAATTTGAACCGGAATTTAACTGCATATACGGTGAGAATCCATGATAAAAAAACTGAATGTAGCAATTCTTCAAAATCCCTACTGAATTAAGATAATCATAAAGAGGTTTAATCATTCCATAATTATCAACAACTTGAATTATATATTTTTGATTTGGAACAATTATTTTATTTAGAGCCTTAAAATATTGAAGGTTTTTTTTCTTAAAAACCTTATGTTGAACTTTCTGTAAGAAACTCGTATTAGCAAAACTATAGTTAATCCCTGAAAACTTAATTTGAGTTTTTGGGCAAATAACATAATCTATTCTATGATCACCTTGAAGATAATTTTTATAGAGTGTTGTCCAGCTTCCAATTTTAGAATAAGGTAATGGCACTTGGGAAATTAAAATTGTTTTTGTCATACTTTAACTTAATTAATAAATTCCTGCTTCTGCTTTACTAAGTCCTTTGTATTTTAAAAACCATCTTTTTACAGGTTTTCTCGACATTACTTTCCTAAATAAAACATTTTTAATCCATAAAAGGATTTCATTTCTTTTGTTAGATTTAAAGTTTAATGAAAATTCCGGAGTTGTATTTGAAATTAACAAAGACTGTAAAACTTCTTCCATCCATGATTCTTTAACATTCCCCATATGATATGTATAATTATCTTCTGTAGCTAAACGCCAAAATCCCTGATCTACAACAGGCTTGTCAAGAATATCATCACTGTTTCCTCCCATTACATATTGGGTGTGTTTTTCCTTAATTTCTCGCAAAATATCTCCTCTATATGTTACAACAAAATGTCCTGCACCAACAACTGCCTTTGTAGAATTACTGGAAATTGTTAGATATTTTTTTAGATGTACATCTCTATAAAAATTTGAATTATTAATACTAACAGCAAATGCTTCTAAAGCTTCGGGGTTTTTGACTTTTGAAAATTGCATTTTTTTTGAAAAAAAATTCTCAAAGAGTATATTAAAGGTTTTATCATTAAATGATTTTGACGAAGGGGTTGGACATACAGCTCCTGCTTTTGGAAATGCTTTGAAAACTTTATATGTTTCCTCTTGCCAATTATTCAAAAACAGAACGTCTGCATCAGCAGCTGTTACTAAATCAAACTTATGCCCTACGATTCCTTTTAAAATTGCATTGATATATCCAATATTTGTTAAATGAATAATCTCTTGAATTTTATGTTCATCAAACATATTTTGCAAATAATCAATAACGATTTTACAACTACCATTATTTACTATAGATATGTATGTTTTATTATGACTTGTTTTTATAAGAGACTCAAGGCTGTATTTTAAGATTTGAAAACTATCCGTAAAATACCCTTCAAGATTTGGAATATAAACTGGTATAATAACCTGATGGAAAAAATCCTCGGTTTTTTTTATTTTATCTTTTTCAGGATTAAAACCTATTCGCATTTAATAATTTATTTCTAGGTTTTTATATAATGCTATAACCTTTTGTTGATTAGTATTATAATCTAATTTTTCAAGGGCAATTTTGTTATTTATATTTTTTGCCTCTATCAACATTTCTTTATCTTCAATAGATTGAATGATTAATTTAGCAATCGAATCAATATTTTCAGGATCTTCGATTAAAAATCCATTTATTCCATGATCTATAATCTCGGCCGAGACATTTCCCGGATTGGATTGAATGGGAAATGCTCCCATAACAATTGACTCCAACAATGTATTTGCCATTCCATCTGAAGTATTATTTCCAATATATATTATCGATTTACCCATTAATTCCATTATTTGCTGGTGCGATAAATCATGTCGGCCATATACTTTATATTCTAAATTATTTTCAGCTGTATACTTTTCAACAATATTGTGTGCTCCAAAAACAATTATCTCATATTGGTCAAGTTTTGTCTTTAATTTGTCAAGTGCTTTAATTATATTTATTGCCCTACCAAATAAGTTTTGATATCCTTTAACTAAAATTACTTTTCTCTTCTCAATCGGCAGTTTATAAATTTCAAATTCTTCTATTTTATAACCTGTTCCGCCAGGAATTACTCCTACATGTGTACCACTAAAACCTAATTCTTTGGCTATTTCATAATCTCTAAAACAATCAGTATGTAAATAATTTACGCGTTTTAGAACATTTTTGATTTTGTTTTTATGATATATAAAATTCTGAAAATAAAACAAATCACTACCCCAGCAAGAGTAAATCCATTTAATGTTCGGGAATTTATTCATCGTTTTAATTATTGGATAAGAGCAGGATTGCATTTCAAAACTATGAATAATGTCTGGATTAATTTCCTGAATTATTTTTTCGAGAACTTTGTTTTCAGTAATTTCAAAAAAAGGACGAATTGAATTATATAATTCAGGCATTTTTTTAGAGAGCCAATATTCGCCTTTTAAGTAAGGTAATTTTCTTTTTTTCCAGTTTGTAAATTGATGATCTGATTTAAATGTATCCAACTCTCCTCTATTTAAAACATCAAACCAATAGAGTTCATGATCGGTTTTGCTTAAATTTTCAATCCATCTAAAAAAATGAATGGAAGGCATTGAGATGAAGAGAATTTTCATATATTTTTAAGTAATAAATAACCTTTATTAAATATGGAATAAAATATAAAAGCATTTATGGATTTTATTGCACCTAAATAATCCATTAATTCTAATTGTTTCTTTATTAATATCCTTAAATATTTGTATCTATTTATATCTTTTTTCTGGAGAGCAGTTATTAAAAACCATTTACATCTCTTTTTGATATAATTATTTAATATTAAAGGATTTGCTTTTTTATTAATTTTCAATAATTTTAAGTGCTTTTCAAGAGAAACTATCTCTGAGTAAATTTCTTTATAGTTTAATTTACTTATTTCATGAGCTAACGATTCTGAATGAATTCTATATTGGATTAAAGGTTTATGAATATATTCTATTTTTGGGTTTTGATATAACATTCTTAAATTAAAATCCCAATCGTCTAAATTAGTGATCTGTTCATCAAAAAGCTGCGTTTGCATATTTATAAATTTTCTACTCCAGGTTTGAAAAACATAATATGCAATTTTTCCAACTAGATAATCTTCAATCAAATTTTGAGAAAAATAATTATACTTTTTATCTAATTTAATTTCATCAATATTTATAAACTCAATATTTGAAACAACAAGATCGCAGTCTTTTTCTAAGAATATCTCCAGAGTACTAGCAAGGCAGTCAGTTAGCATAATATCATCACTGTCAAACCATTTTATATAAGTTCCTTTCGATTTTTCAAAACCATAATTCCTGCAGGAGTTTGGTCCCTTTAAAAGATTATCAGGACGATTATAATATTGAAATCGAGAATCTTTCAACACATATGTATTTACAATTTCTTCAGTATGGTCTATACTTCCGTCATCCACAATGATACATTCCCAATTAGTATGTGTTTGATCAATTATGCTATCCAAAGTTTTACCAATCAAATGTGCTCGCTGATAAGTTGGAATAATAATTGAAAAAAATGTGCTTTTATTTTCTATAAGCATATATCATACCTGTATTGATTGCCAATTGCTGGCTAAAACAATTAAAATTGTATTTCAATAATATTTTTTCTAGTTCCTGGCTTCCTTTATCATGCCATTCTATCATTGCAAAATCAATTTTATTCAAAATTCCACTGTTATCTAAGTCTTCGAATATCTCATATTCAGCTCCTTCACAATCAACTTTCAAAACTATTTTAAAATTTTGGTTTTGATTTATAATTTCTTTTAGAACCGAAGAAGCATTCTTTATTATTACATTTACTTTCTCAACATCCGAAATTATAAAACTCGAGCTTAAAGCACCTCGAGATCCCGTATTTCCTTTAACATTTTTATTAAATAAGAATGTTTCTTCTTTGTCCGTGTTACCTAATCCATAATTATTTAATTCAACCACTTTATTCTTATTTAAAGTCAGGTTAAATTTTGCCTGATCATAAGTAAGTGGTACTGGTTCATATGAATATATTTTTTTTACATTATCTTTTGAGGAAAAAAACAGTGCTCCTAAACCTATGTTTGCACCAATATCAATAACTACAACTTCATCATTTGTACAAAAATTATAATCATTTGAATAGAAAATTTCGTTTAAAATAAAAAATTCTTCACAAGTTTCTAAATAAACAGTCGTATCATCAAATGTAAATAAAACTCCTTGTCCATTATCTTTTATACGTATGGAATATTTATTTTCCAGATTACGAATAAAATCAAATGTCTTTATTAATAATTCTAAGTTATCTATAACCTTATATTTTTTTAAATAAGATATTTTTCTTTCTCTTTCTTTGTTCTTATTTTCAATTTTATATCCTAGTTTAGCCAAAAATCTATATAAGTATTCCTTCATTTTTTGAATCTGTATTTTATCAATTTTATAAAATCTTCAATTTTTATCATTTTACAATAAGACAAAAATAACTTAATCTGTATTCTTTCTGTCCTAAAGTAGTTTTTTAAAAAATTTAGTCTTATTTTTTTTAATTGATTGTTAAACAATTTATTATCATAAATTTTCTTTTTAACATTGCCTTTTTGCAATAAATTAAATAAGATCAAAGATTTTTTGAAATCGTCAATTGTATAATGATCTTGTTTTTTAAATGCAATATGCATTTTTTTATAGATATCATTTTCAAAATTAATAATTGATTCAAACATTCTAAACTGAGAAGAATATCCTACTGTAGTTTGATGTACATTATTCGCTTGAGAAACTTGCTCCTCATGACTCCTATAGAGTAATAAAACTTCTTCTAAATTTGCTAACTCTCCTTTGAATGCCAAGCGTGTCCACAAATCATAATCTTCAGCATGTTTATATTTTATATCATACAAATTTTCTTTGAAAACAGCTGTTTTCCCCATCACAGAGGGATGACAAAATGAAGTTGTAAAACATAATTTTATAATTATTTCTTCGTGAAATAAAGGGTGTCGCAAAATAGTATTTTCATTTATTATTTGAATTGCAGAGCCACACAAAATAATATTTGGATTTTGTTCTAAAAACTTCAATTGTTTTTCAAAGCGTTGTGGCAAACAAATATCATCGCCATCCATTCTGGCAATATATTCTCCTTTTGCAATTGAAACAGCATAATTTAAGCTATAAATTAATCCTGTATTTTTCTCTTTTCTAATTAAATTTATTCTCGAATCATCAAAATTCTCTATAATTGCAACTGTTGAATCAGTTGAGCAATCGTCAATAATTAATAACTCAAAATCTTCAAATGTCTGATTTAATACACTTTCAATTGATTCTCTAATATATTTTTCACAGTTGTAAACTGGTAATATTACACTTACTTTGGGCATTTAAGGTTATTAAATTTAATTTCTTATTTATCTATTTTTTATAAAACAATAAAACTCTTTTAATAAATCTATAAGGCGTTAGAATTCCTTTTCCTAATTTATAATCAATTGTTTTTCTAAGATTATGCGAACCTAATTCTAAAGCTTGCATTTGTGAAAAAAGATTCTCAATCATTAATTCATGATAAGTATTCCATAAATCTTTATGTTTTATATATATATATTTGTATAATTCATATTTATGAAATTTATTAGCCTGCGAATTTCTCGATTGATTTTTTTTTCTGTAGTTAAATAGATATTCTTCTATTATGACAGTTTTCCATCCGGCTTTTGCTACTGAAATATTAAATTCCCAATCCTCATAACCCTTTTTCATTTTTTCATCATAACCACCTGCATCGAACCAACATTTTTTTCTAAATAAATAATTTCCAGAAGCACTATTAAAAAGAATCAAAGTCTCTAAATCACCTCCCGGAATTTTAGACATCTCTACAATTCCCTTATCATTAAAAATCTTAATCCAGCAGCTTATTATTCCTATCTTTTTATCGATAGAGATATAATTTAATGCTTTTGAAATAAAAACAGGATCAAAATAATCATCGGCATCCAGAGTCAGAATATAATCTCCTTTTGCATGATTTATTCCATTGTTTCTTGCAGCACTTGTTCCTAAATTTTCCTGATACAGGATTGTCAAATTTTCTTGAGTTATAGCTTTAAGAATATTTTTTGTCTTAATATCTGATCCATCATCTACAATAATAATCTCAACATTTTTATGCGTTTGATTATTAATTGAGTTTATTGCTTCATGAATATATTCATGATCATTATAACAAGGTATAATTACAGATACTAGATCATTCAAATTTGACATCATATTTCTAATTTAAATATTTCTTTCCTGGCTTTCTGTTTTGCAAAACGCTTAATTCTATACTTTCTTTGTTTATGAGTTGATATTTAGTCTTATTAATTAGGTACTCTTTAAAATTAAATTTCAACAAACTAAAAATTGATTGTTTAAAAAAATAATTTCTTATTCTGGTAATTTCTTCATAGTCTTTTGAATTTACATTAGCATATTTTACACGTATTCTATTCAAAAATTTATTATAATATTTTGCAGAACCTTTTATAAAATCAATTGTATTATTATTATCACTATTGTGCTTTATAATTGTTTTTGGCGTAATACCAATTTTTAAATTATGATATAATACTCTTTGACAAAAATTATCATCTTCTCCATAGAGAAAAAACATAGGATCAAATCCTCCTACAATTTCAAAAGTTTTTTTAGGTATAAACCAAGCTGCAGCATTTATCATTTCGATTTCATAAAGCTCTTTCATATCTTTATTTAATATTGAATCGGAAATTAGATTATTTCCTTGTCGATTTATATAATATAAAAAACTCATGTCTAATAAATCTCCATTTCCATCTGAATGGATAGGGCTTACTATTCCAAAGTCTAAATTTCTACTTGAAACTTTTAATAATTTCTCAACAGTATCTTTTTGTATAGTTGTATCTTGGTTTAATAAAAATATAAAATCACTATTTAATTCTAATGCCAGCGAAATACCTAGATTATTAGCTCGTCCAAATCCTAGATTTTCATTAGATTCAATAAGTTTGATTTTTTGAGAATAATTATTTTTTAAAAAAGCATTTGTATTGTCTGTACTGCAATTATCAACAATTATAATTTCTGGCAATAAAGTACTTTCCAGAATAGAATCTATACAATTTTTTATCCATTTCATACCATTGAAGGTAACAATGACTAAGCTTACTTTCATTTTTAAATTTAAATTAATCTACTGACAATATATTTCCCTAAAATAAAATTTATTTTTAATGAAATGCTGAATTTAAAGACTGACAGAAGATAGATTAAGCCTTTCTTTTTGCCTAAGATATATATACAATGATCTATATATTTTTTCCCAGCAAAGATTTGTTGTTCTAAAGTAGAATTATTACTTCTTAAACTCTGTTGATATTTGTTATGAAATGACTTTATCGAGAACAACCAATCTTTATTTAATACACCTATTGACAAATGTTCTATTAAAATTTTCTTGGTTACCCCAATTTTTTTCCCTCTTGTTTTTACCTTACAAGACAAGCTAAGATCATAATTATGAAAACCAGTTAAATCTACATCAAAAAACAAGTCCTTTTCACTTTTTAAAGCCATGAAAACTCCATCGATCACTAAAACTTCTTCTAAATTATCATCTGTAAACCCAAAAAATTGTTTTTCAATTTTATTCTTTTCATGTTGGATGAGATTGACTACTTTATACTTGTTTTCACAATCCCACCATCCTGTTGGATATTGAGTTTTAACTTTTGATCCTGCAATTCCGATAAGAGCAAAATTAGCGTTTTCCTTAAATTCCGATTCTAAAATTAATCCCCATTCTTTTGTATGAAATATAATATCATCATGAATGAAACATAATATATCTCCTTTACTTTTTTTAATTCCTAAATTATAAGCTTCGAAAATAGAATAATCGGATTTGGAATTATCTATTAACACTAATTCATGTTGATTTCCGATTGTATTATTTATATTTTCAGCTAATTCTGGTGAAAGAGCTTCGGTACGGCTGCATATAATTAGAGAAATCATTTAGAAAAGATTAAAATATTTTTAAGTCGTTTATAAAAAGGATATTTTTTCACAAATACATCAAAAATTCCAATTAATATTAAAATCGCCTTCCACTTCTTTTTATTGTTGAATAAAATCAAAGCTTTTTCATACTTTAACAATTCAATTATTTTTTTATTCTTTTCAAAAATCTGCTTTTTGTTAACAACAGGGATTGGATGTAAATAATTAACGATTGCTTTTCGCATTTGAAGATCTATATCAATAAGCGATATTTGCTTTTGAGATTTTGAAATACGTGCTATAACACTATTATCATGATATCTAAAATTGTTAATCGATTCAGCTAAAAATGAAATCTCCTGATTAATAATTACCTGAAGATATATAATCCAATCCCCACAATATCTAAGCGCTGGTGTATTAATTAATTGATCTGAAATTTCTAAGTTATCTTTGCGAAATAAAACAGCACTTGCATTTGGAATTACATTTTTCTTAATCAAATATTTTTCGATAAATAAATTACCTTCCATAACAAAATTTTCAGCAAATTGTTTAGTATCTAAATCATCCGTATATGTCTTCCAATTGCCAATAATCTTATCATTTATATCTACTTTATTAGATTGACAATACGACAAAGTAATCTGATCATTTAATAATAATGGCTTAATTGCAGATTCTAAAAAAAAAGGATCACAGAAATCATCAGATTCTGCAATCCAAATAAATTTACCTTTTGCAAGTTGAATTCCTTTTTTCCATTGAACAAAAGTATTCCCTGAATTTATTTCATTGAAAATACAATGCTTTACATGATCATTTTTTGAATATTTTACTAGAATATCTTTACTGTTATCTGTACTGCAATCATCTAAAAGAATTACTTCAAAATTATAATATGTTTGATTAAATATGCTTTCTAATCTTTTTTCAAGAAATTTTGCATGATTATAATTGGGTAAAATTACAGATATAAGAGGATTCATTTTTCGATTATTTTCTTTCTCCATCTTCTCAATAATATATATATCAATTTTCTTGTAGAATAATTTCCTACTGCATTTTTTTCAACACATAAAACTGGGGCATATCTATTCATAATATCATGCAATGCCTGATATATTTCTCTTTCATACTTAAAATGATAGTATTCATTTATTCTATGATATAAATCTGCTCTATAGTGTATCATTCTAAAATCTTTATGGGTTATAGAAACTCCTAATCCAAAAACTCTATAAACACTCATCACTTCTTTAAAAAGAAAAAATTTACCAAATTGAAATAGATAAGAAGCTAGCGCAATATCTCCACTTTTAACGTGTAAAAATTCTTGCGGAAAAACATTATTTTCTTCTAGAAAAACATTTCTTAAAACAATCGATGCAGTCGGTATGTTCCAGTTATATAATAATCCATACATATTGTATTCATAATCAATGACTTTAAGTTCTTGATCAACAAACTTATTCTTACCGTTTTCAAGTGTAAGAAATTGACATCGATGAAAACACATTACATAATCAGGATTTGCTTCTAAAAAACTTATTTGCTTTTTTAGCTTCAAAGAATCAGTCCAATAATCATCTCCTTCACAAATTGCAATAAACTCACCTTTACTTGCCTGCAATACAAACTGAGAATTTAGCATCATACCAATATTTGACTCATGCTTAATATAGTTAATCCAATTACTTCTAGGATGATTTTCTATAATTGAATTTACAATTTCATCTGTTGCATCAGGTGAGGCATCGTTGGAAATAATCAATTCAACCTCAAAGTCAACTTCTTGCATTAAGACACTATTTATTGCTTCTTCAATAAATTTATCGTGACCATAAGTTATCATGCATACACTGACTTTTATGTTTTTTGACATTCTATTTGATTTAAATATTTTATTGTATTTTCCATTCAAATTGTGGTCTTATATATCCGGGTTCCCTACCCATATAAGTTCCTAATTCCCTACCAGAATCTACAACTGTAAAAGCAATAATATCATTTTCAACAAAAATTGGCTGTTTTGAGTCTTCAACAATGAAAAGAGATAAAAAGTATTGTCCGGATTGAAAAAATGATTTTGGAAAATTACAACTTAAATCATTTATGCCATTCTTTAAAAAAAAATTTCCAGCATTAGAAAATGAGAACATGGCTTCGCCAATTTCATTATATAAATGATATGTTATATGGTATCTTTTTGCATCCTCTACTTTTATATTTATTTTAGTATTCAAAATGATTGATTCATTTTCCTGCAATACATCATCAGAACTTCTTTCAAAGTTTTTTAAAGAAATTTCAATTAATTTAAACACTGGAAAATCGTATTCATTACCAAATGTTTTTAAATTCATTGTTTCCGCATTCCCGCCAAGATAATAACTTACAGCATTTTCTATCTGGCCTTCAAAAGCAACCTTTCCATGTTCCAATATAATCCCTCTTGTACATAAACTTTTTACTGCAGCCATATTATGACTTACAAATAAAACTGTTCTTCCTTCTCCTTTAGAAATATCCTGCATTTTTCCAATTGCCTTTTTCTGAAATTCAGCATCGCCGACTGCTAAAACCTCATCAATAACCAAGATTTCCGGTTCTAAAAAAGCCGCGACAGCAAATGCCAGACGAACCGTCATCCCGCTGCTATATCTTTTTACAGGAGTATCTATGTAACGCTCACAACCTGAAAACTCGATAATTTCGTCAAGTTTAGAAGCAATTTCTTTTTTAGTCATTCCGAGGATTGCACCGTTTAAGAAGATATTTTCACGACCTGTCATTTCACCATGAAATCCAGTTCCAACTTCTAATAATGAAGCAATTCTTCCACGAGATTTTATAACTCCGGTTGTTGGTGCTGTTACTTTTGAAAGTATTTTTAAAAGTGTTGATTTTCCTGCCCCATTTTTACCAATGATTCCTAAAACTTCTCCACGTTCTACTTCAAAATTAATATCCTGAATTGCCCAAACATATTCTGACGTTCCTTTAGTTGAACGGTCATTTGTATCACCAATTTTTAAATATGGATCTTCTTTACCACGAATTTGATGCCACCATCGGTTTAAATCGTGAGTTAACGTACCTGTACCTACTTCTCCCAAACGATATTGTTTTGAGATGTTCTCGGCTTTTAAAATAATATCTTTTTCCAATTATACTTTTATTTTGTCTTAAATACGATTTATTAAAGCATTGATTTAAACTGTATCAATAAAGCTTTTTTCTGTTTTATTAAAAATCAAAAGACCCAGAAAAAATATAATTATTGTAACTGCCACAGTAAAGCTTAATCCAATTATCGAAATTTCACCCACATTAAGAAGCATATAACGTGCAGATTCAATAATATAAGCAAGTGGATTATATTCTACAATCCATCCATAGGCTGGTAATTTTGCTTTTATAAGTTCCATTGGGTACATAACGGCAGACAAATACATTAGCAGCTGTATTCCAAAGGCCACTAAATAGCTAAAATCACGATATTTAGTCACCATTGAAGAAATCAACATTCCTAATCCCAGTCCTAGAATCCCCATATTAATGATTAATAATGGAAAAAAAAACACGGTTGCATTAAGAGTTAATTTATCTCCTTGCAAATAATAAAAAATATAAAATGCAATAAAAATCACAAGTTGAATTCCTAATTTGATCAAATTTGAAATTACAACAGAAAGAGGTGTAATTATTCTCGGAAAATAAACTTTACCAAATATACTGGCATTGGCTTTAAATGTGTCTGAAGTTCCATTTAAACATGCTGTAAAATAATTCCAAACTGTTATTCCTGCCAAATTAAATAAAAAAGGCCTAACGATTCCTGTGTTAATACCAGCAACATTATTAAATATTATGGTAAATGTTATAGATGTAAATAAAGGTTGAATCAGATACCAAAGCGGGCCTAATACTGTTTGTTTGTATACTGTAATAATGTCTCTTTTCACAAAAAGAAGTAATAAGTCTCTGTATTGCCAGATTTCTTTAAAATTTAATGAAAAGAACTTATTTTTTGGTGTAATTTCAAACAGCCAATTATTAGAATTATTATTCATTTTATATTTCTATAATTTTTTAAATAGTTTTAAATTTTACTAAATCTCAAAATCCAATTTGATTTAACAAGATTTTTAGTCGCTTATTATTTGATAAAAAAGCAAAAAGGCGTTTTAAAAAAACACCTTTTTATAATACCATATATTTTTTGCGAAAATTATTTATCCAGAACTTCAAAAGCTGAATTCATACTTTTAAATTCGGGAACAATTTTTTTCATCTTAGCTACTATATCTTCATTATCATAAAAATCTGCGATTCCGATTAATTCATCTATATCAGTATGGAGATTTTCGTATTCATCTTGTATTTCCTGAGCTATCATAATTTTATTATGATAGGTTGGCAGTGTTTTAGAAGTATCATTTAACAATTCTTCGTATAACTTTTCACCAGGTCTCAAACCAACAATTTTTATTTTAATTTCTTTATCAGGAATAAACCCTGCAAGCTTAATCATTTTTTTAGCCAAGTCGATTATTCTTACGGGTTTACCCATATCAAAAATATAGATCTCACCACCATTACCCATTGCCCCAGCTTCCAAAACTAACTGACAAGCTTCAGGTATAGTCATAAAATATCGAATAATATCCTGATGCGTAATGGTAACCGGACCTCCTTCTGCAATTTGTTTAGTAAATAAAGGCACAACAGAACCATTAGAGCCTAATACATTACCAAATCGTGTTGTAATAAATTTTGTAACTCCCGGTATATTCTCTTTTTGATTTTTCAAAAATAATGATTGAACGTATTTTTCTGCAATTCGTTTACTGGCTCCCATTACATTACTTGGATTCACAGCTTTATCTGTAGAAACCATCACGAATTTTTTTACGTGATATTTGCACGCTAAATCAGCTAGATTTTTAGTTCCTTTTATATTTGTTAATATAGCTTGCGATGGATTTTCTTCCATCAATGGAACATGTTTATAAGCAGCTGCATGAAAAACTACATGAGGATTATAATTTTTAAATACTTTTTCTAATGCCTTTTTACTTTTTACATCAGTAATTACTGCTACAATTTTTGCAGTTGTATCCATGCTTAGTGTTTCTAAGCAAAGATTATGTAAAGGAGTTTCTGCGTGATCTAAAATAATAACTGTTTTTGGATTAAATCCAAGAACCTGCCTTACTATTTCACTACCAATTGACCCAGCAGCTCCAGTAATAAGAATGGTTTTATCTTTTAACTGTTTAGAAATCGACTTACTGTCTAAAACTATAGGTTTTCTCTCTAATAAATCTTCAATCTGAATATTTTTTACTTTTTGAGAAATCTCTTTTTGATTTTCCCAGTCTGAAATTAGAGGAACTGTATAAACTCTATAATTAAATTCAAGACATTGATCAACAATAATCAATTGTTCATCTTTTGATAAACTTTTATCAGCAATAATAACACCTTCAGCTGCAACAGAACGCATTAAGGCTGGAAGTTTTTTTCTTAAAATCAAAATTGGTAAATCCAACATCCTCTTAGAGGCATTTTGATTGTTTTTATCTACAAAACCAACAATTTTAAATCGGGATGGAGTTTCAAATTTTAACGCATTTGCTACAGAAATAGCGTTTGCATCAGTTCCATAAATTACTGTTCGTATAAGTTTTGAATTTGTTTTTTCTGAAAAATATAATTCAAAAGTTTGCTTTACAATTACACGATATAAAAATAATCCACAAAAAGACAAAACCAGATTTATGAATAATGCTGTATTTAAAAATGCTTTTTCACCTGTATACAATTCATAAACCAAATTGACAAACAAAAAGAACACCAAAACTGACATTTGCGAGAATAAAAGTTTTATAGCGTCAATATAGGATGAATGCCTTATGATACCTGAATAAGTTCTAAAAAGCCAAAAGAAGAATACATTAACTATAATTAAACTTGAAACAAAATAAAAGTCATGTGCAACAATAATATAGCCTAATGCTGTGCCTTCGAACAGCATATAGGTAAATGTAAAAGAAAAAAGAAGCACCATAATATCTATAGCAACGATAATCCACCTTGGTAAATAACTAAGGTTATTAATGTTTGCTCTCAAATTCCTTGGAGAAAAAGAATTGTACAAAAAGGATGCTATTTTAGTTGGTTTATCTGTATCCAATTTTTGATTTAATTAAATTTTTAACAGACTTGTCTGTTTTACAAAAATACGAATTAAAGGATTATAAATTTATTAATTTTTTTTGAAATTAAATTTTAACCCCATTTTTCTTTTGTTTTAAAAGTTCATTCAAATATTCTCCATAACCGGATTTAACTAATGACAAAGCTAAACTCTTCAATTGTTCATCATTAATAAAGCCTTGTCTCCATGCCACTTCTTCAATGCATCCAACTTTTAAACCTTGTCTTTCCTCGAGAACCTGAACAAAATGCCCCGCTTGCATTAAACTGTTAAAAGTTCCGGTATCAAGCCAAGCTACCCCTCTTCCTAAAACGCCAACTTTTAAACTTTTCTTTTCTAAATAAATTTTATTTATATCAGTTATTTCATATTCTCCTCTTGCACTTGGTTTTATATTTTTAGCAACTTCAACTACTGAATTATCATAAAAATACAATCCTGGAACTGCAAAGTTTGATTTTGGCTTTTCTGGCTTTTCTTCAATACTAATTGCATTTAAATTTCCATCAAATTCAACAACACCATAACGTTCAGGATCTGAAACATGATATGCAAAAACAACTCCCCCATTAGGTTTAGTGTTAGATCTCAATAATTCCTGCATTGTAGCTCCAAAGAATATATTATCCCCCAAAATTAATGCAACATCATCGTTCCCAATAAAATCTTCGCCAATAACAAAGGCTTGTGCTAAACCATTTGGAATTGCTTGTTCTGCATAACTAAATTTACATCCTAAATTAGAACCATCACCTAATAATTTTTTAAAACTTGGCAGATCATGAGGTGTTGAAATAATCAATATTTCATTGATTCCTACCATCATCAATGTAGACAATGGGTAATAAATCATTGGTTTGTCATAAACAGGCATCATCTGCTTACTGACTGCGAGTGTTAAGGGATGTAAACGTGTTCCTGAACCTCCAGCTAAAATTATTCCTTTCATAATATCTTTGAGTTTTTTAGATTTTAAAAATTTGTTACTAAATGCTGATACAAATCTTTAGATTAATCTATATAATGAACATTTTTTCTAAACTATCTTTATAATCAGGAATATCAACGTTATAAGTTTTTTTTATCTTTATTTTACTTAACAACGAAAATATTGGTCGTTTTGCAGGAGTTGGATAAGATGATGAAGGTATTCCATAAACTTTACAATTGTACTTTCCAAACTCTTTTATAGCCAACGCAAATTCATACCATGTTATTTCACCTTCATTTGAATAATTGTAAATTCCTGGTATCCATTTTTCAGATTCAACAATATCAATAATTACCTGTGCTAAATCAGCGGCATAAGTAGGAGATCCTACTTGATCATTGACAACATTAATTTGATCTTTTTCTTTCATTAATCTCTGCATTGTTTTAACAAAATTATTGCCAAATTTGCTATAAACCCAAGAAGTTCTAATTACAATTGAGTTTGGATTTTCTTTAACACAAGCTATTTCTCCGGCTCTTTTACTTTCACCATAGATATTAATAGGATTTGTTACAGCTTCTTCATTTAAAGGAGTTGATGAAGATCCGTCAAACACATAATCTGTCGAAATGTGTAGTAATTTCACATTATTACCCTCAGCATATTTAGCGATTGATTCAACTGCTAAATGATTAATTGTAAAAGCTATTTCTTTTTCTGTCTCTGCTTTGTCTACTAATGTGTATGCTGCGCAATTCAGGATAATATCAGGTTTAATTTCATTTAACTGCACTTTCAGCAAGTTAACATCATCAAGTGTAACTTTGCTTCGATCTGCAAAAACCCAATTATAATGTAAATATTGTAAGGACAAAACATACAATTCAGAACCCAATTGACCATTCGAACCAGTTACAAGTATCTTCTTCATTAAAATAAACTATTGCATTCCTGAATAAAAGGTAGATTTTGATCTTTTTCTGAAATAATGGCTTTATTTAAATCTATCATCCAGTCAATATTTAATGACGGATCATCAAATTTAATACCTCCTTCGGAAGCTTTATTGTAAATCTGATCACATTTATACATTACAGAAGCGGTTTCACTTATGACTGAAAAACCATGTGCAAAACCTTGTGGTATTAATAGTTGCTTTTTATTCTCGGCTGATAATAAAACACTGAATGTTTTGCCGTAAGTTCGTGAACCTATTCTCAAATCAACTACAATATCTACTATTTCGCCTTGTAAAACACGAACTAGTTTAGTTTGAGCAAATGGTGGATTTTGATAATGCAAACCTCTCAAGGTTCCATATCGTGAAAATGATTGATTATCCTGAATGAAATCAATTTCAACACCTAAGTCTTGAAATTTAGTTTTGTTGTATGATTCAAAAAAATAACCTCTTTCATCTCCTAATATAATAGGTTCGACGATAAGTAAACCTTCAATAAATGTTTTTTCAATTTTCATTTAATTAGAATTTCACGTTAAAAAAATCGTCTAAAACTGCCTGTATTCTTTTTCTATCTTCATCACTTAAATTTGATCCAGAAGGCAGACACAACCCATTTTCAAATAATTTTTCAGACACTTTTTTACCATAATATGGATACTGTTCAAAAACAGGCTGCAAATGCATTGGCTTCCAAAGAGGCCTGCTTTCAATATTAGCTGCTTCAAATGCGACTCTTAAATTTTCTCTTGTCTTTCCCTTAGTTTTTGCCGAATCGATTGTAATGGCAGACAACCAATGATTTGAAAAATAATCATTATTTGGTTCTGTAAGAACCTCAACGCCTTCAATATTATTAAAGTAATTAGCATAAAATCTATTCATCTTTCTACGAAGTTGTATATGATTGTCTAAAATTTCCATTTGTCCACGACCAATGCCTGCGCAGATATTACTCATTCTGTAATTATATCCAATTTCACTATGTTGATAATGAGGTGCATTATCTCTAGCCTGAGTAGAAAGAAAAACTGCTTTTTCTTTTATCTCTGATTTTTTTGTTACAATTGCTCCACCTCCAGACGTTGTAATAATTTTATTTCCATTAAAAGAAAGAATTCCTATTTCGCCAAAAGTTCCACATTTCTTATTTTTAAAATAACTTCCTAGTGCTTCTGCACTATCTTCAAGAACAGGAATGTTATACTTTGCAGCGATATTATTAATATCATCAACTTTGTAAGGCATTCCATAAAGATGAACTGCAATGATTGCTTTTGGTTTTTTTCCTTTCGAGATTCTGTCAATAATAGCATTTTCTAGTGAGATTGGACATAAATTCCATGTATCACTTTCGCTGTCAACAAAAACAGGAGTTGCCCCTAAATATAAAATTGGATTTGCAGATGCTGAAAAAGTCATACTTTGGCAAATAACTTCATCACCAGTTTTAATACCTAATAGAATTAGCCCTAAATGAATAGCAGCTGTTCCTGAACTTAGTGCACCTACTTGAACATTTGATCCCAAATATGTTTCTAAATCTTTTTCGAAACCGTTGACATTTGGTCCTAATGGAGCTATCCAATTTGTATCAAAAGCTTCTTTCACATATTTTTCTTCTGTTCCTCCCATATGTGGAGATGACAGCCATATTTTTGAATTATTCATTTTTATGATTATATTTTATTATTTTGCCTGGATTACCAACAACAACAGCAAAATCCGGAATATCATCGATTATTACCGATCCAGCTCCTATCGTTGTCCATTTTCCAATTTTAACACCTTGTATAACGCAAGTACCAATACCAACATGTGTTCCCTCTCCTATTGTAACGTTTCCTGCTAGAGAAACATTGGGAGAAATATGGCAATAGTCTGCGATGTTGCAATCATGGTCAATTATTGAACCCGTATTAATAATACAATGCTCACCTATATTTACAGAAGCATTTATAACGACTCCCGCCATAACAACAGAACCTTTATCAATTTTTGCACTTTCAGATATGATTGCTTTATTATGAAATGCAACAGCAAAGTGAGCATTAATATTTGAAGCAATTTTTTTTCTAGTCTCATTATTTCCTATCGAAATAATAATTTTATCTCCTGGCAAAATTTCTGTTTTAGAAAATTCAATTACAGGAATATCCATAAGAAAATTATTTTTTGGATAGTCATCCAAAATTGCTCCAACTTTATTGTTTATGCTTTTTAATATCTCAATAATTACTTTGCAATGACCGCTTGCTCCATATAAATATTTAACACTCTCCATTAAAACGATCTATAGTTGCAACATTTGCTGCATTAATTCCTTCACTTACAATTACTTTTTTAAAAGTTTTCAGAATAATTTTTAAATCTAACAAAAATGATAAGTTTTCAACATACCAAACATCAAATGTAAATTTATCCTGCCATGAAATTGCATTTCTTCCATTTACTTGTGCCCAACCTGTAATACCTGGTTTGACGTCATGTCGTTGTTTTTGGAATTCGTTATACAATGGTAAATATTCCGGTAGTAATGGACGAGGACCTATAATACTCATATCACCTTTTAGAACATTTAATAATTGAGGTATCTCGTCTAAAGATGTTTTTCTAACAAATTGACCAATCTTCGTTATTCGTTCTGCATCTGATAATAATTCTCCTTGAGAATCTTTCTTCTCGTTCATGGTTCTAAACTTTATTATTTTAAAAATCTTACCACTTTTCCCTGGACGGTTTTGAAAAAAAAATGGTTTTCCTTGATTTGCAAAACATAAACCTATTGTTACTATAAAAAAAATTGGACTCAGAATTAGAAAACCAATAAATGCAACTAAAAAATCAAGTGCGGGTTTAAAAACTACTTTGTACATAAATTTTCTAATTTTTTATATTCATCTAAAATAGCATCCCAAATGACTTTTTGATCATAGCGAGATACGATCATTTCTCTAGATTTCTCTTTTAAAGAATTTTTCAATTCTGAATCACTAATCATTCTTTTCATACTATCATATATCGATTGGGCATTTTTTACAGGCACGATTATTCCATTAATTCCGTCTTCAATAATTTCATTACATCCATTTATATCAGAGACAATAGATGGTAAGCCCATAGCGCCTGCTTGCATTACAACATTTGGAAATCCTTCTCGATAGCTAGGAAAAACTAAACAATCGCTAATAGCAAAATAAGAACGAACATCTTGCTGGAAACCAACTGAAAGAATTTTTGAATTTTCTTTAATAATCTGAAGGGTATTCAAATCCAATGGATCTAATTCTTCTTCAAAAGGACCAACAAGAATTAATTTAGCATTACTATAATCCTTACTAAGTTCATTGAAGGATTTAACCAGTTCATTTATACCTTTATCAGAAACAAGTCTTCCAACAAAAATAAAAACAAAATCTGTTGGAATAATATTTAAATGTTTTGCTAATAAAGTTTTTTGTTCTGATGAAATTAAGTTTGCATCAAAATGATTGGTGTTAATTCCATTTGAACTTCCATTTCCTAAAACTTTTAATTTTGCTTTATCTGCAAATTTATTTTCTACTATAAAATCATACAACCCTTTTGAGTTTGGATATACATTTGTAGCAAATCGATAAGTTAATTTTTCTACAAGATTTAATAACTTTCTTTTATTTCCCGTGGCTTCCATTAATGGTAAACCTGCAACAGTATGTAGTCTAAAGGGTACTCCAGCAAACTTTGCAGCAAGCATTGAAATAATACCTGCTTTTGGTGTATGAGAATGGACTATAAAAGGTTTTTCTTTTTTTAAAATAATATATAATTTATAGAGGGATTTTAAATCTTTCGCAGGCGAAATTTTTCTAGTCATTTCTACCGACAAAACCCGAATTCCTTCATCTAAATTAACATCTGACAGTTCTTTTCCAGCAGATGAAATTCCGATTACTTCATAATAAGAAGACATAAATCTATTTTGCCCTTTTAATAAAGTTTTTAATGATAATGGAACAGTCGTAATACGTATTAATTTCTGTTTACTTTTACCTGAAATTATTTGGTTCATTTCTAAATGTAGGGATATTTTTAAACACAATCAACATTTACCGCACTAAACAATGTTTGTGTGTGTATTGCTTTTAATTTCTTTAGATCAAATGTTTAATTCACAGAAATTATTCTTTCACGCAATTGTTTTTTTCTCAGTTCAGTTTCTTTAGTATCCAACTTTCCGTTGGTATTTATCTTCAAATTAGAAAATTTATACTTTGGTATATATTTAAAATCGCTGGCCATTAATAATTTATTCTGACTGTCATTCCAATTAGAATTTGTAACATTAATAAATCCGCCAAGCACTTTAATGGATTCTGGATATGAAAGTCTATTACCTCCCATTAAAAAACTCGTTTTAGAAAAGTAATCAATATGAGAATCAATATTAATCGAAACGTTCTTATGATTTTTTCCAATCATATTCAATAAAATAATTGCGACGCCAGCATCTGCGTTATTGAAAGTTTTTATTTTTTTTAAATTTATACTTTCTAAAACATCATCATTAGTATTTGGTTCGATATCAATTCCTGCCATCGGAAGAGTTCCATTAGTATTTGAAAGTACTATATTCGAAATATCTATTTTCTTCCCACTTATAATCGATATTCCATTGCGTCGATTGTTATCAATAATTCCTCCTTTAACAATAATATTTTCTGACTCTATGACAGAAACTTTACTAATATAAATACCATCTCCCCAACAATTTTTTATTTCTGGGTTATAAATTGAAATATTTTTAGATGAAAGTATATTAATACCCATTCCCCATTCTCCCTTCACACCCGTATGTTCATATCTTTCTCCTATTAATTTAGGATTATATATTTGAACGTTTTCTATATTTTTAAGATCTAAAATTTGATAATTTGAAAGTGAATTTGCCTTTAAAATTAATTTTGATTTACTTTTAAATAGTAGTATTGAATTGCTTTTTAATGTTAAACCATTTTCTCCTATTAGGATTGGAAAATTAGGAAATTCAACAAAACTATTTTCATCAATTCCTTTTTGTAAGTAAGTACCATAATCAACAGATCCATCCTGAACATAATTCTTAGGCAGATAATTCTCTAACCTTGAATATTTAATTTTGCTTTTTACAACTAATGGAATAGTAGCAATATGAGTTGTTTTAACGTTTCTATATTTAAAACTTAACTCCTTCTTTTGCTGGGAGTTGCATGATACAAAAAACAATAAAACTAATAATAATATTAATTTATTCATTATACTAATTTATATATTTCAATATATTGATCTATCATTTTATTTATACTAAAATCATTAGATCTTAGTAAGCACTGTCTAGCATTTTTTTGATAAAAATCATTGTCCTCTAGCAATTTCCTTACCAAAATTTCGAGTTCTTTCTCATTTCCTTTTTCAAATAGCAAACCATGGTCTTTAACAATTTCTTTGATTCCGTCAATATTACTTGCTATAACCGGCTTACCAGACGCCATTCCCTCTACAATCGCTAGTCCAAATCCTTCCCATTCTGAAGATAAAATTACAACATCGCTATACTTCAATAATTCGGGAATATCGTATCTGTTACCTAAAAACACTACTCTTTCTTTAATCCCTAATCCTTCTGCTAAAACTTTATTGTTCTCAATCAAAGGTCCATCTCCTACCAAAATCAATTTAACTACTTCCGGAAGCAGTTTCAAACTTCGAATTAAAGTCGCTTGATCTTTTTGTTTACGAAAACTAGATACCTGTATTAACTTAAAATCTTCTTTTTCGAAAAACTTAAAATCTGCAATATTATCCACATTATTAAATTTTTTGGTCTCTATACCATTATTAATAACGTGCATGTTTTTATTAAATTTTAGATGTTTCTTCAAGTTATTTTTTACACCTAGAGTTATACAAACAATTTTTTGAAGTTTCTTATAAATAATCCTGTCAACAAATTTAAATAGCACCATATCCCTCCTTCTATTGTTAGTACTATGTTCTGTATAGACTAATTTGACTTTCGAAAAAGAAATACATTTTGCAATTACTACCCAATATAATGTTGGAAATAAGTGTAAGTGTGCTACGTCATATTTCTTTAGATAGGGAATAATTTTAAATATTAAAAAAGGGTTATAAATAGATTTAGAGGTAAGTCCTGATACTTTTCCATTGCTATTCTTCTCTAGCTGTTCCCAAAATGGAGTTTTCCTATTGTTTATAGAGAGAACATCCATCTCTATTCCTTTGGCTTGATAAAGAGGGACACTATCAACAATTAACTTTTCTGCTCCCCCAATAGATAGAGATGTAATGATTTGCAATACTTTCACCTGGTAAATTTATTTTCTTTTCTTAAGCTGTGATGTTTTTTAAAATTATCTTTCAATCTATTCTTTTGATTCATAAAACTCATCTCTAATTAGTGCTCGATCATAATACGATTCCTTAACAAAAATTACGCTCGTGTATCTATATAGAGGGTTATTAAAAGTAATGTAAGTTTTCAAAAAACAAAATAATATAACTGGAAATACAACGGTTTTTCTCAACTCTCGATGCTTAATTAAATCTTTTAAATTACATAATATAATTAAATACGCCCAAAAAAACAACAGTGCAAATCTATTTATCATGGCATCTGAAGTACTAAAATATAGTTGAATAAAACAGTAACAAAAAAAACTGTTAAAGTATATTGGAGAAATTACTTTATTATTTACTATATATTTATAATTACTTAGTACTAATATAAACAGGAAGATCTTTTCAAGGATTCCAAATCGTATTCCATAAGATGCATCTGATTCAGTTACAGTGCCAGCCAAATATTCAAATCTTCCACCTAGTACAGCTCCTAATGAAGCCATAATACTATCTATAAAGCGAATCTGAAGAAAATAAACTATAGTGCCAAAAATTAATAAAACAACCAATACTTTTTTATTGAAATAATTTCGCTTTAGGAAAAAAAGAAAGAGAAAGGTGATGCCTGTCAAATGAAAACTCATAGAAAATAAGATAATCAGGAAGGCCTTTATTTTTTTATTTTTATTAATGTATTCTATCGATTGAACTGCTATCAAGATAGCTGTAAAATTTCGTAATAAATCAATAATTAAAAGCGGAAAACAACTTATAAGAACAATATAGGCTAGCGAAATATTATATGATTCTTTTTTTAAGAACCGATGCCATAAAACGACTTGTATTAGTGTTATAAAAAACACAAAAAACGAATACTCAAAGCCTAAATCATGGAATAATTTCACCAAAAATGAAAATCCAATCTCATAGTCAAAAGCTGTCCACACATCTAAAGTTGCTTCTGAATAATAATTTTCATAATTAAACCAATCGCTTCCTATAAAACCTCTAAATCCAAAAAATAAAACAAAAATAAAAGCACACCAAAATCCAGCTACACTTTTATTATTTGACTGTTGACTGCTTTTTTCATAAAAGTATAAAAAAACATAACATAGTATAAGGGCAAGATATGGTAAACTAAAAAAATTCATTGCCCTTTTATTTTTCTATCAATTTACTCACCAAAGATTTAATATTTACTGAATTATACAAAGACAAAGAACCTTTACTAAACTCATCGTAATTTTTATCGATTTCTAAAATGATATTTGCCATTTCCTTAGGTTTAAATTCAGCAACTACTTTTCCCGCATTGTATTTATTAAATAAATTGGACAATCCAGGAACATCATTTGAAATCATGGGTACACTAAAGCATGAATATTCAAAAATTTTATTGGGTGCACAGTAAAGCGTATTTATTGCTGTTTCGATTGAGCCTTGTTGTGAAAAATAGGACAGAAAGCCTATATATGCTTTTTGAGTAACCTCCAGATGATATGGAGCCGATTTAAAAGGCAAAAACACAACACGCTCTGATTTGTATTTGTTGATAAGTCTAGCCTTATTATTATCGTCTCCTCCCATAATGCAAATCACATATTCGCTTGGTAAATATTGTATGGACTCACATAACTCATCTAATCTTCTTTCAGGATAGTTAAAAATACCCTGATATAAGATCAGCTTTTTATTCTTGAAAAGAGCTTCAGTCTCATCATCAAGTATGTTTTTTAATTTAGAAAGATCAAAATCAGGCTTGTTTGGAATTACAATTGGTAATTTTACCAAATTAAAATAAGCTTTTGTGATATGAGCCCTATTGTATTCACAGCAAACCACTTTCCATGCTTTTTGCATAGTGCCTGCATAATTAAGAAATGGACTTAAAAGCTTATATCTCAATCCAACTTTTAGTTGTGGAGTTTCAAATAAATACAATATTGATTTAAATTTAAAAACTAAATTATAAAGAAGCCATATATTTTGATTTCCGAATAACCATAAAATTGAGTCTTTTTTAAATTCTTCATTTACAATTTTCTCAACTTTTTTCTTATAGGAATATAGTTTAAAAAATTTTACAATTTTATTTTCTTTGGTATCGTTTATAATTGTTTCAATATAAACTACCCCTTGCAATTCTAAATCAGAAATCGTATTTTTATCACTGCAATAACCTACAATAACAACTTTCTTACCTAGAGAGAGTAATATTTTCACTATAGTTAGAATAGGCGGGTATTTTTGTATGTCATGATTATATACTAAGATATTGCTCATTTATTCTAAATTTGATATATAGTTTACAATTCTTTCACACGCTTTTCCATCACCATAAGGATTGTGTAGTACACTCATCCTTGTATATTTATCCTCATCATTCAGCAATTTATTTGCTTCATTCACTATAAGTTCTTTGTTGGTCCCAACCAATATTACTGTTCCAGCAACTACTGCCTCAGGTCTTTCTGTCGATTCACGCATAACCAGCACAGGTTTTCCAAGACTTGGTGCTTCTTCCTGAACTCCACCACTATCAGTAATGATTAAATACGATTTATCCATCAACCATACAAAAGCAGGGTAAGCCAAAGGTTCTATTAACTTAATATTATCAATTCCAGATAGTATTTCATAAACAGGTCGTTTTACATTAGGGTTTAAGTGTACTGGATAAATTATCTCTACATCTTGATTAATTAAAGCTATTTCTCTTAAAGCTTCACAAATTCGAATAAAACCATCTCCATGATTTTCTCTACGGTGGCCGGTAACAAGAATTGTTTTTACATCCTTTTTCACAATCTTCTTTAAGTTTTCAATTTCCAAATTATAGATCTCTTCTACTCTTTTAGAACTATCAATCAATGCGTCAATAACCGTATTACCTGTTACCAATATTGTTTCAGATGCTATATTTTCTTTTAAGAGATTTTCCTTAGATGCTTCTGTGGGGGCAAAATGATAATCCGCAATTCTTCCTGTCAGTTGTCTATTCATTTCTTCAGGGAAAGGTGTTCGCTTAAAATTTGTACGAAGTCCTGCTTCAACATGACAAATTTTAGCTCCAGAATAAAATGATGCTAAACTAGCTGCCATTGTTGTCGTTGTATCACCATGCACATAAACATAATCTGGTTTAAAATTCTCTAAAACTTCTTTTAAGCCGATTATAATATCTGCTGTTAGTGAATATAAGTTTTGATTTGCCTTCATTAAGTTCAGGTCGTAATCTGGCTGAATATTAAAAAAGTCCAAAACTTGATCTAACATTTCCCGATGCTGAGCGGTAACACAAACTCTGGTTTCAAAAATATCTGAATGTTTTTTAAACTCTTGAACCAGAGGAGCCATTTTTATAGCCTCAGGCCTTGTTCCAAAAACAATTAAATTTTTTTTCATTATAATATTTACAACTATTTAAATTACCTTATATTATCTTTTTCTTTGAAGAAAATTCTAAGCACGATTATATCTTAAAAAACTTAACTATTCGACGAATTTGGCGATAAAAATGAATTGGCCATTCATAATTTTTAAGTTCTTTTTCTATCATTATCTCATTTTTTTTGCAAACATCTATAATCTTATCATATTCACTTTTCCATAAGGTCATTATAGAATTATAATCGTAATTTTCATTAAACATTTTAATAGCTGCATTACCAGCACTAATTCGACGTGAATCTGATTCTATTATACTTTGTATTGCTAATTGAAAGCTTACTGGAGATCGATCCTTTGGAGAATTAATGACTATTATGTCTTTATCTAAGTTATTCTCGCCCCAAAAACCCCAAGCAGATTTATTTGTTTCAGGAGTAAATCCAGCAATTATTGAAGGCTTAGCACACGAAGCAGCTAGCAAAAGAGTAGTTCCCATACCAACAAACATTGTACATCTCTGATACAATTTTTCTAAATCTTTACCAACTACCGTTCCTTTTAATTGAATAATTTCCTGACCCAATTCTCTATTTATATGAATCGCTAATTGATTTAATTCATTGAATAAATTACCATCGCCTACGATAACTAATTTGTATTCCTTAAAACTTTCATTTTTTCTATATATTTCATAGAAATCCTGAATTAAATATTTTACGTAGTCTTTATCTTCAGATAACCTGCTGACAGATAAAATATATTTTTGAGCAGAAACAGAACTATCGGTCTCAATTGCTTTAACTGGAATGGGTATTATATTGGGATTTAATTTTAATTTTGTAACTCCTTCAATATATTCATGCATTTGTGGCGTTAGTGAATAAAATAGCCCAAACCTATTCATTTTCTTAGTGATAATTTTCAATAAAGGATTACGCCTGTAAGAAAGCTCCGACAATATATTAACACAAAAAGGAATTTTAGTTTCATTATACAAAGAAGCCACGTGAACAATTGGGTATGAATTATGAGCCTCAATAACATTTACTTTATTATCTAATAAAATTGTCTTTAGCTTTTGTTTAAAGCTGTTGTATTGAGCATTTGTAAATACTAAAGGAGGTAAACTTATTCCTTTCAACGTTATATGAATTGTACCTTGAGGTAAATTTGAGACATTTTCGCCACCCTCTGAAATAACCAAAACATCAAATCGGTTGTCAATGAGCCATTTACACTTATTAATTACGTAAGTTTCTGCACCACCTATAATCATCAATGGGGTAATAAACGCAATTTTAAATTTTTCTTTATTCATTTAAATCGAATTCTTAAACTTAAGAGCTATTAATTTGCTTATTTCTTTGAAATAATAGTTTTCTAAAAATGTAAATCATGAAAAACAAACACAGCAAATAATTTAATGCAAATGCCATTGCAACTCCTTCAACATTGTAATACTTCATAAACAGCCACCCAAAGAAAACATAGTTAGTACTAAAAAAAATCTCAGTTATTAAAAAATATTTAGTCATTGATTTTGCAATCATAATATATCCCAATATCCACGAAGCAATCTTGAAGAAATCACCCAGTAATTGCCAAAAAAACAATGCCTGCATAGCCATAAAATTTTTTGTAAACAACACTGAAATTATTACAAAACGAAGAAAGTATATAATTATACATCCTAAAACAACAAGAGGCATTATAATCTTAAAGCTTTTAAAAACTTCGCTTTTAATCTCATACTCTTCTTTAATAGATGATAATTTTGGCAAATAATAAGTGCTTAATGATGTTGTTATAATCATTAAATATCCGTCTGATATACGCATCATTCCTTGCCAAAAACCCGCAGAGTCAACTCCTAAATTCTTAATAATTATATTTCGTAATAAAATTTGCGAGACAGGAATAGTGACAGCTGAAACAATTGCCATCAAGCTATAATGACTTAATTTTAAAGCAATTACCTTATTAAAACCAAGTTTAAAATATTTCCATGAAAACCAATCACTTTTGGTAATTAAAAATAGAGTAATAAAAAAAACAATAGATTGGGAAAGTACTAACGCATATAATGCCCCTTCTAATTTGAAATAATAAACTAGAATCAAAGTAAAAATTAATCCTATAATACTTCCAACAGTATTAACTAAAGTGTATTTTTTAATCTCCTTCTTACCATTCAAAATTGAAATCATCAAAGAATTTAGAGAATACAAGATTATTGTAACGCCCAAAACCCTAATCGGATTGCCATACAATTTTGTAACAAATATCCATTTAGAAAATAATGTGCCAAATAAAAAAAGTACCACTCCAATAAATCCCGAACAATAAACACTTATTCTAAAAGAGGTACTAAATAAGGATTTTAAATTTTCTTCGTCTTTTTCATATTCAGCTGTATATTTTACAACTCCTGTATTGATAGCTCCATTTGCAAAAGTAAGTACTACTGTTATAAAGTTAGAAAAAGCTCCTATTAAAGCTACGCCCGCTGGCCCTGTCAGTATTGCTATTGCTTTACCAGCTACAAACCCAGTACCAACTCTTATGAATGCAATTATTGCTGAAAAAAAAGATGTTTTTAGAAGATTCAATATTTAATTATTTAATTAAGGCTATAATTTAGAAAACTAAACTGTATCATTTACAGGAAACATTTCTCTATGCCAATTCGCAATATTTGTCTTTAAGATTTTAGCAGGAGATCCGCTTAATAGTGCTCTTTCTGGATATTCACCCGCTAACACTACTGAAAGAGAAGTAACTATTGAATTTTTATTGACAACGGCTCCCTTTAATACTTTTGCACCAACTCCAATCCAAGTATGATCTCCAATTACTGTTTTCTTTGTAGAATTTTTCCCTTCAATTCCGTGCCAATCACAATCAGTGATAAAAGTATCCCACGCAATAATACAATCCTTACCTATTTCTACACATTCATTTACCATAACAACTGAATTAGCTGTAATCCCTGACCCACTCTCTTTACTTTTTCCATGCAATATTAATTGAGCATTTGGAGCAAGATAAATTTTAGTACCTTGTCCTAATATAAAATCATTCTCTATAATACATTTTGCATTATTTCCTAGCGAAAATGAAATACAACCATCTCCATTTAGCCACCGTTCCAAAATCAATTTATTTTTTATGACTAGTTTAGCATTCTTTTGTTTTTTGACTTTTATCTTCATCGAACCATTAATTTGAAATGCTGGAAAAAAGCTGTATTCATCAACAAATCGAAATGTTAAATAAGCTGCATAGAACCAATTAATTGGTGATTTTAAAAAAAAAATAAAACTGGGATAATTGCGAATGTTTTTTTTTAACGAATTTATCATCTTTAATATTCATTAAGAGCACGAATAATCGTCTCTACTTCTTCAAAACTTAACACCGCACTTAAAGGTAAACTTAAAACTTCATTATGAATTTGTTCAGAAATAGGAAAACTTAAATTATTCCATTCTTTATATGCCTCTTGTTTGTGAGGTGGAATTGGATAATGTATTACAGTTTGTATACCTTTATCTTTTAAATAATTATGCAAATCATCTCGCTTAACAGTACGAATTACAAATAAATGCCAAACATGAGCTAAGTTTTCTTTAACTTCTGGTAATGAAATTTTTGAGTTAACGATTTCATTAAGATATCTATTTGCGATATTACGCTTTGTTTTCGTTTCTAAATCTAATTTTTTTAATTTAACTGTTAACATAGCTGCTTGTAATTCATCCAAACGACTGTTTATACCTTTATATAGATTTTGATATTTTACATGTGAGCCATAGTTTAATAAAGCACGTATGCAGGCAGCCAATTCATCATCGTTAGTTGTAATTGCTCCTCCATCTCCTAATGCTCCTAAATTTTTACCTGGATAAAAGCTAAATCCAGCTGCATCTCCCCAGTTTCCAGCTTTTTTATTTTTCAAAATTGCTCCATGTGCTTGTGCGCAATCTTCAATTACTTTTAAATTATGCTTTTTAGCAATTGTATCAATAACAACCATATCACATAATTGACCATAAAGATGAACAGGCAAAATAGCTTTAGTTCTTGAAGTAATTTTAGATTCTATTAATGAAGAATTCATATTAAAGGTCTCTAAATTTGGTTCTATCAAAATTG
Source organism: Flavobacterium sp. Root901 (assembly GCF_001429765.1). Classification (GTDB taxonomy): domain Bacteria; phylum Bacteroidota; class Bacteroidia; order Flavobacteriales; family Flavobacteriaceae; genus Flavobacterium. The sequence continues at coordinate 335,252 of NZ_LMJB01000009.1, forward strand.
GAATTAGATTATTTGCTGAAATTGCCAGAATACTAGCAATATAAGTATTTGAAGGAACTAAAATCTCATCGCCTTCTTGAAACCATCCCATTTCTTTATATGCTCTAATGATGAGTATTAGTGCGTCTAGACCATTTGCAACACCAATTGCATGTTTTGTACCACAATAACTTGCAAATTGTATTTCAAACTCTTTTAATTCATTTCCCATTATATACCAACCTGAATCTAAAACTCTAGTAAATGTTTCGAGTAATTCATTCTTGTATTGTGCATTTATTTTTTGTATGTCTAAAAATTTAATCATTTCTTTTTACTGGTTTTAAGCCCTCTAAATAATATTTTTCATTTGTTATTTTATCAGTTAAATTCAAGTCTAACAACTTAGAATCTTCTGTTATATAACCTACATGTTTTGCCGGATTACCATACCAAACCGTATATGGCGAAGTGCTTTTAGTCAATACACTACCAGCTCCAATTAATGTCTTTTTACCTATTTCAATGCCACACAAAATTGTAGAATTTGCACCAATAGAAACCAAGTCATTAATAATTGTCTTTTCATTTTTATAATCCTTGTTTTTTGAAATGGGAATTTTGTCATTTGTAAAAGTAACATTTGGACCAATCATTACTTTGTTACCTATTGTAACACCATCCCAAATTTGGACTCCTGGTTTAATAGTGACATCATCACCTATAACAACATCATTTTCAATAAAAACATTGCAATTTATATTACATCTTTTACCTATGACTGCACGCTCAAGTATTACTGCAAATTGCCAAACAAAAGTATCTTCGCCTATATTTTTTGATTGAACATCAGATAGCAGGTGTATCATTTCTATAATTTAAATATTCAACATAATCTCTAATGTAATCTGATTCTCTATACTCGCTAGAAGCAAAAACTAAACAAATTGAGCCACTTGAAAAATCTTTTATTTCTCTCCATATACCTGGTTGAATGTATAATGCTTTAGAAGGATCGTTTAAAAAGAAATCTTTTCTAGTGACTCCATCATCTAATACAAATGTAAATGAACCACTCGCTGCAATTATATATTGTTGCAACTCATAGTGACCATGCCCACCTCTATCTGCTCCCATGGGAACATCATATAAATAATAAATCCTTTTTACTTCAAAAGGAATATTCTTGTTATTTTCTACAACTGTAATATTTCCAGCGTCATTATGGACTTTTGATAAGTCAATAATCTTACAATCTGAAACACTAAACATTTTTCAAATTTTTAAATTTTTCAAAATCTCTAATATAATCTTCCTTTGAAAAAGAACTACTAGAAATGTGTAAAGCCAAAGAATTTGTTGAAAAGTTCTCCATATGCCTCCAAGTTTTTGCTGGAATGTGTAATCCATAATAACTTCTATTCAATGAATATTTTTTAACGCTCCCATCTAGATCCGTTATAACTACATCAAAACTTCCACTAATTGCAATAATAATTTCTTCTTGTTCTTTATATGCATGCCCTCCTCTAGTCTCACCACCAGGAACATCATAAATCCAGAAGACTCTTTTAATTTCGAATGGAATTTGACTAGGATTTTGCATAAATGTTAAATTTCCTCTTGGATCTTGAATTTTAGGAAAATTTATAATTTTTGGCTTCATAATAATTATTTAAATAATTAAAGTTTAGCATCTACATTTGATCTCAAAAAATTCTTCACATCATAAATAACACTTAATTCTTTTTGAAAATTAGATAAATTTAAATCTAAAAAATCATTGTGTGCTACCCCTAAAACTATTGCATCAAATTTTTGATTTGGCATATCAGAATAGACATCTAAATCATATTCATGTTTAACTTCTAAAGGATTTGCTAAAGGATCATATATAACTACTTCAATACCGTATTCACCTAAAGCCCTTATTACATCAACAATTTTAGTATTACGTATATCAGGACAATTTTCCTTAAATGTTAGTCCTAGCATTAATAAAGTTGTACCTTTAATAGCTATTCCTTTTTTAATCATCAATTTGATTATTTGAGAAGCAATATATTCTCCCATACTATCATTTAATCTTCGTCCTGCTAAAATAATTTCTGGATGATACCCAAATTCCTGTGCACGTTGTGCCAAATAATAAGGATCTACCCCAATGCAATGTCCCCCAACTAAACCAGGTTTAAAATGTAAAAAATTCCATTTTGTTGCAGCTGCCTCCAATACATCATTTGTATTGATGTTCATTAAGTTAAATATTTTTGCTAATTCGTTTACAAAAGCAATATTGATATCTCTTTGTGAATTCTCAATAACTTTAGCCGCTTCGGCAACTTTAATAGTTGGCGCTAAATGTGTACCCGCTCCAATTACACTTTTATACAAGTTATCCACTACAATTCCTATTTCGGGAGTAGATCCTGCTGTAACTTTTAAGATTTTTTCAACAGTGTGTTGTTTATCTCCTGGATTGATTCTTTCTGGTGAATAACCCGCAAAAAAATCTTCATTGAAAATTAGCCCTGAGATTCTCTCCAATACTGGAACACATTCTTCTTCTGTAACACCAGGATAAACCGTAGATTCATAGATAACAATATCCCCTTTTTTTAACACTTTACCCACCGTTTCACTTGCTTTATAAAGTGGTGTCAGGTCTGGTCTGTTATTTCTATCAACTGGAGTAGGTACAGTTACAATGAATATATTACATTCTTTTAAATTTTCTAAATCATAAGTACAATAAAGACCCAATTCACTATTAGGATTATCTACTAAAACGGCTTTCAAAACTTCATCAGACACTTCAAGTGTAGAATCATGACCTGCATTTAGTATATCAACTCTTTTCTTATTAACATCAAATCCAATTACTTGGTATTTCGTAGCAAATAATCTTGCTAGTGGTAAGCCCACATAACCTAAACCAATAATGGCAATTTTTTTCATATTTGTAATTATTCTTTAAATTAGTAAATGAAACTATTTTACTATTAGTTTATTTTCTTAGATTTTTATAATACCAATTAACGGCCTCCTTAACCCCTTTTTCTATTGAATATTCCGGGTTATACTCCAATAATCTTTTTGCTTTCTCAATACTTGCTAAAGAATGGGGAATATCACCTGCACGGTTTGGTCCATAAAGAATTTCAACATTTTTTATATTTGAATCAAACTCTGAAAGTTTATCACGCAACATATATACTAACTCATTTAAAGTTGTTCTATCTCCAAATGCAGTATTATAAATTGTATTAACAGCCTCACTATTTTGAGATAAAATGGCTCTTTCATTCATTTGTATTACATTATCTATATATGTAAAATCTCTAGAATAGTTACCATCTCCATTAATCAAAGGACTTTCATAATTCATAAATTGCATAACAAATTTCGGAATTACAGCTGCGTATGCTCCATTTGGATCTTGACGTCGACCAAAAACATTAAAATATCTCAACCCTATTGTTTCCAATCCATATATTTTACTAAAAATGTTAGCATATAATTCATTTACATATTTAGTAATTGCATATGGAGAAAGCGGATTACCAATCTTATCTTCAACTTTTGGTAATGATTCTGAATCTCCATAAGTTGATGAACTTGCAGCATAGATAAAACGTTTCACCTTAGCATCTCTTGAAGCAACTAACATATTTAAAAACCCACTAACATTTACATCATTAGTTGTTATCGGATCATTTATAGATCGTGGAACAGATCCTAAAGCTGCTTCATGCAGAACATAATCAACACCTTCTACTGCCGCTGTACAGTCCCCAAGATTTCTAATATCTCCTTCAATTAAAGTAAATTGATTATTAGCAAAAAAAGGCTCGATATTATGTCGATGTCCTGTTGAAAAGTTATCAAGGCAAATAACCTGGTTTCCTTTTGCTAAAAAATATTCACATAAATTTGAGCCTATAAACCCAGCTCCTCCTGTTATTAAAATTTTCATTAAATTGTATTTATAGTTTTTTTTAATAATAAAAAACCAGCAGTCAAAAAAGATGCAATAAAAGCTCCTAAAATGAATCCTTTTAATATTCCTAAATGCTCTTTTGCTAGTGGCAGTATAGGTGAATCAATTATCTGAATAAGAGGAGTTTCTTTGCGTAGGGCAACTTTGGCTAATTCGGCTTGTTTTACTAATTCTGTCAGTATTGCGGTATTTGCCTGAACATCCACCTGTCTTCTGGCAGATGGGGTTCTTCTTACATTTAAAGCTGGATTTAAATTAAAAGTATTATCATTTGCAATAGCTACTCCAGTAATAGCACTATTAAGCTCTCTTCTAATAGAATCTGTTTGCCTTTCTAGTATATCCATATTTAACCTTGCTTTTTTACTTTTGGTTTCAACATAAAAATTTCCAACTTGTTTGGCTAATGCTTCGCAAAAGTATTTAGCAAATAATTCGTTTTTTGAAGAAACGTCTATAGTAATAATCGCAACTTTTTTATCTTTTTGACCTACATTTAAACTTCCCTTAGATAGGTTTTCATAAATTTTACCTAAAATACTATCTTGTATTCTGGTAAAACCTACTCTTTTTCCATCAGGTAAAAATTCTAATGACTTAAATTTATTATCATCTTCCCATTTTTTTCTCCAGTTATTATTTTGAATATACATCTCAGCCAAAGAAATTAATTTTCCATCTACTTTAACAGGACTCAATAACGTTTGTTCGACCATACTACGAGACCTAAATAACTCTGTCAAGTTTGGACCTGTAAAAATGCCTCCTCCTTCACCACCAACATCCAAACCTAGTGAAGTAGCCAAACCTAATGCGTTTCCTAATCCTCCTCCCGTTTTTTCATCTTCTAAGGCAAAAGAAAGGGTAGCTGTGTAAATAGGTTTTTTTAAAATAGAGTAAGTAATCCCTAAACAACCCCCGATAAATCCAGCCAACAGTATAATTTTCCATTTTGATAACAAAAAAAAGAACCATTCCTTTATTTTTTCTATTAATTCTTTTAACGAAATCTCGTTACTTTCATCAATTACATTATTCATAAAAAAATTATTTAAAAGCTGTAACGATTAATAATGCTAGACTTGTTATAACACTCCCTATACTAACCCACTCTCCTGTTGTCATTCTCTTGGTTTCTGGCTTTTCTGGGACAACTATCTGTGAATCTGGTTCTACTGTAGGATAAGATCTGAAAAATAAAAATGATTTAGTTACATCAGCTTTTCCATTAGGATATATTATATATGCCTTTCTCTTCCAGCCTTTATTATTCACTCCTCCCACAGCATTTATGTAATATTTAAATCCTTTTCCACTTCGGTATGGAATTTCTGATGTTAACAATACATTTCCAGTTACTTTTACTCCTTCATTATAAACAGCCACCTCAATTTCGTCACCTGGAAATAACGTAACGTTAGAAAAATGATTTTTATCTTTCTCTATTTTCTCCCAATTAATTGGAATAGTCGCAAACTTTATATCTTCTAATTTTTCTTTTAAAGAATCATTTTTAGATAAGTTCAAATCTATGCTTTCTAATTTATCTATTTCTTCTTGTTTGATCGGCCTTTTGATTTTCATACCCTCTATGTTAGAAACAGAAGTCAATCCCCCAGCTCTCATAACTATATCATATACTTTTTCCTTTTTGTTCGCTAAAACATATTTACCTGGATAAACTACTGCTCCTGAAATCGTGACCATTTGAGGTTTTTCATAAACAGCAATTCTTCTAATATTTATAACATCAAAGGGTTTTAAAATAAAATTCTTGGCTTGCTCATTATTGTCTGTAGTAATTTCAAATTGAACTAATTCAACGCGTTTTGGATCTGAATCATTTATGACATCCGACTTTACCATTCTTGCTATTTCTACTCTTTTAGATGCGGAACCTGTTAAACCACCAACTTGTACAATTAAATCATTTAAGGTTAGATTCTCAAAATATTCATATACCCCAGGATTTTTTACCTCTCCGTCAATAGTAACTTTATATTCTTCCCTAAAATCTAAAATTGAATAAACAGTTACGATATCCTCCCTCTTTAATTCAAGGTCAGCATTTATATCTCCTGATAATGCTGCGGTTAAATCTACATTTACTATCTCGGTTGTCAAATCTGATTTTAAACGGATAATTCTGGCTCTTTTACTATATGCGTCTTCTTTAAGACCTTCTGCTCTGGTTATAAGATCAGAAACTCTCATCCCTTCATTAAAAGAATAGTAATCTGGTCTGAAAACAGCGCCCTCAATCTTAATTCGATTTTCAAATCTGTTTAAAATTTTTGTTACTTTAAAAACATCTCCTGATTGTGGATTATAGGTTGAGAAATCACTTTCATTGATATCATGAACTTTAAATTCTTTTGCTGTCTTTTGAGTAACATTTACTGAAGCCGTGTAAGCAAATTCATTAAATCCTGAAGCAAAGTTCAACAGATCTGAAAAAGTTTCTCCCTTTTTCATTTCAAAAATACCTGGACGTTTAACCTCTCCCTGAATTGTTACCCTTTGTGTGTAAGCTGGAATCCTGATAACATCATTATCTTTTAAACTTACATTATCTGATTGATCTCCCTTAACTAAAAATCTATAGATATCTATGTTTTTAAAAACTTTATTATTTCGAATTAATTCAATATTTCTATAGCTTCCATTTTTACCCGGACCTCCCGCTAAATGCAATGCATTATAAACTGTTGCTAAAGAAGATATTGAATAATTACCCGGCTGCTTTCCTCCAACTACAGTTATTTTTATAGTTCGTATTTGACTTAAACTTACACTAACTTGTGATTGACCCGAACGAACAGTACTATAAACTTTCGCAATTGCAGCCTTGATTTTTTGTGTCGCAGCTTCAACAGACATTCCTGATACTGAAATTTGGCCTACATACTGAATTGTGATTTTACCTTCTACACTTACTGGTATACTAGCGTTATATTCCTGAACTCCGTATACACTAACTTGTAATTCGTCTCCAGGTCCCAACACATAATTCATTGGAGTTGCTAATTTCAAATCTGGTTCAAAATTTAGAGTTGGATTATCAAAAAGCTCAGAACCAAAAATTAGTGCATTGGCAGAATCTTTTACTTTTTCATTTACAATTTTATCTTGCTTTCTTCCTGATTCTTTTGTGCTTTCTTGAATTTTGGGTTTATCGGTAGATTTAGCTGAATATGCATTAAGTCTTGCTTTTAATTTATCATATTCGGTTTGACTCATTCCTTTGGAAAGGGCCATTGGTTCAACTTGTTCTATCGTGGTATTGTTATTTTTTAATTGTGCACTTATTTTAGCCAAATCATCATCGGTTAAATAATCCACATTTATTGTGCTTAAATCTTTAGATCTTAGTATATCCTGCGCATTTACGTGCAATGACATCATTAAAATAATGAATAGAGTAAGAACGTATGTTGTTTTTTTCATATTAATTTAAATTTGATACAAATAAAATCTATGAATATTGTTTTTGATAATAGTCTTTGTAAGCCCCAGAAGTGACATTCTTTAACCATTCTCCATTTTCAAGATACCAGTTAATTGTTTTTTCTAAGCCTTCTTCAAAAGTTACTGAAGGTCTCCAACCCAGCTCTTTATTGATTTTTGAAGCATCTATTGCATAACGCAAATCATGTCCGGGCCTGTCTTTGACATAAGTAATTAATTCTTGAGAAGTACCTTCGGTTCTGCCTAATTTTTTATCCATAATTTGGCATAACAATTTTACTAAATCAATATTTTTCCACTCATTAAATCCTCCTATATTATAGGTTTCATGATTTTTACCTTTATGGAAAACCAAATCTATTGCAGCAGCGTGATCTTCAACAAATAACCAATCGCGCGTATAATTTCCATCACCGTATACTGGTAAAGGCTTTTCATTTATAATGTTATTTATAAAAAGAGGAATCAATTTTTCAGGAAAATGGTACGATCCATAATTGTTAGAACAATTTGTTAAAACATAAGGTAGTCCATAAGTTTCACCATAAGCACGGACAAAGTGATCAGAACTTGCTTTAGAAGAAGAATAAGGTGAATTTGGATCATAAGGAGTAGTTTCAGTAAAAAGTCCATCAGTTCCAAGAGAACCATATACTTCATCTGTACTTATATGATAAAATCTTTTGCCTTCATAATTCTCTTTCCATTGATTTTTTGCTGCATTTAACAAATTCATAGTGCCAATTACATTTGTTTTTACAAAAGCTAAAGGATCTTCAATAGAACGGTCAACATGTGACTCTGCAGCTAGATGGAGAATTCCATCAAAATCATTACTTAAAAAAAGATCATTAATAAAACTTTCATCAACAATATCCCCTTTTACAAAAGTATAATTCGATTTGTTTTCAATATCTTTTATATTTTCAAGATTACCTGCATATGTCAAAGCATCCAAATTATAAATTTGGTAGTCTGGGTATTTGTTCACAAAACGTCTTACTACATGCGAACCAATGAATCCTGCACCGCCCGTTATAAGAATTTTTTTCATTTTTCTATTAATTTAGTAATTCTGAATTTTGCTTTTCCAATTCATTATAAATATCTTTTACGTCTTGCGAATTTTCTTTTTGTAGAATTAAATTTGCATTATTAGTATGAACGAAAATGGTATTTCTTAACCCTAAAAATGTAGTGTAGCTTTCACATCCAATAACCATATTTCCATTTGCATCGATCGGATGACCCTTTGTAATCAAATACTCATAAACAGATTCAAATGAACCTAAATCTGACCATGCGAAAGATGCGGGCACGACTTTTATTTTCTTACTACGTTCCATCACAGCATAATCAATACTAATTGACGGAATTTCTAATGATAAATCTAAACTTAAAAAACCATCTTTACTAGCTTCCCAAACAGCTTTAGATTTTTCATAAACATCTGGTTGAAACTGTTTCAATTCATCAAGTAAAACTCCCGCTTTAAAACAAAACATTCCGCTGTTCCATAAAAAATTACCCCTTGCAATAAATTCTTTTGCTGTAGTTTCATTTGGTTTTTCACGAAATGAAATCACTTTATCGCCTTTTGATTCTATATAACCATATCCCGTTTCTGGTTTTGTTGGAATAATACCAAAAGTCACAATATAACCATCCTGTGCTTTTAAAATAGCTTCATTTATAGCTTGATTATAGTTATCCATTTTATCAATAATATGATCTGACGGAGTAACAATTAATATATCGTCAGGATTAGAGGCAAACGCTGCAAACGCAATTGCTGCTGCTGTGTTTCTAGGAGTTGCCTCAACAATATTTATGTATGAAGTTTGTGTTTTATTCATTACTTTACCACTCAAATGATGGTTATCTACATTCCCTACAACCATAACTTTATTTGCTAAATGACTATTTCTGTCTACAGTCATTTCAAAAAGTGATTTCCCTTCAAATATCTCAAGATATTGTTTTGGCTGACTTTTGCGGGATAATGGCCAAAGCCTGCTTCCAACTCCTCCGGTTAGAATTACATGTATTATTGAATTATTTATTTTCATATCTTTTCTTTAAATTTAAAAAAAAAGTTTTAGAAACTATAATCTATTATCAGCTATAGTTCCTAAAACTCCTTTTACATCGTACAATAAACTATTTGATTGTTGTAACTCTGAAAAATTAAGTTTTAAAAATTCCTTGTGTGCAACACCTAAAACAATAGCATCAAATTTTTCTTTTGGAATTGAATCTATTGTCGTCAATTTATATTCTTTTTTTACCTCTTCAATATTCGCTAATGGATCAAAAATAGTAACAGCTATTCCATATTCTTTTAGTGCCCTTATTACATCTACAATTTTTGTGTTTCTAACATCTGGGCAGTTTTCTTTAAAAGTGATTCCCAACATTAAAAGATTTGCCCCGTTAACTGAAATTCCCTTTTTGATCATCAATTTTACCACTTGAGAAGCGACATATTCTCCCATACTGTCATTTAAACGTCTTCCTGCTAAAATTATTTCAGGATGATATCCAAATTCTTGCGCTCTTTGGGCTAAATAATACGGATCAACACCAATACAGTGCCCGCCTACAAGACCAGGCTTGAATGGTAAAAAATTCCATTTTGTTCCTGCCGCCTTTAAAACCTCCTGAGTATCAATATTCATTAAATTAAATATCTTTGCCAACTCATTAACAAAAGCGATATTAATATCTCGTTGAGAATTCTCAATTACCTTTGCTGCTTCGGCAACTTTGATCGAAGGCGCTAAATGAGTTCCCGCTGTGATAACAGATTTATACAGGGCATCGACTTTTAAACCAATTTCCGGAGTTGAGCCTGAAGTCACTTTTAAGATTTTTTCGACCGTATGTTCCTTATCTCCCGGATTTATTCTTTCTGGGGAATATCCAACAAAGAAATCTTCATTAAATTTTAATCCTGAGAATCTTTCTAATACCGGAACGCATTGTTCCTCTGTGACACCTGGATAAACGGTAGATTCGTAAATTACTACATCTCCTTTTTTCAGGACTTTACCAACAGATTCGCTTGATTTATATAGTGGAGTAAGATCCGGACGATTATTTTTGTCTACAGGTGTTGGAACAGTTAATACAAAATAATTACAATTTGAAATGTCTTCAAGAGAACTTGTACAATAAAGCCCCGTTCCTTCATTCCCGTTTTTAACTAAAACCTTTTGCAATGTTTCCTCATCGACTTCTAATGTTGCATCAATACCGGAATTTAAACTTTCAACTCTAGATTCATTAATATCAAAACCAACAACTGAATATTTTGTAGCAAACAATCTCGCCAATGGTAAACCAACATACCCCAGACCAACAACTGCTATTTTTATATTTTCTTTCAATTTTACTTTCAATTTATGGTTTCAGTTACTAAAACTCACGGCTTCGCCCTTCTGAGTCACAAATAATTGACTCAGACAACCTAAAAAACAATTTTGGCAAATATAGCATATTCATTCTGTTTAATCAATACAGTTTATAGTATAACTAAAAAGAAATCGTATTAAATTTTTACAAAAAAGACAAGTAACTCTTAATCAGTACAAAAAGAATTTTACTACAAAAAACAAAAGAGAAAAATAGTTATTATTTTTCTCTTTTGTTTTTTGTGAAAGCATTGTCTTACTTATATTTTATTTTTAAAACACACCCAAGTGATTCTAAAAACAAAATATAATATGTATTTGAAACTTCCTGAACAATGGCGCTCTGATTATTAAAAGCACCAGATTCAAGCTTTATTTTGTCTCCAACCCGAAACGATGTAACCGAAATATCTGCTGTATTTGAAGATTTTAGACTATTTTTAATAATATTGATTTCTTCATCACGAACAATAGCAGGCTTTCCTAACCAAAATAAATACCTCACAACCCCTGCAATCTGAAACACCGTATTTCTCTCAATTTCTGGCAATTGCACAAATACATACGAATTAAAAAGAGGCATCTCAACTTTTTTTTTCCTGTCTGACCACTGTTGTACTTTAGTAATTAGAGGACAATAGCATTCAATTCCTATTTGAGTAAGTTTTTCTGCTACTTTTTTTTCCCATTTTGGTTTTGTATAAATAACGTACCAGTTCATGCTTGCTTAATTAATATTGAAATACAGCCCCTATTCTACTTCTACTATTTCTCGTATTTAAAGATCCCTTCAATACAAATGTTTTTTATGAACCTATTCCGTTATAAACAAAACCAATAGACTCAAGTTTTTTTGCATCTAATATATTTCTTCCATCAAAAACAAATGCAGGCTTATGCATCGATTCATAAATTTTCTGCCAATCGTATGTTGTAAATTCATCCCATTCAGTTAATACTGCGATAGCATGAGCATCTTTACAAGCTTCATAGGCATTATCAAATATACTTAATCCTTCAATGTTTTTTTCCGGACTTCTTGTCTCTAAATAGTTTAAATCATTAAGCATTTTATTTCTTGACACCTTAGGGTCATAAACCGAAATTTTTGCTTGTTCATTAATTAAATCATCAGCTACATATATTGCTGCAGATTCTCTTGTATCATTTGTGTCTTTTTTGAACGCCCAGCCTAAAAATGTGATTTTTTTATCTGCCACTGTGTTATACAAAGTCTGAACAATTTTATTTGAAAACCTTCGCTTTTGATGATCATTCATAATGATCACCTGCTCCCAATAATCGGCAACTTCATTTAAGCCGTACGATTTGGCGATATAAACCAAATTCAAAATGTCTTTTTGAAAACAAGAGCCGCCAAAACCAACCGACGCTTTTAAAAACTTCGGACCAATTCGACTATCCATTCCGATTGCTTTGGCAACTTCATTTACATCTGCACCAGTTTTTTCGCATAGTTCAGACATTGCATTAATTGAAGATATACGCTGTGCTAAAAATGCATTGGCTGTAAGTTTAGACAATTCTGATGACCAAACATTTGTGGTTAAAATTTTATCTTTACTTACCCAATTAGCATATACATCGACCAAAGCCTTTATTGCAATTTCTCCTTCGGGTGTTGTGTCTCCTCCAATTAAAATTCTGTCCGGATTTAATAAATCTGTAACAGCTGTTCCTTCCGCCAGAAATTCCGGATTTGATAAAATTTGAAACTGAACACCATTTCCTGTATTATCCAAGATACTTTTTATAGCTTCAGCCGTTCTAACAGGCAGAGTCGATTTTTCAACTACAATTTTATTCTGTTTCGCAACTTTTGCAATTTGTCTTGCACATAATTCAATATATTTTAAATCAGCTGCCATACCTTTTCCTTTACCATAAGTTTTGGTTGGAGTATTAACTGATATAAAAATTATTTGAGCTTCATCGATAGCTTTTTCAACTTCTGTTGAAAAAAATAAGTTTCTTCCTCTTGCTTCAGCTACAATTTCTGAAAGTCCCGGCTCATAAATAGGAATATTATCAGTATTCGGGTCATTCCAGTCTTTAATTCTTTGTTCGTTCAAATCTACAACCGTGACTTGAATATGTGGGCATTTTTGCGCTATAACCGCCATTGTAGGACCTCCTACATAACCAGCACCTATACAGCAAATTTTTGTAATTTCCATTTACTTCGTTATTTCTTTATTTTATTTCAAATTATTCCAATACCAGCTTACAGCTTCTTTTAATCCTTGCTGCAAAGAGTATTTTGGATTATATCCCAACATTTTTTTTGCTTTATCGATACTTGCTAATGAATGCGGAATATCACCTGCCCTGTTTGTACCATAGATAACTTCAACATTCGCAATTTTTGGATCAAATTCAGCCAGATATTCTTTTAAGTATCCAACCAAATCATTTAGTGTATTTCTATCCCCAAAAGCTGTATTGTAAACTGTATTTACTGATTCGGGATTTTGACTTGTTATAGCAAGTTCATTCATCTGAATAACATTATCTATATAAGTAAAATCGCGAGAATAGTTTCCATCACCGTTAATTACCGGACTTTCATGCTTCATTAATTGCTTAACAAATTTTGGAATCACTGCCGCGTAAGCTCCATCCGGGTCTTGCTTTCGTCCAAATACATTAAAATAACGCAGTCCTATTGTTTCTATACCATAAGTTTTGCTGAAAATTTCCGCATATAATTCGTTGACATATTTGGTTATTGCATATGGTGACAATGGTTTTCCGATAACATCTTCTACTTTTGGCAGCCCTTCAGAATCTCCATAAGTAGAGGAACTGGCCGCATACACAAAACGTTTTACTTTTGCATCTCTTGCAGCAGTCAGCATATTTAAAAAACCAGAAACATTTACTTCATTAGTTGTGATCGGATCACTTATTGATCTGGGAACAGAACCTAAAGCTGCCTGATGTAAAACGTAATCAACACCTTCAACCGCTAAAATACAATCTTCAATTTTTCGAATATCACCTTCAATTAATTTGAAATTTGGATTATTAATAAAATCCTTCAAATTATGATGATGTCCAGTAGAAAAATTATCCAAGCAAATTACTTTATGGCCTAGTCCCAAAAAATGTTCTGATAAATTAGAGCCTATAAAACCAGCACCTCCAGTAATTAATATTTTATATTGATCTGACGTTTTCATTGTAATATTATCGTTTTCTAAATTTACCAGATATCAAATTCCAAAAACTTATTTTCTTTTCTTCTTCATGATATCCATTTGAATAGGCTCCATATCCATAACCATATCCATAAGTAGAACCATATTTTGCCTTGTTTTCAAAACCATTAAACACAATGCTTGCATTACTTAACTCACCTCTTTTAACTTTATTGTTAAGCAGCGTGATCATGTCTTTTTTAGTATAATTTTGTCTCACAATATATAGCGTGACATCTGCGTACTGAACTAATTCAGATGCATCTGAAACCAGACCAACCGGAGGTGTATCCAGAATTATATAATCATATTTTTGTTTCAATTCATCGATTAATTCTGTCATTGCATCACTCAAAATTAATTCGGATGGATTTGGAGGAATCGGTCCGGAAAGTATAACATCAAGATTAGCAATTTGTGTTGAATTTGTAATTTCATCTAAATTATTTTGGCGGATTAAATAATTTACGACACCTAAATTGTTGTTTGTCAAACAAAATTCGTCTGCTAATCTTGGCTTTCTTAAATCTAAACCAACGATAACTGTTTTCTTTTCACTTAAAGCAAAAACTGTAGCAATATTTATCGAACAAAATGTCTTTCCTTCACCACTTATAGAAGATGTGATCATTAAAGTTTTTGAACCATGAAGCTGTTGTTTCTTGTATAAAAACTGTAATGAGGAACGTATACCTCTAAAAGCTTCTGATAATGCAGATTTTGGTTTGTCAAATACCGCCAGACTCACAGCATCTTTACTTAATCCTACTACACCAATTATTGGTATTTCGGTCAATTTACTGATGTCATCAGTGTTTTGAATTGTGTTATTTATAAAGAAATTGATGAACACAATGATAAGAGGGATTAATACCCCCATAAACAACGCCAAAATGTAATTTGCAGAAGTTTTAGGACCAATTAAACCTTCTCCTATATCTTTGGCCGGATCTATAAAATGAATGTCTGATAAATTTGAAGCTTTTACTATTTCTGCTTCATTTCTTTTCTGAAGGAATTCTGTATAAATATTATCATTTAAATCATACTTCCTTTTTATTTTTAAAAGCTCTTGCTGTTCTTCAGGTAATTTTCTAACAGTACTTTCTGCCTGACCAATTTTTGCATTTACCAAAGATAAATCATATAGCAAGGAAGATTTTGCTGAAATTATATTTTCCAATAAAACATTTTTTACAGCCTGCATTTGATTGTCAAAGTCTTTAAAAATCTTATCACTTTTTACGGCATA
Source organism: Flavobacterium sp. Root901 (assembly GCF_001429765.1). GTDB lineage: Bacteria > Bacteroidota > Bacteroidia > Flavobacteriales > Flavobacteriaceae > Flavobacterium. Next base: position 350,585 of record NZ_LMJB01000009.1, read on the forward strand.
AGCCATTTCCGATCTTTGTGTAGAAAGAGCAATAAGTTTAGAAACATTGGTAACAATATTAGGATCTTCTATACCCGCAACAGAAGGTGCCGGTAATCTGGAATAATCGACACTATTATTTAAATAGGATCGAAGAGAATTATAGTAAGCGACTTTTCTGGTAATTTGATCTCTTTGAACATCAAAATCCATAATCTTATCTGAAAATTTAGCACCTCCGCCTTCAATTTCATATATGTTTTTATCTTTTCGAAAAGTTTTTAATTCGTCACCTGTCTGTTTTAATTGAGTTTCCATAGCAACAAGCGTGCTATCTATAAATCTTATAGTATTGGTAGCAAACTGATTTTTACCATCAAGTTGAATTTTAATCAGCATTCTTACTGTTGCATTTAAATATTCAACCATTCTGGCTTTATTTGTTCCCTGCATTCCCAATGTTAACAGTGACCCTCCATTTTTGTCACTATCTACACTAATTCCTTTATATTTGGAAACTGTTCCGTCAAAATCATTAAATTTCACGAAATATTCTTTTCCTTTATAAAAACCGGGGTTATCGTTAATTTGCAGTTTCCAATTTAAAAATGGTAAAGAAACTGTTTCTCCAACTTTGTATTTTTTTATAAATGTAACCGGCTGTACAGAAGTGTTACTGTAGGTATTTGTAGAATATGTAATAACGGAAACAGAATTACTTTCAAATGGAATTTGAATTTGATATTCATTTTCACTTAAAAACTTAATATTAATTAAAGTGTTTGCAAGCTGTCCTTTTGTTTTATCAATATCAACATAAAAAGGTACAGCTCCATAAGAATCAACTAAATTGTATTCTCCCTGCTCCAGATAATCAATATAATATTGTAATTTATCGACTACTAGTTCGTTATGTGACCTTGATTGTAATATTGTAGAAATACCATTTACCTGATCTGAAATTCCTCCCCAATTAAAAACCAAACTGGTATTAGATGTAAAAAACGGATTGCTTTCTTCTTTTATTGAAATCATGGTCTGCATTCCGTAAATTTTTTCTTTTCGAATATTTACCTGATATGCAATAGTAAAAGCTATGATTAAGCTTAACAGAAACCATTTCCAATAACTTAAGATTTTCAATAAAAATCCTTTAAAATCAAAATTTGATTGATTTTCAAAAATGGAAAAATCTTTTATATCTAACATCTAATAATTATTTTTTAATTTCTGATTATCAAATAAACTGTTGTAGCCAATGACAGTAAAGTTATTATGGTTCCGATAGATTGTATCCCGGTTTGACCAGTCCCCCATGTCTTTTGCTTCAACGGTTTAACATATATATAATCATTTGGCTGTAAATAATAATAGGGCGATTTCATAACATTAACATCTGTAAGATCTATTTCATTCATTAGAACTCCAGTTGGAGTTTGGCGAATAACCATCACAGCTTTTCTATTTCCAACTGTTGTAATATCTCCTGCATTGGCAACAGCTTCCATTATATTCACATTATCCTTAAATAATGTTTTTGTTCCTGTACTTGCAACTTCTCCATTTATCGTATATCTAAAACCTGCCAATTTTACTGTGACAAAAATGTTAGCTTCACTTTTAAAATATTCTTCAAGTAATTTTTTTTCAATTTTAATACGAACTTCTTCAAGAGTATATCCAATAACATTAATTTCTCCTAAAATTGGTATTCTTATATTCCCATGATCATCAACTGTAAATCCATCAAAATACAAGGTTGATTCTGATTTGGCATCAATATTACTTTCTGCTTTATTAAAAATAGAAACTAATTTAGGATCAATAGCTTTTATGTTGACACTTAAAACATCATTTACCTGTAATCGATAAGGCTTAGATTCTACTGATGCAATATTATTTTGCTCTGATGAAGTGTTTTTATCCTGAAGATACACTAGATCGTTTAGTGGAATACAAGATGTAAATAAGGTGCTTATCAACAAGAATATATAAAAGCTGTTTTTTGTCATTTTGAAAATTTTATCGCAAATATAGTTTTTCCTTTACTCTTCAGGAAATCTATATATTATTTGATTCGATTTAATTGTTTTTGAAAGTTTTTTCAAACGGAACCCGATGCAAAATACTTCTCCCAAGAGTGATTTCATCTGCATATTCTAATTCATCTCCAACAGAGATCCCTCTCGCAATTGTAGAAATAATAATTTCAGATTCAGCAATTTGTTTGTAAATGTAAAAATTTGTGGTATCTCCTTCCATAGTAGAACTTAGTGCAAAAATAATTTCAATTACTTTTCCTGCCCTTACTTTTTCAACTAAACTGGAAATATTTAACTGACTGGGACCAACTCCTTCTATCGGAGAAATTTTTCCGCCCAAAACATGATAAATTCCTTTATACTGCCCTGTATTTTCTATAGCCATAACATCTCGAATATCTTCGACCACACAAATGGTTTGATGATTTCTGGCATTATTTGCACAAATTTCGCAGACTTTTGTATCTGAAATATTATGGCAGCTTTCACAAAACTTAATATCCTCACGCATATTTAATAATGCCTGAGAGAGAAATCCAGTCTGCTCTTTTGGCTGTTTTAATAAATGAAGAACCAAACGCAATGCCGTTCGCTTACCTATCCCTGGTAATTGCGACATTTCGTTGACTGCTTTTTCTATTAGTTTTGATGAAAATTCCATGACGACAAAAGTAATACTTTTAATGGTATCACTAATTTTGATATATCGAAAATCAACTATTTAGGGAAATAAATATTTATTTCCCTAAATAGAAGTAAAACTTTTTCCAGCTATTTTATATTTATTGAGAATTTAAAAGATAGAATAGAAACTTAATCAGCTTTCTGGATTAATATTGATTTGTGGCCAGCAGAACCAAAGTACAGGCAACTTCTACTTCAATATTATTTAACTCTAATAATTGATATAATTCCGGATTTTCAGTTCCCGGATTAAAAATCACTCTTTTTGGATGAGCTTCGACAATGTAATTGTAGTAATCACGCTGACGAGCAGGATTTAAGTATAAAGTAACAGTATCAATATTGGTTACCGGAATGGCTTTTGTTTGAATTTTAACTCCGGCAACTTCTCCCGTATTTTGTCCTATCGCGATAACCGTATGTCCTTTTTGAGTTAAAGAATTTATAGCTCTAAAAGCATAACGCTCAGGTTTTGTGGTAGCACCAAGAAGTAAGGTTTTTTTATTTTTCATCATCTTAAATATTATACAAAAGTAGTGAAAAAAATATGGGACAAATTATTCTATTGATTTCAAATATTGACTTTAAAAAATAATATCAAATATTAATTTGTCACGAGATATTAAAATTTGACTATTTTTACTTCACTAACCAGTTTTATATGGATCTATTTATTTATCTGTTTGCAGCACTTTTTTCTGTACTAAACCCAATTGGAACAGTTCCAATTTTTGTTGGATTAACACAGCATGATTCGCAAAAAGAGCGTTCAAGAATTTCTTTATGGACAGCCATAAACGTTGGTATTATTTTATTGGTTTCTTATTTCATTGGTCAATATGTTCTAACTTTTTTCGGAATAAGTATCGATGCACTTCGAATTGCCGGCGGAATTGTAATTGTAAACTCTGGTTTTTCTCTGCTTTCTGGCAAATTCAATAAAAAACGAGGCATCAACAAAAAAATTGAAAGCGAAGTACAGCAAAGGAACGACATAGCCTTAACACCTTTAGCAATACCAATGCTCGCCGGACCTGGTTCTATTTCTTTGTTAATAGCATTTTATCAGGAACATCACGAAATGGAAGAAATTGTTTTTTCCTGCCTGGCAATTTTAGCAATTGCAGTTGTTATTTTTGTTATCCTGAAAAGTGCACATTATTTAGCCCGTATATTGGGTGCTTCAGGAATTGTAGCGATTTCCAGGATCGTTGGTTTTATTGTAATATCTATCGGAATTCAATATATCGTGAGCTCGATTATAAATATTATTAAAGGAAATTTGATGTAGTTCACTATGCTTAAAATAAAAAAAGGGACAACTTTAAAACTGTCCCTTTTTTATATCTATAAATTTTAATTTTTCGGCAAAAACACTTCAGCCATCATGCATCGTGCACTTCCGCCTCCGCAGGCTTCAATTGTATCTAAGCTCGAACTTAATATTGCAGCATGTTTCTCCAATTGCTGGATTTGTTTCGGAGTTAGACTTTGATGAGCAGAGGCGCTCATAACAATATATTTTTTATCGTTTGTCCCTCTAACTTCNAGCATGTTTCTCCAATTGCTGGATTTGTTTCGGAGTTAGACTTTGATGAGCAGAGGCGCTCATAACAATATATTTTTTATCGTTTGTCCCTCTAACTTCCAGCATATTACCGGCAAAATTATTAACCTGGTCTTCTGTAATCAGAATGATTTCTTTTTTATCTTCTTTCAAATTATCCAAAACCATTTTTCGCTCTTTTTTATCATCAATACAATCAGCACAGATCACGGCAAAAGTCTCACCCAGGCACATCATTACATTGGTATGATAAATTAGTCTGCGATCGCCGTCAACGGTTTGAAACGCTTCAAAAATTACCGGGGCATAATCAAAATCTTCACAGAATTCTATAAACAATTCTTCGTCTGCGCGGGGAGATAAGGCACAATAGGCTTTTGCATTAGCACGATCTAATAGTAAACTTCCTGTTCCTTCTAAAAAATAACCATCTTCTTCTGCTGATGTGTAATCTATTATATTAGAAATCACAAAACCTTTTTCTTCAAGGGTGTCTAAAATATCCTCACGACGTTCCAAACGACGGTTTTCTGCAAACATTGGATAAAGTGCCACGTCACCATTTTCATGGAAGGAAACCCAGTTATTTGGAAAAATACTGTCCGGAGTATCTGTTTCTAAAGTATCTTCGATTACTGTAACATCAACTCCAACGGCTCTCAGCTTTTCAACAAAAACATCAAATTCCTGTTGTGCTTTGNTCCGGAGTATCTGTTTCTAAAGTATCTTCGATTACTGTAACATCAACTCCAACGGCTCTCAGCTTTTCAACAAAAACATCAAATTCCTGTTGTGCTTTGGCATTAACTGTACTTGGCAGTAATCCGTCCAATACTTTTTGGTAATAATTATTTACCGCTGTCTGTTCATTCATTCTAAAAGCAGCAGGCCGAATCATTACGATTGCATTTGTTGTTTGTTTCATGTTTTTTTATTTTTTTGTTTCAGGTTTAAGGTTTCAAGTTATGACAACTTGAAACCTTAAACCTGAAACTTTTTTAGTCTCTAATTAATGGCAGGGTTGAGCATCTCAACAATCCTTCTTGTTTTGCAATTTCAGCATACGGAATTTCTTCTACAGTAAAACCGTTTGCCCGAAGCCAATTGTTTAAGCGGGTAAAGTTTTTCTCAGAAACCACCACATTTGTATCAATCGAAAATACATTTGAAAACATATGATACATTTCCTCTCTTTCAATATGAAACAGGTTTTCTTTTCCAAAAAGATTTACCAGATACAAATAATCGGCTTCTTCACGAAAACCTCTTTTATAAATAATGCCTTTATCTTTTCCAACGGGTTGAAAACAGCAGTCTAGATGCAATGCATTATCACGGGCTTCCAATTTGGATTTTACCAGATCAAATTCCTTGACAATTTTATTTGGAAACAGCTCTTTGATATAATTTACGCCATGCATGTTTGTACGCGCAGTGATATAATCTTTATAATCGCTTCCTTTATAAGTTCCTATAAAAATATGATCGTTCCAAAGCATAACATCTCCGCCTTCGATATGAACTTCNCGCGCAGTGATATAATCTTTATAATCGCTTCCTTTATAAGTTCCTATAAAAATATGATCGTTCCAAAGCATAACATCTCCGCCTTCGATATGAACTTCTTCGGGCGGGCGCACCACTTTTATGGGATCGATTTGATCAATTACATATTGAATGGCATCTAACTCGCGTTCGCGATCGGGCAGAATATTCGATTTTATAAAGACATCATCAATTACAAACCCAATATCCCTTGCAAAAATCTGATTGTAATTTTCGATCATTTCAGGACGATAAACCTTTACATCGTATTTCTGAAAAACAGCATTAAAAGCGTTCATTTCAGCAACCATGTCTTTTTCTACAGGGTATGTACCTGCTTTAATATGTTCCAGCGATTTAGGATCATAGGCTTCATCTATTGATGGAGTTGGNCCGCCTTCGATATGAACTTCTTCGGGCGGGCGCACCACTTTTATGGGATCGATTTGATCAATTACATATTGAATGGCATCTAACTCGCGTTCGCGATCAGGAAGAATATTCGATTTTATAAAAACATCATCAATTACAAACCCAATATCCCTTGCAAAAATCTGATTGTAATTTTCGATCAATTCAGGACGATAAACCYTTACATCGTATTTCTGAAAAACAGCATTAAAAGCGTTCATTTCAGCAACCATGTCTTTTTCTACAGGGTATGTACCTGCTTTAATATGTTCCAGCGATTTAGGATCATAGGCTTCATCTATTGATGGAGTTGGYCCATTATGAACGGCCGAACCCAAAACTACTGCACGCAGTCTTGACGTTTCGTTCTTTACATTTAATGGCAGCATAACTTTATTATATTTTGAGCAAATATAAAAAAAGCTTCACAGTTAAGTGAAGCTTTCTTTTTTTTATTTATTAGACTTAAACTCTCGTAGCGGATGTCCTGTATAAATTTGTCTTGGTCTTCCAATTGGTTCTTTGTTTTCACGCATTTCTTTCCATTGTGCGATCCAGCCAGGAAGCCTTCCAATAGCAAACATAACAGTAAACATATCTGTTGGAATCCCTAATGCTCTGTAAATAATTCCAGAGTAAAAATCAACGTTTGGATATAAGTTTCTTGATTTGAAGTAATCATCCTCAAGGGCTGCTGTTTCTAATTTTCTTGCAATATCTAAAATCGGGTCTTCAACACCTAAAGTTTCTAAAACTTCTTTAGCCGCTTTTTTGATGATCTTAGCTCTTGGATCAAAGTTTTTATAAACTCTGTGACCAAATCCCATTAAACGGAAAGGATCGTTTTTATCTTTTGCTTTTGCCAGGAATTTATCTGTGTCGCCGCCATCTTTGTTAATTTCCTCAAGCATTTCAAGCACGGCCTGATTAGCTCCTCCGTGAAGCGGCCCCCAAAGAGCAGAAACTCCGGCAGAAATAGATGCAAATAAACCTGCGTGAGATGACCCAACCATTCTTACCGTAGATGTTGAACAGTTCTGCTCGTGATCTGCGTGAAGAATAAATAATTTATCTAAGGCATCAACAACAACAGGATTTACTGTATAAGGTCCTGTAGGTAATTTAAACATTAATTGCATAAAATTTTCTACATAACCAGTTGTATTGTCATAATAGTTTAACGGATAACCCATTGACTTTCTGTAAGTCCAGGTTGCAATTACAAGAAATTTACCCATTGTTTTGCAAATGGCTTCATACATTTCTTTTTCATTATCAACGTTTACCGCCTTTGGATTAAATGCTGTCAAAGCACTTGTCAAAGCAGATAATACACCCATTGGATGCGCTGTTTTTGGAAAACCGTCAATGATATTTTTCATCTCTTCGTTTACCAAAGTATGTTTTTTAATACCATTTTCAAATTGCTCTAATTCCTGAGCAGTTGGTAATTCTCCAAAAATCAAAAGATAAGAAACTTCTAAGAAGTTAGCCTTTTCAGCTAAATCTTCGATTGAATATCCTCTGTAACGTAAAATTCCTAATTCTCCGTCTAAGAAGGTGATTTCGCTCTTACAAGATCCCGAATTTTTATATCCCGGGTCAATTGTAATAACACCTGTTAAATCACGTAATTTGTTAATATCGATAGCTGATTCATTTTCACTCCCAGTAATTACCGGAAGTTCAATTTTCTTACCATCTACTTCTAATGTAGCTATTTTTGACATAATATAATCGGAAATAATTCTATAAAATAATAATTTATCAAATCTAAGGAATTTAAGACTAATTAAAAAAAGAATCCTGATATGAATTTGTTAAAACTCCAAAAAAAAACCATTCGCGTTAACGAATGGTTTGATTTCAATATATAACTCTTACAATTATTTGATCTTGAAAGCGTTTAATCCCGGGAAATAAGCAGTACTTCCCAACTCTTCTTCGATTCTTAATAATTGGTTGTATTTTGCCATACGATCAGAACGAGACGCAGAACCTGTTTTAATCTGTCCACAGTTTAAAGCAACAGCTAAGTCTGCGATTGTATTATCTTCAGTTTCTCCAGAACGGTGAGACATTACAGATGTATAACCCGCATTTTTAGCCATGTTTACAGCTGCAATTGTTTCAGTTAAAGTTCCGATCTGGTTAACTTTTACTAAAATTGAATTAGCAATTCCTTTTTCGATACCAGTTGATAAACGAGCTACGTTAGTAACAAATAAGTCATCTCCAACTAATTGTACTTTATTTCCAATTTTATCAGTTAAAGCTTTCCATCCATCCCAGTCATCTTCGTACATACCATCTTCGATAGAAATAATTGGATATTTAGCAGCAAGTTCAGCTAAATAATCAGCCTGCTCTTCAGAAGTTCTGATTTTTCCAGTTTCACCTTCAAACTTAGTGTAATCGTATTTACCGTTTACATAAAATTCAGAAGCTGCACAGTCAAGAGCAATCATAATTTCGTCACCGAAAGTATATCCTGCTTTTTCAACTGCAAGTTTAATCGTGTCTAATGCATCTTCAGTACCGCCAGCTAAGTTTGGAGCAAAACCTCCTTCGTCACCAACAGCAGTGCTTAAACCTCTGTCGTGTAAAACTTTTTTCAAGCTGTGGAAAATTTCAGTTCCCATTTGCATAGCATGTGTAAAAGAAGTTGCTTTTACCGGGAAAATCATAAATTCCTGAAATGCGATAGGCGCATCAGAGTGAGAACCTCCATTAATGATATTCATCATCGGTACAGGCAATGTGTTAGCAGAAACTCCACCAACATATCTGTATAAAGGCAGTCCAAGTTCGTTTGCAGCAGCTTTAGCAGCAGCTAAAGAAACTCCCAAAATAGCATTAGCTCCTAATTTAGATTTATTTGGAGTTCCGTCTAAATCGATCATTAACTGATCAATTGTGTTTTGTTCAAAAACAGAAGTTCCAACTAATTCTTCAGCAATAACAGTATTTACATTGTTCACTGCATTCAAAACTCCTTTTCCAAGATAGGCTTTACCTCCATCACGTAATTCAACAGCTTCGTGCTCTCCGGTTGATGCTCCAGATGGAACTGCAGCTCTACCTAAAACTCCGTTCTCAGTTACTACATCAACCTCGATAGTAGGATTTCCTCTGGAATCCAAAATTTGTCTTGCGTGAACTTTAATTATAATACTCATTATTTTTGTTTTTTATTAATAGATTATAGATTTTTTTTCGAAATTATAAAAATATTTAATATTAAAAACGAATTTTCTTTACTAAACACCTTTATTTATTAACTACATCGTTTTAGACACTGCCAGTTTTATATTCTCAACAAATTGGTCAAATAAATAAGACGAATCATGTGGTCCCGGACTTGCTTCCGGGTGGTATTGTACTGAAAAACAATTTTTATTCTTCATACGCATTCCCGCAACAGTGTCATCATTTAAATGTATATGAGTCAGCTCCAATTCAGGATGTCCGTCCAAGGCTTCTCTTTTTACAGCAAATCCGTGGTTCTGCGATGTAATTTCACCCTTCCCTGTCAAAAGATTTTTTACAGGATGATTGATTCCTCTATGCCCTCCAAACATTTTATAAGTCTGAACGCCATTAGCTAAAGCAATAATTTGATGGCCTAGACAAATTCCGAATAATGGTCTGTCATCTGCAATTATTTTCTTTGCTACTTCAATTACTCCATGTAACGGGTCCGGATCCCCAGGTCCATTTGACAAAAAGAACCCATCAGGATTAAATGAATTTAAATCTTCATATGTAGCATCGTATGGAAAAACTTTAATATAGCAGTCTCTCTTGGCAAAGTTTCTTAAAATGTTTTTCTTAATTCCAAGGTCAAGTGCAGAAATTCTATAAGCTGCATTTTCATCACCAACAAAATAAGGTTCTGTAGTCGAAACTTTAGAAGCCAGTTCTAAACCTTCCATATTTGGAACATTTGATAATTCTTTTTTCAAGTCTTCAATTGAAGTTCCATCAGTGCAGATTACAGCATTCATTGCCCCATTATCACGAATATAACTAACCAGAGCTCTTGTATCAACATCAGAAATACAAATCAAGTTTTGTTTCGCAAAATAATCTTTTAAACTTCCAGATGCACCTTCTCTTGAATAATTAAAACTAAAGTTTTTACAAACCAAACCAGCAATTTTCACATCTTCTGATTCGATCTCCAGATCATTTACACCATAATTACCAATATGAGGATTAGTAGTTACCATAATTTGCCCAAAATAAGAAGGATCTGTAAAAATCTCCTGATATCCGGTCATTCCAGTGTTAAAACAAACTTCACCGAAAGTTTTACCGCTGATTCCGATAGATTTACCATGAAAAATAGTTCCATCACTTAGTAATAAAATGGCGCTTTGTCGTGTTGTGTATTTCATTCTTTAATTTGTATTGTTTTTAATCGTCTAATGAAACTTTAGGTTTCAACTGTAATTAGATATTTTGCAAATTTACTTCTTTAAAAGAGTGCTGCCAAGATTTTTTAAAATTTTCATTCATAAAAATAAAACCCTGACAATGAAATAAGTTAAATTTCACTCTTCTAAAAAATTCAAAAAAAAAGGATAAACTAAAAATTAGCTTATCCTTGATTTCTATAGAATCATTACTTTCATAATTATTCAGAAGCTTCAGTAGTCGATTCTGATTCAGCTGCAGGAGCTTCAGGAGCAGTACCTTCAGCTTTTTTAGCTTTACCACCACGACGGCTTTTAGCTTTTTTAACTTCTTTTTTACCTCCGTTGTAAAGTTCATTGAAATCTACAAGTTCGATCATCGCCATATCAGCGTTATCTCCCAAACGATTTCCAACTTTAATGATACGAGTGTATCCTCCTGGACGGTCACCAACTTTAGCAGCTACATCTCTGAACAAGTCTGTTACAGCATATTTACTACGTAAGTAAGCAAAAACAATACGACGATTGTGAGTCGTATCCTCTTTTGATTTTGTGATTAAAGGCTCAACGAATTGTTTAAGCGCTTTAGCCTTAGCAACAGTAGTGTTAATACGTTTGTGCTCAATAAGAGAACAAGCCATATTTGCCAACATAGCTTTTCTATGTCCAGTCTGTCTGCTTAAGTGGTTGAATTTTTTTCCGTGTCTCATGACGTGTTTTTTTTATCTTCATCTTGCTTCAATCCACTATGGAGAGCAAAATATGAAGTAAATTATTCTTTATCTAATTTGTATTTAGCTAAATCCATTCCGAAAGTTAAATTCTTCACTGCAACAAGTTCATCAAGTTCAGTTAAAGATTTTTTACCGAAATTACGGAATTTCATTAGGTCATTTTTATTGAACGATACTAAATCACCAAGTGTATCAACTTCAGCCGCTTTCAAGCAATTTAATGCTCTTACAGATAAATCCATATCAACAAGCTTAGTTTTAAGCAATTGTCTCATATGCAATGACTCTTCATCATACGATTCTGTTTGTGCAATTTCGTCAGCCTCAAGTGTAATTCTTTCATCAGAAAACAACATGAAATGGTGAATTAAAACTTTAGCAGCTTCAGTAAGAGCATCTTTTGGATTGATAGAACCATCAGTTTTAATTTCAAAAACTAATTTTTCGTAATCTGTTTTTTGCTCTACACGGAAATTTTCGATTGCATATTTTACATTTTTTACCGGAGTAAAAATAGAATCTGTAAAAATCGTTCCAATTGCAGCATTCTGTTTTTTGTTCTCTTCAGCAGGAACGTATCCTCTACCTTTTTCGATTGTTAAATCGAAGTTCAATTTGATTTTAGAATCTAAGTTACAGATAACAAGGTCTGGATTCAAAACTTGGAAACCTGAGATAAATTTTTGAAAATCACCTGCTGTTAATTGATCTTTACCAGAAACAGAAATAGTAACTGATTCATTATCGATATCTTCAATTTGACGTTTGAAACGTACTTGTTTCAGATTAAGGATAATTTCGGTAACATCTTCAACAACACCTGAAATAGTAGAAAACTCATGATCTACACCTTCGATACGAACAGATGTAATTGCATAACCTTCTAACGCTGAAAGCAAAACTCTTCTAAGTGCATTACCAACTGTCAATCCGTAACCAGGTTCTAAAGGTCTAAATTCGAATTTACCTTCAAAATCGGTTGAATCGATCATGATAACTTTATCGGGCTTTTGAAAATTAAATATTGCCATAAATTTCGACTAAGTCAATTATTATTTGTTGTACAACTCTACGATTAATTGTTCTTTAATGTTTTCTGGAATTTGAAGTCTCGCAGGTATAGAAACAAAAGTTCCTTCTTTAAGATCATTGTTCCAGGTAATCCATTCATAAACATGACTTGAATTTGATAAAGAACGCTCGATAGCCTCTAAAGATTTAGATTTTTCACGAACTGCAACTTTATCACCAGGTTTTAGGTGGTAAGAAGGAATGTTTACAACTTCTCCGTTTACTGTAATGTGTCTGTGAGATACAATTTGACGAGCACCTCTTCTAGATGGAGCAATTCCCATTCTAAAAACAACATTATCTAATCTTGCTTCACATAGTTGTAATAAAACCTCACCAGTTACACCTTTAGTAGCTGATGCTTTTTCGAATAAATTTCTGAATTGTTTTTCTAAAATTCCATAAGAATATTTAGCTTTTTGCTTTTCCATTAACTGAACAGCGTACTCAGATTTTTTTCCTCTTTTCTTAGCCATCCCGTGTTGTCCAGGTGGGTAATTTCTTTTTTCGAAAGATTTATCATCTCCGAAGATTGCTTCGCCAAATTTACGAGCGATTTTGGTTTTTGGACCAGTATATCTTGCCATTTTAAAAAAAATTTAAGGTAGAAATTATGAATTCAGGTCTAATCCTTCGATAATCTATGTTCTACCTTGTTTATACTATAAAAAATAAAAAATTAAACTCTACGTCTTTTTGGAGGACGACATCCGTTGTGCGGCATTGGAGTAACGTCGATGATCTCAGTAACTTCAATTCCACCGTTATGAATAGAACGGATAGCAGACTCACGTCCGTTTCCTGGTCCTTTTACATAAACCTTAACTTTTTTAAGTCCTGCCTCAAGAGCTACCTTGCTGCAATCTTCTGCTGCCATTTGAGCTGCATACGGAGTGTTCTTTTTAGAACCTCTGAAACCCATTTTACCAGCTGAAGACCAAGCAATAACTTCACCTTTCTTATTTGTCAAAGAAATGATAATATTGTTGAAAGTCGAAGAAATATGAGCTTCACCCGTTGATTCAACGATAACTTTACGTTTTTTTGCAGTTGCTTTAGCCATATTACTTATTATTTAGTTGCTTTTTTCTTGTTAGCAACAGTTTTTCTTTTTCCTTTTCTTGTTCTAGAGTTGTTTTTAGTTCTTTGACCTCTTAATGGAAGACCAGATCTATGACGAATACCTCTATAACAACCAATATCCATTAAACGTTTGATGTTCAAAGAAACTTCAGAACGTAATTCTCCTTCAATTTTGTAAAATGAAACAGCATCACGAATCGCTCCGATCTCGTCATCATTCCAATCTTGAACTTTTTTATCTTGGCTAACTTGAGCTTTTTCTAAAATCTCAATAGCTCTACTTTTTCCTAATCCGAAGATGTAGGTAAGTGCTATAACACCTCTTTTGTTTTTTGGGATATCTACCCCTGCTATTCTTGCCATAATTATCCTTGTCTTTGTTTAAATCTAGGATTCTTTTTGTTTATCACGTACAATCTTCCTTTTCTACGCACGATAATGCACTCGGCACTTCTCTTTTTTACTGATGCTCTAACTTTCATAGTGAATATCCTTTAATATCGATAAGTAATTCTTGCTTTTGACAAATCGTAAGGACTCATTTCCAGTTTCACTTTATCACCAGGTAATAACTTGATATAATGCATTCGCATTTTTCCAGAAATATGAGCAATTACAATATGTCCATTTTCTAACTCCACACGGAACATCGCATTTGACAATGCTTCAATGATTGATCCGTCTTGTTCTATTGCTGATTGTTTTGCCATAAATATATTAAGCTACTGCTTTTCTATTTTTACCAGTCTTCATTAAACCATCATAATGCTTGTTTAACAAGTATGAGTTGATTTGTTGAATAGTATCTATTGCAACCCCAACCATAATTATTAATGAGGTACCTCCAAAAAACATTGCCCAAGATTGTTGTACATCCATAATACTTACAACAATAGCTGGGAACACAGCAATTAAAGCAAGGAATAAAGATCCTGGGAAAGTTATTAAAGACATCACTTTATCTAAAAAATCTGAAGTTTCAGCTCCCGGACGAACGCCTGGAATAAAACCACCGCTTCTTTTTAAATCATCAGCCATTTTGTTAGTAGGTACAGTGATCGCAGTATAAAAGAATGTAAATACAATAATTAAAGTTGCAAAAACAAAATTATACCAAAAACCAAACATATTACTAAATGCACCAACAATAGATTGTGATGTATCTGACTTAGAAAGTCCAGCTACAGCTGCAGGTATAAACATAATTGCCTGAGCAAAAATGATTGGCATAACTCCAGAAGCGTTAAGCTTAAGAGGAATCCATTGTCTATTACCACCTGCCAAATCCTGCTCGTAATCTCCAGTTGTTGTACGACGAGCGTATTGTACCGGAATTTTACGTACTGCCATAGTAAGCAATACACAAGAAATGATTACTAATAACCACACAATAATTTCAATAACTAACAACATTGGACCTCCATTGTTATTGGTAACTCTCGTTGTAAACTCTTGAATAAAAGCTTGTGGTAAACGAGCCAGGATACCAACCATAATTAATAATGAAATTCCATTTCCAATACCTTTATCTGTAATTTTTTCACCAAGCCACATAGCAAAAATTGTACCAGTAACTAAGATGATAACAGACGAGAACAAAAATTCAGGAGAATTAAAGCCTAGTAGAAAAGCACTACCAGGCAATGTTCTGTATAAATTATAGATATAAGTTGGACCTTGAACCAGTGTAATAGCTATAGTCAACCAACGAGTGATTTGATTAATCTTTTTTCTACCACTTTCTCCATCATTCTGAAGTTTTTGTAAATAAGGAATAGCAATTCCCATTAACTGAACAACAATAGATGCAGAAATATAAGGCATGATACCTAAAGCAAAAACTGAAGCTTTAGAGAAAGCACCCCCAGTAAACATGTCTAGGATAGATCCTAAACCATTTTTAGTTTGTCCCGCTAAACCAGTTAATTGAGTTGCATCAATCCCCGGAAGCGTAACATGTGCACCAAAACGATAGACTAAAAGTAATCCTAATGTAATTAAGATTCTGTTTTTCAGTTCTTCGATTTTCCAAACATTACTTAGTGATTCAATAAATTTCTTCATCTTAATAGATAAGTTATATAGTTACAGCTTCACCACCAGCAGCTTCAATAGCAGCTTTTGCAGTAGCAGTAAATTTGTGGGCAGTTACTTTTAATTTTGCTTTCAATTCACCTCTACCTAAAATCTTAACGATTTCATTTTTTGAAGCAAGACGATTTGCTACGAAATCTGTCATAGAAACAGAATCAGTAATCACACCATTGTCTACTAATAATTGAAGCGTATCTAAATTAACACCTTCGTATTCTTTACGATTGATGTTTTTGAAACCAAACTTAGGAACACGTCTTTGAAGTGGCATTTGTCCACCCTCAAAACCAATCTTTTTAGAATAACCAGAACGAGATTTTGCTCCTTTGTGACCTCTTGCAGAAGTACCACCTTTTCCAGAACCTTCTCCTCTACCTACTCTTTTATTTTGATTGTGCGTTGATCCTTCAGCAGGTTGTAAGTTACTTAAATTCATAACAGTATTTGTTATTTAGCTTCTTCAACAGAAACTAAGTGTTTAACTTTGTTTATCATACCAAGGATAGCAGGATTTGATTCATGCTCCACAACTTGTCCTAATTTACGTAGACCTAAAGCTTCTAAACCTCTCTTTTGAGAAAGAGGACAGTTGAT
Organism: Flavobacterium sp. Root901; assembly: GCF_001429765.1. GTDB lineage: Bacteria > Bacteroidota > Bacteroidia > Flavobacteriales > Flavobacteriaceae > Flavobacterium. Next base: position 366,810 of record NZ_LMJB01000009.1, read on the forward strand.
CTTGCTTCTTACTTGTTTTACTAATAATTTAGCCATAATTTCCTTGATTAACCTTTAAAAACTTTTTCTAAAGAAACTCCTCTCTGTTTTGCAACAGTATGAGCGCTTCTCATTTGTAATAAAGCATCAAAAGTTGCTTTAACTACGTTATGAGGATTTGATGATCCTTGAGATTTTGATAATACGTCGTGAATTCCTACTGATTCAAGAACTGAACGAACAGCTCCACCAGCAATAACCCCTGTACCATGAGAAGCAGGAATTAAGAATACACGTGCACCACCAAATTTACCTTTTTGTTCGTGAGGAACTGATTGACCATTCAAAGGAATTTTTACTAAATTTTTCTTAGCATCTTCTACTGCTTTCGCAATTGCTTCAGAAACATCTTTAGATTTTCCTAATCCGTGACCAACTACTCCATTTTCATCACCTACAACTACAATAGCAGAAAAACCAAAAGCTCTACCTCCTTTTGTAACTTTAGTAACACGATTCACACTTACCAGACGATCTTTAAGTTCAAGACCACTAGGTTTTACCAATTCTACATTTTTGTATTTAGACATAATATATTAGAATTTAAGTCCAGCGGCTCTTGCGCCTTCTGCTAATGATTTAATACGACCGTGATATAAATAACCACCTCTATCGAAAGTAATGGTATCAATCCCAGCTTGTAACGCTTTCTCTGCAACTAATTTTCCAACAGCAGCAGCGATTTCAACGTTAGTACCTTTTCCTATTTCTTTTTCTCTCGAAGATGCAGCTAATATAGTAACTCCATTTACATCATCAATAAGTTGAGCATAAATTTCTTTGTTACTTCTAAATACAGATAGTCTTGGTTTAGCAGCAGAACCACTAATTGTTTTTCTAATTCTGAATTTAATTCTCTGTCTTCTTTCAGATTTTGTTAATGACATAATCTTATATTTTAAGCTGATTTACCTGCTTTTCTTCTTAATACTTCACCCACAAATTTAACACCTTTACCTTTGTATGGCTCAGGCTTACGGAAACCTCTGATTTTCGCAGCAACCTGTCCTAAAAGTTGTTTGTCAAATGATGTTAATTTTACGATTGGGTTTTTACCTTTTTCAGATATTGTTTCTAAAGATACTTCTGGAGCAATTTCTAAAACAATATTGTGAGAATATCCAAGAGCTAAATCTAATTTTTGTCCTTGGTTTGAAGCTCTATAACCAACTCCAACTAATTCTAGTTCTTTTGTGAAACCTTCAGAAACACCGATAATCATATTATTGATCAAAGATCTAAATAATCCGTGTTTTGCTCTGTGGTCTTTATGATCAGACGATCTTTCTACTGATACTTGATCGCCTTCAACTTTTACAGTTACGTCCGAAAACTCCTGAACTAGCTGACCTTTTTTTCCTTTTACTGTAATAATACCGTCTTTAACTTCTACAGTTACACCAGCAGGGATTACAATTGGGCTTTTACCTATTCTTGACATCTTATCTAGTGTTTAAAATTAGTATACGTAACAAATTACTTCACCACCTACATTTAATTGCTTAGCTTGTTTTCCTGTCATCAAACCTTTTGATGTAGAAACAATAGCAATTCCTAATCCGTTAAGGATTCTTGGTAATTTGGCAGCACCTGCGTACTTACGTAAACCAGGTTTACTAATTCTTTGGATATCTTTAATTACAGGCTCTTTAGTATCTTTATCATACTTTAAAGCAATTTTGATAGAACCTTGAACAGTGTTCGTCTCAAATTTGTAACTTAAGATATAACCTTGATCAAATAAGATCTTAGTTATTTCTTTTTTAAGATTAGAAGCTGGAATTTCAACAACTTTGTGGTTTGCAGCCACAGCGTTACGAACTCTAGTCAAATAATCTGCAATAGGATCTGTATACATATGTATTTGATTGCGATTATGGTTTTCAGGAAGCACCCGCCTCCTGAACCTTTAATCAATTTATAAACTTTTTTAAATTACCAGCTGGCTTTTTTTACACCTGGAATTAATCCATTGTTAGCCATTTCACGGAAAGTTACACGAGAGATACCGAATTGACGGATATAACCTCTAGGTCTTCCAGTTAATTTGCAACGATTGTGTAAACGAACAGGTGAAGCATTTTTAGGTAATCTTTGTAAACCTTCATAGTCTCCAGCTTCTAATAAAGCTTTTCTCTTTTCAGCATACTTAGCTACCGTTTTCTCTCTTTTCACCTCGCGGGCTTTCATTGATTCTTTAGCCATGTCTTAATTCTTTTTAAAAGGTAATCCTAATTCAGCCAATAATGACTTTGCTTCCTTGTCTGTTTTTGCAGTAGTAACAAATGTAATATCCATTCCTGAGATTTTGTTTACTTTGTCAATATCAATTTCTGGGAAAATGATTTGCTCCAAAACTCCAAGATTGTAGTTACCTCTTCCGTCGAAACCAGTAGCTTTAATACCACCAAAATCTCTAACACGTGGTAAAGCAGAAGTAATAAGTCTATCTAAAAACTCATACATTCTTTCGCCACGTAAAGTAACTTTTGCTCCAATAGGCATCCCTTTTCTTAATTTGAAAGACGCAACGTCTTTCTTAGAAATTGTAGATACTGCTTTTTGTCCAGTGATCTTTGTTAACTCATCAACTGCATAGTCAATAAGTTTTTTATCAGATACAGCTGCACCAACTCCACGGCTCAAAACGATTTTTTCAAGTTTAGGAACTTGCATTACGTTTGTATATCCGAATTCTTCTTTAAGAGCAGAGATCACTCTACTCTTATATTCTTCTTTTAGTCTAGGTGTATATGCCATTACTATAGTACTTGATTAGATTTTTTTGAAAATCTTACTTTCTTATCTCCTTCTACTCTAATACCTACTCTAGTTGTTTCCTTAGTTTTAGGATCAATTAAAGCAATGTTAGAAATTTGAATAGAAGCCTCTTTCTTAACGATACCACCTTGAGGGTTTTTAGCACTTGGTTTAGTATGTTTTGAAACCAGGTTTACACCTTCAACGATCGCTTTGTTTTTTTCACGGTAAACACGTAAAACTTTACCTTCAGCACCTTTATGGTCTCCAGCAATAACTCTTACGATATCTCCTGATTTTATTTTTAGCTTTATCATCTTAAAACGAATTAAAGCACTTCTGGTGCTAATGATACAATTTTCATGAATTGTTTTTCACGAAGTTCTCTTGCTACCGGACCAAAAACACGAGTTCCTCTCATTTCTCCTGCAGCATTCAATAGAACACATGCATTGTCATCGAAACGGATATAAGAACCATCAGCTCTTCTCACTTCTTTTTTAGTACGTACAACAACTGCAGTTGAAACAGCTCCTTTTTTTACGTTTCCGTTTGGAGTTGCATCTTTGATAGAAACTACAATTTTGTCACCAACAGAGGCATATCTTCTTTTAGTACCTCCTAAAACACGAATAGTTAAAACTTCTTTAGCTCCCGTGTTATCTGCTACTTTTAGTCTTGATTCTTGTTGTACCATAATTATTTAGCTCTTTCTAAGATTTCAACTAATCTCCAACATTTTGTTTTACTTAAAGGACGCGTTTCGCTAATTCTTACAGTATCTCCAATGTTACAGTCGTTTGTTTCGTCGTGTGCAACATATTTCTTAGTTTTCAACACGAACTTACCGTATAATGGGTGTTTTACTTTTCTTACCTCAGAAATAACGATAGATTTATCCATCTTATTTGAAGTAACAACACCTATTCTTTCTTTTCTTAAATTTCTTTTTTCTTCCATCTTTCAGCAGAATACAATTATTGTAACTCTCTTTTAGTTAACTCTGTAGCTAGTCTTGCAACTGTTCTTCTAACACTTCTAATTTGAAGCGGGTTAGCAATTGGAGAAATAGCGTGAGCCATTTTTAGGTCAGCATATACTTTCTTAGTTTGACTAAGCTTTTCTTGCAACTCCGCTGCAGAAAGATCTTTTATTTCTGATTGTTTCATAATAAATATAAATTATGCTTCGAAATCTCTAGCAACGACGAACTTAGTTTTTACTGGAAGTTTTTGAGCTGCAAGACGTAAAGCCTCTTTTGCAACTGATAATGGAACCCCTCCAACTTCAAACATAATTCTTCCTGGTTTAACAACAGCAGCCCAATACTCAACTGCTCCTTTACCTTTACCCATACGTACTTCAAGAGGTTTCTTAGTAATAGGTTTGTCTGGAAATATTTTAATCCATAATTGTCCCTCTCTTTTCATGTAACGAGTTGCAGCAATACGTGCAGCTTCGATTTGACGAGAAGTTAAGAACATTCCATCTTCATGTACAGATTTAATACCAAACATTCCATTTGAAAGTTCATGCCCTCTTTGAGAGTTACCTTTCATTTTACCTTTTTGTACCTTACGGTATTTTGTTCTTTTAGGCTGTAACATTTTTCTTTAGTTTAAAAATTTACTTTCTTTTACGAGCGTCTGGTTTTCCACCTTTATTAAAGTTAGATTTACCTCTAGGGGCATCTCCACCTTTACCACCGCCAGTACCAGATTGTTTTTTATCCATTCCAGCAAGTGGAGAAAGATCTCTCTTTCCATAAACTTCACCTTTCATGATCCATACTTTGATTCCCATTCTACCATAAGTAGTGTGAGCTTCCGCCAAAGCATAATCAATATCAGCTCTGAAAGTTGATAGAGGAATTCTACCTTCTTTGAAACCTTCTGAACGCGCCATCTCAGCACCATTCAAACGACCAGAAATCAAAACTTTGATACCTTCAGCGTTCATACGCATAGAAGCAGCAATAGCCATTTTGATTGCACGTCTGTAAGAGATACGGCTTTCGATTTGACGAGCGATGCTTGTCGCCACAAGATAAGCATCTAATTCAGGTCTTTTAATTTCAAAGATGTTAATTTGAACCTCTTTGTCAGTAACTTTCTTAAGTTCTTCTTTTAACTTGTCTACCTCTTGTCCGCCTTTTCCGATAATGATACCAGGTCTAGCAGTAGTGATAGTAACGGTTACAAGCTTTAAAGTTCTCTCGATGATTACTTTAGATACACTAGCTTTTGATAAACGAGCGTGGATATACTTTCTGATTTTGTGATCTTCGGCAAGTTTATCACCGTAATCATTTCCACCATACCAGTTTGAGTCCCATCCTCTGATGATACCAAGTCTATTTCCAATTGGATTTGTCTTTTGTCCCATGCTGCTTAAGAATTGCTTTGTGTGTTATTGATAGCTCCAAGCACGATTGTTACGTGGTTAGAACGTTTTCTTATTCTGTGTGCACGACCTTGTGGAGCTGGACGAAGTCTTTTTAACATCATACCACCATCTACTCTGATCTCTTTAACAAATAATCCAGCTTCTTCTAAATTACCTTCACTATTTTTTTGCTCCCAGTTATTGATTGCAGATAATAATAGTTTTTCTAATTTTCTTGAAGCTTCTTTAGAACTGAATCTTAAAATGTTAAGTGCTCTTTCTACCTTCTGACCTCTTACCAAGTCCGCTACTAAGCGCATTTTTCTAGGTGAAGTAGGGCAGTTATTCAATTTTGCGAAAGCAATAGACTTATTAGCCTCTTTTCTCGCATCTGCTGTTTCTCTTTTACGAACTCCCATTGCTTCTTATTTTTTACCTTTATTTTTTGCTCCAGCATGACCTCTAAAAGATCTAGTTGGTGAAAACTCTCCTAATTTGTGACCTACCATGTTTTCTGTTACGTAAACTGGTACAAATTGACGACCGTTATGAACTGCGATAGTTTGTCCAACGAAATCCGGAGTAATCATAGAAGCTCTAGACCAAGTCTTTACTACACTATTTTTACCACTTTCTACGTTTTCCTGAACTTTCTTGTCTAATTTATAATGAACGAAAGGTCCTTTTTTTAATGAACGTGCCATATCTTATTATTTCTTTCTACGTTCTACGATATACTTGTTACTCGGGTTTTTCTTAGAACGAGTTCTGTAACCTTTAGCTGGCAATCCGTTTCTTGAACGTGGGTGCCCTCCAGAAGAACGTCCTTCACCACCTCCCATAGGGTGATCAACAGGGTTCATCGCTACTGGTCTAGTTCTAGGTCTTCTTCCTAACCATCTTGTTCTACCTGCTTTACCAGATACAACTAATTGGTGGTCAGAATTAGAAACAGCTCCAATTGTAGCCGAACAAGTTAACAAGATCAATCTTGTCTCTCCAGATGGCATTTTAATTGTAGCGTATTTCCCGTCTCTTGCCATTAACTGAGCAAAAGTTCCAGCTGAACGAGCAATTACAGCTCCTTGTCCTGGACGTAACTCAATACAAGATATAACAGTTCCAAGAGGAATTCTGCTTAAAGGTAATGTATTACCAATTTCAGGCTGAGATTCTGGACCAGAAACTAATTTCTGACCAACTTTCAATCCATTTTGAGCAATTACATAAGTTTTCTCTCCATCAGCATAAGCCAATAAAGCGATAAATGCAGTACGATTTGGATCGTATTCGATTGATTTCACTGTAGCTGGAATTCCATCTTTAGTTCTTTTGAAATCAATAATACGATATCTCTGCTTGTGACCACCACCCGTATAACGCATGGTCATCTTTCCTTGACTATTTCTACCTCCAGAGTTTTTTATCGGCGCTATCAAAGAGCGTTCCGGCTTATCAGTTGTAATGGCGTCATAACCATTCACAACTCTAAATCGCTGACCTGGGGTAATAGGTTTTAATTTTCTTACTGACATTTTTCTATCTTAGATATTGTTGTAAAAATCAATTGTTTCTCCTTCTTGTACTTGAACAATTGCTTTTTTGATTGCATTTGTCTTTCCACTGATTAAACCACTTTTAGTGTATTTAGTAGATCTGTCTGGTCTCACATTCATTGTGTTAACAGAAACGATAGTTACTCCATAAGCAGCCTCAACAGCTTTCTTAATTTGAACTTTGTTTGCTTTTTTGTCAACAACGAATCCGAAGCGGTTTAGAACTTCACTTTCTTTGGTTACTTTTTCAGTTACTATAGGTCTAATTATGATACTCATACTCCTATTATTTACTTAAATTTTCTTCAATTAACTCTAAAGAACCTTCCAAAAGCACCAAATTATTAGTGTTTAATATTGCGTAAGTGCTTAATTCTGAGCTAGTTACGACATTAGAAGCCTTTAAATTGCGTGACGACAAATATACATTTTTATTTGACTCTCCCAACACAAATAGAGATTTTTTATTTTCTAACCCTAAAGCTTTCAAAACGTTAATGAAATTTTTAGTGTTTGGCGCATCAAAATTAAAGTCTTCAAGAACGATAATATTTGACTCTTTTGCTTTGATTGAGAAAGCTGATTTTCTAGCCAATCTTTTCAAGCCTTTATTCAATTTAAATGAATAACTTCTTGGTCTTGGTCCGAAAACTGTTCCTCCACCTTTAAACAAAGGATTCTTAACACTTCCCGCACGAGCTGTACCCGTACCTTTTTGCTTTTTAATCTTACGCGTACTTCCAGTTACTTCAGCTCTTTCTTTAGCTTTGTGAGTTCCTTGTCTTTGGTTAGCAAGATATTGCTTAACATCAAGATATACTGCGTGATTGTTTGGTTCAATTGCGAATACTGAATCAGAAAGTTGAACTTTTCTACCAGTATCTTTTCCGTTGAAATCTAATACTTTTACTTCCATTACTTCTGAATGATTACGTAAGAGTTTTTGTGCCCAGGAATACATCCTTTAACAACAAGTAGATTCTTCTCAGCAACTACTTTTAAAACTCTAAGGTTTTGAACTTTTACATTATCTCCTCCCATTCTTCCAGCCATACGCATTCCTTTGAATACTCTAGATGGATAAGAAGAAGCTCCTACAGAACCTGGCGCTCTTAAACGGTTGTGCTGACCATGAGTAGCTTGCCCAACACCACCAAAACCGTGACGTTTAACAACCCCCTGGAAACCTTTACCTTTAGACACACCTTGTACGTCTACAAATTCTCCTTCTTCAAAAATAGAAACATCAATAAGATCTCCTAATTTTTGTTCAGTTGCAAAATCTTGGAATTCAACGACTTTTTTCTTAGCAACAGTTCCAGCTTTTTTAAAGTGACCTAAAGCCGCTTTAGTAGAATGTTTCTCGTTTTTGTCATCGAAACCAAGTTGCAACGCTTCGTACCCGTCAACACCTTTGGTTCTGACTTGGGTAACAACACACGGCCCAGCCTCGATTACTGTACAAGGAATGTTTTTCCCGTTTTCGTCGAAAATACTAGTCATGCCGATTTTTTTACCAATTAACCCAGACATAAATATTAATTATTAATTACTAAAATTCCCTTCAATTTGAAAATAACAGAAATTTCCAAACAGGGAGTGCAAAAGTAGATATTAAAATTGAATATACCAAACAGTTATAAAAATTAAATCGCTCATTATCAAAATCCAAGCATTAAACGCATCGCAAAAGTGACCATTTTCATTCTAAAATTCAAACCTTACATTTAAATTAAATATCTTTCACACTTAACATTTAATCACATAAATAACAACAAAAAACTTCCGCACCGCGCTAAAACAAAGAGTTTTAAACATTTCAATATTTTACAATCTTTAAAATTTCAAATAAAAAACCTTCATGTATAAACAAAAAAAAGCGAGACAAAAATGCCTCGCTTTTTATATATTAAAAATATAAAAAAATTATACTTTTATTTCAACTTCAACTCCACTTGGCAATTCAAGTTTCATTAAAGCATCAATAGTTTTAGATGAAGATGAATAAATATCAATCAATCTCTTGTATGACATTACTTCAAATTGCTCTCTCGCTTTTTTGTTAACGTGCGGAGAACGTAATACAGTGAAAAGTTTTTTGTGAGTTGGCAACGGAATTGGACCTGTTACAACCGCTCCAGTAGTTTTTACTGTTTTTACGATCTTTTCAGCAGATTTATCTACCAACATGTGATCGTAAGATTTTAGTTTTATTCTGATTTTTTGACTCATTTTCTTAAAATTAAGCGTTACCTTTTGCTTTTTTGATTACCTCTTCTGAAACGTTAGAAGGTGTTTCTGCATAGTGAGAAAACTCCATTGTTGAAGTAGCTCTACCAGAAGATAATGTTCTTAACGTTGTTACGTATCCAAACATTTCTGACAAAGGCACATCAGCTTTAATAGTTTTAGCACCATTTCTATCACCCATATCATTAACCTGACCTCTACGACGGTTCAAGTCACCAACGATATCACCCATGTTTTCTTCAGGAGTAATAACTTCGATTTTCATGATTGGTTCTAAGATAACAGCTCCTGCAGCTTTACCAGATTCTTTATAACCCATTCTTGCAGCTAATTCAAAAGAAAGAGCATCAGAATCCACAGGGTGGAAAGATCCATCTGTCAAAGTCACTTTTAAACTATCTACAGCATATCCTGCTAATGGACCAGTTTTCATAGCTTCTCTAAATCCTTTTTCAACAGCCGGGATATATTCTTTAGGAACGTTACCACCTTTTACAGCATTGATAAACTGTAATCCAACTGGAACTTTACCATCAACTTCATCAGCAGGTTCGATTGTAAATACGATATCACCGAATTTACCACGACCCCCAGATTGTTTTTTGTAAGTTTCTCTGTGTGTTGCAGATCTTGTAAATGCTTCTTTGTACTCAACTTGAGGCTCACCTTGGTTTACTTCAACTTTGAATTCACGTTTCATTCTATCAACCAAGATATCTAAGTGAAGCTCACCCATACCAGAGATAATAGTTTGACCTGAAGCTTCGTCTGTTCTAACAGTAAAAGTCGGATCTTCTTCAGCTAATTTTGCCAAAGCCATACCCATTTTATCAACGTCAGCTTTAGTTTTCGGCTCAATTGCAATACCAATTACAGGATCAGGGAATTTCATAGACTCCAAAATAATTGGATTCTTTTCATCACATAATGTATCTCCAGTTTTGATATCTTTAAACCCTACAGCAGCTCCAATATCTCCAGCCTCAATAAAGTCGATTGGATTTTGTTTGTTAGCGTGCATTTGGTAAATACGAGAAATTCTCTCTTTGTTACCAGAACGAGTATTTAAAACATAAGAACCAGCATCTAAACGTCCAGAATAAGCACGGAAGAAAGCTAAACGACCTACGAATGGGTCAGTAGCAATTTTAAATGCCAAAGCAGCAAACGGCTCTTTTACATCTGGCTTACGTAAAATTTTAGTTTGATCTTCTTCTAATAAATCAGCATCATCAGGATGAATACCTTCGATACCTTCTTTATCTAAAGGAGATGGCAAATATTTACAAACTGCATCTAACATAAACTGAACTCCTTTATTTTTGAAAGAAGAACCAGCAAGCATAGGAATGATTGCCATGTCGATTGTAGCAGCTCTTAAAGCATTATTAATCTCTTCTTCAGTAATAGAGTTCTCATCCTCCATATACTTATCTAAAAGATTTTCGTCGTAAGTAGCAATTTCTTCGATAAGGATAGAACGGTATTGTCTAACCTCGTCAACCATGTCAGCAGGAATATCAACGATATCAAAAGTAGCTCCTTGAGTTTCATCATGCCATACGATAGCCTGATTTTTAACTAAGTCAACAATACCTTTAAAATCAGCCTCATCACCAATAGGTAAAGTAATTGCAACCGCATTCGATTTCAACATATCTTTAACCTGTCCGCATACTGCTAAGAAGTTTGCACCTTGACGGTCCATTTTATTTACGAATCCCATACGTGGAACTCTATATTGATCCGCAAGTCTCCAGTTAGTTTCTGATTGCGGCTCAACACCATCAACAGCACTAAACAAGAAAACTAAACCATCAAGTACACGTAAAGAACGGTTTACCTCTACAGTAAAGTCAACGTGTCCAGGAGTATCAATAATATTAAAGTGATAAGGTAATGATTCCGGAAGAACTTTACCTTGCTCAGTTGGAAAATTCCAAGTACAAGTTGTAGCTGCAGAAGTAATTGTAATACCTCTTTCCTGCTCTTGTGCCATCCAGTCCATTGTTGCAGCACCATCGTGCACCTCACCAATTTTGTGTGATTTTCCAGTATAAAAAAGAATACGCTCAGTAGTTGTTGTTTTACCAGCATCAATGTGAGCAGCGATTCCGATATTTCTTGTATATTTTAAATCTCTAGCCATTTCTTACGAATTAAAATCTAAAGTGAGAGAATGCTTTGTTAGCTTCTGCCATTTTGTGAGTATCCATTCTTTTCTTAACTGCAGCACCTTCTTCTTTAGCAGCAGCTAAACACTCTGATGCTAAACGTTGTGCCATAGATTTTTCGTTTCTTCTTCTAGAATAAAGTATTAACCACTTCATTGCCATAGAGATCTTTCTGTCTGGACGAATTTGCATTGGAATTTGAAATGTAGCTCCACCAACTCTACGGCTACGTACTTCTACGTGAGGCATAACGTTTGTTAAAGCATCTTTCCAAATTTCTAATGAAGTTTTTTCATCATTTTGCTTCTTAGTTTCGATGATATCAATAGCATCATAAAAAACTTTAAAAGCTGTAGACTTCTTACCGTCCCACATTAAGTTGTTTACAAAACGTGTTACCAATTGATCATTAAATCTTGGATCTGGTAAAAGTGGTCTTTTCTTTGCCGCTCTTTTTCTCATGTCTTTTTCTTAAAAGTTTTTAAATTACTTTTTTGCTTCTTTTGGGCGTTTAGCACCGTACTTAGATCTTCTTTGCGTTCTTCCTGCAACACCTGACGTGTCAAGCGCTCCACGAACGATATGATATCTAACACCTGGTAAATCTTTTACCCTTCCGCCTCTAACTAATACTATCGAGTGCTCTTGTAAATTGTGTCCTTCTCCAGGGATGTAAGCATTCACCTCATTACCATTTGTCAAACGTACACGCGCAACTTTACGCATTGCAGAGTTTGGTTTTTTTGGTGTAGTAGTGTAAACACGCGTACAAACCCCTCTTCTTTGAGGACAAGAATCTAAAGCAACCGATTTACTCTTCTTAGTTATCTGAGTTCTTCCTGTTCTTACTAATTGTTGAATTGTTGGCATAATTAATACTAAAAATTAATATGATATTAAATTCCCGCTTTTTACGGGGTTGCAAATGTATAAAATAAATTTCAGTATACAAACGTTAATCTATTAATTTTCAACAAGATTATTTAATAGTATGTTTTTTCAAACAAACAATAGATATTTGCACTTCGTTTAATTAAACAAAAATTATACAAATTGAAAAAGTTTTTTCAGACATTGTTTTTTCTTTTGATAAGCATCTCCGCTTACACTCAAAATTTTTATTTAAAAATAAACGGATCAAACAGTATTGAAAACAAAACTATTGACTCACTAAATTACAAGACTGCTCACACAAATATAAAATCTCTTTTTAATGAGATCAAACTCACTTCAAACAGACTTTCCAAAGAAGGCTATTTGGATGTCAAAACAGTAGAAACCAAACAAATAAATGACAGCACTTATATATCATTTTTAGACTTAAAAAAAAGAGTAAAATATGTGCATATATATATAGGTATAAATTATCCATTTTTAAATTTCGAAGAAACACTAAACGACACCGTAATTATTCCTTATCCTGAAATTGAAAACTACTTAAATCAAAAAACAATTAGTGCCGAAAAAGCAGGTTTTGCACTCAATAAAATAAAACTCAAAAATATCCGGAGAAAGAATTTAATAATTTATGCCGACTTAAATTTTGAATCTGAGAAAAAAAGAACTTTAAATTCTATTATCCTAAATTATGCAAATAACAATTCTGCTAATTTTTTTCCGAAAGGACATCTAAAACAACTTAATAAAAAATATCTAAACAAAATATTTAATCGAGAAATTACAAAACAGCTTTACGAAGACATAAACAATTTTGAGTATGTTTCTCAAACAAAATATCCTGAAATACTTTTCACAAAGGACTCAACTAAAATTTATGCATATGTAGAAAAAAGAAAAGCAAATACATTTGATGGATTTATTGGTTTTTCAAATGATGAAAATAAAAAAGTAACACTCAACGGTTATCTTGACGTTTTACTAATCAACACACTTCATGCGGGAGAACAATTTTCTTTGTACTGGAAAAGTGACGGAAATCAACAAAAAACTTTTAACACAAGACTTGAAATTCCATATATTTTTAAATCTTCACTTGGAATCAAAGCCCAATTAAACATCTTTAAGCAGGACAGTACTTTTCAAAACACAAAAACTGCTATTGACCTTGGATATTACATCAATTATAATTCAAAAATATATCTGGGATACCAATCCACAGAATCAAGCGATATTCAAAACACAAACAATGCAATTATAAGTGACTTCAATAATTCATATTTTACATCAACATACGAGTATAAAAAAACAGACTACGGCAATAACTTAATGCAGAAAAAAGCTTTTTTAAATTCATTAATCGGGCTCGGAAAAAGAGACACAAATAGTGACTTAGAAACAGCGGGGCCAAGCAGCCAATTTTTTGTAAATCTAAATGCCGGCTATAATTTTGAACTCAACAGTAAAAATTATATTAACATAAATTCACAAAATTTTTATTTGCAAAGCAAAAATTACATTTCTAATGAATTATTTCGTTTCGGCGGAAATAAGTCAATCAGAGGTTTTTTGGAAAACAGTCTTCAGGCAAACTTTGCAAGCAGCATTCTTACAGAGTACAGATATATCGTTTCTTCCAATCTTTATATTAACTCCATTCTCGATTACGGAATATATCAAGACTTAACAAGCCTTTCGGACCCAAAAAAAATAAAAAAATTAATAGGAATTGGAATTGGAACATCAATACAAACTCCTAACGGATTAATAAATATTAACCTTACAAATGGCGGAGAGAAAATTCAGGAGTTACAATTATATAACACTATCATAAACATATGTTATAATGTTAAATTTTGACCTTTAACGAAAAAAAAAAATATTTTACTAGGAAAGTTAACAAATTATTAAGAGTTTTGCGATACTAATTCAAAATATTTAAAAATGAAACTAAAGTTCAATGGATTCTTAGTGCTTTTATTAGTACTAGTTGCGCAACTTTCTTTTGCGCAAGAAAGAGCTGTTTCGGGAACAGTTTCTGACAATGCAGGAATGCCTTTACCAGGTGTTAGTGTAATAGTCAAAGGAACAAAATCTGGAACGCAAACCGATTTTGATGGTAAATACTCTATCAAAGCTTCATCAAGCCAAATTTTGGTATTTAGCTACATTGGGATGAAAACCCAGGAAATAGCTGCAACTTCATCAACAGTTAACGTAAAATTAGCTGGTGATGCACAAGAACTTGAAAGTGTTGTTGTAACAACAGCTTTAGGTGTTAAAAGAGAGAAAAAATCTCTTGGTTATGCAACACAAGAGGTAAAAGGAGGAGATTTAAGAAATGGTACTTCAAGTGGTAACTTCTTAAATGAACTTTCTGGAAAAGTTGCAGGGGTTAACGTTAGAAGAAACACTAACTTTGGTGGTTCTACAAGTGCAATTTCTCGTGGGGTTAAAGCTATCAATCAAAGTAATGAGATGCTTATTGTAATTGACGGTATGCCAATTAACAATGGAAACAATACTAATGATGGTACAGTAGCTCAATCAAGAGGTGCTCAAGGTTATGACTACGGAAATAACGGTATGGATATCAACCCAGAAGACATCGAAAGTGTTAACGTATTAAAAGGTGCTGCTGCATCTGCATTATACGGATACTTAGCTGGTAACGGGGTTTTAATGATTACAACTAAAAAAGGTAAAGCAAAAAGAGGTTTAGGTATTACTGTTTCTTCTGAAGTAGTTACTGGAGTAATCGATAAAAGCACTTTTACTAAATACCAAAAATCATACGGAGCTGGATACGGTGCTTCTTTTGATACTACACAAGATATCAATGGAGATGGTGTAAATGACAGAGTTGTATATATGGGAGATGACGCTTCTGTTGGAGCAGCTTTCGATCCATCGTTAAATGTTTACCAATGGGATGCTTTTTCTGCATATCCAGGAAACAACAATTATGGAAAAACTACTCCTTGGACAGCGGCTAAAAATGATCCAACGTCATTCTTCAAAAATTCTTTATCATTAGTAAATACTATCTCATTTGAAGATGGTAACGATAAAACAAACGTTGTATTTAATTATACAAACAGCAAACAAACAGGTGTAATGCCTAATAGCGAAATAAACAAAAATAACTTCAGTTTAAAATTAAATCACCAATTTACTGACAAGTTATCTTTGAGTACTTTTGCTAACTTTTCAAATCAAGCAACAGTTGGTAGAAACATGACTGGATACAGTGACAACTTAGTTTCTGGTTTCCGTCAATGGTGGCAGACAAACGTAGATTTGAAACAATTAGAGCAAGCATACAACGCTTCAGGCGGACAAAACGTAACTTGGAACAGAACATCTGTAAGTAATGGATT
Organism: Flavobacterium sp. Root901; assembly: GCF_001429765.1. GTDB lineage: Bacteria > Bacteroidota > Bacteroidia > Flavobacteriales > Flavobacteriaceae > Flavobacterium. The sequence goes on from NZ_LMJB01000009.1 coordinate 382,251, forward strand.
CCCAGCTTACTGGAATAACCCATACTTTGATCGTTACAAAAACTACCAAAATGATAGTAGAAATCGTTTTGTTGGATATGCTAACTTAACTTACAAAATTGCTGACTGGTTATCTGCTACAGCAAAAATATCTACAGATACTTACGCTGAGCTTCGTGAAGAAAGATTAGCAGTAGGTTCAGTTGGAAAAACTTTCGGTATCAATGCTTTCACAGAAACTTCAGGATACCAAAGATATAATGGTAACTTCTCTGAACAGAACTACGATTTATTACTTAACTTCAAACATAACTTTGGTGAAAACTTTAGTTTAACTGGAGTATTAGGTGGAACTGTAAGAAGAAACTATTTCAATCAAATTACTGCTTCTACAGAAGGAGGACTTATTGTTCCTGGTCTTTATAGCTTAGACAACTCTGTTTCTGGAAGTCCATTCCCTTACGAAAGAGAAACTAAAACTGGAGTAAACAGTTATTTTGCTTCTGTTTCATTAGGTTACTTAGATCAATTCTTTATTGATGCAACATCAAGAAGAGATGCATTCTCTCAATTACCAGAAGGTGACAACTCATTATTCAGTAACTCTATTTCTGGAAGCTGGGTTTTCACAAAAGCTATTGATGCAAGCTGGTTAACATTTGGTAAATTAAGAGGTGGTTACTCTGAGAGCCCACTTGGAACTCCAACATTGGCATTAGTTGATACTTACACAAAAATCAACTCATTCAATGGACAACAACAATATTCAGTAAACTCTACAAAAAACAATCCTAACTTAAAACCTATCAAAACTGAAACAGAAGAGATTGGTCTTGAGATGCAATTCTTAAACAGAAGAGTTGGATTTGACGTGAGTTTATACAAAAATACAAACGACGGCGAAGCTATTCCAGTTCCTTACTCAACTGCAACAGGTTACTCAACTCGTTATGTAAACGCTGCAACTATTCAAAACAAAGGTATTGAGGTTCAATTTAACGCAACTCCAATTAAAACAAATGATTTTGCATGGGATATTACAGTTAACTGGTCTAAAAACGACAATAAAGTAATCGCATTAGCTGATGGTGTAGAAAACTTATTAATTGGTGGTTCTTACCCAGGTGGTGTTACTTTAAACGCTGTTGTTGGAAAACCTTTCGGAGTTCTTAAAGGAACAGATTATACTTATACTGCTGATGGTCAAAAAATTGTTAACCCAACAACAGGAAGATACGTAATCAATACTTCTACAAATAACATTATTGGTGATATTAACCCTGATTGGATTGGTGGTATCCGTAACAAATTTTCATACAAAAGTCTTTCTTTCAGTTTCTTAATTGACATGAAAAAAGGTGGAGATATCTTTTCTACTGACCAATGGTATGGTGTTGGTACTGGTTTAACTGATGAAACTGCTGGATTAAATGATCTTGGAAACCCAAAAAGAAATTCAGTTGCTACTGGCGGAGGTATAATCAACCCAGGAGTTTATGCTGATGGTACTCCAAACACAACAAGAACTGCTTACTCAACTGGTGGAGCTATTACAAACGCTTACTCAAACGGGCCAAGAAGTCAATATGTATATGATGCTGGTTTTATTAAATTAAGAGAGGTTAATATTACTTATACATTACCAACTTCATTAGTACAAAAAATCAAATTAGTGGATGCAAAAATCTCACTTATTGGATCTAACTTATGGATAATTGACAAGAACCTTCCAGATGCTGATCCAGAAAGTGGTTTAGGATCTAACATTGGATCTGCAGGTTTATCTATCGGATCTCTTCCAACCACTAGAAACATTGGTTGCAACTTAACAATAAAATTCTAAGCTATGAAAAATAGACTGCTTATATTAATACCACTTTTATCCTTGTTTGCATCATGTACTGATGATATTACAGGATTAAACACGGACACTAAACGTCCAACTTACACTCAGGCTGAGTACTTATTTACCAACGCAGAACATGCAATGGTAGATCAAGTAACAAGTACTTCTGTTAACTTTAACGTTTTCAGATTATTTGCTCAACAATGGACAGAAGTTCAATACCCACAAGAAAGTCAATATGATCTTACTGGTAGAACTATTCCTGATACACACTGGACTACATATTACCGTGATGTATTAAAAGATTATAAAGAAGCTAGACAAATTTTGGTTGATTCAAAAGCTACTTACACTGGAGCTCCTGAAGGATTAATCGTTATTAACAATAAAATTGCTGTAATTGATATCTTAACTGCATATACTTATGGTATTTTAGTTGACACTTTTGGAGATGTTCCGTACAGTGAAGCTTTAGATATTATCAATCACCCACTGCCAAAATACGACGATGCTCAAACAATTTACAGAGATCTTATCTCAAAATTAACAACAGCATCTAACTCTTTAGATTCAAGTGAAGATAGTTTTGGAGATGCTGATTTAGTTTACGGTGGAGATGTAGCAAAATGGGCTAAATTTGCTAATTCGTTACGTTTAAGAATGGCAATCAATATGCATGATGTTGATGCTGCTTATGCTTCAACTCAAGCTATTGCTGCTGTTAATGATGGTATTATTACATCTAGTGCTGATGGAACTTACATGAATTATGCTGCAACTCAGCCAAATGCTAACCCATTATACGTTGATTTAGTTGCTTCTGGCCGTAATGACTTTATTCCTGCAGATACATTTGTAAATAAATTAAACGCTCTTAGTGACCCAAGAAGACCTCAATATTTTACTGAATACCCAGTTGGATCAGGATTATACAAAGGAGGAGTTTATGGAGCAATTAATACTTACGATGCATTCTCTCACTTAACTGAAACAATTAAAGAGCCAACATATCCTGGTGTATTATTCACTTATTCAGAAGTTGAATTTTTACTAGCTGAGGCTGTTGAAAGAGGTATTGCTGTTGGTGGTACTGCAGCATCTCACTACAATGCAGCTATTACAGCTTCTATGTTAGACTGGGGTGTAGCACCTGCTGCTATTGCAACTTATTTAGCAAGACCTGATGTAGCTTATGCTACTGCTACAGGAACTTGGAAGCAAAAAATTGGAGAACAATCATGGATCGCTTTATTCAATAGAGGATTTGAAGCTTGGACTTCTTACAGAAGATTAGACTACCCTGCTTTACAAGTACCTGCTGTAACTTATGGTGATATCACTGAAGTTCCAAAACGTTATTCTTATCCTAACAGAGAGCAAACGCTTAATGCTACTAGTTTAGCAGCAGCAGTTGCTAAACTAGGTAACAATAATGTTACTACTAAAATATTCTGGGATAAACAATAATTTTGTTCCAAATCAATACCAAAAACCATCCTGTTCATTCAGGGTGGTTTTTTTTTATATAAACATTATACTTATATTTGCCCTATGGAAAAAGAACATCAAATATTTGGCATTAGAGCCATTATAGAGGCAATACAAGCAGGACAGGAAGTCGATAAAGTATTTATACAAAAAGAGATTTCGGGAGAATTAATGAAAGACCTAATGAAGGTAATGAAACGTGCTAACATTAATTTTTCTTATGTACCTGTTGAAAAACTAAACCGATTAACGCCAAATAATCACCAGGGTGCCGTTGCTACAATTTCACCAATTGGATTTATCGATATTGAACATTTAGTTGAATCCACTATTGAATCAGGGTCTAAACCATTATTTTTAATATTAGATCAAATTTCAGACGCTCGAAATTTTGGAGCTATTATCAGAACTGCTGAATGCACAGGAGTCAACGGAATCATCATTCAAAAAGCAGGTTCAGCTCCGGTAAATGGAGATACTGTAAAAACATCTGCCGGTGCGGTTTTTAATGTTCCAATATGTAAAGTTGAACATATTAAAGATGCAATATTCTATTTACAAGGATCTGGAATAAAAACTGTGGCTGCTACAGAAAAAACAGATCAAAATATTTACGATTTATCATTAAACGAACCATTAGCAATTATAATGGGATCTGAAGACAGGGGTATCAATCCTTCTGTACTTAAAATCGTTGATGAAAAAGCAAAATTACCAATGTTTGGCTCAATTGGATCGCTTAATGTGTCTGTGGCCTGTGGTGCATTTTTATATGAAACTGTACGTCAGAGAAGTTAAGTAATACAAGAATTAGGAATGACAAATAAATAGTAAATTTTATGTCTTCACAACCTAATCATTTCTTACTAAAAAAAATAAGTCCAATACTTATAACAATTATTTTTGCAAGTATTGGTTATGGCCAAACCATACACTATAATCAATTTTGGGGTGAAGTTCAATTTAACAGAACTATAAACGAAAAATGGTCTGCAGAATTAAACATCGGAACGAGTTACAGCAGTACAAAATCCTCACCAAATATATTCGAACAAAACACTCAACGGTTTTTTAGAGGCTGGGGACATTATTATTTGTCACCACGATGGAAACTGTCAACTTCTATTGGTTATTTTGACAATAAAGATGTACCTGAAATAGGTCAGTTTGCTTCACCAGAATGGAGATATGCCTTACAGGGAATCTATTACTTTCATAAAGCCGGTTACACATTAAGTACAAGAATGCGGGCTGAACTTCGGCACATGAAAAACGAAGATGATACTCATGAAAATGTAATACGTTATCGGCAGCAGATAAAATACATACAACCTGTAAACAGTAAAATCCTGCGTTCCGGAGTAATTTATGTACTGGCTTCTGACGAACTTTTCTTTAAATCAGGAACTAAAGTTACAGGTCTTAGTTTTTTTGACAGGAACAGATTAAATATTGGTGCCGGATATTTATTTACCGATGATATTCAAGTTGAATTAGTCTATGCGAATGATTTCCTTCCCAGAGACAATGCAGACCAAATTGTCAATGCTGCTTCGCTAACGCTTAAATTTAATAATCTTTTTAAAAACATACATAAAAAGTTATTGGATAAAGCTGAAGCTCTTAATGAAGATTAAGTTACTTTTCTTTCTTCAAAAAACACGCCAGCTGTTTTAAGATTTCGTCTTTGTGCAATTTAAAATTATAATCACGAACAAACTCTGTTCCTTTCATATTGATTGATGCGACTACAGCTTCAAACTTAGAAAAAGCATCAATATCTTTATTATCTATCAAATAAAGAACCTGCATTATAGAATCGTTTTGAATATATTGAGTATCATAATGCGTTAATTTATACTTTTCATTATTAGCTAAGCGTATAATTAAATCGTCAGTTATGTTTTTTCCGGTTTTTTTTTCCGGGAAAGGAGTCGGCTGCAAAGCCACAAAATAATTTTCTTTATCAGTAACGATATTAATTTTTAGTGATTTCGACTTGGTTGTATAAAATACTGCCGGATCGAAATAATATACCATTGAACCATCTGCAAGAACTTTATTCTTTACATTGCATTGGGCAAAAGACTCAATTGAAGTCAAAACCAAAATTGTCAAAAAAAGCTTTTTCATTATACAATTTGTAAATGGTTGTAACAAAATTAATCATTTTCTTTAAATGCTTTTAAACAATCAAAATTTATCTCCTGATTCTGATTTAGTTACAATATAATTTACCTCTATAGTAGAATTAAAATATGATTCGGGATTATTATTTTCGTTTTCCTCTTCCGTTTCTGTATTAACAAAATTGCCATTTTCATCAAAATGTTTCATAAAAGCATCTTGTTGAGGATCAAAATCTGGTTTTTGCCAATCGTAAAGTATTGGTTTTGAATATTCAGGTGTTTTATAATAGAGCGAAAGACCAAATCCTGTAATAAATCCGGCCAAATGTCCTTCCCATGAAATTGCCGCATCAACATCTGGAAATATATACCAGATCATTCCGCCATAAAGCAAAATAACAGATAATGAAAGCGCAACTAAACGATAATATTTAGTTTGAATTCCTTTAAAAAAAATAAAACTTACCAGAACATAAATTAATCCACTCGCTCCAATATGAAAATTTGAACGTCCTATAATCCATGTTATTAATCCTGAAAACAAAATTCCATAACAAATAACTGCTAGTGACTGTTTTGGATAAAAAAACTGTAAAGCTGCCAATAATACAAATAACGGAATTGAATTATTATATAAATGCTCTAAGTTTTCATGAATAAACGGACTGAATAAAACTCCTTGTAAACCTGAAAAATCCCGCGGATAAATTCCATGCTGATAAAAATCAAAATCAAACCGAATCTGCATCCAATAAATAATCCATAATAAAAGCACAAAAAATGCCGGCAGTCCAATAATAGCATTTGAAAATTTAAAGTGATTATCATTCATATTATTCGATTCTAATTTATGTTTTGACATCAAAAAACTATCCAAATAAAATTTACTGATAATTTGTCAGCTTAAGATTTATATGTTAAATGTTTCCGAATGAATAAGTATATAGTTTTACTGAAGGTAAAATTAAATCTGAAAATAGTAATTTTACAAAATGGAAGCACCTTTAGCAGAGCGTATTCGCCCACAGAAATTAGAAGATTATGTAAGTCAAAGTCATTTGGTTGGACCAAATGGTTCGCTGACGCAGCAAATTTCGAGAGGAATAATACCTTCGTTGATTTTCTGGGGACCTCCCGGAACCGGAAAAACAACTTTGGCACAAATTATTGCGCAGGAATCAAAACGTCCTTTTTATATTTTAAGTGCAATTAATTCCGGAGTTAAAGATATTCGGGATGTTATTGATAAAGCGAAACAAAGCGGAGGCTTATTTACAGCCAAAAATCCTATCTTATTTATAGATGAGATTCATCGATTTAGTAAATCGCAGCAGGATTCCCTTTTGGCCGCTGTCGAAAAAGGATGGATTACACTTATTGGCGCAACAACAGAAAACCCAAGTTTTGAGGTTATTCCCGCATTATTATCGCGCTGTCAGGTTTATATATTAAATGCTTTTTCAAAAGACGATTTAGAAGCCTTATTACATCGTGCCATGAAAATTGATGTCGAATTGGCATCTAAAAATATAACTTTAAAAGAAACAGAAGCCCTGCTCCGTCTTTCTGGCGGCGATGGCAGAAAGTTGTTGAATATTTTTGAACTTGTTGTAAATGCTTCTCCAAATGACGAAGTAATTATTACCAATGACCGGGTCCTTAAACTTGTACAACAAAATACAGTTTTATACGATAAAACAGGCGAACAGCACTATGATATTGTTTCGGCATTTATTAAATCAATAAGAGGAAGCGACCCAAATGGTGCAGTTTATTGGCTTGCCAGAATGATTGAAGGTGGAGAAGATGTAAAATTTATCGCCAGAAGAATGTTGATTTTATCCAGTGAAGATATAGGAAATGCCAATCCAACTGCATTTATTATGGCAAATAATACCTTTCAGGCCGTATCTACAATTGGTTATCCTGAAAGTCGTATCATTTTAAGTCAGTGCGCCATTTATTTAGCAACATCCCCAAAAAGCAATGCTTCCTATATGGCTATTGGAAATGCACAGCAGCTGGTAAAACAAACCGGAGATTTACCCGTTCCAATTCATTTGCGAAATGCTCCAACGAAGTTGATGAAAGAATTAGGCTATGGAGAAGATTATAAATACTCTCATGACTATGCCAATAATTTTGCAGAACAAGAATTTTTACCAGATGCTATAAAAGAAACGGTTCTTTACAATCCGGGAAGCAATTCGAGAGAGAACAGCAACCGCGAATTTTTAAAGAACCGCTGGAAAGATAAATATGGTTATTAAACCTTATTTTATTTAAAATTTTACAGAAATTTTTTCAGAAACCAATTTGTCATTTTGATAATATTCAAAATACCATTGATTGTCCTTTGCATTTAAAGAACCTTGTATTCCATCTTTAATTGCTATAAAAGAATCCGCACGCGAAGTTTTAAGCAGCTTCATTACCACTTTTGGTGTTTTATCAATTAATTGAAAACCATTTTCTGTTGGCTGTGCGTATAATAAATTCGGATCTGAAAGATTTACATTGACAGCTGGTTTTTCTTCAACTGGAGTATTTGCAGCTACAGTTACAGCAGCCGCAGCAGGTTGTACTTGTACTGCATTTGAAGAAGAAACAGATTTTCCGCTGTATTGATAATGCAAACCAATTACAGATGTAAATGCATTTTCAAGACTTTCTTTATAGGCAACTTCATATTCTTTTTCTCTGCTTTTTCCGGTTTCAGATGTGTAAATTACTTTTCCATAACAATCTTTAAACTCAATAAAAAGTTTAGTTACCAAAAAGGCATTGTCCTTTTTTACATCAATATACAAAAGTTCACATCTGTCGAATCCAGCCGGGATCTGTTCATTGGTATAAAACGCCTGAAATCCTGCTTTGAGTAAATTTGACTTTGTTAATGTAGCTAATCTGTACTGATTTTCAGTTTTAAGAAAGTCATATTTTAATGGAATTATAACAGCTTTGTAATCATTAACAGATTGCGAAAATCCAATTAAAGAGCAAAGAAACAGAGCTAATAAAGCTTTTATTTTCATAATTATAAATATTTTTTTAGTTCTAGTAAATGGTTAATTTGTTTAAAATTCTTAGGTACTTCAACATTTCTTACGTTAAAAAAAATGGCATCTAGTCCAGCATTTAAAGCTCCATGAACATCTGCATCAAGATCGTCGCCAATCATAATACTATTTTGTTTTGATGCCTGAGCCAAATTGACAGCATAATCAAAGATAATACTATTTGGCTTTTTAACTCCCGCTAATTCAGAATTTGTAATTGTGCTGAAATAACCTCCAAGTGAAGCATTATTGATTTTTTTAGTCTGAACACTCGCAAAACCGTTTGTAATAATATGGAGTTTATATTTTGGTTTTAAATATTCTAAAACTTCAATTGCACCATCAAACAAATAATTATTATCGGTTAGAAACTCAATATAATCATTGGCAATCTGATCTATATTTTCATCTGAAATAACATAATTCAAAGCATCAAAAGAAAATTTTAATCTATTGTATCGCAATTCCTGATGTGTAATCTGGTCATTTTGGTACAAGCGCCAGCATTCCTGATTTATTGGAACATATTTCTCAATAAAATCTTCAATTCTTATATGACCAAAATTATTTTTAAAAATACGATCAAAAGCCATTTCAGAGTTCTTGTCAAAATCCCAAAGAGTATGATCTAAATCAAAAAAAATGTCTGTAATATTAGTGTTCATAAATTAAAAAATTCCTTCATCTACAAAACTATAATATTTTGTTTCAGTTATTATCAAATGATCCAAAACTTTAACATCTAGTATCTCCCCTGCTGTTTTCATTTTCTTTGTAATTTGCATATCGGCATCGCTGGGATTTAGATTTCCCGAAGGATGATTATGACACAAAATCAATCCTGTAGCACCGTTTTCTAATGCCAGTTTAAAAACTAACCTGACATCGACCACAGTTCCTGTTATACCTCCTTTGCTCAATTGCGATTTAGAAATAACCTTATTTGAATTATTAAGAAAAAGCACCCAAAATTCTTCATGGGGAAGTTCACCAATAATTGGCTGCATTATTTCAAATATCCCTTTACTTGAAGTTATTTTTTTAAATTTCAATGCATCCTCACTTCTTTGTCTTCTTCCTAATTCTAATGCAGAAACGATAGAAATGGCCTTCGCCTCACCTATTCCCTTAAATTGTGTTAATTGAGCAATAGACATTTTTCCTAAAACATTTAGATTTCCTGCATTCAGCAAGATGCGTTTGCTTAAATCTACAGCCGATTCATTTCGGCTTCCCGATCCTATTAAAATAGCAACTAATTCTGCATTACTTAAAGATTCTTTTCCTTTTAACAGGAGTTTTTCACGCGGACGGTCATCTTCAGACCAGGTAGTAATAGGAAAATAAGTGTTTTCCATTTAATTTATATTTATGATTATCAAGTATATTTTAAAAAACATTTTCGGCGAATATATCAAATATATAAGAAAAATCATTCAAATAAATTTGTGTAAATAAAAATGCCAATTACAATAAGCAATTGGCACATTATCAAATTTCTAGTTTGATTAATTATTCAATCAAACCTTTTACTTCATCAAAATTTAAACCTCCGTAATTTCCAGAGCTCATTAATAAAAGTGCAGAATTATCTAAATTCAGATTAAAAAGATATTCTTTAAATTCAGCCGGATTGGTATAAATGATTAGATCTTTTCTATTAAAAGAATTTGCAATCTGCTCATAAGTAACTTCTTCTAACTGCTTAATTTTTACAGCATCTGGCGAATAAAAAACAACTGCAACATCTGCATATTCTAATGCGCCTTCATATTCTTTTAAAAATTCAGCATTTAAACTGCTGTATGTGTGCAATTCTAAACACGCAACCAAAGTTCTGTTTGGATATTGTTCTTTTACAGCTTTTGTCGTTGCAGCAACTTTACTTGGCGAATGTGCAAAATCTTTGTAAGCTACTTTTCCTTTTCCTTCGGCAATTTTTTCTAAGCGTTTTGATGCCCCTTTAAAACTAGCGATGGCTTCATAAAAATCGGCTTCGTCAACTCCCATGTTTTGGCAGATCCATTTTGCTCCGGCAAGATTATTTAAATTATGCGCTCCAAAAACTTCAATTGGCATATCGCCTTCTGGAGTTTTTAATAATGTTACACCATCATTAACGGTATACTCCGGAGTATGATAAGGAAGTTTCCTGATTGGATTTGTCGCAGCTTCAGAAACTCTTTTTACCTCAGGATCATTTTCGTTGTAAACCAAAATTCCGCCATTTGTAATTTTTGAAATAAAGATTTCAAACTGCTCAACATAATTTTCATACGTTGGAAAAACATTAATATGATCCCATGCAATTCCTGAAATCAAAGCAATATTAGGCTGATACAAATGAAATTTCGGACGGCGATCAATTGGAGATGATAAATATTCATCGCCTTCTAAAACCACAAAATCATTTTCTTCTGTTAAATGCACCATTGTATCAAAACCTTCTAATTGTGCACCCACCATATAATCCACTTCTATATTATGATAATGCATTACGTGCAGAATCATCGAAGTGATAGTTGTTTTTCCGTGAGATCCTCCAATAACAACACGGGTTTTATTTTTAGACTGCTCGTATAAAAATTCAGGATATGAATAAATTTTAAGACCCAATTCCTGCGCTTTTAACAATTCGGGATTATCAGCTTTTGCATGCATTCCAAGAATTATGGCATCAATATCGGCAGTGATTTTTTCAGGAAACCAACCCATTTCAGCAGGAAGAATTCCTTTTTTTTCTAATCTTGATTTTGAAGGCTCAAAAATAGCATCGTCACTTCCTGTAACCTGATAGCCTTTATTATGTAATGCTAATGCTAAATTGTGCATAGCGCTTCCGCCTATAGCGATGAAATGTGTTTTCATTTAAAATGTTTAATCGTTAAACTGTTTAATTGGTTAATCGAAATACCCAATAACTGATAAAACTCAAATAATTATTTTTCAAAAATAAGTAAATATAAAATGTGTTATTTGGTTTTACTGATAAATTAGTACTTTGTACAGAAAATATTTTAGAAATAATTCCTGCCTTAAATTAACAGTCACTATAATAAAAATTCTGTTTAATTAAAATTGCAGCATACATAAAAACTTGATTACACTCATCCTGAGAGGTTTTAAATGCAAAAACAACAAAAAAACCCGACAGGTTATTAAAACCTATCGGGCTTGATATTTATTTCAGAAACCGGAATTATTTTACAATCGTCAATTCGTCGATGATATTTTTAGCTCCGGCGTATTTATCGATAATCCAAAGTACATAACGAATATCAACATTGATAGTTCTTTGTAATTTAGGATCAAAAATAACGTCTCCAGCCATAGCTTCGATATTTCCGTCAAAAGCAATTCCAATTAATTCTCCTTTTCCGTTAAGAACCGGTGAACCAGAGTTTCCTCCTGTGATATCATTATCCGTTAAGAAGTTAACTGGCATATACCCTGCTTTATCAGCATATTGTCCAAAATCTTTTGCTTTGTTTAATTCTAATAAACGTTTTGGCAAATCAAATTCCTGATCTCCTGCTTTATACTTTTTCACCATACTTTCCATTGTAGTATAATTGTTGATCGCAGCATCATTACGAGGATCAGCTGGTAAAGCACGAACTTTTCCGTAAGTTAGTCTCAGGGTAGAGTTGGCATCAGGATATTGAATCGCATTTAATTTTGATTCTCTCAAGCCTTCAACCAGTTCACGATAAGCGATTGCAAAACCATCATCTGCTTTTGCCTGATCGTCTGTTTTAGAACGGTATTTTGTCAATAAATCATTAGAAATAATATACAAAGGATCATGCACAATCGCTAATGGTTTTGGATCAGCCATAAATGCTAATACTTTTTCTTTTGTAGTAAAATAACTTACTTCAGCTGCTTTTGCTACATCTGCAGTAAAATCACCATTATTTTCTGATTTCATTTTGGCAATTTGCGGAGCTAATCCATATTCAGCAGCCTTAGAAGCATATAAATTTAATTGTGCAGTCAACAAGTCTTTTTCTAATGGAGCATAAAAATTACCATAGATATTCTCAATCATTGAGTTGATCTTAGGAAGCATTTCTGCTCTCTTTGCTTCATTTTCTTTATAATAAGCAATTAATTCATTTCCTAAATTAGCAGGTCCTGCTGCATACGCCGATGTACGTAAAAGCTGCATCAAGTAATTATCGTGGCGCGCTTTTAAGTTCGTTTCTCTATAATAATCGTTAATCGTCGGAATTACATTTTCATATTTTTCTTTATTCGCAGGTTTACTTGCCCACTCATAAAATTTATCTTCCTGTTGTGATTTAGTATCTACTGTTCCGGCTTTTGTTAAAGCGTCAATCATACCCTGGCGGTTTTTCCAGTAATTTGCTGTAGAAGCATATTTAGATGCATATTGCAAACGAACTGTTGCATCTTTGTCCATATACTTTTTCATTTGATCCATTCCGGTTTTAGCACCTTCAACCCATGCAGGATAAGCATATTTAATATTTTGCTCGATTCCGCCCGCCGGCATCCATCGATTTGTCCTTCCCGGGTAACCTAAAATCATGGCGAAATCATTTTCTTTCACACCTTTAATACTTACCGGCAAATAATGTTTTGGGTTCAAAGGCACGTTGTCTTTTGAGTAAGCTGCCGGATTTCCGCTTTTATCAGCATACACTCTAAACATAGAGAAATCTCCTGTTTGGCGAGGCCATTCCCAGTTGTCAGTGTCTCCTCCAAATTTCCCAACACTTTCCGGAGGTGTTCCCACTAAACGAACGTCTGTATAATCCTGATAAACGAAATAGTAATATTCATTTCCCTGAAAGAAAGGACGAACAGAAACAGTATATTTTCCGTTTTCGCTATTTTCTTTTTCGATCAGGCTAATTTCCTGCTGAATGATTTTGTTTCGTTCAGTTTCAGTCATTGTATCATTTACTTTTGACAAAATTCTTTTAGAAACATCGTCCATACGAACAAAGAAACGAACATACAGAGATTTTGGTTTCATTTCGGCACTTCTCTCTTTTGCCCAAAAACCATCTTTTAAATAGTTTTGCTCTGCAGTTGAAAGTTCTGCAATTGCATTATATCCACAGTGATGATTTGTTAAAACCAATCCGTCTTTAGAAACGATTTCAGCAGTACAACCACCGTTAAATTGTACAATTGCATCTTTTAAACTGTGGTGATTAATACTGTAAATTTCTTCGGCTGTTAATTGCAAGCCCATTTTTTCCATATCTCTATGGTTCAATCTTTCGATAAACATCAGGAACCACATTCCTTCATCAGCTCTTACAGGAAAAGCCATAAGGCACATGGTAAAGAATAAAATTATTTTTTTCATGTTATTTTGTTTAAGTTATGCGAATATAAGTCATTTTCATAATTATTCGATTTAAAAGAAGAGCAAAAATGAATATGATTATATTTTTTTCGCTTTTTATTAAGAATTTAACATTTTAAAAAACAAAAAAAGGCGTCCTTTTCAGAACACCTTTTTTAAATATGTAAAATAATTTTACTCGTTAAGCATTTTCCAAAGTTTATCTTTTAAATCTGTCAAACCTTGCTGTGCAACAGATGAAATAAACATGTACGGAATATCTTTAAATGAAACGTCTAATTCTGCTTTTAATTCTGCTTTAAGTTCGTCGTCCAGCATATCACATTTTGAGATAACCAAAAGACGTTCTTTGTCCAGCATTTCAGGATTATATTTTGTCAGCTCATTAACAAGAATATCATATTCTGCTTTAATATCCGGTGTATCAACCGGAACTAAAAACAATAAAGTTGAGTTACGCTCAATGTGACGCAGAAAATAATGTCCTAAACCTTTTCCTTCTGCAGCACCTTCAATAATTCCCGGAATATCTGCAATTACAAAAGACTGAAAATCCCTGTAAGCTACAATTCCTAAATTTGGTTTTAAAGTCGTAAAAGGATAATCTGCAATTTTTGGTTTTGCCGAAGTTAATACAGACAATAAAGTGGATTTTCCCGCATTTGGAAAACCAACTAAACCAACATCTGCCAGAACCTTAAGTTCCAGAATAACGTCCATTTCTATTCCCGGCAAACCTGGCTGTGCATAACGCGGGGTTTGGTTGGTCGAACTTCTAAAATGCCAGTTTCCTAAACCTCCTTTTCCTCCTTTAGCCAGAATTCTTTTTTCGCCGTCTTCTGTAATTTCAAAAAGTGTTTCTCCGGTTTCCTTGTCTTTTACAACAGTTCCCAAAGGCACTTCAATAAATTTATCATCTCCATCTGCTCCTGTGCTTCGATCTCCTCCTCCATCTCCGCCGTGTCCTGCTTTAATGTGACGGGCAAATTTTAAATGAAATAATGTCCAGAGTCCTTTATTCCCAACTAAATACACATGCCCTCCGCGACCTCCATCTCCTCCGTCGGGACCGCCTTTTTCAATAAATTTCTCTCTATGTAAATGCGTTGATCCTTTTCCTCCTTTACCGGACGAAACATATATCTTAACGTAATCTACAAAATTTCCTTCTGTCATTTTTCTGAATTTCAGATTTTAGATTTTTAGATTTAGATTGAAATCCAACTAAAACTACTCACTATCCTCTTATTATTATCTATATTTAAATTGAAAGCCATAATTATAAACCAGGTAAAACTCATAATTTATAACTCATAACTCAATTTTTATTCTTTTAAAGCTTTTACCAAAACTTTATCAATCTTAACGCCATCCATATCGACCACCTCTAAGATAAATTTTTGCCAAACCAGTTTTTCACCTTCTTTTGGAATATGCGAAAGCTCGGTCATAATCATTCCGCTAACAGTATTTACTTCGTAATCATTTGTTAGTTCATCTAACTCAAAATAAGTTAAAAAATCGTGTAATGAATAATGTCCGTCAACCAGCCATGAACCATCTTCTCTTTCTACGAGCTGAAATTCATCTTTATAAAATTCTGATGCGTCTCCAACCAAAGCTTCCAAAATATCATTCAGCGTAATTAATCCCTGAAAAACTCCATATTCATCAGAAACCAAAGCATAATGGACGCCTGTTTTTTTGAAGTTTTCCAATGCTTTATAAGCAGTTGTCTGCTCCATTAAATAAGGAGCATCAGATATTATTGAAGCAAAATCAAAATGATCATTTTCAATATTGGCAAAAATGTTTTTAAGTGTTGCTACACCGACAATGTCATCATAATTTTCATTATAAACCGGATATACGGTATGCAGATCCTGAACAACTAATTCTTTTATTTTAACTTTATCAGCATTTAGCGGCAGCATATCAACCGATTTTCGGTGTGTCATTAAAGAACTTACTTTTCTGTCTCCAATATGAAAAACACGCTCAACGATATCCTGCTCAATTTCCTGAACTTCTCCAACTTCGGTTCCTTCTTTAATGATTGCTTTAATTTCTTCCTCGGTAACTTTTCCGTCAGCTGTTGGTTTTATTTGTAAAACATTCAGCAGAAAATCTGTTGAAGAGGTTAATAACCAAATGAAAGGCGCTGTAATAATCGAAATTACCTTCATTGGCATGGCAACCATTTTTGCAATTGATTCGGGATAGTTTAATCCAATTCGTTTTGGAAGCAGTTCTCCTAAAACCAAAGAGAAAAAAGTTAAAACAACTACCACAATTCCAACCGCAATTGAATGTGCATAAGGTTTTAAAGCGGCAAATCCGGCAACAAAAGCCTCAACATCGAAAGTAATTTTATCTCCGGAATAAATACCGGTCAAAATTCCGATTAAGGTAATTCCGATTTGTACCGTTGATAAAAATTTATTTGGGGAATTGGCCAGATCCAGTGCTGTTTTAGCACTTTTATTTCCTTTTTTTGCTGCTGTTTCCAGTCTGTTTTTTCGTGCAGAAATTAATGCAATTTCAGACATCGAGAAAACCCCGTTTAATAATATTAGAAAAAATATAATTAGTATTTCCAATTTGTGGCTTGTTCGTTATAAAATAGTCTCGTTAATATAATTTGTAATCTCAATTTTTTAATAACTGTAAGTTAAAAAACTAATTTTTCTAACCCAAATATTCATTCTCAAATTTGAAAACTCCTTTTAAGGTTAGAAAAATAGTTTTTCTGCTTCCCGATGGCCCGGGATGAAACGTACAGCCGGATTAGCTTCTACAAATTATCTATAACTGACGTTAAGCGCTCTGTAATTTGTTCAATTGTTCCGATACCGTCTACGGCATGAAACTTATTCTGCTCTTTGTAATATCCAATTAACGGAGCCGTTTTCTCATTGTATTCCTGGTATCTTACACGAATTTTTTCTTCGTCCTGATCATCAGCCCTGCCGCTTGTTTTTCCTCTTTCAAGTAAACGTTTTACCAAAATTTCATCATCAGCCTCTAAAGCTATTGTAGCTGTTACACTTGAACCAATTGTTGGCAAAAATTTATCTAAAGCTTCTGCCTGATTAATTGTTCTTGGATAACCGTCGAACAAAAAACCTGCAGTATCCGGGTGTTTTTTTACTTCATCAATTAACATTGCAGTTGTTACTTCGCAAGGAACCAATTCTCCATTGTCCATAAAAACTCTTGCTTTTTTACCTAGTTCTGTATCATTTTTTAAATTAAAACGAAAAATATCTCCTGTAGAAAGATGTGTTAAATTGTATTTTTCTTTTAAAAATTCTGCCTGAGTTCCTTTTCCTGCTCCCGGCTTTCCAAATAAAACAATGTTAATCATAATACGTTTGAGTTGTGACTTCTTATTTTTTTGAAGAAGTTTAAAATGAATATATAGTTGTGTTTTGTTTAATGTTATTCTGCTAATTTGTATACTTCTGTAAGGTTTCGTCCAAGACCATTGTAGTCTAATCCGTAACCCACAATAAATTTATTCGGAATTCTGATTCCGATATAATCTATTTTAATGTCCTTTTTATAAGCTTCCGGTTTAAAGAACAAAGTCGCCACTTTAAAGTGTTTTACATTTTGTGCTTTAAATAAATATTTTAATTCTTCAATCGTATTTCCTGTATCAACAATATCTTCAAGGATTACTACGCTTCTTCCGGATAAATCCTGATTAATTCCTATTAATTCTTTAACAGAATTTGTTGTTTCGGTTCCTTCATAAGATGCCATTTTGATAAAGGAAACCTCGCATGGCTTTTTGTATTTTTTAAGGAAATCGGCAACAACCATAAATGCGCCATTCAAAACTCCAATAAAAATTGGAGTATCATCTCCAAAATCATCTTCTACCTGAGCCGCCAGTTTGGTTAAAGCAAAATCAATTTCTTTAGCCGAAATAAACGGAACAAATTGTTTATCGTGAAGTTGTATCATTATTTTTAAATTTAAAATAATGGACAAAGATACAGAATTACAACCAATCTGCCGACATCAAAATATATTCAGAAACCGACTTTTTTGCGAATGTTAAATATCAGTTAATAATTACAAAATCTTCCCTGCAGATATTTTTTAATTTACTAAATTGTTGTTGAATAATCATTTAACTCCAAATACCAATGAAAAAATCCTTACCGATACTTTCACTATCACTATCAATATTAATAACGGCCTGCAATGGGCAGGTTAAAAAAGAAGAAAAAGAAGCACTGGCAAAACAACCTGCAAATGTTGTTAAAACCGCAATTGGTGACATTACACTTCCTCCGCCTTATGCCACAGAATCTAAAACCAATAACAGTAAAGTAATTGGCTGGCCAAACGGAATTACACCAAAAGCTCCGGAAGGTTTTACAGTAGAAAAATTTGCAGATGGTTTTGAAAATCCACGCTGGACGTATATCGCTCCAAACCAGGATATTTTTGTTGTAGAAAGCGGAACAAGATCAAGTAAAAACCAAATCACAGTGCTGCGTGATAAAGATAAAGACGGAAAATTTGAAACCCGTGAAGTTTTTATTAAAGACTTAAATAAGCCCTTTGGAATGCTGGTTTTAAAAGACTTTTTTTACATTGCAAATACAGACGGTTTATATCGTTATCCTTATAAAAACAATCCGCTTAAATTAGAAACCAAAGGCGAAAAAATTCTTGAACTTCCCGCCGGAGGTTACAACAATCACTGGACCAGAAATTTATTAGCAAGTCCTGACGGAAATAAAATTTATGTTTCTGTAGGTTCCGGAAGCAACAACGCTGAACATGGTATTGACAAGGAAGTTCGCCGTGCCGGTATTCTTGAAATTAATCCTGACGGAACTGGCGAAAAAATTTACGCTTCGGGTCTTAGAAACCCGGTTGGAATGGACTGGAATCCTGTTACGAAGCAACTTTGGACAGCTGTTAATGAGCGTGACGATCTGGGCGACGATTTAGTGCCGGATTATATTACAAGTGTAAAAAAAGATGGTTTTTACGGATGGCCGTATTCTTATTTTGGAAGCATTCCTGACCCAAGAATGAAAGGGGAAAGAAAAGATTTGGTAGAAAAAGCAATTGTCCCTGATGTCCCTGTTGGTCCACATACTGCTTCGTTAGGGTTAGCTTTTTATACTAAAGATGCTTTTCCGGCAAAATATAAAAATGGTGCTTTTGTTGGACAGCACGGTTCTTGGAATCGCTCTAAAATTTCTGGTTATAAAGTTCTTTTTGTTCCTTTTAAAGATGGAAAACCTTCAGGAAAACCGGAAGATTTTTTAACAGGTTTTATTTCAGATGAAAATAAAGCTGAAGTGTATGGACGTCCTGTTGCCGTGACGGTTATGAATGACGGCTCGCTTTTAGTAAATGATGATAGTGGAAATACGATTTGGAAAGTTACAGCTAAATAAAATCAGATTAGTTTATCTAAAACCAATTCCAAAATTCACATATATTTTAAACACATAGAAACATAGATTTTATTTTTTGTTATGATTAAAAGAAAACTCATTTCGCCATTAAAATATGCAGCTGAAATGAAACGCCTTTTTTGCCTCAGTAAATTCTATGTTTCTGTGTTTTAAACTATGCCTTTTAACCCAAATCATTTATGACCATAAAAAAACATTGTCTCTTTCTTTTTATGTTTCTTGTTTTTCAAAATATAGAAGCGCAAAAAAAAGCCGGCAGACAAATTGACTCTCTGCAAACCGAAAAACTAAAAGAAGTAGTTATCAGTTCGCTTCATATTAATAACAATTCATTAAACACTCCAGCCTCAATTGGCATTCTTTCAAAAAAAGATTTGCTGCAAAACAATACTACAGACATTACAACGGTAATCAATACAATTCCGGGTGTTTTTATGCAGTCTTCTAATTTTACGACAACCCGAATTTCAATTCGCGGAATTGGGGCAAGAACTACTTACGGTACTAATAAAATCAGAGCTTTTTACGGCAGTATTCCGCTGACTTCAGGAAACAGCGAAACTGTTATTGACGATATCGATCTGGAAAACCTCAATCAAATCGAAATTATAAAAGGGCCGCTCTCTAGTGTCTATGGTGCAGGTTTAGGCGGTGCCATTTTAATTTCACCTCAGCTTTCTAAAAACGAAAATCAAAGTGCCGGAATAAGTTCTGTTTTTGGTTCTTACGGATTATTAAAAAACAGTTTGAATTTTAGTTTAGATAAAAAAGAAGGAAGTTTAAATATTAGCTATCACAATCTAAAAACCGACGGCTGGCGCGAAAACAGTGCTTATAAACGTGAAGGAATTACCCTCGCCGGAGAATTGTTCAGAAAGAAAAACAGCAAACTAACGTATTTTTCAAATTACACTTATTTAAAAGCCTTTATTCCGAGTTCGATAAATAAAACTGCTTTTGAAAATAATCCGGAATCCGGTGCTCCAACCTGGGTGGCTTCAAAAGGATTTAAAGAATACAAATCGACTTTGGGCGGATTAGCTTATGATTTTAAAATCAATGAAAATTTAAACAATTCGACTTCTGTTTTTATTAATTATAAAGACAGCAACGAGCCAAGACCTTTTGACATTTTACGTCAATATACGTTTGCATCGGGAGCAAGAACACAATTTACCGGAAATTTTAAGATTGGTAAAAAAGAGAACCATTTTATTGCGGGAATTGAATACTTTACAGATACTTATAAAGGCAATACTTTTGAAAACCTGTATCAGCAAAATAATGGTTTAGGAAGCCTTCAGGGTAATCTGCTTACAGAAACCGGACAAAAAAGAAATTTCTACAATATCTTTTCTCAATTACGAACTTTACTTTCTGAACAATTCGAAATTCAGGCTGGTTTAAATTACAACAAAACAAAATTCAACCTTGATAACTATACCGCAAATACCAATCAGGAATATAGCTATGATGGTATTTTCTCTCCTCAATTGTCATTATTATTCAAACCGAACCTGCAGCAAACGGTTTATTTTTCTATAAGCCGCGGGTTTTCATTACCGGCAACGGAAGAAACCCTGAAAAGCGACGGCACAATAAATCCCGATATAAAACCTGAAAACGGCTACAATTTTGAAGTTGGAGGAAAATTCTATTTTTTCAATAAAAAACTTTACACAGAAATTGCTTTATATCGAATGGAAATTAAAGATTTATTGGTGGCCAAAAGAATCGGTGATGATCAATATGTGGGTTTAAATGCCGGAAAAACATTTCATGAGGGCATCGAAATTACACTAAATCATAATTGGCCAATTAATCGTATTGTTTCGCTGAATTCTTATTTAGCCGGATCTCTCGGCAATTATGAGTTCAAGGAATTTGTAGATAACGGAAATGACTATTCAGGAAATAAACTTACCGGAGTTGCGGCCAATAAAGTCAACGGCGGAATTACTGTAAATACAAATTTCGGGATTTATTTCAATGCAGATTATCAGTTTGTAGATGAAATTCCAATGAACGATGCCAATACCGCTTTTTCAGATTCCTATAACATTCTCAATCTAAAAACAGGGTATCGATTTGAGATTCTGCCAAAATTAACAACACATATTGCAGCTGGAATAAACAATGTAACAAATACAAAATATGCTTCACTAATACTGCCAAACGCTGCTGCAGCCGGCAATGCATTACCACGTTACTATTATCCTGGACTTCCTGTGAATTATTACGGTACTGTTTCATTAAATTATTTATTTTAGATGCTTCAAATCACCCCAAAATCAAAAAAAATGCTTTCTGAACTACAGGAAAAACTGGATTATGTCAGTGCTTATCGGGAGAACCGTTTAAAGTGCGCGCAAGATATTCTGGAAAATCCTTATTTATTTAAAGAACTGGTCTCTATTAGTTTTTCACCAAAAAACAGAAATAATCATAAAGCCTGCTGGATTTTAGAATTTGTATCGTATGAAGAATTAATCTGGCTTCAGCCTCATTTGGATTTTTTCTGTTCGAATTTAAAAGTTTTGAAAGATGAAAGTTCCCTTCGCCCAATTGCAAAAGTGGTTCAGCTTTTAGTAAAATCACATTTTAAAAAAGACGAAAACAGCGTTACTCTATCGGAAGAAAATCTTCAATATTGTATCGAAGCTAGTTTTGACTGGCTTATAAGCGATGTAAAAGTGGCTACAAAAGCCTATTCAATACGAACATTATATATTTTAGGAAATCATTATGACTGGATTCATCCGGAACTTCAGATTATCCTGAACAAAGATTATGGCGATCATTCTGCCGCATACAAAGTAGTTGCCCGCGAAGTTTTAAAGAAAATAGAAAAATAATTTTTTGGTTTGCCACAGATTAAAAGGATTTTCTAAATCGGAAATGAATTCGGGCAATTCGTGTAATTCGTGGCAAACAAAAAAAAACATAAAATCCTTTTAATCTGTGGCAAAAAAATTAGAGCAATTCATGTAATTCGTGGCAGAAAAAAAATTAAAAAGTATCTTTGCAAAAACACAACACAAAATGAATTATTTTTCTTCTGATTTTAAATTAGGAATATTAGGCGGAGGACAATTAGGTAAAATGCTTTTGTCTGATACCCGAAAATTTGACATCCAAACTTATGTTCTGGATCCGAGCGACGAAGCGCCGAGTAAAATTGCCTGCAATAAATTCTTCAAAGGTGATTTAATGGATTACGAAACCGTTTATAACTTCGGAAAACAAGTTGATGTTTTGACTTTCGAAATCGAATTGGTCAATCTTGAAGCTTTAACACAATTAGAAAACGAAGGAGTAAAAGTTTATCCGTCTCCAAAAACCTTAAAAGGAATTCAGAATAAAGGCGTTCAAAAACAATTTTATGCTGAAAATAATATCCCAACTGCCTCTTTCCTGAGATTTGACAGTCCGGAACATTTATCAAAATCAGTTGGAAATAACGAAATCACAATTCCATTTGTGTGGAAATGTACCGAATTTGGTTATGACGGAAATGGCGTAAAAGTAATTCGTCAGATTTCTGATATGGATGATTTACCAAATGTAGAATGTATTGCAGAAACTATGGTTCCGTTCAAAAATGAATTGGCCGTAATTGTCTGCAGAAGTCCGTTGGGAGAAATCAAAACCTATCCTGTTGTCGAAATGGAATTCCACCCGGAAGCCAATCAGGTAGAATATGTAATCTGTCCGGCAAGAATCGACGAAAAAATTGCTGAAAAAGCCAGAGCAATTGCATTGAATGTTTCTGAAAAATTCAATCACGTTGGACTTTTAGCGGTTGAAATGTTCCAGACACAGGACGATGAAATTTTAGTAAATGAAGTGGCTCCACGTCCGCACAATTCGGGTCATTATTCTATCGAAGCGAGTTATACTTCACAATTCGAAAATCATTTGCGTGCCATTTTAAGTCTTCCTTTAGGAAATACAGACAGCAAAGTTGCCGGAATCATGGTAAATTTAGTTGGTGCCGAAGGTTATTCCGGAAATGTAGTTTACGAAAACATCGAAACCATTTTAGGATGGAACGGCGTTACACCACATATTTACGGTAAAAAACAAACACGTCCTTTTAGAAAAATGGGTCACGTAACGATCGTAAACGAAAATATGCAGGAAGCCAGAAGAATTGCTGAGCAGGTTAAAAATACCATTAAAGTGATTAGTGCTTAGTAATTAGTCCTTAGTCGCAGTTCGCAAGAAAAAGTTTGCCACGAATTGCACTAATTTCACTAATTTTCTTCTCAAGAATCTAAAAAAATAATTCGTGCGAATTCGTGCAATTCGTGGCGAAAAAAAATAAACAATTTCAGCTTCAGCAAAAACTTGAAACCTGAAACAAAATAAACAAAAAAACAAAATGAGCAAAGTAGCCATTATAATGGGAAGCATCTCAGACATGCCGGTTATGCAGGATGCAATCGACATATTAAAACAATTTAATGTTGAAGTTGAAGTAGATATCGTTTCGGCACACAGAACGCCGGAAAAATTATTCGACTTTAGTAAAAATGCACATACTCGCGGTATTTCGGTAATTATTGCCGGTGCTGGCGGTGCGGCGCATTTACCAGGAATGGTAGCTTCAATGTCTCCGCTTCCTGTAATTGGAGTTCCGGTAAAATCAAGTAACTCTATTGATGGCTGGGATTCTGTTTTATCGATTCTTCAAATGCCGGGAGGAGTTCCTGTTGCAACTGTAGCTTTGAACGGAGCAAAAAATGCAGGAATCTTAGCAGCACAAATTATTGGAAGTTCTGATAAAACTGTTTTAGATTCTATAATTGCATATAAAGAAGAATTGAAAGCAGCAGTTAATAAAGCGGCTGAAAGTTTGAAATAAGTTTCCAGTCGCAGTCACAGTTTTCAGTAACAGTAGACCCTGAATACTGTGACTGTGAATAAATATATAAAAATAATTCTTTAGCCTCGGTTTATACTGCAAACTGAGACTGAGACTGAATAATAAAATCATGAGCGTATTAACACATTATTTCAATACCAAACATAACACAGCGCCTTTTTCGCAGATTAAAATAGAAGATTACGTTCCTGCTTTTCAGGAAGGAATTAAATTGGCTAAAGCCGAAATCGATGCGATTGTAAATAATCCGGACGCGCCGACTTTTGAAAACACAATTGCGGCAATGGATTATTCAGGCGATACTTTAGATCGTCTTTCTAGTGTTTTCTTCAATTTAAATTCGGCTGAAACCAATGACGAAATGCAGAAAATTGCGCAGGAAGTTTCGCCTTGGCTTTCAGAACTTGGCAATGACATTCGCTTAAACGCTGATTTATTTGCAAAAGTAAAAGCTGTTTACGATCAAAAAGAAAGTCTGAACCTCAACCCGGAACAAACTACGTTATTAGATAAAAAATACAAAAGCTTTTCCAGAAACGGAGCCAATCTTCCGGAAGACAAAAAAAATCAGTTGAGAGAAATCGACAAAGAATTATCAAAACTGAGTTTACAATTTGGCGAAAATGTCCTGGCAGAAACCAATAATTTTGAATTGCATTTAACGGACGAAAAAGATTTATCTGGTCTGCCGGAAGGAACAATTGAAGCCGCCAGATTATTAGCTAAAAATCAGGAAAAAGAAGGCTGGATTTTCACTTTAGATCATCCAAGCTATATTCCGTTTTTGACATATGCAGACAATCGCGAACTTCGTAAAAAAATGGCGATTGCTTTTGGTGCAAAAGGATTTCAAAACAATGAATTCAATAATGAAGAAAATGTTTTAAAAATTGCTAAACTTCGTCATGAAAGAGCTAATTTGTTAGGTTATAAAACACATGCACATTTTGTTCTGGAAGAAAGAATGGCCGAGAGTCCGGAGAAAGTTTTTTCTTTTTTGAATGATTTATTGGCAAAAGCAAAACCGGCAGCTCAAAAAGAATTTGACGAATTGACTTCTTTTGCAAAAAAACTGGACGGAATCGAGCAATTGGAAAAATGGGACGGTGCTTATTATTCTGAAAAATTAAAACAGCAGCTTTTTAATTTAGATGATGAAAAACTGAAACCTTATTTTCAATTAGAAAAAGTTTTAGACGGCGCATTTACAGTTGCCAAAAAATTATACGGTTTAACTTTTACAGAAGTTTTTGATATTGATAAATATCACGAAGAAGTGACGACTTATGAAGTTAGAGATGCCGAAAACAATTTGGTTTCGATTTTCTATGCAGATTTCTTCCCAAGAAAAGGAAAAAGAAACGGCGCCTGGATGACATCATTTAAATCGCAATATGTAAAAGACGGCGTAAACGAAAGACCACATATTTCTAACGTTTGCAACTTTACGAAACCAACCGAAACAAAACCTTCATTATTAACTTTTAATGAAGTAACCACTTTGTTCCACGAATTTGGACACGGATTACACGGAATGCTGGCAAATACAACTTATCCAAGTTTATCGGGAACTTCGGTTTATTGGGATTTCGTAGAATTACCAAGTCAGATTATGGAAAATTGGTGTTACGAACCGGAAGCATTAGCCTTATTTGCAAATCATTACGAAACGGGAGAAATTATTCCGATTGAATATGTTCAGAAAATTAAAGAAAGTGCAAGTTTCCAAGAAGGATTGGCAACTCTACGCCAGTTAAGTTTTGGATTATTGGACATGGCCTGGCACGGACAAGATCCAACCAATATTACAAACCTAAAAGATTTTGAAACAGCACAATTTGCAAACACACAATTGTATCCGGATGTAAAAGAAAATGCAATGAGTACATCTTTTTCTCATATTTTCCAAGGCGGATACTCTTCCGGATATTACAGCTACAAATGGGCAGAAGTACTGGATGCAGATGCTTTTGAATATTTTCAGGAAAAAGGAATTTTTAATGAAGAAGTTGCAAAGAAATTCAAAGACAATGTACTTTCAAAAGGAGGAACTGAACATCCGATGATTTTATACAAACGTTTTAGAGGTCAGGAACCAAAACCTGAGGCTTTATTGAAAAGAGCGGGATTGTTATAGACTTAGATTTTAGACTTCTTAGATTATTAGATATTTGAAAACCGAAGCATTTCAGCTTCGGTTTTTTTTATTGTATTTTACTTAAAAGTAAATTTAGTTATCTTCGCATTTTTAAATCTTAATCTTACAAAAAATTACCTTGAAAAAATATTTTAAAATTTTTCTTTATCTGATAATTATTGGATTAATTGCGATTATTTCGGTGAATTACTATGTAAAATCTTCGACCAAAACAAAGATTTATTATTCTCTAAAAAAGTTCCCTAAGAATGATGTGGGAATTATTTTTGGCGCAGGAATAAATGGAAACCAACCAAGTAAATATTTAAAAGATCGTCTTGATGCAGGAATCGCTTTATACAAAGCAAAACGAATCAATAAAATTTTACTTTCCGGAGATAATGGCCGCGAGGAATATGATGAATTAACGGTAATGAAAAATTATTGTTTTAACCACGGCGTTGACACCACAAAAATATTTATTGATTACGCCGGTTTCGATACTTATTCTACTATGTATCGTGCAAAACATATTTTTAAGATAAAAAAAGCAGCTTTAATTTCGCAGGAATATCATTTAAACCGTGCCATTTACATTGGGCAAAAACTCGGAATCAAGTCATTTGGTTTTTCTGCTAACAATGGAGAATACAACGGATATAAATATGTTTGTTTTAGAGAATACGGCTCAGTCTTTAAATCTTTTTTGGATGTTTTAAGAAATCGGGAACCGTACTTTCTCGGAAATCCAATCAATATTAACGGCCCTTCTAATTATTCCAAAGAAGATAAACGATAATCAAAAAAGCCGAAGTAATACTTCGGCTTTTCACTTGGAGCAAAATTAAAATAACACAGTTTTGCTTTGCAAAAAAGAATTATTTATTTCAACAAATAAACATTTCATTAATATTAACCAGCTGTTGCAAAAAATACAACCAGGTTGATACTAACAGATTATTATAATGTTTTACGTTTCTTCTGGCAATAAAAAAGGCCGCCTAAAAAGACGGCCCTTTCAATCAAAACTGTAACCAAATTAGGCGCAATTAAATCCTAATATGTTTCGTAATTCGAGTTGTAAAAATTTGGGGGCTTAACTTATGCCAACTCTGCTTTTAATTCGTTTACTGCTTTTACAGGTACGTTTTCAATATTATGTTGGTAGTATGAAAAACCTCCAGTTCCGTTCCATGCCGCATCGATTGCTAAATGAGCATCAAAATTTGCTAAAAATGCACCAATCGCCGGAGGAGGAAAAGAATGAACATATTGTCCTTGTAAACTTACTACTTGTGTAAATTGTCCAAATCCTGTTGCATATATTTTTCCTATTACAGGGACTACAATGTGTCCATCAGGACCGCTGATCGCCTGAGTAATTACTACTGTACCAGAAACAGAATTTTGTGATGGTACAACAACTAAACTAAATGTTGCAATTGGAGCACCTGGTGTTCCTACATTTCCTATTGTGCCTTTTGCTAAATAAGCACCTGCTAATAAATCTGCCATAATTTTTATGTTTTTGGGTTTTCCTACTCATAAGGCTTTTCGGTACCGCCTCGTTTTTTTTTAGTGGGTTCTGCTCCACTTATTTTTGTTTTGGATTTATTCTACTTCAAAACTATAGCAGATAAGTAGACATAAATAAAAAAATGATGTGAAATGGAATTTCTTTGACACGAAAGAGATTAAGAATGACACGAGAAAATTTTATCCGTAAAAACACCTGATTTATTAAAAAAGCACTGCTATTTTATTGTCGTAGCTTTTTTATTATTTCAACAAATCAAAATAAACTTTCAATTATTTTTGAAAGTTTAAAAACTTTTACTTACATTTGATACATGGAATTCAAAGAAGCAAAAAATAAGTTTGTACAAACCTGGGGAGCTTTAGGTTCTCAATGGGGAATTAATAAAACCATGGCACAGATCCACGCTTTATTAATGATCTCAAACGAAGCTGTTTCAATGGAAGACATTATGGAGGAATTACAAATTTCAAGAGGAAATGCCAGCATGAATTTGCGTGCATTGATGGACTGGGGAATTGTATATAAAGAGTACAAAGCCGGAGAAAGAAGAGAATTTTTTACTGCTGAAAAAGATCTGGATGAATTGGCTGTGAAAATTGCCAGAGAAAGAAGTAAAAGAGAAATTAAACCTGCGCTTAAAATCTTAAAAGAGGTTTCGACAATTGAAGCGAAAGATTCTGCAGAACAAAAACATTTTGTAGATCAGACTTCTAAATTGTATGATTTTGTTTTAAAAGCTGACAACATGTTAGATAAAATGACGGAATTTAATGAAAACTGGTTAGGTCGTCTGGTTCTCAAAATCATGAAATAAAAAAATTTAATTAAAACTTTCATTTTTTTCTGAAAGTTTAAAACAATTAATAATTATGAAAACAACTTTCAAGATAATAGAAATAATCAATGTCTGTGCATTAATATTTTTACTGGGAGGTGCTTACGGAATAGCATTTACGGGAGCTTTACAGGTTTTAGCTGCTGTTTTATTTCTAATATTATTTCCAAAAAACAAGTTCATCTATATTTATTTTTCTTTGGTAATTACTTTCTTCTTGATCTGGAATGGGAAATTCACTTGGTTATTCCTTCTACCCATTTCATTAATATTCTTCCTCACGTTTATAATCTATAATCAAAAAAAGAAGCTATGAACCTCAACATCATTGGGTATTTTATTTACCTCAGCGTTACTATTCTAATTATTTTAAAAGTTGGAAAAATATGCTATCAAAACGGAAATATTTATGTTGCCAACCTAATTCCTGATCATGCTGACCTTTGTCAAAAAATCAATCAGATCTTACTTTTGGCTTACTATCTTCTAAATATTGGATATTGCGCAATGACTTTAATTTCCTGGCAGAAAATTATTTCGTCAACTCAACTCATTGAAACTATTTGTATAAAAGCAGCTGTCATCATTTTTATTATTTCACTTTTACATTATCTCAACATTTTAATTATAACTAAGTACATTCAAAAATTAATTCACAACAACAAAAACTAAATATTATGGAAACTACAAAAATCTTAATTGGATACAGTATCTATTTACCAATTGCTTTATTTTTAACTTATTACGTTTCTAAAACACTTTTTAAAAATGGCAAAATATTCATGTTAGACATTTTTAAAGGAAGAGAAGATATTGCTCAGGCAACCAACAAACTTTTTGAAACAGGATTCTATCTTTTAAATATTGGTTTTGCCTTAATGATTTTGGAATTACAACTCAACAACGACAGTTATCAGGAATTGATCGAAAGATTGAGCTACAAAATTGGCGGATTTGCAATTTATTTGGGAATAATGTTATTCTTTAATTTGTATTTTTTCTTTAGAGGAAAAAGAAAAGCTAAAGAAAGCAGAATTGTGGAAGAACGTTTAGTCTTTAAAGCTTAAAAATCAAAAAAATGTTTGCCACGAATTCCACAAATTCCCACAAATTAATTTTTAATAATCTATTCTAAGTAAAAAAATTAGCGGAATTTGTGCAATTCGTGGCAAACAAAAACAACAAAAATGAGCAAACTTATTATAGCAGCGGGAACCGGATTTTCAGGACAGGTTTTAGTCAGTCATTTCAAAAATAAATTTGAAGAAATTGTAATTCTGACCCGGGGAAAATCGCAGACAATTGACGGAACTAAACATGTAAACTGGAACGCCAAAACATTTTCCGGCTGGGAAAACGAATTAGAAAATGCCACCGTTCTAATAAACCTTGCCGGAAAATCTGTGGATTGCCGATATACCCAAAATAACAAACGAGAAATCTTATTGTCCAGAATTGAAAGCACAAAAATTTTAAATAAAGCGGTTTTAAATTGCAAAAATCCGCCGAAGCATTGGCTGAATTCTTCAACGGCAACTATCTACAGATTTTCATTAGACAAAGAAATGGATGAAGCTGATGGTGAAATTGGAAATGATTTTTCTATGAATGTTGCCCAATCGTGGGAAAAAGCCTTTTTTAAAACCGAAACGCCAAATACTTTAAAAACCGCTTTGCGAACTTCTATTGTATTAGGAAAAAATGGCGGAGCTTTTATTCCGTTAAAAACTTTGGCAAAAATTGGTTTTGGTGGAAAACAAGGAATAGGAAATCAGTTTGTAAGCTGGATTCACCAAGAAGATTTCGCTCGTGCAGTTGATTTTATTCTTGAAAAGGAATTGACTGGAAAAATAAATATTGTTTCTCCAAAACCGATTCAGAATGTTGATTTTATGAAGAAACTTCGAAAAGCGGTTGGTTTTCCGTTTGGAATTCCATTAAACAAAACACTTCTAGAAATTGGATCTTTTTTGATTCGAACTGAAACGGAATTGGTTTTGAAAAGCAGAAATGTTGTTCCGAAACGGCTTTTGGATAATGGGTTTGAGTTTAAGTTTGGGGATGTTGATGGGGCATTTGAGGATTTAGTGTAAAATCTTCAGTCCTGTTTCTGTCCTTCTGAGCGAAGTCGAAGAATACGAAAGAAACTCTACAAAGATTAGCAATTAGTTTATGGAGCTACTTGTGTGTTCTTCGACTTCGCTCAGAAAGACAAAAATGCAGAAATTTAATAAAATTTGAAACCGATTAAATAATGACCACCATTCAACTTACAACTAAAATAAAAGCTCCATTAAAAACTGTTTTTGATGCTTCAAGAAATATTGATGTTCACCAACAATCTGCCAGTAAATCAAAAGAAAAAGCAATTGACGGAATAACTTCCGGATTAATTAATTTAAATGAAACGGTAACCTGGCGCGGGAAACATTTTGGTTTTTATCTCAAACACAAAAGCAGAATTACAGCCATGACTTTTTACGATTATTTTGTAGATGAAATGCAAAAAGGAAATTTTAAATCTTTTAAACATGAACATTTTTTTGAGGAAGAAAATGGTTTTACAATTATGAGAGATAAATTACAGTATGAAACACCTTTCGGAATTTTTGGGAAATTATTTGATGTTTTGTTTTTGAAAAGGCATTTGATTCATTTTCTTTTGGAAAGAAATAAGATTTTAAAAGAGGTTTCGGAAAACGCTAACTAAGTTTTTCTCTCAATTTTTGCCATTTCGACGAAGGAGAAATCTCCGCGACAATATTCCTCAAAAATTGGAAATACTTTGCAGAGTTTCTTGCGGAGATTTCTCCTTCGTCGAAATGACAAGATTGCGTATTTTGGAATAAATCTTCTCGCTTTTCGGTTTGCGTGAGGGATAGGAGCCAGCTACCGAAGTAGCGCGGATAGCCCGACCGCGTTGCGATAAGCGGGCGAATAAGCGCAAAGTATTTTTGCCCGCTTATCGCAACGCGGTCACGCCCAACATATTATTCTCAAAAATAAATAACATCAGCCACCAAAAAACAGGTACTGCTTCTACAAAAAATGAAGTATAATATTTTGAGCGGTTGGGATTGGCAAAATATATAAATCCCATTAGTACCATAACCATGATCAGATTTATAACAAGATCATGAAAACTAAAGGATAATATCCCCACAATCCAAAACGGAATTAAAAGTAAAAATCCCAAAAGCTTTGTATTTTTAACGCCTATAGTTTGCGGAACGGTTTTTAAATGCGGATCATCATTGGCCAGATCAATTATTTCAAAAACCAAAATCAGGACAAAAACTAAAACAAAACGCTGAATGCTTCTTATAAAAAAGTCTGCTGTAAAAGGAACTTCGGCATTAATTAAAGGCAATATCAGAGTCGCTCCTACCCAGCAAAGTGTTACGATATAAATTTTTACTCCCGCCCAGTTTCGGGCATTTTTTCTGTTTGGAAAAAAAGGAAGCGTATAAAGTGCTGTTATTAAAAATATTCCAACCGAAACAATTTGGGTAATCCGCTTTAGATGGAAAAAATAATAGCCGACTAAAATCACCGAAATAAAACTCAAAACAGCGATAATTTTGAGCTGATTGCCAATTGGATTTTTCTTAACGCGAACCAACGCATCATATTTTACAAAATTATATCCTACAATTGTTCCAAAAAAAACAAACAAAGCCATTGTCTCATCATATTGAATATGAAAAAAATAAAATGTGATGTGTACCAAGGCATAACTCGATAAAGCCACGTGAATACTGCTGTTTATATAAAAATCGAATATTTGTTTTAAAAGTTTCATTCCTCAAATCTAATCAATTAGTAACAAATCAACTCTTTAGTTATAAAATTGATAAAAATTGAAGTTAAAAATACCCATTAAATTATTAATAATACTTAATTTTGCGCCACAAAAAAACAACACATTTACTTTTAAATGTGATTCGCTCCACAAATAAAGGGCAGATCACATTCATTTAAAAAATTAGATAGCTACAAATGAGAACAGATGCTTTTGCTTTAAGACACATTGGCCCAAGAGAAACCGATCTTCCACACATGTTGAAGACTATTGGAGTTGACTCGATTGAACAACTGGTTTATGAAACACTTCCAGATGATATTCGTCTAAAAGCACCTCTAAACTTAGATCCTGCGATGACAGAATACGAATTCGCAAATCACATTCAGGAGTTAGGAAAGAAAAACAAAGTATTCAAATCGTATATTGGTTTGGGTTATCATCCAACTATCGTTCCGGCTCCAATTCAAAGAAACATTTTTGAAAATCCGGGATGGTATACTGCTTACACACCTTATCAGGCAGAAATTGCACAAGGCCGTCTGGAAGCCATTTTAAATTTTCAGACAACTGTTATCGAATTAACTGGAATGGAAATCGCAAACGCTTCTTTATTAGATGAAGGAACTGCTGCTGCCGAGGCTATGGCGTTATTATTTGACGTTCGTACCCGCGATCAAAAGAAAAACAATACACACAAATTCTTCGTTTCTGAAGAAATTTTACCACAAACTTTATCGGTATTGCAAACACGTTCTACTCCCATCGGAATTGAATTGGTTATTGGAAACCACGAAAACTTTGATTTTTCAAATGAGTTTTTCGGAGCGATTTTACAATATCCTGGAAAATACGGTCAGGTAAACGATTACAGCGCTTTTGTTGCTAAAGCAAAAGAAAACGAAATCAAAGTGGCCTTTGCTGCCGATATTTTATCATTAGCAACTTTAACTTCTCCGGGAGAAATGGGAGCTGCGGTAGTAGTGGGAACAACACAGCGTTTTGGTGTACCAATGGGTTACGGCGGTCCTCACGCTGCATTTTTTGCTACTAAAGACGAATACAAACGTTCTATGCCGGGTCGTATCATTGGAGTTTCTATTGATGTAAATGGAAACCGCGCTTTACGTATGGCGTTAGGAACTCGCGAACAGCACATCAAACGTGAAAAAGCGACTTCTAATATTTGTACTGCTCAGGTTTTACTAGCAGTTATGGCCGGAATGTACGCGGTTTACCACGGACCAAAAGGTTTAAAATATATTGCAAACAAAGTTCATGCATCTGCAGTTACTACTGCTGAAGCTTTAAATAAATTAGGCGTTTACCAAACCAACACAGCTTACTTTGATACTATTTTAGTAAAAGCAGATGCTCAAAAAGTAAAAGCTGCAGCGGAGAAAAACGAAGTAAACTTCTTCTATCCTGATGCCGACAGCGTTTCGATTTCATTCAATGAAACGACTTCAATTGCCGACATCAACCAAATTATTGCCATTTTTGCTGAAGCTTTAGGAAAAGAAACTTTTACGGTTTCTGAATTAGCTACTGCAAGTCAATTACCGGCTTCATTAGAAAGAACGTCTTCTTTCTTAACACATGATGTTTTCAACAACCATCATTCAGAAAGTCAGTTAATGCGTTACATCAAAAAATTAGAACGTAAAGATTTATCGTTGAATCACTCGATGATTTCATTAGGTTCTTGTACGATGAAATTAAATGCGGCTTCTGAAATGCTTCCTTTATCAATGCCTAACTGGAACAGCATTCACCCGTTTGCACCAGTTGAGCAGGCAGAAGGTTATATTACAATGCTTAAAAAATTAGAGCAGCAATTAAATGTCATTACAGGTTTTGCCGGAACAACATTACAGCCAAACTCCGGAGCTCAGGGAGAATATGCTGGTTTAATGGCGATTCGTGCTTATCACCTTTCCAGAAATGAAGGTCACCGTAATGTATGTTTGATTCCTTCCTCTGCTCACGGAACAAATCCTGCTTCTGCAGCAATGGCCGGAATGAAAATAATCGTTACTAAAACAACTCCGGAAGGAAACATTGACGTAGAAGATTTAAGAGAAAAAGCAATTGAACACAAAGATGATTTATCTTGTTTAATGGTAACGTACCCTTCTACTCACGGAGTTTTCGAATCTTCTATTATTGAAATCACAAAATTAATCCACGATAACGGCGGATTAGTCTATATGGACGGTGCAAACATGAACGCGCAGGTTGGATTAACAAATCCGGCCACAATTGGTGCCGACGTTTGTCACTTGAACTTACACAAAACTTTCGCTATTCCTCATGGCGGCGGCGGACCTGGAGTTGGACCAATTTGTGTTAACGAAAAATTAGTTCCGTTCTTGCCAACCAACCCAATCTTAAATGTTGGTGGTGAGCAGGCAATTACAGCTATTTCATCTGCGCCTTACGGATCTGCTTTAGTTTGTTTAATCTCTTACGGTTACATCACAATGATGGGTGCTGAAGGATTAAAAAGCGCTACAGAACACGCGATTTTGAATGCGAACTATATGAAAGCACGTTTTGAAGGTCACTACCCAATTCTTTACACTGGAGAATGCGGAAGAGCGGCTCATGAAATGATTTTAGATTGTCGCGCATTTAAAGAAAACGGAATCGAAGTTGGTGATATTGCAAAACGTTTAATGGATTACGGTTTCCACGCTCCAACGGTTTCTTTCCCTGTTGCCGGAACTTTAATGATTGAACCAACTGAATCTGAAGATTTATCAGAATTAGATCGTTTTTGTGATGCGCTTATCTCGATCAGAAAAGAGATTGAAGCTGCAACTGCTGACGATAAAAACAACGTATTGAAAAATGCACCTCACACTTTAGCAATGTTAACTACAGACGCTTGGGATTTCCCTTACACAAGAGAAAAAGCAGCTTACCCTCTAGATTACATTGCTGAAAATAAATTCTGGCCATCTGTTCGTCGTGTAGATGATGCTTACGGTGACAGAAATTTAATTTGCAGCTGTGCTCCTATTGAAGCTTACATGGAAAACTAAAATTTAGTTTTTAAATTATATAAATACCCCGATCTGAAATATCAGAATCGGGGTATTTTTTTTATAAATCAAAATAAATCACAGTCTTTCTTAATAATGTTAGATCTATATCTCAAACGTTTGAAATCTCAGTTAAACGCAAAATTCATTAAAAAATATCCATTATTTAAAGGTTAAAAATTTCAATTTCACAATTATATGCGTGCATAGTATTTTTTATGATAGTTATCATGATTTTATTTATACTTTAGCAATAAATTTATCGGATAATTAAGGAATAATGAAAATAAAGATAATAGGTATAGGAAGTTACATTCCTACTAAAGAAGTAAGCAATACTGACTTTGACAAACATGTGTTCTTGAATGAAGACGGAACTCCTTTTGCTTACCCGAATGAAGTTGTTATAAAAAAATTCAAAGGTATTACCGGAATCGAAAACCGACGTTATGCAGAAGACCAATATACGGCATCTGATCTCGCTTTTTTTGCTGCAGAAAAAGCAATAGAAAATGCTGATATTGATAAAGAATCTTTAGACTATATTATTTTTGCTCATAATTTTGGTGACGTAAAAACAGGAACAAATCAAACTGATATTCTTCCGAGTCTGGCTACCCGGGTTAAAAATAAACTCGATATTAAAAACCCTAAATGTGTAGCTTACGATATTCTTTTTGGATGCCCGGGCTGGATTGAAGGAGTTTTGCAGGCCAATGCTTTTATTAAATCCGGAATGGCAAAAAGAGTTTTGGTAATTGGTGCCGAGACACTTTCCAGAGTTGTAGACGATCATGACCGTGATTCTATGATTTATTCTGACGGTGCCGGAGCTTCGATCTTAGAACTTTCTACCGATGAAGCTGGTTTACTTTCTTACGAAAGTGCCACTTTTGCCAATGACGAAGCTAATTTCCTTTTCTTCGGAAAATCATATAATCCAGATTTAGATCCTGATATTAAATACATTAAAATGTACGGTCGTAAAATTTACGAGTTTGCGTTAAGTCAGGTTCCGTGCGCAATGAAAAGCTGTTTGGATAAAAGCGGCATCGGCATAGATGAGGTAAAGAAAATCCTGATTCACCAGGCAAACGAAAAAATGGACGAAGCAATTGTAGAACGTTTCTACAAATTATACGACAAAACTGCACCGCACGATATTATGCCAATGAGTATTCATGATTTAGGAAACAGCAGTGTGGCTACTGTACCTACACTTTATGATTTGATACTTCAGGGAAAAATCGAAAATCATGAAATCAACAAAGGCGATGTTATTATTTTTGCTTCGGTTGGAGCCGGAATGAATGTTAACGCTTTTGTTTATCGATATTAACAAAGAGCTTTTATAAGAGAAGTTAATTCTCGCAAAGACGCGAAGCCGCAAAGTTTTTCTGTTTCACGCAGATTTTGCAGATTTAAACAGATTTTTTAATCTTTTTTAATCCTTTAATCTGTGGCAGATAAAAAAACTATGCGGCTTCGCGTCTTTGTGAGAAATGCATTCGAAGTAAAAAAAATGTAAAACAGCAGATAACTTTGTATATTTGCGCCTTTGCAGATAAAAAATAAAAAATGTACGAAAAAACATTTCCTAATAAGAGATTCAAACTAACCTTAGAGTTTCTACAAAAGCACGTTAGCACATCAGAAACTATTTTTGATTTTGGAGTACCAAATCCATTTTCTAAAATAATGGAAGAAAATGGCTATACCGTAAAAAATACAAAAGGCGAAGATTTAGACAACGATCAAACGGCGTTACAAACAGAACAATATACTGTTTTTACAGCATTTGAAATTTTCGAACATTTGCTAAATCCATATACCATTTTACAAAACGTAAAATGTGATAAATTGTTAATTTCAATTCCATTACGTTTATGGTTTTCTCCGGCATATCGTTCTAAAACAGATATGTGGGACAGACATTACCATGAATTCGAAGACTGGCAGCTGGACTGGCTTTTAGAAAAAACCGGCTGGAAAATAACAGATCGCCTGCAATTTACTCATCCGGTAAAAAAGTTTGGATTTAGACCCTTATTAAGATATTTTACTCCAAGATATTATATTGTCGCTGCTGAGAAAATAAAATAAAAATTCCAATATTTAAATTCCAAATTCCAATTTTAACCATATCGGTAAGATTGGAATTTGGAATTTTAAAAGATTGAGATTTATTCTTCAGAATTGAATTGGAATTAAAAAATTGGAATTAAAAATGAATTATTACATCATTATCCCTGCGCACAACGAGCAAGATCTTATCGGTCTGACTTTACAATCCTTGGTCTCTCAAACTGTTTTACCTTCTAAAATAGTTGTCGTAAACGATAACTCTACAGATAAAACGGAGGAAGTGGTGCTGGGTTTTGCAAAAGACAATCCTTATATTTCTGTTGTAAATAAAACTTCGGATGCTATTCATATGCCTGGAAGTAAAGTAATTCAGGCTTTTCAGAAAGGTTTTGAAACTTTAGATTCTGATTATGATATTATTGTAAAAATAGACGGCGATTTAATTTTTCCTCCTAATTATTTTGAAACGATTATCAAACATTTTGAATCGGATTCCAGAATTGGAATGGCGGGCGGATTTTGTTATATCGACAAAAACGGCGAATGGGTTTTAGAAAACCTGACGGACAAAGATCATATTCGCGGCGCTCTAAAAGCTTACAGAAAAGAAACCTACCAGCAAATTGGCGGTTTAAAACCTGCAATGGGCTGGGATACTGTAGATGAATTATTGTGTAAATATTACGATTGGAAAATAGTTACCGATGAATCTTTACATGTAAAACATCTAAAACCAACCGGCGCAAATTACAACAAAACAGCGCGTTATAAGCAAGGAGAAGCTTTTTACACTTTAGGTTACGGTTTTTGGATCACGTCGATAGCATCTGCAAAACTGGCAATGATGAAGAAAAAGCCTTTTCTCTTTTTTGATTATATAAAAGGATTTTTAAAAGCCAAAAAAGCTAAAACTCCTTTATTAGTTACCCCTGAACAAGCTAAATTTATTAGAAATTATCGTTTGCAGAAAATGAAACAAAAGTTAATTTGATTGGTAAAACACTCGAAAAACGGGAACTCATAACTCAAAACTCATAACTTCTTTTTACCTTAGCAAATATTTAAAACTTATGATGCTAGTTCGTTATTTATCCCAAATAGGAAGATATTTTTTAATGCTTAAAGAAATTTTCAATAAACAGACCAAATGGCCTGTTATGAAAAACTTGATTTTCAAGGAAATTGATGACTTAATAATCGATTCTCTTGGTATTGTCTGCTTTATATCTTTTTTTATTGGAGGAGTTGTTGCCATTCAAACGGCATTAAATTTAACTAATCCTTTAATTCCAAAATATTTAATTGGTTTTGCTACACGTCAGTCTGTAATTCTGGAGTTTGCCCCTACTTTTATTTCGGTTATTATGGCCGGAAAAATGGGATCTTACATTACTTCAAGTATTGGAACAATGCGTGTTACAGAACAAATTGATGCGCTGGAGGTTATGGGAGTTAATTCATTAAACTATCTTGTTTTCCCTAAAATTATTGCCCTTTTGATGTATCCTTTTGTAATAGGAATCAGTATGTTTTTAGGTATTTTTGGCGGATGGCTGGCTTGTGCTTATGGCGGATTTTCAACTAGTCAGGACTTTATCCAGGGAGCTCAAATGGAGTTTATTCCTTTTCATATTACTTACGCTTTTATCAAAACTTTAATCTTTGCCATGTTATTGGCTACGATTCCTTCTTTTCACGGTTATTATATGAAAGGCGGCGCATTAGAAGTTGGTAAAGCAAGTACGGTATCGTTTGTATGGACATCGGTTTGTATCATTCTTTTTAATTATATATTAACTCAATTATTATTAGGATAATGATAGAAGTAAAAAACATAGAAAAATCATTTGGTGACAGTAAAGTTTTAAAAGGTGTTTCGACAGTTTTTGAAACGGGAAAAACCAATTTGATTATCGGACAGAGTGGCTCTGGAAAAACGGTTTTATTAAAAACATTGTTAGGTATTCATACGCCTGACTCCGGAACTATTGAATTTGACGGGAGAATTTATTCTGAATTAGATCCGGATGAAAAAAGAGAATTAAGAACTGAAATAGGAATGGTTTTTCAGGGAAGTGCTTTATTCGATTCGATGACAGTTGCAGAAAACGTGGCTTTTCCGCTAAGAATGTTCACCAATAACAGCAAGGCACAAATTAAAGAACGTGTTGATTTTGTTCTAGAAAGAGTAAACTTAGTAGAAGCTCATAAAAAATTACCTTCTGAAATTTCCGGAGGTATGCAGAAACGTGTGGCGATTGCCCGTGCGATTGTAAATAATCCGAAATACTTGTTTTGTGATGAACCAAACTCCGGATTAGATCCAAATACTTCAACTTTGATTGATAACCTGATTCAGGAAATTACCAAAGAATATAATATTACAACCGTAATCAATACGCACGATATGAACTCTGTAATGGAGATTGGAGAAAATATTGTTTTCTTAAAAAAAGGTGTAAAAGCATGGCAGGGAACTAAAGAAGAAATATTTATTACTGATAATAAAGATATTGTCAAATTTGTTTACTCTTCAAACTTGTTTAAAAAAGTTCGTGAAGCTTATTTGAAAGGATAAAATTTAATAATTTCCAAATTCCAATTAAACGGAAAATCTCAATAAAAAAAATCCAAATTCCAATTTTACTAAGATTGGAATTTGGATTTTTTTTATTGGAATTTAAATCTTTAATGATTTCCCGGCAAAAGCTCAACCTCAGCATTTGGGTTAAAAAGATACAATTTGCCTGAGCTTATTTCAAGGCATTCAAAACGTTTCGTTCTTACAGCCAGTTTCTTAAATATTTTTCCGTTTTTAATTCGGAAAACACTTCCGTAGGGAATTTCAAAAACATAGTTTTTATCGTTCTCTTTGTCGTATTGTTTTAATGCTAAAGACAAAGTGGTATCTGTATCACTGCTCGCAGAAGGATTTTTAAAATGTCGTGCCAGCAAAGGCAAAATCTGAGCTGGAAATATTTCGGGCCTGATAAACGGAACCATCAAACGCTGAAAAGTATATTTCCACTCGTTTCCATGCGGTTTTATATTTCTTCCAAACTTTTCGAATGCAACTAAGTGTGCGATTTCATGAATTAATGTAATTAAAAACCTGTATTTATTTAAACTTGCATTAACTGTAATTTCATGCTTTCCACTCAGTCCTCTCCTGTAATCGCCATGACGCGTCTGGCGCTCATTTACGATCTTGAGATGAACCTGATTGGCTACAATCAAATCAAAAATAGGCTTTACAGCATGTTCCGGAATATATTTTGCTAAAGTGTCGCTCAAAATAATTATGAATTATAAAGTATGAGTTATGAGTTTTACTAACTATATCTTTTTCTTTGATGTTATAATTATACTTTTTATGATTTTTAAAACTTCATTACATTGTTGGAGTAAGGATTCAAATTCATTTTCTGAAATATAATTCGTTGCGTTTAAAATTTCCAGCTAATACATTGATTCATCGCATTCTTTCTGAGAAATGGATAGTTTATGAATAAAATCAGCCTTGCTCTGCGCATTTATCGCTCCGCGAACATTTGCACCAACTGAAGTTACAGAATGTAAAAACTGTTTACTCATTATGAATTCTTTCTTTTCAAAAATCAACCATTTATAAAAATTAACCCCTCTTATAGCTAACTCAAACCTTTTAAGCTTAACAATACTCTCACTCATAATCAAAACTCATAACTAATTACGGATTAGTAGAAGAAACCTCCAAAACTTTTCCGTTAAAATACTTATTTCCGTTAAGAGTAAAATCATAAATATACGCTGCCATTCCTTCTGCAGAAATTGGAGCCTGATAACCCGGGAAAGCTTCATTCAGCATTTCTGTCTGAACAGAACCTAAAGCTAAAACATTAAAAGAAATTCCTTGTTCTTTATATTCTTCTGCTAATAATTCGGTTAACGTAATTATTGCGCCTTTGCTTGAACTGTACGCTGCTAATCCGGCAAATTTTAAACTTCCTCTTACGCCTCCTATTGAGCTTATGGTTACAACGTGGCTTCCTTTTTGCAAATAAGGCAGGCAGATTCTGGTAAGATTTGCCACAGCAAAAACATTCACTTTATAAATACTTTCAAAATCTGCCTGCGTGGTTTCTGCGAAAGGCTTTAAAAGCAAAGCTCCTGCATTATGAACTACGGCATCAACTTTTTTCCATGTTGAAGAAAGAAAATTTGCTGCTTCCTGTAAAGCAGTTTCATCTGCTAAATCAATTGATAAGCACGTAACATTTTGATGTTCTAAAAGTGTTTTTGGAATTTTTCTTGAAATCGCCAAAACCTGATTTCCGGCATTTGCAAACTTCAATGCCAATTCATAACCAATTCCTCTGCTCGTTCCGGTAACAATAATATTTTTCATGTAGCAAAAATAAGCAAAACCAAAATAACGAACTGTTATTTGTTCATTACAATTTCTTCAGTTGGCGTTGTTGCAATTTTAGTTACCGCTGGCAAAAATTCCTGAATAAAAGAAGTCATATGCGGAATATCCATTACTTTAAATTCGTCTGAAACATGGTGATAATAATCGAAATTCTCAAAATCGAAAGTACTTATGGATTGACATGGTTTTCCAAAAGCTTCAAAAAACGAATAATTGTCAGATCTGTAAAACAATTTGTATTCTGCTTCTTTTGGTAAAAATCCGATAGTCTTTTTTCCTGTGTATTCATTTATTTTTTCTGCCATGTTTGATTTGTCAAAACCTGTAACATAGGCCAAATAGTCACGTTTCATAGGAACGCCAATCATTTCGATGTTTAACTGAGTATATAAATTGAAGTTTTTTGCCTTTAGTTTTGGCGCCATACTTTTTGATCCCAAAAGACCTTTTTCTTCTCCGGCAAAAAACACAAAAAGAATACTTCTTTTATTCGATTTTGATTTACTGAAATATTTAGCCATTTGTGCCACAGCAGTTACTCCCGAAGCATCATCATTTGCTCCATTATAAATTTGATCCGGCTGCTGCTTTTTTTCAATTCCGATATGATCATAATGTGCACTCAACACCACATATTCATTTTTAAGAACAGGATCTGTTCCTTCTAAAACTCCAACAATATTAAAAGCCGGAGATTTAAAATTCGTCAAAGTATCTCGATATGTTGCGAAATAAGGTTTTACATTATTCTTTTTTAAAAAATCTTCTAAGAAAACGGCGGCTTTTTCAATTCCCTGTGTTCCTGTTTCACGACCTTGCAATTCATCTGAAGAAAGATATTTTAAGAAATCTGAAACATCAGATTGTTCAACTTTATAAACGATTTCAGCAGGTTTTGAATCTGATGTTGTTTTGCTGGTTGTCTGATTCGATTTGCAGGCAAGCAAAACCAAAGGAAGAAGAAAATATAGTTTTTTCATAAATAGAAAATTGATTGATTTTAGAATTAAATTTCTAAAACCGCAGATTTAAAATATTTTTTATACACTTTAAATACCTGTAAACTTCCGAGAACAATAAAAAAAGCCGGGATAAAAACAGGCATTATATACTTTGAAAATGGATTTGTTTTTTGAACAAAAGCCTGTAGAATTACTATCAGACTAAACATTCCAAAAAAAACACCTGTCAAAGTTCCTGCAATATAATAATATTTTAACTTTCTTTCTATTGTAATATACTTTCCGTTAAGTAAATATAAATTCCAGCTTGCCCAGAAAGGAAGCTGCAAAAAATTAAAACAGTTTAAAACAATCCCAATTATAAATGGCGGGTAAATTAAATAATTGCGTAAAGCATTATCTGATTTTAACGTTTGATTAAAACTGAAATAAAAAACAAAGGCCAGAACAAACATAAAACCTACTGCAAAAAAATCAATCAGCTTCATTAATTTTTTATTGTTTATGAGTTGTCCGGCAAAAAGAAGGGTGAAATAAATAACAAAAACTTCTACT
This sequence comes from Flavobacterium sp. Root901, assembly GCF_001429765.1. Classification (GTDB taxonomy): domain Bacteria; phylum Bacteroidota; class Bacteroidia; order Flavobacteriales; family Flavobacteriaceae; genus Flavobacterium. The sequence goes on from NZ_LMJB01000009.1 coordinate 425,808, forward strand.
AAAACAACTCCGAATAAAAAGAAAACTAAATCGTAAAGCCCAGATTTGGTATAAATTTCCAATCCGAAAAGGTTTAAATATCCTAAAGGGACTGAGCCTAAAAAGCTTACTGCAAACCCAACTCCGATATTTTTTAACCCTTTCATTTAAAAATTCATTATTTTACTGTTTTGCACCAAATGCAATTTGTATTCACGCATTCCGGTTTTGTAGTCTAAATATGGAACTCCCATTTTATGATTTTCAACACTTATTTCGTACATGTAAGTAATGTGGCGCGCCAATTCTTTCCAGGCAAACCAAAGCGAATGTTTAGGGTCGTAAATATGTGTAGGCTCGCTTGCTGCGCCATTAAGCTCTACAATTTGAAAGTTTTCTCCCCTTTCTAATTCTTCAAAAGTGTTGTACATAATATCAAATCTTCCGAAATAAAATCCCTGAATCTGAAGCGCGATCTCATCAATTGTTTTTGTCAATTTCGGCGTTATCCAATCGCTTCCGTCAAGAAATTTTGCTCCTCGGGCATGATTGCCAAACGGCACTAAATTGAAAGATTCATCCTTCTTCAAAATTTGCTGGAGATGTTCTCCATATTCTGCTTTTAAAACATTCAGCTGGAGCGCAAATCTTGGATTTTGTTTGATTAAATCTTCAATCGTTGATTTCCCATCTCCTGTTACAATTAAAAATTCTTTAGAAACAATGCCGGTAATTTTTCCATTTTTTTGAAGCGGTTTGCGCACATAAAAAATACCTACTTCCTTTTCCAGCGGAATAAGCTCTTGCAATAAAAAATCAAAATTTGCTTTGCCTGCATACTCTGTGAGTTCAGAAACAGTTTTGATTTTTTTGACACCGGACCCACGCAGACCAATATCTGGTTTGGCAATTAAAGGAAAATAAATCTGCTTTTCGACCAGCAGATTAACGATGTCTTTTAAATCAGAATTCTCCCTGATCAAAATCGTTTTTGGATAATGTTTTTTGGGCAGTAAATCGTAAATCTGTTTTTTACTTTCCATAATAAAACCTCCATTTTTAATTTTAGGATTCGAGGCATTAAAGAAAAAAACAGATTTTGCCTTGACAGCATAATAAGCCCAGATAAAATAAATTGGAAAATATAAAACCTGAAATGGCCAATATTCCCAATTGGTAATTTTGTAAAAAAATAGTTTCATAGGTATACATTTAAATTCGAATAAATGAGGACGCAAAATCTTCTGTTTTAACCAGATCATGATATTTCATTGTGCCTTTATTTTGCTCTGTTACTACTTGCGTTACGCTCAGTGTTTTCATTATATTTTCTCTATTAATGACTAAACCGTTTTGAGCATCATCACTATGAGTATTTTTATGAAAATCGAGCATATCCTGTGCTGAGATTTCCTTTTTATCTTTCAAAAAATCAAAAAACCATTTAGACCTTTCTTTCCTGATTTCTTCCGGATATAACGTAACCGATGACCAAATGTAATTTTGAGTTTCATCTAACTTTGTTATTTTTTTATTGAAACCATCCCAGATTAATTCGTATAGAACTTTTTCCTGATACAAAACCAGCGTAAAAGGTTCTATATTATCGAGATCAATTTGTTTCCAGAAATCCTTTGGCGAATCATTTTCCATAAGGTCCAAAACAATTAATCCACGGCTTTTACGATACGGCAATAAAGGACTGTGCTTTGTAATTCCTCCATTTAATAAAACTAAAACAGTTCCGTTTTCATCCAGTGCAAACCAGGTTCCGCCTGCTTTTGAATCTTTTGGATACATAATTTTTTTTCCGTTATACCTGTAATTTCTTGGCACAATGGCCCCGGGACGAATAATTTTTTCGTCCCGGTTTGAAGTAATAATCGCAGCTCCTTTATTATTTACAAAACTTACTGTACACATTGTTTTCTATATTCGATGGTGGAGCGCGCCACACCAAAATTATCATCTATTGAAATGTTCTCAAATTGCAGCACGGCAACTTTTATTAAAGCCTGATGATGTACGCAGTGTTCCAGATTATAAAGCAATTCTCTGTAGTAGTTACTTTGAATCCGCATGGTAAGTCCGTCAATATATTGTTCAAGGAACATTATTTTATTTTCGGTCTGTAATCCTGTTTTAATTTCAGAAATACATTGTTTTGCAAATTCAGTTTCGGTTTGAATTCTTTTATTTCTTTGTCTGTTATCATAATTTAAAACTCCTGAATCGTAACCATTTTGCAGACATTGAAACATCTCCAGAATATGTCTGGTATGTTCTCCAATGGTAGCATTACTTAAAGATTCACAGGATTTTGAATAATCCTTATCTGATAGTTGATCCAGTAAACCGGTTAACTCATCTAAACTGTGGCGTATTGATTTTAGCAGCATAACATTTTACTTTAAAAGATTAAACAATTTGTTTTTATTGAAATAAAGTAATCCTAAACAACATGATAAAGTAATGACAGCCAAAGCAAAAAGTAATCCGCCGTCATTTTTAACCACTATACCCAAAACAAATAAGTGAGATAGAATGGCACCAATCATAATTCCAGCTGCAGCAATGGCTCCAATCCAGGTTGTTCTGGGTATCAGAATTAAAATTGCAGCAATTAGTTCGGCAATTGCAGAACCAATTCTTCCATAAGGCTCTGCGCCTAAGGCAGAGAAAATATAAACACTTTCTTCTGAACCGCTGAATTTAAAAAATAAGGTTTGCAATAAAATTACTGAAGCTGTTATTCTTAAAATCCAGATTAAAATTTCTTTTTTCATGGTTTCAGCTTATTTATAAATTTTTTTCCAGTTAGTATCAGCCTGACTTTTTAAGTTATTCTCGTCTTTGTTCCAGCTTTTCAAGGTATTATTAAAATAAGCATTGTAAAATAAATATAGCTTGCCGTCTGTAATTTTAAATGTTTCGGGGTTTATTTCAACTTTTTCACCCGCGCTTCCCATTGCATAAGCACACCACCCGCCATACTGAGGTTCATATTTTAATGGATTTTTTAGAAAAGCATTTTTATTTTCTGCTGAAGAAAAAAGATAAACTACTCCCTGATAGGAAACCGAAATTTCTTTTTTCCCTTTTACTGCTTTTCCCTGATTAAAATATCCAACAGGATCATAACCCTGAATTGCTGTTTTATTTTCTAAATTATACTGGTTAACTCTTTTTGCTTCATTTTGAGCAAATGAACTCACCGAAACTAAAATCAATAATACTACTACTAGCTTTTTCATCTTTATTTATTTAAAGTTTTTAATACTGACATCAATAATTCTTTAGAAATACGCTGTTTAAAATCTGGTGAGATATATTCAAAAAGTATATCGGCCTGAGTATTCACAACAAAAACAGAAGGAACTGGCAGTAAGCTGGTATTGATTCCATTAGAATGTACGTTAATTATTTCCTTGTAGTTTTCAGGAGCCTGATAATAAATTCCTACAGCTTTTATCAATTCTCCTTTTGAATCAGAAAGTAAGGTGTATTTTACTTTGTCTTTGTCTTTTGTTATTTTTAAATTTTCAGGTGAGTCCGGACTTATCGCAATTATTTGGTAACCCAAATCGATAATTTCTTTTTCGGCTTCAGCCAATGCCTGTAAATGCATATTGCAATACGGACACCAGCCGCCGCGATAAAAAACCAGAACCGTTTTTTTCTTTTTAAGTAATTCCAAAACATTTACATCTGTGTTTTCGGATGTTTTTAAAACCGCATTTGGAATTTTTTCTCCTATTAGTAAAGGCGAAATATCAGTTGCAGATACAGGAACTGCATTTTGTGAATAAACAGCCGAAGTCAGGGCTGTCAGAAAAATTAAAAGTATTTTTTTCATAGTCTGTCGTTTTACATCTTTTTGATGATGTAAAATTATTGTACTATGAAAAAACAAAATGTCGGCTAATTTACACTTCGCCTAAAATAATTATAATTTGGTGATATCGGGAATGATAATCTCTTTTCTGTTATAACTTAACAGCTGGCTGGTTTCCATTTCATTCAGTAATTGTGTAGCTGTCTGTCTGGAAGTACAGATAATTTGGGCAATATCATTTTGAGTTAAATAATTTTCAATTGCTACAGAATTTCCATTTCTCACGCCTTCCTGTTCTGCCCAGTCTTTAAGAAACTGATACAATCTGGTCTTGGCATCTTTAGAAATTAAATTGGCGTAACTATTTTTGACACGCTTCATTTTTAAGCCGACAAATTTTGTGTACGAAATAGCCAAAGTTGGGTTTCGCAATAATAAATCTTCAAAATCAGACATTAAAAAACTACAGATTACAACATCATCAGAAAGCACTTTTGCATATTCTTCGACCTTGTTATCGGTTTCTAAAGTGAGTTCGCCAAATAAATCTCCTTTTTGAATAATGTCTTTAATAGTTTCATTACCATCATCATCAATGGCAACAATTTTTATATTTCCTTTTTTAAGTAAAAAAATACGAGGAACATCTGAAGAAGAAAAATAAATAATTTCTCCTTTTGATGCTTTTTTAAAACCGGTAATTATGCATAATTGTTTAATTTGTGAATAGCTCAGCGTTCTAAACAATTTGTGATCCCGCAGGTACCAATATTTTAAATCTTCGTACATAAAATAAATTTTCCTGATGTAAATGTAGCAATTTTAACATCTAAACAAAAAACCCTTTCAAAGCAAAAAGCCTGAAAGGGTTTTAAATATATTTCCGTTAAAATTATCCGGCGATAACGGCTCTTGAAATTACAATTTTCTGAATCTCAGATGTTCCTTCATAAATCTGAGTAATTTTTGCATCACGCATTAAACGCTCTACGTGGTATTCTTTTACATAACCATTTCCTCCGTGAATCTGAACAGCTTCTACCGCAGTATCCATTGCCACCTGCGAAGCAAATAATTTTGCCATTGCGCCGCTCACGTCATAATTTTTATGCTGGTCTTTATCCCACGCTGCTTTCATGCATAAATGGCGTGCCGCTTCGATATTAACAGCCATATCTGCCAGTTTAAAAGCAATTGCCTGATGGTTGCAGATTTCTGTTCCAAAAGCTTTACGTTCTTTAGAATATTTTAAAGCCAGTTCATAAGCTCCGGCAGCAATTCCTAAAGCCTGAGATGCAATCCCAATTCTGCCTCCGGCAAGAGTTTTCATAGCAAATTTAAATCCGAAACCATCTTCTCCAATTCTGTTTTCTTTTGGAACTTTAACATCCGTAAACATCAACGAATGTGTATCAGAACCTCGAATTCCCATTTTTTGTTCTTTTGGACCCACTTCAAAACCTGGCATATCTTTCGTCATAATCAACGCATTGATTCCTTTGTGTTTTAATTCAGGATGCGTTTGTGCAATTACTAAATATACAGAGGCCGTGTTTCCGTTTGTAATCCAGTTTTTAGTTCCGTTTACCAAATAGTGATCGCCCATATCAATCGCAGTTGTTTTTTGAGATGTTGCATCACTTCCTGCTTCCGGTTCACTCAAACAAAATGCTCCGTGAATTTGTCCGGAGGCTAAGCCTGGTAAATATTTTTGTTTTTGTTCTTCAGTTCCATATTCCTGTAATCCCCAGCAAACCAATGAATTGTTTACCGACATTACTACAGAAGCTGAAGCATCAATTTTTGAGATTTCTTCCATTGCAATAACATACGAAACAGCGTCAAGCCCGCTTCCTCCGTATTTTGGATCTACCATCATTCCCATGAATCCCAGTTCACCCATTTTTTTAACTTGTTCAGCTGGAAAAATTTGTTTTTCATCGCGCTCAATAACTCCCGGCAATAATTCATTTTGAGCAAAATCCCTTGCAGCTTGCTGAATCATTAAATGTTCTTCGGTAAGATTAAAATCCATAGTTTTTTATTTTATTGTTTTTCTAAACTAAATTAAAATTCAGTTTTGGTGGTTTTATTTTTTGTTTTTGCTGAATTGCCAGTTTAATGAAAAGGCTTCCAAAGATAATTTTTAAATGCGGATTTTACAATGCATGCATATAAATTTAATAGATCGACAAGAATAACGATAACGTTTTCGTAATAATTTATGATTTACTTCAAAGAGGCTATAATATTGCAGCGTTTTTTCTAAAATCCAACATTAAAAAATGTCATTTAAAAACTTTAAAAAAGTAAAATTTAAGACATTTTCTCCGCAGAAAAGATTAAACAATTCCTAAAGGACGTAAATCTACGTAAACTTAGTCTTACTAATTTGATTACTAAAGCGATAGAGTTGAAAAAATCCAAAACCGCGAAAAAAAAACTTCTAAAAAAAGATGATAATATTGAGAAATTAACATTATTTTTGCCTTAAAATTAAATAATTGACAGAGCATGAAAAAGATTTTACTAGTACTTACACTCCTTTTAACTTTACAATTTTCAGCAGTTTCTGCCCAGACTCATTTAGAGGTAAACGGCGTTACTGTTCCTAGAAAAATAGAATATCAAAACAAAACTTTACAGCTTAACGGCGCTGGCGGAAGATCAAAAATGTGGCTAGAAGTTTATGTGCAGGCATTGTATTTGTCGCAGCTAAGCCAGGATCCAAAGTTTATTATTGACAGCGATACCGAAATGGCAATTCGAATTGAAATTACATCGTCTATGGTTTCTTCAAATAAATTAACCAAAGCAATGAATGTTGGTTTCGAAAAATCTGCTGGAAGCAATCTGGAACAATTACGACCAAGAATCGAGCAATTCAAAACCTACTTAAGCGACGCAATTACAGAAAAAGATGTATTCGTTTTGGCCTACAATCCGCTTGATCAAACTATAAATGTTTTTAAAAATGAAGTTTTGAAAGGAAAAGTTCAGGGATTTGATTTCAAAAAAGCATTGTTTGGAATCTGGCTTTCTGATAAACCCGTTGACGAAACATTGAAAAAACACTTATTAGGAATATAATTCTTAAAATTTTACATATTCAGAAAGCCGAAAACCGAATAGTTTTCGGCTTTTCTTTTTTGTTTACTAAATTTGATGCAAAATACATTATTCGCATTATTCTATTTTATACATTTACACAAAATAAACATATCACAACAAAATGAAAGATTTATTACAACAATTTGAAAATAAAGCACCTGAAATTGTTTTTAACTGGAAGGATTCTGAAACAGAAGCCGAAGGATGGACTGTAATTAATTCGCTGCGCGGAGGAGCTGCCGGCGGAGGAACAAGAATGAGAAAAGGCTTAGACATGAATGAAGTTTTGTCATTAGCCAAAACAATGGAAGTTAAATTTTCAGTTTCCGGGCCAGCAATTGGCGGCGCTAAATCTGGAATAAATTTTGACCCAAATGATCCTCGCAAAAAAGGAGTTTTGCAGCGTTGGTACAAAGCTGTTTCTCCATTATTAAAAAGTTACTACGGAACTGGAGGAGATTTAAATGTTGATGAAATTCACGAAGTAATACCAATGACAGAGGAATGTGGTGTTTGGCATCCGCAGGAAGGTGTTTTCAACGGACATTTTAAACCTACAGAAGCTGATAAAATTAATAGAATTGGACAATTACGTCAGGGTGTAATTAAAGTAATCGAAAACCCAAAATTCTCACCAGACGTTACAAGAAAATATACTGTTGCCGATATGATTACCGGTTTTGGTGTTGCCGAAGCGGTTCGTCATTTTTATGCAGCTTATGGAGGAGATATAAAAGGCAAAAAAGCAATCGTTCAGGGTTTTGGGAACGTTGGTTCTGCAGCAGCTTTTTATTTAGCTGAAATGGGTGCAAAAGTAATCGGAATTATTGATCGCGATGGTGGATTGATCAAAGAAGATGGTTTTTCTTTTGAAGAAATCAGAACGTTATTTTTAAATAAAGACGGAAATAAATTAGTTGCCGATAATATGATTCCGTTTGAGGAAATCAATTCTAAAATCTGGACAATTGGTGCCGAAATTTTCACGCCTTGCGCGGCTTCGAGACTGGTTACCCAAAACCAAATCGACAGCTTAATCGCAAACGGATTAGAGGTTATTTCTTGTGGAGCAAATGTTCCTTTTGCTGATAAAGAAATTTTCTTTGGTTCTATTATGGAAGAAGTGGATCGTAAAGTGAGTTTGATTCCGGATTTTATTTCAAACTGCGGAATGGCGAGAGTTTTTGCTTATTTCATGGAGAAAAAAGTTCAAATGACAGATGAAGCTATTTTTAATGATACATCTGAAACTATAAAAAATGCAATTGTAAAAGCGCATGCTTTAAATTCATCAAAAACAAATATTAGTGCAACGGCATTCGAAATTGCATTGAAACAATTAGTGTAATCTACTTTATACTTTTATATAAACGAGCCAGATTTCTATTTGGCTCGTTTTTTTGTTTGTAAAGGGTTATGTAAACAGCGCGCTAACTTAATTTCTCGCAAAGTCGCCAAGTTTTTTAAGTTTCCTTTGCGACTTCGCAACTTTGCGAGATTAATTAAAAAAGGTTTAACAAACTTTACTTTCTATTCAGCCAGATTTACACCATTAAAACAGATAAAACTTGTTAGTTTTTTACGCAAAACCTTAGCGAACTTTGCGGTTAAATTACGCCTCGCTCTTTCAGTCTAAACAATTTTTAGTACTTTTAAACGTTTTTATTTAATACAATTTCAAAATTCAGAATTACAATGAGTTTCACTATTTCTTCAGATAAAAAGAAATCACTCTTACTCACAACTGCTATATATGCGGCAATTATTGCATTGCTGTTTTTTATACGTTTTTGGCCTCCATATAATCCTGAAAACAACGTTGCACTTGCTGAAGGCGGCGGTGGCGGCGGCGGGGTAACGGTAAATTTTGGTGACAGCGATTTAGGTTCCGGATCGAATTACAAAAGCGAAGTTCTGAATGTAAAAAACGAAGTAAAACAAGCTCCGGCAAAAACAGTTGAAGAAGAAGCTATTATTTCTCAGGAAAATACAAAAGCAGATGAAACAGATGTCGTTATTCCCACCAAAGAAAAACCGAAAAAGCCTGTTCCGGTTGAAAAACCAATACAAAAACCTGTTCCCGAAAAACCTAAGGTTTCAACTTCTACAAATGCAGCGCTTTCAAGTATCTTAAAAGGTTCTAACAAAGGCGGAGACGGCGATGATAAAACAGCAGGAAATAAAGGAAAGGCAAACGGAAGTTTAAATTCCAACGGTTATTACGGCTCCGGAGGTTCTGGAGGTGGAACCGGAGGCGGTAACGGAACCGGAAATGGAATTGGCACAGGAAGCGGTTACGGACCTGGAAACGGCGGAGGTTCTGGCGGCGGAACCGGATATTCTTTAGGAACCCGAAAAGCTTTATCCAAACCTGCACCGAAATATACTTGTAATGAAGAAGGAAAAGTGGTTGTTGAAATTACGGTTGATCAAAATGGAAAAACAATTAGTGCAACTCCGGGAATAAAAGGAACAACCAATACAGCAAGATGTTTATTAGATCAGGCAAAAGTAGCTGCCATGAATACAAAATGGGAATCTGATAATGATGCTCCCGCAAAACAGGTTGGTAAGATTATTTATAATTTTAGTTTGAATTAAAACACGAATTTCAACGATTTACATAAATCTATTCTCATAAAAAAGGCTTTCAGAAAATTTTCTGAAAGCCTTTTTTATGTCATTACGCGGTTTTTGCGTGAGGGATAGGAGCTCGCTACCGAAGTAGCGCGGATAGCCCGACCGCAATAAAAAAATGGGCGAATCAACGTTATGCTGATCTGCCCGTTTTTTTATTGCGGTCACGCCCTGATAATTAATCTATTTAGGACTGGTCGCAATTACAAATTTTAAATTGTTCTTTACTCCTATCTGCAATACATCAACTAAATCCTGAACCTGCAAATTAAACGGAATTCGAACTACAACAGTCTGACTTTTATCGGCACCAATTTTATTCATTAGAGTAGTTTCTAATTCTTCAAAAGGAACAGGCTGTTTGTCGATATAAAACTGCTTATCTTCTGTAACTGACAAACTTATCAGCTGCTTATTTGTTTTTTCATTTGATTTTGCTTTTGGAAGCGTCATCTTAATAACATTTGGGTTTGCAAGTGTTGAGATAATAAGAAAAAACAACAACAGGAAAAACATAATGTCACTCAAAGATGAAGTCGCAACTTCGGCGTGAAATCTTCTTTTTCTCTTAATTGACATACTTTATGATCTTTGAATTATGTTTACAAATTCTAATATCTGTTTCTGAATTTTTAAAGCAAAATCATCAATTTTTCCGTTTAATAAGTGGTAAGCACTATATGCAATAATTCCCACGATAAGTCCGGAACCGGAACTGATCATTTTCTCATATAAACCTCCCGAAATATTTCCGATGCTGATATTTTCTGTAACCGAAATACTATAGAAAATTTTAATAACTCCGGAAATAGTCCCAATAAAACCTAGAGTTGGCGCAATACCGGCGATAAGTCCTAAATGGCCTAAACGTCTTTCCATTTCACCAATTTCAATATCGGCAGCGCGGTCCATGTTAGATTCTATTTCAGCAATTGGTCTTCCAATTACTAAAACGCCTTCTTTTAAAATATTTCCAACTGCTGTATCGTTTCTTTCTACAATAGTTCTCGCCAGTTCAATATTTCCTGCATGCAATTTATCACCAACATCCTGCATTAATCGGGCGTCAATTCTTGAAGCTTTCTGAATATACAGGTAACGTTCGAAAATTACGTAGATCGTGTAAAACAATAAAAGTGCAATTGGTATTAAGAAGAAACCACCTTTTAAGATAAATCCTAAAACAGAAATTTCAGTTTCAGGGTGAGCAATTTTTTCGATCACTACGTTTGAGGCGTTTGCGAGAGTATCAGCTTGTAGTTGAATGTAGCTAAACATATTTTAATTCTGGTTTTTAATAATTAATTCTAAAAAATATTTCAATTTTGCAATAAAGATAATTTTCATTGTAATATTAAACTAAAAAAACTGGAAATTATTTCAATCAACAACTATTTTATCCAAATAAAATGAACTATCAGGAAACAACAAACTGGATGTTTAATCAATTACCAATGTATCAGCTTCAGGGTGCTTCGGCATACAAAGAAGATCTGACTAACATCAAGTTACTGGCAGAACATCTTGGCAATCCCGAACAGAAATTAAAAACCATTCACGTTGCGGGAACAAACGGAAAAGGATCGACATCGCATATGCTTTCTTCGGTCCTGCAGGAAGCGGGCTATAAAGTAGGATTATACACATCGCCGCATTTAAAAGATTTCAGGGAAAGAATTAAAATAAATGGTCAGGAAATTTCAGAAGAATTTGTGATTGAATTCATATCAAAACATAAATCTTTTTTTGAAGCCAATGATATGAGTTTCTTCGAAATGTCGGTGGGTTTGGCTTTTGATTATTTTGTTTCTGAAAAAGTAGATATCGCAGTCATAGAAGTTGGTTTGGGAGGAAGACTGGATGCTACAAATATTATTACGCCTTTGGTTTCTGTAATTACAAATATTGGTTTAGACCACACACAATTTTTAGGAAATACGCTCGAAGCCATTGCAGGTGAAAAAGCAGGAATTATAAAGCCAAATGTTCCGGTTGTTATTGGCGAATATACAGATGAAACAAAGCCTGTTTTTTTGGCTAAAGCCGAAGAAAATAACGCTCCGATTTCTTTTGCTTCAGACTTAATCGACCAAATTTATTTATCTGATTTGATTGGAGATTACCAATTTCACAATAAAAAAACGGTTCAGCAGACGATTTCAATTTTAAATAATCAAACTAATTTTAAAGTTTCGACTGAACAATTAAAAGAAGGTTTACTAAATGTTGTAAAAAATACGGGTTTACAAGGCAGATGGCAGCAATTGGGAGCAAACCCTAAAATTATTTGCGACACGGCGCATAACAAACACGGATTAGCAGTTGTGATGAATCAGCTTCAAAATGAAAAATATGAGAAACTGCATATTGTTTTGGGCGTTGTTAATGATAAGGATTTAGACTCTATTTTACCGCTTTTCCCGAAAGAGGCTCAATATTATTTCTGCAGTCCAGATTCGGCGAGAGGTTTACCGGCAGAAACATTGAAAAATGCTGCTGCGAAATTTAATTTAGCTGGAGAAAAATTCGATTCTGTTGAAAGCGCTTTTGCGGAAGCCAGACAAAACGCATCAAAAAATGATTTCATTTATGCTGGCGGAAGTACTTTTGTTGTTGCCGAATTGCCTTTGGATTAAATGTAGTTATGATCTACAAAAAAAGTTTTAAAAAACCGATTTAATAACAAATTCATAAACAGCGAGATATAATTTATTTTTAAAAAAGTTTTATTTTTTATTCAATTTTCTTTGCAGAACTCAAAAACTAGCGTATATTTGCACTCGCAATCACAAACGATAGCAGCCTAGTAAAATAGGGCGATTAGCTCAGCTGGTTCAGAGCACCTCGTTTACACCGAGGGGGTCGGGGGTTCGAACCCCTCATCGCCCACCAAGAAACTCCTTAAGAAATTAAGGAGTTTTTTTTATGCCTATTTTTTTCTAATCGTAAAGTATTACCCTTTAGACGAAGGTGAAATAGCAAACTTTACAGAATATGTCTGTATAAATTTTTAAGCTTCAAATACAAACCAAAAAAGATATTTTGGATAAACTGCCAAAGAAAAAAGCAAATACGAAAAGTTTGTAAAAGCCATCGAACTTTTACAAAATCAAACTTCAAAAATTTTATGGTCTTACACCAAATTAATACTTGAAATTCCAACAAGAAATTTGCAGAGGAAAATAAGCCATTTCGTTTTCTTACAATTTTAACCAAAACTGCTGTTCTACATTTGCTTCATTAATTTATTAAAATGATAAAAAAATGAAACATCTGATTATTTATGCTCATCCAAATGCAGCAAGTTTAAACCACCATTTTAAACAAACAGCAGAACAAACTTTGACACAAAAAAACCACGAAGTAGTGGTAAGAGATTTGTACCCACTCCATTTCAATCCCGTTCTTTAATTAGAAGATATGCTGGACAACGCATTGGCCAAGGTGCCGATGAGAAAATATTGAAAGTTGGACTTCTCAAGTTATAAACTCATACTAAAAACAGAAAAAATGAAAAAGATTTTAAAAGGCACTTTAATTATATTACTATCATTAGCAATCCTAATTGGATGTTTAGAACTATTCAGCTCTTACAAGGTATCCAATAGTATCAATGAAAATGCCCCGGTAAAAACAGCGCTAAAAATAAAAATTAAAACATCACCCGAAAAAATTTGGAAAATAATGAGTGATGTAAATCATTGGGAAAGCTGGCATTCGGATGTACAAGAGCCAGTTCTTGTAGGTACTTTTAAAGAAGGCAATAGCTTTGATTGGAAATCTGGCGGATTAACAATTCATTCCACTATTCATACCGCAATACCTTATAGTAAAATAGGTTGGTCGGGTCCGGCATTTGGTTCATTTGCCATTCATAACTGGACTTTTACACAAATGAATGGCTATACCGAAGTAAGAGTAAATGAAAGTATGGAGGGCTGGCTGGTTACATTAATGCAACAAAAATTTCAGAAAGGACTTGAACAATCATTGCGAATTTGGTTAAATAATTTAAAGTTTGAAGCGGAAAAAAATAGTATAAACTAAAATTTTTAAATACAAATTAATGATGATTCAACTTTAATATTTATAAAATGATAGATAACCATACTCTTTTAGAAAATTATTTAAAACAATCCAAGTATATCAAAGCGGGGAATGGTATTGTCATCATACCTGATATAAGCGGGTTTACAGAATTTGTATCTACTATTTGCCTGGAAGCAGGAAGATACATTACCTATGAGCTGCTTTCCACGCTTATCGAGTGTAATACTTTAGATATGCAAATATCCGAAATTGAAGGCGATGCAGTTCTATTTTACAAATTTGGTGATCCACCATCACTAAGTAAAATCCTCAATCAATATGAAATAATGCTTAAAGCTTTTACAAAAAAACTGCATCAGATAGAGGAAATAGTAGGTCATAAACTGGGTTTGTCCTTAAAACTAATAGCCCATTATGGAGATTTCTCTGAATATAATATTGGAGGTTTTAAAAAATTATACGGACAAACAATTGTACAGTCACATAAATTATTGAAAAATTCAATTAAAAGTAACACATATGTTTTATTAACCAATGAAATGAGAAGTGCTGCCAACTATAATGAAACAATAGACAACAAACATAAGTATCCTATGAGTTACGTAAACCAAGTCTATTCTTATTACGATTATCAATAAATTAATAAGAATTCAATTTAATAACATTTAAAAACAAACAAAATGGAACAGTCAATAAAAAAACAATTCGACAAATCAGTTTACAATCCTCATGTTTTCAAAACATACAAAATCATCAAAAAAGTAACTAAGTACGCTTTATATATTTACATATTATATTTTGCTTTTGAAGGTTTTATGAATTGGAAATAGAAAGCTAAATGTTTAAAGGAAAAATCTTGTATCTTTAATTTGTAACCACGCATCAATCACAAACAATTAAAATATACTATTTTTATCAGATAGTTTCTTCAAATAATGTAGAAAATGTTTCGTAAACAAGTTCGTAAGAACCACACAAGAACAAACAACGCCATTGAAAGATAATGGCGTTGTTTTTTTATAATTTATTTTAGATTTTCAAAAAAGGTCAATACAGGTATGAGGTGTTCGGTTGTAACCTCTGACAGCCCACCAAGAAACTCCTTAAGAAATTAAGGAGTTTTTTTATGCCTGCTTTTTTATAATCGCAAAGTATTACAATTGTTTCGAATTCTTACCAGGGACTAATTCCTGTTTCGTCTTCAATATCATTACTAAAGAATTGTCCCGTTGGTCCGTTTTCATCGGTTACGGTATGTTTGATGATAAAAGACGCGGCGCTCTCAACACTTCCCGGGCCATTATGATGATTAAAATCTGTTGCGGTATAACCCGGATCGATTGCATTTACTTTAAATGGCAGATCTTTTAGTTCAAAAGCCAGTGCAACGGTATAAGCGTTTAAAGCTGTTTTAGAAGTTCCGTAAGCCGTTGATTTAAAATTGTAATACTTCCAGCTTGGATCGCTATGCAAAGTCAAAGAACCAAGTCCTGATGTAATATTACTAATTCTTGGATTTTCTGATTTATTTAGTAATTCCAAAAAAGCCTGAGTAACACTTATAACGCCAAAAAAGTTGGTATCAAATACAGTTTGAATGTCTTTTATTTTTGTATCCGAAGCGTTTTGAGGAAACTCTCCGCTTATTCCGGCATTATTAATTAAAATGTCTAATTTTCCCTGCTCGCTTTCTACAATATTTTTTGCCTCTAAAATGGAATCCGCATTGGTTACATCAATTTGAATGGCTTTGATATTTTGAAATCCGTCTTTGTTTAATTGTTTTACGACTTCACTTCCTTTTTCAAGATCACGGGTTCCTAAATAAACAAAAAATCCTTGTTTTGAAAGCTGCTTTGTCAACTCTAATCCTATACTCCTGTTTGCTCCTGTTATTAATACTGAATTCATTTTTTTCTGTTTTAAATTAATAAGGCAAAGTTGGTTAGTTTAAAATTGAAATCTTTTGTCATTTGGCAAAAAACGATTTAACTGATGTTTTTTCTAATTCTGCTTAATGACGATTGTGTAATTCCCAAATAAGATGCTACATACGATAACGGTATCCGATTAATAACATTGGGATAAATTTTCAAAAACATCAAATAACGTGTCGTTGCATCTTCTGAAACCAAAGGACTTCTTCGTTCAACTTTCTGCCTTAATGCTTTAGAAATAATTCTATGCACAATAGCATCCCAGCCAATAATGGTTTCCAAAAGTTCTTTCCAGTCTTTTTTAGAAAAAACGAGCAGTTTACAATTCGTTATTGCCTGAACGTATGCATTGGAACAAATATCATTGTCAAAACTTTCCATATCGACAACTAGATTGTTTTCGTCGATAAAATATTTAGTAATTTCTTCGCCTCTATTGTTATAATAACATACACGGATAATTCCGTCTAAAACAAAACCTACCTGCTGCGCAATTTTTCCGGCTTCAGAAAAATATTCATCTTTTGAAAGTTCCAGTTCTGTGGCTTTACTTGCAATTAAATCCAATTGCTGCTGATTTAAACTGCCAAATTGCAATATGTATTCTATAAATTCTTTCATAGATGCAAGTTAATTAAAGTTATTGGAGAGAAATTTACCATTTGGCAAAAAATGAACCAAACACAGATTATTTCGTCTTGCAGATTTCTTACTCAATTATTGCGGAATCTAATTTTTATTAAATAGCTCCTGAAAGGCTACCGGACTTATATTTGTCTTTTTCTTGAATAATTTGTTGAAAGACTGCGGATGTTCAAACCCTAATTTGTATGCAATTTCAGCTATTGATAAGTTTCCGCCTGCAATATGCTCCTTGGCTTTTTCTATTAATTTATCATGAATAAACTGCTGTGTGTTTTGTCCCGAAAGATTACGGAGCAAATCACTCAGATATCTTGCAGACAAACGCAATTCATCTGCTACAAACTGAACTGTAGGCAAACCATTTTCAAGTGCTTTTTCACTGTTAAAATAATCTTCAAGTATTATTTCTAATTTCGAAAGCACATCGTTATTAATAGCTTTTCTGGTAATAAACTGTCGATTGTAAAAACGATTACTGTAATTCAGCAAAAGTTCGATCTGCGAAATAAGCACGTCCTGACTAAAATTATCAATTCGCTCTTTCAGTTCATTTTGAATATTGGCAAAGATTCCTAAAATAGTTTCTTTTTCGTTCTCTGATAAATACAAAGCCTCTGAAGCAGTATAAGAAAAAAATCCGTATTTCTTAATATTGGTATTTAAAGTATACGGCCGAATGAAATCGGGATGGATATTTAATGACATACCGCTGTAATCTGCTTCCTCGTCCTGCATTTTTAAAATCTGTCCCGGCGCAACAAATGACATTCCTCCTTCTTCAAAATCATAAAAACCGTGTCCGTAACGAAGTTTTCCTGAAAATTGAGTTTTAAAAGAAATCTTGTAAAAGCCTAATATTATACCGTTTTCAAAATCTTTTGGCTCAAATACAGCTTCTCCATAATTCAAAACACTAATAAGCGGATGCATTGGCCTTGGCTGTCCCATCTCTGCATGTAATTGTGAAATAGTATGGAATATTTTAGGTTGATTTTTCATTTTATAAAGTGTTCAATCGGGGCAATATTCCAGCTTACTGTACTTTGATCAATCATGTCGTGTACAATTGAATCGCTGAGTTCTGTCATTAATTTGTGCATCGCATCTGTACCTTCTGTCACACTGTCCCAAACTAAAATATCATAAACAATTCCTTTTTTCAATTCGAAAATTGTTCTGGAATGAAATCCTTTTTGGTTTTTTAAAAATTCGTCGATTTCCTGGTTTGCTTCAATAAACTGCTGTGTTGTAAAACCGTTTAATTTAAAAGTCGTTAATTCTATAGCTTGATTTTTCATCTTGTTTTAAATTAAAAAGTAAACATCGCTTTTATATCCTGAACTTGAGCTTCAGCGCCTTTTTTCAATCTTTCGTCATACAAAGCATTGGCATCATTTCCGGCAATATATCGCAGTATATTTTTATTGTCAGTTGCAGCTTCATATATAATTTGAGCTACATCTTCTGCATTTGTATAATTCTCTAATTGTTCTGCGCTGTATCCTTTACTGACTTCAGCAGTCAGTTTCTCATAAGCTTCGTGTTGTCCAACTTCCATAGAGCGGACAGCAAAATCAGTTTTCATACCTCCCGGCGCGACAACTTTAACCTGAATACCAAATTGAGTTAATTCTGAAGCCAGGCTTTCTGAAAAACCATCGACTCCAAATTTTGTTGCACTGTAAACAGAACAAGTTGGAAATCCAATTAGTCCAAAAGTAGAAGTAACGTTTATAAAAGTACCGCTTTTTTTCTCACGAAAATGAGTCACAAACGCTTTTGAAATTCTGATAACACCAAATAGATTCGTAACAATCTGACGTTCAATTTGAATTTCACTTAATGATTCTAATGCGCCAATTAATCCATATCCGGCATTATTCAGTACAACATCTACAGTATATTTTTCTGTGATAGTTTTAATAGTTGAATTAATTTGTTCTGAATCCGTAACGTCAAGCGGCAGTACAATTACGTTTTTTAATGAAGTTAATTCTGTTTCCTTTTCAGGATTTCGCATTGTGGCAATCACCTGCCAGCCTCTGCTTTGAAATAGTTTTGCCGTTGATTTTCCTAAACCAGTTGATGCTCCTGTAATAAAAATTGTCTTTTGCATTTTTAATTATTTTAAAATTATAATGCAAAGATCAGTCGAAGCAGGAACTGCTTTTAGCCGTTTTGGACAATTGATTAGCCAAAATGACGACAGTAATAAGTTATTCTTTTGTGAGTCTGTCTAATTCTTTTAATAAAATTGGCATTCTGAATTCTCCTGCCATGCTTTCTATTTTGTGAAATGCATCTTCGAGCTCCATCCCAATAGAGGTAATAAATAATGGTTTTATACTGCTGCCTCTCAGTAAAGGTTTTTTATTTTTTTCAATACTAGCAAAATTAGTTTTGGCTACGCCAATAATCGGAATTTCTTTATTTAGTTTTTCATACAAGTGTCCGCCTAAACCATACTTTTTATCATCATCTAAATAAACAAATCCGTCTACAATAATAGCTTCAACATTTTTTAAATTAATTTGATTTAATAAACTAATAATACAAGGCAATTCTCTTTTGTAGAATTCTCCCGGAATATATTCTTCAACATTATCAATTATTTCTGTATGAATTCTAAAATTTTTATTTTCACTCCAGTCTTCAAATACTAAGCAGACTGTTTTTGCTTTATTATCAAAATAATAAGTATCGAAGGCTAAAATCATATCTATTTATAATTTTAAACTCTTAAAGAACCACGAAAACCTCTTGCCGCATAATATGAATCTGCTCCATTATGATATACAAAAACTGTATCATAACGAAAATCAGAAAAAATTGCACCGCCTAACTTTCGAATATTATCAGGAGTCAAAATCCAGCTTGAAGTTTTAGTATCAAATTTTCCCAGTTTTTGAAGCGTGCGGTATTCCTCTTCATTCAAAATTTGAATTCCCATTTCAGAAGCCATATTTAATGCACTGTCTTTGGGTTTATTTTCTTTTCTTTTTTCTAATGCTTCATGATCGTAACAAACACTTCTACGTCCTTTTGGACTTTCAGATGAGCAGTCATAAAAAATATACTCTTTTGTTTGTTCATCAAAACCAACAACATCGGGCTCACCTTCTGTTCTTTCCATTTCATCAAGTGACCAAAGTTTTTCAGGATTAACCTTTAATTTAGCCTGAACCTTTTCCCATTCAATATTTTGATGACGATGTTTATTATTTTCAAAACGTGCTTCCAAAACGATTAATAGTGATTGTTCCTGTTCTAATGATAATTTATTTTTTTGATTCATCTTTCACTTATTTATCCTAAAAATTTAAAATCATTCCTAATCATTTAATCCTTTTCCATCTAAGATATTTGGGATATTCTTCTCTACTCTTGCTTCTCTGGTTTTAGATTGCTTTGCCTGTGAAAAGTGTAAAAGATATGCTCTCTGCCTTCCGGGAGTGAGTTCGTAAAAAGCTTTTTGAAGATTTGGCATTTGATTTAGTTTCTTTTGAAATTCTTCAGCAACTTCAAACTCCGAAGTTTTTTTTAATTCCACTTTTAATCCTGCTTTTTCAACTTCAATTGCCTGATAAATATAGGTCTTCAGAATCTTTTTTAAATCAACAATTTCTTGTCGGTTAGTCAATCTTATTTGTCTTGCCGCTTGTACATTTTCAGATTGTTGTATCAAAATTGAATCTGTATCTTCCAACAAAGCTCCTTTAAAGAACAAAAAAGCGCAATAATCTTTAAAAGAATGAATTAAAACAATATTGTCACCCTGAAAAGTGTAACACGGAACTCCCCATTTTAACTCTTCATTCAATTCACATTCAAGAGCTATATTTCGCATTAAATTTAATTCTTCCTGCCATTTATTGGCTTTATCAAAAAAGAAATCAACTTTAGAATTCATATTAGCTTTTGACATCTTCGCTTTTTTAAAGTTATAAGAAGATTTGAACTTTAAAATTAAAACATTTTTTTGACTTCACCATCAGTATAAGAACTTCAAGAGATAAATAATATTTTTTCAGGAAAGTAGAATTACGCCTAAACCGTAGAAATAAGATTAAGGCTTTATTTAGTAAAATTGATACTTAATTATTAAGAAAGAATAATTAGCTAATGTAAGGAAGTAT
Source organism: Flavobacterium sp. Root901 (assembly GCF_001429765.1). Lineage (GTDB taxonomy): Bacteria > Bacteroidota > Bacteroidia > Flavobacteriales > Flavobacteriaceae > Flavobacterium. The sequence goes on from NZ_LMJB01000009.1 coordinate 446,138, forward strand.
AATTTCTATAAAACAAAAAAACCTGTCTAGTAAAGACAGGGTTTTTAAAAAGAAAGGCGACGACATACTCTCCCACATAACTGCAGTACCATCTGCGCAGGCGGGCTTAACTTCTCTGTTCGGGATGGGAAGAGGTGAGCCCCGCCGCAATAACCACCTTAAGA
>NZ_LMJB01000010.1 GCF_001429765.1 Flavobacterium sp. Root901
AAAGCATATTAAAGAAAAAGGGCATTTAGAGAATATCCCAAGTGAGGAAGAAGTCTTGAAAAATGGAATTAATTTAGGAGAAATGAATTCTAAACTTTTGGAGAAAATAGAAGAGTTGACTCTTTACATGATTGAAATGAAAAAAGAGAATGAAAAAGTAAAAGATGAAAATCTTTTGTTAAAAAATAGCCAGAAAGAATTAGAAAAGAGAATTGGTAAACTTGAAAATAAATAAGGAATGAAAAAATATATCGTTTTAATTTTAATTTCTCAAATAAATTTTGCACAAAGTATTTTTCCAACAGATGGTTCTAACGTAGGAATTGGAACAACAAATCCATCTCAAAAATTGGAGGTTAACGGAAATGCTATTTTTAAAGGAGGTATTATTTCTGATGTTTCAGCAGCAATTGGAGGTTATGTGAAAATCATAAATTCTTCTAAAACAACAAATGGTTCTGCTAAAGATTGGACAATTTTTAATATGGGAGGAGTTTATGGAAATAGTTTACAATTTTGGGCATACGATAATTTAGGATGTGGTACTGGGCTATGTAGTAATCGGTTTACGATTATGGATAATGGCAATATTGGAATTGGTACAAATCTTCCTGCTGCTAGTTTAGAAATTAAAACCCCAGCAATAACGGGTTCAGAGACATTATTAAAATTGGGCGTAAGTGATGCTGCACAAGATTATATAAGAATTGCTAATGGCACAAATGCGGATAATCAGNCCAGCAATAACGGGTTCAGAGACATTATTAAAATTGGGCGTAAGTGATGCTGCACAAGATTATATAAGAATTGCTAATGGCACAAATGCGGATAATCAGTTTATTCCAAGTTTGCAAGGATATCGAGTAAGTGATAACAGGGCATCACTTTATATATCAGCTATTACTGAACCTAATATTGATAGCGGAGTAGATCCTCTTATGACATTTGATTCTCGAACCAGTGCTGCTGCTATTATTACAAGACCATTATTTGCATGGGATTCCTATGGTAATAGGAAAATGACTTTAACAGCGAATGGAGGCTTAGGAATTGGGACCCTAACTACAGGAACACACAAATTGGCAGTTGAAGGGTCAATTGGAGCAAGAGAGATAAAAGTTATGGCCACAGGCTGGTCTGATTTTGTGTTTAAAAAAGATTATCAATTACCAACTCTTGAAGAAGTTGAAAAGCATATTAAAGAAAAAGGGCATTTAGAGAATATCCCAAGTGAGGAAGAAGTCTTGAAAAATGGAATTAATTTAGGAGAAATGAATTCTAAACTTTTNAAAGCATATTAAAGAAAAAGGGCATTTAGAGAATATCCCAAGTGAGGAAGAAGTCTTGAAAAATGGAATTAATTTAGGAGAAATGAATTCTAAACTTTTACAAAAGATAGAAGAACTAACACTTTACACTATTGAACAGCAAAAAGAATTGAATAGTGTAAAAGCTAAATTGGAAAGGATTGAAAATCTGCTTAGCGAAAAGTTGGAAAATAAATAAAATAAATAATGAAAAGAAACTTTTTATTTATAGTCGTATTGCTAATTGCACAAAATATTTTTTCACAAACCGGAGGAAGAAGATTTTTTTAATAAAAGCTTCTATGTTAACAATGTTACTCTTTTAGAATTAACAGATGATTTAGGACAATCTTTAAATGCAAATAATATTTATAAAGTACAATTGGTAGTGACAGGAACGGGAACAAAAACAGGTGCCGAATATTTAGTATGGAATGATATAACTACCACTTCATGGAAGATAAGAGGAGTTACTTTGTCTGGAAATTCTTCAAATCATCCATTGCTTATTGTAGAGAATAATGTGGTAAAAGTCTATACAAAACATACTAGCAAATATACAGTTTATGCATTTGTTGAGGAAATAATTTCTAATGAAGATGATGTACAGCCTTCGATCTTTGGAGCAAGCTTTCATTGGCAGAAAGACGGAACAACTTTATATAATGTTGACGGAAATGTTGGTATCGGAACATCAGTTCCAGATGAAAGATTAACTGTAAGAGGAAAAATTCATGCACAGGAAATAAAGGTAGATATGTTAGGGGCATTGGTTCCTGATTATGTTTTTGAAAATAATTATAAATTAAGAAGCCTTAATGAAGTTGAAAATTATATTCAAGAAAATAGCCATTTACCAGAAATCCCTTCTGCAAAAGAATTTGAGAAAAATGGAGTTCATTTAGCCGAAATGAACATGGCACTTTTAAAAAAAGTAGAGGAGTTAACATTATATGCTATTGAACAGCAAAAAAGCACCGAAAAATTAATGAAAATTATTGAAGACCAGAATAAAAGATTAAAGATTTTGGAAGGTAAAAAATAAAATTAGTTAGATAGTATAAAAAGGCATTTTGGTATGTATCTCCTAATAATTTGTTGGTATTACCTAATGCCAATCGCTGTTGCGATTAAGTTTTGTAATTAATATCGGTATTAAAATGATTTGAATAACATTACGTTTTCAAACCATTTTGATATTTAAGTCGAAAAAGTCAATCGTTTAGCTTTAAAATTGCTAAATAAAACTTGTTTTGCAATACTGATTGTTTCTTCGGTTTTATAAATACTGCACCAGAATTTAATTTGTATTTTAAATTTATTGTCGGAAATTGAGTTGTAGTAAATCTGTGGTGTTCTGGTATAGTTTACCAAAGGCATATTTTCGAGCGTTTTCAGAATAGTTGCATTGATATCTTCGGGCGATGCGTCTCCGCTGATTTCTATAGAAATATCTACTAATTTAAAATTATCCGTATAAGTCCAGTTGGTAATATTTTGTGATAATAAGTTACCATTTGGAATAATGATTTCGGCGCCGTTTGGAGCATTGATTTTCGTAGTACGTAATCCCATCGATTTTACACGTCCGGATTCTGAACTGATATCAATTACATCTCCAATTTGAATAGGTTTGTCAAAAATCAAAATAATACCTGAAACGAAATTATTAACCACATTTTGAAGTCCGAGTCCAACACCAACACCTAAAGCTCCTAACAAAATGCTTAGTTTGTCTAAAGGCATTCCCGAAGCTGCAACGGCAAGAAGATATCCCACAATAAGTACAACAAGTCTTGTTATCAGTAATTTAGAATGCTGTCTTTTGTTGACGTTTTCTTCGTTTTCATCTTCGATTTCTCCAAAAAAATACGCCACATATTTTTGCAGTAAATGCGCAATCCAGACAATAATGAAAAACAAAACAATATTACCTAAAGTAAAGGTGATGCTTCCAATTGTATTCGGACGGCTTAACAAAGTCCTAAGAGAAGCACGCAATGATTCCCAAATATTTAAATTGGATGCAATAACAACCAGCCACATGTAACTGATTACGATAATAAAAGGCCTTTTTAGTGTATCTGATAAACTTTCATAATCAAATATTTTTTCGATACCACGTTTTATTCGGGTTGTATATATCTGTAAAAGAATTATTTCTAAAATGATTTTTAGCAAAACACTCAACGCAACAATCTGAGTAAGAGAAATAAAGGCAGTTAAAGTTAGCATATTTGAAAGAGATACTCTTCCAAAAAGATTATATAAAATCGATAAACCATTTAGTCCGATAAAAATAATACTGGCCCATTTAAAGAAAGCTTTGATATACAATTGATCTTTTAAGCTTTTGATCTGAACAAGTCCGTATCGTATTCCGAGAATATTGATGATGATAAAAGAGCAGCGCTGAATTAATCCAACTCCAATAAATAAATCAAGGAAGCAAAGTGCAAAAAATAAACCGCAAAGAAGGAGCCAGTTTCGCATTGAAACCCCAGACCAATCTTTTTTGAATAATATGGTCAGAACACCCAGTAAAGATAATTGCAGCAATTCGAGAAAAAGGGCAGGAGCATATAAATTACTCACAACAGCAATGTTAAATCCTACCGCAGCAACTGGCAGTATTATACCTCTGTTTAAATATTTAAAGTTAAAAAGTGAAAGATTTTCAGCATGTCCATTGCTTTTTAAATATTTGAGATTGCGGAAAATATACCAGCCCAACAATCCCATAAAAAAGCAAAGTGTAATCAATCCGCCTGCTTTGTAACTTAAATAATAAGCTGCAACATTTTCTTCAATTATAATTTTTGATTTGATGGTTTGTGCAACGATTTTTTTAGCTGTAGAATCACTGCTCCATAATGAAGGATATTCTTTTTTAAGAATGCTGATCCCGGATTTTTCCAGTTCGGTTTCAACTGTCGAAAGCGCATTTGATACAGCAATTTTATGTTCAACCGTCAGTCTTTTTTTATCATTTAAGATTCCCTGATTTTTAGTCATCAGACTGTCTGTCTGGAGATATGTTTTTTTAAGATTCGCTAATTCGATTTTAAACTGTTTTCTGCGAATTGTATCCTTTATAAGTGTAAACAGGGTTTTGTCTTTACGGAGATCAATTATCCTGTTTTTGATTTTTTCTAAATTTTGATTTCTGGAATTAATTGCATTATTCTGCTCGTTTAATTCCTGTTCAATTTCCTTTAAAACAATGCGATACATCTGCTGGTTTCGCACATTTGGATTCGCGCCTTTTAAACTTGCTAATATAAGATCGAGTTTGCTTTCGGTTCTTTTAATTTCTCCAAAAAGATGAAAAGTACTTCCTTCAAAGTCAGCATCAGTGGCTGCAGATTTCAGGACTTCTCCGGCTTTTTCAATAGACATTAAGTAATCACTGTCAGTGGCAGTTTCTTCAAATAGTTTTGATTTGTTTTCTGTTCTTGAAGCAGCATTTTGAGAATACGAAACTGATGTAAAAAACAGCATCAGCAATAAGGCGGATAAATAGAACGAATTTCTTTTTGAAAACATAATTAATTTGGTGATTTAAGGTCTCCAAATTTAATTGTTTTTTGGATAGGATTAGCTTCTATAGTTTGTATATTCTTTATTTAATTAAGTATTTTAAATAAAAAATCCCAACTTCTTATTTGAAGTTGGGATTTTGATCTTTTGGAATAAGATGAATTTTATTACCAGGTTTTTCGACCTGCAATAGATTCTGATATATTTATTATTTCATGTAATTTTGTTACTTGAGAATCTGATAAACCATTGTGTATTATCGCCATTTGTAAGCGTTGATTAGAATATGATCTGGGACCATTTCCGTAATTCTCACATCCTATGTAAATATTTCCATTATAAAAGCTGTTGAGAGCATTTGCGACAACATCCGTCCCAATTAAGTTTCCATTCCTAAAAGCGGCAGTTTTATTAGTTGAAGTTTTTGATCCTGTAAGTATTCCCTTTGCATCCAAAAATGTATTACTACAGGTATTACCTGTAATTGAAATATTAGTGTATGCAGGTGATAGGGTAGAATTTCTTAGAGCTAATCGTGTTATATTGATGCTATTATTGGAAACTCCAATTTCTACTGCGTCATTAGAAGTTGGGACATTAGAAGTTCCCGAAACGACGGTAAGCCCAAAATTTATATTACTCACTAATGAAATTGGATTAAAATAAGTATTCGCATAAGCATTGGTTCCGTTTAACTGAAATCCTAAACTCGAATATGATCCTGTACCGCTAAATGTAAGCCTAAATGCATTATTTGTGTCTATTGGTTTTTTTGCATTCCATTTGTGCTGTGTAGAAGATGAACCTTTAAATAAATATAATGCATGAATTTCATTCCAAAGGGAATTATTAATTAATTGGAATATAATATATTTACTCGATTCTAAATCAGATGTAGTATTTAAACCCGAAACATTTATATAGGTTGTGGCCTCATCAGTATTTTCATAATAGCTGTCTGAATAGTCAGCGGTAGTGACATTAATGATATTACTTAAAAATGATTTATTATAAAAAATATCGACAGCGATCAATTGTATTTTATAGTGAGTGTCTTTTGATAATCCACTAATAAGATCACCGCTTTTTTTTAAGTCATGACTATAAATACCATTTACATAAACTTCATAATAATCAATAGAATTTGTACTATTTGGTTGAGTAAGATTTAATTGCAATGCTGTATTGTAAATCTTTCCGATTGATAGATCTGTGATTTCATCCGGTTTTGTGAAATTAGTAACATACATAACTGTATTATTTGTAGCTAAGTAGGCAAGATCTCCCTCAGTATTACCTGAATTTATAGTCTGTAATATTGGATTTGCATATATTTTACCTAAATTCAGGTTTCCTGATCTAAAAATTCCTTCATTTAATGGAGTGCTTCCAATACTAGTAACGGAAGGGATATATAGCTTTTTTAAACGGTTTTTTGGTCTTCCATTTGGATATAAATTTTGATCAAAAGCTTGACCAGAAATATAAGTCGCGTTGGGAAAATAACCTTCTATTAAACCACTATTATAAAATCCCTGATATCCTATTCCAGAAACAATTCCGGTAGGATCTTTGTAGTAGGTGACCTGATTTAAGTCACTTCCATAGAATCCCTTAACTTCATAATTCCCGCCTATTATAGCACATTCAATATCATCGTTAATTACCCGAAAAAGCTTGATTCGATTGACAGCAATTCCTAATTTTGCAGCAAGTAGAGCAGGTGTATTAACAGTTGGACCAATACCACCAATGTATGTGTTTATCTTGTAATTTAATTTTCCAAAAACAGTATTTTGTAATAGGCTCATAATTAATTTTTTTAGTCTGTTAATGAATCAAGCAGAAAGATATGGTTGATCCTATTGTTGATCCTATTGTTATTTATAAATTAAACTTTATCCAGAAATTGCTATGGCCTGATAATTTAAAATATCACCTTTTAGATTCCATGTCGATCCATAATCAGACGATACATAAATATAACCGGTTGATACCGCTGTAACTTGTGTTTTTCCATCTTTACTTATGTCTAAACATGTATAATAAACATTATTTAAAGTATTTGTGTTTACAGTCCATGTAGCTCCATAATCTGAAGAGATGTGAATAAACTTATTTGAACCTATTACAGTCTGATATTTCCCGTCAAAACTCATAGCAGCTTTTGGGGTTGTGAAATTACCCAATGCAGCTTTATTTGTCCATGTTAAACCTCCATCAGCAGATACTTTTATCGTATTTCCAAGTCCAACAGCAGTTATATATTGTCCGTCATCAGAACAGCATACAGCAGAAATAATCCCCAAACCAGTTATCGTACTCCAATTTGCGCCATAATTTGTTGATCTGGTAATATTAGCGGCATCTATATTTGTTGTAAGCTGATATTGTCCGGTTCTGCTCACAAAGCAATCTCGTCTTCCTCCTGTTACAGCTAATTACCAAGTACTACCATAATCAATTGATTTATAAGTGTCACCAGAAGATTGTGTTACTAACTGATACTTTCCATTCTGACTCATTGATGCACAATAATAAACAGCGCTAGGTAATGGTGCGGCAATAAAAGTCTGGCCAAAATCCGAAGATAACATAACGTTCGAATTCGTTGCGATAGTGATGTATTTTGTTGTTTCGGATATTGAAATGCCCCTTGTTGATGTGGAAAGACTTCCATTTGAAAAACTCAAACCATCATTGACGGATCTCTGATAAAAAGATGCATAAGCACCTGCAATTACATTATCTGCCAACCATAAAGTAATCATTTCTGAATATTTTTAATATTCAGAAATGATTACTTTAAGAATTATAAGAAACTTATTGTGCTTTATTTTAAAAAGGAAAAGATATTGCATTTCCTGAATTATACAGTTTATTTACAGCATTTTGAGTTAATTCGCGATTTTTCCAAATCCCAACTTCATCCACATATCCAATATGTCTTAAAGTTGAGGATAAATCCCAGCCAGCAGCACCGATTCTAATTTTACTGCTTCCTATGTTCATTCCTAAGTACTGACCAATACTTGTATCACTTATCGGTTGACTTATTGAATTAATGTATATTTTAGTACCAGAAACTGTTTTTGAACCATTCTCTGTAACTACTATATGATACCAATTATTTAAAGTTATAATTCCATTTGGAGTTAGGGCACTTTGATAAATGGTATTTGATCCAGCTGAAAATTTAGTTAAAGTTGCGGCACCGTAAGGAGTTAAACGGATTTGCCATTCAACATCTGTAGAATCATTTCTTTTATTAATAATCCAATTTCCAGTTGATGAAAAATTAGTTGCGTAAAGCCATAAAGAAATTGAAAAAGGAATGTCAACTCCATTTCCTGATGTAAAGCTAAAGTTTAGATTGTTTGGGATATCAACATAGACAATATTTGAAGATGGAAAATTTATAGCATTCCCTATTTTTCCGCTTACATAATTTGTATTGGTAACGATTCCATTTGGGGATAGACCAGTTGATTCCTTAACATCTCCATTAAATTTGTAATAAGCAACTAAATTATCTTCTAGTTTTAATCTTTTTTTTCCAAAAACAGTATTCTGTAATAAGCTTCCCATAATTATACACCTAATAATAAAATACTATTTGTATTTCCTCTTTTCGTAAAAGTGAAAATTTGTTTTTCCCCAGTAGGCGAAGGCGTTCCGAATAGCCATGTATGTGGTGTAGTAATTGCCCAAGTAACATTTACACCAGGTAATGTAATGCCATTAAAGATAAAGTTTTCTGGTAATGAGGCAGGTACTGTAATGGTACAGCTAGTTGTGAATAATATTGTTTTACCAAGCCATTCAGAAGAAATATTTTGGCTTGAACTAATTTCTAGCTGATCATAATTATTTTTTAATTTATCCAAAAGATATTCTTTCGTAACAATTGCTTTTCCTGAAGTGTTAGCGTCAATTAGAGTATTTGTTTGAGATGGTAAAGATGCCAGGTTATCTGCATTGCTTACAAATTTATTCCCAATATTTACAATACCGCTGGCTGCTGCATCGGCTGCTGATCCTTCAGATCCAATGTATATGTTAAAATTTCCTGTAGTAACGTAATGGCCGGCAAATTTACCCATGGCAACATTACCATATCCTGTTGTTAGAGATATTAAAGAATAATTACCAAATGCATTATTCGAATGTCCAGCCGTATTTGCTGTCAACGAACTGTGTCCTAGTGCGGTATTAGAAAAACCACTAGTGTTATAACGAAGTGAATATGTTCCAACTGCTACATTCTTATCAGTTCCAGTTGCATCATACATGCAATATGCACCAACTGCAACTGATTCTCCCAAACCGCTTATTAATTTGGCTAATGATGAATTACCAACAGCAACATTATAAGGCGAGGTTAAATTTGTTCCTAAAGATTTATAACCCAAAGCTGTATTGTAACTTCCAGTTGTATTATTGGCTAATGAATTTTCGCCAAAGGCATTATTATAAGTCCCTGTAGTATTTGCTCTTAGTGCCCAGTTTCCTAATGCAGTATTATCTTTTCCTGTTGTATTAGAAGCCAGAGCCTCTTCACCAATCGCAGTATTATTGGAACCAGTTGTACTGTTAGATAACGAACCCATACCTAAAACTGTGTTTCCAGTTCCAGTTCCGGACCCAATACCAATTCTAACATTGTTTATAAGTTTATCTTCTCCACCTAATTCCTGTAAAGAAGTATTGTCAACAATCCCTGATTGTGTTGCTGAGACAGGATCTGCAGGAGGAATTAAAGTATTAACATCTTTAAATTCTAATTCACCATCAACATTGGTAACTAAAGTCTTATTTTCGAGATTTTTTTCTAAATCGGCTACTTTTATTCTGTTATATTTCGTGCTCATTTGTTTTTAATTATTGTTGTTTAAATAGATTTTGAAATTTATATGAAGGATATTAGTATTTAACTTCCTCCATCAGTTATTGTCCAGTTATTTGGACTTCCGGTTAAAATCGCTTTACCTGAAACTGCTGATGAAGTATATTTTGCTGTTCCAAAGGCAATTGTCAAAGAAGGTTTTACAGACCTGGAACTCCAGCCATTATAAATTGCATTTAAATTTGATGTTGAAAAAGTAGCTGGATTTTTCCCTGTCATAAATCCGATAAAATTTGAAACATTTGAGACATTCCAACTGCCAATATTTTGATTAAATGCTGTCGCACCAAAAAAAGTATTTTGCATTGTGGTAATATTTGTTGTATTCCAATTACTTAAATCCTGATTAAAAGCTACTGCACCATTAAACATTGAAGCAATGTTGTTGACTGTACTCATATTCCAGTTACCAATGGGTTGATTAAATGCCAATGCAGTAGAAAACATCAAACCAAGATTAACTGTATCAGTACTTTTTAAGGCCCAATTATTAATGTCTGAACTTCCTCCGTTATTAAATGATGTAGCATTTTGAAACATCGAACTTAAATTTCCATTGCTGGACATGTTCCAGTTTCCTAAGTTCTGATTAAATATTGAAGCACCTGAAAACATCCCATCTGTTCTTGTTAGTTTTATTATGTTCCAATTGCCGATTGGCTGATTAAAATTTTTAGCATTTGCAAACATCGAATTCATAACTATGTTTGATGTCGAATTCAATACCCAATTATTAATTTCAGGACTGCCTCCATTGTTAAACAAAGATGCATTTTGAAACATCAGTGAAAAATTAGTCACTTTGCTGACATTCCATGATCCAATATTTTGATTAAAAGAATTTGCAACTAAAAACATATTGGTCATGTTTGTATTATTGCTCATATTCCAATTCCCAACAGGCTGATTAAAAGAAGTGGCATTGGAGAATAAATCATTAGTGGTCGTGACTGCAATTGTGTTCCAATTTCCTATTGGCTGGTTAAAAGATGATGCCGCAGTGAACATTCCTCCTAAATTTAAAGATCCGCTAGTTTTTAGATTCCAGTTATTAATATCTGGACTTCCACCGTTATTAAATGCAGTATTAAAATTGAACATCTGATAAAAAGAACTACAGTTTGAAACATTCCAATTACCAATATTTTGATTAAATTGATTTTGAAACATATTTGCAAATGTCGTAGCCGAAATCGTGTTCCATGTATTTAAAGGCTGATTGAAAGCAGAACTCATAAACATGCCGCTAAAATCTGTAACTTTTGAAACGTCCCAGTTAGAAATATCTGAATTGAATGCTGATAAATTAAAACAACTAGCCATTGTAGTTATGGCTGAAGTATTCCATTCATTAATTCTGGCAATAGATGATAGTGAAGAACAGCCTTTGAATGAATTTAAAAATGTTTTTACATTCGATAAATCTAAAACATCATTGACAGAATCTAGTGTTAAGTTGGCACATCCATAAAAGTGGGCAACTACATTTCCAGGATTAAATTTCCCCCAATGAGAAACAGATAATATTTTTAATCTATCTCCTGTATTATTAAATTGCCATCCTGTGCAAACTCCGGTTATTTTGATTGTATAATCACCAGAAATGGAATAAGTATGTGTTGTTTGGACTTGATTCCAAGCTGTTATCGTATCACTTGTTCCATCACCCCAATCGACCATGAAGTTATAAGTTCCAACTGCTAATAAAGGCAGTTTTACCTGATTTGAAGCACTTGAACCTGCCGACGTATTTGAAGTCCTCCAAATTGAAATGAAAGAATTTTTAGTTCTTCCAAAAATTGTGTTTTGTAATAAAGATCCCATGATGAAATAGTAAGTATAGAATTTATGATGCTGGCTGTGTAGTGAAAATTTGTTTCAATTGTAGAAGAAAGAATTTCTACTAAACAATTGTTTTGTAACGCATGCTGCATTTATAACTGCTATCTCATCATTTTTGATAAGGATGGAAAATTATTTTGCATCAAACGTTAAATTTGCATTTCAGTAAACAATTTTACGATCTCCAGTTGCCGTTTTATATTCGCATCCCACAGGAAGACCAGCAGCAATTGCAGTAGAGTTGTCTGAATAAGTTGGCATGTTTATCCAAACTAAATATCCATTTTCATCAATATAACATCTTAATGTTTCGGTTTGCAAATTGTTTCCTGTTGTTGTTTTTTGTCCGGTTATAAATTGAATTCTTGATTGACCAGCGCCTTTTCCAATTCCTGCTTTTTGTTTTAAAACACCGCCATTTAAATCTGGAAGACCAGCAGAATTGGTATAGAAGCAGTAAATATCTTGTGAGCCTGTTGAGGCATTTATGAACGTAGAAAATAAGATTGTTTTAGAAATTGCTAGAGTTGCAGAAGCAAACCCAAAAGAAACACCTAGGTTTATTGCAGTACCTGAGCCTCCTGTAAATTTATAAACACCAGTTCCAGATGAGCAATATAATTCTCCTGCAATTCTATCCCAAACAATTCCGTTCCAAGACAGAAAATTACTATCCATTTGAGTAAAAGAGCCATTACTATTATTTTGTTTGTATATATATCCATTGCCACCGCCCATAGAGTTATTTCCACCTTCTGCGGTATAAACATTATTATTTAAATCTGAAGTTAATGACATATAATTACGAGTAGGTTCGCCAACATCAACGAAAGAACCAGTACTATTTGTCTGCTTAAAGATTTTACCATTAAAAGTACATGCGTAAATATCTTTATTTGGTGTTATAGTGATTCCGGTTCCATAAAGTCCGGCAGGTATGCCTGCATATAAAACAAATGCACCAGTTCCGTTTGTTTGTTTATAAATATTTCTTATCTGATTTATATAATAAACATCGCCGGTAGGAGATTCACACCCTCCCCATATATTGCCCCCTGTAGTTAAACCACTAGCATAAGTTGAAAATGAACCAGTAACTTTATCAAATTTATACATTACAGTTCCTGCACACGCATAGACGTTATCTGAATAATTTGAAGAAAAAACACAGGTAGGAGTACTTGGAAGTCCAGCTCCCATTTTTCTAATAATTAATTGTGATTGAGAATTGCTTGTGTTTCCTGCTTTTATGGTGAAATCTGTTCCATTAAAACCTGTACTGGATGTTTCAGAACCTATCACATTGGAATTTTTAATTGAATTAAATTGAAGATCAAATTCAGCTATATTATAACTATCGACCACAACTTTTGAACCTGTATCAAGAATTCTACTGTTAGTTAAAGACCCACTAGAATTGAATTTAGGAATAGAATTAGGGTTTCCTACAAATATGTCAGATGTTAGAGCTACTGTACCATTTCTATCCGGAAAAGTATAAGTTCTTGATGCTGTATTAGCATTTGTAAAAAATGATGTAAAAGTATTGGCCGCATTCCTCAAACCTAATTTACCAGCAAGAAATGTTTTGATGCCCGATACATTTTGATCGTTTGATATGCCTAAATATAAAGTATCAAAATAGGTTTTGAGAGTATCTTTAATATTATCAATTAAATCTTTTAAAACTTTACCTTGTCTCGCATCCAATGATTTACCTTCTTGGGTATAATCTAATGCATTATAGCTGTCAGCTTTAATAGTGCTAACATCAGTAAATTCCAATTCACCATTAGAATTTGTGGTTAAAATTTTGTCCCGCTCATTTTTCTCTAAATCGGCTACTTTTATTCTGTTGTGATTTGTACTCATTTTTTTGTGATATTTTAAATTGTTTTTTAGATAAGATTCTTTGGGGCTTTAAGGTTCTACGGGATTATGTAAAATTGCCTGTAACTGTAACAGTATTACTATAGTTAGAAGTGTATCCATTAGAGTTAATTCTAATTTGATATGAATATATTACTCCATTTGATAATTTATCGTAATAAAAGGTATCGGTTGATCTTTGTAAAAGTGTATAACCCCCACCATCTACACTACGATATAATTCATAAGTTATAGGCCCTGCATCGATAAAATTAGGCCATTGAAGCGTCATGTTCTCGCCTCCATAATAAGCGTAATTTAATGTTGGTACTGTTGGATTTGGATTTGGAGTGGTATCAACACACGTTCCTAAATTATTCGCATAAACCTGTGCATTTTCTGCCAGCCAGGCAATGGCTTGGTTATTTGCATCGGTAACACTAATATCAGATACAAACTGGTTTGTATAAGCTGTCAGCGTAACTTCTGTACCTGCTTGTCCGGCAGAACAGTTGTTTTTTGTCACCGTTTTAGTCTGCTGTGTATTATAATATCGTGCACTTGGAGCACAGTTTATTGTGTCTAAAACAGGTGCGATATAATCCGGATCAGTTACCACATTTGGTTTAGTATCTCCGGTAGAAGAGCCGTCATCTTTATAGTATTTCTCTAATAAAGTAAAAGATTTATATCCTGTATTTGCCATGGTGTTTAATAATTTATTACGACTTTTGCGGTCAAAGAGTCTACATTATATGTTATATATCCAATGTTTTTGATCTGATTTACATCATTTACCCAGGAAGGCGGATAAGGAATGTTTTTAGAAAAATTGAGCTGCTGTACTTGAGACCCGTCTACATTTATAAAATCATATCCTGATTTCTCCATAGTTCCTCCGGAAAAAGTTGTTATCTCAATATCAATATTTCCTGTTCCAATCTGGCCATACCATGCACCAGCCATTCTAACCGGAATCGATTTTAAAGAAATATTATCAGAATATAATTTGCTGAAATTAACTAAACAGGCTTCAACGCCGTTATTTTGTTGATTATCTCCGGCAAACATAATGTATGACGTATCTGCTGTACTATTATTTGGCAATTCAGTTCCATAACCATGACCATATCCCATATACTTATTATCCCAAGTTGTTCCCGTACTGATAAATCCGGTAAAGGTGTCAAAGTCATGACCGGCGCCTAAAGCCCATTTATATCTTATAACCATGTAATCAAAAGGCTGTAATGTAAGCGGCGGCTCGATAACACATGAAGGATTTGCTCCGCGCCATGCCGTTTCTCTAATAGTGCAAATTCCAGTATTATTAGCATAAGCCTGAGCATTTGCAGTAAGCCATGATTCAGCTTGCTCATTAGCATCAGCTGCACTTTCTGTTGATACAAATTTATTGGCAGGTGCAGTTAAAGTGACGAGATTTCCCGTTGTTGCTTTAGAACAATCATTCTTTTTAACCGCTAATGTTTTTTCTGTATTATAATAAACCTGTACACCATCTTCAGGAGTATAATTTTCTAAATAATTAAAAGGTTTATATGTTGTATTTTCTTCCATACATTATGTTTTAATAAATAATAATGTTGTCTTTTGTTTTCTAAAAACCATTAGAAAGTCATTGAACAATTGTTTTATTAAGATGGCTGTGTTGGCCAAAAAATAGAGGTTAAGTCATCCAGATTAGTTAAATCCCTTAGTTTCTGTCTGTAATTTTTCCATTCGGTTTTTTTCTCTTCAGAAAGAGGCGAATCTTCCAATTGGGTCCAGTCACTATCAGTCAGCAATGTATTTCTCGTTGTCCTTAGATTTTCTAAAATAGTATCCTGAGTTTCAACAAAAGCAGAGTAGGCGTGTTTACCGTTTATTACTTTATAATTTTTGGATAATGCCTGCTGCCATTCTGCTTCAGTTAAGTCAATATTTGGCTGTGGAATATTTTCGTGAATTCCTTCCACATAAAAGCCTGTGTATTCTCCGTTTTCGTTGTATGTTCCTTTGTACATGATTATTTATTTTAAATTTTAGATTAACGCCCAATTGCAAACATGAAACCGTAGGTGCCGTCGATAATAGCCAGATAGGAAGTTTTCGAAAGGTTAGCGACATGATTGAAACCTTTATTTCCGGAAGAATCTCTTATAGTTGATAAAACCACACTGAAAGCTCCTGTTGGCCAAGTAAGAGGGAAACTATAAGTTGTGCTGCCGGATGACAGATAGGCCCATTGTAATATCAATCCGTTGCTGAGTTTTTGAAATCCGCTTGTTGCTAACATATCAAAACTGGAATGTCCTGAGTCATAATCAGATGCTGTTGAGGTAGATACAGAGCCATCTGCCATAAGATACTGATTAGAAGTTCCGCCAGTTTTTACGAAGCTTTGCCCTTTAGTTATTCCGGTAAAAGTTTTATTTCCGTCAATGATTTGATCTGTTTTTAAATCAACATATTTTGAAGTTAATTGACGATCAACTAATGAAATTGAGCTTGCAAACCAATAATCAACTTCAATATTACGATTGCTGACAGGTTCAGAAAATGTAATGGTGCCCGTTTCATAATTAATGATATAATCTTTATCTTCTCGAAGCAACTGTCCGTTTTTATATATTTTGGCACTATATTTTAAAGGCACTTTTTCTAAAGTAATCGTGTCATCATTAAAAGTGTCTGCACTAAAATTTTCTTTAAACGGAACAGACGATTTTCCGAAATCTGAATCAGAATCTCCAGTTTCCGGATTCAAATTCTGATACCAATAATTTATTTCTATATTTCTGTTTGTAATTTCTCCATCAAAAGTGATTAGACCATTATTGTAATTTATGGTATAATCTTCCTCTTCTTCTAAGAGCTGACCGTTTTTAAATATTTTAACGCTGTTTTCAATTGGCAAAAATTCTAGTTGTATCTCTGAGTCATTAAAATCATCTTCAAAGTGTTTATATGGAGCGTAACAGTTTCCTGAAATTATTCCTGAATTTTGAAAAACACTTCTTAAAAGAGCCGGAGTAATATAATGTTCATTAGATGTACCCGTTTCAACCATTTGAAAATCGGCTTTGTCATCTTCTTTATGAACGAAATTGTCAAAAATTTCGACGAAGTCAGTGTGTGACGGAATATCTCCATTGTTGAACTTGCCGTGAAAGTCATTTCTGCTTGTTGCCATGTTATTTAATTTTATTTTTTGCTTTAAATTTTTGTTTAATAAGACCTGATTTTAATACCAATGAGGTTTAATCATTGGTATTAAAAGGATTAAAGTGTTAAGATTTTTTCTTCACTGCTGAACATACCCGAAGAGTTTTCAGAAATTACTTTGAAGTGATGGTAAATTCTTTCGCCATCTTGATTTTTAATAACTAATTCGTCTGTTGCCAGTTTAGTTTCCTGCAGAGGTAAATTCACAATAATTGCATTAGATGCTTTCTCCTGAATTTTTTCCCAGTTACCCTGATTGTTCATTTTGTACAAATGATATTTACCATTGTGAACTGTTTTTTCCCAGCTAAAAATTACCGGTTTTAAAATCTCTCCGTTTGTTCCGGTTTCAGTTCCCGAAGCTTCAAGTACTGGAGATTCTGGCGAAACATTATCCGGAATGATAACTGCCGTAATTTTGGATGGCTGCGAAGGCACATAATCAATATTAACGATTGGGTTTAATGTAGTCGAACTAGGATCTGCATATTCTATTTCTCTCGAAACCGTAATTCGGTAAAAAAGGCCATCTCCAAAAGGAACAGATTCAAGATCTTCAAATTCATCATAAACCGTCCAGGCATTATCAAATTCATTAGACAAAGTTTCTTCATCAATTAAAATTTCTTTAACCGGAGTCATTGTTCTCACTGATTGTGCTTCTTGCATTGATGCAGCACGATAGATGTTAATTTTTTTGATTTTATTTTCCAGATAAGCATTTAATTCAAATTGAATAGCAGGCTTAATTCCTAAAACCCTGTTTTCCAGAATTGGCATAATTCGTTTAATTTCCGGCATTTTAGGCGGAGTTGAAGAAACTAATTTCACCGGCCCCAAAAGAGCACTAAATTCACTAAAATTCATTTTAATGTCCATTTCGCGAACAGCATAGAAATAAATACTCTGAGAATTTCCGTCAAGATTAAAATCTGTAAACTGTGTAATGTTTAAATCTTCATCAACAATTTTCATCATTGGCGCAATGTCAAAATCGGCGTCAGATGGTTTTAAAGCGTGTCCATTTTTATCTTTAATGGTTTGCTTTTTATTAGTTGGAGTATATGCTCCACCTTTAATATATTCGTAAATAACTGGCACTTCGGTTAAAGGAACAAAGGCAGACTGAATAGCTTGTTCAATAAAATAAACAGCTTTCATATCATTTGCCAGCTCATCACCTTTATAAATTAGGATTTGATTTAAAGAGATTAATTCTTGAATTTTTAAAGCTTTAACCAAAGGCTTTTGCGTTTCATTATGCCAATCAATAAAATCATTAATTAATGCTATAAATTGCTCATTATCCGGTAACGGAAAACCAAAACCTGTTTCAGGATCATTTTCAGGAAAAACTTTATAATGACCATCAGCTTCAAGCTGATTAAAATCTAAAAAGTTCTGCCATCTTTGTTTAAAATTAACTTCATCGTTTCCGCCCAGTTTTTTAAGTTCTTCACGAATTCTATTTATTGTTTCTCTTTCATATAAAACATTTAAGAAACCTTCTTCATTAGCTCTGTAATGCAATGCCCCATAAGGTTTACGTTCTTCTTCGTATTGTGTATTAAAAGTGAATGTCGAACGATTGTAAAAATCCGGTCTTGTCGCATAATAACTGTCACATTTTATTTCCTTAGGTTTTATTGGTTTTTCAATTTTAACAGCATACATCGGACTTGGAACACTAATCTTTGATTTGTATTTGAAAGTTGGACGAACAGCACATGTACTGATTCCGAAAATGGAGTAGTGCGTACTTTCATCCGCTCTTGGCTGAATGTTTTGTGCTGTAATTCCAGAAGCCGAATCTGCATACAAATAGACTCTGTAACTCGGATAATAATTTACCTTTTTAGTTCCAACAAGAATTTCATCATGTGCAGGATCCATAGTTTGATTAATGAAATTACCAAGTTTAAAATCAGTATCATTAATAGTTAAAACCAAATCTCCCGTTAAATCCTGTTTTTCGACACGAACAACTTTAAATTCTTTTCTTGATTTTACCGGAATTGTGCTTCCTGCTTTTTCTGAGCTTTTTGTAAACAATCGAACAATTCCGTTAAACCACTCAACAGAATTTTCATTTCCATTTTTAAACTGAGGATGTTGAGGTAAATTAAAGCCAGGAAAAGTAATTGTATATAATCCGAGATATTTTTTACCTGTTGTCAGTGGAATTAAATCTTCGTTTTCATCAAGTTTATATGAACCATCTGCATTCATTTCATAACTGTCTTCCAAAACTCTTTCAATTACCGCATCTTCCCAGATTCCTCTTGTTTTTTCTAATTGTAAATCGTTTGTATTATTGCTTTCAGGTTGAATAACTTCACGATTAATATTATTTAAGAAAGCCGGATATTCAATTTTAAAATCAATTCCCGGTGTATGCCAGTTATCGCGAGTCTGCATGTTTTGCACCAGTGTACACAAATTGTTTTCCGGAGCTTTTATTCGTTTAAGCTGATCAGAATCTATTGTGGCATCTCCATCTGCGTGAATGCTGTCGCTAACTTCTTTTTTCAGAACCTCAATTAATGCGTAATCAAATACTTGAGTACCACCTTCTGTTTTTGTAGAAACTTCAATATTTTTAACAACATAATTTTGATCTCCAATAGTCAGGATTCCGCCTTCATATCTTTTTTTGTTATCTTCTGTTAATGATATTTTGATTTGTTCGCCACTGCTGAGAACTTTATATTCTTTTATTTTAATAAAAGAAGTCAGATTGTCCGGTGTTTCATTTTCAATATCATCAATGGCAGCATATTCAACATCAGGAAGTCCGTCTTTGTAATACAGTTTAAAATGATCCGCAAAAATTTCTTCGCTATCAGGAAAAATACTGGTTTTTAGTTTCGCTTCTTCAATCGACATATCGGCAGGAATTGTATAATTTACTAATTCCTGTGCAGAGTAATAATCAAATAAAATTCTAACCAGTGTTTTATCATTTCCTGTAATTTGGTTAAGAAGCTGCTGCTCAGAAGCCGAAGTAAACATTAAAGGACTTTCTTCGGTAATTAAAAGTGAATTGATATTACTTGGAGGCATTAAATTATTTGCCGGTTTAATATCTGATTCAATACTTATTTGTCTTCCCGCGGTTGCTCTCGAAAAAATATTAATTCCGTATCCCTGATAGACATAAGTCTTTTTACCAACTTCTTCCTGACGGACATTTAAAATTGATTTTCCAGATTCAGGAATTATAATTGGTACAGTTTCATAACTTGGTTCTTCTGGATTTTTAGTAATGTTGTGATATTCTGAATCATGCGACAATTCTGGTTTTACCCAATTGTTATGCAGTTCCTGAATTTTGTAATCGACTCCTAAATAAACAGGAAATGTAAATGTGCTTCCGTCATATTCTTCAGAAGATTTAAAGAAATCCCTGTAGTTTTCACTAGTAGCATAATCCATCACATCATCCATAAAAAGACTGATGTATCTTTTCTTTCCATCAAAACTATATCCGTCAGGATCTGTAATTTTTGCAGTCTGACTTTCATCAGAATCCATATTTAAACCCGGGACAATTTTGTTCAATTGGACAGGAAGAGACTGGCGTTCTGTGTTTAAAGATGTTGGAATACTCATCGAAAGATGCTGCTTTTCTACAGCTCCGGCACCATCTCCTAAATCGCCCAAAGTGGTGTATTCTGTTAAATAAACAAATTCTCCGGACAGCACTTCATCATCCATATCAATGCATCCTAAACCTAACATACGTGCAATATGATAATCGTTTGCAGCAATGTTTAAGAGTTCCAGATAAGATATTTTTGTGAATTTTTCATCATCCAATAATTCTTCTTCTGTTGGCGTTTTTCCTTCATCAAGATCTCCAAAATTGATTATTTCAGATGCCGTTGGATTATTAGCTAAACTGCTTAAGTCAAGATATTTATTGACAATCTGCTTAATGTTTTGGTCTCCTTCATTTGTTTCCGTCGGCCTGTTCCATTTGTTTTTATAATTGGCAATGTTTACATAATCGTCATCATTATAGCGAAGCCATTTTCCGTGAACTGCATTTAGTTTAGGTTCTAATTGTTCAAAAACTTTAGTATCGCTGTCGCTTAACGCATATTTTCCTTTTAAAGTCCAGTCTCCGTTTGTATTGGCCTGCTTGATAAAATCAGCATAGAACTCAAAATTTATTGAATTTAAAAGACATTTATTAGCTTTAAACCTGATGCTTCTTCCGTTTTCAGAAACTAAACGAATATTGTTGATTTGAGAAGAAGAATAGGTTTTACGATTAGAAACTCTTTTAGGAGAAATAAAACTATTTTCAGCAACAGATAAAGTTTCTAATTTTACATTAGCTGAATTATCTGAAGATGAAAAGTTTAATTCAGCAGCAAAAAACAACTCACTTTTGTTTTCAATTTCGATTAGATTATTTCCGTAAGCTTGTAAAAATGCAACAGGATTTACTAATGGATCTATAGTAAGTTTGACTGCTTTATATTTTGTTTTATTGTGAAAAGTAACATAAATAGCTCTTGTTGAATTTGCTTTATAAATCCATAATCCTTTTTGATTATCAACAACATTTGGTTTTTGGCTTAAATCTAACTGATGGCTTTTTTTGATATAAGGTGCTCTGTAAACTTTTACGAAATCATCTGGTTTATTAAGATTTGAAATCGCGCCAGTATATAAATCCCCTTTTGGAAGATGTTTTTCGCCTAATTTCCCGGCAAGCATCCAGCGAAGATGAATTCCTTTTGTACTGTCAACTCCTCTTGAACCTGCAGCCGCAATTTGTAAGTAAGCAGACTGAAGGTTTTTTTTTGATGAACTAATATCAATTACAGAAGATGCTTTTCCGACATTCAATTGAATATTAAATCCTAATGTGTTTTTGACATTTTTTAAGGCAATAAGACCAGAAAAATTTCCAGGATTTACAGGTCTGCCTTCAATGCGGACAGCGGCTTCAATTTGTTGAGAACCCGGAATTATAACTGTATTTTGAAGCCTGAAAATCAAACCATTCAAACTACTTTGACTATGAATTCTTGTTCCCGCGGCTAAGATAAGCGGAATGCGGCTTTTGTTTTTTAAAACCAAACTTCCTGCGGCTTCTTTTACTTTTACACCTTTCTTTAAAACCGGATAAACAATTTTATTTTCAACTATACTTACATTCGAAATACAGCCAGTCTGGGCATCAGATAAATCACGGATTACATTATTCAATTCGTTTCCTAAAGTACTGAAATCAGAAACTCTGATATAATCTGATTCTAAGGCCGAAGTTCTGCTGTCTTTTAATCTTGGCGTTCTGCCTAAAAAAGTATTTAAAGGTGTCTTTAATTCGCTGGAATTGTCTGCTTCATTTGTAACTCCATATACAAAGACTTGTGATTTCAGATTCAAATCGGTAAACAAATCTTTTAATAATTGGGAATTATTGACCTGAAGACCATCTGTTACAACAAAAACAAAATCAGGAGTAACAGTCAGATTCTTAACCGCATTTAAACCAGAAGCCCAATAATCACATTGAATACAAACGTTACCAGTACCATATAAAGTAATCCAGTCTTCAAAATCATGTTTATAATCTGAGATTTTTTTCTGGATCACATTATCGGTTCTAACAGCGGTATCGCTGCTAGACATTCCGATTAATGAAAGTGTAATGTTGTTTTGAGCCTGAGCATTGATAAACGAAGTCAGCCCATCTCTAATTTGCTGTGCTTCATTGGTGTCAATCGAACCCGATTCGTCAACAACGATTGCTATATATTTTTCGCAGCCAGAGAGTTGGCTTTCCTGAAGATTTATAGAACTCATTTTTTTCTTATTTTTTAAAGATTTGTATTTTCTAATTGTGATAGTTGAACTTCTATGTTTTGCTTGTCAACTGAATCTGTTATTGCTGTTTCGCTATTGGCCCACATTCTGTAATCAAACTGGATTTTTAATTTTTCAGCAGTAATTATTTTACTGTCATGCATTATTAAAGCCTGTGAATAATCTTTGGAATGCAGTATTTTATAGTCAGTTATAGTATGCAGAGAGTCATCAACTACTACAATTGAATTTTTGATTTCCTCTAAAGGCATTTTCGGAATATTAAATGGCTCCGGGTTGCGAACTAAAAGCGCAATGACATGGCCGGTATTGGTGTCAATAATTTTATTAACCTCGGTATTTTGTGGCGGATCAAGAGGAGACATTTTTAAAATTCCTTCAATGGCTCGGTCAAATGAATGCTGGTATTTAGTTATTAATGCATCTGCCAGTGTGTTAGGCTGCTTGTTAAGAACATCATATAAAGCATCAACCTGATTTTGGGCTAAATTCAGTTTGAGGTCATAAACAGCTCTTTGTGATTGATCTTCATTCAGATAATAACTTTGAATTTGTTCTTCAAAATCTTTGTAACGAGATGTTTGGAAACCAAATTGATGTACCAGTATATTTTTGCTTTCGCTGATAGTTCCATGCTGCGCATCATCAAAAAAGTTATTTACTAAAACCGTATAAAGTTTAGACGGTTTTAAATTGGTTAATTCTACTTCATAACCGTATGATTTAGGTTTTATCAGTTCTCCCCAATCGAAAGTACATCTCATCGCTGATTTATCACTAAGAATGTTGTTTATCAATTGAATACCTAATGGAATTCTTGGGTCATTATCATCAATTGGTTTAGCCGCTCCTGCTGTTGGATAAGTTATAGTCGTTGTTACTTCCGGCAGCGGATATGGAATTAAAACATCTGTTAAAGGATCTTTTATGGTAAGGTTTAATGCTCCTTTTATTTCCGGTCTGGTTTCTTCATATTCTGCCCAGTCCTTAACCATGTGATACGCATACGGATTGGTAAAAAACAAATTCACTTTACATTGTTGATGTCCATAAAAAGAAGGTTTTGACTGCAGTAAACTTCCATCAGCATTAGGATAAGAACGGTTATAATCTAAATATTGTCTTAATGAAGCCAGCGGCGATAGTGACAAATCTGTTAATTCATTTTTAACTTCGGGTTTTTGATCTTTTGAAGGTTCAGGAATCGGATAATGTCCGATTGGCCCTAAAGTTTTAAATCCGTAGAAATAATTAAAAGGCGTTGTGTCTTTATCATCAACTTTATCTGTTAAAGTAAACTTCAGACAATACGTTGTATTCGGTCTCCAAATTGGCTGAACCGTATTTTGTACTGCTGCTTTCATTGCTTCGCGATCATCCTCAACAGCTTCAATAGTTGGAATAGTTGTATTGTGGAAATAACTTTCTTTGCTTAACCATTCAATACTTTGAATAGAAGTTGAATACTCTAATTCCGGATCTTCTTCAGCATTTCCGTTAGAACAAATGGTATCTGTCACCGAAATTAATTTTGAATTTTTAGGCGCTCTTGTATACTTTACATTTTCAACCGATGCAGCTGTTGTCAAACTTGTCGTTCCAGCAGCTAAAGCCGATGTTGAAGAAGTTATCGTGACAGTTTGTTCAGGATATAAAGAACAATTATCAAACTGATCTGTAAACAATGAGAAATAAATTCCTTTTTCTTTTGGTTTAGAAGAAAGCATCACTATTTCATTTTCAGAAGGTTCATTTTGGATATGAAGAATTGATGCGTTTTCTGTGAGACTTGTCCTTTTTATTAATCTTGTAAGTGCTAATTCTGAGCTAAATACAAACAAATACTTTGTGTTATAAGCTATAATTGAATTATCAGCCAGCGTCTTGTTTGATAAATAAATTGCAGAATCAAAAACGGTATCTTGTTTTACAATAGTTAATGAATTGGCTGTAATCTGCGCTAAACCAAATTTTTCATCTGAGAATTTAACTGTCACTAAAATTTTTCCGTTTGTGATAACAGCATCGATAATTTCAGTTATTGAACTATCAGAAAGTATTTTTGTCTCTACTACAGAAATTGCATTTGTACTGGTATTCAGATTGAAACGGATAATTTTTTTGTCTTTCGTCACCAGACTAAATTCAGTATCAGAATGTTGTAAAACGTTAAGAGCAGTTCCATTGATTTCTGCACGCTTAATAAGAGCACGATTGGTTCCGTTAACCCAGTTAATCTGTGTTTTGGTTTCTAATGCATTTACCCAAAGCAATTCGTTATTTGCAAGAGGTATTACTTTGTTAAATCCTAAAGAATAACTGTTTAAATATTGCACTCCGGAATTTAAATTCAGTTCATCATCCATTTCCGTAATTGTCATTGCATCAATAGCAGATTCACAGCCAATAATAAGATCAGAATCAATAATGGCATCTCCAATTCCTTTGCATTGTTTAGCATTCAAAGCTTGTGTTACCAATAAATTATTATGGACAACCTGCATTGAAGTAACAACTCCTTTTAACAAACGTTCTTTTAAAATAGCTCCTTTTGAGTCGACTTGAAGCAGAACCGTTGTATCAGCTTTTGGATGGAAAGCAATGATATACGTGTCATTGAATTTAATTACTTTATCAAATACATAAATGTCTTTTCCCTTATATCCATAATAATTTGTAAAAGTCAATTTGCCTGGTAATTCAGCAGATGGATTATTATTTCCGGCAGCAATTTTTAAATTTTCTAATTCTGCAACTAATGAATTGTATTCAGAGATTGAACCTGGAACAGAAATAGACACTTCGCCCGTTTCGCTTGTATAGGTTTCTGTAAATAAAGCCGCGATTTCATTTCTAATTTCGTAAATGCGTTTTGCATTTGGAGACAAAGGAATGATTACAATCTTGCTGATTTTAGTTTTTGAAATTGGATCAGTTTCTTCACTAAACAATTTTATCGTGCTTAACAATTCGGCTTTAGTGTATGTTAAATCAAATTCGGCTGTATCAATTTCTGTTTTTCGTATTTTAATTGGCTTGTATGAAACTTCTTTTTTGCCATCTTCAGTAACTGCTGTAAAAGCTTTTATTAGTACTTCTTTAGCCTGCGTTGTGATTTGTAAAGCAGGTTCAATTGCAGAATCTGGGAAAATAATTTCTATCTGATTATCATTTCTGAAAGACAAAGATCTGGCGTAACCATGAGGATTTGTTTCTCCTGTAATGGTCATAAAGTCCTTCTCCTGAATTGCATTGTTTTCGATAATTTCTGAAGTTTCTCCAATTAGTTTAAAAAACAAACCGTTGATTTTATCGGCTTCATGCTGAGTTGGAATATAATAGCTTAAACCAATTTGTTTATTAAGGAAATCGGTATGTTCTTCTTCAATTCCGAGAGATTCACAGAATAACTTAGAAGATGTGATCCCATATTGTTCCGGAACATGCCATCCCGGTTCACCCGCACTTAAAAATGAAAACGGATTGGTTGCTAATACACGAATACTGTCGTATTGATCAATTGCTTTCTGCCATTGTGCCCAAGGAAGTTCTTTTAAGTCTTTGGTTCTTTCATTATCTTTTACCACAGCTTCAAATGGATGGTAATCTTCCCATGATGAACCATTCCATGATTTAATTTCAATAGATTCAATAGCATATTGATGTTTAACCTGACGTAGTTTTCTTCCAGCCTGAGTACTTACTGGCGGCATCATATCGGTGTAGTTTTTAGCATCGCCGGTATAACCTCCAATTTTTTGAAACAATTGAGGATTTGGCAATAAACCTTTCGCCATTTTAATATCAATGTAGGTATCTAAAGGAATTACTTGTGTAATAAGGTTTGCTTTAGGCATTCCAAACTGATCAAATTCTGCGATGTTATAATTTGGTTCATCTGACGATTTGAAGTAATCAAGTGCAAAAGCCTGATTAGTAAGCATGTGAACACCTTTTACATTTTCTAAAGTTCTGTTGTCTAATCCGTCTCCAACTGTTCCTTTAGGCAGCGGACTATAGGGCGTACGATCAACAATTCGGTTAATATCCCATTGAAGTTCTACGACAAAGTTTTTACGGACTCTTACAAAAGCAATTTTTACACGAACACTTAGTTCCAGTTTAGCATAAATCAAGAATGGTTTGAATGATTCTACAGAGAAAATAGTATCTAAAACAATCTCGACATTAATAATCCAAAGTTTAATTTGAATACCTCCGCCGGCTGTAATATATCCGCCCATTTGCGGACGTTTGAATGAAATTTTACCTCCAAGTTCCAGATAAGCCCATAATTTTACTTTAGCAGGACCAAAACTTTTTTCCAGATTAAAATCTAATCGGGCACCGGCTTCAATTCCCTGAGCCGAAAGCATAATAAAGGCCTTAGCCGTAAATAAGGTCAAAATCTCTGCAGTAATTGGATCTTTTCTGGATCCGATATTTACATACCATGGTTTTTGATTCTTAAAGAAAAACCCGGCTTCCAGTAAAGCATGAAGTTTAAAAATTTGACCACTGTCTTTTGGAATACTAAAATCTGCTCCGGCTGCCAGTTCTAATGAATCGTCGCCAAAAGCAACAAAGGCAAAGAATGGAGGATTACTCGGATCATCTTCAATAAGTCCTAATCGTCCGGCAATAACATTTAATCCTGCTTCAATATAAAACAGAGTAGGCAGAGATAATAAAAGCATCGCTCTTAAAGACAATACATGTCCGCCATCTGCAACGGTTCCAAAAGTAGCTCCGGCTCCAATCGAGAACGGAGAATTGTATTGCATAGAATCTGGTGGTCCGCTGAATTTTCTAATATTAATACCCGGTTTTGGAGTTTTGTAAAACTCATACCAGGAATTGTCTTTTTTCAATCCTGCAGCTTCTTTGGTTGCAACATATCTAAAACCTATCAATCCCCTAAATGCCGAAATAGCAAGGAACCCAAGTGGAATAGGAGTAGGCAGTTCGATATGAGCATCCATTAAGAATGCCGGATATTTTGGCATAAATCTCATTTCAACTCCACCGGAAATTTTGGCACTTGGAATTTTTAAAGAAACTTCTCCCATAAACTCCTGAGATTTTCCAGGTTCAGGAAGAGAAAGCATTCCGTTAATAATTGCCAATACACTTTCATCTGAAGTTGATGCTGGAATAACTAAGTCAACTTCAATAGTTTGAATTCTTAGAAAAGAATCTAAATGACCATTTTCGGTACAGTAATAAAATTTCACACCTTCTCCACGAGCATCAACTCCAAGTGGATTAATACTAATAGCTCCATCAAAGCCCCAGAAATTATATTTACGTCCATTAATTTGGGTTGATCCAAAACTGATGTTGGTAACCGCCATTTGAACCGGACCAAGATTTATACCAAGACTGATAGGAATAGGAATTGAACCTCCTTCAACTTCAATATTTCCATCGCTGTAAATACGAAGTTTTTCAACATCAAAGCCCTGACCTTTCATTAGGTTTCCAATTAAAGAACCTTTTGGAAATGAAATGTGACATGAAGTGCCGATATAAAAATCATCGTCTTGTTTTCCTAATTCGAAACTGTTGAAATCAAAATCTACTAAATCGAATAAATTTGCTTTTGGTTTATTTTCTGTCGGGAAAGATGCAGTTAGGTTGAAGTCGCCGTTATCTTGCAAGTGACCTTCGACTATTGCAGTAAATGGTAAATCCGGCTGATTTTCTCGCTTAATTTTGAATTTTTCAATTTCTAATTGTCCCTTAATGTTAGAACCAATTACTTTGTTTTGTTTGAAAGAAATATCAAATTTATTGAAGCCAATTTTGAAACCTTTATTAGAAGATCCAATTTTCTTCCAAAGTGTATTATCGTATAACTCTAACAAAAAGTTTTGATAATCTTTAGCTTCCGTAAAAATATAAGTTGTTGAAGGTTCGATACTTGAAGAACTGACAGAAGAAAGCGTTGTTAACGATAAAGGATAATCAAAAGCATGAGGAATTCCTTTGCTGTTTAATTCCTGTAGAAAGATAAGTAAAGAAGCATAATCAGCGATTTCTTTTTTATTCACCACACCACTTTCGTCTTTTTCGAACATTGTGATTGGATAATTAAAATTGAACTTTTCACTGAAATAGTTAAAAGCACCATTTACACTGGGAACAGTTTCTAAATAAATATTTCCCGATAGACCTCCGGAACCGACTAATAAATCTGAAGCACCAAATTTTAATGTTGGAGTTGTGCTTCCTGGAACTTCTGGAATATCATTAAACCAATTCGAAGGCATTGTAACCGAAACGGCACGTGCATAGACACCAACAAAATCATTTGGACGCCCATCGGCATCAGCTTCCGGAATATTGGTTTTCTTGCTTAAATCTACTTTTAAAGTATCCAGCTGAAGGATTAAACCAGTATTTCCAATCATGGCAAATTCAGGCTTTAATGAGCCGCCAAGTTCTAACTGATAACCAATACCTTCTTCAGTATCGGCATACATTTGCGCTTTGCCAAATAAAAATATTGATTTTTCTGTTCCATTACCATAATTAGAACCATCACAATTAATTGGTTTTAGGATATTTCGGGGGAACTCAATTCCGGCACTTAATTCTAAAGTTGCTTTGGCCTTTGGAGTAATAATTCTTTTAATATGTGCTTCGATACCATCAGGAACCATAATGTTATAAAATTCCTGTAGTTTTTGTTTTGTATCGCTTAAATCTCCTTTTAAGATATAAGTGGCAAATAACAATAATGAAATAGATTCTGCAATTGCCTGATTGTTTTTAATAAGCGTAATTACAGTATCAATTGATGCTTCAACTCCTTGAGGAAGTTCTAATTTTTCTTCATCAGTTAGTCCTTTAAGGTCATTAATATCTTCTAAAAGCTGCTCGTATTTTGTTTTTCCTTCTTCGGCTTCCACAAAAATGTTCATCATGTGGGCTATAACCTGCTCTTCGCTAATGCGGAAAACCTGTAAGCCGACAGAATAAAAATCTTCTATCGAAAAAGAGAAATTACTAGAACTGAAAGTTTTTAAGAAAGCTAAAATTTCCCATTGGTATTCTAAAGTAATAGGGAATGATGAAATAGAAGAATCTCCGTCAAGATCTGGATTAAGGACAAGTCCCAGACCAAAAGGCAGAGGAATGGCGAGTTTTTCGCTCGTTACAATATCAAGACTGTAAAAAGCCGAATCGCCGCGATATCCTTTTGAATATTGTAAGTTTTTATAATGAATTTTTTCAAAAATGGAATTCAGGCCATCTTCGACGAAAGATAGGAATTCGGGTAAATCATCTACAGTAATTACCTCCGATAAACGAGGATAATATCTTGCCATAGGAATTGGAGTCGCTGGAATTGGATTAGTTGGCATATTCTAATTTGTTTTTGACTTTAATTAAGGGTGGTCGTATTCTAAATGGTTAAGTTGCAGCAGCATTAACCATGTGTTGGTTTAATGCATAGTTTTTTGATTTAATAAGGAATTATAAAAAAGGCTTTATAGGTAATAATTTCCTTTTGACAGTGTAAAGATGCGTCTAAAAAAGAGATTTAAAAAACAGATGCTTAGCGGTTTAACACTGATGTTCTGAGACTTTACAGGGTTGTAAGGAGAGTGTTTATTTTAAATTGAATTTTAAGAAATTCAAATAAAATTGATGATAAATCAATAGCTGATTTATCATCAAAAGGAAGTAAAAGCTTGTCAGAAATTATTTTAAAAAAAAATACTTCCTGTCAGCTTTTATCATGTTGTTGTGAGATACATGAATAAAAATTAGAGAACTTTACTTTTTTGTCATTTGAAACAAAGGTATTGAACCGTAAAAATCTTGGTATTGTGTAGTGTTCGAAAAAGATAAAGATGATTTTATTCTCAAAGAAACTAACATATCAGTTTTTAAAGGTGTTTGATTATCTATTGACAAATTATTTGTTCTGCCGCTTAGGGTATCTGATTTGACAAAATTCAAATTGCTGCCAGAAAAAAAGACATATTTATCATTAATAGCCTGAACATTTAAGTCTGATGATAACACTATATTTAAGGGTAAACCTGCAGTCAGATCAGATCTGTTTGCTTCAAACTGCGAGATTGTAAACCAGGAATTGGGAGAAACACTATTGCTAATATTAATCTGTAATTCCATTTTTGCTGAAGTGACATTAGAATTCCATTTCGATAATATAATATTAGAAAAAATAGAATAGCTGTCAAATTGCTTTGCTCCATTGTTGAACAATCTGGAGTTTGTGACAACCGGAGTAATAAATTCCTGAAGCCCTATAAAACCTTGTCCAAAATTATTAATAGATAAAGTTGTATTACTAAAAATTGCTTTATCAGACAAGTTTTTCCTCGTACCATCATATGATGTATAATAGATACTTGTAGTATCTGTTTCAATGGCTCCAACGACAGGAGTTGTTGTTAAAACTCCAGTAGGTATAATAAGAGGCGGATTTGTAGAGTTACCCTGGTTTATCGTAATTGTATTGCTCCATTTTAATGGCTGCTTTTTGATCCAGTTCCACCAGTTAAAAAGTTTTAATCGGCTAATTACTTTTTTGTCTTCTTCAACTGCAGTTATTATTTGAGTTTCTGGATCAGTTGCAATTGAGGCTGTAAGTTTAGTATTTTCTAAAGTTTTTCCCATTTCAGCTGTTAGAGCTTTTGCAGTTCCTCCGGTTGTCAGATCATTAACTAAAGAAGGCGGCGATGTACTGATATTATTAATCATATCTTTTAATACTTTTCCTTGTCTGGCATCTAATGCTTTTCCTTCAGTTGTGCAGTCAAGTGCATTGTATTTTTCGGTTTGAAGCTCGCTGACATCGTTAAATTCTAACTCTCCTTTTTCGTTAGTTATTAAAATTTTATTAGGTTCATTTGTTTCTAAATCTGCCACTCTGATTCTGTTGTGATTTGTACTCATTTTTAATTATTTATTACGGGTTTATAAAATTTACAGGCTTTTAATCAGGCTTATGGGGGTTACCGTAATTCATTCAGATTTGAAAATAATCTGAATGTTTAAAATTGTGTTAGTGGCGTCACAATTGTTTTTTTATTGGCTTAGGTATAGCCAATAGTAGAGTAGGGAAGCTTATAGTTTTAAGTTTCCGGATTGGGTTTTAAAATGTAATTTTTTGGGTCTTGTAGGATGATTTCTCTTTTGAGAAATTTTAAGGTTTTAAAACAACTCAAAGATTTTTACTCTTTGAGTTGTTTTTTTTATTTGCTAAAGCTTATAAAAATAAGTTTTCTTTTTTTCCAAAGCTTTATTTTTCAGGTGTTGACGGAATTTCTTTGCGGGCACAGATTACAAATCTGCGCTATCGTTGTGGAGATAGATCTGCGCGATCGGGTTCCCCTTGTGTAGGGGTGGTCAGGAAAATGATTTTTTTTTAAGAGAGCTCAAAGACTTTTTTGTCTTTGAGCTTTTATGCTTTGAGTTTACAAGCGAAATGCTGGAATTGATCTAATTTAAAAATTAGTTTTTAACTGATTTAGATATTCATTTTTAGGTAAGTTCAAATCATCAGACGTTAATACTAATGATACATATACGTTATCGATTGTTGTAGAGAAATCTGTGTCCGAGGTTGGCCATCTTTTATAATTATGTGGGTTAGATTTTATGGTTTCAAACGCTTGTCCAATGATATTTTTTAAATTTGAAGGGATTTGATATTGTTCTTTAAAGTTTTTAATTTCAACCATTAAATTTAATAATGATATAGTGCTTGTATTTGATAGAGTTACTCCATTAATTTCATCAGTAATTTTTGAGTTTATAGAATCAGAATCAATTACGATTTGTTCGCTCCCCCAGATGAACGCTCCGTTAGGATTACTTATTACTTCAGTTAAAGTGCCTATTATTTGATTTATTGAACCCAAATCTAGATCAGATAAAGAATGTGAATTAGATATTGTTGTGTCAACAACTCCTATGTTAATATTTCTTCGATATTGCACAACTATAGCTTTTGAATATGACATAATATTTTATTTTTAATAATTATTTAAAGTTTAGGAAATGCAGATCCATAATTTATGTTTGGATTAGGTATAATAGTAGGACGAATATTTGTTTTATTGTCTAAATACATAGCTATATTAATATTATCACTGCTAATACCTATCCATTCATTTGATAGGCCATTGGGGTGTGATGGTCTAACCCAGTCAAGAGGAGTTAAATTGAATCTTGCAAATGCAATTTCATTCATTATTTTTTGTTCAGTTAACCCAATGAAAACGGTTGTTTTTCCTTGATTATTAATTTTTGGCACCCACGCTTTTATAGGTTGTCCATTAGTATCAAGTACAAATTGCCAATTGCCAGCAACTTTTTCTCTAGCATAGCCCCAAACATATACTTCACACTGTTTTACTCCAACGCCTTGGACTACACTGCCATTTTTTATTGCAGTTTGTACTTGTGAATTTACAGTTGGTAATGGACCATCAAAAATCGGTATATTATTTGCGTTCATTCGTGAACTTGTAAAGATTAATTCATTAGGTTCAGTAATAGCAAAATCAAAATGAAAACCTGAATAACCAGTAATTAATTCTTGCCCATTGTGGAGATGCTTTTTTAATGATATTCTCAAATGTTCAACTAATAATTCTCCATGTTGTGAAGATGTATTAGCTACTTTTACTGCTTCTAAATATTTAGCATTTTTTATGAAGTTTTCTTGATATAATAAATTTAAAGGATGTTCATCCACAATTTTAAAAAATTTAATTAATCCTCCATTTTTTATCCTATCTACAGTTAATTGCGTACTATTTTCATAACTTTTTAAAAATTTAAATTTTTGTTCTGTTGAAAGTATAGACAAATCATTACCAGTATTTACAAACGAAAATTTTTCCCATTCTTTTATCAAATTAGGATTCTCAACAAAGTTAGCGAAATGTGTGTCACTTATATTGGAAAAAATATCTAAGAATTTTTCTTCTTTAGTAATTTCAAGTGATTCTAAGATATCACCCAATTTCTCTTCTCTATAAAAACGCACTAAACCATTTACATATTTATCATTTCTTAGAATATCAACATATTTCCTCTCCTTAGTTATATTATTTGCATAGCATAATCTCCAGTTATCGATAGCTTTAGCATTATTCGCATTAAAAATTTTCCTTATTGCAGGATCTTCAAAAAAACCTAGATCAACATAAAATGCGTATTTTTCTGCCGTACTTGTAATCTGCCCGTATTTTTGTAAAATTTTATCTGATTCTGCACCATGTTCAGTAAGTTTTTGTATGACTGTACTTATTACTAATTCTTTATTACCAGCTATGTCTTTAACAATATCTAGAGCCTGATCTAGCTTTTGAATTTGAGTAGGTGTCATATCTCTATAGATAGAAATATTTTGCTGATTAAACTTCGCAACCGTATTATCTAATTCAAAAGCAGATTCAATAACTTTTGATTTTGTATATGGTCTAACAAATACGCTTGTGATAGTTGTCCACATTAGAAAGCTATTCATTTTTTCGGCAACTTCTTTTGTTTCAGAATCCGTAGTAGTATTAGCAACATAATTGTTGATAGATAAAGCATTAAAGGCAGAAAATTCTACAGCATTTGTAACTCCATTGACAGCACTCCAAGCTAAAACTGCATCACTAGACCCTGCAGCAGTTTCCGCTGCCCAAATTGGTCTCATTTTAGATAGATAACCAATATATTTTAGATCAGACAATGCCCCCGCACCCGTTAGATTCATTGCAATTTCGGCAGTAAGCATTATTCCAAAATCAATTTTCTTTAAATCGCTATAATCTTGCATATAGTATAATAAAAAAACAGGAATAATTGGGGTGTAATCTTGTGATTCACTATTAATTTTTAAACCATTTAGGCTTTCTACTAAATTTAGATCTGGTTTAAAACCTATAATTGAAATAGGTTGATATATATCGTAGGTGCCATATAATGATTTAAAGTTGGAAATAGTCTGACTGTTTTCTTTTGTAGATTTAAAATTCGTTACCGTTGTTGTTATTTCTTTATGAATTTTTATTTTTTTTCCTTCAATATCTCCTAAGGTATATTCAACTGTATTTGAGATTAAAGCGGTATCTGTTTGTCTACTTGTATTTTCTCTTGAATCATAATATATAAATGCAGGTGAAGTTTCTGAATCATAATAAGCAGTTAAGGCTATTGAACTTCCATCGGCTGTTATTAATTTCATATAATATGATTCGGGATAAATTCCAAAAGCATTTTTAGGTTGTGTATATGATGGATCTCCGTACTTGGGATTATATTTTGATAATTCCCAGACTTTATATAATAGAAAAATAAAATTTTTTCTATTATCATAACTATTTAGCAGACCATAAGTGTATCTACCAATCCTATTATCATCAATTTTTAAGTATAATATTTCGAAAAGGGTTTGTTTTGTGTCCGCAGTATATTCTCGGGTGTGAGTTCCTAAAACCTGATATACTTGAATTTCCATTAGTATAAAAAGAAAATCATTTCTTTCAGCAGCCGAAACAGAGTTAAAAGTAAAAGATTCAACAATTTTTAACACCAATGATTCTCCACCATTTTTTTCTGTCAACTTTTTTTCATAATAACTTATATTTTTTAATAACTCGATTTTATCATTCGTTGGTACAGTTGCCAAAGCTTCGGCAGACAGACATCTTGCTAACCAGTAAAATTGCTCTTTTTTGGGAGCTTTTTTTATCGAAATTTGATTTGAATAAAACCCTTCATAGAAACTAGTCAAATTTCTCATATAGTCTTCCAGTATTTCAATAGTCGGATTTACAAATATTGGCTGAGTACTCCATTCAGACTTTTGACTATTTATATATTGACCAAAATCACTAGTTGTGCCTAATTCAATGAGATTGAAAATATTTTCAATTGAGTTGATTAGAATCGCCATTTTTGCAAATAAAAAAGCTTTTGCCTGTTTCTCATTTACATCAGTAAGTGGTGTAACAAATAATCCAATTTTATGATTATAGAATTGCATTGAGGTACTGCTCAATTGAATATTTACTCCTGTCACGGGATCTGGAACAACTCCGGTTGGAATTTTAATTTGCCATGTTCCATAATCTATAATCTGCGTGTTAGGTTCATATTTCCATTTATATGTTTCAATTTTGCAAAAGTCAGTATATGGGGAGGCAACCTTTAATTTTTTAACAATTATTTCGTCTTTAGCAGATGCTGCTTTAAAATCATACCTATGATCTTTTAATTGATAAAGTTTATTTTTATCTATAAGATATTCTAGAAAAAAATCTTCTTCATAAAAACCACCAACTACATCTTGATTTATTTGTCCAACGAGATCAATATCTCTGAAATTCTCCTTTACAGTTTCTCTGAATTTTTTCGTAACTTCCGTAACTTCTGTAACTCCGTTAACTTTTTTAACTTCTTTGACTACTGCTTCAAACGAAGTCAAAAAGCCATATATAGTATATTTTGGATTTAATAATCCTGTAAGTTTAACAACTCTTCCGGATTTTAATATTGCTGCTTGTTCCATTATAAAGATAAATCTAGGTCTAACATTAATTCTTCTCTTGAATCTTCTTTTATATACTCACTATACCCCTTACTAAAATGATACTTCCTATCCAGTGAATATATATAAACAGCATCAGTTGGTTCAATCAATGCATTTACACCTAAAGAATTTTCAACCACAATCGCAACTTTATATTTTTGATAAGTAATATTTTCAGGAGAAATAAATTCATTCCCATCCTCGAAAAGATCAATCAAAAACAAACGAGGGTTTTTTGTGTCATCAGTAATTAAGGCTTTTACAGCATCGTTTTCGGTTTTTGTTAATCCGAGAATGATTTTAGCGGGAGTAGAATCATCAAGAGTTTTTAATTCCAGTCCGCTAATAGTTTCGGTACTGTCTGTAAACAGTTTCAAACTATAGTAGTAAGGATCTGGCAATTGATAAGTTTTACTTTTGCCAACCGCACCACTTGCAGATGCTGTCGTTTTAGTGTCAGACGTAGTGCTTCCTGTTGCAGAAACGGCATTGTTCATAATATCTACAGCTTCTGTTAAATAAGTAACACGTTCAACAATTGGTTTTTCTTCAACTCCAGTTTCGATAATGTCGTTGACTGTCAGAGTTTGTACAATCGAAATTCCCTGTTGCTTTTTATCATAAAACTCATTGATAAGATTTAGCTTTTCAGAAGTCATTCTGGAGTAACTTTGATCGCTGTTTAATTGTAATAAAGGTTCAGCTTTAATTAAATTAAATACATCATCAAAAAAGTTGGCGACACCATTTACAATTACAGTATTTCCGTCTTCATCTAATACCTCTTTAGCTTTATAAGTATTAATTTTCCCCTGATAAATTAAAAGACTCAGCGAAGCAATATTTGCACCAGAAACTGCCGGAGTACTCAATTGAATGGCTGCCGTAAAATCACTATAATTCCCTTCTTCGTCTGGAGGTAATCTTAAACCGTCGGCATTGATGAAAGTGTCTTTTTGGGCATTGGCAACATTGGCGATTTTTCCGTAAAAGGCAGTATTGTTATTGTTGTCTGTTGGAAATTGCAGGTATAAATTGTTTGTAGCTGCAGTATTGTTATTCGCTTGTTTATCAATTAAAACCGGCCAGCTGTTAGTACCATAAGTTACGGCTGTCATAGGAACAATTCCTGTTGCTGAATCTGCTAATAATCCTTTTTTTAGGTTTTCAGTTCCTTCACCAATTTTATAGTTTCCATAAAAATCATAACTGCGGGTACGGTCACTTTGAATATAAACGTACCAATTGTTTTTAGTGAAAAAATTATTGATAATACTATTAAAAATGTCTGCACCTTTTTTAGTTGTTTTAGTTCCTGCACTGACAACATCTACAGAATCTTGCGAAACAAACAGACCATAAAAAGCTGCGATATCAATGAACTGCGTACTTTGTTCACGTTCTAATTTTTGCTTAAAAGGAGTATCTCCCAAAACAGAAATAGATGCAACAGCCTTACGGGCATATTCTAAATTAAAATTGAATTCGTGATTATCAAAATTATGTTTGTAGTCACCATAGTTTAAAACGACATCAATTCCGCATTCGCCCTGCGCAAATTTCCCTAACGATTTCCCCATATCAATCATAGGCAGTTCGAAATCGTCTTTTTCGTCGAAAGTATTATCTGCAGCAACAAACTCGGACTCTTTAAAAAAGAAACTGGAAAGTTGAATTGTAAGATCTGTTACATCTTCATTATAACCAATGTATTTAGAAACAAAATCAGGTTTTTGGATAGGATTGTTTTGAGCATCTTTACGATTATCGTGAAAAGCATCAAAATCTGCATTAATTTTAATAATAAAGTCAGAAGACTGAGGTGTACCTGGAATTATTTTTGGCTTACTTTCCGCTGTAAAAAAATCACTTCTCTGCAGGCCTCGGTAAACAAAATATTTAATATTTAATCCCGGAAATGGCTGTTTATAAGGACGAAGGATAAGATTTACTTTGCCAGTATTGCCTGTTTGAGGCTGCACTAAAACGACTCCTTTGCAGATTGCATAAGCCATTTTAGGAGAACCTAATGAAAATTTGGAGGTCAGGTTAAACTCGGTACTCGATTGAGGCCCAAAAGCTTGCTGCTGGCTTTGCGTAAAGCCTCCTGACTCCACGAAAAAATGACACTGTGAAGACATATTTAGATAAATTATTTTAAAAGTTATTTTTTAAACCATTAATGGCTTATAGATTTTGTAGACCAATCTTAGGAGTAAGAAGATCAGAATGATAAGAAGAATTTTTCCCAGCCAAATCTGCACCTTTTGCCAAAAAGTTAAGTGATTGACAAATTTGGTAATGGTAATCGTTTTTTCCTGAATATCTTTAATTTGTTTCGATTTCCAGGCAGCGTAGAGTTCCTGTTCTTTCAGGTCGCAGTCTACCTGAAGTTTATTGTTATCAAGTCGAACCCTTGGGCTTTTTAAGGTACGCCCTGGTTCGGCCTGAATAACATTTTTTAGGATAACTTTTCCGTTAAGGCATTCTAATAATGCATTGTAGGAACTGCTGTCTTTTGCAATTTTGAAAACCGTATCATGCAGTGTTTCGGTAATTGTAATGGTTTGTATTTTGTTTTCGTTTTCAACTGGTTTCGGACTTCGGCATGAAAACACGACGACAATAAAAAGAAATAAAACAGCAGAATAGTTTAGTTTTTTGATCATAGTTATTTTGGTTTAAATTGTGGTTTTAAAGGCGCAAAAAGCCTTTAATGCTTTTAATATTGCGTTTTCTTCTGGCTACTTTATAGCCTTCACGCCCTCCGGAATCATTTGTGTTTCCTTCAATGGTATAAATTATATTTCCCGTTATTTTTTCGATAAAACCGGCGTGGCCCGTACCGTTGTTAAAATCCATAATGAAAATATCTCCGGGCTGAGGTGCTTTTTTAACCAAAAGCGGTCTCGAATTGTATTGGTCCAGAACACCTCCGGTTTTCTTCAAAGGATTTTTTGCATTCATTTGCAGTGAAGCTTTCTGCGTACACCAGTAAACAAAAGCCATGCACCAGGAATACCCTTTGTTGAGACCAACGCTTCTTAAATAAATTTCGACTTCAGGGCCTGCGTTACTGTTTTTGGGAATTTCCTCGACGCCAATCTGGGCGGTGGCGATTTCTAAAGTTTTTTGTGCAAGTGTCATGATGCTTTTCCGTTTAACTGTTTAAATTTTTGAAGTTCATCAACCAATTGCTGATTGATCAGCATGAGTTCTTTATGCTGTATTTCCATCTTTTTGATTGTTTCTGTAGCTGCTGTAAGTCGGGCAGTAATATCATCCAGAAGATCACGGTAATATTTTACGGCACTTACTGCATTGTCTAGTTCGGCTGCCCGGTCTTCTGCAAGTGATTTTCTCATAGAGAAAAACCAGGTTATGAAGGCGGCAAAAAATGCCGTCAGCGAGGGGTATAGAAATTGTTCCATTTTGATTTTTTTTGAGATTTGAGTATTGAATAAAATATTCTGTAAACAGCCTGACAACTGTTTTAGGGGAATGAAACCAGAATAAATTTCTGGTTTTTGAGGCACGGTTATTTCCTTTTGAGAATGCAAAGATTAGGCAAAAAAACAGGGTAGAAAAACAAATGCAAGGAGCGTGAACATTTGTATTCTAGGGCTTTACAGAGTTGTAAAGAAAGCGAACAGGACGTACTTTAAATAAAGGAAACGCTTCATCTTTGCATCTCAGAAAAGGATTTTTTTTGAAGATTAAAAAGAATCTTTTTTATGTTTAATTACGAGCAGATCTTTCAGGATTGCTCATAAGTTCTTCTATTTTTTTTAATTCAGAAGTGATAGGTGTACAGAGAATTTCATACAGCGTAGTTCTGGAAATTGGGTAAACCGGATACACATATTTACGCCACACAACAGTTGTGGGAATATCTTCTGTTTTGTGTTTTTGGTACAGTTCTTTAATGAGTTTGTAACGCATTAATTTATTTTTTTGAATTCCGAGGCTTCTGTTTGAGGATATAGGCATGAGAGAAAATATTTAGAGTGATAGAAAAAGAAAAGTTTTAGGAAGAACGAAGTTTGAAAAAGAGTATTTGCTTGAATTCAAGCAATGATATTTATTTAAGACAGCCAGACCATTTGATCATTTAATGAATGGTTTCACTTCTAATGCCATTTTTATATTAAACCTCGTTCTGAGGTAGTATTTGTTAAGATTTTTTTATTTAACAATTCAGGTCAGCAATCCCGCATGACAATCCCTTTTCCATGACCTTAAAGGTTTGGATTCTAATAGAAAGAATGCGTTTGGCTGTTTAGTATAAGGGCAGAAATCGCCCGTTTTTCCGGTTCCTGTTTCTTTATTAACAAGTAAAACAGGAACCATTTTTTTTAACTGCATTTTAGGCTGCAGGTTAGAGGTCATTGATCAGCCTTTATAAGTGGCTGTCGTGTGTTTTTTAAATCTGGGATTTTGAATCACAATATTTTCATACTGATTAAACGCCTGACGTTCTTTAGCAGACAAATCATTGCTGCAGTTCCAGTTCCCGAGGTCGTCTTTAAGAATCGTATGATCGTTTACTTTATAGCTTTTGTGGTCCGTAATTGGTTTTATTTTTACGCTCATTTACATATTGTTTAAAAATTATTTTTATTCTGAAATAAAACCATTCCCGAAACATTAGTATTGGTTTTAAGTTAGTTGCGATAAGAAGAAGGGCCAAAAGAGCCGACGCATATATATCATTATTAGGCTGCATGATTTTGTTCGTTTTGCTGGTTAAAGAAATTAAAAGCATATCCTTGTAAAAAATCTACAGAAGACATTGATAACGGAATATTGGTTTTTACACCATTTTCATCAATTCTGTTCGCCTCAATAAACCAGCTCGAGCGGATAGGCTTAAAAGAAGAAGCAATAATTTCAACACCATCTGTAAATTCTTCATTATTAAACTCTTTTGTCAGTTTTTGAAGCTCTAAAACTCTCGAACCTTTTAAGTTTCCTTTAGCATCTTTTTTTAATAAATTGAAAACAATTTTTACCAGTGAAGCGGTTTCCTTGCTGGTAGAAAGTGATGAAATATAGTTTTGGACTTTTTCAATACCAATTGTCACCGTATCGTCCCATCCTTCATTAATACGATATCCAATGGTAATTTCTTCCTTATCATTAGAAAAAGTATGCGACATTTGTTTTTCTTTAAATCCATAAACCTGATTTTTTAAATCAAGAATGGTTTCAAACAGCTGAAATGTTTCTGTTTTGGCATTTCGCATCATTTCAGAGGTTTCGTGTAATCTTGAAAGTGCCTTCGGAATAGTTTCGGCTACCAGTTTTTTATAAGCATCTCTTTCTTCATTTTTTTTGTTTTCGATCCTGTTTAAAGCCTCTTTTAATTCTTGTGCTGAAAATTGAGATAAGTCCATTGTGTTAATTCTGTTTGTTAATGCAGTGCTCATAATATTTAGTTTTAGGTGGATATAATTCTTAGTTGTATAACAAAATTTCGTCTTTAAAAGGATCTCCATAATAAGGTTTAAAATTGTGGAGAAGCGCAAGTTTAGAAACCTCTTTTAGTTTGTATTCAATATTTTGCGAAACGGGACGGGGAGAAGCCGCCTCATCGTCTAGAATATGCATCCACTGAAAACGCTCCTGATTG
The DNA here is from genome assembly GCF_001429765.1 of Flavobacterium sp. Root901. Lineage (GTDB taxonomy): Bacteria > Bacteroidota > Bacteroidia > Flavobacteriales > Flavobacteriaceae > Flavobacterium. The sequence goes on from NZ_LMJB01000010.1 coordinate 41,739, forward strand.
ATACAGATTCTTTCTCCGGCTGTAAAAGTTTTATTTCGTTCTGAACAATATTGCAATGCCAGATACAATTCTGCAATTCTTGCTTCTATTTGATTTCTATCCATGATTTTGTTTTAAAAAGGTTCTTAATTTTTTTATGTCCGATTCAATTAATGTTCTTTCAGGACTATTTGGGTTTTCAATCAGCCAGTTTTCCAGCTCCTGAATTTTTTCCTGGATTTGAGGTGTTTCCATTTTTTTTAATTTAAATAATGATGAATTTTATTTTATAATTTTAATGATTAATATTACCTGTTTCGTAGTTTTTCTCCATTTTAAGCGTAGTGTGTTGTTTTTAATGTGTTTTTTAATTTATGTATGGCTTAATTATTTTGTAATCAATATTTTATTTGAGTGTTAGGATTTTTGTTTTATTTGAATGTTAAATAAATTTGTTAACATTTCTGTTGTTTTTCATTTTTATTTTTCTTTACTTTGCAAATATAATGTAAAATAATACATCAAAACAAATTTTTAACGTAAAAAAATACACTTTTTTATGGGTTCAACTGATAGGATGAGAGAATACCTTGACTACAAAGGGATTACTAAGTATAAGTTCTGTAATGATTTAGGTTTTTCTAATAAGTTTTTAGACAATAGCAGTAATATGGGGACAGATAAGGCGTGTAAAATTTTACACTACTATCCGGAAATCAATTCTGAATGGCTTTTAACTGGAAATGGTCCAATGGTAAAAGAAGAAAATACAAATATTGTAATTATGAATAATGACCGAAAAACAATCGATTCGCTGCATGTGAGTCAGGAAATTCCTTTATATGATTTGGAAGCTGTGGCAGGTTTGCGAGAATTGTTTAACAGCGGAAAACCGCAAAGAGTTCTGGATACTATAAAAATTCCAAATCTGCCTAAATGTGACGGCGCTATTTCGGTAACGGGAGATAGTATGTATCCGCTTTTGAAATCCGGCGATATCGTTTTGTATAAAGAAACTGAATTTGAGAATATTTTTTTTGGAGAAATGTATCTTTTGAGTGTGAAGTTAAATGATTGGGAAGAATATATAACGGTAAAGTATGTTCAGAAATCAGAACAAGGACCACAATTTGTGAAGTTAGTAAGTCAAAATTCACACCATCAGCCTAAGGATATTCATATTTCAAAAATATCTGCATTAGCGCTTATCAAAGCGAGTATTCGAATCAATACGATGATGTAAATTGAAGCCGCGGTTTTTTTAGAAATAAGATTTATTTTTATCTGGTCCACGGTATCTAAATTAAAAAACCTTCAAAATCAGTTTTTGATTTTGAAGGTTTTTATTTTTTGAAGAAATAAGATTATAAAACCTGTTAACCTTCAATAATCTTTTTACGATGCTGAATTCCCCATTCGGTTAAGTTTTGAATTAGCGTTTTGAGGCTCAAACCATGTTCGGTCAGCTCATATTGAACCGTAATAGGCTGTGTGTTTAAAACGGTGCGAATGATTAATTTATTTGTTTCCAGTTCTTTTAGCTCCTTGCTCAGCATTTTGTTCGAAATACCTTCAACATCAGCAAGAATATCCGAAAAACGTCTTTTGTTATAATAACAGATGGAAGACAAAATAGAAATTTTCCATTTTCCGTTTAATACATCCATTGAATCCTGAACAGCCATCATTTCCTTTTTATGCTGCTGTTTGATAAGCATACTGCATTCCATATTATGTTACTTTGTTACCTCGTAGTTACTATTACTTTTAGTAACAAAGTTACCAAAATAAATCAATTGTATATAGCTTTGTCATTCATATTTAAACAAATAATACAATGAGCAGATTAAAAAATAAAACAGCTGTAGTAACAGGTGCATCAAAAGGAATAGGAGCTTCAATTGCAAAATACTTTGCAGCAGAAGGCGCTAAAGTGGTTGTAAATTATGCATCAAGCAGAGAAGGGGCGGAAAAAGTAGTAAACGAAATAACCGGCCAGGGCGGAACAGCAATTGCCGTACAAGCTGATGTTGCGAATCAGATCGATGTGACTAGATTGTTTGAAGAAACCAAAAACGCCTTTGGAACAATCGATATCTTGGTAAACAACGCTGGAGTTTATATTTACGAACCTGTTGAACTGGTGTCGCCAGAAACCTTTCACAAATCTTTTAATACGAATGTTTTGGGATCGATATTTACCATTCAGGAAGCATTAAAACATTTTGGAGATAAAGGCGGAAATATCATTAATATCAGCTCGGGAGCAAGTAATTCGCCGCTGCCGACAGGTTCTGTTTATTCGGCTACCAAAACAGCATTAGATGCTCTTACTGTAGCTTTGTCAAAAGAATTTTCGGGAAGAAATATCCGTATTAATTCGCTTCTTCCCGGAATTGTAGAAACCGAAGGCGCTCATACAGCAGGTTTTATAGGAAGTGAAGCAGAAGCTGGTTTTGTAGCCAAAACACCGCTGGGACGTACCGGACAGCCAGATGATATTGCAAAAGTGGCTGTTTTTCTTGCTTCTGATGAATCGGCATGGATTACAGGTGAAAAAATCACCGTCTCAGGTGGGGTTTATGGTTTTTAAGTTTTTTAGAGAAAAAATTATATACGAAAGAGGTGGTGGAAACTGCCTCTTTTTTTATTCTGATGTTATTTGTAATTGTTGATTTTTTATAGTGTTATCATGTATGATAACCATTTTTTTAAAATAAAATTTCAAATTTGATTTTAAAAAAAAAGCAACCAAAATAATGGAAACACCGCAAAAAGAAGCAGTAACAGAATTGTTAGAAATAATGAACAGAGTCAATTATTTTAAACAGCTAAAACCGAATAATGATTCATTTTTAGCAACACTAAATGTCTCTTGCTATAGTGAATTAAATATTATGATTGCAGCATTATTAAAAGCAAGTATCACAATGCTCCAAAGTGAAAATTCTGCAAAACCTTTTTCTGATGCTATGATTTTGGTAGAAATGGCTTTGCAATTATTGCCAAATGTTGAAATGGAGTTGTTGGATGAGTTGTATAGAATTTGGGTTGAAGATAAAAAAAACTCAAAATAAAAGTTGAAGATTTTTAAAAATTCAGCGGAGGAAGAGGTGCTGCAACTAATATTTGGAGCCCAGTATTTACTGGTGTTTTCAGCTTTTTAAAATTTAGGCATACTTCAAAATTGAACTCTAAATTGTTATTTGTAAAGAGATAAAATTCATGGAATTAAGGCCTTGCACATAGTGGCTTTGACTTCTCTAAAGTATAATTTGCGAAAATTTTACAGAATATCGGGACTATATTTAATATATAAAAAGAAATGGCTAAAATAGCCATTTCAAATTATCCCGTAAATTTTAAAGATTGTATTAATCCATCAGATAGCACCATATGGTAAGCCAATATAATTGGGCTTCCGGGAAAATTCCCTGAAGTTTCGGCTTTAAGAACGCACTCTGTTTCATTTTCTTCAAAACTTTCAGGCCTAATCGTTGCCTTATATCGTTCATTGGAATCGGCAATCCAATGTTCTATTTCCTTCCTGCCGTTGTAGATTTTGCCCTCATCATGCGCTACGGCTGTTTCAGAGAAACACATTACATAGGCAGCACTGTCAAAGTTATTTTGTGCTGCGACTAATTCTGATACTACTTTTGGTAAGTTCATGCTAATTATTGTTTAGTTGTTATACAGTTCTCACGGTTCCACCGTCAATTACAAATTCAGTCCCTGTTAAATATCCAGCTCTGGGTGAAACGAGGAAACCGACCAATTCAGCCACTTCTTCCGGCTGGGCAGGCCTGCCGTATGGGATTCCGCCCAATGCATCCATAACACTTTGCTGGGCTTCTTCTACAGTACTGTTGGCATTTCTGGCAATTTCACCCAGCCATGCTTCGGATGCTGTTGTATTGATCCATCCCGGCGATACCGTCAGTACCCGAACCCCCTTTGGCGTCACTTCATTTGATAAACTTTTGCTGTAGTTTCGCAATGCTGCTTTTGCGGCTGCATAAGGCAAAGTTGACTCATACAACGGCAGTTTCCCCTGTATAGAGGCGATGTGAATAATTACCCCATCTTTTCTGTCTATCATTTGCGGTAAAAAACCGCGATCAAGTCGGATAGGGGCTAGTAAATTTGCCTGAAGGGTTGATTCCCAGTCTTCGTCACTCAAGACGCTAAAGCCGCCGGCAGGTGTTGATGACGAACCGAGGTTATTTACTAGGATGTCCAGTCTTCCGTATGTTGACAACACTTCATTAATCACTATTTTAGATCCTTCTCCCGTACTTAGATCCGAAGCGATAAAATGTAAATTGTTATCTTCTTTTTCAGGGGCATTTCTGGCGGTTATTATTACCGTTGCTCCCGCTTGCAGCAGTCTTTCTGCAATCGCTTTTCCTGCACCTTTGGTACCTCCCGTAACCAAGGCAATTCTGCCTGATAATTCATTTTGATAATCCATGTTGTAAATTTTTAAAGTTCCTTGTGCAAATCTCGGCAGTACGTTAGTTCCTCACAAGTACGGAGTTACGATTCAGATAGGGATAAATTATTCCCCTATTGCACACGTTGGTGTATAGACTTAAATTTGTAATATGTATGAGAGAAAAACAATACCGAACCTGAATTGTGGACTTGACCTAATAGGAGAAGTGCTCTACGGCAAATGGAAAATACGCCTGCTTTGGTTTATTGACCAGGGACATAAACGGCCAAGTGAGTTGCAGCGAAAAATACCTGATGCGTCGCGCAGGGTTTTAAATATACAGCTGAAGGAATTAGAAGAACATGAACTAGTATCTAAGGTTATATATCCTGTTGTTCCTCCTAAGGTGGAATACAGTCTTACAGATTTTGGTAAAACACTGATCCCTGTGATTTCAGCTATTGGAAGTTGGGGAGATATGCATGAGGAGCGACTGCGTACTCTAATTTTGCGACGTTTTTAAAATGCTACGTTAAGAATTTTTTAGCTATCTGATAATTAAATTCGGGCTTCAATTCTTATAACTGATCTCGGTATTCAGGTATACTGCATAATTTCTTTGCTGAAACTTTTTTTGTTTTCTGCCTTTGTTTTCTTTGTTACCATGATTTCTGATTTTAAGTTATTTTACTGTGAATGATAATTTTTTCTTTTTAGGTTCATTGACTACCTTTTTGAAATACATCGAAAGTGAGATTATTTCCTCTGTTTTTCTCCAGAGTGGCAAATCTTTGTTTTGGGTCTTGATGCGAGGACAATGAATAAATGCAGTTGGATTGTGAGCCATTTTGTTACCGCCATACATTGCCCCGTTTTCTTTTACATGGGAAATAACGTTTGAATTTTTAGCATTCAAGAGTGTATTAGATAGAATTGATTCTTTATATATTTTTATCTTCTTCTGAATTTTTTGAAGATTCGCTTCTAAAGAGTCAAGTTCACTAAATAATTCTTCAATTTTGCTTACAATGCGAGTTTGTTCATTAATAGGAGCGAGTAATAGGTTTAAATTAGATAAGGATATGCCATTTACGTTTGGTTGGCCTGTACCAATAGATTTATTATTTATTTGTTTCCAATAGTCTGCAGATTGAAAAAAATAGTATAAATATTTTGCATTTATATAGCTTGATAAATTAATACGAATTAAATAAGAGGCAAATACAGCTTCTGGAATTTTACCATAAATTAAAAAACTTTTACCAACGGTAGCACCTGTTCTAGCGAAAAGTATATCACCTTCTTTTAATATGTATTTATTAATATCTTGAGGTTCAATTTTACAAAATGGCACACTATTCCAATCAACTTTATAATTTTGTATATCTGTAATTCGTAATAATTTCGTTCCTGTATTTTTCTTAATTGAACTTGCCGTAAAACCATAATGAATTCTTAGAGAAATATTCTCTAAAATTATTTCTTCCCAATTATTTGGTATTTCTTCGTAATAATTCATTTCAATTTCTCAATCAATTCAGTTTTTATGAACTCATAAGCTTTGACATTATCATATTCAACACCAGGGCGAAGAATTGTAAATATATCTTCCATAAACTCTGCATCCTGCATTTTTTCTTCCATATTAGCAATGTACATTTTTTGTGTTGGTGGTATTGCCACTGAAAAAGCCATATATTCCTTGTAACAATTTACCAATTTTACTGTGTCGACTTTTGTATTTGTTAAAGCTATTCTATATCAAATAGATCTCGTCCTTTTCTACGTTGGTATAATGCTCTCATCTTTGTGCCTAATAATTCTTCTATGTGGTAAGTGTTAATTTCGCATTTTCCAGTAAACCAACCATTTTTTACTTCGAACGGTACTTTTTGTAATCCCATCACTGTAAAATGTTCTTTGCAATTGATTTCTATTTTCAATTTCATTGTTATTACTGGAGCTGTTTCTGTTTCAAACTTATAGACTACAGTATTATTATGTGCTTTTTGATTAACGGTTCTTTTTGTTCCCAAAAAAGATAATTTTTTTCGGAGCTGTTCTAATATTGGTTTTATTGGCCCCGGTTTTATTTGCACTAAATCAATATCCTCTGAATATCTTACTTGGGGTTTTAAAAATAATTTGTGTAATGCTGTACCGCCACGAAAAGCCAAATGTTCACTTAGGAATTCATCTGAAAATATCTCGACTAATGCTCTTTCAATTACTAAATCTTGTTCAACCTGAGCATCATCCGGCCATGGAGCAAATGCTTTCCATTCAAGTATATATCTTCTAGGTATCATAAATCACTTTCAATTTGAACATTGTGAATAATTTTCCAACGGGAATTTGTCTCACCTATCTTATTTTTTCCGGGCATTAATGGAATATTTACGCCGATTTTGTTAGCGATTGTTTTATATAGTGTTTCACCTAATTTTTCATTGTCTAATTGTACTTCCAATAAATACCCCAACCGCTGAACTGCTGCTATTTGGGAATAGCATTTGGCTGCCTTTTTCAGATTGGAAGGCTTTATTACTTCGATTAGTTCTTCGAGAATTGTAATAATCCTATTTATCCCAATACTTTCAGCATAATAGAGTAAATCCAAAGCCGTGAGTTCCGGTGATGAAACATTCATGTAGCCTGCTTCTGTCTTAATCTCATTTACATCTTCTGTATTCCAATCGTTTTTAATAAAGAAATTCAGTTTTAGTTTTTTGTTCTTAATATCCCGGAGTGCCGGTCTTTCGGTAATGATAAATGTTTCCATGGGCTGTTGATGTCCGGCACCATGAAGTGCAGCAGCTGAAATAAGGCCTACATAATATTTTTTGCCTAATGCTTTCATCATATCATCAATAAACATGTTAACTGGAATTATTCCTTGGAGTGAATATTCTGCGGGAAGCAATGTGTAAAACTCTTTCCGAACCTGTACAATCTTCTTCTTCTTCTTTAAGCGATATAGGTTCTGATTAAGTGCTTTATCAGATACAGGAAACTTTTCTTTAACTTCATCTAATGTAAACGCATATCTTCCTTTAGATCTTAATTCATCTAAATATTCATCAAGATAATTATATGTTACAGCAGTATCAGACATCTATATATTATATTTGCGTAATACTACACAATGTGTAGTATTACGCAAATATAATATTTCTCTATTAACTTCAGCATTTTGTGTTCATAAATAATCATATTGGTTAATATCATTAGTTACAACAACAGTACTTCATAGTTTTACATGAGTTTGGTCATTACCAGATTCATCAATTCTATCTATTACTTGTCCTTAAGGGTTAGTGCATAAATTCTATTTCATTGTTCCTTCTGTGAGAACCAGATATTTGGGTTCACTACCAAGTTGAAGTCTCTTCTGGAATTTTAAAAGTCATTTTTTTTAACTCAACCCCTGAATTTATCTGAATCAGTTCTTCGGGAGCTGAAAGGTAATGGCTAATAACTTGTTTAAGGTTAGATTCATTTGTACCCCAAACATCATATTTACTTATTGGTAAGGTAATATCCTTACCCTGCACAGTAATTGTATCAACCGCCTGATAAGGGAATTCTTCACCTGTCTTGCTTCTCTTCACTTCGTTAGTTGCTAAAACAGCTACATCAATATGACTAACATTATCACCAGGAATATAGAATAACTGATCACGATAAGGCTCTAATACTTTAGTAATAAACTCAAACGATTTTTTAAATTCGGGTACATTTCTAAGCTTTAATACCTTAGGGAGGTTATGTTTTTTAAGGTTTTCAGACCTAAAATCTCCGTTACTGTTAAAATAGATTTCATATAAAATCCCATTTAAAAGATGATTTTCGCCTTCAACAGTATATAAACGTAAATTTTCACGCAGGTTATCCAAAAATGCTGTGGCATTAAAAGCATAATCTGCTGCCTGCAAAATGTTTCTTCCAATAATAAACTGCTGATCTTTGTCAATCTTCGAGGGAGGAATACTTAAAAATCTGTCGATAGCAGGATTTTGTATGTTCCAATCATAAGATTTCAAATTCATCACTATGCCAAATTGGTCGTTAGCTTCAGAAAACATCTTATCCTTGACAACTACTTCGCTATAGGGAATAGTAATCGAATGAACTAATTGACCTGTGTTGAAGTAAAAGTCTCCGACAAGCGAAGTATGTTCCCATGTTGTTTGTGCACCTCCAGTCAATGCAAAAACCGTTTTTCTCACCCTTTTGAAAAGCTCTTCTACCGATAAACGCTCAACACCAATAAATTTAAGTAACGAGCCTGTGTAAATACTGTGGTTTTTATAACCGTAATCTTTAGCTCCTGAATTTTCAGAAGTTGAAAATGCAATCAAGGCTCCTTTCGGTGCATGGATTGGAGAGAACTCAGATGAACCTCCACGTTCAAATCCTTTCCTACATGCATCAATAATTGCAATATTCACCATAGTGGAAGCTTTTCGGAATATATCCATAATTTCAGTAAGTCTAATACAAGTTCTTTGACAGTGTGCCTTTGTGGGATTAGCAATTTGACAATCTACAGACGCCAAGTAATTTTCTCCGTCAACCTGAAAGCCGTGTCCAGCGAAATAGAAAATGGAAGCATCAAATTCATTGATCCGTTTTTCATATTGTTCCAATATCTCAATTATACCATCAGTATTTATATCATTCCAAAACAGTACTTCATAACCAAGACGACTAAAAATGTCGGCAATGCCCTGTGCATCATTAATGGCATTGTCAAGTTCGCATCCTTCGAAATATTTATTATTCCCTACTACAATAGCTAGTACTTTCATTTCAAATTTATTTAGCCTCCAAAGATATTAAATTAATTATCCATTAGTATTATTTCCTAATATTCCAAATCACTAACATTCTGACTATTATATTGGTTCATATTCTTTAGCTAATATCAATTACCTTATATTCATAATCGCTACATTCAGCTGGAACAAAGTATTCTGTTAATAAATAATGCTGTCCTACAAAGGCGTTGCAATGAGGACATGTATTGGCATCATAAGTTTGTTCCATTGTATAGGAATGCTGTTCCCTGATGATTACACCATTATTTTCGGCTATCCTTTTTTCTTCAGTAGAAAATGCTTCAGGACCGCAGAAACCATTTCTTTTTTCACTTTTAATAATAGCAATATTCATTGGTGCATCACATTTATAACATTCAGCTTTTATAATATACATTTGTGTTTGAATAGACTCTTTCATAATTTCTTAATTTGTGGTTAACAGAATCATATTTTTATGGGTTTAATTTATTCAATACTTTCCAACCATTAGATATGTATTTCTTTTTCCAAATCTGTTTGTAATCTGAGAGTATATTTTCATAACTTTCTCCCTTATCTAGTCTGTTGTGTAATTCCACCGTATAAAGAACCTTATATGCAATATTTGATTTGATATTGTTATCATAAGGTAGATGTTTCATTCTGTTGGTAATATGTGATGTATATGCATACAATCTTTCTCCTTTTGATTTTGCGTTTGTTTCGATGTCTAACGCATTGCTTATTTTTCTTAAATGATCTAATTTAAATATAGGAAGGAAATATTCCGAATAAAAGTATGATGCGAGTCTGATCGGCAACGCTTCTGTATATTGGGGGATCTTAAAGTCAAAAATCCCACAGCAAAACTCAAAAAGTTCATCCTTGTATTCAAAGTTCCAAGGTTTCATACCTACCATTTCCGGATAAATATACTCTACAACATTTTGAAATTCGGTATTTTCAAATGCTGTTTTAAACTGTAGCTCCCTTAGTCCAGTGCTAGCGATATGTGATTCATGTCCATAAGTGAAATCATAAAATAAACTTCCTCTGCGATTTGAATGAAATTCATTTGCGTAGAATATATCTTTATTATACCCGCCTTTCAATTTATTCTTAAATTTTTCTTTTACTTGATTCGCTTCAAATGTCAAACTTGAAATCCGGGAGTAATCATCTTTTAGATTAAATATTTCACTGATAACTTTTTGTATATCAATTTTACCAATGCCAGTGTTTACAATTAGATCCGATCTTTTTTTATTATTTACAGAATCATTCCTTTTCTGCAGTATTTTATATTTTGACCAATTGGCTTCAAGTAATTCATATGTTATTTTATTTTCTTTGGCATTCTGCCACATTTCATTAAATATCTCATTACACTCATTTAAATTTTCCGAATCAACTTTAATGGTTAGTTCAATATTACTTTCAAAACCTCCTTTCGTGAAGTTAGATGAGGTAACAAATGTTTCTTTATCAGTGATGTATAATTTTAAATGAATAGTATTGTCATACAAAATCACAAAGCCTAACTCTAAAAGTGTTTTTAGCGTTGGTGTATCAAATGAAACAAGGCAGGAATCATCAAATCTTGTTAGTAAGCGTTTGTCGACTATACTCTTTGTATTATGTTCATTCAGGACTGAAGTAGCAAATGAGCTTAAAAATGGAACGGCAAAATTTAATTTATGCTTGCTAATATTAATAGAATTTCTGATTCTATCAGTGATTGGATTTTTTAAAATAACTTCATTCATTACAACGTATTTAAAAGAGACATAACTAGTAAATATACTTCATTTTTTTATAATACGAATTGTTGCTATATACTCTATTTTGAAACATAAAAAAAACCGCATTACATTTCTGCAACACGGCTTCTCCAATCGACCAAATCAAAAACTATTTCTTTGCTTTTGCTTTCACAACTTTTCCACCTTTAACATAGCGGTATCCTTTCTTTAAAGTGCCGTTTTTTTTAACGCCTTTCTTTGTGATCACACTACTGCATAATTTCTTAGCAGATACTCTTTTCGTTTTTTTTGACTTTGTTTTCTTTGCTACCATGATTTCTGATTTTAAGTTATTTTACTGTGAATGATAATTTTTTCTTTTTCGGTTCATTGACTACTTTTTGAAACACATTGAGTATTTTAAAGTGAGGTCGTTTCCTCTGTTTTTCTCCAATGTGGCAAACCTTTGTTTTGGATCTTGATGTGATGAACAATGAATAAATGCAGTTGGATTATGCGCCATCTTGTTACCGCCGTACATTGCACCGTTTTCTTTTACCTGGGAAATAAAACACCAAATGATTTTCGGATATTTGGTTCGCAGATAATTAATCTGATCGGCTGTGATTTTTAAATCTGTGACAGAATCGGCAATGATCACCTTAACCACTTTCAGAAATCCTGTAGTTCTTTAAAATGTTTTTCTAAATACCCTTTTATGGCTATGTATTTTCTGCTCTGGTATTGTTCCGATAATGCTACGAAGGGTGTCCTTCAATCGTAAATCCTGTATTTGCAAGAGTTAAGGGATTTTAGCGAGACCCTCTATTTCTAGTTTTTTCTGAGGTCTCGATTTATTCCTTTTAACAATAAGATTCGATGAATAATTTGGTATATGAACAAAAGCAAAAAAACCCGTAAATCATAGGATTTACGGGTTTTTGACACCATTTAGGATTTTTTTGAGCGGAGAAAGAGGGATTCGAACCCCCGGACCTGTTACAGTCAACAGTTTTCAAGACTGCCGCATTCGACCGCTCTGCCATTTCTCCAGTATGTTGCTATCATTTTCTGATTGCGAGTGCAAATATAAGATGCTTTTTGGTTTCTCAAAACTTTTTTAAGATTATTTGCAAAGAAATAAATAGGTATATAAAAAAGAAAACCCTTAACTTTTGTTAAGGGTTTAGAGTTCTGCGGAGAAAGAGGGATTCGAACCCCCGGACCTGTTACAGTCAACAGTTTTCAAGACTGCCGCATTCGACCGCTCTGCCATTTCTCCAGTATGTTGCTGTCATTTTCTGATTGCGAGTGCAAATATAAGATGCTTTTTCGGTTCTCAAAACTTTTTAAGCGACTTTTTTTAAATAATTTTCAAGTGTCTAATTATCAGTATTTCTGAAAATGAGTTTTTTGAAAAAGTTAATCTAAATCGTCCAAAATCGGCATTGGTTTTTTGTTTTCATCTACTGCAACAAACGAAAAAGTACCCGAAACTACCGTTTCGCGAAGTTCAGAATACATTTGTTCCATGAAAATATCAACATGAATTTTACAGCTTGTTCTTCCAACGCTTACAACTTTAGCTACTAATTCAATTAAAGTTCCCGCCGGTATCGCTTTTTTAAAGTCAATTTGGCCTGTAGATATTGTAACTACTTTTTTTCGGCTAAAACGAGTAGCGCAAATAAAAGCCACTTCATCCATCAGGTGAAGCGCAGTTCCGCCAAATAAAGTATCATAATGGTTGGTTGTACTCGGGAAAACCGCTTTAAAAATATGTGTTTCAGATTTTAAAATTCTTTCTTCTAATGTGCCCATAAAAATTAGTAAGTTACGTATTCAGTAATTTCAAGTCCATATCCAATCATTCCGACACGTTTCGTTTGTTCTGTATTCGAAACTAATCTAATTTTAGAAATATCGATATCATGAAGGATTTGAGCTCCAATTCCGTAATCTTTACTGTCAATGATAACTTTTGGTGCTTTTAAAGTTCCTTGTGCCTGCAGATTTTTAAGTTCAGAAATTCTGTTCAATAAATTTACGGCTGTCATATCCTGATTGATAAAAATTACGGCACCTTTTCCATTTTCATTGATTACTTTGAACATATCGTCTAATTGCTGTTCTGCATTATTAGTCAATGTTCCCAATAAATCATTATTAACCTGAGAAGAGTGGATTCTTGTCAAAATTGGTTCTCCAAGATTCCATGTTCCTTTCGTTAAAGCAATATGAATTTGTTTATTAGTAGTCTGTTCGTAAGCTCTTAATCTAAAAGTTCCAAAACGGGTTTCAATATCAAAATCTTCTTTTTTAACGATAAGACTGTCATGCTGCATTCTGTAAGCTACCAAATCTTCAATCGAAACTAATTTCAAATTGAATTTTTTAGCAACTTCAATTAGTTGAGGTAAACGGGACATTGTTCCATCTTCGTTTAAAATTTCGCAGATAACTCCGGCAGGTTTAAATCCGGCCAGTCTTGCAAAATCAATGGCTGCTTCTGTATGTCCGGTTCTTCTTAAAACACCGCCTTGTTTGGCAATTAAAGGAAAAATATGTCCCGGACGGGCTAAATCGTGCGGTTTTGTGTTGGGATCAACTAATGATTGTACTGTTTTAGCTCTGTCTGCTGCAGAAATTCCAGTTGTTACACCATTTCCTTTTAAATCAACAGAAACGGTAAAAGCAGTTTCCATATGATCTGTATTATTGGTAACCATTGCGCGTAAATCAAGTTCCTTGCAGCGGCTTTCCGTAAGTGGCGTACAGATTAATCCGCGGCCGTGTGTCGCCATAAAATTGATCATTTCCGGAGTTACTTTTTCGGCAGCAGCCAAAAAATCACCTTCATTTTCGCGATCTTCATCATCGACTACAATGATTACTTTACCTTGACGAATATCTTCTATAGCTTCCTCAATGGTATTCAGTTGAATTTGTGTTGACATAATTATTCTTTGTTTTGAACAGGAAAGAACCGTTCAGAAATTTTTTGAAATAGTTGTGAGATTGGAGTAGTTATCGCATCAAAATTAATTAATCCATTATCGTTTGTGGCACGATAGGTTAATAATATTGCTAATGGCGAAAGTATAAAGGATGACATCCATGAACCCATAAAAGGAGTCATTCCGCCTTCCTGAGATAATCTTTTTCCAAAAGTATTGATGAAATGAAAAGTAATGAAAATTAAAACTGCAAAAACAATAGGTAATCCAAGTCCGCCTTTTCGGATAATAGCTCCTAGTGGTGCTCCAATAAAGAACATTAAAAAACAGGCAAAAGCTATAACGAATTTCTCGTATAATGCCGTCAAATGTTTATTGATTTCGCGTTGTTTATCCTTTAAATCTTTTTGAGTCGATTCTATGGAATATTCATTACTGGTAACATTGCTTGATGCCATTTTTATGACATCAATTTTCTGTTTATTTGTGTATAAAGACAAAAGATCGTTTGGTAATGTCTTTTTGTTTTTCTTCTTATCGGTAATCAGAGTGCTTGATTTTCTGATTCCTACACGCTGGTTTATATTTTCTGAAAATGAGATAATTTCGTTATCCAGATTTTTATTTAAAGAATCTAAAGTATATCGTAATTCATTAACATTCAGCATGGCATTTGTTCCGGCAATACTTTCTTTGCTGTCATCAACTTTGTTTAATTCAGATAAATCAATATTGATAATATGCTTTTTGAATGCTCCTTTTATAAAAGGAAGTTTAGTGCGGTCTTCGTATTTTTTTGGCGTAACATCCTGATAATAATAACCGTCATTTAGAACCAGTTTTAAAATACTCGATTTTTCATTACTGATTAATTCGCCATTTTTTGCTTTAATAACAGTTTTATTCTCACCAATATTATTTGCTTTTTCGTGAATGGTAACACCCGTTAAAATATTTCCATTTTCTCCGGATTTTTTATTCACTTTAATATTGTAAGTCCCAACATCATTAAACTGGCCTTCGGTAATGGCCATTGCTGGTTTTGCCTGAGCAATATTTTTTCTGAAATTAACAAATTTATATTCGGCATAAGGAATAACGTTATTGGCAAACCAAAACGCTACAATACTCAAAACGAATATAAAAATGATTAAAACCCGCATCGCTCTCTGAAGTGAAATTCCGGAAGATTTCATAGCGGCAAATTCATAATTCTCGGCCAAATTTCCGAAAGTCATAATAGAAGCCAAAAGCACCGAAAGCGGTAAAACCAGCGGGATGATACGCGGCATAGAAAAAAGCAGGAATTTCACGACCAGTATTAAGTCGAGATCTTTACCTGCTAGTTCTGATATAAACAGCCATACTGTCTGAAGTATGAATATGAAAAATAGAATTACAAATACCGTAGTAAATGTAAATAAGAATGTTTTTAATAAGTATTTGTCTAAAATTTTCAACCTTCTGATTAATCTAATTTATTGATGTAGTATTTCGGGTATTTACTCGCTACAAAGGTAAATTGATTTTTTGATAATGGCTGATTGGTTTTAAAAGAATTAACGGTCAAAGTTGTTTTTGTTCCGTTTTTTCCGGTTTCAATCAAATTATAAATGTGTTTTGTCTGAATATCAATACCTAAAAGAATTTCTTTTCTTTGATCTTTTCCGGTTGTTGGTACTAATTTAATGTATTGGATTTTTCTTCCTTTTACATTTTGTACAATATCCATATTGTATTTGTAACCAGAATTAAAGAAAGTAAGCATTTTTGAAGGCGTAATAGCATTATCATCCTTTTCATTTACTTTTGAAACGGTAACTTCTTCATCTTCCGGAACAATTGTATATGTTTTTTGTCCGTCAAAAATTTTGGTAACGCCCATAAAATTCAATACATATTGATTTCCTTTCATGGTTACATTTCCTTTGCTGTCCTGATTAATATTCTCTTTTGCATTATTCAGAGAGTATTTAAAATCTATAACAATATTATCGTAGCTTTTTATTTTAGCAGTTACTTCGTTCAATAAATCTTTGGCTTTTTTATCCTGAGCCTGAATAGAAGTGAAGCTCAAAAGCAATAAAACTGCCATTTGAAAACACTTTTTAGTCATGTTAGTGATAGAATTGTTTTTGATTTCCTGAATTTTTGTTCTCATGATTGGATTAATTTTGTTCATTATTAAAAAATTGATCAAGAGCACTTAAATCTGAAATATTTACGCTTCTTGCCTTACTGCCTTCAAATGGTCCAACAATTCCTGCTGCTTCCAGCTGATCGATTAAACGACCGGCTCTGTTGTAACCCAGTTTTAATTTTCTTTGCAGTAATGAAGCAGAACCTTGCTGTGCATTGACAATAATTTCTGCAGCTTCTCTAAATAAGGCATCTCTTTCAGAAATATCCATATCAAGATTAATGCCACTTTCTTCTCCAACAAACTCCGGAAGCAAATAAGCTGTGGCATATGCCTTTTGTGAACCAATAAAATCTGTAATTTTTTCGACCTCCGGCGTATCAATAAAAGCACACTGAACACGGATTACGTCATTACCATTTGTATACAATAAATCTCCTCGTCCAATTAACTGATCTGCTCCCTGAGTATCTAAAATTGTTCTTGAGTCAATTTTTGAAGTTACTCTAAAGGCAATTCTCGCCGGGAAATTGGCTTTAATTAAACCTGTAATTACGTTAACAGAAGGTCTTTGTGTAGCGATAATTAAGTGAATACCAATAGCACGAGCCAGCTGAGCCAGACGGGCAATAGGAACTTCAACTTCTTTTCCTGCGGTCATAATTAAATCGGCAAACTCATCGACAACCAAAACGATATAAGGTAAAAATCGGTGTCCGGCTTCCGGATTTAATTTTCTCGATTTGAATTTTTCGTTGTACTCTTTAATATTACGAACCATTGCATCTTTTAGTAAAGAATAACGGTTGTCCATTTCGGTACAAAGTGAATTCAAAGTATTTACAACTTTGGCATTATCAGTAATAATAGCATCTTCCGTATCCGGAAGCTTAGCTAAATAATGTCTTTCTATTTTATTGAAAAGCGTAAGTTCGACTTTTTTCGGATCGACCAAAACAAATTTTACTTCTGCAGGATGCTTTTTATATAACAGAGAAGTTAAAACTGCATTTAAACCAACAGATTTTCCTTGTCCCGTTGCACCGGCCATCAACAAGTGAGGCATTTTGGCAAGATCGACAACAAAAGTTTCGTTTGAAATGGTTTTTCCTAAAGCGATTGGCAGTTCCATTTCAGCTTCCTGAAATTTAGCCGCACCAATAACGCTCTTCATAGAAACCATAGTTGGAGTCTTATTTGGAACTTCAATACCAATTGTTCCTTTTCCTGGAATTGGGGCAATAATACGAATTCCCAAAGCTGATAATGACAAAGCAATATCATCTTCTAAACTTTTGATTTTTGAAATTCTGATTCCGGCTTCGGGTACAATTTCATATAAAGTTACAGAAGGACCAACGGTTGCTTTAATCTGTGCAATTTCGATTTTGTAGTTACGAAGTGTATCTACAATTTTATTTTTGTTTTCTTCTAATTCTTCCTGATTAATAGTGATTCCGCCAGTCGAATATTCTTTTAATAAATCGATAGTTGGAAATTTATAATTGGATAAATCCAAAGTTGGATCAAATAAACCAAAATCTGCAACAAGGCGGGAAGCAAGGTTTTCTTCGATTATATCTTCTTCTTCGGCTTTTTCAATAACAAAAGCTTCGTCAGGAGTTGCCGTAATTTGAGTAACGGGCGGTGTAATTGGCTTTAAAATCGGATTAAGTTCAATTTCTGATGAATGGTTTATTGTCGGTTTTAAAGCTTCTTTATTAATTTCAAATTGAGAATCTTCTGTTTTTAAATGAATATTATCTAATTCAGGATCTTCTTCAATTGCAAATTCTTCCAGATTATAAGCACTTTCCGGCTCTTGATCCGGCTGAGGTTTTTTAATGGAATTTAATTCAGATTTGAATTCGTTTTTAGTGGAATCAAAATAAGACTGAATTTTTTCCGGAGATACTTTTATTTTGAAAATCAGATAAACAATTAATCCAAAAAGCAGGGTTAATAAAGTTCCGGTTTTTCCGATGTAATCCTGAAGGAAAAGATTTAGTTCGTAACCAATTGTTCCGCCTAGTTCCGGTGCCGAAGTGGCAAAAAATCCAAATAAAATGGATACGATAATAATAGCAAACAAATCCCAGAACCACGTGTTTTTTAATTTTTTGGTCGAAAGTTCCAATGCCAGAAATAATCCGGTTAAGAAAAATAAACGAACAATAATAAAAGAGGCGATTCCGAAACCTCTGTAAACAATCAAATCGGCAAGATAAGCTCCGAATTTTCCGAGCCAGTTTTGTACAACTTCGTCACGATCTCCCAGCTGACTTACCGCACTTTGGTCTGCCTGCCATTGTCCATTGACATAAAAAGAAATAAATGCAACTAATAATGCAATAGAAAAGAGTATCAAAAGGCATCCCAAAACAAACTTTTGCTGTTTGGTTAAATGCCAGGATTTAATTCCGGAGACTTTTGATTCGGTTTTTTTGTCTACTGTTTCTTTTTTTGTTTTTGCCATTCTTGCGTTCCGCCTATATAAATTTTGGAATATAAATTATCAAACCAATTGCTATTGCTGTCATGGCGGCAAAAAATACCGCTCCCGCAGCAATATCTTTAATAAATCCGATTCGTTTACTGTAATCGGGGTGGATAAAATCGGCAATTTTTTCAACTGCCGTATTTAATCCTTCAATACTCATTACTAAACCAATGGCTAAGGTTTGACAAAGCCATTCTGTTTGAGAAATATGAAAATAGAACCCTGCAATAGTCATGACAATTCCCAGTGAGAATTGTACCATAATGCTGTGTTCTGTTTTTATCAGTTTTACAGCTCCTTTAAAAGCATACGTAATGCTTTTTAAACGACCTGTAACAAAAGTATTATCTTTTTGAAACTCCATTTAGTGGATAATATTATAGTGCTGCTAAAGCTGCTTCGTAATTTGGTTCGTTTGCAATTTCGGCAACTTGTTCTGTATGAGTAATTGTTCCGTCAGCATCGACAACAATTATAGCTCTGGAGTGTAAACCAGCTAAAGGCCCGTCAACGATTTCTAATCCGTTTGCTTTACCAAAACTTCCTGTTTGAAAATCAGATAAGTTTACAACATTTTCTAAACCTTCAGCACCACAAAAGCGTTTTTGAGCAAATGGTAAATCTCTCGAAATACATAAAACGGTAGTATTTTCTAATCCGCTTGCACTTTCGTTAAATTTTCTAACAGATGCAGCACAAGTTCCGGTGTCAACACTCGGGAAAATATTTAAAACTAATTTTTTGCCAGCGAAATTACTTAATGAAGCCACTGATAAATCGTTTTGTACTAATTTGAAGTCAGCTAATTTTGAACCAACTGCTGGTAATTCGCCTGATGTATGAACCGGATTTCCTCCTAATGTGATTGAAGCCATGATTTTTGTTTAATTTAATGAGGCTCAAAAGTAAGGATTAATATTTGAATCTAAAAGTATTTGTTGTGGGTTTAAGGAGAGATTTAGAATGGTTTTTGGAGAGCTGCAGATTGATAAATTAGATGTTGAAATTTAAGATTTTAGCATGTAGATTTATTAGTTTGTCAGGCTAAGCAAGTCAAAACCCCGCAAAGCAGCTCTGTAATATAAATGAATAAATCTATATCGATTTTCTTTGTGTGGGCTTCGACTTCGCTCAGCCTGACAATTTTAACCTAATAGACATTGCACAAAAACTGAAAACCGCGGTGAAAACTGAATCCTAAAAAAAAGCGTCTCTAAAAAATAGAAACGCTTTCTCAGTCATGTTTTTTTGTTTTTGTTTTTCTCTGAAAAAGAGGCCGATTTATTTATCGATAGAACCTAAAACACGTTTCATGAACGTATTTAAAGCTTCTTTTTTGTCGGTTCCCTGAGCTACAAGTTTTTGTACTTCAAGAGCGCCGTACATATTTGAAATCAATTCGCCAATTACGTCTAATTCTTCATCTTTAAGAGAAGGAATTTCGGTCATTGCTTCAAGAACTTCAATAGTTTCTATAATATAATCCTGATCGTTTTCTTCAATAAACTGCGTCAAATGCTTTATTACTGGTAACTTCATAATTTAGACTTTCTTAGATTTTTAGACATTCTTAGACATATTAGACTTTTTTAGATTTTAGAACATCTAAGAAGTCTAAAATCTAAATTAGTCTAACGATCTAAATTTAAGCAATTGCATTAACAAGATCGATTAAAACTTCTTGTTTGTTGGTTTGTGTTTCGCCAACTAATTGTCCGTTCACAAAAGTAGCGAATGTTGGCAGGTTACTTACATTAGCTAATTTTCTTGATTCAGGAGAATTTTCTGCATCAACCAGAACAAAAGTCAAAGCTTCATTTTCAGCAGCTAATTTTTTGAATTTTGGTTTCATAATACGGCAGTTTCCACACCATGAAGCAGAATATTGTACTACTACTTTTTCGTTTTTAGCAACTAAATCTGCTAACGTATCTTCGTTTAAGTCGATTAACATAGTTTTTATTTTTAAAACACTAAGTTGCTAAGGTTCTAAGATGCTAAGTTTTGCTCTCGAACCGAATAACTTTATGTGGATTTATTTGATAGATTTTTAAGTCGTTGAGATTCTAAGATCTAAGTTAATCTTAGAATCTCGTGACTTTATTGTAGAATTGTTTCTAAGATTCAAAAGTTAAGTTTTAAAAAAAAACTTAGCAACTCAGAACCTTAGTATCTTAGAACCTTAATTAGCGCTTAAGTATTCAGCAGTACTAACTCTGTCAGCAGACATCGCTTCTTTACCAGCTTCCCAGTTTGCAGGACAAACTTCACCTTTAGTCTGGATGTGCGTGTAAGCGTCAACCATTCTTAAGTATTCGTTTACGTTACGGCCTAATGGCATGTCGTTAACACTTTCGTGGAAGATTTTTCCAGTTTCGTCAATAAGGTAAGTAGCTCTGTAAGTTACGTTTGAACCTTCGATGATTACTGAATCAGTATCTTCGCTGTAGCTTGTAGATTCGATATCAAGGATACCTAAAATGTTAGCTAAGTTACGGTTTGTATCAGCT
Source organism: Flavobacterium sp. Root901 (assembly GCF_001429765.1). Taxonomy (GTDB): domain Bacteria; phylum Bacteroidota; class Bacteroidia; order Flavobacteriales; family Flavobacteriaceae; genus Flavobacterium. The sequence goes on from NZ_LMJB01000010.1 coordinate 62,807, forward strand.
AAGATTGGGTAAGTTACACCTTCAATTCCACCATTATTTTTTGGAGTGTTTAACCACGCAAAGTGTACTTCGTTTGTGTCGCAAGAAGCTCCGATTACGATAGTATTTCTTTTCTCGAATTCTGGTAATGCAGCTTGAAAGGCGTGTAATTCAGTTGGACATACAAAAGTAAAATCTTTTGGATACCAGAACAATAGTACTTTTTTGTTGTTGTTTACAGCTTCTTCAAAAATGTTGATTTTTAAATTATCACCCATTTCTGAGATAGCATCTACTGCAATACTTGGGAATTTTTTTCCTACTAAAGACATATTTTTCGTTTTACGTTAAAAATTTATTTCTGGTGCAAAAGTAGGGCAGAAGTATATATTCTTACAATAAGATGTGATTATAAAAATTTATAAGTTAATAAATTTTGACTATTTAGCTTGTTAACTTATTGAATTTCAATATTTACCGGTAAAGTTCCGTTGAAACTATTTTTTTCGAAAAATTGAATTCCCGCTGTTTTTTGAAATTCGTCAAAATCCTGATACGCCTGAACCAGTCCAAAGGCCTTTTTAAGATTCGGAATTATAGGTAAAACATACGGATTTCCAAATATATAAATAATGCATTGTTTGGTTTGAAGTAATTTAGAAAGCAAATTCAAAACTTCATCATTTATTTCAAAATGATTGGCTGGTTTTGCCTTTGGAACAAACAATGAAATTATAATAGTTTCGAAATTTTCCAGTTCTTTTTGAATTTCCGGAATATTAGAATTTTCTAAATTTTCAAAAGCAAATTCCGGCGAAGGTAATTTTGAATTTAAAGTTTTAAAAAATGTATTTCCAGTATTTTTGTATAAACTCAGCTTGGCTAGTTTGTTGTTTTTCTGCGCTTCAAATGCTGATTCTGAATTTGAATTATCAACAATTGTTGTAATCGCATTTTGAGCAATCTGCAGATTTAGTGCTGATGTTTTTTCGAAATTTAATTTGCCCGAAGCAGCAGTATTTCCAGAAAGAATTCCCGCTTTTTCTTTTGCTTTCATGATTCGGCTGTAACTTTCGAAGATGCGGTCCGGAGCAGCATTTTTAAAGATAGCTTCAATTCCTTCAGGAACATTTTCGGCGAAACATAAAATGTCGTTTCCGGCATTAAAAGCTTCCCATTCCAGTTGACCTTTGGTTTCATACAATTTAGAAACACTGTGCATGTTTAAAGCATCAGAAATTACTAAACCGTCATAACCCAATTTATCACGTAAAAGATCCTGAATAACCGCTTTTGATAAAGTTGCCGAAGTATCTTTTCCGCCATTTAAACTTGGAACGGCCAGATGCCCAATCATAATCGAATCGACATTATTTTCAATTCCTTTAATGAATGGATATAATTCGTTTTCTAATAATTCTTCTAAAGTTTCCTTTAAAACCGGTAATCCTAAATGCGAATCGACATTGGTATTTCCGTGTCCTGGAAAGTGTTTCAGGCAGCCTAAAACTCCCACTTCCGACATTCCGTTTAAATATTCAACCGCAAAACTGGCAACTTTTTCTTTGTTTTCACCAAAAGAACGATAGCCAATAACCGGATTATCCGGATTGTTATTAATATCTGCCAAAGGCGATAAATTATACTGAATTCCGGCGGCTTTTAAATCCAGTCCAATTTGTTTTCCAACTTCAAAAACCAAATCTGCTTTATTTTCGGGCAATGCCCCAAGTGTAATTGAGTACGGATACTGCGGTGTTTTTTCGATGCGCATTGCCAAACCCCATTCGGCATCAATACTAATTAAAAGCGGCGTTGAAGCTGCTTTTTGATAACGAATAATTAAGGCTTTGATTTTTTCATAGCTGTCGTCATTAAAAACAACTTTTTTCTTGCTTTCATAATTGGTTGCAGCACTCGCACGACTATGAAAAAAGGTCAGTCCGCCAATATTATGATCTCTAATAAGGCGTTCTGTTTCCTGGATGTTTTCTTCGGTATCGTTGATAAAAACGGCTGGAAAGAAAAATTGTCCTATTCTTTGTCTTAGTGCTTCGGCTGTTATTTTCATTATTATAAAGTCTTTTTCATGCAGACACTATTATCCATCTTTTCATAAGGCGGATAATTGGGTATTATGGTATAGTTTAATTTTTGATATAAGCTGATGGCTTCGGGCTGGTTTTTTCCGGTTTCGAGAATCGTATAAGTAAAACCAGCTTCTTTGGCCCAAATTTCAAGTTCTTTTAAAACGGCAGAAGCAATTCCTTTTTTTCTGTGATCAGGATGCACATACATGCGTTTGATTTCTGTTTTTCCAGGTTCTTTTTCGCGAAAAGCGCCACATCCTACCGGAATATTATCTTCATAATAAACAATAGCATGTTTTATTTTATCAGTTTTATTAAACTGATTGTAAAACGCGTGATCTTTACCATCTCTAATTGCCAAATCCTGATCTAATAAAGCAACCAGATTTATAAAATCAATATCGTCTGAATTGGTTCGTTTTATGTTAATCATGATTACTTTTGAGTTAATTTTTCTACCATAGATGTATAGTTTTTGGAGCGCTTAAATGTTTTTTACTTCATTAAACAATCATAGCTATGTGTAGAGAAACTCGTTTCTATTTATATCTACTCTTTTTACACAAAATAAAGTCTATGTATCTATGTGTTTAAAAAGAATATTTTATTTCAGTTTTGCTTTCTTTTGTTTCGCCAATTGCTTCTTAGTTTCAATAGCTTTTTCTAATCTGTTTTTAAAACGGAAAAGTTTTGGCAACCCTTCTAAACGGTCTTCAATTGTAATTTCTTCGTAGACAACAATTGCTTTCTCCAAAACTCTGATCTCATTGTCGAGATCGTTTTGGTTTTTGTAAATTGTTGCTAATCTATCGTAAGGATGATTCCCTTTAAAGCTTTCTGCGACATTTTCCTCATAAAGTTCAATTGCTTTTTCAAGATTTCCTGTTTTCTCGAACTCAGCTCCTTTTAAGTTGCGTTCGGCCTGCAAATTTTCATTGATTTCCATAAAGTAAGAGTTTGATTTGGGGTTAAACTTCTTCAGATTTTTTCCCAAAATCTTTCGGGAAAATTAAAAAACGTGATAAAATAAGACCTGGAATTGTCGCTATAAAAACCCATACAAAAAAGTTTTGATAGCCTAAAAATTGTTGTATAAACCCGCTCAACATTCCCGGAAGCATCATTCCTAATGCCATAAAACCGGTTGCAAGTGCATAATGCGCTGTTTTTGATTCTCCTTCGGCAACATGAATTAAATACATCATAAAGCCGGTAAAACCAAAACCATAGCCAAATTGTTCTAAAATAACGGTTATGCAGGTATAAAGATTTAGTGGAGAATTTATTTCGAAAAAATATAAATTTATATGAAGATGGAAAAGCTCTTGCGGCTGAAAATGTGCTAATCCGATAAAACCAAGAATTGGCAGATGCATGGCCAAAAACATTGGAAGCATCCATTTGGTAAGACCATGTCTTGAAATCGCCATACCACCTAAAATCCCACCAATTGTTAACGCAAAAATACCCAGCGTTCCATAAATTATTCCAACAGATTCAGTATCTAAGGCCATTCCGCCTAATTCTCTTTTGTCTAATAAAAACGGACTCAGCATTTTTAACAGCTGTGATTCTCCCAGTCTGAAAACCAAAATAAAAGCCAGAATTAAGCCAATTTGTTTTTTCTTAAAAAAGCTTACAAATATAGCAGCAAAGCTCTGATGATGATGGGCGTTATTTTCTGCTAAATTAATTTCGGTTTTTGGTGTAAAAATGAAATTATAAATCGTAATAAAAGTCATTAATAAACCAACAATAATCATAGTATACGACCAGGCTTTGGTATTATCGCCATATTTATGTTCCAGATATCCTGCAAAAAGTACAATTAACCCGTTTCCGGCAAGCATTGAGAGTCTGTAAAAAGTACTTCTTATTCCTAGGAAAAAAGACTGCTGTTCTTTTGGCAAAACCAATAAATAAAAACCATCACTAGCAATATCATTAGAAGCCGAAGCAAAAGCGGCAACCCAGAAAATTGCTAAAGTCATCATGAAAAATCCGTTGGCAGGGATTGTAAGCCCAACAAGTAAAAATGCTATCGAAATTAATAACTGCATCGATAAAAACCATTTTCTTTTGGTTCCTTTTAATTCAATAAACGGACTCCAAAGCGGTTTTATAACCCAAGGTAAGTATAATAAGCTGGTGTAAACGCCAATATCTTCATTTGAAATACCTAAATTTTTGTACATAATTACCGAAACCGAAATGATTACGGCGTACGGTAATCCAGATGCAAAATTAAGAAGCGGAATCCAGAACCAGGGTTTATTATCTGTTTTCATTAGGCTGAGCAGGTGAATAGATTTTAAAATTCTTTTTTAAGTCGGCAGCAGTTGGGGTGCTTTCGTTCGCAAAATAATCAATAAATGTCACAGCACAAGCTTTATACATATTGATTTTTTCTGCGGGAACAGAAAATGTTATTATGCCGTCTTTTTCAACAGCTCTTACTTTGTCAATTATTTTTTCGGCATCGTTTGTATCTACTTTAGAAATGTGCTCTCCACCATAAATAACAATATAGCGCACTTTTGTATTTAGTGGATTTTTAATACTGAAAGTATATTTTAAAGTGTCTTTTGTAAAATCTGTAATAACCGGTGTATCAATAATAATGCGTTTTAAATTTGGCACCGCCGCCGGAAGAGCCGGATATTTATACTGGTTTTCCTGTAAAATTCGGGTAATGTCAAAATTTTTGTCCATGAACCATTTTGCACTGAAATAAGCACTTCCTGATACATTTTTGAAACTTCTTGCAAAATCGATCTGGTTTGGAATTTCATAAACGAAATTCCAGCTTTTATCACTGTCGCCTCTGATTTTATAAGAAGCGTGTCCAATATAAACAGCCGTATTATTAGAGTTTTCTGACCACCATTTTACTAATTTAGAATAAGATGCTCTCGTATTATTCATACTCCAATATAATTGCGGCAGTATATAATCGATCCATTTTTGATCCATCCATAAAACAGGATCTGCATATAAATCGTCATAATTGGCAGTCGATTGTGTTTCTGAACCCCGTGGATCAACAGATTTATTTCTCCACACCCCAAACGGACTAATTCCGAATTGAACCCAAGGTTTGCTGGTTTTTATAGTTGTAGAAATCGTGCGTACAAAGTTGCTTACATTCGCACGGCGCCAGTCGGCAAGGCTTAAACCTGAACCGTATTTTTTGTAAGAAGCCGTGTCGTTAAAGACTTTTCCGGGAACAGCGTAAGGATAAAAATAATCATCAAAATGAATCGCATCGATATCGTATTTATCAACAACTTCTTTTACGACTTTTGTTAAATGTGTCTGAACTTCCGGCAGGGCAGGATCGTAATAATATCTGCCGCCGTATTCGATCATCCATTCCGGATGTTTAAAAATATCGTGATTGGGACTTAATTGCTGTTTGTTTAAGTCGAAAGTCGCACGGTACGGATTGAGCCAGGCATGAAATTCAAAACCTCTGTTATGTGCTTCTTCAATCATCCAGGCCAGTGCATCATAATACGGACTCGGAGGCGTGCCCTCTCTGCCGGTTAAAAATCTTGACCATGGAGCTAATTCTGAAGGGTAAAATGCATCACCAACGCTTCTAATCTGAACGATAACAGCGTTGTAGTTTAGTTTTTTATAAGTATTTAAAATCTCTAAATAATCAGCTTTTTCTTTTTCAACAATATCTGCGGCCGTTTTTGGCCAGTCAATATTTACCACAGTTGCAATCCAGACACCTCTAAATTCATTTTTAGGATGCATTATTTTTTCTTGTGAAGTTGATTTTAATCCAAAGAAAAATAAAAGTATGATAGTATATAGTAAGTGCTGATTTTTATGCATTTTAATCTTTAATTTTAACAAGAACCAAAAATAGTTTGTTTTTGCCACGAATTCCACGAATTTTCACAATAATTTTTTAAAAGAATAATTTAAGAAAAAAATTAGTGCAATTAGTGTAATTTGTGGCTAAATTTTATGTTTAATCCGGAAAAGAAATTTTTCCCATTGTTACTGATGGAATTCCTTTTTGTGAACCAAAATTATAATTTCCTCCCGCAACAGTTTCATTGGCCAAAACAGCAAATAAAACCGCTTCTTTTGCATCGCCCGAAATTCCGAGAACATCACTGGTTTCAAATTTACAAGACAATAATTCCTTTAACCAGCTCACCAATAACGGATTTCGCGCGCCTCCGCCAGACATATAAACTGTAAACTCTCCAATTGGTGTTTTTGTATTTTGTATTACAAACAAAACAGCTTCTGCTATTGTCTCAGCGCTGAGGCGTGTTAAAGTCGCAAGCAAATCTGGTGCCGAAATGTTTTCTAAACCTAATTTTACCAAAGCGGAATTTACAAATTCATGATTAAATAATTCCTGACCAATGGTTTTTGGAAAACTTTTGTGGAAGAAAGAATTACTTTTTAATTCGCTTAAAAGTTCCTGATTTACAGTTCCGCTTTTGGCAATTTCGGCATCTTTATCGTAACTTTTTTCAGGAAAAAATTGTTTCGTAAAAATATCAATCAGAGTATTTGCGGTTCCGGTATCGGTTACAAAAACGTCGCTGGCGTTTTGAGATGCGGGTAAATACGTAAAATTTGCAATGCCGCCCATATTGAGCATAATTCGGTTTTCGCCTTTTTTACTGAATAACAAATAATCGCCATAAACGGCCAAAGGTGCGCCTTCACCGCCGGCAGCAACATGTTTTTGTCTGAAATCAGATAAAGTGATAATTCCGGTTTTTACCGCAATATGATCGCCGTCGCCAATTTGTAAAGTTGCATTGGGGAACTTTTCCTGCTGATGCAAAAACTTTGGCGCATGCAGAACCGTTTGCCCGTGCGAAGCTATTAAATCAACTTCGTCTGCGGGAATATTCCATTTTGAAAGACAATCGTTTATCATTCCGGCATGCAAATTGGCAATCCATTCATTTAATAAAACCAAATGCTGAAAATCGATTGTTTTTTTAGCAAAGACTTTTCTGATTTCCAGTTTAATGTCTTCATTGTAATCAATAGTTTCAAAATGCTGGATTTTTACAACCGTGTTTTCGCCAGAACCCGAAACTTCGCAAAGTGCAAGATCGAGTCCATCGAGCGAAGTTCCGGACATTAAGCCTACTATTTTTCGGGTCTCTTTTTGAGCTATATTGTAAAGTGCGGTTATATTTTTATTCATTTTGTTTGAATATTTTTTTTGATAATGCTAAAATCGGAATGTTTTGGAGATAAATTTAAAGAAAGGTAAGGTTTTTTGTTTTTTTGTTTGGAATTTAGAATTTATATTGCTTTTCCGTTGTCATACAATTACTTTGAAACAACTATTCATTCCTCGAATTTAGATCCCGATTTACTTACCGGGGATCTTTCGATTGTGAAATTCATGCATGATATTGTTCATGAAATGGATTTAAATACTAGGATTTGGGGGAAGGGGTAAGAGTTTACTTTTTCATAAAATATTTTTAAAACGTTTAATAGATTTTGATTTATTAAACGTTTTTTTTTGAATTTAAAAACAGGTATATGTACTTAGTAGTTTAGAATTGTTAATTTATATTTTTGGTTAATTACAATTCAAATTTTTCTAATAAGGTTTTCCGTAAAATTGCAGATAATCAAACTGTTAAATTTGGTTTTAAGTTATGATAAGAATTGCTTTTAAGAAAATTAAATAAATTATGGAAAAACTAATACAAGAAATAGTTGAAATTATTAAAGATTATAGAAAGGAAGATTTAGGAATATTTTATCAAACAGAAGTTAACGAGAAACATGTAAAGACCTGGGTGGAACAATTTAAGGAAGAGGACAGAGAATTTCTTCTTGAGGAATTATTACATTTGTTACCTAATAGTTATTTAACGAAAGAGAATACTCTTGAAATTTTAGGGAAGGAATTTGAAACCTTGAGGAAAGATTTTGGGTATGATAGTGTTCAAGCGTTTTTGGATGAAACTAGATTTCTAGATTGTCAAGAAATCGAAAAAAGTCAAAAAGTTTTTTTAAGTTTTATAGATGAAATTTTACAAGAGAAATATGACTATTCAATTAATGAGTGTGGAAATAAAGAAATAAAAAACTGGCTTTATTTAGATGATATTTTAGCATCAGGAGGAACTTTTAGAGAAGATATTTTAGAAGAAATTAAAAATTATGGTAACGAAAAATTTCTTGCATCTGGAATTAGAATAATTGCATCATTTGTAATTCTTCATTCTTGGGCTTCAAATAATGTAAGATATGCAATTGATACTAAATTAAATAATAGATTAAATAATAGATTGAAATTTTATAGAGTAGTTGAGATTGAAAATAATCCTAAAATTAGTTTTTATAATTATAATCCAGATTATAATCATATTTATCCAATAAAATCTGTGTTAGGAGAAGAAATCTTAGAATTCATCGAATCTGCATTTGAAAGGAATTATGGAATGGGTAATGAACAATATGCTTTTAGAGATTCAGCCTATCCAAAAGCTGAGAATTTTTTCTCAAGTGCCGAACGTAGAATTAGATATGAAAATATTTTGTTAGAAAAGGGATTTGAAATAATTAAATCAATTGATCACTTGACAGCACCGAGTTTACGTCCACTAGGTATGACTCCCCCTTCATATAAAACATTAGGAACTGGAAGTCATTTTTTTACATGGAGAAATATTTCGAATACATGTCCGATAGTATTTTGGTGGGGAGCTAATGATTGGTATCCACTATTTCCAGTTAAGAATAGAGGTAATCATTAATTTATGGCATTAAGTGTAAGGAGATATAAAAAAACTGAATGTATTACTTTTAAAAGTACTAAAGGTAAATATGGAGGATTATCAAATATGGCTCCAAATTTCCATATATATTTAGACGGATGTTTAATAAAAACAACAGAAGCGTTGTATCAGGCATTAAGGTTTCCTAAAAATCCGGAAATCCAGAAAGAAATTATAAATTTCCCAAGTCCAATAGCTGCGAAAAGATTTGGAAGGACTAAATTAGATAAATCAAGAAAAGATTGGAATAAACATAGGTTTAAAATAATGAAATTTTGTATTGAATTAAAATTATTGCAAAATAAAGATTCATTTTCAGAAGTATTATTAGCTACTAATAATTTACCTATTGTTGAATATACTGAAAAAGATAAAGTTTGGGGAGCAATTGATGAGGGTGATTTTTATGTAGGAACTAATGCTCTTGGTCGGTTACTAATGGAATTGAGAGAAAGTTTAAATAATAATAGTTTTGAGTTAACTATTCCCGATGTTAAAGATTTTACTTTTTTAGGAAAAGCAATAACTTTTGAACTGATTAGAAGGAAGCCAGAAGAGGAACCGGGAAAACTAAATTTGTAAAGTTTTAACTATATCAATAGTAGATGTTTCAGTTCATTGGTGAAAGTAAATTGAATTTTATCAAATATTAAAATTATAAGAATGAAAATTGAGTCAAATAATGAAGAAGAGTATATAAAAAATTTTTATAAAAGGACTTGGGATGATCATCGGGCTACCATTCAAAGATTTGATTATTTATTGGTAACTGTTGATGGTGCTGGAATTTATTTAGTACTAGAATTAATGAAATTTTTATTTGAGCAAAAAATACCTATCACTTCGTCTTTGAAAATTTGTGGAATCAGTTTTGCTCTTTCAATAATATTAAATCTACTTTCTCAATTTTATAGCTTCAACGTTTGTGATAATGTTCTCAAAATTGAAAAAAACATCATTTTTTTAGAAGAAAGTTTAGAAAAGTATAATAAAAAAATTAAAATCTATACACTTCTAGCATCTTCGAGTATGTGGATTAGCCTTATTTTGATGATTTTAGGTGTTGTTGGTTTGATTGTTTTTTTATATAATAATTTTTAAGTTTTTTTTAATTGTATAAACATATTTTTAAAAATTATTATGCAAAACTAACCTGTCGATTATAAATTGACGGGTTAGTTTTTAATAATTATTCCAAATCCAAATAAGGATTTAAAGTTTCACTAATTCATTGAGCCAGTAAAAGCTGTTTTTTAATTTGGGAATCTCATTTTGAAGTGTTTCGTTTTCCCTAATAATGCCTAATGCAAATGTAAAATTAATCTGCCTTGGTGTTTTAGTCATTTCTTCAGGTTCGATTCTGTTGTTGAAAAAATCCCAAAGTCTGTTTTCTGTTTCTTTTGAAAACAAGTGTCCTAGCCCAGATAGGAGCGGCATCCTTTTGCCCCGGGGTTCGGGGCAAAAGATATAGCGGATAGCTGGAATTGCTCCTAAAAACAAATAAATTCTAATATTTTAAATTACAAATTCCAAACGAGAAAATTTAGTTTTTCAAAAGCCTTCGACTTCACTCAGGATGACAATCATTTAGAAAACTTCAGAACCTTAGCATCTCAGAAACTTAGAACCTTATTTCAACACAAACTCATTTTCCTTCAATTTTTTCAAAACAGCAGCAATAATTTTAGAACGGCATTCTGAATTTTCAGTCGTGGATGCTGTTTTTACCCAATAGCGAATGTTAAGCTGAATAATACCACCAGCAATAACATCTGTAATTACAGCAGCATTTTCATGATCTTTTTCGGTTACATCTTCGCTGTTTCCAAGAACTTCTTTTACGAGTTCGATGGCACGCGTATAATCAGAACCAAATTCAAGTCCGACAGTAAAAGTCTGCAGAAGGAAACCTTCGCTGTTGTAGTTGATAAGCGTATTTTTAATTAAAAGCGCGTTTGGAATATAAATGATTTTCGAATCGCTTTTTACTTCGGTATCGCGAAGGTTGAGGTTGATGACTTCGCCTTTTACGCCGTTGCTTTCGATAATATCGCCAATGCTAAAAGGACGTTTGAAAGCCAGCAGAATTCCGGCAAGGAAATTTTCTCCAATATCTTTCAGCGCAAAACCAATTACAAAAGCAGAGATTCCCGCACCGGCCAGCATACTTTGCGCCACACCGTCGAGACCAATGATTTTGAACATGAACAAAATTCCAATAATAATCAGAACCGATTTAATTAAACGGGCAATAAAAACGGCCAGAAGGCGGTCATGCATTTTTGCTTTGAGTCGGTTTCCGGCAAATATGCCAATGCGGGCCGCTATAAACCACGAAACGAGAATGACAACAATGGCCAGGATAAATTTTGGCGTAAGATCGACAATACTGTAGTAATAGTTTTCTAAATGTTTAAAAACGTCCTGAACGAAATCTTCCATAATAATAAGGCGTAAAAGTAAAATCTTAAAATTACTTATTTCGGAATTTGGAGTCTTTACAGAATTTGGATTAAATTTTATAAAATGTTGACGGGCTGTTAAGATAAATAGGCATTTTATACATTTTGAGCGCCTATATTTTTATATTTGTTGTCTCAGTTTTGAGGAATTATTTTTTAAGAAAAGCACCATTTACATGTTGACCCAATCTCATTTAGAGCAATTAGCCGGCGAACTCGAAGGCACACTTTTATACGATGATCTTCATAAAACACTTTATTCGACAGATGCATCAGTGTATCGGATTCGGCCAAATGCGGTGGCTTTACCTAAATCTACAGCAGATATCAGTAAGTTAATTCGCTTTGCGGCACAGCATAATATTTCTGTCACGCCCAGAACAGCCGGAACTTCACTTGCCGGGCAAGCAGTAGGAGACGGACTTGTAATTGATGTTTCGAAACATTTTACCAAAATACTGGGTTACAATGCTGAGAAGAAAACTGTAACTGTTCAGCCCGGCGTAATTCGCGATGAACTAAATTTATTTTTAAAACCACACGGGGTGTTTTTTGCTCCCATTACTTCGACTTCAAATCGCGCAATGATTGGCGGAATGGTTGGAAATAATTCATCAGGAACGACTTCGATTCGTTATGGTGTTACGCGTGATAAAATTGTTGAGGTTAAAGCGATTTTGAGTGACGGAACAGAAGCTGCTTTTCGCGAACTGACTTCAGAAGAATTTATTGAAAAAACAAAAGGTGATTCTTTAGAAAATAAAATTTACAAAAGCGTTTACGAAGAACTTTCGGTAAAGGCAAATCAGGAAGAAATTATAAAAGAGTTTCCTAAACCGGAAATTCACAGGCGAAATACAGGTTATGCAGTTGATATTCTGCTAAAATCAGAATTATTTGGCGGAACAGAACCAACAATCAATCTTGGAAAACTGCTTTGCGGAAGTGAAGGAACTTTAGCCTTTACAACCGAAGTTACGCTTAAAGCAGATGATTTACCGCCTGTTCATAATATTATGGTTGTGGCGCATTATCACACGATTCAGGAATCTTTAGAATCTGTTGTGGTGGCGATGAAGCATCATTTGTACACCTGCGAAATGATAGACGACACGATTTTGGATTGTACCAAAACAAATCGGGAACACATTAAAAACCGTTTCTTTTTAGTTGGAGAACCCAAAGCAATTATGATGTTTGAAGTGGCTTCACATTCTCTTGAAGATGCTGAAAAACAAGCCGATGCCCTGATTGCTGATTTAGAGAAAAATAATTTTGGGTACGCTCGTGTAAAGATTTATGGTGCCGATATTGATAAAGCCAACGAGCTAAGAAAAGCGGGTCTTGGACTTTTGGGAAGTATTGTTGGCGATGATAAAGCTGCTGATTCTATTGAAGATACGGCGGTAGAATTGAGCGATTTACCGAATTACATTGCCGAATTTTCGGCGATGATGTTAAGTCACGGACAAGAAGCGATTTATTATGCACATGCCGGGGCGGGAGAGCTGCATCTTCGTCCGGTTTTGAACCTGAAGAAAACATCTGATTTAAAATTATTCAGGACCATTGCGACAGAAGTAGCGCACTTGGTGAAAAAATATCGAGGTTCGTTAAGCGGAGAACACGGCGACGGAATTGTACGTGGCGAGTTTATTCCGTTTATGATTGGTGACAAAAATTATGAATTGCTGAAAAGAATCAAATTAGCATTCGATCCAAATTCAGTTTTGAATATCGGAAAAATTGTAAATGCCCTGAAAATGGATGAAAACCATCGTGTAATTTCAGGCAGAGTTGAACCGGATATTAAAACGTTTCAGGATTTCTCAGATAGTTTAGGGATTCTGCGTGCAGCCGAAAAATGCAACGGTTCCGGTGATTGCCGAAAACTGCCATCAGGAGGCGGAGCGATGTGTCCGAGTTATCGTGCAACCCGAAATGAAAAGGAAACAACACGCGCAAGAGCCAATGCTTTACGCGAATATTTGACCTATTCTGAAAAAGAAAACAAATTTGACCAAAAGGAATTATATGAAGTTTTTGAGTTATGTGTAAGCTGTAAAGCTTGCGCCAGCGAATGTCCGAGTAATGTTGACGTTGCAACTCTTAAAGCCGAATTTTTATACCAATACCAAAAAGCAAACGGATTCTCAACCCGAAGCAAGATTTTTGCCAACAACGCCAAACTGAATAAAATGGGAAGTAAATTCCCTTCGATTACGAATTTTATTTCAAATCAGTCTTTGGTAAAAAAATCAATGGGAATTGCGCCGGAAAGACAAGTTCCGCTTTTGGCGAAAAAGACTTTTAGAAAATGGCATCAGAATCATAAACCTGCATTTACAGATTTTCCAAATGGAAAATTGTATTTGTTTGTAGATGAATTTACCAATTATTATGATGTAAATATTGGTATTGATGCTTTTGAATTGTTGACAAAACTGGGTTATCAGGTTTTGGTTATCGATCATGAAGAAAGCGGAAGAACCTATCTTTCAAAAGGATTTTTAGAAGAAGCGAAGCAAATTGCGAATCATAATGTAAATGTTTTTAAAGATTTGGTTTTGTCCAACGCACCTTTGGTTGGGATTGAACCTTCGGCAATTTTGACTTTTAGAGATGAATATCTGCGTTTAGCCGACGATAAAGAAGCAGCAGAAAATCTATCCCGAAATGCTTTTACAATTGAAGAATTCTTCAAAAAAGAAATTATAGACGGTAAAATTACAGCCGATTCTTTTTCAGAAGAAACCAAAGAAATTAAAATTCACGGACACTGCCATCAGAAATCATTAAGTTCTGTTGAAGCGACTTTTGCCATGCTGAACCTTCCGAAAAATAATACAGTGACAATTTACAATTCGGGCTGCTGCGGAATGGCGGGTTCTTTTGGTTATGAAAAAGAACACTACAAAGTGAGTATGCAGATGGGCGAGGACACGCTTTTCCCAAAAGTACGTAACACTGCCGAAAACGTAAAAATCGCCGCTGCAGGAACTTCATGCCGTCATCAGATTTATGACGGAACGAAAAGAGAAGCACAGCATCCGGTTAGTATTTTGAGAAGCTGTCTTAAATAATTTTAGATTTTAGAATGTAGATTTTAGATTTTTTTCTCTCGCAGATTTTTTAATTATTAAATCTGCGTAAATCTATAATCAGTTAGCAAAATCCGCTATATCTGCTAAATCTGCGAGAGAAAAAATATTACCACAGATTTAAAAAAGATTAAAAAAAATCTGTGATAATCTGTGAAATCTGTGGCATAAAAATAATTCGGGAAATTGGTGTAATTCGTGGCAAAAAATAATTTGTGGCAAAAAAAAACTTATTTCAAGCTTACTTTTTTGCCCGTTTCAGCAGCTTTGTAAATAGCATTGATGATTTTTACATCTTTGATACCTTCTTCGCCAGTAATATGATTAGGAAGTTTTTTGTCTGCTAAAATAACTTTACAAATCTCATCCATTTGCGTTTGCTGCTGATTTATTACCGGAAAATTAAATGCTTTTCCATCAGATCTTTTACCTACAAAAGGACCGTAGCTTACCGCAGGACTCATCTCAAAAAAACCTTCATCCGCAGCAGCGAAAAAACGGTCGATACCAAAACCATAAGAACTGCTGCAATTAGACACAGCACCACTCGGAAATTCCATTTGCCAGGTAATGTTTTCTTCAACCTCTTTAAATCTGTTTTTGTTATTTATTGTTCCGAATTGTGCCGTAACCGCAATTGGTTCTTCTCCTGAAACATAACGCGAAACCTGAATACAATAAACGCCCAAATTGATTAACGCACCGCCTCCGGCTAGTTTTTTAGTCATTCTCCATTCGTTGCGGGCAGTTAAATCGACCGGTTTATTAACATCATGAATATCATATGTGTTATAACCAAGACCAGCTTCGATGTAGCGAACCTGTCCCAAAACTTTTTCCTGTCCCAGTCGTTTTACTTCTAAATGATTAGGCTCATAATGAAGACGATAACCCATTGCCAACTGTACATTATTATCACTGCAGGCTTTTATCATTTCTTCGCAGTCCTCAACAGTAATTGCCATTGGTTTTTCGACAATAACGTGTTTTCCTGCCTTTGCAGCGCGTACAGTAAATTCTTTGTGCAGTGCGTTTGGAGTTACAACATACACTAAATCAATATCTTTGTTTTTTGCGATAGCATCAAAATTTTCGTAATTGTAAATGTTCTTTTCAGGAATATTATATTTCTTTTTCCATTTTTCTGCTTTGGATGGAGTTCCGGTAACGATTCCGGCAAGCTGGCAGTATTCAGAAACCTGAAGACCATCTGCTAGTATTGAAGCATAATTCCCTAAACCACATAAAGCGATATTTAATTTTTTTCCGGTATAAGGCTCCCGAATCTTTTCTGTTTCCGTTAAAAAAGAAGGAAGCGTAGTCATTACAGCCGTAGCGCCAACACCAAGTCCAATTTTATTTACAAAAGAACGTCTTGTGATTTTTTCCATAAAATGATTCTTTAAAAATTAAATACTTTTTAATTAGTAAGCTCATTTTGATAAATGTTACATTTGATATATAAATAGATTTAAGCTTAGGGGCAAAAAAAAAATTTGTTTCTCTCGAAGATTTAGGAGATCAAGCAGATTTATTTTTTTAGAAAAATCTGCAAAAATCTTTTCATAGCAATAAAAATCCGCATTATCTGCTCAATCTGCGAGAGAAAAATAGCCAAGATTACTAATAAAAAGAATTCGAGAAATTAGCGCAATTCGCGGCAAAAAAAACTTAGTGACTTAGAGCCTTCACGGCAAGAAAAAAAAATCAGAAAAACAAAATCGTTTTATATATTTGAAATAAGGATAATTTTTGCATTATTTGCAAAATAAAACAAAATCGACTGAATTAAATTAATTTATAACAGTAAACCATATATGGCATTATCAAGTTTATTCCGAAAGAAAACAGTACAGGATATTTTGAAGCAAGTTGCTCAGAATGAATCAGATGGTCATAATGCACTGGGAAAACATTTGACTACCAAAGATTTAACTGCTTTTGGAATAGCCGCTATTGTTGGAGCAGGAATTTTTAGCACAATCGGGAAAGCGAGCGCAGATGGTGGTCCGGCCGTTATTTTCTTATTTTTATTTACCGCTTTGGCATGTAGTTTTGCTGCTTTTGCCTATGCCGAATTTGCTTCGATGGTTCCCGTTTCAGGAAGTGCTTATACGTATTCATATGTTGCTTTTGGAGAAATTATTGCCTGGATTATTGGCTGGGCCTTAATTATGGAATATGCTGTTGGAAATATAACTGTTGCCATATCGTGGAGTGATTATTTTACAGGACTCCTCCAGAGTGGCGGAATTCACTTGCCGCAATGGATTCAGATGGATTATTTAACGGCTTCAAACGGATTTAAAGATGCCGAAGCTTTAATGCGCGGAGGAAAATCATTTGAGAATTTAAGTGTTGCTTTGCAGCAAGCCCATACAGCTTGGAGAACAGCTCCAACAATAGGATCATTTCATTTCGTAACTGATTTGCCTGCTTTGTTTATCATTATTTTAATTACGGCTTTGGTTTACAGAGGAATGAAAGAATCTCGTAACGCCAGTAATTTAATGGTTGTTGTAAAACTTTGTGTGGTTCTTTTGGTAATTGCCGTTGGTGTTTTTTATGTAGATACAGCAAACTGGGACCCGTTTGCTCCAAATGGAGTTGGAGGGGTTTTAAAAGGAGTTTCAGCTGTTTTCTTTGCTTATATTGGTTTCGATGCGATTTCAACAACTGCAGAAGAATGTAAAAATCCGCAGCGCGATTTACCACGCGGAATGATGTGGGCAATTATTATTTGTACAATCTTATATATTGCTATTGCCTTGGTTTTAACCGGAATGGTAAAATATCACGAATTAAATGTTGGAGATCCTCTTGCATTTGTTTTTGACAAATTAGATTTAAAATGGATGTCCGGAATTATTGCAGTAAGTGCTGTAGTTGCAATGGCGAGTGTTTTATTAGTTTTCCAGATGGGACAGCCGCGTATCTGGATGAGTATGAGCCGTGACGGTTTACTCCCAAAGAAATTTTCTACTGTTCATCCAAAATTCAAAACGCCGTCTTTTGCTACAATCGTAACCGGTTTTGTAGTAGCGATTCCGGCTTTATTTTTAAACCTGACAATGGTAACGGATTTATGCAGTATCGGCACTTTATTTGCCTTTGTACTGGTTTGTGCAGGAGTTTTGGTTTTACAGAATAAACCTGAAATTCCAAGAGGAAAATTCAAAACACCGTATGTCAATTCAAAATTTATTCTTCCGGTTCTAATGATCGCCGGATTATATTACGCCTTTGCATTCAACAATAAAGCAACGATGGCATTTATAAATAATGAGCCGCAGATTTACGATGCAACTTCAATCGTGACTTCTTTGGATAAATCAGAATCTGAAAAAGTTTTTAAATATTTAGAAAGTATCGAAGTAAATAATAAAACTGCTGAAACTTCAGATTTAGAACATTTATTAGGACAATATCAGGATGATGAAGCAAAATATGCTGAGGTTGTAAAAGGCCTTCCAATTGCTGATTCAGCAAAATACGAATCAGGATTTAGTTTATTTAAACATAAAATTCCCATGTGGATATTTTTATTCGTTTTAGTTGGATTGGCTGTTTGGGCATTCAGAAAAAACCTGTCTTTAATTCCGCTTTTAGGATTAATCTGCTGTTTGTATATGATGGCCGAATTAAGCGTTTGGAATTGGATTTACTTTACTGTCTGGTTGATAATCGGATTACTGATTTACTTTGGCTACAGCCGAAAAAACAGTAAGCTTAATGGTCAAGTTATAAGTTAAGAGTTATTTGTAAAAAGTAAAAAGTTATATGAGAAAAGCCGTTTTGAGAATATTTTCAAAAACGGCTTTTTTCGTATTTTATGTCATTTCGACGAAGGAGAAATCTCCGCAAGTAGCTCCACAAAGTTTTTCCAATCTTTGTAGAATATTGTCGCGGAGATTTCTCCTTCGTCGAAATGACAAACTGTATGGCGAACTCTATGAAATTATCTCCTTAAATCAGCAAAATCTGAGAGAGAAAAACTTAGCATCTTAGTGACTTAGAACCTTAGCACCTTTTAAAACCCCAAGTTCCACCATGCAAGCTCTCATCATTTGGTAAGTACGCTGAATATCATTATCTAAACCTATAGAAAAACGGATTAAACCATCTGTTAATCCCATTTCATGTTGTTCTTCCAGCGGAATTTCACTTGAAGTTGAGGTTCCCGGTGCGCTGAATAATGTTTTGTAAAACCCTAAACTTACTGCAAGATACCCTAAATTTCGTTCCTGCATTAATTCCATCAATTCATTGGCTTTTTCCAAAGTTCCAACATCAATTGTCATCATACCGCCAAAACCATATTCAGGATTAATCATTTTTTTGTATAATTCATGACTCGGATGACTTTTTAGTCCCGGATAAACTGTTTTTAAACCGTCTTTTTCAAACTGATCAGCCAGAAAATGGGCATTATGACTGTGCTGTTTTATTCGTATATGAAGTGTACGAAGATTTTTCATTACAGAAGCCGAACGTAAACTGTCCATTGTTGGTCCCAAAAGCATACTTGCACCAGAATTTACGTTTTTAAGCGAATTGATAAACTCTTTCGACGCACAAGTTACACCTCCAACTGTATCACTGCTTCCATTAATGTATTTTGTCAAACTGTGAATTACAATATCGGCGCCTAATTTTGCAGGAGAAACAGATAATGGCGAAAAAGTATTATCGACAACCAGTTTAAGATGGTGTTTTTTAGCAATTTTAGCCAAACCGGCAATATCAGCCACTTCTAATAATGGATTACTAACGGTTTCACAATACAATATTTTTGTATTAGGAGTAATCGCAGCTTCTACAACATCAAGTTTTGTAATGTCAACAAAGCTCGTTTCGATTCCGAATCTTGGTGTGAAGTTTTTGAGGAAAGCGTAAGTTCCGCCATAAATAGTCCGGCTTGAAACAATATGATCGCCCGCACCGCATAATTGCAAGATCGTAGGGGTAATCGCTCCCATTCCCGAAGCCGAAACATTTGCAGTTTCTGTTCCTTCCATAGCCGCCAAAGCCTGGTCTAAATATAAATTACTTGGCGAAGAATGACGCGAATACAAATAACAGCCTTCCATATTTCCTTCAAAAGTATCGAACATAGTTTTGGCTGAAAGAAAGGTATAAGTCGAAGAATCAGAAATCGACGGGTTTACACCGCCAAATTCGCCAAAGTATTGCAAATCCTGAATTTTATCTGCTGGGTTAAAGTTTTTCATTTTTTTTTGTTATTGCGAGGAACAAAGCAATCTCATCCTCTATTAGTTTTTGTTATTGAAATTGATATTAGAACTCTTGTTCAAAAAAGAAATTCCATTCAAAGTAAAATGTAATTAGAAAAAATGTCAATTACTTTTACTTTTTATAGATTTTAAAACTACATATTTTTATTTGTGTGGATTTTTAATCTAAATTTGATCAGCAAAAATTAATTCAATAGATTTTCTTTCATATCAACAATAAACCAAAATATTAATCAGAGGATGAGATTGCATCGTTCCTCGCAATGACACAACCATGACTTTAGACGAAATTGATAAAAAACTCCTCGTTTTACTCCAAACTGATAGTAAAAAGACAAATAAGGAATTATCGCTAAAACTTAATCTTTCTGTTACAGCGGTTTACGAAAGAATCAAAAAGTTGGAAAGGGCGGGGATAATTAAAAACTACGCAGCTTTAGTCGATAAATCCAAAATTGAAAAAGGATTTGTGGTTTTTTGTCACTTAAAACTCATTCAGCATACTAAAGAGTTCTTAACCAAATTTGAAAGTGAAGTCATTAAGCTCAATGAAGTTTTAGAATGTCATCACGTAAGCGGCGATTATGATTATATTTTAAAAGTTTTGGTAAAAGATATGGAAGCTTACAGGGAATTTTTAGTAACGAAACTAACTTCTCTACAGCACATTGGAAGCACGCAGAGTATGTTTATGATTAGTGAAGTGAAGAATTCTACGGTGATTGCTTTTTGAAAGGTTCAAAAGCTTTTCATTTGCTTCTTTTGTGAGCAAAATTTATGTTCTTAACACAATTCAATTATTTAAAATCTTAAATTTGAATTAAAATGCAATCAAAATGGAAGTAAAAGAATTAAGACGCAAGCTGATAAGTGATTTTGGAAAATTCATTGACGACGATTCTAAATTGGAAATTTTAGAAAGTGTTTTTGACGCCATAAAACATGACGAAAAAGAGTCGGTAATTCCTAATACACATTATGATTTAGTTGCAGAAGAAAGAGAAAAATATTTATCAGGAAATATTGAGGCTGATTCTTGGGAAGAAACAGAAAAACGTTTAAATGCCAAATATGGCTTTTAAAATTAAAGTTTTACCATTAGCAGAAAAAGAAATTGACGAATCTGTCGAATTTTACGAAAGTAGAAATAAAGGCTTAGGAAAACAATTTCTAATTTACATAAAATCCTATCTCAAGGTTTTAAAAACAAATCCAGAACTATTCGAAATCAAAAGAGAGCCAGGTTATCGCGAAATGACGTTGGTAAAATTTCCTTTTGTAATTATTTATGAAATTATGGAAAGTGAAATAGTTATTTATTCTGTATTTCATACTTCAAAAAATCCTGAAAAGAAACCTTAACTTAAAACTTGAATAAAAAAGTAGTGCAAGAATGGACGCCAATATCTTTACAAGAGCTTAATAGTGAAATTGTAAGTACAGAAAAAGACTTTACTGATGAATTGAAAAATTTCTGGGATCTAATAAAAATTAATCCAATAAAATGGGAAGAAAAAAGATATGGAGAAATGGGAGGTGGTTTTTGGGTTGTAGCTATTTTTGGATCTCAAATAATTTGGTATAATGATATTGAAGAGGGGTTTAATGTTTCAAATTATAGTAAAAATGGAGAAATCGAAGAATATTATTGTAATCAAGACGAACTTATTGGGGTAATTACCAGATTATTTAACTTTATAAAATCTGGACAAGATACTTTTGGAAAAAGAGTAGTCCGCAAAGTATAATATCAGATTAATAAAAAAATCAACCTTCTCGATCAAAAAGAGGCATTATCAAGAAAACAAAAACTTTGCGAACCTTGTAACTCTTAACGCTCTTTGCAGTAAAAACTCATACCCCAAATTTCACGCAAAAAACATTGAGATTTAAACTTTAAACAAAACTTTATTGCTTAATTTTGTAACCGCTAAATTAAAATTAACAAACTATGAGTTCATTTGACGTAGTCATTATAGGTTCAGGTCCTGGCGGATATGTATCAGCAATTCGTTGCGCACAATTAGGTTTCAAAACGGCAATTGTAGAAAAATATAATTCATTAGGCGGAACTTGCCTTAACGTTGGTTGTATTCCTTCAAAAGCATTATTATCTTCTTCTCATCATTATGCTGAAATAGCTCATTATGCAGATCACGGAATCGAGGTTTCCGGAGATGTAAAAATCAATTTAGAGAAAATGATTGCGCGCAAACAAGCCGTTGTAGATCAAACCGTAGGTGGAATTAACTACTTAATGGAAAAAAATAAAATTACCGTTTTTAATGGTTTAGGTTCATTTGTAGATGCAACACATATCGCTGTTGCAAAAGCTGACGGAACATCTGAAACTATTGAAGCAAAATATACTGTAATTGCTACAGGATCAAAACCATCTTCTTTACCATTCATCAAAATTGATAAAGAAAGAATTATCACTTCTACAGAAGCACTGGCTTTAAAAGAAGTTCCAAAACACTTGGTAATTATTGGTGGAGGAGTTATCGGAATCGAACTTGGACAAGTTTACTTACGTCTTGGTGCTCAGGTTTCTGTTGTTGAATTCATGGACAGAATTATTCCAGGAATGGACGGATCTCTTTCTAAAGAATTAACGAAAGTGTTGAAAAAACAAGGAATGAAATTCTACGTTTCTCACAAAGTAAAATCAGTTGAAAGAAACGGCGATGCTGTTGTAGTTCAGGCTGAAAATGCAAAAGGAGAAACAATCACTCTTGAAGGAGATTACTCATTAGTTTCTGTTGGACGTCGTCCATATACAGAAGGATTAAATGCTGATAAAGCCGGAGTTAAAATTTCAGACAGAGGACAAGTAGAAGTAAACGATCATTTGCAAACAAATGTTCCGAATATTTATGCAATTGGAGATGTTGTCCGCGGCGCAATGCTAGCGCACAAAGCAGAGGAAGAAGGAACAATGGTCGCTGAAATTTTAGCAGGTCAAAAACCACACATCGATTATAACTTAATTCCTGGTGTAGTTTATACGTGGCCGGAAGTTGCTGCTGTTGGACAAACAGAAGAGCAATTAAAAGCGGCAGGAGTTGCTTACAAATCTGGAAGTTTCCCATTTAAAGCTTTAGGACGTGCGAGAGCAAGTGCAGACTTGGATGGATTTGTAAAAATCCTTGCTGATGAAAAAACAGACGAAGTTTTAGGAGTTCACATGATTGGTGCGCGTACAGCAGATTTAATTGCTGAAGCAGTAACTGCAATGGAATTTAAAGCTTCTGCAGAAGATATTTCAAGAATGAGCCATGCGCATCCAACTTTCGCGGAAGCGGTAAAAGAAGCAGCATTGGCAGCAACTGAAAACAGAGCCTTGCACGTATAATTTTGCGTAAAATCATAATTTATAACCCGTCAGCTTATATGCTGGCGGGTTTTTTATTTGCACAAAATTTAATACCTGAAAAAATATAAACTTCCGGAAAAATTTTGTAAATTAGATGTGGAATTCTGATGTTATCTTTATGATAATAAAAAGATTACATCATGAAAAATAAATATATTGCTCCAGTCTTGTTAGGAGCAGGAATTGCATTCTTACTTTATTCTTGCGGTTCGACGATTCCTAAAAAAGCAGCTGCAATTACCAATTTTGATAAAGCAAAGTATTTAGGAAAATGGTATGAAATCGCCAGATTAGATTATAAATGGGAAAAAGGTTTAGATAATGTTTCTGCCGAATATTCTCTTAATGAAGACGGAACTATAAAAGTTGATAATAAGGGCTATAATGTCAAAAAAGACAAATGGGAAGAAAGCATCGGGAAAGCCAGGCTTGTCAAAAAGGACAACGTTGGTATGCTTAAGGTCTCATTTTTTGGTCCTTTTTATTCAGGATATAACATTATTGCAGTAGACAGCGATTATAAATACGCACTTGTGGCGGGCGAAAGCCTTAAATACATGTGGATACTTTCCAGAGAAACTACAATGCCGGAAAGTGTCAAAGCAGATTTCCTTATCAAAGCCCAGGAAATTGGGTACAACATATCAGATTTGATTTGGGTAAAACACGATAAATCAAATTAAATAAAAAACCCGGCATTAATAAATGTCGGGTTTATTGTTTTTATATGCTAGATAATCAAGGTGTAAAAACTGTTTTGTAATTATCCCAATATCTATATATCAAAAATAAATTGGCAAGGAAAAGTAATGCCGCAATAGGCAGACCTTCGGGAGCCAGAAAGTAATTGATAAATAAGATGTTAATCGTAATTGGTAAAATCAGAATATTTGCCAGGGTCACAAAACGACCTGTTACAAATGAAATTCCACAAAGCAGCTCAACTGTTTTTGCAAGGGGCAGTAAATAAGTTGAAGCAACTAAACCCATATTGAATGCCTTAAAATTACCTGTTGTTTCTGGTTCCGGCGCAAGTTTAAAAAAGAACGAAATAGAGGCAAACAATAATAAAAGGCCGATCAAAACGCGGACAATAATAGTAGCAATTTTCATAATACTTAGAATTTTAATAGGTTAAAATGATATAATTAGTGTGCTGAAAATGCAAATCAATATTCTCTAAATAAAATGGTGAAGCTAATTTTAATGTCATTTTATTGAGAATTTAATAATCAATAATATTCTATTTTGGGATTAGTTTAATGCTATATCAAATATAATGAATTTTTTCTTATCAAATTGTTATTTTGTTAACACTTTGATTATTTCTTAATATATCTTTTGTAAAGAAACCAGCCTCCAAATGCTAATAAAATAAATGGCCATATATTAACAATAAAAACTAAGATTGCCTGCAGAATGTACCAGCCGCTTTTTAAGGCATCGATAATTTGAATTCCTAAATTGGGCTGATAGGATGCACTGTCTTTTTCGCTTTCTGTTATCTCCTGTTTGGTTGTTTCGTTTTGATAAAGCTGTAATGTAATTGTGCTAAAGTTGATTTGATCCTCCAGCGATAGATTTTCAACAGCTTTGTTATCGTTTTCTTCTTTTTGGTTTGCCAGGGTATTTTCGGCATCAATGACATCGTTAATTTTTTTGCCTTTAGAATCAATTGCCTGTTCTACTCTTTTTTGATTTACAGCCCCTCTTTTTTGTGAAAGCTGATTGGAAAGCATCTTTAGAGAAACATCATCAGCCTTTATAACTCTGGAGTCTAAAAAGTCAATTTGTTTGGCAATGGTTTTAATTACAGTATCAAGCTGTGTGTTGGGAACACGGATTACAATATTGTTTTCTACAGAATATTTGGTGGTTTCTAATGTGCTGTCCAGACTAATTTTAGTTTTAATCTGCTCGTGTATATTGCTTTGTAAATTGGTATAAGTAACAAAACCGCCAAATCTCTGCACGGTATTTTCAATTGCATAAGTAGATTTGACGACGTTTTTTACCTTAAATTTAATTTCAGCAGTTCGAATAAATTTATGTTTACTTCCTTTTGGTTCTACTGCAGCAGAGGACGAAATTGCACTGCTGTCTGCTGTTCTTTCATCGCCTGTAGTTTCACTCGAGGCATAATCTGCTTTTTTGCAGGAAAATAATAAGGTAATCACAATTAGGGCAGTCAAACTTAATTTGGCAATTGTTTTCATAAAGGTTTGAATATTAATTAATAAATTGATTTTTTTACTTTGGATAAAAAGGTTGTATTGTTAAAATTTAAGTGAATCATTACAGATTCGATATACTAAAAAGTGTGCCAATAATTTTGGGGTATTCATTTAAGGAAGGATTTTTTTGTTGTAATTTTGAAATTTAAAAAACCATTCATTTTTGAGAGTTTCCATTACCAAACATATTTCTAATCCGGAGCAGTTTAAACAACAGCTTTTAAACTGGGCACAGCAATTTCGGGAAGTTGTTTTTTTAGATAGTAATTCTTATCCTCAAGAATATTCAACCTTAGATTGTTTATTAGCCGTCGATGCTTTTACTTCTTTAAAAACCGATTTTCATAATGCTTTTGAAGACCTGAAACAATATCAGCAGACTACGAGAGACTGGCTTTTTGGTTATCTTTCTTATGATTTGAAAAATAATACAGAAGATTTAAAATCCAGCAATTTTGACGGATTGGAATTTCCGGATTTATTTTTCTTTCAGCCCAAAAAAATATTTTTATTAAAGGGAAATCAGCTTGAAATTCAGTATTTACTGCTTTGCGATGATGAGGTTGAAGATGATTTCACCGCGATAGTTGAAAATCAAGGGTCAGAAGTCGAAAATGTCGCATCTTTAAAGATCGAACAGCGTATTTCAAAAGAATTATATATTGAAAAAATTAATAAAATGCTGGGGCATATCCATAAAGGTGATATGTATGAAGCAAATTTCTGTATGGAATTTTTTGCCGAAAATGCGGATATTAATCCATTAGAAAAATTTCAGAAACTCAATGAAATTTCACAGGCGCCATTTTCAGTATTTTTTAAAAATCATAAACAATTTTTGCTTTCTGCCTCACCGGAACGTTATTTAAAAAAAGTGGGAGAGAAGATTATTTCACAGCCTATAAAAGGAACTTCCAAACGTTTTTTAGATCCTGTTGAAGATCAGAAATCAAAAGAATATTTAGAATCTGATGCAAAAGAACGTGCAGAAAATATCATGATTACAGATTTGGTTCGAAACGATTTATCGCACACGGCGCAGAAAGGTTCGGTTGAAGTGGTGGAGCTTTGTAAGATTTATTCTTTTCTGCAGGTTCATCAAATGATTTCGACAATCATCTCGAAATTAGATGCTCAGTATTCTCCGGTTGATGTTTTAAAAACAACTTTTCCAATGGGAAGTATGACCGGCGCGCCAAAAATTTCAGTGATGAAAATCATAGAACATCTGGAAGAAACCAAACGCGGACTTTACAGCGGTGCTATCGGATATTTTACTCCCAGCGGCGATTTTGATTTTAATGTTGTAATCAGAAGTATTTTATACAATCAGGAAAAAAAATATGTTTCATTTTCAGTAGGAAGTGCCATAACATCGTTATCAATTCCGGAAAAAGAATACGAAGAATGTCTGCTGAAAGCTAAGGCTATGCACGAAGTTTTACAGTAAAATTTTTGCCGCGAATTACACGAATTGCACTAATTTTTCTATCCTATTTTTTTGCCACAGATTAAAAAGATTTACACAGATTTTTTAATCATTTTAATCCTGTAATCTGTGGCGAAAAATTAGTGCAATTCGTGTAATTCGCGACTAAAAAATGTTCGCCGCGAATCGCACGAATTTTCCAGTATTAAGCATAAAAAATTAGTGCAATTCGTGTAATTCGCGGCAAAAAATGTTCAAAGCAAAAAAACAGCACGCTTAACATTTCATTTGAAAATAGATAAAATTTAATTCTTTACATTTATAAAATGCTTTTAAATTTTAAAAATCACATTTCGTCCAGATTTTCTTTTTTAGAAAATAAAAAATTATTTCTTGCCGTGAGCGGAGGTTTAGACAGTATGGTTTTACTCCATTTGTTAAATCAATTGCCGTATGAAATTGCTGTTTTACACTGTAATTTTCAGCTCCGCGGACTAGAAAGTTTTGACGATCAGCAATTTATTCAGGACTACTGTGATCAAAATAATATTCCGGTTTTTATAACCCAGTTTGATACCGAGGCTTTTGCCAAAGATTATAAACTTTCTACACAGGTTGCTGCAAGAGAGCTTCGTTATAGTTGGTTTTATGAACTTTTAGAAGAAAAAAACTTCGATTATATTCTAACGGCACATCATGCTGATGATAATCTGGAGACTTTTATCATAAATCTGACCCGTGGAACAGGATTGGAAGGTTTAACCGGAATTCCGGAACAAAACGATAAAATCATCCGCCCGCTTTTACCTTTTTCAAGAGAAGAAATTTTAAAATATGCTCAGGAAAATAATATCGAATGGCGGGAAGACAGCAGCAATGCATCAAATAAATATCTTCGAAATAAGATTCGCCATGATTTAGTTCCAATTTTAAAAGAAATCAATCCGAATTTTTTAAACGCTTTTCAGAAAACACAATCTTATCTGCAGGAATCTAAGGAAATGGTTGAAGATGCTTCGATTATGATTTATCAGCAGGTGGCAAAAGAAGCGGGTGAAGATATTCATTTCGATTTAAATCAATTAAAAAAACTTCCTAATTACAAATCGTATTTGTATCAATGGCTAAATGAATTTGGCTTTTCTGCATGGAATGATATTTACGATTTAGTAGAAGGTCAATCCGGAAAACAAGTACTGGCGGAAGAATTCAGATTGTTGAAGAACAGAGAAACACTGATTTTAACCCCAGTTCCGGAAATGTCAGAAAATGAAGAATTTCAAATTAATGAAAATGATACAGAAGTTAATTTTCCCTTAAATTTGAAGCTTTGTCAAGTAGCTGACATTACAATAGATTCAAATAAAGCTATCTTTGTTGACGCCAAAAAAATCCATTTTCCTCTGATTTTGCGTAAATGGAATGAGGGAGATGTTTTTCAGCCTTTTGGAATGAATGGAAAATCTAAAAAAGTAAGCAAACTTTTTAAAGATGAAAAACTATCCTTAATAGAAAAGGAAAAAACATGGATTTTAACTTCTGATAATCAAATAGTCTGGGTTGTCGGAATCAGGCAGGATGAACGTTTTAAAATAGAAAATACCACAAATAAAATACTTAAAATAGAATTACAATAATGAACTTTAATCAAAACCATCAAGCGATACTTTCAAAAAATATCTGGAATAAAATCACCGTTTTTTTGCTGTTTTTCTTTTTTGCTTTAGCAAATACAAACGCGCAAATTTTAGAGCCTGTAAAATGGTCTTCAAAAATAGAAAAGAAAGGAAACAATGCTCTTTTAATTTTTGACGGAACGATTGAAAAAGACTGGCATATGTATTCGCAGTTCACACCAGACGGCGGGCCGCTTGCGCTCGAAATTTCATTTAAAAATCAAAAAGGAAACTACGAATTAGTCGGAAAAGCAAAGGAAGGCAAAACCAGAACTGCTTTTAATGATGTATTTGGCGTTAATGAAACTTTTTTTGAAGGAAAAGCACACATCGAACAGGAAATAAAAATCATCAATCCTAATTTAAAAACAGTTGATGTAGAATTTGATTTTCAGGTTTGTAAAGAAGTTTGCATCAACTCAAATAAGAAATTTTCTATTGCTGTTCCTTCTACTTTTAAAATGGAAGATGTTCCGGTTATCTCAGAAGCAAAAGTTGATGAAACGAAACGAGTTGGCTTAGCGGTTGATACTGTTAAAAAAGAAGGAGAAACGGCTGTAGATAAAACTTCAAAAGTAGAAAACGCAGCAGCAGCGAAAGAAGAAATTCCGGCTCCGGCACCAACCAGAAGTTTATGGTCAATATTTTTTATTGCATTTTTATCAGGATTTGCGGCTTTATTAACGCCGTGTGTTTTTCCAATGATTCCAATGACGGTAAGTTTCTTTACAAAACAAAGTAAAAGCAGGGCAAAAGGAATTAGAAATGCAATTATTTACGGACTTTCTATTATTGCAATTTATGTAATTTTAGGCCTTATCGTAACTAAAATATTTGGTGCAGATGCCTTAAATGCATTGTCTACGGATGTATGGTTTAATCTGATTTTCTTTGTAATCTTAATCATTTTTGCAACATCATTTTTGGGTGCTTTTGAAATTATGCTTCCAAATTCATGGGCAAATAAAGCAGACCAGCAGGCAGATAAAGGCGGAATAATCGGAATTTTGTTTATGGCTTTGGCGCTGGCAATTGTGTCATTTTCGTGTACGGGACCAATTGTAGGAACGCTTTTAGTTGAAGCAGCTTCAAACGGTGGAATTGCTCCGGTTGTTGGAATGCTTGGATTTTCATCTGCATTAGCTTTACCATTTATGTTGTTTGCGATGTTTCCGGGCTGGTTAAATTCACTGCCAAAATCTGGTGGATGGTTAAATACAGTCAAAGTTGTTTTGGGATTTTTAGAATTGGCACTAGCATTTAAATTTTTATCCAATGCCGATCTTGTTTTGCAATTACATTTCTTGGAAAGAGAAGTTTTCATCGCGATTTGGATTGCTATTTTTGGAGCTTTGACATTATATTTATTCGGCAAAATTACACTGCCTCACGATAGTCCGTTAGATCGTATTTCTGTTGGAAGGTTGTATTTAGGACTTTTAACGCTTGTATTTACGATGTATTTAATTCCCGGACTTTGGGGAGCACCTTTAAAATTAATCAGTGCATTCCCTCCGCCTCCGCAATATAGCGAAAGTCCGTTTGGAGTAGGAGGTTCTGAGAATTCAGGTTTAAGTTCAGATATAAAAGGACTTCCGGAAGGAGCAGAATTAGGTCCGCACGGCATTATGGTTTTCCATGATTATGAAGATGGATTAGCTTATGCAAAATCAATTAACAAACCAATTATGCTTGATTTTACGGGGTATGCATGCGTAAACTGTAGAAAAATGGAAAACAATGTCTGGTCTGAACCAACAATTTTACCAATCCTGAAAAACGATGTTGTCCTTATTTCTCTTTATGTTGATGATAAACGCGAATTGCCAAAAGAAGAACAATTTGTAACAACTTCAGGAGATAAAATAATTACAGCGGGCGATAAATGGACAGATTTTATGATTTCAAAATATAAAACTAATACACAGCCTTTATATGTAATTACAGATTTGCAAGGAAATAATTTAAATGCCTCTAAACCAACCATTAGCTACGTAAGTGCTGAAGAATATTTAAAATGGCTGAAAGAAGGTATTTCTAATTTTAAATAAGTTTTTTTAATTTTAAATTATAAGTTTGAGTTATGAATTAACTAAACTTATTTCCCCACAACTCACATAGATTCATACAGATTTAAAGTTGAGGAAAAAAAATAAATCTTCTCAATCGGCCAAATCTGCGAGAGGAAAAATCTAAATTCTAAATCAACAATCTAAAATAAAAAAGCACTCTAAATAAACTTAGAGTGCTTTTTTTATCAGCAACGAGTAATATTAATTTCTTATAAGAATTCTCCGTGTTGAGAGATATCTAAACCTAATTCTTCTTTTTCTTCAGTAACTCTTAGAGGAGTAATTTTATTTACAATAAAGAATAAAATATAAGAGCCAACAAAAGCGAAGATTGATACAACAACCAAAGCAGTCAATTGGTTAATAAATAATGTTGGAGTTCCAAAAATTAAACCTTGGTTATCACCAACAGCAGGGTTGATCGCTTTTGAAGCAAAAACTCCAGTTAAAAGCATACCTACCATACCACCAACACCGTGACACGCAAATACGTCAAGAGCATCGTCAATTTTTCCTTTAGGGAATTTGCTCACTACAAGGTTACTTACAATTGCAGCAAACAGACCAATGAAAATTGCATGAGAAATACTTACGAAACCAGCTGCAGGAGTAATAGCAACAAGACCTACAACAGCTCCGATACAAGCACCAAGTGCAGATAATTTATGACCTAAAATTTTATCAAGGAAAACCCATGCCATAGCAGCAGCGGCAGCAGCAACAGTAGTAGTTCCTAAAGCCTGTACAGCTAAACCGTTAGATCCTAATGCAGAACCTGCGTTAAAACCAAACCATCCAAACCATAATAAACCTGTTCCTAATAATACATAAGTAATTCTGGCAGGATTAACTTTTTGAACTTTTCTTTTTCCTAAGAAGATTGCTCCGGCCAATGCAGCCCATCCGGCGCTCATGTGAACTACAGTTCCACCAGCGAAGTCAAGAACTCCCATTTTAAAGAAAACTCCATCAGGATGCCACGTCATGTGAGCCAAAGGACAATATATAACAATGATAAATAAAACCATGAATAACAAATAAGCCCAGAAACGTACGCGTTCTGCAAAAGCACCTGTAATTAATGCAGGCGTTATGATGGCGAATTTTGCCTGAAATAATGCGAATAACATAAATGGAATCGTAGGGGCTAAGCTCCACGCTGTGCTTGTTCCAACACCTTCAAAGAATAAATTAGTTGACGGATTTCCGATGATTCCTCCAATAGTAGGACCAAAAGCTAATCCGAAAGCAACAACAACCCATAAAATTGTAACAATTACCATTGCCATAAAACTTTGAAGCATAGTACTGATAACGTTTTTCTTACCTACCATTCCTCCGTAGAAAAATCCTAATCCTGGTGTCATTAACAATACAAAAGCAGTTGCAACGATCATCCACGCTGTATCTCCTGTATCAAACTTTACAGCTTCTGCCGGAATTGGGTTATCGGCGATGATGAAATTCGATATAAAGGTTAGTACCAAAATAGTGATAAGAATCACACTTAAAATAATTTTTCGCATAGTTATTTAGTTTTAAAATTTTTGATAAAAGTATAAAATGATTTAATACCCCATAAAAAAATAGGGTTCAATGTTTAATTTTTGTTAAATTTAAAATTTAACCCCTATCATTTTGAATGAATTTCTTAAAACAAACTTAAAATTTACAATTTGACAACATTTTTTTTGCTGTTACAATAAGTTTTGATAATTTTTGGGGTAATTGGTTGCTGTTTTTTGTAAGATATTAGATATTTGTTGTTTAAAAACGTCGAATATTTTTCAATGAGATTATATTTTTAATCTTTTTAACAATTTTGATGATTATAATATAAGCGATGAAAAATAAAAGAATTAAATGGGGAATTGTTGGCCTCGGAAATATTGCCGCACAATTTGCTGCAGACTTATTATTGGTAGAGAATGCCAAATTATCTGCGGTTGCTTCCAGAGATATTTCTAAAGGAAAAGAATTTGCAGCAAAGTTCAATGCATTGAAAACATACGATTCGTATGATTTACTTTTTGAAGATCCCGAAGTTGAAATTGTTTACATCGCAACACCTCACAATTCGCATGCAGAATTATCTATAAAAGCACTTGAACTAGGTAAACATGTGCTGTGCGAAAAACCAATGTCTTTATCTTATAAAGATGCTGAACGCATGATTGCAGCTTCTAAAAAACACAATAAGTTTTTTATGGAGGCATTCTGGACAAGATTTATTCCATCGGTTCAGGATGTTTTGCAGCAAATAAATAAAGGAGCAATTGGAAATGTTAACTATATAAAAGCTGATTTTGCCTTTCACGGAAGTGAAATTGAAAATAAAAGGCTTTTTGATCCGGAACTCGGAGGCGGAGCTTTATTTGATATTGGCGTTTATCCATTATTTCTCTCTTATATAATATTAGGAAAACCAAAAGACATAATTGCAAAAGCAGTTTATCATAAAAACGGGATTGATCTGCAGACTTCCATGATTTTGCATTATGAAAAAGCACAAGCCGTTTTGCATTCTTCTATAGTATCAGAATCTGATATGAAAGCAGTTATTGCCGGAAATGAAGGACGAATAGAATTAAATGCGCCGTGGTTTGTTGCCGGTGGCTATTCTTTATTTAAGAATGAAGAAAAAGAAGCTGTTTTTACTTTGCCGCCTTTAGGAAAAGGATATTCCCATGAAATTATCGAGTGCCAAAATTGTATTCAAAATAATGAAATTGAAAGCAGTTTTTGGTCGCACCAAAATAGTCTGGATTTGAGTAAGATAGTGGAGGAGATCAAAACGCAAATCGGTCTTCCGTTTTAAGATTCTTTATTTGTAATAAAAAACTTATAATTTGATATTTTTTCATTAGTTTTAAAACCAATTAATGAAAGGAATATTATGTTATTAAAAGTTTACGGAAGTGCTGTTTTTGGAGTTGAAGCCACGACGATTACGATCGAAGTGCATATGGATAAAGGAATTGGTTATCATTTAGTTGGACTTCCGGATAATGCAATAAAAGAAAGCAGTTACAGAATAGCCGCTGCCTTAAAAAATAACGGATTAAGTTTACCGGGAAAAAAAATCACTATAAATATGGCGCCCGCTGATCTTCGAAAAGAAGGTTCTGCATATGATTTACCTCTTGCAATGGGAATTTTAGTGGGTTCAGACCAAATAAAAGCACCGGAAATTGAGCAGTATATTATTATGGGAGAACTATCGCTCGATGGAAGTTTACAGCCAATCCGCGGGGCTCTTCCCATTGCTATAAAAGCAAAAGAAGAAGGTTATAAAGGTTTTTTTCTTCCAATTCAAAACGTTAAAGAAGCCGCAATTGTAGCTGGTTTAAATGTTTACGGCGTTTCTAATCTACAGGAAATAATTGATTTTTTTGCCGGGAAAGACACGCTTCAACCAACCGTAATTGATACACGTGCAGAATTTTATAAAACATTAGATTTCCCTGAATTTGATTTCTCTGATGTTCGCGGGCAGGAAAGTATAAAACGTTGTATGGAAATTGCCGCAGCCGGAGGTCACAACATCATTTTAATTGGTCCGCCCGGAGCAGGAAAAACTATGCTGGCCAAACGTGTTCCGAGTATCTTGCCGCCAATGACTTTGCGTGAAGCGCTGGAAACAACAAAAATTCATAGTGTTGCCGGAAAATTAAAAGAAGTCGGATTAATGAATCAGCGTCCGTTTCGAAGTCCGCATCATACGATTTCTAATGTTGCATTGGTTGGAGGCGGAAGTTATCCGCAGCCGGGAGAAATTTCTATGGCGCATAACGGAGTTTTGTTTTTAGATGAATTACCGGAATTTAAACGAGATGTTTTAGAAGTAATGCGTCAGCCGCTTGAGGATCGTGAAGTTACGATTTCCAGAGCAAAATTTACCGTGACTTATCCGTCGTCTTTTATGCTGGTGGCCAGTATGAATCCGAGTCCAAGTGGATTTTTTAATGATCCAAGTATGCCGAATACTTCGTCACCGCACGAAATGCAGCGTTATATGAGTAAAATTTCAGGTCCGCTTTTAGACCGGATTGATATTCATATTGAAGTTACGCCGGTTCCTTTTGATAAATTGTCCGATGACCGTAAAGCAGAAAGCAGTGTTGAAATTAGAAAACGGGTTACAGCCGCTCGTGAAATTCAAACCAAACGTTTCGCTGATATAGAAAACATTCATTATAATGCACAAATGAGCAGTAAATTAATTCGCGAGTTTTGCGGACTCGATGAAAAATCAAAAGAATTATTAAAAAATGCAATGGAGCGTTTGAATCTTTCTGCAAGAGCTTACGACAGAATTTTGAAAGTAGCCCGGACTATAGCTGATTTAGATGATGCGCCCAATATAATTTCGCAGCATATTGCAGAAGCGATTCAATACAGAAGTCTGGACAGGGAAGGATGGCTGGGGTAATTTTAGATTTATGAATTTAGATTTTAGATTGTGATTATACACAAAGTATTGTCATTCCGACGTAAGGAGGAATCGCACTAGAAATTCCACAAAATGGCGTGATATATGCGTGCGATTCCTCCTTACGTCGGAATGACAAATTTAATTCAATTCAATAAAATCTTCAATATGAATTTCCTTTAAAAAAACATCATCGTGCGAAACCACAATTAAAGTTCCTTTGTATTCATTAATGGCCGCGGTCAGGATTTCAATATTCTGAATGTCAAGATTATTGGTTGGTTCATCGAGAATGATAATATCCGGAGCGTGATTGTTAATGGTTAAACAGCAAAGCATTAAACGCATTTTTTCGCCTCCGCTTAAAGCAAAACAAGGTTTATCCCAGTCATTTTGTGTAAACAGAAATTTATTCAATTTCATTTTTATATCATGTTCCTGCAAACCGGAAACATTGAATTTCTGCGCTTGTTCGTAAACCGAAATTTGATTGTCAATAAGAGAATAATCCTGATCGATATAAATAATTTCAGATTCCGCTTTGTAAATACTTCCTTTTTTTGGTTCTAAACTCCCCATGATTATTTTAATCAAAGTTGTTTTTCCGGAACCGTTTAAGCCTTTTAAACCGATACGCTGTCCGCTTAAAATTTGAAAGCTAAGCGGGTTTTGCCATAACAATTGATCTTCGTAGGCATGGTTCATTTCATCTGCCGTAAAAAGTATTTTGCCCTTATGAAGATTAGTTTTGTCAAAACCGAATTTCATTTGATCAATATTGGATAAAGAAGATCGTAATTCTTGTAATTCTTTCGAAATTCCGCCAATTTTTTCAGCATGAACACCTTTAGTTTTTGCCGTGCTGTTTTCGGCATTATTTCGTAATGTGTTCATCATGATTCGGGAAACTCCGGCTTTCTTTTGCTTTTTTTCTCCGCGCGAATCCAGTTTATTCTGGCGTTCCAGAGTTTCACGTTCTTTTTCTTTTGCTTTACGCAAAGCCTTTTCTTTACTTTGAATGTCCTGATTTAGAGCATTATTTGCGATTTCTTTTTGTTCGGCATAAAAATCATAATTACCTCCGTATGCTGTGATTCCATGTTTGGACAATTCGTAAACAGGATTTAATAAATGCAGCAATTTCCTGTCATGACTTACGATAATCAAAGTCGCAGCAGTGTTTTGAATAAAGTGATATAATAAATCTCTCCCTGCGCTGTCCAAATGATTACTTGGCTCGTCAAGTAAAATGAGCTGAGGCTCATTAATAGAAATTCCGGCCAGGAAAACTTTCGTCTTTTGTCCGCCGCTCAGTGTTTCCAGTTTCTGGTTCCAGTCTAAATCCTGAAGCTGCCAATATTGGAGTGCTTCTTTGCAGCGATCTTCAATTGTCCAGTCATCGTTTAAGGTGTTGAGGTTTTCTTCAGAAACATTTCCGTTAAGAATTTCCTGAAATGCTCGTAATTTGTCAGCAGCCTGAAGCGCCTCTGCAACAGTAAGATGATTAAACTGTCCGAAAATCTGCGGCAGATAATAAGGTTTTGAACCTGTTTTTAATATACCTTCAGCAGGAGAAGCTTCTCCTGCAATAATTTTTAATAATGTTGATTTTCCAACACCGTTATTACCAATTAAAGCAATTTTTTCGTGTTGATTAACTGTAAAAGTGGTTTTATCAAACAGTAAATCTTTGTTGGAATGTAGATATGAGATATTCTGTAAAATAACCATAATTTCTTTCTTTAAGGAATAAACAAATGAGTAAACCGTTTTGCGGCTTACCTTAAAATTGTCCGAAAGAAATTTTTATTCACATAGAGATTGGATAGTTTATTTTACTGCTGCAAAGATATAAAAAATATTTTTTACTATTAAAATGCCGGATTATTCAAATTTTAAATGGGCATTTTTAGACATTAAATAGGAAGTAAGCTTTTTTATTTTTCCATTTTCCATTTCAAAAACATCACAAAAAACAGCATCAAGTTTATGGCCATTTTTCATATTTCCCTGAACGGCGCCTTCAGCAATAACAATATTATTTTCTTCAATTAATTTAATAATCTGTATCGTCGGGCTGCCGGTAAAATTGTCATTTTCAATTTCCTTATCAAATGCTTCCTTGCCTTTATGCTGGTAAATACCGGGCATTTCCCAAACGATATCATCAGTAAGACAATCTAGGATTCTTTTATGATCGCTTACCATAAAAGCGGCCATATACTCATTTACAGTTTTTTTATTTGTTGTCATAGTCACAAAAAATAAGGTTATGTTATTTATCGCTCTATCATTTTAGCCTGAAGAATTTCTTCAAGATCTTTAGCACTTTTTCTGCTTTCGGTTTTAAAACCAATCATAACCATTGCAATTCCACCAAGAAGCATCATGAAGGGAATAAGCATAAAAAAGTCAGTTTTAGGATTAAATTCATTACTAAACAGTAATTGATTTGCAGTTCCTAAACAAACTATGAAAACAATGCCAAGCCAAATAATCATAAAAACTTTTACATATTCAGTTAAACCCATTTTTACAATTACACGCGAACCGCTTAAGTCATCCTTAATTTCACCTTTTATAACAGGTAAAAATAAATTTCGATAGTTTATTTTCCTTTTTATTTCGAAGTGATTGTTGTAAATCCTGCCGGTGTACCTTAGATGATTGAATTTATAAGAATCAAAACTCGAAGGTTTTTTAGCATCAATTTCTTTTTGAAGATGAGCTAAAAGTTCTTCTTTATTTAGTTTTGAGTGGTAAAATAATTCTTCAAATGGCAATAAATTGTTCATCGTGTCAAGCTGCTACTTTAAATCAAAAGTACGAATTATCTTCTAAATAAGATAAAAATCGAGATTGAATTGCCTGTTTATTTTTCTCATTCATTTTATTCTTTGCTTTGAGGATAAAAGAATTTAAAAGAATTCGCGACTGCAGGATGTAAAATTGTGCCGTGATTTTCAGCAGGAAAATAATCGAAATAAACTTTAATGTTTTTGCTTTTTGATGCTTTTACTTTTTCTGCGAGCAAATTAGCATCAACTTCCATAACTCTCGGAATTTCAGTAGGAGTTAATCCTTCTTTGCCCACCGCAATGTAAATTTCTGTATGCTGGCTGAATTTTTCCAGAAAAATTTCTGAATCCTGATTTAAAAGAGAGCCGTTATCCCACCATAAACTCGGACTTACAATTACATATTTATTAAATAAGAAGGGCTTTTTAAATAAGATTTCTGTTTGTAATAAACCGCCAAGTGATTGACCAATAATAGTTTTAGAAGAAGTTGTTTTATATTTTTTATCGATAAAAGGCTGTAATTCTTTTTCGATAAAAGCAATAAATTTATCTGAATGTCCGGTTGTCGGAAATCTTTTTTTGTCCTTTTCGAGAGTAGTTGGAAAAGTAAAATCCCTTCTTCTGTCGACAGTTGCAATGCCAACGACAATAGATTTTGGAACCTGATTGATCCATTCAAAACTGTTAAATTGTACTAAACCTGAAATATGAATAAAATCTTCATTTGCAGAACCATCTAACAGATAAATTACAGGATATTTTTCTGCATCTTTAGGATTATAACCTTCAGGAAGATAAATGTTCAGAATTCTGTTTTCGCCTAATTCCTTAGATTGAATTTCATCTATAACTCCCAGAACAAAAGGTTTGACGGTTTCTGTAGTTTTAGATTTGTTGTTTTGGCCGAAAATAAATGTTGAAGAAAGAAATAAAAATGAGAGGATAAAAAACTTATTCATTAGTAAAGTAAAATGATTTGTAAAAAGACGAAAGTTACAATTTTTTATTTTTGCAGCTTTCGTCTTAAATCATTTAAAAGGATTATTTTGCTTTTCCGGCAAAAATCTTATCCAGACCTTCCATCGCAATTGTAAAGCCTTCTTTAAAACCCATTTCGATAATTTTTTCCAAATCTGATAAATTATCGTGTTTAATAACAATATCGACAATGGTTGAATTTCCTTGTTCAGAGAAATTTACATCCCAGTCTGATCTTGGAAAATCCGTATTTAAGTTTCCTTCGCTGTCGCTAAAAGCATCCAGATATTTAAAATTAGTTTTCGGATTAACAGATTTAAAATCGGCAATTGCCCAATGTTCTTCGCCCTGCGGACCAATCATAGCGTACAGTCTGCGGCCGCCTGCTGAAAAATCCATGCTTTTTGTTTTGGATTTCCAAGGTGCCGGCGCCCACCATTGGTCTAAAATTTCTGGCTCTGTCCATGCAGACCAAACATTTGATAATGAGGCATCAAATTCGCGTTTTACATTTACAGTGCTATTTTCTTTATCAACTGTAAAATTCATTAAAAGATTTGATTTCATATTTCCTGGATTTTAAATTGAAACTATTTTTGTTTTTCTTCTTCAAAGATTTTATCAAGAGTCTGCATTGTAGCAGTAATGCCTTCTTTGAATCCCATTGCCACTATTTGTTCTAATTCTTCGAAGCTGTCACGTTTAATAGCAATATCAACAACTGTCAAATCACCTTGTTCAGAAAACGTTAAATCCCAATAGGAACTTCCAAAAGCTGAATTTGGATTTCCTTCCGCATCACAAAATGTTGAAGAATGTTTAAAGTTCTTCTTTGGAGAGATCGACGTATAATCAAAACAACTCCAGCGCTCTTCGCCATCAGTACCTACCATGGCATACAATCTGCGTCCGCCTTCTGTAAATTCCATACTTTTGGTTTTAGATGTAAACGGAGCAGGCGCCCACCACTGATCTAAAATTTCAGCTTCTGTCCATGCAGACCATACGTTTGCTAACGGTGCGTCAAATTCACGTTTAATATATACTGTACTATTTTCTTTGTCTACGGTAAAATTCATTAATAAATTAGATTTCATTTTCTTTAGATTTTAAATTAATTAATACTTGATCCAGCTGACTAAAACGACTTTCCCAGATCTTTTTAAATTGTTCGAGCCATTGGTCAACTTCTTTCATTTTTTCTATTTTAAGCTGATAGTAAATTTCTCTGCCTACTTTTTTTTCATCTAATAGTTCGCATTCGTTTAGAACTTTAATATGTTTGGAAACGGCTTGTCTGGTTGTATTAAATTGTTCTGCAATGGCATTTGGCGTTAATGCATTGGCAGAAACCAAAACTAAAATAGCCCTTCTCGTCGGATCGGCAATTGCCTGAAATACATCTCTCTTCATTTGAATAATAAATTAAGCAACTAATCAGTTGCAAATATAAGCAACTTTTTGGTTGCGCAATTATTTTTTTACTTTTTTTTTAAAAAATTTATTTTTGTGGAAAAGAAAAAGGCGCATAGTATGCGCCTTTAATAATCTTAATTTATCCTCTGAATTTATTCCGAACAATAATATCTTTAAGTCTGGCTTTAAGGTCTTCGCCTGTATCATACACCATTTGTTCATTATTTGGAAAAGGAACCGCACGTTTATTGAAATAGGAAATATAGCTGTCATCGCAGGCATTTCTGTCGCCTTTGTAAGTCGAGTAAATATTTTCAAAAACAAACTCACTGCTCACGGGAAACGTCTGGATTAACTGATTGGTTTTTAAGTCGACATAATCAATTTTTGCTGTTACCTGACAGGATTTAAATTGCCTGAATTCGTAAATATTAGCGCGGAGAATTCTATAATTGTCCACTTTGATTTCTTTTCCTAAGCTGTCTTTTACAGGTCTTCCGCGGCCGTCAAGAAGTGTTTTTACCCCATCTTTTACCTGTCTTTCCTTAATAAATTCTTTCTCTTTAATTTGTTCCGGCGAAATTACGATTTGTCTGAAATTGATAACCAGACTATAATCGTAATTGATGTTTTTTTGTCTGGCGTTATGGTAAACCGTCCATTTATCATTTAAACCATATGTTTTAAAATCCAATAGATCGTCCTGAAGCAGTTTTGGAATCACCATATCGGTTTCATTTCGGGCATAAACATCCACAAAATCAGTTCCTTTAAACTGTGCATCGTCCATTAATTTTTTGGTGTTTTTATAATTTGGATTTATACTTTCCAGATAATAAAAATCATCATACGCTTTTCTGAAATCAAGTTTATTATTCGATTTTAAAAGTGCCGAAGCATTATCATATAAATATTTCGAAAGCACATTTCTGCTGTTCACAATCTGATCGGAGTAATTATCAAACGGAAAATCAGCATTTCTGCCTTGTTTTAATAAACGCAGCGGCAATAATGGCCTGATTTTTTCCTGACGGTTATTGAGCTGTAAATATGTGTTATAAATACGCTCCGCATTTGCCGGATTTGATTCTTTTGACATCATATCCAAATTTCGCAAATCACGATCTTTTGCTTTTGCAAACGCATCTTCAAGCAAATACACATAATCTTGTTTTCCCTTAGAATCTTTGTTGGTTCTCAAAGCTTCAACAGCACGATCAATCGCACCGTCATAATTTCCATCGCTTATTAAGGACTGAGTGGTTTTAACGCCGCAGGAAGAAAGAACCAAAAAAAATATAGAAAATAGTAAAGTAGTTTTTTGCATAGTTTCTCTTTTGAAGGTGTAAATATATCTTTTTTAACTTTCAACAACTATGCCTTTTTTAATTTTTTTAGGAGCAGGAAATTTCCGTTTTCATAATAACTTCAGTCCCGCTTTCGCCTTTATCTCTTCATCCCGATAGTCATCGGGATTACGAGGATACCGGCTCTATCGGGGCTAAATTAGACGTTTTGTTTTTCATAACAAATGAAATAAAAAGAAGTGAAACGACAGAAAAATTAATTTTCCCAGGTTTCAATTACATTATCATTCCATAATTTTTGGGCAGCCTCACTAAAAACTTTTGGTCCTTTTTTGAAGTTTTCATCCAGTTTATATTCACCGCCAGCAAATTGTTTTTTGCCGTTGTCATCAACACCAACCTGAACCCGGCTTTCTCCGCGCATAGCATATTTTTGATTCCCTTCGTACATGATAATTTTCATATCACACGGGCTCACGTCTCCGTGACAGGTTTTTTTATACATCAGCCAGGTTTCTGCGATTCCGTTTTTATCTAAATCTGTAATTTGAAATGTGTTTTTTACAAACGAAGCCACAATATCAACCGGACAATCTGAAATATAGTCATAAACTTTCCACGTTTGTTTTACTTCATTTCCCGAAACTATAAAATGATAAGCAAATAACTCAGCATCAGAACCATCAGATTCATGTTTGAATTTTTTGCTTGTATAATATCCGGTTTCGGTTGTAATTACGATATTATCGCCTGCTTTATCTTTCCAGCGGACAGCATTCTTTACAAAACCTTCGTATTTAATTGAAGCTGGAAATTGTGTAGAATCGATTTTTTGTACTGTTAAAACAAAGTTTTTGTCTTCAGGTTTACTCAATTCGGTCTTTGTAGTAGTTTGTGTTTCTTCCTTTTTGTTTTCTTTACAACCTGAAAAGAAAACTACAGAGATCAATAAAAATGCAATTTTTTTCATTTATAGTTTATTAAACTTTTATAATTTATAAAGCCGGTTTTTATTCTGACAATAGCTTTTTGATCAAAACAATCTGTGCTAAATGGTAATAACTGTGTTCGATCATGGCTTCAATGTTTCTTCTGTAAGTTCCATATTTTTCATCTACAAAAGCCTGATCTAATTGTTCATCAGTCATTTTCTCAACGAAAGATGCAAACTCTTCGGCAGCAATCCAGAATTTATTTAGAAATATTTCCCGGTTTTCCAATCTAAATTTTCAAGCTGATGTTTATAATTGGTATTTGCCATCCATGTTCCGTTTAAAATAGTTTCCCTAAAACGATCTGCAATTTCAGCATTGTTTTTCATGTCTGATTTTTTGACTGCGCAAAAATATAAAAATAAACTTACATAATTAAATATATTTTAACCACCAATATTTATTTTCAGCTTTATATTTTCCAAACCACTTGCAGGGTTTGTACAGCAATAACACAACAAAAATCCATATTAAATAAATTGCCCAAAGCGGTAAACCGCTTACTGTGTTTTTTGGTCTTCCAAAAGTTCCGGATACAAATTCAAGCTGCGACCAATTGAAGCCTTGCGCAAAAAGCATCAGCAGTGTGAGAATATGAATAATATAAAAGTGAACAACAAAATAAAACAAAGGGACTTTACCATAAACCAGCGTTACTTTTTTGATTTTGCCGTGAAATTGTTCCGCAAAAGCAAGCAGTAAAAACATAATCCCTAATGTGGTTAGACAAAAAAGGAGTGAAGGCGGATATTTGGTAATATTCATAAAAGACAAAAACGTAAAAAGAGCATCTCTTTGTGAATCCCATAAAGCCGGATCGCCATAAATATTGATACAGCGAAAGATGACAAATAAAACCAAAGCGCTCAAGCCAATTTGTATGAATAGCTTTTTTCTTTTTTCTTCTGCCAGTTCAAAGAATTTCCCCGACGCAAAACCAACCAGCATAATACCCAGCCATGGAATTGGCGGATACGCCATTATAAATGCTCTTCCCGAAAATGGTATAACGATTGGGCCGAAAAAAGGTGATAAAATGACTTTTAAAACTGAATTTTCTGTAAATGGCAGCAAAGGTAAAAGGTTGTGGAAAAAGATAATCACTAGTCCAATGATTCCGAGTATTTTGGAGCGGATTTTCAATAGTAACCCCAAAATAATAAATCCAAAACCAATTGCGGCTATCACTTCAAATAGAAGGGAATGAAAACCAATATCGAAGAACAATCCGAAATTAACAACTGTAAATTCCAGAAAGATTAACCAAAAACCTCTTTTAAACAAATGCTTTCTTGTTTCGCTGCTGTTTTTGTTTTGGAGAGAAAGATAAACCGAGGTTCCTGCCAAAAAAACAAAACTAGGAGCGCATAGATGTGTAATCCAGCGTGTAAAAAACAACAAAGGAGAAGTCGTTGCTAAATCGGTTGGACTTTGTGTAATTGAATCGACGTGCATTAAATCCCGAACATGATCCAGAGCCATAATAATCATTACAATTCCGCGGACAATGTCGATTGATTGCAGTCGTTTCATAAGTTTGATTTTTAAATACTTAAAGTAAAACTAATGAATTATTTTTAAGTATCTGAAATCAGTTTCTATTTAAAAACAATGCTAATCTGAAATGAATTGGGTAAAACAGGTGATTGAATTTATTTTTATCAGTTTCTGCTTTTTATCTGATACACAATCTCCCAAAAAATAATAGAAAATACAGCATTAGCAAATATTGCCGTCTTAACCTGATACGGATCGTAATTTAAAAACAGATGTAAATTGGTAAACTGCAACGCTAGAAATAAAGCCAAAGCGGCAATTACAACAGCACAAATTACATTTAATAAAGGTTTCCATTTTAATCCTAAAAACGCATAAAGAAGATTTAAAACCGCAAAACCACAACCTAAAGTTCTGTAAGGATCTGTCTTTAAAATTTCACCCAGCGAAAGTAAAAAGTGGGTTGAAGTTAGATACAAAAAGAAGAGAATAGA
Source organism: Flavobacterium sp. Root901 (assembly GCF_001429765.1). GTDB lineage: Bacteria > Bacteroidota > Bacteroidia > Flavobacteriales > Flavobacteriaceae > Flavobacterium. The sequence continues at coordinate 107,186 of NZ_LMJB01000010.1, forward strand.
GTAAATCAGGACACGTATTTGTGGTTTCATTTTGATATTTTTTAATTGTCGAAAGTACGAATTAAAAATGAAGGTTAGATTAATGTGGATTTGAATAATAAATATGAAACTTGAATTTTATGGCAAAAGCGCTTCTATTTTAGCTTCTGATTTTTCTCTAATCGGACTGTCTGGTTTGAAACTCCAAATAATTAAAAATTTTCCTTTTGCTATATATTCTTCGGGATGTTCATCTGTTGGCTGTCCGTCTTTTCCCCACAATAATCCCTGGAGAAAACGATCGCCTTTAAACACGTGTTCAAATTCAAAATACATGATAGAACCGCGATCGGCTTTGTTTTTAAAACTTTGAATTGCTTTACTTTTTACAGTGCCAACAATATTGGCATACGTTTCAATGTCATTATAAAAAGTGCAGGCCTGAGGTGTAATGCAGATATTTCCGTCGCTTGCCACATAACCGCCTTTCGGAATCTCTTTTGGTTTTAGTTTTAAATCAGCAATGGTTTGGCTGAAAGAGTTGATTGTAAATAGTAGGAATAGTGCTGATAAGGGAAGGGTAAGTTTCATTTATTTCTGGGTTTGATTTGGTTTTACAAAAAAAGCACAAAATCGCGAGATAATTGTGCTTTGGTAAAATTTTATTATTGAAGGATTATTTTCTTTCAGTAATTTTTATAAATATTTGTTTTTGTCTTTTTCCGCCTGAACTAAACGTTCGTAAAGTCTACAACTTTATTAGGCGCATTGAAATTAAAAGAATTATATATGGTTTTTCGTAAATGGCTTACTAATTATATAATGAAAATGATTATGCTTTGTGGAGCTACTTGCGAGGATTTCCTTCGTCGAAATGACAAGATTGGAGATAAATGTCAATAAATAAGAGCTTAGGCTTATCTCAGTATTACAATTTCGATCTAAATAAAATCCGTTTAATCTTCAAAATCTGTGTGCTAAAAACACGCAGCAATAAATAAAAAAAATCCCGCCTCAATTAAGAAACGGGATTAAAGTGATATTCTCTTTTTTTCTATTTTTAAACTGCTGCAACTTCTTGTGGCAGCGGAATTTGATTTTTAAGTAAATCTTCGAAAGTTTCATGTGCACGAATTAGGATTCCTTGTCCGTTCATCCAAAGTACTTCGGCTGGTTTGTATCTTGAATTGTAGTTCGAAGACATTGAAAAGCAATATGCTCCAGCGTTACGGAAAGCCAAGATATCTCCTTCGTTAATTTCCTGAATTCTACGGTTGTTGGCGAAAGTATCTGTTTCGCAAATGTATCCTACAACAGAGTAAAAACGCTCTTTTCCTTTTGGGTTTGAGATGTTTTCGATGTAGTGCTGCGAACCATAAAACATCGGACGGATTAAGTGGTTAAAACCACTATCGATTCCCGCGAAAACTGTTGATGTTGTTTGTTTTACTACGTTTACTTTTGCTAAGAAGAAACCTGCTTCACTCACAAGGAATTTACCCGGTTCGAAAATCAAAGTTAAATCTCTGCCGTATTCTGCACAGAAAGAGTTGAATCTTTTTGATAATTTTTTACCTAATTCCTCAATGTCTGTTTCTATATCGTCTTTTTTGTAAGGAACTTTAAATCCGCTTCCGAAATCTAAGAATTGCAAATCTTTGAAATGTTTTGCTGTATCAAACAAAATTTCAGCAGCATACAAGAATACTTCGATATCTAGAATATCAGATCCAGTGTGCATGTGAATTCCAACGATGCTCATTTTAGTGTTTTCGACAATTCGCAAAATATGCGGAATCTGATGTACAGAAATTCCGAATTTACTATCAATATGTCCAACAGAAATATTAGCATTTCCTCCCGCCATTACATGTGGATTGATACGAATACATACCGGAATATGTGGATGTTTTGTCCCGAATTGCTCCAGAATAGATAAATTGTCGATATTAATTTGTACTCCCATTGCGGCTACTTCTTCGATTTCTTCAAGAGAAACGCCGTTTGGTGTAAAGAAAATTCTATCAGGTTCATAGCCAGCATGAAGTCCTAATAAAACCTCCTGAATTGATACAGTGTCTAAGCCAGACCCCATGTTCTTTAATAACTGAAGAATCGCAACGTTAGACAATGCCTTCATGGCATAATTAACTCTTAAGTTTTCTACTTTAGAGAAAGCTTTAGTTAATCTGTTGTACTGAGATTGGATTTTTTCGGCATCGTAAACATACAATGGACTTCCAAATTGGTCTGCTAACTGCAGTAAATCTTTTGCTTGCATTTTTATAAACTATTTTGAGCAAATGTATTACACTTTTCATACTCTACAAATAAATTGCAGAAAAATAACAAATTGTAACAAATTGTTTGTTTTTAAACAAAAAGAAGGCTATTTCAAATTTTTATAAATTCGTTTAAGGTTCTGAGACGCTGAGGTTTTAAGATACTAAAATTTTTTGTTTTTTACCACAACACGAGCGATAGCGAACTGGCGAATTACACTAATTATTAAATTAATTGTATGCTACAGATTAAATGATTTGAACTGATTGCTTTTAGAATTAATAATCTTTTGCAATTGTAAAATAGCCCGAGGTTTCAACCTTGGGACACAAAGTATTGTAATAATCATCCTTTTCCCAAGGTTGAAACCTCGGGCTATGTTTGAATGATGGAGATAGAATTGTTTTTTTAAAAGGAATTAGTGAATTTGTGTAATTGCTTCGCCAGTTAGCTATTGCTCGTGTCACGGCACAAAAAAATCTTTTTAATCATTATAATCTGTGGCAAAAAAACAAAACCCCTGAATAAAAATTCAAGGGTTTGTTAGTAGTTATGTTGTTTATCGGAATAAAGATTTTATAATTTCAGTTTAAGATCCAGTGAGAAAACCTTAGAAACTTAGCATCTCAGAACCTTAGAGCCTTAGAGCCTTAGATTACAAACTCGGTAAATCTCCTTTTCCTTTAGTAGGCAGGTTGGTAGATCCCATAAGGAATAAATCTACTTCTCTTGCTGCTTCGCGACCTTCTGAAATAGCCCACACGATTAATGATTGTCCACGACGCATATCTCCAGCTGTGAAGATATGAGGAACGTTTGTCTGATAGTTATGTGCTTTGTAATTGCTTCTCATATCAGTTTCAATGCCTAATTGCTCGCTTAACGTTTTCTCTGGACCTGTAAATCCAAGAGCCAATAACGCTAAGTCGCAAGGCCAGATTTTCTCAGAACCTTCTTTTTCAATAAGTTCCGGTCTTTGTCCCGGAGTCATTTTCCATTGTACTTCAACGGTTTTTAATCCTGTTAATTCGCCCTTGTCGTTAGAAATGAATTCTTTAGTATTGATTAACCAGTTTCTGTCGCAGCCTTCTTCGTGAGAAGAAGATGTTTTTAACTGCAAAGGCCAGAAAGGCCAAGGTGTGGACTCGCTTCTTCCAACCGGAGGTTTTGGTAAAATCTCAAAATTAGTAACCGATTTAGCTCCGTGTCTGTTAGAAGTACCAATACAGTCAGAACCGGTATCTCCACCACCAATTACGATAACATCTTTTCCAGTTGCTTTTATCTGGTCCGGAATAGATTCTCCGTATAAAACTTTAGTCTGCTGTGTCAGGAAATCCATTGCCTGAACAACTCCTTTGCTTTCGATTCCTTTAGTTGGAAGGCTTCTTCTTTCAGTTGCTCCTCCGCATAAAACGATAGAATCAAATGCGTTTAATTCTTCAATGCTAAAGTTTACCCCAACATTTACATTAGTTTTAAAAGTGATTCCTTCTGCTTCAAGGATTGCTACACGTCTGTCGATAATTCCTTTTTCTAATTTGAAATTCGGAATTCCGTAACGTAATAAACCTCCAATTGCATTGTCTCTTTCGAAAACAGTAACCGTGTGACCGGCTCTGTTTAATTGCTGAGCAGCTGCAAGACCTGCGGGTCCTGAACCAATAACAGCAACAGTTTTACCCGTTCTTGATTTTGGCGGCTGAGGTTTAATCCATCCTTCAGCAAAACCTCTTTCTACGATGCTTTTTTCGATATTTTCGATAGAAACCGGATCTTTGATGATTCCTAATACACATGATTTTTCACATGGAGCAGGACATAAACGGCCTGTAAATTCCGGGAAGTTGTTTGTAGACTGCAAAATCTCCAGTGCGCTCTGCCATTCTTCCTGATGTACCATGTCGTTGAAGTCAGGAATTAAATTTCCTAACGGACAACCACTGTGGCAAAAAGGAATTCCACAGTCCATACATCTTGATCCTTGTTCTTTTATTTTATCTTTTGCTAACGGAATAGTAAATTCGTTGTAGTTAGAAACACGTTCTGCAACTGCTAAATTACTTTCGTCGGCTCTGTTATATTCTTTAAATCCGCCTATTTTACCCATGACATTTTAATTTGATTTAGTTGTGAGATGTGAGGTGTAAGTTGAAAAATCAAACCTTAGCACCTCAGAAACTTAGTACCTCAGAACCTTTTTTAATCAGCTATTAATTCTTCTATTTTTTTCTCTTCTGCAATTCTTTGTAATGCTTTTTTGTAATCTGTCGGCATTACTTTTACGAAGTGCTGTATTTGATTTTCCCAGTCTGCTAAAATTCTTTTTGCTAATGGACTGCTGGTATACAATGAATGGTTTTTGATCAGTTTTCGCAGTTTCGTAAGATCTTCTTCTTCCAATGGATCAAATGCAACCATTTCCATGTTACACACCTTAGAATCGAATTTCTTATTCGGATCATAAACATAAGCCACACCGCCGCTCATACCTGCTGCGAAGTTTCTTCCTGTTTTTCCTAAAACTACCACTGTACCACCGGTCATGTACTCGCATCCGTGATCTCCAATTCCTTCAACAACTGCTGTTGCTCCGGAATTTCTAACACAGAAACGCTCTCCGGCCATACCATTAATATAAGCCTCTCCGGTAATAGCTCCGTAAAGGGCAACGTTTCCAATAATGATATTTTCTTCAGGTTTGAAAGTTGCAGTAGGAGGGACTTTTACAATTAGTTTTCCTCCGGACAGCCCTTTTCCTAAATAATCATTACAGTTTCCGTGAATTTTAAATGACAATCCGTTTGTGGCAAAAGCACCAAAACTTTGTCCGGCAGAACCTTCAAAATCAACTAAAATAGTGTCATCTGGTAATCCTTGTGCGCCATATATTTTTGAGATTTCATTACTCAAAATCGCACCTACAGAACGGTCTGTATTCTTAATTTTAAATGTTACTCTTGTTTTCTCTTTTCTATAAATAGACGGAATTGCTTCTTTGATAATATCAAAATCTAATACGTTTTCAAGTTGGTGATCTTGACTGGTTGTATTGTGATTTGGCTGTGTTTTCGCTTTTTCCGGTTTGTATAGAATTGGTGATAAATCTAAACCATTTGCTTTATAATGTTTGATCGCTTTATTCACATTTAATTTTTGTGACTGACCAACCATTTCTTTTAAAGTTCTGAAACCTAACTGAGCCATAATTTCTCTCAATTCCTCAGCAATAAAATACATAAAGTTGATTACATGCTCCGGAGTTCCTTTAAAGTTTTTTCTCAATTCAGGATCCTGAGTGGCAATACCAACCGGACAAGTATTTAAGTGACAAGCTCTCATCATAATACATCCCGAAGCTACAAGCGGAGCCGTTGCAAAACCAAATTCTTCTGCTCCAAGTAAAGCTGCGATAGCAACGTCACGACCTGTTTTTAACTGTCCGTCACACTCCAGAACTACACGGCTTCTTAAATCATTCAAAATTAAAGTCTGCTGTGCTTCTGCTAAACCAAGTTCCCATGGAATACCTGTGTGTTGTAATGAAGTAAGTGGTGCAGCACCAGTTCCTCCGTCATAACCAGAAATTAAGATAACATCTGCTTTTGCTTTGGCAACACCGGCAGCGATGGTTCCAACTCCAACTTCTGATACTAATTTTACGTTTACACGAGCTTCACGGTTTGCATTTTTCAAATCATAAATCAACTGAGATAAATCCTCAATAGAATAAATATCGTGGTGAGGCGGAGGCGAAATCAAACCTACATAAGGCGTAGAGTTTCTGGTTTCGGCAATCCAAGGCACTACTTTTTCTCCCGGTAACTGCCCGCCTTCTCCAGGTTTTGCTCCCTGAGCCATTTTGATCTGGATTTCTTTAGCATTTGTCAAATAGTTGATCGAAACACCAAAACGTCCCGACGCCACTTGTTTGATCGCAGAGTTTCTGGAATCTCCGTTAATTTCTTTCTGGAAACGTTTTGGATCTTCTCCACCTTCTCCAGAGTTACTTTTTCCGCCAATTCTGTTCATTGCAATCGCTAAATTCTCATGCGCTTCCTGGCTGATAGATCCATAAGACATTGCTCCGGTTTTGAATTTCTTTACAATTTCTGTCCATGGTTCTACTTCGTCAATAGAAATAGGGTCAAGATTGTTAAATTCAAATAAACCTCTAATTGTCATTAAGTTGGAACTTTGCTCATTAACGGCATTAGAATATTCTTTATAACTTTCAGGACTGTTTAAACGAACTGCCTGTTGTAATTTAGAAATAGTGGTCGGGTTAAACATGTGTTTTTCACCACCGCGTCTCCATCTGTAAATACCTCCAATTTCAAGAGAAAGCAAGTTTGCAATTTTTGAATTTGGGAAAGCTTTCTGGAAACGTTTTTTTACTTCTTTTTCTACTTCCATTAAACCAATTCCTTCGATTCTTGAAGGTGTATATGGGAAATATTTAGATGTAAATGTTTTGTTTAATCCTAAAATCTCGAAAATCTGAGCAGCTCTGTACGAATGTAAAGTAGAGATCCCAATTTTGTTCATGATCTTAACGATACCTTTTGCAATAGCTTTGTTGTAATTTACAATAGCATAATCTGCTTTTACTCCGGTAATAAAACCTTGTGCAACCTGATCGTGAATGATTTCGTTTACCATGTAAGGATTGATGGCACTTGCACCGTATCCAAACAATAAAGCAAAATGATGCGGTTCACGTGGTTCTGCAGATTCAATTATGATTCCGAATTTAGAACGAACCTGTAAAATGTTCAAAGAGTGGTGAATATAAGAACACGCCAACAACATTGGAATTGGTGCTAATTCTTCGCTTACGCCTCTATCTGACAAGATAATGATATTGCATCCTTCATTAACCGCTTTAAAAGTTGCCTGAACGCATTTTTCAAGAGCGCGCTCCAAGCCGTTAACTCCTTTTTCTATTTTATATAAAGTAGAAATTGTAGCCGATTTGAAATCTGCGTGATCGATATTTCTGATTTTATCCAAATCCTCGTTAGAAATAACCGGATTCTGGATTTTTAATTTTTTACATTGTTTAGATTCAATTTCGAAAATGTTGAAATCTCCTCCAACTGCCAAACTAATATCAGTAATGATTTCTTCACGAATACCATCCAAAGGCGGATTAGTAACCTGAGCAAATAATTGTTTGAAATAGTTGTATAATAACTGAGGCTGATCTGATAATACTGCCAAAGGTGTATCGTTACCCATAGAACTGATTGCTTCAGCTCCCTGACCACCCATTGGGTTAATGATCGTTTTTAAATCTTCAATAGTATAACCAAACAAACGCTGTCTTGTTAAGAAATCTAATTTTTCAACAGGAGTAGGGTTGTTAGTATAAGGAACTTTAGATAAAGGCAATAAGTTTTCATCTAACCATTCCTGATAAGGACGTTTTGTAACTATCGCTTTTTTAACTTCTTCATCTTCTATAATTCTTCCTTCGTTCATGTCAACCAGGAACATTTTTCCAGGCTCTAAACGTCCGTGCTGAATTACATCTTCCGGATCGATGTCAAGAACACCAATTTCAGATGACATAATTACGAAACCGCTATGCGTTAAAGTATAACGGGAAGGACGAAGTCCGTTTCTGTCCAGTAAAGCTCCAATCACATTTCCATCAGTAAACGGAATAGAAGCAGGACCATCCCAAGGTTCCATAATACAAGCATTAAACTCGTAGAAAGCTCTTTTCTCCGGAGACATTGTCTGGTGTTTTTCCCAGGCTTCAGGAACAACCATCATCATCGCTTCTGGCAATGAACGACCTGTCATTAATAAAAGCTCCACCACCATATCCATAGAAGCAGAATCAGATTTTCCTTCTAAGATAATAGGGAATAATTTTTTGATATCATCACCAAAAACTTTGCTTTGCATCAGCTCTTCACGAGCACGCATACGGCTTACGTTTCCACGAAGTGTATTGATCTCACCATTATGACACATATATCTAAATGGCTGTGCAAGATCCCAAGACGGGAATGTATTAGTAGAGAAACGCTGGTGTACAAGTGCAAGACGAGTTACCAGGTCCGGATCTTTTAAATCTATATAATAACGGCTGATGTCTTCCGGCATCAATAGACCTTTATATATTATAGTAGTGGTCGATAAACTAGAAAAATAAAACATGTGGCTTTCAGAAGTTTTGGATCCTCTTACGGCATGTTCGGCAATTTTTCTGGCTGCAAAAAGTTTTGCATTAAATTCTTGTTCAGTTAAATCCTGTCCATTTTTAGAAACGAAAACTTGTTTAACTGTCGGTTCTTTTTCTGCGGCGATCTGCCCTAAATTTTCAACGTCAACAGGTACATCTCTCCAGCCTAAGATCTTTAAGTTCTGATCTTTAACGGTTGCTTCAAATGCATTGATACAAAAAGAAACCTGGTTTTTGCTTTTTGGTAAAAAAACCATTCCTACTGCATACTCACGAGTTTCAGGGATTTCAAAGTCACATACCTTCTTAAAAAAATCATGTGGGATGTCGAATAAAATTCCGGCCCCGTCACCAGTTCTTCCATCAGAACTAACGGCACCACGATGTTCCAATTTAATTAAGATGTCTAATGCTTTGTGAATAATATCATTTGATTTAATACCATTCAAATTACAAATAAATCCTGCACCACAATTGTCGTGTTCAAATTCAGGCAGATAAAGCCCTTGTTCTTTAACTTTCATTCTTGATATTTTTTCTACAAAAATAAAGATTTCGTTAAACATAATGTATTGAAATTATACTTTCGCTTACATTTTTGTTGTAATATTAGAAAAAGGCTTCTTAATTGATAATAATATTATATTAACCATTGCGAAATGATAAAATGATAATCTCAATTAAAATATATTAAGAAAAATCGTCGTAAGGCTAATAAAATCAATGATTTTTTTGTTAAATATCAAACGTTTTAGTGGATTCCAGTTAACTTTAACAAATCATTACGTTAACTATTTCTTTGCGTTGAAAAAGAATAAACGTTTAATACCTATATGCGTCATTTTTTAATAGAAAAAGATTTTACTATTAAGTTGTATTTTGTTACTTTTGTCGCACTTTTATTCTGAAATAAATTCAGAACCAGACAAATTCAATATTATGAACATACACGAATATCAAGGAAAAGAAATTTTAGCGAGTTACGGAGTACGCGTACAACGCGGAATTGTGGCTAACAATGCGGTTGAAGCTGTAGCTGCTGCAAAACAATTAACTGCCGAAACTGGTACAGGATGGCACGTAATAAAAGCACAAATTCACGCAGGTGGTCGTGGAAAAGGCGGTGGAGTTAAGCTGGCAAAAAACTTACAACAAGTTGAAGAGTTAGCGCAGCAAATCATCGGAATGCAGTTAATTACACCTCAGACTCCGCCTGAAGGTAAAAAAGTAAATAAGGTATTAGTTGCAGAAGATGTTTACTATCCGGGTGAAAGTGAAACTTCTGAATTTTATGTTTCTGTTTTATTGAATAGAGGTACAGGACGCAACATGATCATGTATTCTACTGAAGGTGGAATGGATATCGAAGAAGTTGCTGAACATACTCCACACTTAATCTTTACAGAAGAAATTGATCCTTCTGTTGGATTACAAGGTTTCCAGGCCAGAAGAATTGCTTTCAATTTAGGTCTTTCAGGAAATGCTTTTAAAGAAATGGTGAAATTCATTGATGCATTATACAATGCTTACATTGGTTCTGATGCTTCTATGTTTGAAATCAATCCGGTTCTTAAAACTTCTGATAACAAAATCTTAGCTGTTGATGCTAAAGTAAATATTGACGATAACGCTTTATACAGACAACCAAAATATGCTGAAATGAGAGATATCCGTGAGGAGAATCCAATTGAAGTTGAAGCTAAAGAAGTTGGTCTAAACTATGTTGACCTTGATGGTACTGTAGGATGTATGGTAAACGGAGCTGGTCTTGCTATGGCAACAATGGACTTAATTAAATATGCTGGTTTTGAGCCTGCTAACTTCCTTGACGTTGGTGGAACTGCAGATGCTAAGCGTGTTGAAACAGCTTTCCGTATTATCTTAAAAGATCCAAACGTAAAAGCTATCTTAATTAACATCTTCGGAGGAATCGTTCGTTGTGACCGTGTTGCTCAGGGTGTAGTTGATGCTTACAAAAACATGGGTGACGCTATTAAAGTGCCAATCATTGTACGTTTACAAGGAACAAACGCTGAAATTGCAAAAGAATTAATTGATAATTCTGGTATGCCAATTTTATCAGCTGTTCAGTTCCAGGAAGCTGCTGACCAGGTTAAAGCTGCTCTTTCTTAATTAAAATAAGAAATTCAATTATAAAAAAAACCATTCCCAAAAGGAATGGTTTTTTTATGTTCAAAGCATATCGTAGAGACGCACTGCAGTGCGTCTACGCAAAGTTTAGCAATGTGGTTACAAAACGTGAGATTCGTAAAAAAATGATTTTCATTAAAAAATATAGCCACAGATTTTACAGATTAAAAGGATTTAAAATCAATATAATCTGTGAAATCTGTGGCTAAAAAATCTCTGCGTACTTTGCGGTTAATTTACTTCTTATTTTTCCCGTTTTTGTAAACCACTTTTTCTACCACTTGTACTTTTCCATTTCCTTTTGGGAATTCCTTCTTCTTGGGTCTTTTTGCAGCTCCTGTATTTGAAGGTTTTTGATCACCTCTTCCTTTTTCGCTGTCTTTTGGCGCAGCTTTAAATTCAGGTCTCTCTTTAGATGTTTCTTTCTTCGGAATTTCAGCTTTGTGTTTTGCTAAAACATCATTTGGGTTTTTCGGATTTTCTTTTGTTCCTCTTAAATGAATTACTAATCCGTTTAAGAAGTTTCTCAAAACCTGATCGCCGCATTCCATATAATTTGGATGATCTTCGGCCCTGAAAAAAGCGCCCAATTCAGATTTGGAAATTCTAAAATCTACTAATTCTAAAATCTCTACTATTTGATCGTCACGGAGCATTAAAGCCACGCGTAGTTTTTTAAGTATATCGTTGTTTGTCATTTTTCTTTTTTGTTTCAAGTGTAAGATTTCAGGTTTCAGGTTTTAAATCTTATTTCTGAAATATTTCTACAAAGGTACATTATTTTAAAAGGAAATGTTAGAATAATGTTACGCCAATTCCTGTCTTCTCAGGATAAATGGTTTTTCCATATTTAATTGAAACTCCGCTTGCAATATCTTCTGCCAAAAGAAGCGCGCCATCCATATCGACATAATCGAGTTCCGGTAATAAATGGGCAATTGCAGAAATTCCAACAGACGATTCTGTCATACATCCCACCATTGTTTTTAAACCAAGTTTTTTCGCTTCGGCAATCATTCTTCTTCCCGGAGTTATGCCGCCGCATTTCATCAATTTAATATTTACGCCATGAAAATGATTATAACACTTTGCGACATCTTCTTCTTTTATACAGCTTTCATCGGCTATTATTGGTAAAACCGATTTTGTAAAAACCTCTCGCTGACCATCCCAGTCATCTGCATTTAAAGGCTGTTCAATAAATTCAATATTTAAATTTTTAAAAGCCTTTGCATTGTTTAAAGTTTCCCCGACTGTCCAGGCGCAATTGGCATCGACCCTGAAAATAGCATCGCTGTGTTTTCGCAATTCGGTTACAATGGTAATATCATCGGGAGTTCCGAGTTTAATTTTATAAATAGGCCAGGGAAGTTCTTCCATTTTTTTGACCATATTTTCGACGGTATCAATTCCAATCGTATAATTCGTCAACGGATTATGACCAATATCGTAATTCCACAATTCGTATAGTTTTTTACCTTTTTTACGGGCATATAAGTCATTATAGGCATTGTCCAGCGCACATAACGCAAACGGATTATTTTTTAAAAACGGAGCAATTTTTGTCCAGAATTCTTCAGGGGTTTCAGTTGAAGTTTCTTCAATCAGCGTACGAATCTGTTCGATATCATTTTGCAGAATTTCGATTGTAATATTATAATACGGATTTGAAGTTGCTTCTCCATACCCAAAAAATCCGTCTTGTTCTAATATTACAATTAGCGAAGGCTGAAAATCAATTGTTTTTCTCGAAATTCGAAAAGTATGTTTTAATTTTAAATCGTAAGCTTTTAAGGTAAGTTTCATAAATTAAAAATAGAATTAATAGCCTAACCACAAAATTGCCTCTGCAAAATTGTCTCTCCATAATTTTTCATTATGTTCGCCGCCTTTTACAACTTTCGATTTAGTGAGATGAAGACAATAGCAGCGTTTTGTATCCAATAACTTTTCCATTTTTGTCATGTCTTTTACCATATTTTCGTCTTCCTTATCACCGCATAAAAAATAAAATTTCGTTTTAACTTTTGGTGTGTTTTCGGTAAAGGTGTAAATGTCATTTGTATACCAAAAGGAAGGAGAAAAAATGCCGGCTTTTCCAAAAACGTCAGGATATTTAAGGGCTGCATAATACGAAACCAAACCGCCAAGTGAACTTCCAAAAATGATCGTATTTTTCTTTTTTGGTTTGGTTCTGTAGTTTTTATCGATGTAAGGTTTTAATGTTTTTACGATAAATTCCAAATAATTATCTGCATTTCCGCCACCGTATTTTTCATTTTTAAAAGGCGTTAATTCGTCTATGCGTTTCTCATTTCCGTGTTCAATTCCAACTACGATGACCTGCGCTTTTAAGCTGTCTAATTTTTCGTCGACATTCCATTCTCCTACAAAAGAAGTTTTGGCATCAAACAGATTTTGGGCATCGTGCATATAAATCACGCTGTATTTTTTGGCTGAAGCCGAATAATTTTCAGGAAGATAAATCCAGATTTTCTTTTTTGTATTTAATTGAAGAGCTTCAATTGTAAAGCTTGAAACGTTTTTTGATGCAGTACTTTGTGCATTTCCGGAAATCATCCAAAGAAATATAAATATGAAAAATCCCCGAATCATAAGATTTTGTGTTTTAAAATTAAAAGAATATTTTAGCTAAAAATAACAAATTGATGAATACCGAGGCACAAAAGAAAAGTTTACTTTTAGAATTGATTACATTTTCGACTGTCGATGGGCAATTGCATAAAAGAGAGTATGATTTTTTGTGGAAAGTTGCTCAGGAATTGCATGTTGATCCGGAGGTTTTTCGTGATTTATTTCATCAGGAAACAAAGCCGGTGATAGTAAAATCTGAATTTCAGCGTATTCAGCAGTTTTACAGATTAGCTTTAATTATGCATTGCGATGGAATTTTACACGAAAAGGAAGCAAAAGCCATCCGACAGATTGCAATCGAAATGGGATTAAATCCAAGTGCGGTAAAACGAATTTTAGATTTGATGAAAAAGGCTCCAAACGCTATGATTGAGCCTAAAGTTTTATTAAGAGTGTTTCAGGAACAACACAATTAAGATAATTGTTCCTGTAATTTTTTAATATCGTCACGCAGTTTTGCGGCCTGCATAAAATCCAGGTCTTTTGCTGCTTTTTCCATCGATTTTCGTTTTTCACGAATCATTTTTTCCAGCTCAGCTTTTGACATATAGGCTGTTTCCGGTTCTGCAGCAGCCGGTAAAGTATGTCCTAATTCGTATTCTACTAAAGGATTTTTTGTAAACGCGCTTTCGATTTTTTTATTTAATGCCTGAGGCGTAATGTTATTTTCAACATTAAAATTAATCTGTTTTGTTCTTCTGTAATTGGTTTCGTCAATTGTTCGCTGCATACTCGCCGTAATTTTATCAGCATACAAAATGGCTTTACCATTTAAGTTCCTTGCGGCACGCCCAATGGTTTGAGTTAAAGAACGATGATTTCTTAAAAAACCTTCTTTATCTGCATCTAAAATGGCTACAAGTGAAACTTCAGGTAAATCTAAACCTTCACGAAGTAAGTTTACACCAATTAAAACATCAAATATACCTTTTCGTAAATCCTGCATAATTTCGATACGTTCCAATGTATCAACTTCAGAATGTATATAACGACAGCGGATGCTGACTTTAGTCAAATATTTGGCTAATTCTTCGGCCATTCTTTTTGTCAGAGTTGTAACCAAAACCCTTTCGTCTAATTCGCAGCGAACCTGAATTTCTTCAATTAAATCATCAATTTGATTTAAACTTGGGCGAACTTCAATAACAGGATCTAATAATCCCGTTGGACGGATGATCTGCTCGACATAAATACCATCAGATTTTTGCAATTCATAATCAGCAGGAGTTGCCGATACGTAAATTACCTGATTTTGTAAGGCTTCGAATTCTTCAAATTTTAAAGGCCGGTTGTCCATAGCGGCAGGTAAACGAAAACCATATTCGACTAGATTTTCTTTACGGCTCCTGTCGCCTCCATACATGGCATGAACCTGCGAAACGGTTACGTGGCTTTCATCAACAACCATTAAATAATCACTTGGAAAATAATCCAGTAAACAGAAAGGTCTTGTTCCGGCTTGTCTTCCGTCAAGATATCTTGAATAATTTTCAATTCCGGAGCAGTAACCTAATTCCCGAATCATTTCAAGGTCGAAATTAGTTCTTTCTTCCAGACGTTTAGCTTCTAAATGTTTGCCAATTTCTTTAAAATAGTCTACTTGTTTTACCAAATCCTGCTGAATTTCCCAAATAGCACCTTGTAAAACTTCCGGAGAAGTCACAAACATATTGGCCGGGTAAATTGTCAGTCTTTTAAATTTTTGAATAACCTGAGAAGTCTTGGCATCAAAAGATTCTATTTCTTCAATTTCATCTCCAAAAAAGTGTATTCTGTAAGCATCGTCGGCATAACTTGGGTAAACTTCAACAGTATCCCCTTTAATCCTGAAAGTTCCAGGATTAAAATCAGCTTCAGTTCTGGCATATAAACTTTGCACAAGACTATGAAGCAGTTTTGTTCTCGAAATAACCTGATCTCGGGTTATTTCAATTACGTTCTTTTTAAATTCAACTGGATTTCCAATACCGTAAAGACAAGACACGGAGGCCACTACCAAAACATCTCGTCGTCCTGAAAGGAGTGATGAAGTAGTGCTTAAACGCATTTTTTCAAGTTCTTCATTGATAGATAAATCTTTTTCAATAAAAACTCCGGTTACGGGCATAAAAGCTTCAGGCTGATAATAGTCGTAGTAAGAAACGAAATATTCAACCGCATTATTCGGAAAAAACTGTTTGAATTCAGAATACAGCTGCGCCGCCAAAGTTTTGTTATGTGCCAAAACCAAAGTAGGACGCTGAACTTCCTGAATAACATTTGCAACAGTAAATGTTTTACCAGATCCTGTAACTCCTAATAAAGTTTGATATTTTTCTCCGTCGATTACACCTTGTGCCAATTTTTGAATCGCTTGGGGCTGATCTCCTTTTGGACTATATTCTGAAGCTACTTGGAAATTCATTTGGTACTGATGAAAAATTAGTTTTGTAAAGATACAAAGTTTAAAAGCTATTCTAAAAAATTAATAACAGCATCATTGGTAATTTTGGGCTGATCGATTGTTAAAAAATGCCCCGCATCTTTTATAATCTGCGATTTACTGTTTGGTAAATGTTTTTTTGCACGTTCCAGACTTTCTTCGGAATTAATAACATCTTTATCGCCAATTAAAACTAAAACCGGATTTTGAACAGATTCTAATTCCTTATCTGAAAAAGGATGCATTTTAAGCATACTGGAATTTGATTTTGCATATTTGTTGGCTAAATAAAACTGTCTTTTATAAATCGGACTTATTTTTTCAGGATGTGTTGAAAATGCTGTAAGCGTTTTTCCGAATTTCTTTTCATTTGGAAAAAGTTTCAGCATTAATGCCGAAGTTGTTTTGCCAACCTTATCGATAAATTTAAAGGTTTGCGCCGGGCTCAATAAAACTATTTTATCTATTGAATTGTTTTTCTGTGTGGCTAAAAGAGTTGCAATCCACCCGCCGCGTGAAGCGCCAATTATATCGAATTTTTTTAATTTATAATGATCAAAAATTTCATTGTAATAAATAACAATTTCTTCTGATGAAAGTGGTTTTGCAGTTAAGTTTGATTTATTGGGCTCCATTATAAAATCGATGGCATAAATACGATGATTTTTAGCTAAGGCTTTAATGTTTGGATACCACATGGTAGAACTGGCGTCCATTCCGTGTAGTAAAACTAAAGCTTTTCCGTTTTTTGGACCAGCGGTAATGACATGCGCAGTTCCAAATGAAGTTTTAATATCTTCTTGATTATAAAGGATTTCCCAGAGTTTTAAAGATTTGTCGTAAGCAGTTTGATATTTTTGTTCTTCACTTTTAGTTTTAAAGACATAATCATCAAATTTTGGTTTCTTTGAAGCACAGCTTGTTACTAAAAATAATACTATTGCAAGACGGGTGTATAGTTTTAACATGATAAATAAGTTCAATTTCAACTTAAAATTACCATTATTGGAGGCGAAAAGTGTATCAGAATTTAATTTTAAAGTATCATAATTTTAAGATTTATACTTTTATGTTGAAAACATTAAACCAAATAACATTTGAAATAATAATTAAATAAATTCAGGAAAACAGATTATGAAGTTTTGTATTGGAATCAAATATTTATAAAAACCATTTTTTCTGTTCTTCTTCCTTTAGAAAACTCCACGCAACAATACGGCTGTTTTTCTGGCCTTGCGACATTTCGATTGTTTTCACAGAAACTGCATTGACTTTTTGTAATGTTTTATAGATCGATGAAAGATTTTCTTTTTTAGAAACCAAAGTAGTAAACCATAGACATTGCGAAGCGTATTTTGCACTTTCGTAAATCATTTGAGTTACAAATCCAATTTCTCCGCCGTTACACCACAATTCGGCATTTTGACCGCCAAAATTTAGAACAGGATTTGTATTTCTTTTTTCTTTAGGATTTAAATTTGATACTTTTCTGGCAGCGCTTTTATTCGCTTCTTCGGCAGAAGCATGAAAAGGCGGATTACACATCGTGAATGTAAACCGATCTTCGGGAATTATAATGTTTTTAAAAATAAATCGGGGTTCGGTTTGCTGCTGTAAACTAATTGAATCGATTAATTTTGGATTTGCTTCGATAATTTTACTGCAGTTTTCAATTGCTTTTTTATCAATATCTGTCGCAACAAAAGCCCAGTCATAAATCGAATTTCCTAATATCGGATAGATTAGATTGGAGCCTGTTCCGATATCTAATCCCAAAACAGACTTTCCATCAGGAAGCTGGTTATTATTCGTTTCTGTTAATAAATCAGCAATGTAATGAATATAATCAGTACGTCCCGGAATAGGCGGACAGAGATAATTTAAAGGAATGTTCCAATAATCAATATTGTAATATGTTTTTAAAAGCGCTCTGTTTAAGGTTTTTACAGCGGCAGGATTACTAAAATCAATGGTTTCTATTCCATATTTATTGATGGAAATAAAAGCTTTTAATTCCGGACAATTTGAAATAAGAAGTTCAAAATCATATCGGGAGCGATGAAGATTTCTTGGATGTAAATTGTCTTTTTTGGGATTGTTTTCTGCTTTCATTTTGATTTATTTCGGTGCAAAGATAGGTATTCCTTTTTTGAAGAAAGATTTTATTATGAAACCGACTGCCATAGCCCTGATGGGAACGGCATCCTTTTATGGTGGGGTTCACCATAAAAGATATAGTGGACAGCAGGATTAGCTTCTAATCAAAACATTCCATTAATAATAAATCTCCGTTTGTGTGAGAAATAGTGACAAGACCATCTTCTTTAACCGAATTGCTGCTTCCGGTTCTGTAACCCATTGTTAAAGTATCATTTTGCAGCGGATAATCTAAATTGGTAGAATAAATTCCGTTTACTACGCCAATGGGAATCAGCGAAATAGGCGTTTTTGCGGTATACCATTTTTCAAATTTTGCTGGTAGAAGGAAAATCTTAGAATGATCGTCCAGAATAACAATTTTAAGTAAATCGCGGTAACGAACAATATTCGTAAGATTGGTAATCGTATGATCTGCCCGTTTTCCTGTTGCCCAAACAACATTTACAGCCGGGATTTTTCGTTTAATCAGATAATCAAAAGCTTTCTCCAAATCGGTTTTATCCTGATCCGGAGTGTGAACAATTTCCAGCGGATATTGTGAAGTTTTATAAATTTCGGGATCAAAACCACGGTCAAAATCACCTAAAAGGACATCGACTTTTATTCCTAATTCAATCACTCTCTCTATGGCTGAGTCTAATACAATAACCAGCGGGGACCATTCGAGCAGCTGACCTAACAATTCAGGATTGCAGGCAGCTCCGTTTGCAATTATCAAAGCTGGTTCCTGATCGTCTCGGACTATATGATGTGATGACATGTGAGTTTTTTTGAATGTTTTGCAAATGTACAGCTAGAAATTTAGATTTCTGATTTTACCTTTTAGATTTTACGTTAGATTTTTTCATCGGTCTAATAAACGACGATGATAATTAATCTGCCCTAAATGGTAAGCTAAATGTGTAGAAAGGTGAACGAGGAAGAATCCGGTTGTCATTTCTTTTTCGAAAACAATCTGCGGATAAATTGAATTTAAATCCCCTTCGGTTAGTTTGTCCAGTGCATTATTTACAACTGCGATTGTGTTTTCAATTTTCTGAATTAATTCTGATTTTGAAATGTCTTTTAGAGAAAATTCTAAAGGGCGATCACGGATATATCCTGTTTTTCCAATTTCTGCTCCAATATAAGTATTGAGGTTTCCCACTAAATGCAGACAAAGATTTCCGGCAGAATTTGAAATATCGTTTTCAACGGCCCAAATTTGTTTTTCGAATTCGTACGATTCAATTTCAAATTTAAGTTTATTCAAATCTCGGTTTAAAAGCGTTTTTAGAGTTTCAATCAGCATGTTTTTAGGCTAAAGTTAGTTTCTTTTTTTTATCGGAATCCAAATTTCTTCTTCAGAATCAGGATCGTCTTTTTTGTATTTATGATCCATTACTGCAAAATGAGGTCTGTCGTCAGCAAGATATTCAGAATTTGGCAGCCATTCTGCAAAGATAGTATGATAGGTTTTATGACCTTCTGATGCAGGCCCATAATGTATAAAAACAGCATATAAGCCATTTGGAACAATAAGAGTTTCCATTTCTGACGGCACATTTGTGTAATCACTAACTTCTACAGCAGCCCATTTTTGAAAAGTTTTATCCGGATCAAAATTATCAAAATGACCGTCAGGGAAAACTTCTAGCGAATACAAATTATCATTTGTCGTATTTAGGATTTCTTTTCTTTTTGGCATAAAACCACTCCATAGTTGAAATGTTTTATTATCCGTAAAAGACATTTCTATATATCTTCCAACCAGCTTTTTCTCAGCTAATGTTTCAATTCTGGGTTCCATTTTTTTTATTGAATTTTAAATTTTTTAGTCTGGCTTTCACTTAGAGAAAAATAACCTAAAGGATAGTTTGCTTTGTTGGTTGTATTGATGATGTTCCCTTTTACGGTTGCGGGCGGCGATTGAAAAGGCCCGCCAACATTGCTTCCGGCGATACTTACCAAAATATTCATGTAATTGTAGTATTGTTTTGAAATTCCGTAATGTGTTATTTCTATCTCGTCGCCGGCTTTTAGTTCGTCGTCATCAGAAACACTGAAGAATTCATTTCCCTGAAAAAATTTATCTTCATCTGCATAAAAATTGGACGTAACTTTGTTGGAATACACATATTTATACAAATAAAAATTATCAGCATCGGCAGGATCATTATAATATGCCCTTACCTCGATGTCTTCTCCGGTAAATCCGCCTTCGTTATTTTGCTCAATTCTCGTAATTGGTGCTACAGATTTTAGAATTTCTGATGCTGTATAAGTGTTTCCGCCGCTAATAACGGTTAAAGTGTAAGTTTCGTTAATTTTTGGAGAAAAATTATTGCAGAGATAACGACCTGTTTTTTGAACTTCTGTAAAATTAAATTGTTCATTCTGACTGTTTCGAATGTAGATTTGAGCTCCGGAAACAGTTGGAATTACTTCCTGAAAATACCCTGTTGTTGTCGTTAATTTGATCGACTGCTGTTTTCCTGTTGTACCTTTTTGCCAGTTAATAGCGGCTTCGATAACCAGTTTTGGCGGCGCGGTATCTAAATCAACATCAACTACTTCTTCACAGCTTGTAAAGAAAACCGATACAAATAAGACGATTAATGCGGTTGCTTTTTTCATAAGAACTCTTTTTATTTCTTAGAGAAATGATTTTAAAATTTAAAGTTATAACTAACGGCAGGTACGATTCCAAATATCGATAATCGTACGGCTTCATTTAATCCGGTATCTGCATTCTGCCTGAAGTTGATAGAAGCTGCGTTGCTGCGGTTGTATAGATTGCAAATACTAAAAACCCATTCTGCTTTCCAGTTTCTGCCTTTGTTGTTTCGCGGTGTAAGCGTGGCCGAAACATCTAAATGATGATAAGCCGGAAGACGATTTTCATTTCGCAAACCGTAACTCGGAACTGTAATTCCTAAATATTCATATTGTCCGTTTGGATACGTGACCGGCTGTCCGGACTGCAAAGCAAAGCTGGCTCCAAAAGACCATTTTTCGTTTAAGTTATAAGCTGAGGTTATGGCTAAATTATGTGTTTTATCATAAGCAGAACTGTACCATTGTCCGTTATTAATTCCGGGTTCTTCGGGAGTTCTTCCCGGAGTCTGCTGTTCCGATTTTGATAAAGTATAAGAAACCCAGCCATTAAATTTTCCTTCATTTTTCTTCACCATGATTTCTAAACCGTAAGCACGCATTCTTCCGTTTAAAATGACTTGTTCAATGGCATTATTGGCAATTAAATCGGCGCCGTCAATATAATCCAATCGGTTTTGAATTTTTTTATAAAAACTCTCTGCTTCAAGTGAATAAGCTCCGTCTTTTATATTCCTGAAATATCCTATCGCAACCTGATCTGCAATTTGAGGCCTGATGTAATTGTCACTCGGCATCCAGACATCAAGCGGAGTAGGAGATGAGGTATTTGAAATCAATTGAAGATATTGTGCCATACGATTGTAACTCGCTTTTATGGACTGATCTTCATTTAACTGATAAGAAACAGAAAGCCTTGGTTCTAAATTATTATAATTCTTAATTACTTTATTTTTACCAAAATATTTTGTCAAAGAGGGTGTTCCTTTTTCATAGATCTGCATATCCGAATCAAAAACAACCGGGCTGTCATTTTCATAATAATTTATAGTCGATGCGCCTAAACGGTAAAACAAACTGTATCGTAATCCGTAAGCTATGGTTATTCTTTCTGAAAGCTGATTTTCGGCATCTAAGTAAATTGAGGGTTCAAATGCATATTTTTTATCTAATTGATCCGGATTAATCCCGGAATCGTTAGAACTAGGTTTAATAGTTCCTGGGTTAAATTCATAATATATTCCATTCAGACCATAATTCAATTTGAATTTATCTGAAATATAATGTTTGAAATCATATTTGATATTGTAGTTCTTAATTCCCGAGTCCCATTTAAATCCTACGTAATCTAAGTCAAGTCCATAATAATAGTCGCTGTAAATCAAGGATAAATTAGAAAACAGTTTATCAGAATATAAATGATTCCAGCGCAGATTTAAAGTTGAATTTCCGTAAATGTTGGTAAAACTTTTGTTTAAGCTGAATACGTCCCGTCCAAAATATCCCGACAAATACAAATTGTTATTGTCGTTTAATTTATAACTTAATTTGGCATTCAGATCATAAAAGTAAGCCGAATTATCTTTGTTTTTTTCGGATAGTTTTAAGAATAAATGAGCATACGAGCCTCTTCCTCCAATCAAAAACGAACCTTTGTCTTTTACAATAGGGCCTTCGAGAAGCAATCGGCTTGAAACTAAACCAATTCCGCCATTTACATGAAAATCTTTACTGCTTCCGTCTTTTTGGTAAATATCTAATACAGAAGAAGCTCTTCCGCCAAAACGTGCCGGAATTCCTCCTTTATATAATTTTAAATCTTTTATGGCATCCGGATTAAAAACAGAGAAAAAACCAAAAACGTGAGAAGAATTAAAGATTGTCGCTTCATCCAGTAAAATTAAATTCTGATCTGCACCGCCGCCGCGAACATTGAAACCAGATGCGCCTTCGCCTGCATTGGTAACGCCCGGAAGCAATAAAATTGATTTTAAAACATCAACTTCGCCTAACACAACCGGCATTTTTTTAATGGTTGAAATCGAGAGTTTGTTGACACTCATTTCAGGCGATTTAATATTTATTTTTCCTTTATTGTCCGTAATTACAACTTCCTGAAGTTCTTCGCCGCTTTCGCTGATAGAGAAATTATTTTTGGTATTCTGGTTTAAAACAACAGTCTGCTGAATCGTTTGATAACCCACATAACTAATCTCAATTTGGTGTTCGCCCCGGGGAACTGTTATGGAATAAAAACCATATTCGTTTGTTGTTGTTCCAATTTTTAATGCCGGAATATAAATGTTGACCCCAATTAATGTTTCATTATTTTTAGAATCTTTTATAGTACCGCTGAGTGTAAATTTTTCCTGTGAAAAAGAAGTAAAAGCTGTAAAGATAATAATTAAAAAAAGGCTGATTTTTTTTGTAATCATCGTGCTGGTTTTGATATACATAGATAGTAATTCTTACTAAATATTACGGCCGAACTTTTGTTAAACATAAGTTAAGAATAAAAAAGGACAGCTTTGCGAGCTGTCCTTTTTCTATTGTGGTTAAACGCAGTGAAGCGAATACTATTTGATTTTTGCAATTATAGCATTGAATGTTTCACTAGGACGCATTGCTTTGCTTATTAACTCAGGAGTTGGCTGATAATATCCGCCAATGTTTTGAGCTTTTCCCTGCGCTCCAATTAATTCAGCATCGATTTTTGCTTCGTTGGCTTCAAATTCAGCAGCAATTGGAGAGAAAATGGCTTTTAATTCAGCATCTTTATTTTGAGCAGCTAAAGCCTGTGCCCAATAGAAAGCCAGATAAAAGTGAGATCCACGGTTGTCAATTTGTCCCACTTTACGAGCCGGAGATTTATCGTTTGCTAAGAATTTATCGTTTGCTTCGTCAAGAGTTTCAGCCAGAACTATTGCTTTAGAATTATCTAAAGTTTGTCCTAAATGCTCTAATGAAGCACCAAGAGCTAAAAATTCTCCCAATGAATCCCAGCGTAAATATCCTTCTTGTGTAAATTGCTCAACATGTTTAGGAGCAGATCCTCCGGCACCAGTTTCGAACAATCCTCCACCGTTCATTAAAGGAACGATAGAAAGCATTTTTGCAGAAGTTCCTAGTTCAAGAATTGGGAATAAATCTGTTAAGTAATCACGTAAAACGTTTCCTGTTACAGAAATAGTGTCTAAACCTTTGATAATTCTGTCTAAAGTAAATTCTGTAGCAGCAATTGGGTTTAAAATACGGATATCTAAGTTTGTAGTATCGTAATCTTTAAGGTATTTTTGAACTTTAGCGATCAATTCTCTGTCGTGCGCTCTGTTTTCATCTAACCAGAAAACAGCCGGGGTGCTGGATAGACGAGCTCTGTTTACAGCCAGTTTAACCCAGTCCTGAATTGGAGCATCTTTTGCCTGACACATTCTGAAAATGTCATTTGTTTCAACGTTTTGTTCCATTAAAACATTTCCATTTTGGTCAACCACACGAACAACTCCGTCAGCTTGCATTTGGAAAGTTTTATCGTGAGATCCGTATTCTTCTGCTTTTTGAGCCATTAATCCAACGTTAGGAACACTTCCCATTGTTTTAGGATCAAAAGCACCGTGTTTTTTACAGAAATCAATAGTTGCTGTATAAATACCGGAATAAGAGCGGTCTGGAATAACTGCGATTGTATCTTGTTGTTTTCCTTCTTTGTTGTACATCTGTCCTGAAGTACGGATCATTGCCGGCATAGAAGCATCAACAATAACGTCAGAAGGAACGTGTAAGTTTGTAATTCCTTTATCAGAATTAACCATTGCCAAAGCTGGTCCGTTTTCGATAGCTTTCGTAATGTCAGCTTCAACTTCAGCCTGTTCAGGTCTTCCAGCAATTTTTGCGTAGATATCACCTAAACCATTTCTTGTATCAATATTTAATTCTGCAAATAAAGTTTCGTATTTTTTGAAAAGATCAGCAAAATATACTTCAACGATAGCGCCAAAGATAATTGGATCTGAAACTTTCATCATTGTAGCTTTTAAATGCACAGAAAGTAAAACGCCTTCTTTTTTAGCTTCTGCAATAGCATCAGCAGCAAAAGCTTTTAATTTTTTTACACTTAAAACAGAGCTGTCGATGATTTCACCAGCTTTAAGCGGAGTACTTGCTTTAAGAACAGTTGTAGAACCATCTTTTGCAACAAATTCGATTTTTACATCGTTTGCTTCGTTTACAGTCAATGATTTTTCACTTCCGTAGAAATCACCGTTTGGCATAGAAGCTACTTTTGTTTTTGAGTCTGCAGACCATGCACCCATCGAGTGTGGATTTGCTTTTGCAAAGTTTTTAACGGCTCTTGGCGCTCTACGATCAGAGTTACCTTCACGTAAAACTGGGTTTACAGCAGAACCTAATACTTTTGCATATTTTGCTTTAATTTCCTTTTCAGCATCGTTTTGTGGATCTTCTGGGAAATTTGGAACGTTGTAACCGTGAGATTGTAATTCAGCTATGGCCGCTTTTAATTGCGGTACAGATGCTGAAATGTTTGGTAATTTAATAATGTTAGCTTCTGGTTTTGTAGCTAATTGACCAAGTTCTGCAAGAGCGTCACCTGTTTTTTGAGCATCTGTTAAAGACTCAGGAAAATTTGATAAAATTCTTCCTGCCAAAGAGATGTCTCTAGTTTCAATAGCAATACCAGCTGTAGAAGTAAAAGCTTGAACAATAGGTAATAAAGAATAAGTCGCTAATAATGGCGCCTCATCAGTTAAGGTGTAAAAAATTTTTGAATTCTGTGTCATTTTTTTTTTTTTTATAATCGTGTCGTCAAGAATGGCGATGTAAAGGTATGAGTTGGCTCAAAAATGAGCGGAGCAAATATAATAAAAACAGTCCGAAAACGGTGTAGTTTTATCTGGAAAAGGATGAATTATCAGATTGTTATTTCGAACTCATTAAATTATCAAATCGGCGATTTTGATATTAAAAAATTACGGTTTTGATACTGGATGCGATTAAGGCATAAAAAAAACTCGTTTCAAATGATATGAAACGAGTTTTTTATAACAGATTGATAAATGATTATCTTCTTTTATCTTTAATCTTAGCTTTTTTACCAGTAAGTTCTCTGAAGTAGAAAATTCTAGCTCTACGAACTGCACCTTTTTTGTTGATTTCGATTTTTTGTAAAGCTGGTAAGTTTACCGGGAAGATACGCTCAACTCCAATAGCTCCAGACATTTTACGAATCGTGAAAGTCTCTGTGTTACCAGAACCTCTTCTTTGAATAACAACTCCTTTGAAAAACTGAGTTCTTGTTTTTTCACCCTCTTTAATTTCGTAGAAAACAGTAATTGTGTCTCCAGCTCCGAAATCTGGGAAATCTTTTTTAGCAACGAATTCGTTTTGAACGAACTTTAATAAATCTGCCATGATAATTTTATTATTATAGTTTATTTAAAGCAACATACACGGATCTCGCCAGAGGTTGGTCTAATTCGGGTGCAAATGTAAAAAATAATTATAAATTATGAATTATAAATTGCATTTTTTTTAAGTTGTTGATAAATTGAGGTTAGTAGTAGTTTTTAGTCTCAGTTTTCAGTCTCAGTCTCAGTTTTCAGTCTGTAAACTGAGACTGAGACTGAAAACTAAAAAACTATTTCTCTTCCAGCAAATCAGGGCGCCTGTTTTTAGTATGTTCGTAAGCGGCATCTTCGCGCCATTTATCAATTTTGGCTGCATGCCCGCTTGTTAAAACTTCTGGAACTTTCCAGCCTTTATAATCTGCAGGTCTTGTATAAATTGGTCCTGAGAGTAAATTATCCTGAAAACTATCTGTCAAGGCAGAAGTTTCGTCACTTAAAACACCAGGAATTAAACGAATTAAAGCATCAGATAAAACCAAAGCACCTAATTCTCCTCCGGATAAAACATAATCTCCAATTGATATTTCTTTTGTAATGAAATGATCTCTAACACGCTGGTCAACACCTTTATAATGTCCACACAAAATAATAATGTTTTCGTACATCGACATTTTGTTGGCCATTTTTTGATTTAAAGTTTCGCCATCAGGAGACATATAAATTACTTCGTCATATTCACGCTGACTTTTAAGATGTGTAATACAATCATCAATAGGCTGAATTGTCATTACCATTCCGGCGCCGCCGCCAAACGGATAATCGTCTACACTTTTTTGTCTATTTGTACTGTAGTCACGCAGATTGTGAAAATGAACTTCGACCAAACCTTTGTCAATGGCACGTTTCATAATCGAAGCTTCAAAAGGACTTCTTAATAATTCCGGTAAAAGTGTAACAATGTCAATTCGCATTTTTCTTCAATAATTTGGTGCAAAGATACAAAGTTAAAATGTATAGTCCCTACGGGACAAAAAAATCGGCACGTACAAAAAATTTCTACCGATATTTTGTTCCTGGCGTAACATCTTTACGATGTCCATTATTTGAATTTTAAATAATTAATAATCTCGTTGAGATAAAATATTGTTAACCAAGATGGGATATAAAATGTATAGTCCCTACGGGACAAAAAATCGGTGCATACAAAAAAAATCTACCGATATTTTGTTCCTGGCGGAACATCTTTACGATGTCCATTATTTGAATTTTAAATAATTAATAATCTCGTTGAGATAAAATATTNAAAAAAATCTACCGATATTTTGTTCCTGGCGGAACATCTTTACGATGTCCATTATTTGAATTTTAAATAATTAATAATCTCGTTGAGATAAAATATTATTAACCAAAATGGGATATAAAATGTATAGTCCCTACGGGACAAAAAATCGGTGTATACAAAAAAAATCTACCGATATTTTGTTCCTGGCGGAACATCTTTACGATGTCCATTATTTGAATTTTAAATAATTAATAATCTCGTTGAGATAAAATAAAAAAATCTACCGATATTTTGTTCCTGGCGGAACATCTTTACGATGTCCATTATTTGAATTTTAAATAATTAATAATCTCGTTGAGATAAAATATTATTAACCAAAATGGGATATAGAATGTATAGTCCCTACGGGACAAAAAATCGGTGTATACAAAAAAAATCTACCGATATTTTGTTCCTAGCAGAAAATCTTTCTAACTCAATGTTTATAAATCAAAATATAGGTAGCAAGGAATCCCGTTAGGGATAAAATATCGGTAGAAAAAAATCACGCAACAGCTTATGTCCCATAGGGACTATATTCCGGCAAACTACACAAAGAAAGAATATTCTTTCTTTTTTAATATATTTGAAAAATGATTATCCTATTCCATTAGGAATAATATATAGGTAGAAAAGATAAAACAATAAAAAAAATGTCCCGTAGGGACTACACATAATGGCAAATACCTACACACAAATTCATATACATTTTGTTTTTGCTGTAAAATATAAACAAGCAGTTATACATGCAACCTGGAAAAATGATTTATACAAATACATTTCAGGAATTATCAAAAACAATAACCATAAATTATTAGCGATCAATGGTGTTTCTGATCATGTTCATATTTTGGTTGGAATACGTCCGGCTCAATCCATATCTGAACTGATGAAAAGCATAAAGCAAAATTCATCGAAATGGATAAATGAAAATAAATTTACCAAAATTCATTTTGAATGGCAGGAAGGATACGGTGCGTTTTCCTATAGTAAATCTCAATTAAGCGCAGTTGCGAATTATATAGAGAATCAGGAACAGCATCATAAAACCAAAACCTTTAAAGAAGAATACATCAATTTTCTCGAAAAATTTGAAGTTGATTATGATGAAAAGTTTATTTTTAAAGAATTAATTTGAAATAATCTTTTAAATCAATCTCCAAAATAAATGAAGAAAATAACCATCCTTATTTTTATACTGCTTTGCTGTTGTAACAAAGAAAAAACAGCAGAAACTTCAAAAGCAGGCTTAAAATTAATTCCGGAAGAAGATACTTATTTTAAGCAGATAAAAAATAATGATGTTAAACTTCCTAAACCTTCTTATGGAGACTGGCTGTTTTCCCATAACGAAAATGGACAAACTTTTGAACAATATTACAGGTCTAAGCATATTGTTCCAACTAAGGAGGAAAATATTATTTACATAAAACCGATTGGAAATTTTAATTCTCTGCAAAAGAAACAGATTCAGCTTGTTAATGAATATTTAGAAATTTATTTCCAGTTAAAAACAAAAACTTTAGAACCCATTTCTAATGATGTTGTGCCAAATTCTGCAAGACGAATGATTGAAGATCATGAACAATTATTGGCTGGATATCTTTTAAATGATGTTTTAAAAGAAGAAAAGCCTGAAAATAGCATTGCATTAATGGGACTTTCAGAATTGGATTTATATCCTAAACCGGAATGGAATTTTGTTTTTGGTCTGGCTTCATATAGAGATAAAGTAGGGGTAAGTTCAATTTACAGATTACA
The DNA here is from genome assembly GCF_001429765.1 of Flavobacterium sp. Root901. Taxonomy (GTDB): domain Bacteria; phylum Bacteroidota; class Bacteroidia; order Flavobacteriales; family Flavobacteriaceae; genus Flavobacterium. The sequence continues at coordinate 136,075 of NZ_LMJB01000010.1, forward strand.
GGACGGAGAACTGACTACGGAAAATTTTAATTTATGTTTATCCCGATTACTTAAAATTAGTTCTCATGAAATTGGGCATATGTTTGGTCTGCACCATTGCACAAATGCAGATTGTGTAATGAACGGCACTAACAGCATGGAAGAAACAGACAGGCATTCGATAAGATTGTGTTCTGTGTGCCAAAGAAAATTAAATTCCTGTATTCAATACGATAACAAAAAACGATTAGCAGACTTAGAGCATTTTTTTAAAAGAAATAATCTAATCGAAGAATATCAAGCAATGAAAAAAGACATTTCGGTCATAGAATAAAATGAAAGCAATAAAAATTTTAGCCATAACAGGCAGTACAAGAAAAAACTCCAGTAATTTTAAAATCTTAAAGTATATTTCAGCGCATTTAAAAACGGATTTTGAAGTCGAAATATTTGAAGATTTAGGTCGAATTCCACACTTTAATCCGGACTTAGATACAGAAAACCCGCCTGAAGAAATTACTGTAATGAGAAATAAAATAGACGGCGCAGACGGAATTATTATCTGCACGCCGGAGTATGTTTTTAGTCTGCCGGGAAGTTTAAAAAATGTTTTAGAATGGTGTGTATCAACAACGATATTTTCTAATAAAAAGACAGGTTTAATAACCGCTTCGGCATCTGGAGAAATGGGACACGAGCAGCTTTTGTTAATTATGAAAACCCTTGAAGCTAAATTTGATACTAATACACAGCTTTTAATTCAGGGTATAAGAGGAAAAATCGATGCTGACGGAAAAATAATGAATGAAGAAACAGAAATTGCACTTCAAAACTTTATAAATAACTTTGAGAATCAATTTTTATAGTAGATTTACTTTTCTAAAATTCAGTACTCAAAATGGTTACAAGAAGAAACTTTATTATAAACACAAGTCTGGCTGCTACGGCTGTTCTGGCTTTACCGTCATTAGCATTTTCTATGAATAAAAAAGAAATAGGTTTGCAGTTATATACATTACGTGAAGAACTTCCGAAAAATGTAAAACAAACTTTAGAAAAAGTTGCTGCGTCAGGATATACAAATGTAGAGACTTATGGTTTTTCGATAAAAGATCAGTTTTGGGGTTTGTTTCCGGCTGAGTTGAAAAAGATTTTAGACAATAATAACCTAAAAGCAGTAAGTGGACATTATAATCTAGGAAGCTTTTTGTACGACGGAAATACAACAGAACTCATCGCGGCAATCGAAGCGGCGAAGATTTTAAAAAATGAATTTTTAACCGTTCCGTGGGTCGATGAACCTTTTAGGAAAAGTATCGACGATTATAAAAAGATTGCTGTGCGTTTAAATCAGGCCGCCAAAATGTGTGCAGATGCAGGTTTAAAATTGGCGTATCACAATCACGACTTTGAATTTAAAAAACATGACGATGTTACCGGCTACGAGATTCTTTTAAATGAAACCGATAAAAATCTGGTTTATTTTGAATTAGACTTATATTGGGTGGTTCGTTCAGGAAATGATCCGTTGAAATTATTCAAAGAAAATCCGGGACGTTTTAAAATGTGGCATATTAAAGATATGGACAAAACAAATAAGGCTTTAAACACAGAAATAGGAGCAGGATCAATAGACTTTAAACCTTTTTTTGCAGCGGCAAAACAATCCGGAATGGTGCATTTTTTTGTAGAACAGGAAAATAATTTTGCTGTAAATTCTTTTCAATCCATTCAAACAAGCTCTGATTTTATTTCAAAAGAATTGATCTAAAATCAAATCATCAAAATGTCTTATTTTTGTAAAAATAAATTTTAACATTATGCAGAACATCAAAACAAGCAAAGAATTTATAAAAGGAGATGAAATAGAGTGGGAAGTAGTTGGGGAAGGAATCAAACGAAAAATCCTTGCTTTTGATGATAAGATTATGCTTGTAAACGTACATTTTGAAAAGGGCGGAATTGGTGTTCTCCACGACCATTACCATTCTCAGGTAACATATATAGCAAGCGGGAAATTTGATGTAACGATAAGCGGCGTAACACAAACATTAAAAGAAGGCGATAGTTTTTATATTCCGCCTCATGCAGTTCATGGCGTTGTGTGCTTAGAAAGCGGAATGTTGACAGATGTTTTCAGTCCGGTAAGAGAAGATTTTTTAAAATTGTAAAACTTTTAAAATCAACTGAATATTTATTTTAGAAGCTCGATCTGATCTTACATTTAAAAATTTTATAACTTTTTTAAAGTTTTGATTAAGATTAGATCGGTATTTTTGCATCATGAATTTATCCAAAACCAACGTCCTTTTTATGGCAGTCTGCACTGGTCTTATAGTTGCAAATTTGTACTACTGCCAGCCTTTGATTGTTTTAATTGCCAACGAATTTAAAATTCCCGAAGCGAGTGCCGGGACAATTACGTATTTAACTCAGGCCGGTTATGCAATTGGGTTATTTTTTATGGTGCCTCTTGGCGATAAAATAGAAAGAAAGAAACAGATTTTAATGACTACTTTTGCCTCAGTAATTGCATTAATAATAGCAGCAACGGCAAAAAGTTTTCTCATTTTGCAAATTGCTTCTTTACTTATTGGAGTTACCTCTATTGTACCGCAGCTTATTCTGCCTTTGGCGGCTTCATTAAGCGCACCGGAACAAAGAGGAAAAGTTGTTGGAACTATAATGAGCGGTTTATTGGTCGGAATTTTACTTTCCAGAACGTTAAGCGGTTTTATTGGAGAAGTTCTTGGCTGGAGATCTATGTTTTATATCGCTGCCGGAATTTGTCTTTCCATCTTTTTTGTAATTCAGAGTAAATTTCCGGTAAACAAACCGCAGTTTCAGGGAACTTACGGGCAATTAATTCAGTCTCTTTTTACACTTATAAAAACACAGCCTGTTTTGCGTGAAGCCACAGCGATCAATGTTTTCAGTTTTGCTCAGTTTGGAGCTTTTTGGACTACAATGGTTTTGCTGCTTTCAGGAGAGCCATTTCATTTTAACAGTGCTACAATTGGTTTGTTTGGAATTGTTGGCGCATCAGGAGCTTTGGCCGCGCCTTTGGTTGGAAAAATTGGAGACAAAGGAAATTCAAGAATTGCTGTTGGTTACGGTTGTCTGTTGATTTTAATCAGCTTCCTGGTTTTTTATTTTTCAATCGAAAGTGTAATCGGAATTGCGATTGGAATTGTCTTTATTGATATTGGAATTCAGGGTGTTCATATTTCAAACCAAACAAGAGTTTATTCGCTATTGCCAGAAGCCAGAAACAGATTAAATACTGTATTTATGTCGTTTAGCTTTTTAGGAACTGCTGCCGGATCTGCTTACGGATTATTATTATGGAAATTAGGAGGATGGCATGCTGTAACTATTGGCTGTATGGTTTTATCTTTATTATCCTTAACAGTCTACGGCCTCACTTATAAATCAAAATCTAAAAAAGCGAAACCACAAATTGATTAAAAAATTAATTTGTAAATTTGCGTTCAAATTAAAAATAACAACATGGAAAACGGAATATACGCTAAATTCAATACTAGTAAAGGTTCGATTTTAGTAAAACTTACACACGACTTAACACCTGGAACTGTAGGGAATTTTGTAGCTCTTGCAGAAGGTAATATGGAAAATAAAGTGAAACCTCAGGGACAAAAATTCTATGACGGATTAAACTTTCACCGAGTAATTCCTGATTTTATGATTCAGGGAGGATGTCCTAAAGGAACAGGAACCGGAGATCCGGGGTATAAATTTGATGATGAATTTGTACCAAGTTTAAAACACGATCGTCCGGGAGTTTTATCTATGGCAAATTCAGGACCAGGAACAAACGGTTCTCAGTTTTTTATCACTCACGTTCCAACTCCTTGGTTAGACGGAAAACACACTGTTTTTGGTCACGTTGTTGAAGGACAAGATATTGTTGATGCTGTTGCTCAGGGTGATGCATTAGAATCTGTAGAAATTATCAGAGTTGGAGAAGAAGCTCAAAAATGGAATGCTATTGAGTCTTTTATTGGTTTAAAAGGTGCCCGTCTAAAAAGAGAAGCAGCTTTAAAAGCAGAATCTGAAGCAAAAATGGAGCAGTTAGCAGCTGGTTTTGATAAAACTGAAAGCGGTTTACGTTACAAAATGATCCAAAAAGGCGAAGGTAAAAGAGCTGAAGCAGGAAAAACAGTTTCTGTTCATTATGAAGGATCTTTAGAAAACGGAAAAGTTTTTGATTCCTCTTATCCACGTAAAAAACCAATCGAATTCAAATTAGGAATTGGACAAGTTATCGAAGGATGGGACGAAGGTATTGCTTTATTACAAGTTGGAGACAAAGCTCGTTTTGTAATTCCATCTGATTTAGCTTACGGACCATCAGGAGCAGGAGGTGTTATTCCTCCACACGCAACTTTGATTTTTGACGTTGAATTAATGGACGTAAAATAATAAGATAAGAGACAATTTAAAGTTGTTTTAAATAATAATCCCATTCGCAGGCCGAATGGGATTTTTTTTATATTTACTGAAAACAAACCAAATAAAAATGAAATTAAGAATATTAAGCATAGCGTTTATTATGCTGTTAGTAACGGCATGTGGTTCTAAAAAAACAACAGCTGCAGTCAGCGCACAAACTCAGGTTGAAACAAAAGCAGTAGCTGAATTAACACCAGAATTGGCAGAAGGTAAAAATTTATATGAAAACAGCTGCGCCAAATGCCATAAATTATACGAACCGGCTAAATTTAGTAAAGAAGAATGGCAGCCAATTTTAGTTCGTATGCAAAAGAAAGCAAAACTTGACGATGTGAAAATGGCTTCGATAACAAATTACATTCACTCACAATTGTAATTTACATTAAAAAACTAAAACCTGCTTAAAGCAGGTTTTTTTGTTTTCAAACAGATACAAAAAAAAACACCTTCACAATGAGGTGTTTAAAAGTTAAGAATGATGTACAGCCGAATTATCTACAGCAATTATTTTTAAGGTTTTAATGCCGGCCGGTAATTCCCAATCTACTTGGTCATTTTCTTTAAAACCAATAATTGCAACACTTAAAGGTGCTAAAATTGAAATTTTAGATTGTTTTACATCGGCAGATGAAGGCAGTACAATTTGAATTTTCATTTGCTTATTTGCTTTTACATCTTCGATTGTTACAAAAGAATTAATCCTGATTACAGTACTGTCGAGTTCGCTTTCTTTGCTTATTACGGCACGATCAAGTTCTTGCGAAAGCTGATTGGCTTCTTTTGTATTTGTCAAATTTTTACTTTTTAAAATCAATTCTCTTAAAAATTGATAATCTGATTTACAGAAAGTGGGTGTTGGTTTCATATCTATATTGAATTTATTAGTATTATTTGAGAGATTTTTTCTTCTTTTTTTCCTTTTAATGAGAGTTATTCCGCAGCCTAACTTAAAATGGGTGAAATGCGTAAAATGTTAATTTGAAAAACAAAAAAATTATCTGACCAAAATTGATTTTGTCAAATAAGTAAATGTTTAAACTGATATAAATCCTCCGCCTGAAAGAAGAAATGGAATAGACGGAGGCCTAATTAATAAAGGCCTTACTATGTGAAATAAATACAGCAGAAAGTACTTTTCCTGTAAAAAGAAAAAGCAAAGTAAAAACTGTAAGTATTGCTGCAGTGCTCAAGATTAGAGATTGTAAAATTAATCTCCAAAGATAGGTAAAGTTTTTCTTATAACTTAAAAAAAAAATTGCCCACAGATTTCGCGGATTTACAAATTAAAATAATTGTTGAATTTTTAATTTCTAAAATCCTTGAAATATATGGGCTGATATAATTTTTATGAATTTAAAAAATGAAGTAAATCGTCGTTTAATTTATCTCTGTCAGTATAGAATAACCCATGAGGTGCGCCTTCGTATACAATGAAAGTATTATGTGCAATTGCTTCTGATGCTTTTCTTGATGTTAAATCAATTGGAACAATTTTATCATCATTTCCATGGATGATAAGAGTTGGAACTGTTACGGTACTTAATTCATCCCTAAAATCGGTAAAAGAAAATGCTTCGGCACATTTTAAAGTTGCATGCGGCGACGCAAAAGAACAAAGCATTCTGTAATACTCTAGTAAAGCAGTACTTAATGGTTTATTGATAATGTTCACTCCAAAAAAAGTTTTCCCAAAATTATCTACAAAACCAATTCGGTCTTCCATGATAGCTTCTGCGGTTACTTCACTTTTTTCTCTCGGATGACCATCAGGATTATCTTCTGTTTTTAATAGAAAAGGAATAATAGAAGAAATCAATGCTGCTTTTGCGACACCTTTTCCTTTATACCTGCTAAAATAACGTACTACCTCTCCGCCGCCCATTGAAAAACCTACTAATGTCACGTTTTCCAATTGAAGCTGATCAATAATTTCACTTAAATCATCTGTTAAAGTATCATAATCGTATCCTTCCCAAGGCTGGGACGATTTACCAAAACCACGTCTGTCGTAAGCAATTACTCTGTAATTATTTTTAACCAAAAATTCAACCTGATATTCCCACATTTCGTTTGAAAGCGGCCATCCATGAATTAAAATGACTGGTTTTCCTTTTCCGTAATCTTTTACATAAAGCTTTACGTTTTTGGCAGTTTCGATATATTTATCTGTGTTAAGCTCTTGAATATCAAAATTTGAGTCTCTTAGAGAGGGATTGGCATTTACTACATTATTTTCCATTTTCTATATTTTTTACTAATTAGATACGAATGATGAAGAGTAAAATTACTTTTGAAGCTAAAAAAACAGGTTATAGAATTAGTAGTATTAATTATAAAATTTATAGGTTTGTAAATAAACAATTTAAAATGGATTTGACCTGGAATGAATTTGAGAGGACAGATATGCGCGTAGGAACAATTATTGAAGTAAATGATTTTCCTGAAGCCAGAAAACCTGCTTTTCAGCTCACAATAAATTTTGGTTCCGAAATTGGTATCAGAAAATCATCTGCACAAATTACAAAGCGCTATCAAAAAGAAGATTTAGTAAACCGGCAAATTGTAGCTGTTGTAAATTTTCCAAAAAAGCAAATAGGAAAATTTATGAGTGAATGTCTTGTTCTCGGCGCTGTAGGGGAGGAAGGAGATGTTATTTTATTAGCTCCGGATTTTAAAATCCCGAATGGATTAAGGATTGGGTGATTTTAGTTTTCAGTTTTCAGTCGCAATTTTCAGTTTTAAAAACAATTGTCACCCTGACAACCGCAAACCGAGACTGAAAACTGAGACTGAAAACTAAGAAATCTTCTCAATCAGCTTTTGTAAAATCTCCTGCCCTTCTTCCCAATATTTTAAGTCAGAATCAGAATTGATATGTCCTTGTTTTCCAATATTTACAAAATCACTTCCCCATTTTTCTGCAAAATATTGTTTTCTTTGGAATGAGGCATAGGGATCATTTTCGCTGGCTACCACCACTGACGGAAAGGGCAGGGTATAAAGCGGCATTGGCGCAAAATTCCTTATAATGTCTGGCGTATGTTCAGGCGAATCCACATCTGCGGGAGCGACCAAAAATGCACCGATGATATTTTTATTTGAATTTTTTTGTGCCCAGTGTAAAACCAGTGAAACAGCTAAACTATGGGCGACTAAAATTGTTGGATTTTCTAATTTAGAAATTTCATCATTTAAACGAACAATCCATTCCTCGAGGAGAGGTTCGTCCCAATTGTCCTGAACTATCCGAATCGAATTTTTAAATTTTTCGTGCCAAAACGTCTGCCAGTGCTTTTCTCCGGAATTTCCTAATCCGGGTAATATTAATAATTGTGTTTCCATTGCCGTGGAATTTATGTATTATTTTTTAGTTTGTTTTTCTTTTAGAATTCGATTGATTTCGTTTACTAATAACGGAAATCCCGGTTCTGTCATGCCGTGTCCATAACCGTCTAATTCATAAAGTTTAGTTTGTGTATGTCCTGCGAGTTTCATCATTCTGGCCATATAGGCATTTTCTTCATAGCGGCCTAACATTTCCAGTTCACGATCTCCGGTAATTAATAAAAGCGGCGGAGCATCCGCACGAACATGGTACAAAGGAGCAAAAGCATCAATTACGGGCTGTTTTTCCGGAATTCCGTTTTGTCTTCTAATTTCAAAATGTGTAATACACTGTCCGCTAAACGGGATAAGTCCGGCAATTTTATCAGCATCAATTCCTTCTTTCTGCAGCCATTTTTTATCTAAACCAACCATCATTCCCAAATAACCTCCTGCCGAATGTCCGGAAACGAAAATTAACGAATTATCACCTCCATAACTGGCAATATTGTTAAATGCCCAGGCCACTGCCGCAGCTGCATCTTCAATTGCTTTTTCAGCTTTTGCCTTAGGAGATAATCTGTAATTTACTCCAATTATCGCATAACCTTTATTTTTTAAAGCTTCCGGGATTTCTTTATTTCCGCCGGTTAAGCCGCCGCCATGAAACCAGACAATTGTGGCAAAACCTTTTGTGTTTTTTGGATAATAAATATCCAGAACACATCTTTCGTTAATATAACTGTCAGATTTGTTTACAGCTGCATTATAATATTGAATGTTCGATTTGGTTTCGTATTCTAACTTCTGGGCAAATGATGAAATTCCGAGAAATAAAAAGCTGATTAAAAGAAGTATTTTTTTCATCTTAAAATATTTAATTGTATTATCGATTTTAAATGTTTGAAAATCTACATTCTAAAATCTAAAATTGATAATTTAAGTGTATAAAAAAAGTCCAAAAATGCTATACATATTGGACTTGTACTTTTTGGTTAAAGTTATATTTGATTAGATATCGTCAAAATCAATATCAGTAAAGCTTGATCTTGGTGTATCTGCTTTATCAGAACCGTATTCTTTTTTAAAATCTTTTTGATGTCTTTCAGAGATTACTTCTTCGCCTTTGTGGTTCAAAACGTATGAAGTCATTTCTTCTAATATTTCAGCAAAAGCACTAAAATCTTCTTTGTATAAATAAATTTTGTGTTTTTTAAAGTGAAAAGAACCATCTTCTTCGGTAAATTTTTTGCTTTCGGTAATCGTGATATAATAATCGTCAGCCTTAGTAGCTCTCACATCAAAGAAATAAGTTCTTCTTCCTGCTCGTAATACTTTAGAAAAAATCTCTTCTTTTTCTAACATGTCATTTTCTCTCATAATACGTTCTATCATTTTTGGAATTAATAGTACTCAAAAATCATAAAAAATTATCTATTACGCAACAATTAAAGTAATTCTTTTTCCGAAAGTTGTTTTAAATATAACGATGCATAATAGCCTTCCTGATTTATTAATTGATTATGAGAGCCTTGTTGAATAATTTTGCCATCTTCTAAAATGATGATTTTGTCGGCATTTTTAGCTGAAGAAACCCGATGACTGACAATGATTGTAGTTTTATTTTTACAAAATTCAAATAAATTATGTAGGATAGTTTCTTCTGTTTCAGTATCAACTGCAGACAAACAATCGTCAAAAAGTAAAATCGCCGGATTTTTTATAAGAGCTCTTGCAATCGATACACGCTGCTTTTGTCCGCCCGAAAGTGTAATCCCTCTTTCTCCTAAAATAGTGTCATATTGTTTATTAAAAGCAATAATATTATCATGAACTACAGCATTTTTTGCTGCCTCGATAACTTCTTCATCCGTAGCATTTTGATTCCCGAATTTGATGTTATTTTTGATAGTGTCAGAAAACAGGAAAGCATCCTGAGGCACAATTCCGATGCTGTTTCTTAAATCATTTAAATTTAAAGAACTGATTTCGTTTTGGTCAATTGTAATCTTTCCTTCGCTAACATCATACAAACGTGAAATTAGAGATAAAATAGTCGATTTCCCCGAACCGGTTTTTCCTAAAATTGCCAGCGTTTCTCCATTTTTTACTGTGAAAGAAATATTTTTTAAAGCTTCGATATTCGTATCTTCATAAGTATAACTTACATTTTCAAAAGCAATAGAACCGCGAATCTCCGATGAATTTTCATTGTTATTTTTAATTTCCGGTTCAATTTTCAAAAATTCATTTAAACGTTTTTGAGAAGCTTCGGCTTCCTGTACCATTGATGAAACCCATCCTAAAGAGGCAACCGGCCAGGTTAACATGTTTACATACAGAATGAACTCGGCAATTGTACCAATATTTTGAATAGTACCGTTGATGTACATCATACCTCCAAAATAAATTACGACCAAATTACTAATTCCGATAAGCGCAATCATTAAAGGACCAAAAAGCGATTGTACTTTTGCTAAATCTAAACTTTTGCGTTTGCTTTCTTCCGAAAGATTTACCATGTTATTTTGATGCTGATTTTCCAGCGAATACGCTTTTATCACTCTGATTCCGGAGAAAATTTCCTGCGTAAAACTCGAAACTTTAGATAAGTATTGTTGAAAAGTGGTGCTTCGTTTATTGATTTCAGAACTCAGTTTAAAAATACAATAGGACAGAATGGGCAATGGCAGTATTGTATATAAAGTAAGTAGAGGCGAAACATTATACATATATATTAGTACGATTGCAAAACGTATAAATGTATTTATGGTATACATTACGGCCGGACCAACGTACATTCTAACTTTTGACACGTCTTCACTGATTCTGTTCATTAAATCTCCCGTGCGGTTTTGCTTGTAAAAGTTTTGAGAAAGTTTTTCGTATTGTTTAAAAACTTCATTTTTTAAATCAAACTCAATATGGCGGGACATTACAATTAATGTCTGGCGCATTAAAAAGGTTAAAAAACCTCCAATAATGGCACTTCCGGTGATTAAGAGCACGTTATGAATTAATTCTCTTTGATAAAAATCAACAATTATAGAAGATTTCTGATCGGCATCGGATAATTTTAAAAACTTTTCTATAATGTCAAAAGAGTGACTTACAAGCTTTGGAGTAAATAAGAAAAATATTTGTGCGATTATGGTTATTAAAATTCCAAAGGAAAAACTGAATTTATATTTAATGAAATATTTGTTTAAATAGCTTAATTCTTTCATTTTTTTAAGAGATTCAATATTGACTTGATTTAATTTTATGAATTATTCTTAATTAAAAGTATAATAAAATGCAATCTGATCAAAATAAATATTTTGTATAATTGTTATTTTAAAGATAAAAAATTAGCACATGTATATTTTTTGTTTATGTTTGAGTTGTCTTTTTGACAAATTCATAATTTAAACAACTAAATAGTAACGCTATGGACGCAACTTTCGCAACTGGAAAGGAACTTCAAAAAATGGATCCTGTTTTTGGTCAGTTATCTTTTGATGATCACGAACAAATTGTATTTTGCAATGACAAAGATACAGGTTTAAAAGCAATTATTGGTATTCATAATTCGGTTATGGGTCCAGCTTTAGGAGGTACTAGAATGTGGAATTATAATACGGAATGGGAAGCATTAAACGATGTTTTACGTCTTTCAAGAGGTATGACTTATAAATCTGCTATTACCGGTTTAAATATTGGTGGTGGAAAAGCGGTAATTATTGGTGATGCCAAAACGCAGAAAACACCAGAATTGATGCGTAAATTTGGTGAATTTGTTCACTCTTTAAGCGGAAGATATATTACAGCTGAAGATGTTGGAATGGAAACTAAAGACATGGACACTGTAAGAGATGTTACGCCTTACGTAACGGGAATCTCTGAAGAAAGAGGCGGTTCTGGAAACCCATCTCCTGTAACAGCTTACGGAGTTTATTTAGGAATGAAAGCGGCAGCAAAAAGCCAGTTTGGTTCTGATGTTTTAGAAGGTAAAAAAGTTTTGGTTCAGGGAATTGGACACGTGGGTGAAACTTTAGTTGAATATTTAACGAAAGAAGGAGCGCAGGTAACAATTACAGATATAAACGAAGAAAAATTATATCAGGTTGCTTCAAAATATAATGCTTCAATTTATACAGGCGAAGATTTATATACTGCAGATGTTGATATTTATGCGCCTTGTGCAATGGGAGCAACAATTAATGACAATACAGTAAATAAAATTAAAGCTAAAGTTATTGCCGGAGCTGCAAACAACCAGTTAGCAGATGAAAATGTTCACGGCCCAAGATTGCAGGAAAGAGGAATTTTATACGCTCCGGATTTCTTAATCAATGCCGGTGGAATCATCAACGTTTATGCTGAATTGGAGCATTATGGCAAAGCGGAAATCATGTCGAAAACAGAAAACATCTATAACACTACTTTAGAAATTATCGATTACGCTGTGAAAAACGGAATGACAACTCACAAAGCTGCCCTTACAATTGCTCAAAATCGTATTGATGCGAGAAAAATTGAAAACGCTGCTAAGAAATAATTTTTTTTGTAGTTTACAATCTCAGTCTCAGTTTTCAGTTAATCTGGAAGCTGAGATTTTTTTTATATGGATACTGCGGCTGAGGCTTATTTTTTTTGAATAAAACTGAATACTGCGACTGAATACTGTGACTTTTTTACGAATTAATTTTAAAATACGCATCTAAAGTTATACTTTTGCAGACTAATTTTTAAATGTTCTTACGAGGTGGTAAATAGAAGACACATACGCGTTAAAGTAATGCAATCCATTTATGCAATGCACCAAAGCGGTTCTGATAATATGGAAAAAGAAGAAAAATTCCTTTTTTACAGTATTGATAATATTCAGGACTTATACCTTATAATGCTTTCTTCATTAATTGAAATTTGTAAAAAAGAATCTGTATTTCTGCATCTTTCAAGTAAAAAACATCTTGCAACTCCTGCAGAACGTAATCCGAACGAAAAGTTTATCAAAAACAAAATCTTTCAGCTTCTTGCCGAAAGTAATTCTTTAAGCATTGCCCTGGAAAACAGAAAAATCAATAATTGGTCATTAAACGACGATTATATCATTTTACTTTTAAATGATATTAAAGCAAGTGATTTGTATAAAAAATACATGAGCAATAATATCAATACTTTTGAGGAAGACAAACAATTTATCGTTGATTTGTTTTCTGAAGTTATTGTTCCAAATGATAAATTATATGAGTATTTAGAAGATGATAAGCTGACCTGGGTTGATGATATTCCGGTGGTTAATACACATATTATCAAGCAGCTAAAAGCAATTAAAACAGAAGATCCGGACGACTTTAGAGTTCCAAAATTATACAAAGACGTTGAAGATAAAGATTTTGCTAAAGATTTGTTTAGAAGAACAGTTTTAAACGAAGCTGTTTTAGCAAAAGAATATGATGATAAAACACCAAATTGGGACAGCGAAAGGATTGCTGAAATTGATACCATTATTTTAAAAATGGCCATCTGCGAATTTTTAAAGTTTCCTTCAATTCCTGTAAAAGTAACTCTTAACGAATATTTAGAAATTGCTAAAGAGTATTCTACACCAAAAAGTAGTATTTTTATCAACGGAATTTTAGATAACCTTGTTAAAGAACTTGAAGCCAATAAAAAAATGGTAAAAGTGGGAAGAGGATTAATGTAAATAGAATAAATTTCGATTTATAAATTTCCAAATTCCAATTGTAAAGTGAAAAAAGATTAGTCTCTTAGCGAAATCAAAGAGTCATAAAATATTAATATAAATCCAAAAACAAAATTTAATTATGGGACAATTAGGTCAATTTGCGCCATTCCTTTTAATGTTTGTAGTAATCTATTTCTTTATGATTAGACCACAGCAAAAAAGAGCAAAAAACGAAAAAGAATTTGAAAGCAGCCTAAAAGTAGGTGACAGAATAGTTACAAAAAGCGGTTTCCATGGTAAAATAGCTGAATTAGCAGAAACTACTGTTGTAATCGAAACAATGTCAGGAAAATTAAAATTAGAGCGTTCTGCTATTTCTTTAGAATTAAGCGCTGCTTTGAATAAAAAAGCTTAAGGTTTTTAAATTCCAAAAAATAAATCCCAAATTCCAAATGGAGTCTGGGATTTTTTTGTTTCTGATGATATACTCTATGCGCAAAAGAAAAACCTTTTAAAGTTTTAAACTTTGACAAAGTTTTTACAGCCTGGAATTTGAAATTTAAAAATTGGAATTTTAAAAATTATCGGTATTTATCATTCAGTCCAATATTTTCTAAAATCATTGGGATAACTTTTTCAATTCTCGAAATCTTAGTTTTTTCCTGTTTAGCGCTTTCAATATATTCTAAAAACTCATATTGTTTATAGGGACTAAACTTTTGAAAAGCTGCTGCTAAAGCCGGATTTTTGTCCATTTCGGCATTAAGAAGTTCTGAAACTATTGTTTCTTTTTTGGAAGGTTTTATAACTTTTCCCTGCTTTTCATTTTCAATAGCTTCTTTTATGTATTCTAAAATTGCGGCTTCGTCTATTTCTTCTATAGAAGCAAAACGCCACTGTCTCAAAGATTTTGTGCGGTCTTCCTGAGCATTAATTAATTTCTTTTTTTCATCTTTTAGGAAAACGCCATTAAAAAACCACAAAGCAAAATATTCCTTAAATCCGCCAATTCCAACAACATTTCTTTTATCATAAACATACACAGTTCCGCCCCATTTTGTGGTTTCAGTCAGCTCTGTTTTGTCAATAATTGTTTTCAGGCGAACCAATTCCTCTTCCCATTGCCCGCCATATTTCCACATGCCTTTATTTTCGGATTTTGTTTCCAATTATTTTCTTTTTTTAGAATTTTCAGCTGCTTCAAAAAATCCCGGAATTGCAGTAAGTTCAGCAATTTTAACAATTACTTCTGTTGCTTTTTGAATACTTTCTGCGGGAACATATTCGTATTTTCCATGGAAATTGTGTCCTCCCGCAAAGATATTTGGGCAAGGCAATCCCATGAAGGATAACTGCGAACCATCAGTCCCGCCGCGAATAGGTTTTATAATTGGTTTGATGTTTAATTCTCTCATCGCTTTTTCGGCAATATCTACAATATATTTTACAGGAAGTACTTTTTCCTTCATATTGTAATATTGATCTTTAATTTCTGCAATTACAATATCTTCACCGAATTTCTTCGCAAATTTTTTATTGAATTTTTTTGCGATTTTAAGAATGAGTTCTTTTCGGTTTTCGAATTTCTTTTTGTTGTGATCGCGAATAATCAGTTCCAAAACAGTTTCTTCAATATTTCCTTTAATATGATGAACATGAAAAAATCCTTCGTAACCTTTTGTTTCCTGAGGAGTTTCTCCTTTTGGAAGCTCGTTGATAAATTCGTTTGCTAAAAGCATAGAATTGATCATTTTTCCTTTTGCATAACCCGGGTGAACGCTTTTTCCTTTAAAAGTGATTTTAGCGCCTGCAGCATTAAAATTTTCATATTCTAATTCGCCAATCTGGCTGCCATCCATTGTATAAGCCCATTGCGCGCCGAACTTCTCCACATCAAAATGATGCGCGCCACGGCCAATTTCTTCATCCGGAGTAAAACCAATTCTGATTTTACCATGCTTAATTTCAGGATGTTGAATCAAATATTCCATTGCAGAAACAATTTCTGTAATTCCGGCTTTATCATCGGCACCTAATAAGGTTGTTCCGTCTGTTGTAATAATGGTCTGACCTTTATATTGTAATAAATCTTTAAAGTAGTCTGGAGAAAGAATTATGTTTTTTTCTGCGTTTAGCACAATATCTTTTCCGTCATAATTTTCTACAATCTGCGGTTTGACATTTGCTCCGCTTAAATCCGGTGAAGTGTCAAAATGTGAAACAAATCCAATTGTTGGAACTTCGTGGTCGACATTGCTCGGCAGAGTTGCCATGATATAAGCTTTGTCATCTATAGTAACATCCTGCAGTCCAATTGTTTTTAGTTCTTCTACTAATTTATTGGCCAGATTCCATTGTTTCTCTGTACTTGGGGTTGTTTTTGAATTCGGATCTGATTCAGTATCAATTGTTACATAACTGATAAAACGATCTATGATATGTTGCATTTCTATTTCTTTTTAGCAAATATAGGCATTTTTTTTAGCAGGTATATTTTGAGGTTTATCTTCAAAAAAATTAAAAAGGATTCTGTTTAAAGAATCCTTTTTAATCGTGTTTTTTATCTCTTTAAATGCTTTTTACACATCTAAAACCCAGATGATTGGCTGCAGATCGGACTTCTCCTTTTCCTCTTGTTCCCACCATGTATCGTGTACAATATTGATCTGTACATAAAAAGGAACCGCCGCGGTGTACTCTTTTTATTTCACTTGGATCTTTTGGATCATTATATGCATCGGGTCCCTGCGGATTTCTGGCTACTTTTCCGCTTTCGCTTAATGTTTTGTAATAATCAACGCTGTACCAGTCATTTGTCCATTCCCAGACATTTCCGGCAACATCATATAAACCGTAAGCATTTGGAGCATATTGGGCAACCGGAGCAATACCTTTAAAACCATCTTCTCCGGTATCGCCATCTTTTATCGGAAAATGTCCCTGATAGATATTAGCCTGAAATTTTCCTTTAGGCTTTAAAATATTTCCCCAGGCATAAATTTCTCCGGTTTTCCCGCCTCTTGCCGCAAATTCCCATTCGGCTTCAGTCGGAAGTCTTTTTCCAGCCCATTTTGCGTAAGCAGCAGCATCTTCATATGTGATATGTACAACCGGATATTTTTCTTTTCCTTTAATAGAACTTTGAGGTCCAAGCGGATGTCTCCAGTCGGTTCCGCCTACGTAAGACCACCATTGCAGGTAATTGTTTAAATTGACCGCAGATGGAGTGGGAGTAAATATTACTGAACCTGTAATTAAATCTTCTTCGGCAGCTGTTGGAAATTCTTCTTTAGTAGGTTTTTGTTCTGCAACTGTAATATAACCCGTTGCTTTTACAAATTTGTCATATTCTTCATTTGTAACTTCAGTTTTGTCCATATAATATCCATCAACATAAACACGATGAATAGGAGCAGCGTCTTTAGTTACTCCTGACAAACTGCATAAACTTTCATCTTCAACATTGCTTCCCATAGAGAATTCACCGCCCGGAATCCAAACCATTCCTTCTGGAGCTTTTCCGTTTGGTTTATTTTTGTTTTCGATTGTAGGTTTAAATGCCGATGCATCAGCAGGATTTGGAGTTTCATGACATTCCATTGCCGTTTCCTTAATTTTTTCTTTTGGTGTAATCAGTTTTGTTACGCCATAAGTAATTGAAATTATGGAGATTGTTAATATTGCGAAAATCCAAAAGGTTTTATTTTTCATGATACTATTTTTTTAACGGTATGGTTTGTCAAGCAAAATCAAAAGTATAAAAATAACTTTTATAGTTATACTAATTTTATAGAATTAATAAAATATAATTATTTTGTTATTTATCTGCTTCTACCAACACAACTTCGTACTTATCTTTTCCGTCTACTTGTACAGGCTGGTAATACGTTTCGCCAAACTTAACATATTTTACATCTCCAATTGTAACTTCTTTGCCGCCTTCCGGTAAATTATCTACCACTGTTCCTGCAGTTGGCGGTACAACTTTGTACGAGCTGCCATCTTTTTCATAATAGGTTCCGCCGTAGTAATAGTTATTTACTGTTCCTGTATTGACTGTCTGCGCTCCACTCGGAATGTTATTGACTGTTCCTCCAACCGGAGCGGGAACAGCTGTATAACCTCCGTTTGATGGTGCATACCAAACGCCCTGATCATAATGATATTGCGTGTTTTCGACACTAACGACAATTGCAGTTACGGCCAGTGTTGCTACAAAAAATCCCCACGGATGCCAAACCGGCCCATAATAAAACGGTCTGTATGGATGGAAATAATACGGGTGATAGGCATGATATCTGTAACCGCCATACACATATGGAGGACGAGCATATACCACTGTAGTATTTCGTCTCACGACGGTATTTCTGTTGTTATTTATGTTTATATCTCTGCTTCTGTCAACATTTCTGGTATTTCCGCTGATATTAGTATTTCGGTTACCGGAATTTCGTATGTCATTGTTAGAATTATTGTTTCGGTTATTAATTTTTGTATTAGAACCATTTGCAGGTCGGGTAACTTTAGTTCCTGATCCATCAGAACCTGGTCTTGTTACTGCCGGCCGTGATTGATTGGCAGGTCTGGACTGATTAGCCGGTTTTGATTGATGTGCCGGTCTTGACTGTCCAGCTCCTCCGGCTCTGTGTACGCCGCCTCCGCCTGCACGGCGTTGTGCTATGCTGTCAATAGAAATCAAAAAAAACGATCCCGCCAGACATATTACCGCTGCTTTTCTTATTTTTTTAATTATGTTTTTCATTTCCAGTGTTTTAGTTCGTATAAAGTTATTAAAAAAAGAATTTATATGGAATAAAGAAGTAAGAATTTTACAGTGAAATATCCCATTGAATCCTAAAGCGCCAGCCTTGTTCTAAAGGAAGTGTTTTATCCTGAAAAGTAAAATAACTTACCTCAGAAGTGAGTTTGTTTTTATGTCCTTTAAAAAACCAGTTAAAAGCAAGTGTAGATTCATCTTGTCTATTTTGTCTTATAGAATTATCCGGTCTGTAAGCTGCGTGTCTTCCGGCCATTTCTAAATGTTTTGGCCACCATTCAAAAACATTATGAAAAAAATATCCCGCCTGAACATAATATCCTTTTAATGTAGTGGTATCGTCGTTGTTCAATTTATCAATGATCTCTTTAGTATGCCATTCGCTCTGCCATGAAAAACCACGATACATAAAAGCAGTTTCTAGATTCCATTGATTGACCCTGTATTGGCCGGGCAGACCATTTTCATAACCGTCTAATGAACCTCCGCCAGCCTGCGAAAATCGTGTATACGGACTTCGGTTGGTAATTGCAGAAAAAGCAATAATAGGAGTAGGTTTTTCATGAAACTCTAAGTCACATCCTTCAAAATCCAAAAATCTTCCAAGGAAATTCCACTGTGCTCTTCCAAAATACATTAATTTTCCATCATCATTTGCAGTACTTCCGCGTCCGGTTCCGGTTAATGCGGCAAACCAATAATTAAAATCGGCAATACCTGAACCTTTTAGATGCCCATAAACTTCAACTCCTAATTGTCTGTCAACGGTAAAAGGCCTATTAATCAAGGATCGTTCTACCATTTGCTGTTCGCCGCTGCTAATAAAACGTTCACGGGTAAATTCTGTTTTCCATTGTCCGGCTTTAAAACTCAGCCAATCCCATTTTTCTATCATAATTCTAAAATCCAGCAGATTGGACTGACTCAATTCGTATTCCCAATAATATTTAAGCCAGGGTTCAAACGCGTGTCCGCCAATTTTCAGTCTGGCCCTGTTTATCTTAAAAGTAGTCTGCGCATCCTGACTGTAATCATCGTAAGTCAGAGGATCTGCATCATATGGCGTAGAAAATCGAAACTGCAGCCGGCTTTGTAATTGAAACAAAAATTTATTATCTCTGGTTTGAAGTTCAATTCCTTTGCTTCCGTAACTTACATTCATTAGTTTAGTCGTATCTTTTTCCTGTGCTGATCCCTTAAAACTGATCACAATTAGTAGTACTGAAATGAAATTTTTAAAATTATATATGGTTTTATCTGCCTTATACATATTCTGGGGTTGTATGGAATCTGATTCTTCAAAATTAGAATATATGCTTTCGAAGCAAGTGTTTAAAAGGTTTGAATTGGTTTCATATTATAATTTGCAACCTAAAAGGCATGTTTTGAGAAAGTTTTTTTGAATTTAGCCTTTAGCAGAAGAATAGAACAAATTTGAAAGTATTTGTTTTTGTAAAAAAGCACCTTTTTAAACTATAATATTTAAATTTGCAACCGAAAAAAACACAACACAACTTTTATGTATAAATTGATAATCCGTCCGATACTTTTTTGGTTTGATCCTGAAAAAGTCCATTACTTTACTTTTTCATTCGTTAAATTCATTTCAAAAATTCCCGGATTTTCATCAATCATAAGATCGATTTATGAAGTAAAAGATCCCCGATTGGAAAGAGAAGTTTTTGGAATTAAATTCAAAAATCCAGTTGGACTTGCCGCAGGTTTTGATAAAGATGCCAAACTTTACAAAGAGTTAGGAAACTTTGGTTTTGGTTTCATTGAAATTGGAACTGTAACTCCGGTTGGGCAGGAAGGAAATCCTAAAAAACGTTTATTCCGTTTAAAAGAAGATCAGGCGATTATTAACCGAATGGGTTTTAATAACGGAGGCGTTCTGGATGCCGTTGAACGTTTGAAAAATAATTCGGGTGTTTTAATTGGAGGAAATATCGGAAAGAATAAAGTAACACCAAACGAAGATGCGGTTAAAGATTATATTATTTGTTTTGACGCACTTTTTAATCATGTAGATTATTTTGTAGTAAATGTGAGTTCGCCAAATACTCCAAATTTACGAGCATTACAAGACAAAGAACCTTTAACAGCTTTACTTCAAACACTGCAAAACAGAAATGTTGAAAAGCAAAAGACAAGTACTCAAAAAGTAAAACCAATTCTTTTAAAAATTGCGCCTGATCTTACAGATGAGCAGTTATTAGATATTATTGATATAGTAAAAACTACAGGAATTGCAGGTGTAATTGCAACCAATACTACTATTTCCAGAGAAGGTCTTCAATCTCAAAATCAATCAGAAACAGGAGGTTTATCCGGAAAACCATTAACGAAACGCGCTACAGAAGTAATTCGTTTTCTTTCGGAAAAAAGTAATAAGGCATTTCCGATTATTGGAGTGGGAGGAATTCACTCTGCTGATGATGCAGTCGAAAAATTAAACGCAGGAGCCAGTTTGGTGCAATTATATACAGGTTTTATTTATGAAGGACCGGCACTGATAAAAGCAATCAACAAAAAGGTTTTAAGGCAATTGTAAAAGAAGTGCCTGAACAATTATTCCGGCAAGTATTGCAATTCCGAAACTAATTAAAGTACCAATTAAAACATACTCAGTCAGTTTTCTGTCTTTAGCTTCTTTTAAATCGCCAAATCTAAAAATAGATTTTGCGGCCAGTAAAAAACCAATCGCTTCAAAATGTCCGGTTAAGATAAAGCCAAAAACAAATAAGCGCTCTAAAATACCAATATAATTTCCGGCAGCTATCAGAGAATTATCCTGATAGCTGTTTTGGTTTTCAGGTTCCCATATTGAAATAATGGTTTTGATGAAAATAGAAGCTGGTTTGGTCAGCAGTAAAACTCCCGTTATTAAAATCCAGAATTCATTATTCTGCCAAAAATATATTATACCCTTATTTTGATATAAAAGCACAACGCCGGTTAAAACCAAAACATGAGCAATTTGATCTACAACAAACCAGGTGCGTTTTGTTTTGCTTTTTTGAAAATTCAGCTTGATTAAATCTATAATGCCATGCGTAACAGCAATTAAAAAGGCGTACGGAATAAAATTTATTTCGCCTGATAAAATTGCTGCTAAAACAGCATGAAGCAAAACATGAAGATACAGGTAAATACTTTTATGTTTTTTAATCTCTTTATCAGCAACCCATGAATTAGGCTGCCAGATAAAATCGCCTAATAAATGTGCCAGAAATAGTTTTATAAATAAAATCATAAAGCGGTAAGTTGTTTTATTTGTTTTCTAAAATAACGATCTAAATTTATTACCAGATCGAACTGTGCCCGTTTTTGTCTTCGGCTTACAGCTGCCTGATTTATACCTAATTTTTGTCCTAATTCTTCCTGTGAAAGGCTTGGGTTTTCTATAGCCTTTGCCACAAATTCAGCCGATTGTGCCAGCCAGTTATCCATAAAAGTCAAAGCGAGCTGAAGCATTAAATTTAATTTTTCATCAAAATCAGAATCTCCCGTTCGCATCGCCAGCGTTATTTTTTGTTTTTTTAAAGTTTCAAAAAGTTCTCCTGAATTTACAAAAGCAGTTCCGTTGCTTTCTGATATTTTCCCGGCATTATGTGTTTTACTGCCCAAACCAATACTCATTCTTGCATCAGATTTTATGGCCCTTAAGTGTGCTTTAATTAAAATGGCAGTCAGCAAAACATCTTCAGGATTTTTAACTTCAATTTGAAATTCATCTCCCCGATATATTTCCCAGTCGCTTGGGTTTTTACCAAGCGGAGATAAGATTTTTTTCAAATCTTCGACCCAATGCTGAGATTCCTGTTGTCTTGAACCAATTATGTCGCCTGTAATTACACTAGTCATAATCAAATATAATTAAAAAATAATAAAACTTCTATTACAAATATAAGTAATATTATTTATTATTACGTTTTTTGGTAATAATTATGTTTATTACTTTTTTTGGTAATAATTTCTTGTATTACTATATATTGTAATAATTCTGATTCAGGAAAATTATCTTTTATATCTTTAAAAAAGGAACTAACTTAGCCTTACAAAAGAATAAGCTTTGAATAAAGAGATCAAGATTATCGAATGTCCGCGAGATGCCATGCAGGGTATCAAAACTTTTATTCCAACAAAAAATAAAGTCACTTATATTCAGGCTTTGCTTCGTGTGGGGTTTGATACAATCGATTTTGGAAGTTTTGTATCGCCAAAAGCGATTCCGCAAATGCAGGACACGGCTGAGGTTTTGGCGCAGTTAGATCTGTCTCAGACAAGCAGTAAATTACTTTCGATTATTGCCAATACACAAGGCGCAGCTTTGGCAGCAGAGCATCAGTCTATTCAGTATTTAGGGTTTCCTTTTTCGATATCTGAAAATTTTCAGATGCGTAATACACATAAAACTATTGCAGAATCTTTAATAACTCTGGAGGAAATTCTGGAAATTGCAGATCAAAAAAATAAAGAAGTAGTAACCTATCTTTCAATGGGTTTTGGAAATCCGTATGGAGATCCCTGGAATGTTGAAATTGTGGCAGAATGGACAGAAAAACTTGCAGGAATGGGCGTTAAAATTCTATCACTTTCTGATACTGTAGGAAGTTCAACGCCGGAAGTTATTACCTATTTATTTTCGAATTTAATTCCGAAATATCCTGAAATCGAATTTGGAGCACATCTTCATACAACGCCTGACAGCTGGTTTGAAAAAATTGACGCTGCCGCAAAAGCCGGATGTATACGTTTTGACGGAGCAATTCAGGGATTTGGCGGCTGCCCAATGGCGACTGATAAATTAACAGGCAATATGCCGACAGAAAAGCTGATTTCGTATTTTACTGCTAATAAAAAAATAACGGGGCTTAATTCCTTAAGTTTTGAAAGTGCTTATAATGAAGCGTCTAAATTGTTTGGAAAGTTTCATTAAAAAAATATTTTAAAATAAGTAATATCTTACAAAAAAATACGTTTTAATTTATTCTAATAAAATCAAAATGAAACGAAATCTTATACATAGAATCCCCATATTACTACTTCTGTCAGGTTTATTTTTTTCCTGTGCTAGTGATTTAGATTTTGATCAGATTAATGATTTTAAAATTGAACCCGTTTTAGTAGCCAATCTGGCCTATTTTGATATTTCGGCAAATCAGATAGATGATAGCGGACAAGGACAGCAGATACCTCCGGATGTTGAAGAATTTGATGTTTTTAAAAATAAATTTTTTACTGATCATCTTATAAAAGCCGAACTTAATTTCGAAATTGAAAATACCGTAAACAGAGCTTTTGAAATAGAATTACAGCTGTTAGACATCAATAATCAGGTATTAGAAACCATTAATTTAGATGTTCCAAAATATACCGGAGGTTCCAATATCATAAAATATCCTGCTGAGGTTTTTGACGGCGAGCGTTTAAATTTATTGAAAAACACTATGAAAATTGGTTTTGTTGTACGAACTGTAACAGGATCAGGATCAAACCCGCTTTCGGGGAATTTGAAATTAAAATCAGGTGCAACAGTTTATATGAGAGTAGAATGAAAAAGGCAATTTTACTTTTAATATTGACTTTGCAGCTTTCCTCACTGGCACAAAACAAGCAAGTATTGTATAACTTTACATCAATTCCGCAGTCCTTACTTGTAAATCCGGGAGCAGATGTTTCATATAAATATTATTTTGGCGTCCCGCTTTTGTCCGGAGTTTCAGCCAATGTAGGATCCAGCAGTTTTTCAGCTTATGATTTATTTGCCAATAATGGCATTGATTTTAATGATAAAGTACGAAACATTATTAATAAATCATCTGCAAATGACAAAACGCAGATAAACCAGCAGCTTGAAATATTTTCCGGCGGATTTAGAGTAGGAGGCAAGGACAGCCAATCGTATATTTCATTTGGGGCTTATCAGGAGTTTGATTTTTTAATGTATTTTCCAAAAGACCTTGCTATTTTAGCCGTTGACGGAAACCAAAACCATATTGGAAAATCCTTCAATCTGGCCGATTTAAATCTGCGTGCAGAAGTACTTTCGGTTTTTCATGTTGGATTTCATAAAAAGCTAAACAAAAAACTGGTTTTAGGAGGACGTTTTAAAATTTATTCAAGCGGAGCTAATGCAACTTCAACCAAAAATTCAGGATACATTTTTACAGGGCAGGGAACGGGAACAAATTTGTATACCCAAACGATAGAATCAAATCTGGAGCTTAAAACTTCGGGAATTGCAAAATTTACAAAAGACGAATACGAAGGAAGTATTCCCGGTGATATTGCGCAAAATACTTTTTTAAACGGAAGTTTAGGTTTAGGATTTGATGCCGGAATTACCTATAATATTAAAGATAACCTCCAGCTGACGGCCAGTATTCTTGATGTTGGTTTTATAAAGCAATCAAAAGATATTGAGACCTTAACCTATAAAGGAACTTATAGATACGATGGGGTAAATCCAAATTTTGATGCTGTAAACGAACCAAAAAACATTTTTGATGAATTTGATACGGCTATTCCGCGCGACACACTTTATAATAAATACACAACATGGCGTCCGGTTAAATTTAATTCATCGATTCAGTATTCTTTTGGCGAATCAAGATATGACGGCGAATGTAACTGCAAAGGTTCAACTGAAATAAGATATTTAAATGCAGTGGGTGCACAATTGTTTATAATGACAATGCCAATAGAGCCTTACGCAGCTTTTACAGCTTTTTATAAACGAAGTATTTTCGAAAAATTAGATGCCAAAGTCACCTATACATTTGATCCGTACTCTAATAAAAATATCGGTTTAGGACTTGCGGGGACACTGGGAAAATTTAACATTTATGCATTAGTCGATAATGTATTAGAATATAAAGATATTACAAAAGCCAATAGTCTCTCCTTTCAGTTTGGTTTCAACTTTATTTTTCAGGATCCAAAAGATTAAATTCAGGATAAAATGTTTCTCTTGCCTTATTTTAACTGAAATTTGAAATTTTCAATTTTGGTTTTAAATCGTAAGGTGTTTCTGCTAAAAGTAAATTTATGAATAACTTAGTATTTAAGTTAGCAATTTATTCACTATATTTGCACGCAATTCAACTAGAAATTGCACCATGATAGCACACAACTCCAAGATTATCGGCGAAGGTTTAACTTACGACGATGTATTATTAGTACCTAACTACTCGAATGTGCTTCCCCGCGAAGTGAGTATCAAATCAAAATTTTCAAGAAATATAACATTAAACGTTCCAATCGTATCTGCTGCTATGGATACAGTGACTGAAAGTGCAATGGCAATCGCTATGGCACAAGAAGGCGGGATTGGTGTTTTACATAAAAACATGACCATTGAGCAGCAGGCTGCGAAGGTTAGAAAAGTCAAACGTGCAGAAGCAGGGATGATTATTGATCCTGTAACTTTGCCAATGACTTCAACTATTGCAGATGCAAAAAATGCCATGAAAGAATTCGGAATTGGCGGTATTCCAATCGTTGACGAAAACAAAATCTTAAAAGGAATTGTTACCAATCGTGACTTACGTTTCGAAAAAAACGGTGCAAGACCAATTGCTGAAGTAATGACCAGTTCTAACTTGGTTACTGTTGCAGAAGGAACTTCACTAGAACAAGCCGAAGTAGTTTTACAAGGCCATAAAATTGAAAAATTACCAGTTGTAAACGTTAAAAACGAATTAGTAGGTTTAATTACGTTTAGAGATATTACTAAACTAACTCAAAAACCAATCGCTAATAAAGACAGCTTTGGCCGTTTGAGAGTTGCTGCAGCCATTGGAGTTACCGGAGATGCAGTTTTAAGAGCAGAAGCTTTGGTAAACGCGGGTGTTGATGCCATCATTATCGATACCGCTCACGGACATACTGAAGGTGTGGTAAATACATTAAAAGAAGTAAAATCAAAATTTCCTCAAATTGACGTAATTGTTGGAAACATTGCCACTCCTGAAGCTGCTAAATATTTGGTAGAAAATGGTGCTGACGGTGTTAAAGTTGGGATCGGACCTGGTTCTATCTGTACAACACGTATCGTTGCAGGTGTTGGTTTTCCACAGTTTTCTGCTGTTCTTGAAGTAGCTGCAGCTATTAAAGGAACCGGAGTTCCGGTTATTGCTGATGGTGGGATTCGTTATACAGGAGATATTCCTAAAGCAATTGCTGCCGGTGCTGATTGTGTAATGTTAGGTTCATTGTTAGCAGGAACTAAAGAATCTCCGGGTGAAACTATTATTTTTGAAGGAAGAAAATTCAAATCATACCGTGGAATGGGTTCTGTTGAAGCAATGCAGACCGGATCTAAAGACCGTTATTTTCAGGATGTTGAAGACGACGTTAAAAAATTAGTTCCGGAAGGAATTGTGGGTCGTGTTCCTTACAAAGGTGAATTAAACGAAAGTATGCTTCAATTTATTGGTGGTCTTCGTGCCGGAATGGGATACTGCGGATCTAAAGATATTCCAACTTTACAAGAGTCTGGACGTTTTGTTAGAATTACGTCAAGCGGAATTACTGAAAGTCACCCACATAACGTAACAATTACAAAAGAAGCTCCAAATTATTCGAGATAATTTTTTAGTTTATAATTAAATAAAAAGGCGTAAGATTAATTCTTACGCCTTTTTTATTTTAATTTACGATTGAAATCCCATTATTCAATTCGTCAATAATATTTTGATTTTGTTCCATTGCTTCTGCCTGAGCACCATATTGAAACTGTATTGAACCGCCTTTTCCGTTATAAATAAACCCTTGATATTTGTATAAAAAATCATTGTAATCCAGCTCGCAGTTAAAATAATTTACTTCAATATTGTTTATTTTTTTCTTGGAAATTTTTAAATTTTTAATTTTTCCAAATTCTTTATACTGCTCTTCAATAGTGCTTTTGAGTTTTTTCTCAGGAATAAAGTGGTCATATTCAATAAAGTAAGCACTTAATAAATTGTATTTGTCATGAAATTCAACATCCCAATTTTGCGACTCAGGATTTTTTATCCAATGTTCCGGATTGTATTTTATTTCATAAATACCTTTTCTGGTAGTGTAAGTCTCTGATTTTAAATTGTTTTTGGTTTGTGCTATTGAGAAAAAGCCTGATAATAAAAACAATAAGATTAATTTTTTAGACATTTTATATGTGAAATTTAAATTGTAGAACTAAAATAGTAAATAAAAATAAGCTAATACAGAAAGGATATTTAAAATTCTGTTTTGACTTTAAATAAAAAAATCAGCCAGGACATTAAAATGTTTTTAGCTGATTTTTAATATAATATCTTATTTAAGATTAAGCTGAAGGTTCTGCTTCTCTTAATTTTTGATTGTCTAAAATCTTCTGGATAAAAGGTTTAACTTCTTTTTCAAGTTCAGATTCAGAAATGTTTAAAGCTTTTGGATCCGAAGTTACCTCAAGCCATGGTTTTGAACCGTCAAAATTATAACTTCCAAAAACTACAACCGGAGTTCCTTTTACTTTTACATTTTCTTTGTCTTTCAAAATCCATTCATCTGCGAATTTATAAAGATATTTAGCATCTTTTTCTAATAATCGAAGGCAGGAATGTGAAGCAGGATAACCCGGCAGTTCATATTGATGAAAACCAACTCCAAGTTTGTTTTCTATATTAAAGTTCCATTTTAATTCCCATTCGTCATTAAAGGTACTTGTGGTTTTTTCTGCTTTCCAGTTTGTAAAAAATAGTCCTGTTGGTGTCGGATCTTTTTTTCTTCCCATATTTGTTGGACCTGTACGCACTAATTCGCCATTTTCATAAGCGGCAAATGTTTGTGTTGGGTATGAAAAAACAATTATTTTAGAAACAGGTTCCAGCGCAGAAACATGTAATGGAAATGGTAAATAATAAACCAAATCTCCACTAAAATCTGTCGGAATTAGTATGGAATCCATTTTTTTTAAATTCGCTTTATCCGTTCTGTTTATGGCAGAAACAATATCGAGTTTACTGTTGTCTGCTTCATTTGTTTTCAACCAGTCCTTTGATTTTGTAAACTGATAAGAAATGGATGATGCCGGTTTTTTATATTCGACTGTTTTCTTTGGCTTTTTATTTTCAGTTATTGTAACAGTTTCGCTTTTTTTGCATGAAACCAATAAAGCTAACATTAACAATAATAAGATGTTGGCTGCGTAATATAACTTTTTCATAGGTCGTATATTTTTATAAGAGTAAAATTAGAAATATACTACCAGAAACAGCTTACATAATTTTTTGAATTGGTTTCGGGATTTTCATTTAAGATTTTTCAATCGGAAATAAACTTTTTATTGTATTTTGAATTTTAAATAAATCACTTATCGTATACACAATTGCTTTTTTTAAATGCTTAACCGAAGGTGGATTCTTCACACAAGCGGCTATTAATTGAATTTGATTTGCTAAATCTGGATTGTATTTAATTCCATGAACAGAAAATTTTGCAATTCTCATAACGCCATCAAATAATTGCCCTTTTGCAGGTAAATTTTCCAGTTCTCTTAATGTAGGAACTTTATCAAAAACATGGTCATAAAATTCTAATAATGGACTTTCGTTTGTGTCAGAAATCTCATGAATATAGGCGGCATAATAATGATTCTCCAACTCAATTGATATTACGTCTCCTTGTCTGTAAAAGGTAATATTTTCTGGAACAGATGGTTTTCGCTTTAAAGGTGTTGGCGAGGATAAAATAAATTGTTTTATTTCTTCTGATTTTCTAAAAAAATCATCACTTAAAACTACTTCCTTATTCAAAAGATCGACGGCAGCAATTGCTCTTTTACTTATTGTCTCGTCTTTAAAACCATATTTATGCAAAAGAACAGAAAGGGCAAGAATGGTAATTTGTTTGTAATTGTTGGAAACTTCAACAGCATTTAAAGCGCAATTCCAGCGGTTTAACAATTTTGGCAATAAATAATCAAGCTGGCTCACCATGTCTTTTTGATAACACATTGCTGAAAAAGTTAATCGCGCCAAATCATCGTCAATAGATTTTACAAGATGTTTAGCGGCTAGTTTATCGAGAATTTGTTGATGTGTCATATCTTTTACTTTTAAGGCAACAAATATAAACAAATTCGCAAAAAATAAGCTTTTTTCTTACAATATATTTTTTATTTTGGCATGCTGCAACAGCATAATGGTCTTTGCGTCTGTTATCTCTCCAGATTCGATCATGGCATAAGCTTCATCAAAAGTAAACTCTAAAACTTCAATATTTTCTTGTTCAGCATCAAGTCCGCCGCCTTCGCTTACTTTCATGTTTTCGTCGTATTCTCCAACAAATAAGTACAAGATTTCCGTTACAGATCCGGGAGACATATAAGTTTCAATAACTTTCTGAACTTTGCTTAAACGATATCCGGTTTCTTCTTCGGTTTCACGAATAATTGCTTGTTCAGCATTTTCTTTATCTAAAAGTCCGGCGCAGACTTCAATCATCATTCCGGTTTTATTTCCGTTAAGATAAGTTGGCAAACGAAATTGCCTTGTCAGGATAACGGTTTT
The DNA here is from genome assembly GCF_001429765.1 of Flavobacterium sp. Root901. Lineage (GTDB taxonomy): Bacteria > Bacteroidota > Bacteroidia > Flavobacteriales > Flavobacteriaceae > Flavobacterium. The sequence continues at coordinate 165,842 of NZ_LMJB01000010.1, forward strand.
TTTTGTACTGTTATAAAGAAGAATACCAGCTCCGTTTCCACGATCGTAAACTTCACGGATATGGGATTCTGTCGGTTGGTTTTCTTTTTTATAATTAAAAGTTATTTTATTAAGAATATACCAATTATCAGAAAGCAGCTTAGTCTCTGTAATTTCTATTTCCGGATTTTTTCTCATTTTATTTTTATATAATAATATTTTTAAATTTAAATAAAAAACAATATTTGAATCTAGTTTTCAGGGTAAAATTTATTTCAAAAGGAGCCAAAAAAAACGCTCTGATTATCAGAGCGTTTAGCGTATTATTTGGTTATTGTCTGTTTTCTGTCCGGACCAACTGATACAATTTTAATTGGCACTTCGATTTCTTTTTCAATAAACTCAATATATTCTTTTAGCTCGATTGGCAACGCATCATAAGTTGTCAATCCTGTTAAATCTGCTTTCCATCCTTTAAATTCTTTGTAAACCGGAGTAACATTTTCCGGCTCGATATTATAAGGGAAGTGAGAAATATTTTGACCTTTATAGTTGTATTCAGTACAAACTTTTAAAGTTTCAAAACCAGAAAGAACGTCACCTTTCATCATCATTAACTGAGTAACTCCATTTACCTGAACTGCATACTTTAAAGCAACAAGGTCTAACCAACCGCAGCGTCTTTGTCTTCCTGTTACAGATCCAAATTCGTTACCAACTCTTGCCATTGTAGCACCAACTTCATCAAAAAGTTCTGTTGGAAAAGGCCCGCTTCCAACACGTGTAACATACGCCTTAAAAATTCCGTAAACTTCTTTGATTTTGTTAGGAGCAATTCCTAAACCTGTACAAGCTCCTGCAGCAGTAGTATTTGATGAAGTTACAAAAGGATAAGTTCCAAAGTCAACATCTAATAATGATCCCTGAGCTCCTTCACAAAGAATAGATTTGCCGGCTTTTTGAGCCTGATGCATATATTCTTCACTGTCAATAAAATCTAATTTTTTTAATTCGTCAATAGCTTCGAAAAACTCTTTTTCAAGTTCAGCTAAATTATATTGAATATTAACATCATAAAAAGCAATCATTGCTTCATGTTTGTCAGCCAAAGCTCTGTAACGATCTTTGAAATCTTCTAATTCAATATCTCCAACACGCAAACCGTTTCTACCCGTTTTGTCCATGTAAGTTGGTCCAATTCCTTTAAGAGTAGAACCAATTTTTGCTTTTCCTTTTGAAGCTTCAGAAGCAGCGTCAAGCAAACGGTGAGTTGGTAAAATCAAGTGTGCTTTTCTTGAAATGATTAATTTGCTTTTGATATCAAGGTTAAATTTCTCTAAACCTTCAATTTCTTTTTGAAAAACTACCGGATCAATTACAACTCCGTTCCCGATGATATTTACTGAATTTTTATGAAAAATTCCAGAAGGAATAGTTCTTAATACGTGCTTAATTCCGTCAAATTCTAATGTATGTCCTGCATTTGGTCCGCCTTGGAAACGTGCAATAATATCATAATTTGAGGTAAGAACGTCAACAATTTTTCCTTTACCTTCATCTCCCCATTGTAATCCTAGTAATAAATCTACGGTCATTCTGTTTTAATTTGCGTTAGGACAATCGAAGTTATCCTACTGATTATGTAGTTAATTTTCTTTTTTAATTTTTTGAAAAAGTCTAATAATAAAGACTATGAATTTGAATTCTGCTTTTTGTTTCCGTAGAAATAAAGCGAATGATTTGTAATTTCGATATCAAAAATTTCTTCGATAGTCTTTTTGATGGTTTGAATTCTTGGATCACAAAATTCAATTACTTCTCCGGAATCCGTCATAATGATATGATCGTGCTGTTTATCAAAATATGATTTTTCGTAGTAAGCCTGATTTTGTCCAAATTGATGTTTTCTAACCAAAGCGCAGTCCAACAATAACTCAATCGTGTTGTAAAGGGTAGCCCTGCTCACACGATAGTTTTTGTTTTTCATTTTGATGTATAGGTTTTCTATGTCAAAATGCTCTTCGCTATCGTAAATTTCCTGAAGTATAGCATAACGCTCAGGAGTTTTGCGATGCCCTTTTTGTTCAAGATACATAGTAAAAACATTTTTTACAATTTCTTGATTCTTAGTGTTGTCAGTTGAAATAAGTGTCATATCCTGCAAAGATAATTTTTTATTTTTAATGAATAAAAGTTTCGGGTTTAAAGTTTAACGTTTAAAATTGATTTTGATTACCTGCAGAGCAGTAAATTCAGGTCTTTCCGAGGTTAAACTTTACTACGTTCAAAAAAAAATAATTTAACATAAATATTTTAATTTTAAATAAAACTAACATATTCCTAGCTGGATTTCGACATATACATGTACCAGTTCCATTCCCATGTTTTTCCATCATCGTCAGACATTGCCTGGCTCCATATCGGATTGTTTTCATCCCTGGCATCCCATCTGAAAACCTGAATTACATTTTTGTTTTCATAAATATCTTTAGAGAAAAAATGTCCAATTTTATTTTCAAAAGAGCCTACAACGGGTTTGTCTAATGTCCCGGAATTGGAATCGGCCCAGTAAATGCTCCATAATTTTGTTTTCGGATTAAATAATCTAACAGTCATTCCTTCGAAAGGTTCTCCGTCAAAATCGGCAAGAAAGTTATCAATATTTCCAATTCCTTTTAAAATCTTATACATTTCCTGAGTAGAAGGAAATTCGATCCATTCTGTGCAATTGGCAAATCTTGTTTTTAGTTTTTTATTACGAATAACAGACTTTCCCTGAAAGAAATCAAAATCATCTTTTGAAGAAGATTCAGAAGCGACAATTAAAAGTTCTCCATTTTCATCAAAATTGATTTTTGGAATTTCTAAGGAATTTACGTTCATGAAAAATATTTATATAATTAGTTTAAGAAAAATAGTCACAATGGGTATTTCTTTTGACTTTAAGACTTTAAACTTTCGACTTACTATGTTCTGTATTCTCTGGTTACTTTGTCAACACCGTCAATTTTTTTGATGGCATTAATCATTTTCTTCAAAATGGTATTGTTCTGCACAATTACAGCAATCTGTCCGTGAAAAATTCCGGCATCTGTGCTTAATGAAATACTCTGGATGTTAACGCTCATATTATTTGAAATTACACGTGTGAGCTGATTCGTAAGTCCTAAAACGTCCATTCCGGTAATATTGATAATGGCCTTGAATTCTTCCTGAGAAGAATCGATCCATTTTGCACTCATGATTCGGTAAGCATAATTTGACTGCATTCCAATCGCATTCGGGCAGTCTTTTTTATGCACTTTAATTCCTTCGTTTATAGTTACAAAGCCAAAAACGTCATCACCCGGAATTGGGTTACAGCATTGCGAAAGTTTATAATCAAGTTTATCATGTTCAGTTCCAAAAACCAACATGTCGTAATTACTGCTGATAACCGGTTTGTGAATATCTTCTGCAGCTGTGGTGTCTTTATTTCTTTTAATTTTATTTTTAAAGAAATTAATAAACGTGTTTCCTTTTTGTGCTGCGTAATCTTTTAATTGTTGATTTTCGATAGCACCAATTCCAACGCGATAAAATAAATCTAAACTGGTTTTTAATTTAAAGAAATTTACTAACTCGTTTGTAACTTGTTCATTTAATGTAATTTTTAAATGTTTAAGTTTTCGGGTTAATAATTCTTTTCCTTCTTCGCCAATTTTTTTAGTGTTCTCATTAAGAACATTTTTTATTTTATTTTTTGCTCTTGAAGTGGTTACATATTCAAGCCAGTTTACCGTTGGTTTTTGATTGGCAGAAGTAATGACTTCAACCTGATCGCCGCTTTTTAATTCATGATTTAAAGGAACAAGGCGTCCGTTTACGCGAGTTCCTCTGGTTTTAATTCCAATTTCTGAGTGAATGCTAAAAGCAAAATCTAAAGAAGTTGCTCCTTTTGGCAAAGACTTAATTTCTCCTTTTGGAGTAAAAATGAAGATTTCTTTTGAATATAAATTCATTTTAAAATCCTCAACAAAATCGACTGCATTAGTTTCGGGATTTTCTAAAGCTTCACGAAGTAAGTTCAGCCATACATCCAAACCGCTTTCTTCACTTGCGCCATTTTTGTATTTGTAATGTGCTGCATATCCTTTTTCGGCGATTTCGTCCATACGTTCACTTCGAACCTGAACTTCAACCCAGCGTCCTTTTGGTCCCATAACGGTAATGTGAAGTGCTTCATAACCAGTAGATTTTGGAGATGAAATCCAGTCACGCAAACGGCTTGGGCTGGGTCTGTAATGATCTGTCACGATAGAATATATTTTCCAGGCGATGAATTTTTCATCATGCGGATCTGATTTATAAACAATTCTAAGCGCAAATTTGTCGTAAACTTCATCAAAGCTTACATTTTGTGCACGCATTTTACGACGAATCGAATAAATAGATTTTGGACGGCCTTTTATAATGTAATCAATATTTTCAGCATCAAGCGATTTCTTTAAAACATCTGAAATGTCTTTAATATAGGCATCCTGTTCTTCTTTAGTTTCCCTAATCTTGCTTACAATATCATTATAAACAGCTGGTTCAGTATATTTTAACCCTAAATCTTCTAATTTGGTTTTAATATTGTAAAGTCCTAAACGATGGGCTAGCGGAGCATAGATATAAAGTGTTTCAGAGGCAATTTTAGTCTGTTTGTATTCTGCCATCGAATCCATTGTCTGCATGTTATGAAGACGATCTGCCAGTTTAATCAAAATTACTCGCACATCATCGTTCAGAGTCAGGATCATTTTTCTAAAATTCTCTGCCTGCATCGATGCGTTTAAGTCTTTTTGAACTAATGAGATTTTAGTTAATCCTTCGACCAATTGGGCTACTTTTGGATTAAATAAACGCTCAATATCTTCAACAGTTATCGGAGTATCTTCGACAACATCGTGCAATAAGGCCGCGGCAATAGAGGTCGCTCCCAGACCAATTTCTGAGGCAACAATTTTTGCAACTGCAATAGGATGAAAGATATACGCTTCACCAGATTTACGTCTTTGCTCTTTGTGGGCATCAACCGCTACATCAAAAGCTTTCCGGATTAATTTTTTATCAGCAGGTGTTAAAGTCTGATAACTAATTCGCAGTAATTCCTTGTATTCGTGCGCAATTGCTTTGTTTTCTTTTTCAATATCTATTTCTATCATAACGGCATAGTTCAAGTACTAAAAATAAGAATATCTTAGAACATACACAAGGTTTTGAATTGTTGATTTTAGAGTAAAAAAGTTTCAGGTTTCAGGTTTCAGGTTTGATGAAAACCTGAAACCTGAAACCTGAAATTTGAAACAAAAAAATTACTCTTTATTAAAGTCAAGATCCTGAAAATCGTAACTAAAATCTGTTAATTCAGAAATTGGAAGCATTTTTAAGTTAATGACTTTTCCGCTTTCATCGTATTTGAAAAGTAAATGAGCATCGGCGTGAAAAAAAGCATTATCCCATTTTACCACATAGTTTCCTTCTTTATAGAAAAAAACTTCGCCGGCCAATTGTGGAGAGCGTTTTGAAGTAAAATATAACTTTCCTTTTTTCTCTGTAATTGCAATTTCTCCAAACCAGTTGTCTTTATAAGTTCCTGTAATTTTAGAAAAATCGGTTTTTAATTTATCTTTTTTGTTTTTAGCAACTGCTGCCCAGACTTCATCGGTAACTTTATCTGCTGATTCTTCAGTGGCTTTCATTTTGCTGCTGTAAACCGTAACATAATCTTCTGATTTAATACCTAAATAACTGTCTTTAATCGTGTTTGTAATAGCATTAAAAGCCGCTCCCGATTGTTGGTTCGTTAAAACAATAATCCCTAACTGAAGTTCCGGAATTAAAGTAGTCTGTGTTACATTTCCTTCTAAACCTCCTGTGTGCGACACTTGTTTATAACCTTTTACATCGTTTAAAAACCATCCTAAACCATATCCTGCAAAATGAGTATTGTAAGGAGGTTTTGTTTTTGCAGGCATTACAGTTTGCAATTGCCACATTTCATTATGTTCCTTTTCAGAAAATAATTGTTTATCACCGTATTTTCCATTATTGATCTGTAAAATTGCCCATTTACTCAAATCATTTACATTGGAATAAATTCCGGCAGCTCCGTCAAAAAGCTGATTTTCATATCTTTTAATGGTTTTTAATTTTCCGTCAATCGGCACATGAGGCGTAATTACGTTCGAAGTATCTTTTAAACGTTTGATAGAAGCCACACTTCCGTTCATTTGCAGCGGTTTCATGATTCTGGTTTCTACAAAATCTGCCCAGCTTTGACCGCTTACCACATGTACAATTTCACCAGCTGCAATGTAAAGTAAATTATCATAATCAAATTGGGTTCTAAAACTCGAAACCGGTTTTAAATAGCGTAAATTATGAATAATATCCTGGGCTGTAAAATCACTTCCGTCAGGCCAGATCATCAAATCTCCAGCACCAAGTCCGAGCCCGCTTCTGTGAGTTAACAGATCCCGAATTGTAAATTCTTTGGTAACATAATCATCGTACATTTTAAAATCCGGAAGATATTTTATCACTTTATCATCCCATTTTATTTTACCTTCATCAACCAGCATGGCCAATGCCGCAGTTGTAAAAGCTTTACTGTTTGAAGCGATTCCGAAAAGTGTATTTTCATCTACTTTTTCTTTTTTTATAATAGATTTTACACCATATCCTTTTGCCAGGACTACTTTGCCGTCTTTTACAATGGCAACCGAAATTCCGGGAACATCAAAGGCTTTCATCGTTCGGTTTACCAAATCATCAACTTCCTGATTAGTAATTTGTGCCGATGCTGAAAAGCAAAACAATAAGGCTAAAAGTGCTATTTTGTACTTCATAAATTAAAAATTTGATGTTAGTTAAAATCCTCTCTGACGTTTGGCTTCAAAAATTAAAATTGCTGCAGCTACCGAAACATTCATGCTGTCGATTTCGCCCTGCATTGGGATAATGATGTTTTGAGTTGCGGCATCACGCCATTTTTGCGTTAATCCTGTGGCTTCTGTTCCTACAACCAAAGCAGTTGGAGTAGTGAAGTTTTGGGTATGATAAGAGGTTGAATTTTGCAAAGTGGCAGAATAAAAACTGATTTTTTTTTCTTTCAGGAAAGCAATTATTTCGTCTGTTGTTCCAACTGCAATCTGGTTGGTAAACAAACAGCCAACGCTTGATCGTACAATATTCGGATTGTATAAATCGCTTTTTGGGTCTGCAATTAAAACGGCATCAAGATTTGCCGCATCGGCAGTGCGTAAAACAGCGCCGACATTTCCTGGTTTTTCAAGAGATTCTGCTACTAAAATTAACGGATTATCGGATAATTTTAAATCAGACAATTGCAGTGATTTGGTTTTGGCTACAGTCAAAATACCTTCAGTTGTATCGCGATAAGCAAGTTTTTGATAAACTTCTTTATTGATTTCGATTAATTCAGCCGATGAACCAACTAATTTATTAATTTGATTTTCAGTAATCAAATCCGGTAAAAATAAAACTGTTTCAATTTTGTAACCGCCTTTAATGGCTAATGAAATTTCGCGTTGTCCTTCGATCAAAAAAGTTTCGGTTTGTTTTCTTGCTTTTGCTTTTTCCTGCAACAAAGCAAGTGATTTTATAAACGGATTTTGAACTGAAGTGATTTGTTTCATTTTTTTAAGCGACTAAGTTTCTAAGACGCTAAGGTACTGAGATTTTTTCGTCCTGCAAGGTTTTTAAAACCCTGCATGTTTCTGAATGATGATTTTTTTTGCCGCGAATTATACGAATTACACCAATTTCTTTTCTGATTTTACTAAATCATAATTCGTGAATATTTGTGCAATTCGCGGCAAAAAAACTATTTCTCAAAAATTTCTTTGACTTCGTCAGCAACAGGATGATCTGTTGTGAAATTATATCCCATAATTTTGGCAAAAGTCTGAGCAAATTGTTTCTGGTAGAATTGAGAATCTGTTTTGATTTCGCCTTTTGGAGCAATTTCAGGTCCAATTGCGGCAAACCAAATTTGCGAGGCGCCTTCTACATCTGCACCATGATCTGTCCATTGCGATTTAATTTTGTCGCCGCGTCCGTGATCAACAGTTATAAATAAAGTTGTTTTGTTTTTGTACTGCGAATCATTTTGTACAAAATCCCAGATTTCTTTAATCCATTTATCAACCTGATTTGCAGCATCAAGATACGATCTGTAATGTCCGTGATGTCCCCATTCGTCGGTTTCGCCGTAAGAAATATATAATATTTTTGGTTTCTTTGTTTTGAGTTCGTCCATTGCCTCATAATGTGTAAAAACATCAAGGCACTCATCTTCATGAAAAGGTTTAAACGAATTATTACGCATTTCGTTTAAGAGTTTTTGAGTTTGGGTTGGCTTATTTCCACCCACATTATCAAAAGCAGAAATTACAGGAAAACCGCTTCTTTCTTCATTTAAAATTCTGTCAAAAGCGTCCCATGCGCCAAATGCGGCAACTTTTCCTTTTAGTCTGGATTGTTTATTTAAGTATTCTAAAACATTTACGTTTGGATTGGGTTTGTAACCATTAGAATTAACCTGAAGGTCCACATTTCCGGTCATAATTTCGCTGTATCCGGGATAACTAAACCAATACGGATTGGAAACATCTACTTTACAACCAAGATCGCGATTTCCGTAAATTTGACCTTTGGAGGCAATTTCAGACCAGAAAAAAGGCATGATTTTTTGACGGGAAGCCGCAAAATCTGAACCGGCATAATTTTTATAAATATAAGTACTGTCTCCCTGATTGAATTTTTTATCATTGGCAATTGCCTGATCTAATCCTTTAAAAACTTCCTGCCATCTAAAACCATCGGTTGTAATGATAATGATGTTTTCTGTTTTTTGTGCAGAAGCAAAAAAGCTGGAAAAAATGAATAAAATAAGAATTGATTTTTTCATGTTAAAGATTTACGAAGTTCATAGAAACAAAGATTCAAAGATTTTTGATTGTTTTAATGCTTAACCAATTAACTTGACATCTTAATAACACTTATTTTACATTCTCACAACATAACATCTCAGAGTTTTATAAAATCCCTCTCGCTTTAATCTCCAGATATTTATTAATAGCATCCAAAGTCAAATTTTCAGGCTGCGTTAAAACCGAATGTATTCCGTATTTCTTTAATTCATTGGCGATAAGACGTTTTTCAAACATGAATTTTTCGGCAATAACTTTGTCGTAAACTTCCTGAATGGTGTCTGTCTTTTTGTTTATGATGGCATTTAATTCGGTATTTTGAAAGAAAACCACAACGAGTAAATGACTTTTTGCAATTCCTTTTAAATAAGGCAATTGCCGATTTAAACCGTCCATCGTTTCAAAATTCGTATACAGAATAATTAAACTTCTCTGATTGATGTTTTTCTTGATATCAACATACAATCTACTGTAATCACTTTCGAAAAAGTCGGTTTTAATGTTGTATAAAGTTTCGAGAATTTTCTGCATCTGCGAACCTCTTCGTTCTGCAAAAACACGGTTTTCAACTTTTTTAGAGAAAGAGAAAAGTCCGGCTTTGTCTTGTTTTTTCAAAATTACATTGGCTAAAACCAAAGTCGAGTTGATCGCATAATCTAATAAACTTAAACCATCAAAAGGCATCTGCATTACACGGCCTTTATCGATCGCCAAATAAACTGACTGCGATTTTTCGTCCTGAAACTGATTTACCATCAGCGCATTTTTCTTCGCTGTAGCTTTCCAGTTCAAAGTTCTAAGATCGTCGCCCTGAACATACTCCTTAATTTGTTCAAATTCCATTGTATGACCAATTCTGCGGATTTTCTTGATTCCGTATTGGTATAAATTATTCGAAAAAGCCAGTAAATCGTATTTTCTCAATTGAATATACGATGGATAGGCTGGTACCATTTGATCTTTAGCAAAAGAAAACCTTCTTGAAATTAATCGCAATGGCGAAGAAACATAAATGTTTAAGTAACCAAAATGATATTCGCCGCGTGCAGTAGGTCGAAGATCGTATCCAAATTCTTTTTCTTCTGAGGCTTTTAATCTTTTTACAAGTTTAAAATCACGAACCTGAAACTGAAACGGAATTTCATCAATTATTTTAACTAAAATTGGAAAAGTATAATGATTCCTGATCTGAATGCTTATTGGGTTTAAATCTCCGTTTGAAAGCTTTTCAGGTGCAATTCTTTCAGCTTCAATTCCTGTTTTAGCAAGATATAAAATTAGAATATCCAGACCCAGAAAAGTGAACAAAACCAAAATGATAAACCAGACTGCATTGTACAAATTCGGAAAAATAAAAGCACAGATAAATAATGCTATAATGCCCAAAAGCACATAGAAAAAGAAATTGTTGAGATATAGGCTTTTTATGAATTTCATTTTTAGTTTACAGTTTTAGTCTCTGTTTTTAGTTTTCAGTCTCAGTTTTCAGTCTCAGTTTCCGGTTCCCAGTCTCAGTTTAAACTGTACACTGTGACTGAAAACTGCGACTAAAAAAAGATATTTATCTAGGAATTTCTACTGTTTCGATAATTTGTTTAATAATTTCAGAACTTGTAATTCCTTCCATTTCACGTTCCGGAGTTACGATAACACGGTGCTGTAAAACAGGAATTGCAGCTTCTTTAATATCTTCCGGAGTAACAAAATCGCGTCCGCGAATGGCTGCAAAACCTTTTGAAGCATTCAGAATAGCAATCGATGCACGAGGTGAAGCCCCTAAATATAAAAAGGCATTTTCGCGTGTATTTACTACAATTCTTGCAATATATTCTAATAAGTTTTGTTCAACTCTGATTTGTTTGATTAAAGCCTGATACTGATTTATTTCTGCAGAAGAAAGAAGTGTTTGGATGGCTTCTAATTTTCCGTGATCCTGCAATAAATGCTCTCTCTGGATAATCAGGATTTCTTCATTTAATTTTGGATAATCAATTGTAATTTTGAATAAGAATCGGTCCAGTTGTGCTTCCGGTAAACGGTAAGTTCCTTCCTGTTCAATTGGGTTTTGGGTTGCAATTACTAAAAACGGAGTTTCAAGTTTATAACCAGAACCGTCAATTGTAATCTGGCGTTCTTCCATAACTTCAAAAAGAGCAGCCTGTGTTTTTGCAGGAGCACGGTTGATCTCGTCAATTAAAATTAAATTAGAAAAGATTGGTCCTTTTTTAAATTCAAATTCGGAACTTTTTAAATTGAAGACGGATGTTCCTAAAATATCAGAAGGCATTAAATCCGGAGTAAACTGAATTCGGCTAAAGCCAATATTTAATGTTTTCGCAAGCAGTTTTGCTGTAATAGTTTTAGCAACTCCCGGAACACCTTCAAGTAAAACGTGTCCGTTTGATAAAATCGCCACCAAAAGCTGGTCAACCATTTTGTGCTGTCCTACAATTACGGTTTCAATTTCTTTTTTAATGGCATTAACGTGCTCTAAAAGCGGTGCTAAATTTATTCTGGTTTCAAAATTCACATTTTCATTTGTGATTTCTGTTTCGGGTGTATTAATATCGTCCATGTTTGGTATGTTTATCTGATTGCGTTTTTATATTTTTTTAATGTAAAATCTTTTCGATTGCATTATTAATCCGGATCAAATCCTCTTCAATACTATCGTGGTAACTGTTTCTGTGTTCATTAATTAAGAATACCAGTTCCTGAATATCTTTTTCATCTTTTCCTGTTTTGTGATGCAGTTTTGTAACAAAAGTATCATCCAGTTTTGTGGTATCAATTAAATATTCGGTTCTGATTCTTTCCAGAAAATAAATAATTTTTTTGTCAATTATATTGGTATGGTCGCCTTCCTGATAATATAAATTTCCAATTGTTTTGGTAAAATCAATCGTCAAATTAGACAACGGCTGTAAAATTGGAACAATTCGCTGCTTTCTTTTGGCATTGAAAATCATAAAAATAAACATTCCGATTAAGAATAAATACCATGCCCATTTTAATGCCGGCTGACTTAAAATATATCGAAGCGGCGAATTGGAAACATGTTCATCATTCTGTACTTTTGTGTACCAAAAAATATCTCCTTTCGGAACATAAGAAAGTGCATTTTCTGCGTATTGAAAACGGTCTTTTTTCAATAAATTATAATTGGTAAAAGCTGCAGGATAAAGGTGCAGGAAGAAATTTCCGTTTTTATAAGGAACTTTTATAAAATTGACATTTCCTTTCTTTTTTGGATTTCCGTGATAGCCTAATACAGTCGTATTTAGTGTATCAAATTTTGTGAAATAATCTATAATTTCACTTGTCGATGTATAGGTTTTTTTGCTCAAATTTTTATTTGCCATCCATACAGAAGCACTATCTGTCGTACGAAAATTTGAATTATACTTAATTTTTAAACTGTCTAATAATGGTGGAGGAAAACTTGCCATACTCAGGAAAGCATTATTTCCGTGTGAAACGAAATACATAATTTCTTTTATCGACTGATCGTCAATATTGTTTTGTGCAGAAATATTAATAAAAGTTCCTTTTACGGTATACGTTTCAACCAGTGAATCTTCATTGTATTTTGAATCTAAAAATTCATAAGGTGTTACATCGGCAATTCTCTGGATTTTTTGTTTCTTAAAAATGCTTCCAATTTCTTTGTCAAAAACATATAACCCAAATGGAATTTTGTCATTGACAGAATAAGTTGGGCGCCAGTCAATTGGTTTTGGTTTGTTGTAATCTGAAACTAGAATGAAAATAAAAATAAGAACCAGTACAGCAATGTATATTTTGATACTTTTATTCATTAACTAAAGGTTTTTATTGAATTCTTAAATCTGTTTTGTGCTTTGCTGAAAGTAGTTTCATCAATTTCAAATTCACCGTACCAAATATAATTATAAAGGTAAGACAAGTAGGTAAACTCTTCTTTAAGTTTAGGGTTTTGAATTTCGTATAAATAATCTGAATTTGTTTTTTCTATATCCCATTCTATATAATTATTCTGTGCCATTATTTTTAATAACCAAAGATAATAATATCGTACAGCAGTACGTTTTTCGCCTGCTTCAAGACTTTCTTTTATCAGTTTTTCAAAATCTAAAAGGTGAATATTTTTTTCAATATCAGAATAATAAACGGTTCTTTTACTGGAATTTTTACCAAAAATCCATTGTCCTTCTTTATTAATAACTGCTTTTACAATTAAGTAAATCACAAGTATTATAACTAAGGCCGCAATAATTCGGATAAATATGGTAACAAAATTCAAAGAAGATTCTGTAGTACTAAATGAGAAAAGATTTCTTAAAATACTTGCCAGCCAGTCTTTAAAGCGCTGCCAAAGGCTTTTTTCCGGAGTTTTGTATTCATAAACAAAATCGGAACTTTTATATTTTTTCTGATAGTTTTTTGAAAAAGTTTTAGCTTCAATCGAATCTGAATCAACCTTAATATCTTTTTCAGTATATTTTACTGTGGAAATTTTCGGAGGTTCTTCTGTCGTCAGCGAATCCTGCGCATTCGAAATACTGCAGAAAAGAAAAAAGTATAAAATAAATAAAATTTTATTCATCACTGGGTTTTATTAATTCGTTTTGGCAGATAAAGCATGTACTTTTTTATAAACAATTGAAGGATAAACCAGGTAATAAAATGAAATTATTCCTAAAGTACCCAGTATAATAATACAGCTTAGCCAATTTGGCATATCGATAGAATATCGGGTAATAAAACCTTCAAGAAAGCCGGCACTGATTGTAAAGGGAAAAGTACTTAAAAATATTTTAAAACTGTTTTTAAAACCTATTTTAAAAGAATCTATTCTCGAAAAAGTTTTGGGAAACAAAATAGAAGCACCCAAAATAAATCCTGCCGTAGATTCGATTACGATACCAAAAATTTCCATTGCGCCATGAATCCAGATTCCGCGTACACTTTGCCAGAAAACATTTTGGTCATAAAAAAAATATTGAAACGCACCCAGCATCAGAGAGTTTTGAAGAAAAACATAAAATGTACCTATGCCGGCAAAAATTCCATACATATAGCATCTTGCGCCTACATAAAGATTATTCATCGTAATGCCAATGAAACTTCCCCAGTTAGATCCTGATCCGTAAACAGCCATTGGATTTCCTTTTTTGATGTTATCCAGTGTCATATTTACATAATCGTCGCCAAGAATTAACCGAATAAAACTTTCATCGTAACGTGCAGAGACCACGCCCATTGCAACGGTAATAAAAAAGAGGATAAAAGCATACATTAAATACCTTTTGTATTCAAAAAGTAAAAGCGGAACTTCAATTTTAAAAAACTCAACAATTCTGTTTTTCTCCGTTCGTTTCGTTTTGTAGATTTTTTGATAAATCTGCGAAGCCAAATGGTTTAAATACACAACTGTTTTACTTTTAGGGTAATACGTTTGAGCATAAGAAAGATCATTCATTAATTGAATGTACAAATTTGCTAATTCGTCAGGATTTTTCTTAGCTTTACCGAAAATAGCTAGCTCAAATTCCAGCCATTTTTCTTTATTTTGTTTGATAAATGCAATTTCTCTCATTGAGGGCTAAAATATAAAATATGTCAGAATTATCTATAAATACAACACAAAATGTTAAAATAAATTTTATCGCGGCTTCTGTGGGCGAGAGGCTGGGTGCATATTTAATTGACGCGGCGATTAAGCTCTCTTATATTTTTCTAATTGTATGGGTATTTTTTTACTGGATAGACATTGACAGACTAATGGGGAATATCGATACATGGTCACGAGCAGCAGTGATGATTTTGCTTTTTTTTCCATTAATTATTTACTCCATAACTTTAGAAAGTATTTTTGAAGGACAGTCATTTGGAAAGAAACTGGTTAAAATAAAAGTCGTAAAAATTGATGGTTATCAGGCCGGATTTGGCGATTATTTAATAAGATGGTTTTTTAGAATAATTGATTTCAGCTTATTTAACGGACTTATCGCTATAATTTGTGTTGCTTCGAGTAAAAAATCTCAGAGACTGGGAGACATGGCAGCCGGAACAGCAGTTATTACGCTAAAAAATAAGATTAATATCAGCCACACCATTTTAGAAGATATTGGCGAAGCCTACGTGCCAACATATCCTTTAGTAATTAAATTATCAGATAATGATATGAGAATTATCAAAGAGACATATCAAAGTGCTTTGGCAAAAAATGACCATGAAATTATTTACAAGCTGGTCGCAAAAATTGAAAGCGTAACCGGAATCAAAAATCAGTCTGGAAATAACAGCGATTTTATCAGGGTTGTCCTTAAAGATTATAACTTCTATACACAGAACATGTAATTATCTCATCACTAAATCTTTTGCATCTTAAAATGTTTCATTTATTAGATATTATCGGCACAATGGCATTTGCAATGTCGGGCGCATTAACGGCAATGCATAAAAAATTAGATCCGTTTGGGGTTTTTATTATTGCTTTTGTTACGGCCGTTGGCGGAGGAACCCTTCGTGATGTTTTAATAGGAAGAACTCCTGTTGGCTGGATGATGAACCTTCAATATGTTTATGTCATTATTTTAGGTTTTTTGCTGGCTATTATCTTCAGGAAAAAATTTGATAAATTAAGAACTTCTTTATTTTTATTTGACACAATTGGTTTAGGGGTTTTTACTTTAATCGGCCTCGAAAAAGGAATTACAACGGGTCTTCATCCGGTAATCTGCGTTGCCTTGGGAACTATGACGGCATGTTTTGGCGGAGTAATCAGGGATATTTTATGCAATGAAATTCCAACGGTTTTTAGAAAAGAAATCTATGCCACAATCTGTATTTTTGGCGGAATAGTTTTTTTTGTACTTCGAAAATTAAATTTAGAAGATGATGTTTTATATCTTGTAACTTCTGTGGTAATAATTTCTATTCGTTTATTGGCTGTAAAATACAAATGGTATCTTCGTGCTTTTGAGCATAAATAAAGATTAATGATTTAGTCACAGATTAAATTATTAAAAGATTTTTTCTGCTAATTAAAAATCACAAAAATCTTTCTAATCAGTGGTTGTAAAATGAATAAATATACTGTAAAAAAATACGATCACGACGATTATAAAATTTGGAATGATTTTATAGATCAAGCCAAAAATGCATCGTTTTTGTTTCATCGTGATTTTATGGAATATCATAAAGATCGTTTCGAAGATTTTTCACTTTTAATTTTTGAAGAAGAAAAATTACGAGCAGTTCTGCCGGCAAATAAACAAGGGAATTCGGTTCATTCTCATCAGGGACTTACTTATGGAGGATTGGTCTTTTTGGCTAAATTAAATGCAGAAAAAGCAGCCTTTATTTTAGATGCGATCTTGCTTTTTTTAAAAGAAAACGTCATTGAAATCTTTTATTATAAACCAATTCCCGTTTTTTATTTCCCAACAGGCAATCAGGAAATGGATTTTTTTCTATTAAAAAGAGGAGCAGTTTTAGAAAGGAAAGAAATGAATTTAGCGATAAATTTAAATTCGCCTCTGAGAATTTCAAAAAGTAAATTAAAACATTTCAGGAGAATTGAAAATTTGGATTTGGATATAATGGAAGAAGAAGATTTTAATCCTTTTTGGAATGAAATTTTAGAGCCAAGATTATCAGAAAGATTCAATGCAAAACCAGTTCACTCTAAAGAAGAAATAGCACTTTTAAAACAGCGTTTTCCAAATAATATCAGACAATTTTCTGTTTACCAAAATAATTGTATTATAGCCGGGATTACAATTTTTGAAACTGCAAATGTTATAAAATCACAATACGGTGCAACTTCAAAAAAAGGCGAAGAATTTAGAGCATTAGATTTTTTATTCATTAATCTGATCCATAAATATAAACGCAGGGGGAAACATTTTTTTGATATGGGAATTGTAAATTCTGATGACGAAAAGGATTATAATTGTGGTCTTTTAAAGCAAAAGGAAGAACTAGGATGTACGATTTACAATCAGGATTTTTATAAATTGGAAATAAAATGATACCATTTTTAGATCTAAAAAAAATCAATGAACCTTATGAAATCGCTTTTCAGCAAAAACTGAAATCAGTTTTAGAAAGCGGCTGGTATATTCTGGGATCAGAAACAGCATCGTTTGAAAAGGCTTTCGCCGAATACTGCCAGACTCAATATTGTATTGGAGTTGGAAATGGTTTCGATGCGTTAGTTTTGATTTTCAAAGGTTATATTCAATTAGGTAAACTCAAAAAAGGCGATGAAGTTATTATTCCTTCTAACACTTACATTGCAAGCATTCTGGCTGTTTTACATGCAGATTTAGTTCCGGTTTTGGTAGAACCGAAACTGGAAACCTACAATATAAATCCAGATTTAATTCCGGAAAAAATTACTTCAAAAACAAAAGCCATTTTAGCGGTCCATTTGTATGGACAATTGGCAGAAATGGATCAAATAAATGAAATTGCAAACCAGCATAATTTATTAATAATTGAAGATTCAGCTCAATCACACGGAGCAGTTAACAATCAACAATTAACAATTAATAAATTTAAATCAGCTTCTGCTTATAGTTTTTATCCGGGGAAAAACTTAGGATGCCTAGGTGATGGCGGCGCGGTTACGACAAACGACCGGGAATTAGCAGAAATGCTTTTTTCGCTTCGAAATTATGGCTCACAGCAAAAATATTATAACACTTATATTGGTGTAAATTCAAGATTAGATGAACTTCAGGCAGCATTTTTAAATTTAAAACTTCCAAATTTAGATTCAGATAATGATAAACGCAGAGCAATTGCAAAACGTTATTTATCTGAAATTAAAAGCGATAGAATTAAACTGCCTTTTTGGGACTTTTCAGATAATCATGTTTTTCATTTATTTGTCATTAGAACAGATAACAGGGAAGATTTAAAGAATTATTTAAATGAAAACAACATTCAGACAATGATTCATTATCCAGTTCCTCCACATAAACAAAAAGCATTTTCTGAATGGAATAATTTGTCATTTCCTGTTACAGAAAAAATTCATAATGAGGTTTTAAGCTTGCCACTGAATCCGGTTTTGACTAAAACAGAAATTGATTTTATTATCGAAATTTTAAATAATTATAATTGGTGAGTGATACAAAAAAGTCATATCAGCAAATTTTAAAAACGACTTCACTTTTTGGAGGCGTTCAGTTTTTTTCGATTTTAATTTCTATTGTAAGAACTAAATTAATAGCCCTTTTTATTGGCCCTGCGGGAATGGGAATTATTGCCTTGCTGAATTCGACTCTGGGTATTGTAAGCAGTATTTCAGGTTTTGGAATTGAAACAAGTTCTGTCAAAAGCATTTCTGAAAATTACATAAACAATGATCTGAAAACAGTTTCAAAAACGGTTCAAATTGTAAAACGGCTTGTTTTTTTTACAGGAATATTTGGAATGCTGGTTACAATTGCTTTTTCAAAAGTTTTAAGCATTCTTACTTTTGGAGATTCAAGCCAGACCTATTCATATGTATTACTTTCAATTACTATATTATTTAAGCAGTTATCCGGCGGACAATTGGCAATTTTGCAGGGATTAAGATCATTGCGGTTTTTAGCTGAAGCTAATTTTTACGGAAATCTTTTTGGACTTATTTTTTCGATTCCGCTATACTATTTTTTAAAAATAAATGCTATTGTTCCCACTATATTTATTGCTTCATTATCCGCTTTAATTTTTTCATTTTACTATGTGAAGAAAGTCAAAACGGAGCGGCATAAAATCCTAAAAACAGACTTAATATTTGAGGGAAAATTAATTGTAAAGCTAGGTTTTATGCTGACTATTAGCAGCGTCTTAACCCTTTTGTCAACCTATTTGATTCAAATTTATATTGGAAAAACAGGTGGCCTGGAACAAGTCGGATTTTACAATGCCGGATTTACCCTGCTGAACTCTTATGTTGGAATTGTTTTTACCGTAATGAGCACAGATTATTTTCCCAAATTGGCATCAATTAATGCTGATAATGAAAAAGTCCGAGCAAGTGTACAGCAGCAGGCTTTTATTTCTGTTTTAATTATTACGCCAGTCATTGTTTTATTTCTTGCGTTTAGTTCGTTGATTATAAGATTGTTATATACTTCAGGCTTTAATCCTGTTATTCCAATGGTTTCCGCTGGGATTTTAGGAATGCTGTTTCGGGCTGTTTCCTGGTCAATGGGATTTATTTTAATAGCAAAAGGTGATTCTGCAATGTTTGTAAAAACTGCTGTTGGATTTAATATTTTGTCTTTAATAATGAATATTTCCGGATATTATTTTTATGGGCTTGAAGGTTTAGGATTTAGTTTCTGTCTTTACTTTTTATTCCATTTTACAGGATTAAAAATCATTACCAAAAACCGTTATAATTTTTATTTCGGGAAAGATTTTTATCAAATTTATTTAGGTTGTTTTATACTTTGTATAATTACATATTTGCTGCGATTTATAGAAATACAAGTTTTAAAATACGTTTTATTTTCGCTTATGATTGTGCTATCCTTTAGTTTTAGTTTGTACGAAATCAATAAAAAGATGAATTTACGCGAAATATTTACGTCATTTGTGCAGCGAAAAAGAGATAAAAATGATTAAGAGCAGTTATAAAAAATTCCGGTCATTATATCATAAAATCAGGTTTTACTATTCTGTAAACTGGACCAAAACGCTGTATTTTAATTTTAAAAAATTCCCTTTTGAAACCGCTAAAAAACTTCCTGTCTTCTTTTACGGAAAAGTAAAATTTACATCGATTAAAGGCGAAATACAAATTGATGGAAATATTCAAAAAGGAATGATAGGTTTTGGTCAGCCTTATGAATTAAATACGGTTCACAAAGGAATTGCAGAAGTTTTTATTTTGGGAAAATTAATTTTTAAAGGAAAATTTCAATTTGGAAAAGACTGTTTTGTTTTTATTGGAGAAAATGCTTTTTGCAGCTTAGGGAACATGGCTTCTATAGCTTCCGGAGGGAAATTAATTTGTACAGAAAAAATTGTTTTAGGAGATTATGCCAGGTTTGGCTCAGAATCGCAGATTATTGATACCAATTTCCATGATTTAATTGATACTCAAACGGGTGAAAAACTACCAAAATCAGCTCCAATATTTATAGGAACCTATAATTTTATGAGCAACAGGGTTTCCGTTTTAAAAGGGACAAAAACGCCGGATTTTTGTACCGTTGCTTCAAATAGTTTATGTACAAAAGATTATACTTCTTTAGGCGAAAATATTTTAATTGGAGGAGTTCCTTCAAAATTAATCAGAACGCATATTTCAAGGGACTGGCAGGGAGAAAAACAGCAGCTTGATGATTTTTTGACTATTTAATTAAGAAAAAACTATTCTAACACGCTGCTTGATTTCCAACATTAAGTATTTTAAAAACAGCCCATAATCGGCTGTTTTATAAGTTAAAATTATTTCAAAATGCATTCGTTTTAAAATCGCTTTTTGTTCTTCTTTTGTTCTGTTTAATGCAATTGCTTTCTTAATAATTAAATAAGTAGAGTAATTTATTTTTCTGGATCGGGAGTCATTTTTAATATAAAAATGAGTTCCTAAAGAAGTAGCGGTGATTCGCTTTTTTATTAAAATTTCATCGATATAATCAATATTATATTTTCGCGAAGCTCTAATCCATAAATCTAAATCTTCGTAAGCAAGATTTTCATCATAACCCTGCAAGTCATCAAAAACCGATTTTTTAACCATCGATGAAACTGAGCAGATACTATTTCCGCCGCTAATTACATTCAGATAAATATTTCCTGTTTTTCTCTTATCAATAGTTTTTTTTAGTTGATTTACAGAAAAATAATAAGAATCGAATTCGCCGTTTTCCGTTATTAATTCAGCATTTCCGTAAACAATTCCGAGATTTTTAAAACGTTTTTCTTTAAAAGCTTTTAGCTGTAAGGAAACACAATTTGAAATTAAAATATCATCGCAGGCCAAATCAATAATATAATTGCCTTTTGCGAGTTTTAACGCTTTATTGAAGGATTTTGTGCTTCCCAGATTTTTTTCATTTTGAATAAACTGAATTTCAGGATAATCCGTAAGCCAGTTTTTAATTACTTCTCTGGAATTATCTGTGCTAAAATCATCAACAATTATAATTTCAACAAAAGGATAATCCTGATTTACAGCAGAAAATAAACTCTCTACAACAAATTTTTCGTGATTATAACACAAGCAAATAATGGTCACTAATGATTTATCTTGCATATTGTTTTTAAAGAGTTATATATTTGATACGAAAATAAGAAATCACGAATGATATTGTCTCACAAAAAAAATAAAATTGCCTTAATTGGTTATCGTCTCAGCGGAGGCGGAAGCGATAAAGTAATGGCAAATTTGTCTGTTTTTTTTGAAAAACAAGGTTTTGAAGTTCATATTATCATTGTGTTAGATGAAGTCAGTTTTCCATATTCAGGGAAGCTGGTTAATTTGGGTCTGCTAAAAAACAAAAACAATGGTTTTTTTAATAAAGCCACAAGATTAAAGGCTTTACGAGATTATTTAAAAGAGAATAAATTTGATTTTATTATAGATTTCCGTTTTAGGACTAAAATAATTCAGGAATTAATTTTATCCAGATTGATTTATAATGCTAAAACTATTTTTACGGTTCATAGTTTTTTGATCGATCATTACATGCCAAATAATTCCTGGCTGACAAGATTAATGTATAATCATTGTTTTGCCAATGCTGCCATTACGGACGAAATGAAAAAGTTGATTGAAACCAAACATCAGCTCAGAAATGTTGTAATGATTCATAATCCAGTTAATTTGGAGGAAATTGAGGAAAAACAACAAGAAAATATTACTTTGGATTTTGACTTTATAGCAGCAGTAGGACAATATGAAAACGACATAAAGCAATTTGATAAATTGATAGAAAGTTATACCAAATCTGATTTAGCTAAAAAGCAGATTTATTTGATTATTATTGGGAACGGCGATGAAACAAAGCTGCGTAAAGTAATGGCAGAGCACAATATTTCAGACTATGTTCATCTTTTAGGATATCAGGAGAATCCGTTTAAATATATAAGCAAAGCAAAATTTTTAGTTTTAAGCAGTAAAAATGAAGGATTTCCGAATGTTATTTTAGAATCTTTAGCCTGTAAAACTCCGGTTATTTCTTTTGATTGTGATTTTGGCCCGCGCGATATCATTACTTCTTTTGAAAACGGAATTTTGGTAGAAAACCAAAACTGGCAAAAACTTACAGAAACAATGAATTTGTTTGTTTCTGATGAAAATCTGTACCATTATTGTAAAAAGAATGCACTTAAAAGCATTGAGCCATTTTTATTAGAAAAAATTGGTAATCAATGGTTAAATTTGATGAAAGCTAATTAATACTATGACAACGATTCAAGATCTTACATTACTGAAAATACCTGTTGTAGAAGACTTAAGCGGAAATTTGGCTTTTATTCAAAATGACGTTTTGCCTTTTAAATTCAAACGGGTGTATTATCTTTTTGATGTTCCAAGCAGTGCTTTTCGGGGCGGACATTCGCATATTGAGCAACAGGAAGTTATCATTGCTCTAAGCGGTAGTTTTGAAGTAATTGTAAATGACGGTAAAGACAAAAAAAGTTATTTGCTGAATAAACCAAATGTAGGTTTGTATTTGCCAAAAGGCATTTGGAGAGAATTAGAAAACTTTTCGTCAGGCTCTGTCTGTTTGGTTTTGGCTTCGGATGTTTTTGAAGAAAGTGATTATATTCGGGATTATGAAACGTTTTTGAATTCCAAAAAATGAAACTCCTTTATATTGTTCCCAAAATAAAAAATGCCGGCGGAGTTGCCAGAGTTTTGTCTATTAAGGCCAATTATTTTGTGGAGCATTTTAATTATGAAGTACATATTTTATCTCAAAATGAAGAAGAAGAATCTTTTTTTTATGATTTCAATTATAAAATTATCTTTCATAATATCCATCTAAAAGGAAATACTTTTCAGTTTTTAAAAGCATATAAAAAGCAGTTAAACAAGAAGATCCAGGAAATTAAACCCAATTGTATTCTAGTTGCTGATAATGGATTAAAAGCTTTTATTTTCCCACTTATTGTTAAAACCAAATTACCGATTGTTTTTGAATGTCATGGTTCAAAGTTTATTGAAGAAAAACATCAAAAAAATGATTTTTTTTCAAAATCAATTCAGAAAACAAAATATCACTTTAAAGATTTTGGTGCACGAAAATTCACAAAAATAGTGGCTCTTTCAGAAGAAAGCCTGAAAGAATGGAATGTAAAAAACGGAATTGTAATTCCAAATCCTTCATGGATTCATTCAGAAAAAATTGCAGCTTTAAATAATAAAAAAGTAATTGCGATTGCTCGAAATTCATATGAAAAAGGATTAAGCCGATTATTAATAATCTGGGAAAAGATAATTGAAAAACATCCGGACTGGACTTTGGAAATTTTTACTGACGAAGTTGATTCTTTAAAGAATATTACAGCTGATTTAAAAATGACTTCGAAAATAAAAGTTTCTGCTTTTATTAAAAATATAGAAGAAAAGTATTTAGAATCCTCTATTTACGTAATGACTTCGAGAACAGAAGGTTTTCCTATGGTTTTGCTTGAAGCCATGTCTTTGGGTTTGCCTTGTATTGCTTTTGATTGTCCGACAGGTCCGAGATCAATAATTAAAGATTCTGAAAACGGATTTTTAATTCCGGATAATGATTTTAAAATGTACATTGAAAAGCTTTCTTTTTTAATGGAAAATGAGGAAATAAGATTAGAATTTGGCAGAAATGCAAAACAAACTTCAGAGCATTTTTCGACAGAAAAAATAATGGAAAGATGGAAACAGTTTTTTGAAAATCTGTAGAAGCAGGATTATTTTAAGAAACAAAAATATCCCAATTTATATAGGTCAAATAAGAATAATGAAGGTTTCTGTGAAAGTAAATTCCGTTCTATTTTTAATTGATTTTTTTTGAAAACCAACGATGTAAAACGAGTTAGTTTTAGTTGTTTTAAAAATTCGAAAGTCTTAATTATTTTACTTTCTGCAGAAGTTATCTTTTTTGAATTATAAAGAAAGAATAGATTCTCCAGAGCTGTTTTAGTTTTACTTAAAAATATTTCTGAAGTTTCTAAATTAAGATGAAAAACAGGATTTTGAATTGAAGTTATTTCGAACCCCTTCTTTTTTAAAACCAAAAAAAAGCATAAATCTTCGTAACCATATTTTGTAATCGATTCATCAAAAGGATATTGAAAGAAAATCTCTTTTTTGATCCACAAATTTGAAGTTAAAACCGATGCTGTTTCTCTTTTTTGTCCATAAATCCAGCGCAAAAGCTGTTGTTTTTCAGGAATTTTATCTTCGTAAACAATTCCTCCAAAAAGAATATTGTTTTCCTCAGCAATCTCCGCAATATATTTTTCAATAAAATTATTTTCAGCCGGAAAAGTATCGCAGTCTAAAATTAAAAGCCATTCATTATTTGCTTTTTGAGCAAGTGAATTGATATTTCTTCCTCTTCCTAAATTAACTTCATTTATAAAAAACGAGCACTTTGAAAAAGAATTAATTACTTGATTTTTAATGTTTTTCTGCGAATTTGAAGCGTCATCCTGACATAGGATTTCAAAATTAATTCCGCATGAATTACACTGTTTTACAAGTTCGTTTACGAGCGGTAAAACATCATAATTATAAACCGGAATTAAAATCGAAAGCATTACACGCTTCTTTGTACCACTTCAAAGATACGTTCCTCTTCACACTTTAATGTTTTTGATGGAAATTTCATTAAAAGTGCATAATCGTGCGTTGCCATGATAACCGTTTTGCCATTGGCATTAATGGTTTTTAAAACTTCTAAAACCTCAGAACTTGTCTGCGGATCAAGGTTTCCTGTAGGTTCATCGGCAAGGATAAATTCAGGATCGTTAAGCAAAGCTCTTGCAATTGCAACTCGCTGCTGCTCACCGCCTGAAAGCTGGTGCGGCATTTTATTAAGGAAATCTTTCATTCCAACTTTATCCAGAACTTCATCAATTTTGTATTCCATTGCTTCTTTTTCGACCCATCCGGTTGCTTTAAGAACGAAAAGCATATTGTCTTTAATAGAACGGTCCGGAAGCAGTTTAAAGTCCTGAAATACAATTCCAATTTTACGTCTCAAATACGGAATATCTTTCTCTTTTAAGGTTGCCAAATCAAAATCAACAATGTGTGCTTCACCTTCTGTTAGAGGCAGATCTGCATATAAAGTTTTTAAGAAACTACTTTTTCCGGAACCAGTTTTTCCAATGATGTAGATAAATTCACCATGCTGAACGTCCAGATTAATATGAGATAAAATTTTTCTTCCTTCCTGATATATAGTGACTTCTTTAAGAGATAGTACGGTTTGTGACATAATAAAATTGATTTGAATGGTAAAAGTAATAAGATAACGATTGGATTCAAAATAAATTTCAATCATTTCTGAATAAAATCGCTAAAAAGAGCATAAAAAATTAAACCTTATAAGTTATAATAAGTTCATTTAATTTGAACTGCATTATGTTCCGATTAAATTTGCTTGCAGAACTCTAATTATTGCAAAATATTCAGTTTTTGAATGTTTGAGAACCAATAATTTGTGACTTTATAAGTAGTTTAATCACAACTATTAAACGATTTGTTCATAATAAATAACAGAAACGTTTCGTTATAAACGGTATAAAATGATAAATTTGAATACTAAATATAACTAAAATGCGTAGACTTTCCAGGTTCTTTTTATTCCAAATTATCCTTACTTCGACTATAGTTTCGGCACAAAAATCAGCTATTTATACCTACGAATTAAAGGATTTTGACAAAGCACTGGCTTTATATAATGACAAACAATACGCTTCGGCACAACATATTTTCGAATACGTAAAAAACAATACTGCACCCACAGAAGAAGTGAAATCAGACTGTGCTTACTACATTGCCAATTGCGCTATCAGAACCAATCAGCCAAATGCTGATGCGTTAATGGAAAAATTTGTTGATGATTACCCAACAAGCACCAAGCAAAACCAAGCCTATATAGAAGTGGCTCAATACTTTTTTGAGCAGGGTAATTACCCAAAAGCTCTGCAGTGGTTTGACAAAGTTGATGAAAATTACATGAGCAAATCTGAAGCTGATAAATTTAATTTTCAAAAAGGATACAGCTATTTTAATGCAAAAAATAAAAAAGAAGCGACAGCGTATTTTAATAAGGTGGTAAACTCTCCTGAGTTTGGGTCGCAGGCCAAATATTATTTAGGATTTATGGCTTATGAAGGCGACGATTATAAAGAAGCTACAAAATACTTTGATGAAGTTTCCGGAGAAGAAAAGTACAAAGAAAAGCTTTCGTATTATCAGGCTGACATGAATTTTAAATTAGGGAATTTCCAAAAAGCAATTGATTTGGGTCAAAAAGCAATGGCGAAATCCAATGATATGGAAAAATCTGAATTGAATAAAATTATAGGCGAAAGTTACTTCAATTTAAAACAATACGATAAAGCAATTCCGTATTTAGAGCAATACGCAGGCAAAAAAGGAAAATGGAATAATACCGATTTCTATCAGTTAGGTTACGCGTATTATGAACAGAAAAATTACGAAAAAGCCATTTCTCAATTCAATAAAATTATTGAAGGAAAAGATTTTGTAGCTCAAAATGCGTATTATCATTTAGGTTTAAGTTATTTAAACACAGGTAAAAAACAAGAAGCTTTAAATGCATTTAAGAATGCTTCGGAAATGGATTTTAATGCACAAATCCAGGAAGATGCTGCATTAAATTATGCTAAAGTGAGTTATGATATTGGAAATGCGTATCAAACGGTTCCGGGAATTTTACTTGATTTCTTAAAAAAATATCCAAATAATTCAAGCAGGGCAGAAGTAGAGAAACTTTTAGTAGATTCTTATATTTCGACTAAAAATTATAAAGAAGCTTTGGCTTTATTAGAAAAAAACAGAAGCGCAGAAAATAAAGCAGCGTATCAAAAAGTACTTTTTTACAGAGGAGTAGAGTTGTTCAATGAGTCCAATTATACTGAAGCTGCCAAAATGTTTAAAAGTGCCGTAAGCGAACAAAAAACTCCTGAGTTTACAGCTCGTGCAACATTTTGGAAAGCTGAAACAGAATATGTTACAGATGATTTTCAAAATGCTTTACTGACTTATAAACAGTTTGCAGGACTTCCTGCCGCAAAATCGACAGACGAATATAAAAACATCAATTACAACATTGGTTACACGTATTTTAAATTAAAGGAATACGATAATGCGGCGAATTCTTTTCAGGCCCAAATTGATAATTCAAAAGAAGATAAAGTACGTTTAAATGATTCATATCTGCGTTTAGGAGATTCTCGTTTTGTAAACTCCAAATACGCACAGGCAAACGAAGCTTATGCAAAAGCAATCGATGCCAGAGGAGTTGATGCCGATTATGCTCAGTTTCAAAAAGCACTTTCATATGGTTTTATGTCAAAAAATGATCAAAAAATCAGCGAGTTGAATAATTTCCTTAAAATGTATAAAAAATCAGAATATCGGGATGATGCGTTATTCGAATTAGGAAATACTTACGTGGCAGATAAAAAGAATGATTTAGCGATTAAAACTTATGATGAGTTAATTTCAGAATATAAAAATGGATCTTTTACCTCAAAAGCTATTTTAAAACAAGGCTTGATCTATTATAATTCAGACCGCGACGAACAGGCATTAACAAAATTCAAAAAAGTTGCTGCAGAATTTCCTAAAACCCCAGAAGCATTAGAAGCCGTTTCGACAGCAAGATTAATTTATGTTGATTCAGGAAAAGTGGATGAATATGCCACATGGGTTAGAACTTTAGATTTTGTTTCGGTTACAGATGCAGAACTGGATAATGATACTTACGATGCTGCTTATAAACAATACAGCCAAAATAACAGCAAAGCGGCAATTACAGGATTTGCAGGTTATGTAAGCAAATTTCCATCTGGACTGCATGCTTTAGAAGCTAATTTTTATCTGGCGCAATTGTACTATGCGGAAGGTTCTGAAACAAAATCAATTCAAAATTATCAATACGTAATTGAGCAGCCAAGAAGCGAACTGACAGAGCAGGCCTTAAACAGACTGGCTCAGATTTATTTAAAAGCAAAAGACTGTGATAAAGCAATTCCGGTACTGGTTCGTCTGGAAAGTGAAGCAGATTATCCTCAAAATAAAAACTTTGCACAAGCAAATCTGATGAAATGTTATTATGACAAAAAAGATTATGATAACTCGGTTCTTGCTGCAGATAAAGTTTTAGAAAATCCAAAAGCTGATGCAAACGTAAAAGCCGATGCTCAGATTATTGTGGCACGTGCAGCTATTCAAACCGGAAATGAAGATAAAGCAAAAGCTGCATATGCCAAACTATCTACAACTTCAAAAGGAGAATTGGCTGCAGAAGCATTGTACTATGATGCATATTTTAAAACCAAAGAAGGAAAATTTGATGCTTCGAATGCTGCAGTTCAAAAACTGGCAAAAAGCTATTCTGCTTACAAATATTACGGAGCTAAAAGTTTGGTTTTAATGGCGAAAAACTTTTATGGATTAAAAGACAGCTATCAGGCAACTTATATTCTGGATAATGTAATCAACAATTTTACAGATTATCCGGATGTTGTTGAAGAAGCCAGAAAAGAGCTGAGTGCAATTAAGTTAGAAGAATCAAAAACGAATTCTTCAATTAATAAGTAAAAAAATAGAAATAGATAATAGAAAAAAGAAAATAGATTGAAGCAAAGATTGGAAGTCTAATTTCTATATTCTTTTCTCTTTATTCTAAAAAAATATAAGAAATGAGTTTACCTTTTTATATAGTTGATGTTTTTGCTGATAAAAAATATGCCGGAAATCAGCTAGCGGTTTTTTTAGATGCTGAAAACCTTAAGGCGGAAGAAATGCAGCAAATTGCCCGTGAAATTAATTTTGCTGAAAGCACATTTGTTACAAAATTAGATCGGGAAAATAATAGAGCTGAAATCAGGATTTTTACTCCGGCACATGAAATGCAGTTTGCGGGGCATCCGATAATTGGTACTTCCTGGGTTTTGATGAATAAAATATTCGAAAATACTCCGGAAAAAATCGCGCTGGAAGTTCCTATTGGACCAATTGCGATTAATAAAACTGAGGATTTAATATGGCTGAAAGCAGCACAGCCAAAATTTTGGGATGTTTTTGCCAAAGAAGATTTCCCATCTTTCAGCAATCTGACAATTGATGATTTTGACAATCAATATCTAATTCAGGAAGTTACAACAGGAAGCGCTTTTGTGATCGTACCGTTAAACAGTCAAAGAGCATTGGAGAATTTGGTTTTGGACAAGGATAAAACAAACGAATGGCTGAAACAGCATTGCAAAACGAATCACAGGGCCTTGTATTTTTACAGTTTTGAAAACTCGAAACTGAGCAGCAGAATGTTGTGTGTTGAAAATAATCAGCTGGTTGAAGATGCAGCAACAGGAAGTGCGAGCACTTGTTTGCAGGCTTATCTTTTAAAATATCATGCTTCAGAAATTGAATTAACAAATCATCAGGGAGATTATATCAACAGGCCGTCTCAAATTTATTTTAAAGGTAAATTAGAACAAGATCAATTTGATATAAAAATAGGTGGTAAAGCTCAGTTTGTTGCTAAAGGAGATTGGGAAGCTTAGAATTTTAGAATTCAGATTTTAAATTTAAGAACATAGAAAATAGAATAAAGAAAATAGAGTAAATGAAATGAGAAATTTAGAATAACGAGAAGTCTATTCTCTTTATTCTATAATCTTTTCTCTAAAAATTCTCTGAAAAAAAATAAATATGAAAATTAACTGCCGAAATAAATTCATCGTTTTATTAGTGCTATTGGTGTGCCAGCTTTCGTTTTCGCAAGTTAAGAAGAATGAAAGCATAGGAACTGAAACGGTAAACGTAGTAAAACCTTATTCGCCAACCATATCTGACGCTTTTAAAGTAAAAGAAGCCCCTTCGCTTGACGATGCAGGAAATCAGCCGAAAGAAACTATTAAATATAGTATTTTGTCTGTTCCGGTGGCTTCGACTTTTACGCCTTCAAAAGGAAATGCACAGGGTGTGGATAAATCTAAAAAAGAAAGATTATTTAATAATTATGCCACACTTGGAGTTGGTAACTACGGAACACTAAACGCTGAATTATTCGTAACTCAGGATTTAGGAAACAATGATTATTTAGCCGGAATGCTTCGCCATCATTCTTCGCAGGGCGGAATTAAAGATGTAAATCTTAATGATGAATTTTATGATACCGGAGTAAATATTGGTTATGGTGTAAATAATCGTGATGTATCGTGGGGTGTTGATCTGGGTTATCAGAATCAGGTTTATAACTGGTATGGTCTGCCGGCTGATTTTGGAATGACTTTAGCACCGGGAACTCAGGAAGATTTGATTAGAGGAATAAATCCGAATCACTCTTACAATACCATTTCATTAGGTGGAAATGCAGAATTTACAGAAGGTATTTTTAGTAAAATTTCGACAAAATTCACGCATTTTTCAGACAGTTTTTCTTCTGCTGAAAATCGTTTTTATTTAAAACCCACTTTCAAGGTTGATGTGATGGATCAGGCAATAAACACTAACATTATTGTAGATCACGTAAGCGGTTCGTTTGAGCATAATTATGCATGGGACAACGTTGAACCATTAAAATACAGTTTGACAAATTTTGGAATTGAGCCAAGTTTTGTAGTGCATGAAAACGACTGGACTTTAGAATTAGGAGCCGGATTGTTTTATGCTTTAGATTCTGAGAACAGCGGAAATAAATTTTATATTTATCCAAAAGTAAATGCATCATACAAATTAGTGGGCGATTTAATGATTTTCTATACGGGAGTTAACGGAAGTTTAAACCAAAATTCCTATGCCGATTTTGTAAACGAGAATCCGTTTTTGTCTCCAACTTTAAACATGAGACCAACCAGTAATCAGTATACTGTTTTTGCAGGGTTAAAAGGAAAACTGGCTAATAATGTAAGCTATAATTTAACGGGTTCTTATTTGAATGAAAAAGACAAAGCATTATTTAAAAGCAATGATTACACAGAAGATTTTTCGAACCAGAGTTATGCGTTTGGAAATTCATTTAGTGTAATTTATGATGATGTAAGGACTTTTCGTTTTTATGGAGAATTAAAAGCTGATTTTTCTCAGAATGTTTCTTTTGGAATCAACGGAACTTTTAACAGCTACAAAACAGACGGATTGGAAGCATGGAATTTACCTTCTATGAAACTAAGTTCCAATCTTGATGTGAACATTACAAAACAATGGTACGCAGGTTTAAATGTTTTCTATGTTGGGGAGCGTAAAGATATGCAGTCCAATCTGACTCTTGGAACAGATCCTGTCATTACAACTTTAAAAAGCTATTTTGATGCCAATGCGCATTTAGGATATAAATACAACGAGCGCCTGACTTTTTTCTTAAAATTAAATAA
Organism: Flavobacterium sp. Root901; assembly: GCF_001429765.1. GTDB lineage: Bacteria > Bacteroidota > Bacteroidia > Flavobacteriales > Flavobacteriaceae > Flavobacterium. The sequence continues at coordinate 197,371 of NZ_LMJB01000010.1, forward strand.
TATTGGAAATCAGGCTTATGAAAGATGGCTGAACTATCCAGTTCAGGGCTTTCAGGTTTTAGTTGGAGGAAATTACAAATTCGATTTTTAAAAAAACAGCTGTCATACGACGCTATGGGATAAACTTTTTTTCAGAATAAAAAGGTGCCTTTTTTCGGTCATGAACTCATGAATTTTTTGGAGTAGATTCGTGAATTCGTGGCTGTTTTTTTTAATAAAGAAAAAAACTTAGCATCTTTGCATCTCAGCAGTATCTCAAAAAATGACTTTTAAAGAAAAAATACACTCACATTATCTGCAAATGGTTCAAGACCGAATAGATGTTTTTAAAGACATGATTTCGGGATTGACAGAAGATTCTAAAAATGATGCAAAAGGATCTGCGGGAGATAAGCATGAAACCGCTTTATCGATGATGCATATCGAGCAGGAAAAACTCACCAACAAATTAAAAGAAGCTATTGCTCAAAAAGCTGTTTTAGATAAAATTGATTCGGCAAAAAAAACAGAAAATATAATTTCCGGAAGTCTGGTAAAAGCAAACGGAATTTATTTATACGTAAGTGTTGCGCTTCCCAAAATTGCAATTGACGGAACTAATGTTATTGCGCTTTCTCCACAATCTCCTTTAGGAAACCATTTAATGGGAAATAAGGCTGGGTTTCAGTTTGAAATAAATAAAACTCATTATATTGTCGAAAGTGTTGAATAATTAGGTTAAAATGCAGATTTAGTCCCTACGGGACAATTTTACTCTGCGGGTTTTTTTCTACCGATATTTAATCTCTACGAGATATGCTCCGTTAGGAGCAAAATATTGGTAGCCAATATAATGTGTATGATATAAGATTGTCCCGTAGGGACTAAATATAATTCGATCTTGTCATTCCGAGGAACGAAGAATCTTCACAAGTAGTTCCAGAATCTAAGTTGCCAATCTTTATCGAATTTCTTGCGAAGATTCTTCGTTCCTCAGAATGACAAACGTATGCTAATTGAAGATAGAATAATTTTTGAACAGCTTTTTGCAATCTGTTTGCGAATCTTTTACGAATGTCTAAATAACTCAAAATTTAATTCAAAAAATCATTCTAAACTTTCAATTTTAAACCAGTTTTTCTTCTGAAATTAAAATTTTCAAGTTTAAGACTTTTTTTGATGTCAAAATTTTACATTTAGTATGTAAATTAATTATTTTAATTAATATTTGTAACTGATTTTACTATTTGTGTTTTTCAATTGTAACTAATACTTCATCTTTGCCTTATCAAAATAAAATTTAAAAGTTAAAATATAAAATTATGTGTGGAATTGTATGTGCCTTTGATCTAAAGCAAAAAGCTGAAGCTTTAAGACCTCAAGTATTAGAAATGTCTAAAATCATTCGTCACCGCGGACCGGACTGGAGCGGAATTTACAGCAATGATAAAGCCATTCTTTCTCATGAGCGTTTAGCGATTGTAGATCCAGCTTCAGGAAAACAACCTTTATTTACAGAAGATAAAAAATTGGTTTTGGCTGCAAATGGTGAAATTTACAATCACAGAGAATTGCGTAAACAATTTGAAGGAAAATATAACTTTCAGACAGAAAGTGACTGCGAAGTTATCCTGGCTTTATACAAAGAAAAAGGAGTGAGTTTTGTTGACGAATTAAACGGAATCTTCGGATTTGCGATTTATGATGTTGATAAAGATGAATATTTTGTTGCCCGCGACCATATGGGAATTATTCCATTGTATATTGGCTGGGATCAGCACGGAACTTTTTATGTTGCTTCTGAATTAAAAGCTTTGGAAGGATATTGTACTAAAATCGAATTATTCCCTCCGGGACATTATTTATCAAGCAAAGATGGAGAATTTGTACAATGGTACAAAAGAGAGTGGGTTGATTATGATGCGGTTAAGGACAACGAAACAAGTATTCCTGAAATCAAAAAAGCACTTGAAGCTGCAGTTCACAGACAATTAATGAGTGATGTTCCTTATGGAGTTTTACTTTCGGGAGGTTTAGATTCTTCTATTACTTCGGCTGTAGCCAAAAAATTTGCGCAAAAACGTATTGAATCAGATGATACTACAGATGCATGGTATCCGCAATTACACTCTTTCTCTGTAGGTTTAGAAGGTTCGCCGGATTTAGCTGCAGCAAGAAAAGTGGCAGATCACATCGGAACTATTCACCACGAAATTAAATTTACAATCCAGGAAGGTTTAGATGCTGTTCGTGATGTAATTTACAACCTGGAAACGTATGATGTAACTACAGTAAGAGCTTCAACTCCAATGTGGTTAATGGCAAGGGTAATCAAATCAATGGGAATCAAAATGGTTCTTTCAGGAGAAGGAGCAGATGAGTTATTTGGAGGATATTTATATTTCCACAAAGCGCCAAATGCCAGAGAATTCCACGAAGAAAACGTTCGTAAATTGAGTAAACTTCACATGTACGACTGTTTACGTGCCAACAAAAGTTTAGCAGCATGGGGAATTGAAGGTCGTGTTCCGTTCTTAGATAAAGAATTTATGGATGTTGCGATGCGCATTAACCCGCAAGATAAAATGATCAACAAAGAACATCCGATGGAAAAATGGGTTGTTCGTAAAGCTTTTGAAGATATGCTGCCGGAAAGTGTGGCGTGGAGACAAAAAGAGCAGTTTTCTGATGGAGTAGGATACAGCTGGATCGATACTTTAAAAGAAGTTGTAGCGAGAGAAGTTTCAGATGAGCAATTGGCAAATGCGAAATATAAATTCCCATTACAGACTCCAACTTCTAAAGAAGAATACTATTATCGTTCGATCTTTTCAGAACATTTCCCAAGTGATGCAGCGGCATTATGTGTTCCTCAGGAAGCCAGTGTAGCTTGTAGTACAAAAATCGCTTTAGAGTGGGATGAAGCTTTCAAAAACATGAACGATCCTTCCGGAAGAGCAGTTGCCAGCGTGCATGACGATGCGTATGCAAAAGCATAAATGAGTTAATTATTAGAATTAGTATATATATTGCAGAAAGGCGTTCTTATTTAAGAACGTCTTTCTTGTCTAAAATTGTTAAATTCTATATTTCAGTTCTTTATAAAAACTTTTCGATAATTATTTAACTTACTTTTTTTATATTTGACATTCCCCAAAAAAGTTAAATACCTAAGATTTTAATATTGAAAATGTAGGAAAGCAAAAAATAATATTTAGTTTTGCTTTTCAACCGAATAATTTTAATGATTTTTTAATGTTCAGTTTATCTGAACTCAAACATAAAAATAAAATAAAAAATAGAATAGTATGTCTGGATTATTAGCCGTTATTGGTAAAGGAAAAGACCCGCAGCTTGTAAAACAACTTTCTGAGAGAATGTCACATCGCGGACCTGATGAAAGTGATTTGCATATTATGGAGAATGGAAGTATACTTTGTCATGAAAGTTTATCCATTATCGATCTGCAGTCCGGAAAACAGCCTATTCAGGGAACAAACAAAGCATGGATGGTTCATGATGGGGAAATCTACAATTATCAGGAACTAAAAAATACGGTTTTAAAAGAGCATACTTTCAGAACAAATTCAGATTCAGAAGTAATCGTGCATTTGTATGAAGAATTTGGATATGATTTTTGTAACAAACTAGACGGAGATTTTGCTTTCGTAATTATTGACGGTGATAAATATATTGCCGGAAGAGATCCAATTGGTGTAAAACCTTTATATTATGGTTTAGATGAGAGAGGAAGAATTTATTTTTCTTCAGAAATGAAATCAATTGCAGATCAGTGTAAATCATTTTCAACTTTTCCTCCGGGGCATTATTATACGGCAAAAAGCGGTTTTGTAAAGTATTATCATCCTGAATACGAAGATCATAAAAATGCAGATCAACCACTAGATTTAAGCTTAATTAGAGAAAGCCTGATTGAAGCCACCCGTAAACGTTTAATGAGCGAAGTTCCTGTTGGAGTTATCTTGTCCGGAGGTTTGGATACTTCTTTAATTTCATCAATTGCTTCCAGACTGCTGAATGATAGCGGTAAAAAGCTGCCTTCTTTTTCTATTGGTTTAGATGCAGATGCGCCGGATAATGCTGCAGCGAGAAAAGCGGCTGAGTTTTTGGGAACAGAGCACCATGAGATACATTTTACAGTAGAAGAAGGTGTTGCTATTTTAGAAAAAGTGATTTCTCATATCGAAACCTACGATATTATCTCTGTACGTTCCGGAGTTCCAATGTATTTATTGTCTAAAGCAATAATTGATAAAGGAGTAAAAGTAATTCTTTCAGGAGAAGGTGCCGATGAGATTTTTGGAGGACATTTGTATTTTAGAAATGCACCTTCGGCAGAAGAATTTCAGGACGAAACGATCGAAAGAGTCCAAAAGCTTTTTACAGCCGATTTACTTCGTGTTGATAAAACAACTATGGCAAACGGAATAGAAGCCAGAGTGCCGTTTTTAGATAAAGATTTTCTGGATGTTACGATTCGAATAAAAACCGAAGAGAAACAGCCAAAAACACATAACGGAATTGAAAAATATATTTTAAGAAAAGCATTTGATACGCCGGAAAACCCTTATTTGCCAAGTGAAGTTTTATGGAGACAAAAAGAACAGTTTTCTGATGGAGTTGGATACAACTGGGTGGACCAATTAATAGAATATTGTTCATCTCAGGTTACTGATGAGCAATTGGCTGGAGCAAGTGCCGAATTTCCGTATAATACACCAACCACAAAAGAAGCGTATTATTACAGATCAATTTTTCATAAATATTATCCGCAGGTAAGTGCGGCGCAAACCGTTCGTAAGTGGATTCCGAAATGGCAGGAAAACCTTGATCCGAGTGGAAGAGCGAATGCGGCCCATTTGCAGGGAAATTTCGAAAATGTAAAATCGGAAGCTGCCGTTTAATAATATTAAATTCCAAACTTCAATAGGAATTTTTAAAACTAAAACCTGAAACATATTTTTGTTTCAGGTTTTTTTATACCTGTACATTTTCAATTTCTAAATCTTTATGAATGTCATTTTTTAGTTAAGAAAAATATTATATTTGATTATCATTAACAAATTAATAATCAATCAAACACATCCTATGAAAAACGTATTACTAGGTGGAATTTTATGCTTTGCATTAGTTTCATTGAGTCCGCTTTATGCACAAAAAAAAGTTGAGGCACCCAAATACATTACCAATGTAGAAGGTGTCAAAGAATATTCTTTAAATAATGGATTAAGAGTTCTTTTAATTCCGGATGCTTCTCAAAGTAATATGGTAGTTAATATTGTCTACAATGTTGGGTCCAGAAATGAAGGTTATGGAGAAAAAGGAATGGCGCACCTCTTGGAGCACATGCTTTTTAAAAGTACCAAAAATTTAGGAGATATTAAAAAGATGCTTTCTGATAAAGGAGGAAATGCAAACGGAACAACCTGGTTTGACAGAACAAATTATTACGAAGTTTTTCCGTCAAACGATGAAAACCTGAAATGGAGTATTGAAATGGAGGCCGACAGAATGATTAATTCAACTATTCTGCAAACCGATCTTGACAAAGAATTTTCTGTAGTAAGAAATGAGTTCGAAATAGGCGAAAATAATCCCGACGGAGTTTTACAGGACAGAATCCTTTCTTCCGCTTATTTGTGGCACAATTACGGAAACAGCACAATTGGAAGTAAAGAAGATATTGAAAGGGTAAAAGCTAACAGACTGCGCATTTTTTACGAAAAATATTATCAGCCAGACAATTCAACCTTAATAATTGCGGGTAAGTTTGAGGAACAAAAAGCACTGCAGTATGTTGGGCAGTATTTTGGGGCAATTCCGAGGCCAAAAAGAGTTTTAGATAAAACGTATACAATAGAACCTGCTCAGGATGGGGAAAAATATGTAGAGCTTAAAAGAGCAGGTGACAGTAAAAATGTAGGTGCTTTATATCACACGGTATCTTATGCAGATAAAGATTATGCCGCAATCGATGCGCTGGGCGAAATCCTGACTGCAGATCCATCAGGTTATTTGTATAAAGCATTAGTAGAAACACAAAAAGTTTCTAATATTTACTTTTGGCAGCCTACAGTTAGGGATGCAAGTTTTATTTATTTTGGAGTTGCCGTTCCAAATGATAAAGATGTGTATACGACAAAAGACATTGTAAGAAGCGAGCTTGATAAAATAGGTACAATAAAATATACAGATCAGGATGTAAACCGGGCAAAAGCAAAAATCATCAAACAGATAGAAACAGTAAAAAACAACACTATTTCGTTTGCTATTAACCTCACCGAAATTATTGGAGCAGGCGATTACAGACTTGGCTTTTTGTACAGAGATGAAGTAGAAAAATTAACCAAAGAAGATATTCAGAGAGTTGCTGAGAAATATTTTAAAGCAAACAATAGAACAGTGGGGGTTTTTATTCCGTCTAAAGATGAAACCAGAGTTAAATCAAATGAATATACAGATGAACAATTGGCAGCCCTGGCAAAAGATTACAAAGGAAAAGCCTTAGAAAAAGAAGCTGCAGCATTTGAAGCATCAATTAAAAATCTAAAACAAAATTTTGTTGAAGGTAAATTGTCAAATGGCATTAAATACGGATTAATCAAAAAGGAAATAAAAGGCGGAAAAGTTCAGGCAAGTTTCAAGTTTCCGGTTAGTAATGAAAAAGATTTAGAAGGTAAAAGCGATGTTGGCGAAATCCTGGCTCAATTATTAAAAACAGGAACTAAAACACAGACCAAAGAGCAAATTCAGGACAAATTAGATCAGTTAAAATCTTCTATTAGTTTTAATTTTTCCGGACAAACATTATCAGTTAGTGTTAATACTTACAAAGAACATTTTAAAGAGGTAATGGGAATCTTAGGCGATTTATTGGCAAACTCTACTTTTCCTGAAAATGAACTTACCAAAACAATCAGCGAATATAATACATATCTGGAGTCCAGTCTTAATGATCCGCAATCTGTGGCATTTACAGAAATCTCGAGAATAACAACACAATATCCAAAAGGAAGTATTTTTTATACACCAACTATTCAGGAACAAATTGATGCCTTTAAAAAAATAAAACAATCAGAAATTGTTGATTTTTATACTACTATTTTAGGCGGAAATAATGGAGTAGGAAGTGTAGTTGGAGATCTGGATGCGAAAATGACAGGTGAAATTTTAGAAAGTACCTTTGGAAAATGGAATTCTAAATCAAAATACGAACTTGCTTTGCCAACATATTTTGAAACCAAAAAATTAGATAAAGATATTATTACACCGGATAAAGAAAATGCAGTTGCGCTGGGAAGAATCAGTTTTAAAATGGATAGAAAAAATCCGGATTATCCGGCATTTGTTATGGCAAATGAAATGTTAGGAAACGGTGGGTTTTTAAGTGCCAGAATTCCAATGAGATTGCGTGAAAAAGAAGGTATAAGTTACGGTGCAGGTTCTTTTGTGGATGTACCAATTACAAATGATGCAGCTGCGTGGACCTACTATGCATTTTTGAACCCAACAAAAAAGAGCGCTGTAGAAACTGCCGCAAAAGAAGAAATCGCAAAAGCATTAAAAGACGGATTTACAGCTGAAGAATTAAAATCAAATATGAATAGCTGGCAAAACGAAAGAAAAACAAGATTAGGCGTTGACACTACTTTAATGGATCTGGTAAATAATTATTTGCAATACGGAATTGCGCTGGATGATTATGACCAGCTTGAAACTAAAGTCAAAGCCTTAAAGGTTGAAGACGTAAATAAGGTTCTGAAAAAGTATCTTTCTCTTGACAGTATGAGCTCTGTTTATGCAGGGGATTTTAATAAGAAACAATAAAAAATAAATTCCAAAATTTAAATCTCAAATTCTAATTTTTAAAAGTGAGGGATTTAAATTTTAAATCTGTTAAAGCCGAAATGCATTTTAATGTATTTTGGCTTTTTTATGACTGAGGTCAAAATTGGAATTTGGAATTTAAATTTTGAAATTTTAAAAATTGATAATTCAATTTTTATGTTATTCCCATTTTTGGAATTTTGAATTTACGAATTTGGAATTTAAAATTAAGTTTTAGAATTATTTTTTGGTTTTTAAGACAATTGTGTTAATAACTTAAACGCTTTAAGTCGGAATTTTATGGGTATATACCTTCGGTTTTTATATATTTGCGTGTTAGACAGTAAATACATTTTTTAGAATAAATTATATGAGCGAAGAAATCAAGAAGAACAATTATTCAGCAGATAGTATTCAGGCATTAGAAGGAATGGAGCACGTAAGAATGCGTCCATCGATGTATATTGGAGATGTAGGGGTTCGAGGCCTTCATCATTTGGTTTATGAGGTTGTTGATAACTCTATTGATGAGGCGATGGGAGGATATTGTGATACTATTGGTGTTACAATAAACGAGGACGGTTCTGTTACAGTTGAAGATAACGGTCGTGGTATCCCGGTTGATTTGCATAAAAAAGAAGGAGTTTCTGCACTTGAGGTTGTAATGACTAAAATTGGTGCCGGAGGTAAATTCGATAAAGATTCTTATAAAGTTTCGGGAGGACTTCACGGAGTTGGGGTTTCTGTAGTGAATGCACTTTCTGTTCACATGAAATCTACGGTTTTCAGAGACGGAAAAATCTACGAGCAGGAGTACGAAAGAGGAAAATCATTATATCCGGTAAAACAAATCGGAGAAACAGATAAAAGAGGTACACGTCAGACTTTCTTTCCGGACGATACCATCTTTACACAAACTACAGAGTTCTCTTATGATACTTTGTCAGCACGTATGCGTGAGCTTTCTTTCTTAAATAAAGGAATCACGATTACTTTTACAGATAAAAGAGAAGTAGATGAGAAAGGGGAATTCAAAAGCGAAGTTTTCCATTCAGATGAAGGTCTTAAAGAATACATTCGTTATTTAGACGGAAACCGTGAGCCAATTATTTCTCACGTAATCAGCATGGATCACGAAAAAGGTGAAATCCCTGTTGAGGTTGCTTTAATCTATAATACAAGTTATTCTGAGAATATTTTTTCTTACGTAAATAATATTAACACACACGAAGGAGGTACACACCTGCAGGGTTTTAGAAGTGGTTTAACGAGAACGCTTAAAAAATATGCAGATGCTTCCGGATTGTTGGATAAACTGAAATTCGAAATTGCCGGAGATGATTTCCGTGAAGGATTAACGGCGATTATTTCGGTAAAAGTTGCTGAACCGCAATTTGAAGGACAAACCAAAACAAAACTTGGAAACAGAGAAGTAGTTTCTCCGGTTTCTCAGGCAGTTGGAGAAATGCTGGAAAATTATTTGGAAGAAAATCCAAATGATGCCCGTGTAATTATCCAAAAAGTAATTTTGGCTGCTCAAGCTCGTCACGCTGCTAAAAAAGCACGTGAAATGGTACAGCGTAAAACCGTTATGGGCGGTGGCGGACTTCCGGGGAAATTGTCAGATTGTTCTGAACAGGATCCGGCAAGATGTGAGGTTTACTTAGTCGAGGGAGATTCGGCTGGAGGAACAGCAAAACAAGGACGTGACCGTAACTTTCAGGCAATTCTTCCATTACGTGGTAAGATTCTGAATGTCGAAAAAGCAATGCACCATAAAGTATTCGAAAATGAAGAGATTCGAAATATTTTTACAGCTTTAGGAGTTACTGTTGGTACGGCAGAAGACAGCAAAGCATTAAACCTTGAAAAACTTCGCTATCATAAAGTAATTATTATGTGTGATGCCGATGTCGATGGTAGTCACATTTCTACCTTAATATTAACGTTCTTCTTCCGTTTCATGAAAGAACTTATTGAAGAAGGACACGTATACATTGCAGCACCACCTTTATATTTGGTTAAAAAAGGAAATAAAAAAGAATATGCGTGGAATGATGTTCAGCGTGATCAGGCAAACGAGAGAATGGGAGGAAGTGCTGCCATCCAGCGTTATAAAGGTCTTGGAGAGATGAACGCAGAGCAGTTGTGGGAAACTACAATGGATCCTGAATTCAGAACATTACGTCAGGTAACAATCGAAAGTCTTGCAGAAGCAGACAGGGTTTTCTCTATGTTAATGGGAGATGAGGTACCGCCACGTAGAGAATTTATCGAAAAGAATGCCGTTTACGCAAATATCGATGCCTAATAAAAAATAACTTTCAATTCGTTTAATTGTTTAAATTTACTTAAACGATTAAACGAATTGTCGATTTATAGAACAAACTAATTATTAATAACCGATAAAGTAAAAAATATGAAAGTTACCATTGTAGGAGCAGGAAATGTTGGAGCTACATGTGCAGATGTTATTTCTTATAGAGGAATTGCAAGCGAGGTAGTGTTGTTGGATATTAAGGAAGGTTTTGCCGAAGGGAAAGCATTGGATATTACTCAATGTGCGACAAATACTGGTTTTAATACCAAAGTATCTGGCGTCACAAACGACTATTCTAAAACTGCCGGAAGCGATGTAGTGGTTATTACATCAGGAATTCCAAGAAAACCAGGAATGACAAGAGAAGAATTAATTGGTATAAATGCAGGAATTGTAAAAACAGTTGCCGAAAATGTACTAAAATATTCTCCCGATACTATAATTGTTGTAGTTTCAAATCCAATGGATACTATGACATATTTAGCTTTAAAAGCTACAGGATTGCCAAAAAACAGAATTATAGGTATGGGAGGTGCGTTAGACAGTTCTCGTTTCAGAACGTATCTTTCTCTTGCTTTAGATAAACCGGCAAATGATATTTCGGCAATGGTAATTGGCGGGCATGGTGATACCACTATGATTCCGTTAACACGTTTAGCTTCTTATAACGGAATTCCGGTTACGCAGTTCCTTTCAGAAGAAGCATTGCAAAAAGTTGCTGCAGATACTATGGTTGGAGGTGCAACGCTTACTGGTCTTCTGGGTACTTCTGCGTGGTATGCTCCCGGAGCTTCGGTTGCGTATTTAGTAGATAGTATTTTAAACGACCAAAAGAAAATGATTGCATGTTCTGTATTTGTAGAAGGCGAATATGGTCAGAATGATATCTGTATAGGAGTGCCGTGCATAATTGGTAAAAATGGAGTAGAAGAAATCCTCGATATCGATTTAAACGACCAGGAAAAGGCTTTATTTGCAAAAAGTGCAGATGCAGTTCGTGGTATGAATGATGCTCTAAAATCGATTTTAGTATAATAAAAACACTAAAAAAAGGAAAAGGCTGCACTTTTGCAGTCTTTTTTTTGAGATTAATTAATAAATAAATTGGTTAATCTTTTCGTTAATTATATATTTGCTCGATTTAAAAAAAATGTAGTAATTCGTGATCTCGATTTTTTAGTTTTAAAAACTCATGTCAGGGCTTATTTTTAGGGAATTTAAAACCAAAAACAAACATAAAACATAATTAATTTTTAGTAATAATGCAGAATAAAGGACTTATTAAATTTTTCGCAATTCTATTTGCATTGGTAAGTATTTACCAACTATCTTTCACTTTTGTGGCAAATAATGTCAAAAGTGAAGCTAAAGCTTTTGCAGGAGATAATCCTGATAAAGAGCTAAAATATTTAGATTCTATTGGTAAAGAAAAAGTGTTTGATCTTGGTTTTACTGACTTCACTTATAATGAAGTAAAAAACAAACAATTAAATAAAGGTCTTGACTTAGAGGGAGGAATCAACGTAATTCTTCAAATCTCAGTAAAAGATGTTTTAAAAGGATTAGCAAACAATTCTAAAAATCCGGTATTTAATAAATCATTAGCCGATGCAACTGCAAATTTAGAAGGAAATAAGACCTATTTAAATAAATTTTTTGAAGCTTTTGAGGCAAACTCAAACGGAACTACAAAATTAGCTTCTCCGGATATCTTTGCAAACAGAAGTTTACAAGGTGAAGGTGGAATCGATTTCCAAATGACTGATGCACAAGCTCAAAAAGTAATCAAAAGAAAAGTTGACGAGTCTATCGAAAGTGCTTACAAAGTATTAAGAGAGCGTATCGACAAATTTGGTGTAACACAGCCAAACATCCAGAAATTAGGAGAAACAGGAAGAATCTTAGTGGAGCTTCCAGGTGCCAAAGATGTTGACAGGATTAAAAAATTATTAGGTGGAAAAGCTCAATTAGAGTTTTGGGAAACTTATAAAATCGAAGAAGTTGGTAACTTCTTAGTGTCTGCTAACGAAGCTTTAAAGAAAACTGAAGTTAAGAAAACAGAAACTAAAACTGTTGCTAAAGATTCATTGAATGCTTTATTAACTGATACTAAAGATTCAGTTGATACTAAAAAAGGAAATAATCCTTTATTCGACAAAATGATCGTTCAGGGCGGCGGACCGGTTTTAGGTTATTTCGCTGTAAAAGATACTGCAACTATTAACGAATATTTCAAAAGACCAGAAATTAGAGTTTTATTAGCTGCTGATCAGCACTATGCAAAATTTGTATGGAGCAAACCAACTACTATTAAAGATCCAAAAGCAAAAGATCCAAAAAATGCAGCAGATCTTGAGGCTGTTGAATTATATGCTTTAAAAGGTAACAGAGATAACATTCCTGCAATGAGCGGTGGTGTTGTAACTGATGCAAAAGATACTTTTGACCAAATGGGTAAACCAGCTGTTTCTATGCAAATGAACAGTCAGGGAGCTAAAGTTTGGGAAGAATTAACAGGAAGAGCTTTTTCTCAAAAAGGTTATATCGCTATTGTTTTAGATAACATCGTATATTCTGCACCAGGTGTTACAAGTGGACCAATCGCTGGAGGAAGATCTGAAATTACAGGTTCTTTTGATGTTGCTGAAACTAAAGATTTAGCTAACGTATTAAACGCAGGTAAATTACCGGCTTCTGCAGATATTATCCAGTCTACTGTTGTAGGACCATCTTTAGGTCAGGCTGCAATTGACGCCGGAACAATCTCATCTGTATTAGGATTTTTATTAGTTTGTGTATGGATGGTATTCTATTATGGTAAAGCAGGATGGTACGCAAACCTTGCTTTATTATTAAACTTACTATTCTTATTCGGAATTATGGCAAGTTTTGGTTTCGTATTAACATTGCCGGGTATTGCAGGTATCGTATTAACATTAGGTACAGCTGTAGATGCTAACATTATTATCTACGAAAGAGCAAAAGAAGAATTACGTGAAGGAAAATCACTTTCTGAGGCTGTTCAGGCTTCTTACGGATGGCATGGTGCAATGCGTTCAATCATTGATGCAAACGTAACTCACGTTTTAACTGGAGCGATCTTGTTTATCTTTGGAACAGGACCAATCAAAGGTTTTGCTTTAACATTACTTATTGGTATCGTAACTTCATTGTTTACGTCTATTTTTATTGCCAGAATTTTCATCGACAGAAATATAGCCGGAAAAGGTGATTTAACTTTCTCTACAAATATTACTAAAAACTGGTTTACTAATTTCCACTTTGACTTTATTAAAATCAAAAAATTCACTTATATCTTCTCTTCAATTGTTGTTGTAGTAAGTTTAATTTCGATCTTCTTCGTTAACGGATTAGATGAAGGTGTGGATTTTGTTGGAGGTAGAACTTTCCAGGTTAAATTTGAAAAACCAGTTGATGCAACTGTAGTTTCAGATGAATTATCTGCTGCTTTCGGAACTCCGGTTGAAGCTAAAATTTTAGGTGATGATGATCAGTTGAAAATCACTACTAAATATAAAATTAAAGAAGACGGTGTAGCTGTTGATGAAGAAGTAAACCAAATATTATACAAAGGATTAGCGAAATATTTCCCTAATACTACTTATGATAAATTTACTAATTCATTTGATGGTAAGAGAGTTGGAGTTTTACAAGCTTCTAAAGTTGGAGCTTCTATTTCAGAAGATATCAAAACAAACTCTTACTGGGCAGTTCTTGGAGCAATGGCAGTTATTTTCATATACTTAATGATCTCTTTCCGTAAATGGCAGTATTCATTAGGTGCGATTGCAGCTGTTGCGCATGACGTAATCTTCGTATTAGGAATTTATTCTTTATGTTATAAATTCATGCCTTTCCACATGGAAATGGATCAGCACTTTATTGCTGCAATTCTTACTGTAATTGGGTACTCTATGAATGATACGGTAATTGTATTCGACAGAATTAGAGAGTTTATCATCGGAAACCGTAAAGGAAGTTTTGAAGATATCGTAAATGCTTCTATTAATACTACATTATCAAGAACATTGAATACTTCATTAATGATGATCATTGTATTATTAACGATGTTTATCTTTGGTGGAGAATCAATCAGAGGATTTATCTTTGCAATGTTGATTGGTATTATTGTAGGTACTTATTCTTCATTATTTATCGCGACTCCGGTATTGGTAGACACGATTACAAGTGATGAAAAACATACAATTGAAGACAAGCATAACAAAGCATAATTTAATTGCTTAAACTATATAAAAAGATCCGGTTTTTACTGGATCTTTTTTTTGTATTATATTTAAGAACTTTAAAACCAATTATGAAGAGAAATTTAATTTTATGTTTAATGCTTGTTTTTAGTGCATTAAAAATGAATGCACAAATGGATGATTCCAGATTCTCTCTTGGTGTTAATTACGGTTTTGGAAGCGAATTCAATAATAAAGATTATACTTTTACAAACCACTTCTATAAGGTTGGATTATATTATAAGTTAAGGCAGAAAAAACATTTTCAATTTGATATTTTTGTGCAGCCTGAGATTAATTTTGCCAAACATCAATTGTTGAATTTGTATTTTGTGAAACCTGAAACTCCTGATTTTGAAAAGAAAAGGGAAGAATTTACAAAATTAAAAGACGTACATGAATATGTTTTAAATCTTGGTTTTTTGATTCGGAAACCTTTAAATGAAACCTTTTCTATCTATTTTTTAGGAAGTATTGGTCCGATGATTACAGATACTGAAACAGAAAGAATGTCCAATGGTTTTGCTTTTGCAGATGTGCTGGCTTTGGGTTTTTCTATAAAATGGGAGAAAATACAGTTTGATGTCAGGCCCGGAGTAAGACATGTTTCGAATGCAGGATTAGGAAGTAAAAATGCGGGCTATAATACCAAAAATATTGAATTTGGAATTTCATATCCTTTATAAAAAAAGTCCGGTATTAATTAATACCGGACTTATATTTTTAAATCTCTAATGTTCTTCTAAGAAGCAGCAAGAGGGTTTCTTTTTGCTCTGATAATAAAGAAAAGACCAATTATAATAAAAGGTATACTCAGCCATTGTCCTGTTGAAAAATAGCCTAATTCTTGTTCGATTCCGCCCTGGCTTTCTTTTACAAACTCTACTATAAAACGTACAACGAATAAAAGGACTAAAAATAAGCCAAATAAATATCCGGTTCTAAGTCTTGCATTTGTTTTCCAGTATAAGAAAAATAAAGCTGCAAATACAAAAATGTAGCAAAAAGCTTCATATAATTGTGTTGGATGCTTCGCAGGAACTTGTGCAAGTAAATCAGCAAATTTTGGATCATTTACAATTGCATTGTAAGCTTCTTTTGGATTTGCAATATGAGTTTCATTTACTGCCTGGGCTTTGTTAAATTTATCATGTAGAAAACGAATTCCAAAGGCAGAAGTTGTTTCGTGTCCTATAATTTCAGAATTGAAAAAATTTCCCAGACGTACAAAGATAGCACCACTTGCAACCGGAATTACAACACGGTCTAAAATCCATAATAACGGTCGTTTTAAAATTATTTTACTGTAATAATACATCGCCACAATAATAGCAATTGCAGCACCGTGACTTGCTAAGCCTTGAAAACCTGTAAATTCCCAGCCTTTAATGAAACCAAAAAGTGTTTGATTTTCATTTTCTTTGATTGGTAAAAATATCTCAATTAAATGATTTCTAAAATACTCCCAGTCATAAAAGAAAACATGTCCTAAACGAGCGCCTATTAACGTTGCTAAAACTGTCCAGACAAATAGTGAATCTAATTTATCAATTGGTTCATGTTCACGTTCGAAAATCTTTTTCATTAGGAACCATCCTAAACCAAATGCGATTACGAACATTAAACTGTAATAACGAATCATAAAAAATCCTAAATCTATTCCTTCCGAAGGATTCCAAACAATGTTTAAAGGCTGTGTCATATAGTATAATGTTTTTATATTGTGTTTTGTAAAAATAAATATTAAATCCAGAGCTAATCTTATAAAAAGTTAATGTTTTTGTGAACATTTCTTTTCAGGTACAGGATCGTATCCGCTTCTTCCCCACGGGTGACAGCTTAAAATTCGTTTTATTCCTAAATATCCTCCGTAAAACAATCCGTGAGTTTGTAAGGCCTGAATCATATAAGTGGAACACGTTGGTTCAAAACGGCACGAAGCCGGAGTAAAAGGTGAGATAGCAGTTTGATAAAAGCGTACTAATAAAACAAATGGTGTAATGACTTTCATGATTTATTAGATTTTTTACTCTTAGATTGAAAAACTCGTTCCTTCTTTTCCGTCTTTTAATTGAATTCCTAAAGCAATTAACTGATCACGAATCTGATCTGAAAGTGCAAAATTCTTATCAGCTCTCGCCTGATTTCTCATTCCGATAAGCATATTAACAACACCTTCTAATTTATCATTATTACTGTCAGCTGCCTTTTCGTCACTCAAACCTAAAATGTCAAAAACAAAAGCATTTAAAGCGGTAGAAAATGTTTTTAAATCTTCGGCAGAAATAGTTTCTTTTCCTTCTTTTAATAAATTAATATAGCGAACGGCTTCGAATAATTGTGCAATTAAAATTGGTGTATTAAAATCATCATTCATAGCATCGTAGCAAGCTTGTTTCCAGCCGGCAAAATCAACAGAGCTTGTAGCGCCTGCGCTTATGCCCGGAAGAGCGTCAAGGGCTTCCATTAATCTTTTATATCCTTTTTCTGCTGCTGTAATTGCATCATCAGAAAAATCTAAAATACTTCTGTAATGCGCCTGCAGCATAAAAAATCTTGTAACTGATGCTGAAAAAGCTTTGCTTAAAATAGTATTATCACCACTTAAAATTTCTCCTGGTAAAATATTATTTCCGGTAGATTTTGCCATTTTCTTTCCGTTAAGTGTAAGCATGTTGGCGTGCATCCAGTAATTTACCGGCGATTGACCTGTGCAGGCTTCGTTTTGAGCAATCTCACATTCGTGGTGTGGGAATTTTAAATCCATTCCACCTCCGTGAATATCGAAATGATTGCCTAAATATTTTGTGCTCATTGCAGTACATTCTAAATGCCAGCCCGGAAAGCCATCGCTCCACGGAGAAGGCCATCTCATAATATGTTCTGGTTCAGCTTTTTTCCAAAGGGCAAAATCCTGTGGATTTCTTTTATCAGACTGTCCGTCAAGATCACGGGTATTTGCAAGCATATCTTCGATATTTCTGCCGCTTAAAACTCCGTAATTGTTGGTTTCATTGTATTTTACAACATCAAAATAAACAGATCCGTTGGCTACATAACCAATTCCGGTATCTATAATTTTTTTGATGATTTCGATTTGCTCTATAATATGGCCTGTCGCAGTAGGTTCGATACTTGGCGGTAAAAAGTTGAAAGCTTTTAAAATATCATGAAAGTCAACAGTATAACGCTGAACGACTTCCATTGGTTCCAATTGCTCTAAACGTGCTTTTTTAGCAATTTTATCTTCACCTTCATCAACATCATCCACAATATGACCAACATCGGTAATATTACGAACGTAACGAACTTTATAATCCAAATGCAAAAAGTACCTGAAAATAACGTCAAAAGACATAAAAGTTCTCACGTTTCCTAAGTGAACATTACTATATACTGTAGGTCCACAAACATACATTCCAACATTTCCTTCATGGATTGGTTTGAAATCTTCTTTTTCACCCGAGAGTGAATTGTATATTTTTAAGGGCTGACTGCTATATAGTGGCATAATATTAATGTTTAATCGTTTAATCGTTAATTTGTTTAATCGTGATTAGTCGGATTTATTGTTGTGAAAGATAATATTTTTTTAGGTTATTTATCTGATTGCAAATTTTTTCAAGTTTTTCACGAGAAACTATGTATTCATTTTCTGAAATATAATTTAAATCTTTTGAAAGAATTAAATGATTTAATGTTTCCATTGCTGATGAATAGGAGATCGTTAAAAAATGAGCTTTATCTTTGTTAGTATTCCTTGATGTTCCTTCGGCAATATTTGTTGCAATGGAAGAAGCACTTCTTTTTAATTGAGAAATAATACCAAATAATTCATTAGAAGGGAACTTAGCAGTTAATTTGTAAATCTCTAAGATGAAATTTCTGGAATTCTGCCAGACTTCTAACTTCTCAAACGAAAAAACGTACATGATTTTGGTTTTTGTTTAGATGTTTAATCGTGTAATTGTTTAATCGTTCTGTCTTATTCCGGTTAAACAATTACACGATTAACCGATTAAACTAAAATTGAGTATCTAACTTAATATAATCAAGAAATTCTCTTTTCGTTTGAGGATCTTTGAATTTTCCGCCGAATTCAGAAGTTACGGTACTGCTTTCGATGTCTTTAATTCCTCTGGAGTTTACGCAAAGGTGTTTGGCGTCGATAACGCAGGCCACATCTTCTGTTCCTAAAGCTTTTTGAAGTTCCTGAACAATCTGCATCGTTAAACGTTCCTGAACCTGAGGTCTTTTGGCGTAATATTCGACAATACGGTTCATTTTGGATAAGCCGATAACTCTTCCGCTTGAAATATATGCAACATGAGCGCGGCCAATAATTGGCAGTAAGTGGTGTTCGCAGGTAGAATAAACGGTAATGTTTTTTTCTACCAGCATTTCACCATATTTGTAATTGTTGTCGAAAGTAGAAGCTTTTGGCTGTTTTGCAGGGTTTAAGCCTCCAAATATCTCTTTTACAAACATTTTAGCAACACGGTTTGGAGTACCTTTTATGCTGTCATCTGTTAAATCCATTCCAAGAGTCTGCAGAATGCTTTCAACATCTTTTTTAATTTTTTCTATTTTTTCCTCATCAGTAATATCAAAAGCGTCTGCTCTTAAAGGGTTTTTGGCATTACTGCTGAAATGACTGTCACCTATTTCGTCTAAAAAATCTTCGTTATTTATCATTAAAAACTACTATTATAATGGGTATATCTTTTTAAGGCGGTAAAGATAATTAATAAATGGGAAACCTTTTCTATCGTTTTTATTATTTAATCAATCCTTTTTGGATATAATTTAAATCTGGTCTAAAAAGCAAAAGACAATAACGTAAATGGTTATTGCCTTTTGAAAGTTTAAGTTTAGTTTGTTTTATCTATTATTGTAAACCAGTAAAGCTTCTTTTAAAATATTTACTGCTGTAATTAGATCTTTTTTGTTTAAAACATAAGCAATTCGAACCTGATTCAGACCCATTCCCGGAGTTGAATAAAATCCTTTTGCAGGAGCAATCATTACTGTTTCCCCGTTAAGATTATAACTTTCTAAGAGCCATTGCGCAAAATCATCAGAATCTTTAATTGGTAATTCGGCAATACAGTAAAAAGCACCTTTTGGTTTGGTTACGATTACCCCTTCGATTTTATTTAATTCAGAAATTAAAGTATTTCGGCGTTCTTTGTATTCTCCAATAACTTCATCAAAATAACTTTGAGGCGTGTCGATTGCAGCTTCGCAGGCAATCTGTTCAATTGTTGGCGGACTCAAACGTGCCTGGGCAAACTTCATTACAGTTGCTAAGACTTGTGCGTTCTTAGTAATTAAACAGCCAATTCTTGCGCCGCACATACTATAACGCTTTGAAACAGAATCTACCATGATAACATTTTGCTGGACATCTTCTAAATTCATTACAGAAAAATGTACATCATCTCCATCGTATAAAAACTCACGATACACTTCGTCGGCGATTAAATATAAATCGTATTTTTTAATCAGACTGGCTAATTGTTTAATTTCAGTTTCAGAATATAAATATCCTGTCGGATTACCCGGATTACAAATTAAAATTGCTTTTGTTTTTGCAGTAATTAATTTTTCAACTTCTTCAATCCCTGGCAAAGCAAATCCCGTTTCGATAGTCGAAACAAGAGGCACTACAGTTGCACTCGTAGAAGAAGCAAATGCGTGATAATTAGCATAAAAAGGTTCAGGGATAATGATTTCATCTCCCGGATCTGTAATTGTGGCTAGTGCAAACAAAAGGGCTTCAGAGCCACCAGTTGTAACGATGATGTCTTCTGAGTTAACATTTACATTTTGGCGTTGGTAAAATTGAGCTAATTTTTTTCTGTAACTTTCATATCCGGCTGACGGACTGTATTCGATAATGCTTAAGTCAATATTTTTTACCGCCTCGATGGCCACTTCGGGTGTCTTGATATCCGGTTGACCAATGTTTAAGTGATACACTTTGTGTCCTTTTTGCTTTGCTAAATCTGCATAAGGAGCAAGCTTGCGTATCGGTGATTCGGGCATGTTTCTGCCTTTGTTTGAAATTGTTGGCATGAGATTTTTTATTGAAGTGCAAATTTGCATTTTTTTTTCGAATTTAACTTAAAGAATACACTCTCTTATAAAAATCTAACAATAATAAATATATTTACTAATTTTATAATAAAATATTGTCAATGAAAAAATATATTGTGTTGTTTTTTGGGTTATTGTTACCTTTTTTTGTAAAATCTCAAGATAATTTCATTATTGAAAGTAACAAACAGAAGGTAGTAATCCCTTTTAAATTGATCAATAACCTCATTTTTATTCCCATTAAAGTAAATGGAGTCGAACTGAATTTTCTATTAGATTCAGGAGTCGAAGAAACCATTTTGTTTAGTATGGATGAAATGCAGGAAGTTAAATTTAATAATGTTGAGAAAATCAGGCTTAGAGGTTTAGGTTCAGAAACTGAAATAGAAGGATTAAAATCGACAAAAAATGTTTTTGAAACACATGGGTTAAGATCTGACAATCATATGCTTTTTGTAATACTGGATCAAAGTTTTAATTTGTCATCTCATATTGGTATTCCTGTCAATGGTATAATTGGATATAAGTTTTTTAAGAATAATTTGGTTGAAGTTAATTATGAAAATAAAAAGGTAATAATACATACTAATAATGAATCATTCAGAAAAAAACTAGACAGGAAGTTTAAAAGTATACCTGTAACCATCGAAAAATCAAAGCCTTACATTTCTACAACAGCTGTTGTAGATAATGAAGAAATCCCTGCGAAACTTTTAATTGATATAGGCAACAGCGATGCTTTCTGGGTTTTTGAAAATAATAAAATTAAACTTCCCAAGAAAAACTTTCCAGACTTTTTAGGAAAAGGTTTTAGCGGTGATATTGAAGGACATCGCGCCAGAATTCAAAAATTTATAATTGATGATTTTGAATTTAAAAGACCCATTGTTGCTTTTCCTGATTCATCATCGATCAGAAATGTAAAGATGGTTCCCGATCGGATTGGGTCTGTTGGCGGAGAAATTTTAAAACGATTTACCGTAGTTTTAGATTATGCGGACAAAAAGCTTTATTTAAAGAAAAACAATAAGTTTAAAGAGCCATTTACTTATAACAAAAGCGGAATTACAATTCAGCATAACGGATTGCAATGGGTTCAGGAAACGGTTCATTTAGAAACTGTTAAAGTTGCTGTTTCATTAAATGAAGGAGAGCAAAATCAAAATCCAAATAACGGAGGAAATTTTAGATACAAATTTTCTTTGAAACCAATATATGAAATTATTAATATCCGAAAGAAATCTGCAGCTGAAAAATGCGGCTTGCAGAAAGGAGATATCATTACTTCTATTAATAATGAGAGACCTTATAAATATACTTTGCAGCAGATTAATCAGCTTTTAAAATCGGAAGAAGATAAATGGATATATTTAGAAGTTGAGAGAAATAGTTTGCTTTTAAAGTTTAGATTTAAGCTTGAAGATGAGCTTTAATGAAGGGATTATGATAAATTAATTTTTTTATAGTAAAATATTTTGTTTCATTAATGATTTTTAAAATTGTCTTGCTTTTGTGAAAAATTAAGTGTTAAAATTACTTTTTTGTTCAAGCAACATTAATAATTTATTAAGTTTATGAAAAAATAGCAGTTTATGGCCAAAAAATACAATCATTTCTTACGTATAATTTTATTTTTTGTTTTTTTATCATTTTTCCCTCAAGTAATTAATGCTCAATGTGCAGGTAATGACGCAAGTCTTACGGTTTGTGATATTCCGGATGCAAGCAGCAAAGCAATAGATTTATTCGCGCTATTAGGAAGTTCTGCGGTGTCGGGAGGTATCTGGACAGATGACAATTCATCCGGAGGATTAAATTTAACAACCGGAATTTTAAATGCACAGCTTATTAGAGCAAGTGGTATATATAATTATACATATACGGTTACAGGAAATGCCGGCTGCGTTGATAATACGGCAACAGTAACAGTAACCATTGGAGGATATTCTGGTGTAACTTCTCCTAATGCTTCTGTCTGTAGTTCTGTAGTTAATTTTAATCTTTTTCAAGCATTCAACGGAGTCGATGTTAGTCCACAGTTTAATGGGCAATGGCATAATGATACTACAAATGAAAATATTCTTGGATCTGCTGTAAACGTAGAACATTTAGAAGGGACTTTCTATTTTACATATACAATGCCCGCAATAGGAACTTGCCCAGCAATGTCATCAACTGCTATAATAACTGTTTTTAGAGCTCCAAATTCTGGGCAAGCAATTTCCCCTTTAATATTATGTGCAAGTGATGGTTTGTCTGCATATACAAATTTTGATTTATATAGTTTAATTTCTGGTTATGACTCTGGTGGATATTGGATAGAAGGTAAAACGGATGAATTAACCTTTAAAGGAGATCACAATGTGAATGTCGAAAACATTTATAATACATTTGGTGAAGGAATATATGGTTTTAATTATGTAGTTCCATCAACAAATCCGATATGTTCTGACGATTTCACAACTATAGTTATACGCCTTGAAAAAAGACTTGATTTTACAGGAGCGGTTTTAGAAGTTAACTCGGATATATGCGAAACAGAAATTCCAACAGCCTCTTATAATGCAACAATTACAAGAGGACCTGCTGATATCCCGAACGGGACATATTTCGTTGAATATAGTATTTCTGGCCGTGCAGGATATGAAAAGATTGCGGCAAATTTTTTAAACGGAGTTCTTACATTTCCTATTAGTTCAGAGAACTTTAAAAAGGTAGGGGTTTTTACTGTAAATATTTTAAAAATTTATCCTAATACTAGTGCTCAGGCTTGTCAAAATATTATAAATAATTTATCAGACGATTTGATTATTTATCCTAATCCTGATTTAATAGGTGCAATAATTACTCCGACAGCAACCTGTCAAAATCAGGAAGCAGTAATTCAGATTACAAATGCAGTTAAACTTGCAGATGGGGACTATGATATTGTGTATAATATATCTGGTGCAAATACTGTACCTGCACAAGTAGCAAGAATTACGGTTTCTGGTGGTAATGCAACATTTGTTGTGCCAGAAATATTCAATTCAAAAAGCGGTACCTCATTCGTCAGAATTACTGCAATTACTCATGTGATCTCACAGTGTGTTAACAGTGCTAACTTAATAGGTGAAATCCTTATCAACCCTTTACCAAACGGTTCACTTTTAAGATTACAAATCCAAAATGTATGCTTTGGTGAAGAAATAAAAGTAAATGTATCAGGGTTGCAGACTTTAACAGATATTACTTTGTCATACAGCCTTTCTGGCAGTAATGCTTCTAATATAGAGACTGTTAATTTAACTTCTGTGGATGGAAGTTCTAGTTTTGTAATTCCATCTAATTTATTGGTAAATTCTGGTTCAACAACAATTTCGATTGTCAAAATAAAAAATAATATTACTGGCTGTGAAAATGATGTAAGCGGAATCTCAGGTTCTTTTATACTCAATCCTATTCCTGCTGCCCCAGCTGCTGTAAATCAGTCGTTTTGTAAAACTGATGAGGCAACAATTGCAGCATTACAACCACAGGGGAATCAATATAAATGGTATATTTCCGAAACGGATGTTACACCGCTTCCAGCTTCATACATTTTAAAATCAGAAGATTATTATCTGAAAGAAACATCTGCAGCGGGCTGCGTTTCTCCTGCTTCTAAAATTACAGTAACCATTAATGACATTCCAGCACCGACATTAAATCAGGACGGACAGAATTTTTGTGGTTTAGATAATCCTACCATTCTTGATTTATCAAATAATACAGGTTCTCCTTCGACAGTGGTTTGGTATGATGCGCCAAATAATGGGAATTTACTTTCTTCGTCAACCAGATTAGTGGATAAAGCAACTTATTACGGATTTGATTTTTCACCAGCTCTAAATTGTGTTTCACAAGAGAATATTGCCGTAACAGTTTCATTGATTGTTTGTGATTCTCCTGAATATACATTTTTTGTTCCCGATGGATTTTCTCCAAATGGAGACGGAATCAATGATACTTTTACTATTCCGGACATTGATTTTCTGTATCCAAATTATACACTCGAAATTTTCAATAGATATGGAAACGGAATGTATAAAGGTTTTAAAAATAAACCGGCCTGGGACGGAATAAATTATGAGCAAAGCGGAATTGGAAGCGGAATAGCGCCAAACGGAGTATATTTTTACATTCTCTATTTTAATAAAGACAACAGACCTCCTCAACAAGGACGTCTTTATTTAAATCGATAATTTTTAATATAAAATTCAAATGAAAAAAATAATACTCTATATAACTTTCTTCTTTTACATGACATCGGTTTCGGCGCAGCAAGATCCGGAATATACACATTATATGTATAATATGAGTGTAGTAAATCCGGCTTATGCTACTGGCGTTCCTGCTATGATGAATTTTGGCGGATTCTACAGAACACAATGGGTTGGGGCAGTTGGTGCTCCAAAAACTTTTACGTTTTTTGGTCATACTGCAATCTCTGATAAAGTCGAAGCCGGTCTTTCTTTTATATCAGATGATATTGGTGATGGCGCAAAAAAAGAAAATAATATCTATGCTGATTTTGCGTACGTTTTAAAGTTAGGAGGAAAAAACAGGCTTTCACTTGGACTTAAAGCCGGAGTGTCGTCAATGCAGACTAATTTTAATGGATTTAAGTTTAATGATCCGGCGACTGATATGGCTTTCGCCGAAAACATAAACGCAACAAAACCTAATATTGGAGTTGGAGCATACTATTTTAGAGATAATTTATATGTAGGTATCTCTGCGCCTAATTTATTGAAATCAAAATATATTGAAGAAAAATCCGGAGTTAATGCTTTTGGTTCTGAAAACATACACACTTTCCTGACCGCAGGATATGTTTTTCAGGTAAATGATATGTGGAAAGTGAAACCTGCCTTTATGACAAAATTTGTAAAAGGTGCGCCTATTTCAATAGATCTAACAGCCAATGTTTTATACAATGAAAAATTTGAACTTGGTGCTGCTTACAGAATTGACGATTCGGTAAGTGCTTTGTTTAATTTTAACGTAACACCTACTTTAAGAATGGGTTATGCATACGATTATACACTTACAAATTTAGGTCAGTTTAATTCGGGAACACACGAAATTATGCTTCTTTTTGATTTGGATTTATTAGGAAAAGGATTTGATAAATCACCAAGATTCTTCTAAAATGAAAAATATGAAAAAACTACTCGTTATTATATTCGTATTTTCAATACAGTTTATAAATGCCCAGGATCAGGAATTGATTAGAGCAAAGAAATTTTTTGACAGGACTTACTACAGCGAAGCTATTGTTTTATACGAAAAATTAGCCGAAGAAAAACCATCACAAGAAGTAATTAAAAATCTTGCCGATTCGTATTATTATACAAGCGATTTGA
Source organism: Flavobacterium sp. Root901 (assembly GCF_001429765.1). Taxonomy (GTDB): domain Bacteria; phylum Bacteroidota; class Bacteroidia; order Flavobacteriales; family Flavobacteriaceae; genus Flavobacterium. Next base: position 223,269 of record NZ_LMJB01000010.1, read on the forward strand.
TAAAAGCACAACGCTATTATCGTCTCTTATTTAAAAATTACAATGACAATTTAGACAGAGAATATAGTTTCAGATATGCTCAGACATTAAAAGCTACCAATAATTACGACGAAGCAAATGCCGCTTTGAAAGAATATTATGCTAAATCGTCAAATCCGGATGATGCAGCAAATTTTGAAAAAGATATTAAAACCCTAGAAAATGTTTCGGCAATTGGGAAGAGATTTGAGATTAAAAATCTTCCAATAAATACGCCAAATTCAGAGTTTGGAGCTGTTGAATACAAAAACAATTTAGTTTTTGCCGGTGTTAAACTAAAGCCCGGAATATTTGATAAAAAATTTAAATGGGATGGAGAAACCTATTTGAATCTGGTTACCATTCCGCTAAAAAACAGCAATGCATCAGATTCAATTACACATTATTTTGCTAATGAATTGAAAACAGGAATGCACGAATCAAATGCCATTTTTACTAAAGATGGTAAAACAATTTACTTTACCCGAAATAATTCAAAAAACGGAAAGAAAAAGAAAGATGATAAGAAAATCTCTAATCTTCAAATTTTCAAAGCGGAGTTGGTTGATGGAAAATGGACAAAAGTAACATCACTTCCTTTTAACAGCCCAAATTATTCGGTAGAACATCCAGCTCTTAGTGCCGATGAAAAAGTATTGTATTTTGCTTCAGACATGCCGGGATCTGTTGGATCTTTCGATATTTATTCGGTAAACATAAATAAAGGAGCATTTGATACTCCAAAAAATTTGGGACCAGAAATTAATACTGTAAAAAGAGAACAATTTCCTTTTGCTTCTGCAGATAATAAGCTCTATTTTTCATCTGACGGACATTTAGGTTACGGATCTTTAGATGTTTTTGTTTCTGAAATTAACGGAAATGAATATTCGAAACCAATAAATATCGGACTTCCTTTAAATTCAAATTTAGATGATTTTGCCTTCAATATAAATTCTGAAACTAAAGAAGGATATTTTGCCTCAAATAGAGAAGGAGGAAAGGGCGGCGACGATATTTATCAATTTAAAGAGACTAAAGATTTAATTGTTGAAGACTGTAAACAATTTATAACAGGAATTATTACAGACATTGATACTAAGTCAGCATTAGAAAATGCTACAGTAATTCTGCAGGATTCAAATAATAAAACCCTTAATACTGTGACAACATCGGTAGATGGAAAATTTAGTTTTACCGTTCCATGTGAAGCTTCATATAAGGTTTCGGCTTTTAAAGAAAAATATACAAATGAGTCTAAAACTTTAACTTTAGACAATATCAGAGATAAAGAAAATGACGCTTCATTAGCCTTAAAATCTTTAGAAATAATTAAGCTGGAAGAAAAAGAAAATGCCGAAAAGAAAAGAAAGCAGGAAATTATTATAGAAGAAGAAAATAAGAAAAAAGAACAGCTTGCTGCAATAGAATTAAAGCAAAAAGAAAAGAAGGCAAAAGAAATTGAAATTGCTGCTGCAGAAGTAAAAAAGAACGAAAAAGTAAAAGAAATTTTAGAGAAGGAAAAAGATGTCGTAAGAGATAAAGACCGATTAATTATTAAAACGAATCCTATTTATTTTGATTACAATATGTGGTACATTCGTAAAGAGTCAAAAGTTGTTTTAGGACGTGTGGTAGAATTGATGAAGAAATATCCCGGAATGGTAATCGAAATTGGTTCGCATACCGATTCACGAGGAAATGCAAAATTCAATGAAGAGTTATCTCAGAAGAGAGCCAATTCAACAAGAGAATTTATACTACAATCCGGAATTGAGGCTAAAAGAGTTACAGCAAAAGGTTATGGAGAATCTGTGCCGATTATAAAATGTAAAACCGATGATGCCTGCTCAGAAGAAGATCATGAGCTGAACAGAAGATCTGAATTTGTAATTAAGAATTTATAGCATTTATATAATAAACCCGGCAGGTTTTAAATCCTGTTGGGTTTTATTTTTATATAAAAAAGTTGTAAAATCTTTTTGTTCGCTTCTTTTTTACTTAATTTTATAGAATAACCCTGAAACAAAATATTGAGATATGAAAAATCTGGTTTTGCCTTGTCTGCTTGTAATCTGTATCGGATTTCAAAGCTGTAAAAATGAAGAAAAACAAAAAGAAACTCAAGCCTTAAAAGCAGATGCCGAAACAATTACTAAAGTTGAGTGCTATCAGGCGATATATGAAAAAGATACAATTCAGTTAAAACTAAACACATTAAAGAACGGAAAACTGACTGGAAATATGATTATGAAAGTTGCACCTTCAACAGTTAGGACTGGCGAAATTGCAGGAGAATTTCATGGAGACACTTTATTTGCAGATTATACTTTTAAAGATTTAGCAAGTCAGGATAAAACATTCAAAAACCCAATGGCATTTTTAAAGAAAGACAAACAGCTTATTTTAGGAAATGGAACAATGCAGACCACAATGGGAGTTACTTATTTAGTAAAAGACAAACCAATCGACTTTGATCGTGTAAAATATAAATTTGATGCTGCTGAATGCGCTGACAAGAAATAGGAAATTTTTAACACAAAGAATCTTTGATAAAGTTTCAAACTTTGTCAAAAATTGAAAATGCAATTCAAAATTAAACTATAAAAAAAGCCGTTTCTAATTTAAGAAACGGCTTTTACTATTTTAAAATTTAAATTTTTTTATAAAACTTCACCCTTAATTTTAAGAGCAACTCGGCCATCAGGATAATTTACAGCATTGGTTTCAACAGTAATTGTTTTACGAATCGGACCGCTTGCCATGTTGTATTTCACATCAATTTTTCCTTTTTTTCCCGGCATTACAGCTGCTGCAGGTTTTGTAACAACTATAGAACTAACTGTAGATTCAGCACCAATAATTAATAGCGGTGCATCGCCTGTGTTAGTAAACTCAAAGGAGCGAACTCCATTATCAGTCTTAGAAATTTTTCCATAATCGATAGTATTGTCCACGGCTGCAAATTCAATTTTTGGGCCATTTTGTGCATAACCTATTGCGCTAAACAATACGACTGCAATAAAAGAGGCAACATTTTTCATTTTGAAATTGTTTTTAAGTTGTAAGTAAATATACATTGTTTTAATTAACACACAAATTATTAATTCGCTTTTTATAGTGTACTTAATTATTTACTTTTGCTGTCAATTACAATTACAAAAATTGAACCAAATTTTCTGTTTAATTGTTTAATCGTTAATTCGTTTAATCAATTGATGATTTGAAAAAGCAAAATCAATTAAACAGTTAAACAAAAAACGATTAAACAGTTAAACGATTAAACAACCTAATAAATGACAATTCCAGCACAATTTGACGCTAAGACGATTGAAAACAAATGGTATGATTACTGGATGAAAAACAACTATTTTCATTCTGAACCAGATCATAGAACACCGTATACTATTGTAATTCCTCCTCCAAACGTCACTGGTGTCTTGCATATGGGACACATGCTGAACAATACTATTCAGGATGTTTTAATTCGTAGAGCCCGTTTAAAGGGTTTCAACGCCTGCTGGGTTCCGGGAACAGATCACGCATCGATTGCTACCGAAGCAAAAGTGGTGGCTAAACTAAAAGCCGAAGGGATCAATAAAAATGATTTGACCCGTGAAGAATTCCTAAAGCATGCGTGGGAATGGACTGACAAATACGGAGGAACAATCTTAGAACAGCTTAAAAAATTAGGTGCTTCCTGCGACTGGGAACGTACCAAATTTACAATGGATCCGGATATGTCTGCATCTGTAATTCGTTCTTTTGTTGATTTATACAACAAAGGCTTGATTTATAGAGGTTACCGAATGGTAAATTGGGATCCGGAGGCAAAAACAACTTTGTCTGATGAAGAAGTTATTTACGAAGAACAGCAGGGGAAATTATTTTTCCTTAAATATAAAATTGAAGGAACTGAGGAATTTCTGACCATTGCAACTACACGTCCTGAAACTATTTTTGGTGATACTGCAATTTGTATTAATCCGAATGATGAGCGTTTTACACATTTAAAAGGTAAAAAAGCGATTGTTCCGATTTGCGGCAGAGTAATCCCGATTATCGAAGACGAATATGTAGATGTAGAATTCGGAACAGGATGTCTGAAAGTTACGCCTGCGCATGATATGAACGATAAAACGCTGGGTGAAAAACACAATCTTGAAATCATTGATATTTTTAATGAAGACGCAACTTTAAACAGCTTCGGATTACATTATCAGGGAAAAGATCGTTTTGTAGTTCGTACTGAAATTGCAAAAGAACTGGAAGAAATTGGAGCTTTGGCAAAGACTGAAACCCATTTAAATAAAGTTGGAACTTCTGAAAGAACTAAAGCGGTAATCGAACCAAGATTATCAGACCAATGGTTCCTGAAAATGGAAGAATTGGTAAAACCGGCAATTAAATCGGTTTTGGAAACCGGAGATATTAAATTACACCCAAAACGTTTCGAAAATACTTATGCGCATTGGTTAAACAATATCCGCGACTGGAATATTTCCCGCCAATTATGGTGGGGACAGCAAATCCCGGCATATTATTATGGTGACGGAAAAGAAGATTTCGTAGTTGCAGAAAACATTGAAGACGCGCTAAAGTTAGCACAGCAAAAAACTTCAAACCTGAAACTTGAAACCAAAGATTTAAAACAAGATGTTGACGCATTAGATACTTGGTTTTCATCATGGTTATGGCCAATGTCAGTTTTTGGAGGAATCATGGATCCTGAAAGTGCAGATTTCAAATATTATTATCCAACAAATGACTTGGTAACAGGTCCGGATATTTTATTTTTCTGGGTTGCCAGAATGATTATTGCGGGTTATGAATATGCAGGCGAAAAACCATTTACAAATGTATATTTGACTGGTTTAGTTCGTGATAAGGAACGTCGAAAAATGTCTAAACAATTAGGAAATTCACCTGATCCATTAGATTTAATTGAGAAATTTGGCGCTGATGGAGTTCGCGTAGGATTGCTTTTAAGTGCTTCTGCAGGAAACGATATCATGTTTGATGAAGAATTATGCAATCAGGGAAAAGCATTTTCTAATAAAATTTGGAATGCATTCAAACTGATTAAAGGATGGGAAGTTTCAGAAACTATTTCGCAGCCGGAATCATCAAAAGTAGCAATTGAATGGTATGAAGCTAAATTGCAGCAGACTTTAGTTGATATTGAAGATAATTTTGAGAAATACAGGATTTCAGATTCCTTAATGGCAATCTACAAATTGGTTTGGGATGATTTCTGTTCATGGTTTTTAGAAATGATTAAACCGGCGTATCAACAGCCAATTGACAGCGTAACTTTTGCGAAAGCGATCGAAATGCTGGAAAGCAACCTGAAGTTACTGCATCCTTTTATGCCTTTCTTAACAGAGGAAATTTGGCAGTTAATTGCCGAAAGAACTCCGGAAGAAGCTTTAATTGTTTCAACCTGGCCGGAATTAAAACCATTTGATGCAAAATTAATCACTGATTTTGAAAATTCAATTGAAGTAATTTCCGGAATTAGAACGATCAGAAAAGACAAAAATATTCCGTTTAAAGATGCAATAGAATTAAAAGGAATTAACAGCGAAAATGTTTCGACTTATTTTGATTCGATCATAACAAAATTAGGAAACGTTTCAGCTTTCGAGTATGTTTCTGAAAAAGTAGACGGCGCATTGTCTTTCCGTGTAAAATCAAATGAATATTTTATTCCGATTACGGGAAATATTGATGTTGAAGCTGAAATTAAAAAGCTGACAGAAGAATTGAATTATACAAAAGGATTCTTAAAATCTGTTGAAGCAAAACTTTCTAACGAGAAATTCGTAAACGGAGCTCCGGAAAAAGTACTTAACATTGAAAAACAGAAACAAGCTGATGCTTTAGCAAAGATTGCTACAATCGAGCAGAGTTTGGCTGGTTTGAAATAAGAAATAAATTTAAAAATTAAAAAGCTGTTCATTTGAACAGCTTTTTTTATAATATGATTTCTCATTCCTCAAAATGACAATTAGGATTACTTTTTAATCTTCTTCAAAACTAAAAACAATGGATATGAAACAACAGTGATTCCAATAATTACAATAAAACTTTTAGGGTCGCTGTAAATAAATCCAATTAATAAGGCAACAGAAGCAATAATAGCAATTATGGTTGTCCACGGATACCAAAAGGAACGATATGGTCTTGGTAAATCTGGTTCTGAATTTCTTAGTTTTAAAAGAGAAAAATAAGCCAGTCCCCAGACAATTATTGAAATGAATGCTGCGAATGAAAATAACACTTCGAAAGAACCCACAAAACAGATTAAAAATAAACTAAATAAGGATGAAACCAGAAGTGCAGCAATTGGAGTTCCGCCTTTATTTACAATTGTTCCCTTTTCGATAAAAAAACCGTCACGGCTAAGTCCGTAAAGAATTCTTGGCGGAATCATCATAAAAGCATTCAAAATACTGATTAACGAAAAAATAGAAATTACAGTAACGATTACAGCTCCGTTTTCTCCAAAAAGAATCTTGGCCACATCGGCGGCGGCCAAATTAGATTTTGCTAGAGTTTCAATAGGTAAAACATGAAAAAATGCCGCGTTTACTAAAATATAAATAGCAACAACAAGTAAAACTCCGCTGTATAATGATTTGGGAATGTTTTTTCCCGGATTATCATTTTCCTCGGCAAAAAAACAAACCGCATTCCAGCCGTTATAAGTTCCAATAATAAGCTGCAGTGATTTGAAAAATCCGAAAATAAGTCCAATTTGAAAGATAGAATTATCCGTTTCAATTTTAGGTGCTTTAACTCCAGAATACATAAAACAGGCAACTACCAAAGCCACAAAACAAATTACTTTTAAGAAACTGGTAATTTGCTGAATGACGCTTCCGTTTTTTACTCCGCTTAAATGAAGTAAAACAAATGCTAGTAATAACGAAATAGAAATTACAGTAGAATAATCAGCAAGTTTTGGAAATAGAATAATAATGTATTCGCTTATTACAATGCAGTAAAAGGCAGGCGGAATTGCATTTGTAATATAATCGAACCAGCCAGAAAGAAATCCGGCATAATTTCCAAATGCCCGTTTGATATAATTATAAGATCCTCCGGCTTTTGGTAACATGGTGGCAAGTTCTGCATACGAATTGGCGCCAAACAAAACATATAAGCCGCCAAAAAGCCATGATGCCAGAATGAGCCAGTAATTATTGAGCATTTCAGCGATATTTCCCGGTGTTCGCAAAATTCCAACTCCAATTGTTCCTCCAATTAAAACAGCAATATTAAAACTTAAACCTAAACTTTTCTTTAATTGGTTTTTTGCAGTATCTGACATATTTAAATTTTAAAGTGGAATTTGAAGGTAAAAGTAATTATAAAAGAAACATTTTTACAAAATAAAAAACCTCACCTTTTAAAGATGAGGTTTAAGTTTTCGAAATTAAAAAATAAATCTAATTCAAAAGTTTAGAATTTATATCGCAGACTTGTCATAACCTGACGAGGTGCAATTGGGTTTACACTATAATTTTCGTGAACCGTATAATTTAATTCGTTTGTAATGTTTGATAATTTGCAAAGAATTGAGATTTTTCTCCAGGTATATCCGGCAGAAACATCAATTGTCGTGTAGCCTTCTAAAGGGATTTCTCTGTGGTAAATACCATCAGGATATTTGGTGGTGTCAGTACTATATTGGTCATTCCATCCGCCTAAACGGTCACCAATATAATTTCCAATCGCGCCCAGAGATACTCCTTTAAACAAGCCATCTTGTACAGTGTAAAAGAAACTTAGGTTTGCGGTATTTGCAGGAGTTCTGACAAGACGGTCACCTTCTATAAAACTTCCGTTTAAACCAGATGTTTTTGTATAACGCATATCGTTGTAGCTGTAACCTGCAATAATGCTAAGTCCTTCAATTGGTCTTGCGGTAACATCAACTTCAACACCTTTACTTTTAGTTTCTCCACTTAAAACTTTCACGTTTGTATCTGTGTTTAAGCTTCCGTCAGCTTTAAATTCAGCTGTTTGAGCAAGATTGCTGTTTGTGATTTGATAAACAGTAACATTAGTGCTTAATAATCCCTTAAGGAAATCAGTTTTAATACCTGCTTCATATTGATCAATAATAGAAGGCTCAATTGGTTTTAAATCTGCTGTAGTTCCTGTGTTTGGAGTAAACGAAGTAGAATAACTTCCAAAGATAGAAACGTCTTTTCTTGGCTGATATATTAAACCAAATTTTGGAGAAAAAGCGTTATCTAATTTTTTAGCCCCAATCGTTGGAACAGCATTTTCCGGACTTACTGTTTGTACTCCTGAAACCAAAGTTTCTTTGTAAGTGCTGACTTCTGCTTCCTGCCATGACCAGCGAATTCCCGCAAGAACTTTGAATTTTTCTGTAATTGAAATTAAATCCTGAAAATAAACACCAAAACGATTGGTTTCTGTTTTTGCAATTTGAGTTGCTCTGGCGTCAGGAATATCATTTCTTTGAGTCGATGGATCAAAGGTGAAAAGATTTATTGTGTCATAATTTGCAGGACTAAATGCAAAAGTATAAGCTGTTACAAAAGAGTTTTCCCAGTCTGCACCTGTAAATATTTGATGTTTTACAGATCCGGTATTAAAGTTCCCCTGAAGACTTAACTGATCTCCTAATACTTGCTCTGAATTTTCGTTTTGCACTAATGGTCTTGTCCAATTTCCAGTTGAAGTTACAGTAGATAATTGTGCTGTCGATTTTGAAGTTCTGTCATAAGTTTGGTAAGAGCTATTGAAATTAAGCTTCCAGTTTTTATTGAAATCGTGATTTAACAATACAGATGCACTAGCAGATTTTGTATTACCATTTGACCAAAGTGATCCGTAAAAATTATTACGAGGTAAATCAAGGATTTTTGTACCAATAATTCCCGTTCCAAAATCAGGAGTCCAGTCGGCAGTTAAATAATCTCCCTGAACCGTAATTTGTGTTTTAGGATTAATAACAAAAAGCAAGGACGGATTAATATATAAACGCTCGTTTTTAACAACATCTCTAAAGCTTTCTGAATTTTCATAAGAACCATTAATTCTAAAAGCAATGGATTTACTAAGACCGCCATAAAAATCAAAAGCAGGTTTATAATAGTTAAAACTTCCCATTTGCATCGATATTTCGCCGCCGCTCTTAAATTGAGGTGTTTTGGTTACAAGGTTTAGAATTCCTCCCGGAGCAACATTTCCGAATAATAATGCCGAACCTCCTTTAAGAAACTCAACTTTATCTAAACCGGAAACATCTGGAATTGAACCAGCATTGTAACGAAATCCGTTTTTAAACATATTATTGGCAGACATGTCGTAACCTCTTGAGAAAAAAGATTCCTGAGCACCGCCTCGGGCAGAACCTACATAAACGCCATTTGCATTTTTTAATACTTCACTTAATCGAATTGCCTGTTGTTGTTCAATAACTTCAGAACCAATAACTTGAATAGTTTGCGGATTATCCATTGGTTTTAAACCGGAACGAACTGCAGTTACCGGTTTCGGTTCATTGGTTTTAGTTACTACAACTTCATCTAGGATTTCTTCTTTTTTGTTTTTTACAGTATCGCTAACTGAGGAATTTCTTTTGTCGTTCGTATAATTTTGACCGTAAGAGACAAAACTAAACAACCCGACTACAATAAGTAAAGTATATTTCATGGTATTTATTTGGATTCAATTAAAATAATGGCCGCAAATATACAATTGGCATTTGTGTTAACAAAATTTATGAACGTGTTTTATTGTTTAAAATTTATTTATTTTTTTAAATATTTTTATTTTTTTTTTGTTCTGTTCTTTTTTTTCAAATAATAAAAAAAACCTTGCCGTGAAGCAAGGTTTTTTAAATTGAAATTAATCTAAGAATGAAGTTAAAGAATATTATTTTACTGTAATTTGGCAGGTAGCCATTTTCCAGATTTCATCATATTTTTTGCCGTTATGTTCTCCGGCAGTTTTTTCAGTATAAGCAAATTCTACCATGTAATTTCCTGACCATAAAGGAGTAAAAGAAACCTCACCTTTATCATTTGACCATAGTTCTTTTTCCCATCCGTTTGGAGCAATAACTTTGATTTTTTGCTCTTTTGCAATAGCACCATTATATAAAGCAGCAACATTTATTACCGCATTTTTTTTCGCAGCATCTGCATCTGCAGAAAAAACACTGATAACATTGTTATTAACTGCGGCACTATTTCCTGCATTTTTGTTTCCAACCACAACAGTTGCACTGGAATTATAATCTAACTTCATTGTACCATATACATCTTTTACCGTATGATGCATTACAATGGTATAAACTCCGTCTTCATCCGGAGTAAAAAATGCCTGATATTTATTGTCCAAAGCCTTTGCAGTAAGTTTTGTTTCTTTTTTTGAAGGAGAAATTACAACCAAAGAGAAATCTTTTAAATCAGAAAACCATTTGTCTGCCTTTGTAATATCATTTTCTGAGAATTCTCCAAAATAAACTGAAATTTCCTGGGCTTTTCCTTTTGTTCCGGCTGCTTTGGTTTCGATCCAAAGTGCGTGGGCAAAAAGCTGAGGTGCTGCAAAAAACATTAGAAATAATAAGGCTATTGTTTTTAAAGTATTTGATTTCATAAGGTCACATTTAAATTTTTAGAATGATATTTTTTACAAACATAACTCTTATTTAGAATAATTAAAAATAAAAATTCATAAAAAAGCCCCGAAATTGTTCAATTTATGAACATCGGGGCTTTTTTAATTTGAAATTGTCTAAAATTTATAAGCAAAACTTACTAAAGCATTTCTTGGTTTTTGTGGGTTCACCGTAGACCAGCCTCCGTTAAAATAATCTTTGTTTGTTATATTATTTATATTTAAGCTTACGCGAAATTTATTTGAGCTGTAAAATAGAGATCCGTTTAGAACGGTATATTCTGGTAAAACAAATTTTCCGGTAACCTGACTGTCCACAATAACATTATCGCTGGCGTAATTTCCTCCAAAACCAATTCCGAAATCTTCTAAAAATCCTTCACCAAATTTATAAGATGCCCAAAGGTTTATAAGGTTTTTGGGTCCTGCCCAAAATGGTCTTTTTCCTGTTTCGAGCCATGGATTTGCTTCGTCTCCTTTTATTATTTTGCTGTCGTTGAAGCTGTATCCTGCTATGATACTTAATCCTTTTAACGGTGCAGCATTCAGGTCAAATTCAAATCCTTTGCTTCTTGCCGTGCCTCCCTGCACTGAATTTACTACACTTCCCGGTGCCGATGTAACTAAATTCTCTACCTCGATGTCATAATAACTTACCGTTGCATTCAGCTTATCTGATAAAAGATTTGCTTTTACACCAAACTCTAACTGATTAGCATGTTCCGGTTTGAAGGTTTTTGTTCCCATTGGCTCTTTTGTAGTTTCATCATACACAACAGTTGGAGAAATGTTTCTAAAACCATTCATATAATTCGCAAAAAGAGCTAATTTATCTTGTATAGGCTGATAAAGTAAACCAAATTTTGGAGATAAAGCAGTTTGGTCATAATCATCCTCATCTGTTGTGACGTCTCCTTTAGTATCAAAATAATCCACACGTAAACTTGCCATTGCAAGCAAACCTGGAGTTATGTTGATAACATCAGATGCATAAGCACTATATGTGGCTTCTTTACCGGTATAATTTGTTACACCGGCAGATGCCAGAACATTATCTACAGAACTGCGTGTAGGATATCTGGGATCAGCTTCGATACCGGTTTCAGGATCAATATAATTTACATTTCCCTGTGGCGTTACGTTATAAAACCAGGCATAACCGCTTCCGCCAAAGATTAGCTCTTTTGCGTAATAATCAAGTCCAACAACTAATCGGTTACGTAAAGTTCCTATTTTAAAATCACCAATAAAATTTTGCTGAATGTCTGTTGTGATAGTTTGCGACTGATCTTTTGTAATGCTTAAACCAAATTCGCCTTTACCATTTTGATTGTCATAAATATAAGAGTAGTAGCCATCAGATTTAGAAGAACCTCTTGAAAAAGCGGTTTGTAAGGTCCATTGATCCGATATTTTATAATTCATCTGGGCCTGTAAATTAAATCTTGGGTTTTTCATAGTCAAATCATTACTATAAAAAGAAAGATGAGTATTATAATTCAGTTCCTCCAGATTTGCAAACTGTAGTTGGGATTCTCTTCCTAAAAACAACATTGGAGGAGTTGTTTTTTCTTCCTGCATAAATTCGGTATTTATAAGAAAAGATACTTTATCATTTACTTTATACGAAAGGGAAGGAGCAATAAAAAGTGCTGTACGAAATCCCGCGTCCTGAAAACTGTTTTCTGTTTGATAAGAAGTATTTACTCTAAATAAAACATCATTATTATCATCTAATGGCGTATTAAAATCTGCCGTAACCCTGCTGAGTCCAAAACTTCCTGCTGTATAAGAGAATTCTCCGCCAAAACCTTCATATGGTTTTTTGGTTACCGTATTAATAAGACCTCCGTAACAAACTAAACTGCTGCCAAATAAAGTTCCGGACGGCCCTTTTATAACTTCAATTCTTTCGATGTTTGCAGGATCAAGACTACCATTTGTTAAACCTGGCAATCCGTTTACGATATTGGCCTGCGCTTCAAATCCGCGAAGTGTGTAGTAAGAACTTCCATCGCCTCCACGGCCTGTAGATTCCCATAATTTCTGGATTCCGGGTACGTTTTTTAAAGCATCGTCATAAGCCGTAATGGCTTGTTCTTTCATTAATTCAGAAGAAACGACATTGTAAACCTGAGGATTTTCGATATTTTTCAGAGGCATTTTAGAAACATAAGTGCTTTGTTTTGGAAATGCTTTTCCTCTTGAATTGGTAATAATAACTTCTTTCAACTGTTTGTCAGAAACTTTTAATTGCAGGTTTACTGCAGCGGTTTCGTTTTCTGTAACAATTACTTCATTTTCAATAGTTTCGTAACCTGTTAATGAAATTTGTATGGTATAGGTATTAGCTTTTATACGGTTAAATTCAAAACTTCCGTTTTCATCTGTTACAGTCCAGTATTTAGAATTTTTTAAAACAACATTAACTCCGGCTGCCTGCTCGCCGTCTAAAGTGGTGATGGTTCCTTTTATTTTTCCATTGTTTTGTTGAGCAAATAGGGCAGTGAATGTAAACAGGAAACTGATTAAGAGAAAACAGGATGTTCTCGAATTTTGGTAATTCATTTTTTCTTTTTAATGGTTATAGTTAACTTATTTAGAACGAATAAAAACAAATCAAAAATAGAAATTATTACATTAATAAATAATATTTCACTTCATAAATTATCGGTTTAATTATAAGTCCAACGAAAAAAGAGTTTTTTGTTTTTAATAGAATAAATCGAAAGAATGAAGGTATTTATTAAATGTAAAACGGACAATAATTCGTTTTAAAAGCTTTATTTTTGCAATCTGAAAAAGCAGCTTCATGATTTTACCCATCTTTAAAAAGATTCAAAATACGCCTCGTGGATTCCGTATCGCCAATACTGTATTTTTTTTCCTTTCCGGATTTGGATATTCTTCCTGGGTATCCCGAATCCCGCATATCCAAGCACAATTACATTTATCTGAAGCCGAATTTGGAGCTGTTTTATTTGCATTTCCAATTGGCTTAATGCTGACAATGCCTTTTACAGGAAAACTATTAAATAAATACAGCAGCCGTTATATTATGCTTTTAGGCGCAATTATGTTTAATATTGTATTATCACTACCGGGTTTGGCCGCTTTTGTCTGGCAGCTGGTTATTATACTTTTAATTTTTGGAGCCTCCCGAAATATTTTCAATTTATCGATTAATGCACAATCTCTTGAAGTTCAGAAATTATATCCAAAATCAATTATAACCCGTTTCCATGCGGTTTGGAGTATTGCTGTCTTTTCGGGAGCGGGTTTGGGTTACGTAATGGTTACCCAGCATATTGCACCGGCACATCATTTATTGGGCGTAAGCGTATTTATGCTGGCCCTTACCGCTTGTTTTTATCCGTTAAGTATTCATAATGAACCAGTACCGGTTAAAAAGAAGTTTTTTTCAATGCCGGAAAAAAACCTGATAAAATTTGCACTCATCTGTTTTGTATCTATGGCCTGCGAAAATACGATGTATGACTGGAGCGGGATTTATTTTGAAAACATCTTAAAAGCTTCACCAAAGTTAACTAGTGCGGCATTTGTGTTTTTTGCAACAGCTGTAACCCTGGGACGTATATTTGGAGATTATGGCGTAATGAAATTTGGAACCAAAAAAATCCTGCTCTACAGCGGAATATTGATTACTTTAGGTTTTGGGATTTGTTTTATTCTTCCGTATGCTTATCCCACTATTTTTGGATACGTTTTAATCGGATTTGGGGTTTCTTGTGTGGTTCCGTTGGTATTTAGTATTGCGGGAAGATCATCAAAACTTAGCAGCGGTTCTGCTTTAACTTCTATTTCGACAATTGGTTATCTTGGGTTTTTACTTGTTCCGCCAATGGTTGGTTTTATCTCTGAATATCTTAGTATGAAATTTGCGTTTTTAATTATGGCGCTTTTAGGTATTATGATGATTTTTATGGTGAATAAGATTGGGGAGAATGAGTAAATTTTTTTTTAAGGTTCTAAGAGGCTGAGGTGCTAAGGTGCTGAGGTAAAAAGGTACAAAGTTTTTCACTTGCCTCCAGTTTTAACTGGAGGGATTTAATATATCATAAAAAAGGCTTTAGCAAAACTATTGAGAGTTTGGCTAAAGCCTTTTTTATTCAAATCTTATTCCCCCTAGCTGAAGCTAGGGGCTATGAAAAAACTTTGTTGTTTTGCGATATTGTTTATATGTAACAACGGTTTTAATCCGTATTTTTTTTAGAATATTTGACCTTAAAGTTCCTTAGGAATGCTTCTTTGTACAATTCTATTGATTCGCTTTTTGATCTAATACATCAAGAAATTTTTTCCATTTGGATTTATCGATAAGATAAGAATATTGAAAACTTGCTTCATACAATCTTATTTTATCTTTAAACTCCAATGTGTCAATGCAAAATAAACCAAGATGTTTTTTTTTATTTAAAAATTGAACTGAATATACGGCATTTGGGCAGCAACAATAACTTGTTTTTTCAGCATTTATAAATATTTCGTCAAAACTTTCGATTTGATTTTCATTTACAACTTTAAATTCTTTTATAGGAATTAAAGAATCAAGATCTCTTGACCTGCTTTTTATTGCTGTTGTATCATAAAGTTTAATGATAATTTCTGTACTGTTTGATTTAGTATTATTAAAAGAAAAATTATCCCAAAGATTTTCAATGGTAGTATTTGCTCCTTTGTTACAGCTGCAAAGTAATACAGAAAATAGAATCGATAGGAATACTTTTCTCATTTAAGTTTGAGAGTTGTTTAATTATTTTGAGGATAGAAAAAATCGTCTGTTGGTTTTAATTTATATCGATGAATATATTTATTTTAATTTGCATTCGAATCATTATGCTATTTTTTCGTCATCACAAACTTCTCAGAACTAGGTTTCCCATTCAATTTACCGGAAATTTCAGCTGTCAAAGTATTATTGGCACCTTTTGTATAGGTGATTTTTTGAGGATAATCGTGTTTTGCGTTTTCAAAAACCAATTGTTTGTCTGATTCTGCAGTTGATGGAAAAGCTGCTGCTTTTTCTTCATTCTGACCTTTTACAGTTGCAAAATAAGTTAACGTTTCTCCCTTTTGAGCCAAAACAATAGTTTCAAAATGAAGGGTATCTTTTCCTTTAATAAAATAAGAAGAAGCATTGAAAGTACTATCGTTTAGTTTTTCCCAGTTTTCAGTCAGAATTCCGTCTGGCGATTTGTTTTCCCAATTTCCAATCAGCCAGTCGGCCAATTTGATTTTGTCTTTTTCGACAGTTTCTTTTTTCTGGCAGGAAACAAATGCTATAATAAAAGCAGCAATAGTAATTTTCTGAAGCATAATTGAGTTTGTTAGATTGAAGCTAAGGTATAAAAAAAAAGTTTTCGCCACGAATTTCACTATTTTACACGAATTATTTTTTTGAATGTTTGCCAGGAATTTAACTAATTGTCCCGAATTATTTTTTAGAATATCGGCCATAGATTAAAAAGATTAAAATGTTTTTTTCTCACGCAGATTTTGCAGATAGAGCAGATTTATCTTAGATTTTATTTAAAAAAAAAGAATAATTTTTAGAAAAAATCCAATTTAAAAATTAGTGAGATTAGTGCAATTCGTGGCAGAAAAAATCCTTTTAATCTTTTGAATCTGTGGCAAAAAAACCTTTAAACAGCAGCACTCAAAATCTCATAAACCAATTCCTTCGTTGGTTTTTGATCTTTAAGTTTGGTACGGACTTCATCAAAAGTGACTTTAAAATCACAGCCCGATTTATATTCTGCGCAGCCGTAAGCAGTTTTTCCTTTCAATATTGTTCCTTTTTTGCATTTAGGGCACAACAAAGAATCTGGTGTTTCTTGTTTTGTCTTTTTTGCCTCGGTTTTTTTAGGTTCTAATTTCAGTTTATAATTTTCTTCAAAACGAATTAAACCCTCGACTGTTCCTAATTCGGTTTTAAAACCTTTTATATTTACGGTTGATCCTTTTTGAAGTAATCTTAAATATTGACTTTCCGTAATTTTTTTATCAGAAAAAATATAAGGAAGTACAAAGTCACAACCCGATTTATATTCGCTGCATCCAAAAGCCGATTTTCCTTTTATAAGATTCCCTTTTTGACATTTCGGGCAAGTTTCTGCCGAAATTCCGTCAGCCTTCTTTTTCTCAGGCTTTGCAGTTGGTTTTTGAATCGTAGCAGCATGCGAAATATTAGCGTGTTTTGTTTCGCTTCTAACTTCTGTAACCAGTGCTTCAACCATGCGTTTCATGTTTTTAATGAAAGCGCCGGCCGTGTAAGTTCCTTTTTCAATGTCTTTCAGCTGTTTTTCCCAGGAACCGGTAAGTTCAGCCGACTTTATTAATTCATTCTGAATTGTATCAATTAACTGAATTCCAGTAATTGTTGGTAAAACCTGTTTTTTGTTTCGAACAATATACTGACGTTTAAAAAGCGTTTCGATGATATTTGCGCGTGTAGACGGACGCCCGATTCCGTTCTCTTTCATCAATTCGCGTAAATCTTCGTCATCGACTTGTTTTCCGGCGGTTTCCATGGCGCGCAGTAAAGTTGCCTCGGTAAAATGATTGGGCGGTTTAGTTTCTTTTTGAATAAAAGAAGGTTCATGCGGACCTTTTTCTCCCACAACAAATCCCGGAAGTAAATCCGGTTCTTTTTCTTTTGCATTTGGATCTTCAAAAACGATACGGAAACCTTTTTTGAGAATTTCTTTCCCAGTTGCTTTAAAAGTTACCTCTGCCGCTTTTCCTATTACGGTTGTATTGGCAACGAGGCAGTCATCATAAAATACAGCGATAAAACGTTTTACAATAATATCATAAACCTGCTGCTGGTTATAGGGAAGATTGATTTCGATTCCGGTTGGAATAATCGCATGGTGATCGGTTACCTTTTTATCGTTAAAAACCTTTGGCGATTTTTTTATTTTCTTTCCTAAAAGCGGTTCTGTCAAATGGCTGTAATTCGTTAATTTTTGCAGAATTCCCGGCACTTTCGGATAAATATCTCCCGGAAGAAAAGTCGTATCAACTCTGGGATAGGTTATCGCTTTCTGTTCGTATAAATTCTGTGCAATTTTAAGGGTTTCCTCTGCCGAAAATCCAAATTTTTGATTGCAGTAAACTTGCAGACCCGTTAAGTCGAAAAGCTTTGGGGCATATTCATTCCCGTTTTTTTTGTCAACAGAAACAATTTCAAAATCACTTTCTTTTACTTTTTCTGCCAGAATTTCTCCGTCTGCCTTATTTAGAAAACGGCCTTCTTCGTAACTAAAAAGTGTTTCTCTGTATAAAGTCTGCAATTCCCAATAGGGTTGGGGTTTAAAGTTTTCGATTTCTTTAAAACGGTCTACAACCATTGCCAAAGTTGGCGTCTGAACACGGCCAATAGACAAAACTTGTTTGTAACCTCCATGTTTTACAGTATACAAGCGTGTGGCATTCATCCCGAGAAGCCAGTCTCCAATTGCTCTTGAAAATCCGGCGTAGAATAAATTATCGTAATTCTCAGAAGGTTTTAAATTGTCAAAACCTTCTTTTATGGCTTCTGTAGTTAATGATGAAATCCAGAGTCGTTTTATTTCGCCTTTGTAATGCGCTTCATTCATAACCCAGCGCTGGATTAGCTCTCCTTCCTGTCCTGCATCCCCGCAGTTTATAACCAATTCGGCTTTGTCGAAAAGACTTTTGATGATTTTAAACTGCTTCTGGATTCCCGAATTCTGAACGACCTTGGTTTCGAATTTTTCAGGAAGCATGGGCAGATTGTTTAAATCCCAGCTTTTCCAGTGCGGTTTGTAATCGTTAGGTTCTTTTAAGGTGCATAAATGTCCAAAAGTGTAAGTCACCGCATAACCATTTCCTTCATAATATCCGTCGTGTTTGGTATTGGCGCCCAAAACGGATGCAATTTCGCGTGCTACACTTGGTTTCTCAGCAATACAGACCTTCATTTTTCTCTTTCTTATTCGTAAGCGAAATTAGGAATTTTTTCTAAAAAAGATGCTAAGGTTCTAAAATGCTAAGGTTCTAAGTTATTTTCTTGTGTGATGATTTAAAAGAAATTTAAGTAAATCTATGTAGAATAAAATATAAAAACCACAAACAGAAGCTTGTGGTTTTTTGTATTTATAATTTTCGCTTTGCTTTAAAAGTAAAACAGAACTGTTATTTTTTGGCTCTTAATTTTTGGCGTAAATTGAATTGTTTAACAATTTCTTTGACATGCTCGTCTTTGATTTGTTTTCTGTTTAACCCCTGAAGATTTTGTACATATCCTGTAAATACATGGCTGATATAAAGAGGCGAATTGGTTGAATTATTAGATGTATTGTGGCAGGAGAAACAATTAACAAGATTGCTGACTGAATTTCCATGTATTGATGACGGACTAAAACCTACCTGAACATACGTTTCCATAGTAATATTGTAGGCAGAAGTAGAGCCTCTGGTTAATTTTCCGGGTGCAGAATTGGAAAGATCATAACTCAAGGAGTCCAATAAAGCCGCTTGTGCCGGAGTACCATTGTATCCTGCGGTATTAATCCATAAGGAACCATTGTAAAAATAATTGTTCCAGATTCCTTTTAGCTGTGTCTTAACGCTTTGATTAATAGTTCGAATATTATTCAGGTTTTCAGAACCGTTTTGGCTGGTCTGCATAAAAAGCTGAACATTATGAGAACCTTTCATAGCTTTTTCTACAGGAACACCGTATTTGTAAACAGAAAATACATCAGTATAAATTCCATTTCCCGAAGTTATGTTAGTAACTGTTGCAGTGGTGTTTTTATTAAAAAAAGGATAATCTACTGTACTTGTTACGGGCGCATCTGTTGTTGGGGTAGCTTTTGACCAATCGTAAGCAGGTGCCAGATTTTCATGTTCAAAAGTAGCCCATACAAATTCGGGATGGTTTTCTACAACTCCCACTACGTGCATTCCCAAAAGTGCTACTTTGGTTTTTACTCCATTTATTACTCCCTGGGTAACAAAATATGAAGAAGCATCTTTAAGGGCGCTCGCATCAATCCATGAAGTTTTAAGTTCTAATGAGCCTACTGGAAAAGTTATGCCTTTTACTTTAGTAGAATCGCTTTTTGCTATTGGACCATATTTTAGCATTGTTCCATACATCAGTTTGTCCATAAATATAGAATAGTAAACCGTAGCAGATTTAGGAACACCGGATGAAAAATTAGGTGTTTTTAAAATATCAGTAGAACCACTTGCCTGAGCAGTATCTGTTAAAACAATACCATTGCCCGGGTCTAATTTCTGACCAGCGGCATTTACCTGAATCATATTGTTTATAAAGAAAGGTGTTCCGTTGGTTTCGTTAGTCAGCCAAAGAAATTTCTGCCATGACCATTGATGAAAGTCGCAGTTTGTAACTGTTTGATTGTTGGCAAAGACACTTGTTGGTCCTTCATTTGGTGGAGGAGTCTGGCGCGTGTTGTTTACGATCGTAAACCAATTGGCAGGAGCTAAACAATCTGAGCTTGCATTACTGTTGTTTGCGGTTGTATAATTATCTTTTTCTCCTTTTGCGTCCTTTTTACAGGCACCGAATGAGATTAGAATGATAAAAAACAATACCATTTTTGTAGTTTTCATAACATGAGGCTTAAGTTAATTTTTGAATTATTTCTTTTGAATACCTGAAAGTAGATAATTAAGAAAGTAACTATTAAAAAAATGTCATAAGTCCTCCATATTGAGTTATAAAGCCAATAAAAAGGTGTATTAATAAAGACTTAAAATTCTTTTTTTCTATTTCAGCATATAAACAAACAACCCGAAAAGAATCTCTCTTTCCGGGAAGTTTTTTGAATTAGTACGCACTTAATATTTTATAATGAATTTTCTAATTTCCATTTACCTTTTTTCATGATATTATAAATATTATAACTTTGATAAAGGTTTCCACTTGTATCTTTTA
Organism: Flavobacterium sp. Root901; assembly: GCF_001429765.1. Lineage (GTDB taxonomy): Bacteria > Bacteroidota > Bacteroidia > Flavobacteriales > Flavobacteriaceae > Flavobacterium. The sequence continues at coordinate 243,907 of NZ_LMJB01000010.1, forward strand.
TTGTAATGTATATTTTAAAATCAGAAGTTTGGAGTCCTGGATCAGAAAAGAAAGTATCCGGAACCGACATAAAATAACCCGTTGAACCCCAGCCAATAGCATAAGGAGCTCCAACACCATTTACTTTTGAGTACCACCAAACAATTGTGTCTAAATCAGGATTTGCTATAGTACCCGTATATGTCCAGGTAAATAAATTTGATCCGGATTGTAGGTAAGTTGGTCCAGTGCCGGTTACTGCTGATGTTACTATGGTATTAGTAAGGGCAGCTTTTGAGGTTGTACTGTTTTTTGATAGCGTTTCTTTTTTTACAGCGTTATTCATATTCCCTGACTCCGGATTCTCTTCAGAACAGCTTTGAAGCAAAAACATACCTGACATTGTAAAAGCGCAAAGGATTAATCTGCCAAAAGGGTTTTTCATTGGGGCAATTTTTTTCATAATTTTCCTGATTAAATTTGTTAATGTTGTAAATACTTGGGGATATAGATTTTAATAAATCTGTGCTAATATAATTGCTTTAAAAAGGATTATGTTACGGGAAACACGTAAATATTTTTTTACAAATTAATTTAACGAAACAGTAAAATAATTATATTCGTTCTTCTCAATTTAACCATAACCAATTCTAAATGAGTATGAAACAAGCCCAAACTATAAACGAAGTAATTCAGATACTGGATGAAATAATCCAAAAATCAAAAGTAGAGCAAAGCAATATCGGGTTATTTGCTACGCTGTATCGTGAAGTTACGGTAAGAGTCAAAGAAGGGATTCAGAATGGTTCTTTTCAAAATGGGGAACGAATGGAAAAACTCGATGTCATTTTTGCCAATCGGTATATCAAGGCGTATTATCAATATCAGGCCAAAGAAAAACCATCTGAATGCTGGGGATTTGCTTTTGAACAAGCGGAAGATTTCTGGCCGATAGTACTGCAGCATTTACTGCTCGGAATTAACGCACATATCAATCTGGATTTAGGAATTGCATCGGCAGAAGTGAGTACAATAGAAAATATTGAAGATTTAAAACATGATTTCGACAAAATAAACGCCATTCTCAGCAATTTGGTAGGCGGCGTCGAAAAATGCTTAATTAAAATTTGGCCAACACTTACGTGGATATTAAAAGCAACAGGCAAAATAGATAATTTCTTTATTGATTTTAGTATGGAAACTGCAAGGACCGGTGCCTGGAAATTTGCCACCGAATTTGTGGCGGTTCCGGAAAACGAAAGAGAAGCCTGCACTCAATTAAGAGACAGGAGAATAAAAGAAATCGCCCGACTGGTTTCGAATCCGGGATATTTTGTTAGTGTCGTTTTCAAATTCATTCGTTTATTCGAAAAAGGAACTATCACTCAAAAAATAATCGACATGCAGATCGCCGAAGAAAAGAATATGGAATGCCTTGTGGCTTGATTTGAAAGTTAAAACTAAAAATCCCTAAATAGTAAAGTGAGGTTTTTTTAAGGTTCAATTAGTGACTATTTTTCTATTTTCTTTTTTAGAAATTTTACTAGAATAAATAAAAGATATAAAATAAATAAAAGAATTATTAAGACAAGTACTTGCCAAAGCAATAATCCAATTTCGAAATTATTAAAAGTTTGTTCCATTTTTTTATTTAAAGATAATTTTTCCCAGCGATTATTTTTGCCGTTAGTATTATTTTGCCTCTGTACCTGATTCGATTTTTGTTGATTCTGAATATCGAAGCCTGTATCGTTAGTGCTGTTACATTTTTAAAATCTGCTAAGCTTTCGTTCAGTGAACAAAGTTTTGAAATTGATTTTAATTGTTTTCATGAGCGTGAGGCTCGCACAAGCAACGAGGATTTACAAATTCTTGATTAATTCGCTTGGATGAATTTTTAAGGCTTGCGCAATTTTGAACAAAGTTCCAATTTTCATTTCTTGTGAGCCTTTAATATATTTTCTTAAATTTTCTACATCTAATTCGGCATCATGAGCAACTTCTCTTGACTTTAATTGATTGGCATCAATCACATCTTTTATCTTGATTCCCAACTGTTTTACAACTTCTGGAATTTCAGTTTTTCTTTCTCTTTTCATAGAAATGAAATTACAAGTAATAGATTGTTTAGATATGATTGTTAAAAATCGATTGTTTTCAACCGAAAAATTATATATTTGTTTCAATTGTAAATTAAATCTTATATATATGAAAAATCAAAATGACGATAGAATCGCAGAAATTTTACAATTAATGAATAAAGGAAAGTATTTCACCAAACTAAAATTAGAGCATAAAGAAGACAAATCATTTACGATACCGCTAAAAGTATCTTCATACAACGAATTAAATTTAATCGTTTCAGATTTACTTAAAGCAAGTATAGTTTTGATGAATAAGGAAGCACGCAGTTTTGCTGTTTTTCATAAAGACACAGATATTAATGTATTGACTTTACTTGAAATTGCATTGCAGCTTTTGCCGGAAGACGAAATGGTTTTGGTGGATGATTTGCATAAACTGCATTTTCAGCCTGATGTGTTAGGGGAGAAGTAAGAAGTTTTTTCTCTTTTTTATAATTAGAAATGCGCAGAAGTTTGACACTTTTACGCATTTTTTATTTCCACATTAAGATAAAATCAAGTAGATTAAATATAATTATTTTGAGCCAATTCTTCTCTTTTGGTTTAGTTTTCATTCTGTATTTTTTTTCACAATTTAGTGTTCATTTTAAAAACTAAAGTATCTTTTTTTCCTGATTCAAATATTGTGCACTTTTGGAATCATAATAACTTTCATTAATTTCCAAAGTATTATACCCTTCTTTAGTGAAGGTAATTTGTGGATTACCTTCACATTTGGCAATTCCGCAGCCATAACCTAATATAATACTAAAATATCCGTTTACACTTGAAATATCTTCTTTATCTCCTTGCTCTGAAGTCATTTTAACAGTAACATCTTTTAAGCGTTCTCCACTTATAGCATCAATTACAACTCCATCTGTTCCTGTTTCGGCATCGCAGGAAACTAAAAAAAGAGGGATAATAACTAAGATTTTAATATTGAATTTCATTTAGGATGTTTTGTTAGTTTCTAAAGTTGTCGCTGACTGTCTGGGCGAATTTACAATATATCCACAAAGATTAGCTTTTTTTATTTTTGATGTTGGGTTATTGTTGCGGTTATTACTATAGCATTGAATCAAAATCTTTTAATATTGCTCTCATTAATTTTTCTCCATTTTCACCTAATTCAGAGTTACTTAATCCTAGATCTTTTCTCATCTGTTTTAAAACTTCCGTAAGCATCTTAATATGTTCAGCAGTCTGATTTGGATCATTGCTATCAAATATATAGATGTATTGCATATAATCGCTAAAAGAATTAACTACACTTGGAGGGGCGAAAAGTATATTTTTTTTATAAAAATCATAAAGCCTATTGATGTCAAATGATTTTTGTTTCTTCTCATTCCTCCCAGCAAAAATATCTATTATAATGTTTACAAAATCTTGGTAGGCTTGTCTTCTTTCTTTTGCATTTTCATTAAATAATTCACTTTTTTTATCTAAGTATCGTTTTAAAAGAAAACCAACTCCGCCACCCGCTAAAGGAAGTGAAATTGTTATTAAAACTTCGATTGCTTTCTCATTCATAGTTTTAAAATTTATGTTATAGAAATCTAATAATAGATTTAATTAAACATTTATAGATTAGATTAGAAAGGCTTTAATATATTAATACTAATTTTTAGTTTTTATTGATAGAAAAGGCTTAATGTAATAATCTTTGCCAAATTCAACGAATATTTCTCCGTCCGTTCTAGTTGTAAGACAGTTTCTTATTTCGCTAGAACCATTATTATAAGTGACTTTCAATCCACTTGATTTTTGAGAATATCTTGATGTCGCACTTGTGTCGCAAAATCTACCATCTGAAATAATTGTTAATTTTGGATTTACAAGATTCACAAAATCATTATTATATCCAGATTCTCTACCGTGATGTGGTGCCAATAATATATCAGCATTTTTAATTGCTGTTTTAAATAATTCATTTTGCAAAAGTTCTTCAAAAGAACATTTTTCATTATCCCCAGGAATAACTACTTTGATATCTTCAAACTGTATTACAGTAATTATACTATGATTATTAAAATTATTTTTGTTACAATTAGTAGGATGAAATGTTTTTATTGATAAGCCACCGTAATTAGATGCGATTCTTGGATTACTTGTATTTGTATCACTAATAGGAGTGTTATATCGATCAGTAATTTCGCAATATTTTTCAAATATGGGCTTATCTCTATTTCTTATAGTTCTTGTAGCTTTTTCTTCTTGCATTACCTCTTCATTTGTTATATGGTCTGGTCTTAGTAAAGCTTTAGGTGAAAGACTGTCAAAATTTAGAATATCTTCAATATGATCAAAATGTGGATGCGTAATGATAACATAATCTAATTGATTAATATCCATATGTTCTTTAAGGTACATTAAAGGACTGAATCCATTATTATTATCATCAAAAGATCCAATTCCTAGATCAATAACAATATGTTTTCCGTTGGGTGATTTGATGTAAGTTGCATGACCAGCTTGTACATCCCAAAAAATCATTTTTACAGTTTGATTCATTATTTTTCGCTTAAAAATTGTTCATAAAGTGTTTTTGCATAATAATTTCCAAATTTCTTTATAATGAACTTGGAAAAAATTACTGGAAACGTATAAATAGCTACTAATATCACTGAGGTAATTTTAAGTGTATTGTCTTTTGTTATATATGAATAAATTAAAATCACAATACTTATTATTAATGCGATTAAAGAACCTCCTATCAAATTTCTAATAAATCCATATTCTATATTATGTCTAAACAAGAAAGTATTTCCTCGTAATAAATTCCGAATCTGAGATACTGCAAAGACTATTTGTTTCTTTGATTCTTCTATTTCTGAACTCTCTTCAGTTTCATTTTTTAATTTAATTTGAAACTTTTCATTTATTTTTTTTCTTATTTTGGATTTTGTGTTTTTATCTATTTTTGAATCTTGCCACAGTAACATTTTTGTGGTTGGCATTTCTATTTCTTCTTTAAAATATATTCTTTGAAATAGTTCTTTTGACACAATCCTATTTATTTGAATACTGAGAAATATTACTGCTGCTGAAATTCCAAAACCAGCTAATGATGGAAGTATTGTATAAATTTGATTTAATGATGAATATAGTTCTTTATTTAATACATAATTTATAAAAATTATTATTGGAATCGCTGTCAAAATAGTTGGGAACAATCTTGCTCTAACAAAATACTGATTCATAGGTTGTAATTTAGATATATTAAAAATAAAAGTCTAGAGATATAATTTTTAGCTTATTTTAAAGATGAAATATGCATCTAAACTTTTAGTTAAAACTGGATCACTCCAATTGCGATTACTTCGAAAATCTCTAGCAAATTCATAATTTTTAACGTAAAAATAAATTTTATCTTTAATATCCATTATTATATAACCAGCCTGATTATTTGTTATTCTTATTGCAGGGTAACTGTCGTATGCAAGATGTTTTGAACTGGCATTTCCAAATAAAGTTACTCTTGGTTTAAGAGTTTTTAAAAAATCATAATTTCTTCCAGAATCTCTGCCATGATGGGGAGCAAATAATATGTCTATGTTTGATACTTCTCTTTCGAAAGTTTTTAGAATATAGTCCCAAGTTTTATCTTCACTATCTCCAGCAAATAATATTTTCCAATTCCCGCCTCCTGGTTTAGGCGGAGTATACAAAAGTACATATGAAGAATCATTCCAATTTTCTTTATCGTTGCAATGTTTAATTAAATCAGGAGTTGGTGAAAGTATTTGAATGTGGTCCTGATTATAATAATCATTAACATCTGTTGAATAGTATGTTAATCTTTTTGGTGATTCATATTTTGTATCACGAATTTTTTTATAAAATTTCCAATCATCCATATTATACCCCCCGGAATTAACTTTGTTAGATATTTCCTTGGTATTACAAGTATCCCAGATATTTTGAATTGAAAACTCTTCATAAAAATCTTTAATTCCATCTAAGTGATCCATATCTGGGTGAGTAATAATAAACCTGAATATTGAATTTATATTAAACTTTTTGAGGTATTGAATAGGGTTGTCCGGAACTTTTTTCTGTTTGTAATCTTTTTTGTCATTTGGTACTTGAGTTCTCAAATACATATCTTTTCGAATTTGTGAATTACGGACTTTTATTTCTTCAGCTGTGTCATAATCATTATAAGCATTACTTACATCAATTACAGAAATTCTGCCGCTATCATGTTCGATAATGTTACAATCGCCTTCGAGAACATTTAAAAAGTGAATTTTTGACATATTTAATAGTTTTTGTTTACATGTAATAAATTATCTCAAATATAAAATACTAATATTCAATGGTTTTATGGAAAACCGTAAAACTTGAAAATAAGAATGAATATTCTCGCTGGATAAAAATCTATTCCAATTTGATAATTCAAACATCGCATTTAATTTAAATTTATCACTAAGTAAAAACACCTGATTTGTTAAAAGAAAAATCCTAAAAATTCCTAAAAAATCAACACTAGAATTTTCCACAAAAATTTTGTAATTTTGCAGTCCAATTAAAGGAAAAAGAAAATGTTAGATAGACTTCAATATGTAAAGCAGCGTTTTGATGAGATTTCGGATTTGATTATTCAGCCGGATGTTATTGCTGATCAAAAACGTTATGTGCAGCTTAACCAGGAATATAAAAGCATAAAAGCACTGGTTGAAAAGAGAGAAGAATATATTATAGTTTTGGCAAATATTGATGAGGCTAACGAAATCATTGCAGACGGAAGCGATGCTGAAATGGTGGAAATGGCCAAAATGCAGCTTGATGAAGCAAAAGAGCGTCTGCCTGAACTTGAGGAGGAAATCAAATTTATGCTGATCCCTAAAGATCCTGAAGATGCTAAAAATGTAATGGTCGAAATTCGCGCCGGAACGGGTGGGGACGAAGCCAGTATTTTTGCCGGTGACTTGTTTAGAATGTATACCAAATACTGCGAAAGCATGGGCTGGAGAACTTCGGTTGTCGATATGAACGAAGGAACTTCGGGAGGTTTCAAAGAGGTTATTTTTGAAGTTTCGGGAGAAGATGTTTACGGAACTTTGAAATTTGAAGCTGGTGTTCACCGCGTGCAGCGTGTTCCGCAGACTGAAACGCAGGGTCGTGTGCATACATCTGCAGCAACTGTTATGGTTTTACCGGAAGCAGAAGAGTTTGATGTACAGATCGATATGAACGATGTTCGTGTAGATTTTTTCTGTTCATCAGGACCTGGAGGACAATCTGTTAATACTACGAAATCGGCAGTACGTTTAACGCACATTCCAACCGGATTAGTAGCGCAGTGTCAGGATCAGAAATCGCAGCATAAAAATAAAGATAAAGCTTTAATCGTATTACGTTCTCGTTTATACGAAATGGAATTGGCCAAGAAACAAGAGGAAGACGCAACAAAACGTAGTTCTCAGGTAAGTTCCGGTGACCGTTCGGCTAAAATCCGTACGTATAACTATGCGCAAGGTCGTGTAACAGATCACAGAGTTGGTTTGACACTTTATGATTTAGGAAACATCATGAATGGTGATATCCAGAAAATCGTTGCCGAATTACAGCTGGTTAACAATATGGAAAAACTGAAGGAAGCGTCGGAAGTTTATTAAGGTTTTGAGGTACTAAGATGCTAAGGTTCTGAGTTTTTTTTAGATTTTGAACTTTAATTAAAATATATAAGCCGAACGTAAGTTCGGCTTTTTTTTGCAAAAACCTCAGAACCTTAGTGTCTCATAACCTCAGTCCCTTTTTAAAAAACTCCGTTTTTTCTTAAACTTTCAAAATGAAAATTGTAGAAAAATGATGCACAATATTATGTCCGTATTATCTTGTAATCTTCCAAATTTTCTTGAATAAATAAATACAAATACTACAGACTTTCTCTGTGAAGTAAGATTTATATATCTTTTTTGTAAAACTAAGAACCTTAGTATCTTAGTGTCTCACAACCTTCAAAAAAAACTTAACCTGCAGTTAAAGCGGGTTAAGTTTTTTTTTGAAATTATTTGTTTAATATTTGTGCATCTTTCATCAAAAAAAGGAAATAAACTAACCAACCAATTAACTAATTTTATGAAGAGAACTTTACATTTACTTTGCTTCTTTGGGAGCTTTTTTTATGCGCAATCGCAGTCGTATTTTGGCTTTCGAGATGATAATTATGCCGGAATCCAGAGCGTATTATTTAATCCGTCTTCGATTGTCGATTCTAAATACAGAGCAGATATTACCATTTCATCTGTAAGTGCCACCGGACAAAACGATTTGTACAGCGTTAATTTTGCCCAAATATTTGACGGCGGTTATGATCTGGATGCTGATGCCAGGAAAAATTTTAAAAGCAATAACAGAGGGAATTTTAATTTAGACATTCTTGGGCCTTCATTTATGATGAATATCAATCCCCAAAATAGTATCGGTCTTTTTACCCGCGTGCGAAGCATAACAAATGTAGTAGATGTTAACGGACAGCTTATTGATGAGGTAAATAAAGATATTGATGCCTCAAATAGTTTTTTAATATCTGGCGGAAATCCAAATGGTGTTACGAATTCTTGGGCAGAAATTGGCGCCAGTTACGGAACTGTATTATTAGACCGCGATGAACATTTTTTAAAAGGCGGAATCACAATAAAATATTTAATGGCGGGAGTAAACGGATATATTAACGGAAATAACCTGAGTGTTGCCTTTACTAAGAATAATGCCAATCCGGCTCTAAGCCAGTATTCTTCTACAGGAACATTAAGAACTTTGGCAAGTTACGATTATGAAAATAATCAGGATCCGGAATTTGATATGACTTCTGCCGGAATTGGTTTAGATTTAGGCTTTACATATGAATACCGCACTAATTGTCATACTTGTATCGGGAACAGATATAAACTCAAAGCAGCCGTTTCTGTTACGGATATTGGAAAACTTAATTATAAAAATGCTGTCGAGAATACGTATGATTTAACTGGAAGTGTTACTCAGGATGACATTGATAATTCAGATGATATTTTTAATTTCTTTGATACATATTATACTAAAACAGCATCCAGAAAAGGAGTAAAGGCTAATTTGCCAACGGCTTTGCATACCAGCTTTGACTGGAACATTGACAATAAATTTTATCTGAATTTAAGCAGTGATTTTGGTTTGGTTGATTCTAAAAAAATCAATGCAGCTGCAATTGCTAATTCGATAGCATTTACGCCCAGATATGAAACCAGACAATTTAGTTTTTATCTTCCGGTAACCTGGATGGAGTATAGCGGAACACAAATAGGAACAGGTTTTAGAGCCGGGCCATTATTTATTGGTTCAGGTTCGCTTATTTCTAATCTGTTTTCCAATAATTCAAAAGGTGCCAATGTGTATGTTGGCCTGAAATTACCAATTTATCAGAATTATAATTAAGATGCTAAGTTTCTGAGTGGCTGAGGTTCTAAGTTTTTCTCTGAATTTGTTTTTAATGAAAAAGAGACTCTTTCACTTTGTGAAAGAGTCTCTTTTTTGGTTTGAGAGAACTTATTGCTTAGAGCCTTAGCATCTTAGAACCTTAGTTCCTCAGAACCTTAAAAATATAGTGAAGTATTAACCTTTTAACCGTTTGTAATAGCAAAAACGTATAGCGGGTTAGATACCGAAAAATACTCTAGTGTATTCAAAACATTTATATAGATTAGAGTACATGTATACACCATTTTTTAATACTATGTGGCTTAACTTTTCCATAATGTTTAAAATTTCAGTTTAACAATTACTCTTGTGATGATCCGTAATATGATGATTCTTCTTCTTCTTCATCTTCGTGAGAAGTATCATTTGAAGGTTCGCCTGGTTTTGATACCAGATTAGTTACAATAAGCTGAACGACTGATCCTAAAATACCTTTAAACATCGAATCGCTTTTTCCAACTATAAATCTTTTGGCAAGATATCCAATTCCAATGCTTATTGCAGACTGTGCGATGTGACTTTTAAAACCAACTGTTTCGTTAATTTCCTCGACAGTATTTCGAATAAGGTTAAGAGGTTTTAAATTCTCTTTAATATCGTCAATATGATCTTTAATCGCGCACCATTCTGTATCCTGGCGTTCTTCTAATAGTTTAATTCTCTGATTTAATTCATCAATAGTGTAAATAGGCTCCATAATAGTCTTTTTATATTAATTATTAAATCAGGATTATTTTTCTTTTAAAATACTCGATACAATCGAATTTCCAATTGGGGTTTTAATCAGTTTGTGATGCGTTTTGTGCAGTATAATAGCCACAATTAAGTAAAAAAGTGCCATGATAAAAAATCCAAAATAATATTCCCCCAGTTCTTTACCAATCCATAAGCTTAAACCAACATTCAGGAATAAGGTAAAAAATGCAACAACAACGCCGACTGCTATCTTAGAAGCTAATGATGAAACACCATCAGCGACAGAACAAACTGTTTTAAGTTTTAATAATTCTAAACTTGTTTTAGTATAATTTTCTGCTTTTTCATAAAGATTTAAATTCTCGTTTGTTGTTGCATTTGGTTCCATGATATTGGTATTTATGGTTTGAAAAATCACTTATATTTAGTAGTTCGATTTTACAGTTTTAGCTTCGTCTTTTACTGTATTGAAATCATCTTTTACCTGATTGAATTTGTTTTTTCCTTCTTCGATGATGTCTTTACCGTTTGAAGTGATTGTACTTACAATACCATCAAATTTTGTTTTTAAATTATCACTGTAATCTTTCGATTTATCTTTGATTTTTTTTCTTGTGTTTGAACCTTTATCTGGTGCGAATAATACTCCTAATAATGCTCCTGCCGCTGCCGCTGCAGCGATTCCTAAAACTGTGCTAGTTGCTTTCATAATATTGATTTTTAATAGATTAATATATTTATTTAATGTTGATTAAATTTTAAACCTCTCGTCCTTTGATAAGTCTTAGTAAAATCGCAATAATGGCAATTACTAATAAAATGTGTATAATACTTCCGAAACTGTACACAAAGAACCCAAGGGCCCACAGTATAATTAGTATTACTGCTACTGTGTATAATAAATTTGACATGGTTTTTTATTTTAGGGGTTAGTACTCAATTGTTTAATTTAACTTATACGAAAGGTATAATGTCAAATTGCTGTTTTTAGCATCTGGAAATGTATACGTTGTTCCGGCTACAGTTCTTTCTTTTCCAACTGTTGTAAGACCGTAGTTGTAACGTAAACCTATGCTTACCGGACTAAAATCTACTCCGACACCGGCAGAAATACCTGCATCAAATTTGTTTAAATCGTCAGTATCAATTTCCTGCTCAAAATTAATATCTCCGTCTCCTGTTACTTTAGAATCTACCAGGTAAGATGCATATCCACCGGCATGAACGTTAAAGTTTTTAGTAATATTTACTCTCACTAAAAGTGGAACTTCGATATAGTTTAATCTGAATTTTGCATTTCCTGTCGCTAAAGCATTGTTGTAATCTAATTCAGCACCTTTTGTAGTAAATAAAATCTCTGGCTGAATGGCTACAAAGTCTGAAATAGGAAGAGTAGCATAAACACCGGCATTAAATCCGTATAAAATATTGTTATCATCTACATCTTCACCACTTCCGTATAAATTCGACATGTTGAATCCTCCTTTTACACCAAACTCTGTGGTAACATTATTGTCCTGAGCGTGCAGCATTCCAAATGAAGCTGAAATAAAAAGGGTTAAGGCGCATAAAAAATTTGTTTGCATTTTCATAATTAAAATAATTTAGTTAGTAATCCGGGCTTTTAAATAATCGTTTTTTTTTAATTTTTTTCTGTAATAATACTTTCTGTTTCTCTTAAGAGATTAAATTGTTCAGGCAAATACTTCAATACTAATTTTAAAATTATTTTATCGTTAGTTTCTTTAGAAACGCTTTCTAATAACTTAATCTGCTGTTTCAGGCATTCTTTCATAGAATTTAAATAAACTCTGTTGAAATCTGCAGAATTTGCGGTAATCAGATCGTAAGTATCTCTTCTGTGTGCTGCATTTATTTCAGATATTATAATGAGCTTTTTATTCGCTAATTCTGTAATTTCCTGCAGCAGTCGATTTTGATGTCTTTGGATTTTTTTACCTAAAATCACTATCGAATTGTCTGAACTTTTTTCTTGTGCAATTTGACTTTTTGAAATAATCTTTTTTCCAATATTGGCCGTTTCAACAAAAAAGAAGGCAACTGTTTCTTCTTCTTCATTTTTTGTAAAAGTTTCGTTTTTCTTCAATGTGTTTTCTATCGAATTATTTTTTTTGCATGATGAAACAAAAATTATAATCAATAAAATAAGAACCTTGAAAATCGTTGCTTTCACTACTGGAAATTCTTTCATTATTACTTCATAAAGTATTACATTACAAAGATGCTAACGAATACAACGTTTTGCTTTACAGCATAAAAAAGAAACGTTATATAATTCCCATAAAGAATTTATATAACGTTTAAGATGTAGTGTTTTAGGGTGTTAACAGAGTTAGTCCGGTAAGAATATGGTAAAAACAGAACCTTTATTTATTTCACTGTCGGCCATAATATAGCCTTTATGGTTGTCTACGATTTTCTTACAAATTGCCAGACCAATTCCGGTACCCGGATAATCTGTTTTTGAATGAAGGCGCTGAAATAAAATAAAGATCGTTTCTTTAAACTGAGGATCAAATCCCATTCCGTTATCCGTAAAAGTTATTCGGTGGTATTTCTTTATATTCTGATCTAAAATTCCGGCATAATCCTGAGAATCGATTTTTGTACTTTCAATTGTTATAGAAGGTATAGTATTAGGTTTGCTGTATTTTAAAGAATTTCCGATCAGGTTAATGAAAAGCTGTTCAATCTGATAAGGAATAACAGAAAGCTTTGGAAGTTTATTAGCAACAATTACGGCACTTTTTTCTTCGATAATTTCTGTTAATTCAGATTCTGCATTTTGAAGCAATTCGTCTAAATTCGTTTTTATAAATTCTTTTTTTGTGGTATTGGTTCTTGAAAACAGCAGCAAATCGTCAATAAGCACACGCATTCTTTTTGCCGAAGCTTCAATTTTTGCAATATAATCTTTGGCACTTTGCGACATAACCTCTTTGTCGGCATCTGAAACCCTCGAAATAAAAGTCTGGATTTTTCTCAGTGGTTCCTGTAAATCATGACTGGCAACGTGGTTAAAAGAAGCCAGTTCTTTATTGCTTTTTTCAAGTTCTTTGTTGCGTTCCTGTAATTCAATGTTTAGTAAATGCTCATCGGTAATATCAAAATTAATTCCGAGTAAAATTTTACTTCCCTGCTGGTCGGTCAATAATTTTCCGGTAGATTTAAAATATCGCACTTCATGGCTCGGAAGCAGTACCTTATAATAAACAAAAGGAAGTTGTTTGTTGTTTATAATTCCTTCAATAGAATTTGAAACATTTTCTTTATCATCAGGATGTACAAAATCAAGGAAAGTTTCTTTTACCGGAACAAATGCGCCGGGTTCGTAACCCAGTAAACGATATTGATTGTCTGAATAGTCAATTTTATTGGCGTCTAAATCCCATTGCCAGGTACTGAATTTACCAATAGTTTCCGACTCAGAAATTAATCCGTTTGAAATTAAAAGTCTTTTATTGAAAACTTTTAAACGCTGGAAATCTTTGCTGATTTGTCTAAAAGCTAAAAGGATAAAAAATAAAGCAGTTAAAAATAAGGAGATAGAAAAAAGCGGACTTAATGAAATTTCGTCGTCGTAAATTTTAAGCCTGTTTTTTAGATAAGTTTTCTCTATGTCATTCATTTCGTCTACTTTAAAACGAATGTTTTCCATCAGGATTCGTCCCCCGAACATATGATTATCGAGTCTTCGTTTATCATATGTTTTGGGATCACTGTATTTTAAACAATTTTCAAACGAAACAAAACGCTGAATAATAAGCTTAAATAACTTTCTAAGATTTTCCTGCTGAACAGGATTATCAAAAGTTAGTTTTTTTAATGCAATAAATGAAGTGTTTACCTTATCGCGGGAGTAAATATATGGAGTTAAAAAACGGGCATTTCTGGTAATGATATAACCTCTCTGCCCGGTTTCGGCATCCTTAATTGCTGACATTAATCTTTCCAGCTGAATGTTTATTTCGTAGGTATGCATAACCAGTTTACTTGATTCGTTCAAGTCCTGGTTATGTTTATACGCAATAGAAGAAAGAAATAACAGAATGAAAACTGCGATTACAAAAATAACTCTCAAAGAGTTTGAAGAATTAAAATTTGGTATCCATTTCATTGGTAGACTTTATTTTAGTCGCAGCAAGAAATTATCACGATTTAACCCAGAGGTATGATAGTGCCAGTTTACGGTCACGACTTCATTAATTATTTTTTTAAGCGTGTTAAAATCGCTTGGTTTTTTAATATAAATATTGGCACCCTGAATAAAGGTGTCTTCAATATCTTCTTCTGAAGAAGATGTAGAGTAAATCGCAATAATTATATTTTTAAGATGGTCTGTTTTTTTAATCTCAATCAAACATTCTTTACCGGTTTTCTTTGGCATGTTCAAATCCAGAAACAGGATATCGGGAAGTTTGTTATCAGAATCCATTAAGTAATCCATTAACTGCATTCCGTCATGAACAAATTCTACATTCGTTTGTATTTTGATTTCTTCAAATGCATCTTTAAAAAAAAGACGATCATCTTCATCATCGTCCGCCAGTAAAATATTTAATGCGTTTTTCTGCATTTTAGTGTGGTATTTGGGTTTTTATTTTAAATTTTCTCTACGTTTCTTGATTATTCTCTGAAATGCTGACGGAGTAATTCCTGTTGTGTTTTTAAACTGCGTACTCAAATGCGCAACACTCGAGTAATTTAGTAAAAAAGCAATTTCTGTCAAACTCATTTCGTTAATAATGATCAATTGTTTTGCTCTTTCAATTTTTTGTAAAATAATGAAGTTTTCGATAGACGAATAAGTTACTTCAGAAAAAACATTGGATAAATAACCATAACTATGGTTAAGCTTTTCTGCCAAAAATACGGAACTTTTATAATTATTACTGTCTTCCATAAAGACAAGTTCAATTATCGCATCCTTGATTTTTTGAACTAAAACACTTTTTTGATTTTCAACTACTTCAAAACCATGCGGACTTAGATTGTTTTTTAAAGATTCGAGTGCATCAGCATCAAGATTGTCATCAATCTCAATCTCTCCAAATCCTAAACTGGTAAAATTAATATTATTTTGTTCCAGGTTTTGTTTTAGATAAAGAGAACAGATAGTATTAATGTCGAACTTTATAAATAGCTTCATTTTTGAAAAAAATTTGGTTAAAGATAATTAAATTATTTGTGGTTACAGCGTTTAATCTTTTTAAAAAATAGATAAACACTGATAAAAATGAATGAAACCTCAAAAAAATACCGTCTAATACTTTAATTACTAGACGGTATTTCCTGATTGAGTCCTAAAGTTTACAAATCTGACAGTATTTGATGAAATTCTTCTTTAGTTTTACCTAATTTTTGCTGTAGTCTTCCGTACATTTCATCTTCTTTACCTTCAGCAAACATTAAATCATCATCTGTCAGTTCAGCATATTTTTGCTTAAGTTTACCTTTCAACTCATTCCAGTTTCCTTTTATTTCTGTAGTATTCATAATCGTGTTTATTTGTAATTTATAATGTAAAATTGCAATTTCCCGTTCGGTTTTTGTTACACGAATTTTCAGGATCGTTGCATAATTTTCATTAGGATATTTTAATCTATGTTGAAATTTAACCTAAATAATCAGTATCTAAGTTTTTTACGCCTGATAACGGCGCAGGACCCAGGCCATTTTTTCATGTTCCTGAAGCAGTCCTGTCACAAAATCTGCAGAACCTGCGTCATTGGTTTCATTTTCAAAAACCGGAATATAATCTCTAAACTCCGTTACCAGCTGTTCGTGGTTTTCTAAAAGTTCTTCCAGCATATGTTTTTGCGAAGCATATTCTTTTGGAGATTCTTTTAAAGTCGAATTTTCGATAAATTCTTTCATTGTACCGATTGTTTTTTCGCCAAGCTGACTGATTCTTTCAGCAACTTCGTCAATCTGCGCTTCCAGAATTCTATACTGTTCTTCAAACAATTTATGAAGTTCCATAAAACTGTTTCCTGAAATATTCCAGTGAAACTTTCTGGTTTTTACATAAAGAGTCATTTCGTTAGACAGGATAGTGGCTAAAATAGTAGAGCTTTTTTTTAAGTTAGCACTTGATATTCCGATGTGTGGCGTTGTCATAGTTGTCTGATTAGGGTTTGTTCAAAAATAAAAAGAGAGTTCGTTTTTAATTTTACACAATTTTTTAAAGATGTTATATGAATCCAATGTGAAGCTCAAATTCGCAAACCAATAATATTATTTGTAATTTTGCCGCACTAGTAAAAAACAATATGACGACACAACAACTACACGAACAAATTCTTCAAAAAAAATCATTTTTATGCGTTGGGTTAGATCCAGATTTAACTAAAATCCCGCCTCATTTATTAGACACAGAAGATCCTATTTTTGAGTTTAATAAAGCCATAATCGATGCAACACACCATTTAACGGTAGGCTACAAACCTAATACTGCCTTTTTTGAAGCTTATGGAATAAAAGGTTGGATGTCTCTGCAAAAAACAATCAATTATATCAACGAAAAACATCCTGAAATTTTCACTATTGCCGATGCAAAACGCGGCGATATTGGCAATACGTCAAGCATGTATGCAAAAGCTTTTTTCGAAGATTTGAATTTTGACAGCGTAACCGTTGCACCTTATATGGGTAAAGATTCGGTTGAGCCATTTTTAGCTTTTGAAAACAAACATACGATAATGCTGGCCTTAACATCTAATGAAGGCGCTTTTGATTTTCAGACTTTAAATACAAACGGAAAAGAATTATACAAACAGGTTTTAGAAACTTCTAAGACATGGAAAAACAGTCATAATTTAATGTATGTAGTTGGTGCTACAAAAGCTGAATATTTTACCGATATCAGAAAAATAGTTCCGGACAGCTTTTTATTAGTTCCCGGAATTGGTGCTCAGGGCGGAAGTTTATCTGAAGTTTGCAAGTACGGAATGAATGATAAAATTGGCTTATTGGTAAATTCTGCAAGAGCAATTATTTATGCATCAAAAGGAACTGATTTTGCAGAAAAAGCAAGAGAAGAAGCTTTGAAAGTACAGCAGGAAATGGCTTCTATTATAGCTAATAAATAAAGTTTTGAGTGGCAGTTTTCAGTCTCAGTACTAATTACTAAAAATTGTGACTGCTACTCAAAACTGAAAAACTGCCACTGAAAACCGAAAACTGAAAAATGAAACAACTAACAGATCAAATAGGGAAAGTTCATTTGTTTGAGACAGCTCCAAAACGAATTATTTCGCTGGTTCCTTCTCAAACCGAATTGCTTTATGATTTAGGTTTAGAAGAAAAGATCATCGGAATAACAAAGTTTTGTGTACATCCGTATCATTTTAAATCAACGAAAAAAATTGTTGGGGGAACAAAGAAAATTCACTTAGAAAAAATAAAGCTCCTTCAGCCGGATATTATCATTTGCAATAAAGAAGAAAACACAGAAGAAATTGTCAATCAATTACAGGAAATCTGCCCTGTTTGGGTCACGAACATTGTATCTGTTGAAGATAATTTTCAAATGATCACAGACTTTGGGCAATTATTTAACTGCAGGACCGAAGCGCAAAAGTGGAATGATAAAATAAATTTTGCCCTGAGCGATTTCAAAAAATATATTCAGGATATTGAAGTTAGGAAAGCAGCCTATTTTATTTGGAAAAACCCTTATATGGCTGTTGGAAAAGACACTTATATAAATGAATTACTAAAGCTCAATCATTTTAAAAATATATACGAAGACAAAGGCCGTTATCCTGAAATCGAATTAAAAAAAATGCGTTTGGAAGGCGATCCTGATGTTGTTTTTCTTTCTTCAGAACCTTATCCTTTTAAAGAAGAAGATGCTTTTGAAATTGGAAGATTTACACATCACGCCAAAACTGTTTTTGTAGACGGTGAAATGTTCTCCTGGCATGGCAGCCGTTTGTTAAAAGCTTTTACTTATTTTAAAGTACTGCACGAACGCTTAAAAGTTTAAAAATTAATTTTAAAATCCCAATTCCCGAATTGGGATTTTTTATTAGAATTTAAGTTTAAATCATTTAGAATTTAATCAAAAAAAATGCCGGCATCTCGAAGACGCCGGCACTATTTAACTAACCAAAACCAAAATAATAAATAACCAGTTTATTACATTACAAAGATCCGACATATATTCATCTTATGGTGTTAAGGTCTTGTTATTACTTTGTTGGATATAAGTTAATGTCCGGATTTTAGAATTATCTATGTAGTTCTGAGATATAAAAAAAGAATGCCGGCATCTCGAAGACGCCGGCATCATTTAACTAACCAAAACCAAAATAATAAATAACCAGTTTATTACGTTACAAATGTCCGACATATATCAATCTTTTGCTGTTAAGGTTTTGTTATTACTTTGTTGACCATAAGTTAAGATTTCTAAAATCGCTGTTTTGAGGTTTCTGCAATATAAAATAATTTTTGACTATTAAAAAATAATAACAATCAATTTTGTTTATGAATATCCTAACCATAAGTTTGTATATTTGATAAAACATTAAAAATCAGCAATATGGAATCAAACAAAAAATTAACAACTGCAACGGGAACTCCCGTTCCTGACAATCAAAATATCCAAACGGCCGGACCTCACGGACCCGTTTTATTACAGGATTTTTGGTTTTTAGAAAAAATGGCACATTTTGATCGTGAAGTAATTCCGGAACGCCGTATGCATGCAAAAGGATCCGGTGCTTACGGTACATTTACTGTAACTCATGATATTACAAAATATACAAGAGCCGACATATTTTCGGAAATTGGTAAAAAAACAGAAATGTTTGCCCGTTTTTCTACTGTTGCAGGAGAAAGAGGTGCTGCTGATGCCGAAAGAGATATTCGTGGTTTTGCTTTAAAATTTTATACTAA
Source organism: Flavobacterium sp. Root901 (assembly GCF_001429765.1). Lineage (GTDB taxonomy): Bacteria > Bacteroidota > Bacteroidia > Flavobacteriales > Flavobacteriaceae > Flavobacterium. The sequence goes on from NZ_LMJB01000010.1 coordinate 263,094, forward strand.
TGAAGGAAACTGGGATTTAGTTGGAAATAATACGCCGGTTTTCTTTTTTAGAGATCCAATGAAATTTCCGGATTTAAATCATGCCGTAAAACGTGATCCAAAAACCAATTTAAGAAGTGCTGACAACAATTGGGATTTCTGGACTTTATTACCCGAAGCCTTACATCAGGTTACAATTGTAATGAGCGACAGAGGAATTCCAAGTTCGTACAGACACATGCACGGATTTGGCAGCCACACTTTTAGTTTTATCAACAGACAAAATGAAAGACATTATGTGAAATTTCATTTTGTAACGCAGCAGGGAATCGATAATCTTTCAGATGAAGAAGCTGCCAGATTAGTAGGAGGAGACAGAGAAAGCCATCAGCGTGATTTATTTGATGCAATTGAAGAAGGAAATTTTCCAAAATGGAAAATGTTTGTTCAGATCATGACAGAAGAACAGGCTGAGAATTATCGTTTTCATCCTTTTGATTTGACTAAGGTTTGGTTAAAAAGTGATTTTCCATTGATTCCGGTTGGAGAATTTGAATTAAATAAAAATCCTGAAAACTATTTTGCAGAGGTAGAGCAGGCAGCTTTTAATCCGGCACATGTTGTTCCGGGAATTAGTTTTTCTCCGGATAAAATGCTCCAAGCACGTTTATTCTCTTATGGCGATGCCCACAGATATCGTTTAGGAGTTAATAATTTTCAGATTCCGGTAAATTCTGCAAGATGCCCTTATAATACTTTTCATAGAGACGGCGCAATGCGTGTTGACGGAAATAACGGTTCTAAGAAACATTACGAGCCAAATAGTTTTGGTGAAATGCAGGAGCAGCCAGAATTTAAAGAACCACCATTGAAACTTCATGGAGATGCGTGGGCACACAATTTTAGAGAAGATGATAATGATTATTTTACTCAGCCTGGATTATTGTTCCGCTTACTGACTGACGATAAAAAACAATTATTATTTAAGAATACTGCTGCCCAGGTTGGCGGTGCGCAAAAGTTTATCCAGATTCGCCACATCAGAAATTGTTTTAAAGCAGATCCGGCATACGGAGAAGGAGTGGCAAACGCTTTAGGCTTAACAATGGAAGAAGTGAATACTTTTGACGATCCAAGATTGTCGATTGTGGTTCGTTAAATTTTTTAAGGTTCTTAGGGGCTAAGAGACTAAGGTACTAAGGTTTTCTTATTACGTTAATTAAAAAGTAAACCCGACAGATTTAAAAAACCTGTCGGGTTTGTTATTTTTATACTCAAAGAGTTTTAACTCTTATAATTATTCAAAGTAAAAAACTTAGAACCTTAGCCTCTTAGAATCTTAGCTTCTTAGAACCTTAGCCTCTTAGACCCTTTTAAGAAAAAACCACTGTCTTATTACTATATACCATTGTTTTTCTTTCAGAATGCAGTTTAATAGCCCGTGCCAAAACAATTCGTTCTAAATCTCTTCCTTTCATAATAAAATCTTCAACAGAGTGGATATGCGATACCCTGGCAATATCCTGCTCAATAATCGGACCTTCGTCTAACTCTTCGGTAACATAATGGCTTGTTGCTCCAATAATTTTTACACCGCGTTTAAACGCTGAATGATAAGGTTTTGCTCCCGGAAACGCAGGTAAAAAAGAATGGTGTATATTTATAATTCTGTTTTCGTAAAGCGAAATTAATTTTGGCGTTATAATCTGCATGTAGCGCGCCAGCACAATAAAGTTTACATCATATCTCTTTAAAAGTTCAATCTGCTTTGCTTCGCCTTCTTCTTTATTGTCTTTTGTAAAAGGTACGCAGTGAAACGGAATATCAAATCGCTCAGCAATTGACCTTAAATCATTATGATTGCTTATAATAACCGGAATTTCAACATTGAGTTCTCCTGCGCTGTATCTTCCTAAAATATCAAACAAGCAATGATCGTATTTAGAAACAAATAACGCCATTTTTGGTTTTTGATCCTGATTGTACAAATCCCATGACATATTAAAATCGACTGCAAGAGTTTTATTAAAATCTTCTTTTAAAGTATCAATCGTAAATTTAGGATTGGTAAATTCACATTCCAACCGCATAAAAAATACATTTTGCTCCACATCAACATGCTGATCGATGTAAGTGATATTTCCTTCTACCTTAGCAATAAAAGTAGTTACCGAGGCAATAATGTTTTTTTGATCCTTGCAGTGAATCAGAATGGTTATTTTTTGCATTTTGGGTTTATTTTATTTTGGGTTTAATCGGTTAATTGTTAATTTGTTTAACCGCTAAGTTTGCAAACTTTTAAAGCTTTGAGCCTTTGTAACTTTGCAGCTAATAGAAATTATTTTCCGTCCTGAAGTGCAAAAACACTTTTTAATAAAGGTGTTGTTCTGGCACTGATATTATTACGGATTTCTTTTTCTTCTACAGCGATCATTTTAAAAACACCTGCCAAAGCCTGATTTGTTGTATAATCAGTCAGATCAGGATTTACTTTTTTAACCAGCGGAATAGTATTGTATTTATTTATGATTTTTGTCCACACGACATCGGCGCCTACTTTTGCAAAAGAACTTTTAATTACAGGATTAAATTTTCCGTATAAAGCCGTGGTAGTACTTCCTTGTAAATAAGATGTCGCTGCAGTATCATTTCCTAACAAAATATTTTTAGCATCTGTAAATGACATATTTTTAACTGCCGAAACGAAAATTGGAGTTGCTTCTTTTACAGCATCTTCTGCTGCACGGTTCAGCATTTTAATACCTTCATCGGCAAGAGAGCTTAAACCGACTTTTCTTAAAGTTGCATCTACTTTTTGTAATTCTTCGGGCATTAGGATTTTTACAGCTTCATTTTTGTAAAAACCGTCTGTTGCAGTTAATTTACTCACTTGTACTGTGATTCCTTTGTTTAAGGCTTCTTTTAATCCTGAAGCAATATCGACACCGCCAACACCCTGAGACATTTGAGGTAATTGACTTAAAGTTTGCTGCATCTCTGCACAGGAGGTAAGAGAAAATGTAAGGGCTAATATTAAAATCTTTTTCATTAGTAGGAATTTATTAAGTTTCAAAAATACTACTTATTCAAAAATAAAGCCACAATTTTATTTAAAGCAAAGTAACATTTTGTTGTAAACTTAACAATAATCATTTAAGGCCAGCTTGTACGGTTATCATACTGCCAATATTCTTTAGAAGAAATGTAAGTAGGCTGCAGTTTTATTTTTCGGTTGTTATGGGAATCAAAAAACTCTACTCGTATGATTTTTTCTCTGCTGTCATCGGTTAATTCGATGTTTCCTTCCGCATCATCAATTATTTTCTTTTTTTTCAGGTATAAAGCAGGTTTTTCAATACTATACTCTGTAGCAGCTTCATCATTTAGTTTCAGGCGACATTCTATTAAGTTTCCATTGCTGTCAAATGATTCAGTTCTTCTTAGAAAATTATCTTTATAGTAATATATTTCAAAAGCAATACTGCAGGATCCCGGAAGCAGTTTTTTATTTTGAAATCGAAAACGGAGTATCTGATTTTGTTCATTTGTAAATTCGATTGAACCATTTCCTTCTGCATTAACATCTTGATGTAATATTCTGAAAGGTTTTGAGAATTGTTTTATTCTATTAGCATAAGCATAGTAATTTCCGTTCTGCGCAAATGATGTATGGAATAAAAAAAAAGATATAATTATAAAAAAAGGAAATTTCATTGTATTGATAAATGTTTTAAGTTAATGAAGCGATGCTAAATAATATCTTCCTAATTGATACAAGTTTTTTTGCTGAAAAAGAATGTACTTTCGTTTTTCCTTAATGTGCATACGCAGAACTTTCAATAGAAACTTTATAAATCAATAAAATATTCGCCAGATTTAAGGAACAGAATTACTTTCCTGAATCGTTCATAATATATTTTTGTTATTTCTTCAATAAATCAATCTCTTCATCTGTTTTATCAATATAAACAGACATTTGCTCGTATTTCCATTTTCCTCTTTTTGTGCCCACAATAAATAATGTTGCTTCACCTTTTGGACCTTTTATAGGAATTTGTAAATCGCAATCTCCGGTATCGTTACTGATATTAATACTTCCGGACATTATTCCGTTAGTTTCGAGAGGACTTCCTAATTTTTGAATTACCATTTTATTTTGCTGAGCGGCAGCCATCGACTCCTTAAAAGCATCAGAATCTTTCATCATTGAGGTAATTCCAAAAAAGATTCCTCCTAAAAAGAGGCCAAAAAGTACTATAAGGCTTAAACATCCTGTTGGAACAAACCATTTCCAGTTTCTGTCCCACCAATTTTTTTTCGGTTGATAATGATCGTCTTGCATAATGTTTTTGATTTGGTTTAATTTCTGAAAGATATTAATTTTCAGAATAATCAAAAACTATTTATCTTTTTTGCAGAACATTTCTGATCATCACAAATAAAAAATCACCTTACAATATAATTATAAGATGATTTTTAAGGTTTTATTAGTTCTAAAATCAGTTGAATTGTAGATTATCTGACTTTCCTGAACTTATGTCTAACCTCAAAGTGTTATTATAATTCGGGACAAAAAAGGTGTTAAGCGGATTGCAGGGAATATAAATCTGGATCGTAAACTGGTTCGATTTGCATTAAATCAGCTAAGATTTTTTCAGTATAATCTTTTCCTCCAACCGCGAGATAAAATAAGGATTTTGAAAGATAAAATGGTATTAATGGCAGTCTGTTCCATCCCATTGCTATATTTTTCAAAAAATGTTTTAATGCGTATTTAAATGTATTTTCTTCCGGACGAATAAAGTAAATCGTATAACTTTTAATTTTCGTCATTAAATCTGGAAACATTACAAATCGTGCACCTTGTTGTATTAATAGATTAATTTCAAAAAGTGATAATCCTTCTATATTTTCTGCTTTCATGGTAAATTGATTTTGTAAAATAATAGTAGTTTAATTATAGTACAAAGTTCGCCCTGAACGCTCTGTTATTTATACCGTAAAAGTTTTTAAAATAATAAGTTAGGTTTTTTTTGAAAAAGAAATCGGAAACTCACTGCTGAATTTCCGATTTCAATTTATTTATGATTTAAGTGTGGTATTAGTTTGAAGCTACCCCGTCTACAGGAAATAAAAAGTTATTTAATTCTGTATCTTTTTCATACACATCCTGATAAAAACTAACTTCTCCGGAATCATGTACCCATGATGTAAAATATGTAATGTAAATTGGCACTTTATTTGGCAGTTTAAACATAGTTTCTGCTTTTCCGTCCATAGCTTTATTGATTTTTTCTGTAGTCCATTCCGGATAATCTTTAAGCATTGCAATTGCTAATTCTTTTGCTTTATTTACATTAATACATCCGTGGCTGAAAGTTCTTCTTTCAAAATCAAATAGAGATTTTGCAGGCGTATCGTGCATGTAAATATCTTCAGGATTTGGGAAAATAAATTTCACTAATCCAAGAGAGTTATTTGGTCCCGGTTTTTGTCTTACCATTCCATTGGCCATTTCCATGTTGTGATCGGCTAAATAATTAGGATCGGCAGCAATTTTCATTTTTAATTCGTTATCCACAATACTTTGAGGAACTGTCCAGTACGGGCTAAAAACAATTTTGTCTATATTTCCGTTAAAAATGGTTGTTTTAGTAACAGCAGATCCAACAAAAACTTTAGAAGTAAGTTCCGGTTTTCCGTTTTTTACATAAACCAATTCAAAAGATGGAATATTTACAATAATATATTCTTTGTCTTTTAGGATTTTTGGAGAAATCCAACGGCAGCGTTCCATGTTCACCATCAAGGTATTAATCTTGTCTTTAAGCGGAATATTCATTTCCTTAATATGATCTTCAGAAAGAATATAGTTTGGTTTAAATCCGTTTCTAACTTTGTACTTCATCACACCATCCATTAATTCCTGATCATAAAAATCGCTTTTAGAATCTCGTTTTAAATCTCCCAAAATAAATAATCTTGTTCTAACCTGGCCAATAGTAGGTGAAGTGGCATCTGGTCGAAGATCTTTATAAGGTTTTTCGGCAACGATTGGTTTCCAGACATTCGCTTTTTCTATTTCTCTGTATTGTTTCAGAGCATCCTGTAATTTGTAATATTGGTTAAAAAGAAGCTCATCATTTTTCTCTAATAAAGTAGGTTCGGTTATTAAAGAATCTAATAAAGCGTCATAAGATATTTCTTTTTTTGGAAGAAGCCATCCTGTTTTTTTAGCAGTTTCGGCATCTAAACCAACATATACACGATTCATATATATAATGTATGCGGCACTCAAAAGCATATCAGCATCTGCTTTTGATGGTTTATCTTTTGATTTTTTGGCAAATATTTGATCGATTTCATATTTATAAGGAAGCTCAAATACTAAACCTTCCTCATAAGTGTCATTTAACTTCTCATATAGTTTTTTACCAAACTCGTTGATTTTATCATCTTCGTACCAAATTGGCCCGTATGATCTTGTTTTGTATAATGACACAACTTCGTTTTGATATTTTTTAAGATCAGAATATCTCTTAAAAAAGTCTTCTAAAACTTCACTGTCAACTTTTGTATCTGAATTATTATTTAGATAAGATTTATTTAAATCAATGTTTTCACTTATATTGCTATATTCATTTTTACCGTACGATAATATAGTAATACTAAGAGCTAAAATTATGCTTAATGGATATGTTGTTTTCATTTTCATTTAAATTTTTACGTTACTACTTAGACTTCAAGTTCTGGTAAAAATCCGGGGCCTTTTCTACATTGCTAAATTACTTTAGGATGTTGAGAATGAGTTGCTTTATTCAATTTAGATTTTTCAAAATTGCCACATGCAGGTTTATATGGTATAAATCAGATAATTACAATTTTTGTTACCTGTTTATTAACGAAATCGATATATTTTTTAAAAACATAAACGTATGATCCTAACCGAATATTAAAATATTTTGTAAATTGCTCCCTTAAAATTATCATATTCATAAAATGGAACAACAAATACCATATATTCCTAAAAATAAAGTAAGAATTGTAACCGCTGCTTCGCTTTTTGACGGTCATGATGCGGCAATTAATATAATGCGTCGTATCATTCAGTCGACCGGGGTTGAGGTAATTCACCTTGGTCATGACAGAAGTGTTGAAGAAGTTGTAAATACAGCGATCCAGGAAGATGCCAATGCCATTGCAATGACTTCTTATCAGGGCGGACACAATGAATACTTTAAATATATGTACGATCTGCTTCATGAAAAAGGCGCAGGTCATATTAAAATTTTTGGAGGAGGGGGCGGTGTTATTCTCCCATCTGAGATTTCAGAATTGCATGAATATGGTATTACAAGAATTTACGCTCCGGATGACGGCCGTTCTTTAGGTCTTCAGGGAATGATTAATGATTTGGTACAACAGTCTGATTTTCCTATTGGAGATAAATTGAACGGAGAAATCGATCATATCGAAAATAAAGTGCCGACGGCAATTGCACGTTTAATTTCGGCAGCTGAGAATTTCCCTGAAATTGCAAAACCCGTTTTTGATAAAATACACGAAAGCAATACTACTTCTAAAATTCCGGTTTTAGGAATTACAGGAACAGGCGGTGCCGGAAAATCATCTTTGGTAGACGAATTGGTGCGCCGTTTTTTAATTGACTTCCCGGAAAAAACAATCGGATTAATTTCTGTCGATCCTTCGAAAAGAAAAACCGGAGGAGCGCTTTTAGGAGACAGAATCCGTATGAATGCCATTAATAATCCTCGTGTATATATGCGTTCGCTGGCAACACGCCAGTCGAATTTGGCTTTATCTAAATATGTAGCCGAAGCCATTCAGGTTTTAAAAGCGGCAAAATACGATTTGATTATTTTGGAAACTTCCGGAATTGGCCAGTCTGATACAGAGATTATGGACCATTCTGATGTGTCCTTATATGTAATGACTCCGGAGTTTGGTGCAGCAACGCAGTTGGAAAAAATCGACATGCTGGATTTTGCCGATTTAGTGGCTTTAAATAAGTTTGATAAAAGAGGTGCACTAGACGCTTTGCGTGATGTAAAAAAACAATATCAAAGAAACCATAACCTTTGGGATAAAAATCCGGATGAAATGCCGGTTTTCGGAACGATTGCTTCGCAGTTTAACGATCCTGGGATGAATACGCTTTACAAAGCAATTATGGATAAAGTGGCAGAAAAAACAGATTCTGACCTCAAATCTACTTTTGCAATCACTAAAGAAATGAGCGAGAAAATCTTCGTGATTCCGCCCCACAGAACACGTTATTTGTCTGAAATTGCAGAGAATAACAGAAGTTATGATGAAACAGCACTAGCGCAGCAAAAAGTCGCACAGAAATTATACGGAATTTTCAAAACAATAGAATCAGTTTCTGGAAAAATACCGCAAATCACAAAAGCAGGAATCGACGATAATAGTGTCATCCTGAGCGGAGTCGAAGGACTTGACGAAAACAGAATCTTTTTGAATCTTTTACTGAATCAATTCGATAAAGTAAAAATGGACTTAGATCCGTACAATTGGGAAATTATCCTGAATTGGGACGAAAAAGTAGCGAAATATAAAAATCCGGTTTATTCTTTTAAAGTTCGTGATAAAGAAATTAAAATCGCGACACATTCTGAAAGTTTATCGCATTTACAAATTCCAAAAATTGCTTTACCGAAATACGAGGGCTGGGGCGATATTCTGCGTTGGAATTTGCAGGAAAATGTTCCGGGCGAATTTCCTTTTGCATCGGGATTGTACCCTTTTAAACGTGAAGGCGAAGATCCGTCGAGAATGTTTGCGGGCGAGGGCGGACCGGAAAGAACCAACAAGCGTTTTCATTATGTAAGTGCAGGAATGCCGGCAAAACGTCTTTCGACTGCTTTTGACAGCGTTACTTTATACGGAAACGATCCCGATTTGCGTCCGGATATTTACGGAAAAATTGGAAATGCCGGAGTTTCTATCTGTTGTTTAGACGACGCTAAAAAATTATATTCAGGTTTTGATTTGGTTCATGCATTGACTTCGGTAAGTATGACCATCAACGGACCTGCGCCAATGTTGTTAGGTTTTTTTATGAATGCCGCAATTGATCAGCAATGTGAGATTTATATTAAAGCCAATGATTTAGAAAAAGAAGTTGAAGCCAAAATCAACAAGCTATATAAAGACAAAGGAATCGAAAGGCCTAAATACCAAGGCGAACTTCCGGCTGGAAATAACGGTTTAGGATTAATGCTTTTGGGCGTTACCGGAGATCAGGTTCTGCCTTTGGAAGTATATAATGAAATTAAAGTAAAAACGTTATCTCAGGTTCGAGGAACAGTTCAGGCCGATATTTTAAAAGAAGATCAGGCACAGAATACTTGTATTTTCTCAACAGAATTTGCTTTACGATTAATGGGAGACGTTCAGGAATATTTTATCACTAAAAACGTTCGTAATTTTTATTCAGTTTCGATTTCTGGATATCATATTGCAGAAGCGGGAGCAAATCCAATTACGCAGTTGGCCTTCACGCTTTCAAATGGTTTCACTTACGTGGAATATTATTTGAGCCGCGGAATGAACATCAACGATTTTGGACCAAATTTATCCTTCTTCTTTTCGAATGGAGTAGATCCAGAATATTCAGTAATTGGTCGTGTAGCGCGTAAAATTTGGGCGAAAGCCATGAAAAATAAATACGGTGCGAACGAAAGAGCACAAATGCTGAAATACCATATTCAGACATCTGGGCGTTCTTTACATGCGCAGGAAATTGATTTTAACGATATTAGAACGACTTTACAGGCTTTGTATGCCATTTATGATAACTGTAACTCATTGCATACCAATGCTTATGATGAAGCGATTACAACGCCAACAGAAGAGTCTGTTCGCAGGGCAATGGCAATTCAGCTGATTATTAATAAAGAATTAGGGCTGGCGAAAAATGAAAACCCAATTCAAGGTTCATTCATCATTGAAGAACTAACAGATTTAGTTGAAGCTGCGGTTTTACAGGAATTTGACAGAATTACAGAAAGAGGCGGTGTTCTTGGTGCAATGGAAACCATGTACCAAAGATCTAAAATTCAGGAAGAAAGTTTGTATTACGAAACCTTAAAACACAATGGCGATTTCCCAATTGTGGGTGTAAATACTTTTCTGAGTTCAAAAGGTTCACCAACAGTAATTCCGGCAGAAGTAATTCGTGCTACAGAAGAAGAAAAACAATATCAAATTACGATGCTGGATAACTTACACCAGTTTCACGAAGCGAAAGTAAACGAGCATTTAAACAGCTTACAGCAAGCCGCCATTAAAAACGAAAATTTATTCGATTATTTAATGGAAGCTACAAAGGTTTGTTCGTTAGGGCAGATTACTTCGGCATTGTTTGAAGTGGGCGGACAGTATAGAAGGAATATGTAAAATTCTTTATTATAATTTAAAAAGCACGTTTAGTTAACTAAATGTGCTTTTTTATTGAGAAAGTAATTATTTTTATTATTCAATGAATAGACTAAAATTTAATAATCGAATGAGTATAACTAATTATTCAAATGAAAGATTATTTCACAGACTTTTAAATAATAAGTCAAGTAAAAATTATTGGAAATATATTGGTGAATTAAGAAAACGAACTGAAAAGTCTGTTTTTCAAAAAAGCTCTGAACTAATTAAATCAGAAAAAGCTAAAGAAAAAATTATCGGAATAAATATTTTGGCTCAATTTGGATTTCCGAGATTACACTTAAAGCAGATTTTAAAATTGTATTTCAATTTATTAAAAACTGAAACTGATAAAAACGTAATTAGTTCTGTTTTTTATGGAATTGGGCATAATAATGAACACCTAAATGATAAACAAATCGATATAATTTGCTATTATAAAGATCACAAAAGTGTAAATGTGAGACATAGTTTGGTTTATGCAATTCTTGGTGTTGAAAAAATCAAATCTATCGAGACATTAATTCAATTAAGTGAAGATAAAAATTCGGATATCAGAAATTGGGCAACATTTGGATTAGGAACACAAATTACCACAGATAATGAAATAATTCAAGATGCTTTATGGAAAAGAATAAAGGATAAGGATGAGGACACAAAATTTGAAGCAATAGTAGGTTTAGCTAAGCGTAAAATTAAGGATATAAGAAATGTTTTAAAAAATGAAGTTGAGAACATGAGTTTTATAAATCCATTACTTATAGAAGCAATTGAAGAGTTTAAAGATCAGGAACTTTTGTTTTTGTTAAATCAACAAATAGAAAATAAAAAACTGACTTAGTTAGTGTGCATAGAGAGGGACGCTCGCTCCACCAAAATTTATAATTCTAAAAATTTTGTAAAGAAACTTTAAATCAAATGTTCCCACGGAACGTAACATCCGTGTTCTACCAACGAAATGTTCCAATGGAATATTCTGCGAAAAATTTATGTTTCGTAGAAACATTTCGGTGATAGATTTGCAGTATCAAATTTTAATATCGTCCTGTAAGGACGTTTGGATTTGATTTTATTGTTTGTACAAACGCAATTATTGAAATCTAATGAGAAATTTGTTTGATTACAATTTTAGGTAACTTTGTAAAAATATTCCGCTAGCGCGAGCGTCCCGCTCGTGAACGCAAAGTTTATCTTTTCCAGTATGTCATTTCGAGGAACGAGAAATCTTCGCAAGAAGCTCCGTAAAAAATGTCTCCAATCGTTGTAGAGTTACTAGTGAAGATTTCTCCTTACGTCGAAATGACATGACTGATGCTATTAAATTGACTACAAATTGTAGTCAACTTAATAAAAAAATATACCGTTACTATTAGTTACGGTTTGAAATTATAAGTTTAATCAACAACCTCCCCAACAAATCCCAAAAACTCCATTTCATCCAAAGGAAAAATAGAAAGAACAGTTTCTAAAATAAGCGACACATTAATAGCCGAACTTTTGTTTTGAGAACTTGGCGGATCGTGATCGAGAGCCAAAATGCACATTTTTAATAAATCGGTAATAATACAGCCGAGTTCGAGATAACTTACAACTTTAATCTGCGCAGTGTATTCTTTAGAATTATCGCTGGCAGGTTTTAAGGTTTTAAAATACAAGGCAGTTAATTGTTTCAGACGTTCTAGGCTTTTAGTTTCATTTACTTCCATAATGTTTGTTTTTTATTGGCTTATAATTAATTGCTTTACAATTTGAGTTTTATAAAATAATTATAAGAAAAATTGTACTTTTGTTTGATTCGGCGAAGGAAGAAATAAAATAATTTTTACAATACCAGTTTTGTTGGTATTAAACTCATTAAATAAGTTTTTTACCAATGAAATTTTTTTACACTTAATTAGTATCTTTGAATTATGAGCACATTTACAAAACCAAATCACATAGGACGAAAAATAAGCCGTATACGTGAACTTCGCGATATGAAACAAGAAGCTTTGGCTTATGCGATGGGAATTAGCCAGCAAACTATTTCGGCTATTGAAAACAGCGAAACGGTAGACGAAGAAAGACTGACAGAAATTGCAAAAGCGCTTGGTGTAACAGTTGATGCTATTAAAAGTTTTTCAGAAGAAGGCATGATTAATTATTTCAATACTTTTACAGATACAAAAGATAGCCAAGTAAATTTTGGAAATAGTAACAATTGCACTTTCAATCCATTAGATAAATTAATGGAAACGGTAGAAGAAAATAAAAAACTCTACGAGCGTTTACTTCAGGCAGAAAAAGATAAAATCGAATATTTGGAGAAATTGCTAAAAGAGAAGTAATTAGTATTTTTTAAAATATAGAAAACCTCCCAGAAACGGGAGGTTTTTATTTTTAATAGAGAATTAAAGAGTAAAATTCTATACAGTTTGTCATTCTCCTTCGTCGAAATGACAATATTGGGGGTATAAAGTTCTAAGGAAGTTCCGAAGGAACAATATATATTGTAGAGATGGATTTTAATCCATCATAAAAATCATGAACATAAAAAAAGCAGCTCTTGGTAAGGAGCTGCTTTCATTTTTTTGAGGGGCAAAAAAAGTGGTTAACGACGAAATCCTGGACTATAGTTTACAGATTCGTCTAACTTAACTGTTTTTACCTTTTTAGCAGCAACTTTAATTTCGTGCTTAGCGACTTTGTCGTTTGCTTTAACTTCAAGAACATAAGTTCCGGCTGGAAAACCTTCAAGACTTATTGTTTTTGAAACTTCCAATTTGTTTGCTGCAGATTCTCCCGCATAAAGTAAATTGTGATTTTCGTCGTAGATAGAAAAAGATGATTTTTCAAATGTGTCTAAAGAAAAGCTAACTACTTTTCCTTTTCCAGTTTGAATGTTTAAAATAAAATCGCCTTTTCCATCAATGGCGTAAGTAAATAATGTTGCAAAAAAGAGGGCTGCAACTAACCCAGTTTTGGTAAATTTTGTCATGTTTTTTTAAAGTTTTATTACTAAATGTGGAACGTCCAAAACTACAAATACAAATTTAATTTTCCGCAAAAAAATCACGTTTTTTAATACTTAAAATGCTGAATTAAAACTATTTCTGTGTTTTGTCTACGCTATGTACGTAAATACGGGGGCTGCGGTTTGAAAAAAAAATATTTTTTTTAATGCAATAGAAACCAGACAGATACAATTATTAAGAATAATTTTCCAAATTTTTTCGATTTTTTAAAAAACCGAAAAATTTAACATAAAAAAAACAGCTCAATAACCACAAAGAGCTGTTTTTAAAACAATCACAGTTTTAACTTTACTAACTATCTAACCTTAGTTTATACTTGTAAAAAGTATAAGATTTTTAGCGCACTGCTACGCTTGTATTTTTATCAGAAACTGTTTTGTAAACAGATGAAATTGCTTTTGCAGATAATACAGTCGTATTATTTGTAATCGTAATTTCGTGTCTCACTTTTTTTACGTTGTCTTCGGCTTCTAAGAAGTAAGTTCCTTCCGGAAATTCTTCTAAACTAAAAGTTCTTAATATTCCATCTTTACCTGAAGCAGTTTCAGAATAAATTAGATTTCCGTCTTGGTCGTAAATTGCCAGGTTTGCTTTTTGCAATTTGTTTATTGCAAATGTTATAAGCTTTCCGTCAGCTTTTATTACATGAAGATTAAAGTCTCCATTTCCATCAATTGCATACGTACTTCCTGTAAAAAGTACAGCACATACTAAACTCAATTTTAAAATCTTTTTCATAACTGTTAGTTTTAAATTATTAGTTTAATTCTCTGATGTAAAATTACTACAAGAGTGCCTGTTTTTTATCAACCCTGTTTTCCAATTTCGATGCTGTATTCTCATTTACGAAACCGTTATAGGTTAAAGTTTGAATTATTTTTATCGTTTTTGTTAATTCGGTTATTATTTTTCAAAGAATTTGCAAATTCTTGAATTTACCTTTTTCTTACATTTTGTTAATAATCAAAGTCCCAAAAATGCTGGTTTGTAAATTTGATTTTACCAAAAGTAAAGCACAAAAAAAACAGCTCAATAACCACAAAGAGCTGTTTCTAAAACTTACGTTTTTAAACTTTACTAACTATCTAACCTCATTTTTATACTGTATGCGAGTATAAATTTTTCAGTGCTTTTGCACTTATATTTTTAGCAGGATCTGCTTAATTTAATGTCAGGGCTTTTGAAGACAAAACAGTAGTTTCATTTGTTACTGTAATTTCGTGTCTTGCTTTTTTGAAGTTGTCTTCAATTTCTAAAAAATAAGTTCCGGCTGGAAATTCTTCTAAACTAAATGTTCTTAAAATTCCGTCTTTACCAGAAGCGTTTTCAGAATAAATTAAATTATCGTTTTTGTCATATATACTAATAACTGCTTTTTGAGTCTGGTTTAAAGCAAATGTGATTACTTTTCCGTTAGCTCTTAATACATGAAGGTTAAAAGCGTTATTTCCGTCAATTGCATAAGTACTTAATCCTGATAAAAGTACAGCACATACTAAACTCAATTTTAAATTCTTTTTCATACTATTTGTTTTTGATGTTTATCTCTTCTCTAATTCTCTGATGTAAAATTACTTTAGTTATATGTTTTTTTTATTTACTCTATTTTCCAATTTCGATGCTATATTCTCATTTACGAAACCGTTATAGGTTAAAATTTGAATTATTTTAGGTGTTTTTGTTAATTCGGTTATTATTTTTCAATGTTTTTGAAAAGATGCTGAGGTCCTAAAATGCTAAATTTTTAAGTTTTTTAAACTTGAAACCTCAAGCCTGAAACAAAAGATCAAAAAGTTTGAAACAAAAAAAAACAGCCCAATAACCACAAAGAGCTGTTTTTAAAACTTACGTTTTTAACTTTACTAACTATCTAACCTTAGTTTATACTTATGAGAAGTATAAGTTTTTTAGCGTACTGCTACACTAGTATTTTTATCAGAAACTGTTTTGTAAACAGATGAAATTGCTTTTGAAGATAAAGTGGCAATCTCATTGTTTACAGTAATTTCATATCTAACTTTTTTTGCGTTGTCTTCAACTTCTAAGAAGTAAGTTCCATCAGGAAAATCCTGTAAGCTGAAAGTTCTTAAGATTCCGTCTTTACCTGTAGCATTTTCAGAATAGAATAAAGTACCTTCTTTATCGTATATAGCTAATTTTGCTTTTTGTAATTGGTTAAGACCAAAAGTGATTACTTTTCCGTTTTTCAATACATGAAGATTAAAGTCCTCATTTCCATCAATCGCATAAGTGCTTACACCTGCAAAAAGAGCAGCACATACTAAACTTAATTTTACAATCTTATTCATCGTATTTGTTTTTAAATTATTATCTCTAATTCTCTGATGTAAAATTACTTAGTCTTGTCTATTTTATATCAACTCTATTTTCCAATTTATGTGCTATATTCTCATTTACGAAACCGTTATAGGTTAAAATTTGAATTATTTTAGGTGTTTTTGTTAATTAGGCTGTTATTTTTCAAAGAATATTAATTGTTAACTTTTATAAAATTTCCAATTTTCTTACAGAAATAATGAATATCTATAAAAGCAGTCGAATAAATACGATATCCTGAAAAAATCTACAATAAAAATACGGGTCGTATAAAAAATGCCTGTTTTTGAATAATGTCTAAACTAGTTTTTTGTGTGTTTTGGTGAAAAATTCTCATTTACGAAACCGATATAGGTTAATTTTTGAATTTTATTAGACGTTTTTGTTAAATTTGTTATTATTTTTTAAAAGGATTTATCATGAAGACAATTGCCCCGGCTCTTGAAGTGATAACTAACTCATACGGAAGTTCTTTTACCTACACTAAACACGCTGAAAAGACCAATAGCAAAGCTCATTTATGGCATTATCATCCAGAGATTGAGTTGGTTTATATAAATGGCGGGGCAGGAAAAAGACAAATAGGAAGCCATGTTTCCTATTATACGAATGGTAGTTTGATTCTGATAGGCTCTAATTTACCGCATTGCGGTTTTACGAATGAACAAACGGGAAATGTAAACGAAACAGTCATTCATATTAAACCTGAGTTTTTAGGGAATGGTTTTTTGGCAGTACCGGAAATGAGAAAAATTCAAAATGTTTTAAGTCAGTCTAAAGGCGGAATCGCTTTTGGAGGAGAAACTAAAAAACATATTGGAAAAAAAATCGAAATGATGGAACAACAGCTTCCGTTTGAACGCCTTTTGACACTTTTAAGTATTCTGCACGAACTGGATTCTTCTGAAGAATACACATTGCTTAATGCAGATGGCTTTGCAATGGAATTACAAACACAGGATAACGATCGTATGAATGTGGTTTTTAATTTTGTGAAAGATAATTTCCAGCAGTCAATCGCAATAGATGAAGTTTCGAGTTTAGTTAGTATGACAACGCCTTCATTTTGCAGATATTTTAAAAAGATTTCGAACAAAACGTTTACGGAGTTTGTAAACGAATACAGACTGGTTCATGCTTCAAAACTTTTGGCCGAGAAACCAATTAGTATTAATGAAGTTTGTTACGAAAGCGGTTTTAATAATTTCAGCCACTTTAGCAAATCTTTTAAACAATATACAGGTAAAAGCGCATCACAATATCGTCACGAACACAAAATTATAATTAGTTAGTGGTTTTTAAGCCACAGATTACACAGATTAAAATGATTTTTTAAAATTCGTTATAAGCCAGTAGAAAAATAATTTGTCTAATTTACTATAGAACAACTTTTCATAAAAAAATCTCAGAATCTGTGTAATCTGCGGCTAAAAAAAATATAAAATTCATAAATCCGATTAGTGTAAAACTGGTCGGATTTTTCATTTATAGTTTATTCAGAAAAAAGGTATATTTACATTCCTTAATTGAAAAAAAACTATCAAAATGAAAAACCTCAAAATTTTAGTATTCTTTATTTTTCTGTTTGTTTCGTCTATGTCATACGCAGCAAAAGTAGATACTCTTCAAATTGCAAGCGCAGCTATGAACAAGACCTACAAAGCGGCTGTAGTTTTACCAAACTCTTATGCAAAAAGCAAATCGACGTTTCCGGTACTATATTTATTACATGGAGCTTACGGGCATTTTAGCGACTGGCTGAAAAACACTCCCAATAAAAAATTAGTTCAGAATTTATCAGATCAATATAATCTTATTATTGTAATGCCGGAAGGTGAGACGTTTAGTTTTTATCTCGACAGTCCTGTAAATAAAGAAAGTCAGTTTGAAACTTTTATTACACAGGAAGTTATTCAAAAGGTAGATAAAACATACAGAACAATTAGCAATAAAAGCGGAAGAGTCATTACAGGACTTTCTATGGGTGGTCATGGCGCTTTGTATCTGTCTGCCAGACATCCGGATTTATTCTGTGCTGCCGGAAGTATGAGCGGAGCAGTAGATATGAGCACGATGCTTAACCGTGAATCTTCGGCGCAGGTGATAAAATTAATGCAGCCTGTTTTTGGAGACAGAAGTGATAATTCTGAATTATATGCGCAGCATGCCGTTATGGGAATGCTGGATAAAATAAAAGCAAACAAATTGCCTTTAATTATTGACTGTGGCGTTGATGATTTTTTAATCGAACCTAACAGAGAATTACACCGCAGATTGGTATATAATAGAGTAGAACACGATTATACCGAAAGACCGGGGGCACATACTTGGGAATATTGGGAAAATTCCTTACCTTACCATGTATTATTTTTTAGCAAAATCCTATTTAAAAATCAGGTTGTTGCAAAAAAATAATTAGAAATTTTGTTCCAAAGCCAGTTTAACAAATTTTTGGTTTGGTTTTTGGAATGCTTTTATAAACTTATAAAAATATATATTATGAAAAAGATACTTACGTTATTCGCAGTTGTTGGATTATTCGCGTTTACAGGCTGTGAAGGGCCGGAAGGGCCTCCGGGACAAGATGGTCAAAAAGGTGATCCTGGTTATATTAATGAAATATTTGAAGTAACATTAAGTTTTACTAATTCCAACAATTATGGAATGACTTATGAACTTGATCCAGTAATATCTAAAACCGATAATGTTTTAGTATATGAATTAGTTAATACTAATGATAATATTGATACTTGGGCACTTTTGCCTCAAGTATATTATTTTAATAATGGGACTGCACAATATAATTTTAGTTTTTCATTTGATCAATTTTCAATTTTTATTGATTCAAATTTGGCGTTAAATACTTTACCAGTTAGTTTTACTACTAATAAAACTTTTAGAGTTGTTATTATTCCTGGGGCAGTATATAATAAATCAGTTAATAAGGTAGATTATTCTGATTACAATGCTGTAATTAAAAAGTATAACATTGATGACAGTAATGTTAAGAAATTAAATTAATTCAAGAATTAAAATAAAAAAAGGAAATCGAAAGATTTCCTTTTTTTATTTATATGTATTTTTGAATTATTCCAAATCAGAATCAGTAAGTTCTTTTTCTTTTCCAAACTTAAGAGAAACTAAAATTCCGACTAAAAGAGAAAGTGCTATGAATCCTAAAGATGCCCATTCAGGAATGTGAATCCATTCGTGAAGCAGCATTTTTAATCCGACGAAAGCTAAAATCGCCACTAAGCTGTATTCTAAATAACTGA
The DNA here is from genome assembly GCF_001429765.1 of Flavobacterium sp. Root901. Classification (GTDB taxonomy): domain Bacteria; phylum Bacteroidota; class Bacteroidia; order Flavobacteriales; family Flavobacteriaceae; genus Flavobacterium. The sequence continues at coordinate 282,160 of NZ_LMJB01000010.1, forward strand.
ATTTTGCCAGCATATTTGCAAGGAAGAAATACATGGAACGTAAGCCAAGAATCGCAAAAATATTAGAACTGAATACTAAAAACGGATCTGATGTAATGGCAAGAATGGCAGGAACACTATCTACAGCAAATAAAACGTCCATTACTTCAATTACGATCAAAGCAACAAAAAGTGGAGTAGCTGCTTTTTTTCCTTTTTCTGTAAAAATAAAAAATTTCTCATTCTCCATCTGAGATGTAATCGGAATAACTTTTCCTAATGTTTTATATACAAAAGAATCTTTTGGATTAAAATCTTCATCTTCTCCTGAAAATAACATTTTTATAGCGGTAAATAACAAGAATGCGCCAAAAACATAAGTCGTCCAGGTAAATTTGTTGATTAGCATTACTCCAAAGAAAATCATTAATCCGCGGAAAATGACTGCTCCCAGAATTCCCCAGAATAAAACACGATGCTGGTATTTTTGAGGTATTTTGAATGAAGCAAAAATAATCGCGATTACAAATATGTTATCAACGCTTAAAGATAATTCGATTAAATAACCCGTAATAAACTTCATCGCAGCAACTGCGGGTTTTAACTTGTCAGGATTTGCAATATAGTCTGTTGTGTAAAGCCAATAAATTACTCCCGAAAACAAAAAAGAAAGTGTTACCCAAATGAGTGTCCATTTGCTGGCTTCTTTAGTGCTGATAATGTGAGGTGTTTTGTTAAAAACTCCTAAATCTAAAGCAAGAATAAAAATTACGGCCAATAAAAAGAGAATCCAGACTATCATGATATATGTATTTTTAATGATTTACAAAGATAAGTTTTGAAGTTTAAATTAAAAATTAATTATAAGAAATGTACTTTTAAAATTAAACTGATCTGCTGCGGGTGAAAATGTGAAATTGAGCTGCTTGTAAAAACTTATTGTTCCCGGAATCATGAGATGAGTTATAAAAAAAGTGCCGGTAATTAAACCGGCACTTTTAAAATATATTATAAGCTTAGAATTAGATCGCTGATTTAACAGTTTTGATAATTCTTGCAGCAATTTTGTATGGATCTCCGTTTGAAGCTGGTCTTCTGTCTTCCAGCCATCCTTTCCATCCTTTTTGAACAGTCATCAAAGGAATTCTGATAGAACATCCTCTGTCTGAAACTCCATAAGAGAAATCGTGGATAGAAGCAGTTTCATGTTTACCAGTTAAACGCTGGTCGTTGTAAGCTCCGTAAACCGCGATGTGCTCAGCAGTAACAGGACGGAAAGCTTCACAAATTCTTTCGTAAGTTGCCTGATCTCCACATGTTCTTAATACAGTGTTAGAGAAGTTAGCATGCATTCCGGAACCATTCCAGTCTGTATCTCCAAGAGGTTTTGGGTGATATTCAATATAGTAACCATATTTCTCAGTCAAACGGTCTAATAAGTAACGGGCAACCCAGATTTCATCTCCGGCTTTTTTAGCTCCTTTAGCGAATAATTGGAATTCCCATTGTCCGCAGGCAACCTCCTGGTTAATACCTTCAAAGTTGATTCCTGCAGCGATACATAAATCAGCGTGTTCTTCTACTAATTTTCTTCCGTGAGTGTTTTTTCCACCTACAGAGCAGTAGTACATCCCTTGTGGAGCAGGGTATCCTCCAACAGGGAAACCAAGTGGAAGTTGTGTTTTAGTATCCATAATGAAATACTCTTGTTCGAATCCAAACCAAAAATCGTCATCTTCATCATCAATTGTAGCTCTACCGTTAGAAGGGTGTGGTGTTCCGTCAGCATACATAACTTCAGACATTACTAACCATCCGTTGATACGTGTTGGATCTGGATAAATTGCAACAGGAACTAAAAGACAGTCAGAAGAACCACCTTCAGCTTGTTTTGTTGACGAACCATCAAATGACCAATTTCCAAGTTCTTCTAATGTTCCTTTGAAATTTTCGTGCTCTTCAACTTTAGTTTTACTTCTTAGATTTTGAGTTGGTTCGTATCCATCTAACCAAATGTACTCTAACTTAATTTTAGCCATAATAATATAAATTTATTTTTTTTGTTTTTTCGCTGGGTCAAATATAGATTTATTTTTTTAGTCCTAAAAATTAGGGGGCTATTTTGTTTATCGAAGTATAATTTTTTTGAGAAGCGCAATTTTGACAGGGGTATATTCTAAAAAAAGCAATTTTAAATACTTAAAAAAAATAAATTCGTAAAAATAAGGGTAAGTTTTTGAATTTTAAGGTTAAGGAATTATGAAAAAATGTTTATTTAATGAATAATACTGAGGTTTTTTGTTATATTTCTTTACAACGCAATGACTATTCTTTAAAAAAGGCTTTATATGTTGAAAATTTCGCTTATAAAATTCTCTCTTATAAGTTTAAAAAAGGGGCTTTTATTGTTTATATTTGTTCCTCATTTTTTTAATGAAAATTTTTACGAATTTTTAAAATTACATACATGTCAACATTACGTTTCCAAGCTTTAAAAGAAGCTTCTACAAGAAAGCCGGTACACTTTGAAGAAATTGATAAGAAATCAAATCTTTTTGGATCAAATGTGTTTAATGAAAAAGCAATGAAGCAGTTTTTAACTTCGGATGCTTTAAAAGGAGTGAGAGATGCCATACAACACGGAACGAAAATAGAAAGAAAACTGGCAGATTACATTGCCATGGGAATGAAAGAATGGGCATTGTCAAAAGGCGTAACACATTATACACACTGGTTTCAGCCTTTAACCGGAACTACTGCAGAAAAACATGATGCTTTTTTTGAAACCTCGTATGACGGAAGCGATCCTGTAGAGAAATTTGGCGGAGCACAATTAGTGCAGCAGGAGCCGGATGCCTCAAGTTTTCCAAATGGCGGAATCAGAAATACTTTTGAAGCCAGAGGTTATACAGCCTGGGATCCAACTTCGCCAGCCTTTATATATGGTACAACTTTATGTATTCCGACAGTATTCATTGCTTACACGGGAGAAGCTTTAGATAATAAAATACCTTTATTAAGAGCCTTGTCGGCAATTGATGAAGCGGCTACGGAAGTGTGTAAATACTTTGACAAAAACGTAAAAAAAGTAACAGCAACTTTAGGATGGGAGCAGGAATATTTTCTTATTGATAAAGCTTTGGCAAATTCACGCCCGGATTTAATGATGACTGGAAGAACTTTATTAGGACATACGTCTGCAAAAGGACAGCAGTTAGACGATCATTATTTCGGATCAATCCCAACCCGCGCCCTTACTTATATGAGAGATTTGGAACAGGAATGTATGTTGTTGGGAATTCCGGTAAAAACACGTCATAACGAAGTAGCACCAAATCAGTTTGAGTTGGCACCTATTTTTGAAGAAACCAATTTGGCAGTTGACCACAACTCTTTATTAATGGATGTGATGCAGAGAGTCGCAGAACGTCATGACTTTAAAGTATTATTTCACGAAAAACCTTTTAAAGGAGTAAACGGTTCCGGAAAACACAATAACTGGTCATTAGCAACAGATACCGGAGTTAATTTATTGAGTCCGAGCAAAACTCCAATGAGCAACTTACAGTTTTTGACTTTCTTTATAAATACTATTAAAGCGGTAAACGATAACGAAACTTTATTAAGAGCTTCTATCGCAACAGCCAGTAACGATCACAGGTTAGGGGCAAACGAGGCACCGCCGGCCATTATGTCGGTTTTTATTGGAGCACAGCTTACAAAAGTTTTATCTGAGTTAGAAAGTGTTACAACAGGAAAACTTTCTCCGGAAGAAAAAACAGATCTTAAATTAAACGTTGTTGGTAAAATTCCAGATGTATTATTAGACAATACAGACCGTAACAGAACTTCGCCTTTTGCCTTTACAGGAAATAAATTTGAGTTTAGAGCCGTTGGATCCAATTCAAATTGTTCCAATGCAATGACAACTTTAAACGCTATTGTGGCAAAACAATTAAAAGATTTTAAGAATGAAGTCGAAAACCTGATCGAGTCAAAAGACATGAAAAAGGACGATGCTATTTTTAATGTTTTAAGAGAATACATCAAACAATCTAAAAAAATCCTTTTTGAAGGCGACGGTTACAGCGAAGCCTGGGAAAAAGAAGCAGCAAAAAGAGGTTTAAGTAATTTTAAAACAACTCCGGAAGCTATTAAAGCTAAAGTTTCAAAACAAGCATTGGATTTATTTGCTGAATTAGGAATCTTTAATCATGTAGAAGCCGAAGCGCGTTACGAAATCGAATTGGAAGAATACACTAAAAAAATCCAGATTGAAGGAAGAGTTTTAGGAGATATTTCGAGAAATCACGTAATTCCAACCGCAATTCGTTATCAAAATACATTGATTGAAAATGTAAAAGGATTAAAAGAAATTTTTGGAAAAGAATTTGAAACAATTGCCAGAGAACAAATTGTCCTTATTAAAGAAATATCAGGCCATATTGAAGGGATCAATTCTAAAGTTTTGGCCATGACCAATGAAAGGAAAAAAGCAAACCAGTTGACCGATGCCCAAAAAATGGCCGAAGCCTATTGCAATAAAGTAAAACCATATTTTGAAGATATTCGAAATCACTGCGATAAACTGGAACTTTTGGTTGATGATGAAAGCTGGACTTTAACAAAATACAGAGAGTTATTGTTTACTAAATAATTTTATTTAGCCACGAATTACACGAATTAATTTCAAAAATCATCCATAATGGATGATTTTTGTTTTGTATGAATAAAAATTAGTGAAAATTAGTGTAATTCGTGGCAAACTTTTTTTAAAAAAAGGGATTATCTTTGCACCACATCAACACAAACTAATTTTCATGAGTTCAGATTCTAGCAAAAGATATGCACAAAGAGGTGTTTCGGCATCAAAGGAAGACGTACATAACGCTATAAAAAATATTGACAAAGGATTATTTCCACAGGCATTCTGCAAAATTGTTCCGGATTATTTAACACAGGACAACGACCATTGCTTAATCATGCATGCAGACGGAGCAGGTACAAAATCGTCTTTGGCTTACATGTACTGGAAAGAAACCGGAGATCTTTCTGTGTGGAAAGGAATTGCTCAGGATGCTTTAATCATGAATATTGACGATTTGCTATGTGTTGGCGCAACAGATAATATTTTGCTTTCTTCAACCATTGGAAGAAATAAAAATTTAATTCCGGCTGAAGTTATTTCGGCAATTATCAACGGAACAGAAGAATTAATCAACGAATTAAAATCTTTTGGCGTTACGATTCATTCAACCGGAGGAGAAACTGCAGACGTTGGAGATGTTGTTCGTACAATTATTGTTGATTCTACCGTAACGGCCAGAATGAAACGAAGTGATGTTGTAGATAATGCCAATATTAAAGCAGGAGACGTAATTGTTGGTTTAGCTTCTTTCGGTCAGGCTTCTTATGAAAAAGGGTATAACGGAGGAATGGGAAGCAACGGATTAACTTCTGCTCGTCATGACGTTTTTGGCAAATATTTAGCAAAAAAATATCCGGAAAGTTACGACGCTGCTGTTCCGGAAGAATTAATTTATTCAGGTCAGGTAAATTTAACGGATGAAGTTGAAAACAGTCCGATTAACGCGGGTCAGTTAGTACTTTCACCAACCAGAACTTATGCGCCAATTATCAAGAAAATTTTAGATAAATACACTCCAAAAGATATTCACGGAATGGTGCATTGCAGTGGTGGTGCGCAGACTAAAATTTTACATTTTGTTCAAAATTTGCATATCATAAAAGACAATTTATTTCCGGTTCCGCCATTGTTTAAATTGATTCAGGAACAATCAAAAACCGACTGGAAAGAAATGTATCAGGTTTTCAACTGCGGCCATCGTATGGAAATTTACGTTCCTGAAAACATTGCACAAGACATTATAGAAATTTCAAAATCTTTTAATGTCGATGCACAAATCGTTGGTAGAGTAGAAGCTTCAGATTCTAAAAAGCTGACAATTATAAGCGAATACGGAACATTCGAATATTAATTTTTTTCTGTAGAGATGCACAGCAGTGTATCTTTCGTAATGTTAGACGCACTGTTGTGCATCTCTACAATTAATCATAAACACCAATATTATGTACGAATTGCTTTTTTGGAGATATTTAGACGAAATTTACCTCAATAATCAAGAAGTTTATGAAGCTCTTCTTGAAAAAGAAGAAGTGGAAGGTCTGGCTGTTCTTCAAATTGAAGTAATTATAAACAGAATCAATTCAGTCTTTTCAGAATGGGAAAGAGTGGATGAAAACAGCTGGAAAAATCCAAAAGGAAAAGGCGCATTTCAGGTAGTTACAACTCCACAAAGCGTAAAAATTGACTGCTACGGAACAGAAGGAAAAACCATGAACAAATTAGTTGATATCATGGAAGAATTCAAATGTCCGCTTTACGATCCGCAGGTTCCGGAGCGTTATGACGAAATGAGTGAATAAGGTTTTTTGTTTCATGTTTGAAGTTTCAAGTTTGGCGAAATGAGAATCTAATTTTAATTCTGTTTAACCAAAAAGCGTGAGCGAAAAGAGCGATCGGCTCAATGAATATTGTAGGGCCGGATTTTAATCCGGTTTTTTTATATAAAATTCCCAAATAAAAAAGAGCCAGCGGCTCGACTCATTTTTTCAGTTTTATATGATCCGTTGCTACAATATTGTCCATTCCTACGGAACCCCTTAATTGTTGCGTTTTTCGTTTTACAACGTATTAATCCCGAAGTGTCGGGACATTGCTGCAATATTATCCGTTCCTATGGAACTTTCAATTGGAATTTGGAATTAAAAAAATTTGGAATTTAATCTTATCCATCTTTCAAAAGCAAATTTTGTTCTTTTCTGATTTTTGCAGTCAATTGATCGATATAAGTTTTTATTTTTTGAGGAAGTGAATTCCAGTTTTGATCTTTTTTAAAACTTCTGCAGTCATCCAAATCACATTCTACAGCTCGAATAACATATTTTTTATTGTTGTAAATTGTAATAATTTTTACGCGTTTAATTTCATCATCTTCAGTTCTTGTACCGTAAACAATAATTGGCTCGATATAACCATCGCCATCAAGATCTTTTGTACTGCAGTATTTTGTCCAAAACCAAATATTCGTTTCTTTCGGAACAGAATCTTCTAACAGGTCATTAATTTTCCATTTTTCGAGAAAACCGCCGTGATCATTCCTACCGCAAATCGCCTGAATTTTAGTATTCAGCGTGTCTTTTTTAGAAATAACTTTTTGATTTTCTGTTAAAATTAAATCATAAACTCCGCCTTTGTCTTTATATTCAAATGCTTTGTAAATTGGGAAATCTGCCAGCTTATCTAGTTCTCTTTGAACGATTTGTTCTTTGTCTAATTTGTAGCTTTCAGTTTTTTGAGAAAAGGCAGATAAAGAATATATAAGGAATAGGAGAGTAGTTATTTTTTTCATTCGGCAGTAATTTTAGTATTTCAAAGATATTCAAATGGTATTTAGTTTAAAATTAAAATTTTTTAAAACTATATTTTATCGTAATTTTCTGAACTAAACTATTACTCAAAATACCGGATGAATATTTTACAAAAACCTGCTTTTATTATTTGTTTTGGAGTTTTAATGCTAGCTTTTACAGCAAATACAAATGCTCAGAAAAAAGAAAATAACCTCAAAAATTTAGTCCAATATGTTGACCCAATGATTGGTACCGCAAAAATGGGACATACCTATCCCGGCGCAACAGTTCCTTTTGGAAGCGTACAATTAAGTCCTGAAACGGATACAATTGCCTACAGTTTAAACGGAAAATATAACGGTGAAGTTTATAAATACTGCGCCGGATATCAGTATGAAGACAAAACGATTGTAGGTTTCAGCCACACACATTTCAGCGGAACAGGACATTCTGATTTGGGAGATTTCCTCATTATGCCCACAACCGGAAAATTGCAGTTGAATCCCGGAGTGGCTTCAAAACCTTTATCAGGATATCGATCTGCATTTTCGCATTCAACAGAAAAGGCAGAACCTGCGTATTACAGCGTTCTTCTTGAAGATCATAATATTAAAGCCGAATTGACCGCAACAACAAGAGTGGGAATGCATCAGTATACTTTTCCAAAATCAGATGAAGCGCATATCATTCTCGACTTAACTTCAGGCATTTATAATTATGATAAAAAGAATGTCTGGACTTTTGTGCGTGTAGAAAATGATACGTTAATTACAGGTTATCGCCAGACAAACGGCTGGGCGAGAACCAGAACGGTTTATTTTGCCATGTCTTTTAGTAAACCAATTAAAAGCTACGGACAGGCAGCACAGGAAAAAAGTGTATACAGAGGTTTTTGGGGAAGATTCGATCAGACCAAAAATTTTCCTGAAATGGCAGGACAAAACTTAAAATTGTTTTTTGATTTTGACACAAATGAAGGCGAAAAAATCAAAATAAAAATGGCTTTGTCGCCTGTAAGTTCTGCAGGGGCATTAGAAAATATGAAAAAAGAAATTCCGGATTGGGATTTTGAACGTGTTAAAAAGCAGAGCCAGGAAATATGGAATAAGGAGCTGAGTAAAATTCAGGTTGAAACTATTCAAAAAGAAGATTTGATCAACTTTTACACCGCAATGTATCATGCCTTTTTAGGTCCGACCGAGTATATGGATCTGGACGGAAATTATAAAGGCCTGGATATGAATGTTCACAAAGCCAGTAATTTTACTAATTATACCAGTTATTCTTTATGGGATACTTACAGAGCTTTGCATCCGTTATTTAATATAGTGCAGCCAAAACGAAACTCAGATATGATTAATTCGATGCTGGCACATTCAGATCAAAGTGTGCATAAAATGCTGCCTATCTGGTCGCATTATGCCAACGAAAACTGGTGTATGATTGGTTATCATTCCGTTTCGGTGATTGCCGATGCGATTGTAAAGGGAAATATAAATTTTGATGCTGAAAAAGCGCTTCAGGCTTGTGTTAATACGGCTAAAGTTGCATACTTCGACGGACTGGAATATTATATGAAAAAAGGATATGTTCCCGAAGATAAAAATGGTTCATCGGTTTCTAAAACTTTAGAATATGCTTATGATGACTGGGCAATTGCGCAGGCTGCGAAAAAATTGGGCAAAACAGAAATTTATAATGAATTTATCGAAAGATCAAAGAATTATAAAAATGTTTACGACGATAAAACAGGATTTATGCGTCCGAAATTAAACGACGGAACTTTCAAAAAAGAATTTGATCCGCTTGACACACACGGACAAGGATTTATCGAAGGAAACTCGTGGAACTATAGTTTGTACGTTCCGCAGTATCCGGCTGAAATGATTAAAATGATGGGCGGAAATGAGAAATTTAAAATTCGTTTAGATTCGTTATTCAACATGCACTTGCCGGATAAATACTTTGAAAATACGGAAGATATTACAAGAGACGGAATCATTGGGAATTACGTTCACGGAAATGAGCCTTCACATCATGTTGTTTATTTGTACAACTGGACAGATTCGCCTTGGAAATCACAAGATAAAATAAGAATGATTCTTAAAAAGATGTACCGGAATGGTGCTGATGGCTTAGGAGGGAACGATGATTTCGGACAAATGAGTGCGTGGTATATTTTCAGCAGTTTAGGATTTTATCCTGTTGCGCCGGGGTCTGACGAATATGCTTTGGGAAGTCCATTGGTTAAAAAAGCAATTTTTAATTTAGAAAACGGAAAAACTTTTGAAGTAGAAACTGTTAATCAATCGGATAAAAATGTGTTTGTGAGTAAAGTACTGTTGAACGGTAAGCCATTAGACAGACAGTTTTTAAAACATGCCGATATTATAAATGGAGGAAAAATTACTTTTTATATGAGTGCGAAACCGAATAAAAAGTTATAAGTTATAAGTGCAGGCAGGCATTGTCACCCTGAGCGAAGCCGAAGGGCTGTTAGATGTAAAGGGCTTCGGGTTCGTTCAGCCTGACAACAAAAATTCAGGAAAATTTGTGTAATTCGTGGCAAAAAAACAAATAGAATGGAGCTTCGACTTCGCTCAGCCTGACACAAAGGATAACTCCTGATAAAGGAACAAAATTAAATTGTGGAAAATTTGTGCAATTCGTGGCAAAACAATTAAAAACTTCACGAAATTTGCACTTCAAATAAAGAAACGAAATATGAAAATAAACTTAAAATCAGGAATTGATAAACTGCTTTTCGGAATGAAGCAGAACGATGTTACAGCTGTTTTTGGAAAACCTGATAAAAACTATAAAGACGAAGATGACAATGTGATCTTTGTTTATAATAAACACAAAATCAGACTTACATTTTATGAAGAAGAAGATTTAAAACTAGGCTATCTTGTCGCTTCAAGTACTGATTTAGAAGTTTTTGGATTTAAAATAATCGGACGAAATATTGCTGATGTTAAAAAAGATTTTGCTGCAAAAGGTATTACAAAATACAATCAGGAAACTTTTGATACTTTCGAAAACTATTTCAACGAAGACAATTGGTTTATACTACAAACAGAATTTGATGAAGTGGTGAAATTCGAAATTGGTGCCATTATCAATAACAAAGACGAATTTGACTGGAAATTTCCGGTAAAAAAATAAGCATTAATTGCAGTAAAAGTCATCTAAAACTTTTTAGAGCATAAAAAACCGACAATCAATTGTCGGTTTTTTTTATTAATTATGATTTAAAAGATTACCCTTTCAACCACGCATTTTTAAGCTTTTCTTTTGAAGCGTCAGTAGCTTTAAAAGTTTCAGTTTCTTCAAATGGTAATTTTACAGTTCCTTTAATAGTTTCTTCTTTACCGCCGCGTTTTACTTTTAGCGTAATTGGATCATTTTCTTTCCAGTTTTCACTTTCACCAATAAGTTCATAAATGTTGTCTAAAGAATAAGCTTTGTTATTTACTGCTAAAATAATATCGCCGCCTTTTAAGTTTAAGTTTTTGAAGAAATCATTTGGTTCAACATCGGGACGAACTGCAATTTCTTTTGTCTGCTTATCAATTTTGATATAAGGCGTTTGTCCTTTTAAGAAAACAGCTCCGGTTTTTTTCTCCATTGCTTTTGTTACACCAACTTTAGCTAGATAAAAATCGTAAGGAATTGGAGTTGTTCCGGCTACATATTTGTTTAAGAAATCTCCAACTTCAGGATAAGTCAATTGAGTAATTTTAGCAAACAATTCATTATCGTTGAATGGTTTTTCAACACCATATTCAGTTGATAATTTGTGCATTAAATCAAGAATTCCTCTTTCTCCGTTGCTTTTTTCTCTAATGATAATATCAATACACATTCCTATCAAGGCCCCTTTTTGGTATACATTTAAGTATTGATCTTTATAAGGCTGCTCTAATACATTTTTACTCATTACTGTAAACGACATTGTATCGTCAAGTTTTTTAGACTGCTCAATTTTTTCAGCAATACGAGTATAGAATTCACTTTCATCAATTAAACCTTGGTTAATTTGAAAAAGATTAGCAAAATATTCTGTTACCCCTTCATACATCCATAAATGCTCAGACATTAACGGTGCATTATAGTCAAAATACTGGATTTCTTTGGAGTGAATTGTCAATGGAGTTACAATGTGGAAGAACTCATGAGAAACAACATCTTTCATTGATTCTACCAGTCTTTCTTTTGGCATAGATTCCGGAAGAACAACTGTAGTAGCCGTTGGGTGTTCTAAAGCTCCAAATCCATGCGCATCGTCTTTTGCCATACTGGACAAATACAATAGAACAGTATATTTTTTATTAGAATTTACTTTTCCTAAAAAGTTTTTCTGAGCCGTCATCATTGTTTTCATTTCCGGCGTAATACTTTCTGCAGTAAATTTTCCTGTTGGAGAATAAACAGCAATTAAAATATCCATTCCGTTAACGTTAAACGTTGTATAATCCGGTTTAGAATACATAATTGGATTTTCAACCAAAACAGCATAACGCGGTGTAGTAAAAACATCGCTTGTTTTGCTTGCATCTTCATCAGTCATTGAAGTTGCTCCCCAAAGTGTTTCAGGATGTGTAATGGTAACTTTGTATGGAATTTCTAATTTGTCCTGAAAATACCCGACAAAGCCATGTGTGTTTACCATGAAATTTTCTCCTGCTTTGATATTTGTACCTGCTGGCGAGAAAACATCATCATTACCAAATCCGGTTCCTTTTTCAGTGTCAAAAGTATCATTAACTAAATAAGTAATTTTTTTTAACGCTTTAGCATTAGAAATCGACCATGAATTATCCCCAAGTCTTTTTACAGTTAAAGCATTTCCTTTAGCATCATAAGCTTTAAAATCTTCTGAATATTTTCCGTAGTTATCAGTAGAATAAGTTCCCGGAACTGTTTTTGGAATGCTGTAGATGACTTCATCTGTTTTAATTGCAGGAGGCGTTACAGTAACCAAAACTTTATCGTCTTTTACATCAACGAGATTAATGTTTACGTCTACGACTTTTTTTTCAGAAACTGAAGTACTACCTGTTTTACAGCTCCAAAATGTTACCGCAAGAGCCAAGGTGTAAAGTATTTTTTTCATTTGTTTATGTTTAGTTATATGTATTTGACTTAAAAATAACAAAAAAGTTACAATATTTTAAAAATATAAAAAAAACTCCTGAAAATCAGGAGTCTCAATCTTAGTCTAGTTTATTTTTTATATAGTATTTTCCGTCAAGGTCTTCATCAAAATCATCAATTTTAATTGGTTTCGGTTTCGGTTTATTTGCGACAGCCTTCTTTTTCCACATCTCAAATTTTTCAAGAGGCATTTTCTTTTTCATGATTTCAAGAACTTCTTTTTCTGCCAACCCAAATTCTTTTTTTATGATTTCAAATGGATTTCTTTCTTCTAAGGCTAACGAAACAAGTCTTTCCGTTTGTTCCCAATTCAATTCTTTGCGGTTACTCTTTTTCATCTCGTGAAAATTAATTCAAAATAGAGGGTTAATGATTAATAGATTGATTTTCATTTTATATATCAATATTAATAAAAAAAAGAATTAGTTGTTTCGCCCAAGTATATTTTTTTTATTGATTTTAACTGTTTTTTGCTGATCTTGATTTTTGAAACGGAATTTGCAGCAAATTTTTTAATTTATTGTTTTCCGCGGGCTGCATATGGGTATCTACACCATAAATCAGCTCTTCTTTTGGAAGCGAAGTGAAAGTACCAAAAAGCCTGTCCCAAACAGAAAAAATATTACCATAATTACTGTCAGTATATGGTAAAACATAATGATGGTGTACTTTATGCATATTTGGAGAAACGATAAAATAACTGAGGAACAAATCCAGCTTTTTGGGCAGCGAGATATTGGCATGATTAAACTGCGAGAATATAACAGATAATGACTGGTAGAGAAAAACCATCCACATTGGGCTTCCTACAATCCATACACCAAGTGTTGTAAACACAAACCGAATTACGCTTTCGCCCGGATGATGCCTGTTTGCAGTTGTGGTGTCAATCCAGGTATCAGTGTGGTGAATAATATGAAAACGCCACAAGAACTTAATTTTATGTTCTGCAAAATGCACCAGATAAGCGCCAATGAGGTCTAATAAAAGTAATCCGATTATAGTATAAAGCCAAATTGGAATTTTAGGCATCCATTGTAAAATACCAAAATTATTTTCGGTTGTCCAGGCAGCCGTTTTTATTAATATAAAAGCCAGAATAAAGTTGACAATAATGGTGGTAATGGTAAAGAAGATATTTATTCCGGCATGATGCCATTTTCTATACTGCATTTGAAACAGCGGAAATGTATTTTCTATAATCCAAAAAAGTGTTATTCCGCCAACCAGAATCAAACTCCGGTGGGAAGACGGAATAGTGCTGAAATAAGAAATAATTTCGTTCATGGTCAATTCGATTTGAGTTGAATAAAATATTTTTTGATTTTTTCCTAAAGAAAAAGAGAAAACCAAATATAAATATATCTGATTTTCTCTTTAGATTTTTAAATTGGTTAAATATTTTTATGCCTTCTTAATCAGGCTTATAAGAAATAATAAAATCCATCCGCCTCCAACGGAAATTAAAATCTGCCATAAAAGCGCGCCGCTGCCAATACCCAGTCTGACAGCCATCCATCCTCCAAAGATACTGCCAAGAATTCCGACGATCATGTTACCAATTAACCCAAAGCCGGAATCTTTCCAAATTTCACCGGCTAACCATCCACAAACGGCTCCTGTTAGCAGGATGTATATTAAGGTTATATTATATACTTTAATTTGTTTGTTCTTCTTCTGTTTTCTGTAAAAGCGTTTTATATATAAATCCTCCGGCAACAGCTCCTAAAATTGGTGCGGCCCAAAAAAGCCAGACCTGCGAAAGTGGCTGACCTCCGGCGAAAATTGCCTGAGATAATGATCTTGCAGGATTTACAGATGTATTTGTAATTGGAATACTTATTAAATGGATCAGAGTTAATGCCAACCCAATCGCAATGCCGCAAAAATTAGTGTTGGCACATCTGTCCGTACTCCCTAAAATGATTAACAGAAAGAATAACGTTAATACAAATTCAGCGATAAAAGCAGCTTGTAATGAATATCCGTCAGGAGAAAAAGCTCCAAATCCGTTTGAGGCAAATGCGCCGGCTTTTGTATTATCTATTATGAATCCTGCCTTTTCAGATGCGATTATATATAACGTTCCCGCTGCAGCGATTGCACCAATACATTGTGCAATAATGTAGGGAATAAGATCTTTAGCCGGAAATCTTCCACCAGCCCACAAACCAAAAGAAACTGCAGGATTAAAATGTCCGCCGGAAATATGTCCAACAGCATAAGCCATGGTAAGAACAGTTAAACCAAACGCTAAAGCGACACCTGCAAATCCAATTCCTAATTCAGGATAGCCGGCAGCAAAAATGGCACTTCCGCAGCCGCCAAAAACCAGCCAATAAGTTCCGAAGAACTCTGCAAACAATTTTTTCATGATAAAATAATTTAGATTAATAGATTTGATTGCTAAAGGGTATATTGAAATGCCCAAAAAATCAAAACAATTTGTAAGGGCAAACGTACAAATAAAATCCATTTTGGTAAGCCAAAGCCTGCCTTTTTATTTTGAAACATGTATAAATTTGCAGGAAATATGGCGATTAGCAAAGCTATGATTCCCCACGCGGCGTATTTAGTTGTAAAAGAGTATAGTAGTAAAATGCCGAGTACTATTTCGGCAATTCCACTTAAAGTATTTAGGGTTTTAGGATTTTTAAAGAAAGGCGGAATAATCTTGATATACATTCCGGGTTTTCGAAAATGATTCAATCCGGCAAGTATATAAAGTATCGCCATTAAATATAAGTGCCAGGGTAAATTCATGATAATTAATTATTTATAACGAAATTATAAAAAAATTAACACTTATTGAATTACAGGGCCTGTTTTTTTAATAGATGCTAAAAATTTTTAAATTTTCCGCTTGAAATTTACATTCATAATAATGATTGCAAGAATAATTAAGACAATTCCAATCCATTGAGTTAATATAACTGTTTCATTTAAAAGTACATAAGCCATCATTACAGAAACCGGAAGTTCTAATGCAGAAACAATACTTCCTAATCCAATTCCGGTTAACGGAAAGCCTAAATTCATAAGCATTGGAGGAATTATAGTTCCAAACAATGATAAAACAATTCCCCATTTCAAGAAAATTGCCAGGTTAAAAGGCGTAACCTGCGTAAAAAAACCGAAAGTAAAAACGATAACAGCGCCTCCAAGAAGCATATATAAACTGCGCTGAGCAGAAGAAATCTCAACAGCCACACGATTTGCAGTAAACATAGTGGTTGTAAATGAAGCTGCAGCTAAAATTCCCCAAACGATTCCGCGCCAATCTAATACTATATCATTTTTTAAAATATTAGTTGCTAAAACTGTTCCTGTCAGTACAATAAAAACAGCGATGACTTTTTGTTTTGAAGGCAGTTTTTTTTCTAAAATCATTTCTAGTAAAACGCCCATCCAAACGGTCTGCATTAATAAAACGATTCCGATAGAAACCGGGATAAATTTTACGGCTAAGTAATAAAATAAACTTGTCATTCCAAGCGAAGTTCCGGCAAGCATTAAACTGGCAATATTTTTTGAAGATGCTTTGACCGCTTTTCCTGTATTTTTTACTTTTTGAAATGCATTAATAATCAAAATACCCAAAATTCCCAGTACAAATTGAGATGTTGTAACTTCGGCTGTTGTATAACCTTCTGCATAAGCCATTTTTACGAAAGTAGCTAACATTCCGTAAGTTGTAGCTCCTAAAGCAACTAAAAACACTCCTTTTAATACGTTATTTTGTGACATTTTGATTTTGTGTTTTAAAAAATTCAAGCCGGCAAAGGTAAGCTATTTTGGTTAAGAATTAATAGAAAAGAAGTGTAAACGTTACTGTTGTGTTTGTTTGAGAGATTATAATGGGTTAAAATTTAGGAATTTGACAGAATTGAATAAAATAAAAAAAGCCATCAAAACTTAAATTTGATGGCTTTTTATCTGTTTATAAAAATAATTTGAAATCTTATTTTGCAGGTTGATTTTGATAAGTTTCAATTTCAAAAATCAAAGTAGCATTTGGCGGAATAACTCCTCCGGCGCCCTGCGGTCCGTAAGCTAAATTTGAAGGCAGGAAGAAAATGGCTTTTTCACCATCTGTCATCATATCTAATGCTTCAATAAAACCGGGAATCATACCGTCTTTTTTTCCAACTGTAAATGGAAAAGCTTTATAACCGCCTTGAGCATCTCTGTTTGGATCATATTTTCCGTATGCTTTAGCCACTTCAGGAATGCTGCTGTCAAAAAGGTTTCCATCTTCAAAATATCCTGCATAATGAAAATAAATGTTAGAACCCTCAGCACCTTTTACACCAGTTCCGTTTTTGGTAACTACATATTTTAATCCAGATGCAGTTGTAGCTGCTTTAGCTTTTGTAGCTGCAAAATAGGCTGCTTTTTCGGCAACTACCTTTTTAGCTTCTTCTTTTTTAGTTTCTTGTTTTTTTACATCATCGCTAAATACTTTTACAGCATCAAATTTTTTCGCTGCAGCGCCTTTGCGGGTAATTGTAATTTTTGTCATAATATCGTCCTGAACAATTTTATTTACATTGTCCATTCCGGAAACTACATGACCAAAAATAGTATGTTTTCCGTTTAACCACGGAGTATCTTTGTGTGTTATGAAAAATTGGCTTCCGTTTGTTGCAGGACCAGAATTTGCCATTGCTAAAACACCGCCTTTTTCAAATTTCAATTCTTCAACAAATTCATCTTTAAAAGCATATCCGGGACCACCAGAACCGTTTCCGTCAGGATCGCCGCCCTGAATCATGAAATCATTGATAACTCTGTGAAATTTCAAACCATCATAAAAAGGTTTTCCTTTCAGTTTTTCTACTTTTACATAAGGGTTTTTTCCTTCTGCCAAAGAAATAAAGTTTGCAACAGTTACCGGTGCTTTTACATATTCTAATGAAACAACAATGTCTCCTTTTGTTGTAGAAATCGTTGCAAAAATACCCTCAGCAGGATTTGCAGCTGTAGCTGTTTTTGCAGTTTTAGGTTTTGCTGCAGTTGTTTTTTTTGCCTGAGCCTGAATGTTTAAAACAGCCAGACAGAATAAAAATAGAAATTTAAATTTCATTGTATTTTAAATTTAGTTCTGTAAAAGTAATTATAAGAAATTGATTATAAAAATAATTATGGCTTCTCTAATAATTGAACTTCAAAAATAATGTTTGCATTTGGCGGGATAACTCCTCCTGCTCCGGTTGCTCCATAACCTAAATGAGACGGAATAAAAAGAACTGCTTTATCTCCAAATGAAAGTTTTTCGATTCCTTCAATAAATCCGGGAATCAGGCCGTCTTTACGTCCTGCCTGAAAAGGAATTGGCTGATAACCGTGCTGTTCTGCTCTCGCAGCATCAAATTTTCCAAATGCTTTATTTACCTCTTCAATACTTGAATCAAATAATGTTCCGTCTTCAAGGAAGCCTGCATAATGGATATAAACCTGAGTTCCTGCAGCAGGTTTTTTTCCAGAACCTTTTTCAGTAATAACATATTCTAAACCAGTTGGTGTTTTTACAGCTTTTGGTTTTATGGAAGCGTAATAATCTACTTTTTCTTTTTGAGCTCCGGCATATTTACTTTGTTCTTTTGCTATACATGCAAAATAATCGTGAAATACTTTTACTCCATCAAACTTTTTAGCAGCTTCACCATTTCTGATGATCGTAACCGTAATAATATTGTCTCCCTGAACTACTTTGTTTACTACTTCTTGCCCTTTTTCTACAACATGTCCAAAAATTGTGTGTTTGTTATCTAACCACGGAGTTTCAACATGCGTAATAAAAAACTGGCTGCTGTTTGTACCGGGGCCATTGTTGGCCATTGCTAACACACCAGCTTTGTCAAATTTTAAATCTGAAAATTCGTCTTTAAATTTATATCCTGTATCTCCTGAACCAGTTCCTAAAGGATCTCCGGACTGAATCATGAAATCTTCAATAACTCTGTGAAATTTTAAGCCATCATAAAAAGGTTTTTTCTTTAATTTTTCATCGGTTATAAATTCGTTTTTTCCTTCTGCGAGTGTTACAAAATTGGCAACAGTTATGGGTGCTTTTTTATAATCTAATTCAACAATAATATGTCCTTTATTAGTTTCGATATCGGCATATAATCCATCAGGTAAATTACTGTGGTCGTCTTTACAAGAATAAAATGAACTTACGGCTAGCAGCAATAATAAAATACTCTTTTTCATTTTTTAAAATGGTTTTTTATGGGTTTAATGTGTCTTTTTTAGTTGGGGCAGCAGGTTTTGCCGTTATTGGTTTTGAAACTGCAGGACTTGCAGGTTGTGCAGATCCAGATGCCGGAGCGGTGGTAGTTTGTGCAGGATCAGGAACAAAATTACGTAAGGTAACTGTGCAGATTAAGGATTGATTAGGTCCAATTTTTTTGTTATCTCCATGATATCCATAAGCAATATGTGATGGAAATAAAAAAGTCACGGTTTCATTTTTTTTCATGTACTTAATCCCGTCGCGCAATCCCATCATAATATCTTGTTTATCCACATAATAAGTTTGTGGGCCAAGATCAGATTCAGAATAAATGATTTTTCCGTCAATACTTTTAACTTCTAAATTGAAATATGCAATATCTCCTTTTTTTGGAGTTGCTGTTTCGGTAGTGCTTTTTTCATCATAAGTAAACCAATATCCTTTTTTAGTAGCATAATATTTTACTTTCGGATTGCTTTTGATGATTTTTTTGATGACCTGTTCTTCATTTGCAACTAATTTTTTGTTTCGGTCTGCCGATTTTTTCATAAAAGTACCCGAAGCTCTGGAAACAGGCATTCTGATATCTTCATGCTGTTTACAGCCTGCCAATAAAACTGCTAAAAGCAGTGAATAAATGCTGATTTTTAAGTAGTTCATATTGGTTTATAATTTTAGTTTAGTTACTAAATCTTCAAATTTTCTCAGTGTTTCTTCCATTGAGGTTTCAGATCTTCCGCCTGCCGCATTTACGTGTCCGCCTCCGTTAAAATGATCTCGTGCAAACTGGTTTACATCAAATCCGCCTTGTGAACGGAAAGAAATTTTAATGATTTTCTCTTCTTTATTTTCGATAAAGATAGCAGTAAATACAATTCCTCGTATACTTAATCCATAATTTACAATTCCTTCTGTATCGCCTTTTATATAATTAAAAGAATCCAGTTCTTCCTGCGTAAGAGAAGTATAAGAAGTTTTGTGCTCTTCAAAAATTTTCATGTTCTGAAGTGCGCGTCCCAATAATTGCAAACGGCTGTAAGAGCTGTTATCGTATAATAAAACTGGTATTTGAGTGTTTTCAACGCCCAGATCAATTAATTCAGCAATAATTCGGTGTGTATTTCCAGTAGTTCCCGGAAAACGAAACGAACCAGAATCAGTTAAAATTCCGGTGTAAATACAAGTAGCAATGGTTTTGTCAATATCTTCTTTTTTATTTAAGAAAGTAATAAAATTGTAAACCATCTCGCAAGTAGAGCCGTACGAAGGATCAGAATAGGTATAGGCGGCGTAATCATGCGGTTTTTCATGATGATCGATCATGATAAATGGAGCAGTTAGTTTAACTAAAGTATGTTCCATTTCGCCTGTGCGATGAAAAGCGTTAAAGTCAAGTGTAAAGATCAGCTCGGCTTCTTCTAATATTTTAGTACAGTTTTCCGTATCTCTTTCAAAGATTTTTACTGTTTCTGAACCTGGCAGCCAGGCCAGAAAATTAGGAAAATCATTTGGCGCAATAACAGTTGGCTGGTGATTGTTTTTTAATAAAAAATGGTATAATGCTAAAGTAGAACCCATGGCATCACCATCTGGTCCTCTGTGTGGAATTATTACGATTTTCTTTGGAGCAGCAAGCAATAATTGAATCGCCTGAATATCTTGTATTTTCATAGTGTGCGAATTTACATTTTTTTAATGTAATGCTGAAAATATTTTTAGTGTTCAGTTTTTAGTTTTCAGTCGCAGTCTCAGTTTTCAGTTTCTTACGATTGGTTATACTGTGGGATTTCATTTGTCTTTGAAAAATGACACACGAATGATACGGATTCGTTTACGCGAAAATACTGATTTGTACCGATTTTTTATTTTGGAATTGGAACTTAAAACCAGGAAATTCTCTTTTTATAAATTCTCAAGTTCTTTTTTCTGAAATCTTTGATACAATTTATACTTCACGCCCTTTACAATCTGCGATTTATAAATACCAACTGAGCCTGATGAAAAATAAGCAATTGTGCAGCCAATTGCTATAAAAATTCCCGGCTGAAGTCCGAATAATTCCATTCCCATAATAGTGCAGGCAATAGGAGTGTGGGTTGCACCGGAAAATACAGAAACAAACCCGATTCCAGCTAAAAGTGCAATTGGCATTGGGATAAATAATGACAGCGCACTTCCTAAAGTGGCACCAACAAAAAACAATGGTGTTACTTCTCCGCCTTTAAAACCAGCGCCTAAAGTAAAACCCGTAAATAAAATTTTAAGCAGAAAATCGTACCATTCGCTCGGATTAGAAAATGAATCAACAATTACCGGAACGCCAAGTCCGGAGAATTTAGTAAATCCTAAACCTGCAATAGCAACAGCTAAAACAATTCCGCCAATAACAGGACGAAGCGGAGGATATTTGATGTTTTTTGAGAAAAGAGAACCCCAGAAATGTGTACTTCTTGAAAAAAGTAAAGCAGCAAAGCCAGAAAGAAGCCCAACTAATAAGGTATAAAGAATTGTATTAAAACTAAGTTCGCAAACAATTGGAATGCTGTAATGTTTGTGTTTAATTTTCCAGAATTCTACCGTAAAATAAGCTGCGTAAGCCACAATAAAAGAAAGTAAAATGCTTTTGAAATTAATTTTACTGAAATACAAAACCTCCACAGCAAAAACAGCGCCCGCCAAAGGGGTTCCAAAAACAGAAGCAAAACCCGCACTGATTCCCAGAATGATTAATATTCTACGTTCGGCATTGTCTAATTTGAATATTTTTGAAAACTGATCTGCAATTGCGCCACCCATTTGTACAGCTGTACCTTCACGTCCGGCAGAACCTCCAAATAAATGGGTTATCAAAGTCCCGAAAAGAACCAGAGGTGCCATTTTAAACGGAATAACTTTTTTAGGTTTTTCGTATTCTTCCAGCAGTAAATTATTACCTTTTACAACAGATTCTCCCCAATAATAATAACTTAAACCAACTAAAAATCCGCCGAAAGGCAAAAGCCATACAATCCAGTCATGATGAATTCTAAATTGTGTAACCCATTCTAAAGAAACCAAAAAAAATGCTGATGCAGAACCTGATAATATGCCTATCAAAGCACAAATTACGACCCATTTAGGAATATCGAAAACTAATTGTTTTATGGTTTGGGAAGTCATTAATTGTTTGTGATGTTTTTCAGCCACGAATTTCACGAATTTCAACGAATTTTCATTAGTATTCAGTTAATTTTTATTCATTGTCAGGCTGAGCGAAGTCGAAGCCATTTTGGTGTAAAAGCCTTCGACTTCGCTCAGGACGACATAAGAAAAAAAAATAATTAGTGTAATTAGTGAAATTCGCGGCAAAAAACTATTTATTGCACAACAGCTGTAAATTCAATTTCAACCAAATATTCAGGAGCAACTAATTTACTGATTTCATAAAAACCTGTAGTGGGTTTCACATCTTTAAAAAATGCTGAATGTGCTCTTGCCACTTCTTCAAAAGTATCTACGTTTGTTGTGAAAATTCGCGTTCTGATAACATCTTTTATTCCAACATTTAAATCTTCCAGAACTTTTTCAACGCGTTCAATAATATTATACGTCTGTGCATAAGCGTCATCGGCTTTTACTTTATCGCCGTCAACAATTGCCACAGTTCCCGAAACTTCAATGATATTACCAATTCTTACAGCGCGGCAGTATCCCATTTTGTCTTCCCACGGCGATCCTGTTAAGATATTTTCTCTTTTCATTTTACGAGGTTTTTCGAATTATTTCTGCAGATTTTTGAAAATAATTCAGGTTAATTAATGCGCTGCAATTTATGAAATAACCATGGCAAAAAGAATTTTAATAAGTTGAAATCACATTGAAAATGTTCTTTTTTGTGATATTTTAAAAAGCATCAAATTTATATTTTCTATAGATGTTCTTCGTAAATTCTGAGTTTGTTTTGTACAGTGGTTAAATGCTGCTGCAAAGATTCAATCTTATTCAGTAAATGGTAAATAGCATCAATTCCTTCCAGATTTATATTTAAATCATAATGCATCCGGATCATTTTTTCTATTTCAGGCAATTGTTCCGGCTGCAAAAATTCGTCATTTTCTTCAATAATAATTTTAACTAAACCATAATTATTGAGTTCGGTTATAAAAGTATTTTCAATTTCGTGATAAAGACAAAATTGTTTTATTTGGATTAAGTTCTTGTTACTCATGATTTCTAAGTTTAGATAGTTCTGCAAAAAGTTCTTTTTCTTTTTCAGACAGCTTAGTTGGAATTTTAAGATTGTACGTTATATATAAATCTCCAAATTGATTGTCCTTTTTGTAAATAGGAAAACCTTTGCCTTTCAGTTTTATTTTTGTTCCGGTTTGAGTTTCGGCGGGAACTTTAATTTTTACTTTTCCATCAAATGTTTTGATATTAATTTCTCCGCCCAAAACGGCAGTATATAAATCAAGATCAACATTTGAATATAAATTGTTGCCTTCTCTTTTAAAATCAGAATTATTT
This sequence comes from Flavobacterium sp. Root901, assembly GCF_001429765.1. Taxonomy (GTDB): domain Bacteria; phylum Bacteroidota; class Bacteroidia; order Flavobacteriales; family Flavobacteriaceae; genus Flavobacterium. The sequence continues at coordinate 305,477 of NZ_LMJB01000010.1, forward strand.
TCAATAATAAACGTAATGTACAAATCACCGTTTGGTCCGCCATTGATTCCAGGTCCGCCATGTCCCGGAATTTTTATAACCTGGCCATTTTCGACTCCGGCAGGAATTGTAATTCGGATATTTTTGCCATTTACAGTTAAACTTTGTTTGTGAGTAGTATAAGCCGAAGCTAAATCTAACTGCAGTTCAGCATTAAAATCTTGTCCTCTGTATTTGGACTGGCTGCGGCTGCTTCGTCCTGAACCATACATCGAATTGAAGAAATCAGAAAAATCGCTTCCCGAAAAATCACCGCCAAAACCAGAAAAATCCTGACTGCTGCTTTGTTGTCTCGAATATTGCTGCTGCTGATTTGGGTCATAACCTGCTTTTTCAAATTCATCGGCATGCTGCCAGTCTTTTCCATATTTATCATATTTTTTTCGATTTTCAGGGTTACTCAAAACTTCGTTTGCTTCGTTGATTTCCTTGAATTTTTTCTCCGCTTCCTTATCATTCGGATTCAGGTCCGGATGATATTTTCTGGCCAGTTTTCGATATGCTTTTTTAATCTCGGCTTCAGTTGCTGATTTTGTAACATCTAAAGTTTTATAGTAGTCTATATAATCCATTTTCTTTGTATTTTAAGATAAATAAATTTGGTATTGAAGTTAAGAATAAGTTATTAAGAATCAAAATGCTGCGCGTTAGTTTTAAGTAAATAATAACGCACAATGAACATCTTTTAGAATTTGGAATTTAAAATTTTGAGATTTTATTTTTTTTTGATAAAAAAAATTTTGGCAGGTTTTTTGATTCCAAAAATTAGTCTAATATATTGTTATAGTATTCTTAAAGTTGCCGCACCAAACTTATTTATGCTATTTTTGTGATGTGTACTTAAAATTCTATAAATAATTATAAGGCCGACTCGATAACCACTTTTCAATGAAGCATATTTTATTTTTCATACTATTTTTTACTGCTGTAACTGTTTCAGCACAAACTGAATTTGGAACAAAATTTAAGCCCATTCCGGCTCCTAAATTTAGTGCAAAGAAAAAAACACAGGTTCCGAAAGTCAAAGATCCCGCAGCAGAAACCGCTGATATTCCGAGTATAAAAACACCAAATGTTTTTGACAATACGACTATTACTCCAAAATCCCAATTTCAGATAGGGCAGGAGAAAAGTAAATTTAGTATGTCTACAGAAAATGATTTTGCCAATCCGGGCGATCAGTATGTAGCCAAAATGGAGAAAGATGTAGACAAAGCTTTACGAGACGCAGGATTAAGAGAAGGAAGAGGAACATTGGTAAAGAAAAACATCTCACTGGGAAATTTCAAAACCAAATCAGAATATTTTATTGTCAAGTTTCGTGATTTTGGAGCTATTGACGGCGATTTGGTCAAAGTTACTTCCAATGATGCTGTAATTGCAGACCAGATCTTATTGGATGCCAGCTTTAAACAGGTAAAAATAAACTTAGCGGAAGGTTTTAATAAACTAGATTTTGAAGCCTTGAACATTGGTTCATTAGGCGGAAATACGGCAGAAATTCAAGTTTACGACGACAAAGGCACATTAATAACCAATGATTACTGGGATAATCTCGCAGCTGGATTTAAAGCTTCGATTGTAGTTACAAAAGAATAATTTTGTTGAGTTGCTAAGATACTAAGGTTCTAAGATACTGAGTTTTACTTAGCATCTTAGAACTTTTTAATTTTAAATAAAGAAAAAACTTAGAGCCTTAGCACCTCAGTACCTTAGCATCTCAGAACCTTAGAACGGATCCGCAGTTACTCTAAACTTCATATCTGCTTTTATCGTTACATCTTTAGTAAGTGTTTCTTTAAGCGTAACCTGAGTTCTGATTTTATATTTATCAGCTTTAATATATTGATCCAGTTTTTTATCGGTACAAACCAGATCAATTGTATTGCCGGACGAATTAATGTTATCCTGATAGGCTAATTCAATTTCATCAGAATCTGTTGTTGAGATAAATAAATGTATTGATTTTAAAAACGTAAAAGTTTTGTCAGAAGGATCTGCGATTGAAATTTTAAGCGATCTGATTTTTACGTCTTTTACCAAACTAGCCTTAGTTTTATTGTTTTCAAATTCGGCTGATGAATTGGTTGTAACATCGGGAGTAATTATTTCTGTTGGTAAATTCAGCGGAGACGTACTTTTAATTTTAATTGAAGTTTCGTTCGAAATAGTAAAACTCAGTAAATCATCAACAGCATCACAAGAAGTTAAAAACAGCAGTGATAAAAGGGTAATGGCAATAAATTTTAATTTCATAGTTAAATTATATGGGATTTTTTCAGATATACGTTATTTGGAGTTAAATGGTTTTCTGATTTTGGGCAAAGTTACAAAGTTCAAAAGATAAAGTTTATAAACCTTTGAACGTTTGTACCTCACAGCCTGTAGACCTAAAAATTGGAACGTTAAAAAAAAATATTTTTTTTCAACGTTCCAATTTTTCAATTTCGAATATAAAAAGTATTTTTGCGCATGCAACACAACGTACTTATTTTAGATTTCGGATCGCAATATACACAGCTTATTGCGCGTAGAGTTCGCGAATTAAATATATTCTGCGAAATTTTTCCTTACAATCACTTTCCTAGTGATTTATCAGCTTACAAAGCAGTAATTTTAGGCGGAAGCCCGTTTTCTGTTCGTGCAGAAGATGCACCGCATCCTGATTTATCTCAAATCAGAGGTAAACTTCCAATGCTTGCCGTTTGTTACGGAGCGCAATATTTAGCTCATTTTAGTGGAGGTGAAGTTGCAGCTTCAAACACAAGAGAATACGGCAGAGCCAATTTGTCTTACATAAAAGATAATGAAGTTTTCTTTGACGGAGTTTCAGAAAACAGTCAGGTTTGGATGAGCCACAGTGATAGTATTAAGGCGCTTCCAGCAAATGCTGTAAAATTGGCAAGCACACACGACGTAGAATTTGCCGCATATAAAATTGAAGGCGAAACAACTTACGGAATTCAATATCATCCAGAAGTTTTCCATTCTACAGATGGATCAAAAATGCTGGAAAACTTTTTAGTAAAAATTGCCGAAGTTCCTCAAAACTTTACGCCAGGTGCTTTCGTTGAAGAAATGGTAGCAGAGCTAAAAGAAAAATTAGGAAATGATAAAGTTGTTCTTGGTTTATCAGGAGGAGTAGATTCTACAGTAGCAGCAGTTTTATTAAACAAAGCAATTGGTCAGAATTTATATTGCATTTTCGTAAACAACGGACTTTTACGTAAAAACGAATTCCAAAATGTATTAGATCAATACAAAGGAATGGGATTAAATGTAAAAGGTGTTGATGCGGGAGATCGTTTTCTTGGTGAATTAGCCGGAATCAGCGATCCTGAAACCAAACGTAAAACAATCGGACGTGTATTTATCGAAGTTTTTGATGATGAATCACATTTACTGGAAGATGTAAAATGGTTAGCTCAGGGAACGATTTACCCAGACGTTATCGAATCTGTTTCTGTAAAAGGACCATCGGCAACAATTAAATCACACCATAATGTAGGTGGATTGCCGGATTATATGAAATTAAAAATTGTAGAACCGCTTAGAATGCTTTTTAAAGACGAAGTACGACGAGTAGGAGCTACTTTAGGAATAGATCCTGAATTATTAGGAAGACACCCTTTCCCGGGACCGGGATTATCAATTAGAATTCTAGGAGATATTACTCCGGAAAAAGTACAGATTTTACAAGATGTTGATTCTGTTTTTATTGAAGGATTAAAATCCTGGGGATTATACGATAAAGTTTGGCAGGCTGGAGCAATTCTGCTTCCGGTAAACAGTGTTGGTGTAATGGGCGATGAGCGTACTTACGAAAAAGTAGTAGCGCTTAGAGCTGTAGAATCAACAGATGGTATGACGGCTGACTGGGTTCATTTACCTTATGACTTTTTGATGAAAGTGTCAAACGACATTATCAACAAGGTAAAAGGCGTGAATCGTGTAGTTTACGATATTAGTTCAAAACCACCTGCAACAATTGAGTGGGAATAGTACCATATTTTAAAATTAAGGTCTTACATTTGTAAGGCCTTAATTTTTTATAACCTACTATTTATGAGAGAACTTTTAACGATTTCTCTTGTGTTTATTTTGTCTTTTAACAAAATAACTGCACAAGATTCAATTATTGAGCATAAGATTCAAAAAGGGGAAACAGCTTATTTTATTGCCCAAAAATATAAGGTTTCTGTTGAGGAAATATTCAAACTCAACCCCGAATCGCAAAACGGAATCAAAGACAATCAAATTATTAAGATTCCGGTTCATTCTCCACAAAAAATAAATCAGGAACAGCAGACTGTTCATATTGTTGCCGAAAAAGAAACACTTTACGGTTTGTCGAAACAATATCATGTTTCTGCAGAAAGTATTCAAAACGCTAATCAGGAGGTTTTGGCAAACGGACTTCAGGCCGGGCAGCAATTAATTATTCCGCAGCAGACTTCAAATCTTCCTAAAACTGAAATTACAGCGTCTTCAAAAACAACACATCTTGTTTTGGCAAAAGAATCTTTATTCAGCATTGCCAGACAATATAATGTTTCGGTTCAGGATTTAGAAACCCTTAATAAAGAATTATTGCAAAACGGATTACAGATTGGTCAGACCATTGCAATTCCAAACAAAAGAAAAACTTTAGATGGAAGAGTTCGTGTAATTAATCAGGAAACTGTTTTTCATGTTGTTGAGCCAAAAGAAACCAAATTTTCGATTGCTAAGAAATACGGCATTACCATCGAGCAGTTAGAATCTCAAAATCCGGAAATTGTTAATGGATTAATTGTCGGCAATAAACTGGCAGTCAATACATCAGCAATTAAACCAGCAAATGAAAGTGAAGAATTAATGCTGGCTCTTGCCGAAAAACAGGTGGTAGTCGAAAAAACAAAAGCCAAAACCGTTGAGATTGAAGATTTAAAAGACAGATTGGTTATTCAAAAAGAAATGAACCAGAAGATTATAAAAATTAACGATCTGAAAGTTAATTTGAATGATATGAACGGTTCAAAAGAAAATTCGGTTGAAAAATTACGTTTGGTTTTAGAAGCCAATAAAAATGTTCAGGATATTTTAATGGCAAAATTAGATTCATTGGTAAATACAATGAATAATGATTTGGCCGAATTAAAACGAATGGATGTTTTAAATGTGGAAGAATCGAAACGGCTGGAAAAAAAATCTTATGAAAGTATCGGAAAAACGGGCGAACTATCTTCTCAGTTAAAAAAAGAGCTTGCTGAAAATAGAAAAGCGTATGCCGGCTTAATGAATAAAGTGGAGAAAATTGCCGTTGAAGAAAATCAGGAGTATAAAAAGAAAATCCGCGAAAGCGAAAAAAATAATAACGTTACTTCGATACAGCAAAGGCTTTCCATAGAAGAAATCAAACGTTACAAAATTGATCAGGAAGAAGGAGATGCCAAAAATCAAACCTTAATTGCTAAAATTGATTCTTTGGATACGCAAAAGCAAATTGAAGTAAAACGACATATCAGCAAAGCGTGTTATTATAGTATGGAAGCCAGAAAATTTGACGACAAACTGGCTTTGATTAAATTGAAAAAGTATCAGGATGAAGCCATTAAAAAATCGACTCCTGCAGAAACTTCAAAAGCAATTTCAATAGAAGAAATGCGCCGCGAGCTTAAAGAAAATCCTTTTAAGAATGAAAAAAATGTAAGTATAGAAGTTTATGATAATCTTAAAGAAGTTTCAAACGGCTATTACTTAGTTTTAGGTATATTTACAGACGCAGTTCCAAGAGATAAGTTAATTATGAAACTTATTGATTCTGGCGATTTTAACGCTGGTTTTTTCTTTAATGTAAACAGCCTTTCGTATTATGTCTATTCAGATAGATTCCAAAATATGGAAGAAGTTTTTTACCAATGCAAGAAAAAAGAAGAAGATGAGTTATATAAGAACGTTATTATTGCTAAGTTAGAAATTGATCTCAGGTAATTTTAGCAGGAAACGGTAACTGGCGCGAATCTTGTATAAGAGAAATTAGTATCTTGTTTTGAATTAAAAATTAAAATTGTTTTAAGTCTTATTTATGAAATATTATTCAACATTATTTTTACTTGTTTTTTTTATAACCTGTTCTGCTTTTTCGCAAGGAAAAGCGATAAAATACACGGTTTCAAGTGGAGAAACAGTTAACCAGATTGCTCAAAAGTTTAAGGTTACGCCTTTTGATATTTATGAGTTAAATCCGGATGCACGTAATGGGGTAAAACCAAATACGGTTTTGTTGATTCCGGCGGCGGGTAAAAAAGAAACAGCTGCGGTAAAATCAACCGCTAGTGCAAAAGCGACGACACACGAAGTACAGCCTAAAGAAACACTATTTGGCCTTGAAAAAAAATACGGAATTAGTGATGAAGCCCTAAAAGCAGCAAATCCTTTTTTGGTTACAGATGGTTTACAGCCCGGGCAGACATTAACTATTCCAGGTAAGGGATCTGTTTCGAAAACGGCAGGATCTGAGAAAAAGAAAGATAAAGGTGCAGAAAAATATGTTTACCACGATGTTCAGCCAAAGGAAACTAAATTTGGAATTGCAAAACAATATGGAATTTCAATTGAAGAATTAGAAAAAAGAAACCCGGAAATTGCTGCCAGTCTGCCTGTTGGATATCGATTGACAATTAAAGGAACTGCCCCTAAAACCGAAACAGCGGCACCTGTTACTACAGCTGCAAAACCTGAAGAAACCAAAAAGCCTGCAGAATCTAAAAAAGCAGTTACTTATATGGAATATCAGGTAAAACCAAAAGAAACCTTTTATAGTTTAGGAAGAGTTTTTCATTTAACACAAGAAGAATTAGTTGCTCTAAATCCGTCACTTTCTGAGGGTGTAAAGGAAGGAATGGTTTTAAAAGTTCCTGCTGGATATGTAGCTCCGGCGCCAATTATTGCACAATCTCAGCCAGCTGAAAAAAGTGTCCAGACTTCTGTAGAAAAACCAATTGAAAAACCAGCTGAAAGCAGCGGCGGAGGAATTAAAATTGTAGACAAAGTAAAATCTGAAACTGTTTCTGCAGATCCGGAAGTTGTCGAACTGACTAAAAAAAGAGGACAAAACGAACGTAAAAAAGTGGTTTTATTACTTCCGTTTAATTTGGCTAAACTGCAAAGTGATACAACCGGAACGGCAGCTCGTTTAAAAACAGATAAATTTTTAAATATGACTCTTGATTTTTATTCGGGAGCAATGATGGCGATTGATTCGGCAAAAGCATTAAAATTACCAATTGATGTTTCGATTTACGATTCGCAGGAAACAAAAACAACATCAAATATTTCTAATTTAATTGCCCAGAATAAATTGCAGGAAGCAGATGCAGTTGTTGGTCCGTTCTATCAAAATAATGCCGAATCTGCTGCAAATTCATTACGTTTATATAATGTCCCGGTTATTTCGCCATTGTCAAAAGATGCTGCAAATCCTATCGATAATTTGTACCAGACAATACCTTCAAACGACGTTGTACGAAATGCAGTTTTCGATTATATGAGAGCTAAAAACGGAAATATTGTGGCAGTTGTCGACAAGAAAAAGGAATCAGTAATCAGTTATATTAAGCAAAACCAAAAAGGAGTTGTTTTTGCCGCGCTTACAGAAACAGGAGCACTAGACGTTGCTAATTTAAAAAGCTTATTGCTGCCTAACCGTTTAAATTATGTAGTTATGGAAACTGCCAATACGGCCATGATCAAAACAGTAATTAAAGCTTTGACTGATTCGCAAAAAACATGTCAGGTGCAATTGGTTATTTTAGAACCAAATAGTACGCTTGATACAGATGAAATTAGTTTTGATAATTTGGTAAAACTAAAATTAATGTATCCGTCAGTTACCCGTGACAGTGATGACCAGTCAGTTTCGATCTTTAAAAAGGAATATAAACTGAAAAACAAAACGTATCCAAATACTTATGCAACAAGAGGTTTTGATGTAACTTTTGATACCATGATGCGTCTAGTTCAGGGAAAAACGTATCAGGAAACGGCAGATTTAATGACCACACAGCAAGTTGATAATAAATTTCAATTTTATAAAAAAGAAGATGGCGGACACGCAAACAAAGGCGTGTACATTTTATATTACGATTCAGATTTAACTTTAAAAGAAGCAAATTAATGACATCAAAAGTAACATACTTAGGCGATTTAAGAACAAAATCAGTTCACATACAATCTGGAAGTGAAATCATTTCTGATGCACCTCTTGATAATAATGGAAAAGGCGAAGCTTTTTCTCCAACAGATACAGTGGCAAATGCTTTAGCTAGCTGCATGTTTACAATAATGGGAATTAAAGCTCGTGATTTAAACGTAGATTTAGTGGATTCAACAGCTGAGGTTACTAAAATAATGAATGCAGAACCACGCAGAATAGGTGCAATAGAAATTGTTTTTGAACTAAAAAGCAACGCTGATCAAAAAAACAAAACTATTTTGGAGCGTGCAGCAATGACTTGTCCAGTATTTTTGAGTTTAAGTTCAGAAATTGAAAAGAAAATTACTTTCAACTGGAAATAATATAATTGATACATAAATACTAAAGCCGTCAGTAATTGACGGTTTTTTTATGCATTTTACCAGCAAAAGAAAAATTAACAAAATATTCATACCAATTTTTGGTTCTTCAAAATATAATGAAGTATCTTTGCTTTGCAAAAAATACGCATTTTTATGCAAAAATAATGCAATCGATTTAAGGTGAAATGAGATTCACTTTTCAATCCTGTTTGGAATCTTCTGAGTGAGATAAAATGATATTCCAAATTCTGCTTCAAATCAATAATTTAAATTTTGTTGTATTCCGTTTATAAAGGTTTTATCTTTATATGGTATTGATTGTTATTGTTTTAGCAAGGTTTTGACTTGCTTTTTTGCGATGTAAAATATTGGTTTAACGCCGATTTATAATCTAAGAATAAAAAAAACTATATCATGTTAAAAAGTAAAATAGACAAAGCGACCGGTTTTGAGAAACGCTTCGAGAAGATCAATACGGTAGTATTTGAGAATTCAGTTGAGGCATCAAAAGCG
>NZ_LMJB01000011.1 GCF_001429765.1 Flavobacterium sp. Root901
TTAAGGATCGTGGAAGATGACCACGTTGATAGGCTATAGATGTAAAGGCAGTAATGTCATAGTCGAGTAGTACTAATAATCCGTAAGCTTATGTACACCCTTTTCCCCGATGCAAGTCGGGGGAGGAAACTTTCTAAAATAATACTTATTGTGTTTCTTTATCTCAGTATGTTAAAATATTAGCTCGACGCAGAGCAGTCTTTAAGTCGAAAGATTAAAGTGAAAAGTCGAAAGACTTTACAGCTTTATGACCCTGGGCTTTGGACTAAAAATCTTAAGGTGGTTATTGCGGCGGGGCTCACCTCTTCCCATCCCGAACAGAGAAGTTAAGCCCGCCTGCGCAGATGGTACTGCAGTTATGTGGGAGAGTATGTCGTCGCCTTTCTTTTTAAAAACCCTGTCTTTACTAGACAGGGTTTTTTGTTTTTATACAGTGTTGAAATTTGTTTCCCTGTATGTAAAGAAATTAAGCAGCATTCTATTTCTTTACAATACTAAAGAGGAAATACAAAAACTATAAGCTATAAAATAATTTCGTTATTTTTAATTTGTTAAATATCAGAATTTTATATGTTTTTTTATTCGATTTTTTGATCATTTACATCATGTATAAATTGAATCACACCATTCATAAAAATTTTCTGGTCGTCCCACATTGCTAAATGACTTCCGTTTGGGCAATATAAATAACGTCCTTTTTTAACCAATTTACTTTGTTCTTCCATTGCTTTTGGATCCATTGTATCATATTTTGCGCCAATCATTAATGTTGGAACACTAATTTCATGTAAACGATTTTTGATATCCCATTTTGCTAATCTTCCACTTATTCCAAACTCACTTGGACCTTGCATTAGAGTATAAATTTCTCCATTTACATGCTTACTTGCACGATTTAGTCCATCTGGCCATTCTTTTAATCGGCATAAATGTTCTTTGTAAAAATTAGGAAGAAGCAATTCCATATATCTTGGATTACTGAAATCTTTTTTAGCTTCTAAAGCTTTTATTTCTGAAAGAACTTCCGGTTTCATTTGTTTTGCAAGTACGTTATCTGCATATTGTCCATATTCCGGAGCACTGGCCATCATATTTGATACTAATAATCCTTTCATGTTTTTTTGGTATTTTAAAGCATATTCCATAGCAAGAATTCCACCCCATGAATTACCTAATACATAAAAATTATTTTTATCTGCATTAATTGCTTTTCGCACTTGCTCTACTTCATCAACGAATCTCTCAGTTGTCCATAAAGAACTGTCTTTTGGCTGATCGCTATAATAGGAACCTAATTGATCGTACTCATAAAATTCAAATCCTTCACGTTGGAAGAAAGTTTCAAAGCATTCCATATACTCATGTGTCATTGCAGGACCTCCATGGAGTAATAAGACTTTTATTTTTGGATTGTTACCAAAACGTTTTGTCCATACTTTAAATTTCCCTGCTGGGGTATTAATTGAAATCATTTTAACTCCTGCTGATTCTACATTGTTTTGATCGTAAGTAAAATAATTTCGAAGAGAATCAGAGCTGGATTCATTTTTGCATGATGTTAAAAGTATAACCATTGAAATGATTGCGGTGTATCGCATATGTTTAGATTTTAAGAGTTTAGACTAAAATACAAATTATTCCTTAATGAAATCTGATATTGTTTACAGTACGCTATTAAAACTAAAACTTTCTTAAATTAATTTGAATGTATTTTTTTATGTAGTAAATTAGTGACACTATACTTAATAAATGAATTATGAAAAATAAAATATTTTTAGCTATAGCATTGTTAAGCTTAACAATCTCGGCCAGCGCGCAAAAGAAAATTGAAGTTGCAGGACTGCCTAAACCGGCTCAGGAATTTTTGAAAAAACATTTTAGCCACACTGCTGTAGAAAGTGCCAAAAAAGATGCAGAGCATGGTGAAAAAGGTTTTGAAGTTAAACTGAAGGACGGAACGGAAGTAGAATTCTGGAAAGACGGCTCATACCGTGAAGTAGATGGAGGAGACAAACCGATTCCAACTGCTTTTATTCCGGATAACATAAAAGCTTATGTAGCCAAAAATCATCCAAACGAAAAAATAACGCACATTGATTATGGGCACAAAGATCTGGATGTCGATTTAACAAATAAAATTGATTTAGAATTTACAAAAGATGGTAAAATCCTAAAAGACGAAAAAGACAAATAATAGATATTTGTAATTTTAATATTCCCGATTAATCTGTCCACTATTTCATGATGGCTGGATTAATTGGGAATGTTTTTATTTAGTACCAATTTTAAGTAAGAACATCTTGAACGAAAATAGTTTATATTTACAGTTCTATTTTTTATTTCATGGAAGAGAATAAACATGTAACGATTTACGATATTGCCGAGAGATTGAATCTGGCAACTTCAACTATTTCGCGGGCTTTAAAAGATCATCATACTATAAGTGATAAAACGATAAAGAAAGTAAAAAAAACCGCCGAAGAAATGGGTTTTGTTCCTAATACTTTGGCAGCGGGTTTACGAGGCAATAAAACCAGAACGATTGGTGTTTTAATTCCGACCGTTACACAGCCATTTTTATCATCTTTAATCAGCGGAATTGAGATTACTGCTCAAAAATCGGATTATACCGTAATTATTATGCAGTCGCATGACTCGTATGAAGAAGAAGTAAACATGGCTAAATCATTGTACAGCAATCGTGTAAGTGGTGTTATTTGTTCATTAGCAATGGAAACGAGAGACACTGCACATTTTCATCAGTTTTCCAATAATAATATTCCATTAGTTTTTGTTGACAGAGTTCCTAAAAACTACAATACTTTCAGAGTAGTCATTGATAATTATTCTGCGGGTTATAAAGCGACAAAACATCTTATTGAGCAAGGGTGTATCCGCATTGCGCATTTAACTGCCGGCTCAGAATTAGGAAATTTGTACAGCGAAAGAAAAAGAGGATATATTGAAGCTTTAAAAGATCATAATATTGACATAGAAGAAGAATTAATAATTAATTTGAATTCTGTTACTTACGAAGATGGAGTGAAAGCCAGCAATGCTTTATTTGATTTAAAACCTATACCTGACGGATTATTTGCTCCTGGAGATATATTAGCAGTAAGTGCAGTGCAGACTGCTAAAAAAAGAGGTATAAAAGTACCGGAAGAATTTAAAGTAATAGGTTTTAATAATGATCCAATTTCACAAATAATAGACCCTAATTTGTCTACTATTACACATCCTGCCGAAAAAATGGGAAAAGCAGCAGCAGAAATTATTATCAAAAATTTGAAAACATCTAAAAATGATGAAAATGATGATGCCAAAGAAATTACTTTTTTAAATACAGAAGTGCTTGCCAGAGAATCCTCCGGTAAATAATAAATTGAAAAAAATCCAGCTCCAATATGCAAACCATTACGCTTCCTGATGAAATGAATTTAGAAAAATCGCAGCAGGTGCATCTTGTAAATTACAGCAGCACTAAAGATGTTTCTAAACAACAAATCATTTTAAATCAGAATATTATAAGCTTTCTTCTGGAAGGAAGAAAAGAAGTTATTTTTGATAATACAGCATTATCAATAGATCCTTCCAAATTTATAATAATGCGATCCGGGAATTGTTTGATGACTGAAAAAAAGATTTCAGAAACATCAAATTACAAAAGCGTGCTTTTATTTTTCTCCAGCGAAATGGTTTATAATTTCATTCGGAAATTGGAAACAGAAAAGCCGGAAGCAATTGAGCCAAAATCTGTTTATGCATTTGATTTTGACAGATTTTTAAAACGTTTTGTAGATAGTTTAGCTGTTATTTCAGAATTATCGCAAAGCGTTCAGGGAAAATTGCTCGAAGTCAAGTTTGAAGAGATAATGCTTTATCTAACAGATAAATATGGAAAAGAGTTTTTATATGCTCTTACAACAAACAGCGATCAAAATGCTCAAAAATTTATCCGTACAATCGAAAACAGCCATCTTAATAAATTATCTATAAAAGAACTGGCATTTTTGTGTAATATGAGTGTTTCAACCTTCAAAAGAGAATTTGAAAAACATTATGGTGAATCTCCTATCAAATGGTTTCAGAACAAGCGGCTTGAATATGCACATGCTTTATTAAGTCAGGAAAAAAGCCCTTCTGAAGTTTATTTTGAAGCCGGTTACGAAAACTTATCAAGTTTTAGCCAGGCCTACAAATCCAAGTATGGTGTTACGCCAAAACATCACAAATCGATTTGAACTTTTAGCAACAGTTTTTGATCTTTTTCCTAAAGTTTCCTTGTCCGTACCAACCTTAAATTTGCTTAAAATTTTAAATCAGATAAAATGAAAAAGCTAAATTTAATCTTGGCGTTGTCTCTTTTTACAACAACAATTTTTGCCCAAAAAACATTTACTCTAACCAGTAAAGATTTAGGAGGAGAAACCACTAAGGTTCAGGAATTCAACGGATTTGGTTGTTCAGGTGAAAATCAGTCTCCGGAATTATCATGGAAAAATGCTCCTGAAGGAACAAAAAGTTTTGCGATCACAATGTACGATCCGGATGCGCCAACAGGAAGCGGATTCTGGCATTGGGTAGTGGTTGACATTCCGGCAAATGTAAACGAATTGGTAACCGGTGCAGGAACCAAAAGCAATTTAATTCCAAAAGGAGCCATTCAAAGTATTACAGATTATGGACTAAAGGGATTTGGAGGTCCTTGTCCGCCGGCAGGCCATGGATTTCATCAATACATCATTACAGTATATGCACTAAAAACAGATAAACTGGGAACGGATGAAAGTACAAATCCGGCCGTAGTAGGCTTTAACCTTTGGAGCCAGACCTTGGCCAAAGCGAGTATTGTGGCCTATTACAAACGATAATTAGGTAAAACCAAATCTAATTTTAAAATCTTAAATTGGCTTCACTATGGGCAGGATAGTTTTTATAATTATCCTGCTTTTATTTGTTACAGAATTTATTTTTAGAAAAAAAGAGAGCTAAAATTTTTTTCTTAAATAACAATCTCATATTTTTACGCAACCGATTGCAATTGTTGTTTTATTTTTGATACTATATTTTTTTGCTTAAAATTTTATTAATAGTATTGTTAAGCTGTAAAAATATTGATATTCAAAATGAAGTTTTTAAGAATAAACTATTTAGTAAATGATGCCATTAAGATTTATTTTCCTGTTTCTTTCGATTTCCTTTTCAGCAGCAGCTCAAAAAGATTATAAAGTATGGCTTCAGTATGACAGAATAACAAATACTACAATTGCTTCAGAATATAAAAATAATATTAAGGGCATTGTTTGTTTGGGAAATTCTCAAACTTCACAAATTGCTTTAAAAGAATTAGAAAATGCAATTGTTAATATGCTGGGAAACAAACCCATTTTTAAATCAGAAATAAATGGAGAAAATAACCTTATTATTGGTTCTCAATCTTCTTTAAATCCGGATTTTAAAAATATTTTAAAAGATGATTTTGAAAAAATAAACAACGAAGGTTTTATTATTAAATCCATCCATTTTAAAAATAAAAAACAACTTATAATTACAGGAAAAAATGATATTGCTGTTTTGTATGGTGTTTTTAATTTTTTAAGATTGATGCAGACCACTACATCAATTCAAAACTTAAACATTGCAGATTCTCCAAAAATAAACTTCAGACTCTTAAATCATTGGGACAATCTGGACAGAACTGTTGAACGTGGTTACGCAGGTTTTTCTTTATGGAACTGGCAGAAATTACCGGAATTTATCGATCAGCGTTATATAGATTATGCCAGAGCAAATGCATCGATTGGAATTAATGGAACTGTTTTGACAAATGTAAACGCAAACGCCTTGATTTTGACACCGCAATATTTAGAAAAAGTCGAAGCTCTAGCCGGTGTTTTTAGACCATACGGAATAAAAGTCTATTTAACAGCCCGTTTTTCTGCGCCAATTGAAATTGGAAATTTAAAAACGGCCGACCCAAAAGATCCGGAAGTTATTAATTGGTGGAAAAATAAAGCAGCGGAAATTTACAAACGAATTCCTGATTTTGGCGGATTTTTGGTAAAAGCCAATTCTGAAGGTCAGCCTGGCCCTCAAAATTATGGAAGAGATCATGTTGACGGCGCTAATATGCTTGCTGATGCTGTTGCACATTTTGGAGGTATAATTATGTGGCGGGCTTTTGTATATTCAGAACATGATGCGAATGACCGTGCAAAACAAGCTTACGCTGAATTTCAGCCATATGATGGAAAATTCAAAGAAAATGTAATTGTTCAGGTAAAAAATGGTCCAATTGATTTTCAGCCTAGAGAACCGTTTCATCCCTTGTTTGGCGCGATGCAGAAAACACCTTTAATGATGGAATTTCAGATCACGCAGGAATATTTGGGTTTCAGCACGCATTTGGTTTTTCTGCCACAATTATTTCAGGAAGTTTTAGAATCTGATACTTATCAAAAAGGAAAAGGTTCAACAGTTGCTAAAGTAATTGACGGCACTTTATACCCAAATAAATTAACCGGAATTACCGGAGTTTCAAATATAGGAAATGATTTAAACTGGACAGGACATCCTTTTGCACAGGCTAATTGGTATGGTTTCGGAAGACTGGCCTGGAATCCGTATTTGGATTCCCAAACCATTGCAGATGAATGGTTAAGATGTACTTTTTCAAACGAAGAAAATTTTATAAAACCCGTTAAAAATATGATGATCGAATCGCGCGAAGCTGTTGTAAATTATATGACACCGCTTGGTTTGCATCATATTATGGATACAGGGCACCATTACGGGCCGGGACCGTGGGTTTCTAATTTATCACGCCCTGAATGGAATCCAACTTATTATCATAAAGCAGATAAAAATGGAATTGGTTTTGACAGATCAAAGTCGGGAACAAATGCTGTTTCGCAATATGCTCCGGAAGTCGGGAAACTTTTTGATAATCTGCAAACTTGTCCGGAGAAAGATCTATTATGGTTTCATCACGTTTCCTGGGATTATAAATTGAAAAACGGCCAGACACTTTGGAATGGAATTGCACTACGATATCAGGAAGGTGTAAATCAGGTTACAGCAATGCGTGACATCTGGAAAAAAACAGAAAAATATATTGACAGCGAACGTTTTAGAGAGGTTGAAATGTTACTGGAAATTCAGCAAAAAGAAGCAAAATGGTGGCGGGATGCGTGCCTGCTTTATTTTCAGCAGTTTTCGGAGAAAGAACTTCCGGCAGGAGTAGAAAAACCAACGCAGACTTTAGATTATTTTAAATCATTAAAATTTCCCTTTGCACCGGGAAATTAAATTATTCTATATAAAATTATGAGCAAAAAAACGGCAATTGTGACCGGAGGAAATTCGGGCTTAGGATTTGCAACAGCAAAAAAATTATGTAACAGCGGAATTACAACTTATATAATTGGAAGATCAAAAGAGAAAACAGAGGAAGCCTGTAGAGAAATTGGTGAAAATGCCATTCCGGTAATTTTTGACTTGAATAACTTGTCAGAAATTCCTGCGATGATTGAAAACATATCGCAAAACTGCTCAATTGATATTTTAGTAAACAATGCGGGAATTAATATGAAAAAAGAAATTCAGGATGTAAGTGATGAAGATTTTCTTTCGATCATTCATACCAATTTATTAAGCGTTTTTGCAGTTAGCCGTGAAGTTGTTAAAAATATGAAAGCGAACGGAAGCGGAAGTATCATTAATATTAGTTCTATGGCATCACAATACGGAATTCCAAAAGTAATTGCGTATTCTGCAAGTAAAGGCGCAATCGAATCCATGACACGCGCTATGGCAACAGAACTGGCTCCGGCAGGAATTCGTGTAAATTGTATTGCGCCCGGATTTATTAAAACCAAAATGTCATCAACAGCTTTGGATAACGATCCTGAAAGAAAAAATAAAGTGCTGGGCAGAACTCCAATGGGCTTTTTGGGAGAACCTTCAGACATTGCAGATGCTGTTTATTATTTCGCTTTAAGCGAATCAAAATATACAACGGGAACTGTTTTACCGGTTGATGGAGGTAACAGTATTGGGTTTTAATTGTAAAAAAAATTGCTCGAAAATAGAGTATGCGCAAAGTGTTTTTCTTTAAATATAACTTCGCGAGATTAAAAAATTGGTTAGTATGATAAGAATGCAGCAAACAATGCGATGGTTTGGACCAGACGACAATGTAAGTCTGATCGACATTAAACAGGCAGGAGCAGCGGGAATTGTAACCGCTTTGCACCAAATTCCTGTTGGTGATATCTGGAACATTGCTGATATAAAAGAAAGACAGGAAATTATTCGAAATTATGGACTGGAATGGACTGTTGTTGAAAGTCTTCCCGTTCATGAAGAAATAAAAAGAGCGTCAGGAAATTATTTGCAATTCATCGAAAATTATAAAATCAGTTTGCAAAATCTGGCGGCATGCGGCATTAAAATTATAACGTATAATTTCATGCCTATTCTGGACTGGGTACGCACGAATCATGATTTTATTAATAAAGACGGAAGCAAAGCTTTGTTGTACAATCAGGATGCTTTTACCTATTTTGATGTTTTTCTTTTAAAAAGACCAAATGCTGAAAATGATTATTCGGAAATTCAAAAACAAAACGCAATGCATTTTGGAAACAAACTTTCTGAATCTGAAAAAGCATTATTATTTAAAAATGTTTTATTGGGACTGCCGGGAAGCACAATCAATTTTACAGCAGAACAGATTTTATCATTGTTAGATAATTATGCAAATATTGACAATGAAAAACTAAAAGAAAATCTAATTTATTTTTTATCAGAAGTGGCTCCCGCTGCAGAAGAAGCAGGAGTAAAACTGGCTCTTCATCCGGATGATCCGCCGTTTTCTGTTTTGGGACTTCCAAGGATTGTCTCTACCGAAAAAGATATCAAAAGCATTTTGGAAGCAGTGCCATTACAGGCAAACGGTTTGTGTTATTGTACAGGCTCTTTGGGCGCAAATCCCGATAATAATCTGGAGAAGATTATAGACGACTTTGGAGACCGGATTCACTTTTTGCATCTTCGGAATACTATCCGCGAAAGCGAAACAATTTTTAGGGAATCAGAACATTTAACCGGCGATGCTAATATGGCAGCTATCATAGAAAAAATAGTATTGTTGATGGATAAAACTAAATCAAGTCTGCCAATGCGCCCGGATCACGGGTTTCTGCATTCAGTTGATCAGTCCAAAGAAACTTATCCCGGATATTCTCTCACAGGAAGATTAAAAGGTCTTGCAGAACTGAGAGGGTTAGAAATGGGGATTGCTTATAAATTGAATTTGTAATTTTTAAGGATCAAAAAAAGTAACTATTAAACCAAAAAACATGAAATTTATTAATCCTTATTTATTTATCGTCACGACTTTTTTCCTCGTAAGTTGTACGTCTCAGAAAGAAAAACTTTCATTAAAAGATGCTTATAAAAATGATTTTTTAATTGGAACTGCATTAAATGCCGGCCAAATTGAAGCAAAAAATGCTAAAGAAGATTCTTTGATAAAAAAAGAGTTTAACGCCATTACTGCAGAAAATATCATGAAATCGATGTATGTGCATCCGCAGAAAGATCAATATGATTTTGCTTTATCGGATAAATATGTGGCTTATGGAGAAAAAAATAAAATGTTTATTCATGGACATACTTTGATATGGCACAGTCAATTGGCGCCTTGGATGGAAAAAATCGCTGACAGTACAGAAATGAAAGCATTTATGAAAGATCATATCACTACGATTGTTTCAAAATACAAAGGAAGAATTAATTCCTGGGATGTTGTAAATGAAGCTTTAAATGATGACGGAACTTTAAGACAATCTGTTTTTTTGAAAACGCTTGGTGAAAAATACCTGATTGACGCTTTTAAACTGGCCGCAAAAGCCGATCCTAAAGTAGATTTATATTACAATGATTATAATATTGAAGAACCTGCAAAAAGAGCCGGAGCAATTGCTTTGATCAAAAAAATAAAAGCAGCGGGAGGAAAGATTGACGGAGTAGGGATTCAGGGACACTGGCGATTGGAAAGTCCATCAATAGAAGAAATTGAAAAAAGCATTCTGGAATATTCTGCATTAGGGATTAAAGTTGCTTTTACAGAATTAGACATCACTGTTTTGCCAAATCCGTGGGATTTAAAAGGTGCCGATGTAAATCAGAAATTTGAAGGAAATGCCAAAATGAATCCATATCCTGAAAAACTTCCGGATTCCATTCAAACAAAGTTAGCAGAGCGTTACGCGTCTATTTTTAAACTATTTTTAAAGCATAAAGACAAAATAAGCAGGATTACTTTTTGGGGAGTTTATGATGGACAATCTTGGTTAAACGACTGGCCGATAAAGGGAAGAACCAATTATCCGCTTCCTTTTGACAAAGATCTGAAACATAAACCGGCTTATGAAAGCATTTTGAAATTAAAGAAAAAAGAAGAATAATGGCGTTACAACAATTTTTATTTAAAATACTATTAGCAATCGGTTGTTTTTTAGAATATTATTTAAAATAAGCAAAGTAAATTTGCACAACATATTTTTTTATATAATTTTACACAACCGATTGTTTAATTTTTAATTGAATTTTTCCATTTTGAACGATAAGAAAATCCGTTAGAATTTTGTTTCGAAAATCATCAATTTTTTGTTTATATAAAGCTTGATTTCTTTTGGCAGCAAAAGGACAAACCAAATAAAGAATGAGCATTTAACCAGAAATAACTTTGCTGACAAACCATCAAATAACCACAAACCACTAATGAATAACATTTCACAAAAATTATCTATCAAAGAAAAAGTTGGATACAGCTTAGGAGACTTGGCTGCCAACTTAGTTTTTCAGACTTTGATGACCTATCTGGCTTATTTCTACACTGATATTTACGGATTGTCGCCAACAGACTCTTCGATTATAATGTTAATTGTTGGTTTAATTGCGGCTTTTGTTTTCAATCCTGTTATTGGCATCTTAGCAGACAGGACCAGTACCAAATGGGGAAAATTCAGACCGTGGATTTTATTAACTGCAATTCCGCTTGGAGTAGTGGCGCTGCTGGCATTTTCTACTCCGGATTTTTCATATAAAGGAAAAGTAATTTATGCCGTTGCAACCTATACTTTATTACTGCTTTTTTATGCCGGAAATAATCTGCCGTACTCCGCTTTAAGCGGTGTTATAACAGGCGATATGTCCGAAAGAAACAGTATGTCGTCTTATCGTTTTGTGGCGGTTATGTTTGCACAGTTTTTTGTGCAGGTTTTCATGCTGGGAATTATAAAAAGTGCCGGAAACGGAGATAAGGCAATTGGTATTGAAAAAGTAATGACCGTTCTGGCAATCATTGGAACAATCATGCTTTTAATCACATTTTTGACAACAAAAGAAAGAATTATTCCAAAGCCGGAACAAAAATCAAGCATAAAAGAAGATCTGAGTGATTTAGTAAAAAACAGACCCTGGATCATTATGCTTTCGCTTACGACTTTGGTTTTTATTACATTGGCGATGAAAGGCGGTTCTTATGTTTATTATTTTGAAAACTATGTAGATAAAAACCAATTAGCGCTTTTTATTCAGCCTATTTTAAATACTTTGTCAAATATAGGTTTAAATCATTTTGGTAATGATCCTGTTTCAGCCGGATTCGGATTGTTTAATGCCGGCGGTATTATTTTCATGATTGTTGGAATTACTTTATCTAAAAACATGGCAGATAAATATGGAAAACGAAATGTATTTAGGTTGTTTTTATTTATCTCCACCTTGTTTATCATTGCGTTTTATTTCTTTCCGCCAGCATCAATTGGTTTAATATTTTTCTCCCAAATTTTACATGGATTTTTTTACGGAATTACCATCCCGATCCTTTGGGCAATGATTGCAGATGTTGCCGATTATTCTGAATGGCTGAACAATCGCCGTGCCACCGCAATAATCTTCTCTGCCATGATGGTAGGTTTAAAAGCAGGATTAAGTATTGGCGGTGCATTGACAACCTTGTTTTTAGGCTATTTTCATTATATGCCAAATTCTGCGGTACAAACTGAAACTGCCATTAACGGAATCAAATTATTAGTCAGCATTTTTCCTGCAATTCCATTTTTAATTGGAGCCGGATTGCTTTTTTTCTATAAAATTAATAAGCAGATGGAAGTGCAGATCGAAACAGAACTAAAAGAAAGAAGAACTTAATTATTTAAAAATAAAATACACCTATGCCCGAAGATAGCATTGAACAAATTAATTTCGAGGAAATTAATGAACTGGCGATTTCTAAGCCTTTAGTTTCTCACATTTATACAGCCGATCCGTCTGCGCATGTATTTAATGGTAAAATTTATATTTATCCATCGCATGATATTGATGCCGGGATTCCATTTAATGATAATGGAGATCATTTTGGAATGGAAGATTATCATGTGTTTTCTATGGACAATATTTCATCTAAAGCTGTTGATAACGGTGTTGCACTGCATGTAAAAGATGTTGCCTGGGCCGAAAAACAAATGTGGGCGCCTGATGCGGCGCATAAAAACGGAAAATATTACTTGTATTTTCCTGCTAAGCGCGCCAACGGGATTTTTCAGATTGGAGTTGCGATTAGTGATTCTCCTTCAGGTCCTTTTAAGTCAGAACCAGATGCGATAAAAGGCAGTTATAGTATTGATCCTGCTGTTTTTGAGGATGAAGACGGGAAACATTATATTTATTTTGGCGGTATCTGGGGCGGACAGCTTCAGAAATACAGAAATAATATATACGATCAGTATAACGAAGAACCTTCTGGTGAGGAACCTGCTTTAGGTCCTATTGTTGCTCTGCTTCGCGATGATATGCTGGAGTTTGCAGAAGATCCGCAGGAAATTAAAATCCTGGATGAAAACGGAAAAGTGCTTTTGGCAGGCGATAATAACCGTCGTTTTTTTGAAGCCTCCTGGGTTCATAAATATAACGGAAAGTATTATTTCTCGTACTCAACAGGCGATACACATTTTATTTGTTATGCCATTGGCGATAATCCTTATGGGCCGTTCACGTATCAGGGCAGAATATTAAATCCGGTTGTGGGCTGGACTTCTCATCATTCTATTTGTGAAGTCGAAAACGAATGGTATTTATTTTATCATGATTCAAGTTTGTCAAAAGGCGTAACCCATTTAAGAAGTATGAAAGTAACTAAAATTGATTATATGGAAGATGGTTCGATTATAACTATTGATCCATACGGAATTAGAAGATTAATTGATTAAAAAAAAATTTGACAAAAATTACAATCGGTTGTGTTGGAAAGAGTTTTTCTTTCAGTTTTGTCATTTCGACGCAAGGAGAACTCTTCGTAAATGGCCCGGCAAAAATTGCGGAATTTCCTGCGAAGATTTTCTTCATCCGTCGAAATGACAAGATTGCTTAATTTCTTTGCGAAACATATCATAAAATAACAATTTTAAACAAAATAATAATTTTTTATAAAAGTTTTTTACATACTTTAGCGTACCATAACAGAACGGAACAGAACGGTATGCTAAATGATGAACAAGAAAAATTTGTATTTGAAATAAATCATGAAAGTGATGTGCCCAAATACCAGCAATTGGTAGACGGGATAACAAATGCCATTGCAGAGAATATTCTGAAAAAGGGAGATTTGCTTCCTTCTGTAAATAGCATTTGTAAAACGAATCAGTTATCGAGAGACACGGTTTTTAAGGCTTATACGATTTTAAAAGACCAAAAAACCATCGATTCTGTACCGAATAAAGGGTATTATGTTTCGGGTGAGACAAGAAAAGTACTTTTGGTTTTAGATACTTTTAAAGCTTATAAAGAAGTTTTGTATCACTCTTTTGTCAATAACCTGCCGGATAATGTGATTACAGATGTACAGTTTCATCATTATAATATTGATGTTTTTAAAACGATCATCAATAATGGAATCGGGAAGTATTACAAATATGTAGTAATGAATTTTGATCACGAAGAAATTGCTTCGGCTTTATCCGCAATTTCAAATGATAAATTGCTTTTAATCGATTGGAATATCCAGGCGGATAAAATTAATAATTATGTTTTTCAGGATTTTGGAAACGCTTTTTATGAGTCTTTGACGGAGGCTGTTGATTTGTTTAAAAAGTATAAAAAGATACAATTTGTATATCCGGATTTTACCAATCATCCTTGGGAAACAGTGGAATTTTTTAAGAAATTCTGTGCTGATTTTCATTTTCAATATGAAATTATCACTGATCCTAAAAAGTTCAATATCGAAAAAGGAATTGCTTACATCAGCGTGAGCGACAGGATTTTAGGATACTTTTTAGAGCAGTGTAAAGAAAAAGATTTAGAGCCCGGAAAAGATGTTGGCTTTTTGTCATACAACGAAACGCCGATGAAGAAATTTATTTACAAAGGGATTTCAGTTGTTTCAACTGATTTTAAAGAATTAGGAACCAAAGCAGCGGCATTTATTACGCATGATGAAAATACTCAGTGTTATGTGCCGACAAAATTAATATTAAGAGAATCATTGTAAGTATGTATTATATTGGATATGATATTGGAAGTTCTTCTGTAAAAACGGCGATCGTTGAAGCAGAAACAGGAAAGAAAATAATTGTTTTGAATGAACCTCAAAACGAAATGGAAATTGTTTCGCTTCACTCAGACTGGGCAGAGCAAGATCCTGATATGTGGTGGGAATACATTTGTACGGCAACCAAAAGGGCAATTCGCGAAGCTAATATTGAGGCTTCTAAAATTCAGGGAATTGGGATTTCGTACCAAATGCATGGATTGGTGATTTCAGACAAAGACGGAAATGCACTTCGAAATTCAATTATTTGGTGTGACAGCCGTGCCGTTGAAATTGGAAATAAGGCTTTCGCCGAAATTGGAGAACAAAAATGTATGGAACATTTGCTGAATTCTCCGGGAAATTTTACCGCTTCGAAATTGAAATGGGTAAAAGAAAACGAACCTGAAATTTATAATAAAATCCATAAATACATGCTTCCGGGAGATTACATCGCTTTAAAATTAACCGGCGAAGTAACCACTACCAAAAATGGTTTGTCTGAAGGAATGCTGTGGGATTATAAAGAAAATAAAACAGCAGACTGGCTTTTGGATTATTACGGAATCGACAAGTCCCTTACCCCAAATATTGTTGAGAATTTTACAAATCAGGGAGTTGTAACTGAAAAAGCATCAAAAGAATCAGGGCTTCCTGTTGGAATTCCAATTGTTTACAGAGCAGGAGATCAGCCAAATAATGCTTTGGCTTTAAATGTATTGAATCCGGGAGAAGTAGCGGCAACAGGCGGAACATCGGGAGTGTTTTATGCCGTAAGCGAAATGTCTTCGGGAAAAAGTACCAGAGTAAACAATTTCGTTCACGTAAACTACGAACTGGAAAAGCCAAGAGTTGGCAAACTTTTGAATATCAATGGAGCCGGAATCCAATACAGATGGCTTCGAAATAATATGGGTAATGAAAGTTATGAAGCGATGAATGAAAAAGCTTCTAATGTCGAGATAGGATCAGAAGGAGTTATTGTAATTCCGTTTGGAAATGGTGCCGAGCGTATGTTCAACAATAAAAACATTGGAACACATTTTTTAAACCTCAACCTTAATATTCATAACAGCGCGCATTTGTTCAGGGCTTCTTTAGAGGGAATTGCTTTTTCTTTTGTATACGGAATGGAATGCTTAAAAGCTGATAATGCAACAATTAACGTGATTAGAGCAGGAAATGATAATTTGTTCCGCTCAGAAATTTTCTCCAACACAGTTGCAACTTTAATTGGTCACGAAATTGAAATTTACAATACAACAGGAGCGGTTGGCGCGGCGAGAGCAGTTGGTTTAAAAGATGGTGATTACAGCAAATTTGGAGCAAATATTAGTTCCAACGATCATGTAATGACTTTTTTACCGCTGACTAACAAAGAACCTTATGAAAAGGCTTATAAGAAATGGAAACAAGAATTAGAATTAATATTAACAACTAAATAAAAGAATCAAATGATAGTTTTAGGAGATAAAGAATACTACAAAGGTATTGGCCAAATTAAATTTGAAGGAAAAGAATCTGACAATCCGTTAGCGTTTAAATATTATAATCCGGATCAGATTGTAGCCGGAAAAACAATGCGCGAACATTTTAAATTTGCCATTGCTTACTGGCATACATTCTGTGGACAGGGAAGTGATCCGTTTGGTCCCGGAACACAGCAATTTGCATGGGATCAGTCTTCAGATCCGTATCAGGCGGCAAAAGATAAAGCCGATGCTGCTTTTGAATTTATCAGCAAAATGGGATTCGATTATTTCTGTTTCCACGATTATGATTTGATTGCTGAAGGTGCAACTTTTGCAGAATCAGAAAAGCGTCTGGCTTTTATTACGGATTATTTAAAACAGAAAAAAGCAGAATCCGGAATTAAATTACTTTGGGGAACATCAAACTGTTTCTCAAACCCAAGATTCATGAACGGTGCGGCGACAAACCCAGATTTTAATGTGGTAGCAAGAGCCGGAGGACAAGTAAAATTGGCTTTGGATGCTACAATTGCTTTAGGTGGAGAAAACTACGTATTCTGGGGTGGAAGAGAAGGTTATATGTCTCTTTTAAATACAGATATGGGAAGAGAATTAGACCACATGGCGCAATTTTTGGCAATGTCCAGAGATTATGCAAGGGCACAGGGTTTTAAAGGGACTTTCTTTATTGAGCCAAAACCAATGGAACCATCTAAACACCAATACGATTTTGACTCGGCAACCGCTATTGGATTCTTAAAAGAATATGGTTTAGACAAAGATTTCAAGATCAACATTGAGGTAAACCACGCTACATTGGCACAACATACTTTCCAGCACGAATTAGAAGTTGCGGCAAAAGCAGGAATGTTAGGAAGTATCGATGCTAACAGAGGTGATTACCAAAACGGATGGGATACAGACCAATTTCCGAACAACATTCAGGAAACTACAGAAGCAATGCTGGTTTTCTTAAAAGCAGGAGGCTTACAAGGAGGCGGAGTTAATTTTGATGCTAAAATCAGAAGAAATTCTACGGATCTGGAAGATGTTTTCTTGGCACACATTGGCGGAGCTGATACTTTTGCTAGAGCTTTACTGACTGCAGATAAAATCATTACTTCTTCTCCTTACGAAAAATTAAGAAAAGAAAGATACAGTTCATTTGATTCTGGAAAAGGAAAAGATTTCGAAAACGGAAAATTAAACCTTAAAGATTTATACGAAATCGCCAATCAAAATGGAGAATTAGCACTTCAAAGCGGTAAACAAGAATTGTTTGAGAATATTATTAACCAATATATTTAATTGGTAAAACCTATAAAGTTAAACCTGACAGTTTCTAAAAACTGTTGGGTTTATCAACTAATTTGTGTGATAAAAAACATCTTTACAACGTGTCTCTGCAGCTAACCTTAAACCAAAAAGCATGAAATTTTTTATTGATACCGCTAATTTAGAAGATATTAAAGAAGCACAATCTCTTGGTGTTCTGGATGGAGTAACCACAAATCCGTCTTTAATGGCAAAAGAAGGCATTACCGGAAAAGAAAATATACTCAAACATTATCTGGATATTTGTAATATTGTTGACGGAGATGTTTCGGCTGAAGTAATTTCAACCGATTTTGACGGGATGGTAAGAGAAGGCGAAGAACTCGCAGCGCTGCATCCGCAGATTGTGGTAAAACTGCCCATGATTGGTGATGGTATAAAAGCCTGTAAATATTTTTCTTCAAAAGGAATAAAGACAAATGTAACTCTTGTATTTTCTGCCGGCCAGGCCTTATTGGCGGCAAAAGCAGGAGCTTCTTATGTTTCTCCATTTTTAGGAAGATTAGATGACGTTTCTACAGACGGAATGCATTTAATAGCCGAAATAAGAGAAATCTACGATAATTACGATTACCAAACCCAGATATTGTCAGCTTCTGTACGACATACCATGCATATCGTTAATTGTGCCAAAATAGGATCTGATGTAATGACAGGGCCACTTTCAGCAATTAAAGGATTATTAAAACATCCGCTGACTGATATTGGCCTGAAACAATTTGTTGAAGATGCTAAAAAAATGAATCTCTAAACCATAAATACACGCAATTGTTAAAGCCCTTTTCATTCTGAAAGGGCTTTTTTTATTCGAATCGCAAAACTAAAACGAGTGCTTACTTATTCATCGCAATATATTCCGAAGGTGTCATGGTAAAATGCTTTTGAAAATTTCGGCCAAAACTTGTCTGCGATTTATAACCTACCATTTCTGCGATTTCGTACATTTTATAATTCTCGTTTAAGAGTAATTCGGCAGCACGTTTTAAACGCACAATATTAATTAGTTCATTTGGACTTAAATTGGAAATATCTTTAATTTTTCGATATAAAGTCGAACGGCTCATGTTCATGATTTCCGCCAGGGATTCCACGCTTAAATCAGAATCTGTTATGTTTTTCAGGATTTCTTCGTCGAGTTTTTTCAGGAATTTTTCGTCGGTTTTATTGTGCGCAATACTTTTAATATGCGACAACGGAGAACTCGCATAATAATTCATGATCTGCTTTCTGTTTTCAATCAGATTATTTACCTGAACCTTTAAATAATCCATTGAAAAAGGTTTTGCGATATAAGCATCTGCGCCCACTTCAAGACCGTCAATCTGCGATTTCAGCGAGTTTTTGGCAGTAAGTAAAATTACGGGAATATGGCTTGTTTCCAGATTAGTTTTAATTTCCTTACATAAAGTAATTCCGTCCATAACCGGCATCGAAACGTCGCTGATTACAAGCTGTATATTCTCATTATGAATTATTTTTAAAGCATTTTCGCCATTATCTGCTTTTAGAATCGTATAAAACGGAGCTAATTCAGCCGTGATAAAATTCAATAAATCTTCATTGTCTTCGACTATTAAAAGCTGCGTTTTTTCATTTTTATTTTCAATTTCTATGGTTTCAGATTCTGCTTCTGTTTCTTTTTCAGGTTCGTTATAAAACATAAATTCTTCTTCCTGTCGAAGCGGAACCACAAGTTCAAAAATATTCACTTTTGAATCCGGAATTAACTGCAGGTTTCCATTATGCAATTGCGTTAACGAATGCGCCAGCGAGAGCCCGATTCCGGTTCCTGAAGTCGGATCCATATTATCGACCCTGAAAAATGGTTCAAAAATTTTATCTTTTAAATGAAACGGAATCAGGTTTCCGTCGTTTTTTACCAGTAAAGTCAGTTTCTTGTCATCTCTAAAAAGCGTGATTGAGGCCTTGTCTGTCGAATATTTAATGGCATTACTCATTAAATTGCTCAGGATTTTTTTGAAAGCCTCTTTATCCACAAAAGCAAAAATGTCTTTATCGCCCAGTTCGAGTTCAAATTCAATCCCTTTTTCTTCGATTAACTGACTGAAACGTAAATGTAAATTCCGAACCATAGATGAAATATTTGCTTCCACGAAAGTGAGTTTCAATCCTCCAATTTCAGATTTTCTAAAATCAAGTAATTCATTTACCAGTTTTAATAAACGCGATGTATTTTTCTTCATTATAGAAAGATTCTGAGGCACTTCCGGCGATTTGTGTTCCATTACCAAAAGTTTTTCCAATGGACCTTTTATCAATGTTAAGGGCGTTCTGATTTCGTGAGCGACATTGGTAAAAAAGTCAATTTTGGCCTGATAAATCTCTTTTTCTTTTTCGTCGTTTAGATGTTTTATTTTTCGGTTATTTTTAATCTGAGTCAAATTCTGAGAATAGCGGATGATGTAGTAAAACGAACCGCAAATGAGCAGAAAATAGAAAAAATAAGCATAAGAGCTTGCCCAAAAAGGAGGCAGAATCCTGATTTTTAACGCTACTTCTTTACTCCAGACACCAAAGCTATTCAGCGATTTTACTTTAAAAACATAATCTCCGGGTGCCAGTTCCGTAAAGAAAACTTTATTATTGCGTTCCAGGTAAACCCAGTCATTATTAACATTTTCGAGTTTATACCAATATTCAGTGAGTTCCGGTGCGGTATAATTTAATGAGGCAAATTCCAGATTAAAAGACGACTGGCTGTTATTAAGTTCCAGTTCATCAATATGCGAAATGGACTGCTTGATAGGAGAATCATTTTCATTAGCATCAATATCTTTATTATTAATCTGCAGATTGGTAATAAAAATTGAAGGCGTGTATTTGTTCTTTGTAAAATTCTTCGGATTGAAGCTGATCATTCCGTTTAGATTTCCAAAATACATATCTCCGTTTGCATCTTTAAAAGCCGATGCATAGTTAAACTGATCGCTCAGTAATCCGTTTGCCGTTGTATAAATTTTGATGCTTTTATGATCCGGACTAAATTTTACCAGACCCTTAGAAGTTGTCAGCCATAAATTTTTTGAATCATCTTCTAAAATTGAATACACAACATTACTTGGGAATCCGTTTTTGGTTGTAAATTTTTTAAAGCTCCTTGTCTTTTTATCAAATAAATCCAGTCCGTTTTCTGTAGCAAACCATAAATTTTTCGAACTGTCTTCAAAAATATAATTGATGGAATTATTGCTGATGCCGTTTGGGTTTTTGTAATCATAAATAAAAACCTCTTTCTTTTTAGTTTTCGGATTGTAATAAAACAAACCATCACGATAACTTCCAGCCCAGAGATTCCCGTCGCTGTCTTCCTTATAAGTAGTATAATGTGTTGTTTCCGGAAATATTTTTAAGGTTTCAAAATTGTCATTAATTTCATTATAGCGATAAAGTCCCATTGTCGTAATCACAATCAATTCGTCTTTTTTGGTTTCATAAAAAGAAAAAATAAAATTACTCCGCAAACCAGATGCAGGATTATTAGCGCTGTAGTGCCGTACAACGTTACCCGTATTTCGGTCCAAAACATCTAAACCATGTTCAAAAGTTCCTACCCAGATTTTATCTTTTCTCGGCATTAAAGCGTGAATATTATAATACGAAACACTATTCTTGCTTCCGTTTGGTAAATACGAAGTAAAAATTTGAGTTTTAGGATTAAATCGGTTTAAACCGGCATCTTCGGTACCAATCCACAAATCGCCTTTGTCGTCTTTATGAATTTCCCTAACCGCGCTTCCGCTGATGGAATTCTGCCCTTTCTGCGGAAAATATTTTTTGAATTGCGTGTATTGCTTCTGATGGTAATTGATACCGCCAAAATAAGTTCCAACCCAGATTCCGTTTTCCTTATCAATTGTTATTGAATATGATGCGTTGTCTGAAATCGCATACGGATCGTTATAATTTTTTTTGAGATTAACACTTGATTTTGTTTTTAAATTATAAACATAAACTCCGGATTCGCTGGCAATCCAGAGCTCGTCATTTCCTTTCTTTTTAAACTGACGGACATAAACCGGTTTTTTTGTAGAAAATTCTAAACTCGCAGTTGTTTTATTTTGAATGTTATAAAGCAAAACGCCATCATCTTGTGTTCCTATAACAATATTGTTTTTGTCCAAAGCATATATTACTGTAATCCTGAAATTGGCAGAACCGGCCGGAACTGTAAACGGAATATTTTCAAAAGAAAGATTTTCTTCAGAATAGTGATAAATTTTATTTAGGGAAGAAGCCCAGATCTGACCCTTTGCATCGCGGGAAATAGAAGTAGCAATAAAGTATTTGTTTGGGTTAAAAGTTTTGGTTTCTTTTTTTACAGTCGAATATTTGTAAAGTATATTTCCGGAGATAAACCAGATATTCCCGTTTTTATCATGATTAATATCATTGATACGATCGTTAATAGCTTCGTTTAAAACGGTGAATTTGTCTGTTTTTTTATCGTATTGATACAAACCTTTGTCACTTCCAACCCAAATTGTGCCTTTGTACTCATGGAGTGACTGAATATAGTTGCTTCCTAAACTATGAACCGGATCGGCATTGTTGCGATAGGTTTTAAAACGATAGCCGTCAAACCGGTTCAGACCATCTTTTGTTCCAAACCACATAAAGCCGTCTTCATCTTGTAGAGAAGTTAAAACGGTGTTGTTTGAAAGCCCTTCTTCAACCTGAAAATGTTTAAAATAATATTCTTGTGCCTGAATAAAATTTAGCGAAAAAATCAAAAATAATACTAAAAGAAAGAATTTACGCATAGTTGTATTTTTTATGAAAAAATAACGGCTTGTTCAAATCGTGTCAATATTCTACAAAATGTTGCAAGTCTCGATTTTTCCGGTCTTTTTTATACAATTTGAATCATTTGAGATAGAAATTGACACAAATGAATCATTTTATTTTGAATTAAAATTATCTACTTTGAATTTTCAAATAAATGATATTGATAATTTTTAGGCTTAAAAAATATGTCATCAATAAAATTACATTTGAAAAAATATGCCATCAATAATTTTGAAACAAAATGAATGAATTATTAGCACTGGGCAATATTAATTATTTTTTTGCTCGAATCAGAGATGATTAGAATTTTTAAAACAATTTTAAAACCAACCAAAAAAGAAAACTATCTAAATGACAAATCAATGAAAACAAAGATCACTCAAATTTTAAAGAAGAGATATTACCTCTTGTTTTTCTTTAGTTTATTATTACAGCAAACGTACGCACAACAGCAAATAACCATAACGGGAAAAGTAATCTCTGTAACAGGAGAATCGATTCCGTTTGCCAACGTTGTGATCAAAAACACAAAAAACGGTGCCGTTACAGATTTTGACGGAACATACAAAATCATTGCAGCCGGAAACCAAACGCTAATTTTTAGCTCACAAGGCTATAAAACAACAGAAATTGAAATCAACAACAAAACTTCCATCAATGTTACATTACAAGGAGATGCGATGAAACTGGATGAAATAGTCGTAGTAGGTTACGGATCACAGCAGAAAAAAGACCTTACAGGAGCTGTGTCGCTGGTAAAAGCTACAGAAATCCAAAAAAGACAGGTAACAACAGTTGCCGATGGACTGCAGGGTTTGGTAACTGGAGTTAAAGTTCGAGGCGGAGGACGTCCCGGACAGGAAGCAAATATTGAAATCCGTGGATTGAAAAATCTGCAGAACACTAATCCATTATACGTAATTGATGGGGTTATTACGACTGCAAACAGAGATTTTAACCCAAACGATATTGAATCGATTCAGGTTTTAAAAGATGCTTCGGCAGCAGCAATTTATGGTTCCAGAGCTGCAAACGGTGTAATTATCATTACGACCAAAAAAGGTAAAAAAGGACCGCTTGTGGTTGAGGCATCTGCAAAAACAAGTTTTACTACGATTCCACGATATGATTTAATGGGAACAGAAGAATTCGCAAAATTGAATAATCAGGCTTATGATAATGCCGGAATTCCAAGACAAAACTTAAATATGGCAGTTAATACAGACTGGCAGGATGAAGTTTTCAGAACAGGAATGATGCAGGATTATAATGTAAGTTTTGCCGGAGGAGGCGACAATTCCAGTTTTTTTATGTCTGGTAATTATTTTGGAAATGAAGGAACTGTTATCGGAACTGATTTTGACAGAATATCATTCAGGGTAAATTCCAGCGGTTCGAAAGGAATTTTCAGCATTGGAGAAAATTTAGCCATCAGCAATTCAAAAACAGATGAAATGTCCGGTAACCCAATTATTGATGTTTACAGATTAACGCCGACAATTCCGGTTTATGATGAAGCAAATCCGGGGGGCTACGGCTACGGTAAACAAGGTGTTGCCGATACTTTTGGTACCAATCCTCTGGCAATTGCTGATTTTGCAAATACTATAAATGAAAATTTTAGAATTAGAGGAAATGTATGGGCCGAGTTAAAATTTGCCCCATGGCTTAAATATCGTTTCAACTTTGGATATGAAACCAGTTTTGATTCATACAAATTTTTAAGAAAAGTGGGGAACTGGACATTAAACCAACCGCCGGATCAATCGTATACAGATCAGAATAAAGGAAGGTCTCAAACAAAATTATTCGAAAACACGCTGACTTTCAAAAAAGAATTTGGCAAACATGATTTAACGATTTTAGTTGGTCAGACTTTTCAAAAAGATACTTATGATCAAATTTACGGTACAAAAAGAAATCTGCCTATAAACTCAGGAACAGGACAATATTATGATGTTTTAAACCAGGGAGATTCGCCTGTAGTTGGAGGTTTTATAAACGAAGCGGCTTTAGCATCTTATTTAGGAAGATTAGAATACAACTATGACAATCGTTACTTGTTTAATGCAGTAATCAGACGTGATGGTTCTTCAAGATTTAGTGATGACAATAAATGGGGTAATTTCCCGTCAGTTTCTGCCGGATGGAGAGTAAGCAATGAATCTTTCTTTAAATCAGAGTTTATAAAAGATTTAAAATTAAGAGCAAGTTATGGAGAATTAGGATCAGGAAACATTGGCAATTACGAATATAAAAGCTTTGTCAATAATTTTGGACAGATTGTTTTAGGAGATGGTCAGATCTTATATCCATCTGCAGCTCAGGTAAGATTATCAAATGCAGAATTGCGTTGGGAAAAACTAAAACAAACCAATTTTGGTTTAGATCTTGGTGTCCTTAACAATGATCTTCGTTTTACGGCAGATTATTTTATTGCCCGTACAGAAGATGTATTATTTGGTTTTCCAATTTTATTAACTACAGGTAACGACGGCGGTAATCCAATTTCTAATGCTGCGACTGTAGAAAATAAAGGTATTGAATTGGAACTGGCTTACAGTAAAAAAATCAATGATTTCTCATTTAATGCTTCTGTCAATTTTACCAAAGTAAATAATAAACTGGTTTCATTAGGTAATGGACAAAATGAAAATATTTCGGGAAATACAATTACACGTCAGGGAAGTCCTGTAGGAATGTGGTACGTTTTACAAACAGACGGATTGTTTCAGTCTCAGGAAGAAATTCAAAGTTACAAAAATGCAGAAGGAAAAGTAATTATGCCAAATGCTGTACCGGGAGATATTCGTTTTAAAGATGTAAATGGTGACGGAGAAATCAACAATAAAGATAAAGACATTGTTGGAAGTCCATGGCCCGAATTTGAAATGGGTTTAAATGCCGGAGCAGAGTATAAAGGTTTTGATTTTTCCATGAACTGGATTGCTTCTCATGGTGCAACTGTTTATGACGGATATAGAAGTGTTGTGGATCGTTTTGATGATAATAGTAATTACAGAAGAGGAATTCAGCCATGGACTCCGGAAAATCCAAATACTGATTTTCCAAGAATTACAAAAGGTTCAACCTTAAACTCAAGAGGAGACAGTGACCGTTTCCTGGAAAACGGTGATTTTATCAGGCTTAAATACATTGGTTTTGGTTATAACCTGCCTGATACTGTCTTGAAAAATTCAGGAATTACAAGAGCAAGATTAACCTTATCGGCCCAAAATATTATTACAATTACAAAATACAAAGGCTTAGATCCGGAGTTTACTAACAGTAATATTTTTGAAAGAGGAGTAGATAATGGTGCTTTCCCAAATCTTCAGACTTATTCTTTTGGTGTTGAGTTTAGCTTTTAATTTTAAAAAAATAGCATAATGAAAAAAATAATAATAATAACCGTAGTTTTTCTGGGTCTGTTTTTTGCATCATCTTGCGAAAATGAATTAGATCTGAACAGCCCAAATGATATAACTGTAGATCAATACTGGAAAACTGAAACTGATGCACAGGCTGGCGTTAACTCCATTTATGCCATGTTTTATAAAGACGGCTTGTGGGCGAGATGGATTTATTTTCGTTTGGACCTGACTTCTGACGAAGGATTTAGTAATAGTCCGTGGACAGAATTAGCAGACTGGACAAGATTCAATTATATCAATTATAATTTTTGGGAAGGAAATGTTGTAACCTGGAGAGATACTTACAAAGCTGTTTTTAGATGTAATCAGGTTTTGGCTTATGTCCCGAATATTACATTTCAAAATGAAGAGGATAAAAAGAGAATTTTAGCACAAGCGAAGTTTTTCAGAGCCTTACATTACTATTATGCAGCTATTCTTTGGGAAAATATTCCTTTGGTTTTAGAGCCGTCAACCCCGGCAGATTTACCGCAGCAAAGAAATATAACAGAAGTCTGGGCTCAGATTGAAAAAGATTTAAATGAAGCCTATACTGATTTGCCGGCAGAATGGGCAGGCGACCAGACAGGAAGACCGGATAAAGGTGCGGCAAAAGCTTTTCTTGCAAAAGCATACATGCAGCAGCACAAATGGCCTGAAGCAAAAGCAGCTTTAGAATATTTAATTACAGGTCCCGGTGCTAGATACAGTTTAGTTACCAATTACAGAGACAATTTTACGGATGTAAATGAAAACAACAGTGAATCTGTTTTTGAAATTCAGTTTGGAGATCAAAGAAAAGGCGGAACTGGTGAAGATCCAAATGCAGCAGTTTCCAGTAATCGCGGTCAGTTTTTTGCACCAAGAGGAATTGGATGGTCTGACGGACAGGCACGTTATTGGTTAGTAGATGCCTTTAAGCAGGAAAAAAACAAAGATGGAAATTTAGATACCAGATTGCGATATACTTTATATTATCCGGCTTTAGAAGCAGATTTTGGAGACAAAACTTACGGAAGAAACTGGGAATGGGGCAATAATGAAGCATGGTTTAGAAAAGGAAGCCGTGATTATTACAGAAATAATGAAGATTATTACAGTCAGGTAAATTACAGACTTGTTCGTTATGCTGATATTTTATTACGCTACGCCGAAGTTTTAAACGAAACAGGAAATACTGCACAGGCGTATCAATATGTTGATTTAGTTCGCGCACGTGTCAATATGAACACTTTGGCCGCTGCACATCCTGAAATTGGAAACGATCACGATAAATTTTTAGAAAGATTAAAAACAGAAAGAGTTTTAGAATTAGCCGGAGAAAGTGTTCGCTGGGAAGATTTAAAACGCTGGGGAGATTTAAATTCTCAGGCTTCTGTTGATAAAATCGCGCTTCGTGATCCTGATTTTAAAAACTTTACGGTAGGTAAAAATCAAAGATTACCAATTCCGCAGGTAGATGTAGATAATAATCCAAACCTGGACCAGCATCCTGAATATTAATTATTTAAAAGGGAACCGGAAAAAAAAATCCGGTTCCCTTATAAAAGAACGATCCCGTTCATAACAACAAAATTATAATGAAAAAAGTAAAATTGTGTCTGACATTTATGTTGGCAGGATTAGTATTGCTAAGCTGTAACAACAAAAAGAGTACTTCTGAAGAAAATAAAAAAGAAACTGCAGCAGTTGAAAAAAGAGAAATCTGGACAAAAGATCAGGCTGCTAAATGGTATGCAGAACAGCCTTGGTTAGTAGGCTCAAATTATTCTCCCAGCACAGCTATAAATCAGTTAGAGATGTGGCAGGAAGATACTTTTGATCCCAAAAGAATTGATCAGGAATTAGGCTGGGCAGAAAATTTAGGAATGAATGTAATGCGCGTTTACCTGCACGATTTATTGCACCAGCAAGATGCGGAAGGGCTTTACAAGCGCATGGACCAATTTTTGGAAATTGCAGATAAACATCATATCAAAACGCTTTTTGTTTTATTTGATTCCTGCTGGGATCCGTTTCCGGCTTTAGGTAAACAACACGCTCCAAAACCACACACGCACAATTCAGGCTGGGTGCAGAGTCCGGGACAAAAAGCACTGCAGGATAAAACGCAGTATCCTCGTTTAGAGAAATATGTAAAAGAAACCGTTTCAAAATTCAAAGATGACAAACGTATTTTAGGATGGGATGTCTGGAACGAACCGGATAACATGACAGGGCCATCTTATGAAAAAGTCGAAATCAAAAATAAAGTCGATTTAGTTCTTCCGCTCTTAAAAAATATTTTTGTGTGGGCTAGAGAAAGCAATCCGTCACAGCCGTTAACTTCAGGAGTTTGGGTTGGAGACTGGAGTGATGAAGCAAAGATGCAGCCAATGCACAAAATGCAGTTAGAACAATCTGATATTGTTTCTTTTCACAATTACAATACGCCTCAGGATTTCGAAAAAGTAATTAAACAATTGCAGCGTTACGGAAAACCAATGATTTGTACTGAATATATGGCAAGACCAAACGGAAGCACATTTGAAGGTTTTCTTCCAATTGCCAGAAAATACAATGTCGGAATGATTAACTGGGGATTTGTTGATGGAAAAACACAAACAAAATACGCCTGGGACAGCTGGACAAAAACATATACTGCTGAACCAAAACTATGGTTTCATGAAGTATTGCACACAGACGGAACTCCATACATCAAAGCCGAAACAGATTTGATTAAAAAACTGACTTTGGAAGCGAATAAGAAATAAGATTTTTTTGCCACAGATTTCACAGATTAAGATGATTAATCTTTCTAATCCTTTAATCTGTGGCAAAATAATATTCTCTATAAAAAACATAGCCCAAGGTTTCAACCTTAGGAACCTTGTGAAACATACGCTGCAATAATCATTGCGTCCCCAAGGTTGAAACCTTGGGCTATGTTCAAAAACAGATTAAAAAAATAATCCATTTAATTCTTTTAATCTGTGGCAAAAAACATTTTAATCGTAACAGAAATAAAAATGAAAAAAATAAAACAGCTCTTTTTACTGATAGCAATCGTAATTGGATTTTCTGCGAAAGCACAGCAGCCAGATCCGCCGGGACAGGTAAAAGGAAATGAAAAGCCAAAAAATGAAGCCTATCTTTTTGCGCATATGACACATACCGATTATGGCAGATTGTATTATTCTGTAAGTCTTGACGGTTTGCATTGGGAAAACCTCAACAACGGAAAAAGAGTTTTTGAAGAGTATAAAGGACATCCGGATATCTGTAAAGGGCCGGATGGGAAATATTACATCGCGGGAAATACGGGCGATGATGCCAAAGCAATCAATATTTGGGTTTCTGAGGATTTGATTACATGGAAAAAACATTCAGATTATACGCCTGATTTAAAAAGTACACCTGATTATTCAAATGCTTTACAGCGAATAGGTGCCCCAAAGTTATATTACGATAAAGATTCTGAAAAGTTTATCATGACATGGCACACACCGCATCTTGAAGGGACAAAAGAAGATGGCGAACGTTATTGGGCAAGCCAGCGAACTTTATATGTTTTATCTAAAGATTTAAAAACTTTTGAAGGAATGCCAAAACGTTTATTCGATTGGGATATGGGCACGATTGATGTTTTTATTCGAAAAGTCGGTGATTCCTACTACGCTGTGATTAAAGACGAAACGTATCCAACTTTGTATTGGACAACTGGAAAAACCATCAGGATAGCCAAATCAAAATCCCTTTTAGGGCCTTATTCTTTGCCCCAGCAATCTATCAGTCCAAATTTTAGAGAAGCGCCAATGTTAATTCCTTCTCCCGATGATAAAATATGGTACATGTATTACGAACAATATCCCGGTGTTTCTTACGGGTTATCGATCGCAGACAATTTAAACGGCCCGTGGTTTCAGGCATCAGGTTACACTTTTTTCTCTGATTGGGACAAATACAGTTTACCTGAAAAAGTACGCCACGGCTGTATGATTACAATCTCTAAAAATGAATACGACAATCTGGTGAAAAAATTCGGGATTGTAAAAGATATTAGAAGTAAAAAGTAAAATGAAGAATGCTTAAGGTTAGATGTTAGAAGGTCTTTTTTTGAGTTAATAGACTAGTGGATTTTTAATCGGAAATAATATATCCATCTAACATCTAACCTTTACCACCTCACATTTTACTATAAAATGTGGTTAATTAAGTTAGTTTAAGTAATTGCCAGGCTTATGTGGATATAAGTCTGGTAATTCAATTTTGATTTTGAAGAATCACGGCATTATTTAATGAAAAAATGTCCAATACATATAGAGCATGAAAAGAAAAAGTATCCTTTTTTTAGCCTTGTTTTCAATATTTGCTGCAAATGCACAATGGAAAGCGCAGGGAGACAAAATCAAAACAAAATGGGCTTTGGAGGTTGACCCGAATAAAACTTTACCTGAATATCCCCGTCCTATTATGGAGCGAAGCCAATGGAAAAATCTGAATGGTTTATGGAATTACGCCATTCAGGAATTTGGAAAAACAGCACCTTCAAAATACGACGGGCAGATTTTGGTTCCGTTTGCGGCTGAATCGAGTTTGTCCGGCGTAATGAAAGAAGTAGGTTCAAAAAATGAACTTTGGTACGAAACCAATTTCTCTGTTGAATCGGGTTGGAACGGAAAAAATATTCTTTTGCATTTTGGTGCTGTAGACTGGAAAACAGAAGTTTTTATTAACGATATAAAAGTTGGTTCTCACACGGGAGGATATACTCCGTTTACTTTTGATATTACGCCATTTCTTCAAAAAGGGAAAAATCAAAAACTGGTCGTAAAAGTTTGGGATCCATCAAACGACGGACCTCAGCCAAGAGGAAAACAAGTTAAAAATCCGGAAGGAATTTGGTACACACCTGTAACCGGAATTTGGCAGACAGTCTGGATGGAACCTGTAAATCCTAAAAATATTACGGTGTTAAAAATAACACCCAATATTGATCAAAATACGATAAGCATTAAAGCCGATGTAAACGGAGCAGAAAAAGGTGATTTAATTGAAGTTACTGTTTTTGACGGAGAAAATGAAATCGCTAGGCAAAAAGCTGTAGTCGCAGAAAGTAATGATATCATTATAAGTAACCCTAAATTATGGTCGCCGGAAAATCCATTTTTATATCAGACTAAAATCCGTTTAATCAGCAAAAATAAAATAGTGGATGAGGTGAAAAGTTATTTTGCAATGCGAAAAATTTCATCAAAAAGAGATGAAAACGGAATTATGAGAATGCAGTTAAATAACAAAGATTATTTTCAATTCGGACCTTTAGATCAAGGCTGGTGGCCAGACGGATTGTACACAGCACCAACTGACGAAGCCCTAAAATATGATATTATTAAAACTAAAGAATTAGGCTTTAATATGATTCGAAAACATGTTAAGGTAGAACCGGAACGCTGGTATACACACTGTGATCAGCTAGGAATTTTGGTTTGGCAGGATATGCCGAGCGGAGACGAACAGCCAATTTGGCAAAACACAAAATACTTCGACGATACCGAATTACAGCGTTCGCCAAAATCAGAAGAAATTTACAGAAAGGAATGGTGCGAAATTATGGATCATTTGTATTCCTATCCAAGTATTGTGGTTTGGGTTCCGTTTAACGAAGCCTGGGGACAATTTAAAACCGTCGAAATTACCGAATGGACCAAAAACCACGATCCAGGACGTTTAGTAAATTCATCAAGCGGAGGAAATCATTTTCAAATAGGCGATATATTAGATCTCCATAATTATCCGGGACCTGAAATGTATTTATACGATGCCAGAAGAGTAACTGTTTTAGGAGAATATGGCGGAATTGGTTTACCATTAGAAGGCCATTTATGGAGAGCAAATGACAACTGGGGTTATGTTAAATTTAAAAATCAGACAGAGGTAACCGCCGAATATATTAAATACGCGAAAATCCTGAAGAATTATGTAAAAACAGGATTTTCAGCTGCAGTTTATACACAAACAACAGATGTTGAAGGTGAAGTAAACGGATTCATGACCTATGATAGAAAAGTAGATAAAATGGATTTTAAAGCGGTAAATCAAATGAACATAGAAGTTATTAATGCACTGAATCAGAAATGATTTTTTTCTCTCACAGATTTTGGAGATAGAGCATTTTTTTATCTGCTTAATCTGCCAAATCTGTGAGAGAAAATTTAAACACATAGAAACATAGTTTTTTAGAATCGTAGAAAATGAAAAAATACCTATTCCTTTTATTGCTCACCACCCTAAGTTTTGCACAACAGAAAACTTTTACAAACCCAATTCTTCCATCAGGTGCAGATCCATATTCAACCTATTATAAAGGATATTATTATTACACAAATACGCTTGGAAACCGTTTAGTTTTATGGAAAACAAAAGATTTATCAGACATCAGAAATGCGGAAAGTAAAGTGATTTGGACACCGCCAAAAAACACAGATTATTCGGCAGAAATATGGGCGCCTGAATTTCATATCATCAAAGGAAAATGGTATTGCTATTTTGCTGCAGACAATGGAGACAACAACAATCACAGAATGTATGTTTTAGAAAACAAATCATCAGATCCGTTTAAAGGTAATTTTGAGTTTAAAGGAAAAATTGCAGCCCAGACAGACAAATGGGCAATTGACGGAAATGTTTTTGAATATAAAAAACAGCTTTATATGATTTGGGCCGGCTGGGAAGGAGATACCAACGGACAGCAGAATATTTACATTGCAAAAATGAAAAATCCGCTTGAAATTGACGGTGATCGTGTCCTGATATCATCACCGGTAAATGATTGGGAAACGCACGGAGCACTGCATGATGATGTAAATCCGGCACAAGTAAATGTAAATGAAGGCCCTCAGTTTTTAGAAAGAAACGGTAAAATTTTTATTGTTTTTTCGGCAAGCGGATGCTGGACAGATTTTTACTCATTGGGATTATTATCCTTTAGTGGCGGTAATAATTTGCTGGATGCATCGGCTTGGAAAAAATCTCCGGATCCCATTTTTAAACAATCAGATAAAAATAAAGTTTATGCACCGGGACATAATTCTTTTTTCAAATCTCCAAACGGGAAAGAAGACTGGATTTTATACCACGCCAATTCAAATCCTGGTGAAGGCTGCGGGAACAAAAGATCGCCAAGAATGCAGAAAATAAATTGGAATGCAGAAGGATTTCCTGTTTTAGGCGAACCGGTAAGTACAGAAACCAAACTTGAAATTCCTTCAAAATAATATAACTATTTAAAATTCTCAAAAATGAAAAATATTCAAATAGCAGCAGTTTTAATGCTCGCACTTTTTCAGTTTAACTGCAAAGACAATAAAAAGGAAAACGAAACAACAAAACAAACAACTGCGATAGAAACAGATTCAGTAAAAACCGTTTTGGAAACTAAAAATTTTGACACTGTAATCGACGGTAAAAAAGTCAATTTATACTGGATTGAAAACAAAGGAATCAAAGCTGCTTTTACAAATTACGGCGGAAGATTAATTGGACTCTGGGTTAAGGATAAAAACGGAAAACCAACTGATGTTGTAGTTGGAATGAACAGCGCAAAAGGTTTCAAAAACGCTACAGAACCTTATTTTGGAGCGACGATAGGAAGAGTTGGAAACCGAATTGCGAAAGGGAAATTTACATTAGAAGGAAAACAGTATCAAATACCACTGAACAATGGAAAAAATGCTTTGCATGGCGGTGTAAAAGGTTTTCAGGATGTGGTTTGGAATGCTGAAAAAACAAGTGAAAACACTTTAGTTTTTACTTATGTTTCACCCGATGGAGAACAAGGTTTTCCGGGAAAATTAAATGTAAAAGTCATTTATACAATTACAGATGATAATGCTGTAAAAATGGAATATGAAGCAACGACAGACAAAACAACTATTGTTAATCTGACGAATCATGCCTTTTTTAATTTAAACGGAGAAGGAAGCGGTACTATTTTAAATCACGAACTGCAGATTTATGCCAATGAATTTACGCCCGTCGATGAAGGTTTGA
This sequence comes from Flavobacterium sp. Root901, assembly GCF_001429765.1. GTDB lineage: Bacteria > Bacteroidota > Bacteroidia > Flavobacteriales > Flavobacteriaceae > Flavobacterium. Next base: position 33,660 of record NZ_LMJB01000011.1, read on the forward strand.
TTCCGTCCGGAGAATTAAAATCAGTAAAAAATACGGTATTTGATTTTACTTCAAAACATACAATCGGCGAAAGAATTGAGACAAAAGAGGAGCAGTTAAAATTCGGGAAAGGATACGATCATAATTATGTTTTAAACGGAAAAAAGAAAAACGGACTCAATCATGCCGCAACAATTTCTGGAGATAAATCGGGAATTACACTGGATATTTTTACGGAAGAACCGGGATTACAGTTTTACAGCGGTAATTTCATGCAGTCAAAAAATACTTTTAAAAGCGGTGCAAAAGATGATTTCAGAACAGCATTTGCTTTAGAAACCCAGCATTTTCCGGATGCGCCAAATCAGCCAAAGTTCGCCCCGATTGTTTTAAAACCCGGAGAAAAATATCATACGGTTTCTTATTATCAGTTTTCTGTGAAATAAGTCATGAGTTATAATTTAGTTCAAAGCTTTGTCATTGCTCGTTCATCGTAATGCAATAAAATGTCGATAAACTGTGCTTTCTTCTACTTCGCTCAGGATGACAAAATTGAGGAAAAACCTTTGCGCACTTTGCAGTTAAAAAACATTAAAATCAAAAAAATGAAAAAAATATTAACCCTGATAACATCACTTTGTGTTTTTGGAGCCTGTTCGCAGGAAAAAGACACAAATTTGCCAAAAGAAACAAAATCCGGTTCGATTTTGCTGGCAGATCCAACGATTTTTTACAATAACGGAATGTATTATTTATACGGAACCACAACTGGAGATATTCCAAATGGTGAAGGTTTTCAGGTTTATACGTCAACTAATTTAAAAGACTGGAAAGGTCCGGCTGGAGCACAAAATGGTCTGGCTTTAAAAAAAGGTGATGCTTTTGGAGATAAAGGTTTTTGGGCTCCGCAGATTCTTTCGTATAAAAACAAATTTTATATGATTTATACGGCAAATGAAAATATCGCCGCAGCAAGCAGTGATAGTCCGCTTGGGCCATTTAAAAGCGAATCAAAAGAGCCAATTATAAAAACCGGAAATCAGATTGACCCGTTTATTTTTATTGATGAAGACGGGAAAAAATACCTGTATCATGTTCGGTTAACAAACGGAAACAGGATTTTTGCCGCAGAAATAAACGACGATCTTCAAAGCATAAAACCAGAAACTTTAACGGAATGTATTTTAGGAGTTTTGCCTTGGGAAAACACCCAAAACGTAAGCTGGCCGGTTACAGAAGGTCCAACAGTTTTAAAGCACAACGGTTTGTATTATATGATTTATTCGGCAAATGATTTCAGAAATCCGGATTATGCTGTAGGTTATGCGACGAGCAAGAATCCGCTTGGTCCTTGGGAAAAAGCTGCAGACAGCCCAATTATCAGCAGGAAAAACACCAAACAAAACGGAATTGGGCATGGCGATGTTTTTTGGGACAAAAACAATAAAATGTATTATGTTTTGCACACACATTATAATGAAAGTGCCGTTTCTCCAAGAAAAGCAGGAATTATTGCCATAGAATTTAAAGATGGAAAAATAACGGCTGATCCTGCCAGTTTTCAATTTTTAAAAAATTAGTAATTAAAAGCCTTCAGTATTTGAAGGCTTTTTTTATTCATGGAAAGTTTCAAAACCTTATGGATATGAGTTAAACTTTTTTCGTTTTTTGAAACAAGTTAACTCATATTTTTTTATAAGGATAAACTTTCAAAAAATCAAAAAGAACATCTAAATTTGCAGATATTTAAAGGGAATATTTATTAATAAAAAAGTGAGATGAGTCATTTTTCTGAATATGAAAAGATGCCTGAAAACTTTAATCAGTTAGGGCAGAATGAAAAGCTTGTAAAAAATATGAACAGGCTGAAATGGGTAGTGACAGAAAAAATACATGGAGCTAATTTTAGTTTTATTTATCAAAACAGGAATTTAAACTTTGCAAAAAGAAAAGAGATTTTAAAATGGAACGATGATTTCTTTGGATTTCAAGCTGTAATAAATAAAACAGAAACTCAGATAATCTCCCTTTTTGAACAACTAAGCATTGACTTTAAGGCAGATAAATATATCATTTACGGCGAATTATTTGGCGGACATTATCCTCATCAGGTTATAGTTCCTGAACCCAATTTGCAGGCAATACAGACAGGTGTTTATTATTCACCGTCAATTAATTTTTGTGCATTTGATATTGCTTTTGAAAAGAATGGTAAAAAAGAATATCTGGATTATGAACTTGCAGTTTCTTACTTCGAAAGATTTTCTGTTTTTTATGCTCAGATTCTCTTTAAAGGAAAACTAAATGAGGCTTTGGAATTCAATAAGAGGATTAGCTCAACCATTCCGGCTTTGTTAAATCTGCCTACAATTCAGGAAAATTTAATTGAAGGAATTGTCGTGAAACCGTTAAAGCATACGGGATTAATTAATGATAATGAAAGGCCGGTAATAAAGCTGAAAAATCCGGAATTTAAGGAGCAAAAATTCCATCAGGCTCAGAATTGGTTTTACATTCCTGAGGTTTCATCACATTCTGAAGAATTGACTTTCCTGATTGATGATCTTCGGTCTTATATTACCCAAAACAGATTGAATAGTGTATTGTCCAAAATCGGTGCAATTGATTTTAAAAATAGTCAACGAATGGAAAGTATCTACAATGAATTCATCGAAGATGTTTTATTGGATTTTACTATACAAAATGATAAAATTCTTGATGAAATTTCAGATGAACAAAGAAAATGGATTATAGATCGCATAAAACCGGAAATAACAGTATTGGTTGAAAATCATAATCGGATTTAGTAAATCTGCTTTTTTAGAGCAGGTTAAATTTTTCGAAAACTCTTTCAAAACAGTTGTTGGTCGAAATAATAACAATTAGAAAAGGAATTTAAATTAATATTGTGTTCTTACTACTTAATAAGCTGCACGATGAAAAATGTTTTTCTTGTTTTATGCATTATCTGCATTGTATTTTCTGCTAAAAGTCAAAATAAAGTAAAAGCTCCGGAGCCTTTTGGGCCGCTTCCTACGCAAAAACAAATAGACTGGCAGGAAATGGAATTTTATGCTTTCGTACATTTTTCATTAAACACTTTTACTAATAAAGAGTGGGGTTACGGTGATGAATCTCCGGAATTGTTTAATCCAACAAATTTAGATGTCCGTCAATGGGCGCGTATTGTAAAAGCGGCCGGAATGAAAGGGATTATTTTAGTAGCAAAACATCACGACGGATTTTGTTTATGGCCATCGGCGTATACGGAACGTTCTGTGAAAAATTCTCCATGGAAAAACGGAAAAGGCGATTTGGTAAAAGAATTGGCCGCAGCCTGCAAAGAATACAATTTAAAATTAGGATTATATCTTTCGCCCTGGGACAGAAACCGTGCAGATTACGGCAAACCGGAATATGTAACTTATTTTAGAAATCAGCTTAAAGAATTATTAACAAACTATGGTGATGTTTTTGAAATGTGGTTTGACGGTGCCAATGGCGGCGACGGTTATTACGGCGGTGCCAATGAAACCCGAAAAATCAATACGCTTGAATATTACAATTGGGATGAAACCTATAAGCTGATATACAAAATTGCACCTAAAACCCTTGTTTGGGGAGTTGGTCCTTCTGAAGCAAGATGGATTGGAAATGAAGAAGGCCGTGCGGGAAAAACAAACTGGTCTCTTTTACGTCAGAAAGATGAGCTGGCAGGAAAGGTTCATTATACCGAATTTATGTCGGGACATGAGGATGGTGAAAAATGGGTTCCGGGAGAAGCCGATGTTTCAATAAGACCGGGATGGTTTTATCATTCGGTGGAAGATGATAAAGTACGTTCGCTGGATGAAATGGTCGATATTTATTATGAATCCATTGGGCGAAATGCAACTTTGTTATTAAATCTTCCGGTTGATAAAAGAGGTTTGGTTCATGAAAATGATGAAAAAAGATTAAAAGAATTAGTCGAAGTAATAAAAGCCGATTTTAAAACAGAGTTACTATCAAAAACAAAAATTTATGCTGATAATGAGCGAGGAAATAGTTTAGAGTTTACTGCGAAAAATGTTGCTGATGCAAATAAAAACTCCTATTGGGCTACAGACGATAATGTAAAAACAGCTTCAATAACTTTTGAATTTGACAAGCCAACGGATATTAATCGAATTGTACTTCAGGAATATATTGCACTTGGACAGCGTGTAAAAGCATTCAATGTTGAGGTTAAAGTAGATGGAAACTGGCAAATGGCGGCGAATGAAACTACCATTGGTTATAAAAGAATTTTAAGAATTGGCCGGGTTAAGGCATCGGCATTGAGAATCAATATTACCAATTCGAAAGCAAATATTGCAATCTCAAATATTCAGGCTTATAATGCACCCACTTTTGTTCGTATGCCTGAAATTCAGCGTGATAAAAACGGAGAAGTAACCATAAAATCAGAAAACGGGAATCCTGTTTATTATTCGCTTGACGGAAAAAATCCAACGAAAAAAAGTACTTTATATAAAGGAGCATTCAAATATAACAAAGCCGTTACTATAAAAGCGATTGCTATCGATGCTGCAGAAAATATCAGCAGTGCTGTAAAAACTGCAAAATACGGCGCATCAAAAGAAAACTGGAAAATCATTCAGGCTTCAGGCGGTGATTTAAAAACTGCTGACCGAATTATCGACGGAGATCCAAACACGGAGTGGAGTTTTGGAAATGAAACCCATAAACTTCCTCAGGAAATAACAATAGATATGGGAAGTATCACATCGCTCAACGGATTTACGTATATACCGCAGCAGGTGGGCAACAATCTTAATTTAATTTCAAATTATGAATTTTACACCAGTACTGACAATATAAACTGGATATTAAAGTCTGAAGGTGAATTTTCGAATATTAAACACAATCCGATTGAGCAGGTTAAGACTTTCAAAAAGACCGAGGCCAGATACATTCGTTTTATAGCGAAGGCAGCAGTAGCAAAGGGATTCACTGCTTCGATTGCCGAAATAAATATAATCGAAGGATTATAATTGCCTTTTGAATTGTAATCTTTTTGCTTAAAGTTACGAATTTTGTCTTATAGCGAAGGTTACAGGTTATTAGTCGAATTTTTGATTATTTACATTATCTAATATTTAATTTTATACTAAATAATTAGAACAACAGGCAAATGATTAAAGAAAGTATAAATTTCAAAGAAGCTGGAAAGTTCGAAGAAACGCGTTTTGAAAAGATTCACAATGTAATTTTTGATTCGTCTAAAGAGGCTTCGATTTTAGTAGCTCAGGAAATAGCCAATATCATTCAGAGAAAAGAAGAATTAAACGAACCTTGTGTTTTAGGTTTGGCAACCGGATCTTCTCCCATAAAAGTTTATGAAGAATTAGTTCGTCTTCATAAAGAAGAAGGTTTAAGTTTTGAAAACGTAGTAACTTTTAACTTAGATGAGTATTATCCGATGGATAAAAACGACATTCAAAGTTACTGGTATTTTATGCATGAGCATCTTTTTAATCATGTTAACATTTTGCCGCAAAATATTAATATTCCTGACGGAAACATCAGCAATGAAGATCTTCAGCAATATTGTATTGATTATGAAATGAAAATTAAAGCCTATGGCGGATTGGATTTTCAGCTTTTAGGAATTGGAAGAACGGGGCATATCGGTTTTAATGAGCCGGGATCTCACGTAAATTCAGGAACCAGAAGCATTACCCTGGACCACTTAACCCGTGTTGATGCGGCTTCCTCTTTTTTAGGAATTGACAATGTGCCCAGAAAAGCTATTACAATGGGAATTGGTACAGTAAAAAATGCCAAAAGAATTGTACTCCTTGGATGGGGAATCAGCAAAGCAGAAATTATAAAGAAAACAATCGAAGGTGAAATTTCATCCAGAGTTCCGGCGACATATTTACAACAGCACAACAACACAACTTTTGTTTTAGATACCGAGGCTTCGTCTGAATTAACGAGAGTAAAAACGCCATGGTTGGTAAAATCGGTAATCTGGACAGACGAATTAAAACTGAAAGCCGTGGCCTGGTTAAGCGAATTGACCAAAAAACCTTTCCTGAAACTGACAGACAAGGATTATAATGATAACGGAATGTCCAGCGTTTTGACGGAAGAAGGAACTGCATACAATTTGAATATTAAAATGTTCAATAAAATCCAGCAGACTATAACGGGCTGGCCGGGCGGAAAACCAAATGCAGATGATACGTACAGACCGGAACGTGCCACTCCGGAAAGAAAAAGAATCATCATTTTTAGTCCGCATCCGGATGATGATGTGATTTCGATGGGAGGAACTTTTGACCGATTGGTAGAGCAGGGGCACGATGTTCATATTGCCTATCAGACTTCTGGAAATATTGCCGTTTCGAATCAGGAAGCTTTAAAATTTGCCGAAATTACAAAAGCTCTAAATGCTGATTCTATTGAAGCGGAAAATATTATTGACTTTTTGAAAAACAAAAAAAGTAATGATATCGATTCTCTGGAAGTTAGAAAACTAAAAGGTTTAATTAGAAGAAGTGAATCTTTGGCAGCAACAAGATATTTAGGTCTTCCGGATTCTAATGTGAATTTCCTTGATCTTCCTTTTTATGAAACCGGAACGGTAAAGAAAAATAATCTTGGTGAAGCTGATGTCCAGATTATGTGTGATATCATCGAAAAAATAAAACCTCATCAAATTTATGCAGCCGGAGATTTAGCAGATCCGCACGGAACGCACAAGGTTTGTCTGGATAGCTTATTTGAAGCTTTGAAACGATTGAAACACAAAAGTTTTATGGATGACTGCTGGGTTTGGCTTTACCGAGGGGCATGGCATGAGTGGGAGACGTACCAGATTGAAATGGCGGTTCCGATGAGTCCGGATCAGGTGCTGAAAAAGCGTCATGCAATTTTCTATCACCAGTCTCAAAAAGATGGTGTAATGTTTCAGGGCGATGACAGCAGGGAATTCTGGATTAGGGCAGAAGACAGAAACAGATTAACAGCAGAAAAATATCACGCTTTAGGTTTAGCAGATTACTCTGCAATTGAAGCTTTTAAGAGGTATTTCTTCTAAGAAAATATTTAAAATAAAATAGACTATTTCATGTGGTTTATTTGGTTAGTTACCAAGTTTTGAAATGCAGCCGTGGTTGGCTGCATTTTTTTTTTGTGTATAGGTTTTAACGCAGAGGTTTTTCGCAGAGCACGTCGTCATTTTTTGTATGTCAGCTAAAAAGAAAAAACCTTTGTCAAAGTTTCAAACTTTGACAAAGGTCTGCGAAATTAGACTTTTAACATCTAACTCATTTACAAACTATATAGAAGAATTTAAAATTCTTTGTTTTACATGATCGATGTATGATCTTCCAATTACATATCTAAGTCCTTCTATTTCAATGCTGTTTCCTTCAACGGCGTCGATTTTATCAATTGCAATGGTGTAGGATCTGTGAATTCTCAGAAAGTTTTTTTCGGGAAGTAAATCTGTAAAATCAGATAATGTGCTGTGTATAATGTATTTTCCTGTTGTAGTGTTGATTTTTAAATAATCTTTTAGGCTTTCAATAACCAGAATTTCGTTGAAGAAAATCTTCTTCATTCTTTTTTTATCAATCTTAACAAAAATAAAAGGGCTGTCGGGATTACTTTCTAGTGGAGTATTGGTTTTATTCTCTAATCTCTTGCTGATTTTATTCAGCGCTTTCATTAATCTTGGAAACTCGATGGGTTTTACCAGATAATCTAAAACGTCGAGTTCGTAAGTTTCGATTGCAAACTGGCTGTAAGCACTTGTAATGACTAATAATGGGGGATTATCAAGACTTTTAATAAAATTAATCCCATCTAAAACCGGCATATTTATATCAAGAAAAATAACATCAACTTTATTATTTTTCAAAAAATTCAGGCCTTCAATCGGATTACTGAAAGTATCTATTACCTCAAAATTTTCAAGCGGCTCTAAATAGTTTTTTATAACATTGATTGCCAATGGCTCATCATCAATAATCAAACATTTTATTCTCATTTCTATAATCTTATGTTATCGAGCGAAATATTTTATCAGGGTAAACTTATATACGAAGAAAAGTTGTGTCAGGTTACTTTAATCACCAGCTTTACGACAAAAATATTCTTTTTATTTTTAAATGAAAGCTTATAGTCACTTTTATTATATCCTAATTCCAGTCTTTTTTTGACATTTTCTATACCTATACCACTTGACTTGTTAAAATTGTCCTGATGTTGTGTAATTTCTGGCGTTGGGTTGGAAATAGTAAAGTGCAGGAAATCATCTTTTACCTTAAACCGGATGTCAATTTTTACTTTTCCGGTGTTTTTATTTACGCCGTGCTTAAAAGCATTTTCTACAAAAGTCAGTAAAATTACCGGAGAAATTTCTTTATCGTGAATATCGCCGGAAACTTCCATGTTTACTTCCAGACGTTCGTCATTTCTGATTCTTTCCAGATCAAGGTAATTCTGAATGCAGAGAATCTCATTTTCTAAACTTTGTTTTTTTCCTTGTGTGTCATAAAGCATATAACGCATTAACTCTGAAAGTTTTAAAACAATCTTTGGCGTTTTGTTTGATTTTTCTACCGATAAAGAATAGATATTATTTAAAGTATTGAAGAAAAAATGCGGGGAGATTTGGGATTTCAGGAAAAGCAGTTCTGTCTCCAGCTGCGATTTCTCCAGATCTGTTACTCTTTTTTGTTCTTTTAAAAAGTCTAACGTAATTTTAATTGCCGTAACAAAGGTCATTACATACAATTCTCCCATCATCATATCAATGGTATAATTGAGTGTTAATTTGTCAATTGTTTGCGGACCTTCCGGCCATACTTCATGTGTGATTAAGAGGTAAGTAAGATTAAATTTTATTAAAACCATAGCAAAAATGGCAGATAAAACCGCGAGTACATATAAAATGTATTTTTTTCGATAAACGAGATGCGGCATAAAAACCAGAATATTCAAATAACATAATGTCATATGAATAGGAAAACCCAGTAAATTAGTTTTTAGAGAATAGAGATAGTCATTAAAATAGCTTCCCCATCTAAAAGTATTAAATAAGAAATAAGTCAGCCAAAAAACCACATGATAATACAAAGGTATGCGGTATAATTTGTTAGAATTGAAATTCATAATATGAGTATGTTTTGTGACTTTTTTTGATGTTTATCTAAGTTTATGTGTTATCCGTCTAAATAAGTTTTAATAAAAAGTCAGTTTGTTTAAATTTAAAGTTAATTAAGGTTGTTTTATATGAAGAAATTTATCGTGCCTGTTTTATTTGTAATTCTGGCTACAAGTTGTAAAATAAAGTCATACAAAAATAATAATCAGGAAAATATTTTTGTAAATCATGTTGATCCATTTATCGGTACAGGCGGACACGGCCATACTTACCCCGGCGCAACAGTTCCTTTTGGGATGTTACAAGTTAGTCCGGATAACGGAACCGCAGGCTGGGATTGGTGTTCCGGTTATCATTATTCAGATTCTATTGTTTCTGGTTTTAGCCATTTGCATTTAAGCGGAACCGGAATTGGAGATTTGGCAGATATATTATTTATGCCGACAAATAAAAAAGTAGATCTAACATTAAAAACAACTTCAAGAGATCAATTACCCTATAAATCATTTTACAGTCATGTTAACGAAAAAGCAGCACCGGGCTCTTACCAGGTTTTTCTTAAGGATCCTAAAATCAATGTAGAGCTTACTTCTTCTCAAAGAACAGCTTATCATAAATATACATTTGCAAAAAACGATAGACAATCTGTAGTTGTCGATTTAGGGTTTGCAATAAATTGGGACAAAGCTTTAAAAACAGCCATTGCGATAGAAGACCAATTTACTATCAGCGGTTATCGTTACAGCACAGGATGGGCAAAAAATCAAAAAGTATTTTTTGTGGCCAAGTTTTCAAAACCTATTACAGAATCAGTTTTAACGGCTGATAAACAAATTGTTAACGGTAAAAAAACAGAAGGTACAAATACGGCGGTACAATTATTTTTTGACACTCAAAACTCAGACGAATTATTCGTAAAAGTGGCTTTGTCGTCTGTAAGTACGGCCAATGCCAAAGATAATTTAGATGCAGAAAAAGTAACTTTTGACAATACAAAATCAGAAGCTTCTTCGATTTGGAATAAAGCATTAAGCAAAATTAAAGTTGAAACACCGGTAGATTCGTTAAAAACAATTTTTTACACTGCGATGTATCACACACAAGTTGCCCCTGTAGCCTATAGTGATAAAAACGGTCAATTTAGAAAAGAGGATGATCAAATTGTTACAGCAAAAGATTATACCGCCTATTCGACCTTATCACTATGGGATACTTTTAGAGCAGAAAATCCTTTGCTGACTTTATTGGCGCCAGATAAAACTTCAGACATTATAAATTCAATGCTGGCCTACTACGATAATAAAAAAATATTGCCGGTTTGGACTCTATACGCCAACGAAACCAATACAATGACAGGATACCATTCCATTCCGGTAATTGCTGATGCCTATTTAAAAGGTATAAAAGGTTTTGATGCAGAAAAAGCATTTCAGGCCATGAAAGCTACGATGATGCAGGACGAACGCGGTTTAAATTTGTATAAAAAATACGGCTATATTCCTTATAATTTATTAGATGAATCGGTTACAATTACTTTAGAATATGCTTATGATGACTGGTGTGTAGCACAAATGGCAAAAGCTTTAGGAAAAACCGAAGATTATAAGTTTTTCTTAAAACGCTCTGAGGCCTATCAATATTTATTTGATTCGAAAAGCGGATTCATGAGAGGAAAATCAGAAGATGGAAAATCATTGAATGAACCTTTTGATCCAAAACATTCTAATCATAGGGAACATACAGATTACACCGAAGGAAATGCATGGCAGCACAGTTGGTTTGTGCCGCAAAATGTAGATCATTTAATTTCGATTCACGGTGGAAATGAAATCTTTAACAAACGCTTAGAACAGTTGTTTACGGAAAGTTCAGAGATTACGGGAAATAATGTTTCGGCAGATATTTCCGGATTAATAGGGCAGTACGCGCACGGAAACGAACCAAGCCATCATATTGCGTACATGTTCAATCATTCAGGACAGCCGTGGAGAACACAATATTGGGTGCGTCATATTTTAGATACACAATACAATACAACGCCAAACGGATTGAGCGGAAATGAAGACTGCGGGCAAATGTCGGCGTGGTATGTTTTCAGCTCAATGGGATTATATCCAATGAATCCGGCATCTGGTGAATACGAAATTGGAAGTCCGATTTTCGAAAAGTCAACAATTAATCTTGAAGGCGGAAAAACATTTGTAATCGAAGCAGAAAATGTTTCAGATAAAAACTTTTATATCCAGTCGGCAGTATTAAACGGTGTCGAATTCAATCAAACAGCAATCACACATCAGCAGATTTTAAAAGGCGGGGTTTTACATTTTGTAATGGGAGCACAGCCAAATAAAAACTGGGGAACAAAAAAATAAACAAAACGTAACTAACCTACTAACAAATAATTTTAATGGATATTATTGACGTATCGATAATCGTAGCATACATTCTGCTCTCCGTGAGTATCGGAATTTGGATTTCAAGAAAAGCAAAACAAGGATTAGATGACTATTTTTTAGGCGGAAAAACAATCAAATGGTATTTTTTGGGTCTAAGTAACGGATCCGGAATGTTTGATGTTTCCGGAACTTCCTGGATGATTGGGGTACTTTTTCTATATGGAGTGAAAAGCTTTATGTTTATGTGGCTATGGCCGATATGGAACCAGATTTTCGTAATGATGTTCCTGGCAGTCTGGATTAGGAGATCTAAGGTAATGACAGGTTCAGAGTGGATTCTGACGCGTTTTGGAAGTGACAAAGCAGGAAAAGCTTCTCATATTATTGTTGCTATTTTTGCGATTATCTCTACAATTGGTTTTATCGCTTATTTCTTTGAAGGAATCGGGAAATTTGTAACGATTATTCTTCCATGGGACTTAACGCTGCATTACGGCGATATGATTTTATTGACATCAGAGCGTTCTTATGCTTTGATTATTATTTTTTTAACTACGATATATACAGTAAAAGGCGGAATGTTTTCTGTAGTAGCTACAGAAGTAGTACAATATTTAATTATGATTGTAGCCGGAGTTTTAATTGCAGGTTACGCTTTTATCAATTATACTGATCTTCAAATTAATTCGGTTATTACAGAGGAATGGAAAAATGTTTTCTTCGGATGGCAGTTTGAAACCCAATGGAGTGATAAATTTCAAACGTTCAACAATTTAATAGATTCTGAAGGTTACAAAATGTTTGGTGCTTTCATCGGAATGACGTTGTTCAAAGGTTTCTTTGCGAGTGTGGCCGGACCAACGCCAAGTTATGATTTACAAAGAGTTCTTTCAACAAAATCAGTAAAAGAAGCCGCTTATATGAGTGGTTTTACAAACCTGATTTTATTTATTCCGAGATATTTATTAATTACAGGAATCGTAGTAATTGCATTAGTAAACTTAGCCCCGGAATTAAATGCAAACACAGCCTTAACCGGCGCCGATTTAGAATTATTGATGCCAAAAGTGGTAAATTTATATATTCCGGTTGGCGTAAAAGGAATTCTTTTAGCAGGTTTATTAGCCGCTTTTATGTCTGGATTCTCGGCATTTGTAAATGCTGGCCCGGCTTATATCGTAAATGATATTTATAAAAAATATTTCAAACCCGTTGCGTCTAATGCACATTATATTAAAGTAAGCCAGATTTCATCTTTTTTAGTTGTTGGTTTAGGAGTTTTCATGGGATTCTTCGCAGATTCAATTAACTCATTGACTTTATGGATTACAAGTGCTTTGTACGGAGGTTATGTAGCTGCCAATTTTCTAAAATGGATTTGGTGGCGATTTAACGGCTGGGGTTATTTCTGGGGAATGTTTGCCGGATTAATCATCGCTTCCCTGCAATTCATTTTAGGCATGAATAAGGCCAATTTAACCGAAGGCTCTTTCTTATATAATTTATCTCAGGTTCAGGCGATTTATCTCTTTCCTTTAATATTTGGTTTCTCAATTTTAGGATGTCTTTTAGGAACATACTTAAGTAAACCAACAGAAATGGAAGTTTTAAAATCTTTCTATTCTAATGTAAGACCATGGGGATTCTGGAATCCGGTGTATAGAGAATTAAAAGCCGAAGATCAGGCTTTTGAAAAAAATAATGATTTTTGGCTGGATATGATGAATTGTGCTATCGGAATTGTATGGCAGTCAAGTATGATTCTGCTTCCGATATTCTTTATCATAAGGGATTATCCAAAAGCAATTACAGCCTTAATCGTGTTTTTAGTTACGACAACAATATTAAAATTCACATGGTTAGATAAAGTTAGAAAAATAGCAGATTAAACAGCAATTTGTCATTTCGACGAAGGAGAAATCTCCGCGAGAAACTCTACAAAGATTGGCGACTAACGAGAAGGAGCTTCTTACGGAGATTTCTCCTTCGTCGAAATGACAAAACAGAGAGAATAAAAAAACAAAACAATAAAAAATAAAAAAAATGAGCAGTATTCCCTGGCAAGACAGACCCGAAAACAGTAAAGATGTAATGTGGAGATATTCTGAAAATCCAATTATCGACAGATATGCAATACCATCCTCAAACAGTATTTTTAATAGTGCTGTAGTTCCTTTTGAAGATGGATATGCGGGAGTTTTCAGATGTGACAATAAAGCGGTTCAAATGAATATTTTTACCGGTTTCAGTAAAGACGGAATCAACTGGGATATCAACCACGAACCTATTGAGATGAAATCCGGAAATACAGACATGATCGAATCTGCTTATAAATATGATCCGCGTGTGGTGTGGATCGAAGATCGTTACTGGATTACCTGGTGTAATGGTTACAACGGACCAACCATTGGAATTGGATATACTTTTGATTTTAAAGAGTTTTTTCAATGCGAAAATGCCTTTCTTCCATTCAACAGAAACGGAGTTTTATTCCCTCAAAAAATCAACGGTAAATATGCCATGTTAAGCCGTCCAAGTGATAACGGACATACGCCTTTTGGAGACATCTGGATCAGCTACAGCCCGGATATGAAATATTGGGGAGAACACAGACTGGTTATGAAACCAAGTCCGTTCGAACAAAGCGCCTGGCAGTGTACCAAAGTTGGAGCAGGGCCAATCCCGATTTTAACTAACGAAGGCTGGTTAATGATTTATCACGGAGTTATTAATACCTGCAACGGTTTCCGTTATGCAATGGGTTCAGCACTTTTAGATCTTGACTCGCCTGATAAAGTAAAATACAGGACACAACCGTATTTATTAGGACCTGCAGAAATTTATGAAATGGTAGGTGATGTACCAAATGTAGTTTTCCCTTGTGCCGCTTTACATGATACAGAGGAAGATAAATTAGCCGTTTATTATGGTGCAGCAGATACCGCTGTAGCAATTGCGTTTGGTAAGTTAAGTGAAGTAATTCAGTTTACAAAAGATAACAGTTTATAGTAAAGGCATGCGTTTAAAATTTCAATGGTTAACAGTTGTTTTATTTTCTCTTTCGATTGCGGGTTTTGCGCAGTCAAAAAAAAATGGCATTATTCCTAAAACATATGTCGCAGCCAAAACTGCTGATCCAATTACAATAGATGGAGAAGATACAGATGCCTCGTGGAGTAAAGCAGATTGGACAGATCTTTTTGAAGATATAGAAAATGGCGTTAAACCCAAGTATGCAACAAAAGTTAAAATGCTGTGGGACGAAACGAATTTTTATATTTTAGCAAAGATTGACGAACCGCATGTCTGGGCCAATTTAAAACAGCGAGATACCATTATTTTTTACAACAATGACTTCGAAGTTTTTATAGATCCCGACAGCGACACTTTTAACTATTACGAATTAGAAATAAACGCCTTGAACACTGCTTGGGATCTATTTTTATCAAAACCTTACAGAGAAAATGATCTCGTAGTTTTAAACGACTGGAATCTTACCGGTTTAAAATCTGCAGTAAAAATTCAGGGAACAATTAATAATCCGAATGATACAGATCAGGGCTGGGTTTTAGAAATGGCAATTCCCTGGGCAGCCTATAAAACCTCTTATTTCGATCAGAATGTGCCTGCGGATAAATTCTGGAGAGTCAACTTTTCAAGGGTAAACTGGCAGCATTCTATTGTAGACGGCAAATACGAGCGTAAAAAAGATGACGACGGAAAATTTCTTCCGGAATATAACTGGGTCTGGTCGCCCATAGGAGTAATCAATATGCATGAACCGGAAAAATGGGGCTATGTTTATTTTTCTTCCAAAGAAGGAAAAGATACCTTTACAATTCCGCAGGACGAAAAAGTAAAATGGGAACTTTACAATTTATACAGAGCTCAAAAAGAATATTTTCAGAAGAATAAAATGTGGGCACGATCGCTGGCAAATTTAAAAAAAGAAAGCATCACGGTTGATAATAAAGTTTTAAAACCTATTTTAGAAAACCATTCTGCAGGATATAATATTGCAGTAAAAAGCCCTTTTTCTAATCAAACATTTATTATAAAGCAGGATGGCAGAATAATAACAAAGTAAACCACCATGAAACTACCAAAACTAATACTTTTTTTATTGGCGCTGAGCATTTTTTCCTGTGCCGGAAAAGAAGAACCAACCGCATTTAAATTTGGTGTCTGGACAACCGCAGATGCCAAAAAATCTGATGCAGATTATACCAAAGAATTCAAAAAATACAAGAACGGCGGAATTGACGAAGTATTAATCAATACAACAACTGATCCCAGACTTTTAAAAAGAATAGTGCCTCTTGCCGCAAAAGAAGGCTTAAAAGTTCATGCCTGGATTATGGCCATGAACAGACCCGGAGATTCTGTCGCATTACAGCATCCGGAATGGTATCAGGTAAGCAAAGAAGGAAAATCCTGTTTTGATAACCGTCCTTATGTCGATTATTATCAATGGTTATGTCCAACCAGAAAAGAATCAAGGGAACACGTTTTACATTTAGTAGAAGAACTGGCAAAAGTAGAGGGAATCGAAAGTGTTCATTTAGATTATATTCGTTTCCCGGACATCTTCCTGCCAATCAGTTTACTGCCCAAATACAATTTGGTTCAGGATGTAGAACTGCCTCAATTTGATTTTTGTTATTGTGATGAATGTGTGAAAGCATTCGAAAAAATCCACCACAAAAATCCAAAAGAAAGTCATAATACATCTATCGATATGGAGTGGAAAAACTTCAGATTAAATGCGATAAAAGCGGTTGTCGATGATGCTTATAAAATTGCGCACAAATACAATAAACAATTAACGGCGGCAGTATTTCCTTATCCTGAAATGGCAGATCACATGGTTCGGCAGCGTTGGGACAAATGGAATATTGACGAAGTATATCCAATGATTTACCATAGTTTTTATAATGAAGAAATAGACTGGGTTGGATATGCTACCAAACAAGGCGTTACTGATTTAGAAAATAAAAAGACAAAAATCAATACAGGAATTTATATTCCGGGTTTGAAAAATGATAAAGAACTGAAACAAGCTATTTTGGCAGCTAAAGAAAACGGAGCAGTCGGAGTTTCTTTCTTTGACGGAAATGCATTGTCTGAAAGCAATTTAAAGACAATCAGAGAAACAAAAGCAAGTTTAAAATAGAGATTAAACACATAGAAACAGATTAAAATGTGTGTAATAAAAAATATAAAAGTTTCCACACATACCTATGTTTGTTAATGCAAGTGAAACGCCTTTTATAAAGTTTCAAAACTATGTTTCTATGTGTTGAATAAAAAATTAAGACAAAGATAAAAGTAAACAGCATGTCAAATAGAAGAGATTTTATCAAAAAAGCAACTTTAGGTGCAGCAGCTGTAAGTTCTGTAGGCTTTAGCGGATTTGCGAAAGAAAAAGAAGGGAAAGAAAATACAATAGATTTTTCTCCAAAAAAAGTAAAAAAACCAGTTGTTATTTCGACATGGAATCACGGACTTCCTGCAAATCAGGAAACGTGGAAACAATTAAAAGCCGGAAAACCAGCCTTGGATGCCATTGAAGCCGGAATGAAAATTCCTGAAGCAGATCCTAATGTTCGCAGTGTAGGCTATGGAGGTTATCCCGACCGTGAAGGAAAAGTAACACTTGACGCTTGTATCATGGACCACAACAGTAATTGCGGTTCGGTTTGTTTTTTACAGGGAATTATGCATCCAATCTCTGTTGCAAAGAGAGTGCTGCAAAATACACCGCACGTAATGCTGGCCGGACAAGGCGCATTGCAGTTTGCTTTGTCAGAAGGATTTAAAGAAGAAAATTTATTGACTCCGGAATCTGAAAAAGACTGGAAAAAATGGCTGGAAGATTCAAAATATAAACCTGTTATTAATATAGAAAACCACGATACTATAAGTATGCTGATGTTAGACCAGGAAGGCAACCTTTCGGGCGGATGTACCACGAGCGGTGCTGCTTGGAAAATGCACGGACGCGTCGGTGATTCCCCAATAATCGGCGCGGGTCTTTTCCTGGATAATGAAGTGGGAGCTGCAGCAGCAACCGGTTTAGGAGAAGCCGTTATCAGGACCGCAGGAAGTGCCATGGTGGTCGAATTAATGCGTCAGGGAAAATCACCTTTTGATGCCTGTAAAGAAATCACAGAACGTATTTACAACAAACATAAAAACCATAAAGACATGGAATATCTGCAGGTTGGTTTTATTGCCTTAAATAAAAACGGAGAATATGCTGGTTACAGTTTGCGATCAGGTTTTAATTTTGCTGTTTCTGACGATGAAAAAGGACACCGAATGGAAGATGCTAAATTTAAAATGTCGTGGGATAAATAAAAATACGATGCGGGAACTTTGTCAAAGTTTTAAATTTAACAAAGTTGAATCGCGAATAAATTTAAACACATAGAAATATAGATTTTCTCTCACAATCTATCCCGATAATAATCGGGGCTATGTGTTCAAACAAAAATAAAGAATGAAAAAATCAATATCCATATTAACCTTATTACTTTCAGTTTTATCTGTTAATGCGCAGGAAAAAGTTCCGTTTTGGCAGAATGAAAAAATCAATGAAGATAATAGAGAGCCTATGCACGCTGCCTATTATGTTTTTGAAAACGAAACCTTAGCAGCTAAAAACGACTGGAGACAATCTAAAAATTATCTTGACATTAACGGAGCATGGAAATTTAAATATGTTGATAATCCGGCTGCGCTTCCAAAAGATTTTGAAAAAAACAATTTTAACGATAATGCATGGGATAATTTTAAAATTCCGGCAAGCTGGGATGTAAATGGTTATGGATATCCGGTTTATGTAAATACAACTTACGATTTTGATTATTTAATGGCGCCAAATCCGCCGTTTGTTCCAACAAAATATAATCCGACAGGAGTTTACAGAAGAGAAATTACAATTGACAAATCCTGGGAAGGAAAAGATATTTTTCTTCATATTGGTACAGCAAAATCCAATTTGACCGTTTGGGTAAATGGTGTTTATGTGGGTTATGGCGAAGACGGAAAATTACCTTCTGAATTCAAATTAAATAAATATGTAAAAACCGGAAAAAACACAATTGTGCTTCAGGTAATGAAATGGAATGACGGTTCGTATTTAGAATGTCAGGACATGTGGAGAATGAGCGGAATTACCCGCGATTCTTATTTAGTGGCGAGAAACAAAGCCCATTTGAATGACTTTGAAGCTGTTCCGGATTTAGACGCAGATTATGTTGACGGAAGTTTGAAAATTACGACTCAATTTTCTGATTTAGATAAAAAAGAAACTTACACTTTAGAAGTACAATTAAAAGACGAAGGAAAAGTTGCAGCTTCAAAAAATATTACGATAAATGGAAATTCATTAAAAGAGGCTTTTTCATTAGAAGTAAAAAATCCGAAAAAATGGAGTGCCGAAATTCCAAATTTATATCAGTTAATTTTTATTTTAAAAGATAAAAAAGGAAATGTAATCGAGGTTATTCCGCAGAAAATCGGATTTAGAAAAGTAGAAATTAAAGGCGGACAGCTTTTGGTAAACGGAAAAGCGATTTACATAAAAGGAGTAAACCGTCATGAAGTTGATCCAATTACGGGACAAACCATTTCCAGAGAAAGAATGGAGCAGGATATTAAATTGATGAAAGAATTTAATATCAATGCAGTAAGAATGTCGCATTATCCAAACGACGAATATTTCTACGAATTATGTGATAAATACGGAATTTATGTAGTTGACGAAGCGAATATAGAATCGCACGGAATGGGGTATGACATCACAAAAACGCTTGGAAATAAACCGGACTGGGAAATGGCTCACATTCAGCGTATGCAGCGAATGATCGAGAGAGATAAAAACCACGCTTCCATTATTATCTGGAGTATGGGCAACGAAGCCGGAAACGGTTATAACTTTTACAGAGGCTATTTATGGATTAAAAATCGTGATAAATCGAGGCCAATTCAATACGAAAGAGCAACTGCAGGAGCGTGGGACGGCAAGGATTTAAAATTTGAATGGGATTCAGACATTATTGACCCAATGTACAGTTCTCCAAATAAAATGGAAGAATATATTTTGGCTAATCCAAATCCGACAAGGCCTTATATTCAGTGCGAATATGCGCATGCGATGGGAAATTCAATGGGAAATTTCAAAGATTATTGGGATGTAATCCGTAAATATCCAAACTTTCAGGGAGGTTTTATCTGGGATATGATCGATCAGTCGGTTTATAAAAAACTGGATAACGGAACTACGATTTTAGCCTATGGAGGAGATTTTGGTCCAAAAGACGTTAAAAGCGATAATAACTTCGTAAACAACGGAGTTTTTACGGTAGACAGAAAGCCAAATCCGCATGCTCTTGAAGTACGAAATGTATATCAAAACATTCTGACTTCGTGGGAAAATCAGGAAACAGCAGCGATAAAAGTATATAACGAATTTTCGTTTAAAGATTTAAGCAATGTTGCTTTGAACTGGTCATTAATTTTAGATGGAGTCAAAGAGGCATCAGGCACTATCGATTATTTAGCAATCGATCCGGGTCAGACAAAAACTTATATCCTGCCAGTTCAATTAGGAGATAAAAAATTTCAGGAAGCTTTTATTAATATCAGTTATCAGTTAAAACAGGAAGAACCGTTTTTGCCAAAAGGTTTCGAAATTGCAACAGAACAACTGACCTATAAAGGAAGCTGGAAAAATGATATTAAAATTGAAAGCGCTTCAAAAATTATTATAGAGAAAAAAGCCAATGCTACGGTTTTCAA
Organism: Flavobacterium sp. Root901; assembly: GCF_001429765.1. Lineage (GTDB taxonomy): Bacteria > Bacteroidota > Bacteroidia > Flavobacteriales > Flavobacteriaceae > Flavobacterium. The sequence continues at coordinate 54,003 of NZ_LMJB01000011.1, forward strand.
AAGTGATAAAGCTGAGATTACTTTCGATAAAAAAACCGGATTTATCAGCGGTTATTCCTTCAATAATCTGCCAATTATAAAAGAAGGATATCAATTGCGTCCTAATTTTTGGAGAGCACCAAATGATAATGATTTTGGAGCTAATTTTCAGATTAACTTAAAAGCATGGAAAGATGCGACAGAAAATCCAACACTCATAAACTGGACGGTTTCTCCAACAAAAGATAATAAAATTTTAGTAAAAGCAGCTTACAGTTTGCCTCAGGTTTCTTCGACTTTAGAATTGAATTATGAGTTAAACGGAAATGGTGAATTAGTTGTAAAAGAAACTTTGAATATAGATAAAGATAAAGAACAGCCAATTTTGCCAAGATTTGGAATGGAAGTAATTGTTCCGAAAGATTTTAGCACTATGACATATTACGGAAGAGGCCCGCACGAAAACTACATCGACAGAAATTACAGTTCAAAAGTTGGACTGTACACACAAACGGTTTCAGAACAGTATTATCCATACATTCGCCCGCAGGAAACCGGAAATAAAACTGATGTTCGTTTTCTGGAATTATCAGGCGATAAATTAATACTTACCGTAACCTCTGACGAATTATTGGCCGTAACCGCTTTGCATTTTTTAAATGAAGATTTAGACGACGGTTTGCAGAAAGATCAAAGACATGCTGCCGAATTAAAAGAAAGAGATTTAACCAGTTTAAAGATTGATTCAAAACAAATGGGAGTAGGAGGAATCGACAGCTGGCAGGCCTGGCCAATGGAAAAATACCTTTTGAGAGGCAAAAAATATCAGTATGAATTTAAAATAACACCATCTTTAAAATAATAATTATGAGATCATTAAAACCCTTATTCGTCTTAATCTTCTTTACTTTTTTAAGTTCGGGTTATAGTCAAAAAAATTTTACTGCAAAAGACATTCAGATTATTCCAAAACCAAATCAGTTATTGATTCAGCCGGGAAGTTTTGAGTTTTCTAAAAATACTGTTTTTGTTTCCACTACAGATTTTCAAAAAGATATTTCGAATGCCTTAATCAATAAATTTCAAACTGCTGCGGGCTGGCGTCCTATTATGGGTGTAAAAGCACCACAGAACAATTTTATTCAGTTTAAGGTTGATCCAAATCTTCATAAAGAAGCTTATAAAGTTGAGGTAATCAATAATTCAGTTACCATTACGGCCAAAGGAAATGCCGGTTTTATTTACGGATTAGAAACGATCAGACAGCTTCTGCCAACAGCAATTGAAAGCAATTATGTGGTTTCGTCTGCAAAATGGGAGATTCCAAATGTTACGATTAACGATGAACCGCGTTTTCAATGGAGAGGATTAATGCTGGATTTATCACGTCATTTTTTTGATAAAAATTACATTCTGACTACAATCGATCGTTTGGCAATGCATAAAATGAACGTACTGCATTTGCATTTGGTAGACGATCAGGGCTGGAGAATCGAAATAAAAAAATATCCTAAACTAACCGAGGTTGGAGCCTGGAGAGTCGATCAGGAAAACTTATCATGGAACGCAAGATTAACTACAAGCCCTGATGAAAAAGGAACTTACGGAGGATTTTTTACTCAGGAAGAGTTAAAAGAAATTGTAAAATACGCAGCATCAAAAAATATCGAAGTAATTCCTGAAATCGAAATGCCGGCACACGTAAGCTCTGCCATAGCAGCCTATCCGGAACTGGCTTGTTTTGACCAGCGCATTGGCGTTCCGTCTGGCGGAGTCTGGCCAATTACCGATATTTATTGTGCTGGAAAAGAATCTACATTTGAGTTTTTACAAAATGTCTTAGATGAAGTAATGGCAATTTTTCCATCAAAATATATTCATATCGGAGGAGACGAAGCTACAAAAACCAATTGGGCAAAATGTCCGCACTGCCAGAAAAGGATAAAGGATGAAGGTCTGAAAAACGTCGAAGAACTGCAAAGTTATTTTGTAAAACGTATTGAAAAATATATCAATTCTAAAGGCAAAAAAGTAATTGGATGGGACGAAATTCTTGAAGGAGGTTTAGCTCCGGAAGCCACAGTTATGAGCTGGAGAGGTACAAAAGGCGGTACTGAAGCAGCAGATCAGGGGCACGACGTTATTATGACTCCTGAGTCACATTGTTATTTTAATTTTTATCAGGGACCTCAAAACGAAGAACCTTTAGCTTTTGACGGTTATACACCATTAAGCAAAGTGTATGAATTTGATCCTGTTGTGCCGGAAATGTCGCCTGTTGAAGCCAATCATGTTTTAGGAGGACAAGCCAATTTATGGGCGGAACATCTTTCCGGGCCAAAAGATTCTGAGTATATGATTTTTCCAAGGTTAGCAGCTTTATCCGAAGTTTTATGGAGCTCAAAAGAAAGCCGTAACTGGAATGATTTTACAACAAGATTAAAACCGCTTTTAAGCCGATACGATTATCTGGGAATTAATTATGCTAAAAGTGCTTATCTGGTTACAGCAGCATCAAACGCTGATATTGCCAGAAAACAAATCAATATTACGCTAAAAAACGAATTTCCAAATCCTGATATTCGATATGTTTTAGGAGATAAAAGCATGGATCATCATGCTGTAAAATACCTAAATCCAATTGAATTAAACGAAACAACTTTACTAAAAGCTTCTTTATTTCAGGATGATAAACCAATTGGAAAAACCTTTACAGACACCATAATTTTCCATAAAGCCGTAGCGCAAAAAGTAAAATATTTAACACCATACAATCAAAACTATAAAGGAGATGCCTATACAATGGTAAACGCCATTAGAGGAAGCAAAAATTTTCACGACGGACAATGGCAGGCGTGGCTGGGAAATGATATGGAAACAGTTATTGATTTTGAAAAACCGGAAAGTGTTGAGCAGGTAATTGTGGGGACTTTAGAAAGTCAGGGATCTGGGGTTAATTTTCCTGTAAAGATTAAAGTTATGGTTTCAAATGACGGAATCAAATACAAAGAAGTTGGTAAAATAACACGTCCGTACGCAGGAAATGTGACTTCGGAACTGAAAGATTTCAAAATCAATTTCACAAAAACAACAACAAGATTTGTAAAAGTCATCGCTTATAACCTTAAGAAAAGTCCGAAAGGAGAAGATTCTTGGTTATTTGTAGATGAGATTTTAGTGAATTAAATACTAGCACGTTTCGAACTTTGACAAAGTTGGGAAGGATACTTTGTCTCAATATCTTAAATGTGAATTTTACAATTAACAAAAACAAAAAACTATAAATAGAATAAAGATGAAAAAAGGAATATTCATAATCGCATTATTATTTTCCGTACAAATGTTTTCGCAGGCCATTTATGAAGATGAGCGTTACGTACCGGAAACGGATCCGCTGGTGCTGAAAAACCTGGAAGCGTGGCAGGGCAAAAAGTTTGGATTATTAATGCACTGGGGAACTTACAGCCAATGGGGAATTGTAGAATCATGGTCAATTTGTCCGGAAGATTATGGATGGTGCGAGCGTAAAAAAGGAAGTAATCCAGCTAATTATAACCAATATGTTGCAGATTATGAAGGTTTAAAAAAGACTTTTAATCCAACAAAATTTGATCCGATAAAATGGGCAAAAGCGGCAAAAGCTGCCGGAATGAAATACATGGTTTTTACAACAAAACACCATGACGGATTTAATATGTACGATACTAAATATTCTGATTATAAGGTAACTGACAAAGATTGTCCTTTTAGTGCAAATCCAAAAGCAGATATTTTAAAAGAAGTTTTTACTGCTTTCAGAAACGAAAATATTTCAACCGGTGCTTATTTTTCTAAACCAGACTGGCATAACGAAAATTACTGGGACCCGTATTTTCCTCCTTTCGACAGAAACGTAAATTACGATCCGTCATTATATCCTGAAAAATGGCAGAAATATGTGGATTTTACGCACAATCAAATTTTAGAAATCCTGACCAATTACGGTAAAGTAGATATTTTATGGCTTGATGGAGGCTGGGTAAGAAAAAGAGATCAGCAGAACTTAAAAGAAAACTATGACGAGAAATTTGCTGAAAACGAATCTAAAAACGGTTTTATTAAACACAGAGTAGTCGATCAGGATCCAAAAATGGATGAATTAGTTGTAAAAGCGCGTCAAAAACAGCCGGGTTTAATTGTAGTTGACCGTGCGGTTCACGGAAAAAACCAAAACTATTTAACTCCCGAAGGACGTGTTCCGGCAAAAACGCTTCCTTATCCTTGGGAATCCTGCATTACATCTGGCGGAGGATGGTCTTATACGCCCGACGCAAAATACATGACCGGAAGACAAGGTATCCATATGTTAGTTGACATTGTAGCAAAAGGCGGAAACTTATTACTAAATGTTGCACCAAGTCCGGAAGGAGAATGGCAGCAAGGCGCTTACGATTTATTACAAGCCTATGCAGACTGGATGAAAGTAAACAGTACAGCGATTTATGAAACTAAACCAATAGAGCCTTTTAAAGAAGATAATATATGTTTTACACAAAATAAAGCCGGAAATGTATTTGCTTTTTATCTGGCAAAAGAAGGAGAAGATAAAATTCCTGCAGTGGTTACAGTAAAATCTATCAGCCCTAAAAAAGGAACAAAAATTACAATGTTAGGTTCTAAAACTTCTTTAAAATGGACAAAAGAAGGAAATGGATTTAAAGTAGTAATTCCGGAAAGTTTAAGAAATAATTTACCTGCAAAAGAAGCATGGACTTTAAAAATTGAAGCGATTAACAGATAAAAATATGTTTTCGATACAAAAAATACTATCAAAAACAGCGTGTAGTTTTTACATGCTGTTTTTTAGCATCATCATTTTTGCACAAAATCCTGCTGATTTTGTAAATCCGTTTATTGGAACGTCTAATTATGGTGCCGCTTTTCCGGGACCAATTGCGCCGAGAGGCATGGCAAGTATAAGTCCGTTTAATGTTGCCGGAATAAAAAATACCCCTATGGAAAAAGACAGCCAATGGCTTTCGAATCCGTATGTGAATGAAAATACCTTTTTAACCGGTTTCAGTCACGTAAATTTAAGCGGCGTAGGCTGTCCGGAATTGGGTGTTATTTTATTGATGCCCACAACCGGCAATGTCGAAACAAATCATTTAAAGTACGGCACAACGTATTCTAATGAAGTGGCAAAAGCCGGTTATTACAGTGTTGATCTTACTAAATACAAAATTAAAGGCGAATTTACAGCTTCAAAAAGAGTCGGCGTAAGCAGATTCACTTTCCCGAAAGGGCAGTCTAATATATTATTAAATCTGGGCTTAGGATTAACGAATGAAGAAGGTTCGATGATAAAAGTTGTTTCTTCGACAGAAATTGAGGGAATGCGCTCTGTGGGTTCTTTTTGTTACAATAGTCCGGAAGATGCTTATCCAGTTTATTTTGTAGCTAGATTTTCTAAACCTGCAGACAAATTCGGCGTTTGGAAAAAACCTTCAAAATACAATGGAGTTGAAGCACAATGGATGGGTTACAATGGAAAAACAAGAATGATGGAAAATACTATCAAAACCGTTGTGGGTGATAGTATTGGAAGTTATATCACCTATAAATTCGATAAAGAAGAAAAGGTTGAAGTAAAGATTGGGATTTCGTATGTAAGCATCGAAAATGCGCGTGAAAATTTAGAAAAGGAAACCGGAAACAAATCCTTTGATGCCGTTTATAAAGATACTTATAATGAATGGAACGAAGAATTATCTAAAATTTTGGTAGAAGGAGGTTCAAAAGACGATAAAACGATTTTCTATACCGCTTTGTACCACACTTTGATTCATCCTAATACTCTAAATGATTTTAACGGAGAATACCCGAAGATTAAAAGAAGTAAAATTGGTAAAACCGAAGGCACGCGCTACACTGTATTTTCATTGTGGGATACCTATAGAAACATGCATCCGTTAACCTCGTTGGTTTATCCAAAGCAGCAGTCTGATATGATAAAAAGCATGCTGGAAATGTATGATGAAAACGGCTGGCTTCCAAAATGGGAATTAAATTCAACAGAAACTTTTACAATGGTTGGAGATCCGGCAAGTATAGTTATTGTTGATGCCTGCTTAAAAGGAATTCAGGATTTTGATATTTACAAAGCCTATTATGCCATGTTAAAAGGTGCGGATCAAATTGAACATAATCCGCTGCGTCCGGGACTTAAAGAATATATCGAAAAAGGATATTTATCAACCAATTATTCCGGTCCAGTTTCGACAACGCAGGAATATAATACTTCAGATTATGCGATTTCACTTTTGGCGAAAGCCTTGGGTGAAAAAGAAGATTACAAACGTTTTACTAAACGTTCACTGTCGTACCGAAAATTATATGACAAAGATTTAAAATTACTTCGTCCAAGAACTGCTAACGGAAAATGGTACGAGCCATTTGACCCGGAAGCAGGTTCTAATTTTCAGACAAATGTAGGATTTATCGAAGGGAATGCCTGGCAATATGCATTTATGGTACCGCATGATATCAAAGGATTAATGAAATTAATGGGCGGCGAGAAAGCTTTCTCAGATCAGCTGCAAAAGGTTTTTGATCTCAAACAATTTGATATGGCAAACGAGCCTGATATTGCTTATCCTTATTTATTCAATTATATAAAAGGAGAAGAATGGAAGAGTCAGGAAATGGTTAAAAAACTGGTAAATGAATATTTCCTGAACCAGCCAAAAGGACTGCCGGGAAATGACGATACCGGAACAATGTCGGCATGGTTAGTCTATTCCATGATGGGAATTTACCCAATCTCTCCGGGCGATCCAATTTATACCATTACTACGCCAATGTTTGATAAAATAACAATCAAATTAGATTCGAAATATTATAAAAATGAAAATATTGTGATTGAAAAAGAAGTCAATACAGACGGAAAAATCAAAGCAATAGAAATAAACGGAAAATCACTTAACAGCTATTTTATTTCACACGATGATTTTGTGAATGGAAAAACTTTGAAAGTGATTCAAAATTAAACTCTCACCATTATGTTACAACTCAAAATCAAAAAAACAGCCATTATTTTTGTAATGGCTGTAGGTTTTTTTAACCCAATCCATGCCCAGAAAAAATACCCGTATCAGGATTCAAAATTACCAACAGAAGACAGGGTTAAAGACTTATTAAGCCGTATGTCGCTTGAGGAAAAAGTTCGTCAGATGGATATGTACAAGGGCGAATTTTTTAAAGAAAAAGAAGATTTTTCCAAATCAAAATCGGATGCGAAAATTGGAAATCTTGGAATTGGGGCGATTCATGACATTTATCCGCGTTCGTCTAAAATGATTAATGATCTTCAAAGCGAAATCATTAAGAAAAATAAATGGGGAATTCCGGCACTTATTATGTGCGAGATGCTTCACGGTTATTTAGACGACGGAAGTACGGCTTTCCCAATGAACATTGGTCTTGGTGCCACATGGGACGTAAATGTAATAGACAAAGTGGGAAAAGTTATTGCTATGGAAGCAAGGGCACACGGAGTACATTTTGGTTTGGGACCAAATTTAGATTTAGGGCGCGAACCACGCTGGGGACGTGTTGCTGAAACTTTTGGTGAAGATGCCTATTTAAACAGCGAAATTGGTCTGGCATTTATTAAAGGAATGCAGGGTGATGATTTAAAATCTGATTGCTCGATTATTGCAGAACCCAAACATTTTGCCGTTCATGGTATTCCGCAGGCAGGAGGAAATTCTTCGCCAATTTTGGTAGGAGAACGTTCAGCGAGAGAAGATCATCTTCCTTCATTTGAAAAAGCATTTAGAAAAGGCGGAGCATTAGGAACAATGTGTGCGTACTCTGAATTAGACGGAATTCCTTGTGCAGCCAATCATTGGTTATTAACAGATGTTTTGAGAAAAGAATGGGGTTTTAAAGGCATTGTAGTTTCAGATTTAGGTGCCATTAAATATTTGCAGACCACACATTATGTGACCAGTTCTCCAAAAGAAAGTATTAGAGAAGCGGTTTCTGCAGGAGTTGATATGCAGTTTTATGATTTTACCAATGAGTTTTGGCAAAACAGCATTATAGAATTGGTAAATGAAAAAAAACTAACGATGGAGCAGATAGACCGTGCTGCCGGAGGAGTTTTAAGATTGAAATTTTTATTAGGATTATTTGAAAATCCTTATACTGATAAAAACCTCATCAAAGAACGTTTTCATACCAAGGAAAATCAGGATGTTGCTCTGGAAGCGGCGCATAAATCGATGATTTTATTGAAAAATGAAAACAAAACACTTCCGTTAAATAAAGAGATAAAAAACATTGCCGTTATTGGTCCAAATGGAAATGCTTCACGTTTAGGAGGATATTCGGTTCATAATAAAGTTGGAAAAACGGTTTTGGAAGGAATTAAAGAAGTAGTCGGCGCCAAAACAAATGTCATGTACGAAGAAGGAGTTCCGTTGATCGTAATGGGGCAGGTAATTCCGTCTAAATACTTATTTACTCCGGATGAAACTCAAAACGGATTAAAAGCGGAATATTTCAATAACAGAAATGTAGAAGGAACCCCGGCATTAACACGTATAGACAATCAACTGGAATTTGACTGGCCCTGGTCTCCAGGTGTTGGTGTTAATGACGATGATTTTTCTATTCGCTGGACAGGATTTATTAAATCGGATAAAGCTTTTGACGGCTGGATTGGACTTAGTTCTGACGACGGGATCAGAATGTGGATTGACGATCAATTGGTAATCGACAACTGGACAAAAGGTGCTACAAGTATTGTTACGACTCCAAAAAATATCGAAGCAGGAAAAAAATACAAAGTCCGCATAGAAATGTGGGAAGGCGGCTGGGGAGCCAGAGCGCACTTACGCTGGAATTTAGAAAAAGTAAACTTACAGCCTGCCGTAGAAATTGCTAAAAAAGCTGATGTTGCTATTGTAGTTTTAGGAGAATCAAATGAATTGGTAGAAGAAAACAGAGACGTTGCTTCATTAGATTTACACGGAATGCAGCAAGAACTTATTGAAGCCATTCAAAAAACAGGAACTCCGGTAGTTTGTGTATTATTAAACGGCCGTCCGCTTTCTACCAACTGGATCAGCGAAAATATTCCGGCTATTGTCGAAGGCTGGTTTCCGGGAGAGTTAGGAGGAAGAGCAGTTGCCGATGTTTTATTTGGAGATTATAATCCGGCAGGGAGACTTCCTATAACCGTTCCAAAATCTGTTGGACAATTGCCAATTTATTACAATCAAAAACCATCTGCGATTCACAGATATGTTGCAGAGAGCGAACATCCTTTATATACATTCGGCTACGGATTGAGTTATACGAAGTTTGAATATTCAAATTTAAAAATCAGCTCAAAAGAAATTAAAGCAGACGGAGAAATTAAAGTTTCGGTTGAAGTTAAAAATACCGGAGACAGAGACGGAGATGAAGTGGTGCAATTATATATAAATGATGTTTACAGTAGCACTACAACTCCTGAAAAAACATTAAAAGGTTTTAAAAGACTAAATATTAAGAAAGGTGAAGTAAAAACGGTTGAGTTTACACTGACACCTGATGAGTTATCCATCTGGAATAGAGAAATGAAGCGCGTTGTTGAACCGGGAGATTTTGAAGTAATGGTGGGTGGAAATTCTACAGATCTACTTAAAACCAATTTCAGGGTTTTGAACTAAAATCTGTAAAATCGAATAATATGTTTAATGATTAAGAAGATTAGAAAAGAATGCTGTTAAAGAAACAATAAATAGCTCCGATTTATTCAATGCAGTACCAGTAAATAAAGAGGATTAAGATTACAATTTAAAACGTTTTCGTATCCTCAAAAGATAAATGTGCAACCAACACCTTTTCAAACTTGTCATTTGTCGAAATTTTATCCTGTTAACAAAATGTATTCTTAAGTTTAACATGTTATTAACTCAAAAAACAACTAAATATGATCAAGAACGTACTAAAATTACTGTTTGTGATATGCTTATTTGGATTTCAAAATCTGGAAGCACAAACAACAGTAAAAGGAACGATAACAGATGCTCAAAGCGGAATTCCGATCCCTGGAGCAAATGTTGTTGTTAAAGGAACAAAGACAAGTACATCATCAGATTTTGATGGTAAGTACACGATCACGGTTCCAAATCAATCAGCAGTTTTGGTTTTCTCTTATGTCGGTTCTGCCTCACAAGAAGCGCCAGTAGGAACCCAGACTACTATTAATGTTGCTTTAGGAGCTGCAACACAACAATTAGGAGAAGTAGTAGTAACCGCTCTTGGTATTAAAAGAGAGAAAAAAGCAATTACGTATTCAGCACAAAATGTTTCTGTAGATGAGCTTTCAGAAGCAAGATCATTAAACGTTGCCAACTCACTTTCTGGTAAAGTTGCCGGTCTTAACTTCTCTACAACTTCAAATGGTGTTGGTTCTTCTTCAAGAATTACATTAAGAGGTAACAGATCTCTTAACGGTAATAACCAGCCTCTTTATGTAGTAGATGGTGTGCCGATTAGTAATGGTACAACAACGACAAATCCTGATATTGATACAGGAGGAACTACTCAGCCAGATGGTATTTCAAACATTAATCCGGAAGATATTGCTTCGATGACAGTACTTAAAGGACCATCTGCAGCAGCACTTTACGGATCAAGAGCGAGTAATGGTGTAATCGTAATTACAACCAAATCCGGTAAAGCAGGAAAAACATCAGTTACATTATCGTCTAATTTTATGGCTTCATCTGCTTACAATTTGATGAACTTACAAAATGAGTACGGTCAGGGAACAAATGGTGCTTACGTTGCAAATTCAAGTTCAAGCTGGGGAGGAAGATTAGACGGAAGTCAGGTTTCAAACTGGCAGTTAGTACGTAACCCAAATTATGCAGGACCAGCTACACAAAGCTATTCTCCACAGCCAAATAACGTTATTGATTTTTACAAAACAGGTTATAACCTGGCTAATACTTTAACAGTTACTGCAGGTAACGAAAAAGCACAAGGGTACTTCTCTTACACTAACACCCGTGCTGAAGGTATTGTTGGCGGAAACCAGTTAGACAGACACAATCTTAACTTAAGGCTGACAAGTAAAATATCAGATAAATTATCATTGGATGTAAAAACAAACTACATTGTTCAGGATATTGATAACTTATTAAGAACAGGTGAAGAATCTATTGGAACATCAGCTTATTTATTACCTCGTAGTATCGCTTACAATGACTACAAAAATTTTGAATATTTTGATGCAGCAGGACAAAGACAAGTAAACTATTTCCTTGACGAAACCGGATCTCCGGGCGGAAACCCATTTTGGTCTGCTTTAAGAGATGACGCACGTACAGATAAAAGAAACAGATTTATTGGTTTAGCTTCTCTTAAATATGAATTTACAAAAACGTTAAGTTTGCAAGGTAGAGCAGGTTTAGACCAAATGACAAACAAAAACGTAAGAAACAGATATGCAACAAATGCATTTAACAGCAACTTAGGTTCGTACAGTGAATCGTATGAAACAGTAAGTGAATTAAATATTGATGCTTTGCTTTCTTATAACGAGAAATTTGGAGATTTTTCTGTTGGACTTAATGCAGGTGCGAGTTCACTTCAGCAAAACAATTCAGCTTTAAATTCAGGAGGAGTTTTAAGCAAAAGAAACTATTTTGCATTGTCTAATGTACAAACAGTTCAATCTACTTCTACAGCTTCAGAAAAAAGAATTAACTCTGTTTACGGATTTGGTCAAATTGGTTTCAGAAACTATTTATTCTTGGATTTAACAGCAAGAAATGACTGGTCATCTACTTTACCAACAGATTATTTCTATCCTTCTGTAGGTTTGTCAGCCGTAATTTCGGATATGGTTAAATTGCCGGAAACAATTAGTTTTGCAAAATTAAGAGCTTCTTATGCACAAGTAGGTAACGATACAGATCCTTATCAGACACAGCAAAGATTTTCTTATATTGGAGGAAACGGAGGTATGTTATACGGACAAAGCACAAAAGCGAATCCTAACCTGAAACCAGAGATTTCTTCTTCTACAGAGTTTGGAGCAGATATTAGATTCTTCAACAATCGTTTAGGTTTAGATTTTACATATTTCAATACTTTAACAGATAACCAGATTTTCTACATCAATACGCCAGAATCTTCTTCTTATTCAAGAGCAATTGTAAATGGTGGAGATATTGAAAATAAAGGTATCGAGCTTACACTTACAGCAACTCCAATTCAAACAGAAAACTTTAGCTGGGATATTACAGCCAACTATGCTTCTTATAAATCAAAAGTAAAATCGATTTATGACGGAAGAGATGAGTTAGTTCTTGGAGAAGGACGTTTGGTAAGAAGTAAAGTAGTTGAGGGCGGCGAATACGGAGATTTATATATTAAAGGTTTTCAAAGAGATCCAAACGGAAATATCATTGTAAATAGTGCAGGTATTCCATTAGCAACAAATGGTTTCGATGTTCGTGCAGGAAACTTTAATCCGGACTGGACCGGAGGTTTTAGAAACAGTTTTAAATACAAAGATTTCTCTTTAAGTTTCTTAGTTGATTTTAGAATTGGCGGTGAGGTTATTTCATACACTCAGGCGAGACAAGCTGGTTTAGGAGTTAGTGAAGTTACTCTAGACGGAAGACAAGGCGGAATTATAGTAGATGGGGTTGTTGCAAATGGAAACGGTACTTACTCTCCAAATACAACGAGCATTACTGCAGAACAATACTGGACAGCAATTGGACAAAGAACTCCTATCGCAGAACCATTTATTTATGATGCAACAAATATTCGATTAAGAGAACTTGTATTTGGTTATTCTTTACCAAAACGTATATTGGGCAATTCAGGATTTACAAATATTGATTTTTCATTGGTAGGAAGAAATTTATTCTTCTTCGTGAACAAAGCAAAATATTTTGATCCGGAAGCAGGAGCAGGAACAGGAAACCTGCAGGGTATAGAATCTTTCAACATTCCTTCAACGAGAGATTATGGAGTTAATGTTAAATTTGGATTTTAATTAAATAAAGAGACATCATGAAATATAGTTTTAAAATAAAAACATTAGGAGTTGCATTAATGGCAGTTTCTATTTTGTCAAGCTGTAGTGGCGATTTTGATGAAATAAACAAAGATCCTAATTCATTGACTGAAGATCAGTTAGATGCTACTTTAGCAGGACCTTCATTTGCATCAGCGCTTTATGCAGGTATTCATAACGGATCGTATTCGTCTCCCGGAGTTGATGATCAGGGAACCTGGGGTATTGCTACAGGTATTTTATCTTCAACTTTTATTCACTATTTAAATTGTGGATATGGTACTGAAAGAAACGCATTCGTAAATGGTTACGAAGGCCGCGGATGGACAAGATTTTATACAGTTGCGGTGCCGGCTTTGAATAATGCTATTAAGGCATCAGAAGGAAATGCTGAAGCTTTGGCCATTCTTAAAATATGGAAAGTTTTTATGTACAACCAAATGGTTGATGCTTACGGACCAATTCCTTACACAGAAGCAGGAAATGGAAAAGAAAAAGTAGCTTATGACAGCGTTGAATTTATCTATGCAGACTTTTTTAAATTGTTGAACGAAGCAAACGCTACATTAAGTTCTTCATCTGTAACCACTGTGGCTTCATTTCAGCCAAACGACAGAGTTTATGCAGGAAGTGTAGATAAATGGAGAGTTTTTGGAAACAGCATGAGACTGCGTTTAGCTTTAAGAATTTCTGATAAAGAACCTGCAAAAGCAAAAACAGAAGCAGAAGCAGCTGTAGCTGCAGGAGTAATGCAGACAAACGATCAAAGTGCATTTTTCAAAGCAAGCAATATTACACCAAACAACTTAAATATGATTGTAAACAGCTGGGGTTATACTATGACCGCATCTATGGAAAGTATTTTAGTTGGATATAATGACCCTCGTTTAGCAAAATGGTTTGCTCCACTTGATGCTTCAGCTGCTACTCCAGTTTACAGAGGACAGCCGGTTGGAGGTTTAGAAGATCAATTTGGAACTACTAAATTCTCAGCATTCAACAACGATGTTATGGGGAATGGTGCTGCTAACAATTTAAGCGAATCTAAAAATATTGAAATCTTCATGGCTTCTGAAAACTATTTAAGCAGAGCAGAAGGTGCATTAAACGGATGGAACATGGGCGGAACTGCTCAAAGTTTGTACGAGACAGGAATTAGATTGTCTTTACAACAATGGGGAATTACCAATACAGCCGAAATCAACAGTTATATTGCAGGATCGACTTTACCAACTTTACCAAACGTTCTTACTGTTTACCCAACATTAGATTTGCATGATATTCCGGTTAAACTGCCTGTTGCATGGTCTTCTACAGAAGCAAACCAGCGTACGCAAATCGCAGTTCAAAAGTATTTAGCTATTTTCCCTGAATCTTGGGAAGCGTGGGCAGATTTACGAAGAAGTGATGCAAAAGTTATTTACGCGCCGCTTAACACGGATAACAATGAACCGGGAGTTGGAAAAACTTTAATGAAACGTATCATTTATGTTACTAACGAATATTCTTCAAACAAAGATGCAGTTACAGACGGAATTTCCAAACTTGGAGGTGCAGATTCTGGAGGAACAAAACTTTGGTGGGATACAAAATAATTATTTGGTTGAGTAAAGAGGCACACAATCTTTACTTAAAAATTCAAAAGGAGAGGAAACTCTCCTTTTGTTTTATATAAAAGTCAGAGTATGAATTTAAAAAAATACGGTTCAATTGTTTTACTTGTTTCTGTTTTTTTGGCTTGTAAATCAATTCAAAACGAACCAAAAGCAGTGAATGTCAAACAAAATTATATTGCAGAAAATCCGGTTACAAAAGCGAGCCACGCCTCAACATTAGTAGAATTAGAAGGTAATTCATTATTAGCAGCATGGTTTGGCGGTAAATACGAAGGCGCAAAAGATGTTGGTATTTATATTTCATCATATAAAGGCAAAAAATGGTCGGCACCAAAAGAACTTATAAAACCTTTAATTAAAGACGGAGATACACTGCCATGCTGGAATCCGGTTTTGTTTAAAAGCAAAGTGCAAAACTTATATTTGTTTTATAAAGTCGGAAAAAATCCAAGAGAATGGTTTGGCGCTATGATTGTTTCTAAAGATGATGGAAAAACATGGGGGGAAACGAAATATCTGCCAAAAGGAATTTTAGGTCCAATCAGGAACAAGCCAATCGAAACAACTCCCGGAATCATTTTATGCGGAAGCAGTACCGAAAGTGTCGACGATAATAAATGGAGAGTTTTTATAGAAACTTACACAGAAGCCACAGGCAAATGGACGATTACAGATATTAATGACAAGAAAAATTTTGATATCATTCAGCCGACATTTTTAGTACATTCTGATACAAAAATCCAGATATTATCCAGAAGCCGACACAATAAATTGATCTCATCATGGTCTGAAGATAACGGAAAAACATGGCAGAAAACCGACAGTATAAATGTTGTAAATTCAAACTCCGGAGTTGATGCGGTAACTTTATCTGATAAATCATTTTTATTGGTCAATAATCCGCTTAAAATGGGAAAAGACTGGTTTAACGGAAGAAATGTTCTCGATGTTGAATATTCAAAAGACGGTTTAGACTGGAAAAAATTATTTGACCTTGAAAACCAAAAAGAAGGGGAATTCAGTTATCCGGCCATTATTCAGACTTCCGATAAAAAAATACATATTTTGTACACTTATAATCGAAAGTTTATAAAGCACACAACATTCGATTTAAAATAAAACAGAAATTATGCAAAAATACTGTCTCGCCTTAGATTTAAATAACCACCCTGATTTAATTGCAGAATATATTGAATACCATAAAAATGTGTGGCCGGAAATCAGCGAAAGTATTAAAGATTCGGGAATTACCAATTTAGAGATTTACAATGTGGGCGATCGTTTATTTATGATTATTGAAGCTGATGATAATTTCTCATTTGCAGAAAAAGAGAAACGAGATGCCGAAAATCCGAAAGTGCAGGAATGGGAAACATTAATGTGGAAATTCCAAAAAGCACTTCCGCAGGCAAAATCCGGAGAAAAATGGATTTTAATGGATAAAATTTTTGAACTTAAATAAGTTCGCACGCAGATTTTACGGATTCGCTTTCGCGAAAGCGCTGATTAAAACGGATTTTTTATTTTAGAAATTAAAAAAAAATCTGTGTACTTCCGTGCCTTTGCGAAAGCAAATCTGTTTCATTCGTGTACCAATTTTTAGACACCTTAATTATGAAATTTAAATTTATCCTGAGTCTTTTGCTTTTGAATTTTATTGCAAATGCTCAAAAAAGTAACTTAGCTCAGACATTTTATAAACACGATAAATATCTTTCTTCAGATAAATTAGGAGGTCGTTTCGTTGGAACAAAAGGAAATAACGATGCAGCATCTTACATCAAAAAATATTTTAAAAAGTATGGATTAAAGGAATTTAATAGTAATTATTATCAGCCTTTTAAAGTATTTGTAAAAGAAGGAATCAACAAAACAAAATCCGACAGTGTTTCGACTCAAAATGTTTTAGGATATATTGAAGGTTCTGATGAAAAATTCAAAAATGAATTTATCGTTATTGGCGCACATTATGATCATTGGGGCTGGGGCGGAAGCGGTTCCGGAAGCAAAAAGAAAGATACTATTGCGATTCACAACGGAGCTGATGATAATGCTTCTGGAGTTTCGGCATTGCTTTGTATTCTGAAAGAAGTTTCTAAGATGAAAATCAAATCTAAACGAAGTATTATTTTTGTTTCTTTCAGCGGAGAAGAAGAAGGTTTATTAGGTTCGAAATATTTCATTAACCATTTACCAGTCAAGAAAGAAGCTGTAAAAGTAATGCTGAACATGGATATGGTAGGAAGATTAAATGCCGAAAAACAACTCTACATGGGTGGCGCAGGAACTTTCCCAAACGGAGTCGACTTAATGAAAAATCTGGGCCAAAACAGCGGATTAAATCCTGTTGTTTTCGCCGGAGATGTTGGCGGATCTGATCATGTTTCGTTTTACAAAGCTTCAATTTCTGCAGTAGGTTTTCACACAGGCGGTCATCCGCAATATCACACTCCGGAAGATGATATTGATTTAATTAATTTTGAAGGCGGCGCTTTGGTGAGTAGGTATATTTATAATGCTTTGGTAAGTATTGCGGATTATGAGGAGGAGTTGGTTTTTATAAATCAGGATTAGAATCATATCTATTTTGATTGTTTTCACGATGAGATGCTCGCGTCAATAGGTGATTTACTTTTTATTTATATGTGTTTATCAATAATAGCTTTTATTTCTTTTATATGGTATAGAACTTTAAAAGATAATCTACCATATAAATAAATGATTTAACTTAGTATTATTGATAAGGCAATTTATAATATAAAACTTAAGCAAACGCTTTTCTAATACTCTGAATTTATAAAAAATAATTTAGTTTATGCTATAAAAAAACCTCGCAATCTGCGAGGTTTTTTATGTATTATTGAGTTGTCTGTTTAAATATTAATATTGAAAATATTCCTAACAAAACAAAATAGATAAAATATAATAAGCTAAAAGAATTAATACTGCTAATTGTGCAACTTTCTCTTTAGTTATTTTGTAATTAAATAGCTTAAATAAGTACATTAAAACAAAATATAATAGTAATAAAGCTATTAATTCTATCAGATGTGGTAACATATTATCTTTTAAAAAATCCATACTCTACTAAATTTTAAAACAAATTTTTGAATGCCTTCCATAATCCTTGCCAACTTGTCGGACCAACGCTATATCTAGAACCACCTGCTTGTCCTGCTGGCGTCTTCATTTCCTTCATCATTGCTCCATTTTGAATATGTTGAACTCCATATAATATTGCATATTGATTATTTTTTCCAATAGTATTTTTTAATGAATTTCCCGCCACACCTGTTAAACCTCCAATACTTGTATAAGAACCAAATATTCCAATTGCATCTTTTTGTTTACTATTTAATTTAGAAAAAATATCATTCATACCACCAAAATTGCCTAATATCGATACTCCAACTTTGGTTGCTTGAGTTGTTTTATCGGCTGTTTGATTAATTTGTCAACATTTTAAATTTTAGCTAGTTAGCGCAGATTTGCACTCTGCGCCCGCAAAGATTAGTCTTGCGGGACTAAAATAATAATCTTCTGCTAAATTAACCGTTTATCTTTTTACTAGACATCTTCTAAAAATAAAAAGTACAGTATAAAGCTGTACTTTTCTATTCATTATTGAGTTACTTTGAGGGTACAGATTGCAAATCTGCGCTATCGTTGTCGATATATCTGCGCTATCTGGGTTAACAATGTTTCTGGCAATTAAGAAGATTCTTTTCAATAGTGTTGTCGCTGATATTTTCAATATTCTTGCCGTGCTTCTTATTCCTAAACCTTCTTTAGTTAGTTGAATAATCTTCTGATTTGTATCTGTTCTATATGTGTGATAACCATAATTTTCAACTCTAGTTTTCCCGCATGCTTTGCAAATATATCTTTGAATGCCAGGCTTTGTCTTTCCATGCTTTATCATCTTTCGAAATAGCACCAACACATCTGTAACACCTAGTCTGGTTTAAACTCATTTTTTTCGATTTAAGGCACTATAAAATAAAAAAACAGCCCGAAGGCTGTCTTAATTTTTATGCCATATTAATATAAATATCTGATTTCCTGTAAATGTTAGAGGCAATAATTAACCACCAACACATCTGATACATTACCCATTTAAGGCAATTAAAACAAAAAAGATGAGCATTACTGCTCATCTTTAAATTATTTTTTACTGATATTTATTATATTTCAATACGTTAGAAATCTAAAATCTCATATCACTAACTTTGAAACACTACCTTATTTTACCAACTTTGATACATTAACAAATGTTCCAATATCTATAGTAGAATTATCCTTTACTTTATGCAACAGAAAGTGAAGAGTGTCTATTCTAGTAGTTTTTGGGAATGCTATCATGAACACCCCATTGCCAGAACCTACATAACCAAAATGTTTTTCTTTTATTTTCCATTCTAAAAAGTATTCACTTTTCTTAAACTTTGTGTTCGTTTTTTTTAATTTTAAGATAACTTGATTATTTGGAGACAAAGCAACTTTTCTTTTTTCTCCATTTATA
Organism: Flavobacterium sp. Root901; assembly: GCF_001429765.1. Lineage (GTDB taxonomy): Bacteria > Bacteroidota > Bacteroidia > Flavobacteriales > Flavobacteriaceae > Flavobacterium. The sequence continues at coordinate 73,192 of NZ_LMJB01000011.1, forward strand.
ACTTTATAATGCCAAACTTTTTCAATCCATACAGAATCAATAATATCTAAATCTCCAGTTTGCAATTTATTTGCTGTAGAGATATAAAAACCATTTTCTTTTGAACTTGAAATTGTTGAAGATGCTTGTGGGGTTGCTGTATTGAATTCATTACAACTAATATACATTAATGCTATAATGCATAGACTAAATAAAACTTTCTTTCTCATTTTCTTGAAAATATTGTTCGTGGTACGTTTTTATTTGCCTGTTTGACAGAATAGTACATCTCGTTTGGAACTACTCCATTATATAAAGCTGCTCCTGCAGAATAACCTCCATATACTTTGTATTTATCAGGGTCAACCGTTCTTATACCCAATTTATTTAAGGTTTCATTTACGGCTTGCCCACAATTATTAAAAATAAGTGAATATTTACTCAATGCCTGTTTTGTCATTTCCTTTTCTCCGTTTTCAGCTGTGGACGATTGTATTTTAATTACTACGCCTTCTTTATATTCAGAATAATCTTTATTAGCAAAAAAATCATTAATTTTAGCAAATGGCTGTATCCTAGCTTCTAACGCAGGACCACCAGTCAATGGATTATTGCCACTATTAGAATTTTCATCATCGTCTCTACCCTCCTTTGAAATAAATACCCATCCTGTATCGTCATTACCTACTAATAAAGCATTATGTCCAAAACCGCCTGCTCCTTTTGGCGCATTTACGATAGCAACATAATCACCATTTTTGTATTGCTCTTGTTTAGGTGTAGAATTTTTAATACCATGACTTGCCTTTGCTTCTTCAAACGACACTTCTTTATCTCCATCTTTATAGACTCCTTTTCTTCCTGAATTATGGGCATCCCAATCATAAGTAGCGAGCATTCCATCTGGGTCAATAAAAAATACAGGATTGTTATAACAATAAGTATATGGCGACCATCTTCTAGACATTTCTGCCAATGGATCAATGTTCACCCAACGTCCAAGTGCAGGGTCATAATTTCTAAAACCATAATCATAGATCCCAACCCCCAGCTCGTCTTGGAGCTCTTTTCCATTATACTTATACTTATTGTCTACACCATTTATAGCTGTATTATAGCCCTTTTGAATTAAGCCAAAAGCATAATAATTATTTTCCTGAACAATTTCACTGCTGTTTATTACACCATTGTTGTCTTTGTCCTGATAGCTAAGGCGATTATTGCCTAAGTGATCTTTATATTGATAAATATAATTATAAATTCCTGAATTGTAAGCAACATACCCTTCTGGTTGTACGAATTGTTTTAAAATATTGTTTTCATAAATAAAACTGCCAGCATAATCAGTACTTCCTCCTGTACTAATGGTCTTACGTTGTTTTGTACCTGTGGCATCGTAAAAATAATTTATTGTGCCACTATTTAATGTAATAGATGTAGGAAGATTTAAATGATTATAACTTATGGCTGTAATGTTTTTGTTAGAATCCGTTTTCATGTTACCATTACTATCATAGGTATACTCTATAGCAGTATTACTTCCATTATTAAATCCTTCAGTACTTCCAGAGGTATCTTCAACTTTAGTAAGTTTATTTCCTGTATCATATGTATAAGCAAGGATATCCATATTACCAAATGTAGTTGCTAAAGTATTTGTATTTCCCTTTCTGTCAATACTCATTATATTGCCATTTTTATCATAACTTATATTTTCATTGTATCTTCCAGAATTTTGGGTAGAAACATCTGTAGCCTTCGTCAATCGGCTTAAATTATCATAGGTATACGTATAATTTTTTAGGCTGTTATCGGGACTTGCCGTTTTCCAAAAAGTCTGGCTTATATTACCATTGAATAATTTATTATCAGGCGTACTTGTAGTGGTGTTATAGTTTATTTGAAATGCAAACAAATCAGTTCCTAAACTATTTATATTGTTAATATTTTTTAACCAGCCGCGTATATTGTAGCTAAAATCAACATTTTGTAAACGTGATTGTGTAGTTTTTCCCCCTACACCTTTATTAACCAGCTGACCTAAATTATCATAAGTATTATTCGCAATTATTTCCTGGGCCTGACTATTAATAGATTGCTTTTGTGTTAATAGACGTCCGATATGATCATAGGAATAAACATCAACTATTGTAATTAAAGGATCTGTTCCTTTTTTTTGTGTTGAGGTAGTTTCTAAAACTTTTCCGGCAAAATCAAGTTTTGTTTTTACTGTAGCTATTGTTGTTAAATAATTATTTTTACTATAAGCATAGATGTTTCTTCCCTTTGTATCATAATAAGTTACATTCGTTATCCAGTTTGAAGTATCTAAAATACGCACTTTTGTACAAGTACTTAAACCTTTTGCATTAGTGATTGGAGTAATACCATAAGAGGCAGCAGTTGTTCCCCCATCAAGATCAATATTGCTGTATTCATCATAATAATTTATGGTAAATATGTCAATGTCGGCAGTAGGAAACGCAGTATTGGGATAATAAATGTTAGTACCTTTAATATTCTTAACGGTAGATTTACTTTCGAATAAAGTTGTGCTTTTATTAGCTTCCGTTTGAACTAACGCTCTTGTTGTTTGTACAGTATTTATGTATTCGCCAGTATAAATAGGCCTGCCAAAAGCATCAAATTTAGTAAACAGCCATTTATTTAAAGCTCTTAAATTTGCATCTTGGGTAAGTATAGGTCTGTCTAATTTGTCATACACAATGTATTCCCATTCTTTCCCTGGGAGCTTTTTTTCAACTAATCTATTTTTGGTATCGTATCGATATTGATAGCATAACTCTTTTAATACAGGATCACTTGTTGAACCTTCAGCTTTTGGAGGTAAAACATAGGTAAGGTTTCCGTAAGTATCATAAATGTAATAAGTATCATGTTTAGCCTCTGTTTCAGAAGTGTAATTAGAATAGGTGCGTTTTAAAATAACCTGACCTTCTTTATTTTTAAACTCTTCGGTTGTATTGTTTTTACCGCTTACCCAGTTTTCGTCTTTGGTAATAGTTTTATACAATTGATTTTCAGTATAATTTATAGTCGAAGTAACAGTAGGAACATGTACATTATCTGCATTTACAGTTGTTGTAACTACAAAAAGTTTAACCTGGTCACCACTTGAGGTATTAGTATTAGCCTGATACTCTAATTTTATTTCATGTCCGCCATTTAAAGCCCAGTCTTTCCCAGGAGCAGCTTGTAATAGTACACGATTTAAAGGTGTATTTTCAAGTTTTTTTTGAGAAAATGGGTTAGGCAGGGTATTATCAATATCTTGCGGATAATTAAGTTTATAGTAATTATTAGTTCTTGTTTCTGCATCAGTGCTGTTTCTATAAGATGCTGTAGAACTCAAATCATCCATATATGGAAGATATTCTTTTTCCTGTATTCCGATATTATTATAAGCCATGTGGTTAACAATATCACTTTTACTAGGAGATCCTTTTATGGTAATACTCTGCAAGGGTCTGCCTAAGCCATCATGATAGGTTATACTTTCTAAAACATCAGAATTATTGACAATGTTTTCAGAAGATAATAATGCAGTTTGGTATTTACGCGTAAAAACGAAATTCTCATTGCTAAAAGCAAAAAGTGGGATATATGCATCTGGACTGATTTTAGCCACAAATGTACTTCCGGGTTTTATGTGTGTGGTTGCACTCAACACAATACTTTGAGTTGCAATAAGAGTCTCTGTTCCAGTTACTGTGTATGGACCGTTAGCACCTCCTTTACTAATTGTAACAGGTACTTGTGCATGCGTATATATTGTGAATAACAACAAAATAATTTGTATGCTACATCGTTTTGTATTATTTATCATAACTATCGTTAATATTTTAAGATCTTATAAATTATTATTCCTCAGTATCAAGAAACTGTACCTGATAATTAAGGTTATCTACACTTGATAATCCTTGTTGAAGAGTTAATACTTCACTTTCAAAAGTTATTGGTGCAGCTGCAGCATCAAACTTTTTAGTTGCAATACATATTAATTTTGCTCGTTTTCCATTTAAGGCAGGTGGAACAAAGAAAAGATCTTTTGACTCTAAAGTTCTAATTATTGGAACCTGCTGACCTGTGGTTTCAATTTTTAAATACCAATTAAAGTTATAATTACTGCTGTTTTCTACTTGCTGAAGTACAGATGCTCTGTCAAACTTATATGCTCCTTTGCTTACATAGAAATTAGTATAATATTCTAACATGTATGGAAATTTTATAAAAGCAGCAAAAGCATGAGGAGTAAATGTGTCTTCATTATGGATACCTCCAGTTGGTCTTGTGAAATTAAATAATGGGTGTAGACTTGGTGTTGTAATTCCTGTCCATGTGAAAGTTGTCGAAAGAAATGCTGGTACAGGAATGTCATATGTTTTATATCTTTCAACATATATTTTAAAATCAGGAGTAACAACAGTTCCATTATCTATAGTCCATGGAGCATCATTCCAGTATCCTGGATCTGGAGGTGTTGTTCCTGTATTATTACCGATTCCATTTCCTGATGTTTTACTGCAGGCGTCACCAGAATATAAGTCAGATACTCCAAGTTTGTAAAGAGCCGGTACATTATCATAAATGTCCAATCCGCTTTTAAACTGCATTAAATTACTTTTTGCAGTATAGGTAACTGTTTTTCTTAACGGATCTGCGTGATCATATCCAGACGTTATTTTAGCAGAGCAAATTATTCTGCCATAAGTGCCATCAAGACATTTAGGTATAAAAAACACATTAGAATATTCCTGGACTTGCGGAAGTTCTATTTTTTTACCATCAATTTCCATCCACCATGTAAGTTCAACTACTCTGTCAGGCCCTTGAAATTTAGGATTATCTAACCCCGAAAGACTAAAAGTATTCCCAGATCTTTCTGCAAAATAATTACAGGTATATTCCGATGTCGGATATGGGAGGTTTAGCTGTGTATATTCTAATGGCAGCGGATAATAACCAGGCGTATAGTGTACTCCTGTTTGAGCAGGATTTGGAAAATATAATTTATCATGAAGACTTAAAATGTTTCTTCCTTTATAGGGTGCTCCATCAGGTAATTTATCTTCCCAGCTAACACCTCTGCCACAAGCAACAGGTACTTTGTATGATGTAAAATCACCAACTATAACCTGTAAATCTGTGTCATAAATAGAAGTATCTTCTTCCGTTGGAATTCTTATTCCACTTTGGCAATCATTTGCAATGCCGGTGTAACCATAGCAATATTCTTCAATAATATTCTGATCCTGGTCTTTAATTGTTTTAAGACGGTTTAAATCATCATACTCATAAGTAACTAAAGTACCTTTTGGATCTATAATTTTTGAAATACCAACCAATGGTTTGTAGATATAAGAAGTAACCATAGCGCTAGCTAAATTAGTTCTGATTTTTTGAATTTCTGCTGTTAATTGATTTTCAGTATAACTTTGTAAATATTCAAGAGTTTCAGTACTGCTTTTGCTTAATGCAGTCATAACTTGCGAATAGGAGGCATTTTGTATTTTAGCAATCGGCTTAGAATAGTTATATCCCCAAAGATATACGGTATGTGAGTCATCCTTTTTAGAAGATTCTATTACATTACCAAATTTGTCATAATCATGAAATTGAATTTTTTCTTCAAATTGGTTTGACGTGGTTTGGATACCTTTAATAGTTTGAACCGCTCTTGGAAGAATTAATGTTTTAGTGCCTTTAACAAAAGAGTTATATAATACCTCCTGAGTACTAAGACTTTCTTGATTATTATCGACTTTACGTGATGTTTTTACAATTATAGGTTCAGCAATCCGATTAGCACTTACCAGACTATTCATTAATTGTGTAATAGTATAATCATGCGGGTACGTGGTTTCTTTTATTAAAGAAGTTGTACTTCCAGATTCATTAACGATATTTTGTACTGATTTTGGTAGTGAATATTTTAAATCATAAGTAGTTGAGGTTGCGTTTTCAACTTTATTTTGATTGTATTTTGTAATCGTCTTTGTTTCGCTAGTCAAATTTCTACTGGCATAAACTGAAGGGAAAAATGCAAAATCTGGTTCTATCGGTTCAAGATCACCTTCTTCACTAGGGAAAACTTCTTTTCTTGCAATTGGCACCTTATCACTAATTTGGTCAAAAATATCATATTGATAACTGTATTTCGTATTTTCTACCAAGTTATTGTTTTTCTCATATTTTCCAATAGACTTTAATTTTCCAATTAATAATTCTGTATTATTAGTTGTAGGTAGTCTCCATCCATTATTTAATCCAAATTCAATTTTATTTTTATCATAACTTTTATAAGTAAATAAAGGCTGTTCAACAGGATAATCTTTTCTTGTTGTAAATATCTTTTCAATATATCCATTGTCGGCATTTTCCTTTATTAACACTCTTGAATATCCAACATTTGATCCCTCAACAACATCAAAATCAGCTCTGGAGTTTGTAAATGTATGAAGAACAAGACCCGGTTGAAGTGAATATGAGGATGCAGTCATATAGTTTGCAGCAAGCTGCTCGCTGTAAGCATGTGCAATTCCAAGTACGGGTAAATTATTTAAAATTCCCGAAGAGTTGCCATTAGGATCTAAATAATTGTATTTATGAACTTGTATTGCTCCCTTAGTATCAACTAACTTATGAGTTAATATTCTTAAACCACCTGATTTAACATTTAAACCGTTTAAAGGTGAATAAAAGTCATTTAATTCATATTCAAATTCTTCTCTTCCTCCGGTTGGATATTGAACTTTAATTAAAACACCAGATTTTGTATAAGCCAAAGATGGTTCTAATGATCTCCCTTTTGTTGCAAAACTTCCAGGGAAAATTGAGAAAGGTGAAATTGAAAAATCTTTTTTATTAGGGCTGTAATATAATTTAGGCGGCGGCATAAGACACATGCCACAGCTCACTGAAGTTACATTATTATATTGGTTTGATACTGGGCCATTTGCATATCCTAAATAATCTGTAATTGATGATCCTCTTTCAGGAAGTTTAACCTCATCGTTATAGAAGAAACGATAAGGTGGTATTACTGCATTATTTTTTCCGATTTCCTGCACTGTTAAAAGACGTAATCTTTTACAAGTTGGTTCGCTACAATTATTATTAGAAATGGTATAATCATATTCTAACTTTATAGTTTTTATAATAATGTCGTTTATGTCCTTGATAATTATTTTTGATAATGCATAATCCCCAGGTAAATCTTTTCTGGGTTCTTCGTATTTAAATTCAACTGTGCCTTCGGCATATGTAATTTTGCTGATTCTGTTTAAGTTAGGATATCTAACCTCAGTTGAACTTAAATTTTGAATCAACTGATCACCCGCTGCAGTGGTTGTTTGAAAATTTGAAGTTTTTCGATATTCCGGATAATTTACAGCATATTTTTCATATGTGAAAGTAACTTCATTTCCTTTAAAATCTTTAATTGAACTAAGCTTATAAGCCATTATTTCCTGAGATGTTAAATCCCTGCTAGACCCTATAGTGGCATATGGAGATAATATTTCTCGATTAACATATTGGTTAATATCCAATTGATCAAAAACATATTGGGTGCCATTTATATTTGTAACCTCAATTTTATTAATACCTTGTATTTTTCTTACAGGCCCTCCTTCAAAATATCGTAAGTCTCCTTCAAATTTTATGTTGTCCCTAAATTCCGGAAAAAATGGAATAATTCCTGTTTTCCCAATAGTAGTTGTAATTTTATTTCCCTGATAAGCAATTTCCATAACAGAGCCATCTTTTCTGTGGGTAAAAGATGTATTTATTCCAGGAGCATTTACGTAAAATAAATCAGGAGATAAATCTTTTTTTGTATATGGATATTCCATTTCAGCTAATGTAAAAATCTTATCAGTACCAGAAGTGATATCAAAATATTTATTTAATGAAATGTTTTCATTTTGAAGAAGCCATCCAACTTCTTTCAATTTAAGACCTTGTGCGCCAGTAGTACCAATTCTTGAAAATTTTAACCTATAATCATTCGGATTATATAACTGGGCATCTTCAACCCCAACTTTAAAATCTTCTATGCCTTTTATTACTTTGGTTATAATTCCGCCGGCGTTTAAAGACCAGTCCTGACCAACATTTGAAGCTGTTTCATCTACTTTAATACCCTTTGAAGAGTAATTTAATTCGATAGGAACAGTAATTTGACCTATTTGTATTTGATATATAGCAATATTTATACTTGCCGAACCAGTATATTCGCCCACATTTGAAAAATTAACCTGCCTAAAACCTGCGGCATTTGGTGCAGCGATTTTAGGTGTAAAAATTTCGCTGTAAAGCAAATCATTGATTTTCGTAGATTCAGATGCTCCATCACCAATGGGCGCCTGTTCAACTGGTACTGCTGGATTCCCTCCAGGAGTTTGTGTTTGGGATGTAGCAGTAAAAGAGAAAAAAATAAGAACAAATAAAAAAAAGTAATAATGCTTCATATAATGAATATAATTGTTTTTGGCTTTGATAAAATTGGTTAAAAATATAATATGTTTCTTTAATTTTGGCTTTTATTTGAAAGAAAAAAAAATAAATATTGTCTTTTGCTATATATGGATTAGTAGTTGTTTTTATTTTGCTTGCATAATTTTTTACCCAATCGCACTACTCAATTGAAACATAGGTAAGTACATTGCAACCAATAAAACAGCCACTAAAACCCCAACAAAAAGAATAATAAATGGCTCAAGAACAGTAGTCATTACCTTAGATTGCTGCACCACTTCCTGATTGTATTGTTCGCTAAGTTGCTTGAAAACATATTCTGTCTGGTTGGTTTCTTCGGCTACTTTTACAAGAGATATAATTCGGTTGTCGAAAAGGGGAGTATTCTTTAAACTGGCACTTAAACTGTTTCCTTTAAGAATGCTGTTTTCTACTTGTTCCAACGCTTCCTGAAGTGGTATAAAACGTATCATTTTTTTGACCATCTGAATACTATTTAATAAAGGAACCTTGGCAGTTGTTAGTAAAGTTACTGCCTGAGTAAATTGCGCCAGATAAACCTTGATCATAAAAGGCCCTAAAACCGGAATTTTGACTAAAAAATAATGCAGCGCTTTTTTATATTTATAATTTTCTTTAAAGAATTGTGTTGAAAAGATAAAAAGGAATATTCCAAGGAAAAAATAAAGTCCGTATGTTTTTGTCCAGACCGATAATTTTACAATCAGCTGTGTCAAAAACGGAAGTTCCATATTGTTTTGTTTGAAAATGTCTTGAAACATAGGAACTACATAACTCAACATAAAAACAACTACCAAAACCGCTGTGCTCAATACAATAGAAGGGTAGGTAAGCGCAGCGATTATAATTCTTTTCTGTTCGTTTTTACGTTCAAAAAAATAGCCAAGTTCCTGACAAACTTGTGCTGTCGTTCCGGTTTCTTCACCAATTTGAATTGAATAATATTCATACTCTGTAAATGATTTCGATTTTAATAATGCTTCTGAAAAAGGTTTTCCGTTTACAACATCATTGAGGATGGTTTGAATTAAATCTTTATCAGCATTTTTCTTTAATGACTCGATAATCAAGGATAAACCTTCCTTGAAACTAACTCCGGCTTTTAATAAAACAGCGAGTTCCAGATAAAATGCCTGTTTTTTTTTATTATTAAAACTTTCGCCAAAAAGCGTAATTTCTTTTTTTAGCAAGCTTTCAATACTGCTCGTACTTTTGGACTGAACAGCTTTTCTGCTGGGTGTATTTTCTATTTTAAAGGCCATTTTCCTGATTCATAAAAAAGGTTAAATCATTTTTTTTAGAAACAAAAATCTGATAATCGGGTAATTCTGTTTCAGCAAATATTGACAAAGCATCTATTTGTCCTTTCGTTATTTCTTTTCCCTTAAAAAAAGCTTTTTTAGGAATAATTTTCAATTTAATCGTATCAAGATTTCGCATACAAAACTTATCCTGAAATGAATAGGTTACTGTATCTATTTCCGAAGTCAGCAGTAATAACTGTTTAGAACTATCATACATTATATTGTGAGGTTCATTAAAGTCCTGCCAGAGTTTTTGCTCAAAAAGAGATAATGTGCTTGTTTTTTCAAAATTGTCCTGAATAGTATGAATTTGTTTTTGTACAATTCTCAAAACACTAAATGCCATACCTACTACAATAGCAGTTATAATCATAACTACTATCATTTCTGATAATGTAAATGATTTTAATTTTCCTGCTGCCATAATATTTGTTGTTTTGTAACTTCTTTTTTAGATACATTATTTAGTGCCGAAATTGAAATCATCTTTTTTGTTAAGACATTCTCTATTTCAATATTGATTTTCCATTCTTTATAATTTTCCTGATAAGGTAATTTTATATTGTTATTTTGAATTTCATATTCCAACTCGTTAATTCTGGTTTCGATACTGTGAGTATTTTTAGTGAAAGTATTAAAAACTAAATTGTTCAATATCAAACTGGCTACGATAAATATAATAACCACTAAAACAGTTGCCACAATAGCTTCGACCAGTGTTGCCGATTTTATTTTTTTTAGTACACCCATTTCAAAACAGTTTTAGGTTCTTGTTCTAAAATTATGCCTCCGTAAATTGGCGGTACAGTTTGGTTTTCGATAGTGGCATTATAAACATGGTTCATAAAAATTGATCCCGCCTGGTTTGCCACAAACTGCTTGGTATATACAGATCCTGAAACGATTCCTTTGATTTCAAAATTACCGTTGCAGTATACCTGTCCTTTGATTCTGGAATCTTTTTCTAATACAATCTGCGTTTGAAAATCTGATGTTTCTTTGGTTTGTAAATAGATAACACATCCTTTTACAATACTTTCTTCTCCTATAAAAATTTGATTTTCTGCCAGGGTATTTGAGTTGGAATTATCGATAACAGCATTTTTATTATCCTGAAACAAGAGAAGGGCAGAAGGATAGCTTAAATTACATTTTTTTCCTAATGAAATTTTTTTTGAGGCAATCGCCTGAAAAGTTCCAATAGTTTCGTCTTCAATTTCGATAATAGGTGCAATAAGCAATAAGTCATTTAATAAGGCGGTTTTTTTTACCTTAATAGCTGTTTCGGATTTGATAATTATATTGCCTGAAATGATTTTGTTTTCTATTGTTATGGCATTTTCAGAGTAAAATCCTTTTGTTTTTTCTTTAAAAGAATTAGTAATTTTTGTAGAAGAATTTAAATTGATATAATCTTCCTGATTAATTATTTTATACTCTTTTAAATAATAATTTGCAGTATCCAGAAAGGATTTTTCGGGTTTAGGAAGTTGTGCAGTACTTTTTTCGATGCGTCCGTAAACTAATTGTGTTCCATAATAACTATTTCCTGCAATATAACCTGAATTTACACCCTGAGTAGGTAAATAGGCAATGCCCTGTATTTTAGTACTGCCCACAACTGTTAATGCATTATGTGTTTCCTGCAAGAATACAGTTGGCGATTTATCGGCAATAATAAGAGAGCCTATGATCGCAGCTTTAGTAAATTTCTTTTTTCTGAATTGGGTTATAGTAATTCCTTTTTGAAAAACACCCCATTGTGACAAATGGGTTTTAATGGTTTGATTTTCTTTTTTTATAAAATCGATCCGGGCTGTATCAGTGCTTAATTCCTTTTGTTCCAATAGTGACTGAATCCCTATATCTGCAATCTGAATATTTTCAACAGCACCTTTCGACTGCTCTTTCATATAAATAAAAGTATAAGCATACAAAACCAAGCCGGCCAGGAGCAAAGCAATTAATACAGCAATAAAAACTGTAAATTGTAAGGCGCCGGATTTAATTTTTAACTTTAATTTCAATCTTGAATCATTATTAAATTAAGATTGCCTTTATATTTTACATATACAGACTCTTTATCGCCAGATTTAAGAAAAACTTCATTTTCTGTATCACCAATTTTCATATAGTAATTTTTATTATCTATGATGAGCATGTATATTGTATTTTTACTTTTTGCATCTGCAATTAAACCTTTATAAATTATATTTGGCCAAATTAAAGGCTCTGACTTTTTTGGTGTTCTTATCACTTTAGTCGACGTTTTTTTTGTGGCAGAAGCTTTTTCTGGATTGTACATTTTTCCTAAAAACGGATCGCGATAATTTACATTAACAATAAAGGGTTCCCTTTTGTTAACCTTTAACGGTTTAATGCTAAACTCAGGATTATCATCAGGGAGTATTTCATCGGAATTTGTAAAAGAAAATACCTGAAATAAAACCGCTCCCCAAACAAATAATACAAGAGGTAAAAGAATATATATGTTTTTCTTATTTTTCATTAAGACCTATTTTTGATCTAGTTCTTTCTCAATTTTTGCAATTCGCAAAGCTAAGGTTTTATAGTTTTTCATTTTACTACTTATTTTTGTTAGATTTTAAAATTAGAATATCTTTTTTTATTTCTATATTTTCTTTTTTGATATTTTCATTTTCTTTCTTCATCTCAATCATATAAAGTGTCATTTCTTCCATTTTTTTTAGAAGCGCCATATTCATTTCCGCCAGCATCAGACCATTTTTTTCAATTTCCTTTGCAGATGGTATTTCGGGTAAATGTTTATTTTCTTTAATATAATTTTCAACTTCTTCTAAAGTTTTTAATTGATAGTTGTTTTCGAAAACATAATCAGGAACTAGTGCCCCTAATAGATCAACCTTGACTTCTTGAGTGTGGATTTTTCCTTTTACGGTTAGTTTTTCATCAGGTGTTGTGGTTCCTATACCAACATTTGAGGTAAAATATGCATTCGGCTTTGATAAATCCCTTTTGTGCTTGCATATTCATCAACATATGTTTTAAAACTATGGGAAGGACCATTAGTTTCCTGATAGGGGAGAACATTTTGAATCCCATCATAAATTGTGGGATTTACAACATAATTTGATTGATAATAATATGTTGTATTGCCTCCACGTATCCATATGATTATACAACGACAGCTTCCTTTTTCCGAAGCATCTCTCCAGCCAGCAATAAAATTTTCATAAAGACCATTAAGCGCAGGTTTTACATTGGCATCAATAAAATAAGAACCGTATCCAAAATTGGTTACATGGTAATCAAAATTGGCCATTAAAGTTCCTCGAGATGTTGAGTTAAGATGAATATCACTTCTTCCTAACTTTAAATTAGTTGGTACATTTGTATTCCATCCTCCATCAAAAAAAGTGACAGGGTAAAATTTATCGATATCTCCGCCAACGTTAAAACTTCCAGAAGTCTGACTAAAAATATAGGTTGGAATACTAAGGAATATAATAATGTATAATTTTTTTTTCATTTACTTTGAGAAAACTGTTTTTTTAAGATTTTTTATTTCTTGATTTTGTTTTTCATTTTCTTTCTTCATTTCAATCATGTAAAGAGTCAATTCTTCAATTTTTTTAAGTAAAGCCATGTTCATTTCTGCCAGCATTAGTCCATTTTTCTCTATGTCATATGCAGAGGGAACTTCTGGTAAATGTTTATTTTCTCGGATATAATTTTCAACTTCTTCTAAAGTTTTAAGTTTATATTCGTTTTCAAAAACATAATCAGGAACTAATGGTCCAAGCATATCTACACGAACTTCCTGAGTATGGATTTTTCCTTTAACAGTTAATTTTTCATCTGGAGATATTGTTCCAATTCCCACATTATTAGCCATCACAAAAAAATTGTTCACTTGATGAGTTTCATTCATATTTGAGCTAAAGTCTTGGATGTCAGAAAGTACATCTGTATTGACAGCAGCTCCGTTTATCTGATAAGTAACAGATTTCATATTTTCACCAGTTGATTTTGTCCAGCCTGTAAATTTAAACCCCCAATTATGATAAGCATTTGAATAAGGGACATCAACAGCCAAATATTTTTTTCCACTGTAGATACAAGTTTTTAAAGCCCAGTTACTATTATTATCAAAGGATTTCATAAGTGCAGAAGTACTATTATATGCTGAAGAAGAATTTATTTCAATTATATTTATTCGGTTTCCCGCTCCCGAAGCACCTCTAAATGCGGTAATGGTACCTACAGCATTATTCATATTTATTAGTGTACCATTGTAAATCTCATGTAGTAAAATTAAATTTCTTGTATAATCGCCTCCGCTGCTACCAATGTCAATTATTTTATAATCCCCTGCTAAAGGTGTTGTTGACACTTGTGCATGTGTAAATGATGTGATGAGGAGTGATAGAATTATCAATTTTAATATTTTGTTCATTTTTTATATTTTATTTTTAGTAATAATAATTTTTTCATGTTGCTTATTTTATTTGTTTTAATTTAGATATGTCCTTTTTCATTTCTTCGTTTTCTTTTTTTATCTCAATTATATAGAGAGTTAATTCTTCCATTTTTTTAAGAAGTGCCATATTCATTTCCGCCAGCATCAGACCATTTTTTTCAATTTCTTTTGCAGATGGAATTTCAGGTAAATGTTTATTTTCCTTAATATATTTTTCAACTTCTTCTAAAGTTTTAAGCTTATATTCATTTTCAAAAACATAATCGGGAACTAATGGTCCTAGTAAATCAACCTTGACTTCCTGTGTGTGGATTTTTCCTTTTACGGTTAGTTTTTCATCTGGGCTAGGGGTACCGATACCTACATTTCCGTTTTGAATAGCTTTAATAGCAAGTGACGCACCATTTGAAGAAAAAACATTTCCGACATACAAATCCCAGTCAGATGTCATTGGAAGAAATTTAGAAACAGATGTATCATTGCCTGTATTGTTTAGTGCCGTAAAAGAATTATTTAAATTTAATGCAGTTACTTTTATATAAACAATTAGATTGTCAGTTGTTACTCCTAATGTGTTAATAGCTCTTATCCTAAATCTAGGATTTGCAGCCTCAGTATTGCAATCTACTGTAAAATTTATTGATGTACCTGTGTAAGGATTATTATTACTGCGTCCAACTTCTCTCCAAATTGCTGGATTAGCGTGAGATATTGCGGCTACATGAGTAGCTGCAGCTGCTATGTTTCCTCTTGTATAAGCGATTGAAATTTCGTAATAACCTCCTGCAAGAGATTTTGGACTTACTTTTAAAAATTCTACATAATCTCCTATAGTAAATCCAGCCGGAAAGGTAACGCTGGTCTCGTATTCTGTGAGATACATGTTTTTAATAAAAGAAGTGTCATATGATTTAGCAGAGAAGTTTGCCGTATAAGTAAAGAATAAGATAATAAAGAATAGTTTTTTCATTGAGTTATTATGTTTTTAATTTTGAGATAAATAAAAAGAGATTAAAGACATTAATTTATTATAAAATTAAAAACAGTACTTCTGGCACTTTGATTTCCAGCTTCATCAAATGATTTTATAAACCAGTAATAAGTTCCTTTTGTAAGTGTTTTATTATAAGGGTTTACAGCTCTATCCTTAAAATTTAAATTAGTTAAAGCGCTTTCATTATAAACATATATGCTGTCTCTTTCTGTACTTCCTGAAACAGGAGTTCTGTTCCATTGAAAATTAATACTTGTATTAGTTGTTGAGCTGGAATTTACAGGACTGGTAAGAATAGGAGTATTAGGTGCTTTTGTATCTATTAAAAGTAATCTGGAAGTGTAAAGGGTCTGTGCCGTTCCGTTACTAGCTCTTACTTTCCATGTGTACTTACCTTCGTCAAAAGTAAAATTAAGAAAAAGTGCTTCTGAATTTTGTTCTTTTACTAAAGTGTTATTTTCATCCAGAATTTGAAGCTGATAACCTGTTGCCCCAATAATAGAGTTCCAGGACAATTTCTGTAAAGCAGTTTTAGTAATTAGATTATTAGCTGGAGTTAATAGAATTACAGTATTATTTTGAAAATCATCATTATTTATGATTTCAAAGTTTCTTTTAAAATAAGCAGTTTCATAAGCACTGTTAACAGCCCTTACTCTCCATTCATATTTTCCAATATTTAACTGCTGTGTATAAGAGTTTTTAGCAACTAATGTATCTACTACTATTTGCTGTGGGGATTCAAAATTTGGAATGGCAATTTGTAATTGATATTTGTCTGCACTTTCGACAGTTTCCCATGAAAAAGTAACACCTGATGTAGATAAAGCAATATTGTTTCCAGGTGCTGTTAATACTACTTCTTCTTTTGATATATCATCAACCATTAATATTTCTTCGCAAGAAAAAAAGCTTAGAAAGATGAGAAGATAGAAATATTTAAATGAATTTTTTGTCATGATAATTGACTTATGTATATAATTAAAAAATAAGCGTTAAAGAAATTACATATCAAATAAATCTTTATTGTTTTTTCTCTCGCTTATTCGGCTTTTAGTAATTCCGGAGCAGCTATTATTTTCATTTACAATATCAGCCACATTCCAGGTTCCTTTTATTGATTTTATCCAGCAAAATGAGCTTACCTGATAGGCAACAATTGTTTCAGGATTAATATCAATAATGTCTGTTTTTTTTCCGGATTTAAACAGCGCAATTGTATATTTTTTGTATTGATTGTTAATTATATAATATACATCAGATTGTCTGATTTTTGCAATTTCCTCAACAGGAAGGCTTACTGCGAGACTTGAAATTATCTTTAAGTTTTGAGTATCGGTCAATAATTTTAAAACAGGAGCGTTATAATCGGCATTAATTTCCTGAATAAGACCAGCTATATCCAAAATTTTAATTGTTACCAATTCTGGTTTAACTGGCAAACTGTCTATAAAAGCAACTTTAGTCTGGCTTTGATTATATTTTGCTTTTGATTTATATATTTTATTTAATTTTTTGTTATAAGGAACAATACCAATTTCCACACGAATATTATTTTCCAATTTAGCTAAAGCTTTTGGCTCAAATGTATTTTGATTGTATGACAATTTTGATGTTCCAATATTTCCTAATTCAACGACCGAAGATGAGAATTTATAGTCGTCGTTTTTAATTTTGGTTGTCTGACAAGCGCCAAAAACAAAGAGCGCAAAGACAACAGCTTTTTTTAACATAATGCTTTTATTTATTTAGTTGAAAAAATATAATCATAAGAGAATGATTTTTAACAAATTTTGAACAAATCTACTAAATTGGATATAATTTAGTGTTAAATACAGATCTTTTATTTTGGTAAAAAATATTTTTAAAAATTATATTTGTGATGAAATATCTTATTTTTGCTTTTTAAATATAAATTATGAAACTTAAATTACTTATTCCGGCATTGATATTATGCTAACTTTTAAATGCCCAGATATTCTCAACAAATTTTACACCTGTAGGCTGGGAACATAATATTCTTTTTAATGCTGAAACTCGCTATACAGTGACACAAACTGGCCCTACCGCCAACTTGCCATTATTATTTGATGGAAGCATGTTTCCAAATCACATTTCAGGAGTCACACCTGATAATCCAGTAGTAATTCTTATAGAAGGATTGCCTAGTGCTCATACGCAGGCAGGTGCCTGGGTTGGATGGACCACACGATCTTTACCTGCAAGCAGATTTAAAATTGAAGGATATGATATATACAATTCGGCAAATGTATGGAGAGTTATTGCAGACAACTCTACTGTTGATTATAGTGGTTCTAATTTTTCGGTAAAAATACCAACTGCTGGAATTTATAGTAAGCTTAAATTTACTTTTTACAATGGTATTAATGGTGTCGTCGGCCTTTCTGAATTATTTTTTATTCATACCGAAGCTACAACTCCTTTTGCTGGTTTGTTGACACAATTGAAAACTAATTGGCAAAATAATGGTACAAATTTAACCTATAATTTGGGAAATGTAGGTATTGGAACAAGTTCACCTCAGAATAAACTTGATGTAAACGGGACAATCCATTCAAAAGAAGTAAAAGTAGATGTAAGCGGATGGCCAGATTATGTTTTCAAAAAACAGTATGATTTAGTAACTTTAGAACAAGTAGAAAAACATATAGCTGAAAAAGGTCATTTAGAGAATATTCCAAGTGAAGAAGAAGTCTTAAAAGGAGGAATAAGTCTAGGAGAAATGAATGCTAAACTTTTGCAGAAAATAGAAGAGCTTACTCTTTACATGATAGATTTAAATAAGAAAGTAAATGTAATTCAGGATAATAATGATAAACTTGTTAAGGAGAATAAGGCTTTAGTTAAAAAGATAGACAAGTTGGAAAAGAAGTAGTATTTTTGCAATATTTTTAAAATTATTAAGTGGATTTAGTAATCTTTAAAAATAAAAAATGCACGAGTCTTTTTTGACTTCGTGCATTTTTTTATGAACCATATTAATGTTTCTCAGATTATTTTTAAGGTTTTACTTATTCATGCTATTCTAAACTCAGTTAGTCTTAATTCTTTTTAAAGAATCTGTAGATGGTGCTTTTGCTTGCTTTGGTGCTTATTATAAATTTCTTTAAATCTTCATATTTCATTTTGTTGATTGATTAGTATATCGTTATTGGCAGATACAGGAACTCCATACAAGTTAGTCAAGCATCTTTACAATAAATACTAAACGAATCTGGAAAAGTGTAGCTTTTTGGCACTTTGTTTTCAAAAATATTTTTTTGACTGAATAAATAACTGTTCCAAAATGAGACACTGGTCAGGGAAATTTGAAAATGGCTGGAATTTTCACTTGAAGAACAGATGGTATCGGTTGGTATACGTACACAAGTCTGTTATGCGGGCAGGTAAATTGAAGGTCTAAATCTTGGATTGTGGTATTAAAACAGCTGATACAGGGAGACAGGTTGTTTGAATCCTAATTACTAGCCACAAGCTGACTTACCTAGCGGAAACAGGATCATATTAGTCCAAAAATCAGCATTTAGGTACATTAGGTTTTCTTATAAAAGCAAAAGCCACTCCGTTATGGAATGGCTTATAGATTCTCTTTGAGGGCACAGATTACAAATCTGCGCTATCGGAAGCGAAACACAGTGCATATCTCGCTCAACTTTGATCCCTCGGAGAATCATTCGAAAGAAAAACTGGCTGAAATTGCAGAGACCTATATGGAAAAACTGGGATTCGGCAGACAGCCTTACCTGGTGTATAAGCATTATGATACAGGGCATCCGCACTGCCATATCGTAACAAACAACATTCAGAGAGACGGAAAAAGAATCGATCTGCATTTACTGGGAATCAGAAAATCAGGACCTGCCCGAAAAGAAATTGAAGAAATGTTCGGGCTCGTAAAAGCCGAAGGAAGAAAGCATAAAGAACAATTTTCGTTAAATCCGATAGATGTCGGTAGAGTCCTATACGGAAAGCAGAGTCCAGAAAAGCTATCAATTCAGTTTTAAACAAGTTTTTATTTGATTATAAATATTCAAGCCTGCCTGAACTCAATGCAGTTTTAAACCTCTATAACGTTCATGCTGATAGAGGAAGTGAGGAATCGAGGGTTTTTAAAAATAATGGACTCCTTTACAAGATACTTGACCAGAATTCAAAACCGATAGGTGTGCCGATAAAAGCCAGCGAATTCTACAGCAGGCCGCCCTTAAAATTTCTGGAAGAAAAATTTAAAACTAATCACGCAGAGAAAGAGTCTTGTAAAAAAATATGTGAAAAATGTCATAAAATTGGCTTTCTTTCGTGAAAACATATTTTCTACTGAAAAATTATCCAAGATATTAGAAGCTGAAAGCATCCATATGATACTAAGAAAAAGCAGTGAAGGACAGGTGTATGGAATAACTTATGTAGACTATAAAACCAGATCCGTTTTTAACGGAAGCAGTCTGGGAAAAGAATTCAGTGCAAAAGGAATTCAGGAAAGCTGTGCAATGAACATTCTTGCATTTGAACGAAAGCATCAAAATTCTGTTTCAACAAATTCTGCGAACTTTCAGGATTTTGAATCAAGAGCGTATATAAAAGAAAATCTTACCGAGATTTTGCTTCGTGGTGAAAAAGTAAACGATTATGTATCGAAACAATTTAAACAAAAGAAGAGAAAGATTCGAAGAGTTATTTAAAAATAAACAATATTAAAATATTTAAGGTGTATAAATACACCCTAAATATCTTTGAATAATTTACAACTAAAAAAGAATAATTTTCTCTTTTAGAAAATTAGACATTATAAAGTATCTTGATCCTTTGCCCAAGCAGGCAACTCTTTACTTTTAACTATCGGATCATCATTTTTCACTCCATATTTTATCGTAAAATACTTCTTTTTATGAAATCCACCACTCTTCGCAAAATAAAAATTAGGAAAAATTGATATATATTTATTATAATCTAACGTCGCTTCGTTATATTCTGCTATAACATTATTAGATTTTATATCTAATTCTTTTAATTCTTGTAAAATTTTATAAGCAATAGTTTGATTCGAAGTACTATCAACCGAATGGTTACTCAAAATTTTCAAATATTCCTTATTTATATCGTACTGTAATTTAACGAATTGAATTGAGCAACTCTCTGTATATAATTTATATTTTTCTTTATTCTTATGTAACACATTTTCTAAAGTATCATTTGCGTCTTTATTAGTAGAATCTAAAAAATTTTCTAATAATTTTTGTCGATCATTACTATAATTATACAGCTCTGACCATTTTTCAGTTGCTATTTTATTTTTATTAGTTAAATTTTCAACTACTACATTTTTATAAAAATGAATCGATAGAAAAATAATAACTATTATACTAACAATTATTATAAATACGTATTTAAAAGTCTTTTTCATATTTTGATTATAAATTTATTTTAATTATTTATCGCCATAATACCCTCCAGATCCGCCACCACTAAATCCACCCACCTCAGGGCCTTTGTCGGCAGGATCTATTCTTCTATTATAGTAGACATTTTTATCTAATCCTTTTATTGTCAAAGCAATGGAATTATTTTGAATCTGTAAACCGACAGCTTTTGCTCCAATAGCAGCGGAAATTCGTATAACATAGCTATCAACTAACTTTCCGCCTTCACCTTGAGCATCTTCTTTTATTTGTTTAACGATAGAAAGAACATTACTGTATACTTCACTAACTTCTTTGGCCTGTTGATTGCCATAT
The DNA here is from genome assembly GCF_001429765.1 of Flavobacterium sp. Root901. Lineage (GTDB taxonomy): Bacteria > Bacteroidota > Bacteroidia > Flavobacteriales > Flavobacteriaceae > Flavobacterium. The sequence continues at coordinate 94,207 of NZ_LMJB01000011.1, forward strand.
GTATCAACCATAGATTCCCTAATATTAGTTAAAAGATCACCTGCTTCCGTAGTCTCAATTAAGGCTTCCATAACAAATGAATAGGCCATAATTAATCTTTCATTGTAAGCATGTCTATTAGCAAGTTTATTTGCTAGTGCCGTTTTTTGCTTGTCAATTTTTGACCCTATTTTATTGAAAAATTTACCAACTATTGACGTCGGTTCTTTCGGTTTATGTCCAAATCCAGGACCATCTCCAGGACCATAAGTCTCTTCTTGATTTTCTTCTGTGTTGGCAGTACGTCCATTACTGCCTGTCGCTGTACCATCGTTATTGAATGTCCATTTTGTTTCTTTGTCATTGTCCGATTTACTAATTAAATCATCTATTACCGACTTTGCCAGCATTCCATCAGGATCAACATATCTTACTGGGTTACTATAACAATAAGAATATGGTGACCACCTTCTTGACAATTCTGACAATGCGTCTATATTCATCCAGCGTCCTAAAGCGGGATCATAATTTCTTGCTGTATAGTCATACATGTTAAGTCCCAGCTCGTCTTGAAGCTCTTTTCCGTTATACTTATACTTATTATCAACACCATTTATACCATTATTATAACCTTTATGCATTAAACCAAAAGCGTAATAATTATTTTCCTGAACAATTTCGCTCTTATTAACCACTCCATTATTGTCTTTATCCTGATAACTTAAACGGATATTGCCTAAGTGATCTTTGTATTGGTAAATATAATTATAAATTCCTGTATTATAAGTAATGTATCCTTCAGGTTGAGAGAATTGTTTAAGACTATTATTTTCATAAATAAAACTTCCTGCATAATCGGTGCTTCCACCTGTGCTAATCGTTTTACGTTGTTTTATACCAGTTGCATCGTAAAAATAACTTATGGTGCCCCCGTTTAGACTTACAGATGTAGGTAGGTTTAAATGATTGTAACTTATAGCTGTAATACCTTTGTTGGCGTCAGTTTTCATGTTGCCATTATTGTCATAAGTATATTCGATTGGAATATTTGCTCCATTACTAAAACCTTCTGTGCTTCCAGAACTATCTTCTACCTTGTCAAGCCTGTTTCCTGTATAAGTATAAGTAAGATTGTCCATAGTTCCAAATGTTGTTGCAGCTGTATTAATATGTCCGAGCCTTAAAATGCTCTTGATATTACTATTCTTATCGTAGCTTAAACCTTCGTTATACCTTCCAGGATTTAAAGCTGAATTGTCTATAGCTTGCGTTAATCTGTTTAGTGCATCGTAAGTATATGTGTAGTTTTTCAGACTATTATCATCAATATTCACTGTTTTCCAGGAAGTCTGACTTATATTGCCATTATACAATTTCTTTGAAGAATCAGTAATATCATTGTAATTGATTTGAAAGGCAAACAAATTAGTACCAATTGCATATATATTATTAATACCTTTTAGCCATCCTCTAATATTGTAATTGTAGGTAACGTTTTGTAAACGAGACTGATTTATTTTTCCTCCAACGCCTTTAGAAATTAATTGTCCTAATTTATCATAGGTATTATTTGCAATTATTTCTTTTGTTTGATTGTTTATAGATTGGCTCTGTGTTAATACACGACCAGCGTGATCGTATGAATACGAATCTACAATAGTAATTAGAGCATCAGTACCTTTTTTATGGGTACTGGTTGTTTCTAAAATCTTACCTCCAAAATCAAGCTGGGTTTTTACCGTAGCTATACTATTTAAAAAATTATTTTTATTATAATCATATATAGTCCTGCCTTTATTGTCATAATAATGTACACTTGTTATCCAATTACTGGTTCCTAGAACTCGTACTTTAGAACAAGTAGATAATCCTTTAGCATTAGAAATAGGAGTAATACCATAAGATGAAACTGATGTTCCGCCATCTAAATCAATATTAGTGTAATCGTCATAATAATTTATGGTAAATAAATCTATACCTGAATTAGGAAAAGCACTATTTGAGTAATACAAATTTGTACCAAGAATATTTAAAGCAGAAGTTTGTTTGTTCTCAACGACTGTGTTGCTATTATCTGCAAGTGTCTGAACAGCTATTCTGGTAATATCCGTAGTATTAACATATTCTCCTGTGTAAACAGGTCTGTTTAATGCATCATATTTAGTAAAAAGCCATTTTTTATTCACTCTTAAATTTGCATCTTGTGTTAGTATGGGCCTGTCTAGTTTATCATATACGATATACTCCCAATCTTTACCAGGTAATTTTTTTTCAATAAGTCTGTTTTTTACATCATATTTATATTGATAACATAAATTATTCAAAATAACCGGATCAGGCTCAGTACTGCTATTGATACAATTTGTAGGGAGATTAACTGTAAAAGTAGACGAAAACTCTGTAGATGGAGCTCCTGTAACACTAGTCAGTTTTAATTTTCCATTTACAATACTGGCATTATAATCTCCATTTGATATTAACCCCAAATTCATATCTGGGAGGGTGCAAGGAGTAGTTGGTAAATCTTGTGGAGTATTACTTAAAAACGAAGTGTTATAACCGCCACTAAAAACAACTTTTAAAACATTATTTGTAATGGTTACATAAACGGAACCTCCTCCGCTTGTAGTTCCCGAAAAAATAGACTGATTAAAAGTTTTACTAAAATCATCATAACCTGATGCAGATGGATTTGTTACAAACAATGCATCAGTATCTGCCAAAGGGGGTATAACAGTAATTAAATTACCATACTCATCATAGATATAATAAGTATCATGAGTTACATTCGTTAATACATCATTGACTTTTGATGCGCCAAAGGTTCTTTTTAATACTAAATGGCCTTCTTTGTCCATGAATTCGTGTATTGTTTTATTATTTCCATCAGCAGGAACCCAGTTTTCATCCTTAGTTATTTTTTTATTTAATGAACCAGTGGGATAATAAGGCGAAGCATAAATTTTCGAATCAATAATTGATGAGCCTATTTGAGAAGTTACATAATATTGTTTGACTTCGTTTGCCTGATTAGTTTGATATTCAAGTTTTATTTCGTGTCCATTTCCTAAAGCCCAATCAGAACCTGGAAATCCTTGTTTTATTATTCTGTTGAGAGGAGATCTTTCAAATTCTTTTTCTGAAAAAGGATTTGGTTTAGAGCTATTGATATCGGCAGAATAATTTGCGATATAATAGCTATTCGTATTCGAAATTGCATTATTTCGATATGAAGCTAGATTTACAGAAGTATCCATATACGGAAGAAATTCTTTTCTTTGTCTTCCTATAGAATCATATGATATTGATGTTACAATGTCCTGAATTGAAGGAGAAGCCTTAATGCCGATATTTTGCATAGGCCTGCCTAGTCCGTCAAAATACGTAATAGTTTCTATTACATCACTATTTTTTGTAATATCAGAAGGTAAAGTCATTGGTGCTTGGAATGTTCTCGTATAAATATAATTTTCATTACTTAATGAAATACTTCGGTAAGCATCTGATTCTATTTTAGCAACAAAAGTACTTCCAACTTTAATCCAAGTGTTTGGTTTTAAAGTTATACTTTCTGATGCAGTAAGTGTTTCTGAGCCTGTAACGGTATAATTGTTGTCTTTAACAATAGTAATTGGAGTTTGAGCATTACTATTAACTCCAACAATTAGTAATATAAACAAAAGTGTATATTTTAATATATTCTTCATTTTGAATATTAGTTTTTATAGTGATATTGATTTTCTGAAATTAATCTATCCTGGGCATCCTTGATAGAAATTAATTTTCCAAAACTGTCATAATTATACTTGATAATATCGCCTTTAGGATCCGTAATTGTACTAACTCCTACTAAAGGAATGTGTGTATAAGTCGTAATCATGCTGTTTGACAATGAAGAATTATTTCGTAGATTATTTATTGCTATCAAATTAGTTTCATTATAAGTATTCAATGTAGTAGTAGTAATTCCTAATGCAGCAGCTACCTGAGCATAAGTTGCATTTTCTATTTTTGCGATGGGAACTGTTTTATTGTAACCCCAGATAAAGACAGTGTAAATAGCATCTTTAGAATGAAACTCCACCAAATTACCGGTCGTATCATAAGTATCATAAAAGACTGATTTTTGATTTACAGAATTTCCAAAAGGAGAAACGTCTATTTTTTTAGGAACAGTTATACCTGATACTTCATCGTATGAATAGTTCACAGTTTCTTTAATTTTGCCATTAGTACTAACAGTTGTGAAATCTGGAAGATTAAAAATGTTTTTAGTAAAATCGGAGGCATAACTATTTTGCTCTTTATAAAATTCTCCTGCCTTATTAGATTTTATTATTTTTGAGATTAAACGATAAGTATTGTATTCATAATCGGTGGTGGTTTTTATAGTGTCTGTGGCAAAATAATTACTTTCAATTTGTTTTTTCAACAAAGTTTGTTTACCAAATAGAGGATAAAAACTTACCTGATAACGATCTAAGCTTGTAATGCTTCCATCTGACATATATTGAAAGAAAGTTCCATAATAACTTACTTTGGCCCCATAATCGACTGTACTTCTAAGTTTATAATATTCAAAATTTGTTTCTTTAACTTTTGTGCTCTGTGAGTTGAAAACAGACTCATTTAAAACGCTGCCATTGTCAATATCATCATTACTGAAGCTGTAATTGTTCATCGTTTTAACATTATCAAGATAAACCACGTTTTCTGCTCTATTTTGAAATGCCTTTTTAATAAAACCATTATTTACATTGCTAAACTCAGTTATTTTAACTGTGCCATAACCAACATAATTAGATATTCCATTTGGGGATACATTAAAATAATTATTTGAAGATAAACGGTCTACTTTAACAGAATATAAATATCCTGTAGAACTTGGATGACTTGCTGTATTGCCATAAGAATTAGTCCTCGCAGTCAAAAGAGGGAGCATGGTTTTTCCTTCAAAATATTCATAAGTTTTTGCACTAGAAAAAGAGTTGTTTGAATCAAAATTTGTAATTTTTTTTATTCTTAATCCATTTCCTTTTGTTTTTACTTGAGAATCGTCTTGTATTGAATAAAATAAATTATTAGCCTCATTTAATTCGTACTCAAAAATAGTATAGCCTTTGGTAGGATATGTTATTCTTTCTAATATTGAGGCCTTTGCAAATGTCTCATTAGCGTTTAAATTATTTCCATTATCTCCTATAAAACTATAATATTTAAAATGAGTTGGATTTGGTATAATAGATGTATTCTGACTGCTTCCGTTGTAGTATCCCCAGTAGTCTATCGCAAACGAATTTTTTTGTGGTAAATTTTGATTGTTATATGTAAAATCATATTGTTGATCGTTGATTATAACTGAATTGAGTTTTAGCCTGTAAATGTTTGTATTTGGATTGACATTAGCCTGATATTCTGTAAAAACATTTGTTGATGTTACAGCATTAAAATAAGAATATGCAAATTTGACACTTTGGATTTTGCGATTACTCGGATTATTTAATACTATAGAATCTAATTTTTTAGATAGTGGATGATCAGTTCTATTGGAATAATAAAAATTTAATTTTCCTTCGTTAGATGTTATCGAACTTATTAGTTTAACATTTTGTTTTGAGAGATTATAAAATGTTTTGAGATATTCCCCATTGCTTCCTTCAGCAGGAATAAAAACGTAATCTGGATAAGAAGTTTGTGACTGTCCAAAATAATCTAATGTGACTTTATTGAACGGTCGGTAGGAAGTATGTACTTTTGAATCTACTTTTGATTTTGTAAATTCCTGGGAATAAGAAGGATTATTACTAACATTAGCAATATTTATATAATCAATAACAGTTTCTTTTTTATTTGGCTCAATAATTTTAGTTAATTTCCAAGATCTTGAATCTACAGATTTTTCAATGGAAGGAACTGAGCTTTCATTTTTTATATTTTCTAGCGCATTGAATTCGTATATGGTTCCTGTTGGAGCAGTAATAATAATTTTAATTTCATCTTTACTGACATACGTAAGTGATATTAGGTATCCAACTTTATTTAAAACTTTAAATGATAAGGTATTAGAAGTTGTAGAAAAATCATTTATAAATGTTAATGAATGGCCTAAAAAATTGGCTGTAAAAACATCAGGTTCAGAATCAAAATTTCCATTTTTAATAACATCATTTGTTGGGGTAAATATTCCATTACTAATAGTATATCCTTCATAGGTTAACTTATTTCCAATCATTATAGGTATCTCTGAAAGCTTAGGATAAGAAGTCCCATCAGGATCACATCCTTGAAATTGATTATACCTAAAAGAACATGAATATGGATAATCTGAAGGGTAAACATAACCTTGAAAATCAGGTCTCTGTTTAAAGTATTGAAAATAAAAAGGTTGCAAGTCATCAATATCATTAATACTCTGTACTATTGTTCCTAGATTCATATCCCAGCCCAAGCCAACAATTCCAGGTTCATCATTAACTCTATTGCCGCTTGTAGCAGTATAAGTAAGATTAAGAGGAATTTGAGAAAGTTGTACTAATGGGATGCTAATATTGGCAGATCCATTGTACTCATTTAGTCCTATTTCCTGAAATTTAAATAAGGATGCTGCACTTGGAGTTAAAGGCGCATTTGGCATATATTTTTTTTGAATTTCTGCACCAGTTACAGTTTGTGCTGAAATATTTATAGCAGTAATAAATACTAAAGCACAAAAGATTTTAATTTTTAAAGACATGTTAATTTGGTAATTTGCTGATTATCCGTTTATTGTTTGAATTTAATAATTACATAAATTCGAAGGCAATGATACTATATTTTTCATTGTATTTTAATTTATTTTTAACAAATTTTTTCTTATAATTAATACCTTGATTTTCCCAATAAAAAAGATATATTTGTAAAAATTTATTACACTTTACTTTGAAGAAAAATCTATTTAAAAAACTACCGTCATTTAATCTTCAGGAGATGTTGATTGTACTTGCTATAATTGGAATTTTACTTTTAATAGCCCTGCCTAACTTAATGCCGCTTATTACAAAAGCAAAAAGTGTAGAAGCACAGGTGCAGTTAAAAGCAATTTATAATGCTGAAAAACAGTATTATTTTATGTATTCTAAATACAGCCCTAATTTTACCGAAATAGATTTTGAAGCTCCGAAAACGACAAAAGAAAATGGAAGTGCTAATTACGTGTACGAAATTGTACAATCCACTAACAGTGAGTTTAAAGTAAAAGCTACAGCAATTACAGATTTTAACGGAAACGGGGTTTTTAATGTCTGGGAGATCGACCAAAATGGTGTTCCTAAGCAAACTGTAAATGATTAATGTGGTATTTTAAAATCATATTAATAATTGTATTTGCTTTTGTTTTATATCAGGATTTTAAAGATCGTTTAGTGTACTGGTTTTTATATCCGATTATAGGCATTCTGGCATTTACTGTTCAATTATATGTCCTGCCTTTAACAATCGCTTTGACCAATTTTGGAATTAACCTGTTATTTGTAATTTTGATTTTAGGGGTCAGTACAATTTATGTAAAATTTAGAAAATTAGATTTTAAAAACACACTCGGGATTGGAGATATCCTGTTTTTTCTTTTCATCGCAGCCTCTTTTTCAATAATTTCTTTTTTAGTTTTATTTGTTTTTTCACTTGTATTTTCATTGGTCATTCACTTGGTTTTAAATACAAAAAAAGAAGCGTCTACAGTACCTTTAGCAGGTTATATGTCGTTTTTTTTTGGTGTTGTATATACCGTTTCATTTATCGTAGATAATACATTTTTATACGCTTATTAGATGGGAAGTTTTGATATTTCAATAGAACTCCAACAGCTTGTCAAGTCAGAACAAGCCTATTATTACAGAATTATTCCGGTAGGGAAAAACCAGCAGACTGTACTATTAAAAACAGATGCTTCGGATATTGCCGCGCTTCAGAACGAATTAAGTATTCTGCTTAGTTTTCAGGTTACGTTAGAAACAGACTCTACTGAAAATATAAACCGTTATTTAAGCACTAATTACAGAAAAACTTCCAATAATGTTTCTGAGATTCATTATACATCTGATTTTTTAGAAAAAATTGTATTAAATGCCAAAGAAATTGGAAGCAGTGATATCCATTTTGAACCTTATGAAAAAAATGCAAGGGTTCGTTTTCGTCTGGATGGTAAGTTAAAAGAGCAGTTTCACATTTCGGTAGAAGAATATCCGGTAATTGTAAATAAAATTAAAATCCGCGCTCAGCTCGATATATCCGAAAAAAGACTCCCGCAGGATGGACGTATTACTATGGTTACAGATTATCAGGATTTTGATGTCCGTGTTTCTGTTTTGCCAACTCTGCACGGAGAAAAAGTGGTACTGCGTATTTTAAGTAAGGATACAAGTCATATCGACATTCAGTCACTTGGTTTTACAGATAAAGAATTGGCTGCTTACATAGAAAATATAAAACGTCCAAACGGTATAGTACTTATTTCAGGCCCAACAGGTTCCGGAAAAACTACTACATTATACGCTACCTTAAAAAAACTAAATATTCCTAATACCAATATTCTAACAGTTGAAGATCCAATAGAATATACATTAGAAGGAATAAATCAAGTACAACTAAAAGAGAATATTGGACTTGATTTTGCTGCTACTCTTAGAACCTTTTTAAGACAGGATCCAGATATTATTATGGTGGGGGAGATACGTGATGTAAATACTGCAAATATGGCGATTCGCGCAGCATTAACCGGCCACCTTGTTTTGTCCACTATCCATACTAACTCAGCATGGGCAACGGTTTCAAGGCTGATCGATATGGGGATTCCATCATTTTTAATTGCAAGTACACTAAATATGAGTGTTGCGCAGCGTTTAGTTCGAAAGTTATGCGATGCCTGTAAAAAAGAAGAGCCTATTACCGAAGCAGTTTTTCCAAGTGGTTTTGAGATTCCGGATAATTTAATATCACATCACGTTGCCGTTGGATGTGAACACTGCTACCATACGGGGTACTCAGGAAGGAAAGCGATATATGAAATTCTCCCTATCGGTGCAGAACTATCAAATTTAATAAAAAACAATCAATTGGATATTAATGAGTATCAGGATGAAAAAAATATTTTTACACTAAAACGAAATGCACTGTTATTAATAAAAGAGGGAATTACTTCTGTTGATGAAGTTTTTTCATTACTCTTGTAGATAAATTGCCTTGAAAAATCTTACAGCTTATATAAAGTTCATGAAAAAAACAATTACCCTGTTATTGCTGCTAATTTTCCAGATTTCATTTGCGCAGGAAAACCGGATTTTGCAACTAAAAAATAATATTGAATCCATTTCTGCCGATGCTCCCGGACTTAATGAAAAAGTGAATGTTAACATTAAAGAAGCTTCTTTGTCGAGTTTTTTATTAGCTGTTTCTCAGGTGCATAGATTGAATTTTAGCGTGGCTGCAAACTTAAACCAGATCAATATTGTAAATAATTTTTCAGATGTAACAGTTGGCGACCTGCTTATATTTTTATGCAAAGAATATAATCTTACTATTGATTTTACAGGAAATATCCTGGCTATAAAATCATATGAAAAACCCGTTGAGATTCCACAAGCAAAAGAAATTGATATTACTTATGATTATGCAAATTTGATGCTTTCATTAAATTTGAAGGATGATAAATTGTACGATGTTTTCAGAAAGATAATGGATGTAAGCGGAAAAAATCTGGTTTTTGCACCCGGATTGGAAAATCAACCCTTGACAGCGTATATTAAAAGCGTACCCTTTGATGCCGCATTAAATAAATTAGCTTATGCTAATAATTTAAGTGTGACGAAGACCAGAGATAATTTTTATATTTTCGATAGATTAGAAGGAAATTTTGCTATTGAAGGAGCAGGAAGCCAAAATGGTGAAATAAGACAAAATAAACCACAGCGCCCAAGAAAATCCAATTTTTACTTTGCTGTTGTTGATGCTGATAAGAAGCTTTTAAATGTTGATTTTGAAAATACTCCAATCTCAAGTATTGTGTATGATATTGGCCATGAACTTGATATTGATATGTTCATATCAAGTCCATTAGAAAATGCAGGAAACGGAACGGTTAAGGCTAAAAACATCACTTTCGATGAGCTATTGGTAAAATTATTCGAAGTTAAAACGGACAATAGTTTAATGCCAAACACTAATCAACAATTCAATAGTAATAATTCCGGATTATCTACGACTTCTTCGGGAGGCAGTTATACTTTTAAAAGAAGCGGTACGGTGTATTACTTTGGAACAAAAGATCAGTTAGTAGTGCGAAATATTAAATCTATACCCCTCATGCATCGTTCTATTGAACTTTTAAGTGACCCGTCTAAAGAGGGAAGAAGTGCGGGAAGATTAAATAATACGAATAGTTATTCCAATTATAATTCTTTTGACAGTAATAACAGATCTGCTTCTAATCCAAATTATTCTAATCAAAGCAGTAATTATAACAACGGAAACAGTAATAATTATTCATCATCAGGAGGTGGCAGCAGTGCCCCTTCAGAATCTATTTTAACTATTATTCCTGATGAAATAAAAAAAGATCTTGATATTAAAATTGATAAAGAACTGAATAGTTTTTTAGTAAATGGTCCTGCAGCAAATATCGAACGATTTGAGTCATTTATAAATTATATTGATAAAGCAGTTCCTGTAATTTTGATAGAAGTGATGTTATTAGAGGTCAATCGAAGTGCAACAGTCGAAACTGGTATTCAGGCCGGAATTGGTGATAAACCTGTAACAACCAAAGGAACCGTTTATCCAAATGCCGATATCAATTTGGGAGCTTCAACTATCAATAAAATTATTGACGGTTTCAGCGGGTTTGGATCTTTAAACATTGGTCAGGTAGTGCCTAACTTTTATCTGAGCCTAAAAGCAATGGAAACAAACGGGAATTTAAAAGTACGTTCATCCCCAAGATTGTCTACCTTAAATGGTCATAAAGCTTATTTATCTATAGGCGAAACAACCTATTATGTGGTAACAAATCAGAATTATTACGGATCGCAAATTCCACAGGCTTCAGAAGTAAAAAATTATCAGCCTATCGATGCTGAATTATCTGTAACGATAATGCCGCTGGTTTCCGGTAATGGACAGATTACTATGGATATTAAAGTGATTCAGTCTAGTTTTAATGGACAAAAGGTTGATAAAGATGCACCTCCGGGAATTAATTCCAGGGAGTTTACTTCTATTATCAGAGTTAAAGACCAGGATTTAATTGTATTAGGAGGACTTGAAGAATCTGTAAAGAATGATTCAGGAACAGGAGTTCCTTTACTTTCGCGTATTCCTGTATTAAAATGGCTTTTTAGTTCCAGAAAAAGAGAAGATTCTAAGAAAAAATTAAGTGTATTGATTAAACCTACAGTTATTTATTAATGGCAACATTTTCTCTACCTACTTTTTTACTAGGAAAACAATATATTGGTGTCGAACACTTTACTTTAAATAATGAAGATAAAGTCGCATTACTTTTGGTGGAGAAAAAAAAAGAAGGATTAGTAATTAGTAAAAAAGACAGAGTAAGCTATAACGGAAAGATAGCGGAAAAGTGGGACACTAAACTTCCATTTTTTTTAGTTGTCAATTCCAATCAGGTTATTCAAAAAGAGGTAATAGGTATTGAACCGTCTGATGAAAAGCTATTGCATAAATCTTTTCCCAATATAAACTGGGATGAATTTTATTATGAAATCTGGAGGCTCAAAACAAAATCAGTTATTGCCATTGCCAGAAAATCATATATTGCTGCTTTGCTTGAAGAATACGAAAACCAAAAAATAACAGTTGCAGGAATCAGTCTTGGTGTCTGTTCAATTGCTGACATTATAAATTATACAGAAGAAAAAGAACTCTTTACCAATCATCAAAGCATCTCAAAAGAAGGAAATCAGATAATTTCTTCAAATACTTTAGAGTCTGCGATTACTTATACGATAAATGATCTCCAGATCGAGAATCGACAGCTATTGTCTTTTTCCGGAATTTTGCGATTAATCTTAAATACTACACTTAATACAGGTTCAATTGTATGGTATAGCGATGAATTGTATAATAATTACAATCAGAAAACCTTTTTCAATAAAGGGATTAAAATAATGATTGGGATTGTTTTGGGAATATTACTGTTCAATTTCATGTTTTTTACACATTATTATAAACTGGCGCAAGAAACTTCAGAAACACTTTTGGTAAATAAATCTTCCATTGAAGATGTTTCCAAAATTAAGCAGAGGATTATTGTAAAAGAGGCAAAAGTTAAGGATATAGAAGGAAGAATGACCTCGCAGAGTTCTTTGATAATTAATGAAATTGCTAATAAAGTTCCGTCTTCTATTTTATTGACTGAGTTAACCTTTAATCCTCTGGAGAAAAAAATTAAGATAGAAGAGCCAATATTAACAAAAGATAAAATCATTGCAATTTCAGGAACAACTATTGCAAATGGCGCTTTTACAAATTGGGTTGAAGAGATTGAAAAACTGAATTTTGTGGATAAAGTTCTGATTACGCATTTTGGTAAAAATGAAGAAAATGAAACGACCTTTTCAATAAATTTAACTCTTAAGTAAAATGAAGCTGAACAGAAAAAATAAAATGCTAGCGATTGGCTTTTTGGTTGTGCTTTATATTTGCTATTCTTTTGCTATTTCTAATACCCTAAATTATTATAATGAATATAAAAATAAACAACAGGAGATAGCTGAAGATAGTGATATGCCAAAACTGGTAGCACAATTGGTTCAAAAAGAAAAACAACTCGATCAGGTTTTGTCTAATTATGATGTCAAAATCTCAGAATCATTCCAAAATGATTTATTAAAACAATTAACTACTTATAGTGACACCTTTCATTTGAAGATAGTGGATTTTAAGGAACCGCATATTATTTCTCAAAAAGGATTTATTACAACCAGTTATACTTTCTCACTTGAAGGGTCATTTAATGGGTGCTTGGCGTTACTTAACAAAGTTGAAAATAATCCAATGCTGGGTAACATTAAACATTTAAACTTTATTAAAAAACGAAATTATAAAACCAATACAGATCAATTATTTGTTGAGGTCATCATGCAGAAAAATAAAGGAGTTTAATTGAAGCTCATTATAAAAATCAAAATTTAAAATAGACTATGAAGAAAACTTTTTTAATAATTGTGGTATTAGCTGCACAGGTAAATTTTGCTCAAAGCGTTTTTCCTACAGATGGCTCCAATGTAGGAATTGGAACTTTATCACCAGTTTCAAAATTACATGTTGTCGGTACAATAACCAGCTACGAACCAACAGCTCTTAGCACTACAGTTAATTCTTATCAGCTGATTAATAGTATTTCAGGAAATGTTGGGGACAATACATTAATGAATAAATTATGGATCTACAGGGATGGAACTCTAAATAATTGGTTTAATGCAAGACTTCATGACGGTATTTCAGTAGATACATCTTTTAAAACCCCAAATTTAGATACAAAAACCTGGTGGGAAAGAGATCCTAAGGATAATATTCAATCATGGGGTACTGACGCATTAACTTATTTAACTATAAATCAGGGAAATGTTGGCATTGGTACCATTTCTCCTGTGAGTAAATTATCTGTCGCTGGATCTTTGACTTTAAATGGTGGTTTAACTAATGCACAACAAAGACCATCGATAAATGCCGGTATATTAACAAATGGTGAAATTAGAGGTTTTAGTAACTCATCGAATTTGTCAGATGATGGTTTCTTAAGAATTTCAGCAGGTGGTGGCACAAATTCTAATACAAAATCTTTTATTGATTTATCAGGATATTCAACAATTCCAGATATGAATAGAAATATCGTATTTGGAACTTTTGGATTAGAACGTATGCGAGTTGATATCTATGGTAATGTAGGTATTGGTATAACAAATCCAACAAACAAATTAGACGTTAATGGAACAATTCATTCAAAAGAAGTAAAAGTTGATATGGTTGGCTGGTCTGATTTTGTGTTTAAAAAAGAATATAATCTGCCAACACTTGAAGAAGTTCAGAAACATATTGCAGAAAGTGGACATTTAGAGAATATCCCAAGTGAGGAAGAAGTTTTGAAAAATGGAATTAAACTTGGAGAAATGAATGCTAAGCTTTTGCAAAAAATTGAAGAACTGACTTTGTATTTAATTGAGCAAAATAAACGCCTTGATAATGTTGAAAAAGAAAATGAGGAATTAAAAAAAGAAATAAATTCATTAAAAAAAATATAAAACATGAAATTTAAAATTTTGCTATCACTTGTATGTTTTCAAATTGGTTTTGCTCAAAATACATTTCCGTATCCTGAAAATGGAAATATTGGAATTGGAACAACTTTACCTCAAGCGAAATTGCATATTAATAATGGAGATAATTCATATGGAGCGATATTGGCTAATGCAAGTGAATCGCAATTTTCATTATATACAAAGACACTTACAACAGGAATAAATTCTGAAACATTTAGAATTGGATTGAAATATGGTCCAAATGAAAATAATAGCTTTATATCATTTTACAGAGGACTTAGTTCTTCTGGTGGTTATTTAGGATTTTCTACAAGTGGAACGGAACAATTAAGAATTTTGGCTAATGGCAATATTGGAATTGGTACAAATCTTCCTGCTGCTAGTTTAGAAATTAAAACTCCAGCAATAACGGGTTCAGAGACATTATTAAAATTGGGCGTAAGTGATGCTGCACAAGATTATATAAGAATTGCTAATGGCACAAATGCGGATAATCAG
>NZ_LMJB01000012.1 GCF_001429765.1 Flavobacterium sp. Root901
GTTCATTTCAGCAACCATGTCTTTTTCTACAGGGTATGTACCTGCTTTAATATGTTCCAGCGATTTAGGATCATAGGCTTCATCTATTGATGGAGTTGGTCCATTATGAACGGCCGAACCCAAAACTACTGCACGCAGTCTTGACGTTTCGTTCTTTACATTTAATGGCAGCATGAATTTATTGTGTTCTGGATGATAGTAATACATGTTTATTTTATTGATATTTTCTTTTTAGAACTTAATTAAAATACATTCCCTTAAGATTTTTACTCTTTCAGTTTACCATTTTCCACAAACCATTTTTTCCATATGACTCCATTACCTTCACTCCAGTTATTTAAATTGAAGGTGTTGCTTCCCGTACTAGTACCTTTAATTTCGTAAACATTAATTGCAGCCTGATTCTGATTCCACTCCAGTGGATTGTTTGGTTTACAAACTTCCGGTTTGTTATCAGCAATTTCAGTATTTGGCATTATAAAATAGGCAGTATCTTCCTTTGAAGGATAACTCCCAAAGACTCTTGCAATTCCTTTTTCGTCTATACATACCGCTGTATATTCTTCACAAGCAATTCCTTTGGCCTGAATTTTATAATCATTTATAATCCGGGCTAAAAAAGTCACATGCCTTCCCTTTCTGTCGGGGTTATCATAGTGCGTATCGGTAATTACATCTTTTAATACTTCATTGTATAAAAAAGGATCTTTTGATACTGTGATTTTGGTATCGAATGGATTCAATAATGCTTCCTGAGAAGTAATGGTTCCGTTTTGAGCCGAAAAATAAAAACCTCCCTGAATGGCCATACCGGCACTGGTTCCTCCTATAACTACTTTTTTCTTTGTAACAGCGTTATTGATTGCTTCAGAAACTGGCGTGTTTCTCCAATACGAAATATATTCCCACTGGTCTCCGCCTGCAAACCAAATCGCCTCTGCATTATTTATTTTTTCCACTATATATTTATCCGAATTCGCTGCTGCATTTTTAAAAACAATAGTTTCAACAGAATTAACAGTAACACTCAAAGAATTGTATAAATAATTATTATAGCCATCAGTTCCAGAAGTTCGTAAAATTAAAATATCGCCGCCATCGGCCCTTTCTAAAAACCATTTCATTGCCCCGTCATTTTCTGAGGCTCCTCCCATGAGGCAAATTCCGCCTTTTGGAGCAGTAATTTTATCTACTTTATTTCCTGTAAAATAAGACAGGTAGTTTTTTGCTCCTGGCGCTTGTGGAACGGGATTATCCATATTATTTTCAGACGAGCATGCACTTAAAATAAACAGAAATGTTATCGCTAATATTTTCATTTTCGTATGATTTACCAATTAAACAGATATAATGGAGGAAGAATCAGCAGCATGGATGCTATTAAAAACACCAACATTCTGGGCAGCATCCATTTAAACCATTTACTATACGGTATTTTAGCCAAAGAGAGAGCTCCCATTGTAACACCGCTTGTTGGAATAATAAGATTAGTAAAACCGTCACCCAATTGAAAAGTAAGTACTGCCATTTGCCTGCTTATTTCAGATGCATCGCAAATTGGAATAATTATAGGCATGGTCAAAGAAGCTTGTCCTGATCCTGACGGAATAAAAAAGTTTAAAAACGATTGGAAAAAAAAGATACATTCAGCAGATACAGCGGTTGGTGTGTTTTGTGTTATCGCCACTATTGAATTGAGTATTGTGTCAATAATTTTGCCTTCCTGTGCAATAATCAAGAGCCCTTTAGCCAGCCCAATCACCAAAGCTGCTGTCATCATGTCTTTAGCTCCTAATACAAAAGCATCTATAGCTGTTGACATGGACATTCTATAAATAATAGCTACAAAAATAGCCAAGGCCAAAAATAAAGCGGCGATTTCGTTTATGTACCAATCATAATTACTTACCCCGTAAATTAATATGAAAATGGAAGCAAAAAGTGCATATAATATTATTTTTCTCCGCCCATCCAATTTAAAATCCGGCACCTCTTGATTACTTTCTTTTTCATCAGTAATGCCGAACAATAAACTTTTCTGAGGATTTTTTTCAATTTTTATAGCATAATGTGTAATTACGGCGCAGGCACATGTTGTTAAAACAAACCAGACAAAAATCCTGTATTCCATTCCGCTAAAAATTGGAATTTGTGCAATACCCTGTGCAATCCCAATAGTAAACGGGTTACTGAAAGCACCTCCAAAACCAACACCAGTTCCTACAATAGGTATTGCAGCACCTACAATTGCATCATAACCCATGACTTTTGCCATTGGTACAGTAATCAAAATAAAGATTAAAATTTCTTCGCTCATACCAAACGTAGCGCCGGCAAAAGAAAATAATACAACCAAAAACGGAACAATAAAGATTTTATGTTTTGGCCTTTTTTGACTAAACTGAATTACATTATAAAGTCCGGCATTTATAGCACCAGTCAGGTTTATAATTGAAAAAGCGCCTCCGACCAAAAACACAAAAGCAATAATCTGCGATGCCGAAATGAAACCCTTTATTGGAGCTTCTAAAAAAGCTTTAATTCCTTGCGGTGAAGATGCTACATGTTTGTACGAGCCTGCAATTATTTTCTCGGTATTGTTTGTAATAGTCCTATCAAACTCTCCTGCAGGAATTACCCATGTTAAGCCAATAAAAAGAACCGTTATCACTAAAATAATGGTGATCGTGTCTGGAAATTTTTGGATTAATTTCATTCTCTATATATTTAATTTTTATTCAGGAGTATAACTTAAGATAACAACCTCATCTCTTGTTACTCTACTGACATTCTACGATGTTTATATTTATTTTACACTATCTGAAACCATTTCATGATGAATCCAAATGATAACTGAAAAGCCAGATTAAAGTTCTTCATCATCCCAGATAAATACCTTCTTCTCATTCTTTTTTTCATTTATAAAACCGCGATACATTCCTTGTGAATTATATGAAAAATTAATATTTCCATGCTTATCAATTGCTATAAGTCCTCCTTCTCCTCCCAGCTGTGTTAAATGTCCTTTGATTGTTATTTCAGCTGCCTGCGCAAGCGACATTTTTCCAAATTCCATTAAGTTAGACACCATAGAAGAGACTGTTGCTCTTATAAAATATTCTCCAACGCCTGTACAGGATACACCACAAGTTTTATTATTGGCATAAGTCCCGGCTCCAATAATGGCAGAATCGCCAATGCGGCCATCCAATTTATTAGTCATTCCTCCCGTTGAAGTTGCTGCCGCAATATTGCCATTTCTGTCAAGGGCAACAGCACCAACTGTTCCCATCTTTAAATTAGTGTGATCCAAAAAACTTGTTGTTTCAGAAATCTTTTTCGCTTCTAAAAATTGTTCTTTTCTAAAATCAGTGTCAAAGTAATCGTTTTCTACTAATTCATGATTAGTTTGTTCAGCCAAGTTATCAGCAGCTTCACCCGAAATCATTATAAGATCTTTATTTTCTAATAGGCTTTTAGCGAACAAAACAGGATTTTTAATTTTCATACTGTTTGCTACCGCTCCGGCCTCTAATGTAGCGCCATTCATTATTGACGCTTCCAGCAAATGTTTCCCTTCCCGGGAATAAACCGCTCCTTTTCCTGCATTAAAATGAATGCTGTTCTCCAGAGCTACTACGGCAGCTGCGACTGCATCAACAGCACTGCCGCCTTCTGCTAAAATTTTTTCTCCTGCATTAAGAGCGAGTATTAAATCGTTTTTTATTATTTTTTTATCTTTTTGTGATAGATTCTCGGGAGTTATTACACCAGCACCTCCATGTATACAAAGTGCAAATGGCATTTTATTTATCATTTTTTTTCTTTTTTTGATTATGAAGAAGACTACTAAGCGGAATACATTTTCTATTGATGAACTCCTCCTTAGCAGCTTCCAATAGGATTTTTAATATCCCGGATTTTGTTCTAATTTGCCTCGTGAAATGGTAATTTCATTTTGCGGTATCGGATAAGTTGTTCTAAAAGCAGGAATATTTAAAATTGAAGATGCTCTTCCTAATCGAACAATAGTAAACCATTGATGCCCTTCAAAGCCTAATTCTCTTTTATTTTCTTCAATCAAGGCACTAGTAAAAGCATCTACATTTGGAATTTCTGCCAAAGTATAAGGCTGGCCCGGTAAAGATCTTTGACGCACTACATTTAAATCGGCCAAAGCCAAAGTTAAATTTTGAGGATCTTTTTTTACCAATGCCTCTGCACGAATCAGGTAGATTTCTGAAAGTTTGATGATAATCGCGTTACCATCTATTTCGCTGTCGCGTGTTCCATATTTATCGCAGTAAACTTCTTTTCCTGAATCATAATATTTATAACTTCTTGGGTCATTGTCATCGTCCATAGGTTTGAAAAAACCAGTATAATCAGCAGAAACTTCGGGAGGTGAAACTGATAAAAACTCCGTTAAACTATTGCCGTCGATACCTAAAAATTGTAACTCCAATATAGCTTCCGGTGAACCTTCAAAATCATAAATATCATTAAATTTGGTATTTAATTTATAAGTATCATTGCTAATTACTTTACTGGCATATAGTATCGCATTATCATAATCACCCTGATACAAATAAACCCTGGCAAGAAGAGCTTCTGCCGCTGACTTTGTAATAAAAAATCTATTGCTGTCGTATTTTAAAATTGCGACAGCTTCTTTTAGATCTGAAATAATTTGCTGATAAGATTGCGCTACAGTAGACCTGGAAACTTCTACAGCCGATTTTGCATCCAGATATTTAGTTGAAACAGGAATACCATATTTTGAGTTTGGATCTGTAAACTGTCCAAACTGGCGCAAAGCATCGAAGTGTCCTAGTGCTCTGCAAAAAAGTGCAGTTCCTTTAGAATTATCATCTTTTAGCTGAAGTTCATCCATTTTCTGCAAAATCAAATTGCTGGCATTAACAAGTGAATAAACATTGACCCAATTGCTTTGAATATAGGCATTTGATGGAGGAACAACAGCATTATCCAACTGCGAAAAACGTTCCTGAAAACCTGTTGCATCAGCATTGCCGCTTGTTAATTCCTGAGCCAAAATAAATTCACCTCCGTAGTAAGTTCCGCTTTGCATTACATCATATAATCCAACAGCAGCAGCCTTTAGTGAAATATTATCTGTTATGGCAGTTGCCGCTGGAATTTCATCATCTAATTTAGTGTCCAGTACATCATCACATCCAAAAACTGTAAAGGCAAGTAACATAGACAAGAATAAATATATCTTTTTATTTTTCATGATTTCAAATTTTAAAATGTTGTACTTAATCCTAAAGTAATGGTGCGTGCCTGACCTAAAGTTCCAAAATCTTCTCCTTGCAGGATATTTAAATCTTCCTGACTTGAAGTATTGGTCGAAACCTCCGGGTCGAAACCTAAATAATCTGTTATGGTAAATAAATTCTGAGCTTGTATGTAAAGAGAAAGACTATTCAAGCCAATTTTATGGATAACATCAGAAGGCAGTTTATAAGCAAGACTTAACGTTTTCAGTCTGATGTAATCTCCATCTTCCAAATATTGCGTACTGAAACGCTGCATTTGTCCATCTTTTGTAGAAGGCCTTGGCACATCGGTAATCTGGCCCGGAGTTCTCCAGTAATTATCATATACTCTTTCACTTATATTAGAATATGGGATACCGCTTTTTGTGTAACCATAATTATCATAAACATGTCGGCTTTGATTGAATATTTTATTTCCTCCGGAGAATATGAAGTTTGCTGTTAATGAAAATCCTTTGTAGGTAAAATTATTGCTCCATCCTCCAAAATAAGTTGGCAATGCGCCTCCAACCATCTGCCTGTCAGAGAAATCAATAATTCCATCCTTATTAACGTCATCAAATTTTGCGTCTCCGGTTTGCGGATCAACACCCAAAAATTTAATTAAATATAATGTACTTACCTCCTGACCTTCTTTAAGAATGTGGTTTCTTCCTACTTCTTCTCCATCGTTGATTAATTTTTTAATCTTATTATCAAGCAGTGTCAGATTAATACCTGTATTCCATTTAAAATCATTTCCATCAAAGACAGCAGCATTGATTCCAAATTCAAATCCTTTATTTTCTATAGCTCCAACATTTTGATAAACAGAATTAAAACCTGTAAGTCCAGAAACTTTAGCCTGAAGTAAAAGATCATCTGTTTGTTTGTTGAAATAATCAGCCGTAAAATTGATTCGGTTTTTAAACAATCCAAAATCTAACCCAAGATCCAGCTGTTTTGTTTTTTCCCAGCCCAGGTCCGGATTTTCCAATCGGTTAGGCGCTATTCCCGGAACTCCATTATAATTGGCATTCAAAGTATAAGTTCCTCTCCAGTTTGAACCAATTTCCTGATTTCCTGTAAGTCCGTAACTGGCTCTGATTTTAAAATCAGAAACACTTTCAATTTTAAAGAATTTCTCTTTATTGACTCTCCATGCCAGTGATCCTGAAGGAAAATAACCATATTGATTATTCTTTCCAAAACGGGAAGAACCATCAGCTCTCACTGTAAATGATGCGATATATTTATCGTCATAAACATAATTTGATCTTGCAAAAAATGACTGCAAACCGTATTGATTTCTTCCCGAAGTACTTGCAATAATTGTACTTGCCGCCGAAATACTAGAGGTTGTGTTAGTCGCATAACCTACACCTGACTGATCAGAAAAACGAGTTTCATTTTCTTGAATGGTCCACCCTAAAATAGCGCCGAAATTATGCTTTTCGCCAAATTGTTTATTGTAGTTTAAAGTATTTTCAACAAGCCAGTTGGTTTCTTCATAAGTTGCATAAATACCTTCGCCTGTTTTAGATTTATTTGTGCCAGATGGAACATAAGAATCCTCGACTAAGTTAGAATACTCTAATGAAAAAGCAGACTTGAATTTTAAATCCGGAATAATTTTCCATTCCACATACGCCGTACCCTGCACACGTGTAGATTGAGAAGTGTTTTTATATTCTTTGGCAATTTGAACAGGATTCTCAAGCGGCCACCATGTATTGTATTTAAACGGATTGGTATAATTACCCTTGTCATCATAAATTGGTTGTGTAGGATCCCAGCCTTGTGCATTGATTACAACTCCATATTCATCGTTTTCACCAATTGTTCGCTGATGGTTACTTCGTGTTATAAAAAAAGTGTTTCCTATTTTGAATTTTTCATTAACTGTATGATCCAGATTCATTCGGCCGCTTAATCTCTTAAAGCCTTGACCTAATTGAATTCCTTCCTGATTATAATAATTTCCGCTTAAATAATAACTTGTTTTTTCACTTCCTCCTTTAACACTAAGATCTAAATTTTGTGTTACGCCAACTCTGAAGATTTCATCATAAATATTTGTATTGATTCCTTTTGAAGTATCGATCCAGTCAAAATAATTAGAACCCAGTCCGTCAAATTCAGCAGCAGTGTTAAAAAAGCTTTTAAACTTTTCACTGTCCACCATTTTTGGATATTTTGAAATTTGAGCAAAAGAAGTATAGTAATTAACATCTATATTACTTTTACCTGTTTTACCTCTTTTTGTGGTAATTAAAATTACTCCGTTAGCACCTCTTGATCCATATATAGCCGCAGCGGCAGCATCCTTTAAAATTGTAAAAGACTCGATATCATTTGGACTCAAATCTGCTAAAGGATTAACCGGCTGTATATTTGCATTCAATGCTGAATTATTTCTGGATACTATCGGAATTCCATCTATGATATACAAAGGCTGACTGCTGGCTGAAATTGAAGAAACCCCACGAATATTAACACTTACGGCACTTCCGGGTGTTGCAGATGATGAACTTATGTTTACTCCGGGAGTCTGTCCCTGCAGACTGTTTTCAAAACTTGAAGAAGTTCCCTGAGGTAAATCTTTGGTTTTTATGGATTGTATGCTGGAACTCACATCTTTTTTAGATTGCGTTCCATAACCTATGATCACCACTTCATCGAGACTTTGGCCTTGGCCTGATGTCATATATATAGTATAGTTCGATTTTTCATCTATACTCACTTTTTGAGTTTGGAATCCGATATAAGAAAGTTCTATTACGGTTGTGTTTTCAGGTGCCTGAAGTTGAAATTTTCCGTCAAAATCTGTAACTGTACCTGCTTTTGAATTAGGAACAATAACATTCACCCCTACCATGGGTATATTAGATTGTTTGTCTATTACAGTTCCTTTTATAGTTTTTTGTGCGTATGTTGAAATGCATGATAACAACACAACTATGAGTTTTTGTTTTTTGTTTAGTTTCATTTTCTTAGTTTAAAATTTGATAAAATTGACAATAGAAACGCCTTAACGATTCATGAAAATGAAGCGTTTTTGGGCATTAAAATCTGTAAACTGAGAATAGAAACTTTTTAACAATTGAATATTGGCTGCAAACCTTTCAAATAAAGTGATTTGCAATCAATACAACGATTTGATAAATTGGTAAAATTCATTTGGTTTGTTTTGGTTGAGAAAATAAAATACAATAAGGCAGTAAACACGACAGATTGGTGTTTAAAGCTGTATTCTTCAACAATTAAAGATAGGCTGAAGACCTCTTAAAGTAAGAGATTTTGATTTTGTTATCGTATTTGCTTTTCCTGCAATCAAAATAGGATTATTTATTGAATATAAAAGTAGAAAAAAAATTGAATTAAAAAACAAAATGCAAACTTATTATTAAATTTTGTTTACACATTTAGTTTTTATACTGATATTTATTCATAATTTTAAGAGTATAACAATCGAAAAAGTAAGAAAATTCAAATTAGACTTGATACTGTTTATCACATAAAAGTTAGTAGAATTAAGTATTTCAAAGGCTGATTATAATTTTTCAGCGCTTCGAAATTTTATTATTTGAAACATTCCTCTGTCTGCTGCATTTAAATCTTTCAATTCCATTAACCCTCTTGGCGGCATGTTTTGTCTTACAGTTTTCGACACGTTTCCTCCATAATTTATAACTGCTGAATTTCAATTCTTTTTTCATCAAGGCTTTTACGTCGGCTTCAGAGAGATTAAATTGATATTGAATCGCATCAAAAGGGGTTCTGTCCTCCCAGGCCATTTCTATAATCCTGTCTATCTGTATCTCATTAAGCATAGTTGGATCTGTTTTCTCAATAATAAATTTCATTTTTTCTTTCATTTAAAATATTTGCATATAAAAATAAAAAAATGTTTAACATATTTTAGAAAAGATTAAACAAATTAGTACCTTTAATGGTGATAACTTTTACAAGATAAACGTCTAATAAATTCAAATGGCAGTATAAAGCTTTTATCTTAATTGGCTGGCCATTATTTAATTTAAAGATTTTAAACGATTTATATATGAAAAGAATTCTAATTGTAGGAGGAAGCAGTGGGATTGGTAAGGCACTGCTGCAAGAAAAATTAAAAAACAGCATAGTATATAACATAAGCCGTAACCCGCCTGATATTTCACATAGTAATCTTAATCATTATTCCGTAGATATTCTGAAGGATGCGCTGCCTGAAATAGAGAATATTGATGCCCTGATCTATTGTCCGGGATCAATAAACCTTAAGCCTATTCAAAGTCTGCACATTGATGATTTTAGAAATGATTTTGAAATAAATGTAATTGGTGCTGTTAAAGTAATACAGAAGTATCTTCCCATATTAAAGAAAGGCAAAAATCCTTCCATAGTATTATTCAGCACTGTAGCGGCAAAACTGGGGATGCCGTTTCATGCCAGCATTGCAGCATCGAAATCAGCAGTCGAAGGAATTGTTAAATCTCTTGGGGCAGAGCTCGCCGGTCAGGTCCGAATTAATGCTGTGGCACCAACTATTATCGAAACACCTCTTTCAGCATCCATTTTAAGAAATGACAAAATGAGGGAAACCATCAAAGAACGTCATCCTATGAAAAATTACCTGCAGTCTCAGGAAGTGGCACAAATGGCAGATTATCTGATTTCTGATAGTGCATCTTCTATTTCAGGACAGGTTTTTGTTATGGATTACGGGCTGGTAAGCTTTAAAATATAATAATAACTAACTATGAAAATTCTCTTAACCGGTGCTACAGGATATATAGGAAAACGGCTTTTACCGCTTCTTTTAAAAAATAACCATGAAGTGATCTGCTGTGTAAGGGATAAAAGCAGATTTAATTATCCTGAAACAGCTTTAGGCAAAGTTAAAGTAATTGAAGCAGATTTTCTTGATGCTGACAGTCTCACAGATATTCCCGAAGACATTGATGCTGCTTACTATTTAATTCACTCCATGTCTGACACATCAGGCAGTTACGATAAAATGGAAAGTACCTCGGCTTATAATTTCATAAACAGACTCAGTGATACAAAAGCTAAACAGATTATCTACCTCAGCGGCATCGTAAATGATAAATCTTTATCTAAACACTTATCATCCCGAAAAGCTGTAGAAGATATTTTAAAAAGTTCTAACATCCCGGCAACAACCCTGAGAGCAGGAATAATAGTGGGCTCCGGCAGCGCTTCTTTTGAAATAATACGGGATCTGGTAGACAAGCTGCCCGTTATGATCACACCAAAGTGGCTCAATACCAAATGCCAGCCTATAGCTGTTTCCGACGTTTTAGAATTTTTATTAAAGTCACTTTTAAATCCGCAAACTTATAATCAGAGTTTTGATATAGGCGGGCCGGATATACTTACCTATAAAGAAATGCTGCTTCAGTTTGCAAAAGCAAAGAAACTAACCCGGTATATTTTTACTATTCCGGTCATGACACCCAAATTGTCATCATACTGGCTTTATTTTGTCACATCTACATCATATAAACTGGCCGCGGCTCTTGTCAGCAGTATGAAAGTGGAAGTGATCTGCCAAGATAATCGCATAAACACTCTTTTAAATATTAAACCTATAACATACAATCAGTCATTAGACAGGGCATTGCAGAAAATACAGGAAAATGATATTATATCGAGCTGGAAAGATTCACTAGCCAGCGGCAGGTTTACAGGAAACCTGAATCAATATTTAAAGGTTCCAAAAAAGAACTGCTACATTGACAGAAGAAAAAAGGAAATTATCAACCGTGAATATACCATTGAAAAAATCTGGTCAATTGGCGGTGAAACCGGATGGTACTATGGAGACTGGATGTGGAATCTGCGTGGCTTTATTGATAAGGTTTTTGGCGGTGTGGGCACCAGAAGGGGAAGAACGCACAAAAATGCAATTTTCCCGGGAGATGCTTTAGATTTCTGGCGTGTTTTATATGCCGATAAAAAACAAGGTAAACTAGTTTTGTATGCCGAAATGAAACTGCCTGGAGAAGCATGGCTTGAATTTAAAATTATAAATAATACCTTATATCAGGCCGCAACTTTCAGACCAAAAGGTTTTTTGGGAAAACTGTACTGGTATTCTGTCCTCCCCTTTCATGGCTTCATTTTTAATGGGATGCTCAGTAAACTAATTAAATGAAACTTTAAAAATATTTTGTTTTCCAAATTAAGGTTCGAAGGTCAAACGACCATATATTATAAAAAGCCTGAGAATATTTTCGATTCTCAGGCTTTTATTCAAAATATCTTTACACTTTACAAACAGTCGAAATCTGAATGCCAGAAACACTGCAGTTAAAAATCAAACTGTTTTGATTATTTTGCTTGATTAAAAAATTCCTAATTGTCCCAAAAGTATTGTTCCTGCACTATAACAGTGAAATGACTTTATTTTTCCGTTTTCAATTTTGAAAACATCACAACACGGCACTTCTATTGTTTTTCCAGTAGCTTCAATTGTTCCCGATGAAAATTGGAGAGGTCCTTTATGGGTTCCGTTTAGGGATAATTCTACAACTACAGTATTTTCATCATCCAAAACATACAGTTCATATAGTTCTCTGTGCATATCAGGAAAAGCCGCTGCATATACATCTACTGTTTTTCCAATATCTTCACCAAAATATTTAGTTCCGGCTGAGATATCCCAAAAATAACCGTCTTCTGTAAAAAGTGCCGTAAATGCTTTTGCATCCTGACTTTCTGCCACCGCATATAGTTTTCGGATTAATTTTTCGTTTTCTGAATTTGAGTTGATTACTGAAGCTTTCATAATTTTTATTTTTTAAGTTAAAATTTAAATCTAATTTGAGATTATGCTATAAGATGGTTAAATCGCTGTACTAAAACTCACCGATAATTCCATGAATTTTGAATTATTTTTTATTGTCAACAAAAACATACAGTTTGATAACTTTTCCGTTTTCGAAAACAAAAAGATCCATTCCGGTAACGGCATCGGGTTTTTCCGGAGTTCCATGCTGCCAGTACAGTCTCGCTGTATTATGATTGACATCGATTGCTTGAACATGTGTAAATTTGGAATTCACACTTTTCTTTTGAAGACCCTCTACAAATCCGTCGATTTCTTTGTGACCCACAGCAACAAAATGACTGTCTATCATTTCGATGTGCTCTGCATAGACTTTTTTCATTAATCCATCTCGTTTTATACCATCTTTTTCATTCCATATTGCCAGATGGAGTTCTACTAAAGATTTGATTTCAGATTCGGAAAGCCCAATTGAGTTTTGTTTATTATCATAACTTTTGACTGCATTTTTTGGAGACCAAAGAATTTTTGCCGGTTTATTTTTTTCATATCCTTTTCCGTTTGGATACGAAACCAGTTCCATTTTTGAACCCCACGGCGTTTCAAAATAAACCCAGGTTTCTCCAGCGGTATCACCAGAAGGCATTGTAAAAGGTTCTCCTAAAATTTTTACGCCTTTACTTTTTAAATATTGTACAGATGCATTAATATCATTTACATAAAAAGCAATGTGAGATGCACCAATATCATCTGTATTAGGATGCGTTTTACTTCCTTTGTTATCTGCGTATTCAAACACTTCAATACTTGCTCCGCTTCCTGCATTGATCATTTTTATGGTGACAGCACCTGTAGAGGGATTGATGTGATTTAATTTTTTCCATTCAGTATCAAGCGGAATTGGCCCTAGCTGTGTCACTGGAGTAAAACCAAGTATATCGCTAAAAAATGGAATTGCTTTATTGAGTTCAGGAACATTGATTCCGACATGATCTATTCCAACAATTCCTGCAGTTTCTTGTGCTGCTGTCTTTTCTGAAGCTGAAAATAGTATTAATAGATTAAGCATTGCTGCTGCTGAAGTCTGTATTTTTTTATGAGTTGTTTTCATGATTATTTGAACGATTATAATTACTTAAATTTCCTTAAATGAAAAATTAATTAGTGTAAGCTGCTACCCATTTTGCTTTAATACTGGCACGGGCTTCGATGAATTCTTTATCAGTTCCTTGTGCTATAGCATCAAGTGGAAAACGAAGCGGTCTCTCTCCTTTTTTCATGTTTACTAATTCCAGAATACCATCAGCGATGGTCTGCGGATTCATATCAAACTGAGCCATTTTACCAAATAATGCAGTACCAAGCGCATTAAATTTTTCTGCTGCGCGTTCTCCGTATTCCTCGATAATTTCTGTTTTATCTGCATGAATACCGGCTTTAGAGCCATTATTCATTTCCGTTGGATAAACTCCCGGCTGGATACTTACATTTTCAATTCCGTAATCTGCCAATTCATCCTGTAATCCTTCTGTAAAACTTTCTACCACAAGTTTTGAAGCGATGTATGGCACCATAAAAGGAAGTGTGTGGCCGCTCGCTCCGGTTGTAATATTAATTACAAGTCCATTTTTTTCTTTTCTCATAGAAGGAAGTACAGCCTGATACATACGAAGTACGCTGTAAACATTTACATCGAACATTTTACGCACCTGATCAATAGAATATCCTTCAAGAAGACCAAAACCGCTCACTGCCGCATTATTGATCAGTACATCTATTTTTCCGTATTTAATGATTACTTTTTCGATAGCTGCAGTAACGGATAAATCTTCTGTAATATCAATATCTACAACTTCAATGTTTTCAATTGCCCCTAATTCTTTTGCGGCAGCGGCATTCTTATCATTGGTATTTCGCATTCCTGCAATTACTGAATGACCTGCATTTGCTAATGTTATAGCTGTTAATTTTCCAAAGCCTGTACTTGTTCCTGTAATAAAAATTGTTTTTGACATGATTTCTAATATTTAAATGTTTATAATGTTTGTTCTTTTGAACATTACAAAATTGCGACGAATGCCAAACCTTTACATTGATTAGAAATAAGTAAAAACTTGATCTAGGTCAAGAGTTTGAAGAAGACATAAAAAAAGGAGCTTCCTGAGTCATTTTTTTATCCAAAATCATTAAAGTATTTGATATTTTATAAGTAAATTAGTAATATGAGAATAAATCCGGATGTATTGATTATTGGCGGGGGTCTTGCTGGTCTGGCAGGTGCGCTGCATCTCTCTAAGAAAGGACTGAGCGTGACACTCATAGAAAAATCTGCTTATCCGAGACACAAAGTCTGCGGCGAATACATCTCGAACGAAATTTTACCTTATCTCCAATGGCTTGGTGCAGATGTTTCAGAACTGCAGCCGACTCAGATTTCTAATTTTGAATTTTCTGCACAGAATGGAAAAGCAGCCCGAACCAAATTACCTTTAGGCGGATTCGGAATCAGTCGTTTTGCTCTTGATCAATTTTTATATGAAAAAGCACTTCAGCAGGGCTGTAACGTGATTACAGAAACCGTAACCGATATTTCTTTTGAAGATGATGTTTTCACGGTCAAAACTCCTGAGCAGATTTTTATATCCAGAATTGCGCTTGGTGCTTACGGAAAAAGATCTAATATTGATCAGGTTCTTTCACGAAGTTTTATCTCAAAAAAATCTCCCTGGTTGGCTGTAAAAGGGCATTATACAGGAGAGTTTGATAATAGTCTTGTGGCGCTTCACAATTTTAAAGGCGGTTACTGCGGGGTATCTGTCGTTGAGAAAAAAAACATAAACATTTGCTATCTGGCCGACTTCGAAACTTTTAAAAAATATAAAAACATAGACGATTACCAAAAAGAAGTTTTATGTAAAAACCCAAAACTGAAAGCTGTATTTGAAAACTCCACCCCTGTTTTTGACAAACCAATTACCATCAGCCAGATTTCATTTGATAAAAAAAAGCCCGTAGAAAATCATATTTTAATGATTGGAGATACCGCAGGGCTTATACATCCTATGTGCGGCAACGGAATGGCGATGGCGATACACAGCGCAAAAATTGCTTCAGAACTGGTTATTGATTTTTACAGCGGTAAAATAGCAGACCGCTTTTTATTAGAAAAAAAATATGAAGACGAATGGAAAAAAAAATTCAGCAAAAGGCTTTTTATGGGCAGAATTTTAGCCAGGGCTTTAACACATAAAAATTTTACAAATATTGTGACTTCCATGACAGCATGGATGCCATTTTTGCTTTCAAAAATAATCAGGCAAACGCACGGCAGTCCCATAACAATCAAATAAATGAGCCTAAGTACCAAATATAGAACCGAAGAAACTGAAATAATGGACGATTTTTCCCTTACGGGAACAGAATTAATCGACGCATTAGATCAAATCGCTAAAATCAACCAACTATTGGGAGGCAATAAATTAACACTTCACGGATTAAAAAAACTGCTGGTAAAAACGGACACAACCAAACCTCTCATAATTGCAGATATTGGATGCGGCAACGGCGATATGATGCGAATGCTGGCGCGGTACGCTAAAAAAAACAACTTGGTCTTTAAGCTAATAGGAATTGATGCTAATGCTTTTACAATACGTTATGCCGAAAATTTATCTAAAGAATTTGAAAATATTGAATATAAATGTCTGGATATATTCAGTCCGGATTTTAATGAACTGAAATACGATATAGCCTTATGCACCTTAACCCTGCATCATTTTACAAATGCACAAATCCAGGACGTACTCAAAAGAGTTTACAACAACACGTCAACAGGAATTGTGGTAAATGATCTGCACAGAAGCAAAACAGCATACAGACTTTTTGAAATAATCTGCAGCATTTTTAACCTGAATAAAATGTCCCGAAACGACGGACTAATTTCTATTTTAAGGGGATTTAAGAAAATAGAACTGGAAAATTTTTCCAAAAAACTAAGTTTTAAAAACTATACCATAAACTGGAAGTGGGCATTTCGCTACCAGTGGATAATTACAAAAATATGAGTGTAAAGATAATTACAGCCGTTAAACAGCTTCCGCAATATTCACGCGAAACGAAAGATATCCTGCCTTTTCTGGATCTATGGCTCGAAGGTCAGGAAGAGCGTTTTATAAAAAAGGTAAAAAAAATATTTGAAGGTGCCGCAGTAGATAAACGCTACTCTATCATGGAACCATCAGAAGTTTTTACTGCTTCATCATTTGAAGAAAAAAATGATATTTACAGCCGTGAAATGATTGTTCTCGGGCAGCAGGTATTAGAAAAAGCCCTGGAAAAAACAGGATGGGATCCACAGAGTCTGGATTATATTATTACAGTGAGCTGTACAGGAATTATGATTCCCTCTTTAGATGCTTACCTCATCAATAAAATGAAACTGCGCCAGGATATTGTGCGCCTGCCTGTAACCGAAATGGGCTGCGCGGCCGGAATATCAGGAATTATATACGCTAAGAATTTCCTGAAATCAAATCCCGGAAAACGGGCTGCGGTGATTGCTGTAGAATCTCCTACTGCAACATTTCAGCTCAATGATTTTTCGATGCCCAATATTGTCAGTGCCGCTATTTTTGGCGATGGTGCGGCCTGCTGCTTACTTTCTTCTCATGAAGACGATAAAGGAGCCGAAATTCTGGATGAACAAATGTATCATTTTTATGATGCCGAACATATGATGGGTTTTAAACTCACCAACAGCGGTCTGCAAATGGTTTTGGATATTGAAGTGCCGGACACCATTGCGAATCATTTTGGCGATATTATTCATCCGTTTTTAAAACAAAATAATCTTGATATTAAAGATATTGATCATTTAATCTTTCATCCGGGCGGTAAAAAAATCGTGAATACAGTCGAGGTACTTTTCTCCGGATTGGGCAAAAATATCGATGATACAAAAGAAATTCTGAGACAATACGGCAATATGTCGAGTGCAACTGTTTTGTATGTTTTAGAAAGCATCATGAACCGTAATCCCGAGAAAGGTGAAAAAGGATTAATGCTGAGTTTTGGTCCCGGATTTTCGGCACAGCGAATTTTATTGCAATGGTAATATTTAGAGATTATGGAATTAACTGATATTATAAAACAGCTTCCTTACAATGAACCTTTCTTGTTTGTGGATGAACTGCTGCATGCAGACGAAAATGGCGCAACGGGAACTTTTACATTCAAAAAAGAACTTGATTTTTACAAAGGCCATTTTAAGGATAATCCTGTTACGCCGGGTGTTATTCTGACCGAAACGATGGCACAAATCGGAATGGTTTGTCTGGGAATATATTTACTTGGAAATTACCTTAAAAATGATACCGTAGTTGCTTTTACTTCTGCAGATATGGAATTTTTAAAACCGGTTTATCCAAACGAAAAAGTAACAGTGACTTCAAAGAAAATTTTCTTTCGTTTTGGAAAACTAAAATGCAGTGCCGTGATGAAAAATGAAGCCGGACAAGAAGTCTGCAGGGGTATTTTGGCAGGGATGATAACTTCAAAATTATGAAAAAACGAATTGTAGTAACAGGTCTCGGTGTGGCGGCACCAAATGGTGTGGGAATTCCGGCATTTACCGAAGCGATTAAAAACGGAGTTTCGGGCATTCGTCACAATTCTCAGCTGGAAGAATTGCAGTTTTCGTGTCAAATCAGCGGTGAGCCTGAAATAGCAGAAGAATTAAAATCGCAGTATTTTACCGAACTTGAACTTCGCGGCTTTAACAGCACAGGCATTTTATACGGTGTAATTGCTGGTCTGGAAGCCTGGACAAACGCCGGACTTCCTGTAAATGAAACTCCTGATTGGGACAGTGGTGCCATTTTTGGATCGGGCACTTCCGGAATTGATAAATTTCGTGAAAGTATATATAAAATTGATGAATTGCAGACCCGCAGGCTCGGCAGCACCGTTGTTGCACAAACGATGAACAGCGGGGTAAGTGCATATCTTGGCGGTAAAATCGGACTGGGAAATCAGGTTACGACCAATTCCTCTGCCTGTGCAACGGGTACCGAAGCAATTTTAATGGCGTATGACAGAATCCAATCCGGACAAGCAAAACGAATACTTGCCGGAAGCACCTCAGACAGCGGACCGTATATTTGGGCCGGATTTGATGCGCTAAGGGTTTGTCCTTCAAAATACAACGAAAATCCCCAGGAGGGTTCACGACCTATGAGCATTTCGGCTGCAGGATTTGTTCCCGGAAGCGGTGCCGGTGCAATGGTTATTGAAGATTTGGAAAGCGCTCTGGCACGTAATGCCACAATTTATGCTGAAATATTGGGCGGGAGTATCAATTCAGGCGGACAGCGGGAAGGCGGCAGTATGACAGCGCCAAACAGTACTGCTGTTCAAAAATGCATAGAAAATGCAGTAATCAATTCCGGAATTTCTGCAAATGACATTGATGCCATAAACGGACATCTTACTGCAACAACAAAAGACAGTCTGGAAATTGAAAACTGGACAAAGGCATTAGGCCGAAGCGGTATAGATTTTCCTTATATTAATTCCTTAAAAAGTCTGACAGGACACTGTTTAAGTGCTTCGGGAAGTATCGAAAGCGTTGCCGCAATTTTACAGCTTCATGAAGGTTTTTTATTTGGAAACAGCAATTGTGCCGATATTCACCCGGAAATTACGACGTTTATTGATGCTTCAAAAGTGCTTTTAAAAACTGTCAATACTAATCCTAATATAATTGCCAAAGCCAGTTTTGGTTTTGGTGATGTCAACGCATGTGTAATATTTAAAAAATTTGAAAACTAAAATGGAAAGAAAAGAACTTACAGAGAAATTAAAAAACATTATAAAACCTTATACCACAAATACAGAAGCATACGAAAATCTTACGGAGGAAACAGATTTTATCAACGATTTAAAAATTAATTCTGCTAATCTTGTAGATATTGTTCTCGACATCGAAGAGCAATTTGATGTGGTAATTGATAATACGGATATGGAACGCATGCTGGATGTAAAAACCGCTGTAGAGATTATAGAAACAAAACTAGCTGCTAAATGATTGGCAATGATGTAATAGATCTTCGTCAGTCACTGATTGAAAGTAATTGGAGACGCAGAGGTTTTATTGAAAAACTTTTTACAGATGCAGAACAAAGGCTGATAAATAATTATCATGACCCCGAAATCATGCTATGGATTTTATGGAGTATGAAAGAAGCTGCCTATAAAATCTATCATAGACAGATTCAGATAAGGGCATATATCCCTAAAAAACTTTCATGCTCTATAATCACCCTTGATAAAGGTATTGCTAAAGGAATAGTGATCTGCAGCGAAAATAAATATTACACCAAAACGCTCATCGATACAGAAAAAATTCATACAACAGCAGTACTTAATCCTGAAAATTTAAACCGTATAATTGAAATTGAAAAAAAAGGAATTGTAAAAAACGAAAACGGGGTTCCTTATCTCGCTGTTTTTTCTAACAATACATTAAAAGATATTTCAATAAGCCACCACGGACGTTTTGAACATATGGTTACGATTAAAGAAAATTAATAAAACACTAATCGGCAATATTATATATGTTTAGCATTTTATTTCTTTATCGGAGTAAACACAGCCTGCTGCAGTGAGAATTTTTTAGAAGGAACATTATTTCCTTCTGTCAGTTCGCTGAAATTAGCATTCATAACCCAGATTTCATCTCCTGCTATGGCTGCTGTAGATGGAAAAGCAAAACGGTCTTCTACAGAAGTTGATTCTGCTACTTGCGCAGAAACCCAGCCGTCAGCAGTTTTTATTTTAAAAATTTTGTTCGCGCCTCCGTTCTGCACTAAAGTAATGGTGCTATTATCATTTAAAAGCAGTCCGTCTGCACTGGGGAAAAACTGTTCTATTTTTACTTTTGAAGCTTTTTCAGGATTTGCTACTTCAATTTTTACCAATGCACCCGTTCCGTTATTGGCTACAAGAAGAAATCCCTGTGGATGAAATACAATACCGTTGGGTCCGACACCGGCAGATTTAAGCAGTTCACTTTTACTGAAAACAACTGCATTTCCGGAAGTATCTACCTTATAAATAACATCAGCATAACTGTCTGTTATGTATGCGTTGCCGTTACTATCAAAAGCCAGATCGTTTGGAAAATGCTCTCCTGGCACAAGACCTGACAGGTCGATATCAGATGTTTTTTTACCCGACTTCAGGTCAATAATAATAAGTCTGGCCATTTTCTTTTTAGTATCCGGAGTACTAAATTTACTGTAATTAGCATCTCCGGCACATATATATAATTTTTTACCGTCTGGATGGACTTTCAAACCATATGTAGATTTTAAAGATTTATCTCTATATAATTCAGTATATTTTCCTTCTTTAGTTACTTTTCCGATCGTTCCCAGACGTGCAGAAGAAACATAAAATACATTGGCAGCCTTGTCGAAAGCTACACCCTCAGGATAAGATTCAGGAGCTTCAAATTCAATACGTTTTGTAGGCTGCTGTGCCCAGATTATCTGGATAAATAATAATGATATAATTAATTTTTTCATGATCTTTTATTTTTGTTTAAGGGCATAAATAATACCGTTTGCATCATCGGATATATATACTGTATTCTCTCCGATTACAACTCTGCAGGTCTTCCAAAACGTTCATTGCCAATTAAAAATCCATTTAAAAAATCTTCAGAACCCACTGCATTTCCCTTATTGTCAAAGTTGATACGCTGTACTTTATATCCACTTGGATTTTCTCTGTTCCATGAGCCATGCCAGCAGATCAATGCATCACCTTTATTAGGACCTTTATCAAAAAAGGCAAAGGCAATTGGCGCGCTGTGTGCCGGAAATTCCAGAACAGAAGGCTGTGTAAGCTTAGCCCATCCTTCCTTCGTATTTCCTATCGGATCTTCCCGGCTTTTATCTACTTCTTTTTTTCCGTAGGCAAATGGAAAACCATAATTTCCACCCATCACAATATGATTGAGTTCTTCAGGAGGCCATTCATCCCCTTTGGTATCACCTCCATTATCCAGACCCCACATTTCTCCAGAGCCCGGATGCCAGTCAAAACCAATAGTATTTCGAAGTCCTGAGGCATATAAAGTTCTTTTCAAGGTCTTTGGATCTACCTGAAGCATTGCGGCAGTTTCCTTATCGCTTTCCTTACAGTCGTTGCACACGCTTCCAACTGAAATATATAGTTTTCCATCAGGACCAAAATCCATAGTACGGTTTGCATGCTGTCCGCCGCTTGGCAGATCTTTAATAAGTGTATCTGCAGCTTTTGCCAAAGTACCATCTTCATTCAAAGCATATCTCAGTACTTTATTATTATTACAGAGGTACATAAAATTATCCTTAGAAGTAATGCCGTGCACCCCAGGGAAGTCAGCTACACGAATCATATTTTCAAATTTACCATCCTTGTCGGCATCGGTCAGCATTAATACATCACCGGCATCACGACGGGTAACGTACAGCTGCCCTTGTTTTCCCAGATAAAGCATTCGCGGTTTACCAAGTCCAACAGCAGCAGGAGTTACTGTCCAGCCGGGAGCGGTCTTGAGCCCTGATGCCAGTTTGCTGCTATATTCCATGTGGGCTGGGAAATTGGTAATAGTGGTTTTCATCGTATTTTCCCTTGGCGGAATCCCTTTCTGCCCAAACATTTTAGGGCTTATTGCGCTTAAGGCAAATATTAGGAGCAGTAATAGTTTAGTTTTCATAGCAATTGTATCTAAGCGTTATCAGATTGTTGTCTTTATTTACTGTTTTTGTTTTTTGCTTCTTTTAAAGTCTTTCATTCTTTTTTTAGCACCATCCTCAATACCTCTGCCTTCCTGCATCGGCTTATAAAGTGAACCCTGAGTATCCGGTACTTCGGGTCCTGTTTCTATCATGTACTTTTCTGCCATGTTACCTCCAATATGTTCACTCAATCTTGGAAAAACATTTGCACTGAAAGAAGCTGTCTTTGCCTTCCATCCTACTGCAACAATTTTTCTGGGTCTGAGTGATTTTCTTAAAATGGCATTAACTACTTTATCAGGTTTGTCCATCATAGACATTTTAGGTTCTACCCCGGTATAATTTGCGGCGTGTTTCCATATGGGTGTGTCTATAGCCCATGGTTCGATAGTGACAACTTTAATTTTATGATATCCATTAAGACGCAATTCCTGACAGAGTGCCAAGTCCAGACTTCTTATTCCTGATTTTGTTGCTGAATAACCAGTCTGATAAGCAAGGGGAATTTCAGCCATAGCGGACGCTGTATTAATAAGAACGCCTTCACCCTGTTTCATAAACTGCTCAACTGCAATTCTGCTCGAATAGAAAAACCCTTTTAAATTTACGTCTATAACCCGCATCTGATCTTCCATTGGTACTTCCCAAAAACGTCCGACAGCGGTAACTCCGGCCATATTTATCCAGACGTCAATCTTTCCATACTGACTTACAGCAGCCTCTGCCACTTTTTTTACCTCTTCCGGCTTGCTGATATCGGCAGTCATGGCTAAAGCATTTCCTCCTGACTTTCTGATCGAATCTGCAATTTCTTCCAGCAGTTCTGTCCTTCTGGCAGCAAGCACCACATTAGCTTTATATTTTCCTAGTTCTTGTGCAACTCCACGACCCATCCCGCTTGAAGCCCCAATGATCACGTATGTCTTTCCCGCTATTTTCTTTTGTCCGGCACTGCCTGTTTTCCAGGTAGTACAGCCCTGCAAAAAAAACATAAAACAGCACACAGCCATCCCAAGCAATTTTCTGTAGTGTAGAAGTTTTATCATAATCTTAATTTTAAACCGCTGGTCTGCCTGCAGCTCCTTCTTAAAAATCACGTACATGCTGCAGGAAGGCCGAATTAACAGCGGTTTTTTTTAACACTATAAAGCTTGCAATTATTTTACAATTGATTTTATATCATTATTTATAGAAATTGTATAATTACAACAATCGCAATACTTTACAATTATAAAAAATGGCATGAAAGTGACTAATACTATGATAATCCTAAAAAAATTTCATACTTAACAATTTTTAAAATGTAGATTTCTGCGATACGCCTACAAACAACCGTAATCTGCTTACAAAGCATTTGATAAAGCGAAATACTTTTGTTCTGTATTTAACATTTATTATTATGAAAGAAAAAAACAAAGTATGGTTCATTACCGGAGCTTCAAGGGGTTTTGGAAAAATTTGGACTGAAGCAGCATTAGAAAGAGGCGATAAAGTTGCCGCAACCGCAAGAAAACTGGAAAGCATTATTCATCTAAAAGACAAATATGGCGATAGTGTTTTGCCATTGGAACTGGACGTGACTAAACCGGAACAGGTTAAAGATGTTATACAGAAAGCACATGAACATTTCGGGAAACTTGACATAGTTTTGAACAATGCAGGGTACTCGTTAGTCGGCACAATTGAAGAAGCCAGTACGGATGAAATCCGTGCGCAATATGAAACCAATATTCTTGGCCCTGTAACCGTTATTCAGGCCGCTCTCCCACTTCTTAGGAGACAGGGCTTTGGACATATTTTGGGCACCTCAAGCAATGTTGGTCATATTACATTTCCAGTAATCGGGTATTACTGTTCATCAAAATGGGCTTTTGAAGCTATACATGAGAGTCTTGCTGCAGAAATTAAACAATTTGGCATTAAAGTAACCATAATTGAGCCAGGTGCTTATGCGACAGAGTTCGGCAGTCAGGAGTCTTTAAAATTTGCATCAACTTTAGATGTTTATGACAATTTCAAAGCAGAATTTATTAAAGGACTGCAAACAATGGAAAGAGGTAATCCTCAAGCCACTTCGCAGGCACTTTTTAAAGTAATTGATTCTGAAAACCCGCCATTAAGATTCAATTTAGGAAGCAACAATCTTACCTCGACAAAATCAGTTTACAGCGAAAGAATTGCCGAATGGGAAAAATGGGATGAAATTTCTGTATCAGCACAAGGTTAATTTTCAAATAAGAAAAACCGGTTATAATTTTATAATCGGTTTTTCACTATCTTTAAAACTATTATGAAAAAGGAAAATCAATCCCCACATCGATTTGAATCGCTTTCAGATGCACACAGATACTTTGAAATGCCCAAACCTAAGCATCCTCTTATCAGCATCATGAAAGGACGAAATCAATTTGCAAATTCTGAGAAACTTTCAACAAGGCATGTACTAAGCTTTTATAAAATATCCTATAAACCCAAATTAAACGGCCAAATAGAATATGGACAAGGACATTATGATTTTGATGAAGGCGGACTGCTGTTTGCAGCTCCAGGTCAGATTATAGGAGGAAATACAGATGATAGTGCCTGTTCAGAATATTCCCTACTTGTTCATCCTGATTTCTTTTTAGGTTATCCTTTAGCAAAAAAGATCAGGAATTACGGATTTTTCTCCTACTCTATTAAAGAGACGCTTCATTTGTCTGAAGAAGAGAAAAACATTGTTATTTCTATTTTTAGTTTCATGGAATCTGAGCTCAACAACCGTATCGATGATTTCAGTCATAATGTAATAATCTCTCAAATGGAACTTCTTCTGACATACGCAGATCGCTTTTACAAACGCCAATTCATTACCCGACAAGCCGTTAATAATGATCTTTTGCAAAAATTTGAAAGTCTTTTGGATACTTATTTTAAGGATGAACTGGCTCTACAAAACGGAATACCGACTGTCAGTTATTTTGCAGATCATTTAAATCTTTCTGCAAGTTATTTAAGCGACATGTTACGTTCCTTAACCGGACAAAGTACCCAGCAGCATATTCATGAGAGGCTTATTTATGAAGCAAAAGAAATACTTTCTACAACCGGTCTTTCTGTTGGCGAAGTGGCTTATAAATTAGGTTTTGAACATTCACAGTCATTCAGTACCTTATTTAAAACTAAAACAAAACAATCTCCTTTGGAGTTTAGAAAATCTTTTAATTAGAAAATAAAACAATATAAATCATTTTATTAACATAATTGTCCGGATATCATCGCATAAAGTATTTTCGTTATTTAAAATTTGATAATTTTTTTAAGGAATATCTTTGCTATTGTATTTAACATCAAAAACTATAATATGAGTAGGTTTAGTATTTTTTTAGCAGCATTTCTATTTATAACAATGAATTCGTGCGAATCATCGAAGGCGGCTGATTTTAAGAAATTGCTCGATCGATCGGAACGTAAAGCATTTGAGATTATTCTTGGAAAAGAAGGATCAGGACAGAAAAAGCTAAACTGTCTCGAAAAAGATGATTATAAAGGTGCTATTACGGCTGTTGATCAACAAGCTGAAGAGTTTGATATGCTGATTGCCGATATCAAGAAACATCCTGTTGAAGGCATTCCCGAAGCGAAACCGCTTAAAACTGCCTCCCTTGAATATTATAAATCCCTTAAAGAACTTCATGGATTCGATCGAAAAGAAATAGAACAGCAGGCACTTTTGCAAACACTAAAAGATAAGGCACTAAATAATGCTAATAATGAACTTATTAAACTCGGACGGCAAAAAAAATTACTTTATAATGCCGTTTATGAAAAGGAAAATATCCTGCATAACGCTGCTGAAAAATTTAACGCTGTGAATGGTTTTTAATTAGTCGATTAATTTGTTTTAACTTTATCTGACTGGCTTAGTTCTTTCATATATTTTTTTATTGCCGTAATAAAAATTTGAGTAAATCCCTTATAAGAATGAAGGGGTAGAAAGTTTAATACTTGTTTTTTGAATTTATAATTTTACCGGATGTGCCAAGTTAACACATCCAATAGAAATTGTATTTTAAAAAATGAACATTTAATTTTTAGAATTAATTGTGATCAATGATATAAGGCACTATCTTGTTTAATTCTTTTCACTTTTAAAGTTTCAAATTACTTATTTTTTAGTTTCTAATTCTTTTTCGATTTTTGAAACTCGCTCCACTATGTTTTTAAAAGTTTGATTTTCTTTTTCCAGTTTTTCAATTGCCATAGCTTGTTTTTCGATTGTTTTTTGCTGATCAATAGTATAAAGTGTTAACTCTTCAATTTTTTGAAGCAAGATATTCGACATTTCTCCAAGATGAAGACCGTTATCCTTAATCTCTTTAGCTGAAGGGACATTAGGTAAATGATATTTTTCTTTAGTAAACTTTTCTACCTCAGAAAGTGTAAGTAGCGTGTAATCTGGTTTTAGAGAAGATTGTCCCAAATAGTATTTCTCAAAAACATAATCAGCAGGAACGGTTGCTGTAACTTTGACTTCTGTAGCATGTATTGTCCCATTTACAGTAAGTTTAGAATCGGGTATAGTTGTTCCAATGCCTACATTACCATCATTAGGATTAATTGATAAGTTTTTAGGACCAACACCACCTTTTGATGATTGAATCCATGAATATTCACCCACTGTATTAATACCTAAATTTATATTCATTCTGTTAACTGCTCCATCGTGTACTGCTATACCATCCACACCTGACAACCCTGTACTGGTTGGAATTTTAACCTCAAATTTATTTGAGATTGAAGTTTGACCACCAATACCAATATTTCCGTTTGCTAAAATAGTCATAGCCAAAGATGGATTGTTAAAACCAAATTCAGTATATAATTTTAACCCAGTGGTATTAACAGTTTGTTTAAATCCTTCAATCTTTGCACCAATATGGTTGGCAAACCCTAATCCTACTGATACAGTCCCGTTAAGATCTAACGAAGAATAAGATGTATTATTTACATTTAAAGTATTTGCAATTAATGATGGTGCGGCAATTCCAACAGCTGTGTTACTATCAGCAATATTACTATCACCAATTACACCACTACTTATAAATTTAGTTACTTTATTTAAAGTTCCGGTCCCCGTAACTGATTGACCAATACTCAATGATGTTGCTAAAATAGTTGTTAAAAAAAGTATTATTTTTTTCATGATTATTTTTTGTCTTTTAGTTTATTTTTATTTATAAAGCCTTGACAATAAAGCTTTACAGGATTTATTTTCTTTTGTATGCCCTAATTTCCTCTGATTACTTAATCATATTTAGAGAGATTCAATTTTTGCACTTTCTGTAATTTAACACTCATTTATCCTAATTCACACTCCATTTTGAAATGTTCTCATCAATATGTTTTTTACTTCTTTAAGTGTTATTAAGTTGATTATTTAAATACAAATCTGACCAGCCTGTCATACATTTTTACTCCTTGAAAATTAATCATACCTTTAACTTCAAGTTATTATTTATTTGGATCGTTGTTCAAATACTAAACAATAAACATTTTTTGTCCGGTTGATATATAAGATGGAGAATTATTTTTTATGTTTTTTTAATATTTTTCATCATAAATATTATTTGCAACATTATGATATTTTATTTGAATATGCAATACTTCATAGTCTTTAAAAAAAACCGGTTATTTAGACAAAAAAATAATTTTACAGCAATCCGCTTTATAGTAAAGAAAAAAAATTGAGCTTTAAATAAATTCTAAAATAGTATGAGAAAAATTATCATTGCATTTATTATTATAACTACATTTTCTGCCCAATCACAAAATCCTGCATCAGAACCTAAAAATAAAAACCTTTCCTTTCCTGAAAAGAATTTTGAAACATTATGGCAGACTTTTGAGGATCATTATGCTTTTTTTACCTTACGCCACATCGACTGGAAAAAAACTTACCAAATATACAGACCACAAATTACATCTTCTACTTCTGAAGATACTCTTTTTAGTGTATTTACTAAAATGCTGGCGCCTTTTGAAGATAATCACATTAACGTCATCATACCATCGGTTAAACAATTTAAATCTGTAAAACCTTCCGAATTCCAAAAACAATTTCCAAATGATAGTTTGATAAACTCTTTTTGGAATATGGTTAACCATACTTTATTAAAAAATGATTTTGAACCTTTAAAAAGCATCGGTCCGGTCTTTAATAAAAGAAAACTATTTACATATTCGGTCTCAAAGCGTTTTGGTTATTTAAGATTTAACAGGTGTTTTGTTTCACAAGATTCAGACAACATCCCTGATGCTGTGGCAGCAGGAAAATTTTTAGATACCATCTTTAGCAGTTTTAAAAATGTAAAAAATATTATAATTGATGTTCGGGATAATATCGGAGGAAATGATGAATTTGCATTTGAAGCAGCAGGCAGATTTACCGACAAAAGAGTTATAGGCATGTATAAAAAGACCCGTAATGGTGGTTATGAAGATTTTGATAAGCCAGAAACCTGGTACATCGAACCTAAAGGAAAGAACAGCCAGACCTATTCTGTAATCGTACTAACAAATGATAAAACAGTAAGTGCAGGCGATGTTTTTGCAATGATCATGAAAAGTCTGCCCCGTGTAACAATTATAGGACAAAACACACGAGGTATTTATTCTGACATGTATGGTTTTGAATTACCAAATAAATGGCTGGTCTCATTATCTAATCAAAGATATTACAATGCAAAAATGGTATGTTATGAAGGTACCGGTACGCCTGTAGACATTCTAATAAAAAACACAAAAGAAGATTTAATAAATGATAATGACCCTGTTCTCGAGACTGCACTAAAACAAAAATTCTAAAAGCGAGTTGATGTATTAAGTTTCTCTTTGTATTAGGATTAATTTTTTCAAAATATTTTTTGGAGACACTTTGTACACCAAATTCTTTTCTAATAAATCAAGTCTCTATTTCAATGAAATACCAAAAGC
Organism: Flavobacterium sp. Root901; assembly: GCF_001429765.1. Taxonomy (GTDB): domain Bacteria; phylum Bacteroidota; class Bacteroidia; order Flavobacteriales; family Flavobacteriaceae; genus Flavobacterium. Next base: position 28,854 of record NZ_LMJB01000012.1, read on the forward strand.
TTCAGTTCTAATACTCCGCTAATCTTAATATTCTCTCCACCATTCAGCATTATCTATGATCTGAGTTTCATTTCCACAATCAATACATATTACCAATTTTAATGGACGTTTAAACAAAACATATTACGACGTTTAAACAAAATGACCGCTGAAGATACCTTTTACCTTTGTTCATTATAATAATTAAAATTTAAAAAATGGAACAGAATAATTATCAGGGCGCTTTACAAAAGCCTATTCAATCTGGATTTAATGCGTCATCTACAGCTGCAGAAGTAATAAAAGGAATTGATCTTAAAGGAAAAACGGCAATCGTAACAGGTGGAAATACCGGCATTGGTTTGGAAACCGTTAAAATACTTTCGGCTGCAGGAGCTTCAGTAATCGTTCCTGCAAGAGATGTAGAAAAAGCAAAAAGAAATTTAGAAGGAATTTCAAATGTGATTATTGATGAAATGGATTTAATGAATCCTGATTCTATAAATAGTTTTGCTCAAAAGTATGTGGATTCTAGCAGGCCAATTCATTTACTCATCAACAATGCGGGCATTATGTGGGTGCCGCTTCGCAGAGAAAGCCGTGGCTATGAATCACAACTGGCTACTAATTATTTGGCTACATTTCAACTAACTGCCAAGCTATGGCCTTTATTAAAAATAGCTGGAGGGGCAAGAGTTGTAAATGTATCTTCCGGCGGTCATCAGTTTTCTGATTTTAATTTTGAGGATCCCAATTTCCTTACACGCGAATACGAAACCCTTCAGGCATACGGACAATCTAAAACAGCTGTTAATCTTTTTTCATTAGAATTGGATAACCGCGCAAAATCGCATGATGTGCGCAGCTACTCACTGTGTCCGGGTGCTGTTGGAGGAACAGAATTAGGAAGAGAAGCACCTGTTGAATTATTTCAAAAACTGGGTTTCTGTGATGCAGAAGGCAATATACTTCCTGAAGTTGCGGCTACCTTAAAAAACATTGAACAGGGTGCTGCGACTACAGTGTGGGCTGCTACAAGTCCATTATTGCATACTATTGGCGGAGTGTATTGTGAACATTCAGATATCGCCTCATTACGTTCTGATGTCTCAGTTATTGGCGGGGTTAAACCCTATTCCCTGGATCAGGCTAATGCAGAAAAGTTATGGAAATTAAGCGAGGAACTCACAGGAACAAAATTTGATATTCACTAATATTTGTATCTTTATACCACATCAGCACTATGGATTATCACGTAAATTATATAAACAAGGACATTAAACTTTCCCATTATAATGGTAAATTGTTTAAGACAGAAGCGGCATTTGATGATCATCTGCTGGTGTGGCTGATCTCGGGCGAAACTAAAATTATTCAGGCCGATGAAACTTTTGAATTTGGTGCAGGAAGTACTTTTTTAATTCCAAGAAACCAGCTGGCGACTATTATTAACAAACCTAAAGACGGACTGCCGCATAAAGCTGTTGCAATGCATCTAAAAACAGAAAGATTAAGGGAAATGTATGGTCAGGGTAACACCATGCCTAAAACTGTGCAGTCAAAAATATTTAGTTTTCATAAACATCCGCTTTTAGAAAGCTGTCTGGCTTCGCTTATTCCTTACTTTGAAATGCAGGAGAATTTTCCTGAGCATATTGCTTCACTAAAAATCAATGAAGCTGTTTTTATACTCCAAACTATTGAAAAAGATATAGACGGTATTTTATCAAACTTTGAAGAACCCGGAAAAATTGATTTAATCCCTTTTATGGAAAAAAACTTTATGTTTAACCTGCCTTTGGAAAAGTTCGGATATTTGACTGGCCGCAGTATGACCACTTTCAAACGTGATTTTTTCAAAGCTTTCAGTTCTACACCGCAGAGATGGCTTACGAAGAAAAGACTGGAAGCAGCACATTACCTGCTGGCGCAAAAAAATAAAAAACCAGTGGAGGTATTTTATGAAACCGGTTTTGAGAATTTTTCACATTTTTCCTTTGCATTTAAAAAGCATTTTGGCTACTCACCCAGCACGCTTAATACAACCGATCTTTAAATATATTCGAAAGTTTTAATGAATTCGATTACACAAAAATCCGGCTCCACCTACAATTCCATGAATTTTTCAGTTCTATTATATCATTAACTGATCACGTTATAGAGTAGCACCAGGCTGGTTTATAGGAAGCATAATAGTAAAATCTGCACCAACTCCTGGCTCTCCTCCTGCATTTATGGAACCCTGGTGGCGAATCACAATTTTTCTGCATAATGACAGCCCCAATCCATTTCCTTCATAGCTGTCTTTTGAATGAAGGCGTTCAAAGGCATTGAATATTTTCCCTACATACTTGGGATCAAGGCCTATGCCGTTGTCTCTGACAAGAATTTTTACAAAACCTTCTTTATCACTCTCAACTGAGGTAATATCAATTTGGGGCGGCAGATTCGCTTTTGAGAATTTTAGTGAATTCTGAACCAGATTATAAAAAAGCTGGTGAATTAGTATCGGAGCACCTTCTATTTCAGGAAGTGGTCCGATATTTATTTCCGCTTTTTTTTCTTCAATAATAAGCTCCAGATCCATTTTGATCCGGCTCATGACATCATACAGGGAGATCCTGCTGACGGTCTGGCTGGAACTATTCAGGGTTGAGTACTGTAATATTCCTTCTATAATATTCTGCATCCTGTCTGCTGACTGATGTATTTTATGAGCATATTTCTGCTGTTTTTCACTTAACGGAACATCGGTATGGTCGAGAAGAAATCCATTGAAAATTTTAACTTTGCGCACCGGTTCTTTTAAATCATGACTCACCACATGGGCAAAATGTAGCAGGTCTTCGTTTGAACGGGTAAGCTCCCGTGTACTGGCGGTAACCTGTTTCTGCAATTCTTCGGCAAATTCTTTCTGCTGATGAATGTCCTGTGTAATGCCTATAATAGTGCTGGGTTTATTGAAGTCATCAGTAATGATTTTGGCATTGACCTTAATCCATCTGTAACCTGTGCCGTTTTTAATCCTTATTTCGTAGTTAATCAATCCGGTCTTTTCTCCTTCAGCAAAGGCATGTTCACGTATAATCAGATCATCGGGATGCATTTTTGCGGTGAGCATTTCATTCGTCAGCGGATCTTGCTCTCCTACTTCCCAGATTTTATTAAAGTTTTCAGATGTTTTTATACTCTTAGTGTCAAGATTAATTTCATATGTTCCCATTCCCGATGCGTCTACAGCCATACGAAGTCTTTCGTTGGAAAGCCTCAGCTGGTGATGCGCCTGGTGCAGATCTGTAACGTCGAGTCCGGTATTCATTAATCCATAAACCCTGCCTTGTTTATCATACAGCGGAATAAAACTGTAATTGAAATAGTATTCGGTCATAACACCATCATTTACCAGATCAACTCTCTTATCCTTAGCATGAAAAGGGATAGCGGTTTTATAGGCATTCAGCGCCTGATCATAAATGTTCTGCTTCTGGATTTCAGGAACGACATCGAGGTATTTTTTACCTATTACATCCTCTCCTTTTCCCCATGCTCTGATCATAGCCGGATTCGCATATTCAATTATAAGTTCATCCCCTATATACACCGCCATAGGATACGGCGCATGGTTTACCATGTCAGTAAGGAGAAGTATTTTATTTTCCATAAGGATGCTGATTTTGGCTGCTAAATTAAAAATGCCGCTATACTTGCGGTTTATAAGATTATATGGTTTTGTTTCAAAATTTGGATAAATGTACACAAATTAAACCTGCATTTCAATAAACTAATTGACAAGGAAGTGAGATAAAAAAAATAACGGCCTGCAGCTATGCCGGAATCTGATTTTTAGTTAAAAATTAAAAAAGACTTTAAAATAAAAATCACAGCATACATTCAAACACAGGACTTTAGTTCTGCTAAAAATATTACAATAATTTGGTGTGCTGTGCACAAGGAAAATGGGTGCAGTTCAAAAGAAGGCTGTTTATAATACAAAATTTTATTATCTTGGTACTTCAGGTTTAATTACCTGCGGGGATTTAATCGAAAAGCTTTTACTGATGTCCTATGAAAAAAATTATTTTAATTCTTTTTTTGTCTTTAAGCGTAGAGGCGTTTACGCAGACTCCTGCGCCTGGAGACAGTATCTATATTTTAACTGAGCCTGCTAAAAATATAAAATTCAGTTACAAGCAGCTTATTATTCCCGCAGTCCTGATTGGTTATGGTTTTTGGGGAAATGAAAGCGGACAGATCAAAAGCTTTAATTCCCAGATTCGGGATGAGTTTACAGAAGACATTGACCGCAAAATATCAATTGACGATTTTTCCAGATATGTCCCGGCAGTATCTGTTTATGCACTAAATGCATTTGGTATTGAAGGTAAAAATACAATGCGGGACCGTTCTGTTATACTGGCAACTTCCACAATTTTAACAGTTGGAACCGTTTTCGCATTAAAATCTGCTACAAATGTAGAAAGACCGGATGGCACTTCAAATAACTCTTTTCCTTCTGGCCATACGGCAATTGCATTTGCGGGCGCTGAATTCCTTTATCAGGAATATAAAGACAAATCAGTGTGGTATGGCGTTGCAGGATATACCGTGGCACTGGGAACAGGTATTTTCAGAATGTATAATAACAGGCACTGGCTTACTGATGTTGCAGCAGGCGCAGGTATAGGAATTTTAAGCACCAAAGTTGCATATTGGATGAATCCTTACATTACCAAAAGGTTATTTGGCAGTAAACCCGAAAAATCCACATCTTTTTTATCCCCTTCCTATAATGGCAGAGAATTTCTGATATGTTATGTAAAAACTTTTTGATTTCTTCATAACATTTATTTGAATTTTGTCTTTAAAATGTAATTTGTCTTAACGATAATGGCTCTATAATTTAATTTTATTTCGAAGATTTTTTTAATAATCAGGTCAGCAAAAATGATTTCTTATTTTTTATGAGCAGATTCCAGTCTGCGTCCATTATTTCAGACAGCAGATTTTTCAGTCCCTGAAAAGTACTTGGTTTCACGGCGTATAAATCTGCACCCAGATTATAAGACAATTCAATATTAGACATACTGCTGCTGGTAGAAAACATGATGATCTTAACATCTTTAAAAGCTTTTTCCTCCGAACGTATTTCTTTAAGACACTCAAAACCATTTTTCCCCGGCATATTGATATCTAGGAAAATCATTTCAGGAAGGGTTTTCATTGGTTTGTTGAGATTATTTAAAAGCTCCTTGCCATCTGCTGCAGCCTCTACACTTACCGCTGCTCCCAGTTCTTCTACTGCATCAAGAAACAGCTGCCTGTCATCTTCGTCATCGTCCGCCAGATAAATAATTTTGCGGGATTTTTCTGCACACATAACTTTTAATTTTTTACCAGTTAAACACTTAAAATCGAAATCCAAAAATTATATACAAAGAAAAAAGCAACTATAATGTAATAATAAACGAATATTAAATAATGAACTTAATCTTACAAAATTAATTTATTTTTCAATAAAATACAGAAATAAATAAAAAATTTAATGCAGAAAGTATCAAAAGACGAGAAATAATTATTAAAAATAAGCATAACCGGTCTTTAAGCAAGATATGATTTTGCAATTGTCAAAGTTATAATTGTATCAATTTATACATTTCTGTTATTTATATGCTCTTCTTAGATAAAAACCCAACACAATGTTTTTATTATTTTTTATGTCCTTTATGTGAATATTTATTTTTAGAGTCACCGATATTATTGACGTATTTTGCTAAATAGCAGTTTCATTGATTCAGGATCTATTGCCGTCATATCAATTAATTTTAACGATTTAACCATTTTGAGTGTAGTGTATTTGTATTTTTGAAAATGTGGTGTTTTTAGATGATTTTGATACGCTTCGTTATCTGCATAAATTTCTACTATTTTTACCTGAACAGAATCTTTTTTCTCATACATTGGAAAAATTGCCAAAACGCCAGGTTCTAATTTTACTGAAGCTGAAGACTCTTCTTTTAATATTGAGTTGTATTCCGTTACATATTGCGGATAGATCTCTATTTCTGCAATACGAACCATCATGTCCTTTTTTTGGGCAAAAACATTAGAAGGAGCAAATAATACAGCAAGGATAAAATACAAAAAATTGAATTTTGAAAAATAGTTTTCAAAATTGTCAGCCTTTATTTTTGTAAATAAAATCAATTTAAGCATCGTATTATATTTAAAAGATTTAATTCTTAAGATGAGAATAATTAATTAGTTGATATTAAAATTAAGAAATAAATTCTACTAAGCAGAAAGATGCTTAACATTGTATTTGATTTTTATGAAAACAAAAGCACCAAATGAAATATAAAAATGAATTAATAAACATACTGGAAAAAGATAAACTCATTATTGAAATTCTTGCAATCGTTAAAAATTTAAAATTAAATGACTGCTGGGCTGGAGCCGGAGTTATAAGAAATAAAGTCTGGGATTTTTTACATGAGAAAAATACAATACAGTTTAATGATGTAGACGTAGTTTTTTTTGATGAAACAAATATTTCTGAAAAGCTGGAAAAAGAAATCGAACAGAAACTTATTGATATAAAACCTGGGATTAAATGGTCTGTTAAAAATCAGGCAAGAATGCATTTTCGTAATAATCATCTAAAATATAGTAACACTGAAGATGCCATTTCGCATTGGCCTGAAACTGCAACAGCCGTTGCTGCGAGACTGAATGTAGATAATAAAATCGAAATTTTAGCACCTTATGGTTTAAATGATTTATTTAATTTAATAGTTAAGCCTACCCCAAATTTTGATGTAATTGTTTTTCAGCAAAGAGTAAATGAAAAACAGTGGGAAAAGCAATGGGAAAATTTAAAATTTACTCAAAATAGTTAATTATAGTTTGAAAATAAAAACGATTTTGTTCAAATATATTTAGAGAGGTGTAGAGAATATTGTAATTTAGAGATTGCAGACAGCTAATTCTAAAAAATAATATTATGGAAAAAGTTTTTTTTCAAGACTGGCAAACTATAGGCAAAGTAGCCCTGACCACTATTACAGCATTTGTGACGCTTTTTCTTTTTGTGAGGATTTCGGGCAAAAGAACCCTTTCTAAACTGAATGCTTTTGATTTTGTTGTTTCTATTGCACTTGGTTCAACACTTTCAGATATGATGCTGGCAGTTGTACCTGCAGCAGAAGGCGCTGCTGTATTGTTCCTTATTATTCTGCTTCAGTATACATTTGCATGGCTGGCCAGATCATCTTCTAAAATGGAAAAACTAATTAATACAGTTCCGAAGATTGTTTTTTATGACAACAGATTTCTAGAAAAAACAATGGCACGGGAAGCGATTACCAAGGAAGAAATTTATGCGGCAATAAGATCTTCAGGAACTGACCAGATAAATGATGTGAAAGCCGTAATAATGGAATTAAACGGAAGCATGACAGTTGTTAAAAAGTCATCCGGTTCCGGAGTCAGTTCCATCGATGATTTGGAAATCAAAGATTAAAAAAGAAATATAATAAGACGTAATTAACTGCTAAAATTAAAAAAGCCGTCACTAATATTAAATGATAATAACTAAAATAATAGATCAGAGTAATTCCTGAAGCATCCCTTTAAGCTCATCCATGCTGTTGGGTTTGGAGATATATTTTACTTTTATATTGTTTCTCTCGAACCACTGCGACATTACCTGCTCAGGAGGAGTTGAAATCACAACAACCTCAATGTGCTTTAACTTCTCGATACGATCCATACGCTGAATAAATTCCAAACCATTGACCGAAGGCATGTTATAATCCAAAAATATAATATCTGGAAGGTCCTCGGATACAGCTAATTGTTCCAATGCTCTGGAAGGATTTAATTCGGTGCGAAGTGAAGCATCTTTATTTACTGCCTGCAAGGCCTCTGTGAATATCTCAGTATCTTCGCTGTCATCATCAATCAATAGTATTTTTTTTAATGGCATTTAATGAATTTTAAACATTATGTATTAGACCTGTGCCCTAGTCTATCGTATTTTCGCACTTTATTACTGTATACTTCTAAACGGATTTTTAATTAAATCAGAAGTACAAATATATAACTCTTTGTCAAAAAAAGTAAGCTGCCCTTACGAGCAGCTTGATATTTCTATACCCTGGTCTGCAGCTGCTGACATACTTAAAGATCCCAATCTTCCAAAACTAATCCTTACATATTATTCAACAGCACAAGTACTAAATTCAGCTCGTTCGTAGGAGAGGGATAGTAATCCAAATATTAAAAATAACTTAAGGTTGTGCTTACATATTTTAGTGATAAAATTACATAATTCCCACATAAAATTGATTTTGATTGATCTCTGTAAGTTTTTTATTTTAAACTCAATTAAATGGTTGGAATCGTTCCGCCGTCAATTACATACTCTGTGGCTGTAAGATAATCTGCTCTTGGTGAAACAAGAATCCAACAAGTTCAGCCACTTCTTGCAGCTTTTCAGGTCTGCTGTACGGTATTTCGCCCAATGCATTCATTACACTTAATAATTTCTTTTGTACAAATTTCAGAAGTACGAAACTTTCTCACAAGTACGGACTTACGATTTATATAGGGATAAATTTTTCCCCTATTGCACAAATCAGGACATACCTTTACTTTTACATTATGTATGAAAGAAAAACAATACCCAGCTTAAACTGCGGACTTGATCTTATAGGTGAAGTCTTATACGGCAAATGGAAAATACGCCTGCTTTGGTTTATTCATCAGGGCCATAAAAGACCGAGCGAATTACAGCGTAAAATACCCGATGCTTCCCGCAGAGTCCTGAATATCCAGCTAAATGAACTTGAAGAACACGAGCTGATTGTCAGGAAAATTTATCCGGTAGTACCGCCAAAAGTAGAATACAGTCTCACGGAATTCGGCCTGAGCCTAATCCCTGTTATTAGTGTTTTAGGTCAATGGGGAGATGAGCATCAGGAAAAACTAAAAGCCTTAATCATTAAAAAATTCCCAAGATCAGCTGATATTAATATCAATACGGAAGAAAACAGCTGAATTGTAAAGCTCTTTTTCATCTCAACAGCTAAGTGAAATGTGATTTTTGAACCTGCAAATACAAAAATGCATACAGTCTGTAACTTAAAAAAAGTGCAATATTCAAAAAAAAAGCACCTGCATTGGCAGGTGCTTTAATAATAATTTATAGTGTATTAAGCTATCACTACATTTACTGCATTAGGACCTTTACGTCCTTCTGCTACATCATATCTTACCTGATCATTTTGACTAATGTTTTCAGATAAACCTGAAACATGAACAAATATTTCGCTTCCTCCGTCCGCTGGAGTTATGAATCCAAAACCTTTTTCTTCGTTGAAGAATTTTACTGTGCCTTCCTGCATTTTTAATAAATTTAATTTTGCTAAAGGTAATCTAATTTATAATACAGAATTGAAAAACAGCAACTTATATTTTAATTTTTATAAAAAAACAGATAATATCGTCTTCTGGGACGTTTGACAGCCGATAATTATTATTTAGCAAATGATTAAGAAAAGTATTAAACTGAAAATTATGTAAAGAGCTTTATTTAAAATATAAGAAGAATAAATTTTATTTTGCTTAACTTGATGTTTAATTTCTGCTTATGAAGTCATCTCTTTCCGACAATGAATCTAAACGTCTTCATGCCTTAAAACGCTACAATATAGTGGAGACTCTGCCCGATCGTGCCTTTGATGATGCTACAGCCCTTGTATCATATATATGTGAAGTTCCTATTGCTTATATTTCATTTGTTGACCATAACAGGCAGCTCTTCAGATCAGAAATCGGCTTGGGTGCTTCTGATAAACCACGGCAGATTACCTTTTCTCGATATACCATTATGGATTCTGAACTGGTCGAAATTCCTGATACGATGCTTAATGAACGCTTCAAGGATGATCCTGATGTACAAGGCGGACTCAAAATCAGATTCTATGCCGGGGTTCCTCTCACAACTCCTGACGGATATAATATTGGGGTTTTGTGTGCTGCTGATCATGTGCCGCGAAAACTCAATGAAGGTCAGCGCATGGCACTTTTAATAGTCGCGCGCCACGTAATCAATACGTTGGAACTCGGCATAAAAAACAGTGAACTCGCCGGCCAAAAAAAAATAGCAGAACGAGCAGTAGCAGCCAAAGACAGTTTCCTAGCGAACATGAGTCACGAAATAAGAACGCCTCTCAATGCGATTATAGGTTTTACTGAACTCCTGGCAGGAACAAAACTTGATAAACAGCAACGCAGCTTTGTAAAGGACGTACAAACTGCCGGAGATAACCTGCTCTTGATTGTCAATGACATACTCGACCTTTCAAAAATTGAGTCGGGCGGACTTACCCTTGAACTACAGCCTTTCGAGCTTAAAAAAGCACTTCGGCATGTTTATGACCTGCTGAAAGTAAAAGCTCCGGAAGCTGTAGAATTTAACCTTTATCTTGATGCAGAACTTCCTGAAATGATATCCGGCGATCAGGGAAGACTCAATCAAATATTAATGAACCTGGCCGGAAATGCGCTCAAATTTACCAGTGAAGGCGAAGTGACTATAGCGGTGAAAAAAATTGGGGAAACAGATGATAATTACGTGATTCGTTTCTCGGTAAAAGATACTGGCATCGGCATACCGAAGGACCGCATTGATACTGTTTTCGAACGTTTTACTCAGGCTGAGGAAAGCACTACCAGAAAATTTGGAGGTACAGGACTGGGGCTCAGTATTGTAAAACAGCTGGTGGGACTGCATGGTTCTGATATACATGTTAGAAGTCGTGAGGGAATGGGATCAGAATTCTTCTTTACCCTTACTTACCAGAAAACATTCCAGCAGACAGAACGCCGTCAGCCCAAACAGGTCAACGATCTGGGCAGACTCCGAATACTGCTCTGCGAAGACAATCTTTTAAACCAGAAACTTGCACAGAATGTAATTGAAGGATTTGGTTTTGAAATCGACATTGCCGACAATGGCGACCATGGTATCGAATTACTCTCTGAAAATTCCTATGACTTGGTGCTAATGGACCTGCAAATGCCGCTTCGGGATGGCTACCAGACTACTAGCTACATCCGCAGTGAGTTAAAAAGCTCCATCCCAATTATTGCTATGACAGCGCACTCTCTTGCGGGGGAGCAGGATCGCTGTTACGATGCAGGTATGGACGGTTACGTTCCCAAACCTTTTAAGCAGTATGAACTTCTGGAAGCGATTAAAACTGCCTTAAGAAAGGAACCGCGTTCGGGAAGACGCCACAAAGCAAATCTTTCAGGCATTGAAGAAACTGACCGTTTGAAACCGGGCTGGAAAAAAGAAGTCACTTCCCAGTTTATAGAAAAAGCCCCTCTGGAACTGGAGGAATTCAAACAGGCCGTTAAACGCGCAGACTTTCCCACTGTACTGCAAAGTGCAGAGCAGCTCCAGCTCTGGATGCATCTTTTTATGCTGGATGGTTTGAGCATGCATTTATCAAACATTGAGCGTGAAGCACACCAAAAAAAATTCACAGCCGAAACCGCAGACAGTATAGAAATACTCAGCTGCAGTATTGAAGAAATAATAAAAAATCTGGAAGAGCAGTAAACCAGTGTCCGTTTCTTATTAATATTGTTTAATTCTTTTTCCGGTATGTCATAACGAATCCGGAAAACGCTTTTAAGTTTTAATTATATTATTTTTTGATCAGCCTGACGGCATAATTTAACTCAGAATCATAATGATTTAGAATATCTTCCATTGATGGAGCTGCTTCATAATCAGGAGTGAGTCCATGGCCATAAGAAATGCTGTTATTCTGGTTATTTAAAACAAATTTACAAAGCGGTATTCTTCCTGTAAGTCTGCTGTTGGGAAGTGTAAATTTTAGAAAAATACCGCTCGTATTTCCATAATAGCCTCCTCCCGTTTCTTCGCCTATAAATACAGCATTGGTATGATTTTTTGCTAAAGCGGCAAATTCAGATCCTCCGGAGAAAGTCAATCCGCTTATTAGTATATAAATTTTACCGCTGAAATGAATCGGATTTGGAGGCAGTCCATCATAAAAACTCTCTTTGTTTAAATATCTGCCATCATGGCTAAGATAAAATTCCTCAGCCAGTTCTTTTTTTAAAATCTCTTTTTGATTTTTATAATCTGTAAGCTCCAAAAAAGAATATTCAAAAGAAGGAATTTCTACATAACTATATTTCTTGTAAGTGTTTAAAGTAAAATAGGATAACAAAATATCTTCCATACCCTGAGAGCCACCTTCATTTTTACGAAGATCAATAATTAAATTACCTATTTGTTTTTTATCGACTTCTCTAAAAATACTGTCTAACTTCCTTCTAAAGCCTTCCTTTTTATCCTTGTACAAATTAGAATTAAAGTCGTTAATTGTTAATAAACAATAGTTATCCTTTTCTTCAGTTTTAAAATCCATTGGTTTTTTGAAATATAACTCAGGAAACTCATTTTTATGAGCAGTCTGCAGGATCTGGTATTGCTCAGCATTAACTGCAGCCACATTTTGAATTGATTTTTCACCATTTTTCGGATCTGTAAATTCTACCGTATAAATATCTGAAATACCATAAAACCGAAGAAGGTAACGCGAAAAGGAAGACTCAATCCATTTATATTTACTGGTAAAATTATATCCGTCTGAAGGTTCAATCTGAGTAAAATCATTGAGGATTTTTTCTGCAGGAATTCCGTTTATTTTTGAGATAATCTTTCCTTTTGAATCCAGATTTTTATAGTTATTCAGTACATAAATCTGCTTGTTTATAATCTTAATAAAAAAAGGAAAATAAGTTCCGAACTTTTTCAAATGATTACTCGTTTCTTCTGAAATTCGAATTGAAGAATGTCCTTCTTTGGTATATGCAGCGATAGGTGCAGTAAGTTTGTAAAAATCCCAGGCTGTCATTTTTTCTTCAATCTTACTTCTCTGAACATTGCAAATACTGTCAAATTCGAAATAATTATTGTACCACAACCCTACTTTTGTTTCAATATAGGCATTCTTCAGCAAATCAAAATCATGCTCAAGCTGTGACTTGGTAAATCTTTTTACTTTTTTTGAAACTTTGGAAAATATTATCGTATAACTGCCTTGATCAGCATTTCCGTTTTCTTCCAATGGCTTTACAACAACTACATACTTAGCCGTATGCGGTGGAGAAAATGCTATTTTTTCTAAGCCGAACCTGCCGGTTGGCGAGTCTGCTTCTTGTATAACTTTTAAGTTTTGATCTTTAAGAATTAAAATAATATCTATTCCGTTTTGATCTAAAGAAATAGTATATTGGACATGCTCTTTCAAACTAATTTCAAATGTATGCTCTTCGTTTTTAGTAAGATTAAATTCTTGTTTAGCATTTAATTTTAATTTTATGTTTCCAGTCTGTGCACGCCCGACTGGTCCAAGAAAAAGAGCGAAAAAAATTATAACTATTTTATACATCTTTTTTTCTTCAAAGCTAATCAATGCATCGCATACTCCATTGTATAATATTGCATTATGCTTCTCTATATATGCCCGGTGTAACGCCTGTGTATTTTTTAAACTCTCTTGTAAGATGAGAAGCATCATAAAAACCAGAAGAAACAGCTACATCCAATAAGTTTTCATTTTTTAATAGTTCTTTTTTGGCAGAAGCAATTCTTTTAAGGGTAACAAAAGTATTTGGAGTTAAACCTGTTTCCTGTTTAAAAAGTCTTAAAAACTTAAACTTATCCATTCCAAAATTCCTGGCAGTTTTTTCCAACGAAAATTTATCAAACGACTCTCCATTTATAAATTCCTGAAAAAGATTTAAACTGCTGTTTTTAAAGTCTATCTCTACAGCATAATTCGCTACTAACTGCTTCAGGGCATGCAATAAAGCAGTCTCTGCATCATAAGTTTCATTTTCTATATTTTGAGCTATTGAATAAAATGAAGAAAAAAGTATTGGATTATAAATAACTTTATCCTTAAAGAAAACACTAATACCTCTATTTAATCGGGTTAAAATATCCGGCGCAATATAAAAGGTAATAAAAGTATTCCCTGTATTTTTATCACAAGGCGTTTTATGCACCTCATCAGGATTAGTTATGCATAAAGTTCCTATGGGTGCCTGCAGAAATTTAGAGTCCAAACGGGAATAAAATGTCTGATTTATAACTAAAGCAATATTAAATGTATCATGTGTATGTTTTGGAAAATCTACTGTATGATTTCTGGCGAACAATATTTCTGTTCCGTCTAAAATATCAAGTTTTTTATAACTGCTGAAATTTTTCATCGCTTTAAATAAATTGAAGTACAAAACATACTGCTATACAATCTAAATATATACATTTAATATTTAAAAACTCCTGAAAATTAAATCTTTGATTGAATAGTTACATTTCACTTTAATTAATTAAAAACAAACTAAAATCAGAAAAGAAAATATTAAACAAGAAATACATAAAACTATAAAGCTTCTGTTTTAATAAAAAAACAGAAGCTTTTATCTAACAACAAAATAAACTAATCAATATAAAAACATTCTTTCTTATTTTGAAAACTCAACTGTATTTAATTTTTGCCAGCTTCCTCTTGTAAAATCAGGTATTTCAACCGGCGCTGAATTATGATCTAAAGAAATTTCAGTAAGAGGACTCAGACAGGACCATTCGGCCAAATCGTAAACATCCATATCCAAAGGAAGTCCTTTCTGCAGGCAGTAAAACATTCTGTAGTCCATAATAAAATCCATACCGCCGTGGCCGCCTACTTTTTTAGCCATTTCTTCAATATCTTTTACAATTGGATTTTTATACTTTTCCATTAAAATCTTTTTTACATCTTCAGATACAAATTCTTCAGCATTTAGATTTTGATAGTTTTTAGAAATTTCTGCTCCGGCTTCTTTTGCGTCAATAGCATAACCTTCTACCGGATATTTATTAGCAAATCCTTTTGTGCCTGACAATTGGTACATTCTGCTGTAAGGTCTTGGACTCGTTACATCATGCTGAATTTGAATTGTTTTTCCCATTTCGGTACGAATCATCGTCATGGTATGGTCTCCGTTTCTGAAATCGGTTACCACTTCACCTGTTTTTTCTTTTATAAATGCCGGATTGCCAACAGCTTTGGTATCCATTGAAACCAGAAAATTCATTTTATCGCCTCTGTGAATATTTAATGCCAGACAAGCCGGCCCCATTCCGTGCGTTGGATATACATCTCCCCTGTGCTTACGGTTGTAATCCATTCTCCAGTTGTTCCAATAGTTTTGCCAGTACGGCTGAAGCCCATGAATATACGAACCTTCTGCATGAAGAATTTCTCCAAACAAACCTTGCTGAGCCATATTTAATGTGGTTAATTCGAAAAAATCGTAAACGCAGTTTTCCAGCATCATACAATGTTTACGTGTTTTTTCTGAGGTATCGATAATATCCCAGATTTCTTTCATGGTTAAAGCACCCGGAACTTCTACAGCAACGTGCTTTCCATCTTTCATGGCCTGAACTGCAATGTTAGCGTGATGTTTCCAATCGGTAACAATATAAATCAGATCAACATTATCTAATTTTGTTACTTTCTTCCAGGCATCTTCACCAAAGAATTCCTGCGCTTTTGGTGCTCCAAGTTTTACTAAGGTATCATTTGCTGCTTTTGTTCTTTCTTGCATCATGTCGCATAATGCCACAATTTCTACTCCGGGAATATGCGGAATACGCTCTACAGCGCCCGTACCGCGCATTCCAAGACCAATAACTGCTACACGAACGTGCGGAATTGCAGGAGCTGCCAAACGCAGGACATCTGTTTGTCCTTTGTCTCTTTTCGGGGCTTTTGTTTTAATAAGCTGCGCCGATGTATCGCAGACTTTGAATAGCAAAAATGCTACTAGTAAAAATCTTAAACTTTTCATTTTTTTTATTTTAGTGGTATTTTGTTTGAACTTTTTTATTTGTAACAATCTGTTATTAAACTTTTATATAGGTTTTGTTTTTATGCATGTACCAAAGTATGAAATAAAGAATTCCGAATCCGGCCAAATCGCAAAATGCATCATAATAACCTCCTGTAAATTGCTCAAAACCAAAGAAAATTTGCTTAGCGATTAATGAGAAATTAAAAACATGCGAACCAACATAAGCTGCAATGGCGTTTAACCCAATTACTCTAAACGGATAAGCCCATTTTGTATAACCCTGAACATCAACAAGCCAATAGAATAAAGCTAATAATACAAAGCTGATTCCTGATGAGAAAATTACAAATGAACTTGTCCATATTTTTTTAATGATAGGATGCCAGATACCAATTATTAATGACAGGATAATTGCGGTTATCCCGATTAGGAAAAGGTAAAGTATGATTTTTTTTCTTGAAAAAGAAGATAAAAGCAATTCTCCTGCAAACAATCCCGACAATGTTGTAGCGGTAAATCCTAAACCAGTCAACAGCCAGGAATACTGTGTCTGATCATAAAACATTCCGAAAACCTGCTGATCTATAAATATAGGCAGATTTTTTTCCGGCAATAACTCAAAAGTATGACCAAAGTAACCCGGAATTGATAATAAGACAGCATACAGAACAAGGCAAACTGCAAAGAAAATGTACCTTCCCTTTCTTGACAAATTCAAATAAGCAATGCACGAAAATAAATAGCCAACTGCAATAGCCTGAAGTGTATTACTAAAGATATGAAACTTTGAAATATCTAATGCAAGAAGATTTCCCTGTACGATCCATCCTAATATAAAGAGGACTACAAATCGCTTTAAAATGTGTCTGTATAATTTAAAATCTGAAGTTTCTTCACTTCTTTTTCCTAACGAAAACGGAATAACAACACCTACAACAAATAAGAATAATGGCATTATGACATCATATAAATGAAAACCAATCCATTCCGGATGTTCAAACTGATCTGCCAGCATTTTTGTAAAACGGGTGTCTGCCGCTGTATTCAAATTATAGAAAAATCGGTCTGCTACTATAATCATCAAAAGATCAAATCCTCGCAGTACGTCTACAGACATTAATCGGTTATTGACAATTGTTTTAGTCATATTATTTTCTATTTCTTTTTTAAAAACAATCCCAGTTTTATATTTAATCAACTGGGATTATTTTAATTATCTAAACTCGATAGCTTATGCCATTTGACTTAAAAATTAATCTTCAAAAAACTTCATCAAATGGCATATTTTTGACCGGCTATCGATGACAAACTACAATTGTAATGTAGAAAACTTAGGTGCTTCAGGGAAATTTGCAACTAATCCCCATCCTCCATTCATTTCGGTAATGGCAATACCAATTGAACCTGTTAATGTTCCTAACTGTGTTTTAGGAATGCTGAACTCGATCGCATTTGTGGTGTCATTTAAACTCACAATCGATGATGCTTTTAAGTTTGCCCCAGAGCCTGCAATTCCAGCCCATCCCCAGCCTCCATTCGGATCGGTATGGTTATAAAATTGTCCCCAGCCGTTGGTTACTACCGGACCTTCAAATAAAAATTCGGCTCCGGAACCTTGTGACCAATTGCTGTGCAGGAATCCTGTCTGCGTATTTCCATCTGTATTGATGTACATGTCTACCAATTCCATCATCATTTTTTTGTTTCCTTCTAAATACACATTTACATTTGGACCTCCCGCCCAGATTTTAATTTTCTGGATTGAACCATTTCCTGATGTATTCTGATCTGTTACGGCAACGTCATCCCAATCTGTAAATTTTCCGTCTATTTTAATGTCAATAATTATAATTCTTGGGGCAGTTATGGTTTTGGTGATAAAAGCTTCTTCTCCTTTATCGTTGGTTACAGTTAATGAAACTCTGATTTCTCCTCCAATTTTATAGGTATAAACCGGATCTTTTTCTCCAGATGTATAATATAAATCTCCAAAATCCCATCTGTACTTTGTACCATTTGTAGAAAGATTAGTAAATGTAAACGTGCTTCCGTCATTCGTAAATGAGAAATCTGCAGTTGGTTTCGTCGCTGAATCTTCTGATGACGCACCATCACTGGAACAAGCTGTCAGCAATAACAAAGCGGCAAGCAATGTTAGGTATTGGGTTAGTTTTATTTTTTTCATGGTTTTTAATTTAAATGTTTTAATAACTATTTAATGATAACCGTTTGTGATAATTTATTGAATCCTGTTGAGGCTTCCCATAATCCTGTATTAGCAAAACGAATACAATAATCTGGTCTTTCAGCCAGTTTAGCAGAGCTGTCTTCTATCTTTAATAATAATTCGTAAGTGCCTGCAGGAATTCCGGATAAGCTTACAGATTCTTTTAAATCGTAAGTAACCCTTGGAACCGCTTTTCGAACATCGAAGCTTAATTTTTTCTTATAAATAGTTCCTCCTGAAGTGGATCTGAATATTAAATAAGCATTTTTCGGATTATAAACCGGTGCAAAACCACCATTGTTCAGCAATGCCTGAAACTCTAAACTGCCATTTACTGCTGCCTCTTTTTTTAGGCTTGAAGAAACTAATGAAAGTCTGTAACCCAGTTTTCTTTCAAAATCTGTAAAACAGTTATTGTTTCTCCATTCCTGCAAAACCGGACCATAATAATCAAGATTTAAATAAGTCCATTTCAGCATTGTCATTTCTTTTTCTGCTATACTGCAGCTCGCGATTGGCACGTCTGTTGGCGGACAAGTTTCTCCCCCTGTCGGCACATAAAGAGCTTCATTGCTTATGTATGTTTTTTCGGCCGTTACGTTGATATAAGTACCGTAATCGTCTACACTTGCCATAAAGCAGTCATTATGAAAACCTAAACGGGCTGTATTTGAAGTTCCGTAACCAACTGTCGCATCCATTGCTGTTGTAGTCGCAACATAATCTTGTTTGATTTTTGGAGTTCTCACCTGAATTTTTACTTCTTTCGGGAAAGTTTCCAGAAGTTTGTCTAAAATCAGTTTTTTGTTTGCCGGCGTTGTAAGCTGGTTGGTTGTGTAATACCATTCTCCCCACGCTCCAACAAAACCTGCCTGAACAAAAGCAATCACATCTTTGTTTTCTTCCAGAATTGGTTTCAGCTGATCTAAATGTCCTGAAATTACGGCCGCAGAAGCATCTGAACCATCCTGTGCATCCGTATAAGCAAAACGCAAAACACATTTTAAACCTGCCTGTCTTAAACGGGTAAAGTCGGTTTTGA
The DNA here is from genome assembly GCF_001429765.1 of Flavobacterium sp. Root901. Lineage (GTDB taxonomy): Bacteria > Bacteroidota > Bacteroidia > Flavobacteriales > Flavobacteriaceae > Flavobacterium. The sequence goes on from NZ_LMJB01000012.1 coordinate 48,053, forward strand.
TAAGATCTAATTGAGTCTGGCTTAAAGCCGAAGTTTTAAACTTCTCTAAATAATACAAACGCAGAATAAGGCTTACATTTTCTTTTTTCAAATTGTTTAAAGAAACTGCTGTCATCGCAGCTCCTTCAGAATTTACCTGCCAGGTATGCATAAACCCACGCTCCGGATTGGTAAAAACTTCGTTAGAAGCTGTGTAAGTTACTTTTTCAACTCCGTTTACTTGTTCGCCCCCTTCATTTTTATCACCTCCATCGCTTTGACAGCTAGAGGCAATATTTAAGAAAAGGCAAAATAGCATTAGTAAATTTTTCATATTTTGTATAATTAAATTATCTGTTTCATTTTATTTTTCACAAATTGTGATATTTGTCTTCTAATTAATTATATCCAGGATTCTGAATAAATTTACCTTTTCCTTCACTAATTCTGTCTAATGAAAACGGGAACAACGCTTTGTATGGAGCACTTTGGCTTGCCGCACCATTTAAGGCAAGAGCATGTTCTGTAAATTTTCCGTGTCTGATCAAATCCGAACGGTATTGTCCGTTTTCACACCAGTATTCGTGCGATCTTTCTAAAAGAATCATATCATTGAATTTCGCCAGTGTATTGTAATTAGCTAATTGAATTTCGCTGATTTGAGCTCTCTTTCTCACGATGTTTACCAAATCAATTGCTTCCTTTGTTGGTGTTCCGGTTTTATTAACCAATGCTTCTGCTTTTGATAATATTACATCTGCATAACGATATACCACAATATCTACTGTTGTTAAAGCTGTTGTTCTGGCGGCATCGGGATGAATTTTTAACGGAATTGGCCCTAACTGCATATAATTAGCAGGATTTGCCCTGTTATACGTTACACCATCTGTTCCTGTAAACTCGGCAATAAGTGCCGTTTTACGAATATCAGTTGCTTCAAAAGAATCATAAAATGTCCAGGAACTCTGAATAGTTCCGTAACCACCGCGCTCAGGAAAATTAGCCGGCAATACCATTAACTGCCATTGGTTTTCACTCGTGCCTGCATAATCTGCCGGAACTGCCCAAATTACTTCTTTGCTGTTAACAGGAGGTTTAACATCCCATAATCCAACATAATCTGCGTCTAATCCATAGTAGTTCATTGCCATGATGGCATTAGCTTGTTCTTCAACTTCTGCCCATCTTTTTTCATGCAGATATAATCTTATCAGGACCATTCTTGCCATTCCGCTGCTGAATCTTCCGTATGGAGTGTCACCCGGAGCTTTTAAATCTGCCGCAGCATCTTTAAGGTCATTTTCAATAAAACTTACCATTTCTGCATTTGAAAGTCTGGCCAAAGGCACTTCGTTCAAAGGACTTTTAAGAATCTCAAGAGGAGCTACAACAAGCGGCCCGTAAAGATCAAAAAGCTCATAGGCCAATAATCCCCTTGCACATTTAATTTCCGCAATAGCATTTTTCTTAACCAGCTCGTTTACATTGGCATTTTGTATTCTGTCGATACTCAGAGTCATACTGCTTATTTTGTTGTAGAACACATCATAAAATCTTGTAAAAGATGTAGAACTGGCTTTGTAGCTGTGCAATGATGCTTCCTGCTGTACTCCGTAAGGTCCCTGAAGAATTTCTGTAGTAGCATCAAGCATAAACATTAATCCGTTTTCTGAAGTAGAATGAATTCCGTTTCCGTAAGATCCTCTTAACGGATAATAGGCAGAAGCTACTATTGCCTGAACATCAGCCTCCGATTTAGGAAATATGCTCGGATTAATCTCATCGTAATTGACAGATTCAATATCTTCATTACATCCTGAGAAAACTAGTAATAGTAAAACTATTGTATAATTTTTTAAATTTTTCATGTCTTTTTGATTAAAACTTAAGATCAATTCCTACTGTGTATGTTTTTACATTTGGATATGCTGCTGCATAACCATCTGTTTCAGGATCTATACCATCATATTTTGTAATAGTAAAAAGGTTTTGTCCATCAAGTCTAACGGCTGCTCCCTGTATATATTTACCAAACCATCTTTTTGGAAAATTATAGCTTAGCGATACGCTTTGTAAACGTACAAACGAAGCATCCTGCATAAAGAAATCGCCTGAACCATATTGTGTATATCCAAAGTGTGAGCCTGGACGCGTATTTGTTGGGTTATCCGGTGTCCATCTGTCGTAAACACTTCTTAATGCATTTCTTCCGTTTTGTGCAACACCTACTGCAGTTACGCCATAAGTAAAGTCTGTCTGATCTACAATTTTTCGTCCAAACATTCCATTAAAAACAAAATTCAATTGGAAGTTTTTCCAGATAATTGTATTACTTAAACCTGCAGAAAAATCAGGATCTGCCGAGCCAAGTAAAACAGTATCAGCTTCATCAATTTTTCCGTCTGGTGCTCCGGTTCTTAAAAACACTCCTTTTTCATCCGTAATCGGATTTCCTGCTGCATCTCTAACGAAACCGTTAAGATCTTTTATTTTAATTTGTCCCGGATATAAATCTGGCTGTGCCGGAACTACTTCTCCAATCTGCATAACACCATCTGCAATCTGGCTGTATTGTGCACGTACCGGATCATTGTAGCTCATATATACGGAAGGTTTCCAGTCTGGGGCTCTTTCTTTCCAATTGGTTTTATATTTTGAGTACGTAAAAGTTGTGTTCCATTTTAAATCCTGAGTATCGATATTTTTAGTAGTTAAAGTAACCTCAACACCTTTAGTTTGTGTACTGCCAATATTTGCCCACACGGTATTTATTTCATGGTAACTATTGATAGGTTTTTCCATTAATAAATCTGAAACTACTCTTTCGTATACCTCTACCGAACCTGAAATTCTTCTGTTTAATAATTCAAAATCAACACCAAAATTCTTTTCTGTCGTTGTTTCCCATTTCAAATCAGGATTTTCCAATCTGCTGGCAAAAACCCCTGTCCAAATTGATTCATCTGAGTTTAAATATGCTGGCTGTGCATAAAATGCGCCTTTAGAAAGTCCGGCTGAATTACCTACAGAACCATAACCAAATCGTATTTTAAGTTGTGATACATAATCTGTAATACCTTTCATAAATGATTCCTGCGATACATCCCAACCTACTGAAATAGATGGGAACAAAGCATATTTTTTATTTTTTGCAAAGAAACTTACCCCATCACGACGTATAGTAGAAGTTAACAGGTATTTGTCTTTATAAGCATAGTTTACTCTTGAAAAATAGGAACGATAACTATCTTCATTTTTTGATGATGTAGTTAATTTTGTTCCTGCTCCTGCATTCATATTATGCCATAAAAAAGCATCTGTAATAAAATTACTGTTTCCTAATGATGCTCTTTCATTTCTGTAGGTTGACTGAGAATAACCTGCCATAAAAGTAAAAGAGTTATCGTCTCCAATTTTTGTATTATACGTTAATATAACATCTAATAAATCATCATTCTTTTTTTGTGTATTAAAAGTTGCTTTACCATTTTCTAATTGCCCATATAGTGTAGTTCTTGGCAGATAATTCCCTCTGCTTGTCTCGCCCTGATCAAAACCTGCCTGAACTCTTGCAGTAAGACCGCTTAATGGTTTTATTTCTGCATAAAAATTTGTCAGTGTTCTGTCTATTACTCCTTCGTCTGTAATGGTTAACAATGAGTACGGATTTGGTTCTAAAGCATTATCCGGGTTAATAGGGTAATTACCAAATTCATCAATTGCTTCAATATTTGGACTTTGCTGGATAGCTGATCTTATAATTCCTGAATTTTCAAATTGATCACCGCCTAATTGTGAGTTTTGATTTTTGATTCGGCTTTTAGTCATGTTCATTCCAAAAGTGACATAATCTGTAATTTTTTGATCAATACTAAAATGAACCGTACTTCTTTTTAATCCTGAATTTTTAACAATTCCTTCCTGATTGAATAAGTTTCCTGATAAAAAATATTTAGTCGATTTTGTCCCGCCTCGTATAGAAAGGTTATTTTGCTGAACCATTCCGTCTCTGGTCACTAATCCCAGCCAGTCGGTTCCTTTTCCTGCATTTCTAATCTGCTCGTCAGAGTAGAATCTTTTAAACGGAATTCCGTTAACCGGAGCAGCATTTGCTTCTTCTAATGTTTTTGGAGAATAGGGATATACTTTATTAATAAATTCCCAGTTTTCTCTGGCAGCGTCATTTCGCAGCTGCATCCATTCCTGCAAATTCAGCACCTCATAACTATCATTGTATTTTTGATACGAATAAGAACCGGAATAATCCACTCTTACATCTCCTTCTTTTCCTTTTTTGGTGGTAATCATAATCACACCATTTGCAGCTCTTGCACCATAAATTGCAGATGCACTGGCATCTTTTAAAACCTCAATAGATTCAATATCATTTGGGTTAAATGAGTTTAAAATACTCTGCGTACCGCCATCGTAACGGTTTCCTGTTCCGGGCTGCTGTAAATTGGTAACCGGAAATCCATCAATAACAACCAAAGGATCATTGCTTGCATTAATAGAACCCGCCCCACGAATCTGGATATCAAATCCTCCTCCCGGCTGGGCACTGTTTTGAGTAATCTGCAAACCGGCAACTTTTCCCTGAAGTGCTGTTAAAACCGAAGGTGCTGAAGATAAAGTAAGTGTTTCGCCTTTTACAGAAGACATTGCTCCTAATACATTTTTCTTTTTCTGCGTTCCGTAACCTACAATAATAACCTCATTTAAGCTTTTTGATGATGGTACTAATGAGACTTTAATTGTGGTTTGTCCGGCAATTGCAACTTCTTTTGTTTCGTAGCCTACGTAAGAAAATAAAAGGGCTTCTGTAGCAGCAGGAACTACAATTGTATAACTTCCGTCAAAATCTGTTGTTGTTCCTCTTGATGATCCTTTCGGCAAAATGGTAACACCAATCATAGGCTGTCCCAGTTCATCTAAAACAATACCTTTGATTGTAATATCTGCTTCCGGCTCTTTATTTATAATTTCTGATTTCTTCCTGTTTTCTTCTGAAGAAACCGCGCTTACTTTAAAAACAGAAACTATCAGAAATAAGACCGTGAGTAATGTCTTCAAATTAAATTTTATTTCCTGATAGTTACTGTATAGTAACTTGTTACTTTTTTTCATATTATTCTGGTTAGTTTAATGGTTAATGTAAAAAGCATTCTTTGCGTGAGTAAAAATTGGTTAAGGCTTTTTCAAACGCAAAGAGAAATGGGTCGGTTATGTTTTTTTTGATTTCATAATTTTTGTCTGTTTTTTGTTTTTTGTTTTGTTTGGTTATTTTTCTTAATTGATATTTTCTTTTCTTTTAATAATCAGCTGTATATTTTTTTTCAGAAGGCTTTTTTTCAGTTTTAAAATTGGTTTTTCTACTTAAAAAATTGAACTAAAAAAGACTGTTTTTCAACTTACTTATGGCTAAACTAAATAATATTTTTTAATAAACAATGGTAAAACCAAAAAAATGTGTTCGTGCACATAAAAAAAGTGTTTTCGAGCACATTTTTTAGAAAAAGTATTATTAAATTCTTATCATTTTTAATTATTTGAGTTGTAAGAATTTAAAAAATTGTCAAAAAAAAATTATTATCGTTTAAAAAATATATCATTTAATTGGATATTCATTTAATTAAAATATAAAGCCAAATGAATATTTTATTATTTTAAAATCAGCACTTTATTAGAATTACAATAAAATTCTCATTCTGATTTATAGTTTATTATTACAATACATTTTCAATTATTGAGATGAATTTTTCTGCAAGTTCATCAGCAGTTTTCTGCGTATTACTTTCAGTATAAATTCTAATGATGGGTTCTGTATTTGATTTTCTCAAATGCACCCATTCTTTTTCAAAATCAATTTTAACTCCATCGATACAATTCGGCTTTTCGTTTTCGAACTTTTGAATGATTTTTTCTAAAACTTCATCAACATTAATTTCTGGTGTAAGTTCAATTTTGCTTTTACTCATATAATATTCCGGATAACTTTCGCGGAGCGTTTTGCAAGAAACTTTTTCATTTGCCAGATGCGATAAAAACAATGCCGTTCCAACTAACGAATCTCGTCCGTAATGTGATGCCGGATAAATGATTCCTCCGTTGCCTTCTCCACCAATAATAGCATTTGTACTTTTCATTAATTCGACAACATTTACTTCGCCAACAGCACTTGCCTGATATTTTCCGCCGTGCTTTAAAGTAATATCGCGTAATGCTCTTGAAGATGATAAATTAGAAACTGTATCGCCTTTTGTTTTACTCAAAACATAATCAGCGCAAGCGACCAAAGTGTATTCTTCGCCAAACATCGAACCGTCTTCGCAAATAATTGCCAGACGGTCTACATCAGGATCAACGACAATTCCGAAATCAGCTTTTTCTTTTACGACCAACTCCGAAATATCAGTCAAATGTTCTTTTAAAGGTTCTGGGTTATGTGGAAAATGTCCGTTTGGCTCACAATACAATTTGATGTATTCCACTCCTAATTTTTCCAATAAACTTGGAATCGCAATTCCGCCCGTAGAATTAACTGCATCCACAACTACTTTGAAGTTGGCGCTTTTAATTGCTTCAACATCAACTAAATCTAATTTTAAAACTTCGTCGATATGTCTTTCGATATAACCTTCTTTCTTTTCGTATTTTCCTAAATAGTCCACTTCCGCAAAAATAAAATTCTCGTTTTCTGCGATTTTCAGGATTTTTTCACCTGCTTCAGCATTTAAAAACTCGCCTTTATGGTTTAGTAATTTTAAAGCGTTCCATTGTTTCGGATTATGACTTGCCGTAATTATGATTCCGCCATCTGCATGATCTAATGTTACGGCAATTTCAACAGTTGGCGTTGTCGATAAACCTATATCGACAACATTAATTCCTAAACCTGTAAGTGTATTTGAAACCAGATTGCTGATCATTTCTCCGGAAATTCGGGCGTCTCTGCCTATAATTACTGTCAAAGATTCGTTTGAATTCTCACTTTTAAGCCACATTCCGTATGCTGCTGCAAATTTGACTGCATTTACCGGAGTTAAATTTTCATTGACAATCCCGCCAATTGTACCTCGTATTCCTGAAATTGATTTTATTAATGCCATTTTATTTATTGTTATTTTTAAGTTTTCAGTCGCGGTTTTCAGTTAACAGTATTGATCAAAGTTTACAACCTAAATACTTTTTTTTTAGATGTCTAAAACCTGTTCACTAAAAACTGAGACTGAAAACTGAGACTAATATTCCCACTTTACAAAAGCCTCCATAGCTGCGTAACTTGCAAGTCCCATTTGCTGGTATAAAGCTGCCGTTTCTCGGTTTCTGTCTTCGGCTCTCTGCCAGAACTCCCTTGCATCGGTGCCCTGAAAAACAACGCCGTCTTTTTGCGACTGGTGTTTGAAGATTCCGTGGCGTTTGGCCAAA